>NZ_CP197246.1:0-4800000 GCF_052076145.1 Kitasatospora sp. McL0602 | reverse complement strand
TGCCGTGACGTGGTCCGGCAGGTCCTGGGCCTGCCCGAAGGCTGGGACGCGATGGGCGCCGTCGCGGTCGGCCGCGCGGCGGAGCCGCCGGTGGCTCGGGCCCCGCGCGGGGTGGAGGCGTACGTCCTGGAGCGGTGACCGCTCTGCCTCAGCGGTCGCGGTGGTCGTTCGGGGTCAGGCGGGGGCCGTAGCGGGGGGCGCGGGCGCCGGTCAGGGTGAGGAGGCGGCAGACGCGGTGGCGGTGGCCGGCATACGGGGCCAGTAGGGCGAGCATCTCGGCGTCGTCGCTGCGGGGGCGCCCGGCCAGGGCCCAGCCGACCAGGTTGGGGAGGTGGAAGTCGCCGACCGAGACCGCGTCCGCGTCGCCGTTGCTGCGCTGCAGCGTCTCCGCCGCCGTCCACTCGCCGACTCCCGGCACGGCCGTCAGGCGGGCGAATGCCGCCGCGTGGGCGAAGCCCGAGGCCTCCTCCAGCCGGGGCGCCAGCCGCGCCACCCGGACGACCGTCGCCGACCGCTTCGGGTCGACCCCCGCCCGGTGCCACTCCCAGCTCGGGAGCAGCGCCCACTCCCTCGCCGACAGCGCCACCCGCATCCCCTCCGCCGGGCCCGGCGCCGGGGTGCCGAAATCCCGCAGCAGCGTGCGGTACGCGCGGTACGCCTCGTCGGTGGTGACCTTCTGCTCCAGGATCGCGGGGATCAGCGACTCCAGCACCAGACCGGTCCGGGTGAGCCGGACCCCGGCGTGGGTGCGCTGCGCCTCGCGGAGCGGGCCCGGCGGCAGCAGCAGGCCCGCCGGGTCGTCGTCCGCGCCGAGCAGGGCGGGCACCCGCTCCAGGAGCCAGTCCGCCCCCGGGCCCCACGCCTGGGCCTCGACCTCTCCCCCACGGGCGGCGAGCCGCAGCGTCCCCGGCCCGGCCGGTGTGCGGGACGCCCGCCAGACGGCGCCGTCGCCGGTCGTCCGGTAGGAGGGGTCGGCGGGGCCACGGCGGAGCGGCAGCAGAGTCCGGGCCAGGTCCAGCGGGTAGCCGGGTTGCCAGTGGCGTACCGCTCCTGACACGGGTGGTCCCCTCTCGTACGACGAGGCTCAACCATGCCGCACTCTGCGCCGCCGGGGGGCCGGGCGTCAGCGCAGGTTCGGGAGTTGGGCGTAGAGGGCGTCGCCGGGGCACTGGGTGTTGAAGGCGTCGCGGTGGCCGGAGACGGTGTTGAAGGTGGCGGGTGTGCCCGCCTTGAAGCGGCTGCCGTCGGAGGAGGAGATCAGGGTCGCGGTGCCCTTGGGGTCCTGGCCGGTGAGGCCGAGCTTCCAGGCGGCGACGGCGGCGATGCCCTCGGCCTGGGGGGCGGGGACGGGGGTGGAGACGTAGGTGCCGAGGGCGGCGACGCCTGCGGAGTCGGTGTTGAAGCCGAGGGTGTGGGCGCCGAGGACGGGCTCGGCGACGCCTCCCGCGCGGCCCTCGTAGACGGTGCCGCACTTGTCGACCAGGAAGTTGTAGCCGATGTCCCGCCAGCCGTTGCTCTTCACGTGGTACTGGTAGATCGCGCGGATCACCGTCGGGGCGTCCGAGCAGGCATAGTCGTTGCTGGTGTCGGTGTGGTGGACGAAGACCACCCGGACGGGGCCGGTGTACTTGAAGCCCGGTTCGCGCAGCGACTCGTCGGCGCCCCAGCCGGCCCGGGTGACGATGCCGGGGCGCGGGCCCGCGTCGGCGAGGGTGCGGCGGGCGGGCGACGGGCCCGGGTCGACGAGCTCGGCGCGCAGCCCGGCGGGCAGCGGGTGGCCCGGCGAGCCGGCCCGGACGGCGACGCCGTCGCTGGGGCCGACCCAGAGCGGGGTGGTCGCACCACGGCCGGCGCTCTCGGGTGAGGCGGCGTCGGGTCGGTCGTCCTGGCCGACGGCGAGCGGACGCCAGTCGCTCCAGCGGCCGGTGAGGGTGGAGCGGGTCCGGACCTCGACCTGGCCGGGCGCCTGGGCGGGGTCGTCCCAGCTGACGCCGAGCAGGGAGAAGGCAGCCGTACTACGCGGCGTCAGCTCGCCCACCGGGAGAGCACCGCGACGGCTCTCGGCCAACGGGATGGTGCGGACGGCTGCGGCCCGGGTGGCGGTGGTGGAGCCGGGTTCGGGGGGTACCCCGGCGGAGGCGGGCTGGACGGCGAGAGCCGCGACGGCGATGGCACCGAGAGCGGTGAAGAGAGAGAAGCGCATAAACCGGATAATGCGGTCAAAACGGATCTGACGCCACGCCAGGAACAGCTGCCGCCTCCCCTCCCGGGGGTACCACCGGACGTCGTAGGCTGGACCGCACCATGACTGCGCCTTTCGCTGCCGACGCCCGCACCCCCGCCGAGCTGCTGCACGCATACCTGCGCGCGGGGGCCTCCGACGCGGACCCCTCCCGCCCCCTGGTCACGTTCTACGACGACGCGACCGGCGAGAGAGTGGAGCTCTCCGCCAAGACCTTCGACAACTGGGTCGCCAAGACCGCCAACCTCATCCAGGACGAACTCAACGCAGGCCCCGAGGAGCGCGCCGCACTGCTGCTGCCCGCCCACTGGCAGAGCGCCGTCTGGCTGCTCGCCTGCTGGTCGGTGGGCGTCGTGGCGGTGCCCGGCGGAGACCCTGCCGACACCGATCTGGTGGTCAGCGGCCCGGACGGCCTGGAGGCCGCCCAGGCCTGCACCGGTGAACGCGTCGCGCTCGCGCTGCGCCCGCTGGGCGGCCGCTTCCCGCAGCGCCCCGAGGGGTTCCTCGACTACGCCGCCGAGGTGCCCGGCCAGGGCGACCGCTTCGCGCCGTACTCCCCCGTCGACCCGGCGGCGCCCGCCCTGGAGACCCAGGTCGACGGGCTGCCGCTGAAGCTGACGGGGGAACAGACCGTGCAGCTCGCCCGCGAGGGCGCCCAGCGGCTCGGGCTCGACACCGGCAGCCGGGTGCTCAGCACCCTCTCGTTCGACGACTGGGCCGGCCTGGAGGCCGGGCTGCTCGCGCCGCTGGCCGCCGGGGCCTCGGTCGTGCTCTGCCGGAACTCCGGCAGCCTGACGGACGATCAGTGGGAGAAGCGGGTCGAATCCGAGCGGGTGACCCTGCGCCTGGGCTGACCCTGGCCCCTCAAGGACAACGACGAGAGTGCGCCCCCCGACCTCCCGAGGCGGGGGGCGCCGTCACATCCGTTGAGTATTTTCTGTGAAGAACGCCAGGGGCTAGGGTGTCCGGGTCATCACCTGGTCATCCAAGCTTCAAACCCTGCACCCCAAATAGTTCTGATTATGTAACAAATTCTGGTGCTCGCCGTGATGTCCGGTAGGTTCCCGGGAGGTGGCCGACGGGGGCCCGATCACGAAAGGCGGCGGAACCGAGATGTCCAACAGCGTCGAATCGATATCCGACGACCAGTCCGCGACCGGCTCCCAGCCGCTCCCCGGCGGTCGAGCGGCGGCACGCAACCAGGCGAAACACGGTAACCGTCGCAAACGCAAGAGCGGCTGGCGGCGCTGGATCAAACCCGTCGCGATCGTCCTCGGCCTGACGCTGGTAGCCGGCTGCGGGGCCGCGTACCTCTACTACCAGCACCTGAACGACAACATCCAGGCCGGTTCGAACAACCTGAGCGACGCGCACGGCGCCAAGACCGCGCCGAACGCCGCCGGGCAGACCCCCCTGAACATCCTGCTGATCGGCACCGACAGCCGTGGCTCCGCCGCCAACGTCGCACTGGGCGGCGACTCCGCCGACGCCAACCGCCCCGGCCTCGCCGACGTGCAGATGCTGGTGCACATCTCCGCCGACCGCACCAACGCCTCGATGATCAGCATCCCGCGCGACACCATGGTGCCGATACCCGCCTGCCACAGCGAGGACAACAAGCAGCAGTTCCCCGCCGTGCAGCGCGCCCAGATCAACGAGGCACTCACGCGCGGCGGCCCCGGCTGCGTCGTCGGCACCTGGATCGGGCTCACCGGCCTGGAGATCGACCACTACATGATGGTCGACTTCAACGGCGTGGTCACCATGGCCGACGCCGTCGGCGGCGTGCCGGTCTGCGTCAACATGAACATGTACGACCGGCAGATCCCCGGCATCGGCGGCACCGGTCTGAAGCTGGCCAAGGGCACCCACTCGATCAAGGGCGAGGACGCGCTCCAGTGGCTGCGGATGCGTGACGCCTGGGGCTCCGACCTCGGCCGCACCCAGGCCCAGCACATGTACCTCAGCTCGCTGATGCGCCAGCTGAAGAGCAGCGGCTCGCTCAGCGACCCGGGCAAGCTGATGGCGCTCGCCGAGGCGGCCACCAAGTCGCTGAGCGTGGACACGAAGCTCAAGGACATCAAGAAGCTCTACGACCTCGGCAACGAGATCAAGGCCGTCCCCGCCGAGCGCACCACCACGCTCACCGTGCCCGTGCTGGAGGACCCGAAGAACAAGGACCGGCTGATCCTCCGTCAGCCCGACACCGGCGACATCTGGAAGCTGGTGCTCGCCGACACCCCGCTGGACAAGAAGGGCGGCGCCTCCACCGGCGCCTCGCCGTCCGCGTCCCCGTCCGCCGGTACGACCGCGGCCGCCGCGCCCATCCGCGAGGTGGCCAAGGACGCCGTCGCCGTCACCGTGCAGAACGGCACCACCGCCCCCGGCCGGGCCGCCGAGGTGAAGAACGCCCTGGTCGGCGCGGGCTTCACCAAGGCGGGCACGATGCCCGGGGGCGGCAGCCACACGACCACCACGCTCACCTACGGCAGCGGCGAACTCAGCCAGGCGCAGGCCGTCGCCACCGCGCTCGGCCTGCCGAGCAGCGCGCTCAAGGAGACGGGCACCAGCAAGACGCTGGCCCTGGTGATCGGCGCGGACTGGCCCAGCGGGGCGGCCTTCCCGGCCTCCGGCGGGGGCGGCGCCACCGCCGGAGCGTCCTCGGCCGCGCCCAGCGGAGTGCCGACCACGGCCTCCGACCTGGACACCGCCGACAACGAGAAGAGCTGCATGAAGGTCAACCCGCAGGGCGGCCGCTACACCTACTGATCGGCGCCGGACACCGGAACTGCACCGAGAGCGAGGGCGAGCACGCCCTCGCTCTCGGTGTACTCCTCGCCGGTGCGCGGGCAGCGCCACCGCCCGCCACCGGCGTCCTCCAAGGGCTCGCCGGCCCGGCCGACCCACTTGATCCGCCGGGCCGGGACACCCGCCACCAGCGCGAAGTCGGGCACGTCGCGGTGCACCACGGCGCCGGCCGCGACCAGCGCCCACCGGCCCACCGTCACCCCCGGGACGAGCACCGCCCGCCCGCCGATCGAGCACCCCTCGCGGAGCGTCACCCCCAGCGCGTGCCAGTCGTCGCCGCGCTTGAGCTTGCCGTCCACATCGACCGAGCGCGGGTAGAGGTCGTTGGTCAGCACCGCAGCCGGGCCGATGAAGACGCCGTCCTCGACCACCGCCGGCTCGTACACCAGCGCGTGGTTCTGCAGCTTCACCCGGTCGCCGATCCGCACCCCGGGCCCGACGTACGCACCCCGCCCGATGATGCAGTCGGCGCCGATCACGGCGTCCTCCCGCACCTGGGCGAGGTGCCACACCGTGCTGCCGACGCCGATCACGGCCCGGTCGTCGACGTCCGCCGTCGACTCGACGCGCACGCCCTGCCGTTCTGACCCACCCTCAGAAATCCCCATGGCGCCGAAGATAGCGGCGGCGGGCCGGAGGCGGGGGCGTAACGCCTACTTCGTCGCGGCGGCGGCGGCCTTCGGGGCGGCGCTGGCGATCACCTTGCGGGCCAGCGAACGGGGTGAGGTCAGGAAGCCGAAACCCCAGCTCAGGTGCATGGTGGCGAGCGCCACCGGCAGCTGCACCAAGGCCTTGGCCGACAGACCCCGGCCCTCGACCAGCGAACCGCCGAGGATGCCGACGAAGTACCCGGCGGGCAGCACGTAGAACGCCGGGTGCACGGCCGCGCCCAGCACCAGCCCGGTCACCACGCCGGCCAGCGCCGCCGGGGGCGCGAGGTAGCGCAGGTTGACCGAGCCACGGTGGTAGCGGGTGACGACGCGGCGCCAGCGGCCGTAGTCCTTGTACTGCTTGGCGAGCGCGCGGACGCTGGGCCTCGGCCGGTACGTCACGCGCAGCTGCGGGGTGAACCAGATCAGGCCGCCGTCCTGCCGGATGCGGTAGTTCAGCTCCCAGTCCTGGGCGCGGATGAACTCCTCGTTGTAGCCGCCGAGCTTCTCCAGCACCTCACGGCGGAAGACGCCGAGGTAGACGGTGTCCGCCGGGCCGGCCAGGCCACCGGTGTGGAAGGAGGCGTTGCCGACGCCGATCTTGGAGGTCATGGCCGCCGCGACGGCCTTCTCCCACTCGGTCTCGCCCTCGGCGTGCATGATGCCGCCGACGTTGGCGGCCTCCATCTCGCCGAGCAGCCGGACGGCCGTGGTGATGTAGCCCGGGGTGAGCAGGCCGTGGCCGTCGACGCGGACCACTATCGGGTGGCGGGAGCCCCTGATCGCGGCGTTCAGCCCGGCGGGCGTGCGGCCGGTCGGGTTGGCCACCGTCCGGACCCTGGGGTCCTCGGCGGTCAGCTCGGCGGCGATCGCGTCCGTACGGTCCGAGGACGGACCGAGCGCGATCACCACCTCCATCTCGCCGGCGTAGTCCTGTTCCAGGATGTGCCGGACAGCAGCGCGCAGGTGACGTTCCTCGTTGAGCACCGGCATGATCACGGAGACCGCCGGCAGCTCCTCAGCAGCCTGGGTGTTCATGGTGTTCATCGGGGCCAACCGTACCGGCGCCCACCTCGGGTTGTCAGGTCCGGGTGGGGTGGGACCGGTGGTGCAGGTGGGGGGATCGGGAGGAGGAACGTTTCGGCGCGGCGCGGGCGTGTCACGGCGCGCCCTTGCGGCCGGGCCCGGGGGCACGCCTACCATCCGATAGATGCCTGCCTCGCCTTCGCAACCGCCCACCGCCTCCCGTCACCGACGCCGCTGGGGCCGGTGGCTGGCGGGCGCGGTCTCCGTCGCGGTGCTGGCCACCTCCTGCGGCGGGTGGGTGGTGCTGAACGGGGTCGACACCTCGATCGACCGGGTCGACGCCTTCGGCGGGGGCGGTGACCGGCCCGCCGACGACGGCTCGACCACCTTCCTGGTCGTCGGCACCGACGAACGCGAGGGCATCCCCGAGGACACCCTCAAGAACGTGCTGCACGCCGGCGGCGAGTCCTGCCACTGCACCGACACCATGATGGTGATCCAGCTGGCGAAGGACGGCGGCCGGGCCACCGTCGTCAGCATCCCGCGCGACTCCTACGTCGCCATCCCCGCCCACCAGGACCCCGCCACCCGCAAGGAGGTGCCCGCCGGGAAGGGCAAGATCAACGCGGCGTACGGCATGGGCGGCGCGGCCCTCACCGTGAAGACCGTCGAGCAGAACACCGGCCTGCGGATCGACCACTACCTCCAGGTCAACTTCCTCAGCTTCGTCTCCACCGTGGACGCGCTCGGCGGCGTCGAGGTCTGCACCAACAAGCCGCTCAAGGACGACTACTCCGGGCTCGACCTGCCCGCCGGCACGACCAGGCTGGACGGGGCCGGGGCGCTCAAGTACGTCCGCGCCCGGCACGTGGACGGCAGCTCGGACCTCGGCCGGATGCACCGCCAGCAGAAGTTCCTGGCCCAGCTCCTGCACCAGGCCACCGGGACGGGGACGCTGCTCAACCCCGGCAAGCTCGGGCGGGTCATGGACAGCGTGCTGAAGTCGGTCAAGGCCGACCAGGACCTGACCTCCGCCGATCTGGTGGCGCTGGCCACCCGGCTCAAGGACCTGTCGGCCGCCAACGCGGACTTCACCACCGTGCCGCTGTCGGACGTCGACTACCAGGTGGCCGGGTGGGGCTCCACCGTCCGGTGGGACGAGGCCGGGGCGAAGGCACTGTTCGACGCCCTGCGGGCCGGCCGGGGGCTCTCCGCCCCGGCGGCTCCGGCGGCCCCGGCGGCGGCTCCCGAGTCTTCGGAAGCAAGTGCAGGGGCGGGCTCGGGTGCGGGGGCGGGCGCTGCGGTGCCGGCCGGGCAGATCCGGGTGCAGGTGCTGAACGGCGCCGGGGTGGTCGGGCTCGGCGCCCGGGTGGACGGCGATCTTCGGCGGGCCGGCTTCGCGACCACCGGGGCGCCGTCCAACGCCGGCGGCGGGAACGCGCCCCGGACGGTGATCCGGTACGACCCCCGGTGGGACGAGTCGGTGAAGACGCTGGCCACCGCGCTGCCGAACGCGCAGCTGGCGCAGGTGCCCGGCCTCGGCCCGACCATGCAGGTCGTCGCGGGGAGCGACTACCTCGGGGTCACGGTGGGGAAGGCCGCGCCCTCGACGACGGCCGCCTCCCCCATCGCGCAGGCTTCGACTGCCACCGGGAGTGAGATCAGCTGTCCGTGAGACAGCACAGAGCCCCACACCCCGGGGAGACCGGGGTGTGGGGCTCTGTGTCATGCGCTCTGTGCTGTGACTACCGTCAGTCGGTGGCGATGGCGGCGAGGACGTTCATCCGGCCTGCGCGGAACGCCGGGAGGAGGGCCGCGAAGAGGCCGACCAGGGCGGAGGCGAGCAGGATGACCGTGATCGTGCCGGTCGGGATGGTCAGGGTGTCGAGGCCCTGACCGGCCAGGACGCGCTGAGCGGTGATGCCCCAGGCGAGACCGAGGCCGGTACCGAGGAGGGCGCCGAAGACGGCGATCACCACGGACTCGAGGCGGATCATCCGGCGGAGCTGGCGGCGGGAGAGGCCGATCGCCCGGAGCAGGCCGATCTCGCGGGTGCGCTCGACCACCGAGAGGGCCAGCGTGTTGACCACCCCGAGGACCGCGACGATGATCGCCAGGCCCAGCAGGCCGTAGATCATGTAGAGCAGGGTGTTGACCTGGCTCTGGATGATCTCCTTGTACCCGGCCTGGTCCTTGACCGTGAGCTGCGGGTAAGCCTCCAGCGACTTCTGCAGGGCGGTGAGCGTCTTCGCCTTGTCGGCGCCGTCCGCCGCCTTGCCGAAGACCGCGCCGTCGCCGGGCATCTGGGCCGCCGGGACGGCCTTGCCGACGGTGTCGATGCCGGTGAAGAAGTTGTTGTCGAAGAGCGAGTTGCCCTGGGTGGTGACCAGGCCGATCGGGAGGGTCTGGGTCATGCCGTGGCCGTAGTCGAGGGAGAGCTTGTCGCCGACCGCGAGGTTGTGCTTGACGGCGAAGTCCTCGGAGACCGAGATGCCGCCGGTGGTGACCGACTCGGTGGTGCCCGTCTTGACGGGCAGCCGGAAGTCGGCCGTGAAGGTCGGCGAGACGGCGGAGACGCCCGTCTCGGTGGTCGCGCCGTCCGGGGTGGTGATGACGGCGGGCAGCAACTTCTGCTCGGTGAGGTGGGCCAGACCCTCGGTGCCCTGGGCCGCCTTGACCATGGCCGGGGTGAGCAGCGAGTTGTTGGCAGAGACGATGTAGTCGGCGCCGACGGACTTGTCGATCTGCGCGCTGGTCGAGCTGACCATCGAGGAGGTGAAGACGGACGCGCCGGTGACCAGGGCCAGGCCGATCATCAGGGCGGCGGCGGTGGCGCCGGTGCGGCGCGGGTTGCGCATCGCGTTGCGCTGGGCCAGCCGGCCGGAGGGGCCGAACAGCTTGGGCAGGACGGCGCCGAGCACCCGGACGACCGTGGTCGCCAGCAGCGGGCCGAGCACCACGAAGCCGATCAGGCTCAGCACCACGCCGTAGCCGAGGTACATGCCGCCGGTGGCGGCCTTGTCGGCGCCGGCCGCCGCGGCGAGCAGTGCCCCGCCGCCCACCGTCAGCGTCAGGCCGATGACGGCACGGATGCGGTTGGCCTTGGCCTCGGCGGGGGTGCCGTGGTCGCGCAGGGCGGCCATCGGGGAGATCCGCCCGGCCCGGCGGGCGGGTATCCAGGCGGCCAGCAGGGTGATGATGACGCCGACCGCGTACCCGGCGACCGGGACGGACCAGCCGATGGTCAGGCTGGCGGCCGTCAGGTTCATCCCGACCGCGCTCATCAGCTGGATCAGCAGCTTGGCCAGGCCGAGCCCGGCGCCGAGGCCGAGCGTCGAGCCGATCACGCCGAGGATCAGCGCCTCGACCAGCACCGAGCGGTTGACCTGTCGGCGGCTGCCGCCGATGGCGCGGAGCAGCCCGAGCTCCCGGGTGCGCTGGGCGACCAGCATGGAGAAGGTGTTGATGATCAGGAAGCCGCCGACCAGCAGGCTGATCCCGGCGAAGCCGAGCATCGCGTACTTCATGAAGTCGAGGAAGGAGCCGACGCCCTTGGCGTTCTCGTCCTTCTGCTCCTGGGCGGTCTTGGCCTGGTAGCCGGTGCCGAGGGCGCTCAGGGCGTCGGCCTTGAGCTGGTCGTTGCTGCGGCTGCCGTCGCCGAAGGCCTCGACGGAGGTGTAGGCGGTGGAGCCGAGCAGGATCTTCTGCGCCGTCTCGGTGTCCATGAAGGCGAGGGCCGCGCCGGGGTTGGTGGTCTTGAAGGTGGCGATGCCGGAGATCGAGAAGTCGTAGCTGCCGCTGTCGGTGATGACGCGCAGGCCGCTGCCGAGGTGGAGACCGGCCTTCTTGACGGTGTCCGCGTCGAGCAGGATCTGCCCGCTGCCCTTGGGGACGGCGCCGGAGGTCAGCTCCAGGGAGTTGCGCGGGGTCTCGACCCAGTTGCCCGTGATGGTCGGGGCTCCGCTGGTCGGGCCGACCTGCTTGTTGGTGGCCGGGTCGACCAGGGTCGCGTCGGTGGTGAAGACCTCGCCGACGGCGGTCTTTACGCCGGGCAGGGCGGCGATCTTCTGGGCGGTGGCGATCGGGACGGAGGCGGGCTTGCCGCCACCCCGGTGGTCGCCCTTGGTGACCTTGTCCTCGGCCGGCTGGACGGAGATGTCGGAGGCGGTGGTGGCGAAGAGCTTGTCGAAGGTGCTGGTCGCGGTGTTGGAGAAGACCAGCGTGCCGGAGACGAAGGCGACCGAGAGCACGATCGCCAGCAGGGAGAGCACCATGCGCCCCTTGTGGGCGAAGAAGCTCCGTAGTGAGGTCTTGAGCAGCATCGGTGTGTGACCCCGTCTCAGCTGGTGCGCTTGCCGTCGAAGCGGCGCATGCGCTCGAGGACGGAGTCGGCGGTCGGGGCATGCATCTCGTCGACGATGACGCCATCGGCGAGGAAGAGCACGCGGTCGGCGTACGAGGCGGCGACGGGGTCGTGGGTGACCATGACGATGGTCTGCTGGAGCTCGTCGACCGAGCGGCGCAGGAAGGTGAGCACCTCGGCGCCGGAGCGGGAGTCGAGGTTACCGGTGGGCTCGTCGCCGAAGATGATCTCGGGGCGGGCCGCCAGGGCGCGGGCCACCGCGACGCGCTGCTGCTGGCCGCCGGAGAGCTGCGTCGGGCGGTGCTTGAGGCGGTCGGCGAGGCCGACCGTCTCGACCACCTGGTCGAGCCAGGCGGCGTCCGGCTTACGGCCCGCTATGTCCATCGGCAGGGTGATGTTCTCCAGCGCGTTCAGCGTGGGGAGCAGGTTGAACGCCTGGAAGATGAACCCGATCTTGTCCCGGCGGAGCTTGGTGAGCTGCTTGTCCTTCAGGCTGGTGATCTCGGTGCCGCCGACCCAGATCTGACCGGCCGAGACGGTGTCGAGACCGGCCAGGCAGTGCATCAGCGTCGACTTGCCCGAGCCGGACGGGCCCATGATCGCGGTGAATCGGCCCCGCTCGATGTCCACGTCCACGGAGTCCAGTGCGGTGACCCGAGTCTCCCCCGCGCCATACGCCTTCGTCACCTGCCGTGCGGAGGCGGCCGGGGTCGCCCGGCCGTCGGGAAGCTGCGGGTCCTGCACGGCTGTCGCTGCCGTCGTCACTGGAATCTCCTCATTGCTGTGGTCCACCCGTTGTGCCCCAGCCTGGCGGAGGACACCTGTCCGGCGACATGGTGCTGACTTCCGTCTTCGACCTGGAGCTAGCCCCACCCTGTGGTGCCGCGGCGGCGGTAGATCGCGCTGCCGGGCCCGGGTCAGTGGGATAAGAACCACGTTAAGAGAGCCCGCCGAACAGATCGTCATCCGCCGGGAGGAAGCGAGCCAACGGTAGATGTACGGGATCGGGGTCCGTCCCCCTAGGGGTTCGGCGACGCGGGCTCAGGGGCGGCCGTCCGGAAGTAGCTGCGGAACCGTCCGTCCCGTGCATCAAAACTGCTACAAGGGCACCGGTGAGGCCCCCCGCCGCAGTTCGACCGGCCGGTTTGGGGCATCCTTCCCCACATGAACACGTGGCAGGAGGGCCGCCCGAGCGGCGGCGGCAGCTCGTACCCTGGCGGTCCCCAGTACGGTGGCCAGCCCGGCCCGCAGTACGGCAACGGCGCCGAGCCGCCGCTGCCCCCCGGCCTGAACCCGCGCGGTCCGGGCGCCGGTGGGCCGCGCCGCCCCGCCGGCCCCCCGGCGCAGCAGGCCCAGCCGACCCGGCAGCCACAGCCGCAGCCGGGCGGCCCCGGCCACCCCAACCGTCCGGGAGGCCCCGGCGGCCCCGGCGGCCCCGGTGCGCCGATACGCCCGGCGCGGCCCGCCGGGCGGTCGCGCTGGCCGCGCCGCCGGATCATCAAGGTGTCGGCGCTCGCGCTGGTCTCCGCGCTGCTGGTGACGGCGGTCGGCACGTACTTCTGGGCCGACGGGAAGCTCAACCACGAGAACGTGCTCGCCTCGTACCCGGGCAAGCCCGCGGCCGGGAAGGGCACCAACTGGCTGATCGTCGGCTCGGACAGCCGGGACGGCCTGACCGACGGCGAGAAGGACTCGCTGCACACCGGCTCCGACTCGGGCAAGCGCAGCGACTCGATGATGGTCCTGCACATCGGGGACGGCGGGAACACCCTGATGAGCATCCCGCGTGACTCCTGGGTGCCCATCCCGGCGCACCAGAACACCAACGGCAGCGGGAAGACCGTCCCCGCCACCACCTCGAAGATCAACGCGGCGTTCAACAACGGCGGCGGCAAGCTGCTGGTGCAGACGATCGAGAGCAACACGGGCATCCACATCGACCACTACGCGGAGATCGGCTTCGCCGGCTTCGTCGGCATCGTGGACTCGGTCGGCGGCGTGGACATGTGCATCGACAAGGACATCTCCGACAAGGACTCGGGGCTCAACCTCAAGGCCGGGTGCCAGACGCTGAACGGCGCGCAGTCGCTCGCCTTCGTCCGCGAGCGGCACCAGCAGGCCGACCAGGACCTCGGCCGGATGCGCAACCAGCAGAAGTTCCTGAGCGCCCTCGCCAAGCAGGCGGCCTCCCCCGCCACCGTGCTGAACCCGTTCACCCTCTACCCGCTGATCAGCTCGGGCCTGGGCACCCTGATCGTGGACGACGACGCGGGGCTGACCGACCTGGGCTCGCTCTTCATGGCGATGAAGTCCGTCACCGGCGGCAGTGGCAAGAGCATCACGGTGCCGATCGGCAACGCCGACTTCCGCACCTCGACGGGCGAGTCCGCCGTCAAGTGGGACCAGGCGAAGGCGAAGGCGGTCTTCGACGCGATCAAGAACGACACCCCCGTCCCCGACAGCAAGTGACGACCGCCCCGGGAGAGTGAGGTCGTACGCCCGTCCGGCGCAGCTTGCGCGCCGTCACCGTGCGCCTCCCACGCGTTCGGCACTCCGGGGGCGCACGCTGGTCCAGGAGTGGCAGTGGTTGGCCGGTCGACGGCCCCGGGGCATGAGCCCCGGGGCCGTCGGCGTCCGGACGGCGGGAACAGCGGGTGTCACTGACGCACCGTCAGCGACGGTGCCGCCACAATGTGCTGCATGTCTCTGGTGACGTCCCTGATCTACCGTCGGCGCCATCCGCTGTTCGGGCGGCTGGTGCAGGAGGCCCTGGCGCTGTACGGCATGGAGGTGCCGGCGGCGGTGGAGGTCGGGCCGGGGCTGACGGTGTTCCACCGCGGCTTCGGGACGGTGCTGCACCCGTACACCACGCTCGGGGCCGACGTGACGCTCTACAACGGGGTGACGATCGGCCGGGCCGATCCGTGGGTGCCGCAGCAGCAGAGCCCGATGCGCAGGGTGGTGCTGGAGGACGGGGTGGTGGTGTGCGCGGGCGCGCGGATCATCTGCGGGGCGGGCACGCTGACCGTCGGCGCCGGGACGATCGTCGGGGCCAACGCGGTGCTCAACCGCTCGACCGGGGCCGGGGAGATCTGGGCCGGGGTGCCGGCCCGGCTGGTGGGACAGCGGAGCCCCCTGGCCGAGGTGTCGACCAGGGGGCTCAACTAGCAAGCAGGTGGGGCAGGTTACGGCAGGTTGCGCGACATCACGATGCGCTGGATCTGGTTGGTGCCCTCGTAGATCTGGGTGATCTTGGCGTCCCGCATCATCCGCTCCAGCGGGTAGTCGCGGGTGTAGCCGTAGCCGCCGAGCAGCTGGACGGCGTCGACCGTGATCTCCATCGCGGCGTCCGAGGCGAAGCACTTGGCGGCGGCACCGAAGAAGGTGAGGTCGCTGTCGACGCGCTGGGACTTGGCGGCGGCGGCGTAGGTGAGCTGGCGGGCCGCCTCCAGCTTCATGGCCATGTCGGCGAGCATGAACTGGATGCCCTGGAAGTCGCCGATCGGCTTGCCGAACTGCTTGCGCTCCTGGACGTAGCCCTTGGCGTAGTCCAGCGCGCCCTGGGCGATGCCGATCGCCTGGGCGGCGATGGTGACGCGGGTGTGGTCCAGCGTCTTCATCGCGGTGGCGAAGCCGGTGCCCTCGGCACCGATCATGCGGTCGGCCGGGATGCGGACGTTGTCGAAGTAGACCTCGCGGGTCGGCGAGCCCTTGATGCCGAGCTTCTTCTCCGGCGCACCGAAGGAGACGCCCTCGTCGCTCTTCTCGACCACGAACGCCGAGATGCCCTTGGAGCGCAGCGTCGGGTCCGTCACGGCGAGCACCGTGTAGAACTCCGAGACGCCCGCGTTGGTGATCCAGCGCTTCACGCCGTTGAGCACCCAGAAGTCGCCGTCACGCACCGCGCGGGTCTTCATCCCGGCGGCGTCCGAGCCCGCGTCCGGCTCGGAGAGGCAGTACGAGAACATGCCCTCGCCACGGGCCAGCGCGCCCAGGTACTTCGCCTTCAGCTCCTCGGAGCCGGAGAGCTGCACCGGCAGCGAGCCGAGCTTGTTGACGGCCGGGATCAGCGAGGAGGAGGCGCAGACCCGCGCGATCTCCTCGATCACGATGACGGTCGCCAGCGCGTCGGCCCCGGCGCCGCCGTACTCCTCGGGCACGTGCACCGCGTGCAGGTCGTTGGCCTGCAGCGCGTCCAGTGCCTCCTGCGGGAAGCGACCCTGCTCGTCGACCTCGGCCGCGAACGGGGCGATCTTCGCCTCGGCCAGCGACCGGACGGCCTCGCGGAGCATGTCGTGCTCCTCGGTGAGCCGGAAGAGGTCGAAGTCCGCTCCTGAGGTGCCCGCCATAATTGCTCGCCCCTAATCGCCGTGTAACTCAGTTAATTACCGTTAAGTAGATCCTAATTCTAGGGTTACGCCCTGCCTACCCCGTACGTGACATGCGCGACACCCCATTACCGGACACTGTCGCCCAAGGTGTCCGCCGTCGAGCGGTGCGCAGCGAGGTAGTCGCCCATCCGGTCGTTCCGGATCGCCTCCCAGAGCGGCGCGGCCCCCGCCCGGTCCAGCAGCACCACGTCCTGCCCGCCGATCGAGTCGAAGCCGCCGAACGGCGCGTTCAGGAACGACACGTCGTCCGTGCGCAGCCCGCGCAGGCTCCAGGCCAGGTCGTAGAGGTCGGAGTTGCTGAGCCTGCTGTCCACGCTCACCACGTCGCCGACCGACTGCAGCAGCCCGCCGAGCCGGCTCGGGCTGCCCAGCGTGCCCGAGCTGAGGGTCTGCTTCATCAGGGCCCGCAGGAAGTTCTGCTGACGCTTCGTCCGGTCCAGGTCGCCGTTGGGCAGACCGTGCCGTTCGCGGACGTACAGCAGCGCGTCCGCACCGCCCAGGTGGTACGAGCCGGCGTCCCACTCCCGGGCGCCGCCGACCGCCGGGATGGTCTTCGGGACGGTGATGTCCACACCGCCGACCGCGTCGGTGAGCGCGGTGAAGCCGTTCCAGTCGATCACCGCGACGTGGTCGATCCGGATGCCGGTCAGATCCTGCACGGTCTGCGTCATCAGCGCCGGACCGCCCCAGGAGTACGCGGCGTTGATCTTCGCCTTGCCGTGGCCCGGGATGTCGACCCAGGTGTCCCGGGCGATCGAGACAACCGAGACGCTCTTCCGGTCCGCCGAGAGGTGCATCAGCATCATGGTGTCGCTGCGGGCCGCGCCGTACTGCCAGGCCGGGCCCTTGGCGCTCAGGCCGGTGGTCGGCACGTCCGACCGGGCGTCCAGGCCGACCAGCAGGAAGGTCTGGCCGCTGTGCGGCACCGGCGGGGGCTGCGCCGACTCGGGGACGGACGGGAAGGCGTCCGGGATCCGCGCGACGGAGGACGCGTAGTGGTCGGCCGTCCAGTACACCGCACCGACCGCACCGGCGAACAGCGCCAGCAGCGCCACCAGCGACCAGAGCAGCACCCGGCGGCCACGCCGCCTGCGCCGTAACGCGTCCGCGTCCGCCGCCGCCTCGGCCTCCCCGTCGGCGTCGGGCTCCGCGTCGGGCTCCTCCGTGGTGCCGTCCTTCTCGTCCATCCGGGCATTGTCCCGTCGATCCCCCCGATTGCACCCCCGCCGTCCGGAAACGCCTCGGCTTCGCCCCCCTCGCACCGGCGGATACCATCGGTCCCTGTACCAGGCCGGGGACTGCCCGGCCCGGGTGAACGGACTGAGGGGTAGCACGTGTCCCTGCGTATCACCGTGATCGGCACCGGCTACCTCGGCGCGACCCACGCCGCCTGCATGGCGGAGCTCGGCCACGACGTGCTCGGCGTGGACATCGACCCGGAGAAGATCGCCACGCTGGCGGCCGGGCAGGTGCCGATGTACGAGCCCGGACTCGCCGAGCTGCTGGTCAAGCACACCACCGGGCACGAGGGATCGACCGGCCGGCTGCGCTTCACCTCCTCCTACCAGGAGGCCGCCGAATTCGGCGACGTGCACTTCATCTGCGTCAACACCCCGCAGAAGAAGGGCGAGTTCGCGGCCGACATGTCGTACGTCGACACCGCCCTCGACTCGCTCGCGCCGTACCTGACGCGGGCGACGCTGGTCGTCGGCAAGTCGACCGTCCCGGTCGGCAGTGCGAGCCGGCTCGCCGAGCGGCTCGCCGAGACCGCACCGGCCGGTGCCGCCGCCGAGCTGGCCTGGAACCCGGAGTTCCTCCGCGAGGGCTACGCCGTCGGCGACACCCTGCACCCCGACCGGCTGGTCGTCGGCGTCCGGGGCGGGCGCGCCGAGCAGCTGCTGCGCGAGGTGTACGCGACGCCGATCGCCGAGGGCGTGCCGTTCGTCGTCACCGACTACCCCACCTCCGAGCTGGTCAAGGCCGCCGCCAACTCCTTCCTCGCCACCAAGATCTCGTTCATCAACGCGATGGCCGAGGTCTGCGAGAGCGCGGGCGCGGACGTCAGCCAGCTGAGCGAGGCCCTCGCCTACGACGAGCGGATCGGCGGCAAGTTCCTCCAGGCCGGGCTCGGCTTCGGCGGCGGCTGCCTGCCCAAGGACATCCGGGCCTTCATGGCCCGCGCGGGCGAGCTCGGCGCCGACCAGGCCCTCACCTTCCTGCGCGAGGTCGACTCGATCAACATGCGGCGCCGCTCGCGGATGGTCGAGTTGGCCCGCGAGCAGTGCGGCGGCGGCTTCCTCGGCCGCCGGGTCGCCGTGCTCGGCGCCGCCTTCAAGCCGAACTCCGACGACATCCGGGACTCCCCCGCGCTCAACGTCGCCGCGCAGATCCAGCTCCAGGGCGCCCAGGTCTCGGTCTACGACCCCAAGGCGATGGACAACGCCCGCAAGATGTTCCCCTCGCTCACCTACTCCGCCTCGCCGCTGGAGGCCGCGGAGGGCGCCCACGTGGTGCTGCACCTGACCGAGTGGCAGGAGTTCCGCGAGCTCGACCCGGAGGCGGTCGGCGCCGTCGTCGCCGAGCGGCGGCTGCTGGACGGGCGCAACGTGCTCGACGTCGCCCGCTGGCGGGCCGCCGGGTGGACGTACCGCGCGATGGGGCGCCCCACGGCGGAATGACGCCGTGCGCCGGGCTGTTGTCGTCTCCATGACCTACGGAGACGACGCGACAGTCCGGCGCATCCTCAAGGACACCGGAGACACCTGGGCCGTGGTCGGCCTGTCCACCAACACCGCGCGCGCCGCGTACGGGGTCGCCCGGGTGCTCCAGCGGGCCGGCAAGCGGGTGGTGCCGGTGCACCCCCACGCCGAGACCGTCCTCGGCGAGCAGGGGTACGCCACCCTCGCCGAGATCCCGTTCCAGGTCGACGTCGTGGACGTCTTCGTGAACTCCTCGCTGGCCGGCGCAGTCGCCGACCAGGCGGTCGAGGCCGGGGCGAAGGCCGTCTGGTTCCAGCTCGGCGTGGTCGACGAGCCCGCCTACGCCCGGACGCGGGCGGCGGGGCTGGACATGGTCATGGACAAGTGCCCGGCGATCGAGCTCCCGCTCCTCTGACGGGTCGCCCCCTCGGGCGCTACTTCAGCGTCATCAGGGACGGGCGGCGCGTCTGCCGGAGGTCCGCCGCGACCAGTTCGGCGTCGCGGAGGACCCGGACGGCGTTGTGCCAGGTGAGCTTGGCGAGGTCGGCCTCGGTCCAGCCCCGGTGGAGGAGTTCGGCGAGCAGGTTCGGGTAGCCGGAGACGTCGTCCAGGCCGTCGGGGGTGAAGGCGGTGCCGTCGAAGTCGCCGCCGATGCCGAGGTGGTCGATGCCGGCCAGCTGCCGCATGTGGTCGAGGTGGTCGGCGACGGTGGCGGCGGTGGCGTGCGGGCGGGGGTGGACGGCCTCGAAGGCGCGGTGGCAGGCCATCGCGGCGGGGGTGGTGTCCAGCGGGTGGAAGTCGTGCGCCCGCATGTTGTCGTCGGCCGCCGCCGTCCACTCGACCGCGGCGGGCAGGATGAACTTCGGCACGAAGGTGACCATCGCGACGCCGCCGTTGGCGGGCAGGGCGGCGAGCACGTCGTCGGGGATGTTGCGCGGGTGGTCGCAGACGCCCCGGGCCGAGGAGTGCGAGAAGATCACCGGCGCCTCGGTGACCCGCAGGGCGTCCCGCATGGTGTCGGCCGAGACGTGGGAGAGGTCGACCAGCATGCCGAGCCGGTTCATCTCCCGGACGACCTCCTCGCCGAAGGCGTTCAGCCCGCCCAGCACCGGCTTGTCGGTCGCGGAGTCGGCCCACGGCACGTTGTCGTTGTGGGTGAGCGTCATGTAACGGACGCCCAGCTGGTGCAGCGCCCGCAGGGTGGCCAGCGAGGAGTTGATGCTGTGGCCGCCCTCGGCGCCCATCAGGGAGGCGATCCGGCCCTCGGCGCGGGCGGTCTCCATGTCGTCGGCCGTGAAGGCCAGCCGCAGCTCGTCCGGGTAACGCTCGGTCAGCGCCCGGACGAAGTCGATCTGTTCGAGCGTCGCACTGACGGCCTGGTCGCCCGCGTAGTCGGAGCGGACGAAGACCGACCAGAACTGCGCGCCGACCCCGCCCGCGCGCAGGCGGGCGAGGTCGGTGTGCAGGCTCGCGCTCTGGTCGGCGGCGAGGTCGAGGGCGTCCAGGTCGTAGCCGGCCTGGGCCCGCATCGCCCACGGGAGGTCGTTGTGGCCGTCCACCACAGGGGTGTCGCGGAGGACGGCACGGGCCCGGTCGAGCAGTTCAGGAGTCATGACTCCCGTTCTACCGCCTGCGGGCTACTTCCCGAAGCCGAAGGAGGGAGAGCCCGCGACCTTCGCGCGGAGCTTCTTGCCCTTCTCGGTGGCCTGGTTGTTCAGCTCGGCCTGGAACTCGACCATGCGCTCGGCGAGTTCGGTGTCGAAGGCGGCCAGCATCCGGACGGCCAGCAGGCCGGCGTTGCGGGCCCCGGCGATCGACACGGTGGCGACCGGCACCCCGGCGGGCATCTGGACGATCGACATCAGGCTGTCCATGCCGTCCAGGTAGCGCAGCGGCACCGGCACGCCGATGACCGGCAGCGGCGTCACCGAGGCCAGCATGCCCGGCAGGTGGGCCGCGCCGCCCGCACCCGCGATGATCGCCTTCAGGCCGCGCGCGTGCGCCTGCTCGCCGTACGTGACCATCTCGCGCGCCATCCGGTGCGCGGAGACGACGTCCACCTCGTACGGGATCTCGAACTCGTCGAGCGCCTGGGCGGCGGCCTCCATGACCGGCCAGTCGGAGTCCGAGCCCATGACGATGCCGACAACGGGTGCAGTCATTCGGTGATCGTTCCTCGCAGGTAGGCGGCCGCGTGGCGGGCGCGCTCGCGGACGTCTTCGAGGTCGTCCCCGAAGACGTTGACGTGGCCGACCTTGCGGCCGGGCTTCACGTCCTTCCCGTACATGTGGATGCGCAGGCCCGGGTCACGGGCCATGCAGTGTAGGAAGGCGTGGTACATGTCCGGGTAGTCGCCGCCGAGGACGTTGACCATCACGGTCCACTTCGCGCGCGGGCGCGGGTCGCCGAGCGGGAGGTCGAGGACGGCCCGGAGGTGGTTCTCGAACTGCGAGGTGACAGCGCCGTCCTGCGTCCAGTGGCCGGAGTTGTGCGGGCGCATGGCCAGCTCGTTGACCAGGATGCGGCCGTCCCGGGTCTGGAACAGCTCGACGGCAAGGTGGCCGGTGATGTCCAGCTCGCCCGCGATCCGCAGCGCGAGGGCCTGCGCCTCGGCGCCGAGCGACGGAGCCAGCTCGGGGGCGGGCGCGGTGACCTCGGCGCAGACGCCGTTCTCCTGGACGCTCTCCACCACCGGGTACGCGACGGCCTGGCCGCTGGGCGAGCGGACCACGTTCGCGGCCAGCTCGCGCAGGAAGTCGACCTTCTCCTCGGCCAGCACCTGCACGCCCGCAAGGAAGGGCGCGTGCGCCTCGGACTCGTCGTCGACGACCCAGACGCCCTTGCCGTCGTACCCGCCACGGACGGTCTTCAGGACGACCGGGTAGCCGTCGCCCTCGTTCGCGAACGCCGTCACGTCGGCCGGGTCGGTGACCAGGCGGTGGCGCGGGCAGGGCGCGCCGATCGAGTCCAGCTTGGCCCGCATGACGCCCTTGTCCTGGGCGTTCACCAGCGCGTCCGGCCCGGGGCGGACGGCGATGCCCTCGGCCTGGAGCGCGCGCAGGTGGTCGGTCGGGACGTGCTCGTGGTCGAAGGTGATCACGTCGCAGTCGGCCGCGAAGCGCCGCAGTGTGTCGAGGTCCCGGTAGTCACCGAGCACGACGTCGGAGACGACCTGCGAGGCCGAGTCCTGGGGGGTGTCGGCGAGAAGCTTGAACCGGACGCCCAGCGGGATGCCCGCCTGGTGCGCCATGCGGGCAAGCTGCCCGCCGCCGATCATGCCCACCACTGGAAAATTTGCCTTGCCCGGGAAAGTCACGCTGACCAGGATATCCGGGCCGGTGGGGGCGGTGCGCCGATGGTGCCTGGGCGGCCCGGTGGGCCCCTGCGCGCCTGTGGGCCCCAAGGGAGCGAGTAGCCTGGATGGCCGGAGCCCGAGAAGCACTATCTGATCATGTGCGCACACGAGGGATCCTTCGCACTGCACCATCGCACGAGCAGGCTCGGACCCCGTACGCGAGCATCAGGAGACCGCCCGGTATGACCACTGCCACCGACCCCAGCCCCTCGCTGATCCAGCGACTGCGCGGGCTCTCGACCGAAGTGATCAAGTTCGGCATCATCGGCGTGGTCGGCCTGGTGGTCAACGCCGGAGTGTTCTGGGCCTGCCTCCAGGGCCAGGGCCTGGTCAAGTCGCTCTCCGGGGTGATCGCGACGGCCGTGGCGATCGGCACCAACTACCTCGGCTACCGCTACTGGCTCTACCGGGACCGCGACGCGGCCTCGCGCAAGCGCGAGATCACGCTCTTCCTGATCTTCAGCGGGATAGGGCTGCTCATCGAGAACGGCATCCTCGCCTTCTCGGTCCACGTGCTCGGCTACACCTCGTCGGCCAGCCAGCTGGTCGCCAAGAACGTCGTCGGCCTGATCGCCGGCACGGTCTTCCGCTTCTTCTCGTACCGCACCTGGGTCTTCAAGGCGCTGCCCGAGCTCGCCGACGGCGAGGAGGTCGTCTCCGAGGCCGAGCTGCTGCTCGCGGAGCAGGCCCCGGCCCCCAAGGCCGAGGCAAAAGCCTGAGCCCAGGCCAGGGCCCAGCAGTCAGTCGGTCGGTCTCAGTCGCTGCGGCGGCTCAGGAACAGTGCGAAGACCGGTGGCTGGAGTGCGAGCAGCTCCAGCCGCCCGCCGTCCGCCTCGATCAGGTCGCGGGCGACGGCGAGGCCGATGCCGGTGGAGTTGCGGCCGCTGACGGCACGTTCGAAGACCCGGTTGCCCAACTCCGGCGGGACGCCCGCGCCCTCGTCCTGGACCTCGGCGACGACCGAGCTGCCGAGCGGGCGGACCCGCAGGGTGATCGCGCCGGCGCCGTGCATCAGCGAGTTCTCGATCAGGGTGGCCAGCACCTGGGCGACGGTGCCGGGGGTGCCCGAGACGGAGGCGCCGCGCAGGCCCTCGATCCGCAGCACCCGGCCGGTGTCCCGCAGGGACGGGCCCCACTCCTCGACCTGCTGCTTGATCACGTCGTCCAGCTCGAAGGCGACCACCGTCGGGCTGTGCGAGTCGCGCTGGTTGGTGAGCAGCCGCTGCACCACGTCGGTGAGCCGCTCGACCTGCTGGAGCGCGATCGTCGCCTCCTCCTTGACGGTCTCCGGCTCCTCGGCGAGCGCGGTGATCTCCTCCAGCCGCATGGAGAGCGCGGTGAGCGGGGTGCGCAGCTGGTGGGAGGCGTCGGCAGCGAGCCGCCGTTCGGCGGTGAGCATCCGGGCGATCCGCTCGGCGCTGGTGTCCAGCACCTCGGCGACGCGGTCCAACTCCGGTACGCCGTAGCGGCGGTCGCGCGGGCGCGGGTCTCCGGAGCCGAGCCGTTCGGCGGTCTCGGCGAGGTCGATCAGCGGGCGCGCGAGCCGCTTGGCCTGCCAGACCGCGAGTGCGACGGCGGCCTGCACGGCGAGCAGCGCGACGACACCGAGCAGCACCAGCATGTTGCCGATCTCGTGGTCGAGGTCGGCGCGCGACTGCATGACCGTGACGGTCTCGCCGCTGGCGCCGGTCTCCGAGGCGGTCAGCGCGGGCCCGGTGACGGGGCGCCCGGCGGCGATCAGCGGCTGGCCGGGGATGTCGACGGTGACGAAGGAGCCGTCGGTGACCTGCGCGGCGAACTTCTCCCCGGTGACGGGCTCGTTCGCCGCCAGCCGGCTCTCGACCAGCCCGAGCACCCGGACGGAGGCGGCGTCGACCCGGTCGTTGGCGGCGTTGACGATGCTCTGCTTCTCGACCAGGGCCAGCGGGACGCAGAACACCACGACGACCACCAGGACGACGCCCAGCAGCGAGTTGATCATCCGCCGTTTCACGCTGCTGCTCTTCTCGACTCAGGCTCGGCGGGGGTCAGTTCTTCTCGAAGCGGAAGCCGACGCCGCGCACGGTGGCGATGTAGCGCGGGTTGGCCGCGTCGTCGCCGAGCTTCTTGCGCAGCCAGGAGATGTGCATGTCGAGGGTCTTGGTGGAGGTCCACCAGGTGGTGTCCCAGACCTGTCGCATGATCTCCTCGCGGGTCACCACCCGGCCGGCGTCCCGGACGAGGACCCGGAGCAGCTCGAACTCCTTGGCGGAGAGCGTCAGCTCCTCCTCGCCGAGCCAGGCGCGGTGCGACTCGATGTCGATCTTCACGCCGTGCGCGCCGGTGGTGAGCTGGTCGACGTTGCCGCGCCGCAGCAGGGCCCGGACGCGGGCGAGCAGCTCGGCGAGCCGGAACGGCTTGGTGACGTAGTCGTCCGCCCCGGCGTCGAGGCCGACCACGGTGTCGACCTCGTCGGCCCGTGCGGTGAGCACCAGGACGGGGCAGCTCTTGCCGTCGGCCCGCAGGCGGCGGCACACCTCCAGCCCGTCCATCTCGGGCAGGCCGAGGTCGAGGACGACGAGGTCGACCTCCTCGGTGAGCCCGGCGCCGAGGGCGGAGGGGCCGTCCTCGCGGACGAGCACCTCGTAGCCTTCGCGGCGCAGCGCGCGGGCCAGCGGTTCGGAGATTGCCGGGTCGTCCTCGGCCAGCAGCACACAGGTCATGGGGCTGATGGTAGACCGCCTGAGCCGCGCTGATCAGGCCCCCCGGCCGGTCAGTTCCGCCCGGCCGAGGGGGCTGTGAAGTAGTTCACAGAGAGTGATCGTTACTTTTTGTGATCAGCGCGGCCAACTGGGCCGACTCGCCGCAAGATTGACCGCAAAACCCTTCACTTCGAAGGATTTCCTTCGATCTGACCATGGATCTACACTTCTCGTGGTGGCAAATCTTTACCTGGACAAGAGGTACATCTACGACTTTGTCCCGCCTTGTCATCAGATGGCGCACGTACAGTGGTCCGGTCACCGCCCGCCGCCACCCCCCTATGGCGGGCGCAGCCAGGCAAGGAACCACTACTGATGGCGTCAAGCACCCTGGATGTCGGCCTGACCAGGCCGACCGCTCCCAGCGGGAAGACCTTCTTGGGGCACCCCCGAGGACTCTCCACCCTCTTCATGACGGAGATGTGGGAGCGCTTCAGCTACTACGGCATGCGTGCCCTGCTGGTGCTCTACATGACGGCCGCGACCACCTCCGGTGGCCTCGGGATGAAGATGGCCGTCGCGACCGCGATCTACAGCGTCTACACGGCCATGGTCTACCTGCTCGCCCTGCCCGGCGGCTGGATAGCCGACCGCTTCCTGGGCGCTCGCAAGACCGTCGCGGTCGGTGGCTGCATCATCATGGCCGGGCACTTCATGCTGGCCGTGCCCATGAAGGCCTCGTTCTTCGCCGGTCTGGCCGTGATCGCCATCGGCTCCGGCCTGCTGAAGGCCAACATCTCCACGATGGTCGGCCACCTCTACGACGGGCCCAACGACCCGCGCCGGGACGGCGGCTTCACGATCTTCTACATGGGCATCAACCTCGGTGCCTTCGCCGCACCGCTGGTGATCGGCACCATCGGCCAGAAGGTCAACTGGCACCTGGGCTTCGCGCTCGCCGGTGTCGGCATGGCGCTCGGCCTGCTGCAGTACCTGCTCGGCACCCGCCACCTGAGCAGGACCAGCGAGATCGTCACCTCGCCGATGCCGGCCGAGGAGAAGCGCACGGTCCTGCGCAAGTTCGCGCTCTGGCTGGGCCTGGCCGTGGTCTTCTACGCCTCGCTCGCGCTGACCGGAAACTTCAACATCAACTGGGCGATCTGGCCGCTGTCGCTGGCCGGCATCGCGGTGCCGGTCGTCGTCTTCGCCCGGATCAAGCGGGACAAGGACCTCAGCTCCGAGGACCGCTCCAAGATGAGCGGGTACATCTGGTTCTTCGTGGCCGCCGCCGTGTTCTGGATGATCTACGACCAGTCCGGCTCCACGCTGAGCGTCTTCGCGGACGAGAACACCGCCTCCAAGCTGTTCGGCTTCGGCTTCCCGTCCAGCTGGTTCCAGTCGCTCAACCCGCTCTACATCATGGCGCTGGCCCCGGTCTTCGCCTGGTTCTGGGTCGCCCTCTCCCGGCGCGGCAAGAACCCGAGCACCACGATGAAGTTCGCGATCGGCCTGCTGATGATCGGCGGCTCGTTCCTGGTCATGATGCTGGCGATGGCCGCTGCCTCCGGCGGCGTCAAGGTCACCCCGCTCTGGCTGGCCATGGTCTACCTGATCCAGACCGTCGGCGAGCTGACCCTCTCCCCCGTCGGCCTGTCCGTCACCACCAAGCTGGCCCCCGCCAAGTACGCCAGCCAGATGATGGGCGTCTGGTTCCTCGCCGTCACGGCGGGCGACTGCGTCGCAGCCCTCATCCAGCTCGTCCTCAAGGACCAGACCGGCTCCACCTGGTACTTCGCGATGCAGGGCGTCATGGCGATCATCGCCGGCATCGCCCTCACGATGTACCGCAAGAAGGTCGTCAAGCTCATGGGCGACGTCCACTGACGTGACCCCGTACGCGAATGCCCGGCACGGATCCTTCCGTGCCGGGCATTCGCGTAGGTGCATTCGCATAGGTGCATCCGCGGTACGGGCCTCAGAGCTCGCGCACGCCCGCGCGCCAGACGGCGGCCGTCAGCGGGACGCCCGGCCGGTAGGCGAGGTGCACGTGGGAGGGGGCGTCCAGCAGCAGCAGGTCGGCGCGGGCTCCGACCGTGACGCGGCCGACGTCGGTGCGGCGGAGGGCCTGGGCGCCGCCGACGGTGGCGGAGTGGACGGCCTCGTCCGGGGTCATGCCCATCTCGCGGACGGCGACGGCGATGCAGAAGGCCATCGAGCTGGTGAAGCTGGAGCCCGGGTTGCAGTCGGTGGAGAGCGCGACGGTGGCGCCCGCGTCGAGCAGGCGGCGCGCGTCGGGGTAGGGGGCGCGGGTGGAGAACTCCGCGCCGGGCAGCAGCGTCGCGACGGTGTCGCCGCTCGCCAGCGCCGTCACGTCGGCGTCCGTCAGGTGGGTGCAGTGGTCGGCCGAGGCCGCTCCCAGCTCGACGGCGAGCTGCACGCCCGGCCCGTACGAGAGCTGGTTGGCGTGCACGCGCGGGGTGAGCCCGCGCTTGGCCCCGGCCGTCAGGATCGCGCGGGCCTGGTCGCCGTCGAAGGCGCCGTTCTCGCAGAAGACGTCGACCCAACGGGCGTGCGGCGCGCAGGCGTCCAGCATCTCGCCGGTCACCAGGTCGACGTACGCCGCCGGGTCCTCCTTGAACTCGGGCGCGACGACGTGCGCGCCGAGGTACGTCGTCTCGGGGGTGTGCGCGGCGGCGATCCGCAGTGCGCGGGCCTCGTCGGCGACGGTCAGGCCGTAGCCGGACTTGCACTCGATCGTGGTGGTGCCCTGGCGCAGCGCCTCCCCGATGAGGCGGGTGAGGTTGGCCTCCAGCTCGGCGTCGGTCGCGGCGCGGGTGGCGGCGACGGTCGTCCGGATGCCCCCGGCGCTGTACGCCTGGCCGGACATCCGGGCGTTGAACTCGGCGGTGCGGTCGCCCGCGAACACCAGGTGCGCGTGCGAGTCGACGAAGCCGGGCAGCAGGGCCCGGCCTGCCGCGTCGTACCGCTCGTCGGCCGTCGGCGCGGCGGCGGCCGGGCCGACCCAGGCGATCGTGCCGCCGTCGATCACCACGGCGGCGTCGGTGATCAGGCCGAGCGGGCCCTCGCCGATCGCGGGGTCATTGGTGACGAGACTTCCGACGTTGGTGATCAGAGTGCTCAACGGAAACCTTTCGGGGCCCCGCGCCCCTGGGGGCCGGCCAGTTGCCCACTGAAGAGCAGCGGGCCCGAGAGGATCAGCCCCTCTCGGGCCCGCTGGTAGGGATTCTATGACTGAAGGGCCGCGATGGAGTCCCGCAGTGCGGCCGGGACGTCCGGGACCAGTTGGTGCACGCCGTCGGTGACGATCCGTCGGCCGCCGACCACCACGTGCCGGACGTCCGCCGCCGAGGCCGCGAAGACCGCCGTCTCGGCCCCGAGCTCGGGCCGGGGGCCGGCCGTGCGGACGGAGTCGAGGGCGACGACGGTGAAGTCGGCGAGTGCACCGGCCTCGATCCGGCCCGCCTCGGGCCAGCCGAGGGAGGCGTGGCCGTCCTCGGTGCCCGCCCGGAGCAGGGCGTTGGCCGTCCAGTGGCCCCGGGTGCGGGTGCGCAGCCGCTCGTCGAGCTCCAGCGCGCGGGCCTCCTCGAACGGGTCGATCACCGCGTGGCTGTCGCTGCCCAGGGTGATCGGGCAGCCCGCGCTCGCCAGCCGGCGGGCCGGGCCGATGCCGTCGGCGAGGTCCCGTTCGGTGGTCGGGCACATGCAGATGTTGGTCGAGGAGTCCGACAGCAGCCGGATGTCCTCGTCCGTCAGGTGCGTGGCGTGCACGGCCGACGTCCGGGGCCCGAGCACGCCGTGGTCGGCGAGCAGCCGGGTCGGGGTGACGCCGTGGGCGGTGAGGCAGGCGTCGTTCTCGGCGGTCTGCTCGGAGAGGTGGACGTGCAGGGGGGCCGTGTTCATCGCCGACCAGTGGGCGACGGTGCCGAGCTGGGCGGCGGGCACGGCGCGGACGGAGTGGATGGCCGCGCCGATCCGGGCGTGCTCGGCGGGCTTCAGCTCGGCGGCCCGCTCGGCCCAGGCGTCGGCGTCGCCGTCCGTGAACCGCAGCTGCGGCTTGGTCGGTTCGGCGCCGAAGCCCGAGGAGAGGTAGCAGGTGTCGAGCAGGGTGATCCGGATGCCCGCCCGTGCGGCCGCCTCGATCAGGGCGTTGCCCATCGCGTTCGGGTCGTCGTAGCGGCCGCCGCCGGGGGCATGGTGCAGGTAGTGGAACTCCCCGACGCTGGTGATGCCGGCCAGCGCCATCTCCGCGTACACGGCGGTGGCGAGCGCCAGGTAGCTGTCCGGGTCGAGCGCCCCGGCGAAGCGGTACATGGTGTCCCGCCAGGTCCAGAACGTGCCGGAGCCGACCTGCACGTTGCCGCGCAGGGCGCGGTGGAAGGCGTGCGAGTGGGCGTTGGCCTGGCCCGGCACCAGCAGGCCGTCGAGCCGGGCGGCCCCGGCCGGGCAGGGGCCGCTGTCCGGGGTCACCTTGGCGATCCTGCCGCCCGGGTCGACCGTGATCAGCACGTCCCGCTCGACCACCGGCCCGTTGGCGTGCGGCAGCCAGGCGTACTCCGCCCAGTAGGTGGTCAGCTGCATGCCAGGTCCTCCAGTACGTCGGCGAGCGCGGTGACCCCGGTGAGGCAGTCGGCGAGCTCGGCGTGCTCCGCCGGGGAGTGCGAGACCCCGCTCGGGTTCCGTACGAACAGCATGGCGGTCGGGACGGCGGACGCCAGGATTCCGGCGTCGTGTCCGGCGCCGGTCGGCAGCACCGGCACCCCGCCGAGGCGGGCGGCGAGCCGGTCACGCAGCGGGCCGTCGAAGTCGACGACGGGCGTGTACGACTCGCGGGTCAGCTCGACCTTGACGCCGTCCCGCTCACCCCGCTCGTGCGCGGCGAGCCGGATCTCCTCGACCAGTGCGGTCAGGGTCTGCTCGTCGGCCGCACGGGAGTCGAGCCAGCCACGGATCAGCGAGGCGATCGCGTTGGTGCCGTTCGGCTCCACCGCGACCTTGCCGAAGGTCGCCAGGGCGCCGGCCAGCTTGGCCTTCTTGCGGGCGGCGAGCACCGTGTTGGCGTACGTCAGCATCGGGTCGCGGCGGTCCTCGATGCGGGTGGTGCCCGCATGGTTGGCCTCGCCGTGGAAGTCGAAGCGCCAGCGGCCGTGCGGCCAGATCGCGCTCGCCACCCCGATGGGCTGACGATCCGTCAGATACCGTCCCTGCTCGACGTGCAACTCGACGAAGGCGCCGATCCGGCTCAGCCGGTCGTCGTCCGCGCCGATCGCGGTGGGGTCGTAGCCCGCCTTCTCCATCGCGTCGGGCAGCCGGACGCCGTCGGCGTCGCGCAGCTCGTACGCCTGGGCCGGGGAGAGCACCCCGGCGGCGAGGCGGGAGCCGATGCAGGCCACGCCGAACCGGGCGCCCTCCTCGTCGCCGAAGTTGACGATGGCCAGCGGCTTGCTGAACTCCGCACCCCGGGAGCGGAGTTCGTCCAGCGCCGCAAAGGAGGAGACCACGCCGAGCGGGCCGTCGAAGGCGCCGCCGTCCGGGACGGAGTCCAGGTGCGAGCCGGTGACGACGGCGCCACCGGCCTGCGGGTCACCCAGCCAGGCCCACTGGTTGCCGTTGCGGTCCAGCTCGTAGGCCAGCCCCCTGGAGCGGGCCTGCTGCTCGAACCAGGCACGGCACTCGGCGTCGGCCGAGTTCCAGGCGAAGCGGCGGTACCCGCCGGAGGAGGCGGAGCGGCCCACGGGGAGCAGCTCCGCCCACATCGCTTCGAACGTCACAGCTCACCCATGGGGATGCGCACACCACGCTCGTCCGCGACCTCGACCGCGCGGTCGTAGCCGGCGTCGACGTGGCGGATGACGCCCATGCCGGGGTCGTTGGTGAGCACGCGGCGGATCTTCTCGCCCGCGAGCGCGGTGCCGTCGGCGACCGTGACCTGCCCGGCGTGGATCGAGCGGCCGATGCCGACGCCGCCGCCGTGGTGGATCGAGACCCAGGAGGCGCCGGAGGCGACGTTGACCATGGCGTTGATCAGCGGCCAGTCGGCGATCGCGTCGGAGCCGTCCAGCATGGCCTCGGTCTCGCGGTAGGGGGAGGCCACCGAGCCGCAGTCGAGGTGGTCGCGGCCGATCACGATCGGCGCGGAGAGCTCGCCGCTGGCGACCATGTCGTTGAAGCGCTCGCCGGCCTTGTCGCGCTCGCCGTAGCCGAGCCAGCAGATGCGCGCCGGGAGGCCCTGGAAGTGCACCTTCTCCTGGGCCATCTTGATCCAGCGGTGCAGCGACTCGTTCTCGGGGAAGAGGTCGAGGACGGCCTTGTCGGTCTTGTAGATGTCCTGCGGGTCACCGGAGAGCGCGGCCCAGCGGAAGGGGCCCTTGCCCTCGCAGAACAGCGGCCGGATGTACGCCGGGACGAAGCCGGGGAAGGCGAACGCGCGGTCGTAGCCCGCGAGCTGGGCCTCGCCACGGATCGAGTTGCCGTAGTCGAAGACCTCGGCGCCACGGTCCATGAAGCCGACCATGGCCTCGACGTGCTTGGCCATCGACTCGCGCGAGCGCACGGTGAACTCGGCCGGCTTCGCGGCCGCGTAGTCGGCCATGTCGTCGAAGTCGACGCCGATCGGCAGGTACGCCAGCGGGTCGTGGGCGCTGGTCTGGTCGGTGACGATGTCGATCGGGGCGTCCATCGCGAGCAGCTGCGGGAACAGCTCGGCGGCGTTGCCCAGCAGGCCGATGGAGAGCGGCTGCTTCTTGTCCCGGGCGTCGGTGGCGAGCTCCAGCGCGTGGGCCAGGCTGGTCGCCTCGACGTCCAGGTAGCGGTGCTCGATCCGGCGGGCGATGCGCGACGGGTCGCAGTCGATGCAGATCGCCACGCCGCCGTTCATGGTGACGGCGAGCGGCTGGGCGCCACCCATGCCGCCGAGACCGGCGGTGAGGGTGATGGTGCCCGCGAGGGTGTCGTTGAACTTCTTCGCGGCCACCGCGCCGAAGGTCTCGTACGTGCCCTGGAGGATGCCCTGGGTGCCGATGTAGATCCACGACCCGGCGGTCATCTGGCCGTACATGGTGAGCCCGAGGTTCTCCAGCCGCCGGAACTCCTCCCAGTTGGCCCAGTCGCCGACCAGGTTGGAGTTGGCGATCAGCACGCGCGGCGCCCACTCGTGTGTCTGCATCACGCCGACCGGACGGCCGGACTGGACGAGCATCGTCTCGTCCCGCTTGAGCGTCTCCAGCGTGCGGACCATGGCGTCGAAGGAGCGCCAGTCGCGGGCCGCCTTGCCGGTGCCGCCGTAGACGACCAGCTTGGAGGGGTGCTCGGCAACCTCGGGGTCGAGGTTGTTCATGAGCATCCGGAGAGCGGCCTCCTGCTGCCAACCCTGCGTGGTCAGGTTCGTCCCGCGCGCCGCGCGCACCTCGCGCGGACCACTGCCCACCTGCTGCTGCACCATGCTCCCGGCCTCCTTGCACATAGATTCATTCAGTCCTGACCAGTCTGAATATATCCAAACAATCGGATGGCGCCTAGTGGGCAAACCGATCAGGACTGAATAGTTCCATGCAGAACGGGCGACTGCCCGTTCATGCCGCCGCGTCGCCGTCCCAGTCGATGCCGATCTCCTCGAGCCAGCGGCGGTCGTCGGCGTCGGGCGTCGCGGGAGCTGCGGGGGTGGCGGGCTCGGGGGCGCGGGGCGGGCGGGGGATCTCCTGCACGGGCCCCAGGCCGTACTTCTCCGCCGCTGCTGCGGCCGCCGGGTTCGGCTCGATCAGGCCGACGTGCACCGCGCTCTCGTCGCCGGGCTCCAGGACGGTCAGCTGCGGGTCGGGCGGACGGCGCAGCGCGATCCGCCGCCCGCAGGTCGGACACGACCACTCGTCGGCCCCCGAGGCGAGTCGGCCGGTGAGCTTCATCTCGTGGATCACACGCATCACGGACACCCCCGTCCGGCCCCGCCACCGAGACCCAACCTGGGGATTCCCGCTTCCGGGGAACTTCACGCAGCCGGCGGCCCCCGGCCCGGGGTCACTCCTGGAAGAGCCCCCGCGCGGCGGCCGACTGCTCGATGGCCTCCAGCCGGGCCTCGGCGCCGGGGATCTCGTCGCACATGGTCTGGAGCAGCACCCGGCCGAGCATCATCGGCGCGCAGGCGGTGTCGAAGACCAGGCCGGTGCCGACGGCGGCGGGCAGCAGCAGGTCGGAGAGCTTGGCGACCGGCGCGAAGGCACTGTCGGCGACCGTCAGGATGGTCAGCCCGCAGTCCCGGGCCACCGCCATCGCGTCCATCAGCTCGCGGGGGTAGCGCGGCAGCGCGAAGCAGAGCAGCGCGGTCGCCCCGGCGGCGGCGGCCTGCTCCAGCCGGTCGGCGAGCATGCTGCCGCCCTCGTCGAGCAGCCGGATGTCGGGGTGCACCTTGGCGGCGAAGTACGCGAAGCCCCGGGCCTGGGCGGAGGCGGCTCGCAGGCCGAGCACCGGCAGCGGGCGGGAGGCGGCGAGCAGTCTGGCCGCGCGGACGATCGGCTCCGGGTCGGCGAGCAGCTCGGCGAGGTGCCGCAGGTGGGCGATCTCGGCGAGGACGGCCTGCTGGTGCTCGTTGCGGACGACGTCGGAGGGCGATTCGGGGGCGGTCTGCTCGCCCGCGCCGAGCTCGCGCAGCTGCCGCCGCAGGGCGGGGTAGCCGTCGAAGCCGAGGGCGACGGCGAAGCGGGTGACGGAGGGCTGGCTGACGCCGGCCAGTTCGGCGACCTCGACGGAGGAGAGGAAGGGCGCCTCGGTGGCGTGCCGGACGAGCGAGTGGGCGATCCGCCGCTGGGTGGGCGTGAGCCGGTGCCCCTCGAAGAGCTGCAGCAGCCGGGCGGAGGGGCCGACGGTACCGGTCTCGTCCGTGACAGTCATCGGTCTCTCCTCGGTGCGGTGGATCTCCGGTGCCTGGCGGTGGCTCCCCGGCGCGCGAACGCGTGGTCAGCAGCGTGCAGCAACCCCGGCGGCCGGGCAATGGTGTTCCGTACGGTGAGAACGCGGGAGGACCCCGGAACGGCTCCGGGTGGTCCCTGATTTGTCCCTGAGAAGGCGGCCCGGCGGTGGACCGGCGGTCGCGGGGGTGAGGAACATGGGCCCATGGACACCCGCCAGGACGACCTGCGCCGCGATCTCGACGCCGCAGTGCAGACCCGCAAGGAGCTCGGGAGCGAGTACGAGTCGGCGATCATCGACTCCTTCCTCGCCAGGCTGGAGGCCCGTGCCGCCCAGCCGCCCGCCGCACCCGCTGCCGCACCGGCTGCCAAGGCCGGCTCGCACTTCAAGATCCAGGTGCTGTCGCTGGTGATGGGCATCCCGCTCACCGGTATCGCGGCCGGTGTCGCCGGGCTCTCCGGGCTGGTGGTCTGCTGGGCGGGGATCGTCGGGGTCAACGTCTCCGCCGCGATCGCCGACCGGCGCATCGACCGGCGGACCGCCGCCCGGAGCGAGTGGGCCTGAGCCGCACCCGCCCCGGGCCTGCGGGCGTCAGGCCAGCGGGCCGGTGACCTGCTCGACGGCGCGGACCAGCTCGCCGGAGGCGACCAGCGCGGCGGCGGCCTCCAGATCCGGCGAGAGGAAGCGGTCGCGGCCGGGGCCCTCGACACCGGCCACGCGGGCGGCGGCCACGGCGGCGGCGGTGGCGGGGGCCAGCGGGCCGCTGCCGTTGTCGATGCGGATCTCCAGCGCGCGGGCCGAGGCGGTCAGCTCGACGGCGAGGATGCGGCCCAGGTTCTCCACCGCCTGGCGCAGCTTGCGGGCGGCGGACCAGCCCATCGACACGTGGTCCTCCTGCATCGCGGAGGACGGGATCGAGTCGACCGAGGCCGGGACGGCGAGGCGCTTGTTCTCGCTGACCAGGGCGGCCTGGGTGTACTGCGCGATCATCAGACCGGAGTCGACGCCCGGGTCGTCGGCCAGGAAGGCCGGCAGGCCGTGCGAGCGGGCCTTGTCGAGCAGCCGGTCGGTGCGGCGCTCCGAGATCGAGCCGAGGTCGGCGGCGGCGATCGCGAGGAAGTCCAGCACGTACGCGACCGGGGCGCCGTGGAAGTTGCCGTTCGACTCGACCCGGCCGTCCGGGAGCACGACGGGGTTGTCGACCGAGGCGGCCAGCTCGCGGGAGGCGACCAGCGCGGCGTGCGCGATGGTGTCACGGCCCGCGCCCGCGACCTGCGGGGCGCAGCGGATGGAGTAGGCGTCCTGGACGCGCGGCTTGTCGTCCTGGTGGTGCCCGGTCAGGGCGGAGCCGCTGAGGACGGCCAGCATGTTGGCGGCGGAGAGCGCCTGGCCCGGGTGCGGGCGGATCGCGGAGTGCAGCTCGGGGGCGAGCACCTTGTCGGTGCCGAGCAGGGCCTCCAGCGACATCGCGGCGGTGATGTCGGCGGTGGTGAAGAGGCGGTTGAGGTCGGCGATCGCCATCACCAGCATGCCGAGCATGCCGTCGGTGCCGTTGATGAGGGCCAGGCCCTCCTTCTCCAGCAGCTCGACCGGCGTGATCCCGGCCTCGGCGAGCAGCTCGCCGGCCGGGCGCTCGGTGCCGTCCGGGCCGAAGGCGGTGCCCTCGCCCATCAGGGCGAGTGCGCAGTGCGAGAGCGGCGCGAGGTCGCCGGAGCAGCCGAGCGAGCCGAACTCGCGGACGACGGGGGTGATGCCGGCGTTGAGCACGGCGGCCATCGTCTGGGCGACCAGCGGGCGGACGCCGGTGCGGCCGGAGGCCAGGGTCTTCATCCGCAGGAACATCAGCGCGCGGACGACCTCGCGCTCGACCACCGGGCCCATGCCGGCGGCGTGCGAGCGGACCAGCGAGCGCTGGAGCTGGGCGCGCAGCTCGGGGCTGATGTGGCGGACGGCGAGGGCACCGAAACCGGTGGAGACGCCGTAGACGGGGCGGGGCTCGGCCGCGAGGGCCTCGATCCTGGCGCGGGCGGTCGCCATCTCGGCGAGGGCGTCGGGGCCGATCTCGACCCGGGCGTTGCCACGAGCGACCGCGATGACGTCCTCGGCGCTCACATCGGCCTTGCCGACCTGGACGAGCGGCGCGTCGTGGGCCACAGCACTGTGCATATCCATATACAACATCTCACCAGGTGAATGAAGATATGACAACCGGCCCACCGAAGAAATGGGGCTGCCGGGACCAGCGTGGCGTGTGCCCACCCCTCCCGCAGGGCGGATTACGCGAGGTGGGGGGTGGTGCCGCAGGCTGGGTGACGTACACGGCTGAACCGAAGGAGTGACCGATGGCGCGGGCGACAGCGCGGCGGCGGGTCGTACGGCTGGACGGGCATGCGAGCACGGCACGGCCGGACTCGCTCGCGGCCGAGGAGCCGTTGGAGATCAGGGTCGGCGGCGAACCGCTGACCGTCACCATGCGGACCCCGGGGCACGACTTCGACCTCGTCGCGGGCTTCCTGGTCGGCGAGGGCCTGGTGCACGAGGCCGCCGGGCTGGCCGCCCTGCGCTACTGCGCCGGGACGGACGCCGACGGCGCCAACACCTACAACGTGGTCGACGCGACCCTGCGCGGCTCCGGCGCGCTGCCGCTCTCCGCCCACCGGAACCTGCTCACCACCAGCGCCTGCGGCCTCTGCGGCCGCGACACCGTCGAGGCCGTCCGCACCCACGTCCGCTGGCCCGTCGGCGCGGACCCGCTGCGTGTCACCCCCGAGCTGCTGTACGCGCTGCCCGAGCGGCTCCGGGCCGCCCAGCGCACCTTCGACTCCACCGGCGGCCTGCACGCGGCCGGGCTCTTCTCCCCCACCGGCGAACTCCTCTGCGCCCGCGAGGACGTCGGCCGCCACAACGCCGTCGACAAGGTCGTCGGCTGGGCCCTGCGGGAGGGCCTGCTCCCGCTCACCGGCCACCTGCTCCTGGTCAGCGGCCGGGCCTCCTTCGAGCTGACCCAGAAGGCCGCCCTCGCGGGCATACCCCTGCTGGCCGCCGTCTCCGCGCCGTCCTCGCTCGCGGCCGACCTCGCCGAGGAGCTCGGCCTCACCCTGGTCGGCTTCCTGCGCGGCCGCTCGGCCAACGTCTACACCCGCCCCGACCGGGTGGCCGCCCAGGGGTCAGCGTCGGCGCACCCGGCGGACCACCAGCACCACGACGAGCACGACCAGTAGCAGCAGGAGGACGAGCAGCCCGACGACCCAGCCGACGAACCTGCTGACGACACCCCGGACTCCCCCGGTGCTCGTACTCCCGTGCCGGGTGGTGCTGCTGCTGCCCGTTCCGCTGCTGTGCGACCGGCTCTTGCTCTTGCTCTTCGACTTCTCGACGAAGGCCGCCTCCCGCACCGAATCCCGCACCGGCGCGGCGCTCGGGCCCGCCGCCGTACGGGTCTGCGCGGCGGCCGCGGTGCTCATGGCCGTGGCCGTGCCGCCCACCGCGAGTGCCAAGGCGAGGGCCGCCCCCGCCAGACGTCTGTGCACTGCCGACTCCCGTTCCCGCTCGGACCCCCACGGCCCGCGACGGCGCCACTGTCCCACGCGACGGAACGGGTGAACAGGCCGGCCGGTCTCAGGGCGGGGGCGGCGAGGCCGGGCCGGAGAGGGCTACGGCGACCAGGGCGCGGAGGGCGGAGGCGACCTGGCCGAAGGGGAGGGTCGCATCGTCGGCGAAGAGTTCCAGCAGCCAGCCGCCGGCGGCGTTGCCGCCGCCTGCCGCGACCATGCCGCGGTAGCCGCTGACGACCATCATGGCCTCCTCGGCCGGGTCGTTGCCCGCGGCTCCGGCGCGCAGTGAGAAGGCCCCGCCCCGGACGGCGCGGCGGGTCTGCGGGTAGTGGCCGAGGTCGAAGACGGCGTCGGGGGCCTCGATCTGGGCGCGCTGGGTCTCGGCGCCGGTGCTGCTCGGGCCGCTGGTCATCCGGTAGACGGCGTGCTGGGCGGTGCGCATCAGCTGGGAGCCCGGCGGCACGTAGCTGACCCACCAGCCGACGGCGTCCAGCAGGCGGGCGGCCGACTCGGCGACCGTCACCAGCCGGTCGAGGGTGTCGGCCGGGTGGCTGGACCGGGTGGCGCTGCTGCGGTCCATCGCGGCCAGCACGACGGTGAGCAGCTGGCCCGGGTCGGCGCTGTGGGCGGCGCCCCGGAAGCGGCGGCGGTCGCCGGTGCCCGCCCGGCCGGGGCGGACCCGGGCGTCGGTGCGGTGGTGCGGGTCGGCCGAGTCGGCGAGCAGGACGGTCGGGTCGGGCGCGAAGCCGGGGCCGTGGCTGCGGCCGGCCACCACGGGGTGCGCGGAGCGGGCGGCCTTGGCGCGGTACTGGGCGGCGTCGGCGAGCCGGAACAGCCGGTCCGGGGTGGTGACGGGCCCGATCGCGTCGCCGGTCGAGGCGAGACCGCAGGCGACGCCCTCGCCGTCGGCCAGCGCCAGCGCCCGTGCGCAGAGCTCCTCGGCCACGGCGACCACCTCGTCCGCCTTCTGCCCCTCCGCCAGCAGGCAGAACTCGTCGCCGCCGAGCCGGGCCGCGAGGCTGCCGGGCAGCTTCGCGGCGGCCAGCGAGAGCTGGTGGGCGAACCGCTCCAGCAGCCGGTCGCCGACCTCGTGGCCGAGTTCGTCGTTGACCCGCTTGAGCCCGTTCACGTCGCAGACGACCAGGCTGACGACGGTGTTGTCCCGGTTGTGGGCCGCCAGTGCGCTCTCCAGCCGGGCGTCGACCGAGCGCCGGTTGGCGAGGCCGGTGAGCGGGTCGGTGAAGGCCAACCGCCGCAGGTCGGCGAGCCGCTCGGTCTGGGCCAGCCCGGCGGAGATCTGGGCGGCGAGCAGCGTGGCGTAGTCGGCGTCCGCCTCGGTGAAGACCGGCAGACCGATCGTCCGGGCCAGGTAGAGCTCGCCCCAGGCCTGGCCGTGCAGCACGATCGGCGCGACCAGGCAGCACTCACGCCCGCGTCGGCGCAGCCCGGCGGCGCGCTGCTGGCAGAACGCGCCGGCGCCCGGGTGCGCGTGGGGGGCGTCCGGAGAGCCGTCCTCGGCGGTCTGCACCCAGGCGCGCGGGAGTCGCCGGGTCGTCCAGTGCTCCTCCAGGTACGTCACGATCTCGGGGAAGTCCGCGACGGGGTACGACTCGTCGAGCGGCAGCTCCTCCTCGCCCGCCGCGAGGTCGCCGAAGTTGACGAGCACCCGGAGCCGGCCGGATTCGCGGTCCCAGACCGAGACGGCGGCCATCGTCGCGGAGAGGGCGGAGGTGGCGCGGACGGCGGCGGCGCGGACGGCCTCCAGCGGTGTCACGGCGGCGGCCATGTCCTGGGCCAGTTCGACCACCGCCTGCAGCCGCAGGTCCGTCGCCGACGGCACGTGCACGCTGTCCGTCATGGTCGCCTCACCGCTCACGGGGGTGCCCTCTTCGTCCGTGGGTGGTCGTCCGCGAGTCGGTCCTCCGCAGATCGGCCACCCGTAGGTTGGACTGTCCATCCTGGACCAAGATTATGGCTGTTTGGTGAGGGATTGCCCTATTTGTCAAGTAGGGATTTCGAGGGTGTCATGACACCCTGTGGCCGCTGCGGGAGAGCAGCCACGGCTCGACCAGGCCGAGGCCCCGGACGGGGCGCCGCCACATCGGCTGGAGGTGGAAGCGGTGCTCCGGATCGGCCGGGGCGTCGAGCGCGGGTGCCACGGTGCCGTTCTGCTCGAGCGCGGTGGCGAAGTCCCCGTCGATCAGCACGGCGTCCTTGGGCGCGATCGAGGTGAGCCGGCTGGCGAGGTTCACCGTGGTGCCGAAGACGTCGCCCATCCGCGAGGTGACGGCGCCGAAGGCCATCCCGACCCGCAGCTCGGGGATGGAGTCCTCCTTGGCGAGCGTCTCCACCAGGCTGAGCGCGATCTCGGCGGCGGTCGCCGGGTCCTCCGAGACGAAGAGGATCTCGTCGCCGAGCGTCTTGACGACCCGGCCGCCGTAGCCGGCGATCAGGTCGGAGCAGGTGTTCTCGAAGCTCTCGACCAGCTCGCCGAGCTCCTCCTCCTCCAGCCGCCGGGAGAGCCGGGTGAAGCCGACCAGGTCGGCGAAGCCCACGGCGAGGCGGCCGCTGGTGATCTCGGCGTCCTCGGCCGCCTGCACCACCCGCCCGGTGACGGCGGCCAGCTGGCGGCGCCAGACGTACACCAGGAACTGCTCCAGCTCCGGGAGCAGCAGCTCGACCAGCGGGTACGCCACCTCGGCCCTGGTCAGCCCGGGTTCGACGGACTGCGTGAGGTTGTCGAGGAAGGTGTCCATCTGCCAGCCCGCGAGCCGGGCGGTGGTCTGCCCGGTCGACCGGGCGACCTGGATCGCCATCGACTCGCTGAGCAGCCCCGACTCCACCAGCCCCGCGAGGCGGCGGAGCGCGATCACGTCCCCGTCCGTGAGGGCCCGCGACTGCCCGATGTCCGGGAAGCCCATCGCCCGCCAGAACCGCGTCGCCAGCTCCATCGGCACCCCGGCGGCGCGGGCCGCCTGGTACGGCGTGTACCGGCGGGGCGCGTCGAGGATCAGCCGTTCCAGATCCAGCGCGACCGTCTGGTCCTCCGCCGGCTCCGCCTCACCGTCGTGCCCACCTTCGTCTGCCACCGGCCCATCCCCGTGCGGTCGCCGCACTTGCCTCATGTCCTGCCTGTCCCAGGGCGCCCGACCACCGCTCGGGTAGTGGCGCGCCTCACACCGCTGCCAGGTGGAATGTTCGCACGGAATCGCGCGATCCGGGGCATCCGGACGGAACGGCCGGGGTCAGACCGACCGGCGGATGGGGGGTGGCGTCGCGTGCCGATGGCTCTCGCCCGGACGACTTCTCCTCAGTCGCCCATTTGCCGGTCGACCTCAGGAGCCTTCCGGCCGTACGTGCACGACGTCGCCCGCTGCGACGGGGTGCCGGGTGCCGTCGGGGGTGCGGACGACGAGGCGGCCGTCGCCGTCGACGGCGACGGCCTCGCCGGTCAGTTCACGGTCGCCGGGGAGGAGGACCCTGACCTGGCGGCCGAGGGTGGTGCAGCGGGCGGCGTAGGCGGGCAGCAGGCCGCTCGCGTGCGGGTCACCGGCGGCCGCGACCCACTCGGTGTAGAGCTCGCCGAAGGAGCGCAGCAGGGCGCGCAGGAGGGTGTCACGGTCGGTGACGGCGGCGCCGGCCAGGGCGAGCGAGGTGGCGGTCGGGACGGGCAGCTCGGACTCGCGGAGCGAGACGTTGATGCCGAGGCCCGCGATCACGGCGCCGCCGCTGAGTTCGGTGAGGATGCCGCCGAGCTTGCGTTCGACCCCGTCGGTCTCGGTCTGGAGGTCGTTGGGCCACTTCAGGCCGACCTCCGTCTCGGCGACCCGGCCGAGCGCCGAGGCGGCGGCGACGCCGACCAGGATCGGCAGCCAGCCGTACCGCTCGACCGGCACGCCCTCCCGTCGCCCACCGCCACCCTTCGCCTGACGCGCTTCGCGCGGCCCCTCCCCTGGCCGCAGCAGCAGCGAGAGGAAGAGGCCGGAGCGGGCGGGGGCCTGCCACTGCCGCTCCAGGCGGCCGCGCCCTGCGGTCTGCTCCTCGGCGATCAGCACGGCGCCCTGGGCGGCGCCCGCCTTGGCGCGGGTGGCGAGGTCGGTGTTGGTGGAGCCCGTCTCGGGCACGACCTCGACGGAGGTCCAGAGGCCGCCCGGCACGACCAGGTCGCGGGCCAGCCGGGCCGCGTCCAGCGGGGGCCGGTCGAGGTCGGTCCAGGGGGAGGGCCCGTCATGGCCGAGGCCACGCAGGCCGCTGCGGCGGGGGGAGTTCGGCTCGGTCACCTGGCCAGCGTACCGACGGAGCGTCAGCCCGGCAGATCCACAGTCCAGCAGATCGACAGTCCAGCAGGGCGACAGCCCGGCGGAGGACGGGCCGACGGCGGGGGACGGGCCGGAGATGGTCGCAGGCTGCCCTATAGTGCCGCAGGAACGCTGGTTAACACACTGTGTCGCTGGCCATAACCGCTAGGGCTCCGCGCTGGCTACGCTACTCAGCGGTAGTTCGTAGCGCCGCCCTGCCCTCAAGCAGAGTTCTGAACAGGTCGCGGCCCATGGATCAGGGAGAGCCACCGGATGACCGAGGCGTCGTACGACCCGCACACCACCGCAGGCAAGCTGGCCGACCTCCGGCGCAGGCTCGACGCGGCCGTGCACTCCGGCTCCGCCGCAGCCGTCGAGAAGCAGCACGCCAAGGGCAAGCTGACCGCCCGTGAGCGCGTGGCCGAGCTGCTGGACGATGACTCCTTCGTCGAGTTCGACGAGTTCGCCCGGCACCGCTCGACCAACTTCGGCCAGGCCGCCAACCGGCCGTACGGCGACGGCGTGGTCACCGGCTACGGCACCGTGGACGGCCGTCAGGTCGCCGTCTTCGCGCAGGACTTCACCGTCTTCGGCGGCTCCCTCGGCGAGGTCTTCGGCGAGAAGATCGTCAAGGTGATGGACTTCGCGCTGAAGACGGGCTGCCCCGTCATCGGCATCAACGACTCCGGCGGCGCCCGCATCCAGGAGGGTGTCGTCTCGCTCGGCCTGTACGGCGAGATCTTCCGCCGCAACGTGCACGCCTCCGGCGTCATCCCGCAGATCTCGCTGATCATGGGCCCCTGCGCGGGCGGCGCGGTCTACTCCCCCGCGATCACCGACTTCGTGGTGATGGCCGACCAGACCTCGCACATGTTCATCACCGGCCCGGACGTCATCAAGACCGTCACCGGTGAGGACGTCGGCATGGAGGAGCTGGGCGGCGCCCGCGCCCACAACACCAAGTCGGGCAACGCGCACCACCTCGCGGCAGACGAGAAGGAGGCGATCGAGTACGTCAAGAACCTGCTCTCGTACCTCCCCTCCAACAACCTGAGCGACCCCCCGGCCTACCCCGAGGAGGCCGACCTCGCCGTCACCGACGAGGACCTCGAGCTCGACACCCTGGTGCCCGACTCGGCGAACCAGCCGTACGACATGCACAAGGTCATCGAGCACGTCCTCGACGACGGCGAGTTCCTGGAGACCCAGGCGCTCTACGCGGGCAACATCATCACCGGCTTCGGCCGGGTCGAGGGCCACCCCGTCGGCATCGTCGGCAACCAGCCGATGGACCTGGCCGGCTGCCTGGACATCAACGCCTCCGAGAAGGCCGCGCGGTTCGTCCGCACCTGCGACAGCTTCAACATCCCGGTGATCACCTTCGTCGACGTCCCCGGCTTCCTGCCCGGCGTCGGCCAGGAGCACGAGGGCATCATCCGGCGCGGCGCCAAGCTGATCTACGCCTACGCCGAGGCCACCGTCCCGCTGATCACCGTCATCACCCGGAAGGCCTTCGGCGGCGCGTACGACGTCATGGGCTCCAAGCACCTCGGCGCCGACCTCAACCTCGCCTGGCCGACCGCCCAGATCGCCGTCATGGGCGCCCAGGGCGCCGTCAACATCGTCTACCGCCGGGAGCTCGCTCTGGTTGCCGGGTCCGCCGAGGACACTGCCGCCAAGCGCGCCGAGCTCCTCGCGGAGTACGAGGACACCCTGCTCAACCCCTACCTCGCGGCCGAGCGCGGGTACGTGGACGCCGTCATCGCCCCGAGCGAGACCCGGCGGCACATCGTCCGGGGGCTGCGGGCGCTGCGCGGCAAGCGCGAGGTGCTGCCGCCGAAGAAGCACGGCAACATTCCCCTGTAGGTCCCATGCAGGTCCCTTGTAGGTCCCACCCCTGTCGGAGAGGTACTGCACATGCCCCCCATCCAGGTCCTGCACGGGCAGCCGACCCCCGAGGAGCTGGCCACCGTCCTGGCGGTGGTCTCAGTCCGGGCCGCCGCAGCGGAGGCCGCCGCCCAGGCGGCCGCCCGCGCGGACGGCCCGGCCTCCGCGTGGGACGACCGGGCCCGCAGGCTCGCTCCCACCCCCCAGCCCGGCCCCAGCGCCTGGCGCACCTCCGGCTGGGCCGCCTGGCGCTGACCTCTCGCCGGGGCCCCTGCGGAACTTGAGTACGCGTACTCAAGCGCACCGCACGGGCCCCGGCGGAGGCTGGAGCCGTGCTCTGGTCAGACCCGCCCCCCGACGAACCCTCCCCCGAACTCCGCCGTCTGCGGCGCGCCTCCAGACGCTCGGTGCCGGTGATCGTGGGGCTGGTGCTGCTGATGGCCGTCCTGCTGCTGCTCCGCTGAGCCCGGCGCCCTGCCTGGACTGCCGGGACTGCCCGGTCCGGCCCGGTCCGGGCAGTCGTTAGGCTGACGGCCATGACCAGTCGTGCTGTTGTGCTCGCGTCCGCCTCCCCCGCCCGGCTCGGGCTGCTGCGACAGGCCGGGCTGGCCCCGCAGGTGATCGTGAGCGGTGTGGACGAGGACGCGCTGACCGCCGCGACCCCCGGCGAGCTGGCCCTGGTGCTGGCCGAGGCCAAGGCGCGCGCGGTCGCCGACGGGCTCACCGGCGGCGAGCTGGTGATCGGCTGCGACTCCGTGCTGGAGCTCGACGGGCTGGCCCTCGGGAAGCCCGCCGACGCCGCCGAGGCGCTGGAGCGCTGGCGGTCGATGCGCGGGCGCGACGGCGTGCTGCGGACCGGCCACTGCGTGATCGACACCGCGACCGGCAAGCAGACCTCCGCCACCGCCTCCACCACCGTCCGCTTCGGCACGCCCGACGACGACGAGGTGGCCGCGTACATCGCCTCCGGCGAACCCCTGCACGTGGCAGGGGCGTTCACCCTCGACGGCCGCTCGGCCCCGTTCGTCGACGGCATCGACGGCGACCCGGGCAACGTCATCGGCCTCTCGCTGCCGCTGCTCCGGCGGCTGCTGGCCGACCTCGGCATCCGGATCACCGACCTCTGGGCCTGACCGATTTCCGGTGCGGATCCGGACAGAACCGGGCCGGTACATCTGTCGTACCGATCCACCGCGGACCGGCTGCCGGATCGATAGGCTGGCGCCGCCGTCGACGTGGAGAGGAGCGGGGATGACCGACAGTGTGCTCAATGTGCTGCTCGGGTTGGTCGCGAGTGCGATCAGCGCCGGCCTGGGCTGGCTCGCCCAGACCCTGCGCCGCCGCCGACGGCTCGGCAGGGTGCGGGAGTTCTTCGGGATGCCCGGCGGCACCGAGTGCCTGCTCGTGGTCAACCGGCACGCCAGCGCGGCGAGTTCGATGAGCGTGCAGCGCAACGACGTGTACGCGCTGCTGGAGTTGGCCGCCCTGGTCAAGGAGTGCGACGCGCGCGCCGACATCGTCGCGCACGACGAGGTGCGTCAAGGGCTGGGCCGCAAGGCGGAGTTCTGCCTCGGCGGCCCCACCAGCAACGTCCGGACGGCGGCCCACCTGGCCAGCTGGCTGCCGGGCATATCCTTCACCGCGTCGAGCACCGACCCTGCGGCCGACCTGACCATCACGGCCGGCGACGAGCGCTTCCGCCACGAGCGCGGCAGCCACGCCGCGCCCGGCGGGCAGACGTACGCCCTGCTGGCGCGGCTGCACGCGGGCGGCGGTGACAGCCCGGTCTTCCTGATCGCGGGGCAGACCGCCGTCTCCAACCACGCCGCCGTGCGCTACCTGACGGCCCACCATCGGGAGCTGGCCCGCCGGTACGGCAAGGACGGCACGTTCGCGCTGATCCTGAGCGTCGTCAACCCCGGGGCGTACGGCCCCGATGTGGTGATCGAAGCCTCGGACGTGACCGCGAAGGCGCTCGCGACACCGACCCCGGTGGCCGCATGAGGGCCCCGTGTGGCGAAGGCCACGGCGCGGCGCGGGCGGCTGAAGCCAGGCTCCAGCCGCCGACTGCCGCCACGCGTAGCGTTACTACCAGCGGAGCGTCTCACTCCGTGCTCAGGTGATCACGCATTCGCGTAACGCTCCGTGTGGGCAAGCTCACCACCTGGGGCTACTCGCCGGTAAGACCCCGCAATCCCTAGACTCAACGAGGTTCAAGAAGGGAGCCACAGTGCGCAAGGTGCTCATCGCCAACCGCGGAGAAATCGCCGTCCGCGTCGCCCGAGCCTGCTCGGATGCCGGTATCGCCAGCGTCGCCGTCTACGCCGAGCCGGACCGGGATGCGCTGCACGTCCGCGCGGCCGACGAGGCTTACGCGCTCGGCGGCGACACCCCCGGCACCAGCTACCTGGACATCGCCAAGGTGCTCAAGGCAGCAGCCGACTCGGGAGCAGACGCCGTCCACCCCGGCTACGGCTTCCTGTCGGAGAACGCCGACTTCGCCCAGGCCGTCCTCGACGCGGGTCTGACCTGGATCGGCCCGCCTCCGCAGGCCATCCGTGACCTCGGTGACAAGGTCACCGCGCGGCACGTCGCCCAGCGCGCCGGTGCCCCGCTGGTCGCCGGCACGGCCGAGCCCGTCGCCGGGCCGGACGAGGTGCTCGCGTTCGCCCGGGAGCACGGCCTGCCCGTCGCCATCAAGGCGGCGTTCGGCGGCGGCGGTCGCGGCCTGAAGGTCGCCCGCACGATGGAGGAGATCCCCGAGCTCTTCGAGTCGGCCGTCCGCGAGGCCGTCGCCGCCTTCGGGCGCGGCGAGTGCTTCGTCGAGCAGTACCTGGACAACCCCCGGCACGTCGAGACCCAGTGCCTGGCCGACAGCCACGGCAACGTCGTGGTCGTCTCGACGCGCGACTGCTCGCTGCAGCGCCGCCACCAGAAGCTGGTCGAGGAGGCCCCCGCGCCGTTCCTCACCGACGAGCAGAACGCGGAGCTCTACCGCGCGTCCAAGGCGATCCTCCGCGAGGCGGGCTATGTCGGCGCCGGTACCTGCGAGTTCCTGGTCTCCCAGGACGGGCTGATCTCCTTCCTGGAGGTCAACACCCGCCTCCAGGTCGAGCACCCGGTCTCCGAGGAGGTCACCGGGCTCGACCTCGTCCGCGAGATGTTCCGGATCGCCGACGGCGAGGCCCTGGGGTACGACGACCCCGAGGTGCGCGGTCACTCGATCGAGTTCCGTATCAACGGCGAGGACCCGGGTCGCGGCTTCCTCCCGGCCCCCGGCACGGTGACGCTGTTCGCGCCGCCGTCGGGCCCGGGTGTCCGCCTCGACGCGGGCGTCGAGTCCGGCTCGGTCATCGGCCCGGCCTGGGACTCGCTGCTCGCCAAGCTGATCGTCACCGGCGCCACCCGCAAGCAGGCGCTCCAGCGCGCCGCGCGTGCGCTGGCGGAGTTCAAGGTCGAGGGCATGGCCACGGCCATCCCGTTCCACCAGGCGGTCGTCACGGACCCGGCGTTCGCGCCGGAGCTGACCGGCGGCGAGGGCCCGTTCACGGTCTACACCCGCTGGATCGAGACCGACTTCGACAACACCATCCCCGCCTTCTCGGGCGCGGGCGGCGACGCGGAGGAGGCCGACCAGCGCGAGACCGTCGTCGTCGAGGTCGGTGGCAAGCGGATCGAGGTCTCGCTGCCGTCCTCGCTGGGCGTCGGCACGGCGGCAGCGCCGGGCGCGGCGGCCGGTGCGAAGGCCAAGCGGCGGGTCGGCACCAAGAAGGCCGGTTCGGCCGTCAGCGGTGACACCCTCGCCTCGCCGATGCAGGGCACCATCGTCAAGGTCGCCGTCGAGGAGGGCCAGGTCGTCGCCGAGGGCGAGCTGATCGTCGTCCTGGAGGCGATGAAGATGGAGCAGCCCCTCAACGCCCACAAGGCCGGCACGATCGTCGGCCTCAAGGCCGAGGTCGGCGGCAGCGTGAGCAGCGGCGCGGCGCTCTGCGAGATCAAGGACTGACGTCCTTCAGATCTGAACAAGAGGCACCCCGAAGCCGACTGCGCAGCGGGGTGCCTCTTGCTGTCCGCTACGCCGGACGGCACGCGATCTTCCGTTTTCGCGCGCGCAGTTGATCAAAAAGGGGGCCCCGCGCCCCTGGCGGTGCTTACCGGACTCGTTCGGCGAGGCGGGCCGGGGGGAGTTGGCCGGGGCGGCGCTGGTTGGGGAGGGGGGCGCCGACGGGGCGGCGTGGGGGGACGGCGGAGCTCGGGGGGAGCTGCGGGGGGTGGGCGGCGGGTTCGGCCGCGAGGCCGAGGGAGGCGACGGCGATCTGGACGCCGCAGTCGGCGAGGGCGTCGAGTTCGCGGGCGGTCGGGTCCTCCGAGGCCGCGTGCTCGTCCGTCACCAGGCGGGTGATCGCCTCGGTGGGGACGGTCTGGAACATGGTGTCCGCGCCGAGCTTGGTGTGGTCGGCGAGGACGATGACCTCGGAGGCCGACTGCACCAGTGCTCGGTCCACGCTCGCGGAGAGCATGTTGGTGGTGGAGAGCCCGCGCTCGGCCGTCAGCCCGCTGCCGGAGATGAACGCCTTGGAGACCCGCAGCCCGTGCAGCGACTGCTCCGCACCGCTGCCGACCAGCGCGTAGTTGGACCCGCGCAGGGTGCCGCCCGTCATCACCACCTCCACCCGGTTGGCGTGCGCCAGTGCCTGGGCGACGAGCAGCGAGTTGGTGACGACCGTCAGCCCGGGGATGCGGGCGAGACGGCGGGCCAACTCCTGGGTGGTGGTGCCGGCGCCGACGACCACGGCGTCGCCCTCCTCCACCAGACCGGCGGCGAGATCGGCGATCGCGCTCTTCTCGGCGGCGGCGAGGTGGGTCTTCTGCGGGTAGCCCGGCTCCCGGCTGAAGCCGCCGGGGAGCACCGCGCCGCCGTGCCGGCGGTCGAGCAGCCCTTCGGCCTCCAGGGCCCGGACGTCTCGGCGTACGGTGACTTCGGAGGTCTGGACGACACGGGCCAACTCGCGGAGCGACACTGCTCCGTTGGCGCGCACCATTTCGAGGATCAACTGGCGACGTTCTGCTGCAAACACAGAACCGACGGTAACCTGAATGACCGTCTGCTTTCAGGCGTTTGCAGCTGGTAACGGGAAATGCTCACCTCGGACCAGCGTGCGACCGTACAATACGCGCCGTCAGCAAGCGGGGCCGCGCTCGGCTGCCCGGGTGAGCCCCTCGGGGAACGGCAGAGGCGGCCGCCGTCGGCGACCGCCTCAACTCACCTCAGCAGCTCAGGAGTCGGCATCCTCGCGCTTGCGGATGTGGAGCTGGCGGGCCGCCTCGGCGGTGGAGCCGGAGAGCGACGGGTAGACGGTGAACGCGCTGGCCACCTGTTCGACCGTCAAGTTGTTGTCCACGGCCAGCGAGATCGAATGGATGAGTTCGCTGGCGCGCGGGGCGACCACGACGCCGCCGACGACGATCCCGGTGCCCGGCCGGCAGAACAGCTTCACGAAGCCGTCCCGGATGCCCTGCATCTTGGCGCGCGGGTTGCCGCGCAGCGGGAGCTTCACCTCGACGGCGTCCATCTTCCCGCAGGAGACGTCGGCCGAGGTGTAGCCGACGGTGGCGATCTCGGGGTCGGTGAAGACGTTGGAGGAGACGGTCTTCAGGTTGAGCGGCTGCACCGCGTCGCCGAGCGCGTGGTACATCGCGATCCGGCCCTGCATCGCGGCGACCGAGGCGAGCATGAAGACGCCCGTGCAGTCACCGGCGGCGTACACGCCGGGGGCGCTGGTGCGCGAGACCCGGTCGACCTGGATCTGGCCCCAGTCGTTGAGCTTGACCCCGGCCTCCTCCAGGCCCATGTCGGCGGTGTTCGGGATCGAGCCGACGGCCATCAGGCAGTGCGTGCCCTTGATGACCTGCCCGTCCGCGAGCGTCACCTCGACGTGGTCTCCGACGACCTTGGCGCCCTCGGCGCGCGAGCGGCCCATGACGTTCATGCCGCGGCGGCGGAAGACCTCCTCCAGCACCTCGGCGGCGTCCGGGTCCTCACCGGGCAGCACCCGGTCGCGGCTGGACACCAGCGTCACCTTGGAGCCGAGCGCCTGGTACGCACCGGCGAACTCGGCGCCGGTCACGCCGGAGCCGACCACGATCAGCTCGCGCGGCAGCTCGTCCAGGTCGTAGACCTGCGTCCAGGTGAGGATGCGCTCGCCGTCCGGCTGGGCGTCCGGCACCTCACGGGGGTGGGCGCCGGTGGCGATCAGCACGGCGTCGGCGCGCAGCGACTCGACGGTGCCGTCGGGGGCGTCGACCAGGACCTCGCGGGAGCCGTCCACCGCCTGTCCACCGCCGCCGAGCCGGCCCTTGCCGCGCAGCACGGTGACCCCGGCCCGGGTGACCGACTGGGTGATGTCGTGCGACTGGGCGATCGCCAGGCGCTTGACGCGCCGGTTGACCTTCCCGAGGTCGACACCGACGACCTGGGCGGCATCGCCCTCGCCGTCGTTGACCATGATGCCCAGCTCTTCGTACGAGCCGTCGAAGGTGGTCATCACCTCCGCCGTCGCGATCAGGGTCTTCGACGGCACACAGTCCGTCAGCACCGCCGATCCGCCGAGACCGTCGCGGTCGACAACGGTCACCTCCGCGCCGAGCTGAGCAGCCACCAGGGCTGCCTCATATCCGCCGGGTCCGCCACCGATGATCACGATCCGAGTCACGTGCACCATTGTCCCGTACGCCGGGAGCGCCGCCACGCCGGGGGCGTTGCATTGTGGGGAACTCCGGGCCAACCGTGCGGTGAGCATGCCGGATCGGGGTGAATGTGACGCTGAACACTTCCGTTGACCGCCGCCGCCGCTCTCTCCCGTAGGCTGACGCCCATGCCCCTCTACGCCGCGTACGCCACCAACCTCGACGCCCGGCAGATGAGCCGGCGCGCCCCGCACTCACCACTGCGCGGCACCGGCTGGCTGGACGGCTGGCGGCTCACCTTCGGCGGCGAGCACCTCGGCTGGGAGGGCTCGCTGGCGACGGTCGTCGAGGACGAGAAGGAGCAGGTCTTCGTCTCGCTCTACGACGTCGCGCCGATGGACGAGGACGGGCTGGACCGGTGGGAGGGCGTGCAGCTCGGCATCTACCGGAAGACCAAGCTGCGGGCGCACACCCTGGACGGCGACATCTCGGTCTGGACGTACGTGCTCAACGACTACGAGGGCGGCCTGCCCGCCGCGCGCTACCTGGGGCTGATCGCGGACGCGGCGGAGAGTGCGGGCGCCCCGCACGACTACGTGCTCGACCTGCGCCGACGCCCCTGCTGAGGCCGGTCGCAGGGGGTGGTCGAGGTGTCTACGGAGGAATCTCCGAGCCGCAGGGCCGATATCCGGCCAGAGGCTGTCTTTTCGGGTCAACCGGGTAACGATCCGGCATGGCTTGGGCGGTTTGTTCTACGCGCGTAGGCGATTGCCGTCTATCCTCGGCGATGTGAACGCAACTCCTCAGTCGGTCGTCTCCACCGACCCCTACGCCGCCGCCCAGGCCGCCGCCGCCCGCCTGCGCGAGCTGACCGGCGCCGAGCGCCACGACGTCGCCCTGGTGATGGGCTCCGGCTGGGTGCCGGCCGCCGACGCGCTCGGCCACACCGTCGCAGAATTCCCGGTCACGGACCTCCCCGGCTTCCCGGCACCCGCCGTCGCGGGCCACTCCGGCAAGATCCGGTCCGTCCAGATCGGCGACAAGCGCGCCCTGATCTTCCTCGGCCGCAACCACTACTACGAGGGCCACGGCGTGGCCACCGTGGTGCACGGCGTCCGCACGGCCGCCGCCGCCGGTTGCAAGACCATCGTGCTGACCAACGGCTGCGGTGGCCTGCGCGAGGGCTGGGTGCCCGGCCAGCCGGTCCTGATCAGCGACCACATCAACCTGACGGCGGACTCCCCGATCGTCGGCGCGAACTTCGTCGACCTGACGGACCTGTACTCGCCGCGGCTGCGCCGGCTCTGCCGCGAGGTCGACCCCTCCCTCGACGAGGCCGTCTACGTGCAGTTCCGCGGCCCGCACTACGAGACCCCGGCCGAGGTCCACATGGCCCGGGTGATCGGCGGCGAGCTGGTCGGCATGTCCACCACGCTGGAGGCCATCGCCGCCCGCGAGGCCGGCGCCGAGGTGCTCGGCATCTCCCTGGTCACCAACCTCGCCGCCGGCATGACCGGCGAGCCGCTCAACCACGCCGAGGTGCTGGAGGCCGGCAAGGCCAGCGCCGAGCGGATGGGCGCACTCCTCGCGAAGGTCCTGGAGCGGATCTAGCACTCCCGCACAGCAGACACCTCAGGGGCGCGGGGAACTGCGCGACATCGGAAGACAGCAGAGCAGCAGTCTTCCGCCTCGCGCGGTTCCACGCGCCCCTGAGGTGTCCGAGTACGTACGGTTATTCCGCGACACCGTCCACCATTCCTCAGATGGAGCTGGCACCCATGGCGCAGGCACCCACCACCGACCTCCTCCTCCGGGCCCGGACCTGGCTGGCCGAGGACCCCGACCCGCAGACCCGCGAGGAGCTCGCCGGGCTGCTGGCCGCCGCCGAGGGCCCGGAGGGCCGCACCGAGGACCGGCTCGCCTGGTCCCGGCTCGCCGACCGCTTCGCCGACCGCCTCCAGTTCGGCACCGCCGGCCTGCGCGGCGAGCTGGGCGCCGGCCCGATGCGGATGAACCGCGCCGTGGTGATCCGCGCCGCCGCCGGGCTGGCCGCGTACGTCCGCAAGCAGGGCCTCGGCGACCTCGTGGTGATCGGCTACGACGCCCGCCACAAGTCGTACGACTTCGCCCGCGACACCGCCGCCGTCATGGTCGGCGCCGGGCTGCGCGCCGCCCTGCTGCCGCGCCCGCTGCCCACCCCCGTGCTGGCGTACGCGATCCGCCACCTCGGCGCCGCCGCCGGGGTCACCGTCACCGCGAGCCACAACCCGCCGCAGGACAACGGCTACAAGGTCTACCTCGGCGACGGCTCGCAGATCGTGCCGCCCGCCGACGCCGGGATCGCCGCCGAGATCGACGCGATCGGCTCGCTGGCCGAGGTGCCGCTCGCCGGGAGCGGCTGGGAGGTGCTCGGCGACGACATCGTCGAGGCGTACCTGAACCGCGCCGTCACCGTCGTCGACCCGGCCGGGCCGCGCGACCTCGAGGTCGTCTACACCCCGCTGCACGGCGTCGGCCGGGACGTCCTCGTCGCCGCCTTCGAGCAGGCCGGCTTCCCCGCCCCGACGGTCGTCCCCGAGCAGGCCGAGCCCGACCCGGACTTCCCGACCGTCGCCTTCCCCAACCCGGAGGAGCCGGGCGCGATGGACCTCGCGTTCCGTACCGCCGCGGCCGCCCGGCCCGACATCATCATCGCCAACGACCCGGACGCCGACCGCTGCGCCGTCGCCGTGCCCGACCACGACGGCGGCTGGCGGATGCTGCACGGCGACGACGTCGGTGCGCTGCTCGGCTCGGCCCTGGTCGCCAAGCGGGCCACCGGCACCTTCGCCACCACGATCGTCTCCTCCACCCTGCTCGGCCGGATCGCGGCCGCCGCCGGGGTCGGCTACGCCGAGACGCTCACCGGCTTCAAGTGGATCGCCCGCGCCGACGGCCTGCGCTACGGCTACGAGGAGGCGCTCGGCTACTGCGTCGACCCGGAGGGCGTCCGCGACAAGGACGGCATCACCGCCGCCCTGCTCGTCGCCGAACTCGCCGCCACGCTCAAGCGCAGCGGCCGCACGCTGACCGACCTCCTGGACGACCTCGCCCTGGAGCACGGCCTGCACGCCACCGGCCAGCTCTCCGTCCGGGTCGAGGACCTCTCGCTGATCGCCGACGCGATGCAGCGCCTGCGCGAGCAGCCGCCGACCGTGCTGGCCGGGCTGCGCGTCACCCGCGCCGACGACCTCACGGCCGGCTCCGCCGACCTGCCGCCGACCGACGGCCTCCGCTACTACCTGGCCGGGGACGCCGTCCGCTCGGCCCGGATCGTCGTCCGCCCCTCGGGCACCGAGCCGAAGCTGAAGTGCTACCTGGAGGTCGTCCTCCCCGTCCCCACCGCGGCCGACCTCGCCGGCACCCGTGAGCGGGCCGCCGCTCTGCTGGACGCGATCAAGCGCGACCTCGCGGCGGCTGCGGGCATCTGACACCTGGCCCGCCCGGCAGGGGCTCACCCCCGGCCGGGCGGGTCAGCTGACGACTGGGTCAGCTGACGGCGATGAGGGTGATGAAGGCGACCAGGCCGAGCAGGGTCGGGGCGATGATCCACCAGCACCAGCGCACGGAGACCTCGCCCACGGCCGCCGGGTTGGCCGCGTTGAGCTCAGCGGTCTCCCGGAGGGTGTCGACCACCTGGTCGGACCAGGCGCGGGTCGGGTTCGACTCGCCCGCTCGGACGGGGCGGCGGGTCGGCGTCAGCACACCCGGGGTGGCGGTGGACGGGTCACCGGCGGCCGCAGCCCTGACCTTGACCCGGTTGGCGCGCTTGCGCTGCCGCATCGAGACCGGGACGGCCCAGACCTGGTAGCTCTTCCCACCGGCGAACAGCTCGACCGAGTACCCCGACTTCAGGCCCTCGACCGAGGACCACGGAGCCTTGACGGTGCGCAGCGGGTTGCGGACCAGCAGGCGGCTGCTGTTGGAGTAGACGACCGGCCTGATCGTGTAGGCGACGATCGGCGGGACGAAGACCGGGACGGCGGCGAGCGCGATCCACGGCACCCGGCCGGTGCCGGTCAGGGCGGCATCGATGATCAGCCAACCCGCCACGACCAGCAGCAGCGCACCGGAGATCACACCGGGGACGGAGCGGTACACGCGGTCGGCGTACTTCGGCTCGGAGGCGGCACTGCCGGGGTCGGGCTTGCCGTCGGATTCGGTCATGGGGCCGATTGTGCCTCATGAGGCACGTGACCAGAGTTGACCGTGATCCGGTCGTGTTCACTCCGTACCTGGGCCGTACCCGGGCCGTGCCTGGCCCGTGCCTGGCCCGTACCTGGGCCGTGCCGCCGAAGGGCGTACCGGGAGGTATCGGAACCGCATCGGACGCCGCACCCCACTAGCGCGAGACTACGCGCGTAGATATGCTGGGGTTGTGACCATGTCCACTGTTGCAGCCAATGCCCTCGGCGCTGCGGGCGGCGGCCTTCAGGACGTTGCGGCGTCCGAGGCCTCGCTCCGCCGCTTCCTGCACGGCCTGCCCGGCGTCGACGCCGTCGGCCTGGAAGCCCGCGCCGCCACCCTCGGCACTCGTTCGATCAAGACCACGGCGAAGGCGTACGCCATCGACCTGGCGATCTCGATGATCGACCTGACCACGCTGGAAGGCGCGGACACGGTCGGCAAGGTGCGCGCCCTGTGCACCAAGGGGCGAAACCCCGACCCGACCGACCTGACCGCCCCCCGGGTGGCCGCGATCTGCGTCTACCCGGACATGGTCGCCACCGCCAAGGCGGCCCTGGCCGGGACCGAGATCCAGGTCGCCTCCGTCGCCACCGCCTTCCCGGCGGGCCGCGCGGCCCTGCCGGTCAAGCTCGCCGACACCGCCGACGCCGTCGCGGCCGGGGCGGACGAGATCGACATGGTGATCGACCGGGGGGCCTTCCTCTCCGGCCGCTACATGTCGGTCTTCGACGAGATCACCGCCGTCAAACAGGCGTGCGTGCGCCCCGACGGCACCGCCGCCCACCTCAAGGTCATCTTCGAGACCGGCGAGCTGCAGACGTACGACAACGTGCGCCGCGCCTCCTGGCTGGCGATGCTCGCCGGCGCCGACTTCATCAAGACCTCCACCGGCAAGGTCGCCGTCAACGCGACCCCGCCCGTGACCCTGCTGATGCTCGAAGCCGTCCGTGACTTCAAGCAGCAGACCGGCATCCAGATCGGCGTGAAGCCCGCCGGTGGCATCAAGACCACCAAGGACGCCATGAAGTACCTCGTCATGGTGAACGAGACCCTCGGCGACGACTGGCTCTCCGCGCACTGGTTCCGCTTCGGTGCCTCCAGCCTGCTCAACGACCTGCTGATGCAGCGTCAGAAGCTCACCACCGGCCGGTACTCCGGTCCCGACTACGTGACGGTGGACTGACCCTCATGGCCAAGAACAGCAAGAAGACGACCGACGCGCCCGTCCGCAAGGGCGGCCTCTTCGAGTACGCCCCGGCCCCCGAATCCCCCGCCGCCGCCGGCGACATCGCGACCTCGTACGGCCACTTCATCGGCGGCGAGTTCGTCGACAGCAGCGGCAGCGAGGCCCTGAAGACCGTCAACCCGGCCACCGAGCAGGTGCTCGCCGAGTTCGCCCAGGGCACCGAGGAGGACGTCGACCGCGCGGTCGCCGCCGCCCGCCGGGCCTTCGCCGACTGGTCGGCGCTGCCGGGCAGCGAGCGCGCCAAGTACCTGTTCCGGATCGCCCGGATCATCCAGGAGCGCTCGCGCGAGCTGGCCGTGCTGGAGTCGATCGACAACGGCAAGCCGATCCGCGAGACGCGGGACGTCGACCTCCCGCTGGTCGCCGCACACTTCTTCTACTACGCGGGCTGGGCCGACAAGCTCGACTACGCCGGGTACGGCGCCGCGCCGAAGCCGCTCGGCGTGGCCGGCCAGGTCATCCCGTGGAACTTCCCGCTGCTGATGCTGGCCTGGAAGATCGCCCCGGCGCTCGCCACCGGCAACACCGTGGTGCTCAAGCCCGCCGAGACGACCCCGCTGACCGCGCTGCGGTTCGCCGAGATCTGCCGCCAGGCCGGTCTGCCGAAGGGCGTCGTCAACATCGTCACCGGTGACGGCCGGACGGGCGCGGCGCTGACCGCGCACCCGGACGTCAACAAGGTCGCCTTCACCGGCTCGACCCCCGTCGGCCGGGCGATCGCCAAGCAGCTCGCGGGCACCCGCAAGAAGCTCTCGCTGGAGCTCGGCGGCAAGGCCGCGAACATCGTCTTCGACGACGCGCCGATCGACCAGGCGGTCGAGGGCATCGTGAACGGCATCTTCTTCAACCAGGGCCACGTCTGCTGCGCGGGCTCGCGCCTGCTCGTCCAGGAGTCGATCCAGGACGAGCTGCTCGACGCGCTGAAGCGCCGGATGGGCACCCTGCGGGTCGGCGACCCGCTGGACAAGAACACCGACATCGGCGCCATCAACTCCGCCGCCCAGCTGGCCCGGATCACCGAGCTGACCGCGGCGGGCGAGGCCGAGGGCGCCGAGCGCTGGGCACCCTCCTGCGACCTGCCGGGCGCGGGCTACTGGTTCCGCCCGACGCTGTTCACCGGCGTCAGCCAGGCCCACCGGATCGCCCGCGAGGAGATCTTCGGCCCGGTGCTCTCGGTGCTGACCTTCCGCACGCCCACCGAGGCGGTCGAGAAGGCCAACAACACCCCGTACGGGCTCTCCGCCGGCATCTGGACGGAGAAGGGCTCGCGCATCCTCTGGATGGCGAACCAGCTCAAGGCCGGCGTGGTGTGGGCCAACACCTTCAACAAGTTCGACCCGACCTCGCCGTTCGGCGGCTACAAGGAGTCGGGCTACGGCCGCGAGGGTGGCCGGCACGGTCTGGAGGCCTACCTCGATGTCTGAGTCGCTCCGTCTTGACGTCCTCAAGACCTACAAGTTGTACGTCGGCGGGAAGTTCCCGCGCTCCGAGAGCGGGCGGGTGTACGAGGTGTCGGACAGCAAGGGCCAGTTCGTGGCCAACGCCCCGCTCGGCACCCGCAAGGACACCCGCGATGCGGTGCTCGCCGCCCGCGCGGCGGTCAAGGGCTGGTCCGGGACCACGGCCTACAACCGTGGCCAGGTGCTCTACCGCGTCGCGGAGATGCTCCAGGGCCGTCGCGAGCAGTTCGCCGCCGAGGTGGCCGCCGCCGAGGGCATCGGCGGCAAGAAGGCCGCCGCACTGGTCGAGCAGGCCATCGACCGCTGGGTCTGGTACGCGGGCTGGACGGACAAGGTCGCGCAGATCGTCGGCGGGTCCAACCCCGTCGCGGGGCCGTACTTCAACCTCTCCGTGCCCGAGCCGAGCGGCGTCATCGGCATCGTCGCGCCGCAGACCGGGTACGGGCACTCGCTGCTCGGCCTGGTCTCGGTGATCGCCCCGGCGATCGCCACCGGCAACACCGTGGTCGTCGCCGCGGCGGCCGGTGCCCCGCTGCCCGCGCTCTCGTTCGGCGAGGTGCTCGCCACCTCCGACCTGCCGGGCGGCGTGGTCAACATCATCTCCGGCCGCACGGCGGACATCGCCCCGACGCTGGCCTCGCACCAGGACGTCAACGGTCTCGACCTGGCTGGCGCGATCGACACCGATGGCCCCGGCGCGGCTGCCGCCCTGGAGGCGTCCGCCGCGGATACTCTGAAGCGAGTCATCCGCCCGGCGGTCGACCCGACCGTCCTGGACTGGACCAATGCGCCCGGAACGGACCGGCTACTCTCCTTCCTGGAGACCAAGACGGTCTGGCACCCGATGGGGATCTGACTCCTCGGCAGCCCGCAGGTCACAACTCCAAAGACTGGCCGTCCCCAGTGCCCCTACCCCCCCCAGGGGCCCGGACGTGCCTAGACGGACCCGCACCTCTCCCCCCCTGGTGCGGGTCCGTCGCTCTTGGGGCGGACCCGGCTCCAGCCGATCGGGGGGCGCCCGACGCCTCCCACCTGCGGTACTTCTTGTACCGAACGCTTTTTGGACGCTTTTCAGGCGATGGGGGCACAACACCGTGTGGGAGATCATCGGCGACCTGCTGGGGGTCGGCGTCGACAGCGGACTGCGCGCCGCCCAGGTGCACCGCGCCGAGCGCCGCCTGACGGCGGGCAAGCCCGTACGCGTCCCCTGCTCGGCGCGCGCACCGCAGGAGTCCTCGTTCGCCGACGGCGGCCTGCGGTTCACCGGCGGCGGCAAGGCCGTCTTCGAGGCGCGCGGGCAGCAGTGCCGGACGCTGGCCGTCGGGGGCAGCTTCCGCACCGCCGAGGGCGGGAACACCGAGTGGCCCGTCGCCACGTACCGGCCACCGGGCGGGGCGCCCACGGTGGAGTTCCAGGCGCACCACCGGTACCTGCCGCTGCTGCGGCGGGTGCTTGCGCGGCCGTAGCAGCGGCAGGGTGGGGGCCCGCCCTGCCGCCCTCCGGCCCGTCGTGCGGCCGGAAGATCTCGCTACCGACCGGTTTCGGCTTCGGGGGTGGATGCGTCAGACTGGTGTCTCGTGAGTGACTCCCTGCTGAACCCCGCCCTGACCGCCCGCGCCCTGGTCGTGCTGCTCTCCGGGCCCTCCGGGTCGGGGAAGTCCTCGCTCGCCGCCCGGACCGGGCTGCCGGTGCTCCAGCTCGACGACTTCTACAAGGACGGCGACGACCCCACCCTGCCGGAGTTCGCCGACGGCAGCGGGACGGACTGGGACTCGCCGCTCTCCTGGCACCGCGAACAGGCGCTCGCGGCGATCCGCGAACTCACCAGCACCGGCCGCACCGAGGTGCCGGTGTACTCGATCCCCGACAACGGGCGGGTCGGCACCCAGAGCTTCGACCTGGCCGGTGCCGCCGGTTTCATCGCCGAGGGCATCTTCGCCGCCGAGCTGGTCGGGCAGTGCGCGGCCGAAGGGCTGCTCGGGGACGCGATCTGCCTGCGCAACCAGCCGCTGACCACCGCCTGGCGGCGGTTCCGGCGGGACGTGCGCGAGGGCCGCAAGTCCGTGCCGTACCTGCTGCGGCGCGGCTGGCGGCTGATGCGGGCCGAGCGCGGCATCGTCGGTCGGCAGGTCGAGCTTGGCGCGTACGCGTGTGCGGGGGCCGAGGCCGAGCGCCGGGTCCGCGCGGTGGCGGCGCTGCGGCCGGAGAGCATCGGGTCGCTGACGGTTCTCAGCTGACCGATCTCGGTCGACGGTTCTCAGTCGACCGATGTCAGCTGACAGATATTGAAATCTGTCAGCTGACATCGAGCGGTCGTCATCGGTCAGCCGAGCCCGGCCACCAGCTCCGCGATGGCGTCGAACGGACTGTGCGCCCGCAGCTCGGCACTGAGCGCCTCGGCCCGCTCGCGGTAGTCCGCACCCCGGAGCACCTGGTCGACCGCCGTGCGGAGGTCCGCCTCGGACGGGCGCCCGGTACGCAGGTCCACGCCGACACCGCTCCACCGCACCCGGGCCGCGACCTCAGGCTTGTCCTCCCCGGCCCCCGCGACCACCAGCGGCACCCCGTACCGCAGGGCCGTCTGCACGCCGCCGTACCCGCCGTTGCTGACCAGCACGTCCGCGTGCGGCAGCAGCCGGTCGAACGGTACGTACCCCACCGCCCGGCAGTTGGCGGGGAGCCGGCCGAGCACCGCGGCCAGCTCCTGCGGCCCGTCCGGGCGCGCGGTGGCGGCGACCACCAGCACGTCGCGCCCCGCCAGGGCGCGGACGGCGGGGGCCACCAGCTCGGTCAGGTCGTCGTTCGCCAGGGTGCCCTGGGTCACCACCACCACCGGCCGTCCGTCCTCCAACTCCGGCCACCAGTCCGGGAGTTCATTACCCGCGCCAGCCGGGGTAGACAGTGCGCCGACGAACCGGAAACCGGCCGGGGCATCACTGCGCGGGTACTCGAAGCCGGGCACGGTGAGCTGGAGGTAGTGGTCCGGCACGGTGACCGCCCAGTTGCTGCGGGGCCCCTCGGGCATGGTGACGCCGATGCTCGCGAAGACCTCGGCGGCGTACTGCCGGAGCGGCTCGCCGCGCTGCTCCATCTCGGCGTTCAGCGCCCGGTTGCGGGCCCGGCCCTCCTCGCCGGGCTGGGGCGGCAGCGCGAGACCGAAGGGCGCGGTGTCCACGCTCCGCATCATCGGCGGGGTGATCCCGACGTTGACGACGGCCGGGCGTTCGCCCTTCGGGTGCGCCACCGCGAGGGCCTGCGTACCGAGGAAGAAGCTGTCGCTGATCACGGCCTCGGCCGGGAATCCGGCCAGCAGCTCACGCAGCGCGCGGTACTGCGCCGGGGCCGGGTCGGTGAAGATGTGCTTCGCGTCGAAGACCAGGCGCTGCGGGCCGGGCGGGAGTTCGGACCGTCCGGGGAAGTGGTCGTTGATCCTCCGGTCGTCGAAGTCCGCCTCGGGTGGCAGTGCGACGAACCGGGCCCCCGCCGCCTCGGCCGCCCCCGCGAACCGGGCCCCTCCCAGGAAGACCACCTCGTGCCCCCGGGCCACCAGGTCGGCGGTGACGGCGAGCAGCGGCATGGTGTGCCCGTGCGCGGGCATGGCTGTGGTGATGATTCTGGACACGACGAATACCCCCCGATGAGCCTGTACAGATGGTCCAGACCTTAACCCGACCACCCGGGGAGGCCCGGCAGCGACACGACCAGACACGACGGGCGACACAACGTGGGGCCCGGTGCCTCTCCCCGGCACCGGGCCCCACGTTCGGCTGGGGGCTTCCCCCGTCGGCCGCCGCTCCCCCGAGCAGTCGGTCGAACTCCCTCAGCCGTTCACCCGTCCCCCGACGGGAGTCTCTGTCGGCCGCCTCAGGCGACCAGCTCGCCGAACGCGAACACGGTGTCACCGGTGCGGTTCAGCTGCTCGTCGTCGCGCAGCCGGCGCAGTGCGCGCCAGATGCTGCTCTTCACCGTGCCGACGCTGATGTTGAGCACGTCGGCGATCTCCGGGTCGGTGCGGCCTTCGTAGTAGCGCAGCACCAGCATCGTGCGCTGGTTCTCGGGCAGCTTGGCGAGCGCCTGCCAGAGCACGGCCCGCAGCTCGGTGCCGCCCATCGCGTCCGTGTCGCCGACCGTCTCGGGGAGTTCCTCGGTGGGGTACTCGTTGAGCTTGCGGCGGCGCCAGGCGGAGATGTGCAGGTTGGTCATGGTGCGGCGGAGGTAGCCCCCGACCGCGGCCTTGTCGGTGATCCGGCCCCAGGCCCGGTACGTGCTGAAGAGCGCGCTCTGCAGCAGGTCCTCGGCCTCGAAGCGGTCGCCGGTCAGGTGGTAGGCGGTGGCGTAGAGCGAGGCCCGGCGCTCACGGACGTACGCCGTGAACTCCTGGATGTGCTCGTCCGCGACGACCGGCTGCTCGGCCGGAACGACTGCCGGGACCACTGCCTGCTGGACGGGCTCAACACCCTTTACGGGCTGGACCGGCGCCAGGCGAAGCAGAGTGGTACCGGCCGCCTCGCGACCGGCCGCGCCCCCCGCGCGGCCGACCACGTGCGACGCCCCCGCCCTGCTCCCGGTGCTGTGTGCGCACCCCCGTACGACCACGGCACCGGAGGTCTCGTCCTTCCGTACCTCGAAGTGCGTGCGAGTCGACGAACGCATCGTGCGAATGCCCGCGGTGTTGCGGGACTTGAGCGTGGCGTTCATCGTGCACCCCCATGGTCGGTACGAGCGGATCCTTCTCCGCCGCCTTCGTCGGGGCCGTTCTGGCTGGCCCGTTCTCCGGCGACAGACAGAATCCTGCCGGGCCGTCGTCTTGGCGCTGTCCGCCGACTGTCACAGGGCTGTCACAGCGGAGGGGACTTTGGTCCGTACCTCACGCTCACCGGAGGGGACGCCTCCGGGGCCGGGACGGTTCCAGGGCCGGGCGGGTGCCCCCGGGTGGGTGGACAGTGGCGCTGCGTGGGCCAGAATGAGCGCGTGCCTTTCCTCCTTCTGATCGAGGACGACGACGCCATCCGGACCGGCCTCGAACTCGCCCTCACCCGCCAGGGCCACCGCGTGGCCGCCGCCGCCTCGGGCGAGGACGGCCTGAAGCTCTTCAAGGAGCAACGGCCGGACCTGATCGTGCTGGACGTGATGCTGCCGGGCATCGACGGCTTCGAGGTCTGTCGTCGCATCCGGCGGACCGACCAGCTGCCGATCATCCTGCTGACCGCGCGCTCCGACGACATCGACGTCGTGGTCGGGCTGGAGTCCGGCGCGGACGACTACGTCGTCAAGCCGGTGCAGCCGCGCGTGCTGGACGCCCGCATCCGGGCCGTGCTGCGGCGCGGCGAGCGGGAGAGCTCCGACTCCTCCGTCTACGGCAGCGTGGTGATCGACCGCTCCGCGATGACCGTGACGAAGGACGGCGAGGACCTCCAACTCACGCCCACCGAGCTGCGGTTGCTCCTCGAACTGAGCCGCAGGCCGGGCCAGGCGCTCTCCCGGCAGCAGCTGCTGCGGCTGGTCTGGGAGCACGACTACCTGGGTGACTCGAGACTGGTGGACGCCTGCGTGCAGCGGCTCCGGGCGAAGGTCGAGGACGTGCCCTCGGCGCCGACGCTGATCCGCACCGTACGCGGGGTCGGCTACCGCCTCGACCCGCCGAACCAGGCCTGATCCCCCTCCCAACTCCCCTCCCCTGATCTCCTTGCCCCGACTCGACGATGGTGACGACGCGTTGACCGACCCGCAGACCCCCCGGCTGCCGCGCTCACTGCGCTGGCGGCACCTGCGCTCCCTGCGGGTGCGGCTGATCGCGGTGTTCGCCGCCGTCGCCCTCACCACCGCCGTCTCCGCCTCCGGCATCGCCTACTGGCTGAACCGCGACGCGGTGCTCAAGCGTGCCCAGGACACTGCTCTGCGGGACTTCCGGGGCTCCCTGACCCGCAATGTCTCGGACCTGCCGCTGAACGCGACCTGCGCCGAACTCGCCAACCTGGCAGGCATGGTGGCGACCTCCGGCCTCAACTACCAGGTGGTGGTGACCGACGAGGCGCAGCCCGGCTGCACCGCCTCCTCGGATCCGGGGCACTTCACGCTGGCCCAGGTGCCGCCCGCGCTGCGCAGTGCGGTGAGCACGCCGCGCGAGGTCGGTTCGCACAACTCCTTCGCCTACCACCTCTACTGGCAGCGGGTGAACCTCGAAGGCCATCCGTACCTGGTCGGCGGCAGCAAGGTGGCGCCGACCGGGCCGACGGCGTACATGTTCAAGTCGCTCGACAACGAGCGGGTCGATCTCAACACGCTCGGTTGGTCGTTGGCGATCGCGACGCTGCTGTCCCTGATCGGCTCGGCGCTGCTCGCGCAGGCCGCGTCGTCGACCGTGCTGCGCCCGGTCCGGCGGCTCGGGGAGGCCGCGCGACAGCTCGGCGAGGGGCGCCTCGACACCCGACTGGAGGTCGAGGGCAGTGACGAACTCGCCGATCTGGCACGGACGTTCAACCGGACGGCGGCTTCGCTCGGCGCCCAGGTGGAGGAGCTCAGCGCGCGCGAGGCGCAGAGCCGGCGGTTCGTCGCCGACATGTCGCACGAGCTGCGGACGCCGCTGACGGCGATGACGGCCGTCACCGACATCCTGGAGGACGAGGCCGACACCCTGGACCCGATGATCGCCCCGGCCGTCCAGCTGGTGGTCAGCGAGACGAGGCGGCTCTCCGATCTGGTGGAGAACCTGATGGAGGTCACCCGCTTCGACGCGGGCACCGCCAAGCTCGTCGCGGACGAGGTCGACATCGCGGATCTGATCATGTCCTGCATCGACGGGCGGGCCTGGTACGACGCGGTCGAGCTGGACGCCCCGCGCGGGGTGCTGGCCGTGATCGACCCGCGCCGGCTCGACGTGGTCTTCGCCAATCTGATCGGCAACGCGCTCAAGCACGGCGGCTCACCGGTCCGGGTGAAGGTCCGGCAGACCGAGGAGGAGGTCGTCGTCGAGGTCTCCGACAGCGGCCCCGGCATCCCCGAGGACGTCCTGCCGCACGTCTTCGACCGCTTCTACAAGGCCGACAAGGGCCGTGCCCGCTCCGAGGGCAGCGGCCTCGGTCTCTCCATCGCGATGGCCAACGCCCAGATCCACGGCGGCACCATCACCGCCGCCAACGGGGAGACCGGCGCCGTCTTCACCCTCACCCTCCCCCTTCACCCGCCCGTCGCCGGGCAGGAGAGCACCCCATGACCCACCGCTCCCGCTCCTTGCTCGCCGCACTCGGCCTGGGCGCCGCCCTGGTCGCCCTGAGCGGCTGCGGCATCCGCCCGACCGCCGTCCCGGTCGACGCGGGCGCGCCCGCCAGCCGGACGGCCTGCCCGAGCCCGCTGCACGTACCCGAAGCAGTCGTCACCCCGGCCCCGCAGCGCTCGGCGCCCACCGTGCTCCCCTTCGGCACGGCCCGTCCGAGCCCGTCGAAGAGCCCCGAGAGCGTCTTCAGCGCCAGCCCTTCGCCCTCGCACTGCCCCTGACCGGCCGGGTACGGAACCGTCCGGCCCCCACCCCGCGTCTTGAAGCCCGTGCACGGAGATGGCGCGACCAGAAAGCCCGGGTGCGGGACCGACAACCCGTCCGCACCTGCGGTCTCCCCTCGGCTGCGGGCCGTCGGAGTCGCACTGCTGGCCCTCCACCTCTGCCTGCTGACCTGGCTGAGCCTGCGGCCGCTCGCCGTCGGCTGGACCTACCCGGCCAACCTGACCCCCTTTGCCTCCGTCGGGCAGGCCTTCCGGCTCGGCGGCCTGGCGGGGGCCGAGCAGCTGGCCGCCGGGCTACTGCCGCTAGCGCCGCTAGGTTTGCTGCTGCCGCTAGCGGGGGGACGACTACGCGCGCCGATGCTGCTCTCCTTCCTCCGTACGGTGGGCGGCGCGGCGCTGCTGGCCACCGGGCTGGAGATCTTCGAGGGCTGGACACCGGGCCATGTCCTGAACGTCGACGACATCGTCCTCGGCACACTCGGGGTGGCGCTCTGCCACCTCTCGCTCGTCCCGCTCTCCCGAGCCGTCCTGCTCCGCCGCCTGCCGCCGGAGACCAAGGCGCACACGGCGAGCAACACAGCACATGACCCGCGTGGGAGCGGTCAGCCGGCGACTGTCGGGGCGAACGACAGCCCGGCCAGGTCGCTCCGGACCTTCGCGTCCTGACCCGCCGTGATCTGGCGGACCACCAGGATCGCCAGCACTGCGGCGACGACGCCGACCACCACGTCGTAGGAGGCATAACCGTTCGGGTGCGCCTCGAACCGCGTGGCGATCGCACCGCCGAGGTTCTTGGCGAGCCAGGCGGCCCACCACAGGTTGATCAGCCACACGCCGCCGACCGGGCTGCCCGCACGCCAGATGTCCAACGCCACCCGCCGAGGCAGCCAGAGCCAGACCACGGGGATGAACCACCCACCGACGGCGAACCCTGCCGAATGCCGGTGCGTCCCGGGCGCGAAGTGCTCGGCGTTCCGGCGGCAGCGCCGGAACCAGCAGACGAAGACCACGATGGTGGCAAGAAACAGCAGTACCGAGAGCGGCGTGCTCTGCACGAAGAAGGCGGACCGCGTCCCACCCTTCGCCGCCAGCACGAGCTGCGCCACCGTCTGTGCGGCGATCAACCCCTGCGCCGCCCAGGCCAGCGGTCGCGGGTCGGCAACCAGCCCGCTGTAGGCCAGCGCACGCGGCGCAGCACCATCGAAACCAGAACTCACTACATCCCCCATCGGTCCGTCCACGACGTCGACCACGCCTGGAGACCGCGCATGCAGGCCGCGCATGGCGATCACGCGTGGAGACCGCCGCAGACTACGCACCCCCCGGGCTGACCGTCCACAAGGTTGAGAGGGCGGTTCTCGGGGGCGCCCCTGAGGGCATCCCTGAGACGTGTGTACGCCGTACCGGGGAGAGGTTCAGGGGCGGGATCGGCAGTAGGGGTGACGCTCCTGGCGGGCGTTGAGCGGAGGATTGAGTCATGCCCACCGGAGAGTCCGGCACCGGGCCGAGACTCTCCGGGAGAGATCATGAGCGCCCTTGCCCGTCCTCGTCACAACCGCATCATCGCCGGTGTCTGCGCCGGTCTCGCCGCCCGCTTCGGGCTCTCGCCCTGGACGGTGCGCATCCTGGCCCTGGTCTCGTGCCTGCTGCCCGGCCCGCAGTTCCTGATCTACCTGGCGCTCTGGCTGCTGCTCCCCCAGGAGCCGTGACACCAGGAGCCAGGACGCCAGGAGCCAGGACACCTGGACGTACAACGGCCGAAGGCCGCCCTCGACGGGGCGGCCTTCGGCCGTTCTGCGTGCGGGTGTCAGCCGCCGATGCCCGGGAGGGGCAGGCCGCCGAGGGCGCTGCCGCCCGGGAGGTGGCCGAGCGCGTCGCCGCCGGGGATCGGCAGGGCGCGGTTGCCGACACCGGCGCCCATCGGGGCGGCGGCCGAGTCCTCGGCCAGCGAGGGGTCGGCCTGCTCCGGTGCGACGGGGGCGGCGGCCGGGGCGGCGGCGGGTGCCGCCATCGGGGCGTGCGCGGCGGCGGGCGCCGGGGCGGCCTGAGCGGCGGGGGCCTGCTCGCCGGCCGGCGGGGTGAGCGCGTTGGCGACGCCCGGGTTCAGGTTGCCGACGGCCTGGGTGACGGGCGCGGTCGCCGGGAGGCTGGAGGCCGCGTGGGTGGCCGCACCCGTGAGCGCGCCCGAGTGCTCCAGCGCGCCGGTGGGGAGGCCGAGCCCGCCCGGGGCGACCGGGGCGGCAGCGGCGGAGCCGGCAGCCACGGCTGCCATCGCAACACCGAGCGCAGCAGTCCCGGCAGCCTTCAGAGTGGCCTTGTTCATGAGTTGGTCCTCAAGTCCTCGTCGGTGGCCGGCGTGCGGACGCGCAGTGAGATCGCCAGCCGCTACACCGTGTCAGCATTGACTGGCACACCGTAGTGACAAGGTCGGGCCCGGATCAAAGGCGCGTCACTCTTGTGAGGGAGTTGTCCGACCATCCGACAGACGCACTACGGGGGTGCGGGCAACAGCCCGCACCCCCGCACCGACCCCTGGATCAGGCGCTGAACAGCCACTCCGCCTTGAGCTCGGCGTAGCCCGGCTTGATCACGTCGTTGATCATCGCGAGCCGCTCGTCGAAGGGCAGGAACGCCGACTTCATGGCGTTCACGGTGAACCACTCCATGTCGCCCAGGGTGTAGCCGAAGGCCTCCACCAGGTGGCCGAACTCCTGACTCATGCTGGTGCCGCTCATCAGCCGATTGTCGGTGTTGACGGTGACCCGGAACTTCAGCCGGCTGAGCAGCCCGATCGGGTGCTCGGCGTACGAAGTCGCCGCCGCCGTCTGGAGGTTGGAGGTCGGGCACATCTCCAGCGGGACGCGCTTGTCACGCACGTACGCGGCCAGCCGGCCGAGCTCGACGCTACCGTCCTCGTTGACCGTGATGTCGTCGATGATCCGGACGCCGTGGCCGAGGCGGTCGGCGCCGCAGCACTGCAGGGCCTCCCAGATCGACGGCAGGCCGAACGCCTCACCGGCGTGGATGGTGAAGTGGTTGTTCTCGCCCTTGAGATAGTCGAAGGCGCCCTGGTGCCGGGTCGGCGGGTGCCCCGCCTCGGCGCCCGCGATGTCGAAGCCGACGACGCCGTGGTCGCGGTAGCGGTTGGCCAGCTCGGCGATCTCCTGCGAGCGGGCGGCGTGCCGCATCGCGGTGAGCAGGGTGCCGACGCGGATGCGGTGGCCGTTCGCGCGGGCGTTGGCCTCACCGAGGCGGAAGCCCTCGTTGACGGCCTCGACGACCTGGTCGAGGGTCAGCCCGGCGTCGAGGTGCTGCTCGGGGGCGTAACGCACCTCGGCGTACACGACGCCGTCGGCGGCGAGGTCCTCGGCGCAGTCGGCGGCGACCTTGATCAGCGCGTCCCGGGTCTGCATGACCGCACAGGTGTGCGCGAAGGTCTCCAGGTACCGGACGAGGGAGCCGGAGTCGGCGGCCTCGCGGAACCAGACGCCGAGCTCCTTCGGGTCCGTGGTCGGGAGCCCCTCGTAACCGCAGGCCGCGGCCAGCTCGACGATGGTCTCGGGGCGCAGCCCGCCATCGAGGTGGTCGTGCAGGAGCACCTTCGGGGCACGGGCGATCTGGTTGGGCGTGGGGATGCGGGGGCCGGTGGTGCCCGCGGCGGCGGGGATCTGCTTCTCCATTGCGGGAGTGTAGCCCTACGCGCGTAGATTTACTATGCCGATCACCGCGCGTCCGCCCCGACACCCCCCGTACGGCGTACCGAAAACCGCTTGGCCGCCCGCGAGTCGGCGTGCGAGGCTCCCCGGGTGAGCAACCTCCCACAGCCGACCGACGCCCCTCGGGCCACCGGCCTCCCTCAGGTCGCCGACCTCTTCCGCGACGGCCGGATCGTGGCCGTCCCGCGCAAGGCCGCCCGGCGGGAGCAGCTGCTCGACCACCTGGCCGACACGCTGTTCGAGCCGGGCCTCGCCTACCGCGAGAGTGAGGTCAACGACGCCCTGCGCACTGTGCACGACGACTTCCCGGCGCTGCGCCGCTACCTGATCGAGGGCGGCTGGCTGAGCCGCACCAAGGACGGCAGCAGCTACCGGCGCGGCTCACGCGGCGCCGACCTCCAGGCCGGCTGACAGGAAGCCGATCGCGTTGTCGACCACGGTCGGCTCGGTGACGATCCTGCGATGGCCGAGACCACGGGTGACCAGCAGGTCCAGGCGGTCGCCGTACGCCTCCTTCAGCCGCCGGGCGTGTCCGAGGCCCACGACTTCGTCGCCCTCGTCGTGCACCACCAGGATCGGCAGGGTGATCTCCTCCGGCCGATGGGCGGCGTCGAAGCGCTGCCACGGGGCCTCGACCCCCGTGAACAGCTCGTGCTCGATCCGGTGCCGCAAGTCCCGCTCGATCTTCGGGTCGAGTCCGAGGCCGGCGCAGAACGCCCCTGGCAGGTAAGCGAATTCGCTCACCCCCGCGATGGCCGCCAGCCGCCCGGCCCGCACCCCCGAGCGCAGCGCCAGGAAGGCCGCTGCCACGCCGAGCGAGTGCGCCACGATCGCCTCGAACTCGCCGTAGCGGCCCTGCAGTTGCTCGGCGATCGCCTGGTACTCGAGCACCGTGGTGGCCCGGCCGCCGGAGTCGCCGTGACCGGGCGCATCGAAGGCGATCGGGCTCAGGCCGAGCGCGCGCAGCCGGGGCACGTACGGGACGAAGCGGGAGGCGCGGGAGCGCCAGCCGTGCATCAGCAGGACGGGACGGGCACCGGGGCCCCAGCGGTAGACCGCCACGGGCTTGCCGTTCACTTCGATCCGCTCGACAGCGGCCCGGTGGTGGATCTCGCGCTCCTGCGGGCGGACGGCGCTGCGCCGCAGGGGGCGCTGGAAAAGTTCGAAGGCGGCGCGCCCGGCCAGGCGGGGCGCGAGGTGCGAGGTGGCGTTGAGGGCGGTGCTGACCAGCGCCTTGGCCGGGTCCATACGGTCTCCCTGTCGGTGCGGACGGGTGTTCCGGGGCGTGCGGGGCGCGCTCACGGCTGTGCTCACGGCTGTGCTCACGGCTGTGCCCGGCAGGGATATTAGCACGATCGTTCGTTCAGTTTTCTGGGCCCGTCAGGCCCGGGGACCGGGCTACCCTGACGGCACAGGCCGCGCCGGTGGTGCGGCTCACCAGGAGGAGAGGTGACACAGTGGCCGGGTCGACCACGGACGGACGGGTGCTGCGCGGGGAGGAGACCCGCCGGGCGGTGCTGCGCCGCGCCGTCGAGATCGCCTCCGTCGAGGGCCTGGACGCGCTCTCCATCGGGCGGCTCGCCACCGACCTCGGGCTGAGCAAGAGCGGCGTGTTCGCCGGGTTCGGCTCCAAGGAGGAGCTGCAGCTCGCCACCGTCCGAGCCGCCCGCCGGATCTTCGCCGACGCCGTGCTCACCCCGGTCGCCGACGTCGCCCCCGGACTCACCCGGGCCCGCGCCCTCTGCGAGAGCTGGCTCGCCTACTCCGAGGCCCGGGTCTTCCCCGGCGGCTGCTTCTTCTACGAGGTCGGCGCCGAGTTCGACGCCCGCCCCGGCGCCGTCCGCGACGCCCTCGCCGCCATCGCCCGCGAGTGGCACGACGTCCTGCACAACACCCTTGCCGAGGCCCGCGCCACCGGCGGTCTGCGCCCCGACACCGACCTCGCCGACCTCACCTTCGCCCTGATCGCCGTCCTGGAGACCGCCAACGCCCAGGCCGTCCTGCTCGACGACCCAACCCCGTACGTCCGGGCCGGCCGCCTGCTGCTCCGCCTCCTGCGCGCCGACGCGACCGACCCAGCCGACCCGCTGCTCAGCCCGGCCCAGGGCTGAACCCCGCCCCCGGACCGCGGTCTGCCGAATCCCCCTCGGCGCGCGCCCGGCCTCAGTCGTGGTCGAGCAGGCGGCCCCGGCGGGAGAGGACGAAGTCGCGGAAGGCCGCGACGGGTGGGGTGAGGGGGCGGCCGGTGACCCAGGCGAGGCCGATCAGGCGGCGGGTGCGCGGGGCCGTGACCTCCAGCTCGACCACTCCCGGGCGCGGTACGAGGGCGGGCGGCAGCAGCGCCACACCGAGCCCGGCGGCGACCAGGCCCCGGAGGGTCTCGGCCTCCTCGCCCTCGAAGGCGATCCGGGCCGCGAAGCCGGCCTCGGCGCAGAAGCCGTCGGTGATCGCCCGCAGCCCGTACCCCTCCTCGACGGCGACGAACGGCTCGTCCGCGACCTCCGCGAGCCTGATCCGCCGCCGCCCGGCGAGCCGGTGGTCGGCGGGGACGGCCAGGTGCAGCCGCTGCTCGTCCAACGGGCGGGCCGTCAGGTCGGGGGCGTCCGGCAGCGGGGAGACCAGGCAGAGGTCCAACTCCCCCGTGCGCAGGCGCTCCAGCATCGCCCCGACGTAGTCCTGCGCCAGCTGGAAGCGGACCTTCGGGTGCCCGGCCGCCCGGAAGCCCCGGAGCAGCGCGGGCACCGCGTCCGTCCCCAGGGTGTGGAGGAAGCCGAAGGCCACCCGACCCGCCGCCGGGTCGGCCTCCGCACGGGCCGCCTCGGCGCCGCGCTGCAGCTCCGCGAGCGCCCGCTCCGCACTGCCGAGCAGCAGCCGCCCGGCCCGCGTCAGCCGTACGGCCCGGCCCTCCCGGGAGAGCAGCTGCACGCCGAGCTCCGCCTCCAGCCGGGCCACCGCCCGGGAGAGGGTGGGCTGCGGCATGCCGAGCAGCTGGGCCGCCTGCGTCACGTGCTCCAGCCGGGCGACGGCCGTGAACTGGGCGACCAGCGGGGCGAGCTGGGCCGCGGCGGTCTCCGGGCCCAGCTCGGCGAGGGAGCGCGGCTGCGAGCTTTCGTCATACGTCACAGCATCGATTATCGGCGATCCATGCATTGGACGCATCAGGCGCACCCGTCCTACGGTCGTCCCATGCCACCTGCCAGAGCAGCCACGACGTCCCGCCCCCACTCGGACACCGACCTGCGGCACCGGCCCGGCAGCCGGGCCTTCCGGCGCTCCAACCTCGCGCTCTTCGCCGCCGGGGTGGCCACCTTCGTCCTGCTCTACTCCACCCAGGGCCTGCTGCCCGTCCTCTCCGCGAGCCTCGACCTCACGCCGGGGCAGGCGAGTTGGACGGCCTCGGCGGCCACCCTCGGTCTCGCCCTCGGGCTGCTCCCGGCCAGCGCCCTCTCCGACCGGTACGGGCGGACGGCGGTGATGACGGCCTCGATGATCGCCGCCTCCGCGCTCGCCCTGGCCCTGCCGCTCGCCCCCGGGCTCGGCAGCCTGGTCGCGCTGCGGGTGTTGCAGGGCGCGGCGCTCGCCGGGCTGCCCGCGACGGCGATGGCCTACCTCGCGGAGGAGATCCACCCCAGCGCGCTGGCCTCAGCGATGGGGCTCTACGTCGCGGGGAACAGCATCGGCGGCATGGGCGGGCGGCTCGTCTCCGGCTGGGCGGCCGCCGCCTGGGGCTGGCGCTGGGGCCTGGCCGCCTCGGCGGTGATGGCGCTGCTGGCCGCACTCGCCTTCCGGCTGCTGATCCCCGCCGCCCGGCACTTCCGCCCGGCCCCCGTGGACGCCCGCGCCCTGGCCCGGACGGTCTCGGGGCACCTGCGGAACCCGCTGCTGCTGCGGCTCTACGCGCTCGGCGCGCTCTTCATGGCTGTCTTCGGCGCGGTCTACAACACCGTCGGCTACCGGCTGATCGCCGCGCCCTTCCACCTCCCGGAGTCCGTCGCGGCCTCCATCTTCGTGGTCTACCTGGTCGGCACCGCCTCCTCCGCGAGCGCCGGACGCCTCACCGCCCGGCTCGGCCGCCGGGGCACCCTGTACGTCGCGATCGCGGTCACCACCGCCGGCCTGCTGGTCTCACTTGCCGACTCGCTGGCCTGCGCGCTGCTCGGCCTGGTCCTGATCACCGCCGGCTTCTTCGCGGGCCACGCCACCGCGTCCTCCTCGGTGGGGCGCACCGCGACCGAGGGGCGCGCGCAGGCCTCCGCGCTCTATCTGATCGCCTACTACCTCGGCAACAGCCTCGGCGGCACCCTCGGCGCCGACGCCTACCACGCCACCGGCTGGGACGGCGCAGCCGCCGTCGGCCTCGCCGCGATGGCCCTGGCGGGCGGCGTCACGCTGTACGCGACCCGGCAGGCCGTGATCGCTCGACAGAAATACGGCAAGGCAGACTTTCCGCCAAGTAGACTTACAGCATGACAGACCTGAGACGCCGCCGACGTCCGCACCTGGTGTCCACGCCCGTGCGCAAGAAGGGCGTGGTCACCATCCCGCAGGAGATAAGGGAACAGCTCGATCTCCAGGAGGGCGATCAGCTCGTCGTGGCCGTGGAAGACGGACGCATCATCCTGACACCCGCCTCGGTGATCCCGGATGACCAGGCATGGTTCTGGACTCCGGCCTGGCAGGCGAAGGAGCAGGAGGTCGACGAGGCCATCGCGGACGGCGAGCGTGGCGAGGTATTCGAGGACGGCGAGGACTTCCTGCGCTCGCTCGCCGACGACGCCGGGCTGGACCTCGGGGAGATCAAGAACCGTGCCGACGTATGAGTCACTCGCCCATTTCCTCCGCGACTGGAAGGGCCTCAACGCCGCCCAGAAGGCGGCCTTCCTGGTAGCGGTGGCCCAATTCGTCGCCGACCTGCGAGCCGGTCAGGGCTTCCGTCGGGGGCTGCGTGTGAAGAAGATGCAGGGCCACCCAGATGTCTGGGAGCTGACCTGGGCGCCGGACGGACGGGCGACCTTCAGCTACGGCGACGCCGTCCAAGGCGGCGGACCGCACATCGTCTGGCGACGGATCGGCACACACGACATCTTCAACCGACCGTAGAGCGGCGGTGGCCGGACGGACCCACCGTCCGGCCACCGCCGCTCCTGGCTGCTCAGGCCGTACACATCACGCGATGCGGTCCAGCAGGAGCGGGGTCGGCTTGAAGTCGGTGCCGGCCGGGGCGATGGTGACGGCGCCTTCGAGGGCCTCGATGGCGTAGTCGTAGCGCTCGGGGGTGTCGGTGTGGAGGGTCAGCAGGGGCTGGCCGGCCACGACGGTGTCGCCGGGCTTGGCGTGCATCTCGACGCCGGCGCCGGCCTGGACGGGGTCCTCCTTGCGGGCGCGGCCCGCGCCGAGGCGCCAGGCGCAGACGCCCACGCCGTACGCGTCGAGGCCGGTGAGGACGCCCGAGGCGGTGGCGGTGATGACGTGCTGCTCGCGGGCGACAGGGAGGGGGGCGTCGACGTCGCCGCCCTGGGCGGCGATCATGCGGCGCCAGTGGTCCATCGCGGAGCCGTCCCGCAGGGCGTCGGCCGGGTCCTTGCCGTGCACGCCGGCCGCCGCGAGCATCTCGCGGGCCAGCGCCAGCGTCAGCTCGACGACGTCGGCGGGGCCGCCGCCGGCCAGCACCTCGACGGACTCCCGGACCTCCAGCGCGTTGCCCGCCGTGAGGCCGAGCGGGGTGGACATGTCGGTGAGCAGCGCGACGGTGTTGACGCCCGCCGCCTTGCCGAGGCCGACCATGGTGCGGGCCAGCTCCTGGGCGTCGGCGAGGTTCTTCATGAAGGCGCCGGAGCCGACCTTCACGTCGAGGACGAGCGCGCCGGTGCCCTCGGCGATCTTCTTGGACATGATCGAGGAGGCGATCAGCGGGATCGCTTCGACGGTGCCGGTGACGTCACGCAGGGCGTAGAGCTTCTTGTCGGCGGGGGCCAGGCCGTCGCCCGCCGCGCAGATCACGGCGCCGGTGCCGTGCAGCACCGACATCATCTCCTCGTTGGAGAGCAGCGCCCGCCAGCCGGGGATGGACTCCAGCTTGTCGAGGGTGCCGCCGGTGTGGCCGAGGCCGCGGCCGGAGAGCTGCGGTACGGCTGCGCCGCAGGCGGCGACCAGCGGGGCGAGCGGCAGGGTGATCTTGTCGCCAACACCGCCGGTGGAGTGCTTGTCGGAGGTGGGCACGCCGAGCTCGGAGAAGTCCATCCGGACGCCGGAGCGGATCATCGCCTCCGTCCAGCGGCTGATCTCACGGAGGTTCATGCCGTTGAGCAGGATGGCCATGGCCAGCGCGGACATCTGCTCGTCGGCGACCTCGCCGCGGGTGTAGGCGTCGATCACCCAGTCGATCTGAGCGTCGGTCAGCTCTCCCCGGTCGCGCTTGGTGCGGATGACGGAGATGACGTCCATAACTAACTCCAGGGAGAAATGCGAAGAGTGTCGTGAGATGCACTGATCTCGCGACACTCTACGCGCGTAACTGAGCTGTTTGCTAGAGCCGCTCGGGCCCGAAGGCGTCGGGGAGGACTTCGGACATCGTCTTCACACCCGAGGCCATGTCGACCAGCAGCTCCGGCCCGCCGTGCTCGTACAGCAGCTGACGGCAGCGGCCGCAGGGCATCAGCAGTTCGCCGGAGCCGTCCACGCAGGTGAAGGCGACCAACCGGCCGCCGCCGCCGGCGTGCAGGGCCGAGACGAGCCCGCACTCGGCGCAGAGCGCCAGCCCGTACGAGGCGTTCTCGACGTTGCAGCCGGTGACGGTGCGGCCGTCGTCCACCAGGGCCGCGGCACCGACCGGGAACTTGCTGTACGGCGCGTAGGCCCGCGCCATGGCGCTGCGGGCGGCGGTCCGCAGCGCCTCCCAGTCGACGTCCGAGGCCTGGCGAGCCGTCACTTGCCCTGGCCCTTGCGGTAGATCTGGCCGTCGGCCTTCGGCGGCCGCAGGCGCTGGGAGGCCAGCGCGAGCACCACGAGGGTGATCACGTACGGGGTGGCGACGATCAGCGGGCGCGGCACCGAGTCGGTCGTCGCGTACCAGGCGGCCAGGCCGCCCGCCACCACGAAGGAGATGGCCGCACCGGTGAACTTGCGGCGGTAGAGCTGCCAGAGCGCGCCCGCCGCCATCGCGATCGCGACCACGATCAGCAGCACGTGCACCGAGTCGGCGTCGCGCAGCTGGAGGCTGTCGGTGAAGCCGAACAGCCCGGCGCCGGCGGCCAGGCCGCCCGGCATCCAGTTGCCGAAGATCATCGCGGCGAGGCCGATGAAGCCTCGGCCCTGGGTCTGGCCGTCCTTGTAGAAGTGCGCGGCGACCAGCGAGAGGTACGAGCCCGCGAGGCCGGCGAAGGCGCCCGAGGCGATGACCGCGAGGTACTTGTACTTGTAGACGTTGACGCCGAGCGACTCGGCGGCCGTCGGGTTCTCACCGCAGGAGCGCAGCCGCAGGCCGAAGACCGTGCGCCAGAGCACGAAGTAGCTGCCGACGATCAGCACGGCGGCCAGCACGGTGACCACGGAGAGGTTGGTGACGAGGCCACCGACCACACCGGCGAGGTCGGACACCAGGAACCAGTGGTGCGCCTCGATCGTGTCCAGCCAGCTGGAGAGGCCGGGGATGGTGATCAGCGGCAGCGGGTCGGCCGGCGGGGACTGGTTGGCGCCCGCGCCGAAGGCCACGTAGTCCTTGTAGTAGATCTTGTTGACGTACGCGCAGATGCCGGGGATCAACAGGTTGATGCCGACGCCGGAGACGATGTGGTCGACGCCGAAGGTCACGGTCACCAGCGCGTGCAGCAGGCCGCCGAGGGCACCACCGATCATGCCCGCGACCAGGCCGAACCACGGGCTGACCAGGTAGCCGCCCCAGGCGCCGCAGAAGGTGCCGGCGACCATCATGCCTTCGAGGCCGATGTTGACCACACCGGCCCGCTCGGCCCAGAGGCCGCCGAGACCGGCGAGCGCGATCGGCACGGCCGAGCCGAGCGCGGCGGCGATCTGGCCGGAGGAGGTCAGGCCGTGGTTGCCGGTCACTATCCCGACGGCCGAGAAGAGCAGCAGGGCCCCGGCCACGAGCAGCAGCACGACCGGCCCGGAGAGCTTGGGGATGCTCTTGCGAGCACCCAGCGGCTTCTCCATCTGCTTGTTCCACTTTTTGGTCAGGTTGTCCTGGCTCACGCCGCGACCTCCTTGTTGGCAGCCGAGGCGGCCTGCGCGGCGAGTTCGGCGCCGACCTTCTGCTGCTGGCGCTTGAGGCCGTAACGGCGCACCAGCTCGTAGGCGACGACGACGCAGATGACGATGGTTCCCTCCATGACCTGGACGATCTCCTGGGGGAAGTCGCCCTTCAGCGGCAGCTGGATGCCGGAGGTGTCGAGGAAGGCGAAGAGCAGCGCCGAGAAGGCCACCCCGATCGGGGTGTTGCGACCGAGCAGCGCCACCGAGATGCCGATGAAGCCGAGGCCCGGCTGGATGCTCTGGCCGAAGTAGTACGAGCTCTGGGTCAGCTCGGGCAGGCCGATCAGACCGGCGATGGCGCCGGAGACGGCCATGCTGGTCAGCACCATGCGCTTGACGTTGACGCCGGAGGCCGTGGCGGCCGTCTCGGAGCGGCCGGTGGCGCGCAGGTCGAAGCCGAAGCGGGTGCGGGCCAGCACGAACTGGAAGGCGACGCCGACCAGGATCGCGACGACGACGAAGCCCCAGAGGGTGCCGCCGGCCGTGTCGAAGGAGAAGAAGTGGCTGGACTGCGAGATCGGCGCCGTCTGCACGCTGTTGCTGGTGGTGCCGACCTTCGGGGCGAAGACGCCCGGCACCAGCAGCAGGCCGACCACCGCGGTCGAGATGGCGTTCAGCATGATGGTCGAGATGACCTCGCTGACGCCCCGGTAGACCTTGAGCAGGCCCGCGACGGAGGCCCAGATCGCGCCGGTGAGCATGGCGACGATCAGCAGCAGCGGGATCTGCAGGAAGGACGGCAGGTCGACCTGGCTGCCGACGTACGCGGCGAACAGCACGCCGAGCTTGTACTGGCCGTCGACCCCGATGTTGAAGAGGTTCATCCGGAAGCCGAAGGCGGCGGCGGCACCGGCCAGGAAGTAGACGGTGGCCCGGTTGAGGGTGGCCACCTGGCCGTCCGAGGCGGTGCCGTAGTCGAACATCACCTGGAAGGCCTTGATCGGGTCACGGCCCGAGCTCAGCAGCAGGATCGAGCAGATCAGCACCGAGAGCAGCACCGCCAGCACCGGAGCGGCGAGGCCGAGCGTGATCCGCTCGGCGTCGAACCGCTGGGCCAGCGTGCGCTTGGCAGGGTTGGGACTGGTCATGTGGATTACTCCCCCGCCTGCGACTGGCCGTCGGCGGCGTCGGTGGGCTCGGTGGCCTCGGTGGGCGCGGCGGCGGTCTCAGTGTCGGCGTCGGTCTCAGCGTCGGCGGTCTCGGACGAGGTCTCGGCGACGGTGCCCTCGGCCGCGACGGCGGCGGCCTCGGCCAGCGCCTCGGCGTCCGATTCGATGTGGCCCTTGGCCGCACCGGTCATCGCGGTGCCCAGGTCCTCGGCGGTGACGGTGGCCGGGTCGGCGTCCGCGACGAGGCGGCCGCGGTAGATGACCCGGATGGTGTCGGAGAGCCCGATCAGTTCGTCCAGGTCGGCGGAGATCAGCAGCACCGCCAGGCCCTCGCGCTGGGCGGAGCGGATCTGCTCCCAGATCTGGGCCTGCGCGCCGACGTCCACGCCGCGGGTCGGGTGGGCCGCGATCAGCAGCTTGGGGTGGTGGCTCATCTCGCGGCCGATGATCAGCTTCTGCTGGTTGCCGCCGGAGAGGGAGGCCGCGGTGACCTCGATGCCGGGGGTGCGGACGTCGTACTCCTCGACGATCCGCAGGGTGTCCTTGCGGGCCCCGGCCAGGTCGAGCAGGAAGCCCTTGGAGTTGGGGTCCTCGGTGACGTGCCCGAGGATGCGGTTCTCCCAGAGCGGGGCCTCCAGCAGCAGGCCGTGCCGGTGGCGGTCCTCGGGGATGTAGCCGATGCCGGCCTCGCGACGGGCCCGGGTCTGCTGGTCGGAGAGGTCGGTGCCGTCCAGGGCGACGGTGCCGGCGTCCAGCGGCAGCATGCCCATGATGGCCTCGACCAGCTCGGCCTGGCCGTTGCCCTCGACCCCGGCGATGCCGAGGATCTCGCCCTTGTGGATGGTGAGCGAGATGTCGTCCAGGACGACGCGCTCGATGCCCTCGGCGTCGGCCTTGGCGATCCGCAGGCCCTCGACCTTGAGCATCTCGGTCTCGGTGACGGTCGACTCGCGGCTCTCCGGGGAGGGCAGCTCGGATCCGACCATCATCTCGGCCAGCTCGCGGGCCGTGACGGTCGCCGGATCGGCGTCGCCGACGGTGGTGCCGCGCCGGATGACGCTGATCGCGTCGGCGACGGAGAGCACCTCGTGCAGCTTGTGCGAGATGAAGATGACGGTGACGCCCTCGGACTTGAGCTCGCGCAGGTTGCCGAAGAGCGCGTCCACCTCGTGCGGCACCAGGACGGCCGTGGGCTCGTCCAGGATCAGGATGCGGGCGCCGCGGTAGAGGACCTTGAGGATCTCCACGCGCTGGCGCTCGGCCACGCCGAGGTCCTCGACCAGGGCGTCCGGGCGCACGCCCAGGCCGTACTGGTCGGAGATCTCCTTGATCTTGGCCTTGGCCTTGGCTCCTATTCCGTGCAGCTTCTCGCCGCCCAGGACGACGTTCTCCCAGACGGTGAGGTTGTCGGCCAGCATGAAGTGTTGGTGCACCATGCCGATGCCGCGCGCGATGGCGTCGCCGGGAGTGCTGAACTCGACCAGCTCGCCCTCGATGGCGATGGTGCCCTCGTCGGGGCGCTGCATCCCGTAGAGGATCTTCATCAGGGTCGACTTGCCGGCGCCGTTCTCACCCATCAGGGCGTGCACGGTGCCGCGGTTGACGGTGATGTCGATGTCGTGGTTGGCCACGACGCCGGGGAAGCGCTTGGTGATGCCGCGCAGTTCGACGGCCGGTGTCGCCGTCCCCGCGCTGGGGGTGCCGCCCTTGCTGAGGGCGGGGTCGGAAGCGGTGATGGCGATCTCCTGGAGGTCTGGAGGCGCGTCGTTGCGCTGGAGGGCCAAGATCAGTGGGGCAGGATCAGTGGGCCACGATCGGGTGCGGCCGGCCCGGCCGGGGGGTCACCGGGCGGAGAAAGGGCGGAGCCCGGTGGGTGCACGTCGTGCGCACCCTGCCGGGCCCCTCCCTGTACTGCTTCGGATCAGACTCGCTGCGGGCTCGGGGCCACGACTACGGAGCGGTCGGAACCTTGGTCGCGCCCGAGGTGATGGCGGTCGCCGCGGCGTCGAGCTTGCTCTTGATGTCGTCGATGTGGTTGCCCGTGGTGGCCAGCGAGACACCGTTCGCCTTGAGGTCGAAGTTGACGGTGCCGGTCAGCGGCGTGCCGTTCTTCGCGGCCTCGATGTACTTGTAGACGGCGGTGTCGACGTTCTTCACCATCGAGGTGAGGATCGAGCCCGCGTACTTCTTCAGGGCCGGCTGGTTGGCCTGGTCCGAGTCGACGCCGATGGCCCACGCCTTGAAGGCGGAGTTGTTGGCGACGGCCTCGATCGCGCCCGAGCCCGAGGAACCGGCGGCGGTGTAGATGACGTCCGCGCCCTTGTCCAGCTGGCCCTGCGCGGCCTCCTTGCCCTTGCCCGGGTCGTTGAAGCCGCTGAAGTCCGGCGGGGTGGTGAGGTAGGTGGTCTCGACCGGCATGTCGGCGACCGACTTCACACCGGCCTTGAAACCGGCCTCGAACTTCTTGATCAGCTCGGACTGCACGCCACCGATGAAGCCGACGTGCTTCTTGGTGGTCTTCAGGGCGGCGGCGACACCGGCCAGGTACGAGCCCTCCTGCTCCGAGAAGGTCAGCGAGGTGACGTTGCTCGGCTGGGTGGTGGAGGAGGAGTCGATGATCGCGAACTTGACGTTCGGGTTCTCCTTGGCGATCTTCTCGACGGCCGTCTGGTAGACGAAGCCGACGGCGATGACCGGGTTGTAGCCGGCCTGCACCAGGCTGGAGAGGCGGCTCTCCTTGTCGGCCTCGGCCTCGCCGGTCTTGGCCTCGGCCTCGTTGACCGCGACACCGAGCTTGGCCTTGGCGTCGTCCAGGCCATGGGCGGCGGAGTCGTTGAACGACTGGTCGCCACGGCCACCGATGTCGTACGCCATACCGACCTTGAGGCTGGAGCCACCGGCGCCGGCGCTGCTGGAGGACGAGGTGTTGTCGGTGCTCTTTGCGCCGCAAGCGGCGAGCGAGGCAATGCCCAGGGAACCCGAGAGCACGACCGCGGCGAGCTTCATTGAACGGCGCAAGGGAGTATCTCCTTCTCACACACCCGTATGGCGTGGTCGAGCGCCACCGTAACGCGCGTAGAACACGGTTGGGTTACGGCCTGCGAGGGCATTCGGGTTGTTATCAAAATGTGGTGCTACGTCCGGACGAAACCGGACAAAGCCCCACAGTCGATCATCGCCTGACCAACCCGAACGTCACTACCGAGTGGTAGTGAGTGAACACCCTACGCGGCCCCCACTTCAAGACATGGTCAGACGCGCCCGTGTTCCAGGGCCAGCGAGGAGAAGAGTTCGACGCCGATCGCGATGGCCCGCTCGTCCACGTCGAAGCGGCCCTGGTGCAGGTCGCGGGCGGTGGTGTCGTGCGGCGCGCGCACCCCGAGCCGGGCCAGCGCGCCGGGCGCCTGCTCCAGGTACCAGGAGAAGTCCTCGCCGCCGAGGCTCTGCTCGGTGCTCTCCACCACCGGGCCGCCGCCGGCCGCGAAGCGGGCGGTCATCGCCGCCTCCAGCTGCTCGACGGTGACCTGCTCGTTGACCACCGGCGGCACACCCCGGTGGTAGTCGAGCGTCCACTTCGCCCGGTGCGTCTCGGCGATCCGGCCGATCAGCTCGTCCAGCGCCTCGGGGGCCTCCCGCCAGCCGTCCAGCTCCAGGCAGCGGACGGTGCCCTCCAGCTCGGCGTGCTGCGGGATGACGTTGGAGGCCGAGCCGGAGGCGATCCGACCCCAGACCAGGCTGACGCCCCAGCGCGGGTCCATCCGGCGGGCCAGCGCGGCGGGCAGGTCGGCGGCCAGCTTGGCGATCGCGCTGACCAGGTCGGTGGTCAGGTGCGGGCGGGCGGTGTGGCCGCCGGGGCCGTCCAGGCTGATCACCAGCTGGTCGCAGGCGGAGGTGATCGCCCCGGTCTTCAACCCGATCCGGCCGACGGCGACCTTCGGGTCGCAGTGCACCGCGAAGATCCGGCCGACCCCGTCCATCCCGCCCGCCGCGATGACGTCCAGCGCGCCGCCGGGCATCATCTCCTCGGCGGGCTGGAAGATCAGCCGCACCGGCTGCTTCAGCTCCTTCGCCTGCGCGGCCTGGGCGAGCACCAGGGCGGTGCCGAGCACGATCGAGGTGTGCACGTCGTGGCCGCAGGCGTGAGCCCGGCCCGGCAGGGTGGAGCGGTACGGGGAGTCGGTCTTGGCGTCGTCGATCGGCAGTGCGTCGATGTCGGCCCGGAAGGCGAGCAGGGGGGTGCCCGGCTTCAGACCGGCGGGCACGATGTCGACCGTCATCCCGGTACCGCCGGGCAGCACCCGGGGGGTCAGACCGGCCGCCAGCATGCGCTCGCGCAGTAGCCGAGTGGTGCGGAACTCCTGGCGGCCCAGCTCGGGGTGCCGGTGCAGGTCACGGCGGAAGGCGATCAGCTCGGCCTCGTAGCTGCGTACCCGGGCTCGCAGCTCGGAGCTCGGACGGGTGAGGCTGCGGGGCGCCTGCTCGGCGCGCTGATGCTCGTTCACCTCAACAAGACTAGGCCGGTGGGCGGCTTTTGGCGTGACTTCTTGAAGAGAGGTCCCCGGATGGGTGCATACCGGCCCGGCAACTGGGTATGACTTCACGTTTCGGCCCGCCTTCCCGATGATCATCGACCTGTGCAACGACGTGGCGGCCCGGCGGGACACGCAGCCGGACCCACTACGCGCGTCCGCGTGACCGGTGGGGGCGATTCCGGTCATGTACTGGCAAAGCTTTGGTCCGTGCTCTTGAGCTTCGACCAGATGTCCGAATAAACAACTACCGCACAGTCAACTTCCGAGTCATGGCCGGATCTCGGCCGTGACCGGCCCCGCCCTGCCCTCACGAAGGCGCGCGGCGGGGCAATCGAACGAGAAGTGGGGAACCCACGTGCCAGCAGCACGCAGCAGGCTCTCCCGGATAGCCGTCGCGGCCCCCGCCGCCACCGCGCTGATCCTGGGTACGCTCGCGGTCGCCAACCCTTCCTTCGCCGCCACGCCGGTCGGTGAGCAGACCGCCAAGCAGCTCTCGGGCAGCCACCCCGCATGGGCCACCGCGCAGGCCGACGCCGGTGTCGTCGCCGACGCCGCCCCCGCCAGCGCCCGGATCTACCTCGCAGGCCAGGACCAGGCCGGTCTGTCCGCCCTGGCCAAGGCCGTCTCGGACGTCAACTCGGCGTCCTACGGCAAGTTCATCTCGGCCGACGAGGCCAAGGCCCGCTTCGGCGCGACCAAGGCCCAGGTCAAGGCCGTCACCGACTGGGTGACCGGCGCCGGCCTCAAGGTCACCGAGACCACCGCGCACTACGTCGAGGTCTCGGGCAGCACCGCCGCCCTCTCCAAGGCCCTCGGCACCCCCTTCCACGCGTACCGCACCGCCCAGGGCACCCAGAGCGCCCCGGTGCAGGACGCCGTGGTGCCCGCCTCCGTGGCGAGCTCGGTGCTGGCCATCGGCAACCTGGCCACCGCCCTGCACAAGAACGTCTCCTTCGCCACCTCGGTGAAGAGCGCCGAGGCGAAGGCCGCCCCGCAGTCCAAGGGCCCGTCGCTGCCGACCACCCCGACCTGCTCGGAGAACGGCTACGGCACCAAGCCCGCCAACGGCGCCCCGGCCGGCTACGAGAAGAACGAGCCCTTCGCTCCCTGCTCGTACATCCCGTCGCAGCTGCGCAAGGCGTACAGCGTCGACACCGCCGGTGTGAGTGGCAAGGGCGCGCGCGTCGCGATCATCGACGCGTACGGCCTGTCCACCATGGAGCAGGACGCCAACCACTTCTCGACGCTGCACGGTGACAAGCCGTTCGCCGCCGGGCAGTACAACGAGGTCGTCACCCCGGACAAGTGGGTCCACGAGGCCGACTGCGGCGGCGCGGCCGGCTGGGCCGGCGAGGAGGCGCTCGACGTCGAGATGGTGCACGCCTTCGCGCCCGACGCGAACGTCACCTACGTCGGTGCCAACTCCTGCTACGACGACGACCTGAACGCCGCCATGGCGAACGTGGTCGACAACCACCTCGCCGACATCGTCTCCAACTCGTGGGGCGAGATCATGCACGGCAAGAGCGGGGACATCGACCCGGCGGTCGTCAAGGCCGACGAGCAGATCTTCCAGCTCGGTGCGGCCGAGGGCATCGGCTTCACCTTCTCCGCCGGTGACTGCGGCGACAGCTCCCCGGCGGCCGCGGCCACCGGTGCGAACTGCCAGACCGACACCAGCCAGCCGCAGACCGACTGGCCGTCGTCCTCCGCGTGGGTCACCTCCGTCGGTGGCACCACCCTGGAGCTGGGCAACAAGGCCGGCCAGTACGGGCACGAGGTCTCCATGGGTGACCAGCGCTCGGTGCTCTCGGCCGACCAGAAGTCCTGGACCCCGATGCCCGGCTTCTTCTACTTCGGTGGTGGCGGCGGCGTCTCCAAGGACTTCGAGCAGCCCTGGTACCAGAAGGGTGTCGTCTCGGACAGCATCTCGATGACCGCGGCCGACGGCTCCAAGGCCGCCACCCCGCGCCGGGCCACCCCGGACATCGCGATGAGCGGTGACCTCGTCGCCGCCACGCTGGTCGGCTTCACCGACAACGGCACCTACAGCGAGGGCGGCTACGGCGGCACCTCCGTCTCCGCCCCGGAGACGGCCGGTCTGCTGGCCGACGCCATCCAGGCCCGTGGCGGCCGTCCGATCGGCTTCGCCAACCCGGCGCTGTACGACCGGGCCGGCTCGAAGGCGTACCACGACGTCAACGACTCCGCCGTGCACAACAAGTTCGGCAACGTCGTCGACCTCGGCACCGTCAACAACGTCCTCAAGGTCCGCCTGTACAAGGTCGCGTCCGACTTCGGCCTGAGCGCCGGCCAGGGCTACGACACCGCGACCGGCGTGGGCTCGCCCGACGGCCGCTACTTCTTCAAGTCCTTCGCCTACAAGCACTGATCCCAGGTGATGGAGAAGCGGCCCGGAGCTCCTGGAGCTCCGGGCCGCTTCGGCTTTGTTGAGATGATCGGTTCACCGACATCGACCCCCCGGGAGAGACAATGACCGAGCAGAAGGTGGCCGTCGTCACCGGCGCCAGCAGCGGGATCGGCGCGGCGACCGCCCGCCGGCTGGCCGCCGACGGCTTCGACGTGGTGCTGACCGCCCGCCGCACCGAGCGCATCGAGCAGCTGGCCAAGGAGATCGGCGGGCGCGCCTACACCCTGGACGTCACCGACCGGGCCGCCGTGGACGCCTTCGCGGCCGAGCTCGGCCGCGTCGACGTCCTCGTCAACAACGCGGGCGGGGCCTTCGGCGCCGAGTCCGTGGAGACCGGCGACCCCGCCGACTGGCTGGCCATGTACGAGGTCAACGTGCTCGGGGTGCTGCACGTGACGCAGGCGCTGCTGCCGGCGCTGCGGGCGACGGGGGACGGCACCGTGCTGATCCTCTCCTCCACGGCCGCGCTGGCCGCGTACGAGGGCGGCGGCGGCTACATCGCGGCCAAGATGGCGGCGCACGGCATCGCCGGGACGCTCCGGCTGGAGCTGTGCGGCGAGCCGATCCGGGTGATCGAGATCGCCCCCGGGATGGTGAAGTCCGACGGCTTCGCCGTCACCCGCTTCCGGGGTGACGAGGCCAAGGCCGCCGCCGTCTACCAGGGTGTCGCCGAGCCGCTGACCTCGGAGGACGTCGCGGACACCATCTCCTGGGCGGTGACGCGCCCCTCGCACGTCAACATCGACCTGCTGGTGGTGCGGCCGCGCGCCCAGGCCGCCAACCACAAGGTGCACCGGGTCTGACCTGAGCCTGAGCGGGGGGAGGGAGCTGACCGGAAGGTGTCAACGTCACAACTTGATACCTCGATCGAGTGAATTCGGTCTGCCCCCTCCCCAACTGATTACCCCTCAACTACTTTGGTGCCGCTGCCCGGCCGGGCCGCGTTCAGCTCCGTCCCGGCCCCCGCTTCCCAGCACGTCGCGCAACCGCACAGCCGCCCGTCGGTACTCCATGCTTGTCGAGACACTCGTCGAGTTACCGAGACCCCGACACCCCCTTCCCGCCCTCACGAGGAGGACCCGCTGGCCAGCGACATCCCGCCACAGCGTCTCGATCCGCTGCTGGTGCCGTCCCTGCTCGGGCTTCACCGTTTCAACGAGGCCGACCCCGGCGCCGCCGAGGAGGCCCTGCTGGCCTGCTGCGGCAGCCACCGCTGGGCGCTGCGACTCGCCGCCCACCGCCCCTACCCCGACATAGAGTCCCTGCTCGCCGCCGCGAGCGAGGCCTCGTACGACCTCCGCCCGGCGGATCTCGCCGAGGCGCTGGCCGACGAGAGCTGGATGCCGCAGCCCCTGCTCGGGATGCGCGCGCCCGGCAGCCAGGCCGCGCACACCGCGCTGCGGGCGGCCCACGCGGCCTACGAGGCCCGCTTCGGGCACGTCTTCGTCGTCTGCCTGGAGGGCATCGCCCCCGAGGAGATGCTCGACACCGTGCTCAGCTCCATCCGCACCCGGCTGACCAACGACCCGGACGAGGAGCGGCTCGTCGCCTCCGACGAACTCCGGCGGATCGCCCTGACCAGGCTCGAACACCTGGTGGCGACGCACTGCTCGGCCTGACCGGTTGACCCAGGGGCTCCTGCCCCTGGGTCAACCCGCTGTCCGGGTCAACCCGCTGTCTGGGCCTGTCGGAGCTTCCCGACCTGGGTGGTGACGATGTGGGTGTCCGGGGCCGGGGCCGGCTCCTTGCCGGTGCCGACGGTGCTGAAGACCGCCAGAGCGGTGCCGGTGCGGGCCAGCACCGCGTGCTGGGAGAGCACGGTCGCGCCCGATTCATTCGTCAGGGTGAAGGCCGTCACGCCGTCGGCTCCCTCCACCGTGGGCGTGTCGGCCCGGGTCAGCCGGTGCCTGCTGTGGCCGCCCTTGCGGGCCGCCGAGGTGAAGACGGTGCACTGGCCGAGGACCTTCTCCAGCGCGGCCTGGACGGCCGCCGCCCGCCCCGGCGCGAAGGCCAGCAGGCCGGTGTAGAGGCCACCGCCCGGCTGGGCCGCCCGCGCGACGCTCAGGTCGGTCTCGGCGGCGGGCCCGTTCGCCGGGTTGGCCGGAGCGACGGCGTCCAGCACGGGCTGGCAGGCGGGCACGTCCGCGGTCTCCCGGTCGGCCCCCTCCCCCGGGTTGGCCGGGCCCGGCGTCATCAGGGTGACGGTGTATCCGGCGCCGAGCTCGGCGTCGGTGACGGCCGCCGAGCGGAGCTGTGCGGCCGTCAGCTCGCGCGGCGCGGCCGCCCGGTCGGCCGAGGCCGTCACCGTGGTGCAGCCGGTGGCGAGGACGACGGGCAGCAGGGCGGGCAGTAAGAGCGCGGGCAGGGAACGGCGCAGCGGCACGGGCGTACTCCATCGGCGTCGACGGCGGGTCGGCCGTCACCGTAGCGCACGGGGTGGATACGCTCAGTGACCAAAGGTGTGGCAGTTCCCGCTCGGGTTAGCCCGTGCGTGCCTGATTGATCACACCTGACACCCCCGGAGGCGGTTGGCCGCACGGCGTCGATAGGATGCTCGCGGCCGGAGGACCGTACCCGGCCGGGCTGACCGACACCGAAGCCGGCCGAGCCCCCAATCCGCTTCCGGAGGGTTTTCCGTGCCGGCTGGAACGCTGTACCGCGGCCGGGAAGGCATGTGGAGTTGGGTGGCTCATCGAGTCACCGGCGTCCTCATTTTCTTCTTCCTGTTCGCCCATGTCCTCGACACCGCACTCGTGCGGGTGTCGCCCCAGGCTTATGACTCCGTCATCCAGACGTACAAGACGCCGCTCGTGAACCTGATGGAGTACGGCCTGACCGCCGCCATCCTGTTCCACGCGCTGAACGGCCTCCGGGTCGTGGCCGTCGACTTCTGGTCCAAGGGCCCGAAGTACCAGAAGCAGATGCTCTGGTCGGTGGTGGGTGTCTGGGTCGTCCTGCTGGCCGGCGCCTTCTACCCCATCCTGCAGCACACGCTTCGCACCTGGTTCGGGGGCTGATCCGCGATGTCGTCCACGGACTACAAGTACTCAGACGCGATTGAGGTGCCCTCCGCCCAGGCCCACACGGGCCAGGGTCTCGGCACCGGCAACCCGGCGGACGCCTTCGTGGTGGAGCCGCCCCGCGCCCGCTCCAAGAAGACCCCGCGCCGCACGCGGACCAACTTCGAGATGCTCGCCTGGCTCTTCATGCGCCTGTCGGGTGTCGTGCTGGTCTTCCTGATCCTCGGCCACCTGCTGATCATGCTGGTGCTCGACGGCGGCGTCTCCAAGATCGGCTTCGCCTTCGTGGCCGGCCGCTGGGCCTCGCCGTTCTGGCAGGGCTGGGACCTCCTGATGCTCTGGCTCGCCATGCTCCACGGCGCCAACGGCATGCGGACGGTCATCAACGACTACGCCGAGAAGGACTCGACCCGTCTCTGGCTGAAGACCCTGATGGGTGCCGCGACCGTGTTCACGGTCCTGCTGGGCACCCTGGTGATCTTCACCTTCGACCCGAACATCTAATCGGCGTAGAACCCAGAGGCGACTGACACACATGCAGATTCACAAGTACGACACCGTCATCGTCGGCGCCGGCGGCGCCGGCATGCGCGCGGCCATCGAGTCGACCCAGCGCAGCCGTACCGCCGTGCTGACCAAGCTCTACCCCACCCGGTCCCACACCGGCGCGGCCCAGGGCGGCATGTGCGCCGCCCTCGCCAACGTCGAGGAGGACAACTGGGAGTGGCACACCTTCGACACGGTCAAGGGTGGTGACTACCTGGTCGACCAGGACGCCGCCGAGATCATGTGCAAGGAGGCCATCGACGCCGTCCTCGACCTGGAGAAGATGGGCCTCCCCTTCTCCCGCACCGAGCAGGGCCGGATCGACCAGCGCCGCTTCGGCGGTCACTCCCGCAACCACGGTGAGGCGCCCGTGCGCCGCTCCTGCTACGCGGCGGACCGCACCGGCCACATGATCCTCCAGACGCTGTTCCAGAACTGCGTCAAGCACGGCGTCGAGTTCTTCAACGAGTTCTACGTCCTGGACCTGCTGATCAACGACGGCAAGACCGCCGGCGTGGTCGCGTACGAGCTCGCCACCGGCGAGATCCACGTCTTCCAGGCCAAGTCGGTCGTGTTCGCCTCCGGCGGCACCGGCAAGTTCTTCAAGGTCTCCTCCAACGCCCACACCCTCACCGGTGACGGCCAGGCCCTGGTCTACCGCCGTGGCCTGCCGCTGGAGGACATGGAGTTCTTCCAGTTCCACCCGACGGGCATCTGGCGCATGGGCATCCTCCTCACCGAGGGTGCGCGTGGCGAGGGTGGCATCCTGCGCAACAAGGACGGCGAGCGCTTCATGGAGCGCTACGCCCCCGTCATGAAGGACCTCGCGTCCCGCGACGTCTGCTCGCGCGCCATCTACACCGAGATCCGCGAGGGTCGCGGCTGCGGCCCGGACGGCGACCACGTGTACCTGGACCTCACCCACCTGCCGCCGGAGCAGCTGGACGCCAAGCTCCCGGACATCACGGAGTTCGCGCGCACCTACCTCGGCATCGAGCCCTACACGGACCCGATCCCGATCCAGCCCACCGCGCACTACGCGATGGGCGGCATCCCGACCAACGTCCAGGGTGAGGTGCTGCGCAACAACACCGACGTCGTCCCGGGCCTGTACGCGGCCGGCGAGGTCGCCTGCGTCTCCGTGCACGGCGCCAACCGCCTCGGCACCAACTCGCTGCTCGACATCAACGTGTTCGGCAAGCGGGCCGGCGTCGCCGCCGCCGACTACGCGAACGCCAACGAGTACGTCGAGCTGCCCGAGAACCCGGCCGAGAAGGTCGTCGCGCTCGTCGAGGGCCTGCGCGAGTCGACCGGCACCGAGTCCGTCGCGCAGATCCGCAAGGAGCTGCAGGAGACCATGGACACCAACGCCATGGTCTACCGCACCGGCGACACCCTGAAGGCGGCCGTCACCGACATCGCCGCGCTGCGCGAGCGGTACAAGAACGTCGCGATCCAGGACAAGGGCCAGCGCTACAACACGGACCTCCTGGAGGCCGTGGAGCTGGGCAACCTGCTCGACCTGGCCGAGGTGCTGGCCGTGTCCGCACTGGCTCGTGAGGAGTCGCGCGGCGGTCACTACCGCGAGGACTTCCCGACGCGTGACGACGTGAAGTTCATGCAGCACACCATGGCGTACCAGGAGGTCGCGGCCGACGGCAGCACCTCCATCCGCCTCGACTACAAGCCGGTCGTCACGACCCGCTACCAGCCGATGGAGCGTAAGTACTGATGAGCACTCCGACTGTGGAGAAGCACTCGGCCGCTCTGGACGCGGCCGAGCTGGGCGGCGTCAAGCTGATCACCGTCACCCTCCGGATCCGCCGGTTCAACCCGGAGGAGCACCCGGACCCGGTGTGGGTCGACTACCAGCTGGAGATGGACCCGAAGGAGCGCGTCCTGGACGCGCTCAACAAGGTCAAGTGGGAGCAGGACGGCACCCTGACGTACCGCCGTTCCTGCGCGCACGGGATCTGCGGCTCGGACGCGATGCGGATCAACGGCCGCAACCGTCTGGCCTGCAAGACCCTGATCAAGGACGTGGACCCGGAGAAGCCGATCACGATCGAGGCCATCAAGGGCCTGACGGTCCTCAAGGACCTGATCGTGGACATGGACCCGTTCTTCCAGGCGTACAAGGACGTCATGCCGTTCCTGATCACCAACGGGAACGAGCCGACCCGCGAGCGCCTGCAGTCCGCCGAGGACCGCGAGCGGTTCGACGACACCACCAAGTGCATCCTGTGCGCCGCGTGCACGTCGTCCTGCCCGGTCTTCTGGAACGACGGCCAGTACTTCGGCCCCGCCGCGATCGTCAACGCGCACCGCTTCATCTTCGACTCGCGCGACGAGGGCGGCGAGCAGCGCCTGGAGATCCTGAACGACCGTGAGGGTGTCTGGCGCTGCCGCACCACCTTCAACTGCTCCGAGGCCTGCCCCCGTGGCATCGAGGTCACCAAGGCGATCCAGGAAGTGAAGCGCGCGCTCGTCACGCGTCGCTTCTAGTCCCCGCCTGCACGTACCGAGGGCCCGTCCGGAACTTCTCCGGACGGGCCCTCGGCGTCTCCGCTGCTTCCGCTACTTCAGCAGACCGAGGTCCTTCGGGGCCGTGACGCCGTCGAAGGTCAGCAGGTGCCGCGCCGCCGTGACGGCGTACAGGTCGGGCTTTCCGTCGCCGTTCCCGTCACCCGAGCTGCCGAGCGTCGGGTAGTCGGCGACAGGGAAGCTCCCGATCACCGTGCCGCCCGCCGGGTCGGCGAGGGCGGCGAAGTCGTACGTGCCGTCGGCGTTCTTGCCGATCGGGTAGCTGCGGAGCTCGCCGGTCGCCTTCTCCCGCGACCAGAGGGCCAGCGAGCCGTCGGCCGCCTTGCCGGGGGCGATCACGTCGTAGCCGGACCAGGTGCCGGTGGTGCTGAGCTGCCGGACCGTCCGGTAGGCGAGCGGGCTGTCGAACAGCCAGAGGTTTCCGCCCTCGACGGTGAGCAGCGCACTCGACGACGAGTCGTCGAGCGGGCCGAGCTCCGCCAACTGCTCGACGTTCGACCAGTCGGCCGGGAAGTCGGCCGGAAGGTCCGGGATGTCCCAGGAGTCGGGGCGGTCGAGCAGCATTGCCCCCCGGCCGAAGACGCCGTAGTCGAAGTTGCGGTAGTCGTAGAGCGCCGTGCCGCCCGGCCGGTACGCCAGCAGGTCGTCCATGGGGGCGTGCGACCCGTCCGACCCCCGGTGGACGAGCTGCGAGCCGGCCCAGCTGCCCCAGGGGCCCAGGACTGCGGGGACCGTCGAGCTGGGGGTGGTGCCGGTGGCGTCGGCGCTGATCACCTGGAGGTTTCCGGCGGCGTCCGGCAGCAGGATGTCCGGGACACCGTCACCGTTGACGTCGCCGGGGGTGTTCGGCGGGTTCGGGTTCGACCGCGCGTAGAAGGTGTAGCTCAGCGGCCCCGCGACGTTCCCCGCGTTGTCCATCGCCTGCACCTGGAGGACGTTGGTGCCCCAGTCGGCGGGCCTGAGCCTGACCGTGGCGCTGCCGTCGGCCGCCGCGGGCACCATGTTCGCGCCGTGGCAGTCCTGGTGGACGCCCAGGGTGCCCTGGAGGACCACCTGGTAGCAGGCGACACCCGAGGCGGCGCCGGTGGCCGGGGCCTTGTCGGTGCCGGTGATGGTGAAGGTGCCGTACTGGCCCGCGTACTTGGCGGGGGTGCCGGTCGCGGGGAAGTCGGTGGAGGTGACGGCGAGGGTGCTGGGCGGGGTCGTGTCGACCCGGAAGCTGCACCAGGGGGTCGGCCGGCCGGTCGCGTGGGCGGTGAGGGCCTGGGCCTGCCAGGCGAAGGTGCGGCCGTCGACCAGGTTGCCCGGCTTGACGGCGGCGGTGCCGCCGGTCACCGGCGCGGTGGTCTTGACGGCCTGGCCGGTGCGCTCGTCCCGGACGGAGAAGCGGGCGGTGCTGGCGGCCCCGTCCGGGGACTGCACCGAGACGCCGAGCGTGACGTCCCCGAGGCCCACCCAGCCCGGGGTCTCGCCGGGCTCGCAGCCCTGCGTCCGTACGCCGGTCGCGGCGAAGCCCGGTGCGGGCGTGGCCTGCGGGTTGGTGGTGACCGGCGCGGGCGCGGCGGCGTTCGCCGCAGGTGCGCCGAGGGCACCTGCGGCCAGCGCGACCACGGCGGCCGGGGCGAGCAGGCCGGAACGAATGGAGGACAGCACGGAGATTCCCACCCCTGAGATCCGAAGGTGCGCGGACGGAGTGTCGCGCGGGGTGGATCGTGCCAGGGCCGTCCGGCGGCGGGCAACCGGATTAGCCCTCGGTACGGCCCGCCTTCAGACCCCGGATGCCGACGACGCCGACCAGGGCGCCGAGGACGAACGAGGTGACGGCGAGCGTCAGGTGGACCCAGAAGAAGGCGGTCGGCTGGGAGTGGTCGCCGTTGGTGAAGGCCTGGCCGGCGGAGTCCTTCCAGAGATTCTTCACAAAGGTGGTCCAGATCATGAGGGACCACACGCCGAAGGCGGTGAGGAACCAGGAGGTGCGGCGGCTGAGCTTCATGGGTATGTCCTCGGGAGGCACGGGCACGGTCGGCTCCCAGTATGTCTCGCAGTATGAGGAGTGGGCCGGACGGCCCAGCGACCGGCACTCGTCAGGAGGACGCTCCCGGCGCGGCGGGCCGGGTGGCCGGGCTGTTGGGTACCTGTCCCGGGTGCAGAAAGTCCGTGATCTCGCTCTTCGCTGCGGCGTCGTCGCCGTGGCCGTCTCACTCTGTGCCGCCGCTGCCCCGTACGACGGCCCCCCGCCCGGCGTGGTCGGCGGCCAGCGCCTCGGCCAGGCCGGGGTGCAGGTCGCTCCGCTTGCCGGGGCACCCGCGCTGCCCGGTGAACTGACCGGCCAGTCCTGGCTGGTGGCGGACGCCGGGACGGGCGAGGTGCTCGCCGCGTACAACGCGCACCTGCGGCTGCCGCCCGCGAGCACGCTGAAGATGCTGTTCGCCGACACCGTGCTGCCGAAGCTCGACAAGTCGACGGTGCACCACGTCGCCCCCGCCGAGCTGTTCGGGCTCGGGGAGGGCAGCAGTCTGGTGGGCGTCAAGGAGGACCTCGACTACCGGGTCGAGGACCTCTGGCGCGGCGTCTTCCTCGCCTCCGGCAACGACGCCGTGCACGTGCTCGCCCACATGAACGGCGGCGTCGACCGGACCGTCCAGCAGATGCAGGCCCGCGCCAACCTGATGCAGGCGCGGGACACCCACGTGGTCTCCCCCGACGGCTACGACACCGACGGGCAGCTCTCCTCGGCCTACGACCTGACGCTGTTCGCCCGCGCCGGGCTGAAGTACCCGGACTTCCGGACGTACTGCGGCACCCGCGACGCGCAGTTCCCCGGCGCGGTGGACAAGGCCACCGGCCAGCGGGCCAGCTTCGGCATCGCCAACACCGACCGCCTGCTCGGCAGCTACCCCGGCCTGATCGGCGTCAAGAACGGCTACACGACGAATGCCGGGGCGACCTTCACCGGAGCCGCCGTCCGTGGCGGGCGGACGGTGCTGGTGACGGTCATGCACCCCGCCTCCTACATGAAGGTGTACGAGGAGACGGCGGCCCTGCTCGACTGGGGCTTCGCCGCCGCCGGGAAGGTCACCCCCGTCGGGGCCCTGGCCGAGGACACCGCCGCCGCACTGCCGTCACCGGCCGCCAAGCCCACCGCCCAGGCGCCTGCGGCCGCAGCAGCCGTTGCCGCCGCCGCGCGGCCCGCGGCGGCGCGGGCCTCGGTCGACGGTGGGATCGGGCCGGTCGGGTGGCTGGCCACCGGCACCTGCGCGGCCGCAGCGGCGGCGGCGCTGCTACGGCTCCGGGCCCGCCGCATCCGCCGCCGCCGACGGGCTCTTCCGCCGGGGGCGCCCACCACGATGCCGGCGCCCGTGGGGGCCACCGCCATCGGCCGCTGACCCCCCACTGCTGAGCGGTCAGACGCGGGCCCTGCGGATGGCACGGGTGACCACCGGGGGGAGGAGGTCGAGGGCCAGGCGCCGGGCCCTCGAGCGCTGCGGGCGGCGGGGGGTGGTGGTGGCGCCGGCGGCCGGGGCGGGGGCCGCCGGGGTGCCGTCGTAGGCGAGGCGGTGGACGGTGTGGCCCGCGATGACGTCCTTCTCCATCCGGAAGCCCTCGCCGGGCCAGTCGCGGGCGAGCAGGTCGGCCTTGGCCGCGTCCGCGTCGCCCCAGGTGCCGTAGAACTTCTCGGGGGTGAGGCAGATGGGCTTCAGGCCGAGGCCGGCGACGGCCTCCCAGGTCGCGGCGGCGACGCCGGGGGTGTGCGGGGAGCGGTAGTCGTCGAGGACGACCAGGCCATCCTTGGCGAGGGCGTCGCGGGCGACCAGGATGTCGCCGGCGACGTGCTCGTACAGGTGCGAGGCGTCGATGTGGACGAAGCGGCAGCTGCCCTCGGGGATGCGGCCGTCGGCGAGGACGGAGGTGGGGGCCTGGACGACCTCGGGGAGGCGGTCGTGGAAGGCGAGGTAGTTGGTCTCGAACGCCTGGCGGGTGAGGGTCTTGCGGTACGACATATCCATCTCGGCGGAGTTCTCGGCGTCCGGGGCCTCGGAGTCGAAGAGGTCGCAGACGGTGAAGGTCTCGCCGTCCCGGAGGTGCCGGCCGAGCAGGACGGCGCTGCGGCCGAGGTACGTGCCGAGTTCGAGGATGTCGCCCTTGGTACCGGTGTCGCTCTGCCGGTCGAGGAACCAGCTGAACACCTCCTGGTCGACCTTCCAGAACCATCCGGGAACGTCATCGGGGGTGCGAGGTACTGCGGAAGCGGGGGTGGCCACAGTGAACTCCAGGGGAGGCGCGCCATGGGTCGGGCGCTGATTGCGTGATCCTAGTCACTCCGATGGTCGAGCGGGAGGGGCCGCGTGCTCCTTCTCCAGAACCGCCTCGGCCTGTTCGACAGCTCGCCGCCGGGCGGCGGCAGGGTCGGCCAGGGCGGTCCAGGAGACGCAGTACATCAGCAGCCGGCTGACGAAGTTGATCCACAGCAACAGTGCGACCGGCACGCCGAACGCGCCGTAGACGCTCTTGCCCGCCACCGAGCCGAGGTAGGAGGAGAGCGCGAGCTTGAGCACCTCGAACCCGATCGCACCGATCAGGGCGGCCTGCAGCACGTCCTTGCGACGCTGGCCGGTGATCCGGGGGAAGGGCCCGAGCAGGTACGCGAAGAGGACCATGTCGGCGAGCACGCCGATCAGGAATCCGGCCGCGCCGAGCAGGTAGCGCCCGGCGGAGCCGCCGATGCCCAGCCAGTCGGCGAGCCGCTGGGCGAGCTGGGTGGCGACGCCGGACGCGCCGAGCGAGACGGCGGAGACCAGGCCGAGGCCGAGCAGGACGACGCAGTCCCAGCCCTTGCGCAGGATCGGGTTGCCGCCCTCCTCGGGGAGCTGCCAGACGTCCCGGATCGAGCCGCGCATGGTGTCGACCCAGCCGAGCCCGGAGATCACCAGCAGGACGCCGCTGACCAGCCCGATCGTCCCCGCGTTGGCGACCAGACCGGGCAGGTTGAGGGAGTCGGAGAGGCCCGGCAGCTGCTCGGAGATCTTGTCCTGGAGCTGCTTCACCCGGTGGTCGCTGAGGGCCGCGACCGCGACCGCCAGAGCGACGGTGAGCAGCGGGAAGAGCGCGAGGAACCCGAAGAAGGTGACGGCCCCGGCGAGGCGGTTGCCCTTGGCGGCGGTGAAGTGCGCGTACGTCAGGTAGGCGCGGCTGCGGAGCAGTCGGGCGATCAGGGGGCCGATCAGCGGCAGCTTGGCCAGTTTCTCCACGGCTTCACGCTACTGGCCGCCCGCCGGGGATCGGGTGACCTCACGCCACCGGCGAGCCTTCAGCGGCCGCGCCGCGCCCGGCGGACGGCGGCGGAGAGGAGCGGCGGGACGAGGTCGGCGGCTGCGCGGCGGGCCACGGCGGCGGGGCGGCGGGCCGCTGCGGCGAGGGCGCGGCGGGCGGCGAGCTCCTCGGCGGCCTGCTCGGCGGCCCGGCGCCGGGCCTCCTGGGCGATGCGGTCGTGGTGGCGGGAGACCGGGAAGTCGGTGATCGGGTCCGGCTGGCCGCCGAGCCGCAGGACGCGGTGCCCGGCGATGGTGTCGGTGCCCACGCGGCAGCCGGGGGCGCCGCCGGAGGTGCGGAGCAGTTCGTCCTGGAAGGGCTCCGGGTCTCCCCAGGTGGCGTAGAACTTGCACTCGGTGAGGCAGATCGGGCGGAGGTCGAAGTTGAGCACGGCCTCCCAGGTCGCGGCGGCGACGCCGGGGGTGTGGGCCGAGCGGTAGTCGTCCATCACCAGGACGCCCTGCGGGCCGAGTGCGGCGCGGGCGACCTGGACGTCACCGGCGACGTGCTCGTACAGGTGCGAGGCGTCGACGTGGACGAAGCGGCAGCTGCCCTCGGGGATGCGGCCGTCGGCGAGCACCGAGGTGGGGGCCTGGATGATGGTGGGCAGTTCCTCGTGGAAGGCCAGGTAGTTGGCCTCGAACGCCTGCCGGGTGAGGGTCTTGCGGTAGGACATCACCATCTCGGCGGAGTTCTCGGCGTCCGGGGCCTCGGAGTCGAAGAGGTCGCAGACGGTGAAGGTCTCGTCCTCGCCGAGGTGACGGCCCATCACGATGGCGCTGCGGCCGAGGTAGGCGCCGAGCTCCAGCAGGTCGCCGGTCTCCCCCGTGCGCTGCTGACGGTCGAGGAACCACTCGAAGGCGTGCCGGTCCAGATCCCAGAACCAGCCGGGTACGTCGGTGAGGACGCCGGGTTCGGCCGGGACGGCGGTCTCAGCGGCGGTCTCAGCGGCGGTCTCTACAGCGGTCTCGGCAGCGGTCTCGGTGGAGAGAGCGGTCATGGGGGGGCACTCCTTCGGTGGCACGGCGGGCCGTGAGGGAACGGCCCGCCGTGCTGAACGACCGGCGTCGCCGCTGGTAGTGCCGCCTCAGGGCGACCGCCGCGACGCCGGGTTGACCGGGCTCACCCGGTCGTGGCTCACCCGGTCGGGGCGCGGCCGCCGCAGTAGACCGTCCAGTTGACGTACGCGACGTTGCCGCACCAGAGCTTGGAGTCGACGCTGTCGTGCGGCCGCCAGAGTTCGTGCGGTGCGGTGCAGGTGTGGCCGGGGGCGTAGAGCGGGCAACTGCCGTCGCCGCGCTGGAGGGTGTGCGAACGCCAGGCGTCCAGGCCCATGTTGCGCTGCTCCGGGTCGCTCGGCATGTAGCGGTTGGCGGACCAGGAGGCGGCCATCGCGCCGAAGAGGGCCAGACCGCAGAGCGATCCGGCGGCGAGCCGTCGGCCGATCGAGCCCGAGGGGCGCAGCTTCTGACTGGCCGTCAGCCGTCGCCAGGCCTTCGCGGCGCTGCCGGAGATCAGCATCGCGGCGAGCACGGTGAGGGTGATGAAGCAGTAGAGGATCAGCCAGGTGGTGCGGGGGTAGAGCATGACGGCCTGGTCGCGCTGCATGTGCCCGGCGAACCAGAAGCGCAGCACCCAGGCCCCGCCGAGGCAGCCGAGCGCGGCGACCACCGGGGGCCGCCGCAGCCCGAGGGCCAGCGCCAGCGCGAACCCGACGATCACCAGCAGGGAGAAGGTGGTCTGCCCGGCCAGCTCGCCGGGCGGCGGCCAGGCCCAGGAGGCGGGCCAGCCGGAGCGGTCGGAGCGCCAGCCCATCACGTACGCCGGGTCGATGTAGACGTCGAAGTAGGCGTAGCGGTCGACGGTGGAGGCGCCGTGGGCGAGGAACTTGAGCAGCAGCGGGGCGCCGACCAGCCCGGCGGTGACGGCGGTGGCGCCGAGCAGGGCGGCCGCGCGGGCCAGCGCCGCACGGCCCTTGCGCCAGGGGACGAGTGCGGCGATCGCCACCAGGGTGCCGGGGGCGGACCAGACGAACCAGCCGGAGTACCCGAGGAAGAGCAGCCCGAGCACGGCGCCGATCACCGCACCGCGCAGCAGCGCCGAGCGGAAGGACCGACCCGGCACGCGGGTGAGTTCGGTGAGCAGGCGGCCGAGGACGGGCACCAGGCAGACCATCACCAGGTGGCTGTAGGGCCGGATCGGGTCGAGGAAGAGGATCGAGGCGGGCAGTGCGACGGCCAGCGCCCAGGCCGGGCGGAGCAGGCTGCGCCAGGCCAGGTAGGCGAACGGGCCGAAGACGGCGCTGAGCAGGAGCTGGACGTCCTTGAGGGCGAAGCCGACGTGGCCGGGCCGCAGGTACTTCGTCCACTCGGCGAGCAGCACGATGAAGCCGGGCGGGTAGAGGTCGGGCAGCCCCTCCCCCTTCAGGAAGGACTCGGCGTAGCTCTGCAGGGTGCCCGGGTCGCCGTCCTGGCCGCCGAGGCCCCAGGGGGTGCCGCGCAGCGCGACGGCGATGCCGCCCGCGACGATGCCGGTGCCGAGGCCCGCGACGACGGCGCAGCCGAGGCGGAGCAGCAGGCGGTACCGCTTGGGGGCCGCCCGGTGCGCCGCGTACAGCACCACGGCGAAGACCGGCAGGGCCAGCATGGCGGCCCTGAACTGGAGTTTGGCCAGGCCGCTGACCTGGCCGACCCGGATCAGCGGGTCGACGTGGATGTTGCGGGCCCAGACCATGAAGCCGACGCCGACGGCCAGCGCGACGGCGGCCTCCGCCGAGCCGGCGAGCAGCTTGCGGAGGTGGTGGCCGCCCTTGGCTGCGGGCGGTACTGGTTCGGCAGGGAGGGCCCTGGGTGGTTCGAGGGTGGCCACGCTCGGCATGGTGTTCGCTTCCGTCACGTCGGGAGTCGGCCGGGGGCAGACCTCCGGCACTGCAATCGGCGTAACGACGGGCGGCCGAACGGGTCACCGCGGCAGCGGCGGCTCCGCCCGAACGGATGACTTCACGCAACTGGCCGGCCCCAGGGGCGCGGGGAACTGCGCGCCCGGCCGGGTGCGGCGCCGTCTCTCCCGTTTCGCGCAGTTCCCCGCGCCCCTGGGTCAACGCCCCAGTACGACCGGTCGGTCGTGGGTGTCGTAGCCGATCAGGGCGACGTCGAGGCGGTCGGGGTCGGCGAGGCGGCGGGTCTCGGCGGCCAGCGCCGGGTCGTCCAGGTAGACCCGCAGCGGGACGGGGTAGGCCGCCGCGTAGTCGGCGATCTCCTGGGCGCTGTGCCGCCAGCGGCCCCAGATCCAGGCCCGCCAGGAGAGTCCGTTGTCGCGGGCGAGCACGCCGAGCCAGAGGCTGCCCTCGCGGAAGCGCGGGTCCTCCCCCGCGTGCGGCTCGACCAGCAGGACGGCGGCCCGGGGGTCGGGCACCGGGCGGGTGGCGTCGATCGCCGTGACGAGGGCGGCGCTGGCGGGGGCGGCGCGGTCGCCGTGCAGGTACGCGGCGCCGGAGCTGCCGGCCCAGCCGGTCTGCGTACCGGGGTGGTCCGGCTGGGAGTTGAGCACGAGGGCGCCGAGAACCACGGCGGTGACCGCCACCGCCCAGGGCGGGCCGCCGCGGCGGCGGCCGACGGCGGGCACCAGGGCCGCGCCGAGGGCGAGCACCACGACGACGACCAACGGGTGCAGCAGCTTCTCGTAGTAGTACGAGACGTGCCCGGCCGTGGCGAGCTGGTAGCGCATCAGCGCGAAGGCGACGGCGCCCGTCACGGCGAGCGCGCCGAGCGCGGCCCGGCGGGGGGCGTTGCGGCGGGCGGCGCGGGTGAGCAGGCCGAGGGCGGCGAGCGCGAGCAGCGGCAGCAGCAGGTGGCGGCTGACGGCCATGACGCCGCCCGCCATCACCAGGACGTCGGCGGAGCCGGCCTGCTTCCAGTTGGCCAGCACCGGCAGGGCGGCCGCGGCGGCGGTGCCGACGACGGCGAGCAGCAGCCAGGGCCAGCGGGGCAGCCGGCGGCGGTGCGCGAGGGCCCAGACCAGCAGCAGCGGGAGCGCGGCGGCGAGCAGCAGGTAGTAGGCGAAGGAGATGCCGGTGGTCAGCGCGCCGAGCAGCACCGCCTGCTCGCCCGGCCGGCCGAGCGGGCGGACCACCAAGGCGGCCAGCAGGGCGAACAGCGCCAGCCCGAAGAGCTCGCTCTCGAAGCCGGTCAGCAGCAGCGGCGTCGCCTCGACCAGCACCAGGTATCCGGCGGCGGCGGCCGTCAGCGGCAGCACCGCCCACCGGCCGAGCGCGGGCCCGGCCGTCCACCGGGCGGCCCAGGCGACCGCGCCGACGCAGGCCGTCAGCACCCCCGCCGCGAGCAGCACGAAGCGGCTGAGCGCGGCGGGGGCGCCTGATGGCACGTCACCGCCGAAGGCGAACTCGGTGAGTACGGCGAGCGTCAGGTGGCTGCCCTGCGGGTAGCTCTGGAAGCCGTCCTGGAGGGTGATGTCGGCCTCGGCCCGGTGGAAGGTCAGGTAACCGCCGAAGCGGAGCACGCTGTCGTAGAGGGCGAAGTGCCTGGCCAGGTCCTCGCCGTGGTAGATCGCGGCGAGCCGGCCGGTGAAACCTTCGCGCAGCAGCGGGCCGAGGTAGAACCAGGCGGTGGCGGCGACGGGGAGCAGCAGCAGCGCGTCCCGGGTGGTCGGCCGGGGGAGGGTGGGGCGGCGGGTCGCGGCGAGGGCGGCGAGCGGCACGGCGGTGGCCTCGGCGATCGCGAGCGGGTGCAGCCCCCAGGGCCAGCGGGAGGCCGCCACGCCCAGCAGGCAGAGCCAGCCGGTGAGGCCGCCGGCGGCGAGCACCAGCCGGTCGAGCAGGCCGAGGCGGGAGCGGAACAGCGACGCGGCGGCGGCCAGGAGCAGCGCGAGGGTGAGCAGGTCGAGGCGCAGCAGGTGGAGCAGCGGCGGGGCCGCGAGAAGCCCGAGGGCCCACCGTGCACGGTTCAGGAACTTCGCGAAGCGGGAGATGCGGCGCTGTCGCCTACCGATTTGCGCAGTTCCCCGCGCCCCTAGAGCGTGCATGCTTGAGACTTTAGGTACGGAGAGCCACGTGGGCCGCCTTCGCCGCGACCTGGCGCGTCCGGGCCAGGGCGCGTACGCCCTGGTAGGTCAGGTAGCGGCCCTGACTGAGGAGTTCGGTGCGCAGACCGCTGACGCCGGGGACGGGGCGGTAGCCGTCGGGGCGGAGGCGGGCGCAGTGTTCGGCGGCGCGGCGGAAGTACTCGCGGCGGTCGCCGGGCGGGATGCGGCCGGGCTTGCTGACGACGGTGTTGAGGTGGTGGACCATCCGGCCGTAGACGATGCCGCGCCAGCGGGCCAGGTCGGGGCGGCGGTCCAGGAAGTCGAAGACCAGGTCGTACTGGGCGAAGACGTCGAAGTGCTTGCGGCTGGCGGTGGCCAGTATGTTGCCGCCCTCCTCGCGCTGGCGGTAGTGCACGCCCACGCTGTCGAGCATGGTGATCCGGGAGGCGGAGAGCAGCGCCGGGAAGGTCCACGGGGTGTCCTCGTAGTACCCGGCGGGGAAGGTCAGGCCCTGGGCGTCGATGTAGTCGCGGCGGTAGGCCTTGTTCCACACGACCATCAGCAGGTCGAGCAGGTCGGGTCGTTGGTCGAGAGTGAAGACGTCCGGGCCGGGGCGGCTGAAGAGCGGCGCCGAGTTGCTGCGGACGACCCGGCCGTCGCCGTAGGTGCGGGCGTAGTCGTAGACCAGGATCTCGGGGTCGTCGCCGTGCCGCAGCCGGGCCTCGACGGCGGTGAGCAGCCCGGGGGTGAAGGTGTCGTCGCTGTCCAGGAAGATCACGTAGTCGCCGGTGGCGACCTCCAGCCCGGCGTTGCGGGCGCGCCCCAGCCCGACGTTGGCGGGGAGGTGGACGACGCGTACCCGGTCGTCGCGCGCGGCGGCCTCGTCGAGGATGGCTCCGCAGCCGTCGGGCGAGTGGTCGTCGACGGCGATCAGCTCGAAGTCCGGGCAGGACTGGGTGAGCACCGAGTCGAGGCACTCGGCCAGGTACTCCTGTACCTGATAGACCGGGACGATCACGCTGAAGCGGGGCATTTGCGACTCATTCTAGGGGGACGCTCAGTCGCCGGAGATCACCGGGAGGCGGGGGGCTGCGTTCCGGTACTGCCTGGGCGGGCCAGCGGCAGACTAGCCCGCAGGGGGCCCGCTGCGCACCCCCTCCCCGGCCCCGACCCGGGCCGCCGAGCGACCTTAAGGTCCAGTCCACCTGCGGCACCGGTGATGGTCAACGAGCCACCCTGGTACTGGTCACCGCCGTCGTACCATCGGGTGACCCTGGCAGCGGCGCGGCCCTCGGCGGCTCTACGCTCGCTTCTCAGCTACACCAGATCTCCACCAGCAGCTCCCCCCGTACCGCAGCCTGGAGAGGCCCAGCCATGCCCGAAGCTTCCGACCCGCAGTCGTCCGGCTCGCCGACCGGTGGGGCCACCGCCGACGCTTCCTACACGGAACGCCTGGTGACGCTGGAGCAGTCCGGCATCAAGCGGCTGCTGCCGACGCAGGCGCCGTACCGGTGGAACCTCAAGCGGCTCCAGCTCGGGCGGGTGCTGGACGTCGGCTGCGGGGTCGGCCGGAACCTGCAGAACTGCGACCCGGGCAGTGTCGGCGTCGACCACAACGAGACCTCGGTGGCCACCGCGCGTGCGCGCGGCCTGATCGCCTACACCGCCGCCGACTTCGAGGCCGACCCGGAGCTGAGCCGCCCCGGCGCGTTCGACTCGATGCTGGTCGCGCACGTGCTGGAGCACCTGGATCTGGAGACCTGCGAGCAGCTGCTCAAGAGCTACCTGCCGAGCATCCGCTCCGGCGGCAAGGTCGTGCTGATCACGCCGCAGCTGGCGGGCTACCGCTCGGACCCGACGCACGTCCGCTTCGTCGACTTCGAGGGGCTGCGCGAGTACGCGGAGCGGGCCGGGTTGAAGGTCGACCGCAGCTATTCATTCCCGCTTCCCGAAGCCGCGGGCAAGGTGTTCAAGTACAACGAGTACATCCTGGTGGGGATCGTCCCCTGAGCCTGCGGCCTTCGTGGTGCGGCCGGTCGCGGCGGGTACTATCGCCGTGCTGCGCCCGGTTCGTCCCGTAGACCCGGCCGTGGACCGGCCGCAGACCGGCCGCACGCCCCTGATGAAAGGCCCGCGCACCCGATGGCCCCCCGCCTCTCCGTCGTCGTCCCGATCTACAACGTCGAGCGTTACCTGGAGGAGTGCCTGGACTCCATCGCCGCCCAGACCTTCGACGACCTCGAATGCGTCATGGTCGACGACGGCTCCAAGGACGGCAGCGCGGCCATCGCCGAGGCCTACGCCGCGAAGGACTCCCGCTTCCGGCTGGTCAAGCAGGTGAACCAGGGCCTCGGCGCGGCCCGGAACACCGGCTACCGGCACATCGACGCGGGCGCCGAGTTCCTGGCCTTCGTCGACAGCGACGACACCCTGCCGCCCAGCGCGTACGAGCTGATGATCGGCACGCTCGACGAGACCGGCTCGGACTTCTGCACCGGCAACGTGCTGCGCTTCCGCGCGATCGGGTACTACCCGTCGGGCGGCCACCGCAAGCCGTTCAAGGAGACCCGGCTCAAGACCCACGTCACCGAGATCCCGGCGCTGATCACCGACCGGACGGCGTGGAACAAGGTCTACCGCCGCTCCTTCTTCGACGCCGCCGGCATCCTCTACCCCGAGGGCATCCTCTACGAGGACGCCCCGGTGAGCGTGCCGCACCACTTCATGGCCGCCAGCGTCGACGTGCTCTCCGAGCCGATCTACCACTGGCGTGAGCGCGAGGTCGGCGAGATGTCGATCACCCAGATGAAGACCAACCCCAAGACGGTGGTCGACCGGGTCAAGTCGATGGAGCTCGTCCGGGCCTGGCTGCAGGCGCAGGACGACCCGAAGTACCGGGGGCACCTGGACTTCTACGACGAGAACAACCTCGTCGAGGAGATCCCGATGTTCTTCTGGCCGATCATCGAGGACGACGCGGCCTACAACAGCGCCTACCAGGAGTCCGTCAGCCGCCTGCTGCGCGCCATCGGCCCCGGGCAGATCCGCAAGCTCCGCGCCCCGCTGCGGCTCAAGTACCACCTGACCCTCGCGAACCGGATGGACGAGTTCGTCGAGCAGATGCGCTTCGAGAAGGACAGCAACGGCGCGGCCCCCGCGCGCGGCCTGCTCCGCCCGTACGCCGACTACCCCTTCCTGCGCGGCGGCCGCAAGAGCGTGCCCGCCGACGTGCTGCGGCTGGAGAACGCGCTCGTGATGCGCAGCCGCCTGTACGACTCCGCCTGGGTCGACGGCAAGCTGCAGCTCACCGGGCACGCCTTCCCCGAGCACCTGGGCGCCGAGAACCGGCACGACATGGTCAAGGTGCTGGTGCTGCGCGAGGCCAAGGGCCGCCGGGTGCTGGCCGTGCCGACCAAGGCGATGTACAGCCCCGAGGCGACCGCCAGCTCCCCGCACGACCTGTACAGCTGCGACTGGGCGGGCTTCAGCACGACCATCGACCCGAAGCGGCTCAAGCACCGCGGCCAGTGGAAGGACGGCTCCTGGCGGGTGCTCATCGCGGGCATCGGCAAGGGCGGCGTCTACAAGGGCCGGATCTCCGGCGGCTGGAGCGACACCGCCGAGAGCCTGCCGGTGCACTGGGTCGAGGACGACGTCCGGATCGTGCCCCGGCTCAAGGACAACCACGTCTACCTGCGGGTCGAGCGGGTCCGCGTCCGGGCGCTCGCGGTGAGCTTCACCGACGGCCGGGTACGGGTGAGCGGCACCGCCGCCTCCGGCGCCGACCTGGCCGGCGCGCAGCTACGGCTCAAGCACGTCGAGTCCGACCGCGACCTGACCTTCCCGCTGGAGCTCGGCACGCCCACCGGGCGGGTCGTGCCCTTCACCGCGAGCTTCCCGGTCGGCGAGCTGACGGCCGTCCGCGAGGCCTGGGACGCCCTCGACCCGGCCTCCGAGGAGCGGCTGCGCGACCGCTGGGACACCGAGCTGCTGCTCAGCAACGGCATCACCTCCCCCGTGGTGATAGACGACCGCTCGGCGCCCGAGCAGCTCGACCTGCCGATCAACGACGACACCCGGGCGCTGTTCTCCAAGCCCTCCCCCAGCGGGTACCTGCAGTTCATCGACCAGGTGCTGCAGCCGGTGGTGGAGGAGGTCACGGCCGCCAAGGGCGCCGACGGCTTCCTGCTCAGCGGCAGCTTCCCGCTGCCCGGCACCCACCGGTACGAGCTCGTCATCCGCCACAACTGGCGCGAGGAGGAGCACAGTTACCCCGTCGAGATCACCGACGGCCGGTTCCGTGCCGCGCTGCCCGCCGTGCCCACGGCCTCCTTCGCCGGCCAGGTGCCGCTGCACAAGGGCACCTGGGAGGTCTTCTTCCGCCCGGCCGACGCCCAGCCCGGCACCCTCTGGCCGCAGGTGCTGCTCGCCGCCTCCTGCCACCGCGCCCTCCCACTGGAGGTCGAGGCCCGCGGCAAGCGGATCGCCCTGGAGCGCCGGCTGTTCGACACCCTCTCGCTGGAGGCGCACTCCGCGCTGCTGCCGGAGGAGCGCAGCGGCCACCGCCAGCGTCAACTGCGCAACGAGTTCGCCACCCTCCAGCGCCGCCCGCTGACCGACAGCGTCGTCTACAACGCCGCGCTCGGCACCCAGTACGCCGGTTCGCCCCGCGCGGTGCACCAGGAGCTGGTGCAGCGGGGCCTGCCGCTGCGGCACCTCTGGACCACCGACGACCTCCAGGCCGACCTGCCGCAGAGCGCCGAGAGCCTCCGCCAGTGGAGCCCGGAGTGGTTCGAGGCGCTGGCCACCGCCAAGTACGTGGTGACCAGCACCCACCTGCCGGAGTTCTTCGAGCGCCGCCCCGGCCAGATCGTGCTCCAGACCTGGCACGGCACCCCGCTGAAGCGGATCGGACACGACTTCGAGAAGGTCTGGTTCACCGACAGCGAGTACCTCAAGCACCTGGACCGCGAGGTGCCGCACTGGAGCCTGCTGGTCTCCGGCAACCGCTGGTCCACCCCGGTGCTGCGCCGGGCCTTCGGCTACCAGGGCGAGATCCTGGAAGCCGGCTACCCGCGCAACGACGTGCTGCTCGCCGCCGACCGGGAGAAGACGGCCGAGCAGGTCCGCGAGCGCCTCGGCCTGCCCGAGGGCAAGAAGATCGTGCTCTACGCGCCGACCTTCCGCGAGGACCGGCGCCGCCCGCACGGTGGCTACCAGCTCGACCTGCGGCTCGACCTGGAGGCCGCCAAGGCGGCCCTCGGCGAGGACCAGGTGCTGCTGGTGCGCGCCCACGAGGTGATGTGCGGTCAGATCCCCGGCGCCGGCAACGGCTACGTCTGGGACGTCGGCACCTACCCCGACATGGCCGACCTGCTGCTCGTCGCGGACGTGCTCGTCACCGACTACTCCTCGGCGATGTTCGACTTCGCGAACACCGGCCGCCCGATCCTCTTCTTCACGTACGACCTGGAGCACTACCGGGACAACCTGCGCGGCTTCACCTTCGACTTCGAGGCGCAGGCCCCCGGCCCGCTGCTCGGCACCTCGGAGGAGCTGATCGCCGCCCTCGGCACCGTCGACGAGACGTCCGCCGAGCACGCCGACCGCTACACGGCCTTCCGCCAGGCGTACTGCGACCTGGACGACGGCGCGGCCTCGGCCCGGGTCGTGGACGCTCTGCTCGCGGCCCAGGGCTGACGCCTCGAAGGATGAAGGGGGGTCGGCTGCCCGCAGCCGACCCCCTCGCGCCCCAACAGGCCCCGTGCACCCAGCAAACTCTCAGTTGACCTGGGGTGGAGCGCAGGTGTGAGATGGCACCCACTGCCAGGGAGGTCGCTTCACATGCCTGCTTCCGCCACCGCTCCCGCGGTCCCGTCCTCACGAGTGCCGGAGCAGGTCATGCCCGCCGCGCCAGTCGCACCCCCGGCCGAGCCGACCTTTGCCGTCCGCGCCCTGCGCTGGACGGAGCGCGGCCTGGAGCTCACCGGCTCCGCCCACCCCGGCGACCGCGACACCACCTGGCTGAGCAGTGCCTTCACCACCGTGACAGCGCTCCCGCCGGGCTCGCACCAGCACAAGGCCGTCCGGCTCCGCACCCGGCACGAGCAGAACGCCGAAGTCACCGAGGCCAGCGGCCAGACCGAGCACAACCACGACTGGGCCGCCTTCACCGCCCTGCTCGCCCCGGCGAAGCTGCGCCGGGGCGGCCGATGGACCGAGGGCGACTGGCGGTTCGAGGCCGCCGTCCGCTCCGGCCGGCACCGCGAGCACGGGCCGCTCCGCCAGCACTGGTGCGGCTCCGGCGAATACCCGCCGGTGCGCTGGCTCGACCGGGACACCCGGGCCGTCCCCTTCTTCGAGGACGGCACCCTGCGGCTGCGGATCGAGACCACCCGCAGCCGGCTGACCCGCTCCGTCCGCACCGGCGGCGCCCTCGACCTCACCCTCGAGGCAGCCGACTGCCCCGAGGGCAGCGTGCTGAGACTGCGGCACCGCCAGTCCGACACCGAGCTGACCGTCCCGCTGCAGCACACCGAGGGCCGCACCCACACCGCGCGGCTGCCGCTGGCCCCCTTCGCCATCGCCGGTGACGGCCCGCACGAGATGGAGCACTGGGACGTCGAGCTGCTCCGCCCCGACGGCTCCAGCACCCGCCCCGCCGCCGACCACCGCGAGCAGCCGCTGGCCGCCCAGCACCCGCTGGCAGCCCCCGACCAGGTCCTCTACCTCAAGGAACTCGCCGACGGCTACCCGCAGTTCTGCGTCCAGAGCGGCACCGCCCTGCTGACCTCCGTCACCGCGGACGGCGACGCCTTCCACCTCACCGGCACCGCCCCGCTGCCCGGCGACGGCCCGCTGGAGCTCGTCCTGCGGCACAGCAACGGCACCGGCGAGATCCGGCACGTCCTCCCGCGCGCCGAGCGCCTCGACTTCCGGTTGCCCGCCGTCAGCACCGCCTCCGACGGCTCCACCCGGCCGCTGCTCAAGGGCATCTGGGAGTTCCGGCTGCGCCCGCTCGGCCGCCCCGACGCCGAGCAGTCCCTGATCCTCGCCCCCGAGGCCCTGGACACCCTGCCGGTCGGCGTCGAGGCGGGCAGCGCCGCCACCGGCACCAAGCGGATCCTGCTGGAACGCCGCTGGCACGACACCCTGATCCTCGACTCCACCCCCGACCTCACCGCCGCCGAGCGCAGCCCCTACGCCCAGGAGCGGCTGCGCACCGTGGCGTACCCCGCGGCCCGGCAGCGGCCGCTGCGCGAGGCGGTGCTGTACGACGTCTTCAACGGGCGCGGCTACGCCGACTCCCCCCGCGCGGTGCACGCCGAACTCGTCCGGCGCGGCGCCCCGTTGGAGCACCTCTGGGTGGTCGACGACGCCCAGAGCGCGGTGCCGGAGGGCGTCCGGCCGGTGCGCAGCCACAGCCCCGAGTGGTACGAGGCGCTGGCCACCTCGCGCTACCTCGTCGGCAACACGCACTTCCCCGACTTCATCGAACGCCGGGACGGGCAGGTGATCGTGCAGACCTGGCACGGCTCACTGCTCAAGCGGATCGCCCACGACGTCGAGAGCGGCTGGCTGGCCGACGCCGGTTACCTGACGGCGCTCGACCGCGAATCCCCGCACTGGAGCCTGCTGGTCTCCCCCAGCGCCTTCGCCACGCCGATCCTGCGGCGGGCCTTCCGCTACCAGGGCGAGATCCTCGAATCCGGCTACCCCCGCAACGACGTGCTGGCCCTGGGCGAGGGCGTGGACGCCGTCCGCCGACGCCTCGGGGTGCCCGACGGCAAGCGGATCGTGCTCTACGCCCCGACCTGGCGCGAGGACCAGCAGCGCGAGAACGGCGACGGCTACCAGCTGGGCCTGCGGATCGACGTGGCCGCCGCCAGGGCGGCCCTCGGCCGGGACCACGTCCTGCTGGTCCGCTCGCACTCGCACGTCCGCGAGCCGCTGGCGGGCGCGGGCGACGGCTTCCTGTACGACGTCAGCGACTACCCGGACGTGCAGGAGCTGCTGCTCGCCGCCGACGTGCTGGTGACGGACTACTCCTCGATCATGTTCGACTTCGCCATCACCGGGCGGCCGATCCTCTTCTTCACCTATGACCTGGACCACTACCGCGACGACCTGCGCGGCTTCTACTTCGACCTGGAGGCCGAGGCCCCGGGGCCCCTGCTCGGCACCTCCGACGAGCTGATCGCCGCCCTGCGCGACGTGGACGGTCTGACGGACCGCCACGCGGAGGCGTACGCACGCTTCCGCAGTACGCACTGTGCGCTGGACGACGGCGGAGCAGCCGCCCGCGTGGTCGACGCGATGCTGAAGGGGTAACCCCAGGGGCGCGAGGAACTGCGCGATGCGGAAGGTGCGGCGCCGTCACTCCCGATTTCGCGCAGTTCCCCGCACCCCTGGGTAGTGCAACTCAGGGTTTCATGAGAGCCAGCAGCGCGTTCTGCTGGTGCCACGGGTACTCGCAGACCAGGCTGGTCTGGGCGAAGTCGGCCTGGTTGACGCCGATGGTCTTGGGGAAGTCGCGGCAGAGGCCGCCGTTGGCGTACTTGGGGCACTGGCCGTCGGGCTTGCGGATCTGGTGGGAGTTCCAGGCCAGTGAGCCGGCCAGCTGGTCGGCGGGCGGGGTGGGGAGGTACTGGTTGGTGAAGAAGGAGCCGATCATGCCGCCTGCCAGGACCATCGCGAGGAGCGTGCCGGCGGCGGTGAAGCGCCGGGCGCGGGCCAGGCCCTCGACGGCCTCGGGGGCGCTGCTGCGGACGGCGGTGAAGAGCCGGCCGAGGTGTTCGGCGGCGAGGACGCAGGCCAGTACGGCGAGGGCGGTCAGGGCGACCTGGATCTCCAGGATCGTCCGGGGGAAGAGCTGGACCTCCTGGTTGGCCTCCATGTGCCCGGCTATCCAGAAGCGGATGAACCAGGCGCTGGCGAAGCAGGCCAGCGGCGCGATCACGACGGCCTTGCGCAGCCCGAGCGCGACGGCGACGCCGAGGCCGACGAGCACCACGACGGTGTAGGTCGGGAGCCCGGCGAACTCTCCCATGCCGGGCCACTCGCCGGGCTCGTCCCAGGCGCGGTTGGTCAGCGGCGTGGTGCCCATGTACCCCGGCTCGGTCATCGTCAGCCCGGAGCACCAGAGGTCCCGGGTGGCAGTGGCCCCCAGCAGCACCTTCAGGTAGACCCCGGCGACGGCCAGGAAGCCCGCGAGCGAGCCGCCGAGCAGCAGCAGCCCGCGCACCGGCCCGCGCCGGTAGGGGAAGAGCAGCAGGACGGCGACGACCACGCCCGGCAGCGACCAGAGGTGCCAGCCGGAGTAGACCAGGAACAGCCCGCCGAAGAGCAGCCCCAGGAAGGCGCCGCGCACGAGCGCCCCGCGCGCGCTGAAGGCGGGGGAGGCGCGCAGCCAGAGCAGCAGCTTGGCGATCAGCGGCACCAGCACGACGAGCACCAGCGGGCTGTACGGCTTGTGCGGCAGGGTCTGCTGGAGGGCGGGGAGGAGGCCGACGGCGAGCGCGGGCAGCGGGCGCAGGCAGAGCCGCCAGGCGAGGTAGGCGGCGGGGCCGGTGAGGGCGACGAGGGCGATGAAGAGCCACTTCAGGCCGAAGGCGGGCTCGCCGCCGAGGAAGCCGGCCTTGGCGGCGTACCCGAGGGCGTAGGGGATGCCCGGCGGGTAGAAGGTGTCGATCTTGCCGGTGTGGACGACCTCGCCGGCCCAGGCGAGCAGCCGGTTGTTGTCGCCGTACTCGGCGTTGAGCGGCCAGGGCGTGCCACGCAGGGCGAAGACCTGCCCGGCGCCGAGGTAGCCCGTCGCGAGCCCGGCGACGGCGGCGGCCGAGAGCCGGGCGGTGAGCCTGCGGACCTGCTCGCCGCAGCGCAGGGTCGTCCAGACCACGACCGCGATGATCACCAGGGCGACGGCGGCCAGCCGGAACTGGAGGGTGGAGAGACCGCTGATCTGGCCGACTCGGCTGACCGGGTTGTTGTCGACCGACAGGCCCCAGTACGTGAAGCCGAGCGCGGTGAGGACGGCGAGCAGGATCTCCCCCGCCGCCGGGCTCCAACGCAGGGCCCAGGACGGACGCCGCTGGACCCGGTGCGAGGCGGGCCCGAGGGCCGAGGCGTCGTCAGGTATGACCGGATCGGCAGGCGTGACGGTCTGCACGGGCGCTCCATTCAGGGGGTCTCCGGCCGCGGATGGTGACCGTCGCGGCGACGGAGCCGATGGTAGCCGAGCCGGTGCGGCCGGACAGTCCGGGGCCTTCATGGAGCACCTGTAGGGTGGGGCAGCTCCCCGCCCCGCTCTTCGCGACCCGAGGCCGCCATGACCGCACTTCTCGACAACCCCACCGCCGAGGGCTCGGGCCAGGCCAGGCACGCCAGGCGGGTGCCGGACCGCTGGCGGCTGCCGCTCGGGGTCGGGGTCGGGGTCGAGCTGGTGCTGCTGCTCTGGTGGGCGGCCTTCTACCCGGGGCTGACGAGCTACGACTCCGCCGCTTACGTCTCGCAGGTCACCAGCGGGGTCTGGACCTCCGAGCACTCGGTGCTCTACAACGTGCTGGTCTGGCTGGCCGTGCACGTGCCCGGCAAGCTCGCCGTGCTGACGCTCGGCCAGACGGTGCTGACCTCCGTCACGCTGGCGTACGTGTGCGTGGCGCTGCGCTCGCTGGGTGCGCGCGGCCGGTGGACGGCCCCGATCGCGCTGCTGGTGGCGGTCGCGCCGCCGACGGGTGCGTTCGTGGTCTACATCTGGAAGGACGTGCCGTTCACGCTCTGCTCGGTGCTGGCCTTCGCCGCCTCGGTGCGGCTGGTCGCCCGGCGGGCGACCCGGCTGGACTGGTGGGTGCTCGGCCTGTCGATGGTCGGCATGGGGCTGTTCCGCAACAACGGCCTGGGTGTCGCGCTGATCGCCGGGGTGGCGCTGGTCGTCGTGGTGAAGGGCCGCCGGGTGCGCCTGGCCGTGCTGACGCTCTTCGCGGTCGGCCTGTCGCTGGTCTGCCAGCTCGTGCTCTACCCGGCGATGGGCATCAAGCAGCCCGCCGCCAGCTCGGTGTACTCGCTGAACTACCACGACGTCGCGGTGGCGTACGCGGCGCAGCCGGATCTCTTCACCGATGCCGACAAGGCCGTGCTGACGCAGGTCACGCCGCTGGCGGACTGGGCCCGCGGCGGCAGCAACTGTTACGTCTCCGACCAGCTGGTGCTGGCCTGGAACTTCGACCGGAACGCGGCGGAGCGGGTCAACCCGCAGCTGATGGACATGTGGACGCGGGTGCTCAAGGAGCGCCCCGACCTGATCCTGGACGCCCGGATCTGCCGGGGCCACATCGCCTGGTCTCCCTTCCCCGGCCCGGCCGACCAGCACGCCTTCACCTGGATCGCCTCCCCCGCGCCCACCCCGGAGGAGCTGTACGGCGTCGCCGCCCCCGGCACGCCGATGGCGTCCAACCCGTACCGCTTCGCGCTGTACAGCCACCCGCTCTCGTACAAGCTCCGGAGCGCGGCGCAGTTCTGGTACAACGTCGCGAAGACGCCGCAGCTGGACTGGCTGATGTTCCGTGGCGCGACCTGGTGCTACCTGGGCTACTTCGCGCTGGCCCTCTACGCGGGGCGCCGCCGGATGCGGGCGGTGTACGCGCTGGGCGGGGTGCTGCTGGGCTTCCAGCTGACGGTGCTGGCGGCGAACCCGGCGCCGCTCTACCGGTACATGGTCGGGCCGCTGTTCGTCGCGCCGTTCCTGCTGGCGCTGATCCCGGCGTCCCGGAGGGGTCAGGCCGCGCCGAAGGGGTAGCTGCGACAGGGGCGCCAGACTCCGTCCGCGCCGAACCGGGAGAGACTGAAGCCCGGGACGGCGAAGGCGGCGTGGAAGGCGCGCGAGCCCCGGTACGCCCGGTCGAGGGCCTCCTCCGGGAGCGCGTGCGCGACGGTGACGTGCGGGTGGTACGGGAAGGCCAGCTCCCGGGCCAGCGGGCCGGAGCGGATCGCCGCTTCGAGGGCGCGGCACTCCTGGGCGCCCTCCTCGACCCGGACGAAGACCACCGGCGAGACGGGCCGGAAGGTGCCGCTGCCCTGGAGCAGCATCCGGAAGGCCGGGTGCGCGGCGGCGACGTCCTTGAGGTGCGCCTCGATCTCGGGCAGCCGGGCCGCCTCGATCTCGGTCGGCGGCAGCAGGGTGACGTGGGTGGGTATCGAGCGGGCGAGCGGGTCGCCGTAGCCGGCGCGGGCGTCCTGGATGGCCCTGCCGAAGGGCTCCGGGACGGTTATGGACACGCCGATGGTGACGGCCTCGGGGAGGCCGCCACCGTCGGGGGCGTTCACCGCTGGCATGGGGCCGGTCAGCGCTTCGGCGGGAGGAAGCCGATGCGGTCGTAGACCGTCGCCAGGGTCTCGGCGGCGACCTCGCGGGCCTTGTCGGCGCCGAGGCCGAGCACCCGGTCGAGCTCGGCCGGGTCGTCGAGGTAGGTGCGGGTGCGCTCCTGGAAGGGGCCGACCCACTCGCTGAAGAGCTCGGCCAGCTCGGTCTTGAGCGCGCCGTACATCTTGCCCTCGAAGTGCTCGACCAACTGGTCGACGGACTGCCCGCTGAGCGCCGAGTGGATGCGCAGCAGGTTGGAGACGCCGGCCTTGTTCTCCTCGTCGTAGGAGACGACCGTGCCGGTGTCCGTGACGGCGCTCTTGAACTTCTTGGCGCTGACCTTGGCCTCGTCCAGCAGGTTGACCAGGCCCTTGGGCGAGGAGGCGGACTTGCTCATCTTCGCCGTCGGGTCCTGGAGATCCAGGATCTTGGCCGTCTCCTTGAGGATGTACGGCTTCGGGACGGTGAAGGTGGGGGCGTAGCGGGTGTTGAAGCGGTCCGCCAGGTCCCGGGTGAGCTCCAGGTGCTGGCGCTGGTCCTCGCCGACGGGGACGGCGTCGGCCTGGTAGAGCAGGATGTCGGCGATCTGGAGGATCGGGTAGGTGAACAGGCCGACGGAGGTGCGGTCGCTGCCCTGCTTGGCGGACTTGTCCTTGAACTGCGTCATCCGGGCGGCCTCGCCGAAGCCGGTCAGGCAGTTCATCACCCAGCCGAGCTGGGTGTGCTCGGGCACGTGCGACTGGACGAAGAGCGTGCAGCGCTCGGGGTCGAGCCCGGCGCCGAGCAGCTGGGCCGCCGAGATCCGGGTGTTCTCGCGCAGCGTCGCCGGCTCCTGGTCGACGGTGATCGCGTGCAGGTCGACGACCATGTAGAAGGCGTCGCTCGTCTCCTGGAGGTCGACCCACTGGCGCACCGCACCGAGGTAGTTGCCCAGGTGGAACGAGCCCGAGGTGGGCTGGATGCCGGAGAGCACCCGTGGACGGTCCTTTGCCGGACCACTGACCGCTGCGTTGACCATGGGCGCCATTGTTCCAGCTTCGGCGACCGCTCAGGAAACGTCTTCGCTCGTAGGTTCCGCCAGTGTGACGGCACTCACCCTGATGCGTTCGATGCGGCGACCGTCCAACCGGGCGACGGTGAGCCGCACGCCGTCCTCGGTGGTGACGTGGTCGCCCGGCTCCGGCAGCCGCCCGAGGGCGCTGACGACGTACCCGGCGACGGTCTCGTACGGGCCCTCGGGCAGGGCGGTGCCGGTCTCCTCGGTGAAGTCGGAGAGGTTGAGCAGCCCGTCCAGCTCCATGCCGCCGCCGGCCAGCCGGCGGGTGGCGGTGGTGTCCTGGGCGTCGTACTCGTCGCGGATCTCGCCGATCACCTCCTCGACCAGGTCCTCCAGGGTGACGATCCCGGCGGTGCCGCCGTACTCGTCGACGATCATCGCGAGGTGGTGCCCCTCCCGGCGCATCTCCCCCATCGCCTCCAGCACCCGTTTGGTGGCGGGCAGCAGCTTGACCGGCCGGGCCAGCTCGCGGACCCGGACGGCCTGCTCGCCACGGGCGCCGTACAGGTCGCGGACGTGCACGAAGCCGACCACGGCGTCGTAGCTGCCCTCGACCACCGGGTAACGGGAGTGCGGGGAGGAGCTGGTCTCCGCGCGGACGGCGGTGAGCAGCTGGTCGGCGTCCAGGAAGGTGACCTCGGTGCGCGGCACCATCACCTCGCGCAGCTGGCGCTCCCCGGCGGCGAAGACGTCGGCGATCAGCGCCCGCTCGTCGCTGCCGAGCTCGGTGTTGGCGGCGACCAGGCCGCGCAGCTCCTCGGAGCTCATGGTGCCGCGCCCGGCGGTCGGGTCGCCGCCGAAGAGCCGCACCATCAGGTTGGTGGAGTGACCGAGCAGCCAGATCGCCGGGCGCAGCGCCACCGACATCACGTCGACGACGGGCGCGGCGAGCACCGCGATGGAGTCGGCCCGCTGGAGGCCGATCCGCTTGGGGGTCAGCTCGCCGAGCACCAGCGAGACGTAGCTGATGACGAGGGTGAGCCCGACCAGGGCGACGGCGTCGGCGACGCCGGGCGAGAGCCCGAGGTCGACGAAGACCGGGGCGAGCTTGCCGGCCAGGGTGTCGGCGCCGAACGCGGCCGACAGGAAGCCCATGCACGTCACGCCGACCTGCACGGCGGCGAGGAAGCGGTTCGGGTCGGCGGCGAGGTGGGCGGCGCGGGCCGCCCCCCGGGTGCCCTTGGCCTCCAACGCCCGGATCTGTCCCTCGCGCAGGGAGATCAGCGAGATCTCGGCGATGTTGAACAGCCCGCCCAGCAGGATGAAGACGAGGACCAGCGCGGCGTCCCGGAGGGTTTCGTTCACGGTGGGCCAGTGTACGGCTGTGGCCGGGGGCGCAGAGCGCCCCCGGCCACAGTGTTCAACCGGCTCAGATCAGGCCGAGCTCGGCCACCGCGTCGCGCTCCTCGACCAGCTCGGCGACGGAGGCGTCGATCCGGGCGCGGGAGAAGTCGGAGATCTCCAGGCCCTGGACGATCTCGAACTTGCCGTCCTTGGTGGTGACGGGGAAGGACGAGATGATGCCGGCCGGCACGCCGTAGGAGCCGTCGGAGACGATGCCCATCGAGGTCCAGTCGCCCTCGGCGGTGCCGGTGACCCAGGTGTGGACGTGGTCGATGGCGGCGTTGGCGGCCGAGGCGGCCGAGGAGGCGCCACGGGCCTCGATGATCGCGGCGCCGCGCTTGGCGACGGTCGGGATGAAGTCGTTCTCCAGCCAGGCCTGGTCGGCGATCAGCTCGGCGGCGTTCTTGCCGCCGACCTCGGCGTGGAAGATGTCCGGGTACTGGGTGGCCGAGTGGTTGCCCCAGATGGTGAGCTTCTTGACGTCGTTCACGGTGACGCCGGCCTTCTTGGCCAGCTGCGCGACGGCGCGGTTGTGGTCCAGGCGGGTCATCGCGGTGAAGCGCTCGGCCGGCACGTCCGGGGCGTTGCGCTGGGCGATCAGGGCGTTGGTGTTGGCCGGGTTGCCGACGACGAGGACCTTGATGTCGTCCGCGGCGTTGTCGTTGATGGCCTTGCCCTGCGGGCCGAAGATGCCACCGTTCGCGGAGAGCAGGTCACCGCGCTCCATGCCCGCGGTGCGCGGACGGGCGCCGACCAGCAGCGCGACGTTGGCGCCGTCGAAGGCCTTGTCGCGGTCGTCGGTGATGGTGATGTTGCGCAGCAGCGGGAAGGCGCAGTCGTCGAGCTCCATCGCGGTGCCCTCGGCGGCCTTGAGGCCCTGCGGGATCTCCAGCAGACGGAGGTTCACCGGCACGTCCGCACCGAGCAGGTGGCCCGAGGCGATACGGAAGAGCAGCGCGTAGCCGATCTGGCCGGCCGCTCCGGTGACGGTGACGTTGACGGGGGTGCGAGTCATTTTTACCTACTCCAGCGTTCGCCAGGTGCCACGCTCCAGGCACGCTCGACGAGCCGGAGCCGAGGACGGTCTCTCGACGTCGAGAGACCCGGCTCAGGCTATCGCAAGCGGCGGCACCAAGGCGCCCGCACCGGTGGCTGATATGTCACAACGAGGGCCGCGCACCGCCCGGGGGTACCCCTGGGCGGTGCGACCGGGGCCTACTGGCGACGGCGGCCCATCAGCTGGCCGACGTTGTCGAGCAGCGACAGCCGCAGCCACGGGTCGGGCTGGGCCACCAGCGTCAGCAGGACGATCACCCCGCCCAGGACCGCCAGCACGCTGACGTCCGTGAAGCGGCTCCGCACCGCCAGCAGCCCGACGTCCGGCAGGACGAGTCGGAGCACGGCGGCGAGCAGCAGCGAGCAGCCGACCGTCAGCAGGCCGTACTTGAAGCCGTTCTTCAGGTCGGAGCCGAACCAGGTGATCGCCAGGCCGATGCCGGCCACGGCCAGCACCAGCGTTATCGGCCACTGCCGGGCGGCCAGCGTGTGGCCCCGGCCGAGCGCCGCCGCCGAACCCTCCGGCGGCAGCGTGCCCGTGGTCTTCACGGGCCGTCGGCGGGTGCGGCCGACGCGGACGGCGCTCACGTTACTGAGCGGCGCGGCGCTCGGCCGCCTCGACGATGTTGTTGAGCAGCATCGCGCGGGTCATCGGGCCGACGCCGCCGGGGTTCGGCGACATCCAGCCCGCGACCTCGGCGACGGCCGGGTCGACGTCGCCCATGATCTTGCCCTCGGCGTTGCGGCTGACGCCGACGTCGAGCACGGCCGCGCCGGGCTTGACGTCCTCGACCTTGACCAGGTGCGGGACACCGGCGGCGGCGACGATGATGTCGGCCTTGCGCAGGTGGTAGGCGAGGTCCTTGGTGCCGGTGTGGCAGAGGGTGACGGTGGCGTTCTCGCTCTTGCGGGTGAGCAGCAGGCCGATCGAGCGGCCGACGGTGATGCCGCGGCCGAGCACGACCACCTCGGCGCCGTCGATCTCGACCTTGTGGCGGCGCAGCAGCTCGACGATGCCGAGCGGGGTGCAGGGCAGCGGGCCCTCGATGCCGAGCGCGAGGCGGCCGAGCGAGGTCGGGTGCAGGCCGTCGGCGTCCTTGTCCGGGTCCATCAGCTCCAGGACGGTGTTCTGGTCCAGGCCCTTGGGCAGCGGCAGCTGGACGATGTAGCCGGTGCAGGTCGGGTCCGCGTTCAGCTCGCGGACGACGTTCTCCACGTCCTCCTGCGAGGCGGTGGCGGGCAGTTCGCGCTGGATGGAGGCGATGCCGACCTCGGCGCAGTCCTTGTGCTTGCCGTTGACGTACCAACGGCTGCCGGGGTCGTCGCCGACCAGAACGGTGCCGAGACCGGGGTGGATGCCCCGCTCCCTGAGGGCCGCCACGCGGACGGCGAGTTCGGCTTTGATCGCGGCCGCGGTGGCCTTGCCATCGAGAATCTGGGCAGTCATGGACCCATTCTCCTGGATCGGCGGCGGTGCCCGTGCGCACCCTCCCCCGCTGGCGCGGCCCGGTTGCGGTTCCGCCACAAGTTCCGCTCGCGGTGTGCACACCGCTGGACACGGGGGGTGTGTTTGGCGACGATGTGGCGGGCACTATCGCCGCTGCCCGGTACCTGGTGACAGGCAGTCCGGGGCGGCGGCACGGGGACACCACGGGGGAACGACAGTGAACGATCCGCAGCACGCACCGCCGCGCCGTCGGCGTACCGGCCTGCCCGAGCCCCGGTAGCCGTGGCCGCCACAGCGGTCCGCAGGCCGCCTCCCCACGCCGTACTGGACGTACTGGCGCGGCTCGGCGTGGGCGCGGCCGCCGCCCTCGCGGTGGCCCGGCTGCACGACGTGCACGACCCCGGGGTGCTGTGCCCGCTGCGGCTGCTCACCGGTGTCCCGTGCCCCTTCTGCGGCAGCACCACCGTCTTCATCGAGGCCGGTCACGGCCACCCGCTGGCGGCACTGGCGGCGAACCCGGTGACGGTGGCCGCGCTGGCGGCCCTCGCGCTGGCCCCGCTGGCACCCCGGCTGCGGGTGAGACGCCCGCTCGTGCTGCTGGGCGCGGCGTTAGCGCTCGCCTGGGCCTGGCAGCTGCACCGGCTGGGCGTCTCCTGAACCGCCGGTATTGAACCGTCCGTTCGAGTACCCACCCTGGTCCGGGCCCACTGTTGACGGCCCGTTCCGCTAGTCTCCCACCCGGTCGGCGCTTCCAACTGCCCGTCCGTCCCAGGAATTTCCTGTACCCGTCCCATCATGTCCCACCTTGCCCGGAGGCACCGATGAGTTACCCGCCCGATCCGAACAACCCGTACGGCAAGCCCCCCGCCCCGGGAGCTCCGCAGCAGCCCGGCTACGGCTACCCGCAGCAGACCCCGCCGCCCGCCCCGGGCTACGGCTACCCGCAGCAGCCGCCGGCCCAGGGCTACGGCGTCCCGCCGCAGCCGGGTTACGGCTACCCGCAGCAGCAGCCGCCGGCCGGCACCATCCAGGCGAACAACGGCTTCATCAACATCGCCAACATGGGCCCGGTGAAGATCGCGACCATGGGTCAGCGCTTCCTGGCCCGCCTGATCGACAGCGTCATCGTCGGTGTCGTCGTGACCCTGGCGATGGTGCTCGGCATGGCCGGTGCGCTCGGCATGGCGAAGAACACCAGCGACTGCATGCAGTACAGCTACGGCACCTCCGCCTACAGCAGCTGCATCAGCGACCAGCAGGCGGCCGCGGGCGGCATCCTCACCGCCATGCTCGGCACGCTGGCCGTCGTCGCCGCCTTCAACCTGCTCTACGAGTGGCTGATGGTCGGTCTGGCCGGTGCGACCTTCGGCAAGATGGCCATGGGCCTGCGCGTGGTGAAGGAGGCCGACGGCCAGCTGCCCGGCCTCGGCGGCGGTTTCATCCGCTTCATCATCCCGATCGTCGGCGCCATCCTGTGCTACATCGGCGCCATCCTGGTCTACCTCTCCCCGTTCTTCGACAACTCCGGCAAGCTCCAGGGCTGGCACGACCGTGCCGCCGGGACGCTGGTGATCAAGAAGCAGGGCTGACCCGAGCAGTAAGCAGCAGGGCCCGCCGCAGTCGTCTGCGGCGGGCCCTGCTGTTGTCGCTACCGGGGTCAGCTACCGGGGTCAGTGGAAGAAGTGCCGCGTCCCCGTGAAGTACATCGTCACGCCCGCTGCGGCGGCCGCCGCGACGACCTCCTCGTCACGGATCGACCCGCCGGGCTGGACGACGGCCTTGACGCCGCCGTCGAGCAGGATCTGCAGGCCGTCGGCGAACGGGAAGAAGGCGTCCGAGGCCGCGTACGAGCCCTGGGCGCGCTCGCCCGCCCGCTCGACCGCGAGCTTCGCGGAGTCGACCCGGTTGACCTGGCCCATGCCGACGCCGACCGAGGCACCGCCCTTGGCCAGCAGGATCGCGTTGGACTTGACGGCCCGGCAGGCCCGCCAGGCGAAGGACAGCTCGGCCAGCTCGTCGGCGAGAAGCGCCTCGCCGGTGGCCAGCGTCCAGGTCGACGGGTCGTCACCGGCGGCGTCGATCCGGTCGACCTGCTGGAGCAGCAGGCCGCCGCTGATCCGGCGGGCCTCCAGCCGCTCGCAGGGCGCGTCGGGGGCACGCAGCACCCGCAGGTTCTTCCTCTTGGTCAGCACCTCGAGGGCGCCGTCCTCGTAGCCGGGGGCGACGACGACCTCGGTGAAGATCGGGGCGATCTGCTGGGCCAGCTCGACGGTGACCGGGCGGTTGACGGCGATCACGCCGCCGTACGCGGAGACCGGGTCGCACTCGTGCGCCTTGCGGTGCGCCTCGGCGACGTCCGCGCCGGTCGCGATGCCGCACGGGTTGGCGTGCTTGATGATCGCGACGGTGGGACCGTCGTGGTCGTAGGCGGCGCGGCGGGCGGCGTCGGTGTCCATGTAGTTGTTGTAGGACATCTCCTTGCCGAACAGCTGCTCGGCGCCCGCGAGGCCACCGGTGCCGTCGGTGTAGAGAGCGGCCTGCTGGTGCGGGTTCTCGCCGTAGCGGAGCACGTTCTCGCGCTCCCAGGTGGCGCCGAGGAAGGCCGGGAACGGCTCGTCGGTCTCGGTGTAGCCGGAGGTCTCGAACCACTGCGCCACGGCGACGTCGTACGCGGCGGTGTGCGCGAAGGCGGTGGCGGCCAGGCGCTTGCGGGTCAGCAGGTCGAAGCCGCCCTCCTTGACCGCGCCGAGCACGTCCGTGTACCGGGCCGGGTCGACGACCACGGCGACGGAGGGGTGGTTCTTGGCGGCGGCGCGGACCATCGACGGGCCGCCGATGTCGATCTGCTCGACGCACTCGTCCGGCGTGGCGCCGGAGGCGACCGTCGCCGTGAACGGGTAGAGGTTCACCACGACCAGGTCGAACGGCTCGACGCCGAGGTCGGCCAGCTGGGTGCGGTGCGACTCCAGGCGCAGGTCGGCGAGCACACCGGCGTGCACGCGGGGGTGCAGCGTCTTCACGCGCCCGTCCAGGCACTCGGGGAAGCCGGTCAGCTCGGAGACCTCGGTGACGGGGACGCCGGCGGCGGCGATCCGGCCCGCCGTCGAGCCGGTGGAGACGATGGAGACCCCGGCGGCGTGCAGGCCCTGGGCCAGCTCCTCCAGACCGGTCTTGTCGTACACGCTGATCAGCGCACGGCGGATCGGGCGGACATTCTCGGAGACGGGGGCAGTGGTGGGGGCGGCGCTCATGCCGGGGTCCATACCTTTCGGTCTTCGATGCGGTGGCCTTCGCGGGCCAACCGGCCCACGACCTCTACGAGCAACTGGCGCTCGACAGTCTTGATGCGCTCGTGCAGCGCTTCGCCGCCATCGGCGTGGTCGGCGTCGGCGATCTCCACGACGCCCTGCGCGATGATCGGCCCGGTGTCCACCCCGGCGTCGACCAGGTGGACGGTGCAGCCGGTGACCTTCACCCCGTACGCCAGCGCGTCCGCGACGCCGTGCGCCCCGGGGAAGGCGGGCAGCAGGGCGGGGTGGGTGTTGACGATCCGTCCGGCGAAGGCGGCGACGAACTCCGGCCCGAGGATCTTCATGAACCCGGCGGTGACCACCAGGTCGGGCTGCTGCTCTGCGACGGCCGCCGTCAGCGCCACGTCCCAGGCCTTGCGGTCCGGGTGGTCCTTGATCCGGTGGACGAAGCTCGGGATGCCCGCCCGCTCGGCCCGCTCCAGGCCGGCGATGCCGTCCCGGTCGGCGCCGACGGCCGTGATCACCGCGCCGTAGGCGGGGTCGGCGACGGCGTCGATCAGGGCCTGGAGATTGGTGCCGGAGCCGGAGACCAGGACGACCAGCCGGGCCGGGCCGGGCGTGCGGGGCGGGAAGCTCTGGGCGGGGGCGGGCTCGGCGGGTGCCACTGCTCGGTTCTCCGTAAGTCTTTGCGCCCGCTGGTACGTCCACCGTCGGTGGGGCCACTACGGGCGGCGGCAAGTCCAGCGGGTTGGGACACGCAGCTGCTGACCGTCACCACGATAACGGCTGGTCGGAGACGTCCCGTACCGTACGACTGGCGCTACGCGCGTAGTTGAGACCGGAATCTCCCCTGGTCACGACCCGGGCCGCACCCCGGGCCGCGACTCGGACCGCAGGGTGCCGCAGCGCCCGGACAGACCTGCGGGATCATTGTGGTGCGGGCCCGCGGCACCGGCCCGCACCACGCGTCGACGACAAGGATTGGCTGACCGATGAGCAGCGGCGACAACACCGGCGAGCGCAACCCCTTCGCTCCGCCGCCGGAGGACGCTCCCGATCAGCCGTGGCAGCCGCGCACCCCGCCACCGCCGTCGGGCGACGACTCCTCCGGCACCGACGAGGACGGCCGACCGCTCGTCCCCCCGCCGCACCCCTGGAGCCCCGGCCACCAGAGCGGCTGGCAGCCCCAGCCGCCCGCCCCGCAGCCCAAGTTCGACCCGAACGACCCCGTCCAGCGGCGGGCCCGCTACGCCCTCAGCTCCGGTATGGCCGGCCTCTTCTGCCTGGTCACCGGCATCGCGTACGTCTCGCTGCTGTTCGGCGCGCTGGCCCTCTACTGGGGTGTCAGCGCCCTCCGCAGCCCGGCCGCCCCAGCGGCCGGCGGCCAGCCCGTCCGCCCGCAGACCCCGGCGGCGATCGGCGGCCTCGTCACGGGCGGCGTCGCGGTCATGTGCGTGCTGGGCTTCCTCGGCATCAACGCCTACTACAGCGACTACGTGACGTGCGTCAGCGACGCCCTGACCGCCGAGGCCCAGCAGGGGTGCAGCGACCTCGGGCCGAAGTTCCTCGTGGATCTCTACAACCAGAACTAGCGACCGAGTCCGAGCAAGATGGCGCCCTCCCGCACGGCTGTGCGGGAGGGCGCCGTCGTTCACTGCCTGGGGGTTCAGTTGCTGTAGTAGCCGAAGAGGTCGACGACCACGTCGGTGGTGCCCGGCCCGAAGGCCGCCAGGTCGATCGCGCCGTTGTGCACGGGCACGGTGACCTGGTTGGCGACCGTGGTGCCCCGCACCCAGTTCAGGTTGGAGGCCAGCGGGCGGGCCGCGCCGTGCGACCAGACGGTCAGGTAGCCGGGCGCGGTGGTGTTGGTGACGGTGACGTTGAGGACGGCTGAGGTCGCCTCCCACGGGACGCGGGCGTTGGCGGCCTCCAGGGCGACCGGCAGAGTCTGGGCGTTGGCGAGTGCGCCGTGTCCCTGGCGGGTGTCGGTCTGCCGGGTCGGGTTCACGGCGTGGAACCTGCCGCCCGAGGCCGTGGGCGAGAAGTAGCCCGCGATGTCCACCACGATGTCCATCGCGCCGCCGCTGCCGTTGTACAGGGCGATCCTGCCGTCGGCGCCGATCGGGACGATCACCGCGTTCGGCACGGTCTGGCCCGGCACCCAGTTCAGGTTGGAGGCCAGCGGGCGGTCGACGCCGCTCGGGTAGGCGGTCAGCCAGCCACCGGCGGCGGTGTCCACGGCGGTCACGTTGAGCACGGCGGCCGTGGCGCCGGAGGCCGGGACACCACCCTTGCCCGCGATCTGCAGGGAGACGGCCGACCTGCCGGCGACGGTGCCCCGGCCCGAGTGGTCACGGGTGTCCAGCAGCCGGGTCGGCGCGAGCGGGGCGAGCTGCGATCCGGCTCCGGCAGTGGTGTAGTAACCGGCGATGTCGGCGACGAAGTCCGCCGCGCCCCAGCTGCCGTTGAACAGCGCCACGGTGCCGTCGGCGCTGACCGGGACGGTCACCAGGTTCGGCACGACCGCCCCCGGGGCCCAGTTCAGGTTGGACGACAGCGGGCGCGGCGTAGCGGCCGGGTAGGCGGTCAGGTAGCCGGCCCCGGCGGTGTCGGTGACGGTGGCGTTGAGGACGACGGCGGTGACGCCACTGCCCGGCACACCGGCCCGGCCGCCGACCCTCAGGTCGATCGAGGTCTGCGCCGCGACCCGGCCCCGGCCGCTGCCGTCACGGGTGTCCAGGATGCGCTGCGGGGAGACCGGCACGTAGGTCGCGGCGGGCGGGCACAGCGCGTCCACCAGCTGCGCGCCCTTCGGGGTGCCGAGGCCGGTCGCCATGTCGTACGAGGCGGCGGCGGCGAACCGGCCGCCCTGGAAGCCGATGTCGTTGTTGCCGGAGGTGATGTCCGTCAGCGGGCTCCGGCCGGACCGGGCCGCCTGGTAGAGCGGCTGGTTCACGTTGCCGACGCGGCCGGAGCACTTGTGCGAGGCGTTCACGTGCGCGGTCAGCGCTGCCCACAGCGGAGCCGCGCCGCTCGTGCCCCCGATCGTCATCCAGTACTCGGCACCGGTCGCCATCACGTAGCCGGTGTCCGGGTCGGCCACGGCCGCGACGTCCGGGTCCTGACGGCAGGTCGCACCGGCCGCCGCACCGCAGACGGTGTTGCTGAAGCCGGGGCCGGTGAACCCGGCCTGGTAGTTCACCGCGTTGCCGACGGCGTTGCGGGAGACCCCGCCGCCGGAGGCGCCGCCGTCGTGGTTCCAGACCTTCTCGGAGGGGCTGCCCAGGCCCGACAGCGTGGTGCCGCCGACGCCGGTGACGTACGGCTGGCCCGACGGATCGTCGGTGCTCTGCGTCCGGCGCACGCTGTCCGGCTTGGAGCTCTGGTTGTAGCAGCTGCTCGAACCGTGGTCGCCCGAGGCGGCGTACACCGACTGCCCCTGCAGCGCGGCCTGGAGGAAGATGGTGGCCTCCGCGGCCCGGACGGACGACGGGATGGTCGCCTCGCACTCGCCCCAGCTGGAGGAGACGACGTCGGCCCGGTTGTCGGTGACGATCCGCCGGTAGGTGTCCAGCAGATCGCCGTACGTGAAGCCGTCGGAGGACGCGTCCCGGCCCTGGTAGAAGAGCACCTTGGCCTTGGGCGCCAGGCCGACGACGGTGTCGATGTCCAGCGCCGCTTCGAGGCCCACCTCGTCGTCGTTCGCCGGAGCCCGGTCACCGCTGCCGACCAGGATCTGCTCCACCGGCGAGCTGATGCCGTAGCAGTCCTGGAAGGCCTGGTAGCCGTCGGACGAGTACGACTCCAGCGACATGATCGCGACCGTCGACCCGGCGCCGCCGTCGGTGAGACCGCCCATGCCGTAGACCTGGGCCAGCGAGGACGGGCTGTAGTAGTCCCGGCCGTCGAGCGCACCCACGTACTCGAACTCATCCCGGATCGAGGCGCAGAGCTGCGGGTACGCCGCGGCGGCCGCCGCCGTGCCGGGGCCGCCCTTCGTCGGCGGGGTGGTCCGTACGCCGTGGGCGCCCTGGTGGTGGGCCTGCGGGGCGGCCAGCGTGTCCAGGCCCGTCACCGCGACCACGGCCGAGGCCGCGTCGGTGCGCAGCGCCGGGGCGGCGGTGTTGCGGAAGGCGGTCGAGCCGTCGGCCAGCCGGTAGCCCGCGATGCCGATGCCGAAGCCCTTCTCGGCGGCCGCGACGGTGGTGTGCACCGGGATGGTCAGGCCGTCGGCGGCCAACGAGCCGGGGGCGAGGCCCGCGGCCCGGAGCGCCCGGGTGATCTCGGCGACGGTCGCCGGGTCGGCGCCGAAGCGCTGCGCGAACACGCCGGTGGCCAGGTAGTGGTGGTACTCGGCCGAGGTGGGGTCGGTGACCGCCGCGGCGAGCGCCTGCGCCCCCACCGCGTCGCGCGGCGCGAGGCTGACGGAGAGGTCGAGGGGCGTGTCGCCGGCCGGGTCGGCGGCCCGGACCGCACCGCTGGGCAGCGGCTGCGGTGCTTCGCCGACCCGCTGCGGGGTGATGGCACCGGCCGTCGCCGCCGTCGCGGCCGGCAGGCCGGCTCCGGCGGCCAGGGCGGCGGTGACGACGGCGAGGGTGGTCGCGCGTCGGAGTAACCCTCGTATGTGTGGAACGGGCATCCGCGGTCTCCTTGAGATAACCGTGACAGGAACATGCGGAATTCCGGACAGTCATCTGCAAGGCGCCGCCAGAATCCCCCCTGCGGGATTTCTAGCAGCTCAGATGGATGGATTTTAAGATTTGCCGATTTTAGGCATGTTGGCCCAGTTCAGCCGGGGTGTCGGTGAAATCGGAGAGGCGGGTTCCGTAATTGAACCCTCCAGTACAACCTGATACTCGGGAGAGATCCGGAAATGCGCCGGTCGGTCCTAGGCGGGCCAGCTCACCACGCGGTGAAAGGCCCGGCGGGCAGCCAGCCCGGCCGGGCGCAGGCGGGGCAGAAAAGCACCGGGGAGCGTCACGACGGCCGTCCAGGCGGCGGCGGCCAGCGCCGTCCGCCAGGGGGTCGGGCCCAGCTGGGACATCCGGCCGGCCGCCAGGGCGCCGTCGGCGAGCAGGGCGACCAGGGCGGCGGCGAGGCCGACCAGCAGGGCGGTCGCCAGGGCGGCGACGGCGGTGGCCGGTGCCCGCCAGGGCTCCGCGCCGTCCGGGCCTGCCGCGCCACGACCGCCGACGGCCCGGCGTCCGAGCACCAGGGCCGGCACGACTCCCGCCAGCAGCGGCAGCCCGCAGACGGCCAGCCGCCAGCCGCCGGACGGGCCCTCCGGCAGCAGCGCGAACAGCGGGAAGTCCGGCACCGCCCCGAGCCGGGCCCCCGTCGGCGCCACCACCGTGCTCGTCCCGACCGCGAACCCCGGCCCCAGCGCGTACGCGGCGCCCCAGACCACCGCGTCCGGCAGCAGCAGGGCGCAGCTGAGCAGCAGCGCGGCGAAGCCCGCCACCCCGCCGCCGAGCCCGACGGCCGACCGCCCGGCATCACCGGCCTTGAGCACCAGCGCGCCGGTCAGCACCAACCCGCCCGCCGCGACCAGCCCGCACCCGGCGGCGGCGGCCGCCCGGCCGACCACCGGGCCCGCACCCGAGGGCCAGAGCCAGCCCGGCAGCCGGAGCCGGCACAGGGCAGGAAGCCGGCTCGCTCCGTCGGCCCCCAGGAAGCCCGCCGTGACGGCGGCAGCCGTGAGTGCGGCGACGGCGAGCAGGTCGGGCAGCGGGCGGGAGCGCAGGGCGCCGTCCGTCGCGCACTGGGTGACGGCCGCCACGGCGGCCACCAGGTACCCGGCGCACACCGCGACCGGGGCGCGCCAGTCGGAGCGTTCGCGCCGCCGCAGGCGGGCGCCCGCCCGGTGGAGCAGGACGGCGCTGAACGCGGTGAGCAGCAGCGGGGTGACGGTCAGCGGGGCGGCCGCCTCCCCCCTGGTCAGCGGGGCTCCGTGCCCGAGCAGCCAGAGGGCGCAGGTGAGCCGCCCGGCACCGGCGGCGGTGTCGTCGGAGTACGGCGCGAGCACCCACAGCCCGTACACGGGGGCCGCGACGACCGCGAGCGTGAGCAGTGCCGCGCGGGCTCCGGCCAGCAGGTCGGCGAGGACGGAGCGGGCCCCCAGCTCGCCCGGCAGGCCCATGATCGGACGGCCCATCAGCTGAGTCATGGGCCTCATGCTCCCAAGGTCACCCGTTGTGCCCCGTGAAGAGGCGAATCACCGCCGTGTCCCGGATTATTCGTTTATGTGCCTATCGCAAGCCAGCTGCGGCGGACAGGTGGCCCGATGACCACCTCCACGGCGGAGCGTACGCACCGGCGGCAGCTGGTCCGGCTGCTGACGCCCCGTGAGGCGCAGGCCCTCGACCTGCTCGTGGCGGGGCACGACACCCCGTCGATCGCCCGCTCCCTCGGGCTCGCCCCGGACGCCGCCCGCGTCCTGCTGCACCGGGCGCTGCGCAAGCTCGGCGTCCGCACCCGGGCCGGGGCCGCAGCCGTCCTCGCGCCGCCGGTGGCCGTGCCTGAGGCCGTGCCTGTCGGCGATCTGCTGGAGCGGCTGCTCGACAGCGCCCACGACCGGCTGGTGCAGCAGACCTTCCTGCTGACCGCCTGCCGCCACCGCGCCGTGCACTGCGTCCACCTGGCGCTCGGCGCAGCCGCCCGGCGGCGGCACGAGGTCGCGGCGCTGCCGGACCCGGAGGCGTGGGTACGGGCGCACGCCTTCGAGGCCGCCCTCTCGCCCTGGCACCGGGGCGGCCCCCGGCGGGCGCACCGGCTGCACCTGCCGCACCGCCGGATCAGGGTCCGCCCGGCACCGCAGGAAGAGCCCGACCGGGAGCGGCTGACGGCCCGTGACCGGGCGCTGCTGAAAGCCCTGCGGCGACTGCCCCGGCCACAGCGCCGTGCGCTCGTCCTGCACGACGGTCTCGGGCTGCCCGCAACCGTCGTGGCGGCCGAGGTCGAGTCCAGCACTCCCGCCGCCGAGGGGCGCGTACGGGCAGCGCGCACGGCGCTCGCCCGCGCCGTCCCGGACCTGGTCGGCCCCGACCCGCTGGCCCCCGGCTTCGGCGACCGGCTCAGCGAACTCCTGCACCGCGCGGCCGTCCACGGCTGCCCCCGCCCCCGACGGCCCACCCCCCTACGGCTCCGGGCCACCGGCCACGTACGCGGCGGCCTCACCACAGCCGCAGCGGCCCTGCTGTCGCTCGCCATGGGCACCGCCGTGGTCGCCACCCTCGCGGGCAACGGCCCCTCGGCGTACTTCCGGCCCACGACGGTGGCGACGCAGCCGTGCACGACACCCTTCGGCCCCGCAGCGCCCGGCGGGCAGCCGGGCATCCGCAGCTTCTGGTGCAGCCGCTAGCCGCGAGGCTGGAAGGTGCGGCGCCGTTGCTCCCGATTTCGCGCACGCAGTGAATCAAGCAGAGCCCCGCGCCCCTGGGGGCATCGCCCCAGTACGAACGCGACTGCGGCGCCACTGCCCCGGAGGGTGGTGGCGCCGCAGGCGGTGGGGCGGGGTGTTACTTGCTGATCAGCTCGCGGGCCAGGCGGGCGGTCTCGGACGGCGTCTTGCCGACCTTGACACCGGCGGCCTCGAGGGCCTCCTTCTTCGCCTGGGCGGTGCCCGAGGAGCCGGAGACGATGGCGCCGGCGTGGCCCATGGTCTTGCCCTCGGGGGCGGTGAAGCCCGCGACGTAGCCGACGACCGGCTTGGTGACGTGCTCGGCGATGTAGGCCGCCGCACGCTCCTCGGCGTCGCCGCCGATCTCGCCGATCATGACGATGATCTTGGTCTCCGGGTCCGCCTCGAACGCCGCGAGGGCGTCGATGTGCGTGGTGCCGATGACCGGGTCGCCGCCGATGCCCACGGCCGACGAGAAGCCGAGGTCACGCAGCTCGTACATGAGCTGGTAGGTCAGCGTGCCGGACTTCGAGACCAGGCCGATCGGACCGGTGGTGGTGATGTCCGCCGGGATGATGCCCGCGTTGGACTGTCCGGGGGAGATCAGGCCGGGGCAGTTCGGGCCGATGATGCGGGTCTTGTTGCCCTTGGCACCGGCGTACGCCCAGAAGGAGGCCGAGTCGTGGACCGGGACACCCTCGGTGATGACGACCGCGAGCGGGATCTCGGCGTCGATCGCCTCGACGACGGCGCTCTTGGTGAAGGCCGGCGGCACGAAGATGACCGAGACGTCGGCGCCGGTCTCCTTCATGGCCTCGGCGACCGAGCCGAAGACGGGCACCTCGGTGCCGTCGACGTCAACGGTGGTGCCGGCCTTGCGCGGGTTCACGCCGCCGACGATCTGGGTGCCGGAGGCGAGCATGCGGCGGGTGTGCTTCATGCCCTCGGAGCCGGTCATGCCCTGGACGATGACCTTGCTGTCCTTGGTAAGGAAGATAGCCATGGTGTGAGTCCCCTTCCTTACTTCGCGGCGTTCGCGAGCTCGGCGGCGCGCTCGGCGGCACCGTCCATGGTGTCCACGCGCTGGACCAGCGGGTGGTTGGCGTCGTCCAGGATCTTGCGACCCAGCTCCGCGTTGTTGCCGTCCAGGCGGACGACGAGCGGCTTGGTGACGGCCTCGCCCTTGCTCTCGAGCAGCGCGAGCGCCTGCACGATGCCGTTGGCGACCGCGTCGCACGCGGTGATGCCACCGAAGACGTTGACGAAGACCGACTTGACGTCGGGGTCGCCCAGGATGATCTCCAGGCCGTTCGCCATCACCTCGGCGGAGGCACCGCCACCGATGTCGAGGAAGTTGGCGGGCTTGACGCCACCGTGGTTCTCGCCGGCGTAGGCGACGACGTCGAGGGTGCTCATGACGAGACCCGCGCCGTTGCCGATGATGCCGACCTCGCCCTCGAGCTTGACGTAGTTGAGGCCCTTGGCCTTCGCCGCCGCCTCGAGCGGGTTGGCGGCGGCCTTGTCCTCGAGCTCGGCGTGGTGCGCCTGGCGGAACTCGGCGTTCTCGTCCAGGGAGACCTTGCCGTCGAGCGCGATGATCTTGCCCTCGCCGGACTTGATCAGCGGGTTGACCTCGACGAGGAGCGCGTCCTCGGCGATGAAGACCTTCCAGAGCTTCACCAGCACGTCGGCGACCTGGTCGGCCACCTCGGCCGGGAACTTCGCCGCGGCGACGATCTCGGCGGCCTTCTCCGGGGTGCAGCCCTCGTTGGCGTCAACGGCGATCTTGGCCAGCGCGTCGGGGTTCTCCTCGGCGACGACCTCGATCTCCACGCCGCCCTCGACGCTGGCCATCGCCAGGAAGGTGCGGTTGGTGCGGTCCAGCAGGAACGAGACGTAGTACTCGTCCTTGATGTCCGCCGTCTGGGCCAGCATCACCTTGTGAACGGTGTGGCCCTTGATGTCCATGCCGAGGATGGCGGCGGACTTGGCGACAGCGTCCTCAGGGTCCGAGGCGAGCTTCACGCCACCGGCCTTGCCTCGCCCACCGACCTTCACCTGAGCCTTGACGACGGCACGGCCGCCGAAGCGCTCGGCGATCGCGCGCGCAGCTTCGGGGGTCTCGATGACATCGCCGTCAAGCACGGGTACACCGTGCTTGGCGAAGAGGTCCCTCGCCTGGTACTCGAACAGGTCCACGTGTGTTCGTCCTTGTTCGTGGTCGCGGATTGTGTCTCTACGAGCGTGCCACGGCAGGATCTTCGCTGCGGGTCGTCGAGGCGGTGCGGGTACGCAGAAACATGAGCCTTACGGCCCGCACAGCCACGGGCGCACACGTCAATCAACACGCGCGTCACGTCCGTCTGGCAGGTTATCCCCGCCGGGCGGGCGTGTTTCGCCCGCAGCCCGGTCCGGTTTGGTGAGAACCGTCACAACGGCCGCACCCGAGCGTGTCGCGCGCCCAGCTCACGGGGGGTGCGCGGACAGTACGGGCCGTCGACGGGATTCGCACGCACGGGTGTACGGGCCGACTGTCACTCCGTCATTTACCGGCGTCCGGGATCGGCAACGGCCGCTTCTCGATCGCGGCGGCCATGATGTCGGGGAAGACGTCCGGCGTGCAGGCGAAGGCGGGTGCGCCGAGCGCCGCGAGCGCGGCGGCGTGCGCGTGGTCGTAGGAGGGGGCGCCCTCGTCGGAGAGCGCGAGCAGGGCGATGAACTGGACGCCCGCCGCCTTCATCGCCGCGACCCGCTTGAGCATCTCGTTGCGGATGCCGCCCTCGTAGAGGTCGCTGATCAGGACGACGATCGTCTCGGCCGGGCGGGTGATCTTCGACTGGCAGTACGCCAGCGCCCGGTTGATGTCGGTGCCGCCGCCGAGCTGCGTCGCGAAGAGCACGTCCACCGGGTCGGTCAGCTGCTCGGTGAGGTCGACCACGGAGGTGTCGAAGACGACCAGCCGCGTCGCCAGGCTCTTCATCGAGGCGAGCACCGCGCCGAAGACCGCCGAGTGCACGACGGAGGCGGCCATCGAGCCGGACTGGTCGATGCAGAGGATGACGTCCTTCTTGACCGCCCGCTGGGCACGGGCGTAGCCGACCAGCCGCTCGGGGACGACCGTCCGGTACTCCGGCAGGTAGTTCTTCAGGTTGGCCCGGACGGTGGCGCCCCAGTCGATGTCCTGGTGGCGCGGCCGGCTGACCTTGGCGCTGCGGTCCAGCGCACCACCGAGGGTGGCCCGGGTGCGGTCGGCCAGCCGGCGCTCCAGCTCCGCCACCACCTTGCCGACCACCGCACGGGCCGTCTCCCGGGTGGTCTCGGGCAGTGCGTGCTTGAGCGAGAGCAGGGTGCCGACGAGGTGCACGTCCGGCTCGACGGCCTCCAGCATCTCCGGCTCCAGCAGCAGCCGGTCGAGGCCGAGCCGGGAGATCGCGTCCTGCTGCATCAACTGCACCACCGTGGTCGGGAAGTACTCCCGGATGTCGCCCAGCCAGCGGGCCACCTTCGGCGCCGAACCGCCCAACCCGGCGGAGCGGGCCGCGCCCTGCCCCGCCTCGCCGCCGCTGCGGTAGAGCGCGGCGAGCGCGCCGTCCATCGCGGCGTCCCGACCGGTGAGGCGGCAGCCGGTGCCGTCCGCCTCGCCGCCGAGCACGAGCCGCCAGCGGCGCAGCCGCTCGTCCTTGAGATCGGCGGTCACTTGGCACTCCTTCGGTCGGGCTGACGGGGGATCCGGGCCAGGCCCGGGGTGTGACAGGGCGTCGGGAGGCCGAGCAGCAGGGCGAGCACCGGCAGCACGGCATCGGCCCGCCCCTCGTCGAGCTCCGTCGCCTCGGCGGCCGGTACGGGCGGCGCGCCGAGCGGACCGGCGGCGACGCGCTCGCCGACGGTGCGGCGCACCCCAGACTCCAGGGCCGAGAACGTCCGCCGCAGCAGCGGCAGGACGTCGGTGAAGACCTCCCCCGGTACGCCGCTCAGCCACTCGTCCAGCAGCCCGAGCAGCCGGGGGTCGTGCAGCAGCAGCGCCCCGCCGCCGGAGAGGAAGCCCTCGACCCACCCGGCCGCATCCGCCGGAGCCGTCGCCACCGAGAGCACCAGCCCCATCCGCCGCCCGGCCTCCGCCGAGTCGAGCCGCCCGTCGTCCAGCAGCAGCCGGACGGCCCGCCCCCGCAGCAGCCCCGGCACCCCCGTCGCCGGACCGGCCGTCGGCTCCCGCCGCGAGAGCGAGTGCAGCGTCGCCGCCCAGCGGTCGGCCAAGCCGGTCACAGACCCGGGGCCTGCCTGGCCGGCGGAGTCTCCGAGCAGCGCGACAGCGGAATGCACCGCGTCCAGGTGCTGCCGCATGGCCGCCGCACCCTCCGCGTCCAGGCCGGTGCAGGCGGGCGGGAGGCCGATGCAGATCCTCTCGGCCAGCCCGCGTGCCACGCCGTCGAGGGCGCCCGCGTCGGTGCCGCGTACGTCGCCGTAGCGCAGGGCGCGGACCAGCGCGGGGAGGGCTCCGGCGAGTTCGGCGACGTCGGTGTCGAGGGCCGCGCGGTCGGCGAGCACCTGCATCACCGGCGGCAGGGCGCCGGGCAGCCCGGCGAGCAGGCAGCGCTCGGCGAGGGCGGTCAGGGCGGGCAGCTCCTGGGTGGTGAGCGCGGTCTCGACGGCCTTGGCGGTGGCCGCGTCCTCGACGGTGGTGCCCCACTGGGCCGCCTCGACCACCCGGACGGCGAACTCGGGCTCCCAGTGCAGCCGCCAGCTCTCCCGGAAGGTGCCGGTGGAGCCGGTGGCGGAGCGGGTCGGGGTGCCCCAGTCGAGGCCGAGCAGCCGCAGGCGGTGCAGCAGCAGGGAGCGGGCGGTGTCCAGCTCCTTCCGCAGGTCGAGGTCCAGCTCGCGGTCGACGGCCTCCGGCTTGAGCCGCAGGCTGCGCTGGAGCCGGGCGAGATCCCGCTGGAGCGGCACCGTCGGCGCCGACTCGGGCACCTCGCCGAGGGCGTCACCGACCACCAGCCGGTCGTGCACCAGGGCCAGCGCGAGGTCGGAGCCGTCGCACATGACGGACCGTACGGCGTCGAGCGTCTCCGTCAGCCCGGCGAGCGGCCGCTCGCGCATCACCGCGAGGGTGCCCGCCAGCCGGACGGCCTCGATCACGTGGGCGGAGGAGACCGGGTGGTCCTCGCCGCGGAGCAGCTCGGCGGCGCGGGTGAGCCAGCGGGGCAGCGGGTCGGCGTCGGGGGTGGTGAAGAGGTGGTGGTACCAGCCAGGTGAGTCGATGCCCGCGCCGTAGCCGGTGTGCTGGGAGAGCCTGCGGTGCGTCCAGGGCACCCAGGTGATCTCGGTCCTCACCTTCTTCGGCAGGGTGGCGAGCAGCGCCCGGTCGTGGGTGACGCTCGGCATGACCGCCAGCGCCGGGACGTGCCAGGCGCCGCAGACCACGGCGATCGTGCTGTGCCCGGCCCGGTGGGCGGCGCGGATCTGCTGGCGCATGTACGCCTCACGCAGCTCGTCCCGCCGCCCGACAGGGGTCTGCTCGCGCAGGGCCGTCATGGCCTCGGCGACGGCGGCGAACGGGGCGAGGGCGTCGGCGCCGGGGCTGCGGTGCTCGACGACGTCCTCCCACCAGCGCTCGGCGTCGTCGTGCCCGGCGGCGCGGGCGAGTTCACCGAGCGGGTCGGTGGGCGCGTCGTCCTCGCGTGCCGGTGCGTCGGGGGCCAGGGTGTGGGCGGCCGGGAGGTCGACGAAGCGGACGGGGAGGTCGCGCTCGACGGCGTACCGGACGGCGACCCACTCCGGTGAGAAGACCGCGAACGGCCAGAACGCGGCCCGCGCCGGGTCGTCCACCGCGTGCGCGAGCAGCGCGACGGGCGGCACCATACTCTTCTCCCCCGCCAGCGCCACGATCCCGTCCGCCTCCGGCGGGCCCTCGATCAGCACTACGTCGGGTGCCAGCTGCTCCAACGCGGCGGCCACGGCACGGGCCGAGCCGGGCCCGTGGTGCCGCACGCCCAGCAGGGTCACATCGGCGGTCATCGGCGTGCTCTCCTTTCGACTTCGGTGTGACGTGCTGTGACGTGCCGGGCTACTGCCTCGCTGCGCGGTAGAAGTCCTTCCAGCCCTCGCGCTCGCGGACGACGCCCTCGACGTACTCGCGCCAGACGGCCCGGTCGGCGACCGGGTCGCGCAGGACGGCGCCGGCTATGCCGGTGGTGACGTCGGCGGCGCGGAGCACGCCGTCGCCGAAGTGGGCGGCGAGGGCGAGGCCGTTGGTGACGACGGAGATCGCCTCGGCGGTGGAGAGGGTGCCGCTCGGGGTCTTGACCTTGGTGCGGCCGTCGGTGGTGATGCCGTCCCGCAGCTCGCGGAAGACCGTGACGACCCGGCGGATCTCCTCGGCTCCGCCCGGGAGTTCGGGCAGGTCGAGCGAGCGGCCGAGCTGGTTGACCCGGCGGGTGACGATGTCGACCTCCTCGTCCAGCGAGCCGGGCAGCGGGAGGACGACGGTGTTGAACCGGCGGCGCAGCGCGCTGGAGAGCTCGTTGACGCCCCGGTCGCGGTCGTTGGCGGTGGCGATCAGGTTGAAGCCGCGCACGGCCTGCGTCTCGTCGCCCAGCTCGGGGATCGGCAGGGTCTTCTCGGAGAGGATGGTGATCAGGCCGTCCTGCACGTCGGCCGGGATGCGGGTCAGCTCCTCGACCCGGGCGATCTTGCCGTCGGCCATCGCCCGCATCACCGGGGAGGGCACCAGCGCCGCCCGGCTGGGCCCGTGCGCGAGCAGCTGGGCGTAGTTCCAGCCGTAGCGGACGGCCTCCTCCGGCGTCCCGGCGGTGCCCTGGACGAGCAGCGTGGAGTCACCGGAGATCGCCGCCGCGAGGTGCTCGGAGACCCAGGTCTTGGCAGTGCCGGGCACCCCGAGCAGCAGCAGCGCCCGGTCGGTGGCCAGCGTGGTGACGGCGACCTCGACGATCCGGCGCGGGCCGACGTACTTGGGGCTGATCACCGTGCCGTCCGGCAGCTCGCCGCCGAGCAGGTACGTGGCGACGGCCCAGGGCGAGAGCCGCCAGCGCTCGGGGCGGGGGCGGTCGTCCTGCGCGGCGAGAGCGGCGAGCTCGGCGGCGTACGCGTCCTCGGCGTGCTCCCGGAGCACCTCGGCCTGGGCGGCGTTCTCACTCGTACGAGCAGTCATCTGAAGCTCCTTCAGGGCATACCTGTGGCAGGGCGGAAGGACGGGGAAGTGGGTGTCGGCGGAGGCTCTGCCTGCGAGAACAACGATGCCGCAGCCCACTGACAGCGCCCGCCGACCGACTGTCAGTGGGCGCTTCTAGCGTCTGCGGCATGGAGGAACGTTGGAGCACCGAACACGTCCTGTCCCTCGCGCCTGACCAGGCGTCGTGCAAGGCGGCGGGCAAGCTCTCCGCCGCCGCTCCCTGGTCCGGGACGGGCTGGGGGCACACCGCACTGTGGGGGCTCTGCAAGGGCAGCGGCAGCACGCCGTACCGGACGGTGATCGACCTGGCCGCGCCTGCGTACAAGTGCAGTTGCCCGAGCCGGAAGTTCCCGTGCAAGCACGCACTGGGCCTGCTGCTGCTGTGGAGCGGCAGCCCGGAGGCCGTCGCCTCGGGCGCCGAGCCGCCCGAGTGGGCGGCGGAGTGGCTGGCCGGGCGGCAGGAGGTGGAGAAGCCCGCCGTGGCGGCCGTCACCGACCCGGTCGCCGCGCAGCGCCGGGCCGAGCAGCGTGCGGCCCGCGTCGCTGCGGGGGCACAGGAGCTGCGGCTGCGGCTCGCCGACCGCGTCCGGCACGGCCTGGCCGACCGGGCGCCCGTCGCGGGCGGCTGGGGGGAGGTCGCGGCCCGGATGGTCGACGCCCAGGCCCCCGGGCTGGCCTCGCGGGTACGGCAGTTGGAGGAGACACCGGAGGACGAGCTGCTCTCCGGGTACGCGCTGCTCGACCTGCTCGCCGGGGCCTACGGCCGGGTCGGCGAGCTGCCGGAGCCGCTGGCGGCGACCGTCCGCACCCGGGTCGGTTTCACCAGCGACACCGCCGAGCTGCTCGCCGGGCCGACGGTCCGCGACCGCTGGCAGGTGCTCGGCGCCCGCACCACCGGCGCCGAGGGCTCCGCCGACGGGCGGCTCACCACCCGGCGGATCTGGCTGCGCGGCGCCAAGACCGGCCGCCCGGCCCTGCTGCTCTCCTTCGGACGCCCCGGCAAGGCTCCCGAACTCGCCCTGCCCACCGGTCTGTTGCTGGAGGCCGAGCTGGCCTTCCACCCGGGCGCCCGCCCGCTTCGGGCCGTCCTCGGCACCCGGCACGGCACGCCCGAGCCGGCCCCGGCCGAGCCGCCCGCCGGGCTCTCCCCCGAGGAGGCCGCCGCAGCGTACGGCGAGGCCGTCGCGGACGATCCCTGGCTCGAGCACTGGCCGACCGTGCTGGACGGCGTGGTGCCGGTCCTGCGGCCCGGCGGCTGGCAGCTGACGGACGGTCGGCACAGCGTCGCCGTCCGGCCGGGCAGCATCCCCGAGACCGCGCTCTGGCGGCTCGCGGCCGTCTCGGCCGGGCACCCGGTGACGCTCTTCGGCGAGTACGGGCACGCGGGCTTCGCCCCCGTCACCGCCTGGACGCGCGACGGCCGCCCGACCGCCCTCGCCCGATGACCCGCCCTACCGACCAAGGAGCCGCACAGTGACCTGGGAAGACCTCCGGACCGCCGCCCTGCTCGGCACCGACCGCCGACCGCTACCGCCCGCCGGCAGCACGCTCACCGCCGCCGTGGACCGCTCCGACCCGGCCCGCGCCCTGCTGGAGCTGGCCGCCCTGGAGACCGTACGGCGCCGGGCCGGGGCCCGGCCCGGCCCGGCCGTCGAGCTGCCGGAGCCCCCCGCGCCCGACCCCCGGCCCGAGGTGCCGGAGGCCGCCGCCCGACGGCTCGCCCTGCTGATCGGCGAGCGGCAGGGCGCCGGGCACGTCGCCAATCTCGGCGAGCTGCTGCCGCAGTGGCTCGCCACGGCCCGCGAACACGGCTACCGGGCGCCCGCCGCCCAGCTGCCCGAGCTGCTGGACGCGGCCCGCGCCCGCACCGAACTGCGCAGCGACACCGTCACCCTGGCCGGTCCGCTCGGTCACTGGCTCGCCGCGCAGAACCCGGACTGGCGCTTCGTCAGCCGTACGGTCGCGCAGGCCGCACCCGCCGAGCCGACCGACCGGCTCTGGCAGGAGGGCCTGTTCGCCGAGCGGGTCACCCACCTGACCAGACTGCGCCGCAGCGACCCGGCGGCCGCCCTCGGCCTGCTGCGCTCGACCTGGGCGGCGGAGCGCGCGGAGGACCGGCTGCTCTTCCTCGACACCCTCCAGGAGGGGTTGTCGCCCGCCGACGAGGAGTTCCTGGAGGCCACCCTCACCGACCGCAGCAAGAACGTCCGGGCGATGGCCGCCGAGCTGCTCTCCACCCTCCCCGGCTCCGCGCTGGCGGGGCGGATGGCCGAACGGGCCCGCGCCGCCGTGCGGTTCGAGGGAGGCAGGCTGTCCAGCGGCGGCAGGCTGGTGGTCGACCCGCCCGCCGAGTGCGACGCCGCGATGCAGCGGGACGGCGTGCCGCCCAAGTCCCCCACCGGGCGCGGCGAACGGGCCTGGTGGTTCGGCGAGGTCGTCGCCGCCACTCCGCTCGGGGTCTGGACGGGCGACACCGGGCTCGACCCGGCGCAGCTGCTCGCCCTGCCGGTGGTCGAGCAGGAGTGGACGGAGGACCTGCGGGAGGGCTGGGCCCGCGCCGCCGTCCGGCAGCAGGACGCCGTCTGGGCCCGCGCCCTGCTCGGGCCGGCGCCGACGGTCCGGCCCGCCAGGCGCGGCCGCCCGGACCGGACGGCCGGCGCCTCCGCCAAGCTGCTCGCCGTCCTGCCCCCCGCCGAGCGGGCGGCCTGGACGGCCTCCTACATAGCCGCCCACGGGCTGGGCGAGGCGTTCCAGGCACTCGGCGCCTGCGCCACGCCCTGGACCCCGCCGCTGAGCACCGCCGTCGTCGCCGCGCTCCGACGGGCGGCCGACTCCGGCGCGTACCCGTGGAGCCACAGCGGCGTGCTCGGCATGACCGAGCGGGCGCTCGCCCCCGAGACCGCCCCGGAGGTCGAGTCGCTGGCGGCCGTGACCACCCCGGACAGCTCCTGGGCGGAGACCTTCACCCGGCTGGCGGGGACGCTGCGCTTCCGCGCCGCGATGCTCTCCGAGCTGGACCCGCAGACCGGTCCCTAGCGGAGGTTGGACTTGACCCAGTCGATGATCTCGGTGGTCGGGGTGCCCGGGGTGAAGATGCCGATGACGCCGAGCGCCTTGAGCTCGGCCATGTCGTCGTCCGGGATGATGCCGCCGCAGAAGACCTTGATGTCGGCGGCGTCGCGCTCCTTCAGCAGCTCGACCACCTTGGCGCACAGTGTCATGTGGGCGCCGGAGAGGACGGACAGGCCGATGCCGTCCGCGTCCTCCTGGATCGCCGTGTCGACGATCTGCTCGGGGGTCTGGTGCAGGCCGGTGTAGATGACCTCCATACCGGCGTCGCGCAGCGCCCGCGCGATCACCTTGGCGCCCCGGTCATGCCCGTCGAGCCCCGGCTTGGCTACGACCACACGGATCGGGCCTGACACACCCATCACTGCCTCCTGGACCACGTTGTCCCAACACGCGGCCGACCCGGTCGGCCTCCCGTAGTTAACCATCGATAACCGGCTCATGGGGAGGCCGACCAGGGAGTTACAACTTCTCGACCGGCGCGTAGCGCAGCAGCAGCTGCTTGCGCCCGGAGGCACCGAAGTCGATCGTCGCCTGGGCCTTGTCGCCGACGCCCGAGGTCGCCGCCACCGTGCCCAGGCCGAAGGTGTCGTGGGTCACGCGGTCGCCGACGGCCAGCGCGACGATCTCGCGCTCGGTGACCTTGCGGACGGACTTGCCCCAGCCGGCCTTCGGCGCCGCGCCGCCCCGCGCGGAGGAGCCGTAGGAGGACGACGAGGACGAGGAGGAGGAGGAGGAGGACAGGCTCCGGGAGGGCGGCGCCGAGGCCGCGCCCGTCCGCTTCCAGTGCACCAGCGAATCCGGGATCTCCTCCAGGAAGCGCGAGGCCGGGTTGTAGGAGGGCTGGCCCCAGGCGCTGCGCAACACCGAGCGGGTCAGGTAGAGCCGCTGCCGGGCGCGGGTAAGGCCGACGTACGCGAGGCGGCGCTCCTCCTCCAGCTCCTTGACCTGGTTGAGGGCCCGCATGTGCGGGAAGATCCCGTCCTCCATGCCGGTCAGGAAGACCACCGGGAACTCGAGGCCCTTGGCCGTGTGCAGCGTCATCATCGTGATGACGCCCGAGCCGTCCTCGTCATCGGGGATCTGGTCGGAGTCCGCGACCAGCGCGACCCGCTCCAGGAAGTCGGCGAGCGAGCCGACCGGCGGGGTGCCCTCGCCGTCGCCGTCCGGGCGCTCGCCCGGGTCCTTCTCGTACTCCAGGGCGACGGCGGCGAGCTCCTGGAGGTTCTCCACCCGGGTCTCGTCCTGCGGGTCGGTGGAGTGCTGGAGTTCGGCGAGGTAACCGGTCTCCTCCAGCACCGCCTCCAGCACGGCGGCCGGGCCCGCGCCGGATTCGACGATCTGCCGCAGCCCGGCCATCAGGTCGTTGAACTTCCGTACGGCGTTGGCCGAGCGCGCGGCCATCCCGTACGCCTCGTCGACCCGCTGCAGCGCCTGGGCGAAGCTGATCCGCTCGCGCGAGGAGAGCGCGTCGATCATCGCCTCGGCGCGGTCGCCGATGCCGCGCTTGGGCACGTTGAGGATGCGCCGCAGCGGCACGGTGTCCTCGGGGTTGGAGAGCACCCGCAGGTACGCGAGGACGTCGCGGACCTCCTTGCGCTCGTAGAAGCGCACCCCGCCGACGACCTTGTAGGGCAGGCCGACCCGGATGAAGACCTCTTCGAAGACGCGGGACTGCGCGTTCGTCCGGTAGAAGATCGCGACGTCGCCGGGCCGGGCCTCGCCCTTGTCGGTCAGCCGGTCGATCTCGTCGGCGATGAACTGCGCCTCGCCGTGCTCGTCGTCCGCGACGTACCCGACGACCTTCTCGCCGTGCTCGCCCGCCGTCCAGAGCTTCTTCTCGCGGCGGCTGGTGTTGCGCTCGATGACGGCGTTGGCGGCGCTCAGGATGGTCTGGGTGGAGCGGTAGTTCTGCTCCAGCAGGATCGTCGTCGCGTCCGGGTAGTCCTCCTCGAACTGGAGGATGTTGCGGATCGTCGCGCCTCGGAAGGCGTAGATCGACTGGTCGGCGTCACCCACCACGCACAGCTCGGCAGGCGGCACCTCGGCGAGCTGCGCGGCTGCCGGGTTGACGAAGTCGCCGTCCACGGTGCGCTTCAGGGCCTGGGCGGTGCCGCCGCTGAGCTCGCGGACCAGCATGTACTGGGCGTGGTTGGTGTCCTGGTACTCGTCGACCAGGATGTGCCGGAAGCGCCGGCGGTAGTGCTCTGCGACGGCAGGGAAGGCCTGGAGCAGGTTGACCGTCGTCATGATGATGTCGTCGAAGTCCAGCGCGTTGGCCTCGCGCAGGCGGCGCTGGTAGAGGAAGTACGCCTCGGCGAGCTTCTTCTCCATCGGGTTGGCGGCCTGCGCGGCGTACGTCTCCTCGTCGATCAGCTCGTTCTTGAGGTTGCTGATCTTCGCGGTGAAGGACTTCGGCGGGAACTGCTTCGGGTCCAGGTCGAGATCGCGGCAGCACAGCGCCATCAGCCGCTGCGAATCCGCCGAGTCGTAGATCGAGAAGCTGGACGTGAAGCCGAGGACCTTGCTCTCCCGGCGCAGGATGCGCACGCACGCGCTGTGGAAGGTCGACACCCACATCGCGCGGGCGCGCGGCCCGACCAGGCTCTCGACGCGCTCGCGCATCTCCCCGGCGGCCTTGTTGGTGAAGGTGATCGCCAGGATCTCGCCCGGCTGCACGTGCCGGGCGCCGAGCAGGTACGCGATCCGGTGCGTCAGCACCCGGGTCTTGCCGGAGCCGGCCCCGGCGACGATCAGCAGCGGCGAGCCGGCGTGCAGCACGGCCTCGCGCTGCGGGTCGTTCATCCCCTCCAGCAGCTGCACCGGGTCCACCACGGTGCGGGCAGCGCCGTTGCGGTGCCAGGCGTCGCGCTCGACGGCGGCCGCGTGGTCGGTCTGGAACAGGCCCTCGGGGATGGCCTCCTCGTACGTGCTCTCGTACATGTCGTGCGGAGCGTCGTACGGAGGCTCCTCGTACGGGGGCTCGTCGACGGGCTTCGGCTGCTGCTGCGACTCGGCCGAGGGGTCCTCGAAGCCGGGGAGCGGGAGGTCGTCAAAGAGGCTAGTCATGGCCCTTCGAGTCTATGGCCCGCCACCGACAGCCCGACCCGGCCGGTGAATCTGCCAGATCCGTGCTGATCAGCGCGGCAGAACGACGGATCCGGACAGCGGAATGATCAGTTCCGCAGGCTTCCGGTCAGGGCCGTGACTTGCGGCGCGGCGCGGCGCGGCGGCCCGCTAACGTCCCCGTCCTACACCGGACCGGCACACCCTGCCGCCCGCACAGCACCAGCTCACACCCAGGACCAGGAGCCCCACCCGCCATGGCCTCGCACCGAAAACCCCGGACCGCCCCACGGCGCTCCCGCACGGTCGCCACCTTCGCGGGGGCGGCAGCCGTCTCCGTCGGCGGCCTCGCCGCACCGAGCCACGCCGAACCGGCGCCCGGTGCGGCGCAGGTCCGGGCCCAGGTGGACGAGCTCTTCCAGGAGGCCGAGCAGGCCACCCAGCGCTACGACGGCGCGGGCGAGCAGGCGGCGGCCCTCCAGCGGCAGGTCGGCCGGCTCCAGGACGAGCTGGCCCGCAAGATCGCCGCCGTCGAGACCACCCGGGCCCGGCTCGGCGCCCTCGCCGCCGACCAGTACCGCAGCGGCGGCCTCTCCCGGACGCTCCAACTGGCCCTCGCCGACGACCCGCAGCAGTTCCTGGAGCGCGCGGGCATGCTCGACCAGGCGGGGGCGATCGAGCAGCAGACCCTCCAGCAGTACGGCCGCCAGCGCACCGCGTTGGACACCCAGACCGCCGAGGCGCAGGACCGCCTGGCCGAGCTGAGCCGCCGCCAGCAGGAGCTGGCCGCCGACCGGGCCGCCGTCCAGCGCAAGCTCGCCCAGGCGCAGAGCCTGCTGGCCCGCCTCACCCCGGCCGGGCCGGGCGACGAGTTCACGGACGCCCCCGCACCGGCCACCGGCCGCGCCGCCCAGGCCGTCGCGTTCGCCGTCGCCCAGCTCGGCAAGCCCTACGTCTGGGGCGCCACCGGGCCCGGCTCCTACGACTGCTCCGGCCTCGTCCAGGCCGCCTGGGCCGCCGCCGGGGTGAGCCTCCCCCGCACCACCTACGCCCAGATCGACGCCGCCCCCCGGGTCTCCCGGGGCGAACTCCGCCCCGGCGACCTGGTCTTCTTCTTCTCCGCCGTCAGCCACGTCGGCCTCTACACCGGCTACGGCCGCATGATCCACGCCCCGCACCCGGGCGCACCCGTCCGCTACGAGTCGGTCGACGTCATGCCCTTCGCCGGAGCCGTCCGGCCCGCCTGACCTCGTCGTACAGGTCAGACCTTCGCCTCGACGGGCTCGGAGCGCTGCTGCATGCGCTTCAGCAGGCGGCGGCCCAGGTTCTGGCCGGGCAGCTCGACGAAGCGGTAGGTCAGGTAGCTGATCCCGATCACGGCGGCGAGGAAGATCCCCGCCTGGCTGAACTTGCCGATCCCGTGCGCCGGGAAGTCCGTGGCGGGGACCAGCCAGCGGACGGCCATCAGGACGGGGATGTGCACCACGTACACCGAGTAGCTGATCGCGCCGAGGAAGGTCAGCACCCGGGGGAAGCGCTTGTGCCGGGCCAGCATCGCGAGGCCGAAGGTGATCCAGGCCGCGAGGTACGGGAAGGAGAAGCCCTGCCAGGTCTCGACCCAGGACTTCCAGATGGCGGGGATGCCCCGGTTGTACATGTACCCGGCGGCGAAGCCGGCGACGATGACGAAGCCGCAGCCGAGCCAGGTCAGCACCTTGTCGGCCTGGCCCTTCTCGGCGCGGTAGATCGCGGTGCCCGCGAACATCGTGCCGAGGATGATCATGCTCTCGAAGAACATCGCGCGGGAGTTGCCGAAGATCAGCACCGCACCGAGCCCGCCGAGCAGCACCGCACCGAACTTGGTCGCCGCCGGACGGCCGGTCATGATGCAGACCAGGCCCATCCCCATGATCAGCGCGGCGGACATCACGGCGTGCAGCGTGGAGCCCTTGTCGTGGGTGATCATCTGGCTCGGGACGGCCGCCCCGAGCAGCAGGCAGAGGGCGCCGAAGCCGATCGAGATCTCGCTGCTCTTCCGGTGCCAGCCCGCCACGAAGAGGGCGGAGACGAAGAAGTAGAAGACCATCTCGTACGAGAGCGTCCAGAGCACCCCGAGCCCGTTCGGGATGTTGAGCAGGTCCTGCAGCAGCGTCAGGTTGGCGACCGTCGCGCGGACCGGCTGCTCGATGTCGCCCTGGACGGGCACGGCGGAGAACTTCTGCGGCAGGACGAGCAGCGCGATCGTGACCACGACCAGCAGCAGCGGGTAGATCCGGAAGAACCGGCCGACCCAGAAGCCCCGCACGTCGCCCCGGCGTTCCAGCGAGGCCGGGATGATGTACCCGCTGACCAGGAAGAAGACCATGACGGCGTAGATGCCGAGGTCGAAGTGCTTCCCGAAGTACGCGCCGCCGGGTATCAGCGCCAGCAACCCGAAGTGGTGGACCGCGACGAGCAGCGCCGCCACACCCCGGATGGCGTCGAGCCATCCCATCCGGCCGGCGGACCTGGCGACGACTGGCTTCTGCGCTGTGCCGCCGGAGGTCTCGGTCGGCTGCTGTTCTATTACGGTCACAGGGAGGGAGGCTAGCCGAACAAGCCGCCGGGGCGGTATTGCCGCTGCCCTGCGCCCCTGACTGTTCGGGCACGTCCGGCGGATGGTGCAACCGAACGCGGCCCGGGTGCGTGAGTAGCTACGGGCGGCCCGATCGGCACCCCGGCCATTCATGTGGCGCTGGTACCGTTCTTCGGGGGGTTCCGGGCCGAACGAACGGCCTGCCGGCACGGTGCTGTGCCGGTCTCGTGCCACTGCGGCCGACCGCCCCTCCCTCACCTGTCGCGTCCCGTACCGCTCCGCCGCGACCGAACCGAACGGAAGGTCCGCCGCGATGCGTACCAGTACGGCGAGAGCCGTCGAGTCGGCTGCTGACGCGCCGATACCCGACGCCCTGGGGAGGGCTCGCCGCCTGTCCGCCGTCGTCACACGCCTCTACTGGCTGTGGCCGGCCCTGCTGATGCTGGGCCTCGGCGGCTACCACATCGGCCGCGTCGCCCTCTGGCGGGACGAGCTCGCCACCTGGGGTGCGATCAACCGCAGCCCCGGCGATCTCGTCACGATGCTGCACAACATCGACGCCTCCACCGGCCTCTACTACCTCATCGAGCAGTTCTGGGTGTCCCTGTTCGGGCACTCCCTGCTCGCCCTCCGTCTCCCGTCGGTGCTGGCGATGGTCGGGGCCACCGTCTTCGTCGCACTGGCCGGCCGGAAGCTCTTCGGCCGCACCACCGGCCTGGTCGCCGGTGTGGTCTTCGCGACCATCCCGGCCGTCTCCCGCTATGCGCAGGAGGCCCGCGGGTACGCCTTCGCGATCCTCGGCGTGGCCGCGGCGACCTGGCTGCTGCTGCGCGCGCTGGAGCGGCCGACCGCGCTGCGCTGGACCGCGTACGGCTGCTGCATCCCGCTGACCGGCTACTTCCACCTGGTGGCGCTGACCTACCTGAGCGCCCACGCCGTCATCGTCGGCATGCGCTGGTGGCACCGGCGGGAACGCGCGCTGCCGGTCGGCTTCGTGCTCGCCGCCGTGGTCGGCGTGCTGCCGGTGCTGCCGGTCATGCAGCTCGGCCAGAAGCAGGCGGGTGTCCAACTGGGCTGGCTGGACTCGCCGAGCGTGCAGTACATCGGGGAGGTCTTCTGGCGCGGGCTGTTCGGCTCGTCCTGGGTCAGCTACGCCTTCCTCGCGCTCGCCGTGCTGCCGCTGGCCTGGCCGAGCCGCCGCCGGGTCGCCTTCGAGGTCGGGGTGATGGCGATCCTGCCGATCGCCCTGGTGTGGCTCATCTCGCAGAGCTCCTCGCACTACTTCTTCGACCGCTACCTGCTGTTCACGCTGCCCGCCTGGGCCCTGCTCGCCGCCAACGTCCTGACCTCGCTGCGGCCCAAGGCGCTCGGCGCGGTGAGCCTGGCCGTTCTGATCCTGCTCGGCGCACCCGAGCAGCGGCAGATGCGCCATGCGCTGTCCCGCGAGAACTGGGACGCCAAGGGCGTCGCCGCCGTCATCGCGCAGGGCTACCGGCCGGGCGACGGCCTGCTCCCGGCCCGCTCGCCCTGGGAGTTCCAGATCGACACGGCGGTCGGCTACTACCTCCCCGACAGCGTCCACCTCAAGGACGTCACCATGACGGGCAGTTCGGCCGAGATCGGCCAGCTCCACCCGAAGCGCTGCACCAACGAGGCCGGGTGCGTCATCGACACCCCCCGGGTGTGGCTCGTCACCGCCGGCGCTCCGCAGGACATCCAGACCAACGTCGACCTGACCGCAGGCGAGAAGAAGGCTCTGCAGCAGTACAAGCAGGTCGGCCAGCACACCAGCGACAGGATGACCGTCACCCTGCTCGAACGGCGCTGACCGGCACCGACCAGCACTGACCACTGCTCACCGACCGGCACCGGGGGCCGGTGGCCGACGACTCGGCCACCGGCCTGATAATCCTCCTGAACCATCGGTACTGTGTCCGAGTCCCACCGGGGCGTCGCTCGCGGTACCCCGCGCGGGGGGCAGCCTCCGCCTCCGGATCTGAGAGTCATAGATGTCCTCCATAACGACGGCGTCGGTAGCGCCGGACGCCACCGGCCACGTGACGGCCCCCGCTCCGCAGACGCCACCCCCGGTCGTGAAGCGCCCGCGGCTCTACGTACTCGACGGCCTGCGGCTGCTCGCCGCCCTCGGCGTCGTCCTCTGGCACTGGGTCGGCGTCGAGCGCTTCCCCGACGTCTGGCACGGCCTGCCCAGCCAGCTGATGCCCTTCGTGCACAAGATCGGCGAGTACAGCTGGACCGGCGTCGAACTGTTCTTCCTGATCAGCGGCTTCGTCATCTGCATGTCCTGCTGGGACCGGAAGGTCAGCGACTTCCTGACCTCCCGGGTGGTGCGGCTCTTCCCCGCGTACTGGGTCTCCGTCCTGCTCACCACGGTCGTGCTGCTGATCGTCCCGACCATCTGGGGCGACAACCTCAACCGGCCGACCCCGAGCCGCATCCTCTCCAACCTGAGCATGGCCAACGCGCCGCTCGGCGTGGACAACATGGACCCGGTCTACTGGACGCTCTGGGCCGAGATGCGCTTCTACGTGCTCTTCGGCTGCCTGGTCGCGTTCGGTCTGACCTACCGCCGGGTGCTGGCCTTCTGCGGCATCTGGGCCTTCGCCACCCTGCTCGCCGGCCAGGCCAACTTCCCGCTGCTCAGCGCGATCGTGCAGCCGGTCTACGCCTGGTACTTCATCGGCGGCATCGTGATCTACCTGATGTACCGTTTCGGCCCGAACCTGTTGCTCTGGGGCCTGCTCGGCTTCTGCTGGCTGATCGCCCAGGACCAGATCCGCGGCGTCATCCCCGGCTACGGCTGGGGCGCCCACCAGACGCTCTCCTGGTCCGTCGTGGTCGCCTGCACCACGCTCTACTTCGGCCTGGTCACGGCTGCGGCACTCGGCGCCTTCAACTGGATCCGCTGGAAGTGGCTCACCGTCGCCGGCGCCCTGACCTACCCGCTCTACCTGCTGCACCAGCAGATCGGGTGGCAGCTCATCACCCGCGTCCGCCGCTACCTCGCGCCGTACCCGACGCTCCTGGTGGTGACCGCCACCATGCTGCTCGCCGCCTGGCTGGTGCACCGCCTCGTCGAGCGCCCGCTCGCGCCGCTGATGAAGCGGCACCTGGACAAGGCCTTCACCCAGGTCCGCGCCGCCGCCCAGGAGAAGACCCCCCGCCGCTAGGGGCGGAGCGCCGCTGACCGCCGTCAGCGCAGGTTGACGCCCCGTTTGCCCTCCCGGGGCGACGGCGGTGTGATGGCCGGGTGCCCACCGCGCTCGCCACCCGCCGCCCGTCGCCCCGGCCCTGCCGAGGTGCCCTCCCCCCGGCCGCGGCGGCAGTGCTCGGCTACGCCGCCACCCGCGCCGTCGGCGTCCTGCTCCTCGTCGCCTGGGGCGCCCACCGCGGCAGCTCCGGCCTCTACCGGCTGAGCACCCTGTGGGACGCGTACTGGTACCAGGACATCGCCGTCCACGGCTACGCCGGCTCGACTCCCGTACCGGGCCCGCACGGGCCGTACGAGGTGTACGCGTTCTTCCCGGTCTACCCACTGCTGATCAGGCTGACCGCCTGGCTGCTCCCGATCGGCGTCAACTACGCCGCGCTGCTCGTCGCCTGGGCCGCCTCACTCGCCGCAGCCTGGGGCATCTTCGCCCTCGCCGACCACCTCTACGGGCGGCGGGCCGGCATCCTCGCCGCCGTCCTCTGGGGCGTCGTCCCGTACGCCGTGGTGGAGAGCGCGGCCTACTCCGAGCTGGTCTTCACCGCCTTCGCCACCTGGGCCGTGCACGCCGCCGTCACCCGGCACTGGCTCCGCGCCGGCGCCCTCAGCCTGCTGGCCGGCCTGAGCCGCCCCACCGGCGTCGCCGTCGCCGCAGCCGTCGCGGGCGCCGCCCTCTGGGAGTTGCTGCGCCACCGCGCCGACTGGCGCGCGGCCGCCGGGGCCGCCCTCGCCCCGCTCGGCTTCCTCGGCTTCCTCGGCTGGGTCGGCCTCCAGAAAGGCCGCTGGGACGGCTACTTCCGGGTCCAGGACGCCTGGAAGACCACGTTCGACTACGGTCGCCAGACCTTCTACGCCCTGCGCGACCTGCTCACCCGCCCCGACAACGTCCTGCTCGCCGACGTCGTCGTCGCAGCCGTCCTGCTCGCCGCCGTCCTGCTGCTGGCCGTCTCCGTCACCCAGCGCCAGCCACCCGTCCTGCTGCTCTACAGCACCGCCATGCTGACGCTCGCCCTCGGCGACGCGGCCTACTTCGACTCCCGCGCCCGCTTCCTGCTCCCCGCCGTCGGCCTGCTGCTCCCGCTCGCCACCGGCCTGGCCCGCATCCGCAGCCGCACCACCCTGGCCCTGGTCCTGACCACGGCGGCGCTCTGCTCGGCCGCCTACGGCGGGTACGTCGTCTTCGTCTACCCGGACGCGCCGTGACCAGGCATGACCTATCCGGCGGCCCGGTGCCGTGCGGGAAGCGGAGCTTCGACGCCGGTCTTCCACAGCTCGGGCAGCACCCAGCTGCCCTGGTGAGCCCAGGTGCGCAGCTCGTACACCGCCTCGTGACCGTTGTCGTACACCGGCTTGACGAGCTCGTCGAGCAGCGGTGACTCGACGCCCGCGCGGCGCTCCAGCACCAGGTAGCGGACGTGGTGCTTGTCGCGGAGCTCGGCGAGGATCTCGGGAGTGGGCGAGTAGAACGCGGCGTCGTTGAGCTCCAGCAGCGGCTGATCCCAGAACGGACCGACGCCGTTGCCGCCGCCGGAGGCCATCTCGCGCGGCGCGAAGCCCCAGCCCTCGATCAGGACGGACCGCTCGGAGAACGCGCTCAGGGTGAATACCCGGCTGTCGTAGGACGTGCCGGGCAGGTAGTGCTCGTTGGTCGCGATGACGTCCGTCGGGGCGGAGTGGCTGCGGACCCAACGCGCCGCCTCCACCCGGGACTTCTGCAGCTCGGGCGCACCCCACACCGACGGCGACCACCCCGGGTCGAACATGTCCAGCATCAGCGTCGGCGCCCCGGCCGTCAGCGCGGCGGTGAGCAGCACGATGCCGCCACGACCGCGCAGCCCGGCCCAGGATCGGCCCAGGCCCCACCAGAGCAGCCCGCCCAGCGCGGCGATCAGCAGCAGTGCCGCTGCCGCCACCAGCATCGGGACCAGGCCCGCGTATGCGACCTTGGGCTTGTCCGGGTCGATGCCGAAGAGGCCGAGGGCGAAACGGCGCCAGCCGTCTGCGCCCGTCCGGATGCCATAGGTGAGCAGCCCGACGAAGACCGCGGTGGCGACGGCGAGCAGGGTCTTGCCCCGCCTGCTCAGGGCCGCCCGCTCGAAGGCCTCGCAGTATCCCCAGGCTGACAGCAGCGCGCCGAAGGCCAGCCCTGCGTGGGTGAAGTAGGAGGCGTTCCAGCCGTTCATGAGCAGGTAGGCGGTCGGCCCTGCGACAGCCCCGCCGAGCAGGATCCACTGCACGGGCTGGAGGTTGAGGCGGCTGCGCCAGAGCAGCGGCAGCGCGCCGACCACCCGCAGCTGGGTGCAGAGCAGGAAGGCCGCCCAGACCCCGGCGACGACGACCGCCTGTGAGGCGGAGGAGCGCGGGTGCGCCGGGTCGACGGCCCAGTTCCCCTCGATGTTCGAGAGCGGCAGGATCTCCAGGCCGTAGGTCATGAACCGGAAGATCACGGCGGTGGAGAAGACCTGGGCAGCGCCGAGGATCCCGCCGAGGCCGACGACGGCCCAGGGGATGCGCCGGGTGGTGACCAGCACGACGAATCCGGCGAGGGCGAGCCCCGCGAGTGTGACCGGCAGGGAGGTCGCCTTGGCCGCGCTGGAGGCCACGGCGAACAGCGCCACCAGGACGAAGAGCCCGGGGCCCCAGGCGGGCACGCTGTCGTCCTCCCGGCGGCGGACGAGACCTTCGCCGACGGCGGCGATCAGCGCGAACAGCAGCGGCCAGCTGTACGTCATCGAGACGCTGGCCCAGGACATCAGCGGCACCTGGGAGGAGCCGAACGGCGCGGTGTCGACCATCCGCACCACGTTGAACTCGCCGATCGCGAAGACCAGCAGCGCGGCGACCACGCCGACCCACGGGCGGCGGGCGAGCCGCCAGCCGACGACGGCCATGACGACCATCGCGAGCGCGCAGAGCGCCGGGATCATCAGCCGCATCTGCACGACCGGCAGGTCGATGTGCCCGACCATGCTGGTCATCGCCTCGTGGACGAAGGCGAACCAGTGGTAGTAGAGCGGCTCGCCCGCCGCCTGCGGGAGCGTCAGCGGGAAGGTGTGCTTGGCGTTGGCCGCCAGCGAGAGCTGGTAGGGCAGGTCCATGAACTGCGTCGAGCTCTCGCTCGTCGGCAGGATCGGGTTGCGCCGCAGGTACACGCCGTACAGGAAGACGGTGGTGACGGCGACCGTCCCGGCCACCGCCCAGGACCAGCCCAGCGAGGGGGTGGAGCGGTAGTCGCGGGGTCGCCAGTGCCTGCGCAGCCGGGGCACGGCGGCGAACGGGACGACGACGGCGAGCGGCCAGAGCGTGGCGGCCGACTGGATGCCGAGCGGCATCAGGACGGCCCAGGCGGCGAGTTCCAGCACCAGGCCGGTGACGGCGCCGAGCGCGAGGTCCTCGACCAGGGTGTGCGGGGTGCAGCGGAGCGAGCGGAACACCAGCGTGCCGGGGAGCAGGACGCCCCAGACCGCGTAGAAGCCGTACTTGGCGATGTCGAGCGGCGCGGTGTCGGTGGCCAGCAGCAACGCGACGGCGAGGAGCAGGGCCGTGGCCGCCGGGAGCCAGCGCACGACGGCGGGCGGGGCGGGCGCGGCCGAGGGTATGACGGGCGCGACGGTCGGCATGGTGCGGTCGGTGAGGCCCATCGGTCTGCTTCTTCTCCCACGAAAGTCGGCAAAGGCGGCAGGACCGTGAGACCCCACGCGACAGGGGTGCTCCGCCCCCAGGGGAGTCGACACCTACAAGCTCCCCGGCGCACCCGGCTCAGAACCCGGGCGCGCCGTCAGGCTATCAGGCACCCGGTTGACCCCCGGGCGGTGCGGCGTCAGACCAGGCGGCGGGCAGTGGCCCAGCGGGTCAGCTCGTGGCGGTTGCTGAGCTGGAGCTTGCGCAGGACGGCGGAGACGTGGCTCTCGACCGTCTTGACGGAGATGAAGAGCTGCTTGGCGATCTCCTTGTAGGCGTACCCACGGGCGATCAGGCGGAGCACCTCGCGCTCGCGCTGGGTGAGGCGGTCGAGGTCCTCGTCGACGGGCGGGGTGTCGGTGGCGGCGAAGGCGTCGAGGACGAAGCCGGCCAGGCGCGGGGAGAAGACGGCGTCGCCGTCGGAGATCCGGAAGATGGCGTTGACGAGGTCGGTGCCGGTGATGGTCTTGGTGACGTAGCCGCGCGCGCCGCCCCGGATCACCCCGATGACGTCCTCGGCGGCGTCGGAGACGGAGAGCGCGAGGAACCGCACGCCCGCCGGGTCGGACATCAGCGGGGCCGAGCGCCGCAGCACCTCGACGCCACCGCCGCCGGGCAGGTGGACGTCGAGCAGGACGACGTCGGGCCGGGTCTCGGCGACGACCTGGACGGCTGACTCGACGTCATCCGCCTCGCCCACCACGTCGATCCCGGTGATCTCGGTGCGCCCGATCTCGGCCCGGACTCCGGTGCGGAACATCCGGTGGTCGTCGACCAGGACGACCCGCGCCGTACGGTCCGGCCCGCTCTCGGCGGGTGCAGCAGGCTCAGTCATTCGCTCTCTCCATCTCCAGCTCGACCTCCGTGCCGCCGTCCGGCGCGGGCCGCACCCTCGCGGTGCCGCCGTTGCGCTTCATCCGGCCGATGATCGACTCCCGTACGCCCATCCGGTCCTCGGGCACGCTGTCCGGGTCGAAGCCGGGGCCGTGGTCGCGGACGAACACCGACACCGTCCGCCCCTCCACCTCTGCGTACACCTGGACCGGTCCTGGCCCACCGTACTTGGCCGCGTTGACCATTGCCTCCCTCGCGGCCTGCATCTGGGCCGAGATCCGGTCGTCCATCGGGCAGTCGCCGACGCAGACCAGCTCGACCGGCACCCCGTGCAGGTCCTCGACCTCGGCGACGACGGAGCGGATACGCTCGGCGAGGGTGTCCGGGGCGGCCTCGGCGGCGGCCTCGGGGCGGTAGAGCCAGAGGCGCAGTTCGCGCTCCTGGGCGCGGGCGAGGCGCAGCACCTCCTTGGCGTCGTCGGCGTTGCGCTGGATCAGCGTCAGGGTGTGCAGCACCGAGTCGTGGACGTGGGCGGCGATCTCGGCACGCTCCTGGGCGCGGATGCGGGCCGTCCGCTCGGCGCCGAGGTCCTGCCACATCCGCAGCGCGTACGGGCCGACGAGCACCAGCACGCCCGCGAGCACGGCGAGCGCGGCCTCGATCACCGAGGACCAGGTCGAGCCGGTGCCCTGGAGGACGAGGAAGCCGACGATGCCCGCGGCGACGAGCAGCACGCCCGCGCCGACCCTGGTGTACGCGGCGCGGCGCTTCGTCCCCTCCTCCAGGCCGAACCAGCGCTGCCAGCGCGAGTCGTCGGCCTGCCGCCAGACCAGTGCGACGCCGACGCCGACGGTGAGCAGCGGCCAGACGTACGGCTTGGCGGTCTGGATGTGCAGGGCGCTGAGCAGCGCCATGATGCCGACGACGAGGGCGAGCAGGGCCGCGATCTGGCCGAGCCCGGAGCCGCCGCCCTCCTTCACGACGGAGCCGCCGACGCCCTGCGGCGCGGCCGCACCCGGCGAGGTACCCGGCAGGGTGGCCGTCATGGTGGCCGGCTCGCCGTGGAAGGTCCGCTGGAGGAGTTCGCGGAGCCGGTCGAGCCCGCGCCGCTCCCCCTTGCGCAGCTGCCCGAACTCCGCGCCCCCGGTGTCGCCCCGGACGAACGTGCCGTTGACGTACCGCCACTGCTGCCCGCCGCCGAGGGCGGGCTCGCCGATGCCGATCGGCACCACGAACCAGAACGCGGCGTACAGCAGCCCGCCTATCCCCTGCGCGAAGAAGAGCAGGACGAAGGCGGCCCGCACCCAGGTCACGGGCAGCCCGAGGTGGACGGCCAGCCCGTGCGCGACGCCGCCCAGCATCCGCCCGTGCGGGCTGCGGTAGAGCCTGCGGTAGGGCGGGCGGCCCTGGTCGGCGGAGGCCGGTTCGGCCGACGGGCCGTCAGGTGCGGGGGTCATGGGGTCTGGTCCGGGTGCTGCCACGCCCCGATGGTCACACGTACGCGGGCCGCCGCGCATCAGGGTGCGCCCCCGAGCTGTGTCTCAGGGTCGGTTCAGGGTCCGTCCCGGGCCCCGGGAGCTTGGGCGGGGCCGGTCCCAAGCAGCAGGATGGGGGCATGACGGACGACCACTTCGCAGACGCCGACCCGGCCGGGCCCTCCGCCCCGGCGGGCCGCCCGCCCCTCACCCGCAGCGAGCAGCACCGGGTGGTGGCCGGGGTGTGCGGCGGTCTCGGGCGTCACCTGGACATCGACCCGGTGGTCTTCCGCGTCGTCACGGCCGTGCTCTGCCTCTCCGGCGGGCTCGGCCTCTTCCTGTACGGCCTGGGCTGGCTGATCGTGCCGCGCGAGCCGGCCGAGGGCCGGGCCGGGCGGACGGAGCTGCAGCGGGTGCTGACCGGGCGGGTGGACGGTCAGTCGATCGGTGCGGTGCTGCTGACGGTGATCGGCATGGGGGTGTTCTTCTCCTCGATGGACGACGGCGGGCAGATGTTCCCGCTGCTGCTGCTCGGCGGCCTGGTCTTCCTCGCCGTCCGGTACGACCCCGAGCGTCGCCGCCGGGTGCACGGCTTCCGGCGCCACCGGCCGGGCGGCCCGTACGACCGGCTGACGGAGGACGGCCAGGCCGGCCACGACTGGCCGGCCTGGAAGGAGCAGTTCGCCCGCGACATGAAGACCGAGTGGGAGGGCGCGATGACACACGTGCACGAGCACATGCGCCGCCACGGGACCGGCCCGGAGGCGGACCACCCGGCGGACCATCCGGCGGACACCCCGCCGGTCGGCGCGTCCGGCTACCTCTGGGATCCGCGCCACCCCGAGCGCAACCCGTACGCGGGCCCGACCCCGCCGCCGCCGGGCGCGGCCGCCCAGCCCTGGTGGCAGCGCACCGACCTGCCCGAGGGCGACCCGCTGCGCAAGCCCGGCCCGGCCGCCGCAGAGTCGGTGACGGAGTTCGCGCCGACGCCGGTCGCCCGGGTGCGGCGCCACCGCTCCTTCCTCGGGCCGCTGGGTCTGCTGCTGGCGGCGGGCGCGGGCACGCTGGCCTGGGCGGTGACCTCCCCGCTCGGCAGTGTGCGGATCAGCACGGTGCTGGCGGCGGCGCTGCTGGGGCTGGCGGTGCCGCTGCTGGTCGGCGCGAAGTTCGGCCGGGCGCGCGGGCTGACGGTGCCGGCGGTGGCGCTGACCCTGGCGCTGGCCGGGACGGCCGGGTCGGTCGTCTCGCACGCGACGATCAGCAGCGCGGTCGGTGACCGCTCCTGGGCACCGGCCTCGGTGAGCCAGTTGCAGAGCGAGTACAACCTCGGCGTGGGCGATCTCCGGCTCGACCTCAGCACGCTGGACCCGGCGGGGGCGACGCTGCCCACGACCGTCCGGCTGGGCATCGGCGACGCCCGGGTGACCCTCCCGGCGGATGTGGACGTCCACCTGACGGTGCACAACCCGATCGGCGACGTCCACGTGCCCCAGAACCAGTGGGCCTCCGGGGTGGACACCAACCGGGAGTACCAGCTGCACCCGGTGAACGGTCAGCAGTCCAAGGGCACGATCGACCTGACCGTGACCGTCGGCATCGGCAACGTACGGGTGGAGCAGGCGTCATGAGGAAGCACCGACTGGATCTCTTCTCGCTCGTTGCGGGCGTCCTGTTCACCGGGCTGGCGGTGCTCTTCCTGGTCGCCTCGCTCGACGACTTCACCGTCAACGGCCGGATCGTCGTCCCGGTGACCTTCATCGTCCTCGGGACGGCCGGCCTGGCGGGCGCGCTGCTCGCGATGGCCCGCCGGGGCCGTAGCGACTGAGCCCGGTCGGACGTCAGGCGAGCGGGCCGTCAGGCGAGCGGGCCGAGGTCCAGCCGGTCGCCGTCCTTGGTGACGGTGTACTTGGGCAGCGGCTTGGTCGCGGGGCCGTTGATCACGGCGCCGGTCGACGCGTCGAAGCGGGAGCCGTGGCAGGGGCAGTAGAGCTGGCCGCCCTTGGGGGCGTCGACGGCGCAGCCGGAGTGGGTGCAGACGGAGGAGAGGCCGCAGTACTGGCCGGCCTTGGGCTGCAGGATGTAGACGGTGTCACCGGAGGACGGGTCCTTGACCGGCGCGGAGCCGCCGACCGGCACGGCGGAGGCGGCGACGGAGACCTTCGTGCCACCGCTGCCGGTGGCCGGGGCGGGGGCGGCGGAGGGCGCGGTGGTGGCGGCGGGCTTCTTGGACCGCCCGAAGGTCGCCGTCAGCGAACCGGCCAGCAGCCCGGCGCCGCCGAGGGCGACGGCCGCGATGCCGCCGTCCATCACCGCCCGGCGCCGGATGCCGTGCTCGGTGACGCCCCGGGCGCGGTCGCGCCCGGCCCGGCGGGCGAGGTAGCCGTCGACCGAGAGGTACGGCGTCCCGGCCAGCACCAGCGGCGTCCAGGCCATCAGGTAGGCGAGGTCGTTGCCGAGGTAGTAGGGGCTGACGTTCCAGCTGATGGTCAGCCAGAGGCTGAGGTTGATCAGTGCGCCGCCGGTGGCGGCGATCCGGCCCCAGAGGCCGAAGAGCGTGCCGAGGCCGACGGCCAGCTCGCCGAAGGCGATGGTCAGGGCGAAGAGCGTCGGGTTGTCGAGGGCCGGGCCGAGGGCCCAGCCGATCGGGCTGTGCGGCTTGACGGCCTGGGTCTGGGAGTAGAAGGAGGCCGGGTCCGAGGCGCCGGCCAGGAAGTGCGCGTCGGAGAGCTTGTCGAAGGCGGCGTAGACGAACGTCAGCCCGAGGAAGAGCCGCAGCGGCAGCAGCGCGTACCGGGTGGCCGTCTCACGCAGTGCACCCAGGCCCGCTCGGGTCTGCTCCGGTTCCTCGTGCCCCGCCGTCATGCCGTCCCCTTTGCTCACGGCCCGTCATCCGCTGACAGGTCCGGTCCGATTCTGCCCGGTCCGCGGTGTAATCCGTGCTCACGGCCGCCGTGGCGACGACCGCGCCGCCGCCCCCAAGGAGTACGGGAGCGGCGGCGCGGTCGTTCAACGAGCGGTGGGGACTACTCCCACTCGATGGTGCCCGGCGGCTTGCTGGTGCAGTCGAGCACCACGCGGTTGACGTCGGGGACCTCGTTGGTGATGCGGGTGGAGATCTTGGCCAGCACCTCGTACGGCAGGCGCGACCAGTCGGCCGTCATGGCGTCCTCGGAGGAGACCGGGCGCAGCACGATCGGGTGGCCGTAGGTGCGGCCGTCGCCCTGGACGCCGACGCTGCGGACGTCGGCGAGCAGCACGACCGGGCACTGCCAGATCTCCCGGTCGAGGCCGGCCAGCGTCAGTTCCTCGCGGGCGATGGCGTCGGCCTCGCGGAGCAGGTCGAGCCGCTCCTTGGTGACCTCGCCGACGATCCGGATGCCCAGGCCGGGGCCGGGGAAGGGCTGCCGCTGGACGATCTCCTCCGGGAGCCCGAGCTCCTGGCCGACCATCCGGACCTCGTCCTTGAACAGCTTGCGCAGCGGCTCGACGAGCTCGAACTCGATGTCGTCGGGCAGGCCGCCGACGTTGTGGTGCGACTTGATGTTGGCGGTGCCGGTGCCGCCGCCGGACTCCACCACGTCCGGATACAGGGTGCCCTGCACCAGGAAGCCGACGGCCGGGCCCTCGTCCGCGATGATCTCGGCCTGGGCCTGCTCGAAGACGCGGATGAACTCGCGACCGATGATCTTGCGCTTCGTCTCGGGGTCGGAGACCCCGGCCAGCGCGGTCAGGAAGCGCTCCTCGGCGTCCACGACCTTGAGCTTGACGCCGGTCGCGGCGACGAAGTCCTTCTCGACCTGCTCGGTCTCGCCCTTGCGCATCAGACCGTGGTCGACGTAGACGCAGGTCAGCTGGTCGCCGATGGCCTTGGCCACCAGCGCCGCCGCGACGGCCGAGTCGACGCCGCCGGAGAGGCCACAGATGGCGCGCTTGTCGCCGACCTGCTCCTTGATCAGCGCGACCTGCTCGTCGACGACGTTGACGGTCGTCCAGGTCGGGGCGAGGCCGGCGCCGCGGTAGAGGAAGTGCTCCAGGATCTGCTGGCCGTGCGTGGAGTGCAGCACCTCGGGGTGGTACTGGACGCCGTAGAGCCTCGCCTCGTCGTTCTCGAACGCGGCGACGGGCACCACGTCGGTGGCGGCGGTGACGGTGAAGCCCTCCGGCGCGGCGGAGCAGGCGTCGCCGTGCGACATCCACACCGACTGCTCGGCGGGGGTGCCCTCGAAGAGGGTCGAGCCGTTCCTGCCGACGTGCAGCGCGGTGCGGCCGTACTCGCGGGCGCCGGAGTTGTCGACGGTACCGCCGAGGGTGATGGCCATCAGCTGGAAGCCGTAGCACATGCCGAAGACCGGCACACCGGCCTCGAAGATCGCGCGGTCCAGGCGCGGCGCGCCCTCCTCGTAGACCGAGGACGGACCACCGGAGAGGATGATCGCCTTCGGGTTCTTGGCGAGCATCTCGGCGACCGGCATGGAGCTCGGCACGATCTCGCTGTAGACCCGAGCCTCACGCACCCGGCGGGCGATGAGCTGGGCGTACTGGGCACCGAAGTCGACGACGAGGACGGTGTCGAGGGCGGAGTGGTCGGGGGTAGCAGAGGTCACGGACGGCCTTCCGGCAGCGATTCGGGAGGTGTCGCGCGCAGCGGGCCCTGGGGAGGCCGACGGCGGGTGACGGGTGGGGGTGTCAGCTCCGATTCTACCGGGCGACCTGACGAGCCCCGGTTCGCCCACTGGACACCGTGCGGCTTCACCCGCATGCTGCACGGCCGCACCCGTGACCGAGCCGCTCCGCCCGGCGTTGTTCCGGGCGGACCGTACGGACGCGTCGCACCTCCCAGGTGCGGGCCGTGGACGCACCGGCTCCGAAAACCACGCGTGGACATCTCGTCAGTCCACCGGCGCGCGTGGCGCTGCTGCCCCCGGCCCCGCCGGGTGCGGCCCGCCGTGGGACCGCGCGCGGGTGCATGCGGCCGGCAAGCAGGGGACAGCGGACCCGGCCGCGGCTGAAGCGAAGTGGAAGTGGAAGGTGTGGCCGCCGCCTGCCGGGGACGCCCGGCGATCGGCGGTCGCACCGACCATGCCCGCTCGCTACTACCCATGCCCGCCCACTACTACGGAGCGTAGTCGGTACGGCCGTGCCGGTGCGTCCACGAAGTGCGGCGGGTCATGGTACGGCAGTCCGGCCGACAGAAATTGGACTGTGCCGAACTGCGTCGAATCGGTTGCACAGCAAGGGTTCCGTCCATCACGATGCTGGTTGTAGGGGGTTGTTGGACCCTCGACCGAGACGCCCGAGCGAGCCGACGGTGACAACGGTTATCACCTCACGCTCCGTGAACGGCCGCCCGCGAACGCCGCGGCGCCCACCGGCCCACCCCCGCCGGTCCGGGTGCGCGGCCCCAGACCACTCCGACGAGACGGCGCTCATCCCCCGGCGCCGTCGCCCCAGCACCGGCGCAGCCCTGACGCCGCGTGCTGAGCGACAAAGGGCCCCGTTTCCCCCGGCGGGGCCCTTTGCCCTGCTTGAAACAGACAGACCTGTCTGTTAACTTCTTCTTCGACGGAGCCAGCAGAAGGCCGGCCGGGAGGGGAGAGCAGTGAGCACACCGAAGCGCCTCCCCGCCCGGGAGCGGATCCTCGACACCGCCTGCGAGCTGTTCTCCGCCCACGGCATCCGTGCGGTGGGCGTCGACCGGGTGATCGCCGAGTCCGGGGTCGCCAAGGCGACGCTGTACTCGCACTTCGCCTGCAAGGAGCGGCTGGTCGCGGAGTACCTGCTCCGCTCCGACCGGAACTGGCGCGGCAAGCTGCGCTCGGCCGCCCTGGCCGCCGGGCCGGACCCGCGCGACCAGCTGGTCGGCGCCTTCGACGCACTCACCGCCGCCTACGAGGAGCACGGCTTCCGAGGCTGCAGCTTCATCAACGCGGCCGCCGAGTGCGAGCCGGGCACCGAGCCGCAGGCGATCGCGGCCACCCACAAGGAGACCGTCCGCAGCTGGCTCCAGGGGCTGGCCACCGTGGCCGGCGCCGCCGACCCGGCGCTGCTCGCCCGCCAGCTCACGCTGCTGATCGACGGCGCACTCTCGGCCGACCACCTCGAACAGTCCGGGCAGGCCGCTGCTGCGGCCAGGAGTGCGGCCGCCGCGCTCGTCGAGCAGTCCTGTCCGTAGCACCGCAACCGCCTGACCTCCCGCCCGAATCCCCCGGCCCCGCAGGCCGGGGTTTCGCAGGCCCATTCCAGACAGACCTTTCTGTCTAGTCACTCTCAGGAGACCACCATGCGCACCCTCGTCCTGCTCGCCCACCCCTCCTACGCCGGCTCGCGCGGCAACCGCACCCTCACCGAGGCCGTCCGCGACCTGCCCGACGTCACCGTGCACGACCTCTACGCCACCTACCCCGACCAGCGCCTCGACGTCGGCCGCGAACAGCGCCTGGCCGAGGAGCACGATCGGATCGTGCTGCAGTTCCCGCTCTACTGGTTCTCCACCCCCGGCCTGCTCAAGCAGTGGCAGGACGAGGTGATCCTGCACGGCTGGGGCTACGGTCCGGGCGGCGAGGCGCTGCAGGGCAAGACCCTCCAGGTCGTCGTCACCACCGGCGGCGGCTCCGAGCACTACGGCCCCGAGGGCAAGAACCTGCGCACCGTCGGGGAGCTGCTGGTACCGCTCGCCACCATGGCCGCCTTCACGGGCATGGAGTACGCCGAACCGCTGGTCGTGCACGCCGTCGAGTTGAGCAGCGACGAGGACCTCGCGCTCGCCGCGAAGCAGTACCGCGAGCTGCTCGGCGCCCGCCGCGTCTGAATGTCATCTTCCGTTTCCAGTAAGCAAATTGACTTCAGGAAAGCCTTGTTAGCAACTCTGCCGCCTGGTTACGGTGGCGCCCATGGTCAACCCGCGCAAGGCACGGATCGTCCTGGCGATCCTCTCGCTGGCAGCCTTCATGGCCGGTCTCGATCTCTTCATCGTCAACGTCGCGTTCGCCGATATCGGCCGTGAGTTCGAGCAGTCGTCCCTGTCGGACCTTTCGTGGGTGCTCAACGCCTATGCGATCGTCTTCGCCGCCCTGCTCGTGCCCCTGGGGCGGCTGGCCGACCGTTTCGGCCGCAAGAACGGCTTCCTCTACGGCGTCGCCCTGTTCACGCTGGCCTCCGGGGCCTGCGCGGCGGCGGACACGCTCTGGCAGCTGGTGCTCTTCCGGGTGCTCCAGGCCGTCGGCGCGGCCGCGCTGACCCCGGCCAGCCTCGGGCTGCTGCTCTCGGTCTTCCCGCCCGAGAAGCGGGCGGGTGCCGTACGGATCTGGTCGGCGGCCGCCGCGCTGGCGGCCGCCGCCGGGCCGGTGTTCGGCGGGCTGCTGGTCAGCGCGTCCTGGCGCTGGGTCTTCCTGGTCAACCTCCCGATCGGCGTCCTCGCCCTGGTCGCGGCCTGGAAGCTGGTGCCGGACTCCCGCGACGAGGCGGTCACCAGGACACCCGACCTGGTCGGCGCCGGTCTGCTGACCGCCGCCATCGGCCTGCTGGCCCTCGGGCTGGTCAAGGTCAACGACTGGCCCGGCGGCCGCACCACGCTCGTCCTGGTGGGCGCTGCCCTCGGGGTGGTGGCGTTCTGGCTGCGCTCGCGCCGCCACGAGTCACCCGTGGTCGAACCCGCACTGCTGCGGCTGCGGGAGTTCAGCTGGGCCAACGTCGCGGTGCTGGCCTTCAGCGCCGGCTTCGCCGCGAACCTGCTCAGCGCCATCCTGTGGATGCAGAACGTCTGGCACTACTCCGCTCTGCGCACCGGCCTCGCGGTGGCCCCCGGCCCGCTGCTGGTGCCTGTCGCGGCGCTCCTGGCAGGCAGGTTCGCCCAGCGCGTGCCGGTCGGCCGGATCGCCGCAGTCGGCTGTCTGCTCTGCGGCGCCGGCGCCCTGGCGATGTCCCTGATGGTGGGCCAACAGCCGCACTATGCAGCCGAGTTGCTGCCGGGCTGGCTGGTCGGCGGCGTGGGCGTCGGGCTGGCCCTGCCGACCATCCTGTCCACCGCTGCCGCCGGGCTCCCGGAGCAGCGCTTCTCCACCGGCAGCGCGGTCGTCAACATGAGCCGTCAGATCGGCAGCGTGCTCGGCATCAGCCTGCTGGTCGCCGTCATGGGCACCCCCCGCACGTACGACGACGCGCACCACGCCTACCTCGACACCTGTATCGCCGTCGGCCTGTTCATGCTGCTGGGCGCCGCACCTGCGCTCGGCATGAGCCCCCGCCCGACGCCGCCCGCCCCCGGCGCGCCCGTCGCCGCCAGTGCCACGGGCCAGTCCGTCAAGTAACCGCTGCACAGCATTCTCTGACGCACCAGCACCGACGCACCGACAGCACAGCACCACGGCACCTCCATGCCTGGCGTACCGGTCGCCCCGCACGGCACCGACGAGCGGCCAGGCCGTCACGGGCGGTTCCCGCCTGCGGCAACACCCTTCACGTGGAGAGGACTCACCCATGAGCAACGTGCGCGTCGCCTTCGTCGACTGCCTGCCGGGAGCCACCCTGGCGGAGCAGATCTCGCTGGCCCGGTTCGGCGAGATCGCCGTCGACCGCGTCCAGCCCGGCGCCTTCGAGAAGTACCTGCACGAGCTGGCCCCCGACGCCGAGCTGGCCGTGGTCTTCGCGGGCCACCAGGGCAGCGGGCAGCCGGAGCTCGTCCGCAGCCTGCGCGCCGACAGCGCCCACGCCAAGACCCGCGCGTACGTCGTCGGCCCGAGCGCCGACGGGCCGGTGCCGTCCTGGGCGGAGGCCCTGGACGTCGAGGACCTCGTCGCGCCCGCCGCCTTCGACGGCTACGGCCTCACCGACCGGCTCGACATCGGTCTGCGCGCGTACCACTCGCTGGCCCAGGACCAGCTGTACACCGACTTCTACCTGGACATGACCTACAACAAGATCTTCGACTGGTTCGAGACCACCCGGTGGGACTGGAAGGAGATCGACTTCGAGAACCTCGACGCCGGTCTGCTCGCCGAGGACGAGATCGACTACCTCACCGAGGCCGCCATCATCGAGTTCGGCACCCTGCCGGGCGCGCACAACTTCCTCCGCGAGTGGGAGGGCGAGACCAGCTTCTCGTCCTGGGCGCTGATGTGGGGCGCCGAGGAGGCCCGGCACTCGCTCGTGCAGGCCCGCTACCTGGACCGGATCGGCGTCAAGATCCGCTCCAAGCACGCCCTCTACAAGCGCGAGCCGTACCCGATGGGCTCCACCCAGGCAGGCACGCTGATGATGAACATCATCTCCGAGGCCCGCGCCGCCGAGCTCTACCAGCGGCTCGCCGCCGACACCAAGGAGCCGGTGATCAAGCGGATCTGGAAGCTCCTCGGCCGCGACGAGTCCCGGCACGCCCGCGCGTTCTACGTGTTCAGCCAGGAGCTGTGCGACGGCCGCACCGAGAACCAGATCGAGGCCCTCAAGATGGCCTACGTCTGGCTCGCCGACCGCAGCGAGGGCCTCAAGCACCCGGCCGGGCACTTCTACCCGCACTCCACCTCCGCCAAGGGCATCCGGCGGATCGAGACCATCCAGGCCGGCGCCACCGACGCCGCCGACGCCAAGGTGCTGGCGATGGTCCGCCGGCTCGCCGAGGACGACTCGATCGAGAACTCCCGGGACATCAAGCGCAAGCTGCGCTCGCTCGTCTGACCACGCCCGCACCGACCAGGAGGAGGCGGGCCGTGCCCGAGTCCCTGACCGCCGAGACGGTCTCCAACTGCTTCGGCTGCGCACCGAAGAATCCGATCGGCCTGCGGCTGGAGATCGAGGCCCACGGCGACGGCTACCGCGCGGACGTCACCCTCGGGGCCGACTACGAGTCGTTCCCCGGCGTCGTGCACGGGGGCATCGTCGCCACCCTGCTGGACGAGCTGCTGGCCCAGGCGGTCTACCGCTCGGGCCGCACCTCGGCCTTCACGGCGGGCCTGCGCATCCGCTACGCCCAGCCGATGCGCACCGACACCGCGTACCGCGTCAGCGCGGAGACCACCACCCGGGCGGACGACTCGGTGCGCGCCACCGGCCGGATCGAACTCGCCGACGGCGGCGGCCTGGTGGCCGTCGCCGACGGCACCTTCTTCCTGCTCACCGACCAGGTGCTGGCCGCCTCGGCCGACCGGCTGCCGGACGGCCTGGCCGAGGCCCTGCGCAGCTCCAACCAACCGTAACCACTGGGGGAGAATCCATGGACACCAACCAGCAGATCACCGCGATCATCGCCGAGGAGCTCAAGGTCCCGGCCGAGGAGATCGGCGCCGACGACCACTTCCGTTCGCTGCCCGGCGTCGACTCGATGCGCGTGCTGCAGATCATCCTGAAGACGGAGAAGGCCTTCGACATCGAGATCGAGGCCGACGTGACCTTCCGCATCCAGACCGTCGGCGAGTTCCAGCAGCTCGTCGCGGAGCTCACCCTCGACCGCGAGGGCGCAGCCACCTCATGAGTCTGACCGACGCGCTGCGGTCCGTGGCCGACCGCGGGACCGGACGCGCTCTCCGCCTGTTCCGCGGCGGCAAGGAGACCGAGCGGGTCGGCTTCGACGAACTCCACGCGGACGCGGGCCGACTGGCCTGCGGGCTGCTGGAGCGCGGGGTCGGGCGGGGGGAGCGGGTGGGCATCGCCCTGCCGACCTCGCCCGACTTCGCCCGCGCCTTCTTCGGCGTGCTCGCGGCCGGCGCCGTCCCGGTGCCGGTGCCGCCGCCCGTGCGCTTCGCGCCGCTGGAGGTCTACGCGCAGCGGATCGGGCTGGCGATGCGGCAGTCCCGGGTCGAGCGGGTGCTCACCGACGGCGTGCTGGCCGGGCTGCTCGCCCCGCTGCTGCCGGAGACCGGCGGGCGGTTCACCGTGCTCGACACGGCCGCCTGCGCGGGCAGTTCGGCGGTCTGGACGGAGGTCGGCGACGACGAGCCGGCCCTCGTCCAGTACACCTCCGGCACCAGCTCGGCCCCCAAGGGCGTGATCCTCAGCCACGCCAACCTGCTCGCCAACATCGAGGCCATCACCAAGGGCCTCGGCGTCACCGAGCAGGACGTCAGCGGCAGTTGGCTCCCGCTCTTCCACGACATGGGCCTGATCGGGATGTTCCTGACGCCGGTGCTGAACAACGTCGAGACCTTCCTTCAGTCGCCCGAGGACTTCCTCCGCGACCCGGGCCGCTGGCTGCGGATCATCAGCGACCACGGCGTCACCATCAGCACCGCCCCCAACTCCGGCTACCTGCAAGCCCTCAACCGGACCGCCCACGAGCAGGTCGCCGCGTTCGACCTGTCCCGCTGGCGGCTCGCGCTCAACGGCGCCGAAGCCGTCGACACCGGCCTGCTGCGCCGCTTCTCGGCCCACTTCGCCCCGGCCGGGTTCCGCGCCGAGGCGTTCCTGCCGGTCTACGGCCTGGCCGAGGGCTCGCTCGCGGTGACCTTCCCGCCCGTCGGCCGGCCCGTCCGCACCCTCCGGGTGGAGCGCGAGCCGCTGGCCGAGGGCGTCGTCACGGTGAGCCCCGCCCCGGACGGCACCCGGGAGTTGGCCGCCCTCGGCACGCCCGTCACCGGCACCGAGCTGCGCCTGGTCACCGCCGACGGCGACCCGCTCGCCGCCGAGCCCGCCGTCGGCGGCATCCAGATCCGCGGCGAGTCGGTGACCCGGGGCTACGAGGACGGCTCCACCGCCGGGGCCGACGGCTGGGTCGACACCGGCGACCTCGGCTTCCGCCACGAGGGTGAACTCTTCGTCGTCGGGCGGACGAAGGAGATGGTCATCGTCTTCGGCCGGAACTACTACGCCGCCGACATCGAGGCCCTCGCCGCCGCCTGCCCCGGCGCCGAACCCGAGGGGGTGCTGGCTGCCGGAATACCCTTCGAGGACGGAGAAGGGTTGGTACTGTTCGTCGAGACCCGGGAGACCTCCCCCGACGCCCGCAACACCCTTGCCGCACAGGTCCGTTACGCCGTGTCGAGCACCCTCGGCGTCTCCCCCCGGGCCGTCCTGCTGACGCGCCGGGGCCGCCTGCCCCGGACGTCGAGCGGCAAGCTCCGGCGGCACGGGTACGAGGCCCTGTACGAGCAGTACGCAGCATCCTCCCAGCCGACCACGGAGTGAGCAGATGAGCGAAGAGCGCGTCCCCTCGACGGAGTTGACCGCCATCCAGCGGGAGGAGCTGCTGCGGCGCTCCTGGATGGCCACCGACGGCCTCTGGTTCTACCAGACCGCGATGGCCAAGGGCGTCGACGGGGCCAACGAGGCCAACATCCAGGTGGTCCGCGAGTTCGGCCGCCAGGAGATGGTCCGGCTGATGCGCTCGCTCGGCATCGAGAAGGTCGAGACCTTCGAGCAGTACCAGGAGCTCTACCACTCGGCCGTCGAGCTCTACCTCGGCTCGCTCTTCACCGCCGAGGACACTTTCGAGGGCACCACCCACACCATGGACGTCAGCGCCTGCTTCGCCCACAAGGGCGTCGAGCGCGCGGGCATCGCCAAGGAGTACCACTGCGGCCCCGGCGAGCGCCTCACCGGCTGGCTCCAGGCCATGGACCTCCCGGCAGCGCTCCAGCCCGGCGTCGGCCTCTGCCAGAAGGCCCAGAGCGGCTCCTGCAGCTACCTGCTCCAGATCGAGCTGCCGCCGCGCGCTGACGCGTAGTCCCCGGGGCGCGGGCAGAGCCCCGCGCCCCTGAAGGCCCGCTGCGTCAACTGCGCTTCGGCGGGACCTTCGGGACCGGCAGCAGGAGCTCCGCGAAAGCCCCTGCCGGGACGGCCGGGTGGGCCGGGGCGACGGCCGGGACGGGGCGGTAGGGCTCGTGCTGGGCCGGCCTCGGGTCGGCGCTGCCCTTGTTGGGCCACATCGACATCGCGCGTTCCGCCTGCGCGGTGATGGTCAGGGACGGGTTGACGCCGAGGTTGGCGGAGATGGTCGAGCCGTCCACCACGCTGATCCCGGGGTAGCCGTAGAGGCGCTGGTACGGGTCGACGACGCCGTTCTCGCGGCTGTCGGCGATCGGGCAGCCGCCGATGAAGTGCGCGGTCATCGGGATGTCGAAGATCTCCCCCACCGTGCTGCCGGGGAAGCCGTTGATCTCCGCCGCCAGCGCCCTCGCGCCCTCCTCCGCCGCCGGGATCCAGGTCGGGTTCGGTGCGCCGTGCCCCTGACTGGACGTCAGCTTGCCCTTCCCCGGGCCGGACTTCTTCAGCGAGACGGTGATCGAGTTGTCCAGCGACTGCATCACCAGCCCGATGATGGTCTTCTCCGACCACCGGTGCTGGTTCATCGACTGGGCGAAGATCACCGGGTGCCGCGCGGCGGTGACGGCGTACCGCAGCCAGCGCGGCCCCCGCCCGACGCCGGGCACCTGCTGCACGCTGAGCGCACCCATCGCGTTCGAGCCCTTGCCGTAACGGACCGGCTCGATGTGGGTGTTGGCGTCGGGGTGGATGGACGAGGTGATCGCCACCCCCTTGCTGAAGTCGACCCTCCCGCCGTACCGCCGGTCGGTGGTCGAAGCCCCCACCAGCGCCTCTGAGTTCGTCCGGGTCAGCTCGCCGAGCTTCGCCGAGACGGCGGGCAGCTGGCCGCCGTCCCGCATCCGGTGCAGCAGCGTCTGGGTGCCGTACGTCCCGGCCGCGACCACCACCCTGGCGGCGGTGATCGTCCGCGCGCCCGCCTTCGCCCGGTCCGTGGAGCGGGAGTTGGTGCGCCGCACGTCGACGGCGAAGCCGCCGCCCGCCGGGCGGATCCGCGCCACCGTGGTCATGGGGTGGATCTCGGCGCCGTTCTTCTCGGCGAGGAAGAGGTAGTTCTCGGTCAGCGTGTTCTTGGCGCCGTGCCGGCAGCCCGTCATGCACTCGCCGCACTCGGTGCAGGCCCGGCGGCTCGGGCCCTCGCCGCCGAAGTACGGGTCCGGCGCCTCGGTGCCGGGCGCGGCCTTCGCCGCGCCGTCCGCGTCGTTCCCGTCGCCGAAGAAGACGCCGACGGGGGCCAGGTGGAAGGTGTCCCCGACGCCCATCTTCTCGGCGGCCGCTTTGAGATGGACGTCGGAGGGCGTCATGGTCGGGTTGGTCCGCACCCCGAGCATCCGCTGCGCCTGGTCGTAGAACGGCGCCAACTCCGCTTCCCAGTCGGTGATGTGCTGCCACTGGCGGTCATCGAAGAACGCCTTCGGCGGCACGTACAGGGTGTTGGCGTAGTTCAGCGAGCCGCCGCCGACGCCGGCCCCGCCGAGCACCAGGACGTTGGCCAGCAGGTGGATGCGCTGGATGCCGTAGAGGCCGAGCGCGGGCGCCCAGAGGTAGTTGCCGACGTCCCAGGAGGTCTTCGGCAGCTCCTCCCGGGTGAACCGGCGGCCCGCCTCCAGGACGGCGACCTTGTACCCCTTCTCGGTCAGCCGCAGCGCCGAGACCGAACCGCCGAAGCCCGAGCCGACCACGACCACGTCGTAGTCGAAAACTTCCTCGCCTGCCATCTGCCGCTGCTCCTTCGAAGAACCGTACGGTGGGACCTACTTGAGCCCGAACGCCTTCATCGCCTTCAGCCCGGCCGTGAACAGCGCGGCGAACTTCTCGTCGGTCATCCCCATCGAGGGGCCGATCGGCAGCAGCTTCTGGGTCGCGACGGTCTGCGCCTCGGTGTAGCGGAGGATGCCCTCCGAGCCGTGCCGACGGCCGAGCCCGGAGTCGCCCATGCCGCCCATCGGCGAGGCGACCGAGCCGTAGGCCGCCGCGTACGCCTCGTTGACGTTGACGGTGCCCGTGCGCAGCTGCGCGGCGACGGCCCGGCCCCGGCGCAGGTCCTTCGTCCAGACGCTGGAGTTCAGGCCGTACGAGGTCGAGTTGGCGGCGGCGACGGCCTCCGCCTCGGTGTCGAAGCGGTAGATCGAGACGACCGGGCCGAAGGTCTCCTCGGCGCACACGGACATCTCGGGGGTGACGCCGTCCAGGATGGTCGGCTCGAAGAACAGCGGGCCGAGCTCGGGGCGGGCCTGGCCGCCGGCGAGCACGGTGGCACCGGCCTTGACGGCGTCCTCGACGTGCCGGGTGACGACCTCCAGCTGCCGGTCGGAGACCAGCGAGCCCATGTCGGCGCCGTAGGCGAGGCCGCCGCCGAGCCGCAGCGCGGCGGTGCGGGCGGCGAAGCGGGCGAGGAAGGCGTCGGCGACGGAGCGGTGCACGAAGAGCCGCTCGATCGAGATGCAGAGCTGCCCGGCGGAGGAGAAGCAGGCCCGGACGGCGCCTTCGGCGGCCTTGTCGAGGTCGGCGTCGGCGAGCACCAGCAGGGCGTTCTTGCCGCCGAGTTCGAGCGAGGCGCCGACCAGGCGGGCGGCGGCCTTCTGGGCCACCTCGCGGCCGGTGCGGGTGGAGCCGGTGAAGGAGACGTAGTCGGCCTGGTCGACGACCAGCGGGCCGACGACGGGGCCGTCGCCGATCACGATCTGCCAGAGGTCGGCGGGCAGGCCCGCCTCGATCAGCAGCTCGCGGGCCCACAGAGCGGTGAGCGCGGTCTGGGTGTCGGGCTTGTTGACGACGGCGTTCCCGGCGACGAAGGCGGGCAGGGCGTCGCCGACGGAGAGTTCGAGCGGGTAGTTCCACGGCGAGATCTGACCGATCACGCCCTTGGGGCGGCGGGCCTCGATCGCGTGGGTGAGGCCAGGCACGGCGCCGGAGCGGCGGCGGTCGCGCAGGTAGCCGGAGGCCTTGCGCCCGTAGTGCCGGGCGGCCATCGCGGAGGCGAGCACCTCCTCGAAGGCGTGCAGCCGGGCCTTGCCGGTCTCGGCCTGGATGAGGTCGAGCACCTCGTCCTGCCGCTTGAGCAGAAGGTCGTGGAAGCGGAGCAGCACGGCGCCCCGGCGGCGGACGGGCAGCGCGGCCCAGGTCTGCTGGGCGCGGCGGGCCCGCTCGTACGCGGCGGCGACGTCGGCGGGGCCGGACAGCGGCAGGGTGGCGAGCCGCTCACCGGTGAGCGGGGCGGTGGTGTGCACCTGCTCGGCGTCGGCACTCGCGGTGACGCCCTTGGCCAGCCGGGCGACGAGCGCCGCCGGTACGGCCGAGGCGACGGTACGGGCTGCGCCGGGGGCAGCCGGGTTGCGCGTGGTGGAGGTGCGGTCTGCCGTGGTGTCCGTCATGACGCGCAGCCTAGGCGCTCGGGGGCGACTTCGGTACCCGTCGGTAACAGGAAACAGTCTGTGCCAGATGCTTCCTTGATCAACCTAACGGGTCACGGTGAACTTGTTCAGCACCGTCGTGAAGAGCCGCTGCCCGTCCACCGAGTCCGCCTCCGGGCCGGACTGGTAGATCGTGTAGGACGTCCCGTCCTCGTCCCGGAACTCGGCCTCCCGGACGTGCCGGTGCGAGCCGTCCTTGGCGACGGTGTAGGTGAACTCCCAGAACGCGCCCTCCTGGCCGTTGATCCTCACCTCGGAGAGGTCGACCCGGTGGAAGTCCTTGATGTTCTTGCCCTTGCTGACGTCACCCTCCAGCTGCTCCAGGTGCTGGCTCGGCGCCAACGGCTGGCCGACGGCCACCGCGAACTGGAGGAAGTGAAGCTTGTTGTCCGGGGTGTAGAAGATCTGGTTCTTGTCCATCGACCGCACCCAGGTGCCGCCGGTGACGGGCAACGGGAAGCGGAAGCCCTCCTCGTCGGCCATCCACCGGTATCCGGCCGGCGCCGCGCCCGGCTCCGTCGCCCCCGGCGCCGGGCTGTCGGTGGCCGTCACGCCACCGCTGCCCTGGCCGGTGGTGTCCTTGTGGCGGGTGACCACGACGTACGCTCCCCCGGCGGCGACCACCAGCGCGAGCAGCCCCGCCAGCAGGCCGAGCCGCCGCTTCCGGCCGCCGCGCCGCACCACCGGCCCGGTCACCGAGTCCAGCGCGACGGGCGCTGCAGGCGCTGCGGGCACGCCCTGCACGGTCACCGGCTCCGGCTCGACGGGCGTCACCGGCTCGGCCCGGTCGACCACCGGCACCAGCTGGGTCGGGATCTTCGGCTCGGCCTTCGACAGCGCGGCCTTCGACGGCACGGCCGGCTCGACCGGCTCGACCGGCTCGACCTTCGGCAGCGGCTTGATGTCCATGGTGTGCCCGGCCGTCACCTCGGCGAGCATCCGCTGCGCCTCGTCGGCGCTCGGCCGCTCGGCCGGGTCCTTGGCCATCAGCGCGGCCAGCACCGGCCCGAGCGCCCCGGCCCGGCGCGGCTCCGGCAACGGGTCGGCGACGACGGCGGCGAGGGTGGTCAGCGGCGAGGTCCGGCGGAAGGGCGACTCGCCCTCGACGGCCGCGTACAGCGTCGCGCCGAGCCCCCAGAGGTCGGAGGCCGGGCCGGGGCGCTCGCCCTGGGCGCGCTCGGGCGCGAGGTAGTCGGGCGAGCCGATCAGGTCACCGGGGCGGGTCAGCTCGGTGGAGCCCTCGAAGGTCGCGATGCCGAAGTCGAGCAGCACCACCCGGCCGGTCTGGTGCTCCAGCAGGACGTTGGCGGGCTTGACGTCGCGGTGCAGCACGCCGAGCTGGTGGCCCCGGTGCAGGGCAGCCAGCACCTGCTGGCCGACCTCGGCGGCCTCCCGGGGCAGCAGGGTGCCGTCCTGGCTGATCACGTCGGCGAGCGAGCGGCCGTCGATCAGCTCCATGACGATCCACGGGCGGCCGTCCTGCTCCAGCACGTCGTGGATGGTGATCACGCCGGGGTGCTTGATCCGCGCGGCGGCGCGGGCCTCGCGCATCATCCGGGACTGCAGTATCTGCTGGTCCTCGTCGTCCAGGTGGCCGACCGTCAGCTCCTTGACCGCGACGTCGCGGTCGAGCATCTCGTCCCGGGCCCGCCAGACCGTGCCCATGCCGCCCCGGCCGAGCCGGTCGCCCAGGGCGTACCGCCCGGCGAGCCGCCGCCCCGCCTGTGCCGACTGCTCCTGCACGCCCATGGCGACCGTTCCCCCTCATCAGCCACCGTCACCCTGACGGAGGTTCCGGTGCACCCGCTGACTCACCGATCGGACTTCGTTCCACGCACAGATTAGGCGCCCCGGCGCGGTCCCGGAATCGCGCCCCGGGCTGGTGACCACCCTGTGACCTGCGGCTCACACCGCGTCAGCCGGCGAACGCCACCACGGCCGCCAGCGCGGCCACCAGCGCCAGCAGCACCCCGCCCACCAGCAGCGGCCCGAGCAGCGCCGGCGGCACCAGCGGGCGGGCCCCGGCATGCCGTCCGTGCGCCTGCACGGCGCCCCGCTGACGAGGCACCAGCGGGCCCTTCGGCCGCCGTACGGGCAGCGGCGGAGCGGTCGGCTCCGCCGGGTACGGCTCCGGCGCCGAGGCCAGCAGCGCCGTCAGCCAGTGCCCGGCCTGCGCCGCCGTGGGGCGGGCCGACCGGTCCGGGTCGAGCAGCCGCTCGACCAGCGGGAGCAGCGGTCCGCAGCCCGGCGACACCTCGAAGGCGCCGTCCCGGACCGCCGTGAGCAGGGCCGTCAGGTCGTGCTCGGGGTAGGGGGCGTGGCCGGTGAGCAGCCGGTGCAGCAGGACGCCGAGCGCCCAGCAGTCCGACTCGGGGCCCGCGTCCGGCGCCCAGCGCTCGGCACGGGCGCCCAGCAGCACCGCGCGCGCCTCGTAGACCCGCCGGGGCACGGGGCCGCCGAGCTCCTCGCAGAGGGCCTCCTCGGCGGCGCCGGGCAGCAGGCCGCCGAGCAGGGCCGCGCCGTCCTCGCAGACCAGCACGGCCGGGGCGGAGACGTTGCCGTGCACCACGCCGGACGCGTGCAGGGCGCGCAGGGCGCTCGCCAGGTCGGCCGCGATCTCGGCGGCCCGGTAGGGCGGCAGCGGGCCCTCGAGGGGGCTGCCGGGTGGGCGCTCCTCGGCCGTCCAGAGCAGCTCACCCTCGGCGAAGACCTCGCTGCCGTGCAGCAGCCGGGCGTGCCCGGGGGCGGCCTGCACCCGGGCGGCGACCCGCCGGGCGACGCGCTCGCCGTACTCCGGGTCCGGGTCCTCGTCCAGCTGACCGGGGGTCAGCAGCTCGGGCAGCTCCAGCGCGCGCAGGAGGACGGTCTCACCGGTGCGCAGGTCCAGTGCGGGCAGTGCCCCGCCCGCCGGTTCTGCCGTCACCCGGTACCGTCCGCCCACCACCTGCCCCGGGCTGGCCGCGTGCATGAGCCGTCCTTAGGAAAATATGCCGGAACCTTCCGTCACGTCAGAGTACGTCCCACCGGGCCCGAAAGGTTTCACGGTGCGGGCTGGAAGCTGTCGTAACTGTTCTTCCGGGCCTCGACGCTCTGCGGCAGGTTCCACTCGGAGTCGAGCATCGTCCAGTAGATCGTGTAGCCGTACTTGCCGGTGACGAAGCCCCGCTCGCTCGCGTGCATGGGCGAGCCGCTGTTACCGGTGAAGGTCCACTCCCAGTCGGCGGCGTTCGTCCACTGCCGGAACTTCAGCGCGGTCATCGCCACCCGGTGGTAGTTGGGGAAGCTGCTGCCCTGCTCGACGCTCTGCCACTCCTTCAGCGCGTCGGGCTTCGGGTCGTTCGTCCACGCCACCATCAGAGTGGTGCCGTTGCTGCCCCGGAAGGTGCGCGAGTCGCTACCGGCGGACGGCTGGCCGAACCCGTCCGGCACCGCGATCGAGAACCCGGAGTTGTCCTTGTAGAGGTGGTAGCCCGCCGGGACGGCCGGGGTGCCCGGCGTGGCGGGGGGCGAGCTCGGCGCCTGGCTGCTCGGCGGCGGCGAACTGACCGCGGTGCTCGCTGCGGTGCTCGGCGAGGTGCTGGGCGACGGGCTCGAACTCGGTGAGGCGGCCGGCGTCGACGGCTTGACCGGAGCGGGCGTCACGACGGCGCTGCTGTGCGCCGCGTCGGCGGAGTGCGAGCCGCCACCGGTGGTGTCGGCGGAGTTGCGCGCCCATATGACCATCAGGACTATCGCCAGCAGCACGCCCAGCGCCATGGCGGCGAGCACCACCGGCCGCCGGTGCGGCGGCAGCGGTGCCGCCGCCGGAGCGGCCACCGCAGCGGGCGGCACAGGCGGCACCGGCCCGGCTGCGGACGCGGGCGCAGGCGCGGGCGTCGGCATCGCGACCGGCCCGGGCCGGCCGCCCGGCTCCCCACCCGGACGGTGCCCAGCAGCCCGCCGACCCCACGGTCGGCAGCGGGCGCCTTCTCGACCGACGGCTTCGCCACCGGCTTCTCGACCGGCTTCTCGACCGGCTTCTCGACCACCGCCGGCTTGTCGGCCGGCTTCGCGACCGCGGGCGGAGGGGTGACCTGGGTGGTCGACTCGGCCCGCGAGGTCTCGTCCGCGACGATCCGGCGGAGCATCGAACGGGTGGTGGAGGCGTCCAGCCGTCGTACCGGGTCCTTCTCCAGCAGCCCTTCGATCACCGGCCCGAGCGGGCCCGCGTTCTCGGGCGTGGCGAGGTCCTCGGTCATCACGGCGGTGAGCGTGGCCAGCGCCGAGCCCCGGTCGTACGGGGGCCGCCCCTCGACCATCGAGTAGAGCGTCCCGCCGAGGGACCACATGTCGGCCGGCGGGCCGGGCTTCTGACCCCGGGCCCGCTCGGGCGAGATGTACGAGGGCGCGCCGACCAGCATCCCGGTGGAGGTGACGGAGGTGTCGCCCTCCACGCTCGCGATGCCGAAGTCGGTGAGCACCACCCGGCCGTCGTCGCCGATCAGCACGTTCGATGGCTTCACGTCCCGGTGCAGGATGCCGTGGCTGTGCGCGGCGCTCAGCACGCCGAGCACCTCGAGGGCGATCTCGGCCGCGCGGCCGGGCTTGAGCGGCCCGTCCTCCTTGATCACCTCGGCCAGCGAGCGGGACTCGACCAGCTCCATGACGATCCACGGCCGGTCGTCCTCCTCGACGACGTCGAAGACGGTCACGGCGGCGGTGTGCCGGATGCGGGCGGTCGCCTTGGCCTCGCGCAGGGTGCGGACGATCAGCCGGTGCTTCTCGTCCTCGTCCACCCCGCCGTGCATCCGGAGCTCCTTGACCGCGACGATCCGGCCGAGCACCTCGTCCTCGGCCCGCCACACGGTGCCCATACCGCCCCGGCCCAGCACTTCGTCCAGCCGGTAACGACCGGCCAGAAGGCGGCCGGTCGAACCCTGCGCCTGGGTCATAGGTGCGCTCCCCCAAGTTGTTGCTGGCCCGCGTGCTGCCGGAGATCGAGGTGACGGCGCGTCGGGCTGGGGCCATGGAGGGGCCGCACGGCCACGCCGGCGGCGGGCTCCGAACGCCAAGCCTCCATCATCCCCTGTCGGGTGGCCTCAGGACCACCCGCCCCGGTGTTAGGGCTGTCCGCAGCCCCGGAACGTCGAAACCCCCGCCGTGGGCGGGGGTTTCGACGTCTACGAACGGCCCGTCAGCGGTTGACGGTGACCTCGACCCGCTGGAACTCCTTGAGCTCCGAGTACCCGGTGGTCGCCATCGCCCGGCGCAGCGCGCCGAACAGGTTCATGGTGCCGTCCGGGGTGTGCGACGGGCCGGTGAGGATCTCGGCGGTGCTGCCGACCGTGCCGAGGTCGACGCGCTTGCCGCGCGGCAGCTCCTCGTGCACGGCCTCCATGCCCCAGTGGAAGCCCTTGCCGGGCGCGTCGGTGGCACGGGCCAGCGCGGCACCGATCATCACGGCGTCCGCGCCGCAGGCGACGGCCTTGGCGATGTCGCCGCTGTAGCCCACGCCGCCGTCGGCGATGACGTGCACGTACCGGCCGCCCGACTCGTCCATGTAGTCACGGCGCGCGGCCGCGACGTCCGCGACGGCGGTCGCCATCGGGACCTGGATGCCCAGCACGCCCCGCGTGGTGTGCGCGGCGCCGCCGCCGAAGCCGACCAGCACACCGGCCGCGCCGGTCCGCATCAGGTGCAGCGCGGCGGTGTAGGTGGCACAGCCGCCGACGATCACCGGCACGTCCAGCTCGTAGATGAACTGCTTCAGGTTGAGCGGCTCGGCCGCACCCGACACGTGCTCGGCGGAGACCGTGGTGCCGCGGATGACGAAGACGTCGACGCCCGCGTCCACGACGGCCTTGGAGAACTCGGCGGTGCGCTGCGGCGAGAGCGCGGCGGCGGTGACGACGCCCGAGTCCCGGACCTCCTTGATCCGCTGCTTGATCAGGTCCGCCTGGATCGGCGCGGAGTAGATCTCCTGGAGGCGGCGGGTCGCGGCGGCCTCGTCCGTGATCGTGGCGATCTCGTCGAGCAGCGGCTGCGGGTCCTCGTAGCGGGTCCACAGGCCCTCCAGGTTCAGCACCCCCAGCCCGCCCAGCTCGCCGATGGCGATGGCCTGCGCGGGCGAGACCACGCTGTCCATCGGCGCTGCCAGGAACGGCAGCTCGAAGCGGTAGGCGTCGATCTGCCAGGCGATCGAGACCTCCTTCGGGTCGCGCGTACGGCGGCTGGGGACGACGGCGATGTCGTCGAAGGCGTACGCCCGTCGGCCGCGCTTACCTCGCCCGATCTCGATCTCAGTCACTGCGAGCCCTTCTGCTGCGTCCTGCAAGTACCGCCCCAGTATCCCGTACCGACGCGGGCGGCCGCCCCAGGGGCGCGCGAAAGGGCCCCGCCGCACCTCTCGGCGCGGCGGGGCCCCTACGGCAGGAGCGGTCAGCGGGTCGTGTAGTTCGGCGCCTCGACCGTCATCTGGATGTCGTGCGGGTGGCTCTCCTTGAGCCCGGCGGAGGTGATCCGGACGAACCGGCCCTTGCTCTCCATCTCGGCGATGGTCGCCGCGCCGACGTAGCCCATGGTCTGCCGCAGGCCGCCGACCAGCTGGTGCAGCACGGCCGAGAGCGGCCCCCGGTACGGCACCTGGCCCTCGATGCCCTCGGGCACGAGCTTGTCGTCGGAGGCGACCTCGGCCTGGAAGTAACGGTCCTTCGAGTACGAGCGCCCCTGGCCGCGCGACTGCATGGCACCCAGCGAGCCCATGCCGCGGTAGGACTTGAACTGCTTGCCGTTGATGAACATCAGCTCGCCGGGCGACTCCTCGCAGCCGGCCAGCAGCGAGCCCAGCATCACGGTGTCGGCACCGGCGGCGAGCGCCTTGCCGATGTCGCCGGAGTACTGGAGGCCGCCGTCACCGATCACCGGCACGCCGGCCGCCTGGCAGGCCACGGCCGCCTCGTAGATCGCGGTGACCTGCGGGACGCCGATGCCGGCGACGACGCGGGTGGTGCAGATCGAGCCGGGACCGACGCCGACCTTGACGCCGTCCACGCCCGCGTCGATCAGCGCCTGGGCGCCGTCCCGGGTGGCGACGTTGCCGCCGACGACGTCGACGTTCACGGCGGCGCGGATCTTGGAGATCCAGGCCAGCGCGTTGCTGCTGTGGCCGTGCGAGGTGTCCACGACCAGGAAGTCGACGCCTGCGGCGACCAGCGCCTGGGCGCGGTCGAAGGCCTCGGCGGAGGCGCCGACGGCGGCGCCGACCAGCAGGCGGCCCTCGGCGTCCTTGGCGGCGTTCGGGTACTTCTCGGCCTTGACGAAGTCCTTGACGGTGATCAGGCCCTTGATCCGGCCCTCGTCGTCGACCAGCGGCAGCTTCTCGATCTTGTGGCGGCGCAGCAGCCCGATCGCGTCCTCGCCGGAGATGCCGACCTTGCCCGTGATCAGCGGCATCGGCGTCATGATCTCGCGCACCTTGCGGCTGCGGTCGGACTCGAAGGCCATGTCGCGGTTGGTGACGATGCCGAGCAGCCGGCCGTTCTCGTCCGCGATCGGCACGCCGCTGATCCGGAACTTCGCGCAGAGCGCGTCCGCGTCGCCGAGGGTGGTCTCCGGGCCGACGGTGATCGGGTCGGTGACCATGCCGGACTCGGAGCGCTTCACCAGGTCGACCTGGTTGACCTGGTCCTCGATCGAGAGGTTGCGGTGCAGCACGCCGACGCCGCCCTGACGGGCCATCGCGATCGCCATCCGCGACTCGGTGACCTTGTCCATCGCCGCGGAGAGCAGCGGGATGTTCACCCGGACGTTGCGGGAGACCCGCGAGGAGGTGTCGACCTGGTTCGGCAGCACCTCGGAGGCCCCGGGCAGCAGCAGGACGTCGTCGTACGTCAGCCCGAGCATCGCGAACTTCTCGGGTACGCCTGCGGCGTTGTAAGACATTTGTGGGGACCTTCCGTGGCGTGGCCGAATCGATTGATCGCGCCCCGCTGAGGGTTTGGGGCGCGTTTGGTCGCTCAGATGGGGCGTACGGAGGGCCGTGGTGACAGCCGCCGTCGCACCCGCGCGCACCGGCACAGGCTCAGGCTGCCAAGACACCCGGGGTTACTGGAGGAACCTCCAAAGGAACCCCGCTCACACCCGCGAAATTTTGGCGACCTGCCCAGGCGCCGATACCCCATGGTACTGGCACTGGAATGTCAGCTCGCGCCCCCTTGACAACGCCACGATCAAGGAAGCTCTTCCACGCCCTGCGACGAGCTCCTAGGACGGGGAGCTGCTAGGAGGACTCCTCCGCCAGCGCCCGCAGCCTGCTGAGCGCCCGGTGCTGGGCGACCCGGACTGCGCCGGGCGACATGCCGAGCACCTCGCCGGTCTCCTCGGCGGAGAGCCCGGCCGCCACCCGCAGCAGCACCAGCTCGCGCTGGCGGGCCGGGAGGTTGGAGAGCAGCTCCTTCGCCCAGGCCGCGTCGCTGCTGAGCAGCGCGCGCTCCTCCGGGCCGAGCGCCTCGTCGGGCAGCTCGGGCAGGTCGTCGGGCGGGATCACGGTCGAGCCGGGCCCGCGCATCGCGGCCCGCTGCAGGTCGGCGATCTTGTGCGCGGCGATCCCGTACACGAAGGCCTCGAACGGCCGCCCCTCGTCCCGGTAGCGCGGCAGGGCGCAGAGCACGGCGACGCAGACCTCCTGCGCGACGTCGTCCACGTGGTGCCGGGCGTTCCCCGGCAGCCGGACGAGCCGGCCCCGGCAGTAGCGCAGCGCCAGGGGGTGGACGTGTGCGAGCAGCGCGTCGATCGCCGGGCCCTCGCCGCGGACGGCGGCCGCGACCAGCTCGCCCAGCACCGGCGAACCGCCGCCGCCGAGCACCGCCCGGCGGCCCTCGGCCTCGTTGGCGTCAGGGTACGACGACTCCACCGGGCCGTTCGGAGCGGCCGTGTCGCTCGGTGCCTCGTCGTCGCGCATCGGTCCATGGTGCCTGGTCGAAGCGGAAAACACGGCACCGCGTCCGGAGTTGTGCATCGGAACGTTATGACCAGTCACCGCGCGCACCGTGCCGCCTCCCGCCCCACTGCTCTCCGAGCCATCTGCGGTCACGCTCGTCTCCGCAGTACCTGTCCGCTGGTCCCCGAGGTGCTCCACTACTCCATGGTGCAGCCTCGGGACCGTAACGTCATACGTCTGAGCGATACGTCCGAGCGAGCGAGGCGGCCGGGCGGCCGCCTCTCACGGGCGACGGGGCCTCAGCGGACCAGGCCCCAGCGGAAGCCCAGGGCCACCGCGTGTGCACGGTCCGACGCGCCGAGCTTCTTGAAGAGCCGGCGCGCGTGGGTCTTGACCGTGTCCTCCGACAGGAAGAGCTCGCGGCCGATCTCCGCGTTGCTCCGCCCGTGGCTCATGCCCTCCAGCACCTGGATCTCACGCGCCGTCAGTGTCGGCGCGGCGCCCATGTCGGGGCTCCGGAGCCGACGCGGCGCGAGCCGCCAGGTCGGGTCGGCGAGGGCCTGGGTGACCGTCGCCCGCAGCTCGGCGCGCGAGGCGTCCTTGTGCAGGTAGCCGCGGGCACCGGCGGCGACGGCGAGCGCCACGCCGTCCAGGTCCTCGGCGACGGTGAGCATGATGATGCGCGCGCCCGGGTCGGCCGAGAGCAGCCGCCGGACGGTCTCCACCCCACCGAGGCCGGGCATCCGGACATCCATCAGGACGAGATCGGAGCGGTCGGCCACCCAACGGCGGAGGACCTCCTCACCGTTCGTCGCCGTGGTCACCCGGTCGACCCCGGGCACTGTCGCCACCGCGCGGCGAAGCGCCTCCCGGGCGAGGGGGGAATCGTCGCAGACGAGTACGGATGTCATGCCCGTCCTCCGCAGCTGATCCGCGTCACGTTGAGCCTCCTGGCTGGTACGAAATCTCTCCGACACGGCCTGTCGGTGACGGGTTTCGTTCGGATCGCCGGTCTCCCCGCGATCGTTCCCGACGCCCAGCGCCCGCTAACCGCCTCCGCACATCCAACGACCGTCACTCGAATGAGTTACGGCTTTCAGGGCCATCTCCACCACTGTACGTGGCCGACCCGTTACCGATCAGCCGCATCGCGGGGCATGTGCCGCACTTTTGTGCTGATCACGCGCGGCCCGCGCACCACGAGCGCACCGGCCGGTGCCCTCGCGCCCCCGGCGCCGCTCGGTCGCCACTCGGTTGCCGCACAGGTACCTCCAAACGTCCTGCCCCATTTGTCCAGTTTTATAGCTTCTGTACGGTCATTGACTGTTGTGTAACTCTGTGGGTGACTTGTCCCAGTGGTTGCCGTAAGTCATATTTCCAGGTGTTCACACCGACCCGATGGAGCCTCGCCGCATCCCCGGCGGCGTGCCGCCGTCGAGTCCCTGAAGGGAATGAGCCATGGCAGATTTCTCCCGCCTCCCCGGCCCCAACGCAGACCTCTGGGACTGGCAGCTCTCCGCCGCCTGCCGCGGCGTGGACAGTTCGCTCTTCTTCCACCCGGAGGGTGAACGCGGAGCGGCGCGCAGCTCGCGCGAGGCAAGTGCCAAGGAGGTCTGCATGCGGTGCCCGGTCCGCACCGAGTGCGCGGCGCACGCACTGGCGGTCCGCGAACCGTACGGCGTCTGGGGCGGCCTGACGGAGGACGAGCGCGAGGAGCTGATGGGGCGTTCGCGCAACCGGCTGGCCGAGGTACCGCTGACGATGCCGAGCACCATCCGCCACTGAAGAAACGTTCCTGCCAGCCCTCGTTCCGGCAGCCCTGAGGGGCCGCTGTGTCAGCGGGAGGCGGCGACGCCGGTGAGCTGATCGAGCATCAGTGCGACGGCGGGGACCTCGGCGAGGTCGGGGAGCGTGAGGGCGACGACCTCGCGCACCGCCGGGCCGCCGGAGGCGCCGTGCACGGGGACGGCGGCCACGCCGGAGCTGCGGACCGCGTCCAGCGCCAGGCCCGGCAGGACGGCCACGCCGAGACCCGCCGCGACCAGGCCGACCACGGCCGGGTAGTCGTCGGTGGCGAAGTCGATCCGGGGTTCGAAGCCCGCCGCCGAGCAGAGTTCGACCAGATGGCCCCGGCACTGCGGACACCCGGCGATCCACTGCTCCCCGGCCAGCTCGGTCAGCTGCACCGGCTCCGCCGCGCCGCGCCCCGCCAGCGGGTGCGCCTGCGGCAGCAGACCGACCAGCGGATCGTCGAGCAGCGGCCGCACCACCAGGTCGGACCAGTCGTACGCGGCCTGGGCGGCCGCCGCCTCCAGCGTGGCCTCGGCCCGGATCTCGCGGGGGGAGGCGTGCGGGGCGGAGCGGGTCAGGCCCCCCTGGGAGTCGGGGTAGCGGAAGGCGATGGCGATCTCGCACTCGCCCCCGCGCAGCATCGCCAGCGACTCCGGCGGCTCCGCCTCGACCAGCGAGACGCGCACGCCCGGGTGGGCGCCGCGCAGCCGGGCGACGGAGGGCGGCACCAGGGTCGAGCTAGCGGTGGGGAACGACACCAGCCGCACCCGCCCGGCCCGCAGCCCGGCGATCGCCGCGACCTCCTCCTCGGCGGCGGAGAGCCCCGCCAGGATGCCGGTCGTGTGCTTGAGCAGGACCTTGCCGGCCTCGCTGAGCTGCATGCCCCGGCCCGCGCGCACCACCAGCGGGGTGTCGACGGACTTCTCCAGCGCCTTCATCTGCTGGCTCACGGCGGGCTGCGTGCAACCCAGCTCCCGAGCGGCGGCCGAGAACGAACCGGTACGGGCGACAGCGCGCAGAACACGCAGGTGGCGGGCCTCGATCATGCCTCAGTTATAAGCCAGACTTTGGTCTGCGCAAAGCTCTCTCCACAAACGCTGTGGGCCGGGAACGCCGGAGGCCCGGCCCGCACCTCCGAGAAGGATGCGGGCCGGGCCTCCGGACGACGGGTCAGTGCGAGTGACCGTGGCCGCCGTGCGAGTGACCGGCGGAGGCCTCCTCGTCGGCCGGCTTCTCCACCACGAGGGTCTCGGTGGTGAGCAGCAGGGAGGCGATGGAGGCGGCGTTCTCCAGAGCGGAGCGGGTGACCTTGACCGGGTCGATGACGCCGGCCTTCAGCAGGTCGCCGTACTCACCGGTGGCCGCGTTGAAGCCGTGACCGGCCTCCAGCTCGGCGACCTTGTGGGTGATGACGTAGCCCTCGAGGCCCGCGTTCTGGGCGATCCAGCGCAGCGGCTCGGCGAGCGCCTTGCGGACGACGGCGACACCGGTCGCCTCGTCGCCGGTCAGGCCCAGACCGCCGTCGAGCACCTTCTGCGCGTGCACGAGAGAGGCGCCACCACCGGCGACGATGCCCTCCTCGACCGCCGCGCGGGTCGCCGAGATGGCGTCCTCCAGACGGTGCTTGCGCTCCTTGAGCTCCACCTCGGTGGCGGCGCCGACCTTGATGACGCAGACGCCGCCGGCGAGCTTCGCCAGGCGCTCCTGCAGCTTCTCGCGGTCCCAGTCCGAGTCGGTGTTGGCGATCTCGGCCTTGATCTGGGCGACGCGGCCGGCCACGGCCTCGTGGTCGCCCGCACCGTCGACGACGGTGGTCTCGTCCTTGGTGATGGTCACGCGGCGGGCGGTGCCCAGCACGTCCAGACCGGCCTGGTCGAGCTTGAGGCCGACCTCCTCGGAGATGACGGTGGCACCGGTCAGGGTGGCCAGGTCACCGAGGATCGCCTTGCGGCGGTCGCCGAAGCCGGGGGCCTTGACGGCGACGGCGTTGAAGGTGCCACGGATCTTGTTGACCACGAGGGTGGAGAGCGCCTCGCCGTCCACGTCCTCGGCGATGATCAGCAGCGGCTTGGAGGTACCGCCCTGGAGGACCTTCTCCAGCAGCGGCAGCAGCTCCTGGATGGAGGAGATCTTGCCCTGGTTGATCAGGATGTACGGGTCCTCGAGGACCGCTTCCTGACGCTCGGCGTCGGTGACGAAGTACGGCGAGAGGTAGCCCTTGTCGAACTGCATGCCCTCGGTGAAGTCCAGCTCCACGCCGAAGGTGTTCGACTCCTCGACGGTGATGACACCGTCCTTGCCGACCTTGTCGATCGCCTCGGCGATGAGCTCGCCGACCTGCGGGTCCTGCGCGGAGAGGGACGCGACAGCGGCGACGTCGTCCTTGCCCTCGATCTCGCGGGCGATGGAGAGCAGGTGCGCGGAGACGGCGGCGACGGCCTTGTCGATGCCCTTCTTCAGGGCGGCCGGGCCGGCACCGGCGGCGACGTTGCGCAGACCCTCGTTGACCAGGGCCTGGGCCAGCACGGTGGCGGTGGTGGTGCCGTCACCCGCGACGTCGTTCGTCTTGGTGGCGACCTCCTTGACGAGCTGCGCGCCGAGGTTCTCGTACGGGTCGTCGAGCTCGATCTCACGCGCGATGGTGACACCGTCGTTGGTGATGGTCGGCGCGCCGAACTTCTTGTCGATGACGACGTTGCGGCCCTTGGGGCCGATCGTCACCTTGACGGTGTCGGCCAGCTTGTTGACACCGCGCTCCAGCGAGCGGCGGGCGTCCTCGTCGAACTGCAGGATCTTCGGCATGTCTTGGCTTCCTTAGGGGTCTGAGCGTGAGCCAACAACCACGCCCCGGGCCCCTGTCAGTTTCGACATGGAGAACCGGGGCGGGCTGGTACGTCTGTGAAGCTCTGCGAACGCTTACTTCTGGACGATGGCCAGAACGTCGCGGGCGGAGAGAACGAGGTACTCCTCGCCGTTGTACTTCACCTCGGTGCCGCCGTACTTGGAGTACAGGACGACGTCGCCGACGGTGACGTCGAGCGGAAGACGCTGGCCGTCCTCGAAGCGACCCGGGCCGACGGCCAGGACGACGCCCTCTTGGGGCTTCTCCTTGGCGGTGTCCGGGATAACCAGGCCGGAGGCCGTGGTGGTCTCGGCTTCGAGCGGCTGGACCACAATGCGGTCCTCGAGCGGCTTGATGGCAACCTTGCTGCTGACGGTCACGTCCGAGCTCCCCTTCGGAGATTACGGGGTTGTTCTTCAGGTAGTGGGCGATGTCTGCGTGCCTGCCGTCGCGGGGGTCAGGCACGCTCTACCGCGTTAGCACTCACCCGGTGGGGAGTGCCAGAAACGACCATAGGCCGCAGTTAGCACTCAGTCAACCAGAGTGCCAACGACGCGCCTGCGAATCGGCCGGGCGCGGGCGGGGACAATGGCCGGGTGGAGATCGAATCGTTCCGTGCCCTGCTGACCGACGAGGGCCAGGCCCTGCTCACCGAGCTGCATGACTTCGCGCCCGGCCAGGAGCTGGCGCTGGCCACCCGGCTGCGCCGGGACCACCCGGCCGAGCTGGTCTCCGCCGCGCTGGCCCAGGCCCGGCTGCGGCAGCGGGCGGCGGCGAAGTTCGGGGCGGACGCGGAGCGGATGTACTTCACCCCGAACGGGGTCGAGCAGGCGACCCGCCGCTCCGTGGCCGAGTGGCGGGCGGCCCGGTTCGCCGGGCTGGGCGTGCGGCGGCTGGCCGACCTCTGCTGCGGCATCGGCGGGGACGCGATCGCGCTGGCCCGCGCCGGGGTCTCGGTGCTCGCCGTCGACCGTGACCCGCTGACCTGCGAGGTGGCCGTCGCCAACGCGGCCGCGCTGGGGCTCGCCGAGCTGGTCGAGGTCCGCTGCGCGGACGTCGCCGAGATCGACGTGACGGGCTTCGACGCGGTCTTCACCGACCCGGCCCGCCGCACCACCAAGGGCAGGGTCTTCGACCCCGAGGCGTACTCCCCGCCGCTCTCCTGGGCCGTCGAGGCGGCCCGCCGCACGCCGTACGGCGCGCTCAAGGTCGCCCCCGGCATCCCGCACGGGCTCGTCCCGGCCGGCGCCGAGGCCGAGTGGGTCTCCGACCACGGCGAGGTCAAGGAGGCCGGGATCTGGTTCGGCACCGACTCCCCCGGCGCCTACCGGGCCACCCTGCTGCCGGGCCCGCACACCCTCGTCGGGGGCGCCCTCCCGGACCCGCCCGCCGGGCCCGTCAAGCGCTACCTGTACGAGCCGGACGGCGCGGCGATCCGGGCCCGGCTGCTGCCCGAGATCGCCGCCGCCACCGGCGGCACGCTGATCGACCCGATGATCGCCTACCTGACCTCCGACCGGCTGGTGCCGACCCCCTTCGCGCACGCCTACGAGCTCACCGACGTGCTCCCGTACAACGTCAAGAAGCTCAAGGCGCTGCTGCGGGAGCGCGCCGTCGGCACCGTCGTCATCAAGAAGCGCGGCATCGGCGTCACCCCGGAGGACCTCCGCCGCCAGCTCAAGCCCGCCGGCCCGAACACCGTGACGGTGATCCTCAGCCGCCTCGGCAACGGGCACCTGATGATGCTCGGGCAGCCGGTCTAGCCGACCGGTGGCTGGATGTAGTCCTCCAGGCGGGCGACGGCGAAGCCCTGCTCCTCGATCCGGCTGAGCAGCTCGCCGAACATCGCCGTCATGGTCTCGCCCTTGAGCTCCGACGGGCCGCGGAAGTGCGCCAGGATGATGTCCCCGGGCTTCAGCTTCTTGTCGGCGGCCTGGTACTGCATGTCGTGGATCTGCATCGACTCGCGCCAGAGCACGACCGCCCGGGGCCCGCACTCCTGCACGGCGGTGTTCAGCGACGGGGTGTTGGCACCGTCGCCGAACGGCGGGCGGAAGAGCAGCGGGGGCGTGCCGTACTGCTGGGTGAGCGCCGTCTGGTCGTCGCAGACCTCGGACTTCTGCTTCGCCGCCGAGATCTTGCTCATCTGCGGGTGGTCGACGGTGTGGTTCTGGATGTGGTTGCCGAGGGCCTGGAGCGGCTTGAAGTAGCCGTAGTTCCCCTTGACGATGTCCCGCGTCAGGAACATCGAGATCGGCACCTTCAGGTCGGTCAGCATCTCGACGAACTTCGGGTCCTTCTCGGCCCCGTCGTCGATCGTCACGAAGACGACCTTGTCCTTCGTCGGCACGTCGCTGAAGACCGGCACGGTGCCCGTCTTCGTCAGCTTGACCGGCTTGTCGGCGGGCGCCGCCGGGGCCTGCGGCAGCGGCTTGAGCCCCCACTTCGCCCAGGCGGCGGCCGAGACACCGCCACCCGCCGGGGCACCGGCCGAGCCGGACGGCGCGGTGGACGGCGCTGCGGACGCCGGAGAAGCGGCGTCGGCAGCGGTGGACGGCGTCGCGGCACCGGCCGCCTTGGCGGCCGCGGGGGTACTGGGCCCGCACCCCGTCACGGCGGTCACCGCGGCGAGCAGGGCCAGCGCCCCGGCGGCGTACGTCATCGTCCTGCTCTTCACGGTTCTCCCAGCGTCCGTCCAGCCAACTCTCGGGAAGAGACGCTACCGGGTGGGCATCCGGTTCACTCGACGTGCTCGCTGGTGAACGCCCAGCGGTGCACCGGCCGGGCGAGCAGCCCCGCCGGCGGGTCCGGGACGGGCACCGGCGGGCCCGACCACCAGGTGATCAGCAGCACCCGGTCGCCGGGCGCCGTGAGCAGCTCGGTGCGCAGCAGCCCGCCCGAGCCGCGTACGGCGGGCAGGGCCTCGGCGGTGGCCCAGGCTTGCAGGTCGGCGCCCCGGCCGTCGACGGCGCGTGCCTCCCACATCGCGGCGGTGGTCACCCGAGGGCCTGGTGCGCGGCGGCGTGGAAGTCAGTGTGGGGTACGGACACCTCGGTGACGGGCAGCGAGGAGTCGGCGGACAGGTCGAGCGAGGACGGCGTGCGGTTGCGCCAGACCATCTCGGAGCCGAGCGCGGCGACCATCGCGCCGTTGTCGGTGCACAGGCCCGGCCGGGGCACCCGCAGCACGATGCCGGCCTTGTCGCAGCGCTGCTGGGCCATCTCGCGCAGCCGCGAGTTGGCGGCGACGCCGCCGCCGATCATCAGATGGTCGACGCCGTTGTCCTTGCAGGCCCGGACGGCCTTGCGGGTCAGCACGTCGGTGACGGCCTCCTGGAAGGACGCGGCGACGTCGGCGATCGGCACCTCCTCGCCCGCGCGGCGCTTGGCCTCGACCCAGCGGGCGACGGCCGTCTTCAGGCCGGAGAAGGAGAAGTCGTACGCCGGGTCCTTGGCGCTGCTCAGGCCGCGGGGGAAGGCGATCGCCTTCGGGTCGCCCTCGCGCGCCCTGCGGTCGACCACCGGGCCGCCGGGGAAGCCGAGGCCGAGCACCCGGGCGACCTTGTCGAATGCCTCGCCCGCCGCGTCGTCGATGGTCGCGCCGAGCGGGCGGACGTCGGTGGTGATGTCGGAGCTGAGCAGCAGCGAGGAGTGCCCGCCGGAGACCAGCAGCGCCATCGTCGGCTCGGGCAGCCGCCCGTGCTCCAGCTGGTCGACGCAGATGTGCGAGGCGAGGTGGTTGACGCCGTAGAGCGGCTTGTCGAGCGCCCAGGCGTACGCCTTCGCCGCGCTGACGCCGACCAGCAGGGCACCGGCGAGGCCGGGCCCGGCGGTGACGGCGATGCCGTCCAGGTCGCTCGCCTTGACCCCGGCGGTGTCCAGCGCGCGCTGGATGGTCGGGATCATCTCCTCCAGGTGCGCCCGGCTGGCGATCTCGGGCACGACGCCGCCGTACCGGGCGTGGTCGTTGACGCTGGAGGCGACCGCGTCGGCGAGCAGGGTGGTGCCTCGGACGATGCCGACGCCGGTCTCGTCGCAGGAGGTCTCGATGCCGAGGACGAGCGGTTCGTCAGCCATTCTGGGGGTCCTTCAGATCGTGTGCAGGGTGTTCGAGGCGCATGACGAGCGCGTCCACGTCGGCGGGCTGGTAGTAGCCGGGCCGGATGCCGATGGTCTCGAAGCCGAAGCGCTCGTAGAGGTGCTGGGCGCGCGGGTTGTCGGCCCGGACCTCCAGCAGCAGTTCCTCGCAGCCGCGCCGGGCCGCCTCGGTGATCAGGTCGGTGAGCAGCGCGGCGCCGAGGCCCGCGCCCTGGAAGTCCCGGTCGACGGCGATGGTCTGCACGTCGCCCTCGACGCCGATGGCCATCAGCCCGGCGTAGCCGACGATCGCGCCGTCCGGCGCGGCGGCGACGGTGTAGTGCCGGGTGCCGCCCGGGTGGGTCTCGGCCAGCTCGGACCAGTACATGCCGTGGGACCAGGCGTCCTCGGGGAAGAGCCGCAGCTCCAACTCCATCACCGGGTCGATGTCCCACCAGCGCATCGGGCGCAGCGTCACCGCAGTCACGCGGGCAGCACCGCCTTGTAGCCCGCGGGGACCTGCGCATCGGGCCGGCGCAGGTAGAGCGGCAGGTTCGGCAGCAGCTCGCGCCCGGCGGCCAGCTCGGCGGCGGCGAAGGCCGCCAGCGCCCCGGCCGAGACGTGCTCGGGGCCCTGCGCGCCGGGGAAGCTGTCGGGGTAGAGCAGCGCACCGGCGCCGACGGCCTGCGGCTCGGGCGTCAGCTCGGCGGGGCGGTCCACCTCGGGCCCGGTGACGCGGCGGCCGTCGGCGTCGTACGAGGCCCAGTAGACCTCCTTGCGCCGGGCGTCGGTCGCGACCGTGAACGGGCCGGTGAGCCCCTGGGCGCGGGCCTGGTGAGCAATGGCGTCGAGCGTGCAGACGCCGTACACGGGCAGGCCGAGGGCGTGGCCGAGCGCGGCGGCGGTGACCAGGCCGACGCGCAGCCCGGTGTACGGGCCGGGCCCGACGCCGACGGCGATGCCGGTCAGCTCCCGCTTGTCGACACCCGCCGTCCGGAGCACGTGGTCGACGGTGGGGAGCAGCAGCTCCCCGTGCCGTCTGGCATCCACCTCGTAGGACTCGGCCAGGACGGCCGAACCGTCGTGGACGGCGGCGGTGACGGCAGGGGTTGCGGTGTCGAACGCGAGCAGCAGCACGGGTCCAGATTAGAGGGTCGGGGGGATCGGCATTTCGTACTGCCCCGGAACACACGTACGGAGCGGTCCGTCGGCGGGTGGCAGACCTGGCACGATGGGCGGGAAGCAACGCCGACGGTGGGAGCGCACGTGGTGAGGACGCGTCCTGGAGTGGTGGTCAGCTGCCTGACCGCCGGAGCGCTGGCGGTGGTGGCCCTGCTGGCCGTCCAGGCCAACGGCGCCGCGACCGAGGCGGTCGCCGCCAAGCCCTCGGCGAGCCCGTCCGCCTCCCCGTCGCCGAGCCCCGACCCGACCCAGGCGCTCGCCGCACTGCCCGCGAGCTCCGGCAGCGGCCGCCGGGTCGTCTACTCCACCGGCACCCACCAGGTCTGGCTGGTCGACCCGAAGAAGACCCCGCCGGTCCAGGCCACCTTCCGCGTCACCCCGGGCACGGTCGAGCCGCTGCCCGGCAGCTACGCGGTCTACAGCCGCACGGCGGCGGGCAGCGGCACCGACGACCGCCCGATCGAGCACGTCGTCCGCTTCCTCCAGCAGAACGGCACCGTCTTCGGCTTCAGCGCCCTCGTCGACCCGGCAGCGAGCCCGACAGCCACACCCTCCCCGGACGCCTCCCCCAAGAAGACCGGCGGCATCCGCAGCGCCCGCCCGGACGGCCAGCTGCTCTGGGACTTCGCCCCGAACGGCACCCGCGTAACCGTCATCCCTTAGCCGCGCACGAGCCCAGGGGCGCGAGGCCCTGCTCAATCAACTGCGTGCGCGAGGCGGTAGGTGCGGGCCCGTATCTCCCGTTTTCGCGCACGCAGTTGATGCGCAGGGCCCCGCGCCCCTGGGGGGCGGAGTTGAGACAGCTACGGCCGCCGCACAGGCGGCCAGGACGTCACGGACGGGGGTGGTGCTCTGCATCACGCCTCCTAGTTAGGCATACCTAACCTTCGGGCCCATCCCATCACGCGGGGCCGCCGCCCGCAATACCCTCCTCAGGCGTCACCCAATACGGTGAGATCCACGCCGTCCCAGCGGGTGCCGAGGCCGGAGAGCGTCACCCCGCGCGGGTCCGAGTCGTCCTCGGCCGTGCCGCCGATGGCACGCTCGATCCGGATCTCCAGGCGGTCGTCGCTCAGCTGCTCGACCTTGCCCTCACCCCACTCGACGACGACCACCGACTCCGGCAGCGAGACGTCGAGGTCGAGGTCCTCCATCTCGTCCAGCCCGCCGCCCAGGCGGTAGGCGTCCACGTGCACCAGCGCCGGGCCGCCGCTCAGCGAGGGGTGCACCCGGGCGATCACGAAAGTCGGCGAGGTCACCGCGCCGCGCACGTCGAGCCCGACGCCCAGGCCCCGGGTGAGGGTGGTCTTGCCCGCGCCGAGCTCGCCGGAGAGCAGCACCAGGTCGCCCGGCCGCAGCAGGGCGGCGAGCTCCCGGCCGAGCCGGTTCATCCGCTCCGGCGTGTCGACGGTGACGGTGGTCTGGGAACCCATCGGGGCGTCCTTCCTCGGATCTGTCATTCCTCGTGCGCTTCCTCGCCCGGTGCCGCCGTGGCCGTGCCCGCCGCCAGCGCCGCGACGCCCGGCGGCAGCTCCGCCGCACCTGCGTACGCCGCCGCCCGCAGCAGCAGCCCCGCCAGCCGCTGGTCGACCAGCTCGGGGCGCTCCAGCATCACCAGGTGGCCCGCGTCCGGTACGAGGCACAGCTCGGCGCCGGGCAGCGCCCGCGCGATCGCCTCGCTGTGTTCAGGCGGGGTGAGCAGGTCCTTCGTGCCGGCCAGCACGAGCACCGGCAGGCCGGTCATCGCCGCGAGGGCGGCGGTCTTGTCGTGGGCGCCGAAGGCCGGGTAGAACTCGGCGACCACGTCGATCGGGTTGGCGTCCAGCAGCTGTTCGGCGAAGCGCGCGACGGCCGGGTCTATGTCCTTCGAGCCGAACGAGAACCGGCGGTAGAAGATGCTCGTGACCTCCGAGCCGATCCGCTTGCCCGCCTCCACCAGCTCGACCTGACGGCCCAGCAGCCGCACCACCCCCGGGGCCAACCGCTTCAGCAGCTTCGCGGTACCGGCGGGCAGGCCGAGCGTGACGGAGTTCCAGTCGCTCGCCAGGGTGCCGACCAGCGCGACCCCGGCGACCCGCTCCCGGAACAGCTCCGGGTGCTGGTCGGCCAGCGCCATCACCGTCATGCCGCCCATCGAGTGGCCGACCAGCACGATCGGGCCCTCCGGTGCGACGGCGTCGATCACGGCCTTGAGGTCGCCGCCCAGCTGGTCGATGCTCGCGGGCTCACCGGCCAGGTACGAGCGGGAGCGCTCGGAGCGGCCGTGGCTGCGCTGGTCCCAAAAGACCAGCCGCATGCCCTCGCGGAACGCGGCCCGCTGGAAGTGCCAGCTGTCCTGACTCAGGCAGTAGCCGTGGCAGAACACCACCGTCAGCGGCGCGGCCACCGGCCCGTCGGGGCTCCCGAAACCCCGGCGGCTGCCCGCCCGCACCAGCGCCCCGGAGCCCGCCAGCAGGCCCGGCAGCCCGGCCCGGTCCACCGGCGGGTCGGTACGACGCCGGGTGAACCAGCCCCGCCGGGTCGGCATCCCGGCCGGCGGCTCCTCCACCGGCCCCGGCCAGCCCGTCCCGTCCAGTTCGACCGCCAGCCCGGTGCCGTCCGGCGCGGCCACGGTGCGCGGACGGCCGCGCAGCGACCCGTACGAGGCGGCCGCGCCCACCTCCTCGGCCGCCCGGCGGCGCATCGCCCGGCCGACCGTCAGCCGCTCCACCGCGACGCCCGCCGCAGCACCGGCAGCCACCACACCGACCGAGATGCCGATCAGCCCGGCCCGGCTCACGCCCGCCGAGGCCGTCCCCGCAGCCCGCGCGACGGCGGCCACCGGGCCGCCCCCGGCCGACGACTCGCTCATGGCCTGCGCTCGCTGCCGCCCGCGTCCCCGCTGTCGAGGCCGCCCACGTACCGGCGGGGCACCCGGGCCCCGATCCGGGTCACGATCTCGTAGCTGAGGGTGCCGCAGGCCAGCCCCCAGTCCTCCGCCGTCGGCTCGCCGTGTTCGCCGTTGCCGAAGAGCAGCACCTGCTCGCCGACCTCGGGCGTGTCGCCACCGAGGTCCACCACGAACTGGTCCATCGCCACCCGCCCGGCCACCGTCCGCCACTTGCCCGCGATCTGCACCGGGCCGGTGCCGCTGGCGTGCCGCGGGATGCCGTCGGCGTACCCGACCGGCACCAGGCCGAGCGTGGTCTCCCCCGGCGTCGTGTAGTGGTGCCCGTAACTGACGCCGTGGCCGCCCGGCACCCGCTTCACCAGCGCCAGCCGCGCCGTCAGCGCCATCACCGGCCGCAGCCCGAAGTCCGCCGGGGCCCCTACCTCCGGCACCGGCGACAGCCCGTACATCGCCAGGCCGGTCCGGACCATGTCGTAGTGCGACTGCGGCAGCGTCAGCGTCGCCGGGGAGTTCGCCAGGTGCCGCACCTCGGGGCGGACCCCGGCGCCCTCGGCGTACGCCAGCGCGGCGGCGAAGCCGTCCAGCTGCGCCTGGATCGACGGGTGGCCCGGCTCGTCGGCGGCGGCGAAGTGCGACCAGAGGCCGACGACGGTGATCAGCCCCTCGGACTGCGCCCGCAGCGCGGCGGCCACCAGCTCCGGCCAGTCGTGCGGCTGGCAGCCGTTCCGCCCCAGCCCGGTGTCGGCCTTCAGATGCGCCCGCCCCGGCACGCCCGTCTCCCGGACGGCCGCCAGCAGTTCCTCCAGCGCCCACAGCCCGCTCACCGAGATGTCGACCTGCGCCCGCAGCGCGGCGGCCCACGGCCCGCCCGGCGTCCACAGCCAGCACAGCACCCGGGCCTGCTCCGGCCCGATGCCCGCCGCCCGCAGCGCGAGCGCCTCCTCCGGCGTGGCCGTCCCCAGCCACCGCACCCCGGCGGCCACCGCCTCCCGGGCACACCGGACCGCACCGTGGCCGTAGGCGTCCGCCTTGACCACAGCCATCAGCTCGGAGCCGCCGGTACGCGCCCGCAGCGCCGCGAGGTTCTCCCGCAGGGCGCCCAGATCGATGGTCGCCTCCGCACGGACCCCGCCGGTGAGGAGGGCCGTCCCGGTCGTGTTCGCAGTTGTCATCGCGCACCAGTCTCCCAGATCCCCGACCAGCCCCGAGCAGGGGCGAGCAACTGTGACCGCCTACAGAAACCACAGCAGGGGCGCGAGGAACTGCGCGATCAACCGTGCACCACCCGTCACTCCCGTCTCGCGCAGTTCCCCGCGCCCCTGTTGGGCTGGCCAGATGTGTGAAGTTCGCCAAGAACCCCGCGCCAAGCCCCCGACAGGGCCGAAGCCACGTCCAGCGAGGTCACCGGCACCCCCACGGCCGCCGCCGCCCGCCCGGCGAGCCCGTGCAGGTACGCCGCCACCGAGGCGGCGTCCAGCGGGGCGAGCCCGGCAGCCAGCAGCGAACCCGCAAGCCCGGCCAGGACGTCGCCGCTGCCCGCCGTCGCCAGCCAGGGCGTACCGGTCGGGTTGACCCGGGCCCGGCCGTCGGGGGTGGCGACCACCGTCGTGGAGCCCTTGAGCAGCACCGTCGCGCCGTACGCCACCGCGAGCCGCCGCGCCGTGGCCAGCCGCGCGGCGGCCAGCGCCGACGCCGTCGGGGGCACGCCGCCGAGGACCCCGGCCAGCAGCCGGGCGGCCTCCCCGGTGTGCGGGGTGAGCAGCAGCGGTGCGTCCCGCACGCCGGGCCCGCACCGGGCCAGCTCGGTCAGCCCGTCCGCGTCGACCAGCGCCGGCACGCCCGAGTCCAGCACCTCCCCGAGCGCCTCGCCGGCCCCGGCGCCGGAGCCCGGCCCGACCACCCAGGCCTGCACCCGCCCGGCGGTGGCAGGCCCGCCGCCGGTGACCAGCACCTCCGGGTGCCGCCGCACCACTTCGTCCGCCGCCGCCCCGACGTACCTGACCGCCCCGGCACCGCCCCGCAGCGCCCCGGCGACCGCCAGCAGTGCCGCCCCGGGGTACTGCGCCGACCCGGCGGCCACGCCGACGACGCCGCGCCGGTACTTGTCGCTCTCGGCGCCGGGCGCAGGCAGCAGCGCGGCCACGTCCGCGTGCTGCAGCACCTCGACGGGCGCGGGCCCGAGCCGCAGCCCGAGGTCGACGAGGTGCAGCACCCCGGCGTACTCCGCCCCGGGGTCGACGAACAGACCCGGCTTGTACGCGCCGAAGCAGACCGTCACGTCGGCCCGCAGCGCGACGCCCGGCACCTCGCCGGTGTCCGCGTCGACCCCGCTCGGCAGGTCCACCGCGACGACCGTGCCCCGCCGCTCCATCGCCGCGTACGGCCGCGCCTCGGGCCGCAGGCCGCCCCGGCCTCCGATCCCGACGATCCCGTCCAGCACCAGGTCGGCCCGCGCGAACTCCCCCTGATCGTCCGTCACCCGCCCGCCGGCCCGCCGCAGCTCGGCCAGCCCACCGGCGTGCTCCCGCCCGGGGGCGAGCAGCAGCGCCCGTACGGAGGCCCCGCGCCGCGCCAGCCTGGCCCCCGCGTACAGGGCGTCGCCGCCGTTGTCACCACTGCCCGCGAGCACCAGCACCCGGCTGCCGTAGACCTTCGGCAGCAGCTTGGCGCAGACGGCGGCGAGCCCGGCGGCAGCCCGCTGCATCAGCGCCCCCTCGGGCAGCCGCGCCATCAACTCGGCCTCGGCGGCCCGGACCTGCTCGACCGTGTAAGCGTGGCGCACTACGCCCTCCCTGGGCTCGATCGGGCTCGGATCAGCCTTCGGCGATCACCACAGCCGACGCTACGCCCGCGTCGTGGCTGAGCGACACGTGCCACGACCGGACACCCAGCTCGGCGGCCCGCGCGGCGACCGTCCCGCTCACCTTCAGCACCGGCTGCCCCGACGCCTCCGTGCACACCTCGGCATCCGTCCACCGCAACCCGGGGGGCGCCCCGAGCGCCTTCGCCAGGGCCTCCTTCGCCGCGAACCGCGCCGCCAGCGAGGCGATCCCCCGCCGCTGCCCGGACGGCAGCAGCAGCTCCCCCTCCACGAACAGCCGCTCGGCCATCCCCGGCGTACGCTCCAACGCCGCCCCGAACCGCTCGATCTCCGCGACGTCGATCCCGACCCCGATGATCACTGTGCCCTCCAACCGTCGCCCCGGACCTTACGGCACACTTTCGGGTGAGAACCGCTTCGAGCCCCGTCCGGTCACGGTCCGTGCCCCTAGCCTTTCGCGTGGCACAGACCGAGCAGGAGGGAGAAGGGCCATGGTCGCCATGCCAGCCGTCGAGCACCCCCTGAACACTGAGGACGACATCCTCAGGACGTTTCTGGAGCTGAAAACCCCGCTGGGCTTCAAGGCGGAACTCATCGAAGGGGAGATCGTCGTGACCCCACCGCCGGACGGCGACCACGAGGATGCGATCGCACGGTTCGCCCGCGCTGTCGCGCGTGAGGCCGCCGAGGAGTTGTACGTGAGCGGCGGAAAGGGGTTGATCACTCCAGGCGGCAGGTTCATCCCCGACGCCGCAGTTGCGCCGGTCGGCCACTTCAGCGCGCAGGACGCGTGGGCGGACCCGGCCGGAGTCGCATTGGTCCTGGAAGTGACGTCGACGAACCCCGGCAGGGACCGCGAGCAGAAGCGCCGAGGCTACGCCGCCGCCACCATCCCCCTCTACCTGCTGGTCGACCGCAGCGAGGCCAAGGTCACCCTCTACTCCGACCCCGAGAACGGCGGCTACTCGACCCACACCCAGGTGCCGTTCGGCAAGCCGCTCGACCTGCCTGCGCCGTTCTCCTTCACCCTCGACTTCACCCTCGACACCGGCCCCCTGCGCTGATGCGACAGGGGGCCGGGCGGCAGGGCGGTCGTACTACTCGACGGTGACCGACTTGGCCAGGTTGCGGGGCTGGTCGACCTCGTGGCCCTTGGCGGTGGCCAGCTCGCAGGCGAAGACCTGGAGCGGGACGGTGGAGACCAGGGGCTGGAGCAGGGTCGGGGTGGCGGGGATGCGGATCAGGTGGTCGGCGTACGGGACGACGGCCTCGTCGCCCTCCTCGGCGATCACGATCGTGCGGGCGCCACGGGCCCGGATCTCCTGGATGTTGGAGACGATCTTGTCGTGCAGGATCGAGCGGCCCTTGGGGGACGGCACGACCACGACGACCGGCAGGCCCTCCTCGATCAGGGCGATCGGGCCGTGCTTGAGCTCGCCGGCCGCGAAGCCCTCGGCGTGCATGTACGCCAGCTCCTTGAGCTTGAGCGCACCCTCCAGCGCGACGGGGAAGCCCACGTGGCGGCCGAGGAAGAGCACCGACTTGGCGTCGGCCAGCGAGCGCGCCAGCTCCCGCACCGGCTCCATCGTCTCCAGCACCTCCTCGATGAGCTTCGGCGCGTCGCCGAGCTCACGGATGATGGTGAAGATCTCGTCGCCCCACTTGGTGCCGCGGACCTGGCCCAGGTAGAGCGCGACGAGGTAGCAGGCGACCAGCTGGGTCAGGAACGCCTTGGTCGACGCGACGGCGACCTCGGGCCCGGCGTGGGTGTAGAGCACCGCGTCGGACTCGCGCGGGATGGTCGAGCCGTTGGTGTTGCAGATCGCCAGCACCTTGGCACCCTGCTCGCGGGCGTGCCGCAGCGCCATCAGGGTGTCCATCGTCTCGCCGGACTGCGAGATGGCGATGACCAGCGTCCGGCCGTCGAGGATCGGGTCGCGGTAGCGGAACTCCGAGGCGACCTCGACCTCGCAGGGGATGCGGGTCCAGTGCTCGATCGCGTACTTGGCGATCATGCCCGCGTGGAAAGCGGTGCCGCACGCGATGATGACGACCTTGTCGACCTCGCGCAGCGCGGAGTCGGAGATCCGCAGCTCGTCCAGGGTCAGGCGCCCGTCGGTGCCGATCCGGCCGAGCAGGGTGTCGGCGACGGCCTTCGGCTGCTCGGCGATCTCCTTGAGCATGAAGTAGTCGTAGCCGCCCTTCTCGGCGGCCGAGGCGTCCCAGTCGACGTGGTACTCGCGCACCTCGGCGGGGGTGCCGTCGAAGTTGGTGACGGTCACACCCTCGCGGCGCAGCTCGACGACCTGGTCCTGACCCAGCTCGACGGCCTCGCGGGTGTACGCGATGAAGGCGGCGACGTCCGAGGCGAGGAAGTTCTCGCCCTCGCCGCGCCCGACCACCAGCGGCGAGTTGCGGCGTGCACCGACGACCACGTCCGGGGCGTCCGCGTGCACGGCGACGAGCGTGAAGGCGCCGTCCAGCTGCCGGCAGACCGCCCGCATCGCCTCGGCGAGGTCACCCTCGTACGCCTCGCCCAGCAGGTGGGCGACGACCTCGGTGTCGGTCTCCGACCGGAGGGTGTGGCCGCGCTCGGCGATCTCCGCGCGGAGCTGCGCGAAGTTCTCGATGATGCCGTTGTGCACGACGGCCACGCGGCGGGTGTCGTCCAGGTGGGGGTGGGCGTTGGCGTCCGTCGGGCCGCCGTGGGTGGCCCAGCGGGTGTGGCCGATGCCGGTGGTGCCGCCGGGGAGAGGGGTCTCGGCGAGCGACTTCCGGAGGTTGGCGAGCTTGCCCGCCTTCTTGTCGGTGGCGAGGCTCCACTGCCCGTCGGCGCCTCGCGTCTGCACCGCGACACCGGCCGAGTCATAGCCCCGGTACTCCAGTCGCGACAGACCTGCGATCACTACATCAAGGGCTGAGGATGAGCCCACATATCCTACGATTCCGCACATGCGAGCAGCATATGCGGGGTAGGACTTCACCCTCACCACGCCGGTGGCAACGCCTAGTGACCGATACCACAGCGCCTACCACAGCGGGGACGGCCCACAATGGACCACGTGCTGACCGAACTCTGTACGCGGGGCGTCCAGTCGCCCACCCCCTCCCCGTACGTGGATCTGAGCCGCGCCGAGTGGAGTGCTCTGCGCGAGCGCACCCCGCTGCCGCTCTCCGCCGCCGAGGTCGAGAAGCTACGAGGTCTGGGCACCGCGCTCGACCTGGACGAGGTGCGGGACGTCTACCTGCCGCTCTCCCGGCTGCTCAACCTCTACATCCACGCCACCCATGAGCTGCGCGGCGCCGTCGGCACCTTCCTGGACACCCAGGACACCGAGCAGACCCGCACCCCGTTCGTGATCGGCGTCGCCGGGTCCGTCGCGGTCGGCAAGTCCACCACCGCCCGCCTGCTCCAGGCCCTGCTGGCGCGCTGGCCCGAGCACCCCCGGGTCGAGCTGGTCACCACCGACGGCTTCCTGCTCCCCAACGCCGAGCTGCGCCGCCGGGGCCTGATGGCCCGCAAGGGCTTCCCCGAGTCGTACGACCGCCGGGCGCTGCTGCGCTTCGTCGCGGACGTGAAGGCGGGCAAGGACCGGGTCTCGGCGCCGGTCTACTCGCACCTGGTGTACGACATCGTGCAGGACGAGCGGCTCGTCGTGGAGCGTCCCGACATCCTGATCGTCGAGGGGCTGAACGTGCTGCAGCCCGCCCTGCCGGGCACCGACGGCCGCACCCGCCTGGCGGTGGCCGACTTCTTCGACTTCTCGATCTACGTCGACGCCCGCACCGACGACATCGAGCGCTGGTACCTGGAGCGCTTCCGCAAGCTGCGCGACACCGCGTTCCTCGACCCGAGCTCGTACTTCCGCCGCTTCACCGAAGTCCCGGAGGAGGAGGCGCTGGAGTACGGCCGGCAGGTCTGGCGCACCATCAACAAGCCCAACCTGCTGGAGAACGTGCTCCCCAACCGGGGCCGCGCCAACCTGATCCTCCAGAAGGGCGCCGACCACAAGGTCCGGCGAGCACTGCTCCGCAAGCTCTAGTTGCACGACCAGGGGCGCGGGGCGCAGCCGGAAGGCTGTGCCCCGCGCCCCTGGTCAGGTCAGCCCAGGTACGTCCGGACCGCTTCCGCGAGCCGCTCGGCGACGGCCTTCGCCTGGACCTGGTCCGCGGCCTCGACCATCACGCGGACCAGCGGCTCGGTGCCGGACGGCCGCAGCAGGACGCGCCCGGTGGAGCCCAGCTCCTCCTCGGCCTCCTTGACGGCCGCCGCGAGCTCGGCGCAGGTCGTGACCCGGGACCTGTCGACGCCCTTGACGTTGATCAGCAGCTGCGGCAGCCGCGTCATCACGGCGGCGAGGTCGGACAGCGGCTGCTTGGTGGCGGCCAGCCGGGCGCCGAGCATCAGGCCGGTCAGGGTGCCGTCGCCGGTGGTCGCGTGGTCGAGCAGGATGACGTGGCCGGACTGCTCGCCGCCGAGGGCGAAGCCGTGCTGCTTCATCTCCTCCAGCACGTAGCGGTCGCCGACGGCGGTCTGGACGAGCTCGATGCCCTCGCGCTCCATCGCCAGCTTGAAGCCGAGGTTGGACATCACGGTCGCGACGGCGGTGCCGCGACGCAGGGTGCCGGCCTCCTTCATCGCGACGGCGAGGATCGCGAGGATCTGGTCGCCGTCGACCTCCTCGCCGTCGGCGTCGGCGGCCAGGCAGCGGTCGGCGTCGCCGTCGAGGGCGATGCCGAGGTCGGCCCGGTGCTCCTTCATCGCGGCCTGGAGCTTGTCCAGGTGGGTGGAGCCGACGCCCTCGTTGATGTTGAGGCCGGTGGGCTCGGCGCCCAGGGTAAAGACGACCTCGGCACCGGCGCGGGCGAAGGCCTCGGGGGCGACACGGGCGGCGGCGCCGTGCGCGCCGTCGATGACGACCTTCACGCCGTCGAGGCGGTTCGGGAGCACGGCGACGAGGTGGGCGACGTACTTGTCGAAGCCCTCGGTGTACTGGCGGACGCGGCCGACGGCGGCGCCGGTCGGGCGCTTCCAGTTCTCGTCCCCGACGCCGTAGCGGGCGTAGTGGGCCTCGATGGCGTCCTCGATGGTGTCGTCCAGCTTGTGGCCGCCACGGGCGAGGAACTTGATGCCGTTGTCGGGCATCGCGTTGTGGCTGGCGGAGAGCATCACGCCGAAGTCGGCGCCGAGCGCGCCGGTGAGATACGCCACAGCGGGGGTCGGCAGCACGCCGACCCGCAGCACGTCGACGCCGGCGCTGGCCAGGCCGGCGATCACGGCGGCCTCCAGGAACTCTCCGGAGGCGCGCGGGTCACGGCCGACCACCGCGACCGGGCGGTGCCCGTCGAAAGCACCGGCATCGCCGAGCACATGCGCTGCGGCCACCGAGAGGCCCAGCGCCAGTTCGGCGGTCAGGCCCTCGTTGGCCACACCGCGCACACCGTCCGTACCGAAGAGTCGTCCCACTGTCTGGCCTTCCGTGTCCTGCTGCCCACTACCCGGATCATCGCTCCCCCCGCCCTTCTCGAAAAGGAGGGAAGCACAACGCCCCGGAGCACACGAGGTGCTCCGGGGCGTACACCTGCACCCAAGGGTGCGGGCCATCCGCAGATGGCACGCCCCCCGGCGGAGGTGGTTAGCGCTTGCTGTACTGCGGGGCCTTGCGGGCCTTCTTGAGACCGGCCTTCTTGCGCTCGACGGCACGCGCGTCACGCATGAGGAAGCCGGCCTTCTTGAGCGCGGCGCGGTTGTTGTCCACGTCCGCCTCGTTCAGCGCACGGGCGACGCCGAGGCGCAGCGCGTAGGCCTGACCGGAGACGCCGCCACCCGAGATGCGGGCGACAACGTCGTAACGGCCGTCGAGCTCGAGGAGCTTGAAGGGCTCGTTCACGGTCTGCTGGTGCACCTTGTTGGGGAAGTAGTTCTCCAGGGTGCGACCGTTGATCTTCCACTTGCCGGTGCCCGGGACGATCCGCACGCGGGCGATCGCCTCCTTGCGACGGCCGAGGCCGGCGCCGGGGATGGCCTCGCCGAAGCGGCCGGCGAGCGACTCGGAGGTGTAGGTCTCCTCCGAGGTGAACTCCTCGACGGAGCCGTCGAAGTCGTCCTCGACCTCGATCTCGAGGGTGGTCTCAATGGCAGTCTCGGCCACGGTGTTCCTCAGCTTCTCAGTGATGGGGGGGCTTGTGGCCGGAATTACTGCGCAACCTGGGTGATCTCGAACGGCACCGGCTGCTGAGCAGCGTGCGGGTGCACGTCGCCCGAGTAGACCTTCAGCTTCGAGAGCATCTGGCGGCCCAGGGAGTTCTTGGGGACCATGCCCTTGATGGCCTTCTCGACGGCCTTCTCCGGGTTCTCGTCCATCAGCTTGTCGTAGCGGACCGAGCGGAGACCGCCCGGGAAGCCGCTGTGGCGGTAGGCCAGCTTCTGGCTCTTCTTGTTCCCGGACAGGTGCACCTTGTCGGCGTTGATGATGATGACGAAGTCACCCATGTCCATGTGCGGCGCGTAGATCGCCTTGTGCTTGCCCCGGAGGAGGTTCGCGGCCTGGGAGGCCAGGCGGCCGAGCACGACGTCTTGCGCGTCGATGACGTACCACTGGCGGGTGACGTCGCCGGGCTTGGGGCTGTACGTACGCACGGTCGTAGCCTTCGCTTTTCAGTGAGTGAGTCCTGACAGGAGCACCTGGACAAGAGATCAGCCTGGTCCCGCTTGGACGCAATTCAAGAGGGAGCCGCTGGTCATCGGCCTGGTGTCTCCGGCGTACCGACCTCTCACGTGAGATGGAGCGAGCCAATACGCACAACAAGCGCCCAGCCTACCGGCCGAGCCGGTGAGGGTCAAAAACGGTCAGCGACACGCCGTCGATCCGGTCACCGATCACGCACGACCCGGGCCTCGTCCCAGACCGGTTCGGGTGCTTCGTAGACCCGGCCGTCGGAGCCGAACACCACGAAACGGTCGAAGGTCTTGGCGAACCAGCGGTCGTGCGTGACGCACAGCACCGTGCCGTCGAAAGCCTCCAGGCCCTCCTGGAGCGCCTCGGCGCTCTCCAGGTCGAGGTTGTCGGTCGGCTCGTCCAGCAGCAGGGCGGTGACGCCGTCCAGCTCCAGCTTGAGGATCATCAGGCGGGCCTGCTGACCGCCGGAGAGCGACTCGAACTTCTGCTCCTCCTGGCGGTCCAGCTCGTACCGGCGCAGGGCGCCCATCGCCGCGCTGCGGCTGAGCGCGTGCTCCTCCTCGACGATCGAGCGGACGGTGCGGCCGAAGAGTTCGGGGTGCGCGTGGGTCTGGCGGAAGTGGCCGGCCACCACGCGGGCGCCGAGCTTCCAGCTGCCGGTGTGGGCGACGGTGGGGTCGCCCGCGAGCAGCCGCAGGAAGTGCGACTTGCCGGAGCCGTTGGAGCCGAGCACGCCGACCCGCTCGCCGTAGAAGACCTCCAGGTCGAAGGGCTTCATCAGGCCGGAGAGCTCCAGCTTCTCCAGGGTGACCGCCCGGACGCCGGTGCGGCCGCCCTTGAGGCGCATGGTGATGGACTGCTCGCGCGGGGGCTCCTCCGGGCGGCCGGCGTCCTCGAACTTCTTGAGGCGGGTCTGCGCGGCGGCGTAGCGGGTGGCCAGCGCGTGGCTGACGGAGGCCGCCTGGCGGAGCGTGACGACCAGCTTCTTGAGCTTGGCGTGCTCCTCGTCCCAGCGGCGGCCGAGCTCCTCGAAGCGGGCGAAGCGCTCCTTGCGGGCCTCGTGGAAGGACTCGAAGCCGCCGCCGTGCACCCAGACGCTGCTGCCGCCGCCCCCGAAGCCCGACTCGACGCTGATGATCTTGTCGGCGGCGCGGGAGAGCAGCTCGCGGTCGTGCGAGATGAAGAGCACGGTCTTCGGGGTGGCCTTGATGGCCTCCTCCAGCCAGCGCTTGCCCGGGACGTCCAGGTAGTTGTCCGGCTCGTCGAGCAGCAGCACCTCGTCGGGGCCGCGCAGCAGCGACTCCAGCACGAGCCGCTTCTGCTCGCCGCCGGAGAGGGTGTTCAGGCCGCGGAACTGGGCCCGGTCGAAGGGCATCCCGAGGGCGGCGGTGGTGCAGACGTCCCAGGTGGTCTCGTACTCGTAGCCGCCGACGTCGGCCCAGTCGGAGAGCGCCTGGGCGTAGCCCATCTGCGACTTCTCGTCGTCCTGGGCCATCATCGCCAGCTCGGCGGCGTCGACGGCTCTGGCCGCGACGGCGATCCTGGCCGGGGCGACGGAGACCAGCAGGTCGCGGACGGAGGCGTCGGCGGGCAGTGCGCCCGGCGTCTCGCGCTGGTCCTCGCGGCCGGTGGTGCCGACGAACTGGCGCATCACGCCGAGCCCGCCGCTGACGGTGACGGTGCCGCCGTGCGGCTGGGTGTCGCCCGCGATCATGCGGAGCAGGGTGGTCTTGCCGGCGCCGTTGGCGCCGACCAGTGCGACGGCGGAGCCCTCGCCGACCCGGAAGGACGCGTCGTCGAAAAGCACCCGCCCATCCGGCAGGTAGTACTCAAGGTGCGAAATTTCGACGTGTCCCATGCCTCGGATTGTGCCTCGGGTGCTCGCCCGCCCCAAAATCAATTACCCGAGTCCAAGATCCGGAACGCTGCATCCCTGACGGGCAGTCAATCCGGGACAAAGGGGACACCGGGCACGCCACTCGAACGGGCCGTCGACCGGGCTGGCTAGGCTGTGGCGCATGGGGATGCAACCGAACAAGCGGCAACGGCTGGTGGCGGCAGTGGTCGCCTTCGTGGTGTCGCTGCTGGCGACGATCCTGGCCAGTGCCTTCCCGTCCGCGTCCTCCTCCCCGCCGGAGCCGGCCCCGTCGCCCTCGGCGAGCGGCTCGGCCCCCTCCCCCACCGCGACGGCGGCCGCAGCCGACCCGAACGAGCTGCGGATCGGCATCGCGTACGGCGACAGCCTCACCTGGAAGTCCGACCCGGACCTGGCCGTCGGGCTCGACGACGCCGTGCACTCCGGCGCGAAGTGGGTGCGCGTCGACCTCTCCTGGAAGAACATCCAGCCGGACAACGCCACCCACTACCAGTGGCAGCGCTTCGACCGGATCGTGAAGGCGGCCCAGGCGCGCAACCTGGAGGTGCTGGCGACGCTCGCCTACACCCCCACCTGGGCCCGGAAGTCCGGCTGCGGCAAGGACGACGGCTGCCCGCCCGCCAAGCCGGAGGCGTTCGCCGCCTTCGCCAAGGCCGCCTCCCAGCGCTACACGCCGATGGGCGTGCACACCTGGGAGATCTGGAACGAGCCGAACCTCCCGTTCTGGGCGCCCAAGCCCGACCCGGCCGGGTACACCGACCTGCTGGTCGCCACCAGCAAGGCGCTGCACGCCGCCGACCCGAAGGCGTTCGTGCTGATGGGCGGGCTCGCGGCGGTCGGCACCGACCCGTCCAGCGGGTACGTCGCGCAGGCCGAGTTCCTGGACGCGGTGTGCAAGCTCGGCGCCAACAAGGCGGTGGACGCCATCAGCTACCACCCCTACACGTACCCGTACCTGCCGAGCGCCAAGACCGACTTCGGCACCGCGATGGAGCAGATCAGCACCACCAAGGACAACCTCGTCGGGGTGCTGTCCTCCAACGGCACGCCGAACCTGCCGGTCTGGCTGACCGAGACCGGCGCCCCGACCCAGGGGCCCGGCAGCGCCACCGACGGCAAGGCGATCGGGCCGGACACCACGCACGTGACGGAGGCGTTCCAGGCGCAGATCGCCGCCGACACGGTGCCCGCCGCGGCGGCCAACCCGCACGTCGGCGCGGTCTTCTGGTTCGCCGACGAGGACTCGGGGACGGACAAGGACCGCCAGCACCGGTCGCTGTTCTACGGCCTGCGGCACTACGACGGCACGCCGAAGCCGGCCCTCCAGGCCTGGCAGGAGTCGATCAGCAGCTACCTGAAGAACCGCCGCCCGCGCGCTACAGCGACCGGAACAGGCTGAGGTAGCGGCCCAGCACGCTGTCCCAGCCGTAGCGCTCGACCACCCGGCGCCGCCCCGCCCCGCCCAGCCGGTCCGCCAGCGGACCGTCCGTCAGCACCCGTCGGCAGACCGCCGCCAGCCCCGCCGGATCTCCCGGGGGCGCCAGCAGCCCGCTCTCGCCGTCCACCACCAGGTACGGGATGCCGCCCACGTCGGAGCCCACCACCGGGGTGCCGCAGGCCATCGCCTCGGCCAGCGCCATGCCGAAGGACTCGGCCTCGGTACGGGCCGGCAGGACCACCACCCCGGCGCTGCGCACCTCCTCGACCAGCGCGTCGCCGGTCAGCTCCCCCACCGCGTCCACCCGGTCGGCGACGCCGAGCCGGTCGGCGAGCGCCAGGTGGTCCGGCAGCGCGTCGCCGCCGCCCACCAGCCGCAGCCGCAGGCCCGGCAGGTCGGTCAGCTCGACGAAGGCCCGGACGAGCACGTCGATGCCCTTCCAGGCCGAGGTGCGGTCCATCCGCCCGACGTAGGAGACGGTCTGCCGCCTCCGCACCGGCGGCTCCCCCGGCGTGAAGCGCCCGGTGTCCACCCCCGGGCTGATCTCCACCGCGTGCGGGTGCCCGGCCGCCAGCGAGGTCGGCGACACCGCGACCAGCCGGTCGGCCCGGCGGAAGACCCGGGGCAGCAGGTGCCGTTCGTACAGGGCGATCAGACGGTCCGCCAGGCCGCTGCCCGGCTCGCCCTTGTGCATCGAACCGGCGTGGTACGTGAACACCGTGGGCCGGCGGCCGGCGCACACCACGGCGAGGTCGCCGAGGCCCGGCACGGGTGCGTGCGCGTTCACCAGCTCGGCGCCGGTGCGCCGCAGCCAGTACCGGAGTTGGAACGGCCAGAGCGGGCTGAGCGGCGTGTTCGACACCCGCACCCACGCCCCGAGCCGGACGATCTGCACGCCGTCCTCCACCGAGACGGTGGTGCGCAGGCCCTTCAGCCGGGTGGTGACCACCACCGGCGTGAAGTCCGGCGCGGCGGCGAGGGCGCCGGCGATCCGGGCCGCGTAGTGCTCCGCGCCGCCGACCTTCGGCGGGTAGTACGGCGCGACCACCGCGACCGTCCGGCGGGCGGTCACCGCGTCACCTCGCGCAGCAGGCCGGGGAAGCGCTCCGCGTCGTCGACGTAGGCGGGGATTCGCTGCTCCAAAACGGCCCGGTACCCGGCCTCGTCGGCGCGGAGCGCGGCCACCCGCTCCATCAGCCGGGCGTACGTCACCTCGGCGATCGGCAGCACCCACTCGCCCAGGCCGAGGTCGGCCATGATGCCCCGGGTCTTGTGCTCGTACTCGATCGCTATGCACGGCACGCCGCTGGTCAGCGAGAAGATCACCGAGTGGAAGCGGGTGCCGATCAGGAAGGAGCACTCGGTGTAGAGGCTCTTGATCTCCCGGTAGTCCACCCGCTCGTCGACCCGCAGCGGCGCGGTGGCGCAGCGGGCCGCTATCCGGCTCTCGACGATCCGGTCGTCGTCGCCGAGGTAGTCGGTGCTCACCTGCGGGATCAGCACGACCTGCGTGCCGTCGGCCTGGAGGGTGTCGATCGCCTCGGCGAGCGCGCCCTCGTAGCGGTCCTGGGCCTCCCGGGCGAGCCAGCGGCGGGCGGTGATGCCCACCACGGGCCGGTCCGGGTCGAGGCCGAGTCTGCCGCGCCAGCCGACGGCGGCGGGCGGCGCGAACGCGAACCCGGCGTCGACGGCCCGCCGGATCTGCGGTTCCGGGAGGCCGCAGCCCCGCAGCTGGCCGACGCTCTCGTCCTCGCGGGCCAGCACCAGCGCGGCCCGGCCCAGGGTGTGCCGGACGAGCCGGCGCTGCGCCCTGGCCGGGAAGGGCCCGAAGGACTGCGGGGCGAACACCACCGGGGTGCCCACCCGCTGGGCGAGCAGGGCGGGCAGCAGCACGAACAGCACGTTCTGGTAGCCGTCCAGGCCGGGCCGGGCCAGCAGGTAGCCGCCGCCCATCGAGACCACCAGGTCGGCCCCCAGCACGGCGGCGGCCTCCCGGCGGGCCTCGGCGGGCAGCAGCCGCAGCAGCAGCGACCGGCCGCGCTGCCCCGGCAGCAGCAGCCAGCCGACGACGAGCTGGGCGACGAGCAGCTTGCGCAGCACCCGGCGGCCCAGCGAGACCTCGCCGTCGGCGACGTACCGGCGGATCGAGCCGAGGTTCGGCGTCTCCTCGAAGGTGGCGTGGACGGCGGCGTCCTCCATCCCGGCGACGCTCACCCGGGCGCTCGGGAAGGCCTCCCGGACGTGTCGCAGACAGACCGACAGCAGCGCGGCGTCCCCCGCGTTCCCGCGGATGTACGCGTTGACGACGACGATGTTCACTGCGTGACACTCCCAGGTCGGGCTTGGCTGGTACTCGGTCGGCCGAGCTGTCCGGCGCTCGGCGGCGGCCCGGCCGCCACCCGGCCGCCCAGGAGTGCGACGGCGGCGTACAGCCCGGAGGCGAGGTTGCCGACGCCCCACGCCCAGCCGACCCAGACCAGGCCGCGCGGCGCCCAGGCGGCCGCCAGGCCGACGGAGACGACGGCGAAGAGCACGTTGCTGAGGATCAGGTGGGTCATCCGCCCGGCCAGCTTGAGCGCGAAGCTGGCCCAGGTGTTGAGCGCCACGGCCAGTGCGCCGAGCGCGAGCACCACGAGCACGCCGTGCGCCCGCGCCTCGTAGACGCCACCGAAGAGCCGCAGCAGCAGCCCGCTGCCCAGCGCGATCACCGCGACGGCGGGCACCTGCACCGCCGCCAGGATGCGGGCGGAGCGCCACAGCAGCTCGCCGAAGCGCGACTCGTCGTTGGAGACCTCGGCGAAGACCGCCTCCCCGACGGCGGCGGACACCGCGTGCAGCAGGCTGGCGATCTGGAAGGCGACGTAGTAGTACCCGGCCTCGGCGGTGCCGAGCCGCTGCAGCACGATCAGCGGTATGACCATCAGCGGCAGCAGGTTGAGCAGGCTGGAGACGTAGCTCGCCGCGGAGAACCCGAGGTGTTCGCGCAGCCGGGTGCCGCGCGTGCGGAAGTCGAAGCGGAAGCCGAGCCGGCTCCGCATCAGCACCAGCGAGGCGATCAGCGCCACGCCGTACCCGCCGCCGATCGAGCCGAGAATGCCGTACGCCCCGAAGCCGACCAGCCCGACCGGCAGGGCGAGCTTGGCGAGGCCCTGGAGCAGCCCGTCGACCAGCACGTTGTACTGCGGCTGGCGGGCGCCGATGAAGACCGAGTCGGTCAGCATGTTGACCGCCGCCCAGACGCAGAACAGCACGAAGCCGACCTCGGGCAGCAGGTGCTCCCGGACGAAGAGCAGCTTCGGCCCGTAGAGCGGCAGCCCGTACAGGTAGAGCGCGGCGGCGACCACCGAGACGCCGCCGACCAGCGCGATCGACTGGGTGAGCTGGCCGTTGCGGGCCTCCTCCGGGGCGGGGAAGCGCACCAGCGTGCTGTTCAGGCCGAACATGCTCAGGTAGGCGAGCAGCGAGGTCGCCGAGATCAGCGAGGTCGCCAGGCCCACCTGGTCGGGGGTGTAGTACCGGGCGACGACGACCCAGAACACGAAGCCCAGCCCGGCCGTGGTGACCGAGGAGGCCAGGAGGAAGAACGAGCTGCGGTAGACCTGGTCCGGGGGGCGCGCGTGCCGCCCCCGGGTCATCTGTTCTCCCGGTAGTGCCGGAGCAGCGTGCTCACGTGCTCCGGCCAGGGGAACCGCGTGGTGGCGTACTCCAGCGAGTAGCGGCGCATCGCGGCCAGCCGGTCGGGGTCGCCGACCAGCCCGGTGAGTGTGTCGCCGAGCACCTCGGCGTCCCGGGGCAGCAGCGCGACCAGCGAGCGGTCCAGCTCGTACGGCGCGTAGCCCGGGTCGTCGGTGGTGACCAGGGGCAGCCCGGAGGCCATCGCCTCCTGGACGGTCATCGGGAAGCCCTCGGCGGTGGACGGCAGCGCGAAGACGTCGCAGGCGCGGTACGCCTCGGCGAGGATCTCGGGCGCCAGCGCGCCGAGGTGGTGCACGCCGGGGCGCCCGGCCAGCGCCCCGGCGTCGCCGTCCCCGGCGAAGACCAGGTCGTAGGCGGCGGTGTCGTGAGCCGCGAGCAGCAGGTGGTAGCCCTTCTTCGGCACCAGCCGGCCCGCGAAGAGCACCAGCGGCCGGTCCTGCGGCAGGCCGAAGCGGCGCCGGGCGAGCGCGCGCTCCTCGGCGGAGACGGCAGGCCGGAACAGCTCGGAGTCCACGCCGTTCGGCAGGTGGCCGAGCCGCTCGGGGCGGGTGCCGAGCCCGCGGACGAAGTCGGTGACGGTGGCGTTCAGCGTGAACACCCGGCGGGAGCGCCGCAGCAGGGCCCGCCCGGCGACGGCGTAGACCACCCGCTGGACGGCCCGGACCAGCCCGGACGGGTGCTCCACCATCGCCACGTGCTGGGTGAGCACCTGCGGCGTACGGGTCAGCAGGGCCGCCAGCCCGGCCGCCCAGGAGGTCAGGTACAGGCAGTCGTGCACGTGCACGACGTCGGCCCGGCGGGTGAGCCGCAGCGCGGCGGTCAGCAGCCTCGGCGAGGGGACGGGGAAGGGCACACCGGCCCGCTCGACGCCGTTCCAGGCACCGATCCGGACGACCGTCACGCCCTCCTCGTCCCGGACGCTGCTCGACTCGCCGCTGGTCAGCACCGTCACCTCGACGCCCAGGGCGGTCAGGTGGCGCGCCTCCTGGCGGACGACCGTCTCGATGCCCCCGACGTGCGGCGGGTAGTAGTGGCTGACGAGCAGGACGCGGAGCGGGCTCTCGGCCGTGGCCTTCGACTGGTCCCCGGTCATCGGTAGATCACCGCTCCCTCACTGCTGTAGATCTTGTTCTTGGTGGAGTCCAGCAGCGCCTTCGGGTACCGGTAGGTGATCAGGTCGCCCCGGTAGAAGATCGTCACGTCGTCCTTGCGCACCGTGGTCGAGCCGAGCAGGACGTACGCGTTGGGCCGCACCACGGTCGGGAAGACGTCACCCTGCGCCGTCCCGGTGATCAGCGGCTGGAGGCGGCTGTAGCTGAAGCGGTCGGTCTGGAGGATCTGCCGGCGGTCCGAGGCGATCCGCTGCTCCAGCCAGAACGCGGCGTCCCGCTCCTCGTCGTGCGGGTAGTAGACGTCGTAGTACAGCCCCGAGTTGCTGAGCTGGAGCTGCGCCGGGTAGCCGCCGAGCACCTTGGGGACGACCCCGGAGAGGTCCAGGAACATCGCCGCCACCAGCGCGCAGGCCAGCGGCACCGTCCGGCGCCCGGCCCAACGCAGCAGCCACAGCGTGCCCGCCGCGATGAACGGCGCGTAGAAGAACAGCCCCTGCTGGAAGGCGCGGAGCACGCTGTAGTCCACCGACAGCTGCGGCATCAACGTGAACGTCGCCACCACCGCGAGCGCCCCGACCGTCAGCGTGACCTGGTCACGGGACGGCTGGAAGGAGCGGCGGCGCGACCAGACGGCGACGGCGAAACCGATCAGCACCAGCAGCTGGAGCAGCAGCGCGGCGCCCTGCCGGAGCAGGCCATTCAGCCCCGGGACGCTCACCCCGGCCGACTGCAACGCCTGCCCGAAGCCGGTCAGCGGCTGGTTCAGCGGCGCCACCACCGGCGTCTTGTACGGGTCCACCACCTTCAGCGGCAGGTAGTCGCCGGCCGCCCGCTGGGTGACCGTGGCGTCGACCGACTCCTTGCGGTACTGGGCCAGCCGCTCGGTGGGGCTGGTCTTCACCCCGCCGAAGATGCTGTACGAGGTGTCCGAGGACCCGGCGGTGCCCTTCCCCGGGTGCAGCAGCTGCGACACGGCCGTGCCGAGGGTGCTCTGCAGCTGCACGCTGGTGTGCGTGACCGGCCCGGCCCAGACCAGCGCCAGCACGGCCGGGAAGAGCACCATCCACCAGGTCACGAAGCCCCGCGTCGGGTGGTGCAGGCCCTTGCGGCGCGGCCGCCGGTGCGCCCGCCGGGCGGCGAACCGCCAGAGCAGGTCCGTCACGTACGCGATGCCGAGGGTCGCCACCACGACGTAGGTGGTCGAGTAGTGCGAGAGCACGCAGCCGACCAGCAGCACCGCGACCATCAGCCGGCGGTGCAGCACCGGCCGGCGCGAGTCGGTCAGCACCACCATGGCGCAGCCGACCAGCAGGAAGGCGATCTCCTGCCGCCCGAGGAAGGTCATGTCGGTGAGGAAGGTCGGGAAGGCCATGAAGAAGACCGCCGACAGCAGCGCCACCGGCTGCGAGGCGACGTTGCGGACGGACCGGTGCACCAGCACCGGGCAGAGCGCGAACAGCAGCGGCAGCACGACCTTGAAGACGTAGATGTCGGGGATGGCCGTGAGCCGGACGATCGTCACCGGCAGGATGGTGATGCTCAGACAGGCGTTGTACGCGTCCGGGTAGAGCTCGACGTTCCAGAGCGAGCCGCCGAGCGTCAGCCGGAAGTACTCGTACTCGCGCTGGATGTCGTGCCCGGCGATCGTCCAGCCGCGCAGCGAGTTCAGCATCAGCAGCGAGACGGCCGCGACGTACAGCCCGCCCTCCAGCACCGGGGTGCCGTAGCTGCGACGGCGCAGCACCAGCAGCACCAGCAGCGCCGCGACGGTGACCAGCGCCACCGTGCTGACCGTCCCGCTCAGCCCGTTGTTGAGCCGGATCGGCCCGGCCACCGAGAGCAGCAGGGCCAACCCGCCGAGACCGGCGACCGGGAGCAGCCCGCGCGGCCGACGGGCGCCGCGCGGCCGCCTGCGGCGCCGCTCCTCGGGGGCGAACGCGCCCACCACGATCAGCACCATCGCCAGCGCCCCGGCAAGGTTGGTGGTGCTGAGCGGGTGGTGCTGCCCGAACAGCGGCAGCACGGTGTTCACCGCGAGCGCGACCACCAGGTCGGTGACGACGGCCAGGCCGACCGCGAGCATCAGGGCGGCCTCTCGGGTGGAGACCGCCCGGGAGGCGACCCCGCGCCAGACCGCGACCGGCGCGCCGAAGAGCAGCCACAGCCCGGCCAGCGTCAGCGGCAGGGCGGGCGTGCCCGGCAGCAGCACCACGACATCGGCCAGGGCGGTGCCCAGCAGTACGGCGAGCCGCCCACGGAAGGCCATCGGCAGCGTCATCCGGCGACCTCGTCGTAGACCAGCTCGACCAGCTCCGACACGGCCTCCCAGGAGTACCCCCGGGCCGCCTCGGCGCTGCGCCGGGCGAGCCGCAGCCGCAGCTCCGGATCGGCGGCGAGCCGGTCGATCGCGGCGGCCAGCGCGGCGGGCTCGGGCGCGGCGAGCAGCCCCACCTCGCCGAGCAGCTCGGCGTTGCCGGGCACGTCGGTGGCGACCAGCGGCAGCGCCGCCGCCATCGCCTCCAGTGCGACCAGCGGCATGCCCTCCTTGTCGGAGGGCAGCACGAACGCGTCGGCCTCGGCGTACGCCCGGACCAGCTCGGCCCCCAGCAGGCCGCCGGAGAACTCGACGTCCGTGAGGCCGAGCCGGGCCACCTGGGCGGTGAGCTGCTCGCGCTGCTCGCCGTCCCCGACGACGCGCAGCCGGACGGGCTGCTTCAGCAGGCTCACGGCCTCCAGCAGGCGGCCGACGTTCTTCTGCGGGCTGAGCCGGCCGACGAACAGCAGCCGGAGCGGCGCCTGCTCAGCGGCCTGCCGGTCGGCGTGCTCCCGGACTGGCATGAAGTAGTCGGCCCCGACGCCGTTGGGCACCACGAAGACCCGCTCGGCGGGGACGCGGTAGCTCTCCCGGATGAAGGCGGCCTGGCTCTCGGTCAGCGCGATCACACCCGCTGCCCGGCGCATCACCCGCCCGAGGACGTGCTTCTTGTACGCGGGCAGCAGCCGGCCGACCGGGCCGGAGGCGTCCACGTCCAGGTGGAAGTGCAGGACGAAGCGCTGCCGCCGGGCCCAGGCCGCGAGCGCGACCACCTCGGGCAGCAGGGCGTGCGCGCAGTGCAGGTGCAGCAGCGCCTTCCGGGGCGCGCGCAGCAGGGAGAGCGGCAGCCCCGGGGCGATCGCGGTGTGCGCCAGCTCGACCGCGCGGTGCCGGCGGACCGTCACCCGGCCCTCGGCGGCGCGGCGCGGCGCGCCGTCGGCGCCCAGCACTGTGGTGACGACGCGGACCTCGTGCCGCTGCCCGAGCTGCCTGGAGAGGTGTTCGACCACACGTTCCAGCCCACCCAGGTGGGGCGGGTAGTACGGGGTGACCTGCAGGATGGTGCGCATCAGGCTTCCAGGGCAGTGGCGGCTCGGGCGGAGTTCGTGCTTCGCACTCAGTGGTCGGGGAGCAGCTGCTTCCCGAAGCGGTAGTGCAGGGTCTGCGGATGACCCACCAGGGCCACCCGCACCATGGCCACCTCGGACTTCGCCTGCAGCTTGACGACGGTCACCACCGGGGCTCCGTAACGCGCTGCGATCTTCACCGTGGTGCTGTCGACGGCCTGGCCGCTGGGCGATTCTAGCGTCACGGCCAGCTGGTAGCCCTTGGCGCCCTCACCGTGGTCGGTCACCGCGACCGGGACGACGACGGTCGCGCCCTCGAAGGTGGGCAGGGTGGTGAAGAAGAGCTCGGCGTAGACCTTGTCCTGTTCGGTGAACGACTGGCGCAGCTCCGTGCGGACGGCGGGCACCGACCAGCAGGCGGCGCCGAGACCGACGGCGGCGAGCACGGCCAACACGGCCGTCCCGGCCCGCCGGGGCCCGCTCGGACGGCGGCGACGCCTGCGCGACGCGGCCGCCGGCTTCTCCTCGGGCTCCGCTTCGGGCTCGGCGTCAGGGTCTGCGTTGGTGTCAGGGTCCGGGCCGGGCTGCTGCTCCGGCTCGTCGTGCGCCTGGCTCACACCGGCTCGTAGCGCTGGGCCGAACGCTGGGACGGGATGCCGGCCGCCTCGGCCTCGGCCCGGCGCAGCCGGTGCGCGAAGAGCTGGCGGAGGTTGCCCATCCCGTCCGGCAGCGCGTTCAGCTTCACCTCGCCGCCGCGCACCCGGTACTCGATCGGCACCTCCAGGAAGCGGAAGCCGGCCCGGGTCGCGGCGTTCTTGATCTCCTGCGAGAAGGCCATGCCGGAGGAGCGGACGTCTATCCCGTGCCACACGTAGCGGCGGAAGATCCACATGCCCGACTGGGAGTCACGCAGCCCGTTGCGGAACAGCACCCGGCTCAGCGCGCTCAGCGCGTGGTTGGCCACGAAGTGCGAGGGCTTCATCGCCTCGCGGTTCTCGCGCTGCAGCCGATCGGTCGTCATGAACTCCACGTCCCGATCGACCATGGTGCGCAGCAGCTCGGGCAGCGCGTCGAACGGGTAGGTGCAGTCCGCGTCGCCGGTGGCTATGACGTCCCCCGTCGCCGCCTCGAACCCTGCCTGGTAGGCGTTGCCGTAGCCGCGGTCGGGCTGCGAGACCACCCGCGCCCCGAGCGAGCGGGCGACGTCGGCGGTCCCGTCGGTCGACGCGTTGTCGACCACCACCACCTCGGTCCGCCAGCCCATCTCCGCCAGCTCGGCAACCGGGACGGACTCCATTACCGCAGGCAGGTTTGATGCCTCGTTGAGCGCGGGAATGACGACTGACAGCGTGTTCACGCGTTCCCCCCTAAGACAGTTGTCCCGCGGGATACTACTCCAGGCGCGTGTCGGGCCAATGGCCCACCCCGTCGCACTGGTTCGCAGACGACCGCCGCCACCCGCCCCGGGCGCCGGGCCCGTCCGGGCCCGTCCCGTCCCGTCGCTACCGGCTCAGCCGACCAGCCAGGAGCCGAGCGCCACCGAGTCCAGCACGGAGCCCTTCTCCTTGAGCGTGCCGATCTGCGTGGGCGTCAGGGGCTGCTGCCAGATCTGGACATGGCCGATCACCCCGGCCCAGAAGCCGCCCCAGCTCGCGTGCGAGCGGTTGCGCCCCACCTGCAGCGGTCCGGGCCCGGCCCAGACCCCGGGCACCTTGGTGACGCCGACGGGCTTCCCGTCCACGTACAGGGTGATGGTCCGCTGGTTCACGTCGTAGACCCCGGTCAGCAGCACCCACTTGCCGACGGTGTCCACGCTCGGCGAGAGCGCGTGGAAGCTGGTGGCGTCCGCCCCGCCGTCGGCGGTCTGCACCCGGAAGATCCAGACCGTCTTGCCGCCGTAGTCGTCCCGGGCCAGGTCGAAGGCGTACGAGCTGCCGTCCCCCTGGCTCATGACGGTCCGGTAGCCGTCCTTCGCCTCGTTGTAGACCCAGGCCGAGATGGTGAAGCTCTTGGTGACGTCGACGACCTGCGACGACGACTGGGCGTACGAGTTGGTGTTGCCCCGCAGCCGCAGCGCGAAGCCGCCGCTCTGCACCGGGTCCACCTCGGCGTCCGGGCTGACCGCGAGGTCGGCGTGGCCGGTGTGGTCGGCCAGCTGGTTCGGCTTGCCGGGGACGGTGGGGGTGTTGACCGGGACGGTGGAGCCCGCGCTGGGCTGGCCGGTCTGGCTCGCGCTCGCGGTCGGGTTGGTCTTCGGCTTGTCGTGGGTGCCCCGCACCACGGCCGTGCCGACTATCCCGCCGAGCAGGCAGGCCGTCAGCACGATCCCGCCGGTCCACATCCACTTGCGGCGGCGCGAGCGGGACTGGTGGTCCTCGGCGAGCGCCTCCCAGTCCGGCATGGTGGCGGCGGCGGCCGGGCCGAAGCTCTGCGCCGGCGGCCCGAACCCCTGGTTCGGGAACGGCTGCTGCTGCTGCGGGTAGCCGTACCCGCCCTGCTGCTGCGGGAAGGGCGGCTGCTGCTGCGGGTAGCCGTACCCACCCGGTGCGGCCGGGGCAGCCGGAGCAGCCGGAGCGGCCGGCGGCGTGGGCTGGGCGTTCTGCCCGGGGACGGCCGCATCCCCGTTCGCGTGTTCCATACCGTCAGTCATAAACCGGATGTTAGGACATCCCCCCAGCACCGCCACCGGTTCCCCCCGTTTACGGGACGGGTGAGATCGGTTCGTTGCGCAGCACCGCCCGGCCGGCCCCGGACACCCCGTCAGCTGCCCGGCAGCGTCCTGAGCCGTCGGGCGGTCCGGTTGCGCTCGGCGAGCTGGTCGTCGGCCGGGTAGCCGACCTCCTCCAGCGTCAGCCCGTACGGCCGGATCACGTTGACCGCCGAGTTCCGGACGCCGCCCGCGAGCACCTCGCCGGGGAATTCCACCGGCCGGTGCCCGTCGCCGACCAGCAGCATCGCGCCGACCAGCGCCCGCACCATGTTGTGGCAGAACGCGTCCGCCCGCACCGTCGCGACGGCCAGGTCCCCCGCCAGCCCGGCGGTGTGGCCGTCGGCGGGCACCCGCTCCCAGTGCAGTTCGAGCAGCGTCCGGATGGTGGTCGCCCCCTCGCGCTTCTTGCAGTACGCGGCGAAGTCGTGCTCGCCGACCAGCAGCCGGGCCGCCTCGTTCATCTTCGCGATGTCCAGCGGCCGGTCGTGCCAGAGCACGTGCCCGCGCAGCAGCGGGTCGACCCCGCCCTGGTTGTCCGCCACCCGGTACGCGTACCGCCGCCAGATCGCCGCGAACCGCGCGTCGAACCCGGCCGGCGCCTCCGACAGCCGGTACACCCGGATGTCCCCCGGCAGCCGCCCGGCGAGCCGCCGCAGCAGCTTCTCCCCGTGCAAGGCCCACAGCTCCACCGGCAGGTCCACGTGCGCCACCTGCCCGCGCGCGTGCACCCCGGCGTCCGTCCGCCCGGCCACCGTCAACGCGAACGGCTCCGCCGACCGCGTCACCACCTGCAACGCGTCCTCGAGCTCCCCCTGGACCGTCCGCCGCCCACGCTGCCTGGCCCACCCCGAGAACTCCGCCCCGTGGTACGCCAGATCGAGCCTGATCCGGATCAGCCCCTCGGCGGGCCCGTCCTGGCGCGGCGGCGTCTGCTCGCAATCCTTCAGCACTGCTGATCTCTCCAGACCCTCATACGGGAACGGGCCCGCTCCCCCATCACTGGGAGAACGGGCCCGGACACAACACCTACCGGTGTCAGGCGGTCTCGACCTCAGTGGTCTCGACAGCGGCGGCCTCGTCGGCCTCCTTGACGGCGCGCTTGGTGGCGCCCTCGGCCTCGCCGACGGCGGTCTGCGCGACGGTGAGCGCCTCGACCAGCTCGATCACGGCCATCGGGGCGTTGTCGCCACGACGGGGACCGATCTTGGTGATACGGGTGTAGCCACCCGGGCGGTTCTCGTAGCGCGGCGCGATCTCGGTGAAGAGGGTGTGCAGCACAGAGACGTCGGTGATCGTCTTGCGGACGATGCGACGGTTGTGGATGTCACCGACCTTGGCCTTGGTGATGAGGCGCTCGGCCAGCGGGCGCATCCGACGGGCCTTGGCCTCGGTCGTGGTGATGCGGCCGTACTGGAACAGCTCGCGGCACAGGCCGGCGAGCAGCAGCGGCTCGTGGTGCGGGCCACCGCCGAGGCGGGCACCCTTCGTGGGACGGGGCATGGTAGCTCCTTGAATCTCCGAATCCGGCCGTATCAGGTACCGGAACGGGCGTCCGGGCACTGTTGCCCGGACGGCTTTCCTTCATCGAGAAGGGGGCGGCCCGCTGGGAGTCGCCCCCGACCCAAACTTGTGACTAGTACTGCTCGGTCTCCGCGTAACCCGCGTCGTCCAGGTCGTCGGCGCCGAAGGCGTCGGCGGCGGCGGTCGGGTCGAACCCGGGCGGGCTGTCCTTCAGGGCCAGGCCCATGCCGGCCAGCTTCGCCTTGACCTCGTCGATCGACTTCGCACCGAAGTTGCGGATGTCGAGCAGGTCGGCCTCGGAGCGGGCGACGAGCTCACCCACGGTGTGGATGCCCTCGCGCTTGAGGCAGTTGTACGACCGAACGGTGAGCTCGAGCTCCTCGATCGGCAGGGCGAGATCAGCGGCCAGGGCGGCGTCCGTCGGGGACGGGCCCATGTCGATGCCCTCGGCGTCGATGTTCAGCTCGCGGGCGAGACCGAACAGCTCCACCAGGGTCTTACCGGCCGACGCCATGGCGTCACGCGGGCGCATGGCGGGCTTGGTCTCGACGTCGACGATGAGCTTGTCGAAGTCGGTCCGCTGCTCGACACGGGTGGCCTCGACCTTGTAGGTGACCTTCAGCACGGGGCTGTAGATCGAGTCGACCGGGATGCGGCCGATCTCCTGGCCGGAAGCCTTGTTCTGCACCGCGGAGACGTAGCCGCGACCGCGCTCGACGGTCAGCTCCATCTCCAGCTTGCCCTTGCCGTTCAGCGTGGCGAGGACCAGCTCGGGGTTGTGGCACTCGACACCGGCCGGGGGCGCGATGTCGGCGGCGGTGACGACACCCGGGCCCTGCTTGCGCAGGTACATCACGACCGGCTCGTCGTGCTCCGAGGATACGACCAGCTGCTTGATGTTGAGGATGAGGTCGGTGACGTCCTCCTTGACGCCCGGCACGGTGGTGAACTCGTGCAGGACACCGTCGACCCGGATGCTGGTGACAGCGGCGCCGGGGATCGAGGAGAGGAGCGTGCGGCGGAGCGAGTTGCCGAGGGTGTAGCCGAAGCCCGGCTCGAGCGGCTCGATGACGAAACGCGAGCGGAATTCGTCGACGACCTCTTCGGTCAGCGACGGACGCTGAGCGATCAGCATGGTTCAGATCCTCCAGTTGTATTCGGCGCCCACTATTTGACGCCGACAGGACCAAGCGTACGGGGTCCCGTGGAAAACAGGACCCCGTACGTGGTTTAAAGCAGACCCGCGTGCCCGAAGGGCGCTGCGTCAGACGCGGCGGCGCTTCGGCGGACGGCAGCCGTTGTGCGGGGTGGGGGTGACGTCCTGGATCGAGCCGACCTCCAGGCCGGTGGCCTGGAGCGAACGGATCGCGGTCTCGCGGCCGGAGCCCGGACCCTTCACGAAGACGTCGACCTTGCGCATGCCGTGCTCCTGCGCGCGGCGAGCGGCCGACTCGGCGGCCATCTGCGCGGCGAACGGGGTGGACTTGCGCGAGCCCTTGAAGCCGACGTGGCCGGCAGAGGCCCAAGAGATCACGTTGCCCGCGGGGTCCGTGATCGAAACGATGGTGTTGTTGAACGTGCTCTTGATGTGGGCGTGCCCGTGAGCGACGTTCTTCTTCTCCTTGCGGCGGATCTTCTTCGCGCCGGCAGCCTGACGACCCTTAGGGGGCATAAGTCTGTTTCTCCTACTGAGGTGGTCGGTCCGCTAACCCGCGGGCCGGAGGGATGTCCGGTTACGGGACGGACTACTTCTTGCCCGGCTTCTTCTTGCCGGCAATCGCGCGACGCGGGCCCTTGCGGGTACGCGCGTTGGTGTGCGTGCGCTGACCGCGGACCGGGAGGCCGCGACGGTGACGCAGACCCTCGTAGCAGCCGATCTCGACCTTGCGGCGGATGTCGGCGGCCACCTCACGGCGGAGGTCACCCTCGACGGTGTAGTTGGCGTCGATCCACTGCGCGAGCTTGACGAGGTCGTCCTCGGAGATGTCGCGGACACGGATGTCCGGGTTCACTCCGGTCTCGGCCAGCGACTGCTGGGCGCGAGTACGGCCGATGCCGTAGACGTACGTGAGGGCGATCTCGATCCGCTTTTCGCGGGGGAGATCAACGCCGGCGAGGCGTGCCATTCATGGCTCCTGTGATTCTTCAGAGGTCTTACGTGCTACCTACTCCGACACCTCTCGGTGTGGGAGCCCCGGCCTCTGACCGGGGGTGGCAGTCCGTCGTTGCCGACGGATCGGGCAGCCCGCGTATGACGTTGTGCGCGTCGCGCGAAGTACTACGAGAAATGCGGGAGGATCAGCCCTGGCGCTGCTTGTGGCGCAGGTTGTCGCAGATCACCATGACCCGGCCGTGACGGCGGATCACCTTGCACTTGTCGCAGATCTTCTTGACGCTCGGCTTGACCTTCATGATTCAGGTTCTCCGGGTCTAGAAATCTGAACGTTCTTACTTGTAGCGGTAGACGATCCGACCGCGCGTCAGGTCGTAGGGGCTGAGCTCCACCACGACCCGGTCGTCCGGGAGGATACGGATGTAGTGCATCCGCATCTTTCCGCTGATGTGCGCGAGGACCTTGTGACCGTTCTGCAGCTCAACCTTGAACATGGCGTTCGGGAGAGACTCGATCACGGTGCCCTCGATCTCAATGGCGCCTTGCTTCTTTGCCATGAACTGCGAGATCCACCTTCCGGGACCGGCTACCGTATGCGGCACGCTCGTGCGAACCTGGGTTCACCCCTTCACACAGAGTGAAGAGGGCGTGCTGAAGCACGCTACGAGTGAGCCGACAGTCCATCTTACACGTCAGTGAGCATGGACCGGCACACTGCCGATCACGGCGGTGCACGCGGAGCACCGGTTGGCCGCGGCGGGCACCTCGGTCAGGCACTCCGGGCAGGGCCGCTTGGCCACCTTCGGCTTGACCGGCAGGTAGCGGGCGGTCGCCTTGGTGATGGGCAGCACGACGCAGAAGTACAGCACCGCGGCCGTCATCAGGAACGCGATCAGCACGTTCAGGAACTGGCCGTACGGGAAGACCACGCCCGCGATGTTCGCCTTGTAGCTGCTGAAGTCACCCGCCGCGCCGACCACCACACCGACCAGCGGGGTCAGGAAGGCCGACACGAAGCCGGTCACCACGGCCGTGAAGGCCGCACCGATGACGACACCGACGGCCATGTCGACCACGTTGCCGCGCATCATGAAGTCACGGAAGCCCTTGAGCACGCTGCTCTCCCCTATTAGTCCGGCTGTACTACAAGCCTGGGAGCTTAGCGAAGCCTGCGGCAGTAGCAAAAACGGACAAAAGCCCGCAGGTCAACAGACCTGCGGGCTTCCTCCCGAAACGGCCTGCCTGTCGAAACGGGCTGCCTGTCGAACGCGCTGCTAGCCGAGCGGGTCCGGGGCGGCCGTGACGCCGAGGGCGGCCAGCGCCGCCTTGCCGCCGTCGAACGCCGTCAGCACCAGCGGGCCCTCCTCGGTGATGGCCACCGAGTGCTCCCAGTGCGCCGCCCAGGTGCCGTCCGTGGTGACGACCGTCCAGTCGTCCTCCAGCACGGTGGTGTGCGGGGTGCCGAGCGAGACCATCGGCTCGATCGCCAGCACGGTGCCGGGCACGAGCTTCGGGCCCTTGCCGCGGCCGCGCTCGACGTAGTTCAGCACGTGCGGCTCCATGTGCATGGCGGTGCCGATGCCGTGGCCGCCGTAGCCCTCGGTGATGCCCCACTTGCCCTTGGGGGGCAGCGGCTGGCGGCGGATGAAGCCCTCGATCGCCTTGGAGACGTCGGCCAGCCGGTTGTTCTTCTTCATCTGGGCGATGCCCGCCCACATCGAGCCCTCGGTGACCCGGCTCAGCATCTCCACCTCGGGGCGGACCTCGCCGACCGCCACCGAGATGGCCGCGTCGCCGTGCCAGCCGTCGATGATCGCACCGCAGTCGATCGAGATGAGGTCGCCCTCCTGGAGCACCCGCTCACCCGGGATGCCGTGCACGACCTCGTTGTTGACCGAGGCGCAGATCACACCGGGGAACCACAGCCCGCCGTGGTCGGCCCGGAAGTTCGAGGTGGCGCCGTGGTCGGCGATCACCTTCGCCGCGATGTCGTTCAGGTCCTGGGTGCTCACCCCGGGGGCGACTGCCTCCCGGCAGGCCTTGAGCGCCTCGGCGACGACCAGCCCGGCCGCTCGCATCTTCGCGATCTGCTCGGGGGTCTTGATCTCCACCATCTGGTCACGCCTTCCACTGTCGTCGCGCGCCCGGTCCTTGCCGGGCCGCCGTGCACTCCTACCACCGTACGACGCCGTACGGCCGCGAAGCCCCACCCGGGGCTCCGCGGCCGTACGTACGTTTTGGTCCGGGCCGTCAGCGCTTGAGCGCCTCGATCGCCCGCTGGGTGACCTCGTCCACCTTGCCCAGCGCCGGGATGGTCGCGACCACGCCCTGCTCCTGGTAGTAGGCGATGATCGGCTCGGTCTCCGTGTGGTAGACGTCGAGCCGGTTGCGCACCGTCGACTCGGTGTCGTCCGCGCGCTGGAACAGCTCGCCGCCGCACTCGTCGCAGACGTCCTCGACGGCCGGCGGGTTGTACACCACGTGGTACACGTGGCTGCCGTCGTTGCGGCACAGCCGGCGACCGGCGATGCGCTTGACGACCTCGTCCTCGGGGACCTCCAGGTCCAGCACCCCGTCGAGCGCGATGCCCCACTCGGCCAGGATCCCGTCGAGCGCCTTCGCCTGCGCGAGGTTGCGCGGGAAACCGTCGAGGAGGAATCCGTTGGCCGCGTCGGGCTGCGCCATCCGGTCCTTGGCCATCCCGATGGTGACCTCATCCGGTACCAGGTGACCCGCATCCATGTAGCCCTTGGCCTCGAGCCCCAGCGGGGTGCCCTGACCAATGTTGGCGCGGAAGAGGTCGCCGGTCGAGATGTGCGGGATGGACAGGGTCTTGGCGAGCAGGTGCGCCTGAGTACCCTTCCCGGCCCCGGGAGGTCCGACGAGGACGATACGCATCAGCGGAGGAACCCTTCGTAATTACGCTGCTGGAGCTGGCTCTCGATCTGCTTCACAGTTTCGAGTCCAACACCGACGATGATGAGGATGCTGGTACCGCCGAACGGGAAGTTTGTCTGCGCGCCGAACGCCACGAGGGCGATGAGCGGGACCAGGGCGATCAGCCCCAGATACAGCGAACCTGGCCACGTGATGCGGGTAAGCACGTAGTTAAGGTACTCGGCAGTCGGACGGCCGGCCCGGATGCCCGGGATGAAGCCACCATACTTCTTCATATTGTCGGCAACTTCTTCGGGGTTGAAGGAGATCGCGACGTAGAAGAAGGCGAAGAAGACGATCAGGATGAAGTACGTCGCCATGTAGATCGGGTGGTCACCCTTGACGAAGTTCGTCCGCACCCACGTCGCCCAGCCGGACTGGCTGCTGGTCAACTGGACCACCAGCGAGGGGATGTACAGCAGCGACGAGGCGAAGATGACCGGGATGACACCGGCCTGGTTGACCTTCAGCGGGATGTAGGTCGAGGTGCCGCCGAAAGCACGGCGGCCGATCATGCGCTTCGCGTACTGGACCGGGATCCGGCGCTGCGCCTGCTCGACGAAGATGACCAGGATCACCACGATGACGCCGACCGCGATGACGCTGAAGAACTCGACCCAGCCGCCGCCGATCTTGCCGGACTGCTTGATGCCCCACATCGACGCCGGGAAGCCCGAGGCGATCGAGGTGAAGATCAGGATCGACATGCCGTTGCCGATGCCGCGGTCGGTGACGAGCTCACCGAGCCACATGATCACCGTGGTACCCGCGGTCATCGTGATCACCATGGTGGCGATCCGGAAGACCGACGTGTCCGGGACGATCTGGTTGGCGTAGGCACAGCCGGAGAACAGCGCGCCGCTGGAGGCCGTCGCCACGATGCCGGTCCCCTGGAGGATGGCGAGCGCGATGGTCAGGTAGCGGGTGTACTGGGTGATCTTGGCGGTACCGGCCTGCCCCTCCTTCTTCAGGTTCTCGAGGCGTGGGATGACCACGGTGAGAAGCTGGAGGATGATGCTGGCCGTGATGTACGGCATGATGCCGAGCGCGAAGATCGTCAGCTGCAACAGCGCGCCACCACTGAAGAGGTTGACGAGCCCGAAGAGGCCACTGCTCTTCTGGGAGCTGATGCACTGGTTGACCGCGTGGAAGTCGACGCCCGGCACGGGGATGTGCGCACCCACCCGGTACAGAGCCACGATGCCCAGCGTGAAGAGCAGCTTCTTGCGCAGGTCGGGCGTCTTGAACGCCCGCGCGAACGCACTGAGCACGGTGCCTCCTGCGCCCCCCGCACGTCGTCGGCGGGAGGGTCGGTCCTGATGTGGGGAGCGGGCCGGTCCGGCCCTGGTGTTGCGGGCCTCGTAGCGCCTGCTCAGGCAAGCCTGGGCGCAGCCTACAAGGGAACTCCACGGACTCTAACAGTGTGTGGCCACCAGGAAGAAGCGTGTGCAGCCACCGCACCACTGATGAGGTACGGGATGCCCGGATTTGACACACAAAAAGCTCGGGCAAACGGCCCGGGGCAAAAGAAACGGGCCCCGTGTCTCCCTGAGGAGACACGGGGCCCGAAGTCAGCAGGCTCAGAGGAGCTCGGTGACGGTGCCGCCCGCGGCGGTGATCTTCTCGGCGGCGGAGCTGGAGACGGCGTCAACCGTCACCTGCAGCGCCACGGCGATGTCGCCGGTGCCGAGGACCTTGACGAGCTCGTTCTTGCGAACGGCGCCCTTCGCGATCAGGTCGGCGATGGTGACCTCGCCACCAGCCGGGTAGAGCTCGGCCAGCTTGTCCAGGTTCACGACCTGGAACTGCTTGTGGGCCGGGTTCTTGAAGCCCTTCAGCTTCGGCAGACGCATGTGGAGGGGCATCTGCCCACCCTCGAAGCGTGCCGGAACCTGGTAACGGGCCTTGGTGCCCTTGGTACCACGACCAGCGGTCTTACCCTTGGACGCCTCGCCACGACCCACGCGGGTCTTGGCGGTCTTGGCACCCGGGGCGGGACGCAGGTTGTGGAGCTTCAGCGGGTTAGTGTCCGCCATTTCAGTCCACCTCCTCGACCGTGACGAGGTGACGGACAGTCTGGGCCATCCCGCGGATCTCGGGACGGTCCTCCTTCACGACCACATCGTGCATGCGCTTGAGACCAAGCGAACGCAGGGTGTCACGGTGGTTCTGCTTGCTACCGATGTAGGACTTGGTCTGCGTGATCTTGAGACGGGCCATCAGGCACCGGTCCCAGCCGCACGCGCCCGCAGCAGAGCAGCGGGAGCCACATCCTCCAGCGGCAGACCACGACGGGCGGCAACCTCTTCGGGGCGCACGAGGCCCTTCAGAGCGGCCACCGTGGCGTGCACGATGTTGATCGCGTTGGACGAGCCGAGCGACTTCGACAGGATGTCGTGAACGCCGGCGCACTCGAGCACGGCACGCACCGGGCCACCGGCGATAACGCCGGTACCGGGGGACGCCGGCTTGAGCAGGACGACGCCCGCCGCCTTCTCACCCTGGATCGGGTGCGGGATGGTGCCCTGGATACGGGGGACCTTGAAGAAGCTCTTCTTGGCCTCCTCAACACCCTTGGCGATGGCGGCCGGAACCTCCTTCGCCTTCCCGTAGCCGACACCTACGGTGCCGTCACCGTCGCCCACCACGACCAGCGCGGTGAAGCTGAAACGACGACCACCCTTGACAACCTTGGCGACACGGTTGATCGCGACAACGCGCTCGACGTAAGCAGTCTTCTCGACAACCGGGGCGCCGCCCCGCTCGTCACGCTTACGGTCGCGCCGCTCGCCACCGGTGCCGCCGCCGGCGCCGCTACCGCGGCGCTGGGGTCCAGCCATTGGAATTACCTCTCTCGATTACGTCCGTCGACTGAGCCGACGAGCGGCTTAGAAGTCGAGCCCGGCCTCACGAGCAGCGTCCGCCAGGGCGGCGATGCGCCCCGCGTAACGGTTGCCCGCGCGGTCGAAGACGACCGTCTCGATGCCGGCAGCCTTGGCGCGCTCGGCGACCAGGGCTCCGACCTTCTTGGCCAGCTCGGTCTTGTCGCCCTCGTTGCCACGGATGGACACGTCGAGGGTGGACGCCGACGCGAGGGTGTGACCCTTGGCGTCGTCGATGACCTGGGCGAAGATGTGGCGGTTCGAGCGGGTCACGACCATGCGAGGACGAACCTCGGTGCCGGTGACGCGCTTGCGCACACGGATCGCGCGACGCTTGCGGGCAGCGTTCTTGTAGCCGTTGCCCTTGCCGATCTTGACAGAAAGACTCATGGCTTACTTACCGCTCTTTCCGACCTTGCGGCGGATGACCTCGCCCGCGTACTTAACGCCCTTGGCCTTGTACGGGTCGGGCTTACGCAGCTTGCGGATCTTGGCCGAAACCTCGCCGACCAGCTGCTTGTCGATCCCGTCCACGTGGAACTTGGTGGGCGTCTCGACCACGAAGGAGATGCCCTCCGGGGCCTCGATCAGGATCGGGTGGCTGTAGCCGAGCTGGAACTCCATGGAGGAGCCCTTCGCTGCGACTCGGTAACCAACACCGCTGATCTCCAGCGACTTGCGGTAGCCCGCGGTCACGCCGGTGATCATGTTCGCCACCAGCGTGCGCGAGAGCCCGTGCAGGCTCTTCGACAGACGCTCGTCGTTGGGGCGAGTGACGACCAGAGTGCCGTTCTCGTCCTTGCTGATCTCGATCGGCGCAGCGACAACGTGCGTGAGGGAGCCCTTGGGGCCCTTCACGCCGACCGTCTGGCCATCGATGGTGACGTCCACGCCGGCGGGAACCGGGATGGGCAGCCGTCCAATACGAGACATTGCTGTACCTCCGTTTCCCGAATTACCAGACGTAGGCGAGAACTTCTCCGCCTACGCCCTTCTTGGCGGCCTGCTTGTCCGTGAGGAGACCCGAGGACGTGGAGATGATCGCCACGCCCAGGCCGCCGAGGACCTTCGGCAGGTTGGTGGACTTTGCGTAAACGCGCAGACCCGGCTTGCTGATGCGCTTGATGCCGGCGATGGAGCGCTCACGGTTGGGGCCGAACTTGAGCTCGATGGTCAGCTTCTTGCCGACCTCGTTCTCCTGCGGCTCCTCAACCTTCCAGGAGGAGATGTAGCCCTCCTGCTGCAGGATCTGGGCGACGTGCGCCTTGATCTTGCTAGCCGGCATTGCCACGGTGTCGTGGTACGCCGAGTTCGCGTTACGCAGACGCGTGAGCATGTCTGCGATGGGGTCGGTCATGGTCATGATGGCCTCAGGCCTCTCTCGCCGTGGTTTCTCCGCGCCAGGTCCCCCTGCCGCACTCCGAGGAGTGCGGCAGGGGCACAGACGCAGGGGACCTGCGGCGTTAGTAAGACTGGGTGCGAGCCCTTCCATGGAAGGGCCGCGAGCATCCATGGAGATGCCGCGGCAGGGGGCCCGACCCCACCACCTTACGGGTTTCCGTACGGTGACCCAAATCTGGGTGATGTGGGGTCGGGCACCACTGCTTCGCTCTGTCTGCTACCGCTGACTGAAAAGCTCTGGCGATCTTCTACTGGAGAAGGACTACCAGGAGCTCTTGGTCACGCCCGGCAGCTCGCCGCGGTGCGCCATCTCACGGAGGCACACACGGCACAGGCCGAACTTGCGGTACACCGAGTGCGGACGGCCGCAGCGCTGGCAGCGGGTGTAACCGCGGACAGCGAACTTCGGCTTGCGCTCGGCCTTCGCGATGAGGGACTTCTTCGCCATGTGGTTACGCCTCCTTGAACGGGAAGCCCAGAGCGCGCAGGAGCGCCCGGCCCTCGTCGTCGGTCTGGGCGGTGGTCACGACGGTGATGTCCATACCGCGCTGACGGTCGACCTTGTCCTGGTCGATCTCGTGGAACATGACCTGCTCGGTCAGACCGAAGGTGTAGTTGCCACGGCCGTCGAACTGCTTCGGGGAGAGGCCACGGAAGTCACGGATACGCGGCAGAGCCAGCGACACCAGACGGTCCAGGAACTCCCACATGCGGTCACCACGGAGGGTGACGTGGGTGCCGATCGGCTGGCCCTCACGCAGCTTGAACTGCGCGATGGACTTGCGAGCCTTCGTCACCGCCGGCTTCTGACCGGTGATGGCGGTGAGGTCGCGGATCGCGCCCTCGATCAGCTTGGAGTCGCGGGCGGCCTCGCCCACACCCATGTTGACCACGACCTTGACCAGGCCGGGGATCAGCATGACGTTCTCGTAGGAGAACTCTTCCTTGAGCTGGCCCTTGATCTCGGAGTTGTAACGCTCCTTGAGGCGGGGGGCCACCTTCTCGACGTTCTCGATGGTCGTCTCAGACATCAGATGTCCTCACCGGTTCGCTTGGCAACGCGGATCTTGTTGCCCTCGTCATCGAAGCGGTAACCAACGCGAGTGACGACCTTCTTGCCGTCCTTCTCGACGACCAGCTGCACGTTGGAGACGTGCACGGGCGCCTCGACGGTGACAATGCCACCCTGAGTACCCGGGCCGGGCTTGGTGTGCTTCTTGACCCGGTTCACACCCTCGACGAGGACCTTGTTCTCGGCGGGCATGGCCTGAATGACCTTGCCCTGCTTGCCGCGGTCCTTGCCGGTGATGACCTGAACCAGGTCACCCTTCTTGATCTTCATGCTGTTCGCCATGGGTTAGAGCACCTCCGGCGCAAGCGAGATGATCTTCATGAACTTCTTGTCACGCAGCTCGCGGCCCACCGGGCCGAAGATGCGGGTGCCACGGGGGTCACCATCGGTGTTCTTGAGGACGACGGCGGCGTTCTCGTCGAACCGGATGTACGAACCGTCGGGACGACGGCGCGACTTCACGGTGCGGACGATGACGCACTTGACGACGTCACCCTTCTTGACCGAACCACCGGGGATCGCGTCCTTGACGGTCGCGACAATGACGTCCCCGATACCGGCGTAGCGACGACCGGAGCCACCGAGAACGCGGATGCAAAGGATTTCCTTCGCGCCCGTGTTGTCGGCGACACGCAGTCGCGACTCCTGCTGGATCACAGCTTTCTCCTGATCGTCAACGAGAGCTGGCGGGCCGGCCGCTGCTCACACCAGCGCCCACAAGGGGCCTGGTGCACATACGGCCGTACCCGGACAACTTCGTTACTTGGCCTTCTCGAGGATCTCGACGACGCGCCAGCGCTTCGTCGCGGACAGCGGACGGGTCTCCGCGAGGAGCACCCGGTCGCCGATGCCGCAAGCGTTGGTCTCGTCGTGCGCCTTCAGCTTGTTCGTACGGCGGATGACCTTGCCGTAGAGCGCGTGCTTGACACGGTCCTCGACAGCGACGACGACGGTCTTGTCCATCTTGTCGCTGACGACCAGACCCTCGCGGGTCTTACGGAAGCCGCGGGCCTCGGTCTCAGTGGTGTTCTCAGTCATCAGGCGTTCTCCACCGTCTCGATGCCCAGCTCGCGCTCGCGCATCAGGGTGTAGATCCGCGCGATGTCCTTACGGACGAGCTTGAGCCGTCCGTGGTTGTCGAGCTGCCCGGTCGCCGCCTGGAAGCGGAGGTTGAACAGCTCCTCCTTGGCCTCGCGGAGCTTGCCAACGAGACCATCGTTGTCGAGCTCACGAAGCTCTGCAGCCTTGGTGCCGGCCGACATCAGCTCTCACCTGCCTCGCGCCGGACAATCCGGCACTTCATCGGGAGCTTGTGAGCAGCGCGGGTGAGCGCCTCACGAGCAACCTTCTCATTGGGGTAGGACAGTTCAAACATGATCCGTCCCGGGTGAACGTTGGCAATCCACCACTCCGGCGAACCCTTACCGGAACCCATGCGGGTCTCGGCAGGCTTCTTGGTGAGGGGACGGTCCGGGTAGATGTTGATCCAGACCTTGCCGCCACGCTTGATGTGACGGGTGACGGCGATACGAGCGGACTCGATCTGCCGGTTCGTCACGTAGGCCGGGGTGACGGCCTGGATGCCGTACTCGCCGAACGCGAGCTCGGTGCCACCCTTGGCAGCGCCACGGCGCTTCGGGTGGTGCTGCTTGCGGTGCTTGACCCGACGGGGGATCAGCATGACGGTCAGGCCTCCGTTCCGGTGCTCTCGGCAGCCGGCGTCTCCGTCACAGCCGCGGCCGGAGCCTCGGTGTTCTGGGGACGACGGGCGCCACGGGCGCCGCCACGCTCGCCGCCACGGCCGCCACGCTCGCCACCGCGCGCGGGGCGGGCGTCGTTGCGGGCCGGACGGTTGCCCGAGCGGGCAGCAGCGTTCTCAGCGCGGACCTCGGCGATGTTCTTGACGTCGCCCTTGTAGATCCAGACCTTCACGCCGATACGGCCGAAGGTCGTCTTGGCCTCGAAGAAGCCGTAGTCGACGTTCGCGCGCAGCGTGTGCAGCGGCACACGACCCTCGCGGTAGAACTCCGAACGGCTCATCTCGGCGCCGCCGAGACGACCGGAGCACTGGACCTTGATGCCCTTGGCGCCGGACTTCATGGTGCCCTGCATCGACTTGCGCATGGCACGGCGGAACGACACGCGGGAGGACAGCTGCTCCGCGACGCCCTGAGCCACGAGCTGGGCGTCCAGCTCGGGGTTCTTGACCTCGAGGATGTTCAGCTGGACCTGCTTGCCGGTCAGCTTCTCGAGGTCGCCGCGGATGCGGTCGGCCTCGGTGCCACGGCGACCGATGACGATGCCGGGGCGGGCGGTGTGGATGTCGACCCGGACGCGGTCGCGGGTGCGCTCGATCTCAACCTTCGAGATGCCGGCGCGCTCCATGCCCTTCGTCATCATGCGACGAATGGCAACGTCTTCCTTGACGTAGTCCGAGTACAGCTTGTCGGCGTACCAGCGGGACTTGAAGTCCGTGCTGATGCCGAGGCGGAACCCGTGCGGGTTAACCTTCTGGCCCATTACCGGGTCCCTTCCTTGCTGCTGACGACCACGGTGATGTGGCTGGTCCGCTTGCGGATCCGGTAGGCGCGGCCCTGGGCACGCGGACGGAACCGCTTCAGGGTCGGGCCCTCGTCAACGTACGCCTCGCTGATGACGAGGTCGTCCACGTTGTTGTGGTTGTAGTTGTGCACGGCGTTGGCAATGGCGCTGTCGAGCACCTTGCCGACCGGCACGGTCGCGGCCTGCGGAGCGAAACGCAGGACCGCCTGGGCCTCCGTGGCGTTCAGGCCACGGATGAGGTCCACCACGCGGCGGGCCTTCATGGGCGTGACGCGGATGTACCGCGCCTGGGCCCTGGCTTCCATGGTTGTCCCCTTGCTGGTGTAAGTCATTGAGTCGGTAATCTCGCTGGCGACTAGCGACGCTTCGACTTGCGGTCGTCCTTGACGTGGCCGCGGAAGGTACGCGTCGGCGCGAACTCGCCGAGCTTGTGGCCGACCATCGACTCGGTGACGAACACCGGGACGTGCTTACGGCCATCGTGCACCGCGATCGTGTGGCCGAGCATGGCCGGGAAGATCACGGAGCGACGGGACCAGGTCTTGATGACGTTCTGAGTACCCGCCTCGTTCTGCGCGTCCACCTTCTTGAGAAGGTGGCCGTCGATGAAGGGGCCCTTCTTGAGACTGCGCGGCATCTGACCTGCTCCTAGCGCTTCTTGTTGGTCTTGCGGCGGCGCACGATGAGAGCGTTCGAAGCCTTCTTCGGGCTACGAGTGCGACCCTCCTTCTGGCCCCACGGCGAAACCGGGTGGCGACCACCAGAGGTCTTACCCTCACCACCACCGTGCGGGTGGTCGATCGGGTTCATGGCGACACCACGCACGGTCGGGCGAACGCCCTTCCAGCGCATACGGCCGGCCTTGCCCCAGTTGATGTTCGACTGCTCGGCGTTGCCGACCTCGCCGACCGTCGCGCGGCAGCGCGCGTCGACCAGGCGGATCTCACCGGAGGGCATGCGCAGGTGCGCCATCTTGCCCTCACGAGCCAGCAGCTGGATGCCGGCACCGGCGGACCGGGCCATCTTGGCACCGCCACCGGGACGCAGCTCCACCGCGTGGATGGTGGTACCGACCGGGATGTTGCGCAGCGGCAGGTTGTTGCCGGGCTTGATGTCGGCCGCGGGGCCGTTCTCAATCCGGTCACCCTGCGTGATGCCGCGCGGCGCGATGATGTAGCGCTTCTCGCCGTCCGCGTAGTGCAGGAGCGCGATGCGCGCGGTGCGGTTCGGGTCGTACTCGATGTGAGCGACCTTGGCCGGCACGCCGTCCTTGTCGTGACGACGGAAGTCGATCACGCGGTAGGCGCGCTTGTGTCCGCCACCCTGGTGGCGAACGGTGATCCGACCGGCGTTGTTACGGCCACCCTTGCTGTGCAGGGGGCGAACCAGCGACTTCTCCGGCGTGGACCGCGTGATTTCGACGAAGTCGGCCACGCTGGAGCCACGACGGCCCGGCGTAGTCGGCTTGTACTTGCGGATGCCCATTGGCTTCTCTCGTCCTCGTCCTAATCGACGATCCGACACTCCGTCAGGAGGTCGGACCCCCGAAGATGTCGATGCGGTTGCCCTCGGCCAGCGTCACGATGGCGCGCTTGGTGTCCTTGCGCTTGCCAAAGCCCGTCTTGGAGCGCTTGCGCTTGCCCTGACGGTTGAGCGTGTTGACCGACTCGACCTTGACCGAGAAGACCGCCTCGACGGCCTGCTTGATCTGGGTCTTGTTAGCGCCCGGCGACACGACGAACGTGTACTTGTTCTCGTCGAGGAGCGAGTAGCTCTTCTCGGAGATGACCGGCTTCACCAGGACGTCACGGGGGTCCGTGAACGTCTTGCTCGTGATCTCTGCAGCCATCAGGCGGCGCTCCCTTCGAGCTCGCCCTCAGCAGCCACAGCCTTGGCGGACGCGGCGGGACCCGCCACGAAGCGCTCGAAAGCAGCCTGGGTGAAGATCACGTCGTCGGAGACGAGCACGTCGTAGGTGTTCAGCTGACCCGCGTCCAGGATGTGCACGTTCGGCAGGTTGCGAGCGGACTTGATGCCCAGCTCGTCCGCGCGCTCGACGACCAGAAGGACGTTCTTGCGCTCGGAGATCTTGCCGAGCAGGCCCTTGGCGGCCTTGGTCGACGGAGCCTCGACCGCAACGACGTCGGTGATGACGTGGATGCGGCTGTGGCGGGCCCGGTCGGTGAGCGCGCTGCGCAGGGCGGCGGCGATCATCTTCTTCGGGGTCCGCTGCGAGTAGTCACGCGGCTTCGGGCCGTGGACAACGCCACCGCCGACGAACTGCGGGGCGCGGGTCGAGCCCTGACGGGCGCGGCCGGTGCCCTTCTGGCGGTACGGCTTGCGGCCGCCGCCTCGGACCTCGCCACGACGCTTCGTGGAGTGCGTGCCCTGACGGGCAGCGGCGTTCTGAGCGACGACGACCTGGTGCATCAGCGGAATGCTGACCTTGGCGTCGAAGATCTCAGCAGGCAGCTCGAGGCTGCCGACCGTGTCGCCCGAGGGCGACAGGATGTCAATGGTGGTCATATCCTCACAGCCCCTTCGCCGCAGTGCGGACGAGGACGAGGCCGCCGTTCGGGCCCGGGATTGCGCCCTTGATCAGGAGCAGCCCCTTCTCCGCGTCAACGGCGTGGACGGTCAGGTTCTGGGTGGTCACGCGCTCGTGGCCCATCCGGCCGGCCATCTTCATGCCCTTGAACACGCGACCCGGGGTGGCACAGCCACCGATCGAGCCGGGCGAACGGTGCTTGCGCTGCACGCCGTGACCGGCGCCGAGGCCCTTGAAGTTGTGACGCTTCATGACACCGGCGAAGCCCTTGCCCTTGGAGGTGCCGGTCACATCGACCTTGACACCCGCCTCGAACAGCTCGGCGGTGATCTCCTGGCCCAGCGTGTACTCGGACGCGTCCGAGGTACGCAGCTCGACCAGGTGGCGGCGCGGGGTGACACCGGCCTTGGCGAAGTGACCCGCGAGGGGCTTGTTCACCTTGCGGGGGTCGATCTCGCCGAAGCCGATCTGGACGGCGTCGTAGCCGCCCTCGCCGTCAGCGGTGTGGACCTGGGTAACGACATTCGGCCCGGCCTTGACGACGGTCACCGGAACGATCCGGTTGTTCTCGTCCCAGACCTGGGTCATGCCGAGCTTCTCGCCCAGGATTCCCTTAATCTGCTTTGCCATCTTCGTCGCGCCTCTCAGAGCTTGATCTCGATGTCGACGCCGGCCGGAAGGTCGAGGCGCATCAGCGAGTCAACGGTCTTCGGGGTCGGGTCGAGGATGTCGATCAGACGCTTGTGGGTGCGCATCTCGAAGTGCTCGCGCGAGTCCTTGTACTTGTGCGGCGAGCGGATGACGCAGTAGACGTTCTTCTCAGTGGGCAGCGGCACCGGGCCCGCGACCTGCGCACCAGTACGGATCACCGTCTCGACGATCTTCTTCGCCGAGGAATCGATGACCTCGTGGTCGTAGGCCTTGAGCCGGATGCGGATCTTCTGTCCCGCCATGGCTACTAGTAGTCCTTTGTCCGTGTCGCTTCTGCGGCCGGCCCCATCCACTGCGGATGTTTCCGGTGGCGTCCCCGGGTGGTTACCTTCCGACCCACGCGGTCGGGCGTGTCGCGCCCTCGCTTGCAAAAAATCCGAGAGAGGCGTACTCTCCGCGGATTTTCACTTGGTCGGTAGGCCTTGCACCCACCAGGCGCCGGATCGAGACCCTGCCCACGCTTCCCGGAAGATTCCCGTACGTCCGCCCCGCAGCTGCCGCGGTGTCGCTTACACACCACTGCATTCACACACAACACGTGAACACATGAACGGCCATCACGGGAACGACGAGTACATGGGACTCGCTTCCAGTCCTCCCGGCGGGAGGCGCGCAGCATCGGCACTCAACCGAGCAACTTGAACATCCTGCCACAACCGGCAAGCCGAAAGCCAATCGGGGGTGGCCGGAGCCACCCCCGACGGCGGTTCAGTACGACGGAGTGGTCATCGACCTGAAGCCGGCCAGCATCTCCGGGCGGAGCACGAACGCACGGAACTGCTCCTTCGTCAGCGGCGGGGCCGCCACCGAGGTCCTCGTACGTGCAGCTGAGCGCGTAGCCATCGCGGTCGCCCGGACCGCAGCCGGGGTGCTCCGTGAACACTGCGAGCCTCTGGATGTTGATCAGCCCGGTCGCGCCGTTCCCCGCACAGCAGGTAGCGCTCCGGAAGAGCGCCACCCGCCGGGCGGCGACGTAGCTGTGGATCTCGTCCTCCTGCTCCGTCATCCCTCCCCCTCACTCATGGGCACTCCTGCCTGTACAAGTGCGTCGGCGGGGCGCTCGCGTTGCAGAAAACCAGCGGGCCCTGCGCGTCGGTGTCGACGTGCAGGGCCCGCAAGGCAGTTGGGGATCAGATCTCGGTGCGGCGCAGCGCGAAGAGGATGTTGTTGCGCTTCGGGGGGACGCGGGTCTCGCAGAACACCGAGAGGCCCGGCAGGGCGCTGGAGACGGTGGCGAGCAGCTCGTCGCGGTCGCCGAAGACGACGTTCTTGTCGCCGGAGACGTACTTGTCGGCCGTGTATGCCATCAGGTGCGCGAGGTCCGAGCGGCGCTCCCACTCCTTGACGATCAGGGTGCCGCCGGGGGCGAGCAGGGCCTCGGCGTCGCGCAGCAGGGCGTCGCGCTGGGCGGGCGGCACGTGGTGCAGCACGTCCACGACGAGGACGAGGTCGAAGAGGGCCGGCTCCTCGGCCCGCAGGTCGTGCGAGTAGACGGAGCGGAACTCGGCCCGGCCCCGGTCGCCCTGGAAGAGCCGACCCGGGTTGTCCATCACGTCGATGCCGACGTACTCGGCGTCCGGCAGTGCACCGACCAGGCGCTCGGCGACCGCGCCGTCGCCGCAGCCGATCTCCAGGATGCGCTTCGGCTTGCCGAGGCTGAGCAGCGTGGTGGCGAGGCTGTCGAGGTCGATGAAGACGGACCGGTAGAGCTCGGCCGCGGGTATCTCGTACTTGCCGAGCCGACGGCGGACGGCGGTGGTGATTCCCATGCGATCTCTCCGAGACGTACGGCGGACTCCTGACCACGGGAGTCTGACAGTCTGGGTGCGGCAGGGCGGCAGCGGGGTGGTGACGGACGTCTTCGGGGAGGAGCGCAGCAGATGGCTGGAGCACGTACGGGGGCCGAGAGCCTGCCCTCGGCCTGGTCGGCGCGGAACGGCTTCGGGGCTCTGCGGCTCGCCCTGGCCCTGGCCGTCATCGCCTCGCACGCGATGCCGCTCGGCTTCGGGCGGCCGAACCTGGGGACGGCGGCCACCCACGGGCAGACCGATGTCGGCACGCTGGCCGTGTGCGGGTTCTTCGTCCTGTCCGGGCTGTTGATCACGCGCAGCGGGCGGCGGCTGGGGTTCTGGCGCTTCCTGTGGCACCGCGCCCTGCGCATCCTGCCCGGCCTGTGGTGCTGCCTGCTGGTGACCGCACTGGTGGTCGCCCCGCTGCTCGCGCTGCACGAGGGGCAGGACGTCACCGCCTGGTGGTCGCGGCCGGACGGGCCCTGGAGTTACCTGGCCGCCAACTGGGCGGTCACCGTCCACCAGTACGGGATCGGCGGCCTGTTGGCGCACGTCCGCTACCCCGGCCCGTTCGACGGATCGCTCTGGTCGCTGCGCTACGAGCTGCTGGCGTACCTGGTGGTGGGTCTGCTGGCGGTGGCGGGGGTGTTCCGCCGGGCCCGCTGGGTGGTGGTGGCGGCGGCGCTGACGGGGTTCGTCGTGTTGGCGCGGGCGGCCGCGCCGTACGACCTGCTGCGGGCGCCGACGTACGCCACCCACGGTGGGACGGCCTTCACGCTGCCCGTGTTCGGGGTGGGCAGTACGAACCTGCTGGTGCCGCTGTTCCTGATGTTCGCCCTGGGGGCGCTGGCCGAGCTGTACCGCGAGCGGCTGCCGATCAGCGGCCCGGCCGCCGGTGTGGCCCTCGTCCTGCTGCTCGGGTCACTGCGGGTGGGCGGCTTCACGCTGCTCGGGCTCCCCGCCCTCGCCTACCTGCTCGTCTGGTGCGCGATGCGGATGCCCGGCGCACTGCGCGGGGTGGGCGCCCGGCACGACTACTCGTACGGGCTCTACATCTACGCCTTCGTCGCCCAGCAGGTGCTGGCCGAGTTCGGGGTGAACCGCTGGGGGTACGTCCCGTACGTCGCCCTCTCCGTCGTCGGTGCGTTCTCGGCGGCGGTGCTGTCCTGGCACCTCGTGGAGGCGCCGGCGCTCCGCCTGAAGGCGGTGTTCGGCCGCCGTCGCGCCGTCAGGGCGTACGGACCCGTTCCGTCGCAGGCCGGGCCGAGCCGGTCGCGGGACGCGGTGCGCCCCAGCGGCTGAGCGACCAGGCCATGGCCAGCGCGGTGGCCGCCGTACCGGCAGCGAAGGCGATGGTGACGCGGGTGGCGATGCTGCCCGGCAGCATGGTCACGCCGCACAGGACGGCGCTGCCGAACAGCCACGAGGCCAGCTGCACCCGGTGCCGGTGCAGCACGATCAGCGCCTGGCCGAGGACCTGGGCCAGCAGGTAGCAGAGGGTGCCGGCCGAGAGCCAGAGGAAGTCGAACCGGGTGAGCACGTCCGGTGCGGCGAAGAGCAGCCGGATCAGCCACGGGCCGATCAGCACGGCCGGGACGGCGCCGCAGAGCGAGAGCACCGTCACCACCAGGCAGGCCTTGCGGAGCATCCGCAGGAAGCCGCCGTGGTCCCCGGTCGCCGCCACACTGGCGAGGCCGGAGAGCAGCGAGGCCTGGAGGGCGGCGAACACGAACAGCGGCACCCGGGCCAGCACCAGGGCGTTCAGCAGGGCCGCGACCAGCGCCACCTCGGTGGGGGCGAGCAGCTGGGTGCTCAGCACCACGGCGTTGACCATCATCTGCGCGAGCAGGGTGGAGCCGATCAACGGCCCGAAGCCGCGCAGCAGGTCGGGCCAGCTGATCGGCGGGCCCGGCAGCGAGGCGCGGACGGTGACCGGCAGGGTGAGGGCGAAGGCGATCAGCGGCGACACCGCCAGGATCAGGCTGAAGGCGAGGGCGGAGTGCGGCCCGAGCGCCCCGAGGGCGAGGGCCAGCACTATCCGCAGCCCGCCGTCGATGGCCAACTGCGCGCCGTAGGCGTGGAACCGGCCGAGGCCGGCCAGCACCCCGCGGGTCATGAAGGTCAGTGCCAGGCCGACGAACGAGCCCGCCAGGGCCCAGACCAGCTGGGCGTCACCGTGGAAGAAGGTGTCCGCCAGCGGCCGTTCGAAGACGGCGAGCAGGCCGACCACCGCCGCGAGGAACCCGCCCGTCAGCAGCGCCGCCCGGCGCAGCACCGGCGCCGCGCCCTCCTGGTGGACGGCCCGCGCGGCGACGATCCGGGTGAGCTCCTGCTCCAGCGGGAAGAACAGCCCCATCCCCACGGACATCACTATCGTCCACAGCACGGAGACCCCGGCCATGTCGGCCGTCGAGAGGCTGTGTCCGGCCACCGCGAGGTGCACGTACGAGGCGGCGCCGAGGACGACCGTCCCCACCGCGACGATCTTCGTCCCCGGGGGCAGTGCGTTGCTGAGTCTGGCCAGCGGGTTCATGGTTCGAACGTCCAAACGTCAGCGGGCCGCGTGGCGGAGCATCGCGGAGACTCCGGGGCGGCCGGCGTGGCGGGCGGCTCCGGGGAGGAGGGTGAGGGCGTGCAGGCGGGAGGAGAGGTGCATCCGGGAGACCTTGGCGGCCTGCGGCCAGCCGAAGGCCTCCAGGCGGTCGGCGGTGTCCAGGAAGAAGCGCTTGGCCTCCTCGAAGCGGTCGCCGGTGTAGGCCTTGGCGGAGGATTCGCTCTCGGCGTGCCGACGGTAGCTGAAGCAGACCTCCGGGGTGGTGGCCAGGGACTCCCCCGCGACCAGCAGGTCGACGACGAGGGCGAGGTCCTGGATCACGCCGAGATCGGCGCGGAAGCCGAAGCGGCGGACGGCCTCGGTGCGCCAGCAGATCGACGGGAAGTAGAGCCAGTTGCCGCGCAGCAGGCTGACGGCGAGCTGCTCCCCGCCGAGCAGCGCCCGGCCGGGGCCCTTCGGCGAGTAGAGCTTGCGCTTGGTGCGGTCGACCAGCGTGTCGTAGGGCAGCCCGTCGCTGCCGATCACCTCGACGCCGGGCTGGATCATCGCGGCCTTCGGCTCGCGGTCGGCGGTGGCCCGCACGACGGCGAGGTAGTCGGGGCGCAGCAGGTCGTCGCAGCCCATCAGGACGACGTACTCGTACTCGGCGAGCTCGACGCAGCGGTTGAAGTTGCCGGTCACCCCGAGGTTGCGCTCGTTGCGGTAGTACCGGACGCGCGGATCGCCGAGGGCGGCGAACCACTCCGGCACGCCGGGCTCGCGCCCGTCGTCGACGACGGTGAGCCGCCAGTCGTCGCCGGGCTGGGCGAGGACGCTGCGGACGGCGTCCTGCATCAGCGCGACGTCGCCGTAGTACGGCATGGTGATCTCGAAGCGGGACATCAGGGCTCCTGGGCCTAGGCCTCGGCCTCGGCGACGAGGGCGTCGCGTCGCTGGACCGCGGCGGAGTAGTAGGGCGAGCCCGGCGCGAGGTCCTTCAGTTCACGGGGGATGCGGCGGATCATCGCGAGCAGCAGCACCAGCCCGGCCCGGACGAGGTAGATCGTCGCCTTCACCGGGGACGCGCTCGGCCGCCCGGTGGTGCGGGCGCGCATCGCGACCGGCACCTGGCGGACGGTGAAGCCGCAGCGGGCCGCGCCGACCAGGCTCTCGACGGTGTCGCCGAGGTACTCGACCGGGTACCAGCGGGCGAAGAACTCGATCAGCGGACGGTTGCAGGCCCGGAAGCCCGAGGTGGTGTCGGTGAGCCTGGTGCCGGTCACCCGGGAGAGCACCACCGAGAGCAGCCGCATCGCCCAGCGGCGCGGGCCGCGCGCCTCGTACTCGCCCTCGCCCGCGAACCGCGCGCCGATCACCAGATCGGCGTCGCCGAGCCGCTCCAGCAGCACGGGGACGTAACTGGGGTCGTGCTGGCCGTCCGCGTCGACCTGGACCGCGACGTCGTAGCCGTGCAGCTGGGCGTAGCGGTAGCCGAGCCGCATGGCACCGCCGACGCCGAGGTTGTAGGGCAGCCGGGCGACGGCGGAGCCGGCTGCGGCGGCCACCTCGGCCGTCCGGTCGGTGGAGCCGTCGTCGACCACCAGCGTGTCCACGTACGGGAGTTGGCGCTTGATCTCACCGAGCACGGTAGGCAGGCCGTCGGCCTCGTTCCAGGCCGGGAGGATGATCAGGATGCGGCGCCGCTCGGTCATGAGTTGTTCTCCGGAGCTGCGTGGTCGGTCGACGTGCGGCTGCTGCCGGCGGTGGTGCTGTGGCTGCTGCTCGGAAGGGCGCCCGGCACGCCCGGCACGCTGCCCAAGGGGATACCCTGCTCGGCGAGGTGCGCCCGGATCAGCGCCACGTCCTCCGCCAGCATCCTGGTCTCGGACTCCAGGCGACTGGACTCCCAACTGAGGTGCAGGCTGACCAGCAGCACCAGGACGAACCCGGCGAACAGCACCAGGCTGACGCCCGAGGCCACCCCGAGGTGCCGCGCGGTGGAGTCGAGCAGGTGCGGGACGAAGCCCAGCGGCGCGATCACCAGCCCTATGCTCAGCCAGATCGCGGCGTACTTCTCGCGGAGCTGCTGCCGGCGCAGCAGCTCCAGGATGTAGGCGAGCACCACGATTCCGGTGATCGACGTCAGGAAAGAGAGTTGCACTGCCGAGGGCGCCTTTCCGTGCGCGGGGCGGTTCTCGTGGTACTGGCTGGGGTCCCCGTGGTGCCAACAGCGTAGAGCAGTCGCCGGTGACGCCTCGGACGGGTGAAGCCCTCCGGCGACGGACCGGCCAGGCGTGCTACCTGCGGAAGGCCGGCCGGGTGAGCGCCTCCGCCAGGGACTCGCGCCAGTCGGCGAGCGGGGTCAGCCCGGCGGCCTTCCAGCGGTCGTGCCCGAGGACGCTGTACGCGGGCCGGGCGGCCGGGCGCGGGTACGCGGCGGAGCTGGTGCGGTGGATGCGCTCGGGGTCGAGGCCGGTCAGCTCGTAGGCGGCGCGGGCGAGCCCGTACCAGCTGGTCTCGCCGGAGGCGGTGCCGTGGTAGACGCCGGGCGGCGCCTCGGCGCTGCGGCCGAGTGCGACGAGCTGCCGGGCCAGGGCCCACGACCAGGTGGGCTGGCCGAGTTGGTCGTCCACCACGTCGAGGGTCTCGCGCTGGGCGGCCAGGCTCAGCATGGTCGCGACGAAGTTGCGGCCGTGCTCGCCGTAGAGCCAGGCCGTGCGCACGATGTAGCCACGCTCGGGCAGGAGTTCGGCGACGGCCCGCTCCCCCACGAGCTTGCTGCGCCCGTACGCGTTGACCGGGCCGGTGGGGGCGTCCTCGGCGTACGGCTGCTCGGCGTCACCGGGCAGCACGTAGTCGGTGGAGACCTGGATCAGCCGGGCGCCGCTCTCCGCACAGGCAGCGGCGATGTGGCGAACTCCCGTGCCGTTGACGGCAGTTGCTGCCTCCTCGGCGGTCTCGGCACCGTCCACGTCCGTCCAGGCGGCGCAGTTGACCACCACGTCGTGCCCGGCGACGGCCGCCCGGACGGCGGCCGGGTCGGTGATGTCGAGATCGGCCCGACCCAGCGCGGTGACGCGTTCACCGGTGAGGACCGGCTCACCGGTGAGGACGGCCGTCAGGTCCTGGCCGAGCATGCCGCCCGCGCCGGTGATCAGCCAGCTGGTCATGCTCCCGCCTTCACGGAGAGCCCGGCCTTGAGCGGCTCCCACCAGGCGCGGTTGTCGCGGTACCAGGCGACCGTCGCGGCGAGGCCGTCGGCGAAGGAGACCTGCGGCTCGTAGCCGAGCTCGGTGCGGATCTTGCTGATGTCGAGCGAGTAGCGCAGGTCGTGGCCCTTGCGGTCGGCGACGTGCTCGACGCGCTCCCAGCCGGTGCCGGTGGCCTCCAGCAGCAGAGCGGTCAGCTCCTTGTTGGTGACCTCGGTGCCGCCGCCGATGTTGTAGACCTGACCGGCCCGGCCGCCGCGCATCACCAGGTCGATGCCCCGGCAGTGGTCGGAGACGTGCAGCCAGTCCCGGATGTTGCCGCCGTCGCCGTACAGCGGGACGCTGCCGCCGTCGATCAGGTTGGTGGTGAAGAGCGGGATGACCTTCTCGGGGAACTGGTAGTACCCGTAGTTGTTCGAGCAGCGCGTCACCACCACGTCCATGCCGTGGGTGCGGTGGTAGGCGAGCGCGAGCAGGTCGGAGGCCGCCTTCGAGGCGGAGTACGGGGAGTTGGGCGCGAGCGGCCACTCCTCCGTCCAGGAGCCCTCGGCGATCGAGCCGTAGACCTCGTCAGTCGAGACGTGGACGAAGCGGCCGACGCCGTGCTTGCGGGCCGCGTCGAGCAGCACCTGGGTGCCGACGACGTTGGTCTGCACGAACGGCCCGGCGCCCTCGATCGAGCGGTCGACGTGCGACTCGGCGGCGAAGTGCACCACGACGTCGTGGCCGGGCATCACCTCGTCCACGGTCGCGGCGTCACAGATGTCGCCCCGGACGAAGCGGTACCCGGGGTGGTCCGCGACGGGCGCGAGGTTGACCTCGACCCCCGAATAGGTGAGCTTGTCGAGGACAGTGATGCGAGCGGAGGCGTCCGCGCCCAACAGCGAGCGGACGAACTCCGAGCCGATGAAGCCGGCACCGCCGGTCACAAGGATGCGCATAGTTCGCGAAGTGTACCGCCGCGCAACCAATTTACGGGTTCGACCGGAAGTAGCCGACTACAGGGTGTCAGCGCTCGCATAGGGTGCTGTCATGCGAGGAATTCTCCTGGCCGGCGGCACCGGCTCACGACTGTGGCCGCTGACCCGCGCGGTGTCGAAGCAGCTGCTCCCGGTGTTCGACAAGCCGATGATCTACTACCCGCTCTCCACCCTGGTCATGGCCGGGATCAGCGAGATCCTGATCATCACCACACCGGAGGACCAGGCCCAGTTCGCCCGTCTGCTCGGCGACGGCTCCCAGTTCGGGCTCCGCCTCGAGTACGCCGTCCAGGACCGGCCGGAGGGCATCGCCCAGGCGTTCGTCCTCGGGGCCGACTTCATCGGCGACGAGGGCGTCGCGCTGATCCTCGGCGACAACATCTTCCACGGCAGCGGCCTCGGCACCCGGCTCGCCGAGCACACCGGCGAGAAGGGCGGCAGGGTCTTCGCGTACCCCGTGGCCGACCCGACGGCGTACGGCGTGGTCGAGTTCGACGAGCACGGGCACGTCATCTCCATCGAGGAGAAGCCCACCGCCCCCAAGTCCCGCTACGCCGTACCCGGGCTGTACTTCTACGACAACCAGGTGGTCGAGATCGCCCGCGGCCTGAAGCCCAGCGCCCGGGGCGAGCTGGAGATCACCGCGGTCAACGACGCCTACCTGCGGCGGGGCGAGCTCCACGTCACCAAGCTCGACCGCGGCACCGCCTGGCTGGACACCGGCACCTTCGTCTCGATGGTGCAGGCCTCGGAGTTCGTCCGGGTGATCGAGGAGCGCCAGGGCTTCAAGATCGGCTGCGTCGAGGAGGCCGCCTGGCGGGCCGGGCTGATCGACAACACCCAACTCCGGGCACTGGCAGAGCCGTTGCTCAAGAGCGGGTACGGTCGCTACCTGCTGGACCTGCTGGACGAGGACGCTGCGAACGACAGTGCTGTGAACGATGCCGCGAACGAGGAGAACACCCCGTGAAGTTCCGCGAGTTGGCGATCCCAGGCGCCTTCGAGATCACCCCGCAGCTGCACGGCGACCCGCGCGGGCTCTTCATGGAGTGGTACCGCTTCGACAAGCTGGCCGAGGTGGTCGGGCACCCGCTGCGGTTCGCCCAGGGCAACCTCTCGGTCTCGGCGCGCGGGGTGGTGCGCGGCATCCACTTCGCGGACGTCCCGCCCGGTCAGGCGAAGTACGTGAGCTGCGTGCGCGGGGCGGTGCTCGACGTCGTCGTCGACCTGCGGGTCGGCTCGCCGGCCTTCGGCCGCTGGGAGTTCGTCCGGCTGGACGACGCCGACCGGCGCTCGGTCTACGTGCCCGAGGGAGTCGGCCACGGCTTCTGCGCCCTCACCGACGACGCCACGCTCTCGTACGTGTGCTCGGAGACGTACAGCCCGACCGGCGAGCACGCGGTGCACCCGCTGGACCCGGACCTCGCCATCAAGTGGCCGCAGGACATGCCACAGCTCTCCGACCGGGACGACGCGGCGCCATCGCTGGCGGACGCGCTGACGAGCGGGCTGCTGCCGTCGTTCGAGGCGTGCATGACGTACACGGCTTCGCTGAGCGTCGACGACTGACAGCTGGCGACTGCCGAGTGGCAGAAAACAGCGAACGGCTGACAGATTCTGAAATCTGTCAGCCGTTCGCTGTTTTCTGCCAACCAAGAAGGGCCCGCCCTCCCCCCACCCTCACGGGCAGCGGGAGAACGGACCCTCAAGGAGTCAGGTCAGACCATCAAGTAATTACTTGAGGATCTTGGTGACCTGGCCGGCGCCGACGGTGCGGCCACCCTCACGGATGGCGAACTTGAGGCCCTCCTCCATGGCGATCGGCTGGATCAGCACGACCGTCATGGCGGTGTTGTCGCCCGGCATGATCATCTCGGTGCCCTCGGGGAGGGTCACAACGCCGGTCACGTCCGTGGTACGGAAGTAGAACTGCGGGCGGTAGTTGTTGAAGAAGGGGGTGTGACGACCACCCTCGTCCTTCGACAGGATGTAGGCCTGGGCCTCGAACTCGGTGTGCGGCGTGACCGAACCCGGCTTGATGATGACCTGGCCGCGCTCGACGTCCTCGCGCTTGATGCCACGGAGGAGCAGACCGACGTTCTCGCCCGCCTGGCCCTCGTCGAGCAGCTTGCGGAACATCTCGATGCCGGTGACCGTGGTGGTGGTCTTGGTCTGCTTGATGCCGATGATGTCGACAGTCTCGTTGACCTTGAGGACACCACGCTCGATACGACCGGTGACGACGGTGCCACGACCGGTGATCGTGAAGACGTCCTCGACCGGCATCAGGAACGGCTGGTCGGTGGCGCGCGGCGGGGTCGGGATGAACTCGTCGACCGCAGCCATGAGGCCGAGGAGCTTCTCGCCCCACTCCTTGTCGCCCTCGAGCGCCTTCAGCGCCGAGACGCGCACGACCGGCAGGTCGTCGCCCGGGAAGTCGTACTCGGAGAGCAGCTCACGGACCTCGAGCTCAACGAGCTCCAGGATCTCCTCGTCGTCCACCATGTCGGCCTTGTTCAGGGCGACAACGATGTTCGGGACGCCGACCTGGCGGGCCAGGAGCACGTGCTCCTTGGTCTGCGGCATCGGGCCGTCGGTGGCGGCGACGACGAGGATCGCACCGTCCATCTGGGCCGCACCGGTGATCATGTTCTTGATGTAGTCCGCGTGACCGGGGCAGTCGACGTGGGCGTAGTGACGCGCCTCGGTCTGGTACTCGACGTGCGCGATCGAGATGGTGATACCGCGCTGACGCTCCTCCGGCGCCTTGTCGATCTGGTCGAACGGCGTGAAGGGGTTGATCTCCGGGTACGCGTCGTGCAGCACCTTGGTGATGGCCGCGGTAAGGGTCGTCTTACCGTGGTCAATGTGACCGATGGTGCCGATGTTGACGTGGGGCTTCGTCCGCTCGAACTTCGCCTTCGCCACTGCAGTCCTCCTGAGGACAGTTCTGTACGCCGTGCTGACGTCAGTTGGTCTTTGATCGGGTTGGGTGCGGAGTGCCGGTTGGGCACCCCGTACCGTCCCGCGGTTGGGCGGAGGAGACCCGGGGGGATCTGGGTAGATCCCCCCGGATTCGCCTCCTAATAGCCTAAGGGGTCTGGAACGTCCCGATTGCGGGAGTTACTCGCCCTTGGCCTTGGCGATGATGTCGTCCGCCACGTTCCGCGGAACCTCGGCGTACGAGTCGAACTGCATCGAGTAGCTTGCGCGACCAGAGGTCTTGCTGCGCAGGTCACCGACGTAGCCGAACATCTCGGAGAGCGGCACCAGCGCCTTGACGACGCGAGCACCGAAACGCTCATCCATGGCCTGGATCTGGCCACGGCGAGAGTTGATGTCGCCGATCACGTCGCCCATGTAGTCCTCGGGCGTGGTGACCTCGACGGCCATCATCGGCTCGAGAAGAGCCGGGGACGCCTTGCGAGCGCCCTCCTTGAAGGCCATCGATCCGGCGATCTTGAACGCCAGCTCGGAGGAGTCGACGTCGTGCGAGGCACCGTCGAGCAGCGTCACGCGGACGCCCTGGAGCGCGTAGCCCGCGAGGACACCGAACTCCATGGCCTCCTGGCAACCGGCGTCGACCGACGGGATGTACTCGCGCGGAACGCGGCCACCAGTGACCTTGTTCACGAACTCGTAGCCCTCGCCGGACTCCAGCGGCTCGATCGCGATCTGGATCTTCGCGAACTGGCCGGAACCACCGGTCTGCTTCTTGTGCGTGTAGTCGATGCGCTCGACGGCCTTGCGGATCGTCTCGCGGTACGCGACCTGCGGCTTGCCGACGTTGGCCTCGACCTTGAACTCACGCTTCATACGGTCGACCAGCACCTCGAGGTGCAGCTCGCCCATACCCGCGATGATGGTCTGGCCGGTCTCCTCGTCCGTGTTGACCTGGAAGGAGGGGTCCTCCTCCGCGAGACGCTGGATGGCAACGCCCAGCTTCTCCTGGTCGGACTTGGTCTTCGGCTCGATCGCGACACGGATGACCGGGGCCGGGAAGTCCATGGACTCCAGGATGACCGGGTGCTTGTCGTCGCTCAGGGTCTCGCCGGTGGTGGTCTGCTTGAGACCCATGACGGCGACGATGTCGCCGGCGCCCACCGAGTCGATCTCCTCACGCTTGTTCGCGTGCATGCGGTAGATCTTGCCGATGCGCTCCTTCTTGCCCTTCACCGAGTTGAGGACGGCGGTGCCGGCCTCAAGACGCCCGGAGTAGACGCGAACGAAGGTGAGCTTGCCCAGGTGCGGGTCCGACATGATCTTGAACGCGAGCGCGGCGAGCGGCTCCTCGTCCGAGGCCTTGCGGAGGATCTCCACCGACTCGTCGCCGGGCTTGTGGCCCTTGATGGACTCGATGTCCAGCGGCGACGGGAGGTAGTTGACGACCGCGTCGAGCAGGGGCTGAACGCCCTTGTTCTTGAACGCGGTGCCACAGAAGATCGGGGTGAACGCGGAAGCCAGGGTGCCGCGGCGGATGCCGGCGATCAGCTGCTCCTCGGTGGGCGCGGTGCCCTCCAGGAACAGCTCCATCAGCTCGTCGTCGCCTTCGGCGGCCGTCTCGAGCAGCTTCTCGCGGTACTCCTCCGCCTGGTCCGCCAGGTCGGCCGGGATGTCGACGACGTCGTACATCTCGCCCTTGGCGGCCTCGGCGGTCCAGACCAGAGCCTTCATGCGAACAAGGTCGACAACACCCTTGAAGTCGCCCTCGGCGCCGATCGGGAGCTGCATCACCAGCGGGGTCGCGCCGAGGCGGTCCACGATGGTGTCGACGCAGAAGAAGAAGTTCGCGCCCGTGCGGTCCAGCTTGTTGATGAAGCAGATGCGCGGAACGCTGTAGCGGTCAGCCTGCCGCCACACGGTCTCGGACTGGGGCTCCACACCGGCGACACCGTCGAACACCGTGACGGCACCGTCGAGCACGCGGAGCGAACGCTCCACCTCTACGGTGAAGTCGACGTGGCCCGGGGTGTCGATGATGTTGATGGTGTTCTCGACGTCATCGAGGGTCCAGTGACAGGTCGTCGCGGCCGACGTGATCGTGATGCCGCGCTCCTGCTCCTGCTCCATCCAGTCCATGGTGGCAGCGCCATCGTGGACCTCACCGATCTTGTACGAGACACCGGTGTAGAACAGGATCCGCTCGGTGGTGGTGGTCTTGCCCGCGTCGATGTGCGCCATGATCCCGATGTTGCGGACCCTGGCGAGGTCAAGGGAGGTTGCAGCCATGGTGGCTCGTTCTCTCTCTGTCTAGTGACGGGGTTCGGACTACCAGCGGTAGTGCGCGAAGGCCTTGTTGGACTCGGCCATCTTGTGGGTGTCCTCGCGACGCTTCACGGAAGCACCGAGGCCGTTGCTGGCGTCGAGGATCTCGTTGAGCAGACGCTCGGTCATGGTCTTCTCGCGACGGGCGCGGGAGTAGCCGACCAGCCAGCGCAGCGCCAGAGTGTTGGCGCGGCCCGGACGGACCTCGACCGGCACCTGGTAGGTGGCGCCACCGACGCGGCGGGACTTCACCTCAAGGGTGGGCTTGACGTTCTCAAGCGCGCGCTTGAGGGCGACCACGGGGTCGGCACCGGTCTTCTCACGGACGCCCTCGAGGGCGCCGTAGACGATCCGCTCGGCGGTGGAGCGCTTGCCGTGCAGCAGGATCTTGTTGACCAGCGAGGTCACGAGCGGCGAGCCGTAGACCGGGTCGATGATGACCGGGCGCTTCGGGGCGGGACCCTTACGAGGCATTCTTACTTCTCCTTCTTGGCGCCGTAGCGGCTACGAGCCTGCTTGCGGTTCTTGACACCCTGGGTGTCGAGCGAGCCGCGAATGATCTTGTAGCGCACACCAGGAAGGTCCTTCACACGGCCACCGCGCACCAGCACGATGGAGTGCTCCTGCAGGTTGTGGCCCTCACCCGGAATGTAGGCGGTGACCTCGATCCCGCTGGTGAGGCGCACACGGGCGACCTTACGGAGAGCCGAGTTCGGCTTCTTCGGGGTCGTCGTGTACACACGGGTGCAAACACCACGGCGCTGGGGGGAGCCCTTGAGCGCGGGCGTCTTGTTCTTCTCGACCTTGTCCTGCCGGCCCTTTCGGACCAGCTGCTGGATCGTAGGCACAATTTCTCCGTTTTCTGTGTGCCAAGGCTGCGTAAAACTAACCTGCGGCGACCCCAACCCTCCGACCCACGCGGTCGGGTGTGTTGAGCCTCTTCCGTACTGCGGCGCTGGCCGTGAGGCCTGCTCGCGCAGTGGGAGGAATCGCGGAATCCCATGATGCTGATGTGCAGCGACGGCGCTCGCGCGCGCGGGGCGGTTTGAAACGCTCCGGTGTGGCGCGGCGGCCGGTGTGCTTGCACGCACAAGGACCCGGGGACACCCCAGGCACAAGGTCAGAGCGTACCTAGCGCATCGGCGCCGGTCAAAACAAATGCAACGCCGCAGCTCGGCGCGGACGGGCCCGGGGCACCCGGACGGCGCAGCGGGACACAGCCGTCATACCACAGACGGCGGCACGGGGCGAGCCGAGCACTGCAGGCCGCCCACCTGCCGCTCACCCGCTGGTCATCAGCCCGATCGCGATCAGGGCCAGCCAGCCCGTGACCGACAGCCAGCCGAGCAGCAGGCCGGCCAGGGCCATCCCCTCACCGCTCTCGCCCTGGGCCCGGATCTGTCGGGTCGCCAGGTGGCCGGTGACGACGGCGGGCAGCCCGAGCAGCCCGAGCGTCGGGACGCAGAGCAGCCCGAGCACCAGCGAGGCGACGGCGGCCGGGCTGGTGCGCGGCGCGGGGGCGGGGGCGGGCGCCAGAAAGGTCTGCGGCACACCGGCGGGCTGTCCGACCATCGGCCCGGCGGGCAGATCCGCGACGAGCTGCGCCAACTGCCCGTACGTCTTCGCCTGCTGGGCGTGGTCGAAGCGGTCCGAGTACTCCTCGGCCGAGAGCCGGCCCTCGGCGTACGCAGCCTTCAGGACGTCGACGGTGCGGTCCCGGTCGGTCTGCGCGGCCCGCATCCCGGCGGGCTGCCACGTCTGCGCCGGGTTGGGCTGCGGCGGGTAGGACTGCGGCGGGTACGACTGCGGCGGGTAGGCCTGGGGCGGGTACGGCTGCTGGCGGGGCTGCGGCTGCTCCCACGGCTGTACGTCCACCTGGCACCTCCCGGTGTGCTGTGCGTCCCGTGCGTGCAGTGCGGCGCCCGCGTCCTCACGTGCCCGCGCACTCTCTCACGTGGAGGACGAACGAGCCCGGCGGACAGTTGCATTCCGGTTGGAGCGGCTGGGCGGACGGCCGGACATTTCACCCGTTCGGCCCAGACACGCCGAGGCCGGGCGGCTTCCCCACCGGGCCCGGCCGGGCGGTGAGAGGCTGAGCCGCACACACGTGCCCGTACCCGTCGTACCGACTAGCAGGAGACCCCCGCCATGCAGGCGACCACACCGCCGTCCGCCGCCGTGAGCATCCACAACCTGTGGAAGCGCTTCGGCCAGCACACCGCCGTGGCGGGGCTGACCCTCGATCTCCCCGCCGGGTCGTTCGTCGGGCTGGTCGGGCCGAACGGCGCCGGGAAGACCACCACGCTCTCGATGGTCACCGGCCTGCTCCGCCCCGACCACGGGACGGTGCTGGTGCACGGCGCCGACGTCTGGACGGACCCGGTCGCCGTCAAGGCGCGGATCGGCATCCTGCCGGAGGGCCTGCGGATGTTCGAACGGTTGAGCGGGCGTGAACTCCTGCAGTACAACGGCCGGTTGCGCGGCCTGCCGGGCGCCGAGGTGGACCGCCGGGCCGAGGAGCTGCTGACCGTCCTCGACCTGCTCGGGGCCGCCGACAAGCTCGTCGCCGACTACTCGACCGGCATGCGCAAGAAGATCGGCCTGGCCGCCGCCCTGCTGCACAACCCGGACGTGCTCTTCCTCGACGAGCCGTTCGAGGGCGTCGACCCGGTCTCCGCGCAGACCATCCGCGGCGTGCTCAAGCGGTACGCCGCCGCCGGCTCCACCGTGGTGTTCTCCAGCCACGTGATGGAGCTCGTCGAGCAGCTCTGCGACTGGGTCGCCGTCATAAACGCCGGCCAGGTCATCGCCCAGGGCCCGCTGGACACCGTCCGCGGCGACCGCTCGCTGCACACCGTCTTCCTGGAGCTGATCGGCGTCCGCGAGGACGACGGCGCGGCCCTCGACTGGCTGGGCGGCGAGCGATGAGCCTCGCCGTACCCGAGGACAGGGCCGTCGTCCGGGCCCTCGTCCAGCTCAAGCTCCGGCTGCTCGCCAACGGGCTGAAGCGCAGCCCGCAGCGGATGGCCGTCTACGTCATCGGCTCGCTCGTCGGCCTGCTCTTCGTCACCGCGATGTCCGTCGCCTTCGCCTTCCTGCACGGGCACGCCGGTGCCGCCGACGCGGCCGTGATGCTCGTCACCGGCCTGACCGTCGGCTGGGCCGCGCTGCCGCTCTTCCTCTTCAGCAGCGACGAGAGCGCCGACCCGACCCGCCTCACCATGCTGCCGCTGCGGCCCGCCGCGATGCTGCGCGGCACCCTGATCGGCGCGCTGATCGGGCCCGGCCCGGTGCTGACGCTGCTGCTGCTCACCGCCGCCGCGATCGCGGCCGCCGACGGCGGGGTGTCCGCCCTGGTGGCGGTGCTCGCCGTGCCACTGACGGCGGTCACCTGCGTCACGCTCTCCCGCGCCGTCGCGGCGGGCAACGCCAGACTGCTGTCCAGCCGACGCGGCAAGGACTTCGCGATCTTCGGCGGGCTGCTCTTCGCCGTCCTGATCCAGGTGGCGAACCTCACCTCGCAGAGCGTCTTCGGCCACCACGGCGGCCGGCTCGACCTCTCACCGCTGAAGCCCTTCGCCGCCGTGCTGCGCTGGCTCCCGCCGGTCAGCGCCGTCGACGCGGTCCGCAGCGCCGGGGACGGCTCGTACGGCGCCGCGGCCGGGCAGCTCGCCCTGACCGGCGCCCTGCTCGTACTGCTGCTGCGCTGGTGGCGCGGCAGCCTCCAGCAGCTGATGGTGACGGCCGACGCCTCCACCCAGATCGACACCAAGGCCGTCGGCCGCTCGCGCACCGACCGCCTCCTCCCCCGGGGCCGGGCCGGGGCCGCCATGCAGCGCCACCTCCGGTACGCCTGGCGCGAGCCGCGCGCCAAGGCCGCCGTCTTCACCAGCATCGGCATGACGGTGGTCTTCTGCGTCCTCTCCGTCATCCAGGGGTGGTCCTCGGTCTACGTGGTCTGCCTGGCCGGTCTGATGCTCGGCCTCCAGATGGTCAACCTCTTCGGGATGGACGGCTCGGCGTTCTGGATGGTCGCCAGCAGCATCGCCACCCCCGCCCACGCCCGCGAGGAACTGCGCGGCCGGGCGTACGCCGTGGTCGCGTACGCCGTGCCGAGCGCCACGCTGCTCGCCGTGGTGCTCGCCGCCGCCACCGGCCAGTGGAGCCAGCTGGCGCCCGCGCTCGGCCTCACCCTGGCCGCGCTCGGCTGCGGCGTCGGCCTCGGGTCGGTGCTCAGCGTGCTCGTGCCGTACACGATGCCCGCCGACAGCAACCCGATGCGCAACGCCGCCCCCGGGCAGAGCGGGGTGGTGCTGCTCAACAGCTTCGGCTCGCTGCTCGGTGTGTTGCTGCTCACCCTCCCGGTCGGCGGGCTGCTGCTCGCCCTGCTGCTGACGGACACCCCGATCTGGCCCGTCCTGCTGGCCGGGCCGCTGTACGGCGCCGGGGCCGCCGCCCTCGGCATCCGCCTGGCGGCGCGCCGGCTGCTCGGCCGCCTCCCGGAGATCCTGGCCGTCGCCGTCGAACGCTGACGCACCGGCCCGGGTCCGTCCGTGGCCGGGTCCGTTCGCGACTGGGTCATCATGGGTGGGAGATCCGACAGCGAAAGAGGATGCGTGAGCAAGGACGAGGCGACGGACCAACTGGTCGCACAGGCAGTGCAGCAGGCGGTCGCCGCGACGCCCGAGCGGCTCGACTTCGCGCTGGACTGCGGGGCCTCGATGCTCGCCGCCTCCGCCGAGCGGTGGCCGGCCGTGAGCCGGTCACTGCTCGGGTACGCGGAGCTCGCCGTGGGGCGGGCCTGGACGGGCGGGTGGCGCCCGGCCGATCTGGTGCGGGTGGTGCGGCGCGGGCTCGGCCCCGTCCAGCTGGCACTCGGGGTCGACCTGATCGCCGCCGAGGCGCGTCGGCACCCCGCCGCGACGCTGGACCGGCGCTGGCAGGAGCAGCTGCGCGAGCTCGCCACCGAGGTGTGGTGGGCGAGCGACGAGGCGTACCTCGGCGAGTTCGCCACCCGGCACCGGCTGGACAGGTTCGCGCTGGCGACCGCCGCGCTGGAGCTGCTGCGGGCCTGGGCCCACCTGCCGGCGATCACCCCCGTCGGGCCGGCGCCCGGCACCGCGCCCGTCCGGCCGTCCGGCCCGGTGGCCGGCGAGCCCCGGATGCTCTCGCGGATCAGGGCGCTGCTCGCCAAGGCCGAGTCCACCGAGTACCCGGAGGAGGCCGAGGCGCTCACCGCCAAGGCCCAGCAGCTGATGGCCCAGCACAGCATCGACGAGGCCCTGCTCGCCGTCGGCCGCCCGTCCAGGGACACCCCCGCCGCACTGCGGATCGGCGTGGACAACCCGTACGAAGTCCCGAAGACGATGCTGCTGGACGCCGTCGCGGCGGCCAACCGCTGCCGGGTGGTCTGGGCGAAGGAGTTCGGCTTCTGCACCATCATCGGCTTCGACGCCGACCTGGACGGCGTCGAACTGCTCTACACCTCCCTGCTGGTGCAGGCGACGTCGGCGATGAGCCGGGCGGGCAGCCGCCAGCACCTGGACGGCGCCTCCCGCACGAAGTCCTTCCGGCAGTCCTTCCTGGTCGCGTACGCCGCCCGTATCCGCGAGCGGCTCACCGCCGCCACCGAGCAGGCCACCAAGGACGCCGCCGCCGGGCGCCACCTGCGCGAGGACGGCACCGCCGAGCAGCTCGTCCCCGACGAGCGGCTGCTCCCCGCACTGGCCGCCCGCGAGCAGGCCGTCGACCGCACCGTCGGCCGGATGTTCCCCAAGCTCACCTCCCAGCGCGTCCGCGTCAGCGACGGCGAAGGCTGGGCCGCCGGCCGCGCCGCCGCCGACCGCGCCGACCTCCACGGCCGAGCAGGCGCCATCCGCGGCTGAGCTCCGCAGCCGTGGGTGCGGCGGCGCGCGGTACCCGGGCTGAGGGGCGGTGGGGGCGGTGTGTCCATAATTCGGCTATGGAACCTGCGGTCACGGCACGAACCAACGTCCTCACCCGCGCCGCGCTGGCGGCGACCGCGCTGTTGACGCTGCTGACGGGGTGCTCCGCCACCGCCGCGCCTTCGGCGCCGCCGTCCTCGGCCGCACCGGGCTCGCTGACCGTGCAGGGTGCCCGTTCGCACCTGGAGCTGAGCGGGGGCGTGCTGCACCGGGACGCCTCGGGTGCCGCCGAGCTGACGCTGACCGTCCGTAACGCCGGGACGGTGCCGGAGCACCTCAGCCTGGTGAGCACCCCGGCCGACGGCCGCGCGACCCTCCAGGGCAGCGCGGGCCCGGACAACGCACTCAGCACGGCCGGTGTCCTGATCCGGCCCGGCGAGTCCGCCGTCTTCGGGGGCCAGGGGCCGACCATCAAGTTCCCCGCCCACTCCGGGGCTTCGGCCGCCCCGGGCACGGTGGACACCATCCTGATCTTCAGCGTCTCGGGCATCGTCCACCTGCCGACGCCGACGCAGTAATTCGCTAGGTGCGGTCCCAGAGGGCACCGAAGGCGAGGAGCTCGTCGCGGTGCTCGATCCGGCGGACCCAGTCGGCAGGCCAGGCCGCCGCGCCGTGGTGGGCGCCTGCGAAGGCGCCGGTCAGGCAGGCGATCGAGTCGGAGTCGCCGGAGGAGTAGGCAGCCCGGCGGACGGCCGCGACCGGGTCGTCGGGGAGCAGCAGGAAGCAGAGCAGGCCCGTGGCGAGCGCTTCCTCCGCGATCCAGCCTTCACCGGTGGCGAGGCACGGGTCCTGGTCCGGCCGGGGGTCGGCGAGGGCGGCGTCCAACCGGTCGAGGACTCCCAGGCAGTCCGCCCAGCCGCGCGCGGTGTAATCGCCCGCCGAGGCGTCCTGGGCGTACGCGGCGAGGTCGCCGAGCCAGTCGGCGTCGTACCGGGCCCGCCCTGCGGTCGCGTACTCCCGCAGCAGGGAGGTGAGTTCGCCGGGCGCCGCCCCCTGCACCAGCAGCCGGACGGCGTACGCGGTGAGGTCGCTCGCCGCCAGCGCGGTGGGGTGGCCGTGGGTCAGCGCGGACTGGAACTGGGCCGCCCCGGAGAACTGGCTGTCCGCCAGGTCGGGGACGAGGCCCACCGGCACCACCCGCATGTTCGCGCCGCAGCCCTTCGACCCGACGTCGCTGGCCTGCTGCCAGCGCATCCCTGGCCGGCCGAGCCGCTCGCAGGAGGCGAGGCAGGTCATCCCGGGGGCACGGTTGTTGTCGGGCGAGGCGTACCAGGCGGTGAACTCGGCGCGGGCCGGCCCCTCCAGGGCCGCGGCCGTGAACGGGCCGCCGTCGGCCAGGGTGGTGCGCAACGCGCGGGCGAGGGCGAGCGTCATCTGCGTGTCGTCGGTGACCAAGGCCGGCGAGGGGAGCGGGAGTTCACGCCAGTCGGGGCACCAGGCGGCGATGTGCTCGATCTCGTCGAACTCCGTGGGGTACCCCAGGGCGTCGCCGATCGCCAGGCCCAGCATCGCGCCGGTCGCGGACTTCCGCACGGCCCCCACCTCTCCACCAAGGCCCGCCCTCTGCCGACGGGGCGCCCGGTTGCTGCCGTCGGCAGCTCCGGGTGGGCGGAATGGTATCGCGGCCGTACCCGAACGGGCCTGTGAGTTCTACGTCAGGCCGGAGGCGACGCCATCGCTCGGGCGCTGGTCCTGCTCGACCGGGAGGAGGAGTCGGCCGAGCAGGGGCTGAGCGGAGGTTCAGGCCACGCGTGTCTGTGCCCAGTTGTAGAGGCGGTGGGCGCTGTCGCCGAGGCGGGTGGCGTAGAGCGTGTCGGTCCGGCCGCCCGCGAGGTCGTCGGTGGTGGTCGTGACGCCGACGACGGTGCCGATGCCGGTTCGGGGGTCGAACTGTGCGAGGTGCGGGCCGCCGCTCGCACCGTGCGACATGTCGCAGGGCTCGCCCCAGAGCAGTGGGGCCTTGGGGCCGGGCTGGGCCGGTCCGGCGCAGTGGATCATGCGTGACCCGGCGTACTTGGCGGCGGCGTCGTTGAGCCGGTCCTTCGGGTACCCGAAGGTGTGGATGAACTCGCCCTTGACGGGCTTGGTGAACGCGATCCTCTGGCTTCCCGTGACGTCCGCGATTCGTCGTCCGTCCGTCGAACGGTTCACCACGAGGATTCCCGTGTCGTAACCGGCGACGGCGACGTCGTCCCCGGTCGTCCCGCTCGGGTCGGCGTCCCAGCGGGAGGAGGTGGCCATGCTCTTGACGCTGAATCCGCCGAGCGGCTTCGTCCCGTTGCGGTAGCCGGGCACGAAGTAGAGGTTGTGCCGCCACGTGTCGGAGGCGGCGGGGGCCCCGACGCCTCGCAGGCAGTGCGCAGCCGTGATGACGGTGCTGCGGTTGGCGCTGGTGACGACCGTTGCCGTGCAGCTGCCGTCGTAACCGTCGGAGAAGGTGAAGAAGAGCCGGCCGACGCTCCTGTCCACCGCTCCGCCGTGTGTCCAGGTGGCCCCGGGGTCCAGCGTGTTCGCCGGGAGGGGGTTCGGATCGTCGGGCGTGTTGTCGTCCTCGGGCACGGGGGTGACCTCGGGGACGAGGGCACCGGCCAGCTTCATCCGGGTGGGCGTCCAGTAGGTGTCGATCCGGCTGCGTTCCTGGTCGGTCGTGGCGCCGGAATGCGTGGTGACGGATTCCTGCTCCGCGGCGAAGGCCACGGTCGGCAGCAGCACGGCCGCCGTGGTCGCGATCAGCAGGAGTGCTCCCGCAGTGGCGAGGGTGCGGGGGAATGCTCGGTGTGCGGCTGTCATCGGTGCCGTCCTTCTGTCGGGTTCGGTTCGTTTGGAGGGGCGGCTCGGCAACGCCTCAGGAGCGTTCGGCGGCCTTGTACAGCGGCTTCGTGATCGCGGAGGTGAACTGCGGGCCTACCAGGTGCCGGGTGCAGGCGGGGTCGCCGTGGTCGCAGACCTGGCCCGAGGAGTCGAAGAAGGCACCCAGGGTGTTGTCACCCACCACGGCGCCGATCCCGGAGGACGGGTCGAAGTCGGCGATGCGGGGGCCGCCGCTGGAGCCGCCGCCCATCACGCAGGGGGCGCCCCACTCGCCCCGGGGCTGCGGGTGGTCCTCGGTGCCGGGGTACTCGCGGGTCTGCCCCACGCAGTGGGCGAGCCTGGCGCCGGTGTACTCGGGCAGCCCCGCACGGGTGGGATCACCCGAGGCCTCGCGCGGATAGCCGAACTCGTGGACCAGGGCGTTGCCCGGCCGGTCGAAGCCGATGCGCTGTGCGGCGCCGACGGCGTCCTGTACGCGTCTGCCTGCGGCGTTGGTGTTCAGGGCCAGGAACGCCTGGTCGTACGAGTTGTACTTCAGCGCGCTCTGCTCGTCGTTGAGGAGCCAGGTGGCGTCGGCGACGCCGGCTCGGGCGACGAACCTGCCGTACGGCGCGAGACCGTCGTGGTAGCCCGGGACGAACATCTCGTTCGACAGCCACTCGTCGTTGTCGCCAAGGAGGTCAGGGCTGTTGACGCAGTGGCCCGCCGTGACGACGGTGCTGCGGTTGGCGCTGTTCACGACCGTCGCGGTGCAGCTCTCGTCCTCACCGTGGTTGGTGAAGAAGAGCCTGCCCACCGTCCTGCTCAGGGCGCCGGCGCCCGCCCACGGAGCGCCGTCGGGGCCCTCCTTGGGCTGATTGCCGGAGGACGGCGTGGTCAGGGCGGCTGTCCGCTCGGGCGTCCAGTAGTCGAGGACGGCCTGCTGCTGCGCGGCCGTGACCGCCTCCGGATGGACGACCACCTGGCTCTTGGCGGCCGCGCCCGTTGCCACGGCTCCTGCCGGCCCAGCTGACGCCAGCGCCATACCTACGACCAACACGCCTGCTGTCAGAACGACTTGTGTGTGCGACATGGGTGTGACGGTAGGGGCGGGACATCTGATTCCCGCCTCAGGAGAGTCTCACCAGTTCATCGGTGACATCAGGTTCCTGTAACAAGCATCTCGGCCCCGTATCCGGCACTAGATTTCCACCAGCAGTTCCTCCAGCCCCCGGATGACGTACCCGGGGCGCCACTTCGGCTCGCGGACCAGCCGCAGGCCGGGGGCGCGGCGGAGCAGGGCTCCGTAGGACTCGGCGAGTTCCATCCTGGCGAGCGGGGCGCCGAGGCAGAAGTGGATTCCGGCGCCGAAGGTGATGTGCGGGTTGTCGGCGCGGGCCAGATCGAGCCGGTCGGGGGCGGTGAAGCGGGCCGGGTCGTGGTTGGCGGAGCCGAAGAGGAGGGCGATCTCGGCGCCGCGCGGCACGGTGACGCCGCCGATCTCGATGTCGTCCAGCACCCAGCGCTCGAACATCTGGAGCGGAGTGTCGTAGCGCATCAGCTCCTCCACGGCGGTGGGCAGGAGTTCGTCCACCGAGGCGCGCAGCAGGGCGAGTTGGCCGGGGTTGCGGAAGAGCGCCCACCAGCCGTTGCCGGTGGTGCCGACCGTCGCCTCATGGCCCGCGTTGAGCAGCAGGACGCAGGTGGAGACCATCTCCTGCTCGGTGAGCGCGTCGGCGCCGTCGGCCGCCGTGACCAGGCCGCTGATCAGGTCGTCGCCGGGGGCGGCCCGCCGTTCGCGGATGAGTGCCCGCAGGTAGTCGGAGAACTCGGCGCTCGCCGTGACGGCCCGCCGGGCGGTCTCCGCCGACGGGTTCAGCTCGAACATCCCGGTGATGGCGGCCGACCAGGGCCGCAGCAGCCCCCGGTCGACCTCGGGCACGCCGAGCAGCTCGGCGATCACCGCGACGGGCAGCGGCTCGGCGACGGCGGCGATCAGGTCGCCGCCGCCCGCCGCGAGCAGCCCGTCGACGAGCTCCCCCGCCAGCCGGGCGACGGTCGGCCGCAGCGCCTCGACGGTGCGCGGGGTGAACGCCTTGGAGACCAGCCGCCGGATGCGGGTGTGGTCGGGCGCCTCCAGGTCGAGCAGCCCGTGGTCGTTGAGCGTGTGGAACGGCTCGTGGGCGGGGTCGGGCGCCGGGCGGCCGAACTCCTCGTGCGTGTAGCGGTGGGTGTACGTCCGCCCGAGCCGCCGGTCCCGCAGCAGCGCGCTGACGTCCTCGTGCCGGGAGACCAGCCACTGCCCGGTCGGCTCGTACCGCACCACGGGCGCGTGCTCCCGCAGCGCGGCGTACGCCTCGTACGGGTGCGCGACGAACGACGCCGACCACGGGTCGAAGCCCAGCAAGAGGATCACTCCCAACCACTCGGGGCCCGCCATCGTACGCGCGGGCCCCGCCCGGCTCACTCCCCGCTCACTCCCCGCTCACTCCCCCGCGATGATCCGCCGGACCAGCGCGGGCAGCGCGGTGCCGATCGGCTCCCGGACGACCTCCTCGGCGAGCGCGTCGTACGGCGTCGGGGAGGCGTTGACGACGACCAGGCGGGCGCCGCCCGCGACGGCGATGTCGACCAACCCGGCTGCGGGGTGCACCTGGAGGGTCGAGCCGACCGCGACGAACAGGTCGCAGGCGACCGCGACGGCCCTGGCCCGGTCGAGCACCACCGGGTCGAGCAGCTCGCCGAACATCACCGTGGCGGGCTTGAGCACGCCCCCGCAGACCAGGCAGGCGGGGTCAGGCTCGCCGGCGGCGACCCGGTCGAGGGCCTCCGCCATGCCGCTGCGCGCGTGGCAGCGCAGGTACTCCACCTGCTGTGCGGTGCCGTGGAGTTCGAACACCTTGCGCTCGGGCAGCCCGGCCTTCTGGTGCAGCCCGTCGACGTTCTGGGTGAGCACCCGCACGGGCAGCCCGCTGCGCTCCAGCTCGACCAGCGCCAGGTGCCCGGAGTTCGGCTCGGCACGCAGCGCCCCGGCATCGCGCCGCATCAGCCAGGCCCGGCGGCGGATCTCGGGTTCGGCCACGTAGTACTCGTAGGTGACCAGCTTCTGGGCCTCCGGATCGCGCTCCCAAAGGCCCTGCGGGCCACGGTAGTCGGAGATGCCCGAATCGGTGGAGATCCCGGCTCCGGTGAGGACGGCGATCAGGGGGCGGTGGCTGGTGGTACGGCTCATGCTCGCCGACGGTACGGGCCGGGCGGCGGGGAAGCGATCGGTTTGTCGCGCGTGGCGGGTTACGGTGGACGGGTGAACAGCGTGGATGCCCTGACTGCCTGGCTGATGACCCGTACCGCCGCACAGTTGACGGAGCTGCTGGAGCAGCGGCGGCTGCCGTACTCCGGCGGCCCCGGGCTGGAGCGGCCGGCGCGGCTGGCCGAGCAGTTGCTGAGTTCGGGTTCGGTGCTCGTCGGGATGGCTGCGCTGAATGTCGCCGAGCTCCAAGTACTCACCGCTGTCGCGCAGTTGGCGGAGCGGCTGCACGGGCCACTGCCGCTCGCGGCGGCGCGGTCGGGCCCGGCGGGGTTCGCCGGGGCGAGGGCCGCGTACCGGCAGGGGGAGCTCGCGGTGCGGGCGCCCGAGCCGGCCGGGCGGGCAGTGCCCCGGGCGGTGCTGCTGGCCGAGTTGGGCGCGGCGGCTGGGCTGGTGCTGGAGCGGTTGGAGCTGCGCGCGCTGCTGCTGCCACCGCACGGCGAGCTGCTGACGGTGCCTGCCGTGCTGCACCAACAGGCCGCCGAGATGCAGGGGTTGGGGCATCCGGTGGCGCTGCTGCTGTCGGCGGCGTACAAGTCCGCCGAGGTACGGCTGGTCGCCGGGACGCTGGGGCTGCCGAAGCTGGGGACGCGGGAGGAGACACAGGAGGCGGTCGTCGAGCGGCTGACGGACGCCGACGCGGTACGGCGGATGGTGGCGGACGCACCGCCGGAGGCCGTCGAGTTGCTGGCCGCGCTGGTGCCGGGCCCGCCGCTGCTGCGGACGCACTGCTTCGTGCCGGACACCGGCGCGTACTACGTCGGGGCGCACAGCAAGTTCCACTTCCGCCAGGGCGGTTCGGGCGATCCTGGCACGGACTGGCTGGCGGCGCGCGGCCTGCTCGTCCCCATCGGCCTCGATCTGGTGGAGCTGCCGCAGGAGGTCGGCGCCGCGCTGCGCGACCCGGACGGCACGCTGCCGTTCACGCCCGAGCCGCCGCCGGTCGGCGTACGGCCGCTGACCGCGCGGGCGGCGGGTGAGGCGCAGGCCGCCGCCACCATCGCCGCGACCCGGGTCGAGCTGCTGCTGCGCGCGACGGCCGCTGCGCCGCCGTCCGTCCGCAAGGCGGGCGGGCTGGCCGTCCGGGACACCCGGGCGCTGGCCAAGGCGGTCGGCGCGAGCGAGCCGCAGACCCGGCTCTGGGTGGACCTCGCGGCCAACGCCGGTCTGCTCGCCCCACTCCAGGGCCCCACCCGGACGGAGCTGGTGCCGACCACCCGTTACGACCGCTGGCTGGCCGCGACGCCCGCCGACCGGCTGGTGCCGCTGCTCGCTGCCTGGGCCGTCACCCCGGAGGTGTTCAGCCATTGGCCCGACCCGGAGCAGCCGCCCGTCGCCCTCGTCACCCCGCAGGACGCCGAGGCCGTGCCGCTGCGGCTCGCCGTGCTGGCGGTGCTGGCCGGTCTGCCCGCCGGGCAGGGCATCGGCCCGGCGGCGGCCCTCACCGAGGAACAGGTCGAGGAGCTGGCCGACGCCGTCGAGTGGCACGAGCCGACGCTCCAGGCCCTGGACCACGACATGGGGTACCTCACCGCGACGCTCGCCGAGGCTGAGCTGCTCGGGGTCGTCGCCGAGGGGGCGCTCACGCCCGCCGGGCGGGCGGTGCTGGCGCTCCTGCGAGCCGGCGCGGCGCGGTACTTCCCCGCCGTGCCGGGCGCCGGGCCCAGGCTGACCGGCCACCCCGAGCTGGCCGAGGCCGTCGCCGGGCTGCGGGCGGCCCTCGCCGAGCTGGTGCCCGCGCCGCTGACCACCGCCCGCTTCCAGGCCGACCTCACCGTCGTTGTCCCCGGCACACCGGCCCCCGAACTCGCCACCCTGATCGGCTCGTTGGCTGATCGCGAGTCGGACGGCCATGCCGTGGTCTGGCGGATCGGCCCGGCCTCCGTCCGCCGCGCGCTGGACGCGGGGGCGGACGCCGCCGAGCTGCTGGAGCGCCTCGCGGAGATCGCCCAGGGCGGGCTGCCGCAGACCCTGGAGTACCTCGTCAGGGACACCGCCCGCACGCACGGGCAGGTCCGGGTGGTGCGCTCCTCCTGCTGCCTGCGCTCGGACGACGAGGCGCTCGTCCTGGAGCTCTCCAAGGCCCGCGCCCTCACCAAGCTGGGCCTGCGCCGGATCGCCCCCACCGTGCTGATCAGCACCGCCTCCCCCGCCGACACCCTCGCCGCCCTCCGGCGGGCCGGCTACGCCCCCGTCCTGGAGGCCGAGACCGGCACCACCGTGGTCGAACGCGCTCCCGAGCAGCGCGCCCCCGCCACCATGCCCGCCCTCGACGCGGCCCGCCAGCACTACGGCCGCGGCCCCCGCACGGCGGCAGCCCTCGCCGAGGCGGTACTCGGCAACGCCGAGTGAGCCGAGACAGTCGGCCGAGCCGCAGCCGGTTCACAGCAGGCGCTTGATCTCCCCCCGCGCCCGGTAGAAGCCGCCGCGCTCCGAGGCGTGCAGCTCGGCGACGAGGTAGCGGGCACCGGGCACCCGGATGTCCTTGGGGAACTGCACGTGCCAGCCCGCGTCGTAGCCGGAAGAGACGACCCGGATCCGCGTCCGGCCGCCCTCCTGCACGCACTCCACCTCGATGCCGCCGAGCCTCCCGGCCCGCGCGGCGGCCACGCTGACGGTCTCCAACGCGGCCCCGGGTGCGACCCGCTCCCAGCCCGCCGCCTTGACGTCGGTGGTCTGCGGCAGCCGGCCGCCCTCGGCCTCCCGGACGGCCGTCTCGCTCGCGTCCAGGCAGGCCAGCGAGCCGTCGGTGGTGACGAGGTAGAGCCGCCCGTCCCGGTACTGCATGCTGTACGCCGACCCGCAGCCGGTGCCGAGCTTCCACAGCCGGGTGCCGTCGGCGGCGAAGCAGTAGACGGACGAGGAGTTGTCGCCCGCGAAGACGTACTTGCCGTCCGGCGAGGCCGCGCAGGAGAAGACGGCGGCGTCACAGCGGTACCGGGCCAGCGCGGCGCCGTCCGCCTTGGCCAGCCGGTACACCCATCCCCTGGCCGTCCCCGCGAAGACCTCCTCGCGCTCCTGCCAGCCGAAGAGCACCGCGCCCTCCGTCCGGGTGTGCCACAGCTCGTCGCCACTGCGCGCGCCGTACCGGGCGATACCGCCGGAGTGGCCGTGGTAGACGCCGTCCGCGTCGCAGCGCACCATCCAGCCGGAGCTGCCGGAGCCGGAGCGGCGCCACTGGAACTCGTCCTCGTGGTCGACGGTGGTGATACCGCCCTTGGCGTCCGAGACGCCGAGCACACCGTCGTGGATGTCCAGCCAGTAGATGTCGACGTCGGCGGCGATCTCGTACGCCACCCGGGGCACCTTGCCGCCGAGGTCGTACACCCGGCCGTCGTCGCACCCGGCGTAGATCCAGCAGTCGTCGGCGACGATGCACTTGACGCCGTCCGGCAGCCCGAACCGGCCGGTGACCTCACCGTCGTGGGTGAGCGTGAAGACGTCACCGGCCTCGTTGCCGACCCAGGCGTGCTCCTCCCCCACGAAGATCCCGAAGGCCGCCGCCCCCGACCGGAACCGCCACAGCACCGGCGCCTGACGGGCCGTCGAACGGGTGCTGACGATCTCCCGGCGCGTCACCGCCCGGCGCTGCCGCACCCCGCGCCGGGCCGGTGCGTACCCCTTGCGGACCTTCTCGCCGACCTTCTTCGCCGCCGCGGCGGCGGCCTTCTCCGCCGACGGGTAGGTCGTCGCCTTCGCCTGCCCGGCCTCGCCGATCCTGCCGTACGTGACGGTCAACTCCAGCCCGGTGAGCCGCACTTCGTAGAACTTGTGGGCGCTGCCCTGGTCCTCGGAAAGCTCGAGGTAGGTGATCTGGTCAGCAGACATCGCGGGCCCCTCCCGGGCATAGGGCGACATCGGGCGCTCACCGTTCAGCACCCGTCGACCCGCTCAAACTATCGACCCGCACTGACAGTGAAGCGTCCTCGCCGCCACCCCGTCACTGCTCCCCCGCGACGACCGCCCCGGCCTCGTACGCGAAGACCACCGCGTGCACCCTGTCCCGCAGGTGGAGCTTGCTCAGCACGTTGCTGACGTGCGTCTTCACGGTGTGCTCACTGACCGTCAGCTCGGCCGCGATCTCCGCGTTCGACAGGCCCCGGGCGAGCAGCCGCAGGGTCTCCTGCTCGCGGACGGTCAGCTGCTCCAACAGCCGGGAGGGCGCCCGCATCGCGGCCGACGGCCCGTTCGGGCGCCGGGCCGCGAACTCGCTGATCAGACGGCGCGTCACCGAGGGCGCCAGCAGCGCCTCGCCGGAGGCGACCATCCGGACGCCGTGCACCAGGTCGTCCCGGCGGACGTCCTTGAGCAGGAAGCCGCTGGCCCCCGCGTACAGCGCGTCGTAGACGTAGTCGTCGATGTCGAAGGTGGTCAGCATGATCACCTTCGTGTCGGGGTACGCCGCACAGACCTGCCGGGCCGCCTCCAGCCCGTCCATCACCGGCATCCGGACGTCCAGCAGCAGCACGTCCGGCCGGTGCTCGGCCACCGCCGCGAGGGCCTGCTCGCCGTCCGCCGCCTCGGCGACCACCTCGATGTCCGGCTGCGCCTCCAGGATCATGCCGAACCCGGCCCGCACCAGCTCCTGGTCGTCCGCGACCACCACCCGAATCGGCACCCGCCGCCCCCGCTCTCCGAAGAATCCCGTCACCCCAACGGCAGCCGGGCACTCACCAGGAAGCCCACGCCGTCCTCGCGCGGGCCCGCCCAGGCCCGGCCTCCGCAGGCGGCCGCCCGCTCCCGGATGCCGACCAGGCCGCGCCCGCCGGACCAGCCTTCGGCCCGCACCACGTCCGAGCCGCGCCCGTCGTCCGACACCGCGACCTCCAGCGCATCCCCCGTGAGAGCGAGCCGCACCACCGCCCGACCTGCGCCCGAGTGCTTCACCGTGTTGGTGAGCGCCTCCTGCACGATCCGGTACGCCGCCGTCTCCACGTCCGGTGGCATCGTACGCTGCCCCGGCAGCGCCGGGCCGGGCAGCTCCAGCCGCACCGCGATGCCCGCTCCGCGCACCCGCTCGACCACGGCCGCCAGCTCCGCCAGCTTCGGCTGCGGCGCCAGCACCGGGCCCGCGCCGTCCTCCTTCAGCACCCCGAGCACCCGGCGCAGCTGCACCATCGCGTCCCGCCCCGAGTCCGCGATGGTGTCGAAGGCGCGGATCGCCCGCTCCGGGTCGCTGCGCACCACCACCGGCCCGGCCTCCGCCTGGATGACCATCAGCGAGACGGCGTGCGCCAGGATGTCGTGCATCTCCCGGGCGATCCTGCTCCGCTCCTCGGCGACCGCGCGGGCCGCCTCACTGGCCGCCCGCAGGCCCAGGTCGTGGGCCCGCTCCCGCTCCAGCGCTGCCAGGCGCCGGCTCTGCCGTACCAGTGAGCCGAAGACGAAGCTGCCGACGGACATCATCACGCTGAAGAGCATGCCGTTGATCGAGTACGTGCCCAGGACGTTCGCCAGCACCAGGAAGACCAGCATCGACCAGCGCTGCCAGTCCCGGCCCCGGTCGGCGAGGGTGTAGATGCAGAGCACCATGTACACCTCGACCTGCGGCTGCGCCGAGTGCGCCACGACGGAGAGCACGGCCGCCGACAGCGAGCAGAGCAGCATCACCGTTCCGGGGCGGCGGCGCCGCCAGGGCAGCGGGAGGGCCGTGCTCACGGCGAGCAGGTAGACCCAGAGCGGCCAGCCCGGCTGGTCGTCGTGGTAGACGCCCCAGACCGAGACCGCCGCCGAGAACACCGCGAGCAGGCTGTCCGCCAGGTAGGGGTTCACCCGGCCCAGCCCGGCCCTCCCCCGCCCCGCGATCTCCCGCTGCCACCGCGCCACCCGTTCCACGTCCATCCCTCCCGGGCCGCGCGGCATGCCCGCCCCCGGGAGGAGATCCTGCCGTACGCCCGGTGCGGGCAGCGTCTCAGGCGCCGTCGACGGTGACATCACCGGTCTCCGTCGTCGCGGTGATGCTCCGTCCGGCGCCCGCCTGCTGACGGACCCCCACGTTCACGTTGCCGGTCTGCGCCTTCGCGTGCACCTCGTACGCGGCCGCGCCCTGCACGTGCAGCCGGACGTCGCCGGTCTGCGAGCCCGCGCGCACGTCGCTCGGGTCACCGGTGAAGGTCGCCTCGACCGATCCCGTCTCGGCCGTCAGCTGCGCCGTCGACGAGGCCAGCCCCGTCGCCCTGACCGAGCCCGTGCCGGTCTTCGCGCTCACCTCGGCGGCCAGCCCCTTGAGCTGCACCGAGCCGGTGTCCGTGACCACCCGGACGACCGTCCCGGCCGGGACCTGCACGTCGTACCCGATCGAGCAGCTGTGGTCCGGGCAGCGGTAGCCGAGCGTCAGCGTGCCGTCGGCGGCGGTGGCGTGGGTGGCCTCCGGCCGCTGGTCCTGGTACGAGCGGTGCTCGGTGACCTGCACCGCCGTGCCCCCGCCCGTCACTCTGATGTCACCGGTGTCGCTGTGCACCACCAGCGTCTTCACCGTCTCCCCGACGCCGTAGCTGACGTCCTCGGTCTGCTGGTCGAAACTGCCGAAACTGCCGAAGCAGCCGGACATCCCGAACATCACGGCGGCGGTGATGGCAGTGGCACCGAGCACCCGGTTCAGCTGGCGGTTCATGGTCGTCCCCCTCGTGCGGCGTCCGGTACTCCCCGGACCGACACCACAGATCCTGCCCGCCGACCCCCTCCTCCCGACTCCCCCTCCCGAGCGGTCTCCCCGGCTCCCCCGCAAGGGGGAGAGCAGTGCCCACACATGCAGAAGGCCCGGTAGACGATGTCTGCCGGGCCTTCTGTGCTACCTGAGTAGCGGGGACAGGATTTGAACCTGCGACCTCTGGGTTATGAGCCCAGCGAGCTACCGAGCTGCTCCACCCCGCGTCGGTAGACCTGACACTACGCGACATCCGCCGCAGGACCTAATGGGTTCCATCACCGCGCCGGAACGCCGCAGGGCGGCCACCCCGTGTGGGGTGACCGCCCTGCGGATCAGGCGGGGACTCAGCCGGTGTAGGGGCCGTAGTCGTAGTCGTCCAGCGGGACGGCCTGGCCGGAGCCGGTGCCGAAGGGCGACAGGTCGTAGTCGTCGTAGCCGACGGCCGAGTACATCGCGGCCTTGGCCTCCTCGGTCGGCTCGACCCGGATGTTGCGGTAGCGGGGCAGACCCGTACCGGCCGGGATGAGCTTACCGAGGATGACGTTCTCCTTGAGGCCAAGGAGCGGGTCGGACTTGGCGTGGATGGCCGCGTCCGTCAGCACTCGGGTCGTCTCCTGGAAGGAGGCGGCCGACAGCCAGGACTCGGTCGCCAGCGAGGCCTTGGTGATACCCATCAGCTGCGGACGGCCGGAGGCGGGGTGACCGCCCTCGGAGACCACGCGACGGTTCTCGGTCTCGAAGCGGCCGCGCTCGACGAGCTCGCCCGGGAGCAGCTCGGCGTCGCCCGACTCGATGATCGTCACGCGGCGGAGCATCTGCCGGATGATGATCTCGATGTGCTTGTCGTGGATCGACACACCCTGCGAGTTGTAGACCTTCTGGACTTCGGCCACCAGGTGGATCTGGACGGCACGCTGGCCCATGATGCGCAGGACGTCGTGCGGGTTGGTCGCACCCATGGTCAGCTTCTGGCCGACCTCGACCGCCTCGCCCTCGCTGACGAGCACCTTGATGCGCTTCGAGATCGGGTAGGCGATCTCGTCGGTGCCGTCGTCGGGGACGACGACCAGCTTGCGGGTCTTCTCGGTGTCGTCGATGCGAACGCGACCCTGGGCCTCCGAGATCGGGGCCACACCCTTGGGGGTACGGGCCTCGAAGAGCTCGACGACACGGGGCAGACCCTGCGTGATGTCGTCACCGGCCACACCACCGGTGTGGAAGGTACGCATGGTCAGCTGGGTACCGGGCTCACCGATGGACTGGGCGGCGATGATGCCGACCGCCTCACCGATGTCGACCAGCTTGCCGGTGGCCAGCGAGCGCCCGTAGCACATGGCGCAGGTGCCGACGGCCGACTCACAGGTCAGGATCGAGCGGGTCTTGACGGCGCTGATGCCGTGGCGGATCAGCTCGTCGATCAGCACGTCACCGAGGTCGGTGTTGGCGGTGGCAAGGAGCTTGCCGTCCACCGTGATGTCCTCGGCGAGCATGCGGGCGTAGACGCTGGTCTCGACGTCGTCCGTCTTGCGCAGGACGCCGTTCTCGACCGTGCCGATCGCCAGCTTCAGGCCGCGCTCGGTGCCGCAGTCCTCCTCGCGGATGATGACGTCCTGGGAGACGTCGACCAGACGACGGGTGAGGTAGCCGGAGTCCGCGGTACGAAGCGCGGTGTCGGCCAGACCCTTACGGGCACCGTGGGTGGAGATGAAGTACTCGAGGACGGTGAGGCCCTCACGGAACGACGCCTTGATGGGACGGGGAATCGTCTCGTTCTTGGCGTTGGACACCAGACCACGCATACCGGCGATCTGACGCATCTGCATCATGTTTCCGCGAGCACCGGAGTCGACCATCATGAAGATGGGGTTCGTCTTCGGGAAGTTCGCGTTCATGGCCTCGGCGACCTCGTTGGTCGCCTGGGTCCAGATGCCGATGAGCTCCTGCTTGCGCTCGTCGTTGGTGATCAGGCCGCGCTCGTACTGACGCTGGACCTTCTCCGCCTTCGCCTCGTAGCCCTCGAGGATCTGGGGCTTGCTCGGCGGGACGACGACGTCGGAGATCGAGACGGTGACGCCCGAGCGGGTCGCCCAGTGGAAACCGGACGCCTTCAGGTTGTCCAGGGTCGCCGCGACGACGACCTTGGGGTACCGCTCGGCCAGGTCGTTGACGATCGCGGAGAGCTGCTTCTTGCCCACCTCGTAGTCGACGAACGGGTAGTCCTCGGGCAGCAGCTCGTTGAAGAGCGCGCGGCCCAGGGTGGTCTTCAGGCGGAAGGACTCGCCCTCGAACCAAGCCGGCGTGCCGTCCTCGTCGACCGGCGGGGTCCAGCCACGGGGCGGGACGGTGCCGATCGGCAGGCGGACGTCGATGACGGCCTGGACGTCCAGCTCGCGGGCGTCGAAGGCCATGATCGCCTCGGCGGTGGAGGAGAAGGAACGGCCACCGCCCTTCACCTCCTCGCGGTCCGAGGTGAGGAAGAACAGACCGAGCACCATGTCCTGGGTCGGCATGGTGACGGGGCGACCGTCGGCCGGCTTCAGGATGTTGTTCGAGGACAGCATCAGGATGCGGGCCTCGGCCTGCGCCTCCGCGGAGAGCGGCAGGTGGACGGCCATCTGGTCACCGTCGAAGTCCGCGTTGAACGCGGTGCAGACGAGCGGGTGGATCTGGATGGCCTTGCCCTCGACCAGCTGGGGCTCGAAGGCCTGGATGCCGAGGCGGTGCAGGGTGGGCGCACGGTTCAGGAGAACCGGGTGCTCGGCGATGACCTCTTCGAGGACGTCCCACACGACCGGGCGGGCGCGCTCGACCATGCGCTTGGCCGACTTGATGTTCTGCGCGTGGTTCAGGTCGACCAGGCGCTTCATCACGAACGGCTTGAAGAGCTCCAGCGCCATGGCCTTCGGCAGACCGCACTGGTGCAGCTTGAGCTGCGGGCCGACGACGATGACCGAACGGGCCGAGTAGTCGACTCGCTTGCCGAGCAGGTTCTGACGGAAACGACCCTGCTTGCCCTTCAGCATGTCGCTGAGGGACTTCAGCGGGCGGTTACCCGGGCCGGTGACCGGACGGCCACGACGGCCGTTGTCGAACAGCGCGTCGACGGCCTCCTGGAGCATGCGCTTCTCGTTGTTCACGATGATCTCGGGGGCACCGAGGTCGAGAAGGCGCTTCAGGCGGTTGTTGCGGTTGATCACACGGCGGTACAGGTCGTTCAGGTCGGAGGTCGCGAAGCGGCCACCGTCCAGCTGCACCATCGGGCGGAGGTCCGGCGGGATGACCGGGACGCAGTCCAGCACCATGCCGTTGGGCTTGTTGGTGGTCTGCAGGAAGGCGGAGACGACCTTGAGGCGCTTGAGCGCGCGGGTCTTCTTCTGGCCCTTGCCGCTGCGGATGATCTCGCGCAGCCGCTCGGACTCCTCGGCCAGGTCGAACGTCTCCAGGCGGTCCTTGAGCGCCGCGGCGCCCATCGAGCCGGAGAAGTACGTGCCGAAGCGGTCGCGCAGCTCGCGGTAGAGCAGCTCGTCGCCCTCGAGGTCCTGGACCTTGAGGTTCTTGAAGCGGGCCCAGACCTCGTCCAGACGGTCCAGCTCGCGCTGCGCACGGTCGCGCAGCTGCTTCATCTCACGCTCGGCACCCTCGCGCACCTTGCGGCGCACGTCGGCCTTGGCGCCCTCGGCCTCGAGCTCGGCCAGGTCGGTCTCGGCCTTCTTGGCACGGGCCTCGAGGTCGGAGTCGCGGCGGTTCTCGATCTGCTGACGCTCGACCGAGACGTGCGCCTCAAGGGACGGGAGGTCGCGTGCGCGACGCTCGTCGTCCACCCAGGTGATCATGTAGGCGGCGAAGTAGATGACCTTCTCGAGGTCCTTCGGCGCCAGGTCGAGCAGGTAGCCGAGGCGGCTGGGGACACCCTTGAAGTACCAGATGTGGGTGACCGGCGCGGCCAGCTCGATGTGGCCCATCCGCTCACGACGCACCTTGGCGCGAGTGACCTCGACGCCGCAGCGCTCACAGATGATGCCCTTGAAGCGGACGCGCTTGTACTTGCCGCAGTAGCACTCCCAGTCCCGGGTCGGACCGAAGATCTTCTCGCAGAAGAGTCCGTCCTTTTCGGGCTTCAGGGTGCGGTAGTTGATGGTCTCCGGCTTCTTGACCTCGCCGTGGGACCACTGGCGGATGTCGTCGGCGGTCGCGAGGCCGATGCGGAGCTCGTCGAAGAAGTTGACGTCAAGCACTGGTCGTCAAGCCCTCTTTCGTAAGTCGAAAGGTGTTCATCTGGTCTGAGGGGGCCTGGGGGCGGGCCGGCTGCACCTTGGGGCAGCCGGCCCAACCTCCGTCAGACCTCTTCGACGCTGCTCGGCTCGCGCCGGGACAGGTCAATGCCGAGCTCCTCGGCGGCGCGGAAGACGTCCTCGTCGGAATCCCGCATCTCGATGGACGAGCCGTCCGAGGACAGCACCTCCACGTTGAGGCAGAGCGACTGCATTTCCTTGATGAGGACCTTGAAGGACTCAGGAATGCCGGGCTCGGGGATGTTCTCGCCCTTGACGATGGCCTCGTAGACCTTCACGCGGCCGAGCACGTCGTCGGACTTGATGGTGAGCAGCTCCTGGAGGGCGTAGGCAGCGCCGTACGCCTCGAGGGCCCACACCTCCATCTCACCGAATCGCTGACCACCGAACTGCGCCTTACCACCGAGCGGCTGCTGGGTGATCATCGAGTACGGACCGGTCGAACGGGCGTGGAGCTTGTCGTCGACCAGGTGGTGCAGCTTGAGGATGTACATGTAGCCGACCGAGACCGGCATCGGGAACGGCTCACCGGAGCGGCCGTCGAACAGCCGGGCCTTGCCGGTGGAGTTCACCAGGCGCTCACCGTCACGGGTGAGGGTGGTGTGGTCCAGCAGGCCCGTGATCTCGTCCTCGCGGGCGCCGTCGAAGACGGGGGTGGCGAGGTTGGTGCCACCCTCGACCGTGTCGGCGCCGATGACCTGCAGGCGCTTGGCCCACTCGTCGGCGAGACCGGAGACGTCCCAGCCCTGCTTGGCGAGCCACCCGAGGTGGATCTCCAGGACCTGTCCCGGGTTCATTCGGGACGGGACACCCAGCGGGTTCAGGATGATGTCGACCGGGGTGCCGTCCTCGAGGAACGGCATGTCCTCGACGGGGAGGATCTTGGAGATGACACCCTTGTTGCCGTGACGGCCGGCCAGCTTGTCACCGTTGGTGATCTTGCGCTTCTGGGCCACGTAGACCCGGACCAGCTGGTTGACGCCCGGCGGCAGCTCGTCGCCCTCTTCGCGGTCGAAGACGCGGACACCGATGATCTTGCCGGACTCACCGTGCGGCACCTTCAGCGAGGTGTCGCGGACCTCACGGGCCTTCTCACCGAAGATGGCGCGCAGCAGGCGCTCCTCCGGGGTCAGCTCGGTCTCGCCCTTGGGCGTGACCTTGCCGACCAGGATGTCACCGGTGGTGACATCGGCGCCGATGCGGATGATGCCGCGCTCGTCGAGGTCCGCGAGGACCTCCTCGGAGACGTTCGGGATGTCCCGGGTGATCTCCTCCGGGCCCAGCTTGGTGTCACGGGCGTCGACCTCGTGCTCCTCGATGTGGATCGAGGAGAGGACGTCGTCCTGCACGAGGCGCTGCGACAGGATGATCGCGTCCTCGTAGTTGTGACCCTCCCAGGACATGAACGCCACGAGGAGGTTCTTGCCGAGGGCCATCTCGCCCTCGTCGGTGCAGGGGCCGTCGGCGAGGACCTGGTGGACCTCGACCCGGGCGCCCTCGTCCACGAGCACCTTCTGGTTGAAGGCGGTGCCCTGGTTGGAGCGGGTGAACTTGGCGGCGCGGTACGTGGTGTACGTGCCGTCGTCGTTCGCCACGGTGACGTAGTCGGCGGAGACCTCCTGCACGACACCGGCCTTCTCGGCCACGATCACGTCGGCGGCGTCGACCGCACAGCGGTACTCCATGCCGGTGCCGACCAGCGGGGCCTCGCTCTTCAGCAGCGGCACCGCCTGACGCATCATGTTGGAGCCCATGAGCGCGCGGTTGGCGTCGTCGTGCTCCAGGAAGGGGATCATCGCGGTGGCGACGGACACCATCTGGCGCGGCGAGACGTCCATGTAGTCGATCTCGGTGCCGGGGATGTAGTCGATCTCCCCGCCACGGCGACGGACCAGGACACGCGGCTCGGCGAAGGTCAGCTCGTCGGTCAGCGGGGCGTTGGCCTGCGCGATGACGAAGCGGTCCTCCTCGTCGGCGGTGAGGTAGTCGACCTGCTCGGTCACGACACCGTCGACGACCTTGCGGTACGGGGTCTCGATGAAGCCGAAGGCGTTCACCCGGCCGTACGAGGCCAGCGAGCCGATCAGACCGATGTTCGGGCCTTCAGGGGTCTCGATGGGGCACATGCGGCCGTAGTGCGACGGGTGGACGTCACGGACCTCGAAGCCGGCGCGCTCGCGGGACAGACCACCGGGGCCCAGCGCGGACAGACGACGCTTGTGGGTCAGGCCCGACAGCGGGTTCGTCTGGTCCATGAACTGGGACAGCTGGCTGGTGCCGAAGAACTCCTTGATGGAGGCGACGACCGGCCGGATGTTGATCAGGGTCTGCGGCGTGATCGCCTCGACGTCCTGGGTGGTCATGCGCTCGCGCACGACGCGCTCCATGCGGGCGAGACCCGTACGGACCTGGTTCTGGATCAGCTCGCCGACGTTGCGCAGGCGACGGTTGCCGAAGTGGTCGATGTCATCGACCTCGACGACGATGTCGCGCTGCTCGTCGCGCCACTCGGTCTCGCCCGCGTGCAGCTTCACCAGGTACTTGATCGCACCGATGATGTCGGGCTCGGTGAGCACGCCGGAGTCCAGCGACTCGCCGTTGCCGAGCTTGCGGTTGACCTTGTAACGGCCGACCTTCGCGAGGTCGTAGCGCTTCGGGTTGAAGTAGAGGTTCTCCAACAGCGTCTGCGCGGCCTCGCGGGTCGGCGGCTCGCCAGGGCGCAGCTTGCGGTAGATGTCGAGCAGCGCGTCGTCCTGGCCCTGGGTGTGGTCCTTCTCCAGGGTGGCCCGCATCGACTCGTACTCGCCGAACTCCTCGAGAATCATCTCGTTGGTCCAGCCGAGGGCCTTGAGCAGCACGGTGACCGACTGCTTGCGCTTGCGGTCGATGCGGACACCGACCATGTCGCGCTTGTCGATCTCCATCTCCAGCCAGGCACCACGCGAGGGGATGACCTTGCAGGAGAAGATGTCCTTGTCGGACACCTTGTCCAGGGAGGAGTCGAAGTAGACACCGGGGGAACGGACGAGCTGCGAGACGACGACACGCTCGGTGCCGTTGATCACGAACGTGCCCTTGTGGGTCATGAGCGGGAAGTCGCCCATGAAGACCGTCTGAGACTTGATCTCACCGGTCTCGTTGTTGGTGAACTCGGCAGTGACGAAGAGCGGGGCCGCGAACGTGAAGTCGCGGTCCTTGCACTCGTCAATGGAATTCTTCGGCGGCTCGAAACGGTGGTCGCGGAAGGTCAGCGACATCGACCCGCTGAAGTCCTCGATCGGGGAGATCTCTTCGAAGATCTCCTCCAGACCGGACTTCGTGGGGACGTCCTGACCACTCTCCAGGGCCGCCTCGACCCGGGACTTCCAGGCCGCATTGCCGAGCAGCCAGTCAAAGCTCTCGGTCTGCAGGGCCAGGAGGTTCGGGACCTCGAGGGGCTCCTTGATCTTCGCGAAGGAGACGCGGAGCGGGGCGGTGGAATTAGCGTTGTTCGAGGCGTTGCGCGGCGCGGCCAAGAGGGGGGTCCTTCCGAGGGCTCGGAGCTCACTGCGCGCATACCGGCCGGCTCTTGTCGGGTTCGGTGCCACCCTCTGCTCGGTGGGTCTCAGCCGGGATGATCTCCCAGGTCAGAGCCGCTTCGCGGAGGTGGTGCCAGACCCCGTCAGGGCAACGCAGACTCCGGGCGACGAGTCACGGAGCAGCTAACAGGCAGCGCAAAGGGACAGTGTAGCCAAAAGGCACACTGCTGTCCAGTCCTGATTCGGAGACCGAATCGGACACTCCCTCCGGTAGCCACCCGGGCGGCCCGGCCCCTTGTCAAGAGCCGCTCCGCAGGGGTGGTCCCTGCCTTCGCACAACCATCGACCCGGGGAGCCCCGGGCCGCCGTACCTCACGTGGTGTCACTTCCCACCGGGGCCGCTGAATATGCATCCAGGGCCGCCTCGGTCGGCAGTGCAGTCCGCTGTGGGGCGCGCCTTGAGAATCGCGCGCCCCGTGCCGTTCGTCAAGGCCCTCGCCGGAGCGTGGACCTCGCACTGCCTATCGCCGCAGGCCCCCCGGGCGTTACAGAACCCATGGTGGGAGGCCTTCCGGCAACAGCGATCACCATACCCGGCAGCACCGACAGTGGCCGAGTGCACAATCGGCCAGACTGACGAAGTCCGGCCCCCGCACCCCTCGTCCGGGTACGCAAAAAGGCCGGGCCGACCACCCGCAGGGGTGATCGGCCCGGCCCAGCGCCCCCTCAGAGGGGGCAGCAAGTCACTTGACGGTGACCTTGGCGCCAGCGGCCTCGAGCGTGGCCTTGGCCTTCTCGGCAACGTCCTTGGCAACCTTCTCCAGAACCTTGGCACCAGCGGTGTCAACGAGGTCCTTGGCCTCCTTCAGGCCGAGGGAGGTCAGGGCGCGCACCTCCTTGATGACCTGGATCTTCTTGTCGCCCGCGCCATCGAGGATGACGTCGAACTCGTCCTGCTCCTCGACGGCCTCGGCGGCGGCGGCCGGACCGGCCGGGCCGGCGGCGACGGCGACGGCGGCGGTGACGTCGAACTTCTCCTCGAAGGCCTTCACGAACTCAGAGAGCTCGATGAGGGTCATCTCCTCGAACTGCGCGAGCAGGTCGTCCTGGGACAGCTTCGCCATGATGGCGTCCTTCCACTAAATCGGCAGGTGGTGCCGGATGTACGGATTGGCGGGCGTACGGGCCCGCAGCGAGGGCGTGATGCCCACCGACTACTCGGCGGCAGCGTCCTCGGCGGCGGGAGCCGGCGTACCGGCACCGCCCTGCTCGACCTTGTCGCGAAGCGCGTCCACGGTGCGGACGAGCTTCGAGGGCAGGGCCTGGAAGACCGCGGCAGCCTGCGAGGGCTTGGCCTTCAGGGCACCCGCCAGCTTGGCGAGCAGCACCTCGCGGGACTCGAGGTCCGCGAGCTTCTTGATGTCATCGGCGGACAGCGCCTTACCATCAAGGACACCGCCCTTGATGATCAGTGCGGGGTTCTCCTTGGCGAAGTCACGCAGAGCCTTCGCCGACTCCACCGGGTCACCGGTGACGAAGGCAACAGCCGTCGGACCCGCGAACAGGTCGTCCAGCTGGTTGATCCCGGCCTCGTTGGCCGCAATCTTGGTCAGCGTGTTCTTCACCACGGCGTAATCGGCGTTGTCACCGAGCGAGCGGCGAAGCGTCTTGAGCTGCTTCACCGTCAGACCGCGGTACTCGGTCAGCACGGCCGCGTTGGACGAACGGAACATCTCCGTCATCTCCGCGACAGCTGCAGCCTTGTCGGGCCTAGCCATAGGCGTACGCCTCCTTCCGTGATGTAGAAGTCGGGCCGACCGCGAGTGTCGACCATTCCCACCTCGGACGCGCCGGTCGAAGGAAGCCCCTGCAGAAACAGTGAGAGCCCCAGTGCGCAGGCGCACGGGGCTCTGAATGACCTCGACAGTCACACGGCGGACCGTGCGGACCGGAAGTCCAAGCTCCAAACACTCCTGCGCGGGCCATCTGCGACAAATCGCAGATCCTTCGGCCGCCCCGCACCCTCTCAGGCGTGGAACGACAACCAGCGGTCTTTGGCAGCCTTCACCGTACTCGACCCGGGGCGCTCCGGCCAAATCGTCCCCGGCACGAGGTTTGAGCCGGGCCTCAGCCGGTGACCTCGGGCAGGCTCCCCCGCCCGGCGTCGAAGGTGTCCGTCTCCCCCGGCGCCTGGACGGAGAGCGAGCTCCCCTCGACGTCGCTGTAGCGGACGGTGTCGTCCAGCTTGGCCGTGCCCGAGCCGCCGGTGCGGCGGAGCTGGACGAGCTCGTCCTTGTCCCCCAGCCAGAGGTCCAGCGTCAGCGTCGTCCGGCCGCCCTGCGCGAGGGCCGCGTGCAGTGCGTCCCGGCGCGGTCGGCTGAGCTGGGTCTGCGCGGCGACGTACGCGTCCACCGTGGTGACGACCCGGTAGTGCCGGCAGGTGGTGTCGCCGAGCTTCTCCTCCCCCACCAGCACCGGGCTGTCCGACGCGGCGGCGGCGGTCAGCGCCACCACCGGGTTGAGCCGGTCCACCAGCGCCGCGTACGGCACCTCACCGGTCGCCGTGACGTACTTCTCCCAGTGCCGGCCGCCGAGCCGGGCCGCCGTCGCCTGGTCGCCCCCCACGTACGCGGTGGTGTCAAGCACCATCAGCTGGTTGGTGGCGCCCGTCCGCTGGAGCTGGAGCACCGTCTTGGGCGCCCAGAAGAGCATCCCCGTCGCGCTGCTGCCGTCCAGCAGGTAGCTGAATCTGGCCCGCCGGGCGGTGTGCATCGCCAGCTGCCCCGAGAGCAGCACACCGTGCGGCGAGCGGTCGGTCGGGGTCGCCAGCGCCGAGGGCGAGGCGGAGGCCGACGGCGAGGGTGCGGGCGCCGGGGCCTGGGCGCTCGCGCAGGCCGTCGCCGCGAGCAGCAGCAGCCCGGCCGACGCCACGGCCCTGGGCCACCCTCGTACCACCGCCATCGACTTCCTCCTGCTGCTCGGCGCGGCCTCCCACCATGCCACGCCCCGCCCGCCCGTCAGCCGTCGGTGCCGGACTTGAGCATGTCGGCGAAGTCCATCACGTCCGAGGCGGCCGGGGCCTGCACCGAGCCCGCCGAGCCGAGCTTGCCGTAGCCGATCGTCACCGGCTCCTTGTTGCCGTTGCCGACGTTGCTGCTCTGCTGCTGGACGAGCTCGCCCCGGCCGTTGATCCAGAAGTCGGTGCTGACGGACGGGTTGTTCTTCTTCAGGGTGTCGGTGACCTGCTTGCGGAGCACGTCGCTCAGCCCCGGCATCGCGTTCACCAGGGCCTCGACCGGCAGCTCGCTGTGGAAGCGCACCGCGTCGGCCCCGCCGACCTGCTCGGTGCCGACCTTGCCGAGCTTCCCGGCCGCCGCGTTCGCGGCCAGCTGCACCGCCGGGTTGAGCGTCTGCAGCATGGTGGCCATCGACCCGGCGTCCTCGCTGCCCGGCGCGGCCTTGCCCTGCCCGGCGGCCACCGCCTTCGGGTCGATCCGCAGCCAGTGCTTGCCGCCGAAGCCCGCAGCCGTCTCCTCGTCCACCCCGATGTACATCGTGTCAGCGGTGACGAGCAGCTTCCCCGGGCCGTCGCCCGAGGCCATCGTCAGCTCGAAGGCGGCGGGCGCCTTCCAGCTGTACACGCCCGTGCCGTTGGCACCGGCACCGACGCCGCTCATCGTGAGCTGGGCGCTGCCCGCCTTCTCCATCACGGCGGCCGCGGCCAGCAGCGCGTCCTTCGGCGCGAGAGCGGCCACCTGCGCCGTCCCCCCGGCCGGGGCGGCGGCCCCCGCCGAGGAGGCCGCCGGCGCTCCCGTACCGGTGGCCGGAGCCGCCCCCGCGGCCGAACCCGAGGCCGTGGCCGTGCCCGACGGCGCCACCGGAGCGGCTCCCGGAGCCGAGCCCTTACCGCCGCTGCCGCAGGCCGTCAGGCCCCCCAGCAGCAGAGCCGAAGCGGCCACGGCCGACGCGATACGCACAGTACGCACAGCAAACCCCCCACGTTCTCTCATCGAGCTCCAGCGGACTCTAACCGAAACGACGGCGGGCCCGTACCCCCCGAAGTAGGGGGTACGGGCCCGCCGTGCGGACTGAGCTGCGCCCAGGACGCGGCTACCCGATCAGAGCTGTGAGGCTCAGAGGGAGGCCGGGTCCTCCTCGGTGAGGAGGTTGCGGGTGCGGTTCGGGTCGACCTGGATGCCGGGGCCGATCGTGGTGGAGATCGCGGTCTTCTTGATGTAGCGGCCCTTGGCGGCGGACGGCTTGGCCCGGAGGACCTCGTCCAGCGCGGCGGCGTAGTTCTCGACCAGCTGCTCGTCGGTGAAGGAGGCCTTACCGATGATGAAGTGCAGGTTCGAGTGCTTGTCGACGCGGAACTCGATCTTGCCGCCCTTGATCTCGTTCACTGCCTTGGCAGTGTCCGGGGTCACGGTGCCGGTCTTCGGGTTCGGCATCAGGCCACGGGGACCGAGCACGCGGCCCAGGCGGCCGACCTTGCCCATGAGGTCCGGGGTGGCGACGACGGCGTCGAAGTCGAGGCGGCCCTTGGCAACCTCGTCGATGAGCTCGTCCGAGCCGACGATGTCGGCGCCCGCAGCACGCGCGGCCTCGGCACGCTCGCCGGTCGCGAAGACCAGGACCCGAGCGGTCTTACCGGTGCCGTGCGGAAGGATCACGGTGCTGCGGACCATCTGGTCGGCCTTGCGCGGGTCGACGCCCAGACGCATGGCAACCTCGACGGTGCCGTCGAACTTGGAGGTGGAGGTCTCCTTCGCGAGGCGGATGGCCTCGAGGGGAGCGTAGAGACGGCTGCGGTCGACCTTGACGTCCGCGGCCTTCAGAGCCTTGCTGCGCTTCACTGCTTCTCCTGAAGGTGAATGGAGGAGTCGTGGTGTCTACGGGCCGCGCTGGGCCCTACCACGGAGATGACTGGGGGCTGTCAGCCCTCGACGGTGATGCCCATCGACCGAGCGGTGCCGGAGATGATCTTCTCCGCAGCCTCGATGTCGTTGGCGTTCAGGTCGGGCATCTTCAGCGTGGCGATCTCACGGACCTGAGCGGCGCTGAGCTTGGCCACCTTGGTCTTGTGCGGCTCCGGGGAGCCCTTCTCCACGCCGGCGGCCTTCAGGATGAGGCGCGCGGCCGGCGGCGTCTTCGTGATGAAGGTGAAGGAGCGGTCGTCGTAGACCGTGATCTCCACCGGCACGATCATGCCGCGCTGCGACTCGGTCGCAGCGTTGTAGGCCTTGCAGAACTCCATGATGTTGACGCCGTGCTGACCGAGCGCGGGGCCGACCGGCGGGGCGGGGTTGGCCGCGCCAGCCTTGATCTGGAGCTTGATAAGCCCAGTGATCTTCTTCTTCTTGGGAGGCATTTCTCTCCGGGTCCTTCTGAGAGGGGACTGTCGATGCGTGTACCGGCCGGAGCGACACCCGGCCGGGGGTACACACATCGGACCAGGCTAACGCGGATGCGCCGCTGGACCAAAACGAGTTGAGGGGGGCGAGGGCCGAAGCCCCGCCCCCCTCAGCCCGAAGGCTGATGGATCAGTTCTTCTGGATCTGGTCGAAGGAGAGCTCGACCGGGGTCTCGCGGCCGAAGATCTCGACCAGGCCCTTGACCTTCTTCGAGTCCGGGTTGATCTCGTTGATGGTCGCCTGCAGCGTCGCGAACGGACCGTCGGTGACGGTGACGGAGTCGCCGACCTCGAAGTCGAGCACCTGGATCTCGCTGGGCTTGACCGGCGAGGGCCGGCCCGCGTCCTTGGCCGCCTGGCGCTCCACGTCGGGGGCGAGCATCTTGACGACCTCGTCCAGCGTCAGCGGGTACGGGTCGTACGCGTTGCCGACGAAGCCGGTGACACCGGGGGTGTTGCGGACGACGCCCCAGGACTCCGGCGTGAGGTCCATGCGCACCAGGACGTAGCCGGGGAGCTTGTTCTGGCGGATGGTCTTGCGGTCGCCGTTCTTGATCTGGACGACCTCCTCCTGCGGCACCTCGGACTGGAAGATGTAGTCCTCGACGTTCAGGGAGACCGAGCGCTGCTCCAGGTTCTGCTTCACCCGGTTCTCGTAGCCCGCGTAGGTGTGGATGACGTACCACTCGCCCGGGGCGGTGCGGAGCTCCTCGCGGAACTTGGCGACCGGGTCGACCTCGACCTCGTCTTCTGCCTCGGCCTCGACCTCGGCCTCGACCTCGTCGGCCTGCTCCTCGGCGGTCTCGGCGTCGGCGGCAGCCTCGTCGTCGAGCTCGTCGGCCTCGCCGGCCTCGACGGTCTCGTCGCCGTCCAGCTCGTCCTCGGTCACCTCGTGCAGGGCCGCCGACTCGGCCGGCTCACCCGCCTCTGCCTCGTCCGCAGCCTCGACCTCGTCGAGGTCGGCGTCGGCCGCATCGAGGATCTGCTCCGCAGCCTCGGCGTCAGCAGCCTCAGCCGCGTCCAGCTCGGCGGCGACATCCGCCTCGCGGACGGTCTCGTCGGCGTCGTACAGGGGGGACTCAGACACTGTGGCTGCTTCTTTCCTGGGATGTAGATGGAACGGCTCCGAGGCACCCGAGGCCCTCACGGGCCCGCGTGGGCGCGACTCGGATGACTCAACAGTACCGAGTCAACGGTACTGGGCTCATCCGGACCGCGCAGACGGCTCGACCCGGGCTGCGCCAGAGGAGATCTGGGGCAACCCGGGTCGGGGGTGGTGCGAAGCTCTGTGCGAGAGGTCAGCCGAAGATCCACAGGCTGAGCTTGGAGAGGCCGTAGTCCATGCCGGCCACGACGCCCATGATCACGACGACGAAGACCACCACGACACTGGTGTACTGCAGGAGCTCGTTGCGCGTCGGCCAGACGACCTTGCGCAGCTCTGCGATGATCTGCCGGTAGAACAGCGCGGCTCGGGCGAAGATGCTCTTCTTCGCGCGCTTGCCGCCCTTCTTCTCACCGTCGCCACCGGCGGCCTTGTTCGCCCGCTTCCGGTCGCGTCGCGAGAGCGTCTCCTCGCCGTCGACGGGCGGGACCGCGTCGGCCACGCCGTCGGGGTTGCCGCTCTCAGGCGTTGCGGTGGAGCCCGTGGCTTCCGTCACTCGTCCTCACCTGAATCCGGGTCCTGCCGAGCGTCGCCTACGTGCCTGGTGGAGCACGAGCGATCCGGCGAAAGCAGTGCTTGGTTTTGGGCCCTCTCCGCATCAAGCCCGCTCGCTCTGTGGAGCGAACGGGCTAGGTACGGATCAAGCAGCAGGGCAAGAGGGACTTGAACCCCCAACCGCCGGTTTTGGAGACCGGTGCTCTACCAATTGAGCTATTGCCCTACGGTGCCTCGCGGCTCCGGAGATGACCACCAACCTACCGCATCCCGGCCTCGGCGTGATGTACGCGTCGGACGGAACCGCACTTCGGGAGCCATCGAGCAGTGAGTGTACGGGTTCTTGCGCGTTTGGTCGAACCCCATTCACCAAAGGCCCACCTGAAGGGGGTTGGGGGTACTGCCAAACGCACGCATCGTGGACCGACCGGTACATATGTTGAAACAGCCGTGCTCGGGCCGCGCCGGTTCTGCGACGATGCAGGTATGAGCGCTCCCACCCCCGCCCCCCGTCCCGCCGACCGCCGCGTCTCGGCCCGGATCGGCGCGATCGCCGAATCCGCGACCCTCGCCGTGGACGCCAAGGCCAAGGCCCTCAAGGCGGCCGGCCGTCCCGTGATCGGCTTCGGCGCGGGCGAGCCCGACTTCCCGACGCCGGGTTACATCGTCGAGGCCGCCGTCGCCGCCTGCCAGGACCCGAAGTACCACCGCTACACCCCGGCGGGCGGCCTGCCCGAGCTGAAGGCCGCGATCGCCGCCAAGACGCTGCGCGACTCCGGCTACCAGGTGGACGCCTCGCAGGTGCTCGTCACCAACGGCGGCAAGCAGGCCATCTACAACGCCTTCGCCGCGATCCTCGACCCGGGCGACGAGGTCATCGTCCCGGCGCCGTACTGGACCACCTACCCGGAGTCGATCCAGCTCGCGGGCGGTGTGCCGGTCGAGGTGATCTCCGACGAGACCACCGGTTACAAGGTCTCGGTGGAGCAGCTGGAGGCCGCGCGGACCGAGAACACCAAGGTCGTGCTCTTCGTCTCGCCCTCCAACCCGACCGGCGCGGTCTACACCGAGGCCGAGGCCGAGGCGATCGGCCGCTGGGCGCTGGAGCACGGCCTCTGGGTGCTCACGGACGAGATCTACGAGCACCTGGTCTACGGCGACGCGAAGTTCACCTCGCTGCCCGCGCTGCTGCCCGAGCTGGCCGACAAGTGCATCGTCGTCAACGGCGTGGCCAAGACCTACGCCATGACCGGCTGGCGGGTGGGCTGGATGATCGGTCCCAAGGACGTGGTGGCCGCCGCCGCGAACCTCCAGTCGCACGCGACCTCGAACGTCTCCAACATCGCGCAGGTCGCCGCGCTGGCCGCCGTCTCCGGTGACCTCTCGGCCGTCCACGAGATGCGGACCGCCTTCGACCGCCGCCGCAAGACCATCGTGCGGCTGCTCAACGAGATCGAGGGCGTCTTCTGCCCCGAGCCGCAGGGCGCGTTCTACGCCTACCCGTCCGTCAAGGGCCTGCTGGGCAAGGAGATCCGCGGCAAGCGCCCGCAGACCTCCGCCGAGCTGGCCGCGCTGATCCTGGACGAGGCCGAGGTCGCCGTCGTCCCCGGTGAGGCCTTCGGCACCCCCGGCTACCTGCGCCTGTCTTACGCGCTCGGCGACGCCGACCTGGCCGAGGGCGTCGGCCGGATGCAGAAGCTGCTCGGCGAGGCCCGCGCCTGACGGTCCTCCGACCGACGGCCTCCTGACCGACAGCCCGTGCCCCGGAACCGCCCTCGTCACCCTCACTCGAAAGAGGGACTTGATGGGGGCGGTTCTCTTTTGCGGCCCGGATGCGGCAGTATCGATAAATGGATCTCCCACGCGACGTCCGCGCCCTTCCGAAGGCCCATCTGCACCTGCACTTCACCGGCTCGATGCGGCCCGCAACGCTGCTGGAGCTGGCCGACAAGCACCGCGTCCGGCTCCCCGAGGCGCTCGCCTCCGGGCAGCCGCAGCAGCTCGACGCGACGGACGAACGCGGCTGGTTCCGCTTCCAGCGGCTCTACGACACCGCCCGCTCGGTGCTGCGGGACGAGTCCGACATCCGCCGCCTGGTGCAGGAGACCGCCGAGGACGAGCGCACCGACGGCTCCCGCTGGCTGGAGATCCAGGTCGACCCGACCTCGTACGCGCCCCGGCTCGGCGGGCTGATCCCCGCGCTGGAGCTCATCCTGGACGCTGTCCGGGAGGCCTCGGCGGCCACCGGGGTCGGGATGCGGGTGCTGGTCGCCGCGAACCGGATGAAGTCCGAGATGGACGCCCGGACGCTGGCCCGGCTCGCCGTCCGCTACACCGACCAGGGCGTGATCGGCTTCGGGCTATCCAACGACGAACGGCGGGGCCTGGCACGGGAGTTCGACCGGGCCTTCGCGATCGCCCGCAAGGGTGACCTGCTGGCCGCCCCGCACGGCGGGGAGCTGGCCGGGCCCGACTCCGTCCGGGCCTGCCTGGACGACCTGGGCGCCGGGCGGATCGGGCACGGCGTGCGAGCGGCGGAGGACCCGCGCCTGATGCAGCGGCTCGCGGACCGGCAGATCACCTGTGAGGTGTGCCCCGCCTCCAACGTCTCGCTCGGCGTCTACGAGAGCGCCGAGCAGGTCCCGCTGCGGACGCTCTTCGAGGCCGGGGTCCCGCTCGCGCTGGGCGCCGACGACCCCCTGCTCTTCGGCTCCCGGCTGGCCGAGCAGTACCACCTCGCCCGCGAGGTGCACGGCTTCACCGACGCCGAACTCGCCGAGCTGGCCCGGCAGTCCGTCCGCGCCACCCGCGCCCCGGAGGACGTCCAGAAGCAGCTGCTCGCCGACATCGACGCCTGGCTGTCCCCTACAGGCTGACGCCCACCGTCACCGGTTCGTTGACCAGCTCCACGCCGAAGGCGGCCCGCACGCCGTCCCGGATCTCCCGGGCCAGCGCCAGCAGGTCGGCCGTGGTGGCGGCGCCGCGGTTGGTGAGGGCGAGGGTGTGCTTGGTGGAGAGCGTCGCCGGGCCGGTGCCGTAGCCCTTGGTGAAGCCCGCCTGGTCGATCAGCCAGGCCGCCGAGGTCTTGGTGCAGCCGTCGGGGGCGGGGTAGGCGGGGGCGGTGCGGCCGTCCAGGCGGGTCCGGAAGGCGGCGTACTCGTCGGGGGTCAGCACGGGGTTGGTGAAGAACGAGCCGGCGGACCAGGTGTCGTGGTCGGCCGGGTCGAGGACCATGCCCTTGCCCGCCCGCAGCCGCAGCACGGTCTCGTACGCCTGCCGCAGGGCGACCCGCTCGCCCGCCTCGACGCCGAGCGTGCGGGCGACCTCGGCGTACCGGACCGGGGAGGAGAGGCCGCCCGCGTCCTCCAGGGCGAACCGCACCCTCAGCACCACGTACCGGTCCGGCGAGGCCTTGAAGCGGCTGTGCCGGTAGGAGAAGCCGCACTCGGCGCCGCTCAGCGTGACCGTCTCGCGGGCCTCGCGGTCGTACGCGACGACCTCGGTGACCGTGCTGGCCACCTCCTGGCCGTAGGCGCCGACGTTCTGCACCGGGGTCGCCCCGGCCGAGCCGGGGATGCCCGCGAGGAACTCGACACCGGCCAGCCCGGCGTCGACGGTGCGGGCGACCGCCTCGGACCAGACCTCGCCCGCCGCCAGCTCCAGCGTGCTGCCGTCCAGCTCGAAGCCGGTGCTGGCGACCCGCAGGACGGTGCCGTCGAAGCCGGCGTCCCCGATCACCAGGTTGGAGCCGCCGCCGATCACCAGCAGCGGCTCACCCGCCTCGTCGGCCGCCGCGACGGCGGCGACGATCTCGGCGTCGGTGACGGCCGTCACCAGTCGGCGGGCCGGGCCGCCGAGCCGCAGGGTGGTGAGCCGGGCGAGGGGGGCGTCCTGTTCTACATGCACGCGCCCCAGCGTAGCCGGGCGCGGCAGGCTGCCCCGAACGATCTGACGCACCAACAACGGGAGGGCCGTTCCCCTGGGTGGGGAACGGCCCTCCGTCGTAGCTGCGGCGCCTCAGGTGAGGCGCACGACCGCCCGGGACATGCCGAGCACCTTCTGGCCACCGGTGGTGGCCACCAGGTCGACCCGGACCTTGCGGTCGTCCAGCAGGGCGGCGACCTTGCCGGTGACCTCGATCACGGCGCCCGTACCGTCGTTGGGGACGGGGACGGGGCGGGTGAAGCGGACGCCGTACTCGACGACCGCGCCCGGGTCACCGACCCAGTCGGTGACGACGCGGGCGGCCTCGGCCATGGTGAACATGCCGTGGGCGATGACGTCCGGGAGGCCGACCTCCAGGGCGAACTTCTCGTTCCAGTGGATCGGGTTGAAGTCGCCCGAGGCGCCCGCGTACTGCACCAGCGTGGCGCGCGTCACGGGGAAGCTCTGCGCGGGCAGCTCGGTGCCGACCTCGACCTCGTCGTAGCTGATCGCCATGGGTCTACTCCCCCGCCTCGTCGGCGGCGCGGGCCACCAGGGTCATGATGGACGTCACCACGTGCTCGCCGGTGGCGTCGTGCACCTCGCCACGGACGGAGAGCACGTCGTTGCCCGCGAGCGACTTGATGGAGTCGATCGTCACACCGACCGAGAGCCGGTCACCGGCCCGCACCGGGCGGGTGTAGGCGAACTTCTGGTCGCCGTGCACCACCCGGGTGAAGTCCAGGCCGAGCTCCGGGTCGTTCACGACCTGGGCGGCGGCCTGATAGGTGATCACGAACGGGAAGGTCGGCGGGGCGATCACGTCCGGGTGGCCCAGCGCCTTGGCCGCCTCCGGGTCGGTGTACGCCGGGTTGGCGTCGCCGATCGCGACGGCGAACTCGCGGATCTTCTCGCGGCCCACCTCGTACGGTGCGGTGGGCGGGTACGTCCGGCCGACGAACGACTGGTCGAGCGGCATGGGCAACTCCTCCGGTCCTGCTGATACGGGAGCACTTCTGGAGACGGAAAAAGCTCCAGCCCGCGCCCCTGGCGGGGTGCGGGCTGGAGCCTAAGGCCTTGTCACACAGGCCCGTTGAAGCCCTTACGGGGTCAGCGGGTCTCGCGGTGCGCGGTGTGCGAGTTGCAGCGGGGGCAGTGCTTCTTCATCTCAAGACGGTCCGGGTCGTTACGCCGGTTCTTCTTGGTGATGTAGTTCCGCTCCTTGCACTCCACGCAGGCCAGCGTGATCTTCGGGCGGACGTCGGTGGCAGCCACGGGAGTGCCTTCCTGAACAAATGAATAAGAACACGACAAGAGTAGCCGATCGGGAGTTCGACTCCCGATCGACTACGCGGGGTAGCGGTGACCGGACTTGAACCGGTGACACAGCGATTATGAGCCGCTTGCTCTACCAACTGAGCTACACCGCTTTGATGATCAGCACCCACGCCGAGGCGTGAACCCTTCTCACCAGAGCCCCCATGCGGAATCGAACCGCAGACCTTCTCCTTACCATGGAGACGCTCTACCGACTGAGCTATAGGGGCGAACGAGGAAGAGATTACACGTTTCCGGGCCAGAGGTGAAATCCGTATCCGACGCGGAAGATCGCAGGCCAGCAGCCCGAACGAGCACGCCGATCGAGGACGCCAGTTCGACGCCGCCTGCGATGACGCGGGCGCACGCCTTTCGCGACGCGCGGCCGCCTTCCGGGCGACCCGCCCCTCCTCCCCCTAGGCTCGACCGGTCGGTCCTAGTGATCGTCCGGGCCCCGGGGCACGCCCTGGGCCCGCCGGAGAGCGAGGAGCCGGCCGATGACCGCTGACAGCGCACCAGCCGAGGACCCGCACCACGAGCCGGGCCAGGCCCCCAACCCACTCGGGCACGGGCCCGTCCTGCTGCTCACCGGTGCCAAGCTCGCCGACGGCCGGGTGGTCGACGTCCGGATCAGCGGCGACCGCATCCAGGCCGTCGGCACCGTCGGCAGCCTCGGCCCGCTGCCCGCCATGCCCGGCGCACCGACCACCACCACCGGCGCCCGGATCGACCTCGGCGGCTACCTGCTGCTCCCCGCCCCCGCCGAGCCGCACGCCCACTACGACGTCGCCTTCGCCGCCGCCCACCCCGCCCCGCCACCCGACACCCGGACCGACCTCGTCCGCCGGATCACCGAGGCCGCGCTCACCTCCCTCGGGTACGGCGCGACCGCCCAGCGCACCCACGTCCGGATCGGCGACGTGCACGGGCTGCGCCGCCTGGAGGCCGTCCTGACCGCCCGGCAGTCGCTGCGCGGGCTCGCCGAACTCCAGGCCGTCGCGATGCCCCGGCTGCTCACCGGCCTCGCCGGGGCCGACGGGCGGGCCCAGCTGCGGGACGCCCTCAAGCTCGGCGCGACGGCCGCCGGCGGCTGCCCCGACCTCGACCCCGACCCGGCCGGGTACGTGCAGGTGCTGCTCGAAGCCGCCCGCGAGGCCGACTGCCCCGTCGACCTGCACACCGCTGCCACCGACCCCACCACGCTGGCCCGGCTTGCCGCCGCCCTCGCCCCGCTCCGGCCACGCGTCACCCTCGGCCCCTGCTCCGCCCTCACCCCCGGCGGCGCGACCGTCCTCGCCACCGCCGGAATCCGGCTGGTGCTGCTCCCGCAGAACGGCAGCTGCACCGGCCTCGAAGGCCCGGCCATCGGCCTGCGCCCCACCCTCGTACGGGAGTTGGCCGCCGCCAGGGTGCCGTTCGCGGCGGGCAGCGGCGCCCTGCGCGACCTCTCCAACCCCGCCGGACGCCCCGACCCGCTGGAGGCCGCCTACCTGCTCGCCGCCGGGGGCGTGCTCACCGCCGACGCGGCGTACGAGAGCATCTCCGGCCAGGCCCGCGCCGCCCTCGGCCTGCCCGTCGTCCGGATCGACGCGGGCTTCCCCGCCGAGCTGCTCGCCGTCCGCGGCGACAGCCTCCCGGGCGCACTCGCCGGCGGCCACAGCAGGCTGGTGGTGCACAGCGGACGGATCGTCAGCCGCACCAGCGCGGTACGGGAGTTCGCCGACACCGTCGCCCTCGCACTGCCCCGGCAGGGCAGCCCCGGGTAGTCACCGGCACTCCTCCAGCTGGGGCCGGACGCCCGCGAGCAGGGGCGACCCGTCAGGCGTTCTCGGGGGCGGGGATGCGGTCGCGCTCCGACCGGGTGGTCGGCTCACCGCGGCGGACGGAGCCCGGGGCGCGGCGGGAGGGGTGGTCGGCGCGTCCGGCGGAGCTGAGCTGCCAGGGGACGCTGATCACCATCACGCCGGGGGTGAAGAGCAGGCGGCTCTTCAGCCAGAGCGCGGACTGGTTGTGCAGCAGGTTCTCCCACCAGCGGCCGACGACGTACTCGGGGATGAAGACCGCGACCGCGTCCCGGGGGCTGGTGCGGCGGATCGAGCGGACGTACCCGACGACCGGCTTGGTGATCTCGCGGTACGGCGAGTCGAGCACCTTGAGCGGCACCTGGATGCCGTGTTCGAGCCACTGCTCGCGCAGCGCGTCCGTGGCGTCCTGCTCGACGGCGACGCTGACGGCCTCCAGCTCGTCCGGGCGGAAGGCCTGGGCGTAGCCGAGCGCCCGCAGGGTGGGCTTGTGCAGCTTGGAGACGAGCACGATGCCGTGCACCCGGGAGGGGCGGACGGACTCGGCGTCCGCGTCCTCGACGGCGAGCTCCTCGGCGACGCGGTCGTAGTGGCGGCGGATGCCGCGCATCATCACCCAGAGGACGACGGCGGCGACGACGGCCAGCCAGGCGCCCTGGGTGAACTTGGTGAGCAGCACGATCACCAGCACCAGCGCCGTGACGAACGCGCCGAACCCGTTGATCACCCGGGAGCGCTGGGCCGAGGCCCGGACGGCGGGGTCGGTCTCGGTCGCCAGGGCGCGGTTCCAGTGCCGGACCATGCCGATCTGGGAGAGCGTGAAGGAGGTGAAGACGCCGAGGATGTAGAGGTGGATCAGGCTGGTGACGTCGGCGTCGTAGAGCCAGAGCAGGCCACCGGCCACCACGGCGAGCGCGATGATGCCGTTGGAGAAGGCCAGCCGGTCGCCGCGGGTGTGCATCTGCCGGGGCAGGTAGCGGTGTTCGGCGAGGATCGAGGCCAGCAGCGGGAAGCCGTTGAAGGCGGTGTTCGCCGCCAGGATCAGCACCAGCGCGGTGACGGCCTGGATGAAGTAGAAGAGGATGCTCCGGTCGCCACCGAAGATCGCGGCGGCGAGCTGGGCGATCACGGTCGGCTGCGCGAAGGTGGAGCAGTCGCCGGTGACGCCGGTGAGCCGGCAGGCGCTGTCGACGTAGTGGACCTTGGATATCAGGGCCAGCGCGGTGATGCCGATGAACATCACCACGGCGGTGATGCCCATGACGGACATCGTGCTCGCGGCGTTCTTCGCCTTCGGGGTGCGGAAGGCCGGCACGCCGTTGGAGATCGCCTCGACGCCGGTCAGCGCCGTGCAGCCGGAGGCGAAGGCCCGCAGCCCGAGCATCAGCAGGCCGAGACCGGCCAGGCTATCCTTGCCGTCGACCGGCAGGATGCCCATCCCGGCGCTGGAGGCGACGGGCGCGTCGCCGAACGCCAGCCGGACGAACCCGGTGACGACCATCAGCAGGATGCCGCCGATGAAGAGGTACGTCGGCGCCGCGAAGGCCTTCCCGGACTCCCGTACGCCACGCAGGTTCATCGCCGCGAGCAGCACCACGAAGCCGACCGACAGGACGACGCGGTAGCCCGCGATGCCCGGGAACGCCGAGATGATGTTGTCGACGCCGGAGGCGACGGAGACCGCGACGGTCATCACGTAGTCCACCAGCAGCGAGGCGGCCACCACGAGCCCCGAGTTCGCCCCGAGGTTCTTCGAGACCACCTCGTACGACCCGCCACCGCTCGGGTAGGCGTGCACGACCTGGCGGTAGGACATCACCACGACCGCCATCAGCGCGACGACGCCGGCGGCCACCCAGGGGCTCAGGTAGAGGAATGCGGAGCCACCGACGGTGAGCACCAGCAGGATCTCCTGGGTGGCGTAGGCCACCGAGGAGAGCGGGTCGGAAGCGAAGATCGGCAACGCCAGCCGCTTGGGCAGCAGCGTCTCGCCCAGCTCTTCGCTGCGCATGGCCTTACCGATCACTAGGCGCTTGAGCGCCTGGGGCACGTTGAACACATGGGCGAGCGTATGCCGCTGCGGCGGCGCGGAAATGGGCCGTCGCGGCGCGCTACGAAGGGCCGTTCCGCCCTTTAGGAGCACTGTTTCCGCAGGCCAGAGGAGGTAGGGCGATTCGGCGGCGCCCTCGCCGGGGCGCTGGACCGGGCCCCGTTAAGGGTCCGTCAAGATATCGAGTCACAATCGGTCATTACGGGCAATTGTCACGGAACGACGGATGTCTGTCTGCTAACGGCCCATCAGTTCTTCCTTGCTGCGTCCGGCCCCACCGCATCCGCTTGCTACATCCGCAGCCGGAGGCGGCAGACCACCGCGTCGGTGTGGCGGCGCAGCGCGCGGTCGATGACGGCACCGCGCTGGTTCTGCAGGGCCCGCTGCCAGAACCGGGCCGGCTCGACCTCGGCGATCAGCACGGTGATCCGGTCGTACGCGTGCTCGGCGGCGAGCGTCGACGTACGCGGTGATCGGCCGCCCGAGGCGCCGGTGCGCGTCCGGGATCTCGACCAGCGGCACGCCGGGCCACCACAGCTCCCAGTCCCGGCGGAGCGTCTCGGCGGCCTGCCGGTCCTCCGCGTCGGGGGCGGTGTGGACGACCGGCACCGCGAGCACCTCGTCGCCGAGCGAGACGGCGGCCGAGAGCGCGTCCCGGGTCAGCTGGGAGATCGCGGTGACGGGCACCACCACCAGCGAGCGCTGCCGCGTCACCGCCCCCGGGATGCGGCCCAAACCCGAGCCCGTAGCTCCCCGCGGCGGCCAGCACCAGCACCACCGCCTCCGGGCCGTAGGCGACGGAAGCCATCGCGTCGAGCGAGAGGGCCGCGAGGCCGCCGAAGGCGCTGAGGTGGTCCCGGGCCTCGGCGGTTGCCTGGTCCGGCTCTGTGGTGGTGGTCGTGCTGGTAGCGGTGGACATCGGTCAGAATTTCTTGCTCGTCGCCAGCCACTGGCGGGAAGGGAGTGGACGCGGACCCGGCGGCGGTGCCCGCCCAGCCGAGTTCGGCGTACCGCTGGACCACGAAGCCGTCCAGGAGAGCCAGGCCGCACCGCCGACCAGTGGCACGGCCGACGGAAGCGAGCGCACGCCGAGTGCCCCGCTCAACACGGCGTACGTGCCGAGCGCGAACCAACTCGGGTGCGCCTCACCGATCGAGGCGAGCAGCGCCGCCGACACCGCACCGTGGCGCAGGCTCGGACCGCAGGTGCCAGACGGCCCGCCGGTGGTACGACTCCAGCTCCCGCTGCAGCGCCGGCCTCGGCACCGCCAGCACCGGGCAGGCCGCGTGCCGCAGGCAGTACCGCGCCACCGACCGCCGGTACCAGCTCCCCCGCCCGGCCCCGAGCACCAACAGGTCGTCCGGCCGGTCCGCCGTCGCCACCAGCGCCGCACCGGCCTCCCCCCGGACCAACTGCGACGTCAGCCGCACCCCGGCGCCCGCCCCCGCGAACGCCTCCTCCAGCGCCGTACGCAACCGCCCGGCCGCCCCCTCCCGCACCGCCGCCAACAACGGCGGACACGGCGAACGCCGGTACCCGTGCTCACCCCCGGGCGGCAGCCACGCCAACACCGCGACCACCTCGGCCCCCGTCCGCCGCGCCTCCCCGACCGCCCGGTGCAACGCCGCCAGACTCCCCAGCGACCCGCCCACTCCCACCACGATCCGCCGCCCCGCCGACTCCCCAGCCCCAGCCCCGCCGCCGCTGCCCATCTCCACCCTCACTCCGCTCGACCCCCACCAGTCGAACAGCCCCCACCCCCCTGATCCCCCACCCTTGACGCCCCCCTGACGGCCACCCACCCGATCCGTACGCCACCCTGACGGCCGCAGCGGGGGGCCGTGGCGCTCACACGGCGGGTTCCGGCCCGGAACGCAAAACAGGACCGGCCCCGATCGGCGTTTCCGCTGATCAGGGCCGGTCCGTTATCCGGTGGCTGGTGAAGGGTTCGAACCTTCGTAGGCTACGCCGACAGATTTACAGACCGCTGACGGGACGGGGAGTGACCTCGCGCGACACGTCCAGCAGCCTCACACGGTCCGCCGCTGGTCCGGATCTTTCCTGTCGCTTCCGATGCCACACAACCAGCAGTAGCGGTTCGATACTCCGACACATCTGCCACGACACAGCCGCCCACAGTGCGTCACTGTCACCGTTACACACTGCACCCTCACCCAAACAGTGCCAACTTGCGCGCGCCTCAGAAGCCCCACGGGCTGCGTCAGGCTTTTCGGATCAATCAGTTTCGGTGATCTTCTGGCTGCCCTAACGTAGAGACCGAGGGCTTCAGGCCAGACTGGGCCGCTCCGAACCTGACAGGCGTCAGGCACAGCAACGTACCCAAGTCAACTCAAATGGGGCATTTGATCATCAGTTGCCTTGCATAGTCGAGGCAGAGGAGGGTACGGTTTTGACTGAACCCATCAAGCAAGACTGCCCAGACTGTGGACGCGTGGTGTACGAGCAGGGGGCACACCACATGATCGAAGCCGCGCGCATGACTGACGGCAGGTACCCGGCCGACGAGTACCTCAATAGTCTCCTTGCCTCAAATAAACCCGCTGAGCTCGACCGCCTTGCAAATCTTCTCATTCGACTTGAACACTATGCCCATCGCGGGACGCTTGAAATTCCCAGAGAGCTAAATGAGCTTCGCGATGGGATGTGGGAATTCAAAGCGGGAAGAGATCGGCTGCCTTTCTTCAATCTCGAAGAAAGCCCATCCGGGGCCCTGCGACTCACTCACGGATTCTACAAGAAGCAGCAGGAGACTCCTCACAAGGAAATCAATATGGCCCTAAAGGTTCGACGAGAGGACCTGGAGTCATGACTTCCCTCTATGAGCGCATGGCTAGCTCGCCCAGCGGCGCTCGAATGCTAGCGGGGGCGCGCTTGAAGCATGAAGCCTTGCGTTCGCTCCATCAAGCCCTTCTGGCGTCAGGAATGTCTCAAAGCGAGCTCGCCGAGAAGCTCGGCGTAGGCAAGTCAGCCGTAAACCAGACTCTGCGCGGAGACGGCAACGTAAGAATTAAAACCTTGGCAGAGTATCTACATGCTATGGGATTCGAATTGGATCTCACGATTGTAGATGCTGGCGAGCCTCGAAAAGCCCTCGTTGAAGGGCGCGAGGCAAGCCCAGCACTGCCAAGCGCGCCATCCCCTGAAACAGTCTCGCCCGCTCCGGATAATTCCCGCGAAGTTGTCCAGGTGATAAAGGCTGGTGAAACCAGGTCACTGCTCGTCGAGGTGATGATGCACAGCATCAACGACGCACAGTCGTCGTTCCACTTCGAAGGACAGGTGCACGTAGTGGACCTGTCCAACCCTACACCTGGGCTGACCAGGTCACCCAAATCCTTCCAGCCGCTAGGCACGCCAAAGGTGGTCGCATGACGACTCAGAGCACCGTGCGACAAGAACAGCTGGAAGAATTTGCGCAAGCCGTTGAACTGCAGAATGTTGCAACGCAGGAATGCAGCGCGTCGCGCCATTCGGACGAGAATCCTTCGAGGGTTAACATCTCACTTGAGTCCGGGGTGCTTCCGCTACCGGATGGGATCAACTACAGATTCAGCATCAAGTGCGATTTGGCAAGCGACTCTAACGATTCCGTGGCCAACCTGACCGCTTCGGTGATCGCCAAATTTTCGCTGCAGCCTGGAGTCGATCCGGATCCAACGGTTTTGAGCGCATTTGGCAATACCATCGGGATCATGGCGTCTTACCCGTACCTCCGGCAGATCATCCATGACATGGCGGCGCGGGTAGGGCTTCAAGGCCTCACCTTGGGTTTGCTCAAGCAAGGCTCAGAGACACCGATTGCGGTTTCCATGGCTCTACCCACTCCTCCGTCGGCATCCAACTGACAGGGGGGCGGAGCGGTTTTGGCCGGTGTCCTGTCTGGTCTGGGGCCGGGCATGATCGGGGGGCCGTAAGCTGTTGCGACTCGGTCAGGGCTTTTGGGCCTGACCGCAATTTGGCCGAGTGGCCCCCCGGTCTTGCTCGGCGCGGGTCCCGGTCCTGGCAGGTGGGTAAAACCGTGGAGCCGCCCGCCCCCAGCCACCCTGCTGCCCCGTTCTGGCGGTCGCGTCGGGACCGGGCGCCAGCCCGCACGCCCGGCGTCGGCCGCCGGGGACGGGTCAAGGGCGCGCTGCGCGCCCTTGACCCGGCCAACGGCCAACCGCTCACCAGCTGGGACGAAGCCCTCGACGACCTCGACCAGGACCCCGACGCCGAACCCCTGCACCTCGCCCGCTTCGGCACCCAGCTCGACGCACAGGGCGTCCTCATCGGGTCCCCACAGGCCGCCCGCTGCGTCCGGTATCTGACCAAGTACCTGACCAAGTCCGTGGCCGAGTGCCACACCCCCGCCGGCGCCCCCGAGCTCGACCACGTCGACCGCCTCGCCGCCGAGCTCCGCTGGGAACCCTGCGCACCGACCTGCGCCAACTGGCTGCTCTACGGCGTCCAGCCCAAGAACGCCCACCCCGAGCTCAACCCCGGCAACTGCCGCGCCCGCGCCCACAAGCGCGAACACCTCGGCTACGGCGGCCGCCGCGTCCTCGTCTCCCGCAAGTGGTCCGGCAAGACCCTCACCGACCACCGCGCCGAACGCCGCGCCTGGGTCCTGGACGTCCTCGGCGACACCGCCACCCGCCCCGACCCCACCCGCTACCTCTGGGCCCTCGTCCGCCCCGGCGACCCCGACGCCACACCCCTCGCCACCCGCCTCCTCCGAGCCGTCGCCGAACGCGTCCGCTGGCGCCAAGAACTCGACCAAGCCCTCGTCCTGGCCAACGGCCCCGACCACTCGACCGACCTCGAAAGGACGGCAGCATGACCACCACCGCAGCTGGCTTCCTCAAGCTCCCCGCCGTCCTGGAAGAGATCGGCATGAGCCGCGCCGCGTTCTACCGCATGCGGGCCCGGGGCAAGGCGCCGAAGTGCCGCAAGCTGCCCAACGGTCAGCTGCGCTTCAAGCGTGCTGACCTCGACACTTGGTGGGACGCGCAGGAGGAGACCCGGTGACCTCCTCGTACAAGGTGCAGTTCTGGGAGCACAGGGTGCGCACCGACCGGCGGAAGCCCTTCATGGTCCGGTGGACCGTGGCCGGTCTGGAGTTCTCCGAGTCGTTCCTGACCAAGACTCAGGCTGACGGCAGGAAGGCTCAGCTCATCCTCGCGGCTCGCTCACACGAGCCGTTCGACACCGAGACTGGCCTACCGCTCTCGGAGCTGCGGGAGGCGAACGACGTCAACTGGTACCAGCACGGCCGCAACTACGTCGAATCCCGATGGGATGGCGCCCCGGCCAAGACCCGGACGACGTGGGCCGACGCACTGGCGAGCGTCACCTTCGAGCTGGTCAAGAGCAAGGCTGGCATGCCCGACAAGCGTCTCGTCCGACGGGCCCTCTACAGCTGGGCCTTCAACATCAACAACTGGGCTGAGGAGCCCCCGCCCGAGATGGCCAAAGCGCTCGCCTGGGTGGCCAAGCACTCCGTCAAGGTGTCCGCCTTGGAAGAACCGAAGGTGGTCCGGCAACTGCTGGCCGCGCTCTCGGTGAAGCTCGACGGCACTCGGGCGGCGCCGTCGGTGATCCTCCGGAAGCGGCGGATCATGAACCACGTCCTGGGTCAGGCGGTGGAGGACGGCCTCCTGACCGCCAACCCGCTGCCGCTGGTCCAGTGGCAGCCCCCACAGGTGGAGGAGGAGGTCGACCCCGAGTACGTCATGAGCCCCGAGCAGGCGGCCGCGATGCTGGCTGCGGTCGACCGTCAGGGACGGCGGGGCCCGCGACTCGTGGCGTTCTTCGGGTGCATTTACTACGCGGGGATGCGCCCGGCGGAGGTCGTGCACCTGCGGAAAGACCGGTGCGTGCTGCCGGCGAAGGGGTGGGGAAGCTCAACCTCAATGGCAGCAGCCCCCGCGTCGGGTCCTCCTGGACGGACAACGGCACGTCCCACGACTCGCGGGGGCTGAAGCGGCGCCCGGAGAAGGCCACCCGGCCCGTGCCGATCCCGCCGGAGCTGGTGAAGCTGCTGCGGGATCACATCACCAAGCACGGCGTCGCGCCCGACGGCCGCCTCTTCCGAACCTTCCGGGACGGCATGGTGCAGGAGAGTGGCTACGGCGTCGTCTGGGCCAATGCGCGGGCTGAGGTGTTCAGCCCGGAGGAACAGGACTCCCCGCTCGCCAAGCGGCCGTACGACGGACGACACGCCGGGATCTCGCTCTGGCTGGACTCCGGCGTGCCCCCGGCCGAGTGCGCACGGCGGGCCGGAAACAGCATCGCCGTCCTGCTGCGCGTGTACGCGAAGTGCATCCGGGGTGGCGAAGACCACGCCAACCAGCTCATCGCGGAACGGCTTCGGCGCCCGCACTCGCCCGGGAGCCCGGCCGGCCCCTGAATCTGGTCCGTGCCTGGTCCGGAACTGCTGGTCAGAGCCGGGATTCCGGTGGGATGAAGTGAGACAAACCACCCAAAACAGCCACCTCAGCAGACTCGGGCGTTCGAGGCAACGAAAACGACCCCTGATCGGCGTTTCCGCTGATCAGGGGTCGTTCCATATCCGGTGGCTGGTGAAGGGTTCGAACCTTCGTAGGCTATGCCGACAGATTTACAGTCTGCTCCCTTTGGCCACTCGGGCAACCAGCCAGGGATGTGTCTTCCGGGGGGCTTGCCCCCGTTCGACTGGGTAAACGATACCTGATGGATGGGGGTGCTTCGCCACTCCATTGGTCACGTGCCGATCAAGAGGTGGGTGTGGCCGACGGGGGCGGGGTGGGGTCGCGCTGGATAGGCTGGGTCAGCCTCCGCTCCTTGCGGGCGGGGGGTGACAGTGACGCCAGAGCATCAAGGAGACCAACACCCATGGCCGACTCCAGTTTCGACATCGTCTCGAAGGTCGAGTGGCAGGAGGTCGACAACGCGATCAACCAGACCGCTCGCGAGATCGCCACCCGCTTCGACTTCAAGAACGTCGGCGGCGAGATCAAGCGCTCGGGCGAGAAGATCGAGATGAAGGCCAACGGCGAGGAGCGCGTCAAGGCGATCCTGGACGTGCTGAAGGACAAGTTCATCAAGCGTGGTCTGTCGCTGAAGGCGATGGAGGCGGGCGAGCCCCTGCTGTCCGGCAAGGAGTACAAGATCTCCGCGGACATCAAGGAGGGCATCACCCAGGACGACGCCAAGAAGGTCGCGAAGATCATCCGTGACGAGGGCCCCAAGGGCGTCAAGGCCCAGGTGCAGGGCGACGAGCTGCGCGTCAGCTCGAAGAGCCGTGACGACCTGCAGACCATCCAGACCCTGCTCAAGGGCAAGGACCTGGAGTTCGCGATCCAGTTCGTCAACTACCGCTAGCAGACCCCGCTGACCAGCGGAAACACTAGCTTTTCGGTCGGGGAGGGCACATTGAGGGCGCATTGCTGAAGACAGCATCGGTCGCCGCCCTCGTTGTGTCCTCCTCGTCCGGCCACAGGTGCGTGTAGGGGTTGAGCGTGATCGACGGCTTGGCATGGCCGAGCCACTTCTGCAGTCGGTCGACTGCGAGGAGCGCTGAGGCGACACCACCAAGTACGTGGCTGTCCGCAGCCGCACCTTCGGCTGCGATCGGGCCACCGCTATCTCCTGGTCCTGCCGACACCTTGGCCGACTCCTTCTGGAGGTCCGCGCCCGGACTGCGCTTATCAACACATCGGCGGGGCAGACGATGTGCGAAACGGACGCGAGGGAGCTGTACTGCGGTACGGCTTCTCCTACTGCTGATGGGTGCCATGACGCCGTGCGGGGTTCGTTCTGAGGATCCTCTCGGCTGAGCGGGATTTTCGTCGTCGTGATGGCCCTGCTCGGCTTCATCGCCCCGGGCACGAGCCCGGTGGGCAGCCGCGGCCGTTGGCAACGCTGGTGGCCGCAAGGCGGAACGAACGGGCTGCCTCAACGCTGCCTCACCAGTCACCTGATCGAGGAGGCATGGGCGCGATGACCGCAGACCATCCGAAGAGCTACGACCGGCGGCCGGGTGTCCCCCGGCGGCACCCGCGCCACGAGCGCAGGGGAGAGGCCCGACTGCCGGGGGTGATCGCCACCTTGGCCGCCGCGCTTCTCTATCTGGCACTGCCTGAACCCCTGCTCGTCGGTCCGCGCTATGTGCTGCCCGCACTGGAGGTCGTGCTTCTGATCCCGCTGATCGCCGTCAATCCGCGCCGCCTCACCCGGCAGAACCGCCTCTCCCGGACGCTGTCACTGACCTTGGTCGGCATCATCGGCATCAGCAACTTGATCGTGCTGGGCCTGCTCGTACAGGCCCTGGTGTCCACCGAGGTCAAGGACGGCGGGTCGTTGCTGCTCGCAGCGCTCCAGGTGTGGGCGACCGACGTCATCGTCTTCGGTCTCGCCTTCTGGGAGCTTGACCGGGGCGGGCCCGTCGTACGTACCCAGGCGCCCCGCTCCGAACTGCCTCTCGCCGACTTCCGCTTCTCCCAGGACGAGAACCACGATGCCGTCGAGGAGATCGCCGACGGGTCCAGCCGCTCCAGCGACTGGACCCCCGCCTTGATCGACTACCTGTACGTATCGGTGACCAACTCGACCGCGTTCAGCCCGACCGACACCATGCCGCTCACCAGCCGCGCGAAACTCCTGATGAGCATCGAGAGCATCGCAGCCCTGATCACCTCACTCCTCGTGATCGCCCGAGCCGTCAGTGCCCTGCACTGAACCAGCAGCCCGCTCCGACGTGCCGCCGCCGGGCACCGCCTCGTCGATCAGGAACACCTCGTCGGCGCCAGTGACCGCGAGGAGCCGGGCGGCCTGCGGCGGGAGGGCAGCCAGGCGCAGCTCTACGTCGGCTTCGAGGGCGATCAGCCGGGCATGGAGCATGGCGTTGAGCCCGGAGGAGTCGCAGAAGTGGACGTCGCTGCAGTCGATCACGACGGTGTCGACCCTGTCCTGCTCGATCGCGTGGAAGAGCTGGACGCGGAGCGCAGGTGCGGTGTCGCGGTCGAGGTCACCGGCCGGGCTGACGATCCGGAGCCCCGGTGAGGGGGCGTCGATTCCGGTGTGCGGCCCCGAAAACGGCCGTGGCGGTTCCGGCGTGGGGTTCTGGGCGGGATGCACGGTCGAATTCTGGGCGGCCGGCCGGCCCTCTCACGTCGGCACTGCGCCGTCCGGCGGGACGTAGTGTCCCGTGATCCTGGCGCGGGCGGTGCTCATGGCCGGCTGAGGAGGTCGAGGACGGCTTGTTCGGCGGCTGCGACACGGTGCTGAGCCGGACCCTCCTGGGCATGCTCGGGGCCCACCGCCGCGCGGGCGGGCACCGGGAGCGGGCTGGCTTCGAAGCTGGTGTCGGGCGGTGCGGGCCGGCCACTCGGCCCGCACCGCCCGACACCACCGGCTGGTCAGCCGCCCGGTGTGATGCGGCCCCGCCAGCCGCCTTCCTCGACGCCGCGATCCTCGATGAAGGACTTGAAGCGCCGCAGGTCGCCCTTGACCCTGCGGTCGACCATGCCCATGGCGTCGGCGGCCTTCTCGGCCACACCCTCGGGCTCGAAGTCGATGGCGAGGCGGACGCTGGTGTGCCGGTCGTCGAGGCGCTCGAAGGTGACGACTCCCATCTGCTGGACCTCGCCGCCGGTCGTACGCCAGGCGATCTTCTGGTCGGGCAGCTGGTCGACGATCTCGGTCTCGAACTCGCGCGTCACCCCGGCGACCTTGGTCGTCCAGTGGTTGTGGCGGTCGTCGAGTTGGGTGACCTGTTCGACACCCTCCATGAAGCGGGGGAAGTCCTCGAACTGCGTCCACTGGTTGTAGGCGGTGTGCAGCGGGACGTCCACGTCGATCTGTTCCTGCACCATGCTCATCGCGGAACCTCCGTGGTCTCGTGGTCGGACTGTCCGGGCGCCTGCCCAGCTTCCGCTCGGCCATGCGCTGCGAGCGCTATTGGGCGGGGGCGGGCCAGGGACGGCCGGTCAGGGCGGAGGCGACGTGGTGCAGGTTGGCGGCCATGGTGCGGCCGGTCGTGTGGGCCCAGGCGTGGCCCTTCTCGGCGTCGAGGTAGTCGGGGCCGGGCCCGGGGCCGAGGTGCCAGTAGGTCCACGCCTGGGCGGGGACCGTGTAGCCGATGTCGACGAGGCCGCCGCAGATCTCGCTGATGACGTGGTGAGCGCCGTCCTCGTTGCCGGTGACGACGACTCCGGCGACCTTCCCGCAGCCGACCGGTACGCCGTTTTCGTCGGTCTCGGAGATCATCGCGTCCATTCGCTCCAGCACGCGCTGGGCGATGGAGGACGGCCGTCCGACCCAGGTGGGGGAGGCGATGATCAGGATGTCGGCGGCGATGAGCTTGTCGTGGACCTGGGGCCACTGGTCACCGTCGCCCATGTCGGTCTTCACCCCCGGCCGCAGATCGAGGTCGACCGCGCGGACGGTCGCCACCTGGACCCCGCGGCTGGTGAGTTCACCGCCGACGACGGCGGCCAGTGCCTCGGTGTTGGACTTCTCGGGAGAGGCCTTGAGCGTGCAGTTGATGATGAGAGCTCGCATGCGCCGTCGGCTACCCCGGTTCCTGGCCGCCATGACCGGTGCCGACGAGTGCGTTTCTCGGTGGACGCCCCGTCACCGGCCGTCTCGAACGCCTTGAAGAGGGTTGAGCGGGGCGGTTGCCGCGTGGCCCCCGGCAGCGGGCCGGCCGAGCGAGCCCGCCGGACAGGCCACCCGCCTGGCCCCCGCCTACGTCTTCCTCGCCTCCCAGGAGGCTTCCTACATCACCGCCGAGATCCTCAACGCCACCGGCGGCACCCCGCTGCCCTGACCCACCCGATCGGGCACGCTCCCCGGTCGGGGCACGGCTGATCTCTCTGCACGCACCGGCCCCCGGGACCGGTCCGAGGAAGCCGCCTCTCCTGCCGCCGCGGACGGGCACACGTGTGACATGCTCGGTGCATGACGGACCTTGAGGATTCCGTTGTCCCGGGCCAAGGCCCTGACCGGGCATCGAGCGGCCACCTCACCGTGGCGGTGGCCCCGCAGGTCCTGGCCTGTCTTCCCGGCTCGGTCGCACTGCTCCGGCCCGAGTACGGGCAGAGAGGCGAGGTAGCGGACTTCCGCTTTGCCGCCGCCTCGCCCGAAGCAGTCGACATCGCCGGACGCCGAGGACCCGAACTCGTGGGGCGGAGCGTCCTGGAGATGTACCCGGCCGTCGCCGGCACCCCCTTGTGGCAGGGCTACCTCCGGGCACTGAACACCGGGGCCGGCTGGCAGGGCGAGCTGGAGTACGAGGAAGCCGCCGCCGGAATCCCCCACCTGTCCAGGTACAGCGTGCGGGCCGCGCCCTGCCAAGACGGGCTGGTGGTCTCCTGGAACCGCCTGGACACAGGCGAACGCGAGCAGCGCCGGCTGGCGCTCATGCAGCGTCAGGGCCGGATGGGCTGGGTGGACCGGGACCTGGTACGCGGCGAGATCACCTGGTCCGACGAGGTGTACTCGATCTTCGGCCGGGACCGGGCGCTGGGCCCGATGGCGCTGGAAGACCTGGCCGCTCATGCCGAGAACGACGACCGCGCCTCCCTGAACGACGCCGTCCGGCTCCTGCTGAAAACAGGCGAGCCGATCGACCACACCTTCCGCATCCAGCTGCCCCACGGACCGGTGCGGCATGTGCAGATGGTCGCCGAGACCGAAACTGACGCCAACGGCCACCCGGTCCACGTCCACGGCTTCTTCCAGGACATCACCACCGCCAAGCACGCCGAACAGCAACTGCTGGAACACGAGCAGAACGCACTCGCCCAGCAGAGCCTGCTGGCCGCCGAACGCGAACTCGCGCACCGCCTCCAAGAAACCTTGCTGCCGGTGCCCCAGCAACTGCTGCACCTGAACGGGCTCACCGTCGACGTCGCCTACCAGCCCGTCCAGGAAGGACTCAACCTCGGCGGCGACTGGTACAGCGCCATCGAACTGCCAGACGGCAACCCCTTACTCGTCGTGGGCGACGTCGCCGGCCACGGACTCGACGCAGTGGCCACCATGGCGCTGCTGCGCTTCACCGCCAAAGGCATGGCCATCACCGGTACACCCCTGCCCGCCGTCCTCGCCAGGCTCAACACGCTGCTGCTCCACACAACGGAGCGGACTTGCAACACGGCCACCATGATCATGGCCGTCTACCACCCCGCCACCTCCGACCTGACCTGGGTCCGGGCCGGCCACCCGCCGCCACTCCTGGTACGCGACGGCGAAGCCCGGTTCCTTCCCACCCCCGAAGGTGTCCTGCTGGGCGCCACCAGCACGCCCGTCTACCAAGAGGCCCGGCTCCACCTGCTCCCCGGAGACCACCTGTACCTCTACACGGACGGCCTGGTCGAGACCCCCGCCGAGCCCATCGACGACGGACTCGCCCGACTGGCACGGGCCGCCCTGGCCCACGCCGACGCTCACGCTCGCCTCGACGGGCTCGTCCGGGCGCTCACCGCCCCGGACACACGCCGCGACGACATCTGCGTCCTGCACATCAGCCGCTGACAGCTCCCCAAGCGGTGGTGCCCCCGCGATCGGGCCCAGGAGCTGGGAGACGTGCGGCGGCGGACCGCTCCCGGGACCAGGCGCGGACAGTGAACGGCTGGCACCAGGCCGTCAGCCTTCAGGTCCTCCCGTACGTGGCCGAGCCCGGCGGCGCGTCATCGGCCTTGTGAACGTGCATGGGGACGGCCGTGCCGGGCAGACGAGTTCGTGTCCGGAACGACCGACCGACTGTGGAGGTTGCTGACGATGGTTCCCCTTCTGCTCGTGCTGCTGCTCGCTCTGATCCTCTTCGGCGCCGGGTTCGCGCTGGAGGTCCTGTGGTGGGTGGCGATCGTCGTGCTGGTGGTCTGGCTGCTCGGGTTCGTGGCGCGAGGCACCAGCAGCGCGGGCAGCCGAGGCCGCTGGTACCGCTGGTAGCGGCACCGCGCGTGGCCGCCCGCGTTGTTTCAAGGAGGTGCGGGATGACCCTGCACATGCGGTACGCCGTCACACTGCCAGGCCCGGTCGGTGCGCACGCAGCGGCGACGCCTACCGCGCGGTCGGCGGCTTCCAACCAATCGCCGTCGGCGAGGACCAGGCCCTGGTCACCACGCTCGAAGTTGCGGGCTACCGCGTCGGACGCACCTCCCACAGCCCGGTGGCGACGTCCGCGCGCCGCGACCCCCCGCGCCAGCGGCGGGTTCGGTGACTATCTGCGCGGCGACTATCTGCGCGGCCTCGACGCCCTGACCGGCTGAAGTACCAGCGCGCCTTACAGGTCGCGCAGATAGGTGCGGGACGGCCCCGGCGGCAAAGCAGCCACAGGTCTTGGCGATCATGGAGTTGCGACGCTCTGCCAGACCTGCCGATTGGCGCCTGCGCGCGATCGAAGCCACCCCGCACTCCATCCCAGACGACCTGGCCACCGCACTGGCGACCGCAGAGGCGGACTGGCAGACCCTGCCCTGCCACGAACGCGCCCAAATGCTCCACCTGATCACCGAGGCCGCCGACACCGACGTCCGCGAGGGCCGCATCACCGCCGCCGTCGCCGCCGCCCGAGCCCGGAGCCCCAAGTGACCGCCCGCACCACAGAACGCCCCTCGGCGGCGGCCGGCCTTCCCGACCGGGGACAGGCTGCCGCCGAGGCCCGCGCCGACTGCCTACGATCCCGGGGTAGGGATAACCCCAAGCTGCTGCAGGAGGCCGAGGTTGTCCTTGTCCGCCCACTTCTCGGCGAGCCTGCCGTGCTCGATCCGGTGGATGGTGATCGATGTCATCCGCAGCTTCCGGCCCGTGGCGGGGATGCCGGGCAGGTCGCCCTCGTGCACGCCGTAGGAGGTGAGCCGGGTGACGACCTTGTCGCCCTCGGCGAGCTGGTCCTCGATCTGGTGGCGGCCGGGAGTCGCCTCCCAGAACAACCGGAACGCCTGCTTGAGGCCCTCGCGTCCGGGCGGGAAGGGGAACGGCGGCGGGGAGTGGTCAAGGTAGTCCTCGGCGACCAGCTCGTCCAACACCTCCAGATTGCCCTTGTCGATTTCCTCATAGAAGCGACGGACCAATGCCTTGTTCTCTTCGGTGGACATCGGCGTTCCCCTGCAGGTCTAGGTTGGTCCGCGCGGCTCTTCGCGGTGCTGTGACCAGTCGACCAGCGCGCCATGAGCGCCGCGCGCGGGGTTCCGCCGTCTGGACGTCAGGCGTCGGCGTGGGTGGACCAGTCATCTCCGGTGCGTCGCGGCGGGCCGGCAGCAGGTCCGGTTCGGCAGCTTCGGACAGCGGACACCTGTGGTGTCGCTCGTTGCCGGTGTACCGGACCGGCTTCGAAGCAGCAGCGTTGCTCGTGGCGACAGCGATGGCGACAGCCAGAAGGGTGAGCTCTCCCGTGTGTCGCCCGCCCTGCCCGCTCGCCTGCGGCAGGCTGGAAAGCCCGAGCTTGGAGCGAACCTTGTCTGTCGAGCAGTTGTTGGCAGAGTCGGGTCTGAAGCTTCCGCCGGCAGTGCAGGCCCCTCCGGGGCTGGAACTGCCGTTTGCCTGGGTCCGCCTCCACGGCAACCGTGCCTACGCCTCCGGACACGGGGCACTCGGGCTCGACGGAGCTCCAGTCGGTCCTTACGGGCGGGTGCCGAGCCAGGTCACGCTTGAGGAGGCGCAGGAGTCAGCCCGCCTGTCGACCCTGTCTCTGCTCGGCGATCTCCGCCGGGCGCTCGGCAACCTGGACCGGATCGCCGCCTGGCTCAGCATCAGCGGCTTCGTGAACGCGGACCCGGGCTTTCCGGGAACCACCCGTGTCCTCAACCCCTGCTCCGAACTGGTGTTGTCCCTCTTCGGCTCCGAAGTCGGCGCTCACGCCCGCACCGCGATCGGCGTGACCGTCCTGCCCCTCGACCTCCCGGTCATCATCGCCGCCGAGATCGAAATCACTGATTGAGCACGCCGCCAGCCGGAGACCGGGTCCACAGAAGCGGCCCCTGCTCTGGCAGTCGTTCCGATCTCCGCAGAGGACCAGGCCCGGCTGATCGCAGCTCTGGCCGCCGCTCAGCTCGCAGAGCTGCTCCGCCCCCGGCTCAACCGGGCGCCGACGGCGGCGACGAGCACCTCGCCCGCTGCTGGCTGACCTGCCGCTACAGTGGCCGCGCCCTCGGTGTACAGCACCGAAAACTGGTGCGAGTCGAGGCACATCCAGGGCACATGCGGGCGGAAAACGGCACTGACTCGCAGGGCAGCGCGGCGCTCGTGCAGTACGTCGACTACCGCTGAGCAGACGTGAGTGGGGCCCGGACCGTGCGCGGTCCGGGCCCCACTGTCGTTCGGTCGGCCGGTGACTCAGCCGGTGGCGAGGCTCGTCGCGGTGGCCGTGGTCGCCGCGACGGCGTCGGTCGAGAGCGGGCCGACGAGGTTCTTGACGGCGGCCGGGTCCGACTTGGCCGCCGTTGCGGCGGCGACCAGGTCGGCTGCGTCGTTCTTGAGCTTGGCCAGGGCGTCCGCCGGGCTCAGGACGGCGGGCACCGGGAGCGCGGGGGCGGGCACGGGCGCCGGGACGGGGAGCCCCGGCGCGGGGGCCGGGACCGGGACGGGGAGGCCCCCGGAGAGCGTGCGCGGCATGTCTCCCGGCAGGACCGGGGGGACGGAGGGCGCGCCCACGGATGGGGCTCCGGGGAGGGTGGGTGTCGTGGGGAGAGCCGGCGGGGCCGGGAGTTTGCCGAGAAGATCCTGCACGGCGGACTGGAGGTCGGCCAGCAGCTTCTGCAACGCCGCCGGGTCCGGCACGGGCAGCGCCGAGGTGGCCGTGGAGACCAGGCCCGTGACGAGTTTGAGGACTCCGCCGAGCGCACCGAGCACGTCGAGGGCCTGGGTGGGGTCGGGAACGGCGGGGACTCCGGCCGTGGGGAGGTGGGCGACGACCGGATGGTGGCCGACCCCTGGGTGCTGGGAAGCGGTGGCGGTACGGGTGATTGCGGTCGCGTTCGCGATGTCGGCAGCGCTGGCGACGTTGACGGACGCCGTGGTGACTGTGGTGAGGCCCAGAGCTGCAGTCAGCACGGCGGCCGTCCAGGTGGCACGCATGACTTGCGTTTCCTCTCAGTGAAGTTCAGGCAGTTGCCTGCACTTCACGTTGAGCCACCCGAGGACCCCCGGCCATTACTCATACGCCGAATGGTGCCGAGCCCGGACGGGGCGCGGGCCCGCCCCGGCGAGTCGCGTTCAGCGTGTCGGCCAGTCCGTCAGCTGACGGTGCCGCATGAGCCCGACGGCCTCGAACTCGTCGTGCCCATAGGACTTCTGAGCACCGATCCGGCTCAGCGCCAGCGAGATCGGGCCGTCCGCACGTGGGGCCGGGCCGACCCGGCTGGAGCTCACCGGGCCGAAGTCGATCTTCCCGTCCACCCAGACCGCCGCGTGCTGGCTGCCGACGCCACCGAAGTACTCGGCCTCGACGTAGGCGATCGGCCCGGCCTGCGACCAGGCGCCGAGGCGGTGGCCGAAGCCGCCGGGGAAGTACGTGAAGCCGGGCTCGCGCGGCCGTTCCGGGTCGTGCAGGGCGTCGTGCAGCCGGTCCGTCATCGGGATGAGTGCCAGGCCCTGCTTCAACTCGGCGATCTGCGCGGTCGGGACTTCGGCCGCCACCACCCTGAGCAGGTCGACAGCCGCGATCACGGCCCTCAGTTCGTATGACATTCAGTCATTCTGTGCCACGGCCAGGGGTGCAGTCCTGCGAATATTCGAACTAACTATGCATTCTCTGTGGATGTCGGTGGAAATTCGGCCCCGCCGCCCCGACACTCCGCCCGACCGGGGTCCGGCAGACTGGCCCCATGACCACTCCGCCCCGGCCCACCGCCGAACAGCTGGCCGCCGCGCAGGACGCACACATCCCCGACATCTCCGCCCCCGGGCTGCGCGTACTGTTCTGCGGCATCAACCCCGGCCTGTGGTCGGGCGCGACCGGCCACCACTTCGCCCGGCCCGGCAACCGCTTCTGGCCCGCACTGCACCGATCCGGCTTCACCCCACGGCAGTTCAGGCCGGACGAGCAGCAGGAGCTGCTCGCGCTCGGCCTCGGCATCACCAACGTCGTCGCCCGCACCACCGCCAAGGCGGACGAGCTGACGGCCGACGAGTACCGCGCCGGCGGCGCGGCCCTGACCGAACGGGTGACCCTGCTGCGCCCCAAGGCCCTTGCGGTGCTCGGCATCGGCGCGTACCGGACGGGCTTCGGCAGACCCCGCGCGGTGGTCGGCCGCCAGCCGGAGGGGATCGGCGGTACGCAGGTGTGGGTGCTGCCCAACCCCAGCGGCCTGAACGCCCACTACTCGCTGGACGCCATCGCGGCCGAGTTCCGCAAGCTCCGCGAGGAGGTCGACGCGGCCTAACTCGCCTGTGCGGCAAGGGAGTTACGGGCGGGGTCGGCGGAAGCGGGACGCGTAGGCCGAGGGCAGGACGCCGAGGTGGCGGAGGAAGGCACGGCGGAGCGTCTCGTCGCTGCCGAGGCCCGAGCGGCGGGCGGCGCCCGCGACGGACTCGCCGGCCTCCAGCAGCCCTCGGGCGGCCTCGACCCGGACGAGTTCCACGTACGCCGACGGGGTGGTGTCGAGCTCCGCCCTGAAGAGGCGGGCGAGTTGGCGGGTGCTGGTGCCCGCGCGGGCGGCGAGGGCAGCGGCCGAGTGGTCGCCCGCCGGGTCGCCGGCGACGGCGTCCAGGGCGGTGCGCAGCGCGTCGTGCCGGGGGCGCGGGGTGCGGGCCGGTACGGAGAACTGCGACTGGCCGCCCGGCCGTTGCATGAAGACGACCAGATCGCGGGCCACCTCGCGGGCGGTCGCCGGGCCGAGGTCGTCCTCGACCAGCGCGAGGGTGAGGTCGAGCCCGGCGCTGACGCCTGCGGAGGTGAGGACGTGCCCGTCGCGTACGTAGATGGCGTCCGGCTCGACGGTGATCCTCGGGTAGCGGCGGCCGAGGGTGGCCGCGTGCCGCCAGTGGGTGGTTGCCCGGCGGCCGTCGAGCAGGCCGGTCTCGGCGAGCAGGAAGGCGCCGGTGCAGACGGAGGTGACCCGGCTCGCCGAGGCGGCCAGGGCGGCGGCCGCCTCGACCAGGCTCGCGGGCGGCATCCCCTGCGGCAGGCCGGGCGAGCCGGGCACCACGACGGTGTCCGCGCGGACGGTGAAGGCGTCGGCGGTGACCGCCAGCCCCGTCCCGGTGGCGGCCGTGACGGGCTGCCCGCCCGGGGAGCAGAGCACGACCTCGTACGCACCGGTGGTGGCGAACACCTCCAGCGGCGCGGCGACGTCCAGCAACCTGACCCCGTCGTAGGCGAGCACGGCGACGCGGGGCTTCGGCGTCGGCTCCGGCTTGGTGGTCATCCTCCGAGGATAGGCCGTGCAGGTGTCCGGATCTGTGGGGAAGGCGTCTCCTCGGACATGGCGGCGGCCCGCGCGCGGCTGTCAGAGTCTGAGCAGCACAGAAGCGACGCTGAGTTACGGAGAACCATGAACAGCCAGAAGCCGCCCCTCCCGCCGTTCACCACGGAGACCGCCCTGCAGAAGGTCCAGGCCGCCGAGGACGCCTGGAACAGCCGCGACCCGGAGCGCGTCGCCCTCGCGTACACCGAGGACAGCGAGTGGCGGAACCGCGACGTCTTCCTGAGCGGCCGGGCGGAGATCACCGCCTTTCTGCGCGCGAAGTGGGACCGCGAGCTCGACTACCGGTTGCGGAAGGAGCTCTGGGCCCACACCGGCAACCGGATCTCCGTCCGCTTCGAGTACGAGTGGCATGACGCGGCGGGCCAGTGGTGGCGCAGCTACGGCAACGAGCAGTGGGAGTTCGCACCGGACGGCCTGATGGCCCGGCGTTACGCGAGCATCAACGACCTGGCGATCAGTGCGGCCGAGCGGCGGCTGCTGGGCTGACCGCTCCGGCGCCCAGCCGACCCACCGCCGTTGCGGCGAGGGAGAGTTCGACCAGGTGGCGGGGGTCGGCGAGGGTGCGGCCGGTGAGGCGTTCGAGGCGGCGGATGCGGTTGAGGACGGTGTTCCGGTGGCAGTAGAGGCGCCCCGCCGCCGCGGTGGCCGAGCCGCCCTCGGTCAGCCAGGCCGCCAGGGTCGTGAGCAGCGTCTCCCGTTCGGCGTAGGGGAGTTCGAGCACCGGACCGAGCACGACGACGCCGAGGCGGTGGGCGAGTTCGGGTTCGGCGGCGAGCAGGGCGGCGGGTAGGTGATCGTCGAGCAGGGCCGGACCGTCCCCGGCACAGGACCGCAGGGCGAGTTCGGCGAGCCAGCGGGCCCGGCCGAGCTCGGCGAGCGATCCGACGACGGGGCTGATTCCGGCTCGAAGGGCGAACTCCCTCACGGTGCGGGCGAGTTCGGTGAGGCTCTGGCCGCGCAGGGCGACCAGGGTCAGCTCCAGGTCGGCGCGCGGCCGCCGGAGCATCCGCAGACCGCCGTCGGAGGTGGCCGAGGCACCTGCGCCGGCGGGTGGTTGGGTGCCGCCGCGCACGGCGACGACCGCGTAGCGGCCGCGCTCGGGCAGGCCGAGCTGGGCCGCCGCCTCGGAGAGCAGGCCCGCGCCGACGCCCGACCCGTCGAGGAGGGCGTCCAGAAGTGCGTAGCGACGCTCGCGGTCGCGTTCGGCGCGGGCCGCGTCGGTCTCGCGGTAGGAGGCGGCGATGGCGTCGGCGGTCAGGTCGAGCACCTCCCAGAGATCGCCCGCGCCGGGCAGCAGCTCGGGCAGGCGGGCCGGATCGCGGGCGGAGACCACCTCGACCAGCGTCTCCCACATCAACCGCCCGCCACGCCGGTACGCGTACAGCAGGGAGGCCAACGGCAGCCCCTGGCCTGCCCGGTGGCGGCCGGTGGCGGCGGCGTCGGCGAGGTCGACGGGGTGGCCGGAGGCGTGTCGGAGCATGCCGTCGAGGGCCTGGTGCAGGTTGTGCCGGATGCGGCGGCGCAGCTCCTCCGGGCCGACCAGTTCGGCGTACGCGGCGTCCTGGCGCAGCACTTCCTCGGCCAGCTGCCGGGAGACGGCGGGCAGCCGGCTCTCCAGCTCCGTGCGGACTTCGGCGAGGAGCCCGGCGACACCGCTCACGCCCTGTCCTCCTCCCGCCGCCGACCGGGACAGGACAGGGTGGCACGGATCGGCGGACGGCAACAGCCTTCGTGCAGCGGGGTTGTGCGGCGAGCACAGCCGGGGCGGCCGGTGGTTAGGGGCCCGCAACGTGTTACCGCCGAGTACTGCCCCGGGCCGCCGGAGCGGTGCTGTGATACAGCCCGGCCCGGTACCGCCGGGCTCCCCCACCCCCATGGAGGACACCGCATGTCCGTCCGCACCCTCCTGCGGCGCGGCGGCGCCGCGCTCGCGACCGGCGCCCTGCTCGCCGCAGTGGCCGCCGCCCCCGCCGCCGCCTCGCCGTCAGCAGCCGCCGTCCCCTCGCCGTCCGCCACCGACCCGGCCGCCGCGGTCGCCGCCGCGCAGGCACTCCAGGCCACCGCCCTGCCGGGCGCCAACGACTGGGCGTGCAAGCCGAGTTCGGCCCACCCCCGGCCGATCGTGCTCGTCCACGGCACCTTCGTGGACGCCACCCTCAACTGGATCGAACTCGCACCGCTGCTCGCCTCCGAGGGCTACTGCGTCTATGCCCCCACCTACGGCCGGATGCCCGGCGTGCCGCTGCTGGCCGCCGTCGGCCCCGCCGCCGAATCGGCCGCCCAGCTGAAGACCTTCGTCGACGGCGTGCTGGCCGCGACCGGCGCCGCGAAGGTCGACATCGTCGGCCACTCGCAGGGCGGGCTGATGCCGCGCTACTACCTCAAGTACCTGGGCGGCGCCGCGCGGACCGGCCGGTTCGTCGCGCTCTCCCCGTCCAGCCACGGCACCACCCTCGACGGCCTGGCCACCCTCGCCAAGGGCATCCCCGGGGCGACGGACGCCCTGTTCGGCCGCTGGTGCAGGGCCTGCCTCGACCAGGTGCCCGGCTCGGACTTCCTCCGGCAGACCAACGCGGGCGGCGACACCGTGCCCGGCGTGGAGTACACCGTCCTGGCGACGCGGTACGACTTCGTCGTCACCCCGGTCTCCTCGCAGTTCCTGAGCGGCCCGAACGTACGCAACGTCCTTGTCCAGGACCTCTGCTGGGCCGATCTCGCCGAGCACGCCACCATGCAGGTGGACCCGGTCGTGCTGCACGAGGTGACCAACGTCCTCGACCCGGCCCACGCCACGCCGACGGGCTGCCGCCTGACGCCCTGACGTACCGACGTACCGACAGGCGGCCCGGACGGACGGCGGTCAGCGGCCGCCGAAGCGCTCGTCCGTGGGGACGACCTCGCGGCCGAGCGGCATCAGCGAGATCGGGATCATCTTCAGGTTCGCCCAGCCGAACGGGATGCCGATGATCGACAGGAACAGCGGGATGCTCGTCACCAGGTGGCAGATCGCCAGCCACCACCCCGCGAACACCAGCCAGATCACGTTGCCGACGCAGGACGGCGCGCCCGCGTCCGGCCGCTCGACCGTCGTCCGCCCGAACGGCCACAGGACATAGCCGGCGATGCGAAAGGACGCGATCGAAAATGGGATGGTGACGATCAGGACGAAACAGATGATCCCCGCAACGGCGTAGCCGATGGCCATCCAGATCCCGCAGAAGATCAGCCAGAGCACGTTGAGCACGAATTCAATCACCTTCATGGCCCCCAGCCTGCCACGGCCGGGCCCCGCAGTCGTGGAGATCGGCCACGGCAGGGTCGGCCAGGAACGCACCTGTTTCGGCCAGAATCGGTCCGTCATGTTCCGGTACGACCACTTTTGCCCCGGTCATGCCATCAGTGGCCCGACCAGCCCCCGGACACCCGAACGCCCGAGGTCAGGACGGAGACGGTGCACTCCGACCTGACCCCGGGCGCGCGGGCCCAGCTACTTGACGGCCTCGATCACCAGCCCCGCGACCGTGAGCAGCACCCCGGTGAGCTGCCAACCGTTCACCCGCGACCACCCGCGCAGTCGGGCCCAACGCCCCTGTCGTTCAACGCTCTTCACTGATCCAGGCCTCCTTCGGCACCCGGCCGGAATCCGACGCGGCCGTGCGGCCAGCCTGTTTGGATGCACCCACTTGCCGTAACCCTCACCGCGTTGCGGCTTCCAGCGAAACACCGGGAGGCCGTCGTGGGCTGCGACGACACCGACGACACCGACCCCTCGGCCGGGCCACTGCTGCCCGTGCCGCGGACGTCTCCGGACCGGCCGACGCGCCGCCGGATCATCTTCACCAGCGAGATCGACCCCGACCTGCCGGAGCCCGTCCGCGAACTGGCCGAGAGCCTGCGGATGCTGGCCCGCCGGCTGGACAACACGCTGATCGGCTACGCGGCCTCGATCAACTGGAACAAGGCGACGCTGTCGCGCTGGTTCAGCGGGCGGATGGTGCCCGGCGCCGCCTTCGTCGACCGGCTGATGGTCGACGTGGACCGCGACACCGGCACGCCGCTGACCGTCGAGGCGCGCGAGCGGATCAGGGGCCTCCACCGCGCCGCGCAACGGGCGGTCTCCCCCTCGGTGGCCGAGGTGCAGTCCCTGCGGGACAACGTCGTCAGCACCCGTCGCCGGCAGGACCAGGCCGAACAGACCGTCAGGCTGCTGGAGGAGGAGCTGCACCGGGTCACCGAGTGCGCTGATCAGGCGACGGTGGCCGCGCGGACGGCCGAGTTGGAACGGCAGGCCCAGGCCGCCCGGCACAGCGTCGTCCTGGACTCCGTGGAGGAGGAGAACCAGCAGCTCCGCGCCGAGTTGGAGAAGCTGCAACGGCGGGTGGGCCAGCTCAAGGAGGCGCTCGCCCGTGCCAAGCGCCGGGTGAACGAGGCCGGGCAGCAGCGCTCCCGCGCGGAGCACCGGTTGGAGCAGGCGGAGGAGCAGGGGCAGGAACAGGGCGAGGGGCAGGGCGAGTACGAGCAGGAGCAGGCCGAGTACGAGCAGCGGCTGAAGGAGTCGGACGCGGCCCGCGAGTACGCCGAGCAGGCGGCCAGGGTGAGCCAGGAGGAGCTGCGCCGGCTGCGGGCCGCCCTGGAGGAGCGGAGCAGCGCCGAGGCGCTGGCCAGTTGGGGCCGCGCCCTGCTGGACGCCGAGCGGTACACCGAGGCGATCGACGCCTTCCAGCGCGCTGCCGCCGAGTACCGGAAGCTACCGGACCGGTACGGCGAGGTCACCGCCCTGAGGGGGGTGGCCGACGCGCTGGCCCGGACCGGCCGCTTCCAGGAGGCCATCGCCTCGTACCGGAGCGCGGCGGACATGTACCGCGCCCTCGACGACCCGTACGGCGAGGCTTCGGTGTTGAACGCGGAAGGCAACGCGTTGCGTTCGGTGAGCGAGTTCGAGGAGGCCGTCCGGGCGCACCGGCGGGCGGCGACGACCTACGGGCGGCTGGACGACCGGTACGGCGAGGCGCTGTCGACGAACGACCTGGGCAACGCCCTGTACCGGCTGGCCCGGTTCGAGGAGGCGATCGCCGCCCACCTGCGGGCAGCGGAGGGTTTCCACCGCCTCAACAAGGTGCACAAGGAGGCCACCGCGCTGAAGGACCTCGGAGAGGCGCTGACCCAGCTGGGCCGCCACGTCGAGGCGGACGACGCCCGCCGGAAGGCCAGCGGGCTGTTCGGCGGGCTGGGCCCGGCGGGGGCCCAGGGCCTGTCCGACAGGCCGTAGGTCAGCTGCGGTAGCCGGCCATCCGCTCCAGCCGGGCGATCCGCTCGGCCATCGGGGGGTGGGTCGAGAAGAGCCGGGCGCCGGCCTCCCCGGGGCGGAAGGGGCTGGCGATCATCATGTGGCTGGCGGTCTGGAGCTGGGGCTCGGGGGGCAGCGGGAGCTGCTGGGTGCCGGTCTCCAGCTTGCGGAGGGCGCCGGCGAGGGCGAGCGGGTCGCCGGTGATCCTGGCACCGTCGGCGTCGGCCTGGTACTCGCGGGAGCGGCTGACGGCGAGCTGGATGAGGCCGGCGGCCAGCGGCCCGAGGATCATGATGGCGAGGATGCCGAAGAGCCCGGGGCCGTCGTCGTCGTCGCTGCGGCCGAACGGGATCAGCCAGGCGAAGTTGACCAGGAACATGATCACCGAGGCGAGCGCGCCCGCCACCGAGGAGATCAGGATGTCCCGGTTGTAGACGTGGCTCAGCTCGTGCCCGAGGACGCCCCGCAGCTCGCGCTCGTCCAGCAGCCGCAGGATGCCGTCGGTGCAGCAGACGGCGGCGTTGCGCGGGTTGCGGCCGGTCGCGAAGGCGTTCGGGGCCGCTGTCGGGGAGATGTAGAGGCGCGGCATCGGCTGGCGGGCGGCGGTGGAGAGCTCACGGACGATCCGGTACAGCACCGGCGCCTCGATCTCGCTCACCGGGCGGGCCCGCATGGCGCGCAGCGCGAGCTTGTCGCTGTTCCAGTACGCGTACGCGTTGGTGCCGAGTGCGACCAACAGGGCCAGCACGAAGCCGGTGCGGCCGAAGAAGCTGCCGATCACCAGGATCAGTGCCGACAGGCCGCCGATCAGCGCGGCCGTCCTCAACCCGTTGTGCTGGTGACGCACGGCAGGCCCTCTCCATGTGGTGCGGTGGGGAGCCTTCTCTGCTCGTCCCTCTGCTGGGATCAACGGAGGGACGAGCCGTCTTCGTTCCCTGGACGGTTCCCCTACGCACCACATCCGGTCAGAACAGTCCGCCGCTGACCACCCGGAGGACGAGCTGCGGGGCCACCGAGAGCACCACCGCGACGGAGGCCGTCAGGGCCAGCGTCGCCGTCAGGGCGGCGGGCTGGCGACGCTGCTCGACGGCTGTCCCCTCCGCCGGGGCGAAGAGCTTCGCCGTCCAGGTGAGGTAGTAGTACAGCGCGATGACGACGTTGACGGCCATGATCACGGCCAGCCAGCCGAGCCCGGCGTCGACGGCGGCGCGGAAGACCACGACCTTGCCGAAGAGGCCGATCACGCCCGGCGGCAGCCCGGCCAGGCAGAGCAGGAAGAAGGCCAGTGCGAGGGCCGTCCAGCGGCGCCGGGCGAACAGGCCCCGGTAGTCGTCCAGCCGGGCGGCCGGTGCGGTGCGGCTGACGGCGGCGACGACGCCGAAGGCGCCGAGGTTGACCACGCCGTAGATCAGCGCGTACGCGACCGTCGCGCCCAGCGAGTCGGCGCCCGCCGAGTACCCGGCGGCGGCGATCGGGACGAGGAGGTAGCCCGCCTGGCCGACGGAGGACCAGGCCAGCAGGCGGACGGCGCTGTGCCGGGTGTCGGAGCGCTGGCGCAGTGCGGCGACGTTGCCAGCCGTCATGGTGAGCGCGGCGAGGACGGCCAGCGCCAGGCCCCAGGTGTGGCCGTAGGGGCGGAAGGCGATGGTGGTGACGAGCGCCAGGCCGGAGAGGCCCGCCGCCTTTCCGACCACCGAGAGGTACCCGGCCACCGGCAGCGGAGCGCCGACGTAGGTGTCCGGCACCCAGAAGTGGAACGGCACGGCGGCCAGCTTGAACGCGAAACCGACCAGGGTGAGCGCGGCGCCCGCCTCGGCGAGCGGCTTGAGCTGGCCGGGCGCCTGGCGCAGGCCGTCGGCGACGGCGGTCAGGTGCAGGCTGCCGGTGGCGGCGTAGACGAAGCTGACGCCGAGCAGCATGACGGCCGTCGCGGTGACGGAGGAGAGGAAGAACTTGAGCGCGGCCTCCGCGCCCCGGCCGTCGCGGCGCAGGCCGACCAGGGCGAAGGCGGGCAGCGAGGCGACCTCCAGCGCGATGATCAGCGTCGCCAGGTCACGCGATGCGGGCAGCAGGGCGGCACCGGCGGCGCTGCTGAGCAGCAGGAACCAGTACTCGCCGCCGGGCAGCTTCTCGTCCTCCACGGTGTGGACGGAGAGCAGCGCGGCGATCAGCGCGCCGCCGAGGGCGATCAGCTGGAAGACCAGGGCGAAGTGGTCGGCGACGTACGAGCAGGCGGCGTTGTCGGTGGCGCCTGCTACGTTCCGTAGGCAGAACGTCGACCGGGTGTCACCGGAGGTGAGCGGGATGAGTGCGAGCAGGGCGAGGGCGAGCCCGCCCGCCGTGAGCCAGCCGAGGGCCTTCTTGCGGGCGGCCGGGAGGAGGAGGTCCGCGAGCAGGACGGCGAGGGCGGCCAGGGCCGCGATCAGCGGCGGCGCGATGGCCACCCAGTCGACGGACTGGATCAGGCCGCCCGGGTCGGCGACGGCGAGCTCACTGACGGCGTGCGGTGTCATGGCGGGCTGCCCCAGTAGCTCGTGCGGACCGAATGCGGAGCTGTAGCTGTAGCTGTACATGTCTCAGCCACCCCCGAGGAGGTGCTTGACGGCCGGGTCGGAGAGCCCGAGGAGCAGCGCGGGCCAGAGCCCGGCGAGCAGGGTGAGCGCGGCGAGCGGCGTCCAGCTGACGGCCTCGTACGGGCGGATGTCCGGGAGGTCGGTGGCGGTGCCGGGCTGCTTCGGATCGCCCATGCAGACGCGCCTGACGACGACCAGCAGGTAGGCGGCGGTGAGGAGGGTGCCCAGACCGGCGATCACCATGTACGTCACGAAGGCCGGCCGGGAGAGGCCGGCGGCCGGGTCGAAGGCGCCGAACATCGCGAGCAGCTCGCCCCAGAAGCCGGCCAGGCCGGGCAGGCCGAGGCTGGCGACGGCGGCGAAGGCGAGCAGCGCGCCGATGCGCGGTGCGCGGCCGTAGAGGGCTGCGCCGGTGGCACCCGCGAGGGTGTCCAGATCCGCCGTGCCGTACCGGTCCTTGAGAGCGCCGACGAGGAAGAAGAGCAGGCCGGTGATCAGGCCGTGGGCGATGTTGGCGAACAGCGCGCCGTTGACGCCGGTCGGCGTGAGGGAGGCGATGCCGAGCAGCACGAAGCCCATGTGGCCGACGGAGGAGTAGGCGATCAGGCGCTTGAGGTCGCCCTTGGCGCCGGGCCGCGCGAGGGCGAGGCAGGCGAGCGAGCCGTAGACGATGCCGACGGCGGCGAGCGCCCCGAGGTAGGGGGCGAAGGTCTGGACGCCGCCCGGCACGATCGGGAGGAGCACCCGGACGAGACCGTACGTGCCCATCTTCAGCATCACACCGGCGAGCAGTACGGAGCCGACGGTGGGGGCCGCCGTGTGCGCGTCCGGGAGCCAGCTGTGCAGCGGCCAGGCGGGGGCCTTCACGGCGAGGCCGACCACGATCGCGAGGGCGGCGACGACCTGGGTGGTGTGGCTGAGCCCGCTGCCGTGGGCGGCGGCGAGCCGGGTCATGTCGAACGTCCCGGCGGAGGTGCCGATCAGCAGGAAGCCGAGCAGCATCACGGCGGAGCCGAGCAGGGTGTAGAGGATGAACCGGTTGGCTGCGGGCGCCTTGCGGCCGCTGCCCCAGCGGGCGATCAGGAAGTACATCGGGATCAGCACGATCTCGAAGGACAGGAAGAAGAGCAGCAGGTCGAGCACCGCGAAGGTGGCGAGCATGCCGACTTCGAGCAGCAGCAGCAGCCCGACGAACGCCCGCGCGCCGGGGACGCCCTCGCCGCTCGGCAGCCGCTTGGTGGAGTAGAGCGCGCAGAGGAAGGTGAGCAGCGCGGTGAGCACCAGCAGCGGCAGCGAGATGCCGTCCACGCCGAGGTGCAGCCGGACGCCGATCGCCGGGATCCAGCTGACGTCGGTGACGGCCTGCATCCGGCTCGGCCGGTCGTGGTCGAAGCCGGCCGCGAGCGCGACGGTGAGCAGCAGGGTGAGGCCGGTGACGGCGGTGCCGAGGCGCAGCGCGCGCCGGTCGTCGGCGGCCCGGTCGGCCCCGGCGGGCAGCAGGGTGAGGGCGGCGCCGGCCAGCGGCAGCAGCAGGAGGGCGATGAGGACTGCGTTCATCGGGGGCTCCAAGGTGCGGCGGTCGGCGGGACGAGGCGGGGGGAGGTCATGAGCCGACCGCCACCAGGACGGTGAGCACGACGACCCCGGCGAGCAGGGCGCTCAGGTAGAGCTGCGCGTTGCCGTTCTGCGCCCGGCGGACGGCCCAGCCGAGCAGGTTGGCCCCGGCGCCGCTGCCCCGGACGTACGTCTCGACGACCTCGCGGTCGAGGAAGCGGACGAGCTGGGCGGCGGCGGCCACCGGCCGGACGAAGAGCGCGCTGTAGAGGCGGTCGACGAAGAAGCCGTGCTGGGCGGGCCGGAAGAGCGGCCCGAGCAGGGTGCGGCCCGGGTCCGCCTCGGCCGTGGCGGAGCGGGCGGCGGCGGAGCGCCAGGCGGCGTACGCGATCAGCACGCCCGCCACGGCGAGCCCGGTGCCGATCACGGCCGTCCCGGCGGAGGGACGCAGCGAGCCGCCGTCCAGCAGCGCGGGCAGCCAGTCGGTGCGCAGGCCCCAGACGCCGAGGCCGATGCTCGGGACGGCGAGCACCCAGAGCGGCCAGCGCATCGCTGCGGGCTCGGCGTGCGCCGGGTCGACCTCGTCGATCTCGGGCGAGTACGGCGCGTCCGGTGCAGCGGCTGTGGTGGCCGCAGGGGCTGCGGTGGCCCGGCCGTGGAAGGCGATCAGCCAGAGGCGGGTCGCGTACGCGGCGGTGAGCAGGGCGGTGGTTGCGGCGGAGACCAGGACGATCCACCCGGCGGCCGCAGGCACGGCCGAGGCGGGGCCGAGGCCGTTGGTGAGCGCCTCGCCGTTGGCGGCGTGCTCGGCGGCGGTGAGCACCGCCTCCTTGCTGAAGAACCCGGCGAACGGCGGGAGGCCGACCAGGGCGATCAGGCCGATGCCCATCGTCCAGTAGGCGTCCGGGACGCGCTTTCGCAGGTCCGGCATCCGGGACATCGCGGAGAGCGAGTTGGTGTGCGCGGCGTGGATGATCACACCGGCGGTGAGGAAGAGCAGCGCCTTGAACGCACCGTGGCTGACCAGGTGGAAGACGGCCGCCTCGCGGTCGCCGCTGGCCAGTGCGCCGGCCATGTAGCCCAGCTGGCCGACGGTCGAGTAGGCGAGCACCCGCTTGAGGTCGTCCTGGGCGAGCGCGCAGAGCGACGAGCCGACCATCGTCACGGCGGCCATCACCGAGAGCACCACCAGCGCGGCGCCGGAGAGCAGGAAGACCGGCAGCAGCCGGGCGACGAGGTAGATGCCGGCCGCGACCATGGTGGCCGCGTGGATCAGCGCGGAGACCGGCGTCGGGCCGGCCATCGCGTCGGGGAGCCAGGTGTGCAGCGGGAACTGCGCGCTCTTCCCGGCCACACCGGCGAGCAGCAGCAGCGCGATCAGCGTCGGGTGGCCGAGCCGCCCGTCGGTGGCGGCGGTCAGCACGTCGGTGATCCGGAAGCTCTTGGCGTCGGCGCCGAGCAGGAAGATGCCGAAGAGGAACGGCACGTCGCCGAGCTTGGTGACGAGGAAGGCCTTGAGCGAGGCGGAGCGGGCGTCGGCCGTCTCCCAGTGGTGCCCGATCAGGAAGTACGAGCAGATGCCCATGATCTCCCAGCCGGTCAGCAGCACGATCAGGTCGCCCGAGTAGACGACCAGGAACATCGCGGCCGTGAAGAGCGAGACCAGCGCCGCGTACGAGGGGTAGCGCGGGTCGTCCTTGAGATAGGCCGTGGAGTAGACCTGCACGCAGGTGGCGACCAGGCCGACCAGGACGGAGATCAGCGAGCTGAAGCCGTCCAGGTGGATGGCGAGCGAGATGTCGGGGCCGCCGGTCGGGGTGAGCCGGGTGGCGGCGTCCAGGGCCTGGCCGGTGCCGAGCTGGAGGGCGACGACCAGGGCGAGCACGGCAGAGGCCGCGACCGGGAGGATCGCCAGCGGCCGGGCCAGCCGTGGGGCCCGCCTGCCGGTGGCGAGGGTGGCCGCCGCGCCGAGCGCGGGCAGGGCGGGGACGAGTGCGGGGAGGGCGAGGTTCATGCGACGGCCTCTTCGGTCGTGGCGGCGTCCTCGTCGGCCTCGGCCGGGTCACCGAGCGCCGTGATGCGGTCGATGTCGGCCGTGCCCCTGGTCCGGAAGACCAGCAGCACGATGGCCAGCCCGAGGCCGATCTCGGCGGCGGCGACGGTGATGGTGAAGAGGGTGAGCGCCTGTCCGGCGTGCAGCGAATCGCGCAGCCAGGCGTCGAAGGCGACGAGGTTGAGGTTGACGGCGTTGAGCATCAGCTCGACGGACATCAGCACCAGGACGACGTTGCGCCGGGCGAGCACGCCGTACACGCCGATGCTGAACAGCAGCGCGGCGAGGACGGTCGGGTAGGCGAGGTGCATCGGCGTCAGCTCTCCTGCGGCGGGGTCGCGGTGCCGGCGCTCACCGGCTGGGAGGCGGTGCCGACCGGCTTGCCGACGCGCAGCTTGCCGGGCCGGGGCTTCGAGGGGCGCTCGCCCTTCGTCCGGGTGAGCACGATCGCCCCGACCAGGGCGGCCAGCAGCAGGACGGAGAGCGCCTCGAAGGGCAGCACCCAGTGCCGGAAGAGGTACTGGCCGGTCACGGCGGCGCTGCCACCGCCCGCACCGAGGTCGATCCAGGAGGTGCGGAAGGCGTCCACGACGAGGGTGACGAGGGTCGCGGCGGCGGCCAGTGCCACCCCGAGCGCGACCCAGCGGTTGCCGGAGTCGGCATCCGGTGAGCGGCCGATCGGCGCCTTGGTGAGCATCAGCCCGAAGAGCACCAGGACGACCACCGAGCCGAGGTAGATCAGCACCTGCACCCAGGCGATGAACTCGGCGGTGAGCAGCAGGAACTCGACGGCCAGCCCGCCGAGCGCGACGACCAGCCAGAGCGCGGCGTGCACCAGTTGCTTGGTGCTCACGGCGATCAGCGCGGAGCCGAGCACTGCGAGGCCGACCAGCACGAAGATGATCTCCGCCCCGGTCGGGGAGAGGAAGGAGCGGGCCGCCGGGTCGAGCGAGCCGGCCGCGAGCAGGGCGGGGTTCACTGGGCGTCCCCCTCAGGTGCCGGAGCAGCGGCCGCCGCGATGAGCTTCTCCGCTGCCTTGCGGGCGGCGGCGATCTCCTTGGGCTCCTCGGCCCCCGGGTCGAGCGCGGGCGGCGCGGGCACCGTCCACATCCACTCGCGGAGCTTGTCGCGCTCGTGCGTGAGCTCCAGGATGTCGGTCTCCGCGTACTCGAACTCGGGTGACCAGAACAGCGCGTCGAAGGGGCACACCTCGATGCAGATCCCGCAGTACATGCAGAGCGAGAAGTCGATGGCGAAGCGGTCCAGCACGTTACGGGTGCGGGCGCGGGCGTTCGGGTCGGCGGCGGGCAGCGTCTCCTTGTGGGAGTCGATGTAGATGCACCAGTCCGGGCACTCGCGGGCGCAGAGCATGCAGACGGTGCAGTTCTCCTCCAGCAGCGCGATCACGCCGCGCGTACGCGGAGGCAGGTGCGGCTGCACATCGGGGTACTGCGCGGTGACGGTCTTCTTCACCATCGTCCGCAGCGTGACGGCGAGGCCCTTGGCCAGGCCGGAACCGGGGATGTTCAGGGGTGCCATTAGGAGATCGCCACCTTGACGATGCCGGTGAGGGCGAGCTGGAGGAGCGAGAGCGGGATCAGGCCCGTCCACGCGAAGCGCATCAGCTGGTCCTCGCGCAGCCGGGGGTAGGTGACCCGGAGCCAGATCACCACGAAGGCAAGTGCGAAGGTCTTGACGATCGTCCACAGCCAGCCGAGCTGGTCGTGGAAGGGCCCGTGCCAGCCGCCGAGGAAGAGCACCGCCGTCAGCGCGGAGACCACCAGGATGCCCGCGTACTCGGAGAGCAGGAAGAACGCGAAGCGCAGGCCGCTGTACTCGGTGTACGCGCCGAAGATGATCTCCGAGTCGGCGATCGGCATGTCGAACGGCGGCCGCTGCAGCTCGGCCAGCCCGGCCGTGAAGAACACGAACGCGCCGATCGCCTGCCACGGGATCCACCACCAGTGGAACGAGTCCACGATGCCGGGCAGCGAGAGGGTGCCCGCCGCCATCGCCACCGAAGCCGCGGAGAGCAGCATCGGCAGCTCGTACGACATCAGCTGGGCGGCCGTCCGCAGACCGCCGAGCAGCGAGAACTTGTTGGCGGAGGCCCACCCGGCCATCAGCGAGCCGAGCACGCCGATGCCCATCACGGCCAGCACGAAGAAGATCCCCGCGTCCACGGCCTGCCCGACGAACCCGCCGGGCCCGATCGGGATCGCGATCAGCACGATCAGGTACGGCAGGAGGGCGACCACCGGGGCCAGCCGGAAGACCTTGCGGTCCGCGTCGGCCGGGACGATCTCCTCCTTCTGCACGAACTTCACACCGTCGGCGACGAGCTGCGCCCACCCGTGGAAGCCGCCCGCGTACATCGGGCCGAGGCGGCCCTGCATGTGGGCCATCACCTTGTGCTCGGTCTGACCGATGATCAGCGGGAAGGTGAGGAAGACGACCAGTGCGCCGACGCAGCGCAGCAGCGTGTCCAGCAGGTTCACGCGCCGTCTCCGTTCTCGACGTTCTGCGGGTTCTCGACCGGGGTGTCAGCAGCGGGCTCGACCGGGCCGGCCGGGGTGGGGTTGTGCCAGGGGGCGTCCGTGGACTGCGTCCGCGCCGGGGCCGGGCGGGGCTCGGCCGGGGCCTGGCTGACCGAGCCGTCCTCGATGCTGCGGGTGCGGCGCGGGCGCGGTGCGGCGCCCTCGGTTGCGGGCGCTGCTGCGGGTCCGGCCCCGGCGGCTGCCGCGCCGGGCGCGGCTGCGCGCGGGGTACGGGCTGCGCGGGCGGGGCGTTCGGCGACCGGCGGGAGGGTGCCCTTGAGCGGGCCCCACTCGTTCGGGTCGGGCACTCCGGGCGGCTGCATCTTGCGCCGGGCGGGGCCGCCGCCGTCGTGGCTCTCGCCGGGCTCCTTGGCGCCGGGCCAGTCCTTGGCGACTCGGGCGGCCAGCACGAACTCCTTGCGCAGCGGGTGGCCCTCGAAGCCGTCCGGCAGCAGCAGGGTGATCAGGTGCGGGTGCCCGGTGAAGTCGATGCCGAACATCTCGTGCGTCTCGCGCTCGTGCCAGCCCGCTCCGGCGTACACGCCGACGGCGCTCGCCAGGGCGGCCTTCTCTCGCGGGACTCGGGTGCGCAGCAGCAGGTGCCGCACCCCGGGGGCGCGGAGCTCGGCGAGGTGGGCCGCGACGGAGAAGCCGTCGGCCAGCTCGTCGACCGCGCTCAGCCAGTCGAAGTAGCGCAGGCCGAGGGCGTCCCGGGCGGTGGTGAGCGCCTCGACCCAGTGCTCGGCGGGCACGTCGACGGTGAGCAGCTCGTACGCCTCGGCGGCGGTGGCCCACTCGCCGATCGCGGCGGCGGTCTCCTCTGGGGTCACTTGGCTCTCCCCTCGGGGCCGGCGACCAGCGGGCGGCGCAGGGCGGAGGCGGGTGCGGCGTAGCGGGCGGGCAGCGACTCGGTCGCGATCTTCTCCTGGAGCTTGAGGATGCCCTGGAGCAGCGCCTCGGGCCGGGGCGGGCAGCCGGGCACGTAGACGTCGACGGGGATGATCTGGTCGACGCCCTTGGTGACGGAGTACGAGTCCCAGTAGGGCCCGCCGGAGTTGGAGCAGGCGCCGAAGGAGATCACGTACTTCGGCTCGGGCATCTGCTCGTAGAGCCGCTTGACGGCCGGGGCCATCTTGTCGGTCACGGTGCCCGAGACGATCATCAGGTCGGCCTGGCGGGGGCCCGGGGCGAACGGGATGACACCCATCCGGATGAAGTCGTGCTTGGCCATCGACGCGGCGATGAACTCGATCGCGCAGCAGGCGAGGCCGAAGTTGAAGCACCAGAGGCTGTAGCGGCGCCCCCAGTTGAGGACGACCTTCACCGGGTCGGGCGTGAGGCGGGCGAGCGGGCCGATCCGGCTGGTTCCGACCTCGGCACCGGGGCGTCCCGGGTCCGGGATCCCGAGGGAGACCGGTCCGCCGGAGCCGTGCGAGTGTGTCACGTCCATTCCAGAACGCCCTTCTTCCAGGCGTAGAGCAGCCCGACCGCGAGGAAGCCGATGAAGATGAACATCTCCACCAGCGTGGCCATCCCGAACCCGGCGGCGGCGAAGACCGTCGCCCACGGGAAGAGGTAGATCGCGTCCACCGCGAAGATCACGTAGAGGAAGGCGTAGACGTAGTAGCGGACCTGGGTGTGCGCCCAGCCCTCGCCCACCGGGTCGACGCCGCACTCGTAGGTGAGCAGCTTCTCGGGGGAGTACACCACCGGCCTGAGCAGGCGGTTCGCGGTGAACGACACCACGATGAAGAGCACGCCGACGACGAGCAGCAGGCCCACCGCCGCATACGCGTCGAAGTAGCCACTGCCCACTGCGGGGTCGGCAGCGGCCAACTGCCTCTCCAATGCCTTCGCCTCCACATCGCGGTACGTCGGACGACCAGGTCCCACCCCGTCGGGTGGGTTTCAGTGCGTTTCTTTACACATCCATAACCATGGCTCAGGCGTGAGTCTAAGTGCAGCGCTGAAGTCCGCCTGCACCCTGTTCGGCCCGCAAGACAGTCCGTGGACACCGCGCCCCGGAAGCCGCTCCGGCCTCAGTGCCCACGGTGAGGTGGGGATAACCCCCCTCCCAAGACACGTATCACCACCATGGCCGGTCACCCCGGGCACCGGGGATGCTTGGGCACAACAAGGACACAGATCGTCAGGTTCGTTTCGGTTCGGTTCGGGAGACAGCGGGGTGCAGGCGATGGAGACGGCGCACGGTACGAAGGACGGAGCAGGCCCGGCCCGGCCTCCCCTCTACGGGGCACGGCTCTGGCGTCAGGTGCAGCACCTGCTGGTCAACCTGCCGGTCGGCATCGTCGGGTTCGTCTTCGCCGTCACCCTGCTGAGCATCGGCCTCGCGCTCTCGGTGACGGTGGTCGGGCTGCCGCTGCTCGCCGCCGGGCTGGCCGGCTGCCGGGCCTTCGGGGGGCTGGCCCGGCGCCGCGCCCGGGTCGGGCTGGGCATCGAGGTGGCCGAGCCCGGCCCGGTGGCCCCGAATCGGCCGGGGGTCGCCGGGTGGGTGATCGCCGGGCTGACGGACGGGTTGAGCTGGCGGTCGGTGCTCTACTGCGTGGTGATGCTGCCGTGGGGCATCCTCAGCTTCGTACTGACGCTGGTGCTGCTGATAGTCGGCTGGCCGGTCCTGCCGTGGGCGGTGGGCTTCCTGGCCACCCTCGACCGGATGCTGGTGGCGAGCCTGGTCTGCCCGACGGCGCTCGCCGAGCGGGTCCGGGAGCTGGAGGACGACCGGGGTGCGGTGGTCGACACCGCCGCCGCCGACCTGCGGCGGATCGAGCGGGATCTGCACGACGGCGCGCAGGCCCGGCTGGTCGCCCTCTCGATGGATCTCGGGCTGGCGAAGGAGCGGCTCAACGAGAACCAGTCCCCCGAGAGCGTCGAGGTCGCGGCCAAGATGGTGGGCGCCGCCCACGGCGAGGTGAAGCTCGCCCTCCAGGAGCTGCGCGATCTGGCCCGGGGCATCCACCCAGCCGTCCTGACGGACCGCGGGCTCGACGCGGCGCTCTCGGCGGTCGCCGCCCGCTGCACGGTGCCGGGCGGCGTGCAGGTGCAGGTCGAGCTGACCGGGCCGGGCGGCGTCGTGGAGCGGCCCGACTCGGCGGTGGAGGGCATCGCGTACTTCACCGTCAGCGAGCTGCTGACGAATGTGTCCAAGCACTCCGGCGCTCGCAGTGCCGTGGTGGAGGCCTGGCGGGCGTCGGACCGGCTGATGCTGTTGGTCCGCGACGACGGCCGGGGCGGCGCCGCCGCCTACCCGGGCAGCGGCCTGGCCGGGCTGGCCGAGCGGGTCGGCGCGGTGGACGGCGTCCTCCTGGTCGACAGCCCGGAGGGCGGCCCGACCACCGTCACCGTCGAGCTGCCCTGGCGCACCCGCACCGCCCGAAGGTAGCCCGGCGCTCCCGACCGGCTCATGGCCGGGCCCGGCGGCCCGCTGTCCTTGCGCGGTGGGGCCGCCGGGCCCGGGGTCTCAGATGTCGTGCTCTTGGGGGTCGTGCTCGCGGGGGTCGTGCTCTCGGGGCGGTGCGCCGCTGCTGCCTACAGCGTGCCGAGGGTGACGTCGGCGGTCTGGGTCTGGCCGTCGCGCTGGTAGGTGACGGTGACCTTGCTGCCCGGCTGGAGGGCCGCGAGTGCGGTGGTGAGCGAGCTGAGGGTGGTGATCTGGGTGTCGCCCAGCTTGGTGATCACGTCGCCGGCCTGCAGGCCCGCCGAGGCCGCCGCGCCGCCGGAGGTGACGCTCACGATGACGGCGCCCGAGGGCTGGAAGTCGGAGCTGAAGTACGTGCGGCCGGTGATGCCGAGTGCCGCCCGGCCCGAGTTGCTGACCTTGCCGTCCTTGATCAGCTGGTCGGCGATGCTGGTGATGGTCGCGGCGGGGATGGCGAAGCCGATCCCGGGTGCGGCGCTGCCGTTCATGTCCTGGTCGACGGCGGCGAGGGTGTTGATGCCGATCACCTGGTTGGAGAGGTTGACGAGGGCGCCGCCGCTGTTACCGGGGTTGATCGCGGCGGAGGTCTGCACCATGTTGCCGATGGTGGCGCCCGGCGAGTCGCCGCCCTTGGGCTCGGAGACCGTCCGGCCGGTGGCCGAGACGATGCCCTGGGTCACGCTGGAGGAGAGCCCGAGCGGGCTTCCCATCGCCAGCGTGATCTGCCCGACGGCGACTCTGTTGCTGTCGCCGAAGGCGGCCGGCTTGAGGCCGCTCGGCGGGCTGCTGAGCCGGATCACCGCGAGGTCCGACTCCGGGTAGCTGCCGACCAGGGTGGCGTCCAGCGGCTTGGCGCTGTTGGCCAGCGTGACGGTGAAGTTGGTGGCACTGCCGACGACGTGGGCGTTGGTGACGATGTTGCCCTTGGTGTCGTAGACGATGCCCGAGCCGAGCCCGGAGGCCGTGGTGATCTGCACCACCGACGGCAGGACGTTGGCGATCACCCGCTCGTAGTCGTCCTGCAGCTGGTTGCTGCTGCTCGGCGCAGCCGCCGAGCTTGCCGAGGCGGACGAGGCGGACGAGGACGAGGACGCGGAGGAGGACGCGGAGGAGGACGCGGAGGAGCTGGCCGCCGAGGAGGAGGACGAGGACGAGTTGCTGGTGCAGCCGGTCACCACCAGCCCGGCCAGGGCGAGCACCAGTCCGGTGACCAGCAGCCTGGGGCCGGTCGGCCGGGGGCCGGCGGGGATCGGGCGGGTGGGTTCCTTCTTGGGGTGCACCTGGGCTGCCTCCGGTTCCGTGCTGCGCGGCGGTCCGGCCCGAGGGGATGGTGCCTCAAAGCGAGGCAGGGGGCCGGACTTTGTCAGCATTTCACCTTTATGTCCGATTTTGCAGCCCGACACGCAGTCGCCCGACCCCAGCGGCTGCAACCCCAGCGGCGGCACCCGCAAGGGCTACGCGTCGAGCAGGTCGAACAGCTCCTCCCAGCGCGCCGTCACCCGCTCCGGCGAGAAGCGGCCGATCGCCTGGCGCCCGCGCTCCCCCATCGCCTCCCGCAGCTCCTGGTCGTCCATCAGCCGCCCGAGCCGCTGGGCCAGCGCCGTCGTGCTGCCGGTCGGCGCGAGCAGCCCGTCCACCCCGTCCCGGATGATCTCCCGGACTCCCGGAGCGCAGTCGAAGGCCACGCACGGCACGCCGCAGGCCATCGCCTCCATCAGCGAGATCGGGAAGCCCTCGCCGCGCGAGGAGAGCGCGAAGACCGCCGCCCCGGCGAGCGCCCCCGGCACGTCGTCCGTGCGGCCCGCGAACTCCACCGAGTCGTCCAGCCCGAGCGCCGTGCACTGCGCCCGCAGCGCCGCCTCCTCCTCGCCGAGCCCGAAGATCCGCAGCCGCCACCCCGGCCGCCGGTCGACCGCCTCGGCCCACGACTCCAGCAGCAGGTCGTAGCCCTTCTCCTGGGCCAGCCGCCCGATGCTGACCACCGTCCGGTCGGCGGGGGCCGCCGCCGGGAGCACCTCGAAGGGCAGCGGGTTCGGGATGCCGCAGGTGCTGTTCATCCCCTCCCGGATCCAGGCGTCGGCGTCCTCGTCGGTGAGCACGACGAGCCGGTCGACGTCCGCGTAGTGGCGCTTGACCCGGCCGAAGCGCGAGGAGGCCCGGCAGGTCTCGAAGGACTCGTGGCTCATCCCGATCACCTGGAGCCCCTTCAGGTCGGCCAGCGCCACCCACTCCATCGCCCAGACCTGGGTGACGATCACCACCGCCCCCGGCCGAGCGGCCCGGAACAGCTCGCTCATCCGCCCGGCCGCCGCCCGCGCGTCCGCGAGCCGCGCCGCCTCGCGCCGCCGGGCCCGGCCGTCCAGCCGCTGCCAGGGCAGCTTCGGCGTCCAGGCCTGCGCCGGGTGCCCGTCGTAGAGGGTCGTCATGCCGTACGGCAGGTCGTCGCCGAAGTCGCGGTGCAGCACGGCCGGCGTGATGCCGATCAGCTGCACCCGGTGGCCCCGGCCGGTCAGCAGCCCGGCCATCCGGTGCGACCAGCTGGAGACGCCGCCCAGCTCGTCCACGCTGTTGCTGACGATGAAGATGTCGCGGTTCACTGCCCGAGCTCCCTGTCACCGAACATCAGATCGGCGATCCGCGCCGCCGCGTCCCCCCGGTCGTACTCGCCGTACTCCGCGACGAACCGGCGCCGCTGCTCCGCGTACTCCTTGCCGACGCCGTCCAGGTCCTCCAGCGCCGCGAACAGCTCGTCGGCCTGCCGCAGCACCGGCCCGGGGGCCTCCGCCAGCAGGTCGAAGTAGGTGCCCCGGGTCGATTCGGCGTACTCCTCCCAGTCGTAGGCGAAGAAGAGCATCGGCCGGTCCAGCAGGGCGTAGTCGAACATCAGGGAGGAGTAGTCGGTGACCAGCGCGTCCGCCAGCAGGTAGAGCGGCGTGACCTCCTGCACCTCCGAGACGTCGACCACCCGGCCGCGCACCGAGGGCGGCAGCACGACCTTGTCGAGGTAGTGGCAGCGCACCAGCAGCGTGAGCCGGTCACCGAACCGCTCGGCGAACCGCTCCACGTCGAAGGGCAGCTCGAACGGCTGCACCGAACCGCCCGCGTCGGAGCGGAAGGTCGGCGCGTAGAGCACCACGGGCCTGTCCAGGTCGATGCCGAGCTCGCCCGCGAGCTGACGGTCCTTCACCGCCCCCTCCCGCACCAGCACGTCGTTGCGCGGGTACCCGGTGCGCAGCAGCTGCCGCTCCTCGATCCGGTACGCCGGGGCGAGCGTGCGGACGTCGTGCTCGGAGCGGACGACGAAGTGGTCGAAGCGGTCCAGCCCGGCCTGGTACTCGGCCTGCTGCGCCGGGCTCTGCCGCTTGAGCGAGGCCAGGTCGTAGCCCATCTTCTTGAGCGCCGAGCCGTGCCAGGTCTGGATGTACGTCGTCTCGGGCCGCTTGCGCAGCCGGTACGGGTACCCCTGGTTGTCGACCCAGTACTCGGCCTGGGCGAGCGCCCGCAGGTACTCCCAGGACCAGCGCTTCACCAGGGTGGCGCCGGAGGGGAAGCCCTCGGAGCTGCCCGCGTGCGACCAGACGGCCTTCATCGGCGCGCCGCGCCGCACCAGCTCCTCGTACACGGCCCGGGGGTTGTCGCTGTACTGCTTGCCCTGGTGGCTCTCGAAGACGACCTGCCCCTTGATCACCGGCAGTTTCTGGAGCGCCTGGTGATACACCTTCAGCTTGGTGTCCCCGCCGGCCAGCTGCCGCTTCAGCTTGAGCGCGCCGCGCACCGTGCGGCGGGCCCGCTCGGCGGCGGCGTTGGCGACGGCACCGGCCTCGCCCCGGACGGCGCGCTCGATCAGGTCGCTGCCCCGGCGGGCGGGGGCGCCCTCGGCGGCGAGCTCGAAGGTGAGGTGGTCGCGGTCGGAGCGCGCCGGGCGGAGGCGGTCGCCGGTGAGCCGGGTGAGCCGGGGCCGGACGGGCGAGGCGGTGGCGCCGGAGAGGTCGTACCCGCCGACGGTCAGCCGGCTGACTGTCCGCATCCCGTCGGCGGTGAGCACCAGCCGAACGTCCCACACCCCGTCGACCACTCCCAGCGGGCGCAGTCTGCGCGCGAGGTCGGCCCGGCCGCGCCAGCGGATGCCGTCGCCGTCGTGCCGCACCTCGGCGACGGGGAAGGTGAAGGTCTGCAGCCCGCCCCGGCGGGCGGTGAACTCCAGCTTGGCGGCGAGCTTCGCGCCCGCCGGGATGCGGCCCAGCGGGTTGACCACCCGGCCCGAGAGCTCGACCCCGTACGGGCCGAGGGCGTAGCCGGTGAGCTGGTTGCGGAGGAACAGCTTTCCGAGCGCCTTCGCGTGGTACCCGGCGTCGGTGACGTCGAGGACGCGGCGGCCCTCCGGGTCGTCGAGGTGCTGCTCGCACCAGTAGACCCGGCCGTCCCGCTCGGTCAGCGGGCTGGCGAGCTTGTCCCGGTTGATCAGGGTGTCGATCGCGGGCAGCAGGTGCGCCCAGTCGTCCCGGGCCAGCAGGTAGGCGCAGATCCGCTGGATCGCCGGCGTCTCGGCGACCGCCTCCGGGTCGAGCCCGGCCAGGTAGGCGCGGGCGTGCCCGGCGAACTCGGCGCGGAAGTCCTCGGGGAGGAACGGCAGGTCGCGCAGGTGCAGCACCAGGTCGTGCTTGAGGAACTTCACGTCCTTGCAGTACTTCAGCTCGACCATGCCCCGGTCGGCCAGCATCGCGTCGATCCGGCGGTGGATCTCCAGCCGGTCGGTGAAGTTCCGGATCTCGTGCCGCCGGTTGCTCAGCGAGCGCTCGCCCTTGGCGGGCGGGGCGACGTCCCACCAGTAGACCCGGTTCGGGATCAGCGTGATCCGCTCGGCTGCCAGGTACGCCTGGGAGGAGAAGAGCAGGTCCTCGTAGAGGATGCCGACGGGAAACTGCAGCCCGCTGCGGGTCAGGAACTCCCGCCGGTACGCCTTGTTGGTCGAGAGGGTGTCCCAGACCAGCAGGTCTGGCAGCTCGGTGATCGAGTCGAGGGTGCGGGTCCGCCGGTAGATCCACGGGTACCAGGCGTCGGTCTTGCCGTGCCTGCTGCCCAGGTGCCGCCGCACGCTCAGCCCCGACACCAGCTCGGCGCCCGTCCGCTGCCCGGCCTCGTAGAGGTTGCGGCAGGCGTGGCCGTCCAGCTCGTCGTCGCTGTCCAGGAACATCACGTACTCGCCCCGGGCCTCGGCGATCCCGTGGTTGCGGGGCGCACCGCAGCCGCCGCTGTTCTCCGGCAGGCGCAACGCCCGGACCCGGTCGGGGTGTTCGGCGGCGAGCCGCTGCGCGACGGCGAAGCTGTCGTCCGTACTGCAGTCGTCGACGATCAGGATCTCGACCCCGCGCAGCGACTGCCCGAGCACCGAGCTGACCGCCCTGGGCAGCCGGGCCGCGTCGTTGTAGACGATGACGATGACGCTGACCAGCGGAGTCTGCTGGCTGGAGGGCATGGAGCGAGGGTCCTTGCTGTCGACCGGGCAATCTACGAGATTCTGCCACCTATCGGGGTGAACACACGTAATCCGCCGGTCACGGGGGGTGCGGCTCAGCGCCTGGCGACGGCGCGCCGCAGGCGGGCACGGACGACCTCCCAGCCGCCCCGGATGCCGTCGGCGACCCGGAGGCCGAGTTCGCCGTTGTTGGTCTCGTAGGACTGGACGAGGGCGAAGCGGGCCGGGGGGCGGAAGACGACGGAGTGGTGCTTGCCGGGGGCGGGGGCGCGCAGGGCGGTCGTGGCGCGGGTGCCGTCCGGGTAGCCGAGGGTGAGGCGGAGGGCCCAGGAGGTCATCTCGCCGACGTCGCGGAGTTCGAAGGCGTCGACGGTGGCGGCGGCCGTCCAGCCGCTCTCGGGGTGCGGGGCGAGGGTGACGGCGCGGTGGATGCCGAGCGGCGGGCCGACCCGGGTGCGCAGCTCCAGCTGGGCGTTGATCGGCCCGGCGGCGGAGACCAGCCCGTACGGGTCGTGCAGCCGCAGGCTGATGCGGCAGAACCGGCCGAGCCGGACGGCGCCGTCGGCGGCGAGCGGCAGCCGGGCGGGCGGCAGCTCGGTGAGCCCGGACAGCGGCACGCCCTCGGCGAGGGTCGGGCGGCCCTCGGCGTCGGTGGTGTACGGCGGGGCGAGCCGGGGCGGGTTGGCGGCGAGTTCGCCGAGCCGGGCGAGTTCGCGGCCCCGGACGGCCTCGGGGCGGGCCAGCAGCAGGTCGGCGACCCAGCGCCCGGCGGGGGTCGCGGCGGCGAACGCGGCGGGCTCGAAGCCGGCCAGGTGGGCGCGGGCGATCGGCCACCACTCGGCCCGGTAGGCGGCGGGCTTGTGGCGCAGTTCACGGACGTACATCCGCAGGTCGTGGTCGACGAACTTGGCCTGCGCGGCGGTGGCCAGGCCGGGCTCCCCCGCCTCGGCGAGCAGCCGGACGACCTCGGCGTGCGCGTCGACCCGGTCCTGCCAGTTGCGGATCTCGTCCCGGCGCAGCGAGATCGACTGTCTGCCGGCCTCGCGGCGGACGTGCCAGAGGTAGACCGTCTCGCCGATCGCGACCAGGGTGGGCCGGGCCGCGTAGAGGCGGGCGGTGAAGACGAAGTCCTCGTAGTGCACCGCGCCCTCGGCGAAGCGGACCTGGTGCCGGTCGAGGAAGGCCCGGTCGTAGAGCTTGTTGACGCTGAGGGTGTCGCGCAGGAAGGCGGGGCAGCCCCGGATGCCCTCGTACCGGCGCGGCGGCGCACCGGCGGCGGGGAAGAGGTCGCGCTGCCAGGGGGTGTCCGTCCCGGCGGGGAGTTCGCGGCGGACGCAGACCCCGGCGACCACGTCGGCCCGCTCGGCGAGGGCCGTCTCCAGCAGGCTGCGGACGGCCTCCGGCGGCAGCACGTCGTCGCTGTCGAGGAGCATCACGTACGGGGTTCGGGCGGCGGCGAGGCCCTCGTTGCGGGGGGTGCCGCAGCCGCCGCTGTTCTCGGTGCGGGTGATCACCCGGACGCGGTCGTCCTCGGCGGCGAGGCGGGCCAGCCGCTCGGGGGTGGCGTCCGTGGAGGCGTCGTCGACGACGATCACCTCACCGACGACGTCGCCCTGGCCGAGGGCCGAGCGGACCGCCTGGGTGATCAGCCGCTCGTCGTTGTGGACGATCACCACGACGCTGACCTGCGCCGACGCACTGGGGGTACCGAGGGTGCTGCCGGTCATCCGTTGACCCTGCCCCCTCATTCCATCCGTGCTACCGCCAGGCTGAAGGCCCGGCAAGCCGTCTGCGATCGTACCGGACCGGAATTGCCGGGCGCCCGATAACCACCCTTCGTCTCACCTGTCCGATTATCGGGCGTTTCAGCCGGGTGGCTCGGGCCTGCCTCCCACCGGCCGCTACGTGGGCACCGCCGTGCCGTAGAACGCGTCCAACGCGTACACACAGCGGTCCTTGCTGCCCACGAAGACCCGGCCGCCCACCGCGACCGGGGAACCGGTCAGCTCGCCCTTGGTGCCCAGCTCCCAGCGCAGGCGGCCGGTGGTCAGGTCGAGGGTGTGCAGCGAGTGGTCGCGGCTGCCCAGGTGCACCAGGCCGTCGCCGACCGCCGGCGAGCCGACGATCTCGCCCCGGGCGGTGTAGCGCCAGCGCTCACGGCCGGAGACGGTGTCGAAGGCGTGCAGCGTGTCGCCCGCCGCCACCAGTGCGGCGCCGCCGGCGACGATCACCGGCTCGGCGCCCTGGCGGCTGCCGGTGCGGCCGCGCCAGCGGTCCCGGCCGGTGGCGGCGTCCAGGGCGTAGACGGTGCCGAGGTAGTCGGCGACGTAGACCGCCGTACCGTCCAGCGCGGGCGGAGTGAAGAGCACCACCGCCGCCTCGAAGCGCCAGCGCTCGGTGCCCGTCGCCGCGTCCAGCGCGTAGACCCGGTGGCCGGCCGTGACGAACAGCACGCCCGCCCGCTCGACCGGGCGGGACGGCACGTCCTCGCCGACGGCGAAGGTCCAGCGCAGCCCGCCGCCGCGCGGGTCGACGCAGCGCAGCCGCCCGCCGCCGTAGTAGTACGCCGCCCCCGCCACCAGGGCCGGGCCGGACTGCGGGTTCTCGTAGTCCTGCTGGGCGTCGTCGGCCCGCCACAGCTCGGCGCCGCTGGCGGCCGAGCGCAGCTGGACGCCGCCGCCCCGGGTGCCGCAGCAGAGCACCCCCTCGGCGGCGTCCAGGGCGTACACCCAGCCGTCGAGGGAGGTCCGCCAGCGCTCGGTGCCGTCGGCGACGTCCACGGTGTAGAGATGCGGGCCGTCGGCGGCGTGCACCCGGCCGGAGTCGACGGCCAGGGCCCAGGCGACGTCCCGGGTCTTGTACCGGCGCTGGCCGGAGCCGATGTCGAGGGCGTGCACCTCGAAGCTGGAGACGAAGAGCGTGCCGTCGGCGACCACGGGGGTGCCCCAGACGTCGTTCGACATCCGGAACCGCCAGGGCCGCCAACGCTGGGCCGGTGCCGGGGTGACCCTGCGCACCCAGTCGGTGGCCGCCGGGGCCGCGTCCGGGCCGCCCGTGAGCTCGGCCCGGGGCCCCGGCCCTATCCGGACCGGGCCGGGCAGCCGCACCTCCGCCGCGCTCGGCTCGGGCACCTGCCGACGGCCGGCCAGCTTCTCGGTCGCCGCCTCGGCGTCGAGCGCCCCGCCGTGCTCGGGCCTGGGCGGCGCCGCCACCGGCCGTGGGGCGGGCGCGGGCGCCGGTACGGGCACAGCCGCCGGGGCGGGAGCGGGTGCCGGGGGCTGGGGCAGCAGCGGGCGGCGGGCCCGTCTGCGCTCGATCAGGTCCAGCGCGCTGGGCGGCAGCCAGTCCCCCGCCTCGCCGGAGGCGTCGTCCCGGGAGAAGAGGTGCGGCGCCAGCTCGGACTGGATCTGAGCGGGCGTCGGCCGGTGCTCGGGCGCGGGCCGCATGCAGGCCCGGACGAGGTCGACCAGCTCCACCGGCAGCCCGGAGAGGTCGGGCTGGTCCCGCAGCAGCTGAAAGACCGTCTCGACCGGGTTCGCCCCGTGGTACGGCGCGTGGCCGGTGGCGCAGAAGACCAGCAGCGAGCCGAGCGAGAAGACGTCGCTGGCGCCGGTGACGCTGCGACTGTCCTTGGCCTGCTCGGGCGACATGTAGGCGGGGGTGCCGACCGCGACGTTGGTCATCGTCAGCCGGGAGCTGGAGACCCCGGCGGCGATCCCGAAGTCGATCACGCGCGGACCGTCCTCCACCACCAGCACGTTGGAGGGCTTGAGGTCACGGTGCACCAGCCCCGCCGCGTGGATGGACTGCAGGGCCTCGGCGATCCCGGCGATCAGCCAGCGCACCGCCCCGGCGGGCAGCGGCCCGCACTCGGTGACGAGGTCCTCCAGCGAGGGCGCGGGCACGTACGCCGTCGCCAGCCAGGGCACCCGGGCGTCGGCGTCGGCGTCCACCACGGCCGCGGTGTAGAACCCGCCGACCGTCTTGGCCGCGGCGATCTCCCGGGCGAAGCGGACGCGGAACAGCTCGTCCTCGGCCAGCTCCCCCCGGACGGTCTTGATCGCCACCCGGCGGCCGGAGGCCGACCTCGCCAGGTAGACCAGCCCCATCCCGCCCGCGCCGAGCCGCCCCAGCACCTCGAAGGGCCCGATCCTGCGCGGATCGTGCGCCGTCAGCTGGTCCACTCCGCTGCCACCTCCCCGTCGCGCCGCCGTCTTCCGGGCGGAGCCGCCACCCTGAGCGGGTGTGGCCGCCCCGATTCTCCAATGCCCGCCCCGCCGTAGCCAATCTCCCCCGCCGCCACCGCTCCGTGCGGTACGTCCGGACTCCCGCCGCACACCCGCCGGAGCTCACCGCGCGGCTCCCTGACGATCACTCTGCGCCACCCGACCGCCCCTCAGCCGACCCGTCGTCACGCTGTGGGTTCATCAGCACACGGGGGGGCTTCGAAACCATCGGCGGCCGCGCCCGGAATTCCGTGTGCACGCCGTCTTAGCACCCCCCGGGCGGCGTAATAGTCGCATCACCGAATCGCGGCAAGATCGTGCCACGGTAAGCTGACGGCATGACAGGACAAGTTCGCACCGTCGACGGTCGCGTCGCCGGGCGACGCGGACAGGAGACGCGGCAGAAGCTGCTCGACTGCCTCCGCGAGATGCTCAGCACGTCGCCGTATCGGGACGTCAAGGTCATCGACGTCGCCCGTATGGCAGGTACCTCCCCCGCGACCTTCTACCAGTACTTCCCCGATGTCGAGGGCGCAGTCCTCGAGATCGCCGAGGAAATGGCCGAGGACAGCGGCGGGCTCAAAGAGCTCGTCGATGGAAAGTCCTGGGCGGGAAAGACCGGCTTCGCCACTTCGGAAGAACTGGTGGACGGATTCCTCGCCTTCTGGCGCAAGAACGACGCCATTCTCCGAGTGGTCACTCTCGGTGCAGCCGAAGGGGACAAGCGGTTCTTCAAGATCCGCATGAAGGTCCTCAACTCGGTGGTCGCACCGTTGACCGAGGCGGTCAAGGGCAATCAGGCCAAGACCGACAAGTCGGTCGATCCCGCCGCCATCGCCGGGTCGCTGGCCTCGCTGCTCGCCTCCGCGGCCGAGCACTCGAAGGCGTTCACCTCCTGGGGCGTCAAGGTCAAGGACCTGAAGCCCAACCTGGCGCTCCAGGTCTACCTGGGCGTCACAGGGAAGAAGCCGCCCAAGTAACCACCACCCCCACCGCACCCACCCACCAGCACGCAGCCCCGGCCTCCTGTCCGGGGTGAGCCGGACGGCGGCCGTGTCTCCTCGGGGGAGGTCCGCCGACGCCCGGCAGCGTGCCCAGCGCAACTCAGCCACGTACCGACCAGGGGCAACACCCTGATCCGTACGTGGCTGAGTCGTGTGGCGGTGGCTCCGGCTGCGCTACGGGCAGCGGATGACCTGGCCGGCGTAGGCGAGACCGCCGCCGAAGCCGAAGAGCAGCACCGGGTCGCCCGAGCTGAGCTCGCCGCGTTCGACCAGCTTGCTGAGGGCGAGCGGGATTGAGGCGGCCGAGGTGTTGCCGGATTCGATCACGTCGCGGGCGATCACCGCGTTCGGTGCGCCGAGCTTGTTGGCGATCGCGTCGATGATCCGCAGGTTGGCCTGGTGGGCGACGAAGCCCTTGAGGTCGGCCGGGTCGATCCCGGCCTTGAAGCAGGTCTCCCGGGCCAGCGGGGCGATCTTCGTGGTGGCCCAGCGGAAGACCGTCTGGCCGACCTGGCTGATCGTCGGGTCCCAGCCCGTGATGACCACGGCGTCGCCCTTCTCGGGCTCCGAACCCCAGACCACCGGGCCGATGCCGGCCTGCTCGTCGGGGACGGCCTCGACCACGGCGGCCCCGGCTCCGTCGCCGAAGATCACGCAGGTGGAGCGGTCCGTCCAGTCGATGGTGTCGGACATCCGCTCGGCGCCGATCACCAGGGCGCGGGTCGCCGCACCGGCGCGGATCGCGTGGTCGGCGGTGGCCAGCGCGTAGGAGAAGCCGGAGCAGACGGTGTTGATGTCGTAGGCGGCCGGGCTGGGGACACCGAGCCGGGCCGCCACTGCGGCGGCCGTGTTGGGGCTGCGCTCGATCGCGGTGCAGGTGGCGACCACGACCAGGTCGATCTCCTGGGCGTGGCGGCCGCTGTGGGCCAACGCTTTCTGCGCGGCCTCGGTGGCGAGGTCGACCAGGGTCTCGTCGACCGCGATGTGCCGGGTACGGATGCCGACCCGACTGCGAATCCACTCGTCGTCGGTGTCGACCAGCTTCGCCAGGTCGTCATTGGTGAGGACCTTGGGCGGCTGGTAGTGGCCGAGCGCCACGATGCGGGAGGCGGTCATACTGCCACTCAACCCGGTTACCGGTCAGTCCAGGGGTAACGCCCTGGCACAAGGTAACGGCCCGGATGCTGTAGGGAGAGGACAACAGGCCATGCCGCACACGGGTCGTCCGTTGTGGGGTGGGTGGGGTTCAGGCGGCCAGTGAGGCGGCGTCGCCCATCGCGATCATCGGATGGGCTGCCGGGTCGAGCTGCTTGATCAGCTCGATCATGTGGTCCTCGGTCAGCGAGACGCACCCGTGGGTCGGCCCGCCGTGGTCGACGTGCAGCCAGATCCCGCCGCCCTTGGCGGCGCCCTCGGGGAAGCGGGTGTCCAGCGGGGAACTGCCCACCACCCGGTTGTAGTTGATCGCCACCACGTAGTCGAAGGACCCGGCCAGCGGCTCGCCGTTGAAGCCCGTGCCGCCCATCACGAAGGACGAGTCCTGGTCGTACGGGAGCTTTCCGCCCGGGTCGGCCTTGCGGCCGCCCGCGTCGGTGAGCGAGAACAGGCCGATCGGGCTGCGGAGGTCACCCGAGGCGTGCGAGGTCGTCCAGCCCTTGTACGCGTTGTGGGCCGGCCAGCTGGTGCCTGCCGTCCAGCCGCCCTCGGCCGTCCTGGTCCAGAGGGTGACGGTGGTGTCGGAGGCGTCCTTGCCCACGCCCGAGGCGACCAGCACCTGGCGGGTCTCGGCCGGGATCTTCGCGACGAAGTCCGGGCCGAGCCCGGCTATCGCGTTCAGGGTGCCCGCCGCGCGGGTCGAGCGGTCGGCGGGCGGCGCCACCGTGTGGGCGGCGTCCGGCTGCCCGGTCGCGCCCTGGCCGGGCGCCCCCTGCTCGGTCGCCGCCTGGTCGGGCGTGCGGTCCGGCGCACCGGCGGTGGTGACGGCGGGGAAGCTCCGGCCCGGCCCGACGGTGAACCAGCCCGCGGCGGCGGCCAGCAGCATGGCCGTGCTCGTCATCAACTTGCGGGCGCGGCGCTTCGGGGGCTTGCGGCGTCGACGGCCGCCACGGTGTCCTGCGGGGCTGACAGGCGCAGCGGCCTGGCGGCGGCGCGGGTTGCTGGCGCGGCGGGTACCGGACATGGGTCGATCCTTCCAAGCCACCGGCGGAAGGGGAACCCGTGGCGTGTGGTGAGCCTGTGAGCATACGCGTCCCGTCTCATGAACACTGCTCCGTTGAACACCTGCTCCGTCCCCAAGGACGTCCGGGGCCCCCGGCCCGGTTGTGTGGCACTGCCCACAGGCCGAGAGCCCCGGACGTGACGTCCGGGGCTCTCGGCGTACTGCAGGGCCGTGCTGCCCTCGTCGTGGCTCAGAGGCGCATGGCCTGCGGCGTCTCGCGCCGGTTCAGCTCCGGGCCGTCGTACTCGCGGATGATCTCGTAGCGGGTGTTGCGCTCGACCGGGCGGAAGCCGGCGTCGCGGATCAGGCCGAGGAGGTCGTCGCGGCCGAGCTTGTTCGGGGTGCCGAAGTTGTCGGCGTCGTGGGTGATCTTGTACTCGACGACCGAGCCGTCCATGTCGTCCGCGCCGTGGCTGAGCGCCAGCTGGGCGGTGGTGACGCCGTGCATCACCCAGAAGACCTTGACGTGCGGCACGTTGTCGAAGAGCAGCCGGGAGACCGCGAAGGTCTTCAGCGCCTCCGCGCCCGTCGCCATCTCGGTACGGGCCATCAGCTTGTTGCGGACGATGCCGTCCTTGGAGTCGTGGAAGTCGTGCTGGTAGCGCAGCGGGATGAAGACCTGGAAGCCGCCGGTCTCGTCCTGCAGCTCACGCAGCCGCAGCACGTGGTCGACCCGGTGGCGGGGCTCCTCGATGTGGCCGTAGAGCATCGTCGAGGGGGTCTTGAGGCCCTTCTCGTGCGCCAGGCGGTGGATCCGCGACCAGTCCTCCCAGTGGGTCTCGTGGTCGACGATGTGCTGGCGGACCTCCCAGTCGAAGATCTCCGCGCCGCCGCCGGTCAGCGACTCCAGACCGGCGTCGATCAGCTCGTCCAGGATCTCGGAGGCGCTCAGGCCGCTGATCTTCTCGAACCAGTGGATCTCGGTGGCGGTGAACGCCTTCAGCGAGACGTTCGGCAGCGCGGCCTTCAGCTCGCGCAGCGAGCGCGGGTAGTAGCGCCAGGGCAGCGTCGGGTGCAGGCCGTTGACGATGTGCAGCTCGGTGAGCGACTCGCTCTCCATCGTCTTCGCGAGGCGGACGGCCTCCTCGATCCGCATGGTGTACGCGTCCTTCTCGCCCGGCTTGCGCTGGAACGAGCAGTACGCGCAGGAGGCCGCGCAGACGTTGGTCATGTTGAGGTGGCGGTTGACGTTGAAGTGGACGACGTCGCCGTTCTTCACCGTCCGGACGTGGTGCGCCAGGCCACCGAGCCAGGCCAGGTCGTCGCTCTCGTAGAGCGCGATCCCGTCCTCGCGGGTGAGCCGCTCGCCCGCGTAGACCTTCGCCTCCAGCTCGCGCTTGAGCCCTGCGTCCATGCGGTGACCCGCCTCCTCGTGCCTGGGATGTTGACCGGACCGAGCCTACGCCTACGATCGGAGCAACTCCGCCAGCAGCTCCGGTTCGAGGTTGCCGCCGCTGACGACCGCGGCGAAGACCCGGCCCTCCAGCTCCTCGGCCCGGTGGAAGTACGCCGCCGCGGCGACCGCCCCGGAGGGTTCGGCGACCAGTCGGCCGCGCCGGGCCAGCAACGCGACGGTCTCGCGGATCTCCTGCTCGGAGACGGTCACGATGTCGTCCACGTACGCGAGCAGGTGCTCGAAGGGCAGCTCGCCGACGCTGGTGGTGCGCAGCCCGTCCGCGATCGTCCGGTAGGTGTCGGCGGCGGGCCAGCTGACCCGGCGGCCGGTGCGCAGGCTCTCCTGGGCGTCGGCGGCCAGCTCCGGCTCGACACCGATGACGCGGACCCCGGGGCAGGTCAGCTTGAGGGCGGCCGCGGTGCCGGAGATCAGCCCGCCGCCGCTGACCGGCACCAGCACGGTGTCCAGCTCGTCGGGGGCGTCCTCGCCGATCTCCAGGCCGACGGTGCCCTGGCCGGCGATCACGTACGGGTCGTCGTAGGGCGGCACCCAGACGTACCCCTGCTCGGCGGCCAGCTGCGCGGGCAGCGTGTCGCGCTCGTCCGGGGCGACGAGGATCACCTCGGCGCCGTAGCCACGGGTCGCCGCGACCTTCATCGCCGGGGAGGTGTCCGGCATCACCACGACGGCCTTGATGCCGAGCAGCCCGGCGGCGTACGCCACCGCCTGCGCGTGGTTGCCGCTGGACTGGGCGACCACGCCGCGTGCCCGCTCGGCCTCCGACAGCGCGGCCAGCCGGTTGTAGGCGCCGCGCAGCTTGAACGCCCCGGTCGGTTGCAGGCTCTCCGGCTTGAGCCAGAGGGCCCGGGTGCCGGTCGCCGCCCACGGGCAGGGCAGCAGCGGCGTACGGACGACGACCCCGGCGATCCGCCGCTGGGCCGCGCGCAACTCGTCGACACCGACCAGGGGCATCGTCACTCCCCTTCGGCCAGCGGCAGGTCACTCACCCGGTTCTCCCACTTCGTGGAGAGGACGACCGTCGTCCTCGTCCGGGCGACCCCCTTGGTGCCGGAGAGCCGCTTCACCACCGACTCCAGGCCCTCGACGTTCGAGACCCGCACCTTGAGCATGTACGAGTCGTCGCCCGCGATGAACCAGCAGTCCTCGACCTCACCCAGCTCCTTGAGCCGGTGCGCGACGTCCTCGTGGTCGGCCGCGTCGGTGAGCTGAAGGCCGATCAGAGCGGTGACGCCGAAGCCCAGCGAGGCCGGATTGACCGTCGCGCGGTAGCCGGTGATCACCCCGGCCTGCTCCAGGCGGTTGATCCGGTCCGTCACGCTCGGGCCCGACAGACCCACGAGACGGCCGAGTTCGGCGTACGAAGCGCGCCCGTTCTCCCGGAGCGCCTGGATGAGCTGTCTGTCCACCGTGTCCATATACGCCCGCGTCCTTCCGAACCTCTCCAGACCCACAGATCAGTATCCGGATTCAAAGGCGCCATGCGCGGATCGACCCGGATATCACAGAGAACATACTCTCCCGTAACCGTCCGGCTTACGCGACCTTGCCACCTGTGCCCAACTCCCCCTCCCAGCGCCGGTACAGCTCGTGCGGCACGCCGACCGCGTCCAGCACCCGGCCGGCCACGAAGTCCACCATTTCCCGGGCCGTCGAACCCCCCGCGTAGAAGCCGGGCGAGGCGGGCAGCACGACGGCTCCCTGCGTGTCCAGCTCCACCAGGTGCTTCAGCGTCACCCCATTGAGGGGGGTCTCCCGGACGCACACGACCAGCGGACGCCGCTCCTTGAGCGTCACGCTCGCCACCCGCTGCAACAGGTCCTTGCTCAGCCCGAGCGCCACCCCCGCCACCGCCCCGGTGCTCGCCGGGACGATCAACATGCCCTTCGCCGGGTACGAGCCGCTGGACGGACCCGCCGCGAAGTCACCCGCCGCCCAGTAGCGGACGCCCCCGGTGTCGACTCCCGTCCACTCCGTCAGGTCCTGCTCCCAGTGGGCGTCCCGGAAGGAGATGCCGGTCTCGTCCAGGATGGTCAGCCGCGCCGCCCGGCTCACCACCAGGTCCACCGCCTCACCCGCCGCCACCAGCGCACGGATCACGGCTGCGGCGTACGGCGTGCCGGAGGCCCCGGACACCCCGACCACCCAGGGCTGACGTACCTGCTTCTCGGTGCTCATGGGGTCCATCTTTCGCTACTTCGGCCATGCAGGACCCCAGGGGCGAGAGGATGGGCCCCATGGCGTCGACGTTGATCGATCTCACTCATCCCGTGACCACCGGCATGCCCGTCTACCCGGGCGATCCGGAGGTGGTGCTGCGGCCCGCGCTGACCACCGCCACCGCCGGGGTCAACGTGCTCGGGCTGCACCTCGGTTCGCAGTCCGGCACGCACGTGGACGCGCCGTACCACGTGGACGTCACCTGGCCGACGCTGGACGGGCTGCCGCTGGAGCTCTTCACCGGCCCGGCCGTCGTCGCCGACCTGCGCGGGCTCGCACCCCGGGCCGCCGTGACCCCCGATCAGCTCGCCGACGCGCTGGCCCTCGTCACCCCCGGCGCCGTGCTGCTGCTCGCCACCGGCTGGCCCCGGCACTGGGGCACCGACCACTACCTCGCCCACCCCTGGCTGACCCCCGAGGCCGCCGAGGCCATCGCCGCCGCCGGGGTCCGGACGCTCGGCGTGGACGCGCTCAGCATCGACCCCACCCCCGACCCGGGCCCCGCCGACCCGGCCGTCGCCGCGCTGCTCGCCGACCTGGCCGACGAGCACGACCCGGTCGCCGAGGCGGCCGGCCTGGCCGCGCACCGGGTGCTGCTCGGCACCCCCGGCGGTGCGGTCGTCGCCGAGAACCTCACCGACCTGACGCCCCTGCTGGACGCCCAGGCGGCCGGGCTGGCGGTCTCCGTCTCGCTCTTCCCGCTGCGGCTGGTCGCGGCCGACGGCGCCCCCGTCCGGGCCGTCGCCCGGGTGGGGTGACGGGCCTGCCCGCGCGGCAGTAGGTCTAGACCAAGTTCGGCGGCCGCAGCTACCCTCACTGCATGGCAGAGATCATCGGGGTGGTCGAACGGCTCTGGCGCTACCCGGTCAAATCCACCTGCGGCGAGCGGCTCGACTCGGTGGAGGTCGACGAGCGCGGGCTCGCCGGGGACCGGCTCTACGCCGTCCGCGACGGCCAGGGGAAGTTCGGCTCGGGCAAGAACACCCGGCGCTTCCGCCGGATGGACGGCCTGCTGCGGCTCGGCTCCCGCCTCGGCCACCGGATCGACGCCCCCGTCCTGCTCGACCCGCTCGGCAGCCCCGTCGCCGACCCCACCTCCTTCCTGCGCGCCTACCTCGGCCGGGACGACGTCGAACTCGCCCGCGAGGACGCCGTCTCGCACTTCGACCAACTGCCCGTCAGCGTCCTCACCACCGCGACCCTCGACTGGGTCCGCCACACCGTCCCCACCGCTGTCGTCGACGAACGCCGCTTCCGCCCCAACATCCTGCTCCGCACCCCGCCCGGCACACCCCCCTTCGTCGAGGACACCTGGTTCGGCCACCAGGCCCGCGTCCGGGGCGGCCTGCAGCTGGCCTTCGTCCGGGCCAGCGAACGCTGCGTCATGACCGGCGTCGCCCAGCCCGGCCTGCCGCACGCCCCCGAGATCCTCAAGGCCATCGCCCAGCACCACGACAACCGCCTCGACGCCCTCGCCGAAGTCACCCACCCGGGCCCGCTGCGCGTCGGCGACACCCTGTCACTGACGGGCTGAACCACCGAGCCCGGCCGCCCGCTCCAGCAACAGCGCCCGCTCCCGTCCGTTGCGGGTCAGGGCGGCCGCCCGTTCGAACTCGGCCCGCGCCTCGGCCGGGCGGCCCAGCCGGGCGAGGAGATCGCCCCGGACACTCGGCAGGAGGTGGTAGTCCCTCAGCGCCGGCTCGCCGAGCAGCGTGTCCACCAGCGCCAGTCCGGCGGCCGGGCCCTCGGCCTTCGAGACGGCCACCGCGCGGTTGAGCTCGACCACGGGGGACGGCGCGACAGCCGCGAGACGGCCGTAGAGGGCGGCGATGGTCGGCCAGTCGGTGTCCTCGTAGCGGACGGCGCGCGCGTGGCAGGCCGCGACGGCGGCCTGGAGGGCGTACGGGCCGAGCGGCTCGCCCAGGTCGTTCGCGCGGGCCAGGGCGGCGTACCCACGCCCGATCAGCAGCCGGTCCCAGCGGGTCCGGTTCTGGTCGGCGAGCAGCACCGGCTCGCCGTCGGGGCCCGTCCGGGCGGCCGTCCGGGAGGCCTGAATCTCCAGCAGCGCGACCAGCCCGTGCACCTCCGGCTCCTTCGGCATCAGGCCCGCCAGCACCCGGCCGAGCCGCAGGGCGTCCTCGCACAGGCCCGGCCGCAGCCAGTCGTCGCCCGCCGTCGCCGAGTACCCCTCGTTGAAGATCAGGTAGATGACCTCCAGCACCGAGGCGAGCCGGGCCGCCCGCTCCGCGCCGTACGGCACCTCGAACGGGACGTCGGCCTTGGCGAGCGCCCGCTTGGCCCGGACGATCCGCTGCGCCACCGTCGGTTCGGTGGCCAGGCAGGCGCGGGCGACCTCCTCCGTCGTCAGGCCGCCCAGCAGCCGCAGGGTGAGCGCGATCCGGGCCTCGGTGGAGAGCACGGGGTGACAGGCGGTGAAGATCAGCCGCAGCAGGTCGTCGTCGATGTCGTCCACCTCCGGCGGCTCGGGCGGCGGTACGTCCTCCAGCCTGCGGCCGACCTCGGCGAGCTTGCGGGCGTACGTCTCCTTGCGGCGGACGAGATCGACGGCCCGGTGCTTGGCGGTGGCCATCAGCCAGGCGGCGGGCCGGTCCGGGACGCCCTGCTCGGGCCACTGCTCCAACGCGGCGACCAGGGCGTCCTGGGCCAGCTCCTCGGCGATCCCGACATCCCGCACGATCCGGGTCACGACGGCGATGATCCGCGCCGACTCGATCCGGAACACCGCTTCAACCGCTGCGCTGGCTGTTGTCACAGGCCCATTGTTCACGCAAGCAGCGGGCCCCGTCGGTGACCTCAGCCGGCGGCCTCAGCCTTCGGCGATCTCGCGGACCTCGGAGGTGATGGTCCAGTGGCCGGGGTGGATCTCCAGGAAGCGGCGGGTCCATTCGAGGGCCTCGGCCTTGTCCTTGGCCTGGATGATGGCGTAGCCCCCGACGACCTCCTTGGCCTCGGTGAAGGGGCCGTCGGTGACCGAGATCCGGCCGTCGGACCAGGTGAGGCGGGTGCCCTCGGAGGTCGGGGTCAGGCCGGCCGTGTCGAGCATGACTCCGGCCTTGGTGATCTCTTCCAGCAGGGCGCCCATCCGCTGCTCGAACTCGGGCGGGAAGCCCTCGGTGGGGAGGTTCTGCTCGTCGATACGGATCATCGACAGGTAGCGCGGCATGGTGACTCCTCGGTCGGTAGGCAGGGCCGTTCCCCGCTTCTCACCCGTATGTCGAACGGGAGACGGCTGGATCGACAGGCTCGGCCGGAAATTTCAGCGGGACTTCTCCGGAGCCGCCGCGACCAGGCAGAACGGATGCCCGGCCGGGTCGAGGTAGACCCGGAAGCCGGCCTGGGCGTCCCTGCGGACGGCGCCCAGCGCGACCACCTCGGCCTCCGCCGCGTCGAGGTCGTCGACCTCGACGTCGAGGTGTAGCTGCTGGGGGTGCGCCGGGTCGGGCCACTCCGGCGGGCGGAAGTCCTCGACGCGCTGGAAGGCGAGGACGAAGCCGTCGGGGGCGTGCACGGTCGACCACTCCGGGTCCAGCGACCACCGGGGGTCGGGCCGGTCCACCTCACCGCCGAGCAGGGCGGCGTAGAAGTGCGCCAGCCCCGCCGGGTAGTGACAGTCGAGCACCACGCACTGAAGTCTGCCGATCACCGCAGCCACCTCCTGCTCAGCAGGATAGGCAGCCGAGCCCGTCGAACGGCCGTCACACGCCCGAGGACACCCGACGGGCGGTACGGCGGAAGGTACGGCTGGTGAGCAGCCGCTGGCAGGGTTTCTCCACGAACTCGTGCAGGGCGAAGGCCCCCACCAGCGCGACCGAGAAGACCGCGACCAGGTTCGGCACGGTGGCGACGGGCGGGTGGTGCTTCATGACCTGGTTGCCGGTGAACATCACCAGCTCGTGCACCAGGTAGAAGGCGAAGGAGGCCTCGCCGAGGTAGACCATGTGCCGTTGCCGGAAGGCCGAGCGGGTGCCGCGCAGATCGGCGCGGGCGGCGGCCGCGACCAGCATGGTGTACGGGACGATCGTGCAGGCCGAGTAGTGCATGGCCTCGGGGACCAGGTGCACGCCCCAGATCAGGGCGGCCAGGGCGAGCGCGGAGCTGACGGTGATGCCGGGGCCGCGCCAGTGGCCCTCCTTGACCAGGAGGGCGAGCGCGACGCCGATCACGAACTCGACCAGCCGGGTGGCCGGGAGCATGTAGACGGGGTAGCTCGGCTTGATCGCCGGCAGCAGACCCAGCCAACCCAGCACCAGCGGGAACAGGACGACGAAGACGTTGCCGCCGAGCACCACGCCCCAGCGGCCCCGGGGCGAAAGCCGACGGACCAGCGCGACGGCGAACGGGAAGCAGAGGTAGAAGAACGCCTCGCAGCTGAGCGACCAGGAGACGCCGTTGAAGCCGAACCAGTACTCCCGGGAATTCGGCACCCACGCCTGGGTGAGCGTCAGGTTGGCAGCTGCGACCGGGAGCCGCAGCTGCCCGCCGATCCAGACTGTGAACGCGACCGCGAGCAGGAAGGTGGCGAGGTGGCTCGGGTAGATCTTGGCGAACCGCCGCCACCAGAACCGGGCCTTGCCGGCCCCCGGCCGGGCCGACCAGGCGAGGACGAAACCGGAGAGCAGGTAGAAGAACGAGACCGCCGATATCCCGCCGTAGGTGAGGTGCCAGACCTGGTCCCGGCTCCGGGTGGTGCCGAAGAAGGTGTCCTCGACCCCGAAGTGGTAGAAGAAGATCAGCAGCGCCGCGAACATCCGGAGCCCGGTGAGCGAGTCGAGTCGGGGGCCCTTCCCCGCCGACGCCGGCGGCCCGGCCTCGGTGGGCCGGGCAGCGGGTACGCCTGCGGGTATCGCCGCTGGTATCGCTGCGGACCGGTCGGATGTCTGGGCGGTGTGCACGTGCTTCCCCCACGTCGGCGGCCCGACCGACGCGTCGGAGCAGCCCGGCCAGGTCCGTCCAAGATCCTAGGATCTCCTTACACGGACGGCCTGACCGGGTGTCACACGCCGAGGCCCCGGATCACCAGGTCGAGCAGGGCGAAGACGAAGAGCGAGACGCCGACGAACCCGTTGGTGGTGAAGAAGGCCCGGTTGAGCCGGGAGAGGTCGGTGGGCTTGATGATCGAGTGCTCGTAGACGAACGCGCAGGCGACCACGGCCAGCCCGACCCAGAACGCCGCCCCGGCGTGGGTGAGCACCGCGTACCAGGCGAGCAGCCCCGTGGTGACGACGTGACAGGCACGGGCGCCGTAGAGCGCCCCGGCGACGCCGAAGCGGGCGGGGACGGACCGGACGCCGTCGGCGCGGTCGGCCGCGACGTCCTGGCAGCCGAAGATCAGGTCGAAGCCGCCGATCCAGACGCCGACGGCCAGGCCGAGCACGACCGCGTCCCAGGACCAGGTGCCGGTGACGGCCAGCCAGGCGCCGATCGGGCCCATCGCCTGGGCGAGGCCGAGGATGGCATGCGGGAAGTCGGTGAACCGCTTGCCGTACGGGTAGACCACCATCGGCACCACGGCGACCGGCGCCAGGTAGAGGCAGAGCGGGTTGAGCAGCGCGGCGGCCCCGAGGAAGACCAGCAGCGCGATCGCCGAGCCGGTGTAGGCGGTGCGCAGCGAGACGGCGCCGGTGACGAGCTCGCGGCTGGCGGTGCGCGGGTTCCGGGCGTCGATCTCGCGGTCGATGATCCGGTTGGCGGCCATCGCGAAGGTCCGCAGGCCGACCATGCAGACGGTGACGACGAAGAGCTGGCCCCAGTGCACCTCGCCGTCGGCCAGGAACATCGCGGTGAGTGCGGCGATGTAGGCGAAGGGGAGGGCGAAGACCGAGTGCTCGATCAGGACGAGGCGCAGGAAGGACCTGGCCGGCCCGGGGGTGACGGCAGCAGCGGTGCTACTCACAGTCCGTATTCCTTCCAGCGACGGTCGACGAGGGCGGCGGTGGCCGGGTCGGAGGCGACCATCTCGGGCCAGCCGCCGTCGCGGGTGTAGCCCTCCTCGGGGAGCTTGCGGGTGGCGTCGATGCCGGCCTTGCCGCCCCAGAACTGCTGGTACGAGGCGTGGTCGAGGTGGTCGACCGGGCCCTCGACGACGCTGAGGTCGCGGCTGTAGTCGGTGTTGCCGAGCGCCCGCCAGGCGACCTCCTGGTAGTCGTGGACGTCGCAGTCGGCGTCCACCACGATGATCAGCTTGGTCAGCGACATCATGTGGGCGCCCCAGATCGCGTGCATGACCTTCTGGGCGTGCTTGGGGTACTTCTTGTCGATCGAGACGATCACGCAGTTGTGGAAGCCGCCGGCCTCGGGGAGGTCGTAGTCCACGATGTCCGGGATGATGATCTTGAGCAGCGGCAGGAAGAACCGCTCGGTGAACTTGCCCAGCGGCCCGTCCTCGGTCGGCGGGCGGCCGACCACGATGGACTGCAGGATGGGCCGCTTCCGCATGGTGACGCAGTCGATCGTCAGCGCGGGGAACGGCTCCTGCGGCGTGTAGAAGCCGGTGTGGTCGCCGAACGGCCCCTCCGGCAGCATCTCGCCCGGCTCCAGCCAGCCCTCCAGGACGACCTCGGCATCGGCCGGTACCTGCAACGGCACGGTCTTGCAGTCGACCATCCGGACGCGCTCACCCGCGACGAACCCGGCGAACAGGTACTCGTCGATGTCCCCCGGCAGCGGCGCGGTCGCCGCGTACGTGACGACCGGCGGGCAGCCGAAGGCGATCGCGACCGGCAGGCGCTCGCCGCGCTTGGCGGCCACCGCGTAGTGGTTGCGGCTGTCCTTGTGGATCTGCCAGTGCATGCCGATGGTCCGCTTGTCGTGCCGCTGGAGGCGGTACAGACCGAGGTTGCGGATGCCGGAGTCCGGGTCCTTGGTGTGGGTCAGGCCCAGGTTGAAGAAGGAGCCGCCGTCCAGCGGCCAGGTGAAGAGTGCGGGCAGGTCGTCCAGGTCGACGTCGTCGCCGGTGAGCACGACCTCCTGCACGGGGGCGTCGGCAGCCTTCACGTTCTTCGGCGGCACGTGGGCCATCGAGGCGAGCTTGCCGAAGGCGTCCCGGAAGCCGGTGAAGCCCTGCGGCAGCTCGGGCTTCAGCAGCCCGGCGATCTTCTCCGCGATGTCGTCGGGCGACTTCAGGCCGAGCGACTTCGCGAGCCGGCGCTCCGTACCGAAGACGTTCATCGCGAGCGGCACCGAGCAGCCCTTGACGTTCTCGAAGAGCAGGGCCGGACCCTTGGCCTTCTGGACGCGGTCGACGATCTCGCCGATCTCCAGATGGGGGTCGACCTCGGCCTTGATGCGCCTGAGGTCACCCTCGCGCTCCAGGGCCCGGAGAAACGAGCGGAGATCGTCGTATGCCATGCGTATCAGTATCCGACACGGACTAACCTGGCCCCGCCAAGAGGGCCCCACCTAATCGTCTCCGGGGGAGATCGCCGCCGTGCTGAGGATGCTGCCGTTCCTGCTTGTACTCGCCCTGTGGATCTGGGCGTTCATCGACTGCCTGACCACGCCGGAGGAGGAGGTGAAGCACCTCCCCAAGGTGGTGTGGATCATCATCATCCTGCTCTTCGGTGAGGTGCTGCTCGGCCCGATCGCCTGGCTGGCGGCCGGCAAGCAGCGCGGCGGCGCCCGCTCGCGCAACGTCCCCTGGCCGTCCGGCCAGACCGCCGGGTACCCCGAGTACGAGCGCCCGCGCAGCCGCTCCGGGGCGCCCGACGACGACCCCGAGTTCCTGGCCTCCCTCAAGAAGGACAACCAGAAGCACGAGGACATGCTCAAGCAGTGGGAGGCCGACCTCCGCCGTCGCGAGGAGCAGCTACGCGACAAGGACGAGCCCGAGAAGCCCTGAGGACCGAACGCGGCAGGAAGCTGACAGCCCGGCCCGGCCGGACGGACCCTCGTTTGGCGCATCCCTACGAGACCGCGCAGAAACGTCACCTTCTGCCAACCGCCGCCGACCGGCCGCGCACACCCGTGCGCGAGCCCGTCGCGCGCCCCCTCCGACCCCGTTCGCGACCATTGTGACCTGCGGATACAGCGAAACGGCCGGTAATCTGCAAGGCAAATGTGCATAGCCGGAACGGGCTCGGAAACGGCTCGTGGGAGAGCTCCGTTTCTGTATGCCTCTCACATGTTCTGGGGCCCGACCTTGTACGGAATCGACGCCGAAATCCGGGTGTGATCCCTCGTAGTGTCATAGGTGAAGAAGTGTTCGCAGCAGCAGCCGCCGCCACAGCAGGCCGGCTGTCGGACAGTTCCCTCACACTTGGAGTGGTTCGAGATGACGGTTCTGCACGACGCGCCGGTCGGCGACGAGATCCCCGAGATCCCGGCCGACGCGCACGGGCGGGTCGCCGAGCTGCGGGACCTTCGGGACAAGGTCCGACGCGGCCCGAGCGAGAAGGCGACCGAGGCGCAGCACGCCAAGGGCAAGCTGACGGCGCGTGAGCGGATCGACCTGCTCCTCGACGAGGGCTCCTTCCGCGAGATCGAGCCGCTGCGCCGCCACCGTGCCACCGGCTTCGGCCTGGAGGCCAAGAAGCCGCACACCGACGGTGTGATCGTCGGCTGGGGCACCGTGCACGGGCGCACCGTCTTCACCTACGCACACGACTTCCGGATCTTCGGCGGCGCACTGGGCGAGGCCCACGCGCAGAAGATCCACAAGATCATGGACATGGCCATCGCGGCCGGTGCTCCGCTGGTCTCCCTGAACGACGGCGCCGGCGCCCGCATCCAGGAGGGCGTCACCGCGCTCGCCGGGTACGGCGGCATCTTCCAGCGCAACACCCGCGCCTCCGGCGTCATCCCGCAGATCTCGGTGATGCTCGGCCCGTGCGCCGGTGGCGCCGCCTACTCCCCCGCGCTGACCGACTTCATCTTCATGGTCCGCGAGACCTCGCAGATGTTCATCACCGGCCCGGACGTCGTGCAGGCCGTCACCGGCGAGAAGATCAGCCAGAACGGCCTCGGCGGCGCCGACGTGCACTCCGGCGTCTCCGGCGTCTCGCACTTCGCCTACGACGACGAGCAGTCCTGCATCGAGGAGGTCCGCTACCTCCTCTCGCTGCTCCCGCAGAACAACCGCGAGATGCCCCCGGCCGTCCCCTCCGACGACCCGGTCGAGCGCCGCAACGACGTACTGCTCGACCTCGTCCCGGCCGACGGCAACCGCCCGTACGACATGCGCAAGGTGATCGAGGAGATCGTCGACCACGGCGAGTACCTGGAGATCCACGAGCGCTGGGCGACCAACGTGCTGTGCGTGCTGGCCCGGATCGACGGCCACGTCACCGGCATCATTGCCAACCAGCCGCAGTCGCTGGCCGGCGTCCTCGACATCAACGCCTCCGAGAAGGCCGCGCGCTTCGTCCAGATGTGCGACGCCTTCAACATCCCGCTCGTGACCATGCTCGACGTCCCCGGCTTCCTGCCCGGCGTCGACCAGGAGCACGACGGCATCATCCGGCACGGCGCCAAGCTGCTGTACGCGTACTGCAACGCCACCGTGCCGCGCATCCAGCTGATCCTGCGCAAGGCCTACGGCGGCGCCTACATCGTCATGGACTCGCGCTCGATCGGCGCCGACCTCTCCTTCGCCTGGCCGACCAACGAGATCGCCGTGATGGGCGCCGAGGGCGCGGCCAACGTCATCTTCCGCCGTGACATCGCCGGGTCCGAGGACCCGGAGGCCACTCGCGCGCAGAAGATCAAGGAGTACAAGAGCGAGCTGATGCACCCGTACTACGCGGCCGAGCGCGGCCTCGTGGACGACGTCATCGACCCGGCCGAGACCCGCGCGGTGCTCGCCTCCTCGCTCGCGATGCTCCGCACCAAGCACGCCGACCTGCCCAGCCGTAAGCACGGCAACCCGCCGATGTAGTCGGGGCTCCACCCAGCAGCACCAGGCACCACCTGTCGCAGCCGTCACCCCGGGGGAGAAACCCACACCATGAGCGCTTCAGCCGACATCCGCATCACTCGCGGCACCCTCTCCGACGAGGAACTCGCCGCCCTCACCGCCGTCCTGATGGCCCGTGCGACCGCCGCCCAGTGCGCCGCCGCCACGGCAGTCGAGCCCATCGCCCGCTGGCAGCGCCTGGAGCGCCGCCCGGCCTACTACTCCCCCGTCAGCTGGCAGCAGGCGGCGTAACGGCCGGACCGGCACACGCGGGGAACCGCTCGCCCGGCATTCGACGTCCTCGTCCTCGGACGGGGAGGCGAGCGGGAGTCGTGGGGGCGACATGGTCGAGGGGATTCTTGCGGTCCTGATCCCGGTGGGCCTGCTGGCCCTTGCCGGCGTCGGCTACTGGTTCTGGGCCGAGCACGGCACGGAAGAGCCGATCGAACACCACAGCAGCATGCCCCACGAGCACAAGTGGCCCGAGGGCTAGCCCACAGGGCCCCTACGCGGCCGTCAGGGCCGCCGAGCGGCCCTCGTGCATGGCGTGCAGGTTGGCCGCCAGCCGCTGCGGGTCCTGGCTGAGCCAGAGCCGGACGGCGGCGGCCAGGACGGCCGTGGCGGAGCCGAGGCGGACGCCGGTGGCCTGCGCGACGCGCGCAGCGGCGAGCACCAGGAGGTCGCTGAGGGCGGCCGGCAGCCAGACGGTCTGAGCACACGGCGCCGGGGGCGTCAGGGCCGCCAGGAAGCGGTAGGCGTCGGCCGTGCTCAGCAGCGTCGGCAACACGTCCAGCAGCCCGTCGGCGACCACCTCGGACACGTCGCTGCGGTGCCCCTGCGCGAGGCTGCGCAGCAGCGCCCGCTCACGCGCGGTGATCCTGACGGTCAGCATGACCTCGTCGCACTCCATGGCGCGGCCCTCCTCGCGGCTTCTCGACCTTCGGCACACCAGTGCTCGCTGTGGCACGTCCCGAAACCCCCGGTCCCGGGACTGTGCCACCTCATCACCCGGACGGTCAGCCGACGCCCGCGTACGAGTGCTTGCCGGTGACGAAGATGTTGACGCCGTAGTAGTTGAACAGGAAGCAGGCGAAGGCCAGCAGAGCCAGGTAGGCGGCCTTGCGGCCCTTCCAACCGGCCGTGGCACGGGCGTGCAGGTAGCAGGCGTAGACGACCCAGGTGATGAACGACCAGGTCTCCTTCGGGTCCCACTCCCAGTACTTGCCCCAGGCGGCCTCGGCCCAGATCGCGCCCGCGATGATGGTGAACGTCCACAGCGGGAAGACCAGCGCGTTGATCCGGTACGAGAGCTTGTCGAGCGTCGACGCGGCGGGGAGCCGCTGCCAGATCGAGGCCGGGGTGCCGAACGGGCCGGTGGTCATGCCTTCGGCGATCCGGCGGTCGTACCAGCCCTTGCCCAGGTAGAGCGCGGTGGCCGCGAAGCCGGCGTAGAAGGCGCCACCGCAGATGATCGCGGCGGAGACGTGGATGGCCAGCCAGTACGAGTGCAGGGCCGGGACGAGCTGCTCGGACTCGGTGTACAGCACGCTGACAGCGAGGCCCAGCGTCAGCACCACGGCGACCGTGACCGGCAGGCCGAGCCAGCGGACGTTCTTCTTGGCGACCAGCAGACCCAGGTACGCCAGCACCGTGGTCAGCGCGAAGGCGCAGGAGAACTCGTACATGTTGCCCCACGGCCAGCGGGTGACCGAGAGGCCGCGGGTGATCACGCCGGCGATGTGCAGCAGCGCGCCCAGGACGGTCAGCGAGATGGCGATCCGGCCCGCCAGGTCGCCCTTCTCGCTGCTGCCCGCCGCGCCCGGACCGTCCACCTCGTCGTTGTCGCCGCGGCCGCTGGTGACCACCGTCGCCCCGGCGTCGGCGAGGGCGGTACGGGTCAGCGTGGTGGTGCCGCCACCGGCGGAGGCGACGGTGACCGTCACCTTCTTGACCACCTCGGGGGCCTTGGCGGCGGCCACCGTCTCGGCGAGCGTCGCCTGCTCGGTGGAGCGGACGGCGACGGCGCCCTTGCTGCCGAAGGTCCACTCGAAGATGTGGGCGAACATGGCGAGCAGGTACACGGCCATCGCCGCGTAGATCAGCTTGTTGGAGAGGTCGGCCAGCTGGGGGTCGACCCCTGATGCGATCAGCACCGTCTACTCCTTGGAGTCCGGGTCAGCGGGTTGGTCTTCGTCTGTGGGGCCGTCGTCGAGGGCTGGGGCTTCGTCCTGGAGGTCGACGGCGAGTTCGGCCAGCTCCTCGGCGATCTTCGCCGACTCGCTGCGGGCCAGTCCGGCGACCTCGACCAGGGTGCGGCCGTCCGGCGTCGCCACGGCCCGGACCCAGATCCGGCGACGCTGCACGAAGAGCGAGCCGATCAGGCCGAGGATCGCGCAGACGGCGCCGGTGAGGGCCACGGCATTGCCCGGCCGGTGCGAGACGGTGAAGCTGGCCCACTGCTCGTAGCCGTCGAAGGTGACGGTGCCGTAGCCGTCCGGGAGGGTCCAGCCCTGACCCGGCTTCAGCTTCACGATCGCGGGCTGGCCGTTCACCAGGAGCCGGGTCATGCCCTTGGTGTCCAGCTGGTAGACGTTGGATGGGAGCCCCGAGTTGCTGCGCAGGTCGCCCGCGTAGGCGTTGAGCACCAGCACCGGATCGGCGGTGTCCGGGAAGAGCGAGATCGGGCCGGTGTGGGTGAAGTCGGCGGCGGCCGTCGGCAGGAAGAAGCCGCTCAGGCCCAGCTGGGTGTCCTTGCCGTCCTTCTGGCCGTAGTCGTTGACCTTGACCACGCCGGTCGAAGTCAGGTTGGCGTCCTGCGGCAGGAAGGGCGTCGGGCCGGTGTAGACCTTCTCGCCCTTGGCGTTCTTCACAGTGACGACCGGGGCGTAGCCGTGGCCGATCAGGAAGACCTTGCTGCCGCCGATCTCCAGCGGGTGGTTGACCTGGATGTCGCCCTTGGTCAGCCGGGTGTCGTCGCTGCCGGTCCAGTACCGGATGTGCGCGGTGAACTCGCGGGCGCTGCCGATCTGGTCGCCGCTGGTCTGGTAGCGGGCGGTGAAGCCGTCCAGCTTGAAGCCGAAGGCGTCCAGGTCCTCGGAGCCGTAGAAGGCCGAGCCGGTGAAGTCGTCCAGCTGCGTCGTGGTGTTCGAGTAACCCTGACCCTCGATCACCAGCTTGCCGCCCTGGCCGCTCGCCAGGCTCGCCCAGCCGAAGCCGGCCAGCAGCGCGAAGAGCGAGAGGTGGAAGAGCAGGTTGCCGACCTCGCGCAGGTACCCCTTCTCGGCGGCGACCGCGCCGCCACCGAGGTGGCTGCGGAAGCCGCGCCGCTTGAGGTGCTGGTACGCGGCGGTGTTGACCGTCTTGGCGTCGGCCGAGGTGTGCCAGGCCGCGTACACCGGCATCCGGGTCAGGTTGCCGGGCGCGGCCGGGGGCTGGGCCCGCAGCACGCCGACGAACTGCCAGGTGCGGGGGATGATGCAGCCCGCGAGCGAGATGAAGAGCAGCAGGTAGATCGCCGAGAACCAGACCGAGCTGTAGACGTCGAACAGCTGGAGCTTCTGGTAGATCGGCGTGACGCCCTTGTGGGCGGCCTGCCAGTTCTGCACCTTGAAGGAGTTCTGGCTGTTCTGCGGGATCAGCGAGCCCGGGATGGCCGCCAGCGAGAGCATGAAGAGCAGGATCAGCGCGACCCGCATCGAGGTCAGCTGACGCCACGTCCAGCGCAGCCAGCCGAAGACCCCTATGCCGGAGGGGCCGTCGGACTCGAGGGGCTGACTGCTGAGGCGCCCGGCCGAGAGCTCGTCAGCCTCCGGGAGGCCGTCCGGGGTGTCCTCCGGGATGTCCTCCGGGGGGCGGGTACGGGTGTCGCTCACGGTCAGATTCCGATCGAGAAGTCGGCGAAGGCGTTGCGAAGCTGGCCGACCAGGTCGTCCCAGGCCCCGGTGAGGAGCAGCAGACCGACCGCGACCAGCATGCCGCCGCCGATCCGCATCACCCACTGGTAGTGCTGCTTGATCCAGCCGAACGCGGTGAGCGCCCGGCGGAAGGCCAGCGCGGCCACGATGAACGGTACGCCGAGGCCCAGGCAGTACACGACAGCGAGGACCGAGCCGCGCCAGGGGTTGGCCTCGTTCATCGCCAGGGTGTTGATCGCGGAGTAGGTGGGCCCGAGACAGGGCGACCAGCCGAGCCCGAACACGATGCCGAGCAGCGGCGCTCCGGCCAGGCCGACCGCCGGGCGGCGGTGCGTGCGCAGCTCGCGCATGCTGAAGCCGGGCAGCAACCCCATGAAGGCCAGGCCCATCAGCACCGTCACTATGCCCATCACGATGTTGATGATGTGTCGGTAATGCGCGAGGGTGTCCCCGAAGAAGCCGAACAGGGCGCCGCCGGAGACGAAGACGGCGGAGAAGCCGAGGACGAACAGCGCCGAGCCGAGCACCATCCGCCCCCGCTTGGCGCCCTTGGCGTCAGCGAGGTCGACGGCGGAGAAGCCGGTGACGTAGCTGAGGTAGCCGGGGACGAGCGGCAGCACGCAGGGCGAGAAGAACGAGACCAGCCCGGCGAGCAGTGCCACCGGGATGGCGAGCAGGATCGCGCCGTCGAACACCGTCTGGTTGACGGCTGCCTCGGCGATCAGGGCAGTGCTCACTGGGACTTCTCGGCGACGATCGGCTTCAACAGGCTCTCCAGGTCCTCCGCCGAGAGGGCGCGCAGTGAGCGGGCGGCGAGCTTGCCGTCGCGGTCGACCACGATGGTGGAGGGGATGGCCTGCGGGTTGAGGCTGCCCTTGGGGAACTTGAGGATCTGGGTGCCGTCCGGGTCGTACAGGCTGGGGTAGGTGATCCCGAAGTTCTTCTCGAAGGCGATGGCGTTGGTCGGGTCCGGGTCCCGGGTGTTGAGGCCGAGGAACTGCACGTCCTGGCCCTTGAACTTGTCGGCGACCTCCTGGAGGCCCTTCGCCTCGGCGCGGCACGGGTTGCACCAGGAGCCCCAGACGTTCAGGACGACGACCTTGCCCCGGTAGTCGGCAAGGGCGGCCTTGCCGCCGTCGAGCAGGGTGCCGGAGATGGCGGGGGCGTCCTTGCGGTGGCCGGCCGTGGCGGTGTCCAGACCGCCCTTTCCGGCGATGAAGCCGGTCTGGCCGCCACCGCCGGAGGCGCCTGACGAGCAGGCGGTGAGTGCCAGCGATGCGGTTGCCGCGAGCAGGGCGGCCAGGCGGATGCGGCGGCGGTTCGTCCCAGACATGTGAAAAGTTTCGCATGGGACTTCAGGGCGTTTTAGGGGGGTCCGACCTTGCGTGTCGGACCCCACCTGACCTGCGGTTCTTATACTTATGATCCACTTATTTGGGGCGCGCCCCGACGGTGGCTGCTCACGCCCCGAAACTCTTCCCCACGGGCTTGTCCTTGCCGCCCTTGGAGACCAGGTGCGCGGGGAGCAGATCGCGGGCCGGCTCGCTGTAGCCGATCGAGACGATCCGGTCGTCCTCGTACGTGAAGCTGGTCAGCGAGGCCAGCGAGCACTGCCGGTTGCGCGGGTCGTGCCAGAGCCGGCGGCGCTCGGCGAAGGAGCGGACGATCCAGATCGGCAGCTGGTGGCTGACGCAGACCGCCTCGTGCCCGCGCGCCGCGTCCCGGGCCGCCGCGAGGGCGCCCATCATCCGGACGACCTGCTCGATGTACGGCTCGCCCCAGGACGGCTTGAACGGGTTGGTCAGGTACTTCCAGTACCCCGGGTTGCGCAGCGAACCGTCGCCGACGCCGAAGGTCTTGCCCTGGAAGATGTTGTCCGCCTCGATCAGCCGATCGTCGGAGGCGATCTCCAGGCCGTGCGCCTTGCCGATCGGCGCGGCGGTCTCCTGCGCGCGCTCCAGCGGCGAGGCGACCACGTACGTGATGTCACGGTCCGCCAGGTGGTCGGCGACGCGGTCGGCCATCTCCCGGCCGAGCTCGGAGAGGCGGTAGCCGGGCAGGCGTCCGTAGAGGATGCCCTCCGGGTTGTGCACCTCGCCGTGCCGCATCAGGTGGACGACGGTGGTCTCGCTCACTTGGACTCCTCGGTGGCCTGGGCGGCGGCCTGGGCGGCGGCGGGCAGGGCGGCGGCGATCCGCTCGATCGCGCGGGCGTCGTGCGAGGCCGAGACGAACCAGGACTCGAAGGCGGACGGCGGCAGGTAGACGCCCTGCGCGAGCATGCTGTGGAAGAAGGCGTTGAAGCGGTACGCCTCCTGGGTCTTCGCCTCGTCGTAGTTGGTGACGGGCGCGTCAGTGAAGAAGACCGAGAACATGTTGCCCGCCGTCTGGAGGCGGTGCGTCACGCCCTCCTTGGTCAGCGCGGCGCCGACCAGGCCGGAGATCTCGGCGGAGACGCGGTCGACCGTCGCGTACACCTCGTCGGTGCAGCCGCGCAGCTGGGCGAGCCCGGCGGCGGTGGCGATCGGGTTACCGGAGAGGGTGCCCGCCTGGTAGACCGGGCCGGCCGGGGCGAGGTACGCCATCACGTCGGCTCGGCCGCCGAAGGCCGCGGCCGGGAAGCCGCCGCCCATCACCTTGCCGAAGGTGAGCAGATCGGGCGCCCAGCCCTCGTGCGCCGCCTCCAGGCCGTACCAGCCGGCCTTGGACACGCGGAAGCCCGTCATCACCTCGTCCGAGATGAACAGCGCGCCGTCGGCCTTGCAGAGCTCGGCGAGGCCCTTGTTGAAGCCGGGCAGCGGCGGGACGACGCCCATGTTGCCGGGCGAGGCCTCGGTGATCACGCAGGCGATCTGGCCGGGGTGCTTCCGGAACGCCTCGCGGACGGCCGCGAGGTCGTTGTACGGGAGCACGATGGTGTCGCCCGCCTGGGCGCCGGTGACGCCGGGGGTGTCGGGCAGGCCGAAGGTCGCGACGCCCGAGCCGGCGGCGGCGAGCAGCGCGTCCACGTGGCCGTGGTAGCAGCCGGCGAACTTGACGATCTTCGCCCGGCCGGTGAAGCCACGGGCCAGCCGGATCGCGGACATCGTCGCCTCGGTGCCGCTGGACACCAGGCGCACCTGCTCGACCGGGGCGACCCGGGCCACGATCTCCTCCGCCAGCTCAACCTCGCCCTGGCCGGGCGTGCCGAAGGAGGTGCCCTTCACGACCGCCTGCCGGACGGCGTCGATCACGGCCGGGTGCGCGTGGCCGAGGATCATCGGACCCCAGGAGCACACCAGGTCGACGTACTCACGGCCGTCGGCGTCGGTCAGGTAGGGGCCGGTGCCGGACACCATGAAGCGCGGGGTGCCGCCGACGGCGCGGAAGGCGCGCACCGGTGAGTTCACGCCGCCGGGGGTCACGACCGAGGCTCGGTCGAACAGCGACTGGGACTGAGGGGCCTCGTACGGGTAGGTCATCGGATTCGTCACCCGCACATGGTCTCAAATCGTGTCCTTGACCTCCGCATGTCGGACCCGATCATCTGGAACGATGATCCGTGTGCCGCTGTGTCTTACCGCACTGCCTTCCTGCGGTCAGGCCCTCGCGTTCTCATCCGCTTGACGGATCAGTCAGACTGTGGGGAGCTGTCGACGGCGAAGCTGCGGCACGGCAGCTGGGCAGGTGTGCCGGGCACACGTGTTACAGCGGCGCAAAGACGGGGTAATGGGCACGTTCGGAGGGACACCGAGCGTGCGGGGGTCTGTCGATTCCGGCGAATTCCGGTGAGGATGGTCCGAGTGTCCGAGGCGCAGGACGGCTCCGAGGAGACCGCGGGTACTTCCCGACGGCCCTCGCGGGCCGCGGGCGGGGGAACGGGAGCGGGCAGGGGAAGGCGGGGTGAAGGGCGCGTGGGAGTCACCTACAAGTACTTCGGCGCACCCGACCGGGCCACCGCTGCCAGAGTGCCCACCGCGTTGGGCCCCGGCGGCCTCGGCCTCGACGCAGGCGAGCTCGGCACCCTCGGGCGCCTCGGCGACCTGATGGAGACCAGCGGCTCCCTCGGCGGCCACCTCTCCACCAAGATCAAGCCCGAGACGATGAGCGCCATGGTCCTCACCGGCATCAAGGGCGTCCCCCTCCACCAGGTCCCGCCCCTGGAGCTCGTCGTCCTCCACCCCGACTACGCCGTCGTGCAGCTCCCGCACACCGTCGTCGAACCCCTCCGCAAGGCCGACGAGACCGAACTCGGCGCCGCCGCCTTCATCTGGTCCACCGTCCCCGACCGCCGGGGCCCGCGCGACGCCTTCGTGATCTACACCATGCTCCACGAGTGGCAGGACTTCGCGAACCGGCTGCACGACGCGGGGCATCAGCTGTACTGCCTGGTCTGGCCCTGACCCACAGGGCACATTGAGGGCGCATCACCTCAGAACCGATCTCCGCCACGCACCGACCTCGGCGGTATGACGCGCGTCACGGGAACCCTCCGGGGCGTCGTACCAGAGAGATGACGTGGACTATTCGGATCCAGAAGTACGGGCGCGGGTGCGGGCCGGTGACCGGGACGCGTTCGGGCGGCTCTTCGACGCGTACGCGCGGTCGGTGTACAACCACGCGTACCGGCTCACCGGGGACTGGTCGGCGGCGGAGGACGTGATGTCGCTGACCTTCCTGGAGGCCTGGCGACAGCACGGCCGGGTCGGTGCGGAGGGCGGGTCGCTGCGGCCGTGGCTGCTGGGCATCGCCACCAACCTGGTCAGCAACCAGCGCCGGGCCGCCCGGCGGCACCGGCAGGTCGTGGCCCAACTGCCGCCGCCGCCCGAGGGCGTGCCCGACTTCGCCGAGGAGGCGGCCGGGCGGATCGACGACGCAGCGCGGATCGCCGCCGTGCAGAAGGCGTTGGCACGGCTGCGGCGGCCGGACCGCGAGGTGCTGGCGCTGTGCGTGTGGGCCGGCCTGGACTACCAGGAGGCGGCCGAGGCGCTCGGCGTGCCGGTGGGCACCGTCCGTTCCCGGCTCTCCCGCGCCCGTGCCAAGCTGCACCGCCTCACCGAGGCGGCCGCCCGTCGCGGCCCGCAGAAGAACCCGCAGAAAAAAGCGGAACTCGCCCGCACCGCACACCAGATGAAGGGTGGGCCCGCGACCGCGGGTCTGTCCCCCAAGGAGGCACACCAGTGAACGCCGACCAGCGGCCGGAACCGGTCGAGCGCGACCTCCCGCCGGGACGTCACGCCCTACATCGGGAGCTCCTGATGCGCCAGATCGACCTCGACAACCCTGCCACCCCCGCCCGACGGCCCGCCCGACCGCGTCTGCGGCGACGGCTGGCCTTCACGCTGGTCGGCGCCCTCGCCGCGGGTGCGGCCGTGGCGGGCGTGACGCTGTACGACCGGTTGACCAACGTCCCGATGAACTCCTCCGTGCTCGCCACCTGGACGGTCAACCCGACCCACATGGACACCTCGTCCGGCCAGGGTGCCAAGACGCTGAAGTGGTGCCTGGACGGGATGCCGGGCACCGGCGAGCCCACCAGGATCACCAACGCGGACCTCCGCGGCAAGGTCACCTCGATGGTCATCAACCGTGGCGGCACCACGGTGCTCTGCTACGTCGCCTCGGGCAGCGGCGGCTTCACGATGTCGGTCAGCGACACGGGGAACCCCGCGCACGATGCGATCGCCGTCGACACCGGCGGTTCCCACGGCGACGGCCCGGACACCTTCAACTACGCCGCCGGCTTCGTCGGTTCCGACGTCAAGGCGATCTCCCTGACGGCCCACGGCCGCACCTTCGAGGTCACCGTGGAGGGTGGCCGCTGGACCGCCTGGTGGCCGGGCTCCAGCGGGGACAGGAGCGACATCATCGACTCCGCCACCCTCACCCTCACCGACGGCACCACCCGCACCGTCCCCAGGGCCTCCCTCTACTCCTGGTAGGCAGGCACCACCGGCCGGGGGCCTGCCGCGCTCCGGCGGCCCCCGCTTGCCGGAAAAGGACTGGGGGTACGGCGGCCGGGCTGGTAGCTTTCAGTCGACCGTGACACCGCCCGAGGAGGTGAGACCCATGAACGCTGTATCGATGTGGGTGCTCCCCCTTGCCGTCACGGCCGGGCGATTGACGTAGCTGTCGCCGGGAGCGCCTCGACAACCAGGCACTCCCGAAGGGCAACACCCATGCATTCTCTGCAGTTCACCGCCGAGTCGTCCTCGAACGGCATGCTCGAGCGCGACTTCCTCGTCGGCGACGTACCCGGCGTCCTCTGGTCGCCGGCCTCCGGCCCCGACCGGGCGCCCCTGGTGCTGATGGGCCACGGCGGCGGCAACCACAAGAAGCACCCGGCGATGGCCGGCCGCGCGCAGCGGCTCGTGACCGGCTGCGGCTTCCACGTCGCCGTCATCGACGCGCCCGGTCACGGCGACCGGCCGCGCACAGCGTACGACGAGCAGGTGAGCGCCGCGCTGGCCGAGGCGAGGGCGGCGGGCGAACCGGTGGGCCCGATCGTCAAGCGTCACAACGCGCACACGGCGGAGCTCAACGTGCCCGAGTGGCGGGCGGTGCTGGACGCGCTCCAGCAGCTCCCGGAGATCGGCGCCGACGGGCCGGTCGGCTACTTCGGCGTCAAAATGGGCACCGCCGTCGGCGTGCCGCTCGTGGCGGTCGAACCCAGGATCACGGCCGCGGTCTTCGGGCTGCACTGGCCCGACGACCTGGCCGAACTGGCGAAGCAGATCACCGTCCCGATCGAGTTCGACCTGCAGTGGGACGACGAGCACATCCCGCGCGAGGCCGGTCTCGCGCTGTTCGACGCCTTCGCCTCGAAGGAGAAGACGCTGCACGCCAACGCGGGCAGGCAGGGCGAGCTGCCCCGCTTCGAGGCTGACAGCGCGGTCCGGTTCTTCGCCCGGCACTTCGGCCGGGCGGTGACCTCGCAGACCTGATCCGTGCGGCCGGTGGTCGACCCCACGCAATCCGGGGCCGACCGCCGGTCCGCTTCCGGCCGGGCCGTCCCGGGATCACGCCGACTCGATGAACTCTCAACGATCTGAGAGCCTTTCGAATCGCGCGTCCGTAGGATCGGCGTCCTGGAGCCGGTGGCCGACGACGGTGACGGGGGCGGCGGATGGAAGACCCGGAGCACGGCAGAGCATCGGCCGAGCCCCTGAGCAGCGATGCCCGTGCGGTCTACCGGTACATCGTCGCCCGGCCGGTCGGCACCGCCTCGGAGACCGTGCGCTCGGCGGTCGAGCTGACGGAGGGACGGCTGGCGGGTGCCGTGCGGCAGCTCCTCGCGCTGCGGATGCTGGGCCGGTCGGCGTTCGAGCACGGGGTGCTGGAGGCCGTCCCGCCGGACACCGCGCGGGCGCAGCTGCTCGGGCCGGCGCTGCGCGAACTCGACCGGCGGCAGAGCGAGATCGACGTGACGCGGGCGGCGTACTCCGAGCTGACGGCGGTGTACGAGGGCAGTGTGCTGCAGCTGACGCAGGCCAACACGGTCGAGGTGATCAGCGACCTCCAGTCGGTCCGGGACACCATCACCGAGCTCGCCGCCAAGACGCAGTCCGAGGTGGTCACGGCGCAGCCGGGCGGGGCCCGCAACGAGGAGGTGCTGCGGGAGTCGCTGACCCGGACGGACGAGCTGCTGGCCCGGGGTGTCCGGATGCGGACGCTGTACCAGCACACAGCGAGGTTCAGCCCGCCGACGGTGAAGTACGTGGAGCACGTGACCCGGCAGGGGGCCGAAGTCCGCACCCGTAGCGACGGGTTCATGCGGCTGATGGTCTTCGACCGGAGCGTGGCCGTCATCGCGCTGCGCGACAGCCAGACCGGCGCCGTGATCGTCCACGAGCGGAACATGGTGGACTTCGTGTTCGCCGCCTTCGAGCGGGCCTGGAGCCAGGCCACCGACTTCCAGCCGACCTACGACCCCGCCGTGGTCGAGCTGACCTCGAACGACGTGAAGATCGCGATCACCCATCTGCTGGTGGACGGCGTGGAGGACAAGATCATCGCCCGCCAACTGGGCATGTCGCTGCGCACCTGCCAGCGCCACATCTCGGAGATCATGCGACTGCTCGGCGCCCGCAACCGCATCCACGCCGGCTATCTGATCCACCGGCTGGACCTGCTGAACCGTCAGACCTTCCCGGCCCGGGACGAGACGGAGCCCGCAGAGCTCGGGTGACGGCCCGTCGGCGTGATGGGCCTGACCGACGGAACCGACCAGTCTGTCGGCTTTAGCCTTGCCTGCCCCCCTCGCATCTGCGCCATGCGCAGATACGACACCCGGTGGCTATACCCCCTGGTGCGTGGCCGGGGCACGCTTGCAGCGCACCAACCACCTTGTCGGCACTGCCCAATTCTCATGGAAACACCGATGAATCCTGTAGCTCGACTTCTCGTCGGGGTCGCCGCAGCCGTGACACTCGTCGCCGCTTCCGCCACCGGCCTACATTCTGCGGCGCCCTCGGCGCGCGCCTCGGCACCCGCCCTCGCCCTGTCCGGCGATCTCGGCTGGGGCTGACCCGAATCACCAATCGCACTGCCTTCGTTACCCCACTCGCATCCGAAGGTGATCGATGATATTTCGCTATGCCCATGAGATGGTCCTCGACGATCTGTTCCTGGATCTGCACGGATTCATCGAAGGCGTGGATCTCGCTCTGAAGATCGAGGGCCTCAACCCGGCGGGGTCCATCAAACTCAAGGCCGCAGTCGGCCTGTTGGACGACGCCGAAAGACGCGGCCTGCTCAAACCCGGCGGGCGGGTGATCGAATCCTCCTCCGGGAATCTCGGAATCGCCCTGAGCTCCGTCTGCGCGGCCCGTGGGTACCGGTTCACCTGCGTGGCCGACCCGAACACCGCCAGCGCCAGCGTCGCGCTGATCAAGGCGTTCGGCGGGCAGGTCGTCATCGTGGACCAGCGCGATGCGAACGGGGGCTTCCTGCAGTCCCGGGTCGACTACATCCAGGCCAGGCTCCGGGACGAGCCCGACCTGCTCTGGCCCAACCAGTACGCCAACCAGGCCAATCCGCGCGTGCACTACGAGCACACGGCGGCGTCCATCTACAAGCAGTACCTCAACGTCGACCAGCTGTTCGTCGGGGCCGGGACGACCGGCACCCTGATGGGCTGCGTCGAGTACTTCCGCCGGCACTCGCCCGGGACGCGGATCGTCGCGGTGGACACGGTCGGGTCGGTCACCTTCGGCTTTCCGCCGGGCCGCCGTTACATCCCGGGGCTGGGCACCAGCCGTCGGCCGGAGATCTTCCGACCCGGGGTGGTGGACGAGGTCGTGATGGTCCCGGAGGCGCAGGCGGTGCAGATGTGCCGTCGGCTGGCGGGTGAGCGGGGAATTCTGATGGGCGGTTCGACCGGCTCCGTCCTGGCGGCCGTCGAGCAGCGGAAGGCCGAAATCCCCGCGCACGCCACCGTGGTGGCCATCGGCCCGGACAGCGGCGAGCGCTATCTGAACACCCTCTACGACGACGACTGGGTCCGCGGCCACTTCGGTTTCGTGCCCGACCCGCTCACCGCACAACAACCCGCCTGAACACCAAAGGGCTGAACACCGAAGCCTGAGCGTCTATCAGAAAGTTTCCCGCATGTTCGAGTTCAGCGTCGTCGGTGGACGAGTCGCCGGCGAGATCATCCAGAACAACCGGAGCCGGGTCGTCCAGGAGGTCCGGGAGACCTATCTGGCACACCAGGCCGGTCGGTCCGTCAATCCGGACAGCTACTTCCTGCGCTTCCCCGACAAGCCGGACAGCCGCATCATCGCCCTGCCCGCCTACCTGGGCGGCAGCCACGAGGTCGCCGGGATCAAGTGGATCGCGAGCTTCCCCGGCAACATCGAGCAGGGCATCCCGCGCGCCTCCGCGACGCTGGTCCTCAACGACTACGCGACGGGCTACCCCTTCGCACTGCTGGAGGCCTCGCAGATCAGCGCGGCCCGTACCGCCGCGTCCGCCGTCCTGGCCGCCGAGGTGCTCACCGGCCGGCGCTCCGCGCGCCGTCTGACGGTCGTCGGCGCCGGGATCATCGCCCGGAACATCCTGGAGTTCTTCCACGCCCAGGGCTGGGCGGTCGAGGAGCTGGTGGTCCACGACCTGCACCCGCAGTACGGCCAGGCCCTGGCCGGGTTCGCCGCCGACCGGCTGGGTTACCCGGCGGCCTTCTCCGACAGCCTGCCGGACGCGCTGGCCGGTGCGGATCTGGTGGTCTTCGCCACCACCGCCGGTGAGCCGTACGTGCTCGACGCCGGGACGTTCGCCCCGGGCCAGGTCGTCCTGAACATCTCGCTGCGGGATCTCGGCCCCGAGCTGATCGTCGGCGCCTACAACGTGCTGGACGACGTCGAGCACTGCCTGAAGGCCAACACCTCGCCGCACCTGGCCGAACAGAAGTACGGCAACCGGGACTTCGTGACCGGCACGCTCGCCGAGGTGATCGAAGGCTCGGTCACCGTCGGCACGGACCGGCCGGTGATCTTCTCCCCGTTCGGCCTCGGCGTGCTCGACCTGGCCGTCGGCACCCTCGTCCACCGCATCGCCACCGAGACCGGCCAGGCCGTCCCGATCGACGGCTTCTTCGGCGAGACCGAGCGGTGGGGCTCATGACCGCTGACACCACCGCCGGCACCGCTGAAACCGACGCCACCGACGCCGCGGCGACCGCACGCAGGCTGCGCCTGGAGCGGACGGCGATGCCGCTGGGCGCCCTCGGCGTCCTGGCGTTCAGCCTGACCCTCCCCGCCACCCGGGCCGCCGACGCGGCCTTCGGCGGCTGGACGGTCGCGTTCGGCCGCGCCGTCCCGGCCGCGCTGCTCGGCCTGCTGGTGCTGGCGCTCAAGCGCCAGCCGCTGATGCCGCCCAAGGAGGCGCGGAACGGCCTGCTCCAGATCGCGGCCTGCGTAGTGGTCGGCTTCCCGCTGCTCACCTCGCTCGCCCTGACCACCGTCGGCAGCGCCCACGGCGGCGTCGTCACCGGCCTCATCCCGGCGGCCACGGCGGGCTTCGGCGTGCTCCTGGTCGGCGAGCGTCCTCGCCCGTCCTACTGGGTCGCCCTGGTCGTCGGGCTCGGGGGCGTGCTGAGCCTGCCGCTCATGCACGGGGCGGACCAGTTCGGGGCGGGTGACGTGCTGCTGCTGGCCGCCGTCGTCGTGGTCGGCTTCGGCTACGCCCGGGGTGGCGCGATGGCGCGGGTCTACGGCGGCTGGCGGGTGATCTGCTGGGCGCTCGTCCTGTCGCTGCCGGTCGCGCTGCCGATCACCGTCGTCTCGGTCGTCCTCCAGCCGCCGCACGACGTGACGCCCTCGGTGCTGACCGGCTTCGCCTACCTGTCCGTGGTCAGCATGTGCCTCGGCTTCTTCGCCTGGTACGAGGGCCTGGCCCGGGGCGGGGTGGCCCGGGTCGGGCGGCTGCAACTGGCCCAGCCCGTCCTGACCCTGGGCTGGTCGGCGCTGCTGCTCGGCGAGCACCTGACCCTCGGCACGCTGATCGCGGCGGTGGTCGTCCTGGGCGCGGTCGCGGTCGGCCGCAACGCCCGTCAGGAGCCTGCCGCACCAGCACCGGCACCAGCACCAGCCGCTGCAGCACCCGCCGAGCTCTCCGGAGGGCGCGAGTGACCACCCGCCCGTCGGTCCTCGTCACCCGTCGGCTCGCACCCGGGGTGTCCGAGCGGCTCGCCCCGTACGCGGATCTCACCGTGCACGACGACGACCAGGTGATGCCGAGGGAGCAGCTGCTGTCGGCCGTGCGCGGTCGGACGGCGGTGATCACCACCCTCGGCGACCGGGTGGACGAGGAGTTCCTGGCCGCCGCCGGAGACTCGCTGCGGATCGTCGCGAACCACGCCGTCGGCACCCACAACATCGACGTCGCCGCCTGCGAGCGGCGCGGCGTCCTGGTCTCGAACACCCCCGGCGTGCTCACCGAGGCCACCGCGGACTTCACCTGGGCCCTGCTGCTCGGCGCCGCCCGTCGGGTGGGCGAGGGCGAGCGGGTGGTGCGCTCCGGCCGACCCTGGGCCTGGGCACCCGACTTCATGCTCGGCATGGAGCTCTCCGGAGCCACCCTCGGCATCCTCGGCCTGGGCAGCATCGGGCGTGCCGTGGCACGCCGGGCCGAGGGCTTCGGGATGCGCGTCCGCTACCACAATCGCACCCCGCTGCCGGCCGGGCAGACCCACGGCGCCGAGTGGCGGCCACTGGCGCAGCTGCTCGCCGAGTCCTCCGTGCTGGTGGTCAGCTGCCCGCTGACCGAGCAGACCCGGGCCCTGATCGACGCGCAGCGGCTGGCCCTGCTGCCGCAGGGAGCCGTGGTGGTGAGCATCACCGCGGGCGTGGTGGACGAGGCCGCACTCGCCGCCGCGCTCGCCTCCGGACACCTGCTCGGCGCGGCGGTGGACAACCACGCCGCCGAACCGGCCGTCCACCCCGAGCTGCTCGTGCAGGAACGAGCGCTGCTGTCACCGCACTTGGGGAGTGCGACCGTCCAGACCCGCCAGGCGATGGGTCAACTCGCCGTCGACAACGTCATCACCGTGCTCACCGGCCGACTCCCCGTCAGCCCGGTCGGCCCGGTACCACAGGATTGGAACCACGCGTGACCGACTTCGTGACGCTGCCTTCGCAGAAGGCGATCAAGCAGCAGGAGCCCTCGTCCCTGGCCGCCGGCAAGCTCAAGCCGCTGCCCGAGGAGACCGCCCGCCTGTACGACCATTACTGGCCCCCGGTGGAGACCTTCGAGGGCTTCGACCCGGAGCTGACCAAGTTCCTCGCCGCCGATCCGGCCGAGCAGCGCGCCGTACTGGCCGCGCTCCGCGACGACCCCGCGGCGCACGGCGAGTTCCTGCACCGGCACCTCGCGGCCATCTACGCGACCTGGTTCGGCTACCGGGACGGCGCGTACACCCGCAGCACCGACGACGCGGCGGAGATAGCCCAGTACACGGCGAAGATCACCCTTGAACGCGAGCTGTTCGACCACTGGGTCACCCCCGCGCCGCTGCCGGAGATCACCGACCAGTTCGAGGCCGCCGACTACCTCGACGTCGTCGCCGCGACCAACCCGGGTGTCGGTCACCCGCTCTTCGGCTTCATCCGCGAGGAGGCCTCCAAGGCGCAGATCGAGCGCTTCCTCCAGTGCGAGCTGATCCGCAACGAGGTCGTCGACGACGAGGTCGCGCTGCTGGTCGTGGGTCTCCAGGGGATGCAGAAGGCGGTGGCCGCAGCCAACCTCTGGGACGAGTGCGGCCGGGGCAAGCTGGAGAACTTCCACACCTTCTGGCTGCGCCGCCTGCTGGAGGCGAGCGACGGCTGGGAGAGCCTGTACGACTACCGGACCGGGCACCCGTGGTTCGCCAAGTTCACCTCGAACACCAACGCGGCGCTGCTCACCCGGGCATCGCGCAAGATGATGGCGTACGGCTGCTTCCTGGTGTTCGAGAGCTGGGTGGAGCCGCACTTCGTCGACATCCTCGCGGGCATGAACCGCGTCGGGCTCGTCGACGACGACCTGCAGCTCTACTTCACCGCGCACGTCAAGATCGACCCCCGGCACAGCCGTGAACTCTCCGACGGGCTTCGCCTCCAGCGCCCGCTGCTCGGCGCGGACGAGGTGCGGGACGTGCTGTACGGCGCCCACGTCGCGGCCGACACCGGCCGCCGCCAGTTCGACCACATGCTCGGCTACCTCCGCTCGATCGTCTCCCAGGAGCAGTGATGACCACCACCCCCTCGGTGCGGCTCGTGACCGCCGCCCACCTCCCCGAACTCGCCCCGGACGACCAGGAGTTGCTGCACGCCCTGGGCCGCCTCGGGGTCGCCACCGAGGTCGTCGTCTGGGACGACCCGGCGGTCGACTGGTCGCTGGCGCCGGTCACGGTGATCCGCTCGGTCTTCGACTACCACCTGCGCCACCCCGAGTTCATGGCCTGGCTCGACCGGATCGAGCCGCTGACCTCGGTGCAGAACGCGGCCGAGATCATCCGGTGGAACTCCCACAAGTCCTACCTGACCCGGGTCGCCGAGGCCGGCTTCCCGATCATCCCCACCGAGTGGGTCCGCCAGGGCGAGACCGGCGACCTGGCGGCGATCCTCGGCGGCCGGGGCTGGGAGACCGGTGTCGTCAAGCCCGCCGTCTCCGCCTCGGCGCACGAGACCCTCATGGTCGAGAAGGCCGACCTCGCCGAGGGGCAGGCCCACCTCGACCGCCTCGCCGCCCAGGGCGACGTGCTGGTCCAGCCGTACCTGCACGACTTCACCACCGTCGGCGAGACCTCCGTCATCTGGCTGGGCGGCGAGCAGACCCACAGTGTGCGCCGCCCCTCGGGGATGCACACCTCGCTGGAGGTCGCCCACGTCGGCGCACCGCTCGCGCCCTCCCGCGAGGAGCTCGACTTCGCCCGCGCGGTCTACGACTGGATCACGCCGGCCCCGCTCTACGCGCGGGTCGACATCCTGAACACCGCCGACCACGGCCTGCTGCTGCTGGAGCTGGAGCTGGTGGAGCCCGCCCTCTACCTGCGCCACTCCACCAGCATCGCCGACCGCTTCGCGAAGGCCGTCGAGCGGCTGCTCCACGCCGCCTGACCGACCGTCGTGCCGACGGCCCGGCCCCCCACGAAGGGGCCGGGCCGTCGGCGCGAGGAGCCCCCGACAAGGAGTCCCCGATCGTGACCAACAAGGATCACCACCGCCTCGACCCCCCGTCAGGCGGCCCCGGAGACCCCGGGCGGGTCGCCACCGCGGGCCTGTCCCTCTTCCCCTTCCGCGCGCTGCGCTACCACCCCGACCGGGTCAGCAGCCTGGCCGCCGTCACCTCGCCCCCGTACGACGTGGTCGACCCGCTCCGGCGGCTCGGCCTGGAGACCGCCGACCCGCACAACATCGTCCGGCTGATCCTGCCTCGGCCCGACCCCGACGACAGCGGCCGCCGGCCTGACCGCGACACCCGCTACCGCCACGCCGCCCGGCTGCTCGCCCGTTGGCGGCGCGAGGGCGTGCTGACCGCCGATCCGGTGCCCGCCGTGTACGTCTACGAGCAGCGCGCCGACGGCCTGTTGCAGCGCGGCCTGATCGGCGCACTCGCCGTCAGCGGCCGGGAGTCCGGAGTCGTCCTGCCGCACGAGGACGTGATGCCGCAGCCGGTCGCCGACCGGGTCGGCCTGATGCGCACCACCCGGGCGAACCTGGAGCCGCTGCTGCTCACCTACCGGGGAAACGGCGGCGCGGCGGAGGTCGTCGAACGCGCCGTCCAGGGCGAGCCGTTGCTCGCCCTCACCACCTCGGACGGCGTGCGCCACCGCCTGTGGGCCGTCTCCGACCGCGCCGAACTGGCCGCCGTCACTCGCGACCTGGCCACCTGCCGCGCGCTGATCGCCGACGGCCACCACCGCTGGGAGATGTACGTCCGCCTCCAGCGCGAGCACCGCCACCTCCCGCGCAACCCCTGGGACCACGGCCTCGCCCTGCTCGTGGACACCGCCCGCTACCCGCTGCGGGTGGAGGCCGTCCACCGGGTGCTGCACCGGCTGCCGCTCCCCCCGGCGCTCGCCGCGCTCGGCGACGGGTGGCGCGTCAAGGAGCTCCCCGGCCCGCTGGACGACGCCCTCAAAGCGCTCGCCGAGGCCAAGCAGGACGGCGGCAACGCCTTCCTGCTCACCGACGGCGGCGGCGAATACCGCCTGCTGAGCGAACCCGACGAGGCCCTGCTCGCCGCCACCGTGCCGACCGACCGGCCGGAGGAGTGGCGCCGGCTGGACGCGACCGTGCTGCACACGGTGCTGCTGGACCACACCTGGCGGGTACCGGACGGCCCGGACGACATCGGCTACCTGCACAACGCCGCCGCCGCCGAACGCGAGGCCGCCCGCAGCGGCGGCACCGCCGTGCTCCTGCACCCCGTCGAGGAGAGCGTCGTGCGGCGCCTCGCCGAACAGGCCGTCACGATGCCGCGCAAGTCCACCTCCTTCGGCCCGAAGCCGGCCACCGGCCTGCTCCTGCGCAGCCTCGACCTCGACGACTACTGAGCACCCTGAGTCGGCCCCGCAGCTGGTCGATCGCCCAGCTGTGGGGCGTCCGGCTGGTGTCCGGCGCCAGTCGTGGGGGGTGTGGGGGCGCTGCTTCAATCGGGTCGCGTCCCCCACGGCGCGCGGTGCCGGGGATTCGGCACGGGTCCGCCTTCGGCGGAGGCCGTGCGCTGCCTCGGGGCGCGGGGAACCTCCAGCGGGCTGCCTGTCTCCTCAAGCGGGCCGGCCACGGTGGTTCCGCGCGCCCTCGGACGGTGCACGGCCGTCCCGTTCCCCGAACGGGGCGCACCGACATCAGAAGAGGGAGAGTTCGATGGGACGGAACTCCGTGCGGCGGTTCGTCGCGGGGAAGCTGCTGGTCACCGGTGCACTGCTGGTGCTGGCGGTGCCGGGCGTCGCGTACGCCAACTCCGTCGGTGTGACGGTGAAGACCCCCGGGGCCACGCTCGGGCCCTCGGGGACGTTCGCCGAGATCTCGACCCACGCGGACTGTTCGAGCGGCCTGATCTCCGGGGGCGGGATCGACCAGGCCATCGGCACCGGCACGTCCTCCAACGGCAACCACGTGATGGGCACCGGGCCGAGCCCGGACGGCAGCACCGAGTACACCGGCTCCACCGGGGTCGTCGGCACCGACGTGACGCACTGGCTGGGCATCGGCGGCAGCGGTGGCGCGGTCAACAGCTCGTTCTCCACCACGCCTTACGCGGTGTGCTTCAGCAGCAGCCTGGTCAACCACACCCAGGTCGTCATGAACAAGATCTCCGGGCCTTCCACCGCCGCGGCGGTGGGCCTGGTCGTGGCCACCTGCCCGGCGAACACCCGGCTGCTCGGCGGCGGCGCCCGGAGCACCCCGGCCGACGTGGGGAGCCTCAAGCCGATCGCGAGCTACCCGACCTTCGCCAACGCCGGGCACGACTACGGCCAGAAGGCGGCGGCCGACGGTGAGACCAACCCCGACTCCTGGGCCGCCGTCGGGTGGAACGGCGGCGGGGGCGGCAGCAACAACGCGACGTACGCGTACGCGATCTGCAGCGGGTCCGGCATCGGCGTCAGCGGCGTGACGGTGAAGGTCCGGTACAGCGAGGTGAGTGGCCCGACTGCGGCGACGGCGGGCCAGACGGTGACGGTCGGCTGCGGCGGCGGTGACGGGAAGCTGGTCAGCGGGGGTGCGGCCATCAGCGGCGGCAGCGTGACGACCACCGACTTCACCGGGCCGGGCTCGGGCGGCGACCACCTGAACGGGAGCTTCCCCAGCGACTCCGGCGGCACGCCCGTCAGCGACGGCGCCACCACGGCGGCGTACTGGACGGCGTACACCCACACCGGGGGCGCGAGCTCGGCGAGCACCTACTCCGAGGCCTGGGCGCTCTGCGCCGACGACGGTATCTGACCCCCCTTTAACGACCCCCGTGACGGCCTCCTCGCGGGGCCGGAGAGGTACTGGCAACTCCCATGCACCACCGTTTGATCCATCGCAGGATGTTGTCCTTGAGCGGCGCGACCGTGCTGCTGACCGCGCTGGCGGTGCCGTTCACCGCGACGGCCGACCCGGCGCCGTCCCCCTGCGGCGTGGGCGGCGTGCTGTCGTCCGGTCCGCCGAGCTGCAGCTACACGGCCGTCGGCACGGACGACTTCACCGTCCCGGCCGGGGTGACCGCCGTGAGCGTCGACCTGTACGGCGCGGAGGGCGGCAGTGCCGCCGGGTACGTGCTGCCCAACCCGCCGAACGCGGGGGCGCCCGGCGGGCTCGGCGGTGAGACCCGCGCGACGCTGGCCGTGAGCCCGGGGCAGACGCTGCGGATCACCCTGGGGGGTGCCGGTTCGTCCGGCAGCTCCCGGCACGGCGAGTTCGCCCGGCCCGGTGGCACCGGGCACGGCGCGGGCGGCGGCGGGGCACACGGCGGGGGCGGCTCCGGCGGCGGGGGCACCGACCTGCGGGTCGGCGCCTTCGGCCCGGCCGACCGGGTGCTGGTCGCGGGCGGCGGCGGGGGTGCGGGCAACGGGGGCCCGCTGCTGCACGGGGGCGACGGCGGCGCCGCCGTCGCGGAGGACGGCGGTCAGGGCGGCGGCGACGAAGGCTCCGGAGTCGCGGGCGGCGGCGGTACGCAGACCACCCCCGGCACCGGCAGCCCGAACTCCGCCCTCGGCGGCCCCGGCGGCGCGGCCGGCGACACCGACCCCAACACCGGCCAGCCCGATCCGGGCAGCGGCGGCGCCGGGGGCAACGGTGCCCGTGGCGGCAACGGCGGCGGCGGGGGCGGTGGCGGGTACTTCGGCGGGGGCGGCGGCTCCGGCGGCGGCAACCCCGGCAACCTCTACGGCGCGGGCGGCGGGGGCGGCAGCGGCTTCGCCGCGCCTTCGGCCACCGACGCCGTGCTCGTGCCGGGCGTCAACCACGGCAACGGCCGGGCGGTCGTCTCGTTCCGCCACGGGGCCTCGGTCTCGCTCGGCGCGGACACCACCGCCCCGCTGTTCGGGCACCCCGTCACCCTCACCGCGACGGTCGCCCCGGTCGGCCCTGCGGCGGGCACGCCGAGCGGCGCGGTCACCTTCTCGGACGGCGTCACGGCGCTGGCGACAGTGCCGCTGACCAATGGTCAGGCTGCTTTCAGCACCGCTGGGTTCCAGCCCGGGGCCCATTCGGTCACCGCCTCCTACAGCGGTGACCAGGGCTTCGTGCCGGGCGCCACGGCGGCGCCCACCGCAGTCACCGTCGGCTTCAGCCGCCCGTGCCTCGGCACGGCGCACACCGGCCCGCTGACGGTGGCCGCCGGGGAGTCGCTCTGCCTGGCCGCCGGCGGCAGCCAGTCGGGGCCGGTCACCGTGCGGCCCGGCGGCGCCCTGGCCGTCTCGGACGCCCGGATCACCGGCCCGGTCTCGGCCGACGGCGCGCTCGCCCTCACCGTCTGCCGGTCCGTGCTCACCGGGCCGGTCGGCATCCGCAGCAGCACCGGGTACGTGCTGCTCGGCTCAGCCCGGCCGACGGTCTGCGCCGGCAGCACCGTCACCGGCCCGCTGACCCTGGACGGCAACACCGGCGGCGTCGAGGTCTCCGGCAACACCGTGACGGGCCCGGTGAGCCTCACCGGCAACAGCGGCGGCGGCCTGCCCCCGGGCCAGGCCGTGCCCGACTTCGAGGCCGACCGGGTCACCGGCGGCCTGCGCTGCGACGGCAACCTGCCGACGGTGCAGCCGACCGGCACCACCGTGGTCGGCCCGAAGTCCGGACAGTGCAAGTGAGTTGACCTCACCGTGGAGGGGCCGGCGGGTGGCTGCACAGCCACCCACCGGCCCCTCTCCGTGCTCGGGTCAGCTCTCGCTGCGCGAGGCCTGGAGGACGGCCAGGGTCTCGACGACCCAGGCTTCGACGGCGGCCTTGTCGATGCCCAGCCCGGCCAGCGGGCCGTCGCCGGCTTCGAGCTCCAGCAGGGCGAGCAGGATGTGCTCGGTGCCGACGTAGTTGTGGCCGAGGCGCAGCGCCTCACGGAAGGTCAGCTCGAGCACCTTGCGGGCGCGGGCGTCGTACGGGACGAGCTCGGGCAGTTCGTCGGCGGCCGGGGGCAGGGCGGCCGTGAGGGCCTGCCGGACGGCGTCTGGCGTGACGCCCTGGGCGGTGATCGCCTGGGCGGCCAGCCCCTCGGGCTCGGCGAGCAGGCCGAGGGCGAGGTGCTCCGGGCCGATCTCGGGGCTGACTGCCGCGCGGGCCTCGTTCTCCGAGGTCACCACCACGTTCCTGGCCCTGGGGGTGAAGCGCCCGAAGCCCTGGCCGGGGTCGAGGTCGGAGGGCTCGCCGGGGGTCTTGGGCACGAAGCGCTTCTGCGCCGCCTGCCGGGTGACGCCCATGCTGCGGCCGATGTCGGTCCAGGAGGCGCCGGAGCGCCGGGCCTGGTCGACGAAGTGGCCGATCAGGTGGTCGGCCACGTCACCGAGGTGGTCGGCCGCGATCACCGCGTCGGAGAGCTGGTCGAGCGCGTCGGGGTGGACCTTCTTGATGGCCTCGATCAGGTCGTCGAGCCGGACGGGATGCGTCATCTTGGTGGGATTCGCCATGAGGCAACCTTAGGTTGACACCCAAGGATCGTCAACCATCAGTTGACACTCGTGCGGCGCCGAACGGGTCGAGTTCCGACGCGCACCGGTAGGCGCGGCGGCCGCACTGGGATACGAGTCGTATGAGAACTATGCGAAGAGTGACCGGGGCCGCCCTGCTGGCCTGCGTGAGTCTGGCCATGGCGACGCCCGCACACGCGGACACCCTGCTGGAACGGCAGACCTGGTCCTGCGAGGAGCCCTACTCCGGCGAGCTGGAGTGCGGCCCCGCCATGCTGGTGCCGCCGGGCGCGTACCTGTGGGTCGGGGAGGACACGTACGGGCCCAACGTCTTCGTCGCCTACCGGGGCGAGGGCGCGCAGCGGGTCGAGATCGGGCGCGGCGCGATGTACGGGAACGGGGGCGCCTTCCGGCTCTACACCAACGACACGACCGAGGCCGTCCTGGTGCACGTCACCGAGCACGCCGACGCGCCCGAGGACCGCTGCGGGACGCGGCCCGAGAGCGGGTCGTACGAGGTCAGGCAGTAACGTCCGTCTCCAGGGCGAGGAGTTCGGCGACGGTCTGCCGGCGGCGGATCAGCCGGGTGCTGCCGCCGTCGACCAGGACCTCGGGGATCAGCGGGCGCGAGTTGTAGTTCGAGGACATGCTCGCGCCGTACGCACCGGTGTCGTGGAAGACCGCCAGGTCGCCGATCTCCGCGCGGGGCAGCGGGACAGGCTCGACCTCGCCGCCCTCGAGTTGGGTGAACACGTCGCCCGACTCGCAGAGCGGCCCGGCCAGCACGGTGTCCCGGGCCGGGGTGCGGCGCGGCTCGCCGGACGGGTCGAGCAGGGTGACGCGGTGGCTGCTGCCGTACATCGCGGGCCGCATCAGGTCGTTGAACCCGGCGTCGACCAGCACGAAGTGGTTGCTGCCGACCGGCTTCTGGGCCCGGACCTCGGAGACCAGCACCCCCGAGCCGGCCACCAGGAAGCGGCCGGGCTCGATCTCCAGCCGTACGGGGTGGCCGAGTTCGCCGACCAGCTCCTGCCGGGCCGCGTCCCAGATCCGGAAGTACCGCTCGGTGTCGACCTCGGGCTGCCCGGGGGCGTACGGGACGGAGAGGCCGCCGCCCGCCGAGATCGCCCGGAGGTCGTGGCCGCTGAGCCGGACCTGCTTGACCATCGTCTCGCAGACGGCCTCCAGGTGGCCGTAGTCGACACCGGAGCCGATGTGCATGTGGAAGCCGACGAGGTCGAGCCCGTGCGCGGTGACCAGGTCGAGGGCCTCACCCAGGTGCTCGTGCCAGATACCGTGCTTGCTCTGCTCGCCGCCGGTGTTGGTCTTGCGGCTGTGCCCGTGGCCGAAGCCCGGGTTGATCCTGATCCAGACCGGGTGGCCGGGGGCGACCCGGCCGAGCTGGTCGAGCATCTGCGGCGAACCGGCGTTGACCGGGATGCCGAGCTCGACCACCCGGCGCAGCGTCGGGCGGTCCAGCAGGTCGGTGGTGAGGACCACCGGCTCGCCCGGCCCGTCCGGCCGGTACCCGGCGATCAGGGCGCGCTCGATCTCACCCAGTGAGACGGCGTCGACGGCCACGCCCTGCTCGCGCATCAGGGCGAGGATGTGGACGTTCGAGCAGGCCTTCTGCGCGAAGCGGATCTGGTCGAAGCTGCGCAGCCGGTCGATCTGGGCCCGGATCACCCCCGCGTCGTAGACCCAGGCCGGAGTGGCGTGCTGCTCGGCGATCGCGGCCAGCCGGGGGCCGTCGATCGCACCGGGGAAGAGCCCGTCGCTGGTCAAGATCCGTCCCCGTTCGATCGCGGTGCTGGTGGCAGGGAGATCCTGCTGGACGGGCCCGCCTCGGCGCCGGGCTGTCCATCACCCGGACCGGATCAGTCCACCGTCGGCAGCAGGACGCGGCGCTCGACCGGGGAGGAGAGCACGATCGAGGTGGTGGTGCGGCCGATCGAGGAGAGCCGCTCCAGCAGCTGTTCGAGGTGTCCGGTGTCGCGGACCGCGATCTTGAGGATCCAGCAGTCCTCGCCGATCACGTGGTGCACCTCCAGGATCTCCGGGCGGCCCATCAGCTCCTGGCTGCGCACGTGGTGGAGTGTGACGCCACTGTGCGGGGAGACCCGGACGAAGGCCCGCAGGCCGTACCCCAGCCGGGCGGGCGAGACCACGGCGGCGTACCCCGTGATGGTGCCGTTCCCCTCCAGCCGGCGGATGCGCTCGCCGACCGCCGCCGGGCTCATCGAGACCCGCCGGCCGAGCTCGCTCAGCGAGATCCGGCCCTCCGTCTGGACGAGCTCCAGCAGCTGGAGATCGACCACATCGAGGCCGGCCGACGATTCATCGGCGGACTGGCGGTTACTGCGTTGATCTTTCGCCGATATGGCAGTGGCTCCCACGATTACCCCTTCAGAATCTCGTTCTGGACCATGAGACTTATACCAGCAACGGGAGTTGGCACAGCGAGCAGCGCAAGGGGAACGTCATGCAGGAGGTCCTGGTCATCGGTGGCAGCCGGTACTTCGGCAAGCGGCTGATCGAGCGGCTGCGGGATGCGGGGGACGCCGTGACGGTCGTCAACCGTGGCTCGTCCGCACCGCCGCCCGGCGTCCGCCACCTGGTCGCGGACCGGGACGACGAGGCGGGGCTCGGCGCTGCGCTCGGCGGTCGCGGCTTCGACGTGGTGATCGACCAGGTGCTGTACACGCCGGTGCAGGCGGCCGCCGCCGAGCGGGTCTTCCGGGGCCGGACAGGCCGGTACGTGATGACCTCCACCATCGAGGTCTACAGCCCGCTGACCGCCGAGGCCCCGCTCACCGAGGCGGCGGCCGACCCGGCCCACACCGCCGTCCAGCTCGATCTCCCCTGGGAGCGCCCGGAGTTCGTCGAGGCCAACTACGGCGAGGGCAAGCGGCAGGCGGAGGCCGTGCTCGCCGCCAGCACCTCGCTCCCGTACGCCGCCGTCCGGACGGCCCACGTGCTCGGCGGCGGCGCCGAGGACTTCACCGGGCGGCTCGGCCACTATGTGGACCGGATCCGGGCGGGCGAGCCCGTCGCGGTGCACCCGGACAGCCGTCCGTCCTCCTTCATCCACTACGAGGAGATCGCCGAATTCCTCGCCTGGACGGCCGGTCAGAGCTTCACCGGCCCGGTCAACGCCTGCTCGGACGGCGAACTCGACGTCACCGCCCTGACCGAGCTGATCGCCGCCCGCACCGGCGGCCGCCCGCTCTACGGGCCGCCCGGCGCCGAGCCCTCGCCCTTCTCCTTCGACCACTACTACGGCATGGACAACTCCCGTGCCAAGCAGCTCGGTCACACCTTCTCCCACATCGACGACTGGCTGCCCGGCGTGATCGCCGACGCCGCCCCCGCCCGACAGAACTGAGAGCAGCACCATGCAGCAGACCCGCCGGATCGGCGACCTCGAACTCGGCGCGATCGGCCTCGGCGCGATGCCGCTCTCGGTCGAGGGCCGCCCCGACGAGGCACGGGCCGTCGCCACCGTGTACGCCGCGCTGGACGCGGGCGTCACGTTGATCGACACCGCCGACTCCTATCACTGGCACGCCAGCGAGACCGGCCACAACGAGCAGCTGATCGCCCGCGCCCTGGCCTCCTACGGCGGCGACACCTCCCGGGTGCTCGTCGCCACGAAGGGCGGCCGGGGCAGGCCCGGCGACGGCAGCTGGACGATCGACGCCTCCCCCCGACACCTGCGCAGCGCCTGCGAGGCCTCGCTCCGGCGGCTCGGCGTCGAGGCCATCGGCCTCTACCAGCTGCACCACCCCGACCGCACCGTGCCCTGGGCCGAATCGGTCGGCGCCGTCCGGGAGTTGCTGGACGAGGGCAAGATCCGCGCAGCCGGGATCTCCAACGCGGACACCGGACAGATCCGGGAAGCGTACGAGATCCTGGGCGGCCGCCTGGTCTCCGTGCAGAACGAGTACTCCCCCGCCCTCCGCACCGGCGAGCCCGAACTCGCCCTCTGCGAGGAGCTCGGCCTCGCCTACCTCCCCTGGAGCCCCCTCGGCGGCATCAGCCAGGCAGGCAGCCTCGGCAGCGCCCACGCCCCCTTCGCCACCGTCGCCGCCGCGCACGGTGTCAGCCCCCAACGCGTCTGCCTGGCCTGGCTGCTGGCCAAGTCCCCCGCCATCCTCCCGATCCCGGGCGCAACCCGCCCGGAGACCATCCGGGATTCGGCCGCCGCCGCCGACCTCCAGCTCTCCCCCACCGACCTCACCCTCCTCGACAACGCGTGAGCGGCCGCGGGCGCGACCTAGGGGGGCAACCGGTTGCCCCCCTAGGTCGGGGGGCAACCGGTTGCGTAGGGTCCGTCCGGCGACCAAGATCGACGCATGCCCACTCCCACCCGGCAGATCCGGGCCGCGTACACAGCCGAGACCATCACCGTCTACCAGGCGTTCTCGCCCGAGATCGCAGAGCCCGCAGCGGCCGTCGGGAGCTTCCCCGAGGCGTTCCAGCGCGGGCGGATGACGTGGATCAAGCCGTCGTTCCTGTGGATGATGCACCGAAGCGACTGGGGACGCAGCGCCGGGCAGGAGCGGGTGTTGGCGATCAGCATCCGGCGGGACGGGTTCGAGTGGGCGCTCGCCAACTCGGCGTTGAGTTCGTACAGCTCCGAGGTGCACAGCTCGCGGGAGCAGTGGCGGCGCGAGGTGCGGCGGCAGCCGGTGCGGGTGCAGTGGGATCCGGAGCGCAATCTCGGTATGCAGCCGCAGCGTTGGCGTTCGCTCCAGGTCGGGCTGCGCGGCGAGGCGGTGGGCCGGTACCTGGACGAGTGGATCACCGGGATCGAGGACGTGACCGAGCTGGCCGACCGTGTCCGGCGGGAGCGGGACGCCGCGCTGCTGCCCGTCGAGCGGCCGTACCCGCTTTCGGCGGAGCTCGCGGGGCGGATCTCGGCGCGCTGAGCCGCGCCTCCCGGGTGGGGAGACGCGACTCAGTGACGGTCCGTCAGCCGTGGAGGTATACGATACCGAGCTTGGTCAGCTGCCACTGCTGGGCGGCTGCGCCGGTGTCGGCGGCGAGCTTGACCAACGGGTTGCCCTGGCCGTCGAGTTGGCCGGTGGCGGTGGCAACCTTCGTCTGGTCCTGGGAGTCGGCCAGGGCGTAGGTGCCGTTGGCGGTGGGCTTGAAGACCCAGTGCTGGTTGCCGCCGCCGTTGCAGCCCCACTGCTCCAGCTGCGTGCCGGGGGCGGTGGAGGCGCCGGTGGCGTCGAAGCACATGTTGCGGTTGCCGCTGAAGTCCAGCTCGTAGCTGCCGCCGGCCTTGATCTCCAGCACGAAGGACTGGTTCAGCCCGCCCGTCGCCGGGTACGTGATCGCGGTCCGGCCGTTGGTGCTGTCGCCGTAGCTGCCGCCGCCCGCGAGGTCGAGCACCTGGCCACTGGCGGCGTTGGTGAGCTGGTACCAGGCGCCGTCCTCGGGCTTGTCCGGGAAGGGCTTGCCGGGGGTCAGCGGCTCGATCGAGGTGCCGTCCTGCTGGTTGAGCGTGCAGAACGCCTCCTGCTGGCCGGGCTGCTGGTAGAACTGCGCCAGGCAGCCGCCCTCGCCGTGGTAGCCGGCGACCCGCAGGTGGTACGACTGCCGCACCATGTTCATGCAGACGCCGGGGATGCTGATCGGCGAGTCGCAGCCGTTGCGGGTCTTCTCGGAGGTGTCGATGACGTCGCCGTTGGTGTACTCGTACGGCGAGCTCGTCCACTCCGCGCAGACCTCGTGGCCGTAGCTGACCCGCCGCTGGTCCAGGTACCGCACGCCCGACACCTGGGAGGCGGCCGTCCGCAGCGCGTCGCTGAGCTGCGGCACCACCCAGTTGTGGCCCCAGGCGAGGTCCTCGGGGTAGGCCGGGCAGCCGTCCGCGATCTTGCCGACGTAGTCGTTGCGGCGGATGTCGGGGGTGATCGGGGTGAAGTAGGACTGGAAGACCAGCTGGTACGAGGAGTCCGCGTACCCGGCCGTCCGCATGGTGTTGCGGACGTCGGTGAGGGCGGCCACCACCTTGGGGACGACCCGGACGGCCCGCTGGCGGATCGAGTCGCTGCCGATGGTGTCGCGGCAGCCCTGGGACTGCGGGATCGGGAAGTACTGCGCGAGACAGCTCAGCATGATGCCGCTGAAGTCGAAGTCGTCGTTGGCGCCGATCGTGACGACCACCATCTTGATGTCGTACTGGGCGGCCGTCTGGGCGAGCTTGACGTCCTGCTTGGGCTCGCCGAAGTCGCCGCTGCCGCCGCCGGTGACCTTCGCCAGCTCGGGGTCGCTGACCAGGTCGCCGGTCTGCGCGCCGGAGCAGGCGAGGTCGATCGGGGTCACACCGCTGAGGCCGGTGACGAAGATCTCCGACTTGTCGTGCCGGTGGCAGTAGTTGGTCGGGGTGTCGGTGCCGGTCATGTAGGCGTCGCCGGTGTCCGTACCGGCGCCTTCGCCGGAGATGGCACTGTCGCCGAGCGCGACGATCGCGGCGGGCTTCGCCGTGGAGGTCGAACTCGCCTGTGCGGCAACGGCATTGGGGACGGCCGAGAGGGCGAAGGTGGCTATCAGCCCGGCTGCCGTGAGCAGGGCGCCGGGCCGGTATCGGCGCGCGCCCGGGAGGGTGGACCTGGTCACGCATGACTCCTTGGGAGGGTGGGGACCATCCGGCAGCGCGCCGGACGGCGAGGAGCTTGCGGTACGTGGAGCGAGCACGACTCGGCACCGTCCGAAGGGAGTTGGGGGGCCTTCGAGCGGGACGGCGCAAAAGATGAGCCGGACTCACATGTTAGGTACTGACAAGTAACGCAACAAGGGTCATGACAGGAGTCGTGACGAGGGGCGTGACGGGGGGCGTAACAACACGACGGGCCGCCGTCCGCGTCTCAGGAGGGGAGACAAGGACGGCGGCCCGGTACCGCGGAATCGCCTGGAGGGACCACAGGATCTCGGAGCGTCGGACGCCCCGAGACCCGAATCAGCCGACGTTCGCGCAGGAGTTGCCGAACGCCGGGTTCAGGGCGCCGATCAGGGACGCGGTGTTGCCGCAGAGGTTGACCGGGATGTGAATCGGCACCTGGAGGTTGTTGCCGGAGATGACACCCGGGGAACCGACGACGGCGGCCTCGGCCTCGGAGCTCGCCATGGCCGAACCAGCACCGGCCGCGACGAGCCCGGCAACGGCAACGCCGACGGCGGCGGCCTTCTTGATGCTCATTTGAGTCTCCATCGTTGAGTCAGGGTTGATCGAAGCCGATCAGATCTCCCGGCGGCCACGGCCGGTTGGGGCCTGACCACGGAAGCGCACGGACGTGCGTCATCCTCAACGGCGCGAGCCCGCCACGGTTGCGCCCCACCCCGGACAATCACCCACTCGCAGCAATCAACGGCATTCGGGTGATCACCCGGGAAACCCCCGTTTCTCCTCGCGCACTGCGTCGTTCTTCCTGGCGAACCAGGCTTCACCTCAAACCCCAGAAAAGAGACCGCAACATGCGCAAGCTCGCCTACGGCGCGTTCGGCTCCGCGGCAGCCGCGGCCCTGCTGCTCGGCGGCGCCGCCACCGCCTCGGCCCATCACGCCCACGGCGCGTCGGCCGAGGCCGCCACTGTCAACTCCCCCGGTGTGCTCTCGGGCAACAGCCTCCAGATCCCGGTGCACATCCCGGTCAACCTCTGCGGCAACACCATCGACGTGGTCGGCCTGCTGAACCCCGCGTTCGGCAACTCCTGCGCCAACGTCTCCTGACTGGGGCCCGATACGACGGGCCTGCCGGCGCGAGCCGAGCCACCGGGCTGCCGGGCAGGCCGGCTCAGCCCATGAACCCCCCGACCTCGACCGTCGGGCAGAGAACGAAGGAAGAAACCATGCGTAACTTCAAGAAGGCCGCTGTCCTCTCCATCGCCGCCGCGGGCCTGCTCATCGGCTCCGCCGGTGTCTCCGCCGCCAGCTCCTCCGCCGAGGGCGTCACCGCCGGCTCCCCCGGCGTGCTCTCGGGCAACAGCATCCAGGTCCCGGTGCACATCCCGGTCAACGTCTGCGGCAACAGCATCAACGTGATCGGCCTGCTCAACCCGGCGTTCGGCAACTCCTGCGCCAACGTCGGCTGAATCAGCGCCAGCTGACTCGGTCCCACCACTGCGGCGCCCCGCTCCGGGCGGGGCGCCGTGCCCGCTCCCCGTATTTGATCTAGGAGATCCAACCCCATGCAGAACGTGAAGAAGGCCGTTGTCCTCTCCGCCGCTGCCGCCGGCCTGGTGCTGGCCGGCACCGGCACCGCGCTCGCCAGCTCCGAGGCCGAGGGCGTCACCGCCAACTCCCCCGGTGTCGTCTCGGGCAACAGCCTCCAGGTCCCGGTTCACGTCCCGGTCAACCTCTGCGGCAACAGCATCAACGTGATCGGCCTGCTCAACCCGGCGTTCGGCAACTCCTGCGCCAACGTCGACGCCGGCAACGACGACGACTGCTGACCAGCACCATCCGGTACGCACTGCCCCCCAGCCGCCCGGCCGGGGGGCAGTCGGGCTGTTCCGGCCCGAACGGGGTGTGACACCACCACCCGCCGGGCGGCCGCCCGGCACCAGAACCCGAAGGGGAGAGAATCCGATGCTCCGAAAGACCGCCGGAGCCGGCCTGCTGGCCGCGCTCGGCGCGACGATGCTGCTGGGCGCCACCGGCGCGGAAGCCGCCGGGGCCGCCCCGGCGTCACCCGACGTGATGCCGCAGCCCTCCGCCCACCTGGCGAACACCGATGTCGGCGCCGGGCTCAAGGGCACCAGCAGCGCGCTCGGTTACGCCGTCGCGCCGTTCAAGTCGCTCCGCCTCGACCCCTTCGCGCAGTCCTCGGCGGACGTCCTCAACAACGGCGTCTCGGTCGAGCCCGACCACGCCGTGGCACCCGTCAGCACGGCGGCCGTCACGGGCCCGCTCAGCGACGGCGGCGGCGTGCAGGACCTGATGGGGGTCGGCCCGGCCCTCGGCCTGCTGCCCGGCTGAGACCCCCGGCCCACGACCGAGCCCGGCGTCCCCCCGAGGGGTGGCGCCGGGCTCGGTCGTGGGAGGCCCGCTCAGTGCCCCGCTCAGTACTCGGACTCGTCGGCGAGCACGTCGGTGACGGTGCCCGTGGTGGTGCCCGTGAGGTCCCGCACCGAGTCGGTGACCGAGAGGTGCTTGTCGGGGCTGCCGAGGGTCGCCTTGGCCCCGGGGATCGCCTGCACGGGGGCCGCGATCACCTGCGGGTCCAGCTCGCCGAAGCCCAGCTCACCGTCCTGCGGACGGCCGTCCGGCCCCTCCGCCAGAGTGATCGGCTGACCCATCGTCAGCGCGGGCCCCGCCGTGTGCAGGGGCGCCGCCGGGGCGTCCAGCAGCAGGTTGCCGAGCTCCGTGCTGCGGTCCGCCGCCGGCAGCGGCACGGCGGCCTCCAGGGCGGGGCCGACCCGGCCGGTGCTGAGCGCCGGCACGATGCGGTCCGGGATGATCTGGTGCTTGCCGTGCGCGTCCGGCACCGGCGGCATCACCAGCGAGGTGGGCACGCCACCGGAGATCCGCCCACCCTCGGGCAGCAGGCCGAGCTTGTCGGTGGCGCCGCCGAGCGGGATGTCGAAGGGCACCTCCCGGGTCGACAACTCGTTCTCGACAGCTGCGACCTGACCAGGCGTCATGGGCGTGGCGGCGGCCACTCCCGAACCAGCGATGACACCGGCACCGGCCGCGAGCAGCAAGGCACCTGCCCGCTTGGAGAGCTTCATACGATTCACCGTTCTGTCTGTGCCCGTGGACTGAGAGCCTGTGGACTGAGAGCAATCAATCGGTCAACGACCCAGCCACGGGCGGGATAGCGGGCCTTACCCAGTTCGGGCTAATAATCGGACCGGCGAGCGGCAAGGCGTGTGATCGACAGCGACTTCTCGAAGAATCCGCGTAACTTTCGCCGCCGTCATTCTTTGATCTAAATGTCGCAGCCACGGCGGCGGCAGGATCGGATGAAGGATCGACTTGGAGCCCTTGATCTTCAAGCTTCGGCCCCATTCGGGAAATCCGCCCCGTCGGGCCAGCAACCACAGACCTGGTCTTCTCGTTGAACGCGTCGAACGAAACAACAGCCGGACCGACGAGAGGCTTTCGCCGGAAATTCAGAGAGGTTCACCCCATGCTCAAGAAGACTTTCGCAACCGTCGGTCTGGTTGCCGCTGCGGTGGCCGCCGCGGCGACGCCGGCCACCGCGATCGGCAATGCGGACGGTGCGGCCGGCTCGATCCAGGGCAATGGCGGCACCAACGCCACCGGCACGTGGGGCAACCACAGCCCGAACTTCCACTTCCTCGACAACCCGAACATCTGCTTCCCCGAGATCCACAACGTCGGTGTCGCCGTCCTCGGTGTCGCGGTGCCGGTCGAGGTCCAGGCCCTGAACAACCAGCCGAAGCAGACCTGCGTGGTCGGCCAGAGCACCGCCGGCAGCGGCGACGGCGGCGTGTCCCACCTCGTCGGCTGATCTCCTCCCTCGCTGCACCCCCTCGCTTCGCCGACTCCTTCGGCGATCTCCTGACCAATCGCACCGAGCGAATCGGCTGCACCTCCAGTGCCGCCGGTTCCGCCAACCACTCCCGCTCCACTCACATCAGATCCGAAAAGGAATCAGAACAATGATCAAGAAGGCTTTCACCGCCCTGGGTGTCGCCGCTGTCGGCCTGGCCATGGCTGCCGCTCCCGCGATGGCGATCGGTGACTCGGACGGCTCGGCCACCTCCCTCCAGGGCAACGGCGGCACCAACGCGACCGGCACCCAGGGCAACCACAGCAACAACTTCCACACCCTGGACAACCCGAACCTCTGCCTGCCCGAGATCCACAACATCGCGGTCGCCGCGCTCATCGGCGTGGCCGTCCCGGTCGAGGTCCCGGTCCTCAACAACCAGCCGAAGCAGGAGTGCGTCGTCGGCCAGAACACCATCGGTTCGGGCGACGGTGGCGTCAGCCACCTGATCGGCTGATCCGTCGGCACCAGCAGTGCCCACCGCAGGGCCCGGGGGAGTCTTCCCCGGGCCCTGCGGCCTTTTCGTCTCCCCGCCGACCCGTTCGCCCCCACCCGTCCGCCCCCACCCGTCCGACTGCGGTGCGTTCGGGTGACAGCCCGTCCGAGCGGCGCGTGCTGCGCACTGCGAGCAGCACCACGTGATCACGTAATGGTCACGTGTTGTGACAGCTTCATCACACAGACCGATCCAGCAGTCGAGCCGTCGGCACCGTCCGCAGGGCGCCGAGGGCTCGCTGCACAAGAGAGGACACACCCCATGAAGAGCAAGCTGGGCAAGGCCCTGCTCGTCACGGTCGGCGCGCTGGCGCTGGCCGGTGTCTCGGCTCCGGCCTACGCCCACGTCAGCGCGGGTGGCGGCGGTGAGTTCTTCGCCACCGCCGAGTGCCCGTTCGTCGCGGGCGAGGAGCACGGCTGGGCCGCGACCGACCACATCTTCGTCGCGGGCGAGAAGCACGGCTGGGCCAGCAGCCACGCGGTCGGCGGTGGCGAGGAGGGCGTCGTGCACGTCGGCGACCACCACGAGGGCATGATGCACGACGGCATGACGCACGACCACGACGAGGACAGCGACTGACCTCGCACAGCCGACAGCCGAGGCCGGGCCCCCGACAGCGGGAGCCCGGCCTCGGCCGGTCGAGCAGGAGGCTAGAGCATCCGCGCGGCCTCGACCGCCCAGTAGGTCAGGATCTGGTCGGCGCCCGCGCGGCGGATGGAGGTGAGGGTCTCCATGATCATCCGCTCGCGGTCCACCCAGCCGTTGGCGGCGGCGGCCTCGACCATCGCGTACTCGCCGGAGACCTGGTACGCGGCGACCGGCACCGGCGAGGCGTCGGCGACCTGCCGCAGGATGTCCAGGTAGGCCATCGCGGGCTTGACCATCACCAGGTCGGCGCCCTCCGCGACGTCCTGCTGGAGCTCGCGCAGCGACTCCCGGGCGTTGGCCGGGTCCTGCTGGTACGACTTGCGGTCGCCCTTCAGCGAGGAGCCGACGGCCTCCCGGAAGGGGCCGAAGAAGGCGGAGGCGTACTTCGCGGTGTAGGCGAGGATGCCGGTGTCCTGGTAGCCCGCCTCGTCCAGCGCCCGGCGGACGACGCCGATCTGACCGTCCATCATGCCGGACGGGCCGACCAGGTGGACGCCGGCCTCGGCCTGGACGACCGCCATCTCCTTGTACCGCTCCAGCGTCGCGTCGTTGTCGACGCTGCCGTCCTCGGCGAGCACCCCGCAGTGACCGTGGTCGGTGTACTCGTCCAGGCAGAGGTCGGACATCACCACCAGCGCGTCACCGACCTCGGAGACCACGTCCCGGATGGCGACCTGGAGGATGCCGTCCGGGTTGGTGCCCTCGCTGCCGATCGCGTCCTGCAGCTCCGGCACGCCGAACAGCATGATGCCGCCGAGCCCCGCCTCGGCCGCCTCCACGGCGGCCCGGCGCAGCGTGTCACGGGTGTGCTGCACGACCCCCGGCATCGAGGTGATCGGCTTCGGCTCGCTGATGCCCTCCCGCACGAACGCGGGCAGGATCAGCTCGGCCGGGTGCAGCCTGGTCTCCGCGACCAGCCGGCGCATCGCCGGGCTCTGCCGCAGCCGGCGCGGACGTACGAACGGGAATTCAGCGGACACGGCTTCTCACTTCCGAACGATGAGTAACCACAGCAGGGGCGCGGGGAACTGCGCGAGCTCGCCCGCGCCTAGCGGGCCTTGCGGCGGGAGCCGGGCCGGCGTTCGCTGGGGCGGTAGACCGGCTCGCCCGCCTTGACGGCGGCGTCGCGACGGCATGCCCCGAAGTCTGCCAGGGCCTGGGCCAGTGCGGCGGCGGACGGCGCCGGGGCCATCACGTCGACCCGCAGGCCGTGCTCCTCGGCGGTCTTGGCGGTGGCCGGGCCGATGCAGGCGATGATCGTCACGTTGTGCGGCTTGCCCGCGATGCCGACCAGGTTGCGGACGGTCGAGGACGAGGTGAAGAGCACCGCGTCGAAGCCGCCGCCCTTGATCGCCTCGCGGGTCTCGGCCGGCGGCGGCGAGGCGCGGACGGTGCGGTAGGCCGTCACGTCGTCCACCTCCCAGCCGAGGTCGACCAGACCGGCGACGAGCGTCTCGGTGGCGATGTCGGCGCGCGGCAGCAGGACGCGGTCGATCGGGTCGAAGACCGGGTCGTACGGCGGCCAGTCCTCCAGCAGACCGGCGGCGGACTGCTCGCCGGACGGCACCAGATCCGGCTTCACGCCGAAGTCGACCAGCGCCTGGGCGGTGGTCTCGCCGACGGCCGCGACCTTGATCCCGGCGAAGGCGCGGGCGTCGAGCCCGTACTCCTCGAACTTCTCCCGCACGGCCCGCACCGCGTTGACCGAGGTGAAGGCGATCCACTCGTAGCGGCCCGTCACCAGGCCCTTGATGGCGCGCTCCATCTGCTGCGGGGTGCGCGGCGGCTCGACCGCGATGGTCGGCACCTCCTGCGGCACCGCGCCGTAGCCGCGAAGCTGGTCGGAGAGGCCGTGCGCCTGCTCCTTGGTGCGCGGAACGAGGACGTTCCAGCCGAACAGCGGCTTGGTCTCGAACCACGAGTGCGAGGAGCGGTGGGCGACCTGCTCACCGACGACGGCTATGACCGAGGTCGCCGGGTCGACGGGGGCCGAGACCGGGGAGGGCAGCACGCGGGCGGCCTTCAGGTCGGCGGCGATGGTCGCCAGGGTGGCGGTGAAGGTGCGCTGGCGGGTGGTGGTGCCGGAGAGCGTCGCGCAGAGCGCGGCGTCGGGCTTGCGGCCCTGGGCGACCAGCGCGTTGGCGGTGGCGGGCAGCTGGCCGAGCGTGGTGCGGACGACCAGCGTGGTCTCCGGTGCGCCGAGGTCGACCAGCGCCCCGGCGAGCAGGGCCACGCCGTCCACGAAGCGGACGTCGGCGCCCTGGCGGCCGCGCAGCGGCACACCCGCGTACGCCGGCACGCCGACCGACTGGGCGACGCCGGGGATGACCTCGAAGGGGATCGCGGCCTGCGCGCAGACCAGCATCTCCTCGGCGGCGCAGCCGTCCAGGCCCGGGTCGCCGTCGACGGTGCGGACGACGTGCTTGCCCGCGCGGACGGCGTCCGCGACGAGGGCGGCGACGTCGACCTCGATCTCCCCGCCGGGGGTGTGCACCAGGGTGCCCGCCGGGCAGTGGGTGCGCACGGCTGCGGCGGTGAGCGGGTCGGCGATCAGGATGTCGGCCGAGGCCAGCACGTCGACCGCGCGCAGGGTGAGCAGCCCGGGGTCACCGGGGCCCGCACCGAGGAAGGTGCAGCGGCCTGCCGTGGCGGCGGAGCCGGTGGCGAGGTTGGTGGCGGCGCTCATGCTCCCGCCCTCTCTTCGTTCGGGCGGTGGCTTCGCCAGGCGCCATACTCGTGGATTCGCTCGCTGCGCTCGCTCATGAGGCTCGCTCCCCCATCAGTGAGGCTGCTCCCGCGTCGAGCAGCCGGGTGGCGAGGGCGTGGCCGAGGGCCGTCGCCTGCCGTTCGGCCGTCTCGTCGAGGACCAGCGGACCAGTGGCGGTCATCTTCAGCAGGGTGGCGCCGTCGACGGTGCCGACCACGCCTTCCAACCGCAGTTCGGTGCCCGTCCGGACCGCCAGGGCGGCGACGGGGGCGGAGCAGCCGGCCTCCAACGCGGCCAGCAGCGCGCGCTCGGCGGTGACGGCGGCCCGGGTCGGGGCGTGGTCGAGGGCGCTCAGCGCGGTGGCCAGCTCGGCCGAGACGCACTCGATGGCGAGCGCGCCCTGGCCGGGGGCCGGGAGCATCAGCTCGGTGTCGAGGTGCCCGGTGATGTCGGCGCTGCGGCCGAGCCGGTTGAGCCCGGCGGTGGCGAGCACCACGGCGTCCAGCTCACCGGCGGCGACGTAGCCGACCCGGGTGTCGACGTTGCCCCGGATCGGCACCGTCTCCAGGGCCGCGCCGCGGGCGGTGGCCCAGGCGTTGAGCTGCGACATCCGGCGGGGGGAGCCGGTGCCGATCCGGGCGGTGTGCCCGGCCGACTTCTCGATCAGCTCCTCCAGGCTCAGCCCGTCGCGGGCGACGAGGGCGTCGCGCGGGTCCTCGCGCTCGGGGACGGCGGCCAGCACCAGGCCCTCGGGGGCGGCGGTGGGGAGGTCCTTGAGGGAGTGCACGGCGAAGTCGATCCGGCCCTCCAGCAGGGCGTCGCGCAGGGCGGAGACGAAGACGCCGGTGCCGCCGATCTGTGCGAGGGCCTCGCGGGAGGTGTCGCCGTAGGTGGTGATCTCCACCAGCTCGACCGGCCGCCCGGTGACCCGGGAGACCTCGCGGGCGACCATGCCCGACTGGGCCATCGCGAGTGCGCTGCGGCGGGTGCCGAGGCGCAGGGGCGCCGCTGGCGCTTGACCATTCATCAGGTGATCGTCCCGGTCGTGCTCGTGGGCTGGCTGGTGGTTCATCTGGCGCCCCCGCCTGCGAGGGTGCCGTTCGGGGTGGCCTGCACCCCGACGGTCTGGGCGCTCACGGCCTTGTTCACCGTCTGCGCGCTGACAGTCTGCGCGCCGGCCGTCTTCATGCCGGCGGCCTTGGCCGCGCCGAGCGTGCCGGACACAGCCTGCACCGCCGCGAGGTCCAGGTCGAACAGCTCGCGCAGCGCGTCCGCGTACCCGGCGCCGCCGGGCTCGGCGGCGAGCTGCTTCACCCGCACCGTGGGCGCGTGCAGCAGCTTGTCGACGACCCGCTTGACGGTCTGCGAGACCTCGGCGCGGGTGCGCTCGTCCAGGTCGGGCAGGCGGGTGTTGAGGCGGCCGAGCTCGGAGAGCACCACCTCGGAGGCCATCGCGCGCAGGGCGACGACGGTCGGGGCGATCTGCGCCGCCCGCTGGGCCGCGCCGAAGGCGGTGACCTCGTCGGCGACGATGCCGGTGACGGCGTCCACGTCCCCGGCGCCGGGCGCCGCGGCGTCGGCCTCGGAGAGGCTCTCCAGGTCGACCAGCAGCGCACCGGGCAGCTCGTGCACGGCGTGGTCGACGTCGCGCGGCATGGCCAGGTCGAGGAAGGCGAGCGGTACGAGGCCCTCGCGGGCCGCCGCCGCGTCGGCGATGTCCTCGGCGGTGATCACCACTCCGGCCGCGCCGGTGCAGGAGATCACCAGGTCGACGGTGTCGAGGGCCTTCGGCACCTCGGCGAAGTCGATCACGGCGGCGTTCGCGACGCCCAGGTTGGTGACCAGCCGCTCGGCGCGCTCCCGGGTGCGGTTGGCGATCAGCAGGTCACCGACGCCCGCCCGGACGAGGGTCGCGGCGGCCAGCGAGCTCATCGAGCCCGCGCCGACCACCAGGGCCCGCATCCCGGCGATGTCGCCGGTCGTCCGGGCGATCTGGTCGAGGCCGAAGGTCACCAGCGACTGCCCGGCCTTGTCGATGCCGGTCTCGCTGTGGGCCCGCTTGCCGACCCGCAGGGCCTGCTGGAAGAGGTCGTTCAGGCCGCGCCCGGCGGTGTGCTCCTCCTGGGCGCGGGCCAGTGCGTCGCGCAGCTGGCCGAGGATCTGACCCTCGCCGACGACCATCGAGTCCAGGCCGCAGGCCACCGAGAAGATGTGGTGGACGGCGCGGTCCTCGTAGTGGACGTAGAGGTGGGAGGTCAGCTCCTCCAGCTCGACGCCGCTGTGGTGCGAGAGCAGCAGGGAGAGCTCGGCGACGCCCGCGTGGAACTTGTCCACGTCGGCGTAGAGCTCGATCCGGTTGCAGGTGTTCACCAGCGCGGCCTCGGCGACGGTCTCGGTCGCGGCGGCGTCGCGCAGCAGCAGGGCCGGGGCGTCACCGGTCAGGGCGGCGCGCTCCAGCACGCCGACCGGCGCCGTCCGGTGGCTCAGCCCAACGACGAGAAGACTCATGCCCGCCCCTTGTCCGTACAGCTGTCCGTGCAGCCGTCCACGCGGTTCTGTTCCCTGGTCACGCGGGCATCACCGCGGACAGGTCGCCGTCGGTGCCCTTGGGGGGCTTGCCGCCCTTGGTGGGCTCGGGCTTGGCAGGGCCCCCGGCGGCGCGGCGGAGCTTGGCGGCGGCGGCCCGGACGGGGCCGGGGGCGCGGTCGAGCACCGAGTCGCCCCGGTCGGGCTCCTCCCCGGCCTTGCGCTGCTCGTGGAAGGCGAGGATCTGGAGCTCTATGGAGAGGTCGACCTTGCGCACGTCCACGCCGTCCGGGACGGTCAGCACGGTCGGGGCGAAGTTGAGGATGCTGGTGACACCGGCCTCGACCAGCCGGTCGCAGACCTGCTGGGCGGCGCCGGGCGGGGTGGTGATGACGCCGATCGAGACGTGCTGGGTGGCGACGATCTCCTCCAGCTCGTCCATGTGCCGCACGGGCAGCCCGGCGGCGCTGGAGCCGACCACCGACGGGTCGGCGTCGAGCAGGGCGGCGACCCGGAAGCCACGGGAGGCGAACCCGCCGTAGTTGGCGAGGGCGTGCCCGAGGTTACCGATCCCGACGATCACGACCGGCCAGTCCTGGGTCAGGCCGAGCTCGCGGGAGATCTGGTAGACGAGGTACTCGACGTCGTAGCCGACACCGCGGGTGCCGTACGAGCCGAGGTAGGAGAAGTCCTTGCGCAGCTTGGCCGAGTTGACCCCGGCTGCGGCGGCGAGCTCCTCGGAGGAGACGGTCGGGACCGAGCGCTCCGAGAGCGCGGTGAGGGCCCGCAGGTAGAGCGGGAGACGGGCGACGGTCGCCTCCGGGATACCCCGGGCACGCGAGGGTCGGCGCGAGGCGCCCTGGTCGGGCGTCTGCGAGTTGCTCTGTGTGGATCGGCCGATTGCCACGGTGCTCCTGTGGGTGAAGCTGGGCTTTGGCAGCCAGGCTATGCGTTTGTGAACGTGTGCACAAAGATGGTGTCCGTTTTGTCCCCGCACAGTGATGCGCATCACTCGCCATCCAGTGCGGTCAGCACCAGCTCCGGCTGCCCGCCGCCCAGCTGCCACGGTCCGTACGCGGGGTCGCGCCGGATCAGCGGCCGGGCCCCGCCCTGGCGGGCGGATGCCGCACGGCCGAGCCTCGGCCACGGCACCCCGGCCGCCTCACGCAGCGGCGCGGCCCAGTCTGCGGGCGGTCTGCCTGCGGGCGGGCCGGGGGGCGCGAGGGCGCAGTGCCGCAGCAGGTCTGCGGTGGCGCGCGCGTCGCCGAGGGCGGTGTGCGCCGGGTACCAGCCGAGACCGGCCGCCTCGACGCAGGCCGCGAGGCCGTAGCCGCCGGCCTCCGGCAGGTGGCCCCGGGCCAGGCCCATGGTGCAGAGCATCGGCACGGCCGGCAGGGGTATCCCTATCCGGGCGAACTCGCGCTCCAGGAAGGCCTGGTCGCAGCTGACGTGGTGGCCGACCAGGACGCGGCCGGCCAGCCGCTCCAGCAGGTCGGGGGCGACCTCGCGGAAGCGCGGGGCGCCGACCACGTCCTCCTGGGAGATCCGGTGCACGTGCGTCGGCCCGACCGGGCCGGCCGGGTCGAGCAGGGTGGAGAACTCGCCCTCCGGGCGGAGCCGGTCGTCCAGCAGGACGACGGCGACCTCGACCACCCGGTGCCGCCAGGGGCTCCGGCCGGTGGCCTCGACGTCGACCACGGCATAGCCGAGGGACATGACGTACTCCTTCGTCACCAGCCCCCGGCGGACACAAAACGATTAGATCGTAAGCCGACCATTTGGCTGGAACGAAAGCGGAACAGCATTGCCTCGGCAACGATTCGGCGTACGATCCCCGCCGATCGGCGGGGATCGGTGCGGATCGGCGGGGATCAGGCGCCGAGGCTCGCACGCAGGCGGCGCTCGTCGACCCGCCAGAAGTCGTGTTGGCGGCCGTCGATCAGCGTCACCGGGATCTGCTCCCAGTACTTCCGGTAGAGCTCCTCGTCCTGCGTGATGTCCTTCTCCTCGAAGGCCGCGCCGAGCTCGCCCGTCACCCGCAGGATCACCTCGCGCGCGTCGTCGCAGAGGTGGCAGCCCGGCTTGCCGATCAGGGTGACCGTCCGGTCGGCGGGCTTCTTCTTGTCGTCACGTCGCAGCAGTGGACTCACCCGCCCATTGTGGGCCACGCCCCGGATGCGGTTTGTTGGACCGGCCGGCAATTGGTGGGCGGAGGAAGGAGCGCCCGCCGCGCAGCGGCTGATGTCTGCGGCGGGCCGAGTCCGGGCGGTGCCGACGAGGCAGTAGCAGCGGAGCTGCGGCGACTGAGGAGAAGCCGTCCAGGGGAGAGTCCGGGCGCCGCGACGCCGCCCACCAATTGTCGGCCGGTCTTCACGACTGCGGCATGCCGCGGCCATGGGGGGAAGGGCCCCGGCTGACTATGCTCGGTGCATGGCCGCGTTGCGAAGGCTCACCCAGGCGAGACGTACCCCGACCGAGCGGACCGCCCTCGCGGGCGAGGCCGCCGCCGAGGCGGCGGAGGCCGCCCTCGCCGAGACCCCGCCCGAGGCCCCGCCGAAGCGCACCCCCAAGCCGCCGGCCGAGGACCACACGCCGACGCCGGACGACCCGCACGCCGCCGCGTTCTTCGACTGCGACAACACCATCCTGCGTGGCGCGGCGATCTTCTACCTCGGCATCGGCCTCTACCGGCGGAAGTTCTTCAGCCGCCGTGACGTGGCCCGGTTCGCCTGGCAGCAGGCCTGGTTCCGGGTGCACGGCTCGGAGGACCCGGCGCACATCGCGGACGCCCAGGACACCGCGCTCGGGCTGGTCGCGGGCAAGCGGACGGCCGAGCTGGAGCAGATCTGCGAGGAGATCTTCGAGCAGGTCATCGCCGAGAAGATCTGGCCCGGCACCCGGGCCCTGGTGCAGATGCACCTGGACGCCGGGCAGCGGGTCTGGCTGGTCACCGCCGCCCCGCTGGAGGTGGCCAGGATCATCGCCCGGCAGCTCGGCATGACGGGCGCCCTGGGCACCGTCGCCGAGGCGGTGAACGGCGTCTACACCGGCCACCTGGTCGGTGGCCTGCTGCACGGCGAGGCGAAGGCGGCGGCCGTCCGCTCGCTGGCCCGCCGCGAGCAGCTCGACCTGACACACTGCGCGGCCTTCAGCGACTCCGCCAACGACATCCCGATGCTGGCCCTCGTCGGCCACCCGTACGTGGTCAACCCGGACGCGGCACTGCGGCGACACGCCCGCCGGATGGGCTGGCGCGTCCGCGACTTCCGCACCGGCCGCAAGGCCGCCCGGATCGGCCTCCCGGCCGCAGCCGGCCTCGGCATCCTCGCCGGAGTCACCGCAGCAGCCCTGGCCGGCCGCCGACGCCGCAGCACCTGCTGACGCAGACACGGACGCAGCCGGCCGACCCCAGAGGCGTGCGTGACCGGCGAACGCGGACCGCGCCGCCGGAGGGTCACGCTTACGAGCGAAATTCCGGGGCGCTCCGATCGGGTTCGGGCGTGACCGATTCCGATCGTTCGACTCCTCGGCAAAGTCAGCGGTTGCGGAGCCCGGAGGCGGGGAAACCACCGCCCCACCTGCCAAATCTGTCACTCACTGCTCATGTGCGGTCACATAGAGCCGAGCTTCCGGAGTCAGGCTCGGTCAGTTCCAGCTGAATATGCACGACAAGCGGATCTCAAACGACCACTTCGGCCACAGGGTGTAGCTGTCATTGCACAAAGCGTTATTCTCTCCTGGATGCACGCCACCCACACGTCCGGTGTGACGGGGGGTCAGGAAGTGTGCTCTCCGCGCAGGCGGAGGCGATCCGTCCACAGTTCTGCCTCTGGGAGTCCCGTGTACCCACCCGTCCGGAACGACGCGCCCTCCACCTCCCGCCCGTCGCCCGCCAACCTGCGCTCCCGCTCCCGCGTCGACCGACTGTGGGCCGCGCTCCGCGAGTTCGAGCTGTACGTCCCCCAACCCGCCCTCGCCGGCGGCACCTTCGCGGCCGGCCCGCCCCCGGGCCCGCTGCTGCGCTCCACCACGACCAGCGGCGCCGGCACCACCGGGGCCGGCGGCACCGGCGCGGGCACCCGCAGCCGGCCCACCGTCGGCGGCGGCCGCAGCCGCAGCCGGACGACGCCGAGCCCCGGCTTCGAGACCGAGCACAACCCGATCATGGAGCTGGTCGAGAAGGCCCAGAACGGCGAGAGCGAGGCCTTCGGGCGCCTCTACGACCACTACTCCGACACGGTCTACCGGTACATCTACTACCGGGTGGGCAGCAAGGCCACGGCCGAGGACCTCACCAGCGAGACCTTCCTGCGCGCGCTGCGCCGGATCGGCACCTTCACCTGGCAGGGCCGGGACTTCGGCGCCTGGCTGGTGACGATCGCCCGCAACCTCGTCGCCGACCACTTCAAGTCCAGCCGTTTCCGGCTGGAGGTGACCACCGGCGAGATGCTCGACTCCAACGAGTGCGAGCGCAGCCCGGAGGACTCGGTGCTGGAGTCGCTCTCCAACGCCGCCCTGCTGGACGCCGTCCGGCGGCTCAACCCGCAGCAGCAGGAGTGCGTCACGCTCCGCTTCCTGCAAGGGCTTTCGGTCGCGGAGACGGCCCGGATCATGGGCAAGAACGAGGGCGCCATCAAGACGCTCCAGTACCGCGCGGTGCGGACGCTGGCGCGGCTGCTGCCCCCCGACGCCCGGTGATACCGGGCAGGCCGTCACCGACGGCCTCCGCGCGGGGACACGTGCGGGTGAATGGGCGGTCACATGATCAGTCGTGCGTAACCCACGCCGGGCTCCACTCGTTGGCCAGCTTGCAAACCCCCACGGGACCAACGGTCAAGCAGGATCAGGGACTGTCACCCGATGGTGTGGTTTTGGCTTGCCGAGGCAACCGTCCGGCAGGCCGGGGTGTCGACAACGACGAAGGGAGGTGTGGCCCGTGACGGCAAACGTGCTGGAGCACCGGCGGGCGAAGGCCTTCGCCGAGGCGCTGGAGGCCCACCGGACGGATGACGGACCGAACAGCGGTCCCGCAGAGGCGGGTTCGGCTGCAGGAGCGCTGGCGGAGCTGCTCACCATGGCGGGGGCGCTCGGCGCCCTGCCCGAGCCCGAGCTCGCGATGGAGGCCAGGTCGGTCCAACGCGCCCAGCTGATGGCGGCGTTCGAGCAGGAGTGGGTGGGCGGCCCGACCGCCCGGGTGCCGCAGCAGCGCAGGCACCGGGCGCTCCGCGCGGCCAGGCGCGGACGTTGGGGCAAGCGGCTGGCGATCGGCGGGCTGGTGGCGGGAGTTGCCGTCGGTAGCTTCACCGGCGCGGCCTTCGCGAGCACCAACGCCCTTCCCGGGGACCCGCTCTACGGCATGAAGCGCAGCCTGGAGGGTCTCCGCCTGGACTGGGCGGGCTCCGACAGCGAGCGCGGGGCCCTGCTGCTCGACCAGGCGTCCACCCGGCTGGAGGAGGCCCAGGGCCTGCTCGGGCGGGCCGGCTCGACCACGGGCCTGAGCGACGGCGCGGTCGAGCAGGTCCGGCGTGCGCTCGACGACATGCACGCCGAGGCCGTCCGGGGGCGGGAGTTGCTGCGCTCGGTCTACCGGAGCAACGGCTCCCTCGCGCCCATGCGCAAGCTCGCCACCTTCGCCGACGGCGAGGACGGCCGTTGGGCCGCCGTCCAGGGCCAGCTGCCCCCGCAGCTCACCACCCAGGCCAGCAAGGTCGACCGGCTCTTCGGCGACCTGAACGAGGACGTCGCACCGCTGCACCTGGAGCAGCCGCCCGGCAAGGCGGCCGACCAGACCCACGGCACCCCCACGGCCGGCCCCGCCCCCCAGGGCGAGTCGCAGAACGGCACCGAGACCGCGGACTCCCCCACTGCTCCCGCCAACACCGGCAGCGGCCACGGAGGCTCCACCCCGGGCTCCCCGCAGGGCGGCGTCGGCTCGGTCCTCCAGCACCTCACCGACCCGCTCACCAGCGGCGTCGGCGGTGTCGGAGGCAACACCACACCCGCCCCGGGCTCCCCCGCCGGGAAGGCCGCCCCCTCCACCGCCCCGTCCGCCGACCCCGGGTCCACCCCCGACGGCACCCAGGGCCTGACCATCCCGCCGCTGCTCCCGGGCCTGCTGCCGGGCCTGACCCTCAAGTAGGAGCTGCACCCTCCAGGGGCGCGGGGGACTCCCCCGCGCCCCTGCTGCGTGCCCGGCTAGCGCCGGGTGCCGCAGCTGGGGCAGAACGCCGACCCGTCCGGGATCTGCGCGTTGCAGGAGCCACAGGCGGACGGCTGGGCCAGCCGGTAGCCGCAGGAGCCGCAGAAAGCCGACCCGTGGGTCTCGTGGTTGCACTGCGGGCAGACCAGCTGCCGGGGCGCGGAGACGTCGTACGCCTGCCCGGCCTGCTGGCCCGCGTCGTACGCCCGCTGCCCGGCCATGTCGTTCATCCCGCGCTGCCGGGAGGCCTCCGCCTCGGCGGCGGTGTCGGGGGCGCAGCCGTGGCAGAGCCCGAGCGAGGCGTTCCAGCAGCGGCCGCAGACGTACGAGGTGCAGCGGGCGCAGCGGTCGAAGTGGCCCTGGGCCTGAGTGATGGAGCGCTGGAAGGCGGCGTCCCGGGAGCTGCCCCAGGTCGCGCCCGCGAGGCCGTCGGCGGCGTTGGTGATGGTGCCGCCGTTGCCGCCGAGCATGCTCCAGGCCGCCGAGGCGCCCTTGCTGACCCAGCTCGCCGCCCGGCCGGTGGTGAACGCCTCGAAGGGCGAGCGCCAGGTGTCCGAGCAGCGCGAGCAGTGGAACTCGAACTGGAAGCCCGCGCCGGTGCCGTACTGCTCGCACATGTCACGGTAGTTGTTGCTGAAGTAGATCTCGTTGCTCATGGCTCCGCCGCCCCTACGCGCGTTTCACTGCCGGCTCTGATCGAGCCGTACGACGCGTAATTTAGCGCGGTCGGTTCGCCCTGAAGAAGCCTCAGAAGAAGACCGAGCGGCGCTGCATCAGCAGTTTGTACAAGGTGTGTTGGATCGTCTCGCGGACCTGGTCGGTGAGGTTGAAGACGAGCATCGGGTCGTCGGCGGCTTCCCTGGGGTGGCTGTCCGTCGGGATCGGCTCGCCGAACTGGATGATCCACTTGGTGGGCAGCGGCAGCGCGCCGAGCGGGCCGAGCCAGGGGAAGGTCGGGGTGATCGGCAGGTAGGGCAGGCCGAGCAGCCGGGCCAGCGGCTTGAGGTTGCCGATCATCGGGTACGTCTCCTCGGCGCCGACGATCGAGCAGGGCACGATCGGCACCTGGGCCCGGATCGCGGAGGCGACGAACCCGCCGCGGCCGAACCGCTGGAGCTTGTAGCGCTCGGCGAAGGGCTTGCCGATGCCCTTGAAGCCCTCGGGCCAGACGCCGACCACCTCGCCGCGCTCCAGCAGGGCCTGGGCGTCCTCGTTGCAGGCCAGGGTGTGCCCGGCCTTGCGGGCCAGCTCGCCGATGCCGGGGAGGACGAAGACCAGGTCGGCGGCGAGCATCCGCAGGTGGCGGCGGTGCGGGTGGTGGTCGTGTATGGCGACCTGCGTCATCACGGCGTCCAGCGGGATCGTCCCGGAGTGGTTGGAGACGATCAGCACGCCGCCCTCGGCCGGGATGTTCTCGATGCCGCGGACCTCGATCCGGAAGTACTTCTCGGCGATCGGGCGGAGCAGCGAGAGGATGACCTCCTCGGTCAGCTCCTGGTCGAAGCCGAACTCGTCGATCTCGTAGTCGCCGGTGATCCGGCGGCGCAGGAAGGCCAGGCCGTTGGCGGCGCGGCCCTCCCAGCCCTTGCCGAGGGCTCGGTCGGCGGCGGCACCGAGCGGGCCCGCGAGGGCTCCGCCGACGGCCTCGGCGATCCGGTCGGCGATCCCGGCGCCGGCGGGCTCGCCCTGCCAGCTGGGCGCGGACTCGATCGGGATGACGCGTGCCTCGGCGGCGTGGTCCCTCGCGGCGGTCATCGCAGCCTCAGCTCCTCTTCGCGGACGGGTGTTCGGCGCCCAGCAGCCGGCCGAGGCGGTCCGTCACGGCGGCCATCCGGGCGGGCGGCAGGAGGCCGGTGGACTGGGCGGCGGCGAACTCGGCGAACGCCTCGGCGGTGGTGTACCGGGGCTGGTAACCGAAGCCGTCCCGGAGCTGGGCGGTGTCGACCACCCGGCCGTGGGTGAGCAGCTGGAGGTGCTCGGGGGAGATGTCGGCGACCCGCACCTGCCGGGCCAGCGCGGCGACCAGGCCGAGCGCGGGGGCGAGCAGTGGCACCGTCGGCCGCCCGAGCCGCCGGGCGCACTGGGAGAGCAGTAGGACGCCCTCGCCGGCGACGTTGAAGGTGCCGGCCCGGGTCCGGTCGTCGTCCTGCGGCACGGCGGCGAGGCGCAGCACCTCGATCACGTCGTCCTCGTGGACGAACTGGAGCCGGGGGTCGTGGCCGAGCACGGTCGGCAGGACGGGCAGCGTGAAGTACTCGCCGAGCGGGGTGTCGCCCGCCGGGCCGAGGATGTTGGCGAACCGCAGCATGGTGACGGCGCAGTCGGGGCGGCGGCGGGCGAAGCCGCGCACGTAGCCCTCGGCCTCGGTGGCGTCCTTGGCGAAGCCGCCGCGCGGCAGGTTCTTGGGCTGCATCCGCTCGCCGAAGACGGCCGGGTCACGCGGGGCGGAGCCGTACACGCCGGTGGTGGACTTGACCACCAGTCGGCGCACGCCGGGGGCCTTCTGGCAGGCGCCGAGCAGCTGCATGGTGCCGATGACGTTGCGTTCCTTGACCGCGGCGCGCCCGCCGGGGCCGACCGCGCTGACGTCGAGGTGCACGACGGTGTCGACCTCGTGCTCGGCGATCACCCGGGCGACGGTGGGGCGGCGCAGGTCGAGCCGGAGGAAGGTGTAGCCGGGGCTGGGCTCCGGGTCTCCGGCGTCGACGCCGATCACCCGGTCGACACCCGGGCAGCGGGCGAGCTCGGCGGCGTACCGGTCGCCCAGCCGTCGGGCCACCCCTGTGACGAGCACGACCTTGCCCACCTGCCTGCACCCTCCTCGGCCACACGCCCTGTTCAAGCCTTGCGAGCACCGTACCGTGCGGGCGTTTCAGCGACGCTAATGCGGAGCCGAGAATGCGAAGTCGGCCGCACGGAAGGTGAAAGACCCCGGACACAGCTACGCCCGCCCCGGTAGTACCGGAGCGGGCGGAGTGGTGTTACTTCTTGTTGCGACGCTGAACGCGAGTCCGCTTCAGAAGCTTGCGGTGCTTCTTCTTGGCCATACGCTTGCGACGCTTCTTGATGACAGAGCCCACGGAACAACCCTCGCTCACTGAGACTCGCGCCCGTGAGAGACGGAGTCCATACGACTGACGGAGGGCCTAGCCTACCTTCCGTGCGCCCAGCACCGTAATCGTGTCCCCAACGAGTGGGAAACCGGTGGTGGACTACGCGCTTTCGAGCCGCACGTAGGACTCCTTGAGGTACTCGTGGACCGCCTGTTCGGGGACCCGGAAGGAGCGGCCGACCCTGATGGCCGGCAGTTCTCCGCTGTGCACCAACCGGTACACCGTCATCTTGGACACCCGCATGACCGAGGCAACCTCCGCCACGGTCAGGAAGACGACCTCCTGCAGGGGGCGTTCGCCGGAACTCATGACCTCACCCGACCCTTAACCCGTGTGCAAGGCACCGGCTTCCCCTCCGGTGACTCCACCGGCACACGTGTATCCCCAGAGTAGTTAAGGGTGGTACCAGTGGGAAGAGGGGGAAGCTCAGTCCTTGTACGGTGCGAGATCCGCCTGTTGCAGTACGTAGTCACTCAGCGGCTTGTAGCAAGCCGGATACGCACCGTCGTCCACCGGGACGGCCACCGCGACGGTGCCCTCCGCCTCGGCGACGAACGGCGCCGGGTCGTTGGAGTCGGCCAGCCCGGCCGCCGGTATCCCGAGCCGCCCGGCGCCGCAGAGCCAGCCGTGGTCCCCCAGTACCAGGGCCGGCAGCCCCTCCCGGCACTCGGCCAGCGCGAGCCGTACGGGCTGCGCGGAGTGCGTGTGCACGGGCGCGCGGCCGTCGTCGAGACCCCGGACGACGGCGACCGGGCCGAGGTAGTCCAGGGTGCGGGGCAGCCGGCCGCCGGGGGTGGGCTCGTGGAAGCGCGCACCCCGCGCGGGCGTGAGCAGGGGGCAGCCGGCCGCCTCGAGTGCGCGGGCCAGGGCGGTGTGGAAGCCGGTGAGCCTGCCGGGGTGGCCGGTGCCCGCGAGCACCGCGCCCCGGCGGCGGGCGGTGGCCCGGAGCAGCCCGGCGAGCCGGTCGAGGGCGTCCACCGTCAGCTCCGGGTCGATCCGGTCCGGCCCCTGCCGGTAGGAGAACTCCGGACGGACGCCGCAGCGTTCGGCCATCAGCTCGAGCACCGTGCCGGGGCCCCAGCGCAGCTCCGGGTCCAGGCCCATCAGGGCGGCCGGGTCGCCCTGGCCGAAGAGCCGGTAGCTGCGCAGGTTCTGCTGGCGGCTGGTCGGCACGGCGGGCCCGGCGAGCTTGCGGTGCAGCAGGTGCGCGACGAGCTCCGCCCTGGTCACGGGAGCAGGCCGTGGTGCGGCAGGACGGCCCGGCGGGCCGCCAGGATCGCCTGGTCGAGGCGGTTGCCGGGGTCGTAGCCGCCGTCGTGGAAGTCCCGCCAGTGCGGGGTCACGCCGTCGGTCATCCGGGTGGGCGCGGTGCGGCCGGTGAGCCGCTGTACCTCCGCCCGCCAGGCCTCCGGCGTCTCGGCGGCCGGGTCGACGGGCTGCCCGGCGGCGGTCGCGACCAGGTGGGTCCAGGCCCGGGGCACCACCTCGACCACCGCGTACCCGCCGCCGCCGAGCGCCACCCAGCGGCCGTCCGCGTACTGGTGCGCCAGCTCGTGCACGGCCTCGGTGGCCAGCCGCTGGGCGTCCAGGCTGACGGCGAGGTGGGCGAGCGGGTCCTCCGCGTGGGTGTCCGCGCCGTGCTGGCTGACCAGCACCTGCGGCCGGAACGCCGCGAGCAGCTCGGGCACCAGGGCGTGGAAGGCCCGCAGCCAGCCCGCGTCCCCCGTCCCGGCGGGCAGCGGCAGGTTGGCGGCCGAGCCGGGCGCCTGGGGGCCGCCGGTCTCGGTGGACCAGCCGGTCTCGGGGAAGAGCGTCGCCGGGGTCTCGTGCAGCGAGATGGTGAGCACCCGGGGGTCGTCCCAGAACGCCTGCTGCACGCCGTCGCCGTGGTGCACGTCCAGGTCGACGTACGCGACCCGCTCGGCGCCCAGCTCCAGCAGCCGGGCGACGGCGAGCGCGGCGTCGTTGTAGACGCAGAAGCCGGCCGCCCGGTCCGGCATCGCGTGGTGCAGGCCGCCCGCGAAGTTGACGGCGTGTCCGGCCTCGCCGTGCCAGACCGCCTCGGCGGCGGCCACCGACTGACCCGCGATCAGCGCCGAGGCGCTGTGCTGGGCGGCGAAGGCCCAGTTGTCGTCGGTGCCGAGGCCGTGCCGCTGGTCCGTCAGCCCCGGGTCGGCGGCGACCCGCTTCACCGCGTCGACGTACTCGGCGGTGTGCACCAGCCGCAGCGTGGAGTCCCCGGCGGGCGGCGCCTTGCGGACGCTCACGCCGGGCGCGGCGGTCAGGCCGAAGGCCTCGACCAGCCGCATCGTCAGCGCCAGCCGGGTCGGGTCCATCGGGTGGCCGGGGCCGAAGTCGTACGCGGTGACGCCCTCGTCCCAGAAGAGGTTCAGGCCGCAGCGATTGAGCATGGTTCACAGGGTAGGCCAGGTACGCACGGACCTAGGGGCGCGGAGATCGGCCGAACGCACCGGTCAGGGGGAGGATCGCGAGGACGAGTACAGCGGGTGCGAGGAGCGCCAGGCGGTAGGACGCCCCGTCGGCGATGGCCCCGACGAGGGGGGAGCCGATCAGGAAGCCGACGTAGTTGAAGAGGTTGAGCCGGGCCACGGCGGCGTCGGAGTCGGCGGGGAAGAGCCGGCCCCCGGCGGCGAAGACCTGGGGGATGATCGCGCAGATGCCCAGGCCGAGGACGGTGAAGCCGCCGATCCCGGCCCACGGGCCGGGCGCTGCGGCGGCGATCACGAAGCCGAGGGCGGCGACGGCGGCGCCGGCCCGGACCACCGGGGCGGCACCGTACCGCTGGACGGCCCGGTCGCCGACCGTGCGGCCGGCCAGCAGGGCGACCATGTAGCCGAGGTAGGAGAGCTTGGCGACGTCCGCCGCGCTGCCCAGGCCGTCGGTGAGGTACTTGACGCTGTAGTTGGAGACCGACGCGTCGGCGATGTAGGCGAAGGCCATAACCGCGCAGAGCGGCAGCAGCGGGCGCCAGGGGATCGAGCGGGCGGCGGCCTCGGCGGCCTCCCGGACGGCGTCGCCGAGTTCGGCGCGGCCGGCGAAGCGGGTGCCGACCAGCAGGGCGACGGGGATCAGGGCGGCCGCGCTGGCGCCGAAGAGCGTGCGCAGGTGCAGGTCGTAGTGCGAGCCGAGGCCCGCGATCGCGGCCCCGGCGATGCCGCCGAGGCTGAACGCGGCGTGGAAGCCGAGCATGATGCTGCGCCCGTACCGGCGCTGGAGGCCGACGCCCAGCATGTTCATGCTGGCGTCCAGTGCGCCGACCAGCAGGCCGAACGTGCCGAGGGCGATGGCCAGTTGCCAGAGCGTGCTGCCCAGCCCGGCGCCCGCCAGGGCCAGGCAGACGGCGGGCTGGACCACCCGCAGAACGGTCCGGGCGCTGGTCCGCCGGACCAGCCACTCCGAGCTGATCGACCCGACCCCGGCGAGGATCGGCACGGCCGCGAGGAAGACCGGCAGCAGGCCGTCGCTCAGCCCGTACTGCTTCTGGATCTCCGGGATGCACGTGACCAGCACGGCGAAGGTGATGCCCTGGAGCAGGAAGCTGACGGCGAGGGCGGCCCGCGCCTGCCGCAGGCGCGGCGTGACCGGCTCCACTGCGACCGGCTCCACCAGGACCGGCTTCACTGGGACCTGCTCGGGCATGCCGAACCTCGCTACTCACCGGTACGTGGATGTTGGCGAGAGCGTAGGTGCTCGGACGGATTTCCGGGAGGGGTTGGACCAGACCGATTGTCAGACCGCCAGCAGGTCCAACACCTCGGCCAGGTCGGTGAGCAGGCCCGTCGCACCGGCCCCGGTGAGCTTCGCCGGGTCGGTGAGGGCCGCGTAGCCGTACACGTCCATGCCCGCCGCACGGGCCGCGAGGACGCCGTTGCGGCTGTCCTCGACCACCAGGCAGCGGGCAGGGTCGACGCCCAGGCTGCGGGCTGCGTGCAGGAAGAGATCCGGGGCGGGCTTGCCGACGCCGACGTCCTGCGCGCTGAAGATCCGCTCCTCCTCGTGGTGACCGCGCAGACCGGTGAGATCCAGCGCCGTCCTGATCCACTCGTGGTGCGCGGAGGAGGCGACGCAGTACGGCACGCCGCGCTGCCGCAGCGCCTTCAGCAGCGTCTCCGCCCCCGCGACGGGCGTGAGTTCGCGCCCGAACGCGGCGAACACCCGGGCGTGGAACAGCTCGTCGAAGCCCTCCGGCAGCCGCGCCCCGTACCGCTCGCCGATCACGTCGTGCACGGTGTGCGCGGCGCAGCCCATGTAGTCCCGGTACGAGTCCTCGACCGTGGTCGGATACCCCAACTCGGTCAGGTACCCGGCCAGCACCCGGTTGGAGATCGGCTCGCTGTCCACGAGCACACCGTCGTTGTCGAAGATCACCAGGTCGTAGCGCATGGCGCCAGGCTACTTGGGGCCCCAGGGGCTACTTACCGCCGGAGGCGAGCTCGCGGGAGCGGTCCCGGGCTGCTTCCAGTGCTCCGAGCAGAGCAGCCCGGACGCCGTGGTTCTCCAGTTCGCGGATGGCGGCGATGGTGGTGCCCGCCGGGGAGGTGACGGCCTCGCGGAGCTTCACCGGGTGCTCGCCGGAGTCCCGCAGCATGACCGAGGCGCCGATCGCCGACTGCACGATCAGGTCGTGCGCCACGTTCCGGGGCAGGCCGAGCAGGATGCCCGCATCCGTCATCGCCTCGACCAGGAAGTAGAAGTACGCCGGGCCGGAGCCGCTCAGCGCGGTGGCCGCGTCCTGCTGCGACTCGGGCAGCCGCAGCGCCTTGCCGACCGAGCGGAAGATCGCCTCGGCGCGCTCCAGGTGCACCTCCCCGGCGTGCGAACCGCCGGAGATCACGCTCATGCCCTCGTCCACCAGCACCGGTGTGTTGGGCATCACCCGCACCACCGGCGTACCCGCCGCGAGCCGCTCCTCGAACCAGGCCGTCGGGATGCCCGCCGCCGCCGAGATGACCAGCCGGTCGGCGCCGACGTGCGGGGCCAGCTCGTCCAGCAGGGTGCCCATGTCCTGCGGCTTCACGGCCAGGATCAGCGTGTCGGCGAGCTTCGCGGCCTCGGCGTTGGAGACCACCGTGACGCCGTAGCGCCCGGTCAGCTCGGCGGCCCGCTCGGGCCGGCGGGTGGTGACGAGCACGTCCGCCGGGTCGGTGCCCGCCCGCAGCAGGCCCGAGAGCAGGGCCTCGCCGATCTTGCCGGTGCCGAGGAAGGCGATCTTCTGTCCGGTCTGAGGCATGGCGACGGCTCCTTACGTGACGTACGTGCCGTCATCCTCGCACCGGCGCCGCCGCCCGCGCGGGCACGTCCACGGTGTGGTCGGGGCTTGTGCGTCCGCAACTGCCGCCCCTCAGAAAGGCCCAGGGCGGGTCAGGGGAAACTCAGGGGCAGCCCCTATGGCTTCGGGGGGCCGGGCGGAGCACCGTGGAGGCATGGGACACGGAGATTTGTCGCGGAGTGAAAGCCGGCAGCTCGCCGTCGCATCGGCGACGCTCGGGCCGTGGAAGACCGCTGCCGGCGTCGGGGCGGTGGTCGGCGGCGCCGCGCTCGGGATCGACCTGATCACCGGGCACTGGTCGACCGACATCCTGGCGGGGCCGGTCGGGCTGGCACTGTTCTTCTTCTTCCTGGTGGGCACCGTCGGCGGCCGGATGCGCGAGCACGGCGACCGGCGGCTGCAGCGCTGGGCCGAGGCCCACCCCTGGGAGTCGGCACTGCCGGCCGCCGGGGCGCTGTTGGTGCTGAACACGCTGGCGCTGACGCTGCTCGGCAGCTGGGGCCTCTTCGGGGCGCTGTTCACCTCGCTGCTCCCGGCGGGCCTGCTGCTGGTGGTGGCCGGTGTCGTCGGCTCGGTGAAGCGGGCCAGGAAGAGCAGTTAGCCCCGGGCCGCGCAGGGCGAAAGCGGAGGTACCGGTACGGAAGGTTCACCGGTCCTCCGCATTCGGATGCCCTGCCTCTGAGTGTGTCCGCGCAGCTCTGCATACTGTCCGCGTGCCGATCGCCGAAGATCCAGATGCCCGCCCCGCGAAGGAGCCCGAGCACGACCCCTTCGAGGGTCTCGTCCTCGACGAGGACTTCGTCCGGGCCGCCACCGAGAAGGAGCAGTCAGCCCGTGCGCGGATGCTCGGCGCCCGTTGGCGGGCTCAACCTCCGGAGGCCGAGCAGTGGCGCCCGCCGACCGAGATCCGGCGCCGCCGGTTCGGCCGGAGGGCGAAGGTGGTGGACCCCTGGGGGCGCCGCAAGCGCAGGCGCAGCTGGCAGACCCCGCTGTTCGTGGTGCTCGCGGTAGCCGTCACCCTGGCCGCGCTCAACGTCGGTCGGCTGCACAGCTGGTACGCCGTCCACTTCGGCACGGACTCCGACACCACGACCGCCGCGCCGTCGGCCGCCAAGCCCGCCGCGAAGCCGACCCACACCGCCGCGCCCGAGACCGCCGCTCCCACGGCAGCGCCGCCGGCGGTGGCCGACGACACGCCCACCGTGGACCACCCCTGGGCCGGCTCCCCCGCCGCCGACTGGCCCGCCGGGGCCTCGGCGATCGTGCTGCCGCAGGCTCAGGCCGTCGGTGCCTTCGACGCGGACCAGGTCGCGACCCGGCTCCAGCTCGTCAAGGACTACCTGATCGCCACCAACCTCGACCCGGCCGTGATCGCCGGAGGCTCCCCGCAAGCCGCCCTCGACCTGCTGAACAGCAAGGCGCAGGCCAACCTGGCGGCCGCCCTCGCCAAGCACGACAAGGACGACAACCCGCTCGGCTGGCTCACCCGGATCGCCCCGCAGGAGGCGGCGCTGGTCGGCTCGACGGTGAAGGTCCAGGGCTGGACGAAGCTCGAGGGCGACGGGGAGGACGGATTGCTCGTCCACACCGACTACACCTTCGTCTACCCGGTCCGGCCGGGCACCGACTCGCACCCGACCGGTAGTACCTGGACCGCCCGCGTGATCGAGCGGCGCGCCATCGACTTCCGTTTTTACGACCCCGCGCACTACCGGGTGGACTCGAACAAGATCTACATGCAGCACGGGAGCAGCGACGGCGCGGGCGCAGCCTGCAACGACGACGACGGCTTCCTGCACCCGGACTTCCCCAAGTACACCTTCGGCGACTCCATGCCGACGGCCCAGGGCGCCCCGTCGGACCCGTACGACCACTCCAAGCCGCTCACCGTGGACCCGGACGCCAAGTGCGGCACCGCCTCGCGGGTCTGACGGCCCGGCGTCAGCGCTTGCGCTTGCCGCGCTTGGCCTCGCGGCGCTCGTACGAGGCCGTGGCCTGGTCGTAGCTCGCCCGCTTGACGGCCTCGCCGGGGGCTTCGACCAGGCTGCGGACGAAGTAGGCGAGCAGGGCGCCGACGCAGCCGATCGCCCAGACCGCGCCGAGGGACTTGTCCTCGGCCATCCAGCCGGTCAGGTTGTCCCTGCCCTCGGTGAGCAGCTTCCACATCCGCAGCGCCGCCAGGCAGGAGCAGACGGCGATGGCGGCGACGAGCAGGCCGTAGACGAAGCCGCCCGCCTCGGAGATCTTGACGCCGCCGACGCCGAAGCGCAGCACCACGGCGACGGCCGCCGCCGCGACCAGCGCGCCGATCGGGACGACCACGCGGCGCAGCCGGTAGTCGGTGCCGCGCTCGACCCAGCTGGTGCCGAACCAGCGGATCGGCTCGGGTTCGGGGGCTCCGGCGGGCCGGCTGCGGGGGGCGCTCTGCTCAATCACGCTGTCGATTATCACCTGGCACCCCCGTGGAACGGCGAAGGAGCCGTCCCCGGGCGGGGACGACTCCTTCGCGCGCAGTAAATGCGTCAGCCGAGCTTGCTGACGTCGCGGACGGCGCCCTTGTCGGCGGAGGTGGCCATCGCGGCGTAGGCCTTGAGGGCGGCGCTGACGGGACGGACCCGGTTCTTGGGCTGGTAGCCGCCTTCGGCCTCCAGCTTGAGGCGGCGCTCGTGCAGCTCCTCGAAGGTGACGTCCAGGCTGACGGTGCGGCCGGGGATGTCGATGGAGATGGTGTCGCCGTCCTGGACGAGGGCGATGGTGCCCCCGGACGCGGCCTCGGGCGAGGCGTGGCCGATGGAGAGGCCGGAGGTGCCGCCGGAGAACCGGCCGTCGGTGATCAGCGCACAGGCCTTGCCCAGACCCCGGCCCTTGAGGAACGACGTCGGGTAGAGCATCTCCTGCATGCCGGGGCCGCCCTTGGGGCCCTCGTAGCGGATGACGACGACGTCGCCCTCCTTGACCCGCTTGGTGAGGATCGCGTCGACCGCGTCCTCCTGCGACTCCAGCACCACGGCCGGGCCGCTGAACTGCCAGATCGACTCGTCGACGCCGGCGGTCTTGACGATGCAGCCGTCCTCGGCGAGGTTCCCGTACAGCACCGCCAGACCGCCCTCCACCGAGTAGGCGTGCTCCACACTGCGGATGCAGCCCCCAGCGGCGTCGGTGTCCAGCGACTCCCACCGCTCGGACTGCGAGAACGCCGTCGCGGAGCGGACGCAGCCGGGCGCGGCGTGGAACATCTCCACCGCCTCCGGCGACGCCGAGCCGCCGCGGATGTCCCAGGTCTTGAGCCACTCGGTGAGCGAGGGCGAGTGCACGGTGTGCACGTCCTCGCGCAGCAGCCCGCCCCGGTGGAGCTCACCGAGGATGGCCGGGATGCCACCGGCGCGGTGGACGTCCTCCATGTAGTACTTGCCGTTCGGCGCGACCTTCGACAGACACGGCACCCGGCGCGAGATCGCGTCGATCGCCCGCATGTCGAAGTCCAGCTCCGCCTCCTGCGCCGCCGCCAGCAGGTGCAGGATCGTGTTGGTGGAGCCGCCCATCGCGATGTCCAGCGCCATGGCGTTCTCGAACGCGGCACGGGTGGCGATGTTGCGCGGCAGGACGGACTCGTCGTCCTCGAAGTAGTGCCGCCGGGTGATGTCGACGATGGTGCGCCCGGCGGCCTGGTAGAGGTCCTTGCGGGCGGTGTGGGTGGCGAGCACCGAGCCGTTGCCGGGCAGCGCCAGGCCGATCGCCTCGGCCAGGCAGTTCATCGAGTTGGCGGTGAACATGCCCGAGCACGACCCGCAGGTCGGGCAGGCGTTCTCCTCGATGATCGCGATGTCCTCGTCCGACACGTTCTCGTTGACCGCGTCGGAGATCGCGTTGACCAGGTCGAGCTTGCGGACGGTGCCGTCCACCAGCGTCGCCTGGCCGGCCTCCATCGGGCCGCCGGAGACGAACACCACGGGGATGTTGAGGCGCAGCGCGGCCATCATCATGCCGGGGGTGATCTTGTCGCAGTTGGAGATGCAGATCAGCGCGTCGGCGCAGTGCGCACTGACCATGTACTCGACGCTGTCGGCGATCAGCTCACGCGAGGGCAGCGAGTAGAGCATCCCGTGGTGGCCCATCGCGATGCCGTCGTCGACCGCGATGGTGTTGAACTCGCGCGGGATGCCGCCCGCGGCCTGGATCGCCTCGGAGACGATCCGGCCGACCGGCTGGAGGTGGGTGTGGCCCGGCACGAACTCGGTGAAGGAGTTCGCCACCGCGATGATCGGCTTCCCGAAGTCCTCGCGGGCTACCCCGGCGGCCCGAAGAAGCGCGCGGGCGCCTGCCATGTTGCGACCGTGGGTGACCGTACGGGACTTCAGCTCGGGCACTGTGCTCCACTCCTTCGGAGGCTGCTCGCGGCGGCTTGAGGAGGCCGCCGTCGGCTTCCGAGCCTACGCCCGTCGTCCAGCCGCCGGACGCTCCGTCCGCGATGCGGTCAGGCCGTGGGCGTGGTCGCGACCGCGAGGTCCAGCCGGTACGGCTCGCGCAGCAGCCCGTCCGGGAATTCGGCCAGCAGCGCCGCCCGCTCCTGCTCCAGCACCCGCTCGCGCAGCTCGGGCTCGGCCACGGCGAAGTACGACTTGGAGCGCAGGTCGGTGATCGCGCTCTCCACCGTGACCGTGCGCTCCCAGTGCAGCACGGCGGTGCCGAGCCGCAGGTCGTACGCGTCGAGCGGGCCGGTGACGTTGAGCATCGTGCCGTAGTAGTGGTACGAGGGCAGGGTGGCCGCGAGCCGGCTCTCCTGGGCCTTCACCCACGCGGCGTCCCGGTCCTTGAGGTTCCACCAGAGGGCGAGCGAGCCGCCGGGCCGCAGGACGCGGATCGCCTCGGGGATGGAGCGGTCCGGGTCCGTCCAGTGGAAGGCCTGGGCGTAGGTGATCAGGTCGGCCGTGCCGTCGTGGAAGGGCAGCTCGTCGCCCGTCGCCTTGACCAGCGGCAGGCCGGGGCTGACGGCATGCAGCTGGGCGGCCATGCCCGCGCTCGGCTCGACCGCGACGACCCTGGCGCCCCGGGCGGCCAGCAGGCGGGTGGCGATGCCGGTGCCCGCTCCGACGTCCAGCACGTCCGCGCCCGCCAGCGGGCGCCCGGCGAGGCGCTCGATCTCGTCGAACAGCGCGTCGGGGTAGGAGGGGCGGGCCGCGTCGTACTCGGCGGCGACCGCACCGAAGGAGTCGGCGTGCTGCTGGTGAATGTCCGTCATGTGTCCCCCTTGGCTGGAAGATCAAGGGTAACTTCACGCAACTGGCCGGCCCCTCGGGGCCAGGGTCAGGTCCGGGCGTGCCGGGCGCGGGTGTGCAGGTGGAGGCGGGTGAAGGCGAGGGCCTCGGCGAGGTCGGCCTCGCGCTCCGCCGGGGAGGTGGCCCGGCGGGTGTTGACCTCCAGGACGACGTGGCCGCCGAAGCCGGTGCGGGCCAGGCGTTCCAGCAGCTCGGCGCAGGGCTGGCTGCCCCGGCCGGGGATGAGGTGTTCGTCCTTGCCGGAGCCGGAGCCGTCGGCGAGGTGGATGTGGGCGAGTCGGTCGCCCATCCGGTCGACCATGCCGAGGGCGTCGACCCGGGAGGTGGAGGCGTGCGAGAGGTCGATGGTGAAGTGCCGGTACTCCTCGTCGGTGACGTCCCAGCCGGGCGCGTACGCGAGCACCTCGCGGTCGCGGTAGCGCCAGGGGTACATGTTCTCGACCGCGAAGCGGACGTCCGTCTCCCCCGCCATCCGGCCGATGCCCGCGACGAAGTCCCGGGCGTACTGCCGCTGCCAGCGGAACGGCGGGTGCACCACGACGGTGTCCGCGCCGAGCTTCTCGGCGGCGGCGCGGGCCCGGACGAGCTTCGTCCACGGGTCGGTCGTCCAGACCCGCTGGGTGATCAGCAGGCAGGGGGCGTGCACGGCGTGGATCGGCATCCGGTGTGCGTCGGAGAGCCGCCGCAGGGCCTCGATGTCCTGGCTGATCGGATCGTTCCAGACCATCACCTCGACGCCGTCGTAGCCCAGCCGGGCGGCCAGCTCGAAGGCGGTGACGGTGTTCTCGGGGTAGACCGAGGCGGTCGAGAGCAGCACCTTGGTGTCGGGCACGTGCAGCCCGGGGTGCGGCGGCAGCACCAGCCGGTCGGTGGTGCGCAGCAGCGGCGCGGCCTGGGCGGCCCCGGCCCGCGCGCGCTTGACGGCCTTGACGGCCTGCACCGCCTGCGAGGCCTTGGCGGTCTTCACTGCCTTCGTCGCGCCGACGGCCTTCACCGCCTTCTTCGCGCGGCTGGAGGCCCGGGTCGGGTTCAGGGCCGGGTTCAGCTTCGGCGTGGGGTCGGGGCTCGGCGGGTCGGCCCGCTTCCGGGCGGCCTTGGCGGCCTTCATCGCGCCGACGGCCTTGACCGGGCCACGGGCCCGGCGCGCAGCGGCCGCCCGCGGCTGCCCGGCCCGGTCGGTGTTCTGGTCACCGTCACCGGCAGCGCGGCCCGCCTGCGTACTGTCCTCGTCCGCTGGTTCCGCCACGGGACACAGCGTATGCGGCCGGACGGCGGAATGGGGGCCCGCCTCGGCCAGGTGTGGGGGTGGTCACCCAGGTGGTCACCCCGTAAGGGCCGGGCGGCGGTCGGCGGGGCTGTGCAGGGTGTCCAGGCGGCGCAGGATGATGCCCTCGCGCAGCGCCCAGGGACAGATGTCCAGCTCGTCCAGGCCGAAGAGGTCCATCGCGGCGTCCGCGACGAGCGCCCCGGCCAGCAGCTGTCTCGCCCTGCCCTCGGAGACGCCGGGGATGCGGGCCCGCTCGGCGACCGTCATCGCGGCGAGCCGGGGCACCCAGGCGCCGAGGCCCGACCGGCTGAGGCGGCGGGGCACCAGCGGGCCGGCGTCGCCCCCGGCGGCGCCGGTCATCCTGGCCAGCTGCTTGAAGGTCTTGGAGGTGGCGACGGCGTGGTCGGGCGCGCCGAGCCGGGCGAACTCACCGGCGACGTGGGCGATCTCGGCCCGGATGTGGCGACGCAGCTCACGGACGTCGTCGGGGTCGGCGATGTCACCGGGCAGCCTGGCGGTGAGCCGGCCCGCGCCGAGCGGCAGGGAGCAGGCGACGTCGGGCTGCTCGTCCAGGCCGCAGGCGATCTCCAGCGAACCGCCGCCGATGTCGAGGTTGAGCAGCCGCCCGGATGACCAGCCGAACCAGCGGCGGACGGCGAGGAAGGTCAGCCGGGCCTCGTCCTGCCCGGAGAGCACCCGCAGCTCGACCCCGGTCTCCTCCGCCACCCGGCGCAGCACCGCCTCGCCGTTGGCCGCCTCGCGGACGGCGGAGGTGGCGAACGGGAGCAGGTCGACGACGCCCTTGTCCTCGGCGACCTTGATCGACGAGGCGACCATCGCGATCAGCTTGCTGACCCCGCTCTCGGTGATCGCACCGTCGGCGTCGAGCAGCTCGGCGAGCCGCAGCTCGGCCTTGTGCGAGTACGCGGGCAGCGGGGCAGCACCGGGGTGGGCGTCCACCACGAGGAAGTGGACGGTGTTGGAACCTACGTCGAGCACACCGAGTCGCATAGCCGAACACGCTACGCGATCCGGCCCGCCACCAGCCCCTTCGCCCACCACTCTGTGACCGGACTGCAGCCCTCCCAGCCGCCAACACCGGCCCCCGGGGGCCCATTTGACCGTGCGCTACGCTCTTCGATCCTGCCCATGACCCCGGCCCGAGCTTGGAGAACACCCGATGACCGACTGGCTCGTCACCCCGCCGACCGCCGAGGACTTCACCGCCTGGCGCGAGCTCTACCGGGGCTACGCGGACTTCTACCGCGTGGAGCTGCCCGACGACCGCGCCGAGCTGGTGTGGTCCTGGATCGGCGACCCGGCCCACGAGGTGAACTGCCTGCTGGTCCGCGACCCGGCCGGAACGCCGGTCGGCCTGGCCCACTACCGCCCGTACACCCGGACGCTGCTCGGCTCCACCGGCGGCTTCCTGGACGACCTGTACGTCGCCCCGGCCGCCCGGGGCGGCGGCGCGGTCGACGCCCTGCTCGCCCGCCTGCGCGAGATCGCCGCCGAGCGCGGCTGGAGCGTCGTCCGCTGGATCACCGCCGACGACAACCACCGGGCCCGGGGCAAGTACGACCAGGTGGCCACCCGCACCATGTGGGTCACCTACGACATGCAGCCCGACTGATCGATCCCGGCCGATCGGTCCCGGCCGATCGGTCCCGGCTGATCGAGCCCGGCCGATTGCCCCCGGGCGCCGTGGGGTAGCTCCCTGCAAACCTCACTCAGGGAGCACTTCATGACGATCAGTCACCGCCTGGTCGGCGACGGGCCGCACAAGGTCATCGCCCTGCACGACTGGTTCGGGACGGCAGCGGGCTGGGGGTCGTTCCTCGACCACCTGGACGGCACCGAGTTCGGGTACGCCTTCCTCGACTACCGGGGCTACGGCGAACGCGCCGACGTACCGGGCGAGTTCACCCTCGCGGAGATCTCTGCCGACACCCTGGCCCTGGCCGACCAGCTCGGTTGGGAGAGCTTCTCGCTGGTCGGCCACAGCATGGGTGGCAAGGCGGTGCAGCGCGTCCTGGCGGACGCCCCGCAGCGGGTGCGCAAGCTGGTCGGCGTCGCGCCCGTCCCGGCCTCTGCGTACCCGCTGGAGGGCGAGGCGTACGAGCTCTTCCACGGCGCCCCGGCCCGGCCGGCCAACCGGCGGGCCATCCTCGACCTCGTCACCGGCCACCGCGCGACGGGCGTCTGGCTGGACAGCATGACGGCCCGCTCCGTCGCGCACTCCCGTCAGGAGGCCTTCGCCGCCTACCTCGACGACTGGACGACCCAGGACTTCGCCGCCGAGATCACCGGCTCCGACCTCCCCGTCAAGGTCTTCGTCGGCGAGCACGACCTCGCCCTCTCCGCCGAGGCCATGCAGGGCACCTGGCTCACCCACTACCCGGCCGCCGACCTCGAAGTCCTCCCCAACTCCGGCCACTACCCCATGCACGAGGTCCCGATCGCCTTCGCCACCGCCCTGGAGGCCTTCCTGAAGGACTGACCCCGGGGCGGCCGGCCTCCGGGCGATGCCAACGGTCCGCAGGGTCGTTAACAGTCCGTGAGTGACATCACGAGTGAAGCCACCAGGCAGCGCACCGTCCCCCCGCAGTCCGGAGCGGCCCACGGCAGGCGCCCCCGGCCACGCCCTGGGCCGCGCCCCGGGCGGCGGCTCGCCCCGGTGCTGCTGGTGGGCCTGCCGCTGCTGGGGGCCGGGGTGGACGAGGCGTTCGGGCCGGGGGTCGGCGTGGCCTTCGCGGTCTGCGCCGTCTGCGGCGCCGCTGCGGCGGCTGCCGTCTCCGGGCGGGCCGGCTGGTGGTGGGTGCTGCCCGCCGTGCCCCCGGTGGTGCTCGCCGCGACGGCCGCCGCCGAGCTGGCGGGCAACCCGGCCGCGTACCCGGGCTGGAAGGAGACCGGCACGGGCGCCGTCCGCTGGGCCGTGAACGGCTTCCCGGTGATGGTCGCGGCGCTCGCGGCGGCCGGGGCCGTGGTGCTGGTGCGGCTGCGCCGGGCGGCCGTCCGGCGCGCGGCGGGCCGCCGGGCCGAGGGGGCGCGCCGTGGCTGACCCGCGCCGCCGTTCACCCCTGCTGCTGGCGGGCCGCTCGCTGGCCTGTGCCGTGTCCGTCGCGGTGTTCGGCACCTGCGGGCTGACCTGGTACGAGTACCACTCGCTGGAGGACGGCCTGACGAAGTCCGACGCGCTGAAGCAGATCAGGCAGGGCGCGCCGCCGCGCCTGGACAACGCCGTCAACCTGCTGCTGATCGGCCTCGACAGCCGCAAGGACATGGACGGCAACGACCTGCCCCCGCAGGTGGTCTCCGAGGAGCTGCACGCCGGCTCCTCCAGCGACATCGGCGGCTACAACACCAACACCCTGATGGTGCTGCACATCCCGCCGGGCGGCGGCAAGGTCACCGCGCTGTCCATCCCGCGCGACGACTACGTGCAGACCGTCGGCGCGGACGGCCGGATGCACAAGATCAAGGAGGCGTACGAGATCGCGAAGGCCCGCGCCGAGTCGAAGCTCGCGGGCAAGGGCCTCGCCAAGGCCGAGCTGGAGCGCCGCAGCAGGGAGGCCGGGCGGGCCTCGACGCTGGCGACGGTGCAGCAGTTCCTGGGCATCCCGATCGACCACTTCGCCGAGGTCAACCTGATCGGCTTCTACGACATCGCCAAGGCCCTGGAGCCGATCCAGGTCTGCCTCAACAAGGCCGTCAGCGACCCGATCGTCTCCCGCACGGCCACCCGCGAGGGAGGAGGCACCGGCCTGAAGCTGCCCGCCGGGATCAGCAGCCTGAACGCGGCCCAGGCACTCTCCTTCGTCCGCCAGCGGCACAACCTGCCCGGCGGCGACCTCGACCGCACGCACCGGCAGCAGGCGTTCATCTCCTCCGTCGAGTACAAGCTCAAGCAGCAGGGGATCTTCGACGACCTCGGGCGGATGCAGCAGCTGTTCGAGGTCGTGAAGAAGGACGTGGTGCTGGACAGCGCCTGGAACATCCTCGACTTCGCCCAGCAGGCCCCCAACCTGACCAGCGGAAACGTCGAGTTCAACACGCTGCCGATCACGGGCTTCAAGACCGTCGGCGGGCAGGACGTGAACCTCGTCGACCCCGATCTGATCAAGCGGATCGTCCGCCAACTCACCGGCCACGACCCGGCCCCGGCCGGCCCACCGCCGCCGTCGTCGTCGTCGGCCACACCGCCCACCGCGCCGTCCGAGAGCCCTGCTGCGACTTCGGCCCCCGAGCTGCTCAGCGGCACGGTCGACGTCTACAACGCCTCCACCGTCGCGCACGCCGCCGCTGCCGAGTCCCGGGCGCTCGTCGCCCTCGGCCTCGCCGAGGGCCGGATCGGCACCGGCACCACCCACCCGAAGGTGACCACCGTCGCCTACGGCAGCGGCAGCAGAGCCGCCGCCGAGGCGGTCGCGGCCCGGTACGGCGTGACCGCGACCCCCGCCGCAGCCGCCCCGGCCGGGCACGTCGTGGTCACCCTGGGCACCTCGTACACCGCACCCGCCACGTCCGCCGAGACGGCGGAGGCGACCGCCCCCGCGAGCGGGAGTGCCGAGCCGGAGCCGTCCGCACTGCCGATGCAGGGGCCCGCCGTGAAGGCGGGCGGCATCCCGTGCGTGAACTAGTGAACCGGTGAGCCGACGGGCTACTTGCCGTAGCGGCCGGCGAACCTCGGGTCGGTCTCCCACCAGGGGCGCTCCGGCTGCTCCGGCTCGGCGACCGCCTGCTCGGTGACCGCGTTCTCGGTGACCGCCACGGCGGCGGCCGTCACCTGCGCCACCTCCTGGGCGTCCAGCTCGCGGTCGACCTGAGCCGTACGGGCCCGCTCCTCGCGGATCACCCGGACGATCAGCGCGACCATGAAGGGCAGCCCGGCGATGTCGCCCAGACCCCAGAGGACGGCGCCGCCCCAGGCCTGGTCCAGCTCCGGCGACATGCCCCAGGGGCGGGCCAGCTGCGCCCAGTAGTCCGGCACCAGCACGTGCGAGCCGAAGACCAGCACGAAGCCGAGCGCGGCGTCGAAGATCACCTCGACCACCGTGATCACCACGCCGATCATCGGGTGGTAGTGCTTACCGACGGGGTCGAGCTGGAGCCGTGGCCAGAAGTACGCCAGCCCGAACAGCACGAACGAGACGTGGAAGACGACGTTCCACAGATCGGTGGTGAGCGAGAGCCGGTACCAGCCCGTGAAGAACAGCAGCCACGGCGGCACCACCAGCAGCACCGTCGACACCAGCGGGAACATCAGCACCTTGGAGACCCGCCCGCGCAGCGCGGCGAGCAGCCGCGCACGGCCGCCCGCGCCCAGCAGCTCCGCGAACACCGTGACGGGCGCGCCCATCGCCAGCAGCAGCGGCACCACCATCAGCAGCACCACCGCCTGCACGGCCCGGTCGGTGAAGAACATCCGCTCGTACACCCCGAGCCCCGAGCTCACCGTGAAGACCCAGAGCAGCACCCCGGCGACGAACGCCCCCGTCCGCCCCGGCGCCCACGCCTCACCCCGGCGGCGCATCCGCACCAACCCGGTCAGGTAGCCCGCCAGCCCGAGCACCGCCAGCAGCGTCACCACCGGCTCCGGCTGCCATTCGGTGAACACCCGGCTCGGCATCCACTCCGGCGGCATCCCGTACTTCACACCCACCACACCCTCGACTCCGGCCAGCCCACCGATTGTGACACCGGGCCGGCCGGAGCCTCGCCGAGGGCTACTTGCCCGGCGTGTGCGTGCCGAAGCAGTCGAGGTAGTTGTAGCGCTTGCCCTTGCTGCGGTAGTTGCCGTGGTAGCTGCCGATGGTGCCCGGCACCTTGTCACAGCTCTGGAGGGTGGAGAAGTGGTCGTACCGCTTGATGACGATCGCGTTCGCCGTGGGAGACGAACACCGCACGACCTTCGGCTCGGTCGCCTTGGTGCCGGGCGCGGCCTGGTAGACCACGCAGTTCCCGGTCAGCGGGCCCTCGCTCCCGCCGAAGAGGAAGGCCCAGATGCCGAACCCACCCAGGGCCACCGGCACGCCGATGAGGATCGTGAGGAAGAGCCGCGTCCTCCAGGCGGGCTTCTTCTTCTCCTCCGCCGGAGGCGTCGGCGGGCTGTACAGCTGCCCGTACGGCTGCCCCGGCGGCATGCCGAACCCCGGCTGCTGCGCCTGCGGGCCCTGCTGCGGCGTGAACATCGGGCCCGAGGGCGGGCCCATCTGCGGCTGGCCGTAGCCGTAGCCGGGCGGTGGTGTGGTCATCGGCTTCCCCGATAGTGCTGGTGGACGGCGGCGCGAGGCGGGATCACCCGAAGGCCTGCTCGATCCGGCCCTTGTCGACGCGGTACGGCGCGGGGTCGTGCTCCGCCTCCGTCACGGTCTTCACGTGCTCGTTGCCCGCCAGGAAGTGCTCCGCCGCGTGTCCGGCGAAGTTGTCGCCGAGCAGGTGCCCGGCCTGGGCGGGGATGTCCCCGAAGCCCGTGCGACCGAGCAGGTGCCCGGCCTCGCCCTCGTAGGCACCGACCGCCACGTCGTCCTTCGCGGCGTCCTTGGCGACGTCCGCAGCCGACGTGCCCATCGCGCCGCCGAAGCTCTTGGCGGAGGCCCAGGCGGAGGCCCCGACCTTGACCTTGCCGTCCTCGCCCCGGACGATGCCGACCCGCCCGCTGTCGTCGGCGGAGTCCTTCGCGTCGTCGCCGAAGAACACCTGCTTGAACTCGTCGTGCGCCCACTCGGTGGCCTTCTCGTCGGCCTTCTTGGCGACCTGACGGGCCGCGTAGTCCCCGACCTTCGCCGCGACGCCGTCGAGCGAACGGGCCTCCTTGGCATCCTTGGCGATCTTCAGGATGCCCTCGCCGCCCTCCTCCATCTCGCGGATGCTCTTGAACGCGGTCTTCACGTCCTTCACCGCCGCGAGGGCGGTCTTCGCGTCCCGGAGGCTGCGGACGGCCTTGACCGCCGTACTCAGCTCCTTGAGCGCGTCGACCAGCTTCTCCAGGTTCTGGGCCAGTTCCTCGGAGACCCGGGCGACCCGGGCGATGAAGCCGGCGATCTCGGCCGCGTCGAGCATGGCGCCGGCGATGGCGCCGAGGCCCAGCGTCAGCACGGTGACCACGGCCTCGACGGCGAGCGACGCGACCAGGGCCTCGATCGCCTCGCTGATGATCTCGATGACCATGCCCTCGGCCACCGCGCACATCTGCGCGGCCTGGCTGATGATCTGGGCGGTCTGGTACATGCCGTCGGCCGTGGAGTCGAGCGCCTCGACGACCTCGCCCATGTGGCGGCCGAACGCGTCGGAGGCGTTCCCCTCCCACTGCTGGGCGAGCGGCCCGCACTCGGCCCGGAGCTGCTCGGCGACGTTCTGGACGGCTCTGGCCTGGGCCTGCCACTCCTCGGCGGCGGCGTTCAGCCCGTCGAGGTCACCGGTGACCTTCTCCAGGTAGTGCATCAGACCGCTCGCCTTGAGCGCGTGCTCGACGTTGTGGTCGAGCCAGCCGGTCAGGCCGCTCTTGTCGGGCAGCGCGGCGGGCTTGAGCGGTGCGGGCGCGGCCGGGCAGGCCGCCCGGGTCCACCCGTAGGCGTCGCTCGGGGGTCCGTAGACGGCGCTCATCGGGCACCCCCGAGACCCTCGCTGAGCTGCTGGTCGTGCTGGGCGTAGTTCTGGGCCGTGCTGGTGAGCCCGCTCGCCGTCTGGTTCATCGCGTCGACCAGGTCGGCGAGGTTCTTCCGGTTGGCGTCGGCGTGCTCGCTGTACATCTGGTGCAGGTGGCCCGCGTTCGGCAGGTGGCCGAACGCGCTCCCCGAGAGCGAGATGCCGGAGACGGCTGAACTGGCCTGCGATAGCTGGCCGCTCTGCTCCCCCACCACCGACGCATACCTGCCCAAAGCTCCGGGATCCACCCGAAACCCCTGATCCCCCATGGCTGTTGCCTCCCCGCGTCCGCAATCAAAGCGGCTCATACTACTGACTGCCTGGTGTCGCCCTTGACCTTAGGGTGGGTTGCACCCGATCAACCGCAGATTTGATCAAAGAACAGCTAAAGACACGGCCAAGGCATTGAGGAGAAGCCCAGCTTGAGCCCGTATCAGCAGTCCGCCCAGCCCGCCCCCGCACCCTCCACCGCCCCCAAGGCGGCCGACCAGCGGGCCGCCCTGCCGCAGGTCGTCCAGCCGCACCTGCACCCCGGCGAGACGGTGCTCGGCGCGCACTGGGCCGAACTGGACCCGCTCCTCCCGCTGTACTTCGACGCCGAGCGCTTCCAGGAGCAGCTCTTCCTGCTGCCCTTCCGCCTCCTCTGGGACGTCGTCCGTGCCTTCGCGGGAGTGCTGCTTCCACTGGGGCTGCGGGAGCTGCTCGGCGTCGGCCCCCGCTACCGCCGCCGCTACGGCCTGAACCCCTTCCGTCGGCTCTACCGCGCCGTCCGGCGACCGCTGCACGGCGGCTCGTGGAGCGGAGGGCGGGAGAGCCTGGCCGGCCGGTTCTGGCAGGCGGTGCGGGCCACGCCCACGCCGTACCTGCGGGTCGCGCACGACGACTTCGTCCTCGTCCTGACCGACCGTCGGATGCTCCTGCTGAGCCGCCCGCCCGGCGTCCGCTGGGACCGCCCCTACGACGCCCGGCCGCTGTTCGAACTGCCCCGGGGCGCGTACGGGCTGCGCCCCGAGGTGCCCGGCTCGTGGTGGACCTGGCGGCTCGACCTGCGGTTCTCCGACGGCTCGTGGATCGCGCTCAGCACCGGTGGCCGGTTCTTCGGCCTCGACCGGGACGGGCAGGAGAAGGCCCAGCAGATCTCCCGCCAACTGGGCTGACGCCGAGCGTACGACCAGCCGTCAGAGCAGGCCGTCCCAGAGCTGTTCGACGATCACGGCCCACCAGTTCTCCGGGTCGGCGAAGACCGTACGGTCCAGGCCCGCCAGGGCCCACTGGAACTCGGCGACCGCCGGGCCCGCCGCGTGGGGGTGCAGACCCCGCAGGCGGGGCAGGCGGTCGGCGAGCAGGGCCAGGCAGCGGATGAAGGCGGTGACGTCGGCGTTGCAGTAGCGGGCGGTGGCGTCCTGCGGGTCGACCGCGCGGACCCGCCCGGCCGCCGCGTCGACGGTGAACAGCGCCCAGCCGTCGGTGCCGAGCACGTGCTGCCCGAGCAGGGCCTGCCGAGCGGCCTCGGTGGCCCGGCGGCCGCCGCCGACCGCCGCCAGGTGGGCGGGGGCGTCGGGGAGCACCGGGCCGGTGCGGGTGCCGTCGAGCACACCGTCGGAGAGCGGGTGGTGCAGGGCGAACCAGCCGGGGATCTCGACCGGCAGACCGACGTGCTGGAGCGGCCCGGCGACGGCCTCCGACAGGTCGGCGGCGAGCAGGTCGGCGGGCGCGAACCGGCGGACGCCGTCCGGGCCGAACTGCGCCGCCAGCCGGGCGGCGAGGGCCTGGTCGGCCTCGGGCTGCGCGGGCGGCACCGCGAGCGGGAAGGGCACCCGGTTCGGCCGGGGCTCGGCAGCACCGGCGGCGGCCGTGGCGGCGGCCAACTGCCGTACCACCGCCGCACGCTGGTCGAAGCGCGGGCCGTAGAGCAGCTCATGGCTGATCCGGCTGTCCGGGAGTTCGGCGGCGATGTCCGCCGCCAGGTAGGAGCCGGGCAGCATGGCGAGCCGCAGGTCGGTGTGGACGGCGACGACGTCCTCCGCCTTGACGCCCTGCTGCTGGAGCTGCCACCAGCCGCGCAGCGCGGGGTGCGGGCTGCCGTGGGCCGAGCGGACGGTGAGCCGCTTCTCCTCGCCGAGGCTGTCCCGGTACGTCAGGTCGGCCCGGGTGCCGGGGCCGGTGACGGGCGGCAGCGCGGGGTCGTAGCGGCCCGCGCCGAGCTTGTCGCGGTAGAGCTGGACGATCTCGGGCACGGGGAAGGACGGCCAGACCGTCAGCTCGGCCGTCACCCGGTCGACCACCGCGCAGGCCGCGCCGATCTCCTCGGGTGCCCGGCGGACACCGGTCAGCGGGTCGACCTGGACGGGGGCCGGCTCGGGCCAGACCACCCAGCCGAGGTCGAACTCGTGCCACCGCACGGCCCGCGAACTCTCCTGCGGGAGCTCGCCGTTGATCCAGCGGTGGGCGGCATCGAGAGCCTGCTCGCGGGTGGTCATCGACGCTTGCTCCTGGTGCCGGCGGTGCGGTGGGCGGTGAGGCGTGAGCGCGGCGGCGCGGCCGCCGCACTCGCCTCGACGAGCTCGGGCTCCGGCTCGGCCGTCGGCAGCGGTGCCGCCACGGCGAGTTGGAGCTCCGTCAGATCGAGCGGGCGGGAGTCGGCGTCGAGTGCGATCGCCCAGAGCCCCTGGTCGGCGGGGTGCAGCGGGGTGCCCGCCTGGCGGCCCGACTGGTGGTCCAGGTAGGTCACCGCGGCGCCGTGCAGGACGGCGTTCCAGGTGTGCGAGCGGCCGTACTCGTCCAGCGTGAGCAGCACCGCGTGCGAGCCCGGACCGGACTGCCGCAGGGCCTGCACGAGCTGCTCGAACGCGCCGTCGCCGTCGCCCAGATCCCGGAAGCGGGTGCCGAGTTCACGCTCGGCACGGTCGCGCCCGCCGCGCTCGCCGAACGGCCCGTCGGGCAGTCGGGGGGCCGAGCAGGCGGGGTGTCCGGCGAACGTCCCGGCGCCGGAGAGCGCCAGGTCGACGCAGTTGTTGGCCCGGCCGCCCTCCCGGTGGCCGCCGCCGTTCAGCGCCTCGGCCCAGTCCCCGGCGCGCGGGTCGGGGTGCGGCAGGTAGGTGCCGTCCGCCGTCCGGGGCATCCGGCGCTCGACCTCGCGCTGGTGCGCCGGGTCGACCGGCCCGAGCCCGCCGGGCAGGCCGTACGGGCGGCCGTCGTCCTGGGCCCGCGACTGCCTCGGCTCGGCCGGGAGTTGGGGCTGCTGACGGCCGTACGACTGCACCACGAGGTACGCGGCGGAGACCTGGCCCGGCTCGACCGGCGCGGACCACTCGCCCGCCGGGTGGCCGGGGGTGTCGAGCCTGCGGCGGTAGTCGCCCTGCTCGGCGAACGAGCGGATCGGCGCCGCGCCCGGGGCGGCCGCCCCGGCGCTCTGGCGCGGCCCGGCCGCCGACGCGCGGGCGTCCTGCGCCGGGATGCCGACGGCACCGATCGCGGTGGTACTGCTGCCGCCGGAGGCCCCACCGGCTCCGGCGGCGCCGGGCGCGGTCTGCGCCTGCTGCGCGACCGGGCCGCCGGTGGCCGCCGGGGCGCCCGCGACGGGCGCTGCCGGAGCACCGGGTGCACCCGGGGTGCCCGGGGTGCCCGGCACCATCGGCGGTGCGGAGGGTGCGACCGGGCCGGGCAGCACGCCGCCACCGGCACCGACGGGGGCGCTGCTCACCGGCACGCTGCCGACACTGCCGCCACCGACGCCGACCGGGCCGGTGCTGACCGGCGGGTCCGCGCGGAAGCCGCCGGAGGAGGGAGTCGACGGCCCGTCACCGGAGCCGACGGCGCCCCACGGGTCGCCGCCGGAGGAGGCCGTCGGCACACTGGCCGCGCTCGGCGGCGCGACGACCGCGACGGAGTCGGTGTGCACGGTGACGGGGCCGAGCGGTACCGACGGCTCGCTCCCGCCGCCGTCGTAACCGCCACCGGACCCGCCGCCGTAACCGCCGCCACCACCGGCGCTGTAGCCGCCACCGCTGTGGCCGCCCGTGTCCACCGGGTGTTGCACCGGCTCCGGGTGCCGGTAGCCGCCACCGCCACCGCTGCTGGAGGTCACGACGGGCGTGGGGTCGATGCCGGTGCCGCTGCCCGTCGGGGGCGTGGGCCCGAGGTCGAGCTGTGCCCCGCCAAGGCCCGGCAGGCCGGTCCGCAGCCCGGCTCCGGCCTTGGGGCCGGTCAGCGGGGCGAGCGGGTCGGTGAGCGGCGAGGTCGGGTCGGTCGGTTCGAGGCTGCCGTCGGTGCCGATGTGCAGCTTGGGCTTCCCGCCCGGCAGTGTGCCCGTGCCGTCGGGGTTGGTGCCGTCGGGGTAGGTACCGTCGGGCTTCTTGCTGTTCGGGTTCGTCCCGTCCGGGTACGTGCCGTCCGGGTTCGGCTTCACCGGTCGGCCGAGCTGGTCAAGGACCTGGGGCTTGCCGCCCGCGCCGGTCAGCGGGTTGCCCTGGCCGTCGAGGGCCAGGACGAGCCCGCTGTCGCCGATCTTCCCGTCGGTGCCGACCAGCACCGGCCGCCCCTGCGGGTCGGTCAGCGGCTTGCCCGCGCTGTCGAGCGCGACCCCGACGATCGGCTGGCCGTCCTTGCCGACCACCTCGGGGTTGCCGTACGGGTCGAGCATCGGCTTGCCGTTCTCGCCGACCGGCACCGTGACACCGGCCAGGCCGATCACCTGACGGCCGGTCTGGTCGACCAGCACCGGGGCGCCGGCGCTGTCGGTCACCACCGTGCCGTCCTTGCGCAGTTCGACGTGCAGGGTGCGCATCCCGGCGACCGCGACGGCGCCGCCCGCAGCCGCGCCGAGCGGCCCGGTCAGCTGGCCGCCGCCGACGGCGGCGCGCACCTCACCGGCCCGGGGGTTGATCTTCAGCTCGCCCTGGCCGAGCCGCTCCAGCGCGGTGACCGGCGGCTCCTTCAGGGCGTTCTTGAGGTCCTGCTCCAGCCGGTCGCCGAGCTCCTCCAGCAGGTGCCCGATGTGCAGCTTGGCCGCCGCGAGCAGCGCCAGCTCACCGGCGTCCACGGCGACGGTGGTCACCGCCTTGGCGATGCTGCCGAGCACGCCGCCGCCCAGCGCGGTCTTCGCCTTGTCCTCGGCGGCCTTGCCCGCCTTCATCTCGTCGGCGAGCCGGCCGAGTGCGGTGACGATCCCGGTCTTGCACTGGTCGGTGGCCTCGGCTGCGGCGTCGAAGGCCTTGGCGAGCAGCTCGGCGGCGGCCTGGGCGTCGTCCAGGTGCCCGCGCCCGCTGCCCGAGAAGCCCCGCCAGTGGTCGGCGAAGGCGTCCACCGAGCGTCCCTGGTTCTCCCCGGTGACGCGCTGTGCGGAGTCCCCGCCACGGCGGCCCAGCCGCTCGGCCTCGGCGCCGAAGTCGCGCCACAGACCGGCGGCCCGGCGCAGCCCGTCCTCGTCCGCCTCGGGCCAGTGATGGCCGGTCTTCGCCAGCACCGGGACAAGGTCCTCGGGCAAACTCCGGGACACTTGGTCCCCCCTTCGGGATCAACGGATCGAACACGTACGGCAGTACCCGCAGTACGGCGCTGGATCAGTACGGCAGTGGATCGTTACGGCGCTGGTCGTTCGGCGCTTCTCGGTACGGCACTGTTCGGTACGGCACTGCTGCGGCGCGGCAGCTACCGGTCGGAGGCCCTCGCAGGCTCTAGACCGTCGTGGGGGCCCCGCCGGTTCCCGGGTGGCTGCCGGGTGCGAAGCTCGCCGCCACCTCGTCCTCGGTACCGCTCACGCTGTCGGCCATCGTGTGCAGGCCGGTGCCGACGCTGCCGAGCTGGCTCGCCAGGCCGTGCAGCCCGGCCACCAGCTGCGGCTGGGCCTCGGTGTACGCGGCGCCGAAGGCGTGGCCCGGTTTGTCGGTGCCCCAGGGCGTGCCGAGCCCGGCCAGGCCCTGTTCGAGCGTCATCGCGGCGCGGCCGAAGTCGTTCGAGATGTTCTCGAACTCCCGGCCCTCGCCGTGCAGTTCCCACGGCTTGAGGACAAAGTCCCCGCCGCCACCCGCAGCATTCGCCGTCATCCGTGTACTCCCCCGTGTCTCGTCCGCCCGGCGGGCGCCATCCTAGGCCCCCGCCCCGGGGCCTCCGCAGGTCCCGGGTGGGTTTCTCACACTGGCTTCACGACTGCCCCGGCCGGGCGCTCTCGCCGGGTACCTCGAGGCCATACCCTTGCCGGGTGGCAGCAGAGACCCCGAAGAAGTCCAAGACCCCCAAGACTCCCAAGAGCGGCAAGGCCCCCAAGAGCACCAAGGGCACCGGCAGCAGCACCCTGATCGACCTGGCCATGCCCACGCGGTACGAGGCCCCGCTCGACTTCGCCCGTGCCTGGGTGGAGTTCGCCGACCCGGCCGACGAGGAGCAGGTCTTCCGCTGCGACCTGACCTGGCTGACCTCCCGCTGGAGCTGCATCTTCGGCAAGGGCTGCCACGGCATCCGGCCCGGCCGGGGCGAGTCCGACGGCTGCTGCACGCTGGGCGCCCACTACTCGGACGAGGACGACGAGAAGCGCGTCGCCGGGCATGCCGCCCGGCTCACCCCCGAGACCTGGCAGCTGTTCGAGCACGGCACCGACGCCAAGGGCCGGATCAAGCTCGACGGCGGCATGACGATGCTCGACGAGGACGGCGACCGCCAGACCCGACGGGTCGACGGCGCCTGCATCTTCCTCAACCGCCCCGGCTTCGCCGGCGGCGAAGGCTGCTCGCTGCACACCCTCGCCCTGCTGGAGGGCAAGGAGCCGCTGGAGACCAAGCCGGACGTCTGCTGGCAGCTGCCCGTCCGCCGCACGTACGACTGGATCGACCGCCCGGACGACACCCGCTACCTCCAGGTCACCATCGGCGAGTACGACCGCCGTGGCTGGGGTCCGGGCGGCCACGACCTGCACTGGTGGTGCACCGGCAGCCCCGAGGCCCACAACGGCCCGGACCCGGTCTACGTCAGCTACCGCCCGGAGCTGACCGAGCTGATGGGCCCCGAGGGCTACGCGGCCCTGGCCGCCCTGTGCGAGCAGCGCATCGCCACGAAGAGCGACCGCACCCACGCCCCGCACCCGGCGGACCCGGCACGGTAGGGGCGGGGCGGGGCGGGGCGGGGCGGGCCCGGAGCGCTACTTGTCGATGTCCCCGACCACGAAGAACATCGACCCGAGGATCGCCACCATGTCCGCGACGAGCGTCCCGGGCAGCAGTTCGGTCAGCACCTGGATGTTGTTGTAGGAGGCCGACCGCAGCTTGAGCCGCCACGGCGTCTTCTCGCCCCGGGAGACCAGGTAGTAGCCGTTGACCCCGAGTGGGTTCTCCGTCCAGGCGTAGGTGGCGCCCTCGGGTGCCTTGAGCACCTTGGGCAGCCGCAGGTTGACCGGCCCGGGGGCGAGGGTGGCGAGCTTGTCGAGGCAGGCGTCGGCGAGGTCGAGGGAGTTGGCGGTCTGCTCGATCAGGCACTCGAAGCGGGCCAGGCAGTCGCCCTCCTCGCGGGTGACGACCGTCAGGACGTCCCGCAGCTCCGGCGAGCCGTACGCCAGGTAGGGCTCGTCCCGCCGCAGGTCGAAGTCGACCCCGCTGGCGCGGGCGATCGGGCCGCTGACGCCGTACGCGTGGACGTGCTCGGCGGAGAGCACGCCGACGCCCGCCGTGCGGCCCCGGAAGATCTCGTTGCCGAGGACGAGGTCCTCGAAGACCGGCAGCTGCGAGCGGACGGCCGCGACCGCCGCGCGGACCCGGCCGAGCCAGCCCGCCGGGATGTCCTCCTTGAGGCCGCCGACCCGGTTGAACATGTAGTGGATGCGGCCGCCGGAGGCCTCCTCCAGCACGTGCTGGAGCTCCTCCCGGCTGGTGAAGGCGTGGAAGACCGGGGTGATGCCGCCGAGCTCCAGCGGGTACGAGCCGAGGAACATCAGGTGGTTGAGCACCCGGTTCAGCTCGGCGAGCATGGTCCGGATCCAGACCGCCCGCTCGGGCACCTCCATGCCGAGCATCCGCTCGACGGCGAGCACCACGCCCAGCTCGTTGGCGAAGGCGGAGAGCCAGTCGTGCCGGTTGGCCAGCATGATGATCTGCCGGTAGTCCCGGGCCTCGAAGAGCTTCTCCGCGCCTCGGTGCATGTAGCCGACCACCGGCTCGGCAGCGACGATCCGCTCACCGTCCAGCACCAGCTTCAGCCGCAGCACACCGTGGGTGGACGGGTGCTGCGGGCCGATGTTGAGCACCATGTCAGTGGTGCCCAGCTCGCCCGTCACGCCGTGTTCATCGAATTGGGCCGCACCCGCGCCGATGCCGACCGTCGTCTCCCTCATGGGGTGAGAGTCTGCCACCCCGACAGCCCTCCGAGGGCCTGCGGTACCGGCATTCGGACCGTCTGTGTCAACCACCGGAACGCGCCGAGCCCGGCCGGGTCGGTCAGCTCGGCCGCCTCGCCTGCGCCGCCGAGCGCCCGCAGGTACGCCACCGGGTCGCTCGACGCCAGTGCGAGCGGGGGGCGCGCACCCTGCACGCCGAGGGCCCGCAGCGCCTCGCGCTGCGTCGTCCACAGGCTGTGGAGGCCGGGGACGGCCGCCGAGTCCAGCGCGACGTGCGCGGTGACGTCGCAGCTGCCGTCGGGCACCGGCCGCACCTCACGCCCGGCCCGGAAGCCGGTCAGCGTGCCGAACAGCGGCCGGTCGGCCCGGCCGTGCGCGTAGTCCACCGCGACGGCGAGACCGCGCTCCAGCCCGCCGACGGCCGCCGCCCAGGCGGCGTCCCGGGGGGCGCCCAGCTCGACCCGCGCACCGGGCTCGTCGGCCGGCCACCAGCGGGCGGCCCACTCGGCGTCGGCGCCGGTGACCGCCTCGGCCAACCGCTCCTCGCCGTCCGACGACGACACCTCGACGTGCCGCAGCACCCCGTCCTCGTCCAGCTCCGCCACGTCCAGCGGCACGTTGTCCAGCCACTCGTTGGCGAAGAGCAGGCCGGTCACCCCCTCGGGCATCCGGTCCGTCCAGGTGATCCCCGGCGCCAGCCCGTCCGGGCGGTCGGCCAGCTCCACGGCGTACGGGCGCAGCCGCCCCGCCAGCTCGGGCCCGACGGCGGCGAGCACCCCGGTGACCAGCTCACCGCGCCCGGCCCCGAGATCGACGAAGGCGATCCCGTCGGGGTGGCCGAGCGCCTCGTCCACCTCCCGCAGGAGGCGGGCGACCGCCCCGGCGTAGTGCGGTGAGGCGTGCACGGAGGTTCGGAAGTGCCCGGCCGGGCCCTCCGGCCTGCGGTAGAAGCCGCCGTCCGGCGCGTACAGGGCCTGTTCCATGGCGGTCCGCCACCGCTGCCAGCTCATGAGGGTGGACGTTACCGGTGGGGCGGGCGTCTCCACCCTGCGGAGTAGAGCGGATCGCCCTAGCGGCGGACCTGAACGGCTCCGGCCACTGCCTAGGCTTGTCCTGTGCATCGACTCAACGCCTGGCTCCGCCGTCACCCCCTGGTGGTCGACTCCGCCTGGGCGCTGCTGGTCCTGTTCGTCGGCCTGCTCTCGCTCATCGGCCACGCGACCACCTACCAGACGGTCTCGGGTGCGGCCGTCTCGTTCGCCGTCGCGGGGCTGATGGCGGTCCGCCGCCGCTACCCGGCGATCACCACGGCGGCCGGGGTGGCGATCGGCCTCGCCCAGGTCGCCTTCAACATCATCCCCGGCATGTCCGCCATCGGGTTCCTGGTGCTCGCCTACACCGCCGCCGCCTTCGGCCCGCCCTGGGCCTCCCGGCTGGCGCTCGGAATGGGCCTGATCTCCGGGCCGGTGTCGATCTGGAAGTTCTACTACATCCCCGAGGAGCCCCACAGCGGGCCGGGCTTCGCGCAGATGGCCTTCCTCTCCGTGCTGCTCTCCACGCCGTTCCTGCTCTGCTGGGCCTGGGGCCGGCTGACTCGCGTCCGCCGGGCGTACCTGGTCGAGCTGGAGGACCGGGCGGCCCGGCTGGAGCGCGAGCGCGACGCCCAGGCGAAGGTCGCGGTGGCCGCCGAGCGGGCCCGGATCGCCCGCGAGCTGCACGACGTCGTCGCGCACAACGTCTCGGTGATGATCGTCCAGGCCGACGGCGCCGCGTACGTGATGGAGAACTCGCCACAGCAGGCCAAGGAGGCGCTCGGCACGATCGCCGCGACGGGCCGTCAGGCGCTGGTCGAGATGCGGCGCCTGCTCGGTGTCCTGCGGACGGCCGACACCGCCGACGAGTACGTGCCGCAGCCGGGCGTCGAGGAGCTGCCCGACCTGCTGGAGCAGGTCCGCACCGCCGGGCTGCCGGTCGAGTTCTCGACCTCCGGCGAGGCCCGCGAGCTGCCCCGGGGCGTCGAGCTGACGGTCTACCGGATCGTCCAGGAGGCCCTGACCAACGTCCGCAAGCACGGCGGGCCGGACGTCCGGGCCAACGTCGCCGTCGACTTCCGCGACCGCGAGCTGGAGGTCCTGATCGAGGACGACGGCCGGGGCGCCACCGACGAGAAGCTCAGCACCGGCGGCACCGACGGCCTCGGCCACGGCCTGATCGGCATGCGCGAGCGCGTCGGCATGGTCAGCGGCATCCTGGACGCCGGGCCCCGGCCGGGCGGCGGCTTCCGGATCCGCGCGGTGATGCCGCTCAAGACCGCCAAGTGAACCCCCACCCAAGGAGCACCCTTTGACCATCCGCGTGATGCTCGTCGACGACCAGGAACTGCTCCGCACGGGCTTCCGGATGGTGTTGCAGTCACAGCAGGACATCGAGATCGCCGCCGAGGCCGGTGACGGGCAGCAGGCCCTCACGGTGCTGGAGCACACGCAGGTGGACGTGATCCTGATGGACGTCCGGATGCCCCGGCTGGACGGCGTCCAGGCGACCCGGCAGATCTGCCTCGCGGCGGACGGCACGCCCCGGCCGGACGCCCCGCACGTGCTGATCCTGACCACCTTCGACCTGGACGAGTACGCCTTCGCCGCACTCAAGGCGGGCGCCAGCGGCTTCCTGCTCAAGGACGTGCCGCCGACCGAGCTGGTGGCGGCGATCCGGGCCGTCCACGCGGGTGACGCGGTGGTCGCGCCCACCACCACCCGCCGGATGATCGACCGCTTCGCCGAGGTCCTCCCCACCACCCAGGCGACCCCCGCCGCGACGGTGGTCGCCCCGCTGACCGAGCGCGAGCGCGAGGTCTTCCTACTCGTCGCCCAGGGCCTCTCCAACAGCGAGATCGCCGCCCGCCTGACCCTCTCCGAGGCGACGGTCAAGACCCACGTCGGCCGCATCCTCGCCAAGCTCGGCCTGCGCGACCGCGTCCAGGCCGTGGTCCTCGCCTACGAGGCCGGGCTCGTCCGCGCCGGGGAGTAGCGGGCACAGCTGACGGACCGCTGACCGACCGTGCACGGCCGACTACGGATGTCGGGTCTTTCCGGACGAATCGGACTGCGGTACCGTCTCGCGAGCCCCGTCCGACGGCTCACCGTGCTCTGGAGATTCGGGACAGTCCCATGACGGCAGCATCCCCCGCCGCCCCTCAGGTCCGGTTCGTCAGCTTCCTCTGGCGGCCGCACTCCCGCTGGCACCAGCGCGCGATCGACCTCCTGCTGGTCCTGACCGCCGGGCTGGACGCCGCCCTCAACTACCCGCCGCCGCGCGACTGGAGCTTCTGGGCCTCGCTCGCGGCCGCAGGGGTGCTGCTGCTGCGCCGGCGGCTGCCGCTCACCGTGCTGCTCGCCGCCCTGCCGGGGCTGTTCGCGGGCCGGGCGCTGATCGCGGCGATGGTCGCCGTCTACACCGTGGCCCGGACGGCCCGGCCGGTCTGGCAGCGGGTGCTCGCGACGGCCCTGGTGGTGGTCGGCCTGTTCATCCCCTGGCCGGTCTCCGAGTTCGTGCACATGACCGCCAGCGAGCTCTGCCAGCAGCTGATCTACGCGGTGATGCTGGGCACCGGCCCGGCCTGGCTCGGCCTGCTCGCGCAGACCCGCAAGGACCTCTCCGACCGGGTGGCCGAGCTGGCCACCGTCCGCGACCAGGAGCGTGCGCTGCACGCCGAGACGGTGCTCGCCAAGGAGCGGGCCCGGATCGCCCGCGAGATGCACGACGTGGTCTCGCACCAGGCCGGGCTGATCGCCGTGCAGGCCGGGGCGCTGGAGGTGACCGCCCGCGACCCGGACGTGAGGAAGGTCGCGGGCACCGTGCGCGGGCTCGCGGTGGCGACCCTGGAGGAGCTGCGCAGCATGATCCTGGTGCTCCGGGCGGCCGGGGCCGGGCCGACCGAGCTGGCACCGCAGCCCCGGCTGGCCGACCTGCCGAAGCTGGTGGCCGCCTCCGAGGTGGACGTCAGCCTGCGGATCGACCTGGCCGGGCGGGCCGTCCCGGAGCCGGTGGAGCGGGCCGCGTACCGGACCGTCCAGGAGGCGCTGACCAACGTCCGCAAGCACGCGCCGGGGGCGATCACCTCCGTGACGGTGGCGGCCGAGGAGGACACCCTGGAGGTGGCCGTCCGCAACGGCGTCCCCACCGTGGAGGCACCGCCGGTGGCCCTGCCCGGCGGGCGGCACGGCATCGTCGGCCTGCGCGAGCGGGCCGCCCTGCTGGACGGCACCCTCACCGCGCTGCCCCGGCACGACGGCGGGTTCGACGTGCTGCTCCGGGTGCCGCTGCCCAGGTCCTCCGAGGAGAACCTGCGCCAGCCGTAGAATGGGCCGGTACGTCCGGTACCCGTCGAGGGACTGGAACGGGAACGAGTGAGGACGAGAGCCGAGCCGTGAGCACGTCCGAGGACTTCGAGGCCTTCGCCGACGCGTTTGCCGACCCCGCCGACCCCGGCAACCGGCCCGCGCGGCTCGCCGTCGGCGTGGTCGGCACCGGCCGGGTCGGCCCCGCGCTGGGCGCGGCGCTCCAGCTGGCCGGGCACCGCGTGGTGGCGGCCTCCGGCGTCTCCGTGGTCTCCCGCCGCCGGGCCGAGGCACTGCTGCCCGGCGTCCGGCTGGTGACCCCGCCGCAGGTGCTGGCCGCCGCCGACCTGGTGCTGCTGACGGTGCCCGACGACGCGCTGCCCGAGCTGGTGGCCGGGCTGGCCGCCACCGGCGCCGTCCGTCCGGGCCAGATACTGGTGCACACCTCCGGCTCGCACGGCGTCGCCGTGCTCGAACCGGCCGCCCGGGTGGGTGCGCTGCCGCTCGCGCTGCACCCCGCGATGACCTTCACCGGCACCTCCGTCGACCTGGCCCGGCTGGCCGGCTGCCCGTTCGGCGTGACGGCGCCCGAGGAGCTGCGGCCGGTCGCCGAGGCGCTGGTGGTGGAGATGGGCGGCGAGCCCGAGTGGATCGCCGAGGAGACCCGCCCGCTCTACCACACGGCCCTGGCGCACGGCTCGAACCACCTGGTCACCCTGGTCGCGCAGGCCATGGAGCTGCTGCGGCAGGCGGGTGTCGCCGAGCCCGGCCGCCTGCTCGGCCCGCTGCTCGGCGCGGCCCTGGACAACAGCCTGCGCTCCGGCGACGCCGCCCTCACCGGCCCGGTCGCCCGGGGCGACACCGGTACGGTGCGCAAGCACCTGGGGCAGCTGGCGACGGCCGCCCCGGACATCGGCCAGGCCTACCGCGCGATGGCGCGGGCCACCGCGCAGCGGGCGGTCCGGAGCGGATCGCTGAACGAAGAGGCGGCGGCGGCGCTGCTGGACGTACTCAACGAGGAGACCAAGTAATGGCGGGCAAGATGCAGCGCGGCAAGCAGGCCCCGAAGGTCCGCAAGGCCGTCCTGACCCACACGATCGCCGACTTCGAGCCGGCCTTCTGGCCGGACGAGCAGCCGGTGGACAACGCCGTCGTGATGACGATGGGCGCGCTGCATGAGGGCCACGCGGCGCTGGTGCGGGCCGCCCGCAAGCAGGTCGGGCCGGAGGGCCGGGTCGCGGTGACGGTGTTCATCAACCCGCTGCAGTTCGGCGCGGGCGAGGACCTGGACCGCTACCCGCGCACGCTGGCCGCCGACGTCCGGCTGGCCGAGGAGAACGGCGCGGACGTGGTCTTCGCACCGCTGCCGGAGGAGGTCTACCCGAACGGCACGCCGCAGGTGCGGGTGTCGGCGGGCCCGATGGGCGAGCTGTTCGAGGGCGCGTCCCGGCCGGGCCACTTCGACGGGGTGCTGACCGTCGTCGCCAAGCTGCTGCACATCACCGACCCGGACTTCGCCTTCTTCGGCGAGAAGGACGCCCAGCAGCTGGCGGTCGTCCAGCGGATGGTCGCCGACCTCGACTTCGACGTGGAGGTGATCGGCGTCCCGACCGTCCGCGAGGAGGACGGCCTGGCGCTCTCCTCCCGCAACCGCTTCCTCTCCGAGGAGGAGCGCACCCGCGCGCTCGTCCTCTCCAAGGCCCTGCTGGCCGGGCGCGACGTCGCCGCCCAGGGCCCGAAGGCCGTCCGCGAGGCCGCCGCGGCGGTGCTCGACGGCGCGGACGGCATCACCCTCGACTACCTCGCCCTGATCGACCCGGAGGCCTTCACGGAAATTGATTGCAGCGTGGAAGCCGCCGACGACTTCCAGGGCGAGGCGGTGCTGGCCGTGGCCGCGAAGGTGGGCTCCACCCGCCTGATCGACAACGTCCGCATCATCGTCCGGTAACACCCTCAACACCCTCACCACCCTGCCGAAGTACGGCATGCACTCGATGGAGGCGTGACCCCATGCTCCGCACCATGCTCAAGTCCAAGATCCACCGCGCCACCGTCACCCAGGCCAACCTGCACTACGTGGGCTCGGTGACGGTCGACATGGACCTGCTCGACGCGGCCGACCTGCTGCCCGGCGAGCTCGTCCACATCGTCGACGTCAACAACGGCGCCCGCCTGGAGACCTACACCATCGCGGGCGAGCGCGGCTCCGGCGTGATCGGGATCAACGGCGCTGCCGCCCGGCTCGTGCACCCGGGCGACCTGGTCATCCTGATCGCCTACGGGCAGATGGAGACGGCCGAGGCCAAGGGGTACGTGCCTCAGGTGGTCTTCGTGGACGCCGACAACAAGATCACCGGCATGGGCACGGACGCCGCCGAGGCGCAGGCCGGGAGCGGTCTGCTGCGCGGCGACCTGACACACACCGGCCCGGATCAGGGCGTCCCCCAGCAGGCGTACGGTGACCTGGACACCGCGGCCGACACCGCCGCGCGCTGAAGGAGCCACTGAACACGATGCCCCCAGTAATCGTCCCAGCTCATCGCCTGACCGCCCCGGCCCCCGGCTGGACCACCACCACCGACGTGGTCGTGGTCGGCTCCGGGGTCGCCGGTCTCACCGTCGCGCTCAACCTCCGGAAGGCCGGCCTGCGGGCCATGGTGGTCACCAAGGCGATGCTGGACGACGGCTCCACGCGCTGGGCCCAGGGCGGCATCGCCGCCGCCCTGGGTGAGGGGGACACCCCGGAGCAGCACCTGGCCGACACCCTCGTCGCCGGTGCCGGGCTCTGCGACGAGGAGGCCGTGCGCACCCTCGTCACCGAGGGCCCGGACGCCGTCCGGCACCTGATCGCCACCGGTGCCGCCTTCGACCTGGACCCCGCCGGCGAGATCCTGCTGACCCGCGAGGGCGGCCACCACCGCCGCCGGATCGCCCACGCCGGCGGCGACGCCACCGGCGCCGAGATATCCCGCGCCCTGGTCGAGGCCGTCCGCTCCGACCCCGGGCTCGAACTGATCGAGCACGCGCTCGTGCTCGACCTGCTCACCGACGCCGACGGCCACGCCGCCGGTCTCACCCTGCACGTGATGGGCGAGGGCCAGCGGGACGGCGTCGGCGCGATCCGGGCCCGCGCCGTGGTGCTCGCCACCGGCGGCATGGGCCAGGTCTTCTCCGCGACGACCAACCCGGCGGTCTCCACCGGCGACGGCGTGGCGCTGGCGCTGCGCGCCGGAGCCGAGGTCACCGACCTGGAGTTCGTCCAGTTCCACCCGACGGTGCTCTGGCTCGGCCCCGACGCCGAGGGCCAGCAGCCGCTGGTCTCCGAGGCCGTCCGGGGCGAGGGTGCGTACCTGGTGGACGCGGACGGCGTCCGCTTCATGGTCGGGCAGCACGAGCTGAACGAGCTCGCGCCGCGCGACATCGTCGCCAAGGCGATCACCCGCCGGATGCAGGAGCACGGCACCGAGCACATGTACCTGGACGGGCGGCACTTCGGCGCCGAGATGTGGGCCGAACGCTTCCCCACCATCCTCGCCTCCTGCCGCTCGCACGGGATCGACCCGGTCACCGAGCCGATCCCCGTCGCCCCGGCCGCGCACTACGCCTCGGGCGGCATCCGCACCGACCTGCTCGGCCGCACCACCGTGCCGGGCCTGTACGCCTGCGGGGAGGTCGCCTGCACCGGCGTGCACGGCGCCAACCGGCTGGCCTCCAACTCGCTGCTGGAGGGCCTGGTCTTCGCCGAGCGGATCGCGGCGGACCTGGTCGCGCGGCACCGCGCGGGCGAGCTGCCCGAGCGTTCGGTCGACGTCCCGGGGGCCCGCGCCGCCCGCAGCGTGCCGCTGCTCGCGCCCGAGGCACGGGCCGAGATCCAGCGGCTGATGTCGGCCGGTGCGGGCGTGCTGCGCTCGGCCACCAGCATGGCCGCCGCCGCCGACGGCCTGGCCCGGCTCGCCGAGGAGGCGCTCACCCACGCCGCCGAGGAGAAGCCCGCCGACCCCCGGGTGGAGACCTGGGAGGCCGTCAACCTCCACCTGGTCGCCACCGCCCTGGTCGCCGCCGCCGCCCAGCGGCAGGAGACCCGGGGCTGCCACTGGCGCGAGGACTTCCCCGAGCGGGACGACGCGCAGTGGCAGCGCCACCTGATCACCACTCTCGCCGTCGCCACCGGCACCCCCGTCTGCACTCCTGAGGAGCAGTAACACCATGACCCACTCCCACGACGACCACGCGGAACACGCGGACCACGCGGAACTCCCCCTGGTCGACCAGGGCGGCGGCTGCGGCGACGGCTGCGCCTGCGGGGACGCCGAGGCGTACGAGACCGGGCTCGACCCGGCGCTGGCCGAGCTGCTGGAGGAGGCCGGGCTCGACCCGGTCGAGGTCGAGGACATCGCGACCCTGGCACTGGCCGAGGACCTCGCGGGCGGCGAGGACGTCACCTCGGTGGCGACCGTCCCCGCCGATGCCGTCGCCACGGCCGACTTCACCGCCCGCGAGGCCGGGGTCGTGGCGGGCCTGCGGGTCGCCGAGGCCGTCGTCTCGCTGGTCTGCGAGGAGGAGTTCGAGGTCGAGCGGCACGTCGAGGACGGCGACCTGGTCGAGGCCGGTCAGGTGCTGCTCTCCGTCCGCAGCCGCACCCGCGACCTGCTGACCGCCGAGCGCAGCGCGCTCAACCTGCTCTGCCACCTCTCCGGCATCGCGACCGCGACCCGCGCCTGGGCCGACGCCCTGGCGGGCACCGGCGCGGTCGTCCGCGACACCCGCAAGACCACGCCGGGCCTGCGCGCCCTGCAGAAGTACGCGGTCCGCGCGGGCGGCGGCGTCAACCACCGGATGGCGCTCTCCGACGCCGCCCTGGTCAAGGACAACCACGTGGTCGCGGCCGGCGGCGTCGCCGAGGCGTTCCGGGCCGTCCGGGCCGCGTACCCGGAGCTGCCGGTCGAGATCGAGGTCGACACCGTCGAGCAGATCACGCCCGTCCTGGAGGCCGGTGCGGACCTGATCCTGCTGGACAACTTCACCGTCGCCCAGCTCAAGGAGGCCGTCGCCCTGGTGGCCGGCCGGGCCAAGCTGGAGGCCTCCGGCGGCCTGACCCTGGCCACCGCCCGCGAGGTCGCCGAGACTGGTGTCGACTACCTCGCCGTCGGGGCCCTGACCCACTCCTCGCCGATCCTGGACATCGGCCTGGACCTGCGTTCCTGACCTCGCCTCTCCTGTTAGAAAGCAGCCCATGCTCCTCACCATCGACGTCGGCAACACCCAGACCACGCTCGGCCTGTTCGACGGTGAGGAGATCGTCGAGCACTGGCGGATCTCCACCGATCCCCGGCGCACGGCCGACGAACTGGCGGTGCTGATGCAGGGGCTGATGGGTTCGCACCCGATCATCTCCGCCGAGGACCAGGTCGCCGGGCTGGCGATCTGCTCCTCGGTGCCCGCCGTGCTGCACGAGCTCCGCGAGGTGACGCGCCGTTACTACGGCGACGTCCCCGCGGTGATCGTGGAGCCCGGTGTGAAGACCGGCGTGCACGTCCTGATGGACAACCCGAAGGAGGTCGGCGCCGACCGCATCGTCAACGCGCTCGCCGCCAACCACCTCTACGGCGGCCCGTGCATCGTCGTCGACTTCGGCACGGCCACCACCTTCGACGCGATCAACGAGCGCGGCGACTACGTCGGCGGCGCGATCGCCCCCGGCATCGAGATCTCCGTCGAGGCGCTCGGCATGCGCGGCGCCCAGCTCCGCAAGATCGAGCTGGCCCGCCCGCGCAACGTGATCGGCAAGAACACCGTCGAGGGCATGCAGTCCGGCATCCTCTACGGCTTCGCGGGCCAGGTCGACGGCCTGGTCGAGCGGATGGCCCGGGAGCTCGCGAAGGACCCGGAGGACGTCCAGGTGATCGCCACCGGCGGCCTGGCCCCCCTCGTCCTCGGCGAGGCGAGCGCGATCGACGTGCACGAGCCCTGGCTCACCTTGATCGGCCTCCGGCTGGTCTTCGAGCGCAACAAGCCCGCCGCCTGACGGCCGATCACCTGCTGAGCGCCGATCGGATCAACCAACGATCCGCCAATCGGTACAGACACGTCCGCAATAGCCATAAATCGGACGTACGCCACGTACTGTCAGGTCATGCCTACGCCACACGGATCGCGCGGCGGCATGGCCTTCAGCGCCGACGAAGTCCGCGTGCTGCGCCGTGCTCTCGCCCAAGCCCTGTACCCCGTCCACGCGCCGCACCAGGCCGTCGTCCCCGCCTTCTGGGCCGAGGACGTCCAGGAGTCACTGCGGCTCGCCGAGGCCGTCGACGAGGCCGTCCACGAGGGCGGGCGGCTGCGGGCCTTCCTGCTCGCCGACCTGGCCCGGTACCGCGCCGCCCTGCCCGGCAGCGCGGCCGGGTACCTGGAGCGCCTGGAGGAGGCCGTCACCGACGGCTACCTGCCCGGCCCCGAGGACCTCGCCGCACTGCGCGCCCTGGCCCGCCTCCCCTGCGGCTCCGGTGAACGCTCCCGCCGCTCCCGGCTGGCCGGCCGCTGCCACGCCATCGCCGAGGCCGAGGTCCGCGAGCGCCTGGCCCTCGGCAACGGCCAGCGCCACCTCACCGCCGTGCCCAACCCGGCCTCCGAACCACTCTCCGCACCGAGCAGTCTCCCTACCCCCGTTGGAGGACGGATCCCGATGAGCAACCCCGCCGGCGCCACCCCCAAGGCCCCGCCGACCCCGGCCCGCCCCCAGCCCCGCCGGATGCCCACCCCCGCCGAACTCTTCGGCCGCCGCACCCACCAGGAGCCCGAGCAGCCCCCCACCCCCGACCCCGACAAGCTCGAGCTCGCCACCGGCTGAGCAGCCCCGCGACCCGCCACGGGATATCCCGTGGCGGGACACCCCGTAACGGTGGCTACCCTGGGGGGGTGAGCGATCAGAACCCTGGTGTCCCCGCGACCGACGACCTCCCCGAGCAGATGCGCGTCCGGCGCGAGAAGCTGGACCGGCTCCGGGCGGCCGGCGTCGACCCGTACCCGGTCGGCTTCCCCCGTACCAGCACCATCGCCGACCTCCGGGCCAAGCACCCGGACCTGGAGCCGGACGTGGCGACCGGCGAGCGGGTCGGCATCACCGGGCGGGTGATCCTGGCCCGTACCGGCGGCAAGCTGTGCTTCGCCACCCTGCGCGACGGCTCCGGCGACCTCCAGGTGATGTTCTCCCTGGACAAGCTGGGCGACGAGCGGCTGGCGGCCTGGAAGGCCGACATCGACCTCGGCGACCAGGTCGGCGTCGAGGGCGAGGTGATCACCTCCCGCCGCGGCGAGCTGAGCGTCATGGTGGACCGCTGGGAGCTCACCGCCAAGTGCCTGCGCCCGCTGCCCGACAAGCACAAGGGCCTGACCGACCCGGAGGCCCGGGTCCGCCAGCGGTACGTCGACCTGATCGTGAACCCGGAGGCGCGGGAGATCCTGCACCTGCGCAGCAAGGTCGTCCGCTCGATCCGCCGCACCTACGAGGACCGGGGCTACATCGAGGTCGAGACCCCGATGCTGCAGCCCGTGCACGGCGGCGCCAACGCCCGCCCGTTCACCACCCACATCAACGCGTACGACATCGACCTCTTCCTGCGGATCGCCCCGGAGCTCTACCTCAAGCGCCTGGTCGTCGGCGGCGCCGAGAAGGTCTTCGAGATCAACCGCAACTTCCGCAACGAGGGCGCGGACTCGACGCACAACCCCGAGTTCACCTCGCTGGAGTCGTACGAGGCCTACGGCGACTACGACACCCAGGCCGAGCTGATCCGCGCGACCATCGTGAACGCGGCCCGCGACGCGCTCGGCACCACCGTCGTGCGCGGCATCGGCCCGGACGGCCAGGAGCACGAGATCGACCTGGCCGAGCCGTGGGCCGAGGTCAGCGTCTACCCCGGCATCTCCGCCCACCTGGGCACCGAGATCTCCCCCGGGAGCACCGTCGAGGAGCTGCGCACGCTCGCCGACAAGGCCGGGGTGCCGTGGGAGAAGGAGTGGGGCCACGGCCAGATCGTGCTGGAGATGGTCGAGCGACTGCTCGAGCACCACGCGATCAAGCCGACCTTCATCAAGGACTACCCGACCGAGGTCTCGCCGCTGACCCGCCAGCACCGCTCGATCCCGGGCGTGGCGGAGAAGTGGGACCTGGTCATCTTCGGCACCGAGATCGGCACCGCCTACTCGGAGCTGGTCGACCCGGTCGAGCAGCGCGCCCGCCTGACCGCCCAGTCGCTGCTGGCGGCCGGCGGCGACGTCGAGGCGATGCAGGTGGACGAGGACTTCCTGCGGGCCCTGGAGTACGCGATGCCACCGACCGGTGGCCTCGGCCTCGGGGTGGACCGCCTGATCATGCTGCTGACGGGCAAGAACATCCGCGAGACGGTGCTCTTCCCGATCGTCAAGCCGGAGGCCAAGGCGACCGCCAAGGCAGCCGAGGACGCCCAGACCGCTGAGGACACCCAGACCGAGGACGTGACCGAGTGAACTACGTCAGTGCGATCGTGCCCCCGCTGGTGATGGCCATCGGATTCGGCCTCCTGGTGCGGGCCATCATCCGCAGCCAGGGCGGCGCCCAGAAGGGCAAGGAGGACGCCGCCGCCGACGCGCTGGCCCGCTCCGCCGCCACGGCCCGTACCGCCGAATAACAGCTCCACCAGGCGCGCCGCCACCCCCACCCGGGGTGGCGGCGCGCCGGTTTGCCCCCAAGAGCAAATTTTGTCCGAATCATTCCCTATCCTGGCCGGACTATGGTGCGGCAACTCGGAGAACTAGAGAACGACGTCATGACCAGGGTGTGGCAGTGGAACCGCCCGGTCACCGTTCGCGAGGTTCTGCTCGATCTGCAGGCAGAACGTGATATCGCGTACACCACCGTCATGACCGTGCTCGACAAGCTCTTCAGAAAGGGCTGGCTGCGCCGCGAGCAGGTGGGCCGGGCGTATCGATATGAACCCGTCTCCTCCCGCGAGGCATACACCGCCGCGCTGATGAACGACGCGTGGGCGACTAGCGACAATCCCGCGGCGGCCCTGGTGCACTTCTTCGGGATGATGTCCCCCGAGCAGCGGGAGGCCCTCCGGGACGCGCTGCGGGTGCTGCCGGACGCCGGGGCCGATACCGGGGAGACCGACGGCCCGGCGACGCGATAACGTCCCGCCATGGAGGTCACCATCCGCCGGGCGCGGACCACAGACGTGCGTGCGGTGCGACGGCTCATCGACGGCTACTCGCGCAACGGCATTCTGCTCGACAAGCCGACGGTCACGTTGTTCGAATCCGTACAGGAGTTCTGGGTCGCCGAGCGCGACGACAACGGCCTGGTCGTCGCCTGCGGCGCCCTGCACGTGATGTGGGAGGACTTGGCCGAGGTGCGCACCCTCGCCGTCGACCCGTCCTGCAAGGGCCTCGGGCTCGGGCACCTACTGCTGGAGAAGCTGCTCCAGACCGCGCGCTGGCTGGGCGTCCGTCGGATTTTCTGCTTGACGTTCGAGGTGGCGTTCTTCGCGAAACACGGTTTCGTCGAGATCGGTGAGGTCTACGAAACCGACGATGGTACGACAGATCCGGCGGCGATCGCTACGGATGTCTATGAGGAACTTCTGCGCTCGTACGACGAAGGCGTCGCGGAGTTCCTGGACCTGGAGCGGGTGAAGCCCAACACGCTGGGCAACTCTCGCATGCTGCTCCACCTCTGAACCGGGCCTCCGGCCACCAAGGGTTTGTGTTTTCCGGAGAAAGACGGTTTCCTTTCCTCAAGGCATTGGGTCGTTTACGCGGAAAGGGAAGCCCGTGGCACAGAGGGTGCAGGTCATTCTTGAAGACGATCTCGACGGCGGTTCGGCGGACGAGACGGTGACGTTCGCCCTTGACGGCGTTGCCTACGAGATCGATCTGACGAGCGACAACGCGGAGAAGCTGCGTGGTCTGCTCACTCCGTACGTCGACAAGGGTCGTAAGCAGAGCGGTCGGCTGACCAGCGCGCGCCGCACCACCGCCGGCCGGGGCGCCGCCCGCAGCGCCGCCGGTGCCGCGGACACCGCGAAGATCCGCTCCTGGGCGAAGGAGAACGGCTACGAGGTCAACGACCGCGGCCGCGTCCCGAGCACCGTCCGCGAGGCGTACGAGCGGGCCAACGCGTCCTGACGACGCGGGCAGCTCGACACGTCAGGTCAGGTCTGCGGCGCCAGGCCCATGAGGTCCCGGGCGCAGGCGTCCGCCAGGCAGTCGAGCAGTCGCAGCAGAGCGGGCGAGTCCAGGTCCAGCCCAGGGCCGTGATCCGCGCGGCGCAGCCAGACGGCAGGGGCGACGGGGCCACCCGTGCGTTCGGGGCGTGGGGGCATCTCCTCCGCGCCCCGCGGCCGTGGCACCGGGGCGCCCGCCTGACGGGGGCGGAGGGCGAGCCCCAGTTCGGCGCCCCAGCCCAGCCAGCACAACAGCTCGGGCACGGTCTCGGCGATCCCGGGAGCGAGCAGGAAGGCGGCGACGCCGCCCAGCCCGACCACCGGGCCGCAACCGCGGCCCAGCCGGTCGAGGCGCCCGAGCACGGCCAGCCCGACCGGGCGGGCCACCTCCACCCGGTCGGAGCCGTACAACGCCGCCGCCGGGCTCCCGGCCAGGAGCGGCGACTGCGCGGCCGCCGGGCCCCGCACCGGCAGCGGAGGCGGCGCGGCGGTCATGCGCTGTGCAACGCAGGAGGGGCCGCAGCGGTCACGCCGGTGCCACCTGTTCGGCCGCACCGGATCTGCCCCGGCGGGTGTTCGGGGTTGCCGGTCTGGGGCACAGTTCCCCCGTATGTTCCCCGTATGTCCCCCCGGACTTCTCGCCAGGCGAACAAGACCTCTGCGGAAACTACGGGAATCTCGCCCCGATACCAGGTATGAATGCAGGTGGGCAGGGTCGTCGGCACTGTCCGAGGAGCTCTGCGGGGCCAACTCCCCACACCATCGGGGGCGCTTGTTCGCCGATGGCGTAGCGGAATGGGGTGCATCGTGCCCCACTCGGGGAACACCGTCTCCCAGCATCAGGTTGGGAATGGTGTCGGCTGGTCGCGCAGCAGTTTCTTCCGTGGGCTCACGCCCGTGGGAGCAGATCCTCTCTCCTTGTCCGCCGACGGCGAGGAGGGGCCCATGCCGCGCCGCAAGCGGGACTAGCATGCGGAAGGACAGGGCGGGGACAGTCCCCGAACTGCCCGACCGCTCTGAGGAGCGATTAACGATGTTCGAGAGGTTCACCGACCGCGCGCGGCGGGTTGTCGTCCTGGCTCAGGAAGAAGCCCGGATGCTCAACCACAACTACATCGGCACCGAGCACATCCTCCTGGGTCTGATCCACGAGGGTGAGGGTGTCGCCGCTAAGGCCCTGGAGAGCCTCGGGATTTCCCTTGAGGCCGTTCGCCAGCAGGTCGAGGAGATCATCGGCCAGGGCCAGCAGGCCCCGTCCGGCCACATCCCCTTCACCCCCCGGGCGAAGAAGGTGCTGGAGCTGTCGCTCCGCGAGGCCCTTCAGCTCGGCCACAACTACATCGGCACCGAGCACATCCTGCTCGGTCTGATCCGCGAGGGCGAGGGCGTCGCCGCCCAGGTGCTCGTGAAGCTCGGCGCCGACCTCAACCGGGTGCGCCAGCAGGTCATCCAGCTGCTCTCCGGCTACCAGAGCGGCGGCAAGGAGTCGGCCACCGCCGGCGGCCCCGCCGAGGGCACCCCGTCGACCTCGCTGGTCCTCGACCAGTTCGGCCGCAATCTCACCCAGGCCGCCCGCGAGGCCAAGCTCGACCCGGTGATCGGGCGCGAGAAGGAGATCGAGCGGGTCATGCAGGTGCTGTCCCGCCGCACCAAGAACAACCCCGTGCTGATCGGTGAGCCCGGCGTCGGCAAGACCGCCGTCGTCGAGGGCCTGGCCCAGGCGATCGTCAAGGGCGAGGTCCCGGAGACGCTGAAGGACAAGCAGCTCTACACCCTCGACCTCGGCGCGCTGGTCGCCGGCTCCCGCTACCGCGGTGACTTCGAGGAGCGCCTGAAGAAGGTGCTCAAGGAGATCCGCACCCGCGGCGACATCATCCTCTTCATCGACGAGCTGCACACCCTGGTCGGCGCGGGCGCCGCCGAGGGTGCGATCGACGCCGCGTCGATCCTCAAGCCGATGCTGGCCCGTGGCGAGCTCCAGACCATCGGTGCCACCACGCTCGACGAGTACCGCAAGCACCTGGAGAAGGACGCCGCGCTGGAGCGCCGCTTCCAGCCCATCCAGGTCGCCGAGCCGTCGCTGCCGCACACCATCGAGATCCTCAAGGGCCTGCGTGACCGGTACGAGGCGCACCACCGGGTCTCGATCACCGACTCCGCCCTGGTCGCCGCCGCGACGCTGGCCGACCGGTACATCTCGGACCGCTTCCTGCCGGACAAGGCGATCGACCTGATCGACGAGGCCGGCTCCCGGATGCGCATCCGCCGGATGACCGCGCCGCCGGACCTCCGCGAGTTCGACGAGAAGATCGCCGACGTGCGCCGCGAGAAGGAGAGCGCGATCGACGCGCAGGACTTCGAGAAGGCCGCGTCCCTGCGCGACGACGAGAAGCAGCTCCTGCAGGCCAAGGCCAAGCGCGAGAAGGAGTGGAAGGCCGGCGACATGGACGTCGTCGCGGAGGTGGACGAGGAGCTCATCGCCGAGGTCCTGGCCACCGCCACCGGCATCCCGGTCTTCAAGCTGACCGAGGAGGAGACCTCCCGTCTGCTGCGCATGGAGGACGAGCTGCACAAGCGCGTCATCGGCCAGAAGGACGCCATCAAGGCGCTCTCCCAGGCCATCCGGCGCACCCGTGCCGGCCTCAAGGACCCGAAGCGCCCCGGCGGCTCGTTCATCTTCGCCGGCCCGTCCGGTGTCGGTAAGACCGAGCTGTCCAAGACGCTGGCGGAGTTCCTCTTCGGCGACGAGGACGCGCTGATCGCCCTCGACATGTCGGAGTTCAGCGAGAAGCACACCGTCTCGCGGCTCTTCGGCTCGCCCCCCGGCTACGTCGGGTACGAGGAGGGCGGCCAGCTCACCGAGAAGGTGCGCCGCAAGCCGTTCTCGGTCGTCCTCTTCGACGAGGTCGAGAAGGCCCACCCGGACATCTTCAACTCGCTGCTGCAGATCCTGGAGGACGGTCGCCTGACCGACTCCCAGGGCCGCGTCGTCGACTTCAAGAACACCGTCATCATCATGACGACCAACCTCGGCACCCGGGACATCTCCAAGGGATTCAACCTCGGCTTCGCGGCCACGGGTGACTCCACCACCGGGTACGAGCGGATGAAGGCCAAGGTCAGCGAGGAGCTCAAGCAGCACTTCCGCCCCGAGTTCCTGAACCGTGTCGACGACATCGTGGTCTTCCACCAGCTGACCGAGGAAGACATCATCCAGATCGTCGACCTGATGATCGACAAGGTCGATGCCCGCCTCAAGGACCGCGACATGGGCCTGGAGCTGAGCATCGAGGCCAAGCAGCTGCTCGCCAAGCGCGGCTACGACCCGATCATGGGTGCCCGTCCGCTGCGCCGCACGATCCAGCGCGAGATCGAGGACCACCTCTCCGAGAAGATCCTCTTCGGTGAGCTGCGCTCCGGCCAGATCGTCGTGGTCGGCGTGGAGGGTGAGGGCAAGGAAGCCAAGTTCACCTTCCGCGGCGAGGAGAAGTCCCCCGTGGCGGACAGCCCGGCGGCCGTCACCACCGGACCGGACCTGACCAAGTAGGTCACCCGCTCGACAGGAAGGGCCCTTGCCCCGGCGCACTGCCGGGGCAAGGGCCCTTCCTCATGTCCGGATGCATGCGCCCGGGGTTTACATGACGTCACATTTACCTCACGAACGCCTGTGATGAACCGCACGGGAATCCCCGCCGTTCGGCGGGTACCCAGACACGTTCGGACACGATGGATGCCCTGGCCTCCGTTGCCGAACAGTGGGCTTGACCGACCATCAGCTGATCGGAGTGCCAGAGGATAGCGCCGTGCCCATGTACGGTCAAGGTCTTTCTTTTTTACCTTCTCTTGGATCAAATGTCCTCCACCTGTCTTTCATTGGTTCACCAGTACGGCAAACAGCCGCACCGGTATGGGGAGGACGTCACAACGTTGAAGATATCCACGAGGAGTGTTGCGGCCAGTGCGGCCGTGGCCGTCATCGCCTCACTCGGCATGCTCCCGACCGTGGCCACCGCCGCGCCGGCTCCCGCTGCCGCACATGACCCGGCCTCTGCCACTGCGGGCCCCGTCGACTACGACCTTCCCGGTCCGCTGACCGAGAAGGTCAAGGCGGAGCAGGAGGAGGCCACCCGGCAGCTCCTGGCCGGCACTGCCAAGATCGAGCAGCACGGCAGCGGCACGAGCATCAAGCTCGGGCCCGAGAAGTACGTGGAGCTCGCCCGTCAGCGCACGGACAAGATCTTCACGATCCTCGTCGACTTCGGCGACCAGGTGGACACCACCACCAAGACCGCCGACGGCAAGCTCAAGTACGGCGGCACCCCCGGCCCGGCGCACAACCAGATCGAGAAGCCGGACGCTGCCACCAACAACTCCACCGCCTGGCGCGCTGACTACAACCAGCAGCACTTCCAGGACCTGTACTTCAACCCGAACCAGCCGTCGATGAAGACCTTCTACGAGCGGCAGTCCTCGGGCCGTTACTCGGTCGACGGCCAGGTCACGGACTGGGTCCGGGTGCCGTGGAACGAGGCCCGTTACGGCTCGGACTACTGCGGTGCGCACATCTGCAACAACGCGCAGGACCTGATCCGCGACGGCATCAACGCCTGGGTCGCCGACCAGAAGGCCAAGGGCCAGACGGACGCTCAGATCAAGGCCACGCTCTCCCAGTACGACCAGTACGACCGGTACGACTTCAACCACAACGGCAACTTCAACGAGCCGGACGGTTACCTCGACCACTTCCAGATCGTGCACGCCGGTGAGGACGAGTCGGCAGGCGGCGGCAAGCAGGGCACCGACGCGCTCTGGGCCCACCGCTCCTACGTCTACGGCGCGCAGGCCGGCCAGACCGGCCCCGCGGGCAACAAGCTCGGTGGCACCCCGGTCGGCGACACCGGCATCTGGGTCGGCGACTACACCATGCAGCCGGAGAACGGCGGCCTCGGCGTCTTCGCGCACGAGTTCGGCCACGACCTCGGCCTCCCGGACCTCTACGACACCACGGGCAAGGACGACAACTCCGTCGGCTTCTGGTCGCTGATGTCGTCGGGCTCCTGGCTCGGTGAGGGCAAGAACGAGATCGGCGACATGCCGAACGACTTCGACGTGTGGAGCAAGCTGAAGCTCGGCTGGCTCAACTACGCCCAGGCGCAGTCCGGCAAGACCACGACCGTCACCCTCGGCCCGGTGGAGTACAACACCGCCAAGCCGCAGGCCCTGGTCGTCACCCTGCCGAAGAAGACCGTCACGACCACCATCAACACCCCGTTCGCGGGCAACGGTGAGTGGTGGAGCGGCAGCGCCGACAACCTCGACGTCACCCTCACCCGTGACGTCGACCTGACCGGCAAGACCTCGGCGACCCTGGCCGCCAAGGGCTGGTACGACCTCGAGCAGGACTACGACTACGGCTACGCCGAGGTCTCGACCGACGGTGGCGCCAACTGGACCGCCATCGACGGCACCTTCGACGGCAAGGCCATCGAGAAGAACCCCGCGGGCAAGGCCGGTCTGACCGGTTCCTCGGCCGGCAAGTGGGGCGACCTGTCCTACTCGCTGAACGCGTACGCGGGCAAGGCCGTCAAGGTCCGCTTCCACAACACCACCGACGGTGGCGTGCACAACCCGGGCTTCGCCCTGGACAACATCAGCATCACCGCTGACGGTGCGACCGTCCTCTCCGACGACGCCGAGCACGGCGCCAACGGCTGGACGGCCACGGGCTTCTCGCTCATCTCGGGCAAGTTCTCCAAGGACTACGACCAGTACTACCTGGCCGAGAACCGTCAGTACGTGTCCTACGACGCGACCCTGAAGACCGGCCCGTACAACTTCGGCTTCTCGAAGTCGAAGCCGAACTGGGTCGAGCACTACGCCAACCAGGACGGTCTGCTGATCTGGCTCTGGGACACCTCCCAGTCCGACAACAACGTGACCGACCACCCGGGTTCGGGCCTCATCCTCCCGATCGACGCCCACCCGACCCCGCTCAAGTGGGCCGACGGCACCCTGATGCGCTCGCGCCTCCAGGGCTACGACTCCACCTTCGGGTTCGACAAGACCGACGGCCTCAAGCTCCACAAGGCCGACGAGCCGGTCTCGATCTACCCGACCGGTGGCAACCGCAGCTTCAACGACCACACCCGCACCTACTGGGACCCGTCGACGCCGTTCAGCAGCGTCAAGGTCCCGGACACCCACACGGGCATCACCGTCCTGTGGGAGAGCCTCGACAAGATGGAGACCACCGTCCAGGTGAAGGCCATCCGCTAGTCGCGGCCCGTCTCTGACGGAACATCTGCTGTGGCCCCCGGCGGGGAACCGCCGGGGGCCACAGTGCTTTCAGTTGACCGTCAGGATGCCGGGTGGGAAGAGCTCCTGGCCCAGGATGCGGGTGCGCCGGTACCTGCAGTCGACCACGACGCTCTCCGGCAGGCTGGGGTGCGCGGCAAGCTCTGTCAGATCGAGGCTCTCCGCCAGCGGGAATGTGACCCGGAGGAGACCGAGGTTCGGAAACAGCTCCGGGATACGGCCCAGCGGATAGCCATCGGACAAGTTGCCGAGTGTCAACTCCCGGACGCCCGGGAGCGCCACGGTACTGCCCCAACGTGCCAGGTCCGTGGCGCTGACCCGCACGCGCGTCAGCGCGGGCATCCGCCCCATCGCATCGATCGCATCGCCCGTAAGACGAGGAACAGTGCCGAGCCAGAGGCTCTCCAGGGCCGTGTCCGCCAGTGGGGAGAGATCAGTCACCTGTCGGCAGCTCCTCAGGACGAGTTCCTTCAACGACGGCCACCCCCGGAAGCTGGAGAGATCACTGAAGCCGGCCACGCCGTCGAGCACCAGGTGGACCGTGTGCTCCGCCAGCGGCCTCCAGAGCGAGCTGTCGGCCAGCTGTGACCCCTGGAGAACCACTCCCGGCCAGGCCCCCAGCCTGACCAACTCGGCAAGCTGTGCGGGGGATGCGACCTGTACCTCCGTCCGGGACCGGTCGACCCTTGTCAGCACACGCCGGGCGAACTCCCGCTCGCCGAAGTGCGACCACTGCCCCGCGACGTTGGTCGCGTGTGGACGATCGGCCCAGCTCTCAAGCAGGTCCAGCGCCTGGGGGCCGCCGATCCGGCCGACGATCCCCGGAAGCAGATAGCGGCCCCAGTATGAGTTGCCCTCCGCCGCGCGTCGGAGCACCGGGATGAGTGCCTCTCCCACCTCGGCCAGCCGCAGATGGTCAGTGCCGGTCAGCAGAACGTCCAAGTGCTGCTCAATCCGCAACAGGACCGCCTCCCGGACCTCCCGGGCGACCTCCGGTGCGAACGGCAGACAGCTGCCCGCCAGCAGGAAGATATCCGGCTTCCGGATGTCCCTGGCTCTGTCGCCCTCATCCAGAATCCTGGTGAGCAGCTCACCACGGTCGTTCCGGCCGCAGTGACCGACCGTCAACCGGATGACATCGGCCCACTGTTCCTCGGCCGCGTGGTCCGCCAGCAGGCCGAAGTCCCGTTCCTCCTTGAACTCCATCGCTGCCAGGTAGTCCTGGAAAGTGCGGTGGACGAACTGGAAGGTCTCGACGCTGGTCTCGGCTATCAGGCCGCTGCGGTTGAGCAGGTGCCGGTAGACGGCCTCGGCGTCGCCCTGGGCCGCCGCGTCCGGCAGGTCACGCAGTGCCTTGGTGATCTGCGCCAGCGCGTCCGAACGTCGGCCCTCCACCTGGTTGTTGCGGACCAGCCAGTGGGCGATCCGCCGCAGCAGAGCGAGCTGCTCCTCCTCGGAGAGCCGCAGCTGCTCGGCGCAGCGGACGCTGCGGGTCTCGTCTCGCCTGACCAGCATCATGGTCAGCGCGTCGCGGTAGATCTCCATCCGGCGGGTCGGCAGCACGCCGTCCGACTCGCGGTTCAGGGCGCAGAGCATCGCGCAGAGCAGCGGGCTGTCGGCGAGCTGGTCCAGCTGCGGCGACCGCTCCAACGCCTTCAGCAGGTCGGCCTGGTGGCGTGCCGTCTCCCGCTTCAGCTCCTCCTGTTCAGCCACCGCGTCGACGCCTTTCAGCGCATCCCGCAGGGCTGCCTGGTGCCACCGCTCCACGAACAGCCGACGGTCGCCGCCGGTCATCGGGCTGAGCGAGAGATCGTCGAAGCCGAGGTGGTCGAGCCAGCCGGGCGGCACGGCCGACGGCCGCACGGTGGCCAGGGTCCAGACGTCCGGGTAGTGGTCGAGCAGGCACTCCAGCCACTCCAACGCCTCGTCACGCTCTGCGGCGGGGACTTCGTCCAGGCCGTCCACCAGCAGCATGGCGCGCCCGCTGCTCAGCATCCGGTGCGTCCAGCCCGGCGGCTCGCGGTCGGCACACATCCGGTCGTCGAGGCGGAGGAACTCCTCCGGCCTCGGCTTCATGGTGTCCTGCCGGAAGAGCTTGCGCAGTTGGAGGACGAGCGGCACCCGGTGGTTGAGCCCGGCCAGTTCGGGGCCGAGCCGCCCGGCCAGGGCCTGGACGGCCAGCCACTGGACCAGGGTGGTCTTGCCCGAGCCCGCCTGCCCTCTCAGCAACACCCGTCTTCTGCCCGCGAGTTGCTGATCGACCCGCTGCGGCGCCGCAGGCTCCGGGTAGTCGGGCCGGCTCCGGTCCTCCGTCTGACCCGCCTCCAGGCTCAGGTAGGCGGCGTCCAGCTCCCAACCCCGGCGGCCCTGCCCGCGCTGCCGCAGGCCGAAGATCCGGATCCGGCCGTAGTCGGCCCGGATCGCCTCCGCGTACTCGTGCGCGAAGCGGGTGTCGGCGGTCTCGGCGGCGGAGATGCCGTGCAGCTCCGGTACGCCTCCGAGGTGGGCCGTGAGGGCCCCGGCCAGCCGGGGTGAGGCGAGGATGTCGGCGGCGGGGACGAGACCGAGCTGCGAACCGTGCCAGGCGGACCGGCGGCGGTCGGTCACCACCACGCCGAGCAGGTACTCCTGGTACCGGAGCGCCGCCCCCGAGAGGCCCGACCACGGGGAGCCGGAGTCGAGTTCGGCCCAGGGAGGCAGCTGCGTGAGCACCACGACCTGGCGGTCGCTCAGCAGGCCCGCACCCGGCGTCAGGGTGCCCAGCACCTGCGAGCTGTCCAGCCGGTCGGCCTCACCCCGCCCGGCGACCGGGAAGCCGGTCAGGTGGCAGCCCGGCACCGGCTCCAGGCTGTCGACCCGGCCCCAGAGCACCGGCGCAGCCACCTCAGCCGGAGCCAGCTCCTCGGACGTGCGCAGCAGCGCCACGTCCAACTCGTCGTCGCGTCCGACCACTTCGAAGTCCGACCACCCGGCGCCGCCCGGGACGGCTGCCTCGCCTGCTGTGAAGCCGTCCAGCAGGTGGGCCGCCGTCAGCACGAGTCGGGGAGCCAGCAGGTAGCCGCTGCCCTGCTGCTTCGCCCGGACGGCGACCACCCGCTGCGGGGCGGCCGCCGCCATCAGAAGCCGTCCCGGCTGCCGAGGCCGGAGCTGCCGACCATCACGTCGGCGCCGGTGGCGGTGTCCTTCGGGGTGAGGGTGACCGAGATGCGGTGGGTGCGCTGGTGGGCGAGGCCGGCTTCGGCGTCGGCGGAGAAGACCAGTGCCTTGATGCCGCCCTTCACCCTGGCGTCGCGCTTGAGCTCGACCGAGAACTCGAGCTTCACCTCGCCGACGTCGAACCGGATCTGCTGCCCCTCGGCCCGCTCCGCCGCTTCGGCCAGCTGCTGCCGGACGGCCTCCACGGCGTCTGCGAGTTCGATGCCGCTCTCCATGCCCCACCCCTGACTGGCGGCTGTGCTGCCGCCTCCGGGTCGAGGTTAGAGCGTCGAGGTCAGAGCAGGGCGAGGAACTGCGTCATGGCCTCGGAGACCTCCGCCGCCGTCCACTCCAGGGCGGCCGCGCTGATGGTCACCTCGGTCATCGCGAGGCCGGGGACGGCGGTGTCGCCCCAGAAGCCGAAGAGGGCCGTGCCCTGCTCCTCGGCCAGCCGGACGGTGGCCTCGTTGAGCGCCGACGCCTCGTACGGGAGCCAGAGTTGGAACTGGTGGGTGTGCGGCGGGTCGGGGTTGACCCGGGCGCCGGGGGCGGCGGCCAGGGCGGCGGCGACGACCTTGGCGTGGGCCACGTACGCGTCCAGGTGCGGGAGTTCGCGCTCGATGCCCGCGAGGGCGGTGAGCGCGGCGGGCCACTGCTGCCAGAGCTGGCCGCCGTAGCGGTGCCGCCAGACCTTGGCCTCCTGGATGAAGCCCTCGTCACCGGCGAGCGCGGCGCCGCTGATGCCGCCGAGGGTCTTGTAGTAGGAGACGTAGACCGAGTCGGCGAGGTCGGCGATCTCGGGGAGGGTGTGCCCGAAGTGCGAGGTGGTCTCCCAGAGCCGGGCGCCGTCGAAGTGGACGGTGATGAACTGCTCCTTGGCCTCTGTCGTCACCGCAACCAGCTCGTCCCAGGTCGGCAGGACGAATCCGGCGTCACGGAGCGGGAGTTCGACCACCAGCGCGTCGCACGGCTCCTCCAGATCGCGGATCTCCTCCACGGTGGGGAGCCTGGGCGCGGTGGTCGGCGCGATGCTCTTCAGGCCGGAGAGCCGGGAGTAGGCGCGCCGCTCGTGCACCTCGGGGTGCGAGAGGGGGTGCATGGCGACCGTGCCGGTGTCGGTCGCCCAGATGCGGAGGGCGACCTGCTGCGCCATGGTGCCGGTGGGGAAGAAGGCGGCGTCGGGCTTGCCGAGCAGTTCGGCCGTCCGCAGCTCCAGCTCCCGGACGACGCCGTCGCCGTAGACGTCCGGGAAGCGGTCGAGGTCGTACGCCTTCTCGGCGCCGGACGGCAGCTCGGCGAGGAGGTCCCGCAGGGTCTGCGGGCGGGCTCCGGAGAGCAGCCGCGTGGCGCGGTGGCGCGCGGTGCTCCGGCGGAGACGGGGGTCGGGGACGAACGAGGCGTCGCTTGGGGTGTCCTGCGGGGTGTCGGTCACCCGTCAGATGATGCCGCAGCCCTCGGTTCGCGCAACCGAATACCCGAGGGGTGCGGCTCGAGCACCCGCCGGGACTAACGCGGCGGGTAGAGGGAGTACGAGGGGAAGTTGCCGAAGAGCTTCTCGTCCGCGCCGTCCGCGCTGTAGGTGACCGCTCGGACGAGGAGGTCGCCGCCGACGAACGCGCCCTTCCAGGAGGCGCCGAGACCGCCGAAGACCTCCTCGCGGTCGCCCCGGCTGCGGGGCTTGTTGATGCCGACCTTGAAGGCGAGCAGATCGGGGGCGACCCGCTCGGCGAACCCGTGGTCGTCGGTGGCGAGGGAGGCGACGAGGGAGCCGTTGCCCGCGTTCATCGCGGCGAGCAGTTCGGCCTCGGTGTCGACCAGGACGATCGAGTCGAGCGGGCCGAAGGGCTCGGAGTGGTGCAGGGCCCAGCTGGCGGGCGGGTCGAGGACGGCGGCGGGGGCGAGGTAGGCGTCGTGCGACTGGCCGGGCAGGAAGGTACCGGTGGAGAGGTCGCCGACGTGCAGCGGGACGGCTCGGGCCGCGACGGCGTCGGCGAAGTGGCGGCGGAGTTCGGCGGCCTTGGCGGCGTGGATGACCGGGCCGAAGTCGAGGTCGGGCAGCGGGTCGTCGGGGGCGGTGACGGCGAGCGGGTGGCCGAAGCGCAGGCCGCGCAACACGCCGATGTAGGTCTCCAGGAAGGCCGGGAAGAGCGAGCGCTGGACGACGTACCGGGGGTAGGCGGTGCAGCGCTGCTTGGCGTACTCGAAGCCCTTGCGCAGGTGGGCGGCGAGGGCGGGCCAGTCGCTGTACTGCCAGATGCCCCAGGTGTTGAGGCCCTCCTGTTCGAGGAAGTGACGGCGGTTCAGGTCGGCGAGGGCGGTGGCGGCCTTGCGGCCGTTGGCCCGGCCGCCGACGAAGGCGAGGGCGCCGAGGCCGTCGGCCCGGATCAGCGCGTCGGCGATCTTGCTGCCCTCGCCGGAGAGCAGGGTGACGGGCAGCCCGGCCCGCTGCATCACCGCGTGGGCGAGGGTCAGGCAGTGGAAACCACCCTGGGAGGGGGTTTTGGCGACGACGGCGTTGCCCGCGAGCAGCTGGACGAGCTCGGCGTGCACCTGCACGCTCATCGGGTAGTTCCAGCTGGCGATGTTGGAGACCGGTCCGGGCAGCGGGCCCCGGCCGGCGAGCTGGCGGTCGATGTTGTCCAGGTACCAGCGGACGCCGTCCAGTGCGCGGTCGACGTCGGCGCAGGCGAGCCGCCAGGGCTTGCCGATCTCCCAGACCAGCAGCAGCGCCAGCAGGTCACGCTGCTCGGCGAGGCCCTCGACGGCGGCCGCGACCCTGGCCTTGCGCTCGTCCAGTGGCAGCCGCCCCCAGGCGGTGTGCTGGTCGATGGCGAAGGCGACGGCCGCGTGCGCCTCCTCGATGCCGACCCGGGGCGGGCCGGGGATGGGAGTGCCGTCCAGCGGGGTGGTGTGCTCGCCGGGGGTGCCCACCGGGCGCCACTCGCCCCGGACGAGGTTGAGCAGCCGGTCCGCGGAGAATGCCTCGGGGGCGGCCTGGACACAGCGGGCGTAGGTCTCGGACCAGGACGTGCCGGGCTTGAGCTGCGGTGCCGTCATGAGGAGTCCTCCGGTCGGGGAAGGCGTTCTCGGGCAGGACGGGTGCTGCTGTTCCGTGCGTGGACCCAGCCTGGCACGGGGCCCTGCGGCTGGACAGCAGGCCCGGCGGGGGCGACCGGTGGGGATTGTCACAGCCTTGCGGGCTGATACGAGGGGCGGTAGTAGGCGGCGGCGGGCGGCGCGGTCGGTGGGGTGCGGAGGCGCCTCCGGGGCGTGCGGCGCGAGCTGAAGCGGATCGGATGATGTGCCGATGATCGGCTCAGCTGATCGTTACTCCATCGGCTTGAAGTTCTCGGGGCACGGTCACTACACGCCGTAGTAGGTGCGGTGATTTTGGATGACCAGCGGTGACCGTTTACACCTGGTTGGTCCCCCCGGCACGGCGAGCCCCATGCGGCTCGGCCCCGTGCTGTCCCGATCCGCGAGGTGCAATCACCCGATGCCTTCCCCGCATACCGCCCGCCACCGGCTCACCACGGCGACCGACTCCGTGACGCACTCCCTGCTCCGTCCCGCAGCCGCCTGGATCCGCGAACGGCGGTCGGTGGTGGCGTGCGGCGGCGCGGCGACCCTGGCCTTCGGCGCCCTGCTGCTCCCGGGCTTCTCCGCCTCGGCGCAGACCGTGCGGCCGACGACGCCGGGCAGCTCCGTCTTCACCTCGGCCCCCGCCGCGGCCGCGCACGCCGCCCGGACGGAGCCGGTCGGCCTGGTCCAGGTCTCGGCGCCCACCGCCTACCAGCTGCCCGGCTCGGCCTCCTCGCAGGACGCCGTGACCGTAGCCGGCAATCTGGCACCCAGCGCCCCCGCACCCGCCCCTGCCGCGACCCCTGCGCCCGAGCCCGCCCCGGCGCCCGCACCGGCCCCCGCGCCCTCCTTCTACTCCCCTGCGCCCGGCGCCCTGGTCAGCAACCCGTACGGGGTCGCCAACCACGAGTACGCGGCCGGGTACCACACGGGCGTGGACTTCGCGGTGGACAGCGGCACCCCGCTGCGCGCGGTCGGTGCCGGCACCGTGGTGTCGGCGGGCTGGGACGGCGCGTACGGCCGGGAGATCGTGCTGCGGCTGGCCGACGGGCACTTCGCCGAGTACGCGCACATGTCCTCGCTCACGGTCGACGCCGGTGAGTCGGTGACGCCGGGCCAGGAGATCGGGCGCTCGGGCACTACCGGGAACTCCACCGGGCCGCACCTGCACTTCGAGATCCGCAACGCCAACAAGTACGGCTCCGTGGTCGACCCGATCGCGTACCTGACCGAGCGCGGCGCGACCGACTTCTGACCGGGCCGACGGCTGAGCCCGACCGGGACCGGGCCGGGCTCAGCCGCTCGCGGTCGGTCTCAGCCGATCCGCTCGGAGATCTCCAGCGCCACCTGGAGGGCCGCCTCCATCGCCTCCGCCTGGGTCGCCGACGGCAGGCCGCAGCCGTCCTCCGGGTCACCGTGCTTGAGCAGGAAGAACGCCGAGTTGATGGCGAAGAGCGACATCGTCGCCCGCAGCTTGTCCCGGAAGTCCGCGTCCGGCCCGTGCACCAGCCGGATCATCGCCAGCATCCGGGCCTTGAACTCCAGCCCGGCCGGCGACTCCCGCAGGGCGGGCTGGTTCTCGTGGAAGAACCGCAGCAGCGGCGCCCGCTCGGCCATGCCCTCGGCGAACCGCCGGACCAGCTCGTCGCGCAGCTCGGGCGACCAGTCCTTGCCCTCGCCCCAGGCGATCGCCTCGTCGATGGGCGCCGCCATGCTCTGCACGATGCCGTGGACGATGTCGTCCTTGGTCTTGAAGTGGTAGTACAGCGCGGCCTTGGTCACGCCCAGCCGGTCCGCGATCTCGCGCAGCGAGGTCTTCTCGTACCCCTGGGCGGCGAAGAGTTCGAGAGCCACGTCGATGATGCGCGCCCGGGTGTCGCTGCGGGGGCTCTGCGTCGTACTCATGGCTAGCTGGCCTACCTCATGACTGCGTGGACGGGACTCTGACTGGCTGGGCAGAGCGTGACGCGAGGGCGGGCGGGTCCACGAGCTGGGGCTGGACCACCCGTTCCGGAGTGCATTGTCCCTGCCCGAGCGCCTGCGGCCGAAACCGGCTTGACGCCCACCTTATGGACAACTTACCGTGCCACCGGACGATTCACTAGCCGGTCGTCAAGTAAGTGAGCCGACAGAGCCACGGACCACCCGATCGGCGCCACGCTTTCCGGGAGACGCACCATGTCACAACAGCAGGTCGAGACCTCGGCGGAGAACCCTCCCGCCGGAGCCGACGAGACGACCGACCCCACGCCGAGGTCACCCCGCGAGATCCGTCTGGTGATGACCGGGCTGGTGGTCGCCATGCTGCTGGCCATGCTCGACAACCTCATCGTCGGCACCGCGATGCCCACCATCGTCGGCGACCTCGGCGGCGCCGAGCACCTCTCCTGGGTGGTCACCGCCTACACCCTCGCCACCGCCGCCTCCACCCCGATCTGGGGCAAGCTCGGCGACCTCTACGGCCGCAAGGGCACCTTCCTCACCTCGATCGTGATCTTCCTGATCGGCTCGGCGCTCTCCGGTCTCTCGCAGTCGATGACCGAGCTGATCGCCTTCCGCGCCGTGCAGGGCCTCGGCGCCGGCGGCCTGATGGTCGGCGTCATGTCGATCATGGGTGCGCTGATCGCGCCGCGTGACCGTGGCAAGTACCAGGGCATGTTCGCCGCCGTGATGGCGCTCGCGACCATCGGCGGCCCGCTGGTCGGCGGCTTCATCACCGACCACCTGAGCTGGCACTGGACCTTCTACATCAACCTGCCGCTCGGCCTGGTCGCCCTCGCCGTCGTCATCGTCACCCTGAAGCTCCCCAAGGTCCGCTCCACCGCGAAGATCGACTACTTCGGCGCCCTGCTGCTGACCACCGGCATCACCTCGCTCGTCCTGATCACCACCTGGGGCGGCCAGCAGTACGCCTGGGGCTCGAAGACGATCCTCGGCCTGGCCGCGCTCGCCGTCGCCTCGCTGATCGCCTTCTGCTACGTCGAGCAGCGGGTCGAGGAGCCGATGCTCCCGCTCGGCCTCTTCAAGAACCTCAACTTCACCCTGGTCTCGATCATCGGCTTCATCGTCGGCTTCTCGATGTTCGGCGCCGTGACCTTCCTCCCGCTCTACCAGCAGACCGTGCAGGGCGCCTCGGCGACCAACTCCGGCCTGCTGCTGATGCCGATGATGTTCGGCATGCTGGTCATCTCGCTGGCCGTCGGCCAGGCCGTCACCAAGACCGGCAAGTACCGCATCTACCCGATCATCGGCACCGCCGTGATGGCGGGCGGCTGCCTGCTGCTCTCCACCCTCTCCACCGACACCACCCGCTTCTCCTCGGCCTGCTTCATGATCGTGCTCGGCGCGGGCATGGGCTTCCTGATGCAGATCACGATGCTCGTCGCGCAGAACAGCGCCGAGCTCAAGGACATGGGCGTGGCCAGCTCCACCGCCACCCTCTTCCGCACCATCGGCGGCTCCTTCGGCGTCGCGCTGTTCGGCGCGCTCTTCAACGACCGGGTCAAGTCGACGATGTCCACGCTGCCGGCGCAGCCCGGTGCGAAGGGCTCCGCCCAGCTGACCCAGATGGGCCCCGGCGAGCTGCGCAAGCTCCCCGCCGCCGTCCAGGACGTCTACCACCACGCCGTCTCCAACGGCATCCACACGGTGTTCCTCTGGGGCGCGGTGATCAGCCTGATCGCCGTCGCCGCCGCAGTCTTCATTCGGGACATCCCCCTCCGGGGCGGCCCCGGCCAGGCCGCACCCGAGAAGAACCTCGAAGCCGTCTGACCCCGGAACCACCCCCGGCGGACCGTCCACCCGCCACCCCCGAATGCCCACCCCTCTCCCCGGGGGTGGGCATTCGCCGTCTGCGCAACCGGTGCGCCCAGGGGCGCGGGGAACTCCGCGAAACCGGAAGGTACAGCGCTGTCACTGTCGAGCTCGCCAAAGTTGCACTGCCAGCTGCGTGCGCGGCTCAGCGTGGCAAGCGGTAGACCCCCGGGGCGACCGGTTCGACCAGGCCGTCGGTGACGAGGCCGTCGAGGGCGCGGGCGCGTTGGACGGGCTCGGGCCAGACCGCGTCCAGGCGGGCCTGCGGGACCTCGCCGTGGGCCTCCCGCAGGACGGCGAGCAGCTTGCCCCGCACCTGACGGTCGGTGCCCTCGTACGACTGGCCCCGGCGGGCCGGGCCCTCGTAGGGCGGGCGGCCGGCGGCCTGCCAGGCGCAGTGGCGCAGCAGCGGGCACTCGCCGCAGCTGGGGCTGCGGGCGGTGCAGACCAGCGCGCCGAGCTCCATCACGCCGACGGCCCACGTCGCGGCGGTCTCGGCGGCTGCGGGGAGCAGCTCGGTGGCGGCCCGGCGTTCGGCGGCGGTGGTGGCCTGGGCGGGGTACTCGACGCCCGTCACGGCGCGGGCGAACACCCGGCGGACGTTGGTGTCGAGCACGACGTGGCGCTGCCGGTAGGCGAAGGAGGCGACGGCGGCGGCGGTGTACTCGCCGACGCCGGGGAGGGCGAGCAGCGCGGTGTGGTCCTCGGGCACCTGCCCGCCGTGCTGCTCGGTGATCGCGACGGCGGCGCCGTGCAGCCGCAGTGCCCGACGCGGGTAGCCGAGGCGGCCCCACATTCTGACTGCTTCGCCGGGGGCGTCGGCGGCCAGTGCGGCGGGGGTGGGCCACTTGGCGAGCCAGGCCTCGTACGCGGGGAGCACCCGCTTGACGGGGGTCTGCTGGAGCATGAACTCGCTCACCATGACCGCCCAGGGTGTGGCGTCGGGCGTGCGCCAGGGGAGGTCCCGGGCGTTGGCCTCGTACCAGTCGAGGACGGTCTCGTGGAGCAGCGGGGCGGGGGTGGAGGTGATGGCAGCCATGGCCCTTCGATCCTCCCACGGCCGGGGTCGGCTCCGGCCCGTCCCCGGACATATCGGCCGCGAAAGGCCTCCCCCATCCGGACCAAATGGCGGATCATGTGAAGGAAGAGACGGTAGAGCGGTGTTGATGCGTCAACGGGTGCACACAGTCTCGTAGAGTTTGCGCGTGCCCTCTCTGCGTCAACCCGTGGGACCGCTGCCGGCTTCGATCTACTGGCGACGGCGAGTCGTCGTGCTCGGGGCGCTGATCGCCGTCCTCGCGCTGGTCCTTTGGCTGACCTCGGGTCAGGGCAGCGGCAAGCAGCCCGACAAGGCGGCGTTGCCCGCCCCCGTCCAGTCGATCACCCCGGGTGCGACCCCGAGCGGTTCGGCGATCACCAGCCGGCCGGGCGGCACGGGCGGTGGCACCGGGACGGGCGGCACGACGGGCACCGGCACGGGCGGTTCGAGCACCGGCGGCGAGGTCAGCCTCAACGGCGGCACCGGGACGGGCAGCACGGGCAGCACCGGCACCGGATCGGGCGGCACCGGCGCAGGCAGCACCGGCGGCACGGGCGGTACGGGCACGGGCGGTACGACGGCCCCGCCGGCGCAGAACACCGCCGAGGTGATGGCCCTCCCGGTCTGCACCGCCTCCCAGGTCACCCTGGAGCTGGCCGGCACGCAGAACTCGTACGAGCTCAAGGACAAGCCCAAGCTGTCGCTGACGGTGCGCAACGCCTCCACCGCCAACTGCAGGGTGGACCTGGGCCGGGCGGCCTCGGCCATCGTGGTGACCTCGACCGCCAACGAGCGGATCTGGTCCTCGGGCGACTGCCCGGCGGACCATCAGAGCGTCTGGGTGCAGATCGCGGCGGGCAGCGGGCTGACGGAGACGTTCACCTGGGACCGCAGCCGGAGCAAGCCGCAGTGCGCCAGCACCGACGGCGGCGCGGCCCCGGCCGGCAACTACCTGGTGCAGGCGGCGCTGACCGGCCCGGCAGGTGGTCCGGCGACGGCCCGGACCTCGATCCGGCTCGAAGGCTGAGACCCACCACCTGCCCCTGCCCCTCCGACCAGCGACTTTCGGACAATCTCCGACCGGTCGGGGTATCGGAGGATGGACTCGTCGGTCACGCCACCGTGAACGCGCCGAACTGATCGTCACGGCACCGCTGGGCCGGGCCCGCTGACGGTCCGTTCTGTGACAGTTTGCGAATAGCCGGGTGTCGGCGGGGTGTCAGGACGATGACGACGCGAAAAACCTCTTGTCGCAGCCCTGTCAGAACGAGCACTCTGAATACCAGCAGCTCGGCGGGCCGCCCCACCGGCCCGCCGGGAAGCATCGCGCCTGACGTCCCGGCCCCACCCGGACGTCAGGTGCGGCACCGCCGCAGCGGCGGTAGGACACCGCGCCGTCAGACGTAGCGCTCCAGGATGGACGATTCTGCGAGGCGCGAGAGCCCCTCCCGCACCGAGCGGGCGCGCGTCTCGCCGACGCCCTCGACGGTCTGCAGGTCGTCGATGCTCGCGGCCAGCAGCTTCTGCAGCCCGCCGAAGTGCTCGACCAGCCGCTCGATGACGGTGTTGGGCAGGCGCGGGATCTTGGCCAGCAGCCGGTAGCCGCGCGGCGAGACGGCCGAGTCCAGCGACTCGGGGGTGCCCGAGTAGCCGAGCGCCTTGGCCACCGTCTGCACGTCCAGCAGCTCGGCGTGGGTCAGTGCCTCCAGGTCGGCGAGCACCTCGGGCACCGTACGGCCGCGCTTGGCGGCCCGCTCGGGGAAGTAGTCGCGGGCGACCAGCTCGCGCTCGGGCTCGACGCCCTGGATCAGCTCGTCCAGCTGGAGCGAGAGCAGGCGGCCGTCCGTACCGAGCTCCAGGACGTAGCCCGCGATCTCGGTCGCGATCAGCCGGACCATCTCCAGCCGCTGGGCGACGGCGGTGACGTCCCGGACGGTGACCAGGTCCTCGATCTCCAGCGCGGAGAGCGTGCCGGCGACCTCGTCCAGGCGCAGCTTGTACCGCTCCAGGGTGGCCAGCGCCTGGTTGGCTCGGGAGAGCACCGTGGTGGAGTCCTCCAGCACCCGGCGGGTGCCGTTGACGTACATCGCGATCAGCCGCATCGAGTGCGAGACGGCGACCACCGGGAAGCCGGTCTGCTTGTTGACCCGCTCGGCGGTGCGATGACGGGTGCCGGTCTCGTCGGTGGGGATCGTCGAGTCGGGCATCAGGTGCACCCCGGCCCGGACGATCTTGGTGATGTCCTTGTCGAGCACCACCGCGCCGTCGAGTTTGCACAGCTCACGCAGCCGGGTGGCCGAGAACTCCACATCCAGGACGAAGCCGCCGGTGCACACCGATTCCACGGTCTTGTCGAACCCCAACACGATCAAACCGCCGGTGTTGGCACGCAACACCCGCTCCAGACCGTCCCGCAGGCCGGTGCCCGGGGCAATGGCGCTGAGGGAGGCCCGCAGCAGGGCCTCCTCGCGGGGGGACTTGTCCGCCCGGTCGCTGGCTGCCACGTGACTCCTCCGGTCGACCCGGACCGTGTGGCGTGGCGCCCGACGGTCTGTCGCTGCATAACTGCACTTCATGTCAATTAGACAGGGCAAAGTCTAACTGCGTGCGGCAATAACAAGGCCTGGGTCAGTGCAGTTCGTCAGAGTCGATCGGTTCCCACCCCGACATCAGCTCCTCCGGGAAGGCCGGGACGGGCACCGAAGGGGCCTTGGCGCGGGCCGGAGCGGCCTCCGTACGAGGCTTCGCCGCAGCCTTGCGCCGGCCCGGGATGGCCCGCAGCGCCTCGCCGATGTCGGCCACCTCGACCACCTTCATGCCCGGCGGCACCTTGCCCGGGTCGGGCGGGACGAGGGCGTGGGTGAAGCCCAGGCGGTGCGCCTCGGCCAGTCGCCGCTGCACGCCCGTCACCCGGCGGACCTCACCGGCCAGGCCGACCTCGCCGATCGCGACGAGATTGCTGGGCAGCGGCGTGTCGGAGGAGGAGCTGGCCACCGCGAGGGCGATCGCCAGGTCGGCGGAGGGCTCGGTGAGCTTCACACCGCCGACCGTCGCCGTGTAGATGTCCTGCTTGCCGAGCTTCACGCCGCCGTGCCGCTCGACGACGGCCAGGATCATCGCGATCCGGGGCGATTCGAGACCGGAGGTCGTCCGGCGCGGCGAGGGGATCTGCGAGTCGACCATCAGCGCCTGGACCTCGGCGACCAGCGGCCGCTTGCCCTCCAGGGTGACCGTCAGACACGTGCCCGGGACGGGCTTGTCACGGCGGGTCAGGAAGAGACCGGACGGGTCCGCCAGACCCAGGATGCCCTCGTCGTGCAGCTCGAAGCAGCCGACCTCGTCCGTCGCGCCGTAACGGTTCTTGATGCCCCGGATGATCCGGAGCCGGGCGTGTCGGTCGCCCTCGAAGCTCAGCACCACGTCGACCAGGTGCTCCAGCAGGCGCGGGCCCGCGATCGAGCCGTCCTTCGTCACGTGGCCGACCAGCAGCGTCGCCATCCCGCGGTCCTTCGAGGCCCGGATCAGCGCCCCGGCCACCTCCCGGACCTGGGCCGGGCCGCCGGGCGCGCCGTCCAGCTCGGCGGAGGCGATGGTCTGCACCGAGTCCAGGATCAGCAGCCCCGGGCTCACCTGGTCGATGTGGCCGAGGACGGCGCCGAGATCGGACTCGGCGGCGAGGTAGAGGTGCTCGGAGAGCGCGTTGATCCGGTCCGCCCGGAGCCGGACCTGCCCGGCCGACTCCTCACCCGTGACGTACAGCGTGCGGTGCTGCTCGCTCGCCGCCTTCGCCGCGACATCCAGCAGCAGTGTCGACTTACCGACACCGGGCTCACCCGCCAGCAGCACCACCGCACCGGGCACCAGCCCGCCGCCGAGCACCCGGTCGAGCTCCGGCACCCCCGTACTGCGGGCCGTCGCGACCTGACCGTCGACCTGCCCGATCGGCCGCGCAGGCGCACTGACCGGCCCGGCAGCCGTCGTCCGGATCGGCACCGCGCCGTACTCCTCGACGGTGCCCCAGGCATTGCACTCCGGGCAGCGGCCGACCCACTTCGGGAGCTGGTTGCCGCACTCCGTGCAGCGGTACGCCGGACGGGGCTTCGCGGTGGTCTTGGTACGGGCTGCCATGCCGCAACCGTAGCCGCTGGCTACGACAGCCTCCGCCCGCCCGAGCGGACGGAGCGGGCCAACGACAGTGCTGTTACCCGAAAGAAGTACAACAACCCCGAACCGGCCGGGTTCCGCCGCTCCCGTCTCTACCGTCTGCTAGGTGACCATCAGGCTTGCACCCCAGGAATCCCCCACCTCCCGGGAGCCCGACGGCTCCGCCGCACTCCGGGGCTACGACCACCACGTCGACGGGCTGTTCACGTACTGCCTCTCGGTGCTCTGCGAGCACGAATCAGCCGCCGGAGCCGTCCGCGAGGTGCGCTCGCTCGTGCTGCGGCACGGCGCCCGGCTGGCCGACCAGGCGCTGTTGCGGGCCTGGCTGTACTCGCTCGCGCGGCACTGCTGCCTCCAGCGGCTGGGCCGGGCCCGGCCTGCCGGTGACGTCGCCCCGGGGCTGGCCGCCGAGCGGCGGCAGGAGCTGGCCTCGCTCGCCTGGCCGGAGGCGGCCGGCACGGCGCCCGAGCAGCGCGAGGCGCTGGAGCTGGCCGTCCGGCACCACCTGCGGACGGACGAGATCGCGGCCGTGCTCGGCCTCTCCGGTCAGGCCGCCGAAGCGCTGCTGGCGGCGGCCGGTGCCGAGGTCGGGCGGACTCGGGCCGCGCTGCTGGTGCTCGGGGTCGGCAGCTGCCCGGTGCTGGCCGAGCTCGGCGGTGTCGGGGCGGAGAGCTGGCGCGGCTGGGTGCTCGGCCCGGCGCTGCGGCGCGAGCTGGTGCGGCACGTGGTCGACTGCCCGACCTGCCGGGGCACCGCCGAGCGGGTCGCAGGCGGCGCCGCCGGGCTGGGGGAGCAGGGCGATCAGGGCGGGCTGGCGGATCTCTCCGGCCTGCCGATGCTGCCCGCACCCGTCGCCCTGCGGCTCGGGCCGACGGCTTCGGGGGGCTCCGGCTACGACGCCGCAGCGCTGCCCACCGCCACGCACGACTCGGCGGGGGCGGCCTTCCTCGCGGGCGCGGCAGCCGGGCGGCGGGCGCTGCGGACGGCCGACGGGGCGGAGCGGCTGGAGCTGCGCTTCGACCAGCGGGGCTTCCCCCGGCACCGGGCACCCGGTCGGACGCTGCGGCCCGGCCCGGCCGTCCGGCAGCGGGTGGTCACCACGGGGGTGCTGGCAGCCGTCCTGACGGCGCCGGTGGTGGCCCTCTGGGTGGCTCACCGCGGGGGTGGCGGGGCCACCACGATCTCCGCGGTCCGGGTCGACACACCCTTCCCCGCCCGCGTCGCCCCGGCGGCGACCGCTCCCGCCCGGCCGGTGGTCGTCCCGGCGCCGGTCGCGCTGCAACTGGCTGCGGCGGCGGTTGCAGAAACGTTGCTCCCCGGCCCGGTAGGGATCACAGCGGCCCCGTACCGGCCCGGCGACCCCACCACCGACCCGGCCACACCGCCCGCACCGGCCGCACCCGGGCAGCTGACCGTCGAGGCCAACGACTACGCGGGCCGGACGGTCCTCACCCTCACCAACACCGGCGGCAGCAGCATCGAGTGGCACGCCGTCTCGGACGCCGCCTGGCTCCGCCTCAGCCGCGACTCCGGCACCCTGGAGCCCGGCCAGCGCATCACCGTCACCGTCACGGTCGACGACAGCACCGCTCCCCACACCCAGTGGACGGCCCACCTCGCCCTCCCCCCGTCCGAGGCCGTCGTGACCCTCGAAGGCGGCCCCAACCACCGGGGCGGGCCGCCGCCCACCGCGCCCCCGCCCACCGACAACCCCCCGACCACCCCACCGACCTCCGCACCGTCGCCCTCTCCGACCACCCCCTCCACCCCGCCACCGTCCTCGTCCCCCACGTCCCCCGCCCCCTCGTCCCCCGCCCCCTCGTCGCCGCCCGCGTCATCACCCCCGCCCTCACCGTCCCCCTCGGACTCCCCCTCCGCTTCGCCCTCGGAAGCCTCCTCGCCGCCCCCCGCGAGCCCCACCGGCTGAGCCTGCCGCACACCAGATCTGACGCCCCGTCGACCATGGCGCTCCGCCGGGAGTGAACGGGGGTGTACGCACACGGGTGCGAGCGGGGAGGCTGGCCGCATGGACATCCTCATCCTCGGCGGCTCGAACTTCCTCGGGCGCGCCTACGTCACGGAGGCGCTGCGCCGCGGCCACCGGGTCACCACCTTCAACCGCGGACTCTCCGGCCCCGACCAGCCCGGGGTCGAGGCCGTCCGGGGTGACCGGAACGACACCGCCGATCTGGAGCGCCTCGCCGACGGCCGCCACTGGGACGCCGTGCTGGACACCTCCGGGCAGCAGCCGTACGCCGTCGGGCTCGCCGCCCGGCTGCTGCGGCAGCACGCCGACCACTACAGCTTCGTCTCCTCGATCCACGCCTTTCCCGACTGGGGGAAGAAGCGGGTCGACGAGGACTCCCCCACCCACCCCTGCCCGGCGGACACCCCGCCCGACCAACCCGCCGGGAACCAGCTCAAGGCCGGCTGCGAGCGCGCCGTACTGGAGCACTTCGGCGCCGAGCGCTCACTGATCCTCAACTGCGGTCTGCTGGTCGGCCCGTACGAGAGCCTCGGGCGGCTGCTCTGGTGGCTGGAGCGGATCGCCCTGGGGGGCAGGGTGCTCACCCCGGGCCAGCCTGGGCGCGGCATCCAGCTGATCGACGCCCGCGACTTCGCCGAGTTCGGGCTCGACCTGGCCGAGCGCGGGGAGGCCGGCCGGTACGTCACCACCGGGCCGATCGACGGCGCCACCATGGGCGAGCTGATCGACGCCTGCATCCGGGCCACCGGTTCGGATGCCGAGCCGGTCTGGACGGAGGACGACACCCTGCTGGCCGGCGGCGTCGGGCCCTGGACGGAGCTGCCGTTCTGGATGCCCGACCAGCCGGACTTCACCGCGATCTGGCGCGGCGACACCTCCCGGGCGATCGCCGCCGGGCTGCGCTGCCGACCGCTCGCCGAGACGGTGCGCGACACCTGGGCCTGGCTCCAGGAGCGCGGCCCGGCCGCCGAGCCGTACCGGCAGGGCACGCTGCCGCTGGGGATCGCCCCGGAGAAGGAGCGCACCCTGCTCGGCCCCGGCTGAGCCGGCCATGGACGGACGACGGCCCAGGGGGCGCGGGAGCCTGAGCTCCCGCGCCCCCTGGGCCGCGTGCCGTGCCGTGCCGTCAGCGGGGTGGCGGTAGTCGGTGCAGGAAGACGTCGAAGGCGGTGGGTTGGACGGCCGTGACGCCCTTGAACGGGAAGTCCATCTCCTTGATGACGAGCAGTGAGATCACCACCAACCCGCTCAGCGCCAGCACCATCAAGGTGTGCGAGAGGGTGTTGGAGAGCCCGAAGAGGAACGTGAAGCCGACCGTCAGGACGGCGCCGGTGATCAGCGCGTACCAGAGCAGCGGCGGCACCTCCTCGTCCACCTGGTTGAGCCTGGCCCGGCGTTCGGAGGCGAGGTTCTCCAGGTTGGAGACGGCGTGGTCGTAGAGCACCCGCTGCTGGTCGTCGGTGGGGGTGAAGGAGAACACGTCGGAGCGGATCTTGTAGACCAGCTCGGTCGCCTCCGGGCTGCTCTGGTGGTTCGACATCAGCGGCCACTCGGTGTCCTTGACCAGGTTGGCGTAGGCCAGGGTCTGCTTCTCCAGCTCCGGACCGAGCGGCGGCGGGAGCTGCCGGGAGATCCAGTACACGCCGGCCAGTGAGTCCGCCTCCTTGAAGGTGGTCTGCCGGGCCTTGTCGTTGTTCTCCCAGACGGCGATCACCACGAAGGCCAGCAGCACCGCGTAGAGCACGCCGACGGCGGCGAAGATGAACCCGGCGACGTCGTTGTGCACCTCGCGCACCGGGTGCGGGACGAAGTGTTGCAGGAGGTAGAGACCTCCTGCCAGACCTACGAGGACGGCGACCAGGATGCCGATGTCCTGCCACGTCATGACGTGCCTTCCTGCGGTTGGGGCAAGGTGCGGACTGCTGTGGTTTCCTGGGTCGCTCAGCTGACGCGACGGGTGATCAGCTCGGCCAGGGCGAGCAGTTCGTCGGCGTCCGAGGGGTCGTCGACGGCGTCGGCGAGGTGGCCGATCGCGTTGGCCATCCGCTCGCAGGACTGGCTCTGGGCCCAGGCCCGGCCGCCGGCCCGGTCGACCGCGGCGGCGGCCGTGAGCAGTTCCTCGGGAGTGAGCGGGCGGTCGAGGCCGTAGAGGGCGGCGAGTTCGGCCCCGCCCGCGGTGCCGGACTCCAGGGCGAAGACCACCGGGAGGGACTTCTTCCGGGCGGCGAGGTCGGCGCCGACGGGCTTGCCGGTGACGGCCGGATCGCCCCAGATGCCGATCAGGTCGTCGATCAGCTGGAAGGCCAGACCGATCTCCCGACCGAAGGCCTCCAGGGCGTTCGCCGCCTGCTCGTCGCCGCCGCCGTACAGTGCGCCGATCGCGCAGGCGCTGCCCAGCAGGGCGCCGGTCTTGGCCCCGGCCATCGCCAGGCATTCGGTTAGAGAAACGTCACTGCGCTGCTCGAAGGAGCAGTCGCTCTGCTGGCCCTCGCACAGTTCGACCACGCAGTCGGCGAGCCGCCGGACGGCCGCTGGGGAGGCCGGGTGTCCGTCCTCCGCGAGCACCCGCAGCGCGAGCGAGTGCATGGCGTCGCCCGCGAGGATCGCCCCCGTCGCGCCGAACACCCGCCAGGCGGTGGGGCGGTGACGCCTGGTCGGGTCGCGGTCGATGACGTCGTCGTGCAGCAGCGTGAAGTTGTGCACGAGTTCGACGGCCGCCGCGGCCCGGACGGCACCGGCGGCGTCGCCTCCGACGGCCCGCGCGGCGGCCAGCACCAGCGCCGGGCGCATCGCCTTGCCGGAGCCCGCCTCGGAGGGCGTGCCGTCGGCCTCCCACCACCCGAAGTGGTAGCCGGACAACCGCCGCATCGCCTCCGGCATCGAACCCACCGCCTCGCGGAGCGCCGGATCGACCACGGCCTTGGTACGGGCGAGCAGCTCGACGGCCTCGTGGCCCTCCTGCTGCTCGCGTTCCAGCGTGAAAATCCCCATCTGCATCCCTCCCCCAGAACGGCCCGTGAATTCACGGCCCGGCTGAATCCACGGCACCACTGAATTCACGGCATGGCGAACCACGGGCAGGGCGCGGCGGCCGATTGTCGGTCGGACCGCGCCCTGCCCGGTAAAGCCGGAACGTCCGGCCGGTCAGTCCCGAGGACGGGCGATGTCGACGTTTTCGAGGACACCGATCGCGTCGGGCACCAGAATGGCAGCGGAGTAGTACGCGCTGACCAGGTAGGAAATGATCGCCTTCTCGTTGATGCCCATGAAGCGCACCGACAGGCTGGGCTGGTACTCGTCCGGGATGCCGGTCTGGTGCAGACCGACGACACCCTGGTTGTCGGCGCCGGTACGCAGCGCCAGGATCGAGCTGGTGTGACCGTCGACGATCGGGATCTTGTTGCAGGAGAAGATCGGCACCCCGCGCCAGGCCGGGACGTGCTGGCCCTGGACGTCGACCGGGTCCGGGTAGAGGCCGCGCTTGCTGCACTCGCGGCCGAAGGCGGCGATCGCCTTCGGGTGGGCGAGGAAGAACTTGGTGCCCCGGCGGCGGCTGAGCAGGTCGTCCATGTCGTCCGGGGTGGGCGGGCCGGAGTGGGTCTGGATGCGCTGGTCGTACTCGGCGTTCTGCAGCAGGCCGAACTCGGCGTTGTTGACGAGCTCGTACTCCTGGCGCTCGCGGAGCGCCTCGATCGTCAGCCGCAGCTGCTGCTCGATCTGGTTCATCGGCTGGTTGTAGAGGTCGGCGACCCGGCTGTGCACCTGGAGGACGGTCTGCGCGACGCTCAGCTCGTACTCGCGCGGGGCCAGCTCGTAGTCGACGAAGGTACCGGGCAGCTCGTGCTCGCCCTCGTGGCCGGCCGAGAGCTCGATCGCCGCCTCGCCGTGCTTGTTCTGCGACTGCTGGGTGCCGGAGAGGTACTCCAGCACCTGGTCCCGCAGGGCGGGGGAGCGGTCGGCCAGCTCCTGGAAGGCGGCCCAGGGCAGGGTGAGCAGGGTGCCCGCGGTGGCGGCCTTCACCGAGTAGTCCCAGAGGGCGTCGGGCTCCTCCAGCGCCTCGTCGCCCAGGTGGTCGCCGTCGGCCAGGACGCCGAGCACCGTGCTGACGCCGTACTTGCCGGTGCCGATCCGGTTCACCTTGCCGTGGGCGACGAGCAGGATCTCCTGGACGGGCTGCCCGGCCTCGGCCAGCACCTCGCCCGCCGCGAACTCGCGCTGGCCGAAGCGCCCGGCCAGCTCACGCAGCAGCGCCTCGTCGTCGAAGCCGCGCAGCACCGGCAGCTCGCACAGCGTCGGCGGGACGATCCGCACGTCCGCACCAGTCTTGACGAAGCTCACCCGGCCACGCCCGACCGCGTACGTGAGCCGTCGGTTGACACGGTAGGTACCGCCGGACACCTGCACCCAGGGCAGCTGCCGGAGCAGCCACCGCGAGCTGATGCCCTGCATCTGCGGCTCGGACTTAGTGGTGGTCGCAAGGTTCCGTGCGCCCGCCGTACCGAGGCTCGACTGCTGCCGAGCCTCGGGCTGCCCGCCCTGAGCCGGAATATCGGTACTGGTCTCGGTCGACATGAAAGAGGGCCCTCCCCAGGCATGGATTTCACAAGCGTTTCGCTATTGCTCTGTCCATGGTGAAGCCCGTTCGGCCTAAGTGGCAATCACTCATTCGAGTGGTCGAATATGCCGGACAATTAGCACGAGGGGACCGTCTGATCGAATATTTTTCGATCTCCTGAGCGAATACCACCGGAAAGCCGCAGCTCGGGGCCGGGCGGTCGGCCGGTCGTGCACACGGCAGATCGAACACTCCTGCCCCAGCAGCCCCAACCAGTCAACCGGTCAACTCGGCCCGGTCCAGTCCAGGGTCGGCGGGAGGACCCCCTCCAGGGTGAGCAGCCAGCGCTTGGTCTCCAGCCCGAGCGGCCCGCCGAAGAAGCCGCCGAGCCCGTCGGCGGCGACCACCCGGTGGCAGGGCACCAGCAGGGCGAGCGGGTTGGCGTGCATCATCTGGCCGACCGTCCGGGCGGCGAGCCCGCCGGTGTCGTTCAGGTCGTCGAAGACGCCGCTGCGGGCGGCCAGTCCGCCGTACGTGATGGTCTCCCCGTACGGGACGTGGGCGTGCAGCGCCTGCAGGACGGTGCGGTGCGGGCCGGAGGTGAACCGCCAGTCGACCGGCAGCGCCAGCCCCCGGCTGCGGCCCGCGAAGTAGTCGGCCACCCGGGCGGTGACGGCGCCCGCCCGCCGTCCGTCCGTGCAGCGCGGCGCACCGGTCGGCCAGCCGACCGGCTCCCCCTCGAACGAGACCGCCGCCACGCCGGTCTCGGTGACCGCGAAGCGGAGCGGACCACTCGGCAGCGGGGTCTCGACGGTGAGCCAGGAGATCGACATGCCCGGCACCGTACCTTCCCGTCGAGACCCCCGGGGCGCGCGGCGGAGATCAGGGCTCAGAGGTGGGCCTTCAGGTACTCGGCGAGGCCCAGCGCCCACTGCGCCAGCTCGTCCCGCTCCTGCGGCCGCCCCGCGCAGAGGGCGCCGAACTGGCCGTCGGAGAGCCGGTCCGGGCCGGGCGCCGCCATCAGGTTCGAGATCTCGCGCATCATCGTGGACAGTCGCTCCGCGTCGGAGTGGCTGAGCATGACCAACGCGTCGGTGTGGCTGATCGTGACTGAACCGGGCATCGCGGCCTCCTTGTCGGTCGACCCCCGGCTTTCACCGTACGACTACGGGCAGCCCGACGCCCACCCGCGCCCGACACGCCTCCCGCATCCCGCATCCCTTGGGTCGAGCAGCGGCCGGGTTATCAACAGGTGAGGATCAAACCAGGACAAAACACCCCACGAGGGAGCGCGCAATGCCCCGCACCGCCCGGCCCGCCATCCGGCCCACCGCCCGGCCCACCCTGACCGTCGACGGCTCCGGGCTGGTCGCCGAGATCGAGGCGTACCTCGCCTCACTGCCCGCACCGGCGGGCCCCGCAGGCGCCGCAGGGCTCGCCGGCCCGGTCGTGCCGTACGTGTGCCCGCTCGGGAGCGTGCTCCAGCCGTGGAACGCCGGGTACCCGCCGCCCCGCCGCACCCTGCTCGACCGGCTGGCCCGGCGGGCGGCGCGGCCCGCCCGGGTGAGCGTCGCCGCCCACCTGGAGCTGGCCTCGCGCTACCTCACCGGCCACGGCTGGGTGCAGGGCGCGCTGTGGGACGCCGAGGGCCGGGTCTGCCTGCTCGGCGCCCAGGCCGCCGTGCTCGCGCACGGCTACGGCACGCCCCAGGACGCCCGCCGCGCCCGGGTGCAGGTGATGGAGGTGCTGCACGCCACCGGGCGCCCGGCCGGCTCCCCCGACGAGTACAACGACGCTCCCGGCACCCGGCAGAGCGACGTGCAGCGGCTGCTGGGCGACGCCGCCGCCCGCGCGCTGCGCCTGGGCATCTGACCGGGCGCCCACCTCCTACCTGCTGCCTGCCGTGGCCGCCGCGAAGCGGGCCGAGACGTCATCCCAGTTCACGACGGACCAGAGCTTGGTGACGTAGTCGGGGCGGACGTTGCGGTACTGCAGGTAGTAGGCGTGCTCCCAGGCGTCGAAGACCAGCAGCGGAGTGGTGCCCATGCCGACGTTGCCGTGGTGGTCGTATACCTGCTCGACGATCAGACGCTGCCCGAGCGGCTCCCAGGCGAGGACGCCCCAGCCGGAGCCCTGCACGCCGGTGGTGGCGGCGGTCAGCTGCTTGCGGAAGGCGTCGAAGCCGCCGAGATGCTCGTCGAGGGCCTCGCCGAGGGCGCCGTCGGGGCGGTCGCCGCCGTCCGGCGAGAGGTTCTCCCAGAAGATCGAGTGCAGCACGTGGCCGGAGAGGTGGAAGGCGTAGGTCTTCTCCAGGCCGACGAGGTGGCCGTACTGCTCCTTCTCGCGGGCCTCGGCCAGCTGGTCGAGGGTGTCGTTGGCGCCCTTCACGTAGGCGGCGTGGTGCTTGGAGTGGTGCAGCTCCAGGATCTCGGCGCTCATCGCCCGCTCGAGGGCGGAGTAGTCGTAGGGGAGATCGGGGAGCGAGTACGTGCCCATCGGGACGCCTTTCTGGTGTCCGCCGGGCCGGGGCACGGCGGTGCGGATCATGCCGGAGCCACACTATTGCGCATAACTTGCAATAGCCACCATGTTGCTTCAGCATGTCGAGTGCGGGGCCGGCCCCGTCAGTCGGCGGCCGCGCCCACCGGCGCACACGCCCTTCCTGACACTCGGTCGTCTTCCCAACCGGCACCCGCCGGGACACCCGGCCGGCCCCGCCCACCCCGGTGGCTCACGCGGAGGACTCCAGGGCGTACTCCGCCGAGGCCGACTCCAGCACGCTGACGGCATGGGCGACGGAGGCGAGCGTCGCGTGCCGGTGCCAGCCCTCGAAGGACCTGCCGACGAAACCGCGCAGCCCGACCTGCTCACCGATGACCGCCTCGTCCCGCTCGACCCGGCGGGCGAGCTTGGCCAGCCGCAGCAGCTTGCCGGGGGGCGCGGTGAGATCGGTCAGCCAGAAGTCCGTCGGCCAGGCCCGGTTGTCGCTCCACTCACCGAGCAGGGTCAGCGTCCGGCGGCCGTTGACGTACGGGCCGGCCCACGCCTGGTGCGGCTGCGCGCCCGGCCGGTACTGGTCGGGCCGGCTCAGCGGACGCCCCTGCGGCAGCCGCAGGCGCTGCACCCGCAGGGCCGCGACCCGGGTCGTCCGGGCCCGCCCCTCGATCGGGTCCCACCACTGCACCGGTCGCAGCAGGGTCCGCGCCGCGGCTGCACTCACCAGCCCCTGCGCGGAGCCGCGTTGGCCGACCCGCTCGGGCAGCGCGGAGTCGGCGGCGGTCAGCAGCGCGGTGGGCCCGACCCTCGCCAGGAAGGGCACCCCGGCCGCCGTGCAGGCCACCAGCACCGCGGCCGTCTCCTCCTCGCCGACCTCCAGCACCACCGGCCGCCGGGGCAGCCCCCAGCTCTCCGCGACCTCCAGCACGACCCGGCTCGCGCACTCCCCCGGGGTGTTCTCGCCCAGCCGCTCGGGGATCTTCGCGCGGCTGCGCCGAGCGCGGTCATCCAGCCAGCCCGCCGGGAGGTGCAGATTCCAGTTGACCGGGCTGGACGCCTCGCGCGAGGCGAGCCAGAGCCCGTACGCCTGCTGACTGTTGACCATCCGGCCGGATTCGGGGTCGACCCGGCGCGCCACCCCGACGGTGTGCTCACCGGCCTTGGGCACCACCATCGAGCGCAGCACCCAGGCGGACGGGGCCACCATCAACTGCAGGTGCCGGGCCAGGGCTTCGCGCACCGGGCGCCAGTCCCAGGTCGAGCTGCTGATGAAGTGGTGCATGCTCTGCCCCTCGCCGCCGGGGCCGAGTTGCAGCGCGATGTTGCGCATCGACTTCCGCCCCTCCGCCAGCAGCAGACCGCGCGCATACCGCTCACCCTTGGCGCGCTGGTCGCTGCGCTGCATCGAGACGAACACCTCGTCGCAGAGCGCGCTCAGCGCATCGCCGGGCTCGGCGACCGAGGCGGCCGAGGCGCTCGCGGGCCGGGCGGCGGTGCCGTTGGCCGGCCCGTCGAGGGGGTGCGGACGGCTGCGGCGAACCAGACCTGTGCTCATGGGGAGTCCTACCTTCTTCTCTCGGTCCGACAGCCGTCGTTCGGGCGGGCTTTCCTGGGGGCACCGGCCAGGAGGAATCGGCCAGTTATTTATTGTAGTGAGCACATCAATATGGCAATTTCGCGAACTCAGCTGCTGCGCAGACGAGTTGTGCGGATCGCTCAGCCCCAGAGTTCGGCCGGTCCTGTCGCGTCGATCTCGGCCCCGGCGGCGGCCGGAATGCCGAGCAGCAGCAGGACGGCGTTCGCGGTGCTGTGGTGCACGGAGGCCGGCACCCCGGGGTCGGCCCAGCCGTTCGGCAGTGGAGCCGGGAGCGGGACGGTGTCCACCCACACCTCGGCGAGCGAGCCGAGCCGGGGCGGCGCGGCGCCCGCGAGCAGAATCAGCCGACCGCCCCGGCAGGCCGTCGCCAGCACGTCGAGCAGCGCCGTCCGGAGCTGCACCCGCTCCTCGGCGGCCCGCCCCTCGTCCACCGGCGCGGGGAGGAGGTTGACGAGTACGTCGAGCCGGCCGAGATCCTGGGTGACGTCGGCCAACAGCTGTTCCATGCTGCCCCGGTCGGCCGGGTCCACCTGGTAGGGCAGTGCGGTCAGACCGAGGCCGCTGAGCTCCTTGCTGAGGTACGCCGCGCTGCCGCCGTCCGAGACGGTGACGATCGCGACGCGGGCGCCTGCCGCCGACAGGCGGCTGCTGACGATCCTCCCGGGCCCGCTCGCCCCGTCGATGACGAGGGCGGTGAGCTCGGCGAGGGGCGGGTTGACGGACACAGGTGGTGCTCCGATCAAGTCTGTCGTTGTGGGGCACGGACAGCGACACGTCCGCTTCGAGTCTGTCCGAAGTGGGCCGCCGACAAAGGCGATCGGTGAACGGCAGAGCGGTCGAGTGAGGTCACCGACCGAGCACCGGCGCACTGCCGCGCCACCTTTCGCCCTTTCGCCCTGGAACAGCACCTACTGGAGGTCACTTCAGCTCTGTCCAGGCCGAGTTGAACCAGAAGGCGCCCGTCTCCGTGCTCCGGGCGAGCGGCCGTCCACAGCACGAGCATCCGGACCGGGGGGCACGACAGCCATGGCGAAACTCCTTGGTCCCATGAGTCCACCGGAGCAAATGCCCCGCGTACTGACGGTCTTGGCCCCGCTCCGCAGACTCCTCACAACAAGAGAACCACTGCGGATGGCGACTGTCCGCGTCCTGCCTCGTCAAGAACCTGCCGCGCAGGCTCCTGCCAAACAGATCGCAACGCCCCGATCGCCGCCCGCATTCGAGTGATGGCTGAATGTTCGATTAGTGGTAGCCAGGCGCTCGGCCTATCCCGCTAAAGTAAGGGCCTGCGCAGTGACGTTTGCGGAACTGGGGGATTCCAGATGTCCGACGGTGCTGAACTGGACCAGAGATCGCTCGCCGTCTACCGGGCGGTACTGCTGCACCGGGACACGGACAGCACCGCCCTGGCCAAACGGCTGGACCTCCCCGAGGAGCAGGTGCGGGAGGCCGTCTCACTACTGATCGGCCTGGCCCTGCTCGCCCCTTCCTGGGAACATCCTGGACAACTCCGCGCGGTCAGCCCGACGCTCGGCCTGGAAGTTCTGCTCCAGCGCGAGCAAAGGGAGTTGGCGCAACGGCAGCACCGGATCGAGCAGAACCGCGCCGCCCTGGCCTCACTCGCCGCCGAGTACACGGCGCAGAGCCAGGCCGGAGGCCTCGAAGACACGGAATTACTTCGCGGGATCGACCAGATCCGCACCCGGCTCGAGGCACTGGCCGAGAGTTGTGTGCACGAGTCGCTGGCCTTCCATCCCGACGGCGCACTCCCGGTGGAATCCATCGAAGCTGGAAGACCGCTGAACGAAAGGGCACTTGCCAGAGGCGCGCGCTTCCGCACGGTCTACCTGGACAGCATCGCCCGGGACCGGGCGACCAGGGAATACGCGAAATGGATGGCCGAGCGCGGAAGTGAGATCCGTACCTCGCCGACCCTGCCGATGCGACTCCTCGTCATCGATGGCACGACGGCAGTGGTGGCCGGCCCCAAGCAGTACCAGCAGCCAACGGCCTTGATCCTGCACAGTCTTGTGGTCGTGCAGGCCATGCGGGCGCTGTTCGAGGCGTACTGGGAGCACTCGACTCCCATGGGCCAGCCGGTGGTTCCGGTGGCAGGCGGGCTCACCCCGCAGGAGCGGGAGCTGCTGCGGCTGCTCGCCTCAGGCCTCACCGACGATGCCGTGGCCCGCGCACTGGGGATAGGCGTGCGTACCGAGCGGCGGATCGTCGCCGAGCTGATGGAGCGGCTGGAGGCGTCCAGCCGGTTCGAGGCCGGGGTCAAGGCCGCACGGCTGAACTGGATCTGAACCCCCTCGCACCCCTGCCGGGCAGGGTTTGCGAAGTCGCGCGTGCGGTCAGGCCGCGAGCGGCGGCGCCGGGACGGTCGGCGCGGGCGTGGTCGGCGCGATCGTCCCGGGCCAGACGAAGTCGACCGGCACGACGCCGCCCGGAGCGGGCCAGACGAAGTCCGTGTGCAGCGCGACCTGGGCGGGAGCCGCCGGGACGGCTGCTGCGGACGGCGCGCTGGCAAGCCCGATCTGGAAGGCACCGAGCAGAGCGGCGGCGGAGACGAAGCCTACGGCGATACGGCGGTCAAGAGACATGGCGATACTCCAAGTCGACGCAGGACGGCTGAAGTTCGAGGAGACCGGCGAATTCTTTGTCAGGTTCTCCGGCGTGCAACCAGGACACCACCGCAAGCACCACCGTGTCCGCATCCGGAGCGGCCAGGAAGCTGCCCCGCAGAATCCTGCCAAGGCGCCCCTGAAGCCCGGCCCGCCGCGCCCGCGCACCCCGCCGCGCGGATAGCTGCTGAGCAGGGCCGATGCACCGTACGCGCAGCGAAGTCAGCCGACCCCGAGTTCGTCCCGCCGTGGCGGATTCGCACCGGCCCGGGAGACCGTCACGGCCGCGGCCCGCGCGGCGTGGGTGAGCACCGCTGTGGCGGTGGAGGCGTCGACACCGGCGAGCGCCGCACGCCCCCGGGCGCCCAACAGGCTTCGCGCGTCCAGCGCGTCCAGCGTCGCGGCCATGAAGGAGTCACCCGCGCCGACACTGTCCACCGCTTCGACCGGCGCAGCGGGGACGGCCACCCCGGCGCCGCCCCGCAGGTACCCCTGCGCGCCGTCCGCTCCCCTGGTCAGCAGCACGACGGCCGGGCCCAGGGTGAGCCAGTGCGCGGCCACCTCGGCGAGCGGGCGGCCCGGGTAGAGCCAGTCGACGTCCTCGTCGCTGGCCTTGACCACGTCGCTCAGCGCGACGCACTCCTCGACCCGGGCGCGGGCCGGCTCCCGCTGCCCCAGCAGCGCGGGGCGGATGTTCGGGTCGTAACTGACCGACGCCGCCGCACGCAGCTGGCGCACCACGGCCAGCGCGGCCGTAGCCCCGGGCGCCAACAGCGCTGCGACGGAACCGAGATGCACATGCCCGGCGCTGCGACCGAGGTCGGCCCGGCGCAGCGTCCAACGGACGTCCAGCGCGTAGGTGGGCCGCCCCGCCGCGTCCAGCGTGACGACCGCCGACGGAGTCCGGAACCCGGCCCCGCCACCGTCGACGACCACCTCGACCCCCGCCGAGCGCAGGTGCGCACCGATCAGCTCACCCGCCGGGTCGTCCCCCAACTGCGTGAGCAGCCTGACGCGGTGCCCGAGCCGGCCGAGCCCGAAGGCGACATTCGCGGGGCTGCCCCCGGCATGCGTCACATCGGCCTCGCCGGGCGTACGGACGATGTCCGCGACACTCTCGCCGACCACCAGGAAGTCCGTCATACCCGCCAGACTCCCACAGTTGATCTCCCTGTCTCAGACCGCCCGCTCGGCCGCTTCGGACTGCGGCTGCGCGTCCTGGGGCTGCGGCTGCGGCTGCGGCTGCACCGGCATCGGAATCGGCATCGGGGCGGGGGCCGGGGCCGACTTGCGGGCGGCCTGCGCCCGGAAGAAGTTGATGACCATCACGACCGGCAGGATGAAGGCCTTGAAGAAGATGATGTAGCTGCCGCCCTCGAAGATGAACCCGAGGTACACGGCGTAGCCGACGAACCCGACCCCGGCCACCATGTTGAAGATGCGCCAACCAACGCTGAGGGCACGGGAGTTGGAGATGCCGATGGCCAGCATCGCGACGCCGCTGACGAACAGCAGGACGACGTACCAGGAGAAGAGCGGCTCGGCCGAGAAGTCGAGGTTCACAGAGTTACCCACATAAAGATCAGATAAGCATTCAACGGTGGACCCGCGAACCGTAGTGCACTCCGTCACCCCGCGTCACTCCGATTTCCCGCCCGGCCTCCCGGACGGCCGCTCAGACGGCCGGGCCGAGGGTGACCGCGTACCCGGTGCCGGTCGGGTCGGGGGCGCGACCGGGGGTGGCGGGGTGCAGTCGTCCGGTGTCGTCGACGGTGAGGAGCAGGTCGTGGCCCGGCTCCAGCGGGGTGCGGGCGGGCCGGACCTCGATCACCGCTCCGGAGAGGTAGCGCGAGGTCAGAACCGCCCCGGAGAGCAGCGGGCCGAAGAGGATCCCGCCGCTCATGAACGGCGCCACCACGCCCTGGCCCTCCTCGCGTTCGGCGAGGCGGTAGACCTCGGGGCCGTCCTCGCTCCGGAGCAGCGTCGCGGCGAGCGCGTTGAAGTCGTCCTCGTCGGTGAGCAGCAGTACGCAGGTGATCCCCTCCAGCTCCGCGCCCTCCCCGGCCGCGGTCGCCAGCAGCTCCCCCTGGGCCAGTTCGAGCCCGGCCGCCTTGATCCGCTTGCGCTGCTCCGGCGCACCGGCCCACATCAGTACCTCCAGGCCCAACCCCTTCAATGCGCGCCCGAGTTCGACCGCCCAGGGTTCGCCGCCGACCAGCAGTGGCCGGGAGCGGGAGGGGCGTTCCACCCCGAGCCGACGGGCGACCGGCACTGCGGTGAACCCGTACACGACCACCGTCGCGACGATCACCACGAAGGTCGCGGGAAGGATGCGCTCCGCGCCGCCGATGCCCTTCTCGGCGAGCCCGGCCGAGAAGGTGGAGGCAGTCGAGGCGGCCACGATGCCGCGCGGCGCCATCCAGCCGAGGAAGCCCCGCTCGCCAAGGGAGAGCTCGCCACCGTGGGTGGAGAGCGCGGCGACCAGCGGCCGCGCGGCCAGCACCAGCACCGCCGTCAGAGCCAGCGCGGGCAGCACGACGTGCCGCAGGGAGGCGGGGGTGACGGTCGCGGAGATCGACACGAACAGCACGCCGATGATCAGTGACACCAGCGTCTCGAAGAACGGTCGGCGGACGGCCAGGTCGAGGCCCGGGAGGGTGGCCATCGCGACGCCCATCACGATCGCCGCGATCAGCCCGGAGTCGTCGCGCAGCAGGTTGCACCCGGCGGCGACGCCGATCACCGTCGCCAGCTGCGCCGTGGTGCCGAGGATCTCGCCGAGCCCGACCCGGCGCAGCAGAAGCCACAGCACGGCCGCGCCGAGCGCCCCGCCGGCGATCCCGACCCCCGCGCTGCCCAGGATCTGCCCGGCGGCCGCCCCGAAGCTGACCCGGTGGCCGGACTCCAGGGCCGCGAACACCAGCGCGCCGAGGACGCCGCCGACCCCGTCGATCAGCGAGCCCTCCCAGATCAGGATGCGGCGCAGCCCCTCGCCCGGCCGGACGAAGTTCAGCAGCGGCCCGACGACGGTCGGCCCGGAGACGATCAGGATCACCCCGAGCATCGCGGCGGCCTTGGCGGAGATGCCCAGCAGCGGCGCGGCCACCAGGGCGGCGATCGGCCAGGTGACGAGCGTCCCGATCCAGATCAGCCGGACGACGGTACGCCGCGCGTCGCCGGTCAGCCGCCGGACGTCGAGCTCCAGCCCGGCGTCGTAGAGGATGACCGCCACCGCCAGCGACACCAGCGGCGAGAACGCCGGCCCGAGCAGCCGGTCCGGGTGGACGTCGTCGGTGATCGCCCCGGCGACGAAGCCCACCGGCAGCAGCAGGACGATCCCCGGCAGCCGGAGCCGCCCTGCGACGACCTGCGACCCCACAGCGAGGACGACGATCAGCGCGACCCCGCCGAGGATCTGATCGGACGTCATGGCGTTGCTCATCCCCCAAGCCTGGCCGGTGAAGATCCATCAGGCGCGCCGGACGGCCGTTCGGGTGAACGCGGACCCACCGCCACCCGTCCGACCGTATGCTCGAATCGATTGACTATTTGTCCGCATTTACCCCGAAAGGTGGTTGTGCCCGTGCCAGGTAGCCTCACGATCGACACGGTCGGCCCCGTGGACGTCGCGGTGGTCGCGTTCGACGGCAACCGGTTCAACGGTGACGTCGCCCCCGCCATCCGCGAGCTGCAGGAGAACGGCACCGTACGCATCCTCGACCTCACCTTCGTCCGCAAGGAGCCGGACGGCTCGGTGGCCGTCGTCGAGCTCGCCGACACGGATGTCGCCGAGGCCTTCCAGCGCGTCACGGGATCGGACTTCGACCTGCTGAGCGACGAGGACCTGCAGACGGTCGGCGAGAGCCTGGAGCCCGGCTCCGCCGCCCTGGTGGTCGCCTGGGAGAACGCCTGGGCGGCCCGTCTCACGGCGGCTGTCCGCGACTCCCGGGGGCAGCTGGTCATGCTGGAGCGCATCCCGCGCGACCACGTGGTGCGCGCCATCGCCGCACTGGACGAGGAGTAGGAGTCACCATGCGTCGACGGATGGGACGGCCGGGGCTGCTCGGCACCATGGCCCGCACGGCGGTGATCGCCGGGACGGCCACTGCGGTCTCCGGCGGGATGCAGCGCAACGCCGCCGAGCGCAACGCGCAACAGCAACAGGCCGCCGAGGCCCAGCAACAACAGCTGGTCGACCAGGCCGCCGCTCAGGTCGCCGGCCGACAGGCCGCCACCCCCGCGGCCGCCCCGGCGCAGGACCGGATCGGCCAACTCGGCGCACTGGCCGACCTCAAGGCCCAGGGCATCCTCACCGACGAGGAGTTCGCCCGCGAGAAGGCCCGGCTCCTGGCCTCCTGACACCCCCCAACACGTACAGACCGACCCGCGCCCCGAAGGAGCTCACGGTGTCGAACTACCCCATGCTCGATCTGTTCTGGACCATGCTGGAGTTCTTCCTCTGGCTCCTCTGGCTCTTCCTGCTCTTCAAGATCATCAGCGACATCTTCCGCAGCCACGACATGAGCGGCTGGGGCAAGGCCGGGTGGATGATCCTGGTCATCCTGCTGCCGTTCATCGGCGTCCTCGCGTACGTCATCGTCCGTGGCCACTCCATGGGCCGACGCGACCAGGAACAGGCGGAGAAGGCCGACGCCGCGTTCAAACAGTACGTCCGCGAGGCCGCCGCACCCTCGGGAGCCGGGGCGGGCTCCGGCGGTGCGCCGTCCCGTGCCGACGAGCTGGTCAAGCTCGCCGACCTCAGGGCGAGCGGGGCACTCACCGAGGAGGAGTTCCAGCAGGCGAAGACCAAACTGCTCGCCTGACCACCGCAGGGGCAGCCGGGGCCGTACGCACGAACGTACGGCCCCGGCTCACGCGTCCGGGGTCAGGTGCTGACGGCCGGCGATCTGCTCGAAGATCAGGTTGGTGCGGGTCTGGGCCACCGCCGAGTGGGTGGTGAGGTGGTCCACCACGAAGTCCCGCAGGGCGTCCGGGTCCGCGAGGGCGACGTGGAGCAGGTAGTCGTCGGAGCCGGCCATGTGGAACACCGCGACGACGCCCGGCATGTCGGGGGCGGCGGCGCGGAAGCTCTCGTTCTGCTCGCGGGTGTGGGCCCGCAGCCGGACGGAGATCATCGCCTGCAGCGGCAGCCCGATCGCGGCTGGGGCGATCTCGGCCCGGAAGGCGCGGATGACCCCGCGCTCACGCAGCGCGCGGACGCGGGCCAGACAGGTCGAGGGGGCGATGCCCACCGCGTCGGCCAGCGCGTTGTTCGGCGTGCGGGCGTTGTCGGCGAGGATGCGCAGGATCGCCCGGTCGACGTCGTCGAGCGGCACCCGCCGGGCTTGAGGATTGTTCGGCACGGCGCCCACACTCCCTGCTCGCACCGACGATCCGCAAGGTTTTCTGCCCATATTCCGAATGTTCTGCCAGCTACTTCCCCTTCAGGCGCCACAGGTTCCATCCTGACTCCCGATCGGATCGGCCATCGCCAACCCACCGGACGTACCCGGCGGGTCCTCCGACCCACCGAACCGGGAGAGCTGTGCCATGAGCCGAACCGACACCCTGACCGTCCAGGTCGGCCACGACGAACCGGCCTGCCCGGACGTCTCGCACTTCGAACTCCCCGCCGGTGGGCTGGACGACGAGCAGCGCCTGAGCGCCCTCGACACGATGGACGCGTACCTGACGAGCAAGCGCCGGTACCTGCTCGGCTACCAGGCCACCCAGGAGATGGGCGGCAGCGCCTTCGACCTCGGCCGCTTCATGCAGCACAACATCAACAACCTCGGTGACCCGTTCCAGAGCGGGGGCTACAAGCCCAACACCAAGGTCGTCGAGCATGCGGTGCTCGACTACTACGCCGCTCTCTGGCACGCCAAGGGCCCGTACGACCCGGCCGACCCCGAGTCGTACTGGGGGTACGTGCTGTCCATGGGCTCGACCGAGGGCAACATGTACGCGCTCTGGAACGCCCGGGACTACCTGAGCGGCAAGGCGCTGATCCAGCAGCCGACCGGGCCGACCGGCGCCCTGCGCTACGTCCCCGCCGCACCGGGCCCGTCCGAGCCGGGCAACCCGAACGCCCACCGGCCGGTGGCGTTCTACTCCGAGGACACCCACTACTCGTTCGCCAAGGCCGTCCACGTCCTGGGCGTCGAGACCTTCCAGGCCGTCGGCGCGGAGCAGTACCCGGACGAGTGCCCGCTGGTCGGGCCCGCGGGCGAGCCGGGCGAGTGGCCCGCCGAGGTGCCGTCCCGGCGCGGCCCCTCGGGGCACTCCTCGGACGGCACCGGCGAGATAGACGTCGACGCGCTCGCGGTGCTGGTGGAGTTCTTCGCCGCCAAGGGCCACCCGATCTTCGTCAGCCTCAACCTCGGCAGCACCTTCAAGGGCGCCCACGACGACGTCCGGCAGGTCTGCGAGCGGCTGCTGCCGATCTTCGAGCGACACGGCCTGATCCAGGGCGGCGCCGGCCTGCGCCGCCGGTTCTGGATCCACGTGGACGGCGCCCTGGGCGCGGGCTACGCGCCCTTCGTCCGGATGGCCGCCGCGGACCCGGCCCGGTTCGGCTGGAGCCCCGACGTCAGCCTGCCGGAGTTCGACTTCGGCATCACGCTGCCCACCCGGGAGTTCGGCGACGTCGACATGGTGTCCTCCATCGCCATGAGCGGCCACAAGTGGCCCGGCGCACCCTGGCCGTGCGGCATCTACATGACCAAGGTCAAGTACCAGATCGCACCGCCGACCCAGCCCGAGTACATCGGGGCCCCCGACACCACCTTCGCCGGATCGCGCAACGGCTTCTCCCCGCTGATCCTCTGGGACCACCTCTCCCGCCACTCCTACCAGGACCAGGCCGACCGCATCCGCAGGTCCCAGGAGCTCGCCGCCTACCTGGAGCACCAACTCCGCGCCCTGGAACAGCAGAAGGGCATCGACCTCTGGCCGGCCCGCACCCCGGGCGCCATCACCGTACGCTTCCGCAAGCCCAGCCCCGAGGTGGTGGCCAAGTGGTCACTCTCCTCCCAGGACGTCCTGCTCGTCCCGGGCGACGAGAGCACCCGGCGCAGCTACGTCCACGTCTTCCTGATGTCCTCGGTCGACCGCTCCAAGTTGGACGCACTCCTGGAAGACCTCGGCAACGACCCCGTCATCCTCGCCCCGGCCCTCCCCCAGCCCGCCTGACCACCCCCGAGACCCGTTCCCGCACCAGGTCGACCCCCACGATCTCGACCAGCGTCTCCGCACCCACCTCGGCGACCACGCCCTCCACCTCGACCTCCACCTCGATCCCGGCGAGCTCCGCCCCCGAGCGGATCTCCCCGACCGCGAGCCCACGCAGGAGTCCCCACGCCTGGTCGCCCGGCGTGGGGTCGGTCCGCCAGCGGGCGCGCAACACCCCGTCGGAGTCGGGCAGTACGGCGGTGAGCAGCGGGTTGCGATCGTCCAGGCAACACGAGATCAGGGCAGCGGACCGGGCCCCGGCGGCCAGCTCGGCCAGGTCTGCGGGCTCCAGCTCCTCGGTGTCCACGCTGTTGATCCGGCCTTGCCTGTCCTCCCAGACCAGCTCGGCCGGCTCGTCCTGGGGAAGGCCGGCCAGCACTGCGGCGACGTCGGCTCTCAGGTCGGGCCACACGGAGAGCATGGCCCGCGGCGCGAGGCCGGCCCGCACTGCTTCCAGCGTGTCAGGCGCCAACCGGTGCCACCGGGTGGCGTTGTAGACGTAGCCCTCCTCCAGGAGCAGCGTCCGGTCGAGCAGCAGGTGGCGCAGCCGGGCCCAGAAGGTCTCGTCGGCCGGGCGCTGCTCGCCCGGCTCGCCGGGCTCCTCGGGCGCGTAGGGGGAGACGCTCAGCGGCTCGGGGAAGAGGCCGAGCGCCCGGGTCCGCTCCACCGCCCCAGGGCACGGCACCCGGCTGCCCAGGTACATGTACAGGTCCCACCCGATGTGGACCTCGAACCGGCCGGCTGCCTCCAGCCGGCAGTAGAACCCGGCCCCGCGCAGCATCCCGCGCACCACCTCCACGGCGACCGCGAGCGGGATCTCCTCGCCGTCGTGGTACGGGGATGGCGCGTGCGGCTCCCGAACGGCCAGCCGGGTCACCCCACTCGCGCGCGCGAACTCCTCGACCGCACACAGATACGCGGCCTCCACCGGACCGCAGTCGCTCTCGCTGTCCTCGGCCCCGACGTAGCAGCCGCGCTCGTCACGGTCGGCCGGGTCGTACTTGGTCACTCGGTACACGTACTCCACCGGTCTCACGCTATCCCCGCCGGTCAATTCCCCAGTGCCTACGGCCCGGTGACCCCCCTGCTGCGAGCACGCTCCGCAACCGGCCTCCCGCCACTCCGGGCGGCTCGGCGCCGCACCAACGCCCGGCCGCCCCACACCGCGAACCCCGCCGCGACCACTGCGACGACCACGGACCCCGGCACCCCGAGCCACTCCAGCAACAGCCGCAGAGCACCGCCGAACATGCACTTCACCAGCAGCGCGAATGCCTTTTCCATGCGCGCACCCTAGCCAGCCCCACCCCGATGATCCACACCAGCCCGCCGCGCCAGATCTGCGCCACACCGGCAACAACCTCGCGCCCCAGAACGGCGCGAGCACCCGTGAGCTGATGCCCCGGATGGGGCACGGGAGGACTGGCAGCCCGAAACGGCAGAGGCCCAGGTCCGATGGGGATTTCCCCTTCGACCTGGGCCTCTTTGCGTTCTGCGGGCTGAGCCCCCTGTCGGGTTCGAACCGACGACCCCCGCTTTACAAGAGCGGTGCTCTGGCCAACTGAGCTAAGGAGGCACGGTGATCGTCCGCAGCGGACCACGGCGACACCGAGGGGCAGTCTACCGGGACCTGGTGGGGTGGTGTCTGCAGATATCGCCCAGTGATCGTCGGGGTGTGCGAGTGGGTTGTGACCGGAACGATGCCGAAATCGGGGGGCCACGGGGCTGACAAGCGGAGCAGCGGAAAGGTAGCGTCGCCGGGAGTCGGCTTGTCGAGTGGTTCAGACCACTGGGTGGGCCGGCCAGGACATCACCCACCTTTACTCGGATCGTCCGGCACGTTCCTGCCGGTGAAGGAGAGTTCAGCCATGGCTTCTGTCACGTTCGACAAGGCGACCCGTCTCTACCCGGGCGGCACCAAGCCCGCCGTCGATGCCCTTGAGCTGCACGTCGAGGACGGCGAGTTCCTCGTCCTCGTCGGCCCCTCGGGCTGCGGCAAGTCGACCAGCCTCCGCATGCTGGCCGGCCTGGAGGACGTCAACGGTGGCGCCATCCGGATCGGCGACCGCGACGTCACGCACCTGCCGCCGAAGGACCGGGACATCGCGATGGTGTTCCAGAACTACGCGCTCTACCCGCACATGACCGTCGCGGACAACATGGGCTTCGCGCTCAAGATCGCGGGCGTCAACAAGGCCGAGATCCGCACGAAGGTCGAAGAGGCCGCGAAGATCCTCGACCTCACCGACTACCTGGACCGCAAGCCGAAGGCGCTCTCCGGCGGCCAGCGCCAGCGTGTCGCGATGGGCCGCGCGATCGTCCGTGAGCCGCAGGTCTTCCTGATGGACGAGCCGCTCTCCAACCTGGACGCCAAGCTCCGCGTCTCGACGCGTACCCAGATCGCGAGCCTCCAGCGCCGCCTGGGCATCACCACGGTCTACGTCACCCACGACCAGGTCGAGGCCATGACCATGGGCGACCGGGTCGCGGTGCTCAAGGACGGTCTGCTGCAGCAGGTCGACAGCCCGCGCAACATGTACGACCGCCCCGCCAACCTCTTCGTGGCCGGCTTCATCGGCTCGCCCGCGATGAACCTGGTCGAGGTGCCGCTGGTCGACGGCGGGGTGAAGTTCGGCGGCTCGGTCATCAACATCTCCCGTGAGGAGCTGTCCGGCGCCGGCACCGACAAGCACGTCACCGTCGGTATCCGCCCGGAGCACTTCGAGATCGTCCCGGCGGGCGGCATCGAGGGCGTCGCCGTCACCGTGAACGTGGTCGAGGAGCTCGGCGCGGACGGCTTCGTCTACGGCTCCACCAAGATCGGTGGCGAGGACAAGGAGATCGTCGTGCGCGTGCACGGCCGTCAGATCCCGCAGAAGGGCGAGACGATCCACGTCGTCCCGACCGGCGGCGAGACCCACGTCTTCTCCAGCACCACGGGCGCCCGCCTCAGCGCCTGAGCCGCCTGAACCGCCGAGCCGTCCAGGACCACCCGCGAGCCCCTGCCGACCACCGTCGGCGGGGGCTCGCGCACGTGGTCACGCGCCCCCGCGTGCGCCGCTGCGTCAACACCGTGACGGGACGAACCGGGACACGACTCACTCGTTGGTGTAACGGAGTGCATTCACGGCCCCACCCACCGCTACGCTCCTGAGCGTGAACCAGCTCGTACGCCGCATCGGCCAGACCGTTGCCCTCACCCTGCCCGTGATCCTGGTGACCACCGGCACGCTCGCGGTCACCCGTGTCCCCTGGGCACCGCCGACCGCACTCGACCAGCAGGTCGTCGCCGCCTCAAGCGGGGACGGCACGATCGGCCGCACCAACACGCCGAGCAACACACAGGGCCTCGCCCCTCAGGACGCGCTCCGCGTCGACCTGATGGACGAGCTGCGCGACCACAACCCGGGCACCGCGCTCGACCTGCTGGAGCGCACCATGCGGGAGAAGCCCGCCCTCACCCCGTACTGCAGCGGGCTCGCCGCCGAACTTGGCCGGGCCGCCGTCCGCAAGTACCAGGGCGACACCCAGCGGGCCCGGTCGTTCGCCCGACCGGTCTGCGACGGCGCCTTCGCCTCCGGCGTGGTGGGCTGACCGACACACCCGACGGGGGGTGCCGAGGCGGCGCCGTGGACAGCAAGCCGCCCCGGTGCCCCGGCGAGGACCCTATTGTTCTTGCTATGACCGACTCCACGAGCCCGAGCCAGGGTCCGAGCAGCAGCCCCAGCAGCAGCCCGAGCCCGACTGCGGGCCCGACGCCCACCCGCCCGACCACGGCGCCTGCCGTCACGCAGGCGGTGATCCTGGCGGGCGGCCAGGGGTCCAGGCTGCGCCCGTACACCGACGACCGGCCGAAGCCGCTCGTCGAGATCCCCGGCACCGGCATCCCGATCGTCGGGCACCAGCTCGCCTGGCTCGCCGCCGAAGGGGTCACCGACGCCGTGATCTCCTGCGGCCATCTGGCCGAGGTGCTCCAGGAGTGGCTCGACAAGGCCGACCTGCCGCTCAACGTCCGCACGGTGGTGGAGACGGAGCCGCTCGGCCGTGGCGGCGGGCTCAAGTACGCCTCGCAGGCGCTGCCCCGCCCGGACGAGCCCTGGTACGCCACCAACGGCGACATCTGGACGCGCTTCAGCCTCCGCGACATGGCCGCCTTCCACCACGAGCGTGACGCGATCGCGACGCTCGCCCTGGCCCGGCCCAGGATCCCGTGGGGCGCCGTGGAGACCGATCAGTTCGGCAACGTGCTGGACTTCATCGAGGCCCCGCCCTCGCCGTTCCTGATCAACGCCGGCCTGTACGTCTTCGGCCCCGGCTTCCGCGAGCTGCTGCCGGACGTCGGCGACCACGAGCGCACCACCTTCCCCCAGCTCGCCCGCAACAAGCAGCTGGCCGGCTACCAGCTCCCGCAGGGCATCTACTGGCGCGCGATCGACACCGCGAAGGACCTCACCGAGGCCGCCAAGGAGCTCGCCTCCGGCGCAGGCCGCGCCACGGTCGCGTAGTCCGCGAACGCGTAACCCGGAAGGCAGCCAGCACGGCACAGCGAAGGGGCGTGAGGCTCGGCCTCACGCCCCTCAGCCGTGCGCGGCCCCGCCGCTATACCGTGCCGCTGCCGCTGTGCTGCGCTGCGGGCTCGGCCGCCAGGCCGAGCAGGGGGGCGCCCAGCACTCCACCGATCAGGCCGGGGGTGCCGGTCGAGGACGGCGGCTTGGGCGCCGTCGTACCGGACGTACCGCCGTGGCCGGTGCTGCTGCCGGTGGAGCCGGACCCTGCGGTGCCCGCGGTGCTGCCGGCCGGGCTCTGGGAGGCCTTGGTGCTGGCGTGCGGCTTGGCGCTGCCCTTCGACGCGCTCGGGCTCGGCGAGGCCGCCGGGGAGGGCGGCGTGCTGGCCGCCGGCGAGGGGGCGGTGCTCGCGCCCGATGAGGGTGCCGCGCCGTTGCCGGGCCAGACCGGGGAGCCGTAGTCGGTCGGCGGCTTGACCGGAGCGGTGTGGCTCCGGCCGCCCGTACGGACCGCCGCGCCCAGCATCGAGCCGCTCAGCATGGTCAGGCCGACCACGATGGTGGTGACCACCGCGCCGCGTCGCAGCACCCGGCGCCGCAGCGCAGTGGGAGCTGCGGAACCGTATCGCCGCCAGGCTTCGAGGGCGATCCGGCCGTCCAGCGAGCCGAACGGGGCTCCGGCGATCAGCAGCGGGCTCCAGGCCGCCAGGAAGATCAGGTCGGGAGTGTCGTAGACCGGCACCGACCGCCAGCTGACGGTGAAGAGCAGCGCGGCCGAGAGCGCCATCGCCGCACCGGCGGCGACCCGCTGCCAGAGGCCGAGGATCGACAGCACGCCGACCACCACCTCGGTGAAGGCGACGCCGAGCCCGGCCCCGACGGGGTGGGCCATCGCGAGGTCGAGCAGCGGCTGGGCGACCCGCCAGGGGTGCAGCGAGCCGAGCCAGCGCATCATCGACCCGCGGTCGCCGCCATCGAAGTACACCGGGTCGCAGAGCTTGCTGAACCCGGCGTAGACCGAGAGCGAGCCGAGCACGACGCGCAGCGGGAGCAGCACCAGGCCCAGGTCGACCTTCCGGCCGGGGTACCAGGCGTGCTTGGAGTCGCCGGCGCCCACCGCCGACACCTCGGGCAGTTCACCGCTCGGCGACCAGGGCTCGGCGGCCGGCACGTGCACCGGTACGGGGGTCGTCGGCGGCCCGGACTGCCGGGGCACGGCCTGGCCGAGCGACGGCAGCTGCTGGGTGTCCTCGGCCGCGACCGAGGCGGCAGCCGAACCCGCACCCGACGCCAGGCCCGACATGGCGCCCGCCGGGGCGGGCACGGTGTTGAGCCGGACGGCTTCGAGCAGTTGGGTGGCCGCGAGGTCGCCGGGGGCGGCCTGACCCGTCCAGGTGACGGCGGTGACCCTGCCCTTGCGGCGCGGCACGCCGCCCGCCGCTCCGGAGACCACGGAGCCACCGGACACACCGGCCAGCGCGGGCAGTTGGGTGCTGCTGACCACGACCCCCGGGGTGACCAGCGGCCGGGAGGCGAAGCTCTGCATGGCGTACGGGTCGCCGAAGGCGGCACCTGCCGGAGCGTCGATCAGCGGTGCCACGGGGGTGGCCAGTCTGATCCGGAAGCTTGCCTGGGTGCTGCTGAGCTTGGCCGGGTCGGACGGCACCTTGACCGTGTTGAGGGCGGGGTCGGAGTCTATTCCCGACGCGCCGCCGCGCCCGGGGCGCCGAGGTGTTCTGGTGTCCACACCCGTCTAACCGGGTGACGGCCGGTTAGGACACTCTCCCGGGTGGATTCCTGGCGCACATTGAAGTGATCATGAGCAAACCGACCGAGCCTGACCGGGCCCGACCAGGCCCGACCGGTTCACCCACACATCGTTACGCCTTGGCGCGCAGCCGAGCGGCCTCGTACAGCACGATGCCCGCCGCGACACCGGCGTTCAGCGACTCCGTGGTGCCCGGCATCGGGATCCGCACCCGCATGTCGCAGGTCTCCGCGACGAGCCGGGAGAGGCCCTTGCCCTCCGAACCCGCGACGATGACGACGGGCCCGGCCAGCAGGTCCAGGTCGCCGATCTCGGCCTCGCCGTCGGCGGCCAGGCCGACGACCATCAGACCGGCCTTCTGGTACGCCTCCAGCGTGCGCGTCATGTTGGTGGCACGGGCGACGGGGAGGCGGGCGGCGGCGCCGGAGGAGGTCTTCCAGGCACCGGCGGTCATACCGGCCGCGCGGCGCTCGGGGATGACCACGCCGTGCGCGCCGAAGGCGGCGGCGGAGCGGACGACGGCGCCGAGGTTGCGCGAGTCGGTGACACCGTCCAGCGCGATGATCAGCGCGGGCTCGCTGTTGTCGGCGGCGTCGACGAGCAGGTCGTCCGGGTGCGCGTACTCGTACGGCGGCACCTGGAGCACCAGGCCCTGGTGGTTCATCTGGCCGGTCATGTTGTCCAGCTGGACGCGCGGCGCCTCCATCAGCGGCACGCCGCGCTCGGTGGCCGCCTGCAGGGCCTCCCGGGTGCGGTCGTCGGTGTCGATGAACTGCTGGACGTACAGCGCGGTCGCGGGCACGCCGCCGCGCAGCGCCTCGACCACCGAGTTGCGGCCGAAGACCAGCTCGGCCGCACCGGCACCGCCACGGCCACCACGGCCACCGGCCCCGGCCCGGCGCATGCCGGCGCGCGACTTGGCGTCCATCTCGCGCTTGACGACCGCGTTGGCCTGCCGCTGCTTGACGTGGCCCTTGCGGGCGGAGGCGGGCGGGGTCGGGCCCTTGCCCTGGAGTGCCTTCCGGCTGTGGCCGCCGGTCCCGACACTCGCGCCCTTCTTCGATCCGGGGTTGCGTGCGTTCCTGCGTGCGCTGTTGCCGGCCATGCCTGTACTTCCTGTCTGTCCGTCACACCCGACGACCGGACGGCCTCAGGCATGCTCTGTGTCATGCGGGTGGGCCGCACCTCGCCGGTACGGCCCACCCTCACCCCAGCGTCGTGCGGGGTTACTGGTTGTCTTTCGCCCACGGCCGCGACGGCCGTGGGCACCAACGGCTGCTAGCCGTTGAGCGTCCAGCGCGAGCCGGACGGGGTGTCCTCGATCACCAGCCCGGCCAGCGTGAGCTGGTCCCGGATGGCGTCCGAGGTGGCGAAGTCCTTGCGAGCCCGAGCGGCCTGCCGCTGCTCCAGCACAAGCTGAACGAGCGAATCCACCACTCCGTGGAGGTCGTCGCCCTTGCCGGCTCCGGCCCACATCTCGTCGAGCGGGTCGAGGCCCAGCACTCCGAGCATCGCACGGACCTCGGCCAGACGCGCTACCGCGTTCTCCTTGTCGTCCGCCGTCAGCGCACTGTTGCCCTGCCGGACGGCGGTGTGGACGATCGCGAGGGCCTGCGGCACCCCGAGGTCGTCGTCCATCGCCTCGGCGAACGCCAGCGGCACCTCGGGCGCCGCGTCGACCGGCCCGCAGATCTCGGTCACCCGCTGGATGAAGCCCTCGATCCGGGCGAAGCCGGTCTCGGCCTCGCGCACCGACTCCTCGCTGTACTCGATCATCGAGCGGTAGTGCGGGCCCGCCAGGTAGTAGCGGAGCACGATCGGACGCCAGCGCTGCACCATCTCGGAGATCAGCACCGAGTTGCCGAGCGACTTGCTCATCTTCTCGCCACTCATGGTGACCCAGGCGTTGTGCACCCAGAAGTTCGCGAAGTCGTCGCCGAAGGCCTTCGACTGCGCGATCTCGTTCTCGTGGTGCGGGAAGATCAGGTCCAGCCCGCCGCCGTGGATGTCGAAGGCGCTGCCGAGGTACTTGTGCACCATCGCCGAGCACTCCAGGTGCCAGCCCGGACGGCCCCGGCCCCACGGCGTCTCCCAGCTCGGCTCGCCCGGCTTCGAGCGCTTCCACATCGCGAAGTCGCGCGGGTCGCGCTTGCCGGTCTCGCCGACACTCTCCGGCTGCTGGAGGTTCTCCAGCTTCTGGTTGGAGAGCGCGAGGTACTCGGGGTAGGTGGTGACGGCGAAGTAGACGTTGCCCTCGGACTCGTACGCGTGGCCCTTCTCGATGAGCGTGCGCATCATCTCGATCATCTCGGGCACGTGTCCGGTGGCGCGCGGCTCCACCGAGGCGGGCAGGCAGCCGAGCTGCGAGTAGCCCTGGTTGAAGGCGCGCTCGTTGGTGTAGGCGATCTCGTACCAGGGGACGCCGGTCTCGCGCTCCTTGGCGATCACCTTGTCGTCGATGTCCGTGACGTTGCGGACGAACGTGACGTGGTAACCGCGGTAACCGAACCACCGACGCATGACGTCGAAGTTGAGGTTGGACCGGATGTGCCCGATGTGCGGTGCCGCCTGGACGGTCGCGCCACACAGGTACATCGAGACACAACCCGGTACAAGCGGGACGAAGTCGCGTACCTGGCGGGTGCTGGTGTCGTACAGGCGAAGGCTCACAGCGTCAAGCGTAGTGGGCACCGGGGGGTGCCCCGCCACCTTTTGCCGGGCGGGGCTCCCATTTCCCGGCCAGTCGGCGGGTCAGATGCTGCCGACCACCTTGCGCGGGGTGATCCGGACCACCACCCGGACGTCGTCCGGACCATCGAAGGCGTACACCGGCTGGCCCCGGTACTTGAACGACAACTCGTCGATCAGCTCCCGGCCGCCCTCACGCGTCATCCGCCCCTCACCGCGCACCTCGAAGTACTCGTACGGTGAGTCCGCCGGGTTGACCAGCAGCGAGACGCGCGGGTCCTTCAGCAGGTTGAGGTGCTTCCGACGCCCCTCGACGGTCGAGAACAGCACGTCCTCGCCGTCCCGCTTCACCCAGACCACCGAGGACTGCGGGCTGCCGTCCGGCTGGAGCGTGACGATCGTGGCGAAGGACTTGGCGTCGAGCAGCGCCTTCGCCTTGTCGGAGAGTCGTGCGGACATACCCGGGCCCTCTTCTTCAGTCGTCCGATACTGGAGCCCAGGCTAGCCATTTCGGACACGGACCGGCAGCACGCTCCCGGCCGGTCAGCCCGCCGGGTAGCTCCGGTCGGCCCGCCCGGCAGATCCGGTCAGCCCACCTCGTAGACCAGGGCGGTGGCGAGGGCGGCCAGGCCCTCGGCACGGCCGGTCAGGCCCAGGCCGTCGGTGGTCGTCCCGGAGACCGCGACCGGCGCGCCGACGGCGGCGGTGAGCACCGCCTGTGCCTCCGCCCGGCGCTTGCCGACCTTGGGGCGCACCCCGATCACCTGAACGGAGACGTTTCCGATCTCGAAACCCGCCTCTCGGACGATCCTGGCGGCCTCCGACAGGAGCGTCACGCCGGAGGCGCCCGACCACTCGGGCCGGTCGGTGCCGAAGTGCGCGCCCAGATCGCCGACGCCCGCCGCCGAGAACAGCGCGTCGCAGGCCGCGTGCGCGACCACGTCCGCGTCCGAGTGCCCGGCCAGGCCGTACTCGGCGTCCGGCCAGTGCAGCCCGGCGACCCAGAGCGGGCGCCCGGCCTCGAAAGCGTGCACGTCGGTGCCGATGCCGACCCGGGGGATCAGCGGGAGGGCGGGCCGGTCAGCGCGAGTGCCAGCGGGGGTGTCGGCGGGGGTGTCAGAAGCCATCGGAGGCCCTCCTGCGGGCGAGTACGGCCTCGGCGAGCACGAGGTCGATCGGACGGGTCACCTTGAAGGCCTCTTCGTGGCCGGGCACGACCACGACCTGGCCGCCGAAGTGCTCGACCAGCCCCGCGTCGTCGGTGACCGGCGGCATCGTGCCCCCGGCCTCCTCCGCGAGCGCCTTCTCGTGTACCTCGCTCAGCGTCGTGTGCCGGAAGCCCTGCGGCGTCTGCACCGCGCGCAGCGTGGCCCGGTCGGGCGTGTCGAGCACCGGCTCCGGGCCGCCGCCGGTCTGCGGCCGCACCCGCTTCACGGTGTCGGCCAGCGGGACCCCGGGCACCACCGCGTCGGCCCCGGCCCGGACGGCCGCCGCCACGGCGTCCACCACGTCGACGGGTACCAGCGGCCGCGCGGCGTCGTGCACCAGCACGACCTCCACCTCGGCCGGCACCGCGGCCAGCCCGAGCCGCACCGACTCCTGCCGGGTCGCACCGCCCGCCACCACCCGGATGTCCTTGCCGTCGAGCCCGTGGCTGTCGAGCAGCGCGACGACCTCCGCCACGCCGTCCGCCGGGGCCGCGACGACCACCAGGCCGACGGCCCGGCTGCGCGCCAGCGCCCGGACGGCGTGCACCAGTAGCGGCACTCCGCCGAGTTCGCGCAGGGCCTTCGGGGCGCCCGGCCCCAGCCGCTCACCCCGCCCTGCGGCCGGGACGACGGCTGCTGCGACTACTCCTGTGGCGTTCAGGTTTCGCTCCTTCGGCGAAGTGGGTATGGCCATGGCGTGCGCCTACGGGTGCACGGCACGGGCCCCTTCCAAACACAAGCCCGTGGGCCTTCGCAAGCTCCGTGCTCCGTGGCACGGGCCGTCGCGTCGGCGTACTGCCACTCGGGGACGGGACTGCGTCCGGGTATGCCAAAGCGCCCGGTATGACGACCCGCCACCTGCTCACTCTCGTGACCATGGTGACGTATCGGCATCGGGCGCCGTGGCATGCGGGACCGCTGGGTGCGGCGACGCATCAACGAATCAGCGGCTTCAGGAAGCCAGCACCTCGTCGAGCAGCGTCTCCGCCTTGTCCTCGTTGGTGTTCTCGGCCAACGCGAGCTCGCTCACCAGGATCTGGCGAGCCTTCGCGAGCATCCGCTTCTCGCCGGCCGAGAGGCCGCGCTCGCGCTCGCGGCGCCAGAGGTCACGTACGACCTCGGCGACCTTGATGACATCACCCGAAGCGAGCTTCTCCAGGTTCGCCTTGTAGCGGCGGGACCAGTTGGTCGGCTCCTCGGTGTACGGTGCACGAAGCACCTCGAAGACCCGGTCCAGACCCTCCTGCCCGACTACGTCGCGCACGCCGACGAATTCGGCGTTCTCAGCGGGCACGCGCAGTGTCAAGTCTCCCTGCTGCACCTTCAGCACCAGGTAGGTCTTGTCCACACCCTTGATCTGGCGAATTTCGATGGCCTCGATCAGCGCAGCCCCGTGATGGGGGTAGACCACCGTGTCGCCAACCTTGAACGTCATGTGACAGGACCCCTTCCGTGGCTTTCCAGAATAACACGCTTTTCGGCGCGCCCGAAGGGCGTTTTCGCAGGTCAGGGCGGGTCTCGGGGCTTGACAAGCACCCCCATGACGTGCTGGGAGCGGCCTTCGGCGAAGGCTTCCCGCAGGTGGGAGGTGGTACGGGCACCTGACGAAACCTCTGGCAAGACTGTCGAAACCATGATTTGATCTTGAGTTTTTGCTCCATGTCCCGACGGGATCCGATCAGTCCCGCGACGCGACACGGGGCCACCCCGTGAGAACCGGATATGTGCGGTCGGTAACCTGAGCCGTGACTACCCGACACGTGATCCAAGGAGAAGCCGCCGCCGTGAGCCGCAGCCTTCGACGCGGCGCCATCGCCGCCCTCGTCCTCGCCGCGATCGTCCCCCTGTCGGCCTGCGCCGCCGGGAACACCCCCGACACTCTGCAGGTCAAGCCCGACAACGCCGCCACCTCGATCGGGAACGACCTCAAGCTCAACAACATCGTGGTGGTGACCAAGGCCGACGCGGTCGCCGACCAGCCCGGCCCGGCCAACGTCACGGTGAACATCAGCAACGCCGGCAGCGCGCCCGAGACGCTGCAGTCGATCTCCGTCGGCGAGGGTGCCGCGGCGAGCTTCACCGACGCCAAGGGCGCCGCGGTGACCGAGATCGTCATCCCGGCCGGCGGCTCGGTGCTGCTGGGTGGCGCGGGCCAGCCGGCCGCGCACTTCAGCTCGGCCGCCGTGAAGGTCGGCGGCTTCGCGCCGACCACCTTCAGCTTCACCAAGTCCGGCAAGGTCACCGCCGCCGCCCAGGTCACCCCGGCCCGGGGCCAGTACGAGGCCTTCGGCCCGGCCTCGACCGCCCTGCCGTCGGCCGCCGCCTCGGCCTCGGCCTCCGCCCCCGCGTCGGCACCTGCGACCGCACCCGCCACCGCCCCGGCGACGGCACCCGCGACCGCACCGGCCAGCGCACCCGCCACGGGCGCGGCCAGCCCGAGCGCTCACTGACGCTGCTCCGACGCCGAAGGGCCCCCACCGGATCTCCGGCGGGGGCCCTTCGGCCGCATACAGATATGCGTGCAGCTATGCGTACGGCTGCGGTTTACGGCTCGAACTTGTAGCCGAGGCCACGGACCGTGACGAGGTAGCGCGGGGCACCCGGGTCGGGCTCGATCTTCGCCCGCAGGCGCTTCACGTGGACGTCCAGGGTCTTGGTGTCACCGACGTAGTCGGCGCCCCAGACCCGGTCGATCAGCTGCATCCGGGTGAGCACCCGGCCCGCGTTGCGGAGCAGCATCTCCAGCAGGTCGAACTCCTTCAGCGGCAGGTCGACCTTGGCGCCGTCCACCGTCACCACGTGCCGGTCGACGTCCATCCGGACGGGGCCGGCCTCCAGCGCACCGGGGCCGCCGCCGTTCTCGCCCGCGCCGCCGTCCTCACCGCGGCGGCGCAGCACCGCGCGGATGCGGGCGACGAGCTCGCGGGTGGAGTAGGGCTTGGTGACGTAGTCGTCCGCCCCTATCTCCAGGCCGACGACCTTGTCGATCTCGCTGTCCTTGGCCGTCACCATGATGACCGGGACGTTGGAGCGGACGCGCAGCTGCCGGCAGACCTCCGTCCCGGGCAGGCCCGGGAGCATCAGGTCCAGCAGCACCAGGTCGGCGCCGTTGCGTTCGAACTGCTCCAGGGCGTCGGGGCCGGTGGCGGCGATGGCCACCTCGAAACCCTCCTTGCGAAGCATGTACGACAGGGCGTCGCTGAACGACTCCTCGTCCTCGACCACCAGTACTCGGGTCACGGTCTAGCCTCCGGGGCAGGAAGGTGGGTTGTTGCTGTGGCGTGGGTGTCAGGGGTGGACTGCTCCGGCGCCGGGGCCTGCCCGGCGGGGAGCCGTACGGTGAAGGTCGAGCCCTGGCCTTCGACGCTCCAGACCGACACGGTGCCGCCGTGCGAGGCAGCCACGTGCTTGACGATCGAGAGGCCCAGACCAGTTCCCCCGGTGGCGCGCGAGCGGGCCGGGTCGACGCGGTAGAAGCGTTCGAAGACGCGCTCGCGGTCCTTCTCCGAGATGCCGATGCCCTGGTCGGTCACCGAGATCTCGATCAGCTCGCCGTCGGCCTCGCCGAGTGCGGCGGCGCTGGAGATCCGGCGGGTGGCGATGGCCACCCGAGTCCGGGGCGGGCTGTAGTTGACGGCGTTCTCGACGAGGTTGCCGAGGGCCGCGGCCAGCTGGCCGCGGTTGCCGTGCAGGTAGAGGCCGCCGATGCCGCCCGCAGCGATCAGGATCTGCTTGGCGGCGGCGGGCTGACGGCAGCGGTCGATCGCCTCGGCGATCAGCTCGTCCACGGGGACGGGCTCCGGGTCCATCAGCAGTTGGTCGTCCTGGACTCGGGAGAGGTCGATGATCTCCTGGACGAGGCTGGCCAGCCGGGTCGCCTCGATCTGCATCCGGCCGGCGAAGCGCTGCACGGCCTCCGGGTCGTCGGAGGCGTCGGCGACGGCCTCGGAGAGCAGGGAGAGCGCGCCGACCGGCGTCTTGAGCTCGTGGCTGACGTTGGCGACGAAGTCGCGGCGGACGGCCTCGACCCGGCGGCGCTCGGTGAGGTCCTCGACCAGCACCAGCACCAGGCGGGAGCCGAGCGGCGCGACCCGGACGGAGACCGCGAGCGGTTCGGCGGCGCGGGCCGCCCCCGGGCGGGGCACCTCCAGCTCGACCTGGCGGATCTCGCCGTCGCGGCGGGTGGCGCGGGCCAGCGAGAGCATCTGCTCGACCGCCATCGCCCCGCCCCGGACCAGGCCCATCGCGTACGCGGCGGAGCTGGCCTTCACCACCTCGTCGGCCTCGCCCAGCACGATCGCGCAGGAGCGGAGCACCGAGAGCACGGTGTCGACACCGGGCGGCAGCGGCGGCTCCTGGCCGGGCGCCGCACTGGCGCCCGGCCGGCTGCCACTGCCGGTACTGCTGTTCTTACCGCCGGTGCCACTGCGGGCCTGCTCGCGCTCGCTCCATCGGAAGGCGATGGCGGCCGTGAGACCGACGCCGAGCCCGGCTATGGCGCAGGCAGCGGCGGCGGCCACATTCACGTCCATACGGTCAGCGTAAGCGCACTGCGGCCGCGTGCCCCCAGGGTGTGATCAAGGGTGCGGCCGCGCGTTGCCGAGAATTCACCTTCAGGTTCCCGTTGGTTCACTGCTGGGGTCGTGCGTAGTCGCCCGGACGGCCCAGTCTGGGTTTCAGCAGCCCGCGTGGGCACGGTCGCGCGTACGATTCGCGCCACCTGCAGCGGCCGTCTCGTCAGACTCCCGGCAGTTGTCCCGGCAGTCGTACGAGATGACCGGTCGGCACCGCCACCGACAGAGCTACTGAGGAAGAGAGAGCAAGCATGCGCGACGTGTACCACGAGGAACTGGACTCGATCAGCGACGGCCTCGTCGAGATGGCCCGCCTGGTCGGTTCGGCCATGGGCCGCGCCACCACCGCGCTGCTCGACGCCGACCTCGCCCTGGCGGAGAGCGTCATCGCCGCCGACGTCAAGGTCAACGCCCTGCACCACGAGCTGGAGAACCGGGCCATCGACCTGCTGGCCCGCCAGCAGCCCGTCGCCACCGACCTGCGGATCGTCGTCACCTCGCTGAGGATGAGCGCCGACCTGGAGCGCTGCGGCGACCTCGCCCGGCACGTCGCCAAGGTCGCCCGGCTGCGCTTCCCCGAGACGGCGGTGCCGAACGACCTGCACCCGATCGTCCTGGAGATGGGCCAGCTCGCCCAGCGCCTGGTCGCCAAGGCCGGCGCCGTCATCACCACCAAGGACGTCGACGCCGCCCTGGAGCTGGAGCGGGACGACGACGAGATCGACGCCCTGCACCGCGAGCTCTTCTCGCACCTGCTGGACGACCGCTGGCAGCACGGCATCGAGACCGCCGTCGACGTCACCCTCGTCGGCCGTTACTACGAGCGCTTCGCCGACCACGCCGTCTCGGTCGCCAAGCGCGTCGTCTTCCTGGTGACGGGCGAGCACGCGGGCGACTTCATCGCCGCCAACGAGGCCGCTGCGGCGGAGTAGCTGCCGCTGAGTGGGCCCAGGTGCTGTCCCCTGGGCCCACTGCCGGGAGGGGCGCACGGAGTGCAGGGCCCCCGCATCCACGCGCCCGTTGACGCCTCGTCACCGGCGGGATTCACTCGTGAGGTGGGCACCGACGTGTGCCTGGACCGAGGAGGTACCGCCATGAACACCAGCCCGGCCACACCACCCGCGAGCATCGTCGAGCCGATTGCCCCGCGTCTCCTGCCCGTCCTCGCCGCCGGCTGCGGCTGCGGACCGGGCTGCGGCTGCGGCTGCCAGGCGGGCGCCCCGTGCCAGTGCGGCGGCGTCACCGGAGGCTGCTGCGGCGGGCACTGACCCGTCCCCCGCTCCCGCCTGCTCGGCCGGATGCCGCACCGGGCATCCGGCCGAGCCGGTTCAGGGAGCTGCCGTCCGTCAGGAGATCCGCCGGAACATCCGTCAGAACGTGACGTCGGCGCAGGAGTAGAAGGCGTTGCCGGTGTCGGCGATGTCCCAGACCGCGAGCACGATCTGGTGTCCGGTGCGGCCGGTCGGCAGGGTCGCCGTGTGGCTCAGCGTCATCGGCGGCTGCGCGCCCTTGTAGGGCACGGTGAGGAACGGCGTGAGGTCGAGGCTCGCCCTGGTCAGCGGCGTACGGGCGTCGTAGCCGGGCTTGGTGAGGAAGTAGCGGAACTGCGTGGTCGAGTGCCGGGCGGTGAAGTTCCAGGTGAAGGTCAGCTTCTGACCGCCAGTCACCTTGGTCGCCGGCCAGCCGCCGCCGCGCGGGTCGTCCAGCTGTGCGAACCGGGCGATGCCGCCCGAGCAGAGCGTGCCGTCGGAGGGGCCGAGGGCCGGGAAGCCCTTCGGGCCCTCGACGCTCTGCGGCTCCCACTGGATGTCTCCGCAGTCGGTGACCGTGCCGGCGGCGCAGAGCGCGGAGCGGCTCGGCGGGGTCGAGATGTACCCGTGCGACTGGGCCGGGGTGACGGTCGCGAGGGTGGCGGCAGCTGCCGCCACCAGGGCCGTCAGGGCATGGCGCTTACGCATGTGGTGCTCCTCCTGTGTTCGCTCCCGGCAGGCTCGGCCGCGGGAGTTGTGGGGGGTGAACGGAGTGCACGGTGAGTGCACGGAGGTGCAGGGAGGGACTGACGTGCCCGCGCCAGTACCGGCTCATACGCTAGGAGCACCGCCCCCGGCCGTCAATGGTCTGAACCACTGGCCGCCATCGACCAAGTCAGCTCGGAGCCAAGGCCCTTGGCACGACAGAGCCCCGCCCCCGAACGGATCGGGGACGGGGCCTGGGGAGCCGAGGGCCTACTTCTCGCCCTACTTCTTGCCCTGGTTCTTCACGGCCTCGATGGCGGCCGCGGCGGCGTCCGCGTCGAGGTAGCGGCCGCCCTTCGCGACCGGCTTGAAGTCGGCGTCGAGCTCGTAGACGAGCGGGATGCCGGTCGGGATGTTGAGGCCCGCGATGTCCTCGTCGGAGATGCCGTCGAGGTGCTTGACCAGCGCGCGCAGGCTGTTGCCGTGGGCGGTGACCAGGACGGTCTTGCCGGCGGCCAGATCCGGGACGATCGAGTCGTACCAGTACGGGAGCATCCGGTCGACGACGTCCTTGAGGCACTCCGTCGCCGGGCGCAGCTCGCTCGGGATGTCCGCGTAGCGGGCGTCGCCGGCCTGCGAGTACTCGTTGTCGTCGGCCAGCACCGGCGGCGGGGTGTCGTACGAACGACGCCAGAGCTGGAACTGCTCCTCGCCGAACTCGGCCAGGGTCTGGGCCTTGTCCTTGCCCTGGAGCGCACCGTAGTGGCGCTCGTTCAGGCGCCAGCTGCGGCTGACCGGAATCCAGTGCCGGTCGGCCTTGTCGAGGGCGATCTGGGAGGTGCGGATCGCGCGGCGCAGCAGGGAGGTGTGCACCACGTCCGGGAAGTAGCCCTCGGCGGCGAGCAGCTCGCCGCCGCGTGCGGCCTCCTTCTCACCCTTCTCGTTGAGGTCGACGTCGACCCAGCCGGTGAAGAGGTTCTTCTGGTTCCACTGGCTCTCGCCGTGACGGAGCAGGATCAGTCGGTAGGTCGTGTCAGCCATGGCGCCAGCTTAATGGAGGCGAATATCCGCTGGCCGGGCCCATGGCCCCCAGGTAATGTGCGCCTGTTCGACCTGCCACTTACCTGCCATCTGCTGTCCCGCTGAGCGGCCCCCACAGTCCCGTTCTGCGGACTCCTGCCGCCCCCGGGAGCTCCACATGCCCGTGCTCGAACCATCCGCCCCAGGCCCGGCCGGACGCCTGCGCACCGCGTTCGCGACGGCCGTCGGAGGTCTGCCCCGCGCGTTCTGGTGGCTCTGGTTCTCGACGCTCGTGAACCGCCTCGGCGGCTTCGTGGTCACCTTCCTCGCCCTCTACCTGACCACCGTCCGGGGCTACTCCGCCTCGTACGCGGGCCTGGTCGCCGGGCTCTTCGGCCTCGGCTCGTCGATCGCGGCCGTCGGCGCCGGGGTGCTCACCGACCGGATCGGGCGGCGGCCGACGCTGCTCGCCGCCCAGCTCGCCACCGCCGTCTTCACCGCCGTGCTGGGCTTCACCGACGGTCCGGTCGCCATCGCGGCCGTCGCCTTCCTGGTCGGCCTGGCCAACAACGCCTCCCGGCCCGCCATGTCGGCGGCCATCGCCGACATCGTCCCGCCCGAGCACCGGGTGCGGGCGTACGCGCTCAACTACTGGGCGATCAACATCGGCTTCGGCATCTCGGCGGCCGTGGCCGGGCTGATCGCCACCCACGGCTACCTGCTGCTCTTCCTGCTGGACGCGCTGACCACGCTGCTCTGCGCCCTGGTGATCTTCACGAAGATGCCGGAGACCCGCCCGGACGCGACAGTCGCCGACCTCCCCGAAGCCTCGCCCGCGACACCGCAGATCGGCCTGGGCACCGTCTTCCGGGACGGCCGGTTCATGGCGCTCGTCGGGCTCAACCTGCTGCTCGCACTGGTCATCCAGCAGGGCTCCACCACGCTGGCCGTCGACATGGGCCGGGCGGGCCTGTCGACCACCCAGTTCGGGCTGGTCGCGAGCCTGAACGGCGTGCTGATCGTGCTGCTCCAGCTGCCGCTCACCCGCGCCATGGAGGGCCGCAGCCGCGCCTCGCTGCTGTTCGTCAGCGCCCTGCTGATCGGCTGGGGCTTCGGTCTCACCGCGTACGCCGGCACCTCGATGGCGTTCTTCGCGCTCACCGTGGCCGTGTGGACGATCGGCGAGATCGTCCAGATGCCGACCCTGATGGCCCTGGTCGCCGAGCTCTCCCCTGCCCAGGCCCGAGGCCGCTACCAGGGCGTCTACTCGCTGTCCTGGTCGCTCGCCGCATTCGTCGGCCCGCCGGCCGGCGGTCTGCTGCTCCAGTACGCGGGTGCGGCGGTCTGGGGTGCCTGCGCCCTGTGCGGGACGGCCGCCGCCGTGGGGTTCGTCCTGCTCGGCCGTCGTCCGGCCGCTGCCACCGCAGTCCTGCAGCCGGACGGGCTCCCCGAGGGGGAACTGGCCGACCGGTGAGGTGCCCCTGGGCGCTCAGTCGGCCTGCGGAGTCCTGGGCCCGGCGAGGTGGGCGAAGGCCTCCAGGTTGCGGGTGGATTCGCCGCGCTTGGTCCGCCACTCCCACTCCCGCCGGATCGCCGAGGCGAAGCCGAGTTCGAGCAGGGTGTTGAAGGGTTCGTCCGCGTTCTCCAGCACCGCCCCGAGCAGCCGGTCGACCGACTCCGCCGTCAGCGCCTCCAGCGGCAGCCGCCCGGCCAGGTAGACGTCACCGAGCGCGTCGACGGCGTACGCGACCCCGAACAGCCGGGTGTTGCGCTCCAGCAGCCAGCGGTAGACGGCCTCGTGGTTCTCGTCCGGCCGACGCACCACGAAGGCGTTCACCGACAGCGTGTGATCCCCCACCCGCAGCGCACAGGTGGTCGACAGCTTCCGCGTCCCCGGCAGCGTCGCCACCAGGGTGTACGCGTCCGTCACCGCCGGCTCCCACGCCACCCCGGCCTCGTCGAGCGCCGCACCGAGCCGCGCGAGGGCGTCGTCCTTCGTACCAGTAGCCATGCGGCAGACGTTACTTCACCCGCCCGCGCCAGGGGCTTCCCCGCTCGGCGTGGGCCTGGTGCCGCGCCCTAGCGGAGCCGCCGGGCCCGGCCGGCCGGGCGGTGGAGCGCACCGGCGTACACGTCGGCCGTGGCGGCAGCCGCCGTGCCCCAGCCGAACGCCGCCGCGTGGCGGGCCGCCGCCGCACCCTGGCGGGCGACGAGCGCGGCGTCGGTGGCGTACGGAGCGAGCGCCCGCGCCCAGTCCTGCGGGTCGTGGCCCCGGACGAGCGTGCCGGTGACGCCGTCCCGGACGGCGACCGGCAGGCCGCCGACGGCCGCCGCGACCACGGGGGTGCCGCAGGCCTGCGCCTCCAGCGCGACCAGGCCGAAGGATTCGCTGTACGAGGGCATGACGAGGGCCGTCGCGGCCCGGTACCACTCGGCGAGCTGCGCCTGCCCGACCGGCGGGTGGAAACGGACGACGTCGGAGATGCCCAGCTGCGCGGAGAGCTTGTGCAGGCTCTCCGGCTTCGCCAGGCCGGTGCCGGACGGGCCGCCGACCACCGGCACGATCAGCCGCTCGCGCAGGCCGGGCTCCCGCTCCAGCAGCACCGCGACGGCCTTGAGCAGCACGTCCGGCGCCTTCAGGGGCTGTATTCGCCCGGCGAAGAGCAGCACCGCGGCGTCCTGCGGCAGGCCGAGCCGGGCCCGCGCCTCCTGCTGGCTGCTACTGCCGCTGCTGGAGCCCGGCCGGAAGACGTCGAGGTTGACGCCCGGGTGGACGACGGCGAGCTGGTCCGGGCGGGCGGCGTAGTGGTGCGAGAGCTCGCCGGCCTCCTCGGCGGTGTTCGCGATCAGCCGGTCGGCGGCCTCGACCACCTGGGTCTCGCCGATCACGCGGGCGGCCGGCTCGGGGGTGTCCCCGGCGGCCAGCGCGGCGTTCTTGACCTTCGCCATGGTGTGCATGGTGTGCACCAGCGGCACCCCCCAGCGCTCGGCCGCCAGCCAGCCGACCTGGCCGGACAGCCAGTAGTGCGAGTGCACGAGGTCGTAGTAACCGGGGCGGTGCCCCGCCTCGGTGCGCAGCACGCCATGGGTGAAGGCGCAGAGCTGGGCGGGCAGCTCCTCCTTGACCAGGCCCTCGTACGGCCCGGCGGTGACGTGCCGGACGAGCACGCCGGGGGCGAGCTCGACCGTCGGCGCGTCGTCCGAGCTGGCGGCGCGGGTGAAGACCTCGACCTCGATGTTCAGCTCGGCGAGCCGCTTGGCCAGCTCGACGATGTAGACGTTCATCCCACCGGCATCGCCCGTCCCGGGCTGGTGCAGCGGGGAGGTGTGGACACTCAGCATGGCTATCCGCCGGGGCCGCCGGGCCCGGCTGCCGACCAACGCCTGGAGCCGCCCCCGAGTCGGCGGGAGCGTGATCTGGGCACGGCGAGCCGTCCGTGCGGGGTGCTGCGTCACCTGGCTGAAGCCTCCTCTTGCTCCCCGGGCTGCGGGCTTTCCTGCCTCGTGCTGCGTACGTCGTGCTGCCTGCGTCGTGCCGTGCACTGCCACGTTCGGAGGACGGTGGTCCGTGGGCGGACATTCGTCCAGTGTGCCAACCACCAGCCGGTCGGCCGGTATTCCCGCCTCCCGCACGGGATCACCGAGGAGCGCCCCGCACCGGCTGCGCCGCCCCGCGTAGGCTGCGCTGCATGGCCGCCAAGTTCGATCCCGCCCCAGCTCGGGGCCGCTCCACCCGCCCGGTCGGGACGGTCACCCGGGGCACCACCAACACCAACCGGCTCCGGCGGATGGACCGCTGGATCGCCCACACCCTCGGGCGCGCCCTGCGTACGGCCGAGCAGCCGCCGGTCGCCGTCGACCTCGGCTACGGCGCCGCACCCTGGACGGCAGTCGAGCTGTCGACCCGCCTGCGCACCGTCCGGGCGGACGTACGGGTGGTGGGCATCGAGATCGAGCCCGCCCGCGTGGCGGCCGCCCTCCCGTACGCCGACCCGCCACTGCTGACCTTCCGGCGCGGCGGCTTCGAGGTGCCGCTGGACGGCGCTGCGCCCCTGCTGATCCGGGCCGCGAACGTGCTCCGGCAGTACGAGGAGTCGGCGGTCGCCGGGGTCTGGGCGGGGTTGTGCGGACGGCTGGCGCCCGGCGGGCTGCTGGTCGAGGGCACCTGCGACGAGATCGGGCAACGACACGTCTGGGTCGCCCTCGGACCGGAGGGGCCTCGGACAGTGACCTTCGCCGCCCGCCTCGGCGGCCTCGGTCAGCCCTCCGACCTGGCGGAACGGCTGCCGAAGGCGCTCATCCACCACAACGTGCCGGGGCGTCCGGTGCACCGCTTCCTGACCGACTTCGACCGGGCCTGGGCCGCTGCCGCGCCGTACGGGGCGTTCGGCGCCCGGCAGCGCTGGGCGGCGGCCTGCGCCGCGCTGGCCGGGAGCTGGCCCGTGGTCGACGCGCGAGGGCGTTGGCGGCAGGGCGAGGTCACGGTGCCGTGGAGTGCGCTTGCTCCATGAGCTGTGAACTGTGACCCCAGCCAGGTTCACTCGAACGAGCTATCGAATAAGGCTGGCGCGTTGACGCCCCGTCACGCCACCATGGAGGTGGTCGCACGAGCTGCCAGGCGCCTCCTGAGACGCAGTCAGCTCCTCTGCCCCAGCGCGCTCCGCACCTGCTCGAACGTCTCGTACGCCGCTCTGCCGAACAGCACGAACCTGACCTCTTCCAGCTCCCCCGGCGCCTCCTCCAGCACCTCGGCCACGGCCGTGAGGGCGATTCGCGCCGCGTCCTCCACCGGCCATTGGTAGACCCCGGTCGAGATCGCCGGGAAGGCCACCGTCCGCGCTCCGAGCTCGACCGCCAACCGCAGCGACTCCCGATGACAGGAGGCCAGCAGTCCGGCTCGCTCCTCGTAGTCCTCCGCCCGGTGGACGGGCCCCACGGTGTGCACCACCCAGCGAGCCGGGAGACGCCCGGCCGTCGTCGCCACCGCGCGGCCGACGGGCAGGCCCTTGCCGTAGTGCGAGGCACGCAGCTCCCGGCAGGCCGCCAGGATCTCGGGGCCGCCCTTGCGATGGATCGCGCCGTCGACCCCACCGCCGCCCAGCAGTGACGTGTTGGCGGCATTCACCACCACGTCCACCTGCTGTTCCGTGATGTCACCCTCGACCAACGTGATCTGCGTCACCGACTCGTTCTCCTCTCGACCACGGCGCGGCCACGCCCTGTCGGGGCGCCCCGCCCGTCCACCCGCCCCACCGTCAGCGTGGCACTAGCCACATCGTCGGCGTCGGCCTGAGAATTCCCCGGAGATCACGTTATGGTCGCGAGAAGCTCCCCGACACACGGTGCCAGGCGGGCACTACGGGCGGACCCCAGCCGTTGCCCAGTCTGGAATAGGGAGGAACAACCCATGCCCGCAACGGGTGACGGGCGGGCCCAGGGCGCCGCGTCCCGGACGGGCGCCGCAGCCGCCGTACTGACCGGCGCCACTCTCGGCTCCGCCGCCAACCCCACCGATCGCCCGGCCGAGCGCGCCGGCAAGCGTGCGTCCGACCAACGGGCCGACCGCCCCGCCGTCCACGGCACCCGGCACGCCGCCGACCGCGCCCACGCACCGGAGCACGCGGTCCGGCACCGGTCGGAGCTGTCGACCACCCCGCCGACCCAGGCCTCCCCGACGTCGCCGATGTCCGCGACGTCACCGCCCGCCATCGCAGGGCCCGCTGTCGAGAGCGACGCGCGGCCCATACCGCGCCCGAGGGTCACCACCCCCGCCCACTCGGCCCTCGCGCCGAACGCGCCCTTCCGGCTGCTCGTCATCGAGGACGACGCCTCCGACGCCGCCCTGATCGAGCAACTCGTCACGGCCAGCGGCGCGCCGATCGAGCTGCACTGGGCACGTGGCATCGACCAGGCCGCCGTACGGCTCTCACCCGCGCCCGCACCCGTCCGGCGCGGCCGTCCGCGCGGCACCGACTTCAACTGCGTGCTCCTGGACCTCGCCGCCCCGGCCGACCTTCCGCACCCCTCCGACGACTCCGACGGCCTGGAGGGCCTGCGGGAGCTGCTCCAGCGCGCCCCGCACACGGCGGTCGTGGTCCTCACCGACGCCGCCGGGGCCGAGCTCGGCGCCGCCGCCGTCGCCGCCGGGGCACAGGACTTCCTGGTCAAGCACGAGACGGACGGCCCCCTGCTGGCCCGAGCCCTGCGGTACGCGGTCGAGCGCAAGCGGGCCGACGAGTCGCAGCGCCGCCTGGTCGAGGCCGAGCTGCGCGGCCAGGAGAACGCGCGCCTCCAGCGCCACCTGCTCCCCACGCCGCTGCTGGACGGCGCCGGGCTCGCCTTCACCCGCCGCTACCGCCCCGGCCGCCGCCGGGCCCTGCTGGGCGGAGACTTCTACGACGCCGTCCGCACCGACGACGGCGTCGTGCACGTCGTCATCGGCGACGTCTGCGGCCACGGCCCGGACGAGGCCGCACTCGGCGTCGCCCTGCGGATAGCGTGGCGCACCCTGGTCTTCGCCGGTCTCACCGGCGAGACCCTGCTGTCGACGCTCCAGCACGTCCTGGAGCACGAGCGCCGCAGCGACGAGATCTTCGCGACGCTCTGCATGCTGGTCCTCCACCCGGTGCCCGAGGCTGCCTCCACGCACGCCGAGACCCCGCACGCCCCGGTGGAGTACGCCGACCTCTACCTCGCCGGGCACCCGGCCCCGCTACTGCTCCGCCCCGACGGGCGACCCGGCCTGCTGCCCGCCGAGCAGGCGGGCCCGGCCCTCGGTCTGCTCGCCTGCGACGACGGTCTGGCGGTCTGGCCCGCCCAGAAGCTGGAGCTGCACCCCGGCTGGAGCCTGCTGCTCTACACCGACGGCCTGGTCGAGGGGCGGGTCGGTGCCGGTTCACGCCGCCTCGGGCAGGACGGCCTGGTCGAGCTGATCGGCGACCACCAGTCCTCCGGCCTGACCAGGGGCCGCCTGGTCGACAGCGCCATCGCCGAGGTCGAGGAGCTGAACGGCGGCGCGCTGACGGACGACGTCGCCGTCCTGCTGCTGGAGCGGAACCCGGCCCCGCTCATCATGGGCTGACCCACGCACGCAGGAACGGCCGGAGCAGTCTGCTCCGGCCGTTCCGTGTCACCAGGGTCGGTGTCACCAGGGTCCGTACGGGCCCATGTTCCGCTTGTTCCCGCCGCCGCCCTGGCCCCTGGTCAGCTCACGGACGGCAGGGCGGACGTCCACCATGTAGACGATCGCGGCCACCAGGCCGACCAGCCCCAGCATGCCGAGGACACTGGCCCCGAACAGCAGGTCGACGCCCAGCGCCAGGCCGAGGACGACCAGCCAGAACTGCTTCGTCTTCTTGTCCGCCGCCCGGAAGGCGTCCTCGCGCCGCGTCAGCGCGTCTCCGAAGGCGAACAGCTTGAAGCACACCATCGCCGTGGACAGCCACCAGAACGGGTCCAGGAAGTTGACGTGCAGAATCTGGAACACTGTGCTCTCCTCACCGCGGCTTCGGCAACACCCTTGCCATCGTGGCACGGTCGGCCTCCACCTCAGTGGACAACGTACCGATCCGGGCGGAGGTGCCCGGCCTACTTCTCCGCAGCCGGCTTGCGCGCGCGGGAGGCCCGCTTCGGCGCTGCCGGGGCCGCGACGGCCTCGACGTCCGCAGCCTCGACCTCGACGACCTCGACGTCGACGACCTCGATCTCCACGGCTTCGTCGGCCGCCTCCGCAGCCTCGCCCTGGGCCGGCTTCTCACCCTCGACGACGGCCTTGCCGCGAACGGCCAGCTCGTCGTAGACCTCCATCGCCTTCACCGCGAACTCGGCGGCCCGGCCGACCTGCTGGAGCGCGAAGGTCTGGGCCTTCTCCTGCAGCACCTTGAGGTCGGTCGGCATGTTGGTGACGGTCTCCGTCACCTTCGCCTGTGCCCCGACCAGCAGCGTCTGAGCCTCCTGGAGGCGGGCGGCGGCCTTCTCCTGCGTCCCCTTGCGGTCGGCGGCGAGCGCCTCGACCCGGCCCGGCACCTCACGCAGCTTCTCGTACGCGAGGTCACCCGCGCCCGCGAGGGCGTACAGCGGGGTCGGGTCGCTGAGGGTCTTCTTGATCTCGTCGGTGATCGGCATGACCGGTCCTCCCTGTCCGCCGACAGCACCGCACGGGTCTGCCGGGCATCGCTTGGAACGTGCCCGCCGGAGGCGGCGGAGCACGGGGTGCCTGCTCAGCCGGAGGCGGTGAGCGGCGGGTCCGCCACCGGCGGCTGCGCCTTGTTCTCCTTGAGAAAGGCGTCGTAGACCGCGAGCAGCGCCTGCTTCTGCTGTTCGTTGATCAGCGGATCGGCCAGGATCGCGGCCCGGAGTTCGAGCCCCTCCCCCTGCCGCTCCTCCAGGATCCCGGCCTGCACGTAGAGCGTCTCGGCCGAGATCCGCAGCGCCTTGGCGATCTGCTGCAGGATCTCCGCGCTCGGCTTGCGCAGCCCCCGCTCGATCTGGCTGAGGTAGGGGTTGGAGACCCCGGCAGCGTCGGCCAGCTGCCGCAGCGTGAACTGCGCGTTCCGCCGCTGCTCGCGGATGTACTCGCCCAGCGAGCCGACGTTCAGTGAGGCCATGCCGTCAGTCTGCCCCGCTCTGCTTGCAAATGCAAGCAAGCTGCTAGCAACTGCTCGCACAGCCCGCCGGCGCTGGGCCGGGCGCGGACCTAGTCGTGGAGCTGCCGGGTGAGCGCCCGGTAGGAGGGTTCGAGCAGGGCCGCGAGGTCGCGGCCGCCGATCCGGATGCCCGACGGACCGAGTTCGGCGATCGCGGGCACCGGGGCGCCGGCGGAAGCTGCTTCGGGCTCTGCGGGGAGCGTGAAGTCGCCGTCCCAGAACGAGCTGAGGCCGTTGGGGTTATCGGTCATCGGAATCGGCTTCCTCTGAGAGGGTGACGAGCTCGCGGAGTGCCGAGGCGGAGAGGTCGGTGAGCCAGCGCTCGCCGTCGCCGACGGCCGCCTCGGCGAGGGCCCGCTTGGACTCCACCAGGGCGGCGATCCGCTCCTCGACCGTCCCGACGCAGACCAGCCGCCGCACCTGGACGTCCCGGCGCTGGCCGATCCGGAAGGCGCGGTCGGTGGCCTGGTCCTCGACGGCCGGGTTCCACCAGCGGTCGAGGTGGATGACCTGGTTGGCGGCGGTGAGGTTGAGGCCGGTGCCGCCCGCCTTGAGCGAGATCAGGAAGACCCTCGGCCCGCCGGGAGCCTGGAAGCGCTCGACGAGCTCCTCGCGGCGGCGCTTCGGCACGCCGCCGTGCAGGTAGAGCACCTCCTCGCCGAGGCGCTCCGTCAGATGTGGCTGGAGCAGTCGGCCGAACTCCGCGTACTGGGTGAAGACCAGCGCCCGGTCACCCTCCGCGAGCGCCTCGCCCAGGATCTCCTCCAACCGGGTGACCTTGCCGGATCGCTCGGCCAACTTCGATTGGTCGTGCAGGAGTTGGGCCGGGTGGTTGCAGACCTGCTTGAGCTTGCCGATGGCGGCCAGCACCGTGCCCTTGCGCTCGACGCCCCGGATGCCCTGGACGCGGTGCAGCAGGTCGGCCACCACCGCCTGGTAGAGCCCGGCCTGTTCGGTGGTGAGGTTGCACCACACGGTGATCTCCTGCTTGGCGGGCAGGTCGACGGCGATCGCCGGGTCGGTCTTCAATCGGCGGAGGATGAACGGCGCGGTGACCCGCTGGAGTTGGGCAGCAACGGCGGCGTTCCCACCCTGCTCGACGGGGACGGCGAACCGCTCCTTGAACGACTCGGCCGAGCCGAGCAACCCTGGGTTGGCGAAATCCAGGATCGCGTGGAGCTCGGCGAGCCGGTTCTCGACGGGCGTGCCGGTCAGCGCCAGCCGGTGCTCCGCCGGGAGGGCCCGGATCGCCCGGGACTGGGCGGTGGCGGTGTTCTTGATGTACTGCGCCTCGTCGGCGACGACCCGCCGCCAGCTCACCCGCCGCAGCTCCGCCACATCCCGCTGGACGAGCCCGTACGTGGTGATCAGCAGGTCCACCCCGTCGGACGGCGGCCCTGCCCGGCCCGTGCCGTGGTGGACGTGGACGCGCAGCGACGGCGCGAACTTCGCCGCCTCCCGCTGCCAGTTGCCGACCAGCGACATCGGGCAGACGAGCAGGTTCGGCCCGCCGGTGCCCGCGTGCTGTTCGGCCGCGAGCAGGGCGAGGGTCTGGACGGTCTTTCCGAGCCCCATGTCGTCGGCGAGCACCGCCCCGAGGCCGAGCTGGGTGAGCGAGTGCAGCCAGGCCAACCCCCGTTCCTGATAGGGGCGGAGAGTGGCCCCGAAGTCGGGTGGCAACGCCGGCGCGGGCGTACGTTCGGCGGTGCGCCCCGCCAGCAGGTCACCGAGCGGCCCTGCCGCGCTGACGCCCGTCACGGGCAGCCCGGCGACCTGGGCGTCGGGGGTGAGGGCCAGCCGCAGCACGTCCGGGGCGGGCATGACGCCACTGCCCTGCCCCTGGAGGAAGGCCAACGCGGCGGAGATCTGCGCTGCGTCGACTTCCACCCAGTGCCCTCGCAGCCGTACGAGCCCGCGCTGGGCCGCGCCGAGTGCTTCCAACTCGGCTGCGGAGAGCTTGAGTTCACCGATGGCGGCCTGCCAGTGGAAGGCGACGACGGCGTCCCGGTCGACCTGACTGATCCGTTCGACAGAGCCGGGTGCGGCGGTGCGGGCGGTCGCGAGGGCGAGGCCCAGCCGTGGGCGGCGCTGCCACCAGGCGGGCAGCAGCACGCTGAAGCCCGCCTCGGCGAGGGCGGGGGCGGCGTGCCGGAGGAAGTCGAGTGCCCCCTCGCGGTCCAGGTCGAGGCCGGTGGGGCGCGAACTGCGCAGTGCGGCGGCCAGTTCGGGGCGGCGGAGCACCGCGCGGGCGAGCTCGGCGGCATAAACCTCGGCGGGGTCGTCCGTGGCGCAGCTCAGTGCGGTGAGGGCCGGCCCGCCCGCCCAGAGGTCGGCGGCGGGCAGCAGCAGGGAGGGCTGGTCGACCGCCTGGAGCAGGAAGTCGAGGCGCCAGGCCTCCTCGGAGGGCACGCCGTCGGGGTCGTCGTCGGCCGGGCCGAGCGGTTCGACGAGGCGGAAGCAGAGCCGGAGCGGGCTGTCCGGGTCGGGCGCTCCGGCGTACCAGGCGGCGAGCCGTTCGCCGAGTTCGGCGTAGCCGTCGCAGGCCGGGAGCCGCCCGTCGGCCCGGTGAAGAGCGGCGAGCCAGCGGCCGACAGCGGCGGAGGAGGAGGAGGCCGCCGGTGATGGCAGGCCGTCGAGGGCGGTGCGGGCTTCGCGGTCGACGAGGGCGTCGAGCAGTTCGTTCACCAGGGCGGCGGCGGTCCGCGGTGGCACACCGTGTTCGGCTCGGCAGACGGGCGGGCAGCCGTCGGCCAGGGCGGCGCTCTCGCGGCGGGCGGCTGCGTCGGGGGCGGGCTGCCAGTGGGCGTACGCCGTGCCGTCGCGTTCGCGCAGGACGGGCAGGACGCGGCCGCGCCCGACGAGCCGCCAGGCGAGGTCGTGGACGGCGGTCAGCCAGCGCAGCGAGGCGCCGTAGGCGATCTCGACGGGGCCGCTGCCGGGGAGCTCTGCGGTGGCCACCGCCCAGTGCGGGTCGAAGAGTTCGCCGAGCAGTTGGGCCGCTTCGGTCGGCGGGAAGAGCAGGACGGGCACCCGCCAGGCGGTGAGTCCGACGCCCTGGCCGACGGCGCCGACGGGCAGCTGCGGGGAGGGGGTGGGCGCGTTGCCGAGGGTGGGCAGCCGGAGGGTGGCCCACCGCTCGGGGGCCTGTTCGGCGAGCCAGCCGAGACCGGGGCCGAGGGCGCCGAGCAGGCGCGTCACCGCCTCGGCCGGGCAGGCGTAGGGGTGGGCGGCGGCCCGGCGTTCGCCCGGCGTGGTCCGCGCGCGGGGGGAGTTGAAGGCGTGTGCGTCCTCGGCCCAGAGGGCGAGGCGGCCGTCCGCCTGCCAGAGGGCGTGCAGGGCGTACATGGGGAGCCTCCCGAGGCGTGAGGCCGACTCGGTGCCGACTCGATTCACCCTAGCCGGAGGGCCGAATTAGGACCTTTTCTGTCCTGTATCGCCAATAACGTCAGTCCTGCCGAAGCGGAGAAGTTCGACGGAAGAGGTGTTCTGAATGGTGACTCTGGTCCGCCCCGAGAATGACGAGCGCGATGCCCTGCTGGCCTTCCTGGACGCCGCGCGCGGGGCCATGCACCGAGTGGTGCACGGGCTCTCGGAGGAGCAGGCGGCGTCGCACCCCAGCGCGAGCGGTCTCTCCCTGGCCGGGCTGGTGAAGCATGTGGCGCGGGTGGAGAGGTTCTGGATCGACGGCGTCCTGCTGGGGAACGGCGCCCTGCCGGACGGCGCCGGCTGGGCGGACGAGCACCGCCTGCTGCCCGGCGAGTCACTGGCGGGCTGGCTCGCGGAGTACGAGGTGATCGCGGCGGAGACCGAGAAGACCGTCCGGGGCCTGCCGAGCCTCGAGGTGGACGCGCCGCTGCCGGACCAGCCATGGTTCCCGCCGAACAGCCGGCGCTCGGCGCGCTGGATCCTCAACCACCTGATCGCCGAGGTGTCCCGGCACGCCGGGCACGCGGACATCATCCGGGAGACCTTGGATGGCCGGACGGCCTTCGAGCTGATCGCCGCCGTCGAGCAGGAGGCCGTCCAGCAGTAGCCGGGGGAGGCGGGTGGCGGCGATCCGACAGGGTCATGGTTGAACTTTGAATCAAATGCGCCTATGGTGGAGTCATCAAGTTGAAGCCTAAACAAACGGCTTCGGACCCCAGGAGGAGCCATGGGCATTTTCAACCGGACCAAGACCGCCGCCACCACCCTCGCGGCCACTCCCACCACCCCGGCGGCCGTCGCCGTCGCAGGCCCGGGTCTGGGCCACCTGACCGGCGACTACACGATCGACACCACCCACAGCCAGGTCGGCTTCGCCGTGCGCCACGCGATGGTGACCAACGTGCGCGGCAGCTTCGCCGAGTACGACGGCAAGCTCCGCCTGGACGGCGACACTCCGGCCAACTCCTCGGCCGAGCTGGTCATCAAGGTCGCCAGCATCGACACCAACCAGGCCCAGCGCGACGAGCACCTGCGCACCGGCGACTTCTTCGCCGCCGAGACCTACCCCGAGATGGTCTTCCGCAGCACCGCCGCCGAGCGGCGCAGCGGCGACTCCTACCGGATGACCGGCGATCTCACGATCAAGGACACCACCCGTCAGGTCGTCCTCGACCTCGACTTCACCGGCCACGCCACCGACGCGTACGGGGTCGACCGGGTCGGCTTCGAGGGCAGCGCGACGATCGACCGCACCGCCTGGGGCCTGACGTACAACGCCGCCCTGGAGACCGGTGGTGTGCTGATCGGCGAGAAGGTCAAGCTCAGCTTCGACATCTCCGCCGTGAAGGCCGCCTGACCCGGCCCCCGACAACCAGCCCGACACCCGTTCTGGCAACTACCCCGGCAGCAGGGCCGCATCCTCGGGCGGCAGCCAGCTGCCGGGCGGGCGTCGCAGCCAGCCCTCCCGGGCACCGATCTCGGCGGCTGCCGCGAGCAGCGCGTCCAGACCGGGGTGCCGCACACCGGGGCGGTGGACCAGCCCGACCAGACTGAGCGGGATCGGCTCGACCAGCGGGAGGGTGACCGTCCCGGGTATCGCCGGGCCGCCGGTGGTGGTGAGCATCAGCTCGCCGTGGCGGCCGATGTAGTGCGCGAGTTCGTCCTCGCCGACCGGTGGGGTGTTGGCATCGGCCGCCGACAGGCCGTGCCGGTCCAGCAGTTGGCGGCAGAGGTCGGTCCACTCGGTGGTCGCCGGGTTGCCCGCGCAGATGTCGACGGGGTGGCCTTCGAGAGCGGAGACCGGCAGCACGCCGGTAGCGAGCCGATCGGCCGACGGGTGAGCCAGCGGGTGGGCGAGCGGCACCAGCACCGCCATCCGCTCCAACCGGACTGCCCGGTGCACGAGTTGCCCCCGGACGGCAGCCGGGAGTCCGGCGTACCGACCGAACGAGACGTCGAGCCGGTGTGCGGCCAACTCCGCTGCGGCGGAGGCGAGTCCGCCGTGGTAGCGGGCCAGCAGTTCTCCCCCCGGCACGGCCGCGCGGGCGGCCGCGAGCAGCCGGTCGGCGGTCAGGTCGTCCCCGGTGACAGCACTGTTGAGGTCGACCAGCAGCGGCCCGAAGTCGGCGTCGCCCGCGACGATCTCGTCGTGCAGGGCGAGTAGTTGGCGCACCTTTGGCAGCAACGCCCGCCCGGACGGCGTGAGTTCGACACTCCGGGTGGTACGGGTGAACAGGGCCCGACCGAGTGCGCGCTCAAGGGCCTGGATGTCGCGGCTCAGCGCCTGCTGTGCGATGTGCAGCTGTCCGGCGGCCCGCCCGAAGTGCAGCGTCTCGGCGGTCGCCACGAAGCCGCGCAGCAGCCGGGGGTGCAGGTCGTGGGGCATCACGGCAGGTTAGCAAGCCCGCGATCACTGGAGCCCGGCGGGATTCACAACACAGACGTGTCAATCACCCCGAACAGGTGTTGGACCAGCCCGGCCGCGCCGCCCCAGAGTGGGAGCCCCAACCCCTCCCCCACTCCTCCGGAGCACCGTGTTCGCCTCGTACCGCCGGATCTTCGCCGCGCCCGGCAGCCTCGCCTTCACCCTGGCCGGGCTGCTCGCGCGGCTCGCCTTCTCGATGACCGGGGTGAGCACGGTGCTGGCGATCGCCGCCCGCCGGGGCTCCTACGCCCTGGCCGGGTCCGTCACGGCGGTCGGCGCGGTCACCATCGCGCTCGGGCTGCCGCTGCTCGGCAGGCTGGTCGACCGGCACGGGCAGCGCCGGGTGGCGTTGCCGAGCCTGCTGGTGGCAGCCGGGCCGCTGTTCGCCCTGCCGCTCTGCGTGTACGGAAGCGCCCCGACCTGGACACTGTTCGGCTGCTGCGCGGCCTCCTCCGTGCTGCCGAACCTCGGCGGCATGGCCCGCGCCCGCTGGGCGCACCTCTACCAGGACGACCCGGCGGCGCGGCAGTTGGCGAACTCCTTCGAGCAGGTCCTGGACGAGCTCTGCTTCATGACCGGCCCGGTCCTGGCGACGTTGCTGTGCACCTCGCTCTTCCCCGAGGCCGGGCTGCTGACGGCCGCCGCCCTCGCCTGCACCGGCGGGCTGGCCTTCGCCGCGCAGCGCCGCACCGAACCACCCGTGCGCCCGCCGGTGCCGGGCGGCGACGGCAGCGCCCTGCGGTCGGGCGGGCTGCGGGTGCTGGCGCTCGCCTTCCTGGCGACGGGCGTGCTGTTCGGCTCGATGGAGGTCACCACCATCGCGTACGCCGACTCGCTCGGCCAACGACCGCTGGCCGGTGGGCTGCTGGCGTTGATGGCCGCGGGTTCGTGCTTCTCCGGCCTGCTCTTCGGCCTGGTCCGGCCCGAGCGCCCGGCCGTGGTCCGGCTGCTGGCCGGGGTGGCGGCGATGGCCGGGCTGCTGCTGCTCCCGCTGGCCGCCGCCTGGTCGGGGGCCGGCCTGCCGGTGCTGGCGGTGGCGATCCTGCTCGCCGGGTCGGGCACCGCTCCGACCATGGTGACGGGCATGACGCTCGTCCAGGAGCTGCTCCCGGCCAGGCAGTTGAACGAGGGGATGGCGTTCGCCGTCTCCGGCATCATGATCGGCATCTCGGCGGGCTCCGCGATCGGCGGCGCACTCGCCCAGCACGCCGAGCCGGGCACGGGCTATCTGCTGCCCGCCGGAGCGGCCGTGGCGGCGCTGCTGATCACGGTCGTCGGCTTCCGCAGGAGGCTGGCGGAGGGGCTGGGGAAGGGGCCAGGGAAGGGGCCGGGAATGGCACCGGGGAGCGGGACCGGTCAGGGCGCCCAGGCGTACTCGTACTCGGGGAGCGTGGAGCCGTCCGCGAAGACGCAGTCGCGTTCGGCGACCCGGGTACCGCCCTCGCGCTCGTAGAAGGCGACCGCGCGGGTGTTGGCGGCCAGCACGTCCAGGTGCAGCACGGCCGGCCGGGCCAGCGCGAGGGCGGCGCTCAGCAGCCGTGTACCGATGCCGCCGCCGGTGCTGCCGGGGCGGACGTGCAGGTTGTCGAGCAGGACCCGGCCGTCGGGCTCGGGGACGAGGTAGGCGAAGCCGTACAGGTCACCGTCCACGGCGCTCTCGGCGAGCAGCAGGGTCGGGGTGTTCGCGGGCTCGCCGTAGTCGACGGTGAGGCGCAGGGGCCAGAGCTGCTCGGCGAAGCCGTCGCCCAGGGCGTCGGGCAGGGCGTCGGGCGGGAGGAACGCCGCGTACGAGGTCCGTCGACTGTCGGCATGCAGGGTCGCGACGGCGTCCGCGTCGGCGGGGCCGCCTACCTTGATCACGATCTGTTCGATCATGTGATGAGCCTCCCACGTAATCAACTTGTACCCGCTCCACCGGGAGCTCTAGAGTCATCCAGAGGGGGATTTTGAACGCGTTCGAAATCATGGAGGCGAGTGCTCGGGGGGCACCCGACTCCGCACCACCCCGCTGGTCAGCCGCGTACGGGGGTCGCGGCTGACCAGACGGCCCTCCCCCATCGCACCCACAGGTAGGCTCCGTCCCGTGGACGACGCAACTGAGCCCGGCGGCGCCGAGGCCGCACTCCCCGCCGGAGAACTCCCCGGCGGACGGGCGCGCCCCAAGACCGACAAGAGCGAGCAGACCCGCGCGCTGATCCTCGAGACGGCCATGCGCCTCTTCCAGGAGCGCGGCTACGACAAGACGACCATGCGCGCGATCGCGACCGAGGCCGGCGTGTCGGTGGGCAACGCCTACTACTACTTCGAGTCGAAGGAATTCCTCATCCAGGGGTTCTACGACCGGATGACGGGTGAGCACGCCGTCGACGCGCGGGCCCGGATGCGCGGGAAGACGGACTTCGCCGAGCGCCTGGAGATCGCGCTCGTCTCCTGGGTCGACTGCGCGGCGGACTACCACGAGTTCGCCTCCCAGTTCTTCCGCACGGCCGCCGACCCGACCAGCTCGCTCAGCCCCTTCTCCAACGAGTCCCACCCCGCCCGAGCGACGGCCGTCGAACTCTTCCGCGAGGTGCTCACCGGCTCCGACCTCGCCCCGAAGCTCGACGCCGAACTCGCCGAGCTGCTCCCCGACCTGCTCTGGCTGCACCTGATGATCGTGGTGCTCTACTGGGTCTTCGACCGGACGCCCGACACCGAGCGCACGCACGAGTTCGTCCGACGCTCGACGCCGATGGCCGCCCGCGTCATCAACCTCTCCCGCTACCGGGTCTTCCGCCCGATAGTGCGGGACGCCAAGGGCCTGATCCAGGACTTCATCCTGCCCACCATCGGTCGGACCCAGAAGCCGTGACCCCGAAGCCGTGACCCGAGGCGCCACGAGGCCACGTCAGACGTAGTCCGGGTTCCAGGCCTTCAGCGGGGTGCGGAGCAGCAGGTCGAGCCGGGCGGCCGCAGTCGGTGTGTGCTCGGTGACGAGTGCTGCGGCAGCGAGTCTGGGGGCGGTCTCGGCTCCGAGGTAGAGGGAGCTGAGTTCGCTGACCCCGAGGGTGAGGTCGGGGGTGTCGTCGGTGGGGGTGCAGCGGCCGGTGCCGTCGGGGGACGCTTCGAGCGCCCAGCGGCCGGTCGTCCAGCCGAGCGGGTCGTCGACCTGGAGGATCACCCGGCCGGGCGTGGCGTAGCTGCGGGCTCCGAAGGCGGCCGGCAGGTCGAGCAGCCGGAGCCAGGTGAAGTCGTAGTTGCCCTCGTGCGGGGTGGCTGCGCGGGGGTTGACGAGCAGCAGCGGCAGCGGGTCGTCGGGGCCGATGTTGCCGACCTCGACCCGGCGGACCCAGTCGACCGAGAGGACGAGCCGCCAGAGCGCGGTGGCGGTCGCGCGGTCGAGCGCCAGGAAGTCGGTCACGGTGAGCGTGCCGTCGGCGAGGCTGCCGTCCCACTTGCCGTCGACGCGGTACGTCACCAGCCCGGTGACCTGGCCGTCGGTGTCCCGGTGCAGGGCGTTGAACGGCTCCTTCCACCCGCGCGAGGGCAGCGTCAGCTCACCCGTCTCCAGCGGCCACCAGGTCGGCGGGCGGGAGAGCGCGCCGGGCTGGAGCAGCCGCCAGCGGTTGTGCAGCTCGGGCCCGATCCGCCGGATCTCGGCGAGTTCTGCGAAGTCGATCCGCCCGCCGGGGGCCTCCGGCAGCCCGGCGCGCAGGCCGCCCGAGCGGCCGATGTCGATCCGCCAGCCGTGCGCCCGGGTCGACGGGCCGAAGCCGAAGCGGCCGTAGATGTTGTACTCGGCGGCGCTGAGCACGGCGGCGACGCTGCCGCGCTCGCGCGCGGCGGCGAGGTCACGGTGCATCATCCCGCTGAGCAGGCCACGCCGCCGGTGGGTGCTGGTGACCGTGACGCCGGTAATCGCGTTCACCGGCAGGGTGGCCCCACCGGGCACCGTCAGCTCCAGATCCAGACTGCGGTACGTGGCGACGCAGCTGCCCCCGGCCGTGTGGTCGAAGGCCGCCTGCCAGCGGCCCGGCTCGAACTGCTTGCGGCGCGCGTCGTTGCCCTCGGGGTGGTGCGGCGAGAGGAAGCCGCGCATGACGGCGCGGTCCCACACCGGGATCTCCTGCTCGGTGATCTCCCGGATCTCGATGCCCTTGCCCGCCTGCTCCGGTGTTCGCTCGCCCATCGGGTCACCGTACGGCGGCCCGTCAGATCCGGCACGCGGATTTATCACTACGGGCGCTCCGGCGGCGCACTACGGGCGGCCGTAGAAGTCCGGGCGGCCCATGATCCAGAGGCTGGCCTGCTTGATCGCCATCCCCGGGCGGGGGGCCTCGATCATCTGGTCGGAGCCGAGGTAGATGGCGACGTGGTAGATGTCGGCGGCGCGGCCGGTGTGGGTCCAGAAGATCAGGTCGCCAGGGCGGAGCTGGTGGTAGCTGACGGGGGTGGACTCGGCGTACTGGTCGGCGGCGAAGTGCGGGAGCTGCTTGCCCGCGCGGCGCCAGGCCATCATGGTCAGGCCCGAGCAGTCGTAGCCCTCCGGGCCCTCACCGCCCCAGATGTAGGGGAGGCCGATCTTGTCGCGGGCGAATGCGAGTGCGGCCTCGACGCCGCCGGGCGACCAGGCGGTGTGCTGGGCGGGGGTCTCGGGTGCTGCGGCAGCGGCGGCTGCCTCGGCCGCTGCCGCGCGGGCGGCGGCCTCCTCGGCCTTCCGGGCGGCGATCGCCTCCAGGGCCTCGCGGCGCTGCCGCTCCAGCTCGACGGTGGTGCTGCGGGCCTTCGCGAGGGCGGCGAGCAGCTGTTCGCGGCGGCGGGCGATGTCCGCGACCTCGGCCTGTTGGGCCGTCAGCCGGGCCTGGGCGAGCTCCTTGGCGCGGCGGACGGCTTCGGCCGCACGGTCGGCGTCCTGCTCGGCCTGCTTGGCGGCGGCCGAGGCTCGGGCCGCCTCGGCGGCGGTGCCGGTCGCGGCGTCGAGGATCTCCCGGGTGCGGGTCCCGGCCATGCCGATGGCGGCGGCCCGTTCGGTGAGGGCTCGGGGGCCGTCGGCGGCGAGCAGCGAGTTGAGCGCGGAGAGTTCGGCCCCGGCGCCCTGGCGGTAGGTCTCGGCGGCCAGTTCGGCGGCGCGGTCGGCGGCCTCGATGCGGTCGGCCTCGGCCACTCCGGCCTGCCGGGCGGCGGCGGTGGCGGCGGCGCGGGCTTTGGCGAGCCGGGTCTGGGCGCCGTTGTAGGCCTCGACGGCCTGTTCGGCCAGCCGGCCGGACTGCTCCAGGTCGGCCTGGGCGGTGGAGAGCCGGGCCTCGATCGCGGCGCTGTCGGTGGCGCGGGCGTCGGCCTCGGCGCGGGCTCGGGCGACGTCGTCGGCGGACGGGTAGGCGTCCTCCGCCGGTGTCGACGGGCCATCGGCCGGGTCGTCGACCGGGGCGACGGTCCGCAGGGCGGGCGGCGCGGCAGCGGCGGCCGGGAGCAGGCCGAGGACGCCGGTGAGAGCCAGTAGGAGCGTCGGTAGGAGTCTGCGTGCCATGGGGGAGAGCCCTCTTTCGCCGGACGGTCGACCACCGGACAGTCGACGACTCCGCGGGCGGCGCCACGAACGGCACCACGGACAGCGCCACGGGCGACTCCATGGACGGCTCCATGGTTGACGGCTCGTCAAATGTCCCATCAGGTGACAATTCAGTCACTCGCCGCAATATTCTCAAATGTGACGGCTTCTCAGCACCATCCCCGTACGGCCGCGCGGGTGAGATGTCGGATTTACCGACAGACGGAGCAACGAAACGATTCAGCGACGCGGCTGCGGGGCCACCGGGTGCGGGATGCGGGGGTGCCGGGACGGCGCGAGGTGCGGCGCGTGCGGGGCGGGGCGAGCCGGGAGCGGAGCCGACGGCGTACGGACGGCGTAGCCACGGCTCCGGCCCGCGCGGACGGTTCGGCGGCGCTGCTGGGCCCGCCCCTGGCGCTCGGGCGAGGGGGGCGTCTCGGCCGGGGCGGCGCGGCGGTCGGTGTGCCGGGCCCGGCGGTCGGCGATTCGGGCCCGACGGCGGGCCAGCGCGCGGGCCTCGTGCGCGTCGAGGTGGGCGGTGGCTCGGGCGGCCATCCGCTCGGCGACCCGGTGGGTGGCGGTGTGGTGCGCGGGGACCTTGTCGGGCGCACCCGCGATCAGGTCGAAGAGCCAGGTGCGGGCCCGGTCGGCCCTCCCGTGCAGCAGTCGCTCGCGCCGCACCGCACGGGCCCGGCGACGCGGCCGGGTGGCGTACCGCCAGCGGGCCCAGGGGCTGCTGGGCCGGGCCAGCCGGACGGCGCCGATCCAGGACAGGCCGGGCACCATGATGCCGAGCAGTCCCGTCCAGAGCTTGCCCTTGATCAACGCGACGACGGAGGCCAGGGCGTTGACCGAGATCACCGCGACCAGCCCCCACCGGCCCGTCCCGTCGGAGGAGGTCTGGCCGGGGACGACGCCGAGCGGGACGTACCCGGTGAGCAGCAGGGCGGTGAAGAGGATGCCGAAGATCACCGCGTCCACGGACTTGCGGCCCTGTTCGCTCCAGTACACGTCGTCCAGGTGCAGGATCAGCGCGAACTCGTCCAGCACCAGCCCGCAGCCGATGCCGAAGGCGAGCCCGAACCAGTCGATCCAGGGGTGCCCGCCGTTGGTGGCGAAGACGCCGATGCCGCCGAGCAGCAGGAAGCCGAGCCCGAAGACCATGTGGTGGATGTGCAGGCCGCCGGGGGTGATGTTGCCGGGCCACCAGCGGACCTTGGCGCGGATCATCCGGACGCTGAAGCGGATGCAGACGAAGGAGCAGATGAACCCGACCAGCAGGAGGAAGAGCGGCTGCTTGTGCGCGTCCAGGATGTGGGTGCGGTAGCCGTCCAACAGCGATACCGACGCGAGCGGGGTCGCTGCGAGCTGGTTGAGATCCATGGGCCTTCGTTCCGTCGTCCTCCGCTGCCGTCTGCCTAACGTGCGCTCAGAACCCCCGGGTGCGCTTGGCGGCCCGGCGCGGCACCAGCAGGTACGGCGCGAGGGCGCGGTCGGCGCCGGGGCCGCCGGCGCTCGGGCCACGGCTGCCGGTGATCTTGCCGGGCAGCTTCATGAAGAGCCGGGCGACCTCGCCTCCGAGGTTCACGCCGATGGCGAGTGCGAGCGCGATGGCGGCGGCCCGGCCGACGGAGGCCAGGCCGACGTCCGGCTGGTTCTGGGTGAAGGCGAGCATGCCGAGGTAGAGCGCCGATCCGGGCATCAGCGGGCCGAGCGCGGCGGTGACGTACGGCAGCGAGGAGGCCGAGCGGTAGCGCGCCATCAGCTGGCCGAAGAGGCCGACCAGACCGGCGGCGAGGCCGGTGGCGATGATCGCCGAGACGCCCGCGTTGCGGGTCAGCACCCCGTACGCGGACCAGCCGACGCAGCTGTTGAGGGTGACGAAGAGCAGGTTGCGGCGGTCGGTCTGGAGCAGCATCGCGAAGGCGGCGGTCAGTACCATCGCGGCCGTCAACTGGATCAGCGGATGGCTGGTCACCCCGGCGAGGCTCTCCCCCGGGTTGAACTTGGCGTGCACGTTGAGCCCGACGTAGAGCACCAGCATCACGCCGATCACGATGCCCGCGACGAGGTAGAGCACCTCCAGCAGCCGGGCGGCGGCGGTGATGTAGAAGCCGGTCAGGCCGTCCTGGACGGCGGCGACCAGGGCCCGGCCGGGGAGCAGCGCGAACAGGCCACCGGTGATGACGACCGAGCCGCGCAGCCCCGCGTCGGGGAACCGGGAGAGGATCACGCCCGAGGTCGCGGCGGGCATCGCGGCTATCACGAACTGGTAGAACTCCGGCAGCCCGCGCCGGGCGATCAGGGTGGCCAGCTTGTCGCCGACGATCGCCGCGACGAAGGCGTTGACGAAGACCAGCCAGGCCTTCAGGTCGGCCTTGCCGCCGACCAGGAAGGAGGCGGCGCCCGCCAGCAGCCCGGTCGCCAGGGCGAGCAGCCAGGCCGGGTACGGGTGCCGGTTGCGGCGGATCTCGGCCAGCCGCCGGTAGGCGTCGTTGACCGAGAGCCGCTCGGCGGTGATGTCGGCGACCAGCCGGTAGACGGCCGCAAGCCGGGTGTAGTCGGAGGTGCGGCGGCGCACCACGCGGTCGGCGGTGACGGGCGGCTCGACCAGCGAGGGCTGGAAGGAGATGCCGATCAACGTGAAGGTGACCTGCGGCTCGCAGTGGTCCAGCCCGTACGCGTGGGCGATGCCGAGCATGGCGGCCTCGACGTCCTCGGCGGCCTCGCCGCTGGCGAGCAGCAGCTCGCCGATGCGCAGCGTCAGATCGAGGATGCGGGGCACGTTCTTGAGCGCCGCCTCGGGCTTCTGCTCGCGCTGGGTGCGCTCGTACGCCGGGCGCTCGGCCATCGGCGTGCGCAGCAGCGTCCGCATCCGATCCGGCCAGGGCGCGGCGCCGGGGGCGCCCGGGTTCAGCGTGGGGACACCGAGGCCGGTGGGCATGCTGTAGCCGACGGCTCGCCAGTCCTCGGGGGTGAGGGTGTCCTCGGCGACGCTCCTGGCCAGTGGCTGTGCCGGCGTCAGCTCCGCCTCGGCGGGCCGGAGCAGGCCCCCGGTCTCGGTCGGGGGCAGCGCCAACGGGATCGCGGTGGTGGTCTCGACCGGCGGGGTGTCCGGCCCGAGCAGGCCCTCGGTGGGCGGGGCCTCACGCGGCGGGAGCGGTACGGGCTTCGCGGCCGGCCTGGCCGGCGCACCCCTGACCTTCTTGCCGCTGCCCGCTCGGCCCCGGCCCCGCTTCGGCACTGCCACTCCTCGCCGCCCCTGGTGGCATCGGGCCACCGCCTCGTTCTCGTGCCCCACCTTGCCTGATCGGAGGCCCTGACGCACATGTACGGAGCGGACTGTTCTGCCCGATCTGTTCTGTCCGACCTGTTCGACCCGTCCTGCGGCATTGGCCCCAGGGTCGGCCGTCGGCGGCCGGTCTACAGCTCGTAGCGTTCGGCGATCTCCCGGTGCACCGCCGTGTCGACTCCGGCGGCCTCGGCGAGCTCCAGCCAGCAGAGCGGGTGCGCCCAAGCCGCCGTCAGCTCCCGCAGGGCTGCGTCGGCTGCGGCCGCCGTGCCGGTCGGCGGGACACCGATCGCGGCGTAGATGCCGGGCAGGGCGCCCGCCGGGTCGGCCGGGTCCTCGACGGCGTACTCGCCGCCGCTGTAGACCCAGACGCTGAACCCGGCCGCGCGCAGCCGCTCCCGCAGGGCCGCCCACTCCGCCTCGCCGGGCCAGACGCCGTCCAGCCAGTACGTCGTCCACCCGGCCGGGTCGAGCAGGGTGAGCAGCTCGAAGACGGGCCGCCAGCCCTCGTCCTCCCCCGGGCCGGGCAGGTCGTTCAGCGGGGCGGGCGCGAAGACCACCACGTCACGGTGGTTGAGCGGCACGTCCTCGCCGAGCACCGGGAGGATGCGGGCGGTGGCCGGGCCGGTCCTGACGGCGGGCAGGTCGGTGGTCGCGCCGTTGGTCCGCCGGGCCCGGACGGTGACGAGCTGCCACTCCTCCTCGACCGGCCCGCTGTCCGTCTCGAACTCGATCCCGGCGAGGGCCCCCACCGACCGGACGACGGCCCAGTCCCGGTTCGCGGAGGCAGCGGTGATCAGGTGCCACAGGTCGGACTCCTGGACGGAGCGGTGCTGCTCCCCCGGCCCGGCCTCCCTTACTTCCCCGGCCTCCCCGGCGGGCTCGGCGTGTTCCAGCAGCTCCTGGTAGAGCCGCTGGGCGGTGCCGTGGTCACCGAGCCGGGTCGCGGCGGCGGCCGCCAGCCGGCGCGGGTTGAGCCGCCCCGGCTGCTCGGCCAGCAGCTCCGCGCAGTGCTCGCCGACCTCGGCCCAGCGGCCCTCCGCGGCGGCCCAGCGGGCCCGCGTCCAGTGCGCGTCCGCAGGGCTGACCGGCAGTTGGCGCTCGGCGAGCCGGCGGATGCCCTCGCCGTCCCCGGCCTCGATCAGCAGCGAGACGAGCAGCCCTGCCGTCTCCCGGTCCTCCGGGTGGTCGTCCAGCTGCCGCTGGAGCAGCTCGGCGGCGGCCCGCTCGTGCCCGAGCCCGGCGAGGCCCACGGCCAGCTCGACCGTCACCTCCGGGCCCGAGCCGTCCGGCGCGTCGCGCAGCACGTCGAGCAGCGCCTCGGGCCCGAGCTCACCGGCGGCGGCCCGCTCCCTGAGCGCATCGAGGTCGAGGTCGACGGCTGCCGTCGGCAGGGCCAGGGCCGCTGCCCGGACCTCGGCGAGCTGCTCGGCGACGCCGTCGGTGCGCCGCAGCTCGCCGAGTTTGCGCTCGCCGGTCTCGACCAGCGTGCGGGCGACGGTGCGGGCGCCCCGGCCGACGGCGAGCCGGGCGGCGACCAGCAGCAGGTCGAGGCAGGGGCGGTGCGACCCCGCCCGGTCCAGGTAGCCGGCCCAGCGGGCGAGCCGGGCGCCGAGGGCGGCGTCGTTCGGGTACGCCCCGGCGGCGGCCAGCGTCTCGACGGCGGTGGCCCAGCGGTGGCGGATGTCGGGGTAGCGCTCCGCCTCCGTCGGCTCCGGCAGCAGCTCCAGCGCCGCGTCGGTGCGGCCCAGCTCGGCGAGCAGCAGGGCCCGGCCGACGGCCAGCTTGCGGCGGTCGTCCTCGTCCGGCCGCCGCCCGGCGGAGGTCTGGGCGAGTTCGGCGGCGTCGTACGCGGCCAGGGCGTCCCGGTGGCGGCCGAGCAGGCGCAGCGCGGAGGCGCGGCTGTGGCCGAAGGCGAGCGAGAGCTGCCCACCGGCCGCCAGGATGCGGGCCTGGGCCCGGTCGAGGTGGGCGAGTGCGGCGTCGGGGCGGGCGTCGTCCTCCAGGGTGTCGGCGTACTCGCGGGTGAGGCAGTCGAAGCACGCCCGGCCGGGCTCGACCCGGGCGAGCGTCTCGTCCAGCACGGCGAGCCGCTCGGCGACGTAGCCGGGGCCGTCGATGTTGGCGTGGCAGATGGTGAAGTCCTGGACGGCGCAGACCGACTGCGGGCAGGCGGCGGTCTCCTCCCGGTGCGCGAACTCCAGCAGCGAGACGGCCTCGCCCAGCGCGGCCTCGCCCTGGTGGCGTTTGTTGAGCAGGTTCTGCAGCCGCCAGTGCCGCAGGAAGACCTCGACCCAGGGCAGTCCGAGTGCGCGGGCGGCGGCCAGCGCCTCCGGGTAGAGGGCGTCGAGCTGCTCGTTCCGGCCCTCGACGGCGTGCCCGGCGATCTCGGCCAACGCGGCGGCCAGGCGGTGGTGCCCGGCCTCGGTGAGCTGCCGGTGGGCGTCCTGGACCCAGGCCCAGATGTCGGTGCTCACTCGGCCACCTCCGTCAGGGCCGTGAGCGCGGCGACGGCCGTGCCGACACCGGCCAGCGCACCCGTCAGGTCGGCGGCGGCCGAGCCCGACGCCGCCGCCATGATCACCTTGAGCGAGCGGAGCAGCCCCGCCGCCGTCGCGCTGCCGGTGTGCCCCGCGCGGTAGGCCGCGAGCAACTGCTGCACGGCGGGCGAGGAGAGGTTGAGGTAGAGCCTGGCCTGCACCTCGTCGCCGGTACGGGCGGTGAAGGCGCGGGCCAGCCGCAGCGCGGCGGACGGGATGCGCGCGTCGGCCCGGTCGTCCTCGATCCGCGCCTTGAGCTGCGCGGCGCGGTCCGGCACCAGCACGAGTGGCAGGCCCGGCGGGTCGAAGCGGGCCGGTACGAGCTGCTCGCCCGGGTCGGTGAGGGCTGCGCCCAGCCAGGCGGCCTCCTCCGGCGGCAGCGGGCGCTCGGGCTCACGGAAGAGCTCGCCGGCGCCGCCCGCACCGTCCTCACCCCCCAGCTCGACGATCCGGCACCCGCGCAGCTGCGCGTAGCGGCGCAGGAACGGCAGCACGGCGTAGCGGTCGCCGCGTGCGATCGGCACCTGCATGGCGCGGTAGAGCATCTCCTCGAAGCCGCCCTCGCCGCCGAGCGCGACGTGCACGGTGCCCGCACCGGCCGCCCGCAGCGCACCCGCCGTCAGCTCACCCTGCGAGGTGGGCACCGGCACGTCGTCGGCGAGCAGGGTGAAGAGCCGTTCGTCGCAGAGCGCGGCGCCGAGCAGCTCCTGCCCGTGCCGGGCGAGGATGCGGCGCCAGGCGGCGGGGTGCAACCGGGCGGTCTCGTACAGGCCGTCGACGACGGCGTCGGCGAGGGCCGCGCGCAGGGCGCGGTAGTGCTCGTCGCGTTGGAGGTCCTCGCGGCTGGCGGTGGGGGTGAGCCGGTTCGACTCGACCACCCCGCCGATGAACCCGGCCCAGCCGGGCAGCAGGTCGCGGGCGTCCTCGGCGAGCAGCATGCCGCGCAGGTAGACGGCGAGATCGCGGTTGTCGGTGCTGCCGTAGGTGCCGCCGTCCTGCACCCAGAGCAGCCCGACGGCGTCGGTCGAAGCGCCGTCGGGGGTGACGGGGAAGGCGGTGAGCGGCTCGAAGCGGCGGCCGAAGGCGGCGGCGAAGCGCATCCGGGCGGCGTGGTCGCCGGGCGGCTCGGCGCGCCAGGGCACCGGCACGTCGTTCACGGGTGTCTCGTCGTCGCCGACGTGCACCGGCACGGGCAGCAGTACGCAGTAGCGGGCGAGCACCTGGCGGAGCGCGTACTCGTCGGCCAGGTGGGCGTGTTCGGGCTTGAGCAGCAGCTCGACGACGGTGCCGGGGGCCGGGCGCGGGGCGGTCGGTTCGACGCTGTACTGCTCGCCGCCACGGCTGCGGTAGCGGTGCCCGAGGCCGGGCTCGCGGTGCGAGGTGGTGGTGACGGTGACTTCGTCGGCGACGGAGAAGGCGGAGAGGAAGCCGAGGCCGAAGGCGCCGATCAGCTCCTGGCTGCCCGTCAGATCCCGTAGCAGCCTGGTGTATCCGGTGCCGACGGTGGCCAGATAGGCGTGGATCTCCGGCTCGGTGAGCCCGGCCCCGGTGTCCTCGACCGAGACGACCCGGCGGGCGGCGTCGCCCCGGACCCGGATCACCGGCCGGTGGCTGCCCTGCGGGTCCTCCAGCCTGCGGCGGGTGTGCGAGTCGTGGGCGTTCTGGACGAGTTCGCGCAGGGCGACCAGCGGGGTGGAGTAGAGATGGGTCGCCAGCACCCCGACCAGGCCACCGAGATCGACCTCGGTCGTACGCAGAGTGCGATCGGGCTGCTTCCCCTGCCGGTGATCATCAGACATGAGGCATCAGTCTGCCAGTAGGACTATCTGCGGACCACCGCTTTGATTCTCCATTTGCCCACCGAGGCCCGGTCAACCTGTGGTTGACGAATGCCGGGGTCCGTACATGTCTGACCATGGCACCGGAAATCACCGCCATTCGGGGGTATTACGGCGTATTGACGCATCCTCGGAGCAGCTCGTTCGTTCAGGGGTTATTCCAGCTGTGTGACTCCTTCGGGCGAACGCCGCCGGTATCCATTGAAGTCAATCGGCCGACTGGGGAATGCTTGTCGTGCGACGTCAGGCAACGGCGCACCGTGGGGCGGCCACCCCATCAGCGCCACTTTTCGCACCAGTTAGCAGGGAGACCACCGTGTCCCGTATTCGCGCAGTCGCCGCTGTCACCGCCCTCGGGGCTTTCCTCCTGGCCGGCATCGGCACCGCCCAGGCCGACAACGGCGCAGGCGCCGATAACAACTCCAACAGCAGCGTGGTGAGCAACACCGGCTCCAGCAACATCATCGGCAGCGTCGACGGGAACGCCAACGGCAGCCAGCAGACGGCCACCGGCTCCGGCAGCACCAACCAGAACACCAATGTCGGCATCGCCGGTAACTCCGGTGGCATCGGCACCATCCAGGGCAACGGCAACCTCTCCCACAAGGTCTACTACCCGTTCGTCCTCTACTAGGCCGCAGTCGCCTGTGTGAACCCCGAGGGGCGGGCCCGCCCCTCGGGGTTCACGGCGTGCTGTCGGCCGGGTCGACGCCCAGCACGGCACGGCCGAGCACGATCAGGCACTCGGCCAGATCCGGCCGCAGGCAGTAAGGCCGGTTGCGCACACCGTCGTTGACCACCGCGAACATCGCGTGCACCCTGATCCGGGCCTCGGCGTTCTCGTACTCCGGGCGGATCTGCTGGAGCAGCCCGACCCAGACCCGCAGGAAGTCCCGCCGGAAGTCGAGCGCCGCCCTGCGGTCCGGCTCGGCCAGCCGTTCGGTCTCGCTGAGCATCGCCCCGAGGTAGTCGCTGTTGCGCAGGGCGAAACCGACGTACGCGCGCAGCCCGGCGGCCAGCGCCTCGACCGGGGTGCCACCGGCCGCGATCGCGCCCTCCACCTCGTGCCAGAGCCGCTCCCGGCTGCGGACGAGCGCGGCGGCCAGCAGCTCGGCCTTGGTGTCGAAGTGCTTGTACACACTGGGCCCGGCGATCCCGACGGCCGCGCCGAGCCGGTCGGTGCTGACGCTGTCGAAGCCCCGCTCGTGGAACAGCCGGACGGCCGCCGCCAGCAACTCCTCCCGGCGCGACTCCGACACACCCGAGGCCGGCCCGCGCTCCGGCGAGACCCGCACTGCCTCCATCGTCGGCCCGGCCGGCGAGACCTCGAACAGCTCGCCGCCGATCCGCCGCAGCAGCTGCTCGAACCGCCGCCGGGGCGGCGCGAAGGTGTGGTACGACAGGCTCGCGTACGCCGACAGCACCGACCAGCTGAGCAACTCCGCGTCCGCAAGGGACAGTTCCGGCCGCTGCACTGCGACCGACCGGGCCATCAGGGCGACGTCGGCGCGCAACTCCCGCCGCAGTTCGGCCCGGTGCGCGGCGGGCAGCAGCCGGGCGTCCCGCTGCCAGAGCGTGCCGAGCGCCCGGTGGTCCACGGCAGTGGCGGCGAGCGCGGCACACAGCGCCGACGGCCCCGCCGAGCCGGCCATGACGGCAGCTCGCAGCGCGGAGAGCTCCAACGTGACGATCTGGCGCAGGAGTTCGGGCTTGCCCCGGAAGTGACGGTAGAGCGCGGGGGCCGTGATACCGACCTCGGCCGCGACCTCCGCCATCGAGGTGCGGTGGTAGCCGTACCGGTGGAAGCGGCCCACCGCCACCGCGAGGATCTGCGCCTTGCGCCCAGGCGGCCGCCGCGCCGCGCTCCGCGCGGTCGACTCAGCCGCCACGCCCGTCACCCCCTGTCCCACGCTGTACTCACGCCGTACTCGCCAGGGTAGCAACCATTCACTTATGGCGGCCTGCAATGCACAACCCACTGACTGCGATGCTGGACAGTGGAAGCTACCGGGGATTAACTTGTCAGGCGATCAACCGGCACCACGAAGGGAGCGCAGCCGTGCGCCGTACCGTGTTCACCGAGGACCACGAGGCCTTCCGGTCGACCATCCGCGAGTTCATCGCGAAGGAGGTCGTCCCGGTCTACGAGTCCTGGGAGGCCGACGGCCACCCGCCGCGCGACTTCTACCGCAAGCTCGGCGAACTCGGCGTCTACGGCATCGAGGTGCCCGAGGAGTACGGCGGCGCGGGCGAGAGCGGGTTCAAGTACCAGGCCGTGGTCAGCGAGGAGTGCGCCCGCGCGGGCGTCACCTTCGGCTCCTCGGGCGTGCACACCGGCCTGGTGCTCCCGTACATCCTGGAGTACGCCGACGAGGAGCAGAAGCAGCGTTGGCTGCCCGGCTTCGTCTCGGGCGACATCATGACCGCGATCGCGATGACCGAGCCCGGCGCGGGCTCCGACCTCGCGGGCATCAGCACCACCGCCAAGCTCTCCGAGGACGGCACCCACTACATCCTCAACGGCGCCAAGACCTTCATCACCGGCGGCGTCCTCGCCGACCTGGTGCTCGTGGTCTGCCGCACGTCGCCCTACGACCCGGCCGACCGCCGGGCCGGGCTGTCCATCCTGTGCGTGGACACCGCCTCCGAGGGCTACGCCGTCGGCCGCAAGCTGAAGAAGATCGGCCTGCGCACCTCCGACACCGCCGAACTCTCCTTCACCGACGTCCGCGTGCCGGTGGCGGACCTGCTCGGCGAGGAGGGCAAGGGCTTCTCCTACCTCACCCACAACCTGGTGCAGGAGCGCCTGGCGATCGCCGTCGGCGCGTACGCCTCCGCCGCTGCCGCCGTCCGCTTCGCCGTCCAGTACGTCAAGGAGCGCAAGGTCTTCGGCCAGCCCGTCGCCGAGTTCCAGAACACCAAGTTCAGCCTGGCCGAGTGCGAGGCGCAGGTCGTCGCCCAGCAGTCGATGGTCGACCGCGCCCTGGAGCTCTACCAGCACGGGGAGTTGACCGTCGCCGACGCCGCGGCAGCCAAGCTCTTCTGCACCGAGTCGGCCTCCGAGGTCATCGACAAGTGCCTCCAGCTGCACGGCGGTTACGGCTACATCCTGGAGTACCCGATCGCCCGCCTCTACACCGACAACCGGGTCTTCCGGATCTACGGCGGCACCAGCGAGGTCATGAAGACCATCATCGCCAAGTCCCTGGGCCTGTAGGCCCCTTCGCCGCGCGGCGGCGTGCCCCCCACCCGACCGCCGCGCCCCGGCGGCGGGCCGACCCCCACTCGGCCCGCCGCCACCGCCTGCCGCCACCTGTGCGCGACACCCCTGGCACGACACCCTCAGCCGCCGGACCCGAGGACGTCATGACAACCGCACCGCAGCCCGCCGACTCCCTCGCCGTGGTCACCCGTGTCCAGGCCGCGCTCTGCGCGCGGGGCATGCCCTTCGAGGTCGAGCACACCCCCGCGGGCCCCCGCTACCTCCACGCCCCGCGCACCCTACGGGAGTTCCTGGCCGGCACGCTCGCCCACGGCGACCGGACGTTCCTCGTCGCCGACTCCGGCAGCTGGACCTTCGCCGAGCACCACGCCACCGCCACCACCCTGGCCCGCCACTACCGCGACACCCTCGGCCTGCGCCCCGGCGACCGGGTGGTGATCGCGATGCGCAACCTCCCCGAGTGGCAGATCGCCTTCTGGGCCACCCAGTTGGCCGGCCTGGTCGCCGTCCCGCTGAACGCCTGGTGGGAGGCGGAGGAGCTGGCGTACGCCCTGGACGACTGCACCCCCGGCGCGATCGTGGCCGACCCGGAGCGCGCCGAACGGCTCGCCCCCTGGCTCGCAGCCCACCCGACGCCACTGCTCACCGACGCCGACATCACCGCCCTCCGGTCGGCAGCCCGACCCACCGCCCCCGCAGCCGACCTCGAAGCCGACGCCGAAACCGACTTCGGCCCACTCTCCCCCGACAGCGCGGCGACCCTGCTCTACACCTCCGGCACCACCGGCCGCCCCAAGGGAGTGGTCGCCGGCCAGGCCGCATGGTGCGCCGCTGCCACCAACCCCCGTTTCTTCTCGGCCACTTCGGTGCTCTGCGCGGGCGGCACCCTGGCCGACGTCGTACCGCCGACGGCCCTGCTGACCTTCCCGTTCTTCCACGTCGCCGCCTTCACCTCGCTCTTCCCCGTGATGAGCAGTGGTGGCACCGCCGTGCTGATGCGCAAGTGGGACGCGGCGACGGCCCTCGAGCTGATCGCCGAGCACGGCGTCACCACGTACGTCGGCGTCCCGACCACCGCACTCGGCCTGCTCGACGCTGCGGACGCCGCCGGAGCGGCCCTGCCCACCCTCCAGATGATCAACACCGGTGGCGCGGCCGCCCCGCCCGAGCTGGCCCGCCGGATCGCCCGCCGCTTCGGCGGCCGCGTCGAGGCCCGCAACGGCTACGGCCTCACCGAGACCTGCGGCGGCGTGACCGCCAACATCGGCGCCCGCTACCTCGCCCACCCCGACAGCATCGGCCGTCCCTCCCCCGCCCTGGAGATCCGGATAGCCGACCCCGAAGGCCGTCCGCTGCCCGACGGCGAGGTCGGCGAACTCCGTCTGCGCGGCCAGTCGGTGTTCCACGGCTACCGCAACAACCCGGAGGCCACGGCAGCCGCGTTCAGCGACGGCTGGTTCCGCACCGGCGACCTGGCCTGCGTCCGGGACGGCGAGATCTACGTCGTCGACCGCCTCAAGGACCTGGTGATCCGAGGCGGTGAGAACGTCTACTGCGTCGAGGTGGAGGGCGTCCTCTTCGACCACCCCGAGGTCGCCGACGCCGCCGTGCTCGGCGTCCCGCACCCGACCCTCGGCGAGGAGGTCGCAGCCGTCGTCGTCCTGCACCCCGGCGCCACCGTCGACGCGGACGGGCTGCGCAAGCACGTCGCCCGACGACTGGCGGCGTTCAAAGTCCCCGCCCACGTCCACCTGCGCGCGACGGAGCTGCCGCGCAACCCCACCGGCAAGATCCTCAAGCGGCTGCTGCGCAGCGAACTGGCCTGAGCGCGTACGGGGTCGGGCAGCGCTGAACGGGCGCGGCCGGGGCCCGAAAACCTGTGGACCCGGTGCGGGCGGTGCCACAGAATCAAGACCAGCGACCACCCGTAGCTCAGGTGCCAGAGCACCGTCCTACAAGGCGGGGGACGCCGGTTCAAGTCCGGCCGGGTGGATCGTACGGGTGTAGCTCAATTGGCCAGAGCAGCCGTCTCCAAAACGGCAGGCTGGGGGTTCAAGTCCTCCCGCCCGTGCAAGATTTCGGCCGCCCGGCCGACGCCTGGCCCGCCCCACTCCCGGGGCGGGCCAACTGCATGCCCTGGCCGGCCGCGACCGGCCTAGTTGGGGGTGCCGTTGCCCGGGTGCCGCCAGGCGTCCAGGCCCGCCATCGAGGCCATCTTGGCCTGGTGCAGCGTCCGGGACGCGAGCTCGGTCGGCGGGGTTTCGAGCTTCTGCACCCAGCCGCGCCCGGCCGAGACCAGCGCCACCCCGACGATCGCCGTCCCGGCCAGTCCGATCAACGCCCCGACGCCCGTGAGAGCCGCCCCGGCCGCGAGCATGTGCCGGTTGACCTGGAATCCGCCCATGAAATTCTGATTCGTCGCCATGCACCCACCATCGGCGACACCCGCCGCGGTCGCACCCGGGGAGGGCGGTCCGAGTGGCTGCGCCGGTGCCCGCGACCTAGGGTCGCTGCATGGCCGACCCCGTAGCTGTCGATCTTGCGGTGCTCGCCGCGGAACACGCGGCCAAGGCAGCCGCGAGCCCGCACGGCCGCAGCGCCCACCTGCTCCTGCACGACGGCGTCCTGCGTCAGACGGTGATCGCCCTGACGGCAGGCTCCGCGCTGGACGAGCACAACGCCCCGCCCGCCGCCAGCCTCCAGGTCCTGCGCGGGCGGGTCTCCCTCACCGTCGCCGGCGCCCGGCACGAGCTGGTCACCGGCCAGCTCCAGGTGATCCCGCAGGTGCGGCACGGGCTGCTCGCGCACGAGGACTCCGTCGTCCTGCTGACCGCCGTCACCAACTGAGGGTCTACCCGGCTCTACCCGGCCGGGACCGGCCCGAGCACCCGCTCCGAGGCCAGCCGCAGCCCGCGCAGGAACACCGGCCCGCTCGGCGCCTGCTCGGGGTCCAGCAGCCACTGGATGGCGTAACCGGCGAGCAGTGCCTGGTAGAGCGTCCCCAGCGCGACCTCGTCGTCGGTGTCCGGCACCTCCCGCAGGCCCTGGAACATCGCCGACAACGCCAGCCGGGCCATCCGCTGCGCCCCCGCCAGCACCTCCTTCAGCTCCGGGGTGCGGTCGATCTGGGCGATCGCCTCGAACTGCGCCGCCCAGAGCCCCCGGTACTCCACGAAGGTCTCGCCCACCCTGTCCCACGTCCGGGCGAAGCGCTCCTGCGACGTGAGCGTGCTGTCCGTCTCGGCCGAGACGGCCCGGTCGACCGCCTCGCCCCACTCACCCGTGGCCTCCATCATCGCCGCGTTGAGCAGCGCTTCCTTGGACCCGAAGTGGTAGCCGATCGCGGCGAGGCTCACTCCGGCGGCGGTGGCGATGTCCCGCGCCGTGGTGCGGCCATAGCCCTTGTCGAAGAGGCAGCGCTTGGCTCCGGCCAGCAGGTCTTCCCGATTTCCCATGAGGTGAGCGTACGACAGGATCTGTACAGATGTCTGGCACGTCCGTGTTGCACGTTTGAGTTAGACGATTGTTCTAGACAGATGTCTGACACGTCCGTACAGTCATATCCATGACCGCAACCACCGGCCTCGCCGGCCGCCGCGAATGGACCGGCCTCGCCGTCCTCCTGCTCCCGACCCTCGTCATCGCGATGGACATGGGCGTGCTCTTCTTCGCCGTCCCGTTCATCAGTACGGACCTCCGGCCGAGCGGCACCCAGCAGCTCTGGATCATGGACATGTACTCCTTCCTGCTGGCCGGGCTGCTCATCCCGATGGGCGCCCTGGGTGACCGGATCGGCCGCCGCAAGCTGCTGATGTTCGGCGCCGGCGGCTTCCTGGCCGCCTCACTGCTGGCCGCGTCCGCCGACAGCGCCGGGCAGCTGGTCGCCGCCCGCGCCCTGCTCGGCGTCACCGGGGCCACCCTGATGCCCTCGACGCTGGCGCTGATCCGCAACATGTTCCACGACCAGAAGCAGCGGCAGACCGCGCTCGCCGCGTGGGGCGGCGCGATCATGGGTGGCGCCACGCTCGGGCCGGTGGCCGGCGGCCTGCTGCTGGACCACTTCTGGTGGGGCTCCGCCTTCCTCGGCGCCGTCCCGGTGATGGCCCTGGTGCTGATCGCGGCGCCCGCCCTGCTGCCCGAGTACCGCTCCCCGCAGCGCGGCAGCTTCGACCTGCTGGGCGCCGGGCTCTCGATCGCCACCGTGCTGCCCACGGTCTACGGCATCAAGACCCTCGCCGTGGACGGCTGGAGCGTGCTGCCCGCCGTGACCCTCGCCGCCGGGCTCGGCATCGGCCTGCTGCTGGCACTGCGACTGCGCACCGCGGCCCACCCGCTGATCGACCTGGGGCTCTTCCGCAACCGGTCCTTCACCGGCGCCGTCACCGTCAACACCATCGCGATGTTCGCGATGATGGGCTTCACTCTCTTCACCTCGCAGTACCTCCAACTGGTCAAGGGCTTCAGCCCGCTGATCGCCTCACTCTGGGCGCTGGTGCCGAGCGTCGGGGTCGGTGCGGCGGTCGGGATCACCGGGGCACTGGCGGGCAAGGTGCGACCGGCCCACCTGATGGCCGGGGGCTTCGTGATCGGCGGCGTCGGGTTCGCGGCGATGACGCAGGTCGGGCCGCATTCGCCGCTGGCCCTGATCCTCACGGCGGCGGGCGTGCTGGCCGCCGGGACGGTCGGGACGATGACGCTGACCGCCGAGATGGTCGTCTCGGCCGCCCCCGCCGAGCAGGCGGGCGCCGCCTCAGCCACCTCGGAGACCGCGAGCGAACTGGGCAGCTCACTGGGGATCGCCCTGCTCGGCTCGGCCGGCGCCGCGGTCTACAAGTCGGAGCTGGTCGGCAAGCTGCCCTCCGACCTGCCGGCGGACGCGGCCCGAGCCGCGCACGACACGCTCGGCGGCGCGGTCACGGTGGCCGCACAGCTGCCCGGCCGCCTCGGCGGGCAGCTCCTGGAGACCAGCCGGGCGGCCTTCGTGGACGGGATGCACGTGGCGGCGACGGTCGGGCTGGTCTGCATGATCGCGGCCTCCTTCGCGGCGTACCGCCTGATGCGGCACCTTCCGGCCGCCCCGGCGAGCGAGGCGGCCGGAGCCGAGGAGATCGAGGCGGTCGAGGAGACCGTCGCCGCCTGAGCGGGAGAGGGCAGGGCCGCCGGAGCGGCCGTACGCGGGTCATGTGAAGCCCCGGAGCGACGATCGTCGTCGGTCCGGGGCTCTCGCGTTGGGGGGTTGGGCGTTAGGGGTTGGGGATTGGGCGTTGACGGATAACGGATGACGGATCATCGATGGCGATTGACGGATGACAGATTTTGACATCTGTCATCCGTTAGCCGTTTTCCACCATCGCCCCCAGCAAAGCTGACGGAGTCACAACGGCCCGCCACCCCCTCCCCCCGGTACCGGCCGGTCAGTCGCCACACCGAGCCGGACGCCACCCACGCCGCCCGTCAACACCACATTCGCGCCGCCCACCGGGCCGGTGAACCATGGCAAATCCGGCCACAGCGGCCACAGCAGCCCCCGGCCGGCACCCGCCGAACCATCAGAGGTATGGACCAGATTCCCCGGCGGAAACCCGGGGCGACGTCTGGTCTTTGACTGCCGTTTCCCAGCCGGTGTATACGTTCGGAGCTCGCGCCAGGCATACTGGCCAGGAGACCGGGCAAGCTCGCTCGGCTGTGAAACGGCGAGATTCCGAAGGGACCGGTGGTCAGGGATGCTGCGCAACGGTCTGGAGCCCTGGCACCTCCTGGTGGTGCTGGCTGTGATCATCCTACTGTTCGGCTCGAAGAAGCTGCCTGAGATGGCACGCGGACTGGGCAAGTCCATGCGCATCCTGAAGGCCGAGACCAAGGCCCTGCGCGAGGACGAGACCACCGGTGACGCGGCGGCCCAGAGCACCACGACGGCCAACAGCACGGCCAACGCGACCGCCGACCAGCGGCCCGCGGTGAGCCCGGTCACCGTCACGAAGTCCGACGAGACCCCGACGAAGACGCCGGCGGCCTGAGCCGCCGAGTCCGTCGCACTGAGCCTCCGTACCGTCAGCTGACGGTACGGAGGCTCAGTCGTTTCCAGCCTCCTCCCCCGCTCCGCCCCTCCCCCACCCCGCTGCTCTCCCGAGTGGCTGACCACCGTGCCCTGTTGTCTGCTGGTGAGCACTCGTCCCAGCTCCCGGAGGTACGGATGGCCGACAGCGGCAGCGAGCTCGAACTCGACGAGTTGCGCAGGCGGCTCGCCGCGCTCGAGAAGGAGACCCCGCCGCCGCCCCCGCCACCACGGCACCGGGCACGCTCGTTGCTCGCCGTCATCCTCATCCTGCTCGCCTGCCTGCTGACCCCGCTCGCCGTGGTCTCCTCCTGGACGAAAGGCGAGCTGACCGACACCGACCGGTACGTCGCGACCGTCACCCCGCTCGCCAAGGACCCGGCCGTCCAGGCGGCCGTCACCGACCGGGTGACCACCGCCGTCATGCAGCACCTGCCGATCAACTCACTGCTGGACGACATCGCGCCCGCCGACCGCCCGCTGGTCGGCGCCGCCCTCGGGAGGCTCGGGAACACGCTGACCGACGGCCTCACCTCCTTCGTCCACACCCAGGTGGGGAACGTGGTGGCCGGCGACGCGTTCGTGACCGTCTGGGTGGCCGTCAACCGCAATGCCCACGCCGCCGTCGACCGGCTGCTGACTGGGGAGGGCGGTGGCGCGGTGCAGATCCAGGGGAACGCGGTGACGCTGGACCTGGCCCCCGTGATCGACCAGGTGAAGACCCGCCTGGTGGCCGCCGGGCTCGGTGTCGCCGCCAGGATCCCCGAGGTGCACACCAGCTTCACCCTCGTCCAGTCCGACACCATCACCAAGGCGCAGACCGGCCTCCGGCTGCTCCAGCTGGTCGGCTTCTGGCTGCCCGTGCTGGTGCTGGTGCTCGCCGTGGCGGGGGTGCTGCTGGCCGCCCGGCGCAGGCGGGCGGCGGTGACGGCGGCGTTCGGAGTCGCGGCGGGAGCGGCGGTGCTCGGCATCGCGCTGAGCCTCGTCCGGGCCGTCTACCTGGACAAGCTGCCCGCCGGGGTCGACCAGGCCGCCGCCGGGGCGGTCTTCGACGCGCTGGTGCACCACCTGCGGGTGACCGTCCGGGCTGTGCTGGTGCTCGGGGTGCTGGTCGCGCTCGGCACCTGGGTGAGCGGGCCGGGCCGCCGGGCCGGGCAGGTGCGGCAGCTGTGGCAGGCGGGCTTCGGGGCCGTCCGGCAGACGGCGGAGCGGTTCGGCCTGCGGCTCGGCCCGGTGGGGCGCTTCGTGCACCGGTGGAAGACCTGGCTGTCCGGGGTGGCGCTGGCGGTGGTCGTACTGCTCTTCGTGCTCTGGGACTACCCGAGCGGGCTGGTGGTGTTCTGGCTGGCCGTCGGGCTGGTGGGCGCCCTCGCCGTGCTGGAGTTCCTGGACGAGCCGGGTGAGCCCGGCCCGGCCGCGGCCGGCTGACGGTGGCTCGGATGCGGTGGCCCCCCGGACGGCGTATCAGCTCCCGGCTCCGGGCGGGCGGCGACGGGAGGATGGGCACCATGCGGATGTGGGGGTTGATCCTCGGCGGACCGGTGCTGGTGCTGGTCGGGTACTTCACCGTGCCGATGGGGATGTTCGGGCCCAGGCACCCGGTCGTCAGCTGGCTCACCTTCGGTGCGGTGCTGACCGTGGTGGCCGCCCTGCTGCTGCAGCAGATCCAGCGGGAGCTGATCGGTGCGCCGGGGCGGCCGGGCCTGACGATCCTGCTGCTCAGCTCCGTCGCGCTGGTGGTCTTCGCGGCGACGTATCTCGCGCTCAGCCGGGACGGGCAGTTCGTCGGGCTGCGGACGCGGGTCGACGCGCTGTACTTCACCGTGATCACGCTGGCGACCGTCGGCTACGGGGACGTCGTCCCGGCCGGGCAGGAGGCCCGAGCGGTGGTGATGCTCCAGATCCTCTACAGCCTGGTCTTCCTCACCGCCGGGGCCACAGCTGTCTCCCGCCGACTGCGGGGCCGCATCGCGGAGCGGGCCCGGCAGGGGCCGCACCGGGGAGGCCAGGGCTGACCGATGGGGTGGCGCGCTCAGTTGCCGTCGTTGCTGTCCGTGCTGTTGCTGCCGCTGCCGTTGAGCCAGTCGAGCAGGTTCCCGGCGGGGTCGGACGAGGAGGACGAGGAGGACGAGGACTGCTGGCCCCTGCCCGGGAGCTGCTGGGCGGCGTGCAGGGTGGCGAGGACGGCGTTGATCCGGTTCTGCCAGTTCTGCGCCGCACCGCCGTCGACGGCATGCTTCTTGACCAGGTCCTTGATCAGACGCTGGGCGTTGCGCAGGGACTGGTCGGCCCGCTGCGGCTGGCGGTCGGCGAGGGCGGCTGCGGCATCGTCCATCAGGCCGAGGAGGTCGCCCTGGGCGCCGTGCTCCTTGTTGAACGACGCCTGCTCGATCGCCGCCCGCAGCGCCGTCAGCAGGCCCGCCGAGCCCGCCTTGGGGCTGGCGCTGGGCGACGGGCTCGCCGAGCTGCTCGGGGAGGCCGACGGGGACACCGAGGGGGACGGGCCGGCTGCCGGGCCCGCCGCCTGCGTGGCGGGCGTGCCACCCTTCGTGTCGCCACCCGGGCTGCTGAAGGCGAAGGCCGCGACCGCGGCCACCCCGCCCGCGACGGCGAGGCCGACCCCGGCCAGCACCAGCGGACGACGGCGCCGCTCCGGTACGGGGGGCTGCGGCGGCTCGTACGCCGGGCCGGGGGGCTGGACCGGCGGCAGCAGCGAGGTGCGCTGCTGCTCGGTGAAGGGGAGGTGGGGCAGAGCCGTGGTGGCAGCAGCCGGCGGGTGGGCCGGCGGGGGCGTGAGCGGGGGCGTGAGCGGGGCGAACACCTGGGTGGTGGCGAGGAGTTCGGCGGTGCGGTCGGGGGCGGCCGTGGCGGGGACGGCGGCGAGGAGTTCGGCGCGGGCCCTGGCGGCATCGGCGGGGCGGTCGGCCGGGTTCTTGGCGAGCAGGCGCAGGACGGCCGCGTCGAGGGCGGGCGGGATGCCGGGGCGGCGTACCGAGACGGGAGTGGGCTGCTCGCTGACGTGCTTGAAGGCGATCGCGACGGGGGCGTCGGCGGTGAACGGCGGTGCTCCGGTGAGCATTTCGACCAGGACGCAGCCGAGCGCGTAGAGATCCGCGCGGCCGTCGATCTCGGCCGCGGTGGCCTGCTCGGGCGAGAGGTACGCGGCGGTGCCGAGCACCGTCGCGGTCTGGGTCAGCTGGGAGCCGGACGAACTCGCCCTGGCGATGCCGAAGTCGACGACCTTCACGCCGCCGTCGTCGGTGATCATGATGTTGCCGGGCTTGATGTCGCGGTGCACCAGACCGGCGGCGTGCGCCACCTCCAGCGCCTCGCAGACCGCCGCCGCCACCCCGACGGCCCGCTCGACCGGCAGCCCAGCGGGGGGCAACTGGCCGTCGCCGACTATCAGTTGGCTGAGCGGTCTGCCGTTCACCAGCTCCATCACGATGTACGGCGAGCCCTGGTCGACACCGGAGTCGAAGACCATGACGATCCTCGGGTGGGCCAGCATCGCGGCGTGCTGAGCCTCGCGGCCGAAGCGTTCGGCGAAGCGCGGGTCGTCGGCCAGGCCGCCGTTCAGCACCTTGACCGCGACGGACCTGCCGAGCACCCGGTCGTGGCCGCGCCAGACCGTCGCCATCCCGCCGACGCCGAGTATCTCCACGAGCTCGTAACGCCCGTTGAGTGCGCGTCCGATCACCTGGCACCGCTCCCCTCAGATCCGCCGGCCGGAGGCATCGGATCGCCTCGTGCACCTGTGCACGATAGCGGCCGCAGTGCGAACCCGGCCCCGGGCGCCCCTCAGCAGGGCACGAGCCGGGCGGCCGATGGGCACGGGGGAGCCCACCGACCACCCGGGGTCTCGGTGACGCAGCCGGGCCTGGCCACGGCCGGTCACGGCTGGTCCGGACGGACGACGGGCCCGGGGGGATTCGCCCGCCGTCCGTCCGGAGTCTTCGGGTCACCCCACCAGGACACCGTCCAGCGGGACGCCGCCGAGCAGTTCCGACAGCGGAGCCTGCAACGGCACCGGCGGCGCCGACGACGCGGGGGTGAGTGCGTGGCCGAGCTGCGGGAGCGACAGCTCGGCCTTCGGGGTCTTCGGGCCGCCACCCTTGGGCGGCTCCGGCGAGGGCGCGGCAGGGGCGGAGGGGGTGGCCGGGCCACCGTGGTCCTTCACCTTGCCGACCAGCGCGTTGCAGTAGCTCTCGACGTGCTCGACACCGTTGGCCGCCTTGACCAGCGGCGCCAGCAGAGGGTCGGCGAGCAGCTGCTTGTCCTTGGTGCCGTCGCCCTCCCGGTCCTGGTACGAGTGACAGAGCTTGGCCAGCCCGGCGGCCGAGCCGGGGCTCGGGCTCTCCGTGCCGCCCGACTGCCCCGGGGTGTCGGGGCTCCCCGACCGGTCGGGGCCTGCCGAGGGGTGGGCCTGGCCGCCGTCGGAGGGCCTGCCGACGGTGCCGGGCGTCGCGGTGCGGTTGTCCAGGCCGGAGTGCGAGCCCGCCGAGCCGGAGCCGCCTCCCGTCCCCGGTGCCCGGCCTGCTCCCGGGCCCGAGGCCGTGGTGCGGCCTGGGGCGGTGGGCGCGGCGACCGGAGCGTTCGCACCGGGGCTGCTGAGGACGGCGGGCAGCTTTACGGCGGCCACCGCGACCCCGCCGAGCGCGGTGATCGCGAGCGCGGCGAGCAGGGCCTTCGCGCTGAAGGCCCTCCCAGTCGCGGTCTTCGCCATCGTGCGTCTCCGGGGTTCGGGGGTTGGTTCACGGCGGGCCGACCGGTACGCCGCCAGCGCTCGGGCCTCTCCCGGCAGCTCGTCCGGCCCGGCCGCTGGGGCAGCGGCGGCGGCGGCGAGCAGCCCGGCGAGGGCGGCGTTGTCGGCGATGGCGGCCGGACCGTCCGACGAGCCGACCTTGCCGCCGCCGAGCAGTTGCTCGGCGGCGACGCGGTCGATCCGGCGGGATCGGTTGGTGCTCATCTCATGTCCTTCAGCGTCGCGGCTCTGGGTTGTGTCACACCTTGCGCAGGAGAATCCGAAGAATTTTCCGGCGGCCGCCCCGAGCCGGATGCCGAGCGCTGCTGGGGGACGCCGTCGGCGGGGCCGCCGCCGGGCTGTTCAAGCAGCTTGGCGAGCTTGCGCAGCCCCCGGTGGGCGGCCATCCGGACGCTGCCGGAGCGCTTGCCGAGCACCTTGGCGGCGCTCTCCGCGTCCAGGTCCAGCACCACCCGGAGCAGCACGGCCTCGGCCTGGTCGCGGGGCAGCCGGGCGATCAGGGCCAGCGAGTCGGCGGTGGAGACGGTGGCGAGGGCGCTGCCTGCGGTGTCCTCGGCGGCGGTCAGCTCGGCGAGGTACTCGAACGGCAGGTCCGCGACCGGCCGCCGCCGGACCCGCCGCAGGTGGTCCATCGCGCGGTTGCGGGCGACGGTGGCCGCCCAGCCCCGGAAGCCGTCGCCGTCGCCGTCGAAGCCGCTCAGGTCCCGGGCGATCTGCAGCCAGGTCTCGGAGGCGATGTCCTCGGCGTCCTCCGGCCCGCCGCCGACCAGCACCCGGAGGTAGCGGAGGAGGCCCGGCTGGACGGCCCGGAAGAGCTGCCGGAAGGCCTCCTCGTCGCCCGCCTGTGCGGCGTGCACAGCGGCGGTGAGCTCGTCGGCCTGCACTGCGGCCCGCCCGGTCGGCGGCACGGCGGCCTCCCCTGGCGGCGCGGCGGTACGCGGGGGTGTCGTACGTCCCGGTGATATCGGGCCGCCGACGACATTGTCGGAGCCCGGCCCCTGAGGCTCTGCGATGTGCACCTGCCACATCATGCGGCATCCGGAGCTGGTGTTCGGCCGTGATGGCGAAGCAGCACGGAACAGGGCCTTCTGCCCGGCCACCGAGGACCAAAGTCCTGTCAGCGACTGTCATTCGCCCGCAGCCGCCAAAGGTGCTCCGGTCATACGTTTTGAGGGACGGCTGATTCGGCGCCGCTCCCCTCCCGCTCCCCCTGAAGGTCTGGACCTGTGATGACGACTGCCCACGAGCTCTTCGCCGAAGGGATGCGCGAACACTTCGCGCCTGCCCTGCGGGCGATGGGTCTCAGCGGCTGGCGGCACTCGTTCAGCCTCCCCGACGAGACCCACTGGGCGCTGCTCGGCGTCGAGCTCGGCTCCGTCGACGACCACGCCGTCCGCTACACCGTCAACCTCAGCCTGACCGCCAAGACCGCCTGGGCCGGGCGCTCGCTGCGCCCCAACCCCAACGCACCCACCGGCCTGGAGCTCTGGCAGGCCCGGATCGGCGATCTGCTGCCCGTCGGTGAGGAGATCTGGTGGACGGTCTCCCCCGGGCCGCGCTGGCTGGTCGCCGTCGAGGACTCCGTCGCCGCCGTCCGCCACTACGGCCTGCCGGAGCTGCTGCGCCGCCTGAGCACCGCGATCGACACCGGGGCCGAGACCTACCTCTCCCCGCGCGAACTGGACGACGTGAACTCCGCGCTGGCGACCGCCGCCGTCGCCCGCATCCAGCGGGCCGAGCTGGCTGACAAGGCACTGGTGCTGACCGGCGCCTGGAGCCGGGCCGACCGGGTGGCGGAGGAGGTCCTGCGCGGGGTCGCCGGGGGCTTCCTCTCCGCCGACGACGACCGCTTCCGCGAGGTGCGGTGCAGCGACACGCTGGGGCGTGAGCTGTGGGTGTTCGGCGGCGCCGGGGAACCACTGGCGGCCTTCCCGGAGTCTTGATCGACAGGGGGCGAACCACCCCCTTCTTGACCACGGGGAGCCTTACGCATGACCACAGTGACGACCATCGACGCCCGCCGGCTCGACTGGGACGGTTGCCTCAACGTCCGCGATCTCGGCGGCCTGCCCACCATCGACGGCCGCCGCACCCGGCCCGGCGCGGTCGTCCGGGCCGACAACCTCGACCGGCTGACCGCCGAGGGCCGGCAGGCGCTCCTCCGGTACGGCATCCGCACCGTGATCGACCTGCGTGACACCGCTGACCACCGGCCGCTGCTGCCGCTGCCCGAGGGCGTCCGCCTCGTCCGGGTGCCGCTCGACGAGCTGGCCGGGGCCGGCTGGTGGGCCCGGTACGGCGAGCTGGACGGCACCCCGCTCTCCTTCGCCCCCTACCTGGAGCACTGCCCCGACGCCGTCGCCGCCGTGGCCACCGCCGTCGCCGAGGCCGGGCCGGGCGGGGTCGTCGTGCACTGCGGCGCCGGGCGCGACCGGACGGGGCTGGCCGCCCTCGTACTGCTCGCGGCGGCCGGGGTCGAGCCTGGTGCCGTCGCCTCCGACTACCTGCTGAGCGCGGCGAACCTGCGGCCGCTCTGGGGCATGCTCGGGCGGCCGGACCAGCAGCTCGCGATCGACGCCCTGCTGGCTTCGGCGGGGCTCACGGCGGAGGATGCGCTGCTCGCTGCGCTGGGCTCGTTCGACGCCGATCGGGATCTGCCGACGGGCGTCGCGGCCGCCCTGCGGGCGCGGCTGGTCGGCAACTGACTTTCACACAACGGGCTGGCCGTAGGGGGCTGGTGCTTCACCAGAGGCGGTCGGTGGGGCCGGGGTGGAGGGGGATGCGGGTGTCGGCGAAGTGGGGGCGGGCCGCCGTGGCGCGGGAGGTGCAGAAGGCGGCCATGGTGACCTTGTCGAAGCCGGGGTGGTCGCTGGGGAAGGGGGCTTCCGGGGTGCCGCCGACCAGGACGGTGCCGGGGAGCAGCTGGTAGCCGGCGCTCTCGTAGAAGTGCTGCAACGGGCGGTCGCAGGTGAAGAGCGCCAGATCGGCGCCGGAGCGGCGGAGGTGGGAGAGTGCGGCGGTGGCCAACTGCCGTCCGTGGCCCCGGCCCTGGTGCTCGCGGTCGGTGACGACGGTGCTCAGGCCGACGGCGCGGTAGGTGTCGCCCGCGTGGTCGAGATCCTTGCTGAGCAGGTCGAGTGCGGCGAGCACCCGGCCATCGTCGTCGACCAGCAGCAGCGACTCCGGGTGCAGCAGGGGGTCGTGGCTCAGCCCGGGGTCGGGCTCGCCGCTCGGCCAGGCCTGCTCCTGCAATGCCCATACCTGGCTACGGAGTTCGGGTGGCACGGCGGCCTCCGGGTAGCTCTCGACTCGCACGTCGCTGCCGCTCCTTAAATCACTGGCGGCGCGTCGGGCGGACTGCCGATACTGCGAAGTATGGTGCAATTCATGGATTTCGACGCGCGCGGCTACCGGACGGTGGATGTCCGGACGGGGTACGGGCAGTGGGTCGGCAGCTACGAACGGACGGTCGAGGACGCGATGGACATCGGCGTCCTGGCCGAACTCGCGGTACCGGACTGGGCTTCGGTGCGGCGGGCGGCAGACCTCGGCTGCGGCACCGGCCGGACGGGCGGGTGGCTGCGCGGGCAGGGCGTCGCGGCGGTGGACGGGGTGGACGTGACGCCCGAGATGCTCGCGGCGGCCCGCACCCGGGGCGCGCACGACCGGCTGGTGGAGGCCGACCTGGCCGCGACGGGCCTGCCCGGCGGGGCGTACCAGCTGGTGGTGTCCTCGCTGGTGGACGAGCACCTGCCCGAGCTGGGCCCGTTCTACCGGGAGGCGTGGCGGCTGACCGCGCCCGGCGGGCTCTGCGTGCTCGTCGGGCTGCACCCGCACTTCATCATGACCGCCGGGATGCCCACCCACTTCACCACCGCCGAGGGCGAGGACATCGCCATCACCACGCACGTGCACCTGGTGAGCGAGCACCTGACGGCGGGGCTCGCCGCCGGGTGGCAGCTCGCCGAGATGCGGGAGGCGGTCGTCGGCGACGAGTGGATCGCGCTCAAGCCCAAGTGGGAGCGGTACCGCAGCCATCCGGTGTCGGCGGCCTACGTCTGGCGCAGACCAAGCTGACAGGGGCTGCCGGAAAGGGGCTGTCAGAAGCCGGAGTTGGGGCTGGTGACGACCCGGGTGCGGCCGTCGGCGCGGGCTTCGAGACCGGCTCGCAGGCGCAGCGCGCGGGCCGGGCCGAGGAGGTCGAGGGCCTCCTCGGGGGCAGCCCAGCGGTAGGAGTCGAGCTCTCCGGCCGGGAGGGTGATCGCGGTGTCGGCGGGGATGGTGCCGAGGTCGAAGAGGAAGTGCACGGCCGGGTGCTCGAGTTCGGCGGACGGGTTGGTCCAGGCGACCACCAGCAGGGCGCCGGGGGCCTTGACCAGGCCGGTCTCCTCCAGGAGTTCACGCTCGGCGCACTGCTCGGGGTTCTCGCCCTTGTCGACGGTGCCGCCGACGAACTGCCAGTGCTCGCGGTAGCCGGCCTTGACGATCAGGACGCGGCCCTGCTCGTCGGTGATCAGACAGCCGGAGGCGGCGTAGACCCTGGTGAGGGAGGCGAGCCACTCGTCGCGGGTGGTGAGCATGGGGAGTCCTCCGGAGGTCGCGGTCCGGGGGAAGCGTACGACAGCCGGAGGGGCACGGGGGGCTTTTCGATCAACCGCGCGAGCTCCCCGCGCCCCTCCGGGGGGGGTCAGTGCGCCGAGTGCTTCTCGGCGCCGCGGTGGCGGTGGCCGGGGAGTTCGGCGTGGTGCGCCGAGCCGGTCATCGGGGTGGCGGAGCCGAGGGCGCGGCGGCCGCCGTGGGTGAAGGCGATGTCACCGGCGTACGGGGTGCGCCCGGCCGCCTTCAGGGTGTCGGTGTGGAGATCCGGTGGGAGTGCGCCGGGGCTGGCGGCCATGCTTCGGCGTTCGAGGATCTCCTGCGTGCCACGGCGGAGTTGCTGCATCCGGCCGGTCGATCGCTTGGTCATCGTCGGTCTCCCTTCGGCGCCTCGCCCGCCGGGCCGGTGTGCTCGGCGATCCGGACGCGTGGGCTGATATGTCCGGATTGTAGCCTTTCCCGGGTTTCGGCGGCCGTCCAGTCGGGCGAGCAGCCGTCCAGCCTGGCCCTGGCAGACCCAGGTACAGCAGGGCACTGGGTCGGGCCGCCGGACGGCCGGAGAGTGGAGCCACCGACCCGACCTGGAGGCACACCCCATGAGTTTCGCCGACCTCACCGGCCGCACCGCCGTCGTCACCGGAGCCGCCAGCGGCATGGGCGCCGCGACCGCCCGGCTGCTCGCCGCCCAGGGCGCCCGCGTCGCGCTGCTCGCCCGCCGCACCGAGCGGCTGACGGAACTCGTCGACAAGATCACCGCCGAGGGCGGGCAGGCCCTGGCCGTCACCACGGACGTCACCGACCAGGCCTCGGTGGACGCCGCCGCCGAGCGGGTGCAGGGCGCGTACGGCGCGGTCGACCTGGTGGTGGCCGCCGCCGGGGTGATGCTGCCCAACCCGATCGCCGACGGCCGGCTCGACGAGTGGACCCGGATGATCGACACCAACCTCACCGGCGTGCTCCGGGTGATCCGCGCCTTCACCCCGGACCTGCTCGCGGCCGCCGACGCGGGCCGGGCCGCCGATCTCGTCACCATCTCCTCGATCGGCGCGCACGTGACCTTCCCCGACTTCGCCGTCTACAGCGCCACCAAGGCCGCCCTGACCCACCTCGCCGCCGGGCTGCGGCCCGAACTCGGCCCGCGAGACGTCCGCGTCACCAACATCGAGCCGGGCCTGACCGACACCGAGCTCCCCGCCCACGTCGACAACCCCGGGCTCTCCGACCTGATCGACTCGATGTTCACCGCCATCCCGGCGCTGACCTCCGAGGACGTCGCCGACCTCGTCGCCTACACCGTCAGCCGCCCCCGGCACGTGAACCTGCGCCAGGTCGTCGTCCTGCCGACCCGGCAGGCCTGAGGGCCGTCACGCCCGGCCGTCACGCCCGGCCGTCACGCCCGCAGACCCCGACCTGACGGAGAAGGCGGGAGTGTCACCGGGGTGTGGGAGCATGCCCCGTGGCAACGGTGATACAAGATGACACCTCGACTTCGCTGCGGACGGCCGCCGAGAACGTACGCGTCCGGCACCCGGCCTCCCTGGTCCGCGCCCTGACGGGGCTCGCCGCAGCCGGGCTGACATTGCTGCTGGCCACGGGTGCGCAGGGCACCGCCGACGGCCTGGACGCCGACGTCGCCCAGGGCACCGAACAGGTGCCGTGGGCACTCGGCGGGCCGGCCGGGCTGCTCGCCGCCGTCGCCCTGCTCGTCCTGCCGCTCGCCTTCGCCGGGCAGCGCCTCGCCCGCCGGGCCCACCGGGGCCTCGCCGACGGGGTCGCCGCCGCCGTCCTCGCCTACGGGCTCTCGCTCGCCCTGGACGCGGCCGTCGGCGGCCTCGCCGCCCTCACCCACACCAACCCGGGCGGCGTCGGCCGCACCGACCCGGTGTACGGGCACCTCGCCCCGGTGCTCGCCTTCATGACCACCGCCGGGGCAGCCAGGTTGCCGCGCTGGCGCACCGCCCTGGCCGTCACCCTGGGCGTCGCCGGGCTGTCCGGCCTCGTCACCGGCTACGCCACCCCGCTCTCGCTGGTGCTCGCCCTGCTGATCGGCTGGGCCGCCGGGCACGCCACCACGTACGCACTCGGCACCCCCGCCTGCCGGCCGACCACCGCACAGCTGCTGATCGCCCTCGGCCAGGCCGGGGTCAGGCCGCACCTCGCCCGCCGGACGGCCCCCGGCCGGTACCTCGTCACCCAGCACGACGGCCGCCCCGACCTCGACGTGCTCGTGCTCGACCCGCGCGCCCAGACCAGCGGCTGGCCCGGCCACCTCTGGCGGCTGCTGCGGCTGCGCGCCGAGCTGACCCCGCGCGGCCTGCTGCCACCACGCACCGGCCTGGAGCACGAGGCGCTGCTCGCGTACGCCGCGACCGCCGCCGGGGTGCGCACCCGGCAGATCGCCGCCACGGCCCAACTCGCGCCCGACTCCACGGTCGTGGCCTACCACTACCTCCCCGGCCGGGCCTTCGGCGAACTCGCCGAGGAGGAGCTGACCGACGAGCTGCTCACCGACGCCTGGCAGCAGCTCCAACTGCTGCAACGCCGCCGGACGGCCCACCGGGCCATCTCCGCCGACGCGCTGCTGATCGCCCCCGACGGCGCCGTCCACCTGGTCGGCCTCTCCGACGGCGAGATAGCCGCCGGAGAGCTCCAACTGCACCTGGACGTCGCCGGGATGCTCAGCACCCTCGCCCTGCGGGCCGGTGCTGAACCGGCCGTCCGGACCGGCACCACCGTGCTCGGCGCCCCCGCGCTCTGCGCCGCCCTGCCGCTGCTCCAGCCGATCGCCCTCGCCCCCGGCTCCCGGGCCGCCCTCAAGGCGCAGCCCGAACTGCTCGGCGCGGTAAGGGAGTCGCTGCTCCGCGACCAGCCGCAGGCAGAGGTGCAGCCCGTCCGGCTGGAGCGGCTGCGGCCGCGCACGCTGCTGACCGTCGGGGCCGGGCTGCTCGCCGGGTACCTGCTGCTGCGCTACCTCCTCACCAGCGACCGCGACCCGTTCGCCGTCCTCTCCGCCGCCGACCCGTTCTGGTTCGGCCTGGCCGCCGGTGCCGCCGCGCTCAGCTATCTCGCCGCGACCCTCGGGTTCGTCGGATTCGTGCCCGAGCGGCTGCACTTCGGGCGGGCCCTGGCCGTACAGGTGGCCGGTGCGTTCGCCAAGCTGGTCTCCCCCGGCGGGGTCGGCGGGGTCGCACTTAACACCCGCTTCCTCCAGTGCGGCGGCGTACCGACCCCGCAGGCACTGTCGAGCGTCGGCGTCTCCCAGCTCGGCGGGCTGGCCCTGCACCTGCTGCAACTCGCCTTCTTCGCCGCACTGTTGGGGCGAGCCCCGCAGGGCGAGATGCCCTCCGCCCGGGTGCTGGCGGTCGGCGCGGTGCTGCTCTGCGCGGTGGTGGTGTCCGGCTTCGCCGTGCCGTGGGTGCGGCGGCGGATCGGCGGGCTGCTGCGCCCGCTGCGGGCCGAGGTGCTGCCCCGGCTGCTGGACCTGCTCCAGCAGCCCGGCAAGCTCGCCCTCGGGGTGGCCGGACAACTGCTGGTGTCGCTGGCCTTCATCACCTGCCTGTACTGCTGCGCGCTGGCCGTCGGGCAGCAGCCCGGCTACGCCGCCGTGGCGGTGGCCTTCCTGGCCGGCAACGCCCTCGGCTCGGCAGCGCCCACCCCGGGAGGGGCCGGGGTGGTCGACGTCCTGCTGGTGACGGCGCTGCGGCAGATGGCGGGGATGGACGAAGGCGCGGCGTTCGCGGCGGTGACGCTGTACCGGCTGCTGACCTTCCTGCTGCCGGTGCTGCCCGGCTGGGCGGCCTTCGCGTGGCTCCAGCGCCGCCGGGCGCTCTGAACGGCACTGCCCAGGGGCGCGGGGAACGTTCAGCCGCCCGCTGCGCGGGTCAGGCGGCCGGCGAGGGCTCGCAGGGTGTCGGCGAGCTGTGGGGGCTCGTGGACTTCGAACTCGCAGCCGAGGGTGGCGAGGCGGACGGCCAGCCACTCCAGAGAGTCGGCGCGGGTGCGGAGGCGGCAGCTGGCGTCGTCGATGGGCTCCAGCTCGCCGAGGTACGGGGGCAGGCGGTCGGCGGGGGCGTGCAGGGTGACGACGGCCTGGTGGCCGGGGAAGCGGTTGGCGAACTTGGCGGCGACGAAGGCGGCGGCGTCCTCGGCCGGGAGCTCCCGGGGTGCGGCGCGGGAGCCGGTGGCGACCGGCTCGCTGAGGCGGTCGACCCGGAAGATCCGCCAGTCGTCGCGGTCGTTGTCGTACGCGACGAGGTACCAGCGGCGCCCGGCGGCGACCAGGCGGTGGGGTTCGACCAGCCGGCGGGTGTCGGAGCCGTCGGCGGCGCGGTAGGCGAAGCGGAGCCGTTCGTGCCCGGCGGTGGCTGTGGCCAGCAGGGTGAGGATCTCCGGGTCGATCCGGGGGCCGCCGCCCATCGGCAGCTGGACGGTCGCGGCGCTCAGCGAGCCGACCCGGTGGCGCAGCCGGGCCGGGAGCACCTGGACGAGTTTGGCGAGGGCGCGGACGGACGCCTCCTCGATGCCCTCGACGGCGTTGCCCGCCGCCGCCCGCAGGCCGACCGCGATGGCGACGGCCTCCTCGTCGTCGAGCAGCAGCGGGGGCATCGCGGCGCCCGCGACCAACCGGTACCCGCCGATCGCGCCCCGGGTGGCCTCGACGGGGTAGCCGAGGTCGCGCAGCCGCTCGATGTCGCGGCGGATGGTGCGCGGGCTGACCTCCAGGCGGTCGGCCAGCTCGCTGCCGGGCCACTCGCGCGGGATCTGGAGGAGGGAGAGCAGATTCAGCAGCCGTGCCGGGGTGTCGGTCATGACTCCAGGATGGCGGACCAAGCGGACAGGATCTGGCCTATATGGGGCCTACCTTCGGAGAGTCCGACCACCTGAAGGAGAAGAGCACCCATGTCATCCGTAACGGAGGCCCCCGATCGCAGGCGCTGGCTGGCGCTGGCCGTGGTGATGACGGCCAGCCTGATGGACCTGGTCGACGTCACCATCGTCAACATCGCCATGCCGACCATCCAACACGAGACCGGCGCCTCGTTCAGCCAGCTCCAGTGGATCACCGCCGGGTACGCGCTGGCCTTCGCGGTGGGCCTGATCACCGGCGGGCGGCTCGGCGACATCTACGGCCGCAAGCGGCTCTTCCTGCTCGGCATCGGCGGCTTCACCGTCGCATCGGCGCTCTGCGGCCTGGCCGGTGACCCGCAGCTGCTGGTCGCGGCCCGGGTGCTCCAGGGCGGCACGGCCGCACTGATGGTGCCGCAGGTGCTGGCCATCATCCACACCACCTTCCCCGCGCACGAGCGCGGCAAGGTCTTCGGGATGTTCGGCGCGATGGTCGGCCTCGGGGCCATGCTCGGCCCGCTGCTGGGTGCGGTGCTGACGGAGTGGGACTTCCTCGGGCTCGGCTGGCGGCCGATCTTCCTGGTCAACCTGCCGATCGGCCTGGCCGGTCTGCTGCTCGGCAGCCGGTACGTCAGCGAGTCGCGGGCCCCGAAGGCGCTGAAGCTGGACCTGCTGGGCATGGTGCTCGCCACCGCCGCACTGCTGATGCTGCTCTACCCGCTCACCCAGGGCCGCGAGGCGGGCTGGCCGCTGTGGGGCTTCGCGCTGATGGCGGGCAGCGTGCCGGTCTTCGCCGTGTTCCTCGCGTACGAGCGCGCCAAGCTGCGGCGGGACGGCTCGCCACTGGTCGAGCTGTCGCTGTTCCGGGTGAAGAGCTTCGCGGCGGGCATCGGCGTGCAGCTGACCTTCGGCATCGCGACCGGCATCTTCTTCCTGGTCTGGACGCTCTACATGCAGCTCGGGCTCGGCTGGAGCCCGCTGCGGGCCGGCCTGACGGGTGTGCCGTTCTCGCTGGCGGTCTCCGTCGCCGCCGGGATGTCGGTGCAGAAGCTGGTGCCGCGCTTCGGGCGCAAGGTGCTCCAGGCCGGGGCGCTGGTGATGGCGGCGGGCGCCCTGGTCTACATCGCCGAGGCGCGCCACTACGGCTCGGGCATCCACCCCTGGCAGATGGCGCTGCCGATGGTGGTGATGGGCGCCGGGATGGGCCTGATCGTCGCGCCGCTGACCGACTCGGTGCTCTCCGACGTGCCGCGCGACCACTCCGGCTCGGCCTCCGGCCTGATCAACACCACCCAGCAGCTCGGGGTGGCGCTGGGCCTCGGCCTCTCCTCCGTGACCTTCTTCAGCGTGGTGGACGCCGCCGACCCGGCCCGGCAGGCGATGGGCCCGGTCTTCGTCGACGCCTTCACCCACTCGCTGTGGTGGGTGGCGGGCGGGCTGCTGGCGGTCTTCGCCCTGATGTTCGCCCTGCCGCGCCGGGCCGCTCAGCCGGAGCAGGCCGCCGAGGACGCGGCGACTGAGGACGCAGCGACCGAGCCGGAGCTCGTCAGCGTGTGAGAGCGAGATCGCTGATGCTCGGGGCGACGGTGGCCACCACGACCACCGTCGCCCCGAGCCTGTGGTCGTCCCAGTCGAGGAAGTGCAGCTGCTCGAACCGGCTGCGCAGCGGGGCGCCGTCCGCGCTCAGCGGCAGCCCGGCGAGGTCGACCTCGCCCATCGTGTCGAGGGTGACCCGGCCGATCTTGATCAGCGCCTCCTTGCGGACCCACTGCCGGAGGAAGGCCTGCTCGGGGTCGGCGTGCTGCTCGACCAGGCGCAACTCGCGCTCGGTGAGCACCCGTTGCAGCACCCCCGCATCGAGGGCGCCGTGCTGCGGCAGCTCGACGTCGACCCCGACCGGGCCGTACGCGGCGGCGGCGGCGACCACGCCCCGGCTGTGCGAGAGGCTGACCTCCAGGCCGGGGTGCTCGGGCAGGTAGGGCTTGCCGTGATCGCCGAGCCCGCAGTCGGGGCAGCGCTGCGCGAGAGTGAGCGGCCCGGCGGCCGGGCCGAGCAGGCGGGCGGCGCAGACCCGGACGAGCAGGTGGGCGGCGACGAAGTTGCGCCGGTCCTCCTCGCGGCGGAAGCGGCCGGCCCGCTCGTGCTCGACGGCGGTCAGCGTGTGCAGGGTCGCCTCCGGATGCCGGAGCACCTCGTCGGTGCCCGCGACCATCACCAGCGGCGCGCCCTCGGCTGCCGTCACCTCGTCCATGCCCCCTCCGCCTTCTCCACTGCGCAGGCCCTGATGATCTCATCCCGCGCCGTGGCACCGGCCGGCCCGGGGCGGACACGGCGTCAGGCGGTCACCAGTGGGCGGGGCGGGTGAGCGTCGGGGGCAGCTTGGTGGTGGCGTCGCCCTTGGCCGCGTTCAGCTGCGCCTGGGTGAGGAAGATGCTGCCCGTGAGGTCGGCCCCGGCCAGCTCGGCGTCGCGCAGGTCCGCGCCGATCAGGTCGGCCTGGCGCAGGTCGGCGCCCTTGAGGTCGGCGGCGATCAGGCAGGCGCCCCGGAGGTTGGCGCCGCGCAGGTCGGCGCCCTTGAGCTTCGCGCCGATGAGGTCCGCGCCGCGGTGGTTCTTCCGCTTGCCCGGCACACCGGCCCGTGCCAGCTCCCCGGCCTCCAGCAGGAGCGTGTTGACCTGCCCGCGGATGGCCGGGACGTCGGCCGCGACCAGCGTCTCGGCGTCGGCGAGGCTGAGCTGCTCGACGCCCTCCAGCGCCGCGCGCAGCTCGCCGTGCAGCCGGCGGGCGGCCGGGAGGGCGAGTGCCTCGGTCAGGTAGTGGAGCAGCTCGTGCAGCTGCCGCACGACCGGGAACACCTCGAACATCTGCCGGGAGGTCTCCGGGGCCCGGCGCCAGTCGGTGCCGCCGAAGGTGATCTGCGAGACCTTCTGGCCCGCCCCGAAGCAGTCGAAGACCGTGCAGCCGGTGAAGCCCGAGGTGCGGAGCCGGGTGTGGATGCCGCAGCGGAAGTCCTGCTGGAGGTTCCGGCACGGCTGCCCGGCTGCCTTGTCGGCCGCGAAGTCGGAGGACTTGGCGAACGGCAGTGCGACACAGCAGAGACCGAAGCAGTTCGCGCAGTCGGCGCGGAGGTCGGATCGGGGGGCTTCGGGCTGCTGCGGCACGAGCGGGGGCTCCTGGTTCGGTGGGGCGGCCTCCCCATTCTGCACTGCGGCGCAGGTGGGGAGGCCCTCGGGAGACCGATATCGAGGCAATATCAGGCCGATGTGGCCGACTCCTACTGTCCGTACGGTCAAGCGGTCTCGGGGGTAGACGGGCACCGCACCGTAGGTGAGAGAGGACGACATCATGGAGTTCCGGATCCTCGGCCCGGTCCACATCCTGACCGATGGCCTGGAGGACGCCCTGAGCGGCACCAAGCAGCGGACGATGTTCGCGGCACTGGTGCTCGCCGGCGGGCGGGCGCTCTCCGACGAACACCTGGGGCGGATGCTCTGGGACACGAACCCGCCGAGCACGGCGGGCGCGCAGATCCACACGTACGCCTCGCGGATCCGGCGCCGGATCGGGCCCGAGGTGCCGCTCGTACGCATCCGCACCGGCTACAGACTCATGGCGGACCAGGTGCCGTGCGACCTGACCCGCTTCACCGAGCTGTCGCAGAGCGGCTTCCGGGCCCTGCGCGAGCAGCGCTTCGAGCTGGCCGCCGAGCAGCTGCGGGCCGCCCTGTCGCTCTGGCAGGGCGAGGCCCTGGCAGACGTCACCGACCACCTGGTGTTCGCGGAGCGTCCGCAGCTGGACGAGGCCCGGCTGGAGGCGCTGGAGGCCCGGATCGAGGTCGACCTGATCCTCGGGCGGCACCGCCAGCTGATCTCCGAGCTCACCGGGCTGGTCTCGCAGCATCCGATGCGGGAGCGCTTCCGCGCCCTGCTGATGACGGCGCTGTACCGCTCCGAGCGGCAGGCCGAGGCGATGTCGCTCTACCTGGACGGCCGCCGCATCCTGGCGGACGAGCTGGGCGTCGAGCCCGGACGGCTGCTCGCCCGGACGTACGAGGCGATCCTGAGCGGCGAGGTGCGGACGGTCATGCCGCACCAGCTGGTGAACTGACGGCACGGAGAAATACCGAGGGGCGCGGGGCTCCGCTGGATTCAGCGGAGCCCCGCGCCCCTCGGCGCACGAGGACGACGGTCAGCAGACGAACGGGGTGAGCGGGCCGCCCGCCCCGGCCAGCGCGACGACGCGGTCGGCGAGCGTCTCCTCGACGGCGTGCTCGTCGACGTCGGGGCACTGCTCGTCGAGCAGCCGGTGCAGCCGCCCGAGCAGGCCGCGCAGGGCCGCCTGCAGCCAGAGCTCGTCGCCCTGGACGGGCGCCGTCCGGGCCGTCCACAGCGCCAGGCAGGCCGCCGCCGCGTACAGCGTCTCGTAGGCGGCCGCGAGCCGACGGTCCGCCGGGGTGCTCTGCGGCACCTCGGGCACCTCGGCCATCCGGCGGTGCAGTTCGTCACCGGCGGAGAGCACGGCCTTGGCCAGGCTCTGCGCCCCGGCGCTCGCCCGGCCGAGTGCCGGGCTGCTGACCACCTTCGGCAGGGCCTGTACGGGGCTGCAACCGCCCCGGGAGAGGCTGCCCAGCCGGTCGGCGTCCAGCTCGGCCAGCGGCGCGCCGAGCCGGACGGCCTCGGCCAGCCCGCCCTCGTCCACCGTCTCCAGCGCGAACCCGTGGACCAGCCAGGGGAATTGGGCGACGACGGCACCCCGGCGGCGCTCGGCCTCCGGGTCGGGGCCGAGGTCCGGGCCGACGTCGGGGTCGGAGACCGGACGGCCCAGTTCGGCCGTCAACTCCGCGACCAGGGCGGGCACCAGGGCGGAGACCACCGTCGACGTCACCGCCGACTCGGCGGTGAGCGTGTGCGCGCTGCGGGCGGCCAGTGCTGCGGCGGCCTCGGCTGCGCCGAGCAGTGCGGCGGCCCGGCCCAGCGCCTGCCTGGACCCGGCCCGGCCGTCTGCCAGGTTGTCGGCCCGGTTGTCGGCCCGGCCGTCCTCGGGCAGGACGCCGCGCGCCGCGTCACGCAGCGTGCGCTCGCCCACGTCGAGGGCCTGGGCCCAGCCGAGCACCTGTTGGGAGAGTTCGGCCGCGCCGGAGGCGGCCGGGTCGTGCCGGAGAGCAGCTCTCCGACGGCGGAGCAGCTCCTCGTGGTTGCGCGGGGCGCCGCCCTGGTCTGCGGGGACACCACGGGCGGGCAGAGCGAGCTCGTCCGGCTCGTCGGCAGGGCGCGGCCCGAGGTTGCTGGCCATCGCTGCCTCCTTCGGGGGATGGGTATGTGAGTCCGACTCTGCCTGGAAGTTCTATGTTTCCCCCATACCGGGTCTTTAGGGTAGTGCCACCTGACGAAGTCCCCGTAGGCAATGGATCACATCGGTCCGGGGCGATGGTCGGAGTATGGGAACGGTATGACGCCGCCGAGGAGGCTGGGGCCCGATGAGTCCCACCGCCACGAGCGAAGGATGAAGCCGTGCAGTCGTCCCGTCAGGCCAACCCGAGGACCGTGACCCGGTACCCGGCCATGGTCGCCCCCCTTGCCGTCACCGTCGCGCTGGGTGCAGTGCTCACGGGTTGCGGCGGCAAGGTCACCGCAGAGACCCATTCCTACCAGGTCGCCGACCGGATCACGACGCTTCAGGTCAGGAGCCCCGGCGGGACGGTCGAGGTGGTGGCGGGCACTCAGGACACCGTCCAGGTCACCGAGACAGTCCGCTACGACGGCGACAAGCCGACGGTGGGTCACACCACGAGCGGCGGCGCGCTCTCGCTGGAGGCCTCCGAGTGCGGCCACGGCATCGGCCACCGGGTCTGCCAGGTGAGCTACCGCGTCGAGGTGCCGAAGAGCGTCGAGGTGAAGATCCGCAACACCGGCGGCGACGTCACCGTGACCGGCCTGTCCGGCGCGCTCGACCTGACCGCCGACGGCGGCGCGGTGCGGGTCGCCGAGGTGACCTCCAAGCGCCTCACCGCACACGCCGACGGCGGCACCGTCACGGCGAAGTTCGCCGCCGCCCCGGACATGGTGGACATCGACTCGGCCGGCGGCAGCGTCACGGCCCAGCTCCCGGACGCCGCCTACGCGGTGGACGCGACCACCGACGGCGGCAGCCAGAAGGTGCAGGTGCGGACGGACCCGGGCTCCTCGCACAAGGTCAAGGTGCGCAGCGACGGCGGCAGTGTCGCCGTCCTCCCGGCGGGCTGATCACACATGCCCCTCACCAACCCTCCGTCAACCGAGCCCAGAGGAGCCAGAAGTATGAACATCCGCCCGCTCGCACCGGCGCGCCGCCCCGTCGTCCTCCTCGCCGAGGAGCTCTCCCCCGCGACCGTCGCCGTGCTCGGCCCGGACGTCGACATCCACCACTGCGACGGCGCCGACCGGACGGCCCTGCTCGCCGCGCTGGCCGAGGCCGACGCCGTGCTGGTGCGCAGCGCGACCCGGATGGACGCGGAGGCGATCGCCGCCGCGCCGCGGCTGAAGGTGATCGCACGGGCCGGGGTCGGCCTCGACAACGTGGACGTCCCCGCCGCGACCGCCGCCGGGGTGCTGGTGGTGAACGCGCCGACCTCCAACATCGTGAGCGCGGCCGAGCTGGCGATCGGGCTGCTGCTCTCCGTCGCCCGGAACATCCCGCAGGCCGACGCCTCGCTGAAGAGCGGCTCCTGGCAGCGCAGCCGGTTCACCGGCGTCGAACTCTCCGGCAAGGTGCTCGGCGTGGTCGGGCTGGGCCGGATCGGCTCACTGGTGGCGCGCCGGATGGCGGCCTTCGACATGGAGGTGCTCGCCTTCGACCCGTACGTGACACCGGAGCGGGCCGCCGAGCTGGGCGTGCGGGTCGTCCCGCTGGACGAGCTGCTCGGCGCGGCCGACTTCGTCACCGTGCACCTGCCGAAGACCCCCGAGACGATCGGCCTGATCGGCGCCGAGGCATTGGCCAAGGCCAAGCCGGGCCTGCGGATCGTCAACGCGGCCCGGGGCGGCATCGTGGACGAGGCCGCGCTGGCCGACGCCCTGCGGGACGGCCGGGTGGCCGGCGCCGGGCTGGACGTCTTCGAGACCGAACCGTGCACGGATTCGCCGCTCTTCGGGCTGCCCGGTGTGGTGGTGACGCCGCATCTGGGCGCGGGCAGCGTCGAGGCGCAGGAGAAGGCGGGCGTGTCGGTCGCGGAGTCGGTCCGGCGGGTGCTGGCCGGCGAGGACGTGCCGGAGGCGGTGAACCGACCGCTTCGGGCGGAGCTGGCCGCCTGAGCAGAGTGATGGAACGACGAAGGCCCGCAGCGACGGATGTCGCGGCGGGCCTTCGGGCGTGAAGCGGAGGTTCTACTCCCAGTCCTGGCTGGCCGGGGCGACCGGCGGGACGACCGGGGCCGGCGCGGCGTCCGCGACGACGGTGTGGCTGGTGGCGGTGTGCGCCGTCTCGGTGGCGACGAAGGCTCCGAGGACCGCTGCGGTGCCGAGGGCAACGACGACGAGCTGCTTCGCGAACTTGGTACCGATGAGGCGCATTTCGACCATTTCCTGTCGGAGTGTCCGGTGTTTCCTGCTGACGTGGAAGACAGTAGGAAGGCGCGACTTCGATCTCTTATCGATCTGTTATGGCCTTCGGCGAGGACCGATAACGCACCTGTACTCGGACGGATAACCGCAGGTCAGCGAGTGATATCAGGTCAGCGCGGGGACGGCCGACGAGCGTTCCAGCTCGCTCAGCGCCGCGCTGCCGTAGATGTCCTGGACCCAGTTGGTCTGATAGACGGTGTCGAGATAGCGCTCACCCAGATCCGGCCCGATGGTCGCGGCGGTGAGCCTCCCGGCCGGGTCGTGTTCGGCCAGCCATGCGGCTGCCCCCGCGACAGCCGTACCGGTGGAACCGCCGAACAGGAAACCCCGGGCCGCGAGGCGGTGGCACATCCGGACGGTGTCGATCTCCTCGACCATCCGCACCTCGTCCACGTAGCTCTCGTCCAGCATCGCGGGCCGCACCCCCGACCCGAGGCCGGGGATCCAGCGCGGCGAGGCGGGCTGCCCGAAGCTGACCGAGCCGACACTGTCGACGGCGACGATCCGCACCTCGGGCCGGTGCTCCTTGAACCAGCGGGCGCAGCCCATCAGCGTGCCGGTGGTGCCCGCCCCGACGAAGAGCACGTCCAGATCCGGGAACTGCTGGGCGATGGCGGGCGCCGTCCAGCGGTAGTGGGCGCCCCAGTTGTCGGGGTTCTGGTACTGGTTCAGCCAGACGTACCGCTCGTCGCTCTCCAGCAGCCGGCGGACGTACGCCAGCCGGGCGCCGAGCAGGCCGGAGACCGGGTCAGCCTCGGTGATGGTGTGCACTCTCGCACCGAAGACTTCCATCATTCTTCTGGTGTTCAGATTGCAGCGGGAATCGGTGACGCAGAGGAATCCGTATCCCTTGCTGGCGGCCATCAGGCTGAGCGCCACCCCGAGATTCCCGGAGGATGATTCCACGAGTATGGAATCCGGCCGTAGCCTGCCCGCCCGCTCGGCCGCCTCGATCATTCCGACGGCGGCCTTCTGCTTGATCGAACCGGCGAAGTTCATGCCTTCGCACTTCAGATAGAGCGGAATGCCGAGACTCGACCTCAGGTCGACGAAGAGGTCGTGCTCGTTGAAATCGTGCGGAGCCGAGATGATCGGCATGGTGCCTCCCGGGTTCGGACAGGGTCGGACGCTGAGGGTGGGGTGTGGGTGGCTACGGCTCAGCCGTGGCGGCGGAGCTCGTGGAAGAAGTCCTCGACGACGGCCAGCTCGCCGCTCTCGCGGACGGAGTCGAGGACGTGCTTGCCGACGGCCAGGTCGAGCACGCCGAGGCCGAACGGCGAGAAGATCACCGGGCGGTCGGCGGGGACGGCGACCGTGCCGGCCAGCACGTCGTAGAGGGTGCCATCGACGAACCCGCGGTGGCCGAGCCGCTGCTCGGTCAGGTGCAGCGAGGTGTCGGCCTTCAGGCAGTGCTCGACGTCGTCGGTGATGTTGGTCGCCGCGAGGATCACCTCGGGCGAGAGGTCGCGCAGCGAGACGTGCAGCACCAGCGGGTTGTGCGAGAACAGCTCCGGGTCGTGGACGTGCGGTGCGCCCGCGATGGTCGCGAAGACCACCAGGTCACTGGACCGGATCAGGGATTCGGCGCTGTCGTGGACGGTGACCTCGCCGGTGCCCTCGGCCTGCTCCAGATAGCCTGCGAAGCCCGCCGCGTACTCGGCCGAGAGGTCGTACACCCCGGCCGTGTCGAAGCTCCAACCGGTGCCGGCCAGGTAGCTGTGCAGGTAGCGGGCGATCAGGCCGGTGCCGATGAAGCCGACCCGGCGCGGGCGCTCACCCCGCCCCTCGGAGAGCTTGGCGGCCGCCAGCGCGGCGGAGGCGGCGGTGCGGGCCGCGCTGATGATCGAGCTCTCCAGGCAGGCGATCGGGTAGCCGGTCTCGTGGTCGTTGAGGATCAGCACGGCCGAGGCGCGCGGGATGCCGGCCTCGACGTTGTCCGGGAAGCTGGAGATCCACTTCAGACCGTCGACCTGGACGTCACCCCCGATCGACGCGGGCAGCGCGATGATCCGCGAGCTGGGCTTGTCGGGGAACTTCAGGAAGTACGACGGCGGGTTGACCGTCTGCCCCGCGCCGTGGATGCGGTACGCCGCCTCGACGATGCCCACGACCTCCTTCTGACGCCCTTCCAGAACCCCGTTGACCTGGGCGCCGGAAATGACGGCGAACGGCGGGACGACACTACTTCTGGACATATCCGACTCCATGCTTCGAGTTCTGCGACTTCTTCGTTCGCTCCATTGGAATCTAGGCAGAAGATCTAGCAGGAAGTCATATCCTGGCTATCAATTCGAAATATCCCGAGGATATGCGGAAGCCCCGTGGCGGGCATCCGGAAAGGGATGCCCGCCACGGGGCTTCGGGTCCTACCGAGGGTCAACCGGCCAAGGTGGCGAGCTCCTCCTCGGTCAGCTTCAGCTCCCGCTCCGCCCCGGCACTCCGGAAGATCTCCCGGGCACGGCTCATCCGCTGCCGGGCCTCCTCCGTCCGGCCCAGCGCCCGGCTGACCTGACCGAGCGTCCGATGGACACGGCCCTCCGCCACCGGGTTGTGAATCTGCTCCGCCACGTCCAGCGCGGCCAGCAACTCGGTCTCCGCGCAGTCGGGACGACCACGTCTCAGCTCGGTCTCCCCGAGACCGAGCCGGGCGTAGACCATGCCCAGGCGATCGCGCTTGGCCGCCACGATCCTGACCACCTCGCGGAGGGACTCCTCGGCCAGATCGAAGCTGTCCGACATCAGGTAGGCCCGCCCGAGTCGGTACACCGCCTGTGCCATCCCCCGGGTCTCCCCGATCCTCCGGGAGACCTCGACCGACTCCAGCCCGAAGCGCAGTGCATCCTCGGCCCGTCCAGAGTCCAGCTCACCCTGAGCCAGGTAGCCCAGGGCGTGCGCCTCCGAGGACAGATCACCGACCTTGCGGAAGGTCTCCACAGCCTCCCTCAACCGGGCTCCGGCCAACTCGACGTCACCCAAGGTCCGGTCCATGACGGCGAGTGAGCGCAGCGTCAGCGCCCGCCCGTGCACCTCACCCATTTCGTCGAACCGGGCCAGCGCCAGCTGCAGCAGCTCACCGGCCTCCGTCAGATGACGGGTGCGGATCCGCGAGGCGCCGAGGGATTCGAGCATCACCGCCTCGCCCCGGAGATTCCCGGCCGCCCGAGTCGCAGCAAGTGCGCTCTCGCAGCAGGACCGCCAGTCCTCCATGTAGTCCCGGGTCTCGAAGAGCACCGTCGCCGAGACCGCCAGGTCCCACGCCAGCTCGTCCTTGCCGAGCCGGGCGGACTGGTCGACGGCGGCGATCAGCGAGAGCCGCTCGGCCTCGAACCAGTCCAGCGGGGAGGCGATCAGCTCCTCCAGCAGGAGTTCGTCGACGGGGTAACGCGGGGTGCTGCCGTGGATCAACGAGAAGTCGCCGCCGTACTCCTGGCGGTGCGCCTGCTCGGCGATGGTCAGCCAGGCGCGCAGGGCGCGGTCCAGGCTCTCCTCACGCTCGGCCGGATCCTCCTCCGCCTGCACCCGCTCCTTGGCGAAGAGCCGCAGCAGGTTCTGCTGGCGGAAGCGCAGCTGGCCGGTGCCGTCGCTGCCGACGACCTCCAGCAGTTGGACGTCCACCAGGTGCTCCAACAGCCGCTCGGCCTCGAAGGGGTGCACGTCGAGCAGGGCGGCGGCGGCCCAGACCGTGACGTCGGGGGCCTCCAGCAGGGCCAGCCGGCGGTAGAGCCGGGCCGCATCGGAGGGCAGATAGCGGTAGCTGAGCGCGAACCCGGCCCGGACCTGGGACTCGCCCTGGCTGAGCTCGTCCAGCCGCCGGCGCTCGTCGGCCAGCCGGGCGACGAGGTGCTTGACCGACCAGTGCGCCTTGGAGGCCAGCCGGGCGCCCGCGATCCGCAGCGCCAGCGGCAGCCGGTCGCACAGCTCGGCGAGCCGCTCGGCCTGCACCGGATCGGCGGCGATCTTGTCGTCGGGCACGATCCGGCCGAGCAGCTCGATCGCCTCCGCCGGTGGCAGCACGCCGAGTTGGACCCGCACCGCGCCGTACCGGAGCATCAGCTGCTCCATCGGCTCACGGCTGGTGACGATCACGCAGCACTGGCCGTTGCTCGGCAGCAGCGGGCGGATCTGCGCCACCGTACGGGCGTTGTCGAGCACCACCAGCACCCGGCGGTCGGCGAGCAGACTGCGGTAGAGCGAGGTCCGCTCGCCCGGATCGGCCGGGATCTGCTCGCTCGGCACGCCGAGGGCGCGCAGGAAGCGGCTGAGCACGTCGGCGGCGCTGGTCGGCTCGTGCGTCTCGTCGTGGCCGCAGAGGTCGACGTAGAGGCGGCCGTCCGGGAAGTGCCCCGAGACGCGGTGCGCCCAGTGCACGGCCAGACCGGTCTTGCCGACCCCGGCGACGCCGGTGACGAAGCCGATGCCGGGGGGCTGCTCCTCCGAGCGGCCGTGCTCGACGAGTTGGTCGAGCAGCGCGGTCTCGGCGCCCCGGCCGGTGAAGGCGGGCACGTTCGGCGGCAGGAAGGAGGGGGTGGGGCGCTGCTCGGCGGCCGGGGCCGGCGCGGGCTCCTCGGCGGGCTCGGCGGCGGACGCCTCGGGCAGGTCGAGGGCCGGGTCGTCGCGCAGGATGGCGTCGTGCAGTTGGAGCAGTGGGGTGCCCGGTTCGAGGCCCAGCTCGTCGATGAACTGCCGACGGCCCTCCCGGAAGGTCTCCATCGCCTCGGCTCTTCGCCCGGCGCGGTACTGCGCCAGCATCAGGGCGTGCCGGGCCCGCTCACGCAGCGGGTGCTCGCGCACCACGGCGTTCAGCGAGCCGATCACGTCCAGATGGCGGCCGAGCGCGAGCTGCAGCTCGGTGGACGCCTCGTAGCAGGCCAGCCGCACCTCTTCGAGCCGCGCCGCCTCGTCCTCGACCGGACGGCCGGTGACCCCCTCCAGCACCGGGCCGCGCCAGAGCCCGAGCGCCCGCTCGTAGAGCTCGCCCGCCTCCGCCGTCCGGGCCTGGGCGGCGGCCTGCTCCGCGGCGGCGACCATCCCCTCGAAGGCCAGCAGGTCGATCCGGTGGCCGCCCGCGTTGAACTGGTAGCCCGGGTGCGCGGTGGCGATCAGCTCGTCGACGCAGCCCTCCGCGCGGAAGATCTTGCGCAGCCCGGCGATGCAGATCGCCACCTGGGTACGCGCGGTCGCCGGCGGATCGCCCTGCCACACCGCCTCGACCATGGCGTCGACCGAGACGATGGCGTCCGGCGCGAGCAGGAGCAGGGCGAGGATGGTGCGCTGCCTCGGCCCGCCTACGGCAATCCGGCGGCCGTCCGCCGCTACCGAGAGCGGGCCCAACAATCCGAAGTCGAGTTGAACGTCCAACCGATCCCCCGTTCATCGGACGCCCCTCCCCGTTTTTGAGGACGTCCGTACCGGCATGAGGGTCTGTAGCACGTCCCTCCCCCGCCGATGATCACAGTACCGGTCGGAACGCTCCACCGCTCCCCCCCTTACGGAGGGTAATCTTCAGGGGGTGTATAGAAGCTGTAATGATCTCGCATGGTCGGCGCGGCAAGGGTGGCGGTGATATATCCGACTACGGAGAGAGCTGTCCCCCATGGGCGCAGAACAGAACTGGATTCCGGCTGAGATCGGCCCGGCGGACGTCGGCGCCGAGGCCACCCCGTACGGTCTGATCGACCACCTCCAGCGGCTGGACGACCTCGCCGGTCTGCTGACGCGTGAGAAGGCCCTGGTCTTCCGCGGCTTCGGCGTGACGCCCGGCGAGCTCGACAAGGTCTTCGACCTGCTGCTGCCGAACCGCCTGGCGTACGTGCACGGTAACTCGCCGCGCACCAAGGTCGGGCAGAACCTCTACACCTCCACGGAGTACCCCCAGGAGTTCACCATCTCGATGCACAACGAGATGTCGTACGCCCACCAGTGGCCGGCCCGGCTCGCGTTCTACTGCGAGATCGCGGCCGAGACCGGCGGCGCCACCCCCGTGGTGGACGGCGTCCGGTGGCTGGAGGCGCTCGACCCGGAGGTGCGGGAGGCGTTCTCCGGCGGCGTCCGCTACCTGCAGAACCTGCACGACGGCTACGGCTTCGGCAAGAGCTGGCAGCAGACCTTCGAGACCGAGAGCCGCGAGGAGGTCGAGGCGTTCCTCTCCGGGACGGCCGCGACCTGGGAGTGGAAGAAGGACGGCGGCCTGCGGGTCGCGCAGCTGCGCCCGGCCACCACCCGGCACCCGGTGACCGGCACCGAGGTCTGGTTCAACCAGGCCGACCAGTGGCACCCGGCCGGGCTCGGCGACGAGACCGCCGCCACCCTGGCCAGCATCCTGCCGCCGGAGGACCTGCCGCAGTCCGTCACCCTCGCCGACGGCACGCCGATCCCCGCCGAGTGGGTCGAGCAGATCCGCGACCGTGGACTGGAGTGCGCGGTGAACGTCGACTGGCGCCCGGGGGACGTGCTGCTGATCGACAACGTGCTCGTCGGGCACGGGCGGCGGCCGTTCACGGGGAGCCGGCGCGTGCTCGTCGCCATGTCCGACTGACATCGGCCTATATAAGGGGAAGGGTCCGACTCGTTCCGAGTCGGACCCTTCTTCGTGCCCTGGTGGTGCGACTGGCTACTGGCGGCCGGCCACCAGGTCGAGGGGGCGGGTGCGCAGGGCCAGGCGGGCGGGGATGAGGCTGGCGGTGAGGGCGAGGACCAGGCAGACGGCGGCCGAGCCGGCGAGGGCTGTCCAGGGCAGCTGGTAGGCCGCGCTCTGGGCCGTGTCGAGGATGCGGTTCTCGATCAACAGGACGGTCGCGTACTGGGTGACCAGCGTGACGATCAGGCCGAGGGCAGCCGCCGTGGCGACCACGAGCAGGGTCTCGACGGCCACCACGCGCAGCACCTGGCGGCGGGTGCCGCCGGTGAGGCGGAGGGTCGCGAAATCCCGGAGGCGGTCACCCGTGGACATCATCATCGTGTTGACGATGGCGATCAGGGCGTAGAGCAGGGCCGGGCCGAGGATCGCCAGCATGGAGATCCAGCCGTTCTTGGTGGTCTGCTCGTTGTGGGCATCGACCCAGGCGCCGCCGGTGGTGGCCGTGGCCACCGTCGGGTCGCCGAGGGCCTTGGTGACGTCCGCCCCGGCGCCGACGCCCAGGTAGGCGACGTTGACGGCCGCCCGGCCGCTGAGGGCTTCGCGGGGGACGACGATCTCCGGCAGGTGCGGCAGCAGGTGGTGCACCTGGGCGACCAGGCGCAGCTGGGCGGTCGTGCCGTCGCCGAGGGTCGCGTTGAGGGTGTCGCCGACCTGCCAGCCGAAGACCTTGGCCATGTCGGAGGAGACGGCGACGGTCCTGCCGTGCAGGTCGGCGAGCGAGCCTGCGTCGGCGGTGAGGTTCCAGGCGGTGCGCAGGTCGCCGTCGACGGCCAGGCCGTTCTCGGGGATCGGCAGGTCGGCGGGGCGGCCGGGGGCGAGGCGCTGCTCCTGGCCGGTGAGGCCGGTGAACTGGACGACTCCGGCGGTGGTCAGCTGGGCGCCGGGGAGGGCGGCCAGGCGTTGGAGGGCGTCGGCGGGGATGGCGCCGGAGCGGCCGGGCTCGATCACGTACGGCGCCTTGAGGGCCGCGCGGCCCTGGGCGGCCATCGCGTCACTGAACGCGACGGTGCCGCCGACCACGGAGCCGGCCAGGCCGATGACCAGGAAGACCGGGGTCGCGGTGGAGACCGTGCGGCGGATCGCGGCGAGCGCGTTCTGCCGGGCGATCAGACCGGCCGCGCCGGGGAAGAGCGGGACGAGCGCGGTGAAGAGACGGACCACCGGCGGCACCAGGACGGGGGCGACCAGCACGATCGCCAGCACCGCCATCACGTCGAAGAGCAGCGCCCACTGCGGGGTGGTCTCCGGGTCACGCGACTGCGGGTCGGCCATCATCGAGCCGGACGGCGAGATGAAGGTCTGGAGCGTGTAGACGAACAGGCCGAGGTAGAGCACGGCGCCGATCCAGCGGATCGGCGGCATCACCTTCTTGTCGACGGCGACCTCGCTGAGCGCCTCGACCGGCCGGACCCGACCTGCCCGGCGGGACGCCGCGAAGGCGCCGAGCAGGGCGACGGCGAGGCCCCCCGCTCCGGCGAGCAGCAGCGGCAGCAGGGCGGGCTCGGAGCGGAACCCGGCCGGGGCGGCGCCCTGCGAGACCAGCCAGGAGGCGATCGCGGGGGCGACGGCCAGGCCGAGCAGGCAGCCGGCGACAGCGGCCACGACGGCGACCACGACGGCCTCGCCGAGGACCAGCCAGCGGACCTGCCGGGGGGTGGCGCCGACGGCCCGGAGCATCGCCGTCTCCTGGCGGCGCTGGGCGACGGCGAAGGCGAAGGTGCTGGAGACCACGAAGACCGAGACGAACCCGGCCATCGCGGCCATGAAGCTGATCAGCTTGTGCAGCGAGGGCGCGCCGGGCAGCGAGTCCTCACCCATGGTGGTGTTGAGCAGCACCCCGGCGGCGGACATCACGGCGACGCCGAGCGCGAGCGCGACGAACGAGCCGAGGAAGGCCAGCCACCGGCGGCGCAGGGTGGCGGCGGCGACGGGGAGCAGCAGCAGGAGGCCGTTCATCGCGGCGCACCGCCGCCCCGGGCCGACTCCAGGCTGGTCATCCGCTCGGCGACGGTCTGCGGGTCGGGCGCCACGAGCCGGTCGACGACCTGGCCGTCGGCCAGGAAGAGCACGGTGTCCGCGTACGAGGCGGCGACCGGGTCGTGGGTGACCATGATGGTGCTCTGGCCCTGCTCGTCGACCAGCGAGCGGAGCAGGGCGAGCACGTCGCGGCTGCTGGAGCTGTCCAGGGCGCCGGTCGGCTCGTCGGCGAAGAGCACCTTGGGGGCGGAGATCAGCGCGCGGGCGATGGCGACGCGCTGCTGCTGGCCGCCGGAGAGCTGGGACGGCAGGTGGCCGACCCGCTCGCCCAGGCCGACCTGGGCGAGGGCGGCCCGGACCTTACCGCTGTCGGGCTTGCGCCCGGCGAGGCGGAGCGGGAGGCCGACGTTCTGCTCGGCCGTGAGGGCGCCGAGCAGGTTGAAGGACTGGAAGATGAAACCGAGTTGCTCGCGCCGCAGCACGGTGAGGGCGGTCTCGTCGAGGCTGCCCAGGTCGACGCCGTCCACCATGACCTGGCCGGAGTCCGGCCGGTCGAGCCCGGCCGCGCACTGGAGCAGGGTGCTCTTGCCCGAGCCCGACGGGCCCATGACGGCGGTGAAGGTGCCGCGGGCGAAGCCGACGGTCACACCGCCGAGTGCGGTGACGGCGTTCTGCCCGGCGCCGTAGGAACGGGTGACCTGTTCCAGGCGTACTACATCGTTGCTATCCATAGTGATTCACTTCCTACCAGCTCATCGCACGTATCAGCCATGCACTAACGGGGGCGCGGGGCCCAGCAGGCCCTAATAACCTCCCCAGCCGGCCAGGAGCTGAGCCTGCTCCTCGGCGGATATCAGCTCGACCCGGCCGACCGGGGTCTGCGGGGCCTCCACCAAGGTGGCTACGGCGCGGTGGAGTTGGTCGAGGATGCGCTGTGCCTCCGGCTGATCGTAGACGTCCGGGCGGTAGCCGATCCGGAGTTCGAGGCCGGTGCCGTGGAGGGCGGGGACGGCCTGCATCCGGAGCGGGTAGTGCGTCGCATCGATGCTGTCGGCGTCGCCGAGCCGGAGGCCGTCGAGCTTGGCGGCCAGCGCGGAGACGTCGAGCGGGGCGTTCTGGTGGATCGTGGTGGTGTCGAACAGGACCTTGCCGCCAGCGAGTTGCTGGATCTCGCTGAGCCCTAGGTGGTGGTGCGGCATCAGCCTGGCCTGCTCGTCCTGGAGTCGGGCGAGCAGCCCGGCGAGCGGCTCGTCCTCGTCGAGGCGGACTCGGACGGGCAGGGTGTTGAGGAACATCCCGATCATCCGCTCGACGCCGGGGATCTCGGCCGGGCGGCCGGAGACGGTGGCGCCGAAGACGACGTCCTGCTCCCCGGTCATCCGGGCCAGCACCAGTGCCCAGGCGCCCTGCACCACGGTGTTGAGGGTGACGCCGTGCTCACGGGCGGCGTCCGCCAGCGCGGCGGTGAACTCCTCCGTCAGCTCGACGCCGACGGAGTGCTGCTGGACGGGCTCACGGTGGGCCGCCTCCGGGGCGACCAGCGTCGGCCGGGGCCCGCCGGAGAGCGACTCCGCCCAGGCAGCGCGGGCGGCAGCGTGTTCCTGCCCGGCGACCCAGTCGAGGTAGTCCCGGAAGGGCGTCGGCGCGGGCAGGCCGCTCGCGTCGCCGCCCCGGCCGTACGCCGTGAACAGCTCGTCGAGCAGGACGGGCACCGACCAGCCGTCCCAGAGGATGTGGTGGCCAGTCAGAATCACCCGGTGCAGCGAGTCGCCCAGCTTGACGACCCGCAGGCGCAGCAGCGGCGGGCGCTCGAAGTCGAACTTCCGCAGCCGGTCGGCCTGGGCGAGCCGCTCGGCCTCGGCGACGGCCTGCCCGCCGTGCCCGCTCAGGTCGTCCTCGTACCAGGGGAGTTCGACCTCGCGGTGGATCACCTGGAGCGGGCGGCTGAGGCCCGCCTGGCGGAAGCCGGCCCGCAGGCCGGGGTGCCGGGCGAGCAGCTGCTCGGCGGAGGAGCGCAGCCGGGGGAGGTCGAGGCCGCCGTGCAGGTCGAAGAAGACCTGGGTGGTGTAGACGTCGATCTCCTCGTCGGCCAGCAGGGCGTGGAAGAGGAAGCCCTCCTGGAGCGAGGAGAGCGGCAGGGCGTCCGCGAACTCGGGCTCGGCAGCCAGGAGTTCGGCGGCCTCCTGCTCGGACTCGGCGTCGGCGAACACCGACCGGGTGACGGTCGGGGCCGTCTCCAGCGGGCGGGCGACGGCGGCCAGGGCCTGCGCCGTACGGTGCTGGAAGACCTCGCGGACGGTGACCACCAGACCGGCGGCGCGGGCCCTGGCGACGAACTGGATCGCCAGGATGCTGTCACCGCCGAGATCGAAGAACGACTCGTCGGCGCCCACCAGTTCGGTGCCGAGCACCTCGGCGAAGCTCACGCAGAGGGCGGCCTCCTGCGGGGTGGCCGGGGCGGTGCGCGGGCCGGTGGCGGCGACCTCCGGCGCGGGCAGCGCCTTGCGGTCGACCTTGCCGTTGGCGGTGAGCGGCAGCGCCTCCAGGGCCACCACCGAGGAGGGGACCATGTAGTCGGGCAGCGTCTCGCCGACGAAGGCCCGCAGCGCGGCCGCGTCGACCCGCTCGCCCGGCTCGGCGACGGCGTACCCGACCAGGCGGCGGTCGCCCGGCCGGTCCTCCCGGACCAGGACGAACGCCTGGGCCAGCGAGGGGTGCCGGGCGAGCACGGCCTCGATCTCGCCCGGCTCGATCCGGAAGCCGCGCACCTTGACCTGGTGGTCGGCCCGGCCCAGGTACTCCAGGCTGCCGTCGGCCTGACGGCGGACGAGGTCACCCGAGCGGTACATCCGGCTGCCCGGCTCGCCGAAGGGGTTGGCGACGAAGCGTTCGGCGGAGAGGTCGGGGCGGTTCAGGTAGCCCCGGGCCAGCCCGGCACCGGCGATCCACAGCTCACCGACCACCCCGGCCGGGACCGGCTGGAGGGACGAATCCAGCACGTACAGCTGGGTGTTGGCGACCGGAAGGCCCATCGGCGGCAGGACGCGACCGGAGAGCGGCGCGCTCATGCTGGCGCAGACCGTCGACTCGGTCGGGCCGTAGGCGTTGACCATCCGCAGTCGGCCGGACCAGTACTCGACCAGGTCGGGCGGGCAGGCCTCGCCGGCCACCACCAGGGTGCCGCCGACGGGCAGCGCATCCGGCGCCAGCACGGCCAGCGCGGTCGGCGGCAGGGTGACGTGGGTGACGCCCTGCTCGGCGATCAGCTCGACCAACGAGGGCCCGGGGAGCAGGCGTTCGGCATCGGCGAGCACCGCACGGGCGCCGGTGAGCAGAGCCATGCCCAGCTCCCAGACGGCCGCGTCGAAGCTCGGCGAGGCGAAGAGCAGCACCCGGCTGTCGGTGGTGACGGCGAGCCCCGTGCGCTGGCTCTCCACCATGCTGGCCAGCCCGGTGTGGGTGACCACCACACCCTTGGGGCGGCCGGTGGAGCCGGAGGTGTAGATCACGTACGCCGGGTGGCGGGCCGTGAGCGGCGCGCTGCGGTCGGCGTCGGTGAGATCCCCGGCCGGGTACGCGGCGGTGTCGGTCTGCTCGACCAGCAGGCGCGGCACAGCGCTGTCGGCGAGCAACTCGGCGGCGACCGCGCCCGTGGTGATCACCAGGGCCGGGTCGGCGTCGGTGAGCATGTAGGCGATCCGGTCGGCCGGGTAGCGCGGGTCGAGCGGCAGGAAGGCCGCACCGGCCTTGAGTACGGCGAGCTGGGCGACGATCAGCTCGATCGAGCGCTCCAGGGCGATCGCCACGAACCGCTCGGGGCCCGCGCCGTGCTCGACCAGCAGCCGGGCGAGGCGGTTGGCGCGCTCGTTCAGCTCGGTGTAGCTGAGCTGCTCGGTGCTGCTCGGCCGCTCGGTGCTGCTTGGCTGACCGGTGCTGCTCGGCTGACCGGCGTCGAAGGCCAGGGCGACGGCTGCGCCGCGCTCGGCCACCTGCGCCTGGAAGAGCGCGGGCAGGGTGTCGGGGGCGACCGGGACGGCGGTGTCGTTCCACTCGGTGAGCAGCCGGTGCCGCTCCTCGGGGGCGAGGGCGTCGAGGCGGCCCAGCGGCAGCGCCGGGTCGGCCGCGAGGGCGTGCAGGACGCGCAGCAGGCGGTCGGCGATCTCCTGGGCCTCGGCGGCGGAGAGCAGATCGGTCTGGTAGTCCATCCGGAAGGCGAGGGTGTCGCCCTCGGGGACGGCCATCAGGCCGAGCGTGTAGTGCACCGCGTCGTGCACCCGGACGTCGGTCAGGCGCACTCCCCCGGCGGGCGCGTGCAGGGCGCTCGCGTCCAGCGGGTAGTTCTCGAACACCATGGCGGTGTCGAAGAGTTCACCGAGACCGGCGAGCTCCTGGATCTCGGCGAGGCCCAGGTGCTGGTGCTCCAGCAGCCCGGACTGCTCGGTCTGGAGGCGGCCCAGCAGCTCGGCCACGGTCTCCGAGGCGCGCAGCCGCAGGCGCAGCGGCAGGGTGTTGATGAACAGGCCCACCATGCGTTCGGAGCCGCGCAGTTCGGGCGAGCGGCCGGAGACGGTGACGCCGAAGGTGACGTCGGTGGAGCCGGTGATCCTGCCGAGGGTGATCGCCCAGGCGCCCTGGAGCAGGGTATTGAGCGTCAGGCCGTGGGCGCGGGCCTGCTCGGCCAGGGCCGTACCGAGCTGCTCGGGGGCCCGGAACTCGAGCCGCTTCGGCGGCACCGGCACCCGGCCGGGCGCCACGGCACGGACCCGGGTCGGCTCCTCCAGCCCGGCGAGCGCTGCCTGCCAGGCGGCGCGGGCGGCCATCCGGTCCTGGGTGTCCAGGTGCTGGAGGTGCTCGCGGTACGGCCGGACCCTGGGCAGCACGGTGCCGTCGCCGCCGGCCGCGTACAGCGCCAGCAGCTCCTGGATCAGCACCGGCATCGACCAGCCGTCCAGCAGGAGGTGGTGGTTGGTGAGCACCAGGCGGTGGTGGCCATCGGCGAGGCGCAGCAGTGCGAAGCGCAGCAGCGGCGGGCGGGCGAGGTCGAAGCGGCGGCCGCGCTCCTCGGCGGCTATCTGCTCGGCCTGCTCCGGCCGGTCGGTCACATCGGCCTCACGCCACGGGAGTTCGACGCTCGCCGGGATGACCTGCACCGGGCGGCGCAGGCTGCTGCGGAAGCCCGCGCGCAGGTTGGCGTGCCGGTCGAGCAGCGCCTCGGCGGCGGCCCGCAGGGCGGCCGGGTCGAGCGGGCCTTCGAGGTCCAGCTCCAGCTGGGCCAGGTAGACGTCGGCCTCCTGGGTGTCGTACAGCCCGTGGAAGAACAGGCCCTCCTGGAGCGGGGAGAGCGGCAGCACGTCCGCCAGATCCGGGATCTCGGCTTCGAGCGCCTCGATCTCGGACTGCTGGAGACCGGCCGGGGCCAGGTCGGACGGGGTGCGGCCACCGGCGCCGGGGCTGGTGGCGTGCGTGGCCAGGGCGCGCAGGGCGTCGAACCACGCCTCGGCGAGCCGCCGGACGCTCCCGGCGGAGCGCAGGCGCGGGGCCCAGCTCCACTCGGCGACCAGCTCCGGGCCGTGCGGACCGTCCTGGGTCAGCGCGTTGACCTCGACGCGGTGGGCGAGCGGCATCCGCTCGTCGGCGCCGGGCACCCGGCCGTCCAGCTCCGGGACGACGGCCCAGTCGGCCTCCGCCTCGGCGGCGGCGAACCGGCCCAGGTAGTTGAACCCGATCTGTGGGCGCGGGAGTTCGGCCAGCAGCGGGCCGGTGCGCGGGTTGAGGTGGCGCAGCAGGCCGTAGCCGATGCCCTTGTCGGGGACGGCGCGCAGCTGCTCCTTGACCCGCTTGAGCAGCGCCCCGGCGGCCGGGCCGCCCGCGCGGGCCTCGGCGAGGTCGAGCGCGCCGGCGTCGAGGCGGACGGGGTAGAGGCTGGTGAACCAGCCCGCCGTCCGGGAGAGGTCGCCGCCGCCGAGTGCGTCGCTCTCGCGGCCGTGGCCTTCGAGGTCGAGCAGGGCGGCGCCGTCGCAGGCCAGCGCGAAGGCGGCCAGCAGGACGTCGTTGACCTCGGCGTGGAAGGCGGCGGGCAGGGTGGTGAGCAGCTGTTCGGTGATCTCGGCGGGCAGCCGCAGGGTGAGCCGCTCGGCGCTGCCGTGGGTGTCCGTCACGGGGTTGATCCAGGACGGCTCGGCGCCGTCCAGGGTGGCCTGCCACCAGCCGAGTTCGGCCTCCCGCTCGGGGCGCTGGGCCTCGGCGGCCAGCCGGTGCGCCCAGCCACGGTAGGAGGTGCCGACGGGGTCGAGGGCCGGGGCGCGGCCCTCGGTGACGGCCTGCCAGGCCTCGGCCAGGTCGGGGGCGAGGATGCGCCAGGAGACTCCGTCGACCACCAGGTGGTGCACCATCAGCAGCAGTTGGCCGCTCTCGGTGGGCCCCCGGTCGAACCAGACGGCCTGCACCGTGACGCCCTCGCGCGGGGCGAGCCGGGCACGGGCGGCGAGTGCCTCCTCGGTGCGCAGCGCGCGGAAGGCCTCGTCGTCCCGCCCGTCGGCGTCGGTGTCGAGGCCGGTGGCGTCGACGTGACGTATGCAGGCGGCAGCCGTGACCGAGCCGGGGGCGGTGATCTCCGACTGCCAGTCGTCGGTGGTCCGCAGGCGCAGCGCGTCGTGGTGGTCGAGCAGGGCCTGCAGGGCGGCCGTCAGCTCGGCCTCGGTGAGCGCGGCCGGGACGCGGAGCGTCATCGACTGGTTGTAGGCGTCGAACTGCTCGACGGCGCCCGGGTGTTCGGCCAGCCAGTGGGCGATCGGGGTGAGCGGCACGACGCCGATCCCCGCGCCCGGCGCCTCGGTGGCGGCCTGCGGCAGGTCGAGGGCGGCGTCGGCCAACCCGGCGGCGGTCTTGCGGGTGAAGACGTCCCGGGCGGTGATGGTCAGCCCGGCCCGGCGGGCCCGGGAGACCAGCTGGATCGACATGATGCTGTCGCCGCCGAGGTCGAAGAACGAGTCGTCCGGGCCGACGTGCGCCAGGCCGAGCACCTCGGCCAGCAGCTCGCAGAACAGCTCCTCGCGCGGGGTGCGCGGGGCCCGCGAGCTCTCGGCGGAGGGCAGTTCGGGGGCGGGCAGCGCGGCCCGGTCGACCTTGCCGTTGGCGGTGAGCGGCAGCGCGTCGAGCGTCAGCACGGTGGCGGGCACCATGTACTCGGGCAGCAGCGTCCCCGCGAAGGCGAGCAGCTCGGCGGTGTCGAGGGGGCGGGTCGGCACGACGTACGCGACCAGGCGCTTGTCCCCCGGGCGGTCCTCGCGGACCAGCACGACGGCCTGGGCCACCGAGTCGTGGCGGCCGAGGGCGGCCTCGATCTCGCCGATCTCGACGCGGTAGCCACGGATCTTGACCTGGTCGTCGCCCCGGCCGAGGTAGTCGACGTTGCCGTCGGGCAGCACCCGGGCGGTGTCGCCGGTCTTGTAGAGCCGGCCGCCGGGGGCACCGAACGGGTCCGGCACGAAGCGCTCGGCCGTCATCGCGGGCTGGCCGAGGTAGCCCCGGGCCAGGCCCGAGCCGCCGATCCAGAGCTCGCCGACGGTGCCGACGGGGACCGGCTGGAGGGCCCCGTCGAGCACGTACATGCTGGTCGCCGGGATCGCCCGGCCGATCGGGACGACCTCGGTGGGCTGCGGGCCGGTGACGTCGAAGACGCAGTTGCCGACGGTGATCTCGGTCGGCCCGTACTCGTTGACCACCCGGCCGCCGCCGAGCCACGCGCACCAGCGCTCGGCGACCTGGCTGAGCAGTGCCTCGCCGCCGACCACCAGGACGGGCGTAAGGCCCTTCGCCTCGGCCGGGGTGAGCTGGTGGGAGAGCATCTCGAGGTGCCCGGGGGTCAGCTTGAGGAAGTCGAACGGGCCCGACTCGACCAGCCAGGAGCCGAGTTCGGCCAGGTCACGACCCTGCGGGAAGAGCTGCACGGGCGCGCCGGTCATCAGCGGCACCCAGAGCGTCGGCACCACGAGGTCGAAGGCGACGGAGGAGAACAGCGCACCGCCGCCGCCGTTGCCGGTGTAGTCCTGGACGGCCCAGCCGAGGTAGTTGGCGAGGCTGCGGTGCCCGATCTGCACGCCCTTGGGCTTGCCGGTCGAGCCGGAGGTGTAGATGACGTAGGCGAGCCGGTCCGGGTCGTGGGCCCCCGAGAGGCGGGTGGCCGGGCTGCCCTGCTCCGCGCCGGGCGCCACAGTCGGCCCGGTGAAGGCGAGTTGACGATCAGTCACCACGGCGACGGCGCCCGCGTCGGAGAGCACGGTGTCGAGGCGGGCCGTCGGCCAGGACGGGTCCATCGGGACGTACGCCGCCCCGGCCTTCCAGACGCCGAGCAGGCTCGCGAGCAGCTCCGGGGTGCGGTCCAGCAGCACGCCGACCACGTCGTCCGGGCCCGCGCCGAGGGCACGGAGGTGGTGGGCGAGGCGGTTGCCACGCTCGTCCAGCTCGCGGTAGCTGACGGTGACGCCGTCGCAGACCACGGCGGGGGCGTCGGGGGTGCGCTCGGCCTGGGCCTCGAACGCCTCCAGCGCGCCGAGCTCGTACGGGGCCGCCAGAGCGGCGGAGTTCCACTCCGTCAGCAGCTGGTGGCGCTCCTCGGGGGTGAGCAGGTCGATCTGGCCGAGAGGCGTCTCCGGGTCGTCCAGCACCGCCTGGAGGAACCGCAGGAAGCGGTCCTGGTGCTCGGCGACCTCGGACTCGCGGTACAGCTCGGGGCTGGCGTCGAAGTCGATGGTCAGGCCCTGGCCGTCGGCACGGTCGTAGACGGCGATGCAGAGGTCGTCGACCGGGCCGTTGGAGAGGTTGTGCGCGAAGGCGGTGTGCTCGCCGAAGTGCAGCTCGGAGTCGAAGGACATGATGTTGACGGTCGGGCCGACCAGGCCGTCCTCCGAGCCCGTCAGGCCGAGCGCGCGGCAGACGTCCTCGTAGCGGGGCAGCTGGTGCTTCAGGCCGCCGCGCACCGCGCCGACGGTCTGCCGGACGAGCTGTGCGGCGCTCTCCTCCGGGCGGACGTCCAGCAGCAGCGGCACCCAGTTCGAGGCCATGCTCGGCGTCCGGCGGGCCGCCGGGGTGGCGCGGCCGGTCACCGGCAGGCCGAGGATCTGCTTCTGCTGGCCGGTCATCCGCTGGAGGTACGCGCCGGTCAGCGCGATCAGCAGGATCGACCACGGCGCGCGGGCACTGCGGGCCGTCTCGCGCAGCCGGTCGGTGTGCTGCTGGGAGAGCGTGACGGTACGGCGGAAGAAGCCGATCGCCGGGCGGTCGTCACCCGGCTCGGCGGTGCGGTCGACCAGGCGGCGCGGCTCGGGGCGGTCGGCGAGCTGCTCCACCCAGTACTGCAGGTCGGCGGCGGCGGCCTCGGACGCGCGGTAGGCCGCGTCCTCCTCCAGCACCAGCGGCAGCGGGTCGAAGGTGCACTCGGCGGGCTCCTCGCCCTTGGCCAGCGCGGTGTAGATCTCGGCGACGCGGGTGCCGACCAGCGACCCGCCGTAGGCGTCGATGGTGACGTGGTGCGCACGCTGGTAGTAGTAGTACCGGTCCTCGGCCAGCTTCAGCAGCGCGAAGCTGTGCACCCGGCCCTCGGCCAGGTCGACCGGCCGGGTGAGGTCCGCGTCCATCCAGGCCTTGGCGGTGGCGTGCGGGTCCGGCTCCGCCGAGAGGTCCAGGAACGGCAGGTGCCGGTCACCGACGTCCGGGTCGACGTACTGGACCAGGCCGCCCTGCTCCTGCCGCACCGCCATGACCCGGTACGTCCCGGTCTCGTCGATCAGCCGACGCCAGGCGGTGTCCATCAGCTCCGGGTCGACCGGGCCGTGGATGTCCTTGTACTCGGAGATGTTGTACCGGCAGCCGGAGGCGTCCAGCTGGTGGGCGAACCAGATGCCCGTCTGGGCGGCCGACAGCGGCAGCCGCGACTGGCGCTTCGCCTCGGACTTCGCTTCAGACATTGCTCTTCACCCTCGCGGTCTCACGGTCGGCGTTCGCACCGGCTGCGGCAGCACGGCCAACGGTCCAGTGGCTGTTGATGTGGTCGAGGCACTCGGTGCGGGTCGCCTCTTCGAGCGTCACCGACCACCCGGCCGGGATCGCCGCGAACACGGGCCAGAGCGAGTGGTCACCTGCGTCGTTGACCAGCACGCGGTAGCGCCCGGCCGGGTCGTTGAACGGGTCGTCTGTCATGGGGCGTCCTCCTTCGGGCGAGGGCTTGCCGGTCGGGCTAGACGGCGAGCTTGTCGGTGAGCAGTGCGGTGAGCTCGGCGGCGGCGGACTCGAGGTAGAAGTGGCCGCCGGGCAGGACCTGGAGGTCGAAACCACCGGCGGTGCACTCCGCCCAGCGGCGGGCGTCCTCCGGGCGGCAGGCCGCGTCGTCCTCGCCCACCACGGCGGTCAGGGGGCAGAGCAGCGGGGCGCCGGGCGTGTAGGTGTACGTGTCCACCAGGTGGAAGTCGGCGCGCAGCACCGGCAGTGCCATCTCGCGCAGCTCCTCGTCCTCCAGCAGCTGGGCACCGAGGCCGCCGAGCCGGCGGACGTACTCCAGCACCCCGGCGTCGTCCTGCAGCAGCGCGGCGTTGGGGTTCGGCACGGAGGGCGCTCGGCGGGCGGAGGCGAAGAAGTGCCGCAGCGCCGGGCGGTAGCGCGCGGGCAGCTTGCGGGCGGTCTCGAACGCGACGGTGCCGCCGAGGCTGTGCCCGAAGAACGCCACCGGCCGGTCCAGCAGCGGGGTGATCGCCGCCGCGATGTCACCGGCGAGGGTGTCCATGTCCGGCGCGGGCTGCTCGCCGTACCGGTCCTGCCGCCCCGGGTACTGCACGGCCACCAGCTCGACGGAGGGCGGCAGTTGACCCGCCAACCCCCGGAACGCGGCGGCCGCGCCACCCGCGTGCGGGAAGCAGACCAGCCGCACGCGAGCGTGCGGCCGGGGGACGAAGGTACGGAACCAGCGGGCGGTTTCCGCCGTGGTCTGGGCGAACATCGGAAGCCTTTCAACCGACTCGGCGAGCACCCGCCGGCGCCCGACGCCGGGCGTACACATGTCCGGCTGTGCCCAATCTCCGCCACCCGCCTATATTTCGACGGTACGCACACCGGTCACGCGCCGGGCCAGGAGACGTGCCGCAGCGCCCCGCCCCGGGCTCCGCATGCCTTCACGACGTCAGGGCGCGTCAGCGCACCCATTCCTTGAACGGATCGGTGTCCAGCGCGATCCCCACCGGCTCGGGCAGGTCGAGCCGCTTGCCGAACGGGCGGCGGGTCAGCAGGCTGTACGCGCCGTTCTCGGGCTCGCTGTGGACCAGGGTCTCGCAGGAGTCCCGGTCGATCAGCAGGTACACCGGGATCCCGGCCTCGGCGTAGGCACGCGGCTTCTCCTCCCGGTCACGCCGGTCGGTGTCGGTGTCGTACGAGGTCACCTCGACCACCATCAGCACCTGGTCGGCACTCGCCCACTCCCCCTGCCCCGCGAAACTGCCCTCGGGAGCAAGAGCGCCGTCCGGCTTCGCGTGGCCCCTCCGGTAGGTCTCGACCTTCAGCCCGCGTTCCGGGTAGAGCCAGAGATCCGGCCGCTGCTGAATGCACTGGCGCATCACCCAGCGGATGATCTCGTCGCGGTCGCCGTCCGGCACCGCCTTGACTCCCAGCTTCCCTTGGATGAACTCCAGCCGGACTCCCTCGCGTTCGGCCGCGACGGCAATGCGTTCGAACTCCTCGGCCAGCATCTGCGGCCGGTCCTCGGTGACAGTCACCGGATCTCTCCGTCCTCCACGCCGATGCCGGACTCCCCCGGCTACTCGCACAGTACTACCCCGCCCACCGACCGCCTCAGACCTCGGAACTCCGAGTCGACCGGGCCCCGGCCCGCTGCCCGGGGCTTCACTGGGCGACGGTCGGCACCCGGTTGAAGAGGCGGCCGGCGAGGTCGCAGCCGGTGATCGTGCCGTGCTCGTCGCGGCTGAACCAGCCGCGCTGACCCTTGAGGCCGCCGTCGGTGACGATGTACTCGTCGGTGTCGCCGGGGAGCAGGCCCATCGCGGCCGGGGCGTAGTCCGGCGGCATCTCGCTGTCGGAGGCCGCACGGACCTCGGGCTTGATCGCGGCGCCGAGGGTCAGCCCGGTGCCGTCCGTTGCGATGGTGATCGTCATGGCGTCGATGTCGTAGCTCCCGACGACCTCCCGGGCCCGTGCCTCGTCGTACGGGACCGGCTCCGGGTCGCGGTCGACGACGCCGAGGTAGGTCTCCAGGGCCCAGCGGACGACGGCCTGGTTGAAGACGGTGCCGTCCGGGCCGCCGTTGGCGAGCGAGACGACGGCGAACCCCCGCTCGGGCACGGTGAGCAGCTCGGAAAACTGGCCGTTCGCCGAGCCGCCGTGGCCGACGGTGCGGACGCCGTCCACCTCGCGCAGGAACCAGCAGATGCCGAGCGCGTCGCCGAGCGTGCTGGCCCGCAGCCCGACCGTCGGCTCCTGCATCCGCCGCAGCGCTGCGGCGGGGAGCAGCCGGGCGCCGCTCTCCGTACGGCCGTCACCGAGGTGGAACCGCGCCCACCGGAGCTGGTCCGCGACGGAGGAGGAGATGCCGCCACCAGGGTTGTCGCTGCGCGGCATCCGCCACCCCTGGGCGGGCACCGGCCTGCCGTCCGCGCCGCGGTTGTGGCCGACGGCGAACCGCCGGGCCGGGATGTCGCCGGGGGCGAAGACGCTGTGCGCGAGGCCCAGCGGTTCGAAGAGGAGCGAGGCGACGGCCTGCTCGTACGGCAGGCCGGTGACGTTCTCCACGATCCGCCCGGCGAGGTTGAACCCGGCCTGGCTGTAGGAGGAGCGGGTGCCGGGCGGTGCGATCAGCTGGAGCTCGGCCAGCTTCGCCACGAAGGCGGCCAGGGCGTCGTCGCCGTCGCCGACGTCGACCAGGAGGTTCCAGTCCAGCCCGGCGGTGTGGTTGAGCAGGTTGAGCACGGTGATCTCCGCCGCGGCCTGCTCGTCCGCGAGCCTGAGCTCGGGCACGTACCGGCGGACCGGCGCGCCGAGCTCGACCAGGCCCTGGTCGACCAGCCGCATCAGCGCCGTCGCGGTGTAGCTCTTGGTGACCGAGCCGAGCTGGAAGAGCGTCTCCCGGTCGACCGGCTGCGGGTCGTCGACGCTCGTCACGCCGTGGCAGGCGAAGACCTCACGGCCGTCGACCCACACCCCGACGGCGACGCCGGGGATGCCCAGCTCGACGGCGGTCGCCGCGACGAACTCCGACAGCGCGCCCTGTGCCATGTGCTGCGACCTGTCCTGCGACATTCCGTTTCCCCTCCAAGGCGACTTGCACTGCGTTCAAGTGGAACGTTAGGGCATGACTTGAACACCGTGCAAGTGATTTCTCGTACGGTGTTCAAGTCGGCTACCTTGTCCCCATGCCGCGCGACACACTCACCCGGGAACAGATCGTCAACGCCGCCGTCGAGCTGCTGGACGCCGAAGGGCTCGAAGGCCTCAACATGCGCGCGCTCGGCAAACGGCTGGGCTCGGCCGCCACCGCCGTCTACTGGCACGTGGGCAGCAAGGACAACCTGATCGCCCTCGCCGGCGACCAGGCGTGGAACGAGATCGCCCTGCCCGATCTGGCCGCCACCCCCTGGCGGACGGCCGCCACCCGGATGGCCACCGACCTGCACGCGATGCTCACCCGCCACCCCTGGCTGCTCCAGGCCTTCGGCTCGCTGCTGATGTTCGGCCCCGGCAAGGCCCGCCACGACGACCACAACCTCGGCGTCTACGAGGCGGCCGGCTTCACCGGCGCGACGGCCGACCAGGCGACGGCCGCCGTCTTCACCTTCGTACTCGGCAACGCCCTCGGCCCGGCCGCCGCCGCCTCCGTCACCCGCAAGCTCGGCCGCGAGGGCGGCGACGCCGAACAGCTGATGCGGGACGGCATCGCGGAGGCCACCGAGATCGCCGCACACTTCCCCCGCCTGCGCGAACGCCTGGAGACCGGCGCCGCCGGCTACGGCGCCGGGCCGGACGACAGCTTCGACTTCGGCCTCCAGGCCATCCTCGACGGCCTGGAGGCCCGGCTCGCCCTGCGTCAGAGCACGCGTTAGACCCCGCGTCAGAGCACGCGTCAGAGCACGCGTTAGACCCCGCGTCAGAGCACGCGTCAGAGCACGCGTTGGACCACGCGGTCGGCCTCGGCGCGGCGGACGACGTACGGGATCAGCAGGCCCGCCGCGACGAAGACGCCGCCGAGCAGGAACCAGCCCGGGGCACCCGAGTCGATGCAGAGCAGACCGAGGGCGGACGGGGCGACCACGCCCGCCAGGCCGTTGCCGATGCCCAGGACGCCCGAGTACTGGCCCTGGGCGTGGGCCGGGGCCAGGCCGTAGCGGAGTTCGAACGAGCCTGCGGCCTGCCAGAGTTCGCCCACCGTGTGGATGCAGGTGCCGGCCAGCAGCAGGAGGGCGGCGAGCCGGCCGGGGAGCCCGGCGGCCAGGCCGATCAGGGTCATGCCGAGCAGGAAGGCGAAGCCCGAGCGGCGCCAGGCCCGCGCCGCCGTGGCGTTGTCGTCGACGCCCCGGCCCGCGCGGACCTGGAGGGTGACCACCATCGCGGTGTTGAGCAGCGCGCTAGCACCGACGAACCAGCGCGGGGCGTCGGTGCGGCCGACGATCCACAGCGGCAGGGCGAAGACCAGCACGTCGCCCTGGATCGAGGTGACGGCGCTGAGCGCGGCGTACGCCAGGAAGGGGCGGTCCTTCAGGGCTGTCCGCCGCCGCTCGCCCGGCGGGGCCGGGACGGGCGGGAGATAGACCGACCGGCAGATGGGGGGTGGGTGAAGGAGCGGGTCGAGGGCCGAGTCTGGGCGGTGCCGACGAGGGAGTAGCAGCGGAGCTGCGGCGACTGAGGAGAAGCCGTCCAGGCGACAGCCATCGGCACGCGACGCCGCCCCCCATCTGCCGGTCGGTCTCCGGCAGGCGCGCGGCGATCAGCGCCGCCAGCAGGAAGCTGAGCGCGTTGCCGAGCACCAGGCAGGTGTACGCGGCGCGGGTGTCCAGTTGGACGACCAGCGCCGCCAGCAGGGCGCCGAGGCTGCCCGCGAGGTTGACCGTGGCGCGCAGGTAGGCCCGGTACTTCGCGGGCCGCTCCCCCGCGAAGCCGCGCACCAGCGGCGACTTGGCCGCCCCACTCGCCGACCCGGCCAGCTCGGTCAGGCAGATCACCAGCACGAACAGCCAGAACGACCGGACCAGCACCAGGGCCGCCATCGCGGCAGCCTGGACGGTCAGCGTCACCAGATAGACCTCACGCGGCCCCCGCCGGTCGGCCAGCCGCCCGACCGGCACCCCTGCGAGCACCCCGACCAGCGCGCCGACGCCCGCGCCCAGGCCCACCTGCGCCACCGAGAACCCCACCGAGCGGGTGAAGTACAGCGCCGAGGTCAGCATGAAGACCGCCCCGCCGACCATGTTGACGAAGCTCGCCAGCGCGAGCGTCCGCCGGGGCCCGGCTTCGAGGATCACCCCTCGGGCGACCAACCAGGATTCCCGGCTCGGCTGTTCGGTGGATATCCCCATGCCCGTCCTTACTCCGGTGATGTGCGGACTCGGCAGTATGGAGTCGCAGACCACCTGACGGAAAGTCACCAAAGGCACGAGGAATGTCACACCGTGTAGGGGAACTCCCGGGCTCCGACGGCGCGTTGGATCTGATGAGGACGATCGAGGGGGCGGCCGAGGTCGGTCACTCGGTGCCGAGGCGGATCGTGGTGCCGTCCGGGAGGTTGTGCACGCCCTGGGCGATCGGGCCGCGGATCTGCATGGCGACGGCGGAGTCCTTGACGCTCAGGTTGTCGAAGTCGTAGCTGCCGCCCATGACGAAGGGCTGGAGCGGGATCAGGCGCTGGTCGGGCTGGAGGGCGCCGTTCTCCTTCTGGAAGGCGTATGCGAAGGAGTTCACGCCGTTGACGTCCGGGTCGGCCAGCAGCCACCGGGCCCAGTCCTCCAGGCTCGTGCCGAGTGAAGTCAGCTCGGCCGTCTCGGGGTTGAACCGGACGACCTCCTCCTCGCCGACGACGGCGAACTGGGTGCCGAAGAGGTCCTGGCCGAAGCAGAACACGTCGTCGGCCAGCCCGGCGTAGGTGGACTTCCAGACCTCGTCGGTGTTCCAGGACAGCAGGTCCGGGCCCAGGCCCTCGTCGCCCACCCGGAAGACCTGGATGCCGCCGTTGAACAGGAAGAAGCCGTTCATCCGGGAGATCACCCGGCCGAGCTCGACCAACGGACCACTCTCGACGCCGAAGTCGAGGTCGACGGCCGGCCCCATCGGGCCACGGGCGCGGCCCAGCAGTTGCTCCAGTGCGCTGTCGGTCATTCGTTCGTCTCCGCTTCAGGGCTGATGGGCCGGGTCGGGCGATCCGGGTCGGGCCATGATGCCCGAACGGGCCCCGCCCTCGCCGGGGGGAGCGGCGAGGGCGGGGCCTGTTCGGGGGGAGGGGGGAGGGGGGAGGGAGGGTGGGTCAGTGGGGCATCACCGCCAGTCCGTGAGGCGGGCGTCGGGGGCGGACTGAGGCTGGAGGGCGGCGGAGGCGGCCTTGACGATCTGGGCGCTGGATTCGCCGTTGGTGAGGACGACCAGGCCGCTGCCCTGGTGGACCTTGAACATCGAGACGGCCTGGTAGCCGCCCGGGGAGCCGCCGTGGCCGAACTCTACGTCCAGGCCGCTGTTGTCGACGATGGTGCCGAGGCCGAAGAAGCTGGTGCTGTGCGGCGTCAGCATCTGCTCGGCCAGTTCGCGGGTGATCAGGCCGAGCGGGCGGCCGAGGTAGCAGCGGCGGATCTCCATCTCCAGCTTGGCCAGGTCGGCCGCCGTGCTCCAGAGGCCCGCTGCGGACTTCTCGGGGTGGTGCAGCCAGCCGCCCTCGATGCCCCGGCCCTGCTCGTCGTGGCCGAGGGCCACCGGCAGGCCGGCGGTCTCCGGGAAGGACTGGTCGAAGCTGCTGTGGGTCATCCCCAGCGGCCGGAGGACCAGGCGCTCCATCAGCTCGGCGAAGCCCTCGCCGGTGATGTCCACGAGCAGCTGCTCCAGCAGCGTGTAGTGGGCGTTGGACTGCCTGAAGGTGCCCGCCTGCTCCTGCCGGACCGGCCCGGCGGCCGGGCGGACTTCGCCGCGCAGCAGCTCGACCGGAGTCGCGACGCGCTGCCCGCGCAGCACACCCCGACGCGGGGTCTCCGTCAACCCAGCCGTGTGGCTGAGCAGTTGGCGGACGGTGACCGGAACGGTGCCGGGCAGCCGCCAGGAGGTCAGGTAGCTGTTGACGTCCTCGTCGAGGGCGATCACGCCCTGCTGGACGAGCCGCAGCGCACCGAGCGCCGTGACGTGCTTGCCCCAGGAGCCGACCTGGAACAGGGTGTCGGCGGTGACCGGCGATGAGTCACCGGCCGCCAGGGTGCCGAGCGTCTCCAGGGCGACGAGTTCGCCGTTCTCGACGACGGCGATGCTCGCCCCGGGCACCTCGTTCGCCGCCAGCACGTCGAGCAGCGAGTCGAGCGAGACCCGCTGAGCGGCCGCATGAGCGCCCGCCTGGGCGGCGGCCGGAGCCGACGGGACACCGGCGTCGAAGGCGCGCGGGGCGTTGCCCGCCACGAGGTCGACGGCGGCGGCCAACTGGCCCAGGGTGTCGTGCTGGTAGAGCATGAAGAGGGTCAGCGGAAGCTCCGCCTGCCGGGCGGCGGCGATCACCTGGATGACCAGGATGGAGTCACCGCCGAGACGGAAGAAGCCGTCCTCGGTGCCGACCTGCTCCACGCCCAGCACCTTGGACCAGATCGCGGCGATCTGCTGCTCGGTGGCGGTGCGCGGCGCGACGTACTCGTGGCCGCTCTCCGTCCAGACCTCGGGGTCGGGCAGGATGTTGCGGTCGACCTTGCCGTTGGCGGTCAGCGGGATGGTGCCGAGCTCGACGAAGACCTGCGGGATCATCGTGTCGGGCAGCTGCTGGGCGAGCAGCTCGCGCAGCTCGTGGGCGGGCGCGGGCTCCCCGCCGACGGGGACGAGGTAGCCGATCAGGCGCTGGTGCCCGTTCGGGTCCTCGCGGACGGCGGCGACCGCTTCGGCGATGTACGGCAGGCGGGTCAACGCGGCCTCGATCTCGCCGAGTTCGATCCGGACGCCACGGATCTTGACCTGGTGGTCGACCCGGCCGAGGAACTCCAGCCCGCCCTCGTCGTTCCAGGCGACGACGTCGCCGGTGCGGTAGAGCCGGGTGCCGGCCGGGCCGTACGGGTCCGGCACGAAGCGCTCGGCGGTCAGCTCGGGGCGGCCGCCGTAGCCACGGGCCACGCCCACGCCGCCGACGTACAGCTCACCGGGCACGCCGACCGGCACGAGGGCCATCTCGGCGTCCAGCACGTGGAGTTGGGTGTTGCGGACGGACCGGCCGATGGTGACGCGGGCCTCGCCGATCACGTCGTCGGCGTTGATCAGCGCGTGCGTGACGTCGTCCGAGCACTCGGTCGGGCCGTACGCGTTGACCATCGGGATGTGCGGGAAGCGGGCGAACCAGCGACGGCAGAGATCCGGCGGGAGTGCCTCGCCCGTCACCACCATCCAGCACAGGTACGGGAGTTCGACCTCCAGTGCGCCCGAGTCCCAGGCGTCCATGGCGGCCCGGAGCAGCGAGGGGACGACCTCCAGGATGGTGATCCGCTCGTCGGCGACGCGCGGGAGCAGGGCGAGCGGGTTGATCGAGGTCTCGGCGTCGACCACCCGGACGGAGCCGCCGACCACGAGGGTGGAGAGCATCTGCCAGACGGAGATGTCGAAGGCCATCGAGGCGTTCTGCACCACCGAGTCGGCCGCCGTGATGTCGAGGTCCTCGACCTTGGCGAGCAGGTGGTTGGCCATGCCGCGCCGGTGCACCAGGACGCCCTTGGGGCGGCCGGTGGAGCCGGAGGTGTAGATGACGTACGCCAGGTCGTCGGCCCCGGCGAGCGGGGCCGGGTTCGCCGGGGAGTGGTGGGCCCACTCCTCGGTGCGGTCCAGCAGCACCGGGACGGCGTCCAGGCCCGGCGCGGCGGCGAGCAGCGGCGCCATCCGGTGGGTCTCGGTGAGCAGCACCGCGATGTCGGAGTCCTGGGCCATGTAGCCGAGGCGCTCGGCCGGGTACTCGGGGTCGAGCGGCAGGTAGGCGCCGCCCGCCTTGAGCACGGCCAGCACCGCGACGACGGTGGACGGCGAGCGGTCGGCGCAGATGCCGACCAGGGTGTCCCGCTCGACGCCGAGTGAACGCAGGTGGTGGGCGAGCCGGTTGGCGCGCTCGTTGACCTCGGCATAGCTGAGCACCACGCCGTCGGCGGTGATCGCCGGGCGCTCCGGGGTGAGCGCCGCGTACCGCTCGAACTCGGCCTCCGCCAGCAGCCAGCTCTGCTCGCGCTCGGTGGCCGTCCAGGCGGCGAGCCGCTGCTCGTCCTCGGGGGCGAGGTGGGCGGCGCGGGCGTCGCCGTCCGGGTCGGCGGCCATCGCGGCGAGCACGGACCGGTACATCCCGGCTAGGCGGGCGCCGTTGGCCGGGCTGAGCACCCGGGTGTCGGCGGTGAGGTTGAGCCCGGCGCCGCCGGTGGCGACGCTGAGCGCGAACTCGGTGGTGCCCTCGCCGACGGCAGCCGTCGCGTCGATCTCCTCGCTGTCGAAGCCGCGGAAGTCGTGGTAGTTGAAGATCACGTCGATCTGGCGGCGGCCGCCGGCCACCTCGCGCTGGATCGCCTGGAGCGGGTAGCGGCGGTGCGACCAGAGCTCGACCTCACGGGCGAAGACCTGCTCGACCAGCTCGCGCCAGGTCCGCGCGGTGCGGTCGGCCGCGAAGGGCAGGGTGTTGAGGTACATGCCCTGCACCCGGTCGGCGCCGGGCGCCTCGGGCCGCGAGTCGCAGACCAGACCGGCGTGGAAGTACTCCTCCTCGGTCAGCTGGCCCATCACCTTGAGGTGCGCGGCGAGCAGGACGCTCTTCACCGAGACCTTCGCCTTGGCCGCGAAGGCCCGCAGCGGCTGCTCCAGGTCGCCGAGCACCACCTGGCTGATGTGCAGCCGGCCCTCGCCGTCCTCGCCCCAGCCCGCAGGCACCGTGACCGGGGTGTGCCGCTGGACGATTCCCCGCCAGTACCCACGGTCCTCCTCGGAGTCGAGCGACTCCAGCTCACCTGCGACGAAGTCGGCGAAGCGCACGGCGGGCGCCTCGTACCCGGCGGGCTCCAGGCCCGCGCGGTAGCTCTGGTACACCTCGACCAGCTCGGTGAGCAGCGCGAACTGGCTCCAGCCCTGGGTCAGGGCGTGCGGCTGGGTGAAGGCGAGGCGCCAGCCGCCCGGCTCGGCCAGGTGCACGCCGATGCGCAGCAGCGGCGGCACGGCCGGGTCGAAGACGTCGGCCCGCTCGGTGGCGAAGAACGCCTCCATCGCGGCAGTGCGGCCCGCCTCGTCGTGGTCGCGCAGGTCGTGCACGGTGACCGGCACGTCCAGCTCGCCGTGCACCAGCTGGAGCGGGGTGCTGTAGCCGGTGAGGTCGAAGGAGGTGCGCAGGGTCTCGTGCCGCTCGGTCAGCTCGCGGACGGCGGCGCGCAGCGCGGCCTCGTCGAAGGGCTGCTCGTCACGGATCAGGTACGAGACGCACTGGTGGTAGGAGGCCTCGCCGCCGGAGAGCATCTCGACCAGCATGCCGAGCTGCACCTGCGTCGCCGGGTAGGCGTCGACGACGCCCTCGGGCAGTGCGGCGCGGTCATCGGCGGTGACCAGGGCGAACGGCGCGACGGCGGTGATCTCCGCGGCGGGGGCGGGGCGGCCGGTGATCAGCTCGCTCAGCCCGGCGACGGTGCGCCGCTCGAAGACGTCCCGGACGGCGACGTCGTACCCGGCCTTGCGCAGTGCGCCGACCAGGGTGACGGCGCGGATGGAGTCGCCGCCGAGCTCGAAGAAGCCGTCCTCGACGCCGACCTGCTCGGCGCCGAGCACCTCGGCCCAGACCTGGGCGACCTGCGCCTCGACGGGGGTACGGGGTGCGACGTACGCCGACTCCTCACGCTGGGCGGTGGTGTCGGGGGCGGGCAGCGCGGCCTTGTCGAACTTGCCGTTGACGGTGAGCGGCATGGCCTCCAGCGTGACGAAGGAAGCCGGGACCATGTACTCGGGCAGCGAGCGGGCGAGCAGCGCGCGCAGCTCCTTGACCTGCGGGGCCTCCTCGGCGGAGCCGGTGGGCACGAGGTAGCCGACCAGGCGGTCGTCGCGGACGACCACGACGGCCTGGCGGATGCCGGGGTGCTCCAGCATGACGCCGGCGATCTCGCCGAGCTCGATCCGGTAGCCGCGGATCTTCACCTGGGTGTCGATCCGGCCGAGGAACTCGAGCCCGCCGTCGGCCCGGCGCCGGGCCAGGTCACCACTCTTGTAGAGCCGGGAGCCGGCCGGGCCCCACGGGTCCGGTACGAAGCGCTCGGCCGTCAGCTCGGGGCGGCCGAGGTAGAGGCGGGCGACACCCGGGCCCGCGACGTGGATCTCACCGGGGACGCCGACCGGGACCAACTGGCCGGTCCGGTCCAGCAGATGGATGCGAAGATCGCTGAGCGGGTCACCCACCCGATTGCCCGCAAGCGGGTCAAGGTCCGCCTCCTCGATGCGGTAGAAGGTCGAGTGCACGGTCGTCTCGGTGATGCCGTACATGTTGATCAGCTCGGGCTGGGCGAGGCCCATCCGGTCGACCCAGGGCCGCAGTTCCGGAACTTCGAGCTTCTCGCCGGCGAAGACCACGGCGCGCAGGGCGAGCCGGTCCAGGCGCGGGTCCTGCTCGGCGGCGGCGGAGACCAGTGAGCGGAAGGCCGTCGGGGTCTGCGAGAGGACGGTGACGCCCTCGGCGACCAGCAGGTCGAGGAAGTCCTCGGGCGAGCGGGTGACGGCCTGCGGGACGACGACCACCCGGCCGCCGAAGAGCAGGGCGCCCCACATCTCGAAGACCGAGACGTCGAAGGCGTAGGAGTGGAACATCGAGAAGACGTCCGACTCGCCGAAGCCGTAGTGCTCGTGGGCGGTGGTCATCAGGCGGACCACGTTGGTGTGGGTGAGCACGCAGCCCTTGGGCTTGCCGGTGGAGCCCGAGGTGTAGATCACGTAGATCACGTTGTCGGGGGTGGTGACCGGCTCGGGGTCGGACGCCGGTCGGGCGGCGATGAGTTCGGCGTCGCGCTCCAGCTCGACGACGGTGCCGGCGAAGACGTCGGCCAGGACGGGCGCGGTGCCCGCCGAGACGATGGCGATCTTCGCGCCGGAGTCCTCCAGGGCGTAGCCGAGGCGGTCGCTCGGGTTGGCCGGGTCCAGCGGGAGGTAGCCGGCACCGGACTTGAGGATGCCGAGCAGCGTCGGGAGCAGCAGCTCACCGCGCTCCAGGCACATGCCGACCAGGTCCTCCGGGCCGACGCCGAGCGCCCGCAGGTGGTGGGCGAGCCGGTTGGCCCGCTCGTTGACCTCGGCGTAGCTGAGCTTCGCACCGTCGGCGACGACGGCGATCGCGTCCGGGGTGCGGGCGGCCTGCTGCTCGAACAGCTGGTGCACGCAAGTCCCGACCGGGGCCGGGGCCTCGGCGGCGCCGCCGGTGAGCAGCGCGCGCTCCTCGGCCGGGAGCAGGATCGCGGTGGCGTCGCCGTCGGCGTCGGCGGCCATCGCCTCCAGCACCGCGCGGTACATCCCGGCCATCCGCTCCAGGTTGGCGGGGCTGACGCAGCGCGGGTTGGCGGTGAGGATGATGTGCCCGGCGCGGGAGGCGACGGTGAGCGGGAACTCGGTGGGGCTGTCGTCGATCGCCTCGGTCTCCTGGTCGAGCAGGTCGCCGTCGATCTGGTGGAAGTCCTGGTAGTTGAAGTAGACCTCCATCAGCCGCTCGGCGCCGCCGAACTCGCGCTGGATGGCGGGCAGCGGGTACCGGCGGTGCGGCCAGAGGCCGACCTCGTGGGAGAAGGTCTGGGCGACCAGCTCGCGCCAGGTCCGCGCGGTGCGGTCCATCGCGAAGGGCAGGGTGTTGAGGTACATGCCGAGCACGCGGTCGGCGCCGAGCAGCTCGGGGCGGGCGTCGCAGACCAGGCCGGTGTGGAAGGACTGCTCCTCGGTGAGCTGGCTGAGCACCTTGAGGTGCGCGGCGATCACGACGCTCTTGAAGGAGGCCTTCGCCTTGCTGGCGAGGGCGCGCAGCGCGGGCTCGATGTCGCGCAGGTCGGTGCCGGCCTGCACGGTCCTGCGGGCGGAGCCTTCCTCGCCCCAGCCGGTGGGGAGCATGAACCGGGCGCGGCCCTGGACGATGCCCTGCCAGTAGGCGCGGTCGTCCTCGGCGGCCAGCGACTCCAGCTCGCCCGCGATGAAGTCGGCGAACCGGGCGTCGGGGGCTTCGGGGGCCTCCGGCGCCAGCCCGTCCCGGATGCGGCCGTAGCCGCGCAGGATCTCCATCAGCAGGGAGTGCTGGCTCCAGCCCTCCATGATCGGGTGGCACTCGGTGACCGAGATCCACCAGCCGTGGTCGGTGACGTGCGCGTGGAAGCGCATCAGCGAGGGCACGGCCAGGTTGAAGAGGTTGGCGCGCTCGCTCGCGGTGAAGGCGCGCAGCGCGGCCGTCACCTGGTCGGCGGGCAGGCCGCGCAGGTCGGTCAGGCCCGCCGAGACCTCGGCGGTGGCGTGCACCAGCTGCATCGGGCGGGAGAAGCCGCCCAGGTGGATGGAGGTGCGGAGCATCTCGTGCCGCTCGGTGACGAAGCGGACGATCGCCTCGAACGCCGCGTGGTCGAAGGGCTTGTCGTCCTTGATCCGGCCGGTGCTGACGTTGTGGTAGTTGTTCTGGCCCTCGTCGGCCAGCATCTCGACGACCATGCCGAGCTGCACCTGCGAGAGCGGGTAGGCGTCGGTGACGTTCGGGGGCAGCATGGCCCGGTCGACGTCGGAGACCAGCGCGAACGGCGCGGCGAGGGTGACGGCGTGCGCGGCGGCCGGGCGGCCGGTGATCAGCTCGCTGAGCCGGGCGACGGTGCGGCGCTCGAAGACGTCACGGACGGCGAGGTCGAAACCGCTCTCGCGCAGCGCGCCGACCAGGGCGACGGCGCGGATGGAGTCTCCGCCGAGCTCGAAGAAGCCGTCCTCGACGCCGACCCGCTCGACCCCGAGCACCTCGCGCCAGACGGCGGCGACCTGCTCCTCGACGGGGGTGCGCGGCGCGACGAAGGCCGCGCCGGTGCCCAGGGCGTCCTGGTCGGGGGCGGGCAGCGCGCGCTGGTCGAGCTTGCCGTTGACGGTGAGCGGGATGCGCTCCAGCTCGACGAAGGCGGTGGGGACCATGTAGCCGGGCAGCACGGCGGCGCAGTGCGCGGCCAGCTCGCCACCGGTCGGCAGCTCACCGCCGATCAGGTACGCGACCAGGCGCTTGTCGCCGGGGGCGTCCTCGCGGGCGACCACGACGGCGTCCTCGACGCCCGGGTGCTCCTGGAGCACCTTGGCGATCTCGCCGAGCTCGATCCGGTAGCCGCGGATCTTCACCTGCGAGTCGATCCGGCCGAGGAACTCCAGGCTGCCGTCCGGGCGGCGGCGGGCCAGGTCACCACTGCGGTAGAGCCGGGCACCGGCCGGGCCGTACGGGTCCGGCACGAAGCGCTCGGCCGTCAGCTCGGGGCGGTTCAGGTAGCCGCGCGCCACACCGGGGCCCGCGACGTGGATCTCACCGGGGACGCCGATCGGCGCCAACTGGCCGTGCTCGTCCAGCAGGTAGACGCCGAGGTCGGCCAGCGGGTGGCCGATCGCGTTGCCGGCACCGGCCGCCAGGTCGGCGGCGCCGACCCGGTGGTAGGTGGTGTGCACGGTGGTCTCGGTGATGCCGTACATGTTGATCAGCTCGGGCGTGTCCAGCCCTCGGCGCCCGACCCACTCCCGCAGTGCGGCGAAGTCCAGCGCCTCACCGCCGAAGACGACGGTACGCAGGCTCAGGTCGGCCGGCTCGGCGCGGAGGCCGTCGACCCGGATGAGCTGGGCGAAGGCGGAGGGCGTCTGGTTGAGCACGGTGACGCCCTGCTCGACCAGCAGGTCGAGGAAGAGCTCCGGGTCACGCGCGGTCAGGCTCGGGACGATGACGACCCTGCCTCCGTGCAGCACGGCGCCCCACAGCTCCCAGACCGAGAAGTCGAAGGCGTAGGAGTGGAACATCGTCCAGACGTCGGCGGGGCCGAAGCCGAACTGCGGTGCGGTGGTGTCGAAGAGGCGCAGCACGTTGGCGTGGCTGAGCACGACGCCCTTGGGCTTGCCGGTCGAGCCGGAGGTGTAGATGACGTAGACGGTGTTCGCCGGGCCGGCCAGCGGCTCGGGGTTGTGGGCCGGGGCTTCGGCGGCCTCGGCGGCGTCGACCAGCCGGCCCGCGAAGACCTCGGCGAGCAGCGGGCGGGTCTCGGCGTGCACGACGGCCAGCTCGGCGCCGGAGTCGGCCAGCACGTAGCCGAGGCGGTCGCTCGGGTTGGCCGGGTCCAGCGGGAGGTAGCCCGCGCCGGACTTGAGCACGCCGAGCAGCGTCGGGAGCAGTTCGGGGCCGCGCTCCAGGCAGACGCCGACCAGCCTCTCCGGGCCCGCGCCAAGTGAACGCAGGTGGTGGGCGAGCCTGTTGGCCTGCTCGTTGACCTCGGCGAAGGTGAGCTCCACGCCGTCGGCGACGACGGCGACGGCCTCCGGGGTGCGGGCGGCCCACTCCTCGAAGACCTGGTGCAGGGTGCGGTCGACGGGGGCGCTGGGGGTGTGGCCGTCCAGGGCACCGGTCAGCACGGCGATCTCGTCGCCGCCGAGGATCTCCAGGCGGGCGACGGGCTTGGCGGGGTCGGCGGTGGCCTGCTCCAGCAGGGCGGCCAGGTGGGCCGTCATCCGGGTGGCGGTGGCCGCGTCGAAGAGGGCGGTGGCGTACTGGAGGCGGCCGCCGAGGGTGCCGTCGGTGCGCTCCTCGACCTGCAGCAGCAGGTCGTACTTGGCGATGACGTCCTGCCACTCGAAGGTCTCGACCTGGATGCCGGGCAGCGAGATCGCGTCGTGCCGCTCCTCGTGCCAGGTCAGGGCGATCTGGTGCAGGGGCGTGCGCGAGGGGTCGCGCTCGGGCTGCAGCTCGTCGACCAGGCGGGCGAACGGCACCTCCTGGTGGTCGAAGGCGTCCAGCACGGTGGCGCGGGCCTGGTCGAGCAGCTCGCCGAAGCCCGGGTCACCAGCCCAACGGGCGCGCAACACCAGGGTGTTGATGCCGTACCCGATGAGCTGCTGGAGCTCGGGGCGGGTGCGGCCGGAGACGACCGTGCCGACGTTGACGTCGGGGCGGCCGCTGTAGCGGGCGATCAGCACCTGGAAGGCGGTGAGCAGCACGACGAACGGCGTGGTGCCGTGCGCCTCGGCCAGCGCCCTGACCCGGGAGGCCAGTTCGGCCGAGAAGGCGAGGGGCACGTCGGCGCCGGCCGAGTCCCGGATCTCCGGGCGGGGGCGGTCGGTCGGCAGTTCGGTGGGCAGGCTTCCGTCCAACTGCTGGCGCCAGTGGCTGAGTTGCTTCTCCAGCACCGGCCCGGCGAGCTGCTCGCGCTGCCAGGCGGCGTAGTCGGCGTACTGCAGGGTGAGCGGTGCGAGCGGGGCGGGGCGGCCCTCGACGGCAGCGGTGTAGAGGGCGCCGAGCTCGGCGCCGAAGACCTTCACCGACCAGGCATCGCAGGCGATGTGGTGGAAGACCACGGCCAGCAGGTGGTGGTCCTCGGCCAGCTTGAAGAGGCTGGCGCGGGCGGGCCACTCGGTGGCGAGGTCGAAGGAGATCCCGGCCTCCTGCTCGACCAGCTCGGTGGCGCGCTGCTCGATGTCGGCGGAGCCGGTGAGGTCGACCAGCGGCAGCTCGACGGGCGCGGCCGCGTCGATCAGCTGGACGGGCTCGGTGCCCTGGAGGGCGTAGCGGGTGCGGAGGATCTCGTGTCTCGCGACGACCTCGCTCCAGGCCCGCTCCAGGGCGGCGGTGTCGAGGGTGCCGCGCAGCCGCAGCACCAGCGGCACCAGGTACTCGGCGCTCTCCGGGTCGAGGCGGTTCAGGAACCACATCTGCTGCTGCCCGGCGGAGAGGGCCAGGGCGCCGCTCCGGTCGGCGCGGCCGATCCCGGCGGCCGCCTTGCGGGTGCCCTTGCGGCCGGCCAGGCGGCTGCGCAGGAGCTCCTCGCGGCGCTCGGCCGCGGTCATGGTCTCGTTCTGGGCGGTGCTCATGCGCTCTGCTCCTCCATCAGCTCGGAGTCGGTCATCTGGTCGATCTCTGCCGTGATGGCGGCCTCGACGGCCTCGGCCATCTGGGCGACGGTGGGGCCCTCGAAGATGGCCCGGACGGGCATCGGGACCTCGAACTCGGCCTGGATCTCGGCGATCAGCCGGATCGCCAGGATCGAGTTGCCACCGGAGTGGAAGAAGTTGTCGTGCACGCCCACGGTGGCGCCGAGCAGTTCGAGCCAGATCTCGGCGATCCGCTCCTCGACGACGGTGCGCGGGGCGGTCTTCTCCTCCTGGCGCACCTCCTCCGGCGCGGGCAGCGCCTTGCGGTCGACCTTGCCGTTGGCGTTCAGCGGCAGGGCGGCCAGCGGGGTGAAGGTGCTCGGCACCAGGTAGCCGGGGAGGTACTCGGCGCAGTACGCGTCGAGCTCCTCGGCCGGTACGGCGGCGCCGTCCTTGGGTACGAAGTACGCGGCCAGGCGGGCGTCGGGCTGTCCGCCGTCGGTCTCGGTGACCAGGGCGACGACCACGGCCTCGGCGACGTCCGGGTGCCGGACGAGCACGGCCTGCGCCTCGCCGGGCTCGATCCGGTAGCCCCGGATCTTCACCTGGTTGTCGATCCGGCCGAGGAAGTCGACCGCGCCTTCGGGCAGCCAGCGGGCCAGGTCACCGGTGCGGTAGAGCCGGGTGCCGGGGGCGCCGTACGGGTCGGGCAGGAAGCGCTCGGCCGTCAGCTCCGGCTGGTCGGCGTAGCCCCGGGCGACGCTGATGCCGCCGACGTAGAGCTCGCCGATCGCGCCGATCGGCAGCGGGCGCAGGCCCTGGTCGAGCACGTACATGGTGAGGTTGGGCAGCGGGCGGCCGATCGGGACGATGCCCGTGGTGCCGTGCTGCGCGACCGGGTAGATGCAGGTGCCGACCGACGCCTCGGTCGGGCCGTACTCGTTGACCAGGCGGCCGTCGCCGAGCCACTCGGCCCACTGGCCGGCCAGTTGGCCGGAGAGGGCCTCACCGGCGACGACCACGACACCGGCCAGTGCGGCGGCCTGGGCGGGCGTCACCTGGCGGGAGAGGATCTCCAGGTGGCCGGGGGTGAGCTTGAGGAAGCTGAACGGGCCCGCCTCGACCAGGCGGGAGCCCAGCTCGGAGAGGTCCATCGCCTGCGGCAGCATCGTCACCCGCTGGCCGCAGAGCAGCGGCGCCCACAGGTTGGGCACCACCAGGTCGAAGGCGACGGAGGAGAACACCGCGCCACCGCCCTGCCCCTGCGAGGCCAGCTCGGCGACGGCCCACTGGAGGTGGTTGGCCAGGCCGCGGTGCGGCACGGCGACACCCTTGGGCTTGCCGGTCGAGCCGGAGGTGTAGATCACGTACGCGAGGCGGTCGAGGTCGGCCCGGACGCCCGGCGCGGTGGCGGGGAGCAGCTCCAGCCGCTCGGCCACGGCGTCGACCCGGACGACCCTGCCGTCGTAGCGGCCGTCGAAGCGGCTGCCGTACGAGGTCTGGGTGAGCACCACGGGGGCCTGCGCGTCGGTGGCCATGGTCGCGACGCGGCCGGCCGGCCAGCTCGGGTCCATCGGCACGTACGCGGCGCCGGCCTTCCAGACGGCGAGCAGCGAGGCGAGCAGCGAGGCGCCGCGGTCGATCAGCACGCCGACCACCGACTCCTCGGTGACGCCGAGTTCGCGCAGGTGGTGGGCCAGGCGGTTGGCCTGGGCGTCCAGCTCGGCGTAGCTGGTGAGGCTGCCGTCCTCGGCCACCGCGACGGCGGCCGGGGTCTCGGCGGCCTGGCGCTCGAACTGCTGGAGCGTGGTCAGCTCGACCTCGTAGCCACGGCCCAGGGCGAAGCCGTTGAGCAGCGTGTCGCGCTCCTCGGCGGGCAGCAGGTCGATCTCGCCGAGTGCGGCCTGCGGGTCCTCGGCGACGGCGGTGAGCAGCCGGACGAAGCGGTCGGCGAGGGCCTGCACGGTGCCGGTGTCGAAGAGCGCGGTCGCGTACTCCAGCTGCCCGGCCATCGTGCCGTCGCTGCTGCGGCGCATGTAGAGGGTGAGGTCGGTGTGGGCGAGGCCCCAGAGCGCGGCCAGGGTGTCCTGGTCCTCGGCCTGTTCGGTCGCGCCGTTGAACTCCTCGTCGTGCAGGTCGAAGGCGACCTGGTAGAGCGGGGTGCGGGAGAGGTCGCGGATCGGCGCCAGCTCGTCGACCAGGCGCTCGAACGGCAGGTCCTGGTGGCCGAAGGCGTCCGTGCAGACGGCCTTGACGCGCTCCAGCGCCTCGGCGAAGCCGAGCTCGTGGTCGAGGGCGCAGCGCAGCACCAGACTGTTCAGGAAGAAGCCGACGACGTTCTCGATCTCGGCCCGGTCGCGGCCCGCGACGGGGGTGCCGACGGGGACGTCCCACTGGTTGCCCTGGCGGGCGAGCAGCGCGGCGAAGCCGGTCAGCAGGGTGGCGAAGGGGGTCGCGCCGTGCTCGCGGCCGAGCGCGGTCAGCTTGCTGACGGTCTGCTCGGGGACGGTGAAGAAGACCACCGAGCCCCGGCCGTCGCGGACGGCGGCGCGCGGGCGGTCGGTGGGCAGGGCGAGCGGGGTGAAGCCCTCCAGCACGCCGCGCCAGTGGTCGAGTTCGGCCTCCAGCAGCTCGTCGGTGAACTGCTCGCGCTGCCAGACGGCGTAGTCGGCGTACTGGATCTCCAGCGCGGGCAGCTCGGGCTCGCGCTCCTCGATGGCGGCGGCGAGCAGCTCCCTGAGCTCGCGCTCCATGATCGCGGAGGACCAGCCGTCGGTGACGATGTGGTGCATCGTCAGCGTCAGCACCTGCTCCTCGCCGGGGAGGCGGGCGAGCAGGCCGCGCAGCAGCGGGCCGTTCTCGAGGTCGAAGCCCCGGCCGAACTCCTCGGTCAGCAGCTCGGTCAACTCCGGCCGCTCGACGTCCAGTTCGCGGACGTCGACGGAGAACGGCTCCTGCACGAACTGGAGCGACTCGCCGTCCACCACGGCGTACCGGGTGCGCAGCGCCTCGTGCCGGGCGACCAGCGCGTCGACGGCCCGGCGGACGTGCTCGGCGCGGGTGTCGGCGGGGACGCGGAGGAACATGCCGGCCACCCACTCGGCGCTCTGCGGGTTCATCCGGTCCATGAACCAGAGGCGGTGCTGGCCGAAGGAGAGCGGCAGGCCGCCCTCGCGGTCGATCTTGGCGATGGTGCTCACAGCGGTGTCGTCGGCCGGCGCGATCAGCTGGGCCTGCGCCTCGACCGTGCTGGCGACCAGCAGGGCGCGCAGCTTGACCTCGCGGCCGGAGAGGCGGCAGAGCTGGTTGGCGAGCCGGGTCAGCTGGAGCGAGGTGCCGCCGAGGTGGAAGAAGTCGTCGTCCAGGCCGACGCGTTCGACCTTCAGCAGGTCCTGCCAGACCTGGGCGATCAGCAGCTCGGTCTCGGTGCGCGGGGCCTGGTAGGAGGCGCGGCCGCTCTCGGCGTCGAGGCCGGGGACGGGCAGCGCCTTGCGGTCGACCTTGCCGCTGGAGGTCAGCGGGAACTCCTCGACCTCGATGAAGGTCGCGGGGATGTGCGTGTCCGGCAGCCGCTCGCGGAGGAAGCCGCGCAGTTCGCCGAGGATGTCGCCGCCCCGGGTCTGCACGTACGCCGCGAGGCGTAGGCCGCCGTCGGGGGCGGTGAAGGTGGTGACGATGGCGCCGCCGACGCCCGGGTGGGCGACGAGCGCGCACTCGACCTCGCCGGGCTCGATCCGGACGCCGTTGACCTTGGCCTGGTCGTCCGCGCGGCCCAGGTACTCCAGGACGCCGTCCTTGCGCCAGCGCACCCGGTCACCGGTGCGGTAGAGCCGGGAGCCGTCCTTGGCGAAGCCGTCCGGCACGAAGCGGTCGGCGGTCAGGTCGGGGCGGCCCAGGTAGCCACGGGCGACACCGACGCCACCGGCGCACAGCTCACCCGCGACGCCGATCGGGACGGGCAGGCCGTTGGCGTCGGCCACCAGCACCCGCATGTTCTCGATCGGACGGCCGATCGGCACCGGGCCGGCCAGCTGCGTACGGTCGAAGCGGTGCGCGGTGACGTCGATCGAGCACTCGGTCGGGCCGTAGGTGTTCCACACCTCGACGTCGACGAGGCGCAGCACCCGCTGCACCAGCTCGGCGTGCAGCGCCTCACCGGCGGAGAAGAGCAGGCGCAGCGAGCTGCAGCCCGCCCAGCCCGGCTCCTCGACCAGCAGCCGCAGCACCGAGGGCACGACCTGGAGCACGGTGACGCCGTACTCGGCGGTCGCGCGCAGCAGCGCGCCCGGGTCACGCTCGGCCCCGACGGGCGCCAGCACGACGGCGCCGCCGGTGATCAGCGGGGCGAAGACCTCCCAGCAGTGCGCGTCGAAGGTCAGCGCGGTCTTCTGCAGGACGCGGTCGTCGGCGCCGAGGCCGGGGCCGCTCAGGACCCAGCCGATCCGGTTGCCGATCCCGGCCTGGGTGACGACGACACCCTTGGGGGTGCCGGTCGAGCCGGAGGTGTAGATGACGTACGCGGCGTCCGCCGGGGCCAGTTCGGCGCCCGGGGCGCTGGTGGGCCGAGCAGTGGTCTGCTCGCGCAGCTCGGCCGCCGTGACCGCCCGGACGCCCGCCTTCGCGAACACCCCGGCCACCGCGTCCTCGGTCAGCACCAGTGCGGCACCGGTGTCCTTGACGATCCAGTCGAGCCGGGCGAACGGCTGGTCCGGGTCGAGCGGCACGTACGCACCGCCCGCCCGCCACACCGCGAGCAGCGCGACCACCAGGTCGGCGCCGCGGCGCAGGCAGATCCCGACCACCTTGTCCGGGCCGACACCCTCGCCCCGCAGGAAGTGGGCCAGCCGGTTGGCCCGCGCGTCGAGCTCGGCGTAGCTGAGCTCGACCCGCCCGTCGACCACGGCGACCCGGTCCGGCGTACGCGCCGCCTGGCGGGCGACGAGCTCATGGACGGGGGTGAACTCGCCGGTTGAGCCGTTCGACCACGACTCGGAAATCATAGGTACTCCTCAGACGGTCGGCAGCTGCCGATGGGCGGGTCGAGTGGTGCGGTGTTCTTGCGGGGGTCAGGCGGCGGCTGCGGTCTGCTCCATGCGCTGACGCAGGCTCAGCGGGCGCATGTCCGTCCACACCTCGCCGATGTGCGCCAGGGCCTCCTCGCGGGTGCCGGTGAAGCCTTCCGCGCGCCAGCCGGCGGGCAGCTCGCGGTCGGCCGACCAGAGCGAGTACTGCTCCTCGTCGTTTAGCACCACGTGGAAGGCGGGAGCGGTGTTCTGTGCACTGGACATGGAAATCTCCTCAGACTTCACGAGTCAGGTTCTGGTCCGTCGGGACCAGCCTCGGGGGGGCGTCTATACGAGGTCTCTGTGATCACTACTGCCGCCGCATACGCCGACGGCCCGCCGGAGATGTCTCTCCGACGGGCCGTACGCGATGGGATGTTCCCCTACTGGGGAGGCCGCCTGATCGCGGGCGTCAGCACGGCGGCGACCGCCATCAGCGCCATCGCCGCGGCGACCCCCACGACCGTCGTCCGGGTGCCGAGCGCGCTGAGCAGCAGACCGCCCGCCAGCGCCCCCGCCGAGTTCATCCCGGAGCTCGCCAGCGCGAAGACGCTCGTCACCCGCCCCTGGAGCGCATCGGGGGTGACCTGCACCTGGTAGACCCCGGCGACGACGTTGACCAGCGCCCCCGCGAAGCTCATGCCCGCGAACAGCGCACCCAGCTGCACCGGCCCCGAGGTGAAGGCGACCGGCAGCGTCAGCAGCGCCCAGGCGACCAGCGTGCCGCAGATCAGCACCGACATCGGCAGCCGCCGCATGCACCACGGGCCCGCCAGCGCACCGGCCACCCCGCCCACACCCGACACCATGCCGATCAGGCCGATCGTCAGTGGCGAGCCGCCGTGCTGCTTGACCACCAGGACGAGTGCCAGCGCGAGGATCTGGAAGAGCAGGTTGCTGCCCGCGATGAGCGTCACCGCGGCCCGCATGAAGCGCTGCTGCCAGACCCAGGCCAGCCCCTCGGCGATCTCCGTCCGCACCCGCCTCGGTTCGACCGTCCGGGCCTCCTGGAGGTCCTTGCGGATCAGCAGCAGCGTCACCAGCGCCGCCAGGTGCGCGACGGCGGTGAAGCCGAACGGCAGCCAGCCGGCCAGGGTGAACAGCCCGCTCCCGGCCGGGCCGCCGAGCAGACCGGCGGCCTGCCCCCGGGCCTCGTTCTGGCCGAGCGCGGCGGACAGCTGGTCGGGCCGGACGAGATTGCGGACGGCCGCCCGCTCGGCCAGCCGGTAGACCAGCGCGGCGCTGCCCTCGAAGAAGGCCGCCGCCATCAGCAGCGGCAGCCAGAGGCTGCCGTGCAGCACCATCGCGGCGACGGACCCCATCGCCAGGACGCCGACCAGGTCGCAGGCCACCATCACCCGGCGCCGGTCCCAGCGGTCCACCGCCACCCCGGCCGGCAGCTGCACCAGCAGCTGCGGCAGCACGGCGGCGAAGCTCACCAGACCGGCGGCGACGGGCGTGCCGCCCTGCCAGACCACCAGCAGCGGGTAGGCGACCGTGCCCGCCCGCAGGCCCAGCATCGAGATGCCCGCGCCGATCCACAGCATCAGGAAGTCCCGGTTGCGGCGCAGTGGTTCGGCCGGTGCCGCCACCGGCGCCTCGGCCTGGAGCACGCTCATCGGAGGTCGTCCCCGTCGGTGTCCCAGGCCGTGACGGTGCCCTTGCGGCACCACTCCAGCACCGCCATCGCGCTGTACATCTTGTTCGCCGCCTGGTCGAAGGCGATGCTCGCCGGGCCGTCCAGCACCTCCGCGGTGACCTCCTCGCCGCGGTGGGCGGGCAGGTCGTGCAGGAAGACGGCCTTCGGGCTGTCCTCCCACAGCGCGGCGGTGATCTGGAACGGCGCGAACAGCTCACGCCAGTTCGGGTCCGGCTTCGAGGTGCCGGTGGTCTGCCAGCGCGAGGTGTAGACGGCATCCACGTCGACCGGCAGCTCGTCCATGTCGTGCCGCTCGACCAGCCGCGAGCCGCTCTTCGCGGCCCGCGCCAGCGCCTTGGCCCGGATGTCCTCGGTGATGCCGAAGCCGGGCGGCGTACGCAGCTCCAGCTCGACCCGCTCGAAGCGCATCAGGCCGAGCGCCAGCGCGGCCGCCGTGTTGTTGCCCTCCCCGATGTAGAGCACCCGCAGGCCGTCGATCCGCCCGAACTGCCGCAGCAGCGTGGTCAGATCGGTCAGGCCCTGGGTCGGGTGCTCGTCGGCGCTCATCGCGTTGACCACCGACATCCGGTCCTGCCCGGCCCAGGCCCGCAGTTCGGCCGTCTCGCCGGCCGTCCGGGCGACCAGGACGTCCAGCATCCGGGAGAACACCTCGCCGGTGTCCTGGGTGGTCTCCCCGGTGTTCAGTTGGAGGTCGTCGGGCCCGTAGCTGACGATCTGTCCGCCGAGGCGCAGCGCCCCGGCGGAGAACGCCGTCCGGGTCCGGGTGGACGTCTTGCGGAAGTAGACCCCGGCGACCGCCCCGTCCAGCGGACGCACGGCCCCGGCCCGCCCGGACGCGAAGTCGGCACCCCGTGCCACGACGGACCACAGCTCGGCGTCGGTGAGGTCTTCGAGAGAGATGAGGTGGCGTACGGCCACGGCGTGCTCCTGGGAGTTCGATCGACTGGGGACCATGCGGCTGTCAGACGGCGATCGGCACGACCTGCGGCTGTGCCAGCACCTGGTACGCGACGCTGGACAGCTCGGCCGAGCGGTCCAGCCGGGCGACGTTGAAGTAGATCCGACTGTGCGTCAGAAGCTCGGGGGCGACGACGAGTTGCAGCTCGGGGTGGAACGAGAACGGGATGATGGACCCGCTCACGCAGCCCGTCAGCCGCTCCGCCGTCGTACGGTCCGCGAAGCCGACCCGGGTGCCACCGAGCAGGCGGCCGACCGCGTCGAGGTCGACCCGGCGGTCGCCCGGCACCACGGCCAGCGCGTATCTCTCGCCGCCGCCGGCGAGCTTGACCCGGACGACGATGCACTTCGCGGCCTGCTCCAGCGGGTGCCCCCGCAGCTCACTCGCCGCCGCCGTGTTCCCCTCCGGCTCGTGGTCGATGATCCGGAGGCCGCCGGGACCGGCGCCCTCCAGCAGCTCCATCAGACGTCCGTAGGTGGAGACTTCGGCCGGGCTCTCGGTCAGCAGGGCGACGGTCATCTTGGCTTCCTCACACGGATCGGGGTCAGGGTGTGGAGCGGCCCGCCGCCCTGCCTCAGGCAGCCACGGCGGGCCTTCGTGCTTGTCGGAGCTCAGACCCGCGCGGGCTCCCGCACGGCCTTCGGCTCCGCTTCGAACGTCGGGAGGTGGTCGGCGGCGGGAGTCTCGAAGTCCTCGTCCTCGATCTCGCCCTCGACGGACAGACTCGGCACCCAGGCCAGCCACTTGGGCAGCGTCCAGGACTTCTCGCCGAGCAGCGCGAGCGCCGACGGGAGCAGGATGCCTCGGACCAGGGTGGCGTCGATCAGGACGGCAACGGCCATGCCGACCCCGAGCATCTTGTAGTCGGCCATCGACAGCGTGGCGAAGATCGAGAAGACCGCGACCATCACCACCGCCGCGCTGGTCACCACACCGGCGCTGCCGGAGATGCCCTTGGTGACGGCCAGCCGGCCGTCCGCCCCGCGCAGGTGCAGCTCGCGGATCCGGCTCAGGATGAAGACGTGGTAGTCCATCGAGAGCCCGAAGAGGATCACGAACATGAAGAGCGGCAGCCAGCTGATCACGCCGCCGTAGGGGCGGAAGCCGATCAGTGAAGCCCCGTGCCCGTCCTGGAAGATGAAGGTGATGACGCCGTACGCGGCGCCGATCGAGACCAGGTTGAGCAGGATCGAGATGAGCGGCACGGCCAGCGAGCGGAAGGCCGCGACCAGCAGCAGGAAGGCGAAGCCGAGGACGAAGGCGAACACGATCGGGATGCTGCTGCGGACGGCGTCGGCGAAGTCCGAGATGGCGGTCTCACCCGTCACCGCGTACTCCAGGCCGTCGACCTTGCCGAGGCTCTCCGGCAGGGCCTGCTCCCGCAGGGTCTTGAGTGCGGCCACGGCGGGCGCGTCACTGGTGTTGCCCGCCAGCGGCACGTACACCACGACGGTGTTGTTGGCGGCCTCGCCGACCGGCGTGACGGCCACCGGCTCGTGCAGCGCACCGCCGCTGGCGGCGACCTGCTGGTGCAGGGCGGCGACGGCCTGCTCGAAGGCGGGGCTGTGCACGGCGGCGCCGCGCGCCACCACGATGGCCGGGGCGGGGCTGCCGGGGAAGGCGTCCTGGATGGCCACCATGTTGGCGATCTCCGGGACGCTGCGCGGCAGTTCGTCCTGCAGGCTCGGGTCGGCGAGGCGCATGTTCAGCGCGGGCACGGCGGCGATCAGCAGCAGTGCGAGCACCGAACCACCCCAGACCAGCGGGCGCTTGACGACCTGGCCGACCAGCGCGCCCCACATCCGGGAGTCCCGGGCGGCGGCGCGGCGGCGGCCCAGCCAGGGCAGCCGGCCCGCGTCCATCCGGTGGCCGAGCAGCGAGAGCAGCGCGGGCAGCGCGGTCAGCGAGCCGATCACGGCGAGCAGCACGACGATGATCGTGCCGACGGTCATGCCGGTGAAGGTGTCGATCCCGGTGAAGAGCAGCCCCGCCATCGAGACCATCACGGTCAGGCCGGAGACGGCCACCGCCCGGCCCGAGGTCGCGGCGGTGATCCGCAGCGCCTGCTCGGGGGTGCGGCCGGAGAGCCGCTCCTCGCGGACCCGGCGCAGGTAGAAGAGCGAGTAGTCGACGCCGACGGCCATGCCGACCAGCAGCACCACCGAGGCGGCCGAGTTGTTGACGGGCACCCAGTGGCCCGCCAGGTGCATCAGGCCGAGCGCCGCCGCGACGGCGGTGATCGAGAGCAGGACGGGGATGCCGGCCGCGACGAGCGCGCCGAAGACCACCAGCAGGACGAGCAGCGTGAGCGGCACCGAGGTCTGCTCGGCCGTGGCGAAGTCCTTCGCGGTGGCCTTGGCGACGGCCTGGTTGACGCTCGCGTTACCGGCCTCGACGATCTTCAACTCGGGGTGCGCGGCGGCGACCTTGGCGACCGCCTGCTCGGCGGCCGCGACGGTGGTGTCCGCGTTGTCCCAGCCGTAGCCGGGGCCCGCCAGCTGGAAGGTGACCAGCACCGACCGGCCGTCGGCCGCGATCAGACCCTGACCGGCCTCCGGCGTCGGCTCCTTGACGTTGGTCAGGGTGTCCGAGGGCAGTGCCCGCAGCGCGGCGGCGATCTCCGAGACGGCCTTGCGCATGGCGGTGTCGGTGGCGAAACCCGTGCTGGCCGGGCCCGCCTGGACGAGCACGCTCTCGGCCGGTGGGCGCGAGTTGGGGCCCGCCTGGTCGATCATCCGCTGGGCGACACCGGACTCGCCCGGGTCGTAGCTCTTCGGGCTCTTGCCGCCGCCCACCACCGAGCCGACGGCCAGCGCCAGCACGACGAAGGCGATCCAGCCCAGCAGGGCGGTCTTTCTGTGTCTGGCCGACCAGCCGGTCACCCGCTCGATCAGCGGCTTGCGGTGTGACTGAGTCGGTTGGGCATGACGGGCAGTCCGTTCGACGGGGGTCGGCACGGCCATCTCCTCTTCTCCGGTGCTGCTCACTCAGAGATCTGGTCGGTCGGTCGGGGGTTCAGCTGGTCAAGCTGTGGTCACGAGCGTCCGCGCGGGTTCCGCGTACGCTGTTTTCGTTCCTGGTTGCCGGGGTGTACGCAGCCGGGGTGTAGGCGCGCACCACCAGCTCTCCGGCGCCCGCGGGTTCGCGGGCGATGGCGGCCCAGCGGCCGCCGCCGATGTGCAGGTCCTCCACCACCCAGGCCCCGGGGCCCGTCACGGCGGAGTGCCGGACGAACACCGGCCCGGGGAGGGCGGGTTGTACGTCGACCGAGCTGACGTCGGCCATCAGGCCGATGCCGCTCGCCTTGAGCACGGCCTCCTTGCGAGTCCAGCACCGCAGGAACTCGGCGAAGCGCCGGTCCTCGTCCGGCTGGGCTCTCAGGTGGGCGAGCTCGCTCGCGGAGAGCACCATCGGTGCCACCTGCTCCGCGTCGACGAAGTTCAATGAGGCTTCGAGGTCCACGCCGAGCTGGTAGCCCGCCGTGATCCCCAGCAGCCAGTGCGGGCCGGAGCGCGACAGGTTGTAGGTCAGCTCGCTCGGCGGCCACACCACGCACGGCGCACCGTGGTCGGTGCCGCCGCACTCGGGGCAGCGCAGCCGCCCCATCCGCAGCCGGGGAGGTGCGGTGTCCAGATAGCCGGCCAGGATCCGGCGGACGGCGACGTGCGCGCCCGCGTAGTGCCGGCCCGCCTGTTCGGCCATCTGCCGGGCCCGGTCGCGTTCGGCGACCGAGAGCACGGCGAGGTCGTCCGCGCTGAGCGGGCCGGAGGTCGTCCCGTGCCAGACATGCGTCACGCCGGCGTCGAAGACCTCCCGGCGGTCGCCAGCGTCCATCAGCCCTCTCCCTTCCTCGTGCTCCCCGGACGGGAGATCTGCCACGACCCAGCGTCGGACCGGGCCCTATCAGAGCCCTATCCGGGCCCTATCAGGCAGCTATCAGGCAGCTATACGAAGGGGGTTGGACGCACGGAGGCCCAGGTCGGATGTGCTCCGACCTGGGCCTTTGGGCGTTCCCGAAAGGGCTGCTTACCGCTGCGTGGTGATCACCAGCCGCTGCCGGACGTAGTCCAACGCCGCCTCGCGCTCCTCGGGCGAGGCGGCGTTGATCAGCACGTGGCCCATCCGCTGGTCGGAGGAGAGCAGCGGCTCGACCAGGTCGCCGACCTGCTTGCGCAGCCGGACGCGGACCACGGCCGGGTGCTCCAGCACCTCGTCCACGCCGTCGATCGCGGTGATCGTACCGGGGGTGGTGGTGGGGAAGAAGGTCGCCGCGTGCGAGACGGGCTTGGTGTTGACCAGCTCGTCCACGGGCAGGCCGAGCGCCAGCCGGAGCACCGCCTCGTAGAGGTCGAAGCCGTACGTCAGGCTGATCGCCTCGGGGATGTAGTCGCCGGGGGTGCGCACGGCGACCTCCATCAGCACCGGGACGCCGTCCGGGCCGACCCGGAACTCCAGGTGCACCAGGCCGGTGCCCATCCCGATCGCGCTCACCACGCCCCGGGTCAGCTCCGCCACCCCGGCGGCCACCGCCGGGTCGGTGAAGTCGTGGCCCGGACGGTGTGCCAGCTCGACGAAGGCGGGCGGCGGGGTGGTCGCCTTCTCGGTGACGTTCTCGAACAGCACCTCGCCGTCCCTGACCAGCGCCTCCCAGCTGAACTCCGGCCCAAAAATGGCCTGTTCGACCATCAGGCGGCCCTCGGCCGCACGCCGCGCGATCACGTCGTCGACCGCCGCCCGGTCGGCGACCAGCTCGACGCCGGTGCTGCCGCTGAGGGACAGCGGCTTGACCACCACCGGCAGGTGGTCGAGCATCCACTGCTCGGCCGCCCGCAGGTCGTCCGTCTGCAGGTACGCGGGCTGCGGGACGCCGTGCGCCGCGAAGGCGTTGCGCTGGAGCGCCTTGTTCCGAGAGATGGTGGCGGCGTGCAGCGACGGGCCGGGCAGGCCGAGCCGCTGCTGCGCCAGCGCACCGGCCAGCACGTGCGGCTCGGCGAACGCGACGATGCCGTCCGGCACCCGGTCCAGGATCGCCCGCTGCACGCCGTCCAGCCAGGTCTCCTCCAGCCCGTTGGCGATGCGGTAGTGGGGGGCACGGTCGTCGTCGGGGTTGGCCTCGACGTACCGGACGGCGAGGCCGAGCCGCAGCGCCGCGTCGAGGTAGGGGCGGCCCATCGTGCCGACGCCGACCAGCAGAATGTCCTTCATCGCGAGTTGCCTTTCTTGGGCGGTCGGGCGGTCAGTTGGTGACGGTGGCGACGGTCAGGTCGGAGCTCTGCCGCTCCAGGAGCCGCTGCACCGGGACGACCAGCAGGGCGGCCGCGCAGAACACCACCGCCAGCCCGACCCAGCCGAGCGGCCCGGCGGCGATCACCAGCCCGGTGAGCACGGCCGGCCCGGCGATCCGCTGCCCGGTGTCGCCCAGGCTGAACACGGAGAGGTAGATGCCCCGGCTCTCCTCCGGCGCGTACGCGAAGGACAGCTCCCAGCCGCCGACGGCCTGCCACAGCTCGCCGAAGGTCAGCAGCGCGCAGCCGATCACCAGCGCGGCCCCCGCCCAGAGGGCGGTGCGCCCGTGGGCGGCGGCCAGCGCCAGGCAGCTGGCGGCCAGTGCGACGCCGCCCAGGCGCAGCGCGCGGGCGGCACCGGCGGGGCTGTCCACCTTCTTGGAGAACGGCACCTGCAGTGCGATGGCGAGCAGGGTGTTGACCAGGATCAGCACCGGGACGAGCCCGGCCGGGGCCTTGGTGGCCTGCAGCGTCCAGAGCGGGATGGCGACCGAGAGGATGGTGCCGTGCAGGCTGATCACGCCGTTGAAGCCGGTCAGCACCAGGTAGCGCCAGTCCCGGAAGCCCTTGATCGCGGTCAGCGGGCTGACCTTGCGCGGCGCGGCGCCGGTGGTGAGCCGCAGCCGGGCCAGCAGCCCGGCCGCCAGCACGAACGCGGCGGCGTTGCCCAGCACGATCCCCCGGTACGCCCACGGGCTCTCGGCCGTCAGCAGCGGAGCGGCGAGCAGCGCGCCCAGCGAGAAGCCGACGTTGCGCACCGTGCGGATGATCGCCATGGTGCGGGTGCGGTCCTCGGCCTCGGTGGTGGCGGCGGCAACGGCCTGGCTCATGGCCGGAGTCGCGCCCTCGGCGGCGGCCAGGCAGGAGGCGACCACGGTGAAGCCGACCACGCCGTGCACCAGCGTCAGCCCGACGAACCAGCCGGCCCGCCAGAGTTGCAGCACGATCAGGGTGCGCTGCGGGCCGATCCGGTCGGCCACCGCGCCGATCGGCACCGTGACCAGGAAGCCCACCGCACCGGCGATGGCCAGGCCGAGACCGACCTCGGTGGTGGACAGCCCGACCGACCGGACGAAGACGATCGTCGACCCGGCCAGGAAGAGGCCGGTGCCGATCGCGCTGATCAGCGAGACGACGGCGAAGGTCCGCCCGGCCGGGCTGCTGGGCAGGTAGTCGCGCGGCGAAGGCAGCCCCATCACTCGGCCCCGTCCGTCTCGGTGGTCCGGATGTCGACCAGCCCGGCGGCGTGCTCGGCCCGGCGGGCGGCCTCGGCGGTGTCCGGCCCGGTGGCGATGACGAACCCGGCCCGCTCCCAGGAGCTGGTGGCGGCCCGCACGGTCGCCCCGGCGGCGAGGTTGAGGTGCACCTCGTACACGCCGGGGGCGGCCTCCGCCGCAGCGGCGTCGACGGCGGTGACCACTCCGGGGGGCGCGGTGACGAAGCGCACGGAGGCGCCCTGGGTGACGGGGAGTTCGGGGACGGCGCCCGCGCCGGACAGCACCTGGATCAGGTTGACCAGCACGTCGCTGTCGTAGGCCAGGTCGAGCAGGACGGTGATGCCGTCGCCGGGGAGCCGGCCCGCGCACTCGACCAGGTGCGGCCGCCCGTCCGCGAGGATCCACTCGGCGTGCAGGATGCCGCTGCGGAAGTCGACGGCGGTGGCGAGCTGTTGGATCGCCCGGCGCAGCCCGGCGACGGTGTCGGCGGGCAGGTCGGCGGGCAGCGCGTGGCCGACCTCGACGGGGTACCTGGAGTCCTGGACGCTCTTGGCCGTCACGTTCCAGAAGCCCACCACGCCCTCGTGCACCAGCGCCTCGACGCTGACCTCGGGGCCGTACAGCCGCTGCTCGACCAGGAAGCGCGCGGCGCCCTCGTACTTGGCCCGCAGCGCGGGCTCGTCGGCCTCGGTGGCGTGCGCCCAGGCGGTGGCCGAGTCGTCGGCCTCGTCGAGGAGTTGGACGCCGAGGCTGGCCTGCCGGTTGGCGGGCTTCACCACGACCTCACGCCCGTTCGCGGCCCGGAAGGCCTCCACCTCGGCCGCCGAGGTGACGGTCGCGAAGGCGGGCTGGGCTATCCCGCTGCCGTCGACGGTGCGGCGCAGCACGGCCTTGTCGCGCAGCACCCTGGCCGCCTTCGGCCCCGCCCCCGGCAGCCCCCACGCCTCCGCCAGCGCCGCCGCGATCACCACGCCGTACTCGGCGGCGGGCACCACCACCTGCACCCCAGCCGGGCGGTCCACCGCCTCGATCACCCGCTCCGGGTGCTCCTCGTCCTGTGTCGGCGCGGGCCGCAGCTCGGCCACGCAGCGCAGCCCCGCGACCTGCTCGACCGCGCCGCGCGCCTCGATGACGCCGGGCTCCTCCAGCACCAGGACGGACCGCTCCGGTAGGAACGTGTCCAGCTTGGCGAGCATCACGGGGCTGTAGCCCACCAGTACGTGTGTGACCTGCTGAGTCATCAGAGCCTCGCTCGTGGGGACGGAACGGTGGGATGGGGGTGAGCCGAGCATGCCGTGGCCCGGCCGACCGGCAACAGCACCTCGACGGTTCGGGTCTGCGCAACTGCCAAAACCCGTGAGGACGTTGCCCCGAGGGGCGCGGGTGGCCCGGCTCCGGACGGAGCCTCTAGGCTGGCGGGCATGTTCGTGAAGGTGTGCGGGGTACGCAACGAAGGTGACGTCGCGGCGGTGGTCGCGGCAGGCGCGGATGCGGTGGGCTTCCTGCTCACCGAGAGCGTCCGGCGGGTCGAGCCCGAGGTGGCGCGGCAGCTCGCCGCAGCGGTGCCGGCGCAGGTGCTGACCGTGGGTGTTGCGAGCGGCGTCCCGGCGGCCGAAGCGGGGCGGCTCGCGCTGGCGGCGGGCGTCGACGCCCTGCAGCTGCACGGCGCGTACCCGAGGGAGGCGTTCGAGGAGCTGGCCGGGCTGCCGCTGCGGCTGCTCCGGGCGACGACGCTCGACAGCGGCACCGAGCTGACCACGGGGGCGTACGGCGAGGAGATGCTGCTGCTGGACTCCCCCGTCGCGGGCTCCGGCGAGCGCTGGGACCTCGCGGTGCTCGACCAAGCCCGCCCGCAGGGGCACTGGCTGCTGGCGGGCGGCCTGACCCCGGCGAACGTCACCGCCGCCGTGCGGGCCGCCCGGCCGTGGGGCGTCGACGTGTCGAGCGGCGTCGAGTCGAGCCGCGGGGTCAAGGACCACGCCCTCATCCACGCCTTCGTCGCCGCCGCCCGCGCGGCCTGACGACCGGCCGCACCACGCCTCCCGGGGGACATCTCAGCCCTCTCCCCCGGGCACCGCCCGCTGCTCGGCGAGCGCGTCGCGGGCCCAGGTGAGCAGCGCGACGGCCATGAAGGCGCCGCCGACCGCGCAGACCCCGCCCCAGCCCGCCAGCCGGTAGGCCGCCGTGCCGGAGGCGGAGCCGAGGGCGCCGCCGACGAAGTACGAGGTCATGTAGACCGAGGCGATCCGGGCCCGTGCGACGTGGGTGAGGCTGTAGACCACGCTCATGTTGAGCAGGTGGGTGCCCTGGACGGCCATGTCCATCACCAGCACGGCGACGATGAGCCAGGCCAGGCTGCTGTGACCGGGCCACATCACGGCGAAGGAGGCGACGCCGAGGGCGGTCAGCAGGCCGGTGAGCGGCCGCTGCCAACCCGCGTCGGCGGCCCGGCCGGTGACCTTGGAGGCGATCGCGCCCGCCGCGCCGACCAGCGCGAACAGTCCGATCGCCGACTCGCCGTAGTGGTACGGCGAGCCGGAGAGCAGGAAGGCGACCGTCGCCCAGAAGGCGCCGAAGCTGCCGAAGACGCAGGCGCCGATCACCGAGCGGCGCCGCAGCACGGGTTCCGTCCGGGCCAGCTGCCAGGTCGCCCGCAGCTGGCTGCGGTACGAGATGTCGACCTCGGGTTCGGTGGCCGCCATGATCTTCGCCAGGGTGAAGGAGAAGGCGAGCGCGACCACGGCCGCGATGGCGAACATCGCCCGCCAGCCGAGCGCGCCGCCGACCAGCCCGGCGATGGTGCGGGAGAGCAGGATGCCGACCAGCACGGCGGTGAGCATCGTCGCGACCACCCGCCCGCGCTCGTGCTCGGCGGCGATCGTCGCCGCGTACGGGAGCAGGATCTGCACCACGCTGGCGCCCAGCCCGACGGCGGTGCCGGCCACCAGCAGCACCGGCAGGCCGGGTGCCAGGGCGGAGAGCACCAGGGCCGCCGCTTCGAGGCAGAGCAGCACGCAGACGAGCCTGCGGCGGCGGACGATGTCGCCGAGCGGGACGAGCAGCAGCAGGCCCAGCGCGTAGCCGATCTGGGTGGTGGTGACGAGCACGCCGGTGGAGCCGGAACTCGCGTGGTACGTCTCGGCGATCTTCGGCAGCAGCGGCTGGCAGTAGTAGAGGTTGGCCGCGCCGAGCCCGCAGGCGACGGCGAGCAGCCAGACCAGGCGGCGGGGGGCGCCGAGCGCCTCGCCGTCGGCGGGCGTCACGGGGTCGGCGATCGTCGTCATAGTGGCCTGCTCGGTGCCGGTGCTGATGCCAACTCAAGATCCCATTCTGTGACGGTTCGCGGACCTCGCGGGCCCACGCTGCTCAGCGGCTGTGGACCGGGCCGTTCCCGAACGAACTCCAGGCCTCCTCACGCTCCGCCTGGGTGGGCACTACAACCAGTACATGGCGGCGTCGCCGCGAGGGGGAGGTCGGCGGGAGTACTTCGTCACCTCTGCCCCGGGCACGCCACGGCGCGCTCCGGGGCAGGGGGGAGGTGTCAGGCCGGGTCGCCCGGCCGGGTGCGCACGGTCACGGCTGCCCGGACGCGCTGCTCCAGCTCGTCGAGGGCGGCGGCGGTCGGCGCGTCGATGACGAAGTTGCCGACGCGGTCCTCCGAGCTGAGCAGCGGGCCGAGGTAGCGGCCCTGCTCCTGCTGGACGAAGACGGCGCGCAGGGTCGGCGGGTCACCGGCCTCGCCGACCGGCACCTCGGGCCAGAGGTCGCCCTCGCCGGCCCACTGCGGGGTGATGCCGGGCCAGTCGACGGTGACGCCCTCCAGGACGCCGGGGGTGTGCTCCAGGTAGACCTGCCGGGCGTGCCGGGTGGGCGCCGGGTAGGCGGCGTCCTCGCCGAGGGCGATCCGGATGATCTCGGGCTCCAGCGGGCTGCCGGTGGCCAGGTGGTAGAGCACGGTGATGCCGTCACCGGGGGTGCGGGCGGCGACCTCCATCAGGTACGGGCGGCCCTCGGCGTCGAGGCGCCACTCGGAGTGCGTCATGCCGTCCTGGAAGTCCAGGCCGGTCAGCATCCGGTGATTGGCGTCCAGCAGCGTGTCGCGCTCGGTGCCGGGCTCGCCGGAGACGGTGTGCGCCAGCTCGACGAAGGTGCTGGCGTGCGCGTCGGTGGTCTCCTTGCGGGTGACGGAGGAGAAGATCACCTTGCCGCGCTGGATCAGGCTCTCGACCGAGTACTCCTGGCCGATGATCTTCTGCTCGACCAGGATGGTCTCGTGCTCCGGGTAGCCCATGAGCAGTTCGAGCAGCGTGGCCTCGTCCTCGACCGTCTCGACGCCCGAACTCGAGTGCCGGGTGGCCGGCTTGATCACGGCCGGGTAGCTGACACCGGCCGGGTCGAAGGCCTCCCGGGCACCGGCCGGGACGACCACCGCGGCGGGGCTGAACTCCGGGAGGTAGAAGCGCTGGAGGTACTTGCTGCGGCAGGCCCGGGAGGCCCGCAGGCCCGGCGAGGGCAGGCCGAGCGCGTCGGCGACGATCCCGGTCGGCTCGACCAGGGTCTCGCCCGCGGCGTAGATGCCGACGACGGTGTACTGCTCCCGCCAGGCCTGCACGGCCGCGACGACACCGGAGTTGAACGAGCCGTCCACGTCGACCGAGCCCTCGACGAAGGCGATGTCGTCGATCACGGAGGCCGGGTGCGCCGGGTCGGCCGTCCCCGCGACGGCCTGCTCGCGCCAGACCGAGCCGGTGATCAGCAGGACCTTGAGGCCGCGCCGGGAGAGCTCCCGCAGATAGAGCGGCGCCCGGCAGATCGCCAGGAACGATCCGGTGAGTATGAATGCTTCCGGCTTCGCCGCCGGGGCGGAGGTGTCGCCCATGCCGTTCGCCCCTTTCCGGGGAAGTGCGCGCGCGGGCCGTCGACCCGGAGGTGTCCGGCCCGCGCGCGGGAGCCTTGTCAGTTGAAGTCGAGCTTGCCGGTACGCGTGCGCTTCAGCTCGAAGAAGTGCGGGTACCGCGCCAGGGCCAGCGCGCCGTCGAAGATCTTGACGGCGTCCTCACCGCGCGGGATGACGTTCAGCACCGGGCCGAAGAACGCGACACCGTCCAGGTGGATGGTCGGCGTGCCGACGTCGTCGCCGACCGGGTCCATGCCCTCGTGGTGACTCCTGCGGATCTCGGCGTCGTACTCGGTGCTCTCCGCCGCCTTCAGCAGGTGCTCGGGCAGGCCGAGCGCCTCCAGCGCCTCCTTGGCCACCGCGAGGTAGTCCTTGTTGCCACCAGGGTGGATGCGGTTGCCGAGCTCGGTGTAGAGATCGCGCAGGACTCCGTCACCTTGGTGCCGGGCGGCGGCCGCGACGACCCGGATCAGGCCCCAGGAGTTGTCGATCAGCTCGCGGTACCAGTCCGGCACCTCGCGGCCTTCGTTCAGGACGTACAGGCTCATGATGCGGAACCTGACGTCGACGTCGCGGAGCTGCTCGACTTCGAGTATCCAGCGGGAGGTGATCCAGGCGAACGGGCAGGCCGGGTCGAAGTAGAAGTCGACCCGGGGGGTGTCCTCGGTGCTCTTCGCCAGGGTGGTGTTCTCGGTCATGCAGACATCTCCACTATGGTCGATCCACTGTCCGTCGGCAGGCCCGAGCCGGGCCCGCCGGATGGCCGGCGACCGCTTAACAAGCGGTCCACCGGCCATCCTTGAGTGTAAAACGGGGTTCCGCCAGATCTCAGAAGCTGGCGGCGATCTTCTTGCCGGCCGCGTCGGCGACGTAGTCGGTCAGCGAGGCGTACTTGTCGCGCAGCTCGCGCTTGAGCACCTTGCCGGTCACGCCGACCGGGAAGTCGTGCTCGTCGCTGACGATCTCCAGGAAGCCCAGCTCCTGGTGACCGGCCGCCTTGAGCGCCTCGTTCGCCAGGGCGAAGACCTTGTCCGCGCTCAGGTCCTCGGAGACGGTGACCACGCCGACCGGCACGGTCTTCCCGCCGGCCCGGCCGGCCAGCACCGCCGCGTCCTCGATGCCGGGGACGTCGAGCAGCAGGACCTCCTCCATGTGCACCGAGTAGGCGGTGCCGTGCTCGGTCTCGATGGCGTCCACCGCGCGGTCGACCAGGAAGTGGTCACCGTGCTCGTCGCGGTAGGCCATGTCGCCGGTCAGCCAGAAGCCGTTCAGCTTGAAGCTGTAGGTGGTGGCCGAGTCGTTCCAGTAACCGGGCGTGATGGCCGGGCCCTTGGCGGCGAGGAAGCCGATCTCGCGGTCCTCCGCGACACTGCCGTCCTTGCGCAGGATGGCGACCTCGGCGACACCGACCGGCTTGCCCGCGCAGCGGTCGTTGCGCTCGGACTCCAGCGTCCGGGCCTTCAGCAGCACGCCCCAGCCCAGCTCGGTGGTGCCCAGGCGGTCCAGGAACTGGGCCGGCGTACGACTCGCGCTGCGCTGCTCAAGCACCTTGGTGATGTGCGCCTGGTGCAGCGCGTCACCGATCGAGATCCAGACGTTGACCGAGTCGATGGTGCCCGCCGGGAGCTCCAGCGCGGCCATCTCGGTGTAGCCGTGCGCGAAGGACATCACCGAGGTCGGCTGGTACTTCTCGACGGCGGCGGCCAACTCCTCACCGCTGCCGTCCCGCAGGGCGACCAGCGGGGTGCCGCCGAGCACCGCGTAGACGGTGTACGCGACGCAGCCCAGGTGCGACTGCGGCAGCGCCGTCATCATCAGGCCGCCCGCGGGCTCCTTGTGGTCGACCAGGCGGAACTTCGGGCCCGCCGCGATCGACTCGTGGGTGTGGATGGTGGGCTTCGGGCGGCCGGTGGTGCCCGAGGAGTGCAGGATGGTGACCGGGTCGGAGGGCGAGTGCTTCCAGTACGCCTTCTCCGGCAGGGTGGCCTTCGGCGGGGCGGGCAGCTCGTCCTCGGCCTGGGTCCAGAGCAGGCTGGTGAGCTTGCCGAGCGCGTCGCCCAGCTCGTCCAGCCGGCCGCGGGAGGCGTACAGGCCGACCGGGCCGGTCTGCTCGATCAGCGAACTCGCGATGAACTGCGAGGCATTGGAGTTGAGCAGGACGGCGATGGCACCGATCTGGGCCAGCGCGTAGAAGTGCACGTGGTAGGCGAAGGAGTCGTCGATGAAGATCGCGACGCGGTCGCCCTTCTGCACGCCCTTGGCCAGGTACCAGACCGACCAGCTCTGGGCCAGCTCGTCGATCTCGACCAGGCTGAAGTCGTACTGCGGCTGCCCGTCGGTGTTGACCACCGGGCGCGGCGAGTGGACGAAGGCCAGCTCCGGGTGCGGGTTGGCCGCGATGGCCGAGCGGAGCAGGTTGCCGCCGCCGACGGTGGTGTCCTCGGCCAGCTTCACGCGCTGGTCGGGGCTCAGGACGGTGAGGGCGAACTCGGACATGGTGGTTACCTTCCGGGATGCGTGGGGCTGATCGGCAAGTTCGGCACGTTCGGTAAATTCGGTACGTTCGGGGTGCTTCACGTGTGCGCCTCGAAGATCCGGGCACAGGTGTCGCGGTAGTGGTCGAGCTCGGGGCCCAGGAACCCCTTCAGGCGGCCGAGAAGGTGCTCGAAGCCCGTCTCGTCACCTGCTTCGACGAGGTCGGCGACCCGGCGGATCGAGGCCGCCAACCCGCTGCGCGCCGAAGGGGCCTGCGGGTTGGCCGACTGGACGTCCCAGTAGACCTCGGGGGTGCCGCCCGCGATCCGGGCCAGCAGGGCGAGCAGGGTGTCGTGCGGCGGGGGCGCCACCGCACGCAACTCGCCGATGGTGATGTCGAGTTCGGTGAGTGCCAGGCCGAAGGAGAGCACCGTGGCGTGGGTCAGGGCCTGGGTGGCGGCGGCGAGCCGGTCGTGCTCCCGCTCGGTCACCTCGACCACCTTGCCCTGCCAGCTCTCCACCAGCCCGATCAACTCCCGTACCAGTGGGCCGTCCTGGACGACAACGGCGGCCACCGGGCGGCCACCGAAGCCGAGCGACGGGGCGAACATCGGGTTGAGGCTGAGCGCCTCGACCTTCGGCGCCTGGTCCCGGATAGCCGCCACCACCGACTGCTTGACCGACAGGGTGTCGACCAGCAGTGCGCCTTCGCGCATCGCGGCCGCCACGCCCTTGACGGCGGCCAGCGCCACCGGCTCCGGCACGGCGAGCACCACCAGGTCGGCGGCGGCGAGCACGGCGGCCAGCTCCGGGCCGATGTCGGTGATGTCGCCCCGCAGTTGGCGGACGCCTTCCGGGGCCCGGCCGGTGTCCACGACGGTCACCGCCCGGCCCGAGCGGAGCAGCGAGTCGGCGAACAGGGCGCCGACCGCGCCGGCCCCGCCGACGACGACGCAGCTGTGCAGCTGCGAGGAGGGTGCAGTGGTCACGACTACCGTGCCTCGACCGGGAATTCGGCGGTGGCCAGGAAGGCGGAGACCATCGCACGGGACTTGACGACCGTCTCCTGCCACTCCTCGTCCTTGTCGGACAGGGCGATGATGGCCCCGCCGACCCCGAAGGTGGTGCGGTCCTTGGTCGCGACCAGGGTGCGGATGATGATGCTCAGGTCGGCCGCGCCGCCCAGCGAGAACCAGCCGGCCGAGCCGGAGTAGATGCCGCGCGCACCCTCCTCCAGCCGGTCGATGATCTGCATCGTCCTGACCTTCGGCGCACCCGTCATCGAGCCGCCGGGGAAGGCCGCCCGGACGGCACTGACGGCCGACTCCTCGGCCCGCAGCACACCCCGGATGGTGGAGACCAGCTGGTGCACGGGTGCGTACGTCTCCACGTGGAAGAGCTTGGGCACGTGCACCGAGCCGACCTCGGAGACGATGTTGAGGTCGTTCCGGAGCAGGTCCACGATCATCAGGTTCTCGGCGCGGTCCTTCTCCTGGCTGAGCAGGTCGAGCCGCAGCGCCTCGTCCTCGGCCGGGGTCGCGCCGCGCGGGCGGGTGCCCTTGATCGGCTTGGACTCCGCGACCCGGTCGGTGCCGACCGTCAGGAACCGCTCGGGCGAGGCGCTGAGCACCGCGACCTCGGGGAAGTTGAAGTACGCGCCGTACGGCACCGGGCTGATCCGGCGCATGTGCGCGTAGGTGCGCAGCGGGTCGATCCGGCCGTGCAGGCTGACGGTGTTGGTCAGGCAGACCTCGTACGACTCGCCGTTGCGGATCTCGACGTGGCAGTCGTCGATCCGGGAGAGGTAGCCGGCCTCGTCGTGCTGGAAGCTGATCTTCTCCGCCAGCGACGGGTCGGTCATGCCGACGCCCTCGAAGGTCGCGGACAGCTCCGGCCAGGTGGCGAACTCGGCGGGCGGGTTGACCGCCAGATCGGCCAGCCGGTCACCGACCCGGTCCAGCCAGGCGAGCGCCGAGGCGTCGTCGCCGTCCTTGGAGAGCGCCAGCACGTAGGAGGTCTTCTCCTGGTGGTCGAAGGCGATCATCCGGTCGGCGAAGACCAGCGAGGCGTCCGGCGTCTCCGCCTTGTGCCGGAGGTCGCCGCCCGTCTCCGCCTTCAGCTCGTAGCCGAGATATCCGACGTAGCCGAGGTTGAAGTCGAAGGGCAGGCCCTCCGGGACGGCGGTGGCGCGGGCGGAGATCTGCTCCTGGAGGTAGTCGAAGAACGGCTTCTCGACGATTTCCTGGCTGCTCCCCGGGCGCTTGACGCTGACCGCGCCGTCGAGCGTGCTGTAGGTGAGGTACTCGGCGAGCGGGCCGTCGGCGTCGCCCATGAAGGAGAACCGCGACATGCCCTCGACGACATTGCTGCTGTCGAGCCAGAAGGCGTGCTCGGAATCCGCGTAGAACTCGCGGAACACGGCCTCGCGGCAGGGCAGTGCGGGCACCTTGCGGACGTGCACGTCGTACGCCGAGGTCTCCGGCTGTACGACCGGGCGCGGGGCCCCGGCGACGGAGTAGTCGACGGGAATCCGCTCGCCGCGCGGCGCCTGCCCGAGGGCGAGGTCACGGAAGTTGGCGAGCAGTTCGCGGCCGAACTCGCTGCTGATCGACTCGGGGTGGAACTGCACGCCCCAGATCGGGCGGGTGCGGTGCCGCACGCCCATCAGGATTCCGTCGGTCGTCCAGGCCGTCTCCTCCAGCTCCGCGGGGATGTCGGCGCCGACCAGCGAGTGGTAGCGGACGACGGTGTACGGGCTGGGGATGCCGGTGAAGAGGTCGGTGCCGTCGTGCGTGACGAGGGCCTCGCGGCCGTGCATCGGCTCCGGGGCGTGGGTGACGGTGCCGCCGAAGAGGTGCACGATGCCCTGGTGGCCCAGGCAGACGCCGAGCACCGGCAGTCCGCTCTCCAGGATGGCGCGGGCGCTGATGCCGAAGTCCTCGGCGCGGTCCGGACGGCCGGGGCCGGGCGAGATGACGATGGCGTCGAACTCGTCGAGGTCGATCGCGGACCAGTCGGCGCCGTGGCGCACGACGACTGGCGGACGACCGTTGACCTCACCGAGCAACTGGTACAAGTTGTAGGTAAAAGAATCGTAGTTGTCGATCAGAAGTGTGCGCATGAGGGCCCGTTCCTTCTCCGGAGCGATTCGTGGGGAGCGTTCCGGATGTCGTTCATCGGTTCGTGTCGGTGACTGCGGCTCCGGCGGGCGCCGACGGGCCGTCGATGATGAGGTCCTCGACCCGGCAGGTCTCCGCGATGATGAGTTCGTAGAGCCCGCGCAGGAAAGTCCCGCTCATCCCGTGCGTCTCGGCGTACTGCGCGGCGCGTTCCTGCACGATGCCGATCCGGTGCGGCTGCATCATCGGCACGTCGTGCTCGCGCTTCACGTGGGCGATCTCGATACAGATCTCCAGCCTGGCGCGGAGTTCGTCGAGCAGTCGCCGGTCGATGCCGTCGAGGGTCGTTCGCAGCGATTCGAGGAGTTCCGAACCGGTCCGGTCGAGTTGACCGGATGCGGGCGGCGTGCGGGGCATGGGAAATTCCTCCGGTGCCGGCGTGGAGAGGATTCTTGTTCGATGCCAAGACTCTGCCGCCGCTGGACGGGGAAGAAAAGGGGCTCGATGGTTCGGGTCAGCGCAGTACAGAAACACGAGGGGAGAAACCCGGGGGGCGGCGCACCGAACGCCGCGCAGGCCCTGCCGGTCACCCGACGGGCAGGGCCTGCCAGGCTGTTGACGCTGCGTCAGCTGGCGAGCCGGGCGGCGACACCGAGCACCAGGTCGTTCGCCTCGGGGGCGCCGACGGTGATGCGCACGCCCTCCCCCGGGAAGGTGCGTACCCCCACGCCGACCGCGCTACACGCCGCCCCGAAGGCCTCCGACTCTTCGAGCAGCGGCAGCCAGAGGAAGTTGGCCTCCGTCTCGGGCACCGTCCACCCGGTGGCGCGCAGGCCCGCCACGAGCCGCCCGCGCTCCTTGACCAGCTCCTCGACCCGGGCCATCAACTCCGCCTCGGCGCCCAGTGAGGCGACGGCCGCGGCCTGCGCCAGGCCGTTGATCCCGAACGGCGTGCCCTGCCCGCGCAGCGCGGCCGCGACGGGCTCGTTCGCGACGGCGTAGCCGACCCGCAGGCCCGCCAGCCCGTACGCCTTCGAGAAGGTCCGCAGCACCGCGACGTTCGGCCGGTCGCGGTAGAGCTCGATGCCGTCCGGCACCTCTGCGTCGCGGACGAACTCGCGGTACGCCTCGTCCAGCACGACGGTGACCCGCTCCGGCACCCGGTCGAGGAAGCGCTCCAGCTCGGCCCGCCGCACCACCGTGCCGGTGGGGTTGTTGGGGTTGCAGACGAAGACCAGCCGCGTCCGCTCCGTGACGGCCCCGGCGAGCGCGTCGAGGTCGAAGGTGTGCGCCCGCAGCGGCACCTGCACCGGCTCGGCGCCGGAGGCCCGGGTCAGGTGCGGGTACGCCTCGAACGACGGCCAGCCGTACGCTACTTCCCTGCCTGGCGCTTCCTCGCCCGCGCCGGCTGCCGAACGGACGAATTGCTGAATCAGACCGACCGACCCGACGCCGAGCGCAATGTGTTCGGCGGGCACGGCGAGACGCTCGGCCAGGCTTGCCGTCAACTCGCGGCAGAAGCGGTCCGGGTAGCGCTGCAGCCGCTCACCTGCGGCGCGCACGACCTCCAATACCGACGGCAGCGGAGCATAGGCGTTCTCGTTCGCGGAAAGGTCGTGAATTGTCGTCAACGCGGGCACCTCGTCATTTCTCTTGGGACGGCCCCGAGTGGGGAGATACACGGATGGATAAGACATAAGGAACCGCGCGGGGTGCACCGGAACTCGGCGGTCCGAATGGTGGACACTCCGTCAGCTCGACGGCCTGTCCGGCCGGCCGGCCCTCCGCCCAGCCGGACATGCGCACGTCAGCAGGCCCGGACGGGGGTGTTCAGGTCGGCCAGGTCGTCGAAGCCGGCCATGTCCCGCCGCTGGTCGCCGCTGCAGGCCATCATGTAGCCGAGCTGGAAGCGGTGTTGAGCGCCGAACTCCTCCTTCAACCGAGCCACGTGGGACTGCAGGGAGCGCTGGCTCAGGCCGAGCCGGCGGGCGATCTCACGGTCCGAGCGGCCCTCGACCAGCAGCTTGCAGATGGCCAGCCGGACGGCCGGCATCACCTCCATGGCCGCCTGGGTGGCGGAGGTCGGGTAGAACGGGAAGCGGGCGGCGCGGTCCCACGCCCGGTCGAAGGTGTCCGCCAGGAAGCGCACCACCGCGAGGTCGGTGACCTTCGTCGCCCGGGTCTTGTCCTCGTTCGCGGGGATGAAGGCGGTGGCCCGGTCGATGATGATCACCCGGTCGAAGAACTCGGGGAGGGTGCGGACCTGTGCACCGAGCCTGGTCACGGCCCGGACGTAGTCCTTGGTCGCCTCGTCGAAGCGGGTACTGTGCTGGTAGAGCGTCCGCATCGAGACCTGCCGGTCCAGCAGCGCACGCACCGCCTCCAGGGCGTCGGCGAGCACCGGGCCGGGGCGGGGGCCGTCGGGCTGCGCCGTCAGCACCTCGAATCTGACAGTGTCGAGTGCTTTCTTTATCTCGTTGTTGATTTCTGGTAGCCCTTGCAGGTGCCGGACGGATGGAATCTGCCCGTCCCCCTGGAACTCGCCGCGCGCCTCTTCTCTCGGCTGCGCGGGCGCCGCCGCACCGGCCGCCGGGAGGGGAGGAGCCGCTTCGAGCTCGGCAGCGTGGTCAACGCGTCGGGAGAGGTCGGCGAGGGCATTGGCGATGTCGCGGAGCGAGCCGCCAGAGATGTCCGATTCTTGCCGGTTTGCGTTCACTTGCATACCTCGCTTCCTGGAAGGTGCGGTAATCCGAACCACGGTAGATCTTTCGCTCCGCGATGGGGAGGGGGATCGTTGACCGGGCAGCCAGGGACACATTCGCAGACGTTCCACGGTATACGGATTACAGCTTCCGCTTTCTGTCGCTGGCAGCATCGTCGCAGGTCAGCCCGGGGAAGATGGCCGCCTCCGGGGCCAGCTCGCAACCGAGGAGTAGGTTTCATGAATCAGGGAATCGCCGTCCAGGCCCGCCCCGCGACCATCACCACCGGAATTCTCGCGCCCCTTCTCGTCGGCCTGCTGGCATTCGTCGGCGCCTGGGCCTCATCCGGAGTCTCCGCCGACCCGCACACCCAGGACCGCGCCGATGTCGGCTGGAATGCGGTCAGCGCCAAGGCCTGAAAATCCGGCCCGGAAATCACCGGACTGACGGGCAGCAGTCCCGGACTGCCCAGGACGCGGACAAGGGGGGCGAAAGTGCAGGAATTCGAAGAACTTCGGGCACTGGACGGGCATGATCAGGCCGGCCTCGTCGCACGCGGCGAAATCACCGCCCGGGAGCTCCTCCGAGCCGCGATCGAACGCGTCGAGCGCTACGACACCGACGTCAACGCGGTCGTCATCCGCCACTTCGAACAGGCGCTGGCCGCTGCCTCGGCGGCGCCCGCAGCTGAGAAGGATCGCGGGCCGCTGCACGGGCTCCCCTTCCTGCTGAAGGATCTGGGGCCGTCCCTGGGCGGCATCGAGGCGACCGCGGGCTCCGCCTTCCTGGCCGGGTTCGTCCCGGCCGCCGACAGCGAACTCGGGCTGCGCTTCCGGGCCGCCGGGCTCCAGGTCTTCGGCAAGACCAACACCGCCGAGTTCGGCGTGCTCCCCACCACCGAGCCCGCGTACCACGGCGCCACCCGCAACCCCTGGGATCTGAACCGTAGTTCGGGCGGTTCCAGCGGTGGCGCGGCGGCCGCCGTGGCCGCCGGTCTGGTGCCGGTGGCGCACGCCAGCGACGCGGGCGGCTCGATCCGCATCCCGGCGGGCGTCTGCGGCGTCTTCGGGATGAAGCCGACCCGGGCCCGCACCCCACTCGGGCCCGCCGTCGGTGACCTGATGAACGGCATGGCCTCCGAACACGTCGTCACCCGCTCGGTCCGGGACAGCGCCGCGGTGCTCGACGCGATCGCCGGGCCCGCCCTCGGCGACCCGTACCCGGCCCCGCCCGGCCCCACCTCGCCGGGCCCCACCTCGCCGGGCCCCGCCTCGTACGCTGCGGCTGCCGCCGTCGACCCGGCCCGGCCGCTGCGGGTGGCGGTGAGCACCCGCCCCGCCCTCGGCACCCTGGACGCCGCGAGCCTCGCCGCCGTCCGCCACGCGGCGGAGCTGTGCGCCGCGCTCGGCCACGAAGTCGTCGAGGCCGCACCGCCGGTGGGCTTCGCCGATCTCGTCGACCCGTTCCTCGACATCTGGGCGGCCGGGGTCTCCTCCGCGGTGATCGCCTCCGCCGGTCTGCTGGGCCGCCGCCCGGAGCCCGGCGACATCGAGCCGCTCACCTGGCTGCTCTACGAGCAGGGCCAGCGCCTCGGCGCGGCCCACTACCTCCTCTCGGTCGGCCACCTCCAGCGTGCTGCACGTGCGTTGGCCGCCTTCCAGGAGGACTACGACGTGCTTCTCACCCCGACGACCGCCTGGGTGGCCCCGCCCCTCGGCACCTTCGCGGTCGGCACACCCGAGCAACAGCTGCGCCGGGCGGTCGAGTTCGTCCACGAGACGCCGCTCGCCAACCTGACCGGGCAGCCCGCCATGTCGGTGCCGCTGTACTGGACCGACGACGGACTGCCGGTCGGCGTCCACTTCACCGGGCGCTTCGGCGACGAGGCCGGCCTGTTCTCGCTGGCAGGCCAGCTGGAACGCGCCGCCCCGTGGGCAGCCCGCCTCCCGGCACTCGGGGCCACGTCCCAGGCTCTCGCTGCACGGCAGTGAGTCAACCAGCCGTGCAGCGGTGAAGTCCGAGGACCAGACCGAAGGACTCACCATGAAGATACGTGTCGCCCAGCGCAACTCCCGTCTATGGCTAGGCGCGACCCGCCTGGCGCGGCAGATCTACAGCCACGCCTACGGCGCCGAGATCCGGCCCTCGCCGGACTCCTTCATCGTCGCCCACTCCGACCCGTGGGCCGAGGACGGCACCGGGATCAGCAGCTGCGTCGGGATCAGCCGCGCCTCCGACGGCCGGTTCTTCTCCGAGCGGTACCTCGACGACCCGATCGACGTCGTCATCTCCAAGCAGTTCGGCGAGACCGTCCCCCGGGAGCGGATCGTCGAGGTCGGCGCCCTCGCCAGCAAGGAGCGCGGCGCAGGCCAGGAGATGATCCGGATCACCCCGGTCGTCTCCTGGTTCATGGGCATGGAGTACATCCTCTGCACCACGACCAGGGCCCTGCGCGACGCCCTCGAACGGTCCGACATCACCTTCACCCCCCTCGACGACGCCGACCCCGTGGTGCTCGGCCCCGAGGAGCGCAGGGCCTGGGGCACGTACTACGACCAGGAGCCGCAGGTCGGCGTGATCTCGCTGCGCGGGGTGTCCTCGCTCTTCGCCGAGATGACCGGCAGATACGCCTTCATCGAGCCGGAGGCCCCGGCCGACACCGAACGCACCGAGGAGGTGTTCAGCGTTGCTGGCAGTTGAGCAAGCCCTGCGGCGGTACGCCGACAGCGACCGGCCGCTGGTCCGGGTGCTGAACCCGGCCGGCGGGGCCGCCACCGTGCACGGCTACCGCGAGATCACCCGGGCCGCGCAGCGTCTCGCGGGCACCCTCGCCGAGGGCAGCCGGGTCGGCGTCGTCTGTGCCAACACCCCCGAGTTCGTCGTCGCGGACTTGGCGCTGCTCGCCGCCCGCGCCGTGGAGATCCCCGTCCCGCTGGCCTTCAGCGCCGAGCAGGCCGCCGGCCTGCTGGAGGAGGCCGACCTGCTGCTGGTCGACGCGGCCGGGCAGGCCCGACTCGACGAGTGGGGGCAGGCCGCCGCCCTGGCGCCCGGCTGCCGGGTCGTGCGGGTCGACCTGGCGGAGCTGAGCGCGGGCGCGACGGAGCCGTACCGGGCGCGGGAGACCACCGAGGACTGGATCTGCAAGGTCATCCACACCTCCGGCACCACCTCCCGCCCCAAGGGCGTCCGGATCCGTGCCCTCGGCATCGACGCGCTGCTCGCGTCGCTGCACGGCGCGATGCCCCCGGCCGCCTTCACCAGTTACCTCTCGACGGTGCCGTTCAGCCTGCTCATCGAGCAGGTCACCGGGCTCTACCTGGTGCTGCTGGACGGCGGCAGCGTCACCCTGCTACCCCCGGAGGCGGAGCTGATCGGCACCTCCGCCACCGCCGTCGGCGCCGTGCTCCCGCACCTGCGGGCCGCCCGGCCGACCGCCCTGGTCGCCACCCCGGGCCTGGTCACCGAGCTCGCTCACGCCGCCAGGGCGGCACTGGCGGCCGGCGCGAGCGTCCCCGAGACGCTCTTCGGCACCACGCAGGCGCCGGTGCTCTGCTGCGGCGGGGCACCCGTCCACCCGGACGTGCTGCGGGAGTTGGACGAGCTCGGGGTGCCCGTGTACGAGGGGTACGGGCTGAGCGAGAACAGCTCGGTGGTCAGCTGGAACACCCCCGGATCGCGCCGGATCGGCACCGTCGGCAGGCCACTGCCGCACGTCGAGACCCGGCTCGGCCCGGACGGCGAACTGCTGGTCAGGAGCGCCTCGTTGTTCGCCGGCTACACCCGGGACGATCCGTCCAGCTGCGACCTGGTGGACGGCTGGCTGCACACCGGCGACCTGGCGAGCATCGAGGACGGCTTCATCCGGATCACCGGCCGGAAGAAGAACGTCATCATCACCTCCGCCGGGCGCAACATCGCCCCCGAGTGGGTCGAGGCCCAGTACGCCCGACTGCCGTTCGTCCAGGCCGTCGCCGTCGTCGGCAACCAACTCCCGGAGCTGCACGGGCTGTTCGTGCTGGCTCCGGATACCGACCCGGAGGCGGCGCGGGCCGCGATCGCCGAGTTCGGCGCCGAGCACCTCTCCGAGGTGGAGCAGGTCCGGGCCGTCCACCTCGCCGAGGCCGACAGCCCCGCCTTCCGCCGGTACTTCACCGTCACCGGCCGCCCCGTCCGGGCGGCACTCGAACTTGCCATCACCAACCACGACTTGGACACACCCCCGAACGAATCCCTGCACGCGTCCTTGGACGGGAAGGAGCCGGACATGCCCACGCAGCCCATCGAGGAGCCGTACGGGAAGGGCGCGGGGAGGCTGCTGCGCCCCGGCGCCGAGGGGCAGACCCTCGCCGATCTCGACCCGGCGCACGTCGTCGGGCTGCTCGCCGAGGCCGGCTTCCTGCTGCTGCGCGGGTTCGCCCCCTCGCTGGAGGAGTTCTCGGCCTTCGTGAAGGCGCACTCCGAGCGCGTCACCCTCGACCCGGCCCGGTCCTTCCACGGCGGCGACGTCGCCCAGAAGGTCGACGCGGGCGTCCAGGCGCTCGGCCTGCACATCGAGAACGGGAACAGCCCCTTCGTCCCGGACCTGACGTGGTTCCTCTGCGAGAAGGCCGCCGCCATCGGCTCGCAGACCACCGTCTGCGACGGCTACCGGGTCTGGGACCGCGTCGCCGACCGGGCCCGTGCCGCCTTCACCGGCCAGGACGTGATGTACAGCCGCCGGGTCGAGGAGGACAAGTGGAAGACCTTCGTCCTCCACCAGCTCGGCGGCGCCAAGCCGCTCGCCGAGATCACCCTGGCGGACTTCCTCGCGCTCATCACCGACCAGGACTCCACCACCGTCGAGCCCGCCGCCGACGGCTCCGTCACCTACGCCTACCGCGCCCCCGCCGCCCGCACCACCCTCTTCGGCGAGCGGCTCTCCTGGGCCAACAGCATCTTCGGCCCTTCCTACAACTACGAGCCGCCGCGGATCACCTTCGCCGACGGCAGCGAGATCCCGGCCGAGCTGCTCACCGAGCTGGCGAAGCTCGCGGAGGAGGAGACGGAGGACCTCGCCTGGCAGGACGGCGATGTCGCGCTGATCGACAACACCCGTGTGATGCATGGCCGTCGGGCGATCACCGACCCCGACCGGACGATCTACAACGCCCAGAGCTACCTCAAGAGCGGCCTCCGCTGACCCCCTCACGTAACCCTGGGAGCCCCCGAATGACCGAGCAGACCACCGAAAACCCCACCGGCACCGGCCTGAACGCCCCGGCCGTCCGCCAGGTGCTGGCCGAGCTCTACCGCGCGTCCGAGTCCGACGACGCCGTCGTCGAGCACGCGCTCTCCCTCGTCGCCGGGCGGGAGGAGCCCCCGTCCCTCGCCGAGAGCGTGGAGCTGACCACCGAGGCGCTGCTGCCCGTGCAGCCCAAGGTCGGGCAGATGCTGCACCACCTCGTCCGGACGCTCCGCCCGGTCAGGGTGGTGGAGTTCGGCACCTCGTACGGAATCTCCACCATCCACCTGGCCGCCGCGCTTCGGGAGAACGGCGTGGGCACGGTCGTCGGCTCCGAGATGAACGGCCACAAGGTCGCCCAGGCCCGGAAGAACCTCGAAGCCGCCGGGCTGGCCGATCTGGTGGAGATCCGCGAGGGCGACGCCCGCGAGACGCTCGCCGACCTCGACGGGCCGGTCGACCTCGTCCTGCTCGACGGCTGGAAGGAGCTCTGCCTGCCGATGCTCGACCTGCTGGCGCCGAAGATGCGGCCCGGCACCGTGATCGTCGCGGACAACCTCTCGATGATGCCGCAGGAGTACCTGGACCGGGTCCGTGCCGAGGGCGGCGACTACGTCTCCATCGACCTGCCGCTCGGCGAGGGCATCGAGCTCTCCACCCGGGTCACCCCGCCCCCCGCCGGCTGACCGAGCCACCGACCTTCCGCCGTACGAGGAGCGCCGCCATGACCGCCACCACCACCGACCCCCAGTTCGCCGCCGTCGCCGAGGCGGTGCGCAGCGAGTTGGCCACCGTCACCCACCTGGCACACATCAACACCTTCCACCCCGGCGCCTTCGACTGGACGGCCGCCGCCACCCCCGACGAGCTGGCGTACCTCTCCCAGGTCGCCTTCGGCGAGCCCGGCCACGAAGCGGCGGCCGTCGCCTACATCACCAAGGAGCTGGCCCAACTCGCCGAGATCGAACGGCACGTGAGCACCGTGCTGGCCCTGATCATGGGCGAGCTGCACGACCTCCGGGACGACATCAACACCAGCCACGAGCTGCACCACGCGCTCTCCTGCTTCGCCGCCGAGGAGATCCAGCACGCCAACACCTTCTACCGCTACGCCCGGGAGATCTCCGGCGTCGAACCCCGGGTCTTCCAGGGCCTGTTCACCGAACGGCTGGCCGTCTTCCGCACCGACGACCACCCGTACGTCAAGCTCGTCGCGCTCTGTCTCTCGGCGTACGTCGGCGAGTCCGTCATCACCGTGTACGAGCACCGCACCGACGCCCTCGACCCGCAGCGGGCACACTTCTTCACCCGCCTGCTGCACACCCACGGCCTCGACGAGGCCCGGCACGTGAAGATCGACCACGTCGCGATGAAGCTGCTGCACCCGGCCCTCACGCCGGAGCAACAGGCCCGCGTCCGGGTGCTGCTGGAGCAGATCGAGGACCTCAACCGGCGGCTCGCGGGCAACTTCCAGGAGGCGACGAGCAAGGCGCTCGACATCGACTACACCCTCGGCAACCCGGCCGCCGCCATCCAGCTGGAGATCACCAAGGGCTTCGGCGCCCGGCTCTTCGCCGAGGACGGCACGCTGCGCGACGCGGACGAGATGCTCGACGCCGAACTCCTCGATCTGGTCATCCGGTTCTCCGGCCGAGGGTCGGTGCACGGCACCGCCACACCGCCGCTGACGCCGTCCCTGGCCGGCTGAAGCCCCCGCACCGATCGGGGAATCCGAAATCATGGAACTGGAGCGCTTCACGAGGGCCGGCCTCCTCGCCCTCGCCCTCGGCACCTTCGCCGTCGGGACGGACAGCTTCCTGCTGGCCGGGATGCTGCCGCAGATGGCCGCGGCCCTGCACGTCAGCATCCCGGTCGGCGGGCAGGTGATCATCGCGTACGCGCTCGCGCACGCGCTGCTCTCCCCCGCCGTCGTCGCCGCACTGCGCTGGCCGAGCAAGCCCGTCATGCTGGCCGGGCTGAGCCTCCTGGTCCTGGGCAACGTCCTCACCGGACTGGCGCCCGACTTCGGCCTCGTCGTGGCCTGCCGCATCCTGGCAGCCCTCGGCGGGGCCGTCTTCCTGCCGATCTGCACCGTCACCGCGGTGTCGACCGTGCCGCCCCACCGACGCGGCTTCGCACTCAGTACCGTCCGCGGCGGCTCCACCGCCGCCGCCGCCCTCGGCATCCCGACCGGGGTCGCCTTCGCCACCCTGGCCGACTGGCGCCTCGCGATGTACTTCGTGGCGGCGCTCGGCGCCCTCGCGGCGGTCTGCGTCGCGCTCCTGACGCCGGGCCTCCCCGCCACCGCGCCGATCCGCCCCTCCCGGGGGCTGGCGCCGCTCGCCGACTCCCGGATCGGCCTGACCCTGCTGATGACGGCCCTGGTCTTCTGCGGGCTGTTCACCCCGTACAGCTACGCCGCCCAGCTCTTCCACGACGGCACCGGCACCGACGGCGGCAGGCTCGCCCTGCTGCTCGGCGCCTGGGGCGCGGCCGCTCTCACCGGCGCCCTGACCTCGGCCCGGCTGACCGACCGGCTCGGCGCCCGGCGGGTCATCCGCGGCTGCGGCCTGATCGGCCTGATCAACCTGGCGCTGACCCCGTGGTCGGCCGACCGGCCGCTGACCGCCCTACTGGCGGCCGTGGTCTGGGGGTACTGCGGCTGGGTGCTGATCGTCCCGATCCAGCACCGCCTGATCGGCTTCAACCCGGCCGCGGCGCCGTTCTCCATCCTGTTGACCTCCACCGCCTGCTACACCGGCCTGGCGCTCTCCGGGGCGGTCGGCGCACTGCTGATGACCTGGACGGACGCCCGCTACCTCGGCCCGGTGGCAGCGGCGATCATGCTGATCGGCCTGGCCGTCGGCGAGTTGCGACCCCGGCTCGCGTACTGACCCGGCCCACGCACCGACCCTCCCGAGAACGGCGGCGCCCCCGGCCAGGATCTGGCCGGGGGCGCCGCCGTGGGCCGAACGGCCGCTACGGCAGGGGCGCGACGGGGGCTTCGCGGATGCCGAGCAGCGTGCAGCCGGTCTCGGTGGTCATCTGGTGCACACTGCCGGGCTCCTCGATGACGAGGTCACCGACCCGGTAGCGGTCACCGTTGTCGTTCACCAGCTCGCCCTGGAGCACGAACATCAGCTCGTACCCCAGGTGTTCGTGCAGATCTCCGTGGGCACCGGCGCCGAATCTGATCAGTTGGGCGGTCGCCATCTGGTGGCCGTCGGTGGTGTAGATCTCGTGGATGTCCGTTCCGGCGCGCCCTGGTTGGACCCAGTGGTCCCACCCGATGGACTCGAGCCCATCGTCGGACAGCAAGTTGCGAAGTACCGTCACGTGACGGGCCGTTGAGTCGATCATGGACTGTGTGAGAGTGGCCATTCAGACGTTCTCCTATCCGTTTGACTGGCGTCCGGCAAGCCCTTCAGGACCGTGCGGTATCCAGCTTCGGCTGCCCCGCGCGGCCCGTCATCCGCCGACGGAGGAGAGCGTTCCGGTGGTCCTCGGAAGGTGGAGCTCCGCTCGCCGGACTCGTCCACCGGTGGACGGGAAGGCCCGGACTCCCGATACCCCTGCCGGGACTGCGTCAGGTCCCGATCTCCACCCGGAAGGTCTCGGCCAGCCCCCGGGCGCCCTCCTCCGTCACGTGCACCACCCGGGGGCTCACCCCGTGGCGCAGCCAGTGGAGTTCGAACAGCCGGGCGGTGATCGCCGCCCCGAGCGCACCGGAGAGGTGGTGCCGCTGCTCGCTCCAGTCCACGCAGTAGCGGACGGCCGCCCGGCGCGTCGGCGCCCGCTCCAGGTCGATGCCGAAGGCGGCCAGCTCGACTCCCCCGGCCTCGGTCACCGCGTACCGGACGTCCCGGCCGTAGCCGGAGGACTGGTCCCGGACGGCCTCCTCGGGCCGGTGGACTCCGTCGTGTCCGGCGATGATCCCGGCCTCCAGCAGTGCGCCCATCAGGGCCACCCCGAGCTGCCCGGCCAGGTGGTCGTAGCAGGTGCGGGAGCGGCGCAGCGCGTTGCTGACGCTGCTCTGCCGCAGCGAGGTGACGGGCAACGGCGGCGCGATCACGGCGAGCGCCTCCAGCGCCGTGCTGACGTCGGGCCCGGCCAGTCGGTAGTACCGGCGGCGGCCGTCCGGCTCCACCGTGATGAGGCCCGCCTCGACGAGTTTGCCCAGGTGGGAGCTGGCCGTCGGGCCGCTGACCCCGGCCTCCTCGGCGAGTGAACCGGCGGGCAGCGCCCGGCCGTCGCTGAGCGCCTTGAGGATGCGGGCGCGGGAGGGGTCGGCGATGAGGGCCGCGGCTCTGGCGATGTCGGTCTGCCGACTCACCTGGTCCCCGACCCGTCCGGCCGTCGTGGTGGTCATGGTCGTCATCGTGGTCACGGCCTCAGCGTATGCCGACTTCACTTCGACCGGCAGCGAAATGTCGTGGGGTCGTCAGCTCGCCGATATGAACCTGACACTTCGATGGGGAACGAAGCATTCTGCCTCCAGACTTGACGTTATGACGCTGAACGACTCCTCGACCGCACCAGCTCCCACTCCTCAACTCGCCACCGGACAGAGCCAGGTGGCCGCCAAGCGGCAGCCGCTGGCGTTACTTCCACTGATCGCCCTGAGCCTCGGCTACTTCCTGGTGATGCTGGACGTCACCGTCGTGAACGTCGCCGTGCCGAACATCCGCGAGTCGCTGCACACCGGCGCGTCCGGCCTGCAGTGGATCGTCGACGGGTACAGCACCTTCTTCGCCGGGCTGCTGCTGCTCGGCGGTGGCCTGGGTGACCGCCTCGGGCACCGCCAGCTCTTCCTCACCGGGCTGGCCGTCTTCACCGCCGCCTCCGTCGGCTGCGGGCTGGCCTCCTCCACCGTCGTGCTGGTGGTGGCCCGGCTGGCGCAGGGCGCGGGCGCCGCGTTCCTCGTCCCGTCCTCCTTCGCCCTGCTCCAGGCCGCCTACCCGGACCGCGCCCAGCGGGCCAGGGCCGTCGGCATCTGGGGCCTGGTCGCCGCGATCGCCTTCGGCGCCGGGCCCGTGGTCGGCGGGATGCTGGTGTCCGGCCTGAGCTGGCGGGCGGTCTTCTGGCTGAACCTGCCGGTGGCCGCGCTCGCCGTCCTGCTGACGCTGCGGCACGTCCCCTCCCCCGCCCGCAAGCCGAAGGCCGGACGGATGGACCCGGCCGGGCAGGTGCTCGGCGTGCTCGGCCTGATCGGTCTGGCGGGCGCACTCAACGAGGCCGGCTCGGCCGGCTGGTCGTCCCCGGTGGTGATCTCCGGCTTCGTGCTGGGCGCGGCCGCGCTGGTCGTCTTCGTCCTGGTCGAGCGGCGCCTGGAGAGCAGGATCGCGACGCATCCGGACGGCCGAGCCCCGATGCTGCCGCTCTCGCTCTTCCGGCAGAGCGGGCTCAGCCCGACCACCGTGATCGGCCTGCTGCTCAGCATGGGCTACTACGGCATGCTCTTCGTGGCCACGCTCTACTTCCAGCAGGAGCGCGGCTACAACGCCCTGGGCACCGGCCTCGCCCTGCTGCCCTCGGTCTGCATGGGGTTCCTCGCCGCACCGCTCTCCAGCCGGGTCACGGCCCGCACCGGGCCGTACCTGCCGATGGCCGGTGCGCTGCTGCTCGGCGCCGTCGGCTTCCTCGGCTGGCTGGCGGCCGGGCCGGACACCCCGTACCCCGTCCTGCTGTTCGCCCTGATGGCCACCGGCCTCGCCACGCCCGTCACGGTGGTGGCCTCCACCGTCGCCATCATGGAGTCGGCCCCGGCCGGTGGCGCCGGAGTGGCCTCGGCCGTCTTCAACGTCTCCCGTCAGGTCGGCAGTGCGATCGGCGTGGCCCTGTTCGGCACCCTGGTCGCGGCCTCCGGCCACCTGGTGGGCGGGCTGCACACGTCCGCGCTCATCGCCTCCGCGGCCTTCCTGGCCGGCTCGGTGCTGGCCGCGATCACCCGGCGGCGGACCGCAGCCGCCAACGCCTAGGCCGACCTGCCCGGCCGACGACTCCGGCCGCCCTGCCCCGGCCGACATCTCGGGCCGGGCGTACGACTCCGTGCGCCCGGCCCGAGATGTCGGCCACCTGCCTGCCCGCCCACCCGGCCACGAGAACCAGGAGGTCCGATGAAGACGCACGTCTGTGAGGAGGAGTGGTTCGCGAACGACTGTCCCGCCGCACCGACCGCCCGTGTCCTGCTGGCCGACCCGGATCCGATCTCCCGGCACGTCCTGGCCACCGTGCTCCGGCGGACCGACCAGCTCCGCCTGGTCGCCACCGTCGACATCGCGCACCCGCCGAACCGGTGGCCGCTCGCCGGTGTCGACGTGGCGATCCTGGCGGTGGGGCCGAACGACGACCACGCCCGAGCGGTGCAGCAGCTGACCGCGCGGCACATCCGGGTGCTCCTGCTGGGCATCGGCTGGACGAGGGCCCGGCTCGACGCCGCCTTCGCCTCCGGCGCGGGCGGCTGCCTGGTCAAGGACACCCGGCTCGGCGGGCTCGTCCCGGCGACCCGCGCGGTCGCCGCCGGTCACACCGTGCTCTCCCCCGACCTGCTCGCCCTCTACCGCTCCCCCGCCCGGTCGGCGCGCCCGGACACCGTGCCCCTGGCGGCCCCGCCCCCGGGCCGCCGGCTCCGCCGTCTGCTGTCCTCCCTCACCGACCGCGAACGCGAGGTGCTGACGCTGCTCTCCGGCGGCTTCTCCACCGCCGAGGCCGCCCACTCCCTCAAGGTCTCCCCCGCGACGGTGAAGAGCCACGTCTCACACTCCCTGGCCAAACTGGGCGTCCGCAACCGGGTCGAGGCAGTCCTCCTCGTCCAACGCGTCAACGACCCCCGCCAGGCCTGACCGAAGACCCGGCGGTCGACTCTCCCCGGCCGCCGGGCCGCGTCAGTGCTTCGGCACCGTGTTCACGTAGTTGGTGCCGGTGGCGTAGAAGCCGTCCACCGCCTTCTGCACGTCGGCCTGGGAGACGGCCTGGTCGGCCTTGTAGTAGAACCAGTTGACCCGCATGTCCCAGCTGCGCGGACCGGTGAAGGGCAGGTCGACGAACCAGGCGCTGAAGTGGGCGCCCATGGCCTCCCGGGGGAAGTACTTGCCGTTGCTGCTGAACAGCTCCTTGCCGTCCATCGAGTACGTGGACACCCCGTTCATGGACGTGACCATGAAGGTGTGCCAGCCGCCGAGGTGGGTCCGCAGCGCGTGGGTGACCCGGTCCGGGGGCTTGGCGCTGTACCAGCTGGTGGTGTCGAGGTCGGGGTCCTTCACGCCCCAGCCGCCGTTCGGCATGTACTCGTAGTCGAGTTCGCTGTAGTGCTGCGAGGTGTCCCCGGAGGAGATCGCGAAGAACGACTCATTGAGGTGGTCGCCGTTGCGGCCGGTGGTGGGCTTGTCGCTCAGGAAGATCCGGGCGGCGAAGGTCCCCTTGAAGATGTTGGTGTCGGTGCTCAGCAGCTCGGACTGCCGGGTGCCCGCCTTCGTCCCGTCGGTGCTGGCCTTCAACTGGAGCACCTGACCGCCCTGCGCGGAGGCCTCGGACGGGAAGCTGACGTCCGAGGGCTGCCAGGTGTCCTTGATCCCCGGGCCGCCCTGATCGGTGCGGGCCTGCCAGCCGTGGGCCGTGAGCGCGGGGTCGTCGAAGCCGCTGTAGTGGAAGTTGTCGAACACCACGCCGGCCGGCAGCGCGGCCGCCGACGGCGCCGCCGTGGGAGCGGTCGAGCCCTGGGCCGCCGCGACGGCACCGGCACCGGCACCGGCACCGGCACCGGTCGGCTCGTCGCCCCAGACCAGCACGCCCCGGAGGTACGCCGTCACCAGCTTCGACGGCGCGAAGGCGGTCGACTCGGCGTTGAACGACCGGTCGGCGGCCTGGTCCAGCTGCTTGTGGTCGGGGCGGAAGAGCTGCAGCTCGATGCCCTCGGTGCTCGCACCGGGCGCCAGGCTGCCGGCCCCCGGGCCGAAGCTGATCTGGAGGTACCGGCCTCCGGCCGAGCCCGGCGCGGTCAGCGCGCCGATGCTGCCGGAGACGTTCGAGCAGCCGAAGTGTGCCTGGACGCAGTTGAACGCGTACCCGGAGACGTCCGTCGCGGTGAAGTAGTACCGGAGCGTCACCTCACTCAACGGCACCGCGCTGCTGGAGTTGTTGACGACCTCCAGCCACGGCTTGGCCGCCGTCGCCGTGGCCGCGCCGTCCGTCCTGTACCGGACGGTGAGCTCGCCGTCCGCGGGCTGCCCGGAACGCCACATCGGGTAGAGCGCGGTCGCGCCGCCCACCAGCACGGTCACCAGCAGCACCAGCTTCAGCTGCGTCCACCCGCGGCGGCGGGGCGGGTCGACGGAGATCCCCTCGGGAATCCCGTTGGCCGAGAGCCGGACCCGGCCGCCACCGGGGCCGCCGGCTATCCGGCCGTCACGCCGGCGCCGCCTGACGGAGGCCGCGTAGGTCGCCAACGACAGGACGACGATCCCGGCGCTGAGGGCGAACATCAGCCGGGACACGTCCGTCACTCTGGTCAGCGCGAAGGCGATGCCCGCGATGACGACGCAGACCCCCGCACCCTTCAGAGAATTCATTGCTCTTCTCGATTCATTTCCAGGCGGAGACGCGTGTCACGTAGGACTTCACCACGGACAGCACCAGCCAGTACGTGCGCACCACGGCGTACACCAGCTCGGGGATCAGCAGGGCCTCGACGAGCATTGCTTTCCAGCCGAGATTGCGTACTCGCAGAGCCGGATAAACAATCCAGAATACGAAGAGGGCCAGGAATATCGGCGACTGGACGAACCCGGACGCCGCCGCCTTGACGAGCTGCGTGGTACCCCAGCCGAGAATGTAGACGGCCCCGACGAGCCCCATGATCATGCTCGCTATGGAATGCCAGGTGAATTTCGTCCAGCCCCGGCTGCGCAGGGTGTCCACCGTGCCCCGGCCCCACCGCTCGCGCTGCTGGATGAGTTCACGCAGCGTCGGCATCAGGTCGGTGTACGCGATGCAGAGCTGGTTCGCGGTCACCTTCCAGCCGGACTCCTTGAGCGTCAGCGTGGTCTCGTAGTCCTCCACCAGATTCCGGTGGTCCTCCCAGAAGACCTCGCCGCGCCAGTCGAGCACGCTCTGCAGGGCCTCGCCCCGGTAGAAGGAGCCGGCCCCCGACATGGTGTGGACATCGGTGCGGTAGCGCGAGTTCGCGGCCCGGCCGTACTCGATGATCTGCATGCCGAGGAGGTAGCGCTGCCAAGGATTCTGCCACAGGTCGGTCCGGCCGAGGCAGGCCGCGCTGACGCCGCCGAGCTCGGGGTCGGAGGAGATGACGTTGCGGGCCCGCTCGATGAACTTCGAATGCAGCTCGGTGTCGGCATCCATGACGAGGACATGCCGCACGCTCTCGGTCAGCCGTCCGTCGACGGCCTCTCTCAGCCAGCGGATGCCGTAGTTCAGCGCACCGGCCTTCTTGTGCGGGTTGTTGTCCAGGTTCAGCACGACGGTCGGCGGCGAGCTCGGGTCATCCGCGAACTGCTGCGCGAACATCTGGGTGCGGTCGGTCGAGTTGTTCACCACGACGATGATGAGGTCCGGCGGACGGCTCTGCCCGGCCAGCGAGCCGAGGGCCGTGAACACCCCGACCTCCTCATTACGTGCCGGGACGAGGGCAACGGTGTCATAAAGGACCGAACTGCCCACTTCGTCGAGGGCTATACGGCCCCTGCGATGCCGATTGCGTGGTGCATCCGACGCCACAGCATGTGCACGACGCGCAGTTGTACCGGACAAGACCTTCTCCCCCCGTTTAGGTGAACATTTACAGAACTCGCACCTTGTGCCATTCCCGTGAACACGGAGACCGTACCGCACGAATAGTCGAACTCTGAGGGGGGATCCGCCCCATTCGAAGACCCGACGCAGGCGCACTCGCACTCCCGGATATTCCCCCCCGGCAAAGCGCAACAATTCAGGCATCCCGACGGCCCCACACCCCCGCAGCCGCCACCCCCACCACCCCGAAGTGACAGGCGCCACACCTGCCCCAGGCGCCCCTGCCCCCGCGCTGCACCCCGGACATGACAGAGCCGGCCCGTGTCAGTGACACGGACCGGCCATGGATGTCTCAGGGAACAGCAAAAGCCCCAGGTCACGGCGAGTGAGTCCTGGGGCTTCTACAGAGCCGCCTTCGGGATTCGAACCCGAGACCTACGCATTACGAGACCATCAGCGATCGTGGCGGCTGGTTCCGCCTCGTGCTCCGTGGTGCCGTTTCGCCTGATCAGAGCATGTGCAGAGGGTTCTGTCATGACACCCCGTGTTACCTCGTCCAAAGGCGTCCGGCCGCACACCGGCCGCACATGGCCACACTGCGGCCACTGATTCGGCCAACGCGCGGCATGTCGGTACTCCACAACGGACGCCGAGTCCCCCATGCCGGGGCGGCGACCCGCAGGCCGCCACCCCGCCAGAGCCATCAGCGTCCGTGCAGACGACCGGCCAGCAGCTGGGCAGCCGAGTGGTAGCCCTCGGCGTTGGCAAGCTGACCAAGGAGGATCTCGATCGCCTCGTACTCCCCTCGGGTGATGGCCACCGGCGCTCCGTCGGTGTCGAGTGCTTCCTTCACGCTCTCGGCCAGGGCCAGCGGACCGCCCTCCGGATGGTCGACGGCGCCCGTCGCCACGCCAGCGACTACGTCGTTGTCGATCACCAGGTTGGGCAGGTTGCCGGCCTGGATCACCATCCCCGAGAACCTGGCGCTGCCAGAGATGCTGTTCGTTACACCCACCGCTGTTTCCCCCCTTGCGAGTTGATCTTTCTTGCTCGAACCATAGCGCGAAGCGGAATACGGGAGTGTCGTTTTTGATTGGTCTCTTCGTACGATCGTGCGAAGGGGGCTGGGTGAGCGATCTCAAGGTGTTTCGGCTCGGGGCGGACGGCCAGGATGTGGAGCTGCAGGGCTCGACGGTGGCGCTGGAGGTGGAGCTGCAGCGCCGGGTGGAGGCCGGGATGGAGCGGATGCTCGGCATCCGGTTCCTGGCGACGGAGTACTCGACCGGGCCGTGGCACCGGGGGCGGGTTGACTCGCTGGGCCTGGACGAGAACAACGTGCCCGTCGTGGTCGAGTTCAAGAAGGGCAACGACAGCGGGGTCGTCTCTCAGGCTGTGTCGTACCTGACCTGGTTGAAGAGCAGCCGTCACGAGTTCGAGGCGCTCGTCAGAGCGAAGCTGGGCGCCGAGGTGGCGGAGTCCGTCGACTGGCGTGCTCCGCGGGCGCTGTGCATCGCGGCCGGGTATTCGCATCACGACCGGGTGGCGGTCGGCGACCTTGGCCGGTACTGGCCGATCGAGTTGGTGCGCTACCGGGTCTTCGACGGCGGGCTACTGAGCCTTCAGCGCGTCGAGCCGATCTCAGGGGCCGTCGGCCAGGCGACTGTCCGCCGGTCGAACGCGGGCGTGGCGCCGTCGACTGCGGTCGAGGCAGAGGAGTCGTTGGCCTTCGGCGACGTCCCGGAGTGCCTCCGGGACCTGTACGGGGAGCTGGATGAGGTGCTCACCGCATCAGGCGAGGTGGAGGTCGTCCCGCTGCGGCACTACATCGCCTACCGCCGCCTGCAGAACGTGGCGAGCGTGATCTTCCGGCCGTCGCCTTCGCACCGGGCGATCCTGCTGTACCTGCGGCTGGACCCGGACATGGTGGAGCTGGAGGAGGGGTTCACGCGCGACATGCGCGGGATCGGTCACCTGGGGACCGGCGACCTGGAGGTGCGGGTCGCCTCGGCACCGGACCTGGAGAAGGCGGTGCCGCTCATCCAGCGGGCGGTCCAGGCGGCCTGACGAAAGCAGAAGGGCGGCGGGAGCATCATGCTCCCGCCGCCCTTTGACGTCTGCCGCCCTTGCAGTACCGGCTGTCCGGGGTTCTCACCGTCATGCCTCCGGACCCGCGAGGACGAAGTCGTCCTGGGTCAGCGCCGCTCGCAGCCGCTGCTCGGCGATCTCGGCGTAGTGCGGCGAGAGTTCGGCTCCGACGAAGCGCCGGCCTTCGCGCAGGGCGGCGACGCCGGTCGAGCCGCTGCCGGTGAAGGGGTCGAGGACGACACCGTCCTCGGGGCAGATCTGGACGAGCTGCTGCATGATCTCCAGCGGCTTCTGGGTGATGTGGACGCGGTCCTTGCGGGGCTGGCTCGCGATGAAGTGGCCGGGCAGGTAGATCGCCCGGCTGTTGTCGAGGGTGCCCTTGACGCCCCAGCTGATGAACTCCGCGCTCTGCTTGAAGCCGCCCTTGCGCGGTCGGCTCGCGGGCTTGATCCACGGGATGGTGCCCTGCCACGTCCAGCCGGCCATCTGCAGCGCGTCGCTGGTCGTCGGCTCCTGCCTCCAATCGCTGAAGACCATCGCGACGGAGTGCTCGGTGCTCGCCCGGTACGCCTCGGTCAGCAGCTCGGTGAGCCAGGAGCGGTAGGAGCGCTGGTCGCGGTTCTCGCCCGGAAAGGTCTTCAGGTCGTGCGCGGAGTTGGACGTCACGTACTTGGCGCGGGCGTCGCGGCTGGTGCGCTCGGAGCTGGTGCGTCCGCCGCTGTTGTACGGGGGGTCGGTGATGACCGCGTTTACGGACTCGTCAGGCAGGGCCTTGAGGACGGTGAGGGCGTCGCCTCGGTGGAGGGTGAAGTTGCTCATGGGGGCCTCTCTCAGGGCAGGGGTGGACCCGCTCCCGGCAGCGCCCGGCGGCAGCCGCCGGGAGCGGGGATGTCCGGGACGGTAGCCGCGAATTCCGGCCCGACCTAACGGCGGCGCGGACGCCGTCGGGCCTGGTGGAGGGGCCGTTTGGTGCGGCCGGACTTCGCGTCTACTGTCTCGGCATGCCAACCGGGCAGGAGGCCAACTCGGCCCGGGGTGGCCTGTGTTGATCCGTGTTGTCCCGTCCAACGGGGCATCGGCGGATCTGCGCCCACTCCCTTCCTCGTTCTTCCAGGAGACCTCGTGTTCCGGCTGAGATTACGAGCGCGGCTGGCTGCCGCGCATGACCCAAGACCGGCGTCCGGGAGCTACCAACTCCCTTGACCCGGGCCCGTCCTGAGTGGCGGATTCACCACCGGCGCGGTGCCGGCGACTTCTTCGCACGAGAGGCCGGCACCGCGTCTCCTACGAACTCCGAGGAGCCGCTGCGATGCAGCATGCCCTGGCACAGCCGTGCCTTGATCCGCCCGACCCGCTCGTCCGGGCTGTCCGCGTCGCCGAGCGGCGGCGACGATGAGGAAGTCCGCTGGCACTCTCGTCAGCCTCGTCGCGGTCGGGCCGCTGGTCCTGGCGCTGCCGATCGTGGTCGCCGCCGCCGGTAGCGCCTCCGCCACCTGCATCCCCGGTGGCGATTCACAGGCTGTGGATACCGCCGCCGTCGCTCAGCAGGTGCAGGCGATCCTGAACGGCTCCAGCCCGCTCAGCGCTCCGGGCGTCGCCGGGCTGGAGAAGCCGGACGAGCAAGTCCCCAACGCCAAGGTCATCCAGGCCACCGGCGTCGCGATGCACATCCCCGTCCGAGGGCAGGTCGTCGCTCTGGCGACCGCGCTCCAGGAGAGCGGGCTGCGCAACATCAACTACGGCGACCGCGACTCGCTCGGGCTGTTCCAGCAGCGGCCCTCGCAGGGCTGGGGCACGGCCGAGCAGATCATGCAGCCGGTGTACGCCTCGACGAAGTTCTACGAGGGGCTCAAGCAGGTATCCGGCTGGGAGTCGATGACCGTCACCCAGGCCGCGCAGGCGGTCCAGCGGTCCGGCTACCCGGACGCTTACGCCAAGTGGCAGCCACTCGCGGAGGCGCTTCAGCAGGCCATCGCTCCGCTGCTGACCAACCCGGGCACCGGTTCGACTGCGTCACCGGTGCCGGTCCCGAGCCCGACGCCGACTGGCCCGAGCACCATCACCCCGCCAACGAGCGGGGGCAGTTGCTCGACTGCCGGTGGTGATGGCAGCGACTTCGGGACGATCCCGCCCGGCACCCTCCCCCAGGGGTACGCGATCCCGGCCGACGCACCGCCCCAGGTGCAGACCGCGATCCGCTGGGCGCTCGGCCAACTCGGTACGCCGTACCAGTGGGGCGGCACCTGCAGCGACTCCCACGGCACCGACCCGATGGGCCGCTGCGACTGCTCCTCGCTCATGCAGATGGCGTACAAGGCTGGCGGAGTCGCCCTGACCCGGACGACCTACACGCAGGTCACCGAGGGCTCACCCGTGTCCGCCGGCGCGCTGAAGCCGGGCGATCTGCTGTTCACCCGCGGGACGGCCGCCGTGCCGGAGCACGTCGGGATGTTCATCGGCGGCGGCCTCGTAGTGCAGGCCCCCAAGACCGGTGACGTGGTCAAGGTCTCGCCCCTGGCCGAGTGGTCGCCCCAGATTCTGGCGGCCCGCCGGATCGTCTGACCGGCGCTTCTCCCCCCTCCCCCCTCTCCTCTTTCTCTTCGGCGCACCTTCTGCGTGCCCGCATTCCCCTGGAGTTCGTCATGTCCTACCTCGCCGACAAGGCCATCCAGCTCGCCTTCGACCCGGGCATCCAGCCCAACGAGGGCGGCCTGCCCGGTCTCTCCGTGCTCAAGCAGGTGATGGGCTCGCTGAATCTGTTCGGCATCATCGCCGTGGTCGGGGCGCTCGCCGTGAGCGCCGGGGTGTGGGCCTGGGGCCACCACTCGGGCGGCCACCAGGCCGAGGCCAACGGCAAGAAGGGCGTGCTCGTCAGTGCCGGCGCGGCCCTGCTGCTGGGTGCGGCCAATGGCGTTGTTGCGTTCTTCTCCGCCCTGGGAAGCCAGGTCAAGTGATCATGCAGAAACGTTCCACCTCTGCTTCTCGCAGCGGTACGTCCGGCGGCGCCTTCGTGCGCCGCCGGGTGCTGCTGGGCACCGTTGTCCTGGTGGCGCTCGTCGCCCTGGCCGGCCTGTTCTCCTACCTCACCCGCGACAACCGGGCATCCTCCAACCATCCTCCGATTCAGCCGAGTTCGCCCCCGGCCGCGTCAGCCTCGGCCGCGCCCTCGGCCACAGCGGGCGGCCGGACAGCAGCGCTGCCCTCGCCGCCGGACACGCGCGACCCGATCGCGTTCGGGAAGGCGGCAGCGGTGGCCCTGTGGTCGTACGACACCCGGTCCTACTCCCAGCCCGAGCTGGTGGCCGCCCTCCACCGGTGGCTGACGACCGAGGGGCAGTACATCGACGCCGACTCGGTCGAGCACCAGGTGCCCTCGCCGATGCTCTGGGGTCGGATGGCCGACTCCGGCCAGTTCGCTACCGCCACCGCTGCCGAGGCGCACTTCCCCGACAGCTTCACCCGCGCGCTGCAGGCCGACCCGGGGGCGATCACGAAGGCGTACGTGTACGCCGTCACCGTCTCCGGCAAGCAGTCGATCTCATGGAACGGCTCGCCCCAGGGCGGCGCCGAGGACCGATCGGCCACCCTCGCCGTGCAGTGCCGCCCCGATCATCCCTGCGCGCTGGTCGGCGTGATGCCGTCCGTCGCGCCCTGACACCGCGAAGGAGGTGCCCTTCGTGGGCGTCTGCGATATCCCCCTGATGAGCCAAGTCTGCACCGTGGTCGACGCGGTCAGCTTCGTCTCCAACCCCGGCAAGTCCATCACCGACGGCATCGGCGCGTGGATCGCCAAGAGCATGGGCGAGCTGGCGGCCAGCGCCGTCGACCTCGCCGCGCGGGCGGTGGACCAGACCACCGCCATCAACCTCAGCGCCCCCTGGTTCCGGGACAACTACCAGCTCATCCTGCCGATCGGCCTCATCCTCACGGTGGGCACGCTCTGCGCCCAGCTGATCCTGGCCGCGTGGCGCCGGGACGAGCGTGCCCTCGCCCAGGCCGCCTGGGGCACCATGACCGGCGTCCTGTTCTCCTTCGGCGCGATCAGCTTCACCGCCGTGGCCGTCACCACGGTGGACGCGCTGTCCGCCGGGTTGTTCAAAGCCGCGAACACATCGGTCGACGACGCGGTCAGGCGCCTGGTCAAGGTGTCCGAGCTAGGGGCGATGTACCCCCTCGGCTGGGCGATCCCCTCGCTCGTCGCGGTCGGCTGCGCGATCGGCGCGTTCCTGTACTGGGGCGTCATGGTCGCCCGCAAGGTCGGCGTCCTGGTCCTGGTCGCGCTCGCCGCGTTCGCCGGGGCCGGCGGTGGCTGGGAGGTCGCCAAGCGCTGGCGGCGCGGCTGGATCGAGGCCACCGCCACCCTGGTGGTGTCGAAACTCCTGATGACCGTGGTGTTCCTCGTCGGCGTCTCGGCGATCGGCAAGACGGACGCCAAGGACGGGCTCGGCGCACTGTCCGACGCCATGGCCGGAATCGTGATCATGGTGCTGGTCCTGCTCTGCCCGTACGCCGTCTACAAGTTCGTCCACTGGGCCACCGACGGCGGCGGCCACGACGACCTCCACCGCACCGGCGTCGCGGGCATGGCGGTCGCGGCCGGAGCGGCGAAGACCGCGGGCAGCCTCGCGATGCAGATGGGCACCGGTACCCCGGCACCGCAGGGGCCGAGCCAGGTCCCCGGCATGGACGGTGGCGGTTCCGGCGGCATCGACCCGACCGGGCGCATCAGCAAGGAAGGCATCGACGCCGGCCCTGCCCAGCCGCAGAGCAAGTTCCGGTTCGGCGAGGACTCGAGCGCGCCGGGCGACCGCGGACGCGCCCTGGTCACCCGGCCCGGCCTCCCGGCCTTGGTCACCCGCCCCTCGTCCGAAGGCGGTGGCGGTGGCGGAGAACCGCAGGCCGATGGCGGCGAGGCACAGAGCGCCTCGGCCGCTCCGAGCACCGGGGGCTTCTTCAACGCCGGTACGGTCGCGCCGCCGAGCCCGGGTTCGGCCCCGACCGCGCCTGCCCCGTCAGCGCCCGCTCCGGCTTCGGCTCCGGAAGGGCCGCCGGCCGCCGGACCGCCTCCGGCCGGAACGTCCGCACCGGACCCGGTCCGGTTCATCTACCCGAACCAGCCGCCCGCGTCCGGTTCCTCCTGACCGGACCACCACCCGGGGCGGGCCGCCGCCAGCGACCCGCCCCGGGCCCCCACCGCACTCACCGCCGAAAGGAGTCCAGCCATGGCACCCAGAAGAGCGTCGCGCCCCCGCCCGCCGCCCGCCCGCTCACCCCCTGGATCACCCGATGTCCTCAAACTCGAAGCCCGACGCCCCCGCGTCGGTCAAGTTCCCGCACCGCAGCCGCCGTGGCATCCTCCTCGGCCTCAGCGCCTCGCAGCTGATCACCGTCTCGGCCACCGGCCTGCTCCTGCTCGCTGTCCTCGTCACCCGCGGCGTCGTCGGCGCCTTCCAGCTCATACCCCTGTGGGCCGGTGTCGCCGCATTCGTCCTCATCCGCTACCGGGGCCGCACCCTGGCCGACTGGGCACCGATCGCAGTCCGGTACGCACTTCGGCGCTTCCGGGGACAGCTGGTCTGGCTCGCCCGCCCGTCCCGGCGGCCGGTGCGCGAGGGGCTGCTCCACCTGCCCGGCAGTGCGGCCAGCCTGCGCGTGGTCACCGCCCCGGACCGCCGCTACGGCGCTGTCCACGACCCGCATGCCGGCACCCTCACCGCCATCGTCAAGGTCAGCAGCCGCGCCTACGCCCTGCTCGACCCCGGCACCCAGAGCGCCAACGTGAGCGGCTGGGGGCGAGCCCTGGCCGCGCTCTCCCGCACCGGGCACGTCGCCCGCATCCAGGTGATCGAGCGCACCGTCCCCGACTCCGGCGACGCCCTTCGCCGGTACTGGGAGGAGCACGGCAAGCCCGACGCCCCACTGGCCGGTGCCCTCTACGGCGAGCTGATCCAGAACGCGGGCCCGGCCGCCGCCCCGCACGAGTCCTACGTCGCCATCGCGCTGGACTTCAAGGCGGCCCGGCGTCTGATCAACCAGGCCGGCGGCGGACTCACCGGTGGCTTCTCGGTCCTGGCACAGCTGACCTCGGCGTTCGAACAGTCCGCCCGCACCGCCGGTCTCAACCCGAACGGCTGGCTGTCCGCCACCGAGATCGCCGCCGTCGCACGCACCGCCTACGACCCCAAGTCCCTTGCCGCGCTGGACCGCTGGTCCGAGGACGGCCGCCCGGCCGCAGCCCCTGCCGCTTCGGGCCCGGTGGTCGTGGTGGAGAAGGCCGACCACATCTCGACCGACTCCGCGCACCACACCACCTACTGGGTGGAGAACTGGCCCCGTACCGAGACCAGCCCCGGCTTCCTCCACCAGGTGATGTTCGCCTCCGGGGTGCGCCGAACCGTCTCCCTCGCCTACGAGCCGAAGGACCTGGACGCCGCGATGCGCGACGTCCAGCGGAAGAAGGCGTCGGTCATCGCCGACTCCGCCGAGCGCGTCCGCAAGGGCCAGGTCGCCAGCGAGGCGGACTCGGTGGAGTACCAGGACATCCAGGCCCGTGAGCGCCAGCTGATCGCCGGACACGCCGACGTGGCACTGACCGGCCTGCTGACCGTCTCCGCCGACACCGAGGACGAGCTGCGCTCCGCATGCGCCGTGGTCGAGACGGCCGCCGTCGGCGCCCAGCTCGACCTGCGGCCCCTCACCTGGCAGCAGGCCGAGGCGTTCACCGCCTCCGCCCTGCCGTTCGCCCTCGCCGCGTAATGCCGGCCACCACCTCTTCCGAAAGAGCACCCCGATGCCGGCCACCACTGCCACCACGGCGCAGGACTTCGTCCCGTACGCGACCGCCGCGATCGACTTTCACCGCGTACTGAACGTCCCCGCAGGTCCGCTCGTCGCCTCCCGGGCCGAGCTGGACTCACTCCACGAGCACCTCGTCGCACTGCACGGCCTCCTCGACGCCCATACCCAGCGCACCTCCCCGCTGCTGCCGGCCGAGGGCGACCACCTCAAGGCCACCCGCACCCGTCTGTGGCAGGCCGCCGAGCACCTCCACGCCGCCTACCACGCCTCTCCCCGGCCGGGCAGTGGCGAGGTCCCCGGTGCCGAAGCCTGCCGAGCCCGACGCCCCGAGGGCGCCCCGGAGCTCAGCATCTGCCGCCGCCACCAGGACGCCGCCCAGCTGGTCCGCCGTCGCACCACCCCTGCCGACCTGCACTCCCCCTTCACCGGCCTCGTCCGCCACTGACCCCGGAACTCGTGATCATGCCCAGGAACCGCGCCACCGCCAGCCACCTGTTCGTCCCCCGCAAGACCTCCCGCGCCCAACAGCGCGCCGCCCGCGCCGAGTTCGCCGAGGCCCGTACCAAGGCCCGGCGCGCCGAAGCCCCTGTCGAACGTCCGGAGTTCGAGGGTGTCGACCCAGAGCTGCAGGCCACCTACCCCGCCTCGGGACGCCCTGGCCGCGCCTCCGCCCGCGGCGGCAAGCTCCGGCTGCCGAAGCACCGGATGACCACCGCAGTCGCGGGCGGGGCCTACCCCTTCCTGGCGGAAGCCGGCCTCGGCGCGGAGGGGATCTTCATCGGCCGCGACCTCCATGCCGAAGGCTCCTTCTGCTACGACCCGTTCGCCCTCTACAACTCAGGCCGAATAGAAGGGTTCACGAACCCCAACGGGGTGCTGTGCGGCGTGATCGGCATGGGCAAGTCCGCCCTCGCCAAGTCCATCGCCACCCGCGCTATCGCGCACGGCTACAAGATCTACATTCCGTCCGACCCGAAGGGCGAATGGTCCGCTCTCGCCGAGGCCCTCGGCGGCCAGACCATCGCGCTCGGCCCCGGCCTGCCGGGGAAGCTCAACCCGTTGGATGCTCCGACGCGGCCCGCCGGGGTGAGCGAGGAAGACTGGACCACCGAGGTCCGCAAGCGGCGGCTCCTGCTGCTGGCAAGCCTGGCGGCCACCGTGCTCAAGCGCGATCTGCTGCCGATGGAACACACCGGCCTCGACGTCGCGCTCGACCTGGTCGTCGCCGAAGCCGAGGCGGTGGGCACAGTGCCGCTGCTGGGCGATATCGCCCACGCCCTCGGCCGCCCCGAGCGCCTGGACGCAGCCCTCGGCGAAGAGGCCGGCGGCCTCGGCCGCGCGGTCGACGACTTGGCCCACGCCCTTCGGCGGCTCGTCCACGGTGACCTCAGCGGCATGTTCGACGCGCCGTCCACGGTCACCTTCGACCCCGACGCGCCGATGCTCTCGATCGACCTGTCACGGCTGGGCAGCAGCGGCGACGACACCGCGCTGGTGCTGGCCATGACGTGCGCGAGCGCCTGGATGGAGTCCGCGCTGTCCGACCCCAATGGTGGCCGCAGGTGGGTGATCTACGACGAGGCGTGGCGGATCATGCGGCACGTCGGCCTCCTGGAGCGCATGCAGCAGCAGTGGAAGTTGAGCCGGGGCTTGGGCATCGCCAACCTGCTCATCCTGCACCGGCTTTCCGACCTGCTGTCCGCAGGTGACGCCGGATCGCGCGGCCGGGTCCTGGCCGAGGGCCTCCTCGCGGACTGCAGCACCCGGATCATCTATCGGCAGGAGCCGGACCAGATCGCGGCGTCCATGGTCCTACTCGGCCTGACCGGTGTCGAAGCCCAGGCCATCGCCGCCCTACCCCGCGGGCGTGGCCTGTGGAAGGTGGCGGGCCTCAGCTTCATCGTGCAGCACCTCCTGCACCAGCGCGAACGCCGCCTCTACGACACCGACTTCCGCATGGCTGCCTAGCCAACTGCCAATCAACCAAAGCAAGTTGGTGACAAGTGTCGCACACCGGCCACCCGCGCATCGTCTACACCGATCATTCCGAGCTGACGGAAGACGACTTCGCCGCCTTCGAGTCCCTGATGGCCTCCCAGCGCATCGCCCGGGGCAGCGGCTTCGACGACAACTGGGAGCTGGTCCTCACCGAGGAGGGCTCGGACAGGAACGGGTGGCTGCACACCACCGGCGTCTTCCGCCCGGCTGCGGACGACCGGATCACCCGCCCAGTGCCTCTGGGCTACGTCGAAATGAAGTTCAGCCGGGACGGGACGGCCCTGCCGGACACTCCGGCAGGGGCCGACCGGCAGCGGACCACCGCCGCCCTCGCCCGCAGCACCAGCGGACACCACGGTGCCGGCGCCGAGGCGATCCCCGCCGCACCGGCCGCCGCACCGGCGGCACGCCGCACCCGCTGACCGTTCGCGCCCTGCGCGGCCACGGCCCCGGCGGCATCGATTCCAACCGGCAACCGACTTGTGCAGGGACTTCACCACCATGAGCAACCCGAGCTACTGGGTGTACGAGGGGAGCCGCCGCAGGCCCGGCGGGCTGGCGAGCGATCCGGCCCTGCTCCCCGACAACGCTTCGCCTCTCTACGGCCCGCCCTCTTCTCCCGGGCAGGCGGCTTCGCCGGAGAGCCTCGACCGCGCCACCCGCCGCCTGGCTGCGGCCGACGAGGTGGAGTTCCCGAGCCTGTTCGGCCAACTCGTCAGCAGCAACTTCGGCGCGGTCGGCCAGCTCCACGAGCTGCTCAGCGCCGCCGCTGACTGGTGCCGGGACCACGATGCGCGTCAGTACGGGGCCGAGCTGGAGACCCTGGCGGACCGAGTCGCCGATCTCGGCGAGGAGCTACACCTCGTCAACGACAGCCTCGGCCGTGAACTGGCCTCCCGGAGCGCCCGGCTGGCCGCCGCTGTCAGCCGGTCCCCCGCGCGTCCGACTCGGCCCGCACTCACCTCAGCGACTCCGGCCGCTGCCCGGGAGGGCACGCGGAAGCCGGACCCCGTGCCCCGGAGTCAGCCGCCGATCGCTGCGGCCTCGCCCGGCCACCGCCGGTCGCTCTGACCGGTGCTACCACCGGATCACGGCCCTGCCAAACCGGCGGATCTCCGCATCCTCGTTCCCTCACCCACCCACCGGCCCCGGCGCTCGCCAGGCCGCCCTCTCGAAGGAGACGCCCGTGCATCCCGACTCCGTAACCGTGCTGTTCAGCGACACGGGCGGAGGCATCAACGCCCGCGTCTTCGGACCCTTCACTCCGGGCAAGCCCGCAGACGCTGCCAACCGCCAGCGCTACACCGACATCACCGTCCCGCTCGAACAGCGGGGACTCGACTGCACCATTGACTTCGGCCTCGACGACTACATCGTCAACGCGGAACTTCCCGACGGCAGCCACCTGACGATCTCGCCGGAGCAGTCCGACTACCCGGACGACACCCCTCCGGGCTGGCTGGTGACCCGGTCGAATCCCGATGACCCCGACCTGTTCGAGATCGTCTACGACAGCCAGGCCGGCGGCCCCCAGCAGTTCAACGCGGGGAGCGTCCCGCACCTGCTGGCCAGGGTCGATGCCCGCCTCGACGAGTTGGGCGTCGCGACACGAGAGCAGGCGGCGGCGGTGCAGCAGCGCGCCGAGTCCTTGCTGCACCGGGCCGGGTTCGTCCCCGTCGTCCGCTTCCGCGACAGCTACCACCGGCTGCCCGCTGCCATGGCTGATTCGGGCGAACGGCAGGCAGCGCTCGGCCGGGCTCTCGACCTCCTGCGGGACGAGGGGTACGGGTACGCCTTCCCCGCTGATCTGCTCGCCGCGGATCCGCGCCCCACCGCCGCCCCGGGCAACCAGCTTGGGGTCTCGCTACCCCTGGTCGGCCGGAGGATCGCCGAGGCCGGCCACACGCGGGAGGTCGTCGAGGCCCTCAGCGAGCTGACCGCCCCCGGCGACGGCGTCCTCGACCAGGTCCTCGGTGTCCTGGACGGAACTGCCGACTGGTGGGAGGGCCTCGGCGGCGGCGCGGATGCGCACTACGCCGCGCGCCTGCGCTACATCTCGGAGCACGTCGGGGGCTACGTGCGGGAGGTCCGGGCGATGCGGGGAGACCTCGCCGACCGGCACGCCCCGCATCCGGGCCGCTCCCGGCCAGCGCTCCCGCCCGTCCGCGCGATGGTCGCCGACGAGGCCCGGGTTGCTGCTGCCCTCGCCTCCTCCCCTACGGCGACCCGCACCCTCACCGGCCATCCCGTCGAAGCGGCCCTGGCTGCGGCTGCCGCCGCTGTGCGCCCGGCCGGGCCCCGCCGCTGACCACCACCGCCCGAAAGGAGCACGGCAGTGCCTCATTCGAACAGACCGCACCCCTCCGACCGCTCACCACCCGTACCCCGAAGCGGAGCCCCCTCGTGCCTGCCGAAGCCCCCGACTCCCTGCCCCACGTCACCCTTGGCCACCACCCCGATCACGGCATCGTCGCTGCCCTGCCCACGCAGTCGGCCGCCGCCCAGTGGTTCCTGGAGCGGCTCGAGTTCCAGCCTGTCCCCGGCCACCGGAGCCTGTATGCACTGACCGACCAGCACCGCGAACCGACCGAGCGCGCGGCCTGGGCCGCCAAGCTCCTCAACGGTGCCGGCTACCGCGTCGACACCGACCTGGCCCTCACGCCCAAGGCCGCCAGCCAACCGGCACGGAAGCAGGTCGATGCGCCCGTCCAACCACCGGCTCGTGAAGTGGACACGGGCCCTGACGTGGCCTTCGCAGAACACCCCCGGCTGGGCGTCGTTGCCGCCGTCGGTGGCAGCCAGCCGCTCAGCCCGGCCGTCTTCTTGGAGGTCGACGGCTGGCGCCACCACCGCGAGCTGGACATCTACCTCGCCCCGTCGGCTGGAGGGCGGGCCGAGTCGCTCGACGCGGTAGCCCACACCACGGTGGCGTTGCAGCGCGGCAACTACCAGGTGGCGATGCAGCCCGAGCTCGCCGAAGCCGTCGCCGCCCGCCGGGCCCCGGCACCCGAGGCGTTCACCACGCACAGGTTCCGCGTCGACGAGGCCGTCCTCGCCAAGAGCCCGGCGGCCCGGTCGGTGACCACCGCGAACGCCGCTGTCCCGACCGGCCCGCCACCTGCGGCAGCCGACCCGCGAGTCGCCTTCGCGCGTGCCCGCTGACCCCGAACCGCCCTGACTAGGAGAAGAACAGAGATGGCAGTGAAGAAGGTCTGGAAGATCACCCACTCGTGTGGGCACCACAGCGAGAGGGACCTCGGCAACCGCCCGGCCGACCGCCGCGCTGGGTTCGCCGACTGGCTCGCCAAGCAGGACTGCACCGACTGCTGGCGGGCGGCGAAGGACGGCGACGAAGCCGACAAGGCCGCCTGGCTGGAGGCGAAGCGAGCCGCCGAACAGGCGGAGTCGGATGCCTGGTCCGAGCAGTACCGGATGCCGCCACTGGAGGGCACCGACAAGGGCCGGGCCTGGGGCGTTCGCTGCCGCCACCAGGTACTGGCCGCCGCCTACACGGCCCTCGTCCTGGAGGCCGGCATGTCCGAGGCTGCCTGGGAGCAGATCGAGGAGCGGGCCCGTACGGTCACGCGCGCCGGCTGGTGGATCGACCAGCGCGCTTCCGATCCCGGAGACCTGGAGGAGCTGCTGGACGCGGCCGTGGACACGGACCGGCCGACCGAGAACCCCTTCGTGTGACCTGCCGGTGCCCTGTCCTGCTCCAGGGCACCGGCCTCATCTCTCCACTTCCGCAAGCCGATTGGGAATGCACCACCGTGTCCAACTACCCTCTGCACTGCACCGTCCGCCGGAGCGAGAGCACCACCGACTTGCTCACCGCGCTGCATGACGCCGACCCCGGCTTCGCCACCTACCTGCTGGCCGCCTGGGAACCCGATGCCGTCGCCCAGTCGGATGTCGCCCTGCCGCAGTTGGCGGCACTCCTCGACGAGCCGCTGGCGCTCCGCAAGCCCCGCACGGGGCACACCCCGTCCCGCCGTCTCACCTGGCACTGCTCGATCCGCAGTACCGTGCCGGCCTCGTTCACCGACGACGACTGGTTCGAGCTGGCCTGGGAGGTACTCGACGCCACCGGCATCGAGCCGGAAGGCGACCAGCACAGCTGCCGCTGGGTGGCTCTGCGCGCCACCAGCGACAGGCTCGACATCGTCGCCACCGTGATCCGCCAAGACGGCCGTTGGGCCCGGCTGCACAACGACGAGCACTTCGCCCGCTTCGCGTGCGAGAAGTTCAGCCGCGACCACGGGGCCTCGCCGCGCTGACACCCGTGCAGCTCCCGGCCACCGGCATCTACCACCGATCACCGGCCGGGCCAAACCGCCGGATCTGCGGATCCTCTCCCTGTCAGCCCGCTCGCCGGGTGCCGCCGACCGTCCGAGAGGGGACACCGTGATCGCCTACCTGCAGCGCGCCACCACCACGGCCGCGCTGATTCCCGCCCTCTACGGGCACGATGACCCCCGCTACCGGCTGCGGCCTCGGCTGATCGGTGCCAACTACCGGGGCGCCGACAAGCAGCTGCCTCTCTTCGGCGACCCGCAGGAGGTCCTCGGCGGCGGCGTCCTGGACGCCCCTGCTGCCCGAATCGGCTCCCGGGCGCCCGAGCGGCCGGTGTGGCTGTGTTCGGTCAGGTCAGATCCGCGACACCCGGACCTGACCGATGGCCAGTGGGCCGACGTCGCCCGGCGTCTGGTCACCGCCACCGGGCTCGCCCCCGAAGGCGACCCGTACGGCTGCCGGTGGGCCGCGATCCGCACCCTCGACCGCTCGGTGCACATCGTCGCCACCGTCGTCCGCGAGGACGGCAGCGTCCACAGCACCTACCGGGACGCCTTCCACGCGCAGGCCGAATGCCACCGCATCGCCACCGTCCTCGGTCACCTCAGCCGATCCGTCCCTTCCGTCACCACCGCCAAGGACTACCTCATGCCCACCCCCACGATCGCCATCAGCCTCGAACCGAGCGGCAGCGTCGTCGCCAAGGGCTCCAGCGACGACCTGTCCGCCGGCCTGCTCAAGCACGCAGGATTCGCCGAGAAGGGCGACTGGTACGGCCGCCGGCACCGGCTGCCCACCACCACCGCACCGGCCGACCGCGCCGCCATCGCCACGCATGCCGCCGAGATGCTGCGGGCCGCCCGCTACGACGTCGACCTCGACCCGGGGCTCGACACCGGCCTACTCGCGGGCAACGCCGACCGACACGAACTCGCCACCGCCAGCGGGCAACTCCTCCAACTCACCGACCAGATCCGCGGCGCCAGCGACTTCGGAGAGCTCGCCGCTGTGCTCGACGACCTGCTCGACCCGGACGGCGGGGTGCTGACCAGGGTCCACGAAGCCATGGAGGCCGCCTCCGAGCAGATCACCGACCTCGACCCCGAGCAGTTCGCGCTCTCCGACCGCTTCGGCTTCGCCGCCGACTTCATCTGCGCTGCCCAGAGCGAGCTGGCGGGTGCGCTCGACGAGGTACAGCGCGCCAAGTCCCACCAGGTCCCCGCAGCCACCGCGCTGGCCACCGCGCCCTACTCCGCTGCCGCCACCGACGCGGCCCGTGCCGTCTCCCCTGCCGTCACCGCCCGTGGGGTGCACGCCTCTGCCCCACCCGCCGCCCCGGCCTCACCGGCGGCAGCACCTCGACCCGCCACACACACCCGCTGACCACCAGCCCTATGCCTCTGGGGAGTTGCCGTAATGCCTGACCACTACTCGTCGATCGGCGAGGCGATCGGCGCTGCGATGAAGCACAACATCCGTCTCGCTCACGGACCGGCTGCCGACCCGCCGCTTCAGGTCCGCTACTTCCCGCCACCCGCCGCCGACCCGTACTCAATGCCCGGCATGATCTCGCGACTGGAGGTGACGGCGAGCCCACGGGACGTCGCCGGGATCGTCGAGGAGGCGACCGGCGTGCTGGTCGGTCCTTTGCCGCAGCTCACCGAGCTGGTCGCCGCATCGGCCGACTGGGCCAGGGCTCGGCTCGACTTCGACGTCCCTCACGACAACCCGGCCTTCGACGTGTGGGCACGGCTGGCCTCCGCCCACAAGATGCTGGCCCACGCCCAGGAGGACCTGGACGCCGCCATCGACGGCATCGCCGCGTTGCCGGCCGGGCTCAGCGATCCACGGCACCACGACGTGGTCCAGGTCCTACGGACGCGGGAGCTGCTGCACGACGTCATGGGCGCCCCGGCGCCCGCACCCGGCGACGAAGCCACGCGGCGACAGGCCGCCCTCGCCGGATCTCCCAACGCCCCTACCCAGCGCCCGGCCTCGCCCCCCGCCGTACCCGCGACACCGGCCACCGCACCTTCCCCGGTACCGGTGGCCCCGCCCACCGGCCGCACCCGCTGAGCGCCGCAGAGGCGCCCCAACTCCCCTTCTGCTCAGGAGAATCCCAATGTTCCACAACTTCACTCCCGCGCCCCGAGTCACGTTCACCTGGGACTCGCGGGGCAACCTCACCGCCGAGGCCGACTCCAACCCCGAACTGGTCGCCACGCTCCTCGTGCACGCCGGTTTCACCCCCGCCACCGGCACACCCTCCGCGCTCCCCACCCTGCCTGGCGGCATGGACCTCGAAGCGGTGCGGGACGTGCTGGCGTACGCCGACCACATGCTCCGCGCCGCCCGGTATGTGACGGCCATGCCGCCCGCACTGAAGACGATCCACGGCCATGCCGAACGGTTCAGCTACCGGCTCAGCCCCACCGAATCCCTCGAAGCCGCCATCGAGCAGCTCTCCGACTCCCTGTACCACTGCGAGGACGTTGCCGACATCGCGCGCATCTCCGACACGATCTTCAACGAGGGCGAGGGAGTCCTGCTCGCCGTCGACAATTTCGCCCGGACCGCCGCACACAACCTGGCCGCCTTCGACACCGAGGAAGCCGGTGCCATCGCCGACCAGTTCCTCAGCATCGCCCGGCGGCTGGACACCATCACCTCGGTCTACGGCTTCATCGGCGAGAACCTCCTCGACCTCCATGACAACGTGACCGCCGCCCAGCCGTCCGTTGTCCCGGCCACCACCCCCACCAGCTGAAACGTTCCCTCCCCCCGCCAGGAGAAGTCCCGTGATCCGTACGAGAGCCGAGCGCGCCCCGCCCCCGCCCGCTCGCACACACCAGGAACTGCCTTGCCCTCCCCGCGCACCAGCGCGCCGTCAACCACCACCGGGTCCGACGCGCTCCTCTACCTCCTCTTCGGCGCACTCGGCGCCGCCCTCGCCTTCGGCTCCCTCGCCTGGCTGACCGGCAACATCGCCAACTCCTTCTTCGGCAGCGGACCGTGGTCCCCGTTCCGCGCCACCGACGCCCTGCTCCACCCCGATGTGCTGTGGCCGAACCTGAGCGCCACCGCGCTGCTGGTCGGCGCCCGCATCGTCCCCGCCCTGCTCACCATCGCCCTGACCGTCACGGTCCTGGTGCTGTGGATGCGCTGGCGCGGCGGTGCGAAGACCGGACTCGCCCGCAAGGCCGACCTCACCCCGCTGCTGGACCGCGAGGTCACCGCGAAGGCCCGCAGCCTGCGCCCGAGCCTGAACGGCCGGGAGTGTAAAAGAGGTCGCACCGAATGACCGGGGCATCCTGGTCGGCACGCTCTCCCCTGGCAAGGCCGAGGTCCGCGCCTCCTGGGAGGACGTCCTCGTAGCGATCATGGCACCGCGTTCCGGCAAGACGTCCGGTCTGGCGATCCCGGCGATCCTCGCAGCCCCGGGCCCGGTGCTGTTGACGTCCAACAAGGCGGCCAACGACGCCTACACCACGACGGTCGACGCACGGGCGGAGGTGGGCACCGTCTGGACGCTCGATCCGCAGCAGATCGCGCACCACCCGCGCGAGATGTGGTGGGACATCCTCGCTGACGCCCGGGACCTTGCCGGGGCCAAGCGGCTCGCCGGCCACTTCGTCACCGCGTCGGTGGACGAGTCCAGCGGCTCCGACTTCTGGTCGACCGCGGCGAGCAACACACTCGGCGCGCTGTTCCTGGCGGCCTCCAGCCACCGGCGACCGATCACCGACGTCCTGGCCTGGCTCGCCTCCCCGGCCGACCGCACCCCTGTCGACCTGCTCGCCGATGCCGGCCACCACGCCGTCTCCTCCCAGCTCCAGGGCACCGTCTCGGGTGCGACGGAGACGCGGGACGGCATCTACGAGACGGCACGGCAGTACGCGAGCTGCCTCCTGGACCCGGAGATCGCCGCCTGGGTGACCCCGACGAAGGGCCTGCCGGAGTTCAAGCCGTTCGACTTCGCCACCTCCCGCGACACCCTGTACCTGCTCAGCAAGGACGGCGGCGGGAGTGCGTCGGCGATCATCGCCGCTGCGGCCGACGCGGTGATGCGGGCGGCCGTGATCGTCGCCGAGCGCTCCGGCGGACGGCTCGACCCTCCGGCGCTGTGCGTCCTGGACGAGGCCGCCAACGTGTGCCGGATCTCCGATCTCCCGGACCTGTACAGCCACTTGGGCAGCCGGGGCGTCATCCCGATGACCATCCTGCAGTCCTACCGACAGGGCCAGCGCTGTTGGGGCGAGGCCGGCATGGACGCCCTCTGGTCCGCTGCCACCGTCAAGGTGATCGGGTCGGGTATCGACGACGCCGACTTCGCGGACAAGCTGTCGCGGCAGATCGGCGAGCACGACGTGCAGACCACCTCCGTCTCCACCTCCGACGGCGGCAAGTCCACCTCGGTGTCGATGCGCACCGAGCGGATCCTGCCTCCGGACGCCATCCGCGCGCTGCCCAAGGGCAAGGTCCTGCTGTTCGCCACCGGCATGCGGGTGGCGATGCTCGACCTCAAGCCCTGGTACAAGGAGCGCTCCGCCAAGGAGATCGGCCCGGCCTCCACCCGCGCCACCAAGGCGATCACCGAGCGTGCCCTCGCCAAGGGCGCTGACCGCGACGACTTCGGGCTGGTGTCGTGAACCACCGGCGCACCACCTCCCGACAGCCTGACCTCCGGTCCAGCATCACGCAGCCGTCGTTCGTCGGCCCAGGCTGGCGCCGCTCGCACGGCAACACCTGGGTCTACCAAGACCTCCCGGGGGCCGCCCGCATCCACGCCACCCTGCTGGACGACGGGAACTGGTTCCTGGACCTGTGGTCGGCGCAGAACCGGCTGCTCGCCCGCGGTTCGGCTCCCGCCGACGAGGTCGGTGCGCTAGCACCGGCTCTCACCTCCAACGCCACCCGATGGGCGCCTCCGCCCGGCATCGAAGCCTCCCATCGCCGCTTCGCCGAAACCGTCGAGGCAGTACGGGACGGCAGCCGGCTCACGCCGGACGAGACCAGGGTCCGAGCGGCCACCGCCGCCTCGCCAGCAGGCGCCCTCGCCGGACGCCGTCCTGCCTCGGCACATCCGCTACCGGACGCGCGCCCGGCTCCACCTGCCGCTGCCCGCCACAGCCGTTGACCCCCGTCCCTCACCGAAGGTCCTTCCCCGATGTCCATTTCGACGCCATCGCTGACGCCGACCTGGAGAACGGCGAGGCCGACGGCTGCTCCCCGTGGGCTTGCCGGTCTGGCTCTCCCGCAGCGGGCGATCTCGCGCTCGCCGCCTAATCCCCTTACGAAGACTTGGAGTTGACCATGTTCGGAAGTACCTCGTCGTCTCGTGTCCCGCGCTCCGATCGGCTGGCGGGTTCTCCGGTCGTCCGTCGTGGCGGCCAGTGGTGGCTCGTCACCGGTAGCGGGTCGATCCTGGCGACGGACCCGACCTTCACCGGTGAGCTGGACCGCTTCGCCGCAGCCATGGCCGCCGCCGACCGTGAAGTCGCCCGCATCCGGGACGAGCGGGCAGCCGCCCGGAAGGAGGGGCCGTGATGGACGCCCTGCTCAAGGGCGAGCAGGCTGTCCTCGGCGCGGTCCTGCTCGACCCGGCCGAGCTCGACAGGTTGTCCTGGCTGATGCCTGCCGACTTCTACCGGCCGGTTCACCAGGCCCTCTTCGCCGCGATGCGGACGATCAACGCCAGGGAGCGGCCGACCCGCGAGGCGGACGGCACGGTGCCGATGTCCTGGCTGACTGGCACCGTCGCCGAGGCCGGCCGTCACGTACGCGGGCTGAGCGCTTCCTACGCGCACACTCTCATCGCCGCGTGCCCGCGTCCGCAGAACGCCCCGGTCTACGGCCGGATGGTGCTCGAAGGCTCCATCCATCGGACGGTGACGGAGCATGCCATCCGGCTGGAACACGTCGCCCGCGTCGATGCCGAGCAGCAGCAGGTCGACGGTGTGCTGCACCACGCCGACGTCCTGGCAGATGTTCTCAGCGACCTCGCCAGCCGCTGGGGCACCGAGCCTCGGCCACTCGCTCCGCCGTCTACCGCTGCGGGACTCGCGCAGCCGACACCGATGCCGGTCGTACCCGCACAGACCGAGGACGAGCAGTTCCTGCTGGCTGTCCTCGTCAGCCAACCCTCGGCCATGGCCGAGGTCTACGACTGGCTGCGGCCCGGCGACTTCGCCGAGCCCGGGAACGGCCAGGTCTACCGCTGCCTGGGGGCACTCCACCACCGGGGTGAACCGATCGACGAGGTGACCGCCCTGTGGGAGGTCCAGCGGCGCGGTCTGCTGGCCGACGGCACGCTCTCCCAGGAGCACCTCGACCGCGTCTTCGGCGGACCGGGAGCGGGCTCGGCCGAGTGGCTGGGCGACCGGGTCATCCGTTCCTCGGTCGTACGCACCGCTGCCGGGGCCGCCACCACGATCCGGGGCCTGGCCGAGAACGAGGCCATGGCGCCCGGCCGTCTCATCGGCCAGGCCCTGCATGCGCTCGGCTCGCTCGACGAGGTCCGCGCCCGCTGGCGCACGGCCAACAACCGCCTTTCCCCGGGCGCCGAGAAGGCCGGCCCGCCGGAACCGTCCGCTCCTGCGGCCCGGGTGCACGCGGCGCTGGCCCGCAGCTCCCCCCGGCCGGCGACCGCGAAGGGCGTCCCGTCGGCCGCTCCCCTTGCCCGGTCGGGCACCGCATCGCCCCGCCGCACGTCGCCCTCCCCTCATCACCGGAGCGTCCAGTGAACAGCCCCATGTCGGAGACCTTGCTGCTGCACGCCACCGCAGCCTCGCTCGACGCCCAGCGTGACAAGTTGCCCACGGTGCACGCCCCGTTCCGGCTTCCCGACCCCATCGCCGTGGGCCGCCAGATCACCGAACTCGGCGGGTCCATCGTCGAGATGGGAGACGAGTACCTGTTCCGCGCGGAGGTGTCCGCACCGCAGGCGCACACGGTGCGCGCGGCCGAGGCGTTCGCGAACGCTGTCGGCAGCGTCGCCCAGGCGGCCTCCGCCCTCGGCACGGTCGCCCAACAGCTCGCCTTCGTCGCTCATACGGCCGGTAAGCGCGGTGAGCCCGCGTACGAGGACGCTCACACGATCGCGGGTGAGACCGTCGAGTTCGCCGTCGAGACAGCGCGCGACGACCTCGCCGAGGCGGCCCGGACTCTTCGGACGGCTGCCTCGGCCATCTCCCCGCCGTCGGTCCAGCTCAGGCGGGCCGCCCTCGCCCGCTCTCCGGCTGCCGCGTTCTCCGGGGCGGCGCCGACCACGGCCGCCGCCGCAGCTGCTCCGGCCCAGCTGGTCCCCGGCCGTGCCCGGTGAACCTTCAATCCCCCATCCACGACTACCGCTTCAGGGAGTGACCATGCTTGACGACGATGCCCACCACTACGCCGCCCGGCTCAAGTCGGCCGCGACTGAGCTCGCCCGCGCCAGTGCCCGGCATCCCTACTCCTTCTCCAACGCCTACAGCAACGGCCGCGAGGTTGCCGTCTGCGATCTCGCCGAGGCCGTGGAGCGCGTGGAGTTCCACCATCGCGCGGCCATCAGCGAGGCGGGCTTCCACTCGCAGGACCCCCGTTCCAGTGCCCGCTCTTCCGTCCTGGCCCGGGAGTGGAGTTCCACCGGGTCAGTCCTGGCCCGAGTCAGCCTGGATCTCACACGGGCAGTGGAGGTGTCGAGCCATCTCGCCGACGCCCGCGTGCGGGCCCCGGAGACCGCCAGCACCTTCGAGAAGCAGGCCGCCGCCGAGGTCGACCGTCTCCTCGCCAACGCCCGGACGGGGATCGACCGTGCCGTCGACATGATGTTCTACAGCGCCGACTACCTGACCGGCGAGCGCCCACTCCCGGCGCCGGACCTGGCCAACCTGTTCGCCACGACGAGGGAGCCGGGGCCGGCGTCAGAGCGGGAGAGGGCAGCACTGTCCCGGTCCGGCAGCAGCGCCTTCCCCGCCCTGTCGCCCACCCCGCACGCCCCCACGACGGCTCCGACCGCCCGCCGGGTCCAGCGGTGACGGCTGTGGCCCCGGACTCCTCGTGCGCCCCGCTGATCGGATCGCTGTGCAGTGGGTACGGCGGACTCGACCTCGGTGTCCAGGCCGCACTGGGCGGCCGTCTCGCCTGGCACGCCGAAGTCGACCCCGCACCGGCCGCGATCCTCGCCCGGCACTGGCCCGGGGTGCCGAACCTGGGTGACATCACGACGGTCAACTGGGCCGACGTTCCGCAGGTCGGTGTCCTCACGGCCGGCTTCCCCTGTCAAAGACGTCTCGGTCGCCGGACGCCGCGCCGGACTGAACTCCGAAACCCGATCAGGGCTTTGGCTGCATGTCGCGCGTGCTGTCGAAGCCCTCCGCCCCTGCCTCCTGGTGGTCGAGAATGTACGCGGACTCCTCACCTCCCCCGCCGGTTCCCCTGGCGACGTGGAGCCCTGCCCGTGGTGTCTGGGAGACGACCCAACCCAGCCTGATCTGCGGGCACTTGGTGCCGTACTCGGCACCCTTTCCGAGCTCCGGTACGACGCGAAGTGGCTCGTGCTTCGCGCCTCCGACGTCGGCGCACCCCATCACCGGGCCAGGGTCTTCCTCACCGCCTGGCCCGCCGACCACGGTGCTGAAGACGCCGACCAGCAACATCGCGAAGAACGGCGGCAGCCAGCACCCGGCCAAGCGCAAGAGCGGCGGCCACGGGCCGAATCTGGCGGACGAGGTGGAGTGGCTGCTGCCTACCCCGAAGGCCAGCGACGGGATCAAGGGCTCGCCGAACCAGCGGCACGGCGGCGGGGACCTGACCCTGCCCTCGGCGGCGGCAACGCTTCGGCCCTCCTCGCCCCGGCGACCGGTCTCGCGGGCTCCCTGGCGACCGGTGCCCCCGGCGGCGGCCTCGGTGGCGCTGCCGCTGTGGGAGGACCCGGCACCCCAGAGCGAGCCGACCCCGGGAGGTGGGGACCGTACGCCGTCGCCGTCGCCCGGTGGGAGACGCTCACCCGCCCGGCGCCGCCGGCCGCCGACGAGGGCGGCAGGCTGCGGGCCGAGTTCGTCGAGTGGATGCAAGGGATCCCGGCGGGCTGGGTGACCGCCACCCCGGGACTCGGCCGCCCGGCCCAGCTCACCGCCCTCGGCAACGGCGTGGTGCCCCAACAGGCTGCCAAGGCTTTGGAGTTGCTGGATCCACCCTTTCCCCGCTGCCCGCGCTGCCGGGCGCGGTAGGCGGCTTCTAGCTGCTTTTGACGGCCGTACCAAATCGCGGATTCTCCGGACTCTTCTCCCGGCAGCCGCACCAACCGAGAGGGCTGCCATGCCTGCGCATGCCCCGGCTCGCCGGGCACTCGCCCGCGCGCCGCCGACCGCACGACCGAAGGACTCCCCTTGAGCACCACCCCCGTCGTCTCCGGCCGGGCCCAGGACAGCAGCTACCGGGCTGTCCTGGGCGCCCCGCACGTCGCCCGCCTCCTCGCAGGCACCCTGATCGGACGGCTGCCCACCGGCATGGCCCCGGTAGCGATCCTGCTGCTGGTGCGGGCCGAGCACGGCTCGCTGGCCCTGGCCGGGCTGCTCGGTGCGCTGTACGGCCTGGCCGCCGCGATAGGCCAGCCGATGCTCGGCCGCCTCGTCGACCGCTACGGCCAGACCGTGGTCCTCTACACCGCCGCCCCTTCCGCGAGTGCGGCGTTCCTGCTGCTGCCGTGCACCGGCCCGACGCGACACCCCGTGCTCGCCGCGCTGTCCGTACTGGTCGCCGGCCTCGCGACCCCGCCACTGGAGGCCGGCCTCCGGGCTCTGTGGTCACACGTCCTGCCCGACCCCGCCCGCCAGCGCGCCGCCCTGTCCCTGGACAGCAGCTCCCAGGGCTTGGTCTTCGTGCTCGGCCCGCTGCTGGCCACCGCTTTCGCGGCTGGTGCCGGAGCCCCCGCCGCGCTGGCGGCGACCGCGGCACTCGGCCTGCTCGGCACCGGCCTGGTCATCACCGCCGAACCGTCCCTCGCATGGGCACCGAACCCCCCGGTCGAGCGCACACACCGGATGGGGCCGCTTCGGGTGCCGGGTCTGCGAGTTCTGTTCGCCGCTCTCACCGGGACCGGCGTCGCCCTCGGCGCGGTGAACGTGCTCGCCCTCGCCTCCGCCGAGCGCCACCACGCCGACTGGTTGTCCGGGGTGATGCCCGCCGCACTGTCCGTCGGCAGCATGCTCGGCGGCCTGGCCTACGGCCGCCGCGCCTGGCCCGGCGCACCCGCTCGGCACCTGGTGGCCGCCTCGATCGGCTTCGCCGCTGGGTGGATGGTGCTGCTGACCGATCCGATGCCCGCCATCGCCGTGCTCGGCGCCGTCCTGCCCGGCAGCTTCCTCGCCCCACTGCTGACCGCGAGCTTCCTGACCGTCGACCGCCTCGCTCCCGACGGCGAATCGACCGAGGCGTTCGCGTGGCTCATCGCCTGCATCGGCGTCGGCCAGGCCGCCGGCACCGCCCTCGCCTCCCTCGCCAGCTCCGCAGGGCCGCTGCCCGCCGCCCTCGTCCCGCTCGCCGGGGCCGCCGCCGCCTTGTGGCTGCTGCGGCGCTTCAACCACCTGCTCTCCACCTGACCACTCCCCGCCTCTGCCGAAAGCGCCCCATGAACACCAGCTACTCTTCTGCAACTCCTTTCCCTGCCATGCACGTTGTGTGGGACTGGAACGGGACGGTCAAGGACGACCTCGACGACCACGTCAACGCGCTGAACGCGACGCTGCCCGCTCTCGGCGGCGACCTCGTCAACCAGGAGACCTACCGGGCCAAGCACACCGTCCCGATTCCGAACTTCTACGCCCGCCTGCTCGGCCGCGAGATCACCGAGCAGGAGTGGCTGGACAGCGACAGCGCGTTCCTGGACCACCTGCGCGCCCAGCCCGTCCGGGTCCGCGATGGCGCCGTCGAGCTGATGACCGCGCTGCACGAGGCCGGACACACCCAGTCGCTGCTGTCGCTGTGCCCGCACACCACGCTCCTCGCCGAGGTCGACGAGGCCGGGATCGGGCACTTCTTCGACCGGATCGACGGGCGCACCGGCGCGTCCGGCGGCACCAAGGCCGCTCCGCTGGCCGCCCACCTAGACGCGCTCGGCCTCACCGGCCAGGGCCACCGGGTGCTTCTGGTCGGCGACGCCGTCGACGACGCGGATGCTGCCCACGCCAACGGCGCCCACGCGGTCCTGCACACCGGCGGGCTCCACCACCCCGCCAAGCTCGCCGCCGCCGGCCATCCCCTTGCCGACTCCCTCGCCGCCGCCGTCGCCCTCGGATCGCAGCTCATCGCCCGGACCGCTCACCCCGCCTGCGTCTAGCACGACTTGGCGGCCGTGCCAAACCGCCGAATCTGCGGATCCTCTCCCTACCCGCACCCCTGGAGCACGCCCGTGACCCGCCGAAGAAGACCCTCTGCACCCCTCGCACCCCCTGTCCGTCCGAACCACCTGGATGTGCCATGTCCGACCCGACCGCGGGCACCCCCGAGCCCGAGCCGATCCGCATTCCCGACGAAGACCTCGACGACCTCGCCAGCTCCCTCGCGCGCACCATCGCCGAGGTCCGCCAGCACGGCGTCCTCCTGGACCGCCTGGGCACCGAAGCCGACACTCCCGGCATCGAGGAGCCCGCGACGCCCGCCGAGAGCGAACCTGGCGGCCCGACCTCGGTGTTCATCCTCGCCATGGGCGGCGCGGAGTACGCCGCCGAGCTGGCCGGTCTCGGCAACTGGGTCACCCACGTGCTCCTGCCGACCTACGGCCGGGAGATCAGCTCCACCCGCCCCTGGTGCTCGGCCTGGTACGAGCACCAGGAGGCCGTCGCCCGTCTCCACGGGCTCTGGCTCGCCTGGCAGCAGCTCACCGACGCGGAGGCCGGCCTCACCGGTCCCTCGACCTGGCACCGCGATCATCTCGACCACGCACTCCTCCAACTCCGCGCCCCTGACGGCCCGTTCGGCGCATGCACCACGAGCCCGGCCCGGTCCAACCACCGCGTGCTGGCCACGCCCGACCAGCTGGGACGCACCGCATGACGACCACCGACTTCTACCTCGACTTCCAGCTCGACGACCTGGAGCCCGCCGACGACCACGCTGCCGAGGTGTACGACCGCACCTGGGTCGACGACTTCACCCTGATCTCTCGCCAGGACGTGGGCGAGCGCAGTTTCATCGTCGCCTTCGACGCTGCGGCCACCTGGGACATCCCCAACACGGCCAACATCGTCTCCTTCGATGTTGTCCGCGACAGCAGCCAGAGCAGGTTCAGCATGCACCGGGCCGGGCACGCCACGGTCGCGTTCGCTCAGCGCTGGCTCGTCAACCGCGGCTGCCCTCCGGACGCGCTCGCGCCGGTCATCGACGTCCCCACGCCGGCGGACGAGCTGACCGTCCGCGTCGAGGACCGTATCCGCCGCTCTGGCACTCGCCTGGAGGTCGTCGACTACCAGGTCATCGACGGGGGCGACGTCGAGGGCTGGAGCATCGCCGTCGACCGTCAGGACAAGGAGCTGCCTGTCCGCCTGTTTCTCGAATCAGTCCAGCCCGACCAGTTCACCTACACGGTGCGCGAGGGGGCGTTCGCGGATCACGCCGCCGCCGAGGACTGGCTGGAGAAGCGCTCCACCCCGCTGCCCAAGGCGCCCGAGTACCGCCTCGATGCAGAAGCTCTGCGCACCAGCGCTGCACTCTCCCGCACTACGGCGCTTCCGGTGGCGGCAAGCACCACCGCGAACGCCCCCGCCACGCCCGTCAACTCCCCGCAGACTTTCGGGAGGTCACTGTGAGCCGCGCCAAGTTCGCCTTCGCCGCGCACCCCGACGCCATCGCCGACCTGCGTGAACTCCCGGAGCCCATCCGGGACCAAGCCCTGCTGCACCTGCAGGACCTGGTCCACGGCGAGCGCGTCGCCAGCCGCCTCGACGGACGGCTGGAGGGCTGCCACAAGATCGTCCTCGGCGCGGGCGGCGACTGGGCCACCCACCGCCTGGTGGTGCAGTTCCGCGAGGCCCCGCCCACCTCCCAGCACTCCCGCGAGGTCTACCTCGTCTCCGCCGGCCCCCGCCTCGACTACGCGGTCTACCGCTCGGCCCAGAACAGGCTGGGCCGCACCGGGCTCAGCGTCACCCCCGACATGGACCCGGGCCAGCAAGCCCGCATCCGGGCAGCTCAGGAGGCGCGCGTCCAGGCCGCCCGTGCCCGATCCGCGCACCTCCCGCAGAACCACCGCCCCGTCGGCGCCACCCACACCACCGCCTCGCCCGGCTTCACCCCCACCCCCGCCCGAAAGGCCCGATGATGACCACCGACGCAACGCCCAGCCGCTCCGACCTCGCCGGTTGGCTCACCGACGCCGCCCAGGCCGTCGCCGGAGTCCTCACCGCCGAGTACGCCACCCCGGCCGCCCGCTCCTACCTCCACCCAGTCCTCGGGCCGCTCGCCGCCGGGCCCCGCGTGGTGGGCGAGCTGAACTTCCGGTTGGAGGACCTGCTCGACGAGCCGCTGCCGGCCACCCCCGTCGGTCTGTTCGCGCTCGCCTCCTACGCCTCCGCACTGGGCTGGCTGACCGAGTCCCTCGCCGACCTCACCACAGCGGTGGACGCGATCTGCACCCGCGCGGGCATCCCCGCGCTGGAGCCCGAAACCGTGGCCGTGCTCGACCCGGCCGCAGACCACGAAGGCTTCGACTACGTCTTCAACGCCCTGGAGCTGGCCGCGATCCAGACCGCAGCCGACGCGGCCGGGATGACACCCGGCGTCTACGTCGAGGTCCTCGCCGACGCCCTGCGGGCCGCCGCCGCCATCACCGACGCCTGCATGGAGATCAGCAGCGGCCTGATCGAGGACGCCCAGTACATCGTCGACGAGGCCGCCAGCGACGTCCGGATCAGCGAAGGCCCCGGCAGCCTCCCCACCCTGGTCCGCTCCCTGCTCGCACGCATGGAGGCAGCCGAGTGAACCCCCACGACCCGCTCAAGACGCCCGGCGCCCAGACCGCCACCGCCACGCTCACCGATGCTGATCCGCAGCGCGTCGAGGGCGTCCTGCGCCAGCTCGCCCCGAAGTGGACCACCGGGGTTGTCCACACCATCGCCAAGTACGGCCCGGAGATGCGGGTGCGTGACCTCGCCCAGTACTTCCCGTCGGTTACTCAGCAGTTCATCGGCAAGCGGCTGGCCACCATGCACGAGACCGGGCTCGTGCGACGCGACGCCGAGTTCGACCGGACGGCTCCCTACCGCCTCAGCCAGCGGGCGCTCACCCTCGGACCCGTGTACCGGTCCCTGGCGCAGTGGTCGTCGGAGCACGTCGAGCGGACGCCGACGAGTCGCAACGACCGGATCGAGGACGCGCTGCGTCGCCTGCAGCCGCTCAACACCACCAAGGTCGTCCAACTGCTGGCCGAGCACGGCAGTCTCCGGTTCACCCATCTCGCCGAGGGCGTCGGCGTCTACGAGCAGCTGATCGCACCCCGGCTCGCGCGGCTCCAGGAGGACGGCCTGGTCATCCGGGCCGGCTCCCGGCACGGCGACCCGTACACCCTGACCGAGGCCGGACAGGCGCTCGGCCCGGTCTACGCGGCCATCCAGCGCTGGGACGACCGCTGGGTCGGCGCCGCCACCGTCGCGGTGCCGACCGCCGTGCGCACCTTCGCCGCTCCGGTCAACGGCGACGGCATCCGCACGGCTGCGGCGCTGCGCCGGAGCGCGGTGCCGGCCGCACTGTTCAGCCACTCCACGCCGCATCAATCCCGTACGGCCCCTGCGGCAACAGCAGCCTCCAGCCCGGCGCGCGGGCGGTGAACGCCGTGATCACCCGCCACAGACCCGTCCCCCACCGCCGCCACGGGCCCGCTCGCCGCGCTGTCGTCGCGTTCGCCGGGCGGGCCCGCCCACCGCCAGCTCAAGGAACATTTCGGTGTCCTCCACCACCCCTCCTCTGCTCGTCCAGCCGCTGCGACTCGCCGGTCCCGGAGACCCTCGGCTGATCACTACCCCACTGACCGCCGTCCACGGTTGGAGCCGCGCGCACACGCCCGACGGCGGCCTCCGCCTCACCAGCCCCTGTCGAACCGCCGTCCTCACCGGCGACGGAGCCGCCGGCCGCGCGGGCACCTGGACCGTCCACGGGCACAGCGGCCCCGGCACCGATCCCCTGTGGCGGGCCACCTTCGGTCCCGGCACACCCGCCGAGATCACCGCCGCGTTCTGCACCGTGCTCGCCGACGGCCTGCGCACCCGGCACCGTGACTACCTGCTCGGCGGACCGCACTATCGGCCTGACACCCCAGCCTCCGTCCTGGCCGACCGCGGCTGGCGGCCCGACCAGGCTCCCAAGGGCTTCCACGACCAGGCGGCGCCGGACCACACCGCCGTCTACCGGCACCGGGTCGGCCACCAGCCCCACGACGCCGAGGTCGCCGGGCTGGCCCCACCGTCGTGGAGCATGCTCGGCGGCGACCCGCAACACCCGTCGTGGCGTGCGGAGTTCACGATCGGCCTGCCGTTCTACCCGCTCGTACACGCGGCCCGCGCCTTCAGCAGCACCTCACCGGTGCAGCGGCGCGTCGGCGACATACCGACCCGCCACCTGGCCCTCGTGACCGTACGGCGCCCTTCCCGGAGCACCCCCGCCCGCCCGATGCCGCCGGCCTGGTCCGGTCCTTCCACACCGCCCGCTTCCCGGCCCGCGCCCGCAGCGCGGCGCCGCTGACCCCTGGGGCCTTCCATGCCGAACTTCACCGCCCCGGCGCGCGAGTACCAGGTCGCGCCGCGCTTCCTCGCCGGCTCCACCCACACCGGCGACCCCGGTCTGATCCCTCTGCTCGACGCGGGCTGGGCCCTGAGCCGCGACGACCTGGGCAACGTCCTCGTCACCGCACCCGACCACACCGTCCGCACCGGATTCCTCCCCGAAGGCGAGCGCGGCGACCTGTGGATGATCAACGCCCACTCCGACGCCTTCGCGCCGCCCGCCTGGCAGGTCACCGTCGACCTGTCCGCCCCTCCCGAGATCGTCGGCGACTTCACCGCCGCCCTCGCAGCCGCCCACTCCGCCGCACCCAGCTCGGTGCTGCACGGTGACACCGGCGGCTACGACGTGACGGACCGCCTCCTCGACGAGCACGGCTGGCGCCTGGAGACCGAGCGGGCGACCGCCGTCTTCCGCTCGTCCGACGGTCTCGTGTCACTGCACCGAAGGGTCGGCTACCTGCGCCCCGAGGCCGAGATGGCCGGCGACGTCGAACGCTGGCTGTTCGAAGTCGGTCCGCCCAGCCACCGCTGGTACGCCACCGCCACCACGAACCTCCCCGACCACCTCCTGGACACGCTCACCACCGCCGTCACCGCCACGGCCCCGGTCCAGCGGTACCTGCGGAACCACGAGCTGGGGCACCTCCCCTCGCAGGCGACCGCTACGCCGACCGCGCCGAGCCCGCTGGAGGTCGCGCGCATCCGAGCGGCCACCGCCCGCTCCGCCCCCGCACCGAGCGCGAACCCTTCGGTGCTCGCCTACACCACCACGACCCGGCCCGCGGCACTCCCGGTGCCCGCGCTCGCCGGCCGTACCCTCTGACCCGGCGCGAGGACCCGACATGCCCAACACGCCCGAGCAGCCCCGCCACTACCGGATTGCCCCGCGCTACCTCGCGAACTCAGACTCCGACGGCTCCGAAGCCGTCCAGTCGCTGCTCGATGCCGGGTGGGCTCAGAGCCGGGACAAGGCGGGGAACACCTTCGTCGCCTCACCGGACCTACGCGCCCGCCTGGCGCACCTTCCCGAGGCCGACGGCCCCATGTTGTGGAAGATCAGCGCGGGACCGGACGCCTTCGCGCCGCCGACGTGGCTGGTCACCTTCGACTACCAGACCCCGCCCGAGGTCGTCGCGGACTTCACCACCGCCTTCGCCGACGCCTACACCCACGGCCCCAGCGCCTACCTCGACCACGGCGGGCGGACCGTCGGCGTCGAGACGTGCCTGGGGCTCCTCGCCGACGAGTGGAGCCTCGACCCGACCACCCCGTTCCTCACCTACCAGTCGCCGGACCGCTTCGTCCGGCTCCATGTCCGGGACAAGCCCCTGCGGCACGACGCCGAGATGACCGGCGGCACCGAACGGTGGCTGTTCGAGGCCGGGGCGCCCGGCCACGTCTGGTACGCCACCGCCTCCTCCCGCCTGCCCGAACACCTCCTCCAAGCGCTGACCACCGCCGTCAGCAACCCAACGCCGGTCCACCGGTCCATGCGGCGCATCGACCTCGAGCACCTCGCCGCCGAGGCCACCGCGACGCCGACCACACCAACCCCGCTGGAGTTCGCGCGAATCAGCGCCGCCACCTCCCGCTCGACCTCCACCCCTTCCTCCAGCCGGACCCCACCGACCCCGGCGCCCGCTCCCGTCGGTGCAGGCAGCGCCGCAACTCCCCGAAGGAGCCGACCTTGAGCAAGCCCTTGCACGGCCAACCCCTCAGCCCCGCCGAGACCACCCTCCTGCGCTACCTCACGGAGGGCTACACCGTCGCCGAGATCGCCCACCGGCAGAGCGCCAGCGCCGCCACCGTCCACTCCCGCGCCGCCCGAGCCCGCCGCAAACTCGGCGCCACCAGCAACGACCACGCCGTCCAGCTCCACGCCGAGCAGCAGACCGCCACCGCCCGCACCCGCTGACCAAGCCCCCCTTGGAGAACACCGTGTCAGACCCGACCGCCCTCGACCATGCCGATTCCCTGATCGAGAAAGCCTGGGCCCGGCCCATCGCCGAACTGGAGAAGGCGTCGGTCCGCCAGCCCGTCGAGGACCCCCTGCTCCGAGCCGCCATGCACACCAGGAGCTACCTCGCCGTGGTCTCCAACTCCGCTGTCGTGCACCAGGACCGCCTCCACGCGCTGACGCGGCCCGGCCACGTGCCCGCCTTCTACGACCTCGACCGGATCACCGCTACGGCGAGTTCGCTGCGGACCGCGTACGCCGAGAGCAACACCGCCCTGAGCGCGATCATCAACCTCGTCGAAGCCCGCAAGTACGAGCTCAAGACCGACGGCGGCCCGGACGCCGAGCGCGTCCGGGCTGCCACCGCCCGCACCGCGCCCTCCCGGCCGCTGGGCCTGCCCACCGACCGGCCCGCCCAGCAGGCCCCGGCCGCTCGTGCGCCGGCTCCCGTGGCCCACCGGTAGGACCCGAGGTCAGTCCTCGGCCCAGTCGCGGTGGGTGCCAGGGTCGGCGGCACCCACTGCGCGAGCCAGCTCCTCCACGGTCAGCTCGACCCGCTGGCCGTCCCGCAGCTGGGCCCGGACCGCCTGGTCCTTCGACCGCCCAGCCCGGTCCGCCGTGGGAACGGCCCACTGGCCGTCAGCGATCATCACGAGGTCGCCCATCGTCCACGGCCGTCCCGTGCTGCGGATCTTGGTCTCCAGTGCCGCCATGTCGCGGCCTCTGCTTGGCTCCACTGCCGTTCTCCCCCTCCGGTCCCGTGTACGGCCGCGCGCCGTAACTCCGCTTCAGCACCCGGCACCTGCGATCCATTCCCGCCAGTTCGCCCACGGCAGACCGAACTGGTCCCGGAAATGACTACGAACTTCGGCATGCTGCATGTCAAAGTTCTCATGTCGCCGAAACCGCAGGTCAACGAAGGGACCGTCCCCGTGAGCACGTCCAGCAGCCTTCTCCCCGCCCCCGTCCGCCACCCTGTCGAAGAGCGTTCCTGGCTCGCCTCCGACCACTGCGCGGAACCCGTGCTAGCCCTCCTCGTCGGGCTCGGCTGGCCGATCGTCGACACCCCCGAGGCGAACGTCCACTGCACCAGCCCGGACGGCCGGGTGTACGTCGGCTGGCTGCCGGAGGACCCGGGGGCCTGGCAGCGCGGCATCGTCTGGCGCGTCCAGGTCCGCCCGGCCGACGCCGAACCGTGGACCCAGGATTTCGGCATCGACACCCCGTCCGAGGCGGTCGCCGGGTTCCTCTCCGCGCTTGTCGCCGTCCCCGCCCGCTGACCACCCATCCGCAGCAGCACCGTCCAACCGACCCAGGAGAAGCCGCGTTGCCCTTCGTTCGAACCATCGAGTCCGCCCTCACCGACGAACTGCCCGACAGCGAGAGCCCCGTCGCTGGACGCGCGATCTACCAGACCCTGCGGCAGCGCGGCCTCGCCTTCGAACCCGTCCACACCGGCGGCGGCTACTTCGCCCTGTCCCTACTGGTCCCCGGCGGGGAAATCCTGGTCACGGACGACGACGGACAGATCGCACGCCCCGCCGAGGGCCACCACGCCTGGCTCGCCTGCTTCTACCCGTCGCCGACGTCGCCGTTCGATCCCGACGACGACGTCGTGGACGTCTACGTCGGCGACGGAAGCCTCTCCTTCGCGGACGACTGCGCCGCCTGCACCGACTCGGTGGCCCGCTGGCTCGCCACCCACCAGGCCAGCGCCGCGCCCGCGCCGCTCACGGTCAGCTCCGGAACCGAGGCCGACACCTCCCGGTCCTCCCTCGCCCTGGCCACCTGACGCCGTCAGCAGGCCACCGCCACCGCCCGGGTGCCCGGCCAACGCCGGGCACCCGCCACGGCCTCGCGTACTCCTCCCCTCACACCAGGAAAGCGCCCGTTAACGGGCCGACCCAGCACCACCGAAAGGGCCTCCCCATGAAGCTCACCGTCGATTTCACCCGCATCCCGGGTCCTGCCATCGCCGCGCTCGGCGCGCTCAGTGCCTTCTCTGTCCAGCCGAACACCACCGACTTCGCCGCTGCCCTCTGCATAACCGCCAGTGGTCTGCTGCTCGCCTTCGACGATGTCCACGAGCTGGGCCTGCGGCGCGACCGGAGGGTCGTCGCCCACCTCGCCAAGACCTCCGACGGCGCGCGCGTGCGCCAGATCGGCAACGCGCTGAGCCTGCCCGACCGCACCGTCGCCAGATCGCTCGACCGACTGGCCGCCGACGGCCTCGTAGTCCGCGAAGCCGAGGGCGAGTCCCTGCCGATGCGCTCCTACCGGCTGGCCGACTGAACCCCCACACGCCCCGGTCTGCGCTACCCGGGGAAGGAACCCCAACCAACAAGGAGAGACCCACGAGCACCCACCGCGCCGACTTCCACCAGGTGGTGGTCACCACCACCACCGAGCACCGCGCGAGCCACCGCATCCTCGCCAGTGCCAGCCTGCAGATCGTCCGCGCCGACCAGGTCCGCGCAGGCGACCTGATCGTCTCCGGCTTCGACCCGGCGCGCCCCGGACGGTTCCCCCGCAGCGGCTACTTCGCCTCGGGCCCCTACCGAGCCCGTCCCATCCCGTACGACCCGACCTGCGGCTGCGGCGTCTGCGGCCTCCCCGAGGTCCACGGCCCCGACGGCACCGTCGTCCTCACCACCGGCCACCCATGGGACACCTGCGACCCGTGGCCCGCCGACGACCTCGTGCTCATCCAGCCACGCCGTCGCCTGCCCACCCCGAGCGAGAGAACCTGATGGCCACCCACCGCGCCCCGCTGACCAACCACCACGCCGACCACAGCCTGTGCCCGCCGGACCACAAGCACACCAGTTCCGGCAAGCCCCTCCACCCCGACTGCCCCGGCCGCACCTACTCCCGGGCCGTCTGCACCTGCGGCACCTGGCAGTTCAAGGGCCCCGGCAAGGGCTACGTCAACGAGTCCCGCAGGCGACACCTCACCAGCCACGCCCCGCTCACTCCGGGCGGCCCGGCCGTCCTGCGCGCCCTGCTCCGCCTCGACCTCCCGTGACCGCCCTCGGGACAACAGCCCACCTCTCCCTCCCTGCCTGGAGAACCGCCATGCCCCAGTACCTCACCGTCCATGACCTGCTCGCCCAGCTCCAGAACCTCGACCCGAACCTGCGGGTCCGCCTCGCCGTCAACCCGGACTGGCCGTTCGCCCACTACGTCGGCACCGAGGTCGTCGTCCACGACGGCATCGCCTACATCGGCGAGGACGGCCAGGACGGCTACCTCCCGCCCACCGTCCGCGACCACCTCGCCTGGGCCTGACCACCGATCCGACCCGACCCGCCCAAGGAGCACAGCATCACCTCTTCTCACCCCAGAACCGCCCTCGCGCTCGACGGCCTCGCCCTGCGGCCGATGCCGGCCGGAGTCCGCGGTGCCCTCGTCCACCGCGCTCCCGCCGATCCCGCCCATCCCGTCGGCGTCCTCTGGCTGCCCGACGACGCCCCCCGTCTTCCCCTCGGTCGCATCAGCCTGCGGTGGGAGGCTGCCAGCTGCTCCGGCTGGGACGTCACTGCCCGCCTCGGCCTGGCCACCACCGAGGTCCACCTCGCCTCCTGGCACGCCGCCCCCGACGACTGGCCGCACCTCGTCCGCCCCACCGTCCGCGAGGTCACCGGCCTGTGCTCCGCCCTCGCCGTGGCCACTGCCGCCCTCAACCTCTCCAACCGCCTCGCCGAACTCTGAGCACCGTCGAAAGGAAGCCATGTACGCGCAGACCGACCTGGACGAGATGGGCACCGACCGAACGCACACCGCGCTGACCGAGGCCATCCAGCAACTTTCTCCGACCCACCCGGTCCGCCAGCTCTGGGAACACCTGGACGCGACCTTGACGGCCGGTGGCGTCGAGTGTCTGCCGAGCCCGTGGGACGACCTCCCGCAGTGCCGTGGCCACCAGTCCCGCGAGGAGGCGCTCCGGTGCAGCTGCCTTGAAACGAAGTAGACGACCGCTGCTCCACGAGCTTCATCGCGACCCGACGAGGCCGCCCCTCGCCCACCGGCAGGGGCGGCCTCGCCGTACGTCCAGCCCCCTGCCGGGCAGCGCGTACGCTCGTCACCGAACATCCAAGGAGGACACGATGGCCGACGACCCGCAGCTCTGGGGCTATACCGAGGTCGCCGCGCACCTCGGCATCAGCGTCGGCGCCGCCCGCAGCCGCAAGAGCAGGGGCGCACTGCCCGCACCCGACGACGACAGCGTCCCGGACCGGCCTCGCTGGAAGCCCTCGACGTTCGCCCACTGGAAGCCGCGCGGCCAGGGCTACCGCAGCGACCTCTCCACCGAGTCCCCCGACGAACCGGCCACCGACTGACCAGGCTGGCCCTACGCTCTCTACCCATGAGTGCCTCTCCGATGCCCTCCCCGCCGTTCCCGCCGCCCGACTCCGCCGTGCTCCGCTTGGTCGTCGCCAACGCCGTTAACTCCGTGCGCACCGGCGAGGCCACCGTCGAGCAGGCGATCCTGCACGCCGCCGTGCACGGCTGGTACGAGGGCCACATCCAGGGCGAGGACGAGTGCCCCGGCTGCGACTTCCGGGGAGGACTGCCCAAGTCGACCACCCGTAGCTGACAGCGGCTGCGGCACGGTCAGGAAGGAACACTTCACTCCCATGACCGACCGTCCCTCCCGCCCCCGGCCCTTCGCGCTGGTCACATGCGGTCTTCTCGCCGCTCTCGGAGCCGCCACCGCGATCGTCGCGGCGATCTCCGACGCCTACCCGGTGTGCGCCGCCGGCCTACTCGTCCTCGGCGGATCGGCCCTTGGCGCCTACCGCGCCGCACGAGCCGCCGACACCCGGACCGACCAGCTCGTCCTTCAACGGCTTCGGCAGGACCCCGCCCTCGACGGCGACACTCTGGCCGCCGATCTCGCCCTGCGCCCCGCCGCAGTCCGACTCAGCCTCCACCGGATCTCCCAGAACGGCAGCCTTCCCGCCCCGGGCGGACCGCCGGACGCCGGGCACTGACCAGCATGACGACAGCGAAGGGGACCGTCACCGAACCGGTGGCGGTCCCCTTCGCGGTTCCGTCCTCGTTAGGTTGGTGAAGAGTCGTTATTCCGGACGTGCTGTATTCCTCGACCCGCGAGCGGCTTGGAGCAAACACCAGTACAGGCCGTGGCAACAGTGCGCGAGACTGCCCGCCATGACGGACGCCACCACTCCCGCCCAGCCACCCATCACCGACGAGCGCTGGTTGACACCTGGCGTACGGGGCATCGGCGTAGCCAGTTTCCTCGCCGATGTCGGGCATGAGATCCCGACCGCGCTGCTGCCCAGTCTGTTGACCTCCACGCTCGGCGCTCCGGCTGCCGCGCTCGGCGCGATCGAGGGTGTCTCCGACGCGCTCGCCGGGGCTGCCCGCTTCGGCGGCGGCGTGCTGGCGGACGATCCCGCCCGGCGGCGCAAGGTCGCGGTCGGCGGATACGCCACCACCGCGGTGCTCGGCGCGGCGACGGCCGGAGCGAGCACGGTGTGGCAGGTCGGTGTGCTGCGGGCTGCGGCCTGGACCGCGAGGGGCCTGCGGGTGCCGGCCCGCAACGCCCTGCTTGCCGACATCGTGCCGGCCTCGGTCTACGGGCGGGCATACGGCTTCGAGCGAATGATGGACAACCTCGGCGCCATCTTCGGACCCCTGCTCGCGCTCGGCCTGGTCGCCTGGCTCGGCGTGCAGTGGGCGATCGGCCTGTCTGTCATCCCCGGCCTGCTGGCCGCTGCCGCGATCGTCTACGCGATCCGCCGCACCCCGAGGCCGAGCAGCCGCGACAAGGTGCCGCTGAAGATCCGGATCCGCCCGCTGCTGCAGGGCGATCTGGGCAAGCTCCTGGGCGCGGTCGCCGCGTTCGAGGTGGGCAACGTCGCCGCCACCCTGCTGATCCTGCGGGCTTCCGACCTCTTGGCGCCCGAGCACGGCACGAAGAGCGCGACGACGATCGCGCTCGGCCTCTACACCGCCTACAACATCGCGGCGACCCTCGCCTCGGTGCCGGCCGGGCGGCTGGCCGACCGCCTCGGCACTCGTGGGCCTGTCCTGGTGCTGGCCGCAGGTGTGGCCGCGTTCGCCGCCTCCTACGGCCTGTTCGCCGTCGCGGGAGCCGCCCTCGCGGTCCTTGCCGTTCCGTTCGTACTGGCCGGGATCGGCATCGGCGCAGTGGAGACCGCCCAGCACTCCGCCGTCGCCGCCCTCGCGCCCAAGGACCTGCGCGGCTCCGCGTTCGGTCTGCTCGCCACAGTCCAGTCTCTCGGCAACCTCGCCGCCTCCACCATCGCCGGGATCCTGTGGAGCGTGCTCTCTCCGACAACGGCCTTCGCCTACCTCGCGGCCTGGATGCTCGTCGCACTGGTAGGACTGCTGGCCAGCGCCCGACGCTGACGCGGAGCAACCGCCGGTCGTGTTGCATCTGACGCAACATCGTTGCGTCGGCCGCGCCGTGCAGGTCAGTGCCCCCAGCCGGGGCGCGGGCTGAACGCCCGGACCCCGGATGAGCTGCACGTCAGCCGTCTGAGCGGCTCATGTCGAATTGTTGCAACAGATGCAATTCGACCCGTTACGCCAGGTAGAGCCCTGCGAACGTGCCGTCGAACCCCAGAGCGATCTGTCCCTGAGCGAGCGAGGGGTAGTACGTCCAGCTCGGGTCGGTGAGCATCGCGTCGAAGTCGGCGCGGGTGATCTCGGGCTCCAGCCACTGGTGGCCGCAGCGGCAGCGGACCCAGACGTTGCGACGGTGGTTGATCAGCAGCCAGTCGCGACGGGCCCGGCAGCCGGAGCAGGCCACCGGCATGCCGCGCAGGGCCAGCTCGTGCGGGCACTGCGCGCCGCGGACCGCGTCCGGACCGCTCGGCGGAGCCGTCTCGTACTCCAGTTGGAGCAGGGGGTCGCTGGCCGCCGGCTGCAAGGCAGGCGGGGCCGGGGTCGTGGTGGGCTGTTCGGTGGTTCTGAGCACGGGTTCTCCGTTCACGCGGTGCAGGTTCTTGCCTAACACCCGGCGGAACTGGGTGTCGAGGGATTTCGGCGGACCGGTTGGTCAGCGCCGGGGGCCGGGTCGGCGGGTGTCGGCGGTCGGACGGGCTGCGGACGAGGCATCGGCCCGGGTGCCCCGGCGGGCGGGTGCCGCCTTGGCGCGGGTCGTGCTGGCCTTGGGCCTGTCGGTGCCGGTGGGCGAGGAGGGCAGGTTGGCGATGCGGCGGATACGCCAGACCAGCACGTCGTCGGTGTCGCGCGCGGTGTCGAGTTCCCGCCAGGAAGTGGCTTCCTCCATAAGGGCCTTCGGATCGTGGCCGGCCTTCTCGGCCTCGGCGAGGGTCGCCGCCAGTGCGTCGTGCCGACCGGTCGTGCCGGTGCGGTTCTCCGGTTCGCCGAGGGCGGCTCGGATGGTGGCGTCGTGGCGACGGCGCTCGGGCTCTGGCAGGGCCTGGCCCATCTCACGCATCGCCCGGACCGGACTGGCGGCGGTGTGCCGGTAGGCGGCGCGCAGGTGGTCGGCCGCCTGCTGTGAGGCCGCTGCCTGCTGGGCGTGCCCCCGGGCCGAGTGCCAGCGGGCGGCGGCCATCGCGACTAGGACCAGGGTGGAGAGGACCATGGCGGTGGCACCGCCGTCCTCCCCACGTCCCAGCGCCGTGCCGGCGTGGACTATTCCTCGGGCGGCCGAGCGCAAAGCACGGATGTCGGCGTTCTCCGCGCGAACGTGGCTGCGGGTGGCGCGTTCGAAGGCGCGGGCTGCGTCTCGCAGTTCGGTGCGGCTGACCGCCGGGGAGGTCTGGGCGAGCGCGTCGAGGAGTTCACCGGTGCCGACGAGCTGGGCTGCGGCTTCGTCGTCGCCGTCGTTGAGCACGGCGGCGGCGCGCTCGGCGATGCCGGCGGCGTCCCGTCGGTGCCGGGCGGGAGCGGAGCGGCCGGTACTGGTGCTGGGCGTTGCGCTGTCGACGGGCCCGTCGGTCAGGCGGCGGCGGATCCGTGGCAGTGAGAGGTCTGAGGAGAGGGTCGACCCGGCGAACCAGACCGGTTCGCTGTCACGGTTGCGGTCGCCGGGCAGGGCCACGTTGTAGCCGAGCACGTCGCCGCTGGGGGCGTGACGGAGTTTCACCCGCAGGCCCGCCTCGCGCAGGCGGGAGAAGAACTCCTCTTCCGTGGCGGCTCCGGCGACGGCCTGGCGGACGGCCTCGCGCAGCGTCTCGCGCGGGGTTTCGGTGCGGCCGATGCGCTCGGCCTTGAAGCGCTCCTGGCTGGTGGGGGTCTTGGCTGCGGTGCCGTCGCCGGGGGTGAGTTGACGCAGGCCGTAGTCCTTCTCTATACGGCGGGCCTCGGCCTGGGCCTTGCGGCGGTCGAAGGAGAGTCCGGCAAGACGGCCGTCCTGGCGGACCAGAGTGGCGGCGATGTGGATGTGGTCCGGCGCGTGGCGGACGGCGACCCAGCGACAGGCTGCGGTGTCGCCTTCGGGAGCGATGCCGGTGGCGTGGACGATGCGGCGGGCGATGTTCGCCCAGTCGTTGTCGTCGAGGTGGCGGTCGCCGGGGTCGGCGCGTACCGAGCAGTGCCAGATGGTGGTGTCGGGGGCACGGCTGCCGACGGCCTTGACGGGCTGGTCGAGTTGGGCGGCGAGCTGGGCGATGGTGTGGTGAGGGTTGCGTCCGGGGTCGGGGGCGAAGTTGTTCCAACTCGCCACGAGGTGCTGGTCGGTGTGCTCGTCCCGCTTGCCCGGCCCGAAGAGGTAGCGGACCAAGCCGTAGGTGCCGCCGCTGCCGGTGCGGATCTTGGGGATCACCGGCGCACCATCCAGGCGACCGCGCCGTCCACTGCGGCGATGGAGGCTTCGACACGCTGCAGGAGCTGCCTCAGGTCGGCGGCTGGCTGGCCACCCGAATTCAGGTAGAAGGCAACCTGGTTGAGGTTGTTGCCGACGGCGCCGAGCTGTCGGTTGGACTCCATGAGTTCCTGGATACCGCGCCGGTAGTCGGCGACGGCAGCGTTCGGGTCGGCGCTCGCGGCGGCAGCGAGCACCGCGGCTGCGGTGTAGCCGCCGGGGGCGAGGCCGGCCTGATCGGCGGCGCGCTGGAGGAGGGACCACTCGGGGTCGCTGAAGCGGGGGCAGACGCGGTTGGTGCGTGGGACGGGCTGGCGCAGGCGGCGGCGGGTGGCGGCACGGACGGCTTCGGCGTCCGGCAGGTTCTGCTGCTCCTCCCCTTCCGTCGGCACCCCTGGGCCGACTCCCCGGTCGTCGGCAGGCCCCCCTGGGTCTGCCGACGACCGGGGAGCCTCCGCCCCCTTCGGGGCGGGGGCGGGGTAAGGACTCCTTACCCCACAACTTGCTCCGCCAGGAGCCTGATCACGGTCACTGACCGGTGCCGGGGTGATGCCGTCCTGGTCGGTGCCCGTCACCGGCTCGTCTCCGTGTCCCGCTGCTGGACGTCGCGGACGAGGTCCTCGATCCAGTCGATGGCCAGGACGGGGTGGTGGAGGGTCCAGGGGCGGGAGTGCCGGCCTCGTTGGACGGTCCGGGTGCCGTCGGTGCCGGTTTCGACGCGGTGGAGGTGGCCGCGCTGGTGCAGGACGGTCAGCCAGGAGTCCGCCTCGGTCCAGGTGGTGGGGGTGGTGCGCATGGCTGGGGCTCCGGTTCGGTGGACGGGTTCTGTGTCGGGGTGGGTGGGTGACCGGCCGGGGTGATTCGTCGGTCACCCCGGCCGGTCGGTCCCGGTCAGTCCCGGTTGGCGGTGGCGAGCTGGTTCTGGCGCTGCTGTTCGCGGAGTTGGGCCATCAGCTGGGTGAGCGTGTCGCTGGACAGCGTGCGGTTGGAGCCGCGTATCGCCTGGGCGACGATCTGGCGGGTCAGCCGGTTGTTCGCCTCTTGGACTGCCTTGTTGGCGATCTCCAGCAGCTCCTCGGTGTCCCGGTCGTCTGACCGGTCCGCGACTGTCCGGTCGGTGACCGGTGGGGTGTTAACCGAGCTGACCGTCGGGTTGGTGGCGTCGGTCACTGTGACCGGCTCGGCCTCGGTCAGCTCCGGCCGGACCGCCCGGTCAGTGACCGCCGGGCCGGTGACCGCGCTGACCGACCGGGTGTCTTCCGGCTGACCGCCCTGGTCAGCCGCCTCGGTCACTGTGACCGGCTCGGCCTCGGTCAGCTCCGGCCGGACCGCCCGGTCAGTGACCGCCGGGCCGGTGACCGCGCTGACCGACCGGGTGTCTTCCGGCTGACCGCCCTGGTCAGCCGCCTCGGTCACTGTGACCGGCTCGGCCTCGGTCAGCTCCGGCCGGACCGCCCGGTCAGTGACCGCCGGGCCGGTGACCGCGCTGACCGACCGGCCGAGGTGACCGGTGGCCGCCAGGGCGTTGTCCGCGATGTCGGTCAGTTCGGTCACCGGCTCGGTCAGTGCGGCGGCGGCACCGGTCTGACCGAGGTCGCCTTCGGTGTTTCGGTGGGTCCGGCCATGTCGGTCGGCCGGGTTGACCGGTCCGCGGGCGAGGAGGATGTAGAGGTGCACAGCCCCGGCCAGGGCGAGCGGCGCGATGGTGGACAGCACGGCGACCACTGTGTCGCCCAGCCGCAGGCCGGAAGTGGTGCTCTGCTGGTTGAGCCTGACCGCGTGCAGCGCGTTCGCCCACAGGCTCGTCCCGGTGGCTGCTCCGAAGAGCAGCCACACGTAGGCGCGGGCACGCAGCGGGGCGTCGCGCATCACCAGCAGCGCCCGGATGCTGTAGGCGATGAACCCGTCGACGATGATCGGGAAGAGGTAGGTCAGGAAGCCTCGGACGTGGACGGCTGACGCCATCTGCTGCAGCGCGTCGTAGGACAGTGCGCACCCGGCGGCGCCCAGGGCAATGACGACGGTCCGGTCCCAGCCGGTGACGGGCGCGCTGGTGGGGGTGGCGGCGGTGCTCATGCGGCCGTCCCGAAGTCGTCGGCCCGCAGGTCGGTGCCGGCTGCCGCCGCGCTGCCGCCGCGTGCTTCCTGCTGGAGCTCCCGGTTGCGGATCTTGCGGCTGGTCTCGCGGTAGAGCTTCAGGGCGTGGTCCTCGGTGATCTTCAGCAGCCTGGCAAGGCGCTCGACGCTGACGCCCTGCCGGTATCCGGCGAGGACGACTGCTCGGCGCTCGGCCGAGGTGAGGTGAATGTCCCGCCCGGCGATGGTGGCGTTGACCCGGCCGTAGTCCAGGCGCTTGGCGATCTTCTCGTGCAGGGGCTCGCGCTCTTCCTCGGTCAGTCCGCCTCGAATCCCGTGGGTCTCGTTGCCTTCGAGGGCGGCGTCGAGGCAGACGAGGCGGACCGGGCACTGGCCGCACAGCGACAGCGCGGTGGCGATCTTGGCGGTCTCGTCCGGCCCGGGGAAGAACACGTCGGGGTCGACGGGGTTGTACTCGCTCGGGTGGCAGACGGCCTGGTCGTGCCAGGTGTGGTCGCCGAGCGAGCGGTAGCGCTCGGGGGTGGTCGTGGTGGTCATGCGGGGTTGCTCCGATCGCTCTCCGCGCGCAGGTCGGCGTCGGCGGAGAGGTGCGCTGGGTCGGTGAAGGGCGAGGCGGCGCGCTCGGGGCGCGGCCGGTGCGGCGGCTCAGGCGGCGCGCTGGAGGCGTCTGCGGTCGACCGGTTCGAACTCGACCCGGGTGGTCATCTCTGCGAGCCGGGAGGTGACGCGGTCGCCGAGATACGCCTTGAGGTCCCTGATCCGCAGGTTCGTCGTGATCAGGGTCGGGAGCATCGCGTTGTACCGGCGGTTGACCAGCCGGTACGTCTGCTCTTCGACGAACTCGCTCGTCTTGGCTGCCCCGAGGTCGTCGAGGATCAGCAGCGGTACCCGGCTGTAGGCGGCGAGCACCCGCTCGGCGTCGGTGTCGGAGCTGGGCCGCAGTTCGGCGTACAGGTCGGCGGCGGTCGTGGCGCGCCAGCGCACGCCGATGCCGGCTTCCACCAGTACCCGGACCGCGCCGTACGCCTGGTGGGTCTTGCCCGCGCCGGTCACTCCGGCCAGCAGGAGGCTGGGGCCGGTGGTGACCTGGCGGCGTGCTCCGGCGCTGTGCGCGACGGCCTGGGTGGCGACCTGCCGGGTCCAGGCCAGGACGAGCGGGTGGTCGGCCACCGCGTCGCGGTACCGCAGCGGCATCCCGGCGGACAGCGCTTGCTCCGGCGAGAACGGCTCCGGCTCGTCTGGGACGGCGTCGACCGTGGCGTGGTCGATGCCCCGGGAGGCGAGGATCCGGGCTATCCGGTCGAGGGCCGACGGGCCGTCGGCGAGGGTCTGCGGGTCGCGGTAGGTGCGCATCACAGCTCCTCGGCGTAGGCGGCGTGGGCGTCGACCGGGTTGGTCCACCCCTGGTGAGCGGGCAGGTTAGGCCGGAATCCCGGCCGGGCCAAACCGGCGTTTCGTGAGTTCATGGCGTCGTTCACCAGGCTCGGCAGCCGGGACGGGTGGCCCTGGATCTCGGCGAACCGCCGCAGCCCGGCCCGCACGTGCTCGGCGTCGATGCCCTCGTCCAGCAGGCTCTTGACGACCTTGCCGAGATGGCCGAGCACGCTGCCCGGTGGACGTTGGGGGCAGGAGGCGACGTACTCGCCGACGAGTTGGCTGGCCGAGACGGCGTCCGCCTCGGGCGCTGGCCGCCCCGTAGGTGAAGACGATCCAGGATCCAAGATCCTGGATCCAGGCGCCGAGGGCTCCGGGAGGTTTCGGGGAGACTTCCGCGAATTCTTGACCGCAGCGCCCTGACCTGCGGCTTTTCTGGCGGCCTCGGTGGGCTGCGGCTCGATGTCGAGCAGCGTCTCGGGGACGGTGTCAGGGACGGACCGCGCCGCGACAGGAGCCACTGGGAGGTGCTCTGCGGGCTGTGCGAGGGTTCCCCGGGCATTCGCCGAGTCCTCGGCGAGGTATCGGGGAGGGTTCAGCGAGTCCGACGCGAGGCCGAGCTGGTTACCTGTCGAGGAGGTGCGCTGGGTGCAGGGGCCCTTGCACGGGCCGCACCGCTCCGGAGCGCAGTGCGGGCAGGAGGGCAGACGGGACAGGCTCGGCTTGTCGATCTTCTGGTGGCGGTCCCACGTGATGTAGTGGAGGTACCGCTTGCCGTCGCAGCCGGTGTACCGGTGGATCAGCCCCGACCGCTCCATCTGCATGAGGTGGTCCTCGACGTCGACGGGCGTCTGGTCGGCGCGCACCACCCAGAGCTTGCCGTAGATGATCGCGGCGTGGTCCTTGTGGCGGCCACGGTCGTCGCACTCGGTGGACAGGCCGAAGAAGGTGCGCTCGGCGTAGATGGTCAGCTCGGCGAGCGTCTCGCTGGTGTACGCCTCCGGCTTGACCGGTCGGATCCGCGACATGTCAGCGGCTCCGGCGGGTGGCGTCGAGATCGCCGACGACGAGCTGCCCGGTAGCGAGGTCGAGGGTGTGCGGCCGGGTCCAGTCGGCGTTCGGCCAGGTGCGCAGGACCCACCTGGCGGCGACGTTGGCCTTGGTGCGGGTCAACACGATCCGCGTCCCGGCCGAATCTGCGGCCCGAGCGTGGGGGTGCGGCCACTGCTGCTCAGGGTGGGCGAGACTGACCTGCAGGGCGGTCGCCCCGGGTATCAGGTCTGTGAGCTGGACTGCGAGGCGGTGCTGGCGGTCAGCGGCGTCTGGGCAGGCCAGGGTTCCGCTCGGCATGGCAAGCATGCGATACTCCGTTGTTCGTAGGAGCGCGCGGCGGTATCTCGTGCAAAGAAGTCCCGCCGCTGCGTGGTAGTGAATCGGCCCCCTTCGGGGTGCCGGCCCGGCGCTTGGGAGTTGGTAGCTCCCGGGCGCCGGTTCTCGTTGGCGAGACATGTCAGGGCCCGTGTGCTCGCATTGGCCCCACCCCCTCGCTGGTCTGTCTCTTCCCCGGGTCGCTGCCCGGCGGCGGACGACGAACATACGTAGACACCTGTGGCAAGTCCACCCGGTAACCCGCTACGGGTCGCACTGGGTTCGCGACGGCTGGTAGCGGGGAGGGATGCTCCTCCACGACCGGTCGGCAGCGACTGGGCACCTACCCCTGCGGCACGTTGCACAAATGGCCACGACGCCGCACGATAGGGGTCTTCCAGGGACTGGCACCACGGAGAGTCGAGTTTCGACCACCAGGTGCGATACAGGAACGTACGTTACTTGCGCGGATGTATCAAGCCTGGACTACAGTGGTCTCACACACCGCCCCCGGTCGCCGCCCAGCAGGAGTTCATGTGCCCCCACGTCAGGTCGACGGCAGTCGCATCCGCACTGTCCGGCGGGGCATGGAGCTCGGCCAGAAGGAGCTGGGAGACGCGGTGGGCGTCAGCGCCCCCACTGTCGCGCGCTGGGAGAACGGCCAGGACTTCCCCAAGGGAGAGAAGCTCCCCGCGCTTGCGGCGGCGCTAGGTCAGCCGCTGGACGCCCTGTTCCCCTACGAAGGCCCACCAGACCTGCAGCTGCTGAGATGCGACGCCGGCCTCAGCGTGGCTCAGGCCGCCGAAATCATCGGCACGAGCCGGGTGCCCGTGAGCAACGCCGAATCCGGGCGGCGCCGACTTGCCGATGCCTACATTCAGCCGCTCGCAACGGCGTACAGGGTGACCGAGAAGGAGCTGCTGGCCGCCCAGGACTGCTCGTTCGGCGTGCGCCCCAAGATCTCGCCCGACAGCCAGGCATCTGCACCCCGCACAGTCGGGGAAAAGATCAACTACCTTCTGGAGCACGGGTACCCCGGTCAGGAAGCGCCGTCCGACGAGAAAATCGCGCGGGCCGTCAATGACTACGCAGGCACGGCGGTCGTCACGGCGGACGACGTCGTTGCCCTTCGCACGGGTGTCACAACCGAGGCTTCTGACACTGTGCGCGCGGGCCTGGCCTCGGCGCTCCAGGTCGACTCGGCCCTCTTCCAGGATGATGCCGAGGTGAGCCCAGCGGCACGCGAGTTCTTGGAATCGCTCCGCTTCCTCGGCTCGATCCGCGGGGGGCGGATCCTCGGTCTGGCTGCCCGCGGCAACAGCGAGGGCCTGTCAGCCGAGATGATGGCTACCATCAACTCCCTCGTCGGGGAACTGAAACACAAGCTGCCAGAGGACGGGGAGTGATCCTCGCAGGCTTGATCCCTGAGTAGCGTTCGCCCTGCGTGCGTCGTTCCTGCTACTGGCGTTGCTCACGAGAACCGGTTGTGGCTCAACTGGCAGACCACCCGCTGGTCCTCAGCTGGGCCGATACCGACGGCCGGTCGGCGCCTGCGGGCGGCCACCGCCACCCCGGCCGATGCGCAGGTCCTCCGGCGGCTCCGCGACGAGGCGGTCGCCGTCATCGACCGCACCACCGCCGGACAGGCCGAGCAGCTGCTCGTGCCCGCCCGGTACTGGGACCTCGTCCTGCCGTAGCCCGGGGATCAACCCTGCTGTTCCCGCTCCGCCGTCGCCACTCACCGCCTAGATTGACGGGGTGAATCCGCGAACCGAGGTGTCGTTGCCGCTGGAGCTGGGGCGCCTGCTGCCCTCGACCTCACCCACCCGGTGGCGTGAGGCGGTCCTGAGGGCCGGCCAACTCCTCGCACCGGGCTGGGCCGTCGCCCCCGTGCCGGCCACCCCCGGGGCTCTCGCGCTCGTCCTGTACGCCGTCAGCGCGGACACCGCCACAACGCCGGAACAGGTCACCCTGGCAGAGGTGACCGCCCTGCTCGATGCCGCGCCAGACCTGGACCAGGAACCTGCCACCACGCGCCTGCTCATCCACCACGCGCTGGAGAGCGGCGGGCACCCGATCGGCGACCGCACCCACCCGGCCTCCCGTACGGCGGCCCGCCTCCTGCACCGGGACGAGCCACTGGACATCCCCCTGGCCCTCGGCGGCGGCGTCGCCGGCCCCTCCGCCCTGCGCTATGCCCTCCCGCGCCTGCGCGCGCTGCTCGCCGGCCTGACCGAAGAGCAGCTCAGCGGGCTCCCGTCGGTGGAGCCCATCCCGGTGGAGGCCAGCGCCCATGTGACGGGCGCCGTCAAGATCGTCACGTCCGATAGCTGGCTACCCCTGGGCTGCCCCGTCTGCCGCCGGGCCGAAGGCGCAACCGTGGCCGTGGACGGCGACCTCGCCACGTTCACGTGCCGCAAGCGCCACACCACCACCGACCACCAGCTGGGCGCCCGGCACGTCCACACCGCACTCACCCGCACCTCCCCCGGCGGCAAGCCCGTGCGCGGGGACCTGTACGTCGTACACCCCGACCAGCCCGCCGACGCCGATCCCCGCCAGCTGTGCGTGTGGCTACGCGCCCCGGTCGGAGCCCTGTACTAACCGCGGTGCCAGAACCGGTTCTCGTGAACAGAGCCACGCGACCGATGGTCGACCGGCCCGGAACGGTCCGGCACGAGCTTCGATGCCGCCGTTCCACCCGGCCACAGCGAAGGGACGGCGGCCCCACCCCCTATTGGGGTGGGGCAGCCGTCCCTTCGCTGTTCATGCCCTCAGAACTTCAGGGCCGAGCCCTGGCCGCACCGAGGTGTGGGCGCACACGGGGCCGCGCCACTACGCGCTGAGGTCCACGCCGAGCAGCTCGGAGAGAGTGGCCACCGTCTGCTTCGGGTCCTGGTTGTGAACGCCCGCGAGGCCGAGGTGCTCTGCTGCCTGAACGTACGCCTCGGTGTCATCGACGAAGATGCACTGCTCGGCCGACATCTCCATCATCTTGAGCGTGACCTCGAAAAGGGCCTGGTCGGGCTTCCGCATCAGGTGGTGCTCGGAGATCACCACGACGTCGTACAGACGCTCAAGCTCGTAACCGTCGTACAGGTCCCATGGCGCGAGCCCCACCGAGTTGGACAGGATGCCGACCTTGATCCCGGCGCGCCTCGCCGCAGCAGCCGCGTTGATCAGCAGCGGCTCAGGGCGAAGGTCGCCGAAGATGCGGCCCATCAGGTTGTCGGGGGCCACGCCCAGCATCTTGCCGGCGAAGGTGTTCCACTCGGTCTGGCTCACCGCGCCGCGCTCCAGGTCGGAGGTGATCCGAACGCCTGTCTCGTCCTTGTACAGGGCCGTGAGGCAGGCACCCTGCGGGAGTCCCTCGCGCTGTTCGAAGGCCAGCACGGCGGGCAGGAGCGGGGTGGTGAGCACGCCTCCGAAGTCGAGGATGAGGCCGGTGCGGTGGGACATGCGGGAACTCCATTGCTGAGATTTCGTACGTGCATCCAGATCGGACGGCGTCACGGACCCGGCCGCATAGAGAGCGGCAACAGTAGCTGTGCGTCAAAGGCCAGGGTGCGCTAACGGGACAGGCAAGACCTATGAGTCCGCATCTCCAACGGTACCAGCCCGGTTCATAAGGCGGATGGTGCTGTATCTCACCTACCAAGGGCCATTCAAGATCGCCCTGCCGCCCGCTCTGGGCGGCGCGGGCGGCAGGGCCTTCGAAATCATCGCAGGACGCCGATTACAGGCTTTCTATCGGCTCGTCTTCAACTGTCGCGGAGTGCAGGAGAACATCTCGCGCCTGCTCGATGGTGATTTCCGAGTAGACCCTGCTGACTCGCGCTAGCCATGCCGCCTCACTGTCGGTGTCGACGAACGGCTTCTCTCTCAGAGGGGCGGCGGCCCGCTGACTGGCCGGCGCGCTCTCAGCGGCCAGGAGTGCCGCCTTAATCCAGTGCGCCTCTGCGGCTGGTTCGGAGTCGGGATGTGAAGCAGTGAAATCCTCCGCAGCGAACATCAGCTCTCGGGGTGCGTAGTAGCGCAACTTTTCGCAGGCGTCACCGATATCCTGAGTCCATCTGTCGAGGCGCACATCAATGGGGACACGAATTTGCACAAGCTCCGAAAGACGCCGCCCAGGCGGGTAGAGGCTTGTGCCAGGAAATGCATCCACCAGGTCGAACCAGAGAGGATAGATTCCGTAGAGGGTGCGCCAATTCTTCCACTGGGCCGCCACCGCACGGGTAGTGGGAATACTCGCGCCTACGGCGACGATCAAGAAAAGCAGGTCCATCCATATTGACGTGGCGTCAACGAGCAGCTGCACAGTGGAGGGGCTCATGGGGAAGGCCACCGCCGACCAAAGGATGGTGATACGGGCCAACGTATGAACCAGGCCCATCCACATCGAAATGCCCATCAGGCTCAGCCCGATACGCATGCTTGCGCACTCGGCCTGGCGGGCTGCCCTCGTCCACTGGTATCCGCAGATAGCGGTCGTGACTAGCGGGAAGAAGTAGAAGACGGTCATGTAGACCGCGACTCCCCACTGTCCGGCGTGGTCGATGAGGAAATTCTCGCTCGGCGTGCGACGGTCCACCACGGTGAAAAATAGGACCGTGAGCAGAATGACACCTACCGCGCCAACCTTGTAGGACGCGCGGGCGATCCAACGGGAGACTGCCACGTGGCGGGGCACGACCGCCTCCGAGCTCTTCCCGTAGCTGGTGGCGACATAGGTCAGGGCCGCGATGATCGCCGCCGTGCTGGCGAAGTGCCTCAGCAGGGCGCTCAGATCCACCACGGGAACGCGATCCATCGCATGCATCACCGCGGGCGTATAGAGCCACAGGGCTACGGCGAAACCGGCATACCCGCCCCAGAGCGCCCTGCGGTGGGAGTCACCGTACCGAACCGCGGGAAATCTCCACACTACGATGACAGTCATTACTGCCGCCGTCAGGTATTGAATGTAGTGGAACATGAAACCAATGACTATCTGTGCAGGCCGCACGATCTTGCCGCCACGGAAGGCGGGTCAATGCGGCCTTAATTGCCGGTAGGGAAGTTTTTGCGCGGCGACAGCCGCTATTACACGTCGCGAGAGCCGTCCAACTGCAACTAGCGCCCGCGCCTTGGCGGAGCGACCGGGTGCACGAGCGAGGACTCCAGCAGGCTGACCATATCGTCCCCGGTGAAAGCCTGGCGCCGAGCCAGCCGCTTTATCAGTGAGGCTGAAATCTCCGCCTGCTTTTCCTCGGGGCTGCCGAAATCTACGCGCCCTTGGACCAGGGCCAACGGGAAACGCTGCAGGACCTCTTCACGAACTCGCTTGGGGACATACCGCTCGATCTCGGCAGCCGTAAGGGAGGTCCCGTGATCCAGCCATTCATGCGCGAGCTCATGGAGAATGATGTGCTCGGTGCGATTACGACTTGAACGACGGCGGTAGAGAATGATCGTGAACTCTGGCGTTTTTACCCTGAGCCCGCAAGCGGCGCCCAAGCCTCCGTCGGGGTCGTCCAACGGCAAAAGTTGAATCTGCCGATTCAATGCAGTCTCCATATTCCGCACCAGCGCCTCGACGCTGAAGGGGGTCGGAATGGGGAGACCGGCAAGCAGCCTCTCGCACATCTTAACGAGAGAACGCTGCGACGGGCTTCTACGCCAACGCATACTCGCTCCAGTTCACTGCCAGCCCGTCCTGATACTCGCACGCCAGGCATTTGCAGCCAGGAGCATTCGTCTGAGGCGCACGGGGGTCGGCCGTCACGCTTCATCCACAACTGATCGTACAAGGCGGAATGTGTGGTACGCGGGGGGCGGGCGTGTAGCGAAGGTCACCCAATGGCGATGGGGCGCTACCCACATTCCAAGATCGAGATTGGTCCTGCGGCACCCTTATTGATCTTTGTGCACATGGCGCGGTCCCGACCGAGCCCAACCGTCGACGGCGCGACGTCCGCAACCGCCCTGCCCTGGCGGCCAGGTCCTCGCCAGAGCAGGGATGACGCGCTCGATCCCGGCGATCCGGACGGCCAGTCCGCCCTCCCCGATGGGCCCCGTTGCCGGTGTAGGGTTTCAGACTGCGCTGGTGCGGACTCCGCCATGGTCGGAACGCATCGTGGTAGTCGGCTCATCTTGGAGGACAGGTGCCAGCGGTCCAGCGAATCACCTCCCGCAACGCGAAGTTCCAGCTGTGGGAGGCCCTGCTCACCAACCGGAAGAAGCGCAACCAGCTCGGCGAATTCCTCGTGCAGGGCGTCCGGCCGATCTCGCTGGCCGTGGAGTACGGCTGGCCGATCCACGCGCTGCTCTACGACGACCGGCGGAAGTTGTCGGGCTGGGCGCAGGAGCTGCTGCGGACGACGCGGTCCGAGCGGATCGTGATGGCGCCGGAGCTGCTGGCAGAGCTGGGCGAGAAGGCCGAGGGCGCGCCCGAGGTGATCGCGGTGGTCGGGTTGCCGGCGGACGACCTGAACCGGATCAAGGTAGGTCCGGACTTCCTCGGTGTCCTCTTCGACCGGCCGACCACGCCGGGCAACATCGGGAGCATCATCCGGTCCGCAGATGCATTCGGGGCGCACGGGATGATCGTCTCGGGTCACGCCGCCGACGTCTACGACCCGAAGGCCGTGCGGGCGACCACGGGCAGCCTGTTCTCGCTGCCGTCCGTCCGGGTTCCGGGGCCGACCGAGGTGATGGCGTGGGTGGAGCAGCAGCGTGCCGCCGGTCAGCCGCTGGTCCTGGTGGGCACGGACGAGAAGGGCGACGCCGATGTCTTCGACTTCGACCTCACCCAGCCTGTGCTGCTGCTGGTGGGCAACGAGACGACTGGTCTGTCCAGCACGTGGCGGGAGCTGTGCGACTTCACGGTGAGCATCCCGATGACGGGGGCGGCCAGTTCGCTGAATGCGGCGAACGCTACGACTGCTGTCCTGTACGAGGCTGCCCGGCAGCGGATCGCGGCCGGGCAGCGTTCGCGCTGATCTCAGGTCAGGTCCAGGCACCGCCCGCAGCAGCACGGCGGTAGACCTCCAGGTACTTCGCGGCGATCACGTGGTGGCCCCAGCGCTCGACCGCTGTGGCGCGGAGGTACTCCGGGGCCGGGAGGCCGGCCAGGATCTTGGCGGCCTCCTCTGCGGTGGGCTTCTGCTCGACCGGTAGGGCGATGCCGACGTGCGGGGCGATCTCGCCCAAGCAGCCGTTGTCGGTGGCGATGACTGGGGTGCCGCTGACGGCGGCCTCGGCGACGACGGTGGCCCCGGGCTCGATCCACTCGCCTCCGAAGGGGCCGCCGAACGGCTGGGAGAGGGCAAGCAGGGCCACCGCACCGGCGAGCAGGCTGGTGCGGTGACTGCCTCCGACCTCTCCGATGTACTCGGTGCCGGGGTAGTCGGTGAGGATGCCGTGCAGGTAGTCCGGCTCCCATGCCGGTCCGGCGAGTTTCAGCGGGAGCCCGGCTGCCTGGGCGAAGGCGGCGGCATCCCGGGCGCCCTTGTGGACGGAGACCCGGCCGAGGAACAGCAGGATGCCGTCCTTCCTCTCCCGGTAGGTGTAGCGGTCGGGGTTGACCGGCAGCCGGATGACCGGCGCGTCCGCGGACGCGGCGGCGCGGCGCTGGGCGTGGGAGAGGTAGACGCCGTTCGCCGTGTGTTCGGGTACGCCGTTGAGGTGGTGGGTGCGGACGGCGGGCCAGTCGGGTTCGGCGGGCAGCAGTTGGCCGTTTGTGTGGTCGTGCACCACGTCCGGACCGAAGGCGCGCAGCGCCTCCCGGGTGGTGTCGAAGGTGGTGGCGTCGGAGACGGTCAGGCCCGGTCGGGCGGTGCTGCCCGGGGCGCCGACCAGGAGGATCTCGCACCCGGCGGTCAGGAGTCCGTCGATGAGGGTGGCGACCACCCACTGGATGCCGCCGTAGCCCTGTGGCGGGACGGTGATCCACTGACGAGTGTCCTGTCCGTACCGGTGGGGCGGGTTGAGCATGGCGATCTTCACGGGTGCCTCCGGGCCTGGTCGAGGAGTTCACGGCCGATGCCGGTCAGCACCGCACCGGTGTAGAGGGCGGCGAGCACGGCGGGGCGCGTGCCGGGGCCGCTGGAGCGGTTGCGTCTCCACTCCTTGCGCAGGCCGGCGCGGGCGGTGTGGCGGCGGACTTCGCTGCGGCCCTGCCAGTAGGCGCGGCGGAGGAGGTAGCCGGGGCGGAGCCGGTGGGCGGGGATCAGGTGGCGGACCGGCGTGTCGTGGAGGACAGCGGTGGTCGCGCCGTGGGCGGCGAGTCGGCGTACGAGCGTGGTGTCCTCGGCGGAGGCCAGGTTGGTGCCGACGCGGCCCAGGCGGCTGTCGAAGTCGAGGCCGAGCAGGCGGGTGTGGTCGCGGTCGAGGGCGAAGCAGCCGCCCCAGATACTGGCGGGCAGGTCGGGGTGGTGGGAGCCGAGGTAGTGCAGTTGCCCGGCGGTGAGCCACCACGGGGTGCGGCGGCCTTGGAGGTCGGCGGTGATCCGGGTGCCGGCCACATGTGCTCCGTCGGCGAGTGCGGTGCGCAGGCTCTCGATGGCGGCGGCGGTGGGGACGATGTCGTCGTCCACGAACACGACGTGCCGGGTGGGTGCCTCCTTCAGCGCGAGGTTGCGGCTGTAGGACAGGCCGATGGTGGCCCCGTTGAACAGGACGGTGCGCCGGTCGGCGGGCGCGGCGAGGCGCCGCCGGGTGGTGGTGTCTGCGGTGGTGTCCACGACGACCAGGAGGTGGTCGTCCGGGCCGAGGACGCAGGGGAGCCGGTCGAGGGCGGCCAGGAGCAGGCCCGTCCGGTTGCTGCACACCGCCACGGTGAGAGGTGCGGTCACCGGAGCACCTCCGTCCAGCGCCGGGCCGGTGCCCGATCGGCGAGCTGGGTGGCCAGGTCGGCGAGGTCTCGGACGTGCAGGCTGTGATCGGCGGCGGGGTGCCGGCGGACCTCCAGGCGTTCGGCCCGCACCTTCTCGTACGCGGCGAGGAGTGCAGGGTCGACGCCCGGTGGAGCGCTCCAGCCGGTGGGCGGGGTGACGAGCGCGGCGTGGGCGCCGAGGCGCTGGGCGGGGGCGGCGTCGTGGTCGGGCCGGTCGCCGACCATCAGCGTGGTGGTCGGGTTCCAGCCGAGCTGCTCGATGGCCCAGCCGAGCAGGCCGGGGTCGGGCTTGGCGATGCCCACGGTGGTGTCGAGGGCGACGAGGGCCAGGTGCTCGGCGGCGCCGCTGGCGCGCAGGACCTCCTCGCACTCAGGGGGCTGGTTGGCGACCACGCACACCGGTCGCTGCTCGGCGAGGGTGGCCAGGGCGGCGACGGCTCCGGGAACCAGCTGCGCAAGGTCGGTCCAGCGGCGGCGGACGCTGGTCCAGGCGTGCGCGCCTGCCGGGCTGTAGAGGCCGGGGCTGGCGGTGGCGCTGGCCCGCTGGAGGTAGAAGCGGCGCATCTCGGTGGTGAACTGCTCGACGGTCAGGGTCGGGTCGGCTTCGCCGACCAGCTCCAGGACGCCTTGGAGCCAGACGAGTTCGAACGGCTCGTCGTAGTAGAGGACGCCGCCGACATCGGTGGCGATGGTCTCGGCGGCCGAAGCGAGGGGCTTGGTGGGCTTGGTCACGGCGTGTCCGTCCGGGAGGTGGCGGTGGTGTACCACTCGGGCTGGGTGTCGGGGGTGGTCTCCAGGGCGAGGGCGGAGTGGGGCTGGACCGGTCCGTGGGCCCTGGCCCAGGCGGCGGTGGTGGCGAGGCCGTCGGCGAGCGGGGTGTCCTTCCAGCCGCCGAGCAGCATCCGGGCGAGTTCGCTGCTGGTGTAGGCGGCGTGGACCTCCTCACGGGTGGCCAGGTGGCGGATCGGGTGATCCGGCACACCCATCGCCTCGCGCACCGCGTGGGCCATCTCCAGGACGGTGCACGGCTGTTGGCTGCCGACGTTGATCACCCGGTTCCAGTGGCGGGGGTTGTCCGCGGCGTCGAGGAAGCACCCGACGATGTCGTGGACGTAGGTGAAGGAGCGCCGCTGGCTGCCGTCCCCGTACACGGTGATCGGCTCGCCGCGCATGATCTGGTTGAGGAAGATCGCTACCGCGTTGCGCAGCGGGTCGCCCATGTTCTGCCGCTCGCCGTAGACGTTGTGCATCCGCAGCGCACTGAACGGAAGGCCCTGCATCTGCGCGGTGATGGCCAGTTCGCGTTCGATGGTGAGCTTGGCGTTGCCGTAGCTGTCGACGGGCTGCGGGTGGTCGTCCTCGCACATCGGGACGCGGCCGGTGCCGTAGACGGCGACGGAGGAGGCGTAGGAGAAGTAGCGGACCTTAGTGCGCAGTGCGGCGTTGATCAGGTGGATGCTGCCGAGGACGTTGACCTCGTAGTTGTGGCCCTTGACGGCGTGGCTGATCCCTTCGGCCGCGAACGCGGCCAAGTGGAAGACGCTGTCGAAGGCGTGGCTGGCGAAGAGGTCGTCGACGGTGGTGCGGTCGGCGATCGAGCCGGTGACGAAGGCCGCGCCGTCGGGGACGTTCTCCTTCTTGCCGCCGTCGAGGTTGTCGAGGATGACGACCTCGTGTCCGGCGGCCAGGAGCCGGTCGGCGAGGTGGGAGCCGATGAATCCGGCCCCGCCGGTCACCAGGTGAAGGGCCATGCTGTTCTCCGATCGGGTTGGGAGGCTCAGGAGTTGAGGAGGGCGCGCACTCGGGCGATGTCCGCCTCGGCGAGCGCGACCTGGGTGGGGAGCCGGGCGGCGAGGTGGTCGCGGAGCTTCTCGGTGTCCAGGCGGGCGAGGTGGTCGGCGGCGGCCGGGTCGGCGGTGAACGCGGCGATGTCGCGGTGGACGTCGCCGGCCGGGACGGCGGGGCCGTAGGTGTCGGCGAGGACGCCGTGGAACTTCGGGGAGTGGCCGAGGGCGACGGCCGGGGTTCCGCTGGACAGGGCGCCGATCGAGGCGTGCAGGCGCTCGGAGATGACCAGCTCCGCGCCGCCGAGGACGGCCTTGTAGTCGCCGGCCCCGGTGCCGTCGGCGTCCAGGACGTGCACCGGGACGCCGGGCAGACGGGCCGCGATCTGCCGGGCCAGGAGGCGGTCGTCGTTGTGTTCGCGGGAGTCGTGGCAGTGCGGGACGAGGACCAGCGGTCGGCGGCGAACGCGCCACAGCGTGTCGGCGAGGCGGGTCAGCGCGTCCAGGTGCTGGGTGTCGGTGATCGGGCTGTAACGGGTGACGCCTCGGCTGGGTGCCAGGCACAGGTACTCCTGGCCGGTGTCCAGGCCGGCGGCGGCGAGCAGCTGCGTGGTGCGGTCGGGGCTGGCCGGTTCGAGGAGGAAGGCGGGGTCCGCGGCGAGCTGGACCTTGTCGTCGTCCAGGGCGAGCTGTTCGGTGAGGTAGGCCAGGGTGGTGCTCTCGCGGACGGTCAGCAGGTCGAGCCGCTGGGCGGTGGCGGTGAAGGCGGCCTGTTCTGCGGGGTCGGTGAACGGGCCGACGGACTGGCCGACCATCGCGGTGGGGATGCCGAGTTGCTGGGCCCGGTCGAGCACGGCGAGGTAGGGGGTGGAGACGCCGTAGTCGGAGGTGTGCAGGTCGCCGCCGGTGGCGAGGACCAGGTCCGTGTGCTGGAGCAGGCGGGCGGCGCGTTCGCGGCGGTGCTGCTCGGTTTCGACTGGCCGCAGGGTTGCCCAGGAGCGGGAGACGACGAACGGGTCCGCGGTGCAGTCGGCGCCGCTGCCGGCGAGCGCTTCGGTGTCCAGGTCCGGGGTCTGGGTGAGGACGGTGACCGTGGTGTCCGGCGTGGTGGTCAGCGCGGCGGCCAGGGAGCGGGCGAGGGCCTCGACTCCGCGGCTCTCGCAGCTGGTGATGCCGGTGATCAGGATGTTGGGCACGGTGGGTCTCCCGGGCTAGTGGGTTAAGGCGAGGAGCTGACCGAGGACGCGCCGGTAGTTGAAGCTGCGGCGCAGTTCGTCCTGGATGCGGCCGAGCCTCTGGCGGTTGGCGGGAGCGTCCCGCAGGAGCCGGGCGAGGTCCTCGGCCGGCTCCTCGCCGAGGATGAACGGGGTGATCTCCTCGCCGTAGAGGCCGGTGGTGTAGGCGAGTTCGGGCGGCAGGACGGGCATGGTGCCGGCCGCGACGGTCTCGAACATCCGGGGGGTGAGCAGGTGCTGGTGGGCGAGCAGGGGCCGGGCCAGGACCGGGGTGATCTCTGCCTTCGCCATCTGGGTGAGGACTTGGCCGAACTGGACGGGGCCGGTGACCTTCACGCCGTGCTCGGCCAGCCAGCCGGGCCGGTTGGCGGTGGCGGCGAGGTGGTCGGGGTGGGGGTCGCCGGACCACCAGCGACCGGCCACCCGCAACCGGGTCAACGACGGCCGCGCGGACCGAGCGGCTTCGACTAGGGCACCGAGCGCGTCCCAGCGCCACCAGTTCGCGCCGACGTACTGGAGGTCGTAGGTCGTTGCCGGTGCCCGCTCCGGGCGGTGCACGGGCTTGGGCATCCCGAAGTAGGGGAAGAACCGGGCGCCGTCCGGGAGATCACCGAGGCGCGGTTGGAGGATGACGTCGCTCAGGTCCCGGTACAGCTGCTGCCACTGCTGGTGGCCGTAGGCTCCGGCGGAGTCGTCCACGCCGAGGACGGTGTGCACTCCCCAGTGGGCGTCCGGGTCCAGGACGATCCGGCGCTCGCGCGGGAAGCGCTCGCACAGCTCCCGCCGCCGCTCGTCCAGGAACTGGCGGCCCTCGAAGACCAGAACCAGGTGGGTGCCCCATGCGAGGTCGTCGACGACCGGCAGCAGGCTGGGGACCTGGTCGTCCAGGCGGCACAGCGGACCGGCGAGGGCGACTTCGCAGTCCAGTGCCGGAGCGGCGCGCACGTACTCGCCGATCATGTGCGCCGATCCGGCCTGCCAGTGGAAGTCCCCGGCGAACAGGACCCTCATCGCGCGCCCCCGCCGGCGTGCAGGCGGCGGTGGGCGCGGCGGCGCCGCGCGATGGTCGGGGCGAGCCGCAGCAGCCACCAGGTGGCGGCGGTCGTCTCCGCCCACCCTCGGGCCGGGGTCGTGTCGCCCCCGACCGAGCGGCCGGCCAGGTCCTGGCGCAACCACCGCCCGGCCAGCGAGAGGATGGCGGGCCACGTCCAGGTGACGTCCGTGAGCAGGAAGTAGTAGCGGTTGCGGCGCATCTGCACGCGTCGGTAGGTGCTCGCGCCGGTTCCGCCGCCGCCGTAGTGCTGGATGCCCAGGTCCACGTTGAGGGCGACCCGCCAGCCTGCCCAGCGGGCCCGGCGGCACAGGTCGGTCTCCTCGTAGTAGGTGTGGAAGACCCGGTCGAACAGCCCGAGGGTGCGCAGGACCTGGGCGCGGACGAAGAGGGCGGCGCCCTGGACGTAGGCGTGCTCCAGGGTGGCGGGGGCGCGGCCGTGCTCGGGGCCGGCCGGGGAGGGGCGGTTCGGGCGGTCGCCCACGAAGCCGTCGGCCTCGCCCAGCTTCAGCGCGAGGCGCGACCACTCGTTGTGCTCGTCCAGGGCGACGGGCACACCGTCGGCGTCGGTGTAGGTGTACTGCATGGGGCCGCAGATGCCGTAGGTGGGCCACTGCTCCATGAAGGCGGTCAGCTGGTGGATGAGGTCGGCCGGGGTGCGGGTGTCGGGGTTGACGAGGAACACGTAGTCGGCGCCTGCGGTCAGGGCGGCGCGCATGCCGACGTTGTTGGCGCGGGCGAAGCCCAGGTTGGCGTCGTTCTCGATGATCCGCACTGCGGGGAAGTCGTCGCGGACCAGCGCGGTGCTGCCGTCGGCACTGGCGTTGTCGACGTACCAGACGGTGAGGTCGAGGTCGGGGGTGTGGCTGGCGAGGAGGGTCGACAGGCAGGCGGGCAGCCAGCGCGCCTCGTTGGTGCCGACCGTGATGGTGGCGACCTTCGGGCGGTGGGCGGGTGCGGTGCTGGTCATGATGCCTCCGTGGTGTCGGGGACGAACTCGATGACGAGGCTGCGGCGGGGCCGCGCGGTGGGGTTGGGCCGCGAGGCGTGGACGGTCCGCACGTCGTGCACGGCCACGTCGCCGGCCCGCGCGCCGACCGGCAGGACGGACCCGGCGTCGCGGACTTGGTCCACGTCGGCGTCGTCGGCGAGCAGGTGGCTGCCGGGCACGAATTCCAGGCAGCCGTTGGAGGCGTCGGAGTCGTCCAGGAAAAGGCTCAGGTTGATGGCGCGGCCGGGGGCGGCGTCGGTGCGGTCGCGGTGCCAGGGGACGGCGGCGGCCAGGTGAGGCATCTTGACGATCATGGCGATGACCCGGGCCTGCGCGGGGCCGCCGAGGATGGTCTCGGCGAGGTGGTGCAGGGGGCCGGTGGCGAACAGTCCGGCCGCGAGCGGTGCGCCCGGCTGCTGCTCAAGGTTGTGGACGCGGTAGAGCACCGGCGTGCTCTCGCTATCGCGGGTGAAGTGCCAGAAGTCCTCGCTGCGGTGGCCGCTCTCGAAGGCAGCCACCAGGGCGTCGGCTTCGGCGCGCAGTCGCTCCAGCAGCGGATCGGTGACCACGGCCGGGACGACGGTGTACCCGTCCGCCCAGAGCTGGCCGAGGTCGGCGGCGGTCGGCGCGCTCACCGGGTGGCCCCGGCGGCGAGCTGCTCGGTGAACCAGGCCACGGTGGCGGCCAGGCCGTCCTCAATCGCCGTCTGCGGCACCCAGCCGAACACCTCGCGGGCCACGGTGGTGTCGGGTCGGCGGCGTACCGGGTCGTCCTCTGGCAGGGCGGTGAACTCGACCTCCGCGTCGGAGCCGGTGAGGTCGAGGACCAGGTGGGCGAGGGCAAGGACCGTGCGCTCGTCCTCGGTGCCCAGGTTGACCGGGCCCGGCTGGTCGCTCGCAGCGACCGCGAGTAGCCCGGCGACCGTGTCCTCGACGTAGCACAGGGAACGGCTCTGGCCGCCGTCCCCGGTCACTCGGAGCGGCTGTCCGGCGAGTGCCCGGGTGACGAAGGCCGGCACCGCGCGGCCGTCGTCGGCCCTCATCCGGGGACCGAAGGTGTTGAAGATCCGCACGATCGCGGTGTTGGTTCCGTACTCACGGCGGTACGCGGCGGTGGCAGCCTCCGAGAACCGCTTGGCCTCGTCGTAGACGCTGCGCGGCCCGATCGGGTTGACGTTGCCCCAGTACGCTTCGGTCTGCGGGTGCTGGTGTGGGTCGCCGTACACCTCCGAGGTCGAGGCCAGGACGAACCGGGCGCCCTGTTCCTTAGCCAGCTCCAGCGCGTTCAGCGTTCCGATGGAGCCGACCGACAGCGTCGGGATGGGGTGGCGCAGGTAGTCCGCCGGAGAAGCGGGCGAGGCCAGGTGGAACACCACATCCACCCCATCCGGGACGGCGAGCTTGTCGTTGATGTCCTGCTCGACCAGCCCGAAGCACTCGACGCCAACCAGGTGCGCGATGTTGGCTCGGCTGCCGGTCAGGAAGTTGTCCACGCAGACCACGGCGAAGCCGTCGCGGATCAGCGCGTCACACAGATGGGAGCCGATGAATCCGGCTCCGCCGGTCACAACGGCGGTCCTTCGGACCATGGGAGTCCTCCTGGCTCGGGCACGCCCGACCCGCCCGGCGGCACGAGGGCACGGCAGGCTGGAGCGGCGTACGCGGTGAATGGGTGTAGGCGCGGCCGGCTGTCGCGCCCCGATGATCGCTGCGAGTGGTCCGTCGCCATGACGTCTTCTCGCTGCGTGGCCTGGTCAGCAACAGGTCACTGAGGTGGTCCCCGGCCGCCCCCGGGCACCCGGCCGCTCTTCGGCCAGCCGGATGCCCTTCGGGGGGAGCACTAGCTAACCCCCGATCAACTCCCTGTGAACAGAGCGGGTTTGTCGTTTTCCTGTCGTCTTCTGGCCCCAGGCGCCCCAGATGTAGCATCAGCACACAGTGGCGAACCGGCTACAATCCGGTGAACACATCAGGGGGTTGGGGATGGACCGCACCGCCGGCTTACGCGCACCAATGCGGCTGGTTCACCCGCTCAGCGTCGTGCGCGACGAACGCGGCTGGACCTATCAGGACGTCGTGGACATCGTCGCCAAGCCCACCCGCCGGTCGGCGGACCGACGCAAGGCGTGGAAGTGGGAGCACTGGGGCGTCGAGCCGGACGCCGAGAGCCAGGTCGCACTCGCCGAAGCGATCGGCGTGCCGATACGCGAGGTGCACCGGCTCGGCTGGCCCGGATGGTTACCGGACGGCGGCCCGGTACGTACCGGTTTCCCCTGGACGAAGGCGGGGACGCTCCAGTCGTTGGACGACACCCTGGAGCACGCCATGCCCGACCGACGCGGATTCATGAAGCTCGGCGGCCAAGCCCTGACCGTTCTGGCTGGCCAGTGGCTCACCCGAGATCCCGAACCGGTGACCGCAGCGCTCACCGGAGGCCGCATCGACAGCCAGCTCGTCGCGGACCTGGAGGACGGCCTACCCCGGCTACGTCGGATGGAGGCAGCGTTCGGCGGCCCCTGGGCCCGCCATCTCCTGGACGCCGAACTCGACACGGTGACCGGCATCCTCAAGGGGGCGTCCTACACCGACCGGGTCGGACGGCGACTGCTCCGGCTCAGCGCCGAACTCGCCCGTCTCGCCGGGTGGTCCTCCTTCGATGCCGGACTCCACACCGCGGCCCAGCGGTACTGGACCAGCGGTCTGCGAGCCGCTCATTCCGCCGGCGACCACGCGCTGGGCGCCAACATCATCAAGTCGATCAGCCTCCAGTGCTACGACCACGGTCTGTTCGCCGACGCCCTCAGGCTCGCGGCAGCAGCGGTCGAGGGGGCGGGCGCCGTCACCCCCCGCACCCTGGGCATGCTGCTGTTGCGGCAGGCTCGCGCGGCGGCGGCCTGCGGCGACCGCGCCGAGTGTGACCGCCTGCTGGCCGCCGCCGAGACCCAGATGGGCCGCGCCTCCACCGGCGACGACGATCCCGCCTGGACCGGCTACTTCGACACGGCGGAGTTCTATGCCCAGGCCGCCGCCTGCCACGCCGACCTTGGTCGGCCGCGCCTCGCTCGGGACAACTACGCCACCGCGCTGACCCTTATGCCGGTCGCCAAGCGACGCGACCTGGCCACTTACACCATCCAGCACGCCCGGACCCACACTGCCCTCGGCGACGCCGACCACGCCGTCCACCTCCTGGAAACAGCCATCCCGATCATCACCGCCGCCCCGTCCCAGCGAAACGCGGACCGCGCCGCAGCGGCCCGCGCCGAACTACCGCTCGCTACGAAGGACCCGAAAGTCCAGCGCCTCGACCAGCTGCTCGCCACACTGGCCGCATGACCACACACCCCACCCCGCGCGTGGCCCTCGTCTCCGGCGGAAACCGGGGCCTCGGCCTCGCCATCGCCGCCCGCCTCGCCGAACAGGGCATGCAGGTCGTCCTCGGCGCCCGCGACCGCCTCACCGGCCGCGAGGCGGCGGAAGCCCTCGGCCGCAAGGGGCTGTTCGTCCACTCCCACGAACTGGACGTCACCGACCCGGCCAGCGTCGCCCGATGCGTGGCCGATGTCGCAGCACCGCTCGGCCGTCTCGACGTCCTGGTGAACAACGCCGCCGTCGCCGTCGACCGCGGCCAAGCCGCCTCAACCCCCGACTTCGAGCGCGTCCGGGCGACCCTGGACACCAACCTCCTCGGCGCCTGGCGGCTCGCCGCAGCAGCTACTCAGGAGATGACGAAGAACGGTTACGGCCGCATCGTCAACATCACCAGCCACCTCGGCTCACAAAGCAACATGGGTACCGGGAACGTGAGTTACCGGGTTTCCAAGGCCGGCCTCAACGCCCTCACCCAGATCCTCGCCGCTGAACTCGACGGCACCGGCATCCTCGTCAACGCCGCCTCCCCAGGGCGCATGGACACCCGCATGGCCTACGGCGAGACAGACCGCACCCCCGAGGACGCCGCTGACACACCCGTCTGGCTCGCAACCCTCCCCGAGGGCGGCCCCACCGGCGGCCTCTTCTATGAGCGCGAGCCCCTACGTTGGTGACCGAGTTCGGATAAGGGGCTGCGGTCGCTGCTGCTGTTGCTCAGGCGTTGGCCAGCCACAGGCCCTTGTACTGGATCTTGGGGTGCCGGTGATCTCTTGTGGTGGTACCGGCCGGGGTGTAGCCGCAGGACCGCAGCAGATCCTCCGTTGTGGCCTGGTCTCGTTCCTCGTTGTAGACGCCGACGATCAATCGGCCGCCCGGGGCGACAACATGGTCCAGCAGATGGGCCATGTACGCTCCACGCAGGTCCGCTGGCACGTAGTCCACGCCGGTACGGACGGCGTCGAAGCGGTGTGGAGGCTTCCAGCCCATCGCGTTGGCCGTCCAGATCCGATGCGCCCACTGCGGGCAGCGGGTTCGGGCGAGGTCGGCGAGGGCGGTGGAGATCTCTACCCCGTAGGGCTCGATGATGATCCCGGCTTCGGCCGCCCAGTCGGTCAGGCTCTCCATCAGGTGGCCGTTGGCGCATCCGATGTCGAGGAACGTCCCACCGTGGGGTGGGAGCAGGTCGACGAGCAGGCTGCGGGCTTCTCGCCAGCGGATCTGGTCGCCGCTGTGGCCGGACTGGGCCCGTGGGTTGTCGCTGTTGAGGTAGGCCGGTTCGATGACGCCCAGGACGGCGGCGTGCCACTCGGTGGCCGTGATCTCGCCCGCCTGGTACGCGTCGTCGATGGGTGCCAGATCGCTCCAGCCTCGCTCCTTCGCGCTCGCGATGTCCTCGGCGTCGTGACTAGCCAGACGGCGCGTGGCGGGGTCCATGCGTGCTCCTTCCCTATGCAGAAGGTCCAAGGCTCATCCGGCAAGTTCGGGTGCGGCACCCTGCGGCGGTGCGACTCCGGTCAGTTCACGGGCGCGGTTAGCGAGCGGGCCGGCGAGATACGGGTAAAACCCTCGGGCGACGGCCTGGAGCATCTCGGCGAGGGCGGTTAGCTCGCCGATGCGTCCGTCCGGGGTGTCGAGGACCGCGGTGAAGTCCCGCCGGATTCGGGCGGCAACGGCTGGGACGCGGAGGCTGTTGGCGTGGAGCATTCCGACGTCGAAGCCTATCGGAACCAGGCCCCAGCGCTCCCAGTCAAGGATGGTCAGGGTGGGGCCGTTGAGGTTGGCCCAGTGGAAGTCGCCGTGGCCGGTGACCCGCTCGACTACTGTCCGAGGGGCCGGGACGCCAAGGTACTGGGGGAAGGCGCGCTCGATCCAGGCGTCACGGACGGTGGTCCGCATGCCCTGGGCGGTGGCCAGGGTCTCGACCGCGCTCCGGAGGCTGCGCCACCAGGAGTCGGGCAGGCCGGGATCAGTGGCCAGGTCAGGCCGGTCGGAGACCACCGGGTCGGTGACGTAGTCGAGGAGGTCGGCCTGGTACCCATGCCCGCCTCCGGTCCAGTCGAGTACACCGTGGAGATGGGGACGGGGCACGTCCTTGGGAACGAGGCCGTCGGCGCCAGTAATACCGTGGCCTCGCGTGCGAGTGCTGCTCGGGGAGGTGGAGGCGACACGCAGCCAGAACGCGCCGGCGCGGCGGCCGATGGTCTTTCCGCCGAAGCCCCAGGTGGAGCGTCCGGTGCAGGTCACTCCCAGGTGCGCGGCTGCGGTGGCGTGCGCGTCTTCCATGCGGATACGCGTGGGTTCGTCAGGCAACTGCATGGGTTGTGCTCCTGAGCTTTGCCAGATGCTCGCGGAGGGGCTTCTCCAGGTCGAGGTGGTCTCCGCGGGTGGTGGACTGTAGCAATTCGGTGATCACCACGAGCTGAGCGAAGCGGCCACTTTCCGAGTCCAGCGTGCGGCTGAAGCGGTGGCGGATCTCGGCGGCCGTTCCGGGTACCAGCAGGCTGTATGCGTGGAGGAGAGCGACGTCGTAGCCGGCGGGCGCGATACCCCAGCCTTCCCAATCGAGGATGGCGAGCGTAGGGGAGGTGAGATTGGCCCAGTGCAGATCGCCGTGGGCGGTGCTCCAGGCCGGGACTCTGGTGTCGACCGGGAATCCGAGGAACTGCGGCATCGCCCGGTCCAGGTACTGCTGGCGAACCGCGACGCGATCGGTCGAGACCTCGGAGATGGAGTCGAGCGCTGCACCGAGTTCCTCCCACCACTCGCCGCCAAGGTCGGGTTCCCTCCGCAGCACCGGCTCAGACGGCGCGATGACAGGAGCGTCGACACGTTCGTACAGCTCGGCGAGGTAGCCGTGGCCGCCGTCCGTCCAGGTTCGTCGCTCGCGCAGCCGCGGGCGAGGAACCGCCGAGGGCATGCTCCGCTCTGCCTCCAGCGGGCCCTCCCAGAGCTTGCCGCCGGCCTTGCCCTCCGGGGCCGCCGCCAGACGCAGCCACGCGTCGCCAGCGGCAGAGATCACCGGACGGCTGAGGGTGCGGCCTTGCCAACCCCACGCCTCGCGGCACTCGGCCATTGCCACGTTCAGCATCGTGGCAGCAGCCGAGTGCATCTCGCGCATCCGGTCAGCGACGGCGGGCTCAGGTTCCGAGTACATCGACGACCTTTCGCAGAACATCCGGCGACAGCGGCGGCCTGCCGACGGCGGCGGCGGCCTGTGCCCAGTGTTCCGTGTTGTTGGTCGACAGCAGTACTCGGTTCACTCCTGGGGCGGACGCGGCGACTGCCAGCGCGGCCTGGGCCGGGCCGCCGCCGGGCCTGATCAGGGCGGCCAGTTCCGGGTGGATCATGTCTAGGACCTCACCGCCGTGGAGCGGAGCGGAGGCGAACACCTGGATTCCCGCGTCCTGGGCGTCAACCAGGGCCCCGTACCCGTCGAGTGCTTGCGCGATCGGTGCGAGGTGGACCACTGACACGGGCAGTTGCACCGCTCGAAAGCGGTGCTGCAGGCCGCCGGCCCTGGTAGCGGTTTCGAGCAACAGGGGCAGGTCGAAGGTCTTCCTGGTGAACCCCGTCCACGTGGCGAGCCCGTAGCCGGGGATGCCGTGTTGATCGCATGCCGCTTCGAGGGCGGCGAACGCCTGGTAGAGCCGATCGCCGGTGTCTGCATCCGCGAGGCCGTGCTCGGGATTGTGGAGGAAGACCAGGTCGGGGGCGCGCCCGAGCGCGTGCTGGCTACGGGCGACCTGCCAAGCGATGTAGGCCGAGGAGAGGGAGTGCCCGCGTTCGGCTTCGGCGGCGGACAGGGCTCCCGCGCGGACGCCGTCGTGCTTGGCGCCCGCCGGGATGTAGCCGACCTTCGTGGAGACCTTGAGGGCAGGCCACTCAGAGAGGGCGGTGGAGAGCAGCGCCTCCGCACGGCCAGCCGCGTAGTTCGGGGCGGTGTCCACCCAGGCTGCACCCTGTGCCGCAGCCATTCGTACGGCAGCGGCAACATCGGGGCACCGATAGGTTCCGAGCGCCAGTTCGACAGTCATGCCGTGCTCCCGATCGCTGCGGCCTGGCCGTCGACGAGCTCGGCCACGACGCTGGCAGCCTGCTCGATGCTGATCTCGGCGGCGTGGGCGAGATCGCCGAGCCTATGCCGAGAACGGTCGGCGAGCAGCGCGAGCATCGGCTGGGCTCGCGACGAGAAGGTCCAGTCCTCGCCGCCTGCGGTCAGCCGCGTTCCTCCGTCGGGTGCGGTGGACAGTACGTGGCGCGTGGTCACCAGGTGCACGTGGAGATCGGGGTCCGCAGGCACAGCGGTGACATGCGGCAGTGACGGTGCGAGCCTCGCGCGCTCGTTGGCGTCCCGCGCCTCGGTGAATCGTGCGAGCAGATCGTCGCTCTCGAGCTCCGTCGCGATGAGCTTGCCGATGCTGCCGAGGAACGCACGCTGCTCGTCGGGCGTGCCGAAGCGCGGCACGTCTGCCCGGACCGCTTCGTCGGCCCGAAGGATCTCTGACAGCCAGGAGATCAGGTCAGCGCCCGTGGTGCTCTGAAGTCCGCATGTGACGTGGAGTGAATGCTGGCCCTCTGAAGCTGCGACGGCGTGCCACCAGCCGCGGGGCAGGTACAGCAGGTCGCCGGCGGTGAGCACCAGGTCCGCAATCGGCTCTTCTGCCGGCGGTTGCGGGACGTCGACATCCCGGTGCATCGGTGCGGCCCTGGTCGGTCCATAGATGCGCCAGCGCTTCGCGCCATCGAGCTGGACGACCACGACGTCGTGGTCGTCCCAGTGGACTCCAAACCCCTCGGTGCCGGTCCAGGACGCGTACAGGTTGGTCTGAACGCCCGTGCGCAACCATTCTTCGAGCTGGCCAGCCAGGCTGCCTACACCCGGGTGCAACTCATCGACGGCGTCGAGAACGAGAGTGGCACCCTCGGCGAGTCGCTTGTGCAGTTCGGTCGGCTGTAGCTGATGCCAGACGGTGCTGCGGCGGGTGACGATGGGGCGGGAGTAGGTGTGGGCGGGCAGCTGCTCGCCGTTGGCTGCGAGGCGGAAGCGCGGGGCTTCCAGGCGGTGGTGGGTCAGGATGCCGTTGAGGTCGTCCCAGCTCATCAGTCCTGCGAATGACGCGGCGTCGCCGCGTACGACCTTGAAGCTGCGGCCGAGCGTCTGGGCGAGGAAGTGCTCCCCGCCCAGACGCTCCGCCACCGAGAGGATGTCGGTGGCCATGGTCAGCCGTCAGTCGTTGGTGTCGGTACGGCCGGTGGAGCCGCCGTCGGACGGCTGCTCGTCGCGCGAGCGCGCCGCAGCGACCTTCGTCCGGGAGACGAGCAGGCCGTCTTCCTCGACGGCCATCATGGTCTTCTCCATGTGTTGGGCCTTTCATCCTCGTACACCGGGCTTTCCGGCAAGCACCAGAGAACCGCTGCGCGCCGCGCACGAACAGAGCAGAATTGGTGCACTGATGGGGCATCTGTGCGGCAAACCCGCCGCTGACAAGGCAACTTGACGGATGAGATTTCGGCGCATCGAGGGGTGGGTGATGGTGGTGCGGCGTGAGCGGTTCATCGCGCTTCGCGTGAAGTCGGGCTTCACCCAGGAGTCCTTGGCTGAGGCCATGGGCGTCGATCGCTCGACTATTGGCCGATGGGAGCGGGGTGGAACCTCGCCGCAGCCGTGGCAAATGGCGAAACTGGGCCGGCTGCTGGGCGTCGGGCGGGACGAACTCTCCACTGCCCTGGGGACCTCGTCGGCCACTCCGTTAACTGGCGCGGCTCCGACCGAAGGCAGCCGAGCCGACCGGAATCAGCGCCCCAAAGGCGACACGCTGCACCCAGGATCCGCAGGCGCGACGGTCGGGGACGCCGCGATGCCGCGTATGGACGGAGGGGTTCGGGTCGGCTGCCGGACAGCCGACGGGAGGATCATCTTCGTGACTATGCCGCGCCAGGCCCTGGCGCAGGGCGTATCCGCCATCTCCGGAGTGACCCGCCTGTCAGGGCTCGCAGTACCCGAGGTCCAGGCGCAGCCGCCGACGCCCACGCTGGAGCTTCACCCCGTCGAAAGTCTGCGCTCGCTCCGTAGGTCTCTAGTCGAGTGCGACAACGTCCTCGGGCCGCGTGAGGTCGTCGCCACGGCGCAGGAGCACATCCAGCTCATTCAGCAGCTCCGGCGGGGCGCCGCCGGCCACGATAGGCAGGCTCTGCTGCAGGTCCTCGCGGAGTACGCGGAGTTCTGCAGTTGGCTGCATCAGGATGGGGGCGATCACCGTGCCGCCCAGTACTGGGCCGGCCGCGCAACGGACTGGGCGAGCGCCTGCGGCGACCACGACCTGACCGCCTACATCACCGCTAGGAAGGCTCAACTGGCGGGCGACATGAAGGAGTCGGTCGATGCCGTCGACCTCGCCGACTACGCACAGCGCCTGGCCCGCCCCGGCAGCCGCCTGAGCGCCATGGGCGCGGTCTACGGCGCACACGGGCACGCGCTCCTCGGTGATGAGCTGACCGCCCAGCACACCTTCGACCGTGCTCTCGCGCTGATCGCCGAGCCTTCCGCGGCACCGGTCGGTCGCGGCAGATGGCTCGATGCCGCGTACGTGGAAGCCCAGCGCGCCCGATCGCTGTCGCTGCTCGGGCGCCATCACGAGGCAGTTGCAGGCTTCGAGCAAGCGATCCGCTCCCTGCCACCCAACTTCCGCCGCGACCGCGGCGTCTACCTCGCCCGCTCTGCCATCTCCCAGGTCGTCGCCAGCGGCCCCGAACAGGCAGCCGCGACGGGCGAGGCGGCGCTCGCCGTCGCTGTCACAACCGGCTCCGCCAGGATCTTCACCGAACTGGTCACCCTCGACGGCCTGCTGCAGCGATGCCGGGGCGTCACCGAGGTCGACCGGTTCCGCGATGCCCTCGACAGCCGTCTCCTCCATGAAGTCTGATCACCAAATGCGCCCAGCACCACCGAGAGAACGGACCACGATGGCCACCCGCCCCTTCGTCCTGCTTAGCGTCGCCACCTCCGTCGACGGCCACATCGACGACGCCACGCCTGACCGTCTCCTGCTGTCGAACCCGGCCGACTTCGACCGCGTCGACCAGGTTCGGGCCGACTCCGACGCCATCCTCATCGGAGGCAACACCCTGCGCAGCGACAATCCCCGGCTGCTCGTGAACAGCGAGGAGCGCCGCGTCGCCCGCGTCGCCGCCGGAAAGCCCGAGTACCCGCTCAAGGTGACGATCAGCGCCAGCGGTGACCTGAGCCGCGACCTCAAGTTCTGGCACTTCGGCGGCGAGAAGGTTGTGTACACCACCGACTCCGCCGCTGCCAAGCTCCGCAAGGAACTCGACGGCCTGGCCGATGTCGTCAGCACCGGCAGCAGCGTCGACTTCGGAGCGCTGCTCGACGACCTCGCTACCCGCGGCGTCGAACGCCTCATGGTTGAGGGTGGCGGCCAGATTCACACCCAGTTCCTCTCTCAGGGCCTGGCTGACGAGATCCAACTTGCCATCGCGCCGCTCGTCGTCGGCGACGCTGCCGCACCCCGTTTCCTCCACCCCGCGAGCTACCCCGGTGGAAGCACCCGCCGGATGCGCCTGCTCGGCACGGAGGCGGTCGGCGATGTGGTTCTCCTGCGCTACGCCCCCAAGGAGGAGTCGGCCTGAGTAGGCCGGGCCGGTGGTCAGCAGTTGCCGCTGCTGCCCACCGGCCCGAGGGCTCCGATCACCTTGGCGCTCGCTCAGCCACGGCGCGCAGTTCAGCTGCGTTCCGCTCGGCGCTTGGCGAGGGCCGGAATCGCAGCGATCTTCTCCTCCGGGAGGTCCTCCCACCGGATCCGGGCGGGAGTGCGCGGCCCGGGGCATGTGATGACCTCTTCGGGTGTCACGATCATGTCGACTCTGACGTCGTGAGCCTGCGTAGGCACCGCGTCCACCACTTGGAGGCGGTGCACGGTGGTGACGATCACCGTCTTCTCACTGATCAGCCCGGCCTCGGTCAGGAGGGCGGCCTCGATGTCCGAGTATCCGGCGCCTTTGCCGATCCGGGCTCCGGTCGGGTCGACAGCCACGCTCCCCAGAACCACGATGTCGACCGGTGCCAGCTCGTCGACGTCCACGGCGCTGGTGAGGGTCGGCACCTTCTTGCGGTTCGCGGCCACTGCGGGGGGAACAGTGAGGCGTGCGGGGTCCAGGACGTAGAACGGCGCCTCTGCCGCCAGTCGGGGGACGGCCATGTAGACCACCTTCCCCTGCTCCAGGGCGAGGGCACGGACGGGCTCCTGCGCGGTGTCCGGCACTACCTTGACGATCTTGGCTGAGCGCCAGGCCGGCAGGTCGGCGAGGCGGCGGGCCGCTGCCTCGGCACCGTGAAAGGCCGGGATCTTGCCGTGCGCCGTGTCGTCCTCGACCGCCGACTCGGCGTCCAGTGCTGCCCAGACGCGCTCGCGCAGTTCGGCCTTGTCTTGCTCCCGGCTCAACGTCACGGGTGCATCGTCTCCTTCGGTCAGGGCGCCGCCATCAAGGACAGCAGCCGGTCCTGGAGGTCCAGGACCTGGACCTCCCGTCGCCAGGGTTTCAGCTCCCGGGCAGCGGCGAACACCAGGTTCATTCCTCCGCCGCCCCGAGTCTGTTCGAGTTCGTCGACGGCTTGGTCTAGAACCTCGAGAGCGCCGTCGACCTGCCGCTGTCGGATAAGGGAGAGGGCCAGATTTCCCAGCACGATCGTCCGTGACTTCTGGCGGCTACCCAGGCTCCTGGCGACGGCCTCCAGCTCGTCCTGTGCGCGGCGGAGCTGGCCGAGTTCGAGGTAGCACGAGCCGGCGAGGCGACCGACCTGGTCCGGCGAGACGAGATCGGTGGGGGGACCAGCATCGAGGTGCGCTAGTTGGTCTTGGGCGAGGCCGATGCTCCGCTCGCATTCAGCTCGGTCGCCCAGCATGGCGTGCGCCTCGCCGGCATGCAGGAGCGCCAGGCTCGCCAGTGCTGGGCTGACCGGTGCTGCTCGCCTCGCTGCCGCCTCGGCGAGCGCGAGACCGGTCGATGCGTCCTTGGTGCCGTACAGGTCGACATAGCTCGACCGTAGGAGAGCATGGCTCTCCAAGGCTGGGTCCTGCAAGCGTCGGGCAATGGCGGCGGCCTGGGAGTAGTACTTCCGGGCGCCGCCGTGGTCGCGTCGCTGCGAGGCGTCCCACACCAGTTTCCCCATCAGGGTGCTCGTCTCGGCCTGGAGCGTCAGTACGTCCCGCTGCTGGGGGCCGGCGCGGAACTGGCGGGCCAACTGATCAAGACGGGCGAAGTGCTGACCGGCTTCGGCAAGCAGGGTGGTTGAGGGGACTCGGTCGTACCGCCGTTCAAGGTCCAGGTAGACGATGCGCAGTTCATCGGACGATGACCCAGCTGGGCTGCTGCCCTGGATCACCGGCCGGTGGTCGTTTAGTCGCCCGTCGAACAGGTCTTCGAGCTCCGAAGCAGTGCGTCCGACCGTCCTGGCAAGCAGCGGCATCTGCCACGGTTGCGGGGTCGTCTTGCCCGCCTCCCACCGATGCACGGTCGAGCGGTCGACGCCGAGCCGCTCGGCCAGTTTGTCCTGGGTGTAGCCCGCCGCCCTGCGCCACTGAGCAAGCAGCCCGACCCGTTTCATCGTGCTCTCCCGAACTTTGAGTTGCAGAAAGGCCGCAGCTCACGGCCGGAGTTTCCGCATGGATGCCACCCAGTGCAACAAATCTGCCCTGTTGCACCGCTGTTGTCTGCTGTTCCGTATGACCTGCACGCAACATTGCCATCCCGGCTCGCCCCCGGGCGACGTGCAGGGGGCGATCGAACACGCCCGCAGCCTCCCTCTCCCCCGACAGCACTGACAACCGCACAGTGTCCGGGCTAGGGGGCAACCACGCCCACCAACCTGAGTTCCGTACACCTCTGAGGCGTCCGGGCCTGGAAACGCGGACGCGGCGCTGGCCATCGTCAGCTGCCATCGTCCGCAGCGGGGAAAACGGCACTCGACAAACCACGAAGGGGGAAGCGGTCATGGCATCAGCACCTACTGCTGGTTCGGATCAGCTCGTGCAGCACCCCGCCGGGCACGACGGTGAACTTCGTTCGGCGGTCGAGGAGTTGCGGCAAGGGCAGTGGTGGTCGACACGCACACTTCTCACCCGCTCCTGGGGCGACCCCAGTTTGTGGGCGTCGCGCACCCAGGTCCTCGGCGCGGTGGCCGGCCACAACGACGTCCTGCGCCACTGGGGCACCGAGGAACCCACCGCGTTCGGCCTGACGACGCTGCACACCCGGGTTGCCGTCGACCGGGCGCTGCTGGCCGGCCAACGGCAGCCGGGCTCTCGGGACGCCGTGGCGCTCGAAGTCGTTGCCCGGCAGTGGTGCTGGCTGGCAGCTTCGGTGCTCGGGGGCGATCCCGTGCCGTGGCTCGGACTGCTCACCCTCGCTCAGCTCGACCTCGAACAAGCGCGGCCCGAACACAAGGTTCCGCCTCCGGACGAGATGCTCCCGCCCGGTCCGTGGGCGCTGTTCGACCAGGCCCGCCGGACCGACCCGTGGGGCCGGGAAGCGTTCCACCGGATGCTCCGCTTCTGGCTGGCCCGTGGCGAGAGCGGCCCGGCCGCCAACTTCCTGGCCACCTACGTGCCCAGCGCGCCGGAGGGCTCTGCTCTCCATGCGCTGCCGCTGTACCTGTACGTCGACCGCTACCGCCGCGCCGAACGCAAGGACGCGGTCCAGCTGCAGTGGACGGACGACGAGAGGGTCCGCGACACGGTGCTGCGTGCCTTCGGGCACTGGCGGGCAGCGCTCGGACAGGGCACCCGGTGGCCGGTGACGGACGAGAGCCACCTCGCCCACGCCCTCTGGGCGAGCCGCCAACGCCGGGAGGCCGCCGAGGTCTTCGCCGCGATGGCCCCGTTCATCTCCTTGCAGCCCTGGCAGAGCCTGGCGGACCAGCCGGGTGACCTGCTGCGGCAGGCGATGGCCCAGTCCTACGCCGTCGCCGCCGGCTGACCGCCACCCACCAGTCTTCCGCCCGGTGCCGCGCCGGGCCCGATACCCGACTTCCCCTGGAGGTTTCGCCATGTCCTGGCCCCAGCGCACCGCGTCCGGCCCCGAGGACCAGCATCTTCGCTCCCTCGGCTACGAGCCCGAACTCGTCCGCCGGATGGGCGGCTTCGGGAACTTCGCCGTCAGCTTCTCTGTGATCAGCGTCTTGTCCGGGTGTATGACCCTTTTCGGCCTCGGCCTCGTGACGGGCGGCCCGGCGGTGATGATGTGGGGCTGGGTCGCCGTCGGCCTGGCCGTGCTGCTGGTCGGCGCGGCGCTCGCCGAGGTCACCAGCGCCTACCCCACCTCCGGCGGCCTCTACTACATGGCACAGCGGCTCGGCGGCCCGCGCTGGGGCTGGACGACCGGCTGGCTGAACCTGCTCGGGTTGTTGGGCGGGATCGCTGGCATCGACTACGGCGCGGCCAGCTTCATAGCCGCGTTCGCCGGACTGCAGTGGGGAGTCGCCCCGACGCCGGGCCTGATCCTGGCGATCTTCGCGGGCGTGCTGGTGCTGCACGCGCTGCTGAACACCTTCGCGGTGAACGTGATCAGCGTGCTCAACTCGGTCTCGGTGTGGTGGCACCTGCTCGGCGTCGCCCTGATCGTCGGCGTGCTCACCGTGGTCCCCTCCCACCACCAGTCCCTGTCCTGGGTGTTCACGCACTTCGAGAACGGCACCGGCTGGACGAGCCCCATCTATGTCTCGGCGATCGGTCTGCTGCTGGGCGGCTATACCTTCTGCGGCTACGACGCCTCCGCGCACCTTTCCGAGGAGACCAAGGACGCCCGGATCGCGGCGCCGCGCGGCATCGTCCGCTCGATCTGGGTCTCCCTGCTGGCGGGCACCGTGCTGCTGGCCGGCCTGCTGTTCGCCGTCCAGGACTACGCCGGCACCGCCGGGGCGGCCGTCCCGCCCGCGCAGATCTTCCAGGACGCGGTCGGGACGACCGGCGCGAAGCTGCTGCTGCTGATCGTGATCGGGGCCCAGCTGTTCTGCGGCAGTGCGGAGACCACCGCCGCGTCGCGGATGATCTACGCGTTCTCGCGGGATGGTGCGCTGCCCGGCTCGGCGACGTGGCGCCGGGTCTCGGCCAACGGCGTTCCGGTGCCCGCCGTGTGGCTGGCGGTCTCGGTCGCCTTCCTCCTGGCTGTCCCGTCGCTCTGGTCTCCGGTCGCGTACGGCGCGGTGACGGCGGTGAACGTGATCGGGATGAGCCCTTCCTACATCATCCCCGTCTACCTGCGGCTGCGGAAGGGCGAGGACTTCGTCCCTGGCCCGTGGAACCTGGGCCGGTGGAGCAGGCCGATCGGGATCGCCGCCGTGGTGTGGGTGGTGGTCCTGACGGTGCTGGTGTGCCTTCCGCAGCGTGCCCCCGTGACCGTCGAGACGTTCAACTACGCGCCCGTCACCTTGGCTGCGGTCCTCGTGTTCGCGTGGGCGTGGTGGAAGCTGGCCGGCAACAAGTTCTCCGTGCCGGTGGTGGAGGACCCGCATCTGGCCCGGGTCGAGGCGCAGATCGTATGAGGGCGACGATGCGGGCCGCGCGCTCCCGCGCGGCCAAGACCCCGACGGCGACGGTCTCGCCGACCGGGCCGCTGGAGCAGCTGGTGTCCGCCTTCGGAGTCGACACGGTGCTGCTGGCGACGCTGGACGCGCAGGGCCGGCGCAAGGGCAAGGAGTACGACGCTGCCCAGCTGGTGGAGCGGCTGCGGTCGGGGGCGCTGTCCCCGGAGATGTGCGGGTACGTGCTCGGCACCGACCTGGGCATGACCCCGGCGGTCAGCGGGCCGTTCTCCTGGCAGTCCGGGTTCGGCGACGTCGCCCTGCTGCCCGACACCCGGCGGGCCCGGCTGCTGCCGTGGCTGCCGGGCACTGCGATGGTGTTCGCCGAGCCGGTCAGCGGCGGGTGGCCGCACCCGCTGGCTCCGGGCACGGTGCTGGCCGAGCAGCTGCACCGGCTCGCCGGGCTCGGCGTGGTGCCGGCGGTGGGGATCGAGACGGAGTTCGTGCTCTACGAGGGCACTGCCCGGGACGCGGCGGCCTCTGGCTGGCGGAGCCTCCGGCCCGCAGCCTGGGAGAACCGTGACTACGCGCTCGACCAGCCGCCCGTGGTGCGGGAGTTCGGCCGTAGGCTCCGCCAGGTCCTGGCCGCCGCCGGTCTGCCGGTCGAAGCCGTCAAGGGCGAAGGCGCCCCCGGTCAGATCGAGGTGACCTTCCCGTACGGGCAGGCGGTGGCCGCGTGCGAGCAACACGTGCTGTTCAAGCACGCCGCCCGGACGGTCGCGGACGAAGCCGGTCTGACGGCGTCGTTCATGGCGGCCCCGGCCACCGGGGTCGGCAGCGGCCTGCACCTGCACGTGTCGCTGGCCGACTTCGACGACCGGCCGATGCTGGCCGCCGACCCGCAGGACGGGACCGAGCTGTCGGAGCTGGGCGGGCAGGCGGTGGCCGGTCTGCTGGCCGTGCTGCCGGAGGTCGCCCCGCTCTGGGCGCCGTACATGAACAGCTACAAGCGCCTGCAGCCGCACTCCTTCGCACCGGCCCGGCTCACGTGGGGCCGGGACAACCGGACGTGCGCGGTGCGGGTGGTCGGCCACGGCCGCAGCCTGCGGCTGGAGGTGCGCCTGCCGGGCGCGGACGCCAATCCGCTGCTCGCCCTGGCGGCGGTGTTCGCTGGCATACGGCACGGCATCGAGGCCGGCCTCAAGCCCCCGCCCATCACCGGAGGCGACGCCTACGAGCAGCGCGATGCGCCGCTGGTGCCGCAGTCGCTGGAGGAGGCCGTCGGCGCGTTCGAGGCCAGCACGCTGGCCGGTGAGCTGCTGGAGGAACGGGTGGTCGCGCACCTGGCCCGTATCGCCCGCATGGACCTGGACCACCACGCCCGTGTGGTCACCGCCGCCGAGGTCGAGCGCGGTCTCGTCCAGGCATGAGCCCCGGGCCGGTCGCGGGTCGAATCCCCCTCCCCGCGCCCGGCCCGGACCCAACCCCCACATCCCGCTTCCCCGTTGGAGAACACCATGGACACCACCACCCGACTCGAGTCCGCCGTCGGCACCAACTGGCATCCGCCCGTGCCCGGCCTGCTGGCGGCCGTCCACCTGGTCGACGTCGCCTCCCCCGGTATGGAGGGCCTGGCCCGGTGGCTCGCCGAGGCCGGGGCCGACGTCACCGGCAGCATCCCCGAGGCTGCCCGGAACAGCCCCGTCGTCGCCGCTCTCGAAGCGGCTGGCGTCCAGGTGCATGTCGGCTTCGACGCCGGGCACGTGCGCACCGACCGCACGGCGGTGGTCTGGTCGGGTGTCGTCACCAAGCCGCACCCCGAGCTGGACCGCGCGCAGGTGCTGCGGCTGCCGATCCTCGGACGGGTCCTGGCGCTCAAGGCCCTCTCCGTCCAGGCCGGGGGTGCCGGGGCGGTGGCCGTGGCGGGCAGCCACAGCACCGCGACCGCGGCAGCCGCCCTCGCGCACGTCCTCGACGACGGGCAGACGGGCTGGGTCCTGACCGCCCCGGCCCGCGACGGTGCCGCCGGGCACGCGGGCGACGGCGGCCGGATCGTCGTGGACCTGTGCCCGGACGCCGGCACCCACGAGGCCGCTCCGCCCGGAGCCTGGCAGCACCGCCCCGCCCCGCACTTCCTGCACAGCGAGCCGAAGTTCACCGCCGCGCTGATCCTCGCCACCAGTGCCAACGCCCCGCACTTCGAGGACAACATCGCCGGGCTCGACACCGCCGAGAGGCTCGCCCGCAACGCGGCCGTGGTCATCCTGCCGACCTGGGACACCAGCGTGGCGAACCTGCGCGAACGCCTCGGCGACCGTCCCGTGCCCGGCCAGAAGGTGGTCACCGTCGGCACCGACCCCGCCTCCACCGTCTGGATCATGACCCCGCGCTGGACCGGCGAGGACTTCCGCGTCGTCCTTCGCTACGAGGAGACGGACCACGCCTTCGTCCTCCCGGTGGCCGGCCGCCACCACGCGCTGGCGGTCTGCGCGGCCATCGCCACCGCCTTGGTGCTCGGCGAGGACCCGCAGTCCGTCGCCGAGCGCGCCGCCTCCTTCCGCGGGGTCGAGCGCTCGCTCGCCACGGTCGGCTCCCACCGCCACGTCACGGTGGTCGACTCCCGGGCCCGGCATCCGCGCGAGGTCGCCCAGGACGTGGAGGCCGCCCGGATGCTCACCGACGGCTCCCTGCTCGTCGTCCTGGAGCCGGACGGCATCGCCCGCACCAGCGAGCACGCGGCCGAACTCGGCGCCGCCCTCGAAGGCGTGGACCACGTCCTGCTGCTGCCCGTCAGCACGCCGCTGGTCCACCACACCGCACCCGACCCGCTGGACGCCGTCGAGCAGGCCGCCCGTCAGAGCCTCCGCGACGGCAAGGTCCAGCGTGCCCGCTCCGGCCCGTGCGAGCCCGGCCCCGAGCAGCGCATCGGCGAGCTGGCCGCCGAGGGGGACCTGGTCCTGGTCGTCGGCACCGGGCAGTCCGAGCGGCTCGGTGCCCGTCTGCTGTTCCACCTGGCGGCGCCGACCGCGCCGATCCCGCAGCACCTGTGACCCGTCCGAACCACTCTGCTGGAGATGCCGCTGTGCCCACCGCGCCCTTGCCCGCCCTCGCCGCCGCCGAGCTCCGGCTGATCACCCTGGCCTCCGCCGGAGCCAGCTTCGAGCAGATCGCCGCCGACCCCGAGACACGGCTACGACTGGACGACGTCCGCAGCGCGATCGAGGCGGTCCTCGTCACGACCGGCACCCGCACCGTGCCCCAGCTCGCGGGCTGGGCCACCGCCCACAGGATCGTCACCCAGCCCGTCCACCCCAGCGGTGCCCTGACCATCAAGCCCTCCCTTCCCCCACGGCTGACGCAGATCCTTCGCGGCTGGGCGAGCGGGCGCAACACCCCGGAGCTGACCGCCGACTTCGGCATCTCCTCGGCGACCATGCGCACCTACACCAAGACGCTCCTCGCGACGGTGAACGTCGACTCCCAGCCCCAGGCGGTCGTCGTCGGGGTGCTCGCTGGCCTCGTGCTGCTGAGCGACATCGACCCCTCGTGGCCGACCGAGCCGCTCGCCCGCACCGCCGCAACGCGGAGCGCGGCGCCGTGAGGGCCCGGCCGAGCCCCGGGCGGATCGCGCTCGCCGTGCTGTGCTTCCTGCTCGGCATGGTCGTCGGCGGCTGCACCGTCTACCTGCTGACGCACTTCTCCACTCTCGGCCAGCCGGTCTACCTCGGCATCTTCGCCGCAGCTGCCCTGACGACCCTCGGCGTCGCCGACCGCCTGGTCAACCACCGCACGCCGCCCCCGCACAACCCCGGCCGCGCCGGCACCCGCCGGTCCGGCTGAGCAGCACCACCCGCACCACCCATGGCGGCCGTCCGGGTCAGGGCCGCACCCCTTCGAGCACAGAGACAAGATGACCACGCCACCCATCCACCATGCCGTCGTCCCCGGGCATGCTCCCGGACGCCGCGACGGCGAACCGCGACGACTGCGCTACATCGAAGCGCCGGCCCCGTACGAGCCGGACGGCCTGCCGTCGGTGTTCCTCGCCGGGGCGACCGTCGGCTGCCCGGACTGGCAGTCCGAGGCGGTCGACCTTCTGGCGAGCGCCGGCTTCGAGGGCGCCGTCCTCAACCCGCGTCCCTCCCGCAACCCGGCCACCGACCCCTACGCGGCGTGGGCCCCGTTCGGCTGGCAGGACACCAACATCCGCCGCACCGCCCTGGTCCTGTTCTGGAATCCGCTCGGCCACGTCCGCGTGCACGACTGCTACGAGGCCGGCCTGTTCACGCCGTACGGCGGGGCGGTGGTCGTCGGCTCGGACCCGGCCGACCCCGTCCAGCGGGCCAACCGGGTGCTGCTCGGCCACCTCATGCCGTGGCTGCCCGTCGCGGACAGCCTCGCTGGCACCGTCACCGCAGCCCTTGCCGTGCTCGCCACCCCGCCCGCCGTCTGCGGCTGACCACCACTTCTCCCGCCCACGTCAGGACGACCATGCTCCGCGCCCCCGCCCCGTTCCGGATCGAGGACCTCGCCCTCCTCGGCAACACGCGCTCCACCGCCCTGGTCCGCCCGGACGGCGCCATCAACTTCGCCTGCCTGCCCGACTTCGACTCCCCGGCCGTCTTCGCCTCGATGCTCGGCGGCGACGAGCACGGCTTCTGGCGCGTCGGCCCGGCCATCTACGACGGCTCGCCGCCTCCGGCCGCCGACCGCCGCCAGTACCTGGGCGACACCATGGTTCTGCGCCAGGAGTGGGATACCGACACCGGCACCCTCGCGGTCACCGACTTCATGCCCGGACCCGACGTCGACGACAACGCCGAACCGCAGATCATCCGGATCGTCGAGTGCGTCAGCGGCGTGGTGCGCGTCGCCTCCGTCTTCCGGCCCCGCACCGACTACGGCGCCACGCTGCCGACCATCCAGCGCTTTAACCACGGCACCCCGCGCCTGTCGGCGACCACCTACCCGCACGCGTACTGGCTCGACGGCCCCTCTCACACCGTCAACCGCGACGGGGTGTGCCGGGCCGACCTCTCCCTCCACGCCCGCCAGAGCGTCGCGTTCTCGCTCACCTGGAAGGTCTCCTTCAGGCCCGCGCCCATCCCGCCGGACGCTTTCGCCGAGCTGGACGCGACCGTGGAGTCCTGGGAGCAGTGGGCACGGGGGTGCACCTATCGCGGCCCCGACCGCGAGGCCGTGGTGCGCTCCGCCCTCACCCTCAAGGCCATGTGCCACCCGGGCGGAGGCGTGATCGCCGCGCCCACCACCTCCCTGCCCGAGCAGCTCGGCGGCGAACGCCAGTGGGACTACCGGTTCGTGTGGCTGCGCGACAGCGCGCTGACCATCGCCGCCCTGATCCGGCTCGGACAGCTGGAGGAGGCCCGACGCTGGCGGCGCTGGCTCATCGACACGGTCACCCCCGAACGCGTCCAGCCGATCTACCGCATCAACGGCGACACCGACCTGGACGAGCAGATCCTGGGCCACCTGCCCGGGTACGAGGAGTCCCGGCCCGTGCGAATCGGCAACGGCGCCGCCAACCAGCTCCAGCTCGACGTGTTCGGAGAACTCGCGGACACGCTGCTGCTCGCCGAGGACGCGGGCCTGCCGCCCTCGCCGCAGGTCGACGTCCTGCTCCTCGCGCTCGTCGCCCAGGTGGAGCTGCGCTGGCGGGAGCCGGACGAGGGCATCTGGGAAATCCGTGGCGAGGCACGCCACTTCACCCACTCCAAGGTCATGTGCTGGGTCGCCGTGGACCGGACCCTGCGGATGCTGGAGCGACGCACCACCACCGACCCCGCCGTCCTGGTCCGCCTCGCCGAGCTGCGCGAGGAGATCCACCGCGACGCGTGCACCCACGGCGTCGACGAGCATGGCGTGTTCACCCAGTACTACGGAGGCCGGGCCCTCGACGCCTCCCTGCTGCTGATCCCCCAGGCCGGCTTCCTGCCCGCCGATGACAAGCGCGTCATCGCCACGATCGAGGCCGTCCAGCGCGAACTCACCGAGTACGGTCTGGTGCTGCGCTACGCCACCCACGAGGCACCCGGCGCCAACGTCGACGGGCTCGCCGGCCACGAGGGCGCCTTCCTCGCCTGCTCGTTCTGGCTCACCGATGGCCTCACCGCCATCGGCCGCCACACCGAAGCCCGTCAGCTGTTCGACCAGCTCCTCGCCCTGCGAAGCGACCTCGGCCTGCTCGCCGAGGAGTACGACCCTCTCGCGCAACGCCAACTCGGGAACTACCCACAGGCGTTCTCGCACTGGAGCTTGGTCGACGCCGCCGTCCGCATCGCCCCCAAGACCCGCTCCCGGCGAGCCGCACCGCCCCGCCCACGGGCATCCGTCGAGCAGGCGGCACCGGCCGCCGTCGTCGCGTAGTGGGCGGGGACGAGGTGAACAACACCGTCGGCACGTCCTCGGTCGCCACCGCTGTCCAGGCCGGGAGCATCACCGGCGGCGTGCACCTCCACCCGGGCCCGCCCTCGCTGCCGATACCGGTGCCGCGACAACTCGCCCCCATACCTGCTGTGTTCACCGACCGGGAAGAGGCCCTCCTGTCCCTGGAGGCCGCCCTCGGCCGCACGCCCGCGGACGGGACCGCCCCTGTGGTGGTAATCACCGGCCCGGACGGAGTCGGCAAGCGGGCCCTCGCCACGAAGCTGGGCCACCAGATCCAAGACCGTTACCCGGACGGCCAGTTGGTGGCCCGGCTTCGCGCGGACGCCCCGGGCGGCCCCGCCACGGCCGCAGAGGTCGCGCGGTCGCTGCTGCGCGCACTCGGCCTCGGTGAACACTCCCCGCTTCCCTGGGCCGAACAGGACCTGATCGGCCTGTGGCGCAGTGAGACCGCCCGTCGGCGTCTGCTGGTGGTGCTGGAGGACGCCGCCGACGCCGGGCAGGTGCTGCCGCTGATCCCGGCGACCCCGGGCTGCCTGCTCGTAGTCACCAGCCGCGACCCGCTGCCGGCGCTGCTGGCCCACGGCGCCCTCCACCGCCGCCTCAACCCTCTCGCGGCCGAGCACGGCCTTCGGCTGCTGTCGCGGATCGTCGGTGAAGAGCGCACCGGGCGCGACCCGGACGGGGCGGCGGCCCTCGTCGGGTTCCACGGCGGGATGCCGCTAGCCATCGCGCTCGCCGCCGCCGACCTCGTCCTCCAGCCAGACCTGCCACTGCGCGCTGGCCTACCCGCGCCAGCCCCGTCAGGGGCGAACCGATCGGAGAGCCCCGTGCGCGACGCCGTGGACACCGCCCTCGCCCACCTGTCTCCACAGGAGGCCGGCTTCCTGCGGCGGCTCGCCCTGGCCCCGGCCCCGGACCTCGACCTCGCCTCCAGCGCCGCCGCGACCGGAACCACCCGCGACCAGGCCCGGGGGCTCCTCGCCGAACTGGTCGCCCGGGGCCTGCTCGACACCGCCCGCCGTGCCGCCGTCCGCGGCGACCTCTACACGCTCCGCCCTGCCGTCCGCACCGCCGCCATCGGCGTCGGAGCACCGACCCGGCTGGCCGCCCACGAAGCCAGCACCGGCTACCTCACCCACCTGCTCCAGACCGCCCGCGCGTGCGCCCAGCTCCTCACCCCGCACCACCGCGTCCTGCCCCGTCCGCCGCTGGGCAGGCCGGTCGAGCCGGTGCGCTTCACCAACCGGAACGAGGCCCTCGCCTGGCTGGAGGCCATCGCACCCGCCGTCGGCCCGGCCATGATCGCCGCCGTCGACTGCGGCGACCCGGCGATTGCGTGCGCGCTCGCCTCCGACCTCTGGCCTCTCTTCCACTACTACCGCGACGTCCCGATGTGGATCCTCGTGTACGAGGCCGGCCTTCGCGCCGCGCTCCGCTGGGGCGACCCGATGGTGATCCGCGAGATGTCCTCCACCCTCGCGCTCGGGCTGGTCGCCGCCGGACGCCTCAAGGAGGCCGCCACCCACTACTCCCGGGCTGCCGCCCTCGCCCAGTCGGCTGGCGACCGCGCCGGAGTCGCCCAGTACACCTCCGGCATCGGCGCCGCCCTCCACGACGCCGGGTTCAACGACGAGGCCCAGTCCTTCCTCGGGGAAGCCCACAGCCTCTACACCGACCTGGACGACCGCCGGGGCGCCGGGCTCGCCGGGCTGCTCCTCGGATCCGCCGCCGCCCGCCAGGGCCACGTCGACTTCGCCCTCCCCGTCCTGCGTATGGCCCGCGCCGACCTCACCGGTCTCCAGACGCCCGACCCGCTCAACGCCGCAAGAGCACTGGCCTACCTCGGTGAGGGCTACTCCTTCGCCGGCCAGCACGATCTCGCCGTCGCAGCCCTCGTCGAAGCCCGGCGCGAGTTCGCCGACGTCGGCCACCGCCCCTGGGTCGCCCGCAGCACCGAGTTCCTCGGGCAGGCAGCCGAACGCTCCGGGCAGCCGGGCGTCGCCCTCGGCTGGTACACGGCCAGCCTCGACCAGTACACGGGCCTCACCAGCACCAGGGACGTCAAGCGTCTCAACGATCGCATTGCGGCGGTGTCCCTCGCGTGACCACTCTCGCCACTATCAGCCCCGCTGCTCTCGCCCCGCATCTGGCCGCCCCAGGTGCCGACGCGCGAGCCGCAGCTCGCGGCGGGGCGGGGGCTACCGATCAACGGCGATGTCAGGGTTTCGTGTCCTAGGCCACCGATCTCGCCGTCCCCTGGTTTCCGAAGGAGTCCCGCTTGCCGCCGTCCGCCGACGCCATCGCCGCCGTCACCCGCGCCTACCTGTCCCGCCACCCCTCCGAGCGAGCCAAACTCGAACCGCTGCTCGCCATACTGGCCATCACACCGGAGCCGACCAGCCGCACGACCCTTCCCGCACACGTCACGTGCAGCGCTGTCGTCATCAACCGCGACCGCAAGGTCCTGCACATCCACCACAAAGCCACCGGGATGACGCTCTGCCCCGGCGGCCACGGAGAACAGGCCGACACCAGCCTGCTGGCCACCGCGCTGCGGGAGGTCGCCGAGGAAGCCGGCATCCAGCCCGGCGCGCTGTGCCTGGTCCCGGAGGTCCTCGACCGGCCCGTCGACATCGACGTCAACGACATCGACCCCAACCGCGACAAGGGCGAAGATGCCCACCAGCGCTACGACTTCCGGTTCGCCTTCTACCTCGCCGACCCGGCGACACCCGAGAGCACGCTGCAAGCGGAGGAGGTCCCCGGCTGCGAGTGGCGCCCCTTCGACCAGGTCGCCTCCCCATCGCTGCGCGGCAAGCTGCACTCGCTGGATCTGGACGGCCGGCCGGAACCGGTGAACGCCTCCGTGCTGATCCACGACGGTGCCGGCCGCTACCTCCTTCACCTGCGCGACAACTTCGACCACATCTGGGCCCCGGGCGAGTTCAGCCTGCTCGGCGGCGGCGCGGAACCCGGCGACGGCAGCCTGGAAGCGACGCTGCGCCGCGAACTCGCCGAGGAGGCACCAGGGTTGCGCCTCGGCGAGGTGGAGCCGCTGACCGTCGAGTGGACGACCGGCGTCGACGGTCTGGCCGTCCCGATCCAGATCTTCACGGCCCGCTGGCAGGGTGACCCGCAGACGGCTGACCTCCGCGAGGGCGTGCTGCTGCACTGGTTCCGCCCTGAGGACCTGCACCGGCTGCAGCTGCGCGGCTCCACCCTCCGGCTCATCAACGACTACCACGCCGCCCTGCTCTCCTGCGCGTGGCCGAGCGTCGCGGAACCCGCAGGCTCGCTCCCCGCCCCGGCCGGAGGCGGCGTGATCGAGGGCTGGACCACGCTGTCAACGGCCATCGAGTTCACGGGCGTGCGCGTGGTCGTGCGTCGCGACTCGGTGCGGCGCGCGGACCAGAGCTTGGGGACGTACGAGTACACCGAGGCTGTCGACGGGGTGCGCGTCCTGGCCCTCGACGACCGGGGCCGGATCGCCTTGGTGGAGGAGAACGTCTACGTCTGCGGACTGCGGCTGCTGATGTGCCCCGGCGGCGGCTGCGAGCCCGGGGAGGAGCCACTCGTGGCGGCGCGGCGGGAGCTGGCCGAGGAAGCCGGCATCCGAGCCGCAGCGGTCGAACCGCTCACCACGATGTGGCGGATGCCCGCCGGCGCGCGCACCCGCGAACACCTTTACCTCGCCACTGGCCTGACCGTCGGCGAACACCAGCGGGACGCGAGCGAGGCCGACATGGACCTGCGCTGGGTGCCCCTGGAGGAGGCGGTGGCGATGTGCGGCGACGGCCGGATCACCGAGGCCGGCACCCTGGCGGCCGTCCTGCTGACCGCCCAGCGCACCTGGCCGCCAGCCCCCGCAGCCGACGCCGACGAAACGACCGCTTGAGAATGGGAGAGCACCCGATGAACGAGACGAACAGGTTCGCAGCCAGCGTCATCGTCCACGACCTGGCCACCGACCGGATCGCCGCCCTCCACTACGCCCAGCGCAGTTGGAGCCCCGGACCGGCGTGGACCGTCCCAGGTGGGAAGGTCGACCCGGGCGAGGAGATCCACATCGCCGCCGCGAGGGAATTGCTGGAGGAGACCGGCCTCGTCGTCGCGCCCGCCGACCTGTGCCTGGTCCACACGGTGCAGGTGAAGGAGGGCTGGGACGGCCAGGGCGGGTTCCTGATGTTCGTGTTCGCAGCCTCCGCCTTCACCGGCGAGCTGGTCAACACCGAACCCACCAAGCACCTGGAGGTCCGCTGGGCACCGGCGACCGCGATGCCCGGCCCGATGTTCCCGACGTCGAAGACCGCGCTGGAGGCGTACCTGGCCGGCGGCCCGGCGTTCGCCACCTACGGGTTCGACGACAACCCGGACACTGGCTGGTGGAGGCGTGATCGGCGCCGCCTCCTCGGCCACGCAGCCGGATCCGAATCCGGCGCGGAGGCGGCTCGACGGAGGACTTGAGCGATGCGGGTCCGTGGGATGCCGACTACCGCGACGGCGCCCGCTTCCGGACGGTCACCGACCAGGAGGCCGACCTGCTCGTCCAGCACCTCCACCGCCCGATCACCAGGGCACCGCGTACCTCGAATCCTGACGAACTGGCGGGCCATCGCCCCGCCGCCTCGACGAAAGGCACCTACGTGACCAGTGGACCCTCGACCCCGGATGAGCCGGTGTCGAACAGCGAGCAGCTGCTGTTCGGCGGCCCGATGCGCTACGACTACGGCTGGGCCAAGCATGAGATGGCCAGCGGGGAGGTCACGTTCTGGGCGGTGGCCCGCCAGATGCCCCGCTTCCTTCGCCTCGCCGGGCGGATGGCGTGGCAGGCCGACCGCCGGGCCCTGATCGCGCTGGTCGGCGCCGAAGTACTGCGGGGTCTGGCGGCGGCTGCCGCGCTGATCGCGACCAACCGCGCCCTGTCCGCGATCCTGGCGCCCGGCGAGGTCGGGCAAGTTCTGCGCGCCGCGCTCCCGGCGGTCATCACCGTCGGTGTCCTGGCGGCACTCTCCTCGGTCCTGTCGGCGGTCTCCGCTTGGGCGGGCGGGCGGCTGGAGCCTGCGGTCTTCCGCCGGGCCACCGTCGAGTTCCTCGGCATCGTCAGCCGCTCCGAGTTGGAGGCCATTGAGGACCCCGAGTTCCTCGCCGAGGTCGACAGCGCCCGCTGGGGCGCGATGTCGCTGCAGAACATCATCGGCCAGGCCACCTCCGTCCTCACATCCAGCCTCTCCCTCGTCTCCGCCGCCGGCGTGCTGTCCGTCCTCCACCCGGCACTGCTGCCGATGCTGGTACTGATCACCGCACCGCGCGGCTGGGGCGCCGTGCTCACCGCCCGCCGCCAGTACGCCTCCACTCGCGCCTGGCTCCAGCACTCCCGCGCCAGCAGCGCGTTGGCGGACATGATGATCCGCCCCTACTCGGCAGCCGAGCAGCGCGTCCACGCCAGCGGCCCCTTCCTGCTCCACCACTACGAGCAGATGGCCGCCTCCGCCGAACGGGAACAGGCCCGCCTCGCTGGCGCCCGCGCCCGAACCGACCTGCTCACCGCAACCCTCGCCGGCCTCGCCACCACCGGAGCCTTTGCCCTGCTCGGCTGGCTCGTCCTGGGCGGCTCGATCCCGCTTGCCGCCGCCGGCACCGCCGTCGTCGCGATCCGGACCGGATCGGCCAGCATCGGCGGCCTCGTCTCCCAGGTCAACCGCCTCTACGAAGAGTCCCTCTTCGTGCGCGACCTCGACCAGCTGCGCCGGGACGGCCACCGGCGGGCCATCCCCACCGGCGGGACGCCCCTGCCGGATCGCCCGGAGACCATCACTGTCGAGGAGGTGACGTTCAGCTACCCCGGCCGAGAGGTCCCGGCGTTGGACAAGGTCAGCCTGACCATTCCGCGGGGTAAGGTCATCGCTCTGGTCGGCTCGAACGGCTCGGGCAAGTCCACACTGGCCAACGTCCTGTGCGGTGTCTACCAGCCCCACCAGGGCAGGGTGCTGTGGGACGGCGTCGACACCGCCACGGCTGATCGCCACCAGCAGTTCCGCTCGGTGGCCCTGCTCGCGCAGAACTTCCAGCGGTGGATCTTCACTCTGCGGGCCAACCTGATGCTGGGCCGCCCCGAGGTCCCCCTCGGCCAGGAGCGCCTGGACGCCGCCGCCGACTACGCCGGCCTCCAGCCGGTGCTCGACGAGCTGCCCCGCGGGTGGAACACCCTGCTGGCCAAGGGCTTCGAGGGAGGGGTCCAGCTGTCCGGCGGCCAGTGGCAAGGGGTCGCCCTCGCCCGTACCCGCCTGCGCCTGACCACCCCCGACCAGGACGGTCGGCTGCCGGCGCTGGTCGTCGTCGACGAGCCCACCTCCGCCCTCGACCCTCAGGCCGAAGTCGCAGCATTTGAGCAGATCCGCCACCTCACCGACCTCGGCGTCACCGTCGTTCTGATCACCCACCGCCTCGGCGCCACGGCGAAGGCGGACCACATCTTCGTCCTCGACCACGGACGGCTCGTCGAGGAAGGCACTCACGCCGACCTCATGACCCGCCGACCCGCGACGCACTACCGCGAGGCGTACCTGCTGCAGGCCCAACAATACGACACCGCCGTACCCGGCCAGACCCGCGACCGGGACAGCGCTGATACCCACTGACCCAGCCGGGGTGCCATGCGAACCGGCGCTCCATGTCCACCCCTGTCGCATGTCGCACCTAGTCCGTCCTCACGCGCAGAGCCCGTGCTCCTTCGCAGCTCCAGTCGTCAGCGGGACCGAACCCATTCGGCGTTCCACGCCGAGCAGCTTCAGCAGGTCGGAGGTCACCACCCTGTAGGCGTTGCCCAATCGCAGAACCGTGACTGGGTACTGTCCGGCTTTCGCCAGCCCGTATCCGGTGGAGCGACCGATGCAGAGCGCCCGGTTCGCCGTGTCGAGGTCGATGGCCACCGGCAGGGCGAGCAGCTCGTCGGCGGTCATACCGCCAGAGGAAGGTGCAGTCATGATGCTCTCCTGGTTGTGATTCGTGCCTTGGTGACGCGAATCGTTGTATCACGGAGTTGCGGCAGCACTTTTCTGGATCGTAAAGTGCACCCATGACCTCAGACTCTTGGTCGACACGGTTCACCGCCCAGGTCGTACGCTCCATGCGCCAGGCACGCATGGACGCCCGCCTCACGATGCCGGCCGTCGCCGAACGCTGTGCCCAACGCGGCCTACCAGAGATCACCGACCAGACGATCAAGAACCTGGAATCGGGACGCCGGACGAGCATCACGCTTACCGACTTCCTCGCCCTTGCCGACTCGCTCGGTGTGCCGCCAGTGGCCCTCCTCTTCCCCCTCGGCACTGCCGAGACGGTGGAGGTACTCCCCGACCGAGAGGTCTCGACGTGGGATGCACTCGCGTGGTTCACCGGGGAGACACCGATCGCGGAACCGGCCCCGCCTGGCAGCCCCCGGGACGTCCTGGACACCTTCCGGGAGCACGGCGACCTCGTAGCGGCAGCCAGAGCATCTGCCGCCTTGGCCACCGACCGCCGCCGAGCCGCAAACACCACACCGGCTCCTGATCGCAGAGCCGCCCTGCTGGAGCTGGCCACCGGATATGAGGAGTACGCGGAAGCGGACCGCAAGGAGCTTGCATCCTTCCGGACGCGGATGCGTGAGCGGGGTCTCGTCCCGCCCGCACTCCCCGACGGTCTCACCGCCGTTGACCAGACCGAGGACACAACACCGTAAGGACCGCACGTGAAGAACGGAACCGTCTCCCGACGGTGCGCATGCCGGAACCCCGAGACTGGCAAGCCGTACGGCGCGAAGTGCCCGAAGTCGTCCAGCTCCCGCCACGGCATCTGGTACGCCATCCAGGAGCTGGTGCCGCGCCAGGACAACAGCCGACGGCGCTTCCGCCGGGGCGGGTTCACCACCGCCGCCGACGCGAAGGAGGAGCTAGCGAAGGTCATCGCCCTGATGGCCATACCGGAGAAGGACGACCCGACCGGCCAGCTGGCGATCAGCGACCTGCTGGAAGCCTGCGCGGCGGCCAAGGAGCCGCTCCCGGACTACGAGGAGACCCTCCGCCGGTTCAAGACCGGGCAGACCCTCAACTCGAAGATAACCGTGGGCGAGTGGCTCGACCGCTGGCTCGCCGGGCGCAAGCGCCTTCGAGTCACCGGATACAAGCGCTACGAGTGCGACGTCCGAGTCCACCTGAAGCCGCACTTGGGCGACCTCCGGCTCGACAAGCTACGGGTCCACCACGTGGACACGATGTTCGACTCGATCAACGAAGCCAACATCCTGATTCAAGAGCAGAACGCTCAGCGCCGGGCCGTTCAGACCGAGCTGAAGTCCATCCCGAACCGCGGCGCCGAGAACCGCGCGCGCCGGAAGTGGCTGCGGTCACAGCTCGACCAGCTGCCGCCCTTCCGCCGGATCACCGGTCTCAACACCCAGCCCCACATCAAGGCGACGGGCCGCGCGGCTCTCAACGTCGCCATCGCTCAGCAGGTGCTGAGCCCGTTCAATCCGTTCGAGCACGTCGAGCTGTTGCCCGGGACAAAGCCGAAAGCCCTCATCTGGACCGATGAGCGAATCGCTCGATGGCGGGAAACCGGGCGCAAGCCCAGCCCCGTCATGGTCTGGACTCCGGAGCAGACCGCCGTCTTCCTCAACTTCGTGTCCGAGGACCGCCTGTACATGTTCTGGCGGATCGTCGCGTTCCGGGGCACACGTCGAGGCGAGACGTGCGGAGCCCGCTGGGAGGATCTCTCCGCCGCGCAGCGCTCCCTGACCATCGCCACCCAGCTCGTCCAGGACGGCTGGGAGGTCCTCGAAGGAGCGCCCAAGACCGATTCGGGCATCCGCCTGCTGGCGCTCGACAACGAGACCTTCGACGGTCTCCAGGCCCACAAGCTCCGCCAGGAGCGCGAACGCGCGGAGTGGGGCGACGCTTGGCAGGACACTGGCCGGATCTTCACCCAGGAGGACGGCTCCCTCCTCCACCCGGGCAAGGTCAGCGACCTCTTTGAGCGCCTCGTGGAGGCCGCCGGCCTGCCGCCGATCCGCCTTCACGACCTTCGGCACGTCGCCGCGACCCTCATGCTCGCGGCCGGGGTGGACATCAAGGTCGTCTCCGACACCCTCGGCCACTCCGACACCCGGATCACCCGGGACATCTACCAGTCGGTCCTGGACGATCTCGCCCGCGACGCGGCGGAGAAGGTCGCCCAGCTCGTCCCGCACGCACGGCCTCAACTCTCCGCCGTCCCGGACGACTCCGAGGCCAAGGCGCGGACCATCCCGCAGATGCGACCCCCCACCCGGCCGACGGACGATCCGGAGCAGAAGTCCGCCTGACTTCCTAGGCATCGAGCGGCTCCGAGGCAGCGACCCTGCTACCTCGGAGCCGCTGCCATTCGGCCCTCGGCGCGGCCGGGACCTCTATCGGAACAGTCCGCAACGCCGGGCCAGCCAGAAGGAATGTGGGTCACAGGATCGACCAACGCGAGAGATCCGAGTTGGCCCCGCCTGGCTCCTCGCATCATTTGGCCCACATCAATCGCTCGGTTCCTGTAGGTCGCTCGTTTGGCCATGGCGACCTTCCTCCCTACGAGCCAGAGCTGCTCTGACAACCTGCGCCACCACAGGGCAATGCTGATCGAGGTCAGCCAACCACCCAGCTGTGACGAGAGCTGGCCGCGTAGCCACCAGCTCACTTGCTGCTGCGGCCAGCATTTCCTCCACATGAGCCGAGGCATCGCTGCGGAGGAAGCGCCGGTCAACTGAAAGGTCTAGGTCGGGCATTGCGGGCAGATTGACTACGACGCCACGCAATGTCCCGTAGCCACTGCCTTCGAGGATTCTGCTGTTGGCGTCAGGTTCGACGAGCAAGCCGTCCAGAAGCAAAGCTCCGCCGTCCTCGCACCAAACGACCTGGCCTTCGAGACAGGGAGCTGTCCACCCAGCGGCTCGGACCCCTTTGGAGTGGCGAGCAAGGCTCTGGCTTGGTCGAAGCTCACCGGGCCTCCAGACCTGCCTGGCCTCCTCGCTGATGAAGAACGTCGGGAACTCGGCGACGCCTAGCACCCGCTCTAGCGCCTGCGCGAGATCGGGCCAGCTCCGGCCAGCGCGATGCTCCGGATCACGAAGCAGCAACCTGACCTTCGTTCCCGGCTGCTTGCCGCGCTCTCGGACCTCGGCGATGCGATACGGACTGCCGACACCATCAATACCAAGCCGCAGCACTGGTCCACTTCGTCCGAATTGGTCCATGCGGCACGTCGTGACCTCGATCTGGTCAGCCAACATGAAGTAGCTGAGCACTCCGATTCCGAACCGGCTGTTGGGCACTAGCCCCACGGGCGGGTCACACGCCTGCCAGGCTGCCTCCTCCGCACGGTAGCCCTGCGACTCGACGAACCTCGCGCCGGCCCGCGAGAACAGCTCACGGATGACCTCGCCGTCCATGCCAACCCCGTTGTCCACACAGTCGAGGTAGTCCCGCCCGAGCTCGTCTCGCCCCTGCCGGAAGATGATCTCAGGCTCGTATGACCAGTCGTCTCCGCTGGTCCGCGAGAGGAACTCGTGCCGCGCAGCCCGGTAGCGGCAGGCGTCGAGGGCGTTCTGGTACAGCTCCCTCACTGCGATGCCTGCGTCGTCGTAGAGCTGCACGCCCATCAGCAGCTCCGCGACCCGCGACTTTCCCAGGCCGAACGATCCAAGAGACACTTCGCGCGGCTCGTCGCTAACGAGCTTCAGGTGCCGCTCCGGCCCGTCGTCCACGTCCTGATCGCGAAGTCCGTCGAAGACCTGGAGCCCGTAGAGATCGGCGGCCCGCTCGGCTTGAATCGCTGCGGGGTTCATTCGGCCGACCAGCCGACGCACTGCATCGAAGTCATCGGTTCCGGTGCGCTCCAGCACCTGTTCGAAGGCGTGATGTTCCCCGCGGCCACGCGCGACCCCCGAACCAAGGATCGCAGCCATCATCTCCGCCAGTCTCTCGTCGGAGACCAGAGCCTTGTCCATGCGCTTGGCGGTCTGACGAATCCAGCCCTTGAAGTCGGCCGCATCGGACAGCTCGGACTCGCTCATCGGGTCCCGACCTCCTTGTTCTCTGCTTCCAGCAGCCGCTTGAGCTGCGCATGGGCATGGCGCAGGTTGGATCTGACCGTAATGTCCTTCATGCCCGTGATCCTCGCGATATCCGCAGCCTTGTAGCCGTCGAACTCCCAGGCCATCACCAGGCGCTGCACCGGCGGAAGGGCCCGAAGGAGTCGGAGCACCACCTCGATCTCGTACCGACTCTCCGCCTCTGCCGTGGCTGGCACCAGCGACTCAACCTCCAGCCGAGCCGCTGCCACCACCTGGGCTTCTCGAAGCCGGCGCTCTGACCGCACAACGGCAGCGGCCTTGCGAACCGCTACCAGGCGAACCCAGGCTCGTGGGTCTCGAATCGACTCACCGTCCCAGACCCGAAGCAGCTCGATCATCGCCTCCTGAGCGGAATCCTCTGCAACGTGCTGGTCGAACCCTGCCCTACACAGGTGTCCGACCAGCCCCGGGAGCTGGTCTTCACAGAAGGCTACAAAGCCCGCGGGTTGGGTGGTGCCGGACAAGGCGTCAGGTCTCCGATCCGATGGCGGTTCTTGATCGAGTCAGTCGTAGTGCCGCTACCGGCCACGCGCGATCCACCACCCACCTAACGCTGCCGCCACGGCCAGGGTGGCGATCGTCAGCGGAACAGACTGGCTGGCTCCGAAAACCGCGATCGACGCCGCTGGCACCGCATTGAAGACTGCCACCAGTTCAGCCACCCCCCGGCCCTGGCTGCTGGCCCGACGACCATCGGCGTCCGTAGGGCGGGCCGACACGGCCCTTTCCTCGTCTCCGACAGGCTCCGGCTGCGGGCTCAGCGATTCACTCATACCCTTCAGTGCTTGATGATCTTGAAATGGTGCAATGCCCACCCCACGGTCTTCGGCGAACACTCGGCCGGACACGCTCCCCCCGCGCGGCGGCCCCATGGCCCTGCATCTTGTAGGGACACCACAGTTACGGTCGGGCGAGCACCGATTGCAGATCAACTTCTCGGCCACACCCGTGCAGTACAATTGCACTGATGGCCGCACTTTGGCCGCACCCAGCCCCGTACGACCCAGGGCGGCACGGGAGCGCTCAACCTCGCAGGTAAAGGGCAAGCAAAAACCCCAGGTCACGGCGAGTGAGTCCTGGGGTTTCGCTGAGCCGCCTATGGGATTCGAACCCATGACCTACGCATTACGAGTGCGTTGCTCTGGCCAACTGAGCTAAGGCGGCACCGTCACCGTGCGGCACCCACCCCGAGGGGTTGGTGATCCGTCCTGGCAACGCGGGCAAGTCTACACACGTTTCGGGGGTGATCCGTACCGGGTTCAGGCCGAGGAGGCAGCGAGCTTCACGGCGAAGCCGGCGAAGAGCATGGCGACGGCGCTGGTCAGGCCTGCGGAGAGGCGCTTGCGGCGGCTGAAGGCGGCGGAGAGGGCGGTGCCGGTGAAGATCAGGGTGGTCAGGTAGAGGACGCTGAAGGCCTGGAGGATGCCGCCCAGCAGGGCGAAGGAGAGCACCGGCTGCCCGTACGAGGGATCGACGAACTGGGTGAAGAAGGACAGCAGGAAGAGGATCGCCTTCGGGTTGAGCAGGCTGATCATCAGCGCCCGCCGGAAGGGCCGCTCGGCCCCGGCGGCCGGGGCGGCGGCCGCCTCGTCGCCGGTGGCCTTGCGCTCGCGCCAGAGCTGGCGGGCCGCCCGCAGCATGCCGATGCCTATCCAGATCAGGTAGGCCGCGCCACCGAACTTCACCACCGCGAAGACCGCCGGGTTGGCCTTGAGCAGCGAGGTCGCGCCGAGGGCGGTCAGGCTGATCAGCGTGAAGTCCCCGACGAAGACCCCGGCGGCGGCCCGGAAGGCCGTCCGGACGCCCTTGCGGGCGGCCACCGAGAGCACGTACAGCGAGTTCGGGCCGGGCAGCAGGACGATCACCAGGGCGCCGATGACATACGTCGCCAGGTCGTTGACTCCGAACACGGTGCGACTCCTCGATGCACTCCGAATGGGCGCATCATCGTACCTTCGCACCGGTCGTCTGTTGAAAATCCAACCAACCTGACCAACCGTCAGTCACTTCGCGCAGCGCGTGCCCGTCGCCGGGGCGTCCCCGCCCAGCAGGTAGCGGTTGACCGCGCCGTCGACGCACGCGTTGTGCCGCCCGTACGCGGTGTGCCCGTCGCCGTCGTACGTCAGCAGGCGGCCCGCCTCCAGCTGGGTGGCCAGCGACTGCGCCCAGGCGTACGGCGTGGCCGGGTCACGGGTGGTGCCGACCACCACGATCGGCGCCGAGCCGGCCGCCCGGACGGTGTGTGCCGCGCCGGTCGGCTTGACCGGCCAGTACGCGCAGGCCAGCGCCATCCAGGCCATGTCCCGCCCGAAGTGCGGCGAGGCGCTCTCGAACGCGGGCACCGCCTGCCGGGCCTCCTCCGGCCCGCTGAACGGCGCGGGCAGGTCGAGGCAGTTCACGGCCATGTTGGCGAACATCAGATTCGGGTACGTGCCGTCCGCCGCGCGCTCGTAGTAGCTGTCGGAGAGCCGGAGCAGCGCCGAGCCCTCACCGCCCTTCGCGCTCGCCAGCGCCGCCCGCAGCTGCGGCCAGAGGAACTCCGCGTACATCGCCTGGATCACGCCCGTGGTGGCCTGCGACTCCGTCAGCTTCCGCGCGGAGTCGGTCGGCAGCGGGTGCGCGTCGAGCTGCTTGAACAGCGCGTCCAGCTGCTGGCCGGCCTGCTGCTCGGTGCTGCCCAGCGGGCAGTCGTCACGGCTGACGCAGTCCTTGGCGAAGGCCGACCAGGCGGTCTCGAAGCCCCCGGCCTGCGCCTTGTTCCCGGCGGTCGAGTCGAGCGCCGGGTCCATAGCCCCGTCCAGCACCATCCGCCCGACCCGGCCCGGGAAGAGCCCGGCGTACGTCGCGCCCAGGAAGGTCCCGTACGACTTGCCCAGGTAGTGCAGCTTGTCGTCGCCCAGCAGCGCCCGCAGCACGTCCATGTCGCGGGCCGACTCGACCGTGCTGACGTGCCCGAGGAACGCACCGGACTTCTGCTGGCAGGCGGCCGCGAACTCCTTGTCCGCCGCGACCAGCGCATCCGTCTCGGCCTGGTCGTCGGGGGTGATGTCGACGGCCGTGTACGCGTCCATCCGGTCGCTGCCGAGGCAGGTCACCGGGCTGCTCCGGCCGACGCCGCGCGGGTCCACCCCGACCAGGTCGTAGGCCGCGAGGACGCCGGAGTCGTAGCCCTTGGCGACGGCCTCCAGGTACTCGACCGCCGACCCGCCCGGCCCGCCGGGGTTGAGCAGCAGCGAGCCCAGCCGGGGCGCCGTGCCGGAGGCGGGCTTGCGGGCCGCCGTGAGCGAGAGGTCGCCGGAGCCGGGGTGGTCGTAGTCGAGCGGCACCTTGAAGGTCGCGCACTCGAAGCCGTCGTCGCACGGCTGCCAGCCGAGCTTCTGCCCGTAGTAGGCGGCCAGCGCCGCCGGGGTCTCGGCCGGCAGCGGGGCCAGCGGAGTCACCCCGGCCCGCAGGCCGTCCGAGGAGGAGGACGAGGAGGACGGCGCGGGTGCGGTGGCGCCGCCCGAGGAGCTGCACCCAGAGAGCACCAGCCCCGCCACGGCCAGCGCGGCGGACAGCCGAAGAAGCCGGGTCGGCCGGGCAGCTCGCATGACGGTTCTCTCCTCGGGAGCTTCGGAAGCCGGCCACCGACCGGCAGGAGCTGAGCGTAACGGTGCGGCGGCGGATCAATACCCCAGGGCCGGGCCCGTCACGGCAGGCACGTCAGGACGGGTGGGCGAGGCTCTCCGCCAGGTACTGCACCGCGATCCGGACCAGCCGCAGCCGCTCCCGCTCGGGCGAGTAGTCCTGCACCACGTCCGAGATCCTCACCTCGGCCTGCGCGGCCCGGCCCTTGCCGCCGCGCAGCGTGGTCTGGAGCGTGCGGGCGGCGGCCAGGCCGTCGCTGTCCTGCTTGGCGGCCGCGAGCAGCAGCCGCGCGGCGGAGGTGCCCGGGGCCGCCGCACCGGTCTGGGCGAGCGCCGCCGTGTCGTAGCGGCCGGAGACGGCGGCCGCCGCGCCGTAGAGGTCGGGCCGGGCCAGTACGGCGGCGGCCGCGCACGGCGCACCGCCCTCGATCCCGAGCACGCCCCAGCCTCCGGGCCCGGCGGGCAGCGTCCGGAAGGCGGCGCCGACGGCGGTGCGCAGCGCGGTGTCGTCGGCGACGGCCTGCGGGGCGGCGGCGACCAGGTCACAGGGGTGGGCGGTGCCGGTCGGGGATTCGGGGGCGACGACCACGAAGGGCCGGGCCCGGCCGAGCTTCACGGCGGAGGCGATGCCGTCGAAGACGTCCGGCAGCTCGGCGTCGGCGGTCGTCCGGGCGCCCCCGGCGTGCAGCACGATCACGGGGAAGCGGGCGCTCTGGTCCTCCCGGTACTGCGCGGGCACCCAGACCCGGACGGCCCGGGGCCGGCCGTCCGGCCCGGCGACCGAGCCCTCCAACAGCTCCCCCTCCGCCGGGTGCCCGATGACGCGGAACTGCGTCGCGACCGGGGTGGGCCCGCCCTCCGGCGGCGCCCCGTGCTTCGTGTCACCGGAGGGCGCTGCCGCCACGGCCGACGCGGCCGGCGCGGCCGCGACGGCGCGGGCCTGCTCGACCCCACGGGCACCCCGCCCGTCGAAGGTCACGGCGACCGTCAACGCGGTGATGCACATCCCGCACAGCACCGCCGCGCCGGCCCGCACCAGCAGCGGCCGTTGTTCGGCCACCAGCTCGTACGTCTGCGCGGCTTTCAGGTCCCGCCAGCGGACCAGCACGGCCCTCGCGAGCCAGATCCCGGCAACGGCGAAGACCACCAGCGGTACGACAAGGAGCGGACGTGGCATTCCCACAGCGTGCAAGACAACCGGCCCCGCACCCGGCAAGGCTCCCGGGCACCCCCGCGACCTTCACTCGAACGAGCGAGCACCCGGCCCAAGCACCTCGCGGCGCGGCTCACCCCGCCCGGAGCGCGACGGTCATCACCTCGACGGCCAGCAGCGGGTCCACGTTCCGGTCCAGCGCCCGGCGGCAGGCCAGTACCGCCTCGATCCGCCGCAGGGTGTTCTCCGGCGCGCCCGACCCGGCGATCCGGTCCAGCGCAGCGCGCTGGTCCTCGTTCGCCAGAGTGCCCGTCGACCCGAGCTGCAGCGCCAGCACGTCACGGTAGAAGCCGAGCAGGTCCAGCAGCGCGACCCCGAGCGTCTCCCGACGGGTCCGGGTCGCCCGGCTCTTCTGCCGCTTCTCCAGCTCCTTGGCCGCCCCCGCCAGCCCGCGTGGCGCCCGGCTCCCCTCGACCGCGCCGTACGCGGCCCGCAGGTCGTCGGTCTCCTTGGCATCCTGCGTCTGGGCCAGCGCCTCCGCGTCGGCCTTGGCGGTGTCGACCAGCCGCTGCGCGGCAGCCAGGCACCCGCCGATGTCGGCGACCTCCAGCGGAATCCGCAGCACGTCGAGCCGCCTGGTCCGGGCCTGCTCGTCGACGGCCAGCCGCCGCGAACGCTCGACGTCACCCTGCCCGGCCAACGCCGCCATCCGGGCCGTCGCCGGCTCGGCGCCGTCCCGCTGCACCAGCATGTCGGCCACCGCGTCGGCGGCGGGCGTGCGCAGCACCAGCAGGCGGCAGCGCGAGCGGATCGTCGGCAGGACATCCTGCACGGACGGTGCGCAGAGCATCCAGACCGTCCGGGGCGAGGGCTCCTCGACGCCCTTGAGCAGGGCGTTCGCCGCCGCCTCGGTGAGCCGGTGGGCCGCGTCGACCAGGATCACCGACCACTTGCCACCCGTCGGGTAGCTGGCGGCCCGCAGCACGAGGGCCCGCATGTCGCCGACACCGATCGACAGGCCGTCCGTGCGGACGTACTTCACGTCGGCGTGGCTGCCGGAGAGCACGGTGTGGCAGCCGTCGCAGAAGCCGCAGCCGGGCACCCCGCCGAGTTCGAGATCGGGGCTGGTGCACTGGAGCGCGGCGGCGAAGGCCCGCGCCGCCGTGGTCTGCCCGGCGCCGGGCGGGCCGGTGAAGAGCCAGGCGTGCGTCATCAGCGAGGCGTTGGCATCGGCCTCCGTCGTCCCCTTCACGGTCGCCCGAGCGGCCCGCGCGGCGGCCGTCAGCTGCTCGACCACCCGATCCTGTCCGACCAGGTCGTCCCACACACTCACGCCGTACTCCCACCGATCAGCCCACGTCCCCGCCCGAGCCTAACGCCGCACACCGACACCCTCCGCCTGCCGGCCTGCCCGCTCCTCCGCCTGCCGGTCCGGCTGCCGGTCCGCCTGCTCCTCCGGCAGAGCCCCCTTGGCGAGGGCTGCCCGCAGCCGCCCCTTCATCCACCGCCCGACCGGCCGCTCGACGTATCGCTGCACCAGCCAGGAGACCGCAGTCAGCACCACCACCAGCCCGACCGCCAGCACCCACGGCGCCACCCGCCCCCGGAACGCCACGATCACCTCCCACCCGATGTACTGGTGCAGCAGGTACAGCGGGTACGTCACCGCCCCGGCCGCCGTGAGCCAACGCCCGCGGACCCGCCGGAACCAGCCGAGCGCGACCCCGGCCATCAGCAGGTAGCAGACCGCGAGCAACACCACCACGCCCCACTCGGGCAGCGGCGCCTCGGCGTGGGCGGCGGCGAACCGGTACGTCGGCCGCACGCCCCGGCACCCCGCCAGGAAGCTGAACCCGACCAGCAGCCAGAGCAGCAGATCCGGCCCGGACCGCCACATCAGGTGGAACGCCAGCCCGCCGACGAAGAACCAGCAGTGCTCGGGCATCGCCACGAGCTGCAACCACGCCACCCCCGGCAGCGCCGTCGCGACGACCCCCGCCACCGACCAGAGCAGGCAGAAGGCCAGCACCCGCCGGTACGAGACCCCGAGCCAGACCACCACCGCGAACAGCAGGTAGAACCTGGCCTCCACCCAGAGGCTCCAGTACACCCCGTCGACGTACGGCGCCCCGAGCGGGTACTCCAGCATCGTGAGGTTGGTCAGCACGTCCTGCCAACGCCGTGGCCCGGTACCGCCCGGCACCGCCGCCACCACCGCCGTGGTCGCCGCCACTCCGAACCAGTACGCGGGGAACAGCCGCACCACCCGCGAGGTGAAGAACTCCGACAGCGACCGCCCCCAGCAGCTGAGGCAGATCACGAAGCCGCTGATCAGGAAGAACAGCGGCACCCCCAGCCACCCGTACGCAGCCGGCCGGTACAGCCCCGGGAACGCCTCGCCCCGGGGCACGCCCCACTCCGACCCGAACGCCACGTAGTGGTACGCGACCACCATCAGCACGGCCAGGAGCCGAAGCCCGTCCAACACGACGAGCCGGGCGGGCCCGTGCCCGTCACCGACGCCGCCATCCTCCACCGCCCGTGCTACCGCCGTCTCCGGGAGGTACTGCCCGAGCCCGACCCGGCCTGTCCTACTTCTGGCCGCCGCGTCGCTTCCGGCCCTTGGCGTCGTCGGCGGGCGGCTCGTCGTCCTGCCACTGCGCCCACTGCTCGCGGGAGCCGAGCAGGGTGTCCGTCAGGCTCGGGAGGTCGTCCATCGGGGTCTCCTCGGCCCAGTCCGGCCGGGGCCGGGGCTCGACCAGGGGCATCTCCCGGGTCTCGTCGACCTTCGCCGCCTTCGCCGCCCCAGTCTCCTGCTCGTCCCGCTGCTCGTCCCGCCAGAGGCCGCGCGGCACCCTGTCCTCCGCCGACAGTGGCACCCTGGGCAGCACGGCGGTCTCGTCCGCCGCCTTCGCGCCTGCAGCCTTGGCGCCAGTGGTCTTCGCATCCGCGGGCTTCACGTCAGCGACCGTCGGCAGTACCGCCGTCTCCTCCGCTGCGGGCACCCGGGGCATTACGGCGGTCTCGTCCGCCGCAGGCACCCGCGGCAGCACCGAGGTCTCGTCGGCACGCGACGCGGCGGCCAGCGCCTCGGCCGCGCGGACGGCGGCCAGCCGGTCCTCCTCCGAGATCTCCTCGGTGACCTGCTCCACCCCACCGATCTTCGTCAGCTCGACCGTCGTGGTGGCGGTCGACGCCGCCGCAGCCGCAGCTGCGGCGGCCGCTGCTGCCAGCCGGGCCTCCTCGGCGCGCTGCAGCGCCTCCTCCGCCCGGCGCCGCTGCTCGGCCCGCTGGAGGTCGCGCTGGCGCTGGAGCTCGGCCTGCGCGGCGGCCTCCGCCGCCAGCCGCTCCTGCTCGGCAGCCGCCACCGCGAGCCTGGCCTCCTCCGCCGCCCGCCGGGCGGCCTCCTCCTCGGCGCGCTTCTTGGCCTCGGCCTCAGCCGCGATCCTGGCTGCCTCGGCCTCCTGCCGGGCCCGCTCCTCGGCGGCCTTGCGGGCCTCCTCGGCGGCGAGCCGGTCCTTCTCCGCCTGCTCGGCGCGCAGCTCCTCCAGGAGGGCGAGCCGCTTGCGCTCGGCCGCCGCCGCCTCCTCCGCGAGCCTGGCCTCCTCGGCGGCGCGGCGAGCGGCCTCCTCGCGGGCCAGCCGCTCCTGCTCGATCTGGGCGGCCTTCTCCTGGGCGGAGAGCGGCAGCTCGCGGTCGAGCCGGTGACGGAGGGCGGTGGTCACGAAGGCGGGCTGCTGACTGCCGTCCACGACCAGGTAGCGGGCTGGGTCGGCGGCCGCCAGCGCCAGGAAGCCGGAGCGCACCCGCGAGTGGAACTCGGTCGGCTCGGACTCCAGCCGGTCCAGCGCCTCGGTGAACCGCTCGCGCGCCGCGTTCGGGTCGACGTCGAGCACGATCGTCAGGTCCGGCACCAGGCCGCCGGTGGCCCAGCGCGAGATCCGCGCGACCTCCGTCGCCGCCAGGTCGCGCCCGGCGCCCTGGTAGGCGATCGAGGAGTCCATGTACCGGTCGGTGATCACCACCGCGCCGCGCTCCAGCGCGGGGCGGATGACGTTCTCGACGTGCTCGGCGCGGTCGGCGGCGTAGATCAGTGCCTCGGCCCGGTGCGAGAGCCCGGTGTTGCCGACGTCCAGCACGAGCGCGCGCAGCCGCTGCCCGATCGGGCTGCCGCCGGGCTCACGGGTGAGCACCACCTCGTGGCCCTTGCTCCGGATCCACTCGGCGAGTGCGTTGGCCTGGGTCGACTTCCCGGCGCCGTCGCCGCCCTCCAGGGCGATGAAGAAGCCGGTGCCGGTCGTCCGGTGCGGTGCGAGCCGAGCGCCGCCGCGCAGCGAACGCACCAGCTCACGCCCGAGCGGGACGGTGCCACGCTGGTCGTCGGTCTTCAGCAGCACGACAGCGGCCAACGCCAGCGTCAGCAGCCCGGCGGTGGCGACGGCGAGCGCGGCACCGCCGTGCACGAAGGTGAAGCCACCTGGCTTGATCTCGCCGTACTGCACCTCGCCGTACGCGGCGGCGATCAGCGGCATCCCCACCAGCGAGGCGCCGACCACGACCCGCAGCACCGCGTACAGGTGCTCGGTGACCTTGGGCAGCCGCAGCTCCTCGACCTCCTGGGCGAGCAGCGTACGGCCGGTGGCGATGACGATCCCGGCCGCCAGCCCGGCCAGCGCCGTGAGCAGCAGGACGAGGACGAAGTCGAGCACCAGCCCGGCGAGGATCAGCGCCACCCCGGCCGTGAGCAGCGCGAGCGCGAGCAGGCGGCGGCGGGAGAGGGCGGGCAGCGTGGCCCGGGTGATCCGGATGCCGAGCGCGGGGGTCGCGGTCGCGGCGAGCACCAGCAGCGCGAAGCCGATCGGCCCGGCCCGGTGGTCGACGGCGGTCAGCAGGCCGAGCGCGGTGACGCCCGCCATCGAGGCGTAGGCGGCGGCCACGGAGAAGGTGAAGTAGGGGGCGGAGCCGGTCCGGCCCTTGGTGAGGGCCGGCCCAGGGGTCGCGTCGGTGGGCGCGCGCAGGCCCTGGAGGGGGGAGCGCGGCGCCGCGCTCGCCTCGGACGGCAGCTCCTGCAGGAAGATCAAGACGGCCGAGACCGCGAACAGCACGGCTGCACCGAGCCCGGCAACGGTGGTCTGGTTGGCCCGCAGCCAGTGCGAGCCAAGGGCCGCAGCGGTGTTGTTGACCAGCGTCAGCACCATCAGCGCCACTGCGGCGAGCGGCAGGGTCGCCCAGCCGGTGCGCAGGTCCAGCGTGCGGACGGTCTCCAGGTTCGACGCGGACGGGCGCTGCGCGGCGGCGGGCGCGTATGGGTCGGCGGCGGGGAGCAGGCCGGGCACGACGGCGTCCTTGGCTACCGACCAGACCCGCTCGGCGGCACCGATCAGGAAGGCGGTGCCGAGCAGCAGCCAGGTGGCAGTGCCGTGCGTCCAGGTGAGCCACCAGGGCGCCAGCGCGATCAGGACGGCCCGGAAGGCGTCGGCGCCGAGCAGCGTCCACCGCCGGTCGAGCCGGCGGGCGACGAGTGCGTGCACCGGGCCCAGCAGCGCAGCGCCGAAGAGCAGGGTGGCGAGCAGTCGCGCGCCGAGGACGGCCGCCACCGCGAACGCCTCCGCCCGGTAGCCGTGCCCGAACGGGCCGCCCGAGAAGGAGGCCGCCCAGGTCAACCCGACGAGCACCAGCATGCCGAGCCGGTCGGCGGTGCCGCCGACCAGCTGCGTCGTCCACAGTCGTCGATAGGGGCGCTGCCTGAGCAGGGCCCGACTGCGCTCCCCGGGAGTCCCGGCGGGGGCGACCTCGGGCTGCGCGGGTGCACCGGCGCTCGTGGGGGTGGGCTGCGGGGTGGGCTGCTCCTCGCTCGTCATACCAGTCAGAGTAGCGGTCGGCGCCTGTCGCAAAAGGAGATGAGCCGCTCCGGTACCGCTCTCATGACACGGTTGTGACGCACTGCGGGCCCGCACTCGTGAGTACGGGCCCGCAACCGGTGTTGAACCACCGCTCAGCTCTCGTCGGACGCGGCCGCCTTGTCGGCTGTCGCCTTGGCTGCCGTCTTCTTCGCGACGGTCTTCTTGGCCACGGTCTTCTTCGCGACGGTCTTCTTCGCCGCTGCCGCCTTGGGGGCCGTCTCCTTGGTCGCTGCCGTCTTGGTCGCCGTCGCCTTCTTGGCGGGGGCCTTCTTCGCCGGAGCCTTCTTCGCAGTCTTCTTCACCGGCCCGCGCGCCCGCTTCTCGGCGAGCAGCTCGTAGCCGCGCTCCGGCGTGATGGTCTCGACGTCGTCGTCCTTGCGGAGCGTCGCGTTCGTCTCCCCGTCGGTGACGTACGGGCCGAACCGGCCGTCCTTGACGACCACCGGGCGCTCGCTGACCGGGTCGTTGCCCAGCTCCTTGAGCGGCGGTGCGGCGGCGGCCCGGCCGCGCTGCTTGGGCTGCGCGTAGATCGCCAGGGCCTCTTCGAGGGTGACCGTGAACATCTGCTCCTCGTCCGCGAGCGAACGGGAGTCGGTGCCCTTCTTGAGGTACGGGCCGTACCGGCCGTTCTGCGCGGTGATCTCGACGCCCTCGGCGTCGACGCCGACCACCCGGGGCAGCGAGAGCAGCCGCAGCGCGTCCTCCAGCGTGACGGTGTCCAGCGACATCGTCTTGAGCAGGGAGGCGGTGCGCGGCTTGACGGCGTTCTTGCCCGTCTTCGGCGTGCCCTCGGGGAGGATCTCCGTGACGTACGGGCCGTACCGGCCGTCCTTGGCGACCAGCGGGTTGCCGCTGACCGGGTCGGTGCCCAGCTCGAAGTCGCCGCTCGGCTTGGCCAGCAGCTCCTCGGCGAGCTCGACGGTCAGCTCGTCCGGCGGCATCTCGTCGGGGACGTCGGCGCGCTGGCCGGGCTCGCCCTCGACGGTGGCGGCCTTCTCCACGTACGGGCCGTAGCGCCCGACCCGCAGGGTGATCTCGTCGTTGAGTGGGAAGGAGCTGATCTCGCGGGCGTCGATCGCCCCGAGGTCGGTGACGAGCTCCTTGAGGCCGCCCAGGTGGTCGCCGTCGCCGTTGCCCGCGTCGGCCGCGCCGCCGACGGCGGCCGTGCTGCCCGCCGCCTCACCGAAGTAGAAGCGCTTCAGCCACGGCACGGACTGCGCCTCACCTGCGGCGATCCGGTCGAGGTCGTCCTCCATCCGGGCGGTGAAGTCGTAGTCGACCAGGCGGCCGAAGTGCTTCTCCAGGAGGTTCACGACGGCGAAGGAGAGGAAGGAGGGGACGAGCGCCGTCCCCTTCTTGAAGACGTACTTCCGGTTGATGATCGTGTCGATGATCGACGCGTACGTCGACGGACGGCCGATCTCCCGGTCCTCCAGCTCCTTGACCAGCGAGGCCTCGGTGTAGCGGGCCGGCGGCTTGGTGGAGTGGCCCTCGGGGGTGAGCTGCTCGGCGGCGAGCGGGTCGCCCTCGGTGACCTGCGGCAGGCGGCGCTCGCGGTCGTCCAGCTCGGCGTTCGGGTCGTCCGCGCCCTCGACGTAGGCCTTGAGGAAGCCGTGGAAGGTGATGATCTTGCCGGAGGCGGAGAACTCCACCGCCCGGCCGTCCGAGGAGGTGCCGCCGACCTTGACGGTGACGGACTGCCCGACGGCGTCCTTCATCTGCGAGGCGACGGTCCGCATCCAGATCAGCTCGTACAGCCGGAACTCGTCGCTGCTCAGGCCGGTCTCGGCGGGCGTGCGGAAGCGGTCGCCGGAGGGGCGGATCGCCTCGTGCGCCTCCTGCGCGTTCTTGACCTTGCTGGCGTAGGTGCGCGGGGCGTCGGGGAGGTACGAGGCCCCGTAGAGCTGGGTGACCTGCGCACGGGCCGCGGTGATCGCGGTCTCCGAGAGCGTGGTCGAGTCGGTACGCATGTAGGTGATGAAGCCGTTCTCGTACAGCTTCTGGGCCACCTGCATGGTCCGCTTCGCGCCGAAGCCCAGCTTGCGGCTGGCCTCCTGCTGGAGCGTGGTGGTGCGGAACGGCGCGTACGGCGAGCGGCGGTACGGCTTCGACTCGACGCTGCGGACGCTGAACGCGGTCTGCCCCAGGGCGGCCGCCAGCGCACGGGCGGCCTGCTCGTCCAGGTGCAGGGTGTTGGCGGTCTTGATCTTGCCGTCCGAGCCGAAGTCGCGGCCGGAGGCGACGCGCTTGCCGTCGACGGTGCTCAGCCGGGCCCCGAAGGTCTCCGGGTTCGCGGCGTCGGCGGGCGTCCGGCCGGTGCCGAAGGTACCGGTCAGGTCCCAGTACGAGGCGGTGCGGAAGGCGATCCGCTCACGCTCACGCTCGACCACCAGCCGGGTCGCGACGGACTGGACGCGGCCGGCCGAGAGCTTCGGCATGACCTTCTTCCAGAGCACCGGCGAGACCTCGTAGCCGTAGAGGCGGTCGAGGATGCGGCGGGTCTCCTGGGCGTCGACCAGGCGCTGGTTCAGCTCGCGCGGGTTGGCGACGGCCTCCTGGATGGCGGCCTTGGTGATCTCGTGGAAGACCATCCGCTTGACCGGCACCTTGGGCTTGAGCACCTCCTGGAGGTGCCAGGCGATGGCCTCCCCCTCGCGGTCCTCATCGGTGGCGAGGAAGAGCTCGTCGGACTCCTTGAGGAGCGCCTTGAGCTTGGAGACCTGCGACTTCTTGTCGGCGTTCACCACATAGATGGGTGCGAAGTCGTGGTCGACGTCGACCCCGAGCCGACGCACCTCGCCGGTGTACTGATCCGGGACCTCGGCGGCCGTGCCGGGCAGGTCGCGGATGTGCCCGACGCTGGCCTCGACGACGTAACCGGGGCCGAGGTAGCCCTTGATCGTCTTGGCCTTGGCCGGCGACTCGACAATGACGAGTCGCTGGCCGTGCGCGGTCTCGCTGCTCGGGGACACCTTCGCTCTTCTCTCCCGGTCGTAACGTCTGCACGTCTGTTGGCGGCGCGGCCGGCTGGGGAGGCGTTCCGCCCGACCCACCGCCGACCGGGGCTGCCGCTCTGCGACGGCCCCACCAGCGGAGTGTGACCGTACCCTGGCCACCCTTGTCAAACGGACTGATCCCGCAATTTCACCGGCAAGGCCGACCCATGCCACTCGAACGGTAACCCGATGCCGCGCCTTTTCGCTGCGCAGACGGGGCTGCAGCACGCCACGGAGGCAGCACACCGAGCCCCGATGGGCGGGTTTCAGCCGGATCGCGGGGGCATCGCGGGGCACGCGGGAGGTGGCGGGTGAGGGCGGGTGAGGGCGGGTGAGGGCGGGTGAGGGCGGGAGGTGGCTGGGGGAGGCCGACAAGGCCGGGCGGCGATGCGCGGCGGTGCGCAGCCGGAGAGGTCGGAGCCAGGTACCCGAGCGGTCAGGAACCGACCGATCAGGAAGCGAGTCAGGAAGCGAAGAAGGTTGCGACCAGGCTCAGACCGCCGGCGAGGGCGCTGGTACCGAGAAGTGCCCAGAAGATGTCACTGGGGAGAGCCGAGATGGTCTCGCCGGCGGCGAGGACCACCCGGCTCGGACGGCGGGCGTCGTACGAGACCTGGACTATCGCCCCGGGCGCGAGCACCGACGGCCGACGCAGCGGGGTGATCCCCCGGGGCCGGGCCAGCACCGACTCGCTCCGACCGGACGCGAGGCCCACCGACGGCAGGGTGAAGTAGCTGAGCAGCGGCGCGCTGTCGAGCTCCCCGTACGGGTCACCGTAGGGCTCGCCGTACGGATCGCCGTCGGCGACCACCCGCGCAGCGACGGAGACTCCGTGGCGGCGCAGATGGTGGCGAAGGCGCAGTTCGAAGGCGCACCAGAGCAGCAGAGCGCTGCCGAAGAGGGCGAGAACGACTCCCGCTCCCATTGCCGTCGGCGTCTCCACCGTTCGTCTCCCTCGATCGCCCGCCCGGCCCGGCAATCGCCGGGCCGTCCACAGCCTTGTGGACGGAGCGTGACAGCCTGTGGACAACCAGGGACTGACGTTCGACGTACGCCGGACATCGCGCGAGGGGACGACAGGTGAACAGGGCCGCCCCGCACTCCCGGCGTCCCGCCGGGGCCGGCATGCGCTCCGGTCTCACTCAGCGGACGGCGCCACGCGGGGAGCGCGCCGTGTCACGCCCGGCTCGTGGGGGCGCACCCGGGCGCCGGGGAAGACAGAAGGCGCTGTTCGACTTTCAGCCACGGGGAGTTGAGCCCCCTGCCGAGCGGGCGGGGGCGAGTGGGGCGGGTGGGGCGACACCGGGGTGCGCTCGGCGGCTGCCGCGGGCGGCTGGTGTCTCACTGTGCGAGACACCAGCCGCCCGCTCGGGCCAGGTCACGCGACCGGCGTCACGAACCCCTGCTCGGTGAGCATCCGGAGCGACTCGGGCACCCGGTCACGCAGCACCACCCTGTCCTCGCCCAGCAGCTGAGCGATCGCGTCGACGATCTCCCCGGCCGAGAGCGTCCCGTCACAGACCCCGACGAAACCCGCTCCGACGGTGTCCACCTTCGTCGCCCGCCGCATGCCCCGGTTGTGACGGAGGATCACATGCTCAGGGTCCTCCGCACCTGGCGCCCCGACCTGCTCCTGCACGACCTCGTCGGCGAGCACGTAACGGGCCGCCAGGAGTGCGGCGTCGTCGTGCGAACGGAGGAAGTCCTGCCGCTCGAACCAGCTCTCGATGTGCGGGCCGAGCGGCTGCTCGACGGAGTGCGGCCACTCCTCGACCGTGACGCTCGGCTGGGCCGCGCCACCGGCTCGCAACGTGATCCAGCCGAATCCGATCCCCTCCACCCGCGCGGCCTCGAAGGCGTCCAGCCACTCGTCGTAGCGGGCCTGGTAGTCGGCACCGGGGCCCCGGTGGTCGCCACCGTCCCGCAGCCACAGCTCCGCGTACTGCGTGACGTCCTGGACGTCGCGTTGGACCACCCAGGCGTCCAGCCCGGTGCCGGCCACCCATCCGGCCAGCCGCTCGTGCCAGTCCTCGCCCTTGACGTGCTGCCAGTTGGCCAGCAGGTGGCAGTAACCGCCCGGCTCCAGGTGGGCGGCGGCGCCACGGACCAGACTGCGGGAGAGGTCGTCACCCGCCATCCCGCCGTCCCGGTACACGAACCGGCTGCCGGGCGAGATCACGAACGGCGGGTTGGAGACGATCAGGTCGAACTTCCGGTCCGCCACCGGCTCGAAGAGGCTCCCTTCGGCGAAGTCGGCATTCTCGAAGCCCGAGAGCGCCAGCGTCAGGCGGGTGAAGTGCAGGGCGCGGGGGTTGAGGTCGGTCGCCGTGACCTGCTGGGCGTGACGGGCGGCGTGCAGCGCCTGCACCCCGGAGCCCGAACCGAGGTCCAGCACCGCCCGCACGGGCCGCCGAACGGCGAGGTTGGCGAGCGTGGTCGACGCGCCGCCGACCCCGAGCACCAAATCTTTCCGGGCTACGCCCTCGGCCGTCTCACCCGAGCCGATGCCACCGGCGCCACCGACTGCGCACCCGAGGTCGGAGACGACCCACGCCTCCGCACTGGGCAGCCCGGCGACCTCGTTGGCGTACGGGCGGATGTCGACGGTCGCCCGCACCTCGTCGGCTGCAGCGCTCCCACCTCCCTTCGTCAGCCAGCCGTCCGCAAGGCAGTCGTCGACCGGGAGAGCAACGGCAGCGGCGGCGTACGGCACCGGCTGCTGGAGCAGGAACAGGCGCACCAACGTCTCCAGCGGGCTGCCACCCCGGGTCGCCCGGAGGGCCGGGACCGCCTCGCTGCGGGCGAGCGCGGCGTAGGCGGTGGGCCCGAGCAGGTCGAGGCAGCCGTCGGCGGTGTACGAGGCGGCGAGCAGCGCCTCACGGAGCTTTGCGACGTGGGCGGGGTCAAGTACAGGGCTACTGGTCACTGCCCCATTGTCCCGCTTGCGCCCCGCTCACCCGACGCCCGACGCTCGGCCCGGCTTGAACGCTCGGCCCAGCTGTGAGCCCGGTTGTGAGCCCGGTCCAGCTGGACACCCGGTCTCGCGGCAGGTGCTCAGCTATGGGACGGCGTGGCGCCGGGCGAGGTGGGTATGAGCGGCGCCGAGGCTGCGGGGGTGGATGCGCCGGATGCGCCGGGGGCGGCGGGCGTGGCGGGCGAGGCGGGCGAGGCCGCCGGGTTGGTGGCGGCGCCGGCGGAGGCGGAAGGTGACGTGCCAGCGGGCGCGCTCGGCGAACCGGTCGCAGGGGTTGCCTTGCAGCCGGGCTGCTTCGCCATCGCCGTCGCCAGATCGCCGCTCTGAAGCTTGCTCAGGGCGTCCGTGGACTGCTGGGCAAGGCGCTGCACCTGGTCGCCGATGCTCCGCAGGCCGTCGGCGAACCGCGCCTGATCGTTGCTCGGCAGGGCCGTGAGCTTCTTCTGCACGTCCAGGTATCCCTGGGCAGTCTGCTTGAGCTCGCTCACCGCGTCCTGCTGGAGCTTCGCGCCCTGGTCGACCTTCGGCGCGCCCGCCTTGTCGATGGAGTCGGCCAGCTTCTGGTCCGTGTCGGCCAGTATCCCCAGGTCGGTCGCGAGCCGCTTCTGCAGGTCGGCCGGGCCCTCGCCCTGCTTGACGGCGCCGGTGTCGGCCAGCGCTGTCTGCGACTTCGCGATCGGGCCCTGCGCCGTCTCGCAGACGGTCGTCGCCCAGGTGTTCAGCTGGGCGGTGTTGTCGTTGCCGCACGCGACAGCACCGAATGCCAGCAGCGCGCCCAGCGCGGGTACGGTCAGCAGTCGCTTGTTCACCGGCGAGCCCTCTCGGTTTCGGTCATCGGCGGCCGTCAGCTCCGGCCCTCGATCAGCGAACCTACACGCCCGGCCCACCACTCCACAGCCGTGCCAGCACGAGAGTGCTGGCACCACCCCTCGACACCCCGCCCCTCCGTCCACGCAGGGCCTCGCGTCGCCCCGCGGGGCGTCTCAGGCCCGTTCGACCGTGATGGGGTCACCGCTGCGGGCCGTACGAAGCACCTGTGCATCGCCGTCCAGAACTCCGAGGATGTTGCACGGGCTGGCCAGGCGGCACTCGCCGCCGCGCGAGATCGGGGTGGGACCGAAGGGCAACGCGAGGCTGTCGCCATCCGTCCAGAAGGCCACCGTGCCCGGCTCGACGACCTGCTGGGCGTCGTCCTCGCGCTCCACGCTGACGGGGGTCTCGAAGTAGACCTCGTCACCCCAGGTGCTCACGGAGGAGCGGAGCGGCAGTGCACGCCACAACTCCTCGGCCGTGGGCGTGGCTCGAAGCGTGGCAGTCGCCTGCCCGGCCGGCCACAGGATACGTATCCGCATGGGGGTGTCCCTCTCTCGAAGCGAATCTCGAACCGAATCGATCGCGCCCGAGAGCAGAGAACCGCCACCTTCAACATTTTGTCAACCATCGGACTCCGCCGAGCGACCCCATCGGACCCGGCACACAACGAGATCTGGCGCCCCACCCGTGGGTGGGACGCCAGATCTCAAGCCGATTAGTCGGTCAGTCGGCCGGTCAGCCAGCCTCGACGTCGGGCGACAGCGGCCAGCTCATCCGGATCAGGCCGCCCTCGGCACCACTGGTGACCTCGACATCCTCGACGAGCCCGGTGATCACCGCGAGGCCGAGCGCGTCCTCGTCGGCGTCGTCACCGTCGGCCTGCCCCTTGGCGGGGATCCCGACCGAGCCTGCCTCGTCCTCGACCTCGATGAGGAAACGCTTCTCCTGATCGGTCAGCGCAACGCGCACCGCGCCGTCCACGCCGACCCGCTGATGCAGGCTCACCGCCCGCGAACACGCCTCGCCGACTGCGAGCCGCACCTCGTCGAGCACCGACTCGTCCACTCCGGCGCGCCGCGCCACCGCCGCAGCCACGAGCCGCGCCGTGCGAACGTGCTCGGGAAGTGCACTGAATCGAAGTTCGACGGTTGCCATGTCTCCCCCTCCGGGGTAACTCCCCCACGCCTCGCGACCTCGCGCAGATGCTGGGGCGATGCCGTGGCTTCACGGACCGGCGAGACCGGACGGCCCCACCGGTGCACCGAAGTCGGCGCATTGAAGGCATACAGAAATCGGTCTGATAATCGGATGGTCGCCGCAGGTCAGATCACCGGCTGCCGCCGACCACCGCCGGGCCGAGGCCCAGCTGTCGCCCGAACGGCGCGGCCGACCGAGCCGCGACCCACCGGGCCCGTAAGCCCGGTGGGGCTGCTCATCCGCCGCAGCCGACCCTCCGGTGTGAACCGGAGATCAGTCGGTCGCCAGATCAGTCGGTCGCCGAGACGGCGTCCTCCACCGAAGTGTGGATCGGGAAGACCTTGGTCAGACCCGTGATTCGGAAGATCTTGAGGATGCGCTCCTGGTTGCACACCAGACGCAGCGACCCCTCGTGTGCACGGACCCGCTTGAGCCCGCCCACCAGGACCCCAAGACCCGTCGAGTCGAGGAAGTCCACGCCCTCCATGTCCACGATCAGGTGGTAGTTACCGTCGTTGACGAGCTCGACCAGCTGCTCGCGCAGCTTGGGGGCGGTGTACACATCGATCTCGCCACCGACCTCGACAACCGTGCGGTCACCGATGTTGTGGGTCGACAGGGACAGGTCCACGGAACCTCCAGCACCTTGCCTTGCTACGTCATTGCGATCCTGGCCGGATGGCCGTCACCGCTGGGTCGCAGGCGGGGCGCGCCACAACGCTGCGTGGTGAGCCTCGACGTTGCGACCCTCGGCCATGCGGCCGTCACGGCTTCATTCAACCACCTGCGACCATGCCCGCACGATGGCTTGGAGCGATTCTCCGTCACTCCGGTGACACACTGGGTCCTCATGCCGCCCCGCCAACGCCCGCCCGAGGCCCTGCTCGCCGCGATCTCCGCCGGCCGGGCCCGTTCCGACCGGCTCACTCATACGGAGCATCTTCCGGCCCGCGAGGCACGGCACGCCCCCTGGCCTGCCGGTATCCGGCCCGAGGTGGTCAGCGCCGCGCGTGAACTGGGCGTCGAGCAGCCCTGGGCGCACCAGTCCGAAGCCATGGAACTGGCCAAAAATGGTCAAACTGTGGTGATTGCCACAGGCACCGCCTCGGGCAAGTCGCTCGGCTACCTCGCACCGGTGCTCAGCGACCTCCTGACCGGCACCGAGGCGCCCAACGGCCGTGGCGCGACAGCTCTCTACCTGGCACCGACCAAGGCCCTGGCCGCCGACCAGCGCCGCCGCGCCGCCGAACTCGCACCCGGCCGCGTCCGCGCCGCCCTCTACGACGGCGACACCCCGCCCGAGGAACGCGAATGGGTCCGCCAGTACGCCTCCTACGTGCTCACCAACCCGGACATGCTGCACCGGGGCATCCTGCCTGCTCACCCTCGCTGGGCCTCCTTCCTCAAGGCGCTCCGGTACGTCGTCGTGGACGAGTGCCACAGCTACCGGGGGGTGTTCGGCTCGCACGTCGCGCAGGTGCTCCGACGGCTGCGCCGACTCTGCCTCAGATACGGCTCGGAACCGACCTTCCTGCTCGCCTCGGCGACCACGGCCGCCCCGGCGACCACCGCGCAGCGGCTGACGGGGCTACCCGCCGTGGCCGTGACGGAGGACGCCTCGCCGCGCGGCCCGCTGGTCTTCGCCCTGTGGGAACCACCGCTCACCGAGAACATCGGCGAACAGGGCGCCCCGGTACGCCGCACCGCCACTGCCGAAGCGGGGTACCTGCTCACCGAACTGGTACGGGGCAACACCCGCACCGTCGTCTTCGTCCGCTCCCGGCGCGCGGCCGAACTCGTCGCCCTACAAGCCCAGGAGCAGCTCGGCTCACCACTCGCTGCCCGAGTGGCCGCGTACCGGGGCGGCTATCTCGCCGAGGAGCGCCGCTCGATCGAACGTGACCTGCACTCCGGACGGCTGCTCGGGCTGGCCTCCACCTCCGCTCTGGAACTCGGGGTCGACGTATCCGGCCTGGACGCCGTCCTGATGGCCGGTTATCCCGGTACGCGTGCCTCGCTCTGGCAGCAGGCGGGGCGAGCAGGCCGAGAGGCTCAGGGCGCCCTGGCCGTACTGATCGCCCGCGACGACCCGCTGGACACCTATCTGGTGCACCACCCCGAGGCGCTCTTCGCGACACCCGTCGAGGCCACTGTGCTCGACCCCGACAACCCCCACGTCCTGGCTCCGCACCTGTGCGCGGCAGCCGCCGAACTCCCGCTCACCGATGCCGACCTGACACTGTTCGGGCCGTCCGCCGAACAGTTGCTGCCCGTCCTCGAACGGCGCGGGCTGCTCCGCCGGCGGAGCGACGGCTCCTGGTACTGGACCCGGCGGGAGCGGGCCGTCGATGCGGTGGATCTCCGAGGCAGTGGCGGGAGCCCCGTGCAGATCGTCGAGGCGCCCACCGGGCGGCTGCTCGGCACCGTCGACGCCGCAGCCGCGCACACCACCGTGCACAACGGGGCCGTCCACCTTCATCAGGGACGGACCTACCTCGTCCAGGACCTGGACCTGGACACCTCCGTCGCCCTGGTCGAGCAGGCCGATCCGCCCTACACCACGGCAGCCCGGGACATCACCTCGATCTCGGTACTGGCAACGGACTCGACCGTCGAGTGGGGCGAGGCTCGGTTGAGTTTCGGGTCGGTGGAGGTGGTCAACCAAGTCGTCGGTTACCTGCGGAAGCGGATCGCCACGGGCGAGATCATGGGCGAGAGCAAGCTCGACCTGCCACCCCGGACGCTGCGCACCCGGGCGGTCTGGTGGTCCGTCACCGAGGACCAGCTGCTCGACGCGGAGATCCCGTTCGACCAGCTCCCGGGTGCCGCCCATGCAGCTGAGCACGCCTCGATTGGGCTGCTCCCGCTCTTCGCCACCTGCGACCGCTGGGACATCGGTGGTGTGTCGGTGCCGCTGCACCCCGACACCCAGTTGCCGACGGTCTTCGTCTACGACGGCCACCCGGGCGGCGCAGGGTTCGCCGAGCGGGGGTTCGAGCGCGCGAGGCAGTGGTTGACGGCTACCCGGGACGCGATCGTGGCCTGTGAGTGCGGGCGGGGGTGCCCGTCCTGCGTCCAGTCTCCGAAGTGCGGGAACGGCAACGACCCCTTGGACAAGGCCGCTGCCGTGCGGCTGCTGGACGTCCTCCTCGCCGGAGCGCCGGCAGCTCCGGTCACTCTGGCTGCCCCGCCCACTCCCAGCGCTAGCGGGGCCAGCGGGGCCAGCGGGGCCAGCGGGGCCAGCGGGGCCAGCGGCAGGGTCGCGCCGGACGGATGAGGCCGCCGATGCCGGCTCGTCGACGCCGTCCTCGGGGCCCCAGGCCCACACGGGCCCGGCCCGCGCTCGTGCGCGAGCCGGGCCCGTCGGGACGATCAGGCCCGCGACCGGCACCTCCGTCACCACCTCGACTGCATCGGCGCTCCCGTCCACCTCGCAGGAGACCATGGTGGCCCGGTGCTCGGCCGCGATCCGGGCCGCCCGGCCGCAGCCGCCGTCCGGATCGAGCAGCAAGTGGTCGGCGGCGGCCAGCGCCGCGAGGTCTGCGGCCGACTCGGCCCGGTGGCGCGCCGCCACCACCGCCGCAACGGCGAGGCTCACCGCGAAGACCGCACAGCCGAGCATGGCCAGCGAGACCAGCCAGATCGTTGCCGACCCCGCGTCACGAGACCTCTTCGCACCGACCTCCATCACGGCGCCTCTCCCCGAGGGACACCTTGCCGAAGGGCAACAGCGCCTGCCATGTCCGTACCGATCAGGTCCTCACGCCCGGCAACCGCAGTGGCACTGAGCCGGATGGACAACATCGCCCCGAGCCGCCCCGGCCCCGGGCACGGGGCCTCCACCGTCACCCGCACGGTCTCCCCCTCCTCCGTCACCTCGACCACCGCCCCGGCAGGCGCGGCCTGCTGCGCCACCGACACCGGGTCGGCGTCGCCCCGGGCTGCGGCGCGGGCCCCGACCCGGGCTGCGTCCACACAGCGGATCTGTCCGGCGGCCACGACCACTCCCCAGATCAGCAATGCGGCCAACAGGACCAGGGCGGGCAGTGCCACCGCCGTCTCGGCCGTGACGAACCCGGCATCCGGGGCGCGCCGACGGGGCTCAGACCGCATGGAGAGCACGGTCGAGCAGCTCGGCCACGGCGCCTGACACCGTGCCACTCGTCACGACCTTGTAGAGGATCGCGGCGAAGGCACACGCTGCCACCGTCCCGATCGCGTACTCGGCGGTCGCCATTCCGGCGTCGCTGCGACTGCCTTGCTGGTTGGCGATCCTGACGCGCAGCCAGTTCACACGTCGACGACACACCGTACGGAGCGGGCGGAGGTCACCCCCCGCCACCCCGTTGGCCTCGGTCACCGTGTCGATCTCGGCGGTCCTGCTCGTCACGGTCGTCATGCTGGTCATGGTCGTCAAAGCCGTCATGGTGAGACTCCTTCTGGTTGTTCAGTTGTTGGCGGCCCGGCACGGACGTACCGGGAGGTGGATCGTTCGGATTCGGGTTGGCCAGGTGCGGGTCGGTCAGACCCAGACCCAGACCCAACACCCCCTCAAATCCGGCGTGCGAACAGGGTGGTCAGGCCCATCGCCACCGGAAGCACGCCGATGAGGACGAACGCGGGGAGGAAGCAGACCCCCAGCGGAGCGGTGGCGAGCACTCCGGCCCGCCGTACCCGGGCGTGTGCAGCTCGGCTCGCGGTGGCTCGCTGTGCGTGCGCCAGCCCGGTCAGCGGCGCTGCGGGCGGGGCGCCGCTGATGGTCGTGCGGACGAGACAGCGGGCCAGCGGGGCGAGCGGCGGCGAGGCTTCGCCAAGCCGGCCCCAGCAGAGCTCCGGGGGCGCGCCCAACGCCAGCTCCGTCGCCACGGCGGCGAGACGTTCGTTCATCGGGGAGGGCACACTCCCGGCCACTGCGGCGGCCGCGACCGCCGGCGAGGAACAGGAGCCCAGGCAGGCCGCCAGCAAGTCAGCAGCAAGAGGTAGCTGACCGACAAGCAGCTCCTGTTCACGCTCCCTACGGCGGACCTCGGGCGATCTCGGCGTCGGCAGCCACCGTCTGGCGGCCCAAGCCACAGCAGCGCCAGCAACCAGACCGACCGCACCGCCCAACAGCACCGTCGTGCCAAGCCCTGCAGCCAGCGGCATCAACCATTCAGCTCCCGGCAGCTGCTGCCGTCCACGCCGCCCGGCCTGGAGGGAAGCCCTCCGGAGGGGGCTGCCCTTCCTCCGGCCAGGCGGGCGACGCCCCGCGCGGCTCCGCCCCCCATCACCGACCGACCCACCGCCCGGCCCACCGACCCGCCCGACGGCCATGCCACCAGGGCTGCCGCCGCTGAGCGCAGCCAGTCCGAGGTTCCTGAGCCGCCGTCGGCTGCGCCGCCGCCGTACGAGACCGAGCAGCTCGGTCCCTGCCCCCTCCAAAGCCATCTCCACGAGCACTTCCGGACTCATCCGGCCACCTCCGCCCTGCCGTGCCTGATCCGCGAAAGACCGCAGCCGCGCGCCTCCCAGCCCCTCGGGGCCTCGCCACCCGGGGCCGCAGCAGCCGAGCGGATGATCCGACCGGTCCACAGCAGTCCCGCCGCTTCCAGCAGCACGCCCAGTGCCAGGCAGGCCAGCCCGGCGGGTGTGTGCAGCAGCACGTGGACGGGCTTCGCCCCGAGCGCGGCGCCGAGCAGCAGCCCGACCGCCGGCAGTGCGGCGAGGACGGCGATCGTCGTGCGGGGCGCGGCCAGTTCACCCGCGATCTCCTCCGACAGCGCCCGCTCCGCCCGGAGCGCGTCGGCCACCTGGTCGAGCCCGACGGCGAGCCCGGCGCCACTCTGGTTCGTGATGTGCCAGCAGGCGGCCACAGCGGCTGCGCCGCGCCCTCCAGGCAGCTCGGCGAGCCGGCGGAGGGCGGCCGCGATGTCAGCGCCGTAGCGCCCGGCCACCAGTCGGGCCAGGGGTTCGTCCCCGAGGCCGCTCCGCAACGAGCCGGCCCGGGTGGTCACCACGTGCAGGGCATGGCCCGGGGTCGCTCCGCTGCGCAGCTCGGCTGCGAGTGCCTCGCAGAGTTCGATCACCGCCGAGGCACGCCGTCGGGCCTCCGCGGCTGATCGTCGTCGCTGCCGCCAGCGGCGGAGCGGCACCACCGCGGCTGCCATGCCCACCAGCGGCACCGGTGATCGGGTGCCCCGGGACAGGACGACCCCGACCGGCAGGAGCAGCAGCTCGGCAACCAGCCAGGCCGGGCGGCGAACCCGGAGCCGCGCCGCCCAACGGCCGGGCGCGGTCTCCCGATCACGACGCTTCCGGCTCAGCACGCCACGGGCTCGTTCGGCCGCCCGCGTGCGCCGTCTCCGCCGGAGGCAGCCGGAGACACCGAGCCACAGCCCCGCGCCCAGCAAGCCGAACCCAACGGCCCAGAGGCTCCACAGCGCGTGCGAGGTCGTCATCACAGCCCCTTCCTCGCCGTGTGGAGCAACCGCCAGGCAGCGACGGCCGACCCGCACAGGACCAGCGTCCAGATACCTTCGACCTGCCACACCGTCAGTCCTGCCAGACCTGCCAGCCTTGCCAGCCCCGTGGACCTGGTCATCGCAGGCTCCTCGGCAGCTCGACGCCACGCAGCGCGCAGCGTTCCCGCAGACGGCCCCAGCCGGGGCCCGGCTCGCAGCCGCCGTGGGCGGCGAAGGTCACCGCCGGAACGGTCACCGCAAGGCCCTGGTCGTCGCCGCTGAGGACGTGTAGCTCGGCGACCCTGCGCAGGCCGGTGCCCGGCTCCCGGACGAGCTGGACGACGACGTCCAGTGCCGAACGCAGTTGGCTGTGCAGCGACAGCCGGTCCAGCCCGGCGAGCGCTCCGAGGGCTTCCAGCCGGGCGGGCACGTCCGAGGCGGTGTTCGCATGGACCGTCCCACAGCCTCCCTCGTGGCCCGTGTTGAGGGCCGAGAGCAGGTCACAGACCTCTGCCCCACGGACCTCTCCGACCACGAGGCGGTCGGGGCGCATCCGGAGTGCCTGGCGGACGAGGTCTCGGAGCGTCAACTCCCCGAGGCCCTCCTGGTTGGGCGGTCGGCTCTGGAGGCGCACCACGTGCGGATGGTCGGGGTGGAGTTCGGCGGAGTCCTCGGCGAGGATGATTCGCTCGTCCGGCCCGACCAGGCCGAGCAGGGCCGCGAGGAGGGTCGTCTTGCCGGTGCCGGTGCCTCCACTGATCAGCAGTGAGAGACGGGCTCGGAGCACACCGGTGAGCAGCTCGGCTCCGACCGGAGCGAGCGAGCCGGTGGTCACCAACTCGTCCAGGGTGAACGGGCGGGCGCGGCAGACCCGGAGCGAGATATGGGTGCACCCGGCGGCGATGGGCGGAAGTACGGCGTGCAGGCGGGTGCCGTCCGGCAGCCTGGCGTCGACCCAGGGACGGGCGTCGTCGAGCCGCCTTCCGGCGGCGGTGGCGAGGCGGTGGGCCAGGTGCCGTACGGCTTCGGCGTCGGGGAAGCGGACACCTGCGGCTCGTTCGAGACCGGCCCCGCGGTCGATCCACACCTCGTCAGGCCCGTTGACCAGCACGTCGGTGACGCCCGGAGTGGCGAGCAGCTCGTCGAGCGGGCCCGCGCCGACCAGCTCGGAGCGGAGCAGGCGTACCGCGTCGAGCACGTCGTCGCCACCGAGCGGCGGCCGGGCGGCTCTCAACGCGGCCGCGACCGAGCCGCTGGTGGGTGCCGCGCCGACCTCTGCAAGGCGCAGCCGTACCGCGTCGATCAGGGCGGCGGCGTGGGCGGCGGTCCGGTCCTCGGCCTGTTTGCGTGCCGGGGACGCTGCCTCCGGGCCAGGACCGTTGAGGAGTTGTTCGACCCCGGCGGGGGTGGGCTCGCCCGGGGTGGTCGGGCGCGGCCGGCGGCCGAGTGGGCGGCGGTGCGGCCCGGCGGGGCCCCTGGTCTCGGCCTCCCTGGCATCGGCTCGGCCACGTCCGCGCAGACGGTCCGTCACAGTGTGCCTCCTTCGGTGGCGGGGGCAGGGGCGGGCGGCATGGCCTCGTCGAGGAAGCTGCCGCAGAAGCGGGCGAGCGGGCCCTTGGCTCGGATGCCCGGCGGCGATCCGCTCTCGACGTCGAGCGCAAGGCCGGGCTCCTGAGGAAGCTCCCCGGCCAGGCGTAGCCCGAGGTTCCGGGAGATCTCGGCACCGGTGAGGCCGGTCGGCCCGGGTACTCGGACGACCACCCGCAGATCGGAGAGCCGCATCCGGGCGGCGGCCGTGACGCGGTCGGCGGCGGCCAGTGCCCGGAGTTCGGCCGGTACGACGAGCAGCCCGGTGTCGGCCTGTTCGAGTGCCTGTCCGGCGGCCGGGTCGAGATGCCGGGGCAGGTCGAGGACGACCAGCCCACCGCGGCGGCGGGCAGCAGCGAGCACACTGCGCATCGCCTCGGGCGGCACGGTGAGCGTGTCTCCCCTGTCCCACGACAGTGCCGTCAAATGGTGGAGCTCGGGCAGGGCCTTGGCGAGTTCGGCACCGCTGACCCGGCCGCGGGATCCGGCCAGGTCGGGCCAGCGCAGCCCGCCGGCGGCCTCGCCACCGAGCAGTACGTCGAGCCCGCCGCCCAACGGGTCGGCATCGATGAGCATGGTGCGGTGGCCCGAACGGGCAGCGGTGATGGCGAGCGCGCACGCCAGGGTCGACGCTCCGGCGCCGCCCCGGCCGCCCAGCACGGCCACGGTCAGCGCGGGCGGGCCGATGCCCTCGGCCGCGTCCGCGATCCGGTCGAGCAGCCAGGCCTGGGCGTCGGGGAGGAAGAGCACGTGCTCGGCGCCCAGCTGGACGGCGCGCACCCACACGTCGCAGTCGTCCAGGTCCAGCCCGAGCAGCAGGACTCCGGCCCGGCGGGTGAGGCCCGCACAGCGATCGGCCAGGTCGTCCCCGACCAGGACGAGCTGGGCGCTCTCCCACTCGGCGCGGGACGGTGGGGCGCCGAGCAGCTGCGGGTCGGCTCCGGCCGCTGCGCACAGGCGCAGCAGGTGTTCGGCGAGCGGGCCGTCCCCCGTGACGATCAGCGGGCCCGAGAGCCCGGCGCGATCGACGGGGCGGTGATCGGTGGTCGGTGTCGACATGGCTGTCTCCCCCGGTGAGGTGCTGTCCAGGCGGCGCCCGTCGTGCGGGCACCGCCTGCCGGTAGGACATCCGCCGCGTCTCCCAGAACGGATCACGCTCCGGACGGGATGACGGCGGTTGCCCGAGCACCACGGTGGGGGCTGACGTGGAATCCGTCAGCCCCCACCCGATTGCCTGTGGACAACTAGGGGGTGTGGATAACTTTGTTCACTCGACCGGGGGGAATTGTGCAAAGAATTTGACGCCAGTGACGACCCGACTACACCGGATCACCGAGTGGCAGGGTCACGAAGAGCCGCACGAGAGGCATGGCGGGACTCATGACGGCACTCATGGCGACTCATGGAGATCCATCCGAAGCCCCGAAGTCGATCTCGCGTGCAGCGAAAATGATCACCGAGAGTGACGAATCAGTCATCGGTTTCGCCCCGCCGAAGTGAGCCGATCAGGCGCGGCGCAGTGGCCTGCAGAGGCCCGGAGCAGGGCCGAAAACCCCGGAAAATGGCCCCGGACATGCGACGACCCCCGCCGGGGGGGAGAGCGGGGGTCGTCTATCCACGGTCCGACTCGGGGGGGAGGAGCCGGACCGGGTTAGCACGGTCGCGAACGATCCGTGACTTCCATGGTGTACCCGAGAGGCCAGAAACACAAACCCGCGCACCAAGGAGTACGCCGAATGGCGGGGTGTTCTGAGCAGCCCTCTATCCTCGGTTCCCGTGGACACCACCGAGAACGCCGACATCGCGGACCACGGCGGGAACTCCGCGCCCGGTTCAGCGTCGAACGACATCGCGCCTGCCCTCGCCGCATCGGGACGCCACCCGTTCGGAGTAGCGCGAACCGCCGCATTCTTCGATCTCGACAAGACGATCATCGCCAAGTCGAGCGCCCTGGCATTCAGTCGTCCGTTCTACCAGGGGGGCCTGATCAACCGTCGGGCCGTCCTCAAGAGCGCGTACGCGCAGTTCCTCTTCCTGGTCGGCGGCGCGGACCACGACCAGATGGAGAAGATGCGCGAGTACCTCTCCGCACTCACCCGGGGATGGAACGTCCAGCAGGTCCGCGAGATCGTGGCCGAGACCCTGCACGGCCTGATCGACCCGATCATCTACGACGAGGCCGCCTCGCTGATCGAACAGCACCACGCGGCCGGGCGCGACGTCGTCATCGTCAGCAGCTCGGGTTCGGAAGTGGTCGAGCCGATCGGCGCCCTGCTCGGCGCGGACCGCGTCATCGCGACCCGGCTGAAGATCGAGGAAGGCCGCTACACCGGCGAGATCGAGTACTACGCCTACGCCGAGAACAAGGCCGCCGCGATCCGCGAGCTGGCCGAGAGCGAGGGCTACGACCTCGCGGACTGCTACGCCTACAGCGACTCGGTCACCGACCTCCCGCTGCTGGAGGCCGTCGGGCACCCCTCGGCGGTCAACCCGGACCGCGCGCTCCGCAAGGAGGCCCTGGCGCGCGAATGGCCGGTCCTGGTGTTCGACCGCCCGGTCGAACTGCGTCGGCGACTCCCCGAGTTCACCGCGCCCAGCAGCTCCGTGCTGATGTCGGTGGCGGTCGGTACAGCCCTGCTGACGGCCGGAGCTCTCTGGTACGCGGCCCGACGGCGCCGGCCCATCGCCTGACGCGACGCCCGCTCGCGAGCGCACGGCGCGGCGCGGCGCTCGCCGACGGTCCAGCAATTCGGACAAAAGGTAAAGACTTCTCGTTTCGGGTTCCCCTTTCCCCCGAACCGCGATAGAACTGAGTTACGGCCCGCGAGACCCGGTCAGGACCTTAGAGGTCAAACCGACAACGCAGTTCAGGCCCCACGGACCGAGTACAGATAACTGAGCACCCACATGCAGCCGACCCGCTGTCGGGCCGCCGCACCAGGTGAACGGGCATGATCCCCACCTGATGGGCATTTCCGGTGCATGCTTGGTAACCCGGTACCTGTACCAGTGGCGGCACCCAGAGCTTGATCGGGTGCCGCCGCATCTGTGTCCGGCGCCGCCGCATCCGCCCGCCACGGCTCAGGCCGTGCCGGCCTCAGGCCATGCCGCGCTGCATCGCCTCGCAGACGGCAGTGCTCTCCCGGACGCCGAGCTGCAGCGCCGCGCCGTTGTGCGCGATCCAGGCCGCCATGCCGTCCGCCGTACCGCTCAGATAGCCCTGCAGCGCCTGCCGGTAGGCGGCCGTACCCAGCTCGACGAAGCCGACCTCGGCGGGGCAGATCGCCTTCGGGTCGAGGCCCTCGGCGATCAGGACGATCCGCTGGGCCGCCCGCGCAATGACGCCGTTGTGCGAACCGAAGGGGCGCAGGGCCAGCAGCTCACCGTGCACCACGGACGACACGACCAGGGCCGGCGTGCCCCTCAGTCCGGCGTCGGCCCGCTCCACCAGCAGCCGGGCGAGTTGTTCGAGCCGGGCCGCGGCCTCCTCGGCGGGTGGGGCGGCCGGGAGGCCCAGGCCTCCGGCGGTGACGCCCGAGCTGCTGCCCTCATGCTCGCCGTGGGGCGAGTGGGACGAGGGCGAGTGGGACGAGTGCGACAGGCTCTCGGCGGGAGCCAGCTCGATCGGGAACGGCTCCGCCGCGCTCTCCCCGGCCTTCCGCGGGCGGCCTGCCGCCGCGTCGGCATCGCCGACCGCCAGCAGGTGCAGCCGCGCCAGCACCTGGAGCGGAGAATGCCGCCAGACGCTCAGGAGCTGCCCGGCCTCAGCGGAGATCCGCAGGGCACCGCCCAGCGTCCGGGCCTCGGAGTCGGCGCTGAAGTCACTGCGGCGGCGCACCTCCTCCAGCGGCCAGTCCGCCCCGTCGAGGGCCGCCGAGGCCCTGGCTCCGCGCAGAGCCGCCTCGGAGGTCACCTCCGGAGCGCGGCGGCGCATCACTCGGTGTCCGTACAGCCGGTCGACGGCCTTGCGCACCTCGGCGACTGCCTCGGGCACGCCGGGGAGTTCGGCCAGTGGGGCGAGGGGATCTGTTCCAGTGCTCACCTACCCGAGAGTAATGACTCACCCGGCACGACCGACACAGCAACCCCGTCGTCACCCGTTCGAGGCAATCTTCGCTTCCCGCCCGTTCGGCGTCCCAAACCACCGTTAGCATGGCTGCTATCGGAGACGATAACGATTTCCAACAACCTCGGAGTGCCTCCATCCCGCCACAGGGTCGCCCGCCGTCCGGAGTCACCGGCACCGGCAGTGGCGGACAGCAGGGCGAGCACAGGCGCCGGAGCGAGAGCCGGAGACCCAGATGAAGATCGCGTTCGTCGGCAAGGGCGGCAGCGGTAAGACCACGCTGTCCGCACTGTTCATCCGCCACCTGGCCGCCGCAGGCTGCCCAGTCATCGCCGTGGACGCCGACATCAATCAACACCTCGGCCCCGCCCTCGGACTGTCCGACGACCAGGCAGCAGCCCTGCCCTCCCTCGGCGCCCACCTGCCGCAGATCAAGGAGTACCTGCGCGGCACCAACCCACTGATCGGCTCGGCCGACGAGATGATCAAGACCACCCCTCCCGGCCGGGGGTCACGCCTGCTGCGCATCGTCGAGGAGAATCCGGTGTACGCGAGCTGCGCGCGGCCGATCGCGCTCGACGAGGGCTCTGTCCGGTTGCTGGCGACCGGCGCCTTCACGGAGGACGACCTCGGCGTCGCCTGCTACCACTCCAAGGTCGGCGCGGTCGAGCTACTGCTGAACCATCTCGTCGACGGCCGGGACGAGTACGTCGTGACCGACATGACGGCCGGTTCCGACTCCTTCGCCTCCGGCCTGTTCACCCGTTTCGACCTGACATTCCTCATCGCCGAACCGACCCGCAAGGGCATCTCGGTCTACCGCCAGTACAAGGAGTACGCCCGCGACTTCGGCGTGAACCTGTGCGTGGTCGGCAACAAGGTGCAGGGGCCGGACGATCTCGCCTTCCTGCGGCGCGAGGTAGGTGACGACCTGCTGGCCGTCTTCGGCCAGTCCGACTGGGTGCGCCGCCTCGAACAGGGCGCCGAGCCGCCGCTGCACACACTGGAGCCCGCCAACCGAGCCGTACTGGATCTATTGAGGGCGCGGGCCGACCAGGCCCACGACGCGCGCGACCCGCAGCGCTACACCCGGCAGGCCGTCACCTTCCATGTCCGCAACGCCGAGAGCTGGGGCAATGCGAAGACCGGCATCGACCTGGCCACCCAGGTGGACAAGGACTTCGTGCTCGGCGTCGACCAGCTGGACATCGCCCACGCCTGACCGCACACCGGCGCCACCGATGCCACGAGGGCCGGCAGTCCCACTCGGGACTGCCGGCCCTCGCTCGCATCTCTGCTATTCCCAGGCGGTTCGACCACCACTCATAGGGATGAATCGGCGCCTCGGCCCTACCCACGTCAACTCACACTGTGCAAAGATTCCATTACTCTCAGTTTACCGATTCTTGATGGTCCGGGCCGGCCGTGAACCCTCCGCCCCGCCTGCGCCATCCCGCCACACCGTCGCGACCCACGACAGCCGATCCGACCCCAGCCCCACCGGACCTGACTGCGTTCGTTCCCCCGGAAAGACGGGAAGACATGACCCTCGACATCTCCAGCGCCCCCATCGCCTCCGACACCACCGACCACGCCCCGCCGGAGGCGACCCGCGGTGTGCCCCGCCCGTCCGGCAGAGCACTCCTCGCGAAGGATCTGCCCGCCTCCGTGGCGGTCTTCCTGATCGCCGTCCCGTTCTCCCTCGGCATCGCACTCGCCACCGGAGCTCCGCTCACCTCGGGGCTGGTCTCCGCAGCGGTCGGCGGCCTGGTGGCCGGCGCCCTCAGCGGCACGCCGCTGCAGGTGAGCGGTCCGTCCGCCGCACTGACGGTGATCACGGCAGGGCTGATCGCCCAGTACGGCTGGCAGATCACCTGCACCGTCACGATCGCCGCCGGGCTGCTCCAACTCCTGCTCGGCTCGCTGCGGATCGCCCGCACCGCGCTCGCCGTCTCCCCCGCCATCGTGCACGGCATGCTGGCCGGTGTCGGGCTGACGATCGCCATCGCGCAGCTGCACGTGGTCCTCGGCGGTTCACCGCAGAGTTCGGCCCTCGCCAATCTCATCGCCCTGCCGCAGCAGCTCTCCGGCCCGCACCTCCCGGCCCTCGCGGTCGGCGTCGTCGCCATCACGGTGCTCTGCGGCTGGCCGCGCCTGGCCCGGCTCCCCGGGTCGGCCGGGCAGATCGGCAGCCGACTGACGCGGGTGCCCGCAGCCCTGGTCGCCGTCGCCGCGGGCACCGCGCTCTCGGTCGGCCTCGGCCTCACCCTCGCGCGGGTCGAGCTGCCCTCCTGGGGTGAGCACGGTCTCGCCTCGATGCCTTCGCCGGCCCTGCTGGGCGCCCACTGGCCCACCCTGCTCGCCGCAGTGCTGACGGTCACCGCCGTGGCGAGCGTGGAGTCGCTGCTCTCCGCCGTCGCGGTCGACCGGATGACCCATCAGCCCGGCGATCTCGACCGCGAACTGCGGAGCCAGGGCGCCGCGAACGTCGTGACCGGCCTGCTCGGCGGGCTGCCCATCGCCGGTGGCGCGGTGCGCAGCTCGGCGAACGTCCGTGCCGGAGCCGCCACCCGCTGGTCGGCCGTCCTGCACGGGCTCTGGGTCCTGCTGGCCGCCGTCGCGCTGACGGGCGGTCTGCGGCACATCCCGCTGGCCGCGCTGGCGGCGCTGGTCCTGGTGGTCGGCGTCCAGATGGTCAGCTTCGCCCACATCCGGCGCGTCCACCGACACCGGGAGTTCCCGGTCTACCTCGCCACGGTGCTGGGTGTCTTCCTGCTGGGCGTCCCCCTGGGCGTCACCGTCGGCGGCTCCGTGGCCGTCCTGCTGGCCCTCTACCGCCTGACACGTGCACACGTCGAGGTCCTGGCCGAACCGGACGGCTCGTACCTCGTCCGCACACACGGACCGCTGACCTTCGCCGCCGTCCCGAGGCTGAGCCGGGCCCTGGCCCTGATCCCCGGCAACGCCCGGGTGACGGTCTGCCACGACGGCTCGTTCCTCGACCACGCGGCCTACGAGCAGCTGCACGCCTGGCGGACCGGACACCAGGCAGGCGGCGGCCGGGTCTCGTTGCTGACGGAGCGCCACGATGACGAGGTACTGGACCCGGACGGCACCGTACGCTCCGGCAGCTCTCCCGGCCCGCACCGCTGCCGCGCCTGGACTCCTTGGATGGGCCACCACTGCATCGAGCAGAGCAGCGACGACCCGCACCTTCGACTGCTCGACGGCGTCCGGGGCTTCCAACAGCACACCGCCCCGCTCGTGCGGCAGGAGCTGGCCCGGCTCTCCAGGGAGGGGCAGACACCCTCCCAGCTCTTCCTGACCTGCTCGGACTCCCGGCTGGTCACCAGCATGATCACCAACAGCGGCCCGGGAGACCTGTTCACGGTGCGGAACGTCGGCAATCTCGTGCCGGCCCCGTACGAGCCGGGCGCGGCCGACGATTCGGTGGCGGCAGCCGTCCAGTACGCGGTGGAGGTACTCCAGGTGCGCAGCATCACGGTGTGCGGGCACTCCGGCTGCGGGGCGATGAAGGCTCTGCTCGACGGAGTCCACGAAGCCCCCGGCCCGCCGACACCGCTGGCGCGCTGGCTGCGCAACGGGCGTGGCGCGCTGTCCCGCCTCAAGCGGGCTCCCGCCGAGTTCGAGGGGCGGCCGGTGGTCGATCTCGTGGAGCAGCTGTGCATCACCAACGTGGTGCAGCAGCTCGACCAGTTGCTGGCCAACCCCGCCGTCGAGCGACGCGTGGAGGAAGGCAGCCTCCGGTTGGTGGGCATGTACTTCGACTTCGCGACGGCGCAGACCTACGTCCTGGACCGGGAGAGCCGCCGGTTCGCGCCGGTCTCGGTCGACCTGCCGGAGGACTGCGGGCCGCTGGCCGCCTGAGGCCCTCCGCGGCCGAGTGGCCACGGGGTGGGCCGACCACGTGGCCGCCGGGTCGTGACGCCCGGCGGCCACCTCACCCCGCTCGGTCGGGCGGCCGTTCCGTCCCGATGTCAGGAGTGGAGGAGTCCGGCGAGGTCGCCCGGCGTCACGTAGCCGGGCCAGCGGCCGTCGGGGAAGAGCCGGACCCCGGCGTCGTGGTAGCACTGGTCGACGAGTTGGGAGCAGATCATGTGCCGGCTGTCGGCCACGTAGCCCTTGAACAGCGGGCTCACCGGCAGGTGGAGGTGATGGGAGGCCAGGGCGAAGTAGTCGAGCACGCTGTACGGCGTCCCCAGGTAGCCGCGGGCCGCGGCCACCACGGCGTCGCGTTGCTCGTCGGTCAGCTCGAACCGCCCCGTGGACCACAGTGCGGGTCGGCCGTCGAAGTCGGCGAGCTGTTCCAGCACGGCGCCGCCGGGCTGGGCCTGGACGAGTTCGCCGTCACCGACGTAGACGAAGGCGTGCTCGTAGTCGGCGAAGCCGTCGCCGTTGAGCCACTGGCCGACACGGATCAGGCGGCCGACGGTGCCCGCCATCCGGACGACGGCGAAGTCTCCGGGCTGGGGAGGCGGTAGTGGGACCACAGGGGTGGAGGAGGCGGTGGGGGTCTCGGGTGTTCCAGGCATGGTTGTCCCCCATGCAGGAGCGGTGCACTGATGGTTGGTGAGGTGCTGCCGTACGGGGCCACGAGGTCTGTCGTCGGCCCGTGTTGTCAGTGGAGTACCGTCCCGACGGTGCGTCAAGGTGCTGCGTCAAGGTGCTGCGTCAAGGTGCACGGCAGCGCGGAACTGCGAGAACGCTCCCTCCGCGTCGCCTCGGGCCCCCGACCCGACCTGCGCCGGGAGCCGCAACCGCGCGGGCCGGCCCGAGTACGATCAGCGGCCTGACCAGCAAAGCAGCCAAAGGTCTAAACCAATTTCCCAGTGCCTCTTGTCAACATGGCGGTTGGCCTGGTGAGCTGTGCGCTGGGACACACGGGACAATCCCTACGCACGGGATTTCCCGGCACATGAAGACTCGATGAGGAGTGCGCGTTGAGCAACGAGAGCCTGGCCAACCTGCTCAAGGAGGAGCGGCGCTTCGCCCCGCCCGCGGAGCTCGCCGCTGCCGCCAATGTCACTGCGGCCGCGTACGCGCAGGCCTCCGAGGACCGTCTGGCGTTCTGGGCCGAGCAGGCACGTCGGCTCAGCTGGGCCGTGGAGCCCACCGAGACCCTTGACTGGTCGAACCCGCCGTTCGCCAAGTGGTTCGCCGACGGCAAGCTCAACGTGGCGTACAACTGCGTCGACCGGCACGTCGAGGCGGGCAACGGCGACCGCGTCGCCATCCACTTCGAGGGCGAGCCCGGTGACAGCCGCGCCATCACCTACGCCCAGCTGAAGGACGAGGTCTCGCAGGCCGCCAACGCGCTGCTGGAGCTCGGAGTCGTCAAGGGCGACCGCGTCGCGATCTACCTGCCGATGATCGCCGAGGCGGTCGTCGCGATCCTCGCCTGCGCCCGGATCGGTGCCACCCACTCCGTCGTCTTCGGTGGCTTCTCCGCCGATGCCGTCGCCTCCCGCATCCAGGACGCCGACGCCAAGCTGGTGATCACCGCCGACGGCGGCTACCGCCGGGGCAAGCCCACCGCGCTGAAGCCGGCAATCGACGAGGCCCTCGCGAAGTGCCCGCAGGTCGAGCACGTCCTGGTGATCCGCCGCACCGGCCAGGAGGTCTCCTGGACCGAGGGCCGCGACGTCTGGTGGCACGAGATCACCAGGCGCCAGTCCACCGAGCACACGCCCGAGGCGCACGACGCCGAGCACCCGCTCTTCATCCTCTACACCTCCGGCACCACGGGGAAGCCCAAGGGCATCCTGCACACCACCGGCGGCTACCTCACCCAGGCCAGCTACACCCACCACGCCGTCTTCGACCTCAAGCCGGAGACCGACGTCTACTGGTGCACCGCCGACATCGGCTGGGTCACCGGCCACTCGTACATCGTCTACGGCCCGCTGGCCAACGGCGCGACCCAGGTCATCTACGAGGGCACCCCGGACACCCCGCACCAGGGCCGGTTCTGGGAGATCGTCCAGAAGTACGGCGTCACCCTCCTCTACACCGCCCCCACCGCGATCCGCACGTTCATGAAGTGGGGCGACGACATCCCGGCCAAGTTCGACCTGTCGAGCCTGCGCGTGCTGGGTAGCGTCGGCGAGCCGATCAACCCCGAGGCGTGGATCTGGTACCGCGAGCACATCGGCGCCGGCAAGGCCCCGATCGTGGACACCTGGTGGCAGACCGAGACCGGCGCCATGATGATCAGCCCGCTGCCGGGTGTCACCGAGACGAAGCCGGGCTCCGCCCAGCGCGCCCTCCCCGGCATCGCCGCGACCGTGGTCGACGACGAGGCCAACGAGGTGCCGAACGGCTCCGGCGGCTACCTGGTGCTCACCGAGCCGTGGCCGTCCATGCTCCGCACCATCTGGGGCGACGACCAGCGCTACATCGACACCTACTGGTCGCGCTTCCAGGGTCGCTACTTCGCCGGTGACGGCGCCAAGAAGGACGAGGACGGCGACATCTGGCTGCTGGGCCGGGTCGACGACGTGATGCTGGTCTCCGGCCACAACATCTCGACCACCGAGGTCGAGTCGGCCCTCGTCGGGCACCCCTCGGTGGCCGAGGCCGCCGTCGTCGGCGCCACCGACGCCACCACCGGCCAGGCCATCGTCGCCTTCGTCATCCTCCGGGGCACCGCCACGGACAGCGAGGAGCTGGTCGTCGAGCTGCGCAACCACGTCGGCAAGACGCTCGGCCCGATCGCCAAGCCCAAGCAGATCAAGATCGTCAGCGAGCTCCCGAAGACCCGCTCCGGCAAGATCATGCGACGCCTGCTCCGTGACATCGCCGAGGGCCGCGAGGTCGGCGACACCACGACGCTGGCCGACTCGACGGTGATGAACCTGATCCAGTCCCAGCTGCCCCCGGCACGCAACGGCGGCTGACCGTAGGCGCAGATGCCACCGCCCCGTGTCCCCACCGATCAGGTGAAGGGACGCGGGGCGGTCGCAGCTGCGCGCCGCCCGGGACGCGGCCCACCCGCAGCCGGCCCGCTTGTCAGGCTTTTCCGGCTTGTCCGGATCGGCCGCCCTCACCCGGCCAGGCGGCGCAGCATCTCGTACGCCGTCTGGGTGAAGCGGCGACGCCGTCCGGGCAGCGTGCTCGCCATCGCCACCAGCCCCACCTGCGCCGTCGGATTGAAACCGGCGAAGGCCGAGAAGCCCCGGGTTGATCCCGACTGGTAGATCAACTCGCCCTCCTCGGAGGACCGCTGGTTCCAGATCAGGCAGATCCGCGCGCCCGTCCGCCGCCGCTCCACCCGCGGCCTGGCAACATCACGGAGCGCGGCGCGCAACGCGCCCGCCCCGCCGGCCCGGTCCGGGATGGGCACCGCGTCGACGGCAAGGTGCGCCTGGAGGAAGCGCAGCATGTCGTCGGCCGTCGAGCGGAGTGCGGCGGCCCCGGGCAGCGCCGGGAGCCGGAACGACGGAACTCGGCGCCCGCGTCGGTAGCCGGTGGCCGGTTCACGGCCGGGCCCGCACGAGGTGTCGATCAACCCGAGCGGCCCGCAGACCCGGCTGGCGAGCAACTCCTCGTAGCGCTGTCCGGCCGCGTTCTCCAGCACCATCCCGAGCAGACCGCACCCGAGGCTGGAGTACCGCACCTGGGCGCCCGGCATCCCCCGGACCGCCGTACGCGGCAGAGCCCGCAGGACGTGTGCCTTGCTGAACGTCGCGTACGGGCTGGTGAACCAGCGCGGCACCGCCGCCGGGGTGAGGCCGACCGGCAGACGTGGGAGCCCGGAAGTGTGGGTGGCCAGGTGCAGCAGGGTGATCGGCCGCTCGTGCGGGTAGCCGGGCGCAGAGCCCGTCGGCAGGTACTGGTCGATCGGGTCCTCGTACCGGACTTCGCCCCGGGCGACCATCTCCGCGAGCAGCAGGGCGGTGAACGTCTTGGTGACGGAGCCGAGCTCGAACCGGGTGTCGGCGCGGACCGGCCGCTCCCCTGCGCGATCCGAGTAGCCCCGGCACGCCACCGTCCTTTCGTTCCCCTGGATCACCGCGACCGCGACCCCGCTGTTGGGCGAGGCGCTGTTGAAGAGCGGCCGCAGCATGCGGGCCAGCTCGGGGGTGACCACCGGGAAGGGGGCGGATAACAGGGGAGGAGCGGTCTGGTCGCCCACTCCTCCCGGCAGTATGTGGATGGGTTGCTGACTGGACATGAGCTGCCTCCGCATCGGAGCGCGCCGCCTTGAGGATGTGACGCGGCGCGTGCCTTCGACGATATGGTCGGCCCCTCCCCGTCGCATCCGACCGGACCCGTCCGGGCGAGCGCACGATCCGGCGTACGCCAGTACGCTCCACCGGTACGTGACCAGGCGCGTTGACCGTGGCTCGTCCTTGCCCGGCCCGGACTTCGTGCTGGCACCACCTCCGAAGACGGGTGCCAGCGCCCTCGTGCGGCCTGGGCCTCGGGCGGCAGGGTTATCCCATGACGAAGACACCAAGCAACGCCCGCCCTGATCCCGTCCAGGCCCTGGGTCCAGCCCCGCCCTCGAACCCAAGCCCGAGCCCGAACCCAAGCCCGAACCCAAGCCCGAGCCCGAGCCCGAGCCCGAGCCCACATCCGCCGACAACTCCTGCCGGGCCTGCAACGACCCGACACGGTGAACAGGCGGACCGTGGGAACCCCGTACGAGAGACTCAGCGGATGACCTTCGGACGCCTGTTGCGAGAGCCGATCACCGCCCGTGCCTGGCGTGAGCTGCTCTACTCCCTGCTGAGCCTGCCGCTCGCCTTCCTGGGCCTGGCTGCGGTAGTGCTGACGCTCATGCTCGGTGTCCTCTCCGCCGGACTTCTCGCGATGCCGCTGCTGGCCCTCACCCTGGGCCTGGACCGAGCATTCGGCGGACTGCACCGTCGGCTGGCCGGTGCACTGCTCCACCTCGACATACCGACTCCCCCGAGACCACGGCGCCACCCCGGACTGTCCGGCCTTCTCGGCCACCACCTCGGGGACTCGGCGGCCTGGCGCACCGTCGGCTACCTCGCTCTTCGAGTACCGCTCGGCATCCTTGAATTCGTTTTCGGCTTCGCCTGGTGGGCGTATGGGGTGATGTTCGTGCTCTACCCGCTGCTCTGGAAGTTGGAGCCCTCCCGCGGGCTGGACGCTCACGGCGTCCAGCACTCGTTCGGGCTCCAGGTCAACGGTTTCTACTTCGACAGCTGGCCCCGCGCGTTGGCTGTCGTCGCGGTCGGGCTGCTGCTCATGCTGTCGGCTCCCTGGGCGGCTCGGGCGCCGCTCGCTGCGGACCGACGTCTGATGCTCTGGCTGCTGGGGCCGTCACGGACTTCCCTCCGGCTGCTCCAGCTCACCGAGACCAGGGAGCACGTGATCAACGAGGCGGCCGCCACCCTCCGGCAGATCGAGCGCGATCTGCACGACGGCGCACAGGCCCGGCTGGTGGCACTCGGCATGCGACTCGGCCGGGCCGAGAGCCGCCTCGCGAAGGGGGATGCCGACAAGGCCCAGAAACTGCTGCGGGAGTCCCGCCAGGAGACGAAGGAGATCATCCAGGAGCTCCGCGAGCTCGTCCGGGGCATCCACCCGCCCGCGCTCGACTCAGGTCTGACGCCGGCTCTGACCACCCTGGCCGCGCGTTCGATGATCCCGACGACGGTCGACGTGGAGTTGGCCGAGCGGCCGCCCGCAGCGATCGAGACGATGCTCTACTTCGCCGCCGCCGAACTGCTGGCCAATGCCGCCAAGTACAGCAACGCCGAGCGGATCTCGGTCAGCGTCCTCAGGCACGGCGAGACCATCCGGCTGACGGTCACCGACAACGGCACGGGCGGCGCCCATCTGAACAGCGGGGGCACCGGCCTGCGGGGCCTGGCCGAGCGGGTCTACGCAGCAGACGGCCTCCTCGCCGTCGACAGCCCGCCGGGCGGCCCGACCACAGTCACCGTCGACCTGCCAGGCAGGCTCTGGCCGCACGACGCCCCGCTCCCCACCTCCCAGCTCCGGGGCTGACAGGTCGTCTGCCACACAGCAGGTGCCCGGCTCCGGTCCCACAGCAACTCGCTCGGGTCACTAGCCTCGTGGTCGACAACATCTCGGCGCTGTGCGTCAGGGCACACCGGTCCGGGGTACCTGAGCACTCGACAGACCTGGAGGGGACCAAATGCGGGTAGTGGTGGCGGAGGACACGGCGATTCTTCGAGCCGGGCTGGTGCAGCTGCTCGAGGAGGAGGGCCATCAGGTGGTCGCCGCCGTCCCCGACGCCGAGCAGCTCAGGTCGGCCGTCAAGGAACACCGGCCCGACCTCGTCGTCTCGGACATCCGGATGCCGCCCACCCACACCGATGAGGGGCTGCGCGCGGCGATCGAGCTGCGGACCGAACAGCCTGGGCTGGCCGTGCTGATCTTCTCCCAGTACGTGGAGACGCAGTACGCCAGCAGGCTCCTGGCCGGTGGGTCGGCGGGCGTGGGCTACCTGCTGAAGGAACGGGTCCTGGACGCACAGGACTTCGTCGACGCCCTGGAGCGGGTTGCCGCCGGCGGGACGGCGCTCGACCCGGAGGTGGTCACCCAGCTGATGGGCTCGAGCCCGAGCCGTACGACCGTGGCCGAGCTCAGCCCTCGGGAGCGGGAGGTCCTCGGCCTGATGGCGGAGGGCCGGTCGAACTCGGCGATCGCGATCGCCTTGGTGGTGTCCGAGCGGGCCATCGAGAAGCACGTCGCGAACATCTTCACGAAGCTGGATCTGCCGGTCTCGTCCGGCGACCACCGCCGCGTGCTGGCAGTCCTGCGTCACCTCGGCGCCTGAAATGCCCGCAGAAGGCATCCACGTGCCACATCAATGCCCATAAAATGCGACAAACCGGATATCGCGCCACGGCACCCCGTAAACTGTCGAACGAGCAACAAGGATTCTGAGGCGCGCCGGGAAGTCTGGTCGGCACTGCACCACAGGTGTGTCCACACCACGGTGCACATCCGCCGCCCCCGCCTTGGAGGTCCCCGTGGCCACGCCGCCGCCCACCGAGCGCCGCCAGTTCCTCGGACGGCTCTCGCTCCCCGAGCGCACGTACATCACGAACGCCCTCCGCACCGAGACCGTCGGTGGCGTCCTGCTGCTGGTGGCCGCGGTCGTGGCACTCGTCTGGGCGAACGTCTGGCCTCATGCCTACGACAGCGTGCTGGACTGGACAGTCGGCCCGTCGGCCCCGCTGCATCTCGATCTCAGCCTGGAGAGCTGGGCCAAGGACGGGCTGCTGACCATCTTCTTCTTCGTGGCGGGCATCGAACTCAAACGCGAGTTCGTGGCCGGGGAGCTGCGGACTCCGAGCGCAGCCCTGCTCCCCGTGGTCGCGGCCGTCTCCGGCGTCGCACTGCCCGCGATCGTCTACGCCGTCGTCAACAGCGGCAGTGGCGGCCACCCCTCCGGCTGGGCCATCCCGACCGCGACCGACATCGCGTTCGCACTCGGCGTGCTCGCCGTGGTGGGCAGTCACCTGCCGTCCGCACTCCGGGCCTTCCTGCTCACCCTCGCCGTCGTGGACGACCTGATCGCGATCCTGATCATCGCGGTCTTCTACAGCTCGGGCATCAAGTTCTGGGCGCTCGGGCTCTCCCTCGCGGGGCTGGTGCTGTTCTGGTTCCTGCACCGGCGCGGGGTACGCGGCTGGTACCTCTACGTCCCGTTGGCGTTCGTGATCTGGGCGCTCATGCACGAGAGCGGCGTGCACGCGACGGTGGCCGGGGTGGCGATGGGCCTGCTGCTCCGCTGCCACACCGAGGGCGAGGAGAAGCACTCCCCCGGCGAGCACATCGAGCACCTCGTCCGCCCGTTGTCGGCCGGGCTGGCCGTGCCGGTGTTCGCTCTCTTCGCCGCCGGGGTCACCATCTCCGGACCGGCGCTGGGCGAGGTGTTCACCCAGGCGGCACCGCTGGGCATCATGCTCGGCCTGCTGCTCGGCAAGACGGTCGGCATCTTCGGCGGCACCTGGTTGACCGCCCGCCTCACCCGGGCGGAGCTCAACCCCCAGCTCAAATGGGCCGACCTGTTCGCCGTGTCCACCCTCGCGGGCATCGGGTTCACGGTCTCCCTGCTGATCAGCGAGCTGGCCTTCCCCGACGACCCGGCGCTCGCCGACCGTGCCAAGGCCGCCGTCCTGGTCGGCTCACTGCTCTGCGCGGTGATCGCCACCGTGCTCCTCAAACTGCGCAACCGGCACTACCGCCAGCTCTGCGAGGAGGAAGACCGTGACGATGACGGGGACGGCATCCCGGACGTGTACCAGCAGCACGCCGGGTGACACTTCCGCCTCGGGTGCCCCCGGAGTGGTGTCTGACTGTCCGGTAGGGGCATGATTCTGAGCTGTCGACCAAGCAGAGACCGTGCGAAGGAGAATCGCTGATGCCCGCAGGAGCCGCAGACCCGTCCAGCAACGGCCGGGCGCCCTACGAGGGCGAGCGTTCGGTGGGGCAGCTGTTCGCCGCGGCGACCGCCGATCTCTCCACACTGGTGCACGACGAGATCGCACTCGCCAAGGCCGAGATCCGACAGGACGTCAAGCGCGGAGTCTCCGGCGGGGTCTCGCTCGTCGTCGCGGGTGTGGTGGCGCTGGCCGCCGTCCCGATGCTGAGCTTCGCCGCCGCGTACGGCCTGCAGGCTCTCGGTCTGACGCTCGGCTGGTCGTTCCTGATCGTCGCCGGTGCCTACCTCGCCCTGGCCGTACTGCTCGGGCTGCTGGCGATGCGCTCGTTCAAGAAGATCGAGAAGCCGCACCGCACCATCGAGGGCGCCCAGGCGACGGCGGACGTCCTGAAGAACGCCCGTCCTCGCCCTGCCACGCAGGAGGAGATCGACCGCGGCCTCGGCCGACGCCCCTAACCGGTGACATCCGGGCCGGCTGAATGCCCACAGTGGTTGAACGCCCCTGGACGGAGCAGCCGGTAGCCGATAGCCGATGGCCGGCACCCGTGGTCGTGAGGCGTTCACCCGTGAGTCGAGTGCCGGGGACGTGTTCTCGGCCCGGGTGTGGCAGGCTCTCGGTATGCCGTTGGACCAGAAGCCCGCCCCCGTTCCGGCCGCCGCCCCACGGCCCACCCGAGTCACCGAACCGATCGGACCGACCGGACCGACCGAGCCGACCGCACCTGCGGAGGCCGCAGGACACGCGGAGGCCGCCGAGCTCGCGGAGGTCACCGACTCGGGGCTCGCCGCGTCGGCCTGGAGCGTGCGTTCGGACGGGCCGTGGACGCACCGCGATCTGGCGGCCAACGGTGCCCGCTTCCACATCGCGGAGTTGGGCGAGGGCCCGCTCGTCCTACTGGTGCACGGCTGGCCCGAGTACTGGTGGGCCTGGCGGCACCAGATGACGGCACTCGCTGAGGCCGGGTTCCGGGCCGTGGCGCTGGATCTGCGCGGGATGGGCGGCAGCGACCGTACGCCGCGCGGGTACGACCCCGGCAATCTGGCGCTGGACATCACCGGGGTGATCCGCTCGCTCGGCGAGCGGCGGGCACACCTGGTCGGGCATGCCACCGGCGGTTCGCTGGCCTGGGTGGCAGCCGTGATGCGGCCCTCGGTGATCCAGAGCCTGACAGCGGTCTCCGCCGCGCACCCTCGTCAGCTGCGGCGGGCGCTGCTGACCGACCGCCGCCAGATGGCCGCCTTCGACCACGTGCTGGGCTTCCAGCGCCCGTGGATACCGGAGCGTCAACTGGTCGCGGACGACGGCGCCGCCGTCGCCGACTACCTGAACGCCTGGACCGGCCCGAACCGGCTCGACGCCGAGGCGCTCACCGCGTACCGCAAGGCCATCCAGATCCCCAGCACCGCGCACTGCTCGATCGAGCCGTACCGCTGGCTGCTGCGGTCGATGGCCCGGCCGGACGGGATCCAGTTCGCCCGCCGGATGAAGAAGCCGATCACCGCGCCGACCCTGCACATCCAGGGTGCTGCCGACCCGGTACTGCTGGCGCACACCGCGCTGGGCGCGGGCGAGTACGTCGAGGCGCCGTACCGGTGGCGGCTGCTGCCGGGGATCGGGCATTTCCCGCACGAGGAGGCGCCGGAGGAGTTCTCGGCCGAGCTGATCAACTGGATCCAGGAGCACAAGGGCTGACCGAGCGCTGGGCCGTGTTGTGACCACAGGGGCACATGGGTTGACATGCACTCATATGACAATCGCATAGGCCAATTGGGTCATCCGAGGGCGATTACGCCCCTCGGCCCACGGGCATCCATCCGGTATGACCTGGATGCCCGATCGCGAAGCTGTCCCGCGCCGACGCCGCCGCGGTAGCAGCTCGCCGAACACCTCCCTCTCCGCGCAGCACACGGCCCAGTACACGGCCCAGCACGCGGCCCAGCACACAGCGCAGCCCGCCGCCGACTGGCCGTACGACGACACCACGGCACGGCAACGGCGGTCCGGGGCACACCGGATGGGCATCCCGCGCATCCTCGGGCGGCGCGCCCTCTGGGTGGGCGCCCGCCTTCGACGCGAGGGCTGAGCAGTACGAGTGGCGGGACTTGTCCGGCCAGGTCGGGTCAGGACGGTCGGGTCAGGTCAGGACGGTCGGCGAGACGGCTGTGAACCAGAGCAGTACGAACGTCGCCACCGTCATGATCGGGACGAGGATCTTGGTCTCGACGTCGTTCCCGCTCCGCTTGATGAGCACGACCTCGTAGCGCTCCTTGTGCGGCCAGAGCAGCGGCGCGCCCTTCTTGGTGAGGCAGTCCCCCAGCAGGTGGGCCAGGGTGCCGAGGGCCACCGCGTACGGGAGCCAGCCGGGGGCGCTGGGCAGCCAGGCGTTCATGCCTGCGGTGCCGAGCACCGAGAGGCCGATGATGGTGATCCACATCGTCGGCCCGTCGCCCGGCGGGTGCAGCCGCAGTGCCCGGATGGCCAGGGCCAGCAGGAAGAACGTCACTCCGAGAGTGAAGTTGCGCCCCACGTAGGTGACGCCTGCCCAGGTGCCCGCACCCATCAGGGCGACGAAGAGCAGGGAGTGGGTGGCGTGCCGGTGCCCGCCCGAGGCCCAGGCGACGAAGCGGCAGAGCACCTTGGAGATCGGCCCGAGGAAGTTGGCGATGGTGCCGTCGTGGTGGTCCAGGTCGGGCAGCAGTGCGGCCCCCGCCGCGAGCACGGTGCCCATCAGGATGTCGGCGGGCTGCAGGTGGGTGTGGAGCAGCAACGGGGGCAGGAACGGCGCCGAGGCCGCGTAGAGCATCGCGCCACTGACCGCGTGCGAGTGACCCATCATGGCGTTTCCTGACCTCCCGTCGGACCCGTTCCGGCGCGTCTGTGTTGAGCCGAACGAGTGAGCGCGGCCGACGCTACCAGGCAGGACTGACACCTCGCCGGATTCTCGGCCTGAGCCACCGTCAGGACACAGGGAACGCGGACGCAGGGAACACGGACGCAGGGAACACGGACGCAGCGAAACAGGGAACAGTGCCGGGCGGCGTCAGAGCGCGCAGCCCTCGGTATCGACCCGTGCCGTGGCCGTGCTGCCCCGGAGGGCGTCGTCGCGGACTTCGTCGGCCGTCAGGACGTACCCGGTGTCCGAGCTGTCGAGGGACTTGGCGAAGACCACCCCGTACACCTGTCCGTCCGGGCTGAGCAGCGGGCCGCCGGAGTTGCCCTGGCGGACGAGCGAGCGGACGGAGTAGACGTCGCGGACGACCTGGCCACGGTGGTAGATGTCCGGGCCGTTGGCCTGGATGCGGCCTCGGATGCGGGCGGGCTGGACGTTGAAGGAGCCGTTCTCGGGGAAGCCGGCGACGATCGCGCTGTCGTTGGTGCGGGCCTGTCCGGCGAAGCTGAGTGCGGGGGCGGTGAGCTTCGGGACGTCCAGGACGGCGATGTCACGCTGCCAGTCGTACCCGACGACCGTCGCGTCGTAGAGCTGGCCGGTGCCGCCGATCTGGACGGTGGGTTCGTCGACCCCGCCGACCACGTGGGCGTTGGTCATCACCCGGTGCGGGGCGAAGACGAAGCCGCTGCCCTCCAGGGTCTTGCCGCAGGCCGTGGCCGTACCGACCACCTTGACCAGGCTCTGCCGGGCTCGGGCCACCGCCGGGCTGCCCGCGAGGGCCGGGTCGGGGGCCTCGACCTCGGTGATCGGCTCATGTTCGAAGGGGTTGAACACCTGGGGGAAGCCGTTGCGGGCCAGCACCTTGGTGAAGTCGGAGAACCAGTTGGGTGCGTCGGCGGGCAAGGTGCTCTGGACGGCGCCCAGCACCTTGGACGTGCGGACCTGCTTGGAGACCGTCGGCATCGAGGTGCCCGCCAATGCCGAGCCGATCAGCCAGGCGACCAGCAGCATGGAGATCACGTTGACCACCGAGCCACCGATCGCGTCCAGCGTCTTGCCCCTGCCCCGGCCGATCCGGCCGCGCAGCTTCCAACCGAAGTGCGTGGTGACGGCCTGGCCGACGGCGGCGAAGACGATCACCACGACGACCGCGACGACGGAGGCCGTCGTCCCCGGGCTCAGGTGACTCAGCAGCAGCGGCAGCAGCTGGACCGCGAGCAGCCCACCGCCGAGGAAGCCCAGGACGGAGAGCACCCCGACCACGAAACCCTGCCGGTAACCGGTCACGGCAAAGCCCGCCGCACCGGCGATCAGCAACAGATCCAGGACATTCACCCCGACACCCTCCCACGGACGGCCCCTCGAAGGGCACCGGGCTCGTACGCCCGGCCCCCGACACCGGGTCCGCCCGGCCGGGGCGGGCTACCCGACCTCCCCGGTCAGGAGCCGCGGTGGGTCAACCGCAGGGCGTCGTCGGAGAGGGTGACGGTCCGGGCGTCGTCCCAGGGGAGTGCCAGCCCGCTGAAGTGCAGCACCCGGTCGATCACGCCCGCGGTGAAGCCCCAGACCAGCCGCCCGGCGACCTCGAAGGCCGGGCCGAGGTGGCCGGAGGGGTGCCGGAGCCGGACCCTGTTGGCCGGGTCGGTCAACTCGGCCAGCGGGACTCGGAACACCGCACCCGTCTCCCCCAGGTCGACCGGCGCGACCGGGGACTCGTGGCGCCACCAGCCGAGCACCGGGGTCACCACGAAGGAGCTGACCGGGATGTAGAGGGCGGGCAGGGTCGCGAAGACCTGCACCCCGGAGGCGTCCAGGCCGGTCTCCTCCTCGGCCTCGCGCAGCGCGGCGGCGACCGGCCCGGCGCCGTCCGGGTCACCGTCCTCCGGGTCCAGCGCACCGCCGGGGAACGACGGCTGACCGGCGTGCGAGCGCAGCGACCTGGCTCGCTCGATCAGCAGCAGATCGGGCCCGACCGGGCCCTCGCCGAAGAGCATCAGCACCGCCGAACGGCGACCGCCCTCCGGCGGCGGCAGGAACCGGCTCAGCTGCTCGGGCCGCACGGTCTCCGCCGCCTGCCGCACCGGCACCAGCCACTCCGGGAGACCGTCCCGGTCGATCAAGCCCACCGCGCCCTCGCCGTCCATCGCCGCCGTCTCCCTGATGCCCGTCGCCCTGGTGCCCGTCACTCGCCACTCCCCATCTCGTTCAGCCCTCCTGGCCGACAGCCGCCGGCTGCCCCGGCCGCAGCGGCGACGCGGGCAGGCCCGGGTAGTCCGCCGGCGGCTTCAGACGCTGGCCGGGCTGGCCACCCTTCTCGTACTTCAGCAGCTTCTGCGCCTTCTCGGGGTCGGTCTCGCCCTCTCCGTACGAGGGGCAGAGCTCGGCGATCGGGCACGCCCCGCAGGCGGGCTTGCGGGCGTGGCAGATGCGGCGGCCGTGGAAGACCACGCGGTGCGAGAGCATCGTCCACTCCGACTTGGGGAAGATCTCGGCCACGACCGCCTCGACCTTCTCCGGGTCCTCCTCCGTCGTCCACCCGAACCGCCGGGCCAGCCGCCCGAAATGGGTGTCGACCGTGATGCCGGGGACGCCGAACACGTTCCCCAGAACGACGTTGGCGGTCTTGCGGCCGACACCGGGGAGGGTGACCAGATCCTTCAGACGGCCCGGGACCTCACCGTCGTAGCGGTCGCGGAGAGCCGCCGAGAGCCCGATCAACGACCTCGCCTTGGCCCGGAAGAAGCCCGTCGGCCGGATGATCTCCTCCAGCTCCTCCGGCACCGCCGCCGCCATGTCCTCCGGCGTCGGGTACTTCGCGAACAGCGCCGGAGTCGTCTGGTTCACCCGCAGGTCCGTCGTCTGGGCCGACAGGACCGTCGCCACCAGCAGCTGGAAGGGGTTCTCGAAGTCCAGCTCGGGGTGCGCGTACGGATACACCTCCGCCAGCTCCCGGTTGATCTTCCGCGCCCGCCGCACCATCGCCAGCTGCGACTCCGGCTTCCGTGCTGTCCTACGGACCTTGCTCTCTGCCATGCACGAAGGCTACGCCGTACGGCCACGGGCACGGACGCGATCAGATTTCCGGCAACCAGACGAGCCGAAGCCGCACCACGCCCGACGGCCCTGCCCATGGATCGCCTCGAACTGGTGGACGCAGCAGTCACACTCCGGAGTGGCCGAGGTGGCAGCGACCAGGTCGGAGATGGTGCACTGGAACGGCAACGGGCCTCCTGACGCTGAGCGTTGGTCGACAACCAGGGTCGACACTGCCCCCGGCACGAAGGATGTCCAGCTATGACAGCGATGAACGTCGGGTTCATCGGCCTTGGCGCCATGGGCAAGGCGATGGCCGCCAACCTGGTTCGCGCCGGCCACAACGTCCAGGTCTGGAACCGCTCCCAGGCGCCTGTACAGGCCCTGGTCGCCCAAGGAGCCACCGCAGCGCCCGACCTCGAGACCGTCTTCGCCAACGACGTCGTGATCTCCATGCTGTCCGACGACGCCGCAGTGGAATCCGTGCTCCTGGACCCGGGGGTGCTCGCGAACGCGAGCGCGACCGTGCATGTGAACATGGCCACCGTCTCCGTCACCCTCGCCCGGCGAGCCGCCGACCTCCACGCCGCGTACGGTCTCGGCTACCTCGCCGCCCCGGTCCTCGGCCGCCGCGAAGTAGCCGCCGCCGGGAAGCTCAACATCCTCGCCGCGGGGGACAGCAAAATGCTCGACCACGTGGAACCGCTGTTCGCCGCCATGGGACAACGCACCTGGCGCCAGGGCGACCAGCCGCACCACGCCAACACCATCAAGATCGCCAGTAACTACCTGATTGCCTGCGCCATCGAGTCCCTGGCCGAGGCCTGCGCGCTCGCCGAGGCCATCGGCGCCCAGCCGAGCGAACTGATCGACGTCCTCAACCACACCATCTTCCCCGGCCCCGTCTACACCGGCTACGGGACCATGGTCGCCGAGCAGCAGTACGAGCCGGCCGGCTTCCGGCTGGCCCTCGGCCTCAAGGACGTGAATCTCGCACTCACCGCCGGGGCCGACGCCCACGTCCCCCTGCCCTTCGGCAGCGTCCTGCGCGACGCCTTCGTCGATGCCGTCGCCCACGGCGACGCCGACCGCGACTGGAGCGCGGTCGCCGACGTCACCCGCCGACGCGCCGCCCTGCCCCGCCGCCACGACGGACCGTTCCTCTGAACCTCGGGGCAGTCAGGGCCGCGCCGCCCCGCTTCCCCGAACACCGAAGCTCCGTTGCCCGTCGAGGACTTGAGAGGTCATCGATGACAACGGAGCTTCGTCTGTCCGGGGCACAACCCGCTCACCAGAAAAGATGCAAGATCAGCTAGCTGCGGAGCGCCGCGGCACCATCTCCGTCAGGTAGTAGAGGCACGCCAGCAACGGGAAGGCAATACCGCACCAGGCGATACCCGCCCAACCGTACGTCGCATAGACCACACTGGCCACGGCCGACCCGACCGCGCCTCCACAGAAGAAAATCGCCATGTAGAGGCCATTGAGTCGACTACGCACTTCCGCCCCCAGCGCAAAGATCGCACGCTGCCCCAGCACCAGGTTGAACGACACCCCGATGTCGAGCAGTAGCGCCGCGACGAACAGGCTCGCGACAACGTGTCCGCCACTTGCGAAAACCAGGAGAAAACAGGCCACGACCGTCAGGATCGCAAAGGCCGTCGCGGGTTTCGTCAGACCACGGTCGGCGATACGGCCCGCAATCGGCGCAGCAAAAGCACCTAGCACCGCTGCCAGGGAAAACAGGGCAATGCCGCCTTGACTCAGGCCGCACGCCGGGCTCGCCAAGATCAGTGGCACACCGGTCCAGAACAGACTGAACGCCCCGAACAACGAGGCGTGGTAGAACGCCCGTCGCCGCAGGATCGGCGTGCTGACAAGCAGTTGACCCATCGACCGCAACAACGTCAGGTAGGGGACGGACGCGCTCGGCTTCCTCTCCGGAAGGACCAGGCGCAAGGTCACGGCGAGCACCAGCATCACTCCGGCGGAGATGGCGAACATCGCCCGCCAGCCGATCAGGTCCGCCGTCATGCTGGAGACAGGCCGCGCAAGCAGGATTCCCAGCAGCAAGCCGCTCATGACGTTGCCGACGACCCGTCCACGGCTCTCTTCCGGGGCAAGGTGAGCCGCAAAGGGCACCAACATCTGCACCACGACCGAACTCAGGCCGATGACGAACGAAGTGGCAAGGAACAAGCCGACGTTCGATGCGACTGACGCGCTCAGCAGCGCCGCCATGCATGCCACCAAGGTGACCATGATGAGACGACGGTTCTCGAAGATGTCGCCCAACGGAACCAGCACGACAAGACCGACGCCGTAGCCGATCTGCGTAAGGGTCACCACAAGGCTGTAGGCATGCGCATTCAAGCCCACATCGGGGCCGATCAAACCGACCAAGGGCTGCGCGTAGTAGATGTTGGCTGCGACCGCGCCGCAGGCCAAAGCGATCAAGAAGGTCAGTCCGCGTGACATGCTCAGCTGCGCCGTCCGGCCGGCAGCTTTCTCAGTGATCATCGCTCTCTCAGCAGAATAGTGACTCGATGCTTACACGGCACATGCTTGGATGACCGAGAATTCCGGGCGGGCAGACAACACCTGAGGAGCGGAGAAGCCTGCTGCATTCAGAAGCCTGTTGAAGTCGTCCAGCGTGCGCTCACGCCCTCCATGCAATATGTGCATTTGCAGGTCCAGCACCAGATCGAGCGGATCGCACTCCTGTGGCGCTTCCTGCAGCACGCGGTCCACGACAACGAGCCGTGCGCCGGTGTCCATCGCCTTGCGACAGTTGCGAAGAATGGACTCCGCCTTCTCGTCCGGCCAGTCGTGAAGAATCCACGACAGGATGTAGACATCTCCTCCGGCCGGCACCGCGTCGAAGAAACTACCCACACTCATGCTCAGTCGATCGTTTCCGGACGCCCCGGGCCCGGCCGAAATCACGCTGGCCTGGTCGTACACCACGGCTTGCACGTCCGGGTTGCGTTCGAGAATCGTCCGCGCCAGGCTGCCGGTTCCTCCGCCGACGTCGATCACCCGTTCACCCGGGGCCACGGTGAGTACATCGGCGATCGCCGCGTAGCGCCCCGGATACCCGCTAGCCATGTAACGCTGATAGAGCGCTTCCTCTTCGGGACTTCCGTTCATGTACGAGAAGAAGTCCTGACCATTGACATGCGAGAACGCCTCCTCGCCGGTACCGACACAGTGGCTCAAGGCCCCCCAGGACCGCCAGATGCCCGGCATCGCCCAGAATCGGGCAGCCCAGTGGAGCGAGGGGCCGGTCGTGGTCCTCAGGAGGCGCGAGGCTTCGTTGTGGCGAATTCCGCCGTCCGCGTCGACCTCGAATATGCCATAGGACGACAGTGCTCGGGCGAGCCGGGTCAAGACGCCTGCGTGAACCTTCAGGTGTTCGGACAGAGAGGTCAGCGAGGTCAGCGAGGTTCCATCGCCGACCACCGCATCGGGCAGTCCGACTTCGCAGGCCGCAGCGATCATCTGGGTGACCGCCATGCCGCGGATCAGCTCCTGCATCCTCCGGATGCTGCCGGCAGCCGATGTCCCGGTCTCAGCATCCTCGTGCACAGGTGGCCCCGCCTGGGAAGACGTCTGGATAGTCATACGCACCTTCTACTCGCTCATCGCCATGTCCGGGGAAACCGCTGGGGCCGGCTCGTCTCCCGAGCGAACCAGCCCGTCCCGGTCGCACTGCTCTGCCGAACCTCGGCCGAGAATCCCGCGCAGGGCTGCGCGCAGCGAGTCCACGGCTGCAGCAGAATCCGCCTTGCGCCAGGCGACAAATGCATCCGGCCGCACCAGAAGACAGCCGTCTTCCGGTACCTCCGTAACATCCGCCCAATCACCGTAGAGATCCTGCAAGGCATGGCCGGGGCCGATGACATGAGCAGCGATCTCGATGTTCAGCTCTCCCGAAATGCGCTCGGCAGCTTCGAGCCAGATTTGCCCGTTCAGCCCCGTGAGCAAGGTGAACTTTCCCCTGCCCACCACGTCCAAGCTCGAGACCTGAGTACCCTGCCGGTCGAGCCATGCATGTGGCAAGCGCGCGCCGGGCCGGCTGGACGCCTGGTAGTACAGCTCGGGATCACGCAGCCATGCGGGCTGCTCGGTGCCGTCCGGGCAGACCGCATCGGATTCGTAGCGCTGATTGAGTTCGACGCCTTGCGTGGCAAACTCGTAGGACTTGAGATCGATGGCCTCGCGCAACATCTTGCGCTTTTCGGCACCCGCCGCGGAAGCCTCCTTCAGGACGGACATGTTGGCGCGCATCTGGCCCGCGTCCAGGTTTGCGTCCAGTCCGAGTGCGGAGAAGACGCCTCCGAACTGCTCAATGCTCTTGTTCGCACGTTCGACGATCTGCTTGCCGATCGGCGTGCGTTCCTGATCGTACGTATCCAGCAGTCGGTCCGACGCCTGCCCCTTCAGAACCATCGCCATTTTCCACGCCAGATTGTAGGCATCCTGAACCGACGTGTTCGATCCCAGGCCGTTGGACGGTGGGTGACGGTGCACCGCATCGCCCATACAGAACACCCGCCCCTGGGAATACCTGGTGGCGTACATCTGGTTCACGGTCCACGTCGAGACCGAGCGTATGGTGATGTCCACCGAAGCGTCGCCGATCAGTTGACGGGCGATGCCGACCGCGTCGATCTCGGAGACATCGGGCTCGCCTGCGCTCATGTCGTAGCCCCAGACGATCTGCCACTCGTTCCATGGCCTGACCATGCGAAGCAGGCCCATGCCGATGCCCCCGACATTGGCACCCGGCTGCATGATCCACCAAAGATATCCCGGACGGTGGGCCACGAGGTGGGAGAGATCCGCCTCCAGAATGATGCTGATACTGCCTGCGAGCCCCATGCGGCCTTCCATGGGCAGGCCGATCTGCTCCGCCACGAGACTGTTGCCGCCGTCGGCCCCGATCAGGTACTTGGCCCGAATCTCGTAATGCTCGTTCTTCAGCCTGTCCAGGACGTGCGCGGTGACACCGTGCTCGTCCTGGTCGAGCCGCAGGAATTGCGTGTCGAATCGCACATGACTGCCGCGCTGAGCTGCATTGGACAGCAGGATGGGTTCAAGCAGGTGCTGCGGCAGGTCGCAGTGTTCGGCGGGGCTGGCCAACGAATAGTCGCTCTGCCGTTGTGGTCTGTTGGCGCCATAGGGCAGTCTGCCCAGTTCCTCGCCCACCAGACCGGTGCAGAAGACGACATTGCCCATGACCTCTTTGGGTGAAGCCTTGGCGCGAACTTCGTCGGCCACGTCCAGATCCCGGAAGACCTCCATTGTGCGCTGGTTCTTGTAATGCGCACGCGGACTGTCGGCGAGCCAGCGATGCTTCGTGATCACGAGGTTGTCGATGCCGTACGTGCTCAGCATCAGCGCTGCGGATGACCCCGCCGGACCGCTCCCGACGATCAGGACGTCGGTGTCAAAACGTGGAATATCTCCTGAGCTCATGTTCACCCATTTCATGTGACGGTGAGGGTGCTGGACCGGCGCGGTACCAGGTCGATGTTCATCGCGTCATAGCTGAAAACCCAGGCTGGGTCTTCGGCATCCTTGAGCCACGTGTTCTCGGCGGACACAGCCTGGATCCGACCGGTACGTTGCTTGCGGCTCTCGGCGTAACGCCAGAATGCCTCGTCGATCTCGTCCTCGAGTTCCAGGCAACGCAGCAGCAGCACGCCGTCCTCGATGGCCATGGCCGCTCCTTGGGCCATGTGCGGCCTCATCGGATGACAGGCGTCGCCCAGTAGCGCAATTCGCCCTCGGCCCCAGGTCTGCAACGGCGGGCGCTCGAAGAGCGGCCATTTGCTCAGGGACTCAGCTGCATTCAGTAGGCTGAGAACTTCGTCGCAGGAGTCGGCGAAGGCGTTCAGCATCTCGTCCTTGTCGCCGTCGACCCAGGACTGTGGATGCGTCCACGCATCAGCCGCCGTGCCGGCGACAAAGTAATAGTCATCGCTCCGGGAATCGGTCGAGTACCCGATGACAAAACTGTCGTCGGCCCACCACTTGGTGATGCACCGCCTGTCGACAGGGATCCGGGTGTTCGCAGGCACGGTCGCCCGGTACGCGATCTGGCCGGAGAAACTGGGGCGTTCAGCGCCGTGCATCAATTCACGGACCTGAGACCCCAGACCATCGGCACCGATCACGCAGGAGGCTTCGGCGGTGCCTCCATCGGCGAAGCGCATCTGCACCGCCTCGCCGCGATCCTCGAGCCGGACCAGGCGCTTGCCGTACTGTACGGTGCCCGGCCGAAGGGCATCGATCAGTTCTCGGTGGAGAACGCCGCGGCCGACGGTGAGATAGGGCGCCCCGTACCGCTCCTTCGCTCGGCTGCCGAGCGACAACGTGCACCTGACCGAATTCGATACCAGGTCCCGGCTGGTGAACGATTCGGGCAGGCATCCGGACGTGACAAGTGCATCACCGACCCCGATGTGGCCCAAGACGCGCATCACATTGGGCGTCAGATGAATCCCGGCACCGGCGGGCTCGAACTTGCTCGCCTGCTCGAATACCGTCACAGAGTAGCCGGCCTGCTGCAGCAGCACGGCGGTCGCCGCCCCGCCCAATCCGCCGCCGACGACGGCGACGGGATTCTTGTCATCCATTCCCATGGGACCCTCGACCCCTCATGCGCTTTCTCCCGGACTCGGTCGCGTGAAACTAGGACTGCGCCTCAATTTCGTCGTGCATCAGCTTCAGCAACGTCGAACGCCGGTCGGCCGGCAGCCACTCGGGCCGGTCTTCCACGACGTTCTGGACGAAATCCCAGAAGTCCGCGCTCTGATTGATCCCGTAGTCGCGGGCCTTGGAGACAAGGCGGATGCGGGACAGAAAGTCCGGCTCGGTGAGTTCCTCCTTGTTGGTCACGACCTTACCTGCGTTCATGAAATACGGGAGGATCGAGCTCTCCGGCGTATCCGGCGTCCAGACCAACCACATCTCCTGGTTGACGCTGGTCGTGTTGACGAATCCATGAACGTAGTCGCGCGGAACGAAAAGCAGCTCCTTCGGGCGCATAGGCAGCATGGTGACCGTCTCCTTGGCAGCTCCGTCGCCCGGCGTGACGTCTATGTCAGGGAATTCGTTGGACCCCATGAAGATGCTGAATCCGCCGTTCGGCGCATAGAACCATTCATCTGTACGGTGATGGATGTGCGGCGGTGGTCCGACGTGCGGCGGTACGGTCAGCTTGGAGAACAAGTACTTGCCGCCGTTGCTCTCGCCGGTCTGCACGAAGTCGAAGACCTCGCCTGCCGGGCCGAGCACCAACGGCTTCTCCGGTCCGGGCTTGAGCTCTGGGAAGTCGAATACTTCGAAATCTGTGCTCACCGTAGTGCCTTTCTTCTCGGAGATTCGGCGTCCATATTCCGTCCTGGCATCACGCGTTCGGAATCAAAGACCTGGTTGCTAGATCCATCGCCGTCGACGTGAGTTCGCGCAGCGAGGTCATGCCCTGTCGCGCCAGCGGCGCAGGGGGCCGCACCTTGTAATGATCATTGAATATCTCGAGCGAAATCGGGCCGTCATAGCCGTTGGCCAGCACGGGCACCAGGAACGCGGCCACGTCGAAATCCCCCTCGCCCGGCAAACAGCGGTGATGCCGGCTCCAGGACTTCACATCCAGATCCATTCGGGGAGCATCCGACACCTGTATCAGCGCGATGCGATCGGCCGGCACGTCGGCCAGATCCTCGAAATGGTCGTCCAGTGCAAGGGTGTGAAAGCTGTCCAGCACCAGACCGATATTGGCGGCACCGGAGCGCTCGATCATTCTCCACGCCTGACGGAACGTGTTGACTCGCACACCCCAGGACAGTGCTTCGTAGCCGATCGAAAACCCTCTGGCTGCGGCCCGTTCGCCCAGGAGCGCCAGGTCACCGGCGACGGCATCATCGTCAAGGTCCGAAATGTCGGTGACGTTGCTGCACAGCAACAGTGTGCTCGTCCCCAACTGCTCCATGGAGTCGAAGATTCGCTCGACTCGGTCCAGCTTGGGCGCCAGCTGGTCCCTGGGGCCGCCTTCGAAGTCCCTGAGCGGCTGATAGTTCACGATTTCCAGGCCGAGGTCGTCCGCCATGACCCGGGCGGCGGACGCAGAGGATCCCTGCAGGTCCGATTCCATCAGTTCGATAGCAGCAAAGCCGGCGGCAGCGATTGCTTCCAATTTATTCGGCAGGGCACCACCCAGGGTTACCGTGGCAATACTGTAAACCAATTCGCTCACCTCTCGATAACGGACGTGCGGGGCGCGGACCTGCCGACACGACTTGGTATTCGCCGCGGCACCGAGGTCGGCGGAGGGGACGCGAAAGAAGAGCGCGAGATCGTTCGGCTGCTGACAGGAGACTGTTCGCTCCGGCACGACCTGGTCGTGGGCAGCACTCTGCGGCGCGCCCCGAGGGGGCGACAAGCGGTCGGCGCAGCACTCGTCAGGTCGTACAGACTTCGTCAACTACGCGCCGAGTCCGTCAGGTCCGGCCGCCGGGGGCGATGGTGGCCGGGTCACCGTTCCGGTGAGCCATGGGGTTCCCCAGGCACCTCCTCCGGCAGGCCCTGGGCAGGGAAGGGTGGGGAGGGTGCAGGACCGAGCAGGTTCCGGCGGAGGAGCGTGGGTGGTGTGAGCAGGTCTCTCTTGGCAGGAGCCGAAGTGGGCCAGGAATGGCCGGACTTTCCGCAGCCGCCGGACGTCGTGTCGGAGCTGGCGGCCGCTCTGTTCCCGGCCGTCCTGCGGCGGGCGGACCAGCGCAGACGCGCCGAGCAGTACGTACGAGGCTTGCTCGCAGCCGACGGCCGCAAGTCCGTCCGCCGGATCGCCGCGAGCGTAGGCGGCGGTGCGGACGAGCAGGGCCTGCACCACTTCATCGCCCACTCCACCTGGGACTGGTCGTCCATGCGGGAGGCTCTGGCCGGCCATCTCCAGGACGTCATGCCGCCGCAGGCCTGGGTGGTGCAGCCGATGGCCATTCCCAAGACCGGTGAGCACTCGGTGGGTGTGGACCGGAGGTTCGTCTCCCGGCTCGGCAAACTGGACATCGGCCAGCATGCCTACGGGGTCTGGTTCGCCCGTGCGGAGATGAGTGCGCCGGTCAACTGGCGGCTGCATCTCCCCGGCCCTTGGGTCCGCGACGAGGAGCGCCGCCGCCGGGCCGAGATCCCGGACGGAGCGGTCGAGGAGACGCTGGAGGAGTGCGCGTCGGCGGCGGTGCTGCAGTCCATGCTGAAGTGGAGCATCCCGCGGGTACCTGTGGTGCTGGGCGCCGGGAGCGCCAATGTGGGGGCGACGGTGCAGCGCTTCCGGGCCGCCGGTCTGCCGCTGCTGGTACGGGTGCCCGGAGCGATGGGGCTGACCGTGGCCGACCCGTCGCTGCCGGGGTTCGGCGCGGGGCGGCTGAGCGCGCAGCGGATCGTCGACTCGGTGCGGGCGCTGCGCCGGCCGGTGGCATGGTCCGATCCCGGCGGTGGAGCGGGCACGGTCCGCAGCTCACAGGTGGTGGCCGTACGGGTGGTACTGCCGGAAGGCGGGCCCTCGCTGCTCCGCGCCGGTTCCGCCGACGGCCGACCGCAAGGGCTGCTGCTGGGGGAGTGGAACGGCTCGCGGCATGCACCTTCGGAGTTCTGGTTGACGACAGAGGACCGGACACCGGTGCCGGAACTGCTGCGACTGGCCAAGCTGACCCGGCGGGTGGCTGAGGACTGCGCGACCTCAGGGGGCCGGGTCGGGCTGCGGGATTTCACCGGCCGCTCGTTCCGGGGCTGGCACCGGCACATCACGCTCGCCTCGATCGCCTGCGCAGCAACGACGTTGACGGAGGCAGGCCATGAGCCCGGCACGGCGGGGCAGTGGGCCGGGCACCCGGACGTCCTCGACGCGAGAGGTGCGTGAACGGGCGCCGCGCACCACGGGCCGGACCCCGGTCCTACGGACCACTAACGCGTGGTGTCGCCGGTTCCGCTGTCGAGCAGGTGCCGGGCACGTTGCAGTCGCAGTGCCAGTTGCACTTCCAGGGCCTGCGCGGGTTTCTGCCAGTCCGGGCCGAGGAGTTCAGTGATCCGTTCGAGTCGGCGCGAGACGGTGTTCGGGTGGACATGGAGCGCCTCCGCAGCCCGAGTGGGACTGCTGCCGAAGTTGAAGTACTCCTCCAGCGTCCGCAGGAGCTCGGTCGATTGCTGGTCGTCGTAGGCCAGGACGGGCCCTATGGCCGAGCCGATGAATGTGCCGATGTCCTGCTTCTCCGACAGCAGCAGCCCCAGGAAGCCCAGTTCCTTCAGTGACGCCGTGTTGCCCGTGCCGCCGAGCGCGGTGAGTGCGTTGAGGCAGCGCCGAGCCTCCTGGTGAATGCGGGGCACCGCGTCCGGTGCGGTGACCGGCCCTGCAGCCCCGCCTGTGACCGGATGTCCGAGCACGGTGGACAGCTCCCGTGACACTGCCCTGGCAGCGCTCGCCGGATCGTCGCCCGGCAGGAGCAGCACGATGTGGTCCCCGTCGACGTACTTGAGCCCCGCCATCCGGTGTGCGTACGAGGAGGCCCACACCGCGGACCGGCCTCGCGACCCGCCCTCGGGACGGGCCACCACGATGACATGGGGCTCGGTGAGGTCGAACGAGAGCCGGCGGGAGCGCGAGGCGATCTGCCCCGGCGGCATCTGCGGTGCGTTGAGGAGATCGTGCAGGAGCTCGTCACGGATCTGGCCCTCGGCGACGGCCGTGCCGCGTTCCATCAGCAGACTGACGGCGACGGCCTGGGCGACCAGGACGAGCAGCTGCAATTGGGCCTCGGACGGGGGGCTCTCGCAGTGCAGCACGAGTGTGCCGAGACTGTCCCTGCCACCGGTGACCGGGCAGGCCCAGAGCTCGCCACCGACCGCGCTGTCGTGGCGGACCGGCTTCCCCTCGACATGCGCGTCCAGACAGCACCGGTCGAAACCGGGGTCGTCCGCGCGGATGGAGTCCGGTCGCGAAAGTCCACCCCGTTGGTCCCAGCCCTCGCTCCTGGCCAGATTCTCGCCGGCGGTGCCCCGTACCAGCAGGGCTCCGTCCAGTTCCGCTGCCGCCCGCTGGACGAGCAGGTGCAGATCGCTGCCGCTGAGCACCATGTCGGTCAGTTCACTGTGGATGCCGCGCAGTCTGTGGGCGACGGCGGAGGAGTTCAGGGCCTGCGTGACATCCCACTCCAACTCGACGACCTCGGCCTTGGCCTGCTCCAGCAGCCTGGTCCGTTCGATGGCGACGGCCGCGAGGTCGGCCAGCGAAGCCATCAGGGAGATCTCGCCAGGCAGGAAGTGGCGGACGTTGCGGTCCGCGACGTACAGCACGCCGAGGGTCAAGTTCTCATGGCGCAGCGGAACGGCCATGATGGCGCGCAGCCCTTCGGCCCGCACCACGTGGTCGATGATCTCGTTGTGGACGAAGCCTTCGTCGTGCAGGTAGTCGGGGGTCCAGAACGGGGCGGAGCGGTCCTGCGCGTGTTCACCGACTCCGCCGCCGGACGGCACCTCGAACCCGACGGTGAACGCTGACGCGTGTCCGTCCGCGGTCCGCACGTGGGACAGCCCGTCGGCGAGGTCGATCAGGCCCACCCACGACATGTCCAGGCCGAGCAGTAACCGGGCCCGCCTGGTGATCACGGTGAGCAGGGAGTCCAGGCTGTACGGGAGGGTCAGGTCGCGTGCGGTGTCCACCAGCGCGGACAGCCCGGCCTCGCGCTGCTGGCGGCGACCGAACAACTGCCTGATGTCTAGTGAACGATCCTTCGCCGCGACAAGCCGCGCCAATTCGCCTTCCGCCATGCCGGCGCTCCTGCCCTGCCGCACCAGATCCTCGAACTGGTCCGCGGGCGCCTCCTGGGCCAGCAGTTCAAGCATGGTGAGTACGTAGGCATCGAGCGACTTGCCCGGCTCCAGCACAGTGTCACCCTTCCCCCGGCCGTACCTCCCCCATTTTCCTGGAACCTAATGTGCACCATCTTGATCGTCAAAGGATGCTCATATGCCGGACCAGGCACTCAGGTGTGCCGACGGTGACGTGAGCACCGTTCCGACAGTTCGGCGGTGTTGTACGGACACCTTCCGCCGACTGCCTCCGCACACCACGCTGGCCTTGACGCATTCGCGGAGTGCCAGGCCAACCAGCAGTCGGAGTGGGATTCATGCCGGACACACAGCAAGTCCAGAGCTATGAGCGTTCATTGGAGCGCAGCCGCCAGTCCATGACCCGAGCGGACCGACCCGTCAACTTCCATCTGGGCGGGCGGGAATGGGACTTACTGGACGAGGTCTTCGCGCCAGTCTACTCACCGTCGACCGGCGTGGCCCTGCATCTCCTCGGGTTGGATGAGCCCTCCGCCCAACCCGCTTGCGCGGGCTCGTTCCTGGAGATCGGCTGCGGCACCGGGGTCATCGCAGTGACGGCCGCGCTGACCGGCCGCACCCCGGTCGTGGCCTCTGACGTCAACCCCCGGGCAGTGGAGAACACATCGGTCAACGCCGCCCGGCACGGCGTCGGGGACCGGGTCAGCACCGTGCACGGTGACCTCTTCTGCGGACTTGACGCCGGCGAACGCTTCGACACCGTCTTCTGGAGTTCGAACTACGTTCTGGGGCCCGACCATTACCAGTACCGGTCGGTCCATGAACGCGCCTATGTGGACGCGGGCTACCAGACCCACCGTCGCTACCTGGAGCAGGCGCCGAGTTGGTCCACGGACACGGGCCGGGCGCTGCTGCACTTCAGCAGTCGTGGCGATCTGCGGCTGCTGTCCCGTCTCGCCGAGGAGAGTGGCTGCGAGCTGCGCACGCTCAGCACCTGCCAGGTCCGTGAGGGCGAGTACGGCGACGATGTCGTCGAGCACATGCTGCTGCAGATCGTGCCGGTCATTCCCTGACTCCCGTCCTCGGCGAGGAGCAGACGCTCATCCACAACGACGACCCGCGGTGGCTCACCCAGGTCCGTTGAGGCGGCAGTGGACCGCTGCGGCGGCCGCGTCGACCGGCACGCCCAGCTCGGCCAGTTGGACGATTGTCTCCGCGGCCTGCTCATGACCGCCCATCAGAGTGTCGCCGTTGAGCTCGCCGTGCCGAGCCGCCGCCTCTGCCGTCTCGGCCGTCATCACATGGCCGGTGTTGCCGCCGACCAGGGCGGGCACATGGACCGGCCTTGTGCCGGTCCACAGCAGCAGAGGTGATCGCGCCCGACCGGCCCTCAGCTCCTGCCACCGTCTCTCGGCCAACCGCTGCTCCCGCAGCCGGTACACGAGCCGGGCGGTGGCCAGCCCCGCGGTGTCGCGCATGCCGTGGCCCGTGCCGCCGGGGAGCTCGTCCAGCAGGGCGTTCACCTCGGCGTCCAGCGGACCAACGGCGCAGGAGGCCGACGCGACCAGGCTGTCCAGGTCCGTGCGATTGGCCATGGCCCGCTCCAAGCCGGTGAGTTGGGCGTCCAATACCTCGCGGTACTGTCCGAGCGAGAGTACCGAGGTGGTGTCCACACCAATGCCTTCGGCCAGGCAGTCAGCGATGGCGCCGATTCCAGCTTTCGTCGCCGGAATGCTCACCAGCAGATTGGGCCGATCCACTCCGCCCCTCAGCACCCGGGCCGCAGTCACCCAGGCATCCGAGCTGGCCGCCCCGTCGAAGACCACAGCCGTGGCGGCGACCGAGCCACCGGTCTCGACCAACGTGGTGCACGCCGCCCGCACCGCGCTGAGCGAGGCTCCGGGTGACATCCGAATGCCGGTAAAGCCACACCGCACGACATCGGGGCCCGGCGGGTCCGGGCTCGACCATGACAGCCAGGACGCCACTCCTTCGGAGGCAAGCTCTCCGAGAAGCTCTCTGGCTTCAGCGCTGATCACTCCCCCACCGTAGGGCGGTCGGCCGAGGCCGGTGCAACAGGACCACACGGTTCGTCAGTTCGGCTACGAATCCGTCAGGTCGCCGACGAATTCGTCAGGTCGGACCTCGACCACGCGGCACGCCCGACCTACGGATCAGCTGCCGATTCGACGAGAACCCGCTCTATTTCAACGGGCCCCCTGACCGCGGGAGTTGAGCGGGGTCCAGCCGCCGCGCAATCAACAGGGCGGAGCAACTGGCCAGCATCAGTGGGGGCTTGCATCGCCACAAGACAGGAAGATAAGCTGCAGCCGAACCATCTCGCGGCTTGCTGCGGGAATTTGCTTGAGCCGTCACGAACGGACTTGCTCTGCTCCGACGAGAGTTGTGATCCCTCGGAGCCGCTGGGCGCGTTGTCATCACCCGACACGCTCTTGGCGCCACCTCGCAGTACTTCCCGGACCTACATTCCGTGGACTGCCGAGTTCTGCGCACTGCCCTTCGAATTGTCTTGCGAACGGGCGTCCTTCCCCTCATCGCAACTCGGGCAGCAAGCACGCCCAGCATTCGAGCCAAGCCAACAGGAACGAGCAGATGACCGAACAGATGACAGGTGCTCAAGCTCTGGTCAGGGCTCTGGAGCACGTCGGCGTTGACACCGTGTTCGGATTTCCGGGCGGCCAGATCCTGCCCGCCTACGATGCGCTCTACGACTCGAGCAAGGTCCGCCACGTACTGGTGCGACACGAGCAGGGCGCCGGACACGCTGCGGAGGGGTACGCCCAGGCCACCGGCAAGGTTGGCGTCTGCATGGCCACCTCCGGCCCCGGCGCCACCAATCTGGTCACCCCGATCGCCGACGCGTACATGGACTCCGTCCCGATGGTGGCCATCACCGGCCAGGTGTCGAGCGGCATGATCGGCACGGACGCCTTCCAGGAAGCCGACATCTGCGGCATCACCCTTCCGATCACCAAGCACAACTTCCTGGTGACCGACGCCGACGACATCCCGCGCGCCATCGCGGACGCCTTCTATATCGCCTCCACCGGCCGTCCCGGTCCGGTACTGGTCGACATCTCCAAGGACGCGTTGCAGGCCCGCACCGAATTCCGCTGGGAGCCGACGACGCAGCTGCCGGGCTACCGGCCGGTCACCCGGCCGCACGCCAAGCAGATCCAGGAAGCAGCCAGGCTGATCTCCGAGGCCGAGTGCCCGGTGCTGTACGTCGGCGGCGGCGTGCACAAGGCCGGCGCCTCGGCGGAACTGCTCCGCCTGGCAGAGCTGACCGGCATTCCGGTCGTCACCACGCTGATGGCCAGGGGTACCTTCCCCGACAACCACCCGCTCCACATGGGGATGCCCGGCATGCACGGCAGCGTCCCGGCGGTGGGCGCACTGCAGAAGGCAGACCTGCTCATCGCCCTGGGCGTGCGGTTCGACGACCGGGTCACCGGGCAGCTGGCGTCGTTCGCACCGCGGGCCAAGGTCATCCACGCGGACATCGACCCGGCGGAGATCTCCAAGAACCGGACGGCGGACGTACCGATCGTGGGTGACTGCAAGGAGGTCATCGGCGCCCTCCTCCAGGCGATCGACCGCCCCGGTGACTACGTCAAGTGGCGCGCGCTGCTCGACGGGCTGAAGGAGACCTACCCGCTGGGGTACGAGGACTTCGCGGACGGCTCGCTGGCTCCGCAGTACGTCCTGGAAAGGCTCGGCTCCATCGCCGGGCCGGACGCCCTCTACGTGGCCGGCGTCGGCCAGCACCAGATGTGGGCGTCCCAGTTCGTCGGCTTCGAGAAGCCCGGCTCCTTCATCACCTCCGGCGGCCTGGGCACGATGGGTTTCGCCGTGCCCGCCGCGATGGGCGCCAAGGTGGGGCGGCCTGACACGGTGGTCTGGGCGATCGACGGAGACGGCTGCTTCCAGATGACCAATCAGGAGCTGGCCACCTGCACGATCGAAGGTGTGCCGATCAAGGTCGCCGTCATCAACAACGGCAACCTCGGCATGATCCGCCAGTGGCAGGGGCTGTTCTACAACCAGCGCTACTCCAACAGCGATCTGCAGACGGCGCAGCGCGTCCCCGACTTCGTGAAGCTGGCGGAAGCGTACGGCTGTGTCAGTCTGCGGTGCACGCGGCCCGAGGACGTGGACGACACGATCGCCAAGGCCATGGAGATCAACGACGTGCCGGTGGTCGTCGACTTCGTGGTCCACGAGGACGCCATGGTCTGGCCCATGGTCCCCTCCGGGACCAGCAACGACGACATCATGATCGCCCGAGACATGACTCCGAAGTGGGAGAGCGACAACTCATGAGCAAGCACACGTTGTCGGTCCTCGTCGAGGACAAGCCCAGCGCGCTCACCCGGATCACCGCCCTCTTCAGCCGACGCGGCTTCAACATCGACTCCCTCGCCGTCGTCCCGGCTGAGCAGCGTGGCTTCTCCCAGGTCACTCTCGTGGTCGACGAGGACGACTCGGCGCTGGATCAGGTGACCAAGCAGCTCGACAAGCTCATCAACGTGCTGAGCGTCACGGAAGTCGACCGCGCGCAGCCGGAGTCCGCGTACGAATCGGTGGCGAACTGAGCCGCGAAGGCTGCGCCGTACGAAGGCCTGTTGAGCCGCTCTCGACCCCACCGGCCGGTGACGGCAATTCCCTTGCCCTACCGGCCACTCCAGTTGTTCGATGGGCTCGCTGATCGGCCGACCGGCCGATCAGGCACGAACACATGGGGGGATCATGAGAGGGACAACACGGGGCAAGCCGGCCGGGCGGGTGCTCGCGGGCCTCGCCGGGCTGATGCTGACCGGCGCCGTCGCCGTCGGCCCGGCGCAGGCCGCCACCGGTACGGTGCAAGCCACAGCCGGAGCCGGAGCCGGTCAGTTGGGGGTCTCGGCGCTCGCCTTCGCGCAGCCGACGGTGGACGCCACCTCCGGCACCGCGACGGCCACGCTCAACTGGACGGTCACGGACAGCAACACCCAGGCCGCCAATGTGACGGGCGACGTCTACGTCCAGCAGATCGGCTCGGACGGCCGGGGCGTCGGAACGACCTACGACGTCACTTTCTCCTTCCAACGCACCTGGGACGCCAAGGCGACCCTGGTGTCCGGCACGGCCCAACAGTCCAGCTACACCTACGACTTCCCGGTGCCGCAGTACGCGGGCTCCGCCACCGCCCGCTGGGCCGTGGTGAAGGTGGCCGCGAAGGACGACAAGGCGGCCGCCAAGACCTTCGGCTCGGCCCGGCTGGCCGACTTCAACCCCACCGTCACGGCTACCGAGCTGGTGGACTCGACCGGGCCCGCGTACCAGTACGCCAAACTGCCGATCAACGCGCCCGAGTACCTCTACAACGCGGACAAGTCCGTCACCGTCTCGTACGACGTCGACGTCACGGACGCCGAATCGGGCGTGTTCTCCGGTGAGCTGGAGGTGACCGGCCCGAACAGGGCGAGTGCGTCCACCAAGTTCGAGGTGAAGACCGCGAGCGACGGCACCACCACCTGTGGCACGGACTTCGCCGGGTGGGGCAGCAACGACGTGATCTGCCACCTCGCGGTGACCGTCCCGGCGGGTGCCCCGGCCGGGCAGTGGGTTATCTCGCGGCTGCGGCTGACGGACAACGCGGGCAACACCGCCTCCTACCGGGGGCTCTCGCTCGCCCCGGTGCAGATCACCCAGAACGCGGTGCTTCGGGCCACCGGCTTCTCGATCAGCCCGAAGACGGTCAACAACTGGGCCCAGGCGGTACCGCTGAAGGTCACCATGACCCCGGTCGGAGTCCAGCAGGGCATCAAGTCGGTCACCGTCTGGACGGGCAACGGCTGCGCCGGCTCCGTCACCGCGTCGCCCGCCGTGGCGGCCGACGGCACGATCACCGTCCCGGCCATGATCTTCCAGAAGTACTCGACCCAGTGCACCATCACCGGCATCGCCCTCACCGACGGCGCCGGTGACACCGCGGCCTACGGCAGCATCTTCGCCGGGCCCGCACTGGACCTGGTGGTCACCCAGATCCCGGACACCACCGCGCCCGTGATCTCCAACGTCACCCTGAGCACCACCACACTGGCAGCCTCCCAGCTCCCTGCCGGAATCCTGGTCACCTCCGACGTGAACACCTTCGCCGGCATCAGCGGCTCCAGCATCACCATCTACAACTCCGCCGGATACCCGGTCAACGGCAGCTACGGCGGCACCAAGGACGCCAACGGCCAGGTCCAGCTGGCCATCAGCCTCCCGGCGGGAACCCCGCCCGGCGACTACTGGATCGGCTTCAGCCTCGACGACAACGGCGATCTCCACACCTCCTACGGCTACCCCAACAGCACCGGCAGCGCCGTCGGCGGCCCGCTCCACGTCACCGTCACCAACTCCTGAGCTCTCCCCCTGAACCACCCCCTGAGCCACCCCCTGCCCGTCCCTGAACCGCCTCCGGCCCATCGGCCGGGGGCGGTTCAGGCTCGTGCTGGTACCCGGGGGTAAACCCCACCTCAGGACACCTGCGGCCACCATGGTCGCCCGCTCTCCCTCTCCCTAGCGTGGAGTACGTCATCCACCGGCGGAGGAAGGGCTCCCATGGCACTGCGGCGCGAACGCCCACGTACCGACGGCCGAGAGGCCGCACACCCAGCGATCGAGCTGCGCGCGGTCCGGCGCAGCTACGCCCGCGGGGGTTCGGCGGTCCATGCGCTGCGCGGCGTCGACCTGGCGCTGCCGTACGGGAGCTTCACCGCGGTGATGGGCCCGTCCGGGTCCGGCAAGAGCACCTTCCTGCAGTGTGCGGCCGGGCTGGACAAGCCGACCTCCGGCGAGGTGCTGCTCGGCGGGGAGGAGATCTCCCGCCTGAGTGAGAACCGGCTGACCCAGCTGCGCCGCAGCCGGATCGGCTTCGTCTTCCAGTCCTTCAACCTGCTGCCCTCGCTCTCCGTGCAGCAGAACGTCCTGCTGCCGCAGCGGCTGGCCGGGGAGCGCCAGGACCGGCGGCTGGCCAAGGAGCTGTTGGCCCGGGTCGGGCTGGGCGAGCACGGCAACCGCCGGCCCGGCCAGCTCTCCGGCGGCCAGCAACAGCGGGTGGCCATCGCCCGCGCACTGATCACCCAGCCCGAGGTGCTGTTCGCGGACGAGCCCACCGGCGCACTGGACACCCGAACCGCACAGGAGGTGCTCGGGCTGCTGCGCCAGGCGGTGGACTCCATGGGTGCCACCGTCGTCATGGTCACCCACGACCCGGTGGCCGCCTCGCACGCCGACCGGGTGCTCTTCCTCGCCGAGGGTGAGCTCGTCGACGAGCTGGCCGACCCCGACCCCAGGACCGTCGCCGAGCGGATGGTCACCCTGACCACCGCCGTCAACGGCCGCTACGCGGGGGCGGCGGCATGACGAACGGTCTCGCACGTGCCTCCGTCCGCTTCCGCCCCGCCTCCTTCGTCGGCAGCTTCGTCGCGCTGTTCTTCGGCGCCGCAATCATCATGGCCTGCGGCACCCTGCTGCAGACCGGCCTGACCGCCCACGTCGCGCCCGTGCGCTACGCCCACACCCCCGTCGTCGTCGCCGCCTCGCCGAACGTCGAGATCACCGCGGGCAGCGGCGACGGGAAGCAGAGCGTGCAGACGGCGCTGCCCGAGCGGGCGCGAGTGGACGCCCACCTGGCGGCGAAGATCGCGGCCCAGCCCGGTGTCGCCGGCGCGCTGCCCGACATCGCATTCCCCCTGCAGTCCGGGCCCGGCACCACCCTGCCGCCGTTGACCGGCCGGGGCTTCAGCTCCACCGCGATAACCGCGGCCACCACCCCAGAGAGCACGCCCCTCGCCCAGGGCCGCGCCCCGGGCGCCGGGGAGGTCGTCCTCGGCACCGCCACCGCCCAGGCGGCCAAGCTGGCCGTGGGCAGCAGCGTCACCTTCACCGCCCCCGGAGCGAGCGGGACCTACCGGGTCTCCGGGCTGGTGGACGAATCGGCAGAGCAGTCGGCTCCGGCCGGTGGGCCGGCCCGCAGCGCGAGCGCCTGGTTCGCCGACAGCACGGCCGAGCAGATCTCGGGGCATCCGGGAAAGGCGGACGCGATCGCCGTCCAGCCGCGCGAGGGCGTCAGCACCGAGGCACTCGCCCAACAGGTCAGGCAGGCCGTCGGCGCCGACGCGGAGGTGCTGACGGGTGACGCGCGCGGCTCGGCCGAGGAGCCCGGCCTCGCCCAGGGCAGAGAGTTGCTGATGGGCCTCGGCGGGTCCTTCGGCGGCATCGCCGCGATGACCGCCGTGTTCGTGGTGATGGGCACCATCGCCCTCGCCACCGGGCAGCGCGCCCGGGAGTTCGCCCTGCTGCGCGCGATCGGCGCCACGCCGCGCCAGATCCGCCGCACCATCGCCACCGAGGCACTGCTCCTCGCCCCGGCGGCGGGTGCGCTCGGCGTGCTGCCCGGCGTGGCACTGGCCCACTGGTGGTTCGACCAGCTGGTCTCGCGCGGTGCCGTCCCCACCGGGGTGTCCCTGAGCACCGGTCTGCTGCCGGTCGCGGCCGCCGTCGGCGCCAGCCTGCTCGCGGCCCTGACCTCCGGATACCTCGCCGCTCGGCGGCCCGCCAAGCTGCGCCCCGGTCAGGCGCTCGGCGAGGCGGCCGTGGAGCGTGCCAGGCCCGGTGTGGTGCGTATCGCCTTCGGGGTGCTCGCGCTGGCCGGCGGAGTGGCGATGGCCACCGTCGCCGCCAACCTGACAGGGGCGGACGCTGCCAACGTCGCGCTCGGCGTCGTGATGAGCTTCCTGCTCGCGGTCGCGCTGCTCGGCCCGTTGCTGGCCAGGTTCGCGACCGGCCTGCTCGGTCTGCCGCTGCGGGCAGGGGGCGCCGCCGGCTCGCTGGCCGCCGACAACACCCGGGCCAATGCCCGGCGGCTGGCCTCGGCGATCACCCCGATCATCATGGTCACCGCCTTCTGCGGGACGTTGCTCTTCATCCAGACCACCATCAAGCAGGTCTCGGCCGATCAGGTGCGTACCGGCATCGTCGCCGACCAGGTGATCGGCTCGACCGGCCCGGGGCTGCCCGTCGGCACCGCCGAGCGGATCGCCCAGCTGCCGGGGGTGGACACCAGCATCGGTGTCCTGCGCAGCGGCGCCGTCTACCGATCCGGCGACGTGCTCGGCTCCGCGACGGCGCTCGGCGTCTCCGGCGACCCTGCCGAGTTGCCCCGAGTCCTCGATCTCGGCGTCAAGGACGGCTCGCTCAGCGCGCTCAGCACCTCCGCCGACACCGTGGCGGTCGACGCCGGCCTGGCCGACTCGCTCGGCGTCAAGGTCGGCGACCGCGCCCCGCTCTGGCTGGGCGACGGCACCGCCGTGCACCCGAAGGTGGTCGCGACGTACGAACGGGGTCTGGGTCTGGGGCAGTTGCTGCTACCGCACGCCGCACTCGCCGGGCATGTGGCGGGCGGCTTCGACGCCGAGGTCCTGGTCGCCGACACGCCCGGGGCCGACCGGGCGGCTGTGGCCGCCGCCGTGTCCGCCGCCGCCGAGCCGGAGCTCGGCCCGCACTCGGTGACCGTCACCGACTCCGCCGGGTACACCGCCCAGGCCAACCGCGACCTGGAGGTCGGCTCGTGGGCGAACACCGTGATGGCAGCCGTGCTCGGCGGCTTCGCGGCCGTCGCCGCCGCCAACACCCTGGTGATGACGGCACTGGACCGGCGTCGCGAGGTCGGCCTGCTGCGGCTCGCCGGTACGACGCGCCGTCAGGTGCGCGGCATGATGCGCTGGGAGGCCCTGCTGGTGGCTTCCACCGGCCTGCTGGTGGGCGGCGCGATCGCCTGGGTCACACTCGTCCCGATCACCCGGGGCCTGACCGGCTCCACACCGTACATACCCGTCGGCACCGCCCTGCCGCTGGTGGCAGGCACCGTCGTCCTCAGCCTGGTGGCCACGGCCCTGCCCACCCGCTCGCTGCTCCGCACCCGCCCGGTGGAGGCGAGCGCAGCGAGCGCCTGACGACAGGCGCCTGCACCCGCACCCGCACCAACCGCTCAGGCCTCCGCCTGCTGCGTCATCGACAGCCGGTGCGGGGGCCGGGCAGGGCGGCGGACTCCCGCCAGTCGGCGTGCAGCTCGCCAGGGTGGTGAGATGTCACCTTCTGCAGGCAGTCAACCGCACAGCGCGACCGGGCATAGCGGCGCCCGACGCGGCAGAGCGCGCGGGCTGCGTAAGGTCAGGGGTGTACAACCACGGTCCGATGCCCGGCCGCAGCTGCGCCGTTACGATCGCCGCATGCACGCCACTCCGGCCGTCCCCCACATCAAGCGTGTGCCGCCCGGAGTCTGGACGGCACTGACCTGGTGCGCGGCCACGGCGTACTCGTTCATGATGTACATCCGGCTGCCGGGTGAGTGGCAGCCCACCATCTACCCCGTCCCCGTCCTGGCGGGTTCGACCTTGGGGCTGGTCAACACGGTGGTCGCCACCGTGCTCTCGCTGACGGGCAGCTACCTGCTGCGGCGCCGACCGCTGGTCGCGATCGGGGTGCTGCTGGCCGCATCGGTCGTCGAGACGACAGCGCTGAGCGTGGGTGCGATACCACTGCTGCAGTTCCTGGCAGTTGACGTCGCCCTGTGCTTCGTGGCGGCCGGCTGGCGGCGTACGGTCTCGGTGGCGGCCCTCGTGATGGCAATCGGTACGTTGACCGCCTTCCTGTCGGCCCGGCTGCTGAACGGGTGGGGCATCGGCACCTCGACAGAGCTGGCCGTGGCCCTGACGGCCGTCGTCGCCTGGCTGGTCGGCAACTCGACGCACCAGGCCCGCCGCTACGCCGAGAACCTGGGCGCCCAGATCGCCACCCAGGCCGCCACCGCCGAACGGCTGCGGATCGCCCGCGAGTTGCACGACATGGTCGCGCACACCATCGGCATCGTCGCCTTGCAGGCCGGTGCGGCCCGGATGGTGATCGAGACCCAGCCGGCCCGAGCCCGCACCGCACTGGGCGAGGTCGAAGCCGCCAGCCGCGAGACCCTCGCCGGCCTGCGCCGGATGCTCGGCGCCCTCCGCCAGGCCGGGGACGGACCGGAGTCGACACCGCACCTGCCCGCCGAGGGCCTGGCGGACGTCGACCGGCTGGTCGCCGCGACGACAGCAGCCGGAGTCCGGGTCGATCTGCACTGGCAGGGCGAACACAGCCCCCTGCCACCGGAGATCGATCTCGCGGCCTACCGGATCGTCCAGGAGTCGATCACCAACGTGGTCAAGCATTCGGGTGGCCGCTCCTGCAAGGTGTCGATAGTCCGGACCGACGACGAAATCTCCATCGAGATCACCGACAACGGACGTACCGCCGGAGAGACCAGCCACCCCGCTGCCCCCACCACCACTGTTCCGGCTCTGACCGCCCACTGCGCACCCGGCGGCTACGGACTGCTCGGCATGCGCGAGCGCGTCAGCCTCCTCCACGGCGAGTTCGTCGCCGCAGCCCGCCCCGAGGGCGGCTTCCGGGTGGCGGCCCGGCTGCCCGTCGCGGGCACCGCCTGACCAGGTCGCTGCGGCCGCACCTGTCACGACTTACGGGTGACAGCCCCGACGCCAAGACCGATGAGTGCGCACACCGGCGCGAACAGCGCCGACGCCCCCAGCATCCCCGGCAGCCCCGACGCCGCCGGTATCCAGACCACCGTGCCGACGTGGTGCACTCCCCGGATGCCCGCTCTCGCAACGAAACTGAGCAGCACGACGACCATGCCGAGGAACACCGTGGCCGCCACCAGCACGGCCCCCTTCGCTACCAGCAGCGCCCGGCGCTCCGGGCCCGCTGCGAAGCACGCACGGGCCGACCCTGACGAGTACTCACCGACGATCGCGACAGCGCCGATACTGCCGACGGCGAGCATCAGGACCGCGCAGGCCAGGCCGGTACAGGCACCGGCCAGCGACCCGTACTTCACGAAGCATCCCTGCGACCCGAAGGACGCCTGCGAACTCGCCAGGAGCTCCAGGAAGTTGCGGTGGCCCGCGACGACCGACCGGGCCACCGCCGCCAGTACGGCCAGGGCGCTGCCCCCGAACGCCCAGGGAGCCGAGCGCGTCGACCACAGCCTGAGCCACTCCGCAACGAAGAGCTCTGCGAACCAGCAGGCGCAGCGGGAGGCACAGCGGGTGCGGGTGCAGGGCCCGCCCTCGGCAGGCGTCATCGGAGTCTCGCTCGCCGGCTTCGTCATGGTGACAACCCTCCCGTCAGCGCGGCCTGTGGTGCATCGGCCCGGCAGCAGCATTCCCGGGCGGCGCTGTCGACCACGGGTGTACACCCCAGGTCCGATGTCTGCTCAAGATCGCCCGGCTACGATCGCCGCATGCCCGCGACACCTGAACTCCCGCTGCTCAAGCGCGTGCCGCCCGGTGCGCGGACGGCGCTGGCCTGGTGCCTCGCCATGGCGTACCCGTCGGTCGTGTCGCTGGCCCAGAAGTCCCCGATCCCGGTGTACTCCGCCGACCGCGCCAGGCCCCTGAGCCCGATGTACCTCGCCGACCGTTCCGTGTTCCCGTGCCCGCCGGTCGCGCTCCAACCTGTGGCGGAGCAACGGGATCTGGTGATGCTCGCCCTCTCTTCGCTGCTCGCGTTCGCGGGCTGCGCCCTGCTGCTCCGGAGGCCGGCCGCAGGCATCGTCCTACTGCTGTCCGGCTCGGCGGTCTCGGTGATCCTCTGGGACAACATGGCCAACCTGACGCCCATCCCGCTCCTCGCGGTCTACGTCGGCCTCTACTACGTCACAGCGCGGTGCTCCCGGCGGGCTTCGCGCCTCGCCCTCGCGCTGGTGCTCGGCGCGCTGCTCCTCGATCTCGCCCTGGTGCCGAGGGAGAGCATCGGTCTGCTGAACGGGCCGGCGATCGGCGCCCCCGACGCCAACATCCTGCTGGCCCTCGCAGCCTGGCTGGTCGGTCGGCTGGCGCGGCAGTCCGGCGAGTACGCCGAGAAGCTCAACGCTCAGGCTGCCCTCCAGGTGGTGACTGCTGAACGGCTGCGGATCGCCCGCGAGTTGCACGACATGGTCGCGCACACCATCGGCATCGTCGCGCTCCAGTCCGGCGCGGCGAAGCTCGTCATCGAGACCCAGCCGCAGCGGGCCCGTACCGCCCTCGGCGAAGTCGAGGCAGCCAGCCGCGAAACCCTCGCCGGGCTACGCCGCATGCTCGGCGCCCTCCGCCACGCCGAGAGCGAGGCAGGGGGCGAGGCGGAGCCGCCCGTGCAGGGCCTGGCCGATCTCGAACGGCTGGCCGCCACCACCACGGCCGCCGGTGTCCGGGTCGAGCTCCACCGGCAGGGCGAACACCGCCAACTCCCCGCCGAGATCGACCTCTCCGCCTACCGGATCGTCCAGGAATCCGTCACCAACGTCGTACGCCACTCCGCCGCCCGCACCTGCCAGGTCACCATCGACCACACCCACGACACCCTGACCGTCGAGATAACCGACCCAGGCCCCACCGCAACCCGCCCAACCGGCTCAGCCGGATCGACCAGCGGCACCGGCTACGGACTCCTCGGCATGCGCGAACGCGTCACCCTCCTGCACGGCGAATTCACCGCCGCACCACACCAAGGCGGCTTCCGCGTCACCGCCCGCCTCCCCCTACCGACGGGAACCTGATGACCATCCGTGTAGTACTCGCCGACGACCAGCCCCTGGTGCGCGCCGCCCTCCAGATGGTGATCACCGACACCCCGGACGTCGAGATCGTCGGCGAGGCCGGGAACGGCACCGAGGCAATACAGCTGACGGAGAGCCAGCAGCCCGACATCGTGGTGATGGACATCCGGATGCCCGGCATGGACGGCATCGAGGCCACCCGCCTGATCACGGCGAGCCGGAGCACCGCCCGCGTCATCATGCTGACCACCTTCGACGACGACGACTACGTCTACGACGCGCTGCGCGCCGGTGCGTCCGGTTTCCTGGTCAAGGACATGGCGTTGGAGGACATCCTCGCCGCGATCCGCGTGGTCGCGGCCGGGGACGCGCTGATAGCGCCGAGCGTCACCCGGCGGCTGATCCACGAGTTCGCCGGACGCCCCGAGCAGCCCGCACCGGGCAAGCGGGTGGTCGAGGGCATCACCGAGCGCGAGCACGAGGTGCTCGCGCTCGTCGGGCGCGGCATGTCCAACGCCGAGATCGCCGCGGAGCTGTTCATCAGCGCGGCGACCGTGAAGACGTACGTGACCCGGCTGCTCGCCAAGCTCGACGCCCGCGACCGCGTCCAGCTCGTGATCATCGCCTACGAGGCGGGCCTGGTCACCGCCCCCCGCTGACGGGAGTCCTCGGGTGTCAGCAGCTCGGCGAGGTGGCGGGCCGAGGCGTCCCAGGACCAGGTCTGCTCGACCCAACGGCGGCCCGCCGCACCGGTCTCCGCGCGGTGCGGGTCCAGCAGCGTCGCGGTGAGGGCGCGTGCGACGGCGGCCGGGTCCGTACCGTCCACCACCCGGCCGGTCCGGCCGTCGAGCACCGTGTCCGGGGCGCCACCCGAATCGCCGACCACGACGGGCAGGCCACTCGCGGCGGCCTCCAGGAAGACGATCCCGAGCCCCTCGGCCTCCAGCCCGGCCCGGCGGGTCCGGCACGGCATGGCGAAGACGTCGGCGGCGGCGTAGTACGGCGGCGTCTCGGCGTGCGAGGCGCCGCCCGCGAAGTGCACGGCGCCGTCGCCGTGACGCTGCGCCAGCTTCCGCAGCCGGGCCTCGTCCTTTCCCTGACCGACAATCAGCAGGACGGCCTCCGGCACCGCCTGCCGGACCAGCGGCAGGGCCCGGATCAGCATGTCCTGACCCTTGCGCGGCACCAGCCGGGCGACGCAGAGAATCACCTGCCTGCCCTCCAGTCCGAGCCGGGCCCGCACCGCCGCCCCGGCCTCGGCGTCAGGCCGGTAGACCCCGGCGTCGACGCCGGGGACCAGTCGGCTCAGCCGTGCGCGGGGGCCGAGAGCGGGGCCGATCCGGCTGCGGGTGTACGGGCCGAGGTAGGTGACGACGTCGACGTGGTCGCCGATCCGCCGCATCAGCTGCCGGGCGCCGGGCGTCCGGGCCCACCAGATCTCGTGGCCGTGGGTGGTCGCCACGATCCGCCGTACGCCGCTGCGGCGCAGGGCCGGTGCCATCAGCGCGAGCGGCGCCGCGGCACCGAACCAGACCCGGTCGCAGCCGTGCGCGCGGGCGAGCTCGACCGCCCGCCGGGTGGCCCGGCCGGTCGGCAGCAGCATCCGGCTGCTGTCCCGGACCACGGGGAAGGGCAGCGTCGCGTCGAAGGCGGCGTCGCCCGGTTCGTGCGAGGTGTAGACGACGAGGTCGTCGGCCGGCATCCGGGTGGCCATGGCGTGCACGAAGGTCTCTATCCCGCCCTGGCGGGGCGGGAAGTCATTGGTGATGACGAGTGTGGAGCCCACGGGTGTCAGTCCCTTACGCGAAAGGCGGGCGGCATCGCCGCAGGTCAGAAGTCACATCGGCCGACGGCGGGTCGGCGGTCACAGCGGCAGACCGCAGGTCAGAGGTCACGGCGGCCGACGACGGCCAGGGCGAGGGCGAGGGAGACCAGCGGCCAGATCAGGTAGACCAGCCAGGAGCCGGTGACCGACGCGTACCAGGGCATGTGCGACTCGAGGCCGGGCAGGTCCAGCTCGAAGAGGCGGCGCCAGGCGGTGTGCGGCATCGCGTTGTCGATGACGGCCGACCAGTGGTGGTTGTGGTTGAAGAAGTTCGGCAGCAGCAGGAGCAGTGCCGCCACCGTGACCGTGGAGGTGGCGGCGTGCCGGATCAGGACGCCGAGGCCGAGGCCGATCAGCGCGCAGACCGCCGGAAGCAGTGAGGAGGCCACCAGCGGGCGCAGCTCGCCGGGTTGGTTCAGCGAGAGGCCGATGCCGCGCCCGGAGAGGATGGCCTGGCTGGACAGGAAGGACCCCAGCGCGACGACCGTGCCGTGGACGAGCATGACCGCCGTCAGGACGGCCGCCTTGGCGGTGAGCAGCGAACGCCGGGCGGGGACGGCCGCGTAGGCCGGCCGGACGGCGCCGGTCGAGTACTCGCTGACGCTCACCACGGCACCGAGGCAGCCGGTGATCAGCATCATGACGAAGCCCGCGTTGTTGGTGAAGCTGTCGCCCTGCGCCCAGCCGGGGACGAAGTGCGCGCGGATCTCCGGGCCGTACTGCGGCCAGTTGTTGTAGTCCGCCAGGCCGCTGTTGGCGTTCAGCGCGATCACGGCGAGGGCGGTGCCCGCGATCGACCAGCGCATCGAGCGCAGTGACCACAGCTTGAGCCACTCGGCGGCGAGCAGGTCGGTGAAGCGGGCCCTCGGCTCAGCTCCGGTGGTCGTCACTCGGGGTCTCCCGCGGTGTAGTCGATGCTGTCGGCGGTCAGCTCCATGAACGCCTCCTCCAGCGAGGCGGTACGGACGGCCAGTTCGCCGAGCTGCAGTCGGTGCTCGAAGGCGAGCTGCCCGATGCGGTCGGCGTCGAGGCCGGTGACGGCGAGCCGGTTGTCGTCCTCGGCCCGGACGGACGCGCCCTCGGCCGTCAACAGGGCGGTGAGCGCAGCCGGCTCGGAGGTGCGGACGGTGACGCTCCGGCCGGTGCCCCGGGCCGAGAAGTCGGCCAGGCTCTCGTCGGCGATCAGCCTGCCCCGGCCGATCACCACCAGGTGGTCGGCGGTGTTCTCCATCTCGCTCATCAGGTGGCTGGAGAGGAAGACGGTGCGGCCCTCGGCGGCGAGGCGCCGGAGGAGGCTGCGTACCCAGAGCACCCCCTCGGGGTCGAGTCCGTTGAGCGGCTCGTCGAAGAGCAGCACCGGCGGGTCGCCGAGCAGCGCGGCGGCGATGCCGAGCCGCTGTCGCATCCCGAGCGAGAAGCCGCCGATCCGGCGTCGCGCGGTGTCGGCCAGGCCGACCTCGTGCAGCACCTCGTCCACCCGGGTCAGCGGGATGGCGTTGCTGCGGGCCAGCACCGCGAGGTGGGCGTGGGCGCTGCGGCCGCCGTGCACGTCGGCCGCGTCGAGCAGCGCACCGACGTGGCGCAGCCCGCGCGGCCGGTCGCGAAAGCGGGTGCCGTTGACGGTGACGGTTCCGCTGGTCGGGTCGTTCAGGCCGATGATCACGCGCAGGGTGGTGCTCTTGCCCGCGCCGTTGGGCCCGAGGAAGCCGGTCACCAGCCCCGGGCGCACCGTGAAGGTGAGGCCGTCGACGGCGGTCGTCCTGCCGTAACGCTTCGTCAGTCCGTTGATTTCGATCACGGGTAAAACGTGCCGCCAGGCGGGCAGTTCGGGCATCGGACCTGCGATGGCATTCCTGGGAGGCCCGTCACCCTCTGGGTGTACACCTGTGGTCCGACGCCCGAGTCAAGATCGCTTGGCTACGATCGGCGCATGCCCGTCACATCACCGCTGCCCCGGCTCAGACACGTACCACCGGTCGTCTGGGCGGCGCTCACCTGGTGTGCGGCGACGGTGTACACGCTGTTCGTACGGATCAGGCTGCCGGGCGAGTCGGAGCGGTTCAGCCAGAGCGGCGAGTTCATGACCACGGTGGCCTGGACGTACCTGGCCGCGTCCACCGCCTTCGCGGTCGCGGCCTTCGCCGTCCTGAGCCGTCGCCAGTTGCTCGGCCTCGGCCTGCTGCTCTGCTCCGCCGTGACGGGGGCGATGGTGATGAACTCGTCCGAGATCAACTTCATCCAGTACCTGCCGGTGGACGTCGTGGTCTACCTCGTCGCCATCACCCGGCGACGGTCGGCCGCCGTCACCGCGCTCGGCATGGCGCTCGGCGTGCTGATCGGGTACTCGGCTTCGCGGCTGCTGCTCGGCTTCCGGATCGGCACCCTGATGGGGCTGGCCGTCGCCCTGACGACCTTGGTCTCCTGGCTCCTCGGGCTGATGGCGCGACAGGCCCGGGACCACGCCGAGATGGTGGGAGCCCAGGCTGCCGCCCAGGCCGTCACCGACGAACGGCTGCGGATCGCCCGCGAGTTGCACGACATGGTCGCGCACACCATCGGGATCGTCGCGCTCCAGTCCGGCGCGGCGAAGCTCGTCATCGAGACCCAGCCGCAGCGGGCCCGTACCGCGCTCGGCGAGGTCGAGGCAGCCAGCCGCGAAACCCTCGCCGGGCTACGACGGATGCTCGGCGCCCTCCGCCACGCCGAGAGCGAGGCAGGGGGCGAGGCGGAGCCGCCCGTGCAGGGCCTGGCCGATCTCGAACGGCTGGCCGCGACGACGACTGCCGCCGGTGTCCGGGTCGAGCTCCGCCGGCAGGGCGAACGCCGCCAACTCCCCGCCGAGATCGACCTCGCCGCGTACCGGATCGCCCAGGAGTCCGTCACCAACGTCGTACGCCACTCCGCCGCCCGCACCTGCCAGGTCACCGTCGACCACACCCACGACACCCTGACCGTCGAGATAACCGACCCCGGCCCCTCGGCAGCCGGATCGACCGGCGGCACCGGCTACGGACTCCTCGGCATGCGCGAACGCGTCACCCTCCTGCACGGCGAATTCACCGCCGCACCACACCCCCAAGGCGGCTTCCGCGTCACCGCCCGCCTCCCCCTACCGACGGCCTAGCGGCGCAGCCACTCCGCGTGGAGCAGACCGAAGAGGACGCGGTCCTGCCACTCCCCCGCGACCAGCATGTCGGAGCGGCGGCGGCCCTCCTCCTGGAAGCCGAGCTTGCCGAAGGTGCGGCGGGCGCGGTCGTTGCCGCTCCAGGTGTCGAGTTCGAGGCGGTGCAGGCGCATGGTGCGGAAGAGGTGGCCGACGAGTAGTGAGAGGGCCTCCGAACCGTGGCCCCGGCCCCAGTGGGTGGGCTCGCCGATCGTGACGCCGAGGGTGGCGCGGGTCGCGAAGGAGTCGACGTCACGGTAGTCGACCATTCCGATCGGCCGACCGTCCGTCAGGTCCTCCACCGTCAGAACGGCCGACTGCCGGGGGTCGAGGCGGAGCATCCCCTCGAAGGCCATCTCGACCGCGTCCCTGGTGACGGGCCCGAAGAGCGGGTCTCCGCCGGTGGCCCAGTGCACCACCTCGGGGTCGTTGCGCCAGCGCAGGTGGTGCTCGAGGTCGTCGGAGCTGAGGGCGCGCAGCCGTACCAGGGTTCCAGTGATCACGATCCGAGGATATTCCGCCATCCACCGGCCACCAGCAACCGGCCGCCGAAGAAGGACTAGACCACTTGGGGCTCCGGGAGGAGACTCTTCGGCATGAGCGACGCGACGATGCTGCTGGGTCGCGACGAGCTGCTCGGGCGCTGCCGGGCGGGCCTCGCGGACGGCGGTGGAGTGCTGTTGACCGGGCCTGCCGGGATCGGGAAGTCGGCGGTGCTCGACGCACTCGACGCGGAGGCGCAGCAGGCCGGGGCCCTGGTGCTGCGCAGCAACTCCTCCGCGATCGAGGCCTCCCTGCCGTATCTGGCGCTGTACGACCTCTTCGCCCAGCCGGTCGCCGAGCAGGACGGCCTGATCGCCCCGCACCTGCGGGCCGTGCTCGACGTGGTGTTGCTGCGTTCGCCCGCCGACGGCGTGGCGACGGAGCAACTGGCCGTCCGGGTCGCAGTGCTGGAGCTGCTGCGAGCGCTGGCCGCCCGGCGCCCGGTGCTGCTGGTGCTGGACGACGTGCACTGTCTCGACCCGGCGAGTGCCCTGGTGCTCGGCTTCGCCGCGCGCCGGCTCCAGGGGCACCGGGTGCAGTTCGCGGCCGCCGAACGGCTGGCCGAGCGGTGTGAGCCGACCTGCCTCGACCTGCTGCCGGAGCCGCGCTGCGAACTGGGCGTCAGCACCCTGCCGGGCCCGGTGATCGGCGAGCTGCTGCGGACCAGACTCGACCTGCCGCTCACGGACCGGATCTCCGAGCGCATCCAGGCGGCCAGCGGCGGCAACCCGTACTACGCCCTCGAACTCGCCCAGGCAGCGCTGCGCTCGCGGACGCCGGTGAGCACCGACGCACCGCTGCCCGTGCCCGAGCGGCTGCGCGCGCTGCTGGCCGACCGGTTGGCCGCGCTGCCGCGCGAGGCGGTCGGCACGCTGCTGCTGATCGCGGCGGCGGCCCGGCCGCACGGCTGGCTGCCGCCCGCCGCCGACGGCGCCCTGACGGCGGCGGTCACGGCGGGCGTCATCGCCCCCGGGCCGGAACTCCGCTTCACCCACCCGCTGTTGCGGGAGATCATCTACGCCGACGCAACGCCCGAGCAGCGTCGGCACTGCCACGCGACGCTGGCCCGGCTGCTCGACGACCCGCTCGAACGGGCCCGCCACCGGACTCTCGCCAACCCCGCCGAACTCTCCGACCTCGCCGAACTCTCCGGCCTGGCCGACGAGCTGGCCGACGCCGCGCGGATAGCGGTGCACCGCGGCGCGCCCGCGCTGGCCGCCGAGCTCTCCCAGCTGTCGGCCGAACGCAGCACGGCGAGACCGGAGTTGGCAGCCGAGCGGCTGCTCGCCGCCGCCCGGCACGCGTACGACGCCGGGCTGACCGAACAGGCCCGGGAGACCTGCACGGCGGTGCTGCACGGCCCGAACGCCGCCGCCCGGGTCGGCGCCCGGCTGCTGCTGGTCGAGCTCGCGGGCGGCGACCGGTCAGGAGTGCCGGCGCTGCTCGACGCGGCCCTGCGGGACACGACCCGGTCCGCACGGGCCGACCCGGGTGAGGCGGCCCGGCTCCGGGCGGACGTCCAACTCCGCCGTGCGGACCACGCGTTCAGCACCGGGCAGATCGAGCACGGCCTGGCCGAACTGGCCGAGGCCGAGCGCCACGCCGAGCTGAGCGGTGACGTGGACCGGCAGATCGAGGTGATCGCGCTGCGTGCGCCGATCCAGATGCAGCTCCACCCCGCCGAGGTGCTGCCCGTGCTGCGCCGGGCCGCCGCCGTCGCCGTGAGCCGGCCGGGCGCGGCGATGACGGCCGCCGCCGTGCAGATCCGCTGCTGCCTGGTGGTCTGGCTGCTCCGCTGCGGCGAGACGGCGGAGGCCCTGGAGGCGGTCAACCTGCTGCGGACGGACGTGGAGACGGCCGGCCGGGTCAAGGACCTGGCCGAGGTGCTGCACCTGGTCGCCTCCGTGCACGAGCGGGCCGGGCTGTGTGCGCAGGCGTACCAGGCGGGCGTGCTGGGCGGCCGGATGCGGATGGAGTGCGGCGCGACCCCGGGCTCGGGGCTGGTGCTGGGCGCGGCCGCCGAGCTCAACGGGGGCACGGCCGAGCGGGCCGCGGAGCTGGCCGCCGCCGCGCTGCGGGCGGCCGAACAGGCGGGTGACGTCGAGTGGTGCGCGTACGCGCTGGGCATCCTCGGACGGGCGGATCTGATCCGGCACCGGCTGCCGCAGGCCGCCGAGCGGCTGGGCCGCTGCCGGTCGCTGCTGCGCGGGCTGGGCTTCACCGATCCGGCGCTGTTCCTGGTGGACGCCGATCTGGTCGAGGCGCTGGCCCGGTCCGGCGCCGCCGAGGAGGCGTGGCGCGTGCTGGCCGAGGCGGAGGGCGAGACCGCGCGGCTCGACCGGCGGGTGCTGCGGCTCGGGCTGGCCCGCGCTCGGGCCGTACTGCTCGGGGCGGGCGATCCGCGCGGCGCGGCGGACGGCCTGCGGGCCGTCCTGCCGCCCTCCCACCCGTACCCGTTGGAGGCGGCGCGGGCGCTGCTGACGCTGGGCGATCTGGAGCGGCGGGCCCGGCGCCGGGCGGCCGCCCGGGGTGACCTGCACGCGGCCGCGCAGCTGTTCGCCGCCGCCGGCTGCCTGCCGTGGCTCGACCACGCCCGCGAGCAGCTGGCGCGCCTCGACGGGCCGTCGGCGACGCCGAGTGATCTGGAGCGGCAGATCGTCGAGCTGGTGCGGCAGGGGGCGACCAACCGGCAGATCGCGGGCACCCTGCACGTCTCGGTGAAGGCCGTGGAGGCGTGCCTGACCCGGCTCTACCGCCGGCTCGGGGTGCGGGACCGGGCGGGGCTGCGCAAGGGCCCGCAAGGGTGACCCTTCGACTTTGCAAGTGAAGGTCAAGGGTGGCATTAGAGCTTCGATTCATTGACCGTACATGGGCATCTGACTACGTTTCCGATCGGCGCGGCAGCACCATCCCCCACCGTCCGCGCCATGGTCCGCCCCCACCCAGGGGCCACTTCAGGAAAGGAGTCCGAGTGGACAAGACCCAGTCGGGACGCCCTGGACGGTCCGCACTGCTCGCCCCGCTCTCCGCTCTGGGGCTGCTCGTCGCGATGACCTCCGCCGCCTTCACCGGCGTGGCGGCCGCCCAGGCACCCACAGCCACCAGTACGGCAGTCCGTTCCTGCGCCGTCCCCACGCACCCCGGCGAGCTGGCCTGCCTCGCGCTCAAGCGCACCGACGTGCACGCGCTGGCCGCCTCCGGCTTCGGGCCCGCCGACCTCACCGCCGCCTACAGGCTGCCCGCCGGCGGCTCCGGCCAGACGGTGGCGATCGTCGACGCGATGGACGACCCGAACGCCGAGTCGGATCTCGCGGCCTACCGCGCCAACTACGGCCTCCCCGCCTGCACCACTGCGAACGGCTGCTTCCGCAAGATCGACCAGAACGGCGGCACCCGCTACCCGAGCCCGGACAGCGGCTGGGCCGGGGAGATCTCGCTCGACGTCGACATGGTCAGCGCCGTCTGCCCGGCCTGCCACATCCTGCTCGTCGAGGCCGCCTCGGCGACCACCGATGACCTGGGCGCGGCGGTCAACCAGGCGGTCGCCCAGGGCGCGAAGTTCGTCTCCAACAGCTACGGCGGCTCCGAGGACTCCTCGGTGGTCTCCGCCGACTCGCAGTACTTCAACCACCCGGGCGTCGCCATCACCGTCAGCGCGGGCGACTCCAACACCGGCCCGGAGTACCCGGCCACCTCGCAGTACGTGACCGCCGTCGGCGGCACCGCCCTCAAGCGGGACTCCAGTGCGCGCGGCTGGAGCGAGACGGTCTGGCGGACCAGCTCCTCCGAGGGCACCGGCTCGGGCTGCTCGGCGTACATCGCCAAGCCCTCCTGGCAGAAGGACACCGGCTGCTCCCGCCGGATGGAGGCCGACGTCTCCGCCGTCGCCGACCCGGCGACGGGTGTCGCGGTCTACCAGACCTACGGCGGCAGCGGCTGGGCGGTGTACGGCGGCACCAGCGCCTCCGCCCCGATCATCGCCTCGGCCTGGGCCCTGGCGGGCGCTCCGGCGGCGGGCGACCGGGCGGGCCAGTACCCGTACGCCCACACCGGCAGCTTCAACGACGTCACCTCGGGCAACAACGGCTCGTGCTCAGTGGCGTACTTCTGCAACGCGGGCACCGGCTACGACGGCCCGACCGGCCTCGGCACCCCGAACGGCGTCGGCGGCTTCGCCTCCGGCTCGACCGGCACCGAGACCGTGACGGTCACCAACCCGGGCGCCCAGAACTCCAAGGGCAGCAGCCCCGTGTCGCTCCAGGTCTACGGCAGCGACTCGGCGGGCAACGCCCTCACGTACAGCGCCACCGGCCTCCCCGCCGGACTCACCATCAGCAGCACCGGCCTGATCACCGGCACCCCGACCACCGCCGGCGCCTCGACCGTCACCGTCACCGCCACCTCCGGCACCGCCACCGGCTCCACCACCTTCACCTGGACGGTCGGCTCGGGCGGCGGCGAGAGCGTCACCTTCCGCAGTCCGGGCAACCAGAGCGGCGCCACCGGCACCGCCGTGTCGCTCCAGGTCTACGGCAGCGACTCGGCGGGCAACGCCCTCACGTACAGCGCCACCGGCCTCCCCGCCGGACTCACCATCAGCACCAGCGGCCTGATCACCGGCACCCCGACCACCGCCGGCGCCTCGACCGTCACCGTCACCGCCACCTCCGGCACCGCCACCGGCTCCACCACCTTCACCTGGGTGGTCACCGGCAGTGGTGGCGGCGGCTGCTCCGGCCTCCCCGCCTGGAGCGCGAGCAGCTCGTACGCCCCGGGCGACCAGGTCTCCTACAACGGCCACAAGTGGCTCTCGACCTGGTACTCCACGGGCGCCACGCCGGGCGCCCCGGCCTCCTGGGCGGTCTGGTCGGACCAGGGCGCCTGCTGACGCTGCCGACGCACACCGCACGACCGGGAGGGGCCGCGACGGCGAGCACGAGCCGTCGCGGCCCTTCGGCGCGCCCGCGGGCCGGGCACCGGCCGAGCGCCGGACGGGCACCGGCCGAGCGCCGGACGGGCAGCGGACGGGCAGCGGACCAAATCGACTACGGGGTGGGTGATGTGATCGAATGTCGGAGGTTGTGGAGCGAGAACCGCCCTTTGTGTCAGCCCCGTGAAGCACTACTCCGGGTGCACGGCGAATGATCTCGGTTGGATCACACTTTGGGGTGACCGGAACGACAGTTCGCTTCTTACGTCCGAGTAGCAGTAGGACATCTCGCACAAAGTCGTACTAAAAGCTCCCAGTTCCAGCGAACTCATGAACTCCCAGGCCCATTTGCCACCGCAGCCGCCCAAACCACATCCTTCCCGAATGGGACGAATCTCGGGCTGACGCCGTCCGCCAAGCCCCCGGATCGGCTCAGAGATCGGCTGCCCCCTCACCCCTGCTTGTGGAGATTCCATGCCCACACCTCAGCCCGCTCTCGCGGCGACCGACGCGAGCACGGCACTTCTGCCCCGGCCCAGGAGCTCGGGTGACCGTGCGGAGCAGCCGACCGTCGCCGTCATCGGCCTCGGCTACGTGGGCCTGCCGAGCGCCCTGGCGCTGCTGGCCACAGGCTGCCGGGTGATCGGCATCGACGTGAGCACCGAGCGACTGGCCGCCATCCGCCGCCAGGACGTGGACCTGCTCCCCTCCGACCTGACGCGTCTCGCCGAGCACTCCGAGGACCCGCTCTTCACGCTCACCACCGATGCCGCCGCGCTGGCCGGTGCCGACTCCGTCATCGTCTGCGTGCCCACACCGGTCGACTCCTACCTGGTGCCGGATCTCGGCGCACTCGCCGGGGCCTGCGCGACCGTCGTCGAGCACGCCGTGCCGGGGCAGTTGCTGATGCTGACCTCCACCACGTACGTCGGCACCACGCGTGACCTGCTGGTCGAGCCGCTGGCCGCGCGCGGCCTGGTGGCCGGCACCGACGTGCACGTGGCGTTCTCGCCCGAGCGCATCGACCCGGGCAACTCCCGGCACACCCAGGACACCACCCCGCGCGTGGTCGGTGGGGTCACCGAGCGCTGCACCGAGCTGGCCGCCGAGCTGCTCGCGCTGACCGCGCCCTCGGTGCACCGGGTCGGCTCGCCCGAGGCCGCCGAGATGAGCAAGCTCTTCGAGAACACCTTCCGCGCGGTGAACATAGCCCTGGCGAACGAGTTCGCCGACAACTGCCGCGCGCTGGGCCTCGACCCGATGGAGATCATCGACGCCGCCGCGACCAAGCCGTACGGCTTCATGCCGTTCTACCCGGGCCCCGGGGTCGGCGGTCACTGCATACCCTGCGACCCGCACTACCTGCTCTGGCAGCTGCGCAAGCTGCGGGTCTCCTCCCCGCTGGTGGACACCGCGATGACGGCGATCGCGAGCCGCCCGCGCCAGGTCGTGAACCGCGTCCGGGAGCTGCTCGCCGACCGTGGCCAGCCGCTGGCCGGCGCCCGGGTGCTGGTCTCCGGCGTCGCGTACAAGCCGGGCGTCGCCGATCTGCGCGAGTCCCCCGCCCTGGAGATCATCGAGGAGCTGCTCGACCTCGGCGCCGAGGTCTCCTTCAGTGACCCGCTGGTCGCGCGGGCCCGCATCCACGGCACCGTCCTGGAGAGCGTCGCCGACCCCGCGGCCGAGAAGTGGGACCTGGTCGTCGTGCACACCGTGCACCCCGGCGCCGACCTCGGCTGGCTCGCCGAGCACGGCAAGGTGCTCGACGCGACCTACCGCCTGGCCGACCTCCCGTCGAAGGCGGTCGTGTGAGCCTCCCGCCCTCGCCGGAGCGCGGCTTCTTCACCCCGGTGAACCCGACGCCCGAGCCCGCGAACACCTACGACGAGCAGCAGCCCGTCGCCGCGTACGAGCCGCAGCCCGCGAACGCGTACGACCAGCGGCCCGCCGACACGTACGAGCCCTACCAGCCGTACGAACCTGCGGCGTACCAGCCCTACACACCGTCCCAGCGCAAGGCGCCGGAAGGTTTCTCCACCGCCCCGGACCAGGGCTGGAGCTACCAGGCGCACGAGCCGGACCCGGAACCCACCGCGAGCACCTGGACCGAGCCGGTGCGCAGCACGGCCGGCGGCCGGGTGCTGCCCCCGCTGCCGCCCGGCGTCCGGGCGAACGAGCGCAGGCCCGGCCCGCTCGGGCGGGCGATGGACAAGATGGACCCGGCGGTGCGGCACGGCTTCCGCCGCGTCCTGACGCTGATCTGCATCCTGCCGCTGCTGCTCCTGCTGGCCCGCGAGGCGCCCCGCCTGAACTGGCAGAACGCGCTGGTGCTCGGCTACGGCTTCATCGTGCTGGCGGGCACCATCGCGCTGCTGTACATCGCCTACAGCAAGTACGAGGACCCGTCCCTGCGGGAGCTGCGCAAGCGCCCCCGCAAGCTCGGCGACTTCCCGCCGCTGGCCGCCACGCCCCGGGTCAGCTTCCTGCTCGCCGTGATGGACGAGGAGGAGGCGATCGAGGCCTGCGTGCGCTCGATGGCCGAGCAGGACTACCCCGACGTCCAGATCATCGTGGTCGACGACCTCTCCACGGACGGCACCCGCGACGTGCTGCGCCGGCTGGAGGCGGAGCTCGGCATCACCGTGCTCTACCTGGAGAAGAACGTCGGCAAGAAGCACGCCCTGGTGCAGGCCTGCGCGATCGCCGACGGCGACGTCATGGCCTTCACCGACTCGGACTGCATCCTGGCGCCCGACGCGCTGCGCAAGTGCGTGGAGTCGCTCGTCCGACACCCCGAGCTCGGCGCCGTCAGCGGCCACTGCCGGGCGCTCAACGCGCCGCTCAGCCTCTTCACCCGGGCCCAGGACGTCTGGTACGAGGGGCAGTTCCGGGTCTCCAAGGCGGCGGAGTCCACCTTCGGCTCGGTGACCTGCGTCTCCGGCCCGCTGGCCGTCTTCCGCCGCGACGCGATCTACAACTACCTGCCCGCCTGGGCCGGTGACCGCTTCCTCGGCGCACCGTTCCGCTTCGCCACCGACCGTCAGCTCACCGGCTACGTGCTCGGCCAGAAGTGGAAGGGCCAACAGCTCAAGGACCAGTACGCCGAGTCCCCGTTCGTGACGGCCCAGGACTACCCGGCCCGCCAGTGGCGGATCGGCTACGTGCAGTCCGCCCGGGTGTGGACGAACGTGCCGGCCCGCTTCCGCCCCTTCATGAAGCAGCAGATCCGCTGGAAGAAGAGCTTCTTCCGCAACCTCTGCTTCACCGGCACCTTCATGTGGCGCCGAGGCCCCGGCCCGGCCCTGCTCTACTACGGGCACGTGCTCTGGGTGATCTCCGCGCCGATCATGGCCTTCCGGCACCTGGTGTGGGCGCCGGTCCACGGCATGGCCTTCCTGACCCTGCTGTACCTGTGCGGCGTGATCCTCAAGGGCCTCGTCTGGGGCCTGGCGTTCAAGTTCGACAACCCCGGTGACACCCGTTGGCGCTACCGGCCGGTGATGAGCCTGCTCTCCTCGCTGCTGCTGGCCTGGCTGCTGCCGTACTCGATCCTCACCATCCGACGCGGCGTCTGGTCGAGGAGTGCCACGTGAGAAACGCCCTGACCAACGCGGCGAAGTTCCTGGCCGCCGCCGTGACCACCGCCGTCGTGATCGCGATCTACGCGATCGTGCTCTCCCGAGGAAGCCTGCTGTGAACGCTCGCCGCCAGGCCGCCACCACCGCGCCGATGCCGCGCGGCTTCACCCACTGGATCTCCCGGCTGGTGCTCGCCCTCGCCGCGCTCGCGGTGCTGGCGATGCCGTTCTACGCGGGCTGGGAGTACTACACCTTCCGCCGGGACGTCACCCCGCAGGTCGCGCCGCCCGAGCTCCGCCTGGACCGGTCCACCCAGGCCGACTGGCACGGCGAGGCGGCCAAGCTGCCCGACACCGCCGCGCCCGTGGTGCTGACCTTCCACGACATCAACCCGCACAGCGACAGCCCGTACATCATCACGCCGCAGGCCTTCGACGAGCAGCTCACGGCACTGGAGGACGCGGGCTACCGCAGCCTGACCACCGACGAGTTCGTCGACTACCTCAAGGGCGGCCCGGCGCCGCTGCGTTCGGTCTACATGACCTTCGACGACGGCACCAACGGCCTCTGGGTGTACGGCGACCGGATCCTGGCGAAGCACCACATGCACGCCGCCTCGTACCTGATCACCGGCCGGGTCGACCACAACCGGCCGTACTACCTCTCCTGGGAGGAGATCTCCCGGATGGCCTCCTCGGGCCGCTGGGACTTCCAGGACCACACCCACGACCTGCACTGGCGCGGCGCGGTCGACGCCGAGGGCGCCCAGGCCTCCGCACTGGCCAACCGGCTCTGGCTGGCCGACAAGAAGCGGATCGAGACCGTCGGCGAGTACCAGACGCGCTTCCAGGGCGACATCGCCCAGTCGCTCGCCGACTTCGACGCGCACGGCCTGCCGAAGCCGCAGATGTTCGCCTACCCCTTCTCGGAGACCAGCGAGCGGGCCAACCTGCCCGTCCCCGGCCCCTCCCTCCAGGGCATGCTGGAGCAGACCTTCGCGGCCACCCTCACCGACGTCTCCAAGCGCCCGCTGCCGGCCGGCCGCCGGGCCGCCGGAGTCCGCCAGGTGCAGCGGCTGGAGGTCTACCAGAAGACCACCGCCAAGAGCCTGCTGGCCGAGATCGGCCAGTGGACCCTGGTGCCGCCGGTCGCCGACGACGCCCTCGCGAAGCCCGACGGCTGGGAGCACAACGACGGCACCAACGGCAAGGACATCGGCGCGCTCACCGGCGCCGGGCCCTACCCGAGCACCGGCGGTTACGTCTCCGCCGAATACCTCCCGCTCACCTCGGCGGACTGGAACGACTACACCGCCGAGACCACCGTCTCCGACCTCGCCGACAGCGACAACAACGTCGGCCTGACGGTCCGTACGGGCAGCGGCGACCCGCTCACGGTCAGCCTGAGCCGATCCTTCGTCGGCATCTACCGGGGCACCGGCGACAAGCGCGAGCAGGTCGCCACCAAGCCGCTGGTCGCCACCGCGACGCACCAGCTGAAGGTCACCGTCAACGGCAGCCTGACCAAGGTGCTGGTCGACGGCCGCACCGAGCTGAGCTGGACGAGCAAGGCCCAGGGCACCGAGGCCACCGGTGGCGTCGGCCTCAGCGTCCGCAAGGGCGCGGCGAGCCTGAACTGGCCGAAGTTCACCGGCCTCAAGATCGCCCAGACCCCGCCCAGCACCACCGCGGGCAACCCGAGCGCGCTCGGCGTCGCCCAGGCCGTGCTGCTCGACCCCGGCGCCAGCTGGGACTCGGCCCCCGGCCAGCCCTCCGGCATGAAGATCGGCGGCGACGGCCTGGCCCCGCAGGGCCTGGCGCTCTCCGACTACGCCGCGTACGAGCAGGCCCGCACCTCGGGCTGGACGAAGTACACCGTGCACGGTGTCATCGGCCGCCTGAACAGCCCGCAGGTCTCCGCCGCCGTCTGGGTCCGCGTCGGCAGCCCGCAGGCCGTCAGTGTCGAGGTCTCCCGGCGCGGTGTCCGGGTGCTCTCCGGCAGCGCGGACAGCCGCAAGGTCGTCGCGACCAAGCCGCTGGCCGACTCCGACCACCACGACATCGTCATCACGGTCGGCAGCGAGGCCACCTGGATCACGGTCGACGGCACGGTCCACCTCCAGCTCGCCGCCAAGGGCGAGACCGGCGGCGTCGCCTTCTCCGCCTACCGGGACGTCACCCGGCACGCCTGGCCGACCGCCAAGACCCTCAAGGTCCTTCCCGCCACGGAGGTTCGATGAGCACGCCGGAGCCCGAGGACGAGACCGCCCAAGAGCTCCGGCCGGCCGCCCGCCGCCCGATCTCGCGGCGGGTACTGCTGCTGGGCGGCCTCGCCGTCCTGCTCGGCGGCGGCGCCATCGCCGCCTGGGAGCTGTTCGGTGACCATGCGGACGGCAACGGTGACGACGGCGAAGACACCGACGCCTTCCGCGCCGCCTTCCCGCGCGACGGCCTGGTCACCAACGAGTACGCCTTCCGCAACCCCGACGCCAAGGGCGCCCACAACGACCCCGACTGGGTGGTCACCAGCGGCTCGCTCTTCGCCCACGGCGGAGCGGGCTGGACGGGCCTCCCCGACGGCCAGTCGCCGGGCGTCTCCTCCGACCAGCACAACGGCTCCTCGGTGTTCCGGCTGGTCACCAGACGCCGCGACTTCCGGGACTGCACCGTCAAGGTCGAGGTCCGGTTGCAGCCGCCCGGCACCACCTCCCGCACCCCGAAGCAGGACTGGGACGGCGGCCACATCTGGCTGCGCTACCGCGCCCCGGACGACCTGTACGCCATCAGCTTCCGGCGGCGGGACGGCGTGGTCGTGATCAAGCGGAAGACCCCCGACCCGGCCGGCATCGGCGCGGCCGGGGAGCAGGGCGACTACGTCACCGTCGCGGAGGGCAAGGCCGCCTTCCCGTACGGGGAGTGGCACACCGTCACCGCCAGCGCGGTCAACCACCCGGACGGCGTCCGGCTGGTGCTCGCGATCGACGGCCGCACGGTGCTCGACACCATCGACAAGGACGCCAAGCGGATCAGCCTCCCCGGCGGTGTCGGCCTCCGGGTCGACAACACCGAGCTGGACTTCCGCAACTTCACCGCCGACCCGGCGGCAGGTCTGTAGCACCTCCGACCGGCCGCCCGCTGTTCGCCCTCGGCGCAGCGGGCGGCCGGTTTTCCGCCGGACTGGGCCGTTCCGGTGGCACCGATGAGTACAAATGGCCCCGTACCGTACTCCTTGCCCCACCCCCTCCTCATATGATCAGAGCGACATGCGTCATCCTTGGTGATGCAAGTCATGAGGACAGGTACCGCCACACCCACCAGGAGGAAGCACGTGGACGACGTTCTGCGGCGCGCCGCGCTGTTCGCGGCTCTCGACGACGAGCAGGCCGGCGAGCTGCGCGCCTCCATGACCGAGGTGACGCTCGCCCGTGGCGAGTCGCTGTTCCACGAGGGCGACCCGGGCGACCGGCTGTACGTCGTCGCCGAGGGCAAGGTCAAGCTCCACCGGGCCTCGCCCGACGGCCGGGAGAACATGCTCGCCGTGCTCGGCCCCAGCGAGATGATCGGCGAGCTCTCGCTCTTCGATCCCGGCCCGCGCACCGCCACCGCCACCGCCCTCACCGAGGTCAAGCTGCTGGGCCTCGGCCACGGCGACCTCCAGCCCTGGCTGCACGCCCGCCCCGAGGTGTCCGTCGCGCTGCTGCGCGCGATCGCCCGGCGGCTGCGCCGCACCAACGACGTGATGTCCGACCTGGTCTTCTCGGACGTGCCCGGCCGGGTCGCCAAGGCGCTGCTCGACCTCTCCCGCCGCTTCGGCGTGCAGTCCGAGGAGGGCATCCACGTCGCCCACGACCTCACCCAGGAGGAGCTGGCCCAGCTGGTCGGCGCCTCCCGCGAGACGGTCAACAAGGCCCTCGCCGACTTCGCGGGCCGTGGCTGGCTCAAGCTGGAGGCCCGCGCGGTCGTCCTGATGGACGTCGAGCGGCTCTCCCGCAGGTCTCGCTGACGCACGCACGTGGGGAGGGTGGGGCGCAGAGATCTGCGCCCCACCCTCCCCACGTGCGTTCAGGCTCAGATGAGGCCGTGGTCCTCCAGGTACCCCAGCTGGGCCCGGACGGACAGCTCCGCCGCGGGCCACAGCGCCGGGTCCACGTCCGCGTAGACGCGGGCCACCACCTCGGCCGCCGTCCGGCAGCCGGCCTCGACGGCGGTCTCGACCTGGGCCAGCCGGTTGGCGCGGTGCGCCAGGTAGTAGTCGACGGCGCCGAGCGCGTCGACCAGCACCGGGCCGTGGCCCGGCAGGATCGTCCGGACGTCGCCCTCGGCCGCCATGGTGTGCAGCCGCCGCAGTGAGTCCAGGTAGTCGCCGAGCTTGCCGTCCGGGTGGGCGACCATCGTGGTGCCCCGGCCGAGCACGGTGTCGCCGGTGAGCACCGCGCCGTCGGCGGGCAGCAGGAAGGTGAGCGAGTCCGCGGTGTGTCCCGGGGTGGCGAGCACCCGCAGCTCCAGCCCGCCGATCTCCAGCGTCTGGCCGCCCCGCAGCCCCTCCGCCCCGAGCCGGTGCGCCGGGTCGAGGGCCCGCACCTCGGTGCCGGTGAGCTCGGCGAAGCGGGCGGCACCCTCCGCGTGGTCGTGGTGCCCGTGGGTGAGCAGCGTCAGCGCGACGCGCTTGCCGCGCTGCTCGGCCGTCTCGATCACCCGGCGCAGGTGCGCCTCGTCCAGCGGCCCCGGGTCGACGACCACGGCCAGCTCGGAGTCGGGCTCGGAGAGCAGCCAGGTGTTGGTGCCGTCGAGCGTCATCGGCGACGGGTTGGGGGCCAGGACGCAGTACGCCCGTGGGGTGGCCTCGCCGCCGACGGTGGCGGCGGGGTCACCCGGGAGGAGACCGCTCACCGGCCGCCCTCACCGATGAAGCCGAGTTCACGGACCAGGGGGCGCTTGCCGGGCAGCTCCGCAGGGCCGGCCTCCGGTTCGGCGGCACGGGGCGTCAGGCTCCGCGCGACGAACGTACGGGCGGTGAGGCTGCGGGCAGGCATGCTGCGCGGCGTCCGGGGAGCCACGTCGTTGTGGGTCATCGGGCGAGTCCTTCCTCGGCTGGGACGGTGTCCCTCGGTCTACTTGTCGACATTCTGATCGGGTGGACCGCTCAGGTCCGATGCTGGGGCTCCCCGCCTCAGCGGGGGAACTCACCGTCGATGGTCAGCTCCTCATACCCCGACCATCGCACTGTGATCCGCTCCCCGGCCAGCTCGGCCCGCCCCAGGACGGGCTCGACCTTCCGGTCGGCCGCCGCCGCGAGTGCCTCGTCGGCCGTGCCGCAGCCGAGCAGCTCGCGCAGCACCGTGACGGTCGGCGGCAGCATGCCGTAGCGGCCCTCCGCGTGGCCCCGGACGGCCTCGGCGGGTGCCAGCCACGCCGTCCGGTCGGCCTCGCCCACATCCCGGGCGGCCTGCTGGCCGGCCGGCAGCCGGGCGACGAAGAACCAGGTGTCGTACCGGCGCTCCTCGAACTCCGGAGTCACCCAGCGTGCCCAGCCCCCGAGCAGGTCGCTGCGCAGCACCAGGCCCTCGGCCTTGAGGAAGTCGGCGAAGGAGAGCTCGTGCGACTCCAGGGCCGCCCGCTCGGCCGTCCAGTCCCGGGCCTCGGTGACGGAGTCGGCGTCGGGCCCGCCCAGCAGCACCCCGGCCTCCTCGAAGGTCTCCCGGACGGCCGCGCAGACCACGGCCTGCGCCGTCGGGGCGTCCAGCCCGAGCCGCTCACCCCACTCGGCGGGCGACGGGCCGGCCCAGCCGAGCTCGGCCTCCGCGTCCCTCGGGTCGACCCCGCCACCGGGGTAGGCGTACATCCCGCCCGCGAAGGCCATCGTGGCGCGGCGGCGCAGCAGGTACGCCTCCGGGCCGTGCGCAGTGTCCCGCAGCAGCACGACCGTCGCGGCCGGCTTGGGCACGACGGGCGTCAGCTCGCCGGCCGCGACCGAGCGAATCCGGGCCGGCCAGGAGGGCGGCATGGGCAGCGAGCTTCGATGATCCATGCCCGGATGCTACGCACGCCAGGGGCGGGGTTGGAAGAGCCCAACCCCGCCCACTTACCGCTGCTGCTTCTTGCCTGCTCAGGCCCCGGCGGTGACCCGGACCTGAATCTCGACCTCGACGGGCGCGTCCAGCGGCAGCACCGCGACGCCGACGGCGCTACGGGCGTGCACGCCCGCCGCGCCGAGCACCTCGCCGAGCAGCTCGCTCGCACCGTTGATCACACCGGGCTGGCCGGTGAAGTCGGGGGCGGAGGCGACGAAGCCGACCACCTTGACGACCTGCTCGATCCGGTCGAGGTCACCGATCACGGACTTCACGGCGGCCAGCGCGTTGAGCGCGCAGATCTGCGCGAGCTGCTTGGCCTCCTCGGCCGTCACCTCGGCGCCGACCTTGCCGGTGTGCTGCATCTTGCCCGCGACCATCGGCAGCTGGCCGGAGGTCAGCACGTGGTCGCCCGAGCGGACGGCCGGGACGTACGCGGCGACCGGCGGGACCACCTCGGGGAGGGTCAGGCCGAGCTCGGCCAGCTTGTCCTCAACCTTGCTCATCAGCTCTTCTCCCGCTTGAGGTAGGCAACCAGCTGCTCGGGGTTGTTCGGGCCCGGGACGACCTGGACGAGCTCCCAGCCGTCCTCGCCCCAGGTGTCCAGAATCTGCTTGGTGGCATGCACGAGCAGCGGCACGGTGACGTATTCCCACTTGGTCATGGGGGTGACTCTAGACGAGTGGCGGCCCCCGGTGATCCGGATCCGCCACCGGCGTCGACCAGGTGCACAGGTGTGAGGTGAGCCACAAAGCGGGCATGAATCCGCCCGGCCGCCCGGGTGCTCCCGGCATCGGGGGCGGTCCCTGGTTACCCTCGCGGGAGGGCACCTGGTGGTGCAGTCCTTCGGAGACGGACGGAGACCGAGCGTGGCGAGCACCCCCGGCCCACCGGACCAACCCCCAACGGAGCAGCACGGAGCGGGCCGACAGCAGCCCGAGCAGCGCGAGCCCGACTGGGAGGGCGTGCGCCTGCACGTCGTCAGCGGCAAGGGCGGCACGGGCAAGACGACGGTCGCCGCCGCGCTGGCGCTGGCCCTGGCCGCCGAGGGCGGCCGCACGCTGTTGATCGAGGTGGAGGGCCGCCAGGGAGTCGCCGAACTCTTCGGCATCGCCGCCCTGCCGTACGAGGAGCGCAAGGTCGCGAGCGTCTCGCGCGCGCAGCTCGGCCTCCCGGGCGGGGGCGGCAGCGGCGAGGTCTTCGCGCTGGCCATCGACACCGAGCAGGCGCTGCTCGAGTACCTCGACATGTTCTACAAGCTCGGCCGGGCCGGGAAGGCGCTCCAGAAGGTCGGCTTCGTCGACTTCGCGACGACCATCGCGCCCGGCGTCCGGGACGTGCTGCTGACCGGCAAGGCCTGCGAGGCGGCCCGCCGCAAGGGCCCGGACGGGCGCCGGGCCTACGACGCGATCGTGATGGACGCGCCGCCGACCGGCCGGATCACCAGGTTCCTGAACGTCAACTCCGAGGTCGCCGGGCTGGCCCGGTTCGGCCCGATCCACGGGCAGGCCCAGGCCGTGATGCGGGTGCTGCGGTCGCCGGAGACGGCGGTGCACCTCGTCACGTTGCTGGAGGAGATGCCCGTCCAGGAGACCGTCGACGGGGTGTCCGAACTGCGCGAGGCGCAGCTGCCGGTGGGCGGGGTGCTGGTCAACATGGTCCGCCCGCCGATACTGGACGCCGCCGCCGTGACGGCCGTCGACGGCGACCACCGCGAGGAGGTCGCGCTCGCCCTCGCCGAGGCCGGCCTCGGCGGCCGGGCCCGGACGAAGAGCGGCGAGGCGGTCCGGGCGGCCGTCGAGCCACTGCTCGACCCGCTGCTGGCGCAGGCCCGGGAGCACGCCGAGCGGGTCGAGCTGGAGCGCGAGCAGCGGGCCGATCTCCAGCACCTGCGGCTGCCGACGTACGAGCTGCCGCTGCTCGGCGAGGGCGTGGACCTCGGCGGGCTCTACCGGTTGGCGGGCGAGCTGAAGCGACAGGGGGCGGCATGAGTACCCGGCAGACGGCTGCGCAGCAGGCAGCAGTGCAGCAGGCGGCGGTGCGGCGCGGCGCGGCGCAGCTGGACGTGGACGCGCTGATCGACGACCCGAAGACCCGGATCGTGGTCTGCTGCGGCTCCGGCGGAGTCGGCAAGACCACCACGGCGGCGGCGATCGGCCTGCGCGCGGCCGAACGGGGCCGCAAGGTCGTCGTGCTGACGATCGACCCGGCCCGGCGGCTGGCCCAGTCGATGGGCCTGACCGAGCTGGACAACACCCCACGGGTCGTCAAGGACGTCACCGGGCCGGGCGAGCTGCAGGCCATGATGCTGGACATGAAGCGGACCTTCGACGAGGTCGTGCTGGCCCACGCCGACCCGGAGCGGGCCAAGGCGATCATGGAGAACCCGTTCTACCAGTCGCTCTCGGCCGGGTTCGCCGGCACCCAGGAGTACATGGCGATGGAGAAGCTCGGCCAGCTGCGGTCGGCCGAGCAGTGGGACCTGATCGTCGTCGACACGCCGCCCTCCCGCTCGGCGCTGGACTTCCTGGACGCCCCGAACCGGCTCGGCTCCTTCCTGGACGGCAAGCTGATCCGGATGCTGACCGCCCCGGCGAAGGTCGGCGGGCGCAGCGCGATGAAGTTCCTGAACGTCGGCGTCGGCCTGCTGACGGGGACGCTGGGGAAGATCTTCGGCGCCCAGCTGCTGACGGACATCCAGACCTTCGTCGGCGCGATGGACTCGATGTTCGGCGGCTTCCGCGAGCGCGCGGACCGCACGTACCAGCTGCTCAAGGCACCCGGCACGGCCTTCCTGGTGGTGGCCGCACCGGAGCGGGACGCGCTGCGCGAGGCCGCGTACTTCGTCGACCGGCTGGCGGCGGACAGCATGCCGCTGGCCGGGCTGGTGCTCAACCGGGTGCACGGCACCGGCGCTCCGCAGCTGACGGCGGAGCGCGCGTTGGCGGCCGCCGAGGCACTGGAGGAGAACGGCTCGCAGACCAGCTCGGTGGCGGCCGAGACGCTGGCGGCCGGGCTGCTGCGCCTGCACGCCGAGCGGATGCAGGTGATGGACCGTGAGCGGCGCACCAGGGCCCGCTTCGTGTCGGTCTACCCGGACGTGCCGATCGTCGAGGTCGGCGCGCTCGCGGGTGATGTGCACGACCTCGCCGGCCTGCGCGAGATCGGTGAACGCCTGGGGCGGCCGGCTCCCTGACCGCGCTCAGGCCGTGCTCAGACTTTGCGCGGACCGTGCTCAGACCGCCTGGGCGTAGTCGGTGAGGATGATGCCCGTGGCGAGCGACTCCTCGTACTCCGTGCGTGCGGTCTCCAGCAGCCGGCGCCAGGACATCACCGTCGGCCGTCGGCGCAGCAGCGCCCTGCGTTCGCGCTCGGTCATGCCACCCCACACGCCGAACTCCACGCGGTTGTCGAGGGCGTCGGCCAGGCACTCGGTGCGCACCGGGCACCCGCTGCACACTGCCTTGGCGCGGTTCTGCGCCGCCCCCTGGACGAACAGTTCGTCCGGATCACTAGTGCGGCAGGCAGCCTGCGCACTCCAGTCGTCTACCCAGCCCATCCCGGCGCCGTCCTCTCCCGAATCGAGGCTCCCCCACGGCGGTAACGGCATATTCACCGTTGCCAGTTGAGGACGTTACGGAAGAACGACAGCGAGCAACAGCCCCGCCATGCCCAATCTCAAATGACCCGATCGGACTATGGGTATCTGACACCTCACTCGTTGGAGTGATCGCAGGTCGCAGGCCTTGTCAGGGCCGCCCGGACCACTCTCGTCACGCTCTGCCATGTCGGCGGGGGCAGTGGGGGCTACCAAACCGCCTGAATCAGTTCAATTCGGGCAAACCTCATCACCCACAAGAGTGATGATGATGAACGGAGTGCAGCTGTCGCAGTGTTGTGACAAGCGTAGGCGAACACCTGCCCCCATGTCCGGGATTCGGGCACGTAGTCTTCTCCCCATGGCATCTCAGCGATCAGCGGGGTCACCGCTTGACAAGGCCGGGCTCGGAGTGAAGCTCCTGGGCATCAGTGTGCTGGCCGGGATTCTGGTGGCCGGCATGGCCCTCCCGGCCGTCGGCGCACTCGGTCTGACCGCCAAGGACACCGCGGAGAGCCTCGGCAACCTCCCGGACGACTTCAAGCAGCCGCCGCTGTCGCAGGCTTCGTACATCTACGACAACAAGGGCAACCAGATCGCCAAGGTCTTCGACCGGGACCGCACGGTCCTCACCAAGGACCAGATGGCGCCGATCATGCGCCAGGCCCAGGTCGACATCGAGGACAACCGCTTCTTCGAGCACGGCGCCGTCGACGTCAAGGGTGTCCTGCGCGCCATAGGGAAGAACGCGGAGTCCGGCTCCGCCTCCCAGGGCGCCTCGACCCTGACCCAGCAGTACGTGAAGAACGTCAACGTGGAGAAGGCCGGCGACGACTCCGCCGCCTTCGCCGAGGCCACCAAGAAGAGCCTGGGCCGCAAGATCCAGGAGCTGAAGTACGCCATCAAGTTGGAACAGGACCTGTCCAAGGAGGACATCCTCACCAACTACCTGAACATCACCTTCTACAACCACCAGGCCTACGGCATCGAGGCCGCGGCCGGCCGCTACTTCAGCAAGAGCGCCAAGGACCTGACCCTCCCCGAGGCCGCGATGCTGGCCGGGCTGGTGCAGAACCCCTCGGCGTACGACCCGCTGGCGCACCCGAAGGCCGCCCAGGCCCGGCGCGACACGGTGATCAACAAGATGCTCGAGTACAAGCACATCACCCCGGAGCAGGCCAAGGAGGCGCTGGCCGCGCCGCTCGGCATCCACTACCGGGAGCCGCTGAACGGCTGCATCACCGCCTCGGCGGGGATGGGCTTCTTCTGCGACTACGTGCGCCACGTGGTCAAGCAGGACCCGGCCTTCGGCAAGACCGCCGCCGACCGGCAGAAGCTCTGGAGCCAGGGCGGCCTGAAGATCAAGACGACCATCGACCCGGACAAGCAGGCGGCGGCGTACAGCGCGGTCACCAAGCGGGTCTTCCCGACCGACGACGTGTCGGCCGCGATGACGATGGTCAAGCCCGGCACCGGCGAGATCCTGGCGATGGCGCAGACCCGCCCGTACGGCCTGGACGGCAAGCAGAACCAGACCGTCCTGAACCTCAACGTCGACCTCGCCATGGGCGGCGGCAGCGGCTTCGCCCCCGGCTCGACCTTCAAGCCGATCCTGGCTGCGGCGGCCCTGGAGGCGGGCATCCCGATCACCCAGGAGTACCCCTCTCCGCAGAAGATGGACTACCCCAAGATGTCCACCTGCGGCGGCACCTGGAACGAGAAGGGGGTGCCGATCGAGAACGAGAGCAAGAGCGAGGTCGGCCCCTTCCAGATGAAGGAGGCGATGGCCAAGTCGGTCAACACCTACTTCGTCCAGCTCGGCCAGGAGGTCGGCCTCTGCCCGATGAAGCAGATGATCAACAAGGTCGGCATCAAGAACCTGGCCAGCGGCGCCGCGATCAAGGAGGTCCCGTCCTCCGTCCTCGGCACCCTGGAGGTCAGCCCGCTGAAGATGGCCGCCGTCTACGCCACCTTCGCCGCACGCGGCCTGCACTGCGACCCGGTCGCGATCACCTCGGTCGTCAGCGCCGACAACAAGAACCTCGACGTGCCGAAGGCCAACTGCACCCAAGCGATGCTCGAGACCACCGCCGACGGCGTCAACACGCTGCTCAAGACCGTGACCGAGAAGGGCACCGCGGCCGGCATCAAGATCGACGACGGCCGCCAGTTCGCCGGTAAGACCGGTACCACCGACCACCGGTACGCCGCCTGGTTCGACGGCTACACCCCCGACCTCGCGACCGCCGTCTGGCTCGGCGGCCCGACCGGCAACGTCTCGATGCGCGACATCCACATCGGCGGCCACTACCGCGACCAGGTTTACGGCGCCGACGGCCCCGGCCCGATCTGGCAGGACGCCATGAACGACGTCCTCCCCGGCACCCCGAAGAGCACCTTCACCCTGGTCAACATCCCCGACCCGACCCCGACGCCGGACCCGAACGCCACCCCCACCGACACCCCGTCGACCCCGTCCAACGACGCGGCCACCAACGCGGGCGGCCTCATCGGCGGCGGCTTCACCCTCCCGCCGGGCACCATCGGAGGCGGCGGCGCCACCCCGCCGAGCGGCAGGCCGTCCAAGCCCGGCCACCACTAGGCACCAGCGCACGGAGAAGGGGTGCCCCCGGACTCTCGTCCGGGGGCACCCCTTCTGTCCTACTGTCCTACTTGAGCAGCGCGGCCTTCACGGCGGCGGCCACCCGGCCGCCCTCCGCCAGGCCCGCGACCTTCGGCTGCACCAGCTTCATCACCGCGCCCATCGCCTGCGGCCCGGACGCACCGCTCTCCGCCACCGCGGCGGCCACGATCGCGGCCAGCTCCTCGTCGCCGAGCTGCTTCGGCAGGTAGGCGTCCAGCAGCTCGCCCTCGGCCCGCTCCAGCGCGGCCGACTCGACCCGGCCCGCCGCGTCGAAGGCCGTGGCGGCCTCCCGGCGCTTCTTCGCCTCCCGGGCGATCACCTTCAGCACCTCGTCGTCCGAGAGCTCGCGCTTGGTCTTCCCCGCCACCTCCTCACTGGTGACGGCGGAGAGCGTGAGCCGGATGGTGGACGAGCGCAGCTCGTCCCGGGCCTTGATCGCAGCCGTGAGGTCCTCCTGCAGCTGCTGCTTGAGCGTCTTCATGCCCCAGATCCTCGCAGCTGGCGAATGCTCCCGCGCGCCAATTTCCCTCGTCGCCTTCCCGCGTCCCCTCCCGCGCCCCCGGAGCGCGCAGGTACCCGATTCGCAAAGACGGCGTGAGGGTGAACGGCTTTTTGCATGTCGATGCGGGCTGAGCGCCCGGCGGCCCTTGCCGAGGCGCAGGCCGCTCCCCTACTTTCGACCACCATGCCTGCCTCCCCGACGATCAGTGTGATTGTGGCCGCCTACGACCTCCAGGGGCACCTGGAGAACTGTCTGAAGTCGATCCTGACCCAGTCCTTCCGGGACGTGGAGGTCATCGTCGTCCTGGACCGGTCCGCCGAGTGCCCCGCCGAGCTGGTGGACGCCTACGCCCAGCGCGACGGGCGGGTCTCGGTCGTGCGACTGGACGACTCCGCCGGCATCGGCCGGATCCGCAACGCCGGGGCCGAACGCGCCACCGGCGACTACCTGCTCTTCCTGGACAGCGACCACGTCGTCATGAGCGGGACGCTCCAGGCCATGGCCGACCGGCTGCGAGCCGACGACCCGGACATCCTCCTCTTCGGACACACCCGCCTGCACCGCGGCCGCTCCTGGCCGGGTGCCGCGGCCGGGCTACTGGCCCAGCAGGGGTCACAGCCCTTCGCCGCAGCCGACCAGCCCGAGCTGTTCGGCGCGCCCGCCCACGCCTGGGACCGCCTGTTCCGCCGCGACCTGTGGACCCGGCAGGCCCTCACCTTCCCGGACGGTCTCCACGAGGAGATCGCGGTCGTGCACCGCGCCATGCTCGCCGCCGAGCGGATCACCGTGCTGAAGTGGGAGTGCGTCCAGCTCCACCGGCGGCACACCCAGCACCCCGCAGGATCACCCGGCGGCACCCACTTCGACGTCTTCGACCAGTACGAGGAGAGCTTCGGCCTGCTGAAGGAGCGCAGCGAGCTGGACGCGGCGGCCCCCTTCCTCTTCACCCGGATGATCCGTCACCACCTCTTCCTCCTCAACCTCTCCGGATGCCTCTCCCGCACCGAGCGCCCGCAGTTCTTCCAACGCGCCAGCGAGCACTACCGCCGCTTCCTCCCCGACCGCTACGAGCGCCCCGACGGCCGCGAAGGCGTCAAGTTCCAGCTGGTCGCGAGCGGGACGTACAACGCCTTCGGGGCCGCCAAGCTCCCCAACCTCGCCCGCAGCGTCGTCAGCCGCGTGCGGTAGGCGCGTCCGGTGGGCGCGTCCGGTGGGCCCGAGCGGTGGGCCCGAGCTCGTCCGCTGATCCGGGGTCAGGAGTACGAACCCCGTCGTACCGGTGAATGTCCGGCGTCTGCGACCATGGACCGATGCGACCGCTGTACTCCGTCCCCCTCGGAATCGCCGCCACCGGCGCCGCCTGCCTCGCCTACTCCGCCGGTTACGAGGTCCGCTCGTTCCGGCTCCGGCGGGTCGAGGTCCCGATCCTGCCCAAGGGAGCCCGCCCGCTCCGGGTGCTCCAGGTCTCCGACATCCACATGGTCGGCGGCCAGGGCAAGAAGCAGCGCTGGCTGCAGAGCCTGGCCGGGCTCCGGCCCGACCTCGTCGTGAACACCGGCGACAACCTCTCCGACCCGCTCGGCGTACCGGCGACCCTGGACGCGCTCGGGCCGCTGATGGACTTCCCCGGGGTTTACGTCTTCGGGTCGAACGACTACTACGGGCCCGCCAAGAAGAACCCTGCCCGGTACCTGAAGGCCCTGCAGAGCGGGGTGCACGGGCTGAACAACCCGGACGGCTCCGGACGACGCGGCATCACCGGCGCGGTCCACAACCCCTGGCAGAAGCTCCGCGACGGCTTCGACGCGGCCGGCTGGCTCGACCTCAACAACTCCCGCGGCCGCCTCACCCTGGCCGGCCTGGACGTCGAGTTCACCGGCCTGGACGACCCGCACATCCGCCGCGACCGCTACGCCGAGGTCACCGGCGGCCCCTCCCCCGACGCCGACCTCTCCCTCGCCGTCGTCCACGCCCCCTACCTCCGCGTACTCGACGCCTTCGCCGCCGACCGCTACCCCCTGATCCTCGCCGGGCACACCCACGGCGGCCAGCTCTGCATCCCCTTCTACGGCGCCCTCGTCACCAACTGCGACCTCGACGCCAAGCGGGTCAAGGGCCTCTCCGAACACCGCGCCGGCGGCCACCGCTCCTACCTCCACGTCTCGGCCGGCTGCGGCACCAACCGCTACACCCCAGTCCGCTTCGCCTGCCCCCCCGAGGCCACCCTCCTCACCCTCACCCCCCGCCCCTGACCTCCAGCTCAGAGCCACGCCGAATCGGATTTCGTCTCTCGGCGTGCGTCCGGTAGAGTTCTACTCGTTGCGCCGGACAAAGGAGCAACAAACGCAGGACCGGGGTGTGGCGCAGCTTGGTAGCGCGCTTCGTTCGGGACGAAGAGGCCGTGGGTTCAAATCCCGCCACCCCGACCCAGGTCAGAGGCCCTATCGGAGAAATCCGGTAGGGCCTCTGACGTATGTGCAAGCACGAAAGTACAGCAACTACTCCGGCTGCTGGCGACCTTCACCAATCGACGGGTCAGCCTCCCTGCGAAGCAAGCGGCCTGACAGACCCGGGTTCGACGTAATTCGTGGTTTCTAGAGGTCCTGCCGGGTTGAACACGCAGGTCATCGGGCTGCGGTGGGCCCTGAAGCCCAAGAGTGCCTAGAGACGCGATTTTTATGATTCGCCTGCGCTGGCCTGTGGCTTCGACCTATCGTCTGGAGTCGTGTACGTGAAGACGACGAAGCGAGAGAACAAGTCCGGGACGGTCCGGTACCTGCACCTCGCCCACAACGAGTGGGATCCGGCGAAGGGGCGGGCGGTGCCGAAGGTGCTGTTCACCTTCGGCCGCGAGGACGACCTGGACCGCGACGCGGTCAAGCGCCTGGTCGCGTCTCTATCGAGGCTGCTGGAACCGGGGGACGCCCTGGCCGCGACTGCCGCGTCGGACCTGGAGTTCATCTCCTCGGTGCCGTTCGGCGGCGCCTACGTGCTCGACCACCTGTGGCGCCGACTGAGGATCGACCAGATTGTGGCCCGGGTCGGGCAGCCCAAGCGGGGCCGGCGCCGGGACATGACCGCGACCGAGCGGGTGCTGTTCGCCCTGGTCGCCAACCGCGCGCTGGCCCCGTCCTCCAAGCTCGCGGCGGCGGAGTGGGTCACGAACGACGTGCACATCGACGGCCTGGCTGAGGCCGGCGAACAGGCCTGCTACCGGGCGATGGACTGGCTGCACGAGGTGAAGGACGACCTGGAGAAGCAGGTGTTCGACGAGGTCGCGAACCTGCTGAACCTGGAGGTGGACCTGCTGTTCTTCGACACCACCAGCACCTACTTCGAGCTCGAGGAGCCTGACGAACCGGTCGCCCGCGACAACACCGGCCGCAGGCTGGAGGGCGACGGCCAGGCAGACGACGACGCGAAGCCGGTCGGGTTCCGCACCTACGGCAAGTCGAAGGACTCCCGCGACGACCTGCCGCAGATCGTGATCGGCATGGCCGTCACCAGGGACGGCATCCCCGTGCGCTGCTGGTGCTGGCCGGGCAACGCCTCCGACCAGGCACTGATCCGGCAGGTCAAGGACGAGATGCGGGACTGGACCCTCTCCAAGATCGTGTGGGTGGCCGACCGCGGCTTCTCCTCGGCCGAGAACCGCCGCTACCTGCGCAAGGGCGACCACGCCTACATCATCGGCGAGAAGCTCCGTTCCGGGAGCCCCGAGGTGCAGGCCGCGCTGTCCCGGCAGGGCCGCTACCAGGACGTCGGCGAGAACATGCGCGTCAAGGAAGTGCGGATATCCGACACCGACCGGTTCGTGATCTGCCACAACCCCGAAGCGGCCGAGCGTGACCGGCACATGCGTGAACAACTCGTCGCCCAACTAGGCGACTTGATCGCCGGCACCGACAAGCTCAGCGACTTCAAGCGGGGTGAACTGCGCGGGAGGATCGCCGACAAGCCCGGCCTGAACCGCTACCTGCGTGCCACCCCGGCCGGCAAGCTCCGCATCGACCAGGCGAAGACCAAGGCCGAGGAGAACCTCGACGGGAAGTACCTCCTGCGCTGCTCGGACCCCCACCTGACCGCCGAGGACATCGCGCTCGGCTACAAGCAGCTGCTGGAAGTCGAGCGCGGCTGGCGCGACATGAAGCAGATCATCGACCTGCGGCCCGTCTACCACCGCCTCGAAGAACGCATCCGAGCCCACGTCATCCTGTGCTGGCTCGCACTCCTGTTGATCCGGATCACCGAGACCACCACCGGCGACACCTGGCCGCACATCCGACGCGAGCTCGACCGCCTCCACCTGGGCACCTTCGCCGGCCCTGCCGGAACCTTCCAGCAGGTCACCGCCCTGACGAAGCCCCAGCGAGACCTGCTCGCGAAGCTGCAGATCCCCGTCCCCAAGCAGGTCGTCGCGCTTCAGCCCGCAACCCGCTGACCAGCAGAAACGTGACCGCCTAGAGAAACGCCCTCCAGGCGGTTACAAGCATGTCCGCCCAGGTCAGACCCCGGATTCGCCACTCCAGGCTGCCGAATTATGTCGAACCCGGGACAGAGGATCGAGCTACCCGGACACCGGGCGGGAGACAGCCGCCTGGGAATCCGGCCAACCGTCCCGAGCTTCGCAAAGGCGCCTGGAACAGTTGACGGTCCGCGTACGGCTCGGGGACCGACCAGAGCACCCTTCCCCCGCTATCCGGAGGGCGCCGAACGCTCACCTGGCCCCACAGCAAGGCGGGTATCCCGATCCCGCCAGGTTCGAGCCGGACCGAGAGCAACCCGGGCATCACCGAAGGCTCTTCGCATGCCGGCACCGGACACTGGCTTCGTCTCCGGCGAACGGCTCTCCCGGATCCGGCCACGGTCGGGTCCGGAGACAGGTCCTCGATCATGACTGTGACCCTCAATGCCCGCTGCCCTGGATCCCGCCGTCCGGCACTCTCTTGTGCCCGTCGGCGTGCGGGCCGGACGCCTGGACAGAGCCTGGTGGCCCCGCTCGCGTGATCTTCTTCTCGAACTTCCCTCCCTGACAGCCGAACTCGGCGAGCGGTGGGTGGGGCCGGGTGACCCGAATCACCGTGAACCCCGCGCAGTGGCCGGTCATCCCTCGACGCATCCCGGTCACGGGGCGCACCGTCAATGCAGGCTGGTTCACCACCGAGTAGGACGAACACATGATCGCGGCGTACTCGTACGCCCCACGTCGGCTGAATCTGCTGGTCGCCCGCCGTCGACGGATGCCACGACGCCGCGTGGATGTCGGAGGCGGCCGACCCTGCCAGCACCCGGACCGCGAGTGAACTGCTCGCTGCCGGGACGTACGGCGGTGCCGCAGGGCCCTACTCCGACTTCCTGCCATCAGCGGCCGCGCCGGGTGCCGGCCTCGGCGAGGCCCGAAGGCGCGCGGACGTCGCCCGGAGCCGGGCTGCTTCCTGGCCGGCGCCGGCTTTGCCGTAGCCCGCGACCCCTTGTCCGGCCGAGGCCGGATGCGTCACTCGCGCGACCACTCGCTCTCAGCCTGGGGCTCGCCAATGGGGTCGGTCCCCTCCCAGAGACGGATCCTGATCGCCCGAGGGCCGGGAGCGGGGTGGGAGAGCGTGCGGACGAGTACCTCCCTCAGGTGGTTGGCCGCCTGCTGGGGCGAGCCGTCGTGCTCCACGGGGTTCGGCATGGGAGCGTCGTCGTGCCTGGACCAGCGGCCGCGGTCGTCCTGGGTCTCGAGTTCCCACGCGTAGCACGGCATCCTGGCCTCCTGTGACGACGGACCCCCTCGGACCGTAAGGGCCGGAGCGGGCGACGGCGACCGGTGGACGCCACTGCGCCGGTCAGTACTCGGAGCCGCTTCGCAGGTAGGTGCCTGTGACCTGGAGCCACGCCGAGACGCTGAAACACGCCTCGACCGCGTGCGGAGTGTCCTCGAAAACACGCAGGATCCGCAGTGCCCCGCTCGGGTGCAGGTGGTACTCGTACGTGAAGCCGTCGGTAGTGTCCTGGTACTGCATGTCCAACGGCCCCTTCGACGGCTCCGAGGGCGACCGGGCCTCGGTCGAGAGTTTCACGTAGACGGACATGTCCGTGCCTCGCATTCCCTGCCGGCCAGGGAAATCTGCGGGAGCTGACGGGCCGGGGCGTCATCACACGCATCCGTGTTGAAACCGCTGCTCACAGCAGGTCCGAGGTGCTCGGTCCGCGCGACATCGGAGCAGACAAGTCGGCACAGATGTCGCGTGAACGGTGCCACCACGCGCCATCGAGCGTCTTCTCGCGAAATCGCGTCGTCTCCGGACGGAGCAGGACCGTATGCAGCGAGTCCCATCCCGCTGTCCCCACGGTACTCCGCTCACACCCTCCGATCCGGCCGCCTCTGGACGCCACGGTGGAGCCGGGTGCCGGCCACCTCAGCGCCACTCGACCAGGAACAAGGTGGCGTCGTCACTCGTCCGCCCACCCCGCTGCTTCTTGAGGACATGGGAGAGCGCGCGCACGACCGCTCGTACACCGACCTCCGACCGCTCGACACGGTCGACCCAGTCGATGAGTTGCTCCTCCCCGAACTGCTCTCCGCCGGCACCGCGCTCCTCGACCAGGCCGTCGGTGAAGCACAGGACCCGGTCGCCGTGCCGCAGCACCCGCTCGCTGATCACCGGGTCCTCGCCACCGAACCCGACCGGCAGCGTCGTCTCGCTCGCCAACCGCTCGACCACGGCGTGGTCACGGATCAGCAACGGCTCGGGATGTCCCGCGTTGACCCACTGCAGGTGGCCGGTCGCGGTATTCAGACGCATCATCTGTGCTGTGACGAAGTGATCGGGCCCGAACTGTTCGGCGATGGCCCGGTCCATGAACGCATAAATCTCGGCCAGTCCGATGTCTGCGCGCCGGGCGTGCCGGTACGCGCCGATGGCAACGGTCGCCATGGTGGCGGCGTCAAGCCCGTGGCCCATCGCGTCGATCGTGGCAACGTGCAGGATGTCGTCGTTGAGCGCGTAGTCGATGCTGTCGCCGGCCACCTGGTAGGCGGGTTCGAGGATGCCGGCCACGGCGACCTGCGGGACAGTCATCGTCAGCGGGGGCAGCAGGGACCACTGGATCTCGGCAGCCACGCTCATCGGTTCGAGGCGCCGGGTCTGGAAGATCCGGTCGGTGTAGCTGCTCTTGATGATCAACAGAGCCGCGACCACACTGGCGAACCGGCGCAGGAACCGCCGGTCGTCGTCATCGACGGCGTCCACGGTGAGCGCCATCACTCCGACCTCGTCGCCGCCGCCCAGCAACGGCAGATACATCCGCACCCCGTCGGCTTGCGGCACCTCGACCAGCGCGCCGCGCAGGAAGGCCGCACCCGCATCGGAACCGCCGATCGGCTCGGGCTCCCCAGTGACCAGGCCCCGGCCCGGCAGCGGCACGAGCACCAGCTGGCCGTAGTCCTGCAGGAGGATCGACACGTCACGGCCGCCGAACCGGTCCAGCTCGCCGACGACCAACGGGGCGAGCAGCCGGGGCGAAAGCTCATGGGCCAGGTCGAGCAGCCTCCCCAGCGCATCGTCACGGAACCCCTCCGACCGGTCCGGCTCCCCAGCGCCGGGCTGCCGCTCACCGCTCATCTGCGCTCACCGCCGGTTCCATCCCGGTTGCACGGGCACCGGGAACAGCCTCGATCTGCCCCGACACCCGGGTGCGGTCATCAGGCCGGTCCTTCCATTACGCCCGACGCCGACGCACTTCGCTCGCTCGAACCCGCCGAGTCGCCCCCTTCCCGGACCATTGCGCCGCTCGGCTGCCGATTGGGGCGAGGAGGCGGATGGGATACCGGAGCCCGCATCCTGGCAAAGGCACGATGGGCGCTGAACCCGGACCTACCCGGCCCGACCGATGTCACCCGGCCGGGCCTTACGGTTGATCAACTACTCCGGCGCTTCCACATCCCTTTCGGTCGCAAACGTCGGCTGGCTCCCGTCATCACTGATCGTGTCATCGGGGTGCCTGCCGTCGAGCGTGGCACCGAGCTTCCGAAGCGCGTTACGCGTCTGCTCCGAGTGACCCGACGCTACCAGCGCCGCACTCCGGCCCTGCAGACTGAAGGCCCACCCCGGCATCGAGGTCGTATGCCGGGACGGGGCCGGGGGCTTCGCCCAGGCCGTCGCAGACACCGACCCCACAATCGTGCAGGTCTACGACCGCTGGCACCTGTGGCACGGCCTGGCCGAGGCGGTGTTGAAGGAGGTCGGCGCCCACAGTGCCTGCTGGGCCAAGGCCGTCCCGCCCCTGCGGGAGGGCACGCGTGCGCACACCACCCGCGAGCGGTGGCAGCAGGTCCACCAGCTGACGGGTCGAGGCCGACCGCGTCACCCTCTCCCCGCGCCGGGTAGCCCGCCTCCTACTCACCGACCCCTCCCACCCGTACGAGGACAAGCAGGTGCTGCGTGACCAGCTCGCCGCGCGGGACACGCCCTCCTACGCCGACGCATCCTGCTCAGCTGACGTCCGGCCAGAAACGATCACCCACTACGAAAATCTTGGTACGCCCAGGATTACGCCGTCGCAGGTCAGGACGGGTCTGAACCCCGGCGGACAGCGTTCGTGAGAATTGCCCCGGCGCGGATGGTGGCCGTCTGGTCAGGTGTCCGGGGTGGGTTCCTGTCGGCGGAGTTGCTCGTTGATGCGCAGGGCTTCTTCGAGTTGGTCTTCGAGGATGATGATGCGGCAGGCGGCGTCGACGGGTGTGCCCTGGTCGACGAGGTCGCGGGCGCGCATGGCGATCCGCAGCTGGTAGCGGGAGAAGCGGCGGTGGCCACCCTCGGAACGTAGTGGGGTGATGACGCCCTGCTCGCCGAGGGCGCGTAGGAAGCCGGCGGTGGTGCCGGTCATCTCGGCGGCGCGGCCCATGGTGTAGGCGGGGTAGTCGTCGTCGTCGAAGTTGCTGGTGGTGTCGGGGGTGTGGGGTCGGTTGGTTTCCGTGGTCACTGCACCTCTTTCTGGTACCTGGTTCGGGAACGCGTGGAGGGGCCCCGGCGCCATTGCGGCTCCGGGGCCCCGAAGGGGAACTTCACCATCTACCGGCCCTGGGCCGGTCCTTGTGTCCGCAGCTCCTCGGGGGAGGAGGGTTGCGGGGATCGCGTATGCGTGACCGGAAACCACCGTCCTTCGTACTGTGAGGGGTCTGCGGTGTCCGCCCGGACGAAGAACTGCTCATCTCACGGGCCGGGCGATCCTGATGGCGCTTGCGCCCTCCGTTCTTCCTCTACGGACATCCTGCGAACTGCTGGAACTTCGGTACTGCCAACTGCTGGTACTGCGTACTGCCTGGTTAACACGGGTACTGCTCGGTACTGCGTACTGCTGTGGTGGCCGTACCGGCCCACCGTCAGGTCCGGTAGCCAGCCCCGTCGCCCGTCCTGCTCCACTGCTTGGCTTGGAACCCCACTGCCCGGACCTCCCAGCACGCGCGCCCGCAGCCCGGCGCCTTTGCTGAGACCCTGCGTCCTGCACAATCATTGGTGACTGCGAATCAACTGCACCTGCGCTTACAGCGGTACCGCCGGTTGGTGGCCCCTGATCACTGCGGGCCACCTGGCACGGCCGCCAGTCCCGTCGCCGTCCTGCACCTGCCCTGGCTTCGCGACTCCGCCGCCGCACCCGGTTCTTGCGTCACTGCCTCACGCCCACCAGCTCGGCGTGTACTCGGGTACTGCCGTACTGCTTTCTCTACTCCCTGCGGTACCGCCGGTGGCGGCCCCTGATCACTGCGGGCCGCCCGGCCCGGTCGCCAGTCCTGTCGCCGCCCTGCACCAACCCTGGCTTCAGAACCCCACAACCGCGCCGACCTGCGAACTTCCTGTACTGCTCCCCCCAGTTCGTGTCTGGTGGGACCTGCTGACTGCTGACTACGAGAGGAACACTAGCCCCGCCCTGCCGTGATGTCTACTTCGGCCAGCAGAGATTTTTCCGTGTTCGACGAGGAGATAACCTTCGGGGTCGAGTCGGCGCAAACCGCGCCCCTCGTAACCTGCGCGACCACCAGAAGCCGACCGGCAGGAGGGGGCCAGCACCCCGTGACGACGATCCGAACACCCGAGCCCCACACCCAGGCACCCCTGCTCGCGGCGCTCGCCGAAGCCGTCCGCGACCGCGACGAACGGACCCTGCGCCGACTGCTGGCCCGCCTGGCGGAACAGATCGCCTTCACCGACCTGCCCAGCCTGCGCGGCGCGCTCGAAGCACGGCGCCGCGGCGGCCGACCGCAACCGCACCGGCTGCCCGAGCGGTCCGTGTAAGCCGGCGGGTGCCGCGAGGTCGCACGACTGACCATGCCGTGTAACGCTCGATGCTCGTACCGTCACCCTGCAGCACGGTGGGATCCCCGAGCGGAAGGCCCGGCTATGAGCGAGACCTCCGACAAGATGCAGCACAAGGCGCAGGAAGTCGTTGGTGCGGCCAAGGAAAAGGTCGGCGATGCGACCGGGAACGACCGCCTCAAGGCCGAGGGGCAGGGCGATCAGGCCGAGTCGAAGGTGAAGCAGGCCGTCGACGAGACGAAGGACAAGGCCCAGGAAGGCGTCGAGAAGATCAAGGGCATGTTCGACCGGTGACCCGGGCGGTCACAGGTCGGCGAGGGCGGCCAGGACCGCGGAGGTGTCCCAGCGGGCGATGGCGAGGGTGGTGTTGAGGGTGTGGGCGACGGCTTCGACGAAGGCGGGGCCAGTGACCACCCCTTGGTCCCGCTCCGAAAAGTACAGCAGCAAAGTACAGCGACCAGCCCAGCCGACAGTGGCCACCAACGCCTCTGCCACTACCTCTGAGCTGCACAGATGACCTCAGCGACCATACTGGCTGTAATTCGGGACGAAGAGGCCGTGGGTTCAAATCCCGCCACCCCGACCCAGTAACACCAGCTCAGGGCCGGTGTCCTTCACAGGACACCGGCCCTGACTGATTTCCAGGGGCTCCTCGGGAGAAGTCCTGGAGAAAATCTTGGAAACCCTCTTCGGAGCGAACCCCTACTGACCGGCCTTCAGCAGGACGCCCAGGACGCTCACGGGCAGACCCCTCAGCCGCCGGCTCGGGGCCGAGCCCCGAGCGGGCGGTTGGTTACCGGTTGCTCGGGGCCTCGGTGACTACGGAGCGGCAGCTCAGCAGCGGTGGAGGGATTCGCAGTCTTCCCAGCGGGTGTCGGTGTCCGGGGTGGCGGAGCCGGTGGACGGAGCCATCAGGGCGCGGGGGGCGACCGGGGCGGAGGCGGCGGGGGCCTGGTGGCCGGTGGCGAGGCGGACGGCGATGGCGTCGAGGATGCTGTGCGGGACGGGGCCCGTGAAGTTGTTCAGCATCGCGGTGAAGGCGAGGTGGTGGCCGTCGGGGGTGGTGGCGTAGCCGGTGAGGTTGTCGACGCCGCTCATGGAGCCGGTCTTGGCGTGGACGTTGTTGGCGGCGGCAGTACCGCGCATGCGGGCGGCGAGGGTGCCGCCGACGAGGCGGTCGGGGTTTCCGGCGACAGGGAGGGCGTTGTACCAGGCCTGGTACCAGGACTTGGTCTGGGCGACCTTGAGGAGGCCGGTCATCTTGGCGGGGGTGATCAGGTCGTAGCGGGACAGCCCGGAGCCGTCGACCTGGCGGCCGGCGGGGGTGGTGAGGCCGTTGGCCGCCAGGAAGTTCTTGATCTGGTTGATGCCGGCGGCCCAGGTGCCCTGGTCGGCCTTGACCTTGCCGATCTCCTTGGTGAGCTGCTCGGCCATTCCGTTGTTGCTGAGCTTGAGCATCGGCACGATGAGCTCGGAGAGCGGCGCCGAGTCGTGGCTGGCCAGCGGCTTGCTGTCCCGGGTGCCGGTGACGGCCCGGACGTCACTGTGGACGACGTGCACGCCGTGGCGCTCCAGAGCACCGGCAAAGACGTCGCCGGTGTAGACGGCCGGGTCCTCGACTGTCTCCCAGAAGGTGACGGGGGCGGCGCCGACCGCCAGGCTGCCGGTCAGGTCGAGCGAGTTGACGGAACGTCGGCGCTCGACATCGGCGGTGGTGGCGCTCCCCGTGGCACCCGTGGTGATCTTGCCGTTGAGCTGCATCGGCGTCTCGGCCGGGGAGAGACTCACCCGGGCGTCGTCCCCGGCGGTGGCGCCCGGGGTGACGGTCACCTGTACGGCGCCCATGGTGTACTCGGCGTCCGGGGCGACGGTGAGGCCGGATATCTGCGGGCTGTAGCTGTACGGCTGGTCGTCCCAGGCCCAACCGGGGCCGTACGGGGTGGAGTCGTAGCGGGTGCCGTCGGCGACCACGCGGCCGGTGACGGTGGTGATGCCGGAGGCGGCGACCCGGGCGGCGAGGTCGTCGAGGTCCTGGGGCCGCAGGCTGGGGTCGCCGCCGCCGCGCAGGAGGAGGTCACCGACCAGCACCGGCCCGTGCACGCCACCGGCGGTGCGGACCTCGGTGGTGAACCGGTGGTCGGCGCCGAGCAGATCGAGCGCGGCGGCGGAGGTGACGGTCTTGAGGGTGGACGCCGGGGTGAGCAGGGCGTCGGGCTGGTGCTTGTAGACCACCTGGCCGCTGTCGGCATCGATGATCTGCACGCCGGCCTGAGCGTTGGTCAGCCGGGCGTCGGAGAGGATCGTGTCCAGGTCAGCGGTGAGCGTGGGGTCGGCGGGAGCCGGGGTGGTGTCGGCCTGGGCGGATCCGGCGAGCAGGGATGCGGCGAGCATCACCACGGCGAGCGGCAGAGCGCGGCGCTGCAGACGTGCGGACAACAGGGACTCCAAGAAGCAGGTCGGCAGGGGCGGTTCCATCACGCCCCGGCCCGCGCGCAGGCGCGGGCGGTCGACCGAAATGCCCCCATTTGTCACGATCATGCTAGCAGCAGGAGATCACTCGATCTGATGGCATGTCATGGCTAGTCACGCGCTGAGGCCCGGAAAGGTTTCACCTCGGCGAACAGGAAGGCGAGAGGGAAGGCGCAGCTCGCGCCGCCCGGGGCTCAGCCACTCGAGGCGTGCCAGTGCGGGCGCCCCGACTCGAGGATGCAGGTGATCGATCGACCGTCAGCGGCGGTGGTGGTCTTTCCGAGATCGGCCTGTCGACAGATCTCGCCCTCCTTGTAGCAGTTGCCTGCGTTGCTCCGGATGCTGCACGTGCCCCCGCCCGCCGAGGTGCTGGTGACGTCTCCGCCGTCGGGCGTTCGGGGCGTGACAGCCGGAAGAACGGGTTGCGGTTCGACCGACGTCGGGCCTTCGGGGGAAGTTGCAGGCGGCTCGACGGTGACTGTCGTGGTGACCGGCGAAGGCAGAGCCGTAGGAGTCGTCACCGCCGGCGGGCTCCCCGGCGACGCCGGCGATGTGGGTGCTGTCGGTGCTGTGGGTGCCGTGGGTGCCGTCGGTGCTGTGGGTGCCGTGGGTGCCGTGGGTGTCGTGGGTGCGGTCGACCCACAGGCTGCGAGCGCGCACGAGGCGACGAGCCCGGTGAAGATCACGAGAATACGGCTGCCGTCCATAGTCGGAGACTAGGCCGGGTTCCCGATCCCGGCCCTCCGGGCTGCACCGTTCGCAGACGATCGAGCCGACCGAGGCCGGACTGAGGGGGGTGCTCAGGACATGGTCGGGCTGCGGCGTTCGAGGAGGGTGACGTCGCGCCAGGTGCCGTGGTGGCGGCCGATGCGTTCGCGGGTGCCGATGGTGCGGAAGCCGGCTCGGTGGTGGAGGGCCAGGCTGGTGGTGTTCTCGGGGAAGATGCCGGCCTGGAGCGTCCAGATGCCTGCGGCTTCGGTGGAAGTGATGAGGGCCCGGAGCAGTGCCTTGCCGACTCCCCGGCCGCGGGCGGTGGGGTGGACGAAGACGGAGTGCTCGACCACACCCTCGTACGCGCACCGGTCGGAGACCCGTACGACTGCCGTCCAGCCCAGAACCTGGCCGTCGGCATCGGCGGGCGCGAGAGCGACCAGGCGGTGGTCGGGGAGCTTGGCGGCGTCGAAGGCCGCCCAGGTGGGGGCGGCGGTCTCGAAGGTCGCGTTGCCTTCGTCGATGCCGAACTGGTAGATCGCCAGGACCTGTTGGGCATGCTCCGGCAGCATCGGGACGACCCGGATGTCGGCGGCGGGGTCGGAGTCGGGGGTCATGCCCGTGTCTCGATGCCGAGTTCGGCGATCAGGCCCCGGATGCGGTGCTCGATCTCGTCGCGGATCGGGCGAACGGCCTCGACACCCTGCCCGGCCGGGTCCTCCAACTTCCAGTCCAGGTAGCGCTTGCCGGGGAAGTACGGGCAGGCGTCCCCGCAGCCCATGGTGATCACCACGTCGGAGGCCTGCACCGCCTCGGCGGTCAGCACCTTGGGGGTCTCGGCGGAGATGTCGATGCCGACCTCGCGCATCGCCTCGACCACGGACGGGTTCACGGTGTCGGCTGGCGCCGAGCCGGCCGAGCGGACCTGGACACGGTCCCGACCGAGGTGGGTGAGGAAGGCGGCGGCCATCTGGGAGCGGCCTGCGTTGTGGACACAGACGAACAGCACGGACGGAACGGCGGGAGTACTCACGGCAAGTTCTTCCCTTGATCGCGAAGGAGTGAGAAGGAGCGAGAAGGCGTGCGAGGGAGAGCAGCGGGTCAGTGACCGGAGGTGGCGAGGTGGTGCTCGCCGTGCGGGACCACGACGACGTCGCCGGACGGCGCCGAGCGACCGAAGCACACCGCGACCAGGCCGATGCCGACGGCCGCGCCGACGAGCTGGGCGCCGACGAAGGGCAGCACCGAGCCGGGGGCGATCCCGGCGAAGGTGTCGGTGAAGGTCCGGCCGATGGTCACCGCCGGGTTGGCGAAGCTGGTGGAGGACGTGAACCAGTAGGCCGCACCGATGTAGGAGGCGACCGCGACCGGGGCGAAGTGCGCGCGGCCGGTCCGGGCAAGCCCGAAGATCAGCAGGATCAGGCCTGCGGTCGCCACGACCTCGGCGAGCCAGAGATGCGAGGCAGACCGCTCGTGGGCCGACAGGCGTACCAGCGGCTCGGCGAACATCGCGTCCGCCAGCACCGAGCCGCCGATCGCACCGGCGATCTGGGAGGGGACGTACGCGGCGACCTCGCGGAGACCGGGGCCGTCGCCGCCACGCCGACCGGTCCACCAGGCGGCGAGGGTGACGGCGGGGTTGAAGTGGGCGCCGGAGACCGGGCCGAGCAGGGCGATCAGTACGCCGAGGCCGAAGACCGTGGCCAGTGAGTTGGCCAGCAGCTGCACGCCGACGTCGTGGGAGAGCTCGGTGGCTTGGATGCCCGAGCCGACCACGACCGCGACCAGCGCGGCCGTCCCGACGAACTCGACGGCCGCGCGGCGGCCCAAGGGAGCGAGGTCGGTCATCTGGAGCCCCCGAGGGTGGCCGGAGCCGAGGCCGCCGGGGTCTCCAGCAGCGCCGACAGGCGGGCCAGGGCTGCGGGCAGCACCCAGTAGTAGACCCAGGTGCCCCGTCGCTCGGAGCCGACCAGGCCAGCTTCGCGCAGCACCTTCAGGTGGTGCGAGATCGTCGGCTGGGACACGTCGAACGGGCCGGTGAGGTCGCAGACGCACGCCTCGCCGCCCTCGTGCGAGGCGATCAGCGACAGCAGCCGCAGCCGCACCGGGTCCGAGAGCGCCTTGAACATCTTCGCCAGGTCGACGGCGGCCTCTTCACCCAGCGGCTCGCGGACCATCGGCGAGCAGCATGCCACCGCCTCGTCCTGGCCGAGCACCCGCAGTTCCAGATTCGACATACATCTATGTTGACAGCCATCTATGCGAGTGGCAACCTCGGCCATATCGACAGCTGTCGATATACGCCCGATCAGGGGAGACCGCCATGTCCCGCGTCCAGCTCGCCCTTCGCGTCGCCGATCTCGAAGGCTCGATCGCCTTCTACTCCAAGCTGTTCGGTGCCGAGCCCGCCAAGCGCCGCCCCGGCTACGCCAACTTCGCCATCGCCGAACCCCCGCTCAAGCTCGTCCTCCTCGAAGGCCGACCGGGCGAGGACACCCGCCTGGACCACCTCGGCGTCGAGGTCGCCACCACCGAGGACGTCACCGCCACCACCGACCGCCTCAAGGACGCGGGCCTGGCCACCTTCGAGGAGAACGACACCTCCTGCTGCTACGCCCTCCAGGACAAGGTCTGGGTCACCGGCCCCGGCAAGGAGCCCTGGGAGGTCTACGTCGTCAAGGCCGACGCCGAGACCCTCGGCAAGAGCGCCGCAACCGACGGCGACGGCGACGCCTGCTGCGGCAGCTGACCACGGGCGGGGCGTACGGACCGAGCGTACGGACGCCGGGTCAGCCGCCCGAGTAGCCCAGGGAGCGGGCGGCGGCGGCGAGGCGGCGCGCGGCCTCGGTCAGTTCGGCGGTGTCCGCTGCGGCCGCGAAGCCCAGCCGGACGTGGGTGTTCGGCGCCTCGGCCGGGAAGTAGCGGCGGCCCGCGTTGACGGCCACCCCTTGAGCCCGCGCCGCGTCCGCGAACGCCGAGTCGGTCAGCACCGTGCCGGCGAGTGCCGCGTCGGCGGGGACGGCAGGCAGTCGGAGCCAGAGGTGCAGGCCGCCGCCCGGCAGCCGTACGGGCGTCCAGCCGGGCAGTTCGCGCTCCAGCGCGTCGGCCAGCGTGGCGCACCGGTCGCGCAAGGCGGCGGAGAGGGCGCGTAGGTGACGGTCCCAGGCCGGGGTGCTGACGAGTTCGACGGCCGCCTCCTGCAAGGGCCGGGCGACGAAGAAGTCGTCGACCCGCCGCATGCCCTGCAGCCGCCGCATCACCGGGCCACGGGCGATCAGCGCACCGATCCGCAGGCTGGGCGAAGCCGGTTTGGTGAGCGAGGTCAGGTGGACGACGGTGCCGTCCCGGTCGTCGGCGACCAGCGGGCGCGGCACCGAACCGCCGTGGCCGAGGTGGCGGGCGAAGTCGTCCTCGATGACGAACGCCCCGGCGGCGCGGGCGATGTCGACGACCTGGCGGCGCCGGTCGGGCGCGAGCACGGTGCCGGTGGGGTTGTGGAAGGTCGGCTGGCAGTAGAGCAGCCGGGCCCCGGTCATGGCGAAGGCGTCGGCGAGCAGGTCGGGCCGGATGCCGTCGTCGTCCATCGGGACGGGTACGGGGCGCAGCCCGGCGGCGCGCGCGGCGGCGAGTGCGCCGGGGTAGGTGGGCGACTCGACCAGGACGGGGCTTCCGGGGACGGCGACCGCCCGGAACAGCATGGAGAGAGCGCCCTGGCCGCCGCCCGTGACGAGCACGTCCTCGGGGCTCACCCCGCTGCCGGCCTGGCGGGCGAAGATCGCGCGCAGCGGCGCCAGCCCGGTGGCCGGGGCCCGGTGCCAGGCGTCCGGACGGCGGGCGGCGCGGGCGAGCGCCGCACCGAGGGCCCGGGTGGGCTGGAGGTTCTCGTGCAGGTAGCCGCCGGAGAGGGCGATCACGCCTGGGGGCAGTGCGCCTGACTGGCCGTCGGTCTCGTCGGCGTCGGCGGCCGGGTCGTGATCGCGGCCGCTCAGGGCGACCGCCTGCCAGGAGGTGTCCGGGGCCTCGTCGGCGCGGCGGGGGCGGCGGGCCACGTACGTGCCGCTGCCGGGTCGGGTGACGACGGCGCCCTCGGCGGCGAGCTGGGCGATCGCACGGGAGACGGTGACCGGGCCGACGCCGTGACGGGCGATCAGGTCACGGCTGCTGGGCAGTCGTTCGCCGACGGCGAGCCCGGCGATCTGCGCGCGGAGCAGTGCCACCAGCACCTCAGTACTGCTACTGTCGGACATGAAGATAGACGATAGCGCTTTTCCCTCGGAGTCGGAACCGCTCCTCGACCTCGCCGCCCTGCGGGCCGACACCCCGGGCTGCGACTCGGTGATCCACTTCAACAACGCCGGCTGCGGGCTGCCGACCCGCCCGATGCTGGGGGCGATGCTCGACCACCTGCTCCTGGAGGCCACCATCGGCGGCTACGAAGCCGCTGCGGCCCGCTCCGAGGAGGTCGCCGACTTCTACGCCGCGACCGCCGCACTCCTCAACACCCGGCCCGGCAACATCGCCTTCGCGGGCAGCGCCACCCACGCCTACACCAAGGCCCTGTCCGCGATCGACTTCAACCCCGGCGATGTCGTGCTCACCACCCGCAACGACTTCATCTCCAACCAGATCGCCTTCCTCGCCCTGCGCAAGCGCCATGGCATCGAGATCGTGCACGCCCCCGACCACCCGGACGGCAGCGGCGTCGACGTGGCGGCGATGGCCGCGCTGATGCGCGCCCGCCGCCCCCGCCTGGTCGCCGTCACCCACGTGCCCACCAACTCCGGCCTGGTGCAGCCGATCGCCGAGATCGGCCGGCACTGCCGGGAGCTGGACCTGCTCTACCTGGTCGACGCCTGCCAGTCGGCCGGCCAGTACCCGCTCGACGTGGCGGAGATCGGGTGCGACCTGCTCACCGCGACCTGTCGCAAGTTCCTTCGCGGGCCCAGGGGTTCGGGCTTCCTCTACGTCTCCGACCGGGTACTGGGCGAGGGGTACGAGCCGCTCTTCATCGACATGCACGGCGCCCGCTGGACGGCCCCCGGCAGCTACCGGCCGGTCGACACCGCAGCCCGGTTCGAGGAGTGGGAGTTCCCGTACGCGACCGTCCTCGGATGCGCGACCGCCGTCCGCTACGCCCTGCGGGTCGGGCTGGAGCCGATCTCCCGTCGCACCCCCGCCCTGGCGGGGCGGCTGCGCGAACGGCTGGCCACCGTCCCCGGCGTGTGCCTGCTGGACGGTGGCCCGGCGCCCGCCGCACTGGTCACCTTCGCGATCGACGACTGGCAACCACAGCCGTTCAAGGCGGCACTGGACGCGCGGCGGATCAACTCGGCGCTGAGCTTCCGGGAGTTCGCGCAGTTCGACTTCGCGGACAAGGACGTCGAGTGGTGCCTGCGCCTGTCGCCGCACTACTACAACACCGAGGAAGAGGTCGACGAAGTCGCCTCTGCTGTAGCGGAGTTGGCTGCCAGCGGCGGCCGTACGACGGTGGGTTCCTGATGCAACCGGTCACCACCGCCGACGACGCCGAGGCTCCCGTCACCGCGCCCCAAAGCCTTTTGCGCAACGGGGACTTCCTCCGGTTCTGGCTCGGCGAGACGGTGTCACTGCTCGGCACCCAGGTCACCAACCTCGCCCTGCCGCTGACCGCCATCCGCGCCTTCGGCGCAACCGACGCACAGGTCGGGCTGCTGCGCTTCCTGCAGCTCGTCCCCTACCTCGGGCTCGCCCTGCTGATCGGGGTCTGGACCGACCGGGTGCGGCGACGGCCCGTCATGCTGGCCGCCAACCTGGTGCGGCTGGTGCTGCTCGGGCTCGTCCCGCTGCTCTACTGGCGGGACGCACTCGACCTCACCACGCTGCTGGTGATCGCCTGCGCGGTCGGCATCGCCTCCGTCGTCTTCGACGTGAGCTGGATGTCGTACGTACCGGTGCTGGTGCGAAGCCCCGAGCACTACGTCGAGGCCGGGGCCAAGATGGGCATCAGCTCCTCCGCCGCCGACGTGGCCGGGCCCGGACTCGCGGGCGTCCTGGTGTCGACGCTCACCGCGCCGGTGGCCCTGGTCGTGGACGCCTGCTCGTACGCGGTGTCGGTCGTCTCGCTGCTGCTCATCCGCACCCGCGAGCCCCGCCCCGAGCCGACGGCCGAACGCCACCTGCTGCGCGAACTCCGGGACGGCCTGGGCTGGGTGATGCGGAACGCCGTACTGCGGGCGCTCGCACTGGTCGGGTTCTGCTGCAACTTCTCGATGGTCACGGTGTGGACGATGTTCCTGCTCCACTGCACCCACGACCTGCGCCTCGACTCGGCCACCCTGGGCGGGATCTTCGCGACCGCCTCGGTGGGCGGGTTGATCGGCGCGGTGATCTCGGGTCATCGCGCGCTTCCCGCTCGGCCGCACCTACCTGATCGCCCAGTCCGCCCTGCTGCTCGGGCCCAGCCTGATCGCGCTGGCCGGCGGCCCACGGCCGGTGATGATCGCGATGTTCGTGCTGTCCTTCTTCATCACCTATCTCGGCCTGGGCGTGGCGGGCGTGATCATCGTCAGCCTGCGCCAGGCCCTCACGCCGCAGTCGATGATGGGCCGGATGACGGCCGCGTTCCGGACGCTGCTCTTCGGCGGCGGCGCGCTCGGCGGTCTCACCGCCGGGCTCCTCGCCGACCGGATCGGCGCCCGGGAGGCACTGACCGTCGCCGCGATCGGCTCGGCCGTGGTGGTCGTCGGCCTGGTCGTCTCGCCGGTCAGCCGACTGCACTCGCTGCCGACGGCCCCACCCGGGGAGGCCGAGGCCAAGGCCGGGACCAAGGCCCGGGAACGAGGCCCGTTCCAGGGCGCCCGGACGCCGTCGAAGCCGTGAGCCGCACGCCGCTGACGGGCTCCGCACGTGGCGGAGCCCGGTCGGCTCACGGCTGGATGTTGTGGTTGAGGTGGAACAGGTTGCCCGGGTCGTAGGCGCGCTTGGCCTCGACCAACCGGGCGTAGTTGTCCCGGTAGTTGTCGGTAACGCGTCCCTGGTCGTCGGCGCCCATGAAGTTCACGTAGCCACCGGGCAAGGACTCCGGAGCGAGCGCCGCGTAGTACTCCCGCACCCAGGCGGTGTTCGCGGCGTTGTCGGCCGGGTCGGGCCACATGCCGGCGATGACCGTCGCGAAGTTCGCGTCGCGGTAGGAGAACGCGGTTGCGTCCGGGGACACCCGGTGGCAGGCACCGTTGATCGGATAGATGTGGCAAGTCGCGTTGACGGTCGGCACCTTGGGGCCGTGGACCGCGTGCGCGGCGATCGCCGCATCGGTGAGTTCGGTCGCGAATGCGGCCTTCCAGTAGTGCTGGAGCCCCGGCGGCAGCAGCGCGTCGAACATCCCCTGGAGGGCCGGATACGGCATGGTCCCGGCGAACTCGAACGCCACCGGCGCCGCGTCCCGGAAGGGCTGGATGGCCTGTTCGCCCTGCTCCAACGGCCCGGACCAGCACAGCACTTCGAGGATGAAGGTGTCGCCGTGCCGGTTCTCCGGGATGAACGGCAGCGGGGGCGCGATCTGGAAGGCCGGGAAGGCTCCGAGCTGCTCGGGCGCCGTCGCGATGTACTCGCGGTAGTGCCGCAGCACCGCCTCCGTGTGCTCCAACTCGTGGAAGAAGAGCCCGACATGGACCTGAGACAGCGGGCTGAGTCGATACTCGAAGGAGGTCACCGCGCCGAAGTTGCCACCGCCACCGCGCAGAGCCCAGAACAGGTCGGGGTGCTCGTCCGCGCTGGCGACCAACAACCGGCCGTCAGCCGTCACCACGTCGGCCGAGAGCAGGTTGTCGCAGGTCAGACCGAGACCACGGGCCAGGTGGCCGAAGCCGCCGCCGAGCGTCAGCCCGCCGACCCCGGTCGTGGAGATGACCCCGCCGGTCACCGCCAGCCCGAAGGCATGGGTCGCCGCATCGAGGTCGGCGAGCGTTGCCCCGCCCTCGACCCGCGCCGTCCGCCCGGCCGGGTCCACCCTGACCCCGCGCATCCCGGACAGATCCGCCACCACGCCGCCCTCGCACGTCCCGTACCCGGGAACGCTGTGCGAGCCGCCTCGTACGGCCAGATCGAGCCCGCTCTCCCGGGCGAAGGCGACCGTCGCCAACACGTCGCCCGCGTTCGCGCAGTGCACGACGGCCGCAGGTTTCCGGTCGATCATCCCGTTGTAGACCCGGCGGGCCTCGTCGTAGGCGCCATCACCCGGAGTGATCACCGCTCCGTGCACCTGGCTCGCCAGTTCGTCCATCGTCGGTCTGCCCATCGCGTACTCCAACAGCCGTGCGGACCCCCTCGGTCGGCCGGAACGCGGCATACGCATGTCGACGCCGCCCCAAGGTCGGCTTCTTCCTACGCTACGCCTGCACGGCGCCCCGAGCAGCCCAGGCGATCCACGGGCCCGGCCGGGCAGTCCGCCGGCCCTGCCGGTCCCCCGCGCGGACGGACCCTCGCGCCCACCGGAGCCCTGCGTCCGGATCTGATTGAACATCAGTAGGGGTAGCACCACCTCGGATTGACGGGGTACCACGATTGGTTGGGAAGTGACGACGGAGAAGACTCAGGGCATGCGAACTCTCCAGCACACAGCAGTGCTCCTCACCGCCACAGCCGTCCTCTCCACCACCCTCCTCGGCCTGGCCGCCCCGAGCGCGGTGGCTGCCCCGAGCGCGGTGGCCGCGCCCCGGCCGGCCCCGCTCGCCTGGGGCAGCTGCGCGGGCTCCGGCCTCGATCCCCGCCAGCAGTGCGCCACCCTCACCGTGCCGCTGGACTACGGCGATCCGGGCGGGCCCGCGATCAGCCTGGCGGTGTCCCGGATCGCCGCCGGCTCGCAGCAGCGCCGGGGCGCACTGCTGATGATCCCCGGTGGGCCGGGCGGCTCGGGGGTGAACGGCCCGAGCAAGGCCGCCAAGCAACTACCGAAGTCTGTGCTCGACAGGTACGACGTGATCGGCTTCGACCCGCGCGGGGTCGGCAGGTCCACCCCGGTCGACTGCGGGCTGCCGCACGAGCTCCTGTCCCAGTCGAGGCTGCTCCCCTGGCCCGCCGCCGACGGCTCGATCACCGCCAACACCGCCACGGCCCGCCAGATAGCCGAGACCTGCGCCCGTAACGGAGGCCCGGTGCTGCGCAGCATCAGCACCGCCAACGAGGCGCGCGACATCGACCGCATCCGCCAGGCCCTCGGCGAGCGCAGGCTCGCCGCCTGGGGCGTGTCGTACGGCACCTACGCCGGGGCCGTCTACGCCACGATGTTCCCCCAGCACACCGACCGGATCGTGCTGGACAGCAACGACGACCCGGACCCGAGCCGGGTCGGCCGTGGCTGGCTGGCCGCCTACGCGACCGGCGCGGAGGACCGCTTCCCGGATTTCGCGGCCTGGGCGTCGGCCCCCGGCAATCCGGACCGGGTGGCCGATGACCCCCAGGCCGTCCGCAAGCTCTACCTCGATCTCGCCGCCCGGCTGGATCAACAGCCGATACCGTGGCCGGGCGCGAACCCGGACGTGCTCGACGGCAACGTGCTGCGCCAGACGATGTTGAACAGCCTCTACGCCGACGCCCAGTTCCCCGGGCTGGCCCGGCTGATGCTCGCCGCCGAGGGTCTCCGCCCGCTGCCCGCCGCAGTCACTCCTCCCGACCAGGCCGTGCAGAACAGCATCGCCGTCTCGGTCGGGACGCTCTGCAACGACGTCAGCTGGCCCAGCGCACCGGGCGACTACGCCCGCACCGCCGCAGCCGACCGGGCCGCACACCCGCTGACGGCCGGCATGCCCGCCAACATCATGCCGTGCGCGTTCTGGCCGTACCGCCCGGCCGAGCCCCCGGTCCGAGTCACCCCCGACGGCCCGGCGAACGTCGTACTGGTGCAGAACCTCCGCGACCCGGCCACCCCGTACGCCAAGGCCCTGCGCCTGCGCCAGGCCTTCGGCGACCGGGCCCGGATGATCACCGTCGACTCGGGCGGCCACGACGCGTACGCAGCCAACGGCAACGCCTGCGGCGACGTACTGGTCACCGACTTCCTGCTCACCGGCCACCGCCCCACACAGGACACCTTCTGCCCGCCCGCACCGCCACTCACCCCCAGCGCCCCGCACCGTGGATGAAGGCGAGTCCTGGGCGCGCCGGCGACACCAGGGCAGGCACCCGACCCAAAGTGGTGTGTAACATCGGCACCCCTTCGCCGCGTCCTTGACCCGTCAGGGTGTACGAGCAAGGGGTGGGGATGTTCCGCAGCAGTGCCACAACCGGCGGCGACGAGGCCGAGTTCCTCGCGTTCGCGACGGGGCGTCACGGCCAGCTCTACCGCTCGGCCTGCCTGCTCACCGGCGGCGACACCTACCTCGCCGAGGATCTGGTGCAGGAGACCCTGAGCCGGATGTACGCCGTCTGGCGCCGGACCAGTTGGCTGCCGGGGCTCTCGCTGGGCAAGCGGATCGACAACCCCGTCGCGTACGCGCACAGCGTGCTCGTCCGCCAGTTCCTCTCGCACAAGCGGCGGCTGAGCAACACCGAGCGGCCGAGCGGCGAACTGCCCGACCTCCCCGGCCGGACAGCCGATAACGACCTTCGGGTGGCCCTGCTCCAGGGCCTCGCCCTGCTGCCCCCCAAGGACAGGGCGGTGCTCGTCCTGCGCTACTGGGAGGACCGCAGCATCGAGGAGACGGCCGAGCTGGTCCGCTCCAGCCCCGGCGCCGTCCGCACCCGCAGCACCCGCGCGCTGGGCCGCCTGCGCGAGCTGCTCGGCGAGCACGAACTCGCCCTCCTCGGCTGACGCCACCCGCACGCCTCCCCTCCCACAGCCCCTCCGTACAGAGAGACGGTGCCCCGCCATGCCGGCCGACCCGCACCAGGACCGAACCGCCTTCGACGACGTCCTCTCCGATGCCTTCTCCCAGACCGGCGAGGCCTTCCGTCCGCCCGCCACGCCCCGGCTGGACGAGGTCGTCGCCGAGGGCCGTCGACTGCGCCGCCGCCGGGCGACCGGCATCGCCGGGGGCGTCACGGCGCTGGCCCTGATCGGCGCGGGCAGCGTCCTGGTCATCGGCGCCGGCGCCCCGGCCGCGAGCGGCCCGTCAACAGCGCTCGTGACCGGCCCCACCTCGACCCCGAGCCCGACCCCGACCAAGCCCAGCCCTTCAGCCACCCAGGCGGCCGCCCGAGGGCTGGCCCCCGGTCAGGTCTTCGCGGCCCTCAAGGCGCTGCTGCCCGCCGGACAGCTCACCGACACCGGCAACAAGTCGCCCGAGATGGCCGCCATGACCGCCAACTTCGCGAGTGCCGTCTTCGACGACGGCCACGGCAAGGCCGCCCTCTCCCTCAGCCTCTCCCGAGGCGCCTCACTCTCCGACGGCAACGCCGCCTGCCCGTCCAAGGCGTACATCCCGTACGACGACTGCCAGGCCAGCAGCCTGGCCGACGGCTCGGCGCTGGTCCTGCTCAAGGGCTACGAGTACCCGGACCTGCGGACGTCCACCAAGGCCTGGACGGCCACCCTGACCGGAAAGGACGGCCGGCGGATCGAGCTCACCGAGTGGAACGCGGCCCAGGACAAGGGCGCGTCCGTCAGCCGGGCGACGCCCCCGCTCGACTTCCCGCAGCTCAGCGCCCTGGTCAGCGACCCGTCGTGGAACGCACTGCTCGCAGCCGTCCCGCAGCCGCCGACGCACACCGGGCAGCGCCCGGCGGAGCCCACGAAGATCCAGATCCTGAGCACCGCCGCCGCCCTGCTGCCCGCCGGGCTGACCGAGACCGACCCCAGCGGGCAGGACGGCTTCGCGAACTTCACCGTGGACGACGGCCACGGCCGGAGCCTCGTCGAGATCAACGTGCAGGACTGGCGCACGCACATGCAAACCGCCGACGGCAGCCAGCAGCCGCCCGACCCCACCTACGCCCACGCCACCACTCTGCCCGACGGCACCAAGATCGCCGTCGACCCGAACGCCGACAGCGGCGGCAAGGGCGGCACCGGCCTGGTCCGCCGCAGCGTCGACGTGCTCCGCCCGGACGGCACCCGGGTCGTCATCGCGGCCCTCAACGGCCCGAGCCCCCGCCTCGCCGCCTCCCGGCCGCAGCCCGCGCTGACGCTGGACCAGCTGAAGGCGATCGCCACCAGCCCGACGTGGGTGCTGCCCGCAGACCACTGACCCGGCACGCCAGCGCTCCAGCTCCCCAGCCCCCTCACACAAGGCATCCAGACGACTACCTTGAGTGGCAGCCTTCCCTGATTCCTCTTAACTTCGAGCCGGTGCCACCGCGCGCCCACCGGCTCCGCAGGAATCCTGGAAGGCAGGCCACACCCCGATGCCGACACGTCCACCCCGTCTCCTCCCGTGCGCCGCAGTCGCTCTCCTCACCTGTCTGGGTGCGGCGCCCCCGGCCGTCGCCGCAGCACCCCCCGACCGAGGGACGAGCTGGCACCTCGTCCACCCGGGCGAGTCGATCCAGGCCGCAGTCGACTCCGCCCAGCCGGGCGACGGCGTCCTGATCCTCCCGGGCACCTACCGGGAGAGCGTGCAGATCACCACCTCGCACCTGACCCTCCAGGGGCTCGGCCAGGACACCGTACTGACCCCGCCCGACCAGGCCGCCCCGCCATCCACCCAACCGCCCACCGGCGCCGCCGACTGCGCCGCCGCCGGTCACGGACTGTGCGTCACCGGCACGCCCGAGCACCCCGTGGCGGGCGTCAGCATCGTGTCGCTGACCGTCCAGGGCTTCCTGAAGAACGGCATCAACGCCTCGGGGACGGACGGCCTCCATGTGCACGGCGTGCTCGCCCTGGCCAACGGGCAGCAGGGCATCAGCCAGGAGAAGTCCGTCCGGTCGGTGGTGCAGGACAACGACGCCCGCGACAACGGCCAGGCCGGGGTCTTCCTCGCCAACGCCGCGAACGAGGAGGGTGGCGCGATCGACACCCAAGGCGCCCTGGTCAGCGACAACCGGCTCAGCGGCAACCGGCTCGGCGTGGTGATCCGCCGAGCCCGTGAGCTAACCGTCGAGCACAACACGATCTCGGGCAACTGCGGCGGCGTCTTCGTCATCGGCGACGAGAACACCCCCCGGGCCGGCGCGCTGACCGTACGCCGCAACACGGTGACCGGGAACAACAAGTACTGCCCGCCCAACCCCCGGCTCGGCCTGATCCAGGGCACCGGCATCCTGCTGACCGGCGCCGAGGACAGCCTCGTCACCGAGAACCGCGTCGAGGACAACGCCGGCCCCTCGCCGATGTCCGGCGGCATCGTCCTCTTCCACAGCCTGGTCGGCACCCCGAACGCGCGGATCACCGTCCGCGACAACGTCGCCCTGCGCAACGGCCCGGCCGACCTCGCGGACCGCGACACCGGCCCCGGCAACACCTTCACCGGCAACACCTGCGGCGTCTCCGAGCCCGCCGGCCGCTGCTGAACCCCTCCCGCACAAGAGAGGTGGCCATGCCCACCACCAACACCAGCACCAGCACCACAGCCCCAACCACACCCACCACACCCCAATCCTCCATGCGCCTGCGCGAGTTGGTCTTCGGCGCAGCCTGCGCAGCCGCCGTCCGTGCGGCCGCCTCCCTGCGCATCGCCGATGCACTGGGCGAACACCCCATGAGCGTCGACGAGTTGGCCAAGGCCGTCGGGGTCGAACCCAGGCCGCTGCGCCGCCTGCTGCGCGCCCTGTCCTGCTACGGCGTCTTCACCGAGACCGCCGACGACAGCTACGCCCACACCGACATGTCGCGCCAGCTCCGCGAGGACGCGCCGGACAGCCTGCGCTACATCGCGCTCTGGTGCACCGAGCCGTGGACGTGGCAGGCGTGGCCCCGGCTCGACGACGCCGTCCGCACCGGCCGGAACATCTTCCCCGACCTCTACGGCAAGGAGTTCTTCGACTACCTGCACGACGACGCCGGGGAGTCCGCCCAGGTCTTCGACAAGGCCATGACGCACTCCTCCCGGCAGTCGGCCACCGATCTCGCCGGCTTCCTGGACCTCACCGGAGTCAGCACCGTCGCCGACATCGGCGGCGGCCAGGGGCACGTCCTGGCCAGCCTCCTGGAGAAGTACCCGGCCGTGCACGGCACGCTGCTCGACTTGCCGCAGGTGATCGCCCACGCCGACCCACGGCTCCGCCCGGGAGGCGAACTCGCTGGCCGGGCCCGGCTGGTGGCCGGTGACTGCCGGGCCGGCATCCCGGTGCAGGCCGATCTCTACATCATCAAGAACATCCTGGAGTGGGACGACGACAGCACCCGCCGCACCCTGCTGGGCGTGGTCGCCGCGGCCCGCCCCGGCGCCCGGGTCGTGGTGGTCGAGAACCTCGTCGACGACAGCCCCTCGATGCGCTTCACCACCGCGATGGACCTGCTCCTGCTGCTCAACGTGGGCGGCGCCAAGCACTCCAGGGAGAGCCTGCTCACCCTGCTGACCGCCGCCGGGCTCCGGGTCGACACCGTCCGACCGGTCAACCCGTACCTGCACGCCTTCGAGGCCACGGTGACCTGAACAACATCGCCTGAACAACTGAGATCCAGAAGGGGCGCGGAGAGATCTCCGCGCCCCTTCTGGATGATCAGTTGACCAGGTCAGGCTCCCGGTCGCTCCCAGCGGTAGAACTCACGGGCCATCGCGTCCTTGGGCTCGCGCCAGGTCGCGGGGTCGTAGGCCTCCACGTACGAGGTGAGCCGTTCGCTCACCTCGCGGAACTCCGGGTGTCCGGTCAACTTCGAGACGGCGGGGCCGGGTTGGCGGTCGGCCTCGATGAGGTGCAGATAGAGGTCGCCGAACTGGAAGAGGCTCCGGCCGGTCACACCGATCAGCTGCGGCAGTTCGCCGCGGTCCGAGGTCTCGAAGACCCTCGCGATGTCGGTGGCCGACCCGGGCTTCATCCGGGCGACGATCAGGGCGCGGTGCACGGCAGTTCAGTCCTTTCCGGCCTGCTTCTCGACCTTGTCCCGGATGAGCGCCAGCTGCGTCCGGGAGTTGCGGTTGATGTGGTTGGTCATGCCCTCGTCGTCGACCGGCGCGGTGGGCTTCATGGCGAAGTCCTGGATCCAGCGCATCCGGGTGCCGTCGGGCACCTCGGCGTACTCCCAGCGGATGTCCATGAACTCGAACGGCCCCGGCTCGACCCGCCGGGCCCGCACGGCGAGCGCGTCGCGGTCGGTCTCCCGCTCGGAGACCCAGCTCCAGACGGTGCCGTTCTCGTCGGGGTGCATGGTGAGCCGGAAGGTCGTGCGGGTGCCGTCGCGGTCGAGCACCTCCACGGCGGCGTACTCGCTGAAGAGCTGCGGCCAGTTCTCCAGGTCGTTGGTGATGTCCCAGACCAGGTCCAGCGGAGCGGCGATGACGATCTCGTTGTCGGTGTGGCCGGGCATCTCAGACTCCCTTGACGGCAGGCGAGTTGACGGCATCCAGCAGCTCCTGCGGTGTCCCGGGCAGGTCGCTGCCGAGCTTCAGGCCGTACCGGTTCTCCAACTCGGCGACGATCCCCAGCACCCCGAGCGAGTCGACCCCGAGCTCGTCGAAGCCGATGCCGGGCTCGGCGACGGTCTCGGCCGGGACGGTGACCCCGGCCCGGTTCTTGATCAGCAGGGCGAGTTCGTCGTACGTGAGTTCCATCAGGGTTCTCCTCAGGAGGTAGTGGCCAGCAGAACAGTCAGTCGGTGAGTACGTCGGTCAGAAGGTCAGTAGGTTCAGTAGGGGCGGCGCAGCACGAGCGCCGCGTTGGAGCCCATCAGGCCCCGGCTCAGCACCAGGGCGGTCCGCAGCTCGGCGGAGCGGGCGTAGCCGGTCACCAGGTCGATGTCGTGACAGAGGTCGGTGACGTTGGGGGTGGGCGGTACGAGGCTCTGCTCCATGGCGAGCACGGCGGCCGCGGTGTCGATCATCGGTGCCCCGCAGTACGCGCGGCCGGTGCCGGCCTTGGGAGCGGTGACGGGGACGTACGCGGCGTACTCGCCGAGTGCGTCGGCCAGGGCGAGGGCCTCGGCCCGGTCGGCGGCCGGGACACCGAGGGCGTCGGCGAAGACGACGTCGATCTCGTCGGGGGCGCAGTGGGCCTCCTCCAGGGCGCCCCGGATCGCCCGCGCCAGGCCCTGCCGGGATTCCTCCCAGCGCGAGGCTCCGGTGAACGTCGCTGCGTGGCCCGCGAGTTCGGCCCGGATGCGGGCGCCCCGGGCGCGGGCCGTGCTCTCCTCCTCGACCACGAACATCGCCCCGCCCTCGGCCGGCACGAAGCCGCAGGCCGCCGAGCTGAACGGCAGGTAGGCCCGCTCCGGGTCGTCGCTGAGGCTCAGCTCGGGGTATCCGAGCTGGCAGACCATCGAGTACGGGGCCAGCGGGGCCTCGGCCGCGCCGACCACGACGGTGTCGGCGCCGCGCCGGATCGTCCGGGCGGCGTGGGCGAGCGCGTCCAAGCCGCCGGCCTCGTCGCTGGCGACCACCGCGCAGGGGCCCTTGAAGCCGCCCCGGATCGAGATCTGGCCGGTGCTGGCCGCGTAGAACCAGGCGATCGACTGGTAGGGGCCGACGAACTGCGGCCCGGTGCCCCAGAGTTGCTGCAGCTCACGCTGGCCGAACTCGCCGCCGCCGGAGCCCGCCGCCGTGACGACGCCGATCCCGAACGGCGACCCTGCCTCCCGGTCGAGCCGGGCATCCTCCAACGCGAGGTCGGCAGCCGCCATGGCGTAGTGGGTGAAGCGGTCGGTCTGGACGAAGTACCGGCCCTCGATGGCCTCTTCGGCGTCGAACCCGCTGACCTGGCCGGCCACCCGGATCGGCAGGTCCTGACAGCCCTCACGGGTGACGGGGCCGAGCACACTGGCGCCCTCGCGGGTCGCCTTCCAGAAGTCGTCGGCCCCGATGCCGTTCGGGGCCAGCACTCCGATGCCGGTCAGCACGGCCCGGCGGCCGGGCAGTACGGCGCTCATGCCGCCGCCCCCGCGCGCCGGAGCACCACGGCGGACTGGAAGCCGCCGAAGCCGCTGCCGACGGAGAGCACGTTGTTCAGCGGCTTCGGCCGAGCCGTCCGGGGCACGTAGTCGAGATCGCACTCCGGGTCGGGTGTCTCGTAGTTGGCCGTCGGCGGCACCACGTTGTGGACCATCGCCAGGGCGCAGGCGACGAGTTCGATCGCCCCGATGGCGCCGAGCGAGTGCCCGACCATCGACTTGATCGAGCTCATCGGCGTCGCGTACGCGTGCGCGCCGAGCGAGCGCTTGACGGCGGCGGTCTCGTGCCGGTCGTTCTGCTTGGTGCCCGAGCCGTGCGCGTTGACGTAGTCGATCTCGCTGCTGTCGACCCGGGCGTGGGCGAGCGCGCGGTCGATCGCCTCGGACATCTCGCGGCCCTCCTGCGTCAGCCCGGTCATGTGGTACGCGTTCCCGAAGGTCGCGAAGCCGCTGATCTCGCAGTGCACCCGGGCCCCGCGGCGGCGGGCGTGGTCGAGCTCCTCCAGGACGAGCACCGCGCCGCCCTCGCCGAGCACGAAGCCGTCCCGGTCCGCGTCGAAGGGGCGGGAGGCGTGCGCCGGGTCGTCGTTGCGTTCGGAGGTCGCGTGGATGGCGTCGAAGCAGGCGACGGTGATCGGGGAGATCGGCGAGTCGGCGGCCCCGGCGACGCAGATGTCCGCCCGCCCGTCCTCGATGGCGTGGAAGGCGTAGCCGATCGCGTCCAGGCCCGAGGTGCAGCCCGTCGAGACGGTCTGCACGGGGCCGCGCGCGCCGGTCTGTTCGGCGACGGCGGAGGCGAGCGTGCTCGGCGAGAACGCCCGGTGCAGGTGCGGGTCGGCCTTGCGGTGGTCGACGGCCCAGCGGGCGCCGCGTTCGCTGACGGCGGTGTAGTCCTGCTCCAGCCGGGTGGTGCCGCCGACGGCGGTGCCGAGCGAGACGCCGACCCGCCAGGCGTCCTCGACGGCCAGGTCGAGCCCGGAGTCGCGGACGGCCTCGGCGGCGGCGACCAGGGCGAACTGCACGTACCGGTCGGAGCGTGCGATCTGCTCGGCGCTCAGGCCGCCGGCCACCGGGTCGAAGTCGACCTCGGCGGCGATCCGGGAGCGGAAGCCGGCCGGGTCGAAGAGCGTGATGCCCCGGGTCGCCGTCCGGCCGGCCGTGAGCAGCTCCCAGAACGCCGCGGTGCCGACGCCTCCGGGAGCCACGATGCCGATCCCGGTGACGGCCACCCGCCTGGTCATGCGACGACCCCGCTGTGCTCCGGCCGGTCGGGCGGCAGTGCGCCCTGGCCGTCCTCGGTGTCGACGTGCCCGAGCTCGGGCCGGGGGGCGAGCGGGCCGAGGTGGAAGACCATCCTGGCCTCGGTGCTGCCGACGTTGCGGAAGCGGTGGCGCATGTTGACCGGGATCATCAGGCCCTGGTCGGGGCGGAGCGGGTGCGGCTCGCCGTCGAGGTCGACCTCCAGCTCGCCGCACACGACGTACACGAACTCCTCCGAGTACGGATGGTAGTGCTCACCGATCCGCTCCCCCGGCCGCACGATGGCCAGGCCCATGAAGCCACTGGTCGCACCGACCGCCGTCGGGGTGAGCATCGCCCGCAGATCGCCGCCTCGGCGGCGGTTGGGCGCGACCTCGTCGACGTGCACGACACGTGGGTACTGGGTGGTCATGGCAACTCCTCACTCTGGTGACGGTGTGTCGGGTCCGATGGGCTCAGGCGTCCTTCGCCCGGCGGTCGGTGACCAGGGCCATCGAGCACTCGGCGGCGAACCGGGCCGTCCCGGCGCCGCTGCGCAGGTCGTGGCCGTCCAGCTCGACCAGGCGGGCGAGCACCGCCGTGGCACGCGGCCCGACCACCCCGAGCGCCAGGGCGGGCACCGACTCGGGCGCCGCCGTGAGGTCGACCACCCGGACGACGGTGTCCTCCCGCTGGAAGACGGTGGCCGCCGCGAGCGCCGGGTTGCCCTCCTCGACCGCCAGCCGGTCCTGCCTGGCCAGCAGCCCGGCCACCGCCGCGCCGCAGCCCGGCCGGACGGGGTACAGCAGGGCGTACCTGGTCACGGCACCCGGCTCGCCGTCGGCGGCCACATGGTGCACCGCCGGGAGGGCAGCGTGCATGAAGAACGCCCGCGCCGACTCCGGATCGCCCAGGTCGCGGTCCTGCTCCAGGTACGGGTTGATCGCCTCCTCCACCGCCCGTACCTCGGGCTGCATGGCGACGTGCCGCAGCGCGGCCCCCAGATCGCCCGCCACCTCGACGGAGCGCACCACCCGGTTGCCGCGCATGAAGAGCGAGGTCCGGCAGAGCCGGGTGTGCTCGTCCACCTGCGCCGCCGGGGAGCTGTAGCCGGCCAGGATGCGAGCCACCTCCCGCTCGCTGCCGGGCTTCACGGTGAAGGTCAGGGCGTGCCGCACGGTGCCGTCCAGCACCGGCTCCGGCCCGTCGTAGGTCTCCGACCCGGTGGTCTCCCGCATGATGCTGAACCGCAGCGAACGGGTGTCCCTGACGCACCCGTGCAGCGGCTTGACCATCGCCCGGTGCGCCTCGCTGTCCACCCAGGCCAGGAACGGCTGCGCGCTCTCCCACTCACTGGTGATCAGCCACTGCGAAGGGTCCTCGATGGACTGGCAGAGCTGGTCGGTGACATGGCCCGGCACTGCGGCCACCTGGTGGCGCAACTGCTCGTACGCCTGGAGGAAGCGCTGTTGCGCGCCGTCCATGATGTCGCACAGCAGGACGACGCGGAGCCTGCTGGGGGTGAGCCCGGGGCGGCGCGAGACGGGTTCGGTCAGGGTCGTCATGTTCCGTTTCTCCTTGGACGGTTGAGGCTCCCGGTGCCGAGGCCCCCGGTGCGTCTCTCTCGCGACTCAGGGTCACCATCGCTGAAGCCTGAGGTCGATCGTGCTGGCCCGGCGTGGGCGGCGCGAGGGCTGGAAGCCATCCGAGCGAAAAGGCCGCCGCCTGGCTCCGCTGACCGAGCGTGATCGCCCGGCAGGACGGAGTCTGGGAGCATCCGAACGCGCAGAGACTGGAGCTACCGATGAACCCGAAGGTCGACGCCGAGGTACCCGTCCTCGTCGTGGGAGGCTCGCTGGTGGGGCTGTCCGCCTCACTCTTCCTGGGCCGGCTCGGCGTACCGCACCTCCTGGTCGAGAAACACTCCGGCACCTCCCACCATCCGCGCGGACGCGGCAACAACGTCCGCACCATGGAGGTCTACCGGGCGGCCGGGGTCGAGCAGTTGATCCGCGAGGCGGCCTCCGTGCTGGCCGACAACCACGGCATCCTGCAGGCCGACACCCTCGCCGGGGCGGACCAGGAGTGGCTGTTCAAGGAGATCGACCCGGGCGGCGCGATGGCCCGCTTCAGCCCGACCGGCTGGTGTCTGTGCAGCCAGAACGACCTGGAGCCCGTGCTGCTGGAGCAGGCCCGCGCACTGGGCGGCGACCTCCGCTTCGGCACCGAGCTGCTCTCCTTCGAGCAGGACCCCGACGGGGTGACGGCCGCCGTGCGGGACCGGTCCACCGGCGTGCGGCAGACCGTCCGCGCCCAGTACGTGATTGCCGCCGACGGGCCGCGCAGCCCCGTCCGGGAGCGGCTCGCGATCGGGCAGACCGGGCGCGGCGACCTCTTCCACAACGTCAGCATCACCTTCCGTGCCAAGCGACTTGCCGATGTCGTGGGCGAACGGCGGTTCATCGCCTGCTACTTGACCAATCCCGAAGGCGCCGGGGCTCTACTGCCCGTCGACAACCGGGAGTTGTGGGTCTTCCACGCGCCCTGGCACCCCGAGCAGGGCGAGACGCTCGACTCCTTCACCGACGCGCGCTGCATCGCCCACATCCGGGCCGCCGCCGGGGTGCCCGACCTGGAGGTCGAGATCACCGGCAAGGCCCCCTGGCACGCCGCCGAGCGGGTCGCCGAACGCTACGGCGCCGGCCGGGTCTTCCTCGCCGGGGACTCGGCGCACGAGATGTCACCGACCGGTGCGTTCGGCTCCAACACCGGCATCCAGGACGCCCACAACCTGGCCTGGAAGCTCGCCGCCGTGCTCGGCGGCTGGGCGGGGCCGGGCCTGCTCGACACGTACGAGCAGGAACGCCAGCCCGTCGCACGGGCGACCAGCGCCCGCGCCGCCGCCCGCTCCGCCGAGCACCGCCACCCCGGCTACGCGGCGCTGCCCGGCACCGGGCGCCAGCAGAACGTGCTGGCCGTCGCCCTCGGCTACCGCTACCCCGTCGGCGCCGTGGTCGGCACCGACCCCGCCTCGCCGACCGTGCCCGACAGCTTCGAGGCCACCGGCGCCGTCCCCGGCTCCCGGGCCCCGCACCTCTGGGTACGCCGGGACGGCGTCCTGCTCTCCACCCTCGACCTCTTCGGGGACTCCCTCGTCCTCCTCACCGGCCCCGACGGCGCCCCTTGGCAGGCCGCCGCCCACCGGCTCGCCGACCGCGACCACCTCCCCCTCGGCGCCCACCGCTTCGAGGCCGACCTCACCCCCGAGCCGGGCGCCGACTGGGCCACCGCCTACGACCTCCGCCCCGGCGGCGCCGTCCTCGTCCGCCCGGACGGCTTCGTCGCCTGGCGTACCGAGACCCTCCCCGCCGACCCGGAGACGGTGCTCGCCGAGGCCCTGCGGGCCGTACTCCGCACCTGAGGCGCCAACGCGCCGCCGCGCCTATCGCTCGCGCCGGAGGACGTCCACCAGGGCGAGCAGGAGGGCCAGCAGGACGAAGCCCAGGGCCACCGCCAGGCCGCGCTGGAAGCCGCCCGCCCAGTCGCCGGGGTGGTCGGTGAGGGAGGAGAAGAAGACCGAGCCGACCGCCGCGACGCCGACCGCCGAGCCGATCCGCTGGGCGGTCTGCAGGACACCCCCGGCGCTGCCCGCGCGGGAGACGGGCACCTCGCTCAGGGTGAGGGTCTGGTTCGGGGCGATCACCAGGCCACTGCCGACCCCCGAGACCAGCAGCGGGAGGGCCGTCACCCAGCCGACGTGCGGCCCGGACCACAGGTGCACGGCCGCCCCCGCCGCCGTCAGCCCGAGGGCGACCAGCGCGAGCCCGGCCGTCACCAGCGGGCGCCCGTACCGGTGGACCACCCGGCCGCCGAAGGCCGCCGCCGCGCCGGAGCCGACCGCGAAGGGGGTGATCGACAGACCGGAGAGCAGTGCGCTGTAGTGCTGCCCCTCCTGGAGGTAGAGGCTGAAGATGAAGAACACCGCCGTGAACCCGGCGAAGTAGACCAGCGAGAGCAGCACTCCGAGCGAGTACGAGCGGGCCCGGAAGAGACTCAGCCGCACCACCGGCTCCCGGCGGCGCCCGTACCGCAGCTCCCAGCCGGCGAAGGCCGCGTACAGCACCGCCGCCGCGAGCACCAGCAGCCACTTGCCGCCGCCGTGCCAGTCCTCCTGGACGAAGGGCAGCAGGAGGAGCAGCGTGGCGGCCCCGAGCAGCAGCACGCCGACCGGGTCGAAGTCCCGGTGCCGCACGGCGGGCAGGCGCGGGGGCGGCAGCAGCCGGTAGGCGAGCGGTAGGGCGGCGACGCCGATCGGCAGGTTGACGTAGAAGACCCAGCGCCAGCCCTCGCCGGCGCCGAAGGCGGCGATCAGCAGGCCGCCGAGCAGCGGGCCGACGGCCGTCGAGATGCCGATCGCGGCGCCGAGCAGGCCGAACGCCCGTCCACGTTCGGGGCCCTGGAAGAGCTGCTGGATGAAGCCCGAGACCTGCGGCACCAGCACCCCGCCCGCCAGGCCCTGGGCCAGCCGGGCGGCGACCAGCCAGGCCTCGTTCTGGGCGGCTCCGGCGACCGCGCTGGCGGCGGTGAAGGCTGCGAGCCCGGCCATGAAGACGGCCCGGCGGCTGCGCGCGTCACCGAGCCGCCCGGCCGGGACGAGCGCCAGGCCGAAGGCGAGCGAGTACCCGGAGAGCACCCACTGGACACCGCTGTCCGACAGGTGCAGCCCGCTGCGGACGGACGGCAGGGCGACGTTGACGATGCTGACGTCCAGCAGCGTCATGAACCCGGCCACCAGGCAGACAGCGAGTGCCTGCCAACGGTGGTCGGTGCGCTTGACCGCCGACGCGCCGCTCGGCAGGGGTGGTGTGCTCACGACTCAGTATCCGAGCCACGGCGGGCAGCAGGCAGTGCGCCACGCTCACGACCGGCAATGAGCCGACTACTGCTGGTTACGCCAGGCCGAGCGCGCGGTCCTGCTCGGCCTCGGCCTCGCGGCGGACCAGGCGGAACCACATGAAGACCACGAAGGCCGCGAAGACGAACCACTCCAGCGTGTAGCCGAGGTTCTGGAAGGCCCGCAGGCTGAGGCCGTCGCCGCCCTGGGGCTGCACGGTCGGGACGGCGGTGAGGCCGTCCGGGACGGAGTCGGCGGCGACCCAGCCGTCGTACGTCGCGTACGGGAGGACGTTGACCAGGGCCGCCGGGCTGATCGTGCCCAGCTGTCCGGCGGGCAGGCCACCGGCCACCGCGCCGTTGCTGCCGGTGTTCTCGGGTGCCTGGAGGCGTCCGGTGACGCTCACCTGCCCGGTGGGGGCAGCGGGGGCGCGCGCGCTGTCGGGGGCGCCGGGGGCCCACCCCCGCACCACCGTGACGGCCCGGCCGTCGGCGGTGCGCAGCGGGGTGAGCACGTAGTACCCCACCTTGCCGCCCACCGCGCGGTCCGGGACGAGCAGCTGGTGCGCCTGGTCGTAGCTGCCCGTCGCGGTGACGGGACGGCCGACGGTGTCGGTGCCGACCTGCGGCTGCGCCTTGGTCAGCACGGTGTCCAGCGGTGCGGCCTGCCCGGGGGCGGCGGCCGTACGGGTGGCCTCGTGGTGGGTCGACGCCCTGGCCTCGAAGCGCCCGAGCTGCCAGGAGCCGAGCCAGAGGCAGACCGCGATGGCGACCAGTCCGACGGCGGTGCCGCCCAGCCAGCGCGGAGTCAGGAGAAATCGGTACACACCATCACCGTAACGACCGTCTCCGCCGCCCCGACCGCAGGGGTCACCCCCGGGTATGGCCCTGCTCGGTCTCGATCTCCTGCGGGGCCGCCCGGTAGAGGGTGCCGCTGTGGGCCCCCGGAATCGCGAGGGTGACGACGGCGCCGCCCGTCGGCGGGGTGTGGACCAGCGTGACGGGGCCCGACGCCGGGTCGCTGCCCTCGGGCACCAGGGCGAACTGCACCTGGTAGCCGTCCAGCGGGTCGAGCTTCAGGACGTGCGGGGCGGTCGTCGGGTCCGGCAGGGCCGGGGCCGGGTCGCCCAGGCGGTAGTCGAGGATCCGGATCTTCGGCTTGGCCCCCGCCGCACCGGCGATGTCGAGCCGGAGGCCGCCGCCGCCCGTCACGTTGCAGATGTGCGAGGTGGTGTTGAAGACGGTGATCCAGCCGTAGACCGCCCCGTGGGCGTCAGGCGGGGCGAGGTGGGTCGCCGTCTGTCCGAGATCCGCGCGCAGGCAGTCCGGGTAGCCGGTGGCGTCGGCGGCCGGAGGCGGGGGGGTGGAGGTGGCCCGGTGGTCGGCGTACGTCGACACGCCACCGGCCAGCAGCAGGACGGCGGCGGCGGAGACGCCGGTCGCGAGGGCCGTCCGCCGGGCGCGGCGGCGCGGCACCTCCCGGCGGATGCGGCCCAGGGCGCTCGGGTCGGGCCGCACCTCGGCCACCGAACGGTGCAGCAGGGCCCGGATCTCGTCGGCCCCGGCGTCGGCCAGGAAGTCGTCAGTCATTGGTCGTCCCCATCCGGAGGCGGAGGGCCGCCAGGCCCCTCGAGCCGTACGCCTTCACCGAGCCGACCGAGATGCCGAGCAGGTCGGCGGTCTGGGCCTCGGTGAGGTCCGCGAAGTACCGCAGCACGAGCACCTCGCGCTGGCGGCGTTGCAGGCCCTTGAGCGCGCGCTTGAGCTCGTCCCGCTCAAGCGCGTCGTACGCACCCTCCTCGGCGCTGGCCATGTCCGGCATGGGTTTGGGCAGCAGGCGCAGGCCGAGGATGCGCCGGCGCAGCGTGGAGCGGGAGAGGTTGACGACCGTCTGCCGCAGGTAGGCGAGCGTCTTCTCGGGGTCGCGGACGCGGCGCCGGGCCGCGTGCACCCGGATGAACGCCTCCTGCACGACGTCCTCGCAGGAGGAGCGGTCGTCCAGCAGCAGCGCGGCGAGGCGCAGCAGCGACTGGTAGTGGGCCTGGTACGTCTCGGTGAGCTGGTCGACGGTGGCGCCGACTGCCTCGGCGACGACGGATGTCGACAGGTCGTCCACCGGTACCGGTGTGATCACCTGCACGCTCGACGGCGCCCTTCGTATGGGTCGCGCCCCCACCATTACGTATGCCACACCCGTCCGACACTCGAGCACCCGTCATGGTTGCCCTGCCTGGCCCATGAATCCGGGGGAGTTTCTCAGATGTGCTCGGCGGCGACCAACTCGGCGATCTGCACTGTGTTCAACGCCGCACCCTTGCGCAGGTTGTCGCCGCAGAGGAAGAGGTCGAGCGCGGCCGGGTCGTCGAGCGAGCGGCGCAGCCGCCCCACCCAGGTCGGGTCGGTGCCGACGGCGTCGTTGGGGGTGGGGTACTCCCCGGCCTCGGGGTTGTCGAAGAGCACGACGCCGGGCGCGTCCCGGAGGATCTCCTGCGCGTGCGCCCGAGTGACCTCGCGCTCGAAGACGGCGTGCACGGCGAGCGAGTGCGTGGTGATGACGGGGATGCGGACGCAGGTCGCGGAGACCTTGAGCTCCGGCAGGCCGAGGATCTTGCGCGACTCGTCGCGCACCCTCTGCTCCTCGGAGGACCAGCCGCCGGGCAGCACCGAACCCGCCCAGGGCACGGCGTTCAGCGCGAGCGGCGCCGGGAAGGGCCCGTTGTCGGCGATGACGGCCCGCAGGTCACCGGTCTGCTCACCGACGGCGGCCCCCGCGACCCGGCCGAGCTGGTCGCGCAGCGCGTCCACTCCCCGGCGGCCGACGCCGGAGGCGGCCTGGTACGAGGCGACGACGAGCTCGCTGACGCCGTACTCGGCGTGCAGCGCGCCGATCGCGACGATCATGGTGAGGGTGGTGCAGGCCGGACCGGCGATGATGCCGCGCGGCCGGATGCGGGCCGCCGGTGCGTTGATCTCGGGGACGACCAGCGGCACCGCCTCGTCCATCCGGAAGGCCGCCGAGGTGTCGACCACCACGACGCCCTTGGCGGCGGCGATCGGGGCCCACTGCGCGGCGACGGCGTCCGGGACGTCGAACATCGCGACGTCGATGCCCTCGAAAGCCTCCTCGGAGAGCGCGAGGACCTCGGCCTCGACCCCCCGCACGGTGAGCCGGCGCCCGGCCGAGCGGGGCGAGGCGATCAGCCGGATCTCGCCCCAGACGTCCTGACGGGAGGAGAGGAGGCCGAGCATCACACTGCCGACAGCGCCGGTGGCGCCGACGACGGCGAGGCTCGGCCGCCTCTCCGAGGTCACCGTCCGGTCCCGCCGTAGACGACCGCCTCGTCGGTGTCGCTGTCCAGACCGAAGGCCGTGTGCACGGCGCGGACGGCCTCGTTGACGTCGTCGGCGCGGGTGACGACCGAGATCCGGATCTCCGAGGTGGAGATCAGCTCGATGTTGACCCCGGCCTCCGAGAGCGCCTCGAAGAAGGTCGCCGTGACGCCCGGGTTCGAGCGCATGCCGGCGCCGACCAGCGAGATCTTGCCGATCGCGTCGTCGTAGCGCAGCGACTCGAAGCCGATGCCCTCCTTGACCCGGCCCAGCGCGTCGATGGCCTTCTGGCCCTCGGTCTTCGGGCAGGTGAAGGAGATGTCGGTGAGGCCGGTGGATGCAGCGGAGACGTTCTGCACCACCATGTCGATGTTGACCTCGGCATCCGCGATGGCGCGGAAGATCCGGGCCGCCTCGCCCGGCTTGTCGGGCACGCCGACGACCGTGACCTTGGCCTCGGACGTGTCGTGGGCGACTCCGGAGATGATGGCCTGCTCCATCTCGCCCCCTTCGGGCTCGTTCGGGTTGATGCTGCTGACGATGGTCCCCGGAAGGCCGGAGAAGGACGAGCGTACGTGAATCGGGATGTTGTAGCGCCGGGCGTACTCCACGCAGCGGTCCAACAGCACCTTGGAGCCGGAGGACGCCAGCTCCAGCATGTCCTCGAAGGCGATCCAGTCGATCTTGCGGGCCTTCTTCACCACGCGCGGGTCGGCGGTGAAGACGCCGTCCACGTCGGTGTAGATCTCGCAGATCTCGGCCTTGAGCGCGGCGGCCAGCGCCACCGCCGTGGTGTCGGAACCGCCACGGCCCAGCGTGGTGATGTCCTTGCTCACCTGCGAGACGCCCTGGAAACCGGCCACGATCGCGATGTTGCCCTCGTCCAGGGCGTTGCGGATGCGGCCGGGCGTCACGTCGATGATGCGGGCCTTGTTGTGGACGGAGTCGGTGATGACCCCGGCCTGGCTGCCGGTGAACGACTGCGCCTCGTGGCCCAGTGCTCTGATCGCCATGGCCAGCAGCGCCATGGAGATCCGCTCCCCGGCCGTCAGCAGCATGTCGAACTCGCGCCCGGCAGGGATCGGAGACACCTGCTCCGCGAGTTCGATCAGCTCGTCCGTCGTGTCGCCCATCGCGGACACCACGACGACGACCTCATGGCCGGCCTTCTTGGTGTCGACGATTCGGCGGGCTACGCGCTTGATGCCCTCGGCATCCGCAACGGATGAGCCGCCGTACTTCTGCACGACAAGGCCCACGTGCGCTCCTCGACTTGTGTCGTCCGAGCCCCCAGGGGAAGGGGGCTCTGCGGTCGGCGCCAGTCTAGCGAGCAGGGCCTCTCCAACTGCTCTATTCCATATGATGAGACACCGATATCGCCTGGTGATCACAGGTGCGAGAGCCCGACGGGCAGGTGTGCGGAGGATGCCCCGCGGGCCCGGAGAATTGCCGCCGCAGCGGCCCGGCGGCCCCGGTTTTCACGCCGACCGGGACGCGCCGGGATCTTCGTCACACCCGGGTAGGCCTTACTCGCCTAGATCCCGAGCTCGGCCGCCATCAGGTCGCCCGCCTGCTGCTCCAGCTGCTCGTCCGTCAGCCCGTCGTCGTCGGTGTCCGCACCGTCCAGCGCCGCCCCGATCGGGCTGTCCAGCCGCACGTGCGCGATCAGCGACTGCAGCGCGCGCAGCACCGCCGTGCAGGTCGAGCCCCAGTTGGAGAGGTACGAGAACTGCCACCACCAGAGCGCCTCGCTGACCCGGCCCTCGTTGTAGTGCGTCAGCCCGTGCCGCAGCTCACTGACCACCCCGGCGAGGTCGTCCGAGATCCGGAAGGCGTTCGGCTTCTCCGGCGGCCCGTACGGGTCGAAGACCTCGTGGTAGACGTCGATCGGCGCGAGCAACTCGGCGAGCCGCTCACGCAGCTCGACGCCGTCCGGCTCCGGGCCCGCGTCGGGCTCGAAGCGGTCCTCCGGGACGACGTCCTCGATCGCGCCCAGCCGGCCACCGGCCAGCAGCAGCTGCGACACCTCCAGCAGGAGCAGGGAGACGGCGCTGCCCGGCTCGTCGCCCTTGGCGACCTCCGTCACGGCGAGCACGAAGCTCTCCACCGAATCCGCGATCTGCACCGCGAAGTCGTCGGGTTCCTTGGTGTGGGTACGGTCAGACATCGAGCAGTCGTCTCCCTTCGAAGGCCCGGCCGAGGGTGACCTCGTCGGCGTACTCCAGATCCCCGCCGACGGGCAGACCGCTCGCCAGCCGGGTGACCTTCAGGCCCATCGGCTTGCAGAGCCGGGCCAGATAGGTCGCGGTCGCCTCCCCCTCCAGATTGGGGTCGGTGGCCAGGATCAGCTCGTTGACCGTACCGTCGGCGAGCCGCGTCAGCAGCTCCCGGATCCGCAGGTCGTCCGGCCCGACGCCCTCGATCGGGCTGATCGCGCCGCCCAGCACGTGGTACCGGCCGCGGAACTCGCGCGTCCGCTCGACCGCCACCACGTCCTTCGGCTCCTCGACAACGCAGATCACCGAGAGATCGCGCCGCGGGTCGAGGCACACCTTGCACATCTCGGCCTCCGCGACATTGCCGCAGACCGCACAGAAACGGACCTTGTCCTTGACCTCCAGCAGCGTGTGCGCCAAGCGGCGTACGTCCACCGGGTCGGACTGCAGGACGTGGAAGGCGATCCGCTGCGCGCTCTTGGGCCCGACGCCGGGCAGCCTGCCCAGCTCGTCGATCAGGTCCTGAACAACGCCCTCGTACACGTCACGCCTTCCGTTTCCACCGGCCGCCCGGCCGGTCTGTGGTGCTCCGGTGCCATCATCCAACGATTCGGGCGCCGGACACACCGTCCGACGCCCGACCCGCCCATAAATCTGGGCTGCTCTTTACCGAATGCCGCTGCTCGGAAGTCGCTGCCCCAGAAGTCGCTGCCTCAGAAGGGGAGCGCTCCGCCGAGGCCCTGCGTCAGCGGGCCCATCCGCTCGCTCTGGAGCTTCTGCGCGGCCGCAGAGGCGTCCCGTACGGCCGCGAGCACCAGATCCGCCAGCGTCTCGGTGTCCTCCGGGTCGACGGCTGCGGGCGCGATCGTCAGCGCCACCAGCTCACCGGCACCCGTCACCGTCGCCTCGACCAGGCCGCCGCCAGCCGAACCGCTCACCTTCGTCTCGGCCAGCTCACGCTGCGCCTTGCCGAGCTCCTCCTGCATCTTCTGCGCCTGCTTGAGCAGCTGCTGCATGTTGGGCTGGCCGCCACCAGGGAACACGGGTCACTCCTGCCTGTGCACAGGCTGTGCACGGAAAACAATGTCGGAACCGCCGGGCCCGGCCGACCGGCCCCGACTCCTGCCGAGCCTACGCTCCGGGCTCAGAGCAGGAGGTCCATCTCGATTTCCACGGTGTCCGGATCGGGCCCGTACGGCCGGGTGCGGCCCGTCCGGACGAAGCCACGCCGCTCGTAGAAGGCAGCGGCCCGGCTGTTCGACTCGTGCACCTCCAGGAAGATCCGCTCCGCAGCGCCCTCCGTCCGGGCCCAGCCGAGCACCTCGTCCAGCAGCGTGTCCGCGACCCGCAGCCCCCGCCCCCGATGCTCCGCGTGCACCCAGACCCCGACCAGCACGGCCAGCCCCGGCTCGGTGAGGTACGCCCCCATCGTCCCGACCCAGCCGCCCTCCGGTCCGACCGCGACCACCCCGAACCGGCCCGGCTCATTGGCCCGGACGGCCCGGAAGCGCCACTCGCTCTCGTCGTACGCGAGCGCCTGCGCGTGGGTCTCCAGGTACGCGAGCGGCGTGTCCGCCAGCATCGCCAGCCGGATGGTGCGGACGCGCTCCCAGTCGGCGCGGGCGATCCGCTCCGTCCGGTACTCGGCCTGGTTCTCGGTTGTCGACATCTAGCGGCTCACCCGTTGTGGTGGATTTCCTCGAGGACGGTCGCCCCGAGCTCCCGGACGATCAGCTCCTGCGGGGACACCGTCTCCGCCTTCAGCACCTGGTCGTCGGCCTGCGGCACGTACTCGTCCTCGGGGGCGGTCGGCTGCGACGAGGAGGCGGGCGGGCGCGGCGGCTCGGGCTGCCGGGCGGGAGCCTGGGGCTGCTCCTGTTGCGGCTGGTACTGCTGGTGCTGCTGGTTCTGCTGAGACTGTTCCGGCTGGGCCGGTGCCTGCTGGAACTGGACCGGGGGCTGCTGCGGTGCCGGCTGCTGCTGGAACTGCTGCTGCGGTGCCGGCCGGAGGGCCTGCGCCTGCGACGGCGGAGCCGCCGCCGTGCTCCCGCCGCCGGAGGGGTCGACGATGCACTCGACCCGCCAGTCCACGCCGAGGGCGTCGGCCAGTGCCTGCTTCAACACGTCGTCGCTGTTGCTGCCGACGAAGCTGTCACGGGCGCCCGCGTTGATGAACGAGACCTGCAACGTGCTGCCGTCGAACCCGGCGACCTGACCGTTCTGGCTGAGCAGGATCCAGGTGAAACGGCGCCGGTTCTTCACCGCCTCCAGGATCTGCGGCCAGAGCTGCCGGACCTGCCCCGCACCCTGCTGCGCCGAGGCCGACGGCTGGCCGCCCTGCGGCACCGCCGCGACCGGCACGGGCTGCGGGGTCGGCACGGATTGGGGGGCCGGGGCCTGCTGCTCCTGTGGCTGCTGCGGCTGTGGCTGCTGCGCGACTGGGGCGCCGCCGGGCGCCGGGAAGCTGCGCGGGATCGGCCACGCGCCGGGAGCGGCGGCAGGGGCGGGAGCGGGAGGCTGCTGGGGCTGCTGGGGCTGCTGCTGCACCGGGGCGGGCGCGGTGGGCGCGGGCGCCGTGGGCGCTGGTGCCTGCACCACAACCTGCTCCACCGGCGTAACCAGGGGGCTGGCCGGGGGCGCGAAGCTCGCCGCTTGCGCCGGGGCGGTCAGGCCGCCGACGGCTGCGCGCCGCTCCAGCTTGTCCACCCGGGCGAGCAGCGACAGCTCGTCGTCGTACGCACCGGGCAGCATCACCCGGGCACAGATCAGTTCCAGCTGGAGCCTCGGCGCGGCATTGCCCCGCATCTCGGTCAGACCGGTGTTGGCGATGTCGGCGGCCCGGCTCAGCTCGGCCGAGCCGAAGCGGTCGGCCTGGGCCTGCATGATCGCGACCCGGTCGGCGGGGGCGTCGATCAGCCCCTTCTCCCCCGCGTCCGGGACGGTCGCCAGGATCACCAGATCCCGCAGCCGCTCCAGCAGGTCCGTCACGAACCGGCGTGGGTCGTGCCCGCCCTCGACCACCCGGTCGATGACCTGGAAGACCGTCGCGCCGTCGCGGACGGCGAAGGCGTCCACCACCTCGTCCAGCAGCGCCGAGTCGGTGTAGCCGAGCAGCGAGGTCGCCATCTGGTACGTCACGCCGCCCTCGTCGGCACCGGCGAGCAGCTGGTCCATCACCGACATCGAGTCACGAACCGAGCCGGCGCCCGCCCGGACGACCAGCGGGAAGACCGTGTCCTCGACCTGGATGCGCTCGCGCCCGCAGACGTCCGCGAGGTAGTCGCGCAGCGTGCCGGGCGGGACGAGCCGGAAGGGGTAGTGGTGGGTGCGGGAGCGGATCGTCCCGATCACCTTCTCCGGCTCGGTGGTCGCGAAGATGAACTTGAGGTGCTCCGGCGGCTCCTCCACAACCTTCAGCAGCGCGTTGAAGCCGGCCGAGGTCACCATGTGCGCCTCGTCCAGGATGAAGATCTTGTACCGGCTGTGGACCGGCGCGAAGAAGGCCCGCTCCCGCAGCTCACGCGCGTCGTCCACGCCACCGTGCGAGGCGGCGTCGATCTCGATCACGTCGATCGAACCGGGCCCGCCCGTCGCCAGGTCAGTGCAGCTCTGGCACTCCCCGCAGGGCGTCGGCGTCGGACCCTCGGCACAGTTCAGACAGCGGGCCAGGATGCGGGCGCTCGTCGTCTTGCCGCAGCCGCGCGGGCCGCTGAACAGGTAGGCGTGGTTGACCCTGTTGTTGCGCAGGGCCTGCTGGAGCGGAGCGGTCACGTGCTCCTGCCCGATGACCTCGGCGAAAGTCTCGGGGCGATAGCGGCGGTACAGGGCTAGGGACACGCCACCGACGATATCGGGACGGGCAGACAAACGCGGAGCCCGTCATCCCCCCGGGCGCCCAGAGACCCTCCGGGCATGCAAAGACCCCCCGTGCACCCGCCAGAGCCCTCCTACCCTTGCTGCCTTCCGGCCCTGGGGGAGTTCAGAGAGATAACGCCACACGAGGGGCTGCCCCAAGAGTACCGGATCGCGGCCCCGACTCGCACCGCCCACCCCCGCCATCCATCCGCAGGCACCCACCTGCGACCACCTGCAGATAGGTGGTCGCGAGCACCCCAAAACATGTACTAAGCTCTCCCACGGAGGATTCGCCTAGTGGCCTAGGGCGCACGCTTGGAAAGCGTGTTGGGGGCAACCCCTCACGAGTTCGAATCTCGTATCCTCCGCCTCTGCCCGCCAGGGCAGCTCGAAGGCCCCGACCGCCCAGCGGTCGGGGCCTTCGGCGTTGCAGGGATGCGTCCGGCCAGGTGCTGATACCGGCGGCCTTCAGCAGGTCCACTCGAGGGTTGGGCGCGCCCCTCAGCCTGGGTCTATCCAAGGACGGTCTGTGAGCCGCAGTGGTGCGCGACGGTCTCGGCGAACGCGCGAGCCAGCGGGGAGAGGGCGTCCCAGCGGCGCACTGCCCAGCCCGCCGTGAGGGCCGGGAGCGCGGGGATGGGGATCAGCCGCAGGTCCGGGTGTCCGGGACCGCTCCAGGCAGGCAGGGCCGGGACGACGGCGTGGCCAAGTCCCAGCTCGGCCAGAAGGATCGCGGTGTCCCAATCGGTGACGCTGGTGTCAAACACCGGCCGGATCCCGGATTCCGCAAGCCAGGCGCCGAGTTGCAGGCGGGAGGTCGAGTTCTCCGGGAGACCGATGAGCCGGGCGTCCTGCAGGTCAGCCGGTTCCAGGAAGGGCTTGGCCGCCAGAGGATCGGCCGCCGAGACGGCAAGCGCCCAAGGAAGCTCGACAACAGGGCGCTGCTCGATAGTGCGAGTCGCGGGACCCAGGGTGATCCAGGCGAGGTCGACGCCGCCGGCAGCGAGCGCCTCGAAACAGCCGCGATTGGAGGTTTCGGTCTGGAATTCGAGGCTGGCCTGGGGATAGCGCCGCCGGAAGTCGACGACGGCAGCGGACATGAAGTGCCGGACGGTCGTGGCCCCTGTTGTGACCCGCACCGATCCGCCTTCCGCACGTGCTACTTCTTCGAGCCGGCGCAGTGCGTGGTCGATGCACCCCAGGCCCTCGGTGACCGCCGCGTGCAGCATGCGTCCGGCCGGAGTCGGCACCACCCCGCGCGTGTGTCGTTCGAGCAGGCTCAGGCCCAACTCCCGCTCAAGCCGCTTCACATGCTGACTGACGGCGGACTGCGTGCAGGACAGGTCGCGGGCCGCCGCACTCAGTGAGCCGGCCTGGCAGACCGCGGTGAAGACACGGAGATCGTCAAGAGTCACAGCGACCCAAGGTATCGCTTGGGTATGTGCCAGCAAATCCGTGGATTGACTTGGGTTTCCGGGATGCTTGATCATCGATGCAGGGCCCAGGGCGGCAACCCGCCCGCTGCTTTCACCCGATCCGGACGCGGTGAACGCATGGCGGGTGCCGACCCGTAACGCGCCGAGGGGGAAAGCACGGTGGTCCATCCGCAGTTCCCACCGCCGGCCCTCCGCCCCACCGCACACGTCTCCCAAGGACGACAGGAGCACACGTGACCAGAACCAACCTGACGGTGGCCATCCTCGGACCGGGCGGCGTCGGAGGTCTGATCGGCGCGCTGCTCGCCCGTGACGGACACCGCGTCATCTGCCTGGCCAGCGAGGAGACCGCCGCCGTGCTGAGGAAGGACGGCCTGCGCATCGAGAGCGCCCAGTACGGGGACTTCACCACAGCAGTCGAGGCCGACACGCAGCTGCGAGAGCCGGTGGACGCCGTCTTCGTGACGGTCAAGCAGACCGCCCTCGACCAGGCGCTCGACCGCGTCCCGGCCGATTCCCTCGGCGACGCGATCGTGATCCCGTTGCTCAACGGCCTCGACCACCTCACCCTGCTGCGCAAGCGCTACCCCTCGGCCAAGGTCGTCGCCGGGACGATCAGGGTCGAGGCCACCCGCACCTCACCGGGGTGCATCATCCACACCAGCCCCTTCGCCAACCTCGAACTGGCAGCACCGTTCGACGACTTCGCGGACCATCTACGGCACGCCGGCCTCGGCGTGATCCTGCGCACCGACGAGACCGCGATGCTCTGGGACAAGCTCGCCTTCCTCGCCCCGTTCGCCCTGCTGACCACCCGACACCAGGCCGATGTCGGGACCATCCGTAGTGACCGGCGCCCCGAACTGCTCGCCGTGCTCGACGAGATCATCGCCGTCGCACAGGCCGCCGGCACACCGGTGACGACCGACACCGTGCTCTCGTTCTTCGACCGGGCCCCGCACACGATGAAGTCCTCGATGCAACGTGACGCCGAGGCCGGCCGCCCGCTCGAACTCGATGCCATCGGCGGGGCGGTCCTGCGCGCCGGAGCCGCACACGGGATCGAGACCCCGGCCACGGCCCAGCTGGTTGCCGAGGTAGCTCGCCGGGCGAACCCGGAGGCCTGATGCGGCCGATTGACCTGGCCGACGACGGTAACGCGAAAAGCGGCGGCGGCCCTACGGCGGCATGGCCCACCGTCGAGGAGTTCCTACGCGCCCGGGGCGCCGGCGAGATGCCCCACCCCGGCGGAACGCTCCTGGACCACCTGATCCGCGTCGCGCGCCTCCTGGGCGAGTGGGGCGCCGATCCGGACCTGCAGGCCGCGGGACTGTGCCACGCGGCATACGGAACCGACGGGTTCGACCAAGCCCTGGTGGACACCACCGAGCGCGCACTCCTCGCCGAGCTGATCGGCGAACGGGCCGAGGCACTGGTCCACCTCTACGCGAGCTGTGACCGCGGCGTCGTGTATCCGCGCTTTGCGAGCGGGCGACCGGTGGTCTTCCGCGACCGCTTCACCGGCCGTGAGCACACCCCACCGGAACCGGACGTGCGTGCCTTCCTCGAGATCACTGCCGCCAACGAACTCGACGTACTGGCGCACAACGCCGACCTCGCCGACCGCTACGGCCCCGCCCTGCACCGGCTGTTCACCCGCTCGCGCGACCTGCTCTCCGCTACGGCGCGGGATGCCTGCGTGCAGCAGCTCAGCCGGTACGCCCCCGACGCGGGGCCGGGGATCCGGATCACCGGCCTGGACCACCTGGTACTGACAGTCGCCGACATCGCACGGACCATCGACTTCTACGAACGCGTCCTGGGCATGCACCCGGTCACCTTCGGCGACGGACGCCGTGCGCTGGCCTTCGGCACCAGCAAGATCAACCTCCATCAGGTCGACCGCGAGCTTCTCCCGCACGCCACGCATCCCACCCCCGGCAGCGCCGACCTGTGCCTGGTCACCGATACGCCGCACGGGCAGATCCTGGCCCACCTTGCCGCCAGCGGAGTACTCGTGGAGGAAGGCCCCGTGCCGCGCACCGGTGCCCAAGGCCCGATCACCAGCACCTACCTGCGCGACCCGGACGGCAACCTGATCGAGATCAGCACCTACGACCGTCAGCCACCGACCAATACCTGGATCTGAGCTGTCTGCCTGTCGGTGAAGCCGACCCGCAGTCGTCATCGAACCCCGGGACCGCCGGGCGTGGCCGCACTGCGAGGACCCCGCACGTCAGGACGCCTGCGACCACCCCCGAACGGCCGGACGGACAGTTGAAACCGTGTTTGGGGGCAACCCCTCACGAGTTCGGATCTCGTATCCTCCGCCTCTGCCCGCCAGCGCAGCTCGAAGGCCCCGACCGGGCAATCGGTCGGGGCCTTCAGCGTTCCGTGGTTGCCGTTCTGGTTGCCGTTGCCGGGCGATCTCAGGCGGTCATGGCGTCGCGGACCTTGGCGGTGTCGACGAACTGCTCGAAGCGGACGATCATTCCGCCGCGGACGACGAAGTGATGGGCGACGCGGACGTCGATCGCCTTCTTCGTGCTCTTGTGGGTGGCGGTGTAGCGGGCCAGGACGACGACGTTCTCGCCGTCGACGACGTAGGTGTCGTCGTGGGCGGTCCAGTCGTCCCAGTCGGCGCCGAGGCGCTCCATCACGGCGGAGGTGACGCCGGTCGGGGTGCGGTAGGTGCCGGCCAGCGGGAAGCCGGCCATCTCGGTCCATTCGACGTCGTCGGCCAGGGTGGCGCGCAGCTCTTCGAGGTCGCCGTGGGCGGAGGCGAGGTACTGGCGGCGCACCACGTCGGCAGGGGCGGTGGAGCGGCTGAAGTCGTCAGAGGTCATGGCGGTCAGCCCCAGGCCATTTCGCCCTTGGCGACCTTGGCGCCGATCTGCGCGGCGATCAGCATCCCGGACTTCGGGTACAGCGCGACCAAGGCGTCGGTCAGGCTCGCGCCGTCGGCCGCACGCGCCAGTTCGGCCTCGAACGCCTTCAGGTAGTCGCGGGTGTAGGTGATCGCGCTGATGTCAGCAGCGGTGCCGGGAAGGCGGTGGCCGGGCACGACCAGGGCCGGGTCCAGGGCTGCCATCTCCGCCAGCAGCTCGATCCAGGTGGTGCGCTGCTCGGGCTTGGCGGTGTCGGCGGTCCAGACGTGCTCCTGCTGGAAGACCAGGACGCCGCCGACGATCGCGCGGTGCTCGGCCTGCCAGAGGTAGTGCCGGTCCGGCAGGCCGGTCGGGCCGCCCCTGAGCTCGAAGCGGTGGCCCTCGAGGCTGATGTCGCCGGTCAGCGGCTCCATCGCCACCAGGCGGGTCGGCCGGTTGACGCCGACCGGCTCCCAGGCGGCGAGCTTGCCCTCGAAGCTCTGCGCGATGTGCTCGACGACCAGCGGTGTGGCGAGGATCCGCGCGTCGGGGAAGGCATCCGCGACGACCTCGGCTCCCCAGTAGTAGTCCGGGTCGGCATGGCTGATGAACACGGTGGTGAGGGTCTTGCCGGAGTCGAGGATCTCGGCGACCAGGCGGTGGCCGTCGGCACGGGTGAAGCCCGCGTCGACCAGCAGGGCCTCGCGCTCACCGACGATCAGGGTGGCGGTCTTGTTCTTGGTGCCGACCGGGAAGTCCAGGTCGATGACCTTGAAGTCGAGGGTGGTCATGCAGAGGTGCTCCTTGTCAGGAGAGTCCGAAGGAACGCGACCACGGCGCCGGGGTGATGGCAGTCCCAACAGGGCCCTCGGGTGTGGCGCCGTCCACGTCCTGCAAGGAGTCCAACACGCGACGCCATGGGCGGCATGCGGAGCGGCCTCGGGCCTCGGGCCTCGGTTTAGGGGCTCAGCCATTGGCGAGGTGAACACGTGGTCAGCGGAGCCGGTGCCGGTCCGCCCAGGCGGCGACGGCTCCGGCGATCGCGAGCGGCTGGTCCTCCGGGGTGTGGTGGCCGGCGACCCCGTCGTGGTGCTCGATCTCGAGAGCGGCGATGTTCTCCGCGCACCAGTCGACGATCGCCGGGCTCATCATGACTCCGGGGCCGGGGGCGAAGGTGAGGAGCAGTTTGGGCACGTCCGCGCTCGTCGTCAGCCACTTGTCGTACGCCTCGATCCTGGCCACGACATCGGCGGGGTCACCGCCCAGCGGCATCGATCGCGGCCACTGGAGCAGCGGGCGGCGGCTCTCCCTGGTGGGGTACGGGCGGCGGTAGACGTCCAGGTCGGCCGGGGTGAGCGGGGTGGCGACGGTGCCGGGCAGCGCCTGCTCGATGAAGGCGTTGTCGTCGAGGATCATGGCCTCGCCCACCTGGGGTGTCTTGATCGCCCGGAAGAGCGGGCGGCCGCCCTCGGGGAACTCCTCCCAGGTCATCGTCTTGACGATGGTCTCGGTGAAGGCGATGCCGCGCACCCGGTCGGGATGCCGGGCGGCCCAGTCGAAGGCAAGGGCGCCACCCCAGTCGTGTCCGACCAGCACGACGTCTTCGAGGCCGAGCGCGTCGAACCAGGCGTCCAGATAGCGGGCCTGGTCGGCGAACGTGTAGGCAATGTCCGGCTTGCCCGACTCACCCATGCCGATCAGGTCCGGGGCCAGCAGCCGGCCCGGTCCACCGACGGCGGGGAGGACGTCCCGCCACAGGTGGGAGGAGGTGGGGTTGCCGTGCAGGAAGACCATCGGCACACCGGCGCCGCGCTCCCGGTGGAACATGGTCGAGTCGAGTACAGGCTGAACGGGCATGGTGGCTGGTCCTGTCAGGTGTAGGGGTGCGTCGGTCGGTCCACCGCGGCCTCGGCCCGGTCTCGGGAAGGCCCGGTCTCGGGAGGCCCCGGAGGTCAGCGGAAGGCCGGGGCGGTGCGGGCGGCCCAGTCGGCGACGGTGCGCGGCGCCCGGCCGAGGATGCGCTCGACGGCGGAGCTCACCTCCTGCTCGGCGGGCAGCGGACGGCCGAGGATGGCGAGGGTGCCCTCCACCACCGGTTCGGGCATGAACGTCAGCATCTGCGCGCGGGCCTCGGCGCGGGTCTGCTCGACGAACCGCACCGGCGTGCCCAGCGCGTCACCGATCGCCTCGGCCCGCTGCTGCGGGGTGACCGGGGCAGGCCCGGTGAGGTCGTACGTGCGGCCCGCATGGCCGCTCTCGCGCAGGACGGTGGCCGCGACCTCGGCGACGTCCGCCGGGTCGACGGTGGGCAGCCCGACATCTCCGAACGGCGCAGCGGCCGTGCGCTGCGTACGGATCGTCTCGGCCCACGCGAAGGCGTTGGAGTTCAGACCCCCCGACCGCAGGATCGTCCACTCGAGGCCCGAGCGGCGCACCGCGTCCTCGAAGGCCGCCGGATGGCGGTAGACCTCCGGTCGCGTCCCGACCCCCTGGGAGGAGAGCAGGACGACGCGCCGCACTCCGCCCGCCTCGGCGAGGTCGAGGATGCCCTGCGGGTCGTCGCCGGCGACGAGCAGGAACAGCGCCTCGGCGCCGTCGAGGGCCGTGCGCAGGCTCTGCGACTCGGCGAGGTCGGCCTGCAAGTGCCGCACACCGTCGGGAAGTTGGGCCGGGCGGCGGGAGACGGCAGTCACCTGCTCACCGGCCTCGACGAGGATCCGCACGAGCTCCTGGCCGACGTTCCCGGTCGCACCCGTCACAACGATCATGAGAACTCCACGGTGAGTGAGTAAGTTAGTTGGCTGACTTAGGTGAGACCCTAGCCGACGCCGCGTCACGCGTCTACAGTTAGTCAGGTGACTCACTCAGAAAGTGCCCCGCGATCGCGAGGCAAGCGGGAACGACTGGCGGCCGCCGCAGCCCAGGTGCTGCACGAACAGGGCGTCGAACAGACCACGCTCGCCGACATCGCCCGAGCGGCCGACGTCCCGGTCGGCAACGTCTACTACTACTTCAAGACCAAGAACGAGCTGGTCGAGGCGGCGATCGACGCGCACGCGCAGAATCTCCAGGCCATGATCGGCGCACTCGACGCGCTCCCCGCCCCCCAGGACAGGCTGAAGGCACTGCTGAACGGCTGGGTCGACCAGCGCGAGCTCACGGCCCGGTTCGGATGCCCCACCGGCACCCTGGCTTCGGAGCTCGACAAGCGCGCCGACGGCCTCGACCAGGCAGTCGCCAAGGTCATGCAGGTCCTCATCGACTGGGCCGAGCAGCAGTTCCAGGCGATGGGACGCGACGACTCCCGCGAACTCGCGGTCGCCCTGATCGCCGCGTACCAAGGCATCTCCCTGCTCACCAACACCTTCCGCTCCCCCGAGCTCATGGCCACCGAGGGGCGCCGCCTGGAACGCTGGATCGACTCGCTCACCTGACGACCGGAGCAGCCGCCCCCACCCGGCGGGCGGGGTTCAGGTCGTGGCCCGCCGGAGCGGCCAGGCCAGCGCGGCGTGGAAGCGGCGGGCTCCACTCGGCATCCGAAGGACCCCGACAACTAGCGACCGCACGATCGGGGCTCGACTCCCTGGCCGGGTAGTGGCGTCACTTCCGAGCCCATTCATCAGGGCTCAGCCGGCTGGTCACGGCAGCAGGCTCGGGTCGATGCTCCAGCGCAGCAGCTCTGCTCCGTCCAGTTGGACGAGTTCCCGGGCAGTGCGGTGATGGTGGGTCGGCCGGAAGTCCGGGACGGAGGCCAGGCGGACGCCTTCCGAGGGGTCCCAGATCTCCAGGCCGGGTGGGGAGGCCGAGAAGAGCAGCCCGCCGTCGCTGAAGAACCGGCCGTCCGGACCACCGAATGCCGTGGTCTCCAGGGCCTTGGCGAGACCGGACGTGCGGTGGCTGGGCCCGTCGATGTCGAAGATCCTGGCTCCGGGCGCGATCTCGTAGTCGTCCTCGCCCAGGCCGCCGACCGCGACCCGGCGTTCGTCGATCCAGACGACCGGCCGGCCCCAGTAGTGAGTGCACAGGGTCAGGCACAGCAGGCTGGGGCCGTCCTCGGACTCGTAGGGGTTCTCGTCCAGCCAACGGGACAGGCTCCAGGCGGTGACGACCCCGGAGGGCGCCCAGACCCAGCCGTCGTCCGCGACATGCCTGCCGTCCGGGCTGACGGTGAGGGCGCCGTGGAAGAAGTCGAGGTCATGCGGCGGCCTCGAACTGCCGGTCCGGGCCGCCTCGAACTCCCGGACGGTGAGCAGTTGGCCGGTCTGTGGATCCGAGACGTCGAGCCGGTTCCAGCCGGTCCGATGGACCAGTACGGTCCGTCCGCGGTGTTCCGCGAAGGCTGCCGAGAACCGGACGGTGTCCGGGCGGTAGCCTCCGCCGTCCAGTGTCAGCGTCACCGTGCCGGTGGACAGGTCGAAGACCTCGCCGTGCCGGCCGTGGTCCAGCACCACCGCCGCGAACCGGCCGTCCGGCGAGACGTGCAGACGGCGTACCTGCTGACGGCCGGCCCAGGGCTCTGCATCCTCCTGGACCTCGACCGTCGAGCGGGCCAGCACGGTCCAGGTGCCGCTGTCGCTCTCCCACCGGACGATCCGACCGTCCTCGCACAGGGCCAGCCACACGGCCGCAGCCTCGTCGACAGCCGCGAGGTCGACGACCGCCCCCAGGCCGACGGGCACGGCGGTGCTCCGGACAGTCGGGTCGACGTCCCTCGGACGGTCCCGGACCTCCGGCATCCCGACCCAGCCCACCAAGTCGCCGTCCACGACATCGAAGCACTCCTCACAGACGGCATCCGTCACGACCGCCAGCCCGTCGGCCACGCAGTCCCGGCACGCCTGGCACACCCGGTCCACGGACAGACCGACGCCGGTGTACCGGGTGAAGTAGCCGAGCGGCTGCGCCGCCGCTCGGATGTGCGGGCACAGCGGTCTGCCGTACGACGGCGCCCCATGGCCACAGATCAGTTCCATCGCGTCCCCCCTCGTCAGAGCGAAGCTACCTCGCCTGGGGTGGCAGCGATCGGGTCTGGGCCTTCTGCCCTACTCGGCGAACACCTCGTCGAGGACCTGCCGGGCCCGATCCTGCTCGGCCGACGAGATCGGCCCCTGCCGACGCTCATAGTCGGCCAGGTACTCGGCCAGGATCTGGCCCCGTTGGCGGATCGCTTCGGCCGTACCTTCGGGCAGGGAGCGGCTGACTCTGGTGGCCGGCCCCTCGCCGATGCTGTAGGGCGTCTCAGTCATGGAGCCAGATTGTCGAAGAAGTAGGAATTGGGCCCATGTCCTGGCTGCCTGCGGGCGAAGTGCGGCGGCGGTCCGACTACGCCGGGGTGGTCCACTCGACGAGTTGGAAGACGATGCCGTTCGGGTCGGTCAGTTGGAAGAGGCGTTCGCCCCAGGGCTCTTCGCGCAGGGGCATGGTGATCGGGGCGCCGGCTGCGCGGAGGCGCTGTTCCTCGGCTTCGAGGCCGGTGACGGTGAGGGCGAGGATCAGGCCGCCGGCGAGGCGGTCGCGCTGCTCGGGCGGGAGGACCTCGGTGCCCTGTCGGAGCAGGACGATGTCGGCGGCGGTGCCGTCGTCGCGGGTGAGGGACGCGAAGCCGTCGGCGGACATGGCCGTCCGGTACCCGAGGTAGGTGCCGAGGAAGTCGCGGGAGGCGTCCACGTCGGCGACGGTGAGGGAAATGGTCGAGGCGGTGACGTTCAGGGTGGCTCCTGCCGGGTTCGTACGTGGCGGGGTGGGTCAGGCGGTGGTCTTCGCGTACGTGAGGACGACGTTGCCGCCCTCGAACACGCGGCTGCCGGTGAGCTCGAAGGTGTGCGGCGCGAAGTCGGCGCGGAAGAGCGGGATGCCCGCGCCCGCCACGACCGGGTACTGCTTGATGATCAGTTCGTCGATCTCGGGCAGCAGTTGACCGGCGAGGCCGCCTCCGCCGCAGAGCCAGATGCCGAGGCCGTCCTCCTGCTTGAGCTTGCGGACCAGGGTCACCGGGTCCTCGGCGGTGACCTCGACGGCTGGGTCCGGGCTGGTGGGGAGGGTGCGGGAGAGGACGATCTGCCGCAGGTGGGGGTACGGGTTGGTGAGGCCGACGGCCAGACCCGGGCCGTAGGTGCCGCGACCCATCAGGACGGTGTCGAAGTGGGTGTTGGGCGTCTCCGCAACGCCGAAGGCGGCCCGCGCCGGGGCTGGCAGGGCATCCGGGAACTCGCCTGCCAGGTACGGGATGTAGTCCTCGGTGACGTGCGCGTCGATGAAACCGAAGGTGCCGTCCGGGGCGGCGATGTAGCCGTCGATGGAGACGCCGACGAAGTAGGTGAGCTTGCGCAAGAGGATCCATTCGTTCGGGGTAAATTTACGACGAGCATAACTTTAATGAGGGAGCCAAGGTCCGTCAAGGATATTTTTACGACGGGCGTAAGATTTCCCCATGACCGTCGAACTGGGACTCCGCGAGTCCAAGAAGCAGGAGACCAGACAGCTGATCTCCGACAGCGCCACCCGGCTCTTCATCGAGCAGGGCTTCGAGCGGACCACGATCACCGAGATCGCCGCCGCCGCCCGGGTGGCCAAGAAGACCGTCACCAACTACTTCCCCCGCAAGGAGGATCTGGCCCTCGACCACCACGAGACGTTCACCCGTGGCCTGGCCCAGGCGGTCGCGGACCGGGAGCACGGCGAGACGCCGTTCGCCGCAGTGGCCCGGACCTTCCGCAGCAGCCTGCGGGAGCACAGCCCGGTCGTCGGCTTCACCGGCCCCGCGTTCGCCCGGATGGTCGCCGACAGCCCGACCCTCACCGCCCGGCTGCGCGAGCTGCACGACCAGCGCGAGGAGGCTCTCGCCGCAGCGCTGGCGGCCGCCGCCGCCGACACCGCCCCGGCCATCGCCCCCCTGGCTGCCGCCGCCCTGATCGCCGCGGCGGACCGGCTGCTGTTCCGCCGCATCCAGGAACTCACCCTGGCCGGCTGCGACGACGACGAGATCGAGGCGACGCTGACCCCGGAGGCGGACCACGTCCGGGGTCTGCTCGCCGCCGCTCTCGGCGACCGGCCCGCCGCCGTGGATTCGTGACTCCGCCGCACGGGGGATGTCAGGCCAGTTCGGCGCAGGCCGGGGAGTTGAAGCCCTTGACGATGAGCCGGACGGCGAGCGTCAGCTCCCAGGCGAAGACGGGGACTGCGGTGAGCGACCCCCAGACGGAGAGCTGCTGGTAGACGCCGAACAGCTCGGCGATCGCGGACGCGAAGATCAGCGGGCCGCCGACCAGCCCCAGGACGGCTATGAACCGGGGGACGAGCCTCGACCGGTACATCAGGTACGCGATCAGGGTCGTGTTGGCCCCGAGGACGAAGTCGGGGCCCAGCAGGAACGTCCAGTCGTGGACCGCGACGAGTGCTCTGCCGACCGCCGCGAACGAGGCCGCGTCCGCGCCCCCGGCTCCCGTCGCCTGCCGACGCAGCGTCACCACCGCCAGCAGGCTGACGATGCCGACGGCGATGACGGCGGCTTCGAGGGTGCGGAGCCCGAGGTACCCGAGGGCGACACCCTCGTTCCGGCGCTTGACGACGGGGAACAGCGTGGCTGCGGTGCCGATGACGGAGAGTGCGAGGAGCACCTCCATGAAGGCGCCGAGCAGCACGCGCCCGTCCGAGCCGGCGCCGAGGACGTAGCCGGAGTCGTGCAGGACCGGGCCGTACAGGGCGAGCCCGGCGATCGACGTGACGTGGGTGACGAGGTAGAGCACGCCCACGACTGTCGCGGTCTTTCTCGGTGCGGCCACCGGGACTCCTTCGTTGACGAGATCCGAGGGCAGAGCGCCCACGGAGAGCAGGTGTACGGCGTACACCTTTGCGTGCTCAAGCTAGGGTGTACGCCGTACACTCGTCAAGGACAGGACCGGGAGACAGTGAGATGCCCGAACAGGAAACGGCCCGGCAGACGGATGCCGGGCGCCGAGCCCCGCTCAACCGGGACCGCGTGCTGCGCGCCGCCGTGGCACTCGCCGACCGGGACGGCATCGAAGCGCTGAGCATGCGCCACCTCGCCCAGGAGCTGGACGTCGTACCGATGGCGCTCTACAAGCACGTGGCCAACAAGGAGCAACTCCTCGACGGCATGGTCGACGTGATCGTCGGCGAGATCGACGCCCCGGCCGACGGGGCCGACTGGAGGACCGCGATCCGGCAGCGCGTCCTCTCGGCCCGGCGGGCACTCCTGTGCCATCCGTGGGCGTCTCGCGTCATCGAGTCGCGGACCAGCCCCACGGCGGTCGTGCTGGACTACATGAACTCCGTCATCGGAACGTTCCGGGCGGGTGGCCTCTCCGTCGACCTCACCCACCATGTGATGCACACCCTCGGCAGCCGCATGTGGGGCTTCACCCAGGAGCTGTTCCCGGCCGCGCCGAGCGCCGAGCAGAAAGCCGAGCCGGCTGTCGACGCCGCGATGGCGGCCCGGTACCCGTTCATCGTCGAGATGGCCATGGCCGGCGCGCACCGCGAAGGCGCGATCGTGGGCGGCGGATGTGACGACCAGTTCGAGTTCGAGTTCGCGCTCGACCTGCTGCTGGACGGGTTCGAGAGGCTCCACCAGCAGGGTTGGACGTCCACCGGCCGCCCCTGACGCACCGGGGGCAGGTCAGTGACCGGTGGGGTTGGCCGTGGCTGCGGCGTCGGCGACGGTGTCGGAGTACTTCCCGAGGAACGGCGTCTTGACGTACGGGTTGCCGGGCGTGCCGCCCTGCTCCGCGATCATCGTGCTGACGGTGTAGGCGTTGGGGAGCTTCGTGCTGGCGACGACCGAGAGTTCGTCGTACTGGCGACTGCCGCCGGTCGTGCTGTGGGTGGGGTTGAGGTCGACCACGGCGTAGGCCGTCCGGCCCGCCTGGAGGGGGTAGCCCTCGCCGTCGCCGAGGTCGTTCGACACGGCGGGCTGGACGGTCTGCACCTCACCGCTGCCACCCCGCACGGTGCTGCTCCGGTCGATGGCCACGGTCGGGTAGAAGCTCAGGCCGCAGGCGGTGCTGCCGGTGTTGGTGACCTGGATCAGCCGCTTGGTCGTGCCCAGTTGGGCGTCGTACCCGGCCTTGACGCTGACCCGCTCCCCCGCGCAGGGGTGCGCGTAGGCGTAGGCATCGCTGTCGGTGCCGGCGGTGGAGCCGGTGGAGGTGCTGGAGCCGGTGGCCTTGGTGCTCGCTGCGACCGGCCGGGGCGAGCTGTGGGACGGGCTCGGGTGCGCGGTGCCGCTCGGTGCGCCGGTCGGAGCGGTGGGCTGCGCCGTCGGGGTACTGACGGACGAAGCGGCAGGCGAGGCGGCGACCGTACCGGTGCCACTCGCGCCGCCGCAGGCAGTCAGCACGAGGGCCGTCGCGACGGTGAGCAGCGTGACCGGAAGTATGCGGCGGCTGGTGATCGTGTGCTTGGTCATGCTGTCCCCCGAGAGCTTCTACGCAGGTCGTCCCCTGCCTCCCGCTACACGTCGCGATCCGCCTGATCGGTTCCGGCCCGATGGGGTCGGCCATGCCCCGGGGCCGAGGGAAGGGCTGTCCGTCTCCGAGCTCTGGACAGGCCGGGGGATGTGGTCCACGCTTCACCTCCATGGCCACCCACCTGCCGGTACAGCGACCGCGCGAGCAGCTTCACGAGGCGATCACCGCGACGGCGGAGGACATCGCCGCGCTGCTGCACGGCGCCGACCCGGCGGCCCGGGTGCCCGACTCGGAGTGGACGATCGGCGAGGCGGCCGCACACCTGGCGCTCGCCAACGAGCTGATGGCCGACCTCGCCGCCGGGGCCGAGCGCCCGTACGGCGACGGCACCCCGGGCAGCCTGGCCGAGGCCAACGCCGACTCGCTCGCCGCCTACCCGGAGCGGGCGCCCGACGCCCTGGCGGGGGCCGTCGTCGAGCACGCCCGCGCCTTCGTCGCGGCGGCCGCCGGACGCGACCCCGGGGCGCCCGTGCTGACGCCGCTGGGCCCGATGGACCTGGACACCCTCGGGTCCTACCTGCTCACCCACATGCTCGGCCACGGCTGGGATCTCGCCCGCGCCGTGCGCCGCCCGCACATGGCCGACCGGGCGCGCATCGAGCTGTGCCTGCCGTTCCTCATCGCGGCCATGCCCCGGGTGGTCGACCCCGCGGCCGTCGGCGGCCTCACCGCCCGCTACACCATCGGCCTGCGCGGCGGCCCGCGCTACGGCGCCCGCTTCGAGGCGGGCGTGCTGACCGTGACGCCGGGCGCGGACCCGCGCCCGGACTGCACCATCATCACCGAGCCGCTCACCTTCCTGCTGATCGCGCTGGGCCGGTGCAACCCGTGGGCCGCCATCGCGCGCGGCAGGATCCTCGCCTGGGGCCGCCGCCCCCGCCTCGCCCCGGCCTTCCCCACGTACTTCCGCGCGCCCTGACCGCCCCGGCGGACCAACCGGGGCCGGCAGGGGCTCAGGAGTTGCTGCGGGCCTCCGCCTGCTCCTGGAGCAGGCCCGCGATCCGGGCCAGGTCGTTGCCGATGTCGATGACGCCGTTGATGTCGGTGCTGGGGGTGGAGGCGCCGTTCACGACCAGGTAGAAGGTGTGCAGCTTGCCGTGCCCCGCGTCGAGGTATCCACCGATGCTCTGGGCGCCGATGGCCAGGCGCTGGTTCAGTGCGTCGAAGCCCGCGACCGTACCGGTCTTGGCCCACACCTTGCCGCGGCCCGGACAGGTCGGGCAGCCGTCGCACACGTGCGCCAGCAGGGCGTCCACCCCGAGGATCGGCAGCGCGAGGCGGAAGGCGTCCGCGTCGGCCGTGCCCTGCCAGTAGTGCAGGAGTTCGCTCTCCACGGTCGGTGTCACCCGGTCGACGGGGTTGCCGCCCCGGCCGTCGAGCAGCTGCGACTGGGTCGGGTCGATCCCGGCCTGGCGGAGGAAGGCGTTGAGTACGGGGAAGCCGTCCTCGCACTCGTGGCTGCCGGCCGTGACGGCCATCAGGCAGATCGCGAGGTTGGCCCCGAGGTTGTGGCTGACCTTCAGGATCAGCTTGGCGTACTTGGCGTAGTCCGGGGAGACGAAGGCCGCGACGCGCTCGGTGCCGTCGTACGAGTCCGGCAGCAGGCCGGACGGGTTCGGCCCGGTCGGCGGGGCGGTGACGGTGACTCCCGCGCGGGCCAGCGCCTCGATCAGGGCCGTCCGGCCGAAGGCCGCCGGGTCGCGGACGGCCGAGACCCGGAGCGCCGGCTGCGAGTCGGCCGCGATCGTGCCCGACAGGCTGATGTGCGTGCCGTCCGGCGAGGCGGTGACCGTGATGCTGGTGGCGCTGCCCGCCGGGACCGTCCGGACGGTGGACTCCACCTGGTACGGCGCGACCTGCGGGCGCCAGCTGAGCTGCGCCGGCTCGCCGGGGGCGGTGGGCGTGGTCAGCAGGTCGATGAGGTTGTCGTTGATGATCAGCGGGGTCGGCGTCGGGTCCAGGTCCGGGAAGGACGTGAAGAGCCGTGAGTCGACGGCGACGTCGCCCCGGATCTCGGTGAGGCCCGATCCGCGCACCTGCCGGGCAATCTCGTCCAGCCCCGCGAGCGGGTCCTCGGGGGTGAGGGTCGCGCCGGGGACGTCGTTCGCGTAGGTGTGGTCGAGGTCGGTGTACGAGACCGAGCCGTCCGGCGCCGTCCGCCCGCCCATGGTCAGGTCGCCCTGGGCGACCAGGGCGAGCGAACCGTCCAGTGCCGTGCCGTTCCGGTGGCCGATGGCCTGCACGGGCGTGGTGAAGGTGTGGTCGCTGCCGAGCGCGTGCCAGGCCCCGGACACGCTGATCAGCTTCGCCGTCGAGCCGGGGATGAAGAACTGGTCCGGGAACCGCGAGTGGATCACCTGCCCGGTGGAGTCGTCGACCTCCAACAGACCCCACTGGGCGTGCTCGTAGCCCGGCTTGGCCATGATCGCCGCGATCTCGGCACCGAGGCCGTCGTCGTGCGCGGCGGCCGGGCCCGCCGCCCCGGCCGCCACTGCGGAGACCACCAGGGCCGTGACCCAGGTACGCCAACGTCTGCGGGTCGTAGTCATGCATCCACCTGTCCGTGCGCGGGCGCGCCACTGCCTGACGGCCACTCGGTCCGGGGGACACATACCGCACCGGGCCCGCCCGCCGAACGTCCCGGCAGGCGGTTCACCCACCCGCCGCACCAGCCGGCCGTACCGACTCACCACACCGGCTCACCGCACCCGGCTCACCGCACGGGCCGGGGCCTCAGGCCGACCAGCCGCGCGAGCAGAGCACGAGCTGGTAGCCGTCCGGGTCGGCGACGGTCACGCCGTGCTCGTCCCAGTACGGGTTGTTGGGGGTGACGTGCGTGCCGCCGGCGGCCAGCATGCGCCGCACCAGGGCCTTGTCGACGGGCTCGCCCAGGTAGAGGACGAAGAGGTCGTCGACGGTGGGCGCCGGTTCGACGGGCCGCTCGGGGTCGTGGGTGAGCTCGAAGTGCCAGGGCCCGCCGGGCAGTCCGAGCATCAGGAGGTCGTGCTCGCCCGGCACGTGCTCGGCCGTGCGCCAGAGCACGTCGAGGCCGAGGCCCTCGACGTAGAAGCGTTCGGCGGCGGCGAGATCCCGGGAGGGGCGGGCGATGCGTACCCGTGTCTGTGCGTTGATCACCCGCCAGACGGTACCGGCGCCGGGCGCACCCGTCGGGCACCCCGGGCCGGTACCCGCCGGTCAGCCCTCCAGGTGGGCCAGTACGGAGCCGACGGCCCGCTCGACGGCCCGGCGCGCCTCGTCGGTGTGGTCGATCGTCTCGAAGCCGTGGTGACCCCCGGGCACGTCCACCACCTCGACGTCGGCGTTGCCCGCCTCCGCGGCGGCCAGGAACTCCGCGACCGTGCCCGCGATCTCGGCGACCTCCAGCTCCACCCGGGTCAGCACCACCGGCAGCCGCCCGGCCGAGGCGACGGCCGCCGCCGGACGGAACCGGGTCTCGCCCATCCCCCAGCCGGGCAGCGGCGCGAGGACGGGGTAGGTCAGCGCGAGGCAGCGCAGCCACTGCGGGGGCGCACCGAGCCAGTCGGCCGACAGCAGCCCGCCGCCGGAGAAGATCCAGACCGCGACGCGCTCCCCGTCCACCCGGGGATCGGCCCGCACCAGCTCGACGGCGGCGGCCACGGCCTCGGCGGACTGCGGGTAGTCGGACAGGCTGTGCAGCGGGTGGTCCAGCGTCACGCCGACCGCGCCCAGGCTCGCCACGTACCGGGCGTAGCCGACCAGGGCGGGCCAGTCCCGGGGCGTGGGCTGCACCCCGGCGGGCACCGGGCCGCCGTGCACGAACACCACCGCCGGACGCGGCCCGGCGGTCGCCGCAGCGGCCTCGGGCAGGTAGAGGTCGACCTGCCCGACGCGCTCGCGCTCCAGCTCGGGGACGTCCAGCAGGAACGGCTGGAGGTGGGCGGGCAGTTCGTCCGTCCGGACGGCCAGCCGGTGCCCCTCGCCGGCCGCGGCCCGGAGCAGCACCTCGGTCAGCTCCTCGGGCACGGACAGCATCGGCCAGTGGCCGGTCGCCAGCTCGAAGAAGCCGACCCGGGGGTCGACGAGCTTCTGCAGACGCGGGTCGCCCATCCCCAGCACGGTCTCGACCATGCCGATGCTCATCCCGTTGCCGGTGCACAGGATGCCGGAGGTCGGCACGTCGGCGGCCGCCCCGGTGAGCCGCAGCGGCTGGGTCAGGGTGCCGAGCGGCTGCGGCGCGGCCTGCCGGGTCAGGGTGTCCAGCGCCTCGGCGGTGAGCCCGGCGGTGCTGCCCAGCATCGGCCACTGGGCCGCCGTGGGCGGGGCGATCCGCCAGCCGTCCTCGGCCTGCTGGACGAGTGCCTCGCGGATCGCCGGGTCCGGCAGCAGGTCGAGCACCGACTCGCCGTCCAGCGGGATGCCCGCGTCGAGGTGGACGATCCGGGCGATCCGCTCCGGACGCCGGTCGGCGGCGCCCAGCACGGGGTGGATGCCGTAGTCGTGACCGACGATCACCACCTCGGGCGTCTCCAGCCGGTCGAGCAGCTGCACCAGGTCCTCGACGTGCGTCTCCAGCCCGGTGTCGGGGCCCGCCAGGTGCCGGCTGTCCCCCATGCCGGTGAGCGTCACCGGGTGCACCTCGGCGCCCGCCGCCCGCAGCCCGGCGGCGACCTCCTGCCAGACCGAACCGCCGGTGTAACTGCCCGAAACCAGTACGAATGCCGTCATGACCGTCTCCTCGTCAGCAGGGCTCCCCTGGATCGGCCGCCCCGGCCGTCCTGCCCTCCCCTGTACGGTAGGAACTCCCCCTGAGGGAGGTTCAAGCCTTGTCGCCCGACAGCACGCTGAGTATCGGGGAGCTCGCCGAGCACGCGAGTGTCACCGTCAAGACCGTCCGCTTCTACTCGGACCGCGGCCTGCTGCCCGAAGCGACCCGCAGCAGCGGCGGCCACCGGCGGTACGGCCCGGAGGCGCTGGACCGGCTCCGGCTGATCCGTTCGCTGCGCACCCTCGATCTGCCGGTCCCCGAGGTGAGCCGCGTACTCGAGCGCGAAGAGCTGCTGGAGGACGTCATCGCGGGGCAGCTGCGCGAGCTGGGCACGCAGCTGACGGCGCTGCGCTGGCGCGAGGCCGCGCTGCAGCTGCTGCAGGACTGCACGCCCGAGGAGCGGGCCGAGCGGCTGGCGCTGATCGGTGGCATGTCCACCCCGCCCAGCACGGCCCCGCTGGCACGCTTCTGGCGGTTCGTGCTGCCTGCGCGGCTGCCGGCCCGGCTGGTCTCCTCGATCCTCGAAGCGGCCGTCCCGCAGCCCCCGCCCGACCCGACCCCGGCCCAGGTGCTGGCCTTCGCCCGGCTGCACGCGCTCACCACCGAGAAGCGCCCCGACCTCTGCCCCCCGGACCGTCCGCAGCTCCCCGCCCACCGCCCGGCCGTGCTCTACGACGGCCTCGGCGAGGCGTACGGGCTGGCCTCGGCGAGCCTGCGCGCCGACCGGCCGCCGCACGAGGGCGACGCGCTCGACTGCTTCGTGGCCGCGTACGCGCGGTCCTTCGACACCCCCGACACGCCCGCCTTCCGCCGCAAGCTCGGCGGGCAGCTGGCTGCGGGCTCGGACCCGAGGATGGACCGCTACTGGCAGCTGACGGCCGAGCTCACCGGCTCGGCCGAGCCCACCATGGGCACCGCCCACGACTGGCTCCGCGATGCTCTGACCGCCCAGAGCGCCGCCGAGGTCTGAGCCGGCCGGCCTGGGCGCGGGTGGCCCGCGCAACGCGATCACCTGCACTGATCAACTGGTTACGAACCCTCCTGAGAGCTGTCGTGACCATGGTGGTTATAGTCTGCCCAGCCTGCCGTCACGGACCCCCGGTCGGCCGGGCACCGTGCCTCCACGACCTGGGAGATCGAACATGCCTGCCACCACCGGACGCCGCTACGGCGCTGTGGCCGCCGTCGCCGTCGGCGCACTGATGCTCAGCGCCTGTGGCTCTAGCAGTGGCAAGCTCTCACTGCACGACCAGCTGCCCGAGGCCATCCGGAAGGCCGGGACGATCCGGGTCGGGGCCTCGCTCACCGCCACTCCGGTGATCTTCAAGGGCGCGAACGGGCAGGCCGACGGCCTCGATGCCGACATCGCGGCCGCGATGGAGCAGCGGCTCGGCGTGAAGCTCGAGTTCCAGGACGTCGGTCTCTTCCAGAACGTGCTGCCCGGCGTGATGGAGAAGAAGTACGACATCGGGTTCTCGGGCATCACCGACACCCGGGCCCGCCAGCAGGGCCTCGACAAGAACGGCAAGACCGTCAACGAGGGCGTCGACTTCGTCGACTACTTCATCGCCGGCATCGCGATCATGGTGCACAAGGGGAACCCCGACAAGATCACCAAGCTCGACGACCTGTGCGGCAGGACCGTCGTGGTGAAGAAGGGCACCATCCACGACGACCTGGCCAACAGCCAGGTGAACGCCTGCAAGCGGACCGGCACCCTGACGGTCAACGAGGTCGACTCCGACGCACAGGCGCTGGAGCAGGTCCGCAACGGCACCGCGGCCGCCACGCTCAGCGACTACGCCAAGGCCCAGTACAACGCCCAGACGCTGGACAACGGCCAGAGCCTGGAGCTCACCGGCAACCAGCTCCAGCTGCGCCCGTACGGGATAGCCGTGCCCAAGAGCAGCGGCGTACTCCGGGACGTCCTGGTGAAGGCGATCAACTCGATCGTCGAGGACGGCACGTACGGCGACATCCTCGCCAAGCGCACCCTCTCGGCGGGTGCGATCCAGAACTCCGTGGTCAACGGCGGCAACTGACACGCCCTCGGCCCCGGCTGCGGCCCTGACTACAGCGCTCCGCCGTCGGCGACGCCCGTGGTCGGGGCCGCAGCCGTTGCCGGGAGCAGCTCGCGCACCAGGCGGCTCGCCTGCGGGAGTTCGGTGAGCGGCGTGCCGGTGGTGGGGAAGTGGCCGCCGGTCGGGAGGAGGGTGACGGTGGCGCCCAGGTCGCGGGCGAAGGACATCAGGTGCTCGGGGGTGGCGGCGCCGGTGACCGGGTCGTCGGCGGCGTGCAGGACCCGGACGGCGGGGGCCGCGCTGCGGATGCGGGCCCAGTCGAAGGCCGGGGCGAAGAACGGCGCGAGCGGCTCGTAGCCGACCTCCTTGGCCATGCCGGCGACCAGCACCAGGCCCGCGTACGGGCCGAAGCGCTCGGTGTCGTGCCGGGCGAGCAGGCGCAGCAGGTTGACGCTGCCGAGACTGTGGCCGACCAGGACGGTGTCGGGGGCCTGGGCCGGGTCGGTCACGGCGGTGATCGCCTTCAGCCAGGCGTCGGCGTCGGGGGCCTGCGGGTCGGGCAGGTCGGGGATGACCACGTGGTGGCCGGCCGCGGTGAACTCTGCCCGGAGGGCGGGGTACCAGATGTCGGCGCCGGAGCCGGCGAGCATGTGCGAGACCACGACGGTGCTCATGGGATGCCTCGTTCCTCAAATCGAATCGCTACGTTTCGTTTCGATTGAAGTTAGCACGCTGCTACCGTGACGTCCATGCCAGAAGCAAACGACTCTGCGCACCCCCGGACCACCCGCACCGGAGGCCGCATCCGCAGCGAGGACGCCCGCGCGGCCGTGCTCGCCGCCACCGCCGACCTGATCGAGGAGGCCGGCTACGGCGCCGTGACGATGGAAGGCGTGGCGGCGCGGGCGGGCGTCGCCAAGAGCACGCTCTACCGCTGGTGGAAGACGCGCGCCACCCTCGCCCTCGACGCCTACGGCCAGGCCGTCGCCCGCCGGATGCCCACCCCCGACACCGGCAGCACCGCCGCCGACCTGACCGCCTTCGTCGAGGAGCTCTACCGCGTGGTCGAGCACCCCTTCCGGGTCAACGCCCTGCGCGGCCTGATGGCCGAGGCCCAGCTCGACCCGGCCTTCGCCGAACAGTTCCGGAGCTGGGTCCGCAGCCGCCGGGCCATCGTCACCGACCTGCTCGCGCGCGGCGTCGCCCACGGCGAGCTCACCCCCGGCCTGGATCTCGAGCACGCCGCCGACCTGGTCTTCGGCCCCTTCTGGTACCGCCTGCTGGTCGGACACACCCCACTCGACCCCGCCGACGCCCCGGCCCACGTCCGCACCCTGCTGAGCGGTTTCGCCGCCACCCCGCCGGGCGCCTAGCGGCTCCCTCAGCCCATCGTCTTCGCGCCGTCCAGGGACTCCCGGATGATGTCGGCGTGGCCCGCATGCTGAGCCGTCTCGGCGATCAGGTGCAGCAGCACCCGCCGCGCGGACCAGGACGCACCCTGCTCGAACCACGGCCGGACCGGGAGCGGGTGCGCGGCGTCCAGATCCGGCAGGCTCACGACCAACTCGTCCGTCCGGCGGGCGACTTCCTCGTACGCACCGAGCAGCCCGGCCAGCGTCTCGCCGTCCGCCATCACGAACTGGCCCTCCCAGTCGATGGCTTCGCTCTCCATCGCCTCGGCGCCGCCGGCCACGAAGCGCATCCAGCGGGCCTCCACCACCGTGACGTGCTTGACCAGGCCGCCCAGGCTGAGCGCGCTGACGGTGGTGCGCCGGGCGGCCTGCTCGTCGGTGAGATCACGGCAGGTGTAGCGGAGGAAGCCCCGGTGCCGGGCGAGCACCTGGAGCAGTTCGGCGCGTTCGCCCACGCCAGGGAGCTGAGGGGTCGTCATGAGCGACACCCAACCACAGCGGCGGCCACAAGCGCCGCGTGACCGCACGGGCGTGTTGCGGCCCGCCGGAGCAGCGGAGTTCGGCAGGATACGGCCATGGACCACACCATCCGGCTCGCGCAGCAACCCGAGGCCGACGAGCTGCTCGGCCGCAGCCCGCTGGCGGCACTGGTCGGCATGCTGCTGGATCAACAGGTGCCCATGGAGAAGGCGTTCACCGGCCCCTACACGGTCGCCCAACGCCTCGGCCGCGACGACCTGGACGCCCACGAGATCGCCGGGTACGACCCGGAGGCCTTCGCCGCCCTGTTCGCCGAGAAACCCGCCGTGCACCGCTACCCCGGCTCGATGGCCAAGCGGGTGCAGCAGCTCTGCCAGGAGCTGGTCGACCACTACGACGGCGACGCGGCCGCCGTCTGGCGCGACGCACCCACCGGTGCCGAACTGCTCGCCCGGCTCAACGCCCTGCCGGGCTTCGGCAAGCAGAAGGCGCAGATCTTCCTCGCCCTGCTCGGCAAGCAGTACGACGTCCGCCCCGACGGCTGGCGCGAGGCAGCAGGCCTCTACGGCGAACAGGGCTGCTTCCGCTCGGTCGCCGACATCACCGGACCCGAATCGCTGAGCGAGGTCCGGAGCTTCAAGCAGGCGGCCAAGCAGGAAGCCAAGAAGGCCAAACCCTGACGGCCAGCCCCAAGGGGCGCGGGGAACTGCGTCAACGGCCCAGCACGACGCCGCCGTTGACGCCGATGACCTGGCCGGTGATGTAGCCGGCGGCCGGGGAGGCGAGGTAGCCGATGATGCCCGCGACGTCGGCGGGACGGCCCGCGCGGCCGACCAGGGTCTCGGCGACCTTGGCCGCGTGGAAGCCCTCCGACCACTGGTCGCCGAAGATCTCGGTCTCGGCGACATAGCCGGGGGCGACGAGGTTGACGGTGATGCCGTCGGGGCCGAGTTCGCGGGCCAGGCCGAAGGCCCAGCCGTGCAGCGCCGCCTTGGCGGCCGCGTACGCACCGGCCGAGTGCGCGCCCGAGCCGCCGCGCTGGGCGGCGGTCGAGCTGATCACCAGCAGCCGCGCCCCGGGGCGGCGGAGCCCGCCGAGCAGCGCGGTGGTGAACAGCACCGCCGACAGCAGATTGGCCTCCAGGCCGCTGCGCCAGGAGTCGGCGAGTGCGGCCAGGCTGTCGTCGGCGGGCGTGGGGACGGCCGACCCGGCGTTGTTGACGAGCACGTCGACGGGCCCGAGCGCGGTGATCGTCCCGGCCGCGCGGGCGATCTGCTCGGGGTCGGTCAGATCCGCGACAACCGGAATCACCCGTGCGGCGCCGACAGCGGCGTCGATCGCCTTGCGGGCCTCCTCCAGGCTCTCCGCCCGGCGGCCGACGACGACCACCCGGCAGCCGGAGGCCGCGAGTTCGGCGGCGATCGCCCGGCCGATGCCCGAGCCGCCGCCGGTCACCACGGCCAGACGGTCGCCGGGCCGCTCGGCCGCCGGTCGATCCGCCGGCGGCCAGTCCCGCATCTGCCGGTCCGTCATCTGCTGGTCCGTCATGTCGACTTCTCCCCCATAGTGCCCGTGATCGCGACGCGCCCCCGGCGTCGGACCGCCGACATTCTAGGGTCTGTCCCGATCACACGGGGAGGGCGTTTCAGCGCCGGTAGAACGGCGCGTCGTCGGGGCCGGTGAAGGCCGGGCGGTACCAGCTCGCGGTGCGCAGCGAGCTGCGGATCTCGTCGACGACGCCGAGGACGGAGGCGAAGAGGGCCATCCGGGTGGGGATTCCGTTGTCGGTCTGGCGGAAGATCGCCAGCCGGGGGTCGCTGTTGAGGTCGGTGGCCAGGTCGTTGGAGCCGGACCGGCTGTCGCGCGGCAGCGGGTGCATGATCACCGCGTCGGCGGTGCAGACCCGCTCGACCAGGGCCCGGTCGATCCGGAAGTCGTCGCTGTACGGGACGGGCTTGTCGGCGAAGCGCTCGGTCTGCAGCCGGGTCGCGTAGACGACGTCGGCCTCGCGCAGCGCGATGGCGGGCTTGTCGCTCACCTCGACCTGGTGGCCCCGGGCCGCGGCGAGCTCGAGCAGCTCGGCGGGCATGCCGAGTTCGGCCGGGGAGACGCAGGCGATGGTGAGGCCCTCGTACCGGGTGAGGAGCTTCATCAGGGAGTGCACGGTGCGGCCGTGCAGCAGGTCGCCGACGAGGGCGATCCGGCGGCCGTCCATGCTCTTGCCGAGCCGGTCGAACTCGCGGTGCAGGGTGAACATGTCGAGCAGCGCCTGCGTCGGGTGCTCGCCCGCGCCGTTGCCCGCGTTGACCACGGGGACGTTGGTCGCCCCGGCGAAGTCGTGGATGGACTGCACCTCGGGGTGGCGCATCACCACCAGGTCGCAGTAGCCGCCGACCACCCGGGCGGTGTCGGCGAGCGACTCGCCCTTGGAGATCGAGGTGACGCCGGTGCCGGTGGTGCTGGTGACGGCGCCGCCGAGCCGGAGGAAGGCCGACTCGCAGGAGAGCCGGGTGCGGGTGCTCGCCTCGAAGAAGAGGCTGGCCATCACCGCGCCTTCGAGCACCCGGGTGACCTGCTCGCCACGGGCGACGGGCACCAGGAGGTCCGCCAGTTCGAAGAGCCGCTCCAACTCGTCCCGGTCGAAGAGATCGCTGGAGAGAATGTGCTTTCCGGTCAGTGACATGGCGGCTCTGACTTCCTCTGTAGTGCTCAGCTGTCTGCTCTGCTGTCTGCTCTGCTGTCTGCTCTGCGCCGCCAGTGTACTGGGGTGAAGGCAGCCCGAACATTTGCCGAAATACCCTCCGCCGATCATTCGGCGGGGAATGGCGGCCGTGCTCGGCCCCGGAATTGCCGCCGGGCTATTGAACGGCATTGCCGGATTTTCCTGGCCTTGCCAGGTGGACGCCCGTAGAGTCTCCCCATGGCTACGGAGCACTCCCCCAGCGGCGGCGCGGACCAGCTTCCGGCGAAGATGATCGCAGAGGCCCGCAGGGCGTTCTTCGTGATGTTCGGAGTGCTCTGCGCGATCTGGGTCGTCCAGGTGGTCAACTGGGCCGACGGGTACTCGCTCACCCAGCAGTACGGGATCGTCGCGCAGCAGCCCACCCGGCTGGCCGACGTCCTCTCCGCGCCCTTCCTGCATGTCAACTGGCGTCACCTGGAGGGCAATTCCGGGCCGCTGTTCATCTTCGGCTTCCTGGCGGCCTACCGGGGCGTGAAGCGATTCCTGGGGCTGACGCTGCTGGTGGTGCTGGCCAGCGGCGCGGCGGTCTGGCTCTTCGAGCGTGATCACGTGGTGACGGTCGGCGCGAGCGGGGTGATCTACGGATACTTCGGTTATGTGGTGCTGCGCGGGCTTTTCGACCGGAATCTGATCGACAGCCTGATCGGCGTCGTGATGGGCGCCTCTTTTGCGTACATCCTCACCACCGCCGTGCCGGGCACGCCGGGCGTCAGCTGGCTCGGCCATCTGGGCGGCCTGGTCGGCGGGCTGCTCGGCGCCTGGCTGTTCCGCGACCGCGCCGGCCGCCCGGTCCGCGCCGACCGCAGCCCGAAGCCGGTAACCGCTGCCGCCGCACCGAACGCCGCTGCTCCGAGCGCCGCCGTACCGGCCCAGCCCACCGGGAAGGCCGACGACTCCCGGGCGCAGCTGCTCAAGGAGCTCGACGACCTCGGCCTCTGAGGGCTCTGCTTCCGCCGTCAGGTATAGACCAATACTCGTCCGCCGGGCTAGCGTGGCCTGGCCCGCACCCAGCACCACCTGCCCCGGAGCCGCCCTGTGGAGTCCTCCGTCCTCGCCTTCGCGACCGACCTGATCGACGAGGGGGCCGACACCTTCTTCGGCAACCTCACCGACCGGGCGGGCGTCGGCGGCGTCACGCTGGCCTCGGTCTACCACGAGGCGCGCGACGTCTTCCCGCACAACCCCCGCCGGGTGATCCGGTACCTGGAGCCCGGCGCCGCGTACTTCCGTCCGGACGCCGCCCGTTGGGCCGGGCGGCGGCTCGCACCGACGCCGTCCACCGCGATCGGCGACCGCGACCCGTTCGCCGAGGCGGCCCAGGAGGCGCAGCGGCGCGGGCTCAAGCTGCACGCCTGGACGGTCTTCTGCCACAACGACCGGCTCGGCTTCCAACACCCCGACTGCGCACCCGCCAACGCCTTCGGTGACCGCCAACTGACCGAGCTCTGCCCGGCCAACCCGGAGGTGCGGGAGTACGCGACCACGCTGGTCGCCGAGTTCGCCCGCTACGGCGTGGACGCGATCCGCGCCGAGTCGCTGCACTTCCACGGCCTGCGCCACGGCTACCACCACGAGCGGTACTTCGAGCAGCTCGGGCCCGTCACGGAGGCCCTGCTCGGCCTCTGCTTCTGCGACCACTGCCTGGCCCGCGCGCAGGCCCTGGGCGTCCCCGCCGCCGAGACCCGGCAGGCCGTCCAGGACGAGCTGCGCGCCCGGCTGGCCGACGAGCGGCGGGCCGCCGACCCGACCCCGCTGGACGAGCTGGCGGGCGGCGCCGTCGCCGCGTACATCGACGCCGCGCTCTCGACCGTCACCTCGCTGACGGCCGAGGTCACCGAGGCCGCAGCGCAGTTGGGCATGCGGCTGACCTTCATGGACGGCGGCGGCCCGGGGAAGGGCTGGCTCTCGGGCATCGACCTGTCGGCGATCGGCAAGGCCGCGCACCAGATCGAGACCCTCGGCTACGCGAAGACCCCGGAGGCCGTCCGGGAGAAGGTCGCCGCCTATGCCCTGCACGGCATCCGCCCGGCGGAGATGGCCGTGATCCTGCGCCCGATGACCCAGGACTGCGACGGCCCGGCCAACCTCGCCGCGAAGATCGACACCCTGCGCCAACTCGGTGTCCCCGAGGTCGAGTTCTACAACTACGGCCTGATGCGGCTCTCCTCCCTCGACCGGATCGGCGCCGCACTCCGGTAGCGGCGTGTGACAGCTGTCATTCCCGATTCGTGATGCCCCGCTCTGCCGCCCGTACACCGCGCACGGCAGAGTGGTGGTCAACACACGGACCACGGGGGACAGCATGAACATCTTCAAGAAGAAAACCGCACCGACCGAAGAACTCGACACCACCGGCCTGGTGGCCGCCGACTACAAACTGCCGGTCTGGTTCTTCGGCTTCGAGGGCGTGCTCGCCGGGGCCTTCGACATCATCAAGGCCGTCCACTGGGCCTGGCCCGCGCTGATCGTCCTGCTGGTCGTGAACATCGCCGTCTCGCTGACGATGATGCGCCGTCGGCTCCGGCTCGCCAAGGCGCTGTGGCGCGGCAAGGAGACCCGCAAGATCGTCATCGGCCTGGTCGCCCTCCGCGTGGGCAGCCACTTCGTGATGGCCGCCCTCGGCCTGGGCATCGACACCCCCCTCGGCCACGGCCTCTTCGCCGTGGTGATGGCCGGGGTGACGATCGGTCTGCTCGCCTACACCCAGCACATCGCGCTGCGCAGCCTCGGCCTGGCCGGCACCGCAGCGGCCGCGCCGGTGGCCGCCTGACCGGCTGACCGCCTACGCCGCCCGCCGCCCGCTCAGCGGCGCCGCTTGGAGGTGCCGAAGAGGCTCCGGGTGATCTCCCGGCCCAGCTGCGTGCCGGCCGAGCGGGCGAAGGACTTGAGCGCCGGGCTGTGCAGCAGACTGCCGAGCAGGCCGCCCTCGTCCCGTCCCGGCTCCATCTCTGCCTCGGGCGCCGATTCGCGCGCCGGGGCGGGTGCCGGAGCCTCCGGCGCAGGGGCCGGCGCGGCGGCGGCGTCTCGCGCCGCCAGTTTCTCGTACGCCGACTCGCGGTCGACCGCGTCCCGGTAGCGGGCCGTCAGCGGTGACGCGTCGACCGCCGCCCGCAGGGCCGTCTCCTCGACCGGGCCCATCAGCGACTGCGGCGCCCGCAGCCGGGTGGCGGCGACGGGGGTGGGCGCGCCCTTCTCGGAGAGGACGGTCACCACGGCCTCGCCGGTGCCGAGCTGGGTGAGCACCTCGGTGAGGTCGTACGAGGACTTGGGGAAGGTCGAGACCGTCGCCTTGAGCGCCTTGGCGTCGTCGGGGGTGAAGGCCCGCAGCGCGTGCTGGACGCGGTTGCCGAGCTGCGCGAGCACCTCCCCCGGCACGTCGCGCGGGGTCTGGGTGACGAAGAAGATCCCGATGCCCTTGGAGCGGATCAGCCGGACGGTCTGGGTGATCGCCTCCAGGAACGACTTGGACGCACCCGTGAAGAGCAGGTGCGCCTCGTCGAAGAAGAACACCAGCTTCGGCCGGTCGAGATCGCCGACCTCGGGCAGCTCCTGGTAGAGGTCGGCGAGCAGCCACATCAGGAAGGTCGAGAAGAGTCTCGGCCGGTCCTGCACCGAGGGCAGCTCCAGCACGGAGACGATGCCCCGGCCGTCCGGGGCCTTGCGCAGCAGATCGGCGGTGTCGAGCTCGGGCAGGCCGAAGAAGGCTCCGGCGCCTTCGTTGTCCAGCAGCGTCAGCGAACGCAGGATGACCCCGGCGGTGGCGGCGGAGAGCCCGCCGACCGTCTTGAGCTCCGCCTTCCCCTCGGGCGAGGTGAGGAAGGTGATCACCCCGACCAGGTCCTTGAGGTCGTCGAGCTCCCACCCCTGCCGGTCGGCGTAGTGGAAGACCAGGCCAAGCGAGGCCTCCTGGGTCTCGTTCAGATCCAGCACCTTGGCGAGCAGCAGCGGGCCGAAGCTGGTGACGGTGGCCCGGACGGGGATGCCGACGCCCTGCCCGCCGAGGGCGTAGAACTCGCTGGGGCAGCCGAGGGCCCGCCACTCCTGCCCGACCTCGGCGGCGCGGGCGGTGACCCGCTCGCCCGGCTCGCCGGGGGCGCTGATGCCGGAGACGTCCCCCTTGATGTCGGCGAGGAAGACGGGGACACCCTGGGCCGAGAGCTGTTCGGCGATCAGCTGGAGCGTCTTGGTCTTGCCGGTGCCCGTCGCCCCCGCGACCAGCCCGTGCCGGTTGAGCACGGCGAGCGGGATGCGGACCTGCGACTCGGGGTACGCGGTGGTCCCCTGGATCACCGCCCCGAGATCGAGGGCCGGCCCGGTGAAGGCGTACCCGGCGGCGATCTGCGCGGCAACGGCGGACGGTGACCCGGCGGACGATTCGGCAGGCGACTCAGCAGTCATGGCGGCGGGCTCCCGGGAGGCGGAGAACTGGGGGACTGAAAGGGCATTTCCTATGTAATCGCTACGAATCACCGAACGCAGGCCAGGCCACGCTTGCTGGGCCTGACGGCGCGGTGACGGTAGGCTTTCCGTGTGATCTTCAAGCGCATCGGCAACGCACGGCCGTACCCGGATCACGGCCGGACCAGCACCCGCCAGTGGGCGGACGTCGCGCCACGTCCGGTGCGGCTGGACCAGCTGGTGACCACCAAGGGCCAACTGGATCTGGAGACCCTGCTCGCAGAGGACTCCACCTTCTACGGGGACCTCTTCGCCCACGTGGTGAAGTGGCACGGCGATCTCTACCTGGAGGACGGTCTGCACCGCGCCGTCCGCGCCGCCCTGCAACAACGCCAGGTGCTGCACGCCCGCGTCCTGGAAATGGACTGACTCCCCTTCACAACTTCTCCCCACTCCGGCGGCGGTGCCGGTACATCCTTTCGAGTGCCGCCGTACTCCAGATGATGATCATTTTGTACCTTCGCAGTCGGAGTGGCACTAGTCTTCCGAGTACGGCCGGAGCTGGGGCGTCATGCCCACCCGGCCGTACCCGTCACTGGCCCGTACCCGCACTGGCCGTACCCGTCACCGAGCCTGTCCAGGCACGAGGGGGAGACAGACTGTGAGCATGTTGACTCCCCAGGGGTTGAAGGGGAAGCAGTACCGGATCACCGGTAACTCCTACCCGCGCCTGGGCCGCCCGCCCCGCAAGAGCAAGAAGATCCTGGCCGCGATCGGCTCGCTGCTCGCGCTCGCGCTGATCGCGCTCGGCGGCGTGCAGCTGGTGGACATCTTCAGCGGCAAGGGCAAGCACTCCACCGCCCAGGCCTGCGCGACCACCTCCGCCTCCGGCAAGCCACTCGCCGCGCCGGTCGCGGCCTCCGGCGCAGCGTCCGCCCCGGCGGCCGCCTCCGGTGCGCCCGCAGCCCCGGGCGGCCCCGCTCCCGGGTCGACCAGCACCGCCGTCCCGCAGCCGCCGACGGTCACCGTGAACGTCTACAACGCCACCGCCAAGGCCGGGCTCGCCGCCCGTACGGCGGACGAGCTGAAGAAGCGCGGCTTCGTCATCGGCAAGGTCGGCAACGCACCGGCCGCCCTGGACAAGAAGGTGCCCGGCACCGCACAGGTCGTCAGCGGCCCGGCCGGGCTCGGCGCGGCCAAGCTGCTCGGCTCCCAGGTCGCCACCGCCGTCACCACGGCCGACACCCGCGCCGACGCCACCGTCGACTTCGTGATCGGCGACAGCTACGCGGACCTGCTCGACCCGACCCAGGCCGCGGCGGCGCTCGCGCTGGCGACCAAGCCGTCCCCGGCGGCCTCGCCGGCCCCCGGCAGCTGCTGAAGCGCTCGCACCGGCGTCAACCACGAGGGGCGCGGGGAACTGCGCGAAGCGGAAGACTTGTTGCCTTCCGGATTCGCGCAGTTCCCCGCGCCCCTGTTGTAGCCGGCCAGTTGCCTGAAGCTAGCCGGCGGTGCCGTAGAGGCGGTCGCCCGCGTCGCCGAGGCCCGGCACGATGTAGCCGTTCTCGTTCAGGCGCTCGTCCAGGGCGGCCGTCACGATGGTGACGGGCAGACCGGCCAGCTCACGCTCCATCACGGCCACGCCCTCCGGCGCGGCCAGCAGGACGACGGCGGTGACGTCGGTCGCGCCACGCTCGATCAGCATCCGGATCGCCGCGACGAGCGTGCCGCCGGTCGCGAGCATCGGGTCGAGGACGTAGACCTGACGGCCGGAGAGGTCGTCCGGCATCCGGGTCGCATAGGTGGACGCCTCCAGCGTCTCCTCGTTGCGGACCATGCCCAGGAAGCCGACCTCGGCGGTCGGGAGCAGCCGGGTCATGCCGTCGAGCATGCCGAGCCCGGCGCGCAGGATCGGCACCACGAGCGGGCGGGGGTAGCTGAGCCGGGTGCCGATGGTGACCGCGACGGGGGTGGTGATCTCCACCTGCTCGGTCCGGACGTCCCGGGTGGCCTCGTAGGCGAGGAGAGTGACGAGCTCGTCGGTCAGCCGCCGGAAGGTCGGCGAGTCGGTGCGCTCGTCGCGCAGGGTGGAGAGCTTGTGGGCCACCAGCGGGTGGTCGACGACATGGAGACGCATGTTCCGACCATATCGGGCACGGGCGCATGCACACGACACCGCGACACCCCGGCGGCGAGCCTGCGATATGTCCGAACCGAGACCTTTCCTGTGGTATCAACCCGACTCTTCTGGGAAGGTCGGACCGTATGAAGAGCAACCCGGACGCCGGGGCCGGCTCGACAGAGGCCCCCGAAGAGAACGCGCCCCCGCCCGAGACCGAGGCCCAGCGCCGTCGACGGCGGGCCGTCTTCCTGCGGGAACTCGCCGAAGCCCGCGAGTTGCGCGCCCGGGTGCAGCCACGGCGGACGAAGGAGCGCCGGATGCGCGAGGCCTTGCGGATGCGCACCTTCCGAATCTGACGAGGTGGACCGCCGGGATCTGACGAGCTCCCGGCCGGATCCTCGGTTGTCGACCGGCCATTCCGACACGACCTGCAAAGACGCGGTGCCGAACACCCCCCGCGAGGACCAGCTTTCTGTCACGATGCCGGTGGGACGGTCCGAATGGACGGGCCGCCTCTGGCGCGGGGGCGGCCAGTCCGCGTTCGCCCGAGATCGCCTACAGCCGAGACCAAGCTTGGGAGAGTCCCCGGTGTACTTCGCTGCTGTGCTTGCTCGCACCGACGACGGGTGGGAAGCGAGCGAACCAGAACTCGACAACGTGGAAACCGTGGCCGATCTGGCCGATCTGGCCCGAGATTCCGCCCGGGACGACGACACCGTCCTGGTCCTGATCGAGCAGGAGGACACCTGGTTCGCCATCCTCCGGGTGGACGGCGAGGAGGACCCGAGGATCTTCGTCTCGGACGCCGCCGCAGCCGCCCGCAGCTCCTACGGGTCGATGCTCACGGACGAACTGATCGGTCGTGACGACGACGAGGACTTCGACGACCTCGACGACCTCGTGGCGGACCCGGACGACGAGGACGGCGAGGCCGAGCCCGACGAGGACGACGTCCGCGCCGACAGCGGGCCCGCCGGAGCCGTCGGCCCGCTCGGCGACCCGGAGCTGCTGGCCGACCTCGGGGTGACCGCCCCGGCCCTGCGCGCCCTGGACGGCGACGCGATCACGGTGATCGCCGACGCCCTGGGCTGCACCGAGGTGCTGGAGGCCGTCCGCTAGGGCCTGCCGCACGGCGCGGGGTGGTCGGACCGAGCAGGCCCGGTGGCGGACACTGGAGCCATGCAGACCGCCCCGCTCCCGGCTCCCGTGCGCCCCGACCCCGTACGCGACCCCTGGCGTGACCTGATGCGCCTCGCCATGGCCGAGGCCGCGCTGGCCCCGGCCACCGGCGACGTCCCGGTCGGGGCGCTCGTCCTCGGCCCCGACGGCACGGTGATCGGGCGCGGCCACAACGAGCGGGAGGCCGTCGGCGACCCGACGGCGCACGCCGAGGTGGTGGCCATCCGGCAGGCCGCCGAGCAGGTCGGCGAGTGGCGGTTGAGCGGCTGCACGCTGGTGGTGACGCTGGAGCCGTGCACGATGTGCGCGGGCGCGATCGTGCTCTCCCGGGTCGACCGCGTGGTGTACGGCGCGTACGACGAGAAGGCCGGCGCGGCCGGCTCGCTCTTCGACGTGATGCGGGACCGCCGCCTCAACCACCGCCCCGAGGTGATCTCCGGCGTCCTGGCCGGGGAGTGCTCGGAGCAGCTGCTCGCGTTCTTCGGCACCCAGCGCCTGGATACGGATTTCGTCCCCGGCCGGGCCGTCCGGTAGAGTTCCCCTCGGTAGCGTGTCCGAGCGGCCAAAGGAGCACGCCTCGAAAGCGTGTGTGGGGGCAACTTCACCGTGGGTTCGAATCCCACCGCTACCGCCACTGAGCAGTAAAAACGAAGGGCCCCGACCGGCAACGGTCGGGGCCCTTCGTCGTGGCGGTCTCAGTTTTGGTCTCAGTTGGCCGGATTCGGGCCGACCTCCGGGGCCCCCGGCTCACCCGGTTCGCCGCCGGTGGAGTCCTTGACCACCTCCCAGATGAGACCGCCGATCTGCTTCGCCACGTCCCGCCGGATTCGGGCCGTCACGTGCTGGTACCGCCTGGTCATCGCGGAGCTGGACCACCCCATGATCTCCATCACGATCCGCTCGGGCACACCGAGCAGCAGCAGGATCGTGCCAGCGGTGTGCCGGGCGTCGTGCAGCCGTCCGTCCCGGATTCCCGCCGCCGCGAGCAGCTGCTTCCACCGGTCCCAGTCGGTACGCGGGATCAGCGGCAGGCCGGTCTCCGAAGCGAAGACCCAGCCGCCTTCCACCCACTCCTGCCGGGCGGCCAGCCGCTCCCGCTCCTGCTCCTCCTTGTGGAGCAGGAGCAACTTCACCAGCTGATCCGGCAGGCCGATCAGCCGCTTGCCCGCCCGCGACTTGGTCAGGGCGGCGTCCTCGTTCGTGTGAATCCGCTCCGGGCAGCGGCCGGCGTGCTTCCGACCGCAGGGCTCGGTGCAGCCGTGCGCGTACTTCGGCCGCTGCCGGGCTTGCCGCACCCGGAGTGAGCCCACCTCCAGGTCGACGTCCCGCCACTGGAGACCGAGCGCCTCACCCTGCCGCAGGCCGAGCGCCAGCGCGATGGCCCAGCGCCCGCTGTTGCGGCTCTTGGCCGCCTCCAGCAGCAGGGACTGGACCTCCTCCACCTCGTACGGCTCGACCTCCTCCTCTTCGACCCGGGGCGCGACGGCGAGAGAGGCGACGTTCCGGGTGAGGTGGCCGCGCCGGATGGCCTGGTTGAGCGCCGTCCGGATGGTGCGGTGGGCCTGGTGAGCGGTGGCGGGCTTGCTGCCGTTGGCCTGCATCTTCACGTACAGGCGCTCCAGGTGCTCCGGCTCCAGCTTCTCCAGCCGGTGAGCACCGAGCCCGGGGATCAGGTGAACGTTCACAGCCACCCGATAGCCGGAGAGGGTGTTCGGCCGGACGTGCAGGGCCGCGATGTTCTCGACCCAGTGCGTGAGCCAGGACGCGACGGTCCAGGACTTCCCAGCCTTCCGCACGTTCCCCCCGTCGCGCTGCCGCTCCAGGTCCCGGACCTTCTTCGTCACCTCCGCCCGGGTCTTCCCCCGGACGTGGCGACGGTCCGGGGAGCCGTCGTCCTTCACGCCGACGGTCACGCGGCCGTGCCACTTGCCGTCCTTGTCCTGGTAAATGCTGGAACCGCCGTTGGGCTGACGGGTTGCCAAGGGTGCTGTCTCCTCAGGATGCGATGTGGTGGTTGGCGACGCTGTTCATCAGGCGGCGCAGGTACTCGGCCAGGACTTCGGCAGGAACTCGGCGGAGTCGGCCGATGGGGACGGTGGGGATCTCGCCGTCCCGGATGAGGGCGTACATGGTGGTGCGGCCGATGCTGAGGCGGCGGGCGGCCTCTTCGACCGTGAGGGCGACCAGGGTGAGGTCTTGGTCCGGCACGGCCGGCGCGGTGCCGCTGGCCTCGGGCACGGTCAGGGCTGCGGGCGTGGCGGTGGTCATGCTCGGTCCTTCCGTGGTGCTGTGGGCGGCCTTGGGGCGTGACAGAACCTCCAGAACTGACAGAACTCCCTGTCGGGGCTGTGAACTGGGGGTTTGTGGCCGGGATGGGGTGTGACAGAACCGGTCCAAAACTCCGACAGAACCCCCGGCCAGACGGGCGGCCCGGGGCGGGAGGGGGTTGTGTCAGAGTTTTGGACCCGTTCTGTCACGCGGGTCGTGCGGGCGTTTGCGCTGGTCAGAGCGGGTGATCTGGGGTTGTGTCAGTTCTGGAGGTTCTGTCGCGGGCTGGAAGTGAGGGTGGGGTGGGTCTGGTAGCGCGGGGAGGGCGGCCGGCCGCCGCGTCCGGTGCGGGCCGGGGGCGCTTCCTGCCTGATCCAGCCGTGCTCTTCCAGCAGGGTCAGGGCGGGGTCAAGGTCAGCGACGGCCGGGAACTCACCCCGGGACAGGGCCCGGAACAGCTCCCGCTTGCTGATCACCAGCGCGTCGGCGGTCTCCAGGTGCGCGAGGACGGCGCGGGCCTTGCCAAGCGCGGGGTCGTTGCCCATGGCGTCGAACACCGCAAGGGCGTGGGCGGTGTAGTAGTCACCGATCCCGCAGGCCGCCGTCATCGTCTCGGCGACGATCGGGCGGGTGTACCCGTCGTCCGGGTGGGCGGCGAGGTGGAGTAGTCCGGCGACGCGGGCGATCGCGCCGTCCAACTTGCTGGCCCAGGTGTCGATGTGGGCGAGCGGCCCGCTCGGCCGCATCTGCACCTCGGTGGCGTTCTGGTGCTCCAGCAGCACCGCGTCGGCCTCGGGCGTGAGGGTGAGGACGGCCGGGTCGGTCCACCCGGCCAGGGCCAGGGTGAGCGTGCCCAGCGTCTTGGCGTAGGTGTCGGCCACCGCCTCGGGGATCAACTCCGGGGTGAGGTTGCGGAAGCCGACCATGCTGCGGGGCATCGCGTAGAGGAAGCGGGCGAGCAGCCCACGCCCTTCGAAGCCCTTGGCCTTGGCGATGTCCCGGAACACGGACGGCTGGACGGCGATCCCCATGGTCAGCGCGGGGGCTTCGAGGAACTGAGCGTCCCGGGCCTGCCGGTTGACCCGCAGCATGTCCCCCGCGTGGCCCTTGAGGAACACCTCCAGGTTGGGGGTGCCGGAGTAGCGGCCCGCGATGATGTCGAAGATCCCGCCCTCAGCGGACAGAACGGCCATCCGGCCGCCCTGGTCGGCGAGCAGGGTGGCCAGGTTCTCGGGGGTGACGTCGTCCGCGACCAGCTGCGGCCGGGCCGGGACGCTGGTCTCCTCGGCGGCCTCGGCCAGCTCGATCGCCTCCCGGGTGAGCTGGGCACGTTGTTCGGGCTCGGCGTTCGCCGCCCGCGCGGCGGCCTTCTCGGCAGCGGAGCGGGAGAGCTTGGCAGTGGTCTCCGCCTCGGCCCGCACCGTGCTGCTCTGCTCGATCAGGACCTTCTCCACTGCGAGCAGGGGGCGAGTCAGCTCCGCGACGACGGCGCTCTTGCGGTTGCCCGGGGGCAGGGCGGTGACGGTGAACAGGTTCACCGGCTCGCGCCAACGGCCCCGGACGGAGACGACGGCGCGGCCTCCACAGGCTGTGGACAGCACCGCGAGGCCGATGGAGCCGCCGAGGTCGGCGGGGGTCTGGGTCTCCTCGGCGACGGCCGCGACCATCTCCCCTACCCAGGCGGGCAGGGCGTCGACGGGGAAGGGCGGCAGGGCGATGGCCTGGCCGAGCGGGATCGGGGTGTCCCACACGTCCGTGTGCTCGGGCGGCGGCTCCAGGGCGGCCCAGTCGTCGGCGAACAGGCTGGTGACGTTGCCGTACGCGTCGTCAGGTGCGGGAGTGGGAGGAGTCAAGGGTGGTCCCCTTTCGTACAGAGAGCTGCGGCGATGCGGGGGCGGATAAGCGCTTTTCCGCCCCCGCCTCGGGGAGGGCGAGCGGAGTCGGTCAGGTGGCGCGACCGGTGGTGGCGCGGGCCAGGCCGGAGCGGATCGTGCGTTCGCAGGTGCGCCAGTCGAGGCCACAGGCGAGCCCGGCTTGCAGGAGCTCGGTCTCGGCGTCGGTGGCGGGCAGCGCGCCCGTGCGGACCAGGCGGCCGAGCGCGGCGGAGGACGCCCAGAGCCGGTTCTTGCGGCCGGGTTTGTGCTGCTCCCGCACCTTCGCCGTCTCGCCGTCCAGAGCGGCCCGGACGTAGGCGTCCAGGACCCGCACCTCACCGCTCGGGCCGGAGCCAGGGCTTGACGGGCTGGTCGCCGGAGCCGGGGACGGGGTGAGCAGGGCCAGCAGCAGTTCGGGCAGGGGTGCGATGTGCTGGGGGTCGGTGCGCGGGGTGAAGCGGTAGGCCCCGGCGGCGGTGCGGGAGCCGGGGCCTACCAGCACTCCGGCGCTGCCGCGCACGTCGATACCGGGGGCGAGTTCCCCCGAGGAGTTCTTGACCACCGCCTCGGCTGGGGCGGTGAACCAGAGGTGCCAGCCGCCGGAGGGGGTCGCGACGACGGTGGTGTGCGGGATGGTGAACCCATGCTCGGCGGCGAGGGCCCGGAAGTTGGCGGGCCCGTCGATGCCGTGCTTGACGTCGAGGTCGATGCCGACAAGGTGGTGCGGGGCACGTCCGCAGGCGATGCCGTATCCGGTGGCCCAGGGGGCGGCGTCGAACATGGCCTGCAGCACGGCGGGGCCGGTAGTGGCGTCGTGGACGCCGTGCCCGTACTGGCTACAGGTGCCCTTGCAGGTGCGGTCGTCGGGGTGGGGGCTGGGGATCGCGGGCTTCTTGGTCCGGGTGGTCGGGAAGACGGCGTGGCCGAGCTTGGCCGCGACGTGCGCGGCGCCCAGGGCCAGATGCCAGTCACCCACGGGTGGCTCCGTGCTGCTCGATCGCGTCGGCCAGCTTCTCGCCGGTGAACTCCGGGATCGTCTTGTTCGGCCAGTGGTTGGTCATGGCGGGTGCCTCTCGTGTCTGTGGGTCAGGCGGCGTCGAGCTTGCCGAGCACCACGGTGCGGGCGGGGTTGTCGGGGTCGGCCCGCACGACGAACCCCTCTCGGGTGATGCGCTCGGAGCTGTTGTTGGTGTTGGCGTTGGCACTCTGACCAGGGCCAACGTTGGCAACAACAGGGCCCCCAGGGGTGGCTGCTGCTGGGGAGGGGAGCGGGGGCACGTCCTGGTGGTGGACGCCGGGGCCGTTGCCGTCCGGTGTACGGACCCCCTCGCGGACCGGTACACCGGCCTCGGTGAGGAGGGCGCGGACGGCCCCGCGGGCGGGGGTCCAGCCGGGGTGGGAGGAGGCCAGCCGGGAGGCGATCCGGGTGAGGAGAACAGACTCCCCACCGGCCGTCAGGGAGGCCGTCAGGGCGTGGGTCTGGGCGGGGGTGGGACCGGTCGGGGCTGAGGCCTCGGCGGGCGCCTCCTCGGCCTCCTCGGTGGCCTCGGTCGCGGTGTTCTCGGCGTCCTGCTGACCGAGCACCAGGGCGGCCAGCAGCCACAGGGTCAGGCCGGTGGCTGCCACAACGGTGTGGTGGCCGTGCAGCATCGGCCAGGCCACGACGGCGGCGACCACGGTGCATCCGGCGGCGACCAGGGTCGGGGACATCGGCTTCTCGCTCTTCAGCGCTTCGAGCGCCTTGGAACGCTTCTCCGGGTCCTCGATCTCCCTCGCCTTGGCCCGGCGCTCATCCAGGGCGGCCAGCACCTCGGCGTGCTGGCCCTTGGCCTCGGCGTGCCGGGCCTTGAGCGGGGCGAGCATGCGGCGGTTGCCCCGGCCGATCGCCTTCAGCGAGATCCCGCCCAGGCCAGCCTTCGTCTTCGCCTTCAGCCGGTCGGTGTCCACGATCAGGCACCGACCAGGGACTTGATGACGGAGCCGACGACGGTCAGGGGGAGTGCCCACAGGCCGCCGGCGGCGGCGTAGACGGACGGGACGGTGGCGCCGAGTACGGAGTCAAGCAGCGGCCTCGGCTTGGTGCCGAACAGGACGATCGTCAGGACGGCGGCGACGGCGCCGACGCCAACGTTGCCGAACGCTGCTGACTGGGTGGCGGTGTGGGTGAGCGCGGCGCCGACCGTGGCCGGTGCGCTGAACGCCTGCCCCGCCCCGGCGGCGAAGATCCCGAAGATGATCATCCACCAGGCGGTGTGGTGGTCCTCGTGCTTGGCGGCGAGCTTGCCCTTGCCCCGGTGCCCGATCACGATCCACACCGCGATGGCCAGGCAGACGCCGCCGGAGCCGAATGCGCCGAACATCGAACCCATGATCAGAACTCCTTAGATGTGGTGGATGAGGTGGCCGCTGGCGGCGAGGAGGCGGTCGAGGTGCAGCAGCGAGGCGAGGACGCTGCTGACGGGGATGCGGGTCAGCAGCACGGCGCTGATCGCACGCCCGCCGCGCAGTGCGGAGATGCGCTCGGGGTGCTGCCAGCCGCCGCGCATCTTCAGGTCGATCCAGTACGTGCCGGGGAGCGCGATCAACAGGCCCACGATGAACGGCAGTTCGCTGATCTGCTGGACCAGGCCGAGCCCGTACCCGGTACTGGCGGAGACGGCGGTGAGGGTGCACCAGCGGCGAAAGCGCCGGGACCGCTCCCCCTCGCCCACCTTCCAGAGGCGGGAGGCGGCGCGCTGGTGCTGGCGGTCCTCGCGGCGGTGGCGGGCGGCGCGCTGGGGCGGGGTCTCCCCCTGCAACGCGCGCTCATAGTCGTCCTCCTGGCGGAGGCGGCGGCGCCGCTGCTCGGGGGTCTCGGTGATGCTGCGGGACAGCCCGTCCATCGCGGCGGTGAGTCGGGTCTGGCCGGCCTCGGCGGCGGCGATCCGCTCGGGCGTCCACATGGAGGCGGAGGCGTTCTGCCACGACCACCAGGTGGTCGTCTGCAAGCCGATGGTGGGCGGGTAGTTGGGCGGCGGGGGCGGAGGGGTGGTCACCGGTACCACCGGTCCCTGCGGGTCAGTTCGCGGATGGCGAGGTAGCCGATGGTCGCGTCCACCCCGATGGCGATGAGCAGGGCGAGGTAGCCCATGAGGATCTCCAGGTCAGAGGCGGTGTGCACCCCCCGCACACTTGAGGTGCGCGGGGGGTGCACACCCGCCGGGGCGGGTCAGTGGTGGCCGAGCTGGTCGTTGCTGTTGGTGGTACGGGGGGCGTAGACCACGCGGCCGGAGGCGCGGGCCTCGTCGTAGTCGGCGCCGGTCCACGTGCGGCCGGAGCTGTCGGTGTGGTCGGGGGTGTCGGTCCGGGTGGACGGCTTCGATTCGCTGCGGCGGAGGAGGGCCATCAGACGCCCTTGCCGGGGGAGGGCTCGGCGGGCTGCGGGGGCGGGGTCGGCCGGGGCTCGTGTCCGTAGCCGCCGTTGACGGTGTGGTCGCTCATGTCGGCGTCCCTTTCGGGGAGTTCGGAGCAGGGCAGGCAGGTGCCGAGGTGGCGGGGCAGCACGTATCCGGCGTCACGCCGGCAGGCGGGGCAGGTGCGACGGGCCCGGTTCGCGGCGTGGACGGCAACCCACCGGGCCGGGGTCATCGGCCGTACGGGGAGGGCGAGTTCGCGCCGGTAGAGATAGGCGGCCCGGGGACCGGTCTTGCACAGGCGGGAGCGCCAGAGGATCTGCGCGGCGACGGGCTGCCCGCCAGGGCGCAAGCCGATCGCGCGGAGCTGCCGGTAGGTCAGAAGGCCGTCTGGGGCGAGCTTGTAGGGGTAGGTGGGAGTTCCGCCGTGGCGGTGCCCGTCGGGGTCGAAGAACCGGGGCCCGCTCACTCGCCGTCGTCCGGGCTCGGCCGGTTGTAGTAGCCGGTGAGCTGCACGGGCACCTTGCCGTCCGCGAAGGTGGTGATGAGCCAGGCGGTGGTGCTGCGGTGGCCGTGGCTGACGGTGCCGGTGTCGAGGCCGAGGGCCTCGCGCCACTGCTCGAAATCGGCGAGGGCGGTGTCACCGTGCAGGCCCAGCTGGAAGCCCAGACCACCGGGCTTGTCGCCGCCGGGCCAGGACACCCACTCGAAGACGATGCGCGGGACGGGCAGGGTGGGATGGGTGCGGAGCAGGGCGAGGGCCGTGCCCGCGACGGGGATCAGATCAGCGGTGGTTCCGGTGCTGGCCACAGCAGGTGTCTCCTCGATTTCAGGCGGCGAGCGGCACGGCAGAGCCGTCCTCGCGCAGCTCGGCGTAGCGGGCGGCGATCCATCCGGCGGACCAGCCGGTCAGCTCCGCCGTGCGGCGCTGCGGCAGACGAGCGGCGTACGCGGCAGCAACGGTCTTGCGGGCCTGGCTCTCCGGCATCCGCTCAGCGACGGGCTCGGCGTCGAGCAGGTCCCGGGCCAGCCGCTCGACGGCCTCCCGGCGTTCGCGGTCGGCCCGCTCGGTGGCTTCCCGCTCACGGCGCTCACGCTCACGGGCGGCGTGCTCACGCCCGCTCATCTCGCGCTCACGGCGCTCACGCTCGGCCCGCTCGGCGCTCTCCCGCCGGGCCGACTTCTCCCGGGCGGCGGCCTCCCGGCGCTCATCCGCCTCCCGTTCCTCGCGCCGCATCCGGGCCTCGTGCTCACGGCCTTCACGGGCGAGGGCGGCCTCGTGCTCACGGCGCTCACGCTCGCGCCGCTCGGCCGCATCCTGTTCGGCGATCCGGGCGGCGAGGGCCTGCCGCTGCCGCTCCTGGGCCCGCTGGTCGCGCTCGTCCCGCTCGGCGCGGGCGGCGTGCTCACGGGCGAGCAGGGCGGTGGTGATGGCCCGCCGGTAGGCGAGGGATGCCTCCGCCGTGACGATCAGCAGCAGCGGCGCGACCGAGTGGACGGCCACCCCGACCAGGTCGCCGTCAAGGGCGGAGAGACCGATGTTGAGCAGGAGCGTCATGGTGCCGGTCATCCACCGCAGCGCGACGGGCCACCGGCCGCTGCGGCCGCCGAGGCGGGCGAGCGTGCTGTCGAGGCGGACGACGATGACCACGGCCGCGTCCACGACCAGCGGCAGGATCGGCGCCGTCCACCCCCAGCCCTTCGGACTGTGACCGGCCATCAGCGGGGTGACCGTGAGCACGCTGTAGAGGACCGCGCCGAACGTGATCGCCCACGTCCCGACGGACAGGGTCCGCTCGGCGGAACGGACCTGCTCGGGGCTCATCAAGGCCGTCACGACGACCACCTCATGAGCGCCGGTGAGCGACCGGTGAGCGCGCTCACCGGCGGCGTGAGCACGGCGTACGCGAGGACGGTCATCCGTGAACACCGTCCCGCCGCCGCCCGGACCTTCGCGGCTCGGCTCACGCCGCCAGCTCCTTCGTGCTTCCGGTGGTGCGAAGGCGACGGTCGGCGGCGGCATTGGCGTAGCGGCAGAGGTCGCACGCCACCTCGCCGCGCCGGCGGTGCCGCTGGTAGCCACGGCGGCTGCCGCATGTGACGGGCTCACGCTTCGGCTCGGTGGGCGCGGGGGTCGGCTCGACTGCGGCGCGATCGACCGACCGCCGTACCGGGTACAGCTCCCTGCGCTCCTGCGGGGTCAGGCCACCGAAGATGCCGAACTCCTCGTTGCGGGAGATCGCCAGCGCCAGGCACGCCGACCGCACCGGGCAGAACCCGCAGATCTCCTTCGCGACCCTCTCGCCGGCGGCGTCCTCCTGCTCGGGGAAGAACACGTCCGGCTCGACCTGCGTGCAGATCGCGGCGGAGAGATCGGTGTCCACACCGAGCGCCAGCTCGGCGAACTCGAAGGCCGTGGCGGCCCTCTGTCCTGCAACAATCGTCTTCACGGGTCTACCTCTTCTGTTGGGGTGGTGGCCCGAGGGGCCGCCGCGCGTTCCTTGGCCGGAGCGCGGCGGCCCGTTTTCGTGGGCCCAGACCACTCGTGACTCACGAGTAGCCATGACCCCCGACCCGCCACAGGCGGCACGGATCGGGGACCAAAGACACTCGTTCGTTGATCAGCACACTGTTGAGTTCTCAAGGAACGCTTGCTTCCTTCGGGGGGCTGTCACCCCACCCCTCCGGGCACGTTTGCGCAGGTCAGAGCAGCCCTAAGAAGGGCCCTCCTTGTCGCTTCCGCATCTCTCGGTGGCGACATGCTCAACATAGACAACCTGCCTAGGCAGGTCAAGACAGTTGGGTTTCTCGCGCATGTTGAGCACCTGTCCTAGCATGGGTGCATGAGCCTCGACCCGGATGACTCCCGCCCGCCGTATCAGCAGGTCAGCAGCTCCTTGCGGGCCTCGATCCTCACGAAGAAGCCCGGCTTCGAAACCGGCGACAAGCTCCCGTCCGGCCCAGAGCTCGCCAAGCACTTCGGCGTTGCGCGCGGCACGATCGACAAGGCCCTCGACCTGCTCAGGACCGAAGGGCTGATCGTCACCCGGCAGGGCAGCGGGTCCTTCGTCCGCGAGCGCACGTCACGGCCCGTCGGCCTCCGCCCTCACCTCGAAGCAGCCTTCGAGCAGAAGCAGGTGACGCTCGACTTCGCCGGCTTCTCCAGCGAGACCCTTCACAACGCCATGCAAGAGCCGTTGGACAAGGTCCGCTCCGGCAGGCTCGCGCCAGAGTCGATCACGGTGCGCCTGCTCCTGCCGGACACCACGGAGTCCATGGCCGTGCCGGTCCTGGTAGACGGACTCAAGGACGAACTGGCGCTCCGCGAGCGGGCCCGCCACATCGCGCTAACCAACGCCGGCGGCATCGCCCACTCGGTCGAGATGCTGGCGGAGCTCGGTCTCGTGCAGAAGGCATCGGTCCAGGTGAAGGTGCACCGGGCGTCCAGCCTCTTCAAGCTGTACATCCTGAACCGGGCGGAAGCCTTCTTCGGGTTCTACCCCCTCCGGGAGCGGACGGTGGCGATCAATGGCAACGACCACACGTTCTACGACGTCACCGGAAAGGACACTACGCTGTTCCATCACGCCGCTGGCCCGGACGACGCCTCACTTGGCTCGCAGTACGTCCAGCAGGCCCAGATGTGGTTCGACAGCGTGTGGTCCACCATTGCCTACGAGCGTCAGCCATGACCGGTGCTTCCCCGTCGCTCGCCGACGTGCTTCGCCCGGTGAAGCACGTCCTACTCGACTTCGACGGCCCGATCTGCTCGGTCTTTGCTGGCCTCCCGGCGCCGGAAGTCGCACAACGTCTTCGTCTGAGCCTGCTCGCTGCTGGTGAGCAGGCCCTGGCCAGTAGCACGACCGAGGCTGACCCGCTCGCCCTCCTTCGGCTGATCGCCGAAACCCACCCCGACCTCACATCAGCAACAGATAGCGCGCTCGCGTCGCTTGAGACTGAGGCTGTACTGATCAGTCGACCCAACCCGGGGGCCGAGTCGGTTCTGCGCGCTTGCGAAACATCCCGTCGCACTGTCTCAATGGTAAGCAACAACTCGGGCGCAGCAATCCAAGCATACCTGGAAGATCAGCGGCTCGACCGCTTCGTAACTGGCGTTTTCGGGCGAATCCCCGGTGACCCGGCGTCCATGAAGCCGAGCCCGCGTCTCCTTCTAGATGCGATGGAGGCGGTTGGCAGCAAGCCAGAGCAGTGCATTTTCATCGGCGACGCCGCCCGGGATGTGGAGGCCGGGCGCGCTGCGGGCGTGGCTACCATTGGATACGCCAATAAGCCAGGAAAGGACGTCATGCTCTCTGCCGCCGGCGCCATCTTTGTCGTAAGTTCAATGCAGATAATTGCCAATTCTCTCAATGAGTCGAGAGAACCATAGACAGCTTACAGGCGCCACGAATCCTCCGGATAAAACAATTGCGCCTTGCCTTCTAGGTAGCTGAGCGTATCGATCAACATTGGCAGCGCACACTCACGGGCCAGGGCATCAAAAAGATACGCCTGCTCAGGGTGAAGCTGCGGATCAAATGCTGACGGCTTGTACCTAACAAGAGATGATGCATAGTAGACCAGGGCATAGCGCGCAAGCTCCGCCGGCATCGGAACATCCCGAGCCCTGTAAAGACTCGGGCAGAAGTGGGCATCCAGCCAGCTATGCTGCGCGAGCGTGAAGTAGTTTCGAAGCTTCCACGTTATGCTAGCTGCACCAGCAAGGTTGGACTGCCCATTTACGTGAGGGACAAGATTCTTTGCCTCATAGAATTCCATTGCCCAAGGCAGGCGGCGACTGATACCAAATAGGTCACGCCACTTTTCGGGCGCCCCCACTTGGCGGAACTCCCTCCGAAAGATCTTGCTTGCGTTGCTGCGAACCCCAAACGGCAGCTCTCCCGTCACAGCAAGGACCGGCCACGACGAGTTGGCGTCGGAAGCCAGAAGCTGAATGAAAGAACCGTCAGTCGGATCCCCTATCCCCGTGTCATTGACCTGAGTTCCAATTTCTGGAATATTTCCCAGAAGAGCCTTGATCGGAATCCTCTGATTTATTGATATTGGAATTCCAGTCCTTCGCTCATACAGTCGAGGAAAGACACCGGCCTTGACCGTCAAGTAGTCGCCCGAGATGCTCTTGGCGTTCGTCGGATTGAAGCTGATGCCATGACCTATCCTGCCCGATATCTGGGAGACGGTAAATACATCAAGCAGCTCCGCCTTGGCAAAATTCAACATGGAGTAGTAATAAAGGAGGCATGCCGATCGATTGGGCACGCCCAGAGCTGCCTCAAAATTACTCAGAGCCTGACGTAGAAAATTTCGATACTCATACCACAGAGCATTCTTGCTTTTGAGTGAGCCGGAGAATCTATTACGGCCATGAGTCTTGATTTCAGACTGCTTCCTCAATGCTTCCAGAATGAGGGGAGTAGACGCCTCATTTGACCACGTATCCCAACCCCTATTCGGCTCGACGGGGGGCCTAAGGAGCCAGCTCGTAAATGCCCTAGCAGTAGGCAGCGGCGAACTCATATCGGGCATCCTCCATTGGATCCTTGATGCCGAATATTCTACGCTCGACAAAGCTAGCGGCGCAGGAGTTTTCGAAACGTGCGGTAGTTGACATGACCGCGCGCTATAAGGAGCGCTCCACCGGCTGCTCCGACAAGCGGTCCACTCCCCTGCTCGTCCCTTAGACTGCGCTAGACCGAAGCAGTCAACTGGCCAGCGCCAGCCCACGCCACATCTGCTGGTCTCAGTTCTGGTCTCATTCACCCGCGTTCGCCAGGGTTCACCGTGCCCCTACGGCGCTGGCCCACCTGGGGCCGGAACCCTGGCGGACCCTGCCGGACACCACTGCCCAGACCTCGAAAGCGTGTGTGGGGGCAACTTCACCGTGGGTTCGAATCCCACCGCTACCGCCAGCGAAGTACCGAAGGGGCTCACGAGGAATCGTGAGCCCCTTCGGCGTTCCCAGGGGTGCCTGCTGGCCGCGGTGGGTTGCTGCGGGCCCGAACTGACACTCTCCCTGCTGCGGCCACCCCTCGGCCGTCGGGCGTCAAGAGGGCGGTTCTATGCTGACCGGGCAGAGTCGGCAACAGGGTTGACCTGCTTGAAGAGGGAGGGCTCTGCGCCATGGAGAACCAGATCATCCACAAGGCCGCTTTCCTGCTGCACGAGTGCCACGAGCCCGAGCAGCAGGTCGTCGAGCGACTCAAGGACTACTTCCCCGAGCTGACGCTGACCGAGCGCGAGCGCTACGTCTCCGAGGCCTGGGACCAGGTGCACACCAAGAACGGTGCCGTCTGACCCACGGTCCGGCGGAGGTTGGGGCAGAGAGGTAGGAGGGGGGAGCAGCCTCGGGGGGACAGGCTGCTCCCCCGGGCGGAGGTCCCACAACCGGTGCCGCGTCGGGGGGAAGCCGCGGCGCCCGGTCCCACAGCGGGGAACTCCGGTTCCATGTACCGGCGATTCCTGCCAGATCCTCGGTACGTCACCCATCCTGCCGTCCGCACGAGCGCCGGGCATCCGGACAAAGACCTGTCCCGCGAGGACCTTCGTCCCGCCGGGTGAACGCGCCACTCACGCCGTGGGCCATCCGGTGGATAAGCTGCGGTCCAGTGGAGGGGCGCACGGGAATTCGGACCGTTGCCCACGGCTGGGGACGGCAGGGAGGCGGGCCAACGCGATGGCACAGGCGCGGAAGATCGGCATGTACCTCCTGCTCATCTTCGTCATCTACACGATCATCACGTCGCCCGCCAGGGCGGCCGAGCTCGTCCAATCGGGGTTCGTCGGGATCTCGGACGCGGCGAAGGCGGTCGGCACGTTCATGACCGGGCTGGTGAAGTAGCGGACGGGACGGGCGGTTACGGTGGCCGGAACGACCCTCAACCCGCTAGGAGCGGCATCGTGATCCGGCACCTGGTCCTGTTCAAGCTCAACGAAGGCGTCACCAAGGACGACGAGCGCGCCGTCGCGGGCGCCAAGGCCTTCGAGGAGCTCGGCGCGCAGATCGCCGAGCTGCGCGAGTGGGAGTGCGGCTGGAACACCACCGTGCGCGACATCGCGTACGACTACGCGATCAACAGCCTGGTCTCGGACCGCGACACGCTGGCCGCGTACCTCGGCCACCCGGCCCATCAGGCCGCCGCCGCCCAGTGGCGCGAGTTCGCCACCTGGGTGATCGCCGACGTCGAGGTCTGATCACCCGAGCGGCCCACAGGTCGTACCCGTAGCACCACTGCGGCCCCCGGAGCGAGCACCGCTCCGGGGGCCGCAGTGCATCCGGCTGCCGTCCCGTCAATCCACCAACACACCTATTTACGGTGCTTGCCCGGACTAGGCATGACTTGTGATGCTATGACCGATTTTGCCGGACCTGACGAGGTGGTGAGCCCCCACCCAGGACAAGGGTCACAAGCGTCGATACGTGTCGACTTTCGGGAGGGGTGACGTGCTCGTGCAGACACAGGACAGCGTGCCGGATGCGGACGAGGGGAGCGCAGCACCCTCCGGGCGGGGCGCGGTGGACGTGCGGACGCTCACCAGGGTGCTGTTCGAGCGGCTCTCCGAGCTGCCCGCCGGAGCGCCCGAGCGGGAGCGGGTGCGGGCCGCGCTGATCGAGGTGAACATCCCCCTCGTCCGGTACGCCGCGACGCGCTTCCGCAGCCGCAACGAGCCGATGGAGGACGTCGTCCAGGTCGGCACCATCGGCCTGATCAACGCGATCGACCGCTTCGACCCCGGGCGCGGGGTGCAGTTCCCGACGTACGCGCTGCCGACCATCCTCGGCGAGATCAAGCGGTACTTCCGCGACAACGTCCGCACCATGCACGTGCCGCGCCGGCTCCAGGAGCTGTGGGTGCAGGTCAGCGGCGCGATGGAGGAGCTCACCGTGACCCACGGGCGGACTCCCAAGGTGCCGGAGATCGCCGCCTGCCTGCGCATCCCCGAGGAGGACGTCCGGGCCTGCCTGGACGCCGGGCGGGCCTACAACGCCGCCTCGCTGGAGGCCGCCCAGGAGCACGAGGGCGGGCTCGCCCTGCTGGACCGGCTCGGCTACGAGGACTCCGCGCTCGCCGACGTCGAGCACCGCGACATGGTGCGCCACCTGCTCGTCCAGCTGCCCGAGCGGGAGCGGCGGATCGTCATGCTGCGGTTCTTCGCCAATCTGACGCAGTCCCAGATCAGTACCGAACTCGGCATGTCCCAGATGCACGTGTCGCGGCTACTGTCGAGAATCCTGACCAGGCTGCGGACCGGGAACTCCTGGGAGGAGTGACCGCCGGCGCTCGGCCGGGGATTGCTGGGCGTTACTGCCGAGTGACAAGTTGCGACGTTCGGGTTTGCCGGGGCGCGTGATCCGGTATTGAGCTGGAGAAGACCGACTGGCCGGGAACTGCCGCTCGGTAGTGCCCGTTGAACTGTCAGTCACAAGGGGGTGGGGTACATGTCCGGAGAGCTGGGCGGTGCTGAGATCCACGGGACGACTTCGGTCGCCGAGAAGATCCCTGCGCAGGCCGTACCAAGCATGCCGCGCGAGCCCATCGACCGGACGTTGGACACCCGCACCCTCTCCCGCGCGCTCTTCCAGCGGCTCGCCACGCTGGAGCCGGAGAGCGCGGAGCACACGTACGTCCGCGACACCCTGATCGAGCTCAACCTGCCGCTCGTCCGGTACGCCTCCGCGCGCTTCCGCAGCCGCAACGAGCCGATGGAGGACATCGTCCAGGTCGGCACGATCGGCCTGATCAAGGCCATCGACCGCTTCGACCCGGAGCGCGGCGTCGAGTTCCCGACCTTCGCGATGCCGACGGTGGTCGGCGAGATCAAGCGCTTCTTCCGGGACACCAGCTGGTCGGTGCGGGTGCCCCGGCGGCTCCAGGAGCTGCGGCTCGCCCTCACCAAGGCCGGGGACGAGCTCTCGCAGCGCCTCGACCGCTCCCCCACCGTCGCCGAGCTCGCCGTCTTCCTCGGCGTCAGCGAGGAGGACGTCGTCGAGGGCCTCGCCGTCGGCAACGCCTACACCGCCAGCTCGCTCGACTCCAGCCCCGGTGAGGAGGACGGCGACGGCCCGCTCGCCGACCGCCTCGGGTACGAGGACCTCGCCCTGGAGGGCGTCGAGTACCGCGAGTCGCTCAAGCCCCTGCTCGCCAAGCTGCCGCCGCGCGAGCGGCGGATCATCATGCTGCGGTTCTTCGGCAACCTCACGCAGTCGCAGATCGGCGAGGAGATCGGCATCTCGCAGATGCACGTCTCCCGGCTGCTGACCAAGACGCTGACGCAGCTCCGCGCGGGGCTGGTCAACGAGTAGGCCGGAGGGTCTCAGGCGAGCAGGTTGCGGCGGAGGCCCTCGAGGGTGTCCCCGTCGAGGCCGAGGCCGTCCTGCCAGAACTTCTCGAAGCTCCCCCAGCCGAGGGTGACCTCCTCGAAGGCGGCGTCCAGGTAGGAGCGCTCGGCGCGGAAGACCGGGAGCATCAGGGCCGGGTCCTTCATCAGGCCCCTGCTGCCGAAGCTGTCGACGATCGTCTCTATCAGCCTGGCGGAGCGCTCGTTGGTGAGCAGGTAGTCCTCGTAGACCGTCTCCCGCTCGACGCCGACCGCGGTGAGGGCGATCGCCGCCGCCCAGCCGGTGCGGTCCTTGCCCGCCGAGCAGTGGAAGAGCACCGGCGGCCCGTCCGGCGCGGCCAGCAGGCGGACGACCTCGGCGAAGCGCGCACGGGCGACCGGCGAGGTGACGAACCAGCGGTAGAGGCCCTCCATCATGCGCCCGGCCTTGCCGTCGCCGAGCACCTCGCGCTGCCGCTCCGCGTCGCGGCCCGCCAGGGCGTCCCGCAGGGCCACGTATATGTCGAAGTCCGCCGCGAAGATCGGCAGATGGTGCAGCGTCAGCCCGCCCGGCTCGGCGGGCTCGACGGTGACCGGCTCCGAGGAGTACTCGGCCGCCGAGATCTCGGCCACCGGCAGCCCCGGGATCACGTCCGGCCCGGCCTCCCGGACCTCGTCCAGGCTGCGCAGGTCGACCACCCGGCGCAGGCCGCCGGCGACCAGCACCGCGAGATCGGCCTCGGTCAGCCGGTTGAGCGCGTCCGCGCGCAGCGCGACGCCGTGCCTGACCGTGCGGCCGTCCCGGGTGCGGTAGCCGCCGAGGTCGCGGGCGTTCACCGCCCCTTGGAGGCCAAGGCTGCGGGCGGTCTCGACGGGCTGCTGCTCGGGCACGGAGTCCTCCAGGGGGTGCGGGCGCCGACGTACGGATGTACGAGCACGCCGGACCCGATCAGTCTAGGACGGCGTGACCGACCGGGCCGGTGAGCAGACCCGGGCCCTGGCCCCTGGGGGATCGCGTGCTACTTGACGGCGAGCCAGATCACGGCGCCGATGACGACGAGCGCCACCACGGCGATGCCGACGATCAGGCCCGTGCGGTTGCTGTTGGTACTGCCGTAGGTCGAGACGGAGCCCGGGGCCTGCGGAGCGGGGGTTTCGTCGACGAAGGCCCGGAACATCTGGGTGCTGCCGGCGGGGTCGTAGTCGTTGTCAGCCATGGCACGGACTCTAGCCAACTCGGCCGGTCGGAGGACACCCCGGACCCCCGGGTGGGTGACTCCCCGGTACGGACTTGAAACATCCGCACCGGGATTCCGGCCGCAGAGCCCTGCGCCGGTGGCCGATCCGCTTGACTGCCGATATGACGGACACCCACAGCGACACTCCCAGTGACTTTCCCGGCGACACCACTGACAAGGTCCGCCTCGGCGGCTCGGAGCTCACCGTCTCGCGCCTGTGCCTGGGCGGGAACGTCTTCGGCTGGACGGCGGACGAGGCGCAGTCCTTCGCCGTCCTCGACGCGTACGCAGCGGGCGGCGGCAACTTCGTGGACACCGCCGACGTCTACTCCGCCTGGGCCCCCGGCCACCGGGGCGGCGAGTCGGAGACCGTCCTCGGCCGGTGGCTCGCCGGCCGGGGCAACCACGACCAGGTCGTCGTCGCCACCAAGGTCGGCGGCCACCCCGCGATGCCCGGCATCTCGGCCGCCAACATCCGCACCGCGACGGAAGGCTCGCTGCGCCGCCTCGGCATCGAGCGGATCGACCTGCTCTACACCCACTGGGACTTCCCCGCGACGCCGGTCGAGGAGTTCGTCCCGGCCCTCGACGCCCTCGTCAAGGAGGGCAAGGTCCGGGCCGTGGCCGCCTCCAACATCAGCGCCGAGCGGCTGGCCCAGGCCCTCGACTTCTCGGCCCGCGAGGGCCTCGCGGCGTACGTCGCCGTGCAGCCGCACTACAACCTGGTCTCGCGGCCGACGTACGAGGGCCCGTTGGCCGGCGTCGTCGCCGCGCGCGGGCTGTCCTGCGTGCCGTACTACGCGCTGGCCGCCGGGTTCCTGACCGGCAAGTACCGCCCCGGCGGCGGCCCGGTCGACAGCGGCCGTGGCCACGGCGCGGCGGACTTCCTCTCCGACCCCCGCGCCCTGCGGGTCCTGGCCGCCCTCGACAAGGTCGCCGAGAGCCACGACGTCGCCGTGGCGACGGCCGCGCTGGCCTGGCTCATCGCCCAGCCGACCGTCGCCGCGCCGATCGCCAGCGCGCGGAAGGTCGAGCAGGTCCCGGCGCTGCTGGCCGCGATGCAGCTCCGCCTGACGGCGGAGGATCTGGAGCTGCTCGACGCCGCGAGCGAGTAGGCCCCGCGGGCTGGGGGCCCACCCGCTCGCTACGGGCGGCCGAAGTGGGTCGGGTAGTAGCCGCTGGAGAGGGTGGCCACTCGGACCGGCTTACCCGGGCGGGGGGCCTCCACGTACTGGTTGTTGCCGAGGTAGACGGCGACGTGGTGGATGCCGGAGGCGCGGCCGGTGTTGGACCAGAAGATCAGGTCGCCACGGCGCAGCCGGCCCGAGGAGATCGGGGTGGTGGCGGCGTACTGGTCGTCGGCCACCCGGGGCAGGCTGATGCCGCTGCGGCGGAAGGCCTGCTGGACGAGGCCGGAGCAGTCGTAGCCGTACGGGCCGTTGCCACCCCAGACGTACGGCTTGCCGAGCTGGGCGAGTGCGTAGCCGACGGCCGACTCGGTGCTGCCGGAGGAGGTGGCCGGGGGTGCCGGGGGCCGGGGCGTCGAAGGGGACTGCCCGGCGGACTGTCCGGTGCGGCTGAGGTAGACGTCGTAGTGGCTGGTGTAGCGCCAGTCGCCGCTGCCGTTCTTGAACCAGTATTTGGAGCCGTCGAAGCCCTGCCGGATGCCGTTGTTGCCGTTGTTGCCGTTGTTGCCGGTGGGGGCGGCGGGAGAGGTGGAGCCGGTGCGGCTCTGGTAGACGCTCTGGTGGCTGGTGTAGCGCCACTCGCCGGAGGCGTTCTTGAACCAGTACTTCGAGCCGTCCCAACCCTGCTTGGCGGGGGCGGGCATGGCGTTCGCGGTGGTGGCGCCGAGGGTGAGGCCGATCGCGCCCGCGCCGGCCAGCACGGTGGTGACGATGCAGGTGCGGCGGACCGCGCGGTGTATTCGGCCGCTGCTCACGGCGGCCGGGCGCGGATGGGAGCAGTACGAGCAGGTGCAGGGGCCGGGCCGGCCCTCCTCGAAGGTGAGCAGGCTCGGGTCGGTGGCTGACGTCACGCGGGTCGTCCTTCCTTACGCCCGGCCCTGGTGGCCGGAGGGGGTACGGGAGCGCTGACACCGGCCGGGGCCACGAAGGCGACCAGCAGGTGCTCCATCAGCGCGCTGCGGGCGGCCTCGTCCAGCTCGTGCGCCGTCGCCCGCTCCAGGCGCCGGACGGCGAGTGCGGCCGCCTCGACGGCGTCGTCGACCAGGACGGTCCGCAGGCCCGCGTCGAGATCGGCGAGGCGGCGGCGGCGCATGCTCTCGGCGACCTCGGGCGCGTAGTCGAGGGAGAGCGGCTGGACGGAGTAGACCTCCAGCCCGGCCGGGGCGGTCTCGGCCGCGAGGGCCCTGGTCAGCTCGTCGGCGAACCAGTGCCCGTCCCGCAGGGCCGGGCCGGGCGCGGCGTTGCTGTCGCACGGGAGGGTGCTGGCGGTGCGGGTCAGCACGGCGTGCGTCTGCTCGCGCAGGTAGTCCTCGTGCTCGGCGAGGCCGAGGACGGCGCGGGCGGTGTCCTTGACCCGCCAGACGATCAGCAGCCGGACCACGATCGGGGTGCCGGTGCGGTCGGTGACGGTGACGGGATCGCTGCGCCAGTGGCGCAGCCGTACGTCGACCCGGCGGCGGCGCAGGGCGGGGTTGACCCAGACCAGCCCGTGCCGGCGGACGGTGCCCCGGTAGCGGCCCCACCGGGTGAGCACCCTTGTCTCACCGCCCGCGTTGACCAGCAGCCCGCCGAGCACCAGGACGGCCAGCAGGGCCGCGCCCGAGGCGGCGGCGAGCGCGGGCACGCCGACGTCCGGGCTGCCGGTCTCCTTGGCCGCGCCGGTACGGATGTCCGGCAGCGCCCCGAAGTGCGGGATCACGCCGGTGCGGGTGAGCACCAGCAGGACGCCCGCGAGGGCGAGCAGCAGCACGGCGAGGGCGATCCAGCCCGGGACGGCGCGGGCACCGTGCTCGCGCAGGGCCGGGTCGGTCCGGGGCGGGCGGCGGGCGGAGGTGACGGCCGCCGGTGCGGTGGCGGCCGGCTTGGGGGTGACGGCCGGGGCCTTCGCCTTGGTGGGGCGCTCCAGTTCGTCGTCGACGAACTTCGAGGCCACCACGCGGGTGAGTTGGGTGGCCCCTGCCGGGAGCGGGGAGGGCAGGGCGGGGGGCCAGGAGTCGGGTCGCTGCGAAGAATCGCGGGTGACGTCCATGCACGGGTCCTCGGGGTCGGTGTGTCGCGCAACGAGCGGCCCGGATCTGACGGGCAGTGCCAGGGCTCAGGCTAAGCTGATAAGTCATCAAATGCGACATTTACGGATATAGCGTGTCGCCATTTCATGACGGCGTGTCAGTGCTCCCGTCAGCGCCTACGACGACCCGAACCACGGCTCATCACACGGCGCGTCGCCATCGTGACGGCGGCGAGCAGCAGCAGCACGCCGCAGGCGGCAGCGCGCCAGCCGTTCACCTCAGAGCGGTGCGCGGCGGCCTCCGCCGTGTCGGCGGGCGGCGCGGCGAGCGTCCGGGGCTCCACGTCGGACGCCTCGTCCGGCGCGCCCTCGGACTCCCCCGCCACCGCTGCCCCCGGGTTGGGGTTCTGCCGGGGGCCGTGCGAGGACGGCCCGGCCGACGGCTTCGAGGGGACGGCGCTGCTCGCCACCGACGGGGTGGAGGCCGACGCGGACGCGGAAGGAGACGGGGAGGGCGTCGGGGTCGGCGGGGTGGACGGTGCGACCGGAGCCGCCGGGACCGGGGCCGGGGGGATCACGATCGGGAGCACGGACGGGACGTCGGTGATCGGCGCAGGCGTGCTGCCTCCAGACGGTGCTGCCGGGGACGTGGGGGCGGCCGAAGGCATCGGCTGAACGCTCGGCGAAACCGCAGGAGCCGAAGCCGCCGGGACCGAAGCCGGAGGTAGTGAAGCCGGAGGAGCCGATGAGGCGGGCACCGAGGGAGCGGGTGCGGAGGCGGGGGCCGACGCAGGCACCGAGGCAGGGGCGGAAGCCGGGGCCGAGGCCGGTGTGCTCTTCGGGGCTCGTACCGTCGTCGGCTCCGTCGCGGTGCTGTTGCCCGCGCGGTCGGTGGCGGTGACGACGATGGTCTGGTCGCCCTCGGGGAGGTCGTGGGTGGGGGTGCAGCCCCACGTGCCGTCGGCGGCGGTGACGGCGGTGCCGAGGACGGTGCCGCGCGGGGCGCCGGTGATGGTGACGGCGGTGCCCGGCTCGGCGGTGCCGGTGAAGCGGGGGCGGGCCGACGGCAGGGTGGCGGGGCTGGTGATGACGGGCTTGTCGGGGGCGACGGTGTCGACCATCAGCGTGACGGGCTTGCCGACCGTGCGGTTGCCCGCGCCGTCGGCGGCTGCGGCGGTGAGCTGGTGGCGGCCGTCGGCGAGGTTCTCGACCGGGAGGCAGTGCCAGCTGCGGTCCGCGGCGACGGCGGTGCTGCAGAGCTCGCCGCCGACCCGGGCCGCGCCGGGCGCGGTGGCCGCGTCGGTGACGGAGACCGTGCTGCCCGGGTCGGCGGTGCCGGTGATCAGCAGGCCGGGGTCGTTGGTGTACTCGGGCAGGGTGAGCACCGGCGCGGCGGGCGGGTCGGACTTGACGGTGAGCCGGACGGCCTCGCCGCGCAGCACCACGCCGCCCTTGGTGGTCTCGACCGGTACGAGGCTGTGCGGGCCCTGGCCGAGCGGCTTGTCGGGGCGACAGACCCACGTGCCGTCGGAGCCGACCTTGGCCTGGCAGAGCGTGGTGTCGCCTTCGACGATCTCGACGCTCGCACCCTGGACGGCGCCCTCGCCGCGGATCTCCGGCCGGGCGTCGGCGACGACGGCGCCGCTGACCGGGCCGGAGATCTCGGGCTTGGCCGCGCCGACGGCGAGTTGGACGTGCTGGTCCAGCACCTCGCCGGAGTCGGCGAAGCCCGTCGCGCCGACGAGCTGGGAGGAGTCCCGGGCGAGCCGCAGCCGGGCCCAAGTCTCCCCGGCGGCCGCATTGTCGGGGACGGTCCACTCCAGCGTCGCGTTGGCGGCGCCGGCCGGGACTTCGACCTGCACCCGCTCGGTCGGGTCGAAGTGGCCGTTGTGGTCGAAGTCGACCCAGCCCGCGAGCACGGCTGGCCCGCCGCCCGGACTGACCGGCACGCTGAGGTCGTAGTACCGGCCGATGGCGGCCTCGGCGGGGAACTTCACCGTCGGGTCGGAGCCCAGGTACTCGCCGCGCCCGGGTTGGAGGGCGGGCGGAGCGGGGTTGGCCCAGGGACTGGGCCGGCCCGAGCGGTGGTCGAGCTCGACCATCGGCCCGCCGAGCCGGTCGAGTGCCTCGGGCTCGTGCACACCGGGCACCACGGGGGGCACCAGCCCGCGTGACGCCTTCGGCTGGGCGAGCGCCGTCAGCGTGGTCGACAGCCGCCCCTGGGCGGAGGCGGCGGCGTCCTGGCCGAGGAAGAGGTCGGAGACCAGGTGCGAGGCGTTGCCGAACCCCTGCGGGGCGGTGCCGAGCCCTTCGTCCAGGGTGACGGTGTACGCCTGGCGCAGCGGGGCGGGTGCGGCGGTGCTGCCGCCCTGGGCGGTGTTGCGCTGCTCGACCCGGAGGGAGACGGCGCTGACGGTGCCCGCGAGTTCGAGGCTGCCGGAGCCGTCGGCGGCACCGGCCTGGGCCGCCCGGCCGTCGGCGGGGGCGAGGGTGTTGCCGCTGATCTGCCAGCCCGTCCAGTCGGTGCGGCCGATCAGCGTCGGGGCGCCCGGGGAACCGCCGGTGACGGTCAGTCGGGCCTCGGTGGCGGTGCTGCCGTCCTTGCCGGTGACCAGCCCGGCGAGGCCGCTGACGTGCAGCCGGGGGTTGCGGACCGGCCGGGAGAAGGTGAGCTGGAGGGTGCCCATGGTGCGCCAGGAGCCGTCCGTGCCGGGGCGGTCCTCGGCGACGGAGAAGGTCTGCGCCGGGTCGCCGCCGCGCAGCCCGTCCGCGTAGCCGCCGGTGGTGGCGCGGGCCGCCGAGGCGGCGGGGGCGCCGAGTTGGCCGGGCGCGGCGGTGGCGGTCACGCCGGGCAGCGGCGCGAAGTCGAGCGCGACGGTGAGGCCCGAGGGCAGCGACGCGCGGTGCTCCTTCGTCCAGGTGTCGGGCGTCTGCTGGGCGTCCCCGAGGGCCGGGTTCCAGCCGAGCAGCAGGGTAACGGCCGCGGCCAGGGCGACGGCTCTGCCGATCCGTCGGCCCGTGGTGCCCTGTCGGCCCGTGGTGCCGTGCCGGTCCGTGGTGCCGTGCCGGTCCGCGGTGCCGTGCCGGTCCGCGGTGCCTCGCTGGGCGGTCTCGCACCCGGGCCGGACGGAGGACGTCTCGGCGGCAGGGGGGAACTGTCGGCTCATCCGGCTCTCCTTCGGTGTCGCCGCCAACCGGCGGTGCGGGTGCTCGAACTGACGGACCGTTCGGCAGTTCGGGATGGCCGAAACCATTCACCGCAACCCATAAGATCCGACAAAAGGGAATCACGATCAGGAGTCAGTCATACCGCGACACCGGTGATTAACAACGGGTAACACCCGATTGGCGGTCAATGACCCGACAGCACAGGAACTACCCCTTGAGGACGGGTTTCAGCCATCTCCGATCGCCCACAACCGAGGCCACTGCCAGCTGCTCTGATCATTCATCAGCGCACTCTGTTCGAATTGGTGGTCGGCTCAGTAGAGTCAGCCACCGTGACGATTAAGCCCGTTCTCATCCGGCATCTGTTCGAGCACATCCCGAGCACGGCCACCGGCTGAGGACCGGGCGGTGTCCTTCGACGCGGCGGTCATCCGCGCGAGCTTCGCCGTCGTGGAGCTCCGCGCCGACCATGTGGCCAAGTACTTCTACACCCACCTCTTCGCCCACAACCCGGAGCTGCGGCCGCTCTTCCCCGCCCAGCTCGCCGAGCAGCGCGACCGGCTCTTCGCCTCGCTCACGGAACTCGTGCTGCGCGCCGGCGACCTCGACGGGCTCACCGGCTACCTGCGCGCGCTCGGCCGCGACCACCGCAAGTTCCAGGCCGCGCCCGAGCACTACCCCGCCGTCGGCACGAGCCTGATCGCCGCGCTGCGGCACTTCTCCGGCCACTCCTGGACCCCGGAGATCGAGAAGGCCTGGACGGAGGCGTACACCGTCATCTCCCAGATCATGATCGACGCCGCCGCCTCGGAGCCGGCCGGCACGCCCTGCTGGTGGGAGGCCGAGGTCGTGCACCGCCGCCGGGCCGCCGTCGACGTGGTCGTGCTCACCCTCGCCCCCGGCCACCCGTACCCGTACCGGGCCGGCCAGTACCTCTCGCTCAGCTCGCCCCGGCAGCCGCAGGTCTGGCGCCCGTACTCGATCGCCAACGCCCCCCGCGCCGACGGCACCCTGGAGCTGCACATCCGGCGGGTGCCCGACGGACTGCTCTCCACCGCACTGGTCAACGACGTACTGCCAGGCGAACTCCTACGGCTCGGCCCCGCACTGGGCGACGCCTGCCTCACCCCGCGCTCCCCCCGGCCGCTGCTCGCCGTCGCCGGGGGCACCGGCTGGGCCCAGACCAAGGCCCTGGTCGAGGAGACCGCCGCGCAGTGGGCGCAGGGCTGCGGCCGCCCGATGACGGTCTACCTCGCCGCCCGCGCCGACACCGACCAGTACGACCTGGCCACCGTCCGGGAGCTCGTCCGGCGCCACCACTGGCTGGAGGTCGTGCTCGCCGCGCCCGCCGACGGCGCCGACCGCGAGGCAGCCGTCCACCTGCTCCGCGACGGCCTCACCGAGCACGGCTGGTGGGCCGGGTACGACATCCACCTGAGCGGCCCGCCCGACCTCGCCCCCGAGCTCACCGAGCTGCTGCTCGCCCTCGGCGCCGAGCCCGGCCTGATCCGGCACGACCCCGTGCCGCTGACCTTCAACCGCGCCCAGCCGCTGACCTGCTCCGAGTGGTTCCTCGACCGGCGGGACGTCGCCTGGATCAACCGCACCGACCGCAGCTGATGGAGGCTACGCCGGGAACGGCAGAAGGCCCCGGGCTGCTGCCCGGGGCCTTCTGGTCTGTGCGCTCAGCAGGATTCGAACCTGCAACCTCTTGATCCGTAGTCAAGTGCTCTATCCGTTGAGCTATGAACGCCGGTACCACTGTGCGCTGAACTGCTGTGTGCCGTACTGCGCCTTGCAAGCGAGGAGACCCCGAGCCTGGGCCCGGAGCCTCTCGATTGCAGTGCGCTCAGCAGGATTCGAACCTGCAACCTCTTGATCCGTAGTCAAGTGCTCTATCCGTTGAGCTATGAGCGCTCGCCCCGCTGGCCTGGGCCGGTGGGGCGTTCACGAGGAATACGTTACATGATGCGCGACCTGGGGCGAAATCGATTGCACCCGGACACGGCACGCGAAGGGCCCCGCCGACTGTCGTCGACGGGGCCCTTCCGATGGCGGAGGCTGAGGGATTTGAACCCTCGATGGGCTTGAAGGCCCAAACCGCATTAGCAGTGCGGCGCCATAGACCGGACTAGGCGAAGCCTCCTCCACCCGGACCACACCGGTCACCCGGTGCACTCCGTGCGAATGTGATGATGCCACAGCCTAGGGGCTCAGCACCAACCACCGACAACGTTACTAGGCGGGTCATCCGCAGCGCAAAGAAGAATGGGATACTCCAGTCTCCCGAGGAGAGCGCGAGCCGCGAGTCGCACGCCGTGACACCAGCCGTGAGGAGACCTGTCGACGTGAGCAGCAGGCCGATCCGAGGTGCTGCCCGCCTCGCCGCGATACTCGACGCCCTGCCCGATGCGCTGTTGCTGGTGAACAGCAACGGCACGGTGGTCGACGCCAACAAGGCAGCCGTGCAGACGTTGCAGGCCCCCGGCACCTCGCTGGTCGGGAGGGGCGTGCTCGACCTGCTGCCGGAGTTCGACCCCAGCCGCATCCCCGGCTCGATGCGCCCTGCGCCGCGCGAGCCCGAGGGCCTGGACCAGCCCGTCCGGATGACCGCCCGGCGCACTGACGGCTCTGCCTTCCCCGTCGAGGTGTCCGGCAACGACTTCACCGACGAGGCCGCCGCCGAGGGCCGCTACGCCCCGTACGACTCGTACCGGGACTCCGTCAGCTCGACCGGCTCCGACCTGCTGCTCCTGCTCGTCCGCGACCTCTCCAGCCGGCTCGGCGTCGAGGCGGAGCTGCGTCGCCAGCACAAGCAGACCGAGATGATCCTGCGGGCCGCCGCCGAGGGCGTGCTCGGGGTCGACCTGGAAGGCCGCGTGGTGCTGGTCAACCCGGCGGCCGCGCACATCCTCGACTACCGGGCGAGCGAACTCGGCGGGCGTGAACTCCACCCGCTCATCCAGCACTCCCAGGCCGACGGCAGCCCGCTGGCGCTGGAGGGCTCGGCACTGCTGGACACCCTGCTCTCCGGGCGCAAGCACCGGGTGCGCGGCGCCGTCCTCTGGCGCAAGGACGGCCGCCCCGTCACCGTCGACCTGACCACCGCGCCCGTCCGGGACGGCGAGCAGTTGGTCGGCGCCGTGATGACCTTCACCGACCGCACCCACGAGCTGGCCCTGACCGCCCGCAACGAGCACCTGACCGCCGTGCTGGAGAGCGAACTCGGCAGCGCGCTGACCACCCTGCACCGCCGGATCGACGCCCTCGCGGGCGACCCGGCCGGGCAGCTCTGGCCCGAGGCCAACTGGACGCTGCGCCGCCTCGCCGACGAGTGCCGCCGCTTCGGCACGCTGATAGACGGTGTGCTGGGCCACCAGCGCTTCGAGGACGACCTGGAGAGCGGGCGGACGACGCCCGAGCGCGAGCCCGTCCGGCTGGACAGCGTCGTGCAGGCCGCCGTCGAGCGGGCCGGTGAGCTGGTCGGCGCCGGGCGGGTGCGGTACTCCGTGCACGCGGCCGCCGTCGAGGTGACGGCCGACCGCGAGCGGCTCGCCCAGGCGCTGGCCCACCTCGTCGCGGACGTCAGCGGCGTCGCCCTCTCGCTGGACGGGCCGGCCGCGCCCACCGCCGAGCCGCTCGGCGTGCCCGCCCTGCCGCCGGTCGGCGGCGACACGCCGATGGTCGTGGTGGCCGCCGCCCAACGCGGCGAGGTCGCCCGGATCGAGGTCCGCGGCCCGGCCCGGCAGAGCAGCCCCGTGCACCTGCCGATCGCCCGCTCGATCGTCGAGCGGCACGGCGGTGTCCTCCAGCGCCACGAACTGCCCTCGCGAGCCGGCACGACGTACGTCGTCGAGCTGCCGCTCGACCCGGCCGCCGTCACCAAGGCGGCCTCCGAAGGGCAGCGGAGCGTGCCCAAGGAGACCGACACGGCGATGCTGCCGGACCTCCCGGAGGTGCCGCCGAGGCCGTCCGAGGCTCCGGTGGCCGGCGCGGCGGCGGACCCGCAGGAGGACGTCACGGCGGAGGCTGCGCCTACTTCTTCCTCTCCTGCTTCTGACGGGACGTCCGGCCGGGGTGCGGCGATCGCGCTCGGGCCCGGTCCCAGTGCGGAGGCCCAGCCGGTGGCGCAGCCGGTGTCCCAGCCGGTGTCCCAGCCGGCAGACCGGCCGGTGGCCGAGGCTGAGCAGGGCGAGACGGCCGGGCGTTCGGGCCGTCGGCGGAGAGCGGCGGCCGAGGCCGCCGAGCCGACCCCGGCTGCTGCGCTGTCGATCCCGGGCATCCCCGACCCCGGCACACCGCTCTACCCCGGGCTGGAGCACGCGCTGCCGCTCGCGCCGCCCGAGCCCGTCGCACCCCCGGCCGTGTCGCCGACCGGCCGCCGTCGGCGGCTGGCGCTGCCCGCGCAGGCGGAGGCACCGAGCAGCGGCGCGGAGCTGGAGTTGGCGAAGGCTCCGGAAGCCGCACCGGTACCCGTGCCCGCACAGGCTGAGCAGGTGGAGCAGCCGCAGCCGGTCGGCACCGGGCTGGGCGAGCTCTCGCCGCCGCGTCCGCTGGGCGGGTTCGCGGGCGCTTTCCCGCAGGCCTTCCCGCAGGCCCCTGCCGCTTCCCCCACCGCTTCCAGCGCCGCCGAGTTGCCCGCGGCGGCTCCGGCTCCGGCCGAGGAGCCCACCGCGCTGCTGCCGGCGGTGACCGCCACCGCTCCCGAGCCGGTCGCACAGCTCGCACAGACCACGCCGCCCGCGCCGGTCGAGCCCCGCACGCCGCCGAGGCCGGTCGCCGAGCTGGCCCGCTCCAGCGCCGAGGAGCCCGACCCGGCGGAGGCGACGATGATCGTCCCGGCCGTCGACGGCGAGGCCCGGCGGCTGCTGGTCTGGCCCGAGCCGGACCCGTCCACCAAGCTCGCGCTCCAGGCCCGGGGCTACCGCCCGGTGATCGTCCGCTCCCGCGAGGAGGTCGACGCGCAGGTCGCCGCATACCCGGCGGCGCTCTTCGTCGACCCGCTGACCGGGCCGATCACCCGGACGGCTCTCCAGTCGCTGCGCACCGCCGCGCTCAACAGCCGGGTGCCGGTGCTCGTCACCGCCGGGCTCGGGCAGGCCACCCGGGACGCCGCTTACGGCGCCGACCCCGCCGTGCTGCTGCGGGCGCTCGCGCCTCGCGACAGCGAGCAGCACGCCCCCCGGGTGCTGCTGGTCGAATCCGACCCGGACATCGCGGCGGCGCTGATCACCAGCCTGGAACGGCGCGGCATGCACGTCGAGCACGCGACCAGCGAGAACGACGCCGTCTCCCGCGCCAGCAGCGTGCAGCCGAACCTGGTGGTGATGGACCTGCTCCAGATCCGCCGCCGCCGGCTCGGCCTGCTCGACTGGCTGCGCACCAACGACCGGCTGCACCGCACCCCGCTGGTCGTCTACACCTCCGTCGACCTCGACCCGCAGGAACTGCCGCGTCTGCGTACCGGCGAGACGGTCCTCTTCCTCGCCGAGCGCTCGACCAGCGAGGACGTCCAGTCCCGCATCGTCGACCTGCTCGGCCGGATCGGCGCCCTGGGCGAGGTCACGGCCGCCGGACTCTGACGGTCCGACGGCCTGACGGCCCTTAGGGTCAGTTCTTGCCGAGGAGGGTGACGTCGAGGTGGCCCTCGGCGTACTCGGCGCGGATGACCTTCTTGTCGAACTTGCCGACGGAGGTCTTGGGGACGGTCTCGACGACGGACCAGCGCTCGGGGAGCTGCCAGGAGGCGATGCGGTCGGCGAGGAAGGCGCGCAGGTCGGCGAGGGTGGCCGTGGCGCCGGGGCGCAGGACGACGGTGGCGAGGGGGCGTTCGCCCCACTTGTCGTCGGGGACGGCGACGACGGCGGCCTCGGCGACCTCGGGGTGGGCCATCAGGTGGTTCTCCAGCTCGACCGAGGAGATCCACTCGCCGCCGGACTTGATGACGTCCTTGGCCCGGTCGGTGAGGGTGAGGTAGCCGTCGGGGGTGATGGTGCCGACGTCGCCGGTGCGCAGCCAGCCGTCGGGGCTGAACTTGTCCTCGGGGCGCTCCGGTTCGTTGCCCGCGCCGCCGTAGTAGGCGGCGGCGATCCACGGGCCGCGGACCTCCAGCTCGCCCGTGCTGCTGCCGTCGTGCGGCATGAACTCGCCGCCGGGGCCCGCGAGCCTGGCCTCGACGGAGGCGGGGAAGAGGCCCTGGGTCACGCGGTAGGGCCACTCCTGCTCGGCGGTGAGGCCGCCCGGCGGGCGGGAGAAGGCGCCGAGCGGGCTGGTCTCGGTCATCCCCCAGGCGTGCACGACCTTGATCGCGTGGCGTTCCTCGAAGGCCCGCATCAGGGCGGGCGGGCAGGCCGAGCCGCCGATGACGACCATCCGCAGCGAGGAGGTGTCGTAGGAGCCGGCGTCGAGCTCGTCGAGCAGGCCGTTCCAGATGGTGGGGACGGCGGCGCTGACGGTCGGCCGGACGCGGGCGATCATCTCGGCGAGCGGCTTCGGCTGGAGGTGGCGGTCGGGCATCAGCAGGTCGGCGCCGGACATGAAGGCGGCGTGCGGCATGCCCCAGGCGTTGACGTGGAACATCGGCACCACGGGCAGCGCGGTGTCCTGGGCGGTGAGCGCGAAGTGGTCGGCCGCGTTGACCTGGAGGCAGTGCAGGTAGACCGAGCGGTGGCTGTAGACGACGCCCTTCGGGTCACCGGTGGTGCCGGAGGTGTAGCAGAGGGCGGCGGCCCGGCGCTCGTCGATCTCGGTCTGCCACGGGTAGTCGGTGGGGCGGCCCGCTATCAGCTCCTCGTAGCCGTGCACGGTGCCCGCGAAGCCGTCCAGCAGCGAGCGGTCGGCCGGGCCGTTGACCACGATGTGCTTCAGGGTGGGGTTCAGCTGCGGCAGGATGCCGGCCAGCATCGGGAGGACGCTGCCGTCGACGATGACGACGTGGTCGGCCGCGTGGTTGACGATGAACGCCAGCTGGTGCGTGGGCAGCCGCAGGTTGAGGGTGTGCAGCACCGCACCCATCGACGGCACGGCGAGGTACGCCTCCAGGTGCTCGGCGTTGTTCCACATCAGGGTGGCCACCCGCTGGTCGCCGTCGACCCCGAGCTCGTCCCGCAGGGCGTGCGCCAGCTGAGCCGCCCGCGCGCCGACCTCGGCGTAGCTGCGGACCACCGGGCCGGTGCCGTCCCAGGTGGTGACGGTCGAGCGGCCGTGGATGGTGGACCCGTGAACCAGAATGCGGGCGACGGTGAGCTGGACATCCTGCATCGTGCTGAACACGCGGGCCTCCTTGACCGGGCGGGCGGTGGGGGCAGCCGGCTACTGGCTGGTAGGCATGGGCTGCTCAGCGCTGATTCTGGCGGTCGGGGTGGTGGTTGTCAGCCACCTCGGCCCGACTGAGAGATGCGGCTCACCCTGCTCGGGCGGTCAGGTCGCCACCAGGCCGTCGACCTGGTCGCGGTCGATCGCGACGGTGCTTCCACCGTACGTCTCGCGGACGTCGCCCTGGTGCTGGTGGATGCGCTGGTGGAAGGCCCACTGCTCGGCGCCGACCGCGCCGTTGCCGTCGGTCGACGTACGCCCGTCCCAGCGGGCGTACCAGACGGAGTCCGGCATCGGGGAGCTGCCCGCGCGGGCGGCGGCGGCGAGGTCGCTGACGCCGGAGTCGGCGCTGGAGTAGAAGCCGGAGTGGTAGCCCGCACCGTGCAGGGCCTGCGTCCAGCCGAGCGTGAAGTCGACCACCGCCTTGGCGCAGGCGGCGTCGCCCCGGGCGTACGACTCGATGTCCAGGTAGACCGGGGTGCCCTTGCCGAGCCCGAGGGCGCCCACCGCCCGGACGGCCTCGGCGGCCTCGGCCCGGCCCTGGTCCACGGCGGTGGCCGGATCGATCCGGTGCGGCTTGTGGGTGGAGTTGGTGCAGGGCGCCTGGAGCCCGACGTGGGTGGGCACCAGCTGCCAGCCCATCGCGCGGACCTGGCGGACCCACGCCGCGGTCAGCCGGGGCTGCTCGCAGGCCCGCTGGCTGCCGCTGGTGTAGATGCCGACGGCGCGGTACGGGGAGGCGGCGTACCAGTTCTTCATGACCGCCACGTCCGGGGCGCTGCACGCGTCGAAGCCGGGGCCGGTGAACACCTTCGCGGGCAGGGCCTCGCGCCGCAGGCGGGAGTCGGGCAGCACCGTCGGCGGCGGCCGGACGGCCGTGGTGGCTCTCGCGGCCAGCTCGACGGGGTGGACCTGATCGGCACTCTCGGCGCTCCCCGCGGTCAGCGGAGCCAGCGGGTCGGTGGCGAGCAGCAGGACGAGGGTGGCCGCCGTGAGGGCCGCCGGGCCTAAGTAGCGCATCCTTAGGTGGTACTGATTTGTCATCATATGAGCGGTTGCGGCGCGCCGGACGGACCGCGCGTTTCACCCGCCCGGCCGTACCCCTCCGACCCTCGCCCGGATCCTGGTAACGGGCTTGCACCAGGAACGCTCCTGACCGCAGACTCGGCAGCATGCCCACCACTGCCGACTCCTGCGAGCCGATCGTCAGCACCCCCGGAGCACCCCCGGGGAGATCCTCCGGCGTCTCGGACCAGCTGCGGCGCCTGGGGACCATCCCGGCGCCGCTTCTCTGTGTGGCGGCCATGTTCGCCGTCCAACTCGGCATCGCACTCTCCCAGCCGCTCTTCGGCCCGCTCGGCGTGACCGGCGCGACCTTCCTGCGGATCACCGTCGCCGCCGCCCTCCTGCTCGCCTTCACCCGCCCCCGGCTGCGCGGCCGCAGCCGACGGGATCTCGGCTCGGCCGTGCTGCTCGGCCTGGCCTCCGCCGGGATGACCCTGCTCTTCGCCGGGGCCGTCGACCGGCTGCCCATGGGCACCGCCGCCACCATCGAGTTCCTCGGCCCGCTCGGTGTCGCGCTCGCGCTCTCCCGGCGGGCCGGCCACCTGCTCTGGGCGCTGCTCGCCGGGGGCGGGGTCGCCCTGCTCACCCTGCTCGGGGGCTCCGGCTCCGGCGGAGGCGCGGGCGGCGGTTCGGGCGGCGGGGCGCTGGACCCGGTCGGGCTGGCCTACGCCTTCGGGGCGGCCGCCTGCTACGCCGGGTACATCCTCTTCACCGAGAAGGTCGGCGCCGCCTTCGAGGGCTTCGAGGGCCTGGCGGTGTCGTTCACCATCGCCGCCGTCGCGCTCGCCCCGTTCGGCCTCGGCCGGGCCTGGCACGGGCTGGCCACGGCCGACCACCCCGGGCTGCTGCTGCTCGGCGTCGCCGGGGTGGCGCTGCTGCTGCCGGTGCTCCCCTACCTGCTGGAGATGACGGCGCTGCGACGGATGCCGCAGCGGGTCTTCAGCGTCCTGGTCAGCCTCGAACCCGCGGTCAGCGCGCTGGTCGGGCTGGTGGTGCTCGGCCAGCTGCTCGGGGTGGCGCAGCTGGCGGGCATCGCCTGCGTGGTCGCGGCGAGCGTGGGCGCAACGCTGACGGCGCGGCGGTAGCGGCTGTTCCTGTAAGGGATGTGCTGATGGGCGGGGCCGCATGCGGCCCCGCCCATCGTGCCTGGAGGAGGTGACCCTTCCCACTCCCGGCCTGCTGTTCGGTCGTCGGTCCGTCTCCGGGCCACGGGCGCCGTACGGTCCGGGGTGCTCAGCTCACCCGGACCGGCACCCGCGGCGCGCCGACAGCGCCCCCGCTGTCAGTCGGACGTCCGCGAGCCGTCGGCGGTCAGTGGAAGACGGGCGCGAAGACGAAGTGGATGTCGCGGTTGGACTGGTCGTTGAAGACGAAGCCCGAGTTGTGGTCGACCTGGAAGTTGTTGTTCTGGTTGGAGGCACCGGAGCCTGTGGCCGTCTGCTGGGTGGCGTTGTAGTTGCCCGAGACCGAGCCGAAGATGTTGCCGCTGTCGTGGTTGGAGACGACGCTGCTGTTCGATCCGTCACCGGCCAGCGCGCCGTTGTCGGCGGCGGCAGCGCCGGCCCCCGCGATCAGCAGGCCGGCGGCGAGCGGCGCGGCGACCAGCAGGCCGACCAGTCGAGAGGTGCGAGTGCGAGCCATGAGTGCCTCCAGAGAGCTGACAGCCCGTCAGAGCTGTGCGTCAGTTCGTTCTTAATTCACTTGCTGTTAGCGGGAGTTCGCGGCCAGACGAACCCCTGCGGGCTGCGACGCCGAGACACAGACTTGCGCACCGGCTCGGCGGACCGCCAGCAGTTGATCTCCTTTTCGCCCGTTAGCGTGACTTTCCGGCCCGTACGCATACTCGGAGGAGGACGGGTTCGTGGGCAGACACACCGCCGACCACCTGGGGGTTCCCCCGGACGGCCGGAGCCGGGCGGCCCGCGCCCGACGGCGTGCGACGCGGCAGGCCGAGCAGCTGCGCGCCACCCCGGCGCACTCGCCGAACGACGCGCCCCCAGGCAGCGCTTAGAGCGTCTTGCCCGGGTTGAGGATGCCGAGAGGGTCGAAAGCGGCCTTCACCCGCCGCTGGAGCTCCAGACCGACCGGGCCGAGCTCGCGGGCCAGCCAGTCGCGCTTGAGCAGGCCCACCCCGTGCTCGCCGGTGATCGTGCCGCCGAGCCGCAGACCGAGGGCCATGATCTCGTCGAACGAGACCTTCGCGCGCTCGGTCTCCGCCGGGTCCGCGGCGTCGAAGACCACCACCGGGTGGGTGTTGCCGTCGCCCGCGTGGCTGACCACGCCGATGGTGAGGGCGTACCGGTCGGCGATCTCAGCGACGCCGCGCAGCATCTCGGCCATCCGGGAGCGCGGCACCGCAACGTCGTCGATCATCGTGGTGCCCAGCCTGTCCAGCGCGGGGAGCGACAACCGGCGTGCCTGGAGCAGGAGTTCGGACTCGGCCTGATTCTCGGCGGGCACCACCTCGGACGCCCCGGCCGCCCGGCAGAGCTCGGCCACCGCCGCGATCTCGGCCACCTGCCCCGGCCCGTCGAAGGCGACCAGCAGCAGCGCCCGGGTCGACTCGGGCAGCCCCATCCGGGCCATCGCGTTCACCGCCCGCACGGTGGTGCCGTCCATCAGCTCCATCAGCGAGGGCGTGAACCCGCCGGCCATCACCTCGCAGACCGCCTCACAGGCCGCATCCGCGCTCGGGAACTCCGCCGCCAGCGCCAACTGCGGTTCAGGGGCCGGACGCAGGGCGAGGACGGCCTCGACGACCACCCCGAGGGTGCCCTCCGAGCCGACCAGCAGCCGGGTCAGGTCGTAGCCCGCGACACCCTTCGCCGTGCGGCGGCCGGTGCTGATCAACTGGCCGTCGGCGAGCACCACTTCGAGGCCGAGCACGTACTCGCTGGTGACCCCGTACTTGACGCAGCAGAGCCCGCCCGCGCCGGTGCCGATGTTGCCGCCGATCGTGCAGGACTCCCAGCTCGACGGGTCGGGCGGGTAGGCCAGCCCGTGCTCGGCCACGGCCCGCGACAACTCGGCGTTGAGCACCCCGGGTTGGACGACGGCGATCCGGTTGACCGGGTCGATCTCCAGGATGCGGTTCAGCTTGAGCAGGCTGAGCAGGATGCAGCCGTCGACCGCGTTGGCGGCGCCGGAGAGGCCCGTCCTGGCTCCCTGCGGCACCACCGGCACGCGGAGTTCGGTGGCCGTGCGGAGCACGTGCTGCACCTGCTCGACGCTCTCCGGCAGCACGAGCACGGCGGGCTCGCCCGCCGCACAGAAGCCCGCCATGTCGTAGCGGTAACTCGCCAGCACGTCAGGGTCCGTGACCACGGCCGCCGCAGGCAGCTCTCGCAGGAGTCGATCCACCAGGTCGGTCACTACGGCCTCCGCTCTCGCGCTGCTATGCCTCCGCCAACCAGCGTAGGCCCGCCCCGCACGAACCAGGGGCGCGGGGAACTGCGCGAGTTCGGAAGGCACCGGACCGTTACTCCCGGATTCGCGCAGTTCCCCGCGCCCCTGGGGGTTAACGCCCCAGTCCGTGCAGCTGGGGGCTCGCCAGAGCGTCAGCTGAGGGCTTCGCGGCCGTGCGGGGTGCGGAAGAGGGCCGGGTCGGGGCCGTGGGCGACGATGCGCGTGGGGTTCACCATGTCGTGGGTGTAGTAGTAGTGGCGGCGGATGTGATCGAAGTTGACCGTCTCCGCGAAGCCAGGGGTCTGGTAGAGGTCGCGGATGTATCCCCAGAGGGCCGGGTACTCGCGGATCTGGCGGATGTTGCACTTGAAGTGGCCGTGGTAGACCATGTCGAACCGGATCAGCGTCGGCCAGAGGCGGATGTCGGCCTCGGTGATCTGGTCGCCGACCAGGTAGCGGCGGGTGGTGAGCCGCTCCTCCAGGGCGTCGAGCCTGGCGAACAGCGCGGTGACGGCGCGGTCGTACGTGGCCTGGGTCTTGGCGAAACCGGCCCGGTAGACGCCGACGTTGACGTCCTGGTAGATCTCCCGGCCGACCGCGTCGATCTCCTCGCGCAGCGGCTCGGGGTAGATGTCGGGGGCGCCCTCGCGGTGCAGGGCCTTCCACTCCGTGTTGAGGTCGAGGGTGAGCCGCTCGAAGTCGTTGCTCACCAGCTTGCCGCTGGCGACGTCGACCAGGGCGGGGACGCTGACGCCGCCGGTGTAGTCGGGCTCGGCGCGGAGGTAGGCCTCGCGCAGGGCGTGGATGCCGAGTACCTCGTCCTTGCCGCCGGGGTTGCCGTTCTCCTCGGAGAAGACCCAGTGGTACTCGCCGTCGATCATCTCCTGGGCGGAGTCGGTGATGGCGAGCGGGATCGCCTCCTCCAGCCCCATCAGGCTGCGGGTAAGGATCACCCGGTGCGCCCAGGGGCAGGCCCAGCTGGCGACCAGGCGGTAGCGCCCGGCCTCCACCGGCCAGCCGTCCCGGCCGTCGGCCGTGATCCGGGCGGTGAAGTGCTGCGGCACCCGGACGTGTTCGCGAGGCGCAGTCTGCTGGGTCTGCTCGGCGCTCATGATCCTTCTTCCCACTGGTTCTCAGGCGCCGGCCGGGCGCGGCCGCAACGCGGCGAGCTGCTGCTCGAACGGGATCAGCTCGTCGATCCGCTCGACCCGCTCGGGGGCCTTGCCGAGCAGCTCGGCCAGCTCGCCCGCCGCGCGGGTGACGCGGGAGCTGAGGGCGTCGGTGCCACCGGCCGTGCCCCAGTCCTCGGAGGCCGCGAAGACGGCCGTCGGCACGATCTGCGCGCGCAGGTAGGCGAAGAGCGGCCGCAGGGCGTACTCCAGGGCGAGCGAGTGACGGGCCGAGCCGCCGGTCGCGGCGATCAGCACCGGCTTGCCCGCCAGCGCGGTGTTGTCGAGCACGTCGAAGAAGGACTTGAAGAGCCCGCTGTAGGAGGCGGAGAAGACCGGGGTGACGACGATCAGCGCGTCGGCCTCGGTGACGGCCTCGATCTCGGCGCGCAGCGTCGGGCTCGGGTAGCCCGTCAGCAGGTTGTTGGTGATGTCGCCGGCGACCTCGCGCAGCTCCACGACCTTGATGTCGCACGGGAGTTGGCGGTCGGTCTCGGCGGCCAGCCGATCCGCCAGCAGGCGGGTGGACGAGGGCTGGCTCAGGCCTGCACTGACGACGACGAGCTTGGGCATCTCCGGTCCTCCTGGATTCAGCGGCCGGCAGCAGCGGCGGCGATGGCGTCGGCCTGGGCGGGGTGCACCGGCCCGGACGGCACGGTGGCCGGGCGGCCGTTGGCGAACTCCTTGCGGAGCACCGGCAGGACGTCCTCGCCGAGGATGTCGAGCTGCTCCAGCACGGTCTTCACCGGGAGGCCGCCGCTGTCGACCAGGAACAGCTGGCGCTGGTAGTCGCCGAAGGTCTCGCGGAAGCTCAGCGTCTTGTCGATGATCTCCTGCGGGCTGCCGACCGAGATCGGCGTCTGCTCCATGGTCTCCTCCAGCGACGGGCCGCCCTTGTAGACCGGGGCGTTGTCGAAGTAGGGGCGGAACTCGCGGATCGCGTCCTGGGAGTTGGGCCGCATGAAGATCTGCCCGCCGAGGCCGACGACGGCCTGCTCGGGGGTGCCGTGGCCGTAGTGCGCGTACCGGGTGCGGTAGAGCTCGATCAGCTTCTGGAAGTGCTCCTTGGGCCAGAAGATGTGGTTGGCGAAGAAGCCGTCGCCGTAGTACGCGGCCTGCTCGGCGATCTCGGGGCTGCGGATCGAGCCGTGCCAGACGAACGGCGGCACGCCGTCGAGCGGGCGCGGCACGGCGGTGAAGCCCTGCAGCGGGGTGCGGAAGCGGCCCTGCCAGTTGACGTTGGTCTCGCGCCAGAGCTGGTGCAGCAGTGCGTAGTTCTCGATCGCGAGCGGGATGCCCTGGCGGATGTCCTGGCCGAACCAGGGGTAGACCGGGCCGGTGTTGCCACGGCCGAGCATCAGGTCGACGCGGCCGTCGGAGAGCTGCTGGAGGGTCGCGAAGTCCTCGGCGATCTTCACCGGGTCGTTGGTGGTGATCAGCGTGGTGGAGGTGGAGAGGATGATCCGCTCGGTCTGCGCGGCGATGTAGCCGAGCAGGGTGGTCGGCGAGGACGGGACGAACGGCGGGTTGTGGTGCTCGCCGGTCGCGAAGACGTCGAGGCCGATCTCCTCGGCCTTGAGGGCGATCGCGACGGTGTTCTTGATCCGCTCGCGCTCGGTCGGCGGGCGGCCCGTCAGCGGGTCCGCGGTGAGGTCTCCGACCGTGAAGATCCCGAACTGCATGGTGTCCACTCATCTCCGTAGCTTGGTCGGCCGGCCGCTCACCGGAACTCCTTGGACAACATCCTGAGTCGTGGGGAATTCCGTGCGCGAACACCGGCCCCGCACTGCGTCACCTCAGCGGGGCCGGTGTTCGTCCAGCGGACGGTCAGCGGGCAGCGGCAGCCGTGGAGTTGGCCACCATCGGCGTCGAGGACTCGGCACCGGACTCGGCGAAGACGGTGGCGCCGTGCAGCCACTCGACCTTGTCGTGGAGCTGCTCGGCGGTGAAGCCGGCCAGCATCTCGTTGCGGGCCTTGGCGGCGTCGCCGACGGGGTGGTAGAGCTGACGGCCCATCTCACGGGCGAGCAGCTGGATGGCGCCGGTGCGCTCCCGCCGCTCGGCGTTGAACTTCTCGAAGCGCTGGGCGAAGTCGAGCTCGCAGCCGCCGATCAGCTCGCCGAGCACCACCGCGTCCTCCAGTGCCTGGCAGGCGCCCTGGGCGGCGTACTGGAGCATCGGGTGGGCGGCGTCGCCGATCAGCACGACCTTGCCGTCCGTCCAGGTGTCGATCGGGTCGCGGTCGCAGAGCACCCAGGCCTTCCAGTCCTCGCCGAGCTCCAGCAGCTGGCGCGGGATCTCGCCGAGCATCGGGAACTCGTTCAGCACGAAGTCCTTCTCGACGGACTTGCCGATCACGGCCTCCGTCGCGCCGTCGTCGCGGGTGGCGGCGAGGTTGAAGTACTTCCCGCTGCCGATCGGGTAGTGGACGAAGTGCCACTTCGGGCCGGCCCAGAGGGTGACGGTGTTCCAGCGCAGCTCCTCCGGCACCTTCTCCATCGGGATGACCGAACGGTAGATGGTGTGGCCGGACACCTGCGGGAAGCCGTCGCCGACCAGCTGCTTGCGGACGAAGGAGTTGATGCCGTCGGCGCCGATCAGCGCCGAGCCCTGCACGTCCTCGCCGGAGGCCAGGTGCACGGTGACGCCCATCGCGTCCTGGCTGTAGCTGAGCAGCTGGGTGCCGGTGCGCAGCTCGATCATGTCGGAGGCGCGGCAGGCCTCCAGCAGCGGCGCGTACACGTCGATCCGGTGGACGACGGCGTACGGGTTGCCGAAGCGCTCCCGGTACTCGCCGGTGAGCGGCATGGCGGTGACCTTCTCGCTGGTCGTGCCGTCCATGAAGCGCAGCTCGTCGATGTGCACGGCCCGCTCGCGGACCTCGTCGCCGACGCCGAGCTGGTCGAGCGCGTTGAACGCGTTGGGGCCGAGCTGGATGCCCGCACCGAGCTCGGTGAAGGTGTCGCGGCTCTCCAGCACGACGACCTCGTGGCCCTGCCGGGAGACGCTGAGCGCTGTCGCCAGCCCGCCGATACCGCCACCGGCGATGAGAATCTTGGCCATCTTTGGCTCTTCTTCCTCGTGAGAGTCGTGCGTAGCGGGGGGTGGGTACTCAGCTCGCCTGCGGACCGAAGAGGCGGTGGAGCTCCTCGTGGAAGCCGGGGAAGGTCTTCCCCACGCACTTCGGGTCGTCGAGCGTGATGCCGGGCACGCGCAGCCCGAGCACCGAGAAGGCCATGGCGATGCGGTGGTCCCGGTGGCAGGCGATGGTCGCCGCCACGGGGGTGCCGGGGTGGACGGTGATCCGGTCCGGACCGTCCTCGACCCGGATGCCGAGCGCGCGGAGGTTGCCCGCGACGGCGGCGATCCGGTCGGATTCCTTGAGCCTGGCGTGGCCGATGCCGTCGATGGTGATCGGGGCGTCGGCGAGGGGTGCGACGGCAGCCATCGTCATGAAGGTGTCGGAGATGTCGCCCATGTCGACCTCGAAGCCGCCGCGCAGCGGTCCGGTGCCCGTGACGGTGGTGGCGTCGGCGCCGATCTCGACCCGCGCACCGGCCTTCGCGAGCACCTCGACGAAGCGCAGGTCGCCCTGGAGGCTGTCCCGGCCCAGGTGCGGCACGGTGACGGTGCTGCCGGTGAGGGCGGCAGCGGCGAAGACGTAGCTGGCGGTGGAGGCGTCCGGCTCGATCCTGATCCGGGTGCCGGTGTACCCGCCGGTCTCCACCCGCAGGGTGCTGTCCCGGCCGTCCGTCGTCTCCGTGACCCGGGCGCCGAAGGTGCGCATCAGCGCGACGGTCATCGCGATGTACGGGCGGCTGACCAGGCCGGCGACGGAGACCGTCAGCGGCTCCCGCATCAGCGGCGCGGAGAGCAGCAGACCGGTCAGGTACTGGCTGCTGGTGGAGGAGTCGAGCTTCAGCTCGCCACCGCGCAGCCCCCGGGCGTGGACGGTGAGCGGCAGGCCGCCGCTCCCGCCGGGTTCGACCCCGGCGCCGAGCTCGGCCAGCGCCCTGGTGAGCGGGCCGAGCGGGCGGGCGGTCAGCTGCTCGGTGCCCTCGAAGCGGAACTCGCCCTGCCCTGCGGCGGCGAGCACCGGCAGGAAGCGGGCTGCCGTGCCCGCGTCCGCGCACCAGATCCGGGCCGGGCCGGTGGGGGCTCCGCCCGCACCGCCGACCTCCCAGTGGTCCGCCCCGACCTCGACGGGTACGCCGAGGTCGGTGAGGGCCGTACGGAAGGCGACGGTGTCCTCGCTCTCCAGTGGGTCGTCGAGCCGGGTGGGGCCGGCTGCGGCGGCTGCCAGGAGCAGCACTCGGTTGGTGATGCTCTTGGAACCGGGTATGCGGGCGATCACGGCGTTGCCTTCTGTTCGTCGTCAGATTCGAGCACCGAGCACGGACCTGGGGGCGCGGGGAACTGCGCGAGGGCGGAAGGCTGAGGCGCCGCCGCTCCCGCTTCGCGCAGTTCCCCGCGCCCCCCGGGGGCCCACCAGCTGCGTCAGGCCGTTGCGCCGCCGTCGAGCACGAGGTCGTGGCCGACCACGAAGCTGGACTCCTCGCTGGCGAGCCAGAGCACGGTGGAGGCGATCTCCTCCGTCTTGGCGACCCGCCCGATCGGCACGTCCTGCTGGACGCGGGCGTCGCGGTCGGCGACGGTCTCGCCGGGGCGCTGCGCCTGCTCGGTGTCGACCGAGCCGGGGCTGATCGCGTTGATCCGGACGCCGTCGCGGATGTACTCGCGGGCGGCGGTGCGGGTCAGCGTGGAGAGCGCGGCCTTGGAGGCGGCGAAGGCGCCGAAGCCGGGGACCCGGCCGTGGATGCCGATGTTGGCCGCGGTGTTGATGATGACGCCGCCACCGTTCTCCTTCATGTGGGCGATCTCGTGCTTCATCAGCAGCCAGACGCCGGTGAGGTTGGTGGAGAGGACGTCTCCCCACACCGCCTCGCAGATCTCGGCCAGCGGCGTGGGCTCACCCGTGATGCCGGCGTTGTTGAAGGCGATGTCGATCCGGCCGTGCCGCTCGACAGTGGTCTTGACCAGCCGGATGACGTCCATGCCGTGAGTCACGTCGGCGGGTATGGCGTCGGCGACGCCCCCCTCCTTCTCGATCAGAGCGACGGTATCCCTCAGATCGCTGGGTTCGCGCCCGGCCACCATCACCGTCGCGCCCTCACGGGCGAAGGCGAGTGCCGTGGCCCGGCCGATCCCGGAGCCGCCTCCGGTGACCAGGGCGACCTTGCCGTCGAAGCGTGCCGTCATCAGGTTCCTCCTGTGATGGGGGGATGTGCTCTGCGGTCTCAGGCTGCCGCGATGAGAGTGTCGAAGTCGGCTGCCGTGGCCCGGATCTCGTCGACCACGGAGCGCAGCGCATCGGTGAAGTAGGCATCCGTCGCTTCGAGGAAGCTGCTCTCCCGGAGGGCACGCTCGGTGGCCTCCGGGGCGAGGCACACGGCGATGGTCATCTGGAGCCGGCCGTCCGCGGCGCGGTCGATCTGGTTCATGATGAACTCGAGCTCGGGGTCGCCGGGCTGACGGTAGGTGATGCTCAGCTCTTCGGGCTGGATCTCGATCCGCTGGAAGACCACCCGGCCGTCCTTGAGGATCTCCCGGGTGAATCCACCGGAGAAACGATCCAGCACGTGGCACTCGGTGATCGCGGGCACATAGGCCATCGGATTCTCGGCCTTGTGGAGGAGCTGCGCCCAGAGCTGCTGGGCATCGATCTGCGTCGCGCCGGAGCCACCGTCGGAATTGACCGGAATGCTCCAGGACATGGTGACCCCGGACATTGCATCCTCTTCCTGATATCAGCCGATCCACTCTCTCTCGGATGAAACTCTGGATCAGCCCGTCAGGAAGGGTCAACGGCGGTTTTGCGACTTCGTCAGTTGATGATTACTGCGTCAACTACCAAACAACTCCTGGTCACAGCGCAGGGGATCCCGGATTTTCCCGGAATCCCCTGCGGTACATCTGGCCGACGGGCGATCAGGCGCTCTCGAAGCCGCGCTTCAGCGCGGAGGCGATCTCGACGGAGCGACGCGCCTGGAAAGCCATCGCGGCGAGGTTCTCCTCGGTCGGGCCGGAGTGGCCGTGGTTCGAGACCGAGCTGGTGCCGTACGGGTTGCCGTTGGTCTCGCCGAACTGGACCTGGTCGGCGTAGCCGGGGGCCACGATGATCGCGCCCCAGTGGTAGAAGGTGTTGTTCAGCGCGAGCAGGGTGCTCTCCTGGCCACCGTGCTGGGTGGAGGTGGAGGTGAAGGAGGAGACCACCTTGTTCTCCAGCTTGTGCTGGAACCACAGGCCACCGGCGGTGTCGATGAACTGCTTGAGTTGGGCGGCCGGGAGGCCGAAGCGGGTCGGGGTGCCGAAGAGCAGCACGTCGGCCCAGTCCAGGTCGTCGAGGGAGGCCTCGGCGATGTGGGCGGTGGCGGCGGCGTGGTCGGCCCACTCCTTCTTGCCCGCGACGACGGCGGCGGGGGCGAGCTCCGCGGCCTTGCGCAGGCGGACCTCGGCGCCGGCCTTCTCGGCCGCCAGGGCAGCTTCCTGGGCGAGCTGGTAGACGTTCCCGGTGGACGAGTAGTAGATGACGGCGACGTTCGTCACTGTACGCAACTCCTGTTCGGACGGAACTCAGAATGTGCGGGGTGCCGTGGTGCGCCCGCCATCGTGAGTTTTGCCCCGGAGCCGCCGACCCGGCAAACCGTCCTCGGGTACTTCATCACCTTGCGGCACAGGTGATTTGGACGTACACCTTTGTGCGTACACCTGACGTGGCGGCCGCCCGTGCCGCCCGCCCGTGGTGCCGGCCCGTCAGGCGATCTGCATCGTGCCCATCATCCCCATCGCGCCGTGGTCGAAGAGGTGGCAGTGGTAGAGGTACGTGCCGCGGTAGCTGTTGAAGGTGAGCTGGATCCTGACGGTCTCCCCGGCCAGCAGCGCGACGGTGTCCTTGAGGCCGGCCTCGCTCGCGTCGGGGGCCTTGCCGTTGCGCTCCAGGATGCGGAACTGCACCAGGTGCACGTGGAAGTTGTGCGGGGCCCGGACGTTGGCGTTGGTGATCGTCCAGACCTCGGTGCTGCCCCAGGCGACCTTGGTGTCGATCCGGTTCGGGTCGTACGTCAGGTCGTTGATGTACGCCATCGGGTCGGCCCGGCCGTCCTCGTCCATCCGCAGGACGAAGGTGCGGTTGACGGTGGCGATCGCGGGGGTGGGCAGGGTGCGCAGCCGGTTCGGCACCCAGCTGAAGTCGAAGGCGTCGCGGACGACGTCGAAACGCATCACCTTGCCGACCAGGTCGGCGGGGCCGGGGCCGGTGTTGTTCAGCAGCACCAGCTGGGTGCCGACGTCGTAGCGGGAGAAGTCGATGACGATGTCTGCGCGCTCGCCGGGTGAGAGCTTGAGCTGGGTGGTGGTGTTGGGCGTCGCCAACAGGCCGCCGTCGGAGCCGATCTGGGTGAAGGAGCCGCCGTCGGAGAGCGCCAGCACGAAGAACCGCAGGTTGGTGGAGTTCAGCACCCGGAAGCGGTACTTGCGGGCGGCGACCTGGAAGTACGGCCAGGGGCGGCCGTTCACCAGGATCGTCGTCCGGTTGAGGAAGTCACCCATGGTGTAGACGAGTTCGCCGGTGGTGTCGATGTTGACGTCCCGCAGCACGAGCGGCACGTCGTAGGAGCCGGAGGGCAGCGGCAGCGAGCGCTCGTTTTCGTCGGAGAGCAGGTACATCCCGGACATACCCCGGTAGACGTGCTCCGACTCCACGTGGTGCGCGTGGTCGTGGAACCAGAGCGGCGCGCCCGGCTGGTTGTTCGGGTAGGTGTAGGTCTTGCTCGCGCCCGGGGCGACGGTGTTCATCGGCGAGCCGTCGCTGTCCATCGGCACCTCGGCGCCGTGCAGGTGGACGGAGGCGACGGTGTCCAGCGCGTTGGTCTGGTTGACCACCACCCGCCGGCCGGACCGGGCCTTGATCGTGGGGCCGGGGAACTCGCCGTTGTAGGTGTGCACCTCCGTCCGCAACCCGGGGATGATCTCCTTGACGGCCTTCTGCATCGTCACCGTGTAGTAGTCGGTGGTCGAGGAGCTCGAGGTCGGCTGGAGCACCGGCGGAGTCGTCAGCGGCACGGCGAACTGCGGCGTGGTGGCCGGCCCCGCGACGGCAGCGGTGGCCGCCTCGGCCGAGCCGCGGGTCAGCAGCGGGGCTACCAGCCCGGCACCGCCGACGATTCCGGTGGTCACCACACCGGCCTTGAGCGCGCTTCTTCGTGACACCTTGCGAGAAAACATCGATCCACTCCCCGTCCCTACGCACGTGTGGGCGTTTCACGGGGAAGAATGCAGAGCCTTCACAGAATCGATCAAACGTGCGCCCCGAACATTGTCAGTTCCGGTCGACTCCGTCAGTTCTCCGATTGACAACCGGCGCTCAACTTGCTAAGGGTGAAAGGGAGTTGCACCAAGGGTGACCCAAGGGAATTCCCGGGGTCTTGACCCGGCCGGGCGGGCGCCGAATACTGAACGGCCCGTAGCCATTCGCGAACCGAACGCCCGGCCGCCGCCCGGAGGGCCCCGCGACGTCACCCGAGACCCTCCGATGACGAAGTACTGGCGGTTGCCGGTCAGCTCCTGGACAGAGCTGACTCTGTGTCATCGGCTTCCACCGACCGTGGCCCCCGGTTGCCTAAGCTGGCAAATCCCCGGGGAAAGCCGGTGAGCCAGAGTGATCCGGCGTCCAGTCCCCTTCGCGGAAGGAGCCCCACCCACCATGCGAGTAGACATGAGGCCCGGCGTGGACCGCGCTCGGCCGCGCCGCCAGTCGGCCCACCGCGCAGCGGTGCTCGGCTACCCCGTCGACCAGTCGCTCTCCCCCGTCATGCACCGCGCGGCCTACGCCGCGATGGGCCTGGAGTGGAGCTACACGGCAGTCGAGTGCGAGGAGACCGGGCTCGGATCGCTCATCGGATCGCTCGACGGCTCCTGGGCCGGGCTCTCGCTGGGCATGCCGCTCAAGCGCGCGGTGCTCCCGCTGATCGACGAGGTCACCGACCTGGCCATGGATGTCGGCGGGGTCAACACCGTCGTCTTCCGTGACGGGCGCAGCTACGGCGACAACACAGACGTGCACGGCATCCTCGCCGCGCTGCGCGACGCGGACGTGCACTCACTGACCTCGGCCGTGGTGCTCGGCGGCGGCACCGCCGCCTGCTCGGCCCTGGCCGCGCTGCGCGAGCTGGGTGTGAAGGAGCCCTCGGTCGTCGTCCGCGAACCCGGCCGGGCGGCCGAGGCGCACGCAGCGGCGGGCCGGCTCGGGATGGCCGTCGACGTGTACCCCTTCGACCAACTGGACGGGTTGCTGCACGGCGCCGGGCTGGTGATCTCCACCCTCCCCGCCGGCGCCGCCGACTCCTACGCGGCAGCCATCGTGCACTCCCGGGCGGCGATCTTCGACGTGGTCTGCTCGGCCTGGCCGACCAGGCTCGCCAAGGCGGCCGGCTTCGCGGGCAGCACCGTCGTCGACGGACTCTCGCTGCTCACCTACCAGGCCGCCCGCCAGGTGCAGTTGATGACCGGGCGCGACGACGTGCCGATCCCGGTGATGCGCGAGGCCGCGCAGGCCGAGCTGGCCCGGCGGGCAGGCTGATCCATCGTCCTCCCGCTCCACCGGCACCGTTCGCCCCCCTGCACCTTCTCTCGTACCGAGCCGTTCTCTGTCATCTCAGCTGCTCTGCCATCTTCCTGACTGTTCGTCAGGCTGTCTCAGGCCGAGAGCTCCTGGGACTTGTCGAAACCCTGCCGCCGCGCGGAGGAGAGCACCGAGATCGCGTGCGCCACCGAGCAGAGCGTGGCGTGCCGGTGCCAGCCCGCGTAACTGCGACCCTCGAAGTCCCGCATCCCGACCCGGGTCGAGACCTCGGAGAAGTCCTTCGAGACCCGCCGGGTGAGTCTGCCGAGGCGCAGCAGGGCGACCGGCGGCACCTCGATCAGGTTGGACAGCCAGAGCTCGGCCGGCTTGCCCTTCGGGCCGGACCAGCCGCCGACCAGTGTCAGCGCCCGCTCGGGCGGCAGTGCGGCGCCCGGACGACGGACGGCCGGAAGGGTCACCCGGGTGCCGCTCACCAGGATCGAGCGGGTGATCGAGTAGTCCGGGTCGACCCAGCCCACCGGGCGGGAGAACCGCTTCGCCCACTCGACCAACTGCTGTGCCTGGAAGAGGCGTTCGCCACGGCCCGGCAGGCTGAGGTCGTAGCCGACCAGCCGGGTCGAGCCGCTCACCCGCATCACGAAGGGCACGCCGCGCCGGGTGAACTCCTCGACCAGGACGGCCGAGTCGAGCTCACGGGCATCCAGCACCGCCGGTCGCCGACGCAACCCCCACTCGGGGCGCGAGAGTTCGGAGACGGTGTTGACGGCGCAGAGCTCCGGCGAGGCCGCCGAGACGTCGTCGGGGATCTTCGCCCGCTTGCGGCGGTCGGCGTCCTCCAGCCACTCGGGCGGCAGGATCAGATCCCAGTTGACGGGTGCGCTGGTGTCCTCGTTCGCGAGCCAGACGCCGTACGCCTGCTGGCTGTTGACGACTCGGCCGAGCTCGGTGCGGAAGGACTCCTCGACACCGACGGAGTGCTCACCCGCCTTCGGGATGGCCATCGAGTTGAGCACCCAGGCCTGCGGCAGCATCACCCGGTCGAGGTGGCGGGCCAGGGCCTGCCGGACGGGCTTCCAGCCCCAGGAGGAGTCGGAGATGAAGTGGTGAAGGCTCTGCTCCGCCGCGCCGTGGCCGGCCACCGAGGCCAGCGCCCGCATCGACTTGCGGCCGGGCACGGTGAGCAACCCTGCGATGTACCACTCGCCCCGGGCGCGCTGGTCGCGACGCTTCAGGGAGGCCAGCATCCGGCGGGAGAACTCCGTGACGAAGTCGTCGGCGACATCGCCCCACACGTGTTCAGGAACGTCTTTCTCTATGACACCTTCCACAGCCCCCGACTCCTCTTCTGCGCTCGCGGACACGGATGCCTCCGGTGCAAGCGGCACTCGGAGATCAGACGCGAGGTGCTGACATGAAGCACCATACAGAACCGACTGGTTGGTTTCCTAGGGCTATTCAACCACTCTTGCAAGAGCGCGTCAGGTCTGGAGCAAGTATAGATACCGCTTGGTTGGTTTGTTACGATGTCCTGCATCTGCCCCGCACGCCAAGGGCAGCCGTAGTGCCGCACGCGTGACTGCGCGCGCCCGACCAACACACCAGCGCCAGCCCATGGCCCCCGGCAGAGCCGCGGCGGCCGGCCCCGAAAGCCCCGACCGGGGCCCACGGCGGCCCGGCCGCGCCTCAACAGGAGGGGGAAGGGATTGTCCCGCCAGGAACGGGCCTCGCGCACGAGGCAGCAGATCATCCAAGCCGCGGCGGGGGCGTTCGACCTCGAAGGGTTCGCGCTGACCGGGCTGAGCGAGATCGCCCAGCTCTGCGGCGTCTCCAAGGGGGCCCTGTACTTCCACTTCGGGTCCAAGGAGCAGCTCGCCGACACCGTGATGGCCGAGTCCCGGGAGGCGCTGCGGGAGATCCTCCGGGCGGCCCGGCGGCCCGGCGGCTCCGCACTCCAGTATCTGGTCGACCTCTGCCACGGGCTGGCCGACCGGCTCGAACGGGACGTGGTCTTCCGGGCCGGCCTGCGCCTCACCGACGAACCCGGGCTCGACAAGGACCGCTACCCGAGCCCCTACCCCGCCTGGGAGCGCCTGGTCGGCCGCCAGCTGGCCAGGGCCGTCGCGGAGCAGGAGCTCCAGCCGCGGATCGAGCTGGCGGAGGCGACCACCCTGCTGGCCTCCGCCACCGTCGGCATCGAGATGCTCTCCCGCCGGGACAAGGGCTGGCTGAGCCCGCACGTCACCACCGGGCTCTGGAACGCCGTGCTGCCCGCACTGATGCCCGTGGAGCGGGTGGGCGCCGTCCGGACGGCCCGCGAGGGCGCCGCACCGGCTCCGGCCGCCCCCGCGCCGCATCACTGGGAAGAACTGCCCGAGGCCGTCGCGCTGGCCAAGGTCGCGCGGTACCAGGCGACCTGATCCGCGAACCGGGCGGCGAAGCCCGGCCCGGGAGCGAGGCCGGTGCGCCGCCACAGCCGGGAGCTCTCGTACCAGTGGTCGACCCCCAGCAGTGAGAGGCGCCGCTCCCAGCCGCCACCGCCCAGCCGCTCGGCGGCCGCTGCCAGCGTGAGGTCACCCGCCGGCAGCGGCAGGCCCAGCCGCTCGGACACCGCCGTCATCAGGTCGCGGACCATGACGGGCTCCGGATGGCAGGCGTGATAAACCTGCGGTCCGGTCGGTTTCCATGGGGCCTGCGCCAGGGCGGCGAGCACCCGGGCCAGGTCCTCCACCGAGATCATCGAGACCCTGGCCCGGCCGCCGTCGATCCAGTGCGGCAGCCGCGTCATCAGATCGGCGACGGCGGGGACCACCCAGGTGTCGCCCTGCCCGTGCACCAGGTGCGGCCGGACGACCGTGCCACCGGCCGCGAGCACCTGCTGCTCGGCGGCGAGCCGGGTGCGGCTGGTGGCGGAAACTGGTTCGAGAGCCAGTTGATTCTCCGTCACATTGCGGTGCACGCCGTCCTGGTAGATCGCCGTGGTGCTGAGCTGGACGATCCGGCGCACCCCCGCACGGGCCGCCTCGGCCAGCAGGGCGCCGGTGCCCAGCACGTTCACCTGCCGGCAGAGCTCCGGGTCACCGCCGACCTGCGCACCGAGGTGCAGCAGGGTGTCGACGCCGTCGCAGAGCCCGCGCAGCGAGGCCGCCTCCCGGAGATCCCCCCGGACGAGCTCGACCGAACCCCCGCCCGGTAGAACGGGGGTTCGGTGGTGCACCAACGCCCTTAGGCTGTACTGTTGTTCACGGCGAGTTGACTGGCCAGCAACAAGTTGGCGCAGCACCTCTCCCCCGATGAATCCGGTGCCACCGGTCACCAGGATGCGTGCCTCGTCCATCAGTTCACCTTCGCCTCGTCCAAAGTCGGAGCCTCGTCCAGAGTCAGAGCCAGAGCTGCCCGCACACCGCAGTGGTCAGCGGCTGTACTCGGCAGAGGCTGTCGGACGCATCCGGAGAATGCCCTTGGCCACGGGCTGACCCGCCTGTTCGAGTACCACGCCGACGGTCTGCTCACCGCCCTCGCCGACGCCGCCCACCCCGGCGCGCACGTAGACCGGCAGATGCGTCTCGGCGTAGCGGATGAAGATGCAGTCCAGCCCGAACGGCGCGAAGGCCGGCCCGCCCGCCACGTCCGCGGCGGCCTGTCGCATCGCCTCCACCAGCACCATCCCGGGCACGTGGTCGACCGGGTGGTCGAACAGCACCGGGTGGCGGCGGTCGGCCCGCAGCAGCCAACTGTTCGTCACACCTGTGGGCATCAGGACCGTGTTGGATACGACGCTCGTGTCAACTGCCTGCACAGGGAACTTGATTGACGGAAGATCAGCGATGAACGGCGCGCGAATGCGGGCGTACGTGGTGGGTGCCATGCAGTCGAAGCGGGCACTCCCGTCGCCGAGCCGCTCGACCCCCCGGTAGACCTCGACGTGGTAGTTCATCCCGGCCAGGATGCCGCGCCGGTAGCGCGGGTCGCAGGTCACCTCGACCGTCAGATCGGCCGGGCACCAGTCGACGGCCATCTGCTCGGGCTCCGCCTGGTAGGTCAGATCCCACATGACAAAGGGGTAGTCCAGCGGGACGCCGTAGCCCGCATGCGCAACCAGCAGACCGGCCTGCCGAACCGTTTCAGCAAGCAGCAGCGGGTCGTACACACCGTCCACGGGCCGGTAGAAGCTGTGGGTGCGCGGCCACTGCGCGCCGAGCAGGAATCTGTCCGGCGCCGTCCGCTGCCACCCGGTGAGCAGCACCTCGGAGACGGAGGCCCGGTGGACGAAGCGTCGCGGGACGGTCTGCTGGTGAAGTTCCAAGTCGCCGCCGATCGGCCGATCGGCCGTCGACAGTCCTATCGTCTCTGACAGTACTGACGTCATTTCGATTCCCCCTGGACGAGTAAGTACGAGCCACTGGCCAGTGCCGGATCGCAGGCAGTCGGACGGACGGAGCGCCTCCGGTCCAGCAGCGCTTCGACCCTTGCAGGGGAAGCGCTGCGCTCTCGGGACGCGCGTCGGCGGGCCCACGCTGCTGCAGGCGAGGGCGGCCCAGGGCACGCGGCGTGTCGCGCACGTGGCCAGGGCTGCTCTGCCAATTCGATTGTGAAACTATTGTCCGTACCCATGTAGGCCGCTCCCCCACAAGGTGCCGCCTCGGCATCCAGGCCTGCCCAGTGATTCGGCCAGGCTCGGACCCCCGCTCGGCGGGACGGAACTTCAGACACTGCTTGTCGGAACGTGGTCCCTATCAGCTAGCGTAGAGTACCATCCGGTCGGTTTGTAGTGGGGGAGCGTTAATAGTCGGGAGAACAATGGCTCAGCAGGCGCGAGCGGTGAAGACACGGCGGGAGATCATCAGGGCTGCGGCCGAGGTCTTCGACCAGCGCGGCTACGCTGCCGCCACCATGGCCGAGATCATCGCGGCCGCAGGCGTGACGAAGGGCGCCGTCTACTTCCACTTCGCATCGAAGGAGGAACTGGCGCAGGCCGTCATCGACGTCCAGTCCGAGTGGTTCAACACCGGCGCGGACCCGGCCTCCGGCTTCCAGGCGGTCATCGACGCCACCATGATCTACGCCAACGCGCTGATCAACGACGTCGTCGTCCGGGCCACCAACAGACTGGTCATCGAGCGGGGCAGCTTCGACACGCCCAACACCGAGCCGTACCTGGCGGACATCATGACCGTCCGCGACCTGCTCGTCCGGGCCGACGAGGCCGGTGACCTGCTGCCCAGGGTCGACCCGTACGTGGCCGCCCAGACCATCACCGGTGCCTTCACCGGCATCCAGCTGAGCTCGCAGGTGCTGTCGCACCGGACCGACCTGATCGAGCGGCTGGTCAACATGTGGAAGCTCATGCTGCCCGGTCTGGTCAAACCCGAGCGGCTGCTGACGCTGGACCCGACCGGCTCCCCCCAGGTCGAGCTCGCACAGCCCTGAGGCAACCCTGAAGCGGCCCTGCGGGGCCCCCGCGGGGCCCTCATACTGTGCGAACCGCCCGGTCGGCCGCCACCGCCGGGCCGTAGTTCGTCACCTTCCGGCGCCCGGGTGCTCAGACCCCTGCCCCGGCCTCTGCGCCGGCCTCTGCGCCGGCCTCTGCGACGGCCTCTGCGACGACCGGGAACAGCGCCGCGACCCGCTCGGCCACCACGCGCGAGGGGCCGTCGCCGGAGACCGTGTGCGTGGCCAGCCGCCGGTAGATCGGCGTCCGGACGGTCAGCAGGGTCCGCAGCCGGGCCTGCGGGTCGTCGACCAGCAGCGGGCGGCTCGCGGCCGAGCCGATCCGGGTGGTCAGCTGGGCGGCCGAGACCGCGAGGTGGATCACCGTGTGCCCGCGCAGCAGGCACTGGGTCGACTCCTCCAGCACGGCGCCGCCGCCGAGCGCCAGCACCCCGTCGTGCTCGCGCAGGGCCCGGTGCACCACCGCCCGCTCCCGGACGCGGAAGTGCGCCTCGCCCTCCTGCTCGATGATCTCGCGGATGCGCAGGCCCGAGACGGCCTCCAGATCCCGGTCGGTGTCCCGGAAGCCCACCCCGAACCGCCGGGCGAGCAGCCTGGCCACGGTGGTCTTGCCTGCCCCGGGTGCACCGATCAGCACGGCTACCGGTCTGGTCATGGGAGTTCTCCTTGGGGAGACGGCCGCCCCGGTCCGAGCCCGGTCCGTGCCCGGTCTAAGGGTGGCCCGGTCTAAGCGTGCTCTGCGAAGGCCAGCCCGAGGCGGGCGAGGCCGGGGAGGCTGTGCGGGCCCTCGACCGTCGCCTCGACGTCGAAGGCGTCGCGGTGGGTCGGCGGGTAGCCGATCAGTTCGGCGGCCCGCGCCGGGATGGGCCGTGCGGCGGCCTCGGCGGACTCCCAGAACAGCACCGCACCCCAGCGGTTGGTGCTCTCGTCCGCGAGCCAGGCCTTGAACACCAGCCCGGGTACGGTGGCGAACCGGTCGACCGCCTCCTCCCGGAGGAAACCCCGCAACTCCTCGATGGTGCGGGCGGATGCGCTCAGGTCCCACCAGACGACTACGGCACGCACGGTTCGGCTCCTCGGGGGTGGACTGGCGATGGACGGACGGTGGCCCCGGCGCCGCGCGCAGGGCACGGCAGGGCGCGGCGGGGCGCGAAGGCGCTGCGCGAAAGGGCAGACATGTGCTCGGGCCGGTCGAGCGGCGGAAGGGGGGTCGCCGCCCGACCGGCCCGAGCGGACCGGCTCGGAAGGGCGAATCAGACCGAGCCGGCCAGCAGGGAGATCAGCGCGTCGCTGATGATCGCCAGGCCGTCCTGGCTGAGCACCGACTCGGGGTGGAACTGCACCGAGCGGAAGCCGGGGCCGCGCAGCGCGTGGATCTGGCCGGTCGCCTCGTCCCGGCTCACGCTCACCGCGCTGCCGAGCCCGGGGACATGGGCCTCGTCGCGCTCGCTGTGCCCGGCGAAGGTGTTGTAGAAGCCGACCAGCTCGGTGCTGCCGAAGAAGTCGATCTTCTTCTGCACGCCCTGGTTCGGCCGGTCGCGCCGGACGAGGTCGAAGCCGAGCACCTTGCAGAGCACCTGGTGGCTCAGGCAGACCGAGAGGAACGGCGTACCGCTGCCCAGCAGTTGGCGGGTCGCCCCGTGCAGGTGGGTGATCTTCGGGTGGTCCAGCTCCTGCGGGTCCCCCGGGCCGGGGCCCAGGATCACCAGGTCGTACCCCTCGAAGCTGTACTCCTCGTCGAAGCGCCGGACGGTGACGTCCAGCCCGAAGGAGCGCAGCTGGTGGTCCCACATCGCGGTGAAGGTGTCCTCGGCGTCGACCACCAGCACCCGCTTGCCCGCCAGCTCCGCCAGCGGGCGCCGCCGCTCCTCGGTGTCCTCCAGCCAGAACGGCGCCAGCGAGATGTTGCGCTGCGCCAACGCGGCCAGCACGTCGGGGTGCTGGGCGAAGGAGGGGCGCGTCCGGCTGCCCCTGGCCGGCGCCGGGGTGCCGCGCAGCGCGGCGACCGCACCGGCGACCTTGGCGCGCGTCTCGGCGACCTCGGAGGCCGGGTCGGAGTCGCGGACGAGCGTCGCGCCGACCCCGATCCGGACGGTGCCGGCGTTGTCGATCTCCGCGGTGCGGATCAGGATGGACGAGTCCATGGTGCGGCCGCCGTCGGCGTCGCGGCCGATCAGCGCGACCACACCGCTGTAGTAGCCGCGGCCGTTCGGCTCGTACCGGCGGATCACCTTCGCCGCGCTCTCCAGCGGGCTGCCGGTGACGGTCGGGGCGAACATCGTCTCGCGCAGGATGTCCCGGACGTCCCGCTCGGTGCGGCCCTCGATGAAGTACTCGGTGTGTGCCAGGCGCGCCATCTCCATCAGGTGCGGGCCGGTCACGCGGCCGCCCGTCTCGCTGATCCGGGCCATCATCTTGAGCTCTTCGTCCACCACCATGTAGAGCTCGTCGGCCTCCTTCGGGTCCGCCAGGAAGGAGAGCACGCCGCTCAGCGTCGGGCCGGACTCCGGGTACCGGTAGGTGCCGCTGATCGGGTTCATCACGGCGACGCCGTCCGCCAGGCTGACGTGCCGCTCCGGGGTGGCGCCGACGAAGGTGCGGGTGCCGGTGTGGATGACGAACGTCCAGTAGACGCCGCACTCGCGCTCCAGCAGGCGGCGGAAGAAGGTCAGCGCGGCGGCCGTCGAGTAATCATTGATCTCGATCATGAACTCGCGCCGGATGACGAAGTTGGCGCCCGCGCCCTGGCCGATCTCCTCGGCGATGATCTCCCGGACGATCTCCGCGTACGCCTCGTCGTCCACGTCGAACGTGCCGTCACCGAGGTCGAGTTGAAGATCTGGGAGCCGCTCCAGCAGCCCCGCGAGCGACACCCGGCCCTGCTCCGCCACGGACAGCGTGATCAGCGGCGCACCGTCGTCGGCCGCCGCGAAGCCGCGCTCGGCGATCTGGCGGTACGGGACGAGCGCCAGCACCTCGTGCTCCGCCCGGCCGGTGCCGGCCGCCAACACGCCCTCCGTCCCCAACGGGATGTCAGCCAGCGCCTCGACCTCCGCGACCGAACCGACCAGCACGTCGACCTGGTCGGCCGCTCCCGTCTCCGGGCGGTAGAGCAGGGCGAACGCGGGAGGCCGGGGCGCCAGGATCTGCTCCAGCAGCGCCTCGCCCGACTGGGTCTCCGAGTACGTCATGGTGCTTCCCTCCGTTGTGAGTTGCGGTCGGACAGGCGCCGGGCGCGAGGCCGTCAGCCGAGCTCGGTGAGCACCGTCTTGGTGGTCACCGTCATCGCGCAGCGCTCCGCTGCGTACTTCAGCGCGGAGCGGTGGTACTCCAGGGAGAAGTCGGCGACGGCGTCCCCGACCAGGAAGGGCTGGATGTCGTACGTGAAGGCGTCGCAGGTCGTCATCAGCACGCCGACGTGGGCGTACACGCCGCAGACGATCAGCTGGTCGCGGCCCTGGGCGCGCATGAAGTCGAGCAGCTCGGTGCGGTGGAAGGCGCTGTAGCGCCACTTGGTGAGGACGAGATCGCCCGCGGCCGGCTGGATCGGCGAGACGACCTGCTTGTGCTCCGGGGAGACCGTCATACCCGGGCCCCAGAAGTCCTTCAGCAGACCGCGCTCGGCCTCCGTCATCCCCCCGGGCTGCGCGGTGTACGCGACCGGGACGCCGAGCTCGGCGGCGCGCACGCGCAGCTCCGTGACGTTGCGGACCAGGTCGGTGACGGGGGACTCGCCCTCCGCGAACGGCTGGAGGAAGTACTTCTGCATGTCGTGGATGAGCAGCACCGCCCGCTTCGGGTCCACCGTCCACCGTGCGGTGTTCTCGGGCAGGTCGCCCTGCGAGGGCATCGGGTAGGGCGAGATGGCCGGGATTCCCATGGAGGGTGTCCTTTCAGGGAGCAGGTCTCACGGAAGGTGGCTCGTCGGGCGGCGGGCTCGGGCGCGGGCTCGGGCTCGGGCTCGTCGGGCGGCGGGTGGTGCCGGGTGCCGCCGGTGCCGGGCTGAACTGGTCCGGCCTCGGCGGCACCCCGGTCGGTGGGCTCTGTGGCGCTGCGGCGTCAGTGGCCGAGCGCCGCACCGCCGTCGACCGTCAGGTCGTGCATGGTGATGTGCGCGGCCTGGTCGGAGAGCAGGAAGAGCACGGCGTCGGCGATGTGCGTCGGCTGCGCGATCCGGCCCAGCGGGATGCCGACCCGGAAGGCGGAGGCGACGCCCTCGATGGACGCCTGAGCGGCGCTGCTGTCCTCCCAGAGGGCGGTCAGCATCGGCGTGTCGGTGGAGCCGGGGGCGACCACGTTGCAGCGGATGCCGAACTTGGAGACCTCCAGCCCCAGGCACTTGGTGAACATGGTCGCCGCGGCCTTGGAGGCCGAGTACGCGGACATGTCCAGCCGGGCCGTGCCCGCCGCGTTCGAGGCGACGGTCACGATGGCGCCGCCCCGGCCGCCGTTCACCATCCGGTTGACCACCGCACGGGAGACGAAGAAGACCCCGGTGGTGTTCACCGCGAAGGTGGTGGCCCAGTCGTCGTCGGTGAGCGCCTTGGCCTGGCCCAGGCGCAGCACGCCCGCGCCGTTGACCAGGTAGTCGATCGGGCCCAGGTGCTGCTCGACCTCGTCCATGACGGCCTCGACCTGGGTGCTGTCGGTCACGTCGATCGGGAAGGGCTCCGCCCGCCCGCCTTCGTTCCGCAGCTCCTTGGCGAGCTCGTCGAGCCGGTCGAAGTTGCGGTCGACCAGCGCGACGGTGACTCCGCGCGCCGACAGCGCGCGCACGACGGCCTCACCGATGCCACCGGCGGCGCCGGTGACGACCGCGACCTTGTTTTCCATCCCATAGACATTCATAGCGACCCCAAAAATCGAGGATGATCGACCAGAGTCGGCCGGATGTGGTGATGCGCCGGTGCACGAGACCCAGGAGCCCGGATCTGACGCCCGGATCTGGTGCACAGATCTGTATCTGGTGCACGGATCGGGTCGCTTCGCAGATCGGGCCTTTGCACGGATCGGTCCATTTGCGTGAACCGGCGCGACACAGTTCAGCCCTTTCGCCGAATGGGCTCCGGAATTCCGGCTCCCCCTGGCGAATCTCCGTCGATCGGGCTGCGCTGAGCTGATCGGCGATTTGTCCCGCAGTTCTCAGCCGCGCCAGGAGGCGGCGATCTCGAGCGCCTGCCCCGGGTTGAGCCGGGGGTCGCAGAAGCTCGTGTACTTGTCCCCGACCTGCGCCAGGAAGCGCTCGTCGTGGACGCACTCGGTGACGTCGTCCGGCGTCGTCTCCAGGTGCAGCCCACCGACCACGGCGCCCGCCTCGGTGATCGCCTTCCGGAACTCGGCGACCTCGCGCAGGACGGTCTCCACCAGACGGGTCTTGAGCCCGTCCGGCCCGCTGACGGTGTTGCCGTGCATCGGGTCGGTCAGCCAGACCACCGGGTGGCCGGCCGCCTTGACGGCCGCCGCCATTGCCGGCAGCTTGGCCGCGACCTGGTCGGCGCCCATCCGGGCGATCAGGGTGAGGCGGCCGGGCTCGCGCTGCGGGTCGAGCCGCTCGCAGAGCTGGAGCAACTCGTCCAGCGCCATGCTCGGGCCGACCTTGGAGGCGACCGGGTTGGTGACCGAGGCCAGCAGCGCGACGTGGGCGCCGTCGAGCTGGCGGGTGCGGTCGCCGATCCACGGGAGGTGGGTGGAGGCGAGGTACTTGCGGCCGCAGTCGTCGATGCGCAGCAGCGGCACCTCGTAGTCCAGCAGCAGCGCCTCGTGGCTGACCCAGACCGGCGCGCCGACGGCGCCCAGCTCGGCGGCCGCACGCTTGCGCAGGGTGGCCATGGCACCGCTGGCGGCCTTGTACCCGGCCAGCAGGCGGCGCGGGTCCGGGCGGCGCAGGGCGGGGTCGGGCTCCGGGCTGTTGACCATGTGGCCGCGGTAGACCGGCAGCTCGACGCCGTCGACCAGCTCGGTCGGCTTCGAACGCGGCTTGCCGAACTGGCCCGCCATCCGCCCGATCCGGACCACCGGAAGCAGGGTGTTCATCGTCATCACGCCGGCCAGCGCCTCGAGCAGACCGACCTTGCGGGTCACGTAGCCCGGCTCGCACTCGGCCGGGTCCTCGGCGCAGTCACCTGCCTGGACGACCTGGAGCTTGCCCTCGGCGACCTCGGCCAGCAGCGCACGCAGCTGGCGGACCTCGGTGGAGCTGACCAGCCCGGGGCAGTCGGCGAGTTCTGCGTGGATCTCGTCGAGGAGACCTGCGTCCGTGGGCTCCCACTCCGGCTGCTGGTGGGCGGGAAGCGACTTCCAGAAGTCGATCCCACCCTCCGGCAGTGCCGAATCGGCGACTGCCGGCCGCGGCGCAATTGCGTCGCTGATCATCCAGAACCTCCATGGTTACGAATTCTGCTCTTGCCTGGGCATTTCTGGAACGCTCCCGGAAGTCGGCTCTACCGGCTTTCACCGTGGGACTTCCATTTCCTTGAGTCTGAGCAGGCCGATCAGGAGGGTCAACGGCCCTCGGAAAACTTCGTCAAGTGTCTTCAACTCTGTCATTTGCGGCCATTTACGCAGGCTGTCGTCAGGTATTCGCAATTCCCGAACAAATGTCGCCCGATCCATCAGGAAATCAATTGCCGGAAAACTCGCCCGGAAATGCCGTCAGACTGTGATCAGTTTCCGCACCGGGCCCGGTACTCCGGCAGATACGACACCCGGGCGGAAGTAGGCCGCCCAGTACGTCAGGTCGGGCGAGCGCCCTCGACCGGCCGGGCGCGCGAACGCCCAAGGGCCCGATCACCTCATGGGGGGAGGATGATCGGGCCCTTGAGCGGCCGTCTCGGGGGAGTCACCGTGCCGGGGGGTCACGGTCCGACGGCCGGGCAGTGGTTCAGCTCGGTGGGCGGGGTGCTCTCTTCGCCAGGACCGAACGCGCATGGGCGGCGACCCGCACCGCCGTGAAGCCGAGTTGCTCGTACAGGGTCTGGTACGGCGCCGAGAGACCACAGCGGCCGAGCCCGACCGACTCACCGGACGCACCGACCATCGCGTACCAGCCGAGCGACGCCCCGGCCTCGACCGAGACCCGGGCCGGCACCTCCGGAGGAAACACCGACGCCCGGTACTCCTCGTCCTGCGCCTCGAACCAGACCGCACACGGCATCGAGACCACCCGGGTCGGCGTACCCTCCCGCTCCAGGATCTCCCGTGCCCGCAGCGCCACCGGCACCTCGGCCCCCGTCGCCACCAGGATCACCTCGGGGAAGCCCGCCCCGGCCTGCGCCTCGACGAGTACGTACCCGCCACGCGCAGCACTGTCGGCAGCGGTGGGCCGGGCGACGGGCTGCGGCTCGGTGTGCATCGCGGTCATCGGAAGGCTCAGGGCTCCTCTCCAAGTGCTGCATGGCATTTGGTGCTCCAGAACGCGTCCGGACGATACGCCCGACAGTGACCGACTCTCCTTCAGCCCGGCCTGCGCCCACAACCCCCCACTGCCGACTCCGTCACCTGCCCTGTCGTCTCAGCCTTCGACCCGCGTCGTAATTGCCTTCCCGGCAACAGCCGTTGGTGTCTCCGCGGCTGCCCAGTGCGGGGTCACGACCCGCCGTCCGGGGTTGATCCAGCCGCTCGCGGCCTTGCAGGCGAAGAGCGGCACCACCGGCAGCGAGAGCATCCAGAGCCCGACGCTGGCGGGCGAGTAGATGTACCACTGCCATCCCGTCGGGAACACCACCCCGGGCAGTACCAGCAGCACCACGAGCACCGCCCAGCTCCCGAGCACCACCAGCGCGGCCCGCGCCGCGACCCTGATCCCGCGCATCTGCCGAACTCCTCGTGCGGTGGAAGATCCGCCAACCAGCGTCTCTTCAGGCCAGCACTGTACCGGTGGCTTGAGCGGAGGTGGTGCGGCTCCTGCGGACCGGCCTGGCGCAGCTGCCCAACCGTGCGGTCGGACCCGCGAAAGTCTCGGGGGGAATAGCTCGCATGCGGACTTTCGCCACGTTCACGCCTCCTCCATGTCGTAAGTTCCGGGCCGTCGAACGGAATCCGCGCGCCGTCTTCGCGCACAGTCTTCGAGGGGGAGCCATGTCGAGCACCGGGGCCGTGCCCAGGACCGGGGACCACTTACCCGAGAACCACGTACCCGGGAGCCGCTTACCCGGGTCCGGTCTGCCGGCGGGCGGCGGGGCGCTCGGGGTGCGAACCATGGTGCTGGTGACGCTGGTCACCGTGCTGAGCAAGGGGCCGCTGTTCCTGCCCGGGGCGGTCAGCGACCTGCTGCACCGGGATCTCGGCCTCGGGCCCGGCAGCATCGGGCTGATCATCGCGCTGTACTGGACCGGGTCGACCTACGGCGCGTACCTGAGCCGGAGCGGGGCCGACGGCGGGGTGGTCGAGCGGCGGCTCGGGGTGGCGCTGCTGGCCACCGCGACCGTGCTGGTGGCCACCGGGGTCTGGCCGCTGGTCGGGCTCTGGGTCGGGGCGGTGATCGGCGGGCTGGTGTACGGCTACACGCAGCCGCACACCAACTTCCTGCTGGTGCGCCGCTGCGCGCCCCGGGTGCAGGGGGTGGCCTTCGGCGTCAAGCAGGCGTCCATTCCGCTGGCGGTGCTGTTCTACTCGCTCGCGGTGCCCTCGATCGCCGTCCCGGCGGGCTGGCGCCCGCTGTTCGTGGTGGCCGGCCTGCTCTGCGCCGTCCAGGGCGGCTACCTGCTCACCTTCACCACCGCCCGGGGCACCCGCTCGAAGGCCCGCCGGGCCACCGAACGGCTCTCGCTGGACCGGCAGTTGTTCGCGCTGGCGGCAGCCGGCGCCTGCGGGGCGGCGGTCGGCAACAGCCTCGGCGGCTTCCTGTTCTCCTCGCTCACCCACAGCGGCAACAGCACCCTGACCGCCAGCCTGCTGGTCTCCGGCGGATCGGTCCTCGCGGCCGCCGTCCGGATCGTGGTCGGCCGCCGGGTCGACCGCTCGCCCACCCGGCCGCTCCGGCTGCTGATGCTGCTCTTCCTGCTCGGCGCGGCGGGCACCGCCCTTCTCACCGTCCCCCTCCTCCCGGCCCAACTCGCGGGCACCCTGCTCGCCTTCGGCGGCGGCTGGGGCTGGGCGGGCCTGCTCCACTACAGCGCCTCCGTCGCCTACCCGGGCCACGAGGCCGCCGCCACCGCCTACACCCAGATGGGCGTCTCGATCGGCGGCGCCATCGGCCCCCTGGGCTTCGGCCTACTGGTCTCCGCCACCGGCCACACCTTCGCCTGGTGGAGCATGACGGCCCTCGGCCTGGCCGCCTGCTTCTCCCTCACCCGGGCCACCCGCAACCAGGGCTGACAGGACAGGAATTGAAGAGGGCGGGTACCGGCCGAAGCCGGTACCCGCCCTGATCAGGGGTTTCCCCCACCTGCGGAGAGCGTGGGATTTGAACCCACGGTGCGGGGTCGCCGCACGACAGTTTTCAAGACTGTTCCCTTAGGCCGCTCGGGCAGCTCTCCTGGCGGAGGTCAGCCTAACGGGTCCGGAGGGGTTCGGTGCACCTGGTTTGACGGTCGGGCTCAGTTGTCGCCCTTGCGTTCGCCGAGGGTGATGGTGGTCTTGCCGGGCTTGCCGTCGCGGGTGTACTCGACGGTGACCTGGTCGCCCGGCTTGTACGTCCAGATCTCGCTGACGAGCGTCGGGCCGCTGTCGATCGGGTGGTCGCCGAGCTTGGTGATGACGTCGCCCGCCTTGAGGCCGGCCTTGTCGGCGGGGCCGCCGGGGGTGACGGCGGGGGTGTTCTGCACGGGGCCGGTCTGGATCTGGGCGCCGTCGCCCTTGTAGTCGTCGTTGCGCAGGACGCCGAAGATCGCGTAGACGGGGGTGCCGGTACGGATCAGGTCCTGGGCGACGCGCTTGGCCTGGTTGATCGGGATCGCGAAGCCGAGGCCGATGCTGCCCGCCCGGCCGGTGGAGCCACCGGTGTTGGACTGGATCGCCGAGTTGATGCCGATCACCGCGCCGTCGCCGTTCAGCAGCGGGCCGCCGGAGTTGCCCGGGTTGATCGAGGCGTCGGTCTGGAGCGCGTTCATGTACGAGTTCTGCGCACCGGTGTCGTCGCCGGAGGCGACCGGGCGGTCCTTCGCGCTGACGATGCCGGTGGTTACGGTGCCTTCGAGACCGTACGGGGCGCCGATGGCGATCGTCGAGTCGCCGACGGCGACCTTGTCGGAGTCACCCAGCGGCAGCGGGACGAGCTTGTCCTTCGGCGGGTTGTCGAGCTTCACGACCGCGACGTCGTACCCCTGGGCCCGGCCGACCACCGAGGCGGAGTACGAGGAGCCGTCGGAGAACTTGACGGTCAGCTTGCCGCCGTTGGCCGCCGGGGCGACCACGTGGTTGTTGGTGAGGATGTGGCCCTCGGTGTCGAAGACGAAACCGGTGCCGGTGCCGGACTCCTGGGAGCCCTGGGCCTTGATGGTGACGGTGCTGGGCAGCGCCTTGGCGGCGATCCCGGCGACCGTGCCGGGGGCGCGGTCGATGTTCTTCTGGGTGTCGCCGACGCTGACCGTGGTGCTCGTCCGGCTGGAGCCGGTGTTGGCGGAGCCGCCGTCCCGGTCCGCGACGCCGACGCCGATGGCGCCGCCCGCGATGCCGGCGACCAGCGCGACCGCCGCGACCAGGGCGACCAGCCCGCCGCGCTTACGGCGCGGAGCCGGCACGGGCCCACCCGGGAAGTCCGGACCGCCGGGGTGCCCGACCCCGCCGCCACCGACCGGCGTGCCCCAGCCGCCGAGCGGCTGGCCTGCGCCGAAGGGGTGGTGCGGCTCGCCCTCGACGGGCGCACCGTGGGGGGCACCGACGGGCGCACCGTGGGGCTCGCCGACGGGCGCAGCGGCAAGCGGAGCGGCAAGCGGAGCGGCAGCCGGAGCCGCCGGAGCCGCGTAGGGGTTGTCGGCGGCCGGGGCGGCGGCCGGGGCCGGAGCGGCGTACGGGTTCTCCGGGGCGGCCGCGGCCACCACGGGCGGCGGCGCGTCCAGGTACGAGGAGGCCGGCCCGGCGGGCGGCGGCGCGTCCAGGTACGAGGGTGCCGGGGCCGCAGCGGCGGGTGCCGGCGGGGTGGGCGCGCTCGGCTTGTCGAACGAGAGCGTCGGCGCGGACTCGGTGACGGGCGCGGCCTCGGCCGGCGCTGCGTCATGAGCCGGACCCACCGCCCCCTGGCCGGTGGAGGGCTTCTGCTCCTCCGGCCCGGTGGACCCACTCGCGTGCTCGGTGCTCACGGACGACCTCCATAGCTGACAGGACCTTGGCCCATAGTTTTTCGCATGTCGGATTCAGTTGTCGTAAGGAGCCCCCTGAAGAAGTCATAAGAATCCTTACGGACCACCGACAACGGCAGCTCAGCACCGTCCCGGAGTGTGGACCCCGGCCCCCTGGCCTTGGCGTTACCGCCGTGGGCGGCTAGCCTGGCGCTCCAAACTGACACGCGGGAGCTTGGACCATCCAGGCTGAGAGTGCGCTGATCGACCGTACGCCATCCGAGGCGGATCATCCGATGATCCACCGGAACAGAGGCCGGGCGAGGGAGCGCAGACCGCTCGAACCTGTCCGGGTAATGCCGGCGTAGGGAGAATCGGCCATGACGGCTGCCCCGCCCCTCGATGCCCTCACCACCTCCGTGGAACGCCCCGAGGCCCCGCTCACGCTCGACACCGCACCGCCGCGCACCCTCGGCTTCCGCGACCAGTTCGCCCTCTGGGGCAACCTCGGCGTCAGCCTGATCGGCTTCACCAGCGCCGCGACGGTGCTCGGCGCCCCCGGCTCCGAGCTGTCCTTCACCGCCGCCGTGACGGCCATCCTGGTCGGCACCGTGATCGGCACCGCGATGCTCGGCGTCGCCGCCCTGATCGGCGCGCGGACCGGCGCTCCGGCGATGACGGTGCTGCGCGGCCTCTTCGGCACGAAGCTCAGCTACCTGCCGACCGTCCTCAACATCGCCCAGTGCATCGGCTGGGGCGTCTACGAGCTGACCGTCATCGCGATGGGCGCCCAGACCGTGGTCGGCACCGAGGGCTGGCGCTGGCTCTTCGTCGTGCTCGCCGGGGCGCTCACCACCGTGCTGACGATCTGGCCGCTCGGCGCGATCGCCGTGCTGCGCAAGTACGTCGCGATCGCCGTCGGCGTCGCGCTGGTCTACTTCACCGTGCAGCTCGGCCGCCAGGGCTTCCCCGACCCGGGCGCCGGCAACTGGACCGGCTTCCTGCACGCGACGGACGCGATCATCGCCGTCTCCATCTCGTTCGTCCCGCTCGCCGCCGACTACACCCGGCACTCCCGCACCCCCGGCACCTCCTTCTGGGGCACCTTCTCCGGCTACACCGTCGCCCAGGTCTGGTGCTACGTGCTCGGCTTGATCGCGCTGCTCCAGTCGCAGGGCGACCCGTCGAAGATCTTCTCCTCCTTCACCGGCGTCGCCGCCGGGTGGGCCTTCCTGCTGGTGCTGGTGCTGCGCGAGACCGACCAGTCGTTCGCGAACGTGTACTCGACCGCGATGTCCGTCCACAACCTGCTGCCGAAGGTCGACCGCCGCCTGCTCACCGGCGGGATCGGCGTGCTGGTGACGCTGCTCGCGCTCCGGATCAAGGAGTTCACCGACTCCTACTACGCCTTCCTCGGCCTGATCGGGTCGGTCTTCGTGCCGCTGCTGGCCGTCCTCGCCGTGGACTTCTTCCTCGGCGCCGGCCGCCGTGGCTGGAACCTCGCCCAGGACGCCCCCGCCCGCTGGCTGATGCTGCTGCCCTGGGCACTCGGCTTCGCCGTCTACCAGTTCCTCGCCCCGACGGCGATCGCCGGCTGGTGGACGGACTTCTGGACGAATGTGCAGACCGCCGTGCACTTCACCCCGCAGGAGTGGAGCTCCGCCTCGCTCTTCAGCTTCCTCGTCCCGGCGCTGGTGACCTGGCTGATCACCCTGGCCCGCCGCGACCGCGGCTGACCCCGGAGCGGCCAGCGTTCACCCGGAGTTCCCGGTGCCGTGGGCTGCTGATCACCGCAGCACTCGTAGGGTGGTGACGTGGACACCCGTCACCTCCCCGCACCCGCCGCGCCGCCCGCCGGGCCCGACCGCACGGCCGTGCAGGTCGTCGCCCACCGGGGCTCCTCCGCCGCCCTCCCCGAGCACACCCTGGCCGCCTACGAACGGGCCGTCGCCGAGGGCGCGGACGCGCTGGAGTGCGACGTACGGCTGACCGCCGACGGGCAGCTGGTGTGCGTGCACGACCGCACGGTGCGCCGCACCTCGGACGGCACCGGCACGGTCTCCAAGATGACGCTGGCGCAGCTGGAGAAGCTGGACTTCGGCTCCTGGAAGGCGGGCGCCGAGCCGCAGCCGGTGCTCACCATGGCCCAGCTGCTGGAGCTCGCCGTGGACGCCGGGCGGCGGGTGGAGCTCGCCATCGAGACCAAGCACCCGATCCGCCAGGCGGGCCGCCTGGAGGCCGAACTGCTGCGCATGCTGGGCCACTACGGCCTGCTGCCCAAGGCCCCCGAGGACTCGCAGATCCGGATCATGAGCTTCTCCCAGCTCGCCGTCCGCCGGGTGCGCAGCGCCGCCCCCGCCGTGCCGACGGTGTACCTGCTGGACCGGAAGCTGCCACTGCTCGGGCGGCGGCGCACGCTCCCCGGCGGTGCCCCGATCGCCGGGCCGGGCATCGACCTCGTCCGGGCCGACCCGGGCCTGGTGCGGGCCCTGCGGGCCGCCGGGCACCGGGTGCACGTCTGGACGGTGGACGAGCCCGCCGATGTCGAGCTCTGCCTGGAGCTGGGCGTGGAAGCGATCATCACCAACCGCCCGCGCGAGGTGCTCACCCAACTCGGCCGATAGCGGAATTTGGCGTACGCGGGCGCGGCCGAGGGGGCGCGCACCACCTCTCCACGCGGAATTACGTCACCTTTCACAACCGTCCGTGAGCAGGGAATCACCATTTGCGCACCGAGAGTTGCGGTGCTCGTAATTGTCTCGTCGCGATCGCCCGGCAGTCGTTTCCGACGCATTCCCAGGGGGCATCCATCCCTCGGTAATCGCTGAAGGAGGTCCGGGGGTGGCACTGATGGTGGCGCACGAGGTGCCGGCTTCATCGACCCTGGCAGTGCCGCACAAGCCAGCCAGTGTCGGCGTCGCACGGCGGCGCCTGCGCAGTGATCTGGGAGACCGCGAGATACCCGACACTGTGATCGACGACGCGGTACTGATCCTGTCCGAGCTGCTCAGCAATTCCTGCCGGTACGCCCGCCCGTTGGGGCGGCTCCGCGATCTCGATCTCGAGCAGCCCGACGCACTTCTCGTCGGGGCGCACTCCCCCACCCGGCGCGGCGTGGCCTGCGCCGAGCCGGAGCCGGAATCCGGCGGCGTGCTGGTGAGTTGGCGGATGCACCGGGACGGCTCGCTCACCCTGGAGGTCACCGACGGCGGCGCCGTCACCCGGCCGGCACCCGCCCGGCCCTCCCTGACCTCCCGGGGCGGCAGGGGCCTGAGCATCGTCGGCGAACTCGCCAGCGACTGGGGCGTCCGCGACGCACCGGGCCAGGTGACGGTCTGGGCCGCCCTCCGGGCCTCCTGAGGCACACGGAGCGGCCCTGGGCAGTGCATGGCTGGCTCACCGGGGGATGCCACCGGAAGTAGGCTGCCGGGAGCAAGTGTCACCGTCCCCGGGAGAGCCGCACCATGGCCAAGAAGGCCGCGAAGAAGTCGCCGCAGCGCAGCCAGTCCACCACCGTGACGTCGGGGGAGATCCCCGTCGTCGGCGCGCGGGAGGACTGCCCCTGCGGTTCGGGCCGCCGGTACAAGGCGTGCCACGGCCGGGAGGCCGCGCACGCCGTGCAGGAGCTGGTGCACCGTCCGTTCGAGGGGCTGCCGGGCGAGGCGGACTGGGTCGCGCTGCGCGAGCTCGTCCCCGCCGCGACGGTGCCGCTGACGCTGGCCGCCGGGGTCGTGGACGGCGCCGTCGGCGAGGTGCCGTCGGTGACGCTGGCGACGGTGCTGCCGCTGGCCTGGCCCGCGCTGCGCCGCCAGGACGGCTCGATCCTGCTGGGCCTGCAGACGCAGTCCTCCTCCGGTGACCTGAGCCGTGACCTCGGGGACGCCCTCGAGCTGGCCCTGAGCACCGAGCCGGGCTCCCCCGTGCCCGCCCGCCGGACCGTGCCGGGCGGCCGCCGGCTGCAGGAACTCCTCGACGTGCAGGCCGGGTTCACCCCGGACGTGCACACCGGCTTCGAGTTCTGGCTGGAGGACGCGGAGGCCGCCACCGGTGAGGTCGCCGCCTCGCTGGAGCGCGCCAACGCCTCGGCCATCCCGACCGAGAAGCTCACCGGCGTCGACTCGGCGTACTGGTGCCAGGCGTCGGACAAGAACCACCTGCGCTGGGTCATGACGGTGCCCGAGGAGCAGCTGCTCGACGCGCTGGCCCGGCTGACCGCCGCCGAGCAGTCCTCGCTCGGCGCCGACACCCGGCTGGTCGGCTCGTTCCGCGCGCACGGCCTGACCGTGCCGGTCTGGGACCTGCCGTCGGAGATGACCGCCGCCGAGTGCGAGAAGCCGGCCGCGGAGTTCGCCGAGCGCCTCGCCGCGACCCTCGCGGTCACCGACCCGGCGCCGCTGACGGCCGAGGAGCGCCGGGCCCGCGCCAACCTGGTGAACCGTCAGGTCACGCTGAACTGACCGCGCCCCACCGGGTTCCGGGCGCCTCCGGGCATCGCCGGGCGGCTTCAGGGCTGAAATGTGACTCGCGTCACATTTCGGCCCGCTCGGGGAAATCGCCAGGTCGCGAGCCATCTGGACAAATTGGCTCGGACGCGGATCTTTGTTAGCATTTAAACAGTCCGGTCGCTGGTGCATCCCCCGTCGCCAGCGGCCGGATTTCTCCATTTCCGGATCCGCTGGGTGCATTTCCGGCCATCAGCCCGGAACAGCTCAGAACGCGAGCCGGCTGCCGTCCGAAGGCGCCGTACTGGCCGCGATCAACGCCCCCAGCAGCGTGCTGATCTGCGGCAGCATCGGCCGGTCCTCGACCGGCGGGCGGAGCCACCGCACCGGGCCGGTGCCCGTCCGGGAGGGCGGCAGCACCAGGAAGCCGTCCGGCCCGTGGTAGCGCAGCGAGCCCGGCACCCACGGCTGCTCGGCCAGCAACTCCCCCAGCTCGTCCAGGGAGTACGGAGCGACCAGCAGGACGAAGCGGGTCGGCGTGGCGAGCACCGGGCCGACCGGCACTCCGTGCAGCCGGAAGTACTCCATCGCCCGAGCGCCCGCCTGCGCGGGCAGGCTCACCGCGCAGACCGTACGCCCGGTGGCGACCAGCACCGAGGACTCCGGGCTGCGCTCACCCCACCACCAGGCGACCATCCGCGCATCTGTGCTGGCCGCGAGCAGCGGCGGATCGTGCGGGTGCGCGCCCGGTGAGGGGCAGCACGGGTCGCCGCAGGAGCAGGAGCCGAGCAGCCCCGGCACCCCGTAGGCACCCGGCACCACCGGCCACCCCCTGGCGGCGGCCGCCAAGGCGGTGCCGAGCAGGGCCGCTCGGGCTCGCCGGCGGCCGCCGGGCAGCCGCAGCCACCGGGGCAGGCTGAGCCGGTGGCCCGTGCGCGTACGCCGGAGTGAACTCAACCGGAGGGGGCGCATCCGCTGCATGAGCGCTCGTTCCTTTCCGCGACCGTTGGGCTCGGGACCGTCAGACCGTCAGAACACGGCACCGAGGCGAGTGAGGCGCCACGACGACGAGGCGCTCACCTGAGCGCAGCACCACGACAAGAGCGACAGGCACGACACGAAGGGCGGGACCTATGAGAGGTCGGCCCCTGGAACGAGAATCCACCATGCGACCAGATGGACGCTGCTCGGAAGCTGCTGGTTCCACCGTACGAGTGAGTGGCGCCCGGCTGGGCGGGCGGGCGCGCGGCCGAAGCATACGATCCGGACGGCCACTTGACCGACCGTCGGAAGAAGCTGACTCGGTGACTGTGCCCGGCGGCCCGCCGCTCCACTCCTCCCGGGCCCACGGGCCTGCGTCAGCTCTCTGGACATGCCCCGATCGGCCTGTGTACAAGTGGTGGATTCATGCCGAAGTAGAGACATAGAAACTGTTTTGGGCGGTCTTGGGGGTCCTGCGTGACACGTACCAGTGTGTGGGGAGTTGGGACATGACCGACGCCAAGCCGCTCGACCTGCCGGCGAGCGCGGTGCAGCTGAGCAGCCCGCCGAGCGGGCTGCCGGGCAGCGGCGGACTGCCCGCAGGCGGCGCCAGGCCGCTGGTGCCCGCCGCCGTCCGGGGCGCGGAGCGCTTGCAGGACCGTTTGGCCGGACACCCGTCCGAATCCGCCGCGTCCGAATCGGTTGCGGGCGCCCGCAGCCGCGAGCACGTGAACACCCCCGACTACGCCGACCTGCACGAGCACACCGCGCGGCTGGCCGCCGCCCGGGGGCTCGCGGCCACCCTGGACACCGTACTCGCCTCGGGCGCCGCGCTGCTCGGCGCCCGACGGGGGCTCATCACCACCACCGCGCGCGGCGCCGGGCGGGCCGTCGGCCTCGGCCTGGACCGGTCCGGGCTCGGCGCGCTGGAGACCGTACCCGCCGAGCACGGCCCGTTCGCCGGGCTGCTCAGCCGGTCGGGCGGCGCCGGGCAGCTGCTCATCGCCGACCTCACCGCCGACCCCGCCACCGACCCGGCCGTCGGCCCCCGGCTGCACGAGGTCGCCGCCCAACTCGGCCTCGGCGCCTGCTACGCACTGCCGCTCGTCACCGAACAGGACGGCCCGCTCGGCGCCGCCGTCTGGTTCTACGACGAGGCCACCGAGCCCGACGAGAGCCGCCGTCGGCTCGTCCAGCTCTACTGCGACCTCGCCGCCCCGCTGCTCGCCACCCAGCTCGCCGCCGAGCGCGCCCGGCAGTCCACCGAGGCGCTCCGCCGGGGCCTGCTGCCCGACCGCCTCCCCGGCGTGCCCGGCCTGCGGCTGGCCGCCCGCTGCGTCCCCGCCGGTCTCGACCACGCCGTCGGCAGCGACTGGTACGACGCCATCGCGCTGCCCGACGGCTCGCTCGGCCTGACCGTCGGCAGCGTGCTCGGCGACGGCCCCGGCGCCGGGCCGGACTCCGCCCCCGGCGCGGCGACCGCGATGGGCCGTGTCCGGGCGGCGCTGCGGGCGTACGCCGTCCTGGAGGGCGAGGACCCGGTCTCCGTCCTCGGCGATCTGGAGCTGCTGCTCAAGACCACCGAACCGAACCGCTCCGCCACCGCCGTCTACGCCTGGGTCGAGCCCGACGAGCGCCGGATCACCCTCGCCGGGGCCGGGCACTGCCCGCCGGTGCTCGTCACCCGCTACGGCGCCAACTTCGTCGAGACCTCGCTCTCCGCGCCGCTCGGCATGCTCAGCTGCTGGGAGGCGCCCGGCGTCGAACTGGGCGCCGAACGCGGCGACCTGCTGCTGCTCTACACCGAGGGCCTGGCCCGCCGCTTCGGCCCCACCCTGCACGCCGGGCAGGCCGCCCTGCGGCGCGCCGCCGCCGACGCCCCGCGCGACGTCCGGCACGACCCGGAGCTGTTCTGCGCCCACCTGCTCGCCCGGTGCGGCGAGGCCGAGGAACCGGCCCGGGACGACCTGGTGCTGCTCGCCGCCCGCTTCGAGTAGCCCGCCGGGCACCGGCCCGATCAGTGTCCGGGCAGGTCATCCGTACCATGGGACCGACGGCCGCCCACCTGCGTCGCGATCCGACGTGTCACGGGCGGCACCACTCGCAAGGAGGCGACGTACGTGACCGAGGACCGTAGCCCGGCGGCATCCGACAACCCCGAAGGTGCCGTGGACAGCGACGCCGACGAGCCGATCAAGGGCCGCAAGAACGGCCTCTACGGCGAGGTCTCCGACGAGCTCGCCGCTTCGATGAAGTCCGGCTGGGGCGACACCGAGCTGCGCGACCTCAAGCCGGTCGAGCAGGCGGCGTACACCGCCGAGCGCCGCGCCAAGCTCTCCGCCCGGTACCCCGGCGAGCGCCTGGTCGTCCCCGCCGGGAACCTGCGCACCCGGGCGAACGACACCGAGTACTCCTTCCGCGCCGCCAGCGAGTACGTGCACCTCACCGGCGACCAGACCGAGGACGCCGTACTCGTCGCCGAACCGGTGGCCGACGGCCACGAGTTCACCCTCTACCTGCTGCCGCGCTCCAACCGCGAGAACGGCGAGTTCTGGCTCGACGGCCAGGGCGAGCTCTGGGTCGGCCGCCGGCACAGCCTCGCCGAGGCCTCGGCGCTGCTCGGCCTGCCGACCCGCGACGTCCGCAAGGCCACCGCCGACCTGACCGCCGCCACCACCACCCCGACCCGGATCGTCCGCGGCTACGACGCCGGCCTGGAGGCCGCCGTCGACACCACCGAGCAGCGCGACGACGAGCTCAAGGTCTTCCTGAGCGGCCTGCGGCTCGTCAAGGACGACTGGGAGATCGGGCAGCTGCGCGCCGCCTGCACCTCCACCGTCAACGGATTCACCGACGTGGTACGGGAGTTGGGCCAGGCCGTGGCCACCTCCGAGCGCTGGATCGAGGGCACCTTCTGGCGCCGCGCCCGGGTCGAGGGCAACGACATCGGCTACGGCTCGATCTGCGCCGCCGGCCCGCACGCCACCACCCTGCACTGGGTCCGCAACGACGGCGACGTCCGCCCCGGCGAACTCCTGCTGCTGGACGCGGGCGTGGAGACCCACACCCTCTACACCGCCGACGTCACCCGCACCCTGCCGATCAACGGCCGCTTCAACGCACTCCAGCGCAAGATCTACGACGCGGTCTACGACGCCCAGGAGGCGGGCATCGCCGCGGTGAAGCCCGGCGGCCGCTTCCGCGACTTCCACGACGCCTCGCAGCGCGTGCTCGCCGAGCGCCTGCTCGCCTGGGGCCTGCTCGACGCCGCCCAGTACGACGTCGAGAAGGTCCTGGAGCTCGGCCTCCAGCGCCGCTGGACCCTCCACGGCACCGGCCACATGCTCGGCCTCGATGTCCACGACTGCGCCCAGGCCCGCCGCGAGGACTACGTCGACGCCCTGCTGGAGCCCGGCATGTGCCTCACCGTCGAGCCCGGCCTCTACTTCCAGCAGGACGACCTGACCGTCCCCGAGGAGTACCGCGGCATCGGCGTCCGCATCGAGGACGACATCCTCGTCACCCCCACCGGCAACGAGAACCTCTCCGCCGGCCTCCCCCGCACCGCCGACGCCGTAGAAGCCTGGATGGCCTCCCTGACCGGCTGATCCCCCCGGCACACCTGCCCCCGGGCCCGCACACGGGCCCGGGGGCACTGCTATCCCTTGACCACCACGGCCTGCACGGACGCGCTGCCGACCGACTTGTGACTGCCCTGCGAGTCGCTGGGCAGGAAGGCGTCGGCGCCCACCTTGAAACGGGCGAGCTGATCGCCGGGAGTCAGCTTCATCCGGTAGTTGAGAGTCCGGCTCTGGCCCGGAGCCAGCGAGAACGCCGCCTTCGCGCCGGTCGAGGCGTAGTCCATGCCGCCGCCCCGGGACAGCGGCAAGGTGGTCCAGCCGCTCCCGTCCTGGCGCTCCATCGTCCCTTGCAGCATCGGGACGGGGTCGTTGATCTCGTACCCGAACGTCGCGACCACAGGCTCGATCGCCGCGTACGACGAGGTGGAGGTGTTGGTCCAGATCACCGCGAAGGACACCTCCGCACCGGAGTTCGGTACCTTCCCCCCGGCGGTCGGCCCGTCGATGGTGACCTTGACGGGCTTGTTCGCCGAGACCTGCGGCTGCACGGCGTACCCGCTGAAGTCCATGCTGTCGATGATCGACTGCAGGTCCTGCTGGTAGTCCGCCTTCAGTCCGTCGGCGGCCACGAACACCCGCTGGTCGGCGAGCCCCCACATCTGGGCGGTGAAGCGGTCGGTGGCGTTGCAGGAGACCTGCCAGGTGGTCTTCGCGGCCGCCAGGCCACCCACCTTGGCGGCTGCGAAGGTCGGTTTGCCGATCGAGAGGTAGCCGGTCGGGAGGTCGTGCGGGTGACCCCAGACCGGGCAGTACGGCTGGTGCGACCACCCGCTGTCCGACGCCAGATCCCCTATCGTCGGCCATTCGCCGTGCTCGGCCTCCGAGGCGTCGACGTACGCGGCGAGGTCCACGCCGTACGGCGTGCAGCCGCTGAGCCCCGTGCCACGGGTCTGCCCGGGGGCCACCAGGCAGAGGTGCGAGGGGCCGTTCCCGGCCGCGGTCGTCCAGCCGGGCGGCAGTTGCATCGCGATGCCCCGGAAGGTGAACGCCGTACCGGTCGGTTCACTCGGCGTCCCGGAGTCCGTGGGCGACTGGCTCGCGGTCGGCGACGGGGAGGCCGATGACGGCGAGGGGGACGGGGACAGCGAAGGGGTAGGGGTGGCGCTGACGCTCACGGCCGGTGGGGTGGCGTCCCGGTCGGCCACCGGGTGGGTGTCGAGGGTGACCACGCCGATGGTTGCGGCGGCGGCGAGGGCGAGGAGGGAGACGGTCACGGTGCGGAGGGGGCGTCGGCGGCGGGCGGGTGGGGTGGCTGGGCGCAGGTCGTGGGCGGTGATCTGGGCGGCGCGGGTGGCGAGGGCCTCGCGGAGGAGGCGTTCGGTGGGGGTCTCGGGGGTGTGCTCGGGGCTCATCGGACGTTCTCCAGGTGCTTCTCCAGGGCGTCCAGGGCGCGGCTCGCGGTGGACTTCACGGTGCCCCGGGAGAGCCCCAGGGTCTCGGCGATCTGTGCCTCCGACAGGTCGGACCAGTAGCGCAGCACCAGCACCTCGCGCTGGCGTGGCGTCAGCTCCTGGAGGGCGACGAGCACCCGCCGGTGCTCGTCGCCCAGCACCGCGAGGTCCTCGGCCGACGGTGCGTCGGCCTCGTGCGGCGGCACGTACTCCCGGGCGGTCTTCCGGCGGCGCAGGACGGAGCGGGCGCCGTTGACCACCGAGGTGCGGAGGTAGCCGAGGGCGTTGTCGAGGTCGTCGAGGGTCTCGCCGTGGCGCTGGTAGAGCGCGGCGAACGCCTCCTGCACGACGTCCTCGGCGAGGTCCTGGTGGTCGACCAGCAGCACGGCCATCCGGACGAGGCCGAGCCGGTGGGCGTGGTAGAGCTGGGTGAGCGTGGGCCGCTCGTCGTCTGCGGGGCGGCCCCCGCGCAGCAGCCGGAAGCCCTGGCGCCGCGCCGGGCCGGTCAGGTCGTCGGGGGCGGGGCTCGACGTGCTGAACAGCACCCGCAGCACCCCCCGCGCGGTGCGCCGGCGCCCGGAGAGGGCGAGTGTCGGCGCGATCGCCATGGACATACGTGTTCCGCTTTCCCCCAGGGTCGGGCACCTGCCGGCGTCCGCCCACACAGTGATCAAGGTCGATGATCGAGGCGATTGTGCCTATGCGCCTTCGGGCTCAGCGGCGACGCCTGGTCCAGGAGGTGTCACGGGGAGCGGAAATCAGGGCAGAGCGGTTGAAAACGGGCGCGTTCATGGCGTGAGTCCCCCGGGTGTGGAGTGTTCGGAAATTCGACGAGCCGGTTTCCCTGGCTCTCACCCTGATAGACGTCCGACGCCGTCCGAGGTTGCATTGACTTTCGAAGAAACTCTGTCAGCAGACCAGGCCGAGGTCGGCGGGGGTGGCATTGGCGGGGTCGATCGGCCGGCGGCCCTCGGTGGGCCAGCCCTCGCGGACCCAGTACTCCAGGCCGCCGATCATCTCCTTGACGTCCCGGCCGAGGGCGGCGAGCTTCATCGCGCCCTTGGTCGAGCCGTTGCAGGCGGGGCCCCAGCAGTAGACGACCAGCAGGCCCGGCGGCAGTTCGGCGACCCGCTCGGGGGTGATGTCGGCGATCGGGAGGCTGATCGCACCCGGGAGGTGGGCCTTGCGGTGCGAGCCCTCGACCCGGACGTCGACGATGGTGAAGTCCTGGAGGCCGTCGCGGAGCGCGTACCAGACGTCCGCCGGGTCGGCCTGGCAGGCGAGGCGCTCGGCGAAGAACGCGAAGGCCCGCTCGGGGCTGGCGGCCGGGATCGCGGTGACGGGCGAGGTGGCGGCGGGCGAAGTCGTGACGGGCGAAGTCATGGTGGTCATGTCCGGGCTCCTGGTGGTCGGTTGTGCTCTGCGGCGGTCCTGCCTGCGATGCATTGATCTTCCGATCCGGACACCGGACCCCGACAGTGGCGGGAACGACTATGCTCGCCAAGATCCCGCCAGTCAGGTGCCCAGGGGAGTACGCGCCATGGCCATGAACCACCCGTCCACCGGCCCGGTAGCCGTGACCATCGGCCCGCCGCCGGAGCCCGTGCACACCGTCGCGGTGTACGCGTTCGACGGCATGGCGCCGTTCGAACTCGGTGTCGTGGTCGAGGTGTTCGGGCTCGCCCGGCCCGAGCTGGCCGGGCTGCTGGCAGCACCCTGGTACGGGTTGAAGGTCTGCGCCGACCGGCCGGACACGCCACTGCGGGCCGTCGGCGGCTTCTCCCTCACCGCCCACCACGGCCTGGACGAACTCGCCGCCGCCGACACCGTGATCGTGGTGGCCGTCCCCAACACCTTCAGCGGGGAGGTATCCCCCGGGCTGGTCCGGGCGCTGCGCACCGCCCACGAGCGCGGCGCCCGGATCGTCTCGATCTGCTCCGGCGCCTTCGCGCTGGCCGCCGCCGGGCTGCTCGACGGCCAGGAGGTCACCACCCACTGGCGCTACGCCGAGCTGCTCCAGCAGCGCTACCCGTCCGTCCGGGTCAACCCCGACGTGCTGTACGTCGACAACGGCGACGTGCTCACCAGCGCGGGCAGCGCCGCCGGGATCGACCTCTGCCTGCACCTCGTCCGCCGCGACCACGGCGCGAAGGTCGCCAACACCGTCGCCCGCCGGTTCGTCGTGCCGCCCCACCGGGCGGGCGGTCAGGCCCAGTTCATCGAAGCCGCCGTCGCCCCGGTCGAGGAGGAGGACGACGGCGTGGCCCGCAGCATGCAGTGGGCCCTCGACCACCTCGCCGAGCCGCTCACCGTCGCCGTGCTCGCCAAGGCCGCCCGGATGTCGGACCGTTCGTACCTGCGGCACTTCACCGCCCGCAACGGCACCAGCCCGATGCGGTGGGTGATCACCCAGCGGATCGCCGCCAGCCTGCCCCTGCTGGAGTCCCCCGAGGGGACGGTCGAGGAGATCGCGGTGGCCGTCGGCTTCGAGAGCGCCGCGACCTACCGCCACCACTTCGGCCGGGCGATGCGGACCTCCCCGACGGCCTACCGCCGCACCTTCGGCCGGGCCGCCTGAGCCTTCACGCGGTTCAGCGCCCGGTGGCGCGGTCCGCGTTGGCGATGATCGCGTCGTGCAGCCACTGCGCGAGGCCGGGGGCGACGGCCTCGTAGGTGGCGGTGAAACGCGGGTCGCCGACGTACATCGCGGCCAGGCAGCGGTGGATCTCGTACGTGCAGTCGTAGTAGTTGTCGACGATCTGCTGCCGGTGCTCCTCGGCGAGGTCCATCGCCTCGGCGCTGCCGGGGGCCAGCCCGGCGGTGAGAGCCGACGCCAGGCGCTGGTTGAAGACCTCACCCTCGGCCTTGATCCGCTCCCAGTCGGCCTTGCTGTACCGGCCGGTGCGGCGCTGCGACTCCTTCCAGGCGTCCGAGTCGCCGTAGCGCTGCTCGGCCTCCGTCTCCCAACTCTCCTGGTAGTCCGGGCCGAAGACCTCGAACTTCTCCTCCGGGCTCAGCTGGATACCCATCTTCTTCGCCTCCATGGCTTCCTCGACCGCCGCCGCCAGGGCCCGGAGCCGACCGATCCGTGCGCTGATCAGCTCGTGCTGCCTGCGCAGGTGCTCGGTCGGGCTGACCGAGTGGTCGTCCAGGATGGCCGCGATCTCCTCCAGGGGGAACCCGAGTTCGCGGTAGAACAGGATCTGCTGCAACCGGTCGAGATCCGCGTCCGCGTACCGGCGGTAGCCGGCCGGCGTGCGGCCTCCTGGTGACAGCAGCCTGATCTCGTCGTAGTGGTGCAGCGTCCGCACGGTCACGTTGGCGATCCGTGCGACCTCACCCACCGAGTACGTGCTCATCGGGGTCGCTCCCTTCCTTCTGCGCTCCACCCTGCCGCCTCACGCCACGTGAGGGTCAAGCGCACTGCTCCGATCCTCCGACTGCGGGCCCCCGACCTGCCGGTCAGTTGGTCATACCGGCTGATTGACGGCCCGGACGGGGTTGGCGACCATGACCGCATGACGACCCCACCCCTCGCCAGACGCCTCGCCGCCGAGTGCGTCGGCACCGCCCTGCTGGCCGCCGTCGTGATCGGCTCCGGCATCCAGGCCACCGGCCTCAGTCAGGACGGCGGGGTGCAGTTCCTCGGCAACGTGACCGCCTCGGTGCTGGCACTCGGCGTGCTGATCCTGCTGCTCGGCCCGGTCTCCGGCGCCCACTTCAACCCGCTGGTCTCCGCCGCCGCCTGGTGGCACGACCGCCGCACCGGCACTGGCACCGGCACTGGCACCGGCCTCACCGGCCGGGAGACCGGCGCGTACGTGCTCGCGCAGCTGCTCGGCGCCGCCGCCGGGGCGGGCCTGGCGAACGTGATGTTCGCGCGCCCGCCGCTCCAGCTCTCCGGCCACCACCGGGCCTCCGCCCAGCTCTGGCTGGCCGAGGCGGTCGCCACCGGCGTGCTGATCCTGCTGGTCTTCGGCCTGACCCGCACGGGCCAGGCCCGGTACGCCCCGCTCGCCGTGCCGGCCTGGATCGCCGCCGCCTGCTGGGGCACCTCCTCGGGCAGCTTCGCCAACCCCGCCCTCACCGTCGGCCGCGCCCTCACCGACAGCTACACCGGCATAGCGCCCGGCTCCGTCCCCGGCTTCGCCCTCGCCCAGGCCCTCGGCGCGGCAGCCGGTCTGGCCCTGGTCACCGTCCTGTTCGGCCGGGCGCCGAGCACGGCCCCGGCCGCAATGGCCCCAACGACCGAAGCGAGCCCGACGCCGGAGTACGCGGAGCAGAGCTGAGCAGGGCTGACCCGGCCCGCGTCAGTCGGCGATGCCGGTCTCCGCGCTGACCTTCTCGATCCGGACCCGGACCAGCAGCTCACCCGGGACACCGTTGCGGGCCGCGTACTCCTCGGCCCGCTCCTCACCCATGTACCGCGCGGCGATCAGCCCGGCCCACTTCCGGACCTCCGGCAGGTCGCTGCCGAGCGTCGCCCGGCCCTGCACCAGGGCGAAGGCGAACGGCGGCCGGTCGTCGTCCACGCAGAGCATCACCCGGCCGTCCCGGGCGAGGTTGCGGCCCTTCACGGTGGACTGCCCGGTGTTGAACACGAGGTCGTCGCCGTCCAGCAGGAACCAGACCGGCGCGACGTGCGGCCGCCCGTCCGCCCTGGTCGTGGCGAGCTTCGCGGTACGCGTACCGGCGGAGAGGAAGGCCCGCCACTCGGGCTCGGTCATGTGCGTCATGACCCCACCGTACGGTCGGCGGGCCGCTCCTGGCCGCAGGTCAGGCGTGCGCGCCCGAGCCCTGCACCTCTCCGGCAGCCTGGTCAGCCCGCTCGAAGAACTCGTCGGCGACGGCCCGCGTCCGGGGCAGGTCACCGAGAGGCTCGCCGACGATGCGGCTCGCGAGCTCGACGGCCAGCTGCACGACGTCCTCGCGCAGCTCGGCCTCGGCGATCACCCGGTCGGCAGCCAGCTGCACCTTCACGGCGGCGACCAACTCGTCGCGCTGCTGCTGCCCTTCGGCCCGCACCTCGGCCAGGAAGGCGGCGCCCTGCTCGGTGGCGGTCTGCCGGATCTGCGCGGCCTCCTGCCGGGCGGCGGCCAGCTCGGCGCGGTACTCCTCGTAGACCCGCTGCGCCTCGGCCTGCGCGGCCTCGGCCCGTGCGGCGCCACCCACGATGACGTCCTCGCGTTCGGCGAGCAGCCGCTCGATCCGGGGCAGCAGCACCTTCCCGAGGACACCGAATATCAGGAAGAAGCAGATCAGGCCGAGAACGAGCTCATAGTTGTCAGGCGTCAGAGGTCCCATACCCGCAATTCTAACCGGGCTGTTCGAACACCCCTGAGAGGGTCGCCCCGGACTCCGACATGTCACGACTTGTCAATTGAGCCATGGCCAAGGACAGTTCAACCCAGCTCAGCTCAGCCCAGCTCAGCTCAGCGAGTCGATCAGAGCGAGCACGTCATCGACCGATCCGGCCGGGTCGGTGAGCGGGTAGAGCACTCCCCGTACGGTCCGCTCCCGGTCGACGACCAGGGTCACCCGCTTGAGGCGGTCGACCCCGGCGGCCCGGAAGGTCGGGAGGCGCAGGGCGGCGGCGAACTGCGACTCGGCATCCGAGAGCAGGGGGAACTGGATGCCCTCGTGTGCCGCGAACTCCGCGAGCTGGTCGGGCCGTCCGGTGCTGACGCCGTACACGGCGGCGTCGCGCCGGGTGAAGTCGGCCAGCCTGTCCCGGTACGTGCAGGACTCCAGCGTGCAGCCCCGGGCGCCGGGGATGTCACCCCAACCGGGCGGGAGCGCCTGCGAGTCGGGCACGTACGCACCCGGGTAGCAGTACAGGATCGTCCAGCGGGCATCCGAGACGGGGTCGACGGCGGGCCCCACGCCGGCCGCGCGGGCGGAGGGCAGCCGTAGCTCGGGCACCCGCGCCCCGACCAGGCCGTGCACCCGGCGGGCCTCGGCCGAGCCGGGCTCGCTCGTCGCCGAGAGGGTGCCGTCGCCCAGCAGGTGGCGCGAGCCCCAGTCCTGGAGCGCGACCAGCACCGGCAGCAGCCCCCGGCCCGAGGCGGTGAGGTGGTACTCGTAGCGCGGCGGCCGGGGGCTGTAGAGGCGCTTCTCCAGCACCCCGTCCTCGACCAGCGCGTTCAGCCGCAGTGTCAGCACCTTGCGGCTGATCCCGAGCCGCTCCTGCAAGGCGTCGAACCGGTGGACCCCGGCGGCGACGTCCCGGACCACCAGGAGCGTCCAGGCGTCGCCGACCACACCCAGAGCCTGGGCGATCGAGCAGTCGGTGTCGCCCGTCAGTTCCGAGTAGCGCATGGCCCCATCTTCCCTCAGTCACCTTGATCGCTATAGTGAGTCCCTAAAGGGAACTTACTCTCGGGGGCGGAACATGGCTGTGCAGAACGTCGGGACGAGCAGCAGACCGGGTGAGCGGCCGAGCAGCACCGGAGCCTTCTGGCGCTACTGGGCGGCCTCGACCATCAGCAACACCGGCGGCGCCGTCACCACCGTCGCCCTGCCTCTGCTGGCCGTCACGACCCTGCGGGCCTCCAGCTTCCAGGTCAGCCTGCTCACGGCCGCCGGGGATGTCGCCTGGCTGCTGATCAGCCTGCCCGCCGGGGTGCTGGTGCAGCGGCTGCCGCTGCGCGGCGTCCAGGTCGCGATGGACCTCACCCGGGCCGCCGCCGTCCTCTCCGTCCCCGTCGCGGCGGCGCTCGGGGTGCTCTCGCTGACGCAGCTGGTGCTGGTCGCCCTGGTCGTCGGCCTCGCGCGCGTCGTCTTCGACGTCGGCAACTCGTCCTTCCTGCCTTCGATCGTCAGCAAGGACGAGCTCACCGCGCGCAACAGCCTGACCTCCGCCTCGGCCTCGGCCACCCAGCTCGGCGGGCCCTCGCTCGGCGGCGTCCTGGTGCAGTTCGTCGGCGGCGCGGCGAGCATGCTGGTCGACGCTGTCAGCTACCTCGCCTCGGCCCTGCTGCTGCGGAGCATCCCCGGCGCCCCGCGCACCACCACCACCGGCGGCGCCGCCCGCGCCCCCTTCCTCGAACAGGTCAAGGACGGTCTGCGGTTCGTCGGCCGGCACCCCGTGATCCGCCCGTGCGTCGCGGCGGCCACCCTGATCAACTTCTGCTGCGGTGCCTTCGCCGCGCTCACCCCGGTCTTCCTGGTCCGCACGCTCGGCGCCCCGGCGAGCCTGGTCGGCGTGCTGATGGCCACCGAGGGCGCCGGCAGCCTGCTCTTCGCCGCCGTCACCACCCCTCTCGCCCGACGCCTCGGCAGCGCCCGCGCGGTGCTGCTCTCCAGCGCGGTCGTCACCACCACCGCCTTCCTCATGCCGCTCGCGGGCCACCGCTGGGGTCTCGCCCTCTTCGCCCTGGGCAACGCGGGCTTCGCGGCCGGCGTGGTCGTCCTCAGCATCCTCACCCGCACCCACCGGCAGACCGTCACCCCGCCGGAGCTGCTGCCCCGGGTGATGGCCTCCGTACGCTTCATCTCCTGGGGCGCCCTCCCCTTCGGCGCGCTGGCCGCCGGGCTCGCCTCCACCGCCTTCGGCCCCCGCAGCGCCCTCCTGCTGACCTGCACGGTGCTGCTGCTCGTCCCGACGGTCCTGCTGCTCAGCCCGCTGCGCCGGCTCCGCGACCTGACCGGCTGATCCACCGACCGGCTGAACGGGTGACCGGGCCGCTTATCGGTGCCGCATAGGACCCCCCGGCAGACTCACCGACGGAAGATCGATCGCCGGTGCCCGCGCACCGACCCAGCCCTCGGGGAGTCCTCTTGAACCACGCGGTTCTTCTTCACCGTGCCGCCGTGGCCGGTATCACGGCCGTCGTGCTGGCCGGGGTGCTCGCCGCACCGGCCACCGCCTCGACCACCGGCCCGACCGGCCGCAGCATCACCGCCAACGTCAGCACCACCGGCCTCTCGGCGTACTCCGGCATCGAGCGCGTCTCGGACGACGACGGCAGCAACCCGGCGGCGACGCAGGCCGCGCTGGACGCCTGGACGCCGGAGGCCATGCTGGCCGCCGTCCCGGCGGACGAGGCCCCGCAGTCCGCTCAGTCCACTCAGTCCACTCAGTCCGCGCAGGGCGCTGCGACGGCCAAGTCGACTGCCCCTCAGGCCCTCTGGCGTTCGCAGCCGAAGCCGTCCACCACCGGCCGCCCGGCAGCCGGTGCGCCGTCCGGCCCGCTGACCGTCACCTCGGCGGGCTCGGCGAAGGCCCCGGCCCCGGCCACGGCCGTCACCGGTCGGCTCCGCTCGAACGTCGCCAGCACGCCGACCACCGGCCTGCCGACCGTCGGCGCGCTCTTCTTCGACGTCGGCCCGGTGCACGAGCGCTGCACCGGTACGGTCATCAACACCGGCAGCCGCAACGTCGTCGCCACCGCCGGGCACTGCCTCTGGAACAAGCTGGTCAGCTGGCTGCCCGCGACGGTGATGCCGACCCCCGTCTTCGTCCCCGGCTACCACGACGGCCAGTCGCCGTACGGGAAGTGGTCCGTCAAGACCCGCTACTACGCCAGCTCCTGGCGCAACAACCTGAACCCGGACTACGACTACGGGTTCATCGTCCTGAACGACTCCAACGGAAAGCGCGTCCAGGACGTCGTCGGCGCCAACGCCTGGCGCACGGACGCCGGCTCGGCCAACCAGGTGGAGATCACCGGCTACCCGGACAACCGTGACCAGCCGCTCCAGTGCTTCACCAGCACCTCGAAGTACGCCAACTACGCCTCCCAACTGGTCTTCCCCTGCGACAACTTCCACACCGGCGTCTCCGGCTCCCTGCTGATGCAGAACTTCGGCGCCTCCGACCCGACCACCGGCACCGCGATCGCCTCCCTCGGCGGCTACCAGGAGGGCGGCAACACCGACAACGTCTCGTACGCCGTCCTCTGGAACTCCAGCACCGCCGCCCTGATCAACTCCGCCATCACCGGGCAGTGACCTCCGGAACCCCCTGATCCCTCCTCGACCCCTCCTCAACCCCGTACGGCAACGGCCGGCGGCACGGTGCCCCACCACCGAGCCGTCGGCCGTTCGCATCCCGTCTTTTTTCGGGGCGACCGTGCATGAACGGCCACCGCCGGAGGAATGATCATGCCAAAGAGGGCCGACAGGGCGGGTGGTGCAGCGTGGTGACCTTGGCGGAGTTCATCGATGCCTCGGTGGAGTTGACCGGCTTCGACGCAGGAGAGTTACGGGCCACCGGCATGGCCGACCGGTACCACGCGGCCGCGCTGGAACACCTCGGTGCCGCGCTGCTGCGCCTGCTCACCGCCCCTGCCGAGACCGGTGGCGAGGCCGACGGCGAGGCGCTGGAGACGGCCAGGGCCGTCACCCACCTCTGGTACACCGGCAGTTGGCCCGGCGCGGCGACCCACCTCTCGGCCGAGACCTACGCGCAGGGGCTGGTCTGGCGGGCGTTCGACGGCACGGCCCCCGGCATCGCGCCCCAGGGGCACGGCAGTTGGGCCGAAGAGCCACCCGAAGCCGCCGGGCAGCAGCGGTGAGCGGGCCGTGGGACGTGATCGTGGTCGGCGCCGGGTTCGCCGGCTCCCTGGTCGCCAAGCAGCTGGGCGACCAGGGCTGGAGCGTCCTGGTGCTGGAGGCCGGGGCCCGCCAGGAGCAGCACGGCGACCCGCTGGAGCGATTCCGCTCCGCGACCTTCAAGACACCCAACTCGCCCTACCTGAGCACGGATTCGGCACCTTCGCCGGATGTCACCGACCTCACCGGCAGTGCCGGGGGCGGCTACCGCGCAGGCGGGTACCTCGTGCAGCGCGGCCCGCTGCCGTACGCGAGCGGCTACCTGCGGGCCAACGGCGGTACCGGGCTGGCCTGGACGGGCCTGGCGCCCCGGATGCACCCCGAGGACTTCCGGGCCGGAGACTTCGGCCACGGCCGCAACTGGCCGATCGGCTACCAGGATCTGGAGCCCTACTACCGGGCGGCGGAGGCCGAGATCGGGGTGGCCGCCGACCTGGACGAACAGCGCCAGGCCGTCGGCCTGCCCTTCCCCGAGGACTACCGCTTCCCGATGCGCGCCATCCCTCGCAGCTACCTGGACGCGACCCTGGCGAAGGCCCTGGACGGCCGGTACGTACGGGAGCCCGGGGCGGCCGCCCCGACCCGCCTCCAGGTCGTCACCACCCCGCACGCCCGCAACGGCCGCCCCCGGACGGCCGCGGCCGTCGGCCCGCTCTGCGCCGGTCACGCCAGCTGCGTGCCGATCTGCCCGTCCGGCGCCAAGTACACCCCGCTCCGGACGCAGGCCGGTTGGGCCGCCTCGGTCACCCTGCGGACCCGCGCCGTCGTGACCCGCGTCCTGGTCGGCGACGGCGGCCGGGTGACCGGGGTCGAGTACCGCAGCGGCGAGGCCGGGGCCACCACCCGCACCGCGCACGCCCGGCTCGTCGTCCTGGCCGCGCACGCGATCGAGAACGCCAAGCTGCTGCTGGTCTCGGGGGCGGCGAACCGCAGTGACCAGGTCGGCCGCAACCTGATGGACCACCCGGTGCTGCTGACCTGGGGGTTGATGCCGCACCGGATCGGCCCGTACCGGGGCCCGGGGTCGACCTCGGGGCTGGAGGGGTTCCGCTTCGGACCGGCCCGGACCCGGCGGGCGCCATTCCGGATCGAGATCGGCAACTGGGGCTGGACGTGGGCGCTGGGCCCGCCCGAGGCCCGCGTCGCCGAACTCCTGCGCAGCGGCGGGCCGGACGGCCGGGGCCTGTTCGGTGCGGAGCTGCGGCGCACGCTCGGCGACCGGGTCGGCCGCGAGTTCGCCCTCCAGTTCGAACTGGAGCAGGACGCGGACCCGTCGAACCGCGTCACGATCGACCCGGACTTCCTCGACGCGACGAGCGTGCCGCGCCCTGTGCTGCACTACGACCTGTCCGACCACGTGAAGCGGGGCATCGCCGCCGCCAAGGCCGTCTCGGACCGCATCTTCACCCTGCTCGGCGCCGAGGACCACACCCGCTTCGACCCCGGGGCCGCCTGGCCCGGCCACTTCGAGTGGGAGGGGCAGTCGTACGCGTACCGGGCCGCCGGGCACGGCGCGGGGACGCACATCATGGGCGCCTCGCCCGCCGACTCGGTGGTCGACCACTGGCAGCGCTGCTGGGACCACCCCAACCTCTACGCCGTCGGCTGCGGCAGCCTGCCGACCGTCGCCACCTCGAACCCGTCGCTGACCATGGCCGCTCTCGCCCTGCGCAGCGCCGACCGGATCCACCGCGATCTGCTCACCGACCACCGCCCCGCCACTCTCCGAGGAGCCGACCGACCATGAGCCAGAGTTCTCCGCTCCCCCTGCCGCCCGTGCCGGCGCCGTACCAACTCCCCTTCCACTACGGCGCGCTGCACAACATCGGCCTCGACTTCCTGGTCGCCCCCGGCCCGGTGCGGAGCCTGCTCGCCGAGCACCACCCCGCGCTGGTGGCCGCCGAGTTCGAGGGGCTGGCCTGCGTCTCGGTCAACTACCAGCTGTACTTCGCGCAGTACCCGAACGGCGGCGGCATCACCCAGGAGATCGAGGTCAACGTCGTCGCCCACCCCGAGGGCGCCGAGGGCCGACTGCCGGAGCTGCGGTACGCGGAGTACGCGCGGGGCTTCGACCAGACCAAGCTGCTGGGCATCGCCCGCATCCACGTGCTCTGCGACAACCCGCTCGCCATCGATGCGGGCCGCAAGCTCTACGCCGAGCCCAAGTACCCCGGCTGGTTCGAGAGCACCATGCCGTCGCTCAACGGCCCCGCGGAGGAGCGGACCTGGTCGGTCACCTGCAAGGCGGCCGGTTTCAGCGCCGACCGCACCGGCATCGACCGCCGACCCGACACGCTGTTCTCCTTCACCGCCGACCTGACCGGCCTGGCGCCCGAGCCGGTCACCAACACCCCCATCACCGGCTACGGCACCGACCCCCGGCACGGCCTGCTCGCCGGGCCGATGAACGTCTACCAGCCCTACCGGCACCACACCCCGGACACCGCCGACCGCGTCCGCCTCACCGTCGCCGACCACAGCTCGGCCGTCGGCCGTGACCTCGCCCTGCTGGTCGGCGACGCCCCGGCCGTCGGCGTCTGGACGTACCAGTCCGCCCCGGTCGCCGCCCACAACCGGCCGTACTACGTACCGTCCAAGCCCTGACCGGGTGCGGGGTCGCGCGCCGTGGCCGCGCCGCTGCCACCCACCCGGGTGATGCTGGAAGCGGCGACCGTCACGCGCGCCGACCCCGCACCCGAAGGAGCGTCGAGATGTCCGAGATCGCCTTCGACTTCGACACCACCGCGACCCGCGCCACCCTGCTCCAGGCCCTGAACACGCACGACGGCCTGATCTCCTGGTGGACCACCGGGGTCGACCGCAAGGACGAAGTCCTGCTCTTCGACTTCCCCGGCGTCCCGGAGCCGTTCCAGCTGCGCCGCGACGAGGCCACCGAGGACCGCGTCGTCTGGACCTCCGTCGGCGCCTTCCCCCCGCACTGGTCCGGCACCACGATCACCTGGACGCTCTCGGCCGGTGCCGGCGGCGCCCCCGCGCACGTCGCCTTCCGCCACACGGGCTGGCAGGACGACGACCCGGGGCTGCCCCAGGCCACCGAGACCTGGGGGCAGCTGATGGACCGCCTCAAGAGCTACGCCGAGACCGGCACCGCCCAGCCCCTGTTCACCCTCTAGTGCCGCCCCCGGCGATCACCCGGATCTGCCCGAACAGGCCGGGCTCCCTGCCCTTGCCGACACCGGGCAGCGCCCCGCGCGACGGGGCGCTGGGGTCAGCTCCGGTCGGTGACGAAGGACGGGGTCGGGGCGGGCAGGCCCTGGATGCCGAGCTGGCCGAGGGCCTTCTCGTACGCGTCGAGGGCCTCCGACTTGTGACCCAGGAGCTTCCAGAGGTCGCCGGCGTCCCGCCAGACGCCGGCCGTCCCCCGGGTGCCCGGCAGCTGGCCCAGCTGGCGGACGACCGCCCGCAAGGTGGTCTCGGCTGACTCCATGTCCCCCGCCAGGTGCTGGGCTCGGGCCATCAGCACCCTGACCGAGGCGGCCGCCTCCGGCGGGTCGTTGCGCATCAGCCCGAGCGACCGGCTGGCGTGAGCGGTCGCCTGGACGGGGTCGCCGAGCTGCACGGAGACCTGGGCGAGCAGCGCCTCGGCGCTGGCCTGTTCGGCGGCCGTGCCGACCTCCAGCAGGACGGTGTGGGCCTCGCCGAGGAGTGTCCTGGCCCGGTCCAGGTCGGGTGCCTCGGAGGCCATCATGAAGTTGGCGTGGGCCGCCTTGAGCATCGCCTGGTGCCGGACGTTGTCACTCTCGGCCAGCAGCATCAGCGCCCGCTCGGTGAGCGCGAGGGCCTCCTTGCTCCGGCCCCGGGAGTTGGCGACCAGCGCGGCGTTCCAGTAGACGACGCCGCGCCCGACCCGGGAGTCGGTGCTCTCGGCCGTGCTGATCAGCCGGTTGGCGAGGATCTGCGCCTGCATCAGGTCCCCTCGGACCTGATAGGAGCCCAGCAGGGTGGCTCCGAGCTGCATGTGGTCGTCGGTGACGTCCAGACCGAGACTGTCGAGGGTGCGCATGGCCCGCTCGCCGATCTCGACGCTGAGCATCAGGTCGCCCGCGTTGCGGTGGCAGCGGCAGAGCGCCACCGCCAGCTGGGCCCAATCCGCCGAGCCCGGCACGGTGGCCGGGTCGTCGAAGAGCGTGGTCAGCAACTGGATCGCCGCCTCCATCCGCCCCAGCTTCTCGAAGGAGAGCGCCTGCCCGATCCGGGCCCGCCGCACCATCGCCTCGCCGAGAAACGGCGCCGAGGCCAGCGCCTCGCTGTACGACTGCAGGGCCTCGCCGTTGGAGCCGTTGCGCATCGCCATGTCACCGAAGGCGATCTTCAGCTCCAGCTCGTGGATCCTGGCGTCGTCCCGTCCGGTCTTCAGGTACTCGACCGAGCAGCCCACGCGCTCGGCAAGGCTCTGGAGGACGGCGGGGGAGGGTGCGCGCTTTCCGGTCTCGATCAGCGAGACGTAGCTGACCGAGAGGTCGGATGAGGCGAGGTCCTGCTGGTTCAGGCCCTTCTTCTGGCGTAGCTCACGGAGGCGCTGCCCGATGCCGTTCGTCCCGCTCTGTGTCTGCTCCATGCTTCTCCGGTCGACGAGTGTTGTGACCCTGATGGCCAGCCCTCGGGGCACTCGCTTGACTCATGTTTTTACAGAATCTATCAGCCCACGCCAAGTGGGCCAGCAGGCTTTGTTAAGTGAGCTTGCCTGCACAGGGGTGCCCCCCGAGCCCAGCACGGGGCCTCCTGGCACCTTCCGGCCAGGACCTCGTAAACCCTCATGTGACATCGATTGACAAACACTGTCACACTCGATTGACTCTAGTAGTCAACCGCAGTCAAGCGTCGAAGGCAGAGCGAGCAGCCATGCACCGGATCCTTCTCCCCGTAGCCGCGATCACCCTGGCCCTGGCCGGTCTGGTCGCCTCCGTCTCAGGCGCCTCCGCAGCGACCGCGAGCGACAGCGGCGCCGGCCTGGAGACCAGCGTCACGACGACCGCCACCCCCACCCCCGCAGGCCCCCCGCTCATCTGCTGCTGACCGAAAGGACCGTGAGATGCGCGTCGAACTGCTGACGAGGGACTACCCCTCAGAGGCCCAGATCGACACCAGCGGCCCCACCATCGAGCTGACCGCCGCTCTGCGACGCCATGTCAAGGTCGGGGTCCGATGCTTCGGCGAGGGGTCCGCGGAGCCGGACACCTACGCCTACAAGGGGCCGGAGAGTCTGGGGCAGGGGTACAGCGCGCTCCAGTTCCTCGGTGCCGGGCTCGGAATGGCGGACGACTGCTTCGCCGCCGACCTGGTGCACAGCCACACCTGGTACACCAGCACGGCGGGGCACGTCGCGGGCCGCCTCTACGGCATCCCGCACGTGATGACGCTGAGCGACCTGGAGCCGCTCAGGCCCGGCGAAGCCGAGCGGCCCGGCAGTGACCACGCGCTCTCCGGCTGGATGGAGCGGGCCTCCGCCCACGAGGCCGACGCGGTGATCACCGGCTCGGCCGCGATGCGCGAGGACGTCCTCTCCGTCTACCCCGACGTGTCCCCGGACCGGACCCACGTGATCCACCCGGGCATCGACACCGAGCTCTGGCGACCGGACCACGGGACCGCCGCGCTGGAGCGCTTCGGCATCGACCCGGACCGCCCGTTCGTGCTCTTCGCGGGACGCGCGACGCAGCGGCAGGGGCTGCCGCACCTGCTCCGGGCTGCCTTCCGCTTCCGGCCGGACGCCCAGCTCGTGCTCTGCTGCGACCAGCCCGAGAACCCCGGGGTCCGGCGCGAAGTCGACTTCCTGGTCGATGAGTTGAGCCACCAGCGATCTGGGGTGGTGCGGATCGAGGGGATGCCCGAGCAGCCCGATATGCGGCAGCTGCTGGCCCAGGCCCGCGCCTTCGTCTGCCCCTCGCTCCGCGACCCGATCGGCACCGTCAACCTGAAGGCGATGGCCTGCGGGACGGCCGTCGTGGCGACGGCCGTCGGCGGCATCCCCGAGATCGTGGAGGACGGGAACACCGGCCTGCTGGTCCGCTACGAGCAGCGGGCCGACGGCAGCGGCGACCCCGTCGACCCCGAGCGGCTGGCGCAGGAGCTGGCGCTGTCGGTCAACGCCCTGATCGACGATCCGGTGCTGGCCGAGCAGTTCGGCGCGGCGGGCCGGCAGCGCGCGTCCGAGGAGTACTCCTGGGACGAGGTGGCGGCCCGGACGCTGAGTGTCTACCAGCAGCTGACCACCGAGCGGTAGCCGCGGGTAGCCGCGCGGGGAATGCGGGACTTTCAGCCCGCCAGCGGTGATGCGGTCTCAATTACCGGCCACCCCCGGGTTCGGGCGTATTCCGCCAACTGCGGATCACCGCCCAGGACCCGGGGATTTCCCACCACTCCGAGCGTTCGCAAGGAGTCGTGGTGGTCGCCGTATCCGAAGCAGCGGAAGGCGTCCAGGCCGAGCTTTGTCATCGTTTCGACCACCGTGCAGGATTTGCTCGTATCGCCGTCGGCAGTTATCCGGAGACAATCGTCAAAACCCCGGACCATGTCGTCGATCATCGCCGCGGCCGATGACCCCGCGGCCCCCCAGCCCCCCGGGAGATCCGTGCCAGGCACGGGGAGTACCACCACGATCAGGTCGCCGGCGCTCCGATGTCGCTCCACTGCTGCTCTGGCGGCCTCGAAGGATTCCCACGAGATCAGCTCCAGATCGAAGAATGCAGCGCGCTGACCTTCTTCTCGCATGTCCCCCGTGCCCCCCGATTTTGTTGTGGCCATGCCGGTCGACCGCCGGGCGCTCGACCGGACGTCGGCCATGGGCCTCAAAGCGAAGATAGCGCACTGGGTGATCAAGGGGCGACGGTACGTCGCATGATTTCACCTGATGAACCACCATGCGCGTCCCCCTTAATTCGCCACGAGCCCGGCATTCATCCCACTGCGCCGAAATTGCCCAAGTCGTGCCAAGCCGGATGATCTTCCCCTCGGCGCGGCCGTCGGCCGGTCGGATAATTGACTTAAGACTTGACTAAGAGTCAATCAATTAGTTGAATCTACCCGTCGGACGGGAGGTCGCCCACCAGGGCCGACCCGGCAGGAAGGAGCCACAGGTGACGCAGCATGCGGCAGGAGTTGTTTCCGGGCACCGGGTTGGTGTTCGCTCCAAGGGCCGCTGCGTCGCGCTGACAGGAAAGACACCAGGATGACGATGCGAAGGACCACCCGCCCGGCGCCGCCCGCGCCCGTGGTGACGCCCGGCCGTGCGCAGCCCTTGGGGGCCCGGCCGGACACCGACGGCGTGAACTTCTCCGTCTTCGCCGAGCACGCGACCCGGGTCGAGCTCCTGCTGTTCGACGGCCACGACGCCCCCGCGCCGAGCCGGGTGATCACCCTCGACCCCGATCTGCACCGCAGCTACCAGTTCTGGCACTGCCACGTCGCCGGCCTGGGCGCGGGCCAGGTCTACGCATACCGGATGGACGGGCCGGCCGGCGGCAAGGACTCCGGCCACCGGTTCTCCCCGCAGAAGGTCCTGCTCGACCCGTACGCGCGGGCGAACGTCAACACCCTCTGGGAGCGGCTGCGCGCAGGCGGGCCGGAGGACAACTGCGCGTACTCGATGCGCAGCATGGTCGTCGACCTGGACGGCTACGACTGGGAGGGCGACGAGCCGCTGCGCACCCCGCACGCGGACACCGTCATCTACGAGCTGCACGTCGGCGGCCTCACCGCCTCCCCCAGCTCGGGGGTCGCCCACCCGGGGACGTTCGCCGGGGTGGTCGAGAAGATCCCGTACCTCAAGGAGCTCGGCATCACGGCGGTCGAGCTGCTGCCGGTCTTCGACTTCGACGAGCGGCAGGTGCTGCGGACCGGACCGGACGGCGCCCCGCTCCACAACTACTGGGGCTACGACCCGTTCGGCTTCTTCGCCCCGCACACCGCGTACTGCTCGGACCAGCGCCAGTGCACCCACATCACCGAATTCCGGGACATGGTGAAGGCCCTGCACCGGGCGGGCATCGAGGTGATCCTCGACGTGGTGTTCACCCACACCTCCGAGGGCGACGAGAACGGGCCCACCATCAGCTTCCGGGGGCAGGGCAACGAGGCGTACTACCACCTGTGGCCGCAGGACCGACGGCGCTACATGGACTTCACCGGGCGCGGCAACGCCGTCAACGCCAACCACCCGGCGGTGGCCAAGTTCATCATCGAGTGCCTGCACTACTGGGTGACCGAGCACCACGTGGACGGCTTCCGCTTCGACCTTGCCTCCGAGCTGTCACGCGGCGCGGGGGGTTCGGAGATGGAGGTGCCGCCGGTGCTCTGGGCCATCGAGTTCTCGGGGGTGCTCTCCGAGACGAAGATCATCGCCGAGCCGTGGGGCGGCGGCGGGCTCTACCAGGTCGGCCGCTTCCCCGGCCGTCGCTGGGCGCAGTGGAACGCGCCCTACCGGGACGACGTCCGGCGCTTCGTCCGGGGCGAGGGCGGGCTGCTCCGGGCCGTCGCCAGCCGGCTCGGTGGCTCCCCCGACCTGTTCGGCCGGGGCGGCGAACGCCCCACCAACAGCGTCAACTTCGTCACCAGCCACGACGGCTTCACGCTCAACGACCTGGTCAGCTACGACGTGAAACACAACCGCGCCAACGGTGAGTGCGACGCCGACGGCGCGGTCGAGAACTTCAGCTGGAACTGCGGCGTGGAGGGGCCCACCGACGCGCCCGACGTCGAGCGGCTGCGCCTGCGGCAGATCAAGAACCACACGGCGCTGCTGCTGCTCAGCCGGGGCATCCCGATGCTGCTGGCCGGGGACGAGTTCCGCAACAGCCAGGGCGGCAACAACAACGCGCACTGCCAGGACAACGCGGTCTCCTGGCTGGACTGGGACCAGGCCGAGAAGGAGACCGACCTGCGGCGCTTCTTCCGCGAGATGATCGCGCTCCGCAAGCGTCACCGGGCCCTGCGGGCACCGCAGTTCTTCTCCGGCCGGCCGGACGGCGGCGGGCGCTCGGACGGCCGGGGCCACCCGGACGTGGTCTGGCACGGCACCCGCCTCGAACAGCCCGGCTGGGACGACCCCGCCGCCCGCGCCCTCGCCCTCACCCTGGTCGGCCTCGACGGCGGGCCCGACCTGCACGTCCTGCTCAACATGGACCGCACCGGGCTGGACTTCGAGCTGCCCACCGACCGAGGCCACGGCTGGCTCCGGCTGGTCGACACCGCCCTACCTTCGCCGCAGGACGTCCTGCCGCCCGACGCCCGGGAGATGGTCGACAATACGACGTACCGGGCCGACGGCCACAGCGTCGTCGTCCTCGCCGCCTTACCGTCCACCGGCTGACCGGCTCGGTCCGGTCGTCGGGCCGGTCAGGAGCCGGGCCGGTCAGGAGTTGGGCCGGTCAGGAGCCGGGCCGGTCCGTTCACCACATTGTCATGGACCTGACTGCACGTCAGGTTCCAGCACCCGCGAAGGGAGACACGTCATGTCCCAGCAGAGCTTCGCCACGTTCCTACTCGCCCTCCAGGACGATGACGCGATGCTCCGGAGGTACCGCTTCGAGAGCCTGCACCGTCTCTCCTTCAAGGCCCGCATCGAGGGCTACGACTTCACCGGCGAGGACGTCCTCGCCGCCGTCCTCGCGCTGGAGATGGCCGTCATCCTGCTCAAGGAGGACGACGGCGCCGACGGCATCACCAGCCTCTGGTGCGACCGCTGGGGCACCACCTACCTGGAGTACCTGGTCGACAAGGTGGCCGGCCGGTTCACCGAGGCCGAACTCCACCACCTCCTGAACCAGGACGAACAGGCGGCCTAGCCCTGACCGGCCTGGCCGCTCGCCGCCCGGTAGCGGCCGGGGGTGGTGCCGAACTCGCGGCCGAAGGCGTGGGAGAGGGCGTACGGGGTGCCGTAGCCGACCCGGCGGGCGATGGCGGCCAAGGGGTCCTGGGTGTCGCGGAGGAGGGTGGCGGCGAAGGTGAGGCGCCACCAGGTGAGGTAGCCCATCGGCGGGCGGCCGACCAGGGTGGTGAACCGGCGGGCGAGGGTGGCGCGGGACACGCCCACCTCGGCGGCCAGCCGGTCGTTGGTCCAGGGGGCGGCCGGCTCCGAGTGCAGGGCCCGCAGCGCGGCGGCCGCGACCGGGTCGGTCAGCACGCCCGGCCACGCTCCGCCCGCGCTCCCGGCCAGCCAGGAGCGGATCATGTAGACGAGGAGCAGGTCGAGCAGGCTCGGGACGGCGCTGCAGGCCCCGGGCCGCTGCTCGCCGAGCTCCCGGCCCAACAGGTCGATCGCGGCCCGGAGCTCGGGGTGGCTGCCGACCCGGGTGGGGAGATGGACGACCTGCGGCAGCTCCGCCATGAGCGGGTGCACCCGGCTGCGGTCGAGCCGGTACTTGCCGCACAGCAGCTCGACCTCGCGAGCGCCGCTCCGGTCCGGGGGTGGCGCGCTCCCGGTGAGCCAGTGCTCGAACGGCACCGCCCGCCCGAGCGCGGCCTCGTCGGCCTCGGCGTCGGCGAGCACGTGCCCGGCGCCGTGCGGCAGCAGCACCGCATCACCCGCGCTGAGCGTGAGCGTCGTGCCGTCCTCGGCCAGCAGCCGGCAGGCGCCCCGGAGCACGACATGGAACCCGGCGCCGTCGTACGGAGCCAGCTCGGTGGACCAACTCCCACTCACCCGCACACGGTTGGAGGAGGGCCGCCCGATGCGTACGGCCGAAATCGCATCACTCACCACGTCCATCGGCCCAGCGTACCCATGGGCGCAAGGGTGAGCCGCTGACGTATTCGGATGAGCGGTATGAGCATTGAGAGGCTCAGTCGATCTCCGTAGCTTGGAGCACATGAACAGTGAGAGCGTGCAGCGCACAGCGCTGGGAGATGTCGAGATCATTCGTGTCGTCGAGTGGACGGGAGAGTTCATCACCGGCCGGGCGCTGGTCCCGGACGCCCCGGCGCAGTTGTGGCAGGACAACGCGGACTGGCTCGCACCGGACCACTGGAGCCCCGGGACCGACCTGGCGTCCGTCACCCTGCAGAGCTGGGTGCTGCGCAGCGGCGGGCGGACGGTGCTGGTCGACACCGGGGTGGGCAACGGGCGTGAGCGCCCCGGCAATCCGCTGTTCCACCGGCAGGAGGGGGACTTCCTCGGGCGGCTGGCCGCCGTGGGTGTCCGCCCGGAGGAGGTGGACGTCGTCGTCAACACCCACATCCACGCCGACCACGTGGGGTGGAACACCAGGGACGCCGGGGGCGAGTGGGTGCCGACCTTCCCCAACGCCCAGTACCTGCTGCCGGCCGCCGACGTCTTCCACTTCGGCCCGGAGAACGACTACGCGAACGGGCGGCGCGAGGACGACCGGCTGATCTTCGAGGACAGCATCGCGCCCGTGATCGCTTCCGGGCAGGCCGTGCTGTGGGACGGCAGCCACCGCATCGACGCCCACCTAGGCCTGGAGGCGGCGCCCGGTCACACCCCCGGCTCGGCCGTCCTGCGGCTCGACTCCGGCGGCGACCGGGCGGTCTTCGTCGGCGACCTGATGCACAGCCCGGTGCAGATCCTCGCTCCCGGCTGCAGCAGTTGCCTCTGCCTGGACCCGGCGGAGGCTGCGGTCAGCCGTCGCCGCATCCTCGAACGTGCCGCGGATCAGCAGGAGTTGGTCGTCCCGGCCCACTTCGGCGGTACGGGGATCGTGGAAGTCCGGCGGGAGGGCAGCGAGTTCGCACTCGGCCGCTGGGTGGGCTGACCGGCCCAGGGGGTGACGGGGCCTACGGGACGCCGGCCAGCGCGCTGCGGTCCAGCTTGCCGTGGGGGGTGAGCGGCAGGTGCGGGAGGTAGTGGATCTGCTGCGGCAACAGGTGCGCGGGCAGGTGGTCGGCCAGGTGCGCGCGCAGGCCACGGGTGGAGCAGACGGCGGGGTCGGCGACCACGTACGCGGTGAGGGACTGCTCGTCGGGCAGGTCGCCGGTGACCAGGCAGGCGGCGGTCAGGACGCCGGGGGCGGTGCGCAGGGTCGCCTCGATCTCGCCGAGCTCGATCCGGAAGCCGCGCAGCTTGACCTGGCCGTCCTGGCGGCCCAGGTAGTGCAGGCTACCGTCCGGGTCTGCGACCGCCCAGTCGCCGCTGCGGTAGTGGCGGCCGCTGCCTTCGGGAGCTTCGACGAACCGGGCGGCGGTCAGCTCCGGGCGCTCCAGGTAGCCGTGGCTGACTCCGGCGCCGCCGACCCAGATCTCGCCGGGCTCGCCCTGCGGCACCGGCAGGCCGTCGGGGTCGCGGAGCGAGACCGTCAGGTGCGGCAGTGCCCGGCCGATCGGTGTCCGGCCGGGGCGGGCGGCGGCGAGGAGCTCCGGGGTGAGCGGGCAGTGCGTGACGTGCACGGTGGTCTCGGTGATCCCGTACATGTTGACCAGCGCGGCGCCGGGGGCGGTGCCGGACTGCCACCAGCGGTGCAGGTCGGAGGGGCAGAGCGCCTCGCCGCCGAAGACCACGTGGCGCAGCGCGGGGAGGCGCAGTTGCCCGGCGGCGGCCTCGGAGACCAGATGGCCGAAGGCGGAGGGCACCTGGTTGAGGAAGGTGACGGCGCGGTCGGCGAGCAGCCGGGCGAACTCCTCCGGGTCGGCGGCGGTGTCCCGGTCGACCACCACGGCGTGGCCGCCCTGGAGCAGCGGGCCCCACAGCTCCCAGACGCTGAAGTCGAAGCTCCAGGAGTGGAAGAGCGTCCACACGTCGTCGGTGCCGGTGCCGAAGAGCGGGAGCGCCGCGTCGAGCAGGGCCAGTACGTGGGTGTGGCCGACCGGGCAGCCCTTCGGCTTGCCGGTGGAGCCGGAGGTGTAGATCGCGTACGCGGTGTCGGCAGGAGTGACTGCCCGCGTCGACGTCGCCGAGGCGGCTCCGGTGCGGGCGGCCAGCGTGAACGGGCCTGCGGTGCCGATCGGTTGCTCACCCGGAAGGAGGGCGGTGTCGGTCAGTACGAGCCCGGCTCCGGAGTCGTCCAGCAGGTGGTCCTGCCGGGCCTTCGGGTAACCGGGGTCGACCGGCAGGTAGGCGGCGCCGGAGCGGAGGATGCCCAGGATGCCGCCGGGGGCGTACCGGGTGCGGTCGGCCCGGAGGGCGACGAGCTGCCCGGGGGCGGTCCGGCCGGCCAGCAGCTCGGCCACCTGGTCGGCCAGCGCGTCGAGTTGACGGTACGTCAGTTCACCGTCGGCGTCGGAGACCGCCGTCCGGTCGCCGTGGCGGGCGGCCACGGCGGCGAAGCGGGTGTCGATCCGGTCGGGCGGGCTCACGGTGGTCACCTTGGCCTCCTGGGGCGGGAGTTGGGGGGTCATCCGACGGTCTCCAGCACGGCTGCGGCTGCGGGCTGGACGGCCAGGGCGTGCACCAGGTAGCTGGCGACGTCGCCCGGCGTGGTGTTGCGGCCGAACACCCGGTCGGCGCCGAGCTCGGCGGCGGCCGAGGGGTCGAAGCGCGGGCCGCCGACCACCAGCAGCGGGCGCTCCTCGTCGGTGAACTCGGCCCGCAGCTCGGCGCTGAGCTCCTTGACGTTGGTGATGTGCGCGTCCCGCTGGGTGACGGCCTGGGAGACCAGCACGGCGTCGGCGCCCTCGGCGCGGGCCCGGCGGACGAGATCCGGCACGGCGACCTGGGCGCCCAGGTTGAGCACCTTCATCGCCCGGTAGTACTCCAGGCCCTTCTCGCCCGCGAAGCCCTTGATGTTGAGGATGGCGTCGATGCCGACGGTGTGCGCGTCCGTCCCGATGCAGGCGCCGAGCACCACCAGCTTGCGGCCGAGGTGCTCGCGGATCGCGGTGTCGGCCTCCTTCGCCGAGAGCAGCGGGTACTCGCGCTCCAGCACCGGGACGGAGCGGAGCTCGACCTCGTGCGTCACCGCGCCGTAGACGACGAAGAAGCTGAAGTCGGGGCCGATCGGCTTGGCGTGCACCAGCATCGGCCGGTCCAGGCCCATCTTCTGGGCCAGTTGCAGCGCGGCGCCCTCGGCGAGCGGGCCGTGCGTGAGCGGCAGGGTGAAGGACAGCTGCACCATGCCGTCGTCGGTGGTGTCGCCGTACGGTCGGACGACGTCCTGGCTCATCGCGGGGTGTCCCTCTCCTCGTCAGCGGTGGCGTCGGCGGTTCCGGTGCCGGTGTCGGTGGCGTCCAGCAGCTCGATCGCGGGGTTGCGGTAGCCGTCTGCGCGGGCGACGACGCCGTCCGCGCCCCGGCCGCCGTCGGCGGGGCGGCGCATGCCGCCGAACGTCCCGGCGGCGATGGCGTCGAGCAGGCCCCGGCCCTTGATCTGCTCCAGCAGGTCGACGGCCTCGCCCAGCACCTGGGCGGCGCGGCTCGCGATGAACCCGCCGGGCGCGGGGTGGAAGTCCTCGGTCAGCCCACCGGCCGCGTCCATCACGTAGCGGACGTTGCGCAGCGCGAGATCCCGGTCGGACAGGAAGGGCGTGACGACGGCCTCGGTCATCATGCCGACCAGCAGGATGCTCTGCTCGGTGAGCGCCCCCGCGAGGTTGAAGAAGCCGTTCAGCAGGTAGCCGTGGAAGACGTCGCCGGTCATGTGCCGGGTCGGCGGCATCCACTTCAGCGGGGCGTCGGGGAAGAGCTCCCGGGCGAGCAGCGCGTGGGCCAGCTCCAGCCGGAAGGACTCGGGGCGGGCCGGGTCGATCTCGAAGGCGTGCCCGAGGCCGAGCTGCCCGTCGAGCAGCCCCGCCTCCTTGGCGAAGTACTCGTTCAGCAGCTGGCTGGCCGTCACCGTGTGGGCGGCGTCGACCGCGTCGGCGGTGGTGAGGTAGTTGTCCTCGCCGGTGTTGATGACGATCCCGGCGCGGGCGTGCAGCTGCCGGGAGAACCGCTGGTCGACGAAGGTGCGGACGGGGTTGATGTCGCGGAAGAGGATGCCGTACATCGAGTCGTTGAGCATCATGTCCAGCCGCTCCAGACCGGCCAGCACGGCGATCTCGGGCATGCAGAGGCCGGAGGCGTAGTTCGTCAGCCGGACGTACCGCCCGAGTTCGGCGGAGACCTCGTCGAGTGCGGCCCGCATCAGCCGGAAGTTCTCCTGCGTCGCGTACGTGCCCGCGTAGCCCTCCCGGGTGGCGCCCTCCGGGACGTAGTCCAGCAGCGACTGGCCGGTGGAGCGGATCACCGCGATCACGTCGGCGCCGCCCCGGGCGGCGGCCTGGGCCTGCCGGATGTCCTCGTAGATGTCGCCCGTCGCCACGATCAGGTAGATCCAGGGGCCGCGCGGGTTGCCCCAGCGGCCGACCAGCTCGGTGCGCTCGTCGCGGCGGCGGTCGATCCGGTCGAGGCCGTGGCCGACGGCGCGGCGGGCGGCGGCCTCGGCCTGGACGGCGGCCGCGCCCTCCGGCACCCGGAACGGCACGGTACCGGTGGCGGCACGGGCGGCCAGCTCGGTGAGGTCGGCGTACTCGCCGCTGCGCAGCGCGTCCCAGACCGGGAGGCAGATGCCGTGCTCCAGGCCGGTCCGGTCGCGGACGGCGTCCACCAGCCGGTTCGCCCAGGGGATGCCCTCGGCGTCGGCACCGCTCAGCCCGGCCAGCCGGAGCGTGGCCCGCTCGACGGCGACGGTGGTGTGCGAGTTGGCCAGCTCCACGACGGGGCGGCCGGCCTGGTGCGCCAGCTCGCGGGCCCGCCGGACGAGGGCCGGGTCGAGGCCCAGCTTGTCGGCGCGGCCGCTCGGGACTGGGCTGAGGGTGGCGGTCATCGGGCCCCTCCGGAGCTCTCGGTGCGGAGCCTGCGGTCGAACAGGGCGCGGACGCCCGGCTCCTGGCGGATCAGGTCGAGCGCGTGGTCGGCGTGGCCGGGCTGGTAGCCGTTGCCGATCAGCATGGTGACGTCCCGGGCCAGGCCCTCGGCGCCGAGCGCGGCGGCGGGGAAGGAGGTCGCCATCGAGAAGAACACCACCCGCCCGCCGTCCCTTGTCGCCAGCACGGCGGAGTGCTCGCAGCCGGGCACGTCGGTGCAGACCACGGTGAGGTCGGCGGGCCCGCCGTGCTGCTCCAGCAGTGCGGCGAGCCGGACGGCGTCCCGCGCGTCGGCGCGCAGCACGAGGTCGGCGAGCCCGCTGCGGGTGAGCGCCTGCTCCTCCGCCAGGGTCGGCACGACGCCGATCAGCCGCCCGGCACCCGCGCGGCGGGCCGCGGCGAGCGACAGCGAGCCGGACTTGCCGGCCGCGCCCAGCACCAGCACCGTCGGTGCGGGGCCCGGCAGTTCGGCCACCTGGCGGGCGGTGAGCGCGGGTGCGCCGCACACGTCGAGGACGGAGAGCGCCAGCTCGTCGGGCAGATCCGGCGGGAGCACCGCCGCGATCGACCGGCCGAACAGGATCGCGTGCCCCCGGGCCGGTACGCGCTCGCCGAGCCCGTCCCAGCCGCGCAGGCCGTCGGTGATCTCCAGCGGGGTCAGGGTGAGCGACACCAGGGTGGCGACCCTGTCCCCCGGGCGCAGCCCGAGCGGGGACTCGGGGCCGCTCTCCGCGACGGTGCCGATCAGCATGCCGCCGGAGCCGGTGACGGGGTTGTGCATCTTGCCGCGGGCGGCGACGATCGCGCAGACCTCGGCGCGGACGGCCGCGCCGTCGCCGCCGTGGCGCTCGGACAGTTGGCGGTAGGAGGCGGCGTCGAGGTTGAGGCACTCGATGTCGACCCGCACCTCGTCGGCGGCCAGCCGGGGGTCGGGGTCGAGCCGCCAGGCGGCCTGCGGCAGCACCCCGGCGGGTTCGAGCACCCGGTGCAGGCCCAGGTCGGCGCCCGGTGCGGAGCGGGTCACCAGGCACCTGCCGTACGGGCCTCGTCGGTGTCCCACCAGCGGCGGCCGGCCTCGGGCAGGGTGTGCACCGGGTCGTAGTAGTGGTGGGTGCGGCCGAGCGCGTCCTGGTCGTCGTGCTCCACCGAGGTGCGGTAGTTCTTCCGCCAGGAGGAGATGCCGCGCTCCCGGTCGTACGAGTCGACCTGGTGCACCCAGCGCTTGCCGACGTACGGGACGTCGCAGACGATCCGGGGTGTCGCGAAGCCGGGCAGGTAGCCCATGATCGCGTGCTGGAGCTGCTGCGCCTTGTCGAGCGAGAGCCGCCAGTGCTCGGCGCCGGGGATCATGTCGCAGAGGTAGAAGTAGTAGGGCATGATCCCGGCGTTGTCGAGCAGCCCGAAGCAGAGGTCGAGCAGTGCCTCGGGGGTCGCGTTGACGCCCTCCATCAGCACGCCCTGGTTGCGGACGTCCCGCAGCCCGGCGTCCAGCAGCGCGCGGGACGCCTCGGCGACCAGCGGGGTGACCTGCTGGGCGGCGTTGGCGTGCGTGTGCATCGCGAGCGAGACGCCGCGCGAGCGGGCCTTGGCCGCCAACTCGGCCATGCCGTCCAGGAGATCGGGCGCCAGCCAGTGCTGTGGGAGGCCGATCAGGCCCTTGCTGGCAAGCCGGATGTCGCGGATCGACTCGATGTCCAGCAGCCGGTCGAGGAAGGAACGCAGGCGCGGCCAGGGCACGTTGGCGACGTCGCCGCCGGAGACCACCACGTCGCGGACGGTCGGGGTGGCCCGCAGGTAGTCGATCATCCGGTCCAGCCGGTCGGCCGGGCGCAGCACGAAGCGGTACTTGGTGACCTGCGGGGTGGAGTTGCCGACCAGGTCCATCCGGGTGCAGTGTCCGCAGTACTGCGGGCAGGTGGTGACCAACTCGGCCAGCACCTTGGTCGGGTAGCGGTGCGTCAGGCCCTCGACCACCCACATCTCCGCCTCGTGCAGCGAGTCGCGGGAGGCCAGCGGGTGGCTCTCCCGGAGCGGGTGCCGGTCGGAGGCAACGGGCAGCATGTACCGGCGGACGGGGTCGCCGTACCAGGCGGCCGTCGCGGGCGCGCTGCCCGGGGCGATGGTGTTGAGCACCTGCGGCGGGAGCAGCAGCGACATCGTCGCGTGCTCGCGCTGGTCCAGCTCGAGGTCGGCGTAGAACGCCTCGTCGAGGCCGGGACCGGCCACCTCGCGGAGCTGCTTGACGGTCTTGACGCAGTTCGCGCGCTGCCACTGCGGGTCGCGCCACTGCGCAGCGGTGACGGTGCGCCAGCCGGGGAAGCGCGTCCAGTCCGGCTCGACGGCCTCGCGGTGACGGTACTGGTAGGGCTGCGGCAGCGCTTCGGTGATCGCGGGCGCGCTGGGGAGGACGGTGTTCGCCATGATGCCTCGGTCTGTGTGGGGCCACCGGCGAACGGGCGTCCGGGGCGCGGGGAGGGTCCGCCCGTGGGGGGCCGGATGAAGGAGCGCCCGCCGCGCAGCGGCTGATGTCTGCGGCGGGCCGAGCCTGGGCGGTGCCGACGCGGGGGCACCCCCGGCCGAAGGCTGGGGGCGAGTCCATGCGGAGCATCGGCGACTGAGGAGAAGCCGTCCAGGGGAGAGTCCGGGCGTCGCGACGCCGGCCCCCCACGGGCGGACCCTCCGGGGTCAGTTGGCGAGCTGGTAGACGAAGAGGCCGTCGGCGTCGGGCATCCGGGTGAAGCCGGCGCGCTCCATGACGCGCTGCGACGGCAGGTTGTCCGGGTCCGTGGTGGCGATCACCCGGTCGACGCCGGGCTGGGTCAGGGCCCAGCGGGCGAGGGCGCCGAGGGCCTGGGTGGCGTAGCCGTGGCCGCGGGCGGGCTCGACCAGGTCGAAGCCGATCTCGGCCTGCCCGTCCTGCGGGCCGCCGTGGAAGCCCATGCCGCCGACCACGACGGCGTCCTCGGCGCGGGTCAGCAGGTACATCCCCCAACCGGGCTGGTGGAGCCCGGCGGCAGCGGCGCCGACCAGCATCCCGGCGGCGGCGCGGGTGCCCTCGCCGGGCTCGCCGCCGAGCCAGTCGAGCCCGGCGGTGGAGCCCGCCTTGAGCTGTGCGGCCTCCTCCGGGAGCACCTCGCGCAGCTGGACGGTGCCCGCCGGGATCAGCAGGACGGCCGGGCGGGCCCGGTCCTCGGCGACGGCGGCGCGCACCGAGGCGGGGCGCAGGTCGGTCCACTCCTGGCCGATCCGGTCCAGGCAGGACTTCTCGTCGCCGGTCCAGCCGGTGGGCTGCCAGCCGGCCGGGAGGGCGGCCGACTGCGGCCAGACCGCGTACTGCTGCTCGGTGTTGAGGATGACGAGGTGGCTCACGGGTGGTTCTCCTTCGAGGGGTACGGGGGCGGACGGTCAGCCGACGGGGGCGATCACGTCGAGTGCGTCCAGCAGGCGGGTCAGCTGCTCGGCGGAGCCGAGCGAGACGCGGATGTGGCCCGGCAGGCCGAAGCGGCCGGCGTCGCGGACGAGGATGTCGTGGTCCCGGGCGAGCAGCAGCTCGGCGGCGGCCGAGTCCGGCACGGCGACGGCGACGAAGTTGGTCGCGGAGGGCAGTGCGGCCCGTCCGCGCTCCGCCAGGCGGCTCAGGAACCAGGCGCGCTGCTCGATGTTGCGGCGCTGCGTCCGCTCCAGGTGCGGGCGGTCGGCGAGCGCGGCGACGGCGGCGGCCTGCGCCGCGCGGTTGACGCTGAACGGCATGGTGCCCTGGGCCTCGCGCAGCCGCGCCACCAGATCGGCCCGACCGACGGCGTAGCCGATCCGCAGCGCCGCCAGGCCGTACGCCTTGGAGAGCGTCCGCAGGCTGAGCAGCGGCGCGGCGCCGTCGAGGTAGTCCCGCAGCTGCGGGGTGCCGGCGGGGGCGAACTCCAGGTACGCCTCGTCGACGACCAGCGGGGTGCCGGTGCGGGCGGCGGTCTCGACCAGCAGGTCCAGCTCGGCGCGGGTCAGCACGCCACCGGTGGGGTTGTGCGGGTTGCAGAGGTACGCGATGCCGGCCGCCGGCATCGCGGCGGCGAACTCGGCGACGGCGGTGGAGGTGCCGTCGAGGGCGATCTCCCGGCAGCCGCGCCGGACGGTCTCCAGGCAGATCCGGTAGCCGGGGAAGGTACCCGCGGTGGTGAGCCCCGGGCGGGTGGTGTCGCCGAGCGCGAGCGCGCTGAGCAGCACCAGCTCGTCGCTGCCGTTGGCGACGGCGACCTGCTGCTCAGCCACGGCCAGCTGCGCCGCGAGGGCGGCGGTGGGCGCCGAGCGGGCGGGGTCGGGGTAGATCTCGGTCAGTGCGAGGGACTCGCGGGCGGCGCTCAGCGCGAGCGGGCTCGGTCCGTACGGGCTCTCGCTGAGGTGCAGCCGTGCGGGGCCGGTGGCGACGGCGGGGGCGACGGCGGTGGTCATGACTTGTCGCCCACCAGGATGCCGAAGCAGAAGCTGCCGGGCTCGGCCTCCTTGGTGAGGAAGTGGTGCTCGGCCCCGGCGGGGACGTTCAGCAGGGCCGGGGAGGTCAGCTCGTGCGTGACGCCCTCGACGGTGACGTCGATCCGGGCGCCGCCCGGGTTCGGGGAGACCAGGAAGTAGACCTCGGCGACCTCGTGCCGGTGCGGGTCCGCGACGGGCTTGCCGACCAGGTGGTCGATCGGGCCGCCGGCCAGCTGCACGGGCATGCCGCCGAACATGTCGGCGGTGAGGTAGAACGGCGCCGGCACGTGGTGCCCGGCCACCGGCAGGAACTGCGGGACGTCGGTGCGGATCTCGACGGTCTGCATACGTACTACTCCCGGTCTGAGGGGTGCGGCGCGCGATCGGCGCAGGTCGGAGAGGGGCCGCCGGGTGGCGTTCGTCCGGCGTACCTGCAGCCTGGCGCATCCCCCACAACCGGAGCGACCGATTCCCGCTGACATAAACTTGCGCCGCAGCAAGTCCCCTCGGAGGCCACCCATGAACGACCACGCGGCCGATCCGCTCGCCGAACTCAGCCCGGACGCCACCGCCCTCTACGAACTCGCCCTGCGCGACGGCGTGTTGGTCGCCGGGCACGAGGCCCTGGACTGGCCGCAGGAGCGGCTGGCCGAAGCCCGGGAGCTGCTCACCCGCCTGCGGCTGCTGCACGCCTCCGGCCCCGGCCGGTGGGTGCCCGCCAGCCCGCAGGCAGCCGTCGCCGAGCTGGTCGGCCCGCTGGAGATGGAGATCCACCGCAAGCAGCTCCAGGCGGAACGGGCCCGGTCGATGCTGCTGCCGCTCCAGTCGGTCTACTTCGAGGCCCGCCAGGGCCGGGGCCAGGGCGTCGCGATCGAGCTGCTGCACGACGTCGAGCAGGTGCGGAGCATGCTCGGCGAGGTGTCACGGACCTGCTCCGAGGAGGTCTTCGTCAGCCAGCCCTCGGCGCTCACCCAGGAGACCCTGGTCGACAGCCGCCCCCGGGACCTCCAGCTGCTGGAGCGCGGCGTGCGGATGCGCACCCTCTACCCGCACGTGGTGCTCGCCAACCCGGTGGTCCAGCAGCACTTCGCCAAGATGGCCGAGCTCGGCTCCGAGATCCGGACGGCCAACGAGGTGATCGACCGGCTGATCATCTTCGACCGGCGGATCGCCTTCCTGCCGGACCGCACCCAGGGCGACGACCCGCCCGGCGCGATGGTGATCCGCGAGCCGGTGGTGGTCGAGTACCTCTACCGGACGATGGAACGCGAGTGGAGCCACGCCCGCCCGTTCACCCACACCGGCTTCGGCTACGGCGACACCGTCGACGAGGTCAAGCGCGGCATCGTCCTGCTGCTCGCCGCCGGCCACAAGGACGAGGCGATCGCGAACCGGACCAACATGTCCGTCCGCACCTGCCGCCGCCACATCGCCGAACTGATGCGGGACTGGGGAGTGGAGAGCCGCTTCCAGGCCGGCGTCTTCGCCGCCCAGTACGCGATGATCGACCGCTGAGGCCGTCAGGCCCTGGCACTCAGACCCTCACGCTGCCTCGGTCTGGGCCGGGGTCAGGCGGCGGGTGCCGTTCGGGCCGGCGAGGTCGAAGGAGAGGACGCCGAGGGCGTCGTCCAGGAGGTCCATCATCGCCCGGTGGTCGGGGCTGACACCGCTGACGGCGACCATCACGCCGGTGCCGACCGAGGCGGGGATCACCTCGCCCAGCGGGACCATCGGGGCTGCGGTCTCGATGCCCGGCAGCGTCAGGATGTCCCCGATGCCGTGCACCGCCGTCAGTGTGCCGCCCTCGCGCGGGCTCTGCGCGAAGCGGACGAAGTACACCTCGCCGTCCGGGGCCGTCTCGACCTCGACCGGGCCGCCGAGGCCGATCCGGGCCGCGAGCCGGACGGGGTTGAGGGTGCCGGTCAGCCGGGCCAGCCAGGTCTGGTAGCCGCCGAGGCGGCCGTTGATCTCGATCAGCCGGGGGCCGTCGGCGGTCAGCTTCAGCTCGGTGTGGGTGATGCCGGTGCGGACGTCCAGCGCCCGCAGCACCTGGGTGGTCAGCTCCAGCGCGGCGTCCTGCTCGGCCTCGGGGAGGCTGGCCGGCCAGAACTGGCCGAGCTCGCGGAACGGCGGCGCCAGCGGGTACTTGCCGGTGACGGCCCAGTGCGTGATCTCGCCGTCCACCACCGCGCTCTCGATGGAGATGTGGTCCCCGAACGGGCCGCAGTCGCGGCCCAGCAGGTACTCCTCCAGCACCATCGAGCCTTCCTCGGCTCCTTCGCCGCCACCGAGCAACTCGGCGACCAGCGCCGCGCCTTGGGCCGCCTCCTCGATCAGGTACGTGGACCGGCTGCCCGCACCGTCGGACGGCTTGAGCACGGCGGGGAGGCCGACCTCGGCGAGCGCCGCCGCCCAGTCGGCGGGCTCACGCAGCAGCGCCGAGCGGACGGTGTCGACGCCGCGCTCGCGCAGCCGGGAGCGTTGGGCGTACTTGTCGCGCAGCAGCCGGACGGTCTCCGGCCGGTGGAACGGCAGGCCGAGGCGTACCGCCAGCTCGGCGGTGGTGTGCAACACCACCTCGCTGAAGGTGATCACGGCGTCGGGGCGGTGCCGGGCGAGCTGTGCGGCAGCCGCGTCGAGGTCGTCGCCCACGTGGACGACCTCGGTCAGCTCCTCCAGGAACTCACCGATCTGCTCGGTGTGTTCGGAGCGGCAGACCGCCAGGACGACGTCGCCCAGCGGTTCCAGGTTCTCCAGGATCTCCATCGGCGTCACCGACCCCTGGTCGTAGACGACGGCGATCACCGGGCGCTCGGTCACAGCTGCTCTCCTTCGGGTTGCGGGGGGTCGGGCGGAGGTCGGGCGGGGGTCGGGGGTCGGGCGGGGGTCAGTCACTGTCCTGGTCGGCCTCTTCGGCGTACCGGACGCCGGAGAGCGCGGCAGCCAGCACCGGGCGGGGTGCGGCCGTCGCGGGCGCCGGCCCGTCGCCGACTCCGAACAGCGGCAACGCCGGTGTCACGCCGTGCAGCTCGGTCCGGATCTCGCGGTGTTCGAGCCAGCGCTCGGCGGAGAGCCGGTAGCGGTCGCTGACCGCCCGCTCGCCCCGGACGCCGTTGATCTGCGTGCCGTCGGGGACGAACCCGAACTTGCGGCAGACGGCCTGCGAGTTCTCGTTGCCCCGGCGGACCACCGAGAAGGCCTGCTCGGCGCCGAGCCCGGCGAAGGCCAGCTCCAGCGCGGCGGCGCGGGCGTGCCCACCGAGGCCGAGGCCCTGGTGGCGCAGCCCCAGCCAGGAGGTCAGCAGCACCTCACGGGTGGCGCCGAAGTCGCGGGCGCCCAGGCTCTGCGAGCCCACCACCTGACCGTCGTGCACCACGACCAGGTAGAGCGTCCAGTCGTCCGGGGTCCAGGAGGCCATCGCGTTCCAGTGCCGCTGGAGCACCCGGCGGGCGACGGTCTGCGGATCGCCGTCCGTCCACTGGGAGAAGAACGGCATGAAGCCGGGGGCGTGCACGCCTTCGACGGCCTGGTCGGCCAGTGCGTCGAGATCGGCCTCGGTCGGGTGGCGCAGCTCGATCCGCGAGGTGCGTGCGGAGATGTCGTACAGCGGCCAGTTGTGCATGGGGGTCCTCTCAGGCGGCGACGGCGACGGGTGCGGCAGCGGGCTCAGCGGCAGCGGGCTCGGCCTCTGCCGCCTGGACAGGCTGGTCGATGTCGGCGGTGAGCGTGGCGCGCAGGCGGGCCGCGACGACGACCACCGCCACGCACCCGGCGATCAGCACGAGCATCAGCGGCAGGCCCTTGGCGAACGGCAGGGTGGCTCCGGCGAGCGCGGGCCCGGCCACCGAACCGGTGGAGACGGCCACCGACAGCAGCGCGTTGACCCGGCCCCGGACGCGCTCCTCGGCGAGGTCGTTGAGCAGCCCGGTCACCACCGGGAAGACCAGTGCCTCACCGAGCGAGAGCAGCGCCACGCCGACCATCGCCAGGGCCAGCGCCCCGGTGCCGTGGGTGCGGCCGGCCAGCAGTACGAGGCCCCAGGCCACCGCCCAGACCGCGCCGCTGACGGCCAGCACGGTGGAGCGGCGCAGCAGCTGCATCCGCTCGCCGAGCAGGAACTGGGCCAGCACCGCGATCACGATGTTGACGGCGAACGCACCGGACAGCCCCTCCGGCCCGAGCGCGCCGCGCCCGGTCAGGTAGCCCGGCAGGCCGGAGCGGAACTGGCCGTACGTCACCATCGAGCAGATGGTCAGCGCACCGAGCAGGGCGCCGAGGTGGCGGCGCTTGAAGACCTCGCGGTAGCCGACGACCGGCTGCCCGGTCTCCTTCGGGCCGTCCCCGGCCGGGGTGACGCGGGGCAGCAGCCAGTACAGGGCGGCGCCCGCGAGCAGGAAGGTCGCGCCGTCGGCCAGGTAGAGCACGCTGTAGCGGTCGGCGGCCGCGCCCGCGTCCCAGGCCGCGATCAGGCCGCCGGCCAGCACGCCCAGCCCGGTCATCGCGTTGAACACCGCGAAGTCGGCGGAGTACGCGAGACCGCGCTCCCGGGCGGAGGCCGCCCCGGCGTAGAGGAAGCGGAGCACGGTGCCGACGCCGCTGATGCCCAGGCCGTAGACGACCGCGGCGGTGAGCGCGAGCACCACGCCGGTGGCGAGGGCGTACAGCCCGGTGCCGAGACCGGCGATGACCATCACCAGCGTCACCACCGTGCGGGGCGTCAGCCGGTCGAGCAGCGCGCCCCAGGCCAGCCCGCCGAAGACGGCGGTCGCGGCCTGCACGGCCAGCGTCACGGCGGGCACCCAGGCGGGCAGGCCACGGACCTGCTGCAGGTAGATCCAGAGGAACGGCAGGACGAGGCCGCCGCCGAAGGAGTTCACCGCGTTGACGGCGAGGATGGTGCGGGTCCGCGGGGTGAACTCGCGGTACAGGGCAAAAGGACTGGTCATTTACTCCGCCTCAAGAACGTAGAGCCACGAGTGGGGGGTGCCGAAGGGGACGATGCGGCGCGGGCGCAGGCCGGCGTCGGCGAAGAGCTGCTCGTACGTCTCCTTGGCGTGCAGCTCGACGCCCATCAGGGCGTGGGCCAGCTCGAAGCCGAGCGAGAAGACCGGCAGGGCGGTGGAGTTCTCGGCGTCCGGGCGCAGCATGGTGTCGGCCAGCACGAAGGTGCGGGCGGCCGGGAAGGCCTCGCGCAGGCGCGTGAAGATCTGCGGGCGGGTGGCCCGGTCGTTGAGCAGGTCGTGCAGCAGGAAGAAGCTCATGACGGTGTCGACCTCGGCCAGCGCCTCGCGGTGGGCGTCGCGGTGGCAGACGTCGAGCACGTCGGTGCGGATCGCCTGGACGCGGTCGGTCAGACCGGCGTCGGCGATGGTGCGCTGGGCCAGCTCGGTGGCCGGGCCGCTGATGTCCAGGCCGAGGCCGCGGGTGCCGGGGCGCTCGCCGACGACGCGGCTGACTCGGGCGGAGATGCCGCTGCCGAGGTCGGCGATGGTGCCGAAGTCGACCTCGGCGAGCACGGCTTCGAGCGTGCCGGCCATGAAGTTGCGGTCGTTCTGGCCGGAGCCGAGCGCGACCATGGCCTCGTCGCGCAGCACGTCGGTGCCGAAGTCGGCCGTGCCGGAGGTGATCCGGTGGGCCTGGCCGAAGACGTCGTGGTAGCCGCCGACGCCCCAGGTGAAGTAGCCGCGCATCCGGGCGATCTCCTCACCGGCGGGGGTGAGCACGGCGATGTCGCCGCCGTTCAGCAACCGCACCCAGCCGCAGGTGGCGGCGGCCCGCAGCACCTCGCGGAGCACCCGCTCCCGGGTCGCGGGGCCGGCGGCCCGGCAGTACGCCGGAATGTCGAAGGCCGGGTCGGCGAGCAGCCGCTCGAAGATACCGAGGCGGTCGAGGGTGTTGATCACGGTGGCGGCGACGTAGCCGTTGTAGGCCTGGTCGACGCCGACGGGGGCCGGGGTGGCGCCGTGCCAGTCGGCGGGGACGGGGGTCGGGATCCGGTGGTCCAGCAGAAGCGTCATGATCGTTGTCTCCGTACTATGACTGGGCGTCAGATTGCCGTGTGGGCAGGAAGGTTGGCGAGCTGGAGCAGATCGGCGAGCAGGGCTTCGGCGCCCGGACCGGCGATCGGCTCGTAGAGGGTGAGGGCGACGGCGAGGCCGTCGGGCCCCTCGGCGAGCACGCAGCGGGCCAGCGGGCCGCCGCGCAGCTCGAAGGACCGGCCCGCGAGGTCTCGGGCGGCGGCGGCCGGGTCGGGGTGGACGCCCGCCGCGCGGGTCAGCACCACCGGGGACGGCTCCGTCCGGGCGGACCAGCGGCCGCCGCGCTCGGCGAAGACCGTGCGCAGCTCCGGGTGCAGCCGCTGGAGGGCGGCGAAGCCCTCGGCGACGCTGCCGGGGGTGCCGGGCCCGGCCGGGAGCGACGCGACGGCGGTGACGTTGTGGTCGGCCGATCCGCTGGAGCGCACCAGGTCGTGGAAGAGCCAGCGCTGCTCGTGCGGGGTGAGCGGGCGCTGCCCCTGGGCCGCCTCGGGTGCGAGGCTGCCCGCGACGTCCCGGCGGAAGGCGTAGCCGGGCAGCCGGACCCGGCGGCCGGGGCGGCCCAGCGTGGTGTCCACGTCGAGGCCGTCGGCCCACTGCCGGGCGATCCGGTGGGCGTACGCCGCCGGGCCGTCGGAAGCGGACTCGTCGAACGGATCGTCGCAGGGCACCTCCAGCGCGTCGGCGGGGGCCGCGCGGTCGATCCGCCCGGCCTCCGCCCGCAGGGCGCGGGCGAGTTCGGCGGTGTCCCGGCCGACCGCCGCGCACCGGACGGCGAACCGCTCCCGGCCACGCTGGAGGGTGGCGGCAACGTCGTCCGGCGCCAGGGCCGGCTGCTGCTCCAAGCGGTCCGCCAGGCGGCGGCACCCCTCGGCGAGCGCCACGGCGTCGCGGGCCGACAGGGCCAGTACGCGGGGTGCTGCGGGTGAGTCGAGCACTGCGGCGGTCGGTCGCAGCGGTGCGGTGGTCTGGACGGACACGGGGGTCACACCCTCTCCGGGGCTGCGGTCGTGCGGTGCTGCTGCACCACGAGGTGGGCGTTGGTGCCGCCGACGCCGAACGAGCTGACTCCGGCGGTGCGCAGGCTGTCCGCGCCCTGCTCCCACGGGCGGCCCTCGGCGAGAAGCGAGAAGCGCGGACCGAATCTGGTCAGCTCCTCGATCGGCTCGGACACGCCCGGGGTGGCCGGGAGGTAGCCGTGGTGGACGGCGAGGACGGCCTTGATCAGACCGGCGATCCCGGCGGCGGTGTTGCAGTGGCCGATCGACGCCTTGACGGAGCCGATCGCCAGCCCGGGGCCGGTGCTGCCGAGCGCCTCGCCGAGAGCGGTCGCCTCGATGGCGTCGCCCAGGCGGGTGCCGGTGCCGTGCGCCTCCACGTACCCGAGGTCGGCGCCGGTCAGCCCGGCGGCGGCCAGCGCCTCCCGGATCACCCGGGCCTGGCCCTCGACGCCCGGCGCGGAGTACCCGACCCGGGCGCGGCCGTCGTTGTTGACGGCGCTGCCCCGGATCACCGCGTAGACCGGGTCGCCGTCCCGCTGGGCGTCCGACAGGCGGCGCAGCAGCAGGGCGCCCGCGCCGAATCCACCGACCGTGCCGGTGGCCCGGCGGTCGAAGGGGCGGCAGTGGCCGTCGTTCGCGTAGAGGAAGCCGGGGCGGTAGCGGTAGCTGCCGTCGGCGCTGCCGTCCAGCGACACCGCGCCGGCCAGCGCGTAGTCGCTGTCGCCGCTGCGCAGGCTGCGGCAGGCCAGGTGGACGGCGTAGAGGCCGGTGGAGCAGGCGGTGTCGAGCAGCAGGGCCTCGCCCCACAGGTCGTTGAGGTAGGCGAACCGGGAGGCGACGAAGGTCGGGTCGGAGCTGACCACGTCGTCGACCCGGGCGTCGCCGTCGTTCTGGATGATCCGGGGGCAGCCGGCGTAGACGCTGGTCCGGTGCGCGATGTCGCTGAGGCGCAGCGAGGCGTCCTCGACGGCGGACCAGAGCACCTCGTGCAGCACGCCGTGCTGCACGTCGCCGCTCCGGAGGTCCTCCGGGCCGAAGCCGAGCAGGTCGGCGTCGTAGCCGAGCGAGTCGAGCATCCCCCAGCGGGCCACCCGGCGGGTGCCGTCGGGGAGTTCGGTGACGACCGGGCCGGAGCCCTCGGTGTAGCAGTCGCGGCCCGCGACCAGGTTCGCCCAGTACGCGGAGAGGTCGGACGCCCCGGCGAAGCGGGCGCCCATGCCGACCACGGCGATCGCGTCGTCGTCCTCGGCCCGGCGGCGCGGGGCGGCGGCCGCCCGTACCGGCCGCTGCTCGGCCTCGGCGCCGCCGAGCAACCTGGTCTGGGCGCGGACGGTGGTGTGGCGCAGCAGGTCGGCGATGGTCGGCTGGGTGCCGGTGGCCCGGCGCAGTGCCTCGCGCAGCTTGACCAACATCAGCGAGTGGCCGCCGACGTCGAAGAAGTTGCTGTCCGGGCCGAACGGGCGGCCGTCGAGCAGCTCGTGCCAGACCGAGGTCACCGTCGCCGTCAGGTCGCCGTCGGTCGACTCTGCCAGCTCTGCCGGCTCTGCTGCGACGACGGGCGCCGCGGCCGGCTCGGTGCGGCCCGGCGCGGGCAGCCGCCGCCGGTCGATCTTGCCGTTCGGGGTGAGCGGCAGCTCGTCCAGCAGCAGCAGGTACGAGGGGACGGCGAAGCGCGGCAGGACGGAGGCCAGGTGGGCCAGCAGCTCGTCGGTGCCGACCAGCCGGTCGAGGACGGCGTACCCGACGATCTCCTTCTCGCCGTGCCGGTTGACCCGGCTGGTGACGAACCCGGCCCGGACGTCGGGGTGGGCGCGGAGCGCGGCCTCCACCTCGCCCAGCTCGACCCGCTGACTGCGGATCTTGACCTGGTTGTCGGCCCGGCCGATGAACTCCAGCTCGCCGTCGGCCGTCCAGCGCACCCGGTCGCCGGTGCGGTAGAGCCTGGCGCCCTCGGCGTCGCTGAACGGGTCGGGGGCGAAGCGCTCGGCGGTGCGCTGCGGGTCACCGAGGTAGCCCCGCGCCACCCCGGTGCCGCCGAGCACCAACTCGCCCGGCACGTAGGGCGGGGTGGGCACCGAGGTGCCCTCGAAGACGACCTGGAGACGGCTCTCCGGCACGGCCCGGCCGATCGGCAGGGTGCGGGCGCCCGAAGGGACTTCGGTGATCGGGTGCCAGGAGGAGGTGAACGAGTTCTCGGTCGGCCCGTAGCTGTGCAGCAGCGTGCCGGGGCGCACCCAGCGCAGCGCCCGGGTGATGTGCGGCACCGATATCAGCTCGCCGCCGAAGTACACCCGGCGCAGCGACTGGAGCAGGTCGGGGGCGTCCTCGATGATCCGGTTGAGCAGCGGGGTGGTGACCAGCAGGGTGGTGACGGACAGCTCCCGTACGGCGGTGCGCAGTTCGGTCGGGCTGAGCACCAACTCCTTGTCCAGGACGGCCAGTCGGGCGCCGTGGGTGAGCGCGCCCCAGATCTCGTAGGTGGCGCCGTCGAAGTTGAGCGGCGAGAGGTGCGAGAAGGTCTCGTCCGGGCCGATCGGCAGGAAGTCGGGGCGGTGCATCATCCGGATCACGCCGCCGTGGTGCAGCACGACACCCTTGGGGCGGCCGGTCGAGCCGGAGGTGTAGAGCACGTTGAAGGCGGTGAGCGGCCCGGCCGAGGTGACGGGCGGGAGGACGGGCAGGCAGCGGGCGGCCCGGGTGATCTCCGGGACGCTGTGCACCGGCAGCCCGGTGGCCCGGACGCGACCCTGCTCGTCCGGCTCGGTGACGACCAGCCGGGGCCGGGCGTCGCCGAGCACCAGCGCGAGCTGGGCGTCGGGGTAGGCGGGGTCGAGCGGCAGGTACGCCGCGCCGGCCAGCGCGACCGCGAGCATCATGGTGACGGTCGGGATGCCCGGACGGAGCAGCAGCACCACCACGTCGTCGGTCCTGACGCCCTGCGTCCGCAGCCAGTGGGCCGCCTGGGCGGCCCGCTCGGTCAGCTCGCGGTAGCTGACCGACTCGCCGTGGTGGGTCACCGCGACGGCGTCCGGGGCACGCTTCGCCTGGTCGAGGACCAGCTCGGCGACGGTACGGGCCGAGGCCGAGGGGGCGCCCGGTGCGGGCTCTTCGGCACCTGCGCCGGTCGGGGCGAGCCCGGCGAGCAGTTCGAGGCAGCCGGTGTCCTCGCGGGCGGCGGCGGCCAGCAGCCCGTCGAGCTGCTCCAGCATCAGTTCGGCGGTCGCGGTGGTGTAGAGCGAGCTGTCGTGGTCGACCCGCAGCCGCAGGCCCTCCGCCGACTCGACGGCGGCCAGCGCCAGGTCGAACTTGGCGGCCCCACCCGGGATCTCGACCTGACTGACCGTCAGATCGCCGAGCTCCCAGTCGGAGCGGAGAGCGGGCTGGTGCAGGAAGACGGCGGAGTACGCGGGGGCGGAGCCGGCCGGCGGGGCGCCGTGCTCGGCGAGCGCCTCCATGGCGTCCAGCACCTGGTCGCGCAGCAGCGCGGCGTGCGCGTCGAAGCCGCGCTCGGGGCGGAAGTCGGAGCGGATCGGGAGCACCCGGGTGAACAGCCCGACCACACCCTCACTGCCGGGCTCGTACCGGCCGGAGAACGGCATGCCGAGCACCCCGTCCTGCTCGCCGGACCAGGCGTTCAGCAGCAGGCTCCAGGCGGCGAGCAGGGTGACGGCGGTGGAGACACCCGCGCGGGCGGCGAGCCCCCGGACGGCGGTCAACCGCTCGGCGGGCAGCTCGCGCTCGGCCCAGGCGGCCGCGCCACGGGCGCCCCCCTCGGCCCGCACCAGGTCCGGCAGCGGAGCCAGCACGGCGGGCTCGCCGTCCAGCAGCCCGCGCCAGCCCTCCAGGGTGCCCGCATCGGCGACCGGGTCGGCCGACACCGGGGTGGGCTGCGGGTCGCGGCCCTCGGTGCGCGCCCGGTAGTACGACAGCAGGTCGTCCGTGAGCAGCCCCATCGAGTCGCCGTCGGCGACGATGTGATGCACCGTCAGGACGAGTAGCGCGGCATCCGGGTGGTTCAGCAGGTCGGCGCGGAGCAGCGGCGCGGAGCCCGGGTCCAGCGGCCGGGTGGCCGCACCGGCGGCCTCGCGCACGGCCTCCTCGTGCGAGTACGGGCCGCTCCCCTGGACGGAGTTGAGCGGCACGGGCGAGCCGGGCTCGGCGATCCGGTGCAGGGTGCCGTCGACCGTCTCGAACCGGCCGGCCACCGCCGGGTGGCGGACCAGCAGGTCGGCCAGGGCGAGCCGGAGCGCGGCCTGGTCGACCGGGCCGCCGAACCGGAGCGCCAGCGAGATGTTGTAGCGCCCGGAGTCCGGCTCGCACTGGTCGGCGAGCCAGATCTCCAACTGGGCGGCGGAGGCCGTCATGCCGGGGCCCCGACCGGGGTGGCGGCCAGCGCGGCGGCCTGGTCGGTGACGGTCAGGTTGGTGAAGAGCAGCCGCATCGGGACGGGACGGCCGAGCTCGGTCTTCAGGATCCGGCTGATCCGCAGCGCGGCGCCGGAGTGCCCGCCGACCCGGTGGAAGTTCTCGTCGTCGGAGAACTCGTCGTGGCCGAGGGCCTCGGCCCAGGCCTGGCGCACGGAGGAGACGAGGGCGGCCGGTGCTGCGGTGGTTCCCATGGCGGTGTGCGTGCCTTCCGTACGGAGCAGACAGTCGGGGAGCGGGCGGAACGGGTTCACCGGGAGGTACCTCCAGTCGGGACGGCCTTGCGGTAGGTGGCGTCCACCGACTCCCAGAGCAGCGGGAAGAGGGTGCGCTCGGACATCGTCCGCAGGGCGGCGATGGACTGACCGCGCAGGCTGTGCGGCAGGCTCGGGCAGGACTGCCCGTCGGCCTGGTCACGGGATTCGGGGTGGCCGCCCAACTGGGTCTGGACGAGCCGGAGATGGCGCTGCTTCCAGGACACGACGACACCGTCGAGGCGGATCATCGCCTGCCGGACGAGCGCCAGCTCGGCCACCGCCCTGCCGTCTTCGGCGGGCCGCTCGGAGCGCCCCTGCGCGGTGATCAGGTCCTCGGTGGTGAGGCCCTCGCGGCCGAGCGCCTCCGTCATGCCCTGCCAGAGCGGCCCGGCCGCCCGGCGCAGGTTGCGGGCACCCGGGGAGTCGAGGCCGGTGGTGTTCTCCGGGAAGGTGTCGCGCATCAGCAGCAGGTTGCGCTGCGGCAGGTGCTCCAGCATCACGGTCAGCGCCTGGAGCGGGATCTCGCCCATGTCGGTGGCCCGGTTGAGCACCTGCGAGGCGAGCAGGTAGTCGCCGTCCGCCAGCAGCCGCAGCGCCCGGCGCATCTCGAAGTGCATCTCGCACCAGGCGTACTCGCTGATCAGGTGCACCACCTGGAAGAGCCGCTGGTCCGGGTGGACGAGCTGCTCCTCGGGCAGCAGGGCGGAGAGGGCGCTGGTCAGCCGGGTGTCGTCCTCGTAGCTGCTGCCACGGTCGTACTCGAAGACGAGGAGACGGTCCTCCTCCTCCGGATTCATCATGCGGCGGGCGGCCCCGGGCCGTCCGGTCTCGACTCGCTTGCTCATGCTGGCTCGTGTCTCTGAGTGATCGGGTGCTGGAGTGCTGGGCTGCTGGAGTGCTGGGGTGCTTCGGTTCGCGGGCGGGGTCAGCCGACGCCGGTCGGCTGCTGCGCCATCGCCGGGAACAGCCGGTTCGCGATGACGGCGCCGAGGTACGGCACCCCTTCGGTGGAGCCGGTGCCGGTCCGGGTGCCGATCATGCGGACGGCGAGCCGGTAGTGGGTCTGCTTCCAGCGCTGGTGGACGGCCTCCAGCTGCTGAGCGGCCGCCAGCACCGACGTACGGTCGGCCTCCGCCGGGCAGTGCTCGGCGATCAGCTCCTGCCAGCTGCCCTGGACGGTCGGGCGGCCGTTCAGCACCGCCTCCCGCACCCGGGGCACGGAGGTGAAGGCGGCCGAGTCCAGCCGGGCCTGTCCGGGCCGCGAGCAGAGCGACTCGAAGGTCTTGTAGCCCTCGGACTGGATGGCGCTGGCGCCGTCGGTGAACTCCCGGAAGATCTGGAACGACTCCGGCTGCATCGTCGCGAGCAGCGAGAACAGCGGCAGCGACTCCTTCAGGACGTCGGCGACGGTCGCGACGGCGATCGCCGCGTCACCGGGCCGGGCCTCCCGCAGCTGCCGGACGGCCTGGTCGAGCGCCCCGGCCATGAAGGTGAAGGTCGCCTCGAAGCTCTGCAGCACCCGGAGGAAGAGGTACTCGTCGTGCAGCACGTACACCGGCTGCACGCTCGCCGTGAGCAGCAGCCGCTCCTGCCCGGTCGCGGTCGCCAGCACGGCGGCGGCCAGCTCACCGGCGGGGGTGCGCCCCGGCGTGGCGGCCACGGCGGTCGGGTCCACCACTCCGGGCGCGAGCGCCCGCAGCGCGGCGGCCTCCATCACCCGGACGGCCAGCCGCTGCCGCTTGTCGAGCACCCCGCTCTCCGGCAGCATCTCGCGCGGGTCGGTCGGGCAGCCGTCGGCGGCGGCCCGCTCGAACTCGATCAGGTCGGCGAGCAACAGCAGGACCGTCCGGTCCCGGTGGCGCCGCAGCTCCTCCCAGTCCGGCCGCTCGGTGTCGGCGGCCTCGGGGGCGGCCGGCCGGCGGAGCAGGCTGAGCGCGGTGTAGCTCTGGTAGTCGTAGCGGCCGTCGTGCTTGTCCAACACCACGTCCAGGAACCGGGTGAGGAAGGCGGCGGACGGCTCGGCCCCGGCCTCCCAGCCCGCCAGCTCCCGGCAGCCCGCGAGCCGCTCCAGCAGCTCGGGCGCGAGGAAGTGCTTGCCGACGGCCCGCAGATGGGCCAGCAGCGAGTCGTACGGGAAGGTGTCGGCGGTACCGACGGCACTGCTGCTACTGCTGTTACTGCTGTTACTGCTGCCCAGCCAGGCGAAGAGCTCCCGGTCGAGCCGGGTGGCGGCCCCCGTGTCGAGCATGACGCTGGTGTTCATTACAGCCCCCCTGCTGACGATGGTCACTGCCAGCCGGTGTCGGCCGAGGACACGGAGACGGACACGGAGGTCAGAAGCTCTGCTGCACGCATGGTCAACTACGCTTTCGTTCCAGGGCACTGGTGGTGCGGGGGGCGGCCGGGGCGATTCCCTCTCGGCCGATGCCAGGAACTCTGCTGGACCACGAGCGGCATATCCACAACTCGCCGCTGTCAGCAAACTGCACGACAGCAATTACCCGCCGGGGGCCGATATTCAGAGCCAAAATATAGGCCCGCCATCGAATTCCGATCGCCGCCGTGGCTACGCTCGCGCCCAGAACGGAAGAGGGGGGAATTTCGTGCGCGCCACCGGCATCCCGCAGGCCTCGGCTCCAGTGTGCCCTGATCCGGGCCTCCCGTACAACCACTGGGAGTTGTTGCGTCATCAGGAGCCGATATTCCGCCATCAGCCATCGGGTGGAGCGCCGGTAAGGGTGCTGACCAAGCACGCGGACATCTCCTGGGTCGCACGGAATTCGCAGATCTTCTCCGCCGACGAGCCGCCTTCCCCGTCCTCTCAGACTTCCCCGGATTTCTGCTGGCCGTCGGATCTGGCCTGGAACACCCCGGCCACGGACCGCAAACTCCCCCAACTGCTGGGGGCGTTTCTCACCCCCCGGACCATGGCGGCGTTGGAGAAGAGCTGCCGGGCGCTCGCCACCCGCTCGGTCGCGCAGTTCGTGCAACGGCTCGACGAGCACGGCGAGGCGGACATCGACCGCCATCTCGGCGCCCGGCTCACCCTGGCCGCCGTCCGCGAACTGGTCGGGGCGCCTGAACAGGGCTGGGACGACCCGGCCAACTGTCATGAAACTTCAGAGAGTTCGACCGACGCCGAGTACGACCGGCAGACCGAGGCGCTGCACCAGCACGTCGCGGCCCTGGTCAGGGCCAGGCCCACCGACCCTCCGCCGACGGCCCGGGAGGTGGACCACGCCGTGGCCGGCCTGCTCGTACCGGGCTGCCGCACCACCCGCACGGCGATCTCCGGCGGCGTCCGAGCGCTGCTGGAACACCCCGCCGAGGTGGGCAAGTTGGCGGCCAACCCGGGCTTGGTGAGCTCGGCCGGCGAGGAGATCCTGCGCTGGACCACCGACTCGCTCCAGCTCGCCCGGGGGTGCACCCAGGACATCGAGATCCGCGGGCAGCAGATCCGCAAGGGCGAGACCCTCGTCCTGTGGCTCCGGGCGGGCAACCGGGACGGCGACGTCTTCCCCGACCCCGACCGCTTCGACATCGGCCGCTTCCCCAACCCGCACTTCGCCTTCGGCGGCTACCGTGGACACATCTCCCCCGGGGCGAACCTCGCCCGGGTGCAACTCCGCGCCACCCTCCGGGCGTTGCTCCCCGTCCTGCCCACCCTGGAGCTGCTCGGGCCGACCGCGCCCGGAGTGACCGCCGTCAGGCGCCGCGCGTGAGCACCGATCCGCGCCCCGCCGGGCTGTTCGCGCGGCTGCTGCCACCGACGGTCGCCGTCGCGGAGAGCTTCCACGACGAGCTCCCGGGCCGGCTGTACCCCGCCGAGGAGGCGGTGATCGCGCAGGCCGTCGCCTCCCGGCGGCACGAGTTCACCACCGGGCGGCTCTGCGCCCGGCTGGCCCTGACCCGGCTCGGCCTGCCACCGACGCCGATCCCCACCGGCCCCAGCGGCGAACCGTGCTGGCCCGACGGCACCCTCGGCAGCATCACCCACTGCCCCGGCTTCCGCGCCGCCGCCGTCACCAGCACCGGCCGGGCCACCGCCCTCGGCATCGACGCCGAGCCGGACCATCCGCTGCCCGCCGACCTGCTGGACTCCGTCGCCTCCCCCACCGAGCAGGCTCTGCTCCGCGCCCTCGAACGCTCCGCCCACCAACCGGTCAACTGGGGTCAACTGCTCTTCAGTGCCAAGGAGAGCGTCTACAAGGCCTGGTACCCGCAGGGGCAACGCGTACTGGAGTTCTCCGAAGCCGAGGTCACCCTGCACCCCGACGGCCACTTCTCCGCCCGGCTGCTGCTCCCCAGCGCCGAGCGCGAACAAGGCCTGCGCACCGAGTACTCCGGCCGCTGGCTGGCCCAGCACGGCCTGCTGCTGACGGCCGTCCACCACTGAAGGCAGCCCCCGCAGAGTGTCGACTCCATCATGCCTGGCCAGAGACCCCGGCGGTAGGACGGAGCGCACGCTTTTCCGCCCTTGTCCGCACCCCCGGGCAGCCCGCAGACTCGACCACATCCACTCCCCCGGCTCACGTGCCGACGCCCCCACCGGGCTCGGCACGTACCTCGTGCTGCCCGGGAGTGGAACGGACAAGGGGGCAACGATGGACCAGGACACCGTACTTCGAGCGCGCGTGAAGCTGCTCAGCACCAACCGTCGGGTACTGCGCGGGCCGGACGCCCTGTGGGTCTACCGGACACTGACCGAGGTCAACCCGGCCGTCCACGGATCGAAGCTCGCCCACGTGCTGGTGGAGGCAGCCCGCTCACCCCGGCTCGCCGAACTGCCCGCCGTACGCCGGGCGCTGCTGGAGGAGGCCGTGGCGGTGGCCCAGCTGCTGGACGCCGACAACCCCTTCCGCGAGAAGGTGCTCGCCGCCGCCCTCGACGCCCTCCAACGTGTCCCCGGGGCCGACACCGAGTCAAGCTAGGGTGCCTGGATGAGCGTTCATGTCGTGATCGGATTCGGGCCCGCCGGGGCTGCCACTGCTCGGCTGCTGGCCGAGCAGGGCCATGCCGTACGGGTCGTCACCAAGTCCGGCCGGAGCCCCGAGCCGGGGATCGAGCACCTCGCGCTGGACGCGGCGGACAGCACGCGACTGGCCGAGGCCGCCCAGGGCGCGACCGCGATCCACAGCTGCGGCGCGCCGCCCTACCACCGCTGGAAGGACGAGTGGCCGCCGCTCGCCATGTCGCTCTGCGCGGCGGCCGAGGCGACCGGGGCCGTCCTGGTCATGCTGGGCAACCTCTACGGCTACGGACCCGTCGACGGTCCACTGACCGAGGAGCTGCCGCTCGCGGCGACCGGCCCCAAGGGGCGGGTGCGCGCCGCTGCGTGGGAGCAGGCCCGGCAGTTGCACGAGCAGGGGCGGATCAGGGCGGTCGAGATCCGGGCCTCGGACTTCTTCGGGCCCGGGGTGACCGACGGCGGGCACCTGGCCGGGCGGGTCGTGCCGCGCCTGCTGCGCGGCAGGTCGGTCTCCGTCCTGGGCGATCCGGACGCCCCGCACAGCTGGAGCTACCTCCCCGACGTCGCCGCCGCCATGGCGGAGGTCGCGGGCGAGGAGCGCGCCTGGGGACGGGCCTGGCACGTCCCGACCGGGCCCGCGCTGTCCGCCCGGGAGATGGTCGGCCGGCTCGCCACCGAGGCGGGGACGGCGCCGGTCGCCGTGCGCGGGCTGCCCCGGGCCGTGCTGCGGGCCCTCGGGCTGTTCTCGCCGCTGCTCCGCGAACTCCAGGAGGTGAGCTACCAGTTCGACCGGCCGTTCGTGGTCCGTTCGAGCGCCTTCGAGGACGAGTTCGGGATCCGCCCCACCCCGGTCGAGGAGCAGGTGGCGGCAACGGTCGCCTGGTGGCGCGCCGCTCGAAACACAGGCTGAGAGCGGCCCTTCATGCCGAAACCCGCCCGGTCCGACGGGGGTTCGAACCGGGCGGGAGCTGTCGGCCAACGCTGCCGAGTCTACGGCAGGCGGTCGCAGCCGGGGTGTGTCAACGCATTTTTGCCGTCAGATCGCGGCCGACCGCCGGGCCGAGGGCCGGAGGTAGACGGCCCAGGTCAGCACGGAGCAGAACGCGTACGCCGCGAGGAAGGCCAGGTACGCGGCGTTGCCGTTGTGGGCGGTGAGGAAGGACTGCCGGAAGGCGATGTTGACCAGGACTCCACCGAAGGCACCCACCGCACCGGCCAGGCCGATCAGGGCCGAGGCCCGGCGGCGGGCGTCGAGCGCGGCCGTCGCGGCGTCGAGACCGTCCGCGACGGCGGCGCGGGCCTTGGCCTGGAAGACGGCCGGGATCATCTTGTAGGTGGAGCCGTTGCCGACACCGCTCAGCACGAACAGGGCCGTGAAGCCGGTGAGGAACAGCGGCAGCGAGCCAGTGTGCGAGGCGGCCAGGACGAGACCGGCGCCCGCCGCCATCGCCACGAAGACCCCGAGCGTCACCCGGGCCCCGCCCCAGCGGTCGGCCATCCTGCCCCCGACCGGCCGCGCCAGCGAGCCCAGCAGCGGGCCGAGGAAGGTCAGGTACGCGGCCTTGACCGGGGAGTCGAACTGGTGCGGGAACTGCACCTGCAGCACCTGCCCGAAGGCGAAGCCGAAGCCGATGAACGACCCGAAGGTTCCGACGTAGAGCACCGACATCACCCAGCTGTGCGGCTCGCGGGCCACCTCGCGCAGCGCCCGGCGGTCGTTTCGCAGCGAGGTCAGGTTGTCCATCCGCAGCGCGGCGCCGAGCGCGGCCAGCACGATCAGCGGCAGGTAGACCAGCGGCACCAGCCTGGGGTGCGCCGCGCCCGCCGTGGCCAGCACCGACAGCCCGAGCAGCTGCACCACGGGGACGCCGAGGTTCCCGCCGCCGGCGTTCACCCCCAGCGCCCAGCCCTTGAGGCGCTCGGGGTAGAAGGCGTTGATGTTCGCCATCGACGAGGCGAAGTTGCCACCGCCCACCCCGGCCACGCAGGCCACCGCCAGCAGGGTCCCGTACGAGACGCCGGGCCTGAGCACCACCCCGGCCAGCACCGTCGGCACGAGCAGCAGCAGTGCGCTGAACACCGTCCAGTTGCGGCCGCCGAACCGCGCGACGGCGAAGGTGTAGGGCAGTCGCAGCAGCGCGCCGAGTGCCGTCGGGACGGCGGTCAGGGTGAACTTGCCTGCGGCGTCGATGTGGTAGCGCGGGCCGAGGAAGAGGACCAGGACGGACCACAGGCTCCAGACCGAGAAGCCGATGTGCTCCGAGAGCACCGAGAAGACCAGATTGCGCCGGGCGACCTTGGCGCCCGTCGCCGCCCAGAAGGCCGGGTCCTCGGGGCGCCAGTCGTCGATCCCGGCCGAACGGGCGCCGGCCGGGCGGCTGACGGGCACGGCTCTCTCGACGGTGCTCATGCCCTGCTCCCGGCCTCGACGCGGGTGCGGTCCGTGCCGCGCACCGGCCAGACCCGGAGCACGGCCCGGCTCCCGTCGGGTGCGGTGTCCTCGTCCAGGCAGCGGCCGTCGCGCAGGTCGAAGACCTGCTTGTACATCGGCGAGGCGACGGTCGGGGTGTCGCCCCGGCTGCCGACGATGCCGCGCGAGAGCACGTAGGTGCCGCTGAACGGGTCGTGGTTGTCGACGGCGTAGAGCGCCCCGGCGCGGTCCCGGAAGACCGCGACCTGGTCGCCGTCGAGCAGCACGGCGACGCCGCGCCCGGGGGTCAGGTCGTCGTACGCGCAGACGTGCTGCCAGCGCGAGCCGTCGTGGATCTCCACCTTCACTGCGTCGCTCATGCGGTGCGTACCTCCAGTCGGGGTCCGGAGACCAGGGTGAGGATGTGCCCGTCCTCGCCGGGGCGGGCGGGGCGGATCTGGCCGCGCTCGGGGACGAAGGTCACGGCGGGGTCGGGTGTCCCGGGCGCGTTCACGAAGGAGGCGAAGCGCCGTAGCCGGTCGGGGTCGGCCAGGGTGGCCGCCCACTCGTCCTGGTAGCTGCCGACGTGGCGCTCCATCAGCTCGTCCAGGTCGGCGCAGATGCCGAGCGAGTCGTCGAGGACGACCGCCCGCAGGTGGTCGAGGCCGCCCTCCAGGCGCTCCAGCCAGGCGGCGGTGCGCTCCAGGCGGTCGGCCGTGCGGATGTAGAACATCAGGAAGCGGTCGATCGTCCGGATCAGCGTCTCGCGGTCCAGGTCGGCGGCCAGCAGGTCGGCGTGGCGCGGCGTCATGCCGCCGTTGCCGCCGACGTGCAGGTTCCAGCCCGTGGACGTGGCGATGATGCCGAAGTCCTTGCTCTGCGCCTCCGCGCACTCGCGGGCGCAGCCGGAGACCGCCGACTTGAGCTTGTGCGGCGAGCGCAACCCCCGGTAGCGGAGCTCCAGTTCGATGGCGAGCCCGACCGAGTCCTGCACCCCGTACCGGCACCAGGTCTCGCCGACGCAGGACTTCACGGTGCGCAGCGACTTGCCGTACGCGTGCCCGGACTCGAAGCCGGCGTCCACCAACCGCTGCCAGATCGGCGGAAGTTGGTCGACGCTCGCGCCGAACAGGTCGATCCGCTGGCCGCCGGTGATCTTCGTGTAGAGGCCGTAGTCGCGGGCGATCTCGCCGATGGTGATCAGCCCCTCGGGGGTGACCTCACCGCCGGGGATGCGCGGCACCACCGAGTACGAGCCGTTGCGCTGGAGGTTGGCCAGGAAGTGGTCGTTGGTGTCCTGGAGCGCCGCCTGCTCGCCGTCCAGGATGTGGCCGCCGCCGAGGCTCGCGACGATCGAGGCGACCGTCGGCTTGCAGACGTCGCAGCCCTCGCCGGTGCCGTGCTGCGCCAGCAGCTCGGAGAAGCTGGTCAGGCCCTTGACCCGGACGATCTCGTAGAGCTCGGAGCGGGTGTGCGCGAAGTGCTCGCACAGCCCGGTGTCGACGCTGACCCCGGTGGCCGCCAGCTCCTCGGTCACGATGGTGCCGAGCAGCTTGACGCAACTGCCGCAGCCGGTACCGGCCTTGGTGCACTTCTTGACCTCCGGCACGCTGCCGCAGCCGTGCTCGGAGACGGCGGCCCGGATCTCGGCCTTGCTGACGTTGTGGCAGGAGCAGACCACCGCCTCGTCCGGCAGGGCGACCGGCCCGCTCTGCGCGAACCCGGCTGGCAGCACCAGCTGTTCGGGCGCGGTCTGCAACGGCTTGCCGCCGATCGCGAGCGGCCGCAGCACCCCGTACGCCTCGGTGTCGCCGACCAGGACGCCGCCGAGCAGCGCGCCGTCCCGCCCGATGACCAGCTTCTTGTACACGCCCGCCCGGCTGTCGCTGTAGAGCACCTCCAGCGCGCCCTCGGTCACGCCGTGCGCGTCGCCGAAGCTGGCCACCTCCACGCCCAGCAGCTTGAGCTTGGCGGAGGTGTCGGCGCCGGTGAAGCCACCCGGCTCGCCGGCCAGCGCGCGGGCCGCCGTCTCGGCCATCTGGTAGCCGGGGGCGACCAGCCCGTAGACCCGCCCGTCGGCGGCGAGCGCGCACTCGCCCACCGCCCAGATCTGCGGGTCGTCGGTGCGGCACTGGGCGTCCACCACGACGCCGCCGCGCTCGCCGACGGCCAGGCCGCAGTCGCGGGCCAGCTGGTCGCGCGGGCGGACCCCGGCGGAGAAGACCACGAGATCGGCGGGCAGCTCCCGGCCGTCGGAGAGCGTCATGGCCCGCACCCGGCCGTCGGGGCCGGTCTCGACCTGCTGGGTACCCGCGCCGGTGTGCACGGTGACGCCGAGCTCCTCGATCTTGCGGCGCAGCAGCGCGCCACCGCCCTCGTCCACTTGGACGGCCATCAGGCGCGGCGCGAACTCGACCACGTGCGTCTCCAGGCCCATCGCCGTGAGCGCGCCCGCCGCCTCCAGGCCGAGCAGCCCGCCGCCGACCACCGCACCGACCCGGGCCCGGCCCGCGTCGGCCCGGATCGCGTCGGCCCGGATCGCCTCCAGGTCCTCGATGGTGCGGTAGACGTGGCAGCCGTCGGCGTCGTGACCGGGCACCGGCGGCACGAACGGGTACGAGCCGGTGGCGAGCACCAGCGCGTCGTAGCCGACGGTGTGCCCGGCGCGGGTGGTGACCGTCTGCGCGGCCCGGTCGACCGTGGCGGCCGGGTCGCCGAGCCGCAGCTCGATGCCGTGCTCGGCGAGGAAGCCGGGCGGGCAGAGCGACAGCTCCTCGGCGGTGGTGCCGGAGAACCAGGAGGTGAGGTGCACCCGGTCGTAGGCGGGCCGGGGCTCCTCGGCGAGCACGGTGATCCGCCAGTCGGCCGCGCCCGGCTGCTCCACCAGGGCCTCCAGGAAGCGCTGGCCGACCATTCCGTGCCCGACCAGTACGAGGTCCCTCGATCGGCGCTGTGTCGTCATCTTCGGACTCCTCAGGGGGTGGCGGTGAGCAGGTGGAGGGGGTGGTCGAGGAGCGGGTCGTCCCGCTCGTAGGCGCCGGTCAGGGCGCCGACGGTGGCCAGGTCGCCGAGCAGGATGCCGCCGACCAGCCGGTCGCCGCGCAGGACGAGCTTCTTGTAGCTGCCCCGGGTGGCGTCGGTGAGGCGCAGCGCTTCGAGGCCGGGCTCGGCGGTCTCGTCGACCTCGCCGAAGGCCGCGTACTCCAGCCCGCCCGCGCTGAGCCGGGCCAGCGGGCGCGAGCCGGTGTAGCGGGCGTCCGGGTCGGTGCCGGAGAGCCGGGCGGCCAGCACGTCGGCCTGGTCCCAGGCGGGCGCCGACAGGCCGTGCACGGTGCCCCGGTGCTCGGCGCAGTCGCCGATCGCGTGGGTGTGCGGCGCGGACGCCGCCAGCCGGTCGTCGACCAGCACTCCCGTGCCGACGGCCAGCCCGGCCGCGTGCGCGAGCGCCGTACGCGGCCGCACGCCGCAGGCGAGCACGACCAGGTCGCAGCCGAGCACGTAGCCGTTGGCCAGCTCGACGCCCTCGACCCGGCCCGCGCCGGGCAGTGCTCGGGCGCGGTTGCCGAGGTAGACCTCGGCGCCCAGCCGGCGCAGCCCGTCGCGCAGTGCCGCCGCGGCCCCGGGGTCGAGCTGGCGCTCGATCAGGTGCGGCCCCTGGTGGACGATCTCGACCGCCACCCCGAGCGCGGCCAGCCCCCGGGCGACGCTGACGCCGAGCACCCCGCCGCCGACCACCACCGCGCGCCCGGCCTTGGCGGCGTCCTCGGCGAGCCGGGCGCAGTCGGCCAGGGTGCGCAGCGAGTGCACGCCGTCCCGGAGCCCGAGCCCGTCGGCCCGGCGCAGGCCGCGCACCGGCGGCAGTACGGGGTTGGCGCCGGTGGCGAGCACCAGCTCGTCCCAGCCCTCTTCGGTGCCGTCCGCGAGCCGCAGGCTGCGGGCGGCGAGGTCGAGCCCGACCACCTCGCAGCCCGTCCGGAGCTCCGCCGGGCCGGTCGGGAGCCCGATCGCCTCGGCGTCGTAGCGGCCGGTCAGGACGTCCGCGAGCAGCACCCGGTTGTAGGGCGCGCGGGCCTCCGCGCCGTACAGCGTCACGGTGCCGGTGCCGCCCAGGGCGTGGTACCGCTCGGCGAACCGCGCCCCGGCCATTCCGCCGCCGACGACGGCGATCCGCTCGCTGCGACGTGCGTTCACGAAGCCGCTGTTCAAGAAGCTGCTGTTCATGAGGCCACCTCCGCCGCGGCACGCTCCACGCGGACGGCGCAGAGCTTGAACTCGGGCATCTTGGACGTCGGGTCGAGGGCCGGGTTGGTCAGGGTGTTGGCGCGGCCGGGGCCGGGCCAGTGGAACGGCATGAAGACGGTGTCCTGCCTGATCGCCCCGGTGATCCGCGCGGGCGCCACCGCCCGGCCCCGGCGGCTGGTGACGGCGAGCAGCTCGCCCTCCACCACCCCGAGCCGGTCGGCCAGCCGGGGGTGCAGCTCGACGAACGGGCCGGGCGCGGCGGCGTTGAGCGCCGGCACCCGGCGGGTCTGGGCGCCGCTCTGGTACTGGGCCAGCACCCGCCCGGTCGTCAGGTAGAGCGGGTAGTCCCCCGCCGGCTCCTCCGCCGCCGGGCGGTGCGTGACGGCGGCGAACCGCGCCCGGCCGTCGGGGGTGGCGAAGCGGTCGAGGAACAGCCGTGGCGTGCCGGGGTGCCCGGCGTCGGGGCAGGGCCAGAAGACGCCGTCCTCCGCGCGGATGCGGCGGTAGTCGATGCCCGCGTAGTCGGCCTGGCCGCCCGCCGAGGCGCGCCGCAGCTCGTCGAAGACCAGCTCCGGGTCGTCGGGGAAGTCGCTCGCGGAGCCCAGCCGCCCGGCCAGCTCCCGGAGCACCCACAGGTCGGTGCGGACACCCTCCGGCGCGCTGAGCGCCCGCTCGCGCAGGATCACCCTGCCCTCCAGGTTGGTGGTCGTGCCGGTCTCCTCGGCCCACTGGGCGGTCGGCAGCACCACGTCCGCCAGCTGGGCGGTCTCGGACAGCACCAGGTCGCTGACCACCAACAGGTCCAGCGCGCGCAGCCGTTCGGTGACGTGCCCCGCGTGCGGCGCGGAGACGACCGGGTTCGAGCCCATCACCAGCAGTGCCCGTACGCCGCCGGGCTGCCCCAGCCCGTCCAGCAGCTCGTACGCCGAACGCCCGGAGCGCGGCAGGCTGTCGGGGTCGACGCCCCAGACCCCGGCGACGTGCTCGCGGGCCGCCGGGTCCTCGATCGAGCGGTAGCCGGGCAGTTGGTCGGCCTTCTGGCCGTGTTCGCGGCCGCCCTGGCCGTTGCCCTGGCCGGTCAGACAGCCGTAGCCGGAGTACCGGCGCCCGGCCTTGCCGGTGGCCAGGCACAGGTTGATCCAGGCGCCGACGGTGTCGGTGCCCTTGCTCTGCTGCTCGGGGCCGCGCGCGGTGAGCACCATGCCGGTCGCTGCCCGGCCGAACAGATGGGCCACCTCCAGCAGTTGGGAGACCGGGATGCCGGTCAGCCGCTCGACCCGCTCCGGCCAGTGCGCCATCGCGGCGGCCCTGGCCGGCTCGAAGCCGGAGGTCCTGGCGTCGATGAACTCCTGGTCCGTCAGACCGTCCGCGATCACCAGGTGCAGCAGCCCGAGCGCCAGCGCCAGATCACTGCCGGGCCGCAGCTGGAGGTGCAGATCGGCCTGCTCGGCGGTGGGGGTGCGACGCGGGTCGACCACGATCAACTTGCCGCCACGCTCTCGCAGTTCACGGAAGTAGCGCATTGCGGGCGGCATCGTCTCGGCCGGGTTGGCGCCGACCAGGATCAGGCAGTCGGTCTCGGGGATGTCGGCCAGCGGGAAGGGCAGCCCCCGGTCCAGGCCGAAGGCGATCCGGTGCGCGGCGGCGGCCGAGGACATACAGAACCGGCCGTTGTAGTCGATGCTGGCCGTCCCCAGCGCGACCCGGGCGAACTTGCCGAGCTGGTACGCCTTCTCGTTGGTGAGCCCGCCGCCGCCGAAGACCCCGACCGCGTCCGCACCGTGCGCCCGCCGGGTCGCGGAGAACCCCTGCGCGATCCGGTCCAGCGCCTCGCCCCACCCGGCCGCCCGCAGCGGGCCGCCGCGCCGGTCACGCAGCAGCGGCGCGGTCAGCCGGGCGCCCGGCGCGAGCACCGCCGCCGCCGAGCGGCCCTTGCCGCACAGCGCCCCGCGATTGACCGGGAAGTCGGCCCGCTCCAGCACCTCGACCTGCGCGCCGTCGGCGTGCAGGCGCATCCCGCACTGCAACGAGCAGTACGGGCAGTGGGTGTCGGTCGTGGTCGTCATGGGGACGACGATGACCGCCGGGCGTTTCGCCGCCGCGTCCCCCGTGTTGCACGGGCGGTACGCGTCCCTCACAGCCCTGGTGTGCCGAGGTGGGCGGGCCGACATCCGCGTAACACGAGGGGCCGTTTCGCTTACCTCCACGTGATCACCGGGCAACAGCGCCGAAACCCGGCGGCCGGATCCTGCGGTATGGCTACCAGCACCGGACACCACGGACCCCTGACCGGCTTCACGATCGGGGTGACCGCCGCGCGCCGCCGCGACGAGCTCGTCACCCTGCTCGGCCGACGCGGCGCCCGCGTCGTCGAGGCACCCGCGCTGCGCATCATGGCGCTGGAGGACGACATCGCGCTGCGCCGGGCGACGGAGGAGTGCCTCGCCGCTCCGCTGGACTACGTCGTCGCCACCACCGGCGTCGGCTGGCGCGGCTGGGTGAGCGCGGCGGACGGCTGGGGTCGGGGAGCGGCGCTGACCGAGGCCTGCCGGGGCGCGGTGGTGCTCACCCGTGGCCCCAAAGCGACCGGCGCGGTGCGGGCCAGCGGTCTGGACGAGACCTTCTCGCCCAGCTCCGAAGCCACCGACGAGCTGCTGACCTGGCTGCTGGCCCGCCCGCTCGCCGGCCGCCGCGTCGCGGTGCAGGAGCACGGCGTACGACTGGACGACTTCGCGGCGGCCCTGCGCGAGCGCGGCGCCGAGGTGATCTCCGTCCCGGTCTACCGCTGGGCCCCGCCGGAGGACCCGGCGCTGGTGCGACGGCTGGTGGAGCAGACGGTCCGCCGCGAGGTGCACGCACTGACCTTCACCAGCGCCCCGGCGATCACCGCCTTCCTGGAGACGGCCGCCGCCGACGAACTGCTCCCCGCGACCCTGGACGCGATGCGCGGCGACGTGCTGCCGGTCTGCGTCGGGCCGGTCTGCGCGAGACCCCTCACCGACCTGGGCATCCCGGTGGTCTGGCCGGACCGCGGCCGGCTTGGCGCGCTGGTCCGGACGCTGACCGACGTGCTGCCCGCCCGTTCCAGACAGGAACTGACCCTGGCCGGGCGCCCGCTGGTGCTCCAGGGCAACGCCCTGTTGGTGGACACCGAGAACTACTGGCTCTCCCCCAAGAGCGCGGCCCTGCTCCGGGCCCTGGCCGAACGCCCCGGCTGGGTGCTGAGCCGCGCCGAGCTGCTCCGCCGGGCCTGGGCCGACTCCGACGCCGACGAGCACGCGGTGGAGGCCGCGATCGGACGGCTGCGGGCCGCCCTGGGCCCGCACGGCAGCCTGATCCGCACCGTGCCCAAGCGCGGCTACCGCCTGGCGCTCGGATGACCCCCGCCACGGGAGCCCCCACCCTGCTGGCCGTCGCGCACGGCACCCGCGACCCCGACGGCGTCGCCACCACCGAGGCCCTGCTCGCCCGCGTCCGGGCGCTGCGCCCCGGCCTGCGGGTCGAGTGCTGCTACCTGGATCTCGTCCGGCCCGGCCTGCCCGAGGCGCTCGCCGCGCTGACCGGCGAGGCGGTGCTCGTCCCGCTGCTGCTGGGCACCGGCTACCACGTACGGGTCGACATCCCGGCCGCGCTGGCCGCCGCCCCCCACCTCCGGGCCCGCACCGCCCGCGCCCTCGGCCCCGACCCGCTGCTGGCCACCGCCCTGGAGGCCCGCCTGACGCAGACCGGCTGGCGCCGGGGCGACGGCCCGGTGGTGCTGGCCGCCGCCGGCTCGACGGACCCGTCGGCCAACGCCGACACCGCCGCCATGGCCCGGCTGCTGACCCGGCAGCTGGGCCCCTCCGCCCCCGTCGTCCCCTCGTACCTGTGCGCCGCCGGGCCGACCCCCGACCAGGCCGTCGAAGCCCTCCGGGCCTCCGGCCACCGCCGGGTCGCCGTCGCCGAGTACCTGCTGAGCCCCGGCCACTTCGCCCGCCGCGCGGCGCAGACCGCCGCCCACTGGTCCACCGCACCGCTCGGCACCCACGAGGCGCTCGCCCGCCTGGTCGTCCGCCGCTACGACGAGGCATCGCAGACGAGGCATCGAACTTCTCGGGCGGTCGGCGCATCGTTTAGGTATGACCCCGACAGCAATGGAACCCCGGACCCCGGACCCGCTCGCACCGCAGAACGGTGACACCGATCTGGTGCTCGCGGCCCGGCGGGGCGACACGGCGGCCCTCGGGCTGCTGCTGGAGAGCCACCGCGCCCGGCTGTACCGCCAGGCACTCGGCTACCTCGGTGACCCGCAGGACGCCGCCGACGCCGTCCAGGACACCTTCCTGACCGCCCTGCGCCACCTGTCCGACCTGCGTGACCCGGCGGCCTTCGGCGGCTGGCTGGCGCAGATCCAGCGCAACACCTGCCTGATGCGACGGCGCGCGGCCCGGGAGACCCCGGCCGAGGACGTCACCGCCCGGCTCGATCGGTCGCGGCCCACCTCCTCGGCCGAGGAGTGCGTGGAGCGCCTCGCCCTGAGCGACTGGCTCTGGCAGGCCCTCGGCGAGCTCCCCGAACCCCAGCGCGTCACGGTGATGCTGCGCCACTTCGGCCGCCAGCACTCCTACCAGGAGATCGCCGCCATCACCGGCGTCCCGCTCGGCACCGTACGCAGCAGGCTGCACCAGGCCCGCGCGGCCCTGGCGCAGCGGCTGCTGGACGAGGCGGCGCAGACCAGCAGCGCGGCCCGGGACGCGGCCGGCGAGTGGGGCCGGCTCTTCGACGGTGCGTTCGACGCGTTCAACCGGCGCCGCGACCCCGGGCCGCTCGCAGACGTCTTCGCTCCCGCCGTCACCGCCCGGCTGGGCGACGACGGGCCCGAGCTGCACGGCCGGGAGGAGGTCCGGTCGGTGCTCCTGGAGAGCGACCTGGCGGACGACGTCGGCTACCGGCTGACGGACGTGGTCGCCAGTGGCGGCCTCGCCGTGGTCGAGGCCCGGTTCGTCAATCCGCCGGGCGACCCCTTCCACTGCCCGCCAACCTTCACCCAAGTCCTCTACCACCACGGGTTCCAGGCCCACCGGATGGTCGCCTACTTCGCACCCCGGCCCACCACCTGACCCCCGCCCTCCCCCACCGTCCGAAGGGACGTGGCACCACCATGAACGAGACCACCGCCAACGAGCTGGCCGGGAAGTTCATCGCCTTCCTGGAGACCGGCACCGCCCCCGAGGGGCTCTTCCACCCGGACGTGTTCCTCGACTTCACCCCGCCGCAGTGGCGTCTGCAGGCCAGCGGCGCCGACAACGTCGTCCAGGCCCGCCTCAGCTCCCACCCGGCCGAGGGCTCGGTGCCGCGCTGGCGCTGCGACCCCACCCCCCGTGGCTTCGTCCTCGAGGTCGAGGAACGCTGGACCGACGCCGACGACGACTGGTACTGCCGCGAGCTGTTCCGCGCCGACACCACCGACGGCGCGATCAGCGACCTCTCGGTCTACTGCACCGGCGACTGGGACTCCGCCCTGCAGGAGCGCCACCAGCAGCAGGTCGCCCTGCTCCGCCCCTGACACCACGCCTTCGGTCAGAGAGCCGCCCGGATCCGGGCGAACGCCTCGCTCAGTACGGCCGGATGGCTTGCCGCGTTGATCCGGAAGCAGTGGGCGAGGCCCGGGTCACCGAAGCCCGCCCCCGGCAGTACGGACACCTGGCTCTCGGCCAGTGCCCGGCCGAAGCGGTCGGCGTCGTCCCCGTGCGGGAACTCGGCCCACACCAGGTACGTGGCGTCGGGGACGCCGACCTCGGCCGCCAGTGGCAGCCCCGCGAGCTCCGCGAGGACCTGCTGCACCCGGTCGGCGAGCGCGGCGCGCAGGGCCTCCAGCCAGTCCATGCCCTGCTCGTAGCAGGCGACGGTGGCGATCGCGCCGAGGCTTCCCGGCCGACCGAGCAGGCTCTGCGGCATCTCGGTGAGCGCCCGCGCCGAGCGGTCGGAGGCGTAGACCGTCGCACTCTTGAGGCCGGGGATGTTGAACGCCTTGGACGCGGAGGTGAACCCGTAGGCCCGCACCCGGTGGACGGCCGGGTCGGCGAACGCCGACACCAGCCGCCGGTTCAGGCCCAGCGGGATGTGCACCTCGTTCGCGAGCAGCAGCAGGTCGTGCTCCAGCACGAGGGCGATCGCCTGCGACTGCTCCTCGGCCGTCCAGGCCCGCCCCACCGGGTTGTGGGGCTGGCACAGGAACCACCCCCGGGCACCGGCCCTCGCCGCGTCGGCGAGGGCCGCCCAGTCGTGCCGGTACCCCTGCGCGTCGCGCAGCAGCGGGACGGGCAGCGGGACGAGCCCGGCCTCCCGGACCACGGTGAGCAGGTCACCGTAGACCGGGGTCTCGACGATCACCGGGCTGCCCGGCGGCAGGTCCAGCCGCAGCACGGTCCGCAGGCCGGTCAGCACGTCCGTGGTGCAGCGGGCGCCCGCGAGGCCGGCGTCGTGGTGCTCCGTCAGGTACTTCTCGCACGCCGCCTCCTGCGCCTCGCAGAGCCCGTACCCCGTCTCTCCCAGCCGGACGGCCTGGTCGAGGGTCTCGCGCAGGAAGTCGGGTGCGTACAGGTCCATCTCGGCGACGCCCAGACAGATCCTGTCCGGCGTCAGCTCCCCGGCCTGCCACTTGAAGGTGCGGCGGCGGCGCAGGAGGGCCAGGTCCTCGATGAAGACCGGCTCGTGCGGTGTGCGGGTGTTGCGGGTGTCAGATATTCGCATCGCGGTCGAGTTCGATGTAGAGGCGGGTGCCGTTCCTGCCCTTGGTGCGGCGGCGGACCGCGACCGAACCCTCGATCTCCTTCGGGTGGTTGACGTGGGTGCCGCCGCAGGGGATCTCGATGTCGCCGGCCCGCCAGATGAAGACGTCGTGCGTCCCGGGGAGGGCGGTGACGGTCGCCTCGGGGGAGGAGCCGAGCAGTTCGACGACGCGCGCCTGGATGACGGCCACCGCCTCGGTGGGGATCGAGCAGCCGAAGTCGAAGCGGGCCGAGCTGTCGCTGATGTGGCAGCCGCGGGTCGAGCGGGTCTCCCCGTGCGCCTCCAGGTACTCGCCGGTGGCGTGGAAGAGGAAGTGCGCCAGAGTGTGCATCTGCATGTTGCGGAAGCGGCGGCTCCAGTCGATCTCCATCGTGACCTGCTCGCCCACGGTGAGCGTGCAGGGCTCGGCGAACTCGTGGCAGAAGACCGACTCGACGGTGGCAACGTCGCCGTTCGGCAGCTGGAAGGGCCGCCCACCGGCCTTCTGCACGTCGACCACCAGCGCGCCGTTGATCGTCCCCTGGTCGGCCACCTGTCCGCCGGATTCGGCGTAGAAGATCGACCGGTCGAAGACGGCGTGCTGGCCGTCGACCGAGAGGACGGTCGCGGTCGCCGACGTCCCGTAGGGGTCGTCGTGGTACAGCTGTTCGGTGGGCGGGCAGGAACTCCACAAAGCGGCGTGCATCATTGCCTCTCTTCCCAGTTCAAGAGCGTGGTTCCGTACAGTTCCCCGCGGTCGGCGAAGAAGGTGAGGATCTCCCCCTCGGCCTCCGGCCCCAGATCGGCGGCCAGTTGACGGGCACCGACGTAACATACGCCGGACGAGCCGCCGACGCTGATGCCGTTGGCGGCCAAGTCCCTGACGCCACCGCAGGCCTGGGCGTCCGAGACGGTGTAGACGCCCGCCACCCGGGACCTTGCGGCGTCGATGACGGCCGGTATCCGGTTCTGGTTGCCCGTACCGCGCAGCACGCTCGCCCCGGGCTCGCCGCCGAAGGTGATCGACCCCAGCCGGTCCGCGACGTACGAGGGGATGCCCTTGGCGCTCAACATGGCCGACAGCGCCGAGAAGTGACCGCCGCTGCCCACGCAGAAGATGCCGGCGGCGATCCGGGAGAAGTCCAGCGTCTGGGTCAGGTGCGGCACCACCCAGCGGGTGTACACCTCGGGGTTGAGCGGGCTGTCGTTCTGGTTGGTCCAGTAGAAGTCGGGGTGCTCGCTGCGGAGTTGCTGCAGGAGGTCGTCGCGGGCCTGCTGGAAGCCGAGGACGGGGTGCGGGGTGTCGACGAGGTGCAGGGTGGCCCCGGCCAGCTCGGTCTTGCGGCGGGTCACGTCCGGTATCCCGTGGTCGGACACCAGGTGGACGGGGTGGCCCATCAGCCGCCCGGCGAAGGCCAGGCCCAGGCCGAGGGAGCCCGAGGTGGACTCGATCACCGGCTGCCCCTCGGCGAGCAGCCCCTGCTCGCGGGCCAGGAGGAGCAGGCCCAGGCCCAGGATGGACTTGAAGCTGGTCTCGGTGGCGGGGCTGCCGTGGATGGCCCGACATCGCAGACCACCGCCCGCAAGAGGACCGCAGTCGATTGACGTGATGCGGCTGAACCGCTCGATGACCTCGTACGGGTCCGGAAGCTCGGGGTTGGTCATTTCCGTCCTTCCAAAAGGTTCTTGGCCCAGAAGATGGAGACGAGGAGGATGCCGATCCCTGCCAGCTGCACCGGGCTCAGGTGCTGACCGAACAGCACGAACCCGTAGCCGGCGGCGGCGATCGGCTGCAACAGGACGAAGATCGCGGCGAGTTGCAGCGGCAGGAACTTGACCGCGTGTGCCATGAGGGTCTGGCCGAGCACCTGCGAGGTGACCGCGAGGGCGATCAGCAGCAGCCAGCCCCGGGCGGTGTGCGGCCAGATCTTCTCTCCCAGCACGGCTGCCACCGCGAGGCAGGCGACGCCGCAGACCACGCTCAGGCTCGCCATGATGCGGGTCGCCTCGTAGCGCTCGCGCAGCCCCTTGGCCACCACCAGGAAGAGGGCGTAGAAGACCGCGGTGGCCAGCGCGAGCAGATCGCCGCGCAGGTGCGTCGGGTCGAGGCCGGTGCCGAGGATGACGAGGACGTAGAGCCCGCCGAGCGCCAGCACCGCGGGCAGGACGAGCTTCCACGGCACCCGGTCGCCGAAGAGGAAGAAGCACAGCGGCGCGATGATGAACGGAACCAGGTTGGCGAGCAGGTTGGACTCGGCCAGCGAGGTGTAGAGGAACGAGATGTTCCACAGACAGAGGTCCGCCGCGAGGAACAAACCGCCCAGTGCGATGAGCAGTTGGTCCCGCAGCGTGATGCGCGTCGCCTTCCGTTCCGCCGGCGTGCTCGCACCCCCGGTGGAGCGCCGCGTCATCGCGACGGAGAGGCCGAGCAGCATGGGCGCGGCGAACAGCGAGCGGTAGGCCCCGGACGCCACCGGGCCGACCTCGCTGATCCTGACGAAGACCCCGCCGAGGGCCAGGCAGCACACCGCCCCCAGCACCATGAGCTGATAGCGGCCGCGCCCCTTGAAGAGGGACGGCCTACCGGGATGCGGTGAGGTGGTCGGTGACGTGGTCGCACCGCTCATGGTGGTTCCGCTCATGGCCGCTTCGCTTCCTTCAGTGTGAAAGTGCCGCCGGTGTAGCCGTATGCGTCCAGGGCACTGCGGCACTCCCGCACCCGGCTGTCGTGCTCGGGTTCGTACCGGGAGAAGATGAGGCCGGCCAGCGTGCCGCTGTGCGCGACGCAGATCCCCAGGGCCCCGAGGTCCTTCCCCACCGCCTGGAGGTCCTCCAGGGACTTCTTGGGCAGCCGGTCGTTGTGCAACTCGGCGCTGTGGGTGGCGATCCGCGCGGCGGCCACGCCGTCGTCCGCGCGCAGTGCCGCGTCGAGCTCCTGGAAGAGCTGCTCGTAGACGCGCGCCTTGCCCCGGTCCTCGGGGCATTCCCGGTGGAAGTCCTCGGTGTTGACCCAACCGCCTTCGTCCACACCGACGATGGTCCACCGCAGGTCGGTCTCGTACTTGGCGAGGAGGGTCTGGGAGCGCTGTGCGCACGCCGCGACGCCGGGGTGCAGCAGGTAGTCGCCGTACTCGAGGCTGCGGGCCACGGAGAGCGCCAGCGCGTGGGCCACGGCTTCGGGGGTGCTGGGATACGCCTCGGATATGCAGAGGAGAGCGGCCGCCAGGATGTCGGCGGTCGAGCTCGCGTGCCCCTTGGCGATCGGAATGTTCGACTCGATCTCGACGGCAGTACCGTGCGTGGGCAGCTGCAAGGAGGAACTGAGCAGCTCGTAGGCCTGCCGGGCCTTGACGCGGTCAGCTGGGCCGACGGTTAACGGAGCCGTCGGGGGAATTCCGTCGCGTAACAGCCGGGCCCGGCAGCTGAGCTCTTCGACCGGTGCCGTAAAGAGAAAATGTTCGAATCCACTCGACCCGAGGGTGTAACCCTGAAGTATTTCCCCGAAGACGCCGTGGACCGTGCGAGCGATCTGGGCAGACATGAGGAAGTTGTACCTCACAAATAATCATGTCGACAACTCCAAGAGATCCTTTGAGGTCACATAAAAGCACTCTTGGCGAGCGGCAATTGTCCACCTTGGACGCATATTTATGCTCCGTAATCGTACGGTTTGGCCATTTTTGCCCACCCGTCCAAGGGCTGGACGCCCGCGGGCGACGGGTCATCGATCGCCACAAGTGGTTGTCGACGGACCCTCAACTCCGTACGTTGGGGGCATGATTCAAGCTCGCCATCTCCGCGTGCTGCGCGCGGTCGACCAAGCCGGCTCCATCACCGGGGCGGCCCGCACACTGGGCTGTACGCAACCTGCCGTCAGCCAGCAGATAAAGGCACTCGAAGGTGCCGTCCGGACTCCTCTCCTCGTCCGGACGGGACGCGGAGTACGGCTCACGGAGGCCGGGGAAATCCTGGCCAGATATGCGGCGGACATCCTCTCGAGACTCGCGGCCGCGGAGGAGGAGGTGGCGAGTATCGTAGGGGCCCGCTCCGCGCGCGTCCGGCTTTCCTCATTTCTCAGCGGAGCATCGGAAATCCTGCCGCCGGCGCTCTCCGCATTGCGCGACAAATGGCCCGGCATCGAGGTGTCGTTCACCGACACCGCACCGCCCCGCTCGGTGGAGATGCTGCGGAACGGCGAATGCGAGATCGCGCTGGCCTTCCACTACCCCGACAGCGACGGCAGCGGGACCGTCCCCGAGTGGGAGGGCCTGGTCGTCCACCACCTCATGACCGACCGCCTGCTGCTCCTGGCGCCGCCCGGACACCGCCACACCGACACAGAGCACATCAGCCTCGCCGAGCTCGCCGACGAGACCTGGGTCGCGGGCTGCACGAGTTGCCGCCACCACCTGGTGGAACTCTGCGAGGCCGAGGGCTTCTCCCCCCGGATAGACCTCGCCACGGACGACCACCTGGCGGTCGTCGCCCTGGTCGCAGCCGGGCTCGGCATGGCGATCCTCCCGGAACTGGCCCTGAACACCTGGGCCGAGAGCGTCCAGGTCCTGCACCTCGAACCCCCGGCCCACCGCGAGATCGTGGCGCTGACCCTCCCGGAGACCGAGTTCGCCCCGGCCGTGCGGGCCATGATCGAGGAGTTGCGGGCCGCCGCACAGTCCTTCAGGAGGCAACTTCGGTCGCCAGCCGCTCAGGAGACGGACCCTCACATCTGGACGGCCCGTAAATGACATGTTCAGCCGATGATACGATCAGCGCGCTTGCGGAGCGGCGGGTTCACCCTGCACTGGCGGGGATTCACAGTCGGCCGTCAGTCGCCTGAAGAGAGTCTTATGACGAAATACACAGCGAACCCAGTGCTTTGGGCTCTTGTCCTCGTCCTTGTCGCCGCGGTGGCCCTCGTGGTCCGCCAGCGCAGAGCGGCCCTGACGATGCGCCAGGAGATCGACGGACTCAAGGAGCACTACTCCGGTCTGGAGAACTCCTACGCACAGTCCGTCGAGGCGGCCCAGGAGCTGGCCGACGAAGCGACGAAGACCGTGCTGAAGTCCGCGATGCGGACGCTGCAGGGCCTTGCCGCCGAGCAGCAGCTGATCGTCTCCCGGTTGCAGAACAAGTACGGCGAGTCGGTCATCCTCCAGGACCTGCTGGAAGTCGACCACACCAACTCCCAGTTCGGCCGACGCGCGCAGTCCATCGCCGTGCTCTGCGGCGGCTGGCTGGGCCGGCACCGCGACCCCGCCTCGCTGTACGACGTGGTCCGCAGCGCCCAGGGCCGCATCCGGCAGTTCCGGCGGGTGGAGATCCTCTCCCAGGTGGACTTCGGCGTCTCCAGCAGGGCGGTCGAACCGGTCGCGCTGGCCCTCGCCGAGGTGCTCGACAACGCGACCAGCTACTCCAGCCCGGACACCGTCGTCGAGATCAACATCCGGACGGTGCCCAAGGGAGTCGTCATCGTCGTGGACGACGCGGGCGTCGGCATGAACGACGAGGAGCGCGCCCGCGCCGAGAAGCTGCTGACCAGCGAGCGGGTCTCGGGCGTCGCAGGTCTCGGCAACCCGCCGCAGTTCGGTCTGGCGGTGATCGGCGTCCTCTGCGAGCGCTTCGGCTTCGAGGTGTCAGTGGGCTCCTCCTCCCCCTACGGCGGGGTGCGCGCGGTGGTCCTGCTACCGCACGAGCTGCTCACCGGCATGCCGGAGAGGAAGGCTCCCAGCTCCGCCATGTCCACCGCCCCGGCAGCGACCCAGGCCTGGCCCGAGCCCGGCTGGGCCGCACCCGTGGCCGCCCCGGCGGCCCCCGCCGAGGCCCTGCCCGTACGGAGCGCCGCCCTGACCCCCGACGGCCTGCCGATGCGCAACGCGGCCTCGACCGCCGACGGCCTGCCGGTACGGCGGCGCAAGCGACCGATGACGGTCGCGCCGCCCACCGAGCCCGTGCCGGTCGGCTCGTCCCGCTCCGGCACGGAGACCGCAGCGATCATGGGCGCCTTCCAGCGGGGCACCCGGTCGGGCAGGGCCACCCAGCCGGACGACACGGACCAGGCGACCAGCACACGCGGTGCGAGCAGTGAAGGGCTTGAGTTCTCGTGAACGACGATCTGGCATGGATGCTCGACAGCGCTCTGGAGATTCCCGGAGCCCTGCACGCGGTCCTGATCTCCGCCGACGGTCTGCTGATGGCCCGGACGAAGGACATCGGCAAGGACAACGCTGACCGGGTCGCCGCCGCGATGAGCGGCGTGCAGTCGCTCAGCCGCTCGCTCGGCTTCTTCTGCGACAGCCCCGGCCAGCGCTGGCAGCAGACCCTGGTCGAGTTCGACGGCGGCTGGGTGTTCCTGATCTCCGCCGGTGAGGGCGCCTACCTCGGCGTCTCGGCCTCCCCGGACGTCGACATGCAGGACATCACCTTCCGGATGCAGCAACTCGTCGGCCAGCTCGGCAAGGTGCTGGCGGCGCCACCGCGCGAGGTATTCGGCGGCCGCAGGTGAGCACCCCCGAGGAGTTCGAGCTCGAAGCCGCCGGCTTAGTACGGGCCTACGTCATCACCAAAGGGCGCGGGCTGCCCGACGAGCAGCAGCTCTCGCTGATCACGCTGATCACGGCGGCGCCCGAGCAGGGGCAGCGGCCGCCGCGCCTGACGCCCGAGGAACAGCAGCTGCTGGACATCTGCTCCGCCGGCTACCTCTCGGTCGCCGAGCTCGCCGGCCACACCCGGCTGCCGCTCGGCGTGGTGCGCATCGTCCTGGCCGGGCTCACCGAAGGCGGGCACCTCATCGCCCGCCCGCCGGTGCCCCGGGCCCGCCAGGCCGACAAGGAGATCCTTCAGGAGGTGCTCAATGGTCTCCAGACCAAGTTCGGCTGACGTACGCGGCCTCGACGAGCAGGACTACGTGCACGCCGGGGCGACCCAGACGGCCGTGAAGATCCTCGTCGTCGGCCACTTCGCGGTGGGCAAGACCACGTTCATCGGCTCGATCTCCGAGATCGAACCGCTGTCCACCGAGGAGACGATGACCCGGGCCGCGGAGGCGGTGGACGACCTCAAGGGAGTCCGGGGCAAGACCACCACCACGGTCGCCATGGACTTCGGCCGACTGACCGTCAGCGAGCGCGTTGTGCTGTACCTGTTCGGCACGCCCGGCCAGCTGCGGTTCGTGCAGATGTGGGAGGACATGGCCCGGGGCGCCCTCGGCGCGCTGATCCTCGTCGACCCCGAACGGCTCGCCGACTCCTTCCCCGTGATCGACCTCATCGAGCAGTACGGCCTCGACTACGCGATCGCGGTGAACCACTTCGACGGCAACCCGGCGCGCACCGAGGCGGCGCTGCGGGAGGCGCTCGATCTCCTCGACGACACCCCCGTCGTCACCTGCGACGCGCGCGACGAGAAGTCGTCGGCCGCCGCACTGACCACACTGGTCCGCTTTTTGCTGGACCGTGCCAGCTAGGAGCAAGAACCAGACATGAACGCTCGCCCCACCACCCCGGTGCCCCCGCCCGGGTGCCCGGCCCACGACAGCGGCGCCCGGGTGCCGCTGTACGGGCCGGAGTTCGCGGCAGATCCGCAGGCCTACTACTCCTACCTGCGCAGTTTCGGGCCGGCCGCACCAGTCGAGCTCGCACCCGGGGTGGAGGCGACGCTCGTCACCGACTACACGGCCGCGCTGCAACTGCTCCAGGACCCGGCCTCCTTCCGCAAGGACTCGCGTCGCTGGCGGGCCTTCAACGAGGGGCACGTCGCGCCCGACAGCCCGGTCGTTCCGCTCCTCGTGTACCGGCCCAACTGCATGTTCAGCGACGGCGCCGAGCACCTGAGGCTGCGCCAGGCCGTCACGGACAGCATGGCCCGGGTCGACTCGCGGCGGGTGACCCGGATCACCGAGCAGGTCTCCAACTACCTCATCTCCCAGTTCGGCTCCCGCGGTTCGGCCGACCTGCTGGGGAACTACGCCAGGCAGCTGCCGCTGTTCGTCTTCAACGAGCTCTTCGGCTGCCCGGCCGACATCGGCGACCGGGTGCTGTTCGGCATCTCCGGGATGTTCGACGGCGTCAACGCCGAGCAGGCGGCCGGGGTGCTGTTCGGCGCGGTGGCCGAGCTGGTGGCGCTCAAGCGGACCAGGCCCGGTGACGACGTCACCTCCTGGCTGATGCAGCATCACTCCAAGCTGACCGACGATGAGATGGTCCACCAGCTGGCCCTGCTGCTGGCGGCCGGCACCGAACCGCTGGGCAACCTCATCGGCAACACGCTGCACCGGCTGCTCACCCACGACGCGTACGCGCACACCGGCGGGCTGATCGACGAGGCCATCGACGCCACGCTGTGGGAGAACCCGCCCATGTCGAACCTCGCGCCGCACTACCCGGCGACCGACATGGAGTTCGCCGGGCAGCAGCTGCGGGCCGGCGACCTGGTCATGGTCAGCTTCGCCGCCGCCAACAGCAGCCCGAGCCTCGCGGCGGAGCGGCAGGCGAGCAGCCGGGCCCACCTGGCGTGGAGTGCGGGCTCGCACGCCTGCCCGTCCAAGGACCCGGCCCGGCAGATCTCGATGGCGGCCATCGAGAACCTGCTCAACGAGCTCCCGGACATCCAACTGGCCGTGCCGGAGGAGAGCCTGACGTGGCGTCCCGGCCCCTTCAACCGCGGCCTGGTCGTGCTGCCCAGCCGGTTCACCCCGATCGAGCCCGCCCGGGGTGCATCCCCGCAGCCCCAGCCGCCCGTGCGCGAGGAGCAGGCCCCGCAGGACGGCCGCGCGCCCGAGCGGGTAGGGCGTTGGAGCCAGTTCCTCAACTGGTTGACGAAGTGATGTACACAACAACGTAGGATTTCTGTCCGGTGCATGACGGTTCAACAACACGGGTAATCAGCAGCGCGATAGTCCCCCGTCGTTGATCCAGGACAGGAGGGTGTCGTGGAGAGTCATTCCGCCGATGCCGATTTCGCCCAGCCCCCCGCCGCGTCGCACCCTCCGATACCCGCCCATCCGGGCGGGTATCTCCTTTTCGCCCCCGCTCGCCGGCAGGCGGGCCGGTGATCGGCACCAGGCACAGACCCCCCATGGCCCCCGCCACGGAGACCCTCGGCGATCACACGACCCGTCAGCTGCTGCGCCTGTGCGAGGTCGCCGGCCTCGGCCCGGCCGACGCCGTCCGCTACTCCCGGACGCTGACGGCCGCCCTCGGCCCCGCCGCCGAGCGGCCGCTGGACCTGCCCTCCCCCGACAGCTCGTTCCTCTCCGACGACCACACCCCGGTGGAGTTCTCGCTCTCCTTCGAACCCGGCGCGGCCCCGACCCTGCGGGTGCTGCTGGAGCCGGGCAGCGGCGCCGGCAGTCTGGCCCGGAGCGGGCAGGTGGGCCTGCGGACCGTCCGTGCGCTCGCGCGCCGCTGGGGCTTCGGCACCGAGCGGCTCGACATCCTGGAGGACCTCTTCTTCCCGGCGTCCCCGGCGGGCCCGCTGGCCCTGTGGTGCGCGCTGGAGCTGCGCCCCGGCGGTGTCCCCAAGGTCAAGGTGTACCTGAACCCGGCGGCCTCCGGCGCCGAGCGCGCCGCCGAGACCGTCCGGGAGGCCCTGCACCGGCTCGGCCACCGGCATGCGTTCACGGCCCTGCCGGAGTCGGACCGCATCCTGTTCTTCGCCCTCGACCTGGGCGACTGGGACGAGCCCCGGGTGAAGGTGTACACCGCCCACGACGACCTGCCGGCCACGGCGGCGGCGGGCCTGTGCGGGATGACGGACGGGCCCGACCCCGCCGAGGTCGAGGCGTTCTTCCGGACGGCCTCGGGGATCGACAGCTCCGGGTACGGCAGTGGGCAGGGCTCCCGCTTCGACCGCCGGCCCGTGCAGGCGTGCCACGCCTTCACCGAGACGGCGAGCGGCCTGCCGGGCGGCTTCACCCTCTACGTCCCGGTCCGCGACTTCGCACAGCACGACGGCGAGGCCCTCGACCGGGCACTGGCCCTGCTGCGGCGCTACGGCATCGACGAGTCCCAGCTCCTCGACTCCCTGGCCGCCGTCACCTCGCGCCGGCTGGACGACGGGGTCGGGCTCATCGCCTACCTCGCCCTCGCCCACCAGCAGGGCCGCCCGCCCCGGGTGATGGTCTACATCTCCTCGGAGGCGTACGAGGTGCGGCCGCCGGCCTTCCTGGCCCAGCCGGTCGGCACCCGGCGCTGAGCCCGGCCACCGGGTCGTGCGTAGGGCGGGGGCCCTACGCCCGACAGCTGCCCTCTGCCCGGCTGCCCCGCTGCCCTACGCCTCACTCAACTCCCGCTGGTACGAGCCGACATCGACCTGCACGGACGACCCCGTGCTCAGTCCGTACCGGCTCTCGATGCCGCTCAGGTACTCGTCGATCTCCTTGTGCATGACGTCCGCCGACGGCAGCGCGGTGTCACCGGCGACGATCCCGGCGACCCACCGCGCCTGTGCTTCCACCAGGCGGGTGATCGAGCCCACCGGGCGGATCAGGCCGAGGAAGTACAGGCCGGGCCGGTCGGGTGCGACGATCCGCCGGTACAGCTCGACCGGGCCCTGCGGGCCTGCCGGACACCCGGCGGGCAGGAAGGGGAAGGCCATCCGGAAGCCGGTGCAGAAGACGATCGCGTCCGCCTCGGCCGAGCTGCCGTCGGCGAAGTGCACCAAGTCGCCGTCCAGGGAGGCGATCGCGGGCTTCGGGGTCACCGCGCCGTGCCGGATGCGGCTGAGGATCTCGTCCGAGATGGTCACGGCCGAGGAGAAGATCGGGTGGTCCGGCTCGGGCAGTCCGTAGTCCGACATCTTGCCGCGCGCCACCAGCAGGGCCTCCTCGACCAGCCGCCGCTGTTCGTCCAGCGGCTTGCCGGTGAACCACGGCGCCTCGGCGATCAGGTCCACGGACACGCCGTAGAGCTGCTTCGGCACGATGTGCAGCCCCCGGCGCACCGAGAGCACCGTCCGCTCGGCGTGCCGCGACAGGTCGGCGGCGATGTCCACCGCCGACGCCCCGAGCCCGACCACGACGACGCGCTGCCCGGCGAAGTCCTTGCCGTCCAGGTAGTCCGTCGAGTGCAGGATCGTCCCGCCGAAGCTGTCGGCACCGGGCGGCAGGGGGTTCGGCAGGGCCGGCTCCGAATGGTGCCCGGAGGCGACGACCACCTGGTCGAAGCCCCGCACCACCTCGACCCCGTCCGCGTCCCGACTGGTCACCATCCACCGTTCGTCCGGGCCCTGACGGACCGACAGCACTTCGGTGCGCAGCTCGAGATGGGGCAGCAACCCGGCCCAGTCGGCGAACGACCGCAGGTACGCGGCGACATCGCCGTGCCGGGGGTAGAGCGGCAGCTCGGCGGACATCGGGAAGTCGACGTAACCGGTCAGCTGCTTCGCGCTGTTCAGGTGCAGCGCCCGGTAGGCCGGGCCCGGCTCACCCGCTCCCGGCATCCGCCAGATGCCGCCGACGTCCGGTGCCTTCTCCAGGCAGACGAAGTCGGCGCCCCGCCCTCTGAGCGCATGCGCGGCTGCCAGTCCGGACAGACCCGCACCTATCACGCACACGCTCACGCTTGCCTCCGCAGCACACCATGCGACAAATCCACGACCCATCAGGGATCTTGACGGCTCAGCATATTCGCGCCGCCCACCGGAGACGAGAGGGCAGCGGCCGGCACCCTGCGGCGGCCACCGAACCTCGCTACCCGCTCTCGGCACCGTCCGACGTCGCCTCGACCTTGGTGTGGAGGACCTCGCGGGCCTGCTCGGCGGCGCGGACGATGCTCTCCGAGACGAAGTCGACGAAGCGGGAGATGTTCTCGAGGCGGGCGGCTGCCGGGGTGCCGGGGCCGAGGATGCCGACGCCCTGCCGGGCGGTCTCGGCGAACTGGGCGGTGCCACGGGCGCTGGCCATCATCGACTGGTACCAGACGTCGTCGTCGACGATGTAGCGCTCGCGGCGGCGCTCGTCGCGCTCGCGGCGCACCAGGCCCTGGCTCTCCAGGAAGGCGATCGCCTTGGAGATGGACGCCGGGCTGACCTGGACCCGCTGGACGAGTTCGGACGCGGTGAGGCTGCCCTCGTCGGTGGTGTAGAGGCAGACCAGCACCCGGGCCATCATCCTGGTCAGGCCCGACTGCACGAGGACGGCGGTGAAGACCTCCTCGTACTCCCGCACCGCCTCGGCGTCCCGGCCGTGGGCCTGCGGGAGCGCCTCCGGCCCCCGGGGCGCGGCCGCCCTGCGCCGGTGGGCGCGGTGTTCGGTGGCGCGGTGGGCCAGTTCGGCCCGGTAGGCGGTGGGGCCGCCGTTGCGCGTCACCTCACGCGTGACGGTCGAGGTCGGGCGGTCGAGGCCCCTGGCGATCTCCGCGTAGGCGAGGCCGTCGGCGAGCCCCGACGCGATCTGCCGGCGTTCCTGCTGGGTGAGCCTGCCTCCGGGCATCGCGGATCTCCTTCGTGTCCCTTGATGCCGCCAGTATAGCGTTCACTCTCAATTCATTGCAACGAACTGAGCGCTCATCGTTGCGTTAGAATCAAATCCATTGCAACGATTTACTGCCATTGGCCTGCAGCTATAGGGATCAGACGCAACAAGCTTGTTGCCTGACCCTTGAATGCAACGTAGCGTTTCGCTTATCAGAAACGACGAGCCAAAGGAACGCACCATGCAGAAGTTCGACACCGCCGCCCCGATCTCCGCCATCCTCGACATCCCCGCGGGCCGCATCCGGTTCATCGCCGCCGACCGGGCCGACACCACGGTCGAGGTCCTGCCGGCCAACGCCTCGAAGAGCCGCGACGTGAAGGCGGCGGAGCAGACCGAGGTCAGCTACCGCGACGGCGTCCTGCGGATCGCCGCCGCGCCGGCGAAGAACCGGGTCCTCGGCGCTTCGGGATTCGTCGAGGTGACCGTCCAACTGCCCGCCGGCTCCCGGGTCGAGGCGAAGGCGGCCAGCGCCGACTTCCGGGGCGTCGGACGGCTCGGCGAGGTCACCCTCCAGGGCGCGCAGGGCTCGATCAAGGTCGACGAGTCCGCGAGCGCCCACCTCACCCTCCTCGACGGCGACATCTCGGTCGGCCGCCTGGGCGGCCCGGCGGAGATCAGCACCCAGAAGGGCGACCTCACCATCGCCGAGGCCGTCCGGGGCACGGTCACCCTGCGCACCGAGTACGGCCAGATCTCGGTCGGCGCCGCCCGGGGCGTCTCCGCCTCCCTGGACGCCGGCACCGCCTACGGCCGGATCCAGAACGCGCTCAAGAACTCCGACGGCGCCGACGCCGACCTGACCATCCACGCGACCACCGCCTACGGCGACGTCACCGCCCGCAGCCTCTAATCCACAGGAGCAACTCCCATGACCGACCTGGCCATCGCGGCGAACGGGCTGCGCAAGTCCTACGGCGACAAGAACGTCCTGGACGGCATCGACCTGGCCGTCCCGGCCGGGTCCGTGTTCGCCCTGCTCGGGCCGAACGGCGCCGGCAAGACCACTGTCGTCAAGATCCTCTCCACCCTCGTCTCCCCCGACCCCGACCCCGCCTCCGCCGGTGGCTCCGACCCCGCCTCCGGCTCCGGCCGGATCCGGGTCGGCGGCCACGACCTCGCCACCGACCCGCAGGCCGTACGGGCCGCGATCGGCGTCACCGGGCAGTTCTCCGCCGTCGACGGCCTGATCACCGGCGAGGAGAACATGCTCCTGATGGCGGACCTGCATCACCTCTCCCGCCGCGAAGGGCGGCGGGTCGCCGCCGAACTGCTGGAGCGGTTCGACCTGGTGGAGGCCGCGAAGAAGCCCGCCTCCACCTACTCCGGCGGCATGAAGCGCCGCCTAGACATCGCCATGACGCTGGTCGGCAACCCGCGGATCATCTTCCTCGACGAGCCGACCACCGGCCTCGACCCGCGCAGCCGCCACACCATGTGGGGCATCATCCGCGAGCTGGTCTCCGACGGCGTCACCGTCTTCCTCACCACCCAGTACCTGGAGGAGGCCGACGAACTCGCCGACCGCATCGCCGTGCTCGACAACGGCCGGATCGCCGCCGAAGGCACCGCCGACGAACTCAAGCGGCTCGTCCCGGGCGGGCACGTCCGACTCCGCTTCACCGACCCGGCCGCCTACCGCAGCGCCGCCGCCGCCCTCCACGACGCCACCCGCCACGACGAAACCCTGGCCCTGCAACTCCCCAGCGACGGCAGCCAGTACGCACTGCGCACCGTCCTCGACCGGCTGGACTCGGCCGGCATCCAGGCCGACGAGCTGACCGTGCACACCCCCGACCTCGACGACGTGTTCTTCGCCCTGACCGGCGGCGCCGACATCCCCGACCAGCCCACGGAGGCAGTCCGATGAGCCAGCTCTCCCTCGCCGTACGCGACTCGCGGACCATGCTGCGCCGCAACCTGCTGCACGCCCGCCGGTACCCGTCCCTCACCCTGAACCTGCTGCTCACCCCGGTCATGCTGCTGCTGCTCTTCGTCTACGTCTTCGGCGACGTGATGAGCGCGGGCCTCGGCGGCGGCGCGGACCGCGCCCGGTACCTCGCCTACGTCGTCCCGGGCATCCTGCTGATGACCGTCAGCGGCACCGTCGTCGGGACGGCCGTCTCCGTCTCCACCGACATGAGCGAGGGCATCATCGCCCGCTTCCGCACGATGGCGATCCACCGCGGGTCGGTGCTCGTCGGGCACGTCGTCGGCAGCGTGCTGCAGTGCGTCATGAGCGTCGTCCTGGTCGGCGCGATCGCCGTGGCCCTCGGCTTCCGGTCCACGAACGCCACCGCCCTGGAGTGGCTGGCTGCCTTCGGCCTGCTCGTACTCTTCGCCCTCGCCCTCACCTGGATCGCCGTCGGCATGGGCCTGGTCAGCCCGAACGCCGAGGCCGCCAGCAACAACGCGATGCCGCTGATCCTGCTGCCGCTGCTCTCCAGCGCCTTCGTCCCGGTGCACGCCATGCCCGGCTGGTTCCAACCCATCGCCGAGTACCAGCCGTTCACACCCGCCATCGAGACCCTCCGGGGCCTGCTCCTCGGCAGCGAGATCGGCCACAACGGCTGGCTCACCCTCGCCTGGAGCCTGGGCCTCGCCGTACTCGGCTACTTCTGGTCGGCCTCGAAGTTCAACCGCGACCCGAAGTAGCCGCCGTGGCCCGCCCTCAGCCGGTTTCGACCCCGAGGTGCACGCGGTGGTGGCGCGGCTCGTCGATCTCGTCGAGCAGCGCGATCGCGAAGTCGGCGTACGAGATGCGGCTGGCCGCCTCCGCCGCAGCCGTCCGGTACCCGCCGGTGCGGGCGCCCTCGTGGTCGAAGTCGCCGGCCGGGCTGAGGACCAGCCAGTCGCACTCGGTGGTGGCGGCGCGCAGCACGTCCGTCCCGGCCGCGTGTCCCAGGTAGAAGGCGCGGTACTCCTGGGGATAGCCCGGAGTGTCCATCAGGAGCCCACCGGCCGCAGTCTCCAACGCCGAGGCCAGGCCGACTCCCACCAGCCGGCTCACACCGGCCCGCGCCAGCCCGTCGAGGAGGGCACGGGCCACGCCGGGGAAGAAGACGTCAGGCTGGGTGGCCATGTCGAACGCGGCACCGATCGCGGCATCATGGCCCTCGGCGAGCCGCGCGACACCGTCGGCGTCGGTGACATCACCGGCCACCACCCGTACGCCGTCCACCGCCGCCAACTCGGCGTACTTGGCCGGGTCGCGCACAACGGCCGTCACCTGGTGCCCACGACCGCGGGCCTCCGCGACGGCAGCCCGACCGGCCCGACCACCCGCACCGAAAACAATGACCTGGCCCATGAAACCCACCCCGCATCAGAAGGCCGACTCCGAACGCCGACCGCTCCCCCGGACCCTACGGAGGGCCCCGGTTACCAATCGGGTACCAGCTAGGCTGGAGCCGTGCCTGAGCCACTCGACCCCGAGATGTTCGACCCGGTCTGCCCGTCCACACTCAGCCCGATCCGCTTCGGCGACAAGTGGGCAGCCCTGATCATCCGCTGCCTCGAACAGGGCCCCCGACGCTTCTCGGAGCTCCGGATCCCCCTGCGCGGCGTCACCGCCAAGGTCCTCACCCAGTCCCTCCGCACCCTCGAACGCGACGGCCTGGTCACCCGCACGATCCACCCCGAACCAATCCGCCGGGTCGACTACGAACTCACCCCACTCGGCCGCAGCCTCCTGGTACCGATGGCCGCAGCATGCGCCTGGACAGCGGAGCACTGGGACGAACTCATCGACGCACGCGAAGCCGCAACCCCCCTCAGCAGCACGGGCTGACGGCGCTGGACCACAAGTCCGCCCCGGCGATATCGCGCCCCGTGTTCCGGGGCGAGTTTCCCACCTTCATGCGGATACCGCGTCGGGGCGGTGAAGGGGCACAGGCCCGCCGACGACCGGGGTAGACGGCGCTACGCGGTGGGCTGCGCGGCGGCGGCGGCGGTGCCGAGGACGGTGCAGACGGCCGTCGTACCGATCAGCCCGGGGGTAAGAGTCAGGGGATCAGGACGACCTTGCCGGAGACGGTCCCGGACTCGGCCAGGCGCAGGGCCTCGGCGGCCTCGGTGAGCGGCAGTTGGGCAGCGATGCGGGCGGTGACGTCGCCCCGGCGGACGGCGGCGAAGACCTCGGTGAGGTCGGAGCGCAGTCGGGCCCGGAAGCGGTCCTTGTTCAGCGGCCGGCCCGCCCAGATGTTGTAGAAATGGGCGCGGCGCCCGTTGGGCAGGGTGTTCCAGAGCCAGGTGCGGGCGAGGATCTTCAGGACGGGCCACTGCTTGGAGCCGGTGTCGTCGCGGGTGGAGGCGCTGCCGTAGGAGATGAGGGTGCCGCCGGGGGCAAGCAGGTGCCAGGAGTCGACGACGCTGCGGCCACCGACGTGGTCGAAGACCGCGTCCACTCCGCCGGGCGCCAGTTCGCGGACCTGGGCGGGCACGTCCTCGCCCCGGTAGTCGACCGGCGTGACGCCCAGCTCCCGCAGGGCGTCGTGGTGCCGGACGGAGGCCGTGCCGATCACCTTCGCACCTGCTGCGCGGGCCAGTTGGACCAGGACCGAGCCGACGCCACCGCTGGCGCCGTGCACCAGGACGGTCTGTCCGGCCCGCACCCGGGCCTTGCGGTGCAGCATCTGCCAGGCCGTGATGCCGTTGACCACGACAGTCTCGGCCTGCGCCGCCGTGAGGCCCTCCGGGACCTGGACCGCGTCGCCGGCATCGAGCACCACATGGCTGGCCCATCCGCCGACCTTCACCAGCGCGGCCACCCGTCGACCGACCAGGCCCGGGTCGACGCCCTGGCCGGTGGTCAGCACCCGGCCCACCAGGTCGTAGCCGGGTACGAACGGGAAAGGCGGCTGGTCGTAGTACCGCCCGCGGCGCATCTGCTGCTCGGCGAACGAGACGCCGGTGGCCTCCATGGCGACGACGACCTGCCCACGGCCTGCTTGCGGTACGGCGCTCTCGCGGATCTCCAGGCCTTCCGGCGCCACGATGCCCGGCAGAACGACCTCGATGCGACGTTCGGTACTCATGATCGCCTCTTTCGTAGATGCTTTCGCGTTCGTTAGAAGTTGTAACGCAGCTCGCTCGTGATAGTCAAGAGCGACAGTGATAGCCTCTAACCAATGCTTGGACCGGAGCGAGGGAGAGGGAGCGGGATCATGGGCGAACCAGGCACGAGGACACCGAGGGAGCGGTACCGCGCACAGGTACAGGAGGAGATCAAGCAGCACGCCTGGGGGCAGATCGCCACCGCCGGGGCCTCCGCACTGTCCCTCAACGCCATCGCCAGGCAGATGGGCATGAGTGGGCCGGCCCTTTACCGGTACTTCGCCAACCGCGACGAGCTGATCACCGAACTCGTCAAGGACGCCTACCGCAGCCTGGCCGACACCTTCGCCGCCGGCGCCGAAGCCGGCACCGGCCTCGACGGCCTGGCGCACGCACTGCGCCGGTGGGCCCTGGAAGACCCCCAGCGGTACTTCCTCGTCTACGGCACTCCCGTGCCCGGCTACAAAGCGCCCGAGGACACCACGCGCATCACCGCCGAGATCATGGCGTACCTCCTCGACGCCTGCGCCGGGGAGCAATCCACCCCGTCACCGGCACTCCGCCGGGCCCTCGCCTTCTGGACCCGCCTGCACGGCGTCCTCTCACTCGAACTCGCCGGACACTTCACCGGCATGGGACTCGATCCCGCCGAGCTCTACGCCGACGAGGTACAAGCGCTCGGGACCTCCTGGCACTGACTGCCACATCGCAGGACAGAACCCGTCAGCCGCCTGGGGAGCAGGTTCACGGTTCCTACCTGCGGTCTCCGTCATCGAGTACCGCCACCGTCAGAGCGCCGCGGCGACGGCGGCCGCGACGAAGACCACCTGGAGGGCGGTACGGGTGGGCAGCGGCGTCACGGGCTTTCCGGCGAGGGTGAGTCCACTGCGGGCCGCGTACACGTTGGCCGGGAACATCGCGAGCATGAGCAGCGCCAGGCCCCCTGCAGCGAGGGGCGCGAGCGGGGGGACGAGCAGACCGACGGCACCTGCCAGTTCGAGGATGCCGGTGAGGGTGACCAGCAGGTCGGGCCGGGGCAGCGCCGGCGGGATCATCGCGACGAAGTCGCGCCGCCAGGACGCGATGAAGTGCGGCACGCCGGTGGCGACGAACATCAGCGCGAGGCCGCCGCGCAGGGCGGGCTGCCACGCATCGAGGCCGTCGACGGCGACCAGGCCGAGCGCGCGCAGAACAGCGAAGCCACCGACGAGAGCGATGAGCGGGATCATGCCGTCCTCCAACCGTTGAATCTTGTCACTGGCAAGATTGAGGCAGGTGGGCAATCTTGTCAATGCCTAGATACAGTGGAGTGACACCCCCGAACGACTGGAGAGCACCGATGGGACAGACCGCCCAGCCGAGCTACCACCACGGAAACCTCCGCCGCGCCGTACTGGACGCGGCCCTGGAGGCGATCACCGAGTCCGGCCCTTCCGGCTGGAGCCTGCGCGAACTGGCCCGGCGCGCAGGGGTGTCGCACGCGGCACCCGCGCACCACTTCGTCGACAAGACGGGAGTGCTGACGGCCGTGGCCACGGAGGGCTTCGAGCTGTTCGCCGACAGCCTGGAGCGGGCAGCCGACGATCCGTACGGCTCCGGCGTGGCCTACGTCCGGTTCGCCGTCGACCACCGGCCGTACTTCGAGGTCATGTTCCGGCCGGAGCTGTACCGGGCCGACGACCCCGACATGGCGGCGGCGCGAGAGCGCGCAGGCGCGGTACTCGCCACGAGCGCACGCAAGTTGTCACCGGGAGAAGCAACCGACCGGACGACGACGATCGCGGCCTGGTCGCTGGCCCACGGCTTCGCCGGCCTGTGGCTGAGCGGCGCACTGCCGGAGAGCGCGGACGGCGACGTGGAGGAGCTGGCCCGCGCAGTGCTCCAGCTGGCCTTCGCCCGGGACTGAACGGTCGGCGGGTGCGCCTCAGCTGAGGCGCCATCCACACCGCTGCGGTCGGCTGCCGTTACGAGCCCGCCAACTGCCCCTGTGCGCCCCGCCCGCCTTGCCCGGTAGGCCGCCCATGGGATTCAGGGGCTTACTTGGATTCGACTCGTCCTACCGGATTGGGGCCGGTCGTCAGTGCCTCGCACGCGGTCTGCCACGTGGGCGCACCGGGGTGCAGCCGGGTGTGGAGGTAGGCCGCGGTGAGCCGGGCGAGGGCAGCGACTCGCTCGGGGTTCTCGTCCGTGGTCTCGGCGGCGTCGTATCCGGCGATCCCGCCGAGTCCGTGCTCCGCGTCGAACAGGGTGAGCAGGGTCTTGGGGCCGGGGGCAAGGATGTAGGGGTCGGCGTGCCAGTCCGGCCCCATGTCCGTGAAGTGCCGGGAGTCGTCCTTGTCGCCGGCGACGACCAGGGCGGGTGCGGTCATGGTGGAGAAGTCGACAGCCCCGATGATCGGCCACTGCTCGGCCATCGGCCCGTTGAGGACTTCACCGCCTCGGCCGGGCGCGGCGAGCAGCACGCCCGCCTTGATCCGGGGCTCGACGAGGTGCACCACATTCCCGGTGACGGGGTCGTTGAGCCCGGCACCCAGCAGGAGGGCGGCGGTGAAGCCGCCGAGCGAGTGTCCGACGAGGGCGACCTTGGTGGAGTCGATCCGTCCTGCGAGCTGCGGAACGGTGCGCTCGATCACGTCGAGCCGGTCGAGGATGTGGGTCATGTCCTCGGCGCGGGAGCGCCAGAAGTCGGGTGCGCCGGGTGCGCCGGCGACCAGATGGCTCAGTGTGCGGGAGGTGAGGTGGGTGGGCTGGATGACGGCGAATCCGTGGGAGGCCCAGAAGTCGGCGAGCGGCGCGTAGCCGTTGAGCGAGGACAGGTTGTTCGAGGGGCCGTGACCGTGGGAGAGGAGGATGACAGGGAGGTCGGTTCCGGTCGCGGGTGCGGAGACGCGCATCTGGAGGTCCACGGGACGTCCGGGCACCGGGAGAACTACAGGGCTGAAGGTCAGGACCGGGACGGGCGTGCCCAAGGCGTCGGCGCTGGTGGTGGCGGATGTGCTCACGAGGTGGATTCCCTTTCGGTGGTGCCTGCCGTCCGCCGGTCTCCGGCGACGAGCCAGGCGGTGAGCCAAGCGGTGAGCGGCGTCCGGCTTCGGCTAAGCTGAAGCGGAGCGCTGCTCCATTTAGTATCCGGAGCACTGCTCCGCTTTGTCAATCAGTCTGGAAGGACAACGTGATGGCCACCGAGAGCCCTGCGGGGGAGCCGCCGCCGCGGGGAAAGCGGTCCGACGCGCAGCGCAACCGGCAGACGGTGCTCGCTGCCGCCGCCGACGTGTTCGTCACCTCCGGCGTCGACGCGCCCATCCGCCAGATCGCGACCCGGGCGGGCGTCGGGATGGCCACGATCTACCGCCACTTCCCGACCCGGGCGGACCTCGTCACCGCCGTCTACCGCCACCAGATCGAGGAGTGCGCCGAGGCCGGCCCGAACCTGCTGGCCAGTGCCGACTCCCCGTTCGACGCGCTGCGCCAGTGGATCGACCTCTTCGTCGACTTCCTGGTCACCAAGCACGGACTCGCCGACGCCCTGCAGTCCGACAGCGACCGCTTCGCCGCGCTGCACGCCTACTTCCTCGACCGCCTGCTTCCCGTCTCCACCCAACTGCTCGACGCTGCGGTCGAGTCCGGCGACATCAGCCCCGGCACGCAGCCGTACGAGCTGATGCGCGGCATCGGCAACCTCTGCATCGGACGCGACAACGACCCCCGATACAACCCCCGACACCTGATCGCCCTCCTCCTCCAGGGACTCCGGCGACCTCGCGCATCCTGATGCCGACGAGCGACATCGCCACCTGTTCCCTCCGCGACTTCCACGCGATCCGAACGACCGCCTGTCAACAGCCGGAGACGCCAGCAGGCAGCAGTGCCCCTGAGCAGAAAGACGAACCTGAACGTGCCCACTGCACCCACGATCCTGAGTGACGTCCCCGGGCCCTTCGCCTGGAGCGTCTTCCACGAGCGGCACCCGAAGCTCATCCAGCAGGTGCTCGATGCCCTTCCGTACGGGCCGGTCGAGCGGGCAGCGCTCGAGCAACTGCTCACCGAGAGCACCACCGGCGTGCTGGAGCCGCTGGACGAGAGCGCCCACGATCACCAGCAGTGGCTGGAGTGGGGCGAGGGCCTGTTCGGGCGACCGTGGGGCGAGGCGCCGTTCCTGTGGGCCGAGAGCTACTTCTACCGCAGGCTGCTCGAAGCCACCGGCTACTTCCGGCCCGGGACTTGGCACGGCATCGACCCGTTCGCCCCGTTCAAGAACGCCGAGCTGGCCGGCCCTGCCGTCGACGACGAACTCGCCGCCCTCCGCGATCTGCCGTCCCTCTCGGCCGAGAAGCGGTCCGAGGTCCTGCTCTCCTCGTCGCTCTGGGGCAACCGGGCCGACCTCAGCTTCCAGCTCACCGCCTCGGCCGGGGACGCCCGGTCCCCCGCCCTGATCGCGGACGACAGCCCACTCCTCCGGCAGGCCCTCACCGCAGCGAACAACCCGAGGGTCTGCGTCATCGCGGACAACGCCGGGCGCGAGCTACTCCCCGACCTCGTCCTGGTCGACCACCTCCTCACGGGCGGACTGGCCTCCGAGGTGGTCCTGTACGTCAAGCCCGCCCCCTACTACGTGTCGGACGCGACCACCGCCGACGTCCTCGCCACCGTCGAGCGCCTGCGCACCGCACCGGAGCAGGAGGCGGAACTGATCGGCCGTCGGCTCTGGCAGGCGATGAACAGCGGCACACTCGTGGTCCGCACGCACGAGTTCTTCTGCGCGCCGCTGCCGTTTCACGACATGCCCGCCGACCTCAGAGCCGAACTCTCGACCGCCACGATCACGATCCTCAAGGGCGACCTCAACTACCGCCGCCTCGTCGGGGACCAGCTCTGGGACGCCACGACCCCATTCGCCGAGAGGGCCGGCCACTTCCCGTCCCCGGTAGCGGCCCTGCGCACGTTGAAGTCCGACGTCATCGTCGGCCTCGACGGACCGGTGGTCGCGGGGCTGGACACCACTGGGGAGCCGTGGCGCACCAGCGGCAAGTACGGCCTCATTCAGGTTCACACCCGGGCATAGAGCCGACATCACCCGCCGGCGACCGAGAAGTTGGCCCCGGCGGGTGATGGGCTAGGGAACTCATGCCACCGGCGGCCAGGGCCCAGCAAGGAGGTCACGGGCCTCGTCGATGATCCGTTGCCCGAAGGCCTCGCGGGGCGTGTCCCAGTCGTCTTTCCAGTCGTCGTACTCGCTGGTCCAGGCAAGGAACGGTCGGAGCGCTGCGGGGCGGTCGAGGTGGTCCCACGCCTCGTACGAGATCAGGTTGCCGCCCTCGATGGCGTTCATGCTGCCGTTGGCGATGAGCTGCAGCCACCAACGCACCAGTGCCCAACGGGCCTCCGCGTCGGTGGCGGGGAGCCGAGCCGCGAGGCCGAGTTCCTCAACCACCTGGGTGAAGAGCTCGTGGGCCCGCGACTCCTCGCCTCGGGTCAGGCCGGCGAGGTCGCAGACGGCAGGGGTGTCGACATCGAGGACGAGCGCGACCAGAGCGGCCTGGATCAGCGTGTCCGCACCGACGCGGCGGCCGATTCGTCGCTCGATCGCAAGCAAGCACAGGTGGTCGACGGCTTCCTCGGCGGTGACCGCGTAGGGGTCGTGAGGGGTGGTGCCAACGATCTCCGGGAGTTCGTCATCGCCGAGGAAGTACGACCAGAAGGGCACGCTCGCGCGGGCACGACCGAGGTCGCTCGCGGAGCCGCCGAACTCGTGGCGAAGGTAGTCCGCGAGGTCGTTGCCGTAGTAGATGATGTCGGTCTGATGGACCGAGAGCACCGGGTGTCCGCTCTGGCCTGCGATGCCGGGCAGATAGCGGTGCGAGAAGACGGGCACCAGCTGCGGCGCATCTCCAAGACGGGTCTCCGCGAGCCGAAGCGCCTCCCGGCGATCCTCGGGCTTCTCGCCCCAACCCGGGTACCAGAAGCCGTGCTTCACATCGAACAGCACGCCGTCTCTCGGCCGTTCCAGGTGGCCGCGCAGTTCGTCGGCGTCACCGCCCCGCCAGTCCGGCCAGCCTCGGCCCAGCGGCAGCCCGGCCTGCAGGAAGAGCCGGTGATCCGCCGCGAACCGGAACCCGAAGCGCTCCTCGGCGGCCTCGATCTCGGCGTCGCTGAGACCGGGACCGATGGTTACCGGGAGCACCGCCAGCAGGGCGAGCGCCCTCTCGCGAGTCATGGGTTCGGGCTGTTCAGGAGTCACGAGCCAGCAGCTTAGCCAGGAGCCCCATCAGCCGAACTCCACAGAAAATGCATCTCACGCCGGCACGGATCTGGCACGGCGACCCAGAAATGGTCCAGACAACAAACAATCCCCAGGTCTCTGACCTGGGGATTCACAATGGAGCGGGCGACGAGAATCGAACTCGCGCTATAAGCTTGGGAAGCTCATGTTCTACCATTAAACTACGCCCGCATGACGAGCCGTCAGTGACCGCTCGATCTTCGCCCACTCTACCTCATCGACCGGGGTGCCCGTGGCGGCACGGGTGTGGGGTGGATGAGGTCGTGGAGTGGCGGGTTGGTGAGGTCGGCGAGCCGTCGTGAGTGGTGTCCGGAACATCCCCTAATGTGACGCTGTCCTGGGACGGCGAGGCCTGGTGGACGTCGTGTCGGGTGGCTTGAGTACACGGGTACGGGTGAGAGGGATGGGAAGGGGATCGATGGAGCAGCGGACCGTCGTTCGTTGTGCCGAGGGGCACCTGTTCAGCACCGCGAAGTTCCCGATGCAGAATCTCGGCGGCGGCCGGCTGGGGCCCGGCAGGTTGATCCGGTGTCCGCAGTGCGGGCGGCTGCGGAGTTCGGTGCGGGCCGATGTGAGTGAGCTCTCGGGGGCTCAGTTGGCGCGGGCGCTGCGGTTGGAGGCGGCGGAGTTCCTCGCGTAGCAGCGGGAGGGACGGGAGAAAAACAGCAGGCGGGCCGGGGTCGGATTCGTCCCTGGCCTGCCGGTGCACGTAACCTCGAGGCGTGCTGCTCTCTGACAAGGACATCCGGACCGAGATCGACAAGGGTCGGGTCAAGATCGACCCGTTCGACCCGGCGATGATCCAGCCCTCCAGCGTCGACGTCCGGCTGGACCGTTACTTCCGGGTGTTCGAGAACCACCGGTACCCCTTCATCGACCCCTCGCAGGAGCAGCCGGACCTGACGCGGCTGGTCGAGCCCGAGGGCGACGAGCCGTTCATCCTGCACCCGGGCGAATTCGTGCTCGCGTCGACGTACGAGACGGTGACGCTGCCGGACGACGTCGCGTCCCGCCTGGAGGGCAAGTCCAGCCTCGGCCGGCTCGGCCTGCTGACGCACTCCACCGCCGGTTTCATCGACCCGGGCTTCAGCGGGCACGTGACGCTCGAGCTGTCGAACGTCGCGACGCTGCCGATCAAGCTCTACCCGGGCATGAAGATCGGCCAGCTCTGCCTCTTCCGGCTGTCCTCGCCGTCCGAGCACCCGTACGGCTCCGAGCGGTACGGCTCGCGCTACCAGGGTCAGCGCGGCCCGACGGCCTCGCGCTCGCACCTGAACTTCCACCGCACCGACGTGTGAGCCCATGGGTGAGGGGCGGTAGGCAGCTGCCTACCGCCCCTCACCCATGGGCAGGAGCCGGGATCAGGGCTTCGGGCGGGTGACGGCGGTCAGCTCGCTGCCGTCCTCCGAGAGCTGCAACTCCGTACGCAGCTCGACGAGTTCACCGAGGTGGTGGAGGTGGGTGCCGCCGCAGAAGATCTCGGCGGCGCCGCCCGGGACGGCGGGGAGTTCGCAGCGCCAGCGGCGGCGGGCCGTCAGCTCGGGGCCGGGCACGTCGATCCGGACGGCGGCGTCGGCGGCGACCCACTCGGCGAGCTTGGCATTCACCACGGAGGTGAGGGCGGGCAGGGCGTCGGCGAGGGCCGGGAAGTCCTCCGTGGCCTCGACCGTGAAGCCCTTCTTCCGGAGCGACTTGCCGAGGCGGTAGACATCCGTGCTGGCCTCGGTGTCCATCACCGACGTGGCCATCGCGAGGCTGTCGAAGTCGGGGTTGCCGAACGCGTCGGCGCGGCCCGGGTCCTTGCGCCAGCGCGGGGCGAGCGCCTCGTTCAGGGCCAGCGCGAGCAGGTGGCAGCCGCTGTGCGCGGCGGAGAGCAGGGCCCGCCGCTCCGCGTCGACCCGCAGCTCGGCGACCAGCCCGACCGCTCCGGCCGGCTCCGCCGCCAGCACGTGCAGCACCAGCCAGGACCACTCCTCGTCGCCCCGTCGCACCGGGATGTCGGCGCCGACGAGCACGGTGGGGTCCGAGGGGCCGACGGCGCCGGTCAGGCAGTCCACCACCGGGTACTCGACGCCGCCGACGGTCAGGGTGCCGAGGTCGGCGGGCTGGTCGGGCCAGGTGTGGTCGAGCGGGTGGAAGGGCGTCGCCTCGGTGACCACGGCGTACCGGCCGTCGGCCAGCGGGTAGACGGCCAGCACGGGCGACTCGCCGGTCACCGCCCCGGCGGGGAAGCTGACGTGGGTGGTGGGGAGGAGGGTCATCCGGTGAACTCCGTGCACAAGAGCGGTCAGGGCTGTCCCAGATGCTGGAACACCCCCACCCTAGACCGGCCGGGTCTCAGCCCAGGGTCGGAAGCTTGATCAGCACCAGCAGCGCGAGCAGTTGCACCGCCGCCGCACCGGCCGCCTTGCCCCACGGCAGGTCGTGCACCCGCTTCACCATCATGGTCAGCAGAACCGCGCAGAACAGCCAGGTGGCCCACCCGAGGGCCTGCACCACGGTGTTTCCGGCGGGCAGGAAGAGCGCGAGCAGCAGGCGCGGGGCGTCCGTCATCCAGCCGATCAGCACGGCCAGGCCGATCGTCGACTGCCAGGGCCCGTCGCCGCCGAACTGCCGCGCGAGCCCGTACGTCACGGCGCCGAGCATCGCCCCGGCGAGGGTGAAGACGACGGCCGCGCCCAGGATCGACCAGACGGCGGTGGCGAAGGTCGAGTTCACGACCTCGCTCTGGGTCAGGCCGATGCCGAGCACCGCGAGTGCGCCGTAGAGCAGCGAGACGACCAGTGCGGGCAGCCAGACCTGGTGATCGCGGGTCAGGTCGAAGGTGCGGGCCGGCTCCCGGTAGATGCCGGTGAGCAGCGCCTTCCAGGGCAGCCGGGGCCCGGTCGCGCGCGGCGTGGACTGGCCGCCGGCCCGGTAGACGGTGACGTTGTCCTGGACAGGCGCGGCAGCCTCAGCCGCTGCGTCGTACCCCTCGTACCCCTCGTACCCGTCGCCGACCGTGAACGCCCGCGTGCTTCCGGGCTGGTCGGCCCCGTACGGGTCGCCCTGCGGAGCTCCGTACGGCCCGCCGTGAGGCCCGCCATAGGGCCCATCGGGAGCCCCGCCCGGCGCTCCACCGTTCGCCGTGAAGTACTCGGGCTCCCCCGACGGGCCGTGCCCGCCACCGGGAGCCGCTGACCACCCCTGACGGGGGTCAGCGGCTCCCTGACCGTTGTCGTATCCGTTGCCAGCCACGATCCGAAGGTACCGGGTGGGGCCGACGCCGCGCTGGCCCGGCACCGCACCGGCGCACGTTTGAAGCACGCCCGTGACAGGAGCCGACGAACCAGCGCCCGAGCCGGCGCCCCGAGTCAGCGCTGGGCGCCCACCGCGGGCCCGTGCACGACCGCCGCCGCCGACTCCCCTGCGGGGCAGCCGCCGGGGCCGGCCGTGGTGCGGACGGCGCCGACCGGCAGCAGCGTGCCGCAGGCGATCCGGATGCCGGCCGGCAGCTCGTTGTCGGCCTCGACGATCGCGCCGTCGCCGATCACGGCGCCGTCCAGCGAGGTGCGGGCGCCGATCACGGCGTACGCGCCGACGATCGAGTCCTTGACGAAGGTGTTCTCGCCGATCACGGCGCCGGGCAGGATGACGCTGCCCTCGACGATCGCGCCGGCCTCGATCACCGCGTCCTCGGAGACGACCGTGCCGGAGCTGAGCACGGCGCCCTGGTGCACCTCGGCGCCGGGGAGCAGCAGCGCCTCACCCGTCGGGCCAGGGACGGCGGGCGAGTCGACCTTGCCGAGCACGAGGTCGGCGGAGCCGCGCACGAAGGCGCCCGGGGTGCCGAGGTCGAGCCAGTACGAGGTGTCGACCACGCCGCGCAGCAGGGCGCCGGTGGCGAGCAGCTCGGGGAAGGTCTCGCGCTCGACGGAGACCTCGCGGCCGGTCGGGATGCGGTCGATCACCGACCGGGTGAAGACGTAGCACCCGGCGTTGATCTGGTCCGTGATGATCTGCTCGGGCGTCTCGGGCTTCTCCAGGAACTCCAGCACCCGCCCGTCCGCGTCGGTCGGTACGAGACCGAAGGCGCGCGGGTCCTCGACCCGGGTGAGGTGCAGGGTGACGTCCGCGCCCGCGGCGACGTGGCTGTCCCGCAGGGCGGCGATGTCCAGCCCGGAGAGGATGTCGCCGTTGAAGACGAGCACGGGCTCGTCGGCGGCGCAGGTGAGTCCGGAGGCGGCGTTGCGGATGGCCCCGCCGGTGCCGAGCGGCTCGCGCTCGGTGAGGTAGACCAGCTCGATGCCGTACGGGCTGCCGTCCTTGAAGTGGTCCTCGAACACCTCGGCGAGGTACGAGGTGGCCAGCACCACCCGGGTGACCCCGGCTGCGGCCGCGCGGGCCAGCTGGTGCGCGATGAACGGCACTCCGGCGACGGGCAGCATGGGCTTCGGTGTGTGGGTGGTCAGCGGACGCAGGCGTGTGCCCTTACCACCGACCAGCATGATTGCCTGGGTCATGGTCTGCGCTTCTCCCCTTGCTGATCGCCGGCAGACCCGCACAGCGCGGATCCAGCGCCTACTGTATTTCCTTCCAAAGCGCAGACATTCCAGCGGCAGCTTGATCAGTATCACTCGGACGGTCCGTGCACCCCCGCACGTGTACCGCGCTCACCGCCCGACGGCTGCTCGGCGGCTGCTCGGCGGCTACGGCAGCAGCCACCCCGCGAGCGGCGAGACCCCGGCGGACACGCCCCCGCTACCGCCGAGTTGGGCGATCCGGGAGGCCGGCAGCGCCTGGTCCCACACCTGGGCGTTGGAGATCGCGCCGTCCCAGCTGTCGCTCCAGGCGGACTTGTACCTGACCCGGCCGATCTGCAGCGGGCCGGTGGTCTGCCAGATCCCGGTGACCGCGGTGGTCTGGGCGAGTTCGCCGTTGACGTAGAGCGAGATCTTCTTCGCGGCGGCGTCGTAGACGCCGGTGAGCAGCGTCCACTGGCCGGTGGTGGCGGGGCCCTTGGAGAACGCCTGGTAGGTGGTGTTGTCCTGGCCGCCGGCCGCGGTCTGCACCTTGAAGACCCACTGGTCGTGGCCGGTCCAGTAGTCCCGGCCGAGGTCGAAGGAGTAGTAGCTGTCGCTGCCCTGACTGATCACCGAACGGCCGCCCGTGGGGGCGTTGTTGCGGACCATCGCGGAGACGGTGAAGCTCCGGCCGGTGTTCACCACGGGCGAGCCGGTCTGCCCGTACGTGCCGGGGTTGCTGTTGAGGATCAGCGTCGGGCCGCTGTGCCCCTCGGTCTGGCCGACCACCGACCCGGGGGTCAACGACACCGGGTAGTGGCCGCTGCGGTCGTCCAGCCGTGCCGGGCCCGCAGGGGCTGCCGGAGCCGCCGGCGAACCGGGAGCGGCGGCGGAGGCCCCTGGGGCTCCGCCGGGCGCCTTGGCGCTGCTCGCGGTCTTCCCGGGGGTGCTGCTGGGGGTGCTGCTGGGGGTGCTGCTGGGCGTACCCGAGGCCGACGCGGACTCCGAGGGGGAGGCGGAGCCCGAGGCGGAAGCCGACTCGGACGGCGGCGGGCTCGAAGGGCCGACGGGCGCGAGCGGCAGGGGGGACGCGGCGGTTTCGGCCACCTTCCGGTCGCCGCCCGGCTTCTGCACGGCGATCACGGCCGCACCACCGCCGACGACGAGCAGCAGGCCCAGCACGGCGCCGCCGATCTTCAGCGTCCGGCGGCGCCGGTCCTCCTGCTGGCTCCGCAGGGCGAGTGCCTCCCAGTCCGGCGCGATGCTCACCGGCGGCAGGTACGCGGGCTGCGGCCCGCCTGGGCCGGTGCTGCCCCAACCCGTGCTGGTGGTGCCGTGCGCCGGTATTCCCCCGTCATCGTTCATGGGCCGAAATGCTAGGCCATGACGGTCCGTTGACCACCGGCGGGAACGCCGCCGCCCCGCCCGCCTTCTCGGCGGACGGGGCGGGACGGCCGGGTCTACGGCATCAGGCCTCGACGGGCTCCGGCTCGGCCGGCTGCGCCTTGACCGAGTCGAGCAGCAGCTGCGCGACGTCGACGACCTTCAGGTGCTCCTTGGCCGCGCCCTCGTTCTTCTTGCCGTTGACGGAGTCGGAGAGCATCACCAGGCAGAACGGGCAGGCGGTGGAGACGATGTCGGGGTTGAGCGACAGCGCCTCGTCCACGCGCTCGGTGTTGATGCGCTTGCCGATCCGCTCCTCCATCCACATCCGCGCGCCACCGGCGCCGCAGCAGAAGCCGCGCTCCTTGTGACGGTGCATCTCCTGCTGGCGCAGGCCAGGGACCTTGTCCATGATCTCGCGCGGCGGGCTGTAGACCTTGTTGTGCCGGCCCAGGTAGCACGGGTCGTGGTAGGTGATCAGACCCTCGACCGGGTTGACCGGGATCAGCTTGCCCTCGTCGATCAGGTGCTGGAGCAGCTGGGTGTGGTGGATGACCTCGAAGTGCCCGCCGAGCTGCGGGTACTCGTTGGCGAGGGTGTTGAAGCAGTGCGGGCAGGTGGCGACGATCCGCTTGGTCGGGGCGTCCTCCAGCGCGGCGTTCAGCGTCTCGACGTTCTGCGCGCCGAGCATCTGGAAGAGGAACTCGTTGCCCAGGCGGCGCGGGGAGTCACCCGAGCAGGTCTCCTCCTTGCCGAGGATCGCGAACTTGACGCCCGCGGTGTGCAGCAGCTCGGCGAAGGCCTTGGTGGTCTTCTTGGCCCGGTCCTCCAGCGCGCCGGCACAGCCGACCCAGTAGAGGTACTCGACCTCGGCCGGCTCGATGTCCTGACCGATGACCGGCACCTCGATGCCGGTCTCCTTCTTGAGCTCCTTGACCCAGTCGAGGCGCGCCTTGGTGGCCATGCCCCACGGGTTGCCCTTGTTCTCAAGGTTCTTGAGCATCGTCCCGGCCTCGGTCGGGAAGGAGCTCTCGATCATGACCTGGTAGCGGCGCATGTCGACGATGTGGTCGATGTGCTCGATGTCGACCGGGCACTGCTCGACGCAGGCGCCGCAGCTGGTGCAGGACCAGAGCACGTCCGGGTCGATGACGCCGTTCTCCTCGGCGGTGCCGATCAGCGGGCGCTCGGCCTCGGCCAGCGCCGCCGCCGGGACGTCCTTCAGCTGCTCCGGGGTGGCGATCTCGTTGCCCTCGGCGTCCTTGCCGCCGCCGGCGAGCAGGTACGGCGCCTTGGCGAAGGCGTGCTCGCGCAGGCTCATGATGAGCAGCTTCGGCGAGAGCGGCTTGCCGGTGTTCCAGGCGGGGCACTGCGACTGGCAGCGACCGCACTCGGTGCAGGTGGAGAAGTCGAGGATGCCCTTCCAGGCGAAGTGCTCGACCTGGGAGACGCCGAAGACGGCGTCCTCCGCCGGGTCCTCGAAGTCGATCGGGGCGCCGCCGCTGGTCATCGGGCGGAGCGCGCCGAGCGCGACGCCGCCGTTCTCCTCGCGCTTGAAGAAGATGTTGAAGAAGGCCAGGAAGCGGTGCCAGGCGACACCCATCGAGGGGTTGAGGCCGATGGTGGTGGCCCAGGCGAAGGAGACCGAGATCTTCACCATCGCCACGAAGTAGATCAGGTTCGTGATGGCGGGGTGCGAGAGGTTGCGGAAGGCGCAGACCAGCGGGTACGAGACCAGGTACGTGGCGTCGTACGCACCGACGTCCTCCAGCGCTCCCTCCAGGCCGCGCAGCAGCATGATGCAGACGCCGATGCCGAGGATCGTGTACTCGACGTAGAAGGCCTGCCAGGCGATCGAGCCGGCGAAGCGGGACTTGCGGCCGGCCCTGGAGGGCAGGCTGAGCAGTCGGATCACCATCAGGGTGGCGATGCCCAGCACGGTGAAGGTGCCGACGAACTCGACGAAGAGTTCGTACGGCAGCCAGCCGCCGATGACCGGCAGCTTGAAGTTCACGTCGAAGAGCTGCCCGAAGGCGTTGACGATGGTGAGGAAGAGGCTGAAGAAGCCGACCGCGACGAACCAGTGCGCGACGCCGACGATGCCCCACTGGTTCATCCGGGTGTGGCCGAGGAACTCGACGGCCACGGTCTTCGTGCGCTGCACCGGGTTGCCGGTCCGGGTGGTGTCCGGCTGGCCGGTCTTCACCACCTGGTAGATGTACATGCCCGCACGGGTGGCGAGCGCGATGCCGATCACTGTGATGACCAGCGAGATGACGATCGCTGCTAGCTGCATCGGCTCTCTGTCTCCTGCGGGCTGAGGGGCAAGGGATACAAGGGTTCGGTCAATAGTACTCGCCGGTAACTTACTGAGCCGACTCGGGGCGGACATTACCGCCCGTTAACACGCGTCCAGAAGACGCGCAGGGTATGGCGGCAGTCACTTAGGGCACGCTCACCCGCATGGCCCAACCGGCCCGTCACCGCACCTCCACACATAAGCGCGCAGTAAAGTTGCGCCGACCAGACTCATAGCTGTTGACGACCTCGCGGCCGTCATGCATGCTTGAGCCTGTAAAGCTCAACTTCTCTGTGGAGGTATCTACGATGGCACGCGCGGTCGGTATCGACCTCGGTACGACGAACTCGGTCGTCAGCGTTCTCGAAGGTGGCGAGCCCACCGTCATCACGAACGCCGAGGGCGCCCGGACCACGCCGTCCGTCGTCGCCTTCGCCAAGAACGGCGAGGTGCTCGTCGGCGAGGTCGCCAAGCGCCAGGCGGTCACCAACGTCGACCGGACGATCCGTTCGGTCAAGCGCCACATGGGTACGGGTTGGAAGATCAACCTGGATGGCAAGGACTTCAACCCCCAGCAGATCAGCGCCTTCATCCTGCAGAAGCTGAAGCGCGACGCCGAGGCGTACCTGGGCGAGACGGTGACCGACGCGGTCATCACCGTCCCCGCGTACTTCTCCGACTCCGAGCGCCAGGCGACGAAGGAGGCCGGTGAGATCGCGGGCCTCAACGTCCTGCGCATCGTCAACGAGCCGACCGCCGCCGCGCTGGCCTACGGCCTGGACAAGGACGACCAGACGATCCTGGTCTTCGACCTCGGCGGTGGCACCTTCGACGTGTCGCTGCTCGAGATCGGCGACGGCGTCGTCGAGGTCAAGGCCACCAACGGTGACAACCACCTCGGTGGTGACGACTGGGACCAGAAGGTCGTCGACCACCTGGTGAAGGTCTTCCACTCCGGCCACGGCGTCGACCTCTCCAAGGACAAGATGGCGCTCCAGCGCCTGCGCGAGGCGGCCGAGAAGGCCAAGATCGAGCTGTCCTCGTCCTCCGAGACCTCGATCAACCTGCCCTACATCACGGCCTCCGCCGAGGGCCCGCTGCACCTGGACGAGAAGCTCACCCGCGCCCAGTTCCAGCAGCTCACCGCCGACCTGCTGGAGCGCTGCAAGACGCCGTTCCACAACGTGATCAAGGACGCGGGCATCAACCTGTCCGAGATCGACCACGTGGTCCTGGTCGGTGGCTCCACCCGCATGCCGGCCGTCGCCGAGCTCGTCAAGGAGCTGACCGGTGGCCAGGACGCCAACAAGGGCGTGAACCCGGACGAGGTCGTCGCCATCGGCGCCGCCCTGCAGGCCGGTGTCCTGAAGGGCGAGGTCAAGGACGTCCTGCTGCTCGACGTCACCCCGCTGTCCCTGGGTATCGAGACCAAGGGCGGCATCATGACCAAGCTGATCGAGCGCAACACCACGATCCCGACCAAGCGGTCCGAGATCTTCACGACGGCCGAGGACAACCAGCCGTCCGTGCAGATCCAGGTCTACCAGGGCGAGCGCGAGATCGCGGCGTACAACAAGAAGCTCGGCATGTTCGAGCTGACCGGCCTGCCGCCGGCCCCCCGCGGCCTGCCCCAGATCGAGGTCACCTTCGACATCGACGCCAACGGCATCATGCACGTCGGCGCGAAGGACCTCGGCACCGGCAAGGAGCAGCGGATGACCGTCACCGGTGGCTCCGCGCTGCCGAAGGACGACATCGAGCGCATGATGCGCGAGGCCGAGCAGTACGCGGAGGAGGACCACAAGCGCCGCGAGGCCGTGGAGACCCGCAACCAGGGCGAGCAGCTCGTCTACTCGACCGAGAAGTTCATCGCGGACAACTCCGACAAGCTCCCGGAGGACGTCAAGACCGAGGTCGAGACGGCCATCACCGAGCTCAAGGAGACCCTGAAGGGCGAGGACATCGCGGCCATCCGCGAGGCGACCGAGAAGGTCTCCACCACCGCCCAGAAGCTCGGCGCCGCGCTCTACGCGAACGCCGACGCGGCCGCCCCCGCCGGTGACGCCCCGCAGGACGCCAAGGCCGAGGACGACGTCGTGGACGCCGAGATCGTCGACGACGAGAAGCCGAAGGGCGGCAAGGCATGACGGAGAAGCCGCAGGGCGACAAGCCCGGCGACGACTCCGCCGAAGAGGCCGTCCTGAAGGCCGCCGAAGAGGCGGTCTCGGGCGGAGCCTCGGAGGAGCTCGCCGCCGCGCAGCGTGAGGTGGCCGAACGTACGGCCGACTTGCAGCGCCTTCAGGCCGAGTACCAGAACTACCGCAAGCGGGTCGAGCGCGACCGGCTGACGGTCCGTGAGATCGCCGTCTCCAACATCCTGGAGGCGTTGATCCCGGTGCTGGACGACATCGGCCGGGCCCGCGAGCACGGCGAGGTTACGGGCGGTTTCAAGTCGGTCTCCGACAACCTGGAGACGGTCGTCGCCAAGCTGGGCCTCCAGCAGTTCGGCAAGGAGGGCGAGCCCTTCGACCCGACGCTGCACGAGGCGCTGATGCACAGCTACTCCTCGGAGGTCACCGAGGACACCTGTGTCCAGATCCTCCAGCCGGGCTACCGGATCGGCGAGCGGATCATCCGCCCGGCGATGGTGGCCGTGGCCGAGCCGCAGCCGGGCACCCAGACCACGGGCGCCCCGGACGCGGAGAAGCCCGGCAAGTCGTCAGGCGACAAGGCTGACGGCGCAGCCGAAAGCTGACAATCTGTGCGCTGCGGAGTCGTACGTCGTCGAGTACGGCGGACGGCTCCGCAGCGTCGTATCTAAAGACTTCGGGAGGTTGCGGCAGCCATGAGCGCCAAGGACTACGTGGAGAAGGACTACTACAAGGTCCTCGGTGTGCCCAAGGACGCCACCACCGCCGAGATCAAGAAGACGTACCGGAAGCTGGCCCGCGAGTTCCACCCGGACGCCAACAAGGGTGACACCAAGGCCGAGGACCGCTTCAAGGACATCTCCGAGGCGTACGACGTCCTCTCGGACGACAAGCGCCGCAAGGAGTACGACGAGGCGCGCAGCCTCTTCGGCTCGGGCGGGTACCGGCCGGGCGGGGCGGGCAGCACCGGCAACTTCGACTTCGGTGACCTCTTCACCGGCTCGCAGGGCGGCGGCATCGGCGACGTCTTCGGCGGGCTGTTCAACCGGGGCGGGCGCCAGCCCCAGCCGCGCCGGGGCGCCGACGTCGAGACCGAGGTGACACTCTCCTTCGAGGAGGCGGTGGACGGCGCGACCGTCCCGCTGCGGATGACCAGCCAGGCACCCTGCCGAGTCTGCTCGGGCACCGGCGCCAAGGCCGGCACCACCCCGCGGGTCTGCCCGACCTGCGTCGGAGCCGGCACCGTCAGCCGGGGCCAGGGCGCCTTCGCGCTCTCCGAGCCCTGCCGGGACTGCAAGGGCCGCGGCATGCTCGTCGACGACCCGTGCACCGTCTGCCACGGCAGCGGCCGGGCCAGCTCCGCCCGCACCATGCAGGTCCGCATCCCGGCCGGGGTGCAGGCCGACCAACGCATCCGGCTCAAGGGCAAGGGCGCCCAGGGCGAGCGCGGCGGCCAGCCCGGCGACCTCTACGTCACCGTGCACGTCGACCCGCACCCGGTCTTCGGCCGCAAGGGCGACAACCTGACGGTCACCGTGCCGGTGTCCTTCCCCGAAGCGGCGCTGGGCGGCACCATCGAGGTGCCCACCCTGGCCGGCCCGCCGGTCAAGCTCCGCCTCCCGGCCGGCAGCGCCAACGGACTCACCCTGCGGGCCCGGGGCAAGGGTGCCACCCGCAAGGACGGCACCCGCGGCGACCTGCTGGTCACCGTGGAGGTCGCGGTCCCGAAGCTCGTCGAGGGCGACGCGCTGACGGCCCTGGAGCAGTACCGCGAGGCCACTGCCTCGGACGACCCGCGAGCCGCCCTCTTCCGGGCGACGGAGGGAGCGTGACCCGATGAACCCGATGAACCATGACCCCATCGGCCCCGGCCTCGGCGAAGGCCTCCCGGGCAACCGCCGCCCACCCCGCAACGCCTACCAGCTCACCGAAGAAACCCCGGTCTACGTCATCTCGGTGGCCGCCGAGCTCTCCGGCCTGCACCCGCAGACCCTCCGCCAGTACGACCGCCTCGGCCTGGTCTCCCCCGACCGCACCGCAGGCCGCGGCCGCCGCTACTCGGCCCGGGACATCCAGCAGCTCCGCGAGGTCCAGCGGCTGTCCCAGGACGAGGGCATCAACCTGGCCGGCATCAAGCGCATCATCGAGCTGGAGAACCAGGTCGCCGCCCTCCAGTCCCGCATCACCGAACTGGCCGACTCCCTGGACACCGCCGCCAGCGCCCTCCAGCAGCGCGAGGCCGCCGTCCACGCCTCCTACCGCCGCGACCTGGTCCCGTACCAGCAGGTCCAGCAGTCCAGCGCCCTGGTCGTCTGGCACCCGAAGCGGTAGCCCGGCAAACGACCGGAAGCCGTCGGTACCCCTCGACCGGGGGGTGCCGACGGCGCAGTCTTTGGTGAGAGAGTTCGGCGAGGGGAAAGTCGACCTCCCCGCGAAAACGTCATCGAGTCCATCGTCCTGCAATGATCTGCAGCCTAGAATTCTGACGAAACAGAACCTGGACCTGTCCGGGTCGACGACAAGGAGCCGCAGATGAGTGGACGAGCTCAGCTCGGTGCCACTGCGGGTGGGGCGCCCATCCTCTCCGCAGAGGCTCGGGCTCTGTATCTGAATGTCGTCAAGGATGGTGGGCGCCTACCTCGTCACACCGACCCGACCGGCATGGACAGCTCCCTTGCCGAGTTGGTGGACATCGGGCTTCTCGTCCCCGACTCCGACGAGCCGGGTTCCCTTGTCGCTGTCGACCCCACCCAACTCGCATCCAGCCTGAGCAGTGCATGGCAACGGCAGGCGCTCGACCTGCTCTCCCGTGCGGTGTCGCTCCCCACCGACCTGCAGGAGCTCGCGCTGGCGTTTCACCCTCAGGAACAGACCGGCGGATGCATCGAGTACGTCCGCGGGAAAGTTCTCATCAATCAGAAGCTGCAACAATGCATATCCGCCGGAATGGAAGAGGCGCTGGCCTTGCAGCCGGGCGGACCCCGCCCGCCCGAGCTGCTGGACTCCATGGTCGAGCGGGATCTGGACACTCTCCGCCGCGGCACAACAATGCGAACCATTTACCATGCCAGCACGCGGTACCACCAGCCGACCAGGGATTACGTGGCAACCCTCGCGAAGGCCGGGGGCCAGTACCGGACTCTCGACGAGCCCTACACCCGACTGATCGTCATCGACCGGCGAATTGCCGTCATACCGGTCGCGGACGACATGAGCCTCGCTGCATTCATCCACGAGCCGGCGATCGCCCACTACCTGGCAGAAGAGGTCTTCGAGCCCAGCTGGGGCCGCGCCCTCGGTTTCGACGGCGACCGTTCGGTGCCTCAGCAGGTGGTCTCCCGGCTCCGCCAGACGATCATCGACCTGCTCCTCGCGGGAACCAACCACCGCGTCATCGCACGGCGCCTGGGCATCAGCGAGCGAACCCTGGCGCGGCACATCGCCGAAATGCGCGAGGACTACAACGTCGACTCGCTATTCCAGCTGGGATACGTCCTCGCGCGAGCCTCGGAGAGCCCCTCCGAATAAGCGCGGTATCTCGGTGATCCATGGCACTCCCGGCATCCCCGGAGCGATGCGGCTCACTCCCGAGGACTCAAATCCCCTGTCCGGGCGCCACGGTCACCACACCTGCCACGCAGGCTTATGCCCAGCCGAGGTCATCAGCTGTAATCACCTTGGCAACTGAGACCGACTCAGCTCCGGGCTGCGCCCCGCCGTCTGCCAGTGCGAAGTACCCGCCGGTCAGTGCGGCCGCACCAATCACCAGCGGCAGCACAATCTTACGGACAAACCGGTGCATGCCAGACATATGCCCACCCCTTCCTTCGGATACCTCGTCGGACTAATCCCCAACAGAAGAACAATCGTCCACATGTTGCCCCATGGCGTGCGACCGTGCCAACTACCCCGGTCCCCAGCGGTGCGTCATCTCGCTGCCAGGCATCCAGATGACACCCGACGAGCCTGGACGCGACAGCTGCCAGCGATGGACGATCAGTTCGCTCTCGATGGTCTCAGCAGGCCCTGCAAACTTGCCGATGTACCTTCAATTACGCATTCAACATCCACTCGAATCATCGGCCAGTCAGTTTGAGCAGCCGCCATCCATAACGCCGACCGGCACTGCGATTCGCCTGGTAGGCCGCATCCCCCGGAGTCGACATGAGTGAGCCCTACCTGCGCGATCGCGCCGTCCAGACCCCCGAGGGTCGGCGCGCTCGGGTGTTCCTGGCCGCACCGCTCATGCGGCTGACCGGCCCGGCCGACAGCGTGGTCACGCTGGCCAGCCGGACTCGGCTGACCACCCTGCGCTCGACGCTGCTCCGCAGTGGCGCCGCCGTCTACAGCGCTCACCACAGCGACGCCTGGTCCGTGGCCGGACGGGCACCGGAGCCCCGGGTGCCGTCCGACTTCCGTGCGCTGCAGAGCGCCGACCTGGTCTTCGCGTACGTCGGTGCCCCGCTCTCGGCCGGTGTCAGCCTGGAGCTCGGCTGGGCCTCGGCGCTGCGCAAGCCCGTCGTCCTGCTCGTCGACGAGGCGATCACGCACAACCCGCTGATAGCCACCATCGAGCAGGTCGCCCCCGTGCTGCCGCTGGTCTTCGACGACACCTGGTCGCCGGAGGCGCTGCACCACACCGTCGAGACCGCTCTGGACTGGGCCGGCATGGCGCTCTCCCTCCGCGAGGGTTTCTGGACGGCGCCCGGCGAGCAGTTCCCGATCCCGCGTCAGCAGCCGCCCGCCTCGTACGGCTACTGGTCCCCCGAGGTCGCGACCGGCTGACCGAAGGCACCGGCTCCCCGCATCTGCCATCCGAGCTGGAACAGCGTCTCGGCGTCGTGCAGCTCGCGCAGCCGCGAGATGTGCCCCGCCACCGTCCGCTCGCTCAGGCCCAGCCGGCTCGCGATCGTCCGCTGCGTCAGCCCCTGTGTCAGCAGGCGCCCGACCTGCTCATGGACGGGTGACCCGTCGTCGCTCCCCCAGTGGACCCGCTCGGCCCGCTCCCAGTCCCGCTGGAAGACGTCGACCAGGAAGTTGACCACTGCCGGGTCCTCGACGAACGCCGCACTTCCGTGGTCGGCGGACGCCGGGATCACCGCGACCCGACGGTCGAAGATCATCATCCGGGTGAACGGCTCCCGCAGCACCCGGAACCGCGCACCCCACCCGGTCACCGTCGCCGCGTACGCGACGGCGGTCGCGTCGGACTTGGTCTCCAGCTCGTACAGGATGTGCATCGCACAGCCGCGCTCCAGCGCGAGCCGGGTCCGGTCCACCGCCGCGTCCAGGTGCTGGGCCGGGCGCGGGCCCGGCTGAGCGGCCAACGCCTCCTCGCGGTAGTCCGCCTCGATCTGGATGATCCGGTGCCGGATCTCCTCCCGGTTGTCGACGTACTGCACCTCACCCAGGCGGTCGACCCGGCGCGGGGCCCCGTCGTAGGCCCGGGTCAGGTCTCCCAGCAGCGTGGGCATCTCCTCGGCCCGCGTCAGCAGCCGCGTCCCCTCCGACCGCAGCTCGGCGCTCAGCCGCTCACCCACCGACCGCGGATTCACGGCGGTGAGTGACGAATCCGGCAGGTTGTTGTGCACCAGCAACCCGAGCTCCAGCAGCCGCAGCACCGCCCCGGCATCGGCCGGGGCCACGTCGCGGAACATCACCCGCCCGCCCTGCGCCAGGAGGTCGAAGTACAGCGCCCGCTCCACCTCGTCCGGCAGCCCGGCCGTCGCCCCACCGGTCTCACTCACCACGCATCAACCACCCCAGTTGGAACAACGTCTCGGCGTCGTGCAGCTCGCGCAGCCGCGAGATGTGCCCCGCCACCGTCCGCTCGCTCAACCCCAGCCGACTCGCGATCGTCCGCTGCGTCAGCCCCTGCGCCAGCAGCCGCCCGATCTGCTCGTGCACCGGAGGGCCTTCCCCTTCCGACCCCTCCGGCCGGACGGCCCCCCACTGGACGCGCTCGGCCCGCTCCCAATCACGCTCGAACACCCCCACCAGGAAACTCACCACCGCCGGGTCTTCCACGAACGCCGCACTGCTGTTGTCCGCCGAGGCCGGGATCACCGCCACCCGCCGGTCGAAGACCAGCAGGCGGGTGAACGGCTCGCCCAGGACTCGTACCTGCTCACCCCATTCACCGGCCACTGCCGCGTACTGGGCGGTCGCGGCGTCCGTCTTCGCTCCGGGCTCGTAGATCGTGCGGCTGGTGCCTCCCTGCTCCAGGAAACGTCGAATCCGGTCCATCGACTGTGTCAGGTGCCCCGCCGGCCTTGCTCCCCCGGGCTGCGCCGCCAAGGCCTCCACCCTGAGATCGGCCTCGATCTGGAGAATCCGGTGCCGGATCTCCGGGAAGTTGTCGACGTGCTGGACTTTGCTGATCCGGTCGAGCCGGTGCGGAGTCGCTTCGTACTGCTGCGTCAGTTCATCCAGCAGTGTCGGCACCTCCTCCGCCTCCACCAGCATCCGCACGCCGGTGGACCGCAGTTCCGCGCTGAGCCGCTCCCCCACCGAACGCGGGTTCACCGCTGTGAGCGAGGAGTCCTCCGTGTGATGGACGAGCAGCCCGATCTCGACCAACCGCAGCACCGCCTTGGCATCCGTTTCGGCCACGTCCCGGAACATCACCCGCCCACCCTGTTCGAGCACCGCGAGGTAGAGCGCCTGCTCCGCCGCGCTCGGCAGCGACCCGCCGAAGGCGTCACTCATCGCGGGCACCCCGCATCAGCCACCCCAGCTGGAAGAGCGTCTGCGCCCCGTACCGCTCGCGCAGCCGGGAGATGTGCCCGGCGACCGTCCGTTCGCTCAGGCCCAGCCGGGTCGCCACCGCACGCTGCGTCAGCCCGGACGACAGCAGGCAGCCGATGCGGCGGCTGGTGGAGTACAGGTGACGTCGGGAGTCGATGCTCTGCCACTGAGCGACCTCTGCGCGGTGCCAGTCCCGTTCGAAGACGGTGACCAGGAAGGCGACAGCCGCCGGGTCCTCAATGAAGACGGCGCGGGTGTTGTCGTCGGCGGCGGGGACGACGGCGACGGTGCGGTCGATGATGATCATTCGTTGGAACGGCTCGTCGAGGATGCGCACCGCGGCGCCCTGCGCGGTGACGGCCGTGGCGTACGCCACGGTGGCGGGTTCACCGAGGGTCAGGGGCTGGTAGAGGGTGCGCAGCGTGCCGCCGCGCTTGAGCAGCAGCAGGTCCTGCGGCAGAGCCAGCTCCAGCCCGGCGGCCGGCCTGCTGCCGGGCTGGGTGGTGAGCAGTTCCTTCCGGCACTCGGAGACCAGTTGGGTGATCCGGTGGCGGATGGCGTCGAGGCCGACGACGTGGCTGGCCTCGCCCGGTTGGTCCGCCGGGCACGGGACGGCTTCGTAGGCCTGGGTCAGGCCGTCGAGCAGCCCTGGCAGGCGGTCCGCGCGGAGCAGCAGGTGGGCCGCCTCGGAGCGCATCTCGGCGCCGATCTTCGCGCCGACCGCCCGGGGGCTGACCGCGGTGTAGACCCCGTCCAGGAGGTTGGGCACCACCAGGCCGATCTCGATCAGTCGCCCCAGCGCCGCCCGGTCCGCCTCGGCGACCGCTGCGCGCGGCACTCGGCCCCCTTCGGCGAGGATCGCGAGGTAGAGCTGCCGGGCCGGTTCGTCGGGCAGGCCCGCGTCCGGTTCGGCGGTCGGTTCCGCGGTCACTTCGAACACTCCCTGTCGGACACTCCCGATCGGACTCTCTCCTCGGTGCCCGAACGTGATCTCAATACGCATGATCTCAACACGTGCGGCCGGGAGAAACCCCAGCATCGACGTATCCCCCGGAGGCCGAGCGCGAGCGCGCTGCGGGGCTCCGGGGAATCGTCGGTGCTACGCCTTCGCGTGGGCGCTTCCGGTGAGGCGGAGCAGCAACGCATCACCGGCTCCGGGGCCGGGAGCCATCACCACACATGGCGTCCCGTCCGGCGCTCTTTCCCCCGTGGTGCCGGGTACCGACGTACCCGTGCGCACCCGAAGAGCAAGCCCCCATCGCCAGGTTGCGGTGACCTGGGCGACGCGGCGTGACTCCACCCTCACAGTGGGAGGCGTGTGGAACAAGGGGCGCCCGACTGCAGGTTCCCGCACTTGCACGAACCTGCAGCCCGGCGGCCCTCCCGCTGCCCCGTCAGGTCTCTGAGCAGCGGTATTACCGACCGAAGGGTCAGGTTCCGCCGACCGGACGGGCAGTCGGGAGAGGCCGTCGGGGGCAGGGGCGCGTCACCTCGGCAGGGAGTGCGTCACCGCAGCAGGCGTCCGCCGGCGATGGCCGAGACCGTCCGGACGGCGGCGGTGCACCAGGCGACGACCAGCATGACGAACAGGCCGGCCGCCAGCCCGGTGAGTGCGCCGAAGCCGGTGTGGCGGGCGAGTCCGGCGGCGCCGGTGACCATGGTGCCGAGGGGGAAGGTGAAGGCCCACCAGGTCATCGCGAAGGGCATCTCGGCCCGCCAGGCCTTCACGTTGGCGGCGGTCGCGAGGCCGAGCCAGAGCAGTGCGAAGCCCATCACCATGAGCCCGAAGAGCACCGCGAAGGCGAGTGCGGCGGGGGCGAACCGGGGGGCGGCCGTCCTGGCGGCGTCGGCGAGCTGGTTGGCGGCGGTGGTGGACTGGCCGAGCGGGCCGAGCACCAGGAAGAGCGAGGGGGTCAGGACGAGGCTGGGCAGCTTGCTGTGGACGAGGCCGGTGACCACTACGGGCAGCAGGACCATCGTGCCGATCAGCCCGGCGCCGAACAGGCCGTAACAGCCGTAGAGCATCGCGGTCTGCGCGCCGCCCTCGGGGAGGTGCGGCACCAGGGCGGGGCCGAGCGCGGCGGCGACCATGGGGGCGACGACGGGCAGCAGCCAGGTCGGGTTGGCCTCCAGGGCGGAGACCCGGTGCCGGGTGATCATCAGGTACGGGATGCCCAGGGCCACCGCGAGGGCGTAGACCGTACCGACCGTCCAGAGCAGCACGTCGATGGCGACGGCGGGGGCGGTGCCGATCAGCGGGGCGCCGACGACGAGGGTGCCGTAGCCGACGGCGAGCAGGGCCATCGGGGGGCAGCCGTAGAAGACGGCGGAGGCGGGGTTGTCGAGCAGCTGGGCGCGGGCCGCGTCGGGGTGGCGGCGGAAGTGCAGCACGCGGCCGGTGACGAGCACCGCGAGGAGGCCGAGCGAGAGCGCCCACACCGCCTGACTGAAGCCGACCAGCCCCGGGAAGTGCACCGGCAGGGCGGCGGCACCGTTGGCGGTGATCGCGGTGCCCATGACGGCGGCGTACCAGTTCGGGCCGAGCTGGCTGAGGTCGAGTCGGAAGCCGGTGGTGTCGCGGAGTGCGGTGAGGGTGGCCATGTATCCACCGTGCCCCCGCGCGGGCGGCTCCGGTAGCGCGGCCGGACCTATGAGCACATAGCCTGGCCCTATGGCTCCACCCGCACCCACAAGCCGACCCGATGACCGGCCCCACCAGCACGAACGCCCCGACGAACAGCCCTTCAAGGGGTCTCAGCGACGCCTGACGGGGGCCCACGGCGGGACGCTCTCCGCCCGGGTGCCCGAGCTGGGCGCGCTGGAGCTGCTGCTCGCGGTGGCCCGGCTCGGCAGCGTCGGGCGGGCGGCGGCGGAGCTCGGGGTGAGCCAACCGGCGGCCAGCGCGCGGATCAAGGGGATGGAGCGGCAGATCGGGGTCGCCCTGCTGGAGCGCTCGCCGCGCGGCTCGCGGCCGACCGACGCCGGGCGGCTGGTGGTGGAGTGGGCCCGCAGCGTGGTGGAGGCCGCGCAGTCGCTGGACGCGGGCATCGACGCCCTGCGCGGGCGGCGGGACGCCCGGCTGCGGGTGGTGGCCAGCCTGACGGTCGCCGAGTACCTGATGCCGGGCTGGCTGCTCGCGCTGCACGACGCGAGCCCGGAGACGGCGGTGACGCTGCGGACGGCGAACTCGGCGGACGTCGCCTCCCACGTGCTGGCCGGTGACGCCGACCTCGGGTTCATCGAGGGGCCCGGTACGCCGCCTGGGCTCTCCGGAGCGGTGGTGGCGGCCGACCGGCTGGTGGTCGTGGTCGGGCCGGGCCACCCGTGGGCCCGGCGCCGGGCACCGCTGACCGGCGCCGAGCTGGCCGCGACACCGCTGGTGCTGCGGGAGCCCGGCTCGGGCACCCGGGAGGTGCTCGACCAGGCCCTCGAACCGTACGGCGGGACGGCGACGCCGCGCCTCGAGCTGGCCTCCTCGACCGCGCTGAAGGCCGCCGCGATGACCGGCGCCGGGCCGGTCTGCCTCAGCGAGCTCGCGGTGGTCGAGGAGCTGGCGACCCGGCGGCTGGTGGAGATCCCGCTGATCGGCATCGACCTGCACCGGCCGCTGCGCGCCGTCTGGCCCTCCGGCCACCGCCCGGCCGGCCCGGCCCGGGAGCTGCTCGGGCTGACCCGCAAGCTCACCCGCCGGGACTGACCTGACCTCGCAAGATGAACAACTCCGAAAGTTGAGCCATACACGCTCAACTTCCTGCATACTGGCAGAAGCAATACACCCCCGAGATCCAGCAGCACCTGAGGAGGACGTACCCCCGTGGACGCCAGCAAGTTCACCAGCAAGACGCAGGACGCCCTGTCCGCCGCGATCCGGCAGGCCAGCGCCGCAGGAAACCCGGACGTCAAGCCGGTGCACATCCTGCTGGCGCTGCTGGAGCAGCCCGAGGGCATCGCCCGCCCGCTGCTGGAGGCCGTCGGGGCCGACCCGGCCGCCGTCACCGCCGCCGCCCGCAAGCGGCTCGGCGAGCTGCCCGCCGCCCAGGGCTCGACCGTCGCCGCGCCGCAGCTCGCCCGGGACACGCTCGCCGTGCTCAACGAGGCGGGCAAGCGGGCGGACGAGCTCGACGACCAGTACCTCTCCACCGAGCACCTGCTGGTCGGCCTGGCCGCCGAGGGCGGCGCGGTCGCCGAGCTGCTCGCCCAGCACGGCGCCACGCCGAAGTCGCTGCTGGCCGCCTTCAAGGACGTGCGCGGCAGCGCGAAGGTCACCTCCCCCGACCCCGAGGGCACGTACAAGGCACTGGAGAAGTACGGCACCGACCTGACCCAGGCGGCCCGCGACGGCAAGCTCGACCCGGTGATCGGGCGCGACCAGGAGATCCGCCGGGTCGTCCAGGTGCTCTCCCGCCGGACGAAGAACAACCCGGTGCTGATCGGCGACCCGGGCGTCGGCAAGACCGCCGTGGTCGAGGGCCTGGCGCAGCGGATCGTCGCGGGCGACGTGCCGACCTCGCTGCGCGGCAAGCGGCTGGTCTCGCTCGACCTCAGCGCGATGGTCGCCGGGGCGAAGTACCGGGGCGAGTTCGAGGAGCGGCTGAAGGCCGTCCTGAACGACATCCGCTCCAGCGACGGCCAGGTCATCACCTTCATCGACGAGCTGCACACCATGGTCGGCGCGGGCGCCGGCGGCGACTCGTCGATGGACGCGGGCAACATGCTCAAGCCGATGCTGGCCCGGGGCGAGCTGCGGATGGTCGGCGCCACCACGCTGGACGAGTACCGCGAGCGGATCGAGAAGGACCCGGCGCTGGAGCGCCGCTTCCAGCAGGTGCTGGTCGGCGAGCCCAGCGTCGAGGACACCATCGCCATCCTGCGCGGGCTCAAGGGCCGGTACGAGGCGCACCACAAGGTGCAGATCTCGGACGCCGCGCTGGTCGCCGCCGCCACCCTCTCCAACCGCTACATCACCTCGCGCTTCCTCCCCGACAAGGCGATCGACCTGATCGACGAGGCGGCCTCCCGGCTCCGGATGGAGATCGACTCCTCGCCGGTCGAGATCGACGAACTCCAGCGCTCCGTCGACAGGTTGCGGATGGAGGAGCTGGCCCTGGAGAAGGAGTCCGACCCGGCCTCCGTCGACCGGCTGGCCAAGCTCCGGCGCGATCTCGCCGACCGGCAGGAGCAGTTGAACGGGCTGACCGCCCGCTGGGAGCAGGAGAAGAAGAGCCTCAACCGGGTCGGCGAGCTCAAGGAGCGCCTCGACGAGCTGCAGGGTGCGCTCGAACGCGCCCAGCGGGACGGCGACTTCGAGCGCGCCTCGAAGCTGCTGTACGCCGAGATCCCCGCCGCCGAGCACGAGCTCGCGGAGGCCCAGGCCAGGGCGGCCGACGAGGACGCCTCCGAGTCGATGGTCAAGGAGGAGGTCGGGCCGGACGACATCGCCGACGTGGTCAGCGCCTGGTCGGGCATCCCCGCCGGGCGGCTGCTTGAGGGCGAGAGCGCCAAACTCCTGCGCATGGAGGAGGAGTTGGGCCGCCGCCTGATCGGCCAGACGGAGGCCGTCCGGGCCGTCTCGGACGCGGTGCGCCGCACCCGCTCCGGCATCGCCGACCCGGACCGGCCGACCGGCTCCTTCCTCTTCCTCGGCCCGACGGGCGTCGGCAAGACCGAACTCGCGAAGGCCCTGGCCGACTTCCTCTTCGACGACGAGCGGGCGATGGTCCGGATCGACATGAGCGAGTACGGCGAGAAGCACTCCGTCTCCCGGCTGGTCGGCGCCCCGCCCGGGTACGTCGGCTACGAGGAGGGCGGCCAGCTCACCGAGGCCGTCCGGCGCCGCCCGTACAGCGTCGTCCTGCTGGACGAGGTCGAGAAGGCCCACCCCGAGGTCTTCGACGTGCTGCTCCAGGTGCTGGACGACGGGCGGCTCACCGACGGCCAGGGCCGCACCGTCGACTTCCGGAACGCGATCCTGATCCTGACCTCCAACCTCGGCTCGCAGTACCTGGTCGACCCGGTGATCGAGCAGGCGAAGAAGAAGGAGCTGGTGCTGGAGACCGTCCGCACCGCCTTCAAGCCCGAGTTCCTCAACCGGCTGGACGACATCGTGGTCTTCGAGCCGCTCGGCACCGCCGAGCTGAGCCGGATCGTCGACCTCCAGGTCACCCGCCTCGCCGACCGCCTGCGCGACCGGCGGATCAGCCTGGACGTCACCCCGGCCGCCCGTGACTGGCTGGCGCTGACCGGCTACGACCCGGCGTACGGGGCCCGGCCGCTGCGGCGGCTGGTGCAGTCCGCGATCGGCGACCAGCTGGCCAGGGCGATCCTCTCCGGCACGGTGCACGACGGCCAGACCGTCGTGGTCGAGCGCGACGAGGCGGGCGACCGGCTGACCGTCCGGGCCGACGGGTAGCCGGGTGCACGGGCGCTCCCGAAAGCAGCTGGTTGCGGATCTTCCGGGCAGCCGCCAGGGAGCCTCTGTGACCCCGGCCGCAGATGAGGCAGGATGGAGACCTGGAAGGGCGGCCCCTGACATCCCAGCCACCCTTGTGCACTGAGAATCAGAAGGACCTCCCATGAGCATCGACCCGTCCTCCATCCCCTCCTTCGGCGTGCCGCAGGGCGGCCCCGGCGGCCAGCCCGGCGGCGCCCCGGCCGGCCCGCCGCCCGTCGTGGTGCCGGACCAGGCCCTCGTCGGCCAGCTGCTGGACCAGATGCAGCTGAAGCACCTGGTGGACGACGAGGGCGACCTCACCGCCCCCTGGGACGGCTTCCGGGTGTACTACATGTTCCGCGGCGAGCAGAAGGAGCTCTTCGCCGTCCGCGCGTTCTACGACCGCGCGTACCCGCTCGAGGACAAGCACGAGATCCTCGACCTGATCGACGAGTGGAACCGCGAGACCCTCTGGCCGAAGGTCTACACCCACACCCACGAGGACGGCGTCGTCCGCCTGATCGGCGAGTCCCAGATGATCGTCGGCACCGGCGTCAACCTGGACTACTTCGTCACCACCACGGCGAACTGGACCCAGGCCGCCGTCGGCTTCGAGCAGTGGATCGTCGAGCGCCTCGGCCTCCAGAAGGACATCGAGGGCGAGCAGGGCCCGTCCGACGAGAACCCCACCGACGAGGTCTGAGCCCGTCGACACGAACGGCCCGCCCCCACCCGGGGGCGGGCCGTTCGTCGTGGGGCACCCCCGGGAAGTGCTTGCCCAGGCCGCGGCGCCAGCGGATGATTGGGCCCGACTACGAAGCGTGAGGAGCCGGGATGAGTGCGAGGCCACTGCTGAACCGCAGGCTGGCGGGGCTGGGGACGACGATCTTCGCGGAGATGTCGGCCCTGGCGAACGCCACCGGCTCGATCAACCTCGGGCAGGGCTTCCCCGACACCGACGGGCCCCGCGAGATCGCCCAGGCCGCCGCCGACGCGATCCTGGCGGGCAAGGGCAACCAGTACCCGCCCGGCCCCGGCGTCCCGGAGCTGCGCAGCGCCATCGCCGAGCACCAACAGCGGTGGTACGGGCTGGAGTTCGACCCCGACAGCGAGGTGCTCGTCACCGCCGGCGCCACCGAGGCGATCGCCGCCACGATGCTCGCCCTGCTGGAGCCGGGCGACGAGGTGATCGCCTTCGAGCCGTTCTACGACTCGTACGCCGCGACCATCGCGATGGCCGGAGCGACCCGGGTGCCGCTCACCCTGCGCGCGCCCGGCTTCCGCCCCGATCTGGACGAGCTGCGCACGCTGATCACCCCGCGCACCCGGCTGCTGCTGATCAACACCCCGCACAACCCCACCGGCCTCGTCCTGCACCCCGACGAGCTGCGCGCCATCGCCGAACTCGCCTGCGAGCACGACCTGCTGGTCGTCACCGACGAGGTCTACGAACACCTGGTCTTCAGCGGCGGCCACCACCCGATCGCCGCCCTCCCCGGGATGCGCGAACGCACCGTCTCGATCTCCTCCTCCGGCAAGACCTTCTCCTTCACCGGCTGGAAGGTCGGCTGGGTCACCGCCGCCGCCCCGCTGGTCGCCGCCGTCCGCACCGCGAAGCAGTACCTCACCTTCGTCAGCGCAGGCCCCTTCCAGTACGCCGTCGCCGACGCCCTGCGCCTGCCGGACGAGTACTTCGACGGCTTCCGCGCCGACCTGCGCCGCAAGCGCGACCTGCTCTCGGAGGGGCTGACGGCGGCCGGCTTCCAGGTCTTCGAGCCGGAGGGCACGTACTTCATCACCACCGACATCACCCCACTGGGCGAGAAGGACGGCCTGGAGTTCTGCCGCAGCCTCCCCGCCCGCTGCGGCGTCGTCGCCATCCCCAACGTCGTCTTCTACGACAACGCCGACGCCGGGCGCAGCCACGTCCGCTTCACCTTCTGCAAGGGCGACGACGTACTCGCCGAGGCAGTGACCAGGCTCCAGCGGCTCTGACCCGGCGCCTCGGGAAGCGCTGGGTGCAGGCTGAATCTGGCGGATCGACGCGCGGGGCACCTATCGGTTCGGGCGCGTAGCAACCCTGCCGTGGTAGCGTCCGGCCGATCGACCGGGGGGCGATCGGTAACCGAAAAGTCTCGTGGGGGGACATTGTGGGACTGAGCCATTCAGATGTGGCGACGCTTCGCGCCCTCCTCGCTGAAGTCACCCAGCGTGGCTAGGGGGAGGTGCCAGGTGGAGCCGATCGTGGTGGTCCGCGGGCTCGGGCAGGGGTACGGCGGCAAGAGCGTGATCTCAGATCTCGACCTGGAGGTCGGTCCCGGCGTTACGGGCTTGCTCGGCCCCAACGGTGCAGGCAAGACAACGTTGTTGAGAACCCTTGCGACCGTTGTCCCGCCCCACGATGGTGAGATCGAGATCTGCGGGATCAGGGTCGTCTCCGAGCAGACGGCTCGGCAGGCCCGCCGGAGCATCGGATATCTGCCACAGGACTTCGGCTACTACCCCTCGTTCTCGGTGTACGACTTCGTTCGGTACTGCGCGTGGCTCCGGGAGGTACCGTCGTCGGAGGCCGATCGGGAGACGCGGCGCGTGATCGAGGCGGTAGGACTCTCCGACCGCATTTCAGCCAAGATGAAGTCGTTGTCCGGCGGGATGCTCCGCCGGGCAGGAATCGCGACCGCCATGGTCGGCTCGCCGCGGCTGCTTCTTCTCGATGAACCGACTGTCGGTCTGGACCCGGCACAGCGGCTGGACTTCCGCGAACTCATCCGGTCGCTCAGCGACAGTGCGGTGATCCTCAGTACCCACCTGGTGGAGGATGTCTCCGCAGTCTGCAGCAGCGTCGCGGTGCTCAGCGCGGGACGGTTCGTCTTCCAGGGCACTCCCGCCGAGTTGACGGAGGCTGCCGCGCCGGACGCCATCGGTGACAGCCCGCTGGAGCGCGGGTACATGACCACGCTGGGCACCCAGGGGGTGCGCCGCTGATGCGGATCTACTGGATCGAAGTCCGTCGCTCGCCACTGCGTTGGTGGTTACCCGTCCTGCTGGCGCTCGACTTCGCGGCGATCTTCGGACGCAGCCAGTGGTGGATCGGGGTCTGGCCACAGGCCAGCGTCGCAGCGCAACTGCCCTCGCTCTACTTCGGACCGGCACTCGCCGCCTCCGCGACCTGGACGGCCGGACGTGCTCGGCGGGCGGGGATCAATGAGCAGCTGGGCGCCTCGGCCCGTCCCGCCTGGCAACTGGAGCTGGCGCAGCTCGCCGCGACGCTGAGCTACGGAACGCTGGTCTATCTCATCGGCGCTGCCGCAGCCGCTGCTGTGAGTCTCTCGGACGCCGGCCCCGGCTTCCTGTGGCCCGGTTACCTCCTGCTCGGCTTCGGCGTCATGATCGGCTGTGCCGGGCTCGGGCATGTGGTCGGCCGGTGGTCGTCCTCTCCCTATGCGGCATCGGCGGTGTGCGGCCTCGGTTGTTTCGTCTTCCTGGGCTGGGTCGGAAACCCGTCCGCGCTGGACCTCTTCATGCTCTCCGGCGATCCGTTCATCAAGGTTGCCGTATCCCCGCTCCTGGTACGGCTGGCACTGGGCTGCGGCCTGGCGGCCATCGCGGTGCTGGTGGCCAGGCCGACGTTCCGCCGCCACGGTCGTGGCAGGTGGCAAACAACGCCCGCACGGCGGTTCACCGCGCTCGGAGTGGTGGTGGCCTTCGTCCTGGCCGCAGTAGCCGTCGGCCCGGCCGGCCGGATTCGAGTCCAGCGGGCGGCGGCCGCCAACCCGGTGTGCTCCGAGACTGTTCCCCGGGTGTGCCTCTGGCCGGAGGACCGCAAGTATCTGCCCGAGGCGACAGCCATGGCGGCGCGGATGTCCAAGATCCCGGCGGGCATGTTCACCGTGCCGGGCGATTTCTACGAACAGGGTCTCCGGAGCAGTCAGCCGAACGACTTCTACATCCTCGAGGGCTCGCTCTGGGATCCGGCGATCAGCATGGGCAGCGCGATCGTCCAGTCCGAGATCCCGCCACTCTGCCTCGCGGTGGACAACGAGACCATGGAACGAATCGGTCTGGCTTCAGGCGAGTTGTCCATGTGGTTGGCCGCTCGCATCTACGGGGCCGGTCGGCCTGTGAACATGCACGGTGGGCCGCCAGGCGTGGACATGGAGTTCATCGCACGCCTGACCACACAGCCCGAGGAAGCACAGATCGCCTGGGCGCAGCAGCGCCTGCAGACTCTCCACTCGGTGTCCTGTGTCTGATCACATCGCCGCCGTCCGGCGATATGCGCGCGTCCACCACGTCCACGGTCTGGCGATCGGCCTGGCGCTCGTAACAGTCTGCGACGCCCTGTTCGGCTCCATCAACATCTCTCTTCCAGCCGGGAACGCGGCCGGCGTGGCGGTGATTCCGTTCCGGCGGGAGCTTCCCATCGCCTTCGCGGCTCTCGCTGCGGGCAGCCTGCACAGCGTGGTGGCCGACATGGAGCGCGCCGCCTCCAAGACCTTCCGCACCTACGAGGTGGCGCACGCGATTGCCGTCAGCGCGATCACGGTGGTGTTGCTCGGCTCGGCCGAGGCAGTCTTCACCACCACGGAACTCGCCGTTCTGATGATGCGGGCGTTGCTCATCTGGCTCGGCCTGGCGTTCCTCTCCGGCCGGATCTTCGGCTGGATGCTCTCCTGGGTCCTGCCGACGCTCACCATCTTCCCGTTGACCTACTACGGAGCCGAAGATCTCGGACGGCACCGCTGGTGGGACTGGACGGGGCAGTCCGCCGGTTCGCTCCCCTGCTGGGCTCTGGCGGCGGTCAGTCTCACCGTCGGTGCGGGTGCCCTGGCGCTGACGCCGTGGAGGCTGCACGGCCTAAGCAGATGCCGGGCGGCGCGGAGTGGCTGACACTCGTTGGTGTGACTCCGCGACCGCCCGGTACCCCGCAGCCCGACGGCCTGCCCGCCGTCGAGCTGCGGCGCTTCGCCGAGGGTGATTCGGTCGAGGCGCTGACCGGCCTGCTGCACCTCGCGTACGCCGACCACGCGGCGGCCGGCCGGGTGTTCTTCGCCTCGTACCAGTCCGTGCAGGACACCGCGAACCGGCTGGCCGAGGGCGAGTGCTGGCTCGCGCTGAGCGGCGGGGCGCTGCTCGGCACGGTGACGGTCGCGGCCCGGCACGCGGCCCCGGAGGGGTACCCGGCACCGGCCGGGGCCGGGTCGTTCTGGCAGCTGGCGGTGCACCCGTCGCAGCGCGGGGCCGGTCTGGGGCACCGCCTGCTGGCCCTCGCGGAGCGACGGATCGCCGCGCTCGGGGCCGACCGGGTCGCCATCGACACGTCGGCCGGGGCCGCCGAGCTGGTCGGCTGGTACCTCCGACACGGCTACACGCCGGTCGGGACGTGGCAGTGGGAGGTCACGAACTACCAGAGCGTCGTGCTCCTGAAGGAGCTCCCCCCGACCGGCTGACCCGCTGCGACGGCTAGTCGACGATCAGCAGGCTCGCGCCGTTCGGCGCGCTGGAGCGGTGCGCCTCGCGCTCGTCGGCGACCTGGTAGCTACGGCCCGCAGGCGTCACCACGACCCGGCCGTCGTCCAGCGTGGTGACGAGCTCGCCCTCGAGCACGAACAGCACGTGCCCCTTGCTGCACCAGTGGTCCGCCGAGTAGCCGACGCTGTAGTCCACCCGCCGTACTCGTACCGCACCGAACTGCTTCACCCGGCTGCGGACTTCACCCGTCTCGCCGGGCTTGCACTCCTCCGGCACCGTGCTCCAGTCCGTCGCGCTGAACGCGAAGCCACTCAACTCCATGCCCGTACTCCTTACTTGATCGCCAACATGCCTTCGAAGTGAAGATACTTCGAGATCGTCACCACGCTGCTGAAACCGACCTCACGGAGCAGCTCCTGGGTGTCCGCACTGCGCTGCGGCGCCAGCACGGAGCGCAGGCTGTGCGCCTTCTGGTAGATCTCCGCGGGGTCGAAGCCGTTCTCCAACTTGTACTCGTTGTACAGCTGTTGGACGATGTCCTGGGTCCGCGAATCCGGCTCCAGCGTCTTCTCGAAGAGGAAGAGACCGCCCCCCTCGACCAGGCCGTCGCAGACCAGCTTGAGGGCCTTGCGGCGCTCACCGGGCGGCAGGAACTGCAGGGTGTAGTACATGATGACCGCGTTGGCGCCGGAGTAGTCGACGTTGAGCATGTCGCCCTGCCGGATGGTGACGTTCTCCAGGTCCATACATCGCTGGCGGGCGACGCGGACCATGTCCGCCTCGATGTCGAACCCGATCAGCGAGAGGTCCTGGCAGCACTCCTTCTCGGCCAGCCGGGCCAGCAGCGTGCCGGTGGAGCAGCCGATGTCGATCACGCTGCCGCCGCGTCGGCAGAAGAACTCGATGCAGCGGCTGATCAGGTCGTGCCCCTCCGCGTAGAGCGGCACGCTGCGGCTGACGTGGACGTCGAACTTCTGCGGCGTACTGCCCGCGAAGCTCCACCGCGTGTCGACGGTCACGATGTCGTCGCCCACCTGCGCCAGGGTGTCAGGCACGCCCGGCAGTCGGTAAGCCGTGGGCTTGTCGGTCAGTTCGGTCAGTTCGGTCAGATCAGTCGCATGGGTCACATCGGTCACATCTGTCACGATGACTCCTGGGGCTCCTCGACAGGGAGGACGACGGGTTCGGATTCGTCGAGCTCGAATCCCGAGTTTCGGACGAGCACGCGGAAGACCTGGACGGTCAGCAGGACGGCGCCCACCGCGAAGGTGACCCGAAGGCCGACCCACGCGACGACCAGACCGGCCACCATCGCCCCGAGCGGGACGGAACCCCAGGCCATCATCCGGTACACGCTGGTCACCCGGCCGAGCAGCGCACTCGGGATCTGCGCCTGCCGCAGGGCCACGCTCACCGAGCTGAACTGGATCTGGGCGTAGCTCGCGCTGCTCAGCGCAAGCACGGTGAGCACCCGGTCCGATGCCACGAAGAGCACCGCCTGGCCGACGGCCTGAAGGCCCACTGCCAGGGCGAGGGCGCCCTTGATCCCGACCTTCTTCGCCACCTTGCCGGCCACCAGACCGGCGGCCAGCCCGCCGAAGGCGCCGCAGGCGATCACCAGTCCGTAGCCCGAACCGCTGAGGTGGAGGACCCGGTGCGCGTAGATCACCATGATGGCGGTGGTCGCGCCGGTGAAGAAGTTGATGACCGCCGAGGTGGCCGCGAGGAAGCGCAGGGTGCCCTGCCCCCACATCCAACGCACGCCCTCGGCAGCCTCCTTGAGGATCCCCGGGCGGGCCTCCTTCGGCTGTCCGGCGCCCGCCCCGGCCGGGCCGTCGGCAGCACCGGCACCCTTCCGTCCGAGCGAGCGCGCCGCCATCGGCAGCGCGAACAGCACCAGCAGCCCGGACCCGGCGAAGGAGATCCCGTCCACCAGGAACGGCAGGGTCACCGACGCCGCGAACAGCAGGCCGCCGAGCGCGGGGCCGAAGAACTGGGTGCCGATCGTCTCGGCGGACATGAGCCGGCTGTTCGCCCGGACCAGCGCGTCCTTCGGAACGATCGAGGGCAGCACGGTCTGGGCCGCGGTTCGGAAGACCGTGTCCGCCGTGGAGAGGATGAACAGCGCGACCAGCAGCACCGGGATCTGCGCGACACCGATCAGCAGCGAGGCCACGACGACGGCCAGCAGCAGGCCCCGGGCGAGGTCGAGCCCGACCATCAGCCGTCGGCGTTCCATCCGGTCGACCACGACGCCGCCGAAGATGCCGAGCAGCAGGTACGGCAGCGTGACCGCCACCTCGGCGGTCGCCACCACCTTGGGGTCGCTGTTCAGCGAGAGGACGAGCAGCGGCCCTGCCGTGAGCAGCACGCCGTCCCCCACGCAGGAGATCGCGCTGGCCGTCCACAGCAGGGCGAAGCGCCTGCCGGCTTCCGTCGTCATCGGGCGTCTCCGGCGGTGCTGATGGCGGGCGGGCCGGGTGTCACCAGGCCCCAGTCGGCGAAGGTTTCGAGCAGCCCCCGGAGCCCGGCGTCGGCCGGGTCCAGCCCGACCAGGGCGGCGATCTCCGGGAGGTCCGCGCCGGTGGCGAGCGCCTCGGCGACCAGCGCCGCGCTCTCGCCGATCCCGTTGAGGGAGTAGTGGTCCGGGGAGCCGTCGAGCCGCACCACGATCTGCCGGGGCTGCGCCGGGAGCGCCGTGAGGTCGGTCTGCTGCGGGTCGGCGAGCCAGCCGAGGATGTCGTGCCCGACCCGTACGAGAGCGCCACGCCCCGTCCAACGGGGAGCAGTTCCGTCAGCAGCGGCCACCGGCGGACCGGCGGCATGCCGGGCGACCAGCAGGGCTCCGGCGTATTCCAGCGCGATGATGTCGAACAGGCCCGGCGCCGAGGCCGCCCCGGGGGTGTCCAGGGTGCGCCGCAGGTGGTCCAGGTAGTCGGCGGTGACGGTGTAGACGTAGGGCCCCCGGTCGGTCCACCCGCTGGCCTCGACGTACGAGCGCGCCAGCGCCGGGAGGTCCTGGCCCAGCTGCTCCAGGGCGAGTGCGGTGAGCGGTGCGCCCTCGGCGACCGCGTACCGGGTGACCCTGACCAACCGGAAGCGGTAGGCGTCCACGGCCCAGGCGACGCCCTTGCCGTTGGCGGCGTACTGGGCCGCGATCGCGGTCTCCTCGGGGGTCAGCCCGAACTCGGCTGCCCGCTCGGCCACTTCGGCGGCGATGACGGCGTCCGAGAGCGCGGGCTCGCGCAGGATGCGCCGCCAGAGCCGCCAGACCTCCTCGGCCTTCACCGGGCGGCCTCCCCGGCTGCGGCGACTGCGGTCGTCCGGCGGCTGTGCGGGCCGTAGACGCGGTCCCAGATCTGCGCCGCGCGTTCGAGATCCCCGAGGATCAGCGGTGCGTCCTCGGCCGGGTCGAGCTCCCGGGTGCGTGCGGAGTGGGCGCGGCCCTGGACCTCCACGATCACCGCGCCGGGCCGGGACTTCGACATCAGGTCCTCCAGCGCCTCCCACACCGGCTCGGGCACCCGGGCGTCGTGCCAGTCGTGGTACATACCGCCGGACCAGCTGCCGCCCGCCACGTGGACTTCCACCACGCGGTCCAGGGGCAACGCGTCCAGATAGGAACGCATGCTGTAGTAGCCGAAGTTGACCACGTTGGTATGGATGTTGTGCAGGTCGATGTGGAGGTAGGTGCCCGCCTTCTCGACCAGGGCGGCGAGGAAGTCCGGCTCGGCCAGGTCCCCGCCGGGGCAGGGCACGTAGTAGGCCGCGTTCTCGTGGGCCAGCGGCACACCGAGCAACTCCTGGAGCCGACTGGCGCGTTCGGCCAGCCGGGAGACCTCCGCGCGGGAGAACTGGACGGGTGAGCTCCAGATGTCCGACCAGGAGCCGTCGCCGTAGAAGCAGTGGTCACTCATCCAGGGGCTGCGGAACCGCTGGGCGGCGGGTACGTGCCGCAGCACCGCCGCCGTCGTCTCCAACGGCTCGAAGCCGAACTCCGCGCCGTAGTTGGAGTGTGCGATGACGGTGGGCTCGCCCGCCACCAGCGCGTCGATCTCCGCCTCGCGGTCGGGCAGGATCGTCCAGGGGCTGTCCAGCGGCGCGATGACGGTGTCCAGCAGCACCTCCACCGCGTCGATGCCGGCCTGGTGGAAGGGGAACCACTCGGCGACCTCGGGGTTGTACTGCAGGCCGACACCCACCGGGGCCACCGGCCCGCGCGGAGTTCCGTCGTTCATCGGCGACACCTTCTCAACCTGTCCTCGTGCGGGTGTTGCCCTCGGTGACCTTGACGACCAGGAACCGCTCGCAGGGCAGGTCTCACTGCCGGCGTCGCTTCACTCGGACGTACCGGAGGCCAGTAGTGCCCCCGCGATTCAGGTGCTTCTTCAGCAGGTCGGGCTGCGGCGAACCTTGGTCTCGCGGCTGATCGTGATCGTGGTGGTCTCCATGTGCGTCACCCCCCTTCGAACATGACATCACGCCGCGAACGGTTCCTGGCCGACAGGGCCACCGAGTGGCGCCACCATCTGAGCGCGCTCGGTTGAGAGTTGACCACTAACGACCTACCCGCGCAAGACTCATTCGTCGACCATCAAATCCCTTGCCAAACAGGCACTTTGGTGTTCTCTCGGCCAAGTCTTGCCGTGGCCAGGGGAGATGACCTTGCTGATGATCTGTCAATTGTACGAAGTGGCGCAGAGCCCTGAGCCGAGTGAACAGCGAGCAGCCGGGAGGCGGATCGTTCGAACAGCTGCGCAGGGCGACACACGGGTGCAACAATCCGGAACGGCGCCGCAGCGGCACGGAACGGCGGCGCGCCACGCCGACACGGGAGAGGTCGAGGAGCGCGTGAACGTCGATCTGGACTACTTCAGCCGGCACCACTGGAACCGGGTCGCGGATGCCCGTGGCGCGTCCTCCAGCGAGATCGGCACCGCCCTGATCGACTCCCTCGTCGGCCTCGTCCACGCGTCCGGCGCGCGGAGCGTCCTGGACGTCGGATCGGGCAACGGGGCACTCAGCTGCGCCCTCGCCGCCGCCGTCCCCGAGTCGCAGGTGTCCGGGCTCGACTACTCCGACGTCGCCGTGCGCATCGCCACCGAGAAGTTGCTGCCCGCCCTCCCCCTCGAACTCCAGCACCGACTGTCCTTCTCGGTCGGATCGGCAAGCGAACTCCCGTACGAAGACGCCCAGTTCGATGCCGTCACGATGCTCAAGACCGCCTGGGTGCTGCCCGACCTGCCGGCCGCGCTGCGCGAGTGCCGCCGGGTGCTGCGTCCGGGCGGCAGCCTGCACGTCCAGTCCTGGGGTGATCCGGACGCGTGTGCGGCCCTGACGCTGGGGAGCGGTGTGCTCGGCGACTCGGTCGAGGGCTTCGAACTGCCACCGGAGGCGATGGCACCCTTCGAACTGACCCCCGAGCGCCTCCACGAGGAACTGACGGCGGCGGGCTTCCGGGTCGACCACCAGCACCCCTTCTCCTGGCAGCTGACCGTCGACTCCCCCGCGCAGTACTGGGACCGGCTGCGCTCCATCGCGGGCACGGCGTACTGGGTGCTGGCCGCTCAGTCGGCCGAGGACCGCGAGGCGCTGGACGCGGCCTGGCAGCTCCACAGCGCGGAGTACCGCCGGGAGGACGGGACGGTCGGCCTGCCGCTGGGCTGGTACGTCTCGGTCGGCACCGCAGTCTGACCGCCACCGGTCCATTCACCCGTTCGTACCAGCCCTGACCGGCCCCGACCCACCCCGCCGGGCGGCCGGTGCACCGCCGTGCGAGCACGCCACCCGTACGGACGGCGCACCGACCGCGTGCACGGCGCGCGCTCTGGCTTTGGGGGCGCACACTGGACAGAGTCGTTCACCGTCCCGATCACACCCTGGCTGTGGCTGCGCCCAGACCGGTGAATGCTTGGCAAAGATGGGTAAATCCCTGACGGACCCGGAGAATTCGTGCTTCTCTGCTGCTGAATCTCCAGCCGGAATCCTTCCTTCCACGGTCGGCCGCGCCAGGGACCGCACAGCCTCGAACAGCCCCGCTCTGCGCCGGGCCGGATGCTGCACGGCGGGCGCGCACGGAGCTGAAACGCGGAGCCCAGCATGCTCACCACACTGCAGACTTCCTACACGGACACCCGCGCCGGTGATTTGGCGTGGTGCCTGGGCGGCGAGCCGCTGCCCGCGCTCGCGGTGCGCGACCTGAGACTCGACAGCCCCGGCACCGACACCACCACGGCCGCCCGCTCCGGCGGCACCCTGCAGTTGCGCCTGCTCGGCGCCTCGCACCAGGTCATCCTGGCCGCCGGGCCGGGCGAGTGCCTGGAGACCGTCGCCTGCCTGCCCGGCCGCCAGACCCCGCTGCCTGCCCGGGTCGCCAAGCAGGTCGCGGGCTGGGAGTACGAGTTCGCGGCCCGGATCGAGGAGCTGCCCGCCCACATCTTCGCCGCCCGCGCCCAGGAGTTGCTGGCACTGGTGGAGGGCCACCCGCGCGCCCTCGCCGGGATCTTCCCCGGCGACCCGAGCGCCTTCACCGCCCTGGTCGCGCACGGCGACCAGAACCGGGTGCTCTGGCGGACCTGGCACGCCTACCCGCAGGAGGGACGCCTGGTCTGCACCCGCTCCTCGCTCGTCGTCCGGCCGACCGGCCCGAGCCCGAGTCCCGGTACCAGTAGTCCCAACAACCCCACCAGCCCCTCCCGCCACAGCGTCGAGCCGGACTGATACCCCATGCTGATGAATCGTCAATTCGCTGCACCGCGCTGTCCGTCGAATGGGTGCAGCTACCGACACCGCACGTCGCCTAGCGTTTGTTCATGATCAACCATCCGGCAGGCCCACCCGTCCAGCCGGGCGTCAACGGCGAAGGATCGTCCCCGCTCGGAGCCCAAGACCCCACCCGGCTGCGCGAGATCGGCGCACGGGCCGTCCGGGCGCGGGACGCCATACCGGGTGGCACCGGCTCGCGGCCGGGCCGCCGACGCCGCGCCCACCCGCGCGCCGCCCGGCTGCTGGTGCTGCTCGCCGCGTTCGTCTGCGCGGCCTGCGGTCTGGTGTACGAACTCGAACTCGTCGCCCTCGGCGGGTACTTGCTCGGCAACTCGGTCACGCAGACCTCCGTCGTGCTCTCCGTCATGGTGTTCGCGATGGGCGTCGGCTCACTGCTCGCCAAACGGCTGACCCGACGCCCGGCCACCTCCTTCGCGCTGGTCGAGTGCGCGCTCGCGCTGATCGGCGGGCTCTCCGTCCTGGCCCTCTACAGCTGCTGGGCCTGGCTCGACCGGTACGGGGCCACCAGCGCCGGGCTGGTCGGCACGACCTTCGTCATCGGCACCCTGATCGGGGCCGAGATCCCGCTGCTGATGACGCTGATCCAGCGCATCCGCCGGGAGGACGCGGGCCGGGCCGCCGCCGACCTCTTCGCCGCCGACTACGTGGGCGCCCTGATCGGCGGGCTGGCCTTCCCGTTCGTCCTGCTGCCCGCCCTCGGCCAGGCCACCGGCGCGCTGCTCACCGGCGCGGTGAACGCCCTCGCCGGGGCGGCCGTCGTGCTCTGGCTGTTCCGCGACGAGCCACCGCCACGCGCCCGGCTGCTGCTGTGGACGGGCTGCGGGCTGGTGCTGATCACCCTGGCCGTCGCCGCCGCCTGCACCGGCGCGATCGAACGCGCCGCCAGGCAGGCCCTCTACGGGGCTCAGGTGCGCTTCGCCACCCAGAGCCGGCACCACGAGATCGTGCTGACCGGGCCCACCCCCCGGGTGCCGCCCCAGCGCGACGCGCCCCTGGAACTCTTCCTCGACGGCCGCTCCGCCGTCTGCGGCCCGGACGAGTACCGCGAGCACGAGGCCCTCGTGCAGCCCGCGCTCGCCACCGGCCGACAGCTGCGGGTGCTGGTGCTCGGCGGCGGCGACGGGCTGGCCCTGCGCGAGGTGCTGCGGCACCCGTCCGTCCGCTCGGTGCTGGTGGTCGAGCCCGACCCGGCGCTCCCCGCCCTCGCCCGCAGCGACGAAGCCCTCGCCGCGCTCGGCGAGCACTCCTTCGACGACTCCCGGGCCACCCTGGTCAGCGCCGACCCGCTGGAGTGGCTGCGCAGCGGCGACAACACCTTCGACGTGATCGTCTCCGACCTGCCCCCGCCCGGTGACGGACCCGACCAGACGTACGCCTCCGCCGAGTTCTACGGCCTCGCCGCCCACCGCCTGGCCCCCGGCGGCCGGCTCGCCGTCCGCTCCGGCACGGTCGGCCCCGGCCTCTGGTCCACCGAGTCCGGCCTGCGGACCGCCGGGCTGCAGACCGTCCCGTACGCCGCCGCCGACGGCCCCCGGCACTGCCCTCGCGGCCCCGAGCCCGGCCAGACCTTCGTGCTCTCCTCCGACACGCAGCCGGAACTCGCCCTCGCCGCGGACACCCCCGCCCCACGCTCGCTCACCCCCGAGAGCCTGCAACGCTCCGCCGAACAGCTGGCCGCCGAACGCCCGGCCGAACTGCCCGCCCCCCGGACCCTGCTCGGCTAGGCCGGGCCGGTGCGTCCGCCGGTAGGTCTAACGCGGGCGTCAACCTGACGGCAAGGGTCCGTCCCGGGGAGGAGGGTGGGTAGGCTCGCTGACATGGAGCATGAGGTTGTCGTACCGCTGTCGGCCGATGTCGTCCTGCCGGCCCTCCGGGAGCCCGCGCTGCTGGCCCGCTGCGTCCCGGGGCTGAGCACCGAGGCCGACGCCGGTGACGGGCAGGAGATCAGCGGCAGGCTGAGGGTGCGGATCGGTTCCTCCACCATCACCTACCGGGGCACGCTCTCGCTGATCCAGGGCCGCGAGGGCGTGCTGACGGTGCTCGCCGAGGGCCAGGAGGCGCGCGGGAACGGCGCGGTCACGGCGACCGTCCGGATCGCCACCGAGAAGGCGGAGCCGGCCGAACAGGCCGCGCAGGCCGACACCGCCGGGCAGCCTGACACCACCGAGCAGCCCGCAGGCACCGACCGCGCGGCCATCCGCTTCACCTGCGACCTGAGCGCGACGGGCCGGCTCGCCGAGTTCGACGCCGCCACCCTGGCCGCCGCCGGGCGCCGCCTGCTCGACCGCTTCGCCACGGCTCTCGTGCTGGAGGCCGGAGGCGCAGAGCCGCCCACCGCGACAGTGCTCTACCTGGAGGACCACGCCGCCTCGGGCTTCGGCGACCTCGACGACGACCTCAGCGACCTGATCTCCTTCTCCGACGACCCCGAGCCCGGCCCCCGGCAGCCTGCCGAGCTGCCGGAGTTCCCGGCCGTCCCGGACTCCCCCGCCGATCTCCCGTACGTCTTCCAGCCCATGCCCGCCGCCGCGGACGCGGCCCTGGACGGACCCGTCCGCCGCAGCATCGTCGGCCGGTCGGCGGAGGAGGTCGACCACGCCCCGCCACGCGGGCGCTACGCCCCGGCTCCGCCCGCCCGCAGCGCCCGTGCCCGCGCCGCCACCCGCTGGGTCGGCCCGGAGACCGTCCCGGTCAGCGGCGGTGGCAGCTCGGTGCCGTGGATGATCGGCGGCGGCGTCGCCCTGATCGGCGGCGCGGTCGTACTGGTCCGCGCCCTGCGGCGGCGCTGACCGCAGGCCGGGCAGCAGGTCGAACAGCCCCTAGACTGGCTGCTCATGAGCAACCACCGCGACGCCCTGCTGGCGCAGATCAAGGACAAGGCCGTCGTGCACGGCAAGGTCACCCTCTCCTCCGGGCTGGAGGCCGACTACTACATCGACCTCCGCCGCATCACGCTGGACGGCGAGGCCGCTCCGCTGGTCGGCCAGGTCATGCTGGACGCCACCGCCGAGCTCGACTACGACGCCGTGGGCGGTCTGACGCTGGGCGCCGACCCTGTCGGGACGTCGATGCTGCACGCCGCCGCCGCGCAGGGCCGGAAGCTGGACGCGTTCGTCGTCCGCAAGACCGGCAAGGCGCACGGGATGCAGCAGCGGGTCGAGGGGCCGTCCGTCAAGGGCCGCCGGGTGCTGGTGGTCGAGGACGTCTCCACCACCGGTGGTTCGCCGCTGACGGCCGTCGAGGCCCTGCGTGAGGCGGGCGCCGAGGTCGTCGCCGTCGCGGTGATCGTCGAGCGCGGCGCCGCCCCGGCGATCGAGGCAGCCGGTCTGCCGTACTACGCGGCCTACTCCCTCAAGGACCTCGACCTCGGCTGATCCCAGGCCCCAGGCCCCGGGTACGAGAACGGCCGGCGTTTCACGTGAAACAACGTGAGACGCCGGCCGTTTCCGTACCTGGTCAGTTCTTGCGGTGCCGGCCGCCGACCGAGTCGGCCTCGCGGGAGTCGGCCTGGCCGGCCGCCTTCTTCTTCTTCCGCTCGCGCATCACCTCGAAGATGATCGGCGAGACCGAGATCAGGATGATCAACAGCATCGCCGGGATCAGGTACTTGTCGATCACGGGCGCCAGCCCGGCACCGGCGAAGTAGCCGATCAGCAGCATCGACTCCGTCCAGAGCACGCCGCCGACGACGTTCCACACGAAGAACGTGCGGGCGGGCATCTCCAGCGTCCCGGCGACGGGATTGAGGAAGGTCCGGACGATCGGGATGAAACGGGCCATCACCACGGCCTTGGCCGGCCCGAACTTGTCGAAGTACTCCTCGGCCTTCAGCACGTACTGGCGCCGGAAGATCTTCGAATCGGGCTTGTCGAACAGTTTCGGGCCGACCTTGGCTCCGAGCAGGTGCCCCAGCTGTGCACCCGCGACGGCGCAGACCGGCGCGCCGATCAGCAGCACCGCGATCGGCAGCCTGGCCCCCTCTCCCAGCACGGAGGAGGCCGCGCTCGAGGCGGCGACCCCGGCCAGGATCAGCAGCGAGTCACCGGGGAAGAAGAACCCGATGAGCAGGCCGGTCTCGGCGAAGATGATCGCCAGCAGCCCGATCGCGCCGAGCGAGGAGATCAGCGATTTGGCGTCCAGTACGTTGACCGCAAGTTGGATTGGTTCCACGGGCGCAGGATAGCGCTCAAGGGTTTACGGAGGCTCAACGTCACCCCGGGCCGGGCCGTGCGGCCCGTCTCCGTCCCAAGTGGCGAGCCACCTGGTGATCCCGGCGGGCGAGTCTGGGAAGATGGCACAGGCGTCCGGTCCGTGGTCGCAGAACACCCTCATCTGTCCCAACCGCGGCGGAAGCCTCGAACCCTGGTAACGGAAGCCGCACCGCAGAGCCGCGTCGGCCACCGGTACCGACTGCATCACGGTACTCATACCCACGTACCGAAGGCGTACCGAGCGTCGGACAGGTCGTCCGTGCGCCGCACACCGACAGGAGCGGATTCGCATGCCCATCGCAACTCCCGAGGTCTACAACGAGATGCTCGACCGGGCCAAGGCGGGCAAGTTCGCCTACCCGGCCATCAACGTCACCTCGACGCAGACCCTGCACGCGGCCCTGCGCGGCTTCGCCGAGGCGGAGAGCGACGGCATCATCCAGATCTCCACCGGTGGTGCGGAGTTCCTGGGCGGCCAGCACAACAAGGACATGGTGACGGGCGCGGTCGCGCTCGCCGAGTTCGCGCACATCGTGGCCGCCAAGTACGACATCACCGTCGCGCTGCACACCGACCACTGCCCGAAGGACAAGCTGGACGGCTACGTCCGCCCGCTGCTGGCGATCTCCGCCGAGCGCGTGGCCAAGGGCCAGAACCCGCTCTTCCAGTCGCACATGTGGGACGGCTCCGCCGAGACCCTGAACGACAACCTGACGATCGCCCAGGAGCTGCTGGCCCAGGCCGCCGCCGCCAAGATCATCCTCGAGGTCGAGATCACCCCGACCGGCGGTGAGGAGGACGGCGTCACGCACGAGATCAACGACGAGCTGTACACCACCGTCAACGACGCCGTCCGCACCGCCGAGGCCCTCGGCCTGGGCGAGAAGGGCCGCTACCTCCTCGCCGCCTCCTTCGGCAACGTGCACGGCGTCTACAAGCCGGGCAACGTCGTGCTGAAGCCGGAGCTGCTCCGCGAGCTCCAGGCCGAGATCGGCAAGCAGTACGGCAAGCAGGACCCGTTCGACTTCGTCTTCCACGGCGGCTCGGGCTCCACCGCCGAGGAGATCGCCACCGCGCTGGAGAACGGCGTCGTGAAGATGAACCTCGACACCGACACCCAGTACGCCTTCACCCGCCCGATCGCGGACCACATGTTCCGCAACTACGACGGCGTCCTGAAGGTCGACGGCGAGGTCGGCAAGAAGAACACCTACGACCCGCGCACCTGGGGCAAGCTCGGCGAGGCCAGCATGGCCGCCCGCGTCGCCGAGGCCGCCAAGAGCCTCCGCTCGGCCGGCACCCGCCTGAAGTAGGCCCGAAACAGCAGTGAGCCCCCGGCGGTCATCGTCGGGGGCTCACTGCCGTCTACGGCACTGCTACGGCTACTGCTTGAGCTCGGCGTACGCCTCCGGGCTGCTGTCGTTCAGGAACTGCCAGCAGCGGTCGGCCTCCTCGGTCTCGTCGATCGCGTCGGCGGCGCGGGCCAGCCCGGCCAGGCAGCGCAGGAAGCCGCGGTTGGCGCGGTGGTCCCACGGCACCGGGCCGTGGCCCTTCCACCCGGCCCGCCGCAGGGCGTCCAGGCCACGGTGGTAGCCGGTGCGCGCGTAGGCGTACGACTCGACCACCCGACCGGCGTCGAACGCGTCGTCGGCCAGCATCGCCCAGGCCAGCGAGAAGGTCGGGAAGGCGGCCGCCACCTGGGTGGGCGAGGCCGACTCCTCCCCGAGCATCCGGTACGGCTGCTCCTCCTCGGGCAGCAGGGTCGGTTCGGGGCCGCCGAGCAGGTTCTTGTAATTGGTCATACGGGCAGTCTGCCACCCACCCGGACCGTCCCCGGCCGCTCGCTCGCAAACCCTTCACACACCTAGATACCGGGTATGTGGACAGGTCGGACGACCACGTGCAAAAGTGACTCGACGGGGGTCACGGACGACGCACCGTCGGCTCTGTCGTCAACCGGGGGACGTGCTCTTTGCTGCCCGAAACCGAGAACCACCCACGCCGCCGCGCCAGGCTGCGCCCGCACCGGATCCGCCGGCGCCGCCTCACCCTGCTGGGGCTGGTCACCACCACCGCCCTCGGCGCTGCGGCGTTCGCCTTCACCGACCTCGGCAGCTCGCCGCCCTCGGGCGCGCGTGCCTCGCTCGCGCCCGGCGGCCACGGGGACGGCAGCTTCACCACCGCCGCCGTGACCGGCCCGGCCATCGGCCACGGCATCGTCCGGCGCTACAAGGTCGAGGTGGAGAAGGGGATAGGCATCGACCCGAAGGCCGCCGCCACCCAGATCCAGGGCATCCTCGCGGACCCCCGCAGCTGGACGACCGACGGCGTGGACAGCTTCCAGCCGGTCACCGACTACCCGTACGACTTCACCGTCCGGATAGCCTCCCCCGCGACGGTGGACCGCCTGTGCGGGGCCGCCGGGCTGCAGACCAACGGCGAGGTGAACTGCGACGTCGGCCGCCAGGTGATGGTCAACTCCAAGCGCTGGACGACCGGTTCACCGCAGTTCAGCGGCAGCCTGGACGACTACCGGGCGCTGATCGTCAACCACGAGGTCGGCCACCGGATCGGCCACGGGCACGAGGGCTGCCCAGGGCCGGGCAAGCCCGCCCCTGCGATGATGCAGCAGATCTACGGCCTGGCCGGCTGCCTGCCCAACGCCTGGCCGTACGACGCCGCCGGAAACTACCTCACCGGCCCCAGCGTGCCCTGAGCCCACCTGAGCCCCCGCCCGGACCAGGGCGCGGCGCTCAACCCATCACCGGCAGGTACGCCGACAGGTCGCTGCGCTCGCCGCTCGCCGAGACGGCCGCCGCCTCGACGGCCGAGGCGAAGTCCGTCCGGCCGGTGGCCAGTCGGATCCAGTGCAGGGCGTCGGTCTCGACCACGTTCGGCGGGGTGCCCCGGGTGTGCCGGGGGCCGGGCACGGCCTGCACCACGGCGAACGGCGGGATGCGCAGCTCGACCGCACCGCCCGGCACCTGGTCGGCGAAGGCGTCGGCCAGCAGCCGGGTGACGGCGGCCAGCGCCTGCCGGTCGTGCGGGAAGGCGGCGAGGCCGAGCGCGTCCGCCAGGTCGTCCGCGTGCACCACCAGCTCGACCAGCCGGGTGACCAGGAAGTCGGCGAGCAGGATCGGCCCGAAGCGGATCACGAACCGCCTTGCGGGGTCGGCGAGTTCGGGCCCGTCCAGGACGCCCAGCAGGGCGTCCGCGGCCGCGTCGAAGGCCTTCGCCAGCTCGGCCGGGCCGCCGCCGAAGACACCCTCCGCGTACTCCCGCGTCGACGCGTCGATCCCGGCGGCGGCCGTCTTCGTGATGCCGACCCACTCGACCAGCGGGATCGGCGCCCCGTCAGGCACCGGCTGGTCCAGGTGGCGCGGCATCCAGTCCAGGCAGAAGCCCAGGTGCGCGATCAACTCCCGTACCCGCCAGTCGCCGAGGCGGGTCGGCCGGGCGAGCAGCGCCGGGGCGTCCGGGTCGGCGCAGAGCCGGTGCACGGCGGCGCGCAGCGCCTCCGTCTGCGCGGCGAGCGCGGCGCGGACCATGGCGGGGTCGAAGGTGCGGGGGCGACGAGTGGGGGTCGGCATGCCTGCGAGGCTAACGCGAAGGGTGGCCCGCGCAGCAGCGCGGACCACCCTTCGGACTTCGAACTGCTACGCCAGCAGGGCCTCGATGACGCCGGTGTGGGCGTCCTTCAGCTCCGCGAGCGAGACGGTGAACTGGCCCTGGAATTCCACGACATCACCGTCGACCACGCCGATCCGGGTCGCCGGGAGGCTGCGGGCGCCGCACATCTCGTTGAACCGGAGCTCCTCGCTGCGCGGGATGGACACGATCGCGCGCCCCGCCGACTCGGAGAACAGGAAGACGAACGGGTCCAGACCCTCGGGCACGATGATCCGCGCGCCGTTGCCGCCCTTGAGGCAGCTCTCCACCAGGGCCTGGGCCAGGCCGCCGTCGGAGAGGTCGTGCGCGGCGTCGATCATGCCGTCGCGCGAGGCGGCGATCAGGATCTCGCCGAGCAGCCGCTCGCGCTCCAGGTCGACCTTGGGCGGCAGGCCGCCCAGGTGGTCGTGCGCGACCTGCGTCCAGGCGGAGCCGCCCAGCTCGTCGGCAGTGTCGCCGAGCAGGTAGATCACCTGGCCCTCCTCGGCGAAGCCGATCGGGGTCCGGCGGGTGACGTCGTCGATGACGCCGAGCACCGCGACCACGGGGGTCGGGTGGATGGCGACGTCGCCGGTCTGGTTGTAGAGCGAGACGTTGCCGCCGGTGACGGGGGTGCCGAGCACCAGGCAGGCGTCGGCCAGGCCACGGGTGGCCTCGGCGAACTGCCACATCACGTCCGGGTCCTCGGGGGAGCCGAAGTTGAGGCAGTCGGAGATGGCGAGCGGCTTGGCGCCACCGGCGGCGACGTTGCGGTACGCCTCCGCCAGGGCCAGCTGGGCGCCGGTGTACGGGTCCAGCTTGGCGTAGCGGCCGTTGCCGTCGGTGGCGACCGAGACGCCGAGGTTGGTCTCCTCGTCGATCCGGATCATGCCGGAGTCCTCGGGGGAGGCCAGCACGGTGTTGCCGATGACGTACCGGTCGTACTGGTCGGTGATCCACGCCTTGGAGGCCTGGTTCGGGGAGGAGACCAGCTGCAGCAGGGCTGCCTTCAGCTCCTCGCCGCCGACCGGGCGCTTCAGCCGGTCCGCCGTCGGCGCGTCGGCCTGGAGGGCGTCCTGCCAGCTCGGGCGGGCGTACGGGCGGTTGTACTGCGGGCCGTCGTGGGCGACGGAGCGCGGCGGCACGTCGACGACCTGCTCGCCGTGCCAGAAGATCTCCAGCCGCTCGCCGTCGGTCACCTCACCGATGACGGTGGCGATGACGTCCCACTTCTCGCAGATCTCCAGGAAGCGGTCGACCTTGCCGGGCTCGACGATGGCGCACATGCGCTCCTGCGACTCGCTCATCAGGATCTCCTCGGGGGAGAGCGAGGAGTCGCGGAGCGGCACGGTGTCCAGCTCGACCCGCATGCCGCCGGAGCCGGCCGAGGCCAACTCGCTGGTGGCACACGACAGTCCGGCGCCGCCGAGGTCCTGGATGCCGAGCACCAGCTTCTCGGCGAAGATCTCCAGGGTGCACTCGATGAGGAGCTTCTCCTGGAAGGGGTCGCCGACCTGCACGGCCGGGCGCTTGGCCGGGCCGGTGGCGTCGAAGGTCTCCGAGGCGAGCACGGAGACGCCGCCGATGCCGTCGCCGCCGGTGCGGGCACCGTAGAGGATGACCTTGTTACCGGCACCCGAGGCCTGCGCGAGGTGGATGTCCTCGTGCTTCATCACGCCGACGCACAGGGCGTTGACGAGCGGGTTGCCCTGGTAGCAGGAGTCGAAGACGACCTCGCCGCCGATGTTCGGCAGGCCCAGGCAGTTGCCGTAGCCGCCGATGCCCGCGACGATCCCGGGCAGCACGCGCCGGGTGTCGGGGTGGTCGGCCGCACCGAAGCGCAGCGGGTCCATCACGGCGACCGGGCGGGCGCCCATCGCCAGGATGTCGCGGACGATGCCGCCGATGCCGGTGGCCGCGCCCTGGTAGGGCTCGATGTACGACGGGTGGTTGTGCGACTCGACCTTGAAGGTCACGGCGTAGCCCTGGCCGACGTCGACGACGCCCGCGTTCTCGCCGATGCCGACGAGCATGGCGTCCGAGGCGGGCGCCTTCTCGCCGAACTGCTTCAGGTGCACCTTGGAGCTCTTGTACGAGCAGTGCTCCGACCACATGACGGAGTACATCGCGAGCTCGGCGCCGGTGGGGCGGCGGCCGAGGATCTCGCGGATCTTCGCGTACTCGTCTTCCTTGAGCCCGAGTTCGGCCCAGGGCTGGGCGGCGTCGGGGGTCTGCTCAGCGTTCTTTACGGTGTCCAGCGACATCAGGCGTTCACCAACTGCTTCAGGACGGAGGTGAAGAAGCCCAGGCCCTCGGTGGTCGGGCCGGTGAGCGGCTCCACGGCGTGCTCGGGGTGCGGCATCAGGCCGACGACATTGCCGGCGGCGTTGGTGATCCCGGCGATGTCGCGGTACGAACCGTTGGGGTTCACGTCCACGTACCGGGCCACGATCCGGCCCTCGGCCTCCAGCGCGTCGAGCACGTGCGCGTCGGCGACGAAGCGCCCCTCGCCGTTCTTCAGCGGGACGACGATTTCCTGGCCGGCCGAGTAATCCCGGGTCCAGGCGGTGTCGGCGTTCTCGATCCGCAGCTTCTGGTCGCGGCAGACGAAGTGCAGCGAGTCGTTGCGGGTGAGCGCGCCCGGCAGCAGGTGCGATTCGCAGAGCACCTGGAAGCCGTTGCAGATACCGAGGACGGGCATTCCCAGCTTGGCCTGCTCGATGACGGTCTCCATCACCGGCGAGAAGCGGGAGATGGCGCCGCAGCGCAGATAGTCACCGTAGGAGAATCCGCCCGGCAGGACGACGGCGTCGACCTGGTGGAGATCCTTGTCACGGTGCCAGAGCGCGACCGGCTCGGCGCCGGCCAGGCGGACCGCGCGCTGGGCGTCACGGTCGTCGAGCGAGCCGGGGAAAGTGACGACGCCTACGCGGGTGGTCACTTGCCGTCCTCCTCGACTCGGACGGTGAAGTCCTCGATCACGGTGTTGGCGAGGAAGGTCTCGGCGGCTTCGCGGATGCGGGCGAGGGCGGCCTCGTCGACCGGCCCCTCCAGCTCCAGCTCGAAACGCTTTCCCTGGCGGACATCGGCGATCCCGGCGTACCCGAGACGCGGCAGCGCACGCTGCACCGCCTGTCCCTGGGGGTCGAGGATCTCCGGCTTGAGCATGACGTCGACTACGACGCGTGCCACTGGCACTCCCGATGGTGTGGTGCGTGAAGGCGGGGGGACCTTCAGAGTACCGGGGCTTTCGGGCGCTTTTGCGAGCCGGGCAGGGCGACGCGCGTAGATCGCCACCCCTTACGAACCAGGGGTTCCCTGCCCCTCCCACCCCCCTTCCACACCTGGTTTCACCAGCGGTAATCCCTGGTACGGACCTTCTCCGAGAACACCCGAATACCGGCACACCGGACATGTCGGCCATCGGTATCCGAACCGCAAATCACCGTCCGGGCGGCGGATCGGTGATGCACCGTGAATATCCGGAAAAAGAATGCATGGACCCTTCGATTTCAACCGGCTTTTGGTGCAGAATAAGGGCGACCGGCAGCGGTGAGCGCTGCGTATCGGCATGGCCTGGCCCGCTGCCCACGTGCGCTTTCGCCACCGGTGCACAGGGCCGCCGAGCCGCATCCCCGCACCCGACGGCCGAATTGCCCGAGAGGATTGACACCCATGGCTCAGCGTGTAGTCGTCACGCTCTCCGACGACCTGGACGGCGGCACTGCCGCGGAAACCGTCCACTTCGGCGTCGACGGGAAGTCGTACGAGATCGACCTGTCCCTGGACAACGCGGAAAAGCTGCGGGAGGCCCTCGCTCCGTTCGTCGCGGCCGGGCGCCGCCAGAGCCGCAGCGGAAAGTCCTTCCGCCGCACGGCCCTTACGCCGGACCCGGCGGCCGTCCGCGCCTGGGCGCAGTCCCACGGCATGGAGCTGCCCGCCCGTGGCCGCATCCCCAAGCACGTGTACGAGGCGTTCGCCGACGCCAACTGACGCCGCCCCTCGTGCAGTCGTCGCCCTTCCCCGCCCCTGACCGGGAGGGGTGGGGCGACCACCTCGATCCATGGGGTAAAGTATTCCTCGTCGCCACAACCGGGAGATCGGGAGAGGCGGCCGGTGCCCTAGACAAGCACCGTGCGGACGTGGCTCAGTTGGTAGAGCATCACCTTGCCAAGGTGAGGGTCGCGAGTTCGAATCTCGTCGTCCGCTCGCAGTACATAACCGAAGATCGTGCGGACGTGGCTCAGTTGGTAGAGCATCACCTTGCCAAGGTGAGGGTCGCGAGTTCGAATCTCGTCGTCCGCTCAGTTGAAAGGCCCCCTCATCGAGGGGGCCTTTCGCGTTCCCTACTTCTGCACACCTTCGGCCTGGGGGCGCCCGGAGGCGCCCCCAGCCGTACGGCTAGACCCAGGTGTTGCCGGTCAGCCGCTCGTACGCCTCGACGTACTTGGCCCGGACGCGGTCGACGACCTCGGCGGGCAGCTCGGGCGGCGGCAGCTCGCTGTGGCGGTCCCAGCCGGACTCCGGCGAGGTCAGCCAGTCCCGGATGAACTGCTTGTCGTAGGAGGGCTGGGCGTGCCCCGGCTCCCACTGGTCGGCGGGCCAGAAGCGCGAGGAGTCCGGCGTCAGCACCTCGTCGCCGATCACCAGCTCGCCGTCCAGCAGACCGAACTCGAACTTGGTGTCGGCCAGGATGATGCCGCGGTCACGCGCGATGTCCCGGGCCCGGGAGTACACGGCCAGCGTGGTCTGGCGCAGCGTGGTGGCCAGTTCGGCGCCGAGTCGGCGGGCCGTCTCCTCGTAGGGGACGTTCTCGTCGTGCTCGCCGACCTCGGCCTTGAGCGCGGGGGTGTAGATCGGGCTGGGCAGCTCGGAGCCGTCCTCCAGACCCTCGGGCAGCGCGATGCCGCAGACCGTGCGGTCGGCGCGGTACTCCAGCAGGCCGGAGCCGGTCAGGTAGCCACGGGCCACGCACTCGACCGGCGCCATCTCCAGGCTGCGGCAGATCAGCGTGCGGCCGGCCCAGTCGGCGGGCGCCCCGGCCGGGAGCTCGGTGGAGATCACGTGGTTGGGGACGATGTCCGCGATCCGCTCGAACCACCACAGCGAGAGCTGGGTGAGGATGCGGCCCTTGTCGGGGATCTCGTTGGGCAGCACCCAGTCGAAGGCGGAGGTGCGGTCGCTGGCGACCATCACCAGCTCCCCCGACTCGGCACGGTAGAGGTCGCGCACCTTGCCGGTGTGCAGGTGGACCAGGCCGGGCACCTGGACCGGCTCGGGCTTGGTGACAAATCCGCTCAAGGTCGTCTCAGTCCTCAGGGGTGGTTCGCGTGTGGGGTGCCGCGAAGTGGGAGGTCACTGACCCCGAGTCTTTCACGAGCGCCGTCGGCGGCAGCCGTCAGCCGTCCTTGCACAGCTGGTCGAGCAGGTTGGCGGTGGCCCGCTGGACGCGCTCGTCGGTGTGCCCCGGCCGGTCCAGCGCGGGCGACCAGGCGAAGGTGCCGGCGGCGAAGACGTACGCGCCGCTCGGCGCCCGGTAGAGCGAGGTCTCCTGGTGGCGGGTGCGCCCGGCGCCGTCCCGGTAGGGCGAGTGGGCGAGCAGGATCCGCTCGGTGTGCGGCGCGAGCGGGACTCTGGGGTGGTAGTGGTCGGCCTCCCCCGCGACCAGGCCGGGCAGTTCGTCGCCGTCCCGCAGGCCGGTGCCCGCCCAGAGCCAGTGCCCGGTGTTCCGGGCGACCAGCGGGGAGGGCGAGGCGACACTGCCGCCGTACTGCACGCCGATCAGGTGCTGCTCGGGCTCCCCCGCGTCCCGCCAGAGCGCGCTGTGGCTGCCGTGCACCCCGTACGCGGCGTGGCCGGCCGGGACGCGCTGGCGTTTGCGGCAGTTGAGCAGCCGGTTCGGCTCGCCGGAGGCCCCGGCGCTCAACTCGACCCGCCAGTACATGGTGTTGGCGGAGAGGAAGACCAGCGAGGTGCCGCCGTCCCGGGCCCGCTCGGCCGCTCGGCGCATCGGCTCGGACCAGTACTCGTCGTGCCCGGGGAAGACCAGCGCCTTGTGCCGGGCCGGCTCGACCAGCCCGGCGTGCAGGTCGGAGGCGGTGGCGTAGGAGAGGTCGTAGCCGTACCGCTCGGCCCAGCGGATGAAGTCGTACGCGTGCCCGACGTGCAGCGGCAGCCCGGCCCCGGCGTGCGGGCGGTCGAAGGAGACCGTCACGGCGGCGTCCGGCTCGCGCAGCAGCCCGCCCCGGCCGTCCCAGGCGTGGTAGAGGCTGGCGCCGTCGCGGCCGTCCTCGGGGAAGAGGTTGTACGCCTGCCAGGTCACGTCCGGCAGCACCAGCAGCAGCTCGGCCGGGTGCGTCGGCTGGTCGAAGTCCCGCACGGTGAAGGGGATGTGACTGCGGTGCAGGTTGTCGGCGGTGGTGAGCACCGCGACGTACGCGCCGGGGTGCCAGTGCTGCGGGACGTGCAGCCGCCAGGACTGCCACCAGTGGTGGCAGGAGACCGTCCGGCCGACCACCAGCGGGGGCGCCTGGGCGATGCCGGCGATCCTCGGGCTGGACGTCATGTGGTGTGCGCCGTCGCCGCCGTAGTGGCCGATCCGGTAGATGTCGACGGTGAACTCGCGCGGCGGGTGCACGGTGACGCGGAAGTCGACCGAACCGCCGGGGCGGACCACCCCGGCCGAGGCGAAGCCCTTGATCTGCTGCACGACGTCGTCGGAGTTACCGGGGGTGCCGACGGGCGGCGCGGGGCGGGCCGCCTCGACCGGCCGCTGGCCGGGGGCGTCGACGCTGACGTACCAGGGCACCGCCCCTTCGGCCCCGGCCACGTAGTGGTCCGGGCTGCGCAGCCAGGGCAGCGGCCCCTGGCCGAAGGGGTCGGACACGCCGTGTGCCAGCGTCCCGGACTCCCAGCGGCGGTTGAGTTCCGTCCCCACGCGCCCCTCCCCACAGTTCACGCCCGCGCGGCATGTGCCAAGCGGATGTGCGTGCGGTCCAGCACATCACATCCCGCTGGCGCTGCGTCACCCCACGGTAGCAACAAGTATTGTTGAAATTTGGCTTACTGACGCCCCGTCCGGTTGTGGACTACAGCCGGACGGGACGCTCCAGCCGGACGCCCTCCGCCTCCAGCCAGCCGCGCAGCGGCGCGTCCTTGCCCTGCTCGACGGCCTCCGCCACCGCGAGCGCCAGATCGGGGCGCCGGACACCACCGATCAGCAGCACCGGGCCGTCCAGCCAGTCCAGGCCCGGGGTGCCGGCCCCGGCGTCGATGACGGCGCAGCAGACCGTCGCCGTGACGTGCTCGACCAGCAGGTCACGGCCGCTGCGCGCGGGTTGCAGCAGGGGCGCGGAGCGGGCGGCGCGCGCCAGCTGGAGGGCGAGTGCGGCGGCCAGGGGCTCACCGTCACCCTCCGCGAGCCGGGCCAGCAGCAGGTGCAGCGTCGGGCCGGACCGGCGCCCGGCGTCGCCGTCCAGCGCGGCCTGAAGGGCTGTGGCCTGGACTCGCCAGCCCCGGTCGGCCACCTGCTCCGGGTAGTCGGCCCAGTCCAGCTCCTGCCAGGCGGCGGGGGCGCCCGAGGGCCCGGTGAAGAGCTCCGCCGCGAGCAGCGAGACGGCCGCGTCGACGGCGCCCGGCTCCTCCAGCAGGTCGCAGGCCGGGCGGTCGCCGAGGCGGCGCTCGTAGCCGTCGGCGAGGCGGTCCCGGCGGGAGAGCTCGGTGAGCGCCGAGACGACGCCCGCGTTGAGGTGCGCCGGGTGGCGGCCGAGCCGCCAGGCGGGCAGCGCGACTCGGGTCAGCAGCCTGTCCCACCCCGCGTAGGCGAGGCCGACCTGCTCCTGGGCCGAGATCCGCAGGCCGTAGTCGACGGCCTTGGCGCGCTCCGAGGCACGGGCCGCGACGGCCCGCTCCAGCTCGGCGGAGTGCTCGCGGCAGGCGCCGAGCAGGGCGCGGGTGATCCGGGCGGTGAGCGCGGCCGTGCCCCGGCGGGGCTCGCCGAGCGCCGCGTCCAGGCTGCGGACGAAGCGGCGGGCGGCGGCGATCTCCGGGTCGGCGGCGGCGGCCGTACCGGCCACCACGGGGGCGAGCAGGGCGCGCAGCTCGCCGGCGCGCATCCACCAGAGGAACGGCGAGCCGATCACCAGCACCGGCGCCGGCGGCTCGGCCGGGCGGCGGGCGAGGACGCCGCGGCGCGGGTGGTCGTCCTCCAGCCAGCTGTCGCAGTCCGGTGTGATCGCGATCCCCGCCGGGGCGGGCACGTCCAGGTGCTCGGCGAGCTCGTTGATCAGCCGGTACAGCTCCGGCGCCTCGGACGGCCCGACCGCGACGGCCGGGGTGCGGGGCGGTACGGCCCGCGCGTGCGCCCTCGCCACCAGGTAGGCGACCAGCAGCGTCACCACCGCGACTATGGAGACCACCCAGCGGGCCGCGTCCCACCCGGCCGCGTCGGCGGAGCCGGGCGCGCCGATGCGGCCCGTGGCCCGCCCGGCGAGCAGCACCACGGCGCATGCGGCGGGCAGCACGGCGGCGGCCAGCGCCCGCCCTCGGACCCGCAGCACGGCCTGGGCACGTGCGCGGGCTGCGTCGACAGCGGCCATAAGGCGCGGCACCCCCTTCGGAGCGCTCGGAGACGGAGTGGATCGTGGAAATCCCGGCGCAATTCGCCGAGCCCGACCGTCCGGTCTTCCGAGCCGGCTCGAAATGATCAGTATCCGACCGGGAAACAGCGGCAGCCGACCCCGGTTGAGCATCCTGCACGGCACTTCTGACAGTTTTGACGCCCGTGTGCGGGTGAGCGTTCCAGAACGACACGGTTTCCACCCGTCCTGGTGACGAACGCGTGCGCTCCCGCCCTCCGCAACCCCCGCCAGCATCCCCCCGGCCGGGCCGGGCCACCCGGCGGTGATCACCAGGGCGCAGCCGCCGCCACGGCGATGCAGCGCACCCTAAGGCCGGGAGTCGCACCGCGTCAGCCGGATGCCGAGTCCATCACCCGAAGGGCTGGAATCCTGCCGCCGTCCGGTGTGGCGGCTGGCCTCCGGACGCGGCGGCGCGCCTTGCGCCACCGGGATGACCGGGGGCTGTGACCGGGGCGCAGAAGGGGGCGCAAAAGGGGCGCGGGGCTCTGCTCGATCGAGCAGGGCCCCGCGCCCCGGGGTGGTGCAGGGTCGGCCCTACCGGGCTGCCTTCTCCGCGATGTCCGTGCGGTGGTGGGCGCCCTTGAGGGAGATCTTCCCGATGCCCCGGTAGGCCCGGGTGCGGGCCTCGGCGAGGTCGGTGCCGGTCGCGGTGACCGAGAGCACCCGGCCACCGGCGCTGAGCACCGAACCGTCGGCACCGGCGGCGGTGCCCGCGTGCAGCACGTACACCGTGCCGTCGGCGGCCTCCGCCTCGGCCAGGCCCTCGATCGGGTCACCCGTGCGCGGCGCGGCCGGGTAGCCCTCGGAGGCGATCACCACGGTGACGGCGGCGCCGTCGTCCCAGCGCAGCGGCTCCAGGGCCCCGAGGGTGCCCTCCGCCGAGGCCAGCAGGACGCCACCGAGGGGGGTGCGCAGCCGGGCCAGCACGACCTGCGTCTCCGGGTCGCCGAAGCGCGCGTTGAACTCGATCACCCGGGTGCCGCGCGAGGTGAGCGCCAGACCCGCGTAGAGCAGCCCGGAGAACGGGGTGCCCCGGCGGCGCAGCTCGTCCACGGTGGGCTGGAGAACGGTCTCCAGCACCTCCTGCACCAGGCCCTCGGGGGCCCAGGGCAGCGGCGAGTACGCGCCCATGCCGCCGGTGTTCGGGCCCTCGTCACCGTCCAGGGCGCGCTTGAAGTCCTGCGCGGGCACCAGCGGGAGCACCGTGGTCCCGTCGGTGATCGCGAAGAGCGACACCTCCGGGCCGTCCAGGTACTCCTCGATCACGGTGCGCTCGCAGGAGGCCGCGTGGGCCAGCGCCTCGGCGCGGTCGGAGGTGACCACGACGCCCTTGCCGGCCGCGAGGCCGTCGTCCTTCACCACGTACGGGGCGCCGAAGGCGTCCAGCGCCTCGGCCGCCTCGGCCGGGGTGGTGCAGACGTAGCTGCGGGCGGTGGGCACTCCGGCGCCGGCCATGACGTCCTTGGCGAACGCCTTGGAGCCCTCCAGCTGGGCGGCCGCCCCGGAGGGGCCGAAGACCGGGATGCCGGCCGCGCGCACGGCGTCGGAGACACCCGCGACGAGCGGGGCCTCCGGGCCGACCACGACCAGGTCGGCGGCCAGCTGCCGGGCGAGCGCGGTGACGGCCGCACCGTCCAGCTGGTCGACAGGGTGCACCGTCGCCACCTGCGCGATCCCGGCGTTACCCGGGGCGCAGTGCAACTCGGTGACGTCGGAATCTTGGGACAGAGAGCGGCACAGGGCGTGTTCGCGGGCGCCGCCGCCGATGACGAGGACCTTCACGCCTGGAAGCGTAGTCGGTGGCCTGTTCGGGCTGCTCCCCGGCTCCGTCGGAAGCTCCAACCAGGTGGCGTGGGAGCCCTTGACGACTGTAGGAACCTCCATGAGCTGCCGGTGTGTCCCCGGCGTGTCATGGCAGCGGGACGACGGGGGCTCGCTCGGACGGGTGAAATCTCGCCACCCGCCGAAACCCTCCCACCTCGGACGCAAGGGGTGAAATCCGGTAACGATCACTGCGGAACCGGCCACGCGGTCAGCCATTTGGCGGTAAGAAGTGCTGTTGGGCAGCCACCCGCACCGGGCCTGCCCGCACCACCAGCACCGACCGCACCACCAGCACCGAGCGCCCAGCCAGGGCCTCAGCAGTCCCCGCCACAGGGAGCCCCACAGGTGAGCCAGCCGGAAATGCAGCCCGAGGAGAGTCCCTGGGGCAAGGAAGTCGGCGAGGAGGACCAACCCGCCGCCCCCTCCCCCGGACGTGCCCCGACCCGTCGCCGCACCGACCTGAGTGCCCGCCAGTTCCCCCTCGGGGACTGGGGCGAGCCCGCCGAGCGGCTGGAGGAGCTCTACCGCTGGTCGGAGGAGCGGGCCGTCGAGGCGATCGACTGGTACCGGAAGGACCGGATCTGGAAGCGGCGCTGGGCACGGCTGCTGCGGTTCGGCGCGGCCGTCTTCGCGGCGGTCGGGGTGACGGCCCCGCTGGTCGCCCTCACCGGCCTCGCCGACCGCGCCGCCGACTGGGGGTACGTCGGCCTGGCGCTCTCCGTCGCCTGCCTCGGCGCGGACCGCGCCTTCGGCCTGACCTCCGGCTGGATGCGGGACGTCAGCACCTCCCAGGCCCTCCAGCGGCGCCTGGAGGCGTTCCAGTTCGACTGGGCCTCCGAGTGCGTACGCGAGGTGCTCGGCCCGACCGAGGGCACCGCCGGGGAGGCGGCCGAGCGCTGCCTCGGGGTGCTGCGGCGGTTCTGCGAGGACGTCTCCGACATGGTCCGCATCGAGACCTCGGAGTGGATGCTCGAATTCCGGGCCTCGATGACCCAGCTCCCCACCCAGTCGCCCGGCACCTGGGGCGGCCGCAGCGAGGGCAGCTCCGGCGCCCAGGTCCGCATCCTCCCCCCGCCGGGCGCCCGCCCGACCATGCCCCGCCAGCGCCCCCCGGAGGGACCGCTCCGCTGAACCCTTCGCGAAGGACCACCGGGCAACCTCCCGGGGGCTGACCAGGTGCGTGAAGTCAGGCGAAGACGACCATCGAGCCCTGGGTGACGCTCCGCGTCGCGGCCGCGTAGAGCCCCGCCCAGGCGTGGCGCTCGCGCGCGTAGGGGTGCTGGTCGTCGATCGGCGGGCCGAAGGGCTGCTCCAGGCCGGTCGGCGAGAGCGGGCGGGTCGGCAGTGGGGGCTGCAGCTGGTCTATCCCCAACAGCGGTGCGACCGCGAGGAGTTCACGCAGCAGCCCCTGCGAGGAGCCGAGCGGGCCGCCGGCCTCCAGCAACGCGTCGACCACCAGCGGGGTGTGGAAGTCGATCGGCACGTACGCCCCGGCGTGGTCGAAGTGCCAGACCAGGTGGGACTGCTCGGCCGTGCTCTCGAACATCTCCAGCAGCTGTTCGTAGTCGCTGCCGAGCTCGTCCACGGGGCTGAGCTGGAAGCCGGTGAGCCCCAGCAGGTAGGCCCGCCGGAGGAAGTGCAGCGAGTCGTAGTCGAAGGCGGCTATCGGCTCGACCGTGCCGCTGAAACCGGGCACGTACTCGTAGACCGGCACCTGCGGCAGCCCGTGGGCGGCGAGTGCGGCGTTGTACCGCACGAGGTCGTCCCGGAAGGGGTTCTCGGGGTTGTGCGTCAGCACGTCCACAAGCGGGACGAGCCAGAGGTCGCAGGCCATGGGCCGGCTCGTCCTCTCCGGTCGGCGGGCAACGACCGCCCACCCTACCGGCCCTTGGGCCCTCCACCGCCGGGCAGCAGCGGACGCCCGAACCGGCTGGGCGGCAGCGACCTCGGCAGCGGCACCAGGCCCAGCCCGACCTCGCCCGCCTCGACCACGACGGGCCCTCCGACCGTCCCCCCGGCCGTCCCCCCGAGAGGCCCTCCGACCGGCTCCGGCGGCGGCTCGGGGAGTGCGGTGAGCAGCGGGAGCACGGCGACCGACTCCAACGGGTTGCCGGTGAGCCGGGCCAGCAGCTCGATCGTGAAGAGGTTGTACTCGTTGACGATCCGGTGCGCCCCGGCGAGATCCCGCTCCTCGATCCGGTCGACCAGCTCGTGGTGACGGTCCCAGCAGACCCCGCTGAGATCGTCGGCGGCCCGCAGGTACGGCGCCGCGAACATCCACGACTGCACCCGCAGCCAGTCCAGGAAGTCGGCGATCCGCCGGTTGTCGAGCAGCGCCCCGGCCTCCGCCCAGAACCGCCGGTCGCAGCCGACCAGCACGTCCAGCTGGCCCGCCCGGGAGGCGCGGGCGGCGGCCTCGGCGCGGCGGCGCAGCGAGGGCAGGCGGTTCCAGTCGTAGGTGCTGGCCTTGGAGCGCAGCTGCCGGAAGGAGCTGTCGGTGAGCAGCGTCCGGCTCTCGAAGATCTCCAGGAAGTCGGCCCAGGTGAACTCGGGCACGGTGAATCCCCGGTGGTGCTCGGCCCAGAGCAGGCCCTGGGCCGCCAGGTCGACCAGGGCCTCGCGGGCCGGCGTCGCCGAGACGCCGTACAGCTCGGCGATCTCCTTGACGGTGAAGTTGCGCCCGGCGGCGAGCCGCCCGGCCATCATCTCCTCGCGCAGGGCACCGGCGATCTGCTCCCGGAGGCTGTTGCGCTGGATCGGCGGACGGCCGTCGCCACCACTGGCGGCACCGGACAGCCGGGCACCTGGAAGGTCGGCCCCGGACATCTGCGTTCCGGACATCTGGCGACGGCCTCCTCTCCGGGCTCGGGCCGGTGTGCTGGTTCGCGTCCGCTGCGGGCAGGCAGCTGAACACGACGACGGCTCATCTTCTCAAAAATGGGCACCAGATGCGCAATGCATTCACACCACCCGCAACCGGACAGCCGGCCTGTTGTTCAGCGTTGGACGGGCGCCGGGATGCCGAGCAGGCGGTCGCGGTGGACGGGGAAGTCGGCGCGGGCCTTGGAGACCTCCGCCGGGTCGAAGTCGACGGTGAGGACCTCCTCGCCCGCACCCGCCTCCGCCAGCACCTTCCCCCACGGGTCGACGACCACGCTGTGGCCGCCCTGTTCGACCCCGCCGTGCGTACCGGCGGTGTTGCAGGCCAGCACGTACGCCTGCTCCTCGACCGCACGGGCGCGGGCCAGCAGCGACCAGTGCTCGCGGCGGCGCTCCGGCCAGGCGGCCGGGACGATCAGCAGTTCGGCCCCGGCGTCCAGCAGGGCCCGGAAGAGCTCGGGGAAGCGGAGGTCGTAGCAGGTGGCCAGGCCCAGCGTGCCGATCTCGGTGGTGGCGGTGACGATCTCCTGCCCGGCGCCCATCACCACCGCCTCACCGCTGTCGAAGCCGAAGCGGTGGATCTTGCGGTAGGTGTGCGCCAGCTCGCCGTCGGGCGAGAAGAGCAGCGAGGTGTTGTAGATCGGCCCGTCCGGGTCGCGCTCGACGATCGACCCCGCGTGCAGCCAGACCCCGGCCGCCTTCGCGGCCGCCGACATGGCCTCCGCGGTCGGCCCGTCGAGCGTCTCGGCGCCGTCCGACCAGGCGTCGTAGGCGAAGCCGCCGAGCGGCCACAACTCCGGCAGCACCACGAGGTCGGCGCCCTCCTGGGCCCGTACCAGGGCGGCAGCCCTGGCCCGCCGCTCGGCCGGTGGTTCCTCGTCGGAGACCACGAGTTGGATCAATGAAGCGCGCACACTACCACCGTCCATGAGACCAGTCCTACGATCATCACCCGAAAGCACTGCCCTGCTGTCACCCGGCAGCGTAACGTGCGGTTAGCGCGTACGCCCGGAAGCCGGAATTCCCGGACCACGACGGACTCCCGACGGACTCCCCGCGGACTCCCTGCGGACTCCCGGGCGGCGCGGCAAGGAAGCTGACGGAGAGCCGGAGATTGCCGTGACGGACAACCAGACCGTGCAGACCTACATCGACGCCTGGACGCACTCCGTCGAGTCGATGTCCGAGCTGCTCGCGCCCCTGCCGGAGGACTCCTGGAACAGGGCCACCGAGTGCCCCGGCTGGTCCGTCCGCGACGTCGTCTCGCACGTCATCGCGGTCGAGTCCGAACTGCTCGGCGACCCCCGGCCGATCCACTCGCTGCCGCGCGACCTGCTGCACATCACCGGAGACTTCGCCAGGTACATGGAGCTGCCGGTCGACAAGCGCCGGTGCCACACCTCGCCGGAGATCACCAGCGAGCTGGAGTACACCGTCATCCGGCGCTCCCGTGCACTGCGCAACGCCAAGTACGAGGCGGGCGACCTCGTCCGCTGGCCCGGCGGCCCGGCGGCCCGCGAAATCCCGTACGCGGACATGCTGCGGCTGCGGGTCTTCGACGTCTGGGTGCACGAGCAGGACCTGCGGCGGGCCCTCGGCCTGCCCGGCAACCTCGACTCGGCCGCCGCCGTGATAGCCCGCGACCACCTCCTGCTCGCCCTCCCGAAGGTCGTCGCCAAGCTCGCGGGCGCCCCCGCCGGCAGCTCGGTCGCCTTCGACGTGACCGGCCCGCTGGAATTCCTCCGCACCGTCCGGGTGGACGACTCCGGCCGCGCCACCGTCGACAGCGCCGTCACCCTCGCCCCCGACGTCCAGCTCACCCTCGACTGGGAGACCTACCTCCGCCTCGCCTGCGGCCGAGGCCGCCCCGGCCCGGTCAAGGTCGACGGCGACCAGGAGCTCGCCGCCCGCATCCTGGCCAACTTCGCCGTCACCCCCTGACCCCGGCGTTACAGCCTGGTTGTCGCACGCCATCCCCGCACGCGGGGTGGCACACTTCGCGCTCCCGTACGTCCCCCTGGTACCGGTACGTCACCCGTTCGGCCTCGTTGTCCCGGGCAGCCCGAGAGCCGGGTCGAACGAAGGAGGACGTCATGGACGAGCAGGACGACCGGGACGAGATGGTGATGATGCGGTCGAGCTTCCCCGTCACGGGGCAGCCGATCAGGGTGGTGATGATCAACGACGAGCCGTGGTTCGTCATCGCCGACGTGTGCAAGATCCTGGGGCGGGAGAACCCCACCCGAACGAAGAGCATCGTCGACCCGGGCCAGTCCCGGGTCGTGAACCTCCGCGCGGTCACCCTTACTTTTGGTAAGGCTAAGGACTCCTCCGCAGGTGGGAAACCCTACGAGCGGGGCAACCCGATGACCAACGTGGTCAGCGAGAGCGGGCTCTACACGCTGATCATGCGGTCGAACAAGCCGACGGCGCTGCCGTTCCAGCGCTGGGTCACCGAGGAGTTGCTCCCCTCCATCCGGCGAGGCGACACCGACGTGCCGAAGCAGCAGCAGCGGATGGCCGAGACCCTCTCGGAGGCGATCGGCCAGCAGGTGCAGATCCTCGCCGAGATCCAGCAGGGTGACGGCGGGCCCGGGGTGCACGTCCGCTCGGACGGGACGGTGCACTGCCGTCACGGCGAGATGGAGTTCCGGGTGCCGAGCCGGGACGAGGACAGCGGGCCGCCCTTCGGGGCGTACTTCCAGTGCCCGAGCGTCGAGCGGGTCGGGATCAGGGGCGGCACGGCGCTGCCCCGCTGCGCGCGCCTGAAGCTGGTCGACCTGATCCGCCGCCTGGCCCGTCCCCCGGCCGCGCCGGAGCCGTCCCCGGCTGGCGGGCTGCTCGAGTGGGACGTCAGCTCGAACCGCGTCCGCGCCACCGCCCAGGACCTCGCCGACCTGCTGCGGAAGATGGGGCAGCAGCCCGAGTAGCAGCAACCGCCGTAACCCTTGCTTTGAGCGAGGGTTACGGCTTTTTCATGGCCCGAATTGCCTGCATATCGGTAAGGCTATCCACATCACTGCAGCTCACAAGCCCTATGCCCGCGCGAGCTTCCGCCGCAGGCGGACGATCGCCAGCAGCCCGCCCGCCATCGGCACGTACAGCCAGCAGAACGCCCAGCGGTACGTCTCCGCCGTGTAGCCGCCGGGGCCGGCGAGGGTGTCGAGGAGGAGGCCGACGCCGAGCAGGGTGATCATCGTGCCGATGAATCCGCCCATGTTGGCGATGCCGGAGGCGGTGCCGAGGCGTTCGAGCGGGTTGTGGGAGCGGGCGAAATCGAGGCCGACCAGGGAGGCGGGGCCGTTGCTGCCCATGACGAGGAGCAGCAGGACGAGCAGCCAGAGCGGCGGGTGGCCGGAGGGCCAGGCGAGGACGACGGCCCAGAGGGTGCCGGTGGTGGCGATGACGGTGTAGGCGATCGGCATCCGGGCGCGGGCGGAGCGCAGCAGGAGGCGGCCGAAGAGCAGCCCGAAGGCCATGTTGCTGAGGACGAGCAGGGTGAGCAGGCCGCCGGCCTCGGCGCGGCTCATGCCCTGGCCCTCGACCAGGTACGGGAGGCCCCAGAGCATCGCGAAGGCGTTGCCGGGGAACTGGGTGGTGAAGTGGATGGCGAGGCCGAGCCGGGTGCCGGGCTCGCGCCAGCAGTCGCGGATCTGGGTCCGTACGGGCACCCGCCGGACCACAGCGGACACGGGCACGGGCGCGGGCCCGGCGCCGGGCGGGGTCTCGCGGAGCAGCAGGGCGACGAGGGCGAAGACCCCGGCGCCGAGCACCGAGATGGTGGTGAAGGTGGTGGTCCAGCCGGCGCTGTGCAGGGCCTGGGCGACGACCACGGTGGTGACGAGGTTGCCGCAGGTGCCCATCAGGCCGGTGAGCTGGGCGACCAGGGCGTTCTTGGCGGCGGGGAACCAGCGGGCGGAGATCCGCAGGACGCTGATGAAGGTCATGGCGTCGCCGCAGCCGAGCACCGCGCGGGAGGCGAGTGCGGGGCCGAAGGAGGTGCTGAAGGCGAAGGCCAGCTGGCCGGCGCTGAGCAGGACGACGCCTGCCAGCAGGACCCGTCGGGGGCCGAAGCGGTCGACGAGCAGGCCGACCGGGATCTGCATGGCCGCGTAGACCAGCACCTGGAGGATCGAGAAGGTGGAGAGCGCGGAGGCGTTGATGCCGAAGCGCTGTGCGGCGTCCAGCCCGGCAACGCCGAGGCTGGTGCGGTGCAGGACGGCGAGGACGTAGACGCTGACGCCGATCGACCAGGCGAACCAGGCGGCCCGCCCGCCGGGCGGGGACCCGGGCAGCCCGGCGAGCGGTCCGGTGGTGAGGGGCGGCCGGGGGCCCGGGACGGAGCCTGCGCGGGCGGGGCTGAGCGGGTCCACGGTCACCCGGACAGCGTAACTACCTGATCGGATGATCATCCCGGAGGGAACGAATCCGGCCTCAGCCCCGCAGGGTCCAGGTCACCGTCCGGGTCATCCGGGCGTCCCGGAACGCCTCGTCGCGGACCCAGTCGGTGGTGTCCCGGACGGTCGCGGTGACGGTCAGGGTGCCGGTGCGCGGCGGCAGCCCGGAGGTGTCGAGCCAGGTGCGGTCCACCGCCTGCGGCTCGACGGAGACGCCGTTGACCCGCCAGTCGACCTGGAGCTGCCGGCCGCCGGTCAGGGCCACCGGCCTGACCTGGAGCCGGGGCCGCCCGGTCAGGTCGCCGGGGGCGGGGACGGGCGGGTCCATCGGGCTCACCCGGCGATAGATCTGCTCGATGATCGCCTCCCGCGAGGGCAGGTTGTACGTGCCGCCGAGGGTGCGCATGACGGAGTCGGCCGTCGGGCGGTAGACGCCGTTGGCGCTGCGGTACGCCCCGACCGTCCCGGCCCCGTCCGGCGACTGGGCGCCGAGCCAGCGCCACCACTTGACGTGGGTCCGGCTCATCTCCTCGGCGCCGACGGTGGCGAGGTTCGGGTAGTCGGCGTCCTCGGGGGCGCTGTCGTACTCGTCGCCGAGATCACCGACGGTGTGCCCTATCTCGTGCTGGATGATCCGCCCGGCGTCCGGGCTGCCGCCTGCCAGGGTGGTGACCCCGGTGCCGCCCGCGCCGCCGTACTCGGTGGAGTTGGCGAGCGCGATCAGGTACTGCGGGCCCTCGCCCTCCCCCGCGTACCGGGCGGTCGCGGACTCGTCCGCGCAGAGCAGCCGGGCGGTGCCCTCGCACCAGAAGTGCATGCCCAGGGGGGTGCCGAGCTTGCGGCTGTGGTTCTCCGTCTCGGCGATGCCGGAGACCGGGGAGACCACCTCGACCCGCCTTATGTTGAAGAAGCCCTGGTAGCTGCGGAAGGGCTCGATGTCCATCAGCGCGCGCCAGGCGCGGTCCGCCTGGTCGCGGAAGACGTTCTGCTGGTCGGCGGTGTAGCCGTCGCCGAGCAGCACCAGGGTGATCCGGTTCGCGGGCTCGCCGGTGCGCCTTATGTCGGTGGTCGGGGCGGTGCCCGCCGCGCGCAGGTCGGCGTGGGTGGCGGTGTGCGGCGGCACGGCGCGGTCCGGGCCGGGGGCGGGCGCGCCGATCACACCGAACGGCGACGGCGCCACCAGCTCCAGCGCGGCGGGCAGTACGGCGGCCGACAGCAGCACGAGCGCGGCCAGACTCCGGACGAGACGGCCAGGATTGCCAGACGGCATGCGGGTGCGTCCTCGGTGCTCCGGTCACCCGGCGGGCGCGCGGGTGGGGGGTCGCGAAGACGTACCCCCGGCGCACGCCGGGACAGCCGGTTCGCGCCGAGGTTCGCCGGACCGGTCCATTTACCCGGGCCAACCGGCGCAACTGGCGCGCAGCACCCGTAACCAGGGCGGTAGACGGCCGCCGCTACCTGCGCCGCCCCAGCACGAAGTGGGTGGCGAGGCCCAGCAGCAGGCCCCAGAACGCCGAGCCGATGCCGAGCAGGGTCATGCCGGAGGCGGTGGCGAGGAAGGTCACGACGGCGCCGTCGCGGTCGCTCTCGTCGGCGACGGCGGCGGCCAGGCTGCTCTGCAGGGCGGCGAGCAGGGCGACTCCGGCGATGACCGCGATCAGGGCCGGCGGGAGGCCGGTGAAGAGGCTGACCAGGACGCCGCCGAAGGTGCCGACGACCAGGTAGAGCACGCCGGTGGACATCCCGGCGATGTAGCGGCGGCGCGGGTCGGGGTGGCTCTCGGGGCTGGTGCAGATCGCGGCGGTGATCGCCGCCAGGTTGACGCCGGGCGAGCCGAAGGGCGCCAGCAGGACGGAGACGGCGCCGGTCGCGGTGACGAGCAGCCGGTCGTCCGGCTGGTAGCCGGAGGCCCGCAGCACGCCGAGCCCGGGGGCGTTCTGCGAGGCGAGCGCGACGAGGGTGAGTGGGAGCGCCAGGCCGACCGTCGCGGGCCAGGAGAAGGCGGGCGTGGTCAGCACGGGATGGACGAGCCCGCCGCCGCCCAGGTGCAGCGGCAGGCCGATGGTGGCGGCGGCCAGCACCGCGCCGGTGAGCAGCGCGAGCGGCACGGCGTACCGGGGCAGCAGGCGCTTGGCGGCCAGGAAGGCGGCGAAGCTGCCCAGCACCAGCACTGGCGCGCTGTGCAGGGCGGAGAAGATGCCCACCCCGAAGGAGAACAGGATGCCGGCGAGCATCGCGTTCACGATCCCCGCCGGGATGGCCCGGATCAGCCGCCCGAACAGACCGGTGACCCCGAACACCGTGACGGCGACCCCACAGAGCAGGAACGCGCCGACCGCCTCCCGGTACGGGTACGCCCCCAGGCTGGTCACCAGCAGCGCGGCGCCCGGCGTGGACCAGGCAACGATCACCGGCGTGCGGGTGCGCCAGCTGAGCGCGAAGCAGGTCACCCCGCAGCCCATCGAGACGGCCCAGATCCAGGAGGAGGTGTGGGCCGCGTCCAGGTGCCCGGCAGCGGCTGCGGCCAGCACCACGACGAGCGGGCCGGAGAAGCCGACGGCGATGCAGATCACCCCGGCCAGCAGCGCGGGTACGGAGACGTCCCGGCGTATCGACGGGCGGTACGGGGGCGTGTCCGGCACGGCCTCGACGGGCGGCGCGGTCTGGTGGTCTGTCACGGCAGCAGTATCCCGAAGGGGCCCGCCGCCGTCCCGGAAAAACTTTCTTGAAGGTCACCTGCAACCACGGCGCCGGATGCGCGTCTGTACGGGTGAAGGGTGCGGAAAGCGGGACCGGCGAGCGCCGGGGGGACGCGATCACCGGCCACCTTCGACTTGACTCGTCGTCAGCACACACAGCCCTTGGGGGACTTCCGTCATGCGCCTGCCCGTTATCTCCCGTTTCGTCGCCACTTCGGCCGCCGCTCTCACCCTGGGCGTGGCCCTCCCGCTGCTGGCCGGCGGCACCGCCTTCGCCTGCGGCGACGAGCAGCCGCCCGCCGCCGTGGAGTCGCCCGAGCCCCGGCACGCGACGGACCCGGTGAGTGCGTTCGTCCCGGAGTTCCCGACCTCGCTGACGGCGGGCGGGCAGGTCGAGATCGGCGTCGAGATCGGCAACTTCACCGGCGCCGCGTACCAGCGGCTCGCCCCGACGTTCGCCGTGTTCGCCTCGACCCCCGGGCCGGGCCACACCCTGGTCAACCTCCAGATCCCCGAGGTGAACGTCGACGTGATGGTGGACGGCTCGTGGCGGCACCTGCCGATGCACCACAGCTGCGACCCGACACTCGTCGCCGACACCAGCAGCCTCAGGGCCCCGCTGGCGGACGGCCACGCCCGCCGCTACATGTTCCGGCTCGGGCTCACGACCGCCACCGCGAAGGCGATCAAGAAGGTCGACGTCCTCGCCGGCACGACCGCCGGGGACGTCCCCAAGCACCGCACCCTCGCCGTCAACCACCCCGCGCCCGCCCCCGCACCGGCTACCACCCCGCCGGTCGCCAAGGCAGCGCCCGCCGTACCCGCCGCCGTGATCACCACTCCCACCGCCGCAGCCTCAGCCACACCTTCCCCCAAGACCGCCGCCGCAGCCACGCTCGCCCAGACCGGGCCCGCCGCGCAGACCGGGTGGCTGTTCGGCTCGGGTGCGGCCTGCCTCGCGGCCGGCGCCGCAGTGCTCTACGCCGTGCGGCGGCGCTACGCCCGCTAGGGCCGCGCCGGCCGGACACGCGACAGGGCCCCGCGCCTCCCGGAGGGGAGGCGCGGGGCCCTGTCGTGCGTGGTGCCGTCAGCCCCAGGTGATGAGGCGCTTCGGGCGCTCCAGGATCGCGGCCGTGTCGGCCAGCACCTTGGAGCCGAGCTCGCCGTCGACCAGGCGGTGGTCGAAGGAGAGGGCGAGGGTGGTGACCTGGCGGGGCACCACCTTGCCCTTGTGGACCCACGGGAGGTCGCGGACGGCACCGAAGGCGAGGATGGCCGCCTCGCCCGGGTTGAGGATCGGGGTGCCGGTGTCGACGCCGAAGACGCCGACGTTGGTGATGGTGATCGAGCCGCCCGACATGTCGGCGGGCGAGGTCTTGCCCTGGCGGGCGGTGTCGATCAGGTCGCCGAGCGAGACGGCCAGCTGCGGGAGGGTCTGCGAACCGGCGTCCTTGATGTTCGGGACGATCAGCCCGCGCGGGGTGGCCGCGGCGATGCCGAGGTTGACCTGCCCCTTGATGACGATCTCCTGGGCGGCCTCGTCCCAGCTGGCGTTGATCTCGGGGTAGCGGCGGACGGCCGTCAGCAGCGCCTTGGCGACCAGCAGCAGCGGGCTGACGCGGACGCCCTGGCCCAGCTCGCCGTTCTCCTTCAGCTCGCGGACGAGCCGCATCGTGCGGGTCACGTCGACCTGCACGAACTCGGTGACGTGCGGGGCGGTGAACGCCGAGGCGACCATCGCCTGCGCCGTCGCCTTCCGGACGCCCTTGACCGGCACCCGGACGTCGGCGAGCCCGCTCGCCACCGGCACCGCCTCGACGGCCGCCGGAGCGGCCTCGACGGGGGCGGCAGCGGCAGCCGGGGCGGCTGCGGCGTGCACGTCGTCCCGGGTGATCACGCCGTCGGGGCCGGTCGGGGTGACCGTCCACAGGTCGATCCCGAGGTCCTTGGCGAGCTTGCGCACCGGCGGCTTGGCCAGCGGACGCTCGCCCTGCCCCTGCGCGGGCACCACGGCGACCGGGGCCACCGCAACGGGAGCCACCGCAACAGGCGCCGCAACAACGGGAGCCACCGCGGCCGGAGCAGCGGCAGTCCGCCGGGCCCGGCGCTGGGTGCCACCGGTACGCGGCCCGTAGCCGACCAGCACCTCACGGCGCGCGGGCTCGGCCTCGGCCTCGGCGGCCGGGGCGGCCGCAGCGGGTGCGACGGCGGCCGGGGCGGCGGGCGCCGGGACGGCCGGAGCCGCACCCTCGACCGCGACCGCGATGATCGCGGTGCCGACGTCGACGGTCGTACCGGCCGGGAAGAACAGGCTCTCGACCGTCCCGTTGAACGGGATAGGCAGCTCGACGGCGGCCTTGGCGGTCTCGACCTCGCAGACGACCTGGCCGTCGGTCACGGTGTCACCGACCTTGACGTACCAGGTCAGGATCTCGGCCTCGGTGAGGCCCTCGCCGACGTCCGGCATCTTGAACTCGCGGAGCGAGCGAACTTCGGTGGTCATGATCGCTCCGCTCTCAGAACGCCAGCGCGCGGTCGACGGCGTCGAGCACACGGTCGAGGTCCGGCAGGAAGGCATCCTCGACCCGCGACGGCGGGTACGGGGCGTGGTAGCCGCCGACCCGCAGGACGGGGGCCTCCAGGTGGTAGAAGCAGCGCTCGGTGAGCCGGGCGGCGAGCTCGGCGCCCATGCCCATGAAGACCGGCGCCTCGTGCACCACGATGGCGCGGCCGGTGCGCTTGACCGACTCCTCCAGCGTGGTGAAGTCGACCGGGGAGAGCGAGCGCAGGTCGACGACCTCCAGGCGGCGGCCGTCCTCCTCCGCCGCGGCGGCGACTTCCTGACAGACCTTCACCATCGGCCCGTAGGCGAGCAGGGTGAGGTCGGTGCCGGGCCGGACGATCCGCGCGGAGTGCAGCGGCAGCTCGGCGGCGTCGGAGACCTCGCTCTTGTCCCAGTAGCGGCGCTTCGGCTCCAGGAAGATCACCGGGTCGTCCGAGGCGATGGACTGCCGGAGCATCCAGTGCGCGTCGTTCGCGTTGGAGGGGGTGACCACCCGCAGACCGGCGGTGTGCGCGAAGTACGCCTCGTGCGACTCGCTGTGGTGCTCGACCGCGCCGATGCCGCCCGCGTACGGGATACGGATGGTGATCGGCAGCCGGACGTGGCCCAGCGCGCGGGCGTGCATCTTGGCGAGCTGGGTGACGATCTGGTCGAACGCCGGGTAGACGAACCCGTCGAACTGGATCTCGACCACCGGGCGGTAGCCGCGCAGCGCCAGGCCGATCGCGGTGCCGACGATGCCGGACTCGGCGAGCGGGGTGTCGATCACCCGGGCCTCGCCGAAGTCCTTCTGCAGGCCGTCGGTGATCCGGAAGACACCGCCCAGCTTGCCGATGTCCTCGCCCATGAGGAGGGTCTTGGGATCGTTCTCCAACGACTTGCGAAGTGCGTCGTTGAGCGCCTTCGCGATGCTCAGCTGGCCGGCCATCAGAGGTTCTCCCCGCCCTCGAAGGACGCCGTGTACGCCTCGTACTCGGCCCGCTCCTCGTCCACCAGCGCGTGCGGCTCGGCGTACACGTGATCGAAGATCAGCGTCGCGTCCGGGTCCGGCATGCTGCGCACGCCCTCGCGGACCCGCAGGCCCAGCGCCTCGCTCTCGGCCTCGATGCCGGCGAAGTACGCCTCGTCGCCGAGGCCCTCCTTCTCCAGCAGCGCCTTCAGGCGGGAGATCGGGTCCTTGGCCTTCCAGGACTCGGTCTCCTCCGTCTCGCGGTAGCGGGTCGGGTCGTCGGAGGTGGTGTGCGCACCCATCCGGTAGGTGAAGGCCTCGATCAGCACCGGGCCGTTGCCGTTGCGGGCGTGGTCGAGCGCCCAGCGGGTCACCGCGAGGCAGGCCAGCACGTCGTTGCCGTCCACCCGGACACCCGGGAAGCCGAAGCCGGAGGCGCGGCGGTAGAGCGGGATCTTGGTCTGGTTGGTGGTGGGCTCGGAGATCGCCCACTGGTTGTTCTGGCAGAAGAAGACCACCGGCGCGTTGTAGACCGCGGCGAAGGTGAACGCCTCGCTGACGTCGCCCTGGCTGGAGGCGCCGTCGCCGAAGTACGCGATCACCGCGTCGTCGGCACCGTCCTTGGTGATGCCCATCGCGTAGCCCGTGGCGTGCAGCGCCTGCGAGCCGATCACGATGGTGTAGAGGTGGAAGTTCTTCTCGTTCGGGTCCCACCCGCCGTGGTTCACGCCACGGAACATGCCGAGCAGGTTCAGCGGATCCACGTCGCGGCACCAGGCCACGCCGTGCTCGCGGTAGGTCGGGAAGGCGTAGTCGGCGGCGCGCATCGCACGGCCCGAGCCGACCTGTGCGGCCTCCTGACCGAGCAGCGAGGCCCACAGGCCCAGCTCGCCCTGGCGCTGGAGCGCGGTGGCCTCGGCGTCGAAGCGCCGGACCAGCACGAGGTCGCGGTAGAGCGCGAGCAACTCCTCGGGCGTCGTCTCCAGCGGGAACTCGGGGTGCTCGACGCGCTCGCCTTCCGGCGTGAGCAGCTGTACGAGCTCCGCCGGGGCATCCGTACCCGCGCGAAGGTTGTCAGGGACGCCGGGGGCAGCCTTCTTGCGCGCCCTCGCCGTGCTTTTGACGGTCACGTTCACTCCTCGGTCTGTCCGGCCGCCCGGGGTCGCCGGTGACCGGTCCGGTCACCCCCCTGCAAGCGCGCGTGGGTGTGCGCGCCGACTGCGGGGCAGGTGGTGTTCCCTTTCCGACGGCGTCCCTCACGAGAACGTTACCCAGCGGCGCCCCTTGGCGCGCTTGCGCTAGGACGTCCTACTTGTTCACGGCCGAGAACCACGGGTGTGGCGCAGCTCTCAGAACGGTGCCGTCAGGACACCTGCGCACGCTATCCGGGCAGAGCCCTCCGCGTAAGGGGGTACTGCGAACGAATTCCGTGATCAGGATGTGCTGGACATCGGGCCGCCCGGCGCTGCTCACCGGACTTCGTTGGGACGGTATGGGACCATTTGGCCGTGACTGGAAACGGGCAAATCAGGGTATTCCTTCTCGATGATCATGAGGTCGTCCGGCGCGGCGTCCACGATCTCCTCTCGATGGAAGGCGACATCGAGGTCGTCGGCGAGGCGGGCACCGCCGCCGAGGCGCTGGCCCGCATCCCGGCCGTCAACCCGGACGTCGCCGTGCTGGACGTCCGCCTGCCGGACGGCAACGGCGTGGAGGTCTGCCGCGAGGTGCGCTCGCAACGGCCCGAGATCAAGTGCCTGATGCTGACCTCCTTCTCGGACGACGAGGCGCTCTTCGACGCCATCATGGCCGGAGCCTCCGGGTACGTACTGAAGGCGATCCGGGGCACCGACCTGCTCTCCGCCGTGCGTGACGTCGCGGCCGGCAAGTCGCTGCTCGACCCGGTCGCCACCAGCCGGGTGCTCGCCCGGCTGCGCGACGGTGGTGAGAAGGAGGACGAACGACTCGCTCAGTTGACGAAGCAGGAGCGCCGCATCCTCGATCTGATCGGCGAGGGGATGACGAACCGTCAGATCGGCAACGAACTTCACCTGGCAGAGAAGACCGTGAAGAACTACGTGAGCAGCCTTCTTGCCAAAATGGGCATGGAGCGGCGCACCCAGGCGGCGGCCTACGTCGCCCGGCACCAGGCCGACCACCAGCACTGAGAGTTCACGGATCAGACAGCTGACACTCTGTCAAGTCACCATGCCGTGGCCCACTACGCTCTGCTCCGTGACGACGTACGGCCAGCTCTTCGTGAGCGCCCCGGCCCGCCCGGACAGCTCAGCACCCCCGGTCGGCACCCTCAGCCCCCCGGTCGCGAAGGTCGCCGTCGCGGGGGTGCTGCGGGCCTACCGGGTCGGGACGGCCCGCGAGGCCGTCCCGGTCTCGGAGGGGCTGCTCAACCGGGGTTACCGCGTCACGACGGAGACCGGGCGGTACTTCCTCAAGTGCTACGTCGACCGGGCCACCGCCTCCCGGCCCGCGATCACCGCCCAGCACCGGGCCACCACCGCCCTGCGCGCCCTCGGGCTGCCCACCGCGCCGCCGCTGCCAGCCCGCGCGGGGCGCACCGTGACGGCGTACGGCGGGCGGCGGTTCGCGCTCTTCCCCTGGGTCGACGGGCGGCACCGGCACGGCACCGGGCTGGGCGCGCAGCAGTGCGGCGAGCTCGGCGAGCTGCTCGGCAGGTTGCACGGCGCACTCGAGCGCGTCTGCGCCCCTGTCGCACAACCCGCGGGCCATCGGAGCGCCGACCCGGACGAGACCGCCCTGCTGGTCGCCGACCTGCTGCCGCAGGCCCGCCCGCGCGCGGCGTACGACCCCTTCGACGCGCTGGCCGAACGGCGCCTCACCGAGCGGCTCGACCTGCTCGCCGCCCACCGGCACCGCCGCCCGGCCCCCGAGGCCGCCCCGCCGACCGGCTGGACGCACGGCGACTTCCACAGCCTCAACCTGCTCTACGACGGCGCCCGCGTCGCCGCCGTGCTCGACTGGGACAAGCTCGGCCGCCGCCCGCGTGCCGAGGAGGCCGTCCGGGCCGCCACGCTGATCTTCAACGACCGCGAGACCGGCACCCTGGACCTCGTCCGCGTCCGCCGCTACTCCCAGGCCTACCGGGCCACCGGGGCCGCCGGCGCCGCCGACCTCGCGGCCGCCGCCCACCGCGTCTGGTGGGAGCGCCTGAACGACCTCTGGATGCTCCAGTGGCACTACCAGCGCGGCGACCACCGGGCAGACCCGCTCTTCCCCGCCGCCGCCGCCCAGCTCGGCTGGTGGTGCGAGGAGTACGAGCAGGTCCTGGACGCCTTCACCAACTGACGCCCTGGCCGGGCCTACTGCACCGTGCCGCCGCCCGTCTTGCCGGGGGTGGGGGTCACCGGCGGGGGCGGCGGGGCCGAGGCACTGCTCGGGGGCGGCGAGGAGACCGGCTCGCTGGGCGTGGACGACTCGGACGGGGAGCTGGACGGCGAGGCCGAGGCCGAGGGCGAACCCGACGGGGACGGCGAGGCCGAGGCGGAGCGCGAGCTGCTCGGCGAGGGCGTGGAGCTGTGGGTCGACGGCGGCGGGGTGCTGTAGCTGCCGGAGTTCGAGCCCGTGCCCGTGCCGGTGCTCGGGCTGTTGGTGCCCGTCGAGCGCTGGGGCGAGGGGGTGGTGTCCTCGGTCGTCGGCTCGGTCGACACGGAGGTGCTGGTCTGCGGCGCCACCGGGGTGCCGGGCTTGCCGGTGTCGTTGTTGTTCAGGGCCAGCACGATCCCGGCCGTCCCGGCCAGCACCAGCAGCACCGCGCCGACGATCCAGATCATCGGGCTCCGGCGCGGGTGCTCGGGCCCCTGGTCGTCGTAGCCGCCACCACCGCCGCCACCACCCGGCGGCGGGCCGTAGGGCGCGGAGGGCGTGTTGTAGGGCGAACCCACCGAGTACGGCAGCACCGACGTCGGGTCAGCGCCGGCACCGGGCACCGCGCCGAGCGGGGTGGTCAGCGCCGAGGACCCGCTCGGGGTGCCCTCGTAGCCCGGCTGGCCGCCGGTGCCCGCACCCGCCGCCGCCAGCCCGGCCGCAGCGGCGGCAGCGGCCGCCGCACCCGCCGCGTACCCGGCACCGGCCGCGCCGTGCATCTCCCGCAGCGCGTGCTGCAGGTGGGCGCGGAACTCGTCGGCGCTCTGGAAGCGGTCGTCCGGGTTCTTCGCCAGCGAGCGCAGCACCAGCTCGTCCAGCTGGTGCGGGACGCGGGGGTTGACCTGCGAGGGCGCCACCGGCGCGTCCTGGACGTGCTGGTAGACCACTGCGAGCGGGGTGTCGCCGACGAACGGCGGGCGCAGCGTCAGCAGCTCGTAGAGCATGCAGCCGGCCGCGTAGAGGTCCGAGCGGTGGTCGACGGGCTTGCCGAGCGCCTGCTCCGGTGAGAGGTACTGCGGGGTGCCCATCACCATGCCGGTCTGCGTCATGGTGCTGGCCGCGCCGGTGAGCGCGCGGGCGATGCCGAAGTCCATCACCTTGACGGCGCCGCCAGTTGTGATGATCACATTGGCGGGCTTGATGTCCCGGTGCACGATCCCGTGCCGGTGGCTGTAGGCGAGCGCCTCCAGCACCCCGGCGGTGATGATCAGCGCCTGATCGACCGGCGGAGCCGACTCGTCCACCAGCAGCTCGCGGACCGTCCGGCCCTCGACCAGCTCCATCACGATGTACGGCGTCGACTCGCCGTCGTGGTGCTCCTCGCCGGTGTCGTAGACCGCGACGATCGAGTGATGGTTGAGCCCCGCGACGGAGTGCGCCTCACGGGTGAACCGGAGCCGCGCGACATCGTCCTGGGCCAGCTCCGAGCGGAGCAGCTTGACGGCCACCGTACGGGCCAGCCGTACGTCCTGAGCTGCGAAGACCTCCGCCATCCCGCCCCGGCCGAGCCGGTGGGTGAGGCGGTACCGGCCGTCGCCGACGGTGCCCAGCGGGGCGGCGGTGCCGCGCCCCGGAGTCTGCGCGGCGGCGGGCAGCGCGGTCGTCGCGGCGGTCTCGTCGGACGCCTTGGGCGTCTCACGAGCCACCTCGCCGCCCTGGGCGTGCTCCGCCTCGCCGTCTCCCGGCCGCTGTGTGTCTGCCATCGCTCCTCGCCCCGGGCTGTCGCTCGGTGCGAAGTCGCCCTGTCGGTTCCGTCCCCCGAACGCTACCGCTTCGGCGCACTCAACGTGGACCAGCCGACCTGGTGACCGGGCGCAGCGCACCGTACTTCGAAGTTGTCCGGCCGTGCTGGTTCTTGGACGCGGCGGCCCCGACGATCAGCCCGGCGAGCACCACCAGGCCGACCAGCACACCGAAGACGATCAACGCCGTCAGGCACCCGTTGTTGCGCTGCTTCGGCGGCTGCGGCACGGGCTGAGTCGCGTAGGGCGGCGGGGTGTACTGCTGCGGCGCGTACTGCTGCGGGAAGGCCTGCGGGTGGGGCTGAGGGTGGGTCTGCTGATGCGCCTGCGGGTGGGGCTGGGCCTGCGGGTGGGCGTACGGCGGCGGGGTCTGCGGACCGTACGGCGGCGGGGTGGGTGCCTGGTACGGCTGGAACGGCCGGCCCGCCGTGGCCCGGAAGTCGCCGGGCACCTGCGGGAAGTCGGTCAGCGACGGGGCTGCGTGCACCGAGCGCGGGCCCTCGCCGATCACCAGCGGAGCGGCGGCCACCAGCGGGGTGCCGGTCGGCGCGGTGCCGGGCGAGATCCGCTCGACCTCCTGCCGCATCGCCTCCGCCGTGGGGAAGCGCTGCGCCGGGTCCTTCCGCATCGCCCGCGCGACCAGTGCGTCCACGCCGGGCTGCACGGCCGGGTTGACGGCCGAGGGCGCGGGCGGCTCCTCCTGCACGTGCTTGTAGGCGATCGAGAACGGCGAGTCCCCGTCGAACGGCAGCTCGCCGGTGATCAGCTCGAACAGCATGCAGCCGACGGAGTACAGGTCGGAGCGGGCGTCCACGCTCTTGCCGAGGGCCTGCTCCGGCGAGAGGTACTGCGGGGTGCCGACCACCATGCCGGTCTGTGTCATCGAGGTCACCCCCGACTGGAGGGCCCGCGCGATACCGAAGTCCATCACCTTCACGACGCCCTTGGTCGTCACCATGACGTTGCCGGGCTTGATGTCCCGGTGCACCAGGCCGTGGTCGTGCGAGGCGTCCAGCGCCGAGAGCACCTCCGCGGTGATCCGCAGCGCCTGCTCGGCGGGCAGCGCACCGCCACCGCTGCGGACGGCCTCGTTGAGCAGCTCGCGCAGGGCCTTGCCCTCGACGTACTCCATGACGATGTACGGCACCGTCACGCCGTCCGGCCCGACGTCCTCGCCGCTGTCGAAGACCGAGACGATGTTGGGGTGCTGGAGCCGCGCGACGGCCTGCGCCTCCCTGCGGAACCGCTCGCGGAAGGACTGCTCACGGCCGAGTTCGGTGTGCAACGTCTTCACGGCGACCTGCCGGTCGAGCACCGTGTCGTACGCCAGGTGCACGGAGGCCATCCCACCCTGACCGAGCAGGTGCTGCAGCACGTACCGCCCGTTGGCCAGGGAGTGGCCCTCGACCTCGCTCATCGTCCTCTGCTTCCCCCACCCGACCCCGGGCGGCCGGGGCCAGGGTATCGGGGAAACCTCACGCGCCCGGTGCGCCCCCAGGGCTCGGCCTACAGGTACGGCCCGGCGCGCAGGCCGCCACGGCTCTCGCCCGGGTCGTCGACGTCGTGCTCGGCGCCGAGGCTGCCGGGCGGGAGGGCGCGGCGCATCTGCTCCAGCTGGGCCCTGGCCGCCATCTGCTGGGCGAACAGCGCCGTCTGGATGCCGTGGAAGAGGCCCTCCAGCCAGCCGACCAGCTGGGCCTGGGCGATCCGCAGTTCGGCCTCGGTCGGGATGGTGTCGTCGGTGAACGGGAGCGACAGCCGCTCCAACTCCTCGACCAGCTCGGGCGCGAGCCCCAGCTCCAGCTCCTTGATCGAGCTCTTGTGGATCTCCTTCAGCCGCACCCGGCTGGCTTCGTCGAGAGGAGCCGCCCGGACCTCCTCCAGCAGCTGCTTGATCATGCTGCCGATCCGCATCACCTTCGCGGGCTGCTCGACCATCTCGGTCACCGGGAGCTCACGGGGCTCGAACCCCTCGCCGCTCCCACCGCTGCCGAAGCCAGAACCCGGCACCGCCCCGACCGGCATCCCGTCCGGACCCACGATCAGCACCTTCGGGCCTTCACCCGGCTGTCCGCCCGACGCCTGGTACGTCTCCGGCATCGACGGGTCGTTCATCGGGTTAGTCATAGCTCCTTCATATGCTTCGCAAGTGGAGAGGGTCAACTGACAGACCATGATGCGGCGCGGCGTTCCGGTCGGGCCACGGCCTCAGCGGTGGCGCAGCCGCAGCCCCACGAGCCCGAGACCGCAGCCGATCAGGGCCAGCCCGGCGCCCAGCGGCAGCTGGAGGTTGGAGGGGTCCGTCCAGCGCAGCGGGGTCGTCACGTCGACGGCGGCCTGGGCGACCGGACGGGCTGCGGAGGTGGCGGCGGCCTGCGGCGCGGCCTCGCCGGGGTCGGGGGCGGCGGTGTCGGCGTCGTCCGTGCCGTCTGCGGAGTCGTCCCCCTCCGGAGCCGCTTCCGGGGCCGCGACCTCGGGCTGTACGGCCGCAGGCTCCTCCGGGGCGGCGGCCGGAGCCAGCTCGGGGCCCGGCCGGCGGAGCGCGGGCGAGGAGGCGGCGGCCACCGGCTGGGGCGCGATCGCGGACACACTCGCCGACACGGACGGGGTCGGGGACGGGGTCGGCGAGGGCGTCGGGCTCGCGGTGGCCGACGGGGTGCCGCTCGGGGTGCCGGGCGACGGCGAGGCCGACCGGCTCGGGGAGGGCGTCCCCGGCTCCGGGCTCGACGGGCAGGGCGGCTCACTGCTCGGCGGGCAGGACGCGTCGGTCGGGGTGGCGCTCGGCCCCACCGGGACACCCGGCAGCGCGGGCAGCGAGGGCAGTGCAGGCGGCGTGGGCAGCACAGGCGGCGACGGCAGGGCGGGCAGCGCAGGTATGCCGACCGCCGGTATCGGCGCCCCCGGAGCGGCGGCCGCAGGCGCGGTGCTCCCCGCGCCGGGGCGGGCACCGTCGGCAGCCACCGCCGGGCAGGCCAGCAGCAGCGGGACGGCCAGACCGGCGGCCGTACGTACCGCCCACCGCGCGGGAGCAGCGCGGAGGACGGAGCCGGACGCGGGGCGGACGCCCCGGATGCGGCGGAGCTCGGAGAACACGTACGGAGGTGCGGCCACGGACGGAGGTCCTTCCGACGGCCGACCGCGCCAGGGCGCGGGCAGCGGCGGGACAGCTCCGGACCAGCCTCACACATTCCGTCATTACGGGCATTTCAGACATTCGGCCCGCATCATCGGGGCCCTGGGGTCAGGCGCCGCGCTCGTCGGTGCCGGGGACCTTGCCGGTGCTCAGCGCGATCCGGTTCCAGGTGTTGATGGTGAAGATCAGGGCCAGCAGCCGGGCCAGCTCCGCCTCCTCGAAGTGCTCGGCGGCACGGGCGTAGACCTCGTCCGGGACACCGCCGTGCGAGACCAGCGTGACGGCCTCGGTCAGCGCCAGCGCGGCCTGCTCCTGGGCGGTGAAGAAGTGCCCGGCCTCCCGCCAGAGGGCGACGAGGTGCAGCCGCTCCTCGCTCTCGCCCGCCTTGCGCGCATCGGTGGTGTGCATGTGCAGGCAGTACGCGCAGCCGTTCAGCTGGGAGGACCGGATCTGGACCAGCTCCACCAGGGCCGGGTCCAGGCCCTCGCGGGCGGCGGCGTCGAAGCCGAGGAGGGCCTTGAAGGCCTTCGGGGCGGCCTTGGCGAAGTTGACTCGGGCTGCTGCGGTGTTCGTCGTCATACCCACCAATCTAGGGTGCGAGAAGACCTGTCGTAAGGTGCATTCCGATGGAAGAAACATGGGTCAATTCGGCCGAGCGGATCGGCGCCGACCTGCATCTGGAGCTCCCCCGCACCGGCAGCCGCCGGGCGGCCCTCGCCCACGCCCTGCGCGAGGCCGTCCGGGACGGGCGGCTGGCCCCCGGCCTCCTGCTGCCGCCCTACCGCTCGCTCGCCGCCGACCTTGGGCTGGCCCGGAACACCGTCGCGGGGGCGTACGCCGAGCTGGTCGCCGAGGGCTGGCTGACCGCCCAGCAGGGCTCCGGCACCCGCGTCGCCGGGCGGGCCCGGCCGCGCGGGGCGGCCCGGCCGGCCGGACGAGCGCCGGAGGCCGGGCAGCGGCCCGTGCACAACCTGCGCCAGGGGCAGCCGGACGCGGCGACCTTCCCCCGGGGGGCCTGGATCGCCGCCACCCGCCGGGCCGTCGACCGGGCCCCCAACGAGGCGTTCGGGCCCGGCGACCCGCGCGGCCGCCCCGAGCTGCGGCAGGCGCTGGCCGACTACCTCGCGCGGGCCCGGGGCCTGCGCACCGACCCGGAGCGGATCGTCGTCTGCTCCGGCGTCGCGCACGGCCTGCGGCTGCTCCTCGGCGGCGCGGTGCTGCGCGGACCGCTGGCCGTGGAGGCGTACGGACTGCCGTTCCACCGGAGCCTGCTCGACGCCGCGCACGTCCGGACCGTCCCGCTGGAGGTCGACGAACAGGGCGCCCGCACCACGGAGTTGCACGACTGCCGGGCGGCGCTGCTGACCCCTGCCCACCAGTTCCCGACCGGGGTCGCCCTGCACCCCGGGCGGCGGGCGGCGGCCGTCGACTGGGCCCGAAGCACCGGCGGGGTGATCCTGGAGGACGACTACGACGGCGAGTTCCGGTACGACCGGCGCCCGGTCGGTGCGCTGCAGGGCCTCGACCCGGAGCGGGTCGGCTATCTCGGCTCCGTCAGCAAGGGCCTCTCCCCCGCGCTGCGGCTGGGCTGGATGGTGCTGCCCGAGCACCTCGTCGACCCCGTGCTGGCCGCCAAGGGCGAACGCGAGGCCTGGGTGGGGGTGATCGACCAGCTCACGCTCGCCGACTTCATCGAGACCGGCGCCTACGACCGCCACATCCGCAGGATGCGCCAGCACTACCGCGACCGCCGCGACCGGCTCGTCGCCACCCTGGCCGAGCACGCGCCGCACATCACCGTCACCGGGCTCTCAGCCGGGCTGCACGCCGTGCTGCGCCTGCCGGACGGCACCGAGGCCGAGACACTGGCCGCTGCCGCCCGGCAGGGCGTCGCCCTGGACGGCCTGGCCGCCTTCCGGCACCCGTCGGCGGCCGGTGCAGCCGCCGGGGCAGCTGTCCCCCCGGCCGCCGACGGGCTGGTGATCGGCTATGCGACACCGCCCGAACACGCCTACGGCGCGGCCCTGGAGGCGCTCTGCCGAGTGCTGCCGGGGGCGGCGAAGGCCGACTGGTAGTCGGGGCCGGCGATCGGGCGGGCCGCGAAGAACTCCCCGGGCAGGTCGAAGGCGTCCACCAACTGGGCAGCGCGCTCCGCGAGCTGCCCGATGCTCCGCTCGACCAGGCCGGGGATCTCGGCACTCTGACCCGTCATCAGATGTCGGCATTCGGGCCGCGCCCGGTGCCGGTGCGGTCAACCGGCCTGACGGCCCGGCCGGTTCGCCGAACGGGCCGCCGACCACCGGGACTGGCTCAGGTACTGCTCGGCCAGCTGGTTGATCTGGTCCTCCAGATCGGCGTTGCGCCGGGCCCGCGCGAGCCGGTAGCCCGCGTCGATCTCCTCCCGGGCGGCCTGGGCGTCCTGCTCGCGGCGGTAGATCTCGACCTCCTGGTGGACGGTGATGCCGCGCTCGTCCAGGCGGCGGCGGGTGCCCGCGCGGACCACGTTGCTCCGCAGCTGCTCGGCCAGGATGGCGTCGTAACTCGTCGGCCCGCCCATGAACTTGACCAGGATCGGCATGCAGTCGAGCAGCAGCACCAGCAGCCGGACGAGCCAGACCCCGGCGAAGACGAAGAAGCTGTTCGCCGAGACCTTCCCGAGCGCCTTGTCCTCGTCCAGCAGCCCGACCCCGCTGTGGTCCCGGCGGTACTGCTCGGCCTTCTGCACCGCGCCCTTGTCGACGGCCGCCGCGTGGTCGGCGGCCGCCTTCTGGACGGCGGCGGTCAGGTCGGCCTGCTGGGTCCGCAGCGTCGCGAGCTCGGCGGCCCGCCCGGCCAGCCGCTGGTCGGTGCGGAACTGCTCCTGGGCGGCGGTGTCGGCGTCGCAGGCCGGGCCCTTGCCCCGGACTCCGGTCGTCCCGGTGCGGGCGTCCCCGTTGCACTCCGCGTCGGTCTTGTCGACCAGCGTCCTGAACTGCGCCTGAAGGCCGTCGAGTTCCTTCTGCTGAGTGACCAACTGGGTCGAGGTGGCCGACAGTTGGTCGCGGAGCGACTGGAGGCCCGAGGTGACCGGGAGGATGTGACCCGCGCAGCTCCGCCGGTCGACCGTCGTGGGGTCGACCGGGTTGCACGCCTCCCAGAGCTTGATCTCGGTGTCGTAGGAGGACGAGTTGGTCGCGTTGATCTGGTCCCGGATGGTGGGCTGGAAGATCTGCAGCACCAGCGGCTCCGCGATCACCAGCCCGACCACCAGCGCGACCGCCAGCCGGGGCAGCAGCAGGACGAGCTTCGACCTCAGGTCGAACACGCCGTGGCTGCACGAGACCAGGAAGCCGTCCAGGGTCAGGATCAGCCAGCCCCAGATCAGGGCGACGGCCAGCACCCCGAGCAGCGGCGCGCCCGGCACCACCTTGCGCACCGCGACGCCCATCGAGACCGCCGCCAGCAGGCCCGTGTTGAGCACGATGAAGGCGTACTTGGTATAGCGCGGGCGCTCGTCCGCCGTCAGGTCCAGCAACTCCTCGCGGATGCCGATGAGCCTGCGCAGCGCCCGAGCCGGCCCGTGGTCCGGCGGGGACGGCCAGCGCCCGGAGGCAGCCGGGGGCACCGGTACGGCAGGCGGGTGCGACGGCGTGCCGGGGAGGGTCACGGCGTCCGGGAGCAGCGGGGTGGCGGCCTCCGCCTGTCGGTCGACCAGCATGTCAGCCACCGAACCTCCACACGTCGCCGGAGACGTCGTTGTCACGCTCCGCACCGCTGTCCTCCTCGGCCACCGGGGCCGGCCCACCCTGCTTGCGCAGGCGGTCGGGCTCGGCGGCCTCGGCCAGCTCCCGTCTCCGCTCCTCGGCGGCGGGGACGGCGCCGGCCGCTGCCGGGCCGTCCCCGTCCTGCTGGCGGTCGTAGTTCTCCAGGCCCCCCACGAATCTCTCCAACTCCTCGATACTGCTGTCGCCGTAACCCTTCTGGATGGCCGAGCGGCGCAGCTCGAAGCTCATCTCCAACCGGCGCTGCTGGTCGTCGTGACGGCGCTTGAGCTCGGCCATCCGCGCCTCCCGGGCGGCATCCTGGTGCGCCTGGGCGCGGCGGTCCTCCCGCTCGACCGTCCAGCGGTGCTCGTCGCGCTGTTGGGCGGCGGCGGCCCGGCGCTCCTCCGTCTCGATCTGCAGGTGCAGGCGCTGGCGCTCCATCTCCTGCACCTTCTCCTGGCGTTCCTCCGCCCGGCGCTGGTCCTCCCGGCCCGCCTCCCAGCGGATGTCCTCGCGATCCAGCGCGCGCTGCTCGTTGCTCCGCCCGTAGGAGCGCTGGTCAAGGTGGTCCAGCTGCTGGAAGAGCCGCTCCGAGCTGATCTCGCCGCGCTGGTGGGCGAGCCGCAGCTGCCCCGCGATGTCCTCGCCGATCGCCAGGTAGTCGGCCTCCGCCTCCTCGCGGGCGAACTCGTTGCCCCGGCGACGGCGGCCCAGATCGCCGTGCTGGTCGAGATCCTGGAGGTCATGGGTGTGCAGCTGCTCGTCGATCGCCTCCTTCCGCTCCGACCGGCGGTTGTCCTGCGCGTAGCCACGGGCCAGGGTGTCGTACTCCTGGTCGAGGTCGAGCTTGTCCGTCCGGACGACGTGGCTGTTGCGCTGGTCGAGCCGGGTGATCCGCAGCGCCCGCTCCCGGCGTGCGATCGCCTCCTCGTGCTCGCGCTCCTGCACTCTTCGGGCGTACTCCAACTCCCTGAGCAGCGAGGGCGTCAGCACGTCCGTCCCGATCACCCGCACCACCATGCCCGGGTACGAGGGCGGCTGGATCTCGGTGTAGGCGCGGATCTGGGTCTGCACCAACTCCCGTACCTGGAGCAGCTCGTCGATGCCGTGCTGCTGCGCGATGTCGTGGATGCGCGGGCAGCCGCCCAGGTAGCCGAGCAGGTTGGTGCGGATCTGCCGCCCGTCCTGCACCACCTGGCCCGCCTCGATCACCCCGCAGGCGAACTCCGCCCGGACGGTGAACTGTTCGGCCTCGTGCGAGCCCAGCTTCAGGTCGACCACGATCGGGACGTCCTTGCGGCAGTCCACCAGCGTCACCGAGGTCGCGGCCCGCACCCTCGGGTCGTTCAGGGTGAAGGTGCCGTCGTCGACGACGTACTCCTCGCCGATCCGGTAGACCAGTTTCTGGTACGAGCTGACGGGCAGCAGGTCGCCGGATTCCCGGGCGGGGTTGCTGCGGAACCTCCGGGCGGCGGGCAGCCGGTCGAGCTGCCGTTCGGCCACAATGGGGTAGGTGTCGTTGTCCAACTCAGGTCCCCTCCTTGACAAATGTCAGTCCCCGGGCCGGGTGCCGGCCCGTTGCAGGGCGTCCAGCAACCGCAGCGCCTCGCCCTTGCCGAGCCGCCCGGCGGGCGCCGCGGCGAGCCGTTGCAGGCCCAGTACCAGGGCCTGCCACTCGCGCGGGCTCAGCCTCGCCTCCAGCTCGCCGCCGATCAGACCCAGATCCCCCTGCGGGTCGGCGCCCGACCGGTCGACCGTCCGCAGGCAGGCGAAGAGCGAGCGCCGGGCCCGGCCCATGGTCGGCAGGGCCCGCAGCAGCGGGGCCCAGAGATCGGCGAGCAGTTCGGCCCGCTCCCGGCGGGCCGGCTCGCTCGCCGGCTCCGCGCCGAGCAGCAGCCCGGCCGCCGTCGAGCCGCCGCGCGGGCTCTCCGCCTCCAGCACCGCCAGTGCGGCCTGCCGGGCCAGCTCCCTCGGCCGGTACGAGTACGGCCGGTCGATGAAGCGCGCCGCCCGGCTGCGCAGCACCCCCAGCACCACCTGGGTGTCCTCGCCGTAGTCGACCAGGCCGGCGAAGAGCCGCCCCAGCTCCTCGACGGCCAGCACCTCACCGGCCGGTTCCTGACCCGCGACGTGCCAGATCCAGCGCACCGCCTCGGCGGGGAAGCGCACCCCGAGCTCACCGCCGAACACCAGCGCGGCGAGACCGCGGCGCATGGGGTCGCGGTCGCAGGCGCAGCGCCGGGCGATGTCCAGCGCGGCCGCGGCCACCTCGTCGTCCATCGCCATCCACCAGAGTGTGTAGACGGCGGTGAGGCGCTCGGCCGGGGTGCTGGCGCGCCCCGTCCAGGGCCAGAGGTACTGCGTCAGGACCTCCTCGAAGGCCGCGCGGGCGAGCAGTGCGAGCCCGGCGGCGACGGAGACCTGGAGCTCCGCGTCCTCGGCCGGGTCGGCCGCCTCCACGAGCAGGCCGAGCCAGCGCCGGACGCCGTCCCACAGCTCGTTGTGGTAGCGCTGCCAGAGCTCGCGCAGGACTTGCGCCCGGTGGGCGGCGCGGCGGAACACCACGGCGTTGCGGGGAAGCGCGCCGACCAGCAGCCTGGTGGTGGTGATCAGCCCGCCCTCGGTGGTCAGCTCGGCCCGCAGCGGCCGGAAGGTGGTCTCCCCGCCCTCGGCCGGGCCGTCCTCCCCCGCGCCTTCACGCTCCAGGGCGGACCGGAGCAGGCTCAGCACCCGCTCGAAGTCCCGCTCCCCGGCGCCCGGGACGAAGGCCAGTGCGACCACCGACAGCAACGGGCGCGGCTCGGGCCGGGCCTCGAACCAGGCGGTGACCTCGGGGTCGAGGGCGGAGGTGCGCTCGGCCCAGACCTGCTCGGGCGGCTCCCCGTCGGCGATCCGCCCGGCGATCCGGGCCAGCTCGCGGGGTGTGGCGTCCTCGTGGCGGTGGAGCAGCGCCAGCTCGACGGTCGGCCCGTCGCACCCGGCGTGCCCGAGGGCCGTCCGCAGCACCTCGACCGGGTCCGGGGCGGCCCAGCGCACCGGGGTCAGCGAGCTGGGCGCCCCCGGGGTGAACCGCTCGGCCCTGGCGGTGACCACCAGGTAGGCACCGCAGGCGAGGACCTGGTCCCGGACCTGCCGCCAGCCGAAGTCCTGCGGCTCCCCGCCCGCGAGTTCCTCCGTCCGGTTGAGCAGGGCGTAGCCCCAGCCGCGCTCGTACGGCGCCTTCGCCAGCTCGTCGGCGGCGAGGACGGGTGAGAGCAGCCGCAGCGGGCCGGAGGTGACCTCCCGCAGCAGATTGACCGCTCCGCTGCGCTTTCCCGTACCGGCGGGCCCGGTCAGCAGTACCACCCGCTCCCGGTGCAGCGCCCCGAGTGCCTCCTCGTACGGCGCCGGGCGGACGTACCCCACCAGCAGCTCGCCGACCTCGGCCTCGGAGAGGTTGCCGGTGTTGCTGCGGCGGCCGGTGGGCTGTTCGGCGCCGGTGCCGAAGTGCGCGCCCGCCGCGTTGACCTGGCCGTGGAAGTGGTTGTGCACGCCTGGGCCGAGGCTCTCGGCGGGCTGCGGGCCGGCGGGCGGGGGCGCGGCGGGCGGGGAGGCTGCGGGCGGCTCCTCCGGGGCGTTCATCTTCGGCCTTGGGAGACACCGAAGTTGGCCCGCCTGGCGTCCACCGACCCGTGGAAGTGGTTGACCACCTGGGCGCCGGCCGGCTCGGCCGGGCCGGGCGCGGCAGGCCCGGCGGGCTCGGCGGGCGCGGCGGGCGCGGCAGGTGGTGCGGGCGGGTCGTCGAGGTCGAGCCGGTGCACGTCACCGCCCGGCACCCAGAGCCAGGCCGGCTCCTCGAAGTCCTTCGCCGGGAGGGCGACCCGCACCTCGCGGAAGTCGGCCGGGCGCAGGCTCGTCCGCCGCTGGAGCACGGTGTCCTGGAAGACCTGCCGGGAGAGGGCCAGGGCCAGCCCGGCGTCCGGTGAGCCGTCCAGCGCCCGGCTCAGCTGCGGGCTGTCGACCAGCCGGGAGACGAGCACCGGCGCCGGGCCGCCGTGACCGAGCGGCCCCGGCTCGGCCAGGCCGTGGTGCACGGCCATCCGGACCCGGCAGCGGACGCCCTCCGGCGCCTGCCCGTTGTGCTCGGCCAGGCCCGCCATCAGGGCCCGGACGAAGCCGTCGACCAGCCGCAGCTCAGCCTCGTCCTGCTCCGGGACGAAGGCCAGCACGGAGTCCCCGCCGACCTGCTCCTCCCAGCCCGACCGGTCGAGACCGGCCTCCCCAGCCGCCCGGTCGATCAGCCCGGAGAGCACCTCCTGCACCCCGAGGTGCTCCGACAGCACCCTCGGCCCGTACTTCTTGACGTCCACCCGGAAGAGCAGTCTGCGGCTCGCTCGTTCCGGTCTCTGCGGTGTGTTCATGACCAACCCCAGGGAGCTCGCGGCGGGGCTTGCCCGTCGCCACCAGCAACTCAGTGGCTGGATATTGTCACACCGTAGGCCGAAGTAGAAATTGGAAAGAACCGATCAATTCATCGATCACCAGAGATGATGTTCCGTCAATTCCGCACCACTGCATGATCACTGACTGATCAACAGATCGGATCGGATCCGGCCGGGCCGAGAACGCCGGGCGCTCACGCCCGCAGCACGACCTTGCCGACCTGCTCGCCCGCCTCCACCACGCGGTGGGCGGTGGCGGCCTCGGCCAGCGGCAGCACCCGGTCGACGACCGGCTTGACCACCCCCGCCTCGACCAGGGGCCAGACGTGCTCGCGGACGGCCGCCACGATCGCCGCCTTCTCGGCCAGCGGGCGGCCGCGCAGGTTGGTCGCCGCCACGGCCGCGCGCTTGCGCAGCAGGGTGCCGAGGTCCAGCTCCGCCTTGACGCCGCCCTGGAGACCGATGATCACCAGACGGCCGTTGACGGCCAGGGCGTCCACGTTCCGCTGGAGGTACTTGGCACCCATGATGTCGAGGACGACATCCGCCCCGGCGCCCCCGGTGGCCTCCCGGACGGCCGCCACGAAGTCCTGCTCGCGGTAGTTGACCAGGACGTCGGCGCCCAGCTCCGCGCAGCGCGCCAGCTTCTCCGAACTGCCCGCCGTCACCACCACCCTGGCGCCCACCGCCTTGGCCAGCTGGATCGCCATCGTGCCGATGCCGCTGCCGCCACCGTGCAGCAGCACCGTCTCGGCGGGCCGCAGGTGGGCCACCATGAACACGTTCGACCAGACCGTCGCCGCGACCTCCGGCAGCGCGGCGGCCTGCTCCAGGGACAGCCCCTGCGGGACGGGCAGCAGCTGGCCGACCGGCACGGCGACCCGCTCGGCGTACCCGCCACCGGACAGCAGCGCACACACCTCGTCGCCGACGCCCCAGCCCGACACCCCGGGGCCGAGCGCGGCGATCCGCCCGGAACACTCCAGCCCCGGGTACGGGGACGAGCCCGGCGGCGGGTCGTAGAAGCCCTGCCGCTGCAGCAGGTCAGCCCGGTTGACGGCGGTCGCCGCCACCTCGACCAGCACCTCGCCCTCGCCGGGCACCGGCTCGGGCACCACGGCCCGGACGAGTGCTTCAGGGCCACCGGGCACGGGGATCGTCATCGCATACATGCCCCCGACGCTACTGCCAACGCCCCGCCGGGCGCGGGTCAACCCGCCTGGCGGCCGGCCGGGTCAGCCGCTGCGCGGCACCGCCCGCTGGATGGTGATCACCCGGTCGGTCAGCTGGAGCACGGCGGCCTCCGGCTCGGTGTACTTCAGCACCCGGTGCCCCCGGACCACCGCGACCACCAGGTCCTCGCACTCGCGCGGACTCCGCCCGGCCTCGTCCCGGGTGACCGGGCGCTCGACCACGTCCAGCCCCGTCCCGTACGTCAGCAGGTCCTCCATCACCGCACCCGCGTGCGGGCTGAGCATCGACATGCCGAGCAGCCGCCCGGCCGAGCTCGAACTCGTCACCACCACGTCCGCCCCGCTCTGCCGCAGCAGCGGCGCGTTCTCGTCCTCCCGGACGGCGGCGACGACGGTGGCCGACTTGTTCAGCTGGCGCGCCGTCAACGTCACCAGCACCGCCGTGTCGTCCCGCTCCGGGGCGACCACCACCCGTGCGGCGTTGGGGAGTTCGGCCCGCATCAGGGTGTCCGTCCGGGTCGCGTCGCCGAGCACCCCGACCAGGCCGTCCCGGGTCGCCTGGTCGATCACCTTGCGCTGCGGGTCGACCACCACGATCGACTCCTTCGGCACCCCCTGGCCGACCAGCGTGTCGACGGCGCTGCGCCCCTTGGTGCCGTACCCGACGACGACGGTGTGCTCCCGCACGGTGGACCTCCAGCGGTTGAGCCGCCACTGCTGGCGCGTGCGCTCGGTCAGCACCTCCAGGGTGGTGCCGACCAGGATGATCAGGAAGACCACGCGCAGCGGCGTGATCACCAGGATGTTGGTGAGCCGGGCACCGTCGCTGACCGGCGTGATGTCGCCGTAGCCGGTGGTGGAGAGCGTGACGGTCGCGTAGTACGCGGCGTCCAGGAAGCTCACCGAGTCGTCGGCGTTGTCGTGGTACCCGGCCCGGTCCAACCAGACGATCAGCGTCGTGACGGCCAGCACCAGCAGCGCCAGCGCCAACCGCAGCCCGACCTGCCGCAGCGGCGGGGCCGCCGGGCGGGCCGGCAGCAGCACGTCCGTCACGTCCGGCCCGGCCGGCGGGCGCAGCCGCAGCAGCGGGGGGCGGCCCCGGCCCGCGCTCACGGCACGGCCAGCAGCTCGACCGGCCCGCCCGCCGGTACGCCGCCGGGCGGCACCACGGCGAGGGTCTCGGCCAGCGCGAGACCGCGCAGCATCGCCGGGCCGTCGAAGGCGAGCGGCAGCACACCCCGCTCGGTCCGGACGGCCGGGAGCAGCCGGGTGTCGGTGGCGTGCCCGGGGAGGTCGGCGGCGGCCGTCGCGGGGCAGGCCGGTGTCGCGGGGCGGCCGGAGAGGCGGTGCAGCAGCGGCAGGGCGAGCGTGACGGTGCCCGCGACGGCCGCCAGCGGATTGCCCGGAAGGCCCACCAGATGCCGGCCCCCGGGCAGTTCGGCCAGCACCATCGGGTGCCCCGGCCGGACGGCCACGCCGTCGACCAGCAGCCGCCCACCGGCCGCCACCAGGGCGTCGTGCAGGAAGTCGACCGGCCCGGCCGCCGTACCGCCGGTGGTGAGCACCAGGTCGGCGGGCGAGTGCCGCACCGCGTCCCGGAGCATCCCGAAGTCGTCCCGGACGTACCGGCGGCCGATCACCTCGGCGCCCGCCGCGAGCAGCCACGGCGGCAGCATCGGGCCGAGCGCGTCCCGGACCAGGCCGGGCCCCGGCAGGCCCGCCGCGAGCAGCTCGTCGCCGAGCACCAGCAGCTCGACGGTCGGGCGGCGGTGCACGATGAGCCGGTCGTGCCCGCAGGCCGCCGCCAGGCCCAGCACCGCAGGGGTGACGGGCGTGCCCGCCGGGAGCAGCGGCTCCCCGAGGCGGCACTCCTGACCGCGCGGCCGCACGTCCTGCCCCGGCGGCACCGGCCCGCCGGCGTGCAGCAGGCCCTGCTCGGTGCGGCCGTGCTCGCGGCGCAGCACGCCCGTGGCGCCGGGCGGCAACTGCGCCCCGGTGGCGATCTCCACCGCCTCGCCGTCGGCCAGCGGCGGGGCCGCCTGCCCGGCCAGCACCCGGCCGGTGGTCCGCCAGGGCCCCGGCCCCGCGACCGCCCAGCCGTCCATCGCCGAGGTGTCGAAGGCGGGCAGGTCGGTGAGTGCGGCGAGCGGGGCGGCCAGCGTGTGGCCGAGCGCCGCCGCGAGCTCCAGCTCCGTCGCGGGCAGCGGTTGACGCACCGCCAGCCGCGCGGCCCGGCGGGCCTGCGGCCACGGGCAGCCGTTCAGCTGCCCGCCGAGCGGGCCGGTCTCCGTCACGTCTGCCGCTTTCCCCGTCAGGTCGGAGAGCACCGTCAGGGTGTCCGTCACGCCTCGGCCCAGCGCTCGGCGAGCCCCGCGGCCTTGGCCGAGGCGGCGGCGACGGCCTCCGCACCGCCGCCCTGCTGGGCCGCCGCGTAGCCGATCAGGAAGGTCGTGAGCGGCGCGGCCGGGCGGTCCACCCCGTGCGCAACCACCCGGGCGAGGTCGAGCAGCCCCCGGACATCGACGTCGAGGTCGATGCCCAGCTCGGTACAGGCCTCGGTGATCCAGTCATCCAGCGTGCGCTCCATGGCCCCATGCTGCCTGATCCGACGACCCCGGGACGGCTCCCACGGTGACGTTTCGCTCACCTGCCCGACGGCCCCCCGTGAGAACCCGCCGCAGTCGGCTTCAGCAGTGCTGTTCGGCCCGGTCGCGCTGTTCCGCCTGGGCGAGCTCCTCCCAGGTGTCGCAGTCGTACGCGACGCCTGCCGGGTCGGCGAGCCGGGTGGTGGTGAGTTGGGTGGTGAGGCGGCGGAGCGGGAGGCCGGCCGGCTCGCCGAGGGTGGCGAGGGCGGCGCGCAGGGGGGCCGTCCGGTAGGCGGCGGCGAGCGGCTGGTCGCGTCCGGCCGCGTCGACCAGCAGGGCGGCGTCCTGTTCCTCGTCGTCGAGGGCGGCGAGCAGGCGGGTGACGGTCGGCCGGTCCAGGAAGGGCAGGTCGGCCGCGAGCAGCAGCACCCGGTCGGCCGTCACCTGGGCGAGCCCGGCCGCGACGGCCGCGACCGGCCCGCCGCCGGGGGGCTCCTCGCGGGTCCACCGGACGCCGCCGTACGCGGTCTCCCGCTCGGGGCCGACCACCACCGTCCGGCCGGCGTCGGGGCAGACGGCGAGCACCCGGTCGAGCAGCCGCCGCCCACCGACCTGCAGCGCGGGCTTGTCCGCTCCGCCGAGCCTGCGGGCCCCGCCGCCCGCCAGCACCACCGCGTCGTACGTCATACCGCCAGTATCGGCCCGGCGGACGGGCTTCAGGGGTCCTCGACGATCTCCGCGTCGATGATCCCGTTCTCGTCCGGGACGGGGGAGCGGCGGGCGAGATCCTGCCGGGCGGCGTTCGCGGCGGTGTTGGCGGCCGCGCCGAGTTCGAGGATCGCCGGGAGGGTGAGACCGCCGTAGCGGCTGCCGAGGGCGGCGATCAGGGCCTCGGGGTCGTGCGGGTGGGCGGCGAGCGCGTGGTCGAAGTCCTGGAGGTACTCGCCGGTGAAGCCGAGGACGCGTACGGCGTCGTCGTCCGCCCCGGGTGCGCGGTGGCCCGCGATGACGCGGTCGACGTCGAGGTCGGCGATCCGGCCGAGGTTGTGGATCCACTGCTCGCGCTCGGCGGGGCCGGTGTCAGCCGTCCAGACGTGGGTGCCGTTGTAGGCGAAGTCCCCGGCGACGACGGTGCGGACGCTGGGGACGTGGACGAGCGTGGAGGAGGCGCAGTCGCCCTGGCCCAGGTACAGGACGCGGATCAGCTGGCGGTCGATCATCAGGGGCTGCGGCAGCAGCGCTGCGGGCAGCAGCGGCTGGTCGGGGATGTCGTCGCCGTAGACGGGCTTCCACTGGGCGACCTTGGCGGCGCCGGTGCGGGCGATCTCCGCGACGACCTGGGGTGCAGCCAGCAGCTGGGCCTTGGGGAAGAGCCGCAGCACCTCCTCCGCGCCGAAGTAGTGGTCGGGGTGCTGGTGGGTGACGACGATGGCCAGCAGGGTGCGGTCCTTGCCCGCGATCCACTCCGCGAGCTCGCGGCCCGCGCTGCGGGTGAGCTGGGCGTCGACCAGGATCGCGGTGCGCTCGCCCATGATCAGTGTGGAGGTGGCGAAGAACGCCGTCTCGGGGCCGGTGAACACCTCGACCCGCAGCGGCGCGGGGGCCGGGCCCGCCGCACCGCCCCCGGCCGGCTCCGCTCCGGCGGTCTGGTCGGGCGAGGACGGCGTCACATCGGCTCCCTGTTCGGCTGGACGGCTGGACGGGCCCGAGCGGGGTCCCGTACGGGACAAGCTTGGGAGCAGCGGCCCGGGATTGCCGGGTAGGCGCGCCCAGCCGGGTGAGTCGCGCCGGTCACCCGGAGGCGGGCGCGGCAGCCGCCCGCCGGGGGCCGACCCGCAGCAGGCCCTGGCCGATCGCCACCCCGAGCAGCACCACCAGCGCGCCCACGGGCTGGTTCCAGCTGAGGTGCTCACCGAGCAGCAGCACGCCCGCCGCGACGGAGACGATCGGCATCAGGTACGACACCATGGTGGCCGTGACGGCTCCGGCCCGGCGGATGACGCGGTAGTTGAGCAGGTAGGCGATCGCGGTGCAGAACACGCCGAGCGCCAGCACCGAGCCGGCCACCTGAGGGGTCCACCAGCGGCCGAGGCCGGTCGGCAGCCCGCCGGAGAGCAGCGGCGCGGCCACGGCGGCCTCGACGGTGGCGATCACGACCTGCACGGTGGAGAGTTCGAGCACCGTCTCCGGCCGCCCGACCAACGTCCGCTTCGCGTACGGGAAGCCGAGGGCGTAGCAGCCGGCCGCCGCCAGGCAGGCGAGCTGCCCGGCCAGGCTCTCGCCGTGGCCGCCGCGCCAGACGCCGAGCACCACCAGCACTCCGGCGAAGCCGATCGGCAGGCCGACCAGGCGGGCGCGGCCGGGCCGCTCCTCGGGCAGTGCGACGAGGGCGACGAGCATGGCCAGCACCGGGGTGGTGGCGTTGAAGATCCCCGCGAGGACGGAGGAGACGTGCTGCTCGCCCCAGGAGAAGAGCATGAACGGCGCGACGTTCACCAGCGCCGCCACCACCGCCGAGTGGCCCCAGACGGCGGGGTCGCGCGGCAGCCGCTGTCTCGTCACCGCCAGCACCACGAGCAGCGTGACCGCGCCGACGGCGATCCGTCCGAGGGCGACGTACGCGGGTGGTATCACCTGCACCGCGACCTTGACGAAGAGGAAGCTGCTGCCCCAGATCAGGGCCAGCAACAGCATCGCGTCCCACCAACGTGCCTTCGGTGCAGTCATACCGGCACCGTAGGGGTGGGACGCGACGAGGCCCAGCGAATATCGGGGCCGCGGTTGCCTGGTGCTGCTTGGTGCTACTTGGTGCCGAGTCGGCCGCCGGTGATCTTGTGGAGGCGGCTGGTGATGCCCCAGCCGGTGACGCGGAAGAGGGCTTCGACGAGGATGTTGCGGCTCATCTTGGAGGCGCCGAATTCGCGTTCGATGAAGGTGATGGGGACTTCGACGACCTTGTAGCCGGTCTTGACGGTGCGCCAGGCGAGGTCGACCTGGAAGCAGTAGCCGGCGGAGGCGACTTCGTCCATGCCGAGGCCGAGGAGGGTGTCCTTGCGGAAGGCGCGGTAGCCGCCGGTGACGTCCTTGATGGGGACGTTCAGCATGAGGCGGGAGTAGAGGGAGCCGCCGCGGGAGATGAGGAGGCGGGACTTGGGCCAGTTGACCACCTTGCCGCCGTCGACCCAGCGGGAGCCCTGGACGAGGTCGGCGGTGCGCAGGGCGGTGAGGAGGCGGTGGAGTTCCTCGGGCTGGTGGGAGCCGTCGGCGTCCATCTCGACGAGGACGTCGTAGCCGTTGTCGATGCCCCAGCGGAAACCCGCGAGGTAGGCGGCGCCGAGGCCTTCCTTGCCCTTGCGGTGCATGACCTGGACGTGATCGTCGTCGGCGGCGATCTTGTCGGCGAGGTCGCCGGTGCCGTCGGGGCTGTTGTCGTCGGCGACCAGGACGTGCACCTCGGGGACGGCCGCGCGCACCCGGGAGACGATCCGCTCGACGTTCTCCGCCTCGTTGTAGGTCGGGATGATCACCAGAACCTTGCCGAGATCGGCGAAGGTGGTCTCCTCAGGGGCAGTCACGTCTGAGCCTTTCGAAGCAGTCTGGGAAGAGGCACCGAGCCCACAGCCGAGGGTCAGGTCGGCGGTTCGCATCAGGCTGTACCCGCACAAGCCGGGCCCACGCGGTACGAAGATGTCAAGAATCCGCATGCTACAACGGGCGGACAGCCACGCCCGACCTGCCCCGGCCCACCAGGTAGTCTTCCTGCTCAACCTGAACACCAGCGGGTCGCGGAGCAGGGTCGCTCGCGTACCGGCCTCGCCACCAGCCGCGCCCTCGTACCCCATGAGGTCAGCCGGCCCGACGGACCCGGCGCCTCCCGCACCGGTGTCGACCGAGAGCGTGCGGCCCACCGGACCGCACCGAACAGGGTGGAGCTGGACAGTGCGGGACCTGAAGCAGTTGGTGAAGGCGTACGACGTCCGGGGTGTGGTGCCGGATCAGTGGGACGAGGGGTTGTCGCGGGCGTTCGGTGCGGCGTTCGTGCGGGTGGTGGGTGCGTCGTCGGTCGTGGTGGGGCATGACATGCGTCCGTCGTCGCCGTCGCTGTCGCGGGCGTTCGCCGAGGGTGCTGCGGCGTCGGGTGCGGATGTGGTGCTGATCGGGCTGTGCTCGACGGACCAGCTGTACTACGCGTCCGGTTCGCTGGATCTGCCGGGGGCGATGTTCACCGCCTCGCACAACCCCGCGCAGTACAACGGCATCAAGCTGTGCCGCTCGGGTGCCGCGCCCGTGGGTCAGGACACCGGCCTGGACGAGATCCGCGAACTCGTCGAATCCTGGACCGGCGCCGACGGCACCGTCACCGTCCCGCCGCTGGACGTGACGCCGGGGGCGCTGTCGGAGCAGGACACGCTGCGCGGCTACGCCGACCACCTGCTGGGGCTGGTCGACCTGACCGCGATCCGGCCGCTGAAGGTCGTCGTGGATGCGGGCAACGGGATGGGCGGCCACACCGTGCCGACCGTGCTGGCGGGGCTGCCGCTGGACGTCGACGCGCTGTACTTCGAACTCGACGGCACCTTCCCCAACCACGAGGCCAACCCCCTCGACCCGAAGAACCTCGTCGACCTGCAGGCGAGGGTCCGCGAGATTGGTGCGGACATCGGGCTGGCCTTCGACGGCGACGCCGACCGCTGCTTCGTCGTCGACGAGCGCGGCGAGCCCGTCTCCCCCTCCGCGATCACCGCCCTGGTCGCCGCCCGCGAGATCGCCCGCGCCCAAGCCGGCGGCGAGACCAACCCGGTGGTCATCCACAACCTGATCACCTCCTGGACCGTCCCCGAGGTCGTCCGCGAACTCGGCGCCACCCCCGTACGCACCCGCGTCGGCCACTCCTTCATCAAGCAGGAAATGGCCGAAACCGGCGCCGTCTTCGGCGGCGAACACTCCGCCCACTACTACTTCCGCGACTTCTGGCGCGCCGACACCGGCATGCTCGCCGCCCTCCACGTCCTCGCCGCCCTCGGCCACCAGGACGGCACCCTCTCCGCCCTCACCGCCGAATACGACCGCTACGCCGCCTCCGGCGAGATCAACTCCACCGTCACCGACCAGGCCGCCCGCCTCGCCGCCGTCCGCGCCGCCTACGACAACCGGCCCGACACCACCCTCGACACCCTCGACGGCCTCACCGTCACCGGCCCCGACTGGTGGTTCAACCTCCGCGCCTCCAACACCGAACCCCTGCTACGCCTCAACGTCGAAGCCAAGGACCCCGCAGTCATGACCGCCCTGCGCGACACCGTCCTCACCCTCGTCCGCACCTGACTGAGGCTGCCCCCCGACCGGGGCGGCCGACGTCGCACGGCCACCCCGGTGTCACTCGCCTGTTACGAACCGTCGGCTAGGGTCGTTCTCCTCCGCCGCACCAGCACCCCGCCCCGAAGGACCGCCCTCATGGACAGGCTCGCCAACACCGTCCGCCCCTACGCCTGGGGGTCGGCCACGGCCATTCCCGAGCTGCTGGGCCAGCAGGCGACCGGCGAGCCGCAGGCCGAGCTCTGGATGGGCGCCCACCCCGGCGCACCCTCCCGCGTCGACCGGGGCGACGGCCCGCAGTCGCTCGCCGAGCTGATCGCGGCGGACCCGCAGCGCGAGCTCGGCGCCGAAGCCGTCGGCAAGTTCGGCCCGGAGCTGCCCTTCCTGCTCAAGGTGCTCGCCGCCGGCAAGCCGCTCTCCATCCAGGCCCACCCCGACCTCGACCAGGCCCGCGCCGGCTACGCCGACGAGGAGGCCCGGGGCATCCCGGCCGACGCCCCGCACCGCAACTACAAGGACGCCAACCACAAGCCCGAACTCGTCTGCGCCCTGGACGAGTTCGAGGGCCTGTGCGGCTTCCGGCCGCCCGCCGAGTCGGCGGCCCTGCTGGAGTCGCTGGGCGTCCCCGCGCTCACCCCGCTGATCGAGCTGCTCCGCAACAAGCCCGAGGCGGAGGCCCTCGGCACGGCCCTCGCGACCGTGCTGTCGATGACCGGCGAGCAGGCCGCCGAGACCGTCGCCCGGACGGCCGCCGCCGTCGAACTGGCCGCCGCCGCCGACCCGGAGGGCCAGTTCGGCGGGTACGCCCGCGCAGCCCGCGAGTTCCCCGGCGACACCGGGCTGCTCGCCGCCCTGCTGCTCAACCACGTCCGGCTGCAGCCCGGCGAGGCGCTCTACCTGGGTGCGGGCGTGCCGCACGCCTATCTGCGCGGGGTCGGCATCGAGATCCTCGCCAACTCGGACAACGTGCTGCGCGGGGGCTTCACCCCCAAGCACGTGGACGTCCCCGAGCTGCTCCGGGTGGTCCGCCTCCAGGGCGGCCGTCCCGAGATCCTGCGCCCGCCGGTCTCCGACGACGGCGAGCAGCTCTACCCCGTCCCGATCGACGAGTTCCGCCTCTCCCGCTACCGCCTCGGCGCCGAGCCGCGCACCCTCGGCGGTGACGCCCCGCAGATCCTGCTCTGCACCGACGGCACCGCCGAGCTCACCGCCGCCGACGGCAGCACCCTCACCCTGGCTCGGGGTGAGTCCGCCTTCCTCCCCGCGACGGCCGGCCCGACCACCCTCACGGGTGACGGCGCGCTGCTCTTCCGAGCCACCGTCACGCTCTGAGCGACGTCGTACGAAGGACCCGACCGACGCATCGTCAGCCTTACTCCTCCTGCGCCAGACTGGGGATGTCGGCCCGGTAGAGGCTGATCAGCAGGCCGTACGCCTCCCCCCGGGAGCCGTCGGTGGGGGGCGGATCGGTGGCGAACACCTGCACCCGGGCGGTCAGCGCCTGCACCTCGTCGGGCGTGAGCCAGAGGTGGCGCAGCAGCGTCTCGGTGCCGCTCCGGTCGGGCAGCATCTCGCTCAGGGCCGCGTGGACCAGGAACTCCGGGCCCACCGCGGCGTCCCTGTGCAGCTTGAAACCCTTGCTGACCAGGGCGAAGTACTGCTCGGTGCCGCCGCGCACCTGCCGCGTCTCGGCGAGCTGCACGAGACCGGCCTCCCGGAGCACCCGTACGTGGTAACCGGCGGTTCCCTTGACCAGGCCCAGTGCGGTCGCCAGCTGGCGCAGCGTCGCGGGCCGCTGGCGCAGCACGTTGACCATGCGGTGGCGCACCGGGTGCCCGAGCGCCTTGAACTGCTCGGGTGACTGGAGCACCAGACCTTCGCCTTCGTCTTCCTCGTCCATGGCTTAAGTGTCCACTTCTCTCGACGCTTTGACAAACGTCGGCGTGGGACGGCAGACTCTGCCCCGTCGAAGTGTTCAATATTCTCGACGCTTGATTTTCCTACCTCTGGAGAACCCCGTGCCCGTCACCACCACCGAGCTCATCACCGACCGCCCCACCGCCTACATCGAGCAGCTCACCTCGCACCCCGCCCCCGACACAACCGCCGCAATGACCCTCGACGGTCGGGGCACCCTCACCTTCGACCGGGGCACCTGCGTGGTCCGGCGGGCCGGCCTGCGCCGACTGGAATTCGTCGTGTCGGCCGAGGACTTCGCCGCGCTGACCAGCATCCAGGACTCCGTCGCCCGCGAACTGCTGCGCCACGCCGACGACGAGGAGCTCGACCTCGCCTGGACGGAGCCCCTCACCGGCGACGACATCCAGACCCTCGACCCGGTCGTCAGCAACTACCTGCTCGCCCACTGCACGCCCGCCGACGAGCTGCTCCAGGAGCTGGTCGTCACGACCCGCGAGATCACCGGCCGGGCCGCCGGCATGCAGGTCTCGCACGACGAGGGCGTCTTCCTCTCCATGCTGACCAGCCTGGTCGGCGCCCGCTTCGCCGTCGAGGTCGGCGTCTTCACCGGGTACTCCTCGCTCTGCATCGCCCGCGCCCTCCCGGCCGACGGCCGCCTCCTCGCCCTCGACGTCAGCGAGGAGTGGACCTCCGTCGGCCAGGAGTTCTGGCAGCGTGCAGGCGTCGCCGACCGCATCGAGCTGAAGATCGGCCCCGCCCTCGACGCCCTCCGCGCGCTGCCCACCGACCAGACCATCGACATCGCCTTCATCGACGCCGACAAGACCGGCTACCCGGCCTACTACGAGGAGATCGTCACGCGCCTGCGCCCCGGCGGCCTCGTCGTCCTCGACAACGTCTTCCTCGGCGGCGGCACCCTCGACCCCGCCTGCCAGGAGAAGGAGTACGTCACCATGCGCGGCCTCAACGACCTCATCGCCGCCGACCCCCGGGTCGAATCCGTCATGCTCCCCGTCCGCGACGGCGTCACCCTCGCCCGCAAGCGCTGACCCTTCGCCCCGCCCCGAAAAACCCGAGGGAACCTCTGCCCCCCGCCGCCCCTCCTGACCGGACGACAGCACCACCGGCCGCCCGGCAGAGGAGCCCTCATGACCGTCAGCACCCGCCCCGTCCCACACCTCGAAGGCGCCGAACACCGCTGGATGACGGTCCGTGGAGCCCGGCTCCACCTGGCCGAGTTCGGCACCGGCGAACCCGTCCTGCTGCTGCACGGCTTCCCGCAGCACTGGTACGCCTGGCGACGGCTCGTCCCCCTGCTCGCCGCCGACCACCGGCTGATCTGCGTCGACCTGCGCGGCTTCGGCTGGTCCGAACAGACCCCGCGCGGCTACGACACCGAATCCCTCACCGCCGACGTGCTCGCGCTGCTGGACACCCTCGGGCTCGACCGGGTCACGCTGGTCACCCACAACTGGGCCGCCGGGGTGGGCTTCCGGCTCGGCCGCCAGGCCCCGGCCCGCATCCGGGCCTTCCTCGCCCTGAACGCCATGAACCCCTGGACACCGCACCGCCGCATCCTGCCGCAGCTGTGGCGGATGTGGTTCACGGCCTTCATCGAGTACCCCGTCGTCGGCCGGCTCGTACTCCGCCACTGGCCCGCCTTCACCCGGCACCTGCTGCGCCGGGCCGTCGCCGACCCGGCCGGGTGGCAGCCCGCCGAACTCACCGAGTTCACCGAGGCGACCCAGACCTCCGCCCACGCCGGCCAGGCGCTCATGTGGCAGTACGTGCTGCACGAGATCCCGGCGGGCCTTCGCGGCACCCACCGGCGCAGCCGCCTGACGGTGCCCACGCTCCTGCTCGGCGGCGAGCACGACCCGGTCTTCCCCCCGGCAGCCCCGACCGACACCGCCTCGTACGCCGACGACCTCACCGTCACGACGGTGCCGGGAGCCGGCCACCATCTGCATGAGGAACGCCCGGAGTTGGTCGCCGAGGCACTACGGAGCCTGCTCGCCCGGACGACCTGACTCAACGCAGCGCGGCCCGCCGCTCCACCTCCCGGAAGAACGCCCGGGTGCGGCGCTCCCCGAGCAGACGCCGGTAGGCGCTCTGCACCGGGCCGAGCACGGCGGGCCGCACCGCACCGCAGACCGCGAGCCGAGTCCCACCGCCCTCCGGGACGGCCGCCATGCCCATCGTCACCAGCCGGGACTGCATCAGACACCACCCCGGGCGCAGCCGCACCTCGAACGGACCGCGCAGGCCCAGCACGTCCACCGCACGGGCCTCCTTCCGCTCACTGTCCCCCGGCGCGACCCGGAACTCCCGGACGAACGAGATGAGATGGGGCAGCTCACCCTCCAGGTCGGCGACCACCGCCCACACCTGCTCGAACGGCAGACCGATCAACCGCTCCCCGTACAGCGGGTCGCGCAGCCCGGCCGCCAACACCCGCAGCCGACCCACCGGGTCCGGTGCACTCATCGCGTCCACGCCTTCCGGAAGGAGGAACGGGCCCTGCTCAGCCGTGACTTCACAGTCCCCTCCGGTATGTCGAGCACCTCGGCCGTCCCCCGCTCGTCCAACCCCTCCAACTCCCGCAGCACGAGCACCGCCCGGTGCCGCACCGGCATCCGCGCCAGCAGATCCCGTACCTCGGAGCCCAGTTCGGCACCCCCGACCGCCGCCATCCGGTCAGCCAGCCGGTCACCGATGCGGGCCATCTCCTCCGGGCCCGCCGCCACCTCCTGCGAAGTCCGCCGCGCCACCCGCACCGCCTCCCGCACCGTCACCGACCGCACCCACCCGTAGAACGCCACCGGCTCCCGCACGCCCTTCAGCCCACGGAAGACCGCCAACAGCGACTCCTGCACCGCATCAGCCGTGTCCCGAGGAGCAATCGGCGCACAGAGCCGCGTCACGTACGGAGTCACCAACCTCAACAGATCGTCCATCGCCAGCGCATCCCCCCGCTGCGCCGCCCGCACCAACGGCGCCGCCACCTCCCAGGGCCGCATCTCCTCACCCATCCGCCGCCACCCGGCCCTCCAGCACCAGCGCCCGGATGTGCGCCGCCTGCCCGCGCACGAACGACTCACCCACCGGCTCGCCGTGCCCCGGCACGAAGACCGCACCCGGCCCGGCGAAGGCCACCAACGCATCCAGCGTCGTCGCCCACTCCCCCGGGAAGCAGTCCGCCCCGAAGGCCGGAGGCCCCGACTCCTCGACCAGATCACCGACGAACACCACACCCGCGTCCGGCACCCGCACCACCAGATCACCGTCGGTGTGCCCACGCCCCAGATGACGCAGCTGGACCACCCGGCCGCCACCCAGATCGAGGGTGTGCTCCCGCTCGACCTCGCGATCGGGCGCCACCTCCACCAACTCGGCGATCCTGGCCGCCCACTCCGGCCCCCGCCCCGCCAGGTACGCCCGGAACTCCGCCGCCCTCGGGTCGTCCGCCGCCGCCCGCATCGCCGCGACCGCCGCCCGGTGCGCCCAGATCTCCGCCGCCGGCAGCTGCCTCGGCGCGGCGAACTCGGCGTTCCCCCAGACATGGTCGAAGTGCACATGCGTGTTGACCACCCACCGCACCGGTGCGCTCGACAACTCCCGCAGCTGCGCCCGCACCTCCCGCGCCTCGGCCAACCCGCACCGGGTGTCCACCAGCAGCAGCCCGCCCTCCCCTGCCACCACCCCCACCGTCACGTCACACGGCTCGTACCGCCGCCGGAACACCCCGTCCGCGACCTCGATCCACCCCATGGCCGCGATCCTCCCACGGCCCCCGGGGCGGGCTCCGTACAAAAGTGCTCCGCTGACGCGACATCCTGACGTCTCACGTAGTCATCAGGGGTATGCACGGGGATCACGTAACAAGGGAACAGGCGGGAACCGAGTGAAGTCAGCACAGGAGGATGAGTACCTGGAGTTCGTGGCCGCGAGGGGGAAGGCGCTGTACCGCTCGGCGTACGTCCTCGCGGTCGGCGACACGCATCTCGCCGAGGACCTGGTCCAGGAGACCCTCAGCCGGGTGTACGTGCACTGGAAGAAGGTGGCCCGTGCGGACAGCCCGGCGGCCTACGCCCAGACGGTCCTGGTCCGCACCTTCCTCAGCCTGCGGCGTCGGCGGAGCACCGGAGAACGCCCCACGGGGAGCCTGCCCGACGGTGCAGCAGCCGGCCCGGACACCGCGCTGCGGCTGACCCTGCTGGATGCGCTCGGCCAACTCCCGCCCCGCGACCGGGCGGTGCTCCTGCTGCGCTACTGGGAGGACCGCAGCATCGAGGAGACCGCCCAGATGCTCAAGCTGAGCAGCAGCGCGGTCCGCTCCCAGGGCACCCGTGCACTCGGCAGGGTGCGTGCACTGCTCGGCGACAGCCTGTCCGACCTGGTCCTGCACTGACACATCAGTGGGCCCAGGTCAGAACCGCCCCGAACACCCCATCAGTGACAGAAAAGGTGACACCAGCATGCCGTTCGAAGCAGACCTCGCACACGCCCTGGACCGCACGACCGACTCCATCGAACCCGATCTCACCCCGCTCCTGGGCGCAGCCGTCACGCAAGGGCGCAGCCGTCGGCGTCGGCGCAGCGCAGGCGTCGTCCTCGGGGTCAGCGCCTGCGCCGCACTCGCGGCAGCCGGCCTGGTGAGCCCCGGCGCACTCCCCGGGACACACTCCAGCTCCGAGTTCGAGACGGTCGCGCTGGCGATGCCCCGTTCGGCGATCAGCGGCAACCAGATGATCAAGACCCTGGAGACGACGTTCCCCGGCGGCCGGTTCACCCAGGAGACCGGGCAGAGCAACAACCCCTCGGACCCGAACAGCGGGTACGTCGCCAACGGTGGGCTGCTCCTCGACGACGGGCACGGCATCGCCTCGGTCGGCGTCTCGGCCGTCCGGCTCAAGCTGCCGCTCAAGGACGGCGACGGGCTGAGCTGCGAGCAGACCCCCGCGCGCCCCGCAGGTGACAGCTGCACCGTGACCGAGCTGCCGAGCAGCGCCACAGTTCCCGGCGGGGCCGTGGTGATGTCCGAGCAGGCCGCAGCCCGGCACCCAGCCGGCGTCGCCGACACCGGCACCCGCCGCTGGACGGTCACGGTGACCCTGAAGTCGACCGGCGCACAGGTCCAGCTGGTCCAGTGGAACAGCACCGGCGCCGGCACCGGCGCCGAGGTGCCGAAGCCGACCCGCACCGCACCCCCGCTCTCCGAGCAGCAGGCAATCGCCGTCCTCACCGGTCCCACCTGGGCCCCCATCCTCGGTGCCGTCGCCTGACCCGTTGAACCACCGATAGCGGGGGCAACCCCCCATGACCTGTTGCTCCGGCAGGTCCGAGAGAAGAAGAAACACAACCGGCCACCCCCGAGCCCGCCGGTCCCCGACCCCCGGAGCCTCTGCCCGTCGCGGGTCCCGAGCACACCCCCGGAAACGCCCACCTGGACCGCGCCGCCATTCAGCCGCCGCGCGCAGGTACGCAGCCACGCCTCGATCCGGGCCCGGCTCTGCTCGGCTTCCCCACTCAGCGCATCGTTTCTTCTTCTCCCGCGCCTGCCGGAGCAGCGGGCATCCCCCCTGAGACTGAATCAGCACTCAGTACCCGAGGCAGGGACTGCCACGGATCAGCGTCAGCTGTGCACCGGGTAGGACATCTGGAAGGCCAGCCGCTCATCGGATCCGTCCCCGACCCGGGTGAGGACCTCGTCCAGATTCATGAACTCCTCCCATGCAGCCCGGCCACTGCTCCGGGAGAGCTCAACCACCACGAGATCCTCCAGGTCGGGGACTCGCTTGTTCTTCCAAATCTTGTCGGCCAAGCTCACGAGCAGATCCTCGATCCCGACACCCTGGACGTCCCAGGAGGCATGGCTGCCGGCGAAGCGGGCCAGCTCGGCGCTAACCCCGTGCGCCAACAGGAGCTCTCGCCCGGCCTCTTCGTGTTCCGAACCAGGGCCGGACAGCTCAGCGGCATGCACGGTCTTGCCGATGTCGTGCGTCGCCGCCCCGAAGAGCACCGCCTCGCGGTCGAAGACCAGCGCAGGATACTGCGGCTCGACCCAGGCGATGAGTTGCGAGGCGACATCATGGACTGCTCGAAGGTGAGCAACGAGCCGAGGTGGGGCGTCAAGTCGCTGCAGCAGTTCGGCGATCCTCATCGGCAACGGCCGGAGCGGTGGCCCCTGAGTGTCGCCCACTGAAATCGACAGCACGGTAGTCGTCATCGCCTCAGGGTAATCACCGCGTTCCGAGGCATCAGAGTCTGCTGTTCCCTGCTGCGCTCACAGAGTTTCGAGGAACTTCCGCACGGTGGCTGCGAATCCCACGGGGTCGGGTCTCGTGGACGGTGTGGCCGGTCGGGAGCTCGACGAGCCGGGTGTTGGGGCGGCGGGCCGCCATGTCCTCCGCGTGCTTCGCTGCGAGAGTGTCGCTGAGGGTTCCGTGGATGAGCAAGGCAGGGCAGTCGCTGGCCAGCCGACCCAGCGGCGTTCAGCAGCCCCGGCCCAGCCGGGTCGAGGCTGCCCCAGCCACCCGCGTCACTCCCGCGTCATGTCGACGAAGCGGGAGTAGTGGCCCTGGAAGGCGACGGTGATGGTGGCGGTCGGGCCGTTACGGTGCTTGGCGACGATCAGGTCGGCCTCGCCGGCTCGGGGGGACTCCTTCTCGTAGGCGTCCTCGCGGTGGAGCAGGATGACCATGTCGGCGTCCTGCTCGATGGAGCCGGATTCGCGGAGGTCGGAGACCATCGGCTTCTTGTCGGTGCGCTGTTCAGGGCCACGGTTCAGCTGGGAGAGGGCGATGACCGGGACTTCCAGCTCCTTGGCCAGCAGCTTCAGGTTTCGCGACATGTCGGAGACCTCCTGCTGCCGGCTCTCGGCGCGCCGCGAGCCGCCGGACTGCATCAGCTGGAGGTAGTCGATGACCACCAGCTTGAGGTCGGCCCGCTGCTTCAGCCGCCGGCACTTGGCGCGGATCTCCATCATCGACAGGTTCGGCGAGTCGTCGATGTACAGCGGCGCCGCCGTGACGTCCGGCATCCGCCGGGCGACGCGCGTCCAGTCGTCGTCCGTCATGTTGCCCGAACGCATGTGGTGCAGCGCGACCCGGGCCTCGGCGGAGAGCAGACGCATGGCGATCTCGTTGCGCCCCATTTCGAGCGAGAAGATCACGCTCGGCAGGCCGTTGGTGATCGAGCAGGCCCGCGAGAAGTCCAGGGCGAGCGTGGAGTTGTGGACGACGATGTCGTCGGCGACGAAGTTGTGCGTGCCGTCGACGGTGAGGTCGTACACCTGCGCCTCGCCCGCCGGCACGATCGACTCGATCCTGTCCCACTGGACATCGGAGGAGGCGATGTCCAGCAGCGGGCGGGAGTCCAGCGCCTTGGCGAGCTCCATCAACCGGTGCCTGCTCAGTTGCTGCCCGACATGCCAGTTGTGCTTCCGCGGACGGCCGGTCCGGGCACTCACCTCGGCCCAGCTCAGCTCGCCCTTCTCGGCCTTGACCAGCTCCCAGATCTCAGCGGGGATCAGATCGAGATTCGGCTGACCGACCCGCTCGCCGACGCTCACCAGCACCTCGGCGAGCTGCCGCTCCCTGGAGAAGATGCCGACCCGGGCGGCAAAGGTACGGATCTGGTCGATGTCGTGGATCAGCACCTGGAACGCCGGACGCCGCTCACCCTGGTACTCCACCGTGCGGCGGACCACCTTGGCGACGATGCCCAGCCGCAGCAGCAGGTGCGCGACATCGCGCGCGAGCCGCTCGCTCACCGAGCAGTAGCCGACCTGCGGCTGGTTGCCGGGCTTCGACACCGAGGCCCAGCCGTCGGTGGCGTAGAGGCGGGAGAGGAAGAGCGCGATCTGCTGCTCGGGCAGCCGGAAGAAGACCTCGGGGACGAACTCGGTGTGGCTCCCCGCCCCCATCAGACCCCACTGCTCAAGGCGCTCGGTGAGCTGGTTCCCGCCCGGGACGGCGCTGGGGAAGGAGACCCGCGAAGGGTGCTGATGTCCTTCGTCCGCCTCCTCGGAGCACTCCACGTCGCCACAGTCACGGAGCACCGAGTGGTGCGGACGCAACATCAGCTGACGCGCCCAACCGTCGGCGTCGCCCCGGATCTCGGGCGAGCAGGCCGTGAGGTGAGGTGTGGCCCCCCGCAGCGAGCCATCACCGAGCAGGTAGCCCGTGAGGGCCACCAGCGCACTGGGCAGCTCCGCCGATGCCCTGGCCGGGAGATCCCGTGCCACGGCGATCCGGTCCCCCGGGCGCAGCTCTTCCAGCGGCACCCATCCCCGCAGCGTGCGGAAGGGATGGTTCGGGGTGGCGGTGATCGAGCGTCCGAGCTGGGTCGTCAGCGTCAGGACGGACCGGCGGCCGTTGTCGATGAAGTCCGAGGGATGGATGCTGCGCAGCTTCCAGTCGTCCCCGAGCGTGTGGACTTCGAGCTTCTCTCCGGCCTGACCTCGGCGTACGAAGTCCGCGACGGTGACGCGCTCCCCGGTGGTCGACTCCACCAGCATTGTCGTGTCCGCGACACACTTACCCATGGCGGGTCGTGCCGCGATGACGATCATCTGGCCCGGGTGCAGGCCGTTGGTCAGCGCGTCGAGGTCGGCGAAGCCGGTGGGGACGCCGGACATCTGGCCCTGGCGGGAGCCGATGGCCTCGATCTCGTCGAGGGCGCCCTCCATGATGTCGGCGAGGGGGGCGTAGTCCTCGCTGGTGCGCTGCTCGGTGACGGCGTAGATCTCGGCCTGGGCAGCGTTGACGATCTCGTCGACGTCGCCCTCGGCGGCGTATCCCATGCCGGCGATCCGGGTGCCCGCCTCGACCAGGCGGCGCAGGACGGCGCGCTCGTGGACGATCTCGGCGTAGTACTCGGCGTTGGCCGCGGTCGGGACGGAGTTGACCAGGGTGTGCAGGTAGCCGGGGCCGCCGACCCGGGTCAGCTCGCCGCGCTTGGTGAGCTCGCTGGCGACGGTGATCGGGTCGGCGGGCTCGCCCCGGGCGTAGAGGTCGAGGATCGCGCTGTGGATCAGCTCGTGGGCCGGGCGGTAGTAGTCGAGCGGCTTGAGCACCTCGACGACGTCCGCGATGGCGTCCTTGGAGAGCAGCATGCCACCCAGGACGGACTGCTCGGCGGCGAGATCCTGCGGGGGCACCCGCTCGAAGCCGTCGGCGGGCTGGCGGTCGGCGCCGGAGTCCTCGTCCCGCTTGCGCTTCCCGCCGTAGCCCGACCCGGAGCCGGAGCCGGACCCGCCGGACCCGCCGGATCCACCGCCGCCGCCGAAGCCCTTGCCGCCCCCCTTGCCGCCGTCGCCGCCCTTGCGCGACACGGGCAGCCGGTCGCCCGGCCCGTCCGGGAAGGGCCCCGGGGGGAAGGCGTCGTCGGACGGCTGCCAGTCGTCCTCCGGCGGCGGAGGTACGTCGTGGTCGTCGTACTGGGGGCCGGTCACGCGTGTTCCCCGATCAGCGAGCGGTGCGAGTGGAGCGAGTGGAGCGAGTGGAGCAGGACGTACAGGAGGTGCGGGAAGTGCTGGTGGAACAGATGGAGCAGGTGGAACAGGGTGCCGCGACCGTGCCGGTGGCGCACCTTCCTTCATACGCCACCGTGCGGACAAATCCGGCACCGGGTGGCAGGTGTCGCCCGGACCGAACCGCGGGCAGGCGTCCACGCTAAGGGGCCGGACGTCGATCGGCCAAGATGGTTATCCACAGGGCATGTGGATGACGGGCCCCCAGCTGTGGGTAACTGCCTCGAACCTGTGCACAACTCTGTGGACATCACTGTGGATAACCACACCATCTACTCGGCGTCAACGCTCTGACCTGCAACTACTCCTTCCACCGGCTGTGCATGAGAAATACTTCACACAGCTTGGCCGCCACTCCGACGACCCACCCGGGTCACAGCCCTATCCCCCTTTCAGGTAAGCATCAACAAGGCATTGCACCTCTTACCTGTGGATGAGTACGCTGGCCCGATGACCACCGCCCCAGCCCGCCGGCAGCCGGAGCCCCGCCGCCACGACCGCGAGATCCTCGCCCTGGCCCTCCCGGCCTTCGGCGCGCTCGTCGCCGAGCCGCTCTTCCTGATGGCCGACTCCGCGATCGTCGGCCACCTCGGCACCGCCCAGCTGGCCGGCTTCGGCGTCGCCGCCGCCGTGCTCTCCACCGTCACCGGGGTGTTCGTCTTCCTCGCGTACGCCACCACCGCCGCCGTCGCCCGCCGGATCGGCGCCGGCGACCGGCAGGCCGCCGTCCAGCAGGGCATGGACGGCATCTGGCTCGCCCTGCTGCTCTCCGGCGCGGTGGTCGCGCTCACCCTGCTGCTCGCCCCGCAGGCCGCCGCCGCCCTCGGCGCCTCCCCCACCGCCACGCCGTACGCCGTCACCTACCTGCGTATCAGCGCGCTGGGCATCCCGGCGATGCTCATGGTGATGGCGGCGACCGGCGTGCTGCGCGGCTTCCAGGACACCCGTACGCCGCTGCTGGTCGCGATCGGCGGCTTCGGCGCCAACATCCTGCTGAACCTCGGCCTGGTCTACGGCGCCGGGCTCGGGGTCGCCGGGTCCGCCTGGGGCACCGTGCTCGCCCAGACCGGGATGGCCGCCGCCTACCTGCTGGTGGTCGTCCGGGGTGCGCGGCGCGAGGGCGCGAGCCTGCGCCCGGACACCGCCGGGATACGGGCCTGCGCCAGGGCGGGCGGGCCGCTGCTGATCCGTACGCTGAGCCTGCGGGCCGTGCTGATGATCGCCACCGCCGTCGCCGCCGGGCTCGGGGACGTGCAGATCGCCGCGCACCAGATCACCATGACGATCTGGGTCTTCCTGTCCTTCGCCCTGGACGCCATCGCGATCGCCGGCCAGGCCATCGTCGGCCGGTACCTGGGGGCCGCGGACGTGCCCGGCACCCGGGCCGCCGCGCGGCGGATGGTGCAGTGGGGCATCGGCGCGGGGGTGGTGCTCGGGCTGCTGATGCTGCTGGCGCGGCCGCTCTACGTGCCGCTGTTCACCGGCGACCCCGCCGTCCGGCACCAGCTGTCGGTGGCCCTGCTGCTGGCCGCGCTGACCCAGCCGGTGGGCGGGCTGGTGTTCGTGCTGGACGGGGTGCTGATGGGTGCCGGGGACAGCAGCTACCTGGCCTGGGCGATGCTCGGCACCCTCGCGGTCTTCGCCCCGGTGGCGCTCTGCGTCCCGGCCTTCGGCGGCGGGCTGGCGGCGCTCTGGGGGGCGATGAACCTCTTCATGCTGACCCGGGGCGTCCTGCTCTGGCGCCGCTTCCGCACCGGTGCCTGGCTGGTCACCGGCGCCGTCCGGGCCTGAGCGGCTGCGGGAACAAGCAGCGAAACGAACGACCGAGGGCCGGACTCCCCGTGGGGAGTCCGGCCCTCAGACGTACAGCGAGCAGCTAGCGCTCGGTTCAGGCGGAGACGACGACAACGTCGAGGTTGGCCTGGACATCGGCGAGCAGCTTGACGGAGACACGGTGGGTGCCCACGGTCTTGATCGGCGAGCCGATCGCGACAGCGCGCTTGTCCACGGCCGGGCCGTTGGCGGCCTTGATGGCCTCCACGACGTCAGCCTGGGTCACCGAGCCGAACAGGCGGCCGGCGTCGCCGGAGCGAACGGCCAGCTTGACCTGGAGGCCCTCGAGCTTGCCCTTGATCTCGTTGGCAGCCTCAAGGGTCTGGATCTCGTGGATCTTGCGGGCGCGACGGATCGCGTCGACGTCCTTCTGGCCGCCCCGGGTCCAGCGAATGGCGAAGCCACGCGGGACCAGGTAGTTGCGGGCGTAGCCGTCCTTGACCTCGACGACCTCGCCGGCCGAGCCGAGACCGGGAACCTCGTGCGTGAGGATGATCTTCATGTTTCGGTCACCCTCTCTTAGCGCGTGGTGGAGGTGTAGGGCAGCAGCGCCATCTCACGGCTGTTCTTCACGGCCGTGGCGACGTCACGCTGGTGCTGGGTGCAGTTGCCGGTGACCCGGCGAGCGCGGATCTTCCCGCGGTCGGAGATGAACTTGCGGAGCAAGTTCGTGTCCTTGTAGTCAACGTAGTTGACCTTGTCCTTGCAGAAGACGCAAACCTTCTTCTTCGGCTTGCGAGCAGGCGGCTTCGCCATTGTGTGCTCCATTTGGGGTTCACGACCCGCAGGGTGCCAGGCACCCAACAGGTCGCACGAAATCTCTCAGCATGCCTGAGCCTGTGCTCCGGCGACCCGAAGGGTCACGCGAAGCAGGCTCGGCGCGCACCGCTCTAGAACGGAGGCTCTTCCGAGTAGCCGCCACCGGCCGGGGCACCCCAGCCGCCGCCACCCTGGTTTCCACCAGAGGGGGGAGTGCTGGACGCCCACGGGTCGTCGGAGGGGCCGGACTGGCCGCCGCCGGAGTTGCCCTGGTTCGGGCCTCCCCAGCTGCCGCCGCCCTGCTGGCCGCCGCCGAAGCCGCCGCCACTGGCGCCACCGAAACCACCGCCGGGGCCGCCCTGCTGCCCACCGGACCGGTTGGCCCGGGTGACCTTGGCGGTCGCCGAACGCAGGCTCGGACCGACCTCGTCGACCTCGACCTCGAAGACCGTGCGCTTCTCGCCTTCCTTGGTCTCGTAAGACCGCTGGCGCAGTCGGCCCTGCACGATGACGCGCATGCCGCGCTGCAGCGATTCGGCGACGTTCTCCGCGGGCTGACGCCAGACGTTGCACGTGAGGAAGAGGCTCTCGCCGTCCTTCCACTCGTTGGTCTGACGGTCGAAGGTCCGCGGCGTCGAAGCGATGCGGAACTTGGCGACCGCGGCACCCGAAGGGGTGAAGCGCAGCTCGGGGTCGTCGACGAGATTGCCGACGAGGGTGATGACGGTCTCGCCTGCCATGGTGGTGATGACCTCTCGGAAAGAAGTTCTGCGGTGCTCGTCCTCTGTTTCACGTGAAACAGCGGACGTGAACCACCCGACGCCTAGGGCGTCAGGAAGTGGCTCAGTGGGTGTCCGGGCGCAGGACCTTGGTCCGCAGAACCGACTCGCTCAGGCCAAGCTGGCGGTCGAGCTCCTTGACGACCGCAGGCGTGGCCTGCAGGTCGATGACCGAGTAGATGCCCTCGGACTGCTTGTTGATCTCGTAAGCCAGACGGCGGCGACCCCAGGTGTCGACCTTCTCGACCTTGCCGCCGCCGTTGCGGACGACAGCGAGGAAGTTCTCGATCAGGGGGGAGACAGCGCGCTCCTCGACCGAGGGGTCGAGGATGACCATCAGCTCGTAGTGACGCATGAGAAACCCACCTCCTTTGGACTCAGCGGCCACGGTCTCTCCGTGGCAGGAGGGTTGTGCAGCGTCGACACTGGTGCAGTGACGACCTCCTCCCACCGTAGTGAGGAGGACTGACATCTGGCCTCCGACGCCCTGAGGGCAGACGGGGGCACAACTACACCAGTGCAGACCGCACAGCCTACCTGCACCCGTACGGCCGAACAAAATGCATAGGGGTTGTGATCCACGCCCCAACCGCCGCAATCTGTACAGAACGGCGCCCGAGCGTCAGGGCGTGAGACCACCCAGGAGGTGGGTTCCATGGCACAGACCATCCGTCGATTCCCGTCGGTCACGCTCAACACCGACGGCCATCCGCACCCTCGCGAGAACACGCTCGTCGGCCTGACCGTGGTGTTCGGCCTGCTGGCGTTCATCACCTCGTTCTTCCACGGGCTGCACATGCTGAGCTCGTGGACCGGCCTGGCCGGGATCGTCACCGGCCTCTGGGGCCAGTTCATCTCGGTCACCACGGCGGAGCGGTTCGTCGTGGTCATCGCGCTCGGCGCGTCGCTGTTCGGCTTCGGCATCGGCCTCGCGCACGGTGGGCTGTTCGGCGGGCTCTAGCGGCGGGGGCGTGCGATGACCGGCTCGCGCCGAGCGGAGCCTCACTCACCCTGACCGGCCCGGACCAAGCCCCCCTGATGGCGTAACTTACGGCGTCCTCCTCGCGTAGATACCTGTGCACAGGTCTGCGAGGAGGGCGCCGTCGCGTTGGCGCCACCCGCCCGAAACGGACCATTCGGGCGATAGGGTCACCCCTGGACCAGCCGACCGAGGAGGAAAACCCCAGCATGAGCTTGCGCCTGAGGACGATCACCCGCGAGGAACACCTGGCTTTCGTCAGTAGCCGCCCGTCGGCCAGTCACATGCAGGTGCCCTCGTGGGGCGACGTGAAGGCCGAGTGGCGCTCGGAGAGCATCGGCTGGTTCGAGCCCTCCGGCGAGCAGGTCGGCGCGGGTCTGGTGCTCTACCGGCAGCTGCCCAAGGTGAAGCGGTACCTGGCGTACCTGCCCGAGGGCCCGGTGATCGACTGGTTCGACCGGGATCTGGAGCAGTGGCTGGAGCCGATGCTGGCGCACCTGAAGAAGCAGGGCGCGTTCTCGGTGAAGATGGGCCCGCCGGTGGTGATCCGCCGCTGGGAGGCCCCCACCATCAAGGAGGCGATCGCCGGCAAGGAGGCCAAGCGCCTGCGCGACGTCGAGCCCGACTGGTACGAGCCGAGGGCCTTCGAGGTCGCCGACCGCCTGCGCAAGTCCGGCTGGCTCCAGGGCGAGGACGGCGGCGCCGGCTTCGGCGACGTCCAACCCCGATACGTCTTCCAGGTGCCGCTGGCCAACCGCTCACTGGACGACGTCCAGCGCGGCTTCAACCAGCTCTGGCGCCGCAACATCAAGAAGGCCGAGAAGAGCGGCGTCGAGGTCGTCCAGGGCGGCTACGAGGACCTCGGGGTCTTCCACCAGCTCTACCTGGTGACCGCTGCCCGGGACCACTTCACCCCGCGCCCGCTGGCCTACTTCCAGCGGATGTGGAAGGCACTGGCCGCCGAGGGGCCGGACCGGATGCGGCTCTACGTCGCGTACCACGAGGGCGAACCGCTGGCCGCGACCACGATGCTGACGGTCGGTGAGCACGTCTGGTACTCCTACGGCGCCTCCGCCAACCACAAGCGCGAGGTCAAGCCGTCGAACGCGATCCAGTGGCGGATGATGCGCGACGCGTACGCGCTCGGCGCCGGGATCTACGACCTGCGCGGCATCAGCGACACCCTGGAGGAGGACGACCACCTCTTCGGGCTGATCCAGTTCAAGGTGGGCACCGGCGGGCAGGCCGCCGAGTACCTCGGGGAGTGGGACTTCCCGCTCAACAAGCTCCTGCACAAGGCGCTCGACCTCTACATGTCGCGCCGCTGAGACTGCACCTACTTTTTTCTCTCGGGGAGTACCGATGACCCTCTCGCTGTCCGTGGAAACCGCCCGCTGGCGGGCCCACCAGCAGGCCGTGCTGGCCGAGTTCCCCGGGCTGGTGCCGGTCGCCAAGGGCAACGGGTACGGCCTGGGGAACGACCGGCTGGCGGCGGAGGCGCGGCGGCTGGGGACGGGGATGCTCGCCGTGGGGACGGCCGCCGAGGCGCACGCCGCGCTCGTCCACTACCCGGACGACCTACTGGTGCTCACCCCGTACCGGGTCGGCGAGGAGCCGCTCGACCTCCCGGCCCGGGTGGTCCGGACGGTCGCGCACGTGGAGTCGCTGCGGGCGCTGCCGTACGGCACCCGGGTGGTGGTGGAGTGCATGACGAGCATGCGGCGGCACGGGATCGGCCGGGCCGATCTGGCCCGGCTGCCGGTGGACGGCGTCGTCTTTGAGGGCTTCGCCCTGCACCTGCCGCTGGACCGGCCGGACGGCTCGGACCCGGTGGCCGAGGTCGCCGAGTGGGTCTCGGCGATCGCGGCGGTCGGCCTGCCGACCGGCACGGTCTTCCTCAGCCACCTCGGCGCGGCCGATCTCGCCCGGCTCGCCGGGCAGTTCCCGGCGACGGTCTTCCGCTCCCGGATCGGCACCCGGCTCTGGCTCGGTGACACCGGTGCGCTGACGGCCCGCGCCACCGTCCTGGACGTCACCCCGATCGCCAGGGGCGAGCGGTACGGCTACCGCCAGCACAAGGCGCCCTCGGACGGGCACCTGCTGGTGGTGACCGGCGGCACGGCGCACGGCGTCGGCCTGGAGGCGCCGAAGTACCTGCACGGCATGGTGCCGCGGGCCAAAGGCCTGGCCCGAGCCGGCCTGGCGACCGTCAACCGGACGCTCTCGCCGTACTCCTGGTCCGGCCGTCAGCTCTGGTTCGCCGAGCCCCCGCACATGCAGGTCAGCATCCTCTTCCTGCCCGCCGACGCGAAGCCGCCGGCGATCGGCGACGAGCTGCCGCTCAACACCCGCCACACCACGACCCACTTCGACCGGGTCGTCGACCGCTAGGCCGTCCCGTCGGGCTTCCGGTCGTCGGACTTCCCGTCATCGGACTGGCGGTCGCCCCCGGCCGAGACCCAGTCGAGGTCGTCCAGGCGGAACTCCTCGTACGTCCGCTCCTCGCCCAGCCGGCGGGCGGCGCCGAGCACGAAGACGTCGGGCGCGTGGTCGAGCACACCGCCCGACGGGTCGTCACTGCCGTCCCAGCGGACGGGGTCGCGCTCGGGGAGCAGGATGTCGCGGACGATCATCCCGCACAGGTAGAGCGTCCCGGCCAGGTGCAGGACGACGGCGAAGTGGTACCAGTCCTGGCCGATGCCGTGCTGCTTGGAGTCGCTGACGAAGCCCAGGTACGACCAGATGCCGAGGAAGTACAGCGCCTCGCAGGCCTGCCAGATCAGGAAGTCCCGCCAGCGCGGGCGGGCCAGCGCGGCGAGCGGGATCAGCCAGAGCACGTACTGCGGTGAGTAGACCTTGTTGGTGAGGATGAAGGCCGCGACCACCAGGAAGGCCAGCTGGGCGAAGCGCGGGCGCCGGGGGGCGGACAGCGCGAGCCAGCCGATCGCGAGGCAGCAGACCACGAGCAGGATGGCGATCCAGGTGTTGAGGGTGTCCAACTGCTGGTTGCGGTCCTGCATGAGGATCAGCCAGAACGAGCCGTAGTCCTCCTTGCGGGTCTGGCTGAAGGTGTAGAAGGTCGCCCAGCCCTGCCAGTTGGCCAGCATAATCGGGAGGTCGACGATCAGCCAGGCCGCGGCGGCGGCACCGGCCGCCTGGCCGAAGGCCCGCCACCGGCCGGCCCGCCAGCAGAGCACCAGCAGCGGGCCGAGCAGCAGCACGGGGTAGAGCTTCGCGGCGGTGGCCAGGCCGATGAAGACCCCGGCCCAGACCGGGCGGCTGCCGGACCAGTAGGCCATCGCGACGGCGGCCAGCGCGACGGCGAGCAGGTCCCAGTTGATGGTGGCGTCGAGGGCCAGGCAGGGCGCGAGGGCGAAGAGCAGCGCGTCCCAGGGGCGGCGGCGGTGGGTGCGGGTGAGCGCGACGACGATCACCACGGCGCAGACCAGCAGCATCCCGGCGTTGATCATCCAGAACCACTGCTCGCGGCTCTCCCCGGTGCCGCCGAGCGGCGTCAGCCAGCCGGCGATCTGCATGAAGAGCCCGGTCAGCACCGGGTACTCCAGGTACTGCATGTCCGGGCTGGGCTGCGGCAGCTTGTCGAGGTAGGGGTGCAGCCCGACCGAGAAGCCGCGCCCGGTGAAGAGGTGCGGGATGTCGCTGTAACAGGCGTGGGTGTACTGGGCGGTGGCGCCGTGGAACCAGCCGCCGTCGTAGCAGGGCAGCTTCTGCACCATGCCGAGCACGCACGTGACGATCACCGCGAGCGCCAGGAAGCGGGCCGGCACCCACCAGGAGACCCCGAGCAGGGCCCGTCGGCCGGGCGGCCCGCCGAGCACCTCGCTGCCCGCCTCGGCGACCGGGTCCTCGTCCGCCGGGACGACCACGGTGCCGGGCAGCGGTCCGACCGTGGTCACGGCCGGGCCGGGGTTCTCGTCAGGTTCGCTCGACGTCATGGCGGACATGATGCCGCACCGGCCCCGGCCGGACGAGGAGGCCCTGGTAAATACCACTGCCCCGGGCCTCCTGGGCAGGTGGCGCACCGGCCGGGCACCGCCCCCGGGCCCCGGGAACGCCGACGGCGGCCCTCCCGAGGGGAGAGCCGCCGTCCGGTGCGGGGCCCGGTCAACCGGGCGGGCTGCCGGTCAGCCCGGTGAGTTGCCGCTCAGCCCCGGGCCGGTCGAGCTGGGTGAGGCGGGTGGTGAGGAGGGCGGGCCCGGCCTCGTCCGGCTCGGCGAGGGCGAGGGCACCGGCGGGGGCGAGTCGCACAGGCCGAGCAGACAGGTCGAGGAGGCGCTCGGCGAGCTGCTCGGGCTGGCCGACCGGCTGGCGCTGGGGCTCGGCGTGGTGACCGGCGGCAGGCTGGCCGGCGCGCTGGCCGTCGACGGCGAGTCGGACGGCGAGGGCGACGGCGAGTCGGTCGACGGGGCGCCCGAGGAGTTGACGGTCTCGCCGACCGGCTGTGCGGTCGGGAAGTCCAGCTTCTCCTGGCCGTTCAGCGCGACCTTCATGTAGCGGGTGAAGATGTCGGTCGGGAAGTCACCACCGTGCACCGAGGGGTGACCGGCGGTGCCGTCCAGCGAGAGCAGACCGGGCTTGCCCGGCTCCTCGCGCCACATGCCGACCGAGGTGGCCAGCTGCGGGGTGTAGCCGACCCACCAGGCCGAGGTGCCGGCGTCGGTGGTACCGGTCTTGCCCGCGACCGGGCGGCCCAGCTCGTTGGTCTTCTTGCCGGTGCCGTTCTCCGCCACGTTCTGCAGCACGTCCGTGATGCTGTTCGCGACGGCCTGGTCCAGCGCCGTCCTCGCCTTCGGCTTGTCGAAGTTCGGCTGCTGAACGCCGTCCTGGACGAGCTTGAGCACCGAGTACGGGTCGGTCTGCTGGCCCTGGGCCGCGAAGACCGAGTACGCCGAGGCCATCCGGATCGCGCTGGGCGTCGAGGTGCCGAGCGGGAAGGTCAGGGTGGAGGGCGGCGCGAGCGGGTCCGGCTTCTGGTCCTGCTTGACCAAGCCGAGCTTGATCAGCATGTCCTTGACGTTGTTGCCGCCGACGTCCTGGCCGAGCTGCACGAACGGGACGTTGTACGAGTACTGCATGGCGGTCTTCAGCGTGACGTAGCCCTTGTCGCCCGTGCTGTCGTTCTTCTGGTGGTAGGGCTTGCCGTTCTCCATGGCCGGCGAGCCGTCGGCCCGGTAGATCTGGGCCATGTCGTCGGCCAGGTAGCGGCTGTCCGGGCTGATCTTGGCGGGCCCGCCGTCCGGGCCCTTCTTGGTGAGCACACCCGTCTGCATCGCGGTGGCCAGCACGAAGGGCTTGAAGGTCGAGCCGACCGGCACACCGAAACCGTCGGCGTTGTTGGTGTAGTGCTTGTTCTCCACGCCGTCACCGCCGTAGATGGCGACGATCGCGCCGTCGTTCGGCACCACCGAGGCCGCACCCACCTGGACGAAGGTGTCCGTCGTCGGGCGCTTCTGCGCGTTGAGCGTCTCCGACTTCACGTCGTCGACGGCCTTCTTGAGCGCGTCGACCTTGCCCTTGTCGAAGGTCGTGTAGATCTGGAAGCCACCGCGGTCCAGGATGGCCTGGGTGAGCTTCGGGTCCTTGCCCAGCACGTACTTGTTCGCGGTGTCGACCAGGTAGCTGATCTCACCGTTCATGTTGGCCGCGGCCTTCTTCGGGATCGGCTCCGGGAAGGTCGCACACTTGGCCTTCTCCTCCGGGGTGATCGCCTTGGTGATCACCATCCGGCCCAGGATCCAGTTCCACCGCTCGACCATGCGCGGCTTGTTGGCCGCGATGGTCGGGTCGTAGAGGGCCGCGCCCTTGAGCAGGCCGGCCAGCATCGCGCTCTGGCAGACGTCGAGGTTCTTCGCGTCCACGCCGTAGTACGCCTGCGCGGCGGCCTGGATGCCCGTCGCGTTGCGGCCGAACCAGCTGGTGTTCAGGTAGTCCGTCAGGATCTCGTCCTTGGACTTCTCCTGATTGACCTTCAGCGTGATGAAGAGCTCGTCCACCTTGCGGCTGAGCGTCTGCTCCTGGCTCAGGTAGGTGTTCTTCACGTACTGCTGGGTGATGGTCGAACCACCCTGGGTCTGACCACCCGTCGCCATGTTGTAGATGGCGCGCGCGATGCCCTTGGGGTCGATGCCGCTGTCCGTCTCGAAGGTCTCGTTCTCGGCGGCGATCACGGCCTTGCGGGCGTTCGGGCTGATCTCCCCCAGCTGGACGATCTGACGGTTGGTCGACCCCTGGCGGGTCATCTCCGTCCCGTCCTGCCAGTAGTAGATGTTGTTCTGGTCCTTGACCACGGCCTTCGGGTCCGGGACGTCGGTGTTCGCGTACGCGATGCCGATCGCCGCGACGCAGCTGCCGAAGAAGACCAGGACGGCCGTCAGGATCTGCTTCCAGGAGGGCATCCAGCGCCAGACCCCCTGCTTGCCGAAGCGGGGGTAGTCGATGAACCGCTTCTTCCCCGGCCCGCCGCTGCCGCCCTTGCCGCCGTCGGCCCGGCCGATCTGGCCGGAGGCGGCCGTGCTCGTCTGCTTGCCCCGGCCCGCCTTCCCGGACTGCTTGCGCATCTCGGCCCTGGTCATCCGGGGCTGCTGCGCCGTCTGCCGGGCAGCCGGACGCGGCCGGTCGTACCTGGGTGCGCCCTCGGGCGGCGACCCGTAGGCGTACGGGTGCCCGTCCGGTGCTCCACGGCCCGGGGGCTGCTCACCGCCGCCCGGGTTGGACGACCTCCGCCGATGTTCGCTCATCTTCCAGCAACTCCTCGGTCAGGCCACTCAGGCCTGAGGGCAGGGTTCACTTCCGATGCCCGCAACCGCCTTGTCCCCGGGAGGAGGTCCTCGTGCACACGCGACAGCGTACGCACCTGTAATTCGGTACTAAACGGTCATCAGATGCATAACCCCGCAAACCGTCGCCAGATCATTACCTCCCCGTTGCGATCCGGGGCACCCTAGTGCCGCTGAACCGCCCGCAGACCCGCTCCGGCGGCGACCTGACGAAGCTTCCGGCGTCTGTGATCACATTCACCCGCGTCCCCCTTGCCCGTTTCGTGACCCAGGTTTACTGTTCTCGATATATCGAGCCGATACATCGAGACGGCATACGATGACGGCAGCACCGGCGGCACCACCGCCGGACCGACGGCAGGGCGGGAGGGCAGGACGGCATGACCAGACGCTCCGGAGTACTGGAATTCGCCGTACTCGGCCTGCTCCACGACGCCCCGATGCACGGCTACGAGCTGCGCAAGCGCCTCAACGTCCTGCTCGGTTCGTTCCGGGCGTTCTCGTACGGCACGCTGTACCCCTGCCTGAAGAGCCTGGTGGCCCAGGGCTTCCTGGTCGAGGACAACCCGGACACCGAGTACGTCCCGGCCACCGCGCTCAACGGCAAGCGGTCGAAGATCGTCTACCGGCTCGCGGCCGACGGCAAGCAGCGCTTCGAGGAGTTGCTCGCCGACTCCGGCCCGGACGCCTGGGAGGACGAGCACTTCGGGGTGCGCTTCGCGTTCTTCGGCCAGACCGACCGAGCCGTGCGGATGCGCGTCCTGGAAGGACGCCGCAGCCGGCTGGAGGAGCGGCTGGAGCGGATGCGCAGCTCGATCGCCCGCACCCGCGAGCGGTTCGACGACTACACCCTCGAACTCCAGCGGCACGGCCTTGAGTCGGTGGAGCGCGAGGTCCGCTGGCTCGGCGAGCTGATCGAGACCGAGCGGGCCAACCGCACCGGCCGCACCGGCGCTGCTGAAACCACTACTTCGGACGGCCGTGGCCAGGAGGCCGGGTCCTCGGACCCGCCGAGGCCACCGCACGACCGCCCGGGGCGCTCCGCCTAGGAGCGCTGACATCCCGTTCGCTCCGCGCGTGCGGCGGGACTGGGCGCATCGCGCCCGTCGAACATCATGACCAGAAGTTGAAGCGAGGAGCGCCGGTTCTCCGGCGGGCCTCATGAACACAGGGAGCAACCGGAATGGGTTCGGTTCGCGTAGCCATCGTGGGCGTCGGCAACTGCGCCGCGTCGCTGGTGCAGGGTGTCGAGTTCTACAAGGACGCCGACCCGGCCGGTAAGGTCCCCGGCCTGATGCACGTCCAGTTCGGCGACTACCACGTGAAGGACGTCGAGTTCGTCGCCGCCTTCGACGTCGACGCCAAGAAGGTCGGCTTCGACCTCGCCGACGCCATCGGCGCCAGCGAGAACAACACCATCAAGATCTGCGACGTGCCGCCGACCGGCGTCACCGTGCAGCGTGGCCACACCCTCGACGGCCTCGGCAAGTACTACCTCGAGACCATCGAGCAGTCCTCCGAGGAGCCCGTCGACGTCGTCCAGGTCCTGAAGGACCGCCAGGTCGACGTCCTCGTCTGCTACCTGCCCGTCGGCTCCGAGGACGCTGCGAAGTTCTACGCGCAGTGCGCCATCGACGCCAAGGTCGGCTTCGTCAACGCCCTCCCGGTGTTCATCGCCGGCACCAAGGAGTGGGCTGACAAGTTCACCGAGGCCGGCGTGCCGATCGTCGGCGACGACATCAAGTCGCAGGTCGGCGCGACCATCACGCACCGCGTGATGGCGAAGCTCTTCGAGGACCGCGGTGTCCTGCTCGAGCGCACCATGCAGCTGAACGTCGGCGGCAACATGGACTTCAAGAACATGCTCGAGCGTGACCGCCTCGAGTCGAAGAAGATCTCGAAGACCCAGGCCGTCACCTCCCAGGTCCGCGACCGCGACCTGGGCGCCAAGAACGTCCACATCGGCCCGTCCGACTACGTCGCGTGGCTCGACGACCGCAAGTGGGCGTACGTCCGCCTCGAGGGTCGCGCCTTCGGCAACGTGCCGCTGAACCTGGAGTACAAGCTCGAGGTCTGGGACTCCCCGAACTCGGCCGGTGTCATCATCGACGCCGTCCGTGCCGCGAAGATCGCGCTGGACCGGGGCATCGGTGGCCCGATCCTCTCCGCGTCCTCGTACTTCATGAAGTCCCCGCCGGTGCAGTACTTCGACGACGAGGCCCGCGACAACGTCGAGAAGTTCATCAAGGGTGAGATCGAGCGCTGAGCGCTTTAGTTCTCCCTTCGAAGGGTCCAGGTGACATGTCACCTGGACCCTTCGGGCATTTCCGGCTCTGCTCCGTCATGTTTCACGTGAAACAGCGCCACCCGGCATGGCACCCTGGGCGGGTGGCTCTCACGGAGAACAGCAGCACCGCGCACGGCAGCGACCCGCGTCCAGGGCGCGCCACCGTCGGCGGGCTGCTCCGTGGGCGCGACTTCCGGCGGCTGCTGACGGCCCGGGTGCTCTCGCAGCTCTCCGACGGTGTCTTCCAGGTCTCGCTGGCCTCGTACGTGATCTTCTCGCCGGAGCGGCAGGCGAGCCCCGCGGACATCGCCTCGATGCTCGCGGTGCTGCTGCTGCCGTTCTCGGTGATCGGGCCGTTCGCCGGGGTGCTGCTGGACCGTTGGCGCCGCCGCCAGGTGCTCTACCTCGGCAACCTGGCCCGGTTCGGCCTCGGGCTGGTCACCGGCGGGCTGCTGCTCGCCCGCGCCCCCGAGTGGCTGTTCTTCGGTGCCGCGCTGCTGGTCACGGCCCTCAACCGGTTCATCCTGGCCGGGCTGTCCGCAGCACTCCCCCGGGTCGTCGACCAGGGGCAGCTGGTCACCGCCAACTCGCTCTCCCCCACCCTGGGCACCGTCGCGGCGGCCAGCGGCGGCGGCATCGGCTTCCTCGTCCACCAGGTCCTGCCGCCCGGCCCGGCGGCCGACGCCATTTTGGTCACCCTCGCCGCCCTGCTCTACCTCTCCGCCTCGCTGGCCGCCGCCCGGATGGCCCCCGACCTGCTCGGCCCCGACATCCGCACCGACCACCTCCCGCTGCACCGGGCCCTGCGGCAGACCGCCCACGAGCTGACCGGCGGTGTCCGGCACCTCGTCCGCGACTGCCGCCCCGCCGTGCACGCACTGGCCGCCGTCACCGTCTCCCGGTTCTGCTACGGCGTCCTGGTCGTCACCGTCCTGATGCTCTCCCGCTACACCTTCAACGACCCCGCCGACAGCACCGCCGGGATGGCCACCCTCGGCAAGACCGTCGCCGTCTCGGCCGTCGGCTTCTTCCTCGCCGCCGTCATCAGCCCCTGGTGCACCCGCCGGCTCGGCGTCCCCGGCTGGCTCACGGCCTGCTCGGCACTGGCCGCCGTCTTCGTCCCCGCCCTCGGCCTGCTCTTCGCCGTCGGGCCGACCATGCTCACCGCCCTGCTGCTCGGCGTGGTCACCCAGGGCACCAAGATCTGCGCCGACACCCTCGTCCAGGAGTCCGTCGAGGACGAGTTCCGAGGCCGGGTCTTCGCCATCTACGACGTCCTCTTCAACCTGGCGTTCGTCGCCGCAGCCGCCGTCACCGCCCTGGTCCTCCCCCTGGACGGCCGCTCCCCCGCCGTCCTGATCGGCGTGGCCCTGGTCTACGCCCTCACCGCCGCCCTCTACGGCCGCGCCGCCCGCCGGACGCCCCCGAGTTGTTGAGGGTTGTCTGACTTCCTCCAAGGAAGTCAGACAACCCTCAACTAATTCAGCGGAGCAGCTGCTCCGGCGCCCCCTCCACCCCCTCGTCCAGCGCGCGCAGGAGCCGCATCCTCCGCCGGGCGATCGCCTTCTCCTCGTCGTCCAGCACGATCCGCTCCAGCCGGTCGACGCGGTCCACGACGGCGTCCAGCTTTCGGCTGTTGCTGCCGACCTCCAGCACCAACGCATTCAGCAGCGGGGTCACCGACCTGGTGATGACGTTCTGCACCACCCGCTCCGCGAGCCGCGAGACCGCCTCGTCGACGCTTCCGGGGACCAGCGGCGGGTTGTCCACAGCCCCTCCGACGTGGTTTTCCACAGGCTGGACTCGCATGCTCTCCTCGGCGTCCAGCAGGTAGAACCGCACCTGACGCGCGATCTCGCTGTCCCTCAGCAACATCGCGACGTTCAGCACCGTGCGCCGGTTGAACAGCGCGAGAGCCCGTGCGCGGGTGTGCAGCTCACTGAGCGCCTTGAAGGCGCTCAGTCGGCCGCCCGTGATGACCGTGTACCCGTTGGCGGTCAGCTCCGCCCTGTGGTCGATGACCATCGAGCGGATCGCCTTTTCCTCCACCTCGAAGTAGGAGGCGACCCCCTCCGACGTCACGTGCACCCCGTCCGGCAGCAGCGTCAGCGCCCGGACGCGGTCGAGGACCTCGACCCGGTCGGCGACGGTGGCTCGCATGGTCGGGGACTCCAACAGCACCGCTTCGATGGCCATGGCCATGTCTCCTTCCGAGGGAGGGGACCGTCCCTTCCCTCGGATGGAGCAACGAGGCCGCTGATCGGGCAGTACGACCTACCGATCGGTACCGCTCGTTCGAGCGCAAGTGCTAACCCGCGGCTAAAGCAACTCACGTTCGATCGATTTTCCGTCGAAAAAACGGCGCCCTTCGAACTACTGCTGCTCCGCCCACCACTCGCGCAGCGCCGCGACGGCTGCCTCGTGCTCCAGCGGCCCGTGCTCCAGCCGGAGTTCGAGCATGTGCTTGTAGGCCTTGCCGACCAGCGGCCCCGGCTTCAGGTCGAGGAGGGTCATGATCTCGTTGCCGTCCAGGGCCGGCCGGATCGCGTCGAGCTCCTCCCGCTCCTTGAGTTCGGCGATCCGGATCTCCAGCGAGTCGTACGTGCGGGAGAGCGCGGCGGCCTTCTTGCGGTTGCGGGTGGTGCAGTCGGAGCGGGTCAGCTTGTGGAGGCGCTCCAGCAGCGGGCCCGCGTCGGTGACGTAGCGGCGGACGGCGGAGTCCGTCCACTCGCCGCCGCCGTAGCCGTGGAAGCGCAGGTGCAGCTCGACCAGCTGGGAGACCTCGTCGACCAGCTCCTTGGAGTACTTGAGGTCGCGCATCCGCTTGCGGGTCATCTTCGCGCCGACCACCTCGTGGTGGTGGAAGGAGACCCGGCCGTCGGACTCGAAGCGGCGGGTGCGCGGCTTGCCGATGTCGTGCAGCAGGGCGGCCAGCCGCAGCACGAGGTCGGGCCCGTCCTGCTCCAGGTCGACGGCCTGCTCCAGGACGGTCAGCGAGTGCTCGTAGACGTCCTTGTGCCGGTGGTGCTCGTCGGCCTCCAGGCGCAGTGCCGGGAGCTCGGGCAGCACGTGGTCGGCGAGGCCGGTGTCGACCAGCAGCCGCAGGCCCTTGACCGGGTGCTCGGCCAGCAGCAGCTTGTTGAGCTCGGCCTGCACCCGCTCGGCGGAGACGATGGTGATCCGCTCGGCCATCGCGGTCATCGCGGCGACGACCTCGGGGGCGGGGGTGAAGTCCAGCTGGGCGGCGAAGCGGGCGGCCCGCATCATCCGCAGCGGGTCGTCCGAGAAGGACTCCTCCGGCGTCGCGGGCGTCCGCAGGACGCGGGCCTCCAGGTCGTCCAGGCCGTGGTGCGGGTCGACGAAGCCCCGACCGGGCAGGTCGACGGCCATCGCGTTGACGGTGAAGTCGCGGCGGACGAGATCCTGCTCGATGGTGTCGCCGTACGTGACCTCGGGCTTGCGCGAGGTGCGGTCGTACGCCTCCGAGCGGTAGGTGGTGATCTCGATCAGGAAGCTGCCGTCGGAGGTGTCCTTGCGGGCGCCCACGGTGCCGAACGCGATGCCGACGTCCCAGACCGCGTCCGCCCAGCCCCGGACGAGCTTCAGCACCTGCTCGGGCCGGGCGTCGGTGGTGAAGTCGAGGTCGTTGCCGAGCCTGCCCAGCAGCGCGTCCCGGACGGAGCCTCCGACCAGGGCCAGCCGGTGGCCCGCCGCGTGGAAGCGACGGGCGATCTCGTCGGCGACCGGGGAGACCCGGAGCAGCTCCTGCAGGCCGAGGGCCTGGGCCTCGCTCAGGCCCGGGACGGCCACGGAGGCGGCGACGGAGCCCGCGACGGGCGTGGCGGTACCGGCACGATCAGCGCTGGAATGGGCAGTGGACTCATTGGCAGTGGACACGGCACACAAGGGTACGTGGCTCAGCTCCCCGCCCGCCCGCCGGTTTTCCCGCGGGCCGGGCCGGGCCGCGTGCCCCTTCAGCTCAGGGCCCGCAACACTGCGGGCCTCGTGACGTCGTTACCATGCCGGTGGGACAGCTCCGGCTCTGTTCGGTTCAGAAGACACCGAAGATGCTGTTGACCCACCCACGGACCAGATCGAGAAACGGCGAGGGCTGAGCGCGTGAGCGAGCGGAGCGAGCGAACCGTCGGAGGGGACTCGCTGCGCGATGCGGCCCCCCTGCGCACCGAGCGCGCAGGGCAGGCCCGACGGACCGTCAGGCGGCTCGCCGCGCTGCTCACCACCGGCGCCGCGCTGCTCACCACGACCGTCCCGGCGCTGGCGGCCGGCACGGACCGGCACGCCTTCGCCACCGCCTCCCCGCAGTACCCGGCGACGGTGGTGATCGACACCGTCACCCCGAGGATCGCCGACCAGGCCACCGGCAGCGTGATCATCACCGGCAAGGTCACCAACTCCGGCGGCGCCGAGGTCAAGGCCGCGCACGCGGCGATCCGCGTCCCGCTCAGCAGGAAGCCGCTGCACACCCGCAGCGATCTCAGCCTGGTCGCCACCCGCACCGACCCGACCAGCACCGACGGCAACGACCTGCCCTCGACGGACTTCCAGCTCGGCGACCTCCCGGCCGGTCAGACCCGCGACTTCAGCGTCCACATCTCGCCGTCGGATCTGCGGATCACCGACGCGGGGGTGTACGAGCTGGCCGTCGACGTCTGGGGCACCACCGAGGACAAGGAGGTGTCGCACCCCGTCGGCATCGCCCGGACCTTCCTCCCGTACAACACTCCGGCCGCACCGCAGAAGACCCAGATCGCCGCGCTCTGGCCGCTCACACACACGCCGGAGCTGGTCGCCCAGACCATGCAGGACAACGAGCAGACGCCCGTCCTGCGCGACGACACCCTGGCCAAGGACCTCGCCAAGGGCGGGCGGCTCTACGGGCTGGTGGAGACGGGCGCCAAACTGCCCGGCCTGACCTGGGTGGTCGATCCGGACCTGCTGGACGCCGTCTACGCGATGACCAAGCCGTACCGGGTGCAGAAGCCCGGCACCGGCAAGGACTCCGCGCTGGACGAGAACACCGTCGCGGGCACCGGCAAGGACGTGGCCGCCGCCTGGCTGGCGATGCTCCGCACGGCGGTCGCCGCGCCGGGCAACGAGGTCGTCGCCCTGCCGTACGCGGACCCGGATCTCGCCTCGCTCGCCCACAACGGCGCCGGGCTCAGCGGGGTGGACACCGCCCTGCAGAAGGCCGGCACGGTCGGTCGGCTGACCGCCGAGGGCCGGCTCTCGGTGGATGTCCGGGGCAATGTCGCCTGGCCGTACGACGGCTACCTGGACCAGCCGACCACCGCCGTCGCCCGCACCGCCGGGGACGACCTGGTGCTGGTCAACGGCGCGAGCCTGCCCGACCCGAGCTCGCTCAACTACACGCCGAACGCCGCCCGCCCGCTCGGCAACGGGCTGACGGCGGTGGCCGCCGACCAGACCGTCTCGGAGCTGTTCCAGCGCGACCTGAACACCGACCAGGCCCGGACGGCCGCCACCCAGCGGTTCCTGGCCGAGACGCTGATGATCACCCAGCAGCAGCCGCAGGACCAGCGCAGCCTGCTGCTGATGCCGCCGCGCGAGCTCACCCTCGACACCGCCAGGACGCTCGCCGACGCGATCACCACCGCGCAGAGCGGCAACTGGCTCGCCCTCGCCAAGCTGAGCACCGTCGCCACGGCCGCGGCGAACCCCGAGGCCAACACGACGGTGCCGGGCCTGGGCGAGTACCCCGCCGGGGTCCGCTCCTCGGAGCTCCCCGCCTCGGCGCTCGGCGACGTGATGTCGATGCAGAGCGGCCTCGACCAGCTGATGCGGATCCTGACCCAGCCGCAGCGGGTGCGCAGCCCGTTCAGCGCGGCGATGCTCCGCTCGCTGTCCACCGCCTGGCGGGACGCCGCGAACTCCGGCGACACGTACCGGTCGGGTGTGCAGGGCTACCTGGCCAACCTGATCTCGGCGGTCAAGGTCCCGGCGAAGAGCGTGACCACTCTCCCGGGTGACTCCGGCACCCTGCTGGTCAGCGTCAAGAACGGGCTGACCCAGGCCGTCGGCAACCTCCAGCTGCGGCTCACCTCCGTCCAGCCGAACCGCCTCAACGTCGGCCCGCCGGAGGACGTCGTCCTCGACGCCACCACCGTCCGCACCCTGCGCTTCCCGGCCGAGGCACAGGTCAACGGCACCGTGCAGATAACCGCTCAGCTCTACACCACCGGCCCGGGGGGCGGGGAGTACGGCGACCCGGTGACGTTCACCGTCGACGTCACCTCCGTGACGCAGGGCGTCCTGTACGTCATCGGCGGCGGCGTGGTGCTGATGCTGCTCGCCGCCGGCCGGTTCTACCTCCAGCGCAAGAAGCGCGCCGACGAGCCCGTCGAGGACCCGGACGCGCCGCTGGACACCACCGGGGCGGGCGACGACGACGGCGATGACTCGGAGCCGGAGTCGGCCGCAGATGCCGCAGATCCGGCTGCCGGTGATGAGAAGGTGGGTCACTGAGGCAGCCCCGCCGGGGCGGCCCACCCCGAGCAGCGAAGAGGTGGCATGAGCGAGCGGAGCGAGCAGCGGCCGCAGGCCCGCGGGCGTGACCAGTCGGCGGGCGCCGCCCCGGCGGGTGCCCCGCAGCCCGCCGAGCCCGCCCCCGCCGACTGGTACCTGACGGACACCTACGCGCAGGACCCGTTCGCCGCCGACGCCTACGGCACCGCCGCGCCGGACGACGACCCGTACGGCCTGCGGGCGGCCGCCCCACCCACGCCGCTGCCGCCCCTCCCCCCGCTTCCCCCGCTTCCCCCGCAGCAGAACGGCCACCCGGAGCCCGACCTGACCGCTCCGGCCACCCACTGGACCTCCCTCGCCCCGGTGACCGCCCCCGCGGCTCCCGCCGAGCCCCCCGAGGTCGCCGAGCCCGTGAGCACCGGCGGCTCCCCCTGGAACACCGAGACCACCGAGTACGTCGGCGTGGACGCCCTGCTCGGAGCCCGCGCAGCGGATGAGCCGCCCCGGGAGCAGCCCGAGGAGAAGCCCGCCGGGCCGGCCTTCGTGCCGCCCATCGAGTTCGACCCGCCGCTCTCCGAGGAGGAGGCCAACCTCCAGGTCGCCGCCGTCCAGCTGCCCCCGGCCGTCGTGGTGCCGGACGAGCCGCAGGCCCCCGCCGAGGAGGGCAGCCCCAGCAGCAGCAACGGCGGCGGCGGCAACCGCGTCGCCAGCCTACTGAACTCCAGCGCGATCATGGCGGCGGGCACCCTGGTCTCCCGGGGCACCGGCTTCCTGCGCACCATGGTCATCGCCGCCGCGATCGGCGTCGGCACCATGGGCGACTCCTACAACGCCGCCAACACCCTGCCGACCCTGCTCTACATCCTGATCGGCGGCGGCGCGCTGAACGCCGTCTTCGTGCCGCAGCTGGTCCGCAGCATGAAGCACGACGAGGACGGCGGCACCGCCTACGCTAACCGGCTGCTCACCCTGGTGATGACCGGCCTGGCCGGGGTCGCGTTCGTCGCCGTCGTCGCCGCCCCGCTGCTCGTCCAGCTCATCTCGCACTCCCTGATGAAGGACCCGGCCAGCGCCGACACCACCGTCGCGCTCGCCCGGTACTGCCTGCCGACCATCTTCTTCATGGGCGTGCACGTGGTGATGGGTCAGATCCTCAACGCCCGGGGACGCTTCGGCGCGATGATGTGGACACCCGTCCTCAACAACGTCGTGGTGATCTTCACCTTCGGGATGTACCTCTGGGTCTTCGGCACCTTCGAGCACAGCGAGGTCACCCCCGCGAGCGTCTCCCCCGAGGGCATCCGGCTGCTGGGCATCGGCACCCTGCTCGGCCTCGCCGTGCAGGCCCTGGCGATGGTCCCGTACCTGCGCGCCGCCGACTTCCGCTTCCGGCCCCGCTTCGACTGGCGCGGCCACGGCCTGGGCAAGGCCGCCCGGCTCGCCAAGTGGACCTTCCTCTTCGTGCTCGCCAACCAGGCGGGCTACCTCGTCGTCACCCAACTGGCCACCGCCGCCGGGGCCGACGCCGAGAAGGCCGGGTACCTCGGCGTCGGCCTGGCCGCGTACTCCAACGCCCTGCTGATCTGGCAGCTGCCGATGGCCGTCGTCACCGTCTCGGTGATGAGCGCCGTGCTGCCCCGGCTCTCCCGCGCCGCCGCCGACGAGGACCCGGGCGCCGTCCGCGACGACCTCAGCTACGGCCTGCGCACCTCGGCCGTCGCGATCGTGCCCGCCGCGTTCCTCTTCCTCGCCCTCGGCCCCGCCATCGGCGGCACGATCTACGGCCTCGGCAACGGCGGCTCCGTCGCCCACGGCTCCACCGCCGTCGGCTTCATGCTCTCCGCCTTCGCCCTCGGCCTGATCCCGTACTCCGTGCAGTACGTGCTGCTGCGCGGCTTCTACGCGTACGAGGACACCCGCACCCCGTTCTCCAACACCGTCTGGGTGGCCGGCTGCCAGGCCGTCACCGCCGTCCTCTGCTACCTGGTGCTGCCCGCCCAGTGGGCCGTCACCGGCATGGCCCTCGGCTACGGCGCCGCCTACGCGGTCGGCGTCGCCGTCGCCGTGCCCAAGCTCAAGGCGAAGATCGGCGGGCTCGACACCGGGCGGATCGCCAAGACGTACGTCCGGCTCGCGATCGCCTCGCTGCCCGCGGCCGCCCTCGGGGTGGCCGCCGGGCTGCTGCTCGGCGGGCTGATCCACGGCTGGCTGGGCAGTGTCGTCACCCTCGTCGTCGCGGGCGGGCTCCAGCTGGCCGTCTTCACGATCGTCGCCAAGCGGATGCGGATCGAGGAACTCAACGCGATGATCGGCATGGTGCGCAGCCGCCTCGGCCGCTGACCGGTTGACCGGTCGTCAGTACGGCCGCCCCGACGGCCCTGTGCTCCCTCAGGCGGCGGACACCGGGCCGGATTCGGCGAGATTCGTCGAATCCGGCCCGTTCGCAGGTGAGGACCCCTGTTGGTCACCCTGACGCAACCAACAGGCCCTCCATGCGGTCGTAGCAGGGGAGGAAGAGTGGGCACAATTGTCCTGGCACGCGACGGCTCCCCTGGCGGGGGTGCGTCGGCTGCCGACGTTCTCGGACCGGGGCGATACAAGGGGAGGCAGGACCACGGTGGCTGATGGCACCAAGGCAGTCGTCGACACGTCCGAGGCGGACGAGGCGGCGCTCGCCGTGGCGATCGGGGACACCCCCGACGCCGCGCCCCAGAACGCTCGAACCCAGCCCAGCCAACCCCCGGCCGTCGACACGGAGCCGGACAGCCCGACCGAGGCCACCGCCCCGCTCTCCACCGCCGAGATCGCCGCCGAACTGGCGGTCGGTGCCGAGCCGCTCGCCGACCCGGACGCCGATCACGACACCGACGCCGACACCGACGCCGACACTGGCACCGACACCGACGCGGACACCGGCTCGCTCCCGGTGCTCCTCCCCGCCCCGCTGCGCCACAGCGGCGACAAGGTCGGCGGCCGCTACCGGCTGGAGGAGTGCATCACCCAGTCGGAGGCGTTCAGCAGCTGGCGGGCCGTCGACGAGAAGCTCCGCCGCGCCGTCGGCGTCCACCTGCTCGCCGCCGGGCACCAGCGCGCCGGCGCCGTGCTCGCCGCCGCCAAGGCCGCCGCCCTGCTCGGCGACCCGCGCTTCGTCCAGGTGCTCGACGCCGTGCAGGAGGGCGAGCTCGTCTACGTCGTCCGCGAGTGGCTCCCGGAGGCCGCCGACCTCGCCCAGCTGCTCGCCGACGGGCCGCTGGAGCCGTACGACGCGTACCAGATGGTCCGTCAGGTCACCGAGGCGATCGCCGCCACCCACCGACGCGGGCAGGCCCACCTGCGCCTCACCCCGAGGTGCGTGCTGCGCACCGACTCGGGCCAGTACCGGATCAACGGCATCGCCGTCGACGCCGCCCTGCGCGGCCTCCCGACCGACGACTCCGAGCTGACCGACACCCGTGCCGTCGGCGCCCTGCTGTACGCCGCGCTGACCCACCGCTGGCCCTACCCCGAGGACCGGTACGACCTCCAGGGCCTGCCCAAGGACCTCGGCTGCGTACCGCCCGACCAGGTCAAGGCGGGCGTCCACAAGGGCCTCTCCGAGCTCTGCGCACGGGCACTCTGCGAGCAGCCGCCGCACCACCTGGAGCCGATCACCAGCCCCGAGCAGCTGGCCAAGGCGATCGCCCTGATGCCCAAGGTCCGTCAGCCCGAGCCGCCCCCGCCGCCCGCCTTCACCCCGCCCGCCTTCAGCGCTCCCCGGTACCCCGAGGCGACCACCGTCCTCCCGAAGCACCTGAGCCACCCGGGGCACCAGGGCCGGCCCGGTCACCCCGGTCAGCCGGGCCGACCCGATCAGGCGGCCCCGCCGCGCCCCCGGCGGCGCGGGCGTCGGCGCCGCCTGATCAGGATCGCCAAGTGGGCGGGCTCGGCCGTCGCACTGGCGGCCATCGGCATCGGCTCCTGGCAGCTCGTCACGCACCTCAGCAACTCCACCCAGGACAGCGGCACCACCCACACCGGCACCGTGCAGAGCTCCTCGCCGCTGCCCGTCGTCCCCAGCGGAGCCCCGCTGAAGATCGCCGGCGTCCAGGGGTTCAACGCCCTGGGTGACCTGCCTGAGCACGCCGACACCGTCGGCAACACCGTCGACGGCAACCCGGACACGCTCTGGCAGACCGCCGGATACCAGGACCCGTTCTCCTCGAAGTGGAAGGAGGGCACCGGTCTGCTGGTCGACCTCGGCTCGGCGCACAACGTCTCCTCGGTCCACGTCCAGCTGAGCGGCGCCACCACGGTCGAACTCCGGGCCACCCCTGCCTCGACCGGCAGTGCCCCCGCCGCCAGTCCTTCGGGGCTCGCCGTCTTCGGCAGCAGCGTCGCCAAGGCGACCGGCACCGAGGTCGATCTCAGGCCTGCCCACGCAGTCAACACCCGCTACCTCTTGATCTGGCTGACCGCCCTGCCCAAGGATGTGGAGGGCAAGTACCAGGGCCGGGTGGCCGAGATCAAGGTCACCGGCTGATCCGCCGGACGTGAGGGGAGGCAGCGCAATGGAGGCAGCCTCCCCGGACGCGAGCTCGCACGACGCGCACCACCTGAACGACCCGCACGACCTCGACAGCCTCGGCGACGCCGATCTGCTCGCCCGGCACGCGGCAGGCGACCCGGATGCCTTCGGAGTCATCGTCCGCCGCCACCGGGACCGCCTCTGGGCCGTCGCCCTCCGCACCCTCGGTGACCGCGAGGAGGCCGCTGACGCCCTCCAGGACGCCCTGGTCTCCGCCTTCCGCGCCGCCCACACCTTCGAGGGCCGGTCCGCCGTCACCACCTGGCTGCACCGCATCGTCGTCAACGCCTGCCTGGACCGTGCCCGCCGCTCGGCCGCCCGCCCCACCCGCTCGCTGGACGAGAGCCCCGGCAGCCCGGAGACCCTCCTCGGCACCACCGAAGGTGCCGACGCGCCGGTCGTCCGCGCCGAGCTCCGCCACGAGGTGACCACCGCGCTGGCGGCCTTGCCGGTCGAGCAGCGCGCCGCGCTCGTCCTGGTCGACATGCAGGGCTACCCCGTCGCCGAGGCCGCCGAGCTGCTCGGTGTGCCCGTCGGCACCGTCAAGAGCCGCTGCGCCCGAGGCCGGGCGAGGCTGCTGCCGCTGGTGCGCCACCTGCGCTCGGTTTCACGTGAAACCAACGCTGTTTCACGTGAAACCGACCCGGCAGGGAACCCGACCGGCCCCGGCTCCGTCCCAGCAGCGGCCGCCCCGAGCCCCGCCCAGGTACTGGAAGGAGACGTGACCTCACGATGACGTCCACCCAGCACCCGGACACCCAGCACCCGGACATCGAAGTCCTCGCGGACCTCACCGAGGACCTCCTCCCCCCGGACGAGGCAGCGGCCGTCCGCACCCACCTCGACGGCTGCGCCGACTGCGCCGACACCGTCGCCGCCCTCGTCGAGGTGCAGGAGCTGCTCGGCAACGCCCCCGCTCCCCCGCTGCCCGCCGAGATCGCCACCCGGATCGACGCCGCCCTGGCCGCCGAGACGGAAGCCCGCGTCGCAGCCCCGAGGCCGACACCCACGACCGCACCGAAGCCAGGACCGAAGCCCGTACCGAAGCCCGCCATCGCCCCGCCCGGCGCCCGGACCGACAGCAGCGGCCCCGGTCGGCCCCGGCGGCGGCGCCGTGCCCTGCTGGGCCTGGGCGCCGTCGGCCTGGCCGCCACCCTCGGGCTCGGCCTGTTCCTGCTGCAGCAGCCCCAGCACCCCACTGGCGGCACGGCCGCCGCCAGCGCCGCCGTCGCCAAGCCCGCCGCCGGCGGCCTGCCCAGCTACACCGACGCCGGTCTGGCCGGGCAGATCCACCAGCTGCTGGAGGGCAGGGACGCCCGGACGTCACTCGCCCCGAATTCCGGGCAGAGCGAGCACAGCACTGCCAGCACTCCCAAGCTCGCGAACGGGGCCCAGCCCGACTGCTCCGCCGAGGCCACCGGCCACTCCGAGGCACCGCTCGCCGAGGCCCCGGGCAGCTACGCGGGCAGCGCGGTGACCGTCCTGGTGTACCCGCTGGCCGGCCACAGCGACCAACTGGACGTCTACCTCGTCACACCGTCCTGCCCGGGGGCGACCCTGGTGCTCCACCGCGCCGTCCCCGCGCCCTGACGCCCGCCGTCAGCTCGCCCCGGCCCGCCGAGCTCCTGACATTGTCGGAGCCACTCGGCGGGCCGTACGGCCGTCGGTACGCCGCGTTGGCCTGCACGCTCGGGTGACCGGGCGGTGGGACGTCACAGCCCACCCCTCGGGCGGCTGCTGCGAGGACCCCTGGGAATGAGCGACACTGGTGAGTCGTTGTCCCGGGCGGCGGAGCAGGAGCGCCCTCCCCGTAGAAGCGCCCATACCGCGGTCCAGGCCGTGTGATGCGAACCAGGAGATGCAGTGAGCGACGTCCGTAACGTGATCATCATCGGCTCCGGCCCCGCCGGATACACCGCCGCGCTCTACACCGCCCGAGCCTCCCTCCAGCCGCTGGTCTTCGAGGGTGCCGTCACCGCCGGCGGTGCGCTGATGAACACCACGGAGGTCGAGAACTTCCCCGGCTTCCGGGACGGCATCATGGGCCCCGAGCTGATGGACAACATGCGGGCCCAGGCCGAGCGCTTCGGCGCCGAGCTCATCCCGGACGACATCGTCGAGGTCGACCTCACCGGCGACATCAAGACCGTCACCGACTCCGAGGGCAACGTGCACCGCGCCCGCGCGATCATCGTCACCACCGGCTCCCAGCACCGCAAGCTCGGCCTGCCCCGCGAGGACGTGCTCTCGGGCCGCGGCGTCTCCTGGTGCGCGACCTGCGACGGCTTCTTCTTCCGCGACCAGGACATCGCCGTCGTCGGCGGCGGTGACACCGCACTGGAGGAGGCCACCTTCCTCTCCCGCTTCGCCCGCAGCGTGACCGTCATCCACCGCCGTGACAGCCTGCGCGCCTCCAAGGCCATGCAGGAGCGCGCCTTCGCCGACCCGAAGATCAGCTTCGCCTGGGACAGCGCCGTCGAGGCCATCCACGGCGACCCCAAGCTGACCGGTGTCACCCTCCGCGACACCACCACCGGCGAGCTGCGCGAGCTGCCCGTCACCGGCCTCTTCATCGCGATCGGCCACGACCCGCGCACCGAGCTCTTCAAGGGCCAGCTGGAGCTCGACGCCGAGGGCTACCTCAAGGTCGAGGCCCCCTCCACCCGGACGAACATCCCCGGCGTCTTCGGTGCCGGTGACGTCGTCGACCACACCTACCGCCAGGCGATCACCGCCTCCGGCACCGGCTGCTCCGCGGCCCTGGACGCCGAGCGCTACCTCGCCTCGCTGGCCGACCTGGAGGCCCAGGCCGCCACCGTCGCGGTCTGAGCCACCGCCCCGCACACCCGGCCCCCGCGAGGGGGCTGAAACAGAACAGCAGCCTTGGTTGTTGTCCACCCCATAGGTGCCCATCGGCAGTCCAGCCCGAGCAGCACTCGTCCGCAACCATTTAGGAGTTCCCGTGGCCGGCGCCACCCTTACCGTGACCGACGAGACCTTCGACGCCGAGGTCCTCAAGAGCGACAAGCCCGTCCTGGTCGACTTCTGGGCCACCTGGTGCGGCCCGTGCCGCCAGGTCGCCCCGATCCTCGAGGAGATCGCGGACGAGCACGGCGACAAGCTGCGGATCGTCAAGATCGACGTCGACGCCAACCAGGAGACGGCGGCGGCCTACCAGGTCATCTCCATCCCGACGCTGAACGTCTACCAGGGCGGCCAGCTGGTGAAGAGCATCACCGGTGCCCGCCCGAAGGCCGCCCTGCTGCGCGAGCTGGCCGAGTACCTCTAAGCACCACCCACGAACAGGCACCACCCACGGAGGCGGTCCCCCCGGAGTTCCGGGAGGACCGCCTCCGTGCTTCCCCGACAGGATCAGAACGGCCGCAGCGCGGGCTCCTTCCGAGCCCCGCCGAGCAGCCGCTCCAACGCCGTCTCCACATCGCCCTTCCAGGAGAGCGCCGTCCTCGCCTCCAACCGCAGCCGGGGGTACCGGTGGTGCGGGCGTACGGTCTTGAAGCCCACCGCCAGCAGATGATCGGCCGGTAGCACACAGCTCGGCGTCTGGCGGCCGACCGCCCCGAACGCCTCCACCGCCTTGAAGCCCCGGCCGACCAGATCCTTCACCACCGTCTGCACCAACACCCGCCCCAGCCCCTGCCGCTGGTAGCCCGGCAGCACCCGGCTCACCATCAGCTGCACCGCGTCGGGCGACACCGGACTGGTCGGGAAGGCCAGTGAGCGCGGTACGTAGGCGGGCGGCGCGTACAGCACGTACCCCGCCGGGACGTCGTCCACATAGACGATCCGACCGCAGGAGCCCCACTCCAGCAGCACGGCGGAGATCCAACTCTCCTTCTCCGCCTCCGCCTTCCCCGATTCGACGGCCGCCTTGGCACTGACCGGGTCCAGCTCCCAGAACACACAGGACCGACAGGTCGTCGGGAGATCCGCAAAGTTGTCCAGCGTCAGCGGAGCGATCCTGCGTCCCACGCCCGCACCTCCTCCTCGGCCCCGGACGGGGCGCCACACCACCGAGCTTCCTCCCAAAACGGAGCGGGTGCAGGTTTCACGTGAAACAACCACGTGGAACCCGCACCCGCTCGCGCCGAGGAGAAGATCAGCTCTGCGACAGCCGCAGACCTTCCTCACCCGGCGCCAGACTGTCCAGGATCCGGTTCAGGTCCTCCACCGAGGCGAACTCCAGGACGACCTTGCCCTTGCCGAGCTTGCCGCCCCGCTGCGAGACCTCGACCTTCACCCGGGTGTCGAACCGGTCCGAGAGCCGCCCGGCCAGGTCGTTGAAGGCCGGCGAGATCAACCGGCCCGCCTTCGGCCCGGCGCCGCGCTGCGGCTTCTCGTCCTGGTCCATCACCGCGACGATCTCCTCGGTGGTCCGCACCGAGAGCCCCTCCGCGATGATCCGCCGCGCCAGCTGGTCCTGCCGCTCGCCGTCCGGCACCCCCAGCAGCGCCCGCGCGTGCCCCGCCGTCAGCACCCCGGCCGCCACCCGCCGCTGCACGGCCGGAGAGAGCCGCAGCAGCCGCAGCGTGTTGGAGACGTGCGAGCGCGAACGCCCGATCCGGTCCGCCAGCTCGTCGTGCGTGCAGGAGAAGTCCTGGAGCAGCTGGTCGTACGCGGCAGCCTCCTCCAGCGGGTTCAGCTCCGCCCGGTGCAGGTTCTCCAGCAGCGCGTCCAGCAGCAGCTTGTCGTCGTCCGTCGCCCGGACGATCGCGGGGATCAGCTCCAGACCGGCCTCCCGGGAGGCCCGCCAGCGCCGCTCGCCCATGATCAGCTCGAACCGGTCGGCGGAGACCTGACGCACCACCACCGGCTGGAGCAGACCCACCTCCTTGATCGAGGCGACCAGCTCGGCCAGCTTGTCCTCGTCGAAGACCTCACGCGGCTGACGCGGGTTCGGCGTGATCGAGTCCAGCGGCAGCTCCGCGAAGCGTGCCCCCTCGACCGGGCTCAGCGCCGTCTCCTGCGCACCCCGGCCGTGCACCTCCCGCCGCTGCACCCCGGCCAGCTGCTCCCGGGTGCTCTCGGCCGCCACCTTCGCCGCGACGGTGCCCCGCTCGGTCGGCAGCACCGGCACCGCGGCCGGGGACACCGCACCGGCACCCACAGCCGTCGGCCCGCCCGACCGCGCGGGGGCGACCGTCGGCGCGGTCGCCGCCGGGGCAGCCGCCGGGATCAGTGCCCCGAGCCCTCGTCCGAGTCCCCTGCGCCCACCACTCACCGGTTGTCCTCCATCGTGCCGTGCTGTGCCATCGGGGCGCCGCCCCGCTGCTGCCCCACCGAAGCCGCGCCCTGCTGCGCCCCGGCCGCCCGGAGCCCGAGCTCGCGGGCCGCCTCCAGGTAGGAGAGCGCACCGGTGGAACCCGGATCATAGGTCAGCACGGTCTGCCCGTAGCTCGGCGCCTCGGAGATCCGGACGGAGCGAGGGATGGCCGTCCGCAGCACCTCCTCGGGGAAGTGCGTCCGGACCTCCTCCGCCACCTGGGCCGCGAGCCGGGTACGGGCGTCGTACATGGTGAGCAGGATGGTGGAGACGTGCAGCTGCTGGTTGAGGTGCTGCCGGACGAGTTCGACGTTCTTCAGCAGCTGGCCGAGCCCCTCCAGCGCGTAGTACTCGCACTGGATCGGGATCAGCACCTCCCGGCCGGCGACCAGGGCGTTGACCGTGAGCAGCCCGAGCGAGGGCGGGCAGTCGATCAGGATGTAGTCGAGCGGCTGCTCGTAGGCGGCGATCGCCCGCTGGAGCCGGCTCTCGCGGGCCACCAGCGAGACCAGCTCGATCTCGGCGCCCGCCAGGTCGATCGTCGCGGGGACGCAGAACAGCCCCTCGACCTCGACCACCGGCTGCACCACGTCGGCGAGCGGCTTGCCCTCGACCAGTACGTCGTAGATCGACGGCACCTCGGCGTGGTGGTCGATGCCGAGCGCGGTGGAGGCGTTGCCCTGCGGGTCGAGGTCGACCACCAGGACGCGCAACCCGTGCATCGCCAGCGAGGCCGCCAGGTTGACGGTGGTGGTGGTCTTCCCCACCCCGCCCTTCTGGTTGGCCACCACGATCACCCGGGTCGCAGCGGGCCTGGGCAGCCCCTCGCCGGCCCGCCCGATGGCCTGCACCGCAGCCCGCGCGGCGCGCTCGATGGGCGTGTCATCGATCTGGTCGATGGTCTCCGAGTCCTGCATGGGGGTCAGTGTTTCACGTGAAACCGGAGCGGCAACAGTCACCGCCCGGCTGCGATGGAGGATGCCGGAAAGCAGGGAGCGACGTTTCACAGGAAACACCATGCCCACAATGTCGCAAATCTGACGGTGCGACACTCCGACCACCCCGGGTGACCAGCCCGGACGCCCCAGCGCCTGCGGCGTACTCTCACCCAGCGCCTGAGCCGACCCTCTGAGTCAGCGCCTGCGGCGTACCGTGACTCAGCGCCTACGGCGTCCGGCGCCGCGCCCTGCCTCGCCGGGCTTGGCGGCCCGCCCCGCCCGAGCCGCCTTGGCCCGCCGGGTGGCGGCCTTCACCCCGCCGGGGCTCTCCCCCGCCTCGACCCGGACGACCTTGGTCGAGGTCTCCAACGTGCCCTCGCCGACGGCGATCACCGACCACTTCACGGCGCCCAGCTTCGTCAGCGCGGAGCGCGACTCGGCGAGCTCCTGCTCGGCGGTGTCACCCTTGAGCGCGAGCATCTGCCCGTACGGGCGCAGCAGCGGAAGGCCCCAGCCCGCCAGCCGCTCCATCGGCGCCACCGCACGGGCCGTCACCACGTCCACCGCGAGCTTGCCGACCATCTCCTCGGCCCGGCCGCGCAGCACCGTCACGTTGTCGAGGCCGAGCTCGCGGACGACCTCCTCCAGGAAGGTCGTCCGGCGCAGCAGCGGCTCCAGCAGCGTCACCGAGACGTCCGGACGGGCCATCGCCACCGGGATGCCCGGCAGCCCGGCGCCCGAGCCGACGTCGCAGAGCGAGGCGCCCTTGGGCAGCAGCTCGGCCAGCACCGCGCAGTTGAGCACGTGGCGGTCCCAGAGTCGGGGCACCTCACGGGGGCCGATCAGGCCGCGCTGCACCCCCGCCGTCGCCAGCAGCTCCGTGTAGCGGGCGGCGACCGGGTACCGGTCACCGAAGATCTCCCTCGCCACGGCCGGCGCCTCGGGCAGACCCTGGGGGCCGCCTTCCGCCGGGGTGCCCTCGGTCGCCACGCCGTCCGTGCTCATCTCAGCCTCTCCGCTCACCGAATCCACCCACCGCACTCGCCCACTGTTTCACGTACGCCTTGTTTCACGTGAAACAGCGCACGCGAAACACTGCTCCCAACTGCTCCCAACGGCTCCGCCCGGACCGGTACAGGGTCCGGACCGGTACCAGGCTCCGTACGGACGACGACCCCGCCCGCAGAGCGCGGGCGGGGTCGGTCGACAGAACCTCAGACCGGCAGGACGACCACACAGCGCTGGGGCTCCTCGCCCTCCGACTCGCTGCGCAGACCGGCTGCCGCCACCGCGTCGTGGACGACCTTGCGCTCGAACGGCGTCATCGGGCGGAGCTTGACCTGCTCGCCCGTGCTCTTCGCCTGCTCGGCCGCCTTGCTGCCGAGCTCCGCCAGCTCCGACCGCTTGCGCGCCCGGAAGCCCGCGATGTCCAGCATGAGGCGGCTGCGCTCGCCGGTCTCGCGGTGCACCGCCAGGCGGGTCAGCTCCTGGAGTGCCTCCAGCACCTCACCGTCCTGGCCGACCAGGCGCTGCAGGGTCCGGTCGTTGCCGTCACCGACGATGGACACCAGAGCGCGGTCGCCCTCGACGTCCATGTCGATGTCACCGTCGAGGTCGGCGATGTCGAGCAGACCCTCCAGGTAGTCGGCCGCGATGTCGCCCTCCTGCTCCAGGCGGGAGACGAGGCTGTCCTCACCGGTCGAGGTCTCGACGGTCACGGTCTCGTCGGTCGCAGCCTCGGCCTCGGCCGGACGGGCGGAGGTGGTGCCTTCCGTCACTGATGGACTCCTTCAGGGATGGGCCCTTGGGTGGGGCCGAGAACGAAGATCGAGGAGAAGTCGCTCAGGACTTCTTCTTCGGCCGCTGGCCGCCCTGCTGCCCGCTGCCCTGCTGCCCGCCGCGCTTCGGCTGCTGGCGCGCACCCGGCTTGGCGGCGCCGCCGCCCGCCTTGCCCGCACCGGCCTTCGGAGCCTCGACCGGGGTCTCCTCCGGCGCCTCGTCCTGCGGGGCCGCGTCCTCGGTCTCCTTGACCAGGTGGACGGCACCCTGCTGACGCTGGGCCTTGGTCTGCTTGCGCGGCTGCTGCCGGCGCACCTGCACCGCCGACTCGACGGCGTCCTCGGCCGTCGCCTGGGCGCTCTTGGTGGTGCCACCGCCGCCGGAGATCTTCGCCAGCAGGCTGACCTTCTTGATCGAGCCGTCCGGGTTCAGCCGGCCCTGCTTCTTCAGGCGGGCCTGCCGCTCGGCGAAGGCCTGGCTGCCGGGCGTCGGGTTGTTGCGGATGACGATCAGCTGCTGGCCCATCGACCAGACGTTGGTGGTGAGCCAGTAGACCAGCACACCGACCGGGAAGTTGATGCCCATCACGGCGAACATGACCGGGAAGACGTACATCAGCATCTTCTGCTGCTGCATGAACGGCGTCTTGACCGTGAGGTCCATGTTCTTGGTCATCAGCTGGCGCTGCGTGATGAACTGCGAGGCCGACATCATGATGATCATCACCGCGGTGACGATCTTGACGCTGGTCTCGCTGGTGTGGACGAAGGTGGCCGACAGCGGCGCACCGAAGATGTGCGCCTGCTGGGCGCTCGCCAGCAGATCGCCCTTGATGACGCCGATCGGCTTGTTGTTGGCGACCGAGCTCAGCACCCCGTAGAGGGCGGTGAAGAACGGCATCTGCACCAGGATCGGAAGGCAGCTCGAGAAGGGGTTGGTACCCGCCTCCTTGTAGAGCTTCATCATCTCTTCGGACTGGCGCTGCTTGTCGTTCTTGTAGCGCTCCTGGATGGCCTTCATCTTCGGCTGGATAGCCTGCATGGCCCGGGTCGACTTGATCTGCTTCACGAAGAGCGGAATCAGGCAGATCCGGATGACGACCACCATGGAGGCGATCGCGAGGCCCCAGGCCCAACCACCGTTCGGGTCGAAGACGTGGCTGTACAGCGAGTGGAACTGGACAATGATCCAGGACACCGCGGTGTACAGAGGGTTGAGGAAGGACCAGGTCACCGGTCAGACTCCTTGGACATCGGGCTTGGCCACCGGCTCAGGCCCGGCGGTCCCGCTCTTCGGGCTCAGCAGATCGCGCAGCCGACGGTGCCAGACCGGGTGCTTGCGCGGCGGAACATGATCGACCCCGCCGGGTGACCACGGGTTGCAGCGCAGGATGCGCCACGCGGTCAGGCCACTGCCCTTGACCGCGCCGTGCACCCGCACCGCTTCGTACCCGTAATGCGAGCACGAGGGGTAGTACCGGCAGACCGGGCCGAGCAGTGGACTGATCGTCCACTGGTAGAGCCTGATCAGCCCCATCAGCAGGTACTTCATCGCCCTGCTCCCGTCGGCGCACTGCCGGTCGGATCGACCTTGAGCAGCCGCCGCAGCGCCGCCTCCAGGTCGTGCTCAAGTTCCGGATACGTGGCTGTCCCGGCCGGGGGCAACGCGCGTACCACTATCAGGCTACCTGCGGGCAACCTCGCCAGATGATCCCGGACGAGGTGACGCAGACGGCGCTTCACCAGGTTGCGGACGACCGCAGGGCCGACGGCCTTGCTCACGACGAAACCCGCACGCGCCGAAGGTAGCCCCTCGGCGACGTGCGGGCGGGAGTCGCTGGTCCGGTCCGTCTGCCCCTGGCTCTCGCCACCTCTGCTGAGGTGGACGACCAGCAGCGGCCGGCCGGCTCGACGACCACGTTTCACCGCGGTCGCGAAGTCCTGGCGCCGCCGCAGCCGATTCTCGGAGGGCAGCACTGCAGACCCCTGACGCAGATTTACGCGGAGATCTCGGTGCGGCCCTTGCCACGGCGAGCCGCCAGGATGGCGCGGCCGGCGCGGGTACGCATCCGCAGCCGGAAGCCGTGGGTCTTGGCGCGACGACGGTTGTTCGGCTGGAAGGTGCGCTTGCTCACTCGGGGGCTCCTGGGGTGAATCGAAGGATGACGGGCTTATCGCTTGGCCGTCACCGTGCGTCCGCGTGATCCCCTCCCACTGGGCTTCCAGAGAGAGGCGGCCCGGCCCCAACGACCCAGGTCGGCTGGGGTTTGAGGCAATCCACGGCGCCCGTGCTGCGCGCCTTATGGAAGCGGGTGGACCCGCGGACATGCGGCAGCGGCCATCGACAACTCGACCTGGTCACGGTACGCGGGCAGAGGCCGGAGGGTCAAACCGGCCGGCTTCACGGAAGCCGCCGGAGGCTCCCCGGGGCACTGCCGATCATGATAGTGGCCAAGCCCCACAAGGCCGACGCCCGGCTCGAACGGCCGTACCCTGGCCTTGAGCCCGCTCGCCCACAGCCTGTGGACAACAACTTGAATCAGCTCTGTCCGCTGACTACCGTTGCAGGACTTGTCTGGTTTGTTCATCCACACCGGACCCATCGACCCCCAGCAAGAGTCCTTTGACACCCCCCTGCCGGGGAACGAGAAAGCGTGCACCAGTGGCTGATGTCAACAGCGATCTCGTCGTGGTCTGGGCGAGGGTCGTCGAGCGGCTGGTCAACGACACGAGCGTCGGGGACAAGGACAAGGCCTGGGTGCGGCGGACCCAGCCGATGTGGATGATGCACGACACCGCCCTGCTCGCGGCGCCCAACGAGTTCGCCAAGCAGGTGCTCGAGGGCCGCCTGATGCCGCAGCTGAGTGAGACGCTGAGCCGTGAGTTCGGCCGCCCCGTCCGGATCGCCGTGATGGTGGACGCCAACGCGGTGCCGCCCGCCGCCGCTCCGGCCCCGGCCGAGGCGCCCGCGCCGGAGCCTCCGCAGGAGGAGTGGCCGCAGCAGCAGTACCGCGAGGAGCCCGGCTACGGCGCCCGCGAGACCGGCCGCTGGCCGACCGCCGAGAGCTACCAGGAGCGGGACTACGGCCGCGCCTACGACCAGTCCCGCGAGCCGGAGTACGGCCGCGGCCGCTACGACACGGCCGGCTACGACCAGCGGCCCGACCCGTACGCGAGCGAGCAGCCCGGCTCCGAGCGGCCGGACCCCTACCGCAGCGAGCCGTCGGGCTCCGAGCGGCCGGACCCGTACCGGAGCGAGCAGCCCGGCCCGGAGCAGGCGGACCCGTACCGCAGCGAGCAAGCCGGCTGGGCCGAGCCCGGCTCCCGGGAGGGGAACGGGCAGGGGGATCTCTTCGGCGGTGCCTACGGCGCCCCCGGCGGCGACCGGCCCCGGCCGGGCCCGGCGGGGCGGCGGCCGGTCATGCTGCCGCGCACCCCGGTGGCCCAGCCCGGCCCCGGCTCGCTGCTGCCCGACACCCGGCCCCAGGGCGAGCCCCCGGCCCGGACCGGCGGCGGCCCGCCGGAGCGCACCCCGAGCCCGGGGGTGCCCGCACCGCCCGGTGCTCCCCCGGCCGGCGGCTCCCGCAAGGACGAGCCCGCCGCCCGCCTCAACCCGAAGTACCTCTTCGACACCTTCGTGATCGGCGCGAGCAACCGCTTCGCGCACGCGGCGGCCGTCGCCGTCGCCGAGGCCCCGGCCAAGGCGTACAACCCGCTCTTCATCTACGGCGAGTCCGGGCTCGGCAAGACCCACCTGCTGCACGCCATCGGGCACTACTCGCGCAGCCTCTACCCGGGCACCCGGGTGCGGTACGTGAGCTCGGAGGAGTTCACCAACGAGTTCATCAACTCGATCCGGGACGGCAAGGCGGACGCGTTCCGCAAGCGGTACCGGGACATGGACATCCTGCTCGTGGACGACATCCAGTTCCTGGCGAGCAAGGAGTCGACGCAGGAGGAGTTCTTCCACACCTTCAACACGCTGCACAACGCCAACAAGCAGATCGTGCTCTCCTCCGACCGGCCGCCCAAGCAGCTGATCACGCTGGAGGACCGGCTCCGCAACCGCTTCGAGTGGGGGCTGATCACCGACGTCACCCCGCCGGAGCTGGAGACCCGGATCGCGATCCTGCGAAAGAAGGCGATCCAGGAGCAACTCAACGCTCCGGCCGACGTGTTGGAGTTCATCGCGTCCCGGATCACCCGGAACATCCGGGAGCTGGAGGGCGCGCTGATCCGCGTCACGGCCTTCGCCAACCTGAACCGGGCGCCGGTCGACCTGGAGCTCGCCGGGATCGTCCTGAAGGACCTCATCCCCGGCGGGGACGAGGACGCCGGGCCGGAGATCACGGCGCAGGTCATCATGCAGCAGACGGCCGCGTACTTCGGGCTGGGTGTGGACGACCTCTGCGGCTCCTCGCGCAGCCGGGTGCTGGTGACGGCCCGCCAGATCGCCATGTACCTGTGCCGGGAGCTGACCGACCTGTCGCTGCCGAAGATCGGCGCCCAGTTCGGCGGCCGCGACCACACCACCGTGATGCACGCCGACCGGAAGATCCGCTCGCTGATGGCCGAGCGGCGCTCGATCTACAACCAGGTCACCGAGCTGACCAATCGCATCAAGAGCTGAAGCGCCCCGCACGCGCGGGTCGAAGCGGGGTGAAGGGGAGTCAGGGCAGCCGCCCTGGGCTCCCCTTCGGCGTTCCTGGCGCCCTCCGAGCCTGTGGGGAGCCTGGGAGCCCCGGACGGGTGCGGGGAGGTGTGGTGGGCCGGAATCCAGGGCAGGAATCGATCCGTAGGCGTCGCGGGCCCGGCCGGCGGTGACGCCGCAGGTGACATCGCGACAGCTCCGAGGCTCCGCCGAACATCTGACCAGCAATTCGAACAGGTCAGGGCCGGATGGCGGTAATCCACAGGATCGGGTGGTTTTTCCCCGTCCACACCCCTGGGGGCTCCGAGTTATCCAGACTTCCTCCACAGGCACGTCGCGGCTACGCTCTTCCGCGCAGGTCAGGCCCCTGTGTACTTGTGCACAACCGTTATCCACAGGCTGTGGACAGTTGGCGGACCGTCAGACGGCCGAATGGGTTATCCACCGGTTGTCCCCAGGGAAGCGGCGGTTATCCCCAGGTTCTCCACAGCACGGTCCACAGTTCGACAACATTGGGGAAGTGTTCACCGCCCGGTGTGAAAGGCGTCACGTGACGTTGACAGCGGCCGGTGGATAACCGGGTCATGATCTGGGGACGGAGCTGGGGATAACCTGTGGATACCCTGAGTGCCCTGTGGGTAACTCAGAGTTCTCCACAGCGGCCCTAGTTTTTCCACACCCCGGGTCCACAGGCCCTGTGGACAGAAAACAGGGTCTGACCTGCGAAAACGGGGTTATCCACGGTATCCACAGGCCCTACTACTACCACTACACCTATAGACACCTGGACTCGGAAAACAGTGGGGTGGGCCGAAATCTGTGGACAACCGGGCCCCGACAACTGTTCGGGTTGCTTCCGCCCGTCTGCCCCGTCTGTCCGTGGAGTAGGTCAGACTGTCCTAGGCACCTGGAGACCTGAGGGCTCAGCCCGGTGGGTCGGGTGCCAGTAGACGATCAAGAGCGATGCGACAGCAGAACCCAGGAGGCGGTTACCGGTGAAGTTCCGGGTGGAGCGTGACGTCCTCGCGGAGGCGGTGGCCTGGGCTGCCCGCAGCCTCCCGGCGCGGCCGCCGGTGCCGGTGCTGGCCGGCCTGCTGCTGACGGCGCAGGAGGGCCGCCTGGCCCTCTCCGGCTTCGACTACGAGGTCTCGGCCCGGGTCGAGCTGGAGGCGGACGTCGAGGAGGCGGGCACGGTGCTGGTCTCCGGCCGCCTGCTGAACGACATCTCGCGGAACCTGCCCAACCGGCCGGTGGAGATCTCCACCGACGGCATGCGGGTCAGCGTGGTCTGCGGCAGCTCGCGATTCACACTCCCGACGCTTCCTGTGGACGAGTACCCGTCGCTGCCGCAGATGCCGACCGCGACGGGCACCGTCTCGGGCGACGTCTTCGCCTCCGCGGTCAGCCAGGCCGCCGTCGCCGCGGGCCGCGACGACACCCTGCCGGTGCTCACCGGTGTGCGGGTCGAGATCGAGGGCGACAAGATCACCCTGGCCGCGACCGACCGGTACCGCTTCGCCGTCCGCGAGCTGCTGTGGAAGCCCGAGCAGGCCGACATCTCGGCCGTCGCGCTCGTCCCGGCCAAGACCCTCCAGGACATCGCGAAGTCGCTCGGCAGCGGCGACAACGTGTCCATCGCGCTCGCCTCGGGCGGTGCGGGCGAGGGCCTGATCGGCTTCGAGGGCGCCGGCCGCCGGACCACCACCCGCCTGCTGGAGGGTGACTTCCCGAAGTTCCGGAATCTCTTCCCGACGGACTTCAACGCGACCGCCGCGATCCAGACGCAGCCCTTCCTGGAGGCGCTCAAGCGCGTCTCGCTGGTCGCCGAGCGCAACACCCCCGTCCGGCTGAGCTTCGAGCAGGGCGTGCTGACCCTGGAGGCCGGCTCGGGCGACGACGCACAGGCTGTGGAGCGGATCGAGGCCGACCTCGAGGGCGACGACATCTCGATCGCCTTCAACCCGGGCTACCTGGAGGAGGGCCTGAAGGCCATCGACGCCGCGTACGCGCAGCTCGCCTTCACCACCTCGACCAAGCCCGCACTGCTCAGCGGCAAGCCGGCCATCGACGCCGAGGCCGACGCGGCGTACCAGTACCTGATCATGCCGGTCCGCCTCTCCGGCTGACCCGGCGGCAGGTCGCCTGACGAGGTCGCCCGCGCCTCGGACGGTTGCCGCGCTGCCCCGGGCTAGGCTCGGGGCAGCGCGGCAACGGCGCCGCAGTCAGGCACGTCACCACAGTGAAGGACTTGTCATGGAGCTCGGCCTCATCGGTCTCGGCAAGATGGGCGGCAACATGCGCGAGCGCATCCGCCGCGCCGGCCACACCGTCATCGGCTACGACCGCAACCCGGAACTCGCCGACGTCGACAGCCTTGAGGAGCTCATCACCAAGCTCCAGACCCCCCGCGCGGTCTGGGTGATGGTCCCCGCCGGTGGCCCGACCCAGGACACCGTGGACCAGCTCGCCGAGCTGCTCTCCCCCGGTGACGTGGTGGTCGACGGCGGCAACTCCCGCTGGACGGACGACATCAAGCACGCCGAGACGCTGGCCGCCAAGGGCATCGGCTTCGTCGACTGCGGTGTCTCGGGTGGCGTCTGGGGCCTGGAGAACGGCTACGCGCTGATGTACGGCGGCGACGCCGAGCACGTCGCGGTCGTCCAGCCGGTCTTCGACGCGCTGAAGCCCGAGGGCGAGTTCGGCGCGGTGCACGCGGGCAAGGTCGGTGCGGGCCACTTCGCGAAGATGGTCCACAACGGCATCGAGTACGCCATGATGCAGGCGTTCGCCGAGGGCTGGGAGCTGCTGGAGGCGGCGCCCGAGGTCACCGACGTCCGCGAGGTCTTCCGCAGCTGGCAGGAGGGCACGGTCATCCGCTCCTGGCTGCTCGACCTGGCCGTCCGCGCGCTGGACGACGACGAGCACCTGGCCAAGCTCAAGGGCTGGGCCGCCGACTCCGGCGAGGGCCGCTGGACGGTCGAGGCCGCCATCGACCACGCCGTCCCGCTGCCCGCGATCACCGCCTCGCTGTTCGCCCGCTTCGCGTCCCGCCAGGACGACTCCCCGCAGATGAAGATGATCGCCGCGCTGCGCAACCAGTTCGGCGGCCACGCGGTCGAGTCGAAGTAACGCGGAGACATCCACAGAAGGCGAGCGCAGTCCACACCCATGCATGTCGCGCATCTGTCGCTCGCCGACTTCCGTTCGTACGTCCGGGCCGAGGTACCGCTCGACCCGGGCGTGACGGCCTTCGTGGGCCCGAACGGGCAGGGCAAGACCAACCTGGTCGAGGCGATCGGCTACATCGCCACCCTCGGCAGCCACCGGGTCGCCACCGACGCCCCGCTGATCCGGCTCGGCGCCGAGCGGGCGGTCGTCCGCACCAGCATCGTGCGTGAGGCTCGGACGACGCTGGTCGAGCTGGAGATCACCCCCGGCAAGGCGAACCGGGCCCGGATCAACCGCTCCGACAACGTCCGCCCGCGCGATGTCCTGGGCCTGCTGCGGACGGTGCTCTTCGCCCCCGAGGACCTCAGCCTGGTCAAGGGCGACCCGGGCGAGCGCCGTCGCTTCCTGGACGAGCTGCTCACCGCCCGCGCCCCCCGGCTGGCGGGCGTGCGGCAGGACTACGAGCGGGTGCTCAAGCAGCGCAACGCCCTGCTGAAGACCGCTGCGGCGGCCCGCCGCTCCGGCGGCGGCCGGGCCTCCGACCTCGCCACCCTGGAGGTCTGGGACGGTCATCTGGCACGCTCCGGCGCCGAGTTGACGGCCTTTCGGCTCCAGCTCGTGGCGGCGCTCCAGCCGCTGGTCGCCGAGGCGTACGCCCGGCTGGCCCCCGGCGGCGGGGAGACGGTGCTGGAGTACCGCAGCTCCTTCGAGGGCGAGCTGCCCGGCAGCCGCGAGGAGGCCGAGCAGCAGCTGCTCGCCGCCCTGGCCGACGTCCGCGCCCAGGAGCTGGCCAGGGGCCTCACCCTGGTCGGCCCGCACCGCGACGAACTGGGCCTGCGGCTCGGCCCGCTCCCGGCCAAGGGCTACGCGAGCCACGGCGAGTCCTGGTCGTACGCGCTGGCACTGCGGCTGGCCTCGTACGAGCTGCTGCGCTCCGACGGCGGGGAGCCCGTCCTGATCCTCGACGACGTCTTCGCCGAACTCGACGCCCGCCGGCGCGACCAGCTCGCGGAGCTGGTGGCGCCGGCGGAGCAGGTGCTCGTCACGGCCGCCGTCCCGGAGGACGTGCCGAAGGCTCTTGCCGGTGCCCGGTACGCCGTCGCCGGGGGCGAGGTGACCCGCGTAACCGGCTGACCTCAGGGGGCGCGGGGAACTGCGCGACCAGGGCTCTACGAAGGTGCACGGTTGATCGCGCAGTTCCCCGCGCCCCTTTGTGGTTGCCCTGAGTTGTCACAGTTCCGACCACTGCAAAATTCGGCCGTATCCTGGACTGTCCACAGCCTGGGGAAAGGAGATCGCGATGAGCGATCCAGAGCTGTCGGGTGTCGATCTGGCCCGGGTGGCGCTGCGGGCGGCCAAGGAGCAGGCCCGGCAGCGGGGCGATCAGGTGCGGGAGAAGCGCGAGGCGAAGCGGCACGGGCTGCGGAGCGGGGCGCGGGCGGACGGGCGTGACCCGGTGCCGTTGGGGGCGGCGCTGAACCGGTTGATCACCGAGCGGGGCTGGGAGGCCCCGGCCGCGGTGGGCGGGGTGATGGGGCGTTGGCCGCAGATCGTCGGGCCGGACATCTCCGCGCACTGCGTGCCGAAGCACTACTCGGAGGCCGAGGCGGTGCTGACGGTGCAGTGCGACTCGACCGCCTGGGCGACTCAACTACGGCTGCTGGCACGACAGTTGGTGGCCCGTCTGAACCACGAGCTGGGCCACGGCACGGTCCGGGTGATCAAGGTCCAGGGGCCGGACGCACCGGCCCGGGGGTACGGGCGGCTGCGGGCTCCGGGGAGCAAGGGGCCCGGCGACACCTGGGGGTAGCGGGGGCTCGGGGGTCGGCGCCCTCGGAACCAGAGAGTCCGGAACCGCTGACGGCCCTTTTGAGGCCGCTCAGCCCCCCTGGCGAGTATCGGGACATGTGTAGAGGGGATTCAGGGCGGCACATCTGCCCTCAGGGGCTGCCAAACGCCCATCTATGTCAGTCCTACCGGTAGACTAGAAGCCAAACGCTGTTGCTCGCAGCAACCGAGTCGAAACGCCGTGGTCGCAGCCCTCCCGGAAACCGGGCGGGGTTGCGGCCGCGAGCTGTGCCAGAGAGGGCGCTTCGTGGCCGATTCCGGCAACTCCAGCCAGAACCCAGACCCCACCGACCAGGTGACCAACACCTACGACGCCAGCGCCATCCAGGTGCTGGAAGGCCTCGACGCCGTCCGCAAGCGCCCCGGCATGTACATCGGCTCGACGGGTGAGCGCGGCCTGCACCACCTGGTCCAGGAGATCGTCGACAACTCCGTCGACGAGGCGATGGCGGGGTTCGCCGACACCATCGACGTCACCATCCTGGCCGACGGCGCCGTCCGGGTCGTCGACAACGGCCGAGGCATCCCGGTCGGCATCATGCCGGGCCAGGACAAGCCCGCCGTCGAGGTCGTGCTCACCGTGCTGCACGCGGGCGGCAAGTTCGGCGGCACGGGCTACGCCGTCTCCGGTGGCCTGCACGGCGTCGGCATCTCGGTGGTGAACGCGCTCTCCCACCGCCTCGCGGTGGAGATCCTCACCGAGGGCGCCCGCTGGACGCAGGAGTACAAGGTCGGCGCGCCCGTCGCGCCGCTGGCCAAGCACGAGGCGGTCGACCGCACCGGCACCACGGTGACCTTCTGGGCCGATCCGGAGATCTTCGAGACCACCGTCTACTCCTTCGAGACGCTGTCGCGACGCTTCCAGGAGATGGCCTTCCTCAACAAGGGCCTGAGCATCTCGCTCACCGACGAGCGCCCCGAGCACGCGGAGGAGGACGGCTCGCCGCTCTCCGTCACGTACAAGTACGACGGCGGCATCGCCGACTTCGTCACGCACCTGAACTCCCGCAAGGGCGAGCCGGTCCACCCCTCGGTGATCGACTTCGAGGCGGAGGACAAGGAGCGCAAGCTCTCCGTCGAGATCGCGATGCAGTGGAACGGCTCGTACACCGAGGGCGTCTACAGCTTCGCCAACACGATCCACACGCACGGCGGCGGCACCCACGAAGAGGGCTTCCGCGCGGCGCTGACCGGCCTGGTCAACCGCTACGCGCGGGACAAGAAGCTGCTCCGGGAGAAGGACGACAACCTCTCCGGCGAGGACATCCGCGAGGGCCTGACGGCGATCATCTCGATCAAGCTGGGCGAGCCGCAGTTCGAGGGCCAGACGAAGGACAAGCTCGGCAACACCGAGGCGAAGACCTTCGTGCAGAAGGTCGTCCACGAGCAGCTCAACGACTGGCTGGACCGCAACCCCACCGAGGCCTCGGACATCATCCGCAAGTCGATCCAGGCGGCCACCGCCCGGGTCGCGGCCCGCAAGGCGCGTGACCTCACCCGCCGCAAGGGCCTGCTGGAGTCGGCCTCGCTGCCGGGCAAGCTGAGCGACTGCCAGTCCAAGGACCCGGCCGAGTGCGAGATCTTCATCGTCGAGGGCGACTCCGCCGGCGGCTCGGCCAAGCAGGGCCGTGACCCGCGCATCCAGGCGATCCTCCCGATCCGCGGCAAGATCCTGAACGTCGAGAAGGCCCGGATCGACAAGGTCCTCCAGAACACCGAGGTCCAGGCGCTGATCTCGGCGTTCGGCTGCGGCATCCAGGAGGACTACGACGAGTCCAAGCTGCGCTATCACAAGATCGTCCTGATGGCGGACGCCGACGTCGACGGGCAGCACATCCGCACCCTGCTGCTGACGCTGCTGTTCCGCTTCATGCGGCCGCTGGTGGAGTCCGGGTACGTCTACCTCGCGATGCCGCCGCTGTACAAGATCAAGTGGGGCAAGGACGACTTCGAGTACGTCTACTCCGACCGCGAGAAGGACGCCGTGATCGCCGCCGGTGCGGCCGCCGGGCGCCGGCTGCCCAAGGACGACGCGATCCAGCGCTTCAAGGGTCTCGGCGAGATGAACGCCGAGGAGCTCCGGATCACCACGATGGACCAGGCGCACCGCCTGCTCCAGCAGATCACCCTGGAGGACGCGGCCCGTGCCGACGACCTCTTCTCCGTCCTGATGGGCGAGGACGTCGAGGCCCGGCGGTCCTTCATCCAGCGCAATGCCAAGGACGTCCGCTTCCTGGACGTGTGACGCACTCCCCCGCACACACCTCCAGTCCGCGTGAAAGGAAACTGACCACCAGTGGTCGACGAGAACCGTCCTGACGGCGAGCAGCCGGACAGCAGCACCGACACCTTCGTGTCCCGGGTCGAGCCCATCGAGCTCGAGACCGAGATGCAGCGCTCCTACCTCGACTACGCGATGAGCGTGATCGTCAGCCGCGCGCTGCCCGAGGTCCGCGACGGCCTCAAGCCGGTGCACCGCCGGGTGCTGTACGCGATGTACGACGGCGGGTACCGGCCCGAGAAGGGCTACTACAAGTGCGCCCGCGTCGTCGGCGACGTGATGGGCAACTACCACCCGCACGGCGACACCTCGATCTACGACACCGTGGTGCGGCTGGCCCAGCCGTGGTCGCTGCGGATGCCGCTGGTGGACGGCAACGGCAACTTCGGCTCGCCGGGCAACGACCCGGCGGCGGCCATGCGCTACACCGAGTGCAAGCTGATGCCGCTGGCCATGGAGATGATGCGGGACATCGACGAGGAGACCGTCGACTTCGCCGCGAACTACGACGGTCGCTCGCAGGAGCCGACCGTCCTCCCGGCCCGCATCCCCAACCTGCTGGTCAACGGTGCCACCGGCATCGCGGTCGGCATGGCGACCAACATCCCGCCGCACAACCTGCGTGAGGTCGCCTCCGGTGCGCTCTGGGCGCTGGAGCACCCCGAGGCCTCCAACGAGGAGCTGCTCGAGGCGCTGATCGAGCGGATCAAGGCGCCGGACTTCCCGACCGGTGCGCTGATCGTCGGCCGCCGCGGCATCGAGGACGCGTACCGGACGGGCCGTGGCTCGATCACGATGCGCGCGGTGGTGGAGGTCGAGGAGATCCAGGGCCGCCAGTGCCTGGTGATCACCGAGCTGCCGTACCAGGTCAACCCGGACAACCTCGCGCTGAAGATCGCCGACCTGGTCAAGGACGGCAAGGTCGCGGGCATCGCGGACGTCCGGGACGAGTCCTCGTCGCGGACGGGTCAGCGGCTGGTCGTCGTGCTCAAGCGCGACGCCGTCGCCAAGGTCGTGCTGAACAACCTCTACAAGCACACCGACCTGCAGACCAACTTCGGTGCCAACATGCTGGCGCTGGTCGACGGGGTGCCGCGCACGCTGTCGATCGACGCGTTCATCCGGCACTGGGTGAGCCACCAGGTCGAGGTCATCGTCCGCCGGACGACCTTCCGGCTGCGCAAGGCCGAGGAGCGGGCGCACATCCTGCGCGCGCTGCTCAAGGCGCTGGACCAGATCGACGCGGTGATCGCGCTGATCCGGGCCTCCGACAGCGCGGACGCGGCCCGTACCGGCCTGATGAGCCTGCTCCGGATCGACGAGATCCAGGCGAACGCGATCCTGGAGATGCAGCTGCGCAGGCTGGCCGCGCTGGAGAGCGCGCGCATCCAGAGCGAGCACGACGAGCTCCAGTCCAAGATCAACGAGTACAACGCGATCCTGGCCTCGCCGCCGCGCCAGCGCGAGATCATCTCCGAGGAGCTGACCGCGATCGTCGAGAAGTACGGCGACGAGCGGCGCTCCACGCTGATCCCGTTCGACGGCGACATGTCGGTCGAGGACCTCATCGCCGAAGAGGACATCGTCGTCACGATCACCCGTGGCGGCTACGTCAAGCGGACGCGGTCCGACCTCTACCGCTCGCAGAAGCGCGGCGGCAAGGGTGTGCGCGGTGCGCAGCTGAAGCAGGACGACCTGGTCGACCACTTCTTCGTGACGACCACGCACAACTGGATCCTGTTCTTCACCAACAAGGGCCGGGTTTACCGCGCCAAGGGCTACGAGCTGCCGGACGCGGGCCGGGACGCCCGTGGCCAGCACGTCGCCAACCTGCTGGCCTTCCAGCCGGAGGAGCACATCACCCAGGTGATGGCGGTGCGCACCTACGAGGACAAGCCGTACCTGGTGCTCGCCACCCGGGCCGGCCTGGTGAAGAAGTCCCACCTGAAGGACTACGACTCCCCGCGCTCCGGCGGCCTGATCGCGATCAACCTGCGACAGGACGAGGAGGGCAAGGACGACGAGCTGATCGGGGCAGAGCTGGTCTCCGCCGAGGACGACCTGCTGCTGGTGTCGCGCAAGGCGCAGTCGATCCGGTTCACCGCGACGGACGACGCGCTGCGGCCGATGAGCCGGGCGACGTCCGGGGTGAAGGGCATGGCCTTCCGCGAGGACGACGAGCTGCTGTCGATGAACGTCGTCCGGCCGGGCACCTTCGTCTTCACGGCGACGGACGGCGGGTATGCGAAGCGCACTCCGGTGGACGAGTACCGTGTTCAGGGACGCGGTGGTTTCGGCACCAAGGCGGCGAAGATCGTCGAGGGCCGGGGCTCGCTGGTCGGGGCGCTGGTGGTCGAGGAGACCGACGAGATCATGGCCATCACGCTCTCGGGCGGTGTGATCCGTACAAGGGTTTCCGGAGTTCGTGAAACCGGACGTGACACGATGGGCGTCCAACTGATCAACCTCGGAAAGAAGGACGCGGTGGTGGGCATGGCCCGCAACGCGGAGGCCGAGGACGAGGAGCTGGGCGAGGACGAGGGCACTGTGCCCGAGTTCCCGGCCGGTGAGACCGTCGGTGAGGCCGTCGTCGAGACGGCCCCCGAGGCGGTCGAGGAGACCACGGCGGACGGCACGGCCGAAGAGGCCTGACCGCGAGCCAGGTGGCCGGTGCGCGCCCTCAGGGGCGGGCACCGGCCACCGACCGGTCCCGGGCAAGCCGCCCGGTACCGGTCGACGAGCTGGAACACCAGGGCGGACGGCCGCTCTGGACGACTGCGGGAGGACCAGGGTGAGTGGAGCGACGGGTGCTGCGGGAGGTGCCGCGGGCGGCCTGCCGGGCGCACAGGGCGGAATGCCGTACGGCAACGTGCCGCAGCCGCCGGCCGAGCACCCTGCCTCGTCCACCTCGCTGATGCCGCCGGTGGCCTCGGCGAGCCAGGGCGGCGGGTACGGCGGGATGCCGCAGCCGCCGTCCCAGCCACCGGCCCAGCCGCCGGCGGCCGGGTTCTCGCAGCCGACGACGTACAACAAGGGCCAGCCGACGCCCGCGCGCGGCACCCGGGTGAACTCGGGCGCCCCGGGCGCCCCGGCGACCCGGCGGGCCGGCAACGCCCCGGCGGCTCCGGCCGGGGGCCAGGGCGGCGCGCTGGCCGGCCGGGTCCGCAAGGCGCGGCTGCGCGTCACCAAGGCCGACCCGTGGTCGGTCATGAAGGTGGCGTTCCTGCTCTCGCTGGCGGTCGGCGTGATCATCATCGTCGCGGCGGCGGTGCTGTGGATGACGCTCGACGGGCTGGGCGTCTTCGACTCGCTGAACAGCACGCTCAAGGAGGTCACCGGCTCCGACACCTCCGCGGGCGTCAACCTGATGGACTACATCGGGTTCGGCCAGGTCATGATCTTCACCACCCTGATCGCGGTGGTCGACGTCGTCCTGATGACCGCCCTGGCGACCCTCTCGGCGTTCATCTACAACACCGCCGCCGGCTTCACCGGCGGTATCGAGCTGACCCTCGCCGAAGAGGACTGACCGCCTCCGCTTCTCCCTCGCGGTGCCCGGACCTGACACAGCCTCCGGTGCACTGCCCCGTGTCGGAATCCCCGGGCCCCGAAGGCCGTTCCAGCCTTCGGGGCCCGCTGGCGTTCGGGTGACAGCAGCCGTGTCCCGGCGTGCCGACCGGCACCGCCGTGGACGCCGTCGGATTAGCTGTCCGCGATGTCGGTGTGGGGCCCGGTGACGGGTGGGAACTGTTGGTGGGAGGCACACCATGGCAAAGGTCGCAACGCAACTTGTCGGGGCACTGGAAGAGCTGCTGGGCGCGCGTATCCCGCTCCGGGTGCGCGCCTGGGACGGCAGCGAGGCAGGGGCCGCCGGGGCGCCCCTGGTGGTGCTCCGCAACCGCCGTGCCGTACGGCACCTGATCTGGCAGCCCGGCGAGCTCGGCCTCGCGCGGGCGTACGTGTCCGGCGACCTCGACCTCGCGCCGGAGGCGGACCTCTACGAGGTGCTGTCCGCCGTCGCCGAGTTCACCGAGCGGCGTGAGGAACTCGGGCAGAGCATCGGGCTGAAGGACGCGGTCGGGCCCGAGGGCCGCCGGCTGCTCGCCACCGCGCTGCGGACGGGCACGCTCGGCCTCCAGCCGACGCCCCCGCCGGAGGAGGCCCGGCAGCAGGGCCGCGTGCACAGCCGCAGCCGCGACCGCGCGGCGATCAGCCACCACTACGACGTCGGCAACGAGTTCTACCGGCTGGTGCTCGGCTCCTCGATGGTCTACTCCTGCGCGTACTGGGAGCCCTCCGCCAAGAGCCTGGAGGACGCCCAGGCGGCCAAGCTCGACCTGATCTGCCGCAAGCTCGGCCTGCGGCCCGGGATGCGGCTGCTGGACGTCGGCTGCGGCTGGGGCTCGCTCGTCCTGCACGCGGCCCGGCACTACGGCGTCCAGGCCGTCGGGGTCTCCATCTCGGCCGAGCAGGTCGCCCTCGCCCGCGAGCGGGTCGCCGAGGCCGGTCTCACCGACCGGATCGAGATCCGCCTCCAGGACTACCGCGAGATCCCCGACGGGCCCTTCGACGCGATCTCCAGCGTCGGCATGGCCGAGCACGTCGGCAGCGCCGAGTACCTCACGTACGCGGGCGGCCTGCACACCCTCCTCGCCCCCGGCGGGCGCCTGCTCAACCACCAGATCTCCCGCCGCCCCAGCCGGCCCGGCCAGCCGCACGTGCCCAGCCCCTTCATCGACCGGTACGTCTTCCCCGACGGCGAGCTCTCCCCCGTCGGCACCACCGTCTCCCTCCTGGAGGAGGCCGGCTTCGAGGTGCGGGACGTCGAGTCGCTGCGCGAGCACTACGCCCTGACCCTGCGCGAGTGGGTCGCCAACCTGGAGGCCAACTGGACCGACGCCGTCCGCCTCGTCGGCCGCGGCCGGGCCCGGGTCTGGCGCCTCTACATGGCCGCCAGCGCCCTCGCCTTCGAGGAGAACCGCATCGGCATCAACCAGGTCCTCGCCGTCCGCACCCCCACCACCGGCCGCAGCGGCCTCCCCGCCACCCGCTCCGAGTGGCTCGCCCCCCACCCCGACAACCCTGAGCTGGACGTCCACGACTCGGCCACCGGGACCGCCGCCTGAATGGATTTGGGAGATCAGCCCTCGGTCCGCTAATCTTTCAGTGCGGCAAGGGCCTATAGCTCAGACGGTTAGAGCGCTTCCCTGATAAGGAAGAGGCCACAGGTTCAAGTCCTGTTAGGCCCACGCGAAGAAGTACCAGGTAGAAGCCCTGTTCCTCCACTCGGAGGGGCAGGGCTTCTACTGCTTCTACGGTCGCCCATCCAAAATTCCTCCGAAACCCGTGGTGAGCCGTCTCGCCGTTGGCGTACAGGGCTTACGGGGTTGGCGTACTTGGGCCTGCCCGCCGATTGGGGGGCTGTGCGCCGTGTTCTACGGGTGGTAGAAACGGCAGAGCCCGCCGAGTTGGACGTGTCCACCCCGGCGGGCTACGGCGGGCCCTACGCCCTCCTCCAAGGTCGATGCGGCCCTCCTCCAAGGTTCTGCATCGCGAGGGGTCCGCCGAAGGCCGCTCCTCCCGTCGGTCGCGGGAGGAGCGGCCAGCTCCTGAGGACGAGAATCTCCGGGGGCCGGGCAGGCGGGAATCAGCCAAACTTCGAGCCCGGAGATCGGCGTCAGTTCCAGCCGGTGTCAGCGGCGGTCACCGTGGGGCTACTGGTCGGGGTGGGAGCCGGAGCGTTCCATCCCGTGTCGCCCTGCGCCGTCGGGGCCACGAAGTTCCATCCGGTGTCGGCCGAGGCCGAGGCTGACGGCGCCGCAGCGCCGAGAGCCAGCGCGGCGCCAGCAACTGCCAGTGCAGCTGCCGCTATGGCAGTGACCCGCCTCATGGTGCCTCCTCTGGCCCGGTGTTGTGCGACGGGGCCTGGTGGTGGGAATCACAGTGGCGCGATTGCCAGTGACGCGAACTAGTGTTCTTGTTCGACATGCCGCGATCAAGGGGCCTAGGGTGCGGGTTCCCGCAATGCGGAAATCTCGAAGGCGGTACTAGGTGATTTCGGGCAAACCGGTCCGAGTGTTCGATAGCGCGCACCTCAGCACGGAGGCGCGCGAGCTCTACCTCGCCATCCTCCACGGCGCCGAGGCGCCCCAGAGCGCCCCTCTCGGTGAGCTCCTTGAGTTCGGCCTCGTGGTCCCCTGCCCCAACGGGTCGGCGAACGCCTACATAGCCCTGAGCCCACGAGAAGCAGCCAACACCCGCCGCGAGAGAATCCTCCAGCAGACCGCCGGCGCGATGGCCGAGGCGGCCGCGATCCCGGAGCGTTTCCGCGACCTGGAGATCGCCTACCAGATCACCGGACCCGACCAGTCGGACGTCATCCGGGGCGCGGTGGAGTACATCGAGGGCGTCGAACCGATCAACGCCCGGATCTCCCAGATCGTGGCAGGGTGCACGCAGGAGGTGCTCACCGCGCAGCCCGACGGCCCCCGGCCAGCAGCGACGCTCGCGATGTCGAGGCACCGAGACATCCGGGCTCTACGGGACGGCTTGGCGTTCCGGACGCTCTATCACGCGTCGGTCCGATCTGACTCGCCCACGGCCGGTTGGACCGCCGAGATGACCAGTGAGGGCGCCCAGATCCGCACTCTCGACGAGCGGTTCATGCGGGCGCTCATCTTCGACCGCCGCAAGGCCGTGCTCCAGGACTACACCCCGTGGACGGGGCCCGGCGCAGAGCCGCGCCGGGCAATGATCATCCACGACGAGGGCCTGGTCCACTACGTCGCGGCGATGTTCGACCGTGACTGGTCCAGGGCGTCGGTCTGGACTGGGCTGGAGCTCCCCAGTGACAGCACGCTGACGGAGCTACAGGTCTCGATCATGCGTCACCTCGCCACCGGGGCTGGTCAGGCAACAGTCGCCAACGAACTCAGCATCTCGGAGCGGAGCGTTCAGGCTGAGCTCGGCAAGATGCGGCGGGCTCTCGGGGCCGTCTCCACGGTGCAGATGGCGTACGAGCTGGGCAGGCAGGCAGGGATTAGCCAGCAGTCGGCGGGGATGTAGGAGCGGCCTGGCCTCGCTCTCGGCAGGCTTTGCCGTGCCGGTAGATGCGTTCGGAGATCCGTGCCACGGTTGTGCGCGCTGCGGTGATCGCGTCCTGGCGTTCTGGTGATCCGTCGTCGTCCTTGATGAGCTGATCAAGTGCCCGGATCGAGACGAGCAGGTCGGCAGTCGCCATAGTCAGCTTGAAGGGGTGGGCGAGGCTCCGGCCGGGGTGTGGCGGGGTGGTGTTCAGGGCGTGCTCCGGATCTTGGCCCCCCGGCCCGTTGTGCGGTGGTGTGGGTGGATTGTACCGAACTTTGTTCGATTAAGTGGCGGCATTCACGTACAGACTGGTGATCATCAGTCGGTCAGCGTCGGAGGGTGTCCGCACCTCCGCCACCTACCCCCGACTGGCTCCTCGCCGAGCGCGCCGCCGTCGGCCGCCGGCTCCGCGCCGCGCGCGCCGCCCAGCACCTCTCCCAAGAGACCCTCGGTGAGCAGGCCGGACTGGACCGCCGCACCATCGGCCGCTTCGAGAACGCGTCGTCGGCGCCGGACCTAGACCAGTTGCTCAGGATCGCGCACGCGCTGGACATGCCGCTCTGGCGCATCCTCTGGGGCGACTGAGCTTCACCCGAGGCAGCTGTACCATGACGGTCCGCGCCACCGTCACACCTTGGTGGGGCGGAGAGTTAGAAACGAGGCTGCCCCGCTTCCACGCCACGAGGGCACAGAAACGGGGCAGCCACTGGCGTCGCTAGTGCTTCTGGTCGTACCGGCTGCCGAGTCGGGTGCCCCGTTCCGCGAAGATGTCGGTAACGGCTGCCCAGCAGACGGTGCACGTGTCCTTCTTGTTGGGGTCCTCGGACCACCGGTGTTCCCCGTCTTCGCACACGGGTACGGGCCTGCCCACGGTCGCACGGTGGCATGCCGTGCAGTACCACAGGGCGTCGCGTCGAGCCCATGCGTGCGGAGTGGAGCCCACCGGGTTGTGCAGAGCGGTGTGCGAGCACGGGGCCCAGGGCTTGCCGGTTACCGTGCGGCCATCCTCGGAGCTCCACTGGACGACCCCGTCGATCACGTGGCCGCCCCAACCGTCCCTACGCTCCATGCCCGTCTCCCTACTTACTCAGCAGCCAATCGGCCATTGCGCGGGTGATCGGTGCCCCCGTGCTGTCCTCTTGAAAGCCGAACTCGCCCATCGGGTTGCACTCCAGGAACCACGGTACGCCGTCAGCATCCTCGGCGAAGTCGAACGCCCCGTAGGCGAGCCCCATCTCCGCAAGGTACAGCGGAAGCACCTTCGCCACATCGGGGTCAAGCCGGATCGGGACGAACTCCGCACGGTCGGTGATGACTCTCCAGTCCAGCTCACCCGACAGGACACGGCAGGCGAATACCTCTTCGCCGACTACGGTCACCCTCAGATCAGCTGTCTTGGTGACCCGACGCTGAAAGGCGCACGGCTCCGGGCCCAGTCCGTCGAGAGAGTCACTGGCAGTGATCTCCCAGACTGGGCAGAAGTCCGTGTAGCGCTGGGTGAACGGCTTGACGACCGTGGGCCCCGCAGCGATGAACTGCGCAGCTTCCTCGGCGTCCGTGGTCACTAGCGTTTCAGGGATCAAGAGCCCCAGACCCCGTGCAACAGTGAGCTGGGGAATCTTGGGGCTCGCCCGAGCTGCCGCATGCGGGTCATTGAGCCAGCGGGTAGCTCCGCAAGCTCGGAGTGCACCGTGAACCATCTCGGTGGCTTCGTAGGCGGCCCATGCGGCATCCCCTTGCAGCTCCCGCCCGGGAGTGGGCTTGCGCCAGAAGACGGCCGTCTCCGGTCCCACGGGTTCGCCGATCAACCATGAGTCGTGGTTGGGGTCTTCGCCGACTGCCGCACGAATGTGCGTGCTGGCGCGCATGCGGCCAGGGTCGAGGCGGGTAAAGGTGGTGCGCCCCCTGTTGAGGTGACGCACTACCTTGTCCGCCGCATAGTCGTCGTCTGCTGCGACGATAACCACACGGGTGTCGGTCACTGCTCGTCGCGCCGGGCCGAGTCGCTGGTACCGGGGTAGCTGGTGGGGCTGAGCATGAGCGTTTTCACGCTGTCGACCAGCGCGGTTCCGGTGCTCGCCAGGACGTTGTACCCGAGATCCGGGTTGTAGACGTGGGTGGGCAGGGGCGGCGGGAAGATCAGGGTCACCCGCTCGCGATCACGAAGTGCGAAGCCTGACATATTGAACTCTCTTTCCAAACAGTGGAGTTGGTTGATCTCACTGCACCCGCATCGCTAGTGTCCGGCACGACACCGGAAGCGGGAGTCTTGGGGGCCTAGGCGCTGACGCGCTCGCCGTGCAGCAGGACGGGCAGCCTGTCGCCACGTCCGATCGCTGCCACGGCTTCGCGGACGCGCCGGGCCTGGTAGGGCAGCGCGTACTTGTCGAGATCCGCGACGGGCACCCATACGAGCGCCAGCAGCTCACCTTCGGCGCTCTCGGGCAGCGCGACGGCTGCCGTTTCTTCCTCGGTCAGCGTCCCGCCGTCGAGTACCACGTTGAGCCCTTCGGCGGAACCGGTCTCCGGGTCGGCGGGGACCTGGTCGAGCGTGACCAGGTGCGTCAACTCGCGGACAAGGCCGGTCTCCTCATGGAGTTCGCGGGCGGCAGCGTCGGCGATCGTCTCACCGTCGCGGGCGGCGCCCCCGGGGAGGATCAGACCGGGCCGGTACGCCGGGTCGACCATGAGTACGCGGCCCTTGGGGTCGCGAAGCACGATGACGCAGCCGAGGCGTCGGCGTGAATGGGCTGTGGGGTCAATCTCGCTATGTGCCATGAGGGGTGTCCTCTCATCGTGGGGATTCAGCGCTTCCCGGTGCCGCGTCGGCGGCCTGTGGCACTGGCAGGGATCATCTTGGATGCGACGTGCCAGTGAGGGCACTTGTCGCATCGGAATGCCCGGTTCGGCAGGAGCTGCTTCAGGGGGTCCTGTGGGCCGTCCTTGCCGACGTTCGTGAGGAAACGGCTGGCGTCGTCTTTGGTGGCGAACGACCGCTTCTCGTAGGCCGGGCAGCGCGGCAGATACTGACGGGTCACCGCGCTGCCGCCGCGCGTCCGGCGCGAGCACCGCGCAAGAACTCGGCTATACGGGCGGCCGGTTGAGGTTCTGGCATGAATCTCCTTAGGCGGCGTGCCGGACACGGAGCGCCGGGCGTTGTCCGATGGTGAACACCTGCTCCTCGCCGGGGTGTCTACGCACGTAGTCGTCCGGCAGCCAGATCCCGAAGGTGCGGCAGGCCGGGCAATCCCAACTCGCCATGACGTCGGGCTGGTCGTCGTCGGCCCACTCCGTCGGCGCCTCGCAGGTGGGGCAGTTGGGCGCGTCGATCATCTGTCGGCGCCCCGTTCGGTGAGTCGGGAGAGGACGGCGCCGGACGCGACGACGGTGATCATGGCGGCGACGGCAGCGACCAGGAGGGCCCAGAAGATCCGTTCGCGGCCTGGCCCGCCAAGCAGCAGGGCGACGGTTCCGCCAGCGCTGGCAGCGAGGGCGAAGACGGCGCCGGTGGCGGCCAGCACGTCACGGTCGGCTCGGGTCATCTCGGGTTCGCTCCCATCACGGCGGGGCCGGAGCAGGTGACTGCCCAGCGCCTCCTGTCGTTCTCGTAGAGGACGTACGTTCGGGTCATCACGTTGGTGACGGAGTCTCGGGCCTGACGGAACCGAATCGGTCGGCCCCACCGTCCGGCGGGGTCTTCGGCCGGTCGCCCTAGCTCCGGCATGCCGTCGGGGATGACTCACAGCTCAGGTCCCTGTGGGCAACAGCATTTGCTGTCAGGGGTGTTGCGGCCCACGCAGCTTGCCCGGCGCCGGTAGCACGTTCTCGGGCTTGCAGCGCATCTCGACGCCACCGCGCGCCGGCCGGAGGTATACCCGGCCGCACCACGTTTCCATGTAGACGCCAGTCGCGCCCGTCACCTTGTCCTTGATCAACTCGCCCGGCATGGGCGCGTATTGGGGGGTCCGCATCGGCCACCACCTTCCGTCGCGTTCTGCTACTTAGCATCGGCGGTGGGTAGTAACTTGGCGAGACTGACTGGGAGACAGCGAGTCCTGTCCTGAATGGAGTTGCGCTATGGCTGGTCGGCGCGCTATGGAGCGGCGACACTTAACCCCTGAGTCCTTCGCATGGCTACTGCGTGATCTACGCGAACGGGCCGGGTACGACACGGTCGCGTCGCTTGCCGTCGAGTTGAGCGTTACCGCCTCGCATGTGGTCAAGATCGAAGCATTGGAGCGTGTCCCGTCCCGGGATCTCGCCCGGGAAATCGACCAAGTCCTCAGGACTCACGGTCAGTTGGTCCGCGCATGGGATGACGTTGCCTGGCACGCCGAAGTCGAACACCCGGACTGGTTCAGGCGCTTCGCGGAGATCGAAGCCCAGGCCGATGCAATCCGCGACTACCAGGTATCGCGAGTCTCGGGCCTCTTGCAGACGCCGGATTATGCCCGCGCATTGTTCGCCCAGCACGCCGCTGGAGACGAAGACCTGATCCGCGAACGCGTAGCGGCACGTATGAGCCGACAGCGGCGGTTTCTTGAGCCTGACGGCCCCCTCTTGATCGTGGTGCTTGATGAGGCGGTGATCCGGCGGATAGTTGGCGGACGGCAGGTCATGTACGGCCAGCTTCGCCACCTGATCGAGGCGGGAAAGCTACCTAACGTCGTCGTGCAGGTCTCCCCGTTCGAGCTTGGCGAGCGATCAACAGCGGGCACGTCGCACGTGCTGGCGAGTCTTCCGGACGGACCGGAGTGGCTTTACTCGGAGAGCCTTGGGCGAGGCCACTTGGTCAACGACCCGGAGAGACTCAGAGAGCGCTCGCGCGCCTATGATCGTCTCCGAGCCGACGCACTGTCAGCGCCCGACTCTGCCCGCCTGATCCGCAGTGCCATGGAAGGACTAGTGAACGTGAAAACCTCCGGCAACTTGACTTGGCGCAAGTCGACGTACAGCGACGGCGATGGTGGCAACTGCGTCGAGATCAGTGAGGATCTGCTCTCCACTGGCATCGTGCCTGTTCGGGACAGCAAGAACCCCGAGGGCCCACAACTGCACTTCTCGAAGGAGGCTTGGGCAGCCTTCGCGAAGGCTGCCGCTTCCGGTGCCTTCGGCACAGTCTGAGTACTCCCAGTGGGCCACTGATCGGCCGGGTGAGCACGACGAAGCCGCCCCACCTCCCGTAGGAGGTGGGGCGGCTCGTCTACTTCTCGGCGGTCGGGCTGATGCCTGCCTCGATGCGGTTGACCGCGTCCCGCAGGCTCGCGCCGGAGTTGGGGTGGAGCTCGTGCTCGATCGCGCTGAGCCTGGCCATCACCCCCGGGTGGCCGGGGACGCCCGGCCGAGGTGGTGTTCCCTGCCAGTCGTCCCAGAACTGGTCGGCGCGGTGCAAGATTCGGCGCAGTCCTCGGGTGCCGCGCCAGAGCAGCCCGAGGCCACCGGCCAGGGCGACGAGGGCCCCGGCCCACACCACTGCGGCGTCCAGCCCGGCCAGGCCGGTAGACCCGTCAGGCACCAGCACCCCCGTCCAGGGAGGCCGGGGCCGGGACGTCGGCGGCCGGGGCCGGCGGGGTGAGTGGCGGCAGCTCGGCCTTCGCCGGAGCAGTCCGCAGCCAGCCCGGCAGCAGCTGGTCGACCAGCGGCAGCGCCATCAGCCGCGTCGCGGCCGCAGCGACGGCCAGGACGGTGCCGACACCCGGCAGGGTCTCAGGGAGCCCGGCGGTGTGGACGAGCAGGGGCAGGCCGGCGGCGAGCGCGAGGACGGTCGCCAGGACGGTGCGGGCGGTACGGCGGGAAGCATCGGACATGGTGGTCTCTCCGATCAGGCGGTGTGGGCAGGGGCGTTGACGTCGACCTGGACGTGAACGGTGCCGTCGCGCAGCGCTGCGGCGACGGCGTCCTTGAGCTGCTGGAGGGTGGAGGCGGGGAGCTGGGCGAGGGCGGCGTGGACCTGGGGGACGAGATTGGCCCAGGGCTGCTGTGCGGCGGCGGGCGGGACGGTGCCGGTGAGCATGTTGAGCAGCCAGTAGTGGACGGCGTAGGCGTTGGCGTCGCGGACGGTGACGCCGCTGGCCTCCTCGCGGATGAAGCGGCGGATGTCGGCCTCGGTGAATGCGGCCATGGGGTCCTCCTCGATGACGGGCGGTGCGGGGGTTGTGGGGGTGCCGACTTCGGCGGCGGGCGTACCGCCCAGAGCCGGGTCGGCGGAGATGGTGCCCTCGGGCCAGGCGGGAACGCCGTAGCCGTACGGGCTGCCGGGGCCACGGCGGGGTCGCTGGCGCAGATAGACGCCGTCGCCGTTCGCCGAGCCGTTGTTGTTCGTGTTGCCCTCGACGGTGTAGATCGTGTCCCCGTCGTAGGCGTAGACGGTCCCGGTGTGGGTGCCACCGCCGGGGCCGAGGTAGAACGGGCCGCCGAGTACCGGGTAGTGGCTCCAACGGCCGTGGCGCTGCCACCAGTCGACGGCGTCGCGGCACCCGGCGGTCATCGGCCAAAGGCTGTCGATGCCGCGCTGGTGGGCAGCCCATGCCTGGAACGTGGCACACCACGGCTCGCCGTCGGACCACTCCAGGCCCGGGGTCTGCTCGCTGAACTTCTGCACGTTGTTCCAGGTGCCGTCGTGGTCCTGGCCCTCGTGGTAGTCGACCTGCTCACGGAGCAGGGCGACGAACTCATCGCGCATCCGTCACCTCCTTCTGCGTATGGGAAAGCCCCGGGCCAGGCGGCGCCGGGGCAGTGTGTGATGGTCATGTGTCGGTTGTTGCGAGTACCGTCTGCGGGTACACCAACGAGCCGAGGGGGAACGGATGTTGAAGAGGCAGACGCTGGCGGTGATCGCCACAGTGGTGGTCATCGCGGGGGGAAGCACCGCCGTTGCGATAGCCAGCAGGTCAGGGGACAGTCCGAAGCCGGCCCAGCAGCAGGTGCTCCAGGTCGCCGATTTGGTCACCAGCTCGCCGACGCCTTCGCCATCGCCCTCGGCGAGCACCTCGCCCACGGCCGTCGTGCCAGCCCAGGCGGAAAGCACGAAGCCTGCCACCGCCACGGCGCGAAGCAGCAGTCCCCGCAGTCAGCAGAAGAGCGCCGCACCCGCGCAGGCCCCGACCCAAAAGGACGCACCCGTGACCACGCCCACCGACCCGCCCCCCGTGACGACGGCGCCGAGCCCGACGCCCCAGCAGACGACCATCTCGGTCGACCAGGGCCCGTACCCGACGCAGGGGCCGCCGGACACCAACGCGCCGACCGGTGACCCAGTCCACCGCTGAGGCACGGTCAGGACTGCACGCCGTACGTGGACAGTCCCTTGACACCGATGGTGCCGGTGCTGCCAGGCACCACCCTGGCCTGCCACCGCAGGTAGGTCTGCGACTCATGGGCCCCGGCGATCGGCCCGGTGATGCTGCCGTAGAAGAACGATCCGGCGCTGACCGGGATCACCGAGCTGATCGGCGTCCCGGCGTCGTCGGTGAGCTGGATCTCCCCGGAGGTCGTGCTGTCGGAGCACCGGACCAGGAAGAACGCCTGCACCTTGGGGTGCTGCTTGTACCAGGGGGACAGCGTCACCGTGGCAAACGAGGTGTTCGAGGTGACGAACGCGGGCTGCTCGACGGCGCCGAACCAACCGCTCGCCTCAAGGTACGGCCGGGCGAGGCCAGCGGCGGTGGTGTCGTCGGCGAGGAGGGTGTTTCCTGCGCGGTCGTATATGGCGAGAGCCTGCGGGTTGGCGTTGAAGCTGACGAGCGAGAGCGCGATCGAGCCGTCCTCCCGCCAGGCGACGACTCCGCGCTGGGGGCTGCCGTCCGGGTGAGCTGGGGAGATACCGCCGACATAGAACTGCGGACTGCCGTCGGCGTCGTTGACCTCGAACGTACCGCCCTCGCCCACGACCACGCTGCCGCTGAGGATCTGGTTCATGGCCGGCCTGATATTCACCCGGCCCGACAGCTGCCGGACCTGGTCCTCCAGGGCTCTGATCCGGTCGAGGAGGTCCAGGGGGATGGTCGCCATCAGGGTGCCTCCAGGTACAGCTCGGTCGTGCCGGGCCGGCCGCGCTCCGCAGGTTGCACCCGCAGGCCGACGATTCGGTACCGGGCGTTGAGCCCGTCGTAATACCAATCGTCGACGATCCGCAGCCGCGCGTGGGAGCCGAGCAGTGGCTGGTCGATGCTGCCGGTGAGGTAGGAGACGGACGGGATGACGGTCGGCCGGACCGCGCGGGTGAGGTCGGCGGCGGCGTGCTGGTCGAGGATGGTCTGGGTGTCCACAGAGGGGTAGTCACTGGTGCCGTCAAGCCGTGGCCATCCGGTGGCGTAGTCGGCGGGGGTGGTCCGGAGCGTGGACATGAGCGGGACCGACTGAGCGGCCTGGTTCTGGTTGGTCGAGGAGCCACGGGACTGCCAGGCGTTGGCCATCCCCGTCGCGTCCTCCGGCAGCGAGTACGCGCTGACCGGGCCGGGGCTGGACAGCATCAGGTCGGTCGTGCCGACGTTCAGCGTGGGGTAGCCCAGCCGCAGGGCCCGGTGCCGGGCGCCCGCGCTGTCCCGGTAGACCTGGATGCGCCACTCGAACCCGGACTGCGTCGCAGCGAGTTGGTCGAGCAACCCGCCGATCGACGGCAGGTCGTACCGCGAGTAGGTGCGGTCCCGCAGTACCCCGGACGCCTGCGAGTAGTCGATCTCCACCCCGAGGTTGCCGCCGGCCTGCGCGGCGGCGTAGGCGATGAGCTGGCGGGCGATGTCCAGCTGGTCGACTCCGGCGGCGGTGAGCGTGTCGAAGAGCAGCCGGTGCGAGCGGTAGTAGCCCTCCAGAGCTCCCGCCTGGATGGGGCAGGTGAGGTAGCCACGGGCGTCCCGGGTGGGGGTGCGGGTCCACAGGGCGCCGCTCCACACCAGCTGGGTGCCGTGCTCCAGGTGGAGCATGGTGCGGCCGGGGATCACGCTGTCGCGCACCCGGCGGGCCATCTGCCGGTCGGGGACCGGGATGGTGCCGGAGAAAGTGCCGGTCTTGCCGATGTAGTCGTCGTATGAGACGCCCTGGACGGGGAGGATGTCGAGGGTCTGGTCGGTGCGCAGGTCGCATACCCGCAGCTGGTAGCCCTGGCTGGCCGTCACTGGACCCGGGTGACGCGAATCCACGACCCGACGCGCATAGAGGTGGTCGTCGCGGACGGATTGTTCTGGGCCCACCTGAACTGGCATACGCCGCCGCTGCCGGAAGTGGCGACGCGGCCGGAGAACCTGGCCGTGACGATGGTCCCGGAGCCGAAGGTGCCGAGGACGCGCACCGTCGCGTGGTCGGTCTGGACGGTGTCGACCTGCGCGGTGGTGTTGGACGGGTACCCGCCACGCTGCCACGCGAAGTCCGCTCCGGACGGGATGGTCCAGTCTGCCCTCAGATCGGCAGGTCCAATTGCGAACGTCTCGCCGGAGTACGAGAGATGACCGTCGAAGATGTACTTCGCGTTCGGCTGGACGTTGAAGTACAGATCGACGTCGTTGACCATCGACGTGTTGGTCGTCTGGGTCTGGGTGGACCACTTGTAGATGTTCTGGACACCGCCGACACCGGCGACGGTGAGACCGCCCGCGAGAGTGAGGCTGCCGTCCGCGCTCAGCGAGAACCGGTCGGAGCCGCCGACGCGCAGGACGGCCAGGCGTGAGTTCTGCCCGGCTGGGGCGTCGCCCACGAGCACGTTCTGGTTGACGTCGCTGGTGGTGATCCACAGGACGGCGCCGAGGTTGAGCCGGTCGGGGATGGTCAGCGTGTTCGGGGCGGAGCGGTAGAGCTCGGTGTCGGCGCCGAGCAGTATCCGGTCTTCCCACGCGCTGCCCGACCAGCGTTGCAGGCCGGCGCCGGTGTCGCGGTACTGGCCCGGGTAGGCGCCGGGGGTGGTGTCGGAGCCGTAGCCGATGCCGCCGAGCGAGGTGGTGTAGGTCCGCCGGTCGGTCAGCGCGGAGGCCCAGTTGATCGGCGCTCCGGCGGATGCCCCGGCCGGCACGGCGATGTCCCAGAGCCTGAGGTAGGCGGTGGAGCCCGGGACGGTGGTGGGTGCGGTCGGTGAGCTGGCGGCGGTTCCCTGGACGTAGGCGATCGCGGCGGCGGTCTGGCCGGAGGTGTCGTACAGCTGGTCGTAGACCGTGAGGAACACGGAGTCGATCCGGGCCAGCGACGCATGGCCGTTGGCGACGGTGAACGGCTCGGGGGAGGTGACGGCCACCGGGTAGGCGCCCTGCCCGGTGCTGCCCTGGACGGTGGCTCGGCCGGTGCTGAGGGTGCCGGTCATGCCGGTGCCGGTCAGCAGCAGCGGGGCGCCGCCCGGGATGACGCCCGCCTTGGTGGTCATCGCGTCGGCGGGGGTCATGGTGCCGAGCGGCGCGGCGCGGGTGTCGGCGCGGGTCTGGCCGGGGTTGAGGAGCCAGGCGGGGCGCACGGTCATCTCGGGGGTCTCCTCACCAGTAGGCGGAGCGCCAGCGCACGGTGCAGCTGGCAGCGGGGTTGGGGACGGCGTCGGAGGAGCGGAACGACACCGTCGACGTCGCGAGTTTGGGGAGGCTGAAGGTGCCTTCGGGCTGGGATCTGTTGGTGGCGTACCCGAGGCGGGACTGGCCGCCGAGGAGCACCGTCCCGGCGAGGGTGTCGATCACGAGGACGTCGGACGCGGCGAGGGTGAGGTCGTACTCCAGCACCACCCCGGAGGCGGGCAGTGTCACCGACGGCGTGGTGGCCGGGCCCCGGATCTCGATCACCGGGAACGTCGCGGCGCTGCCCGCGTTGGTGCACGTCATGTCGCCTGTCGACCCGGGCGTCCCCCACGTGAGGCCGCTCTCCGTGGGCGAGCCCCATGGCAGACCGGGCCCCGGGTCGGGGATGTACAGGCGGGTCTGGCCGACTGGCACGGTGGCTGGGGACGGGACGGCGGTCCACATCATGATCGGCCGCGCGTATGCCGTCCCGGCCGGGGCGGTGCCGACGACCAGGCCGGGGGCGGTCTCGCCCGACTGGCTCAGGTAGGCGCCCGCGCCGGACACCCAGTGCACGGCCAGGGCCGCGCCCGGCGGGAGCGCGTCGGCGACGAACCGCACCGCCTGGCCGACGGTGACGGGCCAGCCGAGCGTCGCGGGTGCGGCGGTCCCGGACCATCCGACCATCGCCGGAGTGCCGGCCGAAGCCGCGGTGACCGTCACCGTGACGGCCGGCCCGGCCGAGCCGACGGTCAGGCCCTGCGCGGCCCACCATCCGGACGTCGGTGTCTGCCCGGCCTGCTGGGCGGGTATCAGGACCTGTCCGGTGGTGACGGACCAGTCGAGGCCCGACTCGGACCGGGGCAGCCCTGCGGAGGCGGTCTGCTCGGTGAGGTCGTACCGGCGTGGGTCGGTCGCCTCCCACTGCACGGCGCCGCCGCCGGAGTACCCGAGCGCCCACGAGCCGTCAGGCGCAAGGGCCCGGCGGGTCAGGCGGGCCCGGATCATCATCGGGCCCCGGTCGTCGAGCCAGACGACGAGCGGCTGCTCGTCCTGCTCGATGCCGGTAGCGGCCTCCAGGGCGCGGACGGCCGCGCCGATCTGCCCGGCCGGGGCCCGCACGGTGAGGCCCTCCAGGGTGACGGTTCGGGTCTGCGCGAGCAGGCGACCCGCGTAGGAGCCGTGCTGCTGGGCCCTGGGTGCGTTGCCGGAGTCCAGGCCGGGGGTCTCGGCCCAGCCGGAGAGTTTCTGCCACCGGTAGGGGGTGACGGTTGCTCCGGCCTGCCAGCGGCCGAGCAGCAGGGTGCCCCACTGGATGAGGCCGGGGCCGGTCACGAGCTCACCCGCCACAGGTCACCCCCTGCCCTTGTACAGCCAGTTGAGGTCCTCGGCGGTCGAGCGGGCGGACCCGGACTCGGACTCGTGGTAGTGCTCGATGTGCAGTCCGCTCGCGCCCGCTCCGGCGCCGGCCATCGCGAACGGGGAGCCCGCGAAGGCCGGTTGGCGGCCGAGGGGGCCGTGGGCGGTGCCCATCAGCTGGGCGGTCGCGTCCTGCACCCGGCCTTGGCCGGAGAGGATGCCCTCGGCGAGGGCGGTGGAGATCGCCCGGCCGGAGTGCAGCGACCACCCGGACCCACTGAATGGGCCCTTGCGGGCTGGGGAGAACGGGAGCAGGTCGCGGGCGTCCTTCAGCACGCCGCCGAGCGTGCTGGTGACGGAGCCCGCCTTGGAGCGGATGCCGTCGACGAGCGCCCCGATGATCCGGCCGCCCGCCTTGTACAGCTCGCCAGCCAGGTCGTCGAACACGCCGACGATCTGCGCGGGCATCAGGACGAACTCGCGGACGATCAGATCCTTGATCCCCCGGATCACCTCCCGCGCCGACTCGGCGGCCCCGGTGAAGTCGCCGCCCAGGACCTGCGAGAACATCCGCAGCGCCGGAACGACGATCCCGGTCAGCGCCTGCGCCAGGTTCCCGGCCAGGATCGCCGCGAACTTCCCCACCGCAGCGATGATCGGGATCAGCAGCGGCAGCAGCACCTGGAGCTGCTGCCCCAGGAGCACCGCGAGCTGCTGGAGCACCGGTGCCAGCGCCACCATGACCTGACCGAACGCCTGCGCGATCATGCCGAGCGATGGGGACAGGGCCACGACCAGCTGCGTCAGCACTGGCAGCAGAGCGCCCGTCAGAGCGGTCAGCAACGTCACCAACGGCCTTATGATCACCGGGAGTTGGGCGAACACCGGGGCCAGCGCGCCGCCGATGGCCTGCGCGAGAGCGGCGACCAGCGGAGCCAGCTGCGAGGCGATCTGTGCGACCCCGTCCAACAGCGGTGCCAGGACCGGGAGCAGCGCGCCGACCAGCGTGCCGATCAGCGTCAGCACCGGGGCGAACGCGACCGCCACGGCGGACACGGCCCGCCCCAGCGACGTCAGGACCGGACCGAGCGCCCGGACCACGACCGACAGAGCCGGGCCGAGCGCCTGGATCAACGCCTGGGCCCCGGGCGCGAGCGCGACCAGGATCGGCCCGAGCGCGCGAAGGGCCTGCCCCAGAAGGGGGCCGGCGGTCCGCGCGAGCAGACCCATCGTCTGGTACAGCGCCGTCAGCCCGGCCTGCACCTCCGGCGAGCGGAACGCCGCCGCCATCGCGCCCGTGATGACGACCAGCGTCTGGACGAACGAGCCGCCGCTCGCATTGGCCGCCCCGAACAGCGCGCCGACGATCGACCCGACGTTGCCCAGCACGGTGCCGAGCTGGCCGACCAGCGTGATCGCCAGGTCGATGCCGCGCTGCATCCCCCCGGAGGAGAACGCCGCAGCGATCCGGTCGGAGACCCGAGTGGCCATCCCGGAGGCGCCCGCCGTGACCCGTTCGAACGCGGGCCCGGCGGCGGTGCCGATCTTCACCAGGCCGGTGACGACCTGACCAGGAAGCCCGGCAAGGTTGCCGAGCCCCTTGTTGGCGAAGGCGAGCGCCCGGCCAAGGACCCCGGACTGGCCGAGTTCGGTCCCTGCCTCGATGGTGCCCTTCGCCATCGTGTTGAGGTGGACGGCGGTGTCGTCCAGGCTCGCGTGCAGGACGGGCAGGATCGTTTCTGCTGCCGTGCGGAACTCGCCGCTGAGGCCCTGGAACAGGCGCTGCTGGACGTCGAGTTTCAGATCGTGCAGCGCCGGCTTGAGGCGGATGATCTCCTCGACGAACGCGCGGGCGTTCGGGGAAAGCTTCGCGAGCGCGGCGGCCAGCGGATCAACGCCGCCGCCGGCCGCCGACTTCGCGGCCTGCTGAAGCGCCTGCTGAGCCTTTGTGACCTGTTCGGCGCCCTGGTACGCGGTCCGCGCCTGCGCGGCCTGGGCGTCCTGGACGTTGCGGACCTGATCGCCGACCTTGCGCAGTGCCGCCGCGACCTGCGCCTGCGCTTGTACCTGGGCATCGGTCAGCGCCTGGGTCTGGTCGCCGACCGTCCGCTGGGCGGAGGCGACCTTCGCCTGTGCGGAGACGACCAGCGCGCTGCCGTCGACCCCGGCCCGGCTGGCGTCCGCCTGCTTGGCCTTGAGCCGGTCGAGCGCGAGGCCCTGCTCCTGGAGCCGCTGGACGGCCTGATCGTAGGTGAGCTGTGCCTGCTCGCGAGCAGCCCGGTTGGCGCCCGGGTTGGCGAGTGTCGCGTCGAGCGCGAGCTTGGCCTGCTGGACGGCGAGGACGTCCCCACGCTGGGAGAGCGCCGCGTCCGCGACCTGGTTGGACAGGTCCTCCAGGTCCATCCGGGCCTGGTGCCGGGCGGCGTTGAGGTCGAGCTGGGCCTGCTGGGCGGCCTTCTGGGCGTCGGCGAGGGTCCGCTCGGCCATGGCGACCTGACGGGCCGCCTGCACCTGCGCGGCCGACGCCGCCTGGACGTCGTCCGCGAGGGTCCGTTGGGAGTCACCGACCTGCCGGGCGGCCAGGACGTTCGCGTCGGCGGTCTGCTGGACCGTGTCGCGCAGTGCCAGTTGGGCGCTCGCGATCTGCTGGGCCGTGTTGACCGCCCCGGACGAGCCGCCCGCCGGAGGAGCGAACGCAGCCTTGAGCGCCGCGCCGATCCCGCTGGTGCCGACCTTGATCGCGGCGACGGCCGAGCCGAGCATCAGGACCCCGGTCGCCGCGACCCCGGCCGCCGGTGCGATCGCCAGCAGCGCCGCCGACAGTCCGGCGGCCACCGGGAGGGCCGCGCCGAGCAACCCGAGGACCATCCCGATCCGGCCCGCCATGCCGCCGGCCGCACTGCCCGTCGAGGTCAGGGTGCCGGTCAGCCGGGAGAAGTCCCGGGCGGCCCGGTCGGCTTCGCCGGCCTCGTCGACGTGGACCTCGATGTGCGGGTCCAGGTCGCCGACACGGCGGGCCTCCTCCGCGATCGCGGCGAGCTCGGCCTCGGCCTGCTCGGCCGCGACGTGCACGACGACCGCATGGTCCTCCCGGGCCAGCTCGCCGAGCCGGAGGACCAGGTCGGAGACAGCGGCGTGCGCCAGGCCGGTCTGCACCCGGACGGCCGGCTCCGGGTGGGCTCCGCCGATGGCCTCCAGCTCTGCCCAGAGGCCGTCGAGGCGACGCTGGGCCTCCTCGGCGTCGATGGTGACGCCGACCCGCTCCCGGGCCAGATCCTGGAGTTGGTGCCGGACGGCCAGGAGCCGCTCGTCCAACGGGCCGCTGTCCGCCGTGATCTGGACGGTGGGCAGGCGCCGGAGGGCACCCTCCATGTCGCGGCGGATGCTCGCCGCCGTGGCATTGGTGTCCCGCGCCAGCCCGCGTAGAGCGAGCTCCTGGCGGGCGATGCCCTCCTCGGCGCCCGTGGCGTCGATGTCGTAGGTGGCCGTCAGCTCGCCGACGTTCACAGGCCACCCCCGTACCGCTATTCAGTTGTGCCGGGCTCACCCAGATAGGTGCCGAAAACGCCTGCGATGGCCTCGGGGGTGGCGGCCTCGACCGGTGTCTGCCGGAACACGGGCAGCCAGCGGGAGTTGTCGGACAGGCCACTGATGCAGACCAGGAACTCCCGGGTGGACAGCTGGGCGAGCTCGGCGGCGGTGATGCCGTACTCGCGCCGCAGGTCCGCCTCTACGAGCGTCCAGTGCGCGAGGACCGCCCGCCAGAAGCGGCGCGCCTCACCGCCCGGTTGGGCAGTGCTTTTCCCCGGGCCTCCTGCTCGGCGTACCGGCGAGCGCAGTCCGCCAGGCTCGCGGAGCCGGGCTTGTCCATGTTCTGCGCGGCCCACATCAGGATGATCGCGAGCTGTCGCGCGTCCATGCCCTGCTCGATCCAGTGGTCCAGGGCGTCGGCGCCGAACACCGGCGTCAGGACCGTACGGAAGGAGTCGAGGGTCTCGTCGGTGGCGTGCCGCTCCGCGAGCAGACTGAAGGACAGCGGGGTGCGGGTCGGCAGGACGTACTCGCGCTTGTAGAGCGTGAGGCCGGCCGGGCGGGAGCTGAGCACCTCGGCGGCGAAGAACGCGTCCGCGTCGGTGGTGTCGAGCGGCTCCGGGCCCTCGTCGTCCTCATAGAAGTCGTCCAGGCCGTCGTCGTCGAGGTCGTCCTCGAACTCATCGACCAGCGGGACGGGTTCGGGCACGGTCGGGCGCTGCACGGCGCGCGCGGGCTTGCGGCGGGTCACGGGGCGGCCGTCAGGGTCTCGGCGCCGGTGCGGGTCAGCTCGATGCCCCACTTGGACATGTCGTTCGTCGCGCCGCCCTGCTCGGACGCCTTAGCGGTGACGGGCCAGTTCCGCCACTGCGTCTCGGTGCGGAACCGGAAGCGGATCTGCCCGACCGAGCTGTCGGCGAGGCCCTGCGCGAGGATGTCGAGGGCGGCCTGGCCGGGGTCGGCGATGCCGGTCGCGGGGTCGAGGCGGCGCCGGGCTTCCAACTTGAGGGAGCCGCCGCGCTGGAGCACGATCTGCTCGAACTGGCCGCCGCTGTCGAAATCGGTCGTCTCGGTCTCCTGGACCTTGTCGCCGGGGTTCCACGAGAACGTGGTCAGCCCGGCGATCGGCGTCCAGGTGGGGGTGGCACCGACGGCGACCTGGAACAGCCACCCCCGGGCCTCGATCTTCTTCGTGGCCATCCGGCCACCTCCTTAGCTGCGGTGAGCGGTCGGATTGCTGATGTTCATGCGGTAGTTGGTGACGTGCTCGTGGCGGCCGACGTCGTCGATGCCGAGTGACGCCGGGGTCTGCACAGCAACGCTGAGGATCAGCCATGTGCCATCCGGCAGTGCGATCCCGGCGAGGCCGTGCAGGGCGGAGTAGATCCGGCCGGACAGCTGCCGGGAGACGCGGGGATCGGCGCCGCCGCGCACCCGCACCTGGAGGCCGACCTCGTCGTCGTCGTTCACCGGGTCGGGCTCGCCGAGCCCGTACGGGGTGAGGGCGACAGCCAGGTCGGGTACAGCAGGCATGAGTTCGGCGAAGGTGTCGCCGTTGGTGCCGTCCGGGTCGTAGGTGAGCAGGCCCAGACCGGTGAGGTACCGGGCGATGCCCTCGACGAGGTCAGCCAACGCGGCCGCCGAGGAAGGAGTCGCGGCGGATCGTCGCGGCAGTGATGGCCAGCACCTGCTCGCGGTTCTGGTTCATGGGCTGTTCGAGGTACTTCGCCTGGCGGCCGGGCAGATGCTTGTAGGAGAGGTCTTCGTGCTGCCGGACCGCGTACGGGGTGTCGAACGTGATCGTCCCGTTGAGGGTGGCCTGGTCGACGGTGACCTTGCCGGAGCGTTCCAGGGGGCCCTCGTCCAGCGGCACGATCTTCTTCGCCTCGGCGAGGACGTGCTCCAAGCCGAGCTCCACCCCGCGAGCGGCGGCCTGCCGGGTCCGGGCGAGCCACGCCCGACCTTCCCAACGGAACGACGACGACTGGGCCATAGGTCCTCCTACTCCAAGTTGATCTCCAGGTGATCCGGGGTGGGAAGGCCCGCGCCGTCGTGCCGGTGGGCGTTGATGACGCGCGTCTGACGGCCGTCAGCGAGCGTCACCCGCGACAGCGGCGGCATTGTCGGCCCGAGCTGGCAGTACACGGTCGCGCCGGAGACGACCTGCTGCCCGGTCGAGCTGCGGACCTCGCGGGTCTGCTCGTCGACGAACGCCCGGACCGTCACCGGCGGCCCGAACTTCGGGCCGTTGGCAGACTGGCCGAGGTACGGCTCCACCGTCACGAGGTGCCGCAGCAGCACTGCGGGCAGCCTCACCAGGGACCGCCCTGCCACAGCGGACCGGACCGGAAGTGCCCGACGAGATCCATCGACCCGAGGGCGTCCTGTACGGCCGGGGCGAGCTGACGGGCCGTCGACTGAGCGCCCGAGTTCGCCGGCCCCTGGAGATGCACAGAGCCGATCCGCAGGGTCTGCCACTGCCCGGCGACTCCGAGCGGATCACCGGTCTCCCCCCACCACTCCGCCTGGGCGCACACGGCGTCGCGGATCGCGGCCTGCACGGCCGGATGGGTGGGCAGGCTGGTCGTGGGGTCGACGTCGTACACGGCCAGCCGCAGCACCTGCGACTCGACGAAGGCGGATGCCTGGGCGAGGAGCCGGTCGATACCCGGCGGGGCGCCCTGCCGGGTGTAGGCGGTGTAGTCCGCCACGGTGGCGTAGACGCGGGCCATCGAGCACCACCTCCTACGCGCTGGAGCCGATCACGATGACGTCGTACTGCACGCTGGTGCCTGCGCCGCCGTTGGTGACCCGCAGCAGGTCCGCCGTGCCGCTCGTCACCGGGTACGCGGTCGCGTCCGGGGCGAACAGCGCGAACACGCCGCCCGGCCGGACGACCACCTTGTCCGTCGCTGAACCGGCCCAGGTGAAGAAGCCGTTCGCCGCGGCGGCCCCCACCACGACCGAGTTGGTGTTGGCGGCGGCCGCGACGACGATGATCCCCTTGACCCGGGCGAGGTTGATCACCGCCCCGAACGCGTCGACCAGGGTGCCGGCGAGGTCGAGGTCCTCGTTCGCCGACGGTGCCAGCGTCCGGGCGCCGGATGCCCAGAGCTTGTCGGCCTGTCCCGCGCCGGTACCGGAGCCGAGACCGAGCTGCTGCTGGTAGCTGACGGGCAGCTGCGGCGTCGCCCCAGCAATCGGCGGCGCGGCCGTCAGCAGCGTTGCGAGGCTGACGGCGATCTGGGTGTTCTGGAGAGCCATCGACTACCCCTCTCTCAGTTGACGACGACGAGCGGAACCTGGCGGCGCCAGGCCGGGGCGGCGATCGTCGCCGGGGCCACGCCGGCCAGGCCGGAGCCGGACGTCTGGGCGAGGTTGATCTCCCCGGTGAGGACCGGCCGGGCGGCCTGCGTGCCGACCAGGGTCGGCACGGTGGCGGCCGTGACGTTGATCCCGACCCAGTACATGCCGGGCTTGGTGGCCCGATACGGGGTAGCGAGGGCGAAGCTGACGGCGGTGTCTGCCGCCCACGCCGCGTTGGTCTTGTCGGCGGACTGGGCGAGCAACGCGCCCGCAGGCGAGTAGAGCGCCGTCCACTGGTTGGCGGGGGTCACCACTGCCGTGCTGCCGGAGATGAAGGTCAGGTTCGTGACCAGGTCGCCCTCGTAGAGGTAGACCGGTACCAGGGTCATCACGCCGGACGTGAGCGCGGGGACGTCGTCCAGCGGCAGCCTGGGGAGGTTCGCCCGGTAGAACGTCTGCGTGGGGTCGGGCCGCCCGGCCGAGTTGAGCCAGGACAGGTCGTCGCGGACGTTGCCACGGAAAGCTCCGAGAACAACCATCAGAGGCCCTCGCCTTCGGTCAGGGTGGTGAGGTCGGGATCGGCCTCGGGGGTGTCGGTGAAGGTGTGGACCGGATCGATCTCGGGGGTGAGCGCGGCCGCCGGGGCCTGCTCCGGCTCCTGGCCGTCCGGCTCGGCGTGCTCGATGGGGGTGAGGGCGTAGTCGGCCCGCTGGAAGTACGCGTACGCGGCCTGCCCGCCGTCCGCGTCGGTGTCAACGGTGCCGGTGCCGCCGGCGAAAGGGACGCCCACGACGTCGCCGGTGAAGCCCACGTGCGGGCTGGTGACGGTGTAGCGCATCGTCAGCCCACCTTCAGGTTGCGAAGGACGCCGGCCGACCGCGTGTTCCGGAGGACCACCGCAATCGGTCCCATTTCGACTTCGCCGGTCTTCACAGCGCCGGGGAGCTCGAAGTTCGGCATGTAGCTCGTGACGAGCGGCTGGCCTGCGGCCGAGGCGCCGTGTAGGGCGTCCAGGCCGAAGCTCACGGCGTACAGGTCGGTCAGGCCGCTGATGATGCCCCCGGCCCCCGCGCCGTCGGGGTCGCGGGACTGGATCGGCACGATCGGCCCGGCCCCGGTGCTCTTGTCGCCGAGGTCGACGAGGACCCACTGCCCGTACATCTCGATCTTCCGGCCGAGGTCGTCCTGGGTGGCGGTGTACATCGCGGCCCAGCGGGCGAGCGCCCGAACCCGGGTGATGCTCTGGGTGTTGCCGCAGATCGCCTTGACACCGGGTGGGAGAGCACCGGGGGCGCCTGCATCGCCACCGCCGGTGTGCGACGGGACGATGGTGGACAGCCACGAGTCGAGGATGTCCAGCTGGGCCATCGCCAGCGCCTGCGAGCTGATCGTTCCCGGGGTCCAGTCGAGGTAGCCGGTGGAGACGCCGTTGTTGATCGGCAGGTACTCGGTCGACTGCCCCGTCAGCATCTTGTCGAGGCCGTCACAGCCGTCGTCCACCGAGCTGTCACCGGAGATGACCTGCTCCTGGAAGCGGGTGCGGACCGAGGTGAGGAGCTGCTGGGTCTGAAAGGCGATCTCGTTGCTCGCGGCGGCGCCGAGGCGGGCCAGGCTCCTGTCGATGTTGAAGCTGCCACCGAGGGGCTTGAGGTCAACGGTGAACCGCTGGCGCTGGGCAGCGGCAGCCGGGTACTCCTCGTTGAACTTGCGGAACTGAGCTGGGCGGGCCTGGGTGAGGCGGGTGTAGCCGTAGGTGAGGGTGCCGCCGCCGACGCCCGGGGTGACCGAGTCGTCGAAGACCATCTGGTCGAGGAGCCAGCTGTATCGGCGCAGGTTGTCGATGACGGCGAAGTCGATGTCCGGCAGGGTGTTGACCGCTGCCTGGGCGAGGGTCTGGGGCACAAGGGCCTCCTTGTTCTACTGCTGGTAGGCCGCGCTGATCGCGGCTCCGAGGGATGTGGGTCGGGCCTTGCCGCGCTCGCCGGTCCCGCCGGTGAGATCGGGGCCGGAGCGGCCAGCCGGGGGCGCGACGCGGTACGCGGTGGGGTTGTCCGTGACGGCCTGCTTGATCGCTGCGTCGAGCTGGGCAGTGAAGTCCTTTGCGGCCGGGTCGAGTTCGCCGATCGCCTTGACGAAGGCCCGGGAGTCGAGCAGCGCGCCGACCTTCGCGCCGTGCTTCTCCGCCAGGGAGTGCACTGCGAGCTCGGTATCCCGCGCGCGGGCAGCAGCCTCCAGCTCACTGATCCGCGCCGTCTGGCTGGTGATCTGCTCGGCGAGCTTCGCCGGGTCCGGCGGAGTGTCGTCCTGGACCAGGCCGAGCGCCTTGCCGATCTGCTGCGCGAGCTCGGTCCGAGCCTCCGCTGCGGCGGATGCCTTCGCGCTGACCCGGGTGGACGCCGCTTCCTTGCGGGCGGCGGCGAGGTCCTTCTCCAGCCGGGCGACGGTGGCGGCGTGGTCGGCGGTGCCGTCCTTCGCGCCGTCGCCCTGGCCGTTGCCACCCTGGGCACCGCCCTGGGCGCCCGGCTGCCCGGTGTCCTGGCTGGCCTGCTGCTGGCCGGTGCCGCCGGTCTGGCCAGCGCCCTGCTGGCCGCTGTCACCGCCGTTGGCGCCGGTACCTTCGCCCTCGCCGTTGCCGCCCGCGATGGAGCGGATCGGGCGGCCGTCGGCCCGGTAGCCGAGGATCGCGTTCGGGGCGTGGCTGGCGAGGGGGTGGATGTGGGCATGCATGATCGGCCCTCCTGGGGACGGTCGTGGGAGATGCCCGCACCTGGCGGGCATGACAAAGGGCCCGAACTCCTCTACGGAGTCGGGCCCTTCAGATCAGATGCGCCGGAAGGCTAGTCCTCGGCCGGCGGCGGTGCGGCCTGCGCGTAGCCACGTACCCACGCTGTTCGGAGCAGGCTCCCGCGCGGGTGCGGGCAGGCAGTGACGGACTGGCCGACACGGGCGGCGCGCAGGCCGTCCTGGAGAGCACGGACGGCGTCCTCGCGGAACCCCATCGTCGCCTCCTCAGAACCTGTTGCCTGCATCGCCCTTGGCCTTCCGCGCAGTGTCAGCGGCGGCCGACCGGACCCCGGTCAACTGCTCACTGTACTCGGCGAATGTGAGCCTCGGGGTGACTTCCGCCCAGTACCGTTTCAGCTCCTCCGACGCTCTCGCGTACGCCACGTGGGACGGCCCGGAGAACAGCGCGCGCGGGTCGACACCGTCCCGCTCGGCCCGCTTGGTCAGCAGGTAGCCACGGCACCAGCCCTCGGCGTCCAGCCACTGGCCGTAGACGTGTTCGGCGTAGAGCTCGCGGACCTGCTCGCGGGTGAAGGCGCCACGGTTGGCGAGCTCGGCGGCCTCCCGGTCGGCGAGCCACCGCGCAGCGGCGTCCAAGTCCTCGTGCGGGTCCTCGGCGCCGAGGTGCGACCACTCGTCGACCGGAGCTAGGGGATGCAGCGCAGCGTCGAGGGCAGCCCGGTCGGCGAGCTGCCCGGCCACCGTGGCGGAGCCATGTGCGGCAGGCTCGGCGACCGGGTACCGGCGGTCGAGCTCGGCGGCGATCCGCTGGGCGTCGTCCGGGCCTGCGTAGCGGACGGCCCACCCGAGGGTGTCGTCGCTGACGCCCGTCAGATCGGTCGTCAGGCGCTCGTCAGGGAAGGTCTCGGCGAGGAGCTGACGTCGGTCCGCCTCGGCGGCGAGCGCGGTGAGCTCCTGGCCGTCGGAGTGGCGGGCGCGTTCGCCGAGCTGCTGGTCGGACAGACCGATCAGGTCGCGGCGGGCACCGGGCATGCCGGCGTCGACGTCGCGCCGGTCCAGCTCCGCAGCGACCCGCAGCGCCTGCTCGGGGGTGAGATGCGGCAGGGCCTGGCCGAGCTGGTCGTCGCTGAACCCGGTGAGGTTGGCCGCGAGCTGCCCGCCGGGCCGGACCTGCTCCAGGAGGTGGTCGACGTCGCGCCGGTCCGCCTCGGCCTGGACCGTGGCGAGGTCGGCGGCGTCGAGGTGCCCTGAGCTGATCGCGGCGCCGAGCTCCTCGTCGCTCATGCGGCGGATCGTCTCGTCGCCAACCCGGACGCGGGCGGCGTCCAGCGGCACGGCAGCCTTCACGCTGCCGGTGGTGATGCGCTCGCGCTCGGGCTTGCGCCGCAAGTCCTTCTCGGCGACCAGCTCGCGGGTCAGTTTCTGGTAGTCGCGAACACGGGAGTTCGCGCGGGTCTTCGCGTCGTCGTCGAGCGCGGCGGCGGCGCGCCGCTTCCATGCCCGGATCTGCCGCTCGTAGTACCGCTGACGCTGGGTGTCTTCGTAGGTGGCGCCGCCGGGGTGCGGCGGGCTGGTGGGCCGGGTGGTGACGCCCGGCAGGTAGAGCGAGAGGGAATGGCGGCAATTGCAGTGGAACAGCCCGGCGGCGCGAGCCTCGGGCAGGCTCCCGGCGACGTGCACGACGACGGCCTGACCGTCGATGGTGGCGTGCTGCAACCGGAGGGCATGGGAACCGGTCTGGCCGTTGATGGCGAGTACCTCGCCCTCCCACGGCGCGCACAGCGGGCACTCCAACGGAGCGTCGCTGACGATGACGAGCTGCTGGCCGATCTCCTCCAGCCGGTCGACATGCCCCTGCACGGCGGCACGGCCGGCGACCGAGCGGACGGCCATCTCGGCGTACGCGGCCATCTCCCAGCTCCGGCCCGCCTTGTCGACGAAGCCGGTGATCCCGGCCGAGGCGAACTGGTCGAGGGCCCGCTGAGTCGCGGCCCGGCGGGTCTGGCCGCCGAGAAGCACCGAGCCGGAGACGCGCTGCACGATGCTGCGGTACGCGTCCGGCACCGCGCGCAGGATGCGCCGGTAGATCGGGCGGGTGTTGTCGAGCGCCTCGTTGGCGAGCCGGTCGACGGCCCGTGCGTTCGGCAGTGACCGCTCAGCTGCGGCGCGGACGCCTTCGCCCAGCAGGCCGAGCTCGGCGACGGCGGCCTGGCCACCCCGGGCGTATGCCTCGTGGACCACCCGGCCGATCGCGCCGTCGGCGTCGTGCTGGAGCGCGGTGGTGAGTTCCTCGACGGCGGTCCTCAGGTTGCCGATCGAGCGGAGTTTCAGCTCGGCCCAGCGCGGTGACTCGATGCCCTCCGCCAGCGCGCGGGCGAGGGTCTCCAGCAGCGCGGCCTCGGCGTCCTGGTAGATCACCCCGACCGAACGGGCGAGATCCTCGGCATCAGCAGGGGACGCGGGCACCGGCACCTCCCCCTGCTGACGGGCGTCAGGCTGCTACCGGCGGCCCGTCAGGACCCGTCAGGCCAGCGCCTCCGGCGCCGAGCTCCGCCGGATCGGCGAGCGGGCCCCGGCCGGATTCGGCGTGGATCGCGTCGACCTCCATGCGGACCCGCCGGTCGTCCCAGTCCGGGTGGACCAGCCGCACGAGCGTCTCGGTCGACGCGGCCTCGGCAGTCCGCAGGGCGGCGGCGGTCTGCGCGAGATCGAGCGGCGACTCCGAGATGGAGTCCTGCCACTCGACCACTGGCCGCTCCACCGCCGTACCGGAGCGGAACAACGGCCCGGCCTCGACAGCGAGGAGAGCCTGAAGGATGTCCGCCAGGCCCGGCGTCCAGTACTCGACCTTGCGGCCCCGGGTGGACAAGGTGCGGGCCCGCCGGGCTCGCACCTCGGTCGCGGTCATCGCCCCACCATCGGGCTCGCCGAACGTCGCCGTGGAGTAGCCGGCCAGCCGGACGGCCTGCTCGATCAGGTCCTGCGCGGTCGCCTGGTGCTCGGCGTAGCGGATGGCGAACTGGTTGAGCACGATGCCCTGGTCAGCGGTCGGCGGGATGTTCAGGGCGGCGTAGACCTCGCGGTCGGCGATGAACTCCGCGCCCTGGCCGGGGCCGCCGGACTGGAGGTACTGCGCGCTCGCCAGGATGCGGCCCTTGCCGAGGCGGATGTCCCGCATCCACGACGAGTACGTCTCGTCGAGCGCGTCGAACACTCCCTCGACGCCCTGGAAGTCGCTCGCGCCCCAGTAGGCGGCCGAGGGGATGTCGAGCCAGGCCCTGGCCGGGCGCATGTTGGGGATGTAGGCGGCGGTGAGGCAGTCCGGAGCGCCGGTGACGATCGTACTCGCGGCGTCGACCTGGTCGGCGAAAGCGGCCGTGGCCGGATACTCCGCGAGGGGCACCGGCCGGCCGAGATTGTCGGTGGTGCCCTCGTAGACGCCATGCAGGATGGCGCCGCGCTCGTGGCGCTCCAGGTGCCGCACAACGCGCTGCCCGTCGGAGGTGATGACGGTCCAGAACGTGACGGCGACGAGAATGCCGTACCGGAACTCGGGTACGGCGGCGTCGGCGTGCACCGTGGTGATCCACGGCCGGGGCCGCAGCTCGGTGTCCCACACCACCCGCAGGTAGGTGCCGCCGAGCGCGGCGCCGACCTCGGCGCCCTCCAGCAGGGTGGCGCGGAGCCCTCCGCTGACGAGCTCGTCGAGCCGGGCCTGCACCGCACGGTCCGTCGCGATCAGCTTGGGCGGCTCGGAGAACAGCATGTCCGCCGAGGCGCGGGCGATGTCGGCGGCCAGCGGGATGTGCAGCTTGGTGCGGCGCTCGCCGAGCGGTGTCGGCTCGCCCCACCACCAGCGCGCGATCCGGCCCACGACGCCGTTCCGCAGCTGGCTCGGGTGCGCGGCAGGGGTACGGATACCCCGGGTGAGGTACTGGTACGAGAGTTTGTCCGGGTCGCCGGAGTACCACGCGGACCAGTCCGCGAGCGAAGTGCGGACGGCCGGGTCGAACGGCGGCCACGCGGTCCCGTCGGCGGGGAGCGGCATCGGGTACCTCCTCGCTGGTCGGGTAGGGGCTGACGGCCGTCAGCGGGCCGTCAGGCGGCCTCGGTGAGGTCGGCTCGCAGGAGGTGGCGCCACCCGTGGACGGTGGAGTGCAGCGCGTAGCGGAGGGCGTCCACGGAGTGGTCGTTGACCTTGATCGGCTTGTCCTCGCCCTTGGCGGCCGCGGCGTCGTCCCAGGCGTAGCCCGGGAGTTCGTCGAGCAGGCCGGAGCAGGAGCGGTGGACGAAGAGGAGCCCGGAGCCGATCGCCATGGAGACTGACCGGATGCCGTCGAGCACCGCGTTGTCGGCCTTGGCGACGTTGGTGAGGCCGTCTGCCCAGAGCTGGGTCATGAAGGACGCGGCCGAGGGGTCGATGAACAGCCACTCGGGCTGCTGGCCGGTCAGCCAGGATCGGACGGCCTTGGAGTACTGGGCGTCGGTCAGCTGCCGGTTGGCCGCGCGGGAGTCGTGCCGGTACTCGCTCGTCACGTACAGGCGGCCGTCGATGCCGAGGCCGAGCAGAAGCCCGGCGAACGGGTTGACGGTGCCGTAGTCGATGCCGCTGGACAGCAGGCGCTGCATCGGCGGGAGCTTGTCGACGACGTGCTCGTCCGGGTTCCACATGTCGTAGATGGAGCCCTCGGCCTGTACCCACTCGCCGAGGATGTTGCGGCGGTAGAAGAGGCCGGTGTACGTCGACTTGAGGGCGGCGGCGTACTCGGGGTCGAGGCTCGGATTGTCGTCGAGGGTGAAGTGCCAGGACCGGAGCCGTGTCGCGGCTGGCCGGAGCAGGTACTTCTTCCGGAACCAGTGCGCAGGGTTGTCCGGGTTGGTCGTCGCAAAGATCTTCGCGCCCGGCACGCTGCACCGCGCCACCAGCTGGTCGAAGAACTTCTCCGGCAGGGTGGTTACCTCATCGGCGTACGCGCCCGCGCACGTCATGCCGCGCACCTTGGGCTCGGCCTGGGCGTCGTTGGCGCCGAGAACGTGCACGGTCTGGCCCATGATCTGCGCGGTGGGCGCGCCGTTGGTGTAGTGCACCTGCCGGGCCAACGGGCCGAGGAGGTCAGGGTTCTGGAGAGGCCCGAAGATGTTCCGGTTGATCGAGTCACGGGTGCGGCCGACCATGACCAGCTCGCCGCCCCGGGGCGCGTCAGCTACGTAGCCGAGCCACCGCAGCAGCGACGCGACCGTCTTGCCCGAACGGACCGACCCTTCCCAGCAGTTGATCCGGTGCTGAGCCTCGACGATCGACGCGATCTGCTTGCGGGAGAGCGGGAGCTGGACATTACGGAGCATCACCCGCCCCCTCGGCATCGGCGGCCTCGGCCTGCTGCTGCCGGTACACCTCCCCGAGGCCGGTCATCAGCTGGCCGATCATCGAGCGAGCAGCGTCGGCGCCGGAGTCGTCCCGGACCGGCTCCAGCTTGAGGGACCGGTCGATGGCGATACCGACGGTCGACATGAGCGCTCGCTTGTCGGCGGCCGGGGGCTCCGGGAGTTCTTCGGACTCGAAGGTGTTGTCCTTCCCGCCGAAGGCGTAGACGACGGCCGGCTGCCAGAGCTGCTGGCGGAGTTGCTCGGCGTCAGCCTGGAGCTGCTCGGCGAGCAGCAGCCGGCGGGCTGCGAGGTCCTGACGCCGGATCTCGGTCGCCTCGGCGATCTGTCCGGCGCGGGCGAAGGACAGGCCCATCTCGGCGGCGAGCCTGCTGACGACGTTCGCCGAGCGGCCCGTCTCCCGCATGATCTCGTTGCGGCCCAGGCCCTGGGCGTGCAACTCCCGGATCTGGTCGTAGTCGTCCTGGGTGACCGGACGCGGCTTCTCGGGCACGGTCACCTCCGGATCAGTTGTAGTTGCGCAGGGCCTCGCCGATGGTCAGCACCTTTGCGCCGGAGGCGGCGACCTTGGCGGCGATGCTGGTGAAGTCGCTGACCTTGATCTGGCCGGTGCTCGTGAGCGTCGTGGCGTCGGGGACGACGTTGTGGAAGACGAGGATCAGCCAGGTCGCCTCGGCGACGGCCCGGTCGATGTCGCCGGTGCTGGCCGTAGTGAGCAGGGTGGGCGCGTAGCCGCCGGTGAACGTGGAGATGGCGGACACCGCGCGCAGCCGGTAGGGGTCGGCCGGCGGCCAGGTTTCTTTCGTCTTGCTGTGGGTGGTGCGCGCCCAGTCGTAGTAGTCATCGAAGACCGAGCCGGTGGGCTGGCCGTCGCTGGTGAGCCCGTACTGGCCGAGCGGGTAGGCGAAGCCGGACGCGCCCCGGAGACCGTTCGCGTGGCTCCATCCGACCATGGCCGTCAGGTCGGCGCGCAGCTGGGCGGCGGTCATGCCGGTGTCGGTGAGGGAGTGGTCGGCGTCCGTCCCGGCGTGCCCGCCGACGTCCCAGCCGAAAGCATCCTGGAGGGTGCGGAGCTGGGCCATCGTCATGTGCCCGGGGGTGCCGATCAGGTCTGCGATGGGGAACGCGGACGCGGGGAAGCCGTACTGGGCGAGCACCGCGTTGGCGGTGGTGGCCTGGTTGTCGATGCCGTCGTCGAAGCAGAACGAGACGAGCCCGTTGGGGAAGGTGGTGGCGCCGCCGGGGACGAGCTCGACGGACTGGACGTGCAGCTCGACTTTCGCGCTGCCGCCGATGTCGATGAGCTGGAACCGCAGGTCGGTCAGGGCGTTGCGGGCCGGCGTTCCGGTGGTGACGGCGTCGTGCCAGTTCAGCGTCAGCGTCTGCCAACTGGACTCACCCGTGAAGAAGTTGCTGCCGGCAACGGCTCCGGCGACGGACCACTTGTAGTTGTTCGCGAGCGCGCTGCTGCCGGCGTAGACGTTGAAGGTGCTGATGTTCGCCGGGTTGACGATCTTCAGCCGGATGCGGAGTACCTTGCCGGTGGCGTCGAACAGGGACAGCCCGGTGCGGGTGAGGTAGGTCGTCGCGCCGGTGCCCGAGCTGGTGACCTTCGCGGCCTGGGTGCCGAGGATGAAGTCGGAGGTGTCGTTGAGCACCGCGACGGCGCCTGAAGGGCCGCCCGCGTCCATCGTCCAGCCGTGCCCGGGTGCCATCGTCGCCAGGACTGACGTCGGGGGCCGCCACTGGGGCCAGCGGCGGCTCGGCCGGTAGGCGGTCGACGGGGTCGGGAGGTCCGCCATCGCCACCGCGCCGATTCCGGCGGGCGTGATCAGGTCGGTGCCGCCGGGCAGGTGCGAGGCAGCGTGCGGCAGCGGGGTGCGCGCGTTGACGGTGCTCGGGTCGTTGGAGACCAGCGCGACGGCGGCGCCTGCTCCGGCGGCGCCGAGCGGCGGTTGCGGACCCTGCGGGCCGGTCGCTCCGGTCAGTCCCTGCGGGCCCGTTGCGCCGGTCAGCCCGGTCAGCCCGGTCGTTCCCTGTGGTCCCGTTGCTCCGGTAGCGCCCGGGTCACCCTTCGGCCCGGCTGGGCCCACGGGGCCGGTGACGACGACGTAGGTGCCGGCGGCGGGCGCGGTCGGGGCGATCGCGGCGAGCTGCACGGTGGGCGCTGCGGCGGGGAGGGAGATCGGGTAGGGGCGGGTGCCGGAGGCGAGGTTCTCCAGGACTCGGTATGTCCAGCCGGTCGGCGTGACGCCGACGGCGTCGGTGGCGAGGACGGTGATGGTGAAGGTGCCGTCCGGGCGGAGGGTGGCGGTGGCGGTGCCGTCGATGATGGCGCCGGTGCTCGCGGAGGTCAGGTTGTCCGGCTCGGGTGTGAGCTGGATCGTGCCGGTGTCGGGGGTGCCGTCGGGGAGGTAGCGGCTGCCGGTCACGGTGACGGTCTGGAGGCCAGCGGGCAGGGGCATCGGGGCCTCCTCCGTGCTCGGGTCAGGTTCGGGGAGGCCAGGACCAGTGGCCCGGCTTGGGGGTGCTGGAGTACGGGAGCGGTTCGGTGAAGAACATGCCGGTGGGGTTGAGCACGGCAAGGCTGGCGATCCACATCGGCTGGTCGTTGTGGTCGAGCTTGCCGTTGGGGCAGCCGTCGTAGGGCTCGGCGGTGAGGTGGGCCGGTACGGCGGTGATGATCGCGGCGCGAGGATCGGGCAGGTACTCGCCGCCGGGGGTGCCGTAGGACTGGTAGTGGACGATCCGGCCGATGCTTGGTTGCATGGCGTGCTCCTGGACTGGGTGGCGGCGTGTGCTGAAGGTGCCCGGGAACGCCGAAGGCCCCGCAGCTGCTGCTCTGCTGCGGGGCCTTCGGGTGGATTTTGTGTCCGGGCACGCCGGACTTGGGTTCAGGATGGATCACGGGCTGGCGATCCGTCAAGCACTCTTTCTCAGGGGGCCGCGCGGAGCTGGGCGGCCTCGGCGGGGAGCATAGCCAGGCTCGGCTCGTGCTGCTCGACCTCGGCGCGGATGGTGCCTCGGATGGTGCCGTCGGAGAGCGGGCGGCCGTCGGGACCGAGGTAGCCGGCGCCGGTGAGGGCATCACGCATCGTGCGGGTACCCGGACGGATGCCGGTGTTGTAGAGCGGCCGGATCACGGAACAGCGCGGGTCGGCGTACGCGATGGGCAGCAGCACGGGGGGCTGCTGCGGCATCGGCGGGAGCACGGTGACGGGCGTCAGCTCGGCGTCAGTCCGCTTGATGACTGGGGTCCGCCGGGGAGTCGGCCCGGCGGGGAGCTCACGGGCGAGTGCCCGGTGTAGCTGGCGCATGAGCGCGGTGAACGCCAGCAGGGCGGCGACCGGTGGGACGGCGGCGACGATCTGGGTGACGAGGTCGACCCGGGCGCCGACGGAGACGACGTTGAGTGCGATCGACCCGAAGCTGCCTACTCCCGTGAGGGTCAGGGCGAACCAGTCGACGCGGCGCATCAACGAAGCGCGGAGGACGAGGAGTTCGCCGACGACGACGAAGGCGTCGAGGGTGGCCGGCCATGCCCAGGCTCGGGAGCCTGTGAGGTGGTGGCCGGTGGCGAGGTCGTGGAGTGCCTCGTACGAGAGCCAGAAGGCGACGCCGGTGAGGGCGATGGTGACGAGCGTGGCGCCGATGGCGAGGCCGAAGGCGGCTCGGGATCGATCGGGCGCGGTGGCCGTAGGGTGTGCGGTAGCCAAGGGAGTCGTGTCTCCTGCGGTCAGGGCCTGCCGGGAGAGTTCCAGTCTCACGGTGGGCCCGCTTTGTTGGTGGCGTCAGCCTACCGGTGACGGGCGTCAACGCGCCTTGCTGGCCGACACGTTGGTCAGCTGGCCAGCTCACCGTCAGGCGTCCGCCCGGCCCAGTTGCGGTACGAGGCGGCAGTGATGCGGATGGCATCGCGTAGCCCGGCTAGATGGCCCAGGAGAACGCCCATCTCAGCTGGGGTGGTGCTGCCGACGTTCAGTATGGCCCTAGTGAGCTTGGCCTGGACGGTCTCGTAGGTCTCGATGATCCGGCGCTTCGCCGCGACCTCGTCCAGAATGCGTTCGGGGTGGAATCGCCCGATGTGGTCGGCGTAGCCCAAAAACGGGACGGTGAATGAGGAGCCGCCAGCGCCGTCGTGGACCTCCTTGGGCGCGCCAGGCGGGCTCCACCAGGCGAAACCGCCAGCGGCATTCGCGATGCGCTCGTCTTCGTCGAGCCAGCTTCGGAGCTTCGGGATGATGAGTTCCAGGTCGTCGATCATTCGTTCATCCTCTCGCAGAACGCCCGCCCCGGGGAGTGTCCGGGGCGGGCGGGGTTGAGCGTTCAGGCGTCGGCGTAGCGTGCCCGGATGGTGTCGGCGGCGGGGCCGCGCACGATGGTGCGGGCCCTGCTCGGTGCGACGAGGTGCACGGTCTGCGCGGGGCCGGTGTTGCGGCAGAGGTCGCTGACGTGTCCGGCGATGTCGCGGACGGTTGTGCCGAGTTCGGTGGCGAGGTCGGCAATGCTGATGTCGGGAGCGGGCATGGTTGCCTCCGGGGGCGGGCCGGGCCGCGAGATGGTCGCGGCCCGGCGGCGGCGGTGGTCAGTCGGTCTTCGGGCTTCCGGTGGCGAGCAGCAGGTCGAGGGTGCGGAAGGCGTCGCTGAGGTCGTCGACGGCGTCGGCGTACGCGTCCTCGCTGGGGGCCCCGTCCATCCGGTCCAGGGCGGCGCGGCCCCGGTTGATGGTGCTGGCGAGCGGGTTGGTGCAGCGGTGCACCTTGGCGAGGTGGCGTGCCTCGGGCTGCCCGCCGCCGAGCAGGTTGATCGGGTCGGACTGCCAGCCGCACGTGCATGCGAGGCAGTGCAGGCGGGGCCTGTTCGGGGCGGGCTTGGTGGTGATGTTGTCCGGCCAGATGTTGGCGGCGGGCGGCTCGGCGGCGGTGCGGGCGAGACGGGCGGTGAGCTCCTTGTCGCCCCTGCTCTCGTACATGTGGCGGGCGACGAGGCGGCGCAGCGCGGCTAGTTCGCCGACAACGGCCTGGTGCTCGGTGTGGTCGATGCCCTTCTCGGCGAGGGTGGCGTGGATCTGCGCCTCGGCGAGGACCCGGTCGGCCTCGCAGTGGCCCTCGTCGTTGGGGCGCACGATATTGGCGGACACGGCGATCAGTCGCAGCGCTTCGGCGCGGTGGTCGGTGCTGGTCACGGTGGTCTCCAAGGTGGTGAGCGGGCGGGCAGCAGGTCAGGTGGTGGCAGGGTGGGCGCGGGTCGTGTGGCGATAGAGGTCCTCCTGGGCGGACCCGTCGACGGTCGACCAGTGCCTGCTCCAGCCGCAGCGGGGTATCGGGCAGACGACCGTGACCCCGGACTGGGCCCGCCGCGCCTCGCTACCGCCCCCTCCGGCCACGCCGAGCAGGTGGTTACGCATGGTGCAGTCGTCGGCTTCGCACTCGTGCGGGTCGGCGTCCGGCTCGTCGCAGCGGCAGACAGGAACAGGGGTCCGGCCTGCGCGGCGGGCTTTCATCCGCGCGAGGATCTGCGCGCTGGTCGGGCTGGCCCACTGGTGCCAGCTGACCGCATTGGTCCACTGCTGGTAGTGCTCGCGGCGCGGGATGCCGCAGTGCGCGCAGGCGGACGGCTCGGCGACGGCGCGGGGCACGGTCACGCGTCTGCCTTCGCGACGAACTCCAGGCCCCGGTTGGCCGCCCACGTACGGGCCGCTCGCTCGCGGGCCGCAGCCCAGTGCGCGTCGAAGTCGGTATAGCCGTAGGCGTGGTACGAGACCGGCCCGAACGTGATCTCCGCCGACAGGTTCCCCTCGGGGTCCGCGACGGTCTCCAGGTCGAACCGGTCGGCGAACTCCTGGACGGCGGGGTTGGTGCTCAGGGCGAGCAGGATGCGTTGCCCACTGGGGATCGGGTACTGGGTGTTGGCGTCGAGCCAGTCGGCGAACTGGCGCAGGCCGGTGGTGAACTCGGCGCGGTCGGTGTCGGTCATCGGGTCCTCCGAGGTGGGCGTGTGGTCGGCTGATTGCCTCGTGGGGTGCACGTGCGGGACGCGCACCCGGGCGGCCATCAGGCGGGCACGAGCCAGTGCTTGGTTGCGGTGCCGCCGAGGATCACCTCGGTGCCATCGGCCGCGACGCCGGACCAGCTCTGGCCGGAGGTGGTGACGGTGACCTCGTACGGGTCGCCGATGGGCCGCCGGGCGTCGTGGACGGGGCCGAGGACGGGCACGGAGCTCCACGAGACGGTGCGTGGGACGAGCCAGATGGTGATCGTGGTGCCGGACTTGATGCCCTTGAGGGTGCGGCGTACGGGTGCGGGGCGCGGGTGCGTGTCCGGGCGGAGGTTGCCTGTTGTGGCGTGCGCGATCGCGTGGGCGGCCTGGTCGAGGGTGTGGGTGCCCTCGGAGAGGTCGAGGTGATCCTCGACCGCTTCCTTCGGCGCCGACTGGTGCTCCGGGTCGGTGCATGCGCGGGCGGTGGGGCACGACCAGGTGGCGACGGTCCACAGCCCGCCCTCGAAGTCGGCGACGAGGGTGTGGTGCTGGCTGGTGTCGAGCCGGGTGACTCCGTCGTTGATGTGCTCAACGTGCGCGGAGCCGTCGATCAGGGGGGCTGCCAGGCGGGCCGCGTCGTCCATGCTGAAGCCCGTCAGGACAGCGGCCAGGGCCTGCTGTTCCTCGGTGGTGCACTCGGGGCAGCTCTTGGCGCGTTCGCCCTCGTGGTCGGGGCAGATGCGCTCCCAGACGGCCACCGGTTCGGCTTGGGGGGCGTTGGCGGCCTCGTTCTCCCGGGCGGCTTCGTTGGCTACCAGGACGGCGCAGTCGTCGGTGTAGAAGCAGCCGGAGCCGCTGAACGCGCCGAACTCGGTGGTGAGGTCCTTGGAGGTGCAGGCGGAGACGGGGGCACCGGTGGCGCCGGGGAGCGGGGTGTTGCCGTGGCGGCAAGGGTTCTGGGCGGCGAGGGCGCGCACGAGGTAGCTCATGTAGTTGACGGCGGGGGCGGCGGTTCGTGCGGCAGCGGCTTCGTCGGCGCGGAGCTGTGCGGCGGCCTGGTGCCTCTCGGCGGCGGCGAGGTGCTGAGTGCAGCTGCCGCAGAAGGTCACCTGGTAGGGGAGTTGGGCGATGTCGGCTTGGGTGCGGAGTGCGTAGTCGGGGTGGATGGGGCGGATGTCGTTCCGGCAGATGGCTCGGGTGTCGCGGAACGCGTGGTGGTTGGCGTGGTTGGTCCGGGTGGGGCCCCAGACCGGTGAGGTGGTCTCGGCTTGGAGCAGCCACAGCGTCCGGGCGGCGAACGGGCGGCGGAACGTGCCGTCGTGCCCGGCGCCGAGGGGCACGTACTGCTTGCGCGGGAGTTCGTCGATCGCCTGGACGGTGTACCAGTCGTTGTGCGGGAGGGTTCCGGCGCGGCTTTTGAGCTTGACGGTCATGCCGGGCTTGAGCTGGTCGGTGCGCAGTTCCTGCATGGGTGCGGTCTCCTCGTCGGTGGGGTGGGCCGGGGCCGGTGGTGGGTCAGGCGGCGAGCGCGAGCTTGGCGGCGACGGTCTTGTACTCGGCCTTGCGCGGCCGGTATGTGGCGGCGAGCTGGGCGACCTGCGCGGGGGTGTAGTGGCGGGCGTTGCGCATCTGGCGCCCGGCGTGGACGCGGACCGCAGATCCGGTGATCGCGAGCTTTGCTGCGGCCTTGCGGAGGCTCCCGGCGACGCTGCGGGCGTCGCGGGTGGTGAGTCCCTGGGCGACGGCGTGGGTGGTGAGGGTGCCAGTGCCACGGCGGGTGATGCGGGCGGCGGCGCGCTGGGTGCGGGTGCGGTCCCGGAGGATCTGGCGGGCGGTGCGGGCGCTGGCGTTCATGAGGTCCCCCGAGACATTGAGCGCTTCTTTTCAGCGCTTCTTTGTATCTCTAGCTTAGGGGAATGAGTCGCTGAGCGCCAGTATTTATCGCTAAAAATCTGCGATCCTTTCGAGCGCTCCCCGTCAGCGCTACCCTGTCCCCATGACCGAGCAGCCCACGCACCCACGCATCAAGGCCATCGAGGCGGCAACCAAGGAGTTCGACAAGGCGCGCAAAGCCGTCGAACAGGCCATCCGTGACGCCTACCTGGACGACAGCGTCAAGCGCGGCGAGATCGCCGACGCGTCCCCCTGGACCGCCGCCCACGTCCGCAAGCTCGTCCGAGACGCTGGCATCGGCCCCGATCCCGCCTATGCCCAGCGAACCGAGACCGCCCGCAAGCGCGCCGCCGAGCAGGTGCCGGCCGCCGAGTAGGCGCCGGCCGTCGCCCGTCAGGCGCCGTCTCGAATATGTGTTCGAGTAGAGTGGCGGCCGACCAACCGGGTGGCTCTGGATGCGCACGCGGAGTGCCGTGGCCACCGCCCGACCCTCGCGCAGTAGGGATTGACCATGAGCGACGACGACCTGCCTGACGAGCTGCTCGACCTGGAGCGCGGCCGCGTAGCAGCGCGGCGAGTTCTGGACGAGTTCGTGTGCGGGGTCGAGGTCGAGCGGCGCGCGGAGTTCCCCGCCGAGGAACAGATTCTCGAACGGCGTACCTGGACTCAGGACGCTGAGGACCGGCTCGCCGTGCTCCGGGCCGATACGCAGGCGCGGCGGCTGCGGTGCGGGCCCACCAGCTCATGGTCGAGGCGGACGCGGAGCGGCGCCTGTGGGTCCTGGAGCAGCGGTTGCGCAAGACGGTGCCGCAGGTGCTGGTCGTGGTCCGGCGCGGCAGTGACGGGGCTGAGCGGGTGGTGACGCTGCTCGGTGGCGTCGAGGCGGAGCCGCAGGCCGCGTAGCCGGAGCAGTGGCCCGTCAGCGAGTGGCTGACGGGCCGCTGACGGGCGTCACGCTGCGGTGATGCCACCGATGAGCGCGCTTCCGTCCCACGACGTTCCGCAGCCCGCGCACCGGATCACGAAGTCGCCGATGCCGGTCCGCACTTCGAGGTGGCCGCCGCACTCGCACACCTGCGACAGCACGACCGGGCTGTCGTCGTCGCCGGTCTCGCCGAGGGTGCGGTCGAGGCGCCGCCGGGCTACGGCCGCAGTCGAGGCGATGCGCTGCTGCTGGTCGTCGTTGAGCGCGCGGAACGGTCCGGCCGGGCCGTCGAGGCGCGCGGCGAGCCAGGCTGCGGCGATCGCGCCGTCCCGGTGCGCGAGGTTGAACCGCCACCGGGCCGGGTTCTGGGCGTCCTTCAGGCCGATCAGGGCGACGGAGCGGGCCACTTCGTCGAGCGGGGACGCGGCGCGGACGGTGAAGGCCGGCCGCTGCACCGAGCTGGCGATCTCGTCGGCGAGGGCGAGGAGTTCGTCCTCGATGGCGGTGATGGTGTCGAGCACTGCGACGCGCAGCGGTGCGGGGCGGACGCCGGGGGCGAGGGCGGTGCGCTCGGCTCGCTCGATGGCGGCCTGGGCGTCGAGCTCGGCCTGCTCGTCGTCGTCGAGGTGGTGGTGGAGGCCCATGGCGGGTGGCCACGTGCGGGGGGTGGTGGTCTGGAGCTGCTCGCGGAGGGTGGCCCAGTTGTCGGCGATGTGCTGGAGGTCGGCGCGGGCGGTGCTGGTCACGTTCGGTCTCCTGTGCGGGTGTGCGGGGTAGTGTGATCGGCACCGTGTGGGGCGTCCCGTGTGCTGGCTGGCCGGGGGCGCCCTTCGCTGTTGACGGGCGTCAGCTGGCGGCTGACGGGGCGTCGAGGGACCACTCGGGGTAGCTGGTGAGCGAGCCGCTGAGGGCTGCGTGGACCGCCTCCTGCCAGCCGGGCCGGTCGCCATGGAACGTGAGTACCTCGTGAGCGCGGTTGAGCCGGGGCTGAAGGTCGAGGAGGAGCTCGGCTGTGGCGAGCCGCTGCTCCGGTGTGGCCCGGTTCCACTGCCAGATCCACTGAGCGGCCGTGGGGATCAGGCGTTCGTCGTTGTATGGCTCCTCGCCCTCGTGGAAGGTGGCGAGCCGGGTCTCTGTGGCCCGGAGTTGAGCCCGGAGCTGGTGTGCCTGGTTCTGGAGTCCGCCGGCGGTACGGCGCTCCTGGGCGCGGTCGTTGTGGTCGTGTTCGAGCAGCCGGAGCAGTCGGTTGCCTTCGACGGGGTTGAGGGCGCGGGCGCCTCGGCGGGTGAGGTCGTCGAGGGCCTGGCGTTCGCTGCGGCTGAGCGGCGGCGGTGTGCGCTTCACGGCTGTTCTCCGGTGGGGGTGTTGGGTGGGTGGCGTTCGCGCCAGGCGCTGACGGCGGTTGTGGTGCCGAGGACGAGTAGCGGCAGTATGAGGAGCGCGAGCAGGACCCAGGGGTCGGGCCAGAGGCCAGGGGTCATCGGTGGTCTCGCTTCGGCGGGGTGGGCATCTGGCGGCCGGCGGCTCGGGCGAGACCGGTGACGAGCAGCAGCACGGGCAGGGTGATGGCGAGCAGCAGCCAGATCACGACGTGCCGTCTTCGAGGTTGTGCACGTCCTCGACGGCGTCGACGGCGGGCAGCCGGGTGTCGAGGTGGGTGGCGATGGTCTCGGCGGTGGTTTGGTCGGGCACGGGTTCTCCTGGGGTTCGGGCGGGTCGGGGCGGCTGCCGTAGGAGTGCGGTGGGCGGGTACGGTTTTGCGGATGCGGATCTTGATGAGTCGGGCGCTGAGCGCGGTAGTACGGGCGGTGTTCACGGACGACGCTGGTTGGCTGGTGACTGCCGGGGTGGGGATCGGGCTGCTCGTGGTCGTGCTGGCGGTCCGCTACCGACGGCACGTCAGGCGGCAGTGAGGAACGGCCGAGGCCGGCCGGTGCTGGCGGGCCGCTGGCTCCTTCGGGTCAGGTGGTCGACGTGGTGCGGTCGGCGAGTCCGCGTACCGTGCGGGCGGCCTCGCGGACCATGTCGGCGGAGCCGGGGCCGATCCCGGAGGTCGGCCCGTAGTACTCGGCGACCTTGGCCTCGGTCTCGTTCGCGATGCGTTCCAGCGTCTCGGCGGCTTCGGTGAGCACCTGCTCGCGGGGCTCGGCGAGTTCGGCGCGGGCCCGGTCCAACTCGGCCTGGAGACGGTCCAGCTTGGGCTGCACCACGGCGAGGACAGCGTCGGCCACGTCGTACTCGGTGCGGCCCATCCTGCCGATCGGCTGAGCGCCCGGGTACAGCACCAACCCAGGGATTCCCTTCCTGAGGTCGGTGCGGATCGCGTCGGCGAGGCGGTCGCGCAGCTGCTGCTGGTCGGTCAGCGGGGTGACGGGCTCGGTCACGGTGAGGACTCCTGGGCGCTCGGGGCGGGGTGGACGGTGTAGCGGCCTCGGGCGTCGCGGCGGATCAGCTGCCCGAAGCGCACCCACACCCGGGGGCCGTGCGGCCAGATGGTGAGGCCGTCGACCTCGACCGGGTCGCCGAAGCCGCCCCCGTAGTGGGGCTTGGACGTCGCGATCAGCTCGAACAGGTCCCACAGGGTGCCGGGGGTGAGCAGCCACTCCCCAGCGCCCTTCTGCGGCACCGCGTCGTGCCCGCCGGCCGGGAGCTCGGCGTGGGTCCAGCGGTCCAGGGCCGCCGGGAAGGTGATCTGCTGCTCGCAGCTGGCACAGAGGACGGGCGTCAGCTCGGCCGCCATCACGCCACCACCGCGACGGGCCGGGCCGTGATCGACCAGCCGCCGCCGAATGGCACGACGTCCGCCTCGGCGAGAACCGGCGCGCACGGCCAGCGGACCGCGCTGCCGGTCTCGCGGGTGCAGTCCCGGCAGAAGGTGCCGTCCCAGGCGCACTGTCCGGCCACGGGGCTGTGCGCGGCCATGAGCGCGCCGAGGTGCGGGAGTTCGGCCGGGGCCGGGGCCGGGCCGGTGCAGGCCGGGCAGAAGTCGCCGGCGTCCGTGCAGGACCAGCCGATGGTGCGGACGTACGCTCGCGCCAGATCCAGCCGTACCGGCGGGGCGATCAGGTCGGAGACGACGAAGTCGCCCCGGAAGGTGGCCGGGCAGCGGTCGCAGGTCATGCCGAGCTCGGCCGGGTACAGCTGCTCGGCTGCTCGGGGACGGTGGGGGTGTCGCTGGGCGGGGTGTCGAGGGTGAGGTGCTGCTCGGTCACGGGGGTCTCCAGGGCGGGGTGTTGGGGTCGGGCGCGCGGGGCCGAAGGGGTCCGGTCCCCCGGGCCCGTCAGGGTTCGTCTCGGGTGGGTTGGCAGAGGAGGTGGGTGTCGTAGCCGCGTGATGCCCAGTCGGGGTCGAGGGGGGTGTCGCAGAGGGTGCAGATGGGGGTGTTGGGTCGGGGCTGCCCGCCCACCTGACCCGACCTAAGGGTCGGGTTCAGTGGGTCAGGTCCGGAGGCTGCCTGACCCAACCTGACCTCGGGGGTGTTGGGTCGGGTCTGACCTGGGGTTTTGTCGTTTCCTGACCCAGGGGTTGGGTCAGGTTGCTGAAAAGTGCCTTGGGTCAGGTTTTGGGTCAGGTGGTTCGGATGGGTTTGTCCGGTTCGGGCTTTGCGGATCTGGGCGACCTTGGTGAGCACGTCGGTGCGTGCCGGGATGCCCCTCGTGGCGCACTCGGCGCGGAGCTTCTCCCGGCCGTGGGTGTTCGGCACGTTGGCCTTGTCGAGGGCGGCCATGACGAACTCGACGGTGCCGGGGACGGGCGGGAAGGCGGAGCTGTCGATGGGGAGGAGGACGACGGAGGTGAGCGGGGAGCCGTCGGGCTTCGCCTCTCCCGCGATGTCGACGATGCGCAGTCCGAAGTCGAGGTCGGCGCCCTGTTCGTCGTCCTTCTGCTTGCCGGTCTTGATGGTGACGATGGTGTTGCTGGCGCGGTCGCCCTTCTTGGAGACGTGGAGTTCGCTCTGGAGTGCGCCCTTGGCGGAGCTGGAGCCGCGGCCGTGGTCGCCGATGTGTCCGGTGTGGTGGATGACGAGGACGCAGGCGCCGGTGGCGGCCCGGAGTTGCTCCATGCGGTCGATGACGAGGCCCATCTCCTTCGCGGAGTTCTCCTCGATGCCGACGCTGACTCGGGCCTGGGTGTCGACGATGATGAAGACGGGGCCGAGGCGCTTGCACGCTTCGATGAGGGTGAGCCACTCGGGGTCCATGGCTTGGACGGGGCGGGGCAGGAAGAGGACGTTCTCCATGCGCAGGCCGTGGTGTTGCTCCCAAGCGCGGACGCGCTTGCGGATTCCTCGGGCGCCTTCTGCGACGAGGTAGACGACGGTGCCCTGGTGGACGTGGTTGCCGTGCCAGGGCTTGCCGGTGCCGACGTGACCGGCGAAGTCGATGGTGACGAAGGACTTCATGTGGCCGGACGGGCCGATGACTCGGGCGAGGGTGTCGAGGTGGAGGAGGTCGCCGACGAGGGGTTCGAGGGCGGGCATGTCGTCGAGGGCGTTGGTGTCGAGCATCTCGGCGAGGAGGGCGTCGACGGTGCTGGTGCGGCCCCCTCGGGCTCGCTGCTGTTCGTCTTCGAGGTGGTCCTGGAGGAGCTTGTCGAGGTGCCCGGGGGCGGTGCCGCGCTGGACTTCGACGTTGAGGCGGACGGCGAGCTCGGCCTTGCGCCGGAGGACGGCCTTCTCCTGGACGATGCCGGCGAAGTACTCGGCGCTGACGGATGGGGCTTGGCTGATGGTGTGGAGGTAGTCGCCACCGTTGACGGTCCGGAGCTGGCCGAGCTTGGTGATCTCGTTGTGGATGGCGATGGGGCCGGTGGGGTCGCCGTTGCGGTGCTGCTGCTGGAGGACGTCCCAGACGAGTTGGTGCGCGCCCTTGTAGAAGTCGCTGCGGTCGAGGAAGGAGACTCGTTCGACGTTGGCGGTGTCGTACATGCATGCGCTGAGCACCGCCTGTTCGGCGGCCAGGTCGGCGGGGACGGGGCGGTCGATGTATCCGCCGTCGTCCTCGTCGATGGCCGCTGGGAAGGGCCGGACGTTGCTCACGCTGAGGTGCTCCTGGGTCAGGGGTGCGGCTCGGGGTCGAGGTACCGGCCGTCGGGGGCCTGGAGGGTGGTGGCCCCGCACCCCGGGCAGTTCGCCGGCGGGGTGCGGGGCCCGCTCATCAGGCCCTCGCGGGGCTGCCGTTCATCACCGGCGTGGTGACGGCATCGGTGACCTCCTGGAGGACGTCGTCGAACGCTGTCTGCCGGACGTCCTCGGGGCGTTCCAGCTTGTAGCCGAGCTGGAGGGTGCCGCCGCCGAGGCGGTACCGGAACCGGGCGGTGAGGGTGAAGCCGTCCGAGCCCTCGAACGGCTTGAGGCCGACGGTGAACGTCTCGGGGATGGTGAGCTCGCCCCGGCTTCCGGCCTTGGCGGTGGTGTCCTCGGCGAACGCGAACTTCCGCTCGCCGGAGTGGAGTCGGGTGCTGGACTGGAACGTCGCGCTGGTCGTGGCCTGGATGGATTGGGCGATCTCCAGCATCGTCGCGGCGTCCGGGGCGACGAGCTCGGGGAGGTGGTCCTCCAGGAAGTTCGCGAACGCGTCCTGGTCCATGAGCCTGCCGCTGGAGGCGTTCCACTCCTCCCATGCCCTGGTGGTGCGGAGGGAGAGGACGGCCCGGTGGCGGCCGAAGCGCGGGCGGTCGGGGCCGTGGGCGTCGAGGACGGCGGTGATGGTGAGGGTCTCGGCGTCGGCGTAGACCTCGGTGTTTTCGTCGGCGTGCTTGCCGTAGTAGGCGAGGAAGCTGAAGGTGTCGCGGAGGGTGACGTTGCCGGTCTTGCGGGCGGGGGCGGCGCGGTGCTCGTCACCGCTGAGGTCGATCTGCTGGACGCGGCCGTCGGCGGTGAGCCAGCCGTAGATCTTGCCGGGCTCGAGCTCGGACGGGCTGACGGCGCGGGTGGCGGTGTTGATGACGGCCTGGAGGTTGTCGGTGGTGGTCATGGGTCAGACGCTCCGGAACTCGGTGGTGGCGGGGACGGTGCGGAAGTCGATGGCGATCTGGCGGGGGTCGTTGCGGGTGGCGTTGCCGTCAGCGTCGACGAAGTAGATGGACGGCGGGGCGGACGCCTTGGGGGCCTTGAGGGTGCTGTCGATGGCGATGGCGAGGGGCCCACCGTCGATGTGGCCCTGCGGTGGGGCGACGGTGACGACGATGGAGAGGGAGCCCTTCTTGCCGTGTTCGGTGACGGCGGCGATGAGCTGGTGGAGCTCGGCGCTGACCTCTTCGTGGGCCCGGCCGCCGAGGTGGTTCACGAGGAACGCGGCGAACTCGGCTGCTTGCTCGGGCTGGGCGATGGTCACGGAGCGGAACCTTTCTGCTGAGCTGATCGGCACGGGTGGTCAGGCTGCGATGGCGAGCCGGGAGGTTCCGTTGCGAGCACGCCGTTCGCGGTCCTTCTGGCGGACGTAGTCCGTGTTGGCCTGGCGGCACTCGTCGCAGTGCTCGCCACGCTTGAGGTGGCGCTTGTAGGTGGACGGGGTGCCGCACTCGCCGGGGCGTCGGCCGCCGCCGTAGTTGCTGCGTCGGGGCTGGTGCTGCTGACGCTGGTCCTCGTCTTCGCCGCCCCACATGCCGAGGGAGTAGGTTTCGCGGCCGAGTTGGCGGCACTCGGCCGCGATGGGGCAGCGTGCGCACAGGGCGCGGGCGGCCTCTGCTCGGGCTTGGACAGCCGGGCCGCGCTCTCCGTCGGCGGTGAAGAACAGCTCGGCGTGGCCGACGCAGGGCAGCGGCACGGTGGTGGAAAACTTCACTGGTCGGTCCTCTCGGGCCAGTTGACGCCTTGGAGGGCGCGGGTGTGGGTGTCGGGGAGGTCGGCCTGGGGGTGGCCGAGGTGGTGGAGTCCCATGGCCATGAGCACGTAGGCGTCGGCTTCGTCGTACCGCCACCGGCCTTCGCACTCCACGCCGTACTGGGTGGCGACGGCGGCCCGGACGAGGCCCTTGACCTGGACCGGGGTGAACTTCCGCTTCGTCTCCTGGTCACGCCATCGGGCCTTACCTGTGGCGTAGATGGTGCGGCTGTCCGGGTTGACGACGGCGTACGGGATGCCGGCCTTCCACAGGGCGCGGCGAACCATCCACCGCATCGCGGCGAGGGCGTCAGCGCCCTGGTTGTTCTTGGAGAACGCCGGGCCCTCCACGACGACGAAGTCGGCGTTCCGGATGTACGACTTGACCTCGGTGAGCTGGTGCTCCATCCGCTCGTGCAGGCTCGCCTGGTTGGCGTGGATATGTGCGGTCCAGCCGAGTCCGGCGACGCCGGTGGTGCCGATGGCGACGTCGAGGCCGATGACGACCGGCGCCGGGCCGGTGACGGTCGGGGTGGGGGCCTCCCCGGCCGGGACCGGGGAGGCGGGGAGGAGAGCAAGTTGGGTCACCGGTTGGCTCCGTGCTTGCGGGTGCGGCCGTTGATGCGGTCGCGCTGGTCGGCGGTGTTCGCTGCGGTGCAGAGCTCGCAGCGGCAACCGGCCCGGTAGCCGGAGGCGTTGTGCACCTCGTCGCGGGTCTTCGGGCTGGTGAGGGGGCCGAGGATGATGTCGTGGAGCAGGTCGGCGTCGGCCTGGTCGCGGGCGTTGTCCTGGATCAGCTGGGCGACGGTCGCGGTGTCCGTCTCGGGGGCGTCGCGAACCGGGCTATGGAGGGCGAGCCGGTCGTCGCCGTAGGGGTCGCTCACTTGGCCACCTGCTGACGAGGGATCAGCGGCCAGTCCGTTCGGACGCTCTCTGCGTCCGAGACGCGCCCGTCGCGCCGGAAGTACTCGGCCAGGCCCTCCGCCTGCCGTGCGGCCCACTTCTCCTGGCAGCCGTGCAGAGTCGCGAGTTCCAGCTTTCCGATCCGGGCGTGCTGCTGGCCGATCGCCACCGCGATGCGGGCCGCGCCGAGGGCGTCGGCCGCTGCCTCGTGGGCGCCGTCGAGCCGCACGCCGTAGTGCGTGCACAGGTCGCTGAGGGTGCGCGGGCCCTTGCGGTACCGGTCGACCTCCTTGTCCAGGACGCGGGGGTCGATGACGTGCAAGGCCCGGCGGGACTGCTTGGCCAGGGCTGGCGTTCCGTGCCGGATCAGCTCGCGGTCCAGCAGGGTGAGGTCGTACGGGGCGTTCATGACGACGATCGGCGTGCCGGCCCGGATGTGCTCAGCGAGGGCTGCCGCGATGCCCTTGACGACGGTGGCGGCCGGGCGCCCTTCGGCCTGGGCGCGAGCGGTGGTGATGCCGTGCAACGCGCTCGCCTCGGCGGGAATCTCCACTCCGGGGTCGGCGATCCAGCTGAGGCGGTCGATGGAGAGCCAGCGGCCGGGGTCGTCGGCCGGGTCGTCGCCGCGCTGGGCTCGGATGCCGAGGACGCTGGCGGTGACGATGCGGTCGGTTTCGACGTCGACGCCGGTTGTCTCCAGGTCGAACGCGGCGAGGGGGCCGAGGTGCCAGGTCACTGGACACCCCCGGCAGCGCGCTCCTTGCCGACCCGGTCGATGATCTTGCCGACCTCTTCGGTCTCGCCAGTTTCGTTCTGCACGCGCATCATCAGGCGCTGCTGTTGGCCGAGCTCGTAGCGGATCTGGCGGAGCCGCCCGGTGCTGCTGGCCGGATTGAAAATCTCGTCGAGGTACTCCCGGATCGACCGGGTCGGTGCCTCACCACGCTCGACGTTCTGTGAGTCCGGGTCCGCGTCGCCGGTCGGAACGAGGCCGCCGAGCAGCAACAGCGAACGGAGGCTGGTGGACAGGGCCTTCGCGGTGCCCTTGTCCGCCGAGTCCATCGACTCGCCGACGGACTGGACCTCGATGTGGTCTCCGGCGGGGCCGATGATGCGGTACGTCACGGTGACGGTGCACTCGCGGCTGTTCTTGCCGGTGCTGGTCTTGACATCCCGATATCCGGCTTCGGTGCGGACGGGCAGCACGAGGACGCCATGGAGGCGGCAGGCGGGGCCGAAAGCGTTGAGGGCGGCGTCGATGCCTCGGAAGCGGTAGCTCCCGGTGGCGCCGGGGTTTCCGTACTGGCCGCTCTTGGCGATGCCGGTGACGGTGCCCATGACGTTCGACCAGGCGATGTACACGGGGACGGTGGGGGGCCCGTCGGGGCCGGGCTCGGGGATGCCGAGGTCTGCCAGCGGCTCGGGCCGGTAGGTGGGTGCGGCGGCTTCCGGTTCGGCGCCCGGGGCGGTTGCGCGGGCCACCTTCGCGGCGGCGCGCTCGGCCAGCGTCGGGGTTGTCATCGGGCGTGCTCCTTGCGGACGTTGTCGGGGATGCTGAGCCGGTCGTGGGCCTTGTCGGTGACGCAGTCCTCGTACGCCTTGGGCCACCGCTCCCGGAGCCGCTTCAGGTCCGGTGTCTCCTTGTTGGACTGCTCGATGGAGTACGCGGGCTTGTCGCCCATCACGGCCATCTCGGCGTTGCCGAGGGCAGCGAGCATCTGGGCGTATGCGGCGGCCTTGCGCTTCTTGGCCGCGCTCTCGTCCCTGCCAGCGGCCAGGTAGTCGGAGAGGGCGTCCTGGGCGTCGCCGTCGCGGTCGATCCGGATGACACCGGACCGCTCCGGGTGCAGGCGCTTGTACAGGTCCAGCAGCGGACCCGGGTCCGCCTCGGGGCCCATCACCGGCGGGCGGCGCGTCTCGACGCGGGCCCACAGATCCCCGGCGGCGGCCCGCAGGTCCAGAACCAGCTGCGCGTGCTCGGCGACCCGCACGGTGAACTGCCGGTAGTCGTTGCCGCCGATGAGCACCGCGACGTGCATGTGGTCGAACCCGCACACGTCCGCCTGGTGGAGGGTCTGCGCGAGGACATCGTCCGGGCAGCCCTTGCGCCACATCGGCGCCTTCATCTGGTGACGGCACTTGATCTCAAGGGCGCACGAGTCGCCCTCGTTGATCGGGCACCGGAGGACGCGCCGGTCGAGGGTGCACATCTGCCACGGCCGGGCGTCGTTGGCGACCAGGCCGACGCGGCGGCCGAAGGTGCGGTTACGGCGGGCCCACTCGCGGGCGACGTTCTCCTCCAGCGAGCGGCCCCACAGGGCGGGCTCGGAGTCGTCGCTCTCCAGGGGCAGTTCGCCGGTCTTGTCGTAGTAGACCGACAACTCGTTGCCGTAGGAGCTGAGGCCGAGGATGGCGGCGAGGTCGGAGGAGCCGATGCCGTTGCGGCGGGCGGTGAGCCACTGCTCGCGGTCGGCGCTGGCGGGGAGGATGAGGCGGCCGGTGGGGGTGATGCGCCGCCCGGCGGCCGGGGACGCGGTGGTCCCCGGCAGCTCGGTGATCGTCATCTTCAGACCTGCGCCTTCGCCGCAGCGACGACCTCGGCCACGGCCTGCTCGGCCGTCTCCCGCACAACCAGGGTGACCGTCTCGGCGACAGCCCGCTGCACCTCCGTGCGGATCGCCTTGTCCAGGAGCGTGCCCGCGTCCGAGCGGTGCCTGTCGGCGGGCGCGCTCAGCCACTTCTGCGCGTCGGCGACGATCAGCTCCGACAGAGTGGTCTCGGGGCCGACCGGCTCACCGTACGAGTTGGTCTTGCGAAGCGGTCGGGTGAGGGCCGCATCGACCAGCGGGGTGACGCGCTCGCGGATCACCTCGGCGCGGATCTGCATGACCTGCTCCCGCAGGCTCGGCCAGCTGGAGTCCTTGACGAGGCGCTCGACGAGCTGCTCGGCGACCAGGTGGCCGACGGTCTTCTCGCCGGTCTCGTAGGCGTCGCCGTCCTCGTCGAAGGCGACGGTCTTCGCGACGAGGGTGTCCAGGGTGATTTCGTCGACGTGGATGGTGATGTTCACGGGTCAGTCCTTCAGCAGGAAGTCGAGGGAGAGGGGGCAGAGCAGCCAGCCGGGGCCGTCGCCGACGGCGAGCTCCAGGGCGGGCCACGGCCACTCACAACGGCGCAGGCGCAGGGCGAGCAGGTAGCGGAGATGGGCCATCAGAAGTCGCCCCTCTCCAGCACCTGGGCGGCGGCGCGCACGAGGTCGCGGGCGCTGTCGGCGAGCTGCTTCAAGGTGTCGAGCTGCTGGTTCGCGGCAGCGAGTTCCTCGGCCGTGGTGTCGAGCTGGTCCTGGAGGCTGTCGCGCTCGGCCTCCAACTGCTCGACCTGGGACTGCAAGGCGTCGAGGTCAGCCATCAGCTGGCCTGCCGCTTGGTGTGCTCCGGGAAGACGGGGCCGGCCAGCGCGGTGATCCGCTCTGCCAGCCGCTTCGCGGCGGTCGCGCCGAGCGCCTGAGTCGTCCCGCCGAGCGAGTCGAGGAGGGTCTCGATGAGCGCGTCGCGCTCCGGCCCGGATGCGGCCGTGATGGCCTCCGCCTCCGCGAGGACTCCGCTCGGGTCCTCGGCGAGGCTGGTGACGTACTGGATGAGGAGGGCGCTCATCAGCGAGTGGTGGTCGAGTTCGACGCCGAGGCCGGTACGCCGCAGACTGATCGGGTACGGGCCGCCGACGCGCTCGGTCGGCCGGGCGAGCATCCCCGCACGGTCGAGGGCCTCGACCACGGCGGCGGCGGTGTGCTCGCCGAGGTGGCTGGTGATGAGGATCGTCGCCCGGCGGGCGACGGGGTTGGACGTGCTCATCGGGTGATCTCCTTGCGTGCTCGGCGGATGTGGTGGGTGCGCCAGGCATCCGCGATCTCGTCGCGGGCGGCGAGGATGAAGAGGACGGCCCAGATGACGGCCATGTAGAGGACCCAGATCACGCGGCCACCGCCTGCGGCGCGGCCAGCTCGGGGTAGGCGCTCGCGTCCGACGTCGCGATGATCGTGACCCGGATGTCCTGCCAGACGGCGTGAACGGTCTCGCCCACCCGGGCGGCGCCCCTGAACGTGTAGCGGAGGAGCGGGTCGGCATCCCCGCCGAGGACGGCGGTGTACATGGCCAGCACGGGCCGGGAGTTGGAGCCGGTGATGTCGCCGCGCAGGGTGCCGTGGTCGGTGATGGACCAGGTGATGGGCGGCAGCTGGTGCTCGGTGAGAAGTGCGGTGAGCGCGAGCACGGGCCCGAGCTGGGGGTTGATCAAGCGGGTAGGCTGCATAGCGGCCTGCCTCCTTCATCTGTAGAGGGTGTTGCTCGGTGGGCCGGGGTCGTCCCTGGGGTCGCATCTAGGGGCGGCCCGACCCATGTCTGGGGTCGATCAGGCAGCGCGAACGGTGGCTGCTGCCTTGAGCTCGGAGAGCACCTGGAGCCGGTCGAACCGGCGGGACCGGCCGACGTAGATCGGCTCAATCCGGCGCTCCCGGATCTCGATGTCGAGCCAGTTCGCGCTCTTGCGCAGGTATCGGAGGAGCTCCTGAGCCGTCATGAGCGGCTCAGGTCCGGTGGTGGGCGGCGTAGCCTGCATCTCGTCTCTCGATGTAGATGTAGAGTCTGCGACCACGGAGAGACCACCGAGGAACAGCTCATCGATCGGTACGTCGAGGGCAAGCGAGATCAGCTCTGCCGTACGGTCGCTGCACTCGTTGCGCCCGCTCTTGCCGGTGCTGACCAGGAAGCCGATCAAACTCGGCGATATGCCGACGCCGAGCGGATCGGCGTTGCGCGTGGCCTCGGCCAGGCGAGGGATCGTCAGGCCGACTGCCCGCATGGCGGATCGGAGCTGTTCTCCGTTGTTCCGTCGTCGCATTGGGCGTCCTTCTGTGGCTGGTTCCGGCCCCCTGGGTGGGGTGCCTTCGTCATGTCTCTGTTCTACATGTAGATGTAGAGATGCGTCAAGAGTGCCTGTCGGTGCCGGAGGGGGTCGCACGGTGGGCGGCCTGCTTCCTTAACGGCACCTAAAGCTCTGTGGTGCTTGTCGGCCACGGTGCTGGGACCGGCTTGCACATGTATGCAGGGCCGGGCGATGCTTCTACACGTGACAGCAGACGTGACTGGCGACGACGCTCCCGGCGAGGATCTCGCAGCGCTGATCACGCGCGCCCTCGCAGATCTCGGTCGTAGCCAGACCTGGCTCGCGAAGGAGACGGGTATCCCGCTGCCGACCCTCAATGCATGGGTCCGACGGACACGGGGTGGCGACGGCCGTATCGACCCGGAGCGGCTTCGGGGTCTCGCCGCGGTGCTTCCGGTGACGGTGGCTGAGGTGTTCACGGCAGCGGGTCGGCGGGCGCCGGCGGAGCTTGACGAGGAGCGGGAGAAGAAGCTCCTCAAGCTCTACCGAGGGTTGCCAGTGTCGTCGCAGCGTGCGCTCATCCAGCAGGCCGAGGCTCTTGCGCGGGTCACTCGCGCATCATGAGGGTTGGCGGCCCAGGTGGTCGTGTCTCGAACTTGTGTTGATCATTCACCTTTCCACTAACGCACTGTGCATATGCCATGTCGCGCGGTACGGTCGTTGGCGAGTCGCAGTCCTCCTCCTCCAGCTGCGGCACACGAGAGATCCCTGTCGTTGTGCTGATCCTTGGGGGGAAGTCTGTGTGCATTCGTGTGGTGCAAGCCGACCTTGCGTTCGAACTGGTGTACTACGACGCGGACGGCGTCTCGATCATCGTTCGCAAGGACGCGGAGCCTGGCGTCGCGATGGCCGAAATCAGTGCGATCCTCTCTGACCTCGATGCCGAGCCCGTCTCCGACGGTGCACTCTGCTTCTGCGGGGACACCATCACCCTGCCGCCCGCACTGATTGCAGCCCAGCATGCCGGGCGACGCGACGACCACCGGCAGGTGCTCCGTGGGGCGTAAATCCACCAACAACCCGAGGCAACTCCCGAGCATGAAGTGCGGGTGCGCACGGTGCCGCGAGAAGTTCGGCACGAAGATTCGCGCCCGTAAGGACTGCATCGGCACCTGGCAGCTCCGCTACACCAGCCCTGGTGGCGAGCCCCTGTCTAAGACCTTCCAGACCGAAGATGAGGCCATCGCCGAGCTCGAGAAGATCCGCACCGAGATCCGTGAGCGCCGCTGGCTCGACCCTCGCCGCGGCGAGATCACCCTGGTGAAGTGGTTCGAGACCTGGTGGGGTCTCCAGAAGGGGGAGGACTCCACCAAGGACCGCGACGAGCGGATGTGGCGGAACTGGGTGAAGCCGAGGTTCGGCACCTGGAAGCTCTGCGATATCGGCTGGGTCGATATCCAGACCTGGGTCAACGAGATTGACGGGCCGCTCGCCCCAGCATCCGTGATCAAGGCGTTCCAGGTGCTCGACAAGATGATGGACATCGCCGTCCTCGACAAGCGGATCACCACCAACCCGGCGCACCAGGTGAAGCTGCCACGGATCAAGAAGGAACACCCGGAGGACCGCCGGCCTCCGTCCTACGAGCAACTGCGGAGGGTCCGTAGGCAGCTTCCGCGCTACCACGCCGCCATGCAGATCGTGGCGCAGGAAACCGGCCTCCGATGGGGCGAACTGGTTGGGCTGAGGGCATGCTGGGTCGACCTCGATGGTGCGCGCATCCAGGTGCGGGAGGTGCTCACTGAAGTTCGCGGGACGCTGCGGCGCAAGGTCTACCCGAAGAGCGACGCGGGCATGCGAACGGTGCCCCTCACACCCCTGGCAGTTCGGGTCCTGCGAGCGCACATGGCGGCCGAGCAGCCGTCGACCCGGCTGAGCGACCCGGAGGCAGATGGCATGTGCCCGGAGGAGCTCGTGTTCCACGGGCGGAACCGGAAGAACCGGAAGACCGGCGCGACGGGGTGGGCCCCGCTCCGTCGGTCCGCCTTCCGCCGGAACTGGATCGACGCAATCGAGCAGGCCGGCGTGATGCGGAAGACGGTGAGAAAGCTTCCCGACGGCAAGACCCGCACCGACTACTGGCCCGACTTCCATGACCAGCGGCACGCCTTTGCCTCGCGGTTGGCCGCGCTCGGCGTCCCTGAGGTGATCGTCCAGGAGGTGCTCGGCCACGAGCGGGCGGGGGCGGTCACATGGCTCTACACCCATGCTGCGGCTGATGTGGCCGGCCAGGTACTCGCGGCTCTGCGGGGAGATGTGGTGCATCGGCCCAGGCTGCGAGCGGTGGCGTAGCTCTGCCGCTCATCCAAAATCCATCCAAAATCAGCACCGTGATCGGTGATGGCGGGCGGGGTTGAGCGGGGTTGAGCGGGGTCGGCTGGGGTAGAAGCCTCTTGAGCTGGCGAGTTGGGGAGGCACTGTGACCTGCGTTTTTGCCCGTCCCTGATAAGGAAGAGGCCACAGGTTCAAGTCCTGTTAGGCCCACCTGCGGAAACGCCCCGGATGGAACTCCATCCGGGGCGTTTCGTTTTGCCCGGCGGCGGAGCTCCGTGCGTGAGCTGGATCACCCGGATGCGTAACCGTCGGCGGGGTTCGGTCGTTGGGGTTGGTGCGCAGAGGCATCTTGGGGTGGACGACTCGAAACTGCTGTGAATCTTGGGGATGGCCGGGCGACAGTACCGGTCATTGGATCTGTGGACGTAGCGCGACCTCTGCTCCTGCTGGCGGATGTTCCAGCCCCGCGCGCCCTGGGTGATCGGGCGGTCCACAGTCCACTCCGATCGCGGAGGCGTACCCCCATGTCGATGGAAGCTGTCATCTTCGAGTCCCCGACCTACCGTCAGCGGCTGATCGAGCGCACGGACGTGCTCGACAAGGTCAAGGTGCTGGCGATGCTGCCGGACCAGGTCTACGCCACCACGCGGATGGTGGCGGACTTCTTCGAGGTCCCGGCCGGCACGCTGTACGCCCTGGTGGTCGACCACCGGGCGGAGCTGGCCGGGAACGGGTACCGGGTGCTGACGGGCGAGCCACTGACTTGCTTCAAGCAAGTCAGTGGCATGCGCGGGCGGCACCGCTCGCTCGCGCTGTTCTCCCGGCGGGCGGTGCTCAACGTGGCGATGCTGCTGCAGACCAGTGAGGTGGCCCGGCAGGTGCGGCGGTACCTGCTCGATGTGGAGGGCTCCGGTGGGGCGTAGCTGGAGCTCGATGTCGAGCGGTTGGTGGCCGAGGTGGAGCGGCGGGTGCTCGCGGGGGAGGTCGGGCGGCGGCTTGGGCCGTGCGAGGGGATGTTGGTGGCCGACCGGATGCTGGTGGGGGCGATGAGCGTGCGGCTGTGCGAGTTGGGGGAGGACGTGCGGCGGGGCAGGCGGTGGCGTTGGCACCGTTGACGGGGGTGCCCGGGTTCGTAGGGTGGGGGCATGGCGTTGTTCTGGGCGATGAGCCTTCCGGGTCTGGTCTGTGCGCTGGTGGCGCTCGCCGTGGTCGATCAGCTCGTGTTGCGGGCCGGTCGGGCGCGGTGGGTGCCGTGGCGGGGGACGGGACGGGAGGGGCAGCTGTCGGCGACCGGGTTCGAGCAGTTGCAGGCGCAGTTCGCCCCGGGGAAGCAGCACGAGTTGGACGAGCGGCAGACGACGCTGATGCTGCGGGACGAGGAGGGGGACGGTGCCCCGCCGCGGACGGTGGTCGACCTGGCCGGTGGGAGGGCGACGGTGCGGCTGCCGCGCGGGTGAGGCAGGCGGCGTGGCGTCAATCCTGTGTGCCGATCGGGCGGTTGGTGGTGGCGGCGGCCGCCCGGTGAGCGGACACCGGTGTGTATCATCGGCCGCAAGGCGGTCTGCCACCCGGGCCGCTGGTTCGTGCTCGTACACCCGAGGACTCGCGAGGTGGTCTCTGCCTACCCGGCAAGAGCCCCGCTGAGTCCGCTCCACGCAAGCAAGAAGGACGAGGTCCCGCGGTGAAGAAGCTTCTCCTGGTCGCCCTGGTCGCCCTCGGCGGCTTCTTTGTCTACCGTCAGGTCCAGGCCGACCGTGCCGAGCAGGACCTGTGGACCGAGGCGACCGACCCGGTCCCCGCTGCCCGCTGAGGCATCGGACGATCTTTCGGGCGCCGTACGCGGCGGCCCGCCGGGTCTGCTCCGGCCAGTCGGCCGGGGCAGGCCCTTCCGCAGACGCGTAATGCGGCGCTGCGGAGCTGCGGAGCGAAACCTGCTCACGGAATGTGCGTGGGAGCAGGTACGCTTGTGCGCAGCAAACCGCACGGGGCTTTAGCTCAGTTGGTAGAGCGCTGCCTTTGCAAGGCAGATGTCAGGAGTTCGAGTCTCCTAAGCTCCACGTGCACGAACGCCCCGGGCCGATCACGGCCCGGGGCGTTCGTCGTGTTGTTGATGGTGTCGTCAGTGCGGCTTGCGGGGGTCGTGCGGCTTGGGGCGCTCGGGCTTCGGGTCCGGCTGCGGGGTGGTGGCGGTGGTCGGTGCGACCGAGCCGTTCATGGTGGCCTCCGGGGTGCTGTGGCCTGCGGTGGAGCCGACGGTGGCCGGGGGTTCGACCAGCCACTCGGGGCTGCTCTGGTGGCGCCACCACTGCCAGGCGAGCAGCCCGGCGCCGATGGCCATGGTGCCGGCCACGGCGAGGCCGGTGACGACGCCGCTGCGGTGGTCCTTGCGGGCGTTCTTCGCGGCCAGCTCGCTGATCTCGGCGGCGCTGACGTTGCCGTGCAGGGCGGTGATCGCGGCGCTGCCGCGCTGGTGCGCCTGCTGGGCCACGGGGGTGATCGCGGCGCGGGCCCCGCTGACGGCCTCGGTGACCTTGGGGACGACGGTGACCTTGGCCTGGTCGGCGGCCCGGCCGGCCGAGATCTTGGCGGCGAGCGCGGCCTCCTGGGCCCGGTGGACGGCCTTGAGGGTGTTCTGCTGGGTGTGCGGCGGGAGGCTGGCGAAGGCGTGCTCCAGCTGCGGGGCCAGGTGCTTGGTGTACTGGAGGCGGGCGGTCTGGGCGGCCCCGGCGGCGCCGCTGCGGGCCTTCGGGCCGAGAGCCTCGACGGCCGGGGTCAGCCGCTGCCGGGCCTCGTGCGCGAGTTGCGCGGCGGTGTCCTTGGCGCTGGCGGCGTAGGGGGCGAGGGTCTCCCTCGTCCGGTCGGCCGTCTCACGAGCTGAGTCCAAACGGGTCACGAGCTTCTCCTCCTCGGTGGCGCCCTGTCTGCACGGCATCCTTTATGCACCTTTCCACCTGTTTGGAGATCATGCATGCCTATCTGTTCGTCGGCGCGTCGGGTTGGGCCGTACGCGGGTGGTGCGGCTGGTGGTGCGGCTGGGGTACGGGGGCGCCGGGCGGATCATGGGATGATCGACGGCGTCCGTGACACCGGTAGCAAGGAATGACGGGAAGGCACACCGTGGCCCAGAAGCTGTACGCCACCCTGAAGACCAATCGCGGCGACATCGTCGTCGAGCTCTTCCCGAACCACGCGCCGAAGACGGTCCGGAACTTCGTCGAGCTGGCGGAGGGGGCCCGTGAGTGGGTCGACCCGAACACCGGGGAGAAGAGCAGCGGGCGCCTGTACGACGGCACCGTGTTCCACCGGGTGATCAAGGACTTCATGATCCAGGGCGGTGACCCGCTGGGCAACGGCACCGGTGGCCCGGGGTACGAGTTCGCGGACGAGTTCCACCCCGACCTGGCGTTCAACCGGCCGTACCTGCTGGCGATGGCCAACTCCGGGCCCGGCACCAACGGGTCGCAGTTCTTCGTGACGGTCGCGGCGACGCCCTGGCTGACCCGCAAGCACACCATCTTCGGCGAGGTCAGCGGTCTGGCGAGCCAGCAGGTCGTGGCGGACATCGTGGGCAGCGAGACGGACGGCCGGGACCGGCCGACGGCCGCGGTCGTGATCGAGTCGGTGGAGATCTCCCGCAGCTGACCGCACGGGAGTGACTCGGCGGTAGCCTTGGCGGTCCCGGCCGTGCCCCGGAGACGGTGGCGCCGCCGGGACGAGTCATGAGGCGGGACGAGTTCATGAGGAGGGACCCTCGGATGCTTCCGGACGAGCCGACCGCCCCGAAGGCCGAGGGGGCGCCCGCGCTGCCCGGCTGCTACCGGCACCCGGAGCGGGAGACGGGAATCGGCTGTGCCCGCTGCGGGCGGCCGATCTGCCCGGACTGCATGGTCAGCGCCTCGGTGGGCTTCCAGTGCCCGGAGTGCGTGCAGGGCGGTCACCAGCAGAGCCGGCCGGCCCTGACGCGGTTCGGCGGGCAGCCCACGGGTGACCCGGCGCTGGCCACCAAGATCCTGATCGGGATCAACCTGGTGGTCTTCGTGCTGACCCAGTACGTCCGGCCGGAGTGGCAGCAACTGCTGGGGATGTACAGCATCCCGGGGCGGTTCGGCTTCCCGGCGCAGGGCGTCGCGGCCGGGCCGCAGGAGTGGTACCGGCTGGTGTCGGCGGTCTTCGTGCACGGCGGCCTGCTGCACGTGGGGATGAACATGGTGTCGCTGTGGGTGCTGGGCCCGCAGCTGGAGCGGGTGCTCGGTCGATTGCGGTACCTGGCGCTGTACGTCGTCTCCGGGGTGGCGGGCAACGCGCTCGCCTATCTCGTCACCGGCGGCTTCCTGTACTCGGTCGGCGCCTCGGGGGCGATCTTCGGGCTGCTGGGGGCGACGGCGGTGCTGTTCCGGGTGACCCGGACGCCGCTCGGGCCGGTGATCGCGCTGCTGGTCTTCAACATGGTGATCACCTTCTCGGTGCCGCTGATCGACTGGCGTGCGCACCTGGGCGGGCTGGTGGCGGGCACTGTCACCGCGGTGGGGCTGATGTACGCCCCTCGGGCGCGCCGGAACCTCGTACAGGGGTTGACGGTGGCCGCGGTGCTGGGCGTCGCGGTGCTGTTGATGGTGACGGAGACCGCCCGGCTCGGCTAGTTGCGCCCGGGGGTGCCCGGGGGTGCCCGGGGGTTGTCCACAGTGTGCACAGGGGTGTGCGCGGGCCGGTTCGCGACCCCCTGGGGAGAAGTTGCGCTACGCGCGTCCAGCTCGGGTTTTCTGCTGTCCGAGGGCTTCGGCACCGCCGTTCGGCGGAAAAGTTATCCACAGGCTCGGGGGACTTTTCCCCACTGTGGATAACCGTGTGGATAAACACATGAGACGCGCGGCACCGCAGGCGAGCCCGGACAGGCCGAAGCACCGCCCCTCGCTACCGGGGGGCGGTGCCGGGGTACGTCAGGAGGCGCTTACTTCCACTGGGTGGAGACGCCGAAGCCCGCCGCGATGAAGCCGAAGCCGGCCAGGATGTTCCAGTTGCCCCAGCTCTGGATGGGCCAGGTGCCGCTGGTCACGTAATAGGTGACGATCCACACCAGGCCGACCAGGAACAGCGCCAGCATCAGCGGGGCGACCCAGCTGCGGCCGGAGCTGATCTTCACCGCGGTCGTCGTCGAGGCGGTGGGCGGTGTGTAGTCGGACTTCTTGCGGAGTCGAGACTTCGGCACGAGGGGTTCTCCTGTCGATGCGCTGTGACCGCGCAGGGTGCAGCGGGCCGGGCGGCTGTGGGGGCCGGTTCAGAGTCGGGGGCGACCGACCCGAGGACCCAGGCGGACCTGGGGACTTCGAGCAGGGCGCTCCGCACATGCCACCGGCGTCCGTTAGCGTAGTGGCTCGCCGGGTCTGAAGGAGATAAGGGTACGGTGCCTAATTTCATGATTCCTCCGAACCCCGGCCCCGGGCGCCGCTTCGGCACCCGAATTGTCGGACGTGCCCTGACCTGCACCGTCTTCGCGCTCGCCGGTCTGCTCTTCTACATCAGCGCGCAGACCGCCAAGGGCACCGATCTGCGCACCGACAACACCCTGCTTCACCTCAGTGACGTGATACGCCAGCGCAGCGCCCAGAACCAGCAGGACCAGGCGCAGCTGGCCGATCTGCAGGACCGCGCGGACAGCCTCGCCAAACAGCAGGGCCAGAGCCCCGCCGACACCGCCCAGCTCGGCGCCCTCCAGCAGGCCGCCGGGTTGCAGGCGCTCCAGGGCCCCGGGCTGACCGTCACGCTCGACGACGCCCCCACCGGTGCCACCGCCCGCATCCCGGGGGTGCCCGAGCCGGGCGTCAACGACCTGGTCATCCACCAGCAGGACATCCAGGCCGTGGTCAACGCGCTCTGGCGTGGCGGGGCCGAGGGCATCCAGGTGATGGACCAGCGGCTGATCTCCACCAGCGCCGTGCGCTGCGTCGGCAACACGCTGCTGCTCCAGGGCCGGGTCTACTCACCGCCGTACGTCATCAAGGCGGTCGGGAAGACGGTGGGGCTGCGCTCGGCCGTCGACAACGACCCGACGATCCGCAACTACCTGCAGTACGTCGCGGCGTACGGGCTCGGCTGGAAGGTGCAGGAGAGCACCGACCTGACCGTACCGGGCTACTCGGGCACCACGGACCTGCACGCGGCAACCGGTGGTTGATAGCGGCGATACCCGCCTGCCGGGAGGGGGCGGCGGTCTAGTCTTGACCCCGACCTGAACCCCTAGGAGCACCATGTACGGCTGGATCTGGCGGCACCTGCCGGGGAACACCCTCGTCCGGTCGATCCTCGCGCTGGTGCTCGCTGCCGGGGCGGTCTACGTCCTGTTCACGTACGTCTTCCCGTGGGCGGAGCCGCTGCTGCCCTTCGGTGACGTCACGGTGGACCAGGGCGGCGCCGGATGACCGGGCCCCGTACTCCAGGAAGTAGCACGCGAATGACCTCCGTCGACAGCTCGCCCCGCATCCTCGTGGTCGACAACTACGACAGCTTCGTCTTCAACCTCGTCCAGTACCTCTACCAGCTGGGCGCCACCTGCGAGGTGGTGCGCAACGACGAGGTGACGGTCGAGCACGCCGTGCGGCGGACGGCCGAGGGCGGCTTCGACGGGGTGCTGCTCTCGCCCGGCCCCGGGGCGCCCGAGGAGGCCGGGGTCTGCATCGAGATGGTGCACCACTGCGCGGCGCTCGGCCTGCCGGTGTTCGGCGTCTGCCTGGGGCTGCAGTCGATCGCGGTGGCGTACGGCGCGGTGGTCGGCCGCGCGCCCGAGCTGTTGCACGGCAAGACCTCCGAGGTCACGCACGAGGACGGCGGGGTCTTCGAGGGCCTGCCCTCGCCGCTGATCGCCACCCGCTACCACTCGCTGGCCGTCGACCCGGCCACCGTGCCCGCCGAGCTGGTGGTGACGGCCCGGACGGAGAGCGGGGTCGTGATGGGGCTGCGGCACCGCGAGCTGCCCGTCGAGGGCGTCCAGTTCCACCCCGAGTCGGTGCTCACCGAGGGCGGGCACCGGATGCTCGCCAACTGGCTGGCGGAGTGCGGCCACCCGGGGGCCGTCGCCCGGTCGGCCGGGCTCGCACCGGTGATCGGCCGGGGCTGAGCAGGTGACGGCGGTACGCCCGGAGGGGGGCGCGCAGGCCGAGCCGGGCGCTTGGGGGGTGTACGAGCAGGCCCCCGCAGCTCCCGAGGCCGCTGAGCAGACGATGCAGCTGCGGGTCGTACCGCCCGTCGTGGCCGCTGCCTCCGGCGGGCGGCGTCGGCAGCAGCGGGGCCGGGTCGCGCTGCGGCCCGGCAGCGGGCGGCGCCGGGCGGCAGGCCGGGCGGGTGGGCGCGGGTCGAGGCCGCGCGCCAAGGAGGCGCCGCGGGTGGTGGCGGCCCGGCTCGCCGGGGAGCTGCTGATCACGCTCGGCGTGGTGATGCTGCTCTTCGTCTCGTACCAGCTCTGGTGGACCAACGTGCAGGCGGACGCCTCCGCCGACGGCACCCGCAGCAGGCTGGAGCAGCAGTGGAGCCTGCCCGCGCCGGTGGGGCCCTCGACCGCGCCCAGTACGGCCCCGAAGCCTGCGGCCTTCGAGCCCGGCCAGGGCTTCGCCATCCTGCACATCCCCAAGCTGGGGCTGACCTACCCGATCGCCGAGGGCACCCAGAAGCAGCAGGTGCTCGACAAGGGCCTGGTCGGCCACTACACCGGCACGGCGATGCCCGCGGATGCGGCGGGCAACTTCGCGATCGCGGCGCACCGCACGACGCACGGTCAGCCTTTCCGCAAGATCGGGCAGTTGGTGCCGGGGGACCGGATCGTGGTGGAGACGGCGACCGCGTACTACACGTACGAGGTCGCGGGCGGCATCCCGGAGACGCCTCCCTCGAACGTGTCGGTGATCCTCGCGGTGCCCAAGGGGTCGCCGTTCAGCGGGCCCGGCCGGTACATCACGCTCACGACATGCACGCCGGAGTTCAGTGCCCGGGGCAGACTGATCGTCTTCGGCAAGATGGTCGAGGAGCGGCCGAGGAGCCAGGGGCAGCCGGCCGCGCTGACCCAGTAGCGAGCGGGGGCGGATGGTGGAGGTCGTGCGGAGCACTCCCCCGGTTGGGCGCGGTCGGTCGGCGGTGCTGCTCGGGGTGGTCGGCGAGCTGCTGATCACGGCCGGGCTGGTGCTGGCCCTCTTCGTGGCGTACTCGCTCTGGTGGACGGACGTGCTCGCGGACAGCCGCTCGGGCCGGGCCGGGGAGACGCTGCGGCACAGCTGGGCGGCGCCGGCGGCGTCGGCCGCCCCCGGTGGGCCCGGGGCGGCCCGCCCGGCGCCCGGCCCGCCGGTGTACGCGGCCGGGGACGGTCTCGGCTTCCTGCACGTGCCCGCGCTCGGGCGGGGCAACCAGACGCTGATCCGGCTGGGCACCGGCCCGGACGTGCTGAACGAGGGCGTGGCCGGTGTCTACCAGGACCCGTACCCGGCGGCGATGCCCTGGGACGGGAGCGGCAACTTCACCCTCGCCGCGCACCGGGACGGGCACGGCGCGAAGTTCCACGACCTGGACCGGGTCGCCAAGGGCGACGCGATCGTGGTCGAGACCCGGGACAGCTGGTACGTCTACCGGGTCGACGCGACGCTGCCGCAGACCTCCAAGTACGACACCGGCATCATCGCGCCCGTCCCCGCCGGCTCCGGGTACCGGGAGCCGGGCCGGTACATCACCCTGACGACCTGTACGCCGGTGTACACCTCGCGCTACCGGATGGCGGTGTGGGGCAGCCTGGTCCGGGTCGACCCGGTGGACGCGGCCCGGACACCCCCGCCCGAGCTGCGCTAGGCCCGTGCGCGGTAGGTGCGGCGGTAGGCGGAGGGGGAGACGCCGAGGGCCGTGGTGACGTGCTGGCGGAGGGTGGAGCCGCTACCGAAGCCGGCCCGGTCGGCGACGGTGTCGATCGGGAGGTCGGTGGACTCCAGGAGGCCGCGGGCCAGCTCGACGCGCTGGGAGGTGAGCCACTGGCCGGGGGTGCGGCCGGTCTCGGCGAGGAAGCGGCGGCTGAAGGTGCGGATGCTCATGCCCGCGTGGGTCGCGAGCTCGGCGAGCGGCAGCGGGCGGTGCAGCTGGTCGAGGGCCCACGCGCGGGTGGCAGCGGTGTCCGGCCCGGCGGCGGCGGGCACCGGGCGGTCGACGTACTGGGCCTGGCCGCCTTCGCGCCAGGGCGGCACCACGCAGCGGCGGGCCACGCCGTTGGCCGTCTCGCTGCCGTGGTCGCGGCGGACGAGGTGCAGGCAGAGGTCGATCCCGGCGGCGGCTCCGGCGGAGGTGAGGATGTCGCCGTCGTCGACGAAGAGCACGTCGGAGTCGAGCCGGACGTCGGGGAAGAGCCGGGCGAACCGCGGTGAGTGGTACCAGTGCGTGGTCGCGGTGCGGCCGTGCAGCAGCCCGGCGGCGGCCAGCGCGAAGGACGCGGTGCAGATCGACACCAGGCGGCTGCCCGGACGGCGGGTGGCCAGTGCCTCGGCCAGCTCGGCGGGGATGCGGCCGGAGGTGAGCACCGGGTCGTCGTAGCCGGTCGGCGGGACGACCAGGGTGTCGGCGGTGGCGATCGCGCGGGAGTCCTGCTCGACGGCGACGGTGAAGTCGGCCTGGGTGCGGACGGGCCGGCCGTCGAGACTGCAGGTGGTGATCTCGTACAGCGGGCGCCCGGTGGGGCTGTAGGCGCTGCCGAAGATCCGGGCCGGGATGCCGAGTTCGAAGGGTATGACGCCCGGGAGGGCGAGGACCACGACGCGGTGGGGCGGGTCCGTGGGGGCCTCGGAGTGCATGACCGGATCCTCTCATCCGTTGGCCGTCGGGCCCCTCGTCCGGGCCCTTCGGGGCGGCGAGGCTGGTGGGGCAGGCACGGAACGAGGAGAGTGACGATGACAGGTGGCGGGGCGACGATGCGCGCGATCGGCCAGGACGAGTTCGGCGGGCCAGAGGTGCTCCGGCCGGTGGAGTTGGCCCGGCCGGTGCCGGGCCCGACCGAGATCCTGGTCCGGGTGCACGCGGCCGGGGTCAACCCGGTGGACTGGAAGACCCGGTTGTGGGGCGGGTTGGGCAGCACGCCGCCGTTCGTGCTCGGGTACGACGTCTCGGGGGTGGTCGAGGCGGTCGGCATGGGTGTCCGGCTCTTCGCCCCGGGGGACGAGGTCTACGGCATGCCCGGCTTCCCGCGGCTGCCGGGCGGTTATGCGGAGTACGTCGCCGCGCCCGCACGGCAGTTCGCGCCCAAGCCGGCCGGGCTCGACCACGCCGAGGCGGCGGCCCTGCCGCTGGCCGCACTGACGGCCTGGCAGGCGCTGGTCGACCTGGCGGGGCTGCGCCCCGGGCAGCGGGTGCTGGTGCACGCGGCGGCGGGCGGGGTCGGGCACCTGGCGGTGCAGATCGCCAAGGCGCTCGGAGCGTACGTGATCGGGACGGCGAGCGCGGGCAAGCACGACTTCGTCCGGGGTCTCGGGGCGGACGAGGTGGTCGACTACACGGCGGTGGACTTCGAGACGGTCGTCGCCGAGGTGGACGTGGTGCTCGACCCGGTCGGTGGGGGCTACGGCGAGCGCTCGCTCAAAGTCCTGCGGGACGGCGGCACCCTGGTCAGCCTGACCCATCCGGACGAGGACGCGCTCGCGGCGGTGGCCGCCGGACGCGGCATCCGGGCCGGGTTCATGCTGGTCGAGCCGGACCGCCGGGCGCTGCTCGCCGTCACCGAGCTGGTCGAGACCGGCCGGCTGCGCCCGACGCTGGCCGCCGTCCTCCCGCTGGAGGACGCGGCGAAGGCCCACGAGCTGGGTGAAACCGGGCGCACGGTGGGGAAGTTGGTGCTCCGGGTGGCCGACTGAGACTGGTTGAGGCCGGGCCTGTGGATAACTCCGGGTGGGGGTGGGCCGGGCCGGGGGTAGATCCGCTGGTCGGAGCCGTGGCCGGGCGCGTTTGCCCGGAGTTGACGGGCTGGGGACAAGCCTGTGCACAACCGTGCTGGAGGCGAACGCCGGAGGGGGCCGCCCCCGCACAGGTGTGCGGTGGCGGCCCCCTCCGGGGTGTCAGGTCTCAGTTCCCCGCAGGTGGGGACGCGGGCCCGGACGGGGTGTTCCCGCCCCCTTTGTTGCTGGGGGCCTGGGTGATCAGGGTGACGCTGCTGCCCGGCGGCACCTGGGAGCCGGGGCCGGGGGTGCTGTACATGATCGTCGCGTTCGGGTCCTGCGAGCCGAGCGGGGCGACCGTGTAGTGCAGGCCGAGGCCCTCCAGCTGCTTGGCGGCCTCCTTGAGGGTCACGCCCTGGAGCGGCGGGACGGTCACGTTCTGGGCCATCTTGCCGACGGTCAGGGTGACGTTGCCGCCCTTCTTGACCGAGCCGTTCTTCGGCGTCTGGTCGACGACCACGCCGTCCTTGCTCTGGTCGGTGACGCTGACGGTCTTGATCACCGGGTTGAGGCCGAGGTCGGTGATCGCCTGGGACGCGGCGTCCTGCGGCTGGCCGATCAGGCTGGTCACGGTGACCTTGCCCTGGCCGGACGAGAGCACCAGGTTGACCTGTGAGTTCGGCGCGGCGTTGCCGCTCGGGTCCTGCGAGATGACCGAGTCCTGCGCCACGTTGTCGCTGGCCTGGTAGGTGGTCGTCCCGAGGACGAACCCGGCCTTGGTGAGGGCTGCGGTCGCCTCGTCCTTGGTCTTGTTCGTCACGTCCGGGACGGCCGTGGTGACCGGGCCGGTGGAGAGGTGCACGGTGATGGTGGCGTCACCGGCGATCTGCACGTTCGCCTTCGGTTCCTGGGTGCAGACCTGGTCCTTCTTGATGGCCGCGTCCGCGCACTGGGCCGGGTCGCCCTGGACGACCTTGAGCTTGGCGCTCTGGTTGGTCGCGGTGGTCTGCGCATCGGCGAGGGTCCGGCCGACCAGCGAGGGCGCGGACACCTTGCCGCCACCGCCGCCACCGGGCTTGGTGATCGCCTGGACGACGAAGTACGCGCCGACCAGCACCAGCACCGCCGCGACGGCCAGGATGATCCAGGAGGTGTTGTTCTTCTTCGGCGGCTCCTGGCGGCGCCCGCCGCGGTCGTAGCCGTCGTCGTAGCCGCCGCCGTTGTCGCCGTAGCCGGGCTCCTGGTAGCCGTAGCCGGGCTGCTGGCCGCCGACGGTCGGGAGCATCGTGGTCGGCCCGGCCATGCCCTGTTGCGGGAGCAGGTTGGTCTGGCCGTACGGGTCGTGCTGGGCGGGGTAGCCCTGCTGGTCGTAGCCGTAGCCCTGGGCGCCCATGCCGTACGCGGCCGCCTGCTGGGCGGCGGCGACGGGCAGGCCGTCGAGGAAGCGCTCGATGTCGTCGCGCATCTCGTCGGCGCTCTGGTACCGGTAGTCGCGGTCCTTGGTGAGCGCCTTGAGCACGATCGCGTCGATCTCGGGCCGCAGCTCGGGGTCGTAGGTGGACGGCGGCAGGGCGTCCTCGCGGACGTGCTGGTACGCCACCGCGACCGGGGAGTCGCCGACGAACGGCGGCCGGACGGCCAGCAGCTCGTACAGCAGGCAGCCGGTGGAGTAGATGTCGGAGCGCGCGTCGACCTGCTCGCCCTTGGCCTGCTCGGGGGAGAGGTACTGGGCGGTGCCGATGACGGCGGAGGTCTGCGTCATCGTCATGCCGGCGTCGCCCATCGCGCGGGCGATGCCGAAGTCCATGACCTTGACGTTGCCCTGGCGGGTGAGCATCACGTTCGCGGGCTTGATGTCGCGGTGCACGATGCCGGCCCGGTGCGAGTACTCCAGGGCCTGGAGGATGCCGATGGTCATCTCGAGCGCGCGCTCGGGCAGCAGGCGCCGCCCGGAGTGCAGCAGCTCGCGCAGCGTCGAGCCCTCGACGTACTCCATCACGATGTACGGGATGGAGATGTTGTCGATGTAGTCCTCGCCGGTGTCGTACACGGCGACGATCGCGGGGTGGTTCAGGGACGCCGCCGACTGTGCCTCACGGCGGAAGCGGGCCTGGAACGACGGGTCACGGGCCATGTCGGCCCGTAGCGTCTTCACTGCGACGGAACGGCCGAGCCGGGTGTCATGGGCGAGGTAGACCTCGGCCATGCCGCCGCGTCCGAGGACGCCGCCGAGCTCGTACCTGCCGCCGAGGCGACGAGGCTCTTCCATAGTTCCGACCCTCTCCCCCACCGTCAGGTGAGGATGTGACGTAGGTGTCCCCGCACGCTCTGTTGGACGCTGCCGGCGCCACGCTGGTTCGTGTGACGTCGGCCCCACGGCCGGGGCCGTGGGCAGCGGCGGGCACACCCGCTGCTTGCGGATACGCTACCGGTCCAACCTGGGCCGACCGGGCCGGGCCGCCAGCTGAGACCAGACCGGTATCGACCGCGAAGCTCCCATTGTGACAAGAGAGCGCGGCGAACCGGGCCCGCGGGAGCACTTTCTACTTGAGCACGGACTCCATCACGGCCTTGGCGATCGGCGCGGCGATGCCACCGCCGCTGATCTCGTTGCTCTCCGCCGCGCCGTCCTCGACCACCACGGCGACGGCCACCGAGCGGTTGTCCGGGCCCTTGGCGTAGGAGGTGAACCAGGCGAACGGGAGCCCGCTGTTGTCCTGGCCGTGCTGGGCGGTGCCGGTCTTGCCGCCGACCGTCAGCCCGTCGATCTGGGCCTTCGTGCCGGTGCCGCTCTGCACCACGCTCTCCATCAGCTGCTGGAGCTTCTGCGCGGTGGCGGGGCTGACGGCCTGGCTGAGCTGGTGGGCGGAGTGCTTGGAGATGGTGGTGAGATTCGCCGCACGCTCTTCGTCGACCAGGTACGGCTGCATCAGGCTGCCGTTGTTGGCGATCGCCGCGGCGACCATGGCCATCTGGAGCGGGGTGGCCCGGGTGTCGTGCTGGCCGATGGCGTCCATCGCGGTGCCGTCGGGGGCGGAGTTCGGCGGGAAGTAGCTCGGGGTGGCCCGGATCGGCACGTCCAGCTGCTGGTTGTTGAAGCCGAACTTCTCGGCCTGGGCCCGCAGCTTGTCCTTCCCGAGGTCGGCGCCGATCTTGCCGAAGACGGTGTTGCAGGAGTAGTCCATGCCGGTCTTCAGGGTGGCGCCCGCGCAGGGCTCGTCCTTGCTGGAGTTCCTCAGCTCGGTGCTGGTGCCCGGCAGGGTGTAGTGCTCCGGGGTGTCGGTGGCGTCGTCGATGCTCTGGAACCGGCCGTTCTCGAACGCCGCCGCCGCCGTGACCAGCTTGAACGTCGAGCCGGGCGGGTACGTCTCGCGCAGCGCGCGGTTGAGCATCGGCTTGTTCGGGTCGGCGTCCAGCGCCGCCTTGGCCTTGGCGTCGTCGGCCGAGCCGCCTGCGAAGGTGGACGGGTCGTACGACGGGGTGGAGACCAGCGCCAGGATCGCGCCCGTCGCCGGGTCGATCGCGACGGCCGCGCCCTTCTTGTCACCCAGACCCTCGAAGGCCGCCTTCTGCGCCTTGGGGTTGATCGTGGTGACGACGTCGCCGCCCTGCTTCTGCTTGCCGGTCAGCATGTCCAGGGTGTTGCGGAAGAACAACCGGGAGTCGGTGCCGGCCAGGATGCCGTCCTCCAGCTTCTCCAGCTGACTGGTGTCGTACGCCTGCGAGGAGAAGCCCGTCACCGGGGCGTACATCGGGCCGTCGATCCAGGCGCGCTTGTACTTGTAGCGCAGGCCGTTGACGAAGTCGGACCGGGTGACGGGGTTGCCCGCCACGATGATGTTGCCGCGCGGGTAGGCGTAGCGGTCGTACTTGTTCCGGTCGTTGTGGCTGTTGCTCGCCCAGGCGTCGGCCTGCACGCCCTGGACCCAGTTGGTGCGGACCATCAGGGCCAGGATGAGGACCAGGCAGAAGATCGAGACCCGGCGGATCGGCTTGTTCACGAGTCTGGTCCCCCGGAGGTGGTGGCGAGCGTGGGCGCGGGCGCGGGGTCGGCGGCCGGGCGGCGGGCGCTGTCGCTGATCTTCAGCAGGATGGCGATCAGCGCCCAGTTGGCGACCACCGAGGAGCCGCCCTGGGCCAGGAAGGGCATCGTCATGCCGGTCAGCGGGATGAGACCGGTGACGCCGCCCGCGACCACGAAGACCTGGAGCGCGAAGGCGGAGGAGAGGCCGACGGCGAGCAGCTTGCCGAACGGGTCGCGGGCCGCGACGGCGGTGCGCAGGCCGCGCTGCACGATCAGGCCGTAGAGCAGGCAGAGCGCCATCATGCCGGTCAGGCCGAGCTCCTCGCCGAAGGAGCCGAGGATGAAGTCGCTCTTCGCGGCGAACTGGATCAGCCAGGAGCGGCCCTGGCCGAGGCCGGAGCCGGTGACCCCGCCGGAGCCGAAGGCCATCAGGGTCTGGCCGATCTGCTCGGTGGAGCCGGCCGGCGGGTGCGGGGCGAAGGCGGCCATCGGGTCGAGCCAGGCGTCGATCCGGGTCTTCACGTGCGCCTCGGAGGTGGCGACCACGGCGGCGCCGCCGACCGACATCAGCAGGCCGAAGACGATCCAGCTGGTGCGCTCGGTGGCGACGTAGAGCATCACCACGAAGAGCCCGAAGAAGAGGAAGGAGCTGCCGAGGTCGGTCTCGAAGACGAGGATCAGGATGGAGAGCAGCCAGACCACGATGATCGGCCCGAGGTCGCGGCCGCGCGGCAGGTAGAGGCCCAGCACCCGGCGGCTGGCGAGGGCGAGGGCGTCCCGCTTGACCATCAGGTAGCCGGCGAAGAAGACCGTCAGGATGATCTTGGCGAACTCACCGGGCTGGAACGAGAAGCTGCCCAGGTGGATCCAGATCTTCGCCCCGTAGTCCTCCTTGCGGGACGGGAAGAACGCGGGCGCGGCCAGCAGCACGAGGGCGACGGCCATCGAGATGTACGTGTACCGCTGGAGGATGCGGTGGTCCTTCAGCAGCACGATCACGCCGATGAACAGCGCGATCCCGATGCCGGACCACATCAGCTGGTTGGCGGCGGCGGGGAAGTTGCTCCGCAGCAGTGCCCCGGCTTTGTCGAGCCGCCAGATCATCACCAGCCCGAGCCCGTTGAGCAGGGTGGCGAGCGGCAGCAGCAGCGGGTCGGCGTACGGCGCGAAGCGGCGCATAACCAGATGCGCGACGAGCGCGAGCGCCCCCATGCCGAGGCCGTACTCCAGCATCCCGGCGGGCAGCTTCTTGTCCATCGCGAGCCCGACGTTCGCGTACGCGAGAACGGGCAGCACGACGGCGAAGGCGAGCAGCGCGAGCTCGGTGTTGCGGCGGTTCGGCGCGCTCTGCGGCGTGATCGTGGTGGTCTCGCGCCGGCGGCGCGAGGCGCCGCCGGTCGCATCGAAAGTACTCAAAAGGCTGCGTCGCTCACTTGGCCGGGCAGTTCGCGGCCAGTGCCTGCTCCTGCGTGCTCAGCGGCGGTGCGCTGGCGGGGCCGGGGCTCTGGGCCGGAACGGACGGGCTCGGGCTCGGTTCGGGGCTCGGCGCGGTGGCGGGCGTGCCCCCGGCGAGCTTCTTGCAGACGGCGGCCTGGGCGCCCAGGTGCGTCACCTGGTCACGGGCGTCGTCCAGGCTCTTGGCCTGGATGGTGTTGCTGACCTGCGTGCGCTGGTAGGCGGGCAGGTACTTGAGCTCGACGTCGCCGTACTGCTGGTAGACCGAGGAGAGGCTCAGCCCGGCCAGGTTCTGGTTGACGCCCCGGTAGACGGCGACGACGTCGCCGTCCGCGCCGACGTAGTACTGGTCCTGCGTCCAGCGCCAGCCGAAGTACCCGGCCCCGCCGACCAGGCCGAGCGTGACGGCGACCGCCAGCGAGACCTTGAGCCAGCGGCGGCCCTTGCGGTGCGAACGCGCCGGCTGGTGGTCGTCCTCGTACGCCTGCGGGCCGTCCTGGCCGTCGCCGTACGCGTCCTGGCCGTAGGAGTCCGGACCGTGGCCGTCCTGGCCGTACGCCTCCTGCTGGTAGCCCTCGGCCGGGCCGAAGCCGGGCGTCGCGCCGTCGTAGCCGCTGGCCGGGCCGAAGGCGCCCTGCGGGGCCTGCGGGCGGCGGCCGAGGCCGGCCGCGCGGCCGGCCGGGGTGTTCGGCACCAGGTGGTCCTGCGCGCCCGCCGGAGGGGTGTCCGCGACGGCGCCGACCACCACCGGGGTGTCGGTCAGGCGGCCGCTCAGGGTGTCGGTGGCGCCGACGTCGATGACGTCCGCGACGATGCAGGTGATGTTGTCGGGGCCGCCGCCGCGCAGGGCGAGCTGGATCAGCTCCTGGCAGGTCTGCTCGGGGGAGTAGAAGCTCCCGAGCGTCTCCTCCAGGGTCTGGTGGCTGACCGGGCCGGAGAGCCCGTCGGAGCAGATCAGGTAGCGGTCGCCGGCCCGGACCTCGCGGATCGACAGGTCGGGCTCGACCTGGCCGCGGCCGTCCAGGGCGCGCATCAGCAGCGAGCGCTGCGGGTGGGTCTCGGCCTCCTCGGGCGTGATCCGGCCCTCGTCGACCAGCCGCTGCACCCAGGTGTGGTCCTGGGTGATCTGGTCGAGCCGGCCGTCGCGCAGCAGGTAGGCCCGGGAGTCGCCGATGTGCACCAGGCCCATCCGCTGGCCCGTCCAGAGCAGCGCGGTGAGGGTGCAGCCCATGCCTTCGAGCTGTGGGTCGTCCTCGACCATCTGCCGCAGGCGCTCGTTGGCGCCCTGCACGGAGTCGTGCAGCAGGGTGAGCAGGTCGGCGCCGGGCACGTCCTCGTCCAGCCGGACGATCGAGCCGAGCACCTCGGAGGAGGCGACCTCACCGGCCGCCGCCCCGCCCATGCCGTCGGCGACGGCGAGCAGCCGGGGCCCGGCGTAGCCGGAGTCCTCGTTCCCCTCCCGGATCAGACCCTTGTGGGAACCGGCGGCGAAGCGCAGCACGAGACTCATACGGACCGGGTCTCCCTCTGGTTCCCACCCTGGGCAGGAGTGCGCACGGAAGCGGCCCCGGGGTGGCGGCTGTACAGATACGGGGTGCTTGCCCTCATGCGCTACTACTTCCGCAGTTCGATGACGGTCCTGCCGATACGGATCGGCATGCCCGGCTGGAGCGGGGTCGGCGCCGTGAGGCGCTGCCGGTCCAGATAGGTGCCGTTGGTGGAGCCTAGATCCTCGACCGTCCACTGCCCAGTCTGATCCGGGTAGATCCTGGCATGCCGGGAGGAGGCGTAGTCGTCGTCGAGCACGATGGTGGAGTCGTGGGCCCGGCCGAGCGTGATCGTCTGGCCCTGGAGCGCGACGGTGGTGCCGGCCAGCGAGCCCTGCACGACGACCAGCTGCGACGGGGCTCCCCGGCGCTGCCTGGGCTGGGCCTGGGTGGCGGCGGTCTGCTGCTGCGGCGGCTGCTGCGCGGGCCGCCCCTGGGCCGGGGCGGGCGCGGTGGCGGCGGCCCGGCGGGAGCTGCGCGGGTTCACCTTGGTGCCGAACAGGTCACTGCGGATCACCTGCACCGCGACGATGACGAACAGCCACAGCACGGCCAGGAAGCCGAGCCGCATGACCGTCAGGGTCAGTTCTGACATAGGTGCGCGCTCTACCCTTCGACCTGTCGGTAGACGATGGTGGTGCTCCCCAGGACGATCCTGGAGCCGTCGCGGAGCGTAGCGCGCTGGGTGTGCTGTCCGTCCACCACGATGCCATTGGTCGAGCCGAGGTCGAGCACCATCGCGGGTGTGCCGGGGCGGATCTCGGCGTGCTTGCGGGAGACGCCGGGGTCGTCGATCCGGACGTCCGCCTCGGTCGAGCGGCCCAGTACGCAGGCGTTGCCGGTGATCTGGTGGCGGGCGCCGTTGACCTCGATCCAGCGCCGGGTGGCCGCCGCGGTGTGGCCCGCGCCGGGGAACGGGCGGACGTTGCCGCCGCTCGGCACCTGCTGGGCGGGCGGCGTGGCCGGGGGCATCGACGGGGGTGCGACGGGGGGCGGCGGCGCGCCGTACGGGGCCGCGCCCTGCTGCTGCCACGGTGCGCCGGGGGCGGGCGGCGTCGGCGGGCGCCCGTAGCCGGGCTGGGCCTGCGGCGGTGCGGCGGGCGGCGGCTCCTCGGCGGCCAGGGTGCGGCTGCGCACCCGGTACAGGCCGGTGTCGAGGTCGTCGGCGCGCTCCAGGCTGACCTGGAGCGGGCCCATGAAGCTGTAGCGCTGCGCCTCGGCGTACTCGCGGACCATGCCGGCCAGCTCGGTGCCGAGCTGCCCGGAGTACGGGCTGAGCCGCTCGTGGTCGTGGGCGCTGAGCTCGACGATGAAGTCGTTGGGGACGACGGTGCGGTCCCGGTTCCAGATGGTGGCGTTGTTGTCGCACTCGCGCTGCAGCGCTCCGGCGATCTCCACGGGCTGGACCTCGGACTTGAAGACCTTCGCGAAGGTGCCGTTGACGAGACCCTCAAGTCGCTGCTCGAACTTCTTCAGGACTCCCATGGGGCACCCCCTTCCAAGGGCTTCGGTCGGGCTCTCGTGCGGGCCCTACTAGCGGTACTTCCGTACTGATCGTATCCACGCCCGAGCCATCCGTACGGTTCCCCGCGCGGGCGGTACCCGGGGGTGAGCCCCGGCACACGCCTCCGTGCGGGGCATGCCAGGGCTACCCGGGGAGGGGCCCGCTCACCCCTCGGTCACCCGTTCGCCTGCACCCGGTTGCCCCTGGCGTGGGAAGGGATTCGTAGGTGACCCGGCGAGCGTGCTAATGTTTTCCATGTCGGAAGGGGCGCCCGCAAGGGAGCCGGACGGAAGACCAGCCGAGAACCGCAGGGTTCGGAGCGGGTCGGAGGTCAGGGTAGTATCCAGAACGACATCACTCATGCGCGAGTGGCGGAATGGCAGACGCGCTGGATTCAGGTTCCAGTGCCCGAAAGGGCGTGGGGGTTCAACTCCCCCCTCGCGCACAGCGAAACCCCGCAGATCTTCGGATCTGCGGGGTTTTTTGTCTGCCCGGCCACCTGCCGTCCACCCAGGTCTCCGATTGGCAAAGCCTGGTGCCCTGGTGGCTGAGCTGTCCGTCCAGGCTGATAAAAAGCTCATCAGGAATTCCGCTGGCAGGTCCAGAGAGAGATGTCCGGATTTAGCGCTAATAGCGTCAATTCGCCTCTCTCCCCCAGTGGTTGATTCGTGGGGGCTGAGCAACGTTCTTCAGTCGTACATGGGGTCGAGCTGTCCCGGAATTCCGCCTGTTCCCGCCACAGCCATCCCAAGGAGAACGCGGATGACCGATCCGTCGGGTCCTCACCGGACGCCACGCATACGAGGCTCACTGGGCCGCGCGACCACCCTCGCCGTCGTGACGGCCGCCCTCGTCACCGGGGCCGGTCTGCCGACCGCCATGGCCGCCCCGGCCGACGCGCTCGCCCCGCAGCGGGTCGGCGGGCAGCCAGCCCAGCTGCCCAGTGGCGCGGTCAAGATCGCCGACCCGGCGGGCGACACCGCCCTCGACGTCTCGGTCAGTCTCGCGATGCGTGACGAGGCCGGCGCGAAGGCGCTCGCCACGGCGGTCACCGATCCCAACGCGGCCGAGTACCACCACTACCTGGCCACCGGTGAGTTCGGGAAGCGCTTCGGCGCCGACCCGGCGACCGTCGCCAAGGTCACCCAGTCGCTCAAGGACCAGGGTCTCAACCCCGGCCCCGTGGGGTCCGACGGGCTGACCATCCCGGTGCACACCACGGTCGAGGCCGCCAAGAAGGCGTTCAACGTCGACATGGCGGGCTACAAGCTCTCCGACGGCACGACCGGCTACCGCAACACCGTCGCCCCGCAGATGCGCGGCGATGTGGCGGGTGCCGTCAAGGCCGTCGTCGGCCTGGACAACGTCGCCGTGCCGACGGCCCACAACCGTGGTACCCAGCGCGTCAAGACATCGGCATCGGCGGCCACGGGCGGTCTGAACGCCGCTGCGGTGTCCTCGTACCCGCAGCTCTGCCAGTCGGTCAAGACCGGCCTGGGCAACGGCAACAAGTACGACGGCCAGAACTACTACAGCCCTGCCTCGCTCGCCCAGGTCTACGGCCTGGACAGCCTGAATGACGGCGGCGCCGGCTCGACCGTGGCGATCTTCTCGCTGGAGTCGTACTCGGCCGAGGGCTTCCAGAACTTCCAGAACTGCTACGGCACCAACACGTCGATCGAGACCGTCTCGGTCGGCGGCGGCACCCGCCTGCCGGCGGACGACACCTCGGTAGGCTTCGAGGCGGCCCTCGACATCGACACCGTCGTCGGTCTGGCGCCCAAGGCCAACGTGCTCTTCTACCAGGGCCCGGACCACGCGCGTCTCCCCGATGCGGTCGCCACCTACCGGCAGATCGTCGCCGACAACCGCGCCGACGTCATCTCCTCCAGCTGGGGCATCTGCGACTACGTGGTGTCGGACTCCATCCGGAGCGCCGAGAACGACGCCTTCCTGCAGGCCGCGCTGCAGGGTCAGACCGTGGTCATCGCTTCCGGTGACAACGGGTCGAGCTCCTGCGCGAACCTCAACACCACCGACCAGAGCGTCCTGTACCACCAGAGCGCGGACGACCCGTCCGGGCAGCCGTACGTCACCGGCGTCGGCGGCACCACGCTGTCCGGCAGCCTGAGCAGCCCCTCCGAGGTGGTCTGGAACCACGACGGTGGCGCCTCCGGCGGTGGCATCACCTACAACGCGATGTCGAGCGCCACCAACTTCCAGGCGGGCTTCACCGGCCCCGGCTTCAACAACAGCTTCTGCGAGGGCCCGAGCGGGACGACCTGCCGACAGTCCCCCGACGTGGCCGCGCTCGCCGACCCGGCTGCCGGGTACCTGCTCTCCAACGGCGGCTACTGGTACACGATCGGTGGCACCAGTGGCGCAGCCCCGCTGTGGGCAGCGGTCGCCGCGCACGTTAACGCCTCGCACAAGTGCTCCGGCCGGGTCGGTCTGCTGAACCAGCCGCTGTACCAGGCGGCCCGCTTCGGCAAGAGCCCGCTGAGGGACGTCACCTCCGGCAACAACGACATCGGTGCCCAGGGCGGGCGCTTCGCCGCCGCTGCGGGCTACGACATGGCGACCGGCCTCGGCACTCCGAAGGCCGCTCAGCTGATCGACACCGTCTGCGCCCCGGCCGCCACCTACGTGCCGGTCGCGCCGACCCGTCTGCTGGACACCCGTAACGGCTCGGGCCACGGCACCGTCGCCGCCCAGGGCGTCTACGAGCTGGAGGTCGGCGGTCGCGGTGGCGTCCCGGCGACCGGCGTCTCCGCCGTCGTCATCAACACCACGGTGGCCGACACCGCGGGCGGCGGCTTCCTCACCGCCTTCCCGACCGGCACCCCGCGTCCGCTCTCGTCCAACCTGAACTGGACCGCCGGTCAGACCGTGCCGAACCTGGTGACCGTCCCGGTCAGCGCCGACGGCAAGGTCAGCCTCTTCAACGGCAGCTGGGGTGCGTCGGACTTCGTCGCCGACATCGCCGGCTACTACACCACCTCGGGCTCGGGCGCCCAGCTGAAGCCGATCGCCCCGACCCGTCTGATGGACACCCGCAACGGCTCGGGCCACGGCACCGTCGGCGGCAAGTCCGAGATCCAGCTCCAGGTCGGCGGCAAGGCCGGCGTCCCGGCCGACGCCACCGCTGCGGTGCTGAACGTGACCGTCACGGACACCGCCTACGGCGGCTACCTGACGGCCTACCCGAACGGCGGCACCCGTCCGCTGGCCTCGAACCTGAACTGGACCGGCGGCCAGACCGTCCCGAACGCCGTGATCGTGCCGATCGGCGCCGACGGCAAGGTCACCCTGTTCAACGGCAGCCCGCTCGCCACCGACATCGTGGTGGACATCGCGGGGGCCTTCTCCCCCACGGCGACCGGCGGCAAGTTCCACGCCGTCAACCCGACCCGCGTCGAGGACACCCGGTACTCCACCGGCCCCCTCAGCAACGGCCAGGTGCACCCGATCCAGCTGACCGACTCCAACAAGCGCGTGCCGTGGGAGGCGACCTCGGTCGTCCTCAACGTCACCGTCACCGGCACCACCGGTCCGGGCTACCTGACCGCGTGGGCGGACGGCTCCACCCGTCCGCTGGCGTCCAACCTGAACTGGTCGCAGGGCAACACGATCGCCAACCTGGTGACCGTCCCCGCGTACCACGGCAAGGTCGACGTCGCGGCCTTCGGCTGGGGCACCACCCAGGTCGTCGCCGACATCTTCGGCTACTACAGCAACTGATCGATCACTGAGCAGTAGCTGACCTTCAGCTGACGCGGTGCCCTTCCCTCCGGGGGAGGGCACCGTTCTGTTTGGCCGGCCGCCTACTCGCCGACTGCCTACTCGCCGCCCGCCGGGAGCTCGGCCCGGACCACGAAGCCGCCGTCCGGGGTCGGCACGGCGGTGAACGTGCCGCCGAGCAGCTGGGCCCGCTCGCGCAGGCCGACCAGGCCGTGGCCGCCGCCGGGGAGCTCGGGTGCGGGCGCCGGGCCCGCCGGGCGCGGCGGCGGCCCGTTGCGGACCTCGACCAGCAGGCGGCTGCCCCGGGCGGCGATCCGGACGTCGACGGCGGAGCCGCGGGCGTGCTTGCCGATGTTGGTGAGCGCCTCCTGCACCGTCCGGTACGCGGCCCGCTCCACGCTCTCCGGCCAGGGGCGGTCACCGGGGGAGAGCTCGGCGCGGACGGTCAGGCCGCTGTCCTCGACCAGCCGTGGCAGATCGGCCAGGCGCGGCTGCGGCGCCAGCGGCACGCCGGGCCGCAGGCCCGCCGCGCGCAGCACCCCGACCATCTGCCGCAGCTCCTCCAGGGTGCGAACGGAGAGCTCGCGGATCGTCCGGGCGGTGTCCTTGGCCGTCGGGTCCGGGGTGCTGACCTGGAGCGCACCGGCCTGCACGCTGATCAGGCTGACCTGGTGCGAGACGACGTCGTGCATCTCGCGGGCCAGCCGGGCCCGCTCGGTGGCGAGCACCTGCTCGGTGAGCAGCCGGTTCTCGCGCTGCCGGCCCCGGGTCAGCTCGTCCAGCCGGGAGGCGAGCTCGTGCCGGGTGCGGGAGAGCAGCCCGAGGGCGGCCGGCCCGGCGCCGAGCATCACGGACTGGATCGCGTCGAGCGCGGTGTCCCGGTCGAGGGCGAGCGGGTGGTCGGAGAGCGGCCAGTGCAGGAACTCGGCCAGCGCGAAGGCGGTGGCGCAGAGCACCGTGACGCGGGACTGCGCCCGGTGGGCGGCCACCGAGTAGACCGCGACGATCGGGGCGATCCAGATGTACGTGAAGAAGGTGCCGGGCAGCACCAGCAGCAGGACCAGCACGGGTCTGCGGCGGCGCAGCGGCAGCGCGAGCGCGGCGAGGGCGGAGAGCGCGAGCTGCCACCAGGCGGCGCCCTTGGCGACCAGCGCCGCGTCGACGGCGGAGAGCAGGACGGGCAGGGCCAGCATCAGCCAGGGCGTGGTCGTCCAGGCCGGGCGGCGCGACGGCCCGGCGTCGCTCATGCCTCGGGCTGCTGGGGGTTGCGGACCAGCCCGGCGCGGTTGGCGACGACGGCGGCCTGCACCCGGTTGGCGGCGCCGAGCTTGCCCAGGATGGCGCTGATGTGGTCCTTGACGGTGCCGGTGCCGAGGAACAGCCGGTCGGCTATCTCGGCGTTGGAGAGGCCCTCGCCGAGCAGCGCGAGCACGTCGAGCTCGCGGCCGGTCAGGCTGCGGGTGAGCGCCGTCGCGTCGGTGTCCGGGCCGCCGCCCTCGACGTAGCCGCCGATGACGGTGCGGGTGACGGTGGGGGAGAGCATGCTGCCGCCCGCGGCGAGCACCCGGACGGCGTGCACCAGCTGCTCGGGGGCGGTGTCCTTGAGCAGGAACCCGGCGGCGCCGGAGCGCAGCGCGGTGCCGATGTACTCGTCGGTGTCGAAGGTGGTGAGCATCGCGACGGCGGGCGGATCCGGCAGCGCGCGCAGGCGGCGGAGGGCGGAGATGCCGTCCAGGTCGGGCATCCGGATGTCGAGCAGCACGACGTGCGGGCGCAGTTCCGCGGCCTTCGCCTCGGCCTGGCCGCCGGAGCAGTCGCCGACCACCTCCAGGTCGGGGGCGGAGCCGACGATGAGTCCGAGTCCGGAACGGACCAGGACCTCGTCGTCCACGATGAGGACGCGGATCGGGGTCATGGTTCTCTCCTGGGGGTACGGGCTGCTCGGATGTACTGAGCCTAAGACCTGCCGGGTGCGGGGGTACCGACCCCGCCGATCGGCGGGGGTTGAATCCGCAGTCGGGTTCACACAATTCTCATCGGTGGTGAGCAACCATGGAAACTGCACCCCAGTGCGGATGCGCTCCCCCAACTGATCGTTTGGAATTGACCTGTGTCCTCCACCGTGAAGCCGGAGCCGTCCGCCGTTCCCGACCCGAGCCCCGGCGCCGCCGCGCGGGCACTGGCCCGCTGGCGCCCGCGGGCCGCCGCAATGACGGTCTGGTACCTGCGCCTGCTGGCGCTGCTGAACCTGGTCGCGGTGCTCGCGGTGCCCTTCCGCACCCAGGTGCGGCACCACAACGAGGGTGAGTTCTTCCTCCCGTACCTGCTGACCGCCGGTCTGACCTCGGTGGTGCTGTCGCTCTTCCTCGCGGTGGCGATGCGGCGGCGCAAGCGGGCAGCGTGGATCTTCAACGTGGCGCTGTCCGGGTTGTTCTTCCTGCTCTACCTGGTGGCGATGATCTGGCCGGAGGAGGGGCTGAAGTTCAGCACGCACCCGCTGAACTACGTCTCGACCGTGCTGACCGGCCTGTTCTTCCTGGCCTGCCTGGTCGGCCGGGCGGAGTTCACCTCCAAGGGGGACCGCTCGAACCCGAAGATCGGGGTGGCGACCTTCTTCGGCGGGCTGGTGTTCGGCGGCGGGCTGGGCGCGCTGCTGGTCGGGGCGACCAACACTCTCTCGGGCTCGACCTTCGGTGACCGCTTCGGGTACTCGGTGGCCCGGATGATCACCCTTCAGCCGTCCGAGCACTCGATCGACGTGATCAACGCCCCGACCTGGGTGAACGCCTTCATCAACGCGATGGGCGCGGTGCTCTTCCTGCTGGTGCTGTACGTGGTGTTCCGCAGCCCGCGTGGGCAGGAGCTGCTGACGCCGGAGGACGAGGCCCGGCTGCGGGAGCTGCTGGACCGGCAGGGCGGGCGGGATTCGCTCGGGTACTTCGCGCTGCGCCGGGACAAGGCGGTGGTCTTCTCGCCGAGCGGCAAGGCGGCGGTCACCTACCGGGTGGTCGGCGGGGTCTCACTGGCCTCGGGCGACCCGATCGGTGACCCGGAGGCCTGGCCCGGGGCGATCGAGTGCTGGCTCGCGGAGGCCCGCGAGCACGCCTGGGCGCCCGCCGTGATGGGGGCCTCCGAGGAGGCCGGGGTGATCTACGCCCGGCACGGGCTGGACGCGCTGGAGCTGGGTGACGAGGCGATCGTCGAGCTGGACGAGTTCTCGCTGGAGGGCCGCGCGATGCGGGTCGTCCGGCAGGCGTACAACCGGGTGAAGCGGGCCGGGTACACGGTGCGGGTCCGGCGGCACGAGGACATCCCCGAGGCGGAGATGGCCGAGCTGGTGGAGAAGGCGGACCACTGGCGGGACGGCGCCACCGAGCGCGGCTTCTCGATGGCGCTGGGACGCCTCGGCGACCCGGACGACGGCCGCTGCGTGATGCTCGAATGCCACGACGGCGCAGGTGAGCTGCAGGCTCTGCTGAGTTTCGTGCCCTGGGGCGACAAGGGCCTCTCGCTCGATCTGATGCGCCGTGCGAGGGACACCGAGAACGGCCTGATGGAATTCATGGTGATCGAACTCCTCCAGGGATCCAAGGACGTCGAACTGGAACGCGTATCGCTCAACTTCGCGATGTTCCGCTCCGTCTTCGAGCGCGGATCGAAGCTCGGGGCCGGCCCGGTGCTCCGGCTCTGGCGCTCCGTGCTGGGCTTCTTCTCCCGCTGGTGGCAGATCGAGTCGCTCTACCGGGCGAATGCGAAGTACCGGCCGATCTGGGAACCGCGCTATCTGCTGTTCGAGAAGAGCAGCGAGATCCCCCGGATCGGCATCGCCAGCGCCCGTGCGGAGGGCTTCATCACCGTACCGAGCCTCCCCGCCCTGTTCCGTCGTCGACATGTCCGGGCGGCCGCTTCGGCGGACTCCGCCGGGCTGCCGGTGGCGGAGCGCGGTGGGAAGGGGTAGTCCCTCCGCCGGGGGGCGGAGGGCGGCCGACAGGTGCACCGGAATTACCGGCTGACCTGCTCGGACACCCCGCACATACCTGGAGGACGACATCTCAGGTCGTACCCCGTCAGGGTCGGCACCTGCCGACGGGGGGTTGTCCTCAGGGTTTTCTCACTCTTCAGGATGAGCCGCGATTCCCCTTTCAAGCTGAGGCATTCCGTATAGCGGGTCCTTAGTGTGGATGTAGTGGTCTGCGGCAGCATCCGGGGTGGATGGTTCCGCGCACGAAACGTGTTGGACCGAGAGGGATCGAACGGGAGCAGCAGCTGTGAACCAGAACACCCACGCGGGGGGCGTGCGAAAGGGGCCGCTGGCGTATGCCAGACGGGCCGCTGTCGCCGAGTGGGGGGCGCTCTTCGCCGCCGTCCGGGAGCAGCTGGTGCGCAAGCGCTTCGCCGCGATCCCGCTGGCGACGGCGGCGACGCTCCTGATCCTGCTGTTCAGCATCGTCCAGCACCTGCCCGGCGGGGAGCGGCTGGTCACCCAGCTCGGCGTGGTCAAGGCCTCGCTGCCGCTCGACGTCTCGCTGCTGCGCACCCCTCTCTCGCTGTACGTGCCCGCGCTGGACCTGCCGGTCTGGGGTGCGCTGGCCCAGGTGCTGGTGGTCTTCGGCGTCGCCGAGATCGTGCTCGGCCGGCGGATGACGCTGGTCGTGGCGTACCTCTGCACCCTCGCCGGGACGCTGTTCGCCCGGGTGGGCGTCGACCTCGGCCCGGATCACCTCTTCGGCTTCCCCAAGTGGGTCGGCTACGTCCGGGACACCGGCCCGTCGGCCGCCGTGGTGGCGCTCGCGGTGTGCATCGCCTTCCGCTGCCGCGCCTGGTGGACGGGCGGCACGGTGATCGCCGTGATGGTCAGCGAGGCCGTGGTGCTGCCGAACCTGGCCGGTCTGGAGCACGTCGTCGCGCTGATCGCCGCCGTCCTGATCGCCGTCTCCGTCGAGGTCTTCGGGGACTTCTGGCCGCGCGTCCTGGCCGGCGTCGGCGCGGCGACGTTCATCGCCACGGAGGCCCGGCGGCGGCGGGCCGTGACCGCCGCGCGCTGAGCCCCCGGGGGGCCGGCCGGTCGGGATCAGCCCCGGGGGAGGGCCATCTCGAACCAGACGACCTTTCCGACGGCCTTGCGGGCGGTGCCCCAGCGTTCGGCGAGTTTGCTGACCAGGTTGAGGCCGCGGCCGTCCTCGTCGAGCTCTTCGGAGGGCTCCAGCGAGGGCAGGTTGTGGTTGTCGTCGCTGACCTCGACCAGCAGTTTGTCGACCCGGATCAGCTGGAGCTGGACGTGGTCGCGGGCGACCCGGACGGCGTTCGTGACCAACTCGCTGACCAGCAGTTCGACGGTGTCGGTGAGGGCGCTGAGGTGCCAGGCGGCGAGCTGCTCGCGGACCAGGGCGCGGGCGTGGCGGACCTCCTCGGTGTTCACCGCCAGCTCCCACGTCGCCACCTCGGTCGGGGCGACGCCGTCGAAGCGAGCCACCAGCAGGGCGATGTCGTCCTGCCGATCCTCCGAGTGCAGCCGCTCCAGCACGACGTCGCAGGCCTCCTCGGGGCTCTGCTTCGGGTCGATCAGGTTGCCGCAGAGCGCGGCCAGCCCGGCTCCTATGTCACCGCCCCGGACCTCGACCAGGCCGTCGGTGCACATCACCAGCATCGAGCCGTCCACCACGTCGATCTTCTTCGCGACGAACGGCACCCCGCCGACCCCGATCGGCGCGCCCGCCGGGATCTCCAGCAGCTCGCCGCTGCCGTCGGGGTGCACCAGCACCGGCGGGACGTGCCCGGCGCTGGCCAGCTCGCAGGTGCGGTTGATCGGGTCGTAGACCGCGTACAGGCAGGTCGCCAGGTGGTCGTCGCCCAGCTTGTGGGCGAGGTTGTCCAGGTGGCGCAGCAGCTGGCCCGGCGGCAGGTCGAGCGCGGCCAGGGTCTGCATCGCGGTGCGGAAGCGGCCCATCGCGGCGGCCGAGTGCAGGCCGTGGCCCATCACGTCGCCGACCACCAGGGCGACCCGGCTGCCGGGCAGCTGGATCGCGTCGAACCAGTCGCCGCCGACCTCCGCGCGGCGGTCGCCCGGCATGTAGCGGTGGGCGATCTGCACGCCCGGGATCTTCGGCGGCCGGGTCGGGATCATGCTCCGCTGGAGCGTGGTGGCGACCTTGGACTCGGCCCGGTGCAGCCGGGCGTTGTCCAACGAGAGGGCGGCGCGGGCGGCCAGCTCGCGCAGCGTCGCAGCGTCGCTCTTGTCGAACGGCGCGCGGTCGGGCAGCCGGAGCAGTTTGAGGATGCCCAGCACGGTGCCCCGGGCGGAGAGCGGCAGCACCAGCATCGAGCGGCCGACCACTATCGGGGCGAGGTTCTGGCTGCCGAGCGAGACGGCGTACTCGACGGCGACGTCCGCGCTGATCACCGGCACCAGCACCGGCTGGTTCTCCTGGAGGGCCAGGCCCGGCGGGGTGGAGCGCGGCATGGCCAGCAGCGCGCCCTCCTCCAGTACGTGCTCCCAGTGGCCGGAGGCGGCGTTGAAGGAGCGGGCCACCCGGCGCAGCGAGGTCGCGTCGTCCGGGCGGCCGAGCGGCAGCTCGGAGTCGGAGATCAGGTCGTCCAGCAGGTCGACGCAGGCGAAGTCGGCGACCCGGGGGACGAGCACGTCGCACAGCTCGCGGGCGGTGGTGTCCAGATCGAGGGTGGTGCCGACGCTGGCGCCGACCTCGCTCAGCAGGGCCAGCTGCTCCCCCGCCTGATGGGTGGTCAGCACCTCCACTGTCGGGGAGGGCTGGGCGGGCAGCTGCGCGGCGCGGGCCGGGGCGTGGCCGTTGACGGAAGGTTCGATGGTGGGGCCTCCCGGAGTCGGGACGGTGGACGAGCCGTTGGCCCGTCCGGCGGGGGCGAGCACCGGGCGGCGAGCCTGGCCGGGGACACCGCTATCGGCGGTCGGCAGCACCTGGAGGCCGATCGCGGCCTGGCCGGGGCCGGGCCGGGCGGGCTCCGGCGGGCGCCGGGCGGCCCGGGGCAGCACGGCACGCTGCTGGGCGGTCGGGTAGCGGCGGCCCAGCCCGGCCGCCACCCGGGCCACCCCGGCACCGGCCGGTTCGTACGGCAGCACCGGCAGCCGGGTCGCCGAGTCGACCAGGAGGGCCGGGGCGTCCGCCGTCAGCAGACCGAGCAGCCGCCTCCGGCGCTCCCCCGGACCGCGCGGCAGTAAGCCCTCGACGGCGGCGGCACCGCCCGCCCCGGCGGAGGTGAAGGCGGCGGTGACCCGGTGGAACCCGCCGAGCGAGCCCGGCGCCGCCGCGTACGGCAGCAGTCGTTCGCCGAGCGCGATCCGTGGGCCGGCGGAGCGCAGCGGGCGGGCGTCGGCGGCCAGCACCAGCAGGCTGCGCCCGGCCGGGTCGGCCAGCGGGTAGGCCCACCAGAGCATGTCGCGCAGCCGCTCCTCGCGGTCGAACGCGGCCATCGCCCCAGCCCAGGGGGTGTCGTCGGGCCGGGTCAGCGCGTCCAGGGTGTCGAAGGCGTCGCAGCGGCGCCCGGTGCCGGCCGGGCCGGGGCCCGCCGCCCCCGGCCGGGGTTCGAGGGCGGGCAGCAAGCCGGAGGCCATCCGCCCGCGTGTGACCTCGGCACGGTGGCCGAAGAGCTCCTCGGCGGCGCGGTTCCACCCGTCGATCCTGCCCTCCGGATCGACCAGCACCGAGGCGACCCGGAGCAGGGCGACCACCCCGGCAGGGCGGCCGCTGCCCGGGGGCGCGCCCGACGGCCCGCCCGGGGCGCCGTTCGGCATGCTCGGTGTGGAATTGGGCTCGTCCGCCATGGATCCGGTCTGCTCCCGCCTGGCCGCTGCGCCTTCCTCGGTGTACCTGTGCGGCGCGGTCTCCGTCGCAGTGTGCCCACTGGCACCCTGCCTGCCCGCGCGTGCGCCTTCCAGCGAAGCACGGAGAGGCCCGGGACTGATAGCTAATCGGGGAGATTCGTAAGTATCAGTTGCGTGTCACCCTCCGTACGCCCTGTTTCACATCGGGTTCATCCGATCGGAGCAGCCCACCGGCCGGTGGGCGCCCGGGTAGGGTGGCAGCCCGTACCGCAGGTACCTGAGCTGAAGGCGAGCAGGTGAGCGCTGAGATCCCCGTCCAGTGGACCGACCCCGAGCGGCAGCAGCTGGAGGAGCGGGTCGCCGCGACCGAGCTGGCCTGGCTGACGCTGGAGGTCGACGTCGAGACCCTCAGGGTCGAGATCGACAACTTCGCGCTGATCCACCACGAGCTGCTCGGCCCGCTCTACGCCCGGCTCGACGAGCTGGACGCGCTCGTCGCCGAGGCCGTCGCCGCGCGGACGGGTGACCCGGAGGACCTCCGGCGGGCCGCCGAGGCGCGCCGCCGGGTCGACGAGCTGCCCGATCTGGACGCGCTGCTCGACAGCATGCCGGAGCCCGGCCCCCGGGAGGCGGAGCAGCCCGAGCCGCCCAGGCGGGTGCGCCCCGACAAGGAGGCGCAGCGGGTCTACCGGGAGCTGGCCCGCCGGGCCCACCCCGACCTGACCACCGACCCGGCCGAGCAGCAGCGCCGCTCGGTCTTCATCACCCGGGTCAACGAGGCGTACGCGCTCGGCGACAGCAGGGCGCTGGGCGAGCTGGCCGAGGAGTGGCGGACGGCCCCCGAGGCGGCGCCCGCGCCCGACGCCCCGGACCGGCTCGGCTGGCTGAACGAGCGGCTGGAGTGGCTCACCGGCAAGATCGGCAAGCTGGCCACCGAGCAGGTGCGGCTGGAGCAGACGCCGATGGGCGAGCTGCTGCGGCTGGCCCCGCAGGACCCGGTCCGGCTGCTGGAGGAGCTCGCCGAGCAGCTGCTCGGCCGGGCCGCCGGGCGGCAGGACGAGCTGACCCGGCTGCTCTCGGAGCTGGAGGCCGCCGCCGCCGGCCACGGTGCGGGCCACAATGACAGTGCGGGCCACAATGGTGGACACCACCACGGAACTCAGGAGAACCCGACGATGTTCAGCCAGCTGCCCAGCACCGACGCCGCCTCGGTGCCCGCCGACGCCCAGCTGCTCGACGTCCGCGAGCAGGACGAGTGGGACGCCGGGCACGTGGACGGCGCCCTGCACGTCCCGATCGGCGAGGTCATCGCCCGGCTCGACGAGCTGCCGGAGGGCAAGCTGTACGTGATGTGCCGGGTCGGCGGCCGCTCCGCCCAGGTCGTCCAGTACCTGGTCGGTCTCGGCCGCGAGGCGGTCAACGTCGACGGCGGCATGTTCGCCTGGGAGGCCGCGGGCCGCCCGATGGTGAGCGGGCAGGGCCAGGCGGCCTTCGTCCTCTGATCGTCCGATCGTCCGGGGCTCGTCCAGGGTCTGGGCCCGTGCGGGGGCAGGCCCTACGATGACGGGCGTGCCCCGCACCTGGTCCGCCCCCGCGAAGGTGGTGCTCGGTGTCGCCGGGGCCGGGATGGTCGGCGCGACGGCGGTCTTCCTGGCCGCGCTGGTGCTGCACGTCGCCCCCGCCAACGCCCTGTCAGAGCGCTACCAGGGCCAGGTCGACCGCGTCGTCTACCCCGAGTTCGAGCAGAACTGGCGGCTCTTCGCGCCCAACCCGCTGCAGCAGAACCTCGGCCTCGACGCCCGGGTGCAGACCATCTCCGCCGAGCAGCGGATACGCACCGGTGACTGGGTCGACCTGACGGGCCGGGATCTCGCGGCGATCCGGCACAGCCCCGTCCCCGGTCACCTCGCGCAGAACCAGCTGCGCCGGGCCTGGGAGTTCTACGACTCCACCCACCCCGCCGACGGCACCGGCCAGGCCGACGAGCGGGGCCGGCTCGCCGAGGAGTACCTCAAGCGGGTCGCCCTCCAGCGGATCGGGCCGGCGCCCGGGGGCGAGCGGGTGCTCCAGGTCCAGGTCCGGCTGCGGACCGCCCCGATAGCCCCGCCGCAGTGGAGCAGCGCCGCGCCGGAGCCGGACGTGCCCGACCGGGTGCTGCCGTGGTGGCCGGTGGACGAGACCGACCGTCAGGGGCTCGGGTGAACCCCCGGCACGCGGTGGCGCAGTTCACCGGACGGGCCGTCGGGCCGTACCAGGCGGCCGTGGTGCGGATCGGCTTCGGGCTGGCCTGGGCGGCGTACCTGCTGCGGGAGTGGCCCGAGCGGCGGGTGCTGTACGGCGACCGGGCGCCCTGGTCCGACGAGCTGGCCGCCCGGCTGCTGGCCGGGACGCACGCGTTCACCGTGCTCGGCTGGCAGCACGGCAGGCTCTGGTCCGAGCTGGTCTACCACCTGGCGATCGCCGCCGCCGTGCTGTTCGCACTGGGTTGGCACACCCGGGCGAGCGGGGTGCTGTTCGCCGTGACGGTGCTGTCGCTGCAGAACCGCGACGTGCTGGTCGGCGACGGCGGCGACAACGTCGTGCACCTGATGGCCCTCTACCTGGTGCTCGTTCGCTCGGCGCAGGTCTGGTCGCTGGACGCCCGGCGGCGGCCGGCCGGCCGTGGCGGCTGGGCTAGCTGGGGCGGGGTGGTGCTGTGGGTGGTGCTGGGTGCCGCGCTGGCCGCGACCGCCCCCGGCTGGACGCCCTGGCTGTGGGGGCTGTGGGCGGTCGCCGGGGTCTGGTGGGGCGTCGACCGGTGGCGGCCCGGGGGCGAGCTGCGGGCGGTGCTCGACGCGCTGGCCACCATGCTGCACAACTGCGGGATGCTGGTGATCGCCGTGCAGACCGCACTGATCTACTCCACCGCCGGGTGGTACAAGGTGCAGGGCTCGCGCTGGCAGGACGGCACTGCCCTCTACTACCCGCTGCACCTGGGCCTGTTCACGCCTTGGCCCGGCCTCTCGGCGCTGCTCGGCTCCAGCCTGCTGCTGGTCTTCCTGCTGAGCTACGGCACGGTCGTGCTTCAGGTCGGCTTCCCCTTCCTGGTGTTCAACCGGCGGCTGAAGAACGTGCTGCTGGTGGTGATGATGCTGGAGCACGCGGGGATCGCGGTGCTGCTGGGCCTGCCGTTCTTCTCGCTGGCGATGCTGGCGGCCGACGCGGTGTTCCTGCCGACGGCCTGGCTGCGGCGGGGCCCCACCTCTGAGGGCCTGTCGGCTGCGTGAGGTTCTAGACTGCCCCGTATGTCCTGGTCTGCGGCTCTGCGTGACACCGTGCGGGCCGGGCTGCGGCTGGACCGGACGTTGAGCAGCCCCCGGCGGGCGGTGCGGGGGGCGCTGGCGGTCGCGTTGGTGGTCTTCCCGACGCTCGCGCTGGCCGGGCCCGCGTTGGCGACCTCGGCCGCGATGGGGGCGTTCATCTCGGGCACCGCCACCTTCCAGCGCAGCTTCCGGCCCAGGGTCTCGCTCGCCGTCGCGGCCGGGATCGGACTGGGCGTCAGCACCTTCTTCGGCTACCTCGCGGTGGGGGTGCCCGGGGCCTTCCCGGTGCTGCTCGCGATGTGGGCGTTCGGGGCCGGGCTGGCCTGGTCGATCGGGCCGAGCGGCGGGGTTGTCGCCTCGACCACGCTCTCCGTGATGCTGGTCGTCGTCCAACTGCCCGTCAGCGTGCCGACCGCGCTCGGGCACGGCCTGCTCTGCGCGCTCGGCGGCGCCGTCCAGGGCCTGGTCGTGACGGTCTGGCCGATCGACAGCTGGCGCGCCCAGCGCGACGCCCTCGCCGACACGTACGCCTCGCTGGCCGACTACGCCCGCCGACTGCGGCAGGACCCGACCGCGCACGTCGACCCCGCGCCGTTCATCGTCGCCCGGCAGGCCGCCACCCTGACGCCCTGGCAGGCCCGGCACCGGCCGCCCGAGCTGAGCGGCCTGCGCGGCATCGCCGAACGCATCCGCCCGGCGCTCGCCGCCCTCGCCGACCCCAAGGTGGGCGCCCCCGCCGAGGGCCCGCAGCGCGACCGGGCCCGGGAGATCCTGGCCGCCGCCGCCGAGGCGATGGACGCCCTGGCCCGCGCCGTCCGGGCCGGCGAACCGCTGCGGGCCGTCCGCTCGGCACCGGTCCTCAGTCTGGTGCCCGCCGCCGACACCGACCCGGCCCGGCTCACCGGCCCCGCCCGGCGCTCCGCCCGCCGCCTGATCACCCTGCTGGGCCGGGCCGCCGACACCCTCGACGGACAGGACCAGGACACCGTCAGCAGCCCCGCGCTCGGCCCTGGCCTGCACCGCCCCTCGCTGTTCCGGCTGCTGCCCGTCGCCTGGCAGGCCGTCCACCGCCAGCTCCAGCCGCGCTCGGCGGTCTTCCAGCACGCCGTCCGGCTGGCGGGCGTCGTCACCGTCTCCTACCTGGCCGCCAAGCTGCTCGGCCTGCACCACGGCTACTGGGCGCCGATGACCGCCGTCATGGTGATGCGCCCCGACTTCGCCCAGACCTACAGCCGGGGCGTCGCCCGGCTCGCCGGGACGGTCGTCGGAGTCGCCGTCAGCACCGCCGTCGTGCAGACCCTGCACCCCGGGCAGTGGCTGGCCGCCGCGCTCGCCGTGGTCTGCATCGGCGGCGCCTACCTGACCCTGAAGACCGGCTACGCGCTGATGACGGCCTGCGTCTCCTCGTACGTGGTCTTCCTGCTCGGGCTCCAGCCCGGCGACCCGGTGCAGACCGCCCTGGAGCGGGTCGGCCTGACACTGCTCGGCGGCACCGTCGCGCTGCTCGCGTACGCGCTCTTCCCCACCTGGCAGACGGCCCGGCTCGCCGAACGGCTGGCGGAGTGGCTGGCCGCCGCCGGGCGGTACGCGGGCACGGTGGTCGGCGTTTTCGGGGAGCCCGCCAAGCGCGGCACGGGCGAGGTGCGCAAGGCCCTGCTGGACTCCCGGGAGGCCCGATCGGAGCTGCTCCAGGCGCTGGAGCGGGCCGACGCGGAGCCCGTCCGGCACTCCTCGCACCTGCCCGAGCTCTCCCGCAAGCAGCTCGACCGGGCGCGGGCGGCGATCGGGCTGCTCGGGCGCAGCGCGGTGCTGCTGGAGGCGCACCTGCCGGAGCGCGGCGCCGAGCCGGTGCCCGGGGCCGCCGCCTTCGGCGAGGAGCTGCGCTACGCCACGGCGATCGGCGGGGCCGCGCTGCTGGTCGGTCAGCTGCCGGACTTCGCCGACCTGCGGGCCGCGCACGAGAAGTGGGACGCGGAGCTGGCGGAGCTGCCCCGGGACGACGGGGTGGAGGTGGCGCGGGCCGGGACGAGGCTGGTGATGCAGGCGCTGGCCGACCTCGACAAGGCCGTCCGTCCACGGCGCCCCGTACCCTCGGGGGCGTGAGCAGCAACGGTGTGCCCCAGCTGGGCGAGCAGTACGACGAGGGTTTCGCGGCGGCGGAGGGCGATCGGGAGATCGGGGTCGGGCCGCACCCCGAGCCCTGGCCGGTGGGCCCGCAGTACGACCCGTCGCTGCTGGCCGCCGGGGACCGGCGGAACGTCGTGGACGCGTACCGGTACTGGCGGCACGAGGCGATCGTCGCCGACCTGGACACCCGGCGGCACGGCTTCCACGTCGCGGTGGAGAACTGGCAGCACGACTTCAACATCGGGTCGGTGGTGCGGACGGCGAACGCCTTCCTCGCCGAGGAGGTGCACATCGTCGGGCGCCGCCGGTGGAACCGGCGCGGCGCGATGGTGACGGACCGGTACCAGCACGTGCGGCACCACGAGAGCGTCGCCTCGCTGGCCGCGTACGCGGCGGAGGCCGGGCTGCCGGTGATCGGCATCGACAACCTGCCCGGGGCGGTGCCGATCGAGACCTTCGAGCTGCCGGAGCGGTGCGTGCTGCTCTTCGGCCAGGAGGGGCCGGGGCTGACGGAGGCCGCCTGGGAGCACTCGACGGCGGTGTGCTCGATCGCGCAGTACGGGTCGACGCGGTCGATCAACGCGGGGGCGGCGGCGGCGATCGCGATGCATGCGTGGGTGCGGGCACACGGGGTGTGAGCCTTACCGAGGTCGCGTGACTTGCACTACCCAGGGGCGCGAGGAACTGCGCGATGCGGAGGCACTGGACCGTTGCTTCCGATTTCGCGCAGTTCCCCGCGCCCCTATGGGTTGGCCATCAGTTATCTGAAGAGCTGGGCCCAGGTGTCGGGGCCGGGGTAGCCGTCGGCCTCGGGGCCGCGCCAGCCTTGGGACTGTTGGAAGTCGGCGACGTTGAGGCGGTCGGTCTCGGACCAGGTGGGGCCGGGGCCCTCGGTGTAGTGGCGGCCGTAGCCTTTGCGGACGAGCTGTTCGCCGAGGAGGCGGACGGAGTCGTTGCTGCGGCCGGGGCCGAAGGCGTCGGTGCCGGGGAAGGGCGGGGGTGTGGTGGCCGGCGGGGGCGGCGGGGAGGGGACGGCGGGGGTGGCGGGGATGTCCTTGCCCTTGGTGTTGACCAGGTAGTCCCAGGTGTCCTTGCCGGGCAGGCCGTCGGCTTCGCCGCCCTGCCAGCCCTGGGCGAGCTGGAAGGCCTCCGTCGCCCGCCGGTCGGCCTCGCCCCAGGAGGGGTCGGGCCCTTCGGCGTAGAAGCGGCCGCCGCCGCGCCGGACCAGCATGTCGCCGAGCCGCGTCACGTAGTCGTTGCGGGCGCCGGGCCCGAAGGCGTCGTTGCCGGGGAAGGCGTCGGCGGTGCCGGCCGACAGGCCCCGGTAGCGGTAGGGGACGTACGCGTCGGCGTGGCTCCAGTACGCGTACGGGGTGGCCCGCTTGCGGGTGTTCGGGCGGGTCTGCTCGTAGGCGAGGTACTGGGTGTGGGCTGCGTCCTGCCAGCCGCCGAAGAGCACGGTGTGCGATCCGCCCTGGGGGCTGTCCGGGTTGTTGTAGACGAGGATGTCGCCCGGTTGGAGCTCGCTGCGGGCTATTCGGTCGGCGTAGTCGGGCAGCGTCCAGGTCGTCTGGCTGCTGCCGAGGCCCCAGGCCATCGAGATGAAGCCGGAGCAGTCCTGGCGGTAGCCGTCCGACCAGTAGCTGCTCATGCTGTACGGCACCTGCTGGTCGACCCAGCGCTGGGCGCGGGCCAGGATCTCGGCGCGGGTGGTCGCGGCGGCGCCGGTGCGCAGGTGCGGGGTGACGGACTGTCGGCCGTGCAGGCTGCTGACCTCCCCCTGCGGGGTGTCGTCGGCGGTGCTGGTGTCGCCCGCGCGGGCTGCGGCGGCGGAGGCCGTGACGGTGGCGGCGCTGCCGAGCACCGTGCCGGCGGCCGCCATCAGGACGGCCGCGCGGCGGGCCCGCCGGGGGGCGGTGGCTGCTCGCCGGTGCACTCTGCGCAGGTCTGCGCAGTTGGCGCAGGCACAGGTGTCGTCCGGCTCTATCTCGGTGAACTCCATCAGCACGGCTCGGCCTCTCCTCGGTTTCAGGGGAGATGTGTTCCACGGCCGGGTGATGGCAAATCAGGACAAAGGTCACATCCTGGCCAAGTTTTGGTCAGCGGACCTTCTCGGTCTCAGTAGTAGCCCTGCATCAGGTCGTCGGCCCAGGCGGGCTGCCGGGTCTCGCCGATCGGGCCGAACTCGCGCAGGTAGGGCTTGATGTCGACGACCGGCGTGCCCTCGACCGCGTCCAGGCCGAGGACGTGGATCTCCAGGCCGTCGGTCTTCACCAGGCGGCAGCGGGAGACGCCGATCCGGTTGGGCCGGTTCTTGCCGCGCTGGGCGAAGATGCCGGTCAGCGGGAGCGCCGGGTTGTTGCGGGGGTGGCGGTGGCCGGTCTCGATCTTCTCGACCGGGACCTGGTCGAAGTGGAAGACCACCTCCAGGTGCGAGAAGGCCTCCAGGCCGGAGATCGCGTCCGGGGTGAACTGCGCGCCGTCCAGCCGGATGACCGCCGCGACCTCACCCCACTCGAAGCGGTCGTCGACCTCGGTGCGGTCGCTGGTGCTGACGTGCCCGATCGGGCGCAGGACGATGTCGTTCACGTTCGGTGACCCCCGTGCTGGTTGGTGACCCCTCGGTTCCGGACTCAGTATCGGACGAGCGGGGGGTTCGCGGGGGAGAATTCCGGCTCCGTCCAGGTGAGGGCGGTGGCGTGGGCGATCTCGACCACCCGTTCGACGCTGAACTCGACGGCGCGGCCGCCCTCCGGCGAGGCCCAGTCGACCTCGGCGCGGCCCGAGACGAGCAGGGCCGAGCCGGTCTCCCAGTCCGGCAGCAGCAGGGCTGCGGCCGGATTGACCGTCAGGTTGCCGAGGCTCATGAACATGCTGTTGCCCGGGTAGTCGGCCCAGCGGAGCCGGTCGGGGGCGGGGGCGGAGAGGAAGCCGGGGTTGCCGCCCCGGTGCGAGGCGTCGACCTTGCCGTCCGGGTCGGCCGTGGCGAAGAAGAAGGTGTCGGCGGTGGCTGCGGTGAGGCGCTGGCCGAGCGAGAGCCCGGTGCCGCTGCTGACGACCCGGGCGTCGGCCGGGGGCGTGTCGAGTGGGCTGCGGCGCTGGATGTACTTCGGGCAGTTGGCGTACACCTCGTCGGCGGCCACGGTCAGGCCGCCGTGGCCGTCCGGGGTGGCGACGCCGTTCAGTCGCATCCGGCGGCGCCCCGCCGGGTCGAGGGCGATGGTGCCGACCTCGGCCGTCCCGGTCAGGGCGTCGGCCAGCGGGTCACCGGCGGCGGGCCGGGATGCGACGGCGAGGGTGTGCGGGTCGGCGGCGTGCAGGAAGCCGGCCGGGCCGGTGAGCTGGGTAGCCCAGAGCCGGCCCGACCGGTCGGCGGCGGCGACCACCAGCATCCGGCGCTCGGCGAGGAAGCGGGCGGCGACCGGCGGGATCGTCCGGCCGATGGCTCGGGCGGCGTGGTCGGCTCGGGCCTGCTGGCCCGTCCGGAGCTGAACGGCGCGTTCGCCGTGGTGGTAGGGCATGGCCGCCTCGGAGTGCGATCGGTGAGGGGTGTGACCGGGTGGGGGCTTAGAAGAAGCCGCAGGTGGGCGCGGTGCCGTGCGGGGCCGGGGCGTCGGAGTGCGCCGCGCCGGTGTAGATCTCCAGCCGGATGCCGTCGGGGTCGCTGAAGAAGATGCCACCGGAGGCGGTGCCCTCGCCGTGCGGGACGACGCCCTCGTGGCTGAACTGGGCGCCCAGGGCGCGCAGGGTGGCCTCGGCGGCCTCCACCTCGGCGAGCGTGTCGACCTGGAAGGAGAGGTGGTGCAGCCCGGCTGAGCCGGGGGCGTAGCTGCCGCTCGCCTGCGGCCAGAGCGTGAGCAGGAGGGTGCCCTCGCGGCCGAGGAAGGCGTAGGCGTGCTCGGGGTCGGTGCCCTTGGCGACCACCTCCAGCCCGAGGACCTGCTGGTAGAAGGCGGTGGAGCGGTCGAGGTCGGTGACGCCGAGGCCGATGTGGCCGGTCTTGAGGGTGCTGGACATGTGTGACGGCTCCAGGGTCGGTGAGGCCCGGTTCGACTAACCGGTACTGATGACAGTAGTGGTTAGTCGCCCGAAGGGTCAACCGTTCTGAAGTTGTGAAGGGGTTAGAAGTCTTTCAGGGGCTCGGAAGGTGAGAGCTCACTCCCACTCCCAGCGGACGCCGGTCTGGCCGGGCGGCTGGTCCGGGGCGAGCACGTGGGCGCTGGCCGAGGCGCCTATCCAGAGCTGATCGCGGCGGCGGTCGGTCTCCTCGCCCGGGTCGCGGGCGTACTGCTCGCAGTGCACGGGGACGGCCGCCGGGTCGAAGTGCACCTGGAGCACGTACTCCCGGACGGGCATCGCGAAGTACCGGGCGTACGTGGTGGTCGGCAGGCCCGGCGGCATCGCCAGCTCGTACTCGAAGACCGTGCTGTCGCCCGCCGCGAGCGGGCGGTCGAGCAGCAGCTCGGCGACCAGCAGGCCGATCTCGGGGCGGCGGCGAACCCGGCCGAGCCTGGCGTGCCGGACGGAGTTGATCTCCGGGCAGCCCGTCGCCTCCTCGTCCGCCTTGTGCACGACCAGGCAGCGCGAGACCCCGCCGACCGTCGCCCGGACGACCTGGCGCATCCGCAGCAGGTGGCCGCGGCGCTCGGCGTCGACGTAGTAGGCGTCGTGCACGCTGAGCCGCTCCAGCTCACCGGCCGGGGGCGCGTCGAGCTCGGCGAAGACCTCGTACATCTCGTTCTCGCCGGGCCAGATCTCCTCGACCGGGCGGCACTCGGTGACCGCGGGGGTGACCCAGCGGCCCCGGGGGCGGGGCGGGCCGAGGAGGGTGGAGAGGGTGGTGTGCGGGAGGCCGAGCAGCTCCTCCAGGAGGTGGACGGCGCGCAGCGAGGTGGCGCGCTCCGGCTGGCTGCGACCCCGACGCCAGTAACTCAGCGTGGTCACGCTGACTCTGACGCCCTGTTGGGCGAGATTGGATCTGATCCGGTCCAGACTGAGCCCGCTCGCCTCGATCGCGGCGTGCAGGGTCTCCGCGAAGTTCCCCGTCGGGCGCGGCGCCGTGGCGCCCGCCGGGAGGGGGGAGACGAGCGGAGCCTGGGCTGCCGCCGGGGGGGCGGCCAGGACGTCCGGTCCGCCGTGCCGTCGACCCACGAGTCGAAGCCGACCGGTCTGTTGCGCGTGCTGTGAGGCCATGCAAAACCCTCCCCACCAGGCGAATTCGGTGGGATAAGTCCGACGCGAATGCGTCAGGGACCTGGCCACCGAGTTGTCGGAACCCTACGCACGGTCGAGAGGCTACGTCATCAACCTGCACATATGACAGTGGTCACGACAAGAAATCCGCCTGCCTGCGGAGATCGAAACATCACGGAAACACTGATGCCGGTACGGGCGGTCGGCCCGTACCGGCATCAGTTGGTGCTACTGCGTCAGGAGACGTTCAGCGCCGTGTCGTCGATCACGAAGCTGGTCTGGAGCGAGGAGTCCTCGACACCGTTGAACTTCACGGTGACGCTCTGGCCGGCGTAGGCCGAGAGGTCGAAGGACTTCTGGACGAAGCCGGTGGCCGCGTTCACGTTGGAGTACGTGGCGAGCGCGGTGCCGTTGGCCGTGACGGTGAGCTTGTCGTAGGCCGTGGTGCCGGTCTCGGCGGTGTCGACGTGCAGCCAGAAGCTGAACGTCGCCTTGCAGCCGGCCGGGACGGTGACGGTCTGCGACACCGAGTCGGTGTGCGCGGAGCCGTAGCCGTTCATCCACGCCTTCCAGGAGCCCGAGTGGGCGGCCTGCGAGGCGCTGTTGTCGACCACACCGGAGGTGGTGGTCCACGGGGCGGCGGAGCCGGTCTCGAAGCCCGCGTTGCCGAGCAGCTGCGCCGGGGTGCAGCCGGTCGAGCCGCCGGTGACCGTCCAGGTGAAGGAGGTCGAGCCGGTGGCGTTGGTGGTGTCCGTGGCGGTGACGGTCACCGTGCCGGTCGAGGCCGCCGACGGGGTGCCGGTGATCTTGCCGGTGGAGGAGATCGACAGGCCGGCCGGGAGACCGGTGGCCGAGTAGGTCAGGGTCTGGCCCGAGGCGCTGTCGGTGCCGCTCAGCTGGAGGCTGACGGCGGTGCCGACGGTGCCGTTCTGGGTGCCCGGGTTGGTCACCGTGACGGTGTTGCCGGTCGGGTTGCCGCCGCTGTTCAGCAGGGCGGTGGCCAGCGAGTCGGCGACGGGGGTGCCCCAGCCGGTGACCTGGTCGTAGCCGGTCTTCGTCGGGAAGTCCTGGTTGGAGCCCGAGGTGACGTCGTGGAAGGTGCTGCTGTAGCTCGCGCTGTTGGCGATCGAGTAGAGCTTCGGGTTCGCCTCGCCCAGGACGGCCTTGCCGGCGGCGGCGGCCTTCTGGTTGTAGAGCGCGGCGTAGCCGGACCACAGCGGGGCGGCGGCGGAGGTGCCACCGTAGACCTGCCAGCCCGGGGCGGAGGAGCCCTGGGTGTAGATGGCGAAGCCGGACTGCGGGTCGGCGTTGGACGAGACGTCCGGGACGGTGCGCATGGTGCCGGTGACACCGGTACCCGTCTGCCAGCTCGGCTTCGCGAACTGGGTCGAGACGCCGCCGCCCGCGGTGCTCCAGGCGCTCTCCGAGGAGTAGCTGGTGCCCGAGACCTTGAGGTTGGTGCCACCGACGCCGGTGTTGTAAGGGCTGGACGCCGGGAAGTCGACGGCCTTGACGTTCGCACCGCTGGTCGAGCGGGTGCAGTCCCTCGAGCCGTCGTCACCCGAGGCGGAGAAGATGCTGATGCCCTGGGCGGCAGCCTGCTTGAACGAGTTGTTCACGGCCGTCATCGAGGCGGCGGTGGTGTCCGGCTCGCAGGAGCCCCAGGAGATGGAGATGACCGAGACCTGGTTGTCCGCCACGATCTTGGCGGCCATGTCGATCTCGCCCTGGTCGCTGTTCGGGGCCTCGTAGACCAGCTGGGTCGCCTTGGGGGCGACACCGCGGACGATCTCCGAGTCCAGCTCGACCTCGCCCTGGCCCTGGCCGGGGGCGGAGTCGTAGCTCGCGCCGTCGACCGAGACGGTGGTGACCGTCGGGCCGGTCAGGCCGTACTGGGTGTCGTACGTCTTGAGGTTGGTCGACTTGTAGCCGTCGAACTCCCAGAGCGCGACCTTGACGCCGGTGCCGTCGGTGCCGACCTTGTTCAGGTTGTAGGCGCCGTCGTACTGGCTCGGACCGAAGCCGCTCGGGGTCGCGTGGGGGGCGGCCGTGTTCGGCTTGGCTATGTTGCGGGTCGTCCGCACCGTGTAGTCGGTGAGGCCCGAGACGCCGGAGACGACACCGGCCAGCTCGGCCGGGACGGTCGCGGCGGAGTCGTTGGCGAAGAAGGTGCGGTTCTTCTGTGCGTCGAAGTACGCGCTCTCCTGGGTGCCGAACGCCTTGGTGATCTGCGCGGCGGTGCCGTGCGCGTTCACCACCTGGCGGTTGTCGCTGACGGAGGAGACCGTCAGGCCCTGGGCGGCCAGGTACGTACGGACCTGGGCGACGTCGGCCTGGGTCGGCCCGAAGCGCTCGGTGAACTGGGCCGGGGTCAGGTAGTGACCGAACTCGGCGGTGCCACGGGTGCTGACGGCCTTCAGGAAGGCGTCGAGCGCCTCGGTGTTGCGGAGCTTGAGGCTGACGGCCACCGAGAGCTGCTGGGCGGCGGGGAGCCCGGCCTTCTTCTGCGAGTGGGCCACCGCGGGGGTCACGGTGTTGGGGAGCGCCACCCGGGAGGCGGACGCGTTCGGGGACGGCGCAGCAGATGCAGCCGTGACACCCAGGGACACCACGGTCAGTGGCAGGACGGCGAGTGCCGCGGTAAGGGCGAGCGAGCGGGGTCGCACGGGCTCCTCCGGAAGGTGTGGGGCGCTCCGGGGTGGAAGACGCTGGTGCGAACCTCCCAGAAAACTCACAGGAATTGGCCCATGGCCAAGCAATTGGTTCCTAAAGAACAGTCAAGTGTGGAATAGCAATTCATGAACAGAATGCAGATATCTCCATACAGTGAATAAGGCTTCCGGGAGTTCGGAGTTAGACTCGATCGCATGGCAGACCCCCGTGACCCGCGCCCGCTGACCGGCGAACCGCTCTCGCTCGATCTGCTCAACACCCGCTGGCGGGCGGGCGGCGAACACGATCTCCTCACGGATCTCGACGGGTACGAAGTGTGGCTCTCCTCGGCGGGGCTGGCCGATCGCTGCCCCGCCGACGCGGCCGGCCTGGCTGCCGTCCGGGTCGCGCGGGACGCGCTGGAGTCGGTGCTGGCGGGCACCGGTGAGACTGGTGTCCTGAACGCGGTGCTCGGGCACGGGCGGGTGCGGCGCGAACTCTCCGCCGCCGGCCCGCTCGAGACGGTGGAGACCGACGCTCCCGAGTGGCTGGCCGCCTGGCTCGCCGCCGACGACTACCTCGACCTGCTGCGGCAGGGGGAGCACCGGATCAAGCAGTGCTCCGGGCCGACGTGCGTGCTGCGCTTCTTCGACACCTCGCAGAACGGGCGGCGGCGGTGGTGCTCGATGGCCGCCTGCGGCAACCGCGCCAAGGCCGCCCGCCACTACGAGAAGATCACCACCGGCGGCTGAGCGTCCTCGGGCGCCGGTCGGGTCAGGACTCCGGGGTGCCGAGCCAGTGCGCGAGGGCGGCGCGGATCTCGCCCCGGCCGGGGTCGACGGCGGCCCAGGCCGCGTAGCCGTCCGGGCGGACCAGCAGGACGGTGTCGCGGAGCTTGCCGTGCGGATCGGCAGGGGCGGCGGTGGTGAGCCGGCCTTCCCAGGGGTCGGCGACCGAGAGCTCGTCGTTGCTGATCAGGACGGCGCGGCCGGCCCGCAGCGCGGCGTGCAGGCGGTCCGGCCCGCCGGGGGTGTCGGCGGCGAGCCGCAGGTCGGGGACGCGACGGCCGACCAGCGGGTGGGAGTCCTTCGGCGCGGGGTAGGCGATGCCGATGCCCGAGACCTGCCGGGCCGCCAGCGAGCCGACCGGGCCGAGCCGCCCGGCGACGGTGGTGAGGGCCGTCCGCAGCGCCCGGCTGGGCGCGGTGGAGGCGAGCGCCATCCGGGCCAGCGCACCGGAGCTGCGCAGCACGGACCGGCCGACGGGGTGCCGCTCGGTCTGGTACGAGTCCAGCAGGGCGTCAGGTGACCAGCCGCGCAGCACGGCGGCCAGCTTCCAGCTCAGGTTGGCGGCGTCCTGGAGGCCGGTGTTCATGCCCTGGCCGCCCGCCGGGGAGTGGCAGTGCGCGGCGTCGCCCGCGAGCAGGACGCGGCCGGAGCGGTAGGTCGGCACCTGGCGTTCGTCGCTGTGGAAGCGGGACATCCAGCGCGGGTCGTGCAGGCCGTGGTCGACGCCGAGCACCGAGCGGGTGACGTCGACCAGCTCGGAGAGCACCACCGGTGCGCTGTCCGGGAGTTGGCGGTTCCGGTCCCAGGCGATCACCCGGTACCAGCCGTCGCCGAACGGGACGAGGAAGGCGAAGCCGCGCTCGGTGGCGCCGACGGTGAGGGTGTCGGTCGGCGGCCGCTCCAGCCGGACGTCGGCCAGCATCACCGAGCTGATCACCGACTCGCCCGGGTACGGGATGCCGAGCAGGTCGCGGACGGTGCTGCGGACGCCGTCGGCGCCGACGGCGTACCGGGCGCGGTGCGAGGTGAGCCGGCCGTCCACGTCGGCCTCGAGGTCGACGCCCCGGGCGTCCTGCCGCAGGCCGACCAGCCGCGCGCCGCGCAGGATGCTCACGCCCTCCTTCGACGCCCGCTCCTGGAGCAGGCGTTCGGTGTTGGACTGAGGGGTGATCAGCACGAACGGGAAGCGGCTCTGCAACCCGGCGAGCCGCACGTCGAGCTGCCCGAAGAACTGCAGCGAGTCGAGCGCCGTGCCGGTGGCGATCAGGTCGTCGGCCAACCCCCGGGCGTCCAGCGCCTCCAGCGTCCGGGCGTGCACCGCGAACGCCCTGGTCAGGTTGGACTCGGCGGCGCGCTTCTCCAGCACCGTCACCTTCAGCCCGGCGGCCGCGAGGTCACCGGCCAGCAGGAGCCCGGTGGGCCCTGCCCCGACGACCACGACATCGGAGGTCAGCTGCTGCGGCGTCTTGGCCATCGGCCCTCTCCCGGGTGCTCTGCTGGCTTCACCAGGTACGACCCCAGGGGCGCAGTCGCCTGCGCCCCTGGACTGTTCATGGTTGCCCAGCCTGCCATCTTTGAACGCTCACCGGGAGTGTTTGCGCAGGCAGGCGGATCAGTTGTGGCGGCGGACCTCGACCGAGCGGAACCGGCTGGCGACGAACGCGCCGTCGCAGTAGGCGGAGTTGGCGGCCGGGTTGGCGCCGGTGCCGTGCAGGTCGGAGAAGGCGGCGGTCTGGTTGGCGAAGACGCCGCCGGTGAGGTTGAGGGAGAGCGAGACGCCGGCGTCCAGGCAGGCGTCGACCAGGGCGGCCTCGACCTCCTCGGAGATGGTGTAGGCGGCGGCGGTCATCGCGCCCTGCTCCTTGACGGTGCGGCGCAGCAACTCGACGGCGGCCTCGGGGGATTCGACCGCCACCGCGAAGGTGATGGGGCCGAAGCACTCCTCCAGGAAGGCGGCGCGGTCGTCCGGCTTGTCGGAGTCGGCCTTGACCAGGGCGGGGGTGCGGATGACGGCGGCCGGGTACTCGGTCGAGGTGACCACCCGGGGGGCGAGTGCGAGGTCGCCGTACTCGCCGCTCGCGGCGGCGACGGTGCGCTGCAGCACGCCGGGGTTGACGACGGCGCCGAGGATCGCGGAGGCCTTCGCGTCGTCGGCCAGCAGGCCGGAGATCGCGGCGGCGAGGTCGGCGACCACCTCGTCGTAGGTCTTGCTGCCCTCGTCGGTGCGGACGCCGGTGCGGGGGATCAGCAGGTTCTGCGGGGTGGTGCACATCTGGCCGCTGTAGAGGGACAGCGAGAAGGCCAGATTGCCCAGCATGCCGCGGTAGTTGTCGGTGGAGTCGATCACGACCGTGTTGACGCCGGCCTTCTCGGTGTAGACCTGCGCCTGGCGGGCGTTGGTCTCCAGCCAGTCACCGAAGGAGGTCGAGCCGGTGTAGTCGATGATCCGGATTTCGGGCCGGACGGCCAGCGTCGCCGCGACGGTCGAGCCCTCGTGCTCGGCGGCCAGGCAGACCAGGTTCGGGTCGAATCCGGCCTCGGTCAGCACCTCGCGGGCGATCCGCACGGTGAGGGCGAGCGGCAGGGTGGCGCGCGGGTGCGGCTTGACCAGCACCGGGTTGCCGGTGGCGAAGGAGGCGAACAGGCCCGGGTAGCCGTTCCAGGTCGGGAAGGTGTTGCAGCCGATCAGCAGCGCCAGGCCGCGCGGCACGGCGGTGAACTCCTTGACCATGCTCAGCGGGTCACGCTTGCCCTGCGGCTTCGTCCAGCTTGCCTTGCCGGGCAGCCGGGTCTGCTCGGCATACGCGTACGCGACGGCCTCGAGGCCACGGTCCTGCGCGTGCGGGCCACCGGCCTGGAAGGCCATCCCGTACGCCTGGCCGGTGGTGTGCATCACCGCGTGCGCGAACTCGTGGCTGCGGGCGTTGATCCGGGCCAGGATCTCCAGCGAGACGGCCGCGCGGGCGGCGGGCCCGGCGGCGGCCCAGGCGGGCTGGGCGGCCTGCATGGCTGTGATCAGCTGCTGCGGCTCGGCGTGCGGGTAGGTGACGCCCAGCACCGGCCCGTACGGCGAGGTCTCCCCGCCGACGTGCTCGCCGTCGCTCGGCTGCCCGTCGATCGCGAACGGCGAGCCGAGCAGGGCGTCGAAGGCGGCCTTGCCGTCGTCGAGGCCGGTCTCGCCGTACGCCTTCGGGAACTCCGGGTACGGGGACCAGTAGTCGCGGGAGGCGGCGGCGGCGAGTGCGCCGGCCAGCGTCTCCTGGTGACGGTCGATCAGTTCGGCGACGAAGGGGTGGTCGGCCGCTGCAGTCATGGTGCGCTCCTCTAAGGGGCGGACGGGACATACCCCAGCGTAACCGAACGATCGGTCGGTGCAAGACCCTGGGGTGGACCGTTGCGGGCTCACGGGCCGTCGGCGGCTTACGGGATGCCGAGCTCGAAGATGACGTAGCCGGCGTACCAGCCGGAGGCTACGGCGGCGGTGCCCAGGACGGCGACCAGCGAGGGCGTGCTGAGGCGGCGCAGCGCGACGGCGAGCGGGACGAAGAGCGGGAAGGCGGGGAGCAGGTAGCGGGAGGTGTTGCCGAAGATCTGCTGGCTGCCGAGCACCAGGACGGCCGTGACGAGCGTGTAGACGATCAGGAAGGCCGGGACGCGCAGCCGCACCAGCAGGAAGAGCAGCACCGGGAGGGCGGCGACCAGCAGGAGGCCGATCAGGTCCTCGGTGGGGTAGGCGAAGAGGTAGTCGGCATGGCCGAAGAGCAGGCCGCGCAGGACCTCCGTGGTGTGCTGCCCATAGTCGAAGAAGTGCAGCCAGGCGCCGCGCTGGAGGGTGAAGTAGCCGGTGAGGTCGCCCATCCGCCAGCCGACCCAGGCGATGTACCCGAGCAGGCCGAGCGGGGCGAGGACGAGCGCGCCGAGCGGGCGCAGGAGCCCGTCCTGGCGGCGGTACAGGGCGAGCAGCGCGGCGATGCCGAGGGCGGCGACGAGGGCGGTGGCGGTGGGGCGGTTGAGCCCGGCGACCAGGGTGGTCAGCCCGGCGGCGAGCCAGCGGTGGGTGAGCACGGCGTAGCAGGCCCAGGCGGCGAGGGCGACGAAGAGGGAGTCGGAGTAGACGGCCCACTCGGCGCCGGAGCCGGGGAAGACGCCCCAGACCGCCGCGGCGAGGATTCCGGTGCGGTGGTCGGTGAGCCTGGCGGTGACGGCGTGGACCCCGGCGGCGGCGGCGAAGGAGGAGAGGACGGAGACGGCCATCCCGGCGCCGTAGGTGCCGAGGCCGGTGCAGTCGGAGACCAGCCGCATCAAGCCGGGGTAGAGCGGGAAGAAGGCGGCTGAGTTCTGGTCGTGGGTCATCCACTGGCCGGCGGGCAGGGCGACGAGGGCGGGGTGGTAGCCGTTGGTGGCGACCTGCTGGTACCACCAGCCGTCCCAGCTCTGCAGCACGTCCCAGGCGTGGGCGCCGCCGCCGTAGCGGGGCTCCTTGTGCTTGAAGTCGCCGGAGGCGTTGAGGAGGTACATGAAGACGGTGAAGCCGATCAGCTTCACGGCGCCGTACACGGCCAGGGACGGCCCGAACCGGGCCGCGGCCCGGCGTGCCCAGTGGTCTGGACCGGTGCCCGCGGGGGTGCTCCCGTCGTCGCCCGACGGCAGACGTTCATCCACCGGACAACTGGATATCGCGCTCATAGGATCCGATCCCCGCCCGCAGTTGATTTTCTGGACTCGAAGGACGCCGCACCGACCCCCAAGAGCCTAGGTCATCGACCGTCGGAGGGGCCTTCGGCTGTAAGCCCGCCCTCAGATGGCGCGTGTAAAATCCGACCAGCTCATTAACGACGCCTGCGGCGGGGAAAACCCTGATGACTTCAGCACGTACCGAGATCACGCTCTCCGTGGTCATCCCGATGTACAACGAAGAAGAAGCCCTCCCCGCCCTGGTCGCGCGGCTGCGCCCGGCCATGGACGGCATCGGCGTGCCGTACGAGGTCGTCGCGGTCGACGACGGCAGCCGGGACAAGACCGCGGCCGTCCTCAGCGACCTCCGCGACGGCTGGGCCGAGCTGCGGGTGGTCAAGCTGCGCCGCAACTCCGGCCACCAGGCCGCGCTCACCGCCGGCCTGCACAGCTCGCGCGGCGCGTACGTCGCCAGCATCGACGCGGACCTCCAGGACCCGCCGGAGAAGATCGCCGAGATGCTGGAGCTCGCCCAGCGCGACGGCCTCGACATCGTCTACGGCGTCCGCAACGACCGCAGCACCGACACCGGCTTCAAGCGCCGCACCGCCGGTGCCTACTACGGGCTGATGCGCCGCCTCGTCGGCAAGCAGATGCCCTCGCACGCCGGTGACTTCCGGCTGCTCAGCCGGGAGGCCGTCGACGCGCTCAAGGCGCTGCCGGACCAGCAGCAGGTCTACCGCCTGCTGGTGCCGTGGCTGGGCTTCCCGAGCGGCGAGGTCTTCTACCAGCGCGACGAGCGCGTCGCGGGCGAGACCAAGTACCCGCTCAGCAAGATGATCCGGCTCGCCGTCGACAGCATCACCGGCTTCTCGGCCGCACCGCTGCGGATGGCCACCTGGCTCGGGGTGACGAGCTTCTTCGCCTGCATCGGGCTGCTGATCTTCACCGTCGTCGCGTACGTCGCGGGCAAGACCGTCCCGGGCTGGACCTCGCTGTTCGTCGGGATGCTCTTCATCGGGGCCGTCCAGCTGATCTGCGTCGGCCTGCTCGGCGAGTACATCGGCCGGATATACACCGCCGTGCAGCGGCGCCCCACGTACTTCATCGGCTACGACTCGGCGAACGACGCACCGGCCGCCGGCTCGCTGGTCACCCCGCGCGCCGAGAGCGAGCGGGCCTCCGTCTGAGCCCCTCCGTTCCGCCGCATCCCCGGCCCCCGGCTGACGCACAGCCAGGGGGCCGGGGATACTCGGTCGTATGGCCGAGAACACCACCCGCACCGCGTACACCGTCGAGTCGCTGCTCGCCGTGACGGTCGAGGTCTTCAACGAGCGCGGGTACGACGGCACCTCGATGGAGGACCTCTCCCGGGCGGCCGGGATCTCGAAGTCCTCGATCTACCACCACGTGCGCGGCAAGGAGGAGCTGCTCCGGCTCGCCGTGGGCCGGGCGCTCGACGCCCTCTTCGCCACCCTGGACGAGCCCGCCGCCTGCACCGGCCGCCCGGTGGACCGGCTGGAGCACGTCGTCCGCCGGACGACCGAGGTGCTGCTCGCCGAGCTGCCGTACGTCACCCTGCTGCTCCGGGTGCGCGGCAACACCGCGACCGAGCTGTGGGCGCTGGAGCGCCGCCGCGACTTCGACCACCAGGTCTCCGAGCTGCTGCGGGCCGCCGTGACCGCCGGTGAGCTGCGCTCGGACGTCGAGCCGAGGCTCGCCACCCGGCTGCTCTTCGGCATGATCAACTCGATGGTGGAGTGGTACCGCCCCGGCCTGAAGGCCGCCGACGGCGTCGCGCAGGCGGTCGTCCACCTGGCCTTCGACGGCCTCCGGGCCCGGTAGCCGCTACACCGGGGGCACCTGGTCGGTCTCCTCGAAGACCAGCATCGTCTGGGTGGAGAGCACCTCCGGAATGGACTGGATGCGGCCCAGCACCAGCTCCCGCAACGCCTGGTTGTCCGGCGTGTGGACCAGCAGCATGACGTCGAACTCGCCGCCGACCAGCGCGATGTGTGCGACGCCGGGCAGGCCCAGCAGCTGCTCGCGGACCGTCCGCCAGGAGTTCTGCACGATCTTCAGTGTCAGGTACGCCGTGGCGCCCTGACCCGCCCGCTCGTGGTCCACCCGGGCGGTGAAGCCGCGAATGACGCCGTCCTCGACCATCCTGGATATCCGGGCGTACGCGTTCGCCCGGGACACGTGCACCCGCTCGGCGACCGAGCGGATCGAGGCCCGGCCGTCCTGTTGGAGCAACCGAAGGATGGCACGGTCCACCCGGTCCATCCGGTCCACCCGGTCGGACCTGGACATCTGTTCACCTGACATAGTCCCCCACCCTCCGGAAATGGACGTACTGCCACCAGTCGACCGCCGCTCGGGCCGATTGTCCACCACCTCGACGCCACTCTGGTCAGAATGACCAGACGACCGAACAATCGGTAGGGAGGATCGGCCTGGCGACGGCCACCGGCACCCCTCGCCCCACCCACGGCTCCCCTGCCGCACCCCACACCCCCCGGAGGTGCCCGAGATGACCGTCCTCGACCACAGACAGCCGGACACCGTCCCCGGTTGGCTGCCCGGCGCGACCGGACCGCGGACCGACCCCGCCCCGCTGTTGCCGGAGACCTCCCCCCTGCGCATCCTCGGCACCGAGGCGGCCGGCAAGACCGACCCGGCCCTGCTGCGCGAGCTGTACCGCCGCCTGGTCGTCGGCCGTCGCTACAACCAGCAGGCCACCACCCTCACCAAGCAGGGCCGGCTCGCCGTCTACCCCGCCTCCACCGGCCAGGAGGCCTGCCAGGTCGCCGCCGCGCTGGCGCTGCGCCCGCAGGACTGGCTCTTCCCCAGCTACCGCGACACTCTCGCCGTCGTCTCCCGGGGCGTCGACCCGCTCGAGGCGCTCACCCTGCTGCGCGGCAACGCCCACACCGGCTACGACCCCGTCGCCACCCGCACCGCACCGCTCTGCACCCCCCTCGCCACCCAGGCCCCGCACGCCGTCGGCCTGGCCCACGCCGCCCGGCTGCGCGGCGAGCCGGTCGTCGCGCTCGCCATGCTCGGCGACGGCGGCACCAGCGAGGGCGACTTCCACGAGGCGCTCAACTTCGCCGCCGTGCTGCACGCCCCCGTGGTCTTCCTGGTGCAGAACAACGGCTACGCCATCTCCGTCCCGCTCACCCAGCAGTCCGCCGCGCCCAGCCTGGCCCACAAGGCCGTCGGCTACGGCATGCCCGGCCGCCTGGTCGACGGCAACGACGCCGTCGCGATGCACGCGGTGCTCAGCGAGGCTGTCGAGCGCGCCCGCAGCGGCGGCGGCCCGACGCTCATCGAGGCGCTGACGTACCGCGTCGAGGCGCACACCAACGCCGACGACGCCACCCGCTACCGCAAGGCCGACGAGGTCACCGCCTGGCTGGACCACGACCCGATCGTGCTGCTCGACCGCCACCTGCGGGCCGCCGGACTGCTCGACGACGAGCTCGCCCGCTCCGCCTCCGACGAGGCCGAGGCGCTCGCCGCCCGGATGCGCGCCGAGTTCCACGCCGAGCCCGAGCTCGACCCGCAGTCGCTCTTCGCCCACGTCTACGCCGAACCGACCAGCCAACTGCGCGAGCAGTCGGCCCAGTTGGCGGCCGAGCTGGCAGCCGAGCAGGAGGCCGACCAGCGATGAGCTCGCTCACCACCGCATCCTCCGTCGCACCCTCCGTGCGGACCAGCACCATGGCCCAGGCCCTCAACTCCGGCCTGCGGGACGCCATGCGGGCCGACCCGACCGTGCACGTCCTCGGCGAGGACGTCGGCGCACTCGGCGGCGTCTTCCGGATCACCGACGGCCTGACCGCCGAATTCGGCGAGGACCGTTGCCTCAACACCCCGCTCGCCGAGGCGGGCATCCTCGGCACCGCGATCGGCATGGCCATGTACGGACTGCGGCCCGTCGTGGAGATGCAGTTCGACGCCTTCGCCTACCCCGCGATGGAGCAGCTCTTCTCGCACGTCGCGAAGATGCGCAACCGCACCGCGGGCAAGCTGCCGCTGCCGATCACCATCCGCATCCCCTACGGCGGCGGCATCGGCGGTGTCGAGCACCACAGCGACTCCTCCGAGGCGTACTACACCCAGACTCCGGGCCTGCACGTCGTCACCCCCGCCACCGTCGCCGACGCGTACGGGCTGCTGCGCGCCTCCATCGCCTCCGACGACCCGGTCGTCTTCCTGGAGCCCAAGCGGCTCTACTGGGGCAAGGACGCGTGGGACTCTGCCGAGCCGGTCGCACCGATCGGGCGCGCCGAGCTGCGCCGCACCGGCCGGTCCGCCGTCCTGATCACCTACGGCCCCTCGCTGCCGGTCTGCCTCCAGGCCGCCGAGGCCGCGAAGGCCGAGGGCTGGGACCTCGCCGTGCTCGACCTGCGGACGCTGGTGCCCTTCGACGACGAGACGGTCTGCCAGGTCGTCCGCTCGATCGGCCGGGCCGTTGTGGTGCACGAGGCGACCGGCTTCGGCGGGGTCGGCGCGGAGATCGCCGCCCGCGTCACCGAGCGCTGCTTCCACCACCTGGCGGCGCCCGTGCTGCGCGTCGCCGGCTTCGACATCCCGTACCCGCCACCGATGTTGGAGCACCACCACCTGCCCGGCGTGGACCGCATCCTGGACGCCGTCGCCCGGCTCCAGTGGGAGGACGGACGATGATGCCGGTCGTACGGGAGTTCAAGCTGCCCGATCTCGGTGAGGGGCTCACCGGGGCCGAGGTGGTGCGCTGGATGGTCGAGGTCGGCGACGTCATCGCCGTCGACCAGCCGGTGGTCGAGGTCGAGACCGCCAAGGCGGTCGTCGAAGTGCCCTGCCCCTACGGCGGGGTGGTCACCGCGCTGTTCGGCGCGGAGGGCGAGGAGATCGCCGTCGGCGCCCCGCTGGTGACGGTCGCGGTGGCTGGGGCGGCGGGTTCGGCGACGGGCTTGTCGAGCGGCTCGGACGAGCCCGACGCCGCTGTCGAGCGGCCGTTGGTCGGGTACGGCGTCGCGGAGCCCGCGAAGGGCGGGCGGCGTGCCCGGGTCGGGGGCGCCTTGCCTGTGGCGGTCGCTGCTGCTCCGGTTGCGGCTGCTGTTCCGGTGGCTGCCGTGCCGGTGGTCGTACCGGTGATCTCGCCGCTGGTGCGGCGGACGGCCCGGGAGCACGGGATCGACCTGGCGGCGCTCACCGGGAGCGGCCCGGACGGGCTGATCATGCGGGCGGACGTGGAGCGGGCGGTGGCGCTCGCCGACGCCCCTGCCGCTGCGGCGCCGACCGCCGTCGGCGGGGAGGTGGTGCCGCTGCGCGGGCTGCGGCGGACGATCGCCGAGAAGCTCACCCGCAGCCACCAGGAGATCCCCGCCGCGACCTGCTGGGTCGACGCGGACGCGACCGGACTCATGGCACTGCGGGCCCAGTTGAACCGTACGGCCGGCCCGAAGGTGAGCGTGCTGGCGCTGCTCGCCCGGATCTGCACGACCGCGCTGGCGCGCTTCCCCGAGCTGAACTCCAGTGTGGAGCCGGATGGTTCGGGCATCCGGCGGCACGCCGGAGTGAACCTCGGCTTCGCGGCGCAGAGCGACCGTGGACTGGTGGTGCCGGTGGTGCGGGAGGCGCACCTGCTCGGCACCGAGCAACTCTCGGTGGAGCTGGCTAGGTTGACCGAGTCGGCGCGGGCCGGGCGGCTCACCCCGGCCGAGCTGACGGGTGGCACCTTCACGCTCAACAACTACGGCGTCTTCGGTGTCGACGGCTCGACCCCGATCCTCAACCACCCCGAGGCCGCGATGCTCGGCGTCGGCCGGATCGTCGCCAAACCGTGGGTGCACGAGGGTGAGTTGGCCGTCCGGCAGGTGACGCAGCTGTCGTTCACCTTCGACCACCGGGTCTGCGACGGGGGCACGGCCGGTGGCTTCCTGCGGTACGTCGCGGACTGCGTCGAACAGCCCGGGATGCTGCTGCGGCAGCTGTGATCGACCGGCCGTAGCGGAGGCGGTGCGTTCGGTTCCGGCCATGAGTCGGGCGAGCGTAGCGCCTGCGCGGGCCGGGTGTCCGGGCTTCCCGTGATTTGTCGGATCAGCTGTTTGGGCGTGCCACGCTACCGAAGGCGTCGAGCCAGACGTGGTCAACGGGACGACCGGAAGCGAAGCGATTCTCTTGGGCACTCGTCAAGTAGCGGTGAAATCACCATCGTTGAGGGTCCGAGCGGGCCACGGATCGGCTGCGGTGGCGGCGGTTCCCGGGTTGGGGATGCCGGTCGTCGCGCCGCCGGAACCGGCCTCGGTGGAGCCGGAGCCTGTTGCAGTACCGGAGCCGGTACAGGGGGTACAGCCGGTTCAGCCGGCGCTGCCGGTTCCGGTGCAGCAGGAGTTGGTGATCCCGCCCCGGCCGAGCCTGCCTCCGGTGGTGCCCGGACCGCCGATCGAGTCGATGTTCACCACGGCCCCCGGCCTCAACTGGGCCGGGCCCGGCGACCACTGGAGCCGGGCATGGGCCACCGAGACCCTCGGCGGCACAGCTGCACCCCCGGCAGCTGTGTCGTCGAGCCCCGGAAGTGCTCAGGCCCCCACCCCACGCGACATCCAGCTGATCAGGGCCAGCCTGGCCGTGGTGGAGCCGGTCGCGGACCGGGCAACCGCGCACTTCTACGCGCTGATCTTCCTGCACCACCCCGAGGTGCGGGCGCTCTTCCCCGCCGCGATGGACGTGCAGCGGGACCGGCTCTTCCGGGCGCTGCTGGCCGCCGGGCGCAACGCCGACGACCCGGCGGGCCTGACGGAGTACCTCTCCGGGCTCGGCCGGGGCCACCGCAAGTACGGCACGCTCACCGGCCACTACGGCCCGGTCGGGGAGTGTCTGATCGCCGCGCTGGAACGTTTCTGCGGCAGCCGGTGGGACGGTGAGACCGAGCTGGCCTGGCGCCGGGTCTACGGGCTGATCTCGAAGATCATGATCGAGGCGGCCGAGAGCGCGGCGAAGACCTCACCGCCCTGGTGGCAGGCAGAAGTCGTCGAGCATCGGCAGTGCACACCGGAGATCGCCGTGCTGACGCTCCGCCCCGACCAGGCCTACCCCTACCGGGCCGGGCAGTACGCCACCGTCGAGACCCCCTGGTGGCCCCGGGTCTGGCGGCACTTCTCCTTCGCCTCCGCCCCTCGCCCCGACGGGCTGCTGACCTTCCACGTGAAGGCCGTCCCGGCGGGCTGGGTGAGCAACGCCCTGGTGCACCGGGCCGCCCCCGGGGACGTCCTGCGGATCGGCCCGGCGGCCGGCGAGATGGTGGTGGACCACGCGAGCGGGGCCGACCTGCTCTGCCTCGGCGGCGGCACCGGCATCGCACCGATCAGCGCGTTGGTGGAGGAGGTCGCCGAGCACGGTGCGGCCGGCCGCTCGGTCGACGTCTTCTACGGGGCGCGGCGGCGGGGCGAGTTGTACGAGCTGGAGGCGCTGCGGCGGCTCGCCGGGCGCCACCCGTGGCTGTCGGTGCGGGCGATGGTCTCCGAAGAGCGGGTCTCCTCGCCGGAGGCACTGGCCGGAGAGCTGCCCGAGGTGATCGGCTGCCACGGGCCCTGGGCCGGTCGCGCGGCGTACCTGAGCGGGCCGGCGGCGATGGTCCGCCGGGCCTCCGGCGCACTGCTGCGCGCCGGAGTCGCCCGGGAGGCGATCCACCACGACCTGGTGGGGGAGCTGGCCTAGGGCCTGGTCCGACCTGGCTGGTCTGACCGGCGGCGCTCCAGGTCAGCAGCCCAGGTCAGGAGCCCAGGTCGGGGGCGAGGCTGGCCCGGATGCCCTCGATGTTGGCGGCGAGGTAGGCGCGGAGGCTGGGAGGGACGACGTTGACGGCGGTGACGCCTTCCCGGGTGAAGGGGAGCCGGACGATCTCGTACTCGCCCTGGGGCTGGTCGATCTCGGGGCCGTGGCGGCGGGACGGGTCCATCGCGGCGAGGCGGCAGACGAAGAAGTGCTGGATCTTGACGCCGTGCGGGTGCGCGAGGGTGCCGTCCTGGTGGTGGGAGTGCGCGACGGTGTCGACGAAGGCGTGGACGATGTCCTCGACCTTGGCGCCCAGCTCCTCGTCGAGTTCGCGGTGCAGCGCCGCGAGGACGGAGACGTCCTCCGGTTCGACGCCGCCGCCCGGGGTGATCCAGTACGGGTGGGCGCCCGGTCGGGTGCGCTTGATCAGCACGATGTTGGCCGGGGCGTGCGGATCGCCCGGCTCCAGCTCCAGCAGGATCGCCCTGGCCGTCCTTTTGACGACAGGGCGGACGGGGCCGGTCATGGCCACCTCCGGGTCGCGGGCGTTGTGCGGGATTCTCCCGCGCCGGGGACCTGCCGAAACTCCCCCGACCCCTCCCGGAGGGTGGTCCGGCTGGGCCGAACGGCTGATTCGGCGTGTCCCGGTGCGTTGTCGGCCGGTCGGGGGAGGGCAGGTAGTGGATCTTTGATGGAGAGGTGTCGGGCCGCGATAGACGGTAAAGCTATGGAAAAGGAATGGACATGCCTTGGAACTCAAGGTGTTTCGCACAGTGTGCGTGTCTTAATGATTGCGGGCGTCCCTGCCCTGTGCTGCAATGAGCGCCAGTCGGGCTAAATGGAGCGGATTACTCCGAAAGCCCTCTTGTGTGACGACTCGGCTGGGGGCTGGACATCGCCATGGATCGCACTGACCGGACCGTGCAGCGGCAGGACGCGGCGGGTACGCGGCATTCCGGCGCCGAATCCATGGGTATACGAAATGTCCGACCGCCGAGCAGATCCCCGGCCCGGCCGAGCCGGACGCCCGACCGGGAGCCGACGCTGATCACCTCCGTGCAGCGCGCGCTGCGGCTGCTCGAAGCCGTCGGGAGCCAGCAACGCGGCGCCACCGCCAAGCAGTTGGCGCGCACGGCGGGCCTGCCACTGGGCACCACGTACCACCTGCTGCGCACCCTCACCCACGAGGGCTATCTCCGGCGCCTGGAGGGGAAGTTCTACTTCGGGGAGTCGGTCGACGGGATCAGCCGTGCGGACGACCGGCAGGCCGGGCGGGCGGATCTGGCGCGGCGGATGGCGCAGCTGGGTGAGGAGTTGGACGCGCCGGTGTACTTCGCGGTCTACCAGGACGGCGAGGTGCGGGTGGTCGACGTCGCGTCAGGTCCGGGGCGCCCGCCGGTGCCCGAATGGGCAGACTTCCGGGCCACCGCTCATGCCCACGCGATCGGGCTGTGCCTGCTCGCGCAGTTGGGCGAGGAGGGGCGGCGCGACCACCTCGCCCGTCACCCGCCCGAGGGCCTGACCCGCTCGACCTTCACCGACCGTGCGGTGCTGCTGCGGCGGTTGGCCTCGGCGGAGCCCACCAGGCCGGTGCTGGAACAGCAGGAGTACCTGCTCGGGACGGTCTGCGCGGCCGTCCCGATCACCGTCGGGTCGGTGGTCGCGACGATGGCGGTGTCGTTGCCGCTCGCCCAGGCGGCCCGGCTGCCGGACGTCGCCGAGCGGCTGTGGTCGCGGGTCGGGGCGATGGCTCCGGCGTTTGTCCTCTAACGGCGCGCGCGTGTTCGTTCACCATTTGAAAAAGCACACCTTGTCCACTTCGTCCCCAAACGGGGACGATGGTGTCAGAACGGGAAGCATGAACACGCCCGGTGAGGGTGCTGTTCCACTACAGCGAACTGCATGCCCGGCCGCCTGCGACCCTCAGCACGCAACGGCCGGGCAGAACGAGAGGTACTGGCGCATGCACAGCACAGTCCAGGGGCACGTGGTCATGAACCTCGTGGTCTCGAACGAGCTCTCCTTCCGCATCGTGGTCGATCTCGAGTACGACCCGGAGGACCCGTACGCGGTCCGCTTCACCTTCCACCTCCCCGGGGACGCGCCCGTCACCTGGGTCTTCGCGCGCGAGCTGCTGCTCGACGGGATCAGCCGGCCGACGGGCGAGGGTGATGTGCACATCCACCCGGTCGGGGGCGAACTCTCCGACGTCTGCATCGTGCTGCACTCCCCCGACGGGGACGCGCTGCTGCGCGCGTCGGCGCCGCCGCTGATCGCCTTCCTGGCGCGGACGGACCGGCTGGTGCCGATGGGGCAGGAGCTGACCGGCGGCGAGATCGACGCGCAGCTCGCCGACATCCTCAGCCGCGGGTGCGAGAACGCGGGTTGAACTCTCCGGCATGCTGACGGGCCCCCGCCGGGATTCGGCGAGGGCCCGTCAGGTCTGTGCCGGTCAGGTGTTCGGCTGCGGCGGTCAGTCCTTGTCGTCCAGGGCCAGGTGCAGGCCCCAGGAGACCAGGCTGATGATCAGCGAGCCCAGCAGTGCGGGCCAGAAGCCTGTGACGTGGAAGTCCAGGTCGAGCTTGTCGGAGGCCCACGAAGTCAGCCACAGCATCAGCGCGTTGATCACGAAGGTGATCAGCCCGAGGGTGAGGATGAACAGCGGCAGTGAGAACAGCTTCACCACCGGCTTGATCAGCCAGTTCACCACGCCGAAGATCACGGCGACGGCGAGCACGGTGATCGTCTTGTGCTGCCAGGTGTCCTTGCCGGAGATGTCGATGCCGTCGACGATCCAGGCGGCGACCCAGATGGCGGCCGCGTTGATGAGCGTTTTGATGACGAAACTCTTCATATCGCAGATCGTTGCAGCTCAGGTGGGCCCGGGGGAAGTTCTCCGACCGGATGATGTTCAATGTCCGTTGGCCGCCGACGCGGTGACGACGAGGTGGAGGGGAAGCTCCGATGAAGCTCTTCCGGCTTGACCAGCTGGATGCCGAACGGGCCGCCAACCAGGGCGCCTATCTGCGTTTCCTCAAGGAGCGGCAGATGTCGGCGGGCCTCTACGCGCTCGCGCCGGGGGAGACCGACACCCAGTCGCCGCACGCCCAGGACGAGATCTACCAGATCATCAGCGGCCGGGCGGAGTTGACCGTCGGCGACGACACGGCGACGGTCGGGCGGGGCTGCGTGGTGTACGTACCGGCGGGGGTGCCGCACCGCTTCCACCACGTCACCGAGGAGCTGCGGGTGCTGGTGATCTTCTCCCCGCCGGAGGACTGACCGGAGCCCGGCGGGTACGGTCGGCTGCGGCACACCGCTACCCGGAGGGACCTCACCCATGGCCGTACGTCTGACCGAAGAGCTCTGGGCCGCCGCCGAGCCGATCTACACCGAGATCCTCGCCCACCCCTTCATCGGCGGCCTGACCGACGGCACCCTGCCGCACCGGGCCTTCCGCCACTTCGTCGTCCAGGACTCGCACTACCTGCGCGACTACGCCCGCGCCCTCGCCGTCTGCGCCGCCAAGGCCCCCGGCGAGGAGGACGTCCGGGCTTTCGCCGACGACGCCGTCGGCGCCCTCGCCGCCGAGCAGGGCATGCACGCCGAGTTCCTGACGGCCTTCGGCGGGACGGCCGCCGAGGCCGCCGCCGAACCGGTGCTGCCCACCACCCGCGCCTACACCAGCTACCTGCTCGCCACCGTGTACGGCGGCTCGTTCGCGGAGGCCGTCGCGGCGGTGCTGCCCTGCTACTGGATCTACGCCCGGGTCGGCGAGCAGCTGCTCGCCGAGTCCTCCCCCGACCCGCTCTACGCGAAGTGGATCGCCACCTACGGCGACGAGAACTTCCAGTCCGTGGTGCGGCGGGTGCTGGCGCTCACCGACCGCCTCGGCGAGGAGATCTCCCCCACCGAGCGCCGCCGGGCGGTCGAGCACTTCACCACCACCTCGCGCTACGAGTGGATGTTCTGGGACGCCGCCTGGCGTGGGGAGACCTGGCCGGTCTGAGGCTGCTGAGGACCCTGGTCCGGGTTGTCCCCGGGGCTGCGTCTAGGGGGGATCTCCGGGTTCTCTCGGGGGCCGGAACCCTCGTTTGCCAGGCACGACGCCCGTACGATCGAAGTATCGAAAGCAACGGGACGCGGCGGAGAAGCCGGCGCTAGCCCGAGGGGAGAGAAGGAACCGACATGGCTGAGCTCTGGAAGTCGCTGCCCTCCTGGGTGCGCAACATCGTGGTCCCGATTCTGGTGCTGGTCCTGGCCTGGAACCTGATCTGGTTCGTGGTCGGCGTCGTCAGCACGCTGCTCGGGATGCTGATCAAGGCGCTGGTGGTGGTCGGCGTGGTCGCCGCCGTGGTGATCCTGGTGAAGAAGGCCGCGAAGAGCTGACGCTCCGCCGCCCGCCGAAGCCCCGTTCTCCCTTCCGGGAGGGCGGGGCTTCGGCGTGCGACGGCCGTCCGGAGTGCGTCCGGGTATGACATCCGTCAGGCGGGTTGGTGGACGGCAGACACTGCTGCCGGGGCGGTGCCGCGCGGGAGAGTGAGGTCAACGGCAGGCAAGCGGATCCGAAGGGGCGGGACACCATGGCAGTCATCACTCGCAAGGCGGCGGTTCGGAACTCGGGCGACGGCCGGGCAGCGGCGCTCCGTCCACTGGCCGTCGACGTGGCGCTCCCGGTGGCGACGTACTGGGCGGCGCACTCGCTGCTCGGGCTGAGCCTGGTGGTCTCGCTGGGGCTGGGCAGCGTCGTCCCGGCGGTGCGGACGGCGCAGCAGTTGCTGCGCTCGCGGTCGGTCAACGGGCTGGCGCTGCTGATGCTCGTGGTGAACCTCGCCGGGGCCGGGCTCTCGCTGCTCTCCGGCGACCCCCGGCTGATGATCGCCAAGGATGCTGTGGTCAGCAGCGTGATCGGTCTCGGCATGTTGGTGTCGGCCTTCACGGGTCGGCCGATCATGTCGGCCGGGATGCGGCCGTTCATCGTGAAGGGGAAGGCGGCACGGGACGCCGCCTGGGACCGGCTGGCTTCCGGCTCGGCTGCCGGGTCGGTGGCCTTCCGGCGGCACGAGCGGAACTTCACGCTGGTCTGGGGCACGGTGCTGGCCGCCGAGTGCGTGGTGAAGGCGGTCGCGGCGTACACCCTGCCGGTGGAGACCATGGCGTGGCTCGGGACGGTCATGCTGGCCGGGGCGGTCGTGCTGGGGATCTCGTTCGGGAACCCGTTCGCCGGCCGGGTCGCCGAGCTGGTGGTCCGCGAGGCGGCCGAGTAGCTCGGCCGGACAGGTCGGTCGGCTACCGAGCCAGGGGCGCGGAGAGCTGCGCGGAGGGAGCCCCCCTTCGCGCAGTTCCCCGCGCCCCTGGTGGTGCAACTAGCCCTGGACGGGGATGTGCTGGGCCACGGGCTCGGTCGCAGCCTCGGCCGGGGCATCCGCCGGGGCGGTGTTCATCGAGCTGAGGAGCTGGCGGGCCAGGCCGAGGCCGGTGCCGCCCATCGTCAGGGCCTTGGCGAACATCTCGCCCATGCCCTCCGCGCCGTTCAGCAGGACCATGTGCTCGACGTTGCCGAAGGCCTCGGCGCCGGCCCGGACGATCTCCGGCCAGTTCTCGGCGAGCTGCTGGGCGACGACGGCCTCCTGGTTCTCCGCCAGGGCGGCCGCACGGGCCTTGATCGCCTCGGCCTCGGCCAGACCCAGCGCGCGGGCCGCCTCGGCCGTCGCCAGACCCTTGGCCTCGGCCGCTGCCGCCTCGGCCAGACCGGTGGCCTTGGTCGCCTCGGCGCCGGCCAGACCCCGGGCCCGGGTGGACTCGGCGTCGGCCGCCGCCGCGATCTTCACCCGGTTCGCCTCGGCGATCGCCTTGAGCTCGGTCTCCCGGGCCTGGGCCTCCGCCGCCGAGATCCGGGCGTCGCGGTCGGCCTCGGCCTTCGTCCGGGTCTCGTACGCACGGGCGTCGGCCGGCTTGCGGACGTCGACCTGGAGCTGCTGCTCCTTGCGGTGCGCCTCCAGCTCGGCGACCTTCGTCTCCTGGACGACGACCTCCTGCCGCGCGGCGGCCTGGGCCAGCGGCCCCGCCTGCATCGCGCGGGCCGTCGCGGTCTCCATCTCGGCCTGGTAACCGGCCTGCTGGATACCGGAGTTACGCGTCGCCTGGGCCTTGCGGGCGTACGACTCCTGCTCGGCCTCGGTGGCGTGGCGGTCCGCCTCGGCGGCCGCGATGCGGGCGTCCCGCTGGACGGCGGCGGCGTGCGGCGCGGCGAGGTTCTGGATGTAGCCGGTCGGGTCCAGGATCTCCTGGATCTGCAGCGAGTCGATGATCAGCCCGAGCTTCTCCATCTCGGTGCCGGAGGCCGACCGGGTCTCGCCCGTCAGCCGCTCGCGGTCGCGGATCATGTCCTCGACCGTCAGACTGCCGACGATGGACCGGAGATGACCGGCGAAGACGTTGTGGACGCGCGGGCCCATCATCTGCTGCTGGCCGAGGAAGCGGCGGGCGGCGTTGGCGATCGACACCATGTCGTCGCCCACCTTGAAGATGACAACTCCCTTGACGTGCACGGGAATTCCCTGCGAGGTCACGCACTCGACGTCCAGGTCGGCCTCGTTGAGGTCGAGCGAGAGTCGGCGGACCACCTGCAGGCCCGGGGTCACGAGGGTGCCGCGCCCGGTGACGATGCGGAATCCGAGCCCCTCGCCGACACCCTCGGTGCGGTGCTTGGAGCCGGAGATGATGAGTGCCTCGTCGGGCTCGGCGACACGCCACATCATCTTGAACAGCAGGACAGCGAAGACGAGGGCGGCCAGAGCGGCGCCCGCGATGCCGATGAACATCGGCTGATTCCCCCTTCAGGGCACGCCGCGTCCCGTGGCTGCGCTCGGTTGTGCAGGATGGCGCGGAAAGCGGCGGCAGAGCGAGATTCTGCGCCTGTCCGGCGCTCTTGTGAAGTCCATTCCGGGAAGTGCCGCTCCGGCTCAGCCCAGCAGTGGCGCTACGTACACGGTGCGTGGCGGTTGGTACTCGACCACGACCACCTGCGAGCCCACCGGCAGCGGATCGCCCGGCACCGCGAGGTACGCGAGGAACGCCTCCGTCCCCTGCCGCTCGCGGACGTGCACGAGCACCTCACCGACCAACCCCGCGCCGGTCTTCCCCGTCACCCGGCCGGTACTGCCCACCAAGCTCCCCGTCATACCCAGGAGTCTGCCACCTGCTCACTGGCTGGAACCCTGCTGGACCAGCACGGCCGGGCCCGCTACGGTGTTGGACGTCTTGTCGCAGGCAAATCCGCCTGCCGACACGGGAGCTCGGAGCACCGGGCTGAGAGGGCGCTGAAAGGTACGTGTGCCACGTACCGACCGCTGCGCCGACCGCAGGAACCTGACCGGGTAATGCCGGCGTAGGGAGATAGAGGGTCAGATGACCACGTTCGACGCACCGCACACCCCTGCCCTGAACGGCTCGGAGACCGTCACCAGCGCCTCCTCCGGCTACCCCACCCCCGCCTGGCGCAAGGCCTACCGCGAGGGCTCCCGGCCCGACCTGCGTGTCCCCTACCGCGAGGTGCAGCTCACCAACGGCAAGGTCGTGCCGCTGTACGACACCTCCGGCCCGTACACCGACGCCGAGTTCGAGGCGGATGTCCGGCGCGGCCTGCCGCCGCTGCGCGACTCCTGGATCCGCCAGCGCGGCGACGTCGAGGAGTACGACGGCCGCGAGGCCCGCCCCGAGGACGACGGGATCAAGCACACCTCGCCGCGCGGCGGGAACCTGCGCAACCTGGACGCCGTCTTCCCCGGCCGCCCGCGCCGCCCCCTGCGCGGACGTGACGGAGTCGCCGTCACGCAGCTCGCGTACGCCCGGCAGGGCGTCGTGACGCCCGAGATGGAGTTCATCGCGCTGCGCGAGGGGCTGGACGCGGAGTTCGTCCGCAGTGAGGTCGCCGCCGGCCGGGCCGTCATCCCGCTGAACGTGAACCACCCCGAGGTCGAACCGGCCATCATCGGCACGAACTTCCTCGTCAAGATCAACGCGAACATCGGCAACTCCGCCGTCACCTCCTCGATCGAGGAGGAGGTCGAGAAGATGACCTGGGCCACCCGCTGGGGCGCCGACACCGTCATGGACCTCTCGACCGGCCGCAACATCCACACCACCCGCGAGTGGATCCTGCGCAACTCCCCCGTGCCGATCGGCACCGTGCCGCTCTACCAGGCCCTGGAGAAGGTGGACGGCCGTGCGGAGGACCTGAGTTGGGAGGTCTACCGCGACACCATCATCGAGCAGTGCGAGCAGGGCGTCGACTACATGACGGTGCACGCCGGCGTGCTGCTCCGGTACGTGCCGATGACGGCCCGCCGCAAGACCGGCATCGTCTCGCGCGGCGGCTCGATCATGGCGGCCTGGTGCCTGGCGCACCACCAGGAGAACTTCCTCTACACGAACTTCGAGGAGCTCTGCGACATCCTCGCCGCCTACGACGTCACCTTCTCGCTCGGTGACGGCCTGCGGCCCGGCTCCATCGCGGACGCCAACGACGAGGCCCAGTTCGCCGAGCTCCAGACGCTGGGCGAGCTCGGGCGGATCGCCCGTTCGCGCGGCGTCCAGGTGATGATCGAGGGCCCCGGCCACGTCCCGATGAACAAGATCAAGGAGAACATGGATCTCCAGAAGGAGATCTGCGACGAGGCGCCCTTCTACACCCTCGGCCCGCTCACCACGGACGTCGCGCCCGGCTACGACCACATCACCTCCGGCATCGGCGCCGCGATGATCGCCTGGTGGGGCACCGCGATGCTCTGCTACGTCACGCCCAAGGAGCACCTGGGCCTGCCGAACCGGGACGACGTCAAGACCGGCGTCATCACGTACAAGATCGCCGCCCACGCCGCCGACCTCGCCAAGGGCCACCCCGGCGCCCAGGCCTGGGACGACGCCCTCTCGGACGCCCGCTTCGAGTTCCGCTGGCAGGACCAGTTCGACCTGGCCCTCGACCCGGAGACGGCCCGCGCCTTCCACGACGAGACGCTCCCCGCCGAGCCCGCCAAGACCGCGCACTTCTGCTCCATGTGCGGTCCGAAGTTCTGTTCGATGAAGATCTCCCAGAAGATCCGCGACGAGCACGGCGACGGCTCCACCGCCGTCGCCACCGAGTTCGACGCGGAGGCGGTGGCCGGCATGGCCGCCAAGTCCGAGGAGTTCGCCGCTTCGGGCAACCGCGTCTACCTCCCGCTGGCCGACTGACGGCCCCTGTGACCGCGCTGCTCCGGGAGACGGAGGGGGATTCCCGGGGCAGCGCACCGGCACGCGCGACTTCGTGCCGTCGACGTTCGAACGGTCCCCCGCAGAGGGGTTGACGCCATGGCCACCGAGATCACCGAGTGCGAGCTCAGCGGCCCCTGGGAGGGCTTCCTCGCCGAACCGGCCACGGACAGCACCGGTGCAGGCGTCCTCGTACTGTCCGGATCCAGCGGCCGGATCGAGCGGGAGCGGTGCCGGCTCCTCGCCCGTGCCGGGGTGACCGCAGTGTCCGTCCGGTGGTTCGGCGGGTCAGGGCAGCCACCGGGCATCTGCGAGGTCCCGCTGGAGACCTTCGTCGCCGCGACCGGGCTGCTGCGCGAGCGCGGCGTCGAGCGGGTCAGCATTCTCGGCGTCTCCAAGGGTGCCGAAGCCGCGCTGTTGGTGTCCGCTCTCCCGGCCTGCGCCGACGCCGTGATCGCAGTCGCCCCGACATCGGTCGTCTGGGCCAACGTCGGCCCCGGGCACGACGGTCGGCAGCAGCCGTACCGCTCCAGCTGGACCTGGCAGGGGCAGCCGCTGCCCTTCGTCCCCTACGACGACTCCTGGACCCAGGCTGAGCCGGAAGGTGCTCCGGTCGCCGTGCTCGGCTGGTACGAGCGCAGCCTTGCGACGTACGCCGACCGGCTCGCCGCCGCGACCATCCCCGTGGAGCGGGCAGCTGCCGACCTGGTCCTGATCGCGGGCGGCGCGGACCGGATGTGGCCGTCCCTGCGCTTCGCCCGCGAACTCGCGGACCGCCGCACGGCGGTCGGCCGCAGCACAGCTGTGATCACCCAGGCCGACGCGGGCCACCGGATCGTCTTCCCGGGCGAGCTGGCACCGTCCCCGTCCACCACCTTCGACCACGGCGGCACCCCGGAGGCCGACGCGGAGCTCGGCGCGGCCGCCTGGCCGCATGTGCTGGCAGCCGTCCACGGTTGTACGACGAGCACGTGACGGCTCCACCGGCACGGCCGCTGCCGGATACCGCGCCTCGGTAGCACGCGCGAGGTTGTCGGCTACAGCGCGCCGCGTTCGATGTCCTGCGCGACCAACTGGCGCATGATCATGACGCCTTGGGGCAGGACGAGTGGCTGGTAGTGGTGAGTGCAGGGCCAACCCTGTGCGGCGCCGCCGATGCGGCGGACCATGAAGAGACCCGACAGTCGCGGGTCGGTGAGCGTGTTGCCGCTGTACGGTGCGGTCAGCTGTCGCAGCAGCCGGGCGTCGCGGGCGATCGCGAAGAGCTGGTCGCGGCTGATCCCGGGCCGGTCGAACTCGCAGCTGAGGATTTCCGCCAGAGCGCAGAAGGGGATGGCGTTCTCGGGGATGCGCGGGTGCCAGAGCGGTTCCGGGGCTGCCCGTTGCGAGGGGACTTCGGGGGGCGCGGGTGGCTCGGGATCGGGGCCGAGCAGAAGACTCGACGCGATGGTTGCTGCCTGGCCGCCACCCGCCTGGTGCAGCGCCTCGGCGATGACGGTGGCCGCGTCGCGAGAGTCGGCGCGGGCCAGGGCGAGAAGTGCCTCCAGGCCGGCGCGGGCTACGGATCTGAAGACTGTGGCGGTCTCGGAGGGCAGAGCCGAAGCGGTGTGATCTTCGACTGCGTACCGGCCGGTCTTCCGGATGGTGGGGAGCACCTCGTGGGTGACCCAGCGGCGGAACCTCTTGGCGTCGGGCTTCCGCGAGCGAAGCACCAACGAGTAGAGACCGGACTCGCTGATGATGGAAAGCTGCTGGTCACCGCCAAGGGTGCGCATAGTATGCGCACCCTTTTCGTCGTCGTCGAGCCCGCGCACCGCACTGTGCACACGCGCGATCTGGAGCACCGCGGCGACATCTGCGGCCACCCACCAGGGCTCCCCGTCGATGGTGATCACACGGACCTGGTGACCTTGGAAATCGAACTGGGCAAGGGCGCTGCTTCGTATCGTCATGCCCCGTCCAACGAGTCACCCGGGTGGTGGATACGGCTGCGTAATTTCACTCGTACGCGGGACTTCTGGTGACTGCGGACGCGTCGGCTCGTACAGCTCCGGGCGGGTCCGTGAGAACGTCCGCGCGGTAGCCGAAGGTCCGTCAGGATGACGGTATGGATCACGAATCGACCACTCCGCGCGGCATAGCCGACGGCCACCTCGACCAGGTCGCCGTACTTAGCCCGCTGTACGCCGCCTGGCTCGGCCTGAACCCGGGTGACGACGCGCAGTCGGATCTCTCCCCCGAGGGCTTCGAGGCGCAGGCCGAGCTCGCCCGCCGGACGCTCGCCACGCTCGCCGCCGCCCCTGCCACGAGCGACCCCGTGGACCGGGCCTGCGCCGGGCTGCTGCGCGAGCGCCTCACCGCCGAACTCGTCGTGCACGAGAGTGGGGAGAACTACCGTCAGCTGCGCAGCATCAGCGGGCACGTGCACCAGGTGCGGGACATCTTCGCCTTGATGCCGACCGCGACGGACGAGGACTGGGCAGCTGTCGCCGGGCGGCTGCGCAACATCCCGGCTGCACTGGACGGTTACCGGACGACGTTGCAGGAGGGGATCGCCCGCGGTCTGCTCGCCGCGCCGCGGCAGGTCGGTGTGGTGGCCGGTCAGCTCGGGGTCTGGTCGGGGCAGGAGGCCGGCGGCGCGAGCTGGTTCGCGGGCTTCGTCGCAGAGGGGCCGGAGAAGCTGCGGCCCGAGCTGGACGCGGCTGCCCGGCAGGCCGCCGACGCCGCCGCCGGGCTCCGGGGTTGGCTGCGCGAGGTGTACGGGCCCGCCGCCGAGGGGACCCCGGACGGGGTCGGTCGGGAGCGCTACCAGCTGGCGGCCGGCCACCTCACGGGCGCCGACCTCGACCTGGACGAGGCGTACGCCTGGGGCTGGAGCGAGTTCCACCGGACGCTGGGCGAGATGCGGGTCGAGGCGGGGCGGGTGCTGCCGGGGGCCACGCCGATGCAGGCGATGCACCACCTCGAACTGCACGGCCACGCGGTCAAGGGCGCGGAGGGCATCCGGGACTGGTTGCAGCAGCTCATGGAGGAGGCGATCGAGGCCCTCGACGGCCGCCACTTCGACATCTCCGGCCCGCTGCGCAAGGTCGAGGCGGCGATCGCGCCGGCCGGCAGCTCCGGGGGGCCGTACTACTCGGGCCCGAGCTTGGACTTCTCCCGCCCTGGGCGCACCTATCTGCCCGCTCTGGGCCGGGAGTCCTTCCCGACCTGGCAGCTCGTCAGCACCTGGTACCACGAGGGCGTGCCCGGCCACCACCTCCAGCTCGCCGGCTGGGTGAGCGTCGCCGACCGGCTGAGCCGCTACCAGGCCACGCTCGGGATGGTCAGCGCCAACGTCGAGGGGTGGGCGCTCTACGCCGAGCGGTTCATGGACGAGCTGGGGTTCTTCGCCGATCCGGCCCGCCGACTCGGCTTCCTGGATGAGCAGATGCTCCGGATCATCCGGGTCATCATCGACATCGGCATGCACCTCGGCCTGGCCATCCCCGCCGACTCGGGCTTTCACCCGGGCGAGCGGTGGACCCCGGCGCTGGCCGTCGAGTTCATGGCCGCCTACAACGGCAGCCCGGCCGAGGAGCAGCACGAGCAGATCGACCGCTACCTGGGCTGGCCGGCCCAGGCCATCGGGTACAAGCTCGGTGAGCGGGTCTGGCTGGAGGGCCGGGAGGCCGCGAAGCGCCGCCGGGGCGCCGCCTTCGACCTGAAGGCGTGGCACACGAAGGCGCTCGCGCAGGGCTCCCTCGGGCTCGCCGACCTGGCGGACAACCTGGCGTCGCTGTAACAGGGTCGGCGCCGGGTCACTTCTCCTCCGGGATGGTGCAGTCCTTGTTGGGCGGGGCCTTCTCGGGCCAGGCGAGGCCGTCGAACCGGATGCTCCGGTGCTTCGGGTCGAGCTCGACGACGGCCAGCGCCTTGTCGTACGGGTTGCCGTAGTTGTCCAGGCAGATCCAGCCGGTCGCGCCGGCGATCCTCCCGGAGCCGTGCAGGCGCTGCCAGGCATCGGCGACCTGGGCCAGGGGCGGTACCGGGGTCTCCTTCGACGTGTTGTTGCGGATCGCGGTGATCGCCGTCCAGAAGGCGTCGTGGACCACCATCGTCCGCGAGTCGCTCAGGTCGACCGCCCCGATCGGGCCGACCGGGCCCTTCGAGGCCTGGTCGGTCAGGTCGGCCAGACCCCGGAAGTCCTCCTGCGCGCCGCCGGTGGTGGCCTTGGCCCACATGTCCGGGTGGCCGAGGGAGGAGTACCGGAGGGTGATGCCGCCCTCGAGCGCCTTCCAGTCGACCTCCGGGTCCGAGGCGAGCGTGTTGGCGGCGGAGCCGGTGACCACGGTGTACGCCTTGTCCTTGCAGCCCCGGGCACCGAGGGCGTTGATGAACAGCCGCAGTTGGGTGTAGCGCCCGGCGAAGTAGATCAGCTTCGCGGTGGGGGATTCACAGATGTTGTGCACCAACTGCTGGAACTCGTTGGCGACATAGCCCGCCGAGTGGACGTCCGCCGGGGAGTGGAAGAGCTCGGGGGCCGTCCCGCTGAGGGACTTGAAGGCTTCCTTGAGGTTGTTGAGGTAGTTGTCGTCGTCGCGGACGTCCTCGACCACCAGGGTCTGGTCGGGCGTCACCGACTTCTCGTACGAGGCCAGCGCCGCAGCCTCCCCGCTGGTGGTGGGGGCGACCCGGGCCAGGCCGGGGTAGGCGTTGGCCTTGTTGTTGGCGATGTCGGAGGCGGTGATCGCGCCGCCGACCACGGGGATGTGCAGGCTCGTGGTGAGGTACGTGATGGTGTCCTGGGTGCTGCGGACACTGCTGTCGAACCCGGCGACCACCCGCAGGTTGTCGGTCTTCGACGCAGCCATGGTGGCGAGTTGGTCGGCGACCGGACGCCACCGGGAGCTGTCCGAGCCGGGGTTGGCGAGGACGAGGCGGATTGCCGGGGCCAGTGCGGTGGTCGAGTGGTTGGCGCGGTACTGGGCCAGGTAGGCGCCCTGGACCTCGCGCAGGATGCGGGCCTGCTCGACCGGGTTGGGGGAGGTGAGCGGGATCATCAGCGCCACGGTGACGTGCAACTGCCCGGTGATGCGGTCGTTCTCCGCCTTGACCCGCTCGCTGACCTGGTCGAGCGCCGGGGCGAAGCTGTACCCGCCGTCGCTCACGCCGGTGCACTCCTTTGCGGGGCCCTGCTGCTGCACGCCGGTGGCGCAGACGGTGTCGCTGCGCAGCAGCTCGCACACGAACCAGCCGGCGACGGCGACCAGGAGCACGGCGACGGCCAGCGCGATGAGCCTGGTCATCGGGCCGGAGCCTCGGATCAAGTTCCCTGTGCGACTCATGCGTTGAACCCTCCGGTGATCGGCAGATCAGGAGCCTGGACGCCGTCCCGCAGCCGCTTGGGCCACTCGCGGTGGGCGCGGAGCAGTGCGTCGTTCTCGTCGACGTGGTCGTAGAGGGTGTTCAGGGCCGTGGCAACCCGCTCGATCTGGTCCTCCCGGGGGACGGAGAGCGGGGCGGACTGCCACCACAGGGCGTGCACCAGGCGGTTCACCGCCCGGTGCACGGGGACGGCGGCCGGGTCGGTGCAGGCCGCACAGTCGGAGAGCGCGAGCGGTTGGGTGAGGGTGTCGGTGCTCTGCGGGGGGCGTTCGCCCGGCGGGCGCGGCGCGGCGCAGATGAGGTTCACGGTGGCGAGCCAGTCACCGGGCGCGTCCGCTCCGAAGCGCTCGTGCAGCATCCGGACTACCTGCTCGGTCTCGCCGAGGGCGAGGCTGTGGTGCAGGTAGCGCGCGTCCTGCGGCCCGGAGGCGGAGCCGCGGTTGGCCGGGTCGTAGCCGGCCCGCAGGCGCCGGTGCACCCGGGCCCAGCGTTCGCCGCCGGACTCCAGGCGCAGCTGCCGCAGCAGCAGGGCGCGCAGCCCGCGGTCGGCGATGAAGGGCGCCGTGCCGCCGAGCAGCGGCCAGGGCCGGAGGTGCCAGCGGGTCTTGTCCAGGTGCTCCCTGGCCTGCGCGATGTGTTCGCCGGCGTTCTCCTCCGGGTGGAAGGCCCGCCAGAGGTAGCGGGCGGCAGTGTCGTCCAGCGCGGGCGAGAGCAGGGTCAGCCGCTCGCGCAGCTCGGCGGAGGGGAGGAGCCGGGCCAGCAGTCGGGCGGTGGTGCCGGTGCTGGAAGCCTGGTCGAAGAGGGCCAGGAAGTCGTCCATCGGCAGGCTCTCCCCGGTGGCGGGCAGCTCCTTCGCGTCCTGCACCAGTAGACGGGCGGTGCTGGGTCTGCCGCCGCTGAGCCGCTCGATCAGCAGCGGCAGGTGCTGCGGGTAGTCGAGCGGGCTGAGCATCGCCATGATGTCGTCGCGCCGGATCGGTGGCAGGCCGAGCCGGAGCAGCCGTGACGGGGTGGCGTTCAGGCTCTCCACGGCTTCGGTGAGCGGGGTGAGCGGGCCGGGGTCGCCGAGCGAGGTGGCGACGATCACCGGGCGGGTGGCGTGCTCCTGGCGGTCGTATGCGGTCCGCAGCCGTTCGAAGAAACGATCCCCCGCCGGGCTGTCGACGTTGTCGAGCAGGATCAGGGGGCGCGGGGTCTGGTTGGCCCGGTGCCAGCGGCCGTAGTTCTCGTCGAGGTCGGCGAGCAGTGCCGCGATCAGCAGCACCTCGGCGCCCGCCCGGCTGTCGTCGAGCCGGCGGAAGTCGCGGACGAAGGAGAACAGCCGCTGCAGGCCGTCGCCCTGGGCCATCGGCAGCTGCTCCCGCCACCACTGGAGCACGCCCCGGTCGGGGTGGGGGGCGAGCAGGAGCTCGCGGGCGGTGGTGGCGACGGTGCGGAACATGCCGTCGAGGCCGGTCGGTACGCCGATGGCGGTGCTCACCGGTGCGATCAGCGCGTCCAGCCACTGCCGCAGGGTCTCCTTGCGTCGCCGCTGGTCCGGGTCCTCGACGGAGAGGATCTCGCGGAGCTGGCGTTCCGCGTCCCGTAGGCCGGGCGGGCGGTTGTCGGTGCCGGCGGCCGGCTGCCAGGTGCTGATCACCAGGAGGCCGACGGACAGCCGCCGGAACTTCAGCTCGCGTCGTAAGCTGCCCAGCCGCAGGCCCAGTTGGTCCGACAGCAGGTAGAGCAGGGTGGTGACGGGCGACGAGTTCGGAGTGTCCTGGGCCGCCAGCTCGGCCAGGCCGGCCTCGCCGAAGCCGGGTGCCCCGAGATCCCGCTCGGCGAGCGGGACACGGTTGCGGTAGCTCTCGGACAGTGCGTGCAGCAGGGCGGACTTGCCGCTGCCCCGGCCGCCGACGACCTGGAGGATCGGTTCGCGGCCCCGGGCCGGAGAGGAGGAGCGGTGCTCCCGGGTGCGTTCGAGGCCGAGCAGGGAGGGCACCAGCTCGTCGAGCAACTTGCCCTGGCCGTACAGGCTTTCGCCCATTGCTCTCCTCGCGGGCTCAGGCGGATTCGTCGGGGCGGGTGGTGTAGGAAGGATAGGGAGAATCGCGCACACGTGCGCGCGGTTTCAGGGATGTGACGGTGAGTTCAGGGCCGTGCAGGCGGTTCAGGCCGAGTGGCCGGTCAGGATGCCCGCGAGGATGAGTGGGAGGGCGAGTGCGGCGGCGGTCATGGAGCTGCTGATCCGGGCGTACTTGGTGGCCACGACGGGTGCCAGCAGGGCGAGTTGGGTTATGTCGCGGGCCACCGGGTCGGTTGCGGCGAGCCGGGTGCGGATCTGTTCGGGGGAGAGCCTGCGGTCGGCGAGGTCTCCGAAGTAGCGGATCGCGTCGTTGCGGGGCGGTTCGAGGCGCGGGCGGACGGCGTCGGCGAGCAGGGCCAGCGAGGTGGTGGTGGCCAGGCAGCCGCCCCAGAAGAGGAGTTGGCCGAGGATGCCGTAGCCGGTCGGCCGGGTGTCGGCGGAGGCGACGGCCCCGGCGACGGAGGCGACGGCCACGCCGAGGGCGGCCAGCAGCAGGCTGGCCTTCTGGTCGGCCTTGGCGAGCTCCTCGCGGGTCTCCAGCAGCAGGGTGCGGGCCAGGGCCGGCGTGGTGTCGGCCGGCGTCGGAAGGTGAGCGGTCATCTGGGCCCCCGGGGTGAGCGCGTGCGGTGGTGGGACGTGGAGCGGGACGGTCAGAAGGATGCCGCAGGGCGCGCGGGTTCAACCGTCGGAGCTGCGGCGGGTGCCCGTCGGCCAGAGCACGTCCACCGGGCACCTGGCCGCGCGGGCGGCGCGGACCATGTCGGCGGTGCCGCCGAGCCCGGGGGCGGGCCGGCCGTCCCAGACGGCGACCAGCCGGTCGGCGCGGCGCAGGAGTTCGTCGTTGGCGGCCCGGAAGGCGGGGCGGTCGGCGTGGGCGTACGGCATGACGAGGACTTCGGCCGCGGCGTGCAGGAGGCGGTCGAAGTCGGCGGCGTAGGCGGGGGTGACCTGGGTGGTCCGGTAGTCGGCGGCGGGCAGGACGGCGACCAGGCGGCCGCCGAGGGTCAGCACGGTGTCGGCGAACAGCGCGTCGGCGCCCGGGGCCAGGCAGGAGACGCCGGTGAGCGCGGCGGCGTACGGCTTCAGCAGCGCGACGAGCGCCGCCCGCAGGGGCGGCAGGCTCGGCGGGGTGAGGTCGAGGTGGCCGGTCACGGCGATGACCGTCAGGGGTGGGCCTTCCGCGGGGTCTCGGACGTGGAGGGGGCTCAGACCTCGTCGGGGCCGGTGAAGTCGGGTGAGCTGTATCCCGGGCTGCTGAATTCGGCGGCGCGGGGCTCGCGCCCGTCCGGGTCGGTGATGCCCTCGGAGCCGGGGCTGCTGAACCCCGGGCTGCTCCAGGTCGCGCTGCGGTAGCCGGGGCTGGTGTAGCCCGGCGGGGCCGGGCGGGCGGCGGGCAGGACACCGGGCTGGGCGGAGAGTGCGGGCTCGGAGGTCAGGTTGGCGTGCAGGTACGGCAGGATGCCGTGCTCGCGCAGCGCCCGGAGCCAGACCCGGCGGGCCTCGGCGACGTCCTCGCGCAGTTGCGGGTCCTGGCCGTCGGGCGGTGCGGAGCCGTCCCGCAGGGCGGTGAGCAGCAGCCCGACGGTGCCGACCACGAGAGCGGCGGCGCCGATCGCGAGCAGCAGCCAACCGGCCGTCAGCAGGGCCTGCCCGAGCGCGAGATCGGGGCTGCTCGCGCGCAGCCCGTACCCGATCAGGAGCAGGATGGCGGCCGCGGCCCAGGCGAGGACGGGGGTGAGCACGGTGAGCACCGGGAAGAACCCGGCGCCGTCCTCGGAGCGGAGCCGGGTGGAGAGGCCGGGCCGGCGGTCGGCGGGCTCCCGGAGGGCGGTGCGCAGGGCGGTGTAGTGCTGGTGCTCGTCGGCGGCGACGGCGGCGATCTCGTCGGCCGCGAGCAGGGTCTTGGTGTGCAGCTGCTCGGAGTTGAGGTGCGGCCCGGAGGCGCTCAGGGCGTCGAGTACGGCTCGGTCACGCAGTGCTTCGTCGAGGGCCCGTTGGAAATCCGGGCGGTCCTCGGCGGGCAGGTGCGGGGTGTCTGTCATGGGTACCCCGTTCCGCTTGGTCACGGAGGTGGATTGGACGGATGGCACGGGTGGGTGAGTTGATGGTAGGGGCGGTCACCGACCGGGTGACAGTCGGTTTCCGGATTTTCAGTGTTGTCAGGCCCCGTGCAGCTTCTGGCAGTTGTTCAGTTGTTCGCCCGGTCGTCGAATTGCTCGTTCAGTTGAGCGGCAGTCGGGCGACCAGCAGGCGGCCCTCCATGGTGACGCCGCCGTCCATGGCGATGGCCAGCTCGTCCGCGTAGATGTACGGGCCGGGCACGTGCGGCGGGGTGCCGTCGTCCAGGTGCGTCGAGCCGGTGAGGTACGGGATCGGGCTGTGACCGTGCACGACCCGGCGGCCGCCGTACGCGCCGAGCAGCTCGTGGACGGCCGTCGGGCCCGCGTCGCCGCGGAAGGCGAAGCGCTTGGTGAAGCGGCGGAAGCAGTCCCACCACTCGTCGGCGCCCTCGTCGGCCAGCAGGTGGTGGACGGCGTCGTTGACCTCGGCGATGGACGCGCCGTACTCCAGGTAGGCGGTGGTGTCCGAGTGCAGCAGCAGGTGGTCGTCCTCCAGGGCGATCGCGGGCAGCCGGGAGAGCCAGCTGACGTGGTGCGTCTCCAGGCGTTCGAGATCCTGCTGCTGGCCGCCGTTGAGGCGCCAGGCGGCGAGGAAGGAGGCGGTGCCCGCGGTGGACTGGACGGGCTCGTCGCCGTACCGGGCGGCGCCCAGGAAGAGCAGTTCGTGATTGCCCATCAGGGCGCGGCAGTAGCCCCCGGCGGCGGCGGCCTCGGCGGCGAGCTGCATCACCAGGTCGATCACGCCGATGCCGTCCGGGCCCCGGTCGGTGAAGTCGCCGAGGAACCAGAGCCGCGAGCGCCCGGCGGACCAGTGGCCCTCGGCGTCGATCAGGCCCTGCTGGTGCAGCGCGGCGAGCAGCTCGTCGAGGTACCCGTGCACGTCGCCGACCACGTAGAGCGGGCCGGGCGCCTCGCCGGGCTCGGGCTGCGGGTACGGGTAGTTCAGCTCCTCGGCGAGCTCGCCGAGGGTGGGGCCGAGCTCGATGGTCGGCGGGTCCTCGGCGGAGGGCCGGTGCGGGGCGGGCTGGGACGGCTCGGGGGCGGGCTCGGGCGCGAGCTCGGGCTGACTGGCCGTCGGCCAGTGCTGCTCCAGGAAGCGCGCGCCGCCGTACCCGCTGGTGGTGGTGTAGCCGTACCCGGGGTCGGGCTCGGGGGGGTCGTAGTAGGAGCCGTACGGGAGCACGTCGAGGTCCTGCTGGTGGCGGGGGCCTGAGTCGGGCAGTTCAGGCCCGGGGAAGCGGTCCTCGGGTGTCATTCGCCCATCATAGGAAGACCACTCTCCCGGCGTCCTCACCTGGTCGGTATCCAATCGTCGGGAGAGTCACCGGGAGCCCTGGTCAAGGGTGCGGTTTTGCACCGGTCTGTCCCGGCATGGGGTGGTCTAGACCTCGCCCGGAGGGCGGGGCGGGCTGACGGTCGTTCGGGGGCTGCGGCGTTGCGAGGACGCCCGGACGATCAGCTCCGTCGGCATCAGGGTGCCCGGTGGCGGCCCCGTCCCGGCGGTGCGGAAGCGGGCCGGGAAGAGCCGCCCGACGTCGACGCCGGTGCCGGAGTCGACTCCCTCGATGGCGTCGATGAGCAGGTTGACGACGGTGGTGCCGATCCGCCGGGGCTTGAGCGAGAGGGTGGTGATCGGGGGCTCGGTGGTGGCGTACACGTCGCTCTCGCTGCAGCAGACCAGCAGCAGGTCGTCGGGCACCCGCAGCCCGTACCGGCGGGCGGCGGCGAGCAGGTCGGTGCCGTTCGGGTCGAACAGCCCGTACACCGCGTCCGGACGGTCCGGGCGGGCGAGCAGGCGGTCGGCGGCGACGGCTCCGGCGGCGGGGTCGTGCGCCGGGTAGGTCTCGTAGACCGGCTCCTGGCCGACCCGGCGGCACCAGCCGAGGTAGGCGTCGGTGGAGAGCCGGGTGTAGGTGTCGGTGGAGGTGCCGGTGAGCAGGCCGATCCGGCGAGCCCCGGCTTCGGAGAGGTGGTCGAGGATGCCGAGCACGGCGGCCTCGTGGTCGTTGTCGACCCAGGCGGTGACCGGGCAGTTGCCCGGCTTGCCGTCGCTGACCACCGGCACGCCGGACCGGTAGAGCTCGCTGACCAGCGGATCCTGGTCGGGCGGGTCGATGACGACGGTGCCGTCCAGGGCGATGTTGCTCCAGACGTCGTGCCGGGACGACGCGGGGAGCACCACCAGGGCGTACCCCCGGCTGAGGGCCGCGCTGGTCGCGGCGCGCGCCATCTCGGCGAAGTAGGCGAACTCGGTGAAGGTGAACGGCTCCTCGCCGTAGGTGGTGACGGTCAGTCCGATCAGCCCGGACCGTCCGGTGCGCAGGGTCCGGGCGGCGGCGGACGGGCGGTAGCCGAGGCGCTCCGCTACCTCGCGCACTCGGCTTCTGGTCTCGTCGGGAAGGCGTCCCTTACCGTTCAGGGCGTCCGAGACCGTGGTGATCGACACTCCGGCGGCTGCTGCCACATCCCGGATGCCGGCCCGCTCCAGACGCCGCGAGGTGGTGGGTCGTCGACCGCTCTGGTTGGCTGCTGCTGTCATGGCGGACCGATCGTATGGCGCATGGCGGCTCTCTGTGACCGGGGCGTACCGAGACGGAGAAGAACCGTTTCTCCGTGAGCCGACCGCGAGAGGTTCCTTGGATACCCGCCTCGATTCGGCCTTATTACCTCTGACATGTGCCATAGGAACCCGGCAGAATGGCTGATCTGCACCTGTGACCCGGACGAGCATCTCACCCCTACGGGTGAGGGCGGCCAGTATCGTTCGGGGCACCCGACCGGGGTGGTCACGGGTGCCGCGGCCTCGGGCTCGGTACGGCGGAGACCCCGGCGTCACCGATGCGCCGAACGACAAGAACCACAGAAGGAGTGCACCGTGAGCGGTACGGCAGCGCAGGGTCCCCGCCTCAGGCCGACCCTGGACGGCATCCCGACCTACCGGCCCGGCAAGCCGGCCAGCGCCGACTCGTACAAGCTGTCCTCCAACGAGAACCCGTACGAGCCGCTGCCCGGCGTCCTCGACGCGGCCATCGGCGCGGCGGGCTCGTTCAACCGCTACCCCGACATGGCGGCCACCGAGCTGGTCGCCGAGCTGGCCGCGCGGTTCGGCGTCCCCGCCGAGCACGTCGCCGTCGGGACCGGCTCGGTCAGCGTGGCGCAGTCCCTGGTGCTCTCCACGGCGGGCCCGGGGGACGAGGTGATCTTCGCCTGGCGCTCCTTCGAGGCGTACCCGATCATCACCCAGGTCGCCGGCGCCACCCCCGTGCCCGTGCCGCTCACCGCCGGTGAGGCGCACGACCTCGACGCGATGCTGGCCGCCGTCACCGACCGGACCCGGCTGATCTTCGTCTGCAACCCCAACAACCCCACCGGCGTCGCGATCCACCGCGCCGAGCTGGAGCGCTTCCTCGACGCCGTCCCCGGCGACGTGCTGGTCGTGCTGGACGAGGCATACCGCGAGTTCATCCGCGACGCCGACGTGCCGGACGGCGTCGAGATCTACCGCGACCGGCCGAACGTCTGCGTGCTGCGCACCTTCTCCAAGGCGTACGGCCTGGCCGGCCTGCGGGTCGGCTTCGCGATCGGCCACGAGCCCGTCGCGACCGCGCTGCGCAAGACCGCCATCCCGTTCGGCGTGAGCCAGCTCGCCCAGGACGCGGCCGTCGCCTCGCTGCGGGCCGAGGACGCCCTGCTGGTGCGCGTCGAGGCGCTGGTCGAGGAGCGCACCCGGGTCGCCGCCGAGCTGACCCGGCAGGGCTGGGAGCTCGCCGACTCGCAGGCCAACTTCGTCTGGCTGCGGCTGGGCGAGCGCACCATGGACTTCGCGGCGGCCTGCGGCGCGGCCGGGGTCGTCGTCCGCCCGTTCGCGGGCGAGGGCGTCCGCGTGACGATCGGCGAGGTCGCGGGCAACGACCTCTTCCTCGCGGCGGCGGAGACCTTCCGCAAGGAGCTGTAGGGCTGTGGTGGGGCCCGCTCGGGCGGGCCCCACCTACAGACCGCTGGTGTCGAGGGCGAGCCCGAAGGGGTCCGGCAGGTGGATGACCACGCCGAACGGGTGCGGTCCTTCGGCCCGGGTGTAACCGAGCCGGCCCGGCTGGGAGAACAACGTGCAGGTCTGCTCCTGGCGGTCCACCAGGAGGTACAGCGGTGCGCCGTACTGGGCGTAGCGACGGCGCTTGACCGTCCGGTCGGTATCGCCGTTGGACGGTGAGGTCACCTCGACCACCAGCAGGGTCTGGTCGGGGAGGAGCGGCCCTTCGGTCCTGGCCAGAGCGGCCGGGACGACCGCGAGGTCGGGAATGTAGTAGTTCTCACTGCCGGGCAGGTCGAGGTTGCCGGATCCGGCGCGGTAGTCGAGTTCGCGCATGCGGGGCCCGAGCTGCTCGCGGATCAGGTCGGCCGCGTTCTCGTGGGCCCAGCTCGGTGACATGGGGGTGATGACTCCCTCGATGATCTCGGCGCGCTCCCCGGACAGGTGCTGGATGGCGTACTTCAGTGCCAGCTCCGGGTTCTCCACATGCTCGTAGTCGGCAGGCCCGCTGTGCGGGGAGGTACTCATGCGGGCCACGCTATCCGGCTCCGGGAACGGCCGCTGTCACCTGATGGTGTGACGCAGGGCGGGAAACCAGGAGGGGCGCGGGGACCAGGTGATGGTCGCCGCGCCCCTCCTGGGGTTGGTCCTCGGTGATCAGTTCACCGGGGTGAAGACCCACTTCTGGGCCGGGGTGCCGTTGCACTCGTAGAGCTGCGGGCGGGTGCCGCTGGTGACGTTGGCGTTCGGCATGTCCAGGCACTTGCCGGACTGCGGGTTGACGATGGAGCCGTCACCGCGCGGGAGCCACTTCTGGGCGGGCGAGCCGGTGCACGTCCAGAGCTGGATGATCGTGCCGTTGGCGGTGCCCGAGTTCGAGTCGTCCAGGCAGTGGCCGAGGACCTGGATGGAGCCGTCGGTGCCCGCCGTCCAGGTCTGGGCGTTGGTGGAGTTGCAGTCCCAGATCTGGACCGGGTTGCCGTCGGTGATCACGGCCTTGTTGTCGTCCAGGCAGCGGCCGGCCTGGACGCCCGAGGTGATGGCGCTCGGCGAGGAGCCGGGCACCGTCGGGGTGTTGTAGACCGCGACGTCGCTGATGCTGCCGCTGTAGAACGAGTTGCCCGCACCCTGGTACTTGTACCGGCCCAGGACGACCGGGCCGGTGATGCCCGACTGGGTGGTGTGGAAGCCGGTGCCCGCCAGGATGCCGTTGACGAAGAGGCTGGTCTGGCCGGTCGCGGAGTTGTAGCTCGCGGTCAGCTTGGTCCAGACACCGGTCTGGGCGTGGGCGGCCGGGCTGCGGTAGTCGGTCTGGTCGTAGTTCCACCCGTTGTCGTCGCTGCGGCCCATGCCGAAGCGCCAGGTGGAGTCGCCGCCTTCGGGCCAGATCGCGAAGCCGCTGGCGCTGGTGCCGTCCTGGCTGATCACCGGGCTGCCCAGGGCGCTCGGCTTGACCCAGAGCGAGACGGTGAAGGACTGCCGGGTGTCGACCGACATGCCGGCGGTGTCGATCTCGGCGGCGCCGCCCGCGAGCGCGGCCACGGTGGTGCTGCGCCCGGCGACGGTGTCGGTCGGGAAGGTGACGCCGCCCTTGACGGTGCCCGGGTGCTGGCCCGTGGCGTCCGGGGTGATGCTCGGGGCGCTGGTGCCGTTCAGGCGCCACTGGTCGGTGGCGACGTTGGTGCTGCCGATGCCGTACGGGGCGTTGAAGTCCGTCACGGCCTTCGTACCGGCGGCGGAGTGACCGGGCCAGATGGTCAGGCCGTTGGTGGCGTCGAGCGCCCAGAGGTCGACCAGGCCGTCGCCGCTGAGGTCGCCCTCGGAGCCGATCACGGACCAGGGGCTGGCCGGCAGGTTGCCGAGCTTGAGACCTGTGTCGATCTTGGTGACGGTGTTCCAGGTGACGCTGGAGCCGGAGAAGTCGTCGACGAAGCTGTCCGACCCCGTGGTGAAGGTGTAGCCGAGGATGTCACCGGTCGTGCGGTTGCGGGACCACAGACCGGGGTGGCCGACGGCGTTCCAGTCCCCGGGGGAGATCAGGTCGCGGTTCGCCCAGCCCGTGCCGGCCAGCTTGACCGGGCGGCCCAGGGTGTTGTCGCTGATCATCGGGAAGTACCAGAGCGCCGCGTCGCCCGAGCCCACGTTCTCGGTGGTCAACAGGCCGGTGCGGTCCTGGAAGGCACCCGCCTGGCCCAGGTTGCTGTGCATCGGGTCGCCGAGGGCGGCGATCTGGGTGACGCCCGCCCAGGTGCCGGCGTAGCCGGTGCAGTCCGGGTTGTTGGTGGTGACGACGCAGTCGGGGCGGGTCAGCGGCACGCTGCTGTTGATCCGGCCGACGGGCGCGTTGTTGCCCGGGTTCAGGTAGGCGACCAGCGAGGCGTCGCCGTTCTTGTGCACGATGACGTCGTCGACGTTCTTGCTGCCCCGGACGCTGCCGCGGTGGGTGATCTGGTAGTTCGCCCAGGAGTCCTTGCCGGGGGAGTCGGCGGGCAGCGCGGAGAGGGTGACCGCGGCGCTGCCGGCCTGGGTGCCGGCCGGGGCGTTGTGGGTGTAGAGGCCGCCGTCCGGGTGGCGCACCAGGATGTCCGGCGAGCTGTCACCCGTCATGTCGCCGAAGGCCGGTGCCGGACCGTTCGGGTTCCAGGGGGCGTAGAAGGCGTACGAGGAGACCTGCGAGAGGTTGCCCGCGTTGTCCTCGGCCTGCACGTACAGGAGGTTGGTGCCCCAGCGGGTCGGGGTGACGGAGATGCCGCCGGAGGGGATGGCGCCGCCGCACTGCCAGGCCGCGCCGGTCAGCTGCGGGTCGAAGCTCCAGCGCAGGCAGGCCAGGCCGGAGGTCTGCAGGCCCGAGGGGTTCGGGTCGGTGGCGGTGAACGGGATGGTGCCGGTCTGGCCCGCGTACAGGCCGGGGACCTGGCCGTTGCCGGACATCGGGAACTGCTTGGTCGGGTCCGCGACGGTGGCCGGGAAGGTCACGGTCGGCGGGGTGCGGTCGACGCGGAAGTGGCAGTCGCCGTTCATCTGGACCCAGCTGACGCCGGGCAGGGTGTCGTTGGCGAAGCCGCCCCAGCCGTACCAGTGGCCGTCCTGGAGGGAGTTCGCGGGCAGCTGCCAGGAGGCGTCCGAGCCGCTGTTGACCAGGCCGGTGGTGCCGGAGCTGATGTCGGGCGAGCCGCTCTGCGCGAAGTCCCAGATGTGCACCCAGGCGGCCAGCTGACCCTGGGTCGGGCTGGAGACGTTGAGGTTCAGGCTGGCGGTGTCGCTGTTGATCCAGCTCCAGCTGCTCAGCGCGTTGCCGTTGCAGGTCTCGCTGGAGCCGGCCGGGTTGGCGGTGTGCGGGGAGACCGGGCCTAGGTGCGGGTTGGTCGGCACGTTCGGGGCGCGGTCGTACTCGATGGAGAGCGAGGCGTTGTAGTCGAAGCGCTTGAAGGCGTTCCGGTTGCTCTCGTCACCCTGGAGCGTGAAGGCGGCGAGGTTCCACCCGGCGGCGGTGCCGTTCTTGATGACCGTGGTGGCGTCCCAGGTGACGGGGACGTTGTTGTAGCAGCCGTTCTGGCCGGAGCCGGGGACCTGCGGGGAGCCCAGCCAGTCGTACCGGGCGGGCGAGTGGTTCCACGTCGTGCTGCCGTCGAACGCTGCCGAGAGGTAGGCGCCGACGCCGTAGGTGTTGCTGCAGGACCAGTCCGAGGAGATGTACTCGTCGGCCCGCAGCGTCGCCTTGTTGATCACGACGCCCTTGTAGCCCGAGACGTCGAACTGGTAGTACGCCCGCTCGATGCCGTACGGGGAGCTCCAGCCCTGGTAGCCGACGCCGGGGTGGTCGATGTCGGCGCTGGAGGACTTGTTGAAGTTGCTGGTGTTGGGGAAGGCCTGCTGCGTCCAGGTGTAGGACTGCTTGCCCATGTTGGCGGGCACCCAGGACGGGTCGATGTAGACCGGGAACTTGGTGTTCGGGTCGGTCAGGATCGACTGGTCGGCCGTCAGGCCGACGGTCGCGCCGCTGGCGCTGACGGGCATCTGGGCCAGCTTGGCGCCGGTGCCGGGGCCGTCGGGGGTGCTCGCGGCGTTCTTCCCCGAAGCCGGGGCGGCCGGGGTACCGGGCGCTGCCGGGGCAGCCATGCTGCGGGCCATCGGTGCGGCGGCGGTCTTCGGCGCGGCAGCGGTGCTCGCGGTGCTGGTGCTCGGGGTGCTGGTGCTCGGGGTGCTGGTGGAGTCCCACATCAGCGGGGCCGGGGCGGTGAAGACTGGCTGGCCCTTGCTGTCGGTGGCCTTGAGGTTGCCGCCCGTGTCGGCGGCGACGGTGACGCCCTTGGTGGCGGTGGTGAACTTGAGGTTCTTGACCACCGGGTTGGCCGCGGCCTGCGGGGTCTTGACGATCAGCACGGTGGAGAAGCCACCCTGCTTGCTGACCGAGACGCGCAGGTCGGTGTCGGGGGCGACGTCCGGGTAGAGCGCGGTGCTGTCGCTGAGGACGGGCACGGGCAGCGAGGCGAACGGCGCGCTGATGGCGAGCTGCTTGCCGTCGGCGGAGGTCATGGTGGCGAGCGGGCCGCTGCCGCCGCCGGAGAGGGTGAGGCCGGAGGCGGCGGTCTTCGGCGCGACGGTGCCGCCGGGGCCGGTGGCCAGGGTGGCGTCCAGCTCCTGCCAGGCACCGCCCTTCTTCACCCGCTGCTGGAGCGGGTGCTGGGTCTGGCTCAGGTGCCCGGCCGCCGTGGCGACGGTCTCGGTGAACTCGGTGGTCAGCGACGGGACCGGCACGTCCTTGCCGGTGGCCTTCGCCTGCGCGAGCGCCTGGGCGGTCGCGTCACCGCTGACCTGCTTGAAGCTGTCGGCTCCGGTGGGCGGCGTGTCCTTCGCGTGCGCGGCGTCGGCGGCGGCGATCGCCGCGTCCGGATCGGCCGGGCCCGAGGCCCAGGCGGCCGGAGCAGCAGCCAGCAGCCCGGTGGAGAGCGCGAAGGCTGCCAGCACAGCCATAGGACGCAGGCGACTGCGTCGGGAAAATATCGGAAATTGACTCGACGTCAGTTTTTGCACTGTCGTTCCAAGGTTCGTGTACCGGCGGTTTTGACTCAGAGATCGAGGACGACAATGAGGTTTTCCTTAATGTTCCGTCAAGGCAGAAACCAAGATCGATGTCCACTTTGGGTGATCAAGGAATGCTTTGACTGCGGTGTGTGATGCGTCACTTTCCGTGCATTCATGATCATGTTGACGTGCTCGTATGTGATCAACATAAGGTTCGCGGGATTCGCGCGCGCGCGAATCGTCAGAACTGAAATTGAGCACGGGAGTTCGTATGGCTAGGACGTTGGGTGGTGCGAGACTTCCGGATTTCCGGCGGTCCCGAAATCGATCAAGAACATCGGCGATAGGCGTTCTGGCGGTCCTCGCCTCGCTGCTTTCGCCGGCTGTTCCGGCGCTGGCGGCCACGGCCGATCCGCACAAGATCTGGAGCCCGGCCGACACCGCGCTGCCAAAGACCAAGGCGGTCAAGGGCAAGCCGGCACCCAAGGCGGTGGCGGCCAAGCCGCACTACCAGGTGCCCGCCGAGTGGGCGCCGTCCAAGGCGACGGCCTCGCCCTCACCGACGGCCAAGGCCGGTTCGGTGACTCCGCGTCTGTTCGCGGCAGCCGCCGCAACGGGTGGCGGCTCGGCCGGTGGTGACGGTACGTACAGCGCCACCAGCCTCGCCCCGAGCGGCAGCTGGACGGCTGGCAACGCCAGCGGATCGTTCACCTACAACTACACCGTTCAGGTGCCGCCCGCCCTCGGCGGCAATGCGCCGACCATCGGCCTCGGCTACGACTCGGCGTCGGTGGACGGGCGTACGTCGTCGACGAACTCCCAGTCCTCGTGGATCGGTGACGGCTGGGACTACAACCCCGGCTTCATCGAGCGTTCCTACTTCGGCTGCGACAAGCACGGCATCACCGGCTCCGCCGACCAGTGCTGGGCGGGCGACAATGCCAGCCTCTCGCTGGCCGGGCACTCCGGCGAGCTGGTCAAGGACGATTCCTCGGGTGTCTGGCACCTGAAGAACGACGACGGCACCAAGATCGAATTCCTGACCGGCGCCAGCAACGGCGCCAACAACGGCGAGTACGTCAAGGTCAGCGACAACGACGGCAACGCCTTCTACTTCGGCCTCAACCATCTACCCGGCGGTGACAAGACCGACCCCGCCACCAACTCCGCCTGGTCCGTCCCCGTCTACTCCCCGACGGCCGGTCAGCCCTGCTACGACTCCGCCAAGGGCGCGGCGTCCTGGTGCAACCAGGCCTGGCGGTGGAACCTCGACTACGCGGTCGACAGCCACGGCAACCTGACGACGTACAACTACGCCGCAGAGGCCAACTACTACCAGCGCGGCGGCGGCCAGAACAACGGCAACGGCACGCTCACGGCCTACACCCGCGGCGGTTCGCTGGTGTCCGTCGCCTACGGCCAGCGCCTCTCCGACCAGGTCGCGGCCAAGGGCGCCAACAAGCCCGCCGCCAAGGTGCTCTTCAACTCCGCACCCGAGGGCCGCTGCTCCACCGCCGGCGGGTTCACCTGCGCCGGCGCGACGATCAGCACAGCCAACGCCTCGCACTGGCCCGACGTCCCGTACGACCAGAACTGCGCCTCCACCGGCACCTGCACCAACGTCGGCCCGTCGTACTGGTCCAACACCCGCCTCGCGTCGATCTCCACCCAGATCCTCTCCGGCGGCACGTACAAGAACGTCGACAGCTACGCGCTGAACCACTCCTTCCCGGACCCGGGGGACGGCACCAAGCCCTCGCTGTTCCTGTCGAGCATCCAGCGAACCGGCCAGGACGGCACGCCGATCACCATGCCCGCGACGAGCTTCACCTCCGTGATGCTCCCCAACCGGGTCGACGGCACCAACCTCGTCCCCGCCCCGCAGGCGTACAACCGGCCGCGCATCCAGATGCTCACCACCGAGACCGGTGAGCAGACCAACGTCGACTACAACCTGCCCGCCTGCTCCCGGCTGAACCACGTGATGCCGACCTCGGCCGACAGCAACACCACCACCTGCTACAACGTCAAGTGGTACCCGCCGGGTTCGGCCTCCGGCGCCGACCCCGTCGACGACTGGTTCAACCGGTACACCGTCAAGGACATCACCGAGAACGACCTGGTCGGCGGCTCCCCGCAGAAGATCACCAACTACAGCTACGGCCCCGCCGCCTGGCACCGCAACGACTCCGCGCTCGCCGACACCAAGACCCGCACCTGGGACCAGTTCCGCGGCTTCGCAGGCGTCACCACCACCACCGGCGACGGCAACGACGGCCCCAAGGGCCAGAGCCGCACCGTCTACCTCCAGGGCATGAACGGCGACGTGCTCGCCTCCGGCTCCACCCGCAGCATCACCGTCGCGGACAGCCTCGGCGAGAACGTCACCGACGACGACTGGCTCGGCGGCCAGACGCTGGAGGCGGACAGCTACACGCAGGCCGGCGGCACCCTGACCGGGTACACCGTCAACCGCGCCACCGGCCCGTCCACCACCGCCACCCACGTGCGCGGCTCCGGCCTGCCCAACCTCGTGGCCCGCTTCGCGGCGACCACGACCACCAGCACCAGCAAGGGTCTCAAGGCCGACGGCAGCTGGCGCACCACGGCCACCACCGTCACCTCCGACCCGGCCAACGGCAACCGGCCCGTCACTTCCGACGACACCGCCGACGGCCTGCCCGAGCTCTGCACCAACACCAAGTACGCCACCAGCACCAACCCCCAACTGCGCAGCCTGGTCAGCGAGAAGGTCACCCTCTCCGGCCGGTGCTCGCAGACCCCCGGTGCGGCGAACACGGTGGCGGGCCAGCGCAGCCTGTACGACGGCCAGCCGTTCGGCCAGGCCGGTGCGGCGGGCGACCTGACCACCGGTCAGCTGCTCGACCACTACGACGGCACGGGCACCGCCCAGTACGCCACCCGGGGCAGCAGCGGCTACGACGCCTACGGCCGGGCGACCTCCGCCACCGACCCGAACGTGACCGACACCCAGCACCCGAGCGGCGCGACCACCACCACGGTCTACACCCCGGCCAACGCCGGTGAGCTGCCGAGCAGCGTTTCGGTCACCTCCCCGGCACCAGGCTCGACCACGGACTGGACGGCCACCACCACGCTCGACCCGGCCCGCGCCCTGGCCCTGGCCAGCACGGACCTCAACGGCAAGACCACCACCCAGGCGTACGACGCGCTCGGCCGGCTCACCGCCGTCTGGCTCCCGGGCCAGCCGACCACCAGTCCGGCGAACAAGACCTACAGCTACGCCATCAACGGCACCAGCAGGCCGACCACCGTCACCAGCGCGGTACTGGGCTCCAAGGGCACCTACGGCACCACCACGGTCCAGCTCTACGACGGGCTCGCCCGGCTGCGGCAGACCCAGGCCACCCCGGGTCTCTCCTCGTACCACGGCCGGATGATCTCGGACGCCTACTACGACTCGCACGGCTGGGCGGTCAAGTCGAACCCGGCTTGGTACAACGACGACACCGGCCCGAACGTGACCCTGTTCACCACCACCGACGCCCAGGTGCCGAACCAGGACCGGACCGTCTTCGACGGCCAGGGCCGCCCGACCGCCAAGGTCTTCCTCTCACTGGGCCAGGAGCAGTGGCGGAGCACCGCCGTGTACGCGGGTGTCGACCGGGTCGACAACAATCCCGTCCAGGGCGGCAGCGCGACCTCGACCGTCACCGACGCGCGCGGCCGCACCACCCAGCTGTGGCAGTACCGCACGGCGACCGCCACCGGCAACGCCGCCGACGCGGACATCACCACCACCAGCTACACCGACGGCGGTCTGACCGCCTCCCGCACTGACTCCACCGGCAAGAACACCTGGACGTACTCCTACGACCTGCGTGGTCGTCAGATTGCCACCACCGACCCGGATTCGGGTGCGGGCACGGCGAGCTACGACGCGGACGGCCGCCTGCTCACCTCGGTCGACGGCCGTGGCACCACGCTCAGCCGCAGCTACGACCTGATCGGCCGCCAGACCGGGCTGTTCGCGGGGACGTCGACGACCGACTCGACCAAGCAGCAGGCAGGCTGGACGTACGACTCGATCGCGAACGGCAAGGGCAAGCCCGCCACCACCACCCGGTACGTCGGCGGCACCGCCGGTGACGCCTACACCTTCAAGGTGTTCGGCTACGACAACGGCTACCGCTCCACCGGCACGACCGTGACCATCCCGGGCAAGGAGGTCGGCCAGACCGCCGCCTTCACCTACAACACCCGGGCGCTGTACGACCCGAACACCGGTGGCCTGACCAAGTCGTCCACCTTCGCGGTGGCCGACCAGGCGGCGGAGGTCCTCAACTACTCGTACGACGACAACGGTCCGATGCGCACCTTCGGCTCGGCCTCGACCACGTACGACCTGCAGACTGACTACGACGCCTACGGGCGTGCGGTCCGCACCACGGTCAACCCGTGGGGGACCCAGATCGTCTCGACGGTCAACTACGACGACGCCACCGGCCGTGTCCTGTCGCAGTACATCGACAAGCAGACCGCCTCGACGGGAGCCACCCAGCAGACCAGCTACACCTACAACCAGGTCGGCCACGTCACGTCGATCAAGAACGTGCCGGACAACCTCCCGGCCCAGACCGACCTGCAGTGCTTCAGCTACGACTACCTGGGCCGGCTCTCCACGGCCTGGTCGGACAACGGCTCGGTGACCACCAAGCCGCAGCCGTCCATCGCCGCCCAGGGCGGGTGCACCAACACCAGCCCGACCAGCGGCGTGGTCGCCCCCTCCAAGACGACCGTCGGCGGCCCAGCCCCGTACTGGCAGAGCTACACCTACGACGGCACCGGCAACCGGACCGGCCTCGTCCAGCACGACCCGGCGGGCAACACCGCCAACGACATCACCATCACCCAGTCGTTCCCCGCCGCCGGACAGACCAACCAGAAGACCACCGCCCCGAACACGGGCGGCGGCACCGGCGGTCCGCACGCACTGCTCGGCAGCACCTCCACCGGCACCAACAACCCCGGCGCGACCTCGTACCAGTACGACGCCGATGGCAACACCACCTCCATCACCAACCGGGCCGGCACCTCCACGCTGTCCTACGACCTCGAGGGCCGACTGGCCTCGCTCACCAGCAGTGGCACGACCGGTCCCACCGGCTACATCTACGGTGCGGACGGTTCGCTGCTGGTGCGGCACAGCCCCGGTAAGACCACCATCTTCCTGGGCGCGGACGAGGTCAGTTACGACACCAACACCAAGGCACTGACGGACACCCGTTACTACGGGCTGCCGGACGGGCTGACCGCTGTCCGGGCCGGTACGGCCATGACCTTCCAGGTCGCGGACCCGCACGGCAGCAACACCCTGGCGCTCGACGCCACGACGCTGACCGAGACCCGCCGCCCGATGGACCCGTTCGGCAACCCGCGCGGCAGTCAGCCCTCCACCTGGGCGGGTGACAAGGGCTTCGTCGGCGGGATCAAGGACGACACCACCGGCCTGACCAACCTCGGGGCCCGCGAGTACCAGCCGGCCACCGGCCGGTTCATCAACCCCGACCCGCTGCTCGTCCCCACGGACCCGCAGCAGTGGAACGGCTACGCCTACTCCGACAACGCCCCGACCTACCTCAGCGACCCGACTGGCACCCGCCCGCTCGGGGCGTGCGATGGCCCGTGCAACGACGGCCGCATCGAGCTCTGGAGCGGTGGCCCCGGGGACTGGACGTACACCCAGATCTTCCAGCCCGACTCCAACGGGGACGCGAAGGTCGACCACATCGAGTTCAACCAGCACCCGCACATCTTCAGCTTCAAGGTCCACGTCAAGGCGGCACCTCCGAAGCCCGCGGCCAAGCCGGCCGAGCGCAAGTGCTACTACGCGATGGGAGCGAACTACTGCGAGGGCGACTCGCTGCCCCCGGTGCCGACCGGCTCCGGCAAGGACATGCTCTGGGGCATGCCCAGGTTCGTCCCGTCGACGCTGGACTTCATCTCCAAGGTGGGTCCGGGCTGCTGGTTCCAGGAGGACGCCTGCGCCGCGCACCTCGCGGAGAAGTGGGACAAGTACGCCGCGTCCCACGGCGCCGACATCCACAGCGACATGTACGGCGACGGTGAGACGCTGGCCAGCCTGGTCACTCTCGCCGTCGGTGCGGAGGGAGCGATCGTCAAGGGCCTGCGGGAGCTCGATGCCGCAGTGGTGGCGGAGGACGCCGCGACCGCGTGCATCACGCACAGCTTCCCGGCCGGGACGCTCGTCCTGCTCGGGGACGGCTCCACTAAGGCGATCCAGCAGGTCAAGGTCGGAGACACCGTCCAGGCGGCCGACCCGCAGACCGGTGCCACCGGGGCAAAGAAGGTCACAGACGTCATCGTCACCCTTGACGACAAGGACTTCACGGACCTGACCCTCCAGGGTGCCGCGGCCATCACCACGACCCAGCACCACCCGTTCTGGAGTGAGACCACCCACCGCTGGACCGACGCGGCCGACCTGCGGGTCGGGGAGAAGCTGCGCACCTCCGCCGGCGACACCGTCACGCTGGCCGCTGTCCGGAGCTACCACCAGCAGGTCGTCACCTACAACCTGACCGTCGACGATCTCCACACGTACTATGTGGTCGCGGGTTCCACCGCTGTGCTGGTGCACAACTCCGGTGCCTGCCCGCTCATCGGCAGCGTGGACGCGATCTCCGAGAACCTCGGGGACAGCACGCTCTTCCACTACACCGACGAGGCCGGCTTCAACGAGTCGGTGGGCGACCAGGGCGTGACCCTCCGGGCGAACGCACGTGGGAAGGTGTTCGCGACGCAGGACATCCAGTCCCCTGCCGAGGCGGAGCAGAACCTCTTCATCGGCAACCCCAAGTACGCGGGCAAGGGTGATTACGTCATCGTCTTCAAGAACCCCGAAGGCACCAACTTCGTCCAGGGTGAGCAGCCGAACGAGCTGATCAACCTGGGGACGGTGCGAGTCCCGTCGTCCAACATCATCTACGCAGGGCCGAACCCATTCCAATGATGCCAACAGCGCAGTTCAACACCGTCCAGGAGCTCGAAACAGCTCTCCGTGCCCTCGTCGTCTTCAAGTTCGGCGGCGAGGAGGAAGCCGACGTCTACCTCGGAAGCCCCGTCCTGGCGAATGCCATGAACAGCCTGCTCGCTGCGGTCGAGACCTACTGGATCTCGGCGGGGGACCAGGCACGGGCCGACAGGTGGCGCGAGCTGTACCGCATCTCGAAGGCGGAGCGCCACGTCGCGATGCTGAGCAGCTATGCGGTGACGCACCCGAAGTGGCGGACCATGTCCGCTGCCGAGCGGCTCGACTGGCTGAAGGTGCTGGCAGCGCCCTACCGGATCGATGACGAAGGGCTGCCGCTCTTCGCCGCCCTGATCGGGTAGCCGGCGGCACCACCCGCAAGGCCCTGTGCCTCCCCCACCGGATTCCGGTCGGTGGAGGCACAGGGCCTTTCCCGTTGCTGGGTCAGAACCGCACCCGGATGTGCTGGGAAGTCCCTGGGAGTTGGATCAACGGTTGGCCAGTGGAAGGTAGAGGGCTTGGCGTCGAGGTCCGGCTTTGGTTGGAGATGTCCGGATTGCTGGGCTCAGGTGGCTCACAGGCGGGGCACAGGAGTTGGCAAGAGCGCCGGGTCAGGCTGTGCGGCATGAAGGTACTTCCGCGACGGCGTGGTGCCGTCCTGGTCAACTCCGCGCTCGGCGTGGCCCTGCTGGCCGGGGCGGCGCTGGCGTACACCACACTGGACAGCGGGACGAGTTCGGCTGTCGGCAAGACTCAGATTCGCAGTGCCACGGTCACCAAGGGGACCGTGCTGGCCACCGTGTCCGGTTCGGGCACGCTCTCGTCGCCCAGCGACGCCGGGCAGGACTTCGTCACCGGCGGGAAGCTGACGGCCGTCAAGGTCGCGGTCGGGGACGCGGTGAAGAAGGGGCAGGTGCTGGCCACCGTCGACCCGACGGCGGCTCAGCAGCAGGTGGACGCGGCGCAGTCCGCGCTCACGGCGGCCGACGCCAACCTCACCAAGGCCGAGGCCGGGGTGACCACCACGACGACCAGTCAGATCCCCGGCAGCGGGAGCGGTGGCAGTGGTGGCAGCGGCAGCGGTGGCGGCACCAGGGGCCAGACCCAGACGCCCACCCCGCAGACCACCACCGTCACCACCACCAAGGTGGACGACGCCCAGGTCGCCCAGGCCCAGCAGCAGGTCGGCACCGCGAAGACCGCCCTGGCGAACGCCGAGACGGCGCTGACCGGCACGACGCTGTACGCGTCCGCCGACGGCACGGTCGCCTCGGTCTCCGGCAAGGTCGGCGACACGGTGGGCAGCACCTCGGGCGCCAGCACCGGCAGCACCGGCAGCGGCTCCAAGTCCTCCTCCGGGAGCGGCTCCACGTCGAGCAGCAGCGGGTCGGCGCTCAGCGGTTTCATCGTGCTGACCAACCCGACCGGGATGCAGGTCAGCGCGGCGTTCTCCGAGCTGGACTCGCTCAAGCTGAAGAAGGGCGAGGCGGCCACCGTCACGCTCAACGCGCAGTCCGACACCAAGCTCAACGCGACCGTGCTGTCGGTGAGTTCGCTGCCGACGACGAGCGGCAGCGGCTCCTCCGGCGCGGTGCAGTACGGCGCGCTGCTGCAGATCACCGGCGACACCAGCAAGCTGCGCACCGGCCTGAGCGCCACCATCTCGGTGGTCACGGGTGAGGCGGACAACGCCCTCTCGGTGCCGACGGCCGGGCTGGCCGGGACGGGCAGCAGCCGGACGGCCACGCTCGTCCACGACGACGGCACCACCGAGCGGGTGGACGTCACCGTCGGTGTCGAGGGCGACTCGACCGTGCAGGTCGTCTCCGGGCTGCAGGCGGGCGACAAGGTGCAGCTCGCCTCCACCACGGCGGGGACGGGGAACGGCTTCCCCAGCGGCAACTTCCCCGGTCTGACCGGCGGCCTCGGCGGCGGTACTGGCGGTGGTGGCGGCGGCGGCCGTACCGGCGGTGGCGGCGGCGGTAACGGTGGCGGCGGCGGGGGCCGGGGCTGATGCCGGGTCAGCAGCCCCCCGTCATCCAGATCCGCAGCGTCACCAAGTCCTACGGCCACGGGGACGCGACGGTGCACGCGCTGCGCGGCCCGGACGACCCGGTGACGGGTGGCCCGGCGGGCGTGACCCTGGATGTCGAGCAGGGTGACTTCGTGGCGGTGATGGGCAGTTCGGGCTCCGGCAAGTCGACGCTGATGAACATCCTCGGCTGCCTGGACGTACCGACGGCCGGCCGCTACCTGCTGGACGGCATCGACGTCGGGCACCTGGACGAGGGGCAGCTCTCGCTGGTCCGCAACAGGAAGATCGGATTCATCTTCCAGTCGTTCAACCTGGTGCCGCGCACCACCGCACTTGCCCAGGTCGAGCTGCCGCTCGCCTACGCGGGTGTCCGCTCCGCCGAGCGGCGGGAGCGGGCGATGGCCGCCCTCACCCTGGTCGGGCTGGCGGGCAGGGCCGGGCACAAGCCGAACGAACTCTCCGGTGGCCAGCAGCAACGTGTCGCTGTGGCACGGGCGTTGGTCACCGCCCCGGCGATGCTGCTGGCGGACGAACCGACCGGGAACCTGGACAGCCGCTCGACCGAGGAGGTGCTGTCGATCATCGACAACCTCAACGCGACCGGCCGCACCGTCGTCCTGATCACCCATGAGGACGAAGTCGCCCGGCATGCCAAGCGGGTGATCCGCCTGATGGACGGCGCGATCATCCACGACGTACGACAGGGCCCGGTAGGCGGGCCGCCGCCCGCTCTGGCCCGGCGTGTGGGAGTGCGCACATGATCCTCTGGCAGATGATCCGCTTCGCAGTCGGCGGCCTGGCCGCCAACAAGGTGCGCTCGGCGCTCACCATGCTCGGTGTGCTGATCGGTGTCGCCTCGGTGATCCTGCTGCTGGCGGTCGGCAACGGCTCCTCGGCGGCGGTCAAGAACTCGATCACCTCACTTGGCACCAACTCGCTGACGATATCCTCCAGTTCGGCGCGCGGCTCGGGTGCGGCGATGGTGCCGAAGAAGCTCACCGTCGCGGACGCCAAGGCGCTCGCGGCCGGGAACGCACCCGCGATCAAGTCCGTCGCCCCGGTCGTCACCACCACCGCGGCCGCGCTGTACGGCAACATCTCGTACACGCCGGGCTCGGTCATCGGCACCTACCCGGCGTACTTCGAGACGGCCAACCAGAAGGTCACGAAGGGCGACTACTTCAGCAACGACGACGTGCTGAACTCCCGCAAGGTCGCGGTGATCGGCTCGACCACCGCCACCCAGCTCTTCGACACCGAGGACCCGGTCGGCAAGAAGGTCGTCATCGGTGGCACCCCCTTCACCGTCGTCGGCGTGCTGCAGACCAAGGGCAGCACCGGCTTCAACGACCCGGACGACGTGGTGATCGCGCCGCTGCCGACCGTGCAGAACGCCTTCACCGGCTTCGGCTCCGTCAACCAGATCCTGGTGCAGGCGAGTTCGGCCGACACCACGGCGGACGCGCAGAGCGACATCACCCGCATCCTGATGGGCACCCATGCGCTCGCCGACCCGACCAAGCTCGACTTCCGGGTCAGCAACCAGGCCTCGCTGCTGACGGCCAGGGAGAGCACCACCAAGACCTTCACGGTGCTGCTCGGCGCGGTGGCGGCGATCTCGCTGCTGGTCGGCGGGATCGGCATCACCAACATCATGCTGGTCACCGTCACCGAACGGACCAGGGAGATCGGCATCCGGAAGGCCCTCGGCGCGCCCAAAGGCGTCATCCTCGGGCAGTTCCTCACCGAGTCGACGCTGCTGTCGGTGATCGGTGCGGGGCTCGGGGTGATCGCCGGGATCGCCGGCTCGCACTTCAGCATCGTCGGCATCAAGCCGGTGGTCATCCCGGAGTCCGTGCTCGGGGCCTTCGCCATCGCGGTGGCCATCGGGCTGTTCTTCGGCAGCTACCCCGCCAACCGGGCCGCCTCGCTGCGCCCGATCGACGCCCTCCGGCACGAGTGAACCAGGAGCACCCAGACATGCCCGCAGAGAAGGAACCGCAGCTGGAGCTGCTGGCCGCCGCGCCGGACGCCCGCGACATCACCGCCGAGCTCGCCGCGCCGCCGCGTCGAAAGCTGCCCTGGCTGACGCTGGTGCTGGCCGGTGCCGTCGTCGCCACCGTCTCCTTCGCCGGGGGCGTCTGGTACGAGCAGGGCAACGGCAAGAGCGCCACCAGCACCCGCGCCTCGGGCCAGACCCGTGGCCAGGGCGGCCAGGGCGGGGCCAACGCCCAGGGCGGCTACGGCCAGCGCCGCGGCGGCGGGGCCGGCGGCAACGGCCAGGGCGGTGGCCAGGGCGGCTTCACCCGTGGCACGGTCAAGACCGTCGACGGGAACACCGTCTACCTCACCGACGCCAACGGCAACACCGTCAAGGTGACCACCGGTGACGCGACCAAGGTGCAGCTCAACAAGGAGGGCAAGGTCTCCGACCTCCAGCCCGGCCAGAGCGTCGTCGTGGTCGGCACCCCCGACGCGTCGGGCGGCTACAACGCCACCCAGCTCACCGAGGGCGGCGCCGCCGGTGGCTTCGGCGGCGGCGGGTTCGGCGGTGGTGGCGGCGGAAACGGTGGCGGCAACGGCGGTGGCGGGGCCCCGCGCGGCTAGCCGTCCCAGAGCTGTGGCCACCCCGGGGGTGCGGTCCCCCCTTGTCCCCCGGGGTGGTCACTTGTCCGCGTACGCCCGGTCATGGCGCGACTGACGGGCCGTCCGCTACTGTCCGATCCGACCAATCAGATCACTGTCGGGGGACACCATGTCGGATCTTGCTCCGGCCCGCAAGGGCAGCTCCACCGCGCTCGGTTGGGCGCTCACCGTCGGCTGCAACATGATCGCCCCGGTGGTGACGTACGGTCAGCTGACCGACCACGGCTACGGCGAGTTCACCGCTCTGCTGGCCTCGATGGTCTGGCCGGTGATCGACCTCGCCATCCACCTGGCCTGGCGCCGCCGGGTCGACGAGTTCGCCGTGCTGAGCCTGATCTTCCTCGCCCTCACCGTCGTCGTGACGCTGGTCGGCCCGCACTCCGCCCGGCTGCTGCTGATCAAGGACTCCGCCGTCACCGGCCTCTTCGGCCTGGTCTGCCTGGCGACGCTGGCCGCCCCGCGCCCGCTGATGTTCTACTTCGGCCGCAAGTTCGCCACCGACGGCACCGTCGAGGGCGCCGCCCGCTGGAACGACCTCTGGCAGTACCCCACCTTCCGCACCGTGCAGCGCAACCTCACCATCGGCTGGGGCCTCGCGTACGTCGCCGAGGCGGTGGCGCGGATCGGCCTCTCGTACACCCTGGACACCGGCCAGATGGTGACGCTGAACTCGGTCCTCAGCTACGGCGTGACCGGGCTGCTGGTGCTCTGGACGATCACCTACGCCAAGCGGGCCAAGGCCAGGGGCGCCGCCGCAACGGCCGCCGCAGCCGCAGCGGCCGTCGGCGCAGCGTGATCGCAGGCGTACGGCGGGGCTCCTCGCGAGCCCTCTAATCCAGCCTTCATCAACCCGGATTAGCCTCCCCGAGCTATCGTCCTTCGAGGATGGGAACGAACGACCGGGAGGCGGAGCAGCCGTGCAAGGGATTTTGTCGACCGGCCAACAGGCGGCGGCGGGCAGCCCCGCGAGCGGCGAGGCGTTCCTGCTGGTCGTGGACGACGAGCCGAACATCCGGGAGCTGCTCTCCGCGTCGCTGCGGTTCTCCGGGTTCCGGGTCGCCTCCGCGGCGACCGGGGAGGAAGCGCTCGCGGCCGTGGCCAGCGAGCGGCCCGACCTCGTCGTGCTCGACGTGATGCTGCCCGACCTGGACGGCTTCACCGTCGTCGAGCGGCTGCGCGAGCAGGCCCAGTGGCCGCAGCCGGCCGAGCACGTGCCGGTGCTGCTGCTCACCGCCAAGGACGGCACCGGTGACAAGGTGCAGGGCCTGGCGGCCGGGGCGGACGACTACGTGACCAAGCCGTTCAGTCTGGAGGAGCTGATCGCCCGCATCCGGGCGATCCTCCGCCGGGCGGGCGGCCCGGCCGAGGACGGCCGGCTCACGGTCGGCGACCTGACCCTCGACCCGCTCGCCCACGAGGTGACGCGGGCCGGGCAGTCCGTCGCGCTCTCGCCGACCGAGTTCAAGCTGCTGCACTACCTGATGGCCAACGTCGGCCGGGTGGTCTCGAAGGCGCAGATCCTCGACCACGTGTGGGCGTACGACTTCGGCGGCGACCTCTCGATCGTCGAGTCGTACATCTCCTACCTGCGCCGCAAGCTCGACTCCGGCGCCGCCCACGGGCCGAAGCTGATTCACACCGTCCGGGGCATCGGCTACGCGCTGCGCCGGCCGCCGCAGGGCTGACGCCAAGAGGAACGTGACCGGAGACGTGACCATGTGGCGCCGCTTCTCGCCCACCCGCTTCTCGCTGCGGGCCCGGCTGCTCGTCCTCGCCCTGGTGCTGGTCACCACCGGCCTGGCGGTCAGTGACTGCGTCGTCCTGGGCACCGTGCGCGGGCAGCTGGTGGAGCGGGCCGACCAGCAGCTGCGGCGCTTCGCCGAGCAGGTCGCGCACCGCCCGCCGGGGGCCTCGCGCGCCCAGGGGCAGGGGCCGAACGTCAAGCGGACCGGCCAGTTCCTGCCCAGCCAGTACGTGGTGCAGTACCTGGGCTCGGACGGTCGCGTCCGGCAGACGATGCGCCAGCCGATCACCGACAGCGACCCGGCGCCGGAGCTGGACGACCTCACCCCGGAGCTGCTCTCCGCCCGCCAGAACACCAGCTTCGACGTCTCGGACGAGCACGGCCCCGGCACCTGGCGGGTGGTCGTGCTGCCGCTGGCCCGGTCGGCGTTCAGCTCCGACTCGGCCGCCCCGTCGTACCTGCTGGCGGCAGTCTCGCTGGACGACGTCGAGGCCACCGTCGGCAAGCTGCGGGCCGCCTTCCTGGCGATCGGCGGCGCGGTGCTGGTGCTCATCGCGGCGCTCGGCTTCTTCGCCGTCCGGGCCGGGCTGCGGCCGCTGGCCCGGATCGGGCAGGACGCCGAGCTGATCGCCGCCGGCCGGCTCTCGCACCGGATGCCAGAGCTGGCGCCGGGCACCGAGATCGGGCGGCTGTCCGGCTCGCTGAACGAGATGCTCACCCAGATCGAGGCGGCCTTCGCGGCCCGCGCCGAGTCCGAGGCCCGGATGCGGCGGTTCGTCGCGGACGCCTCGCACGAGCTGCGTACGCCGCTCGCGGGCATCCGGGGCTTCGCCGAGCTGTACCGGATGGGTGCGCTGGCCGGGCCCACCGACGTCGAGCGGACGATGCACCGGATCGAGAGCGAGGCCGTCCGGATGGGCGGCCTGGTCGAGGACCTGCTGCTGCTGGCCCGGCTGGACGAGGAGCGCCCGCTCGACCTCGCCCCGATGGACCTGCGCACGCTGGCCGCCGACGCCCTGCACGACCTGACCGCGCTCGACCCGGGCCGCCCGGTGGTGCTCACCGGCCCGGCCGGTGCGGGGGCGCCGCAGCCCGCACCGGTGCTCGGGGACGAGTCGCGGCTGCGCCAGGTGGTCACCAACCTGGTCGGCAACGCGGTCAAGCACACCCCGCCGGGCACGGCCGTCCGGATCGGGGTCGGGGCGGCCCCCGGCGGCTGCCTGCTGGAGGTCGCCGACGCGGGGCCGGGCCTCACCGAGGCCCAGGCCGCCCAGGTCTTCGAGCGGTTCTACCGGGTCGACGCCTCGCGCAGCCGCCGGGAGGGCGGCGGCGCCGGGCTGGGTCTGGCGATCGCCTCGGCGCTCGTCCAGGCGCACGGTGGCACCCTCACCCTGGAGACCGCCCCGGGGAGCGGCGCGGCGTTCCGCGTCCTTATCCCGACGGCCCGTCGGGCGATCGGCTGAACCCCGGCTGAACCAGCTCTGACCTGCACTTCTGTCTCATCGTTCGAGACATTCTGCCCCCGGTGTTCGAGGCTCCGGGGGCATGGTGTTTACTGCCCTTGTGAATGTATTCACGTTCACAAGCGGACAAGCTTGAGACGTTCTGCGGTGGTCTCATGCTAAAGATTCTGATTGTCCGACATAGGTGAGATGAGCGGAGAGAGGGCGCAGTGGAGCTAGCAGTCGCTCACGAGACGATCGCGCGATGGCAGTTCGGGATCACCACCGTCTACCACTTCCTCTTCGTACCGTTGACGATCAGTCTGGCCGCGATCGTGGCCGGGCTGGAGACGGCCTGGGTGCGGACGGGCAAGGAGAAGTACTTCCACGCCACCAAGTTCTGGGGCAAGCTCTTCCTGATCAACATCGCGATGGGCGTCGTCACCGGCATCGTCCAGGAGTTCCAGTTCGGGATGAACTGGTCGGACTACTCGCGCTTCGTCGGCGACGTCTTCGGAGCGCCGCTCGCGATGGAGGCGCTGATCGCCTTCTTCTTCGAGTCGACCTTCATCGGCCTGTGGATCTTCGGCTGGGACAAGCTGCCGAAGAAGATCCACTGCGCCTGCATCTGGATGGTCGCCCTCGGCACCGTGCTCTCGGCGTACTTCATCCTGGCCGCCAACTCCTGGATGCAGCACCCCGTCGGGTACCACGTCGACCCCGCGACGGGGAAGGCGCAGCTCACCGACATCGGCGCGGTGCTCTTCCAGAACACCACCCTGGTCGTCGTCTTCCACACCCTGACCGCCGCCTTCCTCACCGGCGCCGCCTTCATGGTCGGCATCTCCTCGCTGCACCTCTGGCGGGGGAAGAAGAACGGCACCGACGACCCGAAGAAGACCGCCTCGATGCTCACCTCGCTGCGCGTCGGCCTGGTCATCGCCGTCGTCGCCGGGCTCGGCACCGCGATCAGCGGCGACAGCCTCGCCAAGGTGATGTTCGAGCAGCAGCCGATGAAGATGGCCGCCGCCGAGGCGCTCTGGGACACCCAGAGCCCGGCGCCGTTCTCGATCTTCGCCGTCGGCAACGTCAATGAGGGCCACAACTCGGTGGAGTTGGAGATCCCCGGGATACTGTCCTTCCTCGCCAAGAGCGACTTCAGCTCGCCCGTCCCCGGCATCAACGACACCGCCGCCGCCGAGGCCGCGAAGTTCGGCGGGCAGCCGACCGACTACATCCCGAACATCTTCGTCACGTACTGGGGCTTCCGCCTCATGATCGGCTTCGGGATGACCTCCTTCGTCGCCGCGCTGATCGGGCTCTGGACGACCAGGCGGAAGTTCTGGCTGGCCCCCGAACACCGGGTCGGCGAGGGGGAGGTGCCGAAGCTGATGCTCACCAAGAACCGCGAGATGAGCATCTTCTTCACCCGGTGGAGCTGGCGGATCGGCATCCTGACCATGGGATTCCCGCTGATCGCCAACAGCTTCGGCTGGGTCTTCACCGAGATGGGCCGTCAGCCCTGGGCCGTCTTCGGCCTGATGACGACCGCCCACGCCGTCTCGCCGAACGTCAGCGTCACCACCCAGCTGATCGCGCTCAGCACCTTCACCGCGCTCTACGCCGTCCTCGCCGTGATCGAGGTGAGGCTGCTGGCCAAGTACGCGAACGCCGGGCCCGTCACCTCCGAGCAGCCCCCGGCGAAGGACCCGACCCTGCGCGGGCCGTCCTCCGACGAGGACGCCGACAAGCCACTCGCCTTCGCCTACTGAGGACAGAGAGCATGCAACTCCACGACGTCTGGTTCGTCCTGATCGCCGTCCTCTGGATCGGCTACTTCTTCCTCGAGGGCTTCGACTTCGGCATCGGCGTACTCACCAAGCTGCTCGCCCGTGACCGCGCCGAGCGCCGCGTCCTGATCAACACCATCGGCCCGGTCTGGGACGGCAACGAGGTCTGGCTGCTCACCGCCGGTGGCGCGACCTTCGCCGCCTTCCCCGACTGGTACGCGACGCTGTTCAGCGGCTTCTACCTGCCGCTGCTGATCATCCTGGTCTGTCTGATCGTGCGCGGCGTCGCCTTCGAGTACCGCGCGAAGCGTAACGGCGAACGCTGGCAGCGGAACTGGGAGCAGGCGATCTTCTGGACCTCGCTGCTGCCGGCCTTCCTCTGGGGCGTCGCCTTCGCCAACATCGTGCACGGCGTCGACATCGACAAGGACAAGAACTACGTCGGCAGCTTCTGGGACCTGCTGAACCCGTACGCCATCCTCGGCGGGCTCGTCACCCTCAGCCTCTTCACCTTCCACGGCGCCGTCTTCGCCTCGCTCAAGACCGCCGGTGACATCCGGCTGCGGGCCCGCGCCGTCGCGCTCCAACTCGGCCTCGTCACAGCAGTGTTGGCGCTGGTCTTCCTGAGCTGGACGCAGGCCCACCAGGGCGACGGCTGGAGCCTGGCCGCCATGGTGATCGCCGTGCTGGCCCTGGTCGCCGCCCTGGTGGCCAACCAACTCGGCAGGGAGGGCTGGGCGTTCACCTTCTCCGGGCTGACGATCGTGGCCGCCGTGGCGATGCTCTTCCTCTCGCTCTTCCCCGACGTGATGCCCTCGACCCTCAACCCCGACTGGTCGCTGACGGCCGCCAACGCCGCCTCCTCCCCGTACACGCTCAAGCTGATGACCGTCGTCGCAGCGGTCTTCACCCCGCTCGTGCTGCTCTACCAGGGCTGGACGTACTGGGTGTTCCGCCGCCGGATCGGCGTCCAGCACATCCCGGCCGTCCCTGCTGACCACTGATGCGGCCCGTCGACCCCCGGCTGCTGCGCTACGCCGGAGCCACCCGTGCCTTCCTCGCCGCGTCCGTGCTGCTCGGCGGGGCGGGCGCGGCCCTGGTCGTCGCGCAGGCGAGCCTGATCGCCGAGCTCGTCGTCCGGGCCTTCCAGCAGCAGGCGTACGACCTGACCGGCCCGCTGCTCCTGCTGGCCGCCACCGCGCTCGGCCGGGCCCTCGTCGCCTGGCTCACCGAGCTGACGGCGCACCGCTCCGTCGCCCGGGTCAAGTCCGACCTGCGGCGGCAACTGCTGGAGCGGGCCACCGCGCTCGGCCCGGCCTACCTGAGCGGGCGCCGCACCGGCGAGCTGACCACCCTCGCCACCCGGGGCGTCGACGCCCTCGACGACTACTTCGCCCGCTACCTCCCGCAGCTCGCGCTCGCCGTCGTCGTCCCGGCCGTGCTGCTCGCCCGGATCGCCGGGGCCGACTGGGAAGCCGCCGCGATCATCGCCGGCACGCTGCCGCTCATCCCGCTCTTCATGGTGTTGATCGGCCTCGCCACCCAGGCCCGGATGGACCGTCAGTGGCGCACCCTGGCCCGGCTCTCGCACCACTTCCTCGACGTCGTCGCCGGGCTGCCCACCCTCAAGGTCTTCAACCGGGCCAAGGCCCAGGCCCGCACCATCGCCCGGATCACCGACGACTACCGCCGGGCCACCCTGCGCACCCTGCGGATCGCCTTCGTCTCCTCCTTCGCGCTGGAGCTGCTCGCCACCCTCTCCGTCGCGCTGGTCGCCGTCTCGATCGGCTTCCGGCTGGTCGACGGCAGCCTCTCGCTGGAGACCGGGCTGCTCGTCCTGGTGCTCGCCCCCGAGGTGTACCTCCCGCTCCGCCAGGTCGGCGCTCTCTACCACTCCAGCGTCGAGGGCCTCAGCGCCGCCGAGCAGATCTTCGAGGTGCTGGAGACCCCGCTGCCCCCGGCCGGGCGGGTAGCGGCCCCCGACCTCACCCGCGCCACCGTCGAGATCGACTCCCTCACCGTCACCCACCCCGGCCGGGCCCACCCCGCCCTCGACGGCGCCACCCTGACGATCACCCCCGGCACCACCACCGCCCTCACCGGCCCCAGCGGCGCGGGCAAGTCGACGCTGCTGAGTGCCCTGCTCGGCTTCGCGACCCCGGCTTCCGGCCGGGTGCTCATCCACGCGGACGGCGCTACCCACCATCTCGCCGAACTCGACCCCGAGAGTTGGCGGCGGCAGATCGCCTGGGTGCCGCAGCACCCCCACCTGTTCGCCGGGACGGTCGCCGAGAACGTCCGCCTCGCCCGCCCCGAGGCGAGCGACGACGAAGTCCGCGCCGCCCTCGCGGCCGCCCACGCCACCGACTTCGCCGAGCTCACCACCCGCCTCGGCGAAGGCGGCAGCGGCCTCTCCGCCGGGCAGCGCCAACGCCTCGCACTGGCCCGCGCCCTGCTCACCGACCGCCCGCTCGTCCTACTCGACGAACCCACCGCCAACCTGGACGGCGCCAGCGAGGCCACCGTCGTCGAGGCCGTCCGCGCGCTGGCCGGCCGCACCGTCCTGCTCGTCGCCCACCGCCCGGCCCTGCTCGCCGCCGCCGACCACCGGCACCACCTCCCCGGGCCCGCGCTACCGGTCGCCTCCGCGCTCCCGGCCTACGAGGGTCTCGGCCGTCCGGCGCTCGCTGAGCCGCCGGTGGTGGACCTCCCGGCCGAGCCGCGCCTCGCGCTGCCCGTCCTGCTCGGCTCGCTCGCGCTCGGCTGCGCCGTCGCGCTGATGGCCACCTCCGGCTGGCTGATCTCGTACGCGTCCGAGATGCCGCCGGTGCTCTACCTGATGATGGCCGTCACCTCGGTGCGCGCCTTCGGCATCGGCCGCAGCGTCTTCCGCTACGCCGAGCGGCTGGTCTCGCACGACACCGTGCTGCGCGCCCTCGGCGGCGTCCGCACCGCCGTCCACCGCAGGCTGGAGCAGCTCGCCCCCGCCGCCCTGCCCGTCTTCCGCCGGGGCGACCTGCTCTCCCGGCTGGTCGCCGACGTCGACTCGGTGCAGGACCACCACCTGCGCTGGCGGCTGCCCGCCGCCGTCGCCCTGGTCGTCTCGCTCGCCTCCGCCGCCGCGCTGGCCGCCTTCCTCCCGCTCGCCGGGGCGCTGCTCGCGCTCGGGCTGCTGCTCGCCGGGGCGGCCGTGCCCGCGCTGGCGGTCCGGATCTCCGGCCGGGCCGAGCGCCGGCAGGCCCCCGCCCGGGGCGAGCTGGCGGTCTCCGTGGTCGACACCCTCACCGGCACCGCCGAGCTGGCCGTCGCCGGGGCGCTGCCCGCCCGGCTCGCGGCCGCCCGCCACGCCGACGGCCGCCTCACCGCGCTCGCCGCCCGCTCCGCCGCCACCGCCGGGCTCTCCGCCGGGCTGGTCGCCCTCGTCACCGGGCTCACCGTCACCGGCACGGCCTGGGCCGGCGTACGCGGCGTTGGGGCCGGCACCCTGCCGGGCGTCTGCCTGGCCCTGGTCGTGCTGCTGCCGCTGGCCGCCTTCGAGGCCGTCGCCGGGATGCCCACCGCCGTCCAGTACCGCGAGCGCAGCCGGGCCGCCCGAGCCCGGCTCGCCGAGGTGCTGGAGGCCGAGCCGCCCGTCGCCGAGCCCACCGACCCGGTGGCCCTCCCCGTCGCTGCCCTGCCGGTGACCGTACGCGGCCTGACGGCCCGTTGGCCCGGCCGGGCGGCGGATGCGCTGCACGGCGTCGACCTCGACCTCACCCCAGGCCGCCGGGTGGCCGTCGTCGGGCCCTCCGGCTCCGGCAAGACCACGCTCGCCCACGTACTGCTGCGCTTCCTGGAGCAGCGCGCGGGGAGCGTCACGTTCGGTTCTCCACAGCCTGTGGACAGCCGTTCCGTCCCGTCCGACGAAGTGCGCCAGGTGATCGGCCTGTGCGCCCAGGACGCCCACGTCTTCGACAGCTCACTGCGCGAGAACCTCCGGCTCGCCCGGCCCGGGGCCGACGACCCGGCGCTGCGCGCCGCGCTCGGCCGGGCCCGGCTGCTCGACTGGGCCGACACCCTCCCCGAGGGCCTCGACACCATGGTCGGCGAACATGGCGCCCGGCTCTCCGGCGGTCAGCGCCAACGCCTCGCGCTGGCCCGCGCCCTGCTCGCCGACTTCCCCGTGCTCGTCCTCGACGAGCCCGCCGAACACCTCGACCTGCCCACCGCCGACGCCCTCACCGCCGACCTGCTCGCCGCCACCACCGGCCGCACCACCCTGCTGATCACCCACCGGCTCGCCGGCCTGGACGACAGCACCGTCGACGAGGTGCTGGTGCTCGACGGCGGCCGGGTGGTCGAACGCGGCCGCTGGTCCGAGCTCGCCGCCGACCCCGACAGCCGGCTGAGCGCGATGCGCGAGCGCGAACAGCGCGCCGACACGCTGCTCACCGACACCTGCTCCGTGCTCTAAACCGGGACAAACTACGCTCAGCCCATGGAGACTCCCCAGGACCAACCTCCCCACCGCGTGCCCGAGATCGCCTCCCTCGGCCTGGACACCCTGGTCACCGAGGTCTCCGAACGCCTGCAGTCCGCCGCCGCCGTCACCGACCGGATGCAGCGGCTGCTCGAGGCCGTCGTCTCCGTCGGCGCCGGGCTCGACCTGCACGCGACCCTCCAGCGGATCGCCAACGCCGCCGCCGAGCTGGTCGACGCCAAGTACGCGGCCCTCGGCGTCATCTCCCCGCACGCCGACGGGCTCTCCGACTTCATCCACATCGGGGTGGACGACGCCACCGCCGCCGCGATCGGCGAACTCCCCGCCGGGCGCGGCATCCTCGGCGCACTCATCGACCGCCCCGAGCAACTGCGCCTCGACGACCTCGCCGCCGACCCGCGCTCGACCGGCTTCCCCCCGCACCACCCGCCGATGCGCTCCTTCCTCGGCGAGCCCATCCGCGTCCGCGACGAGGTCTTCGGCAATCTCTACCTCACCGAGAAGCGCGGCGGCAGTGCCTTCACCCCCGAGGACGCCCAGGTCGTGCACGCCCTCGCGGCGGCGGCCGGAGTCGCCATCGAGAACGCCCGCCTCTACGAGGAGGGCCTGCGCCGCGAACGCTGGATCGCCGGAGCCTCGGCCGTCACCACCGCGCTGCTCTCCACCGACGAGGCCCAGGTCGCCCTGACCATCGCCGCCGAGCAGGTCCGCGAGCTGGCGGGCGCCGCCCTCGGCATGATCCTGCTGCCGACCGGCGACGGGCAGATGCGGGTCGCCCACGCCTCCGGCGAGGCCGCCGAGTTCGTCAACGGCGAGCTGATGCCGCCGACCAGCTTCGCGGCCGACCTGCTCGCCGGGAACAGCGTCTACCTGGACGACATGTCCAGCGACCCGACGGTGGTGCTGCGGCTGGCCCGCAGCTTCGGCCCCTCGATGGCGGTGCCGATGGTCGCCGCCGGGCGGGTGCTCGGCGGGCTCTGCGTCTGGCGCAGCCGGGGCGCCGCGCCGTTCATGGAGGCGGAGAAGCAGCTCGCCGAGACCTTCGCCTCGCAGTCCGCCCTCGCCCTGCGGCTGGCCGAGGGCCAGCGCGACCAGCAGCGCCTCGCCGTCTTCCAGGACCGCGACCGGATCGCCCGTGACCTCCACGACCTGGTCATCCAGCGGCTGTTCGCGACCGGCATGATGCTGGAGACCGCCGCCCGGCGCGCGATCGTCCCCGACGTGCAGACCGGGATCGGCAAGGCCGTGGACGAGCTGGACGCCACCATCCAGGAGGTCCGCACCACCATCTACGCCCTCCAGCACGACGACACCGGCAACGAGCCCGACACCCTGCGGACCCGGGTCCTGCGCGAGGGCAGCCAGGCCGCCGCCGCCCTCGGCTTCAAGCCGTCGGTGACCTTCACCGGTCCGGTGGAAAGCCTGGTCGGCGAGAAGACCGGCCGCCAACTCCTGGCCGCCCTGCGGGAGATGCTCTCCAACACGGCCCGCCACGCCCGAGCCTCCCGGGTCGGCGTCGAGGTCGACGCGACCGTCCACCTCGACGCACAGGGCCGCCCCGTCCCCGGCGACCCCGAATCCCTCGACCGGGCGGGCCGGCCCGGCGTGCTGCTCACCGTCACCGACGACGGCGTCGGCATCCCCGACGGCGGCCGCCGCAGCGGCCTGCGCAACCTCACCCGCCGCGCCGAGACCCTCGGCGGCGACGCCTGGCACGAGCCTGGCCCGTACGGCAAGGGGACGCGGGTGCGGTGGTCGGCGCGGCTCTGAGCAGTGCTGCTCTGCTCAGTGCTGTTCTGCTCAGCGCTGCTCGATCAGCTGCTCCAGGACGGCCGCGACGCCGTCCTGGTCGTTGCTGAAGGTGTGCTGGGCGACGGCGGCGAGGACATCCGGGTGGGCGTTGGCGACGGCGTACGAGGTGCCGGCCCAGGCGAGCATCTCCAGGTCGTTGGGCATGTCGCCGAAGGCGACCACCTCGGTGCGGTCGATGCCCTGCTCGGCGCACCAACTGGCAAGCGTGCTGGCTTTGGTGACGCCGCGTGCGCTTATCTCGACCATGGCGACCGGTGCCGAGCGGGTGATCTCGGCGAGGTGCCCGGCGGCCCGGCGGGCGGCGGCGAGGAAGGTGTCCGGTTCGAGGGTGGGGTGCTTGGCGAGCAGCTTGAACAGGCCCGCCACCCGCCCGTCGGCGAGCAGCTCCTCCGCCGGGGCGACATCGTGCTGCACGTCGTCCCCCCACATCCGCAGCTCGTACCCCGGCTCCCGGGCCCACCCGCGCGGGTGCTCGAACGCGAAGGCCACGCCCGGGAGTTCGGCCCGCAGCGCCTGGACCAGCGCGAGCGTGTCCGCAGCCCCGAGCGGGAAGCTCTCCAGCAGCTCACCCCGGCGGACGTCGACGACCGCCCCGCCGTTGGAGCAGATCGCGACGCCGTGCCCGCCGATGTGCGGGCTGACCTGCTTCATCCAGCGCGGCGGCCGGCCCGTCACGAACACCACCTGGATGCCCGCGGCCTCCGCCGCCGCGAGCGCGGCGGCGGTCCGGGCCGAGACGGTACCGCCGTCGCACAGCAGCGTGCCGTCGAGGTCGGTGGCGATCAGGCGGGTGCGGCGAGGGGTGATGGTCACCCGTCCATCTTCGCTCACGCCGCCTGATCGCCACCTGTCCCGGTGCTCAGCCGACCTTGAGGGTCAGGGCGGCGGTGTGCAGGACGCCGCCCGTCCGGAACTGCAGGAAGAGCCGCCAGTCACCCGGCTGGGACAGCTCGGCGTGGAAGGGCAGGGTCGGGCCGCCGCCGGTGGTCCCGTTCACCGGGGTCCCGGGGTGCAGGTGGGCGAAGGCCTGGTCGCCGGCGTGGAAGGCGGTCAGGTGCGCGTACGTGTCGAGGTAGGGCTCCAGGTCGGTGACGGGCTTGCCGTCCTTGGCGAAGCCGACCTTCAGCTCGCCCGCCTGCCCCGCCTTCGGGCTGCCCTCGACCGTGACGGTGTAGCCGTCGGCGGTGGTGGAGCCGCTCGCGGCGGGCAGCGGCACGGCCGCCGCCTGCCCCGGCACGGTGACGGCCCGGCTGAGCACCATCGTGGTGCCCCTGCCCGGCCCGCTCGCCGGGGTGAACTGCGTGTACAGCCGCCAGCTGCCCGGCTGGAGCGCGGCGAGCGCGGCCGTCCAGGTGCCGTCCCCGGTGGTGGTCGGGTGCAGGTGCTGGAACCCGGAGAGGTCGCTGCGGACGGCGTAGAAGTGCAGCTGCTTGGTCTGTTCGGTCTCGAAGGCCGTCAGCGGCTTGCCGTCCGGCGCGGCGATCCGGAACCGGAAGTCGGCCGCCGCGCCGGCGGGCAGCTCGCCGCTCAGCGGCTCCAGTCGGTAGCCGCCCTGCTCGGCGGCCAGGCCGTCACCGGCACCCGCCATGGTGGTGGCGGTCGCGCCGTGGGACATGCCGGGCATGTCGCCGCTCATCGAGCCTGCGGAGCCTGCGGATCCGGACGAGCCGCAGGCGGTCAGGGCCAGCGCGAGCGCGGTGGTGGTCAGGGCGTAGCGGATCGGTGAGCGCATGAGAGGTCCCTCAGGGTGTGCGGGAGTGGGCAGGACGCGGCGCCCGGGGTCTCCTCGCGGAGCCCGGGTGCGGCCTGTCACGTCCGTGAGACGCACACCTGGAGCAGTACGGCGCGCCCGCCGGAGGGCGGCGCGCGGGAGCCGTCGGCCGTACCGGCGGGCGGCTCGGGGCAGTGCGGCGGGGCCGCTGCGGCGGCGTACGGCGACGGGCCGGGGGTGGTGAGCGGCAGCCCGTCGCGGCCGGGGGTGGCGAGGCAGGTCTCCCCGGCATGACTGTGCCCGCCGGGGCCGGGGCCGGGGCCGGGGGCTGGGGCGGCCTGCGGGCCGTCCCCGTGGTCGGCCATGGGCATCGCGTGCCCGGCCGGGGCCATGGCCCCGGGGTCGACCGCCGTCCGGTGACAGCCGGTCGCGGCGGCCGCCGGGCTGCCGTGCATCAGGAACAGCCCGGTGAGGACGCCGAACAGCAGCAGGAGCAGCCGGGCCGTCGGCCCGCCACCCTTCGCCGTCCTCGTCACGCCCAGCCTCCACCGTCGTCGTCGTCGTTCCGGTGGTCGACGATACCCCCTCCAGGTACCCGGAGGGTCAGGAGTGCCACAACTCCCGGATGGCGGTGATCCGGCCCGCCGAGTTCTGGGTGATCTCGTACGCGGGGTACGCCGAGCAGCTCAGCGGCGCCTGCACGTCCGCCCCGCCGCTCAGGCAGTCGCCGATGTGCGTCCAGAGATCACCGACCAGAGCACTCTGCGGCGCCCCGCCCTCGCCGGCCAGCTCCGCCTTCACCTCGGGCGCGAACTGGTACGTCTGCTCCGCACCGCCCGCCCGGTAGTGGCCGTCGTTCGGATCGCAGACGTACTCGCCGACGCGGGCGAACATGACCCCCTGCGTCGGCCGCGCCCTCGGCACCACGACGTGGTGGCCGGGGGCGAGGGCGGGCGTGCTGCAGTCCATCCCGGGGGCGTCGTCCGAGGGCTGCGTCTTGGGTGTGGGCGTGCGGGAGCTGGGCGCGTCCGGCACGGCCTGGACGGGCGGCGCGGTGCTGCCCGCAGCCTGCGTGGTGACCGCGACCGGCGGAGGCGCCGCCGCCCCCGCCCCGCCGCCCGGCCGGCACCCGGCCAGCCCCAGCGCGCCCGCCACCAGGCCCGTCACCACACCCGCCACCGCGACCGACCGCCGAGCCGACATCCGCTGCTCCCCCTGACCGAGAACCACCTACCGCTGACGGTCCGACAGACTATCCGCCGCACTCAACCCAGCTGAGCCAGGCCCTCGGTGGCGATCCGCTCGAAGACCGCGAGGTCGTTCTCGAAGATCGAGCCGGGCACCGGCCAGTGGATCACCAGCTCGGTGATGCCCAGCTCCCGGTACGTCCCCGCCCAGTCCACGAACGCGTCCAGCGACTCCAGCGGCCGCTCCGCCGTCGAGCCCTGCAGCAGCACCTTCTCCAGCTCGCCCGCATCCCGGCCCCGCGCCTCGCAGACGGCCGTCAGCTTGGCCAGCTGCGCCGCGATCACGGCGGGCGCCTGCTCGACCGGCACCTCCGCCGGGCCCTTCGGGTCGCCGTACGTGACCCAGCCCTGCCCGTACTCGGCCGCCAGCCGTAGCCCGCGCGGGCCGGTCGCGGCGACGTAGAACGGCACCCGGGGCTGCTGCACGCACCCGGGGATGTTCCGCGCCTCGACCGCCGAGTAGAACGTGCCCTCCTCGGTCGTCGAGTCCTGCGTCAGCAGCTTGTCGAGCAGCGGCACGAACTCCGCGAACCGGTCCGCCCGCTCCTTCGGCGACCAGGCCTCCTGCCCCATCGCCGTCGCGTCGAACCCGACCCCGCCGGCCCCGACCCCCACCGTCAGCCGCCCACCCGACACGTCGTCGACCGACACCAGCTCCTTCGCCAGCGTCACCGGATGCCGGAAGTTCGGCGAGGTCACGAGCGTGCCGAGCCTGATCCGCTCGGTCGCCGCAGCAGCCGCCGTCAGCGTCGGCACCGCCCCGAACCACGGCTCGTCCCGGAACGACCGCCACGACAGGTGGTCGTAGGTGTAGGCGGAGTGGAAGCCGAGGTCCTCGGCCTGCCGCCAGATCTTCTGCCCCTCGCTCCACCGGTGGATGGGAAGGATCACTGTGCTCAGACGCATATTCGCGACCCTACGTGCATCAGGGGCCGGGAGGCACGGTTGAGCGCTTCAGGGCTGATCGCCAGCAGCCTCACACATCATGTACTACAGTTTTTTTCATGGATACACCTCGTCCTGGCAAGACCCGAGTCACCAGCGTCTCCCTGCGAGCCGAGACCCTGGAAGCGATCCGCGCACGCGCCGGCAAACAGGGCATCTCCTCATACATCGAGGAGGCCGTGCAACGACAGCTCCAGCGCGAAGCAATCGACGAATTCATCGAGGCTGCCGAAGCCGAGCACGGACCGGTGGATCCGGCCGATGTGGCGGCCAAGGCCGAGCGCATTCGCGCGCACCACGTCGCTCACCGCGGAGACTCCGCCCCGGCGGACGCCGCGTGAGCGGCACCCTTGTTCTCGACAGCGAGGCTCTCTCGAAGCTCTCCCGGCGGCATCGCGACATGACCACGTGGCTGGACGTCGCCCGCACGCTGGATCTTCTGGTGGTGACGAGCGCGGCCACACTGGTGGAGGCGCGTGACCCGAAGGTGCCGCAGGCGGCGTTCGATCACGCGGTCTCCCTGGCCAAGGTACGGCCCGTCACCGAGGAGATCGCACGTGCCGCGAGCAAGCTGCTCGTAGCCGAGGGCCTTCACGGCCACAAGCACGCCATCGATGCGATGCTCGCCGCCACCGCCCACCTGGAACACGGCGACGTGACCGTCGTGACCAGCGATGTCGATGACCTGCGACGGCTGTGCCAACGCCGCATCGCGGTTGAGCCGATCTGACCCGCTCCTTCCGTCCCTTCGGCCGCGTCCCCGCAGGTCAGGATGCGACGGGTGAAAGCGGGTTGACCGAGGTCACCAGGTGGTCGGGTGTAGTCGGAGTGGAAGCCGTGCTCCGCGCCTCTGAGGCCGGCCCGGTCACACCCGGCGCGAGGTGACGGCGGTGGCCGTCACCCAGAGCAGGAGCAGCACGCCGGAGACGTACGCCGCCGGAGCGAGTGCCGTGCTGAGCAGGAGGTAGCCGATGCCGGAGACCGTGATGGCCGCGGCCAGGGCCAGGCCCGTCCAGTTGATCCAGTTGGCCGACCGGGACCGGACGGCGGGCGCGGAGGCGAGGAGTGCGGTCGCCGCCAGCAGCAGCATCTTCACGCCGTCGAGGCGATTGAGTAGGGCGAACGCGCTGTGAGCGGCGGCGACTTGGTGCGCGGGGGCGAGGTACGCGGCCAGCTGCACGCCGAGTGCGCACTGCACCAGGGAGACCGCGACTGCGGCGTAGCCGGTGAGCCGTGCGGGCCGGCGCAGTCGGCCGGCCACCACCACCGCCAGGGCGAGCCCGGCGATGCCCTGGGTGGCGACGTACTGGGTGATCGCCGCTCCGGTGTGCCCGGCCAGTCCGGCCAGCACCTCGGGGCCGGTCGCGGTGACGGCGGGGTTGGTCGGCCAGACTGACAGGCCGATCACCCAGGCGGCGAGGTAGCCGATCCCGGCGACGGCGACGCGGCGAGGGCGAACGATCGGGGCGGCGAGTGTGGCGAGGGCGTTGCTGGTCATGGTGGTTCTCCTTCAGGGGCGGTTGCGGTCAGCGGGCGAGCAGCCAGGTGGCCGAGGCCAGGTGGATCAGGGCGAGGCCGACGCAGCTGGCGGCCATCGGGTGGTTGCCCCGACGGGCGCCGAGGACGGCGTCTCCCACCCGGGCCAGCCCGGCCACCGCCAGCACGGGCACCTGTGCGGCGACCGGGCCGGCGAGCAGCACCACCAAGGTGACCAGGCTCAGCGGCAGCGCGCGGGCGGCGTAGGCGCCCAGGAAGAACGATCCCGCAGCGCCGAGTTGCTCGCCCTCGGCAAGCGCGACCGACGGTCGGACCAGGCCGACCAGCGAGGAGCCCCCTGACAGCAGGGCCACTGCGGCGTTCGCGGCTACCAGTACGGTCTGCACTCTCTTCGCACCTCAAATCATTCGAGCTCTGAATCATTTGCTTGATTGTATGCTTCGAGGCATGGATGAAGTCAAGGGCGGCAGTGGGGAAGCCGGGATCCCCAGCACGGCGGTGTTCCGGCTCGGCACCCTGGGGACGGTCGCGGCCGACCGGTTCGCGGCGGCCGTCGAGCCGCTGGACCTCAAGCCCAAGCACGTCGGCCTGATGGCCGCACTGGCACACGGCGAAGCGTCGGCCTCACAGCAGGAACTGGCCGGCCGCCTCGGCGTGGTCCCCAGCCTGGTGGTCTCGCTGGCCGACCATCTCCAACACCTCGGCGCGGTCCACCGCGTCCGCGACCCGGACGACCGGCGCCGCCAGATCCTCACCCTCACCGACCAGGGCCGCACCCTCCTCGCCCAATGCACGGCCGCAGCAAGGGAGTTGGACGAGCAGTTCACCGCGACCCTGACCCCCGCCCAGCGCAACGCACTTCAGGAGGCGCTCGCCATCCTGGCGGCGGAGGCGGGTCTGCCGACGAAGTGACGTGCAGAGTGGGCGAGTTGCCTGCTACTGCGGTCGACTGCTCCGCTTGCTCTGTTGTCGGAGCGCGACGCCAACTTGCCCATGGCGTAGATCTCCTGGACATCGCCGGTGTTGCTCAGTGGCGATCCCATGGAGACAGCGCGCTGGCCCCGCTGGGCTGGCAGCTGCCACCAGGTTCGTCCCGGCGCCTGGGCGACTGAGGTAGCCGCCGTGGGCTCCGATGGCTCGAGGCCAGCCACGACGCGTGAGCTCCGGACTGTTCCACAGGTCAGGCTGCGACAGGCGAGAAGGGCAAGACCGAGGTCACGAGCGTGCCCAGTCAGATCCGTTCGGCCACCGTCGTGGCCGCCGCCAGGGTCGGGATCGCTCCGAACCACGGCTCGTCCCGGAATGACCGCCAGGACAGGTGGTCGTAGGTGTAGGCGGAGTGGAAGCCGAGGTCCTCGGCCTGCCGCCGGATCTTCTGCCCCTCCGCCCACCGATGGATGGGGAGGATCACCGTACTCAAGCGCATGTACCCCACCCTGCGAGTGCGGCGTCAGTACAGCTCGACGGCTATTGGGGGCGCGTGGTCGAACAAGTCTGCGGGCCGCAGTTCCTTGAACCTGGCGAGTGCGCGGCAGGCGACGGTGCGGGAGGCCGGTCCGTGTTGCGGAGTGCCGGCCTGACCTGCGGCCGGCCTGCCGATGGCGTCAGCGCAAGGACTCGAACTCGGGCTCCTCGCTAGGGAAGTCGCCGGGGAGGATGCCCGACTGGACCGAGCCGCTGAGCAGACCCAGGAGGATGTCGGTCGAGTCGCCGGCCAGAATTTCCTGATCGAATTGACGTGCGGCAACCAGGAGAGTCGGCCACTGGTCGGGAGTACCGGTGGGAATCCAGAAGAACGAGTCCGCGTTGTGGGTGCTCGCCCAGTGGATGAGCTCCTCCGGTCGGCTGTCATATTCGGCGAGTCGAGCCCGGATATCGGGGATTTCCTTGGCGGCCAGGATCGCGGTCGATTCCTCGGTCCGACGGCCGATGTCAAGGAACTTGTTGGGCCACTTCGGGGCGTAGACGACGATGAACTCGTCGAAGACTCCGGGGCCGTAGCGGTTGGTCAGGGTCACGTGACCGGGGGGAACGCGGAGACCGGACGCAGTTGCCCGCGCCCCAAGTACGGGAACAGTGGACGGGGGTGGGCAGAGTGAGATGAGCCGTTCGAGTGGGGTCATGATCCTGATGCCTTAAAAGTTGTCGATCGTCCGGTCGAAGCTCCAGCCGAAGTCGTCCACCGCTTCGAGCCTGATTGGCCGCGACCTTCTTCAGGTTCTTGCCCGCCGAGTGGTACAGGTCCTTGATGGCTTTGCTCGCGCCCTTGGCGATCGCGGTGCCGACCTTCTTCGTCTCGTGCTCCAGCGCCCTGACGATCTGGTTGCTCATTCGAAGCTTCCCCCGTGATTGAACGTATGGACGGGCGCAGCCCGGGTATCCGACGGGAGAAGCTGAGTTTCGGAGCTGCCCGACAATTTCCGGGTGTCGGCATTCTTTCCTCCTGCATCGGTAGCTACGTCCTCGCAGGTGAGGCTGCGATAGGTGAACGAGGCTTGACCGAGGTCACGAGCGTGCCGAGCCTGATCCGCTCGGTCGCCGCAGCGGCCGCCGTCAGCGTCGGCACTGCGCCGAACCACGGTTCGTCCCGGAGCGACCGCCAGGAGAGGTGGTCGTAGGTGTGGGCGGAGTGGAAGCCGAGGTCTTCGGCTCGCCGCCAGATCTTCTGCCCCTCGCTCACCGGTGGATGGGGAAGATCAACGTACTCAAGCGCATGGTGCCGACCCTGGCGGCCGTCGGCCGCTTGCTGCTCGCGCCAGGCCCTCGGGAGCCTCGGCCTCAGCCATACCAGTCGGCGATGAGCTCGTCGATCCGGTCGCGGAGCACGGCCCTGCGGAGGAAGTCGCCCGCCGTGAGCGGGATGTCCGCATGGATCCGTTCCAGGAGCAAGCGCGCTCGAGGATCCTCGTCGAGCAGAGCGTCCAGGGCTGGGTACGTTGTGAGAGTGAGGAACCGAGCAAGGGCGGCGGCGAGTTCGTTGTCGTCCTGGACGGCCGGGGAGGGGCCGGAGCCGTCGGAAAGGTGGCGGGCCGGGCCGGTCAGGAGCCAGCCAGTGAGCCGACCGTTGGTGAAGAGCAAGTCGAGGTCCTCGGCCACGCGCAGCCGCAGCGACGGCGTCCCGACACTGCTCTCAGGGTCGATGTAGTGGCAGAGGAGAGCGGCCGGGGTGTGCCGACGGACCGTGGTGGCCGGGAGGTGGAACTGCCGAGTCTCGCCCAGGCGCAGCGTGCCCGGGGTGGGCGGCGGGAGTTCCGATGCTCCCGAGCACGGTCCGGCAGGTTGGTCGGGCACGTGGAGAGCGAGGCTGCGCAGCAGGCCGCTGCCCCGGTCGAAGCGCAGCTCGTCGACGTGTTCGAGGGAGAACCAGTCGACACTGCCGTCCGTGTCGAGCACCTGCTGCTCGTGGGCATCCCGGTCGGCGTACGGACCGACCGTGACCAGCGAGCCGTCGAGGAGAAGCTCGGGCCGAGGGCAGGAGCCCGGTCCCGGCCCGACGACAGCCGTGACTCCCCCGGTCAGGAGTACATCCATGGTCACTCCTCGTTCAGGATGGACGGGAAGAGCTGGACAGCGGGCGGGAGGAATCCTCCGCCGGGCACGGGGATCTCACCATTGACGATCATGTCATGGGTCATCGGCATGCCCGGCTCGCTCGGTTTGCCGCCGAAGATCGAGGCGCCGCTCTCACCACGGGGCCCAGCAGGGCCGTAGCTGGTCACGAGCTTCCCGGGGGAAGGTCCAGCGCCCTCGGTGACGACGATGTTCGGCCCCTGCCGGAAGGTCCACCGGCCGCCACCGCCGGTGGACGCGTAGACGGCATCCGGGTTGGCCATGATCTCCGTCTCCTTGGCCGCCGGCAGACGGCCGTGGTAGCCGTTGGTCAATGGGCGCTTCCCGGCTCGGGCATTGGCGACGGCGCGGCCGGCGAGCTTGGTCGTCCGGTCCTCGTGCGGTGAAAGACCTGTTGGGTCCGTCCAGGTGTGCGGATTACCGACGTAGCCGACCGGGTTGTCGGACCCGCCGAGACCTAGGGGGTCGGGTGAGAGATAGCGAGCGGTCTCGGCGTCGTAATAGCGATGGAGGTTGTAGTTGAGCCGGGTCTCGGGGTCGAAGTACTGACCGGGGAAGCGGAGTGGGGTGTAGGCGCTGCTGTCGTTCGGCCAGGTCGTGTTACCCCACAGGGTTGGAATGGCACGCCAGGCAATGGTGTCGTCGGTGGGGTCGATCAGCTCCGTGGGGGTACCGACGAGATCCGTGAGGACAGCGAAGAAGCGCCGCTCGGTCCGGACCGGTTCCTGGACCGTCGTGATGGTCAGCTGCTCACTCTGTGCCAGCGGGTGCAGGCCGACGTGATCCCAGCTGATCGTGTGGGGTCCAGGTAGGTACGGGGCGTACGTCGTCTGCTCGGCGAGGGAGGCACCGTCCCAGGTGAAGTCGGTCTGCTCGGCGACGCCTTGGTCAGAGGTGAGGCGTTGCTTGGCGATGCGGCGGCCGACCGGGTCGTAGAGGTACCGCCACTGCGTGCCGTCAGGAGTGGTGACCTGGGTGAGCCGATTCTCGGCGTCCCAGCTGTACCGCCAGGTGTCGGGTTTGCGGGAGATCCTCGTCACCTGACGGAGCGTCGTCCGTCCTGCAGCGTCGTACTCGTAGCGCACCCGCCCGGCACCGATCAGCCGGGTACCGGTGTACGTGCGCGGGCCGTGGGCGGCCGCCGTGGCGCTGGTGGCCGGCCAGTCGGCGTCCGTCAGGTTGCCCGCCGGGTCGTAGGCGTAGGACTCCGCCCCCGACGAGGCCCGGACCGCGGTGACCCGCCCGGCTGGGTCAAGGTCGTAGGCACGGGAGCCCGCGAGCAGGTCGTCGAGTCCAGCCAGGTTGCCGTCGGAGTGATAGCGGTAGGCCCGCTGCTGGAGGAGCTCATCGGGGGTGCGGAGGGTCTGGCCAGTGAGACGGTGCAGGTCGTCCCAGTCACGGGTCAGGGTCAACCGGCCCGCGAGAGTGCGGTCGCTCTCGCGGCCGGCCGCATCGTAACCAAGGCTGATCGCTCCGGACCGGGTGACCAACGCGGTCGGGAGCCCGAGGGCGTTGTAGGCCCAACTGCTGCTGTGTCCACCTGGAGTCGTCCGCTCGGTCCGCCGTCCGAGCTGGTCCCGGGCATGGGTCGTCGTGCGACCGTTGACCGTCTCGGCCAGGAGGCGGCCTTGGGCGTCGACGGTGCGGTGCAGCTCGGCGTCCGGGGCGCTGGCCCGGACCAGGTGCCCGGCGTCGTCGTAGGTGAAACGGCTGGCCCGACCAGCCGCGTCGATCTCCGTGACCCGGCCCATCAGATCATGGCGGTACCGGATGACCTGCCCGAGCACGTCGGTACGCGAAACCACCTGACCGACCACGTCCAGCTCGTAACTGACGACACGTCCGTCGAAGTCCGTCTCCGAGGCGAGTCGTCCGGCGGGATCGTACGTAAAGGTCCACTCTCGGCCGAGAGGGTCCACGACGGCGACGAGCTGCATGTTCGCGTCGTACCTGAACTCCATCCGCGCACCGTCGGGTCCGGTGCGGGCAGCCAAGGTCTCGAAGTGGGTGAACTCGAACGTGCTCGGTATCCCAAGCCTGCCGGTGTACGACAACGGATTGCCTTCGCCGTCGTAGGTCCACACCTCGGTGACCCCGTCTGCGGCCGTACGCGAAGCCAGGTGGCCTTCCACCGTCCAGGCCGTCCGGGTCACCCCGCCAACCGCGTCGGTGAAGGTCACCAGGCGGCCGAAGGGGTCGTACTCGTACCGTGCGGAGGCGCCAGTCGGGTCGGTTATTTCGAGCGGCAGACCAGCAGCGTTGCTCCTGATCCGGGTCGTGTCACCGACCGGGTTGGTGATGGCCGTGAGATGGCCGAGCTCGTCGTGCGCGTACCTGGTGGTCCCGCCGAGCGGATCGGTGACGGCGACTCGGCGCCCGGCTCCGTCGTACTCCTGCCGCCAGGTCGCGCCTCCCGGCTCCACGACCAGAGAGGGCAGGTTCAGCGCACTCGCATAGGCAGCTGTCGATCTGGTGCCGTCTGCGTGGGTGACTGCTACGAGGTCGCCGGCGCCGTCGTATTGGTAGCGGGTGGTGCGGCCGAGGGGGTCGGTTTCGGCGAGGAGGCGGTCGTGGTCGTCGCGTTCGTAGTGGGTGGTGTTCCCGAGCGGGTCGGTGACGGTGGTGATCTGGGCGTGGTCGTTGACGGTGTAGGTGGTGGTGTGGCCGAGGGCGTTGGTCTCGGTGTGGGGTTTGAGACCGGTGGTGGGGTCGGGGTCGCCGTAGGTGAAGTGGAAGCGCAGGGCGCCGTCGGCGCCGCCTTCGTCGGTGATGCGGTCGAAGGCGTCGTAGGTGTAGTGGTATTGGGAGTTGTTGCGGTCGGTCCAGGAGAGGATGCGGCCGCTGGTGTCGTTGGCGAAGCGCATGGGCTTGCCGGAGGAGTTGTAGACGGTGGTGAGGTGTCCGTCGGTGTAGCCGTAGCGCATGAGCAGGGCGTCGCCGCCGGTGTCGGTGGCGTTGGCGAGGCGTAGGGCGGTGATGCGGTCGTGTTCGACGGTGACCAGGAGCCGATAGCCGCCGGAGTGGGTGATCGAGTGCGGGGCGCCGTCCGCGTCGTAGGCGAGGGTGTAGTGGCGGCCGTGGCGGTCGCGGACCTCTGTGAGGAGTGCTTCGTCGCCGTCGGGGGTGGGGGTGAAGGTTTTGACCTGGCCGGTGGCTGGGTCGGTGATGGTGAAGTGGCCTTCTTCGAGGCCGAGTTCGTGGCGGGAACCGGCGGTGGCGTGTACGGGGTCGCCGGGTTCGGGGTGGGGGTAGGCCTGGGTGATGCGGTCGGCCCGGATGTGGACGATGCCTTGCTCGTCGAGTTCGAGGCGTTCGTCGAAGGTGCAGAGCCACTTCGGGCCCATCCAGCGGCCGGTGAGGAGCCCTGACTCGAAGTTGCGGGTGAACAGCAGCGGGAGCGATCCGGGCAGCGAGGCGTCCGTCTGGTCGATGAACATCCGCCCGGTGGCGATGTCGACGGGCTCGCCCGGACATTTACGGGAGTCGTGTTCCCGGGCTTCGGTGCGGGGGCTCTTGACCTGGTCGCGCCCGCGGCCCTTGGGGTGGGAGCCGCCGTGGTGGCCTGGGCCGCCGCCGCCAGGGGTGTGCGGGTGGGGTGCGTCGTGCTTGCCGCCCTCGAAGAGCTTTCCGAGGTCCTTGGCGTGCTTCTCCTCGGTCTCGCGGACGTTGGCCGCGACCTTCTTCAGGTTCTTGCCGGCCGAGTGGTAGAAGTCCTTGACGGCCTTGCCGGCGTCCTTGGCGAGCGTGCCGCCGATCTTCTCGGCGGCGTGTTCCAGTGCCTTGACGATCTGGTTGCTCATTCGAAGCTTCCCCCCGTGATCGCACGTACGGACGACCGTAGCCCGGGGGACGGGCGGGAAGGGCTGAGTTTCGGAGTTGCCCGACAATTCCCGAGTTGTCGCTGCCTTTCCCCTTGGCGTCGGTAGCGGCGCTCCCGGCGCTCAGGCCGTGATGGGTGAACGAGGCTTGACCGAGGTCACGAGCGTGCCGAGCCTGATCCGCTCGGTCGCGGACGGTGCGACTGTCAGCGTCAGGACCGCCCCGAACCACGCCTGACCGATTGGGCGCAAGCCGTGCTCCGCGCCTCTGAGGCCGGCCCGGTCACATTCGGCGCGAGGTGACGGCGGTGGCCGTCACCCAGAGCAGGAGCAGTACACCGGAGACGTACGCCGCCGGAGCGAGTGCCGTGCTGAGCAGGAGGTAGCCGATGCCGGAGGCCGTGATGGCCGCGGCCAGGGCCAGGCCCGTCCAGTCGATCCAGTTGGCCGACCGGGACCGGACGGCGGGCGCGGAGGCGAGGAGTGCGGTCGCCGCCAGTAGCAGCATCTTCACGCCGTCGAGGCGATTGAGTAGGGCGAACGCGCTGTGGGCAGCGGCGACTTGGTGCGCGGGGGCGAGGTACGCGGCCAGCTGCACGCCGAGTGCGCACTGCACCAGGGAGACCGCGACTGCGGCGTAGCCGGTGAGCCGTGCGGGCCGGCGCAGTCGGCCGGCCACCACCACGGCCAGGGCGAGCCCGGCGATGCCTTGGGTGGCGACGTACTGGGTGATCGCCGCTCCGGTGTGCCCGGCGAGTCCGGCCAGCACCTCGGGGCCGGTCGCGGTGACGGCGGGGTTGGTCGGCCAGACTGACAGGCCGATCACCCAGGCGGCGAGGTAGCCGATCCCGGCGATGGCGACGGCGATGGCGATGGTGGCGCGGCGAGGGCGAGCGACCGGGGTGGCGAGGGTGTTGCTGGTCATGGTGATTCTCCTTCAAGGTCCGTTGCGGTCAGCGGGCGAGCAGCGAGACGGCCGAGGCCAGGTGGATCAGGGCGAGGCCGACGCAGCCGGCGGCCATCGGGCGGTTGCCCCGACGGGCGCCGAGGACGGCGTCTCCCACCTGGGCCAGCCCGGCCACCGCCAGCACGGGCACCTGTGCGGCGGCCGGGCCGGCGAGCAGCACCACCAAGGTGACCAGGCTCAGCGGCAGCGCGCGGGCGGCGTAGGCGCCCAGGAAGAACGCTCCCGCAGCGCCGAGTTGCTCGCCTTCGGCCAGCGCGACGGACGGCCGGACCAGGCCGACGAGCGAGGAGCCCCCCGACAGCAGGGCCACTGCGGCGTTCGCGACTACAAGTACGGTCTGCATTCTCTTCGCACCTCAAATCATTCGAGCTCTGAATCATTTGCTTGATTGTATGCTTCGAGGCATGGATGAAGTCAAGGGCGGCAGTGGGGAAGCCGGGATCCCCAGCACGGCGGTGTTCCGGCTCGGCACCCTGGGGACGGTCGCGGCCGACCGGTTCGCGGCGGCCGTCGAGCCGCTGGACCTCAAGCCCAAGCATGTCGGCCTGATGGCCGCACTGGCGCACGGTGAAGCGTCGGCCTCACAGCAGGAACTGGCCGGCCGACTCGGCGTGGTCCCCAGCCTGGTGGTCTCGTTGGCCGACCATCTCCAACACCTCGGCGCGGTCCAACGCGTCCGCGACCCGGATGACCGGCGCCGCCAGATCCTCACCCTCACCGACCAGGGCCGCACCCTCCTCGCCCAATGCACGGCCGCAGCAAGGGAGTTGGACGAGCAGTTCACCGCCGCCCTGACCCCCGCCCAGCGCAACGCACTTCAGGAGGCGCTCGCCATCCTGGCGGCGGAGGCGGGTCTGCCGACGAAGTGACGTGCAGAGTGGGCGAATTGCCTGCCACTGAACATCGCCAGGCGGTCAGAGCGGTGGTCCACCCAGTGGTGCCCTAGGCCTGGCCTTCCTTCCCGTGCAGGGCGGCGAAGTCCCTGAAACGTTCCAGCCCAGGGCCGAGGTCGCCGGGTCCGCAGCGGAGGTGGAAGACCGAGCCGTCGGACCAGGCATGGATCCAGGAGCCCCCCTCAGCGGCCTCGACGCGGTCGAGAGTGACTCCGTCGAGCTCGGTCTCCTCGAGGTCGATCTCGACGGACCAGCCGGGATTGTCCAGCGTCTCGATGCGGATGCCGTACTCGTGTTCCCAGTCGCCGTCGCACTGACCCGTGTACCAGGCGGTGATAAAGCCCAGGGCGTCTAGGGGCACGGCGTTATCTCCCACGGGTCGGCTGCGCGAGCGCTTCCATCCGGAAGGTTCACATGGGGCGTCGGAATCGTAACGCCGGTCGTCCGGTCGTAATGGGCCGGACCGACCATGTCGGCCCGCTTCGTCATCTTCCACGGTGCGGGGTCGCGCGGGTTGTCCTGGGGCTCCCACTCCGCGAAGTGGGTGACCTGACCGGTCGTCCCGTCCCGGCGGAAGGTGGTGTGTGGTCCTACCGCGTTCGGATCCGGGCGGAGCCGCTTCGCTCGGGCGAGGCCGAGCGGGTCCAGCTGGCTCAACGGGTTGTCGACGTACGCGTGATGGTTGAGCGCCGGAGCGAGGCCCAGCGGGTCGGGGGAGACGTAGCGGCCGACCTCTGCGTCGTAGTACCGGTGATAGTTGTAGTCGAGCCCGGTCTCGTCGTCCCTGTACTGGCCGGGGAACCGCAAGGGACAGTCGGTCTCCGTCCCACCACCCGCGACGGTCGAGCCCCACAGATCCGTGGTCATGTACCAAGCGATCCGCCCGTCGGGAGTGACGAGCTCACTCGGCGCACCGACCGCGTCGGTGACGATCGCATAGAACCGCTGATCGACCTCCGCCTGCGTGGCATCGGTCGGCCATGAGCGGTGGAGCTGGCCGGCCGGACGGTACTGGCCGGGCTCCCAGTCCCATGTGGTGATGACGGTCCGGCCCTCGGCCGAGACGGAGGCCTGTTCGGCGAGACAGTCGTCGTCCCAGGAGAACGTGACGGCGGGGCCGACCACGTCGGTCCGCTGCTTGGCGACCCGTCGCCCCAGCGGGTCGTAGCGGTACTCCCAGGTCTGGCCCTGCGCCGTCACAGCGCGGACCAGGCGGTCGTACGCATCCCATTCGAGGATTCGTTCCAGAGACTTTCCGGAGAGCGTGCGCCGCGTCTCCCGGACGAGTCGCCCCTGCCCGTCGTGCTCGTAGCTGGTACGCCCGGCTGAGCGGATCAGCGTTCCGGAGTAGCGCCGTTCACCCGACGTATCCTCCGCGGACTCGGCTTGTCCGGTCGCCATCGTGACGTTCCCGAGGGCGTCGTAGGCGTACTCCTCCGTCCAATCGGCAGCCTGCACGGTGGTGACCCGGCCGACTGCGTCGACACCGTACGACCGATTGCCACGGACCAGGTCGGTGACGGCGGTCGGGTGGCCGTCCGAGCGGTAGACGTACGTGCGCTGCTGGAGCGCGTCGTACCGGGCCGGCGACTCGCCGACGGCGGGGATCTGCGACCACACGGACTGTGCGGTCAGCCGATGGGCCGCGTCCCAGGTCTGGGTCAGAGCGGCTCCCTGGCCCAGATGACGGGTCGTCTCCCGGCCTGCCAGGTCGCGTCCGAAGGACAGCCCGCCGCCCAGTGTCGCCAGCGTTCGCGGCATGCCGTTCGCGTCGTACGTCCACTCCGAGATCGCGCCGGTCGGTGTGGTCCGGCGGACACGTCGGCCGGTCAGGTCGTACTGGTTGGTTACGGACCGCCCGTCGACGGTCTCCGTGAGAACTCGGCCGACGGCATCTCGTTCGAAGACCACAACACTGTCGGCTGACGCTTCCAACAGGCGGCCGAGCGCGTCGTAGCGGAACGTGGCGGGAGCAGTGCCGTCCGCCTGGCGCAGCGTGACGCGGCCCTCGGGATCACGGGTGAGCCTGACAGTCTGTCCGCAGCCGTTGATCCGCTCGATCGGTCGGCCGACTGCGTCGTTGCGGTAGGTGAGGGCGCATCCGTTGAAGTCCGACTCGGCGGTTAGACGACCGGCAGGGTCGTACGTGTAGTGCCACACCTCGCCCTGCGGATTGCGCACCCCGGTCAGTCGCATCTCCCGGTCATAGCGGAACTCGTGACGGGTACCGTCGGCATCCGTACGTGCCTTCACCTGGCCGAACGGGCCGTATTCGAAGGTCACTGCGCCCCCGTCGGGGCCGAGGTGCCGCAGCAGGTTGCCTGCGGCGTCGCACTCCCACTCGTCCCGTGCACCGTCGGCACCGACCCGCCAGATCGGTCTGCTCTCGACGGTCCAGCCCATCCGTGTGACACCCCCGAGCGCATCGGTCAGAGTCACCACGCGGCCGAACGCGTCCCTGGTCACCCGGGTGACCGCACCGAGCGCGTCGATCGCCGCGAGCGGCAGGCCGACCCGGTTTGATTCGTAGCGCCGCACCGCGCCGAGGGCGTCGGTGACGGAGGCCAGCCGACCGTTTCCGTCGTAGCTGTAGACGGTCGTGGCACCGAGCGGGTCGACGGTGGACAGCAGGTTGCCGCAGGCGTCGTAGGTGAGCCGCCAGAGCTGGCCATCGGCGCCCGTGATCTCGGTGGGCAGGCGGAGTTCGTTGTACGTCGCCGTCTCCGACGTCCCGTCGGGCCGGTCGATCCGGATCGGATCGCCGTCGGCGTCCAGGGTGTAGCGGGTGGTGTGTCCGAGCTCGTCGGTGCGCGAGAGCAGGCGGCCGTAGCGGTCGTACTCGGCCCGGACGGAGTTGCCGAGAGCGTCGACCGTCCTGGTGATGTGGTGGTACTGGTCGTAGTGGTACTTCCTGCGATGGCCGAGGCTGTCGGTCACAGTGGTGACCCGCTGCTGCGGGTCGTACTCGAAGGTCGCGGCGAGGACGCCGTCGGAGCCGTGCGCACGGGACACCCGGCCGTCGGCGTCGTAGTCGTACTGGTACCAGAAGCCGTTGCGATCAGTCCACGAGGTGAGGCGGTCCTGGACGTCATGGACATGGACCGACGCGACGGCGGACGAGTCGGTGATCTCCGTCAGGCGGCCTCGGACGTCGTAGCCGTACGTCATCACGGTGGTGCCCAGCCCATGGTTCGTGCCGTCCAGCAGCCGCAGGGCCTCGATCCGAGGGCCCGATGCCGTGTGGATGGTGTCGACCACGACGCGGTAACCGCCGGAGTGACAGAGCTCGGCCGGCAAGCCGTCGGACCCTGCGAGATAGTCCACCCGATCTCCGTTACGGTCGGTCAGCGCGCTGATCGACCGTAACGATCCCGCCTCAGGAGTCACGGCGAAATGCCTGGTCCATCCGGTCTCCGGGTCCTCGATCAGGATGGTGTCGGTGTCCGGATCCCAGGTGAGCGGCCAGCGGGCTCCCTCGGACGGCAGCACCTTCTGCCCCGGCTGCGAGGGTCGCGGGTAGTGCAGGATCTCCGCGTCCTCCCCCGCGTAGTGGACACCGTCCGCGTCAACCTGCACACGCTGGTCGAGCGTCGAGGACCAGCCAGGCCCGAACCAGCGGCCGCCCGGGTAGCCGGACGCGTAGGACCGCTGAACAACCAACGGCAGGAGACCGGGCAGCTCCAGATCGATCGCCGACGTGACCATCTGACCGGAGACCACGTCCACCGGGTCACCTGCGGTCTGGCATTTCCGATTGCCGTGCGAGGACTGCCCAGGCTTGCCGGAGCCGTTCAGCTTCGTGCGGCCGCTGCCCGAACCGCCCCTGCCCGCATGCGGGCTGCGAGGCATGTCCTTCTGGCCGCCCTCGAGCATCTTCTTGAGGTCACCGGCGTGCTTCTCCTCCACCTCACGCACATTCCTGGCGACCTTCTTCAGGTTCTCCCCGGCCGAGCGGTAGAGGTCTTTCACCGCCTTGCCGGCGTCCTCGGCCAGCGTCTTCTCAAGCTTCTGGGCCCCGTGCTCCAGTGCCTTGACGATCTGGTTGCTCATTCGAAGTTCACCCCCGCAATCCTCGACCGGAACATCTCGGCGTGCCCCGACGCCACTTCACCAGGCAGCTCGATCGCCATACTGTTCCTCCCCCGAGACGGCACGCGGACTTGACCCTACCCAGGACACCGTCCGTACGAACGAAGGTTCCAGGAGCCCCATGGTCGAGTTTTCGGCAGCTGGGTGTCACCAGGTCAGCCAGTGCGCCCCGACGGTGCCGGGCGCAGCCTCGGGCGCCACCGCGACCGCGCTCATCAGCGGCTTGATCCCCAGAACATGGCTGGTTTCATCCTGCAAGCTCGGCTGGTGCTCTGCTTCCGATGTGGACAGGGCAGTGATGCCGCTGCTCTCCAGCAGGAGCCGGCGCTGGTCCTCGGGAGACGCGGTCAAATGAGATCGATCCGCGACCTCGGTCTCGGGTGATGGCCTCCAGGAAGTCCGCGACACGCATTCGATCGTGACTTTCTCGCCATGCCAGCCGAATCTCAGCGAGCGCTCGACCCCCTGGGAATAGAAGTCGATATCCATCGGAGTGCTGAAACTCAAGCCGAGGATGAGTTCCGGCAGCTGCTCGGCAAAGGCTGACATGTCGTACGAGACGTCAAATCTGGCGTGACCGGGTCCGTTGGGGGGATGAGCGAGAACTTGAAAGTCATGACCGCTTTCCAGGGTTACCGGAGAATGGGGAATGCTGTCGTGGGATCGTGCTCGACCGGCCCGACGGCCGCGGAGATTCCAAATCGGAAGGTCATCGAAGTTCCCATCGAGGTTTTCGCTGATCGGATGTCCGGCTCGGAGAATGCCGCCCGGAATTCGGCGTCGGTGGTCTTTCCGGTGCGCCACGACCAGAGTGCGCGCGCGGCTCTGCGGTCGAGGGTGAGGGCCTCGCGGGCGGCGCGCAGGAAGAGGCCGTCCGTCGCGGCGGCGTAACGGCCGGAGGCCCGGAACTCGAGGCAGGCCTGGGCCGGGGTGAGGCCGTCGGTGAGCAACCCGACGAGCGCGGCCACATCGGCGTCGAAGCGTGATCGCGGCTGGATCTGCACGCCGTAGGCCTGCTCGAACTCCGCGCAGAAGTGTCGGGCCGCGTACGCCGGGCAGTTCCTCAGCCACCACTGGTCGGCCGGCTGCCGGGGAAACACCTCCCGGTTCAGTACCTGGTGCAGCATCAGATCGTCCTGCTCGACGGCGGCCCGCAGCTGGTCCGCCTCCGGGCCGGCCGACGCCGGGAGCACAGCGGCGAGCGTCGTCCGCAGGGTCAGGTCGTCGAGGTAGTCCTCCAAGTCCCAGGCGTACCCGGCCACGCAGTCCTCGGCGAACCGCCGCCACCTGGCCGCGACCCCGGCGGCGGTGACCTCGGAGCGCCGGCCCTCGGCGGCGAAGGCCTGCGAGAGTTCCCGGTCGAACGTGGTTCCATTCCAGCTCAACTTCACCCTCCAGGTACTGCCGTGAGTTTCCGCGGTACGGACGGGTCGCGGAGTAGCGCTTCCATGTCGTCCGGGGTCATCCTGCTCCTTGTCTTGACGCTTGGTCGGGTCGACCGTCTCGATGGCGGGCGCCGGTTGGTATGACCGTACGACCGTGCGGGTACCACGGTTCGTACAGGCCCGCTCGATCCGTGGGGGGATGCTCCGGGCGGCGGGCGGATTCGTATGGGGGTCGGGTGTTCGGGGATGGTGCGGTTCGGCGTCGGGTGATCCTGCTCTGTGCGGTGCTTGCCGTGTGTCTGGGGCTCTGTCTCTGGTTCGCTCGCGGGCTGCCGGATTTTCGGCAGAATCTGCTGCTCAATCTGGCTCCGGAGCTCCTCACCACGGTGATCACCCTTCTGATCATCCAGCCGTTCCTCACCAGGCTGGAGGAGGAGCGGGTGCGTGAGCACCTCCGCCTCGACTATCCCGCCTTCTGCGACAAGGTGGCGCAGACCAGCGACATCGTGGAGGTGCTCGACACTTTCTCCTACCTGCTCTCCGGCCGGAGCGCCGACCGCTTCGCCGAGGCGGTCCGGAGTGCGGTCGGCCGAGGTGCCACTGTCCGGATCATGCTGCTCGACCCGGATTCGCTGGCGGCCCAGCAGCGGTCCCACGAACTCAGCGCCGATGTGCGCCACGAGGTCATGCGGAACCTCCGTGACCTCAGGCATCTGGAGGCCCAACTGCCCAGCGAGCGCCGGGGGCAGTTGCAGGTGCGGGTCTACGGGGCTGCGCCGTCCATCCAGTTGTACCGCTCCGGCGAACGCATGATGGTGAGCTTCTACCCCGTGGACCGGTTCTCCGGTGAGGGGCAGCAGTTGGAGGTGCGCGTCACCACGCCGCTGGGCTCCTTCGTCTCCGAGCGCTTCGCCGAGCTGTGGAGCAGCGGCCGTTCGATCAACGAGCTGCTGACACGCCACGTGCAGGTACTCGAGGAGGGGGCTGGCCAAGTACCGGGGGAGCCGATGCGGTTGGATTACGTCCTCCACGGCGGCGGGCTGTACGTCTGCGACCAGCGGGTGGTCGTGGCGCTCGCCAGGCGGCGCGAACACCCGGTGCGAGTCCGGCTGGACGGGCGAACCGATCAGGTATTCGAGCTGGAGATGATCGGTGAGTCCGAGGGCGGGCTGCTTCAACTGCTTTCGGCCGCCTACTCGGAGAAGTACGGCACCGACGCCGATGTGTTCGTGCGCCTCAAGCCCGTCCACCATGGCATCATTGGCGCTGTATCGGGTGACTTAGCGTCATCTGATGGGGCGGAGGTAGGAAGTGACGGAGGATAACGGTGATCGGCGGCCGGTTTTCCGTGCGCTTGCGCTGCCGCATCTCGACGCGCTTCTCGTGCGCGCCGGTCTCGACGAGAATGACCGCCTGCGGGCTCGTGCTGTCGCCGAAGTGCTGCCTTTCCGGACCAATTCGTACGTGGTCGACCACCTGATCGACTGGGACGCGGCACCCGCCGATCCGATCTACCGGCTGGTCTTTCCGCAGCCCGACATGCTGCCGAAGGCCGATGTCGACCGCATCTCCGCGCTGCTGGTCCAGGGTGCCCCGCCGGCGCGTCTGGCGGAGGACGTCCGCGAGATCCGAATGCGGCTGAATCCTCACCCCGGCGGGCAGATGGTGCTCAACACCCCTCTGCTCGAAGGCATTCCGGTCGAGGGCATGCAACACAAGTACCCGGAGACGGTGCTGTTCTTTCCGCGTCAAGGACAGACCTGTCACGCGTACTGCACCTACTGCTTCCGCTGGCCGCAATTCGTCGGTGAGCCCGACATGCGGATGGCGAACGGTGACGCAACTGCCCTGCGCGAGTACGTACTTGCTCACCCCGAGGTCACCAGCGTGCTCATCACGGGTGGCGATCCCCTGATCATGAGCAGCAAGGTGCTCGCCCGGTACGTCGAGCCGCTGCTGGAGATCCCGCATCTGGAGTCGGTGCGGATCGGCAGCAAGGCCCTGTCCTACTGGCCGCACCGAGTGCTCACCGACCCGGATGCCGACGATCTGCTGCGCCTGTTCGAGCGGGTGGTGGACAGCGGACGCAACCTTGCGCTGATGGGCCACTATTCGCATCCTCGGGAGCTGGACACCGTCGAGGCGCAGCGCGCGCTGCGGCGCGTGCAGTCGACCGGCGCGGTGGTGCGCAGTCAGGCGCCGCTGATCCGGGGAGTGAACGACCGGGCGGCGGACTGGGCCACCCTGTGGCGGAAGTTGGTCTCCCTCGGCGCCGTCCCCTACTACATGTTCGTCGAACGGGACACCGGGCCCCAGGACTACTTCGCGGTACCGCTGGCGCGCGCGTACGAGATCTTCCGCGACGCGTACGCGCAGGTCTCCGGCCTGGCCCGGACGGTGCGTGGGCCGATCATGTCGGCGACGCCGGGCAAGGTCCAGGTGGACGGGGTCACCGAGGTCGGGGGCCAGCGCGCCTTCGTCCTCCACTACGTCCAGGCACGCAACCCGGAGTTGGTCGGCAAGCCGTTCTTCGCGGCATACGACCCCGATGCGCGTTGGTTGACCGACCTCAAACCGCTGGCCGGCGACGGCGCACTGCCGGGCGTCGACTGAGGTCAGGCGACGGAAGCCGGCGCTCGGGGCAGGCGCTGGGGGCCGGTGCTGGGGCCGGGCAGTCACGGTTCGATCACGGGGTGTCCCATTTGGTGGGGCATTGGGCGGAGTGCCGGAGATAAGCCTGTTGGTGGGCGGGCCGGGCGGCTCTCATAATCGCCACACGATCTTTCTGCCCTGGGGGAGCTTCTTGTCCGCGCTCGAACCTGAGCCGTCTGTCGTCGCACGCAGGCAGCCGCGCGCGCTGACCATCGCGCTCACCACTCTCGGCCTGCTGGCGGTGACGGCGACCAGTGCTGCCGTGACCGTCGCGGTCGGTCGGCCAGACAACTCGTCGGGCGCCCGTGGACGGGTCGTCGCTGCGGCTCCTGCTCCGCACAACAGCCCCTCTCCGTCGCCGAGTTCGAGCCCGTCGCCGCTACCCGTGCCGTCCGAGACCTCGGCGCCTGCGGCGCCCGTGCCCGCGCCGAGCAGCACCGTGCACGGCACGGTCGACGGCAGCACGCACGGTGGGGACATCCGGTACTTCCTGATTCCGATGCCCGCCGGCGCGGAGTCGTACGGCTCGGCCGACGGCACCAGCCTGAGCACCAAGGAGGTGGCGGCGGAGTTCAACAACGCCGACGAGATGAGCTCCGTGCTCGACTCCTACGGCTACCAGGGCGACGCGGCCACCCGCCACTACCGCACGCTCGACGGCCAACAGGAGGTATCGACAAGGCTGTTGCGCTTCAAGTCGCGGCAGATGGCGAAGGAGTTCGCCAAGGGCATGTCCTTCAAGAGTGGCGACACCTTCGACGTCGACGGTGACAGCGACGCCCAGGGCGTGCTGCTCAAGCCCGAACAGCAGGCCTGGACGGGCGAGATGATCGGCGTCAGCTATGTCGGCGACATCGAGTACGAGGTCACCGTGATGGTGAAGGGCACGCCCGACAAGGCGCTGCTGGTGGATGCGATGAAGCGTCAGCGTGATCGGCTGGCCGCCGGTGGCTGAGAACCCTGAGAGTGAGCAAGTTCCTTTGGTGGAACCGTACTTGACCGACGAGAGGGCAGAGGGGAAGGAGGCGGAGGAGGGGGCTGAGCCGGTGGAGGGTGCCCCGTCGACGGGTGGCCGCCGCCGCACCGCCCGGCTGCTGGTCGCCGCGCTGCTGCTCGGCCCGGTGCTCGGCGCCGGGGTCGGGTACACCGTTCAGGCCACCAGGCGGCCCACCCCGCTGCCACCGCTCCAGGTGAGCATGCCGACCTACCCCGACTCGGTGCTCGACGCGAAGGCCGCGGCCGAGGCCGCGCCCAAGCCGCTCGGCATCGACGGCGATCTGCGCAAGCTGCTGATCGCCAAGCCCGCCGACGCCGGGAGCTGGGACAACTACGGGCGTGGCGACATGTCCGGGTGGATCAGCCCGGGGGAGAAGGCCATGACGTACGGCAAGGCCGACCGTGAGTTCACCAGCCTGCTGGCGGACGGCTTCCGTCGCGACGCGATCGTCGCCTGGGAGAAGAACGACGTGAAGTACCGGATCGAGCTGATCCAGTACGCCTCGGACCACACGGCCGACGCCATCAGCTCGGTCAACGCGCTGTCCGAGGCCGACGCCCACCCGTTGGACGGCACGTCCACCGGGTACTACACCGCACCCGCGACGCAGATGACGTACGCGGAGAGCACCGAGCAGTACTACTACGGCCGTGCGGTGGCCCGCCGGGGCGACGTCGTGATGCGGATCAGCCTGTTCTCTCCGGGCCAGGTCAACGCCGACGAGCTGCAGGACCTCGCCAAGCGTCAGTGGGAGCGACTGGCATGACCGACACCGAGAAGCTCGACCAGGACCAGGACCAGGACCAGGACCAGGACCAGGACCAGGCGCAAGAGCAAGAGCAAGAGCAAGAGCAAGAGCAAGAGCAAGAGCAGGACCAGGCGCCGGAGCAGGGGCCGCGCCGCGCCGGGCTCGCCGTCCGGGTGGGTGCGGCTGTCGTCGTCGCCGCTCTGCTGGGCGTGGGCATCGGGGTCGGCATCCTGAAGGTGAAGTACCCGGACGGGGCTGCCGTGGCGGCCCCGGCGCCCACCGGAGTGCCCAGCGCCGGGGCCGGGGCCGGGGCCGGGGCCTCGGCTTCGCCGAGCCCGGCCTTCGGGGCGAAGTCGAACGGTACGCACTTCGGCTCGATGCGCGACCTGCTGGCGCCGATGCCCGGGGGCTTCAGCCTCGGCCCGGATTCGGGTGCCTATGGCAACGACACCGAACTGACGGACGAGCAGCGCAAGACCTGGGTCGAGGACACCGTGCTCGGTCTGCCCCAGAAGTTGCAGGATGCCGTCCGCCAGAAGTGGCAGGACCAGCCGCTCAAGGGCGCCGGGGTGCGCAGCTACCGTGCCGCCCAGGACAACCTGGTCGTGACGATGTGGCTGTTGCAGTACCACCAGGACGCGGTGAAGGCCGACAACGCCTGGGTCGAGGCGCTGGGTTCGGACTCGGGCCTGTTCCGTACCGGCCCGGACGTCCCCGGGCATGCCGAGGCACACTGCTACCTGCCGTACGCGGCGCCGGGCGACGCGATCGACAGCCTGGTCTGCTCGGCGGCCGAGGGCGATCTCCGGGTGGAGATGCAGGTGGAGGGCATCGCGCCACTGCCCAAGAGCCAGGCCGTCACCCTCTTCACCCAGCAGCTCGACCGGCTGGCCCGCCCAGGAGCGTCCGCATGACCGATCACGTAGACCACGAAGACCAGACAGACGTGACGCATACGGACGTGACGCACGCCGACGTGACCCCGGCGGACGTGACCCCGGCGGACGTGACCCAGCCGGACGTGCTCGACGCCGGTGAGCCCCGGCGGCCGCGTTCGGACGGGCTGCTGCGCTGGGGCGCGGCGGCGCTGGTGCTGCTGCTCACGGGCGCAGCCGCCGCCGTGGCCGTGACCCTCCCGGAGCGGGCCGACCTGCCGGGGTTGGGGACACCGAACGACGGCCGGTACAGCTTCGCGCCGTTGGTGCTGCCGCCGCTGCCGTCGGGCAAGCCACGGCCGGACTCGGTCGCCGACCGTGCCCACCACTTCGCGGATCTGCGCGGGCTGCTGCTCCCGGCCCCGAAGGGCGCGACGTCTGTCGTCCCGGCAGTGAGCCCCGCCGTGAGCCCGACCGCTACCGCTACCGCTACCGCGACCCCGACCGGGTCCGGTACGCCCACGGCCACTCCCTCGGCGACGCCGCCGGGTACCGGCACGGTCTGGGCCCGCTGCACCGACTACGCCGCGCGCGACCTCCACCCGGCGACGTACACCAGGCTGCTCACCGAGAACGCCTGCCGGTCGGCCGCCCGGCGCAGTTGGACGGGCCCGGACGGCACCCGTACCGAGCTCTGGCTGCTGGGCTTCGGCTCGGGGCCGGAGGCGGACACCTTCTACCGCGAGATGGTCAGCGACGACCCGCTCGAACTGCCGCATCTCGCCTCGACGGATCTGGACCTCGGGCCGGGCGTCCACCTGCCGGAGGCGAAGTTCCGGGCCACCGAGAAGACTGCGGGGGCGAAGAAGAACGCGGTCGGGCGGGTGGCGTACCTGAGCCAGGGGGACGTGCTCGCGGCGGTCGTGATGACCAATCCGAAGGGCGTACCGGTGCAGGCGTTCGCGCAGGTGACGCTGTTGCAGGGGGATCTGCTCCGGTAGCCACCGGCCGACCCCTAGGGGTAGCCGGTGCAGGTGTCATCCCGGAGAACCATTGGTGCTCGTCATCCCAGCGCATGTACCGCTGAGCTGATGGGCACTAGGTTGGGTCACGTGTCCACTGTCATCAAGACGGACGGCCTCACCAAGAGGTTCCCCCGGGTCACCGCCCTCGATCAGCTCACCGTAGAGGTGCAGCCCGGGGTCGTCGGCCTGGTCGGTGCGAACGGCGCGGGCAAGTCCACACTCATCAAGATTCTGCTCGGTCTGGCTCCGGCCACCTCCGGCACCGGTCAGGTCCTCGGCCTGGACATCGCCACCGAGGGCCCGGCCATCCGCGAGCGGGTCGGCTACATGCCCGAGCACGACTGCCTGCCGCCGGACGTGTCGGCGACGGAGTTCGTCGTCCACATGGCGCGGATGTCCGGCCTGCCGGCCGCCGCCGCCCGCGAACGGACGGCCGACACGCTGCGGCACGTCGGCCTGTACGAGGAGCGCTACCGCCCGATGGGCGGGTACTCCACCGGCATGAAGCAGCGCGTCAAGCTCGCCCAGGCGCTGGTCCACGACCCGCAGTTGGTGCTGCTCGACGAGCCGACCAACGGCCTCGACCCGGTCGGCCGCGACGACATGCTCGCGCTGATCCGCCGCGTCCACACCGACTTCGGCATCTCGGTGCTGGTCACCACGCACCTGCTCGGCGAGCTGGAGCGCACCTGCGACCACCTGGTGGTGATCGACGGCGGCCGCCTGCTGCGGTCCTCCTCCACCGCCTCCTTCACCGAGGCCACCCAGTTGCTCGCCGTCGAGGTCACCGACCACCCCGACGACCACACCCTCGACGTCGAGGGCGTGCTGCGGAGCCGGCTCACCGCCGCCGGGCTCAGCGTGCAGCCGGACGGCTCCCGGGTGCTGCTGGTCGAGATCGGCGGCGACGAGACGTACGACACCGTCCGGGACGCCGTCGCCGAGCTGGGCGTCGGCCTGGTGCGGCTGGAGCAGCGCCGTCACCGCGTCGCCGAGATCTTCACCGCCGACGCCCGCCCCGAGGCGGCCACCCCCGAGATGACCGCCGCCCACACGACGACAGGGGGTGCCGCAGATGTCGCTGCCTCCTGAGACCACGCCGGCCACCGCGCCCGCAGCTGCCACCGTGCCCGCAGCCGCCGACACCGGCGTGATCCACAACATCGGCTACCGCGCCTACCAGGGCCCGCGCCTCGGCCGCTCGTACGCCACCCGCTCGCTCTTCACCCAGAGCCTGCGGGCCGCGTACGGCCTCGGCCGCTCGGGCAAGTCCAAGGTGGTGCCGATGCTGATGCTGGCGCTGCCGGTGCTCGTCGCCACCATGATCGTGGTGATCGCCGTCCTGCAGACCGCCGACGAGCTGGCAGTCGACTACCCGGACTTCCTGAACACCGTCAGGCTGCTGGTGGCGATCTTCGTCGCCGCGCAGGCGCCCGTGCTGCTCTCGCGCGATCTGCGGTACAACACCATGCCGCTCTACTTCTCCCGCCCGATCACCCGGGCCGACTACGTCCGGGCGAAGTTCGCGGCGATGGTCAGCGCCATGATGATCGTCATGGCGACGCCGCTGCTGGTGCTCTACATCGGCTCGCTGCTGGGCGGGCAGAGCTTCGGCCACAACACCGGCCACTTCCTGATCGGGCTGGCCGCCGCCCTGCTCTACGCGCTGGTCTACTCCGCGATCGGCCTGCTGATCGCGGCGAGCACCCCGCGCCGGGGCTTCGGCATCGCCGCGATCATGGGCGTGCTGGTGGTCAGCAACATCCTGGCGAGCATCGTCTACGGCCTGAGCGGCGGCCTGCACGGTGACACTCCGGAGTCCGCGAACTGGGCGGCCATGCTCTCGCCGGGCATGCTGATCGACGGCTTCGTCAAGCAGGTCTTCGGCCTGGCCACCGACTCCCGCGCGGTGCACGCTCCGGGCGCGCTCGGCGTGGTGGTCTTCGCCGTCGAGATGATCGTCATCGTCGGGGCCTCGTACTGGGCCGTCGACCGTCGCTACCGGAAGATCTGAGGAGCCGTCATGGCAGCGATCACCATCGACAAGGTCTCCCGCTGGTTCGGCAACGTCGTCGCCGTCAACGACATCTCGATGACCATCGGCCCCGGTGTCACCGGCCTGCTCGGGCCGAACGGCGCGGGCAAGTCGACCCTCATCCACATGATGAGCGGCTTCCTCGCCCCCTCGGCGGGCTCCGTCACCCTCGACGGGGCGCCGATCTGGCGCAACCAGGAGGTCTACCGCAGCATCGGGCTCGTCCCCGAACGGGAGTCGATGTACGACTACCTGACGGGCTGGGAGTTCGTGCTCGCCAACGCCGAGCTGCACGGCCTGGCCGACCCGGGGGCGGCGGCCAAGCGGGCGCTCGCCCTGGTCGAGATGGAGTACGCCCAGGAGCGCCGGGCCGGCACCTACTCCAAGGGCATGAAGCAGCGCGTCAAGATGGCCTCGGCGCTCGTCCACGACCCGGCCGTGCTGCTGCTCGACGAGCCCTTCAACGGGATGGACCCGCGCCAGCGGCTCCAGCTCATGGAGCTGCTGCGGCAGTTCGGCGCGGACGGCCGCACGGTGCTGTTCTCCTCGCACATCCTGGAGGAGGTCGAGCAGCTCGCCCGGCACATCGAGGTGGTCGTCGCGGGCCGGCACGCCGCCTCCGGCGACTTCCGCAAGATCCGCCGCCTGATGACCGACCGCCCGCACCGCTACCTCGTCCGCTCCAGCGACGACCGCCGGCTCGCCGCCGCGCTGATCGCCGACGGCTCGACGGCCGGTATCGAGCTGGACGGCCAGGAGCGGGCGCTGCGCATCCAGGCGATCAACTTCCAGGGCTTCACCACCCTGCTGCCGAAGGTCGCCAAGGAGGCGGGCATCCGGCTCTACACCGTCTCCCCGGCCGACGAGTCCCTGGAGAGCGTCTTCTCCTACCTCGTCGCCTCCTGACCGACTCCCCCTCGAAGGGCCCAGAACCGTGAACCTGACCGTCGCCAGGCTGACCGTACGCGGCCTGCTGGGGCGCCGCCGCGGCATCCTGCTGCTGGTCGTCCCCGCGCTGCTGCTGGTGATCTCCGTCATCGGGCGGAGCTCCGGCAGCGACAAGCACGACCTTGCCGTCACCATCCTCGGAGAGCTCTCCCTCGGCACCCTGGTGCCGATCCTCGGGCTGATCGTCGGGACGGGCGTGATCGCCACCGAGATCGACGACGGCTCGATCGTCTACCTGCTGGCCAAGCCGCTGCCCCGCTGGAAGATCATCACGACCAAGCTCGCCATCGCGGTCGTCACCACCTGGGCCTTCGCCGCCGTCCCGACCCTGCTGGCCGGGCTCATCCTGTACGGCACCCAGGACGGCCTCGCCGTCGGCTTCGCCCTCGGCACGGTCGTCGCCGGGGCGGCGTACAGCGCGGTCTTCCTGCTGCTCGGTGTCGTCACCCGGCACGCGGTGGTCGCGGGCCTCGGTTACGCGCTGGTCTGGGAGAGCCTGGTCGGCAACTACGTCCAGGGTGCCAAGACCCTCAGCGTCCAGCAGTGGGGCCTGTCGGTCGCCAAGGCCGTCGCCGCCGACGGTGCCATCCCCGCCCACGTCAGCCTTGCGGCGGCGGTCCCCCTGCTCGTCGTCGTCACCGTCGCGGCCACGGCCTTCGCCTCCGTCAAGCTGGCCGGTCTGACGCTCGCCTCCGACGAGTAGGGGGCAAGGGCGTACGCGCCTCGCTAGCCGAGCAGGGCGGCCTCCACCGCCGGGTCCAGCCCGACCACCGGGCGGTCGGGCCGCTGGGGGGCGACGCCGCCGATCGACTGGAGCCACTTCCAGGTGTCGGCGACGGTCTCCGTGAGCGGGCGGCAGTGCAGGCCCGCCGCGAACGCCTTCGAGACGTCGGTGCTGTAGAGGAAGTCGTGGAACTCGCCCGGCGGCGCCCAGATCGGCAGCTGCGTCCAGGGCGAGACCCCGGCGGCGGTGATCAGCTCGGGTGCCGTCCAGCGCAGCTCCGCGTCCGAGCCGGTCGCGGCCAGGCAGGCTTCGAGCAGCTCCCGCATGGTGCCGTGGCCCGACCTGCCGGCCAGGTTGTACGCACCGCCGAGCCCGGCCACGGCGGCGTCCAGCGTCCACCCGGCGAGATCCCGGACGTCCACGTACTGGAGCGTGAGCTCCGCCGGGCCCGGTGCCAGCACCGGGCCGCCGCGGGCGATCCGGTTGAGCCACCAGGGCAGCCGCCCGATGTCCTCGCCGGGCCCCAGGATCAGGCCGGAGCGGACGAGCAGCGAGCGCTGCTCGCCGAAGGCGGCGACGGTCGCGAGCTCACCGCCGCTCTTGGCGGCGGCGTAGTCGACGTCGTCCCCCGCGTCCGGCGAGCTGTCGACGACCGCGCCGAGCTCGGCCGCCGCGTGGTCGACCGGCTCGGCGTACACCGAGCAGCTCGACACGTACACGTACCGCCCGGCCCGGTCGGCTAGGGCCGCCGCCGAGTCGCGCACGGCGCTCGGCCGGGCGCTCCAGGTGTCCACCACCAGATCCCACTCGCCCTGGGCGAGGGCGGCCAGGCCGTCGGGGGCCGTCCGGTCACCGTGCAGGACGGTGGCCCCCTCGGGCGTCTGCTTCGTACCTCGGTGAAGCACCGTCACCGACCAACCCCGGGCCACGGCATCCTCGACGACGGCGCGTCCGACGAAGCCTGTCCCTCCGAGCATCAGAAGTCGCATACCCCCAACTTCGCTCACCCGGACGGTAAATCACACCCCAGTAAGCCGACAGCGCAACCCGGGCGAGCCTGCGCCCGCGCTACTGCGCGCTGATCGCCAGCAGCATGTTCAGGCGGGCCGCCCGCCGGGCCGGCCAGACCGCAGCCAGCACCCCGATCGCCGGGCCGAGCAGCAGGAACAGCCCGAGCCGCGCCCAGGGCAGCACGATCTCGTACTGCGCGAGCGAGGACCTGGCGAGGCTCCCGCACGCCCAGGCGAGGAAGATCCCGGTGCCGATGCCCAGGGTCGCGCCGAACAGCGAGATCACCACGGACTCCAGGCGCACCATCTGCCGGACACCCCGGTGGTCGAGGCCGATCGCGCGCAGCAGCCCGATCTCCCTGGTCCGCTCGAAGACCGACATGGCCAGGGTGTTGACGACGCCGAACACCGCGATGACGACGGTCATGCCGAGCAGGCCGTACATCATGTCGAGCATCGCGTCGATCTGGCCGGACTGCGCCTTCGTCAACTGCTCCTGGTCCTGCACCTGGAGGAGCGGACTGTTGCCGAGGGCCTGGCGGATCTCGCGGTCGAGGCCGCTCGTGCTCCGGCCCGGCGCGGCCTTGACCAGAATGCTGTCGAGCCGCCCACCGTCCGCGTACGGCAGGACGTCGGCCATGGTGCCGATGACGCCGCCGACCGCACGGGTCTGCCGGTAGACGCCGACGACGGTCAGCTCCTTCCGGTCGCTGCGGGAGCCCAGCGTGCCCTGGAAGGTGTCGCCCTTCGACAGGCCGGTGTCCCCGGCCAGTTTGTCGGAGAGCGCGACCCTGCCGGGGCCGAGGTCCGCGAGCGAGCCGCTGCTGAACTTCAGGTCGGAGACGGCGGCGAGCCGCTGCGGCTCCGCGCCGGTGAGCGAGGCGAACTTGCCGCGCACACCAAGGTACGAGGCGGCGACGGGCGCCGACTCCGCGACGCCGGGGACTTCGGCGACCGCGGCGGCGAGGGCGGGGTCGATGCCGCCGGAGCCGGCGTTGGACACCTTGTAGTCCGCCGTCAGACCCGCCACGGCCGCCGCCCGGAGAGCGGCGTTCATGGAGCTGCCGGTCACGCTCAGGCCGGTGATCAGGGTGAGCCCGATCATCAGGGCGGAGGCGGTGGCGGCGGTCCGGCGCGGGTTGCGCAGCGCGTTCTCCCGGGCGAGCTTGCCGCTGACGCCGAACAGCCTGCTGGTGACCTCCCCAGCGAGCCGGATCAGCGGCCGGGACAGCAGCGGTGCGATCACGACCATGCCGGTCAGGGTGAGCAGTGAGCCGAGCCCGGCGGTCTTGAGGTTGTTGTCGGACCCGTTCTGCTGCGTGGAGACGTACAGCAGGCTGAGGATGCCGACGCCCGTGAGCAGCCCGCCGACGCTGCCCAGGCGCAGCATGCCGCGCCTGGCCGGCGGCTGGTCGACGCTGGTCAGAGCAGCTACCGGCGCGATCTTCGCGGCCTTCCGGGACGGCAGCCAGGCGGCGAGCACGGTGACGCCGACGCCGACCAGGAGGGACCGGACGAGCGCGTCCGGGGAGATCACCAGCGGGCCGTCCGGCAGGCCCGCGCCGCCCGCGTCGAGGATCGGCCTCATGGCGGCCGCGATGCCGATGCCGAGCGCGATCCCGGCCGCGGAGGCGCCGAGCCCGAGCAGCCCGGCCTCGACCAGGACCGCGCGCACGACCTGGCGGCGCGAGGCCCCCACGGCGCGCAGCAGCGCGGTCTCGCGGCTCCGCTGGGCGATCAGCATGGTGAAGGTGTTGGCGATGACGAAGGCGCCGACGAACAGCGCGATCGCGGCGAAGGCCAGCAGCATCCGGGTGAGGTCCTTGGTGCCCTCGGCGATCTGCTGCGCCTGCTCGTGCGCGAGCTGGGCCCCGCTGGTGACCGTGATGCCCTCGGTGGGCAGCAGCGCGCGGATCGTGTTGGTGAGCTGCTGGTCGTCGGTGCCGGGGGCGGAGCCGACGGTCAGCTCGTCGAACCGGCCTGCCTGGAGGAAGAGTTGCTGCGCGGTGCCGGTGCCGAAGAGGGCGAGGCTGCCGCCTGCGGTGACGCGCGGGTCGTCGGTGTCGACGGTGCCGACCAGCGTCTTGGTGAGGGTGGGGCCCTGGGTGGCGAAGCGGACGGTGTCGCCGAGGTGGTAGCCGGCCTTCTCGGCGGTCCGGCGGTCCAGGGCGATCTCCCCGGCGGCGGTGGGGCCGCGTCCGGCGCTGATCGGGAAGCGGCTGTCCCGGTCGGTGGCGGGGGTGTCCGGTGAGTAGTTGAGCGCCAGGTTCTGCCAGCTGTTGTCGGCGTTCAGCGGTCGGCCGTCCTTGGCGGCCAGCGTGGCGGTGCCGTTGACGACGGCGTGCACGGACGTGACGCCGGGCACGGCCCGGACCCTGTCGGCGAGTTCGCCGGTGAGCGCGGTGGACCGGGCGTCGGCCATGGGCCTGCTGTCGGAGGTCCGGGCGGACTCGGCCTGTACGGAGACGGCGACGTCCTTGAGGTTCCTGGCGGAGGCGCCGCGAAGGGCCTCGGTGACGGTGTCGCCGAAGACCAGCGTGCCGGAGACGAAGGCGACGCCGAGCGTGATCGCGAGGGCGGTCATGACCAGTCGGGCTCGGTGCGCGAAGACGTTGCGCAGGGCTGTACGCAGCATGGTGGTGGTCCCAGTTCTGGGGGTGCGTGGCGGAAGTCCGGGCGGGAGAGCGGCAGTTGGCGTCAGCTCGTCCGGGCCCTGCTGTCGAACTGCCGCATCCGGTCGAGGACGCCCTCGGCGGTCGGCGCGACCAGTTCGTCGGTGAGCCTGCCGTCGGCGAGGAAGACCACGCGGTCGGCGTAGGCGGCGGCCGCCGGGTCGTGGGTGACCATCACGACCGTCCGGCCCCACTCCCGTACGGAGTCCCGCAGGAAGCCCAGGACCTCGGAGCCGGAGCGGGAGTCCAGGTTGCCGGTCGGCTCGTCCGCGAAGATGATCTCCGGCCGGGAGGCGAGGGCGCGGGCTACGGCGACCCGCTGCTGCTGGCCGCCGGACAGCTGGGCGGGGCGGTGGCTCAGCCGCTCGGAGAGGCCGACGGTCGCCACGACCGTGTCCAGCCACTGCTGGTCCGGCCGACGGCCCGCGATGGCCAGCGGCAGCGTGATGTTCTCCAGCGCCGTCAGGGTGGGGAGCAGGTTGAACGCCTGGAAGACGAAACCGACGCTGTCCCGACGCAGTCGGGTGAGCTGACGGTCGTTCAGGCCGGACAGTTCGGTGTCGCCGATCTGCGCGGAGCCCGAGGAGACCGAGTCGAGACCCGCCATGCAGTGCAGCAGGGTCGACTTGCCGGAGCCGGACGGCCCCATGATCGCGGTGAACCGGCCGCGTCCGAACTCCAGCGAGACCGAGTCCAGGGCGACGACCTGGGTCTCGCCGTGGCCGTAGACCTTGCACAGCTCGGTGGCGCGGGCGGCAGCCTGCATCGACATGTCAGCTCCGGAGTTACGGGGAAGAGGTGTGTGACTACCTCTCATCCTCGAAGCGCCGCAGCACTGAACCGTCGGCCGCAGGGCGTGAATGAGGCGTCCGTCGAAGGGCTGGGCCGGGGGCGCGCGTACTCCTCGGGGCGGACGGCCGGCTCTGCCCTGCGGCAGAGACGCTGTGCGGGGCTGCGCTCAGGACAGCAGCCCCGTCCGGTACGCCAGGAGCGCCGCCTGGACGCGGCTGTCCGCGCCCGTCTTCACCAGGACGGCACTGACGTGGGTCTTCACCGTGCCCACGCCGATGCCCAGTTGACGGCCGATCTCCGCGTTGGCCAGGCCCTGGCCCAGCAGTACGAGGACGTCGCGCTCCCGGCCGGTGAGCGCCGCCAGCCGCTCTTCGGGGCCAGGTCGGGACGCCGCCTCCGGCTTGCCGGCGCCGCCGTCGAGCATGCGATCGATGACGGTGCGGGTGACTCCGGGCGAGAGGACGGCATCGCCCCCAGCAGCGGCCCGGACGGCGCTGATCAGCTCCTGCGGGCCCTCGTCCTTGAGTAGGAAGCCGGTCGCGCCGGACCGCAGCGCGCGCGTCACGTTCTTCTCGTCGCCGAAGGTGGTGAGCATGACGACCTGCGGCCGGGGGTGGAGGGCGACGAGCCGCTCGATCGTGGCGAGCCCGTCGAGCACCGGCATCCGGATGTCGATCAGGGCCACGTCGGGACGGGTCTCGGCGGCGATCCGCACGGCCTCCTCGCCGTTCGCCGCCTCGCCGACCACCTCGATACCCCCGGCATGACGCAGGATCAGCCGGACGCCGTGCCGGATCAGCTCCTCGTCGTCGGCGAGCAGGACCCGGATCGGGCGGTGGTCGGAGGTGGGGGACTCGGTCACGGGGACTCCCAAGGCGGCGTCTGCGACACCACCGGTACGGTGAAGTGGTCGATCGTGGTCAGGGTGTCGCCACGGAAGCAGTACCGGGCGATCGCGAGGCTGGTTCCCTCGCCGGGGCCCTCGGCCGGAGCCCTCGTGTACAGGCAGCTCGTCACGGACGCCGGGCGGGCCGGCTCCCGGCCCGTCGCCGCCGCGCGCACGGCTGTGTCGTCCCCGTACACGGCCTCGACCACCTGCTCGCGGGACATCCCGACCCTGGGCTGCTCGCGAGGGCGGGAGTCGGGCTCGGGGAACGCCTGGGTGACCAGGAAGATGCCGCACAGCATCAGCACGCCCATGCCCACGAGGCCGAGGAACCCGCTGAGCCCGCGCACGACCCGGCGTTGGAAACCGGCGGGTGGGTGGTCGGCGTCCGGGTGGTCGGGGTGCAGGTGGTCGGGGTGCAGGTGGTGCGGCTCGGACGGTGCTTCACGCGGCGGGGCGTCTGCGGCGGCGAGGCTCGCTCCCGGGTCCGGCTGGGCCGGGAGCCGTGCCGCCAGGGCGAAGCCGCCGGCCGGCATCGGGCCCGCCTCCAGGGTGCCGCCGAGCAGTGCCACCCGCTCCCGCAGCCCGACGAGACCGCGCCCCGAGCCCAGCCCGGTCGCCGCCTCGGGGGCCACCGGCGGCGGCCCGTTGCGTACGAGCACCTCGACACGGTGGTCGGTGTGCGTGACCGTCACGGTGACCGGGGCTCCGGCGGCGTACCGGTGCACGTTGGTCAGCGCTTCGCGCACCACCCGGTGCACCGCGCGCCGGACCTGGGCCGGGCGGTCGTTCAGGTCGGGGCCGTCCCAGCTGAGCTCGACGGGTATGCCGCCGCTGCGCGACTCCTCGGCCAGCGCCTCGACGTCCGGCCGGGTGCCGGTCGTGTCGGTCAGCGCGTCCGTCCCGGTGTCCCGCCCCAGCGGGCCCAGGACGCCGAGCACCTCGCGCAGCTCCCGCATCGCGTCCGCAGCGGCCCGGCGTACCAAGGCCGCCTCGTCACGCAGTTCGGGCGACTGCTTCCGCAGGGCCATCTCCAGGCCGCCCGCATGCAGCGAGACCAGGCTGAGCCGGTGGCCGACCAGGTCGTGCATCTCGGCGGCGATCCGGGACCGTTCATGGATCCGGGATTCGCTGTCCGCGAGCCGGCGGGCCGCCTCGGCGGCGGCGGCCCGCTCCCGGAGCGCCCACAGCAGCCGGTCCTCCTGCCCGCCCGAGCTGCCGAGCAGCCCCGGCACCATCAGCGTGGTCGCGGCGAGCACGGCGCCGAGCGCGAGCCCGAACGGGTGGCCGCCGAGCCCGGTGGCCGGGGCGGAGAAGGCGCAGGTCAGCGTCGCCAGCACGGTCGAGGCGAGCAGCACGGTGCCCCGGCGCCGGGGGACGGGCAGGTGCTTGGCCGTGGTGTACGCGGTCACGGCGGCCGGCAGCCCGGCAGCGGGCAGCAGCCCCACGAGCACGGAGATGCCCAGCAGGCTCGTCGTGGGGAAGCGGCGGCGGACGGCGAGCAGCGCGAGCACGACGGCACCGAGGAGGAACTGGATCTCGGCGGACGGGCCCCGGCCCCGCAGGATCTCCTGGGTGAGGAGCATCAGCCACGCGCCGCCGGTCACCTCCGCGAGCGCGCGCCACAGCCCCCGGCTCTTGCTGCCGGGGGCTGTGAACGGATTACGGGAGGTGAGGGGGGCCACCGGCCAATTGTCGGGGGCGGTGGTGCCGGTCCGGATGCGACCTGGGGATGAGCGCCGCTCTGTCGAAAGCCGGAGGCGTCGGGTTCTACCGGGCTCTACAGGGTGCGGTTGCGCCCCGCGCCCCAGCCGGCCAGCGCGGCGACGGCGGAGAGCGCCAGCATCAGCAGCAGCGTCACGCTCCAGCCGCCCGTCAGCTGGTGCAGCGCACCGGCCCCGACCGGCCCGGCCGCCGCGACGAGGTAGCCGACGGCCTGGGACATGCCGCCGAGCTGGGCGGCGCCCGCCGCACTGCCGGTCCGCAGCACGATGAAGGCCAGCGCCAGGCCGAGCGAGCCGCCCTGGGCGACACCGAGCACGGCGGCGTTGATCCAGGCCCCGGAGACCGGGGCGAGCAGCAGGCCGGTGATGCCGGCGGCGTTCAGGGCGGCCATGGTGACCGCCAGGCCGCGCTGACGGGTCATCCGGCCGGCCGCCAGCGGGACGAGGAAGGCGCCCGCGACCTGGGCGAGGTTGCTGAAGGCGAAGACCAGACCGGCCTTGCCACGGTCCATGCCGTGGTCCGCCAGGATCGTCGGCATCCAGGCGACCATGATGTAGACCAGCAGCGACGAGATGCCCATGAAGAGGCTGATCTGCCAGGCCACCTTCGAGCGCCAGATGCCCTCGACGGGCCGGCCGACCGGCGCGGCGGCGACGGCGGCCTGCTCCTGCCGGGAGCGCAGCACCTGCGGCAGCCAGGCGAGGGCGGCGATCAAGGCGAGCAGCGACCACGCGCCGAGGGAGGCCTGCCACCCGCCGCCGAGCACCTTCTCCAGCGGTACGGAGACCCCGGCGGCGAGCGTCGCGCCGACCAGCATGGTGGTCGAGTAGACGCCCGTCATGGTCGCGGCCTTCGCCGGGAACTCGCGCTTGACCAGGCCCGGCATCGAGACGTTCAGGACGGCGATCGCGACGCCGATCACCATGCACCCCGCATACAGCGCGGCGACCGACGGCAGGACGCGCAGCAGCACGCCCGCGCCGAGCAGCAGCACCGCGCCGAGCACCACCCGCTCGGTGCCGAAGCGCCGCGTCAGCCGGGGGGTGAGCGGTGCGCCGAGGCCCTGGAAGAGCACCGGGATGGTGGTGATCAGGCCGCTCGCGGCGGTGGAGAGCCCGAAGGTCCGCTGGACCTCGACGACCATCGGGGAGATCGCGGCCAGGCAGGCGCGCATGTTGAGTGCGACCAGCAGGATGCCGACGAGCAGCAGGGCGGGGTGCGCGAGCCTCGTGCGGGTACGGACGACTGGGGTGACGACCGGCTGCTGGGCACGGGTGACCGTCATGGTGTGGTTCGCTCCGGGCGGTTCTGTACGGAAAAGGAAAGGCGGACGGACGGGACGCGGGCTGCGCCTTACGGGCTGCGCGTTACTTCCGGGCCGCGATGGTCGCGAGCAGCTGCTCCACGGCGGCCGTCGGCTCCGCGAGCAGCTCGCGACAGGCCGCCTCGGCCCGGTCGGGGTCGCCGCTCTCGATCGCGTCGACCAGTGCCTCGTGGGTGGCGACGACGACCTCGGGCATCTCGTGGTCGCCGAAGGCCGTCCGCATCGACTCTCGGACGGAGGCGCCGAAGTACCGGTAGATCTCGGCCAGCGCCGGGTTGTGGGCCGCGTCGACGACGGCGGTGTGGAACTCGAGGTCGTGCTCGACGGTGGCCTCGCGCCCCGCCCGGTCGGGCTGGCTGGCGATGATCTCGGCCTCGCGGGCCAGCGCGGCCCGCATCCGGGCGATGTCCTCGGGGGTGTGCCGCAGCGCGGCCAGCCTGGCTGCCTCGGCCTCCAGCGCGGCCCGGACCTCCAGCACGTCCCGGACGCCCGAGCGCTGCACCCCGCGCAGGACGGCCGCCGGGTCGCTGGTGCTCCGTACGAAGGTGCCCTCGCCCTGCCGGGTGACCAGCATCCCCGCGTGCACCAGCACCCGGACCGCCTCGCGCACGGTGTTCCGCCCGACCTGGAGCCGCTCGGCGAGCTCGTGCTCGGTCGGGATCTTCCCCCCGACCGGCCAGGCGCCCGCGCTGAGCTGCTCGCGCAGCTGCTCGATCGCGGCGTCGACCAGGGAGCGCCGTCCGGGAGCCTGAAGGCCTTCGTTGCTCACTGGCTTCTCCCTCCCGGTCGGTCTCTGTGCATCAGTGCTTGTCCGGTCATCCTACAACCACTTGCCCGGTCATCCTACAACCGGGGCCCTGGGCTCCCTCCCCAGCGTCACCCCGGCCCGGCCCGCGTCAACCCGGAACACGTGGTCACGGCGGGGTCCCGAATCGTTGGAGGATGGTGCAATCGGGAGCCCAGGCCGTGACTCTGCAATGTTGCCTTTATATGCTCCGCAGAAGCTCTACGCGTCTGTACGAGAAGGCGGCGTGCCCCAGCGGGCAGCGTGGGCTGTCGTTCATGCCGGCTGGTGAAGGGTGTACGCATGTCAGGCCAGAGGACGGGGTCGTCCGGTCACGACGCCGAATGGTGGCGCGACGACGCCCCGTACCGTGGTGACGCGCCGCAGCGTGACGATGCCCCGTACGGCCCCCCGTACGAGTCCTCCTACGCCAACGTGCCGCGCCAGGGCGCGCCGCGTTTCGCGGAGGGGCCCCGCCCCGGGGGCCGGGCCGAGGCCCGGCGGGCCCAGGCACAGGGCCAGCAGGGCCAGCAGGGCCAGCAGAACCAGAACGGCGGGCGGCCGCCGCAGGGCGGCGGGCCGGAGAGCGGTGGCCGGGCGGCTGCGCGGGCGGCGGCCAGCGAGCGGGTGAAGAAGAACCGCAAGAAGGCCGTGGTCTGGACGACCGTCGGTGTGCTCTCCCTGGTCGGTGCCGCGGGCGGAGCGGTCTACTGGAAGCTGAACGGCAACATCAGCACCTTCGGCCAGGACGGCGTCAGCGCCGAGCGCCCGGCCGCCGCCGCGCCCGACGCCAACGGGCACACCCCCATCAACATCCTGCTGATCGGCTCCGACTCGCGCGGTGGTGCCAACAAGGACCTCGGCGGCGGCCAGGACGGCGGGGCGCGCTCGGACACCACGATCCTGCTGCACGTCTACGCCGACCACAAGCACGCCGTCGGCGTCTCCTTCCCCCGCGACGCGCTGGTCACCATCCCCAAGTGCAAGCTGCCGAACGGGAAGTGGACCCCCGAGCAGACCAACACCATGTTCAACTCGGCGTTCTCGGTCGGCGACACCGACCAGGGCAACCCGGCCTGCACGCAGAACACCGTCGAGAAGCTCACCAACCTGCGGGTCGATCACACGATGGTGGTCAACTTCCAGGGCTTCGCCTCGATGACGGCGGCCATCGGCGGCGTCAACGTCTGCCTGCCGAACGCCATCTACGAGGGCGATCTCAACCCCAACCTCGGGCACAAGGGCCAGCAGATCTTCGCCAAGGGCGAGCAGACCGTCTCCGGCCAGCAGGCGCTGGACTACGTGCGACTGCGGCACGGCGTCGGCGACGGCTCGGACATCGGCCGGATGAAGCGTCAGCAGGCCTTCATGTCCGCGCTGATCAAGGACGTCAAGAGCAAGGGCATGAGCCCGACCACGCTCCTGCCGCTGGCCGACGCGGCGACCAAGTCGCTGGTGGTCGACGAGGGCCTCGGCAGCGCGGCCAAGCTGATCAGCTTCGCGATGTCGATGAAGGACATCGACCTGCACAACATCAAGTTCATCACCACGCCGTGGCGTTACGACGGCCCCCGGGTGGCCCTGGTCAAGTCGGACACCGAGGCGCTGTTCGGCGCCCTCCGGGCTGACCGGACGCTCGACGGCGAGGACGCCAGCGGCGGCAGCGAGAGCCCCTCGCCGTCCTCGGGCGGCTCCTCGGCGCCCGCCGCGCCGTCCGCCCCGGCCACCCCCTCGGAGGTGGCGAAGGCGGCGGACCCGGGCACGGTCAAGGGTGCGGGCATCCGGGTCGGCGTCTACAACGGCACCACCACGGCCGGGCTGACCAGCAAGGCCGCCGCCTCGCTCAAGGCCTCGAAGTTCACCGTCAGCACCATCGGCAACGCCTCGACCCAGAACCACGCCACCACGGTCGTCCAGTACGGCCCCGGCGAGAAGTCCGCCGCCCAGACCGTCGCCGCGCTCTTCCCCGGCGCGACCCTGGAGTCGAGCAGTCACGCCGGCATCAGCCTCGTCCTGGGCAAGGACTACGCGGCGGACAACGGCGGCAGTGGCGCCGGCGGCGGCTCGAACTCCTCCGCGTCGGCCGTCCCGACGGCCCTCCCGAGCAGCGTCAGCGCGGCAGCCCGCTCGGCGGACGACGACCCCTGCGCGAACGTCTCGTACGGGTAGAGCGGCGTAGTCCAGGTAGGCCCGGTCGGGGTGCCCGACCGGGCACACGTCAGTCTCAGCCGCAGGCCTCAGCCGAAGAGACGCTCGAGCACCACCGCGACGCCGTCCTCGTCGTTGGAGAGGGTGACCTCGTCCGCGACGGCGAGCAGGGCGGGGTGGGCGTTGGCCATGGCGACGCCGTGGGCGGCCCAGCCGAACATCGGGACGTCGTTGGGCATGTCGCCGAAGGCGATGGTGCGGGCGGCCTTGACGCCGAGGCGGTGGGCGGCGACCGCGAGGCCGGTGGCCTTGGTGAGCCCGAGCGGGAGCAGCTCGACGACGCCGGGCCCGGCCATGATGACGCCGACCAGGTCGCCGGCGACCTGCTGGGCGACGGTGGCGAGGGCGTCGTCGTCGAGGGTGGGGTGCTGGATGTAGAGCTTGCTGAGCGGCCTGCTGAGCAGTTCGGAGCTGTCGACCCGGACGAGCGGCAGCTCGGAGCCGATCTGGAGCTCGTAGCCGGGCCCGGCGAACACCGCGCCGTCGAGGCCGTCCTCGTTGGCGGCGACGGCTAGCGGGCCGGTCTCGGCCTCGATCTTGCCGAGGGCCAGGGCGGCGAGCCGGCGGTCCAGGGTGACGGAGGTGAGCAGCTGGTGCGCCCCGGCGTCGTAGACCTGGGCGCCCTGGCCGCAGACGGCGAGCCCGGTGTAGCCGATCTGGTCGAAGACCGGGCGGGCCCAGGTCGCGGAGCGCCCGGTGACGATGATGTGCAGGGCCCCGGCCGCCTCGGCGGCGGCGAGGGCGGCCCGGTTGCGCGGTGAGACCGTCTCGGCGGTGTTGAGCAGGGTGCCGTCCAGGTCGGTGGCGACCAGCCCGTAGGGCAGGTCGCCACCGGGGGAGACGTCGGTTCGGTGGCTGGTGTTGCTCATGTGCCGTACGTCTCCCGGGAGTTGCTGGACGGTGCCGACAGGGTCGGCGGGCGGGGCCGCTACTTGACGGGCTCCAGGATGGTGCGGCCGCCGAGGAAGGGCCGCAGGGCCTCGGGCACGACGACCGAGCCGTCGGCCTGCTGGTGGTTCTCCAGGATGGCCACGATGACGCGCGGGACGGCGACGAGCGTGCCGTTGAGCGTCGCGAGGGGCCGGACGCCCTTCTCGTCGCGCATCCGGATGGAGAGCCGGCGGGACTGGTACTCGGTGCAGTTCGAGGTGGAGGTGACCTCGCGGTACTTGCCCTGGGTCGGGATCCAGGCCTCGATGTCGAACTTGCGGGCGGCCGAGGAGCCGAGGTCGCCGGAGGCGAGGTCGATCACCCGGTACGGGAGTTCGAGCGCGGTGAGGAAGTCCTTCTCCCACTGGAGCAGGCGGCGGTGCTCCGCCTCGGCCTCCTCGGGCGTGGTGAAGACGAACATCTCCACCTTCTCGAACTGGTGCACCCGGATGATGCCCCGGGTGTCCTTGCCGTAGGTGCCCGCCTCGCGGCGGAAGCACGAGGAGTACCCGGCGTAGCGCAGCGGGAGCTTCTCGGCGTCGATGATCTCGTCCATGTGGTACGCGGCGAGGGGGACCTCGCTGGTGCCGACGAGGTAGCGGTCCTCTTCTTCGAGGTAGTAGACGTTCTCCGCCGCCTGGCCGAGGAAGCCGGTGCCGTCCATGGCGGCCGGGCGGACCAGGGCGGGGGTGATCATCGGGGTGAAGCCGGCGGCGGTCGCCTGGGTGATCGCCATGTTGACCAGGGCGAGCTCCAGCAGCGCGCCGACGCCGGTCAGGTAGTAGGAGCGGGAGCCGGCGACCTTGGCGCCGCGCTCGGTGTCGATGGCGCCGAGGATCTGGCCCAGCTCGACGTGGTCCTTGGGCTCGAAGCCCTCGGCCGCGAAGTCGCGCGGGGTGCCGATCTCCTCCAGCGTGAGGAAGTCCTCCTCGCCGCCGATCGGGGCTGCCGGGTCGATCAGGTTGGCGAGCGAGCGGAGCAGCCGGTCGGCCTCCTCCTTGGCCTCGCCCTGCGCGGCGTCGGCGGCCTTCACCTCGGCGGCCAGCTCGGAGGCGCGGCGCAGCAGCGCGGCCTTCTCGTCGCCCTGGGCGCTGCGGATCTGGTTGCCGAGCGTCTTCTGCTCGTTGCGCAGCTCGTCGAAGCGACTGCCCGACGACCGGCGCCGTTCGTCGGCGGAGAGAAGGGCGTCGACGAGGTCGACGTCCTCACCACGGGCGCGCTGCGAGGCGCGCACTCGGTCGGGGTCCTCACGGAGCAGGCGAAGGTCAATCACGGGGCCCAGCCTACCGGGGCGGGGGCCCGGTACCGGAACCGGTTTCCCGGGTGGGAGTGCGGCGCGCCGCTCGTACCTTATGTCGCTTTCTGTCCCGCTATCTGCGATCCTGTCCGCCGTCCTGGCCGGGGTCGCAGGTCGGCGGGGTGCGGACGGGCGGATCTCCGTTGTGGATAACCCGGCTCAGCCTGTGGATAACTGCTGTGGGAAACGGCTCTGCGGGGCGCTGTCCACAGGAAGTCGGCGGCGGCTGTGGATCGAAGGAATGTGAGGGGCTTGCCGCCCGACTGCGAAGGAATTGAGGTTTAAAACCTTGATACACCTTCTCAGGTGAGGGAATTCCTCCACTCGCACGGGTGAAATAGCGGATCAAGGGTGACTCTGGTCCGATTGGCCCACTCTGCGGCGCTAGCTGATGATCTGACCGGTTCTCCCAGTGGATATGCCGGTTTGTCGACTCATCCCCAACCCTGTGGATAACTGTGGATAACTTTCCGTCCCCACCGCCTGTGGACGGACCGTCCGGCCTGTGGACGAAGGGCCCGCCCACCGAGCGTCCCTCGAGCATCCCCCGAACGCCGCCGGGGAGTCCGCCCCGGGCGGGTGGCTGCACCGCCCGGGTGAACTCCCCGGAGTGTCGAAAAACGACCGAGGTGATCCAATTGCGATCCCGGGATGGTCAGGATTCGCTCAGGAATCGATCATAAACCGCTCAGAGTTCTCCGCGGCCGTCGAGGCAGCGGGAGAGCCAGTCCGCCGCCGCGCTGAAGTCCGCGTCCGAGGTGCCGGGGCGGCGCGCCGAGCCGGCGCCCTCGTCGGCGCGGGGGTACGAACCGAGGAAGCGCACCTGCGGGCAGATCCGCTTCAGGCCCATCAGGGCCTCGCTGACCCGGCGTTCGCTGAGGTGGCCCTCGCAGTCGATCAGGAAGCAGTAGTTGCCGATGCCCTCGCCGGTCGGGCGCGACTCGATCCGCATCAGGTTGATCCCGCGTACCGCGAACTCCTGGAGCAGCTCCAGCAGCGCGCCCGGGTGGTCGTCCGGCAGCCAGACCACCATCGAGGTCTTGTCCGCGCCGGTCGGCGACGACACCCGGCCGGGGCGGCCGACCAGCACGAACCGGGTGGTCGCGTTCTCGGCGTCGTGGATGTCGCTGACCAGCGGCTCCAGGCCGTACAGCGGGGCGGCGAACTCACCGGCGAAGGCGCCGTCGAAGCGGCCCTCCTGCACCAGCCGGGCGCCGTCCGCGTTCGAGGCGGCCGACTCCCACCGGGCGTCGGGGAGGTTGGCCGCGATCCAGCGGCGCACCTGCGGCTGGGCGACGGGGTGGCTGGTGACGGTCTTGATGTCCGCCATCGCCGTGCCCGGCCGCACCAGCAGCGCGAAGGCGATCGGCAGCAGCACCTCGCGGTAGATCATCAGCGGCGTGCCGGTCGCCAGCTCGTCGCTGGTCGCCGTGACGGCCCCCTCGACCGAGTTCTCCACCGGCACGAACGCCCCGCTGGCCTCCCCGGCCCGGACGGCGTCCAGCACCGCCGGCACCGAGGCCATCGGCACCAGCTCCCTGGTCGCCGCCTCGGGCAGCGTCCGCAGCGCGGCCTCCGTGAAGGTGCCCGCAGGCCCTAGATAGGTGTAGCGGGTGGCCGACATGCCGCCTCCGTCGCGAAAGGTGTGCTGACCTCGTCAGCCTAGTCAGTGCGGTTGCCCCGGCGCGGGGCCTTCCACCAGGTGATCCTGAACCCCCTGCCTCTACGGACCCTCTAGCAACGCCTGCCCCACGTACCCGCCCGGCACCGCGCCCGGCGGCACCGCGTACAGCCCGCTCGCCTCGTGCCGCAGGAAGCGCGAGAGGCTGTCGCCGCGCGCCAGCCGCCGCTGCACCGGCACGAAGCCGCGCGCCGGGTCGGCCTGGAAGGCGAGGAAGAGCAGCCCGGCGTCCGGGGTGCCGTCCGCCCGCAGGCCGTCGTGGAAGGAGAAGCCCCGGCGCAGCATCGCGGCGCCGCCGTTCGCGGCGGGGGCGGCGATCCGGATGTGCGCGTCGGCGGGGATGGCGAGGGTGCCGTCCGGGTGCTGGGCGGTCAGGTCGGCGGGGGTGCGCTCGCTGCCGCCGGAGAGCGGGGCGCCGTCGGCCTTGCGGCGGCCGATCACCCGCTCCTGGCGGTCCACCGGGAGGTTCTCCCAGTTGTCCAGCAGCATCCGGATCCGCCGGAACACCAGGTACGAGCCGCCGGTGAGCCAGCCCGGCCCGTCGGCGAAGACCTTCGCGGTGAAGTCCGGGGCGTCCGGCTGCGGGTTGTTGGTGCCGTCGACCTGGCCCATCAGGTTGCGGGCCGTCATCGGGTGGGCGGTGGCGCCTGGCGTCCGGCTGAAGCCGCCGGTCTGCCAGCGCGGCACGGCCAGCCCGGTCGCCTGCTGCTGGAGCACCCGCAGGGCGTGGAAGGTGACGAGGGCGTCGTCCGCGCCGATCTGCACGAACAGGTCGCCGTCGCCGCGCGCCGGGTCGAGGGCGTCCTCGGGGAAGGCGGGCAGCGGGGCCAGCGCGGGCGGCCGCTGGGCCGTCAGCCCGGCCTTGTCGAAGAGGGTGGCGCCGAAGCCGAAGGTGACGGTCAGCGAGCAGGGCCCGGCGTCCGCCGCGATCTGGTTCTCGTGCGTCTCGGCGGTCTCGCCGCGCTGCAGCCGCTCGGCCGTCGCCGACCAGCGCTGCAGCAGCTGCCGCAGGCCCGCCCGCCCGGCGCCCGGCGCCAGGTCGAAGGCGGCCAGCTGCACCCGGGCCTGCTGCGGCTGGAGGATGCCTGGCTGGTGGGCGCCGTGGAAGGGCACCGCCGCCGGGCCGAGCCGGGGCGCGGCCGGGCCGGGGGCGGCCAGCGCGTGCCCGCCCGCGACGCCGCCGGCCGCGCCCACGGCCAGCCCGGCGGCCACGCCGCCGAGCACCGCACGCCTCGAAGGTGTGTCCGTCATCCGACGGTCACCGGCTTCACCACGGTCGCCTGGTCGAAGTCGGAGGAGCGGATGACCACCGAGACCACCCACTGGCCCGCCAGCGGCAACTGCGCGGTGCCGCTCCAGTGCCCGGTGCCGGACGGCTGGAGGGTCACCGGCAGCGGCCCGAGATCCCGGTCGGGCAGCGTGAAGGCGAGCTGCACCTCGGGGACGGCGACGGGCTTGCCGCTCTCGTCCGCGACGGTCAGCTGCACCGCGTTCTGCCCGGTGGCGGCCGGGCCGAGGGCGACCGTCGCGGTGCCCTTCGAGCCGGGCGCCTTGCCGCCGGTGTCGTACGGGAGCTTCAGCTCGACGCTCTTGCCGGGGACGACCGGTGCGCCGGGCGCGGCCGGAGCCGCCGGTGCGGCGGGCGCGGTGGCGGCGATCGACTCGGCGACCCGGCCGGGCGGCGAGTTGGTGAGCATGGTGGTGACCACCAGCACCGCGACCGCGACCCCCGCCTCGACCAGCACCGCGCGCCGCAGCCCGGCGCGGGCCGGGGGGCCCTGCTGCGTACGGCGCTGCTGCGCGTCCGCGAGGGCCGCCCGCTGGCGGTCGAGCTGGGCCTGCCGTACGGGGTCGGCTGAAGCGGGGGTGGAGGCGGTGACCGGCTCCGGGGCCTCCTCGGCGGGTGCGATCTCCTCGGCGGGCGTGGGCTCCTCCGCCGGTTCGGTCCGCAGCCGGGCGAGCCAGCCACGGGAGAACCAGGCGACGCCGGTCATCGCGACCACCAGCCCGGTCTTGATCAGCAGCAGCCGGCCGTACTCGGTGTCGACCAGCGCGCTCCACGAGCCGAGCCCGCGCCAGGACTGGTAGACGCCGGTGACCACGAGCACCCCGACCGACGCGGCCGCCAGCTTGGAGAACAGGTCCACGGCGGCCGTCTCCAGGCCGTGCCGCAGCCCGATCAGCAGGGTGGCCAGGCCGCCGAGCCACAGCGCCATCGCCAGCAGGTGCAGGGCGCCCAGTGGCAGCGCCAGCCAGACCTGGATGCCGACCGAGGCGTGGTCGGCGCCGACCCAGGTCGCCGAGAGGGCGATCGCGAGCACCACGCCCGCGACGCCGAGCCCGAGCCGGGCGTCCCGCAGCGGGCGCTCGGCGGCGCGGCGCTCCAGCTGCCGCAGCTCGTCGTCCTCGCTGTCCTCGCCGTCGTCACCCGCCGCGGCGGCCTGCTGGCCGAGCTGCCCGACCAGCAGCGAGAGGAAGACGCCGCCAGCCGCGAGCAGCAGCAGCCGGGCCGAGAGCGCGGTGCCGATCCGCTCCTCCAGCGTGGTGCGGACGAGGCTCAGGTCGAGCGCCTGGCCGATGCCGCTGCCGCGCTCGTACGGGCCGCGCAGCAGCAGCACGGCGACGGTGGAGACCAGCAGCGCGACCCAGCCGGTCATCAGCAGCCGCTGCACCCGGGCGACGCCCGCGCCCTTCGGCCAGCAGATCAGCACGAAGGCGGCGGCCCCGGCGAGCAGCGCGAACGCCGCGTACGCGACGACCCGCCCGGTGCCGTACGCGAGGGCGACCAGGCCGTCGGCCTTGCCGCCCTGGACGGCGCTGGTGTCGACGGTGGTGCCGGAGGGCGCGCCGATGGAGAAGGTGAAGGCGCCGCCGACGGGGTGCGAGTCCTCCGAGACGGCCCGCCAGGCGACGGTGTAGGTGCCGTTCGCCAGGCCGCTGTTCAGCTGGACGCGGGCGGTGTCCGCCTTGCCGTCCGCGTGGCTCGGGTTGCCCGCGTCGACCGCCTTGCCGGTGGGCCCGAGGACCCGGACCGAATCCGGTGCGAGCGAGACGCCCTCGCTGAAGGTCAGCGTCACGGCGGCGGGCGCCGTGGGCACCACGGAGTTCTGCGCCGGGTCGGTGGAGACCAGCGTCGCGTGCGCGGCGGCGGGCCCGGCGCCGCCGAGCAGCATGATCAGCGCGGCGCCGAGGGCGGCGAGCAGACCCCCAAGCCTCTTCAGCATCTTGAGCTAGCTCCCCGGTCGGTAGGTGAGGGGCTCGACCGGCACCTGGACGGTGACGGTGGCGCCCTTGGCGAAGGTCAGGTCGAGTTCGAGGTGGTCACCGACGACGGGGGCCTTCGCCCATCCCATGATCATCAGGTGGTTGCCGCCCCGGGCCAACGCCAGTGTGCCGTGCGCGGGCACCGGCAGGGCGTCGACCTCCTCCATGGTGGTGCCCGTGGAGCGGTGCATCGTGACCGAGGAGGCGGCCGGGCTGCTCACCTTCACCAGCTGGTCCTCGCCGCCGCTGTTGCTGACCGTCAGGTACCCGGCGCCCATGCCGCCCGGGGTGGCGGGCAGCGGTATGTACGAACCGGAGACGGTGAGCTCGCCGGGGCCTTCGCCGTCGGCCGTGCCGCCGCCGCAGGCCACCAGCAGGGTGCCCGCCGTCAGCACGGTGGCCAGCCCGGCGCCGATCAGGGCGCCCCGGCGGAAGCGGCGCGGGTCGTGCGGGCCGCTCATGCGGGCACCCCCTTGGCGAGCAGGGCCAGGTCGTGGGTGTACGTCTCGACGGAGCTGCTGCTCAGGTAGAGCAGGTGCGCCTTGTCGTCGGAGGGCAGGAAGGCCAGCACCTGGGCGCCGTGGGTGGAGGTGACGCTGCCGTCCTTGTTGACGATCGGGTCCTCGACCATCACGCCGAGCGGCTTGGCGGCCGCCTTCACCTTCTCCAGGTCACCGGTCAGCCCGACGAAGCTCTTGCCCATCGAGTCGAGCCAGGTGCGCAGCACCTTGGGGGTGTCGCGGACGGGGTCGGTGGAGACGAAGACGACGTCGATCTTCTTCTGGTCCTCGGGGGAGAGCTTGGACATCGCGACCCCGATGTCGCCCATCGTGGTCGGGCAGACGTCCGGGCAGCTGGTGTAGCCGAAGAAGAGCAGGGTCGGGTGCCCGGCGGTCTCCTTCCGCAGGTCGTACGGCTTGCCGGCGGTGTCGCCGAGCACCAGGTCGGGCTTGTCGAAGTGCTTGCTCAGCACCGTGGCCTGGTACGGGGAGCTGCTGGTCTCCCGGGTGACCTTGGCGGGGCCGTCGGCCGAGCTGCCGCTCGAACCGCAGGCGGTGAGGGCGAGCGCGGCGGCCAGCCCGAGGGCGGCCGCGCCGAGCAGGCGGGGGCGGATGTGACGTGCCATGGCGGTGGATCCCATCGGTGGAGTGCTGCCGGCCGGGGCGGCGCAGGCGGTTTCGGGCGCCTGCGCCGCCCCGGCCGGACGGGGCTCAGCTGGTCTTGCGGCGCAGGCCCATGACACCGAGCGCGGCGCCGATCACGCCGACCACGATGCCGACCACGCCGAGCGTGCGGGCGGCGTTGTCGGAGCTCTTCGCGGTGGCCGTGCCGGTGATGGCGGCCTTGTCCTGGGACGCCCCCATCGCGTGCTGGTCGGTCGCCGCGGCGGCCTTGGTGAGGGTCAGGGTCGGCGCGGGGTGGGCGGGCTCCGCCTGGCCCTCCTTGGCCTCGTCGATCCAGCGGACGACGTCACCGTTGTCGTAGGTCTGGAGCGCCTTGAAGGTCATCTTGTCGGCGTCGGCAGGCAGTGCACCGAGCGAGAGCCGGAACTCCTGGAACTGGCCGGGGGCGATCTTCGTACCGGCGTCGGCGGTCCAGGTGACCTTGGAGACGGCCTCGGTGATGTCCTGGCCGTGGGCCTTCAGCGGCTTGTCGAGCTTCGACTTCTCCATGGTGGCCGTCCAGCCCGGCAGCGGCTGGGTGCGCACCGAGGCCAGCGGGTGGTCCATCGGCAGGCTGACCTCGATCTTCACGGTGCTCGCGGTGTCGCTCTCGTCCGGCACCCGGAAGGCGACGGCGGTGTAGCCGCCCTGGGTCGCGGTGCCCGGCTGCACGGTCACGTGCGCGAAGGCGGGGGCCGCGAGGGCGACGACGGCCGAACCGGCGACGGTGGCGACGGCGGCGACGGCGGCGAGACGGCGGGCAGGGGTGATGCGCATGGAGTTCTCCAACGGGAGACGGGCACGCGGGCAGGCCGTGGAGGCGGCGCGCGTGCGCGAGGGGCTGAGGGGTGGTGCCTGACCGGTGTCCGGTCGGTGCGCGCGCCCGCAGCTCCCCGAGGGGGCTCGCTCAGCGCGCGAAGGCCGCCACCGGCGGGCCCCGCCGCAGCAGGCTGTGCCGCAGCGCGGCGGCGGCCGGCAGCGGCCAGTCCTCGGCCCGCTCCAGCCGGCTCGCGGACGGCTGCGCCGCGCTGCCCAGCAGCACGGCGGCGAGCAACGCGAACGCCCTCCGCAGCGGCGCCGCGTACTCCTTGGCGACCGTCGCGGCCAGCTCCAGCAGCCGCCAGAGCGCGGCCTCGCCGCGCCGCAGCCACCAGCCGGCCAGCACGGCGGCGGCGAGGTGACCGAGCAGCATGTTCGGGCTGAGGCCCAGCAGGGCGGCGTGCGGCGCGGCGGCCGCGTACGCCTGCGGGTCGAGCCCGGCGGCGCTCACCACCTGCTCGGGGGTGGTGCCGGGCGGGACGACCGTCAGCCCGTCGTGCGGCCGGTCGTCGCAGAGCAGCTGCCCGGCGATCTGGGTGAGCGTCAGCGGGCCGCCCCGGCCCGCCATCCCGGGCATGCCCGCCATGCCTGCCATACCTGTCGGCGCTGCCATCGCGGACATGTGCCCGGAGCAGAAGTGGAAGAGCAGGTGCAGCCCGAGCTGCCCCGCACCGAGCGCCCCGGAGATCGCGAGCAGCGAGCGCTCCCGGCCGCCGAGCAGCGCGGCCACCGCGCAGACGGCGGCGAACCCGGCCGCCAGCGTCGTCGGCGACACCTCACCGGCACCGACCAGGGCGTGCCCGGCGGCGGCGATCAGGGTGCAGACCAGCGCGAACGGCACCGCGCGTGCCAACCGCAGATCCCAGGCCGCGGCCGGTCCCGGGAGACCGGGTACGGCGGCGCCTGTCTGCGGGGCGGCGAGGTCGGGAAGCATGGCCGGGACATCATCTCATCGCGTACGGGACGCCCCCAGGGAGGGTCAGGAAATACATCAGAATGCCCCGTTCGGCCCCGGCGCGTACCCCGGGGTGTGCGCCGCTCGGCACACCGTGCAGCCCCAGTCCATCCGCCGAACGGGCGGTACCGGCCCCGGCGGACGGTTCACCGCCGGATCGCTCGGAGATACCTAGTTGTATGTGGAGCCGCAGCCAGGAGGGACCTCCCGTGGACATCTGGTGGACTCTGCACCTCAAGCGCGACCCGGCCAGCGTCCCGCTGGCCCGGCGCATCCTGCTCGGCGCCATGGAATCCGCCGGCGTCGACCCGCAGATCGCGTACGACCTCGGCATCGCCCTCACCGAGGCCTGCGCCAACGCCGTCGAGCACGCCGTCTCCGGCTGCCCCGACGCGGGCTTCCAGGTCACCGCCTCGCTGGACGGCGACCGCCTCCGGATCGAGGTCACCGACTCCGGCCCCGGCCTCCCCCCGGTCGCGGCCCCCGCCGCCCCGGGCCCGCTGCCCCGGCTGCGCCGCCAGCCCGCCCCCGCCGTCCGGCCCGCCGCCCGCCGCCGCACCCGCCGTGGCCGGGCGACCCTCCCCGCCCCCGTCCCGACCCGCCCGCGCAGCGACCGCCCCGCCCCCTACGACACCCACGTCCTCCAGACCCGCCGCCCCACCCCGCCCGCCGCCTGCACCCCCGAGTTCGACACCCTCCCCGACCTCTACGGCGAGAGCGGCCGGGGCCTCTTCCTCATCCACGCCCTCACCGACCACGTCCAGCTCCGCAACCACCCGCTGCGCGGCGCGGTCGTCAGCTTCGACAAGCTCCTGAAGTGGCGCGACGACGCCCTCCTGCCTGCGGCCTGCTAGCTGCCCGCCTGGCCTGGCCCGGCAGATGCCGGTGGAGATGGCGGACCGTCTGGCCTCCGACAGCACTGTCACGTCGTAGTCGGAGTCCTGCAGGACTTCGCCGCCAGCGCGAGGGCGCCGGGTGTGGACTGGACGCCGATCAACAGTGCTCTACGGACCTCGGCCATGGGCTCCCCTCCCCTGGCGGGAGGACCATGATGCCCCGCTTGTCGCGCCTAGGCTGGCGGTATGACGGACTGGGATCTGCGCAGGCTGCGGGTGTTGCAGGCGCTCGACGAGTGCGGCACGGTGACGGCCGCTGCCGAGCGGTTGCTGTTGACGCCCTCGGCGGTGTCGCAGCAACTAGCCGCGTTGGCAAAGCAGTTGGGTGCGCCGATGGTGGAGCCGTACGGGCGGCGGGTGCGGCTGACGAGTGCGGCGCGGCTGGTGCTGGGCCATGCCGAGCGGGTGTTCGGGCAGCTGGAGCAGGCGGAGGCGGAGCTCGCGGGCTATCTGCACGGTGCGGCGGGGGAGGTGCGGGTGGGGGCCTTCGCCACCGCGATCGGTTCGCTGGTGGTGCCGGTGGTCGGCCGACTTCGCGCGGCTGCACCGCAGTTGACCGTCCGGGTGGCGGAGGCGGAGGCTGCGGAGGCGTACCGGCTGCTGGTGGCGGGGGAGGTGGACCTCGCGGTGTCGCTGGCGGTGCAGCAGCCCGCGCCGGGTGACCCGAGGTTCGTCCGGCGGTCGCTGCTGAGCGATCCGCTGGACGTCGCGCTGCCGGAGGGGCACCCGCTGGCGGCCGCGCCCGGTCTGCGGTTGGCCGATCTGGCGGCCGAGCCGTGGATCTACGGTGCGGCGGGGCCGTGGTGCGAGATCACCCTGGCGGCCTGCGCGGATGCGGGGTTCGTGCCGGAGCGGGCGCACACGGCGGCCGACTGGGCGGCGATCCTGGCGATGGTCGGGGGCGGGCTCGGGGTCGCGCTGGTGCCCCGGCTGGCGCTGGCCGGGCGGCGGGCCGGGGTGGTGGTGCGAGCGCTGCCGGAGGATCTGCCGACCCGGCAGGTGGTGGCGGCCGTCCGGACGGGGACGGAGGGCGCTCCGCCGCTACGGCGGGTGCTGGACGAGCTGACCGCGGTGTCCTTGAAGCTGAACTGAACGGTTTGATCAGAACTTTTCGATGGACCTGAAAGGTCGGCGGGGAGGAAGGTGGAGCTACCGACACCGAGCCGAGCAGAGACGAGGCCCCGCAGATGTCCACCGATGCCACCGATACCACCGTCGGCCCCTATGCCGGGGGAGACCCGTACGCCGACTACCGCAGCGGCGAGTTTGCCTTCACCACCCTGACCGACCTCGCCGACCGCCGCCTCGGCGGCGCCGTCGTCGCGGCGGGCGACGAGTTCTTCGCCGAGCGGGAGAATCTGCTGTTGCCCGGCCGGCCCGAGTTCCGGCCGCACACCTTCGGCAACAAGGGCCAGCTGATGGACGGTTGGGAGACCCGCCGCCGTCGGGGCGCCGACGGGGCGGGCCCGGCCGCCGCCGACCACGACTGGGCGCTGATCCGGCTCGGGGTGCCCGGCGTCGTGCACGGGGTGGTCGTCGACACCGCACACTTCCGGGGCAACAACCCGCCCGAGATCTCCGTCGAGGCGGCCGAGCTGCCCGGCACCCCGGGCCCGGCCGAGCTGGCCGCCGCCGACTGGCGCCCGCTGGTGCCACGCTCGCCGGTGCGCGGGCATGCAGCCAACGGCTATGCGACGAAGGACCGTTCACGCGTCACCCACCTGCGGCTCAAGCAGTACCCGGACGGCGGCATCGCCCGCCTGCGGGTGCACGGCGAGGCCCGGCCGGATCAGGCCTGGCTGGCGGCGCTCGGTACCTTCGACCTGGCCGCGCTGGAGAACGGCGGCGTCGTCGAGGATGCCTCGGACCGCTTCTTCTCCTCGCCGGCCAGCGCGACCATGCCCGGCAAGTCCCAGGTGATGGGCGACGGCTGGGAGACCAGGCGGCGCCGCGACCAGGGCCACGACTGGCTGCGGCTGCGGCTCGCCGGGCGCGGTCTGATCCGGGCCGTGGAGATCGACACCGGCAACTACCTGGGCAACGCGGCCGGTTGGGTCGCCCTGCACGGCCGCGACGGCGAGAACGGCGAGTGGTTCGAACTGCTGCCCAGGCTCGCGCTCCAGCCGGACACCGTCCACCGGCTGCTGCCCGCCTCACCCCGCCCGGCCACCCACGTCCGCCTCGACGTCTTCCCGGACGGCGGCATCGCCCGGCTCCGCCTGCACGGCAGCCTCTGCACCGAGCAGCTCTGACGGCGTAACAGGAATTGCCCACCCGGCCCCGGACTTCGCAGCATGGTGCTGTGGAACATCAGATGCGCGCCGAGTACGGCCCCAACGGCCGGTCCGCCGGAGTGAAGACCTGGCACATCGTCGCCGGTGACACCGGGACGGCCATGTGCGGCAAGGAGCTCCAGCCGGATTCGGAGACCCGCGACCCGGCCCAATGGGGTCAACAGCCGAACCTCTCCTGCCACACCTGCGGCGCCCTCCTGCTCCGCGAGTCGCCGTACCTCCCGGCCGAGCACGAGGACGGCCCGAAGCCCTCCGCCTGGTAGGCACGCGCGCTGGTAGGCACGCGCGGGCGTTGGCCGTAGCGTGGGAGTCATGGAGCCCTTGATCCAACACGTCCCGCTGCGGGCCGGCCACCCCGAGCTGCCCGAGTACGTCGACCAGCTCTGCACCCGGATCGACCAGGTCGACCCGGTCGTCCAGGCCTTCGTGCCGGAGGCGGGCCGCTACGAGCGGCTCACCGCCGAGGCCGCCGCGCTGGTCCGGCGGTACGAGGGGCACGAGGGGCGTGAGGGGAACGAGCAGCACGAGCGGCCGGTGCTGTACGGCGTGCCGGTCGGCGTGAAGGACGTCGTCCACGTGGACGGGCTGCCGACGCACGGCGGCTCGGCCCTGCCGCCCGGGGTGCTGGGCGGCCCGGAGGGTACGGCGATGCGGCGGCTGCGGGCGGCCGGGGTGCTGATGGCGGGCAAGACAGTGACGGCCGAGTTCGCGGTGCTCGCCCCCGGGCCGACCCGCAACCCGCACAACCCGGGTCATACGCCCGGGGGTTCGAGCAGTGGTTCGGCGGCGGCGGTGGCGGCCGGGCTGGTGCCGCTGGCGATCGGCACCCAGACCGTCGGGTCGATGATCCGCCCGGCGGCGTACTGCGGGGTGGTCGGCTACCGCCCGACGTACGGGCGGATCCCGACGGACGGGGTGATCGCGCACGCGCCGAGCCTGGACGTCCTCGGGGTGTACGCCGCCGAGCTGGCGGGGGTCGATCTCGCGGCCTCGGTGCTCTGCGACGAATGGACGCACCAGGCTCCCGGGGACGGCGAGTTGGTGGTCGGAGTGCCGGACGGGCCGTACCTCGACCGCGTCCTGCCCGGGGCCCGGACGGTCTTCGAGCAGCAGTTGAAGGAGCTCGCGGAGCTCGGGGTGACCGTCCGGCGGGTGCCGGTGATGTCGGGCTTCGAGGATCTCGTCCGGCAGCTGCGGGTGGTCATCCGGTACGAGCTGGCCCAGGTGCACGAGGACTGGTTCGCCCGGTTCGGGCGGCTCTACCGGCCGGAGACCGTCGCCGCCATCCGGCTCGGGCGGGAGCTGGACCCGGACGACCACCGGGCGGCGCTGCGGGCCCGGGAGCTGTTCCGGGAGGTGCTGGCCGACACTATGGCCGCCGCTGGGATCGACCTGTGGATCGCCCCCGGCGCGCCCGGCCCGGCACCGGCCGGGCTGGAGACCACCGGCGACGCCGTGATGTCGCTGCCGTGGAGCTTCGCCGGGCTCCCGGCGGTGAACGTCCCGGCGGGGGAGACGCCCGACGGCCTTCCGTACGGGCTCCAGTGCGTCGGGCCCGAGGGTGGGGACGAGCGGCTGCTGCGCCAGGTCCGCAGGATCGAGGGCGCGCTCAGCCGGGTGTGGGCCTGACCCGACTTCGGGGGTGACACACCGCAGGCGCGGGCCTGGGTCCGGTGGACCCGCGCCCGCGCCTGCGGCCGACGGCTCAGCCGCCGCTCTTGCGGCGGAAGTTGCGCTTGGACGCGGCAGCCGCGTGGGTGCCGTGGATCTTCGACGGGTCGCCGCCGGCGCCGCCGGCACCGCCCTTGCCGCCCTTCTTCTGGGCCAGCGCGGCGAGGAACTTCGCCTTGACGTCGTCCTGCTCCGGGGCGGGCGCGGTGGCCGCCTGCTCGGCCTCGGAGCCCTCGGGTGCCACTGCTTCGCTGCTCATGCAGACCTCCTTGGCGGATCGGAGACCCCTACGGTCTCCCCCCCACACTTTCCCACGTCCGGAGGGCCGTCCGGCCCTCACCGCTTCTCGTCGGGGAAGCGCGGGCCGCCGATGAAGAACAGCAGAGCCGCGGTCGGGAACCCGATCGCGGCGACAAGGAGCACGAAGAACTGCCACACCATGACGGCCTCACTGAGGGTCTGTCGGGGGATCTTGGTCCTCCGACGCTAGACCGGGCCCCCGCGCCCCGCCACCGGAAGAGAACGCTGCACGGGGCTGGGCGCGGCCCGGCCGGGGACGCACACTGGCGGGATGCACGTACAGCTCGCGGACGAACCGCAGAAGCCGGGCCGGACGAGTGAGGACTTCGCGGCGGCGACGCCGGAGGCCCTGGTACTGCTCGACGGGGCGAGTGCCCCGGTCGGCATGGAGTCCGGCTGCCGGCACGGCACCGCCTGGTACGTCCGCAGACTCGGGGTCCACCTGCTGGCCCGGCTGACCGACCGCTCGGACCGGTCGATCGCCGAGTGCCTGGCCGACGCGATCGCCGAGACGGCGGCGCTGCACGGCGGCCGCTGCGACCTCGGCCACCCCGGCACTCCCGCCGCGACGGTGGTCGCCGCCCGGCTGCACGGCAGCTCGCTGGAGTACCTGGTGCTCGGCGACTCGATGCTGGTCCTCCAGTACAAGGACGAGTCCGTCCGCCCGATCGGCGACAACCAGCGCTTCTCCGGCGGCGACGAGCTGCGCCGCCAGATCTGGGCGACGGTGCCGGGCTCGGACGAGCGGGCCGCCCTGCACACCCGCTACACCCTGGCCGTCCGGGCCGCCCGCAACACCGGGCGCGGCCCGTGGATCGCCGCCGCCACGCCGAGGGCGGCCGGGCACGCGGAGACCGGCTTCGTCCGCCTGGACGACCTGCGGGCCGTCGCCGCCCTCACCGACGGCGCCGCCCGCTGGACGGACCGCTTCGCGCTCGGCAGCTGGGCCGACGCGCTCCGCCTGCTCGGCGAGTCCGGGCCCGGCACGCTGATCGGCGAGGTCCGGGCGGCGGAGCTGACGGACCCCCGGTGCGAGCGCTGGCCGCGCGGCAAGGCGCACGACGACGCGGCGGCGCTGTACGCGCGGATCTGAGCCTCGCCAGGGTGCGCCCGGGGGTCTTCGCGTCACGCGGAGGACCGGAGCCGTTCACTGCACAAGGGTGTTCCCGTCATGCCTCGGGTCGGCAGACTTGTCCAGCCAAGTCGGGCTCAGTTGTACAGCCAACTGGGCCTGTTCTGTCGTCCCCAAGGAGCTCAGGTGGAACCCCTTTCGCGACGCAAGTTCATCAGCATGGCAGCCGTCACCGCCGGTGCGGGTGCCACTCTCTCGGCTCTGCCGGAGTCGCTTCAGCAGGCCGTCGCCGCCCCGGCGGTCGCGGGCACGGGCACGATCAGCGACGTGCAGCACGTGGTGATCTTCATGCAGGAGAACCGGGCCTTCGACCACTACTACGGCACGATGAACGGCGTCCGGGGCTTCGGTGACCGCAACGCGATCACCCTGCCGAGCGGCAAGTCGGTGCTGTACCAGCCGTACTCGAACTCCGACGGCTACATCCTGCCGTTCCGGATGAACACCGCGACGACCAGCGCGATCTGCGTCAACGCCCCGGCGATGAGCTACCCGGTCGACACCGCGATCTTCAACAAGGGCAAGTACGACTCCTGGAACACCGCCCGCACGCCGGGCCTCGGGATGGGCTACTTCAACCGCACCGACCTGCCGTTCTACTACGCGCTGGCCGACAACTTCACCATCTGCGACGCGTACTTCTGCTCGACGCTGACCCAGACCAACCCCAACCGGCTGCACCTCTTCACCGGCTCCAACGGGCTCTCGGTGGGCCAGTCGGCGGTGCTCGACAACACCGAGCCGTCGGCGGGCTTCAGTTGGACGACGTACGCGGAGCGCCTGGAGGCGGCGGGCGTCAGCTGGAAGGTCTACCAGCAGAGCGACAACTTCGACGACAACGCGCTCGCCTGGTTCGCCAACTTCAAGAAGGCCAAGCCGGGTTCGGCCCTGCACGACAAGGGCATGGCGACGGTGCCCGACCTCGTCGCGGCGTTCAAGAGCGACATCGACAACGGCACGCTGCCGCAGGTCTCCTGGATCGTCGCGCCGGCGAACCTCTCCGAGCACGCCAACTACAAGCCCGCGTACGGCGAGGACCTGACGGCCCGGCTGCTGAAGGTGCTGGCGGCCAACCAGGCGACGTGGTCGCAGACCGCGTTCATCCTCAACTACGACGAGAACGGCGGCTTCTTCGACCACATGCCGCCGCCGGTGCCGCCGGCCTCCTCCTCGCAGGGCATCAGCTCGGTGAGCACCACCGGGGAGATCAGCGCCGGGCAGCCGATCGGCATGGGCCCCCGGGTGCCGCTGATCGTCGTCTCGCCGTGGACGCGTGGTGGATACGTCAACTCCCAGGTCTTCGACCACACTTCGGTGATCCGCTTCCTGGAGCAGCGCTTCGGCGTCAAGGAGCCGAACATCAGCGCCTGGCGCCGGTCCGTCGCCGGTGACCTGACCTCGGTCTTCGGCTTCGGCGCGGCGGCGAGCGGCTTCCCTGCGCTGCCCGACACCAGCACGTACGTCGGCGCGGCCGACAACGAGTGCTCGACGCTGCCCGCCCCGGTGGTGCCCTCGGTGCAGAGCCGGCCGGTGCAGGAGTCGGGCGCGCGCCCGGCCCGTGCGCTGCCGTACCAGCCGAACGCCAACGGGCGCACGGACTGCTCGGGCGGCAAGTTCTGGATCGACATGACCAACACCGGCTCGGCGGGCGTCGTCTACTACGTCTACCCGAACGCCTACCGCACCGACGGCCCGTGGCTCTACACCGTCGGCGCCGGGGCGAAGGTCTCCGACTACTGGTCGGGGGGCACGCCCACCGGCGCGTACGACCTCTCGCTGTACGGCCCGAACGGCTTCCACCGGCGCTTCAAGGGCAACCGCTCGACCGCCTGCGGCAGCGGGGCGGCCCTGCTGGAGGTGGCGTCCTCGTACGACACCGTGAACGGCCGGATCAACCTGACCTTCAGCAACACCGGCGGCACGGCGGCGACGGTCACCGTGACCGACAACGCCTACGGCACCGGCGGCCCCTGGACGTACGCCGTCCCCGTCGGCGGCTCAGCCAGCGCCTCCTTCGCCACCACCCGCGGTTGGTACGACCTCACCGTCACGGCCCCCACCCCGGACGCCTTCCTCCGCCGCCTGGCCGGCCACCTGGAGAACGGCACCGACACCATCACCGACCCGGCCCAGTAGCACCGGCAGACGGAAACGGGGAGCCGCGCGGATCGCGCGGCTCCCCGTTCCGTTCAGCGGCGGGCCGAGTCAGTCGACGGGCTGGCCGAAGGCTCCCGACTGGTAGTCCAGCATGGCCTGCTGGAGCTCCTGGTGGCTGTTCATCACGAACGGCCCGTAGTGGGCGACCGGTTCGCGGATCGGCTGCCCGCCCAGGATGATCACGTCCAGGTTGGGGTGGCGCGAGTCCTGCTTGGCATCGGCGGCGATGGTGAGGGTGTCGCCCTCGCCGAAGACCGCCGCCTGGCCGGAGCGGATCGGGCGGGCCTCGGCGCCGACGGTGCCGTCACCGTTCAGGACGTACGCGAGGGCGTTGAAGTCCTTGCGCCACGGGATGGTCAGCTGGGCGCCGGGGGTGACGGTGGCGTGGATCAGCGTGATCGGGGTGTGGGTGCTGCCGGGGCCCTGGTGGCCGTCGAGCTCGCCCGCGATCAGGCGCAGGATCGTGCCGCCGTCCGGGGTGGAGACCAGCTTGACGTGCCCGCCGTGGATGTCCTGGTAGCGCGGGGTGGTCATCTTGTCGGAGGCGGGCAGGTTGACCCACAGCTGGATGCCGTGGAAGAGGCCGCCGGTCATGACGAGTGACTCGGGCGGGGTCTCGATGTGCAGGATGCCCGAACCGGCAGTCATCCACTGGGTGTCGCCGCCGCCGAGGTGGCCGCCGCCGCCGTGCGAGTCCTTGTGGATGAACTCGCCGTCGATCAGATAGGTGACCGTCTCGAAGCCGCGGTGCGGGTGCCACGGGGTGCCCTTGGGCTCGCCGGCGGCGTAGTCCACCTCGCCCATCTGGTCCATCATGATGAACGGGTCGAGGTACTTGGTGTTGATCTTGGCGAAGGCGCGGCGGACGGGGAAGCCCTCGCCCTCGTAGCCCTCGGGGGCGGTGACCACGGTGAGGACCGGCCGGGCTGCCGTGACGGTGGGGTCGGGGGTGGTGACGCGCGGGAGGGTCAGCGGGTTGTCGACGGTCACGGCGGGCATGTCGGCCTCCTTCGGGGGTTTCTCTGGCCTGTGCCCCTGATAGTAGTTCAACGCTCAACAAGATGCAAGGTTGAACGTTGAACTACATTCACGGGCGTACCCGACCACCCTCGCTCAGGCGCCGCCGACCAGCCACACCCCCGGCCGCACCTCCACCGCCTCCGGCCGCTGCCGGTCCGCCCAGTCGATGACGTGCTCCTGGACGCGGTCGATCGACCGGCTGCCGAACTGGGTCCACCGTCGGTCGCCGAGGCGCTGCGCCGCGTCCACGAACTCCCCGAGGCCCAGCAGGGCGTCCTCCGCCCGCCCCGCCAACAGGTGTGCCAAAGCCACCCCGCGCAGCACGTCCGCCCGGCCGCGCTGCCCCTGGGGCTCGTCGCCGAACAGCTCGGCCGCCTGCGCGTAGAGCTTCCCCGCCTGGCCCGGCTCGCCGTCGGTGAGCGCGACGTCCGCCAGGCCGACCAGGCAGCGCGCCTCGCCGAGCCGGTCGCCCGCCGCGTGGTGGATCACCCGGGCCGTCTCGTAGTGCTCGGTCGCCTGCGGCCCCAGCCGCTGCTGCCAGGCCAGATCCCCGAGCGAGGCCAGCACCGTCGCCCGCGCGCCCGGATGCTCGGCGCGGTGCGCCGCCGACAGGGCCAGCTCGTGCGTCGCCGCCCAGTCGTCCCAGACCGAACCTGCCTCGAAGTACCCCGCCAGCGCCCGCGTCAGCTCCCAGGTCAGCAGCCAGAGCCCGGCGGTGTGCGCCTGCCGGACGGTGCCGACCAGCCCCGCCGCCTCGTCCTGGAACCAGCGCGCCGGGTTGTCACCCACCACCTGCGCGCAGGAGAGCGGACCGGCGCCACCGGCCGGCCGCTCCGAGCTCTCCGGGGTGAGCAGCGCGGCGGCGTACTGCGCGTACGAGAGGAAGGCCGTCGCCAGCCGCTCCGTCCCGGCCTCGACGGCGCCGGGCGGGTCGGCGGCGAGCAGTTCCAGGGCCAGCGTGCGCAGCAGTCGGTGGTAGCTGTAGCGGCAGGGCTGGCCCGGGGCGCTGCGGCGCACCCCGAGCAGCTGGGACTCGACCAGCCGCTCCACCACCTGCTCGGCCTCCGCCGGAGGCAGATCGAGCAGCGCGGCGGCCGTCCAGAGCGGGAAGTCCGGCACGGCCGCCAGTGCGAGCAGCCGGAAGGCGCGCTGCTCGGCGGGCCCGACCTCGCGGTAGCCGACCAGCAGGCTGGCCCGGACGTCGAGATCGCCGGCCACGAAGGGCGTCAGCCCGGCGCTCTCGTCGGCCAGCCGGGCCGCCCAGTCGGCGGCGGACCAGTGCGGGCGGGCGGCCAGACCGCTCCCCGCGACTCGGACGGCCAGCGGCAGGCAGCCGCAGAGCCGGACGATCTCCCGCCCGGCCGCCTGGTCCTCGGCGAGCCGGGGCCCGACGATCGACGCGAGCAGCCGCTGCGCCTCGGAGGGCCGCAGCACGTCCAGCACCAGGTGGCGGGCGCCGTCCAGGCCGGTCAGCGGGCGTCGGCTGGTGACCACGGTGAAGACGTCCGGCATCGCCGCGAGCACCGGCCGGAGCTGGTCCTCGGATGCGGCGTCGTCGAGCACCACCAGCAGGCGGCGCCCCTCGACGGCCCGGTGCAGGTGCGCGCCCAGCTCGGCCGGGTCGGCACCGATCTGGTCCGTCCGGCCCGCGCCCAGGCTGCCGGTTGCTGCCTGGTCGCCGGTTGCCGGACCGATTCTGCGGAGCAGGCCGAGCATGGTCTGCGCGGTGTCCAGGGCGCGGTCCTGGGAGCCGCGCAGCGCCAGCATCACCTGGCCGTCGGGGAAGCTCTCGGCGTTCCGCCGGGCGAACTCCGCCGCGAAGGTGCTCTTGCCGACACCCGCGCGGCCGCCGACCACCAGCACCTGGCGGCCACCGGGCCCGTTCTCCCCGGGCAGCAGCTTGGCGGCCGTCGCCAGCGCGGCCTCCCGCCCGGTGAAGTCGACGGTGGCGGGCGGCAGCCAGAGCGCCGGGGCGCTGGGCTGCGGCCGGGCCGGGGTCGGGTCCTGCCAGGCCAGCAGCGGGTCGGAGCGCAGGATGCGGTCGTGCAGCCGCCGCAGCCCGGCGCCGGGCTCCACCCCGAGCTCGTCCACCAGCGCCTTTCGGGCCCGCCGGTACGCCTGCATCGCGTCCGACTGCCGGTCCGAACGGTAGAGCGCGACCATCAGGTGGGCGTGCAGGGTCTCCCGGTACGGGTGCTGGTTCACCAACTCCATGAGCTCGCCGGTGAGTTCATGGTGACGGCCGAGCCGCAGATCGGCGGCGATGCGCTGCTCCAGGGTGACCGTGCGCAGCTCCTCCAGCCGGACGCTGGTGGTGGCCAGCACCGGGCCGTGCGGCACGCCGGAGAGTGGCAGGCCGGTCCAGAGCGCCAGGCTCGCCCGCAGGTCCGTCGCGGCGGTGGCGAAGTCGCCCTGGTCGTACGCCTCCTTGCCGGTGCGGCGCAGCGTCTCGAAGCGGCTCAGGTCGAGTTCGGGCTCGCTCACGGAGAGCCGGTAGCCGGGTGGCACGGTGTGCAGACGGCGGTCGGCGGCGCGTGATTCGGACGGTATCTCGCCCAGCGCACGCCGGAGTTGGGAGACGTAGACCTGGAGGGTGGTGGCCGCGGTGCGCGGCGGGTGGATGTCCCAGAGCTCGTCGATCAGGGCCGCCGTGGAGACGGCCTCGTTCGCCCGGACGAGCAGCGTCGCCAGCAGCACGCGGACCTTGGCGGCGGTCGGCGTGTGCGGGGTCATGCTGATCGGGCCGAGCACGCGGAATCTGATGGGATCTCCGGCCGTCGACATCAGTAGTCCTGGAGGACGACGGTGTCGACGGCGGCGATCTGCCGGGTGCCCTGGTGCAGCGTGAGTGCGACCGGCAGGGCCGGCCGTCCGTCGGCGGAGCGGGCCAACTCGCCTGCCGTGGCCCGGCAGTGGAGCGGTAGATCGGGCTCGGCGAAGCCCTGGAAGCGGGCGTTCCAGCGGCCGAGCACGCAGCTGCCCGCAGTGAAGCCGTGCAGCTCGCCGGCCAGCAGCAGGGCGGCCTGCCTGGTCGCCTCGATCAGCACCAGGGCGGGCACGTGGTCGGTCGTCGCCTCGGCGTACACCTCGTTGCGCGGGTCGGTGACGACCTCGACCACCAGCTCGCCCTCCGGGGTGAGCAGCGGCCGGCCGAGCACCACGTTGACCTGGTCGGCCCGGCCGACGGACCGTGCGGGCGGCGCCGACGTCCACTGCTCGCCCTCGGCCGGGCCGGTGAAGTCGGAGCGGCTCATCACCCGGCCGCGCTCGCGGTGGTTCTGGTAGACCCTGGGCATCAGGAAGACCAGCCGGGCGGCGGCGGTGCCGCAGCGCCTGCCCTCGACGTAGAGCGTCGACTCGCACTCCAGCCCGCGCGGCACACCGCTCACCACGTCGGCCGGGCTGAGCGTGATGTCCATCGCCAGGTGCGTCGGGCCGGGCGTGCGCCGCCACGGCTCCAGCTCCGTCACCGCGACCTCCGTCGCGGCGAACACGGCGGGCCGCTCCTGCGGCACCCGGAAGTAGCGGTGCGAGACGAAGAGGGCGGTGCGGCGCAGGACTTCGGCCGGGGAGTGCAGGTCGTGGAAGAGGTCGGCGCCGTCGTTGAAGAGCGGGTGCCGTTCGGGTAGCAGGGCCGAGACGGCGAACTGCTGCTCGGTGGGGCCGGTGGTGCCGAGCACTACTCCTTCGGGGGTGTTCGGCCGGTGCACCAGATGGTGCACCAGGGCCGAGGCGCCCGGTACCGGCGTCGGCGAGGGCTGCCGGCGAACAGCTTGATCGAGGGTCTGACCTGGTGCTTTCTCTGGCACGGTGATCTCCACTCGTAAGCGCAGCTGCGGGCTGGTACAGCCGGAGGAGGCGAGACCCGTAGCCGGCGGACGCTCCCCCCGTCCGCGATCAGGTTAGGAAGCCCACCGGCGGACCGGTTAGGACCGGCGGTACTCGATTGGGCCGAACGGGCGGTACTCCCGGTACCGAGGTGGTGACGGTGCGTCGAGCGACAGTTCGCACCACGGGTGTCCGTGCGAGCCGACTGGCGGTCGTTCGGAGGTTTCAGCCCGCAGTGTCGCAACTCCCTGCTCGTACTTGCGAAACAAGCCCGGTGCGCGTTGACCGGCCTTCTCGGCCGTCCTGACAATCGCTGTACGTGACAGTGTCATTCCGGGGCAATCCAGGTCCTGGTGGCGGGCGCGGTCTGTGCGGTGAGCGCGGTCGATACCGAGGGACGGTGAACGGTGAACGGTACGTCGGAGGAGTACGGCGGGACGGGTGACATGGAGCCGGCCCCCGGCCGGATGCGGCGGGCCCTCGTCGTGGACCAGTGGCCGCTGGTGCGGTGGGCCGTCTCCGGCCTGCTGCGGGACGCGAACATCGTCGAGACGGTCGCGGCCGCCGCCACCGCGGAAGCCGCCTGGCGGCTCTGCCAGGACACCCGGCCCGACCTGGTGGTCACCGACTGCGACCTGCGCGCCCCCTGGGACGGCATCCGCCTCGGCCGTCGGCTCAAGGCCCTCACCGGCGCGCCGCTCGTCCTCGTCTACACCGAGCGCAGCGAGCTGAGCGTCGTCATCGAGTGCCTGCGCGGCGCCGCCGACGGCTTCGTCCACCGCTCGGTGGAGACCGCCGCCGTGGTCGAGGCCGTCGGGAGGCTCGTCGCCGGGCGGCACGTCTGGCTCACCAGCCAGGAAAGCCCGAGGGAGGACGAGTGCTGGATGGCGGCCGACCTCCAGCAGGGCGGCATGACGGTGCGGGAGCGCGAGGTGCTCGGTCTGCTGCTGCGGCGCTTCTCCAACGACGAGATCGCCGACGAACTCCACCTGGCCCGGCAGACGGTGAAGAACTACGTCAGCACGGTGCTGCAGAAGCTCGAGGTCTCCTCACGGCGCGAACTGTACGGCCGGATGTGGGCCGCGGACCCGGCCGCAGGGCCGGTCGGCGTCGGACGCTGAGCCCAGGGGCGCAGTTCCCCGCGCCCCTGGGCTCACCAGCTGCGTCGGGCTAGCCGGCGGGCAGCGCCCGGAGGCCGGTGGTGAAGAGTTGGACGAGCAGGCCGCGGGCTTCGGCGGAGCCGCCGAGGGCTGCGGAGGCGAGGGCGACCGCGCGCAGGGCCTGAGTGGCGTGACGGAGTTCGCTCTCGGGGAGTTCGTAGCCGCGGAGGGCTGCGGCCATCACCACGTCCAACTGGTCGGCGGAGCCGGCGACTCCGGGCTGCTGCTCGCGGGAGACCAGCAGGGCGTAGCGGTGCGGCTGGCGCTCGGCGTAGTCCTGATGGGCGCGGAGCAGGGCGGAGACGGCTTCGGCCGAGCTGCGGCCCTGGACGGCCTCGCGGAGTTCGGTGCCGAGTTCGGCCCGTACCCGGTCGGAGGCGAGGGCGCGCAGATCGGCGAGACCCTTGACGTGCTTGTAGAGGGACGGGGTGGCGACACCCGTGTGGGCGGCCACCGCGGCGAGGGTGAGCGCGCCGGGGCCGCGCTCGTCGACGACGGCGAGTGCGGCGGTCACTACGGCGGTGGTGTCGAGCCCGACTCCGCGCGGCACGGCGGGCCTCAGCCCTGGCTCGGGACGAAGGCGCTCACCACGGGGTGGTCCTCGCTGAACGACGGCACGGTCGAGGCCCCGCCCGGCGAGCCGAGGGGGATGAAGACCTCGGCGTTGGCGCGCGCGAAGTCGGACCACTCATCTGGGAGTTCGTCCTGGAAGAAGATCGCCTCGACCGGGCAGACCGGCTCGCAGGCCCCGCAGTCGACGCACTCGTCCGGGTGGATGTACTGCGAGCGCTGCCCCTCGTAGATGCAGTCCACCGGGCACTCGTCCAGGCAGGCTCTGTCCTTCACGTCCACGCAGGGGGCGGCTATCACGTACGCCATGGGAGATCCCTTCCGGGGCAGGCTAGTTGACGGTCCAGGTGTCGTTGCCGGTGAGCAGGGTGGTGAGGTCGCCGGGGCCCTGTTGCTGGACGGCGGTGGCGAGTTGGTCGGTCATGAGGGTGTCGTAGACCGGGCGCCGGATGTCGCGCAGGACGCCGATGGGGGTGTGGTGGAGTGTGTCGGCGTCGGCGATGCGGGTGAGGGCGAAGGCGCGGGCGGGGCTGGTGGCGTGGGCGTCGTGGATCAGGACGTCGGCGCGGTTGGTGTCGGTGAGGGCGGCGGTGTGGAGTTCGCCGTCGTTGTCGCGGAAGACGCCTTGGCCGGCGGAGGTGATGGGTTGGCCGTGTTCGAGGCGGATGAGGGCTTCGTCGCGGGTGGCGCCGTCTTTGGATGTCGCAGCTTTGAGGATTTCGAAGGCGCCATCGTTGAAGATGTTGCAGTTCTGGTAGATCTCGACGAGGGCGGTGCCTTCGTGTTCGGCTGCGGCGCGGAGCACGGAGGTGAGGTGTTGGCGGTCGGAGTCGATGGTGCGGGCGACGAAGGTGGCTTCGGCGCCGATGGCCAGGGAGAGGGGGTTGAAGGGGTGGTCGAGGGAGCCCATGGGGGTGGACTTGGTGATCTTCCCGATCTCGCTGGTGGGTGAGTACTGGCCTTTGGTGAGGCCGTAGATGCGGTTGTTGAAGAGCAGGATCTTGAGGTTGACGTTGCGGCGCAGGGCGTGGATGAGGTGGTTGCCGCCGATGGAGAGGGCGTCGCCGTCGCCGGTGACGACCCAGACGGAGAGGTCGGGGCGGGAGGCGGCGAGGCCGGTGGCGATGGCCGGGGCGCGGCCGTGGATGGAGTGCATGCCGAAGGTGTTCATGTAGTACGGGAAGCGGGAGGAGCAGCCGATGCCGGAGACGAAGACGGTGTTCTCGCGCTTGATGCCGAGTTCGGGCATGAACGACTGGACGGCGGCGAGGATCGCGTAGTCACCGCAGCCGGGGCACCAGCGGACCTCCTGGTCCGTCTTGAAGTCCCGGGCCGCGAGCGGCGTTTCGGACTTCGGCACCAGACTCAGCGACCGGAAGCTGTCAGACATGGCTGGGGGCTCCGTCCGAGAAGGCGGTGAGGCCGGCGAGAGCCGTCCGGAGTGCGTCGGCGAGCTGCTCGGCCTTGAACGGCAGGCCGGTGACCTGGGTGAACGACTGGACGTCGACCAGGAATTCGGCGCGGAGCAGCAGGGCGAGTTGGCCGAGGTTCATCTCGGGCACGATGACCCGGTCGTAACTCTTCAGCACCGCACCGAGGTTGGCGGGGAAGGGGTTGATGTTCCGCAGGTGGGCCTGGGCGATCCGCCCGCCCTCGCGGCGGATCCGCCGGACGGCGGCGGTGATCGGCCCGTAGGTCGAGCCCCAGCCGAGCACCAGCACCCGCGCGTCTGCCGTCAGGTCGTCCACTTCGATCGGGCGGACGGCGATGCCGTCGACCTTGGCACGCCGGGTGCGGACCATGTGCTCGTGGTTGGCGGGGTCGTAGGAGATGTTGCCGGTGCCGTCCTGCTTCTCGATGCCGCCGATCCGGTGCTCCAACCCGGCCGTGCCCGGCACCGCCCACGGACGGGCCAGCGTCTGCGGGTCACGCTTGTACGGCCAGAACACCTCCGCGCCGTCCTCCAGCACGTGGTTCGGGCCCTGCGCGAAGTCCGGCGCGATCACCGGCAGTTCCTCGACGTCCGGGATGCGCCACGGCTCCGAGCCGTTCGCCAGGTACCCGTCCGAGAGCAGCAGCACCGGAGTCCGGTAGGTCACCGCGATCCGCGCCGCCTCCAACGCCGCGTCGAAGCACTCCGCCGCCGTCGCCGGAGCCACGATCGGCACCGGCGCCTCACCGTTGCGCCCGAACATCGCCTGCAACAGATCCGCCTGCTCGGTCTTGGTCGGCAACCCCGTCGACGGCCCGCCCCGCTGGATGTCCACCACCAGCAACGGCAACTCCAACGACACCGCCAACCCGATCGTCTCCGACTTCAACGCCACACCCGGCCCCGACGTCGTCGTCACACCCAACGCCCCACCGAACGCCGCACCCAGCGCCGCACCCACCCCGGCGATCTCGTCCTCCGCCTGGAAGGTCCGCACCCCGAAGTTCTTGTGCCGGCTCAACTCGTGCAGGATGTCCGACGCCGGAGTGATCGGATACGACCCCAGGAACAACGGCAACCCACTGCGCCGCGCCGCCGCGATCAACCCGTACGACAGCGCCAGATTCCCCGAGATGTTCCGGTAGGTGCCGGGGGGGAAGGTGCTCGGCGCGACCTCGTAGGAGACGGCGAAGTCCTCGGTGGTCTCGCCGAAGTTCCAACCGGCGCGGTACGCGGTGATGTTGGCCTCGGCGATGGCGGGCTTCTTGGCGAACTTCTGCCGCAGGAAGGCTTCGGTGCTGTGGGTGGGCCGGTGGTACATCCAGGACAGCAGGCCGAGCGCGAACATGTTCTTCGCCCGTTCGGCGTCCTTGCGGGCCAGGCCGCTGTCCTTCAGCGCCTCCACCGTCAGCGAGGTGAGCGGCACCGGGTGCAGCCGGTACGCCTCCAGCGAGCCGTCCCCGAGCGGGTCGGCCGCGTAGCCGACCTTCGCCAGCGCCCGCTTGGTGAACTCGTCGGTGTTGACGATGAGTTCGGCGCCGCGCGGGAGGTCGGCGAGGTTGGCCTTGAGGGCGGCCGGGTTCATCGCGACCAGCACGTTCGGCGCGTCGCCCGGGGTGAGGATGTCGTGGTCCGCGAAGTGCAGCTGGAAGCTGGAGACACCCGGCAGCGTCCCGGCAGGGGCCCGGATCTCGGCGGGGAAGTTCGGCAGGGTGGAGAGGTCGTTGCCGAACGACGCCGTCTCCGAGGTGAAACGGTCACCGGTGAGCTGCATACCGTCACCCGAGTCCCCCGCGAACCGGATGACCACCCGGTCGACCTGCTGGACGACCTTGCTCGGAGCGAGAGCTTCTGCCTCTACTGTCACGGGAGTCGGACCCCTCTCGGATGCGGGACACGCCTGGCGTACGGCACTCTCCCGCCGTCGCCTTGCGCTGCCCTTAAGAGACCCAGCCGAGCCCCGGCGGGCCGGTCGGTCTTAAGAGCACCGCAAGCCCCCGGCGCGAAGCTCTTCGCACACCGTTTCGGAGCGAATGTAGGAGGCGCTGTGGCGACGACCAATGCGGGGTCTGCGAACGGGCAGCCGCGCCCGGCCGCGGCGCTGAACGAGATCCGCCTGCGGACCCGGGTCGTCCACGGCTACCGGCGGGCCTTCCGGATGGCCGGGCGGGGCAGCGCGGTGCTGCTCGTGCACGGGATAGGCGACTCCTCGACGACCTGGGCGGAGGTGATGCCCGGCCTGGCCCAGCGCTACCGGGTGATCGCCCCCGACCTGCTCGGGCACGGCGCCTCGGACAAGCCGAGGGGTGACTACTCGCTCGGCGGCTACGCGAACGGGATGCGGGACCTGCTCTCGGTGCTGGGCATCGAGCGGGTCACCCTGGTCGGGCACTCGCTCGGCGGGGCGGTCGCGATGCAGTTCGCGTACCAGTTCCCCGAGCGGACGGAGCGGCTGGTGCTGGTCGGCACCGGCGGGGTCGGGCGGCAGGTGACGCCGGTGCTGAAGGCGGCCACCCTGCCGGGGGCCAACCTGGTGCTGAGCGCCCTGCGGCTGCCGACCATGCGCACGCAGCTCGGCCTCTTCGTGAAGCTGATGCAACTGCTCGACACCGGCCTCGGGTTGGACGCCCCCGACCTGCTGCGGGTGGTGGACGCGCTGCCGGACGCCACCTCGCGCAACGCCTTCATCCGGACGCTGCGGGCGGTGGTCGACTGGCGCGGCCAGGTCGGGACGATGCTCGACCGCTGTTACCTGACCCAGGGCATGCCCACCATGCTGGTCTGGGGCGAGCGCGACCAGGTGGTGCCTGCCGTCCACGCGGGGATAGCGGCCGCCTCGATGCCCGGCAGTAGGCTCGAACTCTTCCCGGAGGCGGGGCACTTCCCCTTCCGGTCGGACCCGCAGCGCTTCATCTCGGTGCTGCGTGACTTCATCGAGACGACCGAGCCCGCGCACTTCAGCCCCGAGGAGTGGCGTTCGATGCTGCGCGGCCGGAGCCCGCAGATCCGCAAGCTCAGGCCGGTAGCGGCCGTGGCGAAGGTGAGTGAGGCCGTATGACGCGATATCTGCCGGGAGGCGGCACGGCGGGCAGGGAGGACGTCGGCCTGCGGATGCTCTGCTTCCCGTACGCGGGCGGCGCGGCGTCCACGTACGTCCGGTGGCAGCGGCTGCTCGGGCCGGACGTGCGGGTGCTGCCCGTGCAGCTGCCCGGACGGGAGGGGCGGATGGCGGAGAAACGCTTCACCAATCTGCCGGCCCTGATCGACGATCTGGACGAGGAGCTCGGCCCCGAGCTGGAGCACCCGCACGTGCTCTTCGGCCACAGCATGGGCGCGCTGATCGCCTTCGCGCTGGCCGAGCGCCGGCACGCGCGCGGCGCCCGCCCGGCCGAGGCGCTGCTGCTGAGCGCCTACCGGGCCCCGCACCTGCCGCCGCCCGAGTTCGCCGCGCCGGATGCGACCGAGCACGATTTGGTCGAGAGCCTGGTCTCGCTCGGCGGCATCCCACAGGTGCTGCTCGACCACCCCGACTGGCTCTCCGCCCTGCTCCCGATCGCCCGGGACGACCTGCTGATGTGCTCCGGCCCCGGCCCGAGCGGCACCGTGCCGCTGCCCTACCCCGTGCACACCTTCGCCGGGCTGGACGACGTGCTCGTCACCCCCGAGGAGCTGCTGGAGTGGGAGCGCTACGCGGCCGGCCTCTTCGACTCGCGGACGGTGCCCGGCGGGCACTTCTTCATCCGGGAGAGCGAGGCCGAGTTCCTGGCCGAACTCCGGGACGTCCTGGCCAGGTTGACACCGCCCAGGATCGCCGTGCACTGACCGGGCACGACCACCACCTCCGTCGGCGCCGGGAGACCACCGTCTCCCGGCGCCGACCGCGTTGTCACGGCGCCCAGTTGGTCACCTGCACCACGGCCGCCGACCAGCTGAAGCCCATCGCCGCACCGATCAGGAGGATCAGGTCGCCCTGCCGGGCCCGTCCGCTCTCCAACAGCTGGTGCAGCCCGAGCAGTTGGTCCGCCCCGCCGACGTGGCCCACGTCCAGGCCCCAGTCGTGCATCGTCCGGCCGGCGTCGATGCCGAGCGGCTTGTGGAACTGGACCTCCGCGAAGGGCGTACCGAAGTTGGCGTGCACGAGGTACGAGATCTCGCCGAGCGTGGTGCCCGCGTCCCGCAGGGCCTGCCCGACCACCGCGTGCAGCCGCTCGGCCAGGCCGCCCATCGCGGCGGCCGGGTCGGGCTCGTTGGCGAGCCAGGCGAGCTTGCGCCCGCGCAGGTCGACGGCGCCCGGCCGGCTGAACGGCGAGTCCGTCCAGCCGTCGTAGCCGCGGAAGACCGGCTCCAGCTCGGGCGTCGCGGCGGAGGCGGTGGAGCGCAGCTGGAGCGGGCCGCCGTAGCGCGAGAGCACGAGGGCGGCGGCGCCGTCGCCGAAGACGCCGTTGTTGTCCGAGCGCCAGCGGTCGAAGCCGGGCCCCCGGAAGGCGTCCGCGCAGGTCACCAGCACGGCGCGGTGGTCAGGCCGGCTCGCCAGGTGCGAGGCGGCCAGCTCGGTCGCCGCCAGGCCCCCGTTGGCACCCGGCTGGATGTCCAGGGCCATCGCGGTGCCGCCGATCACCTCGCGCTGGACGTAGTGCGCGGGCGTCCACATGTCCTGGCCCTGGTGGTACATCGAGGCGTGCAGGACGAGCCCGAAGTCGGCGGTCTTGTGACCGCTGCGTCTGACCGCGCGGGACGCTGCGGCCACCGCCATGTCCACGGCGGGCATCCCCGGTGGGGCGACGGTGACGGCGCGGATCTGGTAGTCCAGGTACTCCTGTTGGTCGAAGGCCCCCGAGGCGGCGGCGTCGGCCGCGCTGGTCGGCGGCGGGAGGTAGGCGCCCAGCCCGGCGATGTAGAGGTTGTCCCACTTCATGACCCAACTCCTCTGAGAAGAACACCAGTTCGTGAGGTGCGAAACGACAGACCGCCGGTTCCGCCAGGGGGATGGGCGGAACCGGCGGTCTGGGGTGGAGTGACCCGTGCGGGCCGTCAGGAGGCGTCGGTGAGAACGGCGGGCTCGACGGGGGCGGGCTCCGCCTTGCCGAGACCGCGGAAGCCGAACACACCGTTGAGGAAGCTCAGCGCGAGCATCACCAGGAGCGCGGTGAAGGCGATGCTGAGGCCGTCCACCAGAGCGGTGTTCGCGCTGGTGCCCTTGGCGATCTCGTGCGCCGCACGGTTGTTGAAGACCGTCACCGCGATGGCCAGGCCGAAGGCGGCGCCCAGCTGGGTCGAGGCGTTGAGCAGGGCGGAGGTGGTGCCGGCGTCCTCCTCGGTGGCCTGCGAGGTGCCGACCACGGGGGTGGCGATCAGGCAGAGGACCAGGCCGACACCGAAGAGGCCGGCCAGCGGCAGCATGAAGCTCCAGAAGCTGCCGTGCTGCGGGATGCCGATGGCCAGCGCCAGCGTGCCGCCCAGGATCAGCGTGCCGAGCAGGTACATCGGGCGGGCGCCGACCTTGGTGATCAGCTGCGACGCGATCGGGGCGCAGATCATCAGGCCGAGGCTGGTCGGGATCCAGGCGAGACCGGTCTGCAGCGGGCTGTAGCCGAGCACACCCTGGAGGTAGAGCGGGATCAGGAAGAAGATCGGCATCATCAGGCCGGCGGTCAGGAACTCGCCGAGCGCACCCGAGACGACCGCCCGGCTGCGGAACAGCCGCAGCGGGACGAGCGGCGCGGAGCTGCGGCCCTCGACGATGACGAAGGTGACCAGCAGGACGATCGCGAGGGCGAAGGTGCCGAGCGTCTGCGCCGAGCCCCAGCCGTGCTGGTCGGTGGTGACGATGCCGTAGACCAGCAGCAACACGCCGCCGGTGGCCGTGGCCGCGCCGACCAGGTCGACGGGCGGACGCGGGCCGCTGCGGACGCTCTTGGCGACCAGTGCGACGGCGCCGATGCCGACGATCAGGCCGATCGGCACGTTGATCCAGAACGCCCACCGCCAGTCGGCGTTGGCGATCGCGCCGCCGATGATGGTGCCGATGCTGGCACCGATGCCGATCACCGCACCCCAGATGCCGAAGGCCTTGCTGCGCTCGGCCGGGTCGGGGAAGGAGGTGACGAGGATGGAGAGCGAGGCGGGCGAGAGCGCGGCGGCGGCGATGCCCTGCGCGGCCCGAGAGGCCAGCAACTGGCCCTCGCTGTGGGCGAATCCGGCGGTGAACGAGGCGATGGTGAAGACAGCCAGGCCGCTGATGAACACGGCCTTCCGGCCCAGCACGTCGGCCAGCCGGCCACCGAGCAGCAGCAGGCCGCCGAAGAGCAGGACGTAGATGTTCATGACCCATTGCAGGCCGGTGGTGGACAGGCCGATCGACTCCTTGAGGCGCGGGCCCATCACGTTCACGACCGACGAGTCGATGGCGATGATGAACTGCGCGAGGGAGACGACGATCAGCACCCACCAGCGCTTCGGGTTGGATACCACGGCCGCAACTCCGGGCGATCGGTTGGCGGAGGCCCCGGAACCAGGGCCTGAGGCAGATGCTGCCTCGGCGGACTCGGTCTTCATGGTGGCTGCTCCTTGAATGGACGGCTGCCGGGCTTGGCCCACGGGCGGCGCGGCTCTGGCTGTGCAACGGTACGAAGACGTTCTGTAGCCGTGCTAAAGCCGTGAGTTGGCCGTCGTCAGGGCCGGTGCGGTCCGTGCAAGAGCCGCTTTAGCGCCGCCCGGAAGGCTGGCCACCGGCTCTGTGGGACTCCAGGAGAGGGAAGGCGATGACAGCTGCACTGAACACCCAGGTGTGTGTGGTGGGAGGGGGCCCGGCGGGCCTCGCTCTCGCGCTGGAACTCGCCCGCTACTCCCGTGAGGTGGTCGTCGTCGAGCAGAGCGGGCACTTCAACCGCTCGTTCCGGGGCGAGTCCATCTCACCGGACTCGGTCTGGATGCTGGAGCGCCTCGGCATCCTCGACCAGGTCAGGGACTCGACGCTGCGGACCGAGCGGATGATCATCACCGACGGCGGCAAGGACGTGCTCTCGGCCGAGTTCGCCGACTTCGACGAGCCCAGCCGCTACCCGATGGAGCTGCCCCAGCCCGTACTGCTGGAGGCCCTCGCCGCCGAGGCCGAGCAGCACGCCGGCTTCTCGCTGCTGCGCCGCACCACCGCCACTGGGCTGCGCTACGACGGCGACCGGATAGCCGGGGTGCTGGCCACCGGACCGGACGGGCCGCTGGAGATCCACGCCCAGCTGGTGGTCGCCGCCGACGGCCGGTTCAGCAAGATCCGCGAGATGGCCGGGCTGCGCTACGACAAGATACCGCTGGAGCGCGACTTCGTCTGGTTCAAGGTGCCGATCCCCGACAGCTGGGACAAGCACACCCTGCGGGTGCGCATCCTCGGCGACCGGCACGGCCTCTTCATCCCGACCGTCCCGGATCTCATCCGGATCGGCTTCAACATCCCCAAGGGAGGGCTGCGCGAGCTGCGCAAGGAGGGCATCGGCGCCCTGCACGAGCGGATCGACGAGCTGGCGCCCGAACTCTCCGCCGGGGTGCGGGAGCACGTCAAGGGCTGGTCCGACACCTCGATGCTGGACATCTTCACCGCCGTCGTCCCCGAGTGGTCGATGCCCGGCCTGGTGCTGATCGGCGACGCCGCCCACACCCTCACGCCGGTGCTCGGCCAGGGCGTCAACCAGGCGATGGTGGACGCGATCACGCTGGCGCCGCTGGTTTCGCGAGCGTTGCTGGCGCGCGACCCGCACGCCGCCCTGAACGAGGCCGGCCAGAAGTTCCAGGCCGCCCGCGAGGACGCCGTCTCGACCGCCCGGCGCCTCCAGATGCGCCAGGAGCGCGCGTTCGCGCTCTCGCACCCGCTCGCCGTGGCGCTGCGCCGCGCCGTGTACCGGGTGGTCAGCACCAGCAGCCGGCTCAAGCGCGCGATCGTCGGCGGCGTCTACTACCAGCTCCAGGACGCCGTCCGCCGCAGCGGCAAGCCGCTGGAGCTCGCCCCGCGCGGCCGCCGCACCGAACCGGTCGGGGATGCCACCCGCTGAACCCCCGTCGCCCCCGATTGGAGAGAGAGCCCCATGACCGACCAGCCCGAAGCCGTGGACTTCCCCTTCGAGCGCACCTCGCCCCTGCACCCCTGCCCGCACTACGCCCGCCTGCGCGAGGAGGCGGCCCTGACCGCCGTCCGGATGCCCAGCGGTGACACGGGACAGCTCGTGACCAGGTACGAGGAGGTCCGCCTGGTGCTCTCGGACCCCCGCTTCAGCCGCGCCGCCACCATGGAGGACGGCGCCCCCCGGTACGGCCCGGCACCGCAGAAGTTCAAGACCCTGCTCAACATGGACGATCCGGAGCACAGCAGAGTCCGCCGCCTGGTCTCCCGCGAGTTCACCGTCCGCCGGGTGGCCGCGCTGCGCCCGCGCATCCAGGAGTACACCGACAGCCTCCTCGACCAGATGGCCGCCCTCCCCGGCCGGGAGACCGACCTCGTCCAGGCGCTGGCCTTCCCGCTGCCCGTCCAGATGATCTGCGAGCTGCTCGGGGTGCCGTACGAGGACCGCGAGCAGTTCGCCGCCTGGTCCGACTCCTTCATGGCCATCACCGCCCGCCCGGTCGAGGAGATCCTCGCGGCCCAACGGGCGCTCTACGTCTACCTCTCCGGCCTGGTCGCCGACAAGCGCCTGCACCCCGGCGCCGACCTGCTCTCCGCACTCACCCAGATCTCCGACTCCGACGACGGGCGGCTCAGCGAGGAGGAGCTCATCTTCCTCGGTGTCAGCCTGCTGCTGGCGGGTCACGAGACCACCGCCAACCAGATCGGCAACAGCGTCCTGGCGCTGCTCACCCACCCCGACCAGCTCGACATCCTGCGCAAGGAGCCCGAGTTGATCCCGAACGCGGTGGAGGAGCTGCTGCGGCTCTTCCCGCCGGGCGACGAGACCCTGTTGCGGATAGCGCTGGAGGACGTCGTGATCGACGGCACTCCGGTACGCGCCGGTGAGGCCCTACTGCCCTCGCCCGGCTCGGCGAACCGGGACGAGCGCCACTTCGAGCAGGCCGAGGTCCTCGACGTGCGGCGCGCGCACGTCGACCACATGACCTTCGGCCAGGGCGCGCACTACTGCCTCGGCTCGGGCCTGGCCCGTGCCGAACTCCAGATCGCCATCGAGACGTTGATCCGCCGCTTCCCCACGCTCCGGCTGAACGCCCCGCTCGAGTCCATCCCCCGCCAGACCGGACGCCTCGTGCACGGGGTCGGCAGGCTCCCGGTGGCGTGGTGAGCCGCCTGTCCGGCCTGCTCCGGGTCGGGCCCTCGCTCGCCACACTGGACCGGGACTACGCGCGAGCCGGTCGGGTCGACAGCGCGGCGCCCGTCCAGGCGCGGCACCAGGTCGCCATCGCCGCGCCACCGGGCCAGGTCTGGCAGTTGATCACAGACGTCACCGGCTGGCCGCGCTGGTTCGACGGCGTGCACGGCCTGGTGGCCTCCGACACGCCGCTGCGGCCCGGCTCCCGGTTCGAGTGGCTGAGCGGCGACAAACGCATCCGCTCGACCATCGCGACCCTGATACCCGGGCAGGAGGTCAGCTGGACGGGCGTCTGCGCCGGAGCGCGCGCCGTCCGCCGGCACCTGCTGGCCCGGACTGCGGACGGCGGCACCCTGCTGACCGTCGAGGAGTCGATGTCCGGCCTCCTGCTGACTCTGTTCTACGACAGCGAAAAACTCCAAACGGCCACCGGCGCATGGCTGGAGGCCCTGCGAAACACGGCGGAAAGAGGGTGGCGTGATGGGTTTCAGCCCGGTCAGTCTGGGAGTTCGGTTCCTGCTTGAGCTGTCGGCTCTCGCGGCGTTCGGCTACTGGGGATACAAGACCGCCCCCGGCGGCATGCGGGTGGTCGCGCTGATCGCGCTGCCGATCCTGACGGCAGTGCTCTGGACGGTCTTCGCCACCCCCGGCGACCCGTCCCGCAACGGCGGCACCGTCGTCGCGACACCCGGCGCCCTGCGGTTCCTGCTGGAGCTGGCGATCCTCTTCGGCGCGGCGTACGCGCTCTACAACGCCGGCGCGAAGACCCCGGCGACGATCCTGCTGGTGGTGCTGGTCATCTACCATCTCACCGCCCTCGACCGGGTCTTCTGGCTCTTCCGCCACTGAGACATCAGCCCGCAGGGGCGCGGGGCTCTGCTCATCGAGCAGAGCCCCGCGCCCCTGCGGTGGTTGCTCCGACCGGTCATCCTCCGCAAGGTGCTCTTTAGCCCTACCGCTCAGGGTCGATTCGGACACCCATCCGAGAGCGGGAGAATCCGTTGACCATCACCGCCGACCTGACCCTGCTGGAGAAGCTCCGAGCACTGGCCGCCTCCGGCGAGCTCGCTGCCCACTACCCCGAGATCCCGCAACTGCTTTCCGCCGCAGGCCCGGAGGAGACCGCCCGAGCCGGCCGCCAGCTCGGCCGCCTGAAGGCGGAGGACGTGCTCGCGCTGCACCCCGGCACCGACGCCTTCACCATCGCCGTCACCGGCTCCTCCACCCTGGGCGGCCTGCTCCCGGCCCTGACCGGTGAACTCGCCCGGCACGGCCTGCTGCTACGCCCCTGGGTCGGCGACTTCGACGGATGGATCACCGAACTCCAGGACACCAGCAGTGAGTTGTACGGCGCGAAGGCCGACCTCACGCTCTGCGTGCTGGACGCCGAAGCGGTGCTCCGCTCGCTGCCCACCCCCTGGCAGGTCGGCGACGCCGTCGCCGCCACCACCGGCACGCTGGCCCAGCTCGACCGGCTCGCCGCGCACTACCTGGAGCACGGCACCGGCACCCTGGTGCTCAACACCGTGCCGCTGCTGCGCGGCTGGACGCACCAGCTGGTCGACCTCGCCTCCCGGGCCGAACTCGGGATCGCCTGGCGGGAGTTCAACACCGGTCTGCTCCGGCTCGCGGCGAAGTACGACCGCGTCACGGTGCTCGACCTGGAGCCGCTGCTCGCCGAGGGCGGCCCGGTCAACGACCCCAGGCTGGCCGTCTACGCCCGTGCCGAGTACGGCGACGAGCTGCTCGGCCGGTACGCCCGCGAGGTCGGCCACCTGGCCCGGACGCTGCGCGGCCGGACGAAGAAGGTGCTGGTCGTCGACCTCGACAACACCCTCTGGGACGGCATCCTCGGTGACGACGGCGCCGACGGCATCGCCGCCGCGGTGACCTTCCGGGGCGAGGCGTTCGGCCGCTTCCAGAAGGTGGTCAAGCAGATCGGCTCGCAGGGCGTGCTGCTCGCGGTGAGCAGCAAGAACGACCAGGAGCCGGTGCTCGAAGTCCTCGGCAGCCACCCGGACATGGTGCTGCGTACCGCCGACTTCGTCCGGATCAACGCCAACTGGCAGCCCAAGGACGCCAACCTGCGGGACATCGCGGAGCGGTTGAACCTCGGCGTCGACAGCTTCGTCTTCGCCGACGACTCGCCGTTCGAGACCGGCCTGGTGACGAGTTCGCTGCCGGGGGTGGCGGTCGTCCGGCTGGACGAGGAGCCGGCCCTGCACATCGCCGCACTGCTGGCGGACAACTGGTTCGACGTGCGGGAGTTGACGGCGGAGGACCGGGCCCGTGCGGGGCTGTACCGCAGCGAGGAGGCCCGGCAGACGCTGCTGGAGAGCACCGGCTCGATGGCGGAGTACCTGGCGCAGCTCCAGGTGACGGTCGACCTCTCGCCGGTGCAGGAGCACGAGATCGCCCGGCTGGCCCAACTGACGCTCCGGACGAACCAGTTCAACCTCACCACCGAGCGGCTCCAGATCGCCGACGTCCGGGCCCGACTGGCCGACGAGGCGCACTGGGTGCTGGCCGTCCGCACGGCCGACCGGTTCGGTGACCAGGGTCTGGTCGGTGGGGTCTTCGCGCACGTCGAGGGCGACACCCTGCGGGTCGACAACGTGATCCTTAGCTGCCGGGTGTTCTCCCGGGGGATCGAGCAGACGGCCCTCGCGGCGGTGCTCGCCCAGGCGGCCGGGCGCGGCCTGCGCCGGGTGACGGCCTCGTACCGGCCGACCAAGAAGAACCACAAGGTGCGGGAGTTCTACCCCTCGGTCGGCTTCGTCCGGGACGGTGGCACCGAGCAGGAGCCGGACTTCACCCACGACCTCGCCGACGTCCTGGAGGTCCCCGGCCATGTCCGAGTCACCGCCCGGTTCTGACCAGCCGCAGGAGCCCGAACAGCCCCAGCAGCCCCAGCAGTCCGCCTGGAGCTGGTGGCGCGGCCTGGGCCACAGCACCTGGCTCGGCCTGATCGTGCTGGGCGCGTTCAACGGCCTGGCCAACGAGGAGCTGACGGCCCTGGTGGTCACCCCCGGCCTGACCGGCCCGGCTCCCGGGCACCCGGAGCGCGCCGTGCCGTGGCTCCCGCCGACCCCGGAGGAGCGCTCCCTGTGGGACCGCCTGACGAGCTGAGCGGTACGGGCGGGCTGAGCAGTACGCAAGGGCCGCTAAAGCCCACGCGCGGAACATCCCAACTGTTGGTCGATCCCGGCGGTGCGCCCGTCGGCGGTATCAGAGGCGAGGGGAAGACGTTGACGGGATTCGGGACATTCACCGAGCTGGTCCTGCACCGCACCGCGGAACTTGGGGAGAAGGACGCCTTCATCTTCCTGCACGACAGCGCGGCCGGCAGCCAGGCCGAGCACCTCTCCTACCAGGGGCTCGACGCCGAGGCGCGCCGGATAGCCTCCTGGCTCCAGGCCAAGGGTGCGGAGGGCGGCCAGGTGCTGCTGCTCTACCCCTCCAGCGCCGACTTCGTGAAGGCGTTCACCGCCTGCCTGTACGCCGGTGCGGTTGCTGTCCCGGCGCCGCTGCCCGGCGACCAGGGGCACCACTTCGCCCGCGTCTCGGGCATCCTGCGCGACGCCGAGGTCAAGGCGGTGCTCACCGACAGCGCCAACGAGCCGAACATCAGCGCCTGGCTGGCCGAGGCGGGCTTCACCGACGTGGCCTGCCTCGCCACCGACCTCCCCGGCCACGGCGACGCCTCCGCCTGGCGGGAGCCGCGCCTCACCCCCGAGTCGCTGGCCTTCCTGCAGTACACCTCGGGGTCGACCAGCAGCCCCAAGGGCGTGATGGTCTCGCACTTCAACCTGCTGTCCAACGAGTACGCGATCCAGCGCTCGGCCGGCAGCGAGAAGGAGCACAGGCTCGGTGGCTGGCTGCCGTTCTACCACGACATGGGCCTGATCGGGCACATCCTCCAGCCGCTCTGGCTGGGCGGCTCGGCGGCCCTGATGTCGCCGGTCTCGTTCCTCAAGCGGCCGTTCCGCTGGCTCCAGATGATCGACCAGTACCAGGTCAGCATCGGCGGCGGCCCGAACTTCGCCTTCGACCTGTGCACCCGCCGGGTCACCGACGAGCAGCTGGCCACGCTGGACCTCTCCAGCTGGAAGGTGGCCTGCAACGGCGCCGAGCCGATCCGGGCCGAGACGATCCGTGCGTTCAGCGAGCGCTTCGCCCCGGCCGGGTTCACCCCGGAGGCGTTCTTCCCCTGCTACGGCATGGCGGAGACGACGCTGCTGGTCTCCGGCACCCCGTACGGGAAGGCGCCGGTGGTCCGCAACGCCGACGCGGCCGCGCTGGAGCTCGGCGTGCTGCGCGAGCCGGTCGGCGAGGCACCGGCCCGGACGCTGGTCAGCAGCGGGGTGATCCGGGACTTCGACGTCCGGATCGTCGACCCGCAGAGCCACGTCGAGCAGCCCGAGGGCGGCGTCGGCGAGATCTGGGTCAAGGGCGACAGCGTGGCGAGCGGGTACTGGAAGCGCCCTGAGACCAACGCCGAGATCTTCCAGGCGGTCATCGTCGGCGGCCCGGAGGGGCCGGACGCGGGCTGGCTGCGCACGGGTGACCTGGGCGCGCTCGAGGCGGGCGAGCTGTACGTCACCGGCCGGCTCAAGGAGATGATCCTGATCAACGGCCGGAACATCTACCCGCACGACGTCGAGCGCACCGTCCAGGCGCTGGACCCGGCGCTGGCGCCCGGCAACGGCACGGTGTTCTCGGTCGACACCGGCGAGGAGCACCTCGTGCTCGTCCAGGAGGTCAAGCCGAACGCGCCCTCCGCCGCCGACCTGCCCGCCCTGGCGGCGCAGATCCGGCAGCTGATCAGCCGCGAGTTCACCGTCGCCGGCAGCGTCGTGCTGGTCAAGCCCGGCACCGTCCGGAAGACCACCAGCGGCAAGCTGCAGCGCACCCTGATGCGCCAACTCCTGGTCGAGGGCAAGCTCGTCCCGCTGCACGAGGTGCTGGAGGACGGCGTCCAGGCGCTCGTCAGCGCCGCTCCCCTGGCCACGGTGAGCTGACATGGACCACGCTCCCTACCTGCTGGCCGAGCAGCTGGAACGCGATCTCGGCGATCCGGAGGACCCGGCAGTGGTCTTCAGCCACGCGAACTGCCTGGTACTGGACGAGACGGAGGAGTTCCCGGCCGCGATCTGCCGGCGGCTGGAGGAGCTCGGAATCCACGAGTACTACGTGCCCGCGCAGTTCGGCGGGCGGCTGGAGAGCTACGAGCAGGTGCTCCAGCTGATCCGCACCGTCGCCCGGCGCGATCTCACGGTCGCGATCGGGCACGGCAAGACCTACCTCGGCGGGGTGTGCGTCTGGGTCGCCGGTACGGCGGAGCAGGCGGTGGCCCTCGGCGCGGACATCCGCGCCGGGCTGCCCGTCTCGCTCGGGCTGACCGAACGGGCCCACGGCAGCGACCTGTTGGCGGGCGAGGTGGAGGGCGTCCCGACCGGCGACGGCTACCTGGTCAGCGGCGAGAAGTGGCTGATCAACAACGCCACCCGGGGCAGCCTGCTCTCGCTGCTCACCCGGACCGACCGGGAGGCCGGCCCGCGCGGCTTCAGCGTCCTGCTGCTCGACAAGCGGGCCGTGCCGCAAGGCAGTTACCGGCACCTGCCGAAGATTCGGACGCACGGCATCCGGGGCGCCGACATCTCCGGCATCGTCTTCGACAGCGCCCCGGTGCCCGCCTCGGCGGTGGTCGGCGAGCCCGGCGGCGGCATCGAGATCGTGCTCAAGGCCCTCCAGCTGACCCGGACGATGTGCGCGGCGCTCTCGCTCGGCGCCGCCGACCACGCGCTGGCCATCGTGCTGGCCTTCGTCGAGCAGCGCGAGCTGTACGGCCGCAAGCTGGTCGAACTCCCACAGGCCCGGCACGTGCTGGCCGGGGCCGTCACCGACGTACTGCTCGACGAGGCGCTCGCCCTGACCGCCTCGCGCTCGGTGCACACCCTCACCGAGGAGCTCTCCGTCACCGCCGCCGTCACCAAGTACCTGGTGCCGACCGGCACCGAGGGGGTGATCGCCGAGCTCACCAAGCTGCTCGGCGCCCGCGCCTTCCTCAAGGACGTGCACGCCCGGGGGATGTTCCAGAAGGTCGACCGCGACCACCGGATCGTCGGCCTCTTCGACGGCAACACCCTCGTCAACCTCAACTCCCTGGTCAGCCAGTTCCGCTCGCTGGTCCGCGGGTACCGCCGGGGCACCGGCGGACTCGACGGCGCCGCCGCTGCGTACGACCTGGCGGTGCCGGTGCCGGCCCTGGCGCCCGAGCGGCTCTCGCTCGTCGCCAGGTACGGCAGCGGCGTCATCGCCTCGCTGCCCGGCTCGGTCGAGGCGCTGCGGGCCGAGGCCGACGCCCTCCCGGCGCTCAAGCCCGCGCTGGCGCACGCCGAGCGGCTGCTCGCCGTCGTCGACCGGACGCACCAGGCGATGGAGACGTACCAGAACGCCGTCACCGACGTGCCGCCGGAGGCGTTCGAGACCGCCAAGCGGTACGCCCTGTGCTTCGCGGCCGCCGCCGCCCTCGGGATCTGGCGGCACAACCACCGGGCCGCCGCCCAGGGCAGCACGGCCGGGCTCTGGCAGGACGGGCTGTGGCTGCGGGCCGCGCTGGCCCGCCTGCTCACCCGGCTCGGTGAGCCGACCGACGACCGGGAGGCCGCCGAGGCACTCCTGGAGCAGGTCCGGGCGCTGCACGGCGAGGGGCTGCTGCCCTCGCTGCTGCCGCTGACCCTGACCGGAGCCACGCACACAGTCGAGGGGACGTCATGCTGAATCAAGCCGCCGACCGGGTGGTCGGCCCGGACATCGGGGCTGAGGCCCTGGCCGCCGCGCGGGTGGCCGCCATCGAGCGGGCCTTCGGAGACCCGGGGGAGGCCACCAACCCGGTCGGGTTCGCCCGCCTGCTGGAGGCCGACGAGGCGGGCGAGATCTCCGCCGAGGGCGAGAAGATCCTCGACGACCTGGGCTTCAACGCCGAGTTCGTCCCGGCCGCGCTCGGTGGCCGGCTCGACCAGCTGGACACCCTGACCAGGGTCGTCCGGCAGGTCTTCCGCCGGGACATCGCGCTCGGCCTCGGCTACGGCGTGACGTCGTTCATGGCCTCCGTCAACGTCTGGGCCGCCGGTGACGCCGCCCAGCAGCGCCGCCTCGCCGACATCCTGCTGCGCGGCGGCAAGGTCTCCGTCGCGTACCACGAGCTCGCCCACGGCAACGACTTCGTGCGCAACGAGTTCGAGGCCCGCCCGACGGAGGACGGGTACCTGCTGCACGGCGAGAAGCAGGTCATCAACAACGCCGGCCGGGCCGCCGCCTGGCTGCTCTTCAGCCGCACCTCGCAGGCACCGGGCAGCCGCAGCCACTCCGTGCTGATGGTCGAGCGGGCCGCGGTGGACACCGCGCGGTTGGAGATCCTCGGCCGCTACGGCACCGTCGGGGTGCGCGGCTGCCACCTCTCCGGGCTGAAGTTCGACGAGGCCCCGGTGCCCGCCGAGGCCCTGGTCGGCGCCCCCGGGCAGGGTGTTGAACTCGCCCTGCGCTCCTTCCAGATGACCCGCAGCGCGATCCCCGGCATGGCCCTCGGCGCGGCCGACACCGCGCTGCGCACGGTGGTCCGGTTCGCCCTCGGGCGGCAGCTCTACCGCAAGTCCGTGATGGAGATCCCGCACGCCCGTGCGACGCTCTCCACGGCCTTCCTCGACCTGCTGATCAGCGACAGCCTGTCGCTCGTCGGCACCCGCGCGGTGCACCTGCTGCCGGACGAGACCAGCGTCTACGCCTCGGCGGTCAAGTACCTCGTCCCGAAGATCCTGACCGAGACGATGTACGAGCTCTCCATCGTGCTCGGCGCCCGCTTCTACGTCCGCGAGGGCGAGTTCGGGATCTTCCAGAAGCACGTCCGCGACCTGCCGGTGCTCAGCCTCGGCCACGCCGGCTCCGCCGCCTGCCAGGCGACGATCATCCCGCAGCTGCCCCGGCTGGCCCGCCGCTCCTGGTTCAAGGCCGAGCCCGCCCCGGCCGAGCTGTTCCAGCCGCGCACCCCGCTGCCGCCCATCCGCTACGACCAACTCGCCCTCGCCACCGGCCGGGACAGCCTCAGCGCCTCCCTGGTCGCAGCCGTCGACGACCTCCCGAGCAGCAACCCGGAGGAGCGCGCCGTGCACAGCCTGGCGCTGCGCCTGATGGACGAGCTGCGCCAACTCCAGGAGGCGGCACTCCAGTTGTCGCCGCAGGACCGCACCGCCCTGGCCAGCCCGAGCAGCTTCTCGCTGGCCGACCGGTACGCCGTCCTGCTCGCCGCCGCCGCCGTCCTGGGCGTCTGGCGCGAAGCCCGCGGCGGCGCCGACGCGTTCCTCGCCGACCCGGCCTGGGCCGCCGCCGCCCTGCACCGCCTCGCCCGCCGCCTCGGCCACCAGCCCCCGCCGCTCCCGGCCGGCTGCGAGACCCGGCTGCACGACGAGGTGATCCGCCGCTTCACCGAACACCGCAGCTACGACCTGTACGACACCCCCCTCGCCGGCTAGTCGAAGACCGACCCCAAGGAGACCACCATGTCCGTCCCCACCACCGACCGACCCGCAGGCGGGGCCGGGCACACCGCCGAATCGCTCACCGTCTGGCTCGCCGACCGCGTCGCGGTCTACCTCAAGCGCAACCCCTCCGAGATCGACCCGACCGTCCCGCTCGCCGAGTACGGCCTCAACTCCGTTGCGGCGCTCGGCCTGTGCGGCGACATCGAGGAGGACTTCGACCTCATCCTGGAGCCCACCGCGGCCTGGGACTACCCGACGGTCGAGGCGCTCGCGGGCCACCTGCTGGAGGAGTTCGCCGCACAGGGCGTACCGGCCGGCCAGGACGCGGCGCGATGAGCCGTCCCGAAGAGGGCTCCGGGCCCGACCGCCGCATCGCGGTGGTCGGCCTGGACTGCCGCTTCCCCGGAGCACCGGACCCGGCCGCGTACTGGGATCTGCTGATGCGCTCCGGCGACGGCGTCGGCCAGGTGCCCGAGAACCGCTGGTCGATCAGCGACTTCCACTCGCCCGACGGCGCGGAGGGCCGCACCAACACCACCGAGGGCGGCTTCATCACCGACCCGGACGTCTTCGACAACGAGTTCTTCACCATCTCGCCCCGCGAGGCCGCCGCGATGGACCCGCAGCAGCGCCTGCTGCTGCACACCGCCTGGCGGGCCGTCGAGAACGCGGGCCTCGCCCCGAGCAGCCTGGCGGGCACCCGGACCGGCGTCTTCGTCGGCATCATGGGCAACGAGTGGGCGCAGCTGCACCTCACCGACTACGACCGGATCACCGCCCAGGTCGGCTCCGGCAACGGCTACTGCATGACGGCCAACCGGATCTCCTACCACCTCGACCTCAAGGGCCCGAGCCTGGCCGTCGACACGGCCTGCTCCTCCTCGCTGGTCGCCGTGCACCTGGCGGGCAACGCGCTGCTCTCCGGCGAGTGCGACTACGCGCTCGCGGGGGGCGTCAACGTCGCGCTCACGCCCGCGCTCGGCATCTTCTACACCCAGGCCGGGCTCTCCGCCCCGGACGGCCGCTGCAAGCCGTTCAGCTCCGAGGCGAACGGCATCGGCCGCGGCGAGGGCGTCGGCGTGGTCGTGCTGCGCCGCCTCGCGGACGCGATCGCGGACGGCCAGCAGGTGTACGCGGTGATCCGCGGCACCGCCGTCAACCAGGACGGCCGCAGCAACGGCATCACCGCGCCGAACCGCTGGTCGCAGCAGGAGGTGCTGACAAGCGCCTACCAGCGGGCGGGGGTCGAGCCCTCGGACGTGACCTTCACCGAGGGCCACGGCACCGGCACCGAGCTCGGCGACATGATCGAGGTCAAGGCGCTCGGCGGGCTGCACGGCCGCCGCACCGGCAAGCCGATGGCGCTCGGCTCGGTCAAGGGCAACCTCGGGCACACCGAGGGCGCGGCGGGCATCGCGGGCCTGATCAAGGTCGCCCTCGCGCTGCACCACCGGGTCGTCCCGGCCAGCCGCTTCGCCACCCGGGAGAACGCCAAGCTGAATCTCCCCAAGCACGGCCTGCGGCTGCTCAAGGCCCCGCTCCGGCTGCCCGCCGGGCCGGTGGTCGCCGGGCTCAGCAGCTTCGGGATGGGCGGCACCAACGCCCACGCGGTGCTGGAGAGCGCCCCGCCCGCCGCCGTCCGGCCCGCCACCGGCGGCCAGACCCAGGTCGGCGTCTTCACCCTCTCCGCCACCACCCCGGACGCGCTGCGCCGCAACCTGCTCGCCCAGGCGGCCGAGATCGGCAAGCGCCGTGTCCCGGTCGGGGCGCTCTGCTGGAGCAGCAACCAGGTCAAGGGCGGCCACCGGGTCCGCTTCGCGGTGCCCGCCACCGACCCGGCCGAGCTGGCCGCACAGCTCCGGTCGGCCGCCGAGGACGAGGAGCTGCTCGCCCGGCTCGCCGCCCAGCCCGCCGGGCGGCCCCGCACCGCGCTGCTCTTCACCGGCCAGGGCGCCCAGAGCCCCGGCATGACGGCCCGCCTCTACCGCGAACTCCCGCGCTACCGGGCCTTCCTGGACGAGGCCGACGCCGCACTGCGCCCGCACCTGGACGAGTCGGTGGTGCAGCTGATCCTCTCCGGCGACGAGCGGGTGCACCTGACCCGCTACACCCAGCCCGCGCTGTTCGCCGTCGGCTACGCCCTCACCCGCACCCTCGCCGAGTTGGGCGTGGCCCCCGCGCTGCTGCTCGGCCACAGCGTCGGCGAGTACGCGGCGGCCGTCACCGCCGGGGTGTTCGGCCTCCCCGAGGCCGCCCGGCTGATCGCGGCCCGGGGCGCGCTGATGCAGGCGCTCCCCTCCGGCGGGGCGATGTGCTCCGTCCAGCTGCCGGCCGCCGAGCTGGCCGAACTCGTCGACACCGAGCCACTGGTGGGCATCGGCGCGGTCAACGGCCCACGCCAGACGGTGCTTTCGGGCGACCGCAGGGCCCTCGACCGGATCGCCGCTGTACTCGCCGAACGCGGCCAGGAAGTCCGCTGGTTGCAGGTCTCGCACGCCTTCCACTCGCCGCTGATGCAGCCGATGCTGGAGCGCTTCGCGACCGTCGCCGGGCAGGTCGGCGGGGGTGTACCGCAGCTGCCGGTCTACTCGACGGTGCGCGGGCGGCTGCTGCGCGACGACGAGCCGATGGACGCCGACTACTGGGTCGACCACGTCAGCGCGCCGGTGCTCTTCGCCGAGGCCGCCGAACGGCTCTTCGAGGCGGGCCCGACGCACGCCGTCGAGATCGGCCCCAAGCCCGTCCTGAACAGCCTCGTCCGCCGCCTGCGCCCGCCCGCCGGGCTGCGCACCCTGCACCCCGCCCAGGGCGACGACCCGGGCGCCGCCGCCCTCGCCGAGCTGCTCGCGGCCCTGCACCGGGACGGCCTCAACCCGGCCTGGGACGCCTTCTACCCCGAGGCCGACCGGCAGGCGCTGCGCCTGGCGCCGTACGTCTTCTCCGACGCCCACCGGTACTGGAGCAAGGCCCCCGTCCGCCGCACCCCGGCCACCCCGGTCGCGGCGGTCGCCCCCGTCGGCACGCCCACCTCGGCGCCCACCCCGGCGCCCGCCGCCACGGGCAGCGCCCGGATCGTCCTGGGCCGGGGCGCGGGCCTGGCCGGCCCCGTCCCCGAGGCGGTGCTGGCGGCCGTCGCCCAGGTCGGCGGCTACACCGTCGCCGAGCTGGGCACGCACTCCCGGCTGTACGAGGACCTCGGCTTCGACTCCGTGATGGTGATGGAGCTGAAGACCCGGATCGAGAAGAAGCTCGCGCTCGCCGAGGCCGTCCCGGTGCAGGACCTGCTGCCGCACCTCGGCTCCGTCGGCACCCTGATCGGCTTCTTCGAGGAGCGCCGCAGCAACCTCACGGTGGCGTCATGACCAGAGCGCACAAGAGGACGAGACCGCGCACGAGGAGAGGACCGGCACGATGACGACCAACGACGCCTACATCGCCGCGATCGGCACCAGCCTGCCCGGTGCGCCCGTCGACAACGAGCAGCTGGCCAAGGCCCTCGGCGTCAACCAGGAGTGGGTCGAGGTCTTCATCGGCACGAAGACCCGGCACTTCGCCCGGGACATCGGCACCAACGAGGTCCGCTGGTCGCTGGCCGACCTCTGCGCCCAGGCGGGCGAGCGGGCGATCGCGAACGCCGGGATCGACCCGGCGCAGATCGACTTCATCGTGATGGGGACGGCCACCCCCGACACCCTGATGCCGGCCACCGTCAACCACGTCGCCGACCAGCTCGGCCTGGACCAACTGCCCACCTACCAGCTCCAGTCGGGCTGCGCCGGGGCCGTCCAGGCACTCGACCTGGGCCGCACCCTGGTGGCCACCACCGGCGGCACCGGCCTGGTGATCGGCGGTGACGTCTGCAGCAAGCACCTCGACCTGCGCAGAGATCTGACCAACGCCGCACCCAGCGAACTGGTCAACTTCGTACTCTTCGGCGACGGCGCCGGAGCGGCCGTCCTCACCCCCGAGCCGATCGGCCAACGCGTCGCGCTGCGCCGGGTGTTGAACCGGCTGACCGGCCTGGGCCGGGCGCCCGGCCAGGTGATCGAGTGGTTCGGGGTGGCCGACCGCGACACCGACAAGCAGGCGATCAACGAGGACTACAAGGCCATCGAGGAGTCCGTCCCGGTGATGGCGGTGGAGATCCTCTGGGAGCTGCTCGGCGAACTCGACTGGTCCGTCGAGGACTTGAACTACATCCTGCCGCCGCAGCTGTCCGGCCGGATGACCGGCCTGATCTACGACCGGCTCGACATCCCCGGCGTCCGGGAGATCTCCTGCGTCGCCGACACCGGCAACAACGGCAACGCGCTGCCCTTCCTCCAGACCGAGCGGCTGCTCGCCGAGATGCAGCCGGGGGAGAAGGCGCTCGCGGTGGCCATCGAGTCCAGCAAGTGGATCAAGGGCGGTTTCGCCCTCGAGAAGATCTAGCAGAGCTAGGAGCCCAGAGATGAGCATCACCACCGAGGAGTTCGTCCAGCTGGTGAACGACGACATCGGCATCCCCGTCGAACTCTCCGAGCTGGAGGCCGACTTCGACGCGCTCCCCGGCTGGGATTCGCTGCACCTGCTCAAGCTGGTGACGGCGCTGGAGAAGTCGACCGGGCAGAAGGTGCCGGTCGGCCGCCTGCTGGAGGCCCGCTCGCTGGGCCAGATCCTCCGGCTGGCGAGCGCAGGCGCAGGCGCAGGCACGGGCGCGTCCTGATGGCAGGCGGCCAGGTGAGCACCGAGCCCGTCCGCGCCCGCCGGCACACGCTCTACTTCCTGGAGTACGCGGCGGACCAGCGCCCGGTCTACCTCGACACCGAGGTCGACATGACGCAGGTGATGGCCCACCGGGCGCTGGGCGCACGCCGGTACTCCCTGGTCAGCTACCTGCTGCTGGCGGTCGGTGAGGTGCTGGCCCGGCACCCGGAGGCGAACGCGGTGCTGGCCCCCGGCTGGCCCTCCCGGCTCCGTACGCCGAAGGTCACCCGCTTCCCCGGCGTCACCGCCAAGCTCGCCCTGGACCGCCGGGTCGAGGGGCAGCGCACCGTGCTCTCCGCGCTGCTCCCCGACCTCGAACGGCAGACGCTGGCCGGCATCCAGGACACCGTCGACCGCTACCGGGGGCCCGACGCGGCCGATCTCCCCGAGTTCGCGGCCGTCCGCAAGCTCGGCCGGCTGCCGGTGCCGCTCGGTCGGCTCGCCTTCGCGGCGGCCCTGCGCGCCCCGGCGCGGCGGGCCCAGATCCTGGGCACCGTCGCGGTCAGCTCGCTCGGCCACCGCCCGGTCGACGGCTTCCACTCGGTCGGCGGGACGGCCGTCACCGTCAACGCCGGGCGGGTGACCGACCGCCCGGTCGCCAGGGGCGGCGAGGTCGTCGTGGCACCCGTGATGCGGCTCGGCCTGGCCTTCGACCACCGGGTGGTGGACGGCGCCACGGCGGCGGACGTGCTGGGCGATCTCAAGCAGACACTGGAGGAGTTCCATGACCGGGGTGGAGACGACAGGGCTGGAGACGGCGACGGCGAAACCGTTCGGCGAGCCGATCAGGATCACCGGCCGGGACGGCCCGTGGCAGCCCGTCACCGGTAGCATCCGGGCCTACGGCACCGCCCTGGTCTACGCCCGGCTGGACGACTGGCGCCCGGACCGGGCCCCCGGCCCCCGGCTGCGCCGCCTGCTCGGCCGGGACTGGGCCCGGTACCTGGACCTGACCCACCCGGACGTCCGGATCCGCTTCGCCGCCTCCCGCATCCTGCTCAAGTACGCCGTCGCCACCCTCCAGGGCGTCGGCCCGGAGGACGTCGAGCTCGGGTACCTGGAGAAGGGCCGCCCGTTCATCCGGGGCAACGACTCGGTCAGCGTCAGCATCAGCCACACCGACGGCCTGCTCCTGGTCGGCCTCACCACCCAGGGCCTGATCGGCGTCGACGCCGAGCCCGCGGACCGTGAGCTGTACGGCCAGGGCCTGGCCCGCCACCTGTGCACCGAGGACGAGCTCCGGCAGGTCGAGGCCCTCCCGGAGGACCGGCGCAACGCCGAACTGATCCGGATCTGGACGCTCAAGGAGGCCTACACCAAGGCCATCGGCACCGGCCTCCAGTCGCCGTTCGCGAGCTTCAGCGTCAGCGGACCAGGCAGCTCAGACGGCTCTGGAGGCTCTGGAGGCTCCGGCGGCTGCCAGGGGCTGCGCGGCGGCCCGGACGGCACCTGGTCCTCGCACACCTTCACCGAGGACCCGGAGTACGTGCTCAGCGTCGCCATCCTCGACTCCGGCTTCGGCGTCGCCCGCGACACCGAGGCCAGCACCATGCTCGATCCGACCCTGGTCGACGCCCTGATGGACGCCCTCGGCGAGGAGGAGCCCGACCTCGGCGGCGACGCCGACTGGTGAAAGGACCAGCCCGTGAGCATCACCACCACCGCCCCGCCGCCCGACATCTGGACCTGGCGCCACCCCGAGGGGCGGCTGCTCAGCGCCGTCGTCGGCGTCAGCGCCCTGACCGTCGCCACCGCCCTGGCCGGCCCCCTGACCTGGACCTTCTGGGCCGGCCTGGTCGGCCCGGACCTGGCCTTCCTCAAGGGCAGGGGCGGGCCCACCCCCGGCCCCGGTTACGTGCCCCGCGAGACCGTCGGCCTCTACAACGACCTGCACCACCCCGTCGCCCCCGCCGCGACCATCGCCCTGGGCGTCGTCACTCTCAACCAGCCGCTGGTCGTCGGCGGGCTCGGCTGGCTGGCCCACATCGCCCTCGACCGGGCCACCGGCATCGGCCTGCGTCACCCGGACGGCCACATCCACTGACACCCCCGACCTCAGAAACGGTTACCCATGTACGACTTGGACGAGCTGAAGGCGTACGCCCGGCTGCACGCGCGCGGACAGGGCATCGACGCCCGCCGGGTGGCCGAGGTGCTGGACCGCATCCAGAACGACACCGAAGGCGACGAGCACTCCTGGGCGAAGGTCTGGCACGCCGCCGCCGACACCCTGGCCGCCCGTGGCCGCGAGCTGGAGGCCTGCGCGCACTACGCGATGGCCCGCTTCCCCTACCCCTCCGACCCGGCCCGCGCCGCCGCCCAGGAGGCGAGCGTCGCCGCCTTCGACCGCTGGCGCACCGCCCACGGCGGCATCGAACGCCTCGAAGTGACCCTCCCGAGCGGCGGCACCGTCCGGGCCTGGACGGCCGGGCTGGACGCCGCCGAGCCCCGCCCGCTGCTGGTGGTGATGGGCGGCATCGTCTCGGTCAAGGAGCAGTGGGCCCCGCAGCTGCCGAAGTTCGCCAAGCAGGGCTTCGCGGCCGTCGTCGCCGAGCTCCCGGGCGTCGGCGAGCACTCCGCCGCGTACGGCGCCGACTCCTGGCGCCTCTTCCCCGAGCTGCTGGACGCCCTCGACGGCCGGGCCAGGCTGACGGACGTCTCGCTCCTGACGCTCAGCTTCAGCGGCCACCTCGCGCTGCGCGCCGCCGCCCACGACGAGCGGATCGGCCGCATCCTCACCGTCGGCGCCCCGGTCGGGCCGTTCTTCACCGACGACGAGTGGTGGCAGGAGCAGGTCCCCGAACTGACGAAGACGACCCTCCAGCAGCTCACCGGGGCGCCCGACCAGCAGGCGCTGCGGGCCGGGTTCGCCGGCTGGGCCCTCACCGGCGAGGAGCTGGAGGCCGTGCAGGTCCCGGTCGGCTACGTGCTCTCCACCCGGGACGAGATCATCCCGCGCGCCGACAGCAAGCTGCTCGAGGCCCACCTGCCGCAGGCCCGCTTCAAGGAGTTCGACGACGTGCACGGCTCGCCCGAGCACCTCGGCGAGATGCGGCTCTGGCTGATGCACGCGCTGCTCAGCAGCCAGGGCATCGACGACCACCGCACGGCGGCGCTGGAGGTCGGCCTCGGCCTGCACCGGCTGGCCGACATGGTCCGCGGGAACAGGTCCTAGCCGTACGCCCGTCTAGCCGTACATCCGCCGCATCGTGAAGTCGACCATCTGCTCCACGGCCTTGGCGTCGAACACCATCCGGTGCTCGCCCTCCATGTCGAGCGCGAAGCCGTAGCCGGTCGGCAGCAGGTCGAGCACCTCGGCCCCGGAGACACTGAAGTACTTGGACTCCTTGCCCGCGTACCGCCGCAGCTCCTTGAGGGAGCTGAACATCGGGATCACCGGGGTCGGGGTGTTGTGCAGGGCGAGGAACCCCGGGCGGTCGCCGCGCGGGCAGTGCACCTTGGAGGTGATGAAGATCGCCTGGAAGTCCTCGACCGGCATCGAGCCGGTGGTGAACGCCCGGACGGCGTCGGCGAGGGTGGGCGGCGAGGGTTCGGGGTACAGGGACTGCTGGGGCGGGCCCTGCGGGTCACCGTACGGGCCGGCGCCGGGCATGCCGTTCATCCCAGCCTGCTGCTGGTAGGGGTCACCCTGGTAGCCGGGTTGCTCGTAGCCGTACACGTGGACAGATTAGCGGTCGGGGACTGTCGGGAGGGCGGTTGATCCGGACAACTGTGGCCACTCCCACGTTGTGAGACGTGACCACCTTCATAGCCCTTTTCACGGCCCTTTTACCTTCAGGGCCTTGTACAAGTTACTTACGGGTAGCATCATGATGTCTACTGGCGGGTAAGTGGGGCGCACGGAAGCGGCGGACCCCGGAAGCGACGAACCGGAGAAAACGGCCATGGGTCACTACAAGTCCAACCTGCGGGACGTGGAGTTCAACCTCTTCGAGGTGCTCGGTCGCGACCAGGTGTACGGCACCGGTCCGTTCGCCGACATGGACGTCGACACCGCGAAGAACATCCTCAGCGAGATCACGCGCCTCGCCGAGAACGATCTCGCCGCGTCCTTCGTCGACGCCGACCGCAACCCGCCGGTCTTCGACCCGGAGACCAACACCGCGCCCGTCCCGGCCGCGTTCAAGAAGAGCTACCAGACCTTCATGGACGCCGAGTGGTGGCGCCTGGGCATCCCGGAGGCGATCGGCGGCCAGGTCACCCCGTCCTCGCTGGTCTGGGCGTTCGCCGAGTCGATCCTCGGCTCGAACCCCGCCATCTGGATGTACTCCTCCGGCCCGGCCTTCGCCGGCGTCGTCCACGAGGAGGGCACCGAGGAGCAGAACAAGGTCGCGCTGCGCATGATCGAGCGCCAGTGGGGCTCGACCATGGTGCTGACCGAGCCCGACGCGGGCTCCGACGTCGGCGCCGGCCGCACCAAGGCGATCAAGCAGGAGGACGGCTCCTGGCACATCGAGGGTGTGAAGCGCTTCATCACCTCGGGTGAGCACGACATGTCCGAGAACATCATCCACCTGGTGCTGGCCCGCCCCGAGGGCGGCAAGCTCGGCACCAAGGGCCTCGGCCTGTACATCGTCCCCAAGTTCGACTTCGACTGGGAGACGGGCGAGCTGGGCGAGCGCAACGGCGTCTACGCCACCAACGTCGAGCACAAGATGGGCCTCAAGGCCTCGAACACCTGCGAGATGACCTTCGGCGCCAAGCACCCGGCCAAGGGCTGGCTGCTCGGCGAGACCGTCGACGGCATCCGCCAGATGTTCAAGATCATCGAGTTCGCCCGGATGATGGTCGGCACGAAGGCCATCGCCACCCTCTCCACCGGCTACCTCAACGCCCTCGAGTACGCCAAGGAGCGCGTGCAGGGCGCGGACATCTCCAACTTCCTGGACAAGGCCGCCCCCCGCGTCACCATCACCAACCACCCGGACGTCCGCCGCTCGCTGATGACGCAGAAGGCGTACTCCGAGGGCATGCGCGCCCTGGTGCTCTACACCGCCTCCGTCCAGGACGACCTGATCGCGGCCCGCCTGCGCGGCGAGGACGACAAGGCCGCCGAGAGCCTGAACGACCTGCTGCTGCCGATCGTCAAGGGCTACGGCTCGGAGAAGTCGTACGAGCAGCTCGCGCAGTCCCTGCAGACCTTCGGTGGCTCCGGCTACCTGCAGGAGTACCCGATCGAGCAGTACATCCGGGACGCCAAGATCGACACCCTCTACGAGGGCACCACCGCGATCCAGGGCCTGGACTTCTTCTTCCGCAAGATCGTCAAGGACGGCGGCCAGGCCCTCACCGCGGTCTCCGAGCAGATCCAGAAGTTCCTCGGCGCGAACGAGGGCGGCGACGCCCTGGCCACCGAGCGCGAGCTGCTCGCCAAGGCCGCCGGTGACCTGGAGGCGATCGTCGGCAAGCTGCTCGCCGACCTCTCCTCGGTCGAGCAGGACGTCAAGAACATGTACAAGGTGGGCCTCAACACCACCCGCCTGCTGATGGTCTCCGGCGACGTCGTGGTCGGCTGGCTGCTGCTGCGCCAGGCGACCGTCGCGCTCGCCAAGCTGGAGGCCGGCGCCTCGGAGAAGGACGTCCCCTTCTACCAGGGCAAGGTCGCCGCCGCCCGCTTCTTCGCTCGCAACATCCTGCCGACCACCGCCGCCCAGCGGCTGATCGGCGAGGGCGTCGACAACGAGATCATGGAGCTCGCGGAGGACGCGTTCTAACCGACGCCCCCTTGACCGCCTGACACACCCTCAGTACGGAGGGGGTCTACGCACAGTGCGTAGACCCCCTCCGTGCTTGTCGTCCACCCCTGTGCGCGAGCCCTCCGCCGTTGTGGCACCGTTGTTGAAGTCACCTCGTCATGTCCGTGTACGGGCATATGCTCGGGGTCGGAGACCGGGTCCCCCGTCCGGCTTTCAGCCCTCCCTCAACCCAGGAGCAGCATGTCGACCGCCGCCCGCCCGGCCTACTTCGACCGCACGCACACCGACGACCTGATCGCCTTTCTGAGCGCCTCGCCGTCGCCGTTCCACGCCGTGGCCAGTGCGGCCGAGCGCCTGGAGAAGGCGGGGTTCCGACGGGTGGCGGAGACCGACGCCTGGGACGGGGCGACGGGCGGCCGGTACGTGATCAGGGGCGGCGCGCTGATCGCCTGGTACGTGCCCGAGGGCGCGACCCCGGCGACGCCGTTCCGGGTCGTCGGCACCCACACCGACTCGCCGAACCTCCGGGTCAAGCCCGTCCCGGACACCGGCACGGCCGGCTGGCGGCAGGTCGCCGTCGAGATCTACGGCGGCGTCCCGCTGAACACCTGGCTCGACCGCGACCTCGGCCTCTCCGGCCGCCTCGCCCTGCGCGACGGCAGCACCGCCCTGGTGCAGATCGACGAGGCCCTGCTGCGGGTGCCCCAGCTGGCCATCCACCTCGACCGCCAGGTCAACGACGGACTCAAGCTCGACAAGCAGCGCCACCTCACACCGATCTGGGGGATCGGCGAGGTCACCGAGGGCTCGCTCATCGAGTACGTCGCCGAGAAGGCGGGCGTCGACGCCGCCGACATCGTCGGCTGGGACTTGATGACGCACGACGTGCAGCCGCCCTGCTACCTCGGCAAGGACCGCGAGCTGCTCGCCGGGCCGCGCCTGGACAACCTGCTCTCGGTGCACGCGGCCGCCGCCGCCCTGGCCGCCGTCGCGGGCGCCGCCCTCCCGTACATCCCCGTCCTCGCGGCCTTCGACCACGAGGAGACGGGCAGCGAGTCCGACACCGGCGCCCAGGGCCCCCTGCTCGGCAACGTCCTGGAGCGCAGCGTCTACGCCCGCGGCGGCACCCCGGAGGACCGCGCCCGCGCCCTGGCCGGCACCGTCTGCCTCTCCTCCGACATGGGCCACGCCGTCCACCCCAACTACAGCGAGCGCCACGAGCCTGGTCACCACCCGATGCCCAACGGCGGCCCGATCCTCAAGGTCAACGTCAACAACCGCTACGCGACCGACGCCCTCGGCCGGGCCGTCTTCGCCGCCGCCTGCGACAAGGCCGGCGTGCCGTGGCAGACCTTCGTCTCCAACAACGCCATGCCCTGCGGCACCACGATCGGCCCGATCACCGCCGCCCGGCTCGGCATCACCACCGTCGACTGCGGCATCGCGGCCCTCTCCATGCACTCCGCCCGCGAACTCTGCGGCGCCGAGGACCCGTACCTCCTCGCCAGCGCCATCAAGGCCTTCCTGGAGGGCTGACGAGCACGCGAAAGGGGGGCCGGGCTCGTTACGAGCCGGCCCCCCTCTTCGTGCCGGTCCGGTCAGGACCCGCCGGTTCCGGCCCACATGTAGAGGTTGCCGGTGGGGTCGTTGCGGCCGAGCAGGTCGGCCTTGCCGTCGCCGTTGAAGTCACCGGTGGTGGCCTGCGAGAAGGCGCTCCAACCGGTGATGAGGACGACGGAGTTGTTGAAGCCTGTCTGTCCGTTGCCGGGCCAGAGGTAGAGGTTCCCGTCGGTGTTGTTGCGGGCGATCAGGTCGGCCTTGCCGTCGCCGGTGAAGTCACCGGTGGTGGCTTCGGAGAAGTTGCCCCAGCCGGTGGTCAGGACGATGGAGTCGTTGAAGCCGGTCTGTCCGTTGCCGGGCCAGAGGTAGAGAACGCCGTTGCTGTCGTTGCGGGCGATCAGGTCGGCCTTGCCGTCGCCGGTGAAGTCACCTGCGGTGGCCTGCGAGAAGTTGCCCCAGCCGGTGGTCAGGACGATGGAGTCGTTGAAGCCGGTCTGTCCGTTGCCGGGCCAGAGGTAGAGAACGCCGTTGCTGTTGTTACGGGCGATCAGGTCGGCCTTGCCGTCGCCGGTGAAGTCACCTGCGGTGGCCTGCGAGAAGTTGCCCCAGCCGGTGGTCAGGACGATGGAGCTGTTGAATCCGCCCTGTCCGTTGCCGGGCCAGAGGTAGAGCGTGCCGCTGTTGTTGTCACGGGCGACCAGGTCGGCCTTGCCGTCGCCGGTGAAGTCACCCGAGACGGCCTCGGAGTACGACCCCCAGCCGGTGGTCAGCTGGGCCGCGGGCTTCAGCAGCGTCGACCCGCCGCCCACGTTGAGGTAGTCACGGTCGATGTTGATCGAGATGCCGCCGTAGCTGTCCGTCACGTTCTGGTACTGGTGCACCCGCTGGGCGTTCGGCCAGTAGCCGGAGCCGGGGAGCCCCATGGCGCCGTCCGACACGTTGTCCTGGCTGTTCCAGTTGGCGGACCAGACCACGTCCGGGTTGGTGGACCCGGGCTGGTTGTACTGGGCGGCGAGATCCTTGATGCCGCTGGACGCGCTGGAGTAGACGCCCGACCGGAAGCCGAGGGCCCGGATCTGCTTGGTCCAGGCGGTGAGGTAGCTCTGCACCCGGTCGTGGTACGTCGTCCCGTAGTTCTCGACGTCGACGTAGAGCACGGAGCCCAGCGCGAAGCCGAGGTTGGCCGCCTGGTTCACGGCGTCGGAGGCCGCAGCCGTACCGGCCTGCTGGGCCGAGGCCGCGTCAGCGGGGATGGTCGGGCTGATGGTCGCCTGCGGGCCGACGTAGATCGGCAGGAACGACCAACCCTCCGAGGCGCGGGCGCTCACCCAGCCGGGCGTCAGGTTCGCCTGCTCCTTGCAGGTGCGGGCGGCGCCGCCGATGTAGACGCCGACCGTGCGGTACGGCGAGCTGGCGCGCCAGGTCTGCATGGTGTTCGCGGACGGCGCCTCGCAGGCGTCGAACCCGTAGCCGGTGGCCACCGTGCTGGGCACGGTGGTGGTGGCGTTCGGTGCCACCGAGCGGGGGGCGACCGGGGTCTTCGAGGTGCTGCCGGTGGTCCCCGTCGTGGTGGCCTTGGCGCCGGCCAGCAGGCCGTTGACGGTGGCGGCGGAGTCGCGGTAGTTCGCGGTGACCAGCAGACCGGTGCCGCTGATCCCGACCCGGAACTGATGGGCGACGGCGTCCTTCGCTATGACCGACTGCGGGACGGCGGTGCCCGCCGGCACCTCGGGCGCCTGCGCGCCGCGCTGGGCAGCGCTCGCAGCCGGCTCGATCAGCAGACCGTCGGCGGTGTCCCCGACACCGTGGGCCGGGCAGTCCTGGTCGGCGCCCGGAGTGCCGAGGTACACGGTGTTGTGGTCGGCCCGCACGCAGGTCCGCGGGGCCTTCTCCAGGTCCACGACCTGCCAGGCGGCGGGCACCTGGAGGTCGTAGCCCCGGTAGCTGACGTGCTGCGTCCCGGCCGTCGGCGTGGCGGCCACAGCGGGAGTCGTCGCGCCCAACACGGCGGCGGCGGAGGTGAGAAGGATGATGGCGCGTTTGGTCAGCAGCTTCTGCATGGACGCGGTGCTAGCCCTTCGGCAGGAGTAACGGCGGCGCAGCTGTCTGATGATCAGACAGCTGCGCCTATCTCGGAGGAACGGTAGTACAGGGCCTCCGAGGCATTCCGCCCGCGTCCCGTTCTTCGGGGTGTTACCGCTCGGCCGCGTCGATCCCGGCGAGGATCAGCGGCAGCCGGTCGGCGCCGCCCGGCGTCAGCCGGACGGGGACGCCCCAGTCCTGCTGGTGGACGTGACAGGCCGGGTACTCGATCGCCGGGTCGTCGTCGCACGAGGCCGCCATCGCCGAGACGTGCAGCACGCCCTCCGGCACCTCGGCGGAGAGCACCAGCTCCCTGGAGAGCGCCGAGTCCGCGCCCGTGCCCGCCAGCAGCAGCTCCGGCGGCGTGGAGCTGACCAGCAGGCGGGTGGACGGGCCGTAGCGCTCGTCCAGCTTCTGGCCGGCCGGGGCCTGGAAGACCACCTCCAGCCGCAGCGTGCCCGGCGCGACCTCGGTCGCGGCACGTTGGGTGCGGTGCGCCACCGCATCGACGCGGACGGCCTCCTCCGGCAGCCGCAGCCGGGTCAGCCGGTGCCGGGCCGACTCGACGACCACCAGGTCGCCGTCGACCAGCACGGCCCCGGAGGGCTCCCGCAGGTCGGTGGCCAGCGTGCTGACCTCCCCGCTCGCGGGGTCGAAGCGTCGCAGCGCGTGGTTGTAGGTGTCGCAGATCGCCACCGAGCCGTCCGGCAGCACCGTGACGCCGAGCGGGTGCTGGAGCAGGGCCTGCCCGGCCGCGCCGTCCCGGTGCCCGAAGTCGAACAGGCCCGTCCCGACGGCGGTGTGCACCTCGCCGGTTTCACGTGAAACCCAGCGCACCGCCGAAGTCTCCGAGTCCGCGACCCACAGCTTCTCGCCGTCCGCCGAGACCGCGAGCCCGGACGGCTGCGCGAACCAGGCCTCCGCCACCGGGCCGTCCACCAGGCCCTCGTTGGTCGTCCCGGCCGCGACCCGTACTGTCCCCGCCACCGGGTCGTACGCCCAGAGCTGGTGCACCCCGGCCATCGCGATCCAGACCTCGCCGTCGAAGAACGCGACGTCCCACGGCGAGGACAGGTCCACCTCCCGCGCGGGCCCGGCCGTCGCCGCACCCTGCCACCACTGCTTCCCGGTGCCCGCCAGCGTCCGCACCGAGCCGTCCGCCAGCCGCACCCCGCGCAGCGCGTGATTGACCGTGTCGGCCACCACCACGTCGTAGTCCAGCCCCAGCCCCTCGGGCACCAGCGCCAGCCCCTGCGGCTCGCTGAACCGCGGCGCCGGGCCGTCGACGAGCCCGCGCTCGCCGTCCCCGATCCGCCGCACGACCGTCTCGCCGTCCTCCGCGAGCTCGACCAGCGAGTGGTGCCCGGAGTCCGCGACCAGGTAGTGCCCGTCCGGCAGCCGCACCGCCTTCCCCGGGAACTTCAGCTCCCCGGCGACCGGCTCCGGCGCCACGTACGGCCCGTCGCCGCGCCGCAGCGTCCCCTTCGCCCCGTGCTCGGCCTCCAGCTCCTCCACCAGCCGCTCGATCGCGTGCGCATGCCCCTCCCCGGCATGCTGCGCGACGACGTACCCCTCCGGGTCGATCACCACCAGCGTCGGCCAGGCCCGCACCGCGTACTGCTTCCACGTCACCAGCGCCGGGTCGTCCAGCACCGGGTGGTGCACCTCGTACCGCGCCACCGCATCCACCACGGCCTGGTGGTCGGCCTCGTGCACGAACTTCGGCGAGTGCACCCCGACGATCACCACGGTGTCCCGGTGCTTCTCCTCCAGCTCCCGCAGCTCGTCCAGCACGTGCAGGCAGTTGATGCAGCAGAAGGTCCAGAAGTCCGCGATGACGATCTTCCCCCGGAAGTCCGCGAGCGTCAGCTCCTTCCCCCCGGTGTTGAGCCAACCACCGGCGCCGACGAGTTCAGGGGCACGGACACGTGCACGAGTAGCCATGCCCACATCCAACCCCATCGGACGTGGACGCATTCCGGTCACCGCTGGTCCGGGGTGGTGTCGCGGAGCAGGTCCGAGGCGGCTTCGGTGAAGGCGCGGATGCGGGCGGTGGCTCGGTCGGCGGGCCAGAGTAGGCCCCACTCCAGGGGTGGGGTGTCGGTGAGGGGGAGGTAGGTGATGTCGGGGCGGGGGTGGTAGCGGCGGGTGTGGGCGCCGACGGGGAGGACGGCCTGGCCGGCGCCGACGAGGGCGAGGGCCTCGTACAGGGTTGCGGCCGCCGGCTCTGGGCCGCCGGGGTGTTGGGGGTCGGGGTGCTGGAGGCCGGACAGGTGCAGGACGGGCAGCCCGTCGAGGTCCTCGGTCGAGACGTTGCGGCGGCCGGCCAGGGGGTGCCCGGTGGACACGGCCAGCGCACGGCCCTCGCGGACCAGGGGCGGGCCGCAGACCATGTCAGGTGCCTCGACCGGGAAGGGGCCGAAGCCGAGGTCGGCCTCGTCCTCGCGCAGCCACCGCAGCAGCTCGGCCGGCTGCGCCTCGCGCAGCCGTACCTCGCAGCCGGGCGCCCGGTCACGGAACAGCTCGGCCGCACCGGTCAGCAGTTGCCCGGCGGCTGCGCCGACGAAGGCGACCCGCAGGGTGCCAAAGACGCCCCGCCCCGCCTCGGTCGCCCGCTGCAACGCAGCGCCGACGCTTGCCCAGGCGGGGCGGATCTCCGTCACCAACTGCCTTCCGACCGGCGTGAGTTCGACGCGCCGGCTGGTGCGGTGGAAGAGCGGGGTGCCGACCCGCCGCTCGAGCTTGCGGACGGTCTGGCTGATCCGGGCGGTGGAGACGTGCAGGCGCTCGGCGGTGCGGCCGAAGTGCAGCTCCTCCGCGAGGGTCAGCAGGGTCTCCAGCTCGTGCCGCTCGATCACGCGCCCTCCCACCGTTAAGTCCAAGTTCACGATCATGGCGCAGGCGGCCGTTGTTCGCCACCGAGCGCGGTAGCAGAGTAGGCGTTGCCGCTCACCGACCCTCTCCCGCACCGGAGTACACGATGACCACGCCCGCCGTTCAGGCCCACCACGCTCACGCTCACCACGCGCTGACCGCCGCGCCCGGTGACACGGCCGCCGTCGTCGCCGAGCTGCGGGACCGTGCCGAGATCACCGACGCCCTGTACCGCTTCGCCCTCGGCCAGGACCTGAAGGACCGTGCGCTGTTCGCCTCGGCCTTCACCGAGGACGCCGAGCTGGACTTCCGCCCGGCCGCCGCGCGTTGGGGCGCCGAGCTGCCGTTGATGACCGGCCGGGACGCCATCGTCACCGCCGTCCTGGCGATGTTCGCCGGCCGGGTGGACACCACCCACCAGGTCACCAACGCCCGGATCACCGTCACCGGGGACACCGCCCGGATGACCGCCCTGGTCGAGGCACAGCACCTGCTGATCACCGACCCCGGCACCCACGCCCTGCTCAAGAACCCCTACGAGGTCGAGCTGGTCCGGGACGGGAGCCGCTGGCTGATCAGCCGGATGCGGATCGACAACACCTGGCTCCTCGGCGACCCGCTCGCCATTTTCGGTGGCTGAGGGTCTGTGACAGAACTGATGCGGCGGTGGTACCGGATGACGGGTGGTCGGGTGGGCAAGATGGCACCTGACAGACCGGGCCGCGTCGATGCTGGGAGTGCAGGATGAAGTACGTGATGAAGGAGCGGATGTTCTCGCTCGGGGACGACCACTGGATCGAGGACGAGCACGGCGAGAAGGCCTACCTGGTGGACGGGAAGGTGCTGCGGCTGCGCGACACCTTCGAGCTGAAGGACCAGACCGGGCAGATCGTCGCGGTGGTGAAGAAGAAGGTCGTCACCGTCCGGGACGCGATGAAGATCGAGAACGCCGACGGCGACGTGGTCGCGACCGTCCGGGAGAAGCTGTTCACGCCCTTCCGCGACAAGTACAAGGTCGAGCTGGAGAGCGGCGGCGAGCTGGAGATCCACGGCGACCTGCTCGACCGCGACTACCGGATCGAGGACGAGCACGGGAAGCAGCTCGCCGAGGTCTCCCGCCGCTGGTTCAGCATCCGGGACGCGTACGGCATCAAGATCCATGACGGCGCCGACATCCCGCTGCTGCTCGCCGTCGCCGTCTGCCTCGACCACATGGTGGCCGAGGAGCACTGACCCCCTGCTCAGCCCCCGGCGGCTGATCCCCGGTCAGCCCCCGGCGATGATGTGCGGCAGGAAGCGCGCACCCTGGTGCGTGATCAGACTGTCGTCCGTCTCGCGGATGCCCAGCCCGGCCGGCTCGCCGTCGACGACCCAGGCGCCGAGCACCGGCCGGTTGCCGTCGAAGTCGGGCAGCGGGTGGAGCTGCTGGTAGCAGTGGCCCTCGGCGCCGTAGCGGTCCGGGTCACCGGCCCAGTCGGCCAGCCGGTCGACGCTGCCGTCAGGGGTGACGATCCGCACGTCCGTGCCCTCGCGGCCGAGCAGCGGCTTCGCCGCGTAGCCGGTCGTGGTGAGTTCGCGCGGCCCGTCGAGGTAGGCGGGCAGCAGGTTGGGGTGGCCGGGGTTGAGCTCCCAGAGCACGGCGAGCAGCGCCTTGTTGGAGAGCAGCATCTTCCAGGCCGGCTCGATCCAGAGGGTGTTGCCGCTGCTGCCGCCGTGGTCGATCCCGGCCAGCAGCTGCGGCGCGAACTCCTCCTCGACCAGCCACTCCCAGGGGTAGAGCTTGAAGACCGACCGGATGTACCGGTGGTCGAGGTCGACGAACCGCCCGCTCAGCCCGTCGAGCCCGATGTCCTCCATCGCGATGCCGACGGTCTCGATCCCGGCCTGCTGCGCGGTCTCCTGGAGGTAGAGGGTGGTCAGCCAGTCCTCCCCCTCGGTGTCGCCGCGGGAGTGGGCGAAGTGCAGCGGGCCGGGCGGCAGCAGGTGCTTCTGCCGGGCCCAGGCGGCGACCAGCCGCTCGTGCAGGGAGTTCCACTGGTCGGCGCCGGGGAAGAGCTGCTCCATCCAGAACCACTGCGGGCTCGCGGCCTCGATCAGCGAGGTCGGGGTGTCGGCGTTGTACTCGAAGAGCTTCGCCGGGCCGACGCCGTCGTACGCGAGGTCGAACCGGCCGTAGACGGAGGGCTGTTCGGCCCGCCGCCGCCAGGATTCGGCGATCACCTCGGCGACGCGGCCCGAGGTGATGCCGTACTCGGCGTACCGCCGCTCCCGCACCACGTGGTCGACGGCGTCGAGGCACAGCTCGTGCAGCTCCTCGACCACGCCCTCCAGCGCCTCGACCTCGGGCAGCGTGAACTCGTAGTACGCGCTCTCGTCCCAGTAGGCGTGCGGGCCGCCCTGGTTGCAAGGGTCCTCGCAGACGGCGTAGACGAGCCCCTGGCTCTCCACCACGGCCTGCCAGTCGGGTCGCGGGGTGCGGGTGCGGCGGCGCATCGCCGTCAGCCCCCGCCGGAGCCGCTGGGGCAGCCGAAGCCGCCGCGCTTGGTGGCGGCCTGGTCGAAGGTGCCGCCGGCGGCGGTCAGCGAGCCGGAGTCGCAGTAGTACCAACGGCCGGAGGCTCTGCTGTCGGTGCAGGAGTGGTTGTCCAGCACCTTGAGGCTGCCCGGGTCGACGCAGCGGCGCGGGGCGCTGCCGGAGGACGAGCAGCTGGTCAGGGCCAGGGCCAGGGTGCCGACCATGCCCAGGGCGACGGCACCCGAGCGGCGGCGCCCGGCCGCCGGGGCGGTGGTGGGGGAGGGCGTCATGACGGACAAGCGTACGACGCCCGGTGTCGCGAAGCCCCTCAGTGCCCCGGTGCCCGCGCCGTCAGGCGCTCCCGGGCGGCGGGCCACTCGTCCCGCAGCATCGAGAAGTGGACGCTGTCCCGCCAGCTGCCGTCGGGCCGGCGGCGGTGGCGGCGGAAGGTGCCCTCGTACTGGGCGCCGAGGCGGCGGATGGCGTTCTGCGAGCGCTCGTTCAGGTGGTCGGTCTTCCAGAGCACCCGGCCCATGCCGAGTTCGTCGAAGGCGTGGGTGAGCAGCAGCAGCTTGGCCTCGGTGTTGACGGCGCTGCGCCAGTACGCGCGGCCGTACCAGGTGCCGCCGATCTCCAGCAGCTCGTTCGTGGCGCTGGCGTCGAAGTAGCAGGTGACGCCGATCGCCTTCCCGCTCTCCAGGCTGATCACGGCGAACGCGACGCACGAGCCGTCCTCGACCTCCTGGAGGCGGTCGTCGACGATGGCGCCGAGCTCGGCCTCCGTCCGGGGTGTCGGGTCCGGCAGCCAGCGCCAGACCTCGTCGTCGGCCCCGCAGGTGGCGAACAGGTCGGGCACGTGGGCCCGGTCGAGCGGCTCCAGCCGGACGTGGCGGCCGGTCAGGACGGTGGGGGAGGGCAGTCGAGCGGTCATGCCTCGACGATAACCAGCCATTGAACTAGAAGCAAGATATATCTGCCTTAGTGCAAGCAGGCTCCCCGGGGATGGCAAGAAGCCCCGCCCGCCGGAAGGCGGACGGGGCTCTCGGAGCGGGGTGACCTAGATGAACGAGTTGATCTGGATCGTCTCGGTCCGGCCCGGCCCGACGCCGATGGCCGAGATCGGCGCGCCGGACATCTCCTCCAGCGCCTTCACGTAGGCCTGCGCGTTCTTCGGCAGGTCGGCGAAGGTCAGGCACTTGCTGATGTCCTCGGTCCAGCCGGGGAGGTTCTCGTAGATCGGCTTCGCGTGGTGGAAGTCCGACTGGTTGTACGGGAGCTCCTCGACGCGCTTGCCGTCGATCTCGTACGCGACGCAGACCGGGATCTCCTCCCAGCCGGTCAGCACGTCCAGCTTGGTGAGGAAGAAGTCGGTCAGGCCGTTCACGCGGGTCGCGTAACGGGCGATCACCGCGTCGAACCAGCCGCAGCGGCGGTCACGGCCGGTGGTGACACCGCGCTCGCCGCCGATCCGGCGCAGCGCGTCGCCGTCGGCGTCCAGCAGCTCGGTCGGGAAGGGGCCCGAGCCGACGCGGGTGGTGTACGCCTTCAGGATGCCGATGACCCGGTCGATCTTGGTCGGGCCGATGCCCGCACCGGTGCAGGCGCCGCCCGCGGTCGGGTTCGAGGAGGTCACGAAGGGGTACGTGCCGTGGTCGACGTCCAGCAGGGTGCCCTGGCCGCCCTCCAGCAGGACGACCTTGTTCGCCTTCAGCGCCTGGTCCAGGACGAGGGTGGTGTCGGCGAGGTAGGGGCGCAGCTTGTCGGCGTAGCCGAGGTACTCCTCGACGACCAGCTCGACCGGCATGGCGCGACGGTTGTAGAGCTTGACCAGCAGCTGGTTCTTGTCGTGCAGCGCGGCCTCGACCTTCTGCTGAAGGATCGATTCGTCGAAGAGGTCCTGCACCCGGATGCCGATGCGGTTGATCTTGTCGGCGTAGGCCGGACCGATGCCGCGACCGGTGGTGCCGATCTTGCGCTTGCCGAGGAAGCGCTCGGTGACCTTGTCCAGGGTGCGGTGGTACGGGGTGATCAGGTGGGCGTTGCCCGAGATCAGCAGCTTCGAGGTGTCGATGCCGCGCTCGTCCAGGCCCTTGAGCTCGGAGAGCAGCACGCCCGGGTCGATGACGACGCCGTTGCCGATGACCGGTACGACGTTCGGGCTGAGGATGCCGGAAGGCAGCAGGTGGAGGGCGTACTTCTGGTCGCCGATGATCACGGTGTGACCGGCGTTGTTACCGCCCTGGTAGCGGACGACGTAGTCGACGGAGCCGCCGAGCAGGTCGGTCGCCTTCCCCTTGCCCTCGTCCCCCCACTGAGCGCCAACGAGCACGAGTGCCGGCACAGGCGTACACCCCTTCCGGTTGGGGCATCCTGCGTAGGCCGCAGTCTGCCCCGAGATAGACGAAGCCCCTGGCGCAATAGCGCAAGGGGCTCTTGCACCGAGAGATTACCTGAGGAAGGACCGGTCGTGTCGTCCCTGTCCACGCCCGAATCCCGTGCCGTTTCTCCAGGTGGGCCGGACCCGCTGCTCGTGCTGCTGGACCCGGCGGCCCGGCAGGCCGATGGCGAGTCGGTGCGGATCGCCAGGGACGTGCTCTGCGGAGGCGCCGACTGCAAGGTCGCGCTGCCCGAGAGCGTGTCCGAACTCGACCGCCTGCTTGCGCACCGGGGCCGCCGCCGACCGGTCGTGATCGGATCCGATCTGGCGCTGCAACGCGTGCTGCAAGCCCTGCACCGGCAGCGGGAACTGGGTGCGGACGCCGTCGGCGTCGTCCCGATCGGGCGGCCCGGCGCCGTCGGGGTGGCGCGGGGGCTGGGGGTGCCGGGCGAGCCGGTGGCGGCGGCCCGCGCGGTGATCCAGGGCAGCTCGCGCAAGCTCGACCTGCTGGTGGACGACGGCGGCGGGGTGGTGCTCGGCGGGGTCCGCATCCAGCCGTACCGGCTGGGCCGTCGGAGTGCACTGCGTTCGCTATGGGCGAAATTGGCTGCGGCCGACCGAGGGAGCCCGCACGGGAGCGCCGCCCAGCTCCGGGTGGAGGCCGACGGCCGCCTGCTGGCCGACCTCCACCAGCCCGTCCGGCTGCTCCAGGTGAACCTGCCCCCCGACGGCGGGGTGATGGAGCTGGTGCTCCGCCGCGCGGGCGCCGCCCACCGGGTCCGCGCCGCGAGCCTCACCGTCGCGGGCCGGGGCTTCGGCTACGAGGCCGACGGCCACCCGCTCGGCCCCGTCCGCACCCGCACCTGGACGGTCCACGCGGGCGCCTGGGAGCTGATGCTGCCGGCCGGGTGAGCAGCATCACTCCGCCACCCGCCCCGGGCCCGCCCGCCGGGCCCCCGACCGGCCCGCAGGGCGCGCGTGCCAAGGCCGCCCGAATTGCCGCCGCCGAAATGACGGCCCCGGTAAGGGGTTATGTCTACGCGCGTTGCTATTGGAACGGCCAATATCCGGGGGCTCCCCTGTTCGGGAAGGCGTGCGTAACTGCCCTAGACTCGAAGGCGTGCCTCGTGGTGACGGAAGACTCAACCACGACCTTCTTCCCGGTGAGAAAGGCCCCCAGGACGCTTGCGGCGTCTTCGGTGTCTGGGCTCCCGGCGAGGAGGTCGCAAAGCTCTCGTACTTCGGCCTCTATGCCCTGCAGCACCGCGGACAGGAATCCGCGGGCATCGCAGTGAGCAATGGCTCCCAGATTCTCGTCTACAAGGACATGGGACTTGTCTCCCAGGTCTTCGACGAAGCGGCTCTGGGGTCCTTGCACGGGCATATCGCCGTCGGACATGCCCGCTACTCGACAACCGGCTCGTCGGTCTGGGAGAACGCCCAGCCGACCTTCCGGGCGACGGTTCACGGTTCGCTGGCCCTCGGGCACAACGGGAACCTCGTGAACACCGCCGAGCTGGCGGCCATGGTCGCCGAGCTGCCCGGCGAGGAGCACGTATCGCGCTCCGGCCGTGCCGCGGTGACCAACGACACCGATCTGGTGACCGCCCTCCTTGCCGGGCACCCCGAGCTCTCCATCGAGGAGACCGCTCAGCTGGTGCTGCCCAAGGTGAAGGGCGCCTTCTCGCTCGTCTTCATGGACGAGCACACCCTCTACGCCGCCCGTGACCCGCAGGGCATCCGCCCGCTGGTGCTCGGCCGGCTGGAGCGCGGCTGGGTGGTCGCCTCCGAGACGGCGGCGCTCGACATCTGCGGCGCCTCCTTCATCCGCGAGGTCGAGCCCGGCGAGCTCATCGCCATCGACGAGAACGGCATGCGGACCTCCCGCTTCGCCGAGGCGAAGCCCAAGGGCTGCGTCTTCGAGTACGTCTACCTGGCCCGCCCCGACACCTCCATCGCCGGCCGCAACGTGCACCTCTCCCGCGTGGAGATGGGCCGCAAGCTGGCCGCCGAGGCGCCCGTCGAGGCCGACCTGGTGATAGCGACGCCCGAATCCGGCACCCCCGCCGCGATCGGGTACGCCGAGGCGAGCGGCATCCCGTACGGCTCCGGCCTGGTGAAGAACGCCTATGTGGGCCGCACCTTCATCCAGCCCAGCCAGACCATCCGCCAGCTCGGCATCCGCCTCAAGCTCAACCCGCTCAAGGAGGTCATCCGGGGCAAGCGCCTGGTGGTCGTGGACGACTCGATCGTCCGTGGCAACACCCAGCGCGCGCTCGTCCGGATGCTCCGCGAGGCCGGCGCCGCCGAGGTGCACATCCGGATCTCCTCCCCGCCGGTCAAGTGGCCCTGCTTCTTCGGCATCGACTTCGCCACCCGCGCGGAGCTGATCGCCAACGGCATGTCCGTCGAGGAGATCGGCCGCACGCTCGGCGCGGACTCGCTCGCGTACATCTCGCTCGACGCCATGATCGAGGCCACCGCGCAGCCGAAGGACAAGCTCTGCCGGGCCTGCTTCGACGGTGAGTACCCGATGGAGCTGCCCGACCCGGCACTCCTCGGCAAGCTCCTGCTGGAGGCCGAGATCGCGGGCGGCCAGCAGAAGCCGGCGGTTCGCGGCAAGCCGACGAGCGACCTGGACGGAGTCCAGTCGCTGCTCGGCGGGCACGGAGCAGCTGACGCCCTGCGGCGTCCGTAACGAAGGCAACGCACCAGCCATGCACCACCAGGGGCGCGGGGAACTGCGTGACCAGGCACCCACCGAGGTGCACGGTTGCGCATGTGGTTCCCCGCGCTCCTGTTCTGGTTTCTGAGAGTGCACACGGTTTTCCCACCCCCACTGACCCGAAAGGGCCACCGCTAGTGACCAGCAACGAGAGCCGCGGCGCCACCTACGCCGCCGCAGGTGTCGACATCGAGGCAGGCGACCGCGCCGTCGAGCTGATGAAGGAGTGGGTCAAGAAGGCCAACCGCCCCGAGGTCGTGGGCGGCCTGGGCGGTTTCGCCGGGCTCTTCGACGCCTCCGCCTTCAAGCGCTACGAGCGCCCGCTGCTGGCCACCGCCACCGACGGGGTCGGCACCAAGGTGGCGATCGCCCAGGCGATGGACAAGCACGACACGATCGGCCACGACCTGGTCGGCATGGTCGTCGACGACCTGGTGGTCTGCGGCGCCGAGCCGCTCTTCATGACCGACTACATCTGCGTCGGCAAGGTCGTCCCCGAGCGGGTCGCCGCGATCGTCAAGGGCATCGCCGAGGGCTGCGCGCTGGCCGGCTGCGCCCTGGTCGGCGGCGAGACGGCCGAGCACCCGGGCCTGCTCGGGCCGGACGACTACGACGTCGCGGGCGCGGGCACCGGCGTGGTGGAGGCCGACGCGCTGCTGGGCGCCGAGCGCGTCCGGGCCGGTGACGTGGTCATCGCGATGGCCGCCTCGGGTCTGCACTCCAACGGGTACTCGCTGGTGCGCCACGTGCTGCTGAACCAGGCCAAGTGGTCGCTGGACCGCAAGGTCGAGGAGTTCGGCCGCACCCTCGGCGAGGAGCTGCTGGAGCCGACCCGGATCTACTCGCTGGACTGCCTGGCGCTCACCCGCGCCACCGAGATCCACGCCTTCTCGCACGTCACCGGCGGTGGCCTGGCGGCCAACCTGGCCCGCGTCATCCCGGTCGGCCTGCACGCCCGCCTGGACCGCGGCACCTGGAGCCCGCTGCCGGTCTTCCAGACCGTCGCCAAGGTCGGCAGCATGCAGACCCTGGAGATCGAGAAGACCCTCAACATGGGCGTCGGCATGGTCGCCGTCGTCCCGCCGGAGTCGGTCGACACCGTGCTGGCGATCCTGGAGGACCGGGACGTCGAGGCCTGGCTGCTGGGCGACATCGTCGACCGCACCGACGAGCACGACGGCGGCGCGGCGCTCTACAACGCGTACGACGGCTTCGAGCTGGCCTGACCCCGTGCCGGAGGGGCCCCGGGTGGGCCCCTCCGCACAGCGGCAACCCCAGCCGCACCCATTGCGACCTGCGGGAACGCCGAAGACCGGCTCGGCGCTCCGGGGGAGTGCCGAGCCGGTCTTGTCAGGCTCTTACGCGCGCCGACGGGATGGGCTGCTGCCCGCGTCCGCCTCCGCGTCGTCGTCCTCGTCGTTGTAGTAGTCCGCATACGCAGCGTAGGGATCGTCTTCCTCTACCTCTTCGATCGGTGCTGGCTTGATCGGAGTGGTAGAGGGCGATACGCCCAGCTCGCTGGACAGACGGCTGGCGTCGAAGCCGCCGCCGTTGTACTTCAGCTCGCGGGCGACCTTCGTCTGCTTGGCCTTGGCCCGGCCGCGCCCCATGGGTCGACCCCCTCAACGATGGGGCTCACGGCCCCGAGTCTGACACGTGTTCATGATCAGGAGCGGCCTGCCCGAAGTGGGAGAGCCGTCCCTTGGAGCATTAACGGTACCTGTTTCCGCCGCCGAACGGTACGTCGCCGGTGTGACGTGGCGCGCACTGCCACCCCTCGAAACCAGGTCGTTCCAGGTCACGAGAGGATTTCTGGGCTTTCGCAGGCTGCTCACAGCCTGCCATGGTCCGTCGTTCCGGGACCGATTATCCCCCGAGCGGGGGCCCTGCATAGCCCGTTCGGGCTACAAAGTGAGAATCCGGTTCCACATCGTGATCCGGGATCGCACTCGGCGCCGAGGTCTGCGAGGGGGGCGGCCGGTGTGCCGCCGACCCCCCTCGCAGGGGGGCTCAGCTCTTGCGGGCGGCCGGCAGCAGGATCGTGCGCAGAGCGCTGATCTCGCGCATCCGGCGCTCGGCCAGGCGGTCGGCCGCCACGGCCGGCGGCACGCCGTCGCTGACGGCGCGGGTGAAGATCTCCAGGGTGGTGTCGAAGATCTTCGTGGCCTTGTTCTTCGCGCGCTCGAAGTTGAAGCCCTCGATCTCGTCCGCGACCTGGATCACGCCGCCGGAGTTCACCAGGTAGTCCGGGGCGTAGAGGATGCCGCGGTCGGCGAGGTCCTTCTCGACGCCCGGGTGGGCCAGCTGGTTGTTGGCCGCGCCGCAGACCACCGAGGTGCCGGCCGCGCCGAGCGCGCCGACGGTGTGGTCGTCGAGCGCGCCGCCGAGGGCGCAGGGGGCGTAGACGTCCAGCTTCGCCGCCAGCAGGGCGGCGGTGTCCGCGACCACCTCGACGTCCGGGTGGGCGGCCCGGACGCGGTTCACGGCCGCCTCGGAGACGTCCGTGATCACGACCGTGGCACCGTCGGCGACCAGGTGGCCGACGAGGTAGTGGCCGACCTTGCCGACGCCCGAGACGCCGACCCGCTTGCCGCGCAGCGTCGGCTGGCCCCAGCGGGCCTGGGCGGAGGCCCGCATGCCCTGGAACACGCCGAAGGCGGTGAGGATGGAGGAGTCACCCGCGCCGCCGTTCTCGGGGGAGCGGCCGGTCACGAACTCGGTCTCGCGCGCGATGACGTCCATGTCCTGGACGTAGGTGCCCACGTCGCAGGCGGTGATGTAGCGGCCGCGCAGCGACTGCACGAAGCGGCCGTAGGCGCGGAGCATCGCCTCGTTCTTGTCGCGGTTCGGGTCGCCGATGATGACGGCCTTGCCGCCACCGAGGTCGAGACCGGCGAGGGCGTTCTTGTAGCTCATGCCGCGGGAGAGCCGCAGCGCGTCCTCGAGGGCCTCCTCCTCGGAGACGTAGTCGAAGAAGCGGGTGCCGCCGAGGGCCGGGCCCAGCGCGGTCGAGTGGATGGCGATGATCGCCTTCAGGCCCGAGGCCCGGTCGTGGCAGAGCACGACCTGCTCGTGCCCGTCGCCCGGGACGCCGTCCTGCTCGGTACGGAAGATCCTGCTCAGCACGCCGGGTGCGGGGTGCGAAGCGGACACGGTCTGTACGTCGGTCACTGTGGTGACTCCAGTATTCGAGGCCCACTGCTGTGGTGTGGGCGCCTGAGGGCAGCCTAGCTCCGGGCAGGGCGCGGATTCTGCCCCTCCCGGGAGAACGAGCGAACGCCCCCCGACGGCACTCTCCCGGGCGCCGGGCAGGGCGTGCGACGATGCCGTACGTGACCGTCGTGCGCACTTCGGTGCTCCCGCCCTACACCGCCCACCTGCGGGTCTACGAGCCCTTGGCGGCCTACTCCGAGCCGGAGCGGGCCCGCTGGCAGGCGTACGCCGCCGAGCGCGGCCCGGACGCCGACGGGCCTGGCCAGGCGGTTTCGGCCGCTGCCCTGGAGGAGCAGCGGGCGGCGCTCGCCGAGCTGCTCGCCCGGACGCCCCGGGCGCTGCCCGAGCGGGAGAGCGGCCGGGCCTTCGTCCGGGTGGTCGACGGCGTGACGTACGTCTGCCCGTGGTCGACCCGGCTGCGGAGCTGGCAGGCGCTGGAGGAGCTGACCACGGCCCTGCCGGTGGCGCTGCTGGACACCGTGCTGCCGCCCGCCGCGCGGGCTGCGGCGGAGGCGGACCGGGAGCGCTGGCAGGCGGACCACCCGGACGCCCGGCCGTGGATCCTGACCAGCCGCTGGGAGGTGCCGGTGCGCTGGTGCCTGCCGTTCGGCGCGGAGGACCGCTGTTACGTCCCGCCCGGCCCCGAGGGGAGCCGGCAGTCGGCCGCCCTCTTCTACCTGACGCCGATGTCGCAGGCCCGGCGGCGGATCGCGCGCAGCTACCGGGTGCTGCGGGACAGGCTGCCGCTCGGGCCGCTGGTGCGGGAGGTGGAGCAGATCGGCCGGTGGCTGGAGGAGTTCCACCCGAGGTCGCTGGTGGAGCTGGACTACGGCGGGCTGGTGCACCTGCTGGGGGCGGAGCGGCTGGCGGCGGAGGATTCGGTGGCCGAGCTGGAGGGCGCGGTCGGCGCGCTGCGGGCGGGTGACGGGGCCGAGGCGGCGCGGGCGTACCGGGTGGTCACCGAGCGCTGGCGGCAGGTCCTCGCGCGGCGGAATGCCAGCTGACGAGGGCTCAAGGCGCCTGTCAGTGCGGGGGGTGAGGATGGTCGGGACCTTCGGCCCCGTGCCGGGGACCAAGGTCCTGGTTCGGGTCAATACCCCTCGAACGTGACACTACTCACCGTTGACGCGTACTTACCCCTATGTGTAAAAATGGGACAACCAGCCCAAGTTCACTCAAGTGTGTCCACTTTTGGGTGGATCTGACGGTGGTGCGTACTTTGCGGGGAAACGAAGGGTCTGGTCCACCCATAACCGATTGTCATCCTGCGGTGACTGTCCGCTATGGGGTGGTCCATGGCCATCCGTCGCTCTTGGGCCCGTGAGGGGTCAATTTTGACGGTTTGGCCGATGGGGCTGGACGGATGGTGTAGTTGTAGACACCAGGACAAGCCGTTCGTCCTATTACCGACTCGGTCTGCGTATGTCATTTCGGGCATCGCGGGCCAAGGTGCAGAATTTGAAGGATAGAACCGCTCTGGTTCGGTTCTCCCGAGGAGGCCGCTCATGACCGCTCGTACCCCTGATGCTGAGCCCCTGCTGACACCGGCAGAGGTCGCCACCATGTTCCGCGTCGACCCGAAGACGGTCACGCGTTGGGCAAAGGCCGGCAAGCTCACGTCGATCCGCACTCTCGGCGGACACCGCCGTTATCGCGAGGCGGAGGTGCGCGCCCTGCTGGCCGGGATTCCGGCTCAGCGTACCGAAGGCTGAGAGAGCCGCTGAAGCATTCCAGAAGGGGCCGCACTCCCTGACTCCGCCGGGTCAGGGGTGCGGCCCCTTCGGCGTGTCCGGTGCCGGAATCAATGGCTCCAATTGTTCCGGAAGTGGGAGGGGGGAATGAAGAGGAAAGCCAGTACAATTTTATATATTAAATTACGCCCACTGCGGGGGGCGTCCGGGCTGCCCGGCCTCAAGAAAAGATAAGTGACGAGCGCCACAGGGGCTCCGGCTTGACGCACCCTCAGCCGACGCTCCGACAAACGCAAGAGGCCCGGAACCTTGCGGCTCCGGGCCTCTCACCTACTGCGATCCTGACGGGACTTGAACCCGCGACCTCCACCTTGACAGGGTGGCGAGCTAACCAACTGCTCCACAGGACCAGATCTTTGTCTCATTCGCGCTGCTCTCGCTTGCGAACAAGACAGATCGTACTGCATCCGGGGCCTCGGAGTCGAACCGGCTCCGGCGCGGCCCCGGAGCACGTCAGGAGGCTGCCGCAGCGGCCTCCATCGCCTTGAGGATGCGCTTCTCCGAGACCGGGGTCGGCGTGCCCAGGCCCTGGGCGAAGAAGCTCACCCGCAGCTCCTCGATCATCCAGCGGATCTGCCGCACCGCCGCCGAGGGCTCCTGACCGGGCGGCAGCGAGGCCAGCAGCTCGCCGTACGCCTGCTGGACCTGCTGGACCTTCTGCAGGTGCAGCAGGTCGCGCTGGGGGTGGTTCGGCAGTGCCTCCAGGCGGCGGTCGACGGCGAGCAGATAGCGCTTCAGGTCCGGCAGCCGCTGCCAGCCGGTGTCGGTGACGAAGCCTCGGTGGATCAGCGAGGCCAGGTGCAGCCGGACGTCGTTGACGGCGGTCAGCAGCACCGGGCTGCTGACCGACTTCAGCCGGGTCGAGGCCTTCTGGAAGGCGATCAGGGCGCTCGCCGTCTTCAGGGTGGTGTCCGCCGACAGTTCGTACAGGTCGGCCCGCACCTTGTCGTACAGCAGGGTGAAGGCGCTCTCGTCCCAGGCCGGGCCGCCGTGCAGCGTCATCAGCCGGTCGGTCGCGGCCGACACGATGTCCTCGAACAGCGCGGGGACGGAGCCGTGCGGGTTGTAGGAGAGGGCGAGCTTGGCCTGGTTTCCCAGCCGGCCCTGGATCGACTTGGCGGGCGAGTTGGTGCCGAGCACCAGCAGCCGCCGGGTGCCGGCCCACATCGCCCGCGCCTGCTCCTCCGGGGTGTCGAAGAGCCGGACGGCCACCGACTCCGCCTCGTCCACCAGCGCCGGGTACGCGCGCAGCGAGTGCCCGCGCGAGCGCTGCTCGAAGGTGCGCTGGAGCACCGGCAGGCCGGCCGGCCAGGCGGTCAGGCCCTGCTGCTCGATGCCCTGGCCGGAGGCGGCCGAGGAGAGCGTCTCCTTCAGCTTGGGCTTCAGCTGGAGCCGGAGGTCCTCCAGGTCCTTGGACTCGGCCAGCTTGCGCTTGCCGTCCACCACCCGGAAGGTCACCCGCAGGTGGTCCGGCACCCGCTCGTCGTCCCAGGCCTCCGGTGGGATGCTGATCGCCGTCATCCGCTTGAGGATGTGCTCCAGTGTCGGCAGGAGAGGCTCCTGACGGTCCTTCACCTGGCGCAGCGCGGCGGCGGCGAAGTCGGGGGCCGGGACGAAGTTGCGGCGGATCGCCTTCGGCAGCGAGCGGATGTACGCCGTCACCAGATCGGCCCGCAGCCCCGGGATCTGCCAGTCGAAGCCCTCGGGGGTGACCTGGTTGAGCACCGGCAGCGGGATGTGGACGGTCACGCCGTCCGCGTCGCTGCCCGGCTCGAACTGGTACGTCAGCTTGAAGCGCAGCTTGCCCTGCTGCCAGTAGTCCGGGTAGTCGGCCTCCGTGACGCCGTCGGCGACGTCGTTCATCAGCATCGACTTCTCGAAGTTCAGCAGGTCCGGCTGTTCGTGCCGCTCCTTCTTCCACCAGGAGTCGAAGTGCCGGGTGGAGACGATCTCCTCCGGCAGCCGGCTGTCGTAGAAGTCGAAGAGCGTCTGGTCGTCCACCATCAGGTCGCGGCGGCGGGCCCGGTTCTCCAGCTCCTCCACCTCGGAGAGCAGCTTGCGGTTCTCCGCGAAGAACTTGTGGTGCGTCTCCCAGTCGCCTTCCACCAGCGCGTTGCGGATGAACAGCTCGCGGCAGAGCTCCGGGTCGATCCGGCCGAAGTTGACCTTGCGCTGGGCGACGACCGGCATCCCGTACAGGGTCACCTTCTCGTACGCCAGCACCGCGCCGGCCTTCTTCTCCCAGTGCGGCTCGCTGTAGCTCTTCTTGATCAGGTGCCCGGCGAGCGGCTCGACCCACTCCGGCTCGATCTTGGCGTTGATCCGCGCCCAGAGGCGCGAGGTCTCCACCAGCTCCGCCGACATCACCCAGCGCGGCGGCTTCTTGAACAGCCCCGAGCCCGGGAAGACCGCGAAGCGGGCGCCGCGCGCACCGCCGTACTCGCGCTTCTCCACGTCGTACAGGCCCAGGTGCGAGAGCAGCCCGGCGAGCAGCGACTGGTGGATCCGGTCGCTGTCCGGCTCGGCGTCCGGGTGCGGCTCCTCGACTGTCACGCCGAGCTGCTTCGCGACCGTGCGCAGCTGGTGGTAGATGTCCTGCCACTCGCGTATCCGCAGGTAGTTCAGGTAGTCGGACTTGCACATCCGGCGGAAGGCCGAGGAGGAGAGCTCCTGCTGCTGCTCCTTCACGTACCGCCACATCGCCAGGTAGGCCATGAAGTCGGAGGTCTCGGAGTTGAAGCGGCGGTGCCGGTCGTCGGCGGCCTGGCGCTTCTCGGCCGGGCGCTCACGCGGGTCCTGGATGGAGAGCGCGGCGGCGATCACCATGACGTCGCGGACGCAGCCGTTCTTGTCGGCCTCGATGACCATCCGGGCCATCCGGGGGTCGACCGGCAGCTGGGCCAGCTGGCGGCCGAGCGGGGTGAGGCGCTTGCGGAGGTCCTTCTCGGCCGGGTCGAGGGCGCCCAGCTCGTGCAGGAGGTTGACGCCGTCCTTGATGTTGCGCGAGTCCGGCGGGTCGAGGAAGGGGAAGGCGGCGATGTCGCCGAGCCCGGCGGCCGTCATCTGGAGGATGACGGAGGCCAGGTTGGTCCGCAGGATCTCCGGGTCGGTGAACTCGGGGCGGGAGAGGAAGTCCTCCTCCGAGTACAGCCGGATGCAGATGCCGTCCGAGGTGCGGCCGCAGCGGCCCTTGCGCTGGTTGGCGCTGGCCTGGCTGACCGCCTCGATCGGCAGGCGCTGCACCTTGGTGCGGTGGCTGTAGCGGGAGATCCGCGCGGTGCCCGGGTCGATCACGTACTTGATGCCCGGGACGGTGAGGGAGGTCTCCGCGACGTTGGTCGCCAGCACGATCCGGCGGCTGTTCGAGCGCTGGAAGACCCGGTGCTGCTCGGCCGAGCTGAGCCGGGCGTAGAGCGGCAGGATCTCGGTGAACTTCAGCTTGAGCTTGTCCAGCGCGTCGGCGGTGTCGCGGATCTCCCGCTCGCCGGAGAGGAAGACCAGGATGTCGCCCGGCCCCTCGGCCTGGAGCTCCTGGGCGGCCTCGCAGATCGCCTGCACCTGGTCGCGGTCCCGGTCGACCTCCTCGGTCTCGTCGCCGTCCTCGACGAGGGGCCGGTAGCGGACCTCGACCGGGTAGGTGCGGCCGGAGACCTCGATGATCGGGGCGTCATGGAAGTGCTTGGCGAAGCGCTCCGGGTCGATCGTCGCCGAGGTGATGACGACCTTGAGATCGGGGCGGCGGGGCAGCAGCTGCTTGACGTACCCGAGGATGAAGTCGATGTTGAGGCTGCGCTCGTGCGCCTCGTCGATGATCAGGGTGTCGTACTGGCGCAGCTCGCGGTCGGTCTGGATCTCGGCCAGCAGGATGCCGTCCGTCATCAGCTTGACCAGCGTGTCCGGGCCGACCTGGTCGGTGAAGCGGACCTTCCAGCCGACGGCCTCGCCGAGCGGGGTCCTCAGCTCCTCGGCGACGCGGTCGGCGACCGTGCGGGCCGCGATCCGGCGGGGCTGGGTGTGGCCGATCAGGCCCTGGACCCCTCGGCCGAGCTCCAGACAGATCTTCGGGATCTGCGTCGTCTTGCCGGAGCCGGTCTCGCCCGCGACGATCACCACCTGGTGGTCGCGGATCGCGGCCAGGATGTCGTCCTTCTTCTGGCTGACCGGCAGCTCCGCCGGGTACCGGATCTCCGGCACGGCGGCCCGGCGCTGCTCCACCCGCAGCTCGGCCCGGTCGATGTCGGCCGACAGCTCTCGGGCGATCTTCGCCTGCGCCCCGGGCCCCCGGACCCGCCGCGCGCCGTCCAACCGCCGCCCGATCCGCTGCTGGTCGCGCAGCATCAGGCCGGGCAGACGCGCGGCCAGCCCCCCGACGGTGGGTGCATCGGCGGGCTGGACTTCGGGAGAACTCACTGCGGACATCCCTCTAGGTTCGCAAGGAGGCACGGGCAGGCGCACCTCGGTTTTCGAGCCCCTCCAGTGTCACAGACCGCCCGCCGGTCGGGATCGGCCGGTTGTTACGGTGCGTCGCGGGGTGTCTCAGGGGTGCCCAGGACCGAGGGGGACTTCATCGTGGGTGAGTTCGACGAGCACGAGCGGCGGCTGTGGGCGGGCCGGGCCCAGGCCTACCGGCAGAGCTTCGCGGAGCTGTGCGCGCACACCGTGCCGGCGTTGCTGGACGCCGCGCGGGTCGGCCCGGGGGTGCGGGTGCTGGATGTCGGGACGGGCCCGGGGACGGCGGCCGTGGCGGCGGCCGGGCTTGGTGCGGTGGTGACGGCGGTGGACGCCGACCCCGGGATGGCCGCGCTGGCCGCCGCCGCGCTGCCCGGGGCGGACGTCCGGGTGGCCCTGCTGCCGGAGCTGCCGTTCGCGGACGGGGCGTACGACGCCGTGGTGGGCAACTTCGTGGTCAACCACGTCGGGCGCCCGGCCGCCGCGCTCGCGGAGCTGCGCCGGGTGGCGCGGCCCGGCGGGTGGCTGGCGGCGACGATCTGGGCGGACGAGGGGAACGGCTCGATGGAACTGTTCGGCCGGGCGCTGGCGGCGGAGGTGCAGTGGCCGGTGCTGCCGCGAGTGCCGGCCGAGCTGAACTTCGAGCGGACGGCGGCGGGCTTCGGGGCGCTGGCGGCCGGGGCGGGGTGGGCCGGGGCCGGGTGCCGGGAGATCCGGCTGGTGCACCGCGTGGATCCGGAGCTGTGGTGGGCCGGGGTGGCGGCCGGGGTGGCCAATCTCGGGCTGGTGGTGACGAGCCAGCCGGCCGGGGTGATCGCGGCGGTCAAGCGGGAGTACGACCGGCTGGCGGGGGAGTGCGTGGAGGCCGACGGGCTGCTGTCCGTGCCCGGTCTGGCACTGCTCGCGTACGGCAGGTCTCCTCAGGGGTGAGAGGGTCCGCTAGCCTTTTGACTGATTATCAGCCAGTTCTTACGGGGGAATGGGGGAACAGCCATGGGCTTCCTGAGCACGCTCGAAGGCATCGGCAAGGGGATCGTCCACGGCGTCGAGGACGTCGTCCTGGTGCCGAGCGAGGTGGCCCACTGGGCGCTCGGCAAGATGTTCGGGAACTCCGACGCCGAGCTGGAGAAGCTCGCCGCCGAGCTGGACGCGATGGGCAAGCAGGTCGAGCAGCTGTCCCAGGAGATCAACTCCGCCCTCTCGCACCTCACCTGGCACGGCCCGGCCTCCGACGCGTTCGTCGGGCACGCGCAGGGGCGGGTCCGCGAGCTGGCCGGGGTCTCCGACGAGCTGCACGGGCTGAGCAAGGCCGTCACACAGCTCGCGCACGTCTACTGAGCTTCCGACGAGCTCCCGACAAGCTTCCGACCGCTATGACGACGACCACGGGGAGAGAGCCGTATGGCTGGTGACCAGTTCGGTTATCAGATGGGCGAGTTGGCCAAGATCCAGCAGGACTGGCAGCGCCTCAACCAGCAGATGTCCGACATGACCGAGAAGATGGGCCAGATCGAGGCGGTGATCGCGAAGGCGGCCACCACCGACCTGTTCGCCGGCATCCCCTCGGGCCTGCTCGGCTTCGGCATCATCGCGAACCGGGTGACCAAGGACGTCGCCGAGATCCGCGCCCGCGCGGAGGCGCTCAAGAGCACCAAGGAGCAGCTCGCCAAGGAGCTGGGCGAGGACGCCGAGAAGCTCAAGGGCGTCGCCAAGGAGTACGAGGAGATCGAGCGCAAGATCCTCGAAGACCTGAAGAAGCAGAAGGAGCAGCAGCCCCCGCCCTCTCCCAAGCCCCCGGCGCCGGGTGACGGCGGTGGCGGTGGCGGTGGCGGTGGCGGTTCGAAGGGCGGCGGTGGCGGCGGCTCCCAGGGTGGCCACGGCGGCGGCCACGGTGGCGGCAGTGGTGGCGGCGGTGGTGGCGGGACCAGCGGTGGCGGCGGCTCCGGCTCCGGCACCGGCGACGCGGGCGGCCCCGGCGGCAAGTTCGACGGCCCGAACCTGAAGGACCACAGCACCGGCAACTGGGACACCCACCTCACCGTCGGCCACAGCTGGGACGCGTGGAGCGATCACGCGCACCCCACCAACGGCCACGGCGACGGCGTGAAGGACCAGCCGAAGCTCGACGGCCTCGACCCCGAGCGCAAGGCGATCGTCGAACGCGGGCTGGAGCGCGCCGAGCACAAGCTCGGCTACAGCCAGGGCGCGATCACCAACGGCTACCGGGTCGACTGCTCGGGCCTGGTCTCGGCGGCCTGGGGCATCCCGCCGGGCTCGTCCGGCGGCCTGAACACCTGGGACCTGGAGAGCTCGTCGGTCTCGCACCACATCAGCAAGGACGAGCTCAAGCCCGGCGACGCGCTGGTCTGCAACACGCCCAAGCACGAGCACGTGGTGCTCTTCGGCGGCTGGGCCAACGCCGAGCACACCCGCTTCATCTGCATCGAGGACAGCGGCAGCCACGGCTGCGTCTCGCACGAGCTGGACTACCCGTACCCGGGCACCGGCCCGTACAAGCCGATCCGCAAGAACGGCGTCGAGTAGCGCTCCCGCCTACCGGCCGTCGCCCGTGAGCGGCGGTCGGTAGGCTGTCCGACCGTCAGTCGAGGAACCGCGCAAGCGCCACCATGGGGGGACCAACCACCTTGTCATCACGTCGAGTTCTCTGCGCCGCCGCCGGGCTCGCGGCCGCCGCCCTGGCCCTCACCGGCTGCGGCCCCAAGGCTTCGGGCACGACCGGCCAGGCCGCCTCGCAGGCTGCTCCGCAGACCGCGACGGCCCCGGCCACCGCACCGGCCGCCTCCGACCCGGCCGCAGGCAGCACCGCCACCCCCGGTGCCGACGCGGCGACCGGCACCCCGGCCGCCGGCACCCCGGGCACCGGAGCGTCCAACCCGGCCGTGTCCTCCACCGCCCCGATCAAGCCGGGCGCCCCCACCTGCAAGCCGGACAAGCCCGTCGCCGCCGGTCACAAGGTGGTCGTCGCCTCCAAGCACGCCACCCTGACCAAGCTCATCGCCCAGGACGGCGTCTTCGACTGCACCAGCCCGGCCCCCGACTACGGCTACTGGCCGAAGGGCCCCGAGAAGACGTACACCATCGCCGCCAACGCCAAGGCGGAGCTGGCCGGGCCGGAGCACAACCAGACCGTCACCCTCGCCAAGCTGATCGACCACATCGGCAAGTGCCTGGACGGCGACTCGGACACCCCGAGCTGCGCCTCCGGCAAGACGTACGACATCGCCCTGGACGCCTCCGGCAGGGTCACCGGCCTCACCGAGCTCTACAGCCCCTGACCTTCGGGGCGCAGCTCAGGGCAGCTCCGGGGGTACGCCCCCCGGAGCTGCCCTGCGGTCAGAACCGGTCAGAACCAGGGCGCCGCAGCCTGGCGGAGCCGGTCGACCGCCTCGGCCAGCCCGGCGACGGAGCCGAGTGCCCCGGCGACCGCGAACACCGAGCGCCGGATGCGGCCCGGCTCCCGCTCGGGCTCGGCCAGGCCGTCGAGCTCGGCCTCCGCCACCTCGGCGGCGAACTCCGGTACGGCCTCCGGCTCGGCGGCCCGCAGCGAGCGCAACTCCGCCCGCAGTGCCTCCACCGCCGCCAGCAGCTGGTCGGCGGCCTGCGCCGGCTCGGCCGAAGGCCCGGCGGTGAACACCGCACTGGCGTGGCTGCCGCTCTGCACGATGCCTGTCACCGACCCGGCGATGTGGATGCCGCCGGTGTCGTTCTCCTCCGACATACCATCCCCTCCTCAATTGGCCTTCAACTGGCCGTCAGTTTCCCTGAGTTCCTATCCTGGCCTGCGGGGTCGCGACCTGCTGGTAGCTCGCCCTGGCGTTGGCGCCGCTCTGGACGACCCCGTTGACGTTCCCGTTGACCTGGATGCCGTTGTTCACGACGGTCGTCAGGTGGGCCTCGTACGCGTCGGTGCGGTAGCCGTGCTCCCGCAGGAAGCCGCGCACAGCCGTGAGCGTGCGGGTCTCGATGCTCTGCAGGAAGCGGTGCGCGTCCATCTCCTGGAAGAGCTGGTGGTACTCCGACTCGGCCCCCAACTCCCGTGCCGAGCAGCGCGGTCCGTGGTCGACGGGCTGGTCCTTGCGGCACATCCAGTCGTACCAGCTCCGCGCCCGCGCCGTCCGGACGGCCGTCCGTACCGCGACGTACAGATCGGGCAGCGCGGAGCTCGCGAGCGGGACGGTCGCGAGCAGCGAGCGGCCCGCCAGGGCGATCCAGTCGCCGACGCCCGTCGGCGGCCGGACGAGGTCGATCGCGTGGTACGCGCGGTCGATCGGCGGCAGCAGGAAGGCTCGGTTCTCCAGGAAGAGCAGGCCGCCCTGCACCTGCACCCTGGTGAAGACGGTGAGCACCACCTCGCCGTTCCAGCTCTCCACCCGGGCGGCCAGGTAGTGCCGCAGCTGCTCCTCGGCGGCGAGGTCGAGGCTGTCCGCCCACCAGCTCGACGGCGGCGGCGACCCGGCCGGGAGGCCGAACAGCTGGGCCGCCAACGGCTTGGCGAACGGCTCCAGTTGGGCGAACGCACTGGCCGGCCCGCTGCCGCTCCAGTCGGTGGACGGCCCGACCCGCATGCCGCGCTTGAACACGTAGTCGTCGACCCGGATGCCGTGCAGCCGGTCCCCCGGGTAGGCCGGGCCCGGCCCGACGGCGCCCAGCCGGAGCAGTTCGGTGCGGATGTGCGCGTGCAGCTCCGCCGTGGTGAACCCGGTCGGCGGCTTCGGCCGCTTGGCGAGCGGGCCGCCGCTGCCGCCGCTGCCCGCGCCGCCGCTGCCCGCGCCGCCGCTGCCCGCGCCGCCGCTGCCCGCGCCGCCGCTGCCCGCGCCGCCGCTGCCCGCGCCGTCGCCGTCCGGGCCGGCCAGCGGCACCAGCTCGACCGGGAACGACCAGTGGTCGACCTCCACCCCCGCGCCGACGAACGGTGCGAAGTCGCTGTAGACGACGTCCGGGTCGCTCTGCTGCGCCCGCAGTTCCCGGTAGCGCTCGCCGTGGGCGCCGTCGCCGTCGGCCGCGACCGGGGCGCTGCCGGTGGCGAGCCTGTGCAGGATGTGCAGGCGGCGGTAGCGGTCGTACCCGGCCACGGCGGCCCAGCCCGCGAGGGTGAGCAGCACGGCGAGCGGGGTGCTGTTGAAGGTGGTGACGTCGTTGCAGCTGTAGGCGCCGTACCCGCCGTCGGGGGCGGTCGCGTAGTGGCAGTCGGGCTGGCTGCTGAGGAAGCCCTCACCCCAGAGGCCGACCAGGTAGGAGCCGTTGATGACGACGATCCAGCCGATGCCGGCCAGCCAGACCAGCGAGGACGCCCGCCGCACCCACACTGCGGCCACCCGGTCGCTGAGTCGCGCCGCGAACCGCTCCAGCAGCCGGGTCAGCCGCCGGGTGAGGAAAAGGTAGAAGCGGACGTACAGCACCACGGCGAGCGGCGCGATCGCACCCGTCCGGTCGACCGGGATGAACAGGAAGGGGATCACCAGCATCACGAGCGCCCGGATGACGGCCCAACGCCGGTTTGCGAAACACTCCTTGAGGATCGCGACCAGGTCGACGCCGAAGGAGGGCGGCGGGATGCGGTGCGGGTTCTCCGCCAGCTCCTCGACGACCGCATCCCGGTAGGCCGGGTTGAGGTGCGCGGCGGCCCGCAGGTAGGCGGTCGCGTCGCCGCGGCGGGTGCCGGTCTGCGAGCGGATGAGGTCCTGGAGCGCCCCGTACGGGACGCCTGCCGGAGCCGGCGGTCCGGCGGGGGCCGTCGGCGGCTTCTCCGGGCGTGGCCCCGGTACCGGGGCGGGGTCTGAGGTCATCGGGTGGGGGCCGCTCTCCGTCGTGGGGGCAGGCGGTTCGTACTGCTCCGCCTCTCTGGCAGTGAGCAGTTTTGCGCAAGCCGGCCCCCCGCGACGGTGTTTTCCGGGGACCGGCCGACCGGTTGACGACCACTCCCGCCCGCCCTGTATCGGATGTCACTCGGGTATCGCGAAGATTCGCTCGAATCCGAGGTGACACCGCAGCCGGGCATGACGAATGATGGCTCCCGTCCGTCGCGGCCCACCTGGCTCGACGCGGACCGAAGAACTCATCAGGGGGGTCCATCGTGCGCCTGCGGAATCTCGCCGGCCTCGCCTCCGCCACCAGCGTCGTCCTGGGAGTCGGGCTTCCGATACCCAGCCACGCCGTGGCGGACTCGTCGACGATCTACGTCGACAACAGCACCGCCGCCCACTGCGCCGACACCGGCGCGAGCGCGGGCACCCAGCAGCAGCCGTACTGCACCGTCCAGGCCGCCGCCGACGCAGCCCAGCCGGGCCAGACGGTGAAGGTGGCGCCCGGCCAGTACGACGAGCAGGTCACGCTCACCCACTCCGGGAGCGAGGGCAAGCCGATCACCTTTCTCGGCGGCGTCCTGCGTACGCTGCCGAGGCCGGTGATCGGCCTCGGCATCAACGGAACGGGGCAGAAGGACCGGGGCTTCGTGCTCAACGGCGTGCACGACGTTCGGATCTCCGGGTTCACCGTCGTCGGGAATCAGGAGGCTTTCCTGCTCACCGACGCCGCCCGGGTGTCGGTGGACGGCAACTATGCGTGGGGCGGCTACGGCACGGCGGTAGCTCCGGCCACCGTCCACCTGACCGGCAGCACGACGGCGACCACCGTCGCCCGCAACATCCTGTTCGGTGGTAAGAGCTCGATCGTGGTCGACGCCGGGGTCTCCGGAGCGGTGGTGAGCGGCAACGCGATCGACAACCGGTCAGGCGGTGGCGTCCAGATCACTGACGCCCCGGGCACGGTGGTGACGGGCAACACCGCCAGTACCCTCTGCGCCCCGGCGGTCGCCCTGCTGGGCGACTCCTCGAAGGCGGTGGTGGAGAACAACATCCTCGCCACTTCTCAGGAGCTCCTGTACAGCTACGTCAAGTGCGACCACGCCGCCGACGGAGTGAAGCTGCTGGTCTCCACGCCGTCCGCAGTCGGCTCGGTTGCCAAGTACAACCTGCTCAACCCGCTCTCCGGCCAGCCCTCGTACAGCTGGGCCGACAAGACGTACGCCACCTCGGCCGACTTCACGACGGCTGTCCCCGGCCAGGGTGCCCACGACCTCACCGCCGACCCGGTGTTCGAGTACACCACGGGTCTCACGCTGCGGTCCGGCTCCCCGGCGGTCGACTCCGCCGACGCGAGCGCGCCCGGTGAGAGCGCGACGGACATTCTCGGCTTGCACCGCATCCAGGTCCCGCACGTCACCAACGGTGAGCCGGGCTACTACGACCGTGGCGCGTACGAGGTGACCACCTCGAACGACCCACCCAAGCTCACCGTCTCCCAGTACAGCGTGCCGGTCGGGACGGCCCTCACCTTCACTCCCGCCTGGAGTGGCTGGTCGCCGGTGGTCTCGTACAGCTACGACTTCGGTGACGGGACTGCCCCACTGGTCACCACGGACCGGTCGGCGCAGCAGCACGCCTACGCCACCCCCGGGTCGTACAAGATCACCGTCACGGCCACGCTCCAGAACGGCGACACCACCGAGCCTGGCACCGGCTGGGCGAAGGCCAACCCGGCGGGGGACCTCATCCCGGCGATGAGCGTGTCCCCGGGGAACGGTCCGCTGACCTACCAGGTGAGCGACACCGGCACCACCACGTCGTGGGCGGTTGCCTCGCGCAGCTACGACTTCGGTGACGGCAGCGGCCCGCAGGGCAGCGACACCCACCAGTACAGCCACCAGGGTGACTACACCGTCACGATGAAGGTGACCGACACCGGCGGCCGGACGGCGAGCACCTCTCAGGTGGCGCACGTCGCCTACCAGCCGGGCGCCTTCCACGCGGAGACCCCGACCCGCCTCCTCGACACCCGCCAGCACACGGGCGGGCGGACGACGCTCGGGCCGGGCGAGTCGCTGACCGTGTCGGTGCCCGGCGGGATCTGCGGCAACCCAACGGCGGTGGTGCTCAACGTGACCGCCGTCAACAAGACCAACGGAGGCTACCTGACGGTCTACCCGGCCGGCGCGGACCGTCCGACGACGTCCAACGTGAACTTCACGGCCGGGCAGGTGGTGCCGAACCTGGTCACCGTCCCGGTGGGCAAGGACGGTCAGGTCGCGATCTTCAACCACAGCGGCAGCACGGACGTGGTCGTCGACATGTTCGGCCACTACGGCACGGGCGTCTGCACGGGTGACCGCTTCACCGCGCAGGCACCCGTCCGGCTGCTCGACACCCGTACCGCCGGGCAGAGCCCGATCCGTGCGGGATACGCGAGCTCGGTGCAGATCCGTGGGGTACACGGCGTGCCGGCGGATGCGACGGCGGCGGTGCTGAACGTCACCGCGACGCGGGGCACGGTGGGCGGTTACTTCTCGCTGTACCCCGAGTACATGAACCCGACGGGTACGAGCAACCTGAACTTCGGGCCGGGGCAGACGGTGGCGAACCAGGTCGTGGTGCCGATCGGTGCCGACGGCAAGGTGCAGCTGAGCAACTTCGCGGGCAGTGCGGACGCGGTGGTGGACCTCTTCGGGTACTACAGCCCGAAGGGTGAGAGCCTCTTCCGTCCGACGACTCCCACCCGTCTGGTGGACACGCGTGACCCGGGCAAGGGTGCGTTGGGTGCCGGTGCGAGTCTCGCCGTGGCCTCCGGCGCTCCGGCGGGGGCGACGGGTGCGGTGCTGAACGTGACCGCGACCGCGCCGACCACGGCCGGGTACCTGACGGCCTGGGCCGACGGTTCGGCGAAGCCGGGGACGAGCAACCTGAACTTCACGGCCGGGCAGACGGTGCCCAACCACGTGACCACCCCGCTGGGTGGGAACGGGAAGTTCGACGTCTACAACTTCAACGGCAGCACCCAGGTCGTCGCCGACCTCTTCGGCTACTTCGTCAAGGGCTGAAACGCACGAGGGCCGGTGCCCCCGCTCTGCTGAGCGGGGGCACCGGCCCTCGTGGTGTCTCGCCAACGGGCGCTGACCGTCGGCGAGTTGGCGCTAGAGCAGGAAGAGCTTGGCGAACGGTGCGGTGATCCGTTCCTGGTGTGAGCCGAAGTCGGCGAGCACCGCGATGTTGCCGTCGCCCTCGACGCTGATGATCCGGCCGAGGCCGTACTCGTCGTGGGACACGCGGTCTCCGACGGCGAAGTGCTTGGGCGTCGGTGGGGCCGCAGCTCGGAAGGGGCTGGTGGGCAGGTGGCGCCGGGGCGCGGCTGAATTCGTCATCTGTGCAAGTATGCGCCCGTTGCGGGGCCGGTGAGGGGATCCTGCGGGGCCGGGATTTCTGGATCTTGGACGGCGGCCCGGACGGCGGCCCGGCAGCGGCCACCCGGTGTGACGGGCGACGCGCCCGGGGAAGTCGGGATCGAGAAGTCCCCCGTTCCGGTTCGGACCCTGCTACAGTCGTGGTAGTTGCAGTTGTGGTTCCCATGAACTTTGTGTGCGCCTGCTGGTAATGCCGCAGGCGCATTTTGTTTCCCGGATGGTTAACCGGGCGGGTCATCATCGCGGCGACGCGAAGCTCGCGAGGCGCGGGCTTCGATGCCCCATGAAGGAGATTTTTCTATGGCTAATGGCACCGTGAAGTGGTTCAACGCGGAAAAGGGCTTCGGCTTCATCGAGCAGGACGGTGGCGGCCCGGACGTCTTCGCCCACTACTCGAACATCAACGCCCAGGGCTTCCGTGAGCTGCTCGAGGGCCAGAAGGTCGAGTTCGACGTCACGCAGGGCCAGAAGGGCCCGCAGGCCGAGAACATCCGCCCGCTCTAGTTCTTCCCGCTGCCACGGCTTTTCCGCCAAAGCAGTTGCAGAGGCCTGCACCGCGCGTTCGCACGGTGCGGGCCTCTCGCCGTTTTTATGAAGATCGGCCCGGCTTTCCGGGCTTCCGGCCTCGCCATCGCAGGCCGAGCGCGCGCTGACCGTCCGTGACGGGTCGTCCGGTCGAGGTTGCCGACGCGCCGCTCCCCGCAATTCCTGGCCCGTTCTTGCGAATTTCATGCGGCTTGCTGCCGCGGAGTCTTCCAGGCGACGTGCCGCTCCCGGGAAGGCTCCCGCATGATTCGCTCCACAGGTTCTCCGTACCGCGCGTCCGGCCGCTCGTCGGGCCGCCCGCCCGGCTCCGGCGCACGCCCGACCGGTCGTCAACACGCCCGTCCCTCGGGCGAGTTCGCGGTGCCGGTCACCATCACCCCGGCGCTCCCCGCCGTCGAGGCGTTCGACGAGCTCGACCTGCCGCAGGCGCTGCTCGTGACGCTCGCCCGACGGGGCGTCAGTGCGCCGTTCCCGATCCAGGCGGCCACCCTGCCGAACTCGCTGGCCGGCCGTGACGTCCTCGGCCGGGGCCGGACGGGCTCCGGCAAGACCATCGCGTTCGGGCTGGCCGTGCTGGCCCGTACCGCAGGGCAGCGGGCCGAGTCGGGCCGACCGCTGGCGCTCGTCCTGGTGCCCACCCGCGAGCTCGCCCAGCAGGTCACCGAGGCGCTCGCGCCGTACGCCGACTCCGTCCGGCTCCGGCTGGCCACCCTCGTCGGCGGCATGCCGATCAGCCGCCAGGCGCACGCGCTCCGGCGTGGCGCCGAGATCGTCGTGGCCACCCCCGGCCGACTGGCGGATCTCGTGCAGCGCGGCGACTGCCGGCTCGACGGTGTCGCCGTCACCGTGCTCGACGAGGCCGACCAGATGGCCGACATGGGCTTCCTGCCGCAGGTCACCGAGCTGCTCGGGCAGGTCGCCGAGGGCGGGCAGACGATGCTGTTCTCCGCCACCCTGGACCGCAACGTCGACCGTCTGGTGCGCCACTTCCTCAAGGACCCGGTCACACACTCGGTGGACCCGTCGGCGGCCACCGTCAGCACGATGGACCACCACGTGCTGTACGTGCAGAACTCGGACAAGACCTCCGCCATCGCGCACATCGCGTCCCGCGACGGCGGCGTGATCATGTTCACCGAGACCAAGCAGGCCGCAGACCGTCTGGTCGAGGGCCTGCTGGCCAGCGGGGTGATGGCCGCAGCGCTGCACGGCGGCAAGTCGCAGCCGCAGCGCACCCGCACCCTGGAGCAGTTCCGCGCCGGTGCGGTCACCACCCTGGTCGCCACCAACGTCGCCGCCCGGGGCATCCACATCGACGGGCTCGACCTGGTCGTCAACGTCGACCCGCCGGCCGACCACAAGGACTACCTGCACCGTGGCGGCCGCACCGCCCGCGCCGGGGAGTCCGGCACGGTCGTCACCCTGGTGCTGCCCAACCAGCGCCGGGGCACGGCCCGGATGCTGGCCGCCGCCGGGATCGTCCCCGAGTCGGCCCGCGTCCAGCCCGGCGACGAGCAGCTCGCCCGGATCACCGGCGCCCGGGTGCCGACCGGCGTCCCCGTGGTCGTCCCCGACCCGGTGATCGAGCGCCCCCGTCGCAACAGCTCCCCGGGTGGCCGCAACGACCGCCGTACCCGCCCGGCCTCGGCCTCCGGTCGCCCGGCCTCCGCCTCCGGGCGTCCGGTCTCGGCTTCCGGCCGTCCGGCCTCTGCTTCGCCCCGCAGCGGATCGGCCACCCGCGCGCCGCGCACGCCGTAGCCCCGTACGGGTGGGCCGACCGGCACTGCGCCGGTCGGCCCACCCGGCGCCGCCGACCGGCCGATCGAAGCCCCCCGGGCGGTGGATCAAGGAATACCTTGATCGTTCCGCGGACGTTGGCACGGTATGAACGACAACCCCGCCGAGACCGCCCGTACCCTCGCCAGTGAGGCGATGACGATGCTCGACCAGAGCCGACGGGACGCCGCCTCAGCCCTCGCCGCCGTAGCCCGCGTCTACGCGGGCCTGGCCTGCACCCAGCCCGTCCACCGGCCACCTGTCACCTTCCCGAACTCCCGGGGCGTCATCGTCCCGGCCGTCCGCGACGAGCGCCGTGCCCCGGCCGAGCACCGCACGGCAGCCGGGCACGATGCGCCGACCGAACATCGGGGCCTCGACGATCCCGGTGCCCTAGACGAGCACGGCGTGCCCGTCCTGCTCCTGAGCGCCCACCGGGCCGTCGAGCACGCGGGCGGCCGGATGTACGTCGCCGACCTCGCCAGGCACCTGGCCCTCGACCCGCACGAGCTCGGCGTCGAGCTCAACGCCCTGCTCCGGCGGGTAGGCATCACCCGCCCGGGGGCCGGGACACTCCCCGTACCGGGCGGCAACTCCCGCCCCGGCTATCTCGCCCACACCCTCGCCGCCGCGATCGACGCCCACCGCAGCCTCGTCCCGGCCGGTCCGCCGGGGCACTGAGGGACTCGCGGGTAACCGGCAGTCAGACGAGCCGCCCGCCGCCGTCGACGTGCAGCACGGTGCCGGTGACGTACGGGTTGCCGATGGCGTACAGCACGGCCTGGATCAGGTCGGCGGGCGTGCCGACGCGGCGGGCCGGGTTGCGTTCGGCGACGCCGCGCAGGAAGGCGGCCTTGTCCGAGCCCAGCCCGTCCCAGGAGCCGGTGTCGACGATGCCGGGGGAGACGGCGTTCACCCGTACGGGGGCGATCTCGACGGCGAGTGCCTGGACCAGGAAGGCCAGGGCGCCGTTGGTGGTCGCCATCACCGTGCGGGCGGGAGCCGGGCGCCAGGCCGCGACACCGGAGAAGAAGGTGAACGAACCCCCCTCGGCGGCCTGTCCGGCGAGGTGCTTGGCCAGCAGCAGCGGGCCCAGCACCTTGGCGGCGAACGCACGCTGGACGTCGGCGAGTCGGAGCTCCGCCAGCGGGCCGTTGGCGGGCATCGCGGCCGTGGAGACCAGATGGTCGAAGCGGCCGGCCTGCTCGGCGAGACGGGCGATCGACTCCTCGTCGCCCAGGTCGACCGGGACGACGAGGGCCGGGCCGGTCAGCTCGCCGGCGGTCCACTCCAGCTTCCGTGGGTCGGGCCCGGCCAGCACCAGGTCGGCCCCGGCCGCCGAGGCGGCCTGGGCGAGCAGCCGGCCGGTGTGCGAACCGGCGCCGACCACCACGAGGCGCCGCCCTTCGAGCGCGGGGCAGGCGAGACGGTCGGCGGTGGGGGCAGGGGTGGACATGGTGGAACTCCTCCTGGGCTGGACGGTGGCTGTTCGAGAAGCCTCCCGCTGCCCGGCCGATGAGTCCAAGGCATGTTCTCTACCGCTGCGATAACTTCTGCTCATGGCTACGCTGCGACAGCTCGAATACCTGGTCACCGTCGTCGACACCGGATCCTTCACCCGGGCGGCCGAGCAGCTGCACGTCACCCAGCCCGCCCTCTCGCACCAGATGCGCGCCCTGGAGACCGCACTCGGCGGCCCGCTGGTCGAGCGCCTCCCGCGTTCGGTCCGGCTCACCCCGACCGGGCGGGCCGTCCTGCCGCACGCCCGCGCGGCGCTCGCCGAGGCCGCGCGGGCACGCTCCGCCGCCCGCTGCGCGGCCGGGTTGGAGGAGGGTGAGCTGGAGGTGGCGACGGTCTACTCCGTCAGCCTCGGCCTCCTGCCGCCCGTCCTGCGCACCTGGCGGCAGCGGCACCCGGGAGTCCGGATCCGCCTGCGCGAGTACCCGCACGCTCGCGAACTCCAGGCCGCGATGGCCGCCGGGCAGGCCGATCTCGCCGTCGGCCCGACCCCTGCCGACTGGGAGGGGCCCGTACGGGACCTGGGCATCGAGGAGTTCGTCCTCGTCCTGCCGAGTGACGACCCGCTGGCGGCCGGGCACGCGGACGGATCTCCGGCCGTCGGCGGGCCGCTCGCGCTCGGCCGGCTCGCCGACCGCCTGTGGGTCCACTACGCCCCCGGCAACGGACTCGCCGACCTCCTCGACCAGGCCTGCGCGCAGGCCGGGTTCCAGCCCGGGGTCGCCGTCAGGGCCGAGCAGACCTCCGCCGTGCCGCTGCTCGCCGCCGCCGGTCTCGGCCCGGCGCTCGTGCCGGCCAACATCCTCCCGCCCGGCTTCGACGGCGCGGTCCTCCGCCCGGACCCACCGATCCGGCGGACCCTCACCGCCTACACCCGCACCCGACCCGACCCGCTCACCACCGCGTTCGCCGAGCTGCTCGCCCAGACCTCGCCAGTGCTGGTACCGGGCGCCTCCTGAGCAACTCCTGCGCGCTCCGATGCCCCATCAACTTCTGCCCTGCCCAACAGTGTTGGGTTCCCCGCCTGCCGAAGGGCTCAGGTCGGTCTGATTAAGTGTCGATCATGTTGCGAAGAGTCCGTGCCGCGTTGATGTCGACGCTCCTGCTGGCGCCCCTCCTGCTCGGGGCGCCGGCCGCCTCGGCGGCGCCCGCCGTCACCCCGTCCGACCCGCTCGCCACCACCGCCTCGGCCCAGGTGCTCGACTGGCTGGCCCACCTGCCGGGGCGGGCCGGCAGCCGGGTGGTCTCCGGCCTCTTCGGCGGCTACAGCGGCTCCGCCTTCTCGCTCGCCCAGACCGAGGACCTGAAGGCGCAGACCGGTCGGTACCCGGGGCTGATCGCGTGCGACTACGCCTCCGACGGCAGCTCGACCATCGACTCCTCCTGCAACGCCGACCTCAAGAACTGGTGGGCCAGGGGCGGCCTGGTCTCCGTCAGCGTCCACGCGCCGAACCCCGTCCAGCCCGACCTCAAGGGCCTGTACACCCACCTGGAGAACTTCCAGCAGCTCACCGACCCGACGACCACGGTCGGCGCCGCCTGGCTGCGGACCCTCGACCGGACCGCCGCCGGGCTGGCCGACCTCGACTCGGCGGGTGTGCCGGTGCTCTTCCGCCCGTTGCACGAGATGAACACCTCCGGGGCGAACGCCTTCTGGTGGAGCGGCCAGGACCGGGCGGCGTACATCGCCGTCTGGCAGTACACGTACCGCTACCTCACCCGGACGAAGAACCTGCACAACCTGCTCTGGGTCTACTCGCCGCTCTGCGGCGCCGGCGACCGCGCCGCCTACTACCCGGGCGCCGCGTACACCGACGTGGTCGGTCTCGACTGCTACCCGACCGACCCGGCCGCCGCCCAGGGGTACGGCGAACTGACCGCCCTGCACAAGCCGTTCGCCTTCGCCGAGATCGGCCCGCCGAACGACCCGACGACCCACGTACCGGCACCCGGCTCGTACGACTACGGCCGCTGGGCCGACGCGATCCGCACCCGCTTCCCGGCCACGACCTACTTCCTGGCCTGGAACGACAAGTGGAGCCCCACGGTGCAGCTCGGCGCGAGCACGCTGATGAACGACCGGTGGACGGTCGGCCTCGGCGGGATCAAGCTGTCGGCGCTGACCGACCCGCCAGGGCCACCGCGCCCTCCCGCGCCGGGCGTGCTGCTCGAAGGCTTCGAGAACGGGCCGGACGGCTGGGGCGGCTGGCAGACGCTGCACGGGCCCTGGTCCGTGGACGAGTGGGCCTCCCAGCAGAGCCGCTCGCTCAAGGCCGACATCGACCTGACCCGACCGGAGACCTACCTGAACAAGGTCGCACCGCAGGATCTCAGCGGCTACGCCACGCTCTCCGTCGACGTGCGGACGGCCCCCTGGGGCGACCAGGCCGCCGGGACGAGCGCCAAGCTCTACCTGCGGACCGGCGCCGGCGCCACCTGGTACGACAGCGGGCCCACCGTGGTCGGCCCGGACGGCGCCGTCCTGACCATGCCGCTGGCGGGCGTGGCCGACCTCTCCGACGTCCGCGAGATCGGCGTCCGCTTCGCGCCCGCCCCCGGCGCCTCGGGCCAGAGCTCGGTCTACGTCGACAACGTGACCGCCACCCGCCCGGCGACCACCCTGGGCGACTACGAGACCGGCACCACCGAAGGCTGGTCCGGCTGGCTGACGCTGCACGGGCCCTGGGCGGTCGACGAGTGGTCGGCGCAGGGCAGCCACTCCCTCAAGGCCGACGTGCAGCTGGAGAAGGGCGAGTCCTTCCTGCTCCAGCACTACGCCACCCCCGTCGACCTCACCGGCCGTCTCACCCTCACCGCAACCGCCCGGACAGCCCCCTGGGGCGACCAACGGACGGGCACGAAGGCCAAGCTGTACGTGAAGGCCGGCGCCGCCTGCGACTGGTACGACGGCGGCACCTACCCGGTCGACTCGAACAGCACCCAGCTCCACTTCAACCTGGCCCGGGTGCCCGACCTCACCAAGGTCTGTGAGATCGGCGCCGACTTCGTCCCGGCCGACGGTGCCAACGGCCAGTCGTCCGTCTACCTGGACGCGGTCGCCGTGCGGTGACTCTGTGGTGCCTGGCCCGTCGACCAGGCCCAGGCGGCGATCCCGACCCGGTCCCGGAGTGGCGTAGGCACCTCTGCCGATCGGCAGAGGTGACCCACCTGGTCCCCACGAATCTCTGCCGATCGGCAGCTGCCGCCGGTGGGTGCCGACGAACGAGGCTGGAGGCGAAGGCACCGGAGCGATGTGACGAGGAGTCGGGATGCGTGGGTTTCGCTGGTTGCGGTTCTGGCCGGACTGGTCCGGCTACGCGGCGGCGGTGTGGTCGCTGCTGTACGGGGCGGCGGGCCTGTACTGGGCTCTCGGCGGCGGCGGGTTCCCCTTCGCGAAGGTCGCCCCGGAGCGTTCGACGCTGTCCATCCTGGAGCCGAGCCGCGCCGAGGTGCTCGCACCGGTGATCGCGGTGCTCGGGCTGGCCGGTGCGGTCGCGGCGGTGCTGATGGCCCAGGGGTGGGGGTCGGGCCGCGCCCGGCACGTGCTGCTCGGCTTCGGCTGGCTCCAGGCCGTCACCCTCGCGCTGGTGATCCCCGACTACACACTGATCGGCATCCTGGCGCTCTGGCCGGTGCTGCTGGTGTTCGTCTTCACCGGGGTGCCGGGACCGCAGCACACCATCGGCAACGTCATCTTCTGGCACCGGGACAACATGCTCATCGTCTTCCTCGGCGGTCTGCTCTGGGCCGCCGCGACGCTGGCCTACCAGCGCCGCACCGGGCAGGTCTGCCTGCGCTGCGGCCGGGGAAGGCGGACCGCCGCGCGGTGGACGAGCCCGGAGGCGGCTCTGCGCTGGGGGCGGGTGGCCGTCCGGGTGGCCGGTCTGGCGACCCTGCCGTACGAGATCACCAGGGTGGCCTGGTACCTCGGCTTCCCGCTCGGGATCACCCCCGCATTCGAGAAGGAGATGCAGGACACGCCCCACCTGCTCGAGATCGGGCTCTGCCTGGGGCTCGCCTCCCTGGCCGGCACCGTGCTGACGCAAGGTCTGGTCCGGGGCTGGGGCGAGGTCTGGCCACGCTGGGTCTGGTGGAAGGCCGGCGAGCCGGTCCGCCCGGCCGTCGCGATCGTCCCGGCGTCGATCGTCGCGGTGGTGCTCATCCCGGGCGGCCTGATGATGGCCCGCGTCGGCCTCACCGCCGACATGTGGGGCACGAACGGCCCCGGCATCCTGTGGATCGTCTGGGGCGCGGCCCTCGGCGCCGCCACCCTCGCGTACCACCTACGCCGCCGCGGAGCCTGCCGCCACTGCGGCCTCGGCACGGCCCAGCCCGTGGCCGTCCCGGCCCAGGTCAGTACGGGAGCAGCTCGGTCGTGATCAGGTCGAAGTCGAACGGCTCGGGGATGTGCAGCGTCTCGCCGAACTCGATGTCCTCGCGGCGGTGGTACCTCGTGCTGTCGGGGCGGCTGAAGAGCGTGACGGTCTTCTGCCTGGCATCGATCAACAGATACAGCGGGATCCCCATCAGTGGGTAGTCGCGCACCTTCCCGACCCAGTCGTTCTCCGGGTTGGAGGGGGAGACCAGCTCGACGGCGACGACGGCGACCTCGGACGGGACCTGATTGGCAGTCGTCTCCAGCGCCTCGCCCGGAAGGTATGTCAGATCCGGGTTACGGCTCTTGCCCACCTTGGGTGAGACCAGGTCGGTGTTCTCGCTCGGCAGCAGCTCCGACGGGGCGTGCGCATCGAACTGGCGGCGGACGAGGAGCAGGTTCCGCTGGTGGATGCCCGAGGGGCTGACCATCATCACGATGGTGTCGCCCGACAGCTCCACCTTGAACCCGTCGGGCAGGCTTCTGCGGGCCTCTTCGAGGAGTGCGAAGCGCTCCGGGTTCATGCGTGGTGCCTCCTGGGGGTGCCGGACAGCATCTCAGCGTAGTCCGCGACGGGCTTCGGCATCGGCCGTACGGCTCCGGTGGCCCGGGGCCGGTAATCCGGTGTTCAGGGGGTGGCTGCCCTTGGGATGATCACGTAATGGCACTGCTTGTTCCCCCGGCCGGGCGGTCGGCCGCCGCCGAGTACTTCGTCGGCGAGTTCGAGACCCATGTCACCGTCGGGTGCGGCGCGGAGGGCTTGCTCCGCCTCGAGCAGTGGGCCGCCGTCAGAGGCTTGAAGCTCACACACATCGTGCTCGCCCGAGGGCGGACACCCTCGCAGCCGATGCTGACCCTGGGCGGGGCCGGGACGTTCCGCCAGCACGAGGCGGTGGCGGCGGCGCTGGCCGACGACCTGCGGGCTGCCGGCTTCGAACCCGTCCGGGTGAAGATCGAGGCGACTCCGTGGACCCGTGGAGTGCCGGCGTCCGACGCCGATGCGGAGCGGCTCGGCCCGTCGGTCTACTTCGAGCACCACCTCAAGGTCGTCCTGGACCCGGGTACCGATCGCGAGGAGCTGGCCGCGCTGGTCGGCGGCCACGCCGCACACGTCTCGTGGAACGCACGGCGGATCGTGGGCGCCGGTCAGCAGCAGCGGTTCATCACCCAGCGTTGCCACGGGGTCGGGCTGAAGACCGCCGGCGAGCGGCTGGAGGGGCTGATCGGCGTGGTGTCCGACGCGCGCTTCGAGATCGTGTCCGTGGAGCGGGAGTTCGTCGTGTACGACAGCAACATCGCGGTCGACGACGGCTGGATCGAGGACGGGGCGCAGCGATGACCGGTGCGGGTACTGGCGTACCGGTTGGCATACCGGTTGGCGTACCGGGCACGAGAAAGCCCCCGGCGAGTGAACTCACCGGGGGCTTTCTTGCTGTTCAGCAGCTGTGGCCAGGGCCGGGGTCGAACCGGCGACCTTCCGCTTTTCAGGCGGACGCTCGTACCAACTGAGCTACCTGGCCGTACTGCACCGCCTCTTGCGAGACGAGCGATCCTGACGGGACTTGAACCCGCGACCTCCACCTTGACAGGGTGGCGAGCTAACCAACTGCTCCACAGGACCTCGTGCGGATCTCATCCGCTTCAGCGCCTTGCGACGCTGACTTTACTACGGTACTGCCGTGCCCCCAACGGGATTCGAACCCGTGCTACCGCCTTGAAAGGGCGACGTCCTGGGCCACTAGACGATGAGGGCTTGCGGCCCGCCCGGCTGGCTTGCAGCGGTCGGGGACGTGAGAAGCATATGGGATGTGGGGCGGGAACGCCAAAACGCTTTCGGGGCGTGCCGAGGGGTGCCCCGGGGTCAGGACCAGCCGAGTTCGTGCAGCTCGTGGTCGTCGAAGCCGAAGTGGTGGGCGACCTCGTGGATGACGGTGGTCCGGACTTCGGCCACGGCCTCCTCCTGACTGGCGCACTGCCGGAGGGTCGGGCCCATGTAGATGATGATCCGATCGGGGAGCACCCCGGCGTACCACTCGCCGCGCTCGGTGAGCGGGGTGCCCTCGTACAGGCCGAGCAGCTCGGGGTCGGCCGGGTCGGGCTCGTCCTCGACGAAGATCGCCACGTTGTCCATCATGGCCGCGAGTTGCGGCGGGATCTGGTCCAGGGCATCGGAGACCAGGGTCTCGAACTCGTCCCGCGTCATGTCCACCGCCTCATTGTCGGGTGCGGGGTGACGGTATGCCAGGTGATCGGCACCGGTGATTCACTGGAGTGTGGAATCCGAACGGATCGAGGCGGCCGCACCGAGGGTGCGGGAACGCCGGAGCAGCAGGTGGGGCCAGGGGCCGGCCGTCCTCGTCGTGGCGCTCGGCGGGGTGCTCGGCGCCTGGGCCCGGTACGGGGCCGGCCTGCTCCGGCCGGTCGCGCCCACCGGCTTCCCCTGGACCACACTGGCCGTCAACGTCGTGGGCTGCGCCGTGATCGGGGTCTTCCTGGTCGCCGTCACCGAGATCTGGTCGCCGCACCCGCTGCTGCGCCCGTTCATCGGCACCGGCGTGCTCGGCGGTTTCACCACCTTCTCCACCTACGCGGTCGACGTGCACCGCCTGGTCGCCCAGGGCTACGCCGCTCGGGGGCTCGCCTACCTGGCGCTGACCCTGCTGGCCGCGCTCGCGGCCGTCTGGGCGGCGGCCGGGCTGACCCGGAGACTGCTCAGGAGGGCCCGATGACCGAGCCGCTGACGACCGAGCCGCTGGTGACCAGGGAACTGCGGCTGACCGTGCTGGTCGGGGAGAACGACACCTGGCGGCACCGGCCGCTCTACAGCGAGATCGTGCACCGGGCCCGCGCCGCCGGGCTGGCCGGGGCGAGCGTCTTCCGGGGCATCGAGGGCTTCGGCGCGACCTCCGTCGTCCACACCACCCGCCTGCTCTCGCTCGGCGAGGACCTGCCGGTGGCCGTGCTGGTCGTCGACACCGCCGAACGGATCAGGGCCTTCCTCCCGCAGCTGGACGGCCTCGTCACCGACGGCCTGGTCACCCTCGACGAGTGCGAGGTCGTCAGGTACGGGCCCCGGCAGGCCGAACGGTGAGCGGGGCGACGGACTGGCTGCTGGTCGCGGCCGGGGCGGCTGTCGGTGCACCCCTGCGCTATCTGACGGACCGTGCGGTGCAGGCCCGGCACGACACCGTCTTCCCCTGGGGCACCTTCACGGTCAACGTCGTCGGCTGCGCCGTGCTCGGCCTGCTCACCGGCGCGGTCACGGCCGGGGTGAGCTCCCCCGGGCTGCAACTGCTGCTCGGCACCGGCCTGTGCGGCGCGCTGACGACCTACTCGACCTTCTCCTACGAGACCCTCCGGCTGGCCGAGAGCGGGGCCCGGCTGCTTGCCGTCGCCAACGTGGTGGGGAGTCTGCTGGCCGGGCTGGGGGCGGTCTGGGTCGGCACGGCCCTCGCGCAGGCGTACTGGGGCTGAGTTTCGGCCTGCGCTGCCCGTGTCCGGGGGCGCCGTCGCCGCGTTGGGCACCGAAAGCGGGCCGCGCGCGGTGAGCGGTGGGCCTTCGGCCCGGCAGGGGAGAGGTACTCGGTGATGGCGGTTCGGAGGGCGCTGCGCGCGCGGACGGCGGGAACAGCGCAGGCGGCGGGAACAGCGCGGCGGGCACGGACGGCGCGGCGGGCGCTGTCGGTGCGGGTGGCCGGTGGGGTGGTGCTGGCGTTGGCCGGGATGGGGATGACCGGGTGCATGTCGGTGGGTGCCAGCTCGTCGGAGCAGGCGCCGGGCATCCAGCCGGTCGGGCAGAGCGGGGCGGTCGGCAAGACGGGTGTGACCGGGCAGGGCGGCGCACGCGCCGGGAGCGGCCAGCACGGCGAGCGCCCCTCCGCGAGCGTGGGCGCCGCGTCCACGCCGTCCCCGAGCGCCGCCGCCCCGGCGGCCTCCGCCGCGCCGGTCGGCGCGGTGAGCCCCGGTGCGACGCCGCCGCCCTCGGTGGGCGGCAGCCCCGCGAGCGGCAGCCCCAGCCCGCACCCGTCCGCCTCGCACAGCGAGTCCGGCACCCCGGCGGCCAGCCCCTCGGCCTCCTCCCAGAGCTCGCCCAGCCCCTCGCCGAGCGCCCCCTCGGCCACTCCCGACCCGGAGCCGTCGCCGAGCAGCACGGGTTCTCCGGCTCCCTCCGGAGCACCGGCCAGTCATTAGGGGTCTGGCCAGGGGATTTGCCTTTGATCCCCAGGTTCCCCTATGGTGGTAGATCGTTCGTATGATTCATTTGTCTGGCGCCCTTTTCCAGTTGGCGCCCTTGGCGCGTTCCGGCGATCCGTGGCTGACCGCATAGAGGCGGTTGTGTAACAGAACCCCGGACTTAGGCGCGTGCCACTTCCGGAAGGTTTTGCATGTCTCTCATTGACGACGCCCGCTTCGCCATGCCCGCGAGCGGTTCGGACGCCGATGTCCTCGCCCCCTCGATCGACACCACCGACGCTGCCACCGAGGCCGTCGAGACTGCCGGTCCGATCGACCCCACCGACTTCGCCGACGTCGACTCCGACGTTGACGCCGACTTCGACTCCACCGACGACTCCGACGACGCGGCCGACCTGGCCGACGACGCCGAGGCCGTCGAGGACGCCGAGCCGACCCTCACCTTCAGCGACCTGGGCCTGCACGACGACGTCGTGCGCTGCCTCGCGAAGAAGGGCGTCACCACCCCCTTCCCGATCCAGGCCGCGACCATCCCGGACGCCCTGGCCGGCAAGGACGTGCTCGGCCGTGGCCGTACCGGCTCCGGCAAGACCCTGAGCTTCGGCCTCCCGCTGCTGACCCGCCTCGCCGACGGCGAGCGCACCAAGCCCAAGCACCCGCGCGGCCTGATCCTCGTCCCGACCCGTGAGCTGGCCATGCAGGTGGCCGACGCCCTGGAGCCGTTCGGCTCGGTGCTCGGCCTCAAGCTCAAGGTCGTCTGCGGCGGCACCTCGATGTCGAACCAGATCTACGCGCTCGAGCGTGGCGTCGACGTCCTGGTCGCCACCCCCGGCCGCCTCCGTGACCTGCTGAACCGTGGCAGCGCCAAGCTCGGCGACGTCAAGACCGTCGTGCTCGACGAGGCCGACCAGATGGCCGACATGGGCTTCCTGCCCGAGGTCACCGAGATCCTCGACCAGGTGCCGGCCGGTGGCCAGCGTCTGCTCTTCTCCGCCACCCTGGAGAACGAGATCGACACCCTGGTCAAGCGCTACCTGAAGAACCCGGTCACCCACGAGGTCGACCCCTCCGCCGGCGCGGTCACCACCATGACCCACCACATCCTCGTGGTGAAGCCGAAGGACAAGGCGCCGATCACCAACGCGATCGCCGCCCGCAAGGGCCGCACGATCATCTTCGTCCGCACCCAGATGGGCGCCGACCGGGTGGCCGAGCAGCTCATCGAGGCCGGCGTGAAGGCCGACGCGCTGCACGGCGGTATGACCCAGGGCGCCCGTACCCGGGTGCTGGGCGACTTCAAGGACGGCTACGTCAACGTCGTCGTCGCGACCGACGTCGCCGCCCGTGGCATCCACGTCGACGGCATCGACCTGGTGCTCAACGTCGACCCGGCCGGTGACCACAAGGACTACCTGCACCGCTCCGGCCGTACGGCCCGTGCCGGTCGCTCCGGCACCGTCGTCACCCTGGTGCTGCCGCACCAGCGCCGTGGCGTCTTCCGCCTGATGGAGGACGCGGGCGTCGAGGCCGGCCGTCACATCCTCGACCACGCCTTCGACCCCGAGGTGGCCCGGATCACCGGCGCCCGCTCGCTGATCGAGGTCCAGGCCGAGAGCGCCGCCGGCATCGCCGGTGCCGCCGAGCGTGAGATCGCCGACATGACCCGCCAGCTGGAGCGCGCGCAGCGTCGTGCGACCGAGCTGCGCGAGGAGGCCGACCGCCTCGCCGCCCGTGCCGCCCGCGAGCGTGCCGAGCTGGGCATCGAGGACGAGGCCCCGGCCGCCGACGAGACCGAGGCCGTGGCTGCGGTCGCGACCGGCGAGGCCGCTGCCGAGGCTCCCGCGAGCGCCCCGGCCGAGGCCGAGCGCACGCCGAGCTTCCGCGAGACGCGCAGCGAGCGTCCGGAGCGCACTGAGCGTCCGGAACGCGGCGAGCGTCCGTCCTACGGCGACCGCGAGCGTTCGGGCGGTTACAACCGTGACGACCGTGGCGGCCGTGACGAGCGCGGTGGCCGCTCCTTCGGTGGCGACCGTGACAACCGTGGCGGTGGCTTCAACCGTGACGACCGTCCGGCCCGCTCCTTCGGTGGCGACCGCGACAACCGTGGCGGCGGCTTCAACCGTGACGACCGTGGTGGCAGCCGCCCGTCCTTCGGTGGCAACCGCGACAACCGCACCGGTGGCTTCAACCGTGACGACCGTCCGGCCCGCTCCTTCGGTGGCGACCGCGACAACCGTGGTGGTGGCTTCAACCGTGACGACCGTGGCGGCAGCCGCCCGCAGGGTGGTGGCTTCAACCGTGACGACCGTGGCGGCCGTCCCTCCGGTGGCTTCAACCGTGACGACCGTGGCGGCAGCCGCCCGCAGGGTGGTGGCTTCAACCGTGACGACCGTGGCGGCAGCCGCCCCTCCTTCGGTGGCGACCGCGACAACCGTGGTGGTGGCTTCAACCGTGACGAGCGTCCGGCCCGCTCCTTCGGTGGCGACCGCCCGTCCTACGGCGACCGTGACAACCGTGGCGCCAGCACCAGCCGTCCGTTCGCCCGCCGCGACGACCACCGCTCCGGTGGCCGCCCGCAGAGCGGTGGCTTCAACCGCGACGACCGTGGCGGCAGCCGCCCCTCCTTCGGTGGCGACCGTGACAACCGTGGCGGTGGCTTCAACCGCGACGACCGCAAGCCGCGCTGGAAGAGCTGACGCTCTGTAGCTCCGCTGCTCCGGGCCCGTTCCACTTCGGTGGGGCGGGCCCGTCGGCGTTCCCGTGGGGATGAGGTGGTAGCCTGCCGCCGCTCTTCATAGTTTTTTCATATTCGCCTCGCCCGCGAAGGACCGAACTCCCGGGCGGGGCAGGCATCTTTGGGGGATCGATGCTAGGAAGACCCAGCCGTGGGCGGGTGACGGGAAGGCCCGTCGCCGGACCCGGGCGGCTACTCGGTACGCCACTCTGTGCCCTGGCCGTCGTGGCGACGGCCGTACTCCCGGCGGCCGGTACGGCCGCTGCCGCCACCTCACCCACGGCCCCGCCCGCCTCGGCGTCCGTGACCGCTTCCGCACCTGCTTCCGCGCAGCCCGCCCAGGGCGCCCCGAAGCCCGCCCCGAAGCCCGCGCCGACCCCGTCGGCCGCGAAGACCTCTCCGGCGCCGAAGAGTTCGCAGGCCCCGCGCACCGCCCCGCGCCCCGCCCCGGCCGACGCCGCCCCCTGCACCGGGCCGCTGACCTTCGGCACACCCTTCGCCTGCGCCGCCGTCCAGGCCGGCCAGAGCCAGACGTACACCGTGACCACCACGGTCGCCGCCGACCACCTGCGCATCCTGCTGAGCGGTGACCTCGCGGTCATCGGCAAGCTCACCGTGCCGGGCAGCGACCCCGCCGCCGACCCGCTCTGCGGCTTCTCGACCATGGGCGGCCTGGCCGACTGCGCCGTGCCCACGGCCGGCAGCTACGACCTGACCGTGCAGAGCCAGTGGTACGCCGGGGCCTACACGGTCGCGGTCGACTCGGCGGTCAGCGGCGCCTGCAACCAGCTCGCCGCCGCCGACTTCTCCACCGCACGCGCCGAGTTGACCAGCACACTGGCCGCCGGCTCCACCGGGGACTGCTACCGCTTCACCCAGCCGAAGGGCAGCCGCCTGCTGCTCGCGGCACGCGACATCACGTCCAACCTCCAGGTGCGCACCTCGCTCGTGGACGCGGCGGGCCAGCCCGGCTGCGAGGGCGGCGCCACCTCCGGCGAGTGCGTGCTCACCGGCACCGCGCCCTACACCTGGCGCGGCTACTCCGGGGGCGCCACCGCCGGGACGTACGGCTTCCGCCTGACCCGGCTCTCCGACCCGGACGGCTGCGCTTCGCTCGCGGTCGCCCCGTTCGGCGACCCCGGTACGGCCGTGACGAGCGGCACCCTGGCACCGTCCGAGTTCACCTGCCGGATCGTGCACGCCGAGCCCGGCCTGCACGACATCCGGCTGCGGCCGGACAACGGCGGCAACGACCTCCCGTGGACGGTCTACGCCAAGGACGGCACCAAGGTCTGCGCGACGGCCTACCCGGCCGCCCCGTGCTCCGTCCCCGCGACCGGTGACTACGCGCTCTTCGTGCACGGGGCCGGCTGGGAGACCCAGTCGTTCAAGCTCTCGGTCGTCAACCTCTCCGGCACGGCCGGGTGCGCCCCCGCCGTCGGCACCGGCTTCGCCGCGCCGACGCTCACGGGCACCGTCGTCAGCAAGCTCGAACTCGACTGCCAGGACATCGACGCCGCGCCGGGCGAGCGGATCATCACCCCCAGCCAGGGGCTCTTCTCGATCGTCACCGACCGGACGGGCGCTGCGATCTGCACGGTCGACTACAGCCAGGACGGCTGCGTGCTGCCCGGCAGCGGGCCGTACCGGCTGCTCTCGACCCGGGGCAGCTCCTGGGGCGACCCGAGCAAGTACCCCTTCGACTGGCGGATGCAGATCCTCCGGCTCTCCCACCCGGCGGACTGTCCGACCTTGGCTGCCCAGCCCTTCGGCACCGCCGCGGACACCGGCACCACCCGCTGCCGCACCGTGACGGCCGCCGCCGCAGGGGCCCTGCTGGTGACCGGCTTCGGCCCGGGTGACCAGGGCACGCCGGTCTCGCTGCCCGTCGGGCTCTACGACGCCGACGGCAAGCGGGTCTGCAGCCCGTACCAGACCGGGTGCGACGTGCCCGCGGCCGGTACGTACACGATGATGCTGGGCACCGCCGACCGGGTGGTCGAAGGCACCACCCACGCGCAGTTCCTGACGCCGACCGAGACCCGGGGCTGCGTCGCCACCGGGGACAGCGGCTTCGCCGCCGGTCCGGTGACCGGTGCGATCGCGGCGCTCGGGCAGGTCAACTGCCTGACGCTGCCGACGCCTTCGGGTGCGGCCCTGGAGATCTACACCACCCCCGGCGGCGACCCGCTGCCGGCCGGCCAGGTGCTGGACGCCACCGGCGCCGTCCAGTGCAGCAACCCGTACGCCTACGCCCAGACCGACTGCCGACTGACCGGGCAGGCGCCCTTCCGGCTGCTGCTCGACCGTGGCGCGGCCACCGGCGGTTACGCCGTCACGATCGGGCGGGTCGACACCTCGTCCGGCTGCGACGCCTTCCCGCAGACCTCTTACCAGGACACGACGGGCACCGCGGTCGCGCTGACCAAGGGGCACCCCGTCCGCTGCCTGGCCGTCCCGGCCGGACAGCACTCGGTGGCCGAGCAGTTCGACTACGACATCGTCCCGGCGCCCACCGGCCCGCTGAAGACCCTCCCGGCGACGATCCGGGTGTTCGGCTCGGATGGCAAGCTCGCCTGCGAGGGCGGCTACAACCTGTCGACGGCGGTGTGCCGACTCGACCAGGCGAAGGCGTACACCGCGCTGCTGGTCGGTGACGGGACGGACCAGGGTTACCGCATGGTCCGCCGCGACCTCTCGGCGAGCGCGCCCTGCGGCAGCCCCGTCTCCACCACGGTGGGTGGCACTCCCGTCCGGGGGCAGCTGACCTCCTCGCTGAGCGCGGCCTGCACCAAGGTGACGGCCCAGCCCACCGACCGCTTCCGGTTCACCTCGAAGTACACCGACGGCGCCGTGCTGATGGTGGTGACCGACGCCGACGGCAAGACCCTCTGCACCTCGGGCCTCTACACCGCGTACTGCGACGTCACCGGCTCGACCAGCTACCAGGCGATCATGTCGGTGTCCGACTACAAGGGCACCGCGATCGCCTACCAGCTCGACACCTGGCGGATCGGCGGCGCCGACGGCGTCCCGCCGGAGTGCCGGGTGATCGCGGCCGACAAGAACGGCTTCGGCCCGCTCACCGGCACGCTCACGCTCGACCACCCCGCCACCTGCCTCACCGTCCCGGTGAAGCAGCAGCCCTACGCCGGCACCATCCGGATCTCCGGGGCGTACGCGGGGACGAGCACCGCCGTGCCCCGGGCGCAGATGATCAACAGTGCCGGCACCGACTACTGCGTGCAGTACCAGTCGACCGACGGGTACTTCACCGACTGCAACCCGCCGGGCACCCCCGACAAGTCCGACATCCTGCTGCTCTCGCTCCGGCCGGGTGCGGCGAAGACCGACTACAGCGTCTCGGTGGGCTGCCCGACGGACCGCCTGTGCGGTCTGCCGGACGCCGAGGCGGACCCGGGCACGGCGTTCTCGCCGCTCACCCCGTCCCGGCTGCTGGACACCCGGATCGGCGTGGGCCGTCCCGGCACGGCGCCCGTCCCAGCCGGTGGCACCGTCGCGCTCCAGGTGACCGGCCAGGGCGGGGTGCCGAAGGACGGCGTCCGCTCGGTGGTGCTCAACGTGACGGTCGCCGACCCGAAGGCGGGCGGCTACCTGACGGCCTGGCCGTCCGGTACGGCGCGTCCGACGGCCTCCTCGCTCAACTGGACGGCGGGTCAGGTCGTGCCGAACCTGGTCACCGTGCCGGTCGGCGCGGACGGCAAGGTCACGCTCTACAACGGCAGCTCCGGCACCTCGCAGTTCGTCGCCGACGTGCTCGGCTACTACGGCCAGCTGCTGCCGGGCTCCGCCTTCACCCCGGTCGGGCCGCAGCGGGTGCTCGACACCCGCATCGGCCTCGGGCGGCCCGGCAACCAGCCGGTCGGCGCCGGGCAGAGCGTGGTGCTCAAGGTCGCGGGCGCAGGCGGCGTCCCGGCCGCCGGGGCGTCGGCGGTGGCGCTCAACGTCACCGTCACGGACACCCGGGGGCCCGGCTACCTGACCGCCTGGCCGTCCGGCTCGGCGCGGCCGGTCGCCTCCAACCTGAACTGGGTGGCGGGGCAGACCGTGCCGAACATGGTCGTCGTCCCGATCGGCCCCGACGGCACCGTCAGCCTGTACAACGGCTCGCCGGGCACCTCGCAGCTGGTCGCCGACGTCGCCGGGTACTACGCCGGCGGCTCGGGCGGCTCGCTCTACCGCAGCGCCGGGCCCGTCCGGGTCATGGACACCCGGCTCGGCCAGGGCGCCCCGGCCGGAGCCGTCCCCTCGCACGGGACGGTGGTGCTCGACCTGAACGGCACCGCCGGGTCGGCCAAGCCCAAGGCGGTCGTCCTCAACGTGACGGTGACCGGGCCGACGGACTGGGGATACCTGACCGCCTGGCCGTCCGGCGGCTCCCGGCCCACCGCCTCCAACCTCAACTGGGTGAAGGGCCAGACGATCGCCAACCAGGTCGTCGTCCCGGTCGGCGCCGACGGGCGGGTCGCGTTCTACAACGGCGGGGCCGGCTCGGTGCAGGTGGTGATCGACCGGATCGGCTTCATCGGCTGATCTCCGGCACATGCGGTACGTGCGGGCCCGCTCCACTTCGGTGGAGCGGGCCCGCTTGTTCTGGGCGGCCGAAACTCGGTGGCTGGGCGGTCGGTTGCTGACGTAGCGTCACCCGGATGAGCAGTCGGATGAAGAACGTGGCGGCCGTCAACGAGGAGATCGCCGAGCGGGGGAGTTACCAGGCGCCCTCGGGTGCGCTGGTGTCCGTGGCCGAGGCGCTGGCCTCGGCGCGGGCCGGGACGGTGCTGTACGGGCCTGCGGCATCCCCGGGCGCGGCGGCAGGGCCCTTCGCGGGGGGGATCGAGGTGACGGCCGAGGGCAGCCTGGAGGCGGCGCGGCGGCTGGTCGCCGGTGGTCCGGCTGCTCCCGGTCACGTCGGGGTGCTCAACTTCGCGTCCGCGCGGAACCCGGGCGGGGGCTACCTGCGCGGGGCGCGGGCCCAGGAGGAGGACGTCTGCCGGGGCGCGCTGCTCTACAGCTGCCTGCTGGAGGCGCCGGAGTACTACGAGGCGCACCGGGCGTCCGACGACCTCCGCTACAGCCACCGGGTGATCTTCTCCCCGGCCGTCCCGGTGATCCGCGACAGGCGCGGCGAGCTGCTCGAACAGCCCTACGGAGTCTCGTTCCTGACCTCGCCCGCACCCAACGCCGGTCAGCTGGCGCTGCGTTCGGGCGGCGTTGCGGTCGACGTACGGGCGGTGCTCGCGGAGCGGGCCGGCCGGGTGCTGGCGGTCGCCGCGCGGCACGGCGTACGGGAGTTGGTGCTCGGGGCGTGGGGCTGCGGCGTCTTCCGCAACGACCCGGCGGAGGTGGCCGAGGCCTTCGCGCTGGCGCTCGAGCAGCACGGGGCGGCCTTCGACCGGGTGGTCTTCGCGGTCTGGGACAGGCAGCCGGTGTCGGCGAACCGGGCCGCGTTCGAGGCGCGCTTCGGCGGCTGACCGGCGACTACCGCTTGGTCGCGACGGTGGAAGCCCCCACCACGACCCCCGCGACGGCGAACACGGCCGGCCAGGCGCCGATCTTCTTCGCGAGCGGGTGCGAGCCGCCGAAAGCCGCCACGTACAGCCCGGTCAGCGCGGCGGCCGTCCCCGTGCCCGCCTGCTGCCGCCACCGCACCGCCGCAGTGGCCCCCGCAACCGCGAGCACCGCGCCGCCGAGCTCACGCCGCCCGCTCCAGCGCGCCGTGCCGTAGCCGCCGAGCAGGCCGGCCGCCGCGATCGCTGCGGTGGGGATCTTCGCCATCGTTCTCTCCTCGGGCCGGGCACGTTCAGTCGTCTTCGAACCTAACGCGCGAGCGGCGGCCGGGGTGCCGTCCGATGACCGAAATCCCACCCTCGTACGAACGCCGATGTTCGATACTCACGGCGTGACCACTGCCATCACCCTTCAAGAGACCGACGAACTCAGCCTGCGGGTGACACCGTTGGAGCTCTTCTTCGACCTCGTCTTCGTCTTCACCATCACCCAGCTCACCGAGAGCCTCGCCCACCACCTCGACCTGGGCGGACTGGTGCGGGTGCTGGTGATGCTCGCGGTGATCTGGTGGATGTACGACGCGTTCATCTGGCTCACCAACGCGGTGCCGCCCTCCACGCACCCCCGGCGCGGGCTGATGCTGGTCGCGATGGCGGGCTTCCTGATCATCTCGCTCTCCGTGTCGCACGCCTTCGAAGGTGGGGGCGCGGCCTTCGGCTGGGCCTACCTGCTGGTGGTCACCGTCCACACCGGGATGTTCGCGGCGTCGGGGGTGGCGCGGGTGTCGGTCCTGCGGATGGGGCTGCTCAACCTGGTCAACTCCGCTCTGGTGGTGGCCGGCGGCTACCTCCAGGGGTCGGCCGAACTCGGTTTCTGGGCAGCGGCGTTCGCCCTCCAACTGGTGACCCCGCGGCTGGTCGACCTGCCGCAGTTCCAGCTCCGCGCCGACCACTTCGTCGAGCGGCACGGCCTGGTCGTGATCGTCGCCTTCGGCGAATCGGTGATCGCCATCGGCGTCGGCGCAGCAGGCACCGCCCTGACTCTCCCCACCGTGGCCGGCGCCCTGCTCACCCTCGCCGTCTGCATCGGCCTCTGGTGGGCGTATTTCGGCCACGACGACGACGAACGTGCCACCCACTTCCTGGCCGGCCTCACCGCAGCCCGCCGCAACCGCCTGGCCGTCAGCATCTACAACCTGGGCCACTACGCCCTCTTCCTCGGCATCCTCCTCCTCGCCACCGGCGCCAAACCCGCCGTCGCCCACCCCACCGCCCCGATCTCCCCCGCCCAGTCCTACGCCATCGCCAGTGGCATCGCCCTCTTCCTCACCGCCAACATCGCCATCCGCCGCACCATCGGCCTCACGCCCACCGCCCCGCGCCTAACCGCCGCCGCCCTCCTCCCCCTCACCATCCCCCTCGGCACCCACCTCTCCGCCCTCGCCCAGACCGGCGCGACGGCCGCCCTCCTGGGGGCGACCTTCGCGCTCGAGGAGCGGATGGGAGCCCGCGACTAGGGGAATCGTTGCCGCCAAGCATTGGGTCGAGCGGGAAAAACTTTGACGGCAACGAAGGTAGTATATTCCCAGGTCAAAGCTTGTTTAGCCGTCAGGATGGCCTAGGCGGCATGCGATATGTGATTGTCCTACGAGTCATGCCGCCTCTACTGTGGTGCCCTGCCCAGCCATCGGGTTGGGCTGTGATGGGGCGGAGTTTGGCGTGGATGCTTCCAACAAGGACGAGCTGCCGAGTGCGGACAGCGACGAGGTGAGGGCGATGTTTTCCAACAGGGAGACACGCGAGGCCTACCGGTTTCTCCTGGAGAGGCGGAACGACCCGCCGACCATGGCGGAGTGGATCGAGCGCGCTACGGCGGTCCTGGGGAAGGGCAATGTGCACTCCCAGCGGCGGCTCCGTGACGTACGTGACTACTTCGACGTTGCCGCGAAGCGCCGCCCGGGTGACGGTGAGTGGGTCTACCAGCTCGAAGGCCGGAGTCAATCGCCGGTAGCGGACAAGAGCGAGCGGATCTCCCCCAAGCTCCAGGCGGAGGTGTTCACCGTCAAGGGCCGGTTCTGCCAGATGTGCGGGCGTGGCCCGGGGGACAAGGTGAAGCTCCAAATCGACCACATCGTGCCGAGGTCCTGGGGCGGCGAGACGGTGCTCGACAACCTCGAGCCGCTCTGCCAGGAGCACAACAACGGGAAGAAGGCGTTCTTTGCCTCCCTTGATCCGCATTCGGGGGCGATGAAGGCTGCCATCAATCGTGGCAACCCGTGGGAGCGCATCGGCGAGCTGCTGAAGGCATTCGCCCGGGAGGGCAGGTGGACGCCGGTCGAGCTGATCGCGGTGGTGGCTCGCGACACCCACAAGGGTGATCCGCTGAAGCGGCTACGTGAGCTTCGTTTCGTGCTCGGATGGAACATCGTCGCGCACCGGGCCAAGGTGGAGGGTGTCACCCAGGTCACGTACGAGCTGCGGTCGTGGGAGCCGTGGCCTGAAGAGGGCGCGCCGGCAGCTGTGAGTGAGTACGAGCGCAAGAGGAAGCGTGAGAAGGGCGAGAAGAACGAGGAGGGCACGGAGGAGTAGCTGGCGGCTGCTCGTGGCCTCCGGCCCGCCGCTGCTTTACGGGGCCTGAGCCAATGCGGCGGCGATGCAGGCACCGACGGCCTTCGCGACCGGCGGGGGGAAGGCATTGCCGATCTGCCGGTACCTGGACGTCTTGGTGCCAACGAAATGCCAGTCGGCGGGGAACCCCTGGAGGACGGCCAGCTGTTCGACGGTGAGCCGGATGGGCAGCCGGTCGCCGATGGCTGGCGGCCTGTCAGCCACACTGGTGCCCTTGACTCCCAGGCGGGCCCAGGCTTCGCGAGCCCGTGAGGGCCCGAGGTCTGGGCCGCCGTGTTTCCGGGAGCCGCCGCAGAGCGTGGGCGCGATCTGGTCGGCCCCGGCGGCCCAGGCGGCTGCCAGCTCCCATCCCTGGCTTGCCATCGACTTGTGGAGCGCCTGGCCGACCGTCAGATACTGGTGTGGCTGGTGGCTTGGAGCTGGCCACCGGTACCGGTCGAAGGACTCGGAAGGCATGGCGACCAGGACTGCCCGGGGACGGAGTTGGGGAACCCCGAAGTCGCAAGCCCGAAGGAGCCGCCAGCTGGACCGGTAGCCGAGTGAGTGCAGGCTGGAGAGGATCTCGGCTCGGTACTGGCTGAATTTGGACTGAAGGAGGCCTTTGACGTTCTCGATCAGCACAGCTCTCGGGCGCAGGAGCTCGACGAGGGTCAGCGCGGCTGGAAAGAGGTTGCGCTCGTCCGCGGAGCCCAGCTGACGGCCCGCCAGCGAGAATGGAGGGCAGGGGACTCCGCCTGCGAGGAGATCGACCTGGTGAGCCGATCGGAGCACGGAGGGCGGGACCGGAGCCCGGAGGTCCGATTCGACAACCTGCCAGGCAGGCCGATTGGCTTTCAGGGTGCTGCACGCGTCGCGATCAAGCTCAAGGAGATAGCGGTGCTGGAATCCGGCTTGCTCAAGCCCCAGCGACTGACCGCCACCTCCGGCGCAGATCTCCACGCAGGTGAGTGGCGGCGGTGCGGAGTGTTCCGACAGGGTGGCAGGGCTGAGCGTGGCGGCTTGGTTTCGCATGGTGTCTCCTCCCCGGGGCCGCATTGGCGGCGGCCATCTCTCGTGACATGAATAGCTTGCCGCCACTTGCCGTGGCAGGGAATGGCAAAAGTTGTTGTTCATTCGAATGAGTGAATGACTGAAACGAGCTGCGGGAACATCGGATTTGAATGGCGACTGGAGAAGGAGAGTGGCGGATGTCGTTGGTCGAAGGCATGGACTGGCGTGATGAGAATCTCGGACTCCGCGTCCGGGTCGCACTCTGGCTCTCGGGTGAGGTGGGCGAAGGCGGGACGTTCGCCAGGGAGGACCTCCGAAGCGCCCTTGGCGGCACAGAGCAGGTAGACCGCCGGATGCGGGATCTGCGGTCAGCGGGGTGGGTGATCAGAGGCGCGCGGGACAGGCTGGGGCTGGCGGCCGACGAGTTCGTCCTCGAAGCGGTCGGGGCTCCAGTCTGGGAGCCCGAGCACCGCGCGGCGGGGCTGCGCCAGATCAGCGCGGCGACCCGGAGGACAGTTCTGGAACGCGACGGGTTCATGTGCCGTCGGTGCGGGGTGGCCGCAGGCGAGGCGTACCCGGGGGAGCCCGGGTCGCGGGCAAGACTGACCCTCGGAGCAGCAGGCGTACCCGGTGACACCACCAGCGTGGAGAGCGGCCTCCTGACCGAGTGCGCACGCTGCAACGACGCGGGCGGGGTGCCGTCTTCCGGGCAGCCGGGACGGGATGAGCTATGGGGTCAGATCCAGACGCTCTCGCTCCGGGACCGGAAGGAGTTGCTCGCTTGGATGGTCCATGACGAGCGGACCAGTAATGACCGGGAGCGGGCTTGGGGCCGGTACCGCCAGCTTCCCGCCGATGCCCGGGAGCGGGTGAAGCGGGATCTGTACGACCTGCTACGCCAGTGAAGGGCGACCCCACAGGCCGTTGACAGTGTGGTCTGCCAGACTCTCCCAGCCACTTCGCCGCCCCCGACCAGTCTGGTCCGGGGCGTTGCAAAGTCAGTGCCGCAGTCTCTGCGACACTTGGAGCTTCTGTGCATGGATCAACCAGGAGGAACCCGATGTCCCCCAGCGGCAAGACGCTGACCTCAATCGAGATCTGCGCCGGTGCCGGTGGCCAGGCGGTGGGGCTTCACGCGGCCGGGTTCCGCCACCTCGCGCTGGTCGAGATCGACGCCAACGCGGTGGAGACGTTGAAGCTCAACCTCGCCAACCGTGACGGTTGGGAGGACGAGCAGAAGAACTGCAAGGTTCTCAGCATGGACGTCAAGGACTTCAAGCCGTTCAAGGAGCTTGATGGCCTGGAGCCCGGCAAGCTCGATCTCCTTGCCGGAGGAGTGCCTTGCCCGCCGTTCTCGATCGCTGGCAGGCAGCTCGGTGAGGACGACGAGCGTGATCTCTTCCCGACCATGCTTGGTCTGGTGGAGGAGCTCAAGCCTCGCGCCGTCATGATCGAGAATGTCCGCGGGCTCCTCGAACCCGACCACAAGTTCAAGGGCTACCGCGAGCAGATCGTGCAGCGGCTCCGTAAGGCGGGCTACTACTACTGCGGCTGGAAGGTACTGGAGGCCAGGGACTTTGGAGTGCCCCAGCTGAGGCCGCGCGCGATTCTCGTGATGATCCACAAGGACCATTTCCGCGGCTTCGACTGGCCCAAGCCGGACGATGAGCCGACGACCGTGGCGCAGGCTCTCGACAAGTCGATGCGCAGCCGGTATTCGGCATACAAGCGGACACTCAAGACTGAGGACGAGCGGCAGCTGGCCGAGGCGGCCCTCAAGCGCTGGCGAGAGAGGGCCGCCTCGGGCGGGATCGCACCGACGCTGGTCGGTGGCTCCAAGAAGCACGGCGGCGCGGACTTGGGGCCGACGCGTGCCAAGCGGGCTTGGGGGGAGCTTGGAGTCGACGGGCTCGGCGTCGCCAACGACCCGGAGAAGATGGTTGCTCCGGAGCGTGACCTGCTGTCCGAACGCGGTCCGATGCTGACGGTGACCCAGGCTGCGATCATCCAGGGCTTTCCGGAGAACTGGGAGTTCTACGGCGGAAAGACAGCGCGCTACCGCCAGGTCGGCAATGCCTTCCCGCCGCCGGTGGCAGAGGCGGTCGGCAGGAGCATTGCGGAGGCACTTGGCCGGACAGGGCCGTTGTCGCCGAATCCCGAGGCCGAAGTCAACGACGGGTCACTGCTCACCCGGGGTCTTGTGCCGACTCAGGAGGCCGGCTCGGCGCACCGCGACAGCGTCGGCAATGAGGAGTGCGCACCGGTCGGCTGACTCGTGCTCCCAGAAGCGCAGGACTGTCCAGCCCGCGCTCTCCAGCTGGGTGTCCGTATCCCGGTCTCGGGCCATGTTCCGGCTGACCTTGTCGGACCAGTACCCGGGGTTGGTCTTGGGCGGCACGTAGTGCTCGGGGCAGCCGTGCCAGTAGCAGCCGTCGATGAAGACTGCGATCTTCGTGGGCCGGAAGACGATGTCCGCTGTCCGTCGGAGTTCCGGCAGTGGGCGTGCGCACACCCGGTAGCGCAGCCCTGCGGCGTGCAGCAGGGAGCGGATGGCCTGCTCGGGAGCGGTGTCGCGGTTGCGGATCGCCTGCATGTTCTTGCGGTTCGCCGCAGACGAGGCCCAGGAGCCCTCGGGTGGAGTCCAGGCCTCAGTATTCATCGTCGTCGCCCCATAGCGGCAGAGTCATGTCACTGGCCTCGGGGCGGTATGGGGACGGTGCTGCTGGCAGGAGCGGGACGGCGACCCAGTCTCCCGGGCTCAGGAGGTGGCCTCGGTCGGCGGCCTGAGCCCGTTCGTCCAGCGGCGTTCCACAGAGCAGGAGCAATCCTCGTTCCAGGAGCGCGGGACGGGTCTGCCGGACTCTGCGGATCGGGTCGTCATGGCCGGCGCAGACCGTCTCGATCACGCTTCGGGGGATGACCCGGCCGGGCAGGTAGCTGAACATCTCGATCAGCCGTTTCCGCTGTCCGACACCGTCCTCGAAGACCTTGGCCAACTGTTGCTCGCTGAGGAACGACAGTGGGTTCACCGGTAGAGGCGCCCAGTCATAGAGCGGTACAGACCAGTGGTCCCGCGCGTGGACGGCCAGACCGCGTTTTCCGTCCTTGTTGCCCTTGCCCCGGTAGAGCCAGGAAGTGTGGGCGCGTACCAGCCAACTGCGGTGCCTGTTGTTACGCAGCTGGATCTGCGTGCAGATGCAGAGCTTGCAGTGCGCTTCGCTGGGGATAGCCCAGTTGTTTCCGACGGTGACCTTGAGATCCACTGGAACACCCGCGACCAGAATGTCGAGCGGCTTTGCTTTGGGCCAGCTGAACTCCCGCTGTGCCTCGTATTCCAGCTTTGCGCCGACAGAAGCCCGCTCCCCCGGGTGGACCTCCGGCGACAGTAGGTTGAACCGGCCAGTCCGGCCGCCGTCGAGCACGTAGTCGATGGCTGCGCTGACAGCCCGGGTGTAGCCCACAGCTAGTTCAAGCGGGGTGAGTTCGGCCACTACGGCCTGTAGCTCGTGATCGTTCTCGGGGCGACGGAGTACACCCTCTGGGGAGTCGCAGTCCTTGTTGGCACACAGCTCCCCAGGCCCCAGCAGCAGAAGCCGACCCACGAACCCGCCCTCCTGTCATCGATGTCCCTTTCCAGGCTAGAGGACAGGGTGCCAGGCACTGGGCCGGCTGGCAGCGGTCAGCCGGCCAGGAGGGCGCGGAGGGCGGTGAGTTCGGCCGGGGTGACGCCGTGGTGGTGGAGGTAGGCGTCGAGGGTGGGGTGGTGGGTGTGGATGTGGGTGAGGGAGGTCTCGAGGAGGTGGGCGGCGACGGGGTGGGAGATGCCTTCGTTGCCGTGTTCGTCGATGTACGGGCGGGGGCCGGTGTCGAGGCCGAGCGCGGGGTTGGAGCGGAGGAAGTCGGCGAGGACGGCCGGGGTGGGGGCGCCGGCGAGGGTCTGGAGGATGGCGATGGTGAGGCCGGTGCGGTCCTTGCCGACGGCGCAGTGGATCAGGGCGGGGAGGGCGCCGGGGGTGGCGAGGAGGCGGACGGTGTCGGCGATGGCCTGGGCGCCGTCCTCGGCCATGAAGCGGTACATCGCGGTCTGGTTGTCGGGCCAGGCCCGGTTGCCGTCCTGGTGGTCGGGCAGGACGGGGTGGTGGTAGTGGTCGAAGCCGAGGTGGTGGCGGCGGTCGGGGAGGAGTGCCAGCTCGGTGGGGGTGCGCAGGTCGACGACGGTGCGCAGGCCGAGCTCTTCGAGGCGGCGGGCGCCCGCCGGGGTCAGGGCGGCGAGGTGGCTGGAGCGGTAGAGGAGGCCGGGGCGCAGGCCGGTGATGCCGGCGTCGCGGAGGTTCAGGACGCCCTGGACGTCGAGAAGGGGGGACGGTGCGTCGGACGCGCGCTCGGTCATGGCGCCACCGTAGCGCGGGGGAGGGCCAGTTGGGGCTGTCAGCGGCCGCCGGAGACTTCGATGAACGCCCCCGTGGTGTAGGAGGCGGCCGGGGAGAGCAGGAAGAGGATCGCCTCGGCGACCTCCTCGGGTCGGCCGCCGCGCCGCATCGGGAGATTCGGCGCGACGCGGTCGACCCGCCCGGGTTCGCCGCCCAGGGCGTGGATGCCGGTGTGGATCAGCCCCGGGCGGACGGCGTTGACGCGGATGCCCTCGGCGGCGACCTCCAGCGACAGGCCGGTGGTCATGCTGTCCAGCGCGCCCTTGGAGGCGGCGTAGTCGACGTACTCGTTCGGCGAACCGAGCCGGGAGGCCGCCGAGGATACGTTCACGATCGCGCCGCCCCCGCCGCCGTGCCGGGTGGACATCCGGCGGACGGCCGCAGCGGCGCAGAGGAACGGCCCGGTGATGTTGGCCGCCCACGTCCGGGCCAGCCGGTCCTCGTCCAACTCCTCGAGGCGGCACTGCTTCTCGAGCGTCCCCGCGTTGTTGACGAGCCCGGTGAGCGGCCCGAGCTCGTCGTCCACGGCCCGGAACAGCCGCTCGACCTCGCTGCTGCGGGTGACATCGGCCCGGACGGCGATCGCTGTGCCGCCGGTGGCGCGGATGTCGTCGACGACCTCGGCCGCCGCAGCCTCGTCGGTACGGAAGTTGACGCACACCCGGTAGCCCCGCAGGGCCACGAGCCGGGCGGTGGCGGCGCCGATGCCTCGGCCGCCGCCAGTGATCAGGACCACGTCGTCGCTCATACCGACGACCGTAGCCCAGGGCCGGCCCGGCCGGTCAGTGGGGGCTGCGGAAGGCCGCGATCTTCGGGGCGCGGCTCTTCGGGGAGTCGAGGCTGAAGCCCCGGGCATCGCCGAGCTGCTCGCGGACGAAGGTCTCGGTACGGGCGAGGGCCTCGCGCAGCGCGGCGTCGGCGGGGACGAACAGCTGGTGCACGATCTCCTGTTCGACGGTGTCGTACTCCCACAGGCCGACGATGCGGCCCCGGTCGGCGATGACGTGGGTCTGCGGGTCGGCCTCGCTGCCGAAGCTGCGCCCGGCCCGGGAGCCCGGGGTCGGCCGGACGGCGTCGGCGGGGTCGATCAACCGGGAAAGCTCACGGTGCAGCAGGTGGAGGCCGTCGATGCCCGCCAGGAAGGTGTAGTGCGGCCGGGTGGGAGGAGTGAACTCGGCGAACTCGTCGGTGAGTTCGGTGGGGAGGAGAAGATCCGTGCCGGGCAGTGCGGTCAGGTCGAGCGGGGCGACGGCGGCCTTGGCGGTCGCGGCGGTGAAGCCGGAGAACCAGCGGAAGTGCCGGAGGGAGGCCGGGGCGGCCCAGGAGAAGTACCGTTCGGCGAGTTCGGCGGCCGAGCCCTTCGCGGGCTGGTCCCAGCTCGCGTAGCCGTAACGCTGTTGGTCCAGACGGCCGTTGACCGCCACGCGGCGGATCGTGCCACGGGCCTGGAGCAGGCCGAGGGCCAGCGGGAGGGTGCTGGTCAGCCCGCGCTTCTTACCTGCCTCGCCGAGGCTGCGGGCCGTGTCGCCGACCGCTGTGCGGATCGCGGATGGTTGCAACGGTTCGTCAGGGGTGAGGAGTTGGGAGATCACCAGGCAGAGCTTCTCGACCTCGTCGCGGGTGACCCCGAGGTGCTTCGCGGCAGCCGCCAGCTCGCCCTCCGGGGCGGCGGCCCCGGCGGCCAGGCCGAGCGCGAAGTCCGCTGCCGGGAGCACGTACGTGCAGCCACGGGCGGACGGCAGCTCGTGCACCTCCAGCGCGGCGACGGCGGCGTCCACCGCCTCCCGGCTCAACCCCGCACGGGCGTACAGCCCCAGGTACGGCGCCGCGCCGCCCACCGAACGGGCCCAACCCGTCGCGGCCAGCACCTCGGCAGGGGACGCATGCGGGTGGGCGTCGAGGTGGGCGCCGTCCAGCCACTGCCGGTGGGCCCACCAGGCACGGAGCTTCGCGGCCGGGATCTCGCTGTCTGCCATGCGGCCAGTATCCGGCGGCGGTGCGGGCCGGAGGCGCAGCGGCGTGCCGGGAAATCGCTCGCGCACGGCGCCCTCGGCGGGGGAGACTTCGGGGCATTCCCGCCGTTCCGACCCGCCGAGGAGGCGACGTAACCCATGCATGTACTGCTCTCCGGAATCGTCGGCTCCACGGCGTACGGCCTCGCCCACGCCGGCTCCGACCTGGACCGGCTCGGTGTCTTCGCCGCGCCCACCGAGCACTTCCACGGCCTGCACCGCCCGGCCGAGTCGCAGGTCAGCACGGCGCCCGACCACACCCTGCACGAGGCCGCCAAGTGGTGCCGCCTCGCGCTCAGCTGCAACCCGACCGCCGCCGAACTCGTCTGGCTGCCCGCCGACCTGTACGAGACGCGGACGGAGCTCGGTGACGAACTGATCGGCATCCGGCGGTCGTTCCTGAGCGCGCGGGCGACCCGGAACTCCTACCTCGGCTACGCCACCCAGCAGTTCCGCAAACTCGCAGCCCGGGACACCAGCGAGGAGCAGACCCGGGCGCGGGCCGCGAAGCACGCCCGGCACCTCATACGACTCGTCCTGCAGGGCGTCACCCTGCACGAGACCGGCTCCCTGGAGATCCGGCTCGCCGACCCGGACCGCGTCCGCGAGCTCGGCGAGCGCTACGCGGACCGGCCCGAACTCGCCCGCTCCCTGCTCGCCGACGCCGAGTACCGCTTCAGCCGCCCCGGCGTCCTGCCCGCGACCCCTGACGAGGCGCCGGCCGAGGCATGGCTGCAGCGGGTGCGCGCGGCACACCTCGCCGTGGCGGTCTGACGCCTCGGGCCGTCCGGACGCCCGGGTGCCCCGGCGCACACCCCGTTCGGCGTGCCCGGCAATCCGCTGGCCAACGGCGGGGGCGCACCGGGTAGGATCACCGTGGCAGGCGGCCTACCACCACGGTGACGGCGGTAGGCCACGGGCCGCTAGCTCAATTGGCAGAGCTGCGGACTTTTAATCCGTAGGTTGTGGGTTCGATCCCCACGCGGCCCACCTGGAATGCGGCGGTCACACCGCCTCTGACCTGCAGCGCAGCACCCCGGCTAATTCGAGTAGCCGGGGTGCTGCTGCGCTCTCAGGCCGTCTGCGTGAGCGATGCGTGAGCGGACGGCGAATCAGCGCCGGGTGCGGGGGCGGACTGGGCGTCCTTCGGCGAGCGCGCGCGGGGGACGAGCGCGGCGGCGGCCTCGGCTTGGGCGAAGGCCAGCTCGGGCAGGACACTGGCGTAAATGTCCGCCGTAATGGTGATGGAGGAGTGGCCGAGCAACTCCTGGACCACCTTGAGGTCGGCACCGGCACCGAGGAGGAGCGTCGCGGCGACGTGGCGGAGAAGAGCACAGCTCACCTCCGGGCCGCATACTAGCTCGCAGCCGCGCAGCCCCTGGCCGAACTTGCTCACCGAGCCCCGGGCCCCGACGTCGTGCGGCACCATGAGCGTGATCTCCGCCGAGTGCTCCCTGGCCAGGCCAACCGGATCACCACCGATCCCACCTGGCCGGCCCTCGCCACGACGCTCAACGACGCCGAACAGCGAGGGCATAAACCGCTCGACCTCCTCATGCAGATGGCAGCCCACCACGACCTCGACGCCACGGACTACCCGGCGGAAGCCATCCTGTGGAGTGTCGTGAGCCATACCCGCACCAGCGCGGAGGCGAAACGGGTCGAGGCCGCTGGCACGCGTCAGCGGGCCGCCAGTCGGCAAACCTCGCGTACGACGACAGCAGAAGGTGCAGCGGTCCCGGTGAGGCCGCAGCCACCTGCACCGGATGAGCGTCGCCGTAGTCGCTGACAGCGAGAGGCCGCGCAGGGCCGCTGGTGCCCGCCCTGGTCAGGTGTGTTGTGCCAGGACCCGAAGGCACTTCCATGACCAGGGCGGGAACTCACTGGCGGCGTAAGCGTCTGCTTCGGCCTCGGTGGCGGCCGCCGCGTGGTGCGGCGAGGAGAGCCTCCTCCCCGACGGGTGCGGCGGGCCGGGCCGGGTCGTCGTTCAGGAGGATCGACTGCCAGACCCGCTCATGGAGTTCCTGGACGCAGGGCCCGCAGGCGTACATCGCCGCTTGGGCGCCGGCCACGCTGGCGGGGCCGATCCACAGGACACGGGTCCACTGCTGGCCGCAGTAGAGCCAGCAGAAGCCGTCGATCCAGTGGTTGCCGTCGTCGGTGGCTGCCGGGGCAGGCAGGCCGCCACGCGCGAACTCGGCGATCCCCGGGATCACCCGGTGCGGCACGGCCAGTTCCGTAAGCACAGCTCAGCCTCCGGATTAGCGGCCCTGGGCGGCCACAGGTGTTGACCCGTCCTTCTCGGCATCGGCGAAGAGGAGGGTGGGCTCGGCGAGGATGTCGCGGCCGGCCTCGCTCTTGTAGATCTCGTCGACGCTGCCGAACCGGGCTTCGGAGTAGTCGAGTTCGAGGAGGGCGGCCGCCTGGCGGACCGATGCCTCGTCGGGGCCCTCGATCTCGACGAAGGTGGGCAGGTCCGGCCAGGTGTCGAAGTCGAAGGCGACCTCGCCCAGACGCCACTCCTCGCGATAGTTCTCCTGGTAGCGGACTTCGCGCAGGCCGAGACGGCGGAGGATCTCGGCCATGGCGGGCAGGTCGGTGACCTCAGTCTCGATCTCGGTGGTGCCGTTGATAGTTGTGGAGTCAGTGACCTGCTTGAGCGTCAACGTGGATCGGGTGCCCTCGTTCCGCAGCCGGACCCAAGCACCGCTGTCGAGGGCGTCGTTCTCGAAGATCTTCCGAGTGAGGAGGGTTCGGGGGAATGCCCGGACAGCGCCCAGAGCGGTCAGCCTCGCCTGGAGGTCGGCGACGTCGACGGACAGGAACTTGGCCTCGTACTCGTGATTCATGATTGCCCTTCTTCGCTTGCGGGTTGGGTTACTTGGGGGTGCGGGCCGCGAGAAGCAGGCCCATGCGGTGGGTGTGGTCCTGGGGCCGGCCGATGTGGGCCTGCTCGGTGAACTCGTTCGTCCGTAGCGACAGCAGAACGCTCCAGGAGCTGGTGAAGTGGCGGCTGAGCTTCTCGGGGGACGTGTAATGCTCGATCAGGTGGTGACGCTCTTCGACGGGCATCATGAACTCCGCGCCGAACAGGCCGCCCGCGCGCACCATGAGCTGCATGCGGGCGACGAACTCGGCGAGCGGGCGGTGGTGGTTGGCGCTGTAGTGCCACGAGCAACTTGTCCAGACCGCGTCGCAGAGCGCACTGAGGGGCTCGGCGTCGAGGAAGTCCTTCTCCACGATCTGCACCCGGTCGTGGAGCTCTTCGAGCTTGAGACGGTCGATCAGTCCCATAGCGTGGTCGTCGATGTCGCCCGGCAGCCGGACGTCGCCGCCGTGGAGGGCGAGCGGGTCACGTTCGAAGGCGATCACGCGGTAGCCGGCGGCGGCGAGCGGCAGAACGAGCCGTCCGTCGGCCGCGCCGATGACCGCGACGGTGCCGTCAGGGGAGACTCGCTCCTTCAGCGCGGCGAGGAACTGGGGGAAGAAGGTGAGGGTGTGCTCCCACAGGCTCTGCGTCTGCACGGCGGTGGGCTCCTTGCGGGTCGGTGGAGAGGATGGCTTGGACGACCCGCGCAGGGTCGAGGCCCGTGGTGTCCACGTGGTGCATCGAGAACCCCGCGTAGGCGTCGGTGATCCGGCCCTGGGCAGCTTCGCTGAGCGCGTCCCAGCGGGAGATCGGCTTGTCCCGCCCGGCCAGGCGGCGTTGGCGCTCGTCCTCGGCGCAGAACAGGTAGTACGTGACGGGCTGGGGCAGGTCCGGCGGCAGCGTGACGCCCAGGCGGGCGCCCAGAGCGCGGTGGTTGGCCAGGCAGCGGGCGAAGTAGCTCTCCACGACGACCGGGATGCCAGCTTTCAGGTAGCGCTGGATCTCGTCGGCGGCGCTGAAGAGCGCGGAGAGGTAGAAGCTCATCCTGGCCTCGACGTTCTCCCGCCGGTCGATCTCGCGCCGTAGCGGCTGGTAGAGGAGCGGCACGGTGGGGACGAGGGCTGCCTTGCGGGCTGCGGCAAGCATCGGTGCGATGGTCGATTTGCCGGTGCCGCGTAGCCCTTCGAGGCTCTCGAACAGCGGGCGGTCAAGCACGGGCGTACACCACGTCGGGCACGGCGAGAGTGAGCTCGTCGGTGGCGGAGGGCCGGTGGACGATGTGGTCGGCGAGCTTGTCGTACCAGAAGGCGTGGGAGTCCTTGCCGACGGCCTTGCAGGACATGGTGAGCGCACCGCGCGGGTCGGCCTCGATCCGCTCGATCTCGGGCGGGCCGCCCGCCGGAGCGCAGATCTCGGCGGCGCCGTCGGCGGACAGGTCCTCGTCGACGATGACCTCGATGGCCAGGTCCGCCGTCTGAAGCTGTTCGCGCAGCCGGGTGTAGGCGGCGGGATCGGTGACGAGGAGCTCGGGGTGGTCGGCGGCATTGCCGACCGGCCGCAGGCAGTGCAGCTTCAACTGCCGTGCACCGAAGTCCTGGAGGGTTCGGGCGAGTGGCAGCACCTCATCGATGTTGCTGGAGGTGACGGTCATCGTCGCGCCCGTCCGGACGCCGAGCTCCCGCGCGAGGTCGAGCGCGCTCAGCGCTCCCTGGTAGCTGCCGAACTTCCGGATGCGGTCGTTGGTGGCGCCGATCCCTTCCAGCGAGATCCGCAGGAGGTCCAGGTACGGGGCGATCTCGGTTAGCCGGCGCTCGATCCGGTAGCCGTTGGTGCAGATCTCGACCTGCAGGCCCAGCTCCTGCTTGGCGTGCCGGACGACCTGGGCGAGGTTCTTGTAAACGAACGGCTCGCCGCCCAGGAGTGTGACGGCCTCTGTGCCGTACCGGTCGCGCATGAGGGTGAGGAGGTTGATCGCCTCCTCGGGGCTGAAGGCGTCGGCGTGCTTGAGCCGCTCGCCGTGGAAGCAGTGCAGGCACTCGAAGTTGCAGCGGTACAGCAACTGCAGGTACAGCATCCGGATCCTGCGGATCCCGGTGACTTCCCCGATCACGTGGGCCTCCCTCGGTCAGTTGCCTGGTTGGAGACCTGATGGTGGCGGAGAGTGCACGGACCGCATCACCGCGTACTCGGACAGTTCAGGGACGTCCTGGGACGTTTTCGCGGGCCGCGAAGATCCGCAGGAGAGCAAGGAGACCGGCGGTGTCCGACAGGTCGGGCAGCACCACGGATGCGCCGGCGGCCGCCAGCTCGGCCTGGCTGTGGATACCGGTGGCGACCGCGATGATCCCTGAGCCCGTGGCGAGGGCTGCCTCGACGTCCCTCGGTGTGTCGCCGACCAGCACCACCGGCACGCCGCTGGGCAGGCCACGACCGCGCTGGACGCGCTCGCGAGCGACGGCCACAAGGTCTGGACGCCGCTCGGCGTCGGCACCGTAAGCCCCGACGGGAAGATCCAGGAGAGGATCGAGGCCGAAGGCCGACAGTTTCACGTGGGCGTTGGCCGCGATGTTGCCGGTCAGCACCGACGACACCCAACCGGACTGCACCGAGGTCGCCTTGAGGGCGTCGCGTACACCCGGCAGAGCCGCGCCGCGCCTGCGGAGGTCACCGAGCCGCTCCTCGCCGGCCCGTGCGAGGGCAGCTTCGACAGTCGGCCAGTTCGGCTCCGGGAGGCGATGCCGGCGGAACATATCGCGCATGATCAGGCGATCCGTGCGGCCCTCTGTCGACGCTGGTTGGGCAGGCTGGATACCGGTCAGCGCGGTGAACGCACCGGCATAGATCTCCTTGCTCACCCCTGCGTTATCGATGAGCGTGTGGTCGACGTCCCACAGGACGATGAGCTGCATACAGCCAGCGTAAGCACCTTGTCGGACCGTCAGGTCCAGTGAAACGTCCCAGAACGTCCTTGCACGCTGGTGCCCGCCTCGGCTTGTATGGCCTCCGTGAACGAGCGACTCCACTCCGTACTCGCCCAGCGCGGCGTCTCACCCGAGTTGCTCGCCGAAGCCTGCGAGGTGGACCCCAAGACCATCGGCCGCTGGCTCGGCGGGCGCGTGCCCCACCCAAGGCACCGCTTTCGTGCAGCCCAGCATCTGCGCGTGGAGGAGACCTTCCTATGGCCCGCTCCGCAGCCCCACGCGGGTCGGCGGACCGGTGGGTTAGGCAGCGAGCTCGTCGGTACCCACCAGAACCGCGCCAGCGTCCCTCGGGAGACCTGGCTGGCCTTGCTGAAGGAAGCCCAGGAGCAGATCGACGTATTGGTCTTCTCCGGTACCTTCTTCGCCCAGTCCAACCCGCACGTCGCCAAGATGCTCGCGGAACGCGCCGCCGACGGCGTCCAAGTACGGCTGTGCTTCGGTGATCCGAGCGGCCAGGCCGCCGCCATCCGGGGCCGCGAGGAGGGCATCGGCGACACTCTCGCCGCCAAGATCCGCGCCTCCCTCACCTACTACCGCACCCTGCTGCCCGAAGCGCGTTGCGAGGTACGGCTCCACGACACCACGCTGTACAACTCCCTCTTCCGCTACGACGACAACCTGCTGGTCAACCCGCACGTCTTCGGCCAGCCGGCCAGCGCCAACCCCCTGCTCCACCTCAAGCGAGTGGATGCCACCGGTTGGTTCGACAACTACGCTCAGAGTTTCGAAGCCGTCTGGGCCGGCGCACGGCCCTGGACGCCTGACCAGGAGGGGACCGCCGCACATGGGCAGGACTGAGTACTACAACGACCCCAGCGCACCCAAGGCCAACACCCTCATCCCCGCCAGCAACCTGCTCGTCGTCGACGACAGCGGCGCCATCCTGCTCCAGCGCCGCCGCGATACCGGCCAGTGGGCCCTGCCCGGCGGAGCCCAGGACATTGGCGAGACCGCCGCCCAGTGCGCCATCCGTGAGTGCTCGGAGGAGACGGGCATCACCGCCGAGATCACCGGCTTCCTCGGCGTCTACACCAACCCGCGCCACATCGTCGCCTACACCGACGGCGAGATCCGCCAGCAGTACGAGAACACCTACATCGGCCGCCCCACCGGTGGCGAGCCCACCGTGAATGATGAGGCCGACGGCGTGCGCTTCGTCCAGCGCGCCGACCTTGACCAGTACGACATCCACCCCAGCATGCGCCAGCAGATCGGCGACTATCTCGCCGGCACCTACCCCTACCTCGGCTGACCCGCCAGCGCCGCCTCTACCCGCGCCACCGCCGCGAAGATCTCCGGCGACGCCCGACGGATGAATCGTCCCACCACGCTGTCCGCCCCGTACCGGCCAACGATCTCCGCCACCCGCTCCTCGGCAGTCGTCAGTCCCCCGTCCGGCGTCGTCGTCATGTCACACCACACCAGTGCGTCCACGAGTCGCTCATCCTCCAGCAGCGGGAACTCTGCCTTCAGCGCCTCCCGGAGCCCGCGCTCTTCGGCCTCCAACAACGCGAACGAGTGGTTCGCCACCAGCCGCACCACTCGGTCGTCAGCGGCGTGGACGTCACGGAGAAACCGGGCGCCGTCGAGCGGGTGGAACCCCGTCGTCGCCAGCCTTGGTGCGTACCCGATGTCGTGCAGTACGGCTGCTGAGAGAAGAAGATCCGCCTCGTCACCCAGCAAGCCCGTGAGCTGGCTCGCGCGTTCCACGACACCGCGCGAGTGTGCCCAGCGTCGGGGCAACTGCTCTGCGAGTTCGGCCTCGGCCAGTTCCCGCCAGGTCACTCTGAATCCGCCCATACATGGGTGCATGCCCCGTACCCGGACGCCCACTCGTTCGCGAGAGCCTGGGAGGAATTCACGCGCCGTGACGGCGGTCGGCTCGTTGAGCCGTTCGTGGGATTGATGCTGTGGCCGTAGGCGGTCGTTTCGGGCGAGCTGGATGTGGCTGTGATCCGGGCACTGGAAGGGGAGTTGGAGGCGCTGTGCGCCTCGGTCGATGACGTGTTCGCGCGTCCGGCCTCGCGGGAGAACCTTCGGGCGATGGTGCGCGGGCTGTTGAGCGAGGTGCCGCGCAAGAACCTGTGGCAGCTCGCCGAGTTCGTCGGCCACCCAACCCGGACCGGCTGCAGGGCTTCCTGGCCAAGGCCGCGTGGGACGCCGACGAGTTGCGCGTCCGGGTCCGAGCCTACGCCGTTGGCGCCCTGGCCGATCAGGGCGCGGTGCTGATCGCTGACGAGACCGGCGACGTCGAGAGGGGCACCAAGAGCGCCAGCGTGCAGCGGCAGTACACCGGCACAGCGGGAGGGATCGATAACGCCCAGGTCAGCGTGTACTTTTCCTATGGATCAAGCCGGGGCCGCGCACCCTGATCGACCGCAAGCTCTACCTCGGCATTGGCCGGGATCACCGCCGACCATGAGCAGTGCTGCGCCGAACGGGGCGTCCCGCCCGAACGCGCCACCCCGGTGGCCACCAAGCCCGAGCTCGCCCGGCGCATGCTGGAGCGCGCCCTGCTGGCGGGAGTTCCGTTCTCGTACTTCCTGGCCGGCGAAGGTCTACGGGCAGTCCTGCGCCCTGCGCGCCTGGTTGGAGGAGCACCGCGTCCGCCACGGTCCCGAAGGACGAGGCCCTGCCCCTGCCCGACGGCCGTACCCGCCAGGGCCGCGAACTGTTACACAGCCGTGCCCGCCGAGGCGTTCGAGCGCCGCTCGTGCGCCAACGGCGCCAAGGATCCCCGTGACTACAACTGGGCCGTCGTCCAACTCGCCTCTACCTCATAGGGGTTGGAGCTCCACCTGCTGGTCCGCCGCTCCACCGTGCCCAACAAGAAGGGCAAGAAGACCGGCGAAACGCCGTGAAACTACCGGCTGTAGTATTAGGCGGTGCTGCCCGCGACCACCTGGTTCTTGAGGAAGGAGATGATCTCCGGAGTCTCCCGGAAGTTCCGCACGTCGACGTGGTTGATTCCAGCATTACCTAGAGCGCGAATATCCAGGACGAAGCTTTCGCCCGCCGTTGACAGTGCCCCGAGATCCGCGAGGCAATCCATTATTCTGGCAGCCTTCTCGTCCCCACGGATAACGTACCTGTCCAGCTGCGCCCGGTTGGCGGAGAGGTATCCGGTGTCGCGCATATGAACGGTGCTTCTGAAGCGCGAGAGTATCCGCCTAAGCACATAGAAGTACTCGCCCAGTGAGACCTCCCCGGGCGCCCGGGGGGCCTGGTGGTCGCGCAGAGATCCTTCGATTTCCTCCCCGATTACGGAGAATACCCCGGATCCGAACGTGCGCACATGGAGAGAATAGTCCGAGATGACGAGCTCACTATCGATGGACACTGGCCCGTCCTCAGTGGATTCGACATACAGCGATCCCGCTTCGATTGACAGGCACTCCGATCTGATGGAAACAGAAGGTCCTAGCTTCACCACCTGCCCTGGGGCGACGATCTCCACATTCCCTGCATAGTCCACGGAAAGGCCTTGGCAGCGACTCGGCAGGCGCAGGCCGCGCCCTGCCGTGTGGAGGGGGACCCGGGCGCTCTCGAAGTTTCTTCCCGGCGTGGCTCGCCGAACTTCCAGCTCGCCGCCCTGTACTTCAGCATTGATGCTGAACTCGTAGTCCAGGGCACCGTCTCTCCGGGCGGCAAGCGATGCAATTAGGAGATCGCAGCGGTTTCCGGGGAAGGTGTTGGTGGGAGATGAGTTCACCAGCTCTACGATGAACGGCGCAAGCGCGGGGGAGGGAAGGCTGTCGGAGTCTCGCAGGTGATCGATCACACGCAAGCTGACGTCATCGACAATCTGATCGCTGAGTACCAGTGCGTACATATAGTCTCGAAATATTCCATTCACGTATTTCCTGTCGGTCGTGATAAACGGATGCTCGCGCAACTGCCCGTCAACTCGATTCCGATAGCTCTCTCTGAGTGTCGCCGGAAGGTGTGCCGGGAGGTTGACATTCGTGGTTTGCGCTTCCACTAGAGATAGTAGTCGGATGCACTGTTCCAGCGGTGTGTAGGCTAGGGCGTGGCCATCAAATTCTTTCCTGGAAACCGTTTCTTCGTACGGCCATCCTCTTAGGAACTTGTCGTTTTCCCGAGTGAGGAGGTCTTCCGTCAGTTTCTTGAGGATCTTCCACTCCGGCATAGATCCTGGCGCCGCAAGTGCGTCATCCGAAATCTTTGCTGCCAGCTCACGATAATTCGGAACGCACAGATAGGAGGCGATTGTGTCGAGCACCGGAGAATATCCGAGGAAGCGCCGGGTGCTTTCCTTGCTCCAATAGTCTGGGCCCTCCACTCCCAAGCCATCGGCAATGCGTGCGAGCACCATTTCCCGTACGTCGAGATATGGCTTGAGATTCACCCGATGTACCGGCTGCCCCTCGTGCAGCCGATCGAGCTTCAGGTCGATATACCTTTCCGCCTCGGACTTCGAGAAGTACTCTAGCGCCAAGCGGCGCAGCGGCAAACCCTCCCGTTGGAACGTGTCGATCACCCAATCCGCGGTGTCGAGCCGGGAGAGCATGATCACATTCCCCAGGCCGGAGGAACGACGGAGTGCCCGGCAGATCCCCTGGAGAAAGGCTTGGAAGTTGAGCTCGCCGGAGAGTAATGAGGTTTCGTCGAGCGCATCCAGGACAATGGTGGCTTCGTTTCTCTCCAGCAGTTCGAGGAATCGTCCGCTAGCCGTCATGCCGAGCGCTTCGGCCAAAATCCCTTTGAAGTCTGTGGCGCCCACTCGCTGCCCGGCCAAATTAACAAGGGGTGCACCGCACCGTACCGCTATGGCCCGTGCGCATGTCGTTTTCCCCGCTGCCGCTGGGGCCACAATGAGGACTGCAGCGGCTCCGGCGTCCGAGTCGGAGGCCTCCGCCAGACGAGGTGACACGAAGTCCGACTGAGCATCGCTCAGGAATTCCAGCCCTCTGGCCGAATCCTCTACCGGGAAGGTCTGGCTATCGACTGCCGGTAACTGGTCCGCGAAACCGTTCATGTCCATGGAAAACACCGTCCCTGTCACCTGGTCCGCCGGTGAGCCGGGGCGCCCGGCGGACGCGAATGCCTTACCCTCCAGTCGAACCCTCAGCGGGCAATCTGGCAACCCCCAGGTTGTTCCTTGACGTGGCAGCCGTCCAGTGGTGATCAACTGCCGACTGCCTCACCATGGAACGTGTCCCTTCCTCATTCGCCGCAAAGCCCCACTCCTGGGAATCTGCATCCGCATGACATCTGGAGTCATGTGGTGATGTCCATGTCAGCGCTTGGCGTCCTCGTGGCCGGGGTGAGCACGGCATTTCTGATCGTGCAGGATGCTGCGACGAGTCTGACCACCGCAACCGCGATTCTGACCGCTCTGATTGCCGTGTACTGGGCGATGTCGGTGTGGTGGGTGAAGCTCGCGATGCGTGACACGGAGGAGATCGAGTCGAGGGGCGGGCGGGTCGTCGATGTGACCGCAAACGCAGACCAGGCGGCTCAGTCCATGTCGACGGCCGGCACGCTGGTCGTCACGGTCCAGGGAGTCGTCCTCGGGCTGCTCTTCGCCTTCAGCAAGGGCCAGCCGATCCTGGTGACGGCGAAGGTCGGCGTTGGGTCTCTCGCATTCGGCGTCTGTGCCGGTCTCCTGCTCGTGTCACTGTGCGCCTTCTCTCTGCCCGGCCGACGGACCCGGGTGGTGTCGGCGTTGCTCTTCAACCTCGCCATTTGGAGCTTGAGTTACGGGCTGGTGTGCATCGCGGCTGCAGCGATCGCATCGTAATTGCGGCTGGGCATCGGAGGTCGGCATGGATACAGCCATACAAATCGCTGCAGTACAGGCCCTGGAGCGAACGGGGTTGTTCACTTTTCAGGAGGAGTCACTGAGGGAGCTCGGGCTGCATGCCGCAGAGCTGGCCGACACCGTGGCAATGACGCCGGAGGGGATCGACGCGTTGGTCGCGCACGACTGCGTCGGTGCAGCAGAGTTGGCAGTCGTGGAGCAAGTGGCGACCGGCCACGCTATCGAGCCACCGGTAACGGTGCGTAACGAACACCTCGCATTGGCCGCCCTCAAGTACGACTGCACGGCACTCTATTGTCCCAAGCAGGAGATGTCCGCGAGCCGCTACACTCCCGACCGGATCACTCTCCTGTCGGGCGATGCCGAGAAGATCGCGACACTGGCGGTCGCGGGCCATGAGCTCATCTCTGCGCAGGCGTTGCACGAACTAGTCCGCAGGATCGAGGAAAGCTATCAGGCTCACCCGACGGGTTTGTTCCGGACCTTCGGCGCCGGACTTGGGCTAAGGATGCAAGGCGTCCTCTGGCGGCTCCAGCTCACTATTGACAAGCGGCCTGGGTTCCCGGGGCCGCTTGCCACCGCGTGCCTCGACACGGCGCGGGAATTGGGCCTGTGGGAGGAGCGCAGTCAGCAACCGTCGACCGGGCCGGCTGAGCGCGGGACTGTGGAACAGGACGAGTTCGACGTCGTCCTCCAGGACGCGGGCGACCGGGCAGCCCAGGTCATCAAGGAGGTCCGCACTCTGACCTCGCTCAAGTATCGGGAGGCCAAGGAGCTCGTCGAGAACGCTCCGCTGACCGTCCTTCAGAGGGTCGACAAGGAGACCGCAGACAGGGCCAAGACCCAGCTTGAAGCAGCCGGCGCCTCCGTAGAGGTCAGGTAGGAGTGTTCCCGGGGGACGAGACCTGAGCGCAGGGTTGGCCGGGTTTCTCCCATCAGCCGCTGGAATGGATCGCTTCGGCCAGCGATCGCGTCTCGCCGGGACCACTCGGTCGGCTGGGCCTTCACCAGCCGCGAGCAGGCGGTCCTCGAGCGGTGGGTCAGGTTTCAGGCTCGGCGCTGGTCCGGACTGACAGGGCGCGTCAGTGCGCTCGTAATGCGTGAGCGGACTGCACGGCAGTGCCCGCTTGAAGCTGGACCGGTAACCACTCCGCGGCACGTCAGCCTGCAGAGATCACACCAAGTGATCGATCGTGGCCATTCGGATCACGATCGGACTTGATCTTTTAATCCGTAGGTTCAGGGTTCGAGCCCCTGGCGGCCCACCGAGCGATCAGCCCCCATGAGTAGTCAACTGCCCATGGGGGCTTCGCTGTGCCACCCGGCAGGCGGCTAGAGGCTGATCCAGTAGCGGCGCTTGGGGCCGATGACGGTGTCGCGGACGTCCTCCAGGAGGCCGCCGTTCCGTTCGATGGTGCGGTACGAGCCCTCGTTGTCCGGGTCGCAGGTGATGAGGACGCGCTCCAGGCCGAGCTCGCGGGCGGTCGGCAGGACGGTGGCCAGGGCCCAGCCGGCCAGGCCCTGGCGGCGGGCGGTGGGCCGGACGCTGTAGCCGATGTGGCCGCCGGCTTCGAGGAGGAAGTCGTTCAGGGTGTGCCGGAGGGCGATCGTGCCGAGGTAGGTGTCGCCCTCGACGATCCAGTGGTTGGTGCAGTGCACCCGGTCCGGTGCCGGGGGCACCGTGAGGTCGGCCTGTCGGCGCAGCCCGGTGACCCAGGTGGCGAAGCCCTCCGGGGTGTCGACCTCGTCGTCGGGGGTGAGGCCCGATCCGTCCTGGTGGATGCCGCGGCCGAACTCGTCGCGGGCGGTGAGCCAGGAGGAGTGCAGGCGGGTGGTGGGTGTGATGAGTTCGGGCATGGCGAGACGCTAGCACCCACCCGGTGGACGGAAAACGCCTGGTCAGGCCACGCCCGAGGTGGCCGGGACGCGGCGGTGGGCGCAGGGCGGGGTGAGGGCCTGGCGGACGGCTTCGGTGAGGGCCCGGCGGTGGGTGTCGGAGATGTCCCGGGAGCGGACGGTGAGGAGGGCGACCGTCCAGTGCATCCGGGGGACGCCGGGGAGCGGGAGGAGGGGCGTGTCGGGGTGGGTCGAGAGGAGCTCGGACGGGACCATGGCGCAGCCGAGGCCGCTCTGGACGGTGGCGTCGACGCCGTCGACGGAGCCGAGTTCGAGGACTTCCGGGGTCTCGCCGTTGCGGAGCCGGAGGAACTCGGGCAGCCAGCGCTGGGAGGGGCAGTCCGGGTCGGCGGTGACCACGTGGCGCAGCGGCCCGGGGCTGAGGGTGTCCGGTCTGGGCGCGCCTGGTCTTAGCGCGTCCGGTCTGAGCGTCTCCGGAGTGGCCGCGCACTGGGGGATGCCTGCGACGGGGGCGAACTCCAGCTCGTGGACGGCGGTTTCGAGCAGGTCGTCGAGTTCGCGGCGGTCGCCGGTGTTGGGCCGGCCGGTGCGGGCGCGTTCGGCGAGCATGGCTGTGCGGACGCTGGCGGTGCTGCGGCGGCCGGGGCTCTCGGCCCCGGCGAGCAGCAGGGCGCCGTCGAGTTCGGCGCCGCGCAGTGCGGCGTGCAGTTCGGCGGTGCCCAGGACGCGCAGGGCGAGCTGGACGTCGGGCAGCAGGCGGCGGCCGAAGTGGGCGAGCCGGGCGAGCTGTTCGCCGTACCCGAGGGCCGGTGCGATGCCGATCGTGAGGCGTGGGGTGGTGGCGCTGGGGCCGCGCATGGCCTCCTCCAACTCGTTCACCAGAGTGAGGAGTTGGCGGGAGTAGCCGCGCAGGGTGGCACCGGCGGCGGTGAGCCGGACGCCGGTGGGCAGGCGCTGGAAGATCTGCTGGCCGAGCTCCCGCTCCAGGGCGCGCATCTGCGAGGTGACACTCGACTGCGAGTAGCCGAGCCGGTGGGCTGCCTTGGTGAAGGAGCCGGTCTGGATGACCGCACAGAAGGTGCGGAGTGTCCTGGCGTCGATGTCCACTGCTGTCGCTCCCGCCGCTGGTGCTGGAAAGCCGCTGGTAGGTCTGCTGGTCGAGCCGTGTGCCGAGCCGTATGCGTGGGGATGCGGGAGGACGCCCGGACCGTGGGGGCCGGGCGTCCTCGCGGGTGCGCGGTGGGCGCGAGTGCTCAGAGAGCCTCGTGCGCGTCGACGAGCGGGAAGTCGAGGTCCGGCTGGGCGACGTGGTTGAAGTAGTTCGACAGCACGTTGAGCGCGACGTGGCCGACGATCTCGGCGATCTCCGCGTCGGTGACGCCGGCCTCGCGGGCCTCGGCCAGCGTGGCGTCGGTGATGTCGCCACCGTTGGCCATGATGTCGGAGGTCAGGTGCAGCACCGCGTGCATGTGCGGGTCGGTGTCGTTGCCCTTGCGGGTCTCCAGCAGCTGCTCGGCGCTCATGCCGACCTTGCTGCCACGCATGGAGTGCGCGGAGACGCAGTAGGTGCAGCCGTTCTCCTGGGCGATGAACAGGGCGAGCTGCTCGCGCTGCTTGGTGCTGAAGGTGCCGCCGACCAGTGCCTCGCGCATGGCCAGGTAGCCGCGGAGCGCGGCCGGGCCGTTGGCCATCGCGGCGTACAGGTTGGGGAGCTTGCCGAGCTGCTTCAGGGTGCCCTCGAGCAGCTCGCGCTGCTCCTCGGTGGCGGTCTCGACGGTCAGCTGGGGCAGGCGGGACATGGTGTGTCTCCTCGGATCGTCCTGAGATGGAACTGATCGGTACCAAAAAAACGGTACCGATCGGTTCCGTCCGAGGCAAGCGAGGGTGCGGACTATGTCAGGTCAGGCCGTGAGTGCGCAGGTGAGTACGGGGGTGGGGTGAGATTCGTATGCCACGGAGCATTCAGTTGAGGCAGCACTGAGTGGTACCGTTTCTGAATGCCGAGCCACGCCAGAGAACGTCTCCTCGTCGCCGCCGAGCGGCTGTTCTACGAGGAGGGAATCCGTGCGGTCGGGATCGAGCGGATCCTCTCGGAGTCCGGCGTCGGCCGGGCCTCCTTCTACCGGCACTTCCCGAGCAAGGACGACCTGGTGGTCGAGGTGCTGCGCCGCCGTGACGCCAACTGGCGTGCCTGGCTCGCGGATCGGGTCGAGAGCAGTGGGCTCGGCGCCGAGGAGCAGCCGCTCGCGCTCTTCGACGGCCTGCGGGAGCGCTTCACCGCCGACGACTTCCGGGGCTGCGCCTTCATCAACACGATGGTGGAGGAGGCCGACCTCGGCAGCCCCGCCCACCACGTCGCGCACGAGCACAAGGAGCGGGTCATCGCCTACCTGGACGGCCTGCTCGACGGCGCCGGCTACCAGGACCACGAGGGCCTGGCCCGCCAGCTCGCGCTGCTCGGCGACGGCGCGATCGTGACCGCCCTGCGCGAGGGCACGCCGGACGCGGCAGGGCGCGCCAGGACCGTCGCGCAGGCTGTGCTCCGAGCCGCCGAGCGGCTCCCCCAGGGGGCGCACGCAGCGGGCTAGCCGCGGCGAGCGCCCCCAACGGGCGAGCCCCCGCGCCCGGGGGGCGCTCACGTGCTCTCGGCCCAGCCGTGCTGCTCCGCGAGGGCGGCGGCCAGCTCGGTGCGGCGGACCTTGCCGGAGCGGGTGCGGGGCAGTTCGGCCGAGAAGTCGACGCCCCGGGGGACGAAGATCGGCGCGAGGTGTTCCGCCGCCCGCGCGAGCAGGGCCGGGAGCAGGGCGGCCTCCGCCGCGCCCGGGATCGGGACGACCACCGCGTGCGGGACGAGCCCGCCGAGCGGGTCGGGACGGGGCAGCACCACGGCGTCGGCGACCTGGGGGTGTCCGCGCAGCACGGCCTCGATCTCCACCGGCGAGACGCGGTGCCCGAACGACTTGAACACGTCGTCGGTGCGCCCGAGCAGCCTGATCGACCCGTCGGCGCAGCGTTCGCCGCTGTCGCCGGTGCGGTAGAGGCCGTCGGCGAAGGCGGCCCGGGTGCGTACGGGGTCGTCGGCGTACCCGGCCATCAGGCCGGCCGGGCGCTCCGTCAGGTCGAGGCAGACCTCGCCCGTCTCGCCGAGCGCGCCGGTGGCCGGGTCGCGCAGCACGACCCGGTAGCCGGGCAGCGGGTACCCGAGCGGTGAGATCGGCTCGGGGCCGCCGGGGGAGCGGCCGATCAGCGCCGTCGCCTCGGTCTGGCCGTACCCGTCGCGGACGCGGACGCCCCAGGCGGCGGCGATCCGCTCGTTGACCTCGCCGGTCAGCGGCTCCCCGGCGGCGGTGGCCTCGCGCAGCCGTACGCCGGAGGGGCCCGGCAGGTGCGGGAGCAGGGCTCGCCAGGCGCTCGGCGGCCCGCAGAAGCTGTCCACCGTGTGGTCGGCCAGGACACCGGGCAGCACCTCGGCGGGCAGGCCGGTGTCCGGCGGGGCGAGCACGGTGGCCTCGGCGGCCCACGGCACGAAGAAGCTGCTCCAGGAGTGCTTCGCCCAGCCGGGGGCGGAGAGGTTGAGGTGCCGGTCGCCGGGGCGCAGCCCGTTCCAGTAGAGGCTGGAGAGGTGGCCGACGGGGTAGCTGGCGTGGGTGTGCTCGACCAGCTTGGGCAGCGAGGTGGTGCCCGAGGTGAAGTAGCAGAACGCCGGGTCGCCGGAGGGGGTGGCCCGCGTGGGCAGGTACGGCCGGTGCACCGAGGTGTCCGGGTACCGGGCCCAGCCCGGCCGGGGCGGGCCGGTCGTGACGCGCACCCCGGGGACGTGCACCCCCGCCTTCGGCAACTCGTCGATCAGCTCGGCGAGTTCGCCCGTGCACAGGACGTGCCGGATGCGCCCTCGGGAGATCCGGTCGGCCGCCTCCTCGCGGGTCACGTCCTGGTACGTCGGCACCACCACGGCGCCGATCTTCAGGCAGCCGAGCAGGCTCTCCCAGAGCGCGGCCCGGGTGCCGAGCAGCAGCAGTACGCGGTCGCCCCGGGCGACCCCGAGCTCGGTCAGCTCGACTGCCAAGGTGTCGGATCGCTCGGCGAGTTCGGCGAAGCTGACGCGTTCGGCGACGGGCACCGCGCCGGTGGGCCCGGGGGCGCCCAGCACCTCCAAGGCGGCCCTGGGGTTGCCGTCGGCGACGACGTCGAACCACTCCAGCGCCCAGTTGAACCGCTCGGCGGCCGGCCAGCGGAACTCGGCCGAGGCCGCCGCCGGTTCGCCGCGCAGGCGGAGCAGCAGGTCCCGCGCGGCCCGGTACTCCTCGTGAGCGGCCGTCCGCCGGTGCTCCCAATAGCCGGCGGGCCGGTCAGCAGTGGGCCGGTCCCCGTCAGGACGGTCAGCGGCGGGCCGGGCCCCCTGCTGGGAGCCCGGCCCTTCGTGCTCGGTCACCGGCTGCTCCCGATGTTCTGCGGGGTGCCCGGCTGTGCCCCGATGCCGAGCGGGTCCGCGCAGGCGGCCGCCGAGTGCGCGGGCGCGGGCTCGTCCTGGCCCAGCAGGGCCACGGCGATCGCGTCGGCGTCCTTGGTGAACGAGCCCCACGGGCCGGGCCGGCCGCTGCCGACCTGGGTGAACCAGCGGGTGTGCTCGCTCGGGATGCCGATCACGTGCATGGTGTTCTCGATCGTGCCGTCCGCCCGCACGGGGTGGAAGGGCGCGTCGGTGGAGGCCAGGCCACCGGTGTTGAAGGCATGATCGGCCCAGGTGTTGACGAAGGTGCGGATCACGCCGTCGGCCAAGAGACCCTTGAGCAGTGGGTCCTGACCAACCCTCAGGTCGGTGCTGGGCACCCGGGCGTCGACCAGCACGTCCAGCTGCGTCCGGGAGTTCTCCACCTGCGGGGAGCAGATGGTGAATCGGCCGTGCTCCTCGTCGGTGCGGAACCGCGCCTGCGGCCCGACCGGGTCGAGGATCCCGGCGTTGACCAGGGCGAGGAACTGCTCCGTCCGCAGCGGCGGCGGGCCGGTGGAGACCAGCGCCGCGACGGGGTTGAACTCGGAGAGGAACCGGCGGTGCGACTCCGGGCAGAGCCCGCCGAAGTCGACCACCGACCTGATCGTCTGCCGGACGTCGCGAAGCACGTCGAACGCGGCCTTCAGCGGCCCGTCCGCGTTGCCGAGCCTGGCCTCCGCCAGGTCGGCCCGCAGCCACTCGGCGAGCGACTTGCGGAACTCCTCGGGCGAGCCGAACCGCACGCCGCTGAACGGCCGGGCGAGCCGGTTCAGGTCGTGCAGCAGGGAGGTGTCCACGCAGTAGGCGGCGGCCAGTTCGGAGAGCGTCTCCAGCCTGGGCAGCTCCGCGCAGCCGAGCTCGGCGACCGCCAGTTCGGCGAACCGGGCGGCGGCCTCGGGCCCGGCCGCGTTCCGGATCCGGGTCTCCAGCAGGACGAGGTTGATCTCGGCCATCAGCCAGGGCAGCACCATCGCGTAGAAGTCGACCGGGCCGCGCGAGCGGACCTCGGCCATCCGCACGGGGGTGAACAGCCTTGCGGTGTACCGGTAGAACGGACCCTTCTGGTTGGCGCCACGGGTCAGCAGCGGGATGCCGCCGCGCGAGGCCGGGTAGATCCGGGGTTCCCGGCCGCTCGGCACGTACCGCAGGCCGTCGTCGCTGGGCACGAACTTCCCGCCCCGGCCCAGCGTCAGCTCGGCCAGCAGGTCGTAGAAGGTCAGGCCCATGCCGACCACGCCGACGGCGGAGCCGGGCGGGATGTGCGAGAGCGGCATGTCGTTGGCGGATTCGCCGACGATGTACTGGAGCGGAGGGTGCGCGGCGGCGAAGGCCGCCCGGTTCTTCTGCTCGCAGTCCAGGTCGTTGCTGGGGTGGCCGGTGGCGAGCACCAGCCGGTCGACGGTCAGTACGTCGCCCCGGTTCATCCGCAGCCGGTAGACCCCGGCCGTGGAGTCCCGCGGCGTGCTGGCACGGCTGCCGCCGACGCCCCAGCCGATGCTGCGTTCGGAGCCGAGGTCGGCGATCCGGTCGGCGGTGAGCACCTGGCCGCGCACCCGGTGCACGGTCAGGTTGGCCGGCAGCGCCATCATGATCCGCTCGAAGACGAACGACAGGTACCGTCCGTAGACCACCCGGGGGGCGAAGCCCTCGGGCTCGGCGGTCTCCGGCTCGGCCTGCGCCCACCACTCGGCGAGCGTCGGCCCGGCGCCCGGCCGGGCCGGGCCGTCGTCGGTCGCCCCGGAGAACATGGTGACCTCCTTGGCCGCCGTGTTCATCAGGAAGTGCGGTGACTGCTCCTGCCGCCAGATCCGCCCGGCCCCCGCGTCGTGCGGATCGATCACGTGGACCATGACCGGGTGCTCCAGCGGCTGTTCGGCGGCACGCGCCACCAGCCGCTCCAGCACCGAGAGCCCGCGCGGGCCCATGCCGACCACGGCGACCCGCAGCGGCTGCTGCGCGACGGGCTCCTCCACGGCGGCCGGGCGCAACAGTGGCACGACCCCGGAGACGGTGGCCGCACCCGAGCCGGCGCCCGACCCGGCACCGGCCGCTGCCGCCGAGGTCTCGGACCCGCCCTGGGCCTCGGCCTCGTAGTCGTGGTCGTCCGCGACGTGCCGGAGCATGGTGGCGAGCCGCCCGGAGGTGAGCGGCGCCGTCCGGCTGGAGCTGGTGAGCGGCATCGCGCCGAGCTCCGCCCAGCGCAGCCGCCCGTCGCTGGCGATGATGCCCCTGGTCGCGCCCCGGTTGTCGGGGTGCAGGCAGTACGGGACGTCCAGCAGGCCGCGGTGGAAGGCGCGTTGCAGTGCGGTGCCGACGTTGTCGGAGAGCGAGAGCACGGCGGTGACGAGGGCGCGGGCCTCCGTCAGCACCTCCTCGGCGTCGACCCCGCCCTGGCCGGGCCGGACGGCGCGCAGGGCGCGTACCGGCTGCCCGTCCCGGAAGAGCTGCCCGTCCCGGAAGGGCAGGCCGCCCTGGTCGGCCAGCGTCTCGCGGGTGCGCCGCGCCTGGGTGGCGGCGGCACGCAGCGCGACGAGGTTCTCCGCGACGGTCGGGATGCGGTGCGCCTCGGTCTCGGTCTTGACGATCAGCCGCTCGGCCCCGCCCCGGACGGCGAGTTCGGCGCTGCGGGCGAGCAGCAGCCGGGCGCCGGGGATGGTGCGGGGGAAGACGCCCATGTAGGTGTAGAGCACCAGGTGCCGGTCGACCTCCTTGGGCAGGAGTTCGTCGGCGAGCAGCCGCAGCGCGGTGAGCGCCTCGGCGTCCTGCTCGTGGTGGGTCTGCTGGGCGTAGCTGAGCGAGACGCTGGTGATGCCGTGCTGGGCGAAGAACAGCGCCTCCAGCGCGGAGATCGCGATCAGCAGCGAGGGCGGGCAGAGCTGCCCGAGCATGCAGCCGCCGAAGGTCTCCAGGTGGGCCCGGATGCCGTTGCTGCGGCTCTCGTCGGCGAGCAGCCGCACCGAGTCGCGCCAGGCGGCGATCGACTCGGCGAGCGGGGTGCGCCCGTACGGGAGGCAGTACGAGACCGGGCCGCCCTCGCTGGCGCCGAGCCCGGCGGCGGCCATGGTGCGGAAGATGGCCATCGGGTCGGCCGAGCCGTGCCGGATCTGCACGGGGACGCGGCCGGCCGCGGCGGCGACCTGGGCGGTGACCCGGGGGCCGTGGCTGACCAGCGGGAAGCCGTTCAGCGGCTGGCCGGCGCGGACGGCGGCGGTGGCGGCCGCGTGGTTGCCGACGCGGGTGTAGCTGTCGAGGGTGATGGTCGCGACCGTGCGCTCGGCCAGGCTTGCGACTGCGCCGACCCCGGCGGACATCTCCTCGGGGCGCGCCATGCCCATTCTGGGCTGTACGACGAGTTCTCCGGCCGCCGCGGCGGCTCGAACGTACGCGCCCAGGTCAGGTGCCGGGGCGCGGTTCGTGGCGGAGGGCACGCGGGTCATGCTGCGACCCGCGCCGTACAGGTGCTGTCGAGGGAGGCGAGCTTGCCGAGCAGCGCGGCCGGGCCGGTGCCGTCGGGGTGGACCTCGTCGAAGCCGGCCGCGAGCAGGTCGGCGGTGCGCTGCTCGGCGCCCTCGGGCGAGATGCCGAGCAGACCGCCGATGACCATGGGTATGTCGCGGGTGGAGCGCTCGGCGCGCATGGCGCCGGCGGCCCGCATGCCGTCCAGGTGGCCGTGGCCGTTGACGGAACTGAAGACGACCAGGTCCGGCTTGGTCAGCTGGGCGGTGTCCACCAGGAGCTTCTCGGGCACGCAGGGCCCGAGGTTGAGCACCGAGTGGCCGTGCTCCTCCAGGAAGAGCTGCAGATGGACCAGGTTCCAGGTGTGGGCATCGGAGGACCCGGTGGTGAGCAGGATGCGGCGGCCGGCGGGAGCCGCTTCCTGCTGGCCGGGACGCAGCAGTTGCGGGGTGGAGGACTGGGACATGACTACTCCTCGGAGGATCTGACGATATGTCAGGTACGCGTAATGCGGCTCGGAACCGCAACAGGGGCGCGGGGTGCGTGAGTTGCTCACAGCGCCCCGCGCCCTTGCTGACAGTCCGCACCTTTGCCGGGTCAGGCTCCCGCGCCGACCCCGGTGGTGATCTGTCCGGCCTCGGGCACGCGTGCCGAGGCCGGGCGGGCGCGGACGGCGAGCACGGTGCAGCCCTCCGCGCTGGACATCTGGTGCCGGGTGCCCGGGGGCTCCACGACCATGTCGCCGCGGTGGAAGCTGCGGCCGTCACTGTGGTCGAGCACGCCGTCCAGGACGAGCATCAGCTCGTGGCCGAGGTGCTCGTGGAAGTCGCCGTGCGCGCCGGCGGGGAAGCGCAGCAGCAGCGCCGCCGAGTCCTCGCCGGTCTTCTCGTCCGGCCCCCAGAGCACCACGTACTCGACGCCGACCCGGCCGGGCTCCGCCCAGGGCACCCAGGGCAGGTCGGTCATCTCGAAGCCGTCGCGGAAGACGTCGGCCATCACGGTGATCTCAGACATCGGCGTCCTCCGTCGTCCGGACGACGCCCCACGGCAGCGGTCCGCGCACCACGGGGGAGCCGATCAGCGAGCCGAACTCCCGCCAGGCGCCGTCGTAGTTGCTGACCTTGTCGAGGCCGAGCAGCTCGTGCAGCACGAACCAGCTGTGCGCGGAGCGCCAGCCGACCCTGCAGTAGACGACCGTCTCCACCGAGGCGTCCAGACAGCCGTACGTCTCCTTGAGCGCCTCGTCGGAGCGGAAGGTGCCGTCGGCGTTGACCGCGGAGTTCCACGGGATGTGCTGGGCGGAGAGGACGTGGCCGGGACGCACGCCCAGGTCGTCCGGCACGCCGGGAGGCGCGGTGCGCTCGCCCAGGTACTCCTCCAGCGAGCGGACGTCGACGAGGTTGAGCTTGCCTATGCCGCTCAGCAGGTCGTCGCGGAAGGCCCGGGGGCCGTGGTCCGGGGTCCGGACGGGGTACTCCACCGGTGTCCGGCGCGGGGACTCGAAGGTGAACGGCAGGCCGAGCGCCTCCCAGCGGGCCAACCCGCCGTCGAGCAGCCGCAGTTCGCGGTGGCCGGCCATCCGGAACTGCCAGAACCCGGCAGCCGCCCACCAGTTGCTGTTGCCGCTGTAGAACACCAGGGTGTCGTCCGGGCCGATGCCGTGCTTCCCGGCCAGGGCGGCGAACTCCTCGGGCGTGATGAGATCCCGGCGGACGGGGTCCTGAAGGTCCCGCGTCCAGTCGAGGCTGACCGCCCCGGGGATGCGCCCGGAGGCGCTGGGCCCGCCGTCAGTGATCTCGACCAGCACGACACCCTCGTCCCGCGAGTGTGCCTGCAGCCAGTCGGTACTGACCAGAATGTTGTCTCGGTTCACCGGATCTCCGATTCCTCTCTGCTCCGGCCGGAAGCTCCGGCCGGAGCCGCCGGTCACCACCAGTAGGTGGGGTACTTGCCGATCGCGCCGATGCGCGAGGCGATCATGCCGACCGCGATCAGCAGCACGCTGCCGATCGCCAGCAGGGCAAGGAACTTGCCCTCGGCCGGGTGCTGCACCACGACCAGCGCGGCGGTGGCGGCGGCCGGGGCGTGCACCGCGCGGAGCAGGCCCATCGCCGCGACGGAGACCCCGGCCGCCACTGCGGCGACCCAGAGCGAGTGCCCGAAGAGGGCGGCGCCGGCGAAGCCGACGACGGCCGAGCCGAGCTGGCCGAGCAGCACACCACGGGGTTGGGCCGGCGGCAGCCCCGGGCTCGCGCAGATGATCATCGCGGTGGCCGCGAGCGGCGCGATCATCAGCAGCTTGTCGGTGGCCTGGCCCAGGGCGACCAGGATCAGCAGGGACACGATGGTGGTGACGGTGCCCAGCACGGTGGCCTTGGTGCCCGCGAACGGCGGTGCGCCCCCGGCCCACCAGCTGGCCTGCGGGCCTGCCGCGGGCTTGCTCACCGGTGTGGACTGCTTGGTGGTGGTCGAGTTGGTCATGGTGTCCTCCTCGCCGAGCACGCTCGGCGGTGGGTCGAGGGGCTCAGGCGTCGCCGTTGAAGTAGCTCATCGCCTTGTCGTAGACGACCGCGCCGATCTGGTGGCCCATCACGATGCCGGGCTCGTTGTCGAAGCTCCAGTGCATTCCGCCGTAGATGCGGGAGATGCCGGCCTGCTCGGCTGCCGCGGTGAAGGTCGGCCAGGTCAGCGTGACGTCCTTGGCCGGCGTGATGCCGGGCTCGACCGTCGAGGTGCCGGCCTTGAACGTGTACGAGTCGCCGAACTCGTCCGAGCCGGTGAAGCGGCGCAGGAACTCGGCGGCCGCACCCGAGAAGGTGCTGTGACCCGAGACGGTCGCCGGGAAGCCCGGGACGGCCACGTAGGCACGGTACTTGGAGCCGTCCATGGTGACGGTGCCCTGGCCGGGGCCGCCCCACGCCTGGATCTGCTGGCCGCGCAGGTCGTACGGCACGAGGGTGCTCGGGCGGGCGTAGTTGTACTTGATCTTGACGGCCCAGGAGCCGATCGCGGCGTCCGTCTCGGCCATGTTGAGGCCGAAGAAGAGCTTCGCGTCGTCGCCGATGTCGTAGCCGTCACGGGCGGAGACGAAACGGGCCCACAGCTGCTGGGCGCCGGGCGGGGTGGTGTCGTTGTCGAGCCAGAACTCGGCGATGGCCTTCTGCTCGTCCGTCAGGTTGGCGCTGTACGCGACGGTCTCGGCGATCGCGGCGGAGGCCTGCAGCGACGGGTAGCTCGGCGGGGCGGGCACCGAGAACTGGTCCGGGCGCTCCAGGGCGAACGGCTTCATGACCGCGAACTGCGGCGTCAGGTACTTCTGGGTGGCGCCGTTCACGATCAGCGGCGTCCAGTGCTCCGGCTCCTTGACCAGCGCCGGGTCGAAGGTGGCGATCGCCTGCGCCGGGTTGACCGGCACGTAGCCGGTGGTGTCCGCGTAGGCCGGGTTGCCGAGCTGGTTGGCGCCGTCCTGGTGACGGAAGTCGAGCACCGCCTTGGCGCAGCGCAGACCGATGTCGGCCGGGCTGTTCTTCGGGGCGCTGGTACGCGTCGGGTCGTAGCCGAGGCTCGTCATGAACGAGTCGGCGGCGGGGGCCTGCAGCGGGAAGAGGTCGACCAGCGCGGTGTGCGCGGCGTAGCTGATCGCCTCGTTCATGTGGGCCGGCGTCCGCTCGCGGCGCGGGCGGCGCATGGAGCCACCGAACTGGGTGCCGACGGCGACGGAGTCGTAACAGGCCCAGGCGTCGTAGATGCAGTTGTGGACGATGGCCAGCGCGCGGGCGTTGACGGTAGCCGGGCCGAAGACGGCGCCGGCGGCCTTGTACTTCGCGAGGATGGCGTCCATCGTCGCCTCGTTCCAACGCACCACCAGGCTCGGGGACGTGGAGCAGTGCGGGCGCACGGTGGACCGCTTCTCGGAGGCCCAGGTGGTCGGGGCCGACAGGGCCAGTGCGCCGACAGCGCCCACCGAGGTGGCGATCACTCTGCGGCGGGACAGCGAACGGGGGGCGGAGGACGGAGGTGTCATCGATGGGTTCCTTCTCGCGATGCTGATGACGGCCGGGTCTGGCCGGCAAGCGGAAGGTATGCGAGGGGACGTGTCACGACCGTTGCAGGCGTATTGCACCGTGTTGCCCAGCGCCGCCGAAACCGCGGCGGAGGGGCCGCCCAGGAGGATCTCCGGCCAGGTCAGGGCACGGATGGCGGGGTGTCGGGCAATCAGCTTCTTCTATGTCAGGTATGCGCCGGGTCGATTGCGCTCGCCGCGCCCACGGCGAGTGGTTAGCGTGGGAAGCCGGTGAAGGAGCTGGGGGGAGTTGGCACCATGATCCAACCTCTGTCTACGGGCGCCGAGCGTGGCAGCACCGCCGCGCTCCAGGCGGTCGAGCACGAGCCGCACGACCCGCACGACTCGCACGAGGACCGGCAGGGGGGCTGCGCGCAGCCGCTGGTCGAGCTGGACCTGCTCGGGGGGTTCGCCCTCCGCTTCGACGGCAGGGAGATCCAACCCACGGTCGGGGCGCGGCGGTTGCTGGCGCTGCTGGCGGTCGAGCCGAACGGGCTGACCCGCTCCCGGGCGGCCGCCGTGCTCTGGCCGCAGCTCGATCCGGCGCGCGCCGGAGCGGCCCTGCGGACGGCGCTGCACCGGCTCCCGGGGGAGCGCGCCAACCTGGTGGACAGCACCCCCGAACGCCTCCGGCTCGCCCCGCACGTCGCCGTTGACCTGGTGGAACGCCGATCCGTGGCGGCCCACGTGCTCAACCTCGCGATACCGATGGGGACGGAGGAGCTCGGCCGCGCGGTCGGCTGCGACCTCGGCGCCGACCTGCTCGCGGACTGGGAGGAGGACTGGCTCTCGCACCACCAGGTCCGCTGGCGACAGCTGCGGCTGCACGCGCTGGAGGCCCTCTCCAGCCGCCTCTCCGAGGCGGGCTGGGCGGGCGCGGCGGTGGACGCCGCACTGGTCGCCATCCACTCCGACAACCTCCGCGAGAGCGCCCACGAGACCCTCGTCGCGGCGTACCTCGCGGCGGGCAACCAGATCGCCGCGCACGCCTACCGGGTGTCCTACCGGGAGCTGCTCCAGCGCGAGCTGAGTGCGGCCGCGCCGGGCCTGTGGGGCCAGCCGCCGGCGGGGCCGGACAGCCCGGGGCGGCGGGTGCGGCGGCTGAGGTGACTGAGTCCGCCCGGTCATCTGACTGAGTCGCGCACGACCGGCCCGTCGGATTCATCTTGGCTGTCCCACCGCTCGGGACGCACCGGGCGCACGGGGACGCACTCGGGTGGCGGCTGCGGCGGAGGGCGGCCAAGGTGGCTCCGGGGGGCTACCACCACGTGCTACCACCACAGGAGAGAAGCACATGCCCGAAGTCACCGCCCCGTACGCGCCCGGCACGCCCTGCTGGGTCGATCTGATGGCCAAGGACCAGCAGGCCGCGCTCGACTTCTACCGCGACCTCTTCGGCTGGCAGGGCGAGAAGGGCCCCGAGGAGTTCGGCGGCTACGCCATCTGCACGCTGAACGGCAAGCCCGTCGCCGGGATCGGCCCGGCGATGGCCCCGGAGGGGATGCCCGAGCCGCCGACGGTCTGGACGACCTACCTCTCCACCGACGACGCGGACGCCGCCCTGCAGGCCGTCACCAAGGCCGGCGGCACCGTGATGTTCCCGGTGATGGACGTCGGCACCACCGGCCGGATGCTGGTCGCCGCCGACCCGACCGGCGCGGTCTTCGGCATCTGGCAGCCCGTCGACTTCTTCGGCGCCCAGATCGTCAACGAGCCGGGCGCGGTGACCTGGAACGAGCTGCACACCGGCGACATGAAGGCCGCGGCGGCCTTCTACCAGGCCGTGCTGGGCATCGTCTCCGAGCCGATGGAGGGCGTGGAGAACTACAGCTCGATCAACGTCGGGGGCCGCGCCGTCGGCGGGCTGACCTCGGTGGCGGCGCCCGGTACCCCGCCGCACTGGCTGACCTACTTCGCCGTGGACGACACCGACAGCGTGGTGGACGCGCTGGTCAAGAAGGGCGGCAACGTCCTGATGCCGCCCTTCGACATGGTCGCGGGCCGGATGGCCGTCGTCCAGGACCCGCAGGGCGCCGTCTTCGCGGTGATCAAGCCCGTCCCGATGTAGGAGCCCTCGATGTAGGGGCCCTCGACGGACGACCGCCCACGTGCCGGAAGGCGCGTGGGCGGTCGCGCGACGCGCCCGGCGGGCCCGAATGGGCGGATCCGGCGGGCTGTTGGCCGAGACTGGCAGTCATGCTCGGGCTTCCGGACCACATCCACGCGTACCTGTTCGACCTCGACGGGGTGCTGACGCAGACCGCCAAGGTGCACGCCGCGGCCTGGAAGGACATGCTCGACACCTTCCTCCGGGCCGAGGCCGAGCGGACGGGGGGTGAGTTCCGCCCCTTCGACCCCGTCGACGAGTACGACACCTACGTCGACGGCCGCCCCCGCCTCGATGGCACCCGGGCCTTCCTCGCCTCCCGGGGCGTCGAGCTGCCGGAGGGCAGCCCGGAGGACCCGCCGGGGGCCCGGACCGTCCAGGGCCTGAGCCGGGCGAAGAACGACACCGTGCTGCGGATGATCCGCGAGCAGGGCGTGCAGCCGTACGAGGGCTCGGTGGCGTACCTGCACCGGCTGCGCGAACTCGGCCTGCCGCGCGCCGTGGTCTCCTCCAGCGCCAACTGCCGGGACGTGCTGCGCGCCGCCGGGATCGACGACCTGTTCGACGTCGTGGTGGACGGTGAGACCGCCCGGCGCGACCAGCTGCCTGGCAAGCCCGCCCCCGACACCTACCTGGCCGCCGCCAAGGCGCTGGGCACCCCGCCCGAGCACGCCGCCGTCTTCGAGGACGCCCTCGCCGGGGTGGCCTCCGGCCGGGCCGGGGGCTTCGGCGCCGTGGTCGGGGTCGACCGCACCGGGCAGGCCGAGGCGCTGCGCGAGCACGGCGCCTCGGTGGTCGTGAGCGACCTCGCCGAGCTGCTCGCGGGGGGCTCGGAGTGACCGCCGTCAGCGCCTTCACCGTCGAGCCCTGGGGCATCTCCGAGCACGGGCTCGACCTGCCCGGCCAGGCCCGCGCCGAGTCGGTCTTCGCACTCTCCAACGGCCACATCGGCCTGCGCGGCAACCTGGACGAGGGCGAGCCGCACGGCCTGCCCGGCACCTACCTCAACGGCGTCTACGAGCTGCGCCCGCTGCCGTACGCCGAGAGCGGCTACGGCTTCCCCGAATCCGGCCAGAGCGTCATCAACGTCACCAACGGCAAGATCATCCGGCTGCTGGTGGACGACGAGCCCTTCGACCTCCGGTACGGCGAACTCCGCAGCCACCAGCGGAGCCTGGACTTCCGGGACGGCCTGCTCCGGCGGGAGGCCGAGTGGACCTCCCCGGCCGGGCGGACGGTGCGGGTCTCCGCCACCCGGCTGGTCTCGCTGACCCAGCGGGCGGTCGCCGCGATCGACTACCGGGTTCAGGCGGTGGACGGGCCGGTGCGGATCGTCCTGCAGTCCGAGCTGGTCGCCAACGAGCAACTCCCGGACGGCGAGGCCGATCCGCGCGCGGCGGCGGTGCTGGAGGCGCCGCTGGTCGGCGAGGCGCACCAGGCGGGCGGCACCAAGTCGGTGCTGGTGCACCGCACCCGCTTCAGCGAGCTGCGGGTGGCCGCCGGGATGGACCACCTGCTGGAGGGCCCCGACGGCTTCGACGCGGTGGCCGAGAGCTCGGACGACCAGGGCCGGATCAGCGTCACGACCGTGCTGCACCCAGGCGAGGAGCTGCGGCTGGTCAAGTTCCTCGCGTACGGCTGGTCGGCGACCCGCTCGCTGCCCGCCGTCCGGGATCAGGTCGAGGCGGCGCTGACCGCCGCCCGGTACACCGGCTGGGAGGGGTTGGTCGCCGAACAGCGGGAGTACCTGGACGAGTTCTGGGCCGGCAACGACATCCGGATCGAGGGTGACGTCGAGCTCCAGCAGGCCGTCCGGTTCGCGCTCTTCCACGTGCTCCAGGCGGGCGCCCGGAGTGAGGAACGGGCCATCCCCGCAAAGGGGTTGACCGGCCCCGGCTACGACGGGCACAGCTTCTGGGACACCGAGACCTTCGTGCTGCCGGTGCTCACCTACTGCCTGCCGGGGGCGGTGAAGCAGGCGCTGCGCTGGCGGCACGGCACGCTGCCGATGGCCCGCGACCGGGCGGCCCAACTCGGCCTGGCCGGTGCGGTGTTCCCCTGGCGGACGATCCACGGCGAGGAATGCTCCGGCTACTGGCCGGCCGGGACGGCCGCATTCCACATCGGCGCCGACATCGCGGTGGCCGCCGCCCGGTACGTCCGGGCCACCGGGGACGTCGACTTCGAGCGGACGTACGGGCTCGAACTGCTGGTGGAGACGGCCCGGATGTGGCGTTCGCTCGGCCATCACGACGCCGCCGGGAGATTCCGGATCGAGGGCGTCACCGGGCCCGACGAGTACAGCGCGGTGGCCGACAACAACGTCTTCACCAACCTGATGGCGCAGACCAACCTGCGGGCCGCCGCCGAGGCCGTCAACCGGCACCAGCTGGAGGCCGCGGCGCTCGGCGTCGACACCGAGGAGACGGCCGCCTGGCGGGACGCGGCGCGGGCGATGTTCATCCCGTACGACGAGAAGCTGGGGGTGCACCCGCAGGCCGACGGCTTCACCGACCACCAGCTCTGGGACTTCGAGGCCACCCCGCCGGAGAAGTACCCGCTGCTGCTGCACTACCCGTACTTCGACCTCTACCGCAAGCAGGTCGTCAAGCAGGCCGACCTGGTGCTGGCCATGCAGGTGCGCGGGGACGCCTTCACGGACGAGCAGAAGGCCCGAAACTTCGCCTACTACGAGCGGCTGACCGTCCGGGACTCCTCGCTCTCCGCCTGCACCCAGGCCGTCATCGCCGCCGAGGTCGGCCAGCTCGACCTGGCGTACGACTACACCGCCGAGGCCGCGCTGATGGACCTGCACGACCTCGGGGGCAACACCCGGGACGGCCTGCACATGGCCTCGCTGGCGGGGGCCTGCATCGCGCTGGTGGCGGGCTTCGGCGGGCTGCGCGACCACGGCCCGTACCTCTCCTTCCGGCCCCGGCTGCCCGCCGGGCTGCGGCTGCTGTCGTTCTCGATGAAGGTGCGGGGCAACCTGCTGAACGTGGAGATCACCCACACCAGGACGCTCTACTCGGTCCGCGAGGGCGGCCCGATGACGGTGCTGCACGAGGGCGAGGAGCTGCAGCTCACCCCCGAGGAGCCCGTCAGCCGCCCGACCACCGCACCTGAGCTGGTCGAGCGCTGCACCCAGCCGCCCGGCCGCGAGCCCGCGATGCGGAAGGCGCAGGCCGGCGTCCAGGTCGGCAGCGGGTCGGTGGAACACCTGCAGGCCGAGTAACGCTTGCTCCCTGTGTGTCCGCTCTATGTGTGCGAACTTGGCATTCTGTAAGTCAGGTTGAGCAAGTGTGTTTCAACTGTATGCCGGGCCGATGAAGGTGAGTGACGCATTCCCAGCCCTTGGGTAAAGGGATAGTCGAATCTCTGTCCGACCCATTGTTGTCCTGCCCATGCCCTGGCTAGCGTCAGCGGCGGCTCCCCAAGCGGTACGTGGCGACCTGATCGCCCGTCACGTCCGCATGCCCGGCCGCCACGGCGCTCACCCGTGCCCGCGCGGCTGCCCCCCACTCGGCCCCTAGGTTCACCGCCACAGGAGGCAGTCCCAGTGCGTACCCCCACCATGTCCGCAGCCACCCGCCGCAGCGTTCTGGCACTCGCGGGCACCGCCGCTCTCGCGGTCTCCAGCTTCGCCGCCGCCGTGCCCGCCGGCGCGGCCGGCACCCCGACCGTGCACTCGAAGGGCGGCACCTCCTGGGTGCGCTCCTGCGAGACGCTCGCCAAGGGCGACACCATGGCGTGCAACGCGCTGCGCGTCACCAGCAGCGCCCAGCACGTCAACGCACTCGGCCTCACCCCGAACGCCACCCCGGGCGGCTTCGGCCCGAGCGACCTGCTCAGCGCCTACAAGCTCCCGGCGGGCGGCGGCGCGGGCCAGACGATAGCCATCGTCGACGCCTACAACGACCCCAACGCCGAGTCGGACATGGCGGCCTACCGCGCCCAGTACGGCCTCCCGGCCTGCACCAAGGCGAGCGGCTGCTTCAAGCAGGTCAGCCAGACCGGCAGCTCCACCCTCCCGGCCAACAACTCCGGCTGGGCAGGCGAGATCTCGCTCGACCTCGACATGGTCTCGGCGATCGCCCCCAACGCGAAGATCATCCTGGTCGAGGCCAAGACCGCCTCGATGACCAACCTCGGCACCGCCGTCAACGAGGCCGTCAAGCTCGGCGCCAAGTTCGTCTCCAACAGCTACGGCGGCGGCGAGTCCTCCAGCGACAGCAGCTACGACACCACGTACTTCAACCACCCGGGCGTCGCCGTCACCGTCTCCGCAGGTGACAGCGCCTACGGCGCGCAGTACCCGGCCTCCTCCAAGTACGTCACCGCCGTCGGCGGCACCGCCCTCAAGCGCGACTCCAGCGCCCGTGGCTGGAGCGAGTCGGTCTGGTCCACCAACAGCACCGAGGGCACCGGCTCCGGCTGCTCCGCCTACGACGCGAAGCCGACCTGGCAGAAGGACACCGGCTGCGCCAAGCGCACCGTCTCCGACGTCTCCGCCGTCGCCGACCCGGCGACGGGTGTCGCGGTCTACCAGACCTACGGCGGCAGCGGCTGGGCGGTGTACGGCGGCACCAGCGCCTCCTCCCCGATCATCGCGGGCGTCTACGCGCTGGCGGGCACGCCCTCCACCGGCAGCACCCCGGCCTCCTTCCCGTACGCGCACACCGGCTCGCTCAACGACGTGACCACCGGCTCGAACGGCAGCTGCTCGCCGTCCTACCTGTGCACCGCGGGCGCGGGCTACGACGGCCCGACCGGCCTCGGCACCCCGAACGGCACCGCCGCCTTCGCGGGCTGACCGGCTCCACCGCAGGGCCCGCCCCCGTACACCGGGGGCGGGCCCTCACCCGTTCGCCCGCCCGGGGTGCCCGCCCGGACCGCCGCCGCCAGGCTGGTGGCGACCTGTGACCGGACGGCGAGCGGAGGAGCCCCGTGGGCAGCGTGGCCGAACAGATGGTGGAGGTGCTCCGGCAGGCCGGGGTCGAGCGGGTCTACGGAGTGGTCGGCGACAGCCTGAACCCCGTCGTGGACGCCATCCGCCGGGCCGAGGGCATCTCCTGGGTGCACGTCCGCAACGAGGAGGCCGGAGCCTTCGCGGCCGCCGCCGACGCCGAGCTGACCGGCACGCTCGCGGTCTGCGCGGGCTCCTGCGGGCCCGGCAACACCCACCTGATCCAGGGCCTCTACGACGCCCAGCGCTCCGGCCTCCCGGTGCTCGCCCTCGCCTCGCACATCCCGTCCGGCCAGATCGGCACCGGCTTCTTCCAGGAGACCCACCCCGAGCGGGTGTTCACCGACTGCAGCAGCTTCTGCGAGCTGGTCAGCACCCCGGCCCAGCTCCCGCGCCTGCTCAGGGTCGCCGTGCAGCACGCGCTCGGCGCGCGCGGCGTCTCGGTGCTGGTCTTCCCCGGGGACGTCGCCGCGCTCCCGGCCGCCGGGCCGACCGGCCGGAGCAACTTCCTCACCGAGCAGGCCGTCGCCGCCCCGCCCTGGAGTCAGGTGCAGGAACTCGCCACGGCCCTCAACTCGGCCGCCGGCGTGGCACTCTTCTGCGGCGCCGGGGTGCGCGGCGCCCACGCCGAGGTGCTGGAGCTCGCCGCCCGGGTGCAGGCGCCGGTCGGCCACTCGCTGCGCGGCAAGGAGTGGATCCAGTACGACAACCCGTACGACGTCGGCATGAGCGGCCTGCTCGGCTACGGCGCCTGCCACGAGGCCCTCCAGAGCGCGGACCTGGTGCTGCTGCTCGGCACCGACTTCCCGTACGACAGCTTCCTCCCGCAGGCCCGGACGATCCAGGTCGACCACGACGCGACCCGGCTCGGCCGCCGTACGCCGCTCGAACTCGCCGTGCACGGCGACGTGTCGGCCACCCTGCGGGCCGTGCTGCCGCTGCTGGAGCAGAAGACCGACCGGGGCTTCCTCGACTCGATGCTGGAGAAGCACTACCGGGCACTGGAGGGCGTCGTCGGCGCCTACACCAGGAACATCGAGAAGCACCTGCCGATCCACCCCGAGTACGTCGCCGCCGTGCTGGACGAACTCGCCGCCGAGGACGCGGTGTTCACCGTCGACACCGGCATGTGCAACGTCTGGGCCGCCCGCTACCTCACCCCGAACGGGCGACGGCGGGTGATCGGCTCCTTCCTGCACGGCTCGATGGCGAACGCCCTGCCGCACGCGATCGGCGCCCAACTCGCCTGCCCCGGGCGGCAGGTGGTCTCGATGTCCGGGGACGGCGGGCTCGGCATGCTGCTCGGTGAGCTGCTCACCGTGGTCAAGCACCGGCTGCCGGTCAAGACCGTGGTCTTCAACAACGGCGCGCTCGGCATGATCAAGCTGGAGATGCTGGTCAGCGGTTACCCGGAGGCGGAGATCGACAACGGCGACGTCGACTACGCCGCGATCGCCCGCGCCGCCGGGATGCCCGCCAAGCGGGTGACCGACCCGGCGCAGCTGCGCGGCGCTCTCGCCGAGATGCTGGAACGCCCCGGCCCGGCCCTGCTCGACGTCGTCACCGACCCGAACGCGCTCTCCATCCCGCCGCGCATCACCGCCGCCCAGCTGCGCGGCTTCGCCCTGGCGGCGGGGCGGACGGTGCTCTCCGGCGGCGTCGGCCGCATGATCGACCTGGCCCGGAGCAACCTGCGCAACATCCCCCGGCTCTGAAGCCGCCTCCCTGAGTCCGCCTTGCCTCTGAGGCAAATTTGTTGCCTCTGCGGCACGCCGGGTGTGGACTGGCCCCATGAGTGAGGACCAGGAGGTCGAAGGCCTCGGAGCCCGGCTGCGCGAGCACCGGCTGAGCAGCCGCTACACCTTGGAGACGGCCGCCGCCCGGGTCGGGCTCTCGCCAGCGTACCTGTCGCGGCTGGAGACCGGCCGACGGCAGCCCTCGCTGCCGGTGCTGCTCGGGCTCGCGCGGGCGTACGGCACCAGTGTCGCGGGCCTGCTCGGCGAGACACCGGGGGAGGCCGACCCCGTGGTGCGGGGCGGGGTGATCGAGCCCGGCCTGGCCGGCGGCTGGGGCTACCGCCGGGCCGGGGCACCCGGCCGGGCGATGCAGGCGCTGCACGTCCAGGTGCCGCCCTCGCTCCAGGACGCCGTCGTCCGCATCCACCCGGGCGAGGAGTGGCTCCACGTCACCCGGGGACGGCTCCGGCTCACCCTCGGGGAGCGCACCCATCTGCTCGAACCGGGCGACTCGGCGCACTTCGACTCGCTCACCCCGCACTGCATCGCCGCCGACTCGGCGGACGGTGTCGAACTGCTCTTCCTGCACACCCTGCTGCAGAGCCCCGGTGGAGAACTCTGCCTGGGCACCCCGCACTGACCCGAGGAGGACTCGGCATGACCCAGCAGACTCCCAGCACCGACGCCGGGCACCGCACCGACAACCGGGTGTGGATCCGGGCCGTCATCTACGTCGGCGTCACGCACTTCTTCGCCGGGTTCGTGATCCTGCTCTTCGAACTCGGTTCGCGGAAGTAACGCGCCTGGGTCAGCCTGAAGGGGCGTCAGCACACCGCCCGCCCAGCTCAGGAGGCCCCATGCGTACCGTCAGGAATGCCGCCACCCTCACCGCCGCCCTGCTGCTCGCCGCCACCGGGGTCGCCGCCCTCCCCGGCACCGCCTCCGCAGCAGGCAGTTGCAGCGGCGCGGGCTGCACCGGCAAGGACCCGCAGGCGGCGGGCTGCGGCGACGACGCCGTGACGTCGGCCTCCTTCTCGGGCGCGTCCGTCCGGGTGGAGCTCCGCTACAGCCCCAGCTGCCACGCCGCCTGGGCCAGGGCCGCCGGCGCCCCCGCCGGGCAGGCCCTCTTCGTCGAGAACACCCGGGGCGCCAAGCGCCAGGTGAGCATCCGCAACGGCCAGACCACCGTCTGGACCACGATGATCGACGGCACGGTCAAGGCCCGCGCCTGCCTCGGCCCGGCCAACAGCGACGCCATCACCTGCACCGGCTGGGCCTAGAGCCTGTCTGACACCCCCGGCGCCGTCACAGCTGGAGCAGCGTGCAGAGGGCGTCGAGCGCGCCCGGGAAGGCGTGTTCCGGGGGTGTCCCGTAACCGATGACCAGGGCGGGCGGGGCCTCGGGGGGTGGGCCGGCCTCCGGGGTCCGGAAGAAGCTCATCGGGTGCAGCCCGAGCCCCAGCCAGCGTGCCTGTTCGGCCAGCTCGCGCTCGTCCAGCGAGCCGGGCGGCAGCCGGAGGACGGCGTGCAGCCCGGCGGCGATGCCGGTGACGCGGACGTGGGGGGCGCGGGCGGCGAGGGTGGCCGTCAGCAGGTCGCGGCGTCGGCGGTAGCGCAGACGGCTGCGTCGGACGTGGCGGTCGAGGCCGCCGCTGGTGATCAGCTCGGCCAGGGTGAGCTGTTCGAGGGCGCCCGACTGGTTGTCGGCCAGCTGCTTCTGCCGGGTCACCGGCTCGACCAGGTCGGCGGGGAGGGCGAGCCAGCCGAGCCGCAGGCCGGGGGCCAGGCTCTTGCTGGCGGTGCCCGCGTAGACCACCCGCTCCGGGTCCAACGCCTGGAGCGCGCCGACGGGTTGGCGGTCGTACCGGAACTCGCCGTCGTAGTCGTCCTCGATCACCACCCCGCCCGTCCGGCGGGCCCAGGCGACGGCCGCCGCCCGGCGCGGGGCCCGCAGCGCGACCCCGGTGGGGAACTGGTGCGCCGGGGTCAGCACCACCGCCCCGGCGGCCGTGCCGTCGAGCAGGTCCGTCCGGGCGCCGTCCTCGTCCAGCGGCAGCGCGATCGTCGCCGGCCCGGCGGCGGTGATCACCCGCTGCTGCGGCGGCAGCCCGTACTCCTCCACCGCGACGCTCCGGGCGCCCCGCTCGTGCAGCGCCCGGCAGACCAGGCCGAGCCCCTGGGTGTAGCCCGAGCAGACCACGATCCGCTCGGCGTCCGTCCGCACCCCGCGCACCCGGGCCAGGTAGTCGGCGAGCGCCTGCCGCAGCTCGACCCGGCCGCGCGGGTCGGAGTAGCCGAGCGCCGAGTTCGGCGCAGCGGCGAGGGCCCGGCGCCCGGCCGCGAGCCAGGCCGTCCGGGGGAAGCGCGACACGTCCGGGCGGCCGGGGGTGAGGTCGTGCCGGACGGCGGGCGCGCGCTGAGGCGCCACCGGGGCGTGCGAGGCCGAGGGCGCCCCGCGCTCGGCCACCACCGTGCCCGAGCCCTGCCGGGCCGTCAGCCAGCCCTCCGCCACCAGCTGCGCGTACGCCTCCGCCACGGTGTTCCGGGCCACCCCGAGATCGGTGGCGAGGGTGCGTGAGGCGGGCAGCCGGGTGCCCGGGGCGAGCCGCCCCTCCCGGGCCGCCGTGCGCAGTGCGTCCTCCAGCGCCGCCCGCAGGCCGAGGCCCCGGGCCCGCCCGGCGGACAGGTCGAGGTGCAGATCGGTGCCGAAACCGGCCCAGGAGTCCAGAGGCATGACGTCAACCAATCACGGATTGGCCCAGGAAAACGAGCCGGAGGTTCACCAGCCTGGCGGGCAGCTCTGCTCCTAGGGTGGGAGGCATGACGAACCAGAGCGAGCCCTACGCCCCCGCCCCCGAGCAGCGCTTCTCCATGCCCGAGCTGGCCTCCGAGTGGTACCGCGCGATGATCGACCTCGACCGCGCCTCGCGGACGGCCGTCGACCCGCTGCTCGCCGAACTCGTCCGCACCCGCGCCTCCCAGGTCAACGGCTGCGCGTTCTGCCTGGACATGCACACCACCGACGCCCTGAAGCACGGCGAGCAGGCCCACCGGCTGCACACCCTGGCCGCCTGGCGCGAGACGCCGTACTTCACGCCGCGCGAGCGGGCCGCCCTCGCGCTCACCGAGGCCGTCACCCTGGTCACCAGCGGGCACGTGCCGGACGACGTCTACGAGGAGGCCGCCAAGCACTTCGGCCCGCAGGAGCTGGCCCAGCTGATCGCGGTGATCATCTCGATCAACTCCTGGAACCGTGTCGCCATCGCCAGCCGGATGAGCCCCGCGCCCAAGGAGAACTGAGCCCCCCGGCAGGGCCTCCAGGAGGGCCCCCGCCGAGCTGACGCAACGTCGCGGAACCGCTGTCCATCGCCCGACCCGAGCTGACAGGCTGCCAGCATGACGAATCAGCACCACAGCACCGACCAGCAGACCAAGGCCCGTACCCTGCACGACCTGCACCGACCGGGCACCCCGCTGGTGCTCGCCAACGTCTGGGACGCGGCGAGCGCCCGGCTGGTCGCCGAGGCCGGCGCCCCGGCGATCGCCACGGCCAGCGCCAGCGTCTCCTGGACGCTCGGCGCGCCGGACGGCGGCGGGCTCGACCGCGACCGCGCGCTCGCCCAGACCGCCCTGATCGCCGCCGCCGTCGACCTGCCCGTCACGGCGGACCTGGAGAGCGGCTTCGCGGACACCGCCGAGGGCGTCGGCGAGACCGTCACCCGGCTGCTCGCCACCGGCGCCGTCGGCGTCAACCTGGAGGACGCGGACCACGCCACCGGCGAACTGCTGCCGCTGGCCGAGGCCGTGGAGCGGATCGCGGCGGCCCGCGCGGCAGCCGAGGCGGCCGGTATCGACCTCTACCTGAACGCCCGGACGGACGTCTTCATGCTGGGCGTCGGCGAGCCCGAGGAGCGGCTCGGCCTGGCGATCGCCCGCGCCGAGGCGTACGTCGCGGCGGGCGCCAGCGGCATCTTCGTCCCGGCCCTGATCGACCCGGACTCGGTGGCCGCCTTCGTGAAAGCCGTGCCCGTGCCGGTCAACGTGCTGGCCTTCCCCGGCGCGCCGAGCATCGCCGAGCTGGCCGGGCTGGGTGTCGCCCGGGTCAGCCTCGGCCCCGGCCTGGCCAAGGTCGCGTACGCGGCGGTCGAGCGGGCGGCCCGGGAGGTGTACGCCTCCGGCACGTACGGCGCGCTCGACGGCGGGCTCGACTACGGCCGCCTGAACGGCCTGTTCCAGTAGCGTCACCCCCCGTCACCCCCCCCGGTCCGGGTGGGCTACTTGGCCGGCGTCCGGTCGAGGTTGTCGCGGATGTCGGCCGCGTAGGAGCCGAGCAGCGGAGCCCCGGAGAGGTCCCTGAGCGCGGCGTCCGTCTCGGCGAGCTTGCTGTCGGGGGCGGGGGCGGGGGCGGGGGCGGGGGCGGGGGCGGGCGCCGCGTTCGCGACGGGGGCGGCCAGTGCGAGACCGGCCATGGTGAGGGCGGCGAGCGCCGCGATCTTCTTCATGGCCGGTCCAACGAGACGCGGGCCCACCGGGTCACCCGGCTGCCGGGTCACAAAGATTCGGTCAAACTTCCGCCAGGGCGTATCGGGCCCGCCATGATCTGTGGTCGAGTCTCCCCGGCCCCGTCGCCAACACCTATGGGCGACAGGGCCTTTGGTCAGTCATGACTGGGGAGGAACTGTTGTCGGCACCCACCCGTAACAGGCGATGGCTCACGATCTGTGCCGTCGCCGCGACCATGGGCCTGATCGGCGTACCGGCGAGTGCCGCCGCCCGCCCGGGTACTCCGTACGGCCTCCGGCTGATGCAGGCGAAGGCCCACCAGCCGGGCGGCGCAGCGGCGTTCAGCGCCAAGGCGGCCGGCGAGGGCGACGGCGGTGAGGCGGACGCCGTCCAGGAGGGCGCCGACCAGCGCGCCGAGGCCCGCACCTCGCCCGGCATCGTCGCGCCCGGTGCCTTCGGGGCGGCCTGGGCCCAGCTGACGGCGCTGCCGCAGGCGGGCGGTGACTGGAAGCACCTGACCGGGCTCCCGTACGACTCGGACGACCCGCGCTACCGCGACACCGACTCCAACTCCAGTGCGGGGATGGGCAAGGTGACCGGCCGCGCGGCGGCGGTCGTCGCCGACGACCGTGGCCACGTGTACGAGGGCAGCGCGGGCGGCGGCGTCTGGCGCTCCTCGACCGGCGGCGGCCACTGGCAGCCGATCAGCGACCAGCTTCCCACCCAGGCGACGGGCGCGCTGGCCCTCGACGGGCGCGGCAGGCTCTGGCTCGGCACCGGCGAGGCCAACACCAACTCCGACGCCTACCTCGGTGCGGGTGTCTTCGTGCTCGCCCACCCCGAGGACGGCGAGTTCGGCCCCCGCAGCCGGGTCGGCGGGGCCGAGCTGGACAGTGCCACCGTGCACGCCATCCGGTTCGGCGGCGACCGAGCCTGGGCCGCCACCAGCAAGGGCGTCTGGAGCCACTCGCTCAGCGACCTGACCGGCCCCTGGCAGCTTGAGTTCGCGCCCAACCCCGACTACCTGCCCGGCGGCCCGCTGGCGGCCGACCCGAACGCCCCGTACAAGAACATCACCACCGACGTCGCCATCGACCCGCGCGACGCCTCGAAGGTGGTGCTCGCCGTCGGCTGGCGCGGCGGCGACAGCTACAACGGCTTCTACACGAAGACGGCCGGGAGTTGGCAGCGGCTGGCCTCGCTCGGCGACCTGCCCGCCGACGCCGCGAACGTCGGCAGCGTCACCTTCGCCCGCTCGGCGGACGGCTCCCGCTACTACGCGGTCGACCAGTCGCCGCAGCAGCTCAACAACGACCCGAGCAGTGCGCTGGCCGGCATCTTCGTCTCCAAGTCCGGCTCGCCGATGGGCCCCTGGACGCGAATAGCCGACTACCACCAGCTCGCCGCGTCCGGCTCCGGCCTGACTCAGGAGAGCGACCTGCCTGGCCAGCAGTCCTGGTACGACCAGTCGTTGCAGGTCGACCCGACCAACCCCGACCACGTCTACGCCGGGCTGGAGGAGATCTTCGAGACCTCCGACGGCGGCGCGAACTGGAAGGCCGTCGGGCCGTACTGGAACTTCAACTTCAGCTGCTGGAGCATCGATCCGACCAAGCAGACCGGTGACTGCTCGCCCACCACGCACCCCGACCAGCACGGCCTGGCCGTCGGCAGCTACCAGGGCAGGCCGTACCTCTTCGCAGGCAACGACGGCGGTCTGTACCGCCGCCCGCTGGTCGGGCAGACCGACGCCGCCGGCCACGCCACCGACTGGACCTCGCTCAACGACGGCACCATCGACACCCTCCAGTACTACTCGGTGGGCATCGGCAAGGACCCGGCCGGCCACGGCGTCGCCGTCAACGGCGGCCTCCAGGACAACGGCCAGTCGATCCTGCGCCCGCGCGACCGGGTGATGGGCTCCAACTTCGGCGGCGACGGCGGCGACACCCTCACCGACCCGGCGAACGGCTGCAACATCGCCCAGGAGTACGTCTACCTCGCCGTCAACGTCACCCAGAACTGCGGCGTGAACGACGGCAGTTGGCTGACCGACCCGAGCAAGGCGACCTCCTTCGCCGTCGCCCCGCCCGACAACGCGCTCGGCGGCGCGGGCGCCCGCTTCATCGCCCCGCTGAGCACCGACGTGAAGAACAACGCGGTCTGGGTCGCGGGCGGCCGGCACGTCTGGGTGCAGACCCAGGGGTACGCCATCCGCTCCTCCGACGCCTGGAAGGCCGCCTACGACCTCGGTGCCGGCCACGTCGCGACGGCGGTCGCGGCCTCCGGCGGCAAGGTGTACGCCGCCTGGTGCGGCCCCTGCAACAACCAGGGCTTCACCCGGGGCATCGCCGTCGGCAACGCGGACGGCACCGGCTGGCAGCAGCTCACCCTCCCCGCCGACGGCTCGGGCGTGCCCAACCGCTACCTCAGCGGCCTGACCGTCGACCCGGCCGACTCCACGCACGTCTACCTGGCCGTCAACGGCTTCTCCCGGCACTGGACGGAGGGCCCCGGCACCGGCCTCGGCCACCTCTACGAATCCCGGGATTCGGGCGCCCACTGGACGGACATCAGCGCCAACCTCCCCGACGCCCCGGCCGACTCCCTGGTCGTCACCCCGAACGGCGGCCTGGCCCTCGCCACCGACCTCGGTGTCGTCTACCGCGCCCCGCACCGCACCACCTGGCAGCGCCTCGGCGAACTCCCCGCCGTCGCCGTCGACCAACTGAAGATCGGCCCCGACCACCGCCTCTACGCCGCCACCCACGGCCGCGGCCTGTGGAGCATGTCCCTCGACGACTGAGCCCACCAGGGGCGCGGGGAACTGCGCGAAACCGGAAGGCGCTGTCCGATGCCTTCCGCAATCGCGCAGTTCCTCGCGCCCCCCTGTGGCTAACGCTGCACGCGCAGCTCCCGTACGCCGTTGCTGATGAACGACCCGATCGGCTCCGGAGCCTCCCCGGGCGCGAGCGACAGCCCGGGGAAGCGTCCGAAGAGCTCCCGCAGTGCGGTCTCCGCCTCCAGCCGGGCCAGCCCCGCGCCCAGGCAGAAGTGCGGCCCGTGCCCGAGCGAGAGGTGCTTCGCCGGTGCCCGGGTGAGGTCGAAGCGGTCGGCCTCCGGGTGGTGGCCGCTGTCCCGGCCGGCCGCCGCGTACGAGGCGATCAGGGCCTCGCCGCGCCGGATCAGCACGTTGCCGACCTCGATGTCCTCGATCGCGTACCGCAGCGGGAACTGCCCGACGGGCGAGTCGTACCGCAGCGTCTCCTCGACCACGGTCGCCCAGGAGACCTTGCCGTCGAGGACCAGCCGCAGCTGCTCCGGGTGCGCCAGCAGCGCGCGGACGGCGTTGGTGATCAGGTTGAGCGTGGTCTCGTGCCCGGCGACGAGCATCAGCAGCAGCGTGCCGACCAGCTCCTGCTCGCTGAGCCGGTCGGTCTCCTCCCGGGCGGCGATCAGATCGGTCGTCAGGTCGTCGCCGGGGCGGGCCCGCTTCTCGGCCACCACGGAGGCGAGCAGCGCGAACAGGCCCTGCTGTGCGGCGATGGCGGCGGCCGGGGTGGCGGAGCTGCTGACCATGGTGTCGGAGAGCTCGTGCAGCTCGTCCTGCTGCGCCAGCGCCAGCCCGAGCAGCTCGCCGATCACCTGCATCGGCAGCGGGTAGGCGAAGTGCTCGCGCAGGTCGAAGTCGCCTTCCAGCTGGGCGACGTCGTCGAGGAGATCGCTGGTCAGCTGCTCGATCCGGGGCTGCAGGGCGGCTATCCGGCGCGGGGTGAACGCCTGGGTGACGAGCCCGCGCAGCCGCTTGTGGTCCTCGCCGTCGGCGGTCGTCATGCCCGGCACGGTGACGAAGTTGAGCAGCGGCCAGCCCTCCGGCAGGCGGCCCTCCCGGAAGGTGTTCCAGAGCTGGGCGTTCTTGCCGACCCGGGGGTCGTTCAGCAGCTGCTGGAGCGTCTCGTGGTGGGTTATCGCCCAGACCACCACCCCGCCAGGGAGTTCCACCAGGGCCGCCGGTCCGGCTGCCCGGAGGCGGGCGTTCTCGGCGTGCTGGTCGCGTCCGAAGGGGTCGAGGGCGACGGCGTCGACGGAGCTGGAGTCGACTCTGCCGGGGGCGCGACTGCCGGGGATGTCCATGCGGGCCTTTCAGGTGCGGGGGTGCGCGGCGGGGTGAACGCGCTGTACAGGACGGGCAGCGAGACGAGAGCCCGCGACCACGGCGACGGTCGCCAGGCCAACTCGTGCCCGGACACCGCGAGTTGCAGATCGGGGAGGCGGTGCAGCAGGGTCTCGACGGCGGTCTCGACGATCAGCCGGGCCGGGTGCTGGGCCGGGCAGACGTGCTGACCGGCGCCCCAGGCCAGGTGGGCCCGGTTGCCGCCGACCCCGCCCGCACCGTGCACGGCTGGGTCGGCGTTGGCCCCTGCCAGCCCGAGCACGAGCATGTCGCCCGCGCTGATGTACTGGCCGCCGAGCATGGTGTCGCCGGTCGCCCAGCGGCCGGGGAAGTTCTGCGTAGGCGGGTCGCGCCAGAGCACCTCGTCCAGCGCGTCCGAGACGGTCAGTCGCCCGCCCGTCAGGGTGGCCCGGAAGCGTCGGTCGGTGAGCAGCAGCCGCAGCGTGTTGCCCGTCCAGTTGATGGTGGTCTCGTTGCCCGCGACCAGGATGACCACCAGGTGGTGGACGGCCTCCTCGTCGGTCAGCCCGGCGGGGTGCGCCAGCAGCCAGGAGGTCAGGTCGGCGCCCGGTTCGGCCCGGCGGCGCCGCACCAGGTCGATCAGGATCGCCTGGAACTCGGCATTGGCCCGCACCGACTTCTCGCTGCTGTCCACGAAGTGACTGATCAGCTCGATCAGGTGCGGCCCGGTCTCGGCGGGCAGGCCGAGCAGCCGGGTGAAGACCAGCAGCGGCAGGCGGCGGGCGTACTGGCTGATCAGGTCGGCGGTGCCGTCCGGGCCCCAGCTGTCGATCAGGCAGTTCGCGGCGGCTTCGGTGGTCTGCCGCAGCTGCCGGTGGTCGATCCGGGCGAGCGTCTGCGCGACGGCGCCGCGCAGCCGCCGGTGCTCGGCGCCGTCCAGGTTGAGCAGGGTCGGCCGCCACGAGGTCATCGGCAGCAGCCGCGAGTCGGCCTTGAGCCGGCCCTCCCGGGGCACCCGCCAGCGGCGCGAGTCCTTCGAGAACAGCTGCTCGTTGCGGGTGAGTTCGAGCAGTTCGGCGTAGCCGAGCACCAGCCAGGCCTCGACGCCGGGCTCCAGCTCGATCGGCGCGACACTGCCGTGCTGCTCGCGCATCCTGGCGTACAGCCCGTGCGGGTCGTCGGCGACCGTCGCACCGTACAACGGCGTGACGGCCGGCGGGGGTTGGTGCGCCGGGCAGCCGGGCGGCGGAGCAGTGGTGGCCTGCTCGGGGCGGGGAGTCGTCATGCTCGGGGCTCCAGAACGGCGGTCGCGTGCAGGTGGGCGACGAAGTCGATCAGCAGGTCGTACGCGCCCTGGCGGTCCCGGGCGTCGCAGCGCAGGATCGGCACGCCGGGGAGCAGGTCGAGTGCCTCCCGGAGCTCCTCCTCGGGGTGGTCAGGGCTGTCGGGGAAGGCGTTGACGGCGATCGCGAACGGGATCTGCTGCTCCTCCAGCCGCCCCAGCACGTCGAAGCTCTCCTCGATCCGCCGGGTGTCGATCAGCGCGATCGCCCCGAGCGCCCCGCGCGAGAGGTCCTCCCAGAGCGGCCAGAAGCGCTGCTGGCCGGGGGTGCCGAAGAGGTAGAGCGCCAGCCGGGGGTTGAGGGTGATCCGGCCGAAGTCGAGCGCGACGGTCGTGGACGCCTTGCCGGGGCGGCCGGTGAGGTCGTCCACGCCGGCTCCGGCGGCCGTCATCGTCTCCTCGGTGCGCAGCGGCGCGATCTCGCTCAACGAGCCGACCAGGGTGGTCTTCCCGACGCCGAACGGGCCGGTGACGAGGATCTTCACCGCACCCCGGACGGTCGACGGCAGGTAGTCCGGTTCGGCAGCGGACAGCTCGGACAGCTCGGACGACTCAGCGGAGTTGGCGGAGGCCAACGAGTACCTCCTCCAGGAGCGTGGCGGGCAGCCGCTCGGCCTGCGGCACGGGCGGTATCACATGGACGGCGCCGAGATCCCAGAGGTCGCCGATCAGCACCTTCACGACGCCGAGCGGCAGCCGCAGATGGGCGGCGATCTCGGCGACGGAGAGCAGCTTGCGGCAGAGCGCGAGGATGCGCAGGTGCTCGCGGTTGAGCGTGCCCTCCTCGGTCTCGGGCAGCTCGCCGAGGCCCGGCCCGGCCGTCGGGGCGGCGCTGACCAGGCTCTCCAGGGCGAGCACGTTCCGGCTCGGGCGGCTGCGGCCCCCGGTGATCACGTACGGCCGGACGGGGCCGCTCAACGGAGCTCCCCGGCCGCGTGTTCCACCCGGGGCGGGCTGGTCAGGTGGGTGCCGATCCGCTCGACCAGCACCTGCATCTGATAGGCCACCAGCCCGGCGTCGACGGCATCGCTGGTCACCACCGCGAGGTGCGCACCGGCGCCGGCCGCGACCACGAAGAGGTAGCCGCCGCCGTACTCGATGATGATCTGCCGGGTGGTGCTCTGCTGCCCGCCGAACCCCTGGGCGACGCCCCGGGCCAGCGACTGGAGCCCCGAACAGGCGGCGGCGAGGCGCTCGGCGTCCTCCCGGGCGATCCGCTCGCTGCGGCCGATCTCCAGCCCGTCGCTGGAGACAACGACGGCGTGCTGGACCTCGGGGACGTTGACGATGTCGGCGAGCAGCCAGCCGAGGTCAGGATTCGGGGTCATGGAATTCTCCGGAGCGCTGGGGAGATCGGGGTGATCGGGGGGCGAACGGGGTGAAGGGGGTGAAGGGGGAAGCGTCGTACTGGTCCCGGGCGCCGTACTCGTCCGGGGCGTCGTACGCGTGGTGCGGGTCGACCGAGCCGTGGGACTCGTACGGCTGGTAGGGCTCGTAGGACTGGTCCTGAGCCTGGTACGGCTCCTGAGCCTGGTAGGGCTCGGGCGGCCGGGCGGCCGAGCGGCCGCTGGCGGTGCCGGCCTGGAAGAGCGCCATGAAGGTCTGCGCCTCCCGGGCCGAGCGCGGCGGTACGGGGGCACCGCCGAAGTCGTCGGGCTGCCGGGCGTGTGCCGCGCCGCGCCGGTTGGTGCGGCGCGGCAGGCCGCCGGCCGGCGGAGCGGGCTCCCGGGCGGGCTCCTGAACTGGTTCCGGGGCGCGCTCCCGGGTGGGGAGCGGCGGGGCGGCCTCCTGCACGAAGGGCTCCTGGAAGCTGTCCTGGAAGCCGTCCGGGAAGGTCTGCTGGTAGTCGCCAGGGAAGTTGCCCGGGAAGTCGCCCCGGAAGTCCTCCTCGAAGCCGCCCGGCAGCGGCGTCGGCAGCGGTTCGGTGAGCAGCGCGTGCGGGAGCAGCACCACCACCCGGACTCCGCCGTACGGCGAGGGCGCCGAGCTGAGGGTGGCCCGGAAGCCGTACTGCTCGGCCAGCCGGCCGACCGCCGCGAGGCCCAACTGCGGTACCTCGCCGAGTCGGGAGACCTCCAGGGTGGAGCCGCCGGCGAGGGCGGCGGCGGCCTTCTCCACGGCGTGCTCGGGCATGCCGACGCCGCCGTCGTCGATCTCGATGACGGCGCCGTTGTGGACGGGCATCAGGGTCACGAACACCTGTGTGCTGGGCGGCGAGTAGCGGGTCGCGTTGTCGAGCAGTTCGGCGACGGCGTGGATGAGCGCCTCGGCGGCGGCGCCGACCACGGCGGTCTCGATCCGGCTGCGCACCACCACGCGCTGGAAGGGGAGGATGCGGGACTGCGCGCCGCGCACCACGTCCTCCAGGGCGACGGGCTCGGGCCAGTGCCGTCCGGCGCGGGCGCCGCAGAGCACGGCCAGCGTCTGGGCGAGCCGGGCCTGTTGGGCGGCGGCGTGGTCGGCCTTGAGCAGGCCCTCCAGCAGCGCGGGGTCGTCGTGGGTGCGCTCCATCTCGTCGAGCCCGGCCTGCTGGTCGTGGGCCATCACCAGGATGCGGCGGGCGACGCTGAGGAAGGCGCGCTGGGTCGAGGCGTTGAGCTCCTGCTCCTGCATGACCGCGGCGCTCTCGGCGTCCCGCCGGGCGGCCTCGCCCGCCACCTGCTCGCGCAGGACGGTGAGTTCGCGGTCCCGCTCGGCCAGCCGGGCGCGCAGGGTACGGGTGACCGCGTGGTACCGGGCGGCGGCCAGTACCGAAAGGGCGGCGAGCACACCGGCTGCGGAGCTGAACCACTGAGTCGTCGTCACGCCGCGAATTCTAGGGCGATGGTGCTATCTACTGGTGAACAGTTCTGACGTTCTGTGACCTGGTCCCGACAATTTTTACCCTTATGGGCACCGGATCAGCCCTTTGACCAGCCCTTTTCAGCCAGTCGGCGCGATCCGGTGCAGCAGGAGCAGGGCGACGTCGTCCGGTCGCGAGTGCCGCTCGGTGACGTTCAGGGTGAGCAGATCGGCGAGCCGCTCCAGGCCGGAGGCCGAGGCGTCGGCCGGGTCGGCTTGCCTGGTCCAGAGCTCCAGGCCGCCGAGCATCCGCTGCACCGACTCGTCGTAGTCCTCGCCGCGGTCCTCGACCAGGCCGTCGGTGTACACCAGCAGGGTCTCGCCGTGCGCCAGGCTGCCGGTCGACAGCGGGTACGCACCGCCCGGGTCGACCCCGAGCGGCGGGCCGCCGGGCAGCTCCAGCTCGACGGCCCGGCCGCCGGAGAGCCGGACCGGTGGCGGGTGCCCGGCGCGGGCGCCGCGCAGCTCGCCGCTGGCCGGGTCGAGGGTGAGGTAGAGGCAGGTCGCGAAGAGGTCGGTGTCCAGCTCCGCGAGCAGCCGGCTGGTCCGGGCCAGGGTGGCGGCCGGGTCGTGCCCGTCGGTCGCGTACGCCCGCAGGCCGCTGCGCAGCTGGCCCATCACGGCCGTCGCCTCGGCGTTGTGGCCCTGCACGTCGCCGATCACCAGCCCGACCAGCCCGCCGGGCAGCCGCAGCAGGTCGTACCAGTCGCCGCCGATCTGCATGCCCTCGGTGCTGGGCAGGTAGCGGGCGGCGGTGGCCGTGCCGGGCAGCCGGGGCAGGCTGCGCGGCAGCATCGCGCGCTGGAGCTCCGTCGCCCGGTGGTGGTGGGTGTCGTAGAGCCGGGCCCGCTCCAGGGACTGCGCGAGGACGCCCGCGAAGGCGGAGTACATGGTGCGGTCCTCGCGGCTGAAGACCCGTGAGGTGGCGAAGGTGATCAGGCAGGAGCCGACCTGCCGCCCGGAGGCGACCAGCGGCAGCACCGCCCAGGCGGTCGGCGCCAGCGGGTTGCCGCTCGGCGGCGCGCCGGGCCCGCCGGGCTCGCTGAACAGCGGGGTCGCCACCGTCAGCGCGTGCTGCATGACTCCGGCGGAGAGGTCGTGCAGCCGGCTCAGCTCGCTCCGGTACGGGCCGCCGTAGACGGTGTGCGAGACGGGCAGCAGCCGGCCCTCCTCCACCAGGTCGAGCACCACGCTGGCCGCGCCCAGGGCCGGGCGGGCTATGTCGGTGAGCGCGGTGGTGACGTCCCGGACGGTGATCGCCCGGGAGAGCGTGCTGGTCAGCGACAGCAGCAGCGCCGAACGGGCCCCGGCGACGGTGGGCGCGGGCCCGGCGGCCGGTGGCGGCCCGGGGGGACCGCCCCGGTGCCGGTCGCCGAGCAGCCCGGCGACGCGCACCGGCCGCCCGTGCAGGTCCAGCAGCACCTCGCCGTTCTCCTCGACCGGGACGACCGCGCCGTCCGCCCGCACCACCCGGTAGCTCAGCCGGTACGGCCCGCCGGAGGCCAGCGCCTCGACCATCCCGGCCTGGAGATCGGGCAGGTCCTCCGGGTGCACCAGCTCGGCGAAGTCCGGTGCGGGCGCGGTCTCGGGCGGCGGCTCCAGGCCGAAGATCTCGTACGCCCGGGTGTCCCAGGTGGTCTCGCCGGTGACCAGGTCGCGTTCGAACGCGCCGACGCCGGAGGCCCGGACGGCGATCGTCAGCAGCGGCTGCGGGCTGGGCCGCCCGCCGGCCCTGACGCCCTCGGGGGCGTGCTCGCTGGACTGCACGTGGTCGATCAGGTGGGCGAGGCGGTGGGCGCAGGCCTCGGCCAGCGTCTCCAGCACGTCGATGTCCCGGCGCGGCACGGTGCCCCGGTGGGCCAGCGCCAGTGCGAGCACGCCGACGGTCGCGCCGTCCACCAGCAGCGGCAGGGTGGCGAGCGCGACCAGGCCGGTGCCCCGGCCGGTCCTGGTGTTGGGGTAGTCGGTGCTGGTCTGTTCGGGGCTGAGCAGCACCGGGCCGCGCTGGCGCAGCGCCAGCGCGGCGGGCAGGTCGCCGGCGGGGTCGACCAGGCTGTAGCGCTCGTGCGCCCACTCGGGCAGGCCGTGCGAGGCGGCGAGCCGCAGCATGCCGTCGCCGTCGAGCAGGTACAGCGCCGAACCTTCGCCGGTCACCCAGGCGGGGCCCTCGGCCAGGATGGTGCCGAGCAGCTCGGCGGCACTCCCGCAGCGCAGCAGCAGCCGGACGCAGCGCATCGCCGTCCGGGCGGACTGGGTCCGCATCCCGTCCTCAGGAGGGAGCCACGGCGAGCTGAGGTCCATGGGGAGTACCCGGCCCTTCCCGCTCGCGCTCCGGTACTACGTAATGCTCAACATCCTAATTTCCAAGCCCCCGAATGGCCGGTTCTACGACCCCGCCACGCCGTGCGGGCCGCACGCGACCGCCGCTGCCGCCGCTGCCTCGGGCCCCGCTGCCTCGGGCCCCGCTGCCTCAGGCCCCTGCGCCGAGTCGCCGCACCACGACCACCGTCCGGTCGTCGGCCACGGTCGCCGCGACCGTCCGCAGCAGCTCCGCCGCCGGGTCCGCCGGCGAGCCGTACCGCAGCAGCGGCCCCGCCGCCACGAGCAGCCGGGCGATGCCCGCGTCGATGTCCTCGCCCGGTACCTCCACCAGGCCGTCGCTGTAGAGCAGCAGTCCGTCGCCGTGGTCGAGCCGCCCGGCCGCCGCCGGGAAGGACGCCCCCGGCAGGATGCCCAGCGCCGGGCCCCCGTCCTCCAGCAGCCGCCAGCTGCCGCCCGCCGCCCGGCGGTAGTGGGCGGTCGGCGGGTGCCCGGCGTGGAACAGCCGGTACTCCCCGCTGGAGGGCCGCAGGGCGAGGTGCACGGCGGTCGCGAACTCGTCCTCCCAGTCGAGCCGGCAGAGGTAGTCGTTGGCCCTCGGCAGGAAGGACTCCGGCGGTACGGAGCCGAGCAGCATCGCCAGCGCCCCGGAGAGGTGCATCGAGCGCGCCGCCGCCCGGCTGCCCTTGCCGGAGACGTCGACCAGCACGACCTCCAGCAGGTCGCGCTCCGGCCGCTGGGAGCTGAGCACGAAGTCGCCGGAGAAGAAGTCCCCGCTGACGGGCGCCAGTGCCCGGTGGAACTGCCAGTCGAGCAGCTGCACCGGCAGCCGCCCGAGCGCCCGGGTGCGCTCCGCGAGCTCCAGCAGCATCGAGTCGCCCCGGGTGCCGCGCAGCCCCAGCCGGGTCCGGTAACGCGAGGTCAGCAGCACCACCACGGCCGCCGCGACGACCACCAGCGCCGAGCCCGGCCGCACCCCGTAGGGCCTGCGCAGCAGGACGTCCAGCACCAGCCCCACCGCGACCGGCCCGAGCAGCATCAGCTGCCGCCGGGTGTGCAGCACGAACCCGCCGCAGATCACCGGGAAGACCAGTGCGGACGGCGGGCAGATCTCCGGGTACTCGATCGCGATCCAGGTCAGCGCCCCGGTGAGGGCGGTCAGCAGCCCCAACGCGCCCCGCTCGGCCTGCGGATCACCGTCCAGCAGCCGGCTCATCCACCGCCCGAACGGCCCGCGCCGCACCCGCGCTCCCACACGCCGCGCCACTGTCGTGACTGCGGGCACCCGGACCTCCGCTGCTACATCGGGACAATTCGCCCAATCTAGCCTGCGCCGGGGCTCAACGGCGGGTGGCCGCGGGTGGCCGCCTCCGGGCTGTCGGTCCTACTGGCCGTCGGACTCGCCGTACGACGGCGTGCTGCTCGCCTCGACCGGGCGCAGCCCCCACGCGCTGCGCGCCACGGCGAACGCCCGCCGGACGGCGCCCCCGAGGCCCTCGCCCGCCGGGGCCGGGGCGGCGGCGGTGCGGGCCGGGGCGGCCGTGCGCTGGCTCGGGATGAGGCCGGTGCTGTGCGCCGTCCGCGTCATGTGCCCACATCCTTGCTGAGATCCACTGGTGCCCGAACCATATGGTTACCCAGGCTGCCGACAGTCTCGCGGGTGTCCGGCGACGGATTGGTCTCGGAATCCACCCGAATCGGTACCAGCTGTCACGCGGACGGGGGCCAGCTGCGCAGACCGTCCGTCAGGACCCGGACCAGCCGGTCCTGTGTCACCGTCAGGTCCGCCGCCAGCTGGAAGGCCCCGCCGGTGGCCAGCGCGGCGTACCCGTGCGCCATCGAGCGGACCGTCCGGGCCGCGTGCACGGCCTCCGTCCCCGCCAGGCCGTAGCCCCGGAGCACGGCGATGATCACGCCGACCAGCCGGGCGGCGGCCTCCCGCAGGTCGGCGTCCGGCTGCGGGGCCTGCGGCAGGGCCGCGTACCGGTAGGGGTACCGCTCCGCGTAGCCCAGGTAGGCGGCGAACAGGGCCGCGACCGCGTCGTCCCGGCTGCGCCCGAGGACGGCCTCGCCGAGGGCCTCGGCGAGCTCCTGGGTGACGCGTACCGAGACCAGTCGGCGGAGTTCGGGCAGGCCGCCGGGCACGTGCTTGTAGAGCGAGGGGGTCGCGACGCCCGCCCGGCCGGCCACGGACGCCAGGGTCAGCGACTCGGGGCCCTTGTCGTCGATGATCTCCAGGGCGAAGCCGACCACGGCCGCCGGGGTGAGGCCGACCCGGGGCATCAGGCCACCTCGGCGAGGAAGGGCAGCAGCGCGTCGGCGGTGGCCTGCGGGAACTCGGCCATCGGGTAGTGCCCGGCGCCCTCGATCATCACCTTGCGGGCGTTCAGGGCGGCGGCCTGGCGGTCGGCGACGACGGCCGGGTCCGGGAAGTCGGGGTCCTTGGTGCCCATCACGACCAGCGCGGGGCAGCTGACGGCGGAGCTCCAGCCGACCGGCGAGGAGTCACCGAAGACGTAACCCCGGGTGGCGGCCTTGCGGCCGGGGGTGCGCAGCGCGGCGACCAGCCCGGCGACGTACTCCTCGAAGTCGGCGGGCTTGGCGCTCGGGTAGGCCATCTTGCGGAGGTAGAGGCCCCAGACCGAGGGGAGGCGCAGCAGGGTGTGGCCGAGCGCCTTGACCACGAGGCGCTGGAGGGCGTTCTGCGGGAGGTTCTCGATGAAGCCGTCCAGCAGGGCGATCCCCGCGACCCGCTCGGGGGCGAGCCCGGCGGCCTTCACGACCGTGGCGGCGGTGTACGAGCTGCCGACCAGGGTGGCCCGCTCGATGCCGAGGTGGTCGAGCAGAGCGAGCACGTCGTCGGCGATCGCGGCGGGGGAGTAGTCGTCCCAGGCGATCGAGGACTCGCCGAAGCCCCGGACGTCCATGGTGATCACCCGGTGCCCCGCCCCGGCCAGCAGCGGGCGCAGGTGCCGGTAGGCGGCGCGGGAGTCGAGCATGCCGGGCAGCAGCACGATGGGGGTGCCGGTGCCGGAGACGGTGTCGTCGAAGGCGATCCGGCCACCGGGGAGGTCGAGGTGACGGGTGGTGGTGTGGTCGGGGGTGGTGGCGGTGGCGTTCATTGCGGTCTCCTCGGGGCCGTTGCGGTGTTCCCTATAGCCATAAAGCTAAGGCTAATAGCCTTAGCCGTCAAGGGGGTGCCGCGAAGCCGTGCGGTACGGTCGCGAAGGATCAAGGAACCCGTCGCACAGGGGATCGACCGTCGTACCGAGGAGCAGTCATGCCGTTCATCAACGTCAAGCAGCTGTCCGGCCGCACCGATGAGCAGAACGCGGAGATCAGCCGCGAGCTCACCGCCACCTACGCCCGGGTCACCGGGGTGAAGCCGGAGAACATCTGGGTCGCGATCGAGGAGATCCCGGCCAAGAACTGGTCCGCCGGGGGTGTCACCTTCGCCGCGAAGGCCGAGCTGGCGGCGAAGGCCGGGGAGCAAGGGGCCTAGAGTCCCTCGACCTTGAACGGGTCGTGCTCGGCCAGCAGCTTCTCCAGCCGCGCCTGGTCGACCCGGGTGGTGATCGCGCCGGCTTCCTGGCGGTCGCGGACCACCTTGGCGAGCGTGAACGCCGAGGTGATCTCGTAGAGCAGGCCGACGGCCAGGAAGCCGCGCATCCACGCGCTGACGGGAAGGTAGGCGATCCCGACGGCGAGGGCGGTCGAGGCGAGGGCGAAGGAGAGCACGGCCTGGATGTAGTACGCGGCCGTGGTGCGGGGTTGCGTCGGTGCGTTCATGTCTGAAGGCTCTCCAACTTCCGTGCCCGCCACATGAGTACGGCTACTCAGCCGGGGTGTGCGCAGTGCGGTGGCCGGGTGGGTGAAAAGGTCGCGAACCACCCGAATCACCTCCGGAGGTCTGGTCCACCTGTCGGAGTGGCTTGGAATCAGGGACTCGTGGGATTAACGTTTGATAACGCAGCGCGGTCGGCAACGCCGTACCCGAAACGGCACCGTGCGCCGTCGCCTAATCCGTGGACCCGCCTTCGCCGGTGGGTCCGGGAGCCGGGGAACCACGTTCCACTGGGGTGAATCAGCCGGGCCCGCCCGGCCGTAGGAGACCTTCCTGCTCCGAACCCGTCAGCTAACCCGGTAGGCGCGAAGGAAGGAAAGGAGCGCGCCTCCCTTGGCGTCGACGCACTCCCCCGCGAACCCCGGAGCGGCCACCAAGCTGCTCGACGAACCCGCCGACCTCCAGGCCCGGCACCGGATGCCCCGGCAGACCCGCACCGGCGGGCCGCTGATCGGCGTCACCGCGATGGCCGCCTCGCTCGGCGCGACCGGCTTCGCCGCCGCCGTGCCGGCCGCCGCAGCCGTGCCCGTGCCGCCTCCCGCCAGCGCAGCGGCGGCCGAGAGCACCATCGAGCTCTCCGCCGACCCGGGGCTGGCCCTCGCCGCACGCATCCAGCAGCAGGCCGACGGCCAGCGCACCTCCGCCGAGGAGACCGCCCGGCTGGCCGCCGCGCAGGAGGCCGAGGCCAAGCGGGCCGCCCAGCAGGCCGAGGCCGAGGCGGAGTCCGCAGGCGCGGCCCTCACCGCCTTCACCCTGCCGGCCGCCAACTACACGCTGACCGCGCACTACGGCCAGTCCGGCTCGTACTGGTCGCACCTGCACACCGGCCTCGACTTCGCGGCCCCCACCGGCACGCCCGTGACCGCCGTCGGCGCGGGCACCGTCAGCTCGGCGGGCTGGTCCGGCGCGTACGGCTACCGGGTGATCCAGGCCCTGCCCGACGGCACCGAGATCTGGTACTGCCACCTCTCCGCCATCACCACCGCCTCCGGCGCCGTCACCGCCGGCACCGTGCTCGGCAAGGTCGGCGCGACCGGAAATGTCACCGGCCCGCACCTCCACCTGGAGGTCCGCCCGGACGGCGCCGCCCCGATCGACCCGCTGCCCTGGCTCCAGGCGCACGGCCTCCAGCCGTAGCCGGACGACCGGGAGGGCCGAGCCCTCCCGGTCGCACCCCGGCTAGTTGGAGCGGGCGTAGAAGTCGTACTCGGCGTACTGACCGACCCAGCCGGACACGGTGGACGCCTGCACAAAGAGGGTGTGGCTGCCCCAGCGCCCGACGGGGAGCTGGAGGTGCGCCTTGCCGTCCTTGTCGGCGGCGATGTGGGTGCACCCGCTGCCCGGCTGGCCGTCGACGTAGCAGAAGTCGGCGATCTGCCGGCCGTTGCTGCTGCCGGTCGAGACCGCGCTGAAGGTGAAGTTCAGCATCGTGCCCGGGTAGATCTGGCCCGGGACGGCGTCGGAGGTGATGTTCACCGCGCCGACCCGCGAGTCGCCGTCCGCCTGGAAGTAGCAGGGCTTGCTCGCGGGGGTCGACACCTTGCCGTCCGTGGCGTACGCGTAGAAGCTGTACGCGCCGCTGAGCACCGGCTTGGGCAGCGGGATGGCCATCCCGTGGCCGTTCTCGGTGGCGTAGTCGGTCGTCAGGCCGGACGGGTCCGTCACCACCGCGTGCACGCGGAGGTCGGAGGAGTAGGGCAGCGGGCCCGGGTCGAGGGCGCCCACGGAGACGGCCTGGCCGTCCACGACGGTCTCCCAACGGCCGGGGGCGGTCGGGCCGCAGGGGAACAGCAGGCTGCTGTCCGTACCGTTCTGCAGGGCGCCGGGGGTGCCGACCGGGTCGGTGAAGTAGCCGAAGATGTCGACCACGACGTCGGTGGAGCCGAAGCGGTTGTAGATGTTGATCAGGCCCGAGTCGTCGACCGGGACGACGACCTGGTTCGGCACGACCTGCCTGGGGCCGAAGTTGAGGTTCGAGGTGGTCGGGCGGTTGGTGCCGTTGCCCGGGAAGACGGTGAGGTAGCCGCCCGCCGTGGCGTTGACCGCCGTGACGTTCAGGACGACGGCCGAGACCTTGGTGGTGCCGAGACCACCCCGGGCGACCGGCAGCTGCAGCGTGGAGTCCTGGCCGATCGGCGAGTTGCCCTTCTCGCGGGTGTCGATCATCCGGGTCGGGCCGGTCGGGGTGAAGCCCGCGCCGTACGGGGCGCTGGTGTAGTAGCCGAAGACGTCGGCGACGACGTCGGTGCTCCCGGCGAAGTTGTAGATGTCGACGCTGCCGTCGGCGCCGAGCGGCACGGTCACCAGGTTCGGGACGGTCTGCCCGGCGGTGAAGTTGAGGTTCGAGGTGGTCGGCAGCGAGGTCCCGTGCGGGTAGACGGTGAGGAAGCCCCCGGCCGTCGGGCGGGTCGCGGTGACGTTGAGCACGACGGCGGTGGCGCCCCTCGGCGGTATGCCCGCGGTGCCGGCCAGCTTCAGGTTCAGCGTCCCGCGCGTACCGACCGGCCGCCCGCCCGGGTTGCGGGTGTCGAGCACCCGGCCGGGGGTCAGCGGCATGTACGAGGAGCCGGGCACCGCCGGGCTGTCGGTGTAGTAGCCGGCCAGGTCGGCGACCACGTCGGTGTTGCCGCCGAAGTTGTAGAAGTCGACGTAGCCGTTGGTCACCGGCACGGTCACCAGGTTCGGCACGGTCTGCCCGGCGGTGAAGTTGAGGTTCGAGGTGGTCGGGCGGGTGGCGCCGTCCGGATACACCGTCAGGAAGCCGCCACCGGTGGTGTCGGTGACCGTGACGTTCATGACGACCGCGCGGACGTTCGCGGCGGTGAGGCCGGTGTTCACCTTGATGGCGCCCCGGTTGGCGACCGGCACCCGGCCGGGCACGCCGATCGCCTGCCGGGTGTCGAGGATGCGGGTCGGCGTGGTCGGCACGAACTTGCCGGTCTGCGCGGGCGGCGGCACGGGTGCGTCGCCGGCGTGCGGGGCAACGTGCGGGGCGGCGGCGAGGGCGGGCGTCACGCCGGTGGCCAGCGCGCCGGTGGCCAGCGTCAGCGCGGCGGCGCCGGCCAGCGAGAGGCGGCCGAGCCGGCGGGGCATGGTGAGGGGGGCAGCAGCCCGGACCATGGACAACTCCTGTGCAGAGAAAGTGACGAGTCCGGGCATGCCGGGGCATGCGAACCGGCAGCGGGCGCGCGAAGCGGCGCCGCTGCTGTCACTGAAATCCCCCGGCCGGTAAGGAAACCCGGATGATCACTTCTATCAGCCGGGGGTCGGCCCGACAGGGGGCGGGTGGTCAAGATTTCGCAAAGCCGGGCTCTGCGGTCTCCCCCGGCCGGCGCTGCCTACGCCTGCTGCGCCGCCAGGTACGCCTCGACCTCCGCCGGGCCCGGCACCGGTGCCAGTTCGGGGTAGTCGAGCAGCAGCGCGGGCAGCCCGGGGACGGTCCACTCGCCGAACAGCCGGAGCGCCTCCGCGATCACCGCCTCCTCGAAGCCCTCGAAGTCGCCGGACAGCTCGGACGGCATCGGCAGGCCGAGCGCGTTCAGCCCGGCCAGGTTGCGGTAACTCCGCTGGATCAGGCGGTTCTCCAGCAGCATCCGGGCGCCGTCGGTGGCCATCCCGATCGACAGCAGCCGTACCGGCCCCCAGCCGCCGTCCCCGTCCACCCGGTCCAGCTCGCCCGCTTGCTCCAGCGCCTCGAAGGCCGCCAGCCGCCCCTCCTCGCCCAGCTCCCGGAAGGCGTCCAGCCAGGCCCGCACCGCGTCCTGGTCGGCCGTCTCGACCCCGTCCGCCCGCAGCACCAGCGCGTACAGCCGGGGCCAGGTCACCAGGTGCGGCTGCCGCAGCAGCCCGCAGAGCAGCTCGCCCTGCCACTCGGCCTCGGCCTGCAGCCGCTCCCACCGCTTGGCGTTCAGCCGCTTCGTCGCCCGCTGATGGTCGATCAGGAGCCGCACCGCAGCGCCGTACGCCGCCGGGTCGGACTCCGGCTGCACGTACATGTACAGCCGCTCGTACAGGAGTTGCTCGACCACCGGGGAGCTCAGCTCGGGGAAGCCGTCGTGCATCCGGCCGTCACCCAGCTCCAGCAGGGTCAGCACCGTCCGCAGCACCTCCTCGGGCAGCGGCCCGTACGTCCGGTCGCGGCCCTCCTCGGCGGCCCAGGAGAGCAGGTCGGCGGCGCGGGTCTGGGGGGTGAGCTGCAGGTCTTCGACGTTCACCCTCGGTACGGTAGCCGGTGCGGGGGTGCGGCCGCTGTATCGTCGGGAGCCATGAAGCCCGAACGCGAACCGGCCCGTGACCGCCACCGGGCCGTCCGGCTGACCGGGCCCCGCCTGGCGATCCGCGAGTTCCACCACACCCCCGAGGACATCGACGCCCTGCACGCCGTCTTCGGTGACCCGGAGACCGCCCGGTACCTCCCCTTCGAAGCCCGCGACCGCGAGACCTGTGCCGACCAGATCGCCCTCTACGTCGAGGAGGCCGAACACCTGCCGCGCACCGTCCACCGCCTCGCCGTCACCCTGCTTGCCGACGGCGAGCCCGAGTACGCCGTCCCGATCGGCACCGCCGCCCTCGGCGTCGAGGGCGACCGCGCCGCCTCCGTCGGGTACGCGCTGCGCCGCGACACCTGGGGCAACGGCTACGCGGGCGAGCTCACCGCGCTGCTCTGCGACTTCGCCTTCGGCACGCTCGGCCTGCACCGCCTGGTGGCCCGCGTCGACCCCGAGAACACCGCCTCCTCCCGTGTCCTCACCCGGGCCGGCTTCCAGCTGGAGGGCCGCATCCGGGACGAGCTCCACCTGCGCGGCCGGTGGTACGACGCGCTCCAGTACTCACTGCTGGAAGGCGAGTGGGTGGAGCCGTCCACCGGACGGGGGTAGGGATAACTCCACCATGAACTCGGTAGTGGGCTGCATACCGCCGGAGCTCTCGACACGGCACCTTTGAGGTGTGAGAACGGACGAGACCGAGGGGCCCACGATGAGCACCAGCACCAGCACGCTGCACCACACCGCCACCGCGCCGCAGCCGTACCGGCGGCACGATGCCCCCTCCTTCTGGCGGGCGCCGTTCGCCGCAGCCACGTACCGCGAGATCGGCTTCACCGTCACCGGGCTGCCGATCGCCGTCTTCGGCTTCGTCCTCACCGTGACGCTCTTCTCGGTCGGGGTCGGCCTGGTCGTCACCGCCCTCGGCCTCCCCCTGCTCGCCCTGCTGCTCAGCTGGGCCCGGGGCCTCGGCGCGCTGGAGCGGCAGCGGGCCCGCACCCTGCTCGACAGCGAGACAGTCGCCCCGGCGCCCGTCCGCCCGAGCCGCCCCGGCTTCTGGGGCGGCGTCACGGCCCGGCTGGCGGACGTCGCGGGGTGGCGGGCGGTGCTCTACCAGGTGGTGATGTTCCCCTGGGCGATCCTGTCCTTCGTCGTCGCGGTGGTCTTCCTCGTGACGGGCTGGGTGGTCGCGCTCTACCCGCTCTACCAGTGGGTCTTCGCCCGGTACACCCCCTGGCCCGGGTACCAGCTCTACGACTTCACGGTCGACGGCGTCCGCCACCAGTACTTCCTGTCCTCGCCGCTCCAGATAGCCGCGACGTCGGCCGTCGGCCTGGTGCTGGTCTTCCTCACCCCGCTGCTGGTCCGGGGCCTGACCAACGTCAACCGGCTGGCCGTCCGGGGCCTGCTCGGCGCCCGCTGACCCGGAGAAGAGCCGGGGGAAAGCAGAAGGCCCGGCAGACGATGTCTGCCGGGCCTTCTGTGCTACTGAGTAGCGGGGACAGGATTTGAACCTGCGACCTCTGGGTTATGAGCCCAGCGAGCTACCGAGCTGCTCCACCCCGCGTCGGTAAACCTGACAGTACGCGACATCCGCCCGTACGCGAAATCGTTTCTCCGGGCACTCTGCCCGGGGCAGCCTCCCGGGAGCCCGGATGCGGCCTCCGACCAGCCGTGTTCCGATGTCCCTACCGCACCGCCACCGGTCAGGGAGCGTCCGTGAACACGCCCGGCACGTTGGTCACCTCTCGCCCGCTGGACGAGTACTGCCAGCTCTTCGCCCTGAGCCGCAGCGCACTGTGCGCCGTCCCGGGCCCAGTCCTGGACTGTCCGGGCGGCGCCTCCGGTCTGGCCGCCGAGGCTCGCGCCCTCGGCGTCGAGGTGGTCGCAACCGACCCGGCGTACGCGGCGCCGCTGCCCGCCCTCACCGCGCTCGCCCGGCACGGCCGGGATGCGATGGCCGTGGCGATGGCCGCCACCCCGCAGCTCTACCCCGCGCCCCGGCACCTGCCGCCCGCCCGCTACCTGCGCAGCTGGGACCGCGCCCGACGGCTCTTCGCCGCCGACAGCGCCGCCCGCCCCGAGCGGTACGTCGCCGCCGCCCTGCCCCGGCTGCCGTTCGCCGACGGCTCGTTCGCGCTCACCCTCAGCTCGTACCTGCTCTTCGCCTACCCCGAGCTCTTCCCGCCCGCCGCCCAGCTGGCCGGCCTGCTCGAACTCGCCCGGGTCACCGCCCCCGGCGGCGAGGCCCGGATCTACCCGCTGCACGACGGCGCCGGGCACCCCTGCCCGCACCTCGACGAGCTGCGGGCAGCCCTCGGCCGCCGCCAGGTCTCCAGCGAGATCCGGCGCTCGCCCCGCCCCGGCGACGGCCGGACTCGGCGCGTCCTGGTGCTCCGCGCCGCCGACCACCGCCGCCGGGCGGCCGGGGTCACGGGCCTTTGACCGCCGCCGGTGGCTCCGCCGGTGCCTCAGTCGATGCCTCCGTCGGTGCCTCAGCCGGTGCCTCCGGCCGACGGGGCTGCGGCACCGTCCGCAGGATCTCCTGGGCCACCGCCCTGCGGCGCGAACGCGGCGGGAGCTTACGGGAGTTGGGCAGCACCTCGGCGACCACCGCCAGCAGCTCCTGCACCTGCTCGGCCGGCAGGGCCGGGTCCGTCGCCTGCACGGCGCTGCGCGCCGCCAGCAGGGCCTGGAGCAGTTCGAAGGAGGACAGCGGGTCCTTCACCGCCGTGACGATCAGATCGACCGACCCGGCGTCCGGGCGGCCCTTCAGCAGCGCCAGCGCCTGGACCCGCAGCCCCTGCACGCCGGAGTCGAAGAGCATCCGCACCTGCTCCGGGCCGATGTCCACCAGTGAACCCGCCGCCGTGGCCGTCTGGTTGACGGAGTCCGCGAGCGTCTCGCGGTCGGCGACGGAGAAGGCGCGGGCCATCCGCAGCCGGGTGAGCAGCCAGCCGGAGAGGAACCCGACGACGGCGAAGTACACCGCCAGTGCGGCCCCGAAGCCCGCCGCGCCGCTGCCGCCGCCGACCAACGGCGCCACCGCGTCGCCGAGTTGCCGCAGCCGGTGCGGGAGGGTGACGAGCTGGGTGAGTCCGGCGCCCAGCAGGATCTTCGTCAGCCAGTCGGAGACCTGCTCCAGATTGGTGTTGGGGGCGTAGTTCGCGGTCGAGGTGGTGTGCAGGTCGTCCGGGTCGGCCGCCGCGCCGCTGGTGAGCAGCCTCGGGATGCCGAAGAGGAAGCCCAGCCCACCCCCGGCCACGGTGAAGCCGCCCGCGACCATCAGCCCGCCGCCGAGCGCCCGCGTCCAGTCGTCGGCCGATGCCGCGAACAGCACCAGCCCCGCCACCCCGGCCAGCAGCACCGCGGCCAACCCGGCCTGCACCGCCGGTGCCAGCTCCCCGTCACGTTCGATCGCCACCGCGCCCCGCCTCCCCGCAAACCGACCTGACGGCACGACTCTAGGGCCTAGGGCCTGTCCGACAGCAGCTGCGCGGGCGGGGCGATCTCGCGCTTGAGGATCTTCCCCGTCGGTCCCTTGGGCAGTACGTCGGTGGTCCACACCACGCGCGGGTACTTGAAGCTCGCGACCTGGGCGCGGACGAACTCGCGTACCTCCTCGGGCGTCGTCTCCGTGCCGGGCCGCAGCACCACAGCCGCCGCCACCTCCTGACCGTGAGTCGGGTGCGGCACGCCGACCACGGCGGCCTCGGCAACGGCCGGGTGCCGGTAGAGCACCTCCTCGATCTCCCGGGGGTAGACGTTGAAGCCGCCCCGGATGATGACGTCCTTGCTGCGGTCGACGATCCGGAAGTCCCCGCGCCCGTCCCGGGTGCCGAGGTCGCCGGTGTGCAGCCAGCCGTTCCGCACGGTCTCGGCGCTGGCCTCCGGGCGGCGCCAGTAGCCCTTCATGACGTTGTGCCCACGGATCACGACCTCGCCGACCTCGCCGTCCGGCAGCTCCCGGCCCTGCCGGTCGAAGACCCGCATCTCGACCCCGCCGATCGGGATGCCCACGGTGCCGGGCACCCGCTCGCGGTCGCTGCGATTGGCGCAGGCCAGCGGCGAGGACTCGGAGAGCCCGTACCCCTCCAGGACGGCGCAGTCGAACCCGGCCTCGAACCCGTGCAGCACCTCGACCGGCAGCGCCGACCCGCCGCTGAGGCAGACCCGCAGCGCCGAGACGTCGTAGGCCTCCCGTCCGGCCAGGCCCAGCAGCAGCGTGTACATCGTCGGTACCCCGAGGAAGACCGTGACGCCGTCCCGGGCGAGCACCGCCATCGCTCGCTCGGCGTCGAAGCGGGTGAGCAGGGTCAGGCAGCCGCCGGTCGCCACGGCGCAGCCCAGGCCCATCACCTGGCCGAAGGAGTGGAAGAGCGGCAGCCCGCCGAAGATCACGTCGTCCGGGCCGATGCCCAGCACCTCGGCCCCGGCGGCGATGTTGCGCCGGATGTTGTGGTGGGTGAGCTCGGCGCCCTTGGGTCTGCCGGTGGTGCCGGAGGTGTAGAGGATGACGGCGGTGTCGTCGCCCGACCGGGGCACGTCCTCGGCGAGCGGCTGCTGCTGCTCGCGCAGCTGCGCGGCGAAGGCGTCCGGCGCGAGGGCCAGGTACGGGGTGCCGGCGGCGCGGGCGCCCGCCTCGGCCTGGTCGGCGCCCTCGTGCCAGGCCAGCATCAGGGCGGCCTCGGCGTCGCCGAGGCAGTGCTCGACCTCCGCCGCCTTCAGCAGCGGGTTCATCGGCACGACGACGGCGCCCGCCCGCAGGATGCCGTAGTAGAGCACCGCGAAGAGCGGCACGTTGGGCAGGAACACGGCCACCCGGTCGCCCGCCGCGACGCCCGACGAGCCGAGCCAGGCGGCGGTTCGGGCGGACAGCTCGTCCAGCTCGGCGAAGGTCAGTACCTCCTGGTCGAGCCGCAGCACCGGGTGGTCCGGCCGCAGCGCGGCGGTGGCGGGCAGCAGGGCGTTCACGGTCTCGGTCATCGACGGGACTCCTCAGGTCGTTCGACGGCGACTCGGTCAACAGCGGCTCGTTCGACGGCGACAGCGGTCACGAGCAGGCCACCGGCGGCGGCCCACCGTCCTTGCAGCAGTGGGCCGATGGCGCCACCGGCGGGGAGCACGGCGTGGAAGGTGCCGGTCTGCGAGCGCCCCGGCGGGTCGATGCCGACCACGGCCTCCTCGAAGCCCAGCCAGCCGCCGCCCGCACCCGACCAGGCCTTGTAGACGGCCTCCTTGGCGCTGAAGAGCAGTCTGTCCCAAGCCAGTTCGGGGCGCAGCCGACGGTACGCGGCCAGCTGGGCCGGCTCCGGCCCGAACGCGACCGCCGCCAACACCCCTTCGGGCAGTGCTGCGTCCGGTTCGGCGTCGATGCCGAGCCCGAGGGCGTCCCGTCCGTCGGCCACGGCGGCGGCCCGGTACCCGGCGCAGTGCGTGATGCTGCCGACCACCCCCGCCGGCCAGGCGGGCATCCCCCGCCGCCCGCGCAGCAGTGGCGCCGGAGGCACCCCGAGGGCGGCCAGTGCCTCCCGGGCGCAGCGCCGTCCCGTCCCGAACTCCCGCCGCCGCCCGGCAGTTGCGCGCGCCACCAGCGCCTCCTCCTCGGCGAAGGCGAAGGCGAAGAGCCCGGCCGGTCCGTCCGTCGTGGTCTCCACCACTCGGGCCCAGCGTGGCAGCAGTTCAGCGAGCAAGGCCGGGCTCCCGAGCCCCGGGGGAGGCGGGCGGCGTGGAGTTCATGCCGGGCTCCGGAGGGTGTCGGTGATCCAGTCGGTGATCCGGTCGGCCAGGCCGGAGTTGTGGCGGATCCAGCGGAAGTGGTCGAGGGGGCGGCCGTCGGCGTCGGCGCTGGTGTAGCTCCAGCGGGTCACCCGGGCGCGGGGCATCTTGCCGCAGAGGTGGTCGACGGCCCGGGGCGGCGCGAGTTCGTCGTTCTCGACGTCCACCGCCAGGATCGGCAACTCGACCTCGGAGAGCGCCTGTTCGTACGGTACGAGGCTGCCCCGGACGTGGTAGCGGCCGGTGAGCATCTGCCGGGCCCAGTCCCGCATCAGCCGGGCGGATTCGCGGCCGCCGAAGCCGAGCCGCTCGCCGGGCCAGTAGCCGAGCAGGGCCGCGCCGACGACGTACAGGCGGCTGAGCACGAGCCGCCGCAGGCCGGCCCGGAGGCCGAAGGTCCGGTACCAGGCGGAGCCGCTGGCGACCAGGACGACCCCGGCCGGGCGGATGCGGCCCAGGCCGCAGTGGACGGCGCCCAACTGCCCGCCCAGGCTGTGGCCGAGGAGCAGCACGGGGGCTTCGGGGAAGGCCGCCCGGGTCTCCCGCAGCACGGCGCCGATGTCGTGCTCGACGATCTCGCGGTAGCCGAAGTGCACGCCGCGCGCGGGCGTGGGCAGGCTCTCGCCGTGGCCGCGCAGGTCGGTGGTGACGACGGAGAGGCCGCGCCGGTGCAGGGCCCGGACCAGCGGGGTGTAGTGCCGGGCGGCCATGCCCATCGCGGGCAGTACGACCACCACGGGCGCCGTCCGGTCCGGCTGGGCCAGGGTGCGGCAGGTCAGCCGGGCGCCGTCGGGGGTGGTGAGCTCGGCGAGCACGGGGAAGCGCGGCGCCTTGCCCGGCCGCGCGGCCACCGTCACCCCGCTCCCAGCTGCCAGGGCAGCACGCCCGCGCCCCAGGCGATCCCGGCCCCGAAGGCGGCGACCCCGAGCAGACCGGAGGCGGCCAGCTGCCCATCGGCGTGGGCCTGGGCCAGCGCGAGCGGGATGGACGCGGAGGAGGTGTTGGCGACGCGGTCGACGTTGAGGGCGAGCCGCTCGGGCGGCAGGCCGACCTCCTTGCCGACGGCCTGCACGATCCGGGCGTTGGCCTGGTGCGCGACGAACAGGTCTATGTCGTCGGCGGTCAGGCTGCGCCGCTCCAGCACCTCGCGGGTCGCGGCGGTCATCTTCTCGACGGCGTGGACGAAGATCTCCCGCCCGTCCATCCGCAGCTTCCCGTCGCTGCGGTCGGCGTGCAGCAGCTGGACGTGGTTGCCGTCGGAGCCGAGTACGAAGCACGGTTCCACAGCAGCGCCCGGCAGGTCGGCGAGCAGGACGGCTCCGGCGCCGTCGCCGAGCAGCACGGCGGTGGAGCGGTCCTCGTGGTCGGTGATCCGGGTGAGGGCCTCCGCGCCGCAGACCAGCACGGCGTCGGCGCGGCCGGATTCGATCAGTGCGGTGGCGTGGTCGAGCCCGTAGACGAAGCCGGCGCAGGCGGCGTGCAGGTCGAAGGCGGCGGCCTGCGGCATGCCGAGCCGGGCGGCGACCTCGACGGCCATGCCGGGGGTGACGCGGTCGGGGGTGATGGTCGCGACGACCAGGTGGCGGAGCGTCCCGGCGTCGCGTCCGGCGGAGCGCAGCGCCTCGCGGCAGGCCGCCAGGGCGAGGTCGGCGAGGTGGCCGCCTTCGTCGAGGAAGCGCCGTTCGCGCATGCCGGTGCGCCGGGTGATCCACTCGTCGGAGGCGCCCAGCCGCTCGAAGTGGCTGTTGGGCACGGTCCGTGCGGGCAGGGCGGCCCCGAGGCCGACGATCGTGGCGGTCACCGTGCGCTCCCGTCCGTGGGTCCGCCGAGGTGGACGGCGTGCATCCCGCCGTCGGCGTGCACGATCTCGCCGGTGACGGTCGCGGCGAGGTCGGAGAGCAGGAAGAGCACCGGGCCGGTGACGCGGGCCGGGTCGGCCCGGTCCCAGCCGAGGGGGGCCTCGGCCTCCCAGCGGTCGGCGATCCGGTCGAAGGTGCTGATGGCCCGTCCGGCGACGGTCTCCACGGGCCCGGCGGCGACCAGGTTGACCCGGATCCCGTCCGCCCCGAGGTAGAGCGCGAGGTAGCGGCAGACGGCGCCGAGCGCGGCCTTGCTGACGCCCATCCAGTCGTAACCGGCCCAGGCGGCCGAGGAGTCGAAGTCCAGCCCGACCACGCTGCCGCGCCGCCCGTCGGCGCTGAGCAGCGGCGCGAGCGAGGTGGCGAGGGCGTGCAGCGAGAAGGCGGCGGTACGGAAGGCGAAGGTCGCGCTGTCGACGGGGGTGGTGAGGAAGTTGCCGCTCAGCGCGTCCTGCGGCGCGGCGGCGACGGCGTGCAGGGCGCCGTCCAGCCCGCCCCAGCGCTCGGCCACCTCCCGGGCCAGCTCGGTGAAGTCCTCGGGCCGGGTGATGTCCAGCTCCAGCACCTCGACGGGCTTGGGGAGTTCGGCGGCGGCGGCCTCGGTGATCCGGCGGGAGCGGCCGAAGCCGGTCAGCAGCACTTCGGCGCCCGCCTCCTGGAGGGCCCTGGCGGTGTGCCAGGCGATGGAGTCCTCGTTGAGGACTCCGGTGATCAGGTAGCGGCGTCCTTCGAAGCCGAGCATCAGCTGCCTTCCGTAGCGGCGGGGGCGGCGAGTACCAGGGCCGCGTTGTGCCCGCCGAAGCCGAACGAGGTGGACAGGCCCAGCAGTTCGGGGCCGCCGTGGAGCGGCCGGGCGGTCAGGACGGGGTCGAGCGGGCCCAGTCGCGGGTCGGGGTGCCGCAGCCCGGCGGTCGGCGGCGCCGTCCGGTGCCGCAGGGCCTGCAGGGTGACGATCGCCTCGACGGCTCCGGCGGCCCCGAAGAGGTGCCCGAGCGCCCCCTTGCTGGACGACATCGGGAGGGCCGCGAGGGCCGGTCCGAGGGCCGATCGCAGGGCCTCGCACTCCAGTTGGTCGTTGAGCAGGGTGCCGGTGCCGTGCGTGTTGAGGTAGGCGAGTTGTTCGGGTGTGGCCCCGGCGTCGGCGAGCGCCCGGGTCACGGCGGCGGCCGCCGGGGCGCCGGTCGGGTCGGGGGCGGTCAGGTGGTGGGCGTCCGAGCTGGCGCCGTAGCCCAGTACCCGGCCGAGCACGGGGGCCCCGCGCCGCGCGGCCCCGGCGGCGGTCTCCAGCACCAGGACGCCCGCGCCCTCGCCGATCCGGAAGCCGTCCCGGTGCCGGTCGAAGGGCACCGAGCGGCCGGTCGGCGAGAGCGCGCCCGCGTTCCGGAACGAGGCGGCGATCAGCGGGCCGGTGGACGCCTCCGCGCCGCCCACCAGCACCGCGTCCGCGACCCCGGCGGCCAGCAGCCGCAGCCCGGCGCCGATCGCCTGGGCGCCGCTGCTGCAGGCCGAGGCGACGCAGTACGCCTCGCCCTGGAAGCCGTACCGCATCGACACCTGGGCGGCGGCCGCGTTGGCCATCATCATCGGCACCATCAGCGGCGAGACGAACTCCTCGTCGACGCCCCCCTGGGCCTCGAAGCTGGCGGTGCCGCCCAGTGCGCAGCCGATCACGCAGGCGATCCGGTCAGCCGGGTAGGGCGGTGTGCCGTCCGGCCAGCCGGCCTGGGCGAGGGCCTCGGCGGCGGCCGTCAGGGCGAACTGGGTGAGCCGGTCGGTGCGGCGGATCTGCTGGCGGGAGAGGTGCTCGGCGGGCACGAAGCCCGTGCACCGCCCGACGCCGTCGGTCAGGCCGCTCTCCCCGGCGACCCCGCGCTCGTGCAGCAGACCGGCCCCGACGCCGAGCGGGGTGACCGCGCCGAAGCCGGTGACCACCCCGGTGCTCACCCCGTCGGTCACTCCAGACCGGCCTTGGACCAGCAGAGCTTCAGCAGCTGGCCGATGGTGTCGATGTCGTCGAAGTCCTTCGGCTTCACCGGCAGGGCCAGCTGCTTCTTGATCGACTGGCTGAGTTCGACCATGTCGAGCGAGTCGATCTCCAGGTCGTCGAGCGCGGCGTCGGCGACGATGTCGTCCGGGGAGACCCCGAGTTCGACGAGCGCGTCGGTGATGAACGCCTCGATGGCGGTGCGGTCGAGCGTGGTGGACATGCGGTTCCTCCCGAGAGAGCTGGTGGGCGGGTCAGATCTTGCTGGCGTGGTACGGCGCCCAGTGCCACTGCCGCCAGTAGCTCTCGACGATGTCGAGCCACTGCTCCAGCCGGGCCTCGTCGTCCAGGAAGCGGTTCGCGCTCACCACCAGCCAGCTGTAGACGGCCTGGCTGTCCCGGCAGCCGTTGCAGTCGCCGGAGGTGCAGCAGAACTGCAGCGACTCGTAGTCGGCGCCCCAGGCCGCGAAGCCGGGGATGACGGGGTTGCCGTTGGCGACCCGCTCGACGTGCGCCGGGTGGTCCACGCTCAGGCTCGGGCAGACGTCGTAGCCGAAGGTGCCGCCCCAGTGGGTGGTGCCGGTGATCAGCGTCTCGATGAAGTACGGGTGGCTGACCACGGCTTCGGGGTACAGCGCCTTGACCCGCAGTGCCTCGTCGAGGATCCGGCGCTCGTTGGTGATCCGCAGCGGGTGGTCCGTGCCGTGCTCGCTGTAGAAGTTGAAGGTGACGATGTTGCCGTTCGCGGCGATCTTGCGGACCGTCGGTTCGAGGTGCTGGACCCCGTCCTCGGAGAGCGCGAAGATGAACAGCACCCGGGGGTCGTCCTTGTAGTGCGAGAGCGCCGTGTCGAACAGGCCGGTGAACTTGGAGCCGTTGACCCGGATCGCCCGCAGGTCGTCGTCCAGCGGCCCGCCGCCGAAGATGCTGACCGCGATCGCGATCTTCTCGAAGCCCTGCATCGGCATCGGCCGCAGGCCGTTGGTCGAGATGGTGACGTACGGCAGCTCCTCGACGAACGCCTCGACCCGCTGCGGCACCAGCGTCGGTTCGCCGCCGATCAGCGTCGCCTGGTTGACGCCCTCGTCGCGCAGCCGGCGGGCGAAGGCGCGGATCTTCTCGACGTCGGTGAGCTCCTTGACGGCGGTGTCGAAGCCGCCCTCGAAGTACCAGCAGCCCTTGCAGCGGATGTTGCACGCGTTGGTGAGGTGCACCTCGCAGGAGCGGACGGTGCGGCCGAGCCGGCGGGCGCGGTGCAGGCGGGTGGCGAGGTCGGGCCGTCCGGCCAGCAGGGCGGCGGTGCGCTCCTTGGCCTCCCGGCGGTCCAGCGGGCGCTGCGAGATGGTGAGCGGGGTGGCCATCAGCGGTTCTCCTCGGTGGTCGGGTGGGTGGTCACTCGGGGAGGCGCAGGCCGAGGTTGGCGATCCGGGGCGTCACCTTGGCCCGCCACACGTCGCAGGCCTGCCCGTTGGTGGTCTGCCGGAGGCCGAACCGGACGGCCTGCCGGGAGCGCTCGGAGCGCGGGCTGCCGAAGATCCGGATGAAGGTCGGCCAGAGCCGGTCCAGTGCCTGCTGCAGCTCCTCCCGCCCGTCGGCGGTCTGCGCGAGACCCCGGCAGACCCGGGCGCCGTGCGCGATGTGCACCTTCTCGTCCTGGATGATCGTGCGGACGGCGTCGGCCCAGGGCTTGTAACTGCTCTGCGCGAACTCGGAGATCATCACCATCGCGGTCTCCTCGCCGATGTACGAGAAGATGCCGCGCTCGGCCCAGGTGGTGCAGGTGTGGAACTCCTGGGCGGCGAAGAGGTTGCGCTCGGCCAGCGTCTGGGTCTCCATGTAGCTGGTGTCGACGCCGACGCCGGCCAGCACCGCCTTGCCGATCTTGTAGTGGTCGTACTCCTCGACGGCGCGCTCGGCGCAGACCTGCCGCTCCTCGGCGTTGGGCGCGAGCGGCAGGAACACCTGGATGTAGTCGTCGCCGCCGGAGAGTTCGCCCTCGGTGTTGACGATCATCCCCCTGATGGCGATCTCGCGGTACTCCTCCGGCATCGCGAGGAATTCCTCGGGGGTCCTGACGACGACGGCCTCGTCGTCGAGAATGGAGATACTCATGCTGGTCCTCGCCTCGTCCGGGATCAGCCATGGCTGATCGACAGTGGTGGGGGTTCGGGGGAAGGGCCCGGTGCCGCCGGGGGCGCGTCATTGCGCTCGAGCTACGGAAGTTCGACCGGGCACCTGTGCGACTGCAGAGCTTTCCGCACGTTAGTTGCGGCGATCTGGGCGATCAAGGGCCGTCAAGACCGCAGGTGCTGACTTCGGGCCACCGCGGCCCGCGCGCCGCGCTGCACTTTCCTCTCCGGCCCTCCCGTCACCCGGCGTTGACGATGCGTCAACAGGCTGGTCAGCCCGGTGATGACACGAACTGACAACATCGAGGCATTACTTGGCCGAATACGGATGCCGATTCGGCCGGGCCGCAGCGCAGCAGGAGGCGCGAGGTGTGACCGGAGCCCAAGGGGGGGAAGGGAAATCCCGGGAGGTCGGGGCAGTTCGGGCCCGAGGTGTCCCCCCGGGCCCAGGCGGACGCCCGGGGCGGGTGGCCGGAAGCGACCGCATCATGGTCATCTCTCTGGACAGCCCCTCGAATCTCTATAGGCTGAGGCCATGCGACCTGCCGTGTCTCCGCCGCCAACTGCCACTCGTGTCAGCGCAGTCGGGTCCTCGCCCGTACGCGAGATCCTGGCTCTCACCGCGCGTCCCGAGGTCATCTCCTTCGCCGGCGGCCTGCCCGCGCCGGAGCTGTTCGACGCGGCGGGCATCAGGGCGGCGTACGACGCGGTACTGGCCGAATCCCCGCACCGGGTGCTCCAGTACTCCACCACCGAGGGCGACGTCGACCTGCGCACGGCCGTCGCGGCCCGGTTCACCGGCCGGGGCCTGCCCACCGAGGCCGACGACCTGCTCGTCACCACCGGCTCGCAGCAGGCGCTGACCCTGCTCGCCACCGCCCTGCTGGAGCCCGGCGACGTCGTCCTCGTCGAGAACCCGTGCTACCTCGCCGCCCTCCAGTGCTTCGGCTTCGCCGGCGCCCGCGTGGTGCCCGTGCCCACCGACGACGACGGCCTCGACCCGGAGGCCCTGGAGGAGATCGTCCGGCGCGAGCGCCCCAAACTGCTCTACCTCGTCCCGACCTTCCAGAACCCCACCGGCCGCACCCTCCCCGAGGCCCGCCGCCGGGCCGTCGCCGAGATCGCCGCCCAGCACGGCTTCTGGATCGTCGAGGACGACCCGTACGGCGAGCTCCGCTACGACGGCGAGCCCGTGCCGTGGGTCGCCGCCGTCCCGGCCGCCGCCGACCGCACCGTGCTGCTCGGCTCCTTCTCCAAGATCCTCGCGCCCGGCCTGCGCCTCGGCTACCTCCGCGCTCCCGCCGCGCTGCGCCGGGCCTGCGTGATCGCCAAGCAGGCGGCCGACCTGCACACCTCGACCGTCGACCAGGCCGCCGCCGCCCGCTACCTGCGCGACAGCGACCTCGACGCACACGTCGCGGTGATGCGCGCCGCCTACCGCGAGCGCCGCGACGCCCTCGTCGGCGGCCTCGAAGCCGCCCTCCCGGCCGGCAGCCGCTGGAACAACCCGGCGGGCGGCATGTTCATCTGGGTCTCGCTCCCGGCCGGCCTCGACGCCACCGAGCTGCTGCCGATCGCCGTCAAGCACGAGGTCGCGTACGTCCCGGGCGCGCCGTTCTTCGTCGGCGAGCCCGAGCCCGGCGCCCTCCGGCTCTCCTTCACCACCCACTCGCCGGACGAGATCGACGAGGGTCTGCGCCGCTTCACCAAGGCCATCGAGGAAGCGTCCTCCGGGCGCTAGAGAAGGGTGTTGCCGCCGGTGCCGGACGAGACCGGGCTCGCCATGACGGTGGACGAGCTCAACGAGTTGATCATCAGCCAGTTCCCGGACTACGCGGCCTGCCGGGTGGCCGAGGTGTCGGCCACCCGGTTGCTGCTGGAGGCGGACGGCGAGAAGCTCCGGACCCGGCCCGGCGGCACCATCAGCGGCCCCGAGCAGGCCGGGCTGACCGACCTCGGCGCCTTCCTGCTGATCAACGCCCGGATCGGCCGCACGCTGATGGCCCTGACCAGCTCGATGCAGGTCAACTTCCTCAGCCGCCCCCGGCCGGGCCTGCTCCGCACCGAGGTGCGGCTCGCCAAGCTCGGCAGCCGCCTCTGCGTCGTCCTGGCGGAACTCCGGGACGAGCCCGGCGGCCTGGTCGCGACGGCCACCCTGACGTACTCCGTACCGCCGCCGCACCAGCGCTAGCCTGCTCGGGGCAACAGGAAATGCCGAAGCCCCCGGGGCCTCGAACTGAGGGGCTCCGGGGGCTCGACAACTTCTGCGCATCTCCGCCGCAGAGGGGTGACGGACTAGGCCGCGACCTCTGCGGAGGCGCGCCCGAGCGAGTCAGACGCGCACGTGGACGCAGTCGTGTAGGTACTCAACTCAGGATCACCTCCCTTCTCTTCGATGTCCCCAACACTAGGCACGCCGTCCGGCCGGTGCAACGGATTTAAAGCGGGAAAGCGGGAACGCAGAAGGCCCGGCAGACGATGTCTGCCGGGCCTTCTGTGCTACTTGAGTAGCGGGGACAGGATTTGAACCTGCGACCTCTGGGTTATGAGCCCAGCGAGCTACCGAGCTGCTCCACCCCGCGTCGGTAAACCCAACCCTACGGGAGTGTGGTGCAGAAGGGAAATCGCTTCCGTCCCACGGTTACGGGACGGCGTGCCGCTGGGCGTGCCGGGCCGTCCGGGCTCTGGCCCAGACGGCGAAGCAGACCAGGGCGGCGAAGCACGGCACCATCAGCGCGGCGTACACCAGCAGGAAGCCGTGGGTGCCGAGCCCGGCGGCGGCGTTCCAGCTGCCGTGCAGGGCCATCGCCAGCAGCAGCCCGCCCGGGGCGGCCAGCCGCGCCAGCCCACGGCGCCCGGTGGTGAGGGCGACGGCCAGGCCGAGGCCGGTCAGGGCGGTGAAGAGCGGGTGGGCGAAGGGGGAGAGCAGACCGCGCAGGACGAAGGTGTGCACGGTGCTGTCGAAGTCCCGCAGGCTCGGGGTCGCGCCCAGCCCGATGCCGTCGAGCCGGCTCTGCTGGTCGTCGGTGAAGGCCCGGCCCAGGTAGAGCGCGTTCTCGGTGAACGCGAAGCCGCTCGCCGTCACCCCGCCGAGGACGACCCCGGCGGCGAGCGTGCGCGGGTTGGCGCGGGCCCGGCTGCGGGTCTGCGGGTGGGTGTACGGGCGGGCGTGGAAGTACGGCTGCGGGCGCAGCCGGAGCCGGCGCGCGGAGCGGCGCAGCGCGGCGGGGGAGCGGCGGGCCAGCACGGCGCAGGTGCGTTCGGCCCGGCAGCGCAGGCGGCGGCGGACGGGCAGCAGGAGCAGCAGCAGCGCCGCGGCCTTCGCACTCTCCTCGATCAGCGGGGTGGCGAACTCCGCGCCCAGGGTCTCCCCGGTGGCGCTGCCCTGGTGGGCGACGAGGAAGTCGCTGGCCCAGCCGTTGGCCATGATCGCCACGGTGGTCGCGGCGCAGGCGCCCCAGGCGAGGCAGAAGAGGGTGTGCCGCAGCGGCACCCGCGCGGTCTGGTTGAGCCAGGCCAGCGCACCGAGCACGAAGGGCAGCGGCAGCAGCGCCAGGCCCATCCCCACCAGCAGCCCGACCGTCCCGGTCTGCCGGTGCACGAGTTGCAGGATCAGCACGCCGCACCCGGCCAGCGCGAGGGCGGCCAGCGCCGACGACAGGGCGGGGTAGCGCAGCCGCGCGGCCCGGCGCAGCAGTCGGTCGGCGGCCGGGGGCGGGTGCCAGGGCAGCAGCCGACCCGCCCGGCGCACTCGGGGCCCCGGGATCAGCCGGGTGCCGGTCGCGCGCGTGGGCGGGTCTGCGGCGGCGGCGCGCGGGCGGCCGCCGGACGGACTGCTCACCCGGAAAGCGTAGGGGAACCCGCTCCTCCCGGGGAGGGGCACTTCGTGAAGTTCACACACCCGGGGCGTCCGCACCCCGGGTGTGTCGGTTGGCTCAGCGCCTGCGGAAGAGCAGGTCGTGGACGACGTGCCCCTTCGCTATCCCCGCCCGCTCGAACTTGGTGACCGGGCGCCAGTCGGGGCGGGGGGCGTAGCCGGGGACGCTGCCGACAGGGTGGTCGGCGGGCTCCAGCCAGGCGGTCCCGTCACCCTCGGGGTGCAGGTTCTCCAGCTCCGGGGAGGCGGAGAGCACGGCGAGCATCTGCTCGGCGTACGGCTCCCAGTCGGTCGCGCAGTGCACCAGCGCGCCGGAGGCGAGCCGGGGCAGCACCAGCTCCAGGAACTCGTCCTGGACGAGACGGCGCTTGTGGTGCTTCGGCTTGGGCCACGGGTCGGCGAAGTAGACCCGGAGGCCGGCCAACGAGGCGTCGGGGAGCATGTCGCGGAGCAGGATCACCGCGTCCCCGGCGGCGAGCCGGACGTTGTCGCAGCCGTCGCGCTCCAGCAGCTGGAGCAGGTTGCCGTGGCCGGGGGTGTGCACGTCGGCGGCGAGGATGCCCATGGCCGGGTCGGCGGCGGCCATCCGGGCGGTCGTCTCGCCCATGCCGAAGCCGATCTCCAGGGTGACGGGCCGGCCGTCGAAGAGCTCCGCCAGGTCGAGCGGGGTGCCGTCGATGGCGTGGCCGTAGTTCTCCCAGCCCCGGTCCAGGGCACCGGCCTGGGCGTTGGTCATCCGGCCCCGGCGCGGCTGGAAGCTGCGGATCCGCCGCTCGCTGTGCTGAGCCTCGGTGGCCCGGTGCGGGTACATCGGCGCGGGGTACCCGGCCGGGGCGGCGGAGAGCCGGGCGGACGGCGAGGTCTGCGCGGACGGGGAGGGCTGGGGGCTGGGGGCGGTGGCAGTCACAATCGCCCCATCCTACGGGGGCTGCCGGACGGCCGGACGGGGGCGTGACGCATTCCTCACGCCCCCGCGGCGAGCGCCGCGAGCGCCCGGCGGGCGACCTCCCGGCCGATCGGGAGCGAGGCGGTGGCCGCCGGGGAGGGCGCGTTGAGCACGTGCACCGTGCGCCGGGGCGAGGACGCGTCGTCGGGGTCGAACCCGGCGAAGGCGAAGTCGTCCAGCAGCGTGCCGTCCCGGGCGACGGACTGGGCCCGGACCCCGGCGGTGGCCGGGACGAGGTCGGCCGCCGTCACCGCCGGCAGCAGCCGCTGGACGGCCGTGGTGAACGCCCGCTTGGAGAGCGAGCGGTGCAACTCGCCGATCTCGTACCGCCAGTGCCGCCGGGCGATCTGCCAGGTGCCGGGGAAGGCCACCGTCTCGGCCAGGTCCCGGGCCCGGACCGTCCGCCAGTCGTAGCCCTCCCGGGCCAGCGCGGGGACGGCGTTCGGGCCGACGTGCACGTCGCCGTGCACACCCCGGGTGAGGTGCACCCCGAGGAAGGGGAACGCCGGGTCCGGCACGGGGTAGATCAGCCCGCGCACCAGCCCCCGCCGCTCCTCGGTGAGCTCGTAGTACTCGCCCCGGAAGGGGATGATCCGCACCCCGGGCTCGTCCCCGGCCAGCCGGGCGACGCGGTCGCTCTGCAGCCCGGCGCAGTTCACCAGCACCCCGCAGCGCAGCTCCCGCCCGCCCGCCAGTACCGTCACGCCGTCCGCCCGCCGGTCGATGCCGGTCACCTCGGTGCCGGTCAGCAGCTGCGCCCCGGCCTGCTCGGCGAGCACGGCGTACGTCCGGGCGACGGCCGGGTAGTCGCAGATGCCGGTGGTGCCGATGTGCAGCCCGGCCAGGCCGGTCACCTCGGGCTCGTACTCGGCGATCTGCGCGGCGCCCAGCTCGGCGACGGGGATGCCGTTCTCCCGGCCGCGCCGGGCCAGTGCCTGCAGCCGGTCGAGCTCGTCTCGGCCGGTCGCCACGATCAGCTTGCCCGTCACCTCGTACGGGACGCCGTGCTCGCGGCAGAACTCCACCATCTCCTCGGCGCCCTCGGTCGCGTACCGGGCCTTCAACGAGCCGGGCCGGTAGTACACACCGCTGTGGATGACCCCGCTGTTGCGCCCGGTCTGGTGCGCGGCGAAGCCCTGCTCCTTCTCCACCACCGCCACCCGCACCCCCGGCCGGGCCAGCGTCAGCGCGTACGCGGTGGACAGCCCGACGATCCCCCCGCCCACCACGACGACGTCGAACTCCTCAGCCATACCCGCCCCTTCGGTCGACACCGGCGTCCGGGGGGAAGCGTACGCACCGCTGGCGCGACGCGTGGCCGGGGGCCTGTCTGACAATTCCCGCCGGGTCCGTGCCGCCCGGCACGCACGCTCGCCGCACGGCCGAAACGCCCGAGTAGCTCCGCTACAAGGGCGCCCCGGCCGCACGCCGATCGCACGCCCCGAACGACCCGGCCTGATCCGACGCGAATTGTCAGACAGGCCCTACGTCCCAGGGCCAGGCCGCGTCCCGGCCCGCCTCCAGCAGCGGGATCAGCCGGAAGGCCGCGTCGGTGAGCCCGCCGAAGGTGTGGCGGTGGGCGCCGCCCGAGGGGGCGTGCCCGGCCCGGTACCCGGCGAGGTTCCAGGTGTACGCCGGGATGTGGGCGGGGAGGTCGGCGAGTGCGTTGCCACCCCAGGAGCCGTACGCCTGCTCGTCGGTGACGATCACCACCCGGTCGTGATCCCGGTAGTGGTTGCGCACGGCCGTCGCGGTCTCGGTGCCGCCGAGGTTGCCGAAGCGCTCCAGCACCCGCAGCACCGGCTCGCCCCGGCCGACCTTGACCACCGCGCTGCCGGTGCCGAACTGCACCAGGTCCGCATCGGCGGCGCGCAGCTTCAGCGCGGTGCCGAAGACGGCCGCCGAGTCGGCCCGGTTGAGCTGGGTCCGCTCGTTCGGGCGGTCGAACATCGAGCCGGAGCGGTCGACCAGGATCAGCGTCCGGCCGGGCAGCGCGGGCACGTTGGCCAGCGAGTGCCCGAGTGCGAGCTCCAGCGCGTGCCCCCAGCGCAGCGACGGCGCGTGCCGGTGGGCGGCCAGGTACCGGAACGGGAACTGCCGGGAGCGCGCGACCTCCGCCGGGTCGCTGATCCGGCCCGCCACGGTGGCCGCGACCTCGTCCGAGACCCCGGCCTCGTCGAAGTTGCGCAGGTTGCGGACCAGCGCCATCGGCCCCATCGACGGGATGACGGCCTCCCAGACGGCCGCGTCCAGCGGGCCCCGCAGCCAACCGGCCAGCGCCTCCCAGGTCAGCCCGGCGGCAGCCAGCCGCGCGGCGCCGCCCGGGGAGGTCACGGCGGCCCGCCGCTGTTCGACAGGCAGGGCGAGCAGCTCCCGGTTCGCGGTCAGCACCGCGTCACCGCCCGGCGGCAGCGCCTCCTCCGGGTGGTGCCTGCGGTCCAGCGCGTACTTGAACAGTGGCCCCTGCCAGGGCTTGTCGGCGCTCGGCGCGGGGTGCGTCAACTCCAGCACGTCACCGAAGCGGTAGTCCTTCGAGGCGGTGTCGTACTTCAGCAGTGCCCGCCCGCTGTAGAGCCGCCGCACGGCGTCGGCGACGCCGCGCTTGAGCGGCTGCGGCAGCCTGCGCCCGTAGCGGGAGGTCCAGTACGCGAGCAACTCGCCCGGCTCGTCCGGCCGCTGGAGCACCGCGTCGACGGCCTGCCGGGAGTACCCGGCCGCCCCGGCCTCCGACCGGGCCCGGGTGAACTCGGCGGCGCCGACCAGCGAGGCCGTCCGCATCGCCCCCTCACCGCGCAGCCAGCGCAGCAGCCCCAACGTCCACTCCGGGTCGGCGACGGCGAGTTCGCGGACCAGCGCGGTGTAGCGGTCGTCCCGCTCGCCGGCGCGCTCGTAGAAGGTTTCCTGACTGACGAAGTTGGCCACGGCGAGCAGGAAGAGCTCCGACCGGGCGTCCCGCAGGTGCCCGGCACCACCCTCGTGGTTGGCCGTCCGCTGCCCGGTGGTCGTCACGGGCGAGCTCGGTGCGGTCTGGGTCTCGGTCTTGGTCCTGCGGAGGTTGAAACGCGACATGGTGGTGCCTCCCCTACGGGGTAGTGGAGGCACGGCGAAGCCGGGGTGCCCGAGATCGGAGCGGCGGCGGTACGGAAAGACTCAGCTTCAACGCGCCCCACCGGGGGCACTCCACGGAAGTAACCACTGCCTGCGCACCGGGCACCCCGGCGCCGTACCTCCCGAGATCGGAGTGGCGGCGGTGTTGACGTGGAGTCGAACCACACACCCCGAGGGGTGTTTCACCAGAGAAGTAGCCGCAGCCGGCGCACCGGGAGGTGCATGAACGTATTCAGATGTGGGTGTCCAGAGATCGAAGGCGGCTGGGGTGACGAAGCTGCTCTACCAACTGAGCTACACCGGCCCGAAGCCGGTGACGGGACTCGAACCCGCGACCTGCCCATTCGGAGTGGAAGTAACCCCTGCCTGCGCACCTGGACAGGACAGACCGTATCCGTGGCTCGGCCCCGCCCGCACCCGAATATCCGACCTACGCCGGGGCGGCCAGCACCAGCCGGGCGCGCTCGGTCAACTCCCGGACGCGGCGCTCGTCCTGGTAGGGCGCCAGCTTTCGCAGCAGCTCCACGACGTACTCGCGGCTGCGCTGGGAGGAGATCCGCCCGGCCAGGTCGACGGCGCGTATCCCCGCCGCGACGGCGGCCTCCAGGTCACCGGCCTCGGCCTCGGCCATCGCGGAGACCACCAGACGCAGGCCGTGCGAGCGGACGAATCCCTCGGTCGGGCGGGCCAGCGCCTCCCGGGTGAACTGGCGGACCTTGGCGGGCACCCCGAGGTCGCGGAAGCACTCCGCCGCGTCGGCGGCCAGGCGGTCGTAGGCGTAGAAGTCGATCCACGCCGGATCCGCGTCCCCGGCGCGCGCCCGCTCCAACGCGCCCTCGGCCGCGCTGAGCGCCGCTGCACACGCCGCCGCATTGCCGCCCTTCGCCTGGGCCCGCGCCTCCACCAGGTGGAAGAAGCTCATCGTCCGGGCCGTCGCCAGCCCCCGGTTGCGCTCCAACGCGGCCTGCGCCAGGTCGACGGCCTCCTCGGCGAAGCCCCGGTAGCTCGCCTGGAGGCTCATCGAGGCCAGCACGTAGCCGCCGAGCGGCACGTCGGCCGCCGCGCGGGCGAGCCGCAGCGCCTGGATGTAGTACCGCTGCGCCGCCTCGTGCTGCCCGGTGTCGAAGGCCATCCACCCGGCCAGCCGGGTCAGTTCGGCTGTCGCGCCGAACAGCGCCCGCCCCACCGCGTCGCTGTACGAGGCGAGCAGCAGCGGTGCGGCCTCGACCCGCAGGCACTCCGGCACCATCGAGGAACGCCAGTCGCCGCCGCCGTACTTGGAATCCCACCGCCGGGCCTCCTGCGCGGCCTCGCGCAGCTTCGCCGCGTCGGAGTGCCCGACCCGGTAGCCGGACAGGTCCGGCGCCTGCGGCTCCCGGGCGACCGAGCCGTCGGCCGGGGTGATCAGCCAGCGGGAGACCGGCGTCGCGTACGCCGACACCGCGAAGGTGCCCGCCAGGCTGTCGCTCCAGCGCCCGCCGCCCGGCCCGCGCCGCAGCTCCAGATCGACCCGCCACAGGTCGGTCGCCGACCGGACGGCCTCCGGCACCTCGCGCGGGAAGGCCAGCCCCAGCTCGGGCGTCGGGTCGGTGTCGCCGAGCCCGATCTCGTCCAGCGGCACCGGCCGACCCAGCTTGCTGCCGATCGCCGTCGCGATCAGGTGCGGCACCGGACCCTGCGGGACCATCCCCTTGCCGACCCACCGCGCGACGGAGGTCTTGTCGTAACGGAGCGTCAGACCGCGCTGGGAGCCCAGGTCGTTGACCCGGCGGGCGAGGCCGGCGTTGCTGATCTGGGCGAGGGTGAGGAGCGTACCGAGCCGTTCGTTCGGTCCACGTGAGCTGACGGTCATGGTGGCGGCGGCACCCCCTGCTGGCACTGCGTGGTGGGGCTGGGTGGTGGGGCTGGGTGGTGGGGCTGGGTGGTGGGGCTGGGTGGTGGGGCTGGGTGGTGGGGCTGAGCTCTGGGGCTGGGCGGGCAGCAGGAGGTGCGGCGGAGGGAGCCCCCGGGCTGCTGCACCTAGAGTAGTCGGCCGCGTTCCGAGGGTTAAGAGCCCGCATTCCGGATGGCGGGAACCAGCACACCGGCACGGCCGCTCCGGGCCCTGGCCGTGCGGCCGGGGCCGCCGCCGCGCTGCCGCGCCGCCGCCTCCGGGCGGCCCGGCGGACGGGCGTGCTCCGGTCCCGTGCCGACGTGCGCCCGGCCGTGCTCCCTGGCCCGAGCGGCAGGTGGGCGATTCGCTGGTGGCTGTGGGTCGGCCCGTCGTCGAGGACCCGGCGGGCCGGGGGACGCCGCTGCCTACATCCCCGCGGGCGGCGGCGGGTCCGGGAGGGCATGCGGATGCCCTCCCGGGCAGAACGACGCCTTTCGGCCATCTGTAGATGTGCATGTCAGGGCGGAAATGCCGGGGTGGTCCGGGCCACGGAGGGGGAGGCCCGGCCCGCCCCGGCTCGCCCGGTCCAGGGTCCGGCCGAGGTTTCGGCGCGACAGTGCCGTGCTGATGCGTCCGTTCGGGGGATTCCGGTGGCACGATGGCCTCCTGACGGTGCGCCGAAAGCCGCTGGACGGATCGGTGTGCCCCCGACTCGGGCGGAGGCGCGGATGCGGTGGCTCACGGGCTGGAGCGGTTGCACACCGCCGGGGGCCGTCCTGCCCCTCGCGGCCACCCCGCTGTGGACCGGCCCGGACCCGCTCTGGGCCGTCGGCGACTGGCGCCCCGACGAGATCCGGCTGGTCACCCTGCGCCCCGGCGCCCCCGCCGTCGTCACCACCGGCCTCGACACCCCGGCGCCCACCGAACGGGACACCCCCGCCACCACCCGGCTCGCCGTCCTCGGCCGCTGCGGAGCCTCCGACGCCGAACTCGCCGCCGGCCTCGCCACCGCCCGGGGCGGCGCCGTCCGCCACCTCACCAGCTGGCCCGGCAGCTACACCGCCGTGCTCCGCAGCGGCACCCGCAGCACCCAGCTGCTCACCGACCTGGCCGGCGCCCTCCCGGTCTTCCACGCCGCCTGGCAGGGCGGCACCGCGTACGCGACGGCCGCCCTCCCGCTGGCCGACCTGACCGGCGCACCGATCGACACCGGCCACCTCGCCGCCCGGCTGGCCTGCCCCGAGTCACCCGAGGCGCTCGGCACCGGCACGCCGTACCTGGGCGTCCGCCGCGTCCCGCCCGGCCACGTGCTCGCCGTCCGCAACGGCCGCCCGTACGTCGCGGGTTACGAGCACCCTGGCCCGCCCGGCAGGCGCGAGGAGGCCCCGGCCGTCCGCGAACTCACCCGCGCGCTGCTGGAGGCCGTCCGCTGCCGCGTCCGCAGCTCACCACCGGAGGGCCACCACGGCGACCCCGACCGTCGCGGCGCCCCTGGCCGTCCCCGGCTCGGCGTGGACCTCTCGTACGGCACCGCCTCCGCGACCGTCGCACTGCTGGCCGCAGCCGTCCCGATCGGCCCCTCGCCCGGCAGCGCTCCGTCCGGCCGCCCGCCGACGGGCGACCGGCCCCGGACGGGTGCCGTCCGGGGCTCCTGGGCCAGGCCCTCCGCCCAGCAGGCCGAAGCCCGCCCCGCCGAGGCCGCCGACGCGCTCGCCGCCGTCACGGTCGGCGAGGCCGCCCGAGCCACCCTCGCGGTCGAGGTGCCCCGGCTGCGCCACCTCGTCCTGCCCCCCGGCCTCCCGTACGCCGAACTGGCCGGTCTGGGAGGCGAATTCCCGCCGGGCCCGCTCACCGACGAGCCGGGCCCGGTGTTGGTCGCGGCCGCGCCGACGGCCGCCCGGTTCGACCACGGCGGCGTGGACCACCTCACCGGCTACGGCGCCCGGCAGCTCCTGGACGGCCACCCGGCCCGGCTGGCCGACCTGATCCGGGCCGGCCGCCCCCGCGAACTCCTCGCCCCGGTCGCGGCGTTGGCCTCCCTGGACGGCAGCCTCCGCACCCCGGTCACCGTCCTGCGCGCGGCCCGCCGGCTCGCCAGGGCCGGGTACGGCGAAGCGCTCGACGACGCCGCCGTGAAGCTGACGGTACGTCACATGAGCTCCTCCGCGCCGCGCGAGAGCCTCGCCTGGTGCACTCCCGGCCCGGCTGCCCGCTGGCTCTCCGACGACGCGCTATCCGCCGTCGCCCTCCGGCTGCGGCTCGCCGCCCGCGCACCCGCGCCCACCGAGGCCCCGGGCGCCCGCCGGGCCAGGCTCGCCCTGCACCGGGCCGCCGCCGACTACCGCACCCTCGTCCAGGCCACCGAGCAGCACGGCCAGCGCCTGCACGCGCCGTTCCTCGACAACCAGGTCGTCCGGGCCGCCGCCCTGCTGCCCGACGAGACCCGCCTCCAGCCCGGCGCGCGGCACGCCCTGCTGCGCGCCGTCCTGACCGGCGCCGGCCGCACCGACCTGCCGCCCGACTGGGGCCGGGGCCCCCGGCCGGACCGGACCACCCCCGCCCGGACGGGCCTGCGGCAGGCCGCCGACGCCCTGGCCGAGCTCTTCGCGGCCCCACTGCTCGCCGAAGCCGGCCTCCTCGACCTGCCCGCCGTCCGCACGGCCCTCGCCCGTGCCGCCGAGCCCTCCGCAGACCTCCCGCCGGGGACGCTGGCGGGGCTGGCCGAGCTGGTCGCCGCCGAGCTGTGGCTGCGCCGCAGCCTCGCCCGCCGGGGTTCCTGCTGGTCGGGCCTCCCGATGCCCGTCCGGCCCGCTCTCTGCCCCACGGGTGACGCCGTCGCGTGACGCGGTCGTGAGCGCCGCCGGGTGAGCGCGCGTGGGATTGTGCGTGGGATCGCGGGGCGGGCGTGTCGAGGCCCAAGATGGAGCGACCGCGCCGAGTGCCACGGCGGAGCGGTCGAACCGAGGAGGAGCCCCGTGCCCGAACCGCTGCAGGTCTCCGGCGAGCCGCCGACCCCCGCCCCGCCCGGCGTCGTCGCCGCCTGCGACGGCTCCGACGGCTCGCTCTGGGCGCTGGACCGCGCGATGACCGAGGCCCAGGCGTACGGCCTGCCGCTGTACGTCCTGGCGGTGGTCAACCCCTCTCCGGCGGGCTACCCGCCGGGCATGGCCGAGCTGGTGCAGGAGAGCGTCGAACGGCTGCTGGAGAGCATGGCCGACGGCCTCCGCCGCGCGGTCACCACCGTCCAGTCGGCCCGGCCGCACCCGTTCGCCGGGCCGCTCACCCTGCACGTCGTGCTGGGCAACGTGATCGAGGTGGTCCTCGCCGCCACGCCCGGCCACCACACCCTGGTCCTCGGCACCCGGGGCAACGGCGGCTTCGCCCGGCTGCTGCTCGGCTCGGTGAGCACCGCCGCCGTGCACCACGCGGCCTGCCCGGTGCTGGTCGTCCCGGCCCCGCCCGCGACGTAGGCGTAGGCGTAGACGTAGAGCAGGGCCGGGGGAATATCCACCACTTTGTTGACGGTTCACCCTTTCGGAAGCCCCAAACCACCCGAAATCAGGAGTTGCCCGTCATGAAGGTCGAGATCTACTCGGACATCGCCTGCCCCTGGTGCTACATCGGCAAGCGCCGCTTCGAGCAGGCCCTTGACCGTTTCGACGGCAAGGACGGCGTCGAGGTCGTCTACCGCCCGTACCAGCTCGTGCCGGACGCCCCGGCCGAGGCCACCCCGCACCGCGCCTGGCTCGCCGAGCGCTACGGCCCGCAGTCCGTCGCGATGGACGCCCGGGTCGCCGAGCTGGGCCTGGCCGAGGGCATCACGTACGACTTCGACGCGGCCCTGCACGCCAACACCTTCCTCGGGCACCGGCTGCTGCACCTCGCCGAGGCGGAGTACGGCGCGGCCGTCCAGGGTGAGCTGAAGGAGGCGCTGCTCAAGGCCCACTTCACCGACGGTGTCGACGTCGGTGACCGCGAGCAGCTCGTCGAGGTCGCCGCCACCGCCGGGCTGGACCGCGCCCGGGTCACCGCCTACCTCGCGGGCGACGAGGGCACCGCCGAGGTCCGCGCGCAGCTCGCCGAGGCCCGCGGGGCGGGCATCAGCGCGGTGCCGACCTTCGTCTTCGAGGGCAAGTGGGCCGTCCAGGGCGGCCAGGAGGCCGAGACCTTCCTCCGCGTCCTCCAGCAGGTCGCCGCCGAGACCTCTGCGGAGACCCCCGCCGCCACCGAGGCCGTCCACGCCTGCACCGACGGTTCCTGCGCGGTCTGAGCCGCTGAGCCGCTGAGTCACCCCGGTCCGGGGCGGCTCAGCTGCAGCTGAACTTCGCGTCCGCCCAGTCCGAGAGGTTGATCAGGGCCCAGCGCCCGGACGCCGGAGTGACCACCAGCCGTACCGACCGCTGACCGGCCAGCGAGACGCGGACCGGGACGGGGTCGTCGCCCGGTGAGAAGGTGCCGGAGTGCCAGAGCGTCCGGCCGCCGTCGCCCTGCACGCTGAAGACGACGTCCTCGGTCTGCGGGGCGAAGTCGTCCAGCCCGGCGACGGCCTCGAAGGAGGTGCAGCTCCGGTTGAGGTCGATCGTCACCTGCGCCGGGGCGTGTACGGCCAGCCCGTGCTCGTAGTGCTGCCCGCCCATCCACAGGCCGGTCCGCTGCCACAGCCAGTCGCTGTCGCGCCGGATGGTCGGCTGGGTGGGTGTCTGCCGGTGGTCGCTCTTGCCGTACGGAAGGTCGTCCACCCAGAAGTCGGCCGGCGGCGGAGTGACCACCGGCGGCGGGGTCGGGGTCGGCACCGGGATCGGCGTGAGGGTCGGCGGCGCCGGCAAGGTCGGCGGGTCGATCACCGGTGGCTCCGGTGGCTGCGGCGTGGGCGTCGGCAGCACCGGGGGCGACGGGAGCGGCGACGGCGGGGGAGTGACCTCCGGCGTCGGCGTGGGCGTCGGGGTGGGGGCGACGGCCGGCGCCGGCGTCGGAGAGACCACCGGCTCCACGACGGCCTCGGGTGTCGGTTCCTCCGGCGGTGCCGAGGGCGGCGGCGGCACCGGGGAAGCGGCCACCGGCGGCGGCAGCACGGGGGCGGAGGCCACTGACGCGGCCACCGGGGGCTTCGGCTCGGGGGCCCCGGTCAGCGCGTACGCGGCAACGGCGGCCGCCGCCACGGCGACCCCGGCCGCGATGGCGGCCTTCGCCGTGGTGCCCAGCCCCTCGCCGGCCGCGCTCGCCACGCCGCCCGAGGCCGAGCCGCCGCCCGCCGCGCCGCCTGCGGCACCACCTGCCGCACCTGCACCACCCGCCGCGCCGCCCGACACCGCCGTCGTCCCGGCCGCGCCGCCGGCAACCACCGCAGTCCCGGCCACGCCGACCCCGACGGCCGCCGCGGCTGCCGTGAAGTACCCGGCGCCGACCCAGACCAGCACCCCGCCAGGCAGGAGCGCTCGCAGCCCGGTGTTGATCTCGGTCAGTTCCAGGTAGGCGGCCGTGCAGCGGTCGCACTCCTGCACGTGCCGCCCGACCTCCGCCGAGGCGCGCTTGCGCAGCGAGCCCCGGGCGTACGCGCCCAGCCGGTTGGCGTACGCGGCGCAGTCCTGCTCCTGGCTGCCGGAGACGTGGGCCTGGAGGAAGCCCGCGGCGAGCCTGTCCCGGGCCCGGTGCGCTTGGACGGCCGTGGCGTTCGCGGTCTTGCCGAGCAGCACGGCGACGGTCTTCGGCGACTCCCGTTCGACCTCGGTGTGCCAGAGCACCACCCGGTCGTCCTCGGGCAGGTCGACGAAGGCCTGCATCACCATCCGCTGGTCGGCCAGCGCCATCGCCCAGGCGTCGGCGCCCGGGTCGGCGAGATCCAGCTCCGCACCGGCGGCCGCGCTATGGGCGAACGTGCTGAAGTCGTCCACGAGTTGTTCGCGCCGCTCGCTGCGCGCCCAGGCGGCGGCGACGTTCCGTACGGCGGTGAGCAGGTAGGCCCGGACGGCGAACTCCGGGCCCTTGCCCGCGCGCAGCGCCTGGAGGGTGCGGGCGAACACCTCGCCCGCGAGGTCCTCGGCGGTGAAGCTGTCCCGGCAGCAGGTCCGCGCGTAGCGGCGCACCGAGTCGGCGTGCCGCCGGTAGATCTCCTCGTACGCGGTGTCGTCCCCGGCCCGGACGAGCGCCGTCAACTCGGCGTCCGAGGGTGGGCGTTCGCCGTCCACCGGATCGGCGGGGGCGGGTACGACGGCGCGCGCGGCATCGTCCGGCGCACTGCCGCTCCGCACGCCGTCGGCTGCGCTCTCCCGCGCACCGCCCTGGGCGACGAACGCCTCCGGAGTCACCCCGCCCTGCCCGGCGCCCGCCTGTCCGGGCACCCGCCCGACCAGCGACTCCCTGAGCGGCGCGCCCGCCTGATCGGGCACCTGGCCCGGCAGTTCACGGCCGTAGCCGCGCTCGTTCTGCTCCTCGGCGCTCAACACGGCCCCCAGCACTCGGTACGGCGCACGGCGCGGCCGCGCCCTCGGCGCACACCCGACGACGTACGCCGGGGCGCACCCGCCCGCGCTGCAAAGGGCGGGCGAACGGTGCGCAACGGGACAATGGCTCCAACCACGGCCAAAGAATGGCATAGCGGAGCAAGGACCGGAAGCCGGTCCGACCCCTCCCCACTCTTCCGAGCAGCCGCTCGCAGATCGGTTCGGACCCGGCCCGCCGCCAATCCCCGGGCCCGTCAGGCGGCCCGCAACCCCTGCAGCAGGATGCGCAACAGCCGCTCGGCCGGTGCGTCGTACGGTTGACCGCCTCCACCCCGGTGCGCCCCGAACCGGGTCGTTCCCGACCCCCAAGGCCCCGGCTGCACCGCCGCCGATCCCCCGGGCGCCGATCCCCCGTGCGCCGAGTCACCGTCACCGGCCCGTGCCTGACCGACGTGCACCGGCACCGCCGCCGTGAGCACCAGCACCACATCCGCGACCGTCACCCCGCTGCGCAGCTCGCCCGCCGCAGCGGCGCGCGCGACCAACGCCGCCAACAGGTGCAGCAGCAGACGGGGGTCGGCGTCGCCGACCGGGTCGGCCGTACCGAGGCGGCCGCCACCCGGCTGACCCGACTGGTAGGCCGAGTCGACCTGTTGCTCCGCCAACCGCTGCTCCGGCACCGTGCCGTCCGCCGCCGTCGCCAGCTCCTCCGCGTACCGGAAGGCCGAGGGCGGGAGTAACCGCCCGGCCCCCGAGGCGACCGCCCGCGCCAGGTACTCCGCCAGTGCGTCCCACGGCCCCGAGTTGCCGTACAGCGAATCCCGGGCCTGGGTCGTCAGCCAGGCGACCTCCTCGGCCGCGATCCGCTGGACCAGCACCTCCTTGCTGGGGAAGCGCCGGTACACCGTCCCGACGCCGACCCCGGCCCGCCGGGCGACCTCCTCCATCGGCGCGTCGTAGCCGAGCTCCCCGAACACCTGCCGGGCCGCCCGCAGCACGCTCTCCAGGTTCCGCCGGGCATCCACCCGCAGGCGGGACGGCACCTGGTTGACCGGTGCCTCCACCCCGGCGGGCGAATCCCCGTACGGCTCCCCGTACGACTCCCTGAACAACTCGTCTTCCGTCGGGCTCCGTTGCTCGGGCACCACGCCGTGCACCTCGGGCACCATGCCGTGCACCTCCGGCGCCACACCGTGCACCCCGAACACCTGATCCTGATCCGTCATCTCAAACCTCCCCCGCAGGAGCCCGCAACGGGCACCCCTGCCTGGCCACTTCGCACCCCCCGGTGCGCGGTACTCCCGCCCAGCTCCGGGCGGACTTCCGTGGACCAACCTTCCCCGGAAGGCCCCGGCGCAGTCGAAAACCGCCGTGGGCCGACGCCGGACCGTTCGGCCTCGACGCACAATCCGACCATAGTTCAAGGAAGTTCGCGGCAGAAGTGGACCTAAACGCAGCCCGGACCGGAGCCGGGGCCCCGCACAGCACCCCGGCGAGCGATCGAAACGGCCGAATCCGGTACGCCCTGTGGACAAGACACCCCCGGACAGGGCGTCATGGAGCCGTGAATCAGGTCACATCGGCAGGGGGTGCCCCCATCAGGATTCTGATCGTCGGCGGCGGTTGCGCCGGAATGGCCGCCGCACTGCGCCTTCAACAGACCCTGCGTGCCCGCCTACGCGAAGGCCGGGCCGAGATCACCGTGGTCGAACCCCAGTCCTACCTCACCTACCATCCGCTGCTCGCCGAAGTCGCCGCCGGGTCCATCGACCCCCGGCACGTCGTCGTGCCGCTGCGCCGCGTGCTCCCCGACTGCCGGGTGCTCACCGCCCGCGTCACCCGGATCGAACACGCCACCCGCCGTGCCTGGGTCGACGCCGCCCCCCGCGGTGAACGCGGAGTCCTGACCGAACTCGCCTACGACGTCCTCGTGATGGCCCCCGGCTCGGTCTCCCGCACCGACCCCGTACCCGGCCTGGCCGAACACGGCCTCGGATTCGCCACCGTCGGCGAGGCCGTCAGCCTGCGCAACCACGTGCTGGAGCAGCTCGACCTCGCCTCCTCCACCCGTGACCCGGAACTCCGCCAGGCCGCCCTCACCTTCGTCTTCGTCGGAGCCGGCTACGCGGGGGTCGGAGCCCTCGCCGAGCTGGAGGACATGGCCCGGTACGCCGCCAAGGGCTACCACAACCTCACCGCCGCCGACCTGCGCTGGGTGCTCGTCGAGGCGACCGACCGCATCCTCCCCGAGGAGTCCCCCGAACTCGCCGCCCACACCCTCGCCGAACTCCGCGACCGCAGCGTCGACGTCCGCCTCTCCACCCGGCTGGAATCCGCCGTGGAACAGGTGACCGTCCTCTCCGACGGCAGCCGCTTCGCCGCCCGCACCCTGGTCTGGACGGCCGGAGTCCGGCCCGCCCCCCTGCTCCGCGACACCGACCTCCCGCTCGACGTCACCGGCCGGGTCCGCTGCCTCCCCACCCTCCAGGTGCTCGGCCCGGACGGCGAGCCCCTCCGCGGCGTCTGGGCCGCAGGCGACTGCGCCGCCGTCCCCGACCCGAGCGCCGGCACCCCGGGCGCCCGCTGCGCCCCCAACGCACAGCACGCCCTGGCCCAGGCCAGGCTGCTCGCCGAAAATCTCGCCGCCACCTTCGAGGACCGGCTCCCGACCCCCTACCTGCCGGAGCGGCTCGACTGCTCCACCTCCCTCGGTCTGCGCCGGGGCGTCGCCCACACCAGGCGCGGCGGACAGCTCACCGGCCGCCGTGCCTGGTGGCTTCACCGGGCCCGCCACCTGCGACGACTCCCCAGCCTCGACCGCCGGGTCCGCGTCCTGACCGACTGGCTGCTGGCCGGCATCTTCAACCGCGAGGTGGTCTCCCTCGGCACCGTCGAGCACCCCCGCTCGGAGTTCGAGGCAGGCTTCCCGCACCAGTGACACGCCCGAGGACACATCCGACGACACCACCTCCCGACCGCGCCGTACCGGATCGACGACTTCCGGAACGGCGCCGAGCCTGACAGGATCACCCCATCCCGTTCATCACTGCACGTGCCAAGATGCACACAAGGTGTGATTGACTACCTGCCATTCGACCGAGGAAGCGGCCGTCGTTTGAACCTCATGCGCTGGAGCGCCAGGCTCACCGGAGCCGCATGGCGCGCCGCTCCCCCCGCCGCCTCCGGCGAGCCGGTCACCGTCCCGGGGCCCCGTGACCCGATCAGCGGGCCTGCCCTGCTCGACCCGCGCGACATCCACGAGCTCTACGACCTCCGGGACGTCCTCGGCCGCCTCCCCGCACCCGTCGCCGTCACCTACGGCCCGCTGCACCAGCTCGGGTACGTCAACCGCGCCTACCGCGAGCTCTTCGGCGAGCGCACCCCCGGTCTCCCCGCCTCCGAGGCCCTGCCCGAGCTCGCCACCCTCGGCGTGCTGCCCCTGCTCGACCAGGTCATCCGCAGCGGCCGCCCCCGCAGTGTGAAGGCCCGCTGCATCCTCGGCCTCGGCGGCAGCCGCTACTACAACGTCGCCTGCGTACCGCTGCGCGCCGAGCCCGCCGCCGACCCGCCCGGGATCCTGGTCTACGCCTCCGAGGTCACCGACCAGGTCCAGGCCGCCACCCGGCTGCGTGAGGCCGAACGCCGACAGCGCGAAGCCGCCGTCACCCTCCAACGCAGCCTCCTCCCGCAGAAGCTCGAACAGCCCGCCGACCTCCGGGTCGCCGCCACCTACCAACCCGGCGGAGCCGAAGCCGCCGTCGGCGGCGACTGGTACGACGTCATCGGCCTCGGCGGCGGCCGGACAGCACTCGTCATCGGCGACGTCATGGGCCGAGGCCTGCGCGCCGCCGCCGTCATGGGCCAGCTGAGAACCGCCGTCCGCGCGTACGCCCGCCTCGACCTCCCACCCCACGAGGTGATGAGCCTGCTCGACGGCCTCGCCATGGAGATCGACGCCAACCAGATCGCCACCTGCACCTACGCCATCTTCGACCCCGGCCCCGGCACCCTCCTGTACGCCTCCGCCGGCCACCTCCCCCTGCTCCTGCGCACGTCGGACGGCACCGTCCTGCGCGGCGAGGAGCTGAACGGCCCACCCCTCGGCACCGGCAGCGGCGGCCACCTCTCGCACACCCTCCGCCTGCTCCCCGGCACGACCGGCGTCCTCTATACGGACGGACTCGTCGAACGCCGTGACGAGGACATCGACCAGGGCATCGACCAACTGGCCCACACCCTCGCCGGGGCCGCAGGCGAGCCCGAGGTGGTCTGCGCCCGGCTGCTCCGAGCCATGGGCGTCACCTCCGAACACGACGACGACGTCGCTGTCCTGGCCTTCCACCTCCCGGCCGTCCCCGTCGTTCCCCCGTCCGGCGGCCCGTGTCTTGACTCCGGAGCGGTCGAGGTCTAGTGTTCTCCGAGCTGCCTGACAGGGAGAACCGGACGCGCGCTCTGCACGGACGGTCCCGAGACAGCCAATCCTCTTGAACCACCACTTCTCTTCTCGGCTGAGTCGTGCACCGTCACGTCTCGGCCCGAATTGCTGTGCGCATTTAATTGGGTTGCGGCCGGATTCGCTTTACGGAGCGTGCGTCGGCTAGAGTTTGAGCCATCGGACGGGCCGTCAGGTCCGCACGGTGAAAGCCTCCTGAAAGCCGGGAAGCGGGCCGGACCGCCGGGGAAAACCTGGTAGAGTCTGAATCGCCGAAAGGCCGAAGGAAAGCGGATCGGGTGAGTGAAACTCCGGAAAACGGAGCGGAAAACATCTGCTAAGCTGGAAACACGAAAGAACGAAGCGCCCGGAGAGCTTGCGAGAGCGGCTTGAAGGAAGCGTCCGTTCCTTGAGAACTCAACAGCGTGCCAAAAGTCAACGCCAGATATGTTGACATCCCCGGCCTGGATCGTTTCGGCGTTCCGGGTTGGAGATTCCTTTAGTAATAAAACACAGCGAGGACGCAGTGCACGGGGCCACCTATTCCGGTGGTTGTCGTGCCGCTCAACGCGAGTGTGAACCGGATATCCGGAAAACATTCACGGAGAGTTTGATCCTGGCTCAGGACGAACGCTGGCGGCGTGCTTAACACATGCAAGTCGAACGATGAAGCCTTCGGGTGGATTAGTGGCGAACGGGTGAGTAACACGTGGGAAATCTGCCCTGCACTCTGGGACAAGCCTTGGAAACGAGGTCTAATACCGGATATGACCTTCCTCCGCATGGGGGTTGGTGGAAAGCTCCGGCGGTGCAGGATGATCCCGCGGCCTATCAGCTTGTTGGTGGGGTAATGGCCTACCAAGGCGACGACGGGTAGCCGGCCTGAGAGGGCGACCGGCCACACTGGGACTGAGACACGGCCCAGACTCCTACGGGAGGCAGCAGTGGGGAATATTGCACAATGGGCGAAAGCCTGATGCAGCGACGCCGCGTGAGGGATGAAGGCCTTCGGGTCGTAAACCTCTTTCAGCAGGGAAGAAGCGCAAGTGACGGTACCTGCAGAAGAAGCACCGGCTAACTACGTGCCAGCAGCCGCGGTAATACGTAGGGTGCGAGCGTTGTCCGGAATTATTGGGCGTAAAGAGCTCGTAGGCGGCTTGTCACGTCGGATGTGAAAGCCCGAGGCTTAACCTCGGGTCTGCATTCGATACGGGCAGGCTAGAGTGTGGTAGGGGAGATCGGAATTCCTGGTGTAGCGGTGAAATGCGCAGATATCAGGAGGAACACCGGTGGCGAAGGCGGATCTCTGGGCCATTACTGACGCTGAGGAGCGAAAGCGTGGGGAGCGAACAGGATTAGATACCCTGGTAGTCCACGCCGTAAACGGTGGGAACTAGGTGTTGGCGACATTCCACGTCGTCGGTGCCGCAGCTAACGCATTAAGTTCCCCGCCTGGGGAGTACGGCCGCAAGGCTAAAACTCAAAGGAATTGACGGGGGCCCGCACAAGCAGCGGAGCATGTGGCTTAATTCGACGCAACGCGAAGAACCTTACCAAGGCTTGACATATACCGGAAACGGCCAGAGATGGTCGCCCCCTTGTGGTCGGTATACAGGTGGTGCATGGTTGTCGTCAGCTCGTGTCGTGAGATGTTGGGTTAAGTCCCGCAACGAGCGCAACCCTTGTTCTGTGTTGCCAGCATGCCTTTCGGGGTGATGGGGACTCACAGGAGACTGCCGGGGTCAACTCGGAGGAAGGTGGGGACGACGTCAAATCATCATGCCCCTTATGTCTTGGGCTGCACACGTGCTACAATGGTCGGTACAAAGGGCTGCGATGCCGCGAGGCGGAGCGAATCCCAAAAAGCCGGCCTCAGTTCGGATTGGGGTCTGCAACTCGACCCCATGAAGTTGGAGTTGCTAGTAATCGCAGATCAGCATGCTGCGGTGAATACGTTCCCGGGCCTTGTACACACCGCCCGTCACGTCACGAAAGTCGGTAACACCCGAAGCCGGTGGCCTAACCCTTGGGAGGGAGCCGTCGAAGGTGGGACCAGCGATTGGGACGAAGTCGTAACAAGGTAGCCGTACCGGAAGGTGCGGCTGGATCACCTCCTTTCTAAGGAGCACATAGCCGGATGCGAGCGAATGTCTCGCACGGTTGCTCATGGGTGGAACGTTGACTATTCGGCACACACGGTTGGTTCCGTTAGTACTGTCCTTCGGGGCGTGGAAGGCGGGTTATCGGTCGGGTGTGTCGGGCACGTTGTTGGGTCCTGAGGGAACGGCCACTTCGGTGGTTGTTGCTTCAGAGATGCCGGTCCTACTCGAGGGTCCTCAGTTGAGGGTCTGAGGGTGGGTGACTGGTCGTTGTTTGAGAACTGCACAGTGGACGCGAGCATCTGTGGCCAAGTTTTTAAGGGCGCACGGTGGATGCCTTGGCACTAGGAACCGATGAAGGACGTGGGAGGCCGCGATAGTCCCCGGGGAGCCGTCAACCAGGCTTTGATCCGGGGGTTTCCGAATGGGGGAACCCGGCAGTCGTCATGGGCTGTCACCCGCACCTGAACACATAGGGTGTGTGGAGGGAACGAGGGGAAGTGAAACATCTCAGTACCCTCAGGAAGAGAAAACAACCGTGATTCCGGGAGTAGTGGCGAGCGAAACCGGATGAGGCTAAACCGTTCTGGTGTGATACCCGGCAGGGGTTGCCAGTGCGGGGTCGTGGGAAAGTTCTTGATCGGTCTGCCGGCCGGTCGGCGAGTCAGAAACCGTATGGGTAGTCGAAGGACATGCGAAAGGTCCGGCGTAGAGGGTAAGACCCCCGTAGACGAAATCTGTACGGCTTGCTTGAGCTTCTCCCAAGTAGCACGGGGCCCGAGAAATCCCGTGTGAATCTGGCGGGACCACCCGCTAAGCCTAAATATTCCCTAGTGACCGATAGCGGATAGTACCGTGAGGGAATGGTGAAAAGTACCGCGGGAGCGGAGTGAAATAGTACCTGAAACCGTGTGCCTACAAGCCGTGGGAGCGTCGGACAGTGGGCTTGCCCATCTGTCTCGTGACTGCGTGCCTTTTGAAGAATGAGCCTGCGAGTTTGCGGTGTGTAGCGAGGTTAACCCGTGTGGGGTAGCCGTAGCGAAAGCGAGTCCGAATAGGGCGATTGAGTTGCACGCCCAAGACCCGAAGCGGAGTGATCTAGCCATGGGCAGGTTGAAGCGCGGGTAAGACCGTGTGGAGGACCGAACCCACCAGGGTTGAAAACCTGGGGGATGACCTGTGGTTAGGGGTGAAAGGCCAATCAAACTCCGTGATAGCTGGTTCTCCCCGAAATGCATTTAGGTGCAGCGTCACGTGTTTCTTGCCGGAGGTAGAGCACTGGATAGGCGATGGGCCTCAACGGGTTACTGACCTTAGCCAAACTCCGAATGCCGGTAAGTGAGAGCGTGGCAGTGAGACTGTGGGGGATAAGCTCCATGGTCGAGAGGGAAACAGCCCAGAACACCGACTAAGGTCCCTAAGCGTGTGCTAAGTGGGAAAGGATGTGGAGTCGCAGAGACAACCAGGAGGTTGGCTTAGAAGCAGCCATCCTTGAAAGAGTGCGTAATAGCTCACTGGTCAAGTGATTCCGCGCCGACAATGTAGCGGGGCTCAAGCACACCACCGAAGTCGTGTCATTGCAGCATTAAGGGCCAACGCCTGCTGTGATGGGTAGGGGAGCGTCGTGTGCCGGGTGAAGCAGCGGAGGAATCCAGTTGTGGACGGTTCACGAGTGAGAATGCAGGCATGAGTAGCGATACAAGAGTGGGAAACTCTTGCGCCGATTGACCAAGGGTTCCTGGGTCAAGCTGATCTGCCCAGGGTAAGTCGGGACCTAAGGCGAGGCCGACAGGCGTAGTCGATGGACAACGGGTTGATATTCCCGTACCCGCTTTGAAGCGCCAACGTCGAACCTCTGAATGCTAAAGCCGTGAAGCCGGCCCGGAGTCTTCGGACAATGGGACGTGGTGGAGCCGCTGACCCAACAGGGTAGTAGGTGAGCGATGGGGTGACGCAGGAAGGTAGTCCAACCCGGGCGGTGGTTGTCCCGGGGTAAGGGTGTAGGCTGAGTGATAGGCAAATCCGTCACTCATTAAGGCTGAGACCTGATGCCGAGCCGATTGTGGTGAAGTGGATGATCCTATGCTGTCGAGAAAAGCCTCTAGCGAGTTTCATGGCGGCCCGTACCCCAAACCGACTCAGGTGGTCAGGTAGAGAATACCGAGGCGTTCGGGTGAACTATGGTTAAGGAACTCGGCAAAATGCCCCCGTAACTTCGGGAGAAGGGGGGCCGGAACTGGTGATCCGATTTACTCGGTGAGCTGGGGCCGGCCGCAGAGACCAGCGAGAAGCGACTGTTTACTAAAAACACAGGTCCGTGCGAAGCCGTAAGGCGATGTATACGGACTGACGCCTGCCCGGTGCTGGAACGTTAAGGGGACCGGTTAGTCACATTTCGGTGTGGCGAAGCTGAGAACTTAAGCGCCAGTAAACGGCGGTGGTAACTATAACCATCCTAAGGTAGCGAAATTCCTTGTCGGGTAAGTTCCGACCTGCACGAATGGCGTAACGACTTCTCGACTGTCTCAACCATAGGCCCGGTGAAATTGCATTACGAGTAAAGATGCTCGTTTCGCGCAGCAGGACGGAAAGACCCCGGGACCTTTACTATAGCTTGATATTGGTGTTCGGTTCGGCTTGTGTAGGATAGGTGGGAGACTTTGAAGCAGCAACGCCAGTTGTTGTGGAGTCGTCGTTGAAATACCACTCTGGTCGTGCTGGATGTCTAACCTGGGTCCGTGATCCGGATCAGGGACAGTGTCTGGTGGGTAGTTTAACTGGGGCGGTTGCCTCCTAAAGAGTAACGGAGGCGCCCAAAGGTTCCCTCAGCCTGGTTGGCAATCAGGTGTTGAGTGTAAGTGCACAAGGGAGCTTGACTGTGAGACCGACGGGTCGAGCAGGTGCGAAAGCAGGGACTAGTGATCCGGCGGTGGCTTGTGGAAGCGCCGTCGCTCAACGGATAAAAGGTACCCCGGGGATAACAGGCTGATCTTCCCCAAGAGTCCATATCGACGGGATGGTTTGGCACCTCGATGTCGGCTCGTCGCATCCTGGGGCTGGAGTAGGTCCCAAGGGTTGGGCTGTTCGCCCATTAAAGCGGTACGCGAGCTGGGTTTAGAACGTCGTGAGACAGTTCGGTCCCTATCCGCTGTGCGCGTAGGAATATTGAGAAGGGCTGTCCCTAGTACGAGAGGACCGGGACGGACGAACCTCTGGTGTGCCAGTTGTCCTGCCAAGGGCATGGCTGGTTGGCTACGTTCGGGAGGGATAACCGCTGAAAGCATCTAAGCGGGAAGCCTGCTTCGAGATGAATGTTCCCACCTCCTTGAGAGGGTAAGGCTCCCAGTAGACGACTGGGTTGATAGGCCGGATGTGGAAGCCCTGTAAGGGGTGGAGCTGACCGGTACTAATAGGCCGAGGGCTTGTCCTCAGTTGCTCGCGTCCACTGTGTTGTTCTGAAACAACGACCCCATCCCTGGCCAGGGGTGGTGCGGTCATCTGGTTTCATAGTGTTTCGGTGGTCATAGCGTGAGGGAAACGCCCGGTTACATTCCGAACCCGGAAGCTAAGCCTCAAAGCGCCGATGGTACTGCAGGGGGGACCCTGTGGGAGAGTAGGACGCCGCCGAACAATCTTTAGGAAGGCCCCCATCCGGGAACGGATGGGGGCCTTTCGCATTTCCAGGGTCAATCCAGGGCCATTCCAGGGCCATTGAGGTGCCAGGACCATTGAGGCACTAGGTGACGGACCTTCCCCCGACACCCCGTCGCCCGGACCTGATACGACGTAAGGTCGGACCATGACTGCCTCCAACGTCGGCCAGCAGCCGCAGCCTCGTCGCTCTCGTTCGGTGAACCTCGGCCAGGTCGAGAGTCTGGTCGTCACGTCGCCCGTTCTGTCGGAGGGGGAGTCGCTCGCGGCTGCCGAGATCCTCGGGCTGGCGGCGCTGACGGACGGGCGGCAGGCGGTGTCCGAGCAGGGCCGGCTGCGGTTGAAGGCGTCGGAGCCGAGGCAGGGGATCGTCCACTTCCTCCAGTCGGCCGTGAGCTCCGAAGGCCAGGCCAGCCAGGACGTGGGGTACGCCCAGCTGGAGTTTCCGGCCGGCGACGGTTCTGCTCGGCCGGGGACGGCCGAGCTGGCGGTCGCGCCGGGGCACCGGAGGTCCGGCTTCGGGCGCGAGCTGCTGGAGGCGGTACTCGCGGAGGCCGAGCAGGCGACGCCCGGCAGCGCGGTGGAGTTCTGGGCGCACGGCGGTCACCCGGCGGCCCGGCATCTCGCCGAGGTCTACGGTGCTGAACTGGTAAGGGAGTTGCGGCAGATGCGGCGCCCCTCGCCGGTCGACGACACGGAGCTGCCGCCGCTGCCCGAGGGCGTCACCGTCCGGACCTTCCGGCCGGGCCGGGACGGCGCCGAGTGGCTGCGGCTGAACGCGCTGGCCTTCGCGCACCACCCTGAGCAGGGCGCCTGGACGGAGCAGGACCTGGCGGACCGGGTGGCCGAGCCGTGGTTCGACCCGGACGGGTTCTTCCTGGCCGTCCGGGACGGTCGGGTGGTCGGCTTCCACTGGACGAAGGTGCACCCGGAGGGCCTGGGCGAGGTGTACGTCGTCGGGGTGGATCCGGCGGAGCAGGGCAACGGGCTCGGCCGGGCGCTGACGGCGATCGGGCTGCGGTACCTGGCGCGGGAGCGCAAGCAGGAGACCGTACTGCTCTATGTGGACGCGGACAATTCGGCTGCTGTGCGGGTATACGAGAGGTTGGGGTTCACCATTCACGAGGTGGATCTGATGTACCGGGTGGAAGGTCGAGGTCGGCGCACCTGACGCTCCTGAGCCACAGGGGTGACCGACTCAGCTTTCCTCCTGGCCATGCGGTGTTTACCGTGGATTAAATTGCCGCCGCGAAGATCACAGGATGACGTCTGTAGTGCCTCGCCCTCGCGCGGCCGGCCAGCTCCCGAGGGCCGGCCGGCTTCCGGCCGCACCTGGTGGCTGGGAGCTGGCTCCGCAGGACGACGGTCACGTCGCGGAGGACGGCGCGCCGGCCACGAGCGGTGCGCGCCGAACGAGCGGTGAGCACCGCCCGGACTTCGTCCTGCTGGAGGAGCTGAATCCCATGAGCGTCCCCCGCCCTGCCTCACTACCCCGAGACACCACGAGCACGACCCGCACGCCGAAGCCCACGGGGAACCCCACGCCGAGCCCCACGTCGAACCCCGGTGCGGTCACAGCCGTGATCCCGCTGGAGGCGCACGACCAGCCGCTGGGCGCCGACCACGACCTGGGCGAGCTGCCCGAGGGCCGCTTCCTCGACCGGGAGCGCAGCTGGCTGGCCTTCAACGAGCGGGTGCTCGAACTCGCGGAGGACCCGCAGATCCCGCTGCTGGAGCGGACGAAGTTCCTGGCGATCTTCGCCAGCAATCTGGACGAGTTCTTCATGGTCCGGGTCGCCGGGCTCAAGCGCCGGATCGCCACGGGGGTGGCGCAGCGTTCGGCCTCCGGTCTCCAGCCGCGTGAGGTGCTGGACCAGATCTGGACGCGCTCGCGGGAGTTGATGGCCCGGCACGCCGCGACCTTCCAGCACGAGGTGCTGGCCGATCTGGCGGCGGAGGGCATCGAGCTGGTCCGCTGGTCGGAGTTGGCGGACAAGGAGCAGGCCCGCCTGCACACGCTCTTCCGGCAGAAGATCTTCCCCGTCCTGACGCCGCTGGCGGTCGACCCGGCGCACCCCTTCCCCTACATATCGGGGCTGAGCCTCAATCTGGCCGTCGTGGTGCGCAACCCTGTCTCGGGTCACAAGCACTTCGCCCGGGTGAAGGTCCCGCAGTCCCTGGCGCGTTTCCTGGAGGCGTCCCCGCAGCGGTACGTACCGCTGGAGGACGTGATGGGGGCGCACCTGGAGGAGCTCTTCCCGGGGATGGAGGTGCTCGCCCACCACGCCTTCCGGGTCACTCGTAACGAGGATCTGGAGGTGGAGGAGGACGACACCGAGAACATCCTGAAGGCGCTGGAGAAGGAGCTGATGCGCCGCCGGTTCGGCCCGCCCGTCCGGCTGGAGGTGGAGGAGTCGATCGACCCCTACATCCTCGACCTGCTGGTGCGGGAGCTGAACATCACCGAGGCGGAGGTCTTCCCGCTGCCGGGGCCGCTGGATCTGACGGGGCTGTTCGGCATCGCGGGGCTGGACCGGCCGGAGCTCACGTACGCCAAGTTCATCGCGGGCACGGCGCGCGGCCTGACCGACGTGGAGTCGGCCTCGCAGCCGGACATCCTGGCGGCGATGCGGGAGCGGGACGTGCTGCTGCACCACCCGTACGACAGCTTCTCGACCTCGGTGCAGGCCTTCCTGGAGCAGGCGGCTGCCGACCCGGACGTGCTGGCGATCAAGCAGACGCTCTACCGGACCTCGGGTGACTCGCCGATCGTGGACGCGTTGATCGACGCGGCGGAGTCCGGCAAGCAGGTGCTGGTGCTGGTCGAGATCAAGGCGCGGTTCGACGAGCAGGCGAACATCAAGTGGGCCCGCAAGCTGGAGGAGGCGGGCTGCCACGTCGTCTACGGACTGGTCGGGCTGAAGACGCACTCCAAGCTCTCGCTGGTGGTGCGCCAGGAGGGTGACACCCTGCGGCGTTACGCGCACGTGGGGACGGGCAACTACCACCCGAAGACGGCCAGGCTCTACGAGGACATCGGGCTGCTGACGGCGGACCCGGAGGTTGGTGCGGACCTGTCGGACCTCTTCAACCGGCTGTCGGGCTACTCGCGCCGGGAGTCGTACCGGCGGTTGCTGACGGCGCCGCGCGGGCTGCGGGACGGGCTGGTCGCGCGCGTCCACAAGGAGATCGCGCACCACCGGGCCGGGCAGCCGGCCGGGGTGAAGCTGAAGCTCAACTCGATCGTGGACGAGGAGCTGATCGACGCGCTCTACCGGGCCTCCCAGGCGGGTGTGCCGGTGGACGTGTGGGTGCGTGGCATCTGTGCCGTCCGCCCGGGGGTGCAGGGGCTGAGCGAGAACATCCGGGTGCGCAGTGTGCTCGGGCGGTTCCTGGAGCACTCGCGGATCTTCGTCTTCGGCAACGGCGGCGAGCCGGAGGTGTGGTTCGGCAGCGCCGACATGATGCACCGCAATCTGGACCGCCGGATCGAGGCGCTGGTGAAGGTCAGTGACCCGGCGCACCGGGCGGAGCTGTCCGGACTGATCGACCTGGGCATGTCGGACGAGACCGAGTCCTGGCACCTGGGTGCGGACGGGTCGTGGACGAGGCACTGGCAGGACGCCGAGGGCAGACGTCTGCGCGATGTGCAGGAGATGCTCATCGACTCCCGGCTGCGGCGTCGCAGCTCTGCCGTGACGCGCTGAAGCCCGATCCGCCGAGAGCCCGCAGACAGTGAGCGCTCGGTAGCACTTCACACCCAGCCCCCGGGAACCCCTCCCGGGGTGAGGCCCTCGGGGGACGAGGTTTTTCCAGCCATGACCGATGCGCCGATGACAGCTCGGACCACGGCCGACACCACCGCCACCGTCGGGGAGATTCTCTCCGGTCGGCTCACCGCCCAGGCGGGTGCGTTCCTGCGCGCCCTGCCGCAGGCGGTGGGGGAGGCCGGTTCGAGACCGGGGGAGCGGGTGGCGGCCGGGGCTGCGGGCACGGACGACCTGCTGCGGTGCGTCCGGCGGATCGGTGGCGCGCTGCACACCTTCGGGTCGGCCTTCGAGCCGATGTGGGCGGCGGAGACCCGGACGGAGCTGCGCTGGCTGCTGGGCCTGCTCGCCCAGGAACCGGCGTACGTGCGGCGGACGGCCCGGCTGCTGGCGGCGGTGGACTCGTTGAGCGAGACCGATCCGGCGGGGCCGGGGATGCTCGCCGGGCACGCGGGGGCGCCGAAGGCCCGTGCGCTGCTGGAGCGGCAGCTGACGCTGGCCCGGACGAGGGCGCACAGCACGCTGCTGCAGGAGCTGCGGTCCTCCCGGCTGCATGCGGTGGCGGACCGGATGACGCTGCTGGCGGGCGAGGTGCCGTTGGTGGAGCCGGGCCGGGGCCGGCACGCCGGTGCGTTGCTGCCGATGGCGGCGGCGGCGCTGATCGAGTTGGGGGCGGGGGTCGAGCGGCTGCCGTTGCGGCGGGCCGCGACGCCGTACGGCGGGGAGGGGCTGCACCGGCTCGGTGCCCAGCAGCAGCAACAGCAACAGCAACAACAACAGCAGCAACAGCAGGAGCAGCGGACGGTGCCGGCGGCCCGTTCGGAGGCGGAGACGGACACGGTGGTGGCGGCGGACGACGCGCCGTGGCACCGGGTCCGGATCCTGGTGAAGCGGGCCCGGTACGCGCTGGACGTGTGCGGGGCGCCGTCGGCGGAGCTGGACGCGGTGGACGAGACGCTGGGCCGTCATCAGGAGGCGGCGGACGCGGCGGTGACGGTCGCGACGGCGGCGCGGACGCCTCGGATCACCCCGGCGACGGCTTATGTGCTCGGTGTGGTGCATGCTGATCAGCGACTGGAGGTGGAGGCGGCCCGTTATGCCTTCGGCCACCAGTGGCCGAAGCTCCCGCATCACGGATGGCATGAATGGGCGACCGTCTGAGCGCACCGCAGCGCTCGAACCGTACCGACCGCTCCAAGGGCCCGCGTGCCGTCCGGCCGTCGGCCCCGGTCAAGGGCTCGAAGGGGCCGAAGGTGTACCTGCGCAGGCAGACGATCCTGGCGGCGGGCGCGGTGCTGTGGGTGCCGGGGCCGCCGAAGAAGAACGGTCCGGGGCGGAAGAAGCCCCGGATCGCGCTCATCCACCGGCCGAAGTACGACGACTGGAGCCTGCCGAAGGGCAAGCTCGACCAGGGCGAGGGCTGGCAGGAGGCCGCGCTGCGGGAGGTCCGGGAGGAGACCGGGCTGAGCTGTGTGCTGGGGGTGGAGCTCCCGACGCAGCACTACCTCGCCCAGGGCCGTCCGAAGGAGGTCCGGTACTGGGCTGCGGTGCCCACGGGTGGCAGCTTCACCCCGAACCGTGAGGTGGACCGGCTGGAGTGGCTGCCGCCGCGGAAGGCGCGGGCCCGGCTGACCCACCCGAGGGACCGGGCGCTCGTCGACGCCCTGCTGGAGGCGCTCGGCTGAGCGGGCCCCCGGTCAGCACTGGGAGACCTTGCCGAGTCTTGGCTGTGACGCAACCGTTACTACCGGACGGTGTTTCCTGTCATCCGTTCGAGGTTCACCCTCCGTTCACTTGCGACCGGCTGATGCGTCACCTGCCCGGCTTAACTTCGGGGTTAACCGGAGGGCCGCACGGGCCCCGGACCACAGCAAGACCCGCGCCACCGAGAGCCTCCGGGCCCGGCGAAGCGCAGGTTGAGCCACAGAAAGGGACACCCTGTGAAGCTCCAGCGGAACGGCCGCACCAAGGCCCTCGCAATCGGTGCCGTGGCGCTCGTCAGCTCGCTGTCGCTCGCTGCGTGCGGCTCCGACAACAACACCACCACGACCTCCACGAGCTCGGGCAGCGCCTCGAAGGCCGCGATCGACTGTGGCAAGGGCGGCAACCTGCTCGCCTCGGGCTCGACGGCCCAGGGCAACGCCATCGACGTCTGGAAGGCCGCGTTCGGCAGCGCCTGCTCCAGCACCACCATCACCTACGGTGGCGGCGGCTCGGGTGCCGGTGTCCAGCAGTTCAACCAGGGCAAGGTCGCCTTCGCCGGCACCGACGCCGCCCTGAAGCCGGCCGAGGTCGAGGCCTCGAAGGCGGTCTGCAAGACCGGCCAGGCGATCGACCTCCCGATGGTCGGCGGCCTCGTCTCGGTCGTCTTCAACGTGGACGGCGTCGACAAGCTGATCCTCGACGGCCCGACCACCGCCAAGATCTTCGACTCGCAGATCACCAAGTGGAACGACCCGGCGATCGCCAAGCTGAACCCGGGTGTCACCCTCCCGGACGCCGCGATCCAGGCGATCCACCGCTCGGACGACTCGGGCACCACGCAGAACTTCACCACCTACCTCTCCAAGGCCGGTGCCGGCGCCTGGAAGTACGACCCGGCGAAGACCTGGAAGGGCCAGGGCGGCCAGTCCGCCGCGCAGAGCGCCGGTGTCTCGGCCCAGGTCAAGGCCGTCAAGAACTCGATCAGCTACGTCGAGCTCTCCTACGCCCAGACCAACAGCCTGAAGAGCGCCGCCATCGCGACGGGCGCCTCCAAGCCGGTCGAGGCCACCGCCCCCAACGCCGCCACCACCTTCGCCAAGGCGAAGATCTCGGGCACCGGCGCCGACCTGTCGCTGACCCTCGACTACGCGACCAAGGACGAGGGCTCGTACCCGATCGTCCTGGTCACCTACGAGATCGTCTGCGACAAGGGCAACAAGGCCGAGAGCCTCGACACCCTGAAGTCCTTCCTGAACTACACGATCAGCGACGCCGGCCAGCAGGCCATTGGCGACAAGGGCTACGTCCCGCTGCCGCAGGAGCTGGTCACCAAGGTCAAGGCCGCTGTCGCCAGCCTCGCCTGACCCCCTGAATACCTGGTGGAGCGGCCCTCGTAGGGGGGCGGGGCCGCTCCACCGGCTCAGACCCACACCACAAGTCCGGGGCACCGCCGCCATGGTGCCGCCCTCCTGCGGGGCAGCGCCGCCAGACCGGAGTAGACCATCATGACTTCATCCCTCCCTCCCTCACCGCGAGGTGGGGGCCGCCGCCGCTCCGACAGCAGGCGCGGCGACGCCATCTTCTTCAACTTCTCCCGCGGCGCGGGCATCCTGCTGCTGGCGGTCATGGCCGCCATCGCCGGGTTCCTCGCCTGGCGTTCGGGGTTGGCCCTCGGTAAGAACCAGGGCAACTTCCTCACCACCTTCGAGTGGACGCCGGACGCGGTCGAGCCCGTCTTCGGAGTCGCCGTCCTGGCCTTCGGGACGATCGTCAGCGCGGTGATCGCGATGGCGATCGCCGTGCCGGTGGCCATCGGCATCGCGCTCTTCATCTCGCACTACGCGCCGCGTCGGATCGCCCAGACGTTCGCCTACCTGGTGGACCTGCTGGCAGCAGTCCCCAGCATCGTGTACGGCCTGTGGGGGGCGCTCTTCCTCGTCCCGCACATGAGCGGCCTGACCGCGTGGATGGACCAGTACCTCGGCTGGACGTACGTCTTCGACCAGACCCAGAGCGGTGTCACCCCGCGCAGCCTCTTCACCGTCGGCGTGCTGCTGGCGATCATGATCCTGCCGATCATCACCGCGGTCACCCGCGAGGTCTTCCGGCAGGTCCCCCGGACGCACGAGGAGGCGGCTCTCGCCCTCGGTGCCACCCGCTGGGAGATGATCCGCACCGCCGTCCTGCCGTTCGGACGCCCCGGCATCATCTCGGCCTCGATGCTCGGTCTCGGCCGCGCGCTCGGCGAGACGATCGCCGTCGCCACGGTGCTCTCCACCAACAGCAAGCTCTCGCTGCACGTGCTCGACCTGGGCGGCGGTACCTTCGCCCAGAACATCGCGCTGAAGTTCGGTGAGGCGTCGTCCTTCGGCCGGGACGCCCTGATGGCCTCCGGCCTCGTCCTGTTCGTCATCACCCTGTTGGTGAACGGCGCCGCCCGTCTGATCATCGCGCGCCGCAAGGAGTACTCGGGGGCCAACGCATGAGCGCCGTGACCATCGCCGACACCGCGCCCGCTGCCCCGCAGCTGCGCCGCGGCCTGACCACCGCCCGGCTCCCGAAGTGGGCCCCGGCCGGCATCGCGGTGCTCTCGGTCGCCCTCGGCTGCGCGATCGGCGCGGGCGCCGGGCTGGCCAGCCACATCCAGTGGGGCCTGATCGCCGCCATCCTCTTCCTCGGCATCAGCTACGGCCTGTCGGCCAAGGTCGAGGGCCGCCGCCAGGCCAAGGACCGCCTCGCCACCTCGGTGGTCTGGGTCGCCTTCATCCTCGCGCTGGCGCCGCTCGCCTCCCTGACGATCTACACGATCCAGCAGGGCGCCGCCGTGGTGAACGGCGACTTCCTGAGCCACTCCATGAAGAACATCGTCGCCTCCGGCCCCGGCGGCGGCATCTACCACGCCCTGATCGGCACGCTGGAGCAGGTCGGCCTGGCCACTGCACTGGCCGCGCCGGTCGGTCTGCTGACCGCCGTCTACCTGGTCGAGTACGGCCGTGGCCGGCTCGCCAAGGCGGTCACCTTCTTCGTCGACGTCATGACGGGTGTCCCGTCGATCGTCGCCGGTCTGTTCGTCCTCTCGGTCTGGAACCTCGCACTCGGTTTCCAGTACTCCGGCTTCTCCGGCAGCCTCGCGCTCGCCATCCTGATGATGCCGGTGGTCGTCCGCTCCACCGAGGAGATGCTCAAGCTCGTACCCAACGAGCTGCGCGAAGCCTCGTACGCCCTCGGCGTGCCCAAGTGGAAGACCATCCTGCGGATCGTCCTGCCGACGGCCATCGGTGGCATCACCACCGGCGTCATGCTCGCCGTCGCCCGCATCGCGGGTGAGACGGCACCGGTCATGATGCTGGTGTTCGGTGCCGACGCGATCAACGGTGACCCGTTCAACGGTCCGCAGCAGTCCCTGCCGCTCTTCATCTGGCAGCAGTACGCCTCGGTCAACAACGACTTCGGCTACGCCCGTGCCTGGGGTGCCGCGCTGGTGCTGATCGCCTTCGTGATGGGGCTCAACCTCATCGCACGGGGCATCGCACGCTGGCGCTCGCCCAAGGCCGGACACTGACGACCCGACTGACGAACGACACAGACGAGAGAAGACGAAAGATCATGGCGAAGCGCATCGACGTCAGCGGACTGTCGGCCTACTACGGCGGCACCAAGGCCATCGAGGACATCTCGATGACCATCGAGCCCCGCTCCGTGACGGCCTTCATCGGCCCCTCCGGCTGCGGCAAGTCGACCTTCCTCCGCACCCTCAACCGCATGCACGAGGTCATCCCCGGCGCCCGCGTCGAGGGCAAGGTCCTCCTGGACGACGAGAACCTGTACGGCTCGGCGATCGACCCGGTCGCCGTCCGCCGCACGGTCGGGATGGTCTTCCAGCGCCCGAACCCCTTCCCGACCATGTCGATCTACGACAACGTCGCGGCCGGTCTGCGGCTCGCGGGCGTGAAGAAGAAGTCCGTCCTGGACGGCGTGGTGGAGAAGTCCCTCCAGGGCGCCAACCTCTGGAACGAGGTCAAGGACCGGCTGAACAAGCCCGGCGCCGGCCTCTCCGGCGGCCAGCAGCAGCGCCTCTGCATCGCCCGCGCCATCGCGGTCGAGCCGCAGGTCCTGCTGATGGACGAGCCCTGCTCGGCGCTCGACCCGATCTCCACCCTCGCGGTGGAGGATCTGATCAGCGAGCTGAAGTCGCTGTACACGATCGTCATCGTGACCCACAACATGCAGCAGGCGGCCCGCGTCTCCGACCGCACCGCCTTCTTCAACCTGGCCGGTGTCGGCCAGCCGGGCAAGCTGGTCGAGCTGGACGACACCCAGCGGATCTTCTCCAACCCGTCCGTGCAGGCCACCGAGGACTACATCTCGGGCCGTTTCGGCTGAGCCCCACCCCCCGTGACTACTCCGCGGCGCTGCATGGCGGTGCCGCCGCGGAGTAAACGCAGAGCCCGCCCCCGTGATGTGGGGGCGGGCTCTGCTGTTCTCTGCCGTCTGCCTGCTGCCGGGCCGTGTTCTCCGCGTGCCTGCGTCAGCCGAAGATCAGGTGGGTGATGCCGTACATCGCCGCGGCGACCAGCGCGGCCGCCGGCATGGTGATGAACCAGCCGAGGACGATGTTCTTCGCGACGCCCCAGCGGACGGCGCGGACCCGCTTGGTGGCTCCGGCACCCATGATCGCCGAGGTGATCACGTGGGTGGTGGAGATCGGCGCCTTGAAGACGAACGACGAGATGTACATGATCGTCGCGGCGGTGGCCTCGGCGGCGAAGCCCTGCGGCGGGTCCAGCTCGATGATCTTGCGGCCGAGCGTCCGCATGATCCGCCAGCCACCGGCGTAGGTGCCGAGCGAGAGCATCGTCGCGCAGGAGATCTTGACCCAGATCGGGATGTCGCTGCCGTGCTGGTGCCCCGAGATGGTGAGCGCCATCACCACGATGCCCATCGTCTTCTGGGCGTCCTGAAGACCGTGGGCGAGGGCCATGGCGGCGGCCGACGCGGTCTGGGCGACCCGGAAGTTGCGCTTCGCCTTGTGCGGGTTGGCGTGCCGGAAGATCCACAGGATCGCCAGCATCACCGCGAAGCCGGCCACCAGGCCGACCACCGGAGACAGGAACATCGGGATGACGATCTTGTCGACGACGCCGCTCCAGATCACCTCGGTGCCCCCGGCCAGCGCCGCACCCACCAGGCCGCCGAAGAGCGCGTGCGAGGAGGAGGACGGCAGGCCGTAGTACCAGGTGATCAGGTTCCAGGCGATCGCACCGACCAGCGCCGAGAAGAGGATGGTCATCCCCTGCGAGCCGGCCGGGGTCTCGATCAGCCCCTCGGAGACGGTCTTCGCGACGCCGGTGCCGAGGAAGGCCCCGGCCAGGTTCATCACGGCGGCCATCGCGAGCGCCGCCCTGGGCGTCAGCGCCCGGGTGGAGACGGAGGTCGCGATGGCGTTGGCGGAGTCGTGGAAGCCGTTGGTGTACGTGAAGAAGAACGCCACGCCGACGACGGCGATGAGTGCTGCCATGTCCACGCTGGTCAGGACTCCTTGACGGCGATGGTCTCCACCGTGTTGGCCACGTGCTCGAACGCGTCGGCCGCCTCTTCGAGGACGTCCACGACCTGCTTGAGCTTCAGCACCTCGATGGCCTCGTACTGGCCGCTGAAGAGGTGGGCGAGCAGCTTGCGGTGGATCTGGTCCGCCTGGTTCTCCAGCCGGTTGATCTCGATCCAGTACTCGGTGAGGTTCGACATGCTGCGCAGGTTCGGCATCGCCTCGGCGGTCAGCTCGGCGGCGCGGGCCAGTACCTCGATCTGCTGCTCGACACCCTTGGGGAGGGTCTGGATGTCGTAGAGCACGACGAGGTCGACCGCCTCCTCCATGAAGTCCATGATGTCGTCCAGCGACGAGGCGAGGTTGTAGATGTCCTCGCGGTCGAAGGGCGTGATGAAGGACGAGTTGAGCTGGTGGAACACCGCATGGGTGGTGTCGTCGCCTGCGTGTTCGGCGGCGCGCATGCGCTCGACGATCTCCGCGCGGCCGGCAACGTCTGAACCCAGCAGTTCCAGCAGGAGCTTCGATCCGACGACAAGGTTCTCCGCGGCGGCGGCGAACATGTCGTAGAAGCTCGTCTCCTTCGGGGTCAGGCTAAAACGCACGGAAATCTCCGATGTGCGGGGTAGGGACTGAACGATGCTAGGCGCACTCCGACCCAACTGTGCAAACCGGGTGACGCCTCGGAACCGGACGATCCCCTTCCGGACGGTGGACGGCGGCAGACTCGGGGCCCGCACAGCCGTGTGCAGGCGTGAGCCCTCAGTCTGACGGAACCTCGCCCGGTTTGCGTCCCGCCTGCGGCCCGCAAGCGGGGCAGCCGCCCGTACGGCGGAATGCGCCCCCCGCCGACGCGGCGTCAGTCCAGGCCTCGTCAGCCCAGGCCGCGTCAGTCCCGGTCGAGCAGGACCTCGTCGATCCGCTCCGGGGCGAGCCGCTCCTCCGGGCTGGCGGTGGCGGCGATGATCAGCTCGCCCGCCAGCTCGATCTCGTCGAGTGCCGTCTGGTCGTGGCCGCCCTGGCGGGCTTCCGAGGACGCGACCATCTGCCATCCACCCCCTCCGACCGCACCGGCAGGGGGCAGTCGCCCCCAGGTCCAGCGTAGGCAGCGGGCGGGCCGGGCCCCATGGCACGGACGGGTCATCTCTGCGCCCGTCCCCGGGCTACTTCGCGGGGGCGGACGGCGGTGCCGAGTACACCTCGTCGGCCGTCGGCTCGACCGCGTCGACGGGCTTGCCGAAGTCGGTCAGGGTGAGCGTCGACACCACCTTGACCTGGTCCTTCGGGTCCTTGGAGCCGGCCACGCCGGCGAAGGCGAAGTTCTCCACCAGCTTGTGGACCCGCCCCTGGGCATCCAGCCACACCTCGTACGGCACCTCCTTCACCACGAAGGTCTGCGCCCCCATCCGCAGGCTGTCCGCGCCCCGGCCGCCGGTCGCCTCGGCGGCCTTGGCCAGGTCGAGGGTGCCCCGGTAGTGCTTCAGCGCCGTGCCGTCGAGCGTCTCCGGGCCGACCAGCTCGGCCTTCTGGGCGCCGCGCAGCGCCCCGGTGGCGCTGGCCGGGTCGGTGGTGCCGCTGCTCACCAGATTGCCGTCGGGCAGCTGGCGGACGTCCAGCCGGACCCACTTGCCCTCGGGGATCTTGGTGCCGCTGTTCTGGGCGCCGCTGTTCTGGAGGTAGACGGTGCCCGGCAGGACGACCTCGGCGAGCTTGCCGGAGGTCGCGGCGCCGGGCGGCACGTTGACCTCCAGGCGGCCGATCCGGCGCACGTAGTCGTACCCGCCGGTGCCGGTGAAGGAGGCCTTCTTGGTGCCCGACTCGGTGGTCAGCTCGGTGCTGGTGTGGACGGAGCCGGTGCGCCCGGTGATGTCGGCGGCACTGCGCACGGCCGTCAGCGGGTCGGCGGCGAGCTGGTCGGCCGCCGCGTCCTGCGAGTGCCCGGCGCCGGTGGCGCCGCCGCAGGCGGTGAGGGCTGCGGCCAGCAGCGCGGCCAGGGCGGCGGCCCGTACGGTCCGCGTCGGCACGCTCTGCACGCTCTGCACGCTCTGCACGGTCTTCACGATCGACAAACCCCCTCGGGCCAGCTGCCCGGCAAGCTGCCACCCCGGATGGGCAGAGCTCCTGCCTCCCAAACGAGTTGACGCTGTGAGGGTTACGACTCGACCGGCGCGCGGACTTCGTTTCGCGCCGGGGGGCGGGCGGGTTACCGTGAAACACGTGCACAGCGAGCTGCCGGCCCGGCCCGGCGCAGGCCCGACGTCCGTCCACCAGGTGGCCACCGCCGAGCGGGGGTCGTTCTGCTTCGCCAGCTGCAGCTGCGGCTGGGCCGCCCCGGGGCGGCGCTCCCGCGAGCGCGCCCGCCGCGACGCCGAGGAGCACCTGGCCGCGCAGGAACACCGGGACTGATCGCCCGCGCCCCTCGGAGTACGCCTTCCGGAGAGCCTCAGGCGGCGAGGTCGGAGTCCCGAGGCGCGGCCCGGCGGCGGCGCGGCTGCCTCGCGGTGGAGACCAGCAGCGGCGCGACGGCCGTCCGGGTCAGGGCGTGGCAGAACGGGACGAGGACGGCCATCGCCAGCGGGGCGAGCAGCAGCACGATGGCCGTCGCGAGGGCGTAGCCGCCGATCACGTCGGTGGGGTAGTGGACGCCCATGAACATCCGGCAGAAGCCCTGGAGCAGTGCGAGCCCCCCGGCGATCAGGCCGAGCCGCTTGTTGACGAGGTAGAGCGCGACGGCGATGCCCATGGACATCGCGGAGTGGTCGCTGACGAACGAGAGGGTGCCGGCCTTGCCGCTCACCAGGACGTCGAGCTCGGGGTGGTCGACGAAGGGTCTGGGGCGGTCCACGATCGAGGAGACCGGGATGTTGGCCAGCTCGCAGAGCGCGACGGCGAGCGGTGCCCAGAGCAGCCCGGCGATCGCCACGGGGGCGTCGGGGCGCTTGCGGGCCTGGAGCCAGCCGACGGCGCAGAGGGCGGCGAGGCCGAGCAGGATGCCGTACTCGCCGATCCACGAGACCGAGCTGTCCAGCCAGGCCGGGGAGGCCTTGGCGAGGCCGTTGACTGCCTTCAGTACGTCCAGATCGGGGCCGGACGTGTCGGCGAGCAGCGTCGACACGCCGCACCTCCCTTTCGGTCACCGGTGCGGACCGTCGCACCACCGGTCACAACGCCAACAGCGCCGCCCAGGTTTCCCCGGAAACGCGCTGTTATGGAAACTTGACTGACTGTCCACTCTGCTGCCACAAGCCGCCATGGACCGCCATCAAAGGCCATGGAACGTCAGGTTTTGGGTACGGCCTGCCCGGAGGTGGTGATCGAGCCGTCCTTGCCACGGACGGGCAGGGCCTCGGCGCCGTCGGAGGTGACGCGGGTGGCGCCGATGTAGTCCTTCTGGTCGATGGAGTCGTAGCGGATCACGGCGCCGGTGTGTGGGGCGTCGATCATGTACCCGCCGCCGACGTAGATGCCGACGTGGTGGATGGAGCGCGGGTCGTTCAGGTCGGTGGCGAAGAAGACCAGGTCCCCCGGGCGCAGCTCGCTGCGGGCGGGGTGCTGCCCGGCGTACCACTGGTCGTTGGCGACCCGGGGCAGCGTGATGCCGACGCTGGCGTACGCCTGCTCGGTGAGCCCGGAGCAGTCGAAGCGGCCCTCCTGCGAGGGCAGGCCCTCGCCGCCCCAGAGGTAGGGGGTGCCGAGCACCTTCTGGGCGAAGTAGATGGCCCCGGCGGACTGCTGGGAGAGTGCGACGCTCGCGGTGGGGGCGGTGAAGCTGCGGGCCAGCGCCTGGATGTTGCGGACGTACCCCTGGGTCTCCTTGTACGCGGGGATCCCGCCGGCCTTGATGACGGCGTACGGCCCGGCGTTGTAGGCGGCGAGCAGATTGGCCTGCCGGTCGCCGGGGACGGCTGAGACGTCCTTGGCGAGGGCGCAGTCGTAGGTGGCGGCGGAGGCGATGGCGTCGGACGCGTCCCAGATGTCGCGCTTTCCGTCGGCGTTGCCGTCGGTGCCGTACGTCGCCCAGGTCGGCTCCAGGAACTGCGCCATGCCGTAGGCCTTGGCGGGGCTGCGGGCGGCCGGGTCGAAGCCGCTCTCCTGGTAGAGCTGGGCGGCGAGCATCGGGGGGGAGATCTCGGGGCAGAGGGCGCCCCACTTCTGGATCGTCGGCTGGTAGACGGCCGGCACCGTGCCGCTGGAGAGCGCGAGGTTGTTGCTGGTGGTGCGGGAGGCGCCGCTGGCGGCGAAGGTGCCGAGCGTGACCACGCCGACGAAGCCGACGGCCACAACCCCCGCAGCGACGGCGGCAGCGCCTGCCTTCCGGAGTACCATCAGCACCATCCCGACGTAGCGTCAGTTGTCCGTGTTCTGGAAGGCGTTGCTCAGCGCAATCATCGCCGATACAAAGAGTGAGCGGTATCCTTCGTACGGTGGACATCCTGTCGTACGTGTCCCACGCCGCACGGCCAATCCGCGAGAAGTAGCCAAGTCGACATCAGATTTGGCCAAGAATAGGTCCCGGCCCTTCGCGAAACCGTGTTGCTGGGCCTTGAATTTGCCTGATCGGGCGGTGAGATGGAAATGAAGCTGAGCAGCGTGGACAGCAGGCTCGTCGGCCACTTGGCCGCGGACCCACCCAAAAAGGCCAATATCGACACCATCATCGGCGGGATCGCCCCGGACTGGGGGCCGTTCGCGACCCTGGGTTCGGAGGCCCGGGTGATGGTCGAGGTGGTGATGGCCGTCGCCATCCTGGGCTGCCTCGCCATCGCCGTCTGGGGTGCGGCCAAGCAGCGGATCGGTGCCACCGCGATGAGGGACACCTTCAGCGCCGAACAGGGCAAGGGGCTGATCGTCGCCGGGCTGACCGGCGTGTTCATCATCGGATCGCTGGGCACCCTGTTCACCATTGTCTACGGCATGGCCATCTGACGATCAGATAGTCGTCCCGGTGGCACGGCCGAGCCGTCCCACTGGGGCTGTCGCGCTCCCGGGGCGGGTGCGCTGTCGACCTCGGGGCCCGCCTGGGCTCCCCGCACCAGGAGGGGCCGCCGTGCCGGTGTCCGACGACCAGCCGCACACCCGTACGCGGCTACCGGTCGCCGAGCAGTCCGTCTACCAGCCGAGCAGCCGTCAGGGCCGGCCGCTGCGGACGCTGCTGGCGGTCCTGGTGGTGGTCACCCTGCTGGTGCTGGCGATCTCGATCGCCAACCGGGACAAGTCGACCCCGCCCGCCCGGCCCTCCGGGGACCAGGCCGCGCCGTCCGCTGCGCCCACCGCCGCCAGCGGCCAGGAGCCCGTCGCCACCACCAGCCACGGCATCGCCAACGGCTACCCGCACACCGACCAGGGCGCCCAGTCGGCCGCCGCCAACTACGCCACCGCGCTGGGCTCGGCCGACATGTTCAATGCCGACGCCCGGCACACCATCGTCGCCACCGTCGCCGACCAGAGCGTCGTCACCGCCCTGCAGACCCGCCTCGACGCGGCATTCAGCGCCGACACCGCCGCCCACTTCGGCCTGGACGGCCAGGGCAGGGCAGCCAAGGGCCTGATCTTCGTCAGCCGCACCGTGCCCGTCGGCACGAAGACCACCAACAGCGCCGACACCGCGACGAAGGTCGACGTCTGGTGCACCGGCCTGGTCGGGCTGGCGGGCGAGCACTCCACCCAGCCTGTCGCCGAGAGCTGGTACACCCTCAGCGTCACGATGCGCTGGACGGGCAGCGACTGGAAGCTCACCGACTTCAGCCGGCAGTCCGGCCCGGCCCCCGTCCCCGGCGACCAGCAGGCCGCCACCGCAGACGAGATCACCCGCGCCGTCCAGGACTTCGGAGGCTTCCGCTATGCCCGCTGACGGCCCGCCCACCCCGCCCGCCTCCCTGCTGCGCCGGGCCGCCGGGCTCGGCACCGCGCTGACGGCCCTCCAGATCACGCTGCTGCTGACGGCCCGTGCGGTCTTCGCCGACCCGACGCCCACGCCCAGCCCCAGCGCGAGCTGCAAGATCGACCTGCCGATCCCGTCCGCCGGGCAGGCCTGCGCGCCGCCCGGCGCCGTCGTCGTCCCCGGCGGCACCGGTGCCGTCGCCGATGTCACCGACCCGCTCGGCTCGCTCGCCAAGGGCTGCGCCCAGGCCGCCGCCTGGGTAGTCCGCAAGCTCTCCGGCGCGATCGACGGCACCACCCAGGTCGACTTCACCAACGCCGCCTTCCTCCAGCAGTACGCCGTGGTCTTCGCCGGCTCCACCGTGATCACGCTGGTGCTCTGGCTGCTGGCCGTCACCAAGCGCGCCGTCCGGGGCGCGCCGCTGACCACCGCGATCTCCGAGGCGATCGGCTTCCTCTGGCTGACGGTGATCGCCTCCGCCTTCACCCCGCTGATCCTCTACACCGTGGTCAGCGCCACCGACGGGCTCACCAGCGCCATCGCGGCGGGCACCAAGTCCGACACCGGCACCTACCTCGGGGGCTTCGCCGACACCCTGGAGAAGGGCAGCCTCGGCGGCGGCCCGCTGATCCTGATCATCGTCTCGCTGGTCGCGGTGCTGGCCGCCGCCGTGCTCTGGATCGAGCTGCTGATCCGGGCGGCGATGCTCTACGTCGGCGCGCTGCTCGGCACCGCCGTGTACGCGGGGCTGGTCGACAAGCAGCTGTGGAAGCACGTCCGGCGCTGGGCCGGGGTGATGGCCGCCGTCGACCTGGCCAAGCCGATCATCGTGATCATCCTCGGCCTGGCCGGGGCGGTCGCGGGCGCAGCCGGGGCCGGGGACGACTTCTCGCACGTGCTCTCCGGGCTCGCCATCCTCTTCCTCTCGATCTTCGCCAGCGCCTCGGTCTACCGCTTCATCCCCGGCTTCGGCGACGAGATGCTCCAGATGCGGCACGCCCGTGCCAGCGCCGTCTCGGCCGGCTCCGCGATGATCAACGGCCCGGCCAACCTGGTGAAGCAGGGCATCAGCGCCCACGGCTCCCGGGGCGGCCCGCAGACGGCCAACGCCTCCGGCTCCGGCGCGGGCGGCGGCTCCGTCGCCCCCGGCATCGCCGCCCACGCCGGCCGCACCCCGGCCCCGCCGCCCCAGGCCCCGCCTGCCGCCGCCCAACACAGCAACCCAGCGAAGGGAGGGTGACGGGTAGATGAGCACCGAGACCCGCTACGGCGCCCAGTACGCCCAGCCGTACGTGCACCAGCGCCGCACCTATCTGATCGGCAAGTCCCGGCCGAACGCGCCGATCGGGCGCAACCGCGAATCGGGCGAGATCGTCCTGATCATCTTCGGGGCCTTCCTCGGCATGCTCTGGGGCCTGCTGATGCCGATCCTGCCGCTGCGGATCGCCGGGCTGGTCGGCCTGCCGCTGCTCGCCATCATGGCCGTCTACGTGCCGTACCGCCGCCGTACCTTCTACAAGTGGCTGGAGATCAACCGCAGTTACCGCCGCACCGTGCGCAGCGGCCGGGCCGTCTGGAAGTCCGAGGTGGTCGACGCCGGCACCCGGCTGGACGGCCGGGAGGTCGAGATCGGCCCGCCGCCCGGTGTCGGGCGGCTGCGCTGGCTCTCCGCGCCGTTCGGGCCGGACGAGGTGGGCGTGCTGATGCACCTGGAGCGCCGCACCGTCACCGCCGCGATCGAGATCGAGGGCCCCGGCGTGGGCCTGCGCGACTCCGAGGACCAGGAGGCGCTGGTCGACCGCTTCGGCACGCTGCTCAAGCACGTCGCCAACGGCGACGGCTTCGTCACCAGGCTCCAGATCCTCGCCCGCACCCTGCCCGCCGACCCGGACGCGCACGCCAAGGACGTCGAGCGGCGCGGCAACCCCGAGTCGCCGGGCTGGCTCCAGGACTCGTACGACCAGCTCCAGTCGATGGTCTCCACCTCCTCCGAGCAGCACCGCGCGTACCTCGTCGCCTGCATGCACTACAACCGTGACCTCGCGGCCGAGGCGTACGCGATGGGCCGGACGGCGGGCGGCGCGCGGCAGCGCGACGACGAGGGGCTGGCCGCCGTGATGGCGCGCGAACTCACCGACATCTGCGCCCGGTTGGCGGAGGCGGACATCCGGGTGCGGCAGCCGCTCGGGCACGCCCGGCTCTCCTCGCTGCTGCACTCGATGTACGACCCGGACCACTCGATCGACCACATCCAGGCGATGTCCCAGCGGAACGCCTGGCCGGCCGAACTCGACGCCACGCACCCGCAGTTCCTCCAGGCGAAGACCCGCGAGTCGACCACCAGGGCGCCCTGGTGCCACGCCACCGCCTGGGTCAAGGAGTGGCCGCTCACGCCCGTCGGCGTCAACTTCCTCGCCCCGCTGCTGGTCCACACCCCGGACGTGATCCGCACCGTGGCCGTGACGATGGACCTGGAGCCGACGGACGTCGCGATCGAGCGGATGCTCACCGAGAAGACCAACGACGACGCCGAGTCCAGCCGGGCCGCCAAGATGAACCGCACCGTTGACCCGCGCGACCTCGCCCACACCGGCCGGGTCGACCAGCGCGGCGACGACCTCGCCTCCGGCGCGGCCGGGGTCAACCTGGTCGGCTACATCACCGTCTCCTCCCGCAACCCGGAGGCGCTGGCCCGCGACAAGCGCACCATCCGCGCCTCGGCGGGCAAGAGCTACCTGAAGCTGGAGTGGTGCGACCGCGAGCACCACCGGGCCTTCGTCAACACCCTCCCGTTCGCCACCGGCATCCGCCGCTGACCCCTCTGGAGGGCCCCCGTCATGGCGATCGGCAACCTCAGCGACGCGTTCACCAGCCTGATGTTCGGCAAGGTGGAGACCACCCGGCTGCCCGTCCGGACCTCCACCGGCCAGGCCCAGGCGGTCTACCTCCCCACCGCCGCACCGGGGTTGGGGGACTCCGGCGTCATCATCGGCCGCGAGGTCTACAGCGGCAAGGGGTACGTCTACGACCCCTTCCAGCTGTACGGGCAGCAGCTGCCCGCGCCGCACTGGCTCGTCCTCGGTGAATCCGGCAACGGCAAGTCGGCCCTCGAGAAGACCTACGTGCTGCGGCAGTTGCGCTTCCGCGACCGGCAGGTCGTGGTGCTCGACGCGCAGGGCGAGGACGGCGTCGGCGAGTGGAACCTGATCGCCGAGGCGCTGGGGATAAAGTCCATCCGGCTCGACCCGATGGCGGCCCGGGACGGCGGCGTCAAGCTCAACCCGCTCGACCCGGCGATCACCACCACCGGGCAGCTCTCGCTGCTGCGCACCATCGTCGAGGTCGCGATGGGGCGGGGCCTGGAGGAGCGGGCCGGCTTCGCGCTGAAGGCCGCCCACGCGCACGTGATCGCCTCGGTGACGGGCCGCCAGCCCGTCCTGGACGACATCATCACCACCCTGCGCAGCCCCGAGCTCTCCTCGGTCGAGTCGCTCGGGGTGGCCGTGGACGACGTGCAGTCCTGGGGCCTGGACGTCGCCCTGGTGCTGGACAGGCTGGTCGACGGCGACCTGCGCGGCATGTTCGACGGCTCGACCACGGACGGCATCGACCTGGACGCGCCGCTGATCGTCTTCGACCTCTCGCACATCGACCGGAACTCGATCGCGATGCCGATCCTGATGGCGATCGTCGGCGTCTGGCTGGAGCACACCTGGATCCGCCCCGACCGGAAGAAGCGCATCTTCCTGGTCGAGGAGGCCTGGCACATCATCAACAGCCCGTTCGTCGCCCAGCTCTTCCAGCGGCTGCTCAAGTTCGGCCGCCGGCTCGGCCTCTCCTTCGTCGCGGTCGTCCACCACCTCTCGGACGTGGTCGACGGCGCCGCGGCCAAGGAGGCCTCGGCGATCCTCAAGATGGCCTCCACCCGCACCATCTACATGCAGAAGGCCGAGGAGGCGAGAGCCACCGGCCGGGTGCTGGGCCTGCCGCGCTGGGCCGTCGAGATCATCCCGACGCTCTCGCCCGGCATCGCGGTCTGGGACGTCAACGGCAACGTGCAGGTGGTCAAACACATCATCACCGAGGCCGAACGCCCGCTGGTCTACACCGACCGCGCGATGACGGAGGACGCCGTGATCGAACGCGACCGGGCGGAACGACAGCTGGCCGCCGAGCCGGGGGTCTGAGAGCAGGAGGGTCTGAGGGACTCTCAGCCGTCGGTCACAAGAAACCCTCTTGTTACTCACCACACCCTGACAGCTACGCGCGTTGACCCTAGGCTGCACAGGTCACGCCCATTCCCGGGCCCACCCAGCGGGCCCCGACGGTGCAGGGAACCCTCATGCCCCTTTCCGGTCAGAAGCCACCCGCCCGCCGCGGCCTCCGCCGCGCAGCCCTGGTCACCTTCGCCGCCGCCGGCCTGGTCGGCGGCCTCGTCGCGCCCAACATGTCCTCGGCGACGAGCGCCCCGAAGCCCCGGGTCGAAGACCTCCAGCTGCTCGCCATCAACGACTTCCACGGCAACCTCGAGCCCCCGGCCGGCTCCTCCGGCACCATCAAGGAGGTGGACCCGAAGACCGGTCAGGTCGTCTCCACCCCCGCCGGCGGCATCGAGTACCTGGCCACCGCGCTGCGCCAGGCCCGCGAGGGCCAGCGCAACTCCGTCACCGTCGCGGCCGGTGACATCGTCGGCGCCAGCCCGCTGCTCTCCGGGCTGTTCCACGACGAGCCGACCATCGAGGCGATGAACAAGCTCGGTCTCGACGTCACCAGCGTGGGCAACCACGAGTTCGACGAGGGCTCGAAGGAGCTGCTGCGCATGCAGCGCGGCGGCTGCCACCCCACCGACGGCTGCTACGTCGACGGCCGCACTTTCGAGGGCGCCGACTTCAAGTACCTGGCCGCCAACGTGACCAGCGAGAAGACCGGCAAGCCCATCCTCGCGCCGTACTGGATAAAGAACGTCCGGGGCGTGAAGGTCGGCTTCATCGGCGTGACGCTGGAGGGCACCCCCAACATCGTCACCGCCGAGGGCGTCAAGGGCCTGAAGTTCGGCAACGAGGTCACCACGATCAACAAGTACGCCGCCGAGCTGAAGAGCCGGGGCGTCAACTCGATCGTCGCGCTGATCCACGAGGGCGGCTACCCGGCCAGCAGCACCTACAACTACGACTGCGGCGCGGCCGGCCAGGGCATTTCCGGCCCGATCGTCGACATCGCCAAGAAGATCGACCCGGCCGTCGGCGCCATCGTCACCGGCCACACCCACAACGCGTACGCCTGCTCCATCCCGGACCCGGCGGGCAACCCCCGGTCGGTGACGAGCGCCGCGTCCTTCGGCCGGCTCTACACCGAGATCGACCTGAAGCTCGACAAGACCACCGGCACGATCATCCGGCCGTCGGTCACGGCCGCCAACCACGTCGTGCGGCAGAACGTCCCCAAGGCGCCGGACATGACGGCCCTGATCGCGTACTACAACAAGCTCGCCGCCCCGATCGCCAACCGCCCGCTCGGCTTCATCGGCGCCGACATCAACGGCCGTGGCAGCACCGACTTCGAGAAGCCGCTCGGTGACGTGATCGCCGACGCCCAGCTCGCCGGGCTCGCCGCGAAGGACAAGGGCGGCGCGCAGATCGCCTTCATGAACCCCGGCGGTATCCGCTCCGACCTGGTCTACAAGGCCTCCGGCGCCGAGGGCGACGGCGTGGTGACCTACGCCGAGGCGTTCACCGTCCAGCCGTTCACCAACATGATGCAGGTCAAGACGCTGACCGGGGCCCAGATCATCGCGCTGCTCCAGCAGCAGGTCAGCGGCCTCAACGCCGCCGCGCCGAAGATCCTCCAGTCCTCCGCCGGCCTGACCTACACCCTCGACCTGACCAAGACGGACGCCGCCCGCATCGTCGTCCCCTCGATCAAGCTGAACGGCACCCCGATCGACCCGGCCGCCTCCTACCGCGTCGCGGCCAACGAGTTCCTGGCCGGCGGCGGCGACGGCTTCCCCGCCTTCGCAGCCGGCACCGACAAGCTCGTCGGCGCCTCCGACCTCGACCTCTTCGCCGCCTACCTGGGCGCGAACAGCAAGGCCGGAGCCCCGCTGGTCGTCCCGGCCCAGAACCGCATCACCGTCGTCGGCCCCGGCTCCGACCAGGACTGACCCCACGACCGTGAGTTGCTGAGGGCGGGCACCCCACCGGGGTGCCCGCCCTCTCGTCTACGGGTGCTCCTACCCCCGGGCGTCCAGCACCTCGTGCGTGACCCGGGCAAGATCGGCGTCGGTCGGCAGCAGCGCGCGCATCTCGGGCGGCAGCGTCTCGTACGTGCTGACCGCCATCGGCTGCGTACTGCCGCGCAGCGAGTACTGGACGACCTCACTGTCGCGGCCGGCCGCGATCAGGATCCCGAGCGTGGCGTCGTCCCGGGACGGGTCGCGGACCTTGTCGTCCACCACGGCGGTGTAGAAGCCGAGTTGGCCGAGGTGAGCAGGCTGGGCGGGGACGGTCTTGAGCTCGACGACGACGTACCGGTGGAGCCGCAGGTGGTAGAAGAGCAGATCCATCCGGAACTCCTGCCCACCCACCTGGAGCGGGTACTGCCGCCCCACGAAGGCGAACCCGACCCCCAGCTCCTGGAGGAAGCGGACCACGTGCTCCACCAGGGCGTCCTCCAGATCGCGTTCGGCGTGGTCGCTGCCGAGGCGGGTGAAGTCGAGTACGTACGGGTCCTTGGTGATCTCCCGCAGCAGGTCGGACCCCTCCGGCACGGTCGTGTCGAAGTTGGAGAGGGCCGCACCCTGCCGGAGGTGGAGTTGGCTGGACAACATGTTGCTGAGCATGCTCCGCGACCAGCCGTGCTGAACGGCCTGCGCGGCGTAGAAATCCCTGGTCAGACGGTCGTCGAGGCTGTCCAGCAGGACGGTGATGTGCCCCCAGGGCAGTTGGGCAACACCTTGCTGCCCAACTGCCCGGGGTTTGGGGCCCGGTCACTGCGGTACGTCGCTCTGTCCCGGGAGGTGGACGGTGGCGAGGGCGCCCGGACCGCCGTCGTGGGCCGGGCCGAGGGTGACTTGGCCGTCGGAGTCCTCGATGGTCTGCGCGACGATCGACAAGCCGAGGCCGGAGCCCGGGAGTTGGCGGGAGGAGGGGGAGCGCCAGAAGCGGTCGAAGACGTACTGGAGCTCGTCGGAGGGGATGCCGGGGCCGTGGTCCCGTACGGTCAACACGCCCGCGCGTAGGGCGACTTCGATGCTGCCGGCGGGTGGGCTGTACTTGACGGCGTTGTCGAGCAGGTTGATCACGGCGCGTTCGAGGGCGGCGCTGTCGCCGGCGACGTACCAGGGGTTGATGTCCAGCTCGAAGACCAGCCCCGGGCCGCGCAGCCGGGCCCGCTCGACGGCGCGGTCGGCGATCTCGTGCAGGGCGACGACGGTGCGGGTCTGCTGGGGCCTGGCGGAGTCGGGGCGGGAGAGTTCGAGCAAGTCGCCGATGAGGAGGGTGAGTTCCTGCATCTGGGCCTTCATGTTGCCGAGCAGCTTGGTCTTGGTCGCCGGGGGCAGCGGGCGGCCCGTGTCGTCGCTGCGGATCATCAGGTCGACGTTGGTGCGCAGTGAGGTGAGGGGAGTCCGCAGCTCGTGCCCGGCGTCGGCGATCAGGCGGGTCTGCCGGTCGCGGGAGTTGGCGAGGGCGGTGCTCATCGAGTTGAACGAGGAGGAGAGCCGGGCGATCTCGTCGTTCCCGTGCACGGGGATGGTGGTGCCGACCTCCTCGGTACGGGCGATGTGCTCCACCACGTCCGTGAGGTTGTCCACGGGCTTGAGCGCCGACCGCGCCACGACCCGCCCGATCACCCCGGCCCCGAGCACGCCGAGCGCGGCGACCCCGAGCAGGATGAGGGCGAGCTGCTGGAGCGAGTCCTTGACGCTCTGTACGGGCGCGGCGGTGAGCAGCACGTAGGGCGCGTCCGAGGCCTGGTCGAAGGCGATGTTCACCCGGACCCGGGCGGGGGTGCCGTCGACGAAGCTGCCGTTGCGGTAGGTGACCTTGCGGCTGGGGCTGTCGAGGACGGACAGGTCGCTGGGGGCGACGTTGATGCCCTTGACGGCTCCCCAGGGCAGGCAGATCTGCTGCGCGTCGAAGACGCCCTCGGAGCTCGACTGGCCCGCCGGGCGGGGGCCGTTGTCAGGATTGTGGCGGCTGGCCTTGTTGGCGGCGGCCTGGGCCTCGGCGGTCGCCTGGGCGGTCGCCTGGGCGGCCTTCGGAGTGGTGCCGCAGGACTGGAAGGGCGTGGCGAACTGCCCGTTGCGAAGGGGGATGGGTGGTGTCGACGTCGGTGCGGCGGCCAGGTTCGTGTCGACCTGTGCGTACAGGCGGTCGCTGACGACGAACCAGCAGGCCAGGGCCGAGAGGGCGATGGCGACCGCGACCGCCGCGGCGGTGAGCATGGCCAGACGGCTTCGGAGAGAGCGCCCGCGGAACCAGGCCGTCAGGCGCCTCAGAGGCTTCACGCAGCGGCGCCCGTTGCCGGTCGGAGGGCGTAGCCGACGCCTCGGACGGTCTGGATGAGTCGCGGCATGCCGCCCTGCTCGGTCTTGCGGCGCAGGTACATCACGTACACGTCCAGCGAGTTGGAGGAGGGTTCGAAGTCGAAGCCCCAGACCGCCTTGAGGATCTGCTCCCGGGTCAGCACCTGCCTGGGGTGGGAGAGGAACATCTCCAGCAGCATGAACTCCGTGCGGGTCAGCTCGATCGGCTTGCCCTCGCGGGTGACCTCCCTCGTCGCGGTGTTCATCCGCAGGTCGCCGAAGGCCAGCACCTCGCTGTCGTCCTCCTCGACGGCGGCCCGTGCCGCCTCGGCGGCGATGGCGTTGCGCCGCAGGAGGGCGCGGACGCGGGCCAGCAGCTCGTCGAGTTCGAAGGGCTTGGCGAGGTAGTCGTCGGCGCCGACGTCCAGGCCGGTGACGCGGTCGCCGACGGCGTCCCTCGCGGTGAGCATCAGGACGGGGGCGGTGTCGCCGCGCGAGCGCATTCGGCGGACGGCGGTGAGGCCGTCCATCCGGGGCATCATGATGTCGAGCAGCACCAGGTCGGGGCGCTCGCGCTCGACGGCGTCGAGGGCCTCGAAGCCGTCGGTGGCGGTCAGTACCTCGTAGCCCTCGAAGGCGAGGCTGCTCTCCAGGGCGTCCCGCAGCGCGGGCTCGTCGTCGACCACGAGGAGGCGGGCGGGGGCGCCCAGGCCCTCGGCGGGGGTGCGGTCGTCGGCGGGGGGAGTCATGGGCGCTGGGCCTTTCTGAGACCGTGAGCTGCTGCGGGTGAGGGTGCTGCCATTGTCCGCCGTCCCGGGCGGTGACGGGTGGTGACGGGCGGAAGTCAGACGTTCTGTCCGGCCTGGAGCTTCGGCAGGACGTGCTTGACGTCGTTGATCGGGATGGCGAAGCCGAGGCCGACGCTGCCCGCGCTGCTGGTGTCGGAGGTGGAGTTGGAGCCCGAGGCGGAGTACATCGCCGAGTTGAGGCCGATGACCTGGCCGGCGGAGTTGATCAGCGGGCCGCCGGAGTTGCCGGGGTTGAGGGCGGCGTCGGTCTGGAAGGCCTTGTAGGTGGCGGTGTCGCCGGAGGCGGCCGAGCGGTTCGAGGAGCGGCCGTTCAGGCCGGGCAGGTCGGGGAAGCCGAAGCCGCCGTTGCTGCTGGTGGTGCCCTCGTCGACCTGCACGCTGACCTGGCGGTTCTTGGCGCTGATGATGCCGGAGGTGACGGTGCCGGTGAGGCCCTCGGGGTTGCCGATGGCGACGACGGCGTCGCCGACGGCGGTGTTGTCGGAGTCGCCCAGGGTGGCGGGGGTGAGGCCGCTGACGCCGGAGGCGGTGATGACGGCGATGTCCGTGGCCTTGTCGGTGCCGGTGACGGTGGCGCTCGCGGTGGAGCCGTTTTTGAAGGTGACGGTGGTCTGCCCGCCGCCGTCGACGGCCCCGGAGATCACGTGGAAGTTGGTGAGGATCTGGCCGCCGGAGGTGAGCACCACGCCGGTGCCGGTCGCGGTGCCGCTGCTGGTCTTGACGGTGATCTGGACGACGCTGGGGGAGACGGCCTTGGCGATCGCGGCGACGTCGGCGGTGCCGTCGGACTTGGCGGCGACGGGGCTGACGATCGTGCTGGTGCTGCTGCCGCCGGAGCCGTCCCGGCCGTCGGCGATCACCCCGCCCGCCACTCCGCCGAGGACGGCGGCCACGGCGGCGACGGCGGTGACCAGGGCCAGCCGCCCCTTCAGGAAGCTGCGGCGGGCGTGGCCGCCGTGCTGCGGCACGGTGCCCTCCGCCACGTGAGGGCCCGGGTAGGCGTACGCACCGGGGGTGGTCTGCTCTGCGGAGTCACGCTGCTGCTCGGTCATGGATCAAACCGTCCGCCCGCCGGATGAAGAGCGGATGAGAGCCGGGTCAGAACGGTCCGAGAAGCCCGTTCGGTTCTCATAAAGCCAGGTCAAGCGGAGGTAAGCGGAAGCGGGCCGAACGGATCAGCAGCCGCAGGAGCGGCGGACGACCAGCCGGGACGGGAACTTCCGGACCCGCTCGGTGTCCGAACCGGGCACCATCAGGGAGTCGTCCAGCACCAGGTCGACGGCGGCGCGGGCCATCGCGTCCCGGTCGGAGGCGACGGTGGTCAGCGGCGGGTCGGCGAGCGCGGCCTCGGGGACGTCGTCGAAGCCGACCACCGCGAGGTCCTCCGGCACCCGCAGGCCCACCTCGCGGGCGGCCCGCAGGACGCCGATCGCCTGGTCGTCGGTGGAGCAGAAGACGGCGCGCGGCCGGTCGGGGGAGCTCAGCAGGCCGATCGCGACCTCGTACGCGCCGTACCGGTGGAACGGCGCGTCGACGAGGTACTGCTCGGTGGGCAGGCCGTGGGCGTCCATGGCGCGCTGCCAGCCCTCGACGTGGTCGATGACCGGGTCGCCGGGGACGGGGGTGTCGACGGGGCCGCCGAAGCAGGAGACGGACGGGTAGCCGTGCACCTCAAGCAGGTGCCGGACGGCCAGCTCAGCGCCGCCGACGTCGTCCGTCACCACCGACACGTCGTCGATCGCCTCGGGGCGGCGGTGCAGCAGCACCACTTTCGCGCCCTCTATGGCGGCGAACTCCTTGGCGGCCTGCTGCGGCGCGCCCTGGCTGACCAGGATCAGCCCGGAGACGCGCATCCCGAGGAAGGCGCGGACGTAGTGCATCTCGCGGTCGTCGACGTAGTCGGAGTTGCCGATCAGGACGAGCTTGCCGCGGTCGGAGGCCGCGCGTTCGACCGCGTGCGCCATCTCGGCGAAGAACGGCTGGCGCGCGTCGGGGACGACCATGCCGATCAGGTTGGTGCGCCGGGAGGCCATCGCCTGGGCGACGCTGTTCGGCCGGTAGCCGAGCTGCTCGATCGCCGCGAGCACCTTCTCCTTGGTCGCGGGCGCGACCGGGCGCGGCCCGTTGTTGATGACGTAGCTGACGACCGCGGTCGAGGTCCCAGCCAGTCGGGCTACATCGTCGCGCGTCACCTTGGCCACGGGGGGAGTCTACGCGGGTGGCCCCTTGCGGGGGCGGGGGATGTCAGCTGTCTCACAACGGCCGTACCGCACTTTGTGACATAACCGGACAGGCCGGGCGCTGACCCGCCCGGCCTGTCCGGATGACGGCCGTCCCGAGCAGCGGGGGGTCAGACCTCGTGCGTGATGACGGAGCGCTGCTCCAGGCCGGGCCGCTCGCCCTTGTCCGGCTTCTCCGGGATGACGAAGCGGTAGCCGACGTTGCGGACGGTGCCGATCAGCTGCTCGTGCTCGACGCCGAGCTTGGCCCGCAGGCGCCGGACGTGCACGTCCACCGTCCGGGTGCCGCCGAAGTAGTCGTAGCCCCAGACCTCCTGGAGCAGCTGCGCCCGGGTGAAGACCCGTCCGGGGTGCTGGGCGAGGTACTTGAGCAGCTCGAACTCCTTGAAGGTGAGGTCGAGCACCCGGCCCTTGATCTTGGCGGAGTAGGTGGCCTCGTCGACCGAGAGGTCGCCGTTGCGGATCTCCATCGGGCTGTCGTCCACCGAGACCTGGAGCCGGCCCATGGCGAGCCGCAGCCGGGCCTCGACCTCGGCCGGGCCCGCGGTGTCGAGCAGCACGTCGTCGATGCCCCACTCGGCGGTGACGGCGGCCAGGCCGCCCTCGGTGACGACGAGGATCAGCGGGCAGCCGATGCCGGTGGAGCGCAGCAGCTGGCAGAGGCTGCGGATCTGCGGCAGGTCACGCCGGCCGTCGACCAGTATGACGTCGGCGCTCGGGGTGTCGACCAGGGCCGATCCCTCGGCCGGCGCCACCCGCACGTTGTGCAGCAGCAGGCCCAGCGCGGGCAGCACCTCGGCGGAAGGCTGGAGAGCGTTGGTGAGCAGGAGGAGAGAACTCATACCCGGTTAGTCCCCTTTCCGGGTCGTCGCGGTCACAGCGGAGTGCGGGCCGTCGCACGCGGCGGGCACGGTTGCCGTGGCAGGTGGGGGAGACGCGTCCACACGGTGAGACCCGGCCGACTCGGGGGCGCGCAGGGCGGTACGGGGCGCGTGCCGGAGGTCCCGCAACCCCTGGTGCCCCTTCACTGCTCTGCTCATCCGCGAACCTTCCGGTCTGCTCCCGCCCCGGGCTCGCGGCCCGGCGCAGGCACTGCCGCTCCCTGCTCACCGCGGGCACACCGTTGTGCCGCTTCTGCGGGGCGGTCCTGGCCGGTGCGGCGCGGGTGGGGCGCCGAAGGCCAGGACGTTCCGTGCTGGCGTCCTGAAAACACAAAAGGACCCGGGGGCGACTCTGCCCAGGTCCCTCACGCCACGAGAATAGCCGACCACTCCCCGCTGCGGGAGGGCCCCGCGGGCCCGGCTGCGTCACAACGGGCGGCCGGAGGGCGTGACCCCGGCCACGTGCGGCGCGTTCTCCCGGTGCCCGCGCGCCGCCCCTGCGACCAGCAGGGTTGCCCGACCGGCCACCCGGCGGTCCATCATGGGAGCCGCACCGGCCGCACAGTACGTGTACACCTACGGCGTGGGCGGCAGGGCAACAGAGCCGGGCCGCCGCACCGGGCGAGGACGACGAGGAGGGGTTGCCGTGACCGCAACCACCAATGCCGGCACCGAGCAGACTTCAGCCGGGAGAGTGACGGCTCCGCGTACCGGCGCGATGACGGCGCCCGTCGGCGGGACGATCCACTACTGGGCCGCCGCCAAGGCCGCCGCCGGTGTCGCAGAGGAGCCCTACCGCGCCGCGACGCTCGCCGAGGCCCTCGCCGCCGTCCGTACCCGCCACGCCGACCGGCCCCAGCTGCTCCGGGTGCTCGACCACTGCTCGTACCTGGTCGACGGCGCACAGGTCGGCAGCCGCCCGCACGCCGAGGTCCCGCTCACCGAGGGCGGCAGCGTCGAGGTGCTGCCCCCCTTCGCGGGCGGGTGACCCGATGACGACCACCGCCCCCGGCACCACCAGCGCTCCCGCCCGCTCACCGATCATCGAACCGGGCCTGACACCCGCGCTGCTCACCGGCGTGCTGGCCGCCCTGCTCGCGGCGGCGTCCTGGCTCGGCGTGCCCGTCCTCGCGGTCGCCGTGCTGCAGGTGCTGACGGCAGCCGGCTGGTTCCGCCTGCACGGCATGTGGCCCGCCCGGCAGGGCATCGCGCTCGCCGCCCTCACGGGCTTCGCCGCCGACGCGGCGGTGCTGGCCGGGGGCGGCGCGGCCGGGCTGCTCGGGGCGCTCGGCGCGGCGACCGTCCTGGTGCTCGTCCTGCAGACCCTGCGGCCCACCGACCCGGCGGAGCGGTTCTACGCCCTGACGGTGCTCGGCTCGGGCGCGGGGCTGGCCGGGCTCTGCGGCGCGCTGCTGCTCAGCGACTCCGTCCCGGCGGCAGCGGCGGCCGTCGCGGCGGCCGTCCTCGCCGCCTCGGCGGCCACCGCACTCCGCCTCCCGGCCGCCGCGGGCTCGGCCGCCGGGCTGCTGCTCGGCACCGCGACGGCCCTGCTCACCGGCGCCTCGCCGCTGCTCGCGGCGCTCGCCGCCGTCGGCGCACTGATCGGCCGTCGGGTCGCCTCGTACGACTTCCCCAGCCGCTTCGTCCACCTGACGGCGGGGGTGGCGCTCCCACTGGCCGTCGCGGCGCCGCTGCTCTGGCTGCGCTGAGGGCCGGGCCGAAAGCGGAACCCTCGTCCGGTGCCGGGCGTCGTACGTCAGGACGTGCACGACACGCAGCGCGTGCACGAAGACGACGACGGGAGCACCTGATGCGCGGCCTGGTGAAGCTGACGATCGGTCTGGTGGTGCTCGGGGGGCTGCTGTTCGGGGCGGACCGGGTCGCGGTGGGGGTGGCGGAGGACCAGGCGGCGGACAAGCTGGTGAGCAGTGGCCGGCTGAGCAGCCGCCCGCACGTGTCGATCGGCGGGTTCCCCTTCCTGACGCAGGCGGTCACGGGCCGCCTCGACGACGTCCGGCTCTCCGGTGAGGGTGTGACGGCGACCGACGGGCGGGAGCGGATCGCGCTGCGCTCCTTCAGCGCCCGGCTCTCGGGGGTGGAGTTCGACAGCGGCTACAGCAGTGCGACCGTCCGCACCGGCAGCGGCAGCGGGCTCGTCCCGTACCCGGACGTCGCCCGGCTGCTGGCGGGCGGCGGGCGGCCGGTGGAGCTCGCGTACGCCGGGCCGGGCAAGGTGAAGGCCACCCTCGCTGGGCTGCCGCTGGGGCAGGGCAACGTGCACAGTGCCGGCAACACCATCACTGCCGACGGCTTCCAACTCCAGGGTGTGGCATCCCTGTTGGGCGGTGCGGGGGGCGAGGCTCTCGAGGCGCGCAGTGTCACCCTCAGCTACCTCCCGGCCGGGCTGGGGCTGGCCTCGGCGACCCCGCAGCCGGACGGCCTGCTGCTCACCTTCCAGGGCAGCAACATCAAGCTGCTCGGCTGAGCGCCGGCCGTCGCGACCTCGAGCCGGGCCCACACGGTGCGGAAAGGCGCCAGATCTCATATGTCGGATCAAAAAGTCTCAGCATTCGGTACGCTGATGACAGCCCCCGCCTCCGGTCCCTAGCATCGTCGGCATGAAGCGACAGGCGGACCTCACGAAGCGGCGGGCGGTAGACCTGTGCCGCGTCTCCGCCTGCCTGTGTCGAATGCGCTGACAGGGCGGTTCTGACCGGTACCACCGGCCCGCCCAACCCCTTGCCACTGGCTTGACCTGGCACGCTTGCGCCCGCAGGCCGCCAGATGCACCCCAGCACCCGGAACGACAGCACGGCGCCACCTGTAGACACACCCGTCTCAGTATTCGGACAGAAGTTCGGACCGCTCGGCCGCCGCGCACCCTCTGAGCAGCCCCTTCCGCAAACCGCCCCCGGATGGAGAACATCACCATGAGCCGCAGTGACGTCCTGGTAGACGCTGACTGGGTCCAGGACCGCCTGGACGACCCGAAGGTCGTCGTCGTCGAGGTCGACGAGGACACCACCGCGTACGAGAAGAACCACATCCGCAACGCCGTCCGGATCGACTGGAAGCAGGACCTCCAGGACCCGATCCGCCGCGACTTCGTGGACCAGGCGGGCTTCGAGGCGCTGCTGAGCCGCAAGGGCATCGGCAACGACGACACCGTCGTCCTCTACGGCGGCAACAACAACTGGTTCGCCAGCTACGCCTACTGGTACTTCAAGCTCTACGGCCACGGCGATGTCCGCCTGCTCGACGGCGGCCGCAAGAAGTGGGAGCTGGACTCCCGCGAGCTCGTCGCCGCCGTGCCCGAGCGCGCCGCGACGGAGTACAAGGCGCAGGCCCAGGACACCTCGATCCGTGCCTACCGCGACGACGTGCTGGCCGCGATCGGCACCCTGAACCTGGTCGACGTGCGCTCGCCCGACGAGTTCGCCGGCCGCCTGCTCGCCCCGGCCCACCTCCCGCAGGAGCAGTCGCAGCGTCCGGGCCACGTCCCGAGTGCCCGCAACATCCCGTGGGCGAAGAACGCCAACGACGACGGCACCTTCAAGAGCGACGACGAGCTGCGCGAGCTCTACCAGGCCGAGGGCATCGACCTGGCGAAGGACACCATCGCCTACTGCCGCATCGGCGAGCGCTCCGCGCTCACCTGGTTCGTGCTGCACCAGCTGCTGGGCCAGGAGAACGTCAAGAACTACGACGGCTCCTGGACCGAGTACGGCAGCCTGGTCGGCGTGCCGATCGAGCTCGGCAACTGAAGCCCGGCCCTACCCACCAAGGCATAGAGGAGTAAAGAACATGTGCGGTGCACAGGCCGGCGGCCCGGATCTGGCAGGAGTTGACGTGGCCAAGGAGACCATCATCCAGGGCTCGGTGACCAAGAACGGCGAGCCCGTCAACGGTTACGTCCGTCTGCTCGACGACAAGGGCGAGTTCACCGCCGAGGTCCCGACCTCGGCGACGGGACAGTTCCGCTTCTTCGCCCGCCCGGGTACCTGGACGCTCCGCGCCCTCGTCCCCGGCGCGACGGTCGACCGTCAGGTGGTGACCTCCAAGGAGGTCAACCCGACCGAGGTCGCGATCGCGGTCTGAGACCGCGCAGGAACGCTCCACGGAACACCCTGAGGACCCCTGCCCCGGCAGGGGTCCTCAGCCGTACCGTGGAGGGGTGCAGGCACACCAGCGGCATGTGCGCTACTTCGTCATGATGGGCGGCTGCATCGGCCTGTTCGTCCTGGCCTGGGGCGTCGTGCGCTTCTGGTCGGTGCCCGCCGCGATCGGGATGTGCGTGGTCGCGATGGTCATCCCGCCGCTCGCGGCGGTCTTCGCCAACAAGCGCGACCCGGACGACGACTGGTGGAACGACCCGCGCTGGGACAACCCCGACTGGGACGACCCCGGCCACGACCGGGACCACCCCGACCGCGACCACCCTGACCACTAATAGACGAGCGCCTGCACGCCGTCGGCCATGATCTCGCTGACGAAGACCTGCGCGCCCGCGATGCGGACACCCTTCAGTACGTCGTCCGCGCCGATGCCCCGCCGGGTCGCGCACTGCGTGCACAGGGTCACCTGCCCGACGGCGAGCACGGCCTCCAGCAGCTCCGGCAGCGGAGCCGCGTGCGGCAGCTCGAACTCGGCGGCCCGGCCCGGCAGCGCGAACCACGAGGACTCGCCCGTCAGCCAGAGCGAGACCTCGACCCCGCTGGCGACGGCGACCGCCGCCACGGTGAAGGCCTGCGAGCAGCGCTCCGGCGCGTCGGCCCCGGCAGTGACCTTGATGACCAGCTTCTTCGACATAGTCGAACCCTAGCGTCGGAGTGTCGGGGCTCACCGAGACCGGCAGGCCGCCGCCGGATAGACTCGGCGGCGTTCAACACCCCGTCCACAGCCTGTCCGCCGCCGCAACTGGGAGTGCCTCGTGAGCCCGCTGGAAATCTTCTTCGACGCCCTGCTCGCCCTGATGGCCGTCCTGATCACCTGGTTCGCCATCTTCTCGGTGATGAAGCTGTACCAGGGCCAGCGCTGACGCTGCCGTACGGTTGAGGCAGCCCCACACCGACGACAGTGACCTAGGACCATGATCGAGATCCCCTCAGACCTCCACAAGGACGTCGTTTCGCTCGCCTTCCTCCTCGGTACCTGGGAGGGCGCGGGTGTCTATGACTTCCCGGGCGCAGAGAAGTGCAACTTCGGCCAGGAGATCGTCTTCCGGCACGACGGCCGCCCGTTCCTGGAGTTCCGCTCCCGTACCTGGGTGCTGGACAACGACGGTGAGAAGGTCCGCCCGCTGGAGAACGAGCACTCCTTCTGGCGGGTGACGAGCAACCGGCACGGCGCCGCCGGCGAGCGCGAGATCGAGATCTCCTCCGTCCGCGACGACGGCACCGTCGAGATCTGGTACGGCAAGCTGCACGACGGCAAGCCGCAGATCGACGTGGCGACCGACGCAGTCGCCCGGATCGAGGGCTCCGCCGCGTACACCGGTGGCAAGCGGCTCTACGGCCTGGCCAACGAAGAGCTGCTCTGGGTCGGCGAGAAGGCCGCCCCCGAGGTGCCGCTCCGGCCGTACATGTCGGCGCAGCTCAAGAAGGTGCTCAACCAGGCGAAGCTGATCCAGGACCTCGCGGACCTGCCGGACGACGGCATCGCCTTCTTCCGCTGATCCCAGGTGCACCGTAGGGGCCGGTCGTCGACCGGTCCCTACACTTGTTCTCACGACCTCGACCCGGGCAGGGACAGCACAGTGGCGAACACGGACACCCCCTCCGACTGGACTGCCGACCTGCGCCGGCGCGGGTACCGCCTGACGCCGCAGCGCCAGTTGGTGCTGGAGGCGGTCGACGTGCTCGACCACGCGACCCCGGACGAGATCCTCGGCCAGGTCCGCCGGACGGCGAGCGGCGTCAACATCTCCACGGTCTACCGCACCCTGGAGCTGCTGGAGGAGCTCGGCCTGGTCTCGCACGCCCACCTCGGCCACGGCGCCCCCACGTACCACCTGGCGGGCCGTCACACCCACCTCCACCTGGTCTGCCGGGACTGCGAGAAGGTGACCGAGACCGACACCGCGATCGCGGCCCCGCTGATCGACAGCCTGCGGGCCCAGCACGGCTTCGACACCGACCTCAAGCACTTCGCGATCTTCGGCCGCTGCGCGGACTGCACGGCCAAGTTGAGCTGAGCGCACGCGTAAGCTCGGCGGTATGACCGGTATGAAGAGCCCGCTTCTCGCCCTGCCCGGTGCCGTCCCCTCCGAGGGGCCCGATGCCGGGGTGGCCGCCCACTACGGGGACATCTTCCGCGAGCAGCGGGCCCTCGCCGAGGGCCGGGGCTTCGTCGACCTCTCGCACCGGGGTGTCGTCACCGTCACCGGCCCGGACCGTCTGAGCTGGCTGCACCTGCTGCTGACGCAGCACGTCAGCGCGCTGCCGCCGCAGCAGGCCACCGAGGCGCTGGTGCTCTCCCCGAACGGCCATGTCGAGCACGCGCTCTACCTGGTGGACGACGGTACGACGACCTGGGCGCACGTCGAGCCGGGCACCCAGGAGGCCCTGCTCGGGTACCTGGAGAGCATGAAGTTCATGTACCGGGTCGAGCTGGCCGACGCGACCGCCGAGTACGCCGTGGTGCACCTCCCGGCCGGGTCCGCCGCAGGCACCGAGGGCGCCGCCGCCGTCCGTGAGCTGTCGTACGGGCGGGACCTCTTCCTGCCGCGCGCCGAGCTGGCGGAGCTGACGAAGTCGTACGGCCCGGCGGCCGGGATCTGGGCGTACGAGGCGCTGCGGATCGAGCAGCACCGGCCCCGGCTGGGCTTCGAGACCGACCACCGGACGATCCCGCACGAGGTCGACTGGCTCGGCACGGCCGTGCACCTGCAGAAGGGCTGCTACCGGGGTCAGGAGACCGTCGCCCGGGTCCACAACCTGGGGAAGCCCCCGCGCCGCCTGGTCTTCCTGCACCTGGACGGCACCGAGGAGTCGCTGCCCCCGCACGGTACGGAGATCAGGCTCGCCACCGAGCCGGGCGGCCGGTCGCTGGGCTTCGTGACCTCCTCGGCGCGCCACCACGAGCTGGGCCCGATCGCGCTCGCGATCGTCAAGCGGAACGTGCCGCTGGACGCCGTGCTGCTGGCCGGCGCCGTCCCCGCCGCGCAGGAGGTCGTCGTCCCGCAGTGAGCGGGACTCAGACCTCCAGCAGGACGGTGAACGGGCCGTCGTTCACCAGCGCGACCTTCATGTCGGCGCCGAACCGCCCGGTCTCCACCTTCGCGCCCAGCGCGCGGAGTTCGGCCACCACCGCGTCGACCAGCGGCTCGGCGACCGGGCCGGGGGCGGCGGCGTTCCAGGTCGGGCGGCGGCCCTTGCGGGCGTCGCCGTACAGCGTGAACTGACTGATCACCAGCAGCGGGGCGCCGGAGTCGGAGCAGGAGAGCTCGGCGTCCTCGCCCTCGAAGAGCCGCAGCGTCCAGAGCTTGCGGGCCAGCCCGGCGGCCTTGGCGGGGGTGTCGTCGTGCGTCACCCCGACCAGGACGCACAGGCCCGGCTCCTCGATCGCCCCGACGGTGACGCCGTCCACCGTCACCCTGGCCTCTGCCACTCGCTGCACCACTGCTCGCATGCCGTCATTCTGCCGGAGGCGTGCCACCGCCCGGAGGGCGCGTTCGCGTCGGTGCGCGCCGGGGTGGCGCGCGTCGCGCCCCCGGGGTGGCGCTCCGGCCAGCGGATTGCTCCGGTCGTATCAGCCACCCCCGTTCGCCAGGGGGCCGTTCGGGTGGACGGGCCGTGCGCGGCCGAGGCCCGGGGTGGCAGGGTGGGATCGGTGCGGGCGGCGAGCCCCCGTGCGGGCCGGTCGAACGGCCGTACAGGCCGCGGTCGCTCAAGTGGGTGGTACCGGCAACCCGGGGGAACTCAAGGGGGCGTTCCGGCGTGCACCAGAGCGGGGGGCTTCCCCGTCAGGCCGTGAGCCACCGGGCGCGAGGTGCCGTGTGGGGCAGGGGCAATCGGACAGCATGACCAGGACAGCGGCAGGTGGTTGGTTGATGGACGCGAGCAGCACGGCCCACGAGCGGAGTTCGTCGTTCGCCGAACTGGAGCTGGAGGAGCTGAGGGTGCTCCGCCGCGACGCACTGGAGCAGGAGGCCGACCTCTCGTACCTGCGCCGCCTGCTCCAGGGGCGGACGGACATCCTCCGGGCCGAGCTCGGCCGGCGCCAGGAGCAGCCCGGACCGGCGGCGCAGCAGGCGCAGCTGTGGTCGGCAGAGCCGCAGCGCGGCACGGACTCCGGCGAGCTGCTCGACCGGCTGCCCTCGATCCTCGCGGACGCGCCCGCCTCCGTCCGCCGCCCGGCCCGCCACCTCACGCTCGGCCCGCCGCGCGGCGAGAGCTACCAGCGGGAGGCGGACGCCCTGATGGGTGACGTCCAGCTGGCGGATCTGGCCGCGCACCCGACCGCCGACCTGCTGGCCGCCGTCGAGCGGCTCGCCGTGCACGAGCGCGAGGTCTCCGGCCGCCGCCAGGGCCTCCAGCGCACCGCCGACGACTGCGGCGCGGAGATCACCCGCAGGTACCGTGAAGGGGAAGCACGGGTCGACGACCTGCTCGCCGGCGGCTGACCCCGCAGGGGTGGGCGGGAGCCGCTCCGCGCGGACCACACCCGGCCACCCTCACCGTGGAGCATTCCGATGCCGCAGTCCTCCGCCCTGCCCGTACTCGCCGACGTCATACGTTCGGGCTTCACCGAGGGGCACCACCGCGGCTCGCTGGTGCTGCTCGCGGCCGACGGCTCGGTCGACTTCGCGCTCGGCACCCCGGACGCCCCGCTCTTCCCGCGGTCCTGCGCCAAGCCCTTCCAGGCCGTCGCCACCCTGCGGGCCGGGCTGGCGCTGGAGGGCGCGCAGCTCGCCCTGGCCGCCTCCAGCCACTCGGCCGAGCCCTTCCACCTGGCCGCCGTCCGGGCCGTCCTGGCCGCCGCCGGGCTGACCGAGGACGCCCTGCGGACGCCCGCCGACCTGCCGCTGGACGAGGTCGAGGCGGAGGCCCTGCTCAGCAGTGGCGGGCACCGCGCGCCGATCATGATGGACTGCTCGGGCAAGCACGCGGGCTGGCTGGCCGCCTGCGTCGCCAACGGCTGGGACACCGAGACCTACCTCGACCCGGCCCACCCCATCCAGCTGCTGGCCCGCGAGGCGCTGGAGGAGGCCACCGGCGAGCAGGCCGCGGCCCTCGGCACCGACGGCTGCGGAGCACCGCTGCTCGCCGTCTCGCTGACCGGCCTGGCCCGTGGCTACCGCGCACTCCTGAAGGCCGCGCCCGGCACCCCGCAGCGCCGCGTCGCGGACGCCATGCGCGCCCACCCCGAGTACGTCGCGGGCACCCGCCGCGCCGACACCTGGCTGATGCGGGCGGTGCCCGGGGCGCTCTCCAAGATGGGTGCCGAGGCCGTCCAGCTGGTCGCGCTGCCCGACGGCCGGGCGCTCGCCTTCAAGATCGACGACGGCGCCGAGCGGGCCCGCGGCCCGGTGCTCGCCGCCGCCCTGCGCCACCTCGGCGTCGAGACCCCCGACGGCACCCTCGACCGGATCGGCGACTCCCCGCTGCACGGCGGCGGCGTGGTGGTCGGCGCCGTCCGGGCGGCCTTCTGACGGTACGTCGGGCGCGTCGGGTCCCGTCGGGGTGCGGGGCGGCGTCCGGTGCGGCACGGTGGACCGGGGGGCCGTGCCGCCACTCAGGGAGACAGCCATGACCGACCACATCTACCGCGTGACCGAGATCGTCGGCTCCTCGCGCGAAGGCGTCGACGAAGCGATCCGCAACGGCGTCGAGCGCGCCGGCCGGACGCTGCGCAACCTGGACTGGTTCGAGGTCACCCAGGTGCGCGGACACATCCAGGACGGCCGGATCGAGCACTACCAGGTGGGTCTCAAGGTCGGCTTCCGCCTCGACGACGAGGACTGAGACAAGAACCGGAGACGCGAGAGGCCGGGGTGAGCATCGCTGCTCACCCCGGCCTCCCGTCGGTCCCGTCGGGGCCGGCTCAGTGGCCGGACTCCTCCAGGCGCTTGATCGAAGCGGTGATCTCCGCCTCGGCCTCGGCGCGGCCGACCCAGTCAGCACCCTCGACGGACTTGCCGGGCTCCAGGTCCTTGTAGACCTCGAAGAAGTGCTGGATCTCCAGACGGTCGAACTCCGACACGTGGTGGATGTCCTTCAGGTGCTCCCAGCGCGGGTCCGTCGCCGGGACGCAGAGCAGCTTGTCGTCGCCGCCGGCCTCGTCCGTCATCTTGAACATGCCGATGGCGCGGCACTTGATCAGGCAGCCGGGGAAGGTCGGCTCGTCCAGGATGACCAGGGCGTCCAGCGGGTCGCCGTCGTCCGCGAGGGTGCCCTCGACGTAGCCGTAGTCGGCCGGGTAGCGGGTCGAGGTGAAGAGCATCCGGTCGAGGCGGAGGCGACCGGTCTCATGGTCGACCTCGTACTTGTTCCGCGAGCCCTTCGGGATCTCGATCAGGACGTCGAACTCCAACGGTTCCTCCAAGGTAGGGACTGACAGAATCCAAGTGTCTCTCACGGCAGGGTGTGCTCAGGAAAGGGGCCGGTAGGTGCGGGTAGGTACAGGGGTGGGACGTGGACGCGGGGCTGTGCTCGCGGGGGTGCTCGGGGTGGCCCTCACGGCGGGCGGGCTCGCGGCGGAGGCCGGGAGGGCGGCGGCCGCGCCGACGCCCGCGCCGGGCCACAGCACCGGCAAGGCCGCCACCGGGACGAAGCCCGCGACGCCGCCCGGTACCACCCGGCAGGCGCCGCCCGCAGCGGGGCGGAGCGCCGTCGCGGTGAGCGGGCCGGTGCTCGCACCGGTCGTCGGCGGCGACGAGGGCGTCCCCACCACCGCCGGGCTCCAGCGCGATCTCGCGCCGCTGCTCCAGGACAAGGCACTCGGCACGCTGACCTTCGCCGTCGCGGACGGCGCGACCGGCAAGCTGCTCTACGGCTCGGGTGAGAACACCCCCGCCACCCCGGCCTCCACCACCAAGCTGCTCACCACCCTCGCCGCGCTCTCGCTGATCCCGGCCGAGACCCGGATCGCCACCAAGGTGGTCGCGGGGGCCGCCCCGGGGGAGATCGTGCTGGTCGGCGGCGGTGACCCGACCGTCACGGCGCTCCCGCGCGAGCAGATCCGGATCGGCGGCATGCCGGTCGACGCGGACACCGCGCCCGCCTCGATGGCCGACCTCGCCAAGCAGACGGCGACCGCCCTCAAGGCGGCGGGCACCACCTCCGTCAAGCTCGGCACCGACACCTCGGTCTACTCCGGCCCGATCCTGCACAAGGAGAACGACTCGATGAACATCGCGGCCGTGGTGCCGCTGATGGTCGACGAGGGCCGGATCTACCCACTCTCCACCGACGAGGCACCCGCCCGGGTCTTCGACCCGGTGGGCCAGGCCGCCGACACCTTCGCCGCACTGCTCCAGGCCCAGGGCATCACCGTCCAGGGCAAGGCCAAGCCCGGTGTCACCGCCGGGGCGGACGCCAAGGTGCTCGGCAAGGTCGAGTCGCCGACCATGCCCCGGCTGGTCGAGCGGCTGCTCACGACCTCCGACAACACCCTCGCCGAGGCCGTGGCCCGGCAGGCGGCCATCGCCGCCCACCAGCCCGCGAGCTTCGACGGCGCGGTGCAGGCCGTGACGGACGCCCTCACCAAGCTCGGCCTCCCGATGAACGGCGTCGTCCTGCACGACGGCAGCGGCCTGCACACCGGCAACCTCATCCCGCCGGTTGTCCTCGCCAAGGTCATCGGCCTGGCCTCCGAACCCGACCACCCCGAACTGCGGCCCGTCCTCACCGGCATGCCGATCGCCGGCTTCACCGGCACCCTGGTCAACCGCTTCGGCCTGGCCTCCGGGGCCCAGAGCGCCGCAGGCATCGTCCGCGCCAAGACCGGCAGCCTCAGCGGCATCAACACCCTCGCCGGCACGGTCGTCGACGAGGACGGCCGCGTCCTGGTCTTCGCGATGATGACCAAGACCACCGCCGCCGCCGACATCGCCCGCTCGGCCGTCGACCGCATCGTCGCCAAGATCGCCGCCTGCGGCTGCAAGTAGCCGCCGAGCGGCCTGCCCCCGGGGGAGCGCACGCAGCTGGCCGGACCCCAGGGTGCACGTAACTGGGGCGTTGACCACTGGGGGCGCGGGGAACTGCGCGAAACGGAAGGGACGGTCCGGTGCCTCCCGCCTCGCGCAGTTCCTCGTGCCCCTGGATCCGTTGCGCTGCCGGTCTCTCCCCCGGGAGAGGCTGTACCACGTACGGTGAGGGCATGACGAGCACGAGCGGCGGTGCTGACATGGTCGACTGGAATCTCGCGGTCGCGACGGCGACCCGGCTGGCCAGGCCGGGGCCGGAGGTTACGCGGGACCAGGCCCGTGAGGTGGTCTCCGAGCTGAGACGGCATGCCCTGGAGGCGGAGGAGCACGTCCGGGAGTTCACCGGCATGCGGTCCTCCAGCCTGCTGGAGGCTGCGGCCACGCCGGTGCTGGTGGTCGACCGCGTGGGCTGGGTCCGGGCGAACGTCGCGGGCTTCCGTACCGTCGTCCAGCCGCTGGTCGAGAAGCTGGCCGCGCGGCGATCGACCACGCCCGGCGCGGAGATCTTCGGCACGCTCGGCGAGAAGGCGACCGGGATCGAGCTCGGTGCGGTGCTGGCTTTCCTGTCGACGAAGGTGCTCGGGCAGTACGAGACCTTCGCCCCGGCCGACCCGGCCGCCGCGCTGCCCCCCGGAGACGCCCCGGCCGCCCCGGACAGCCCGGCAGGGCTGTTCGACCGGCCCCGCCGGGGGATCGAGCCGCCGGGGCCCGGCCGGCTGCTGCTGGTCGCGCCCAACATCGTCCAGGTCGAGCGTGAACTCGACGTGCAGCCGCACGACTTCCGGCTCTGGGTCTGCCTGCACGAGGAGACCCACCGCACCCAGTTCACCGCCGTGCCGTGGCTGCGTGACCACATCCAGTCCGAGGTGCAGTCCTTCCTCAGCGAGACCGACATCGACGCGGGCGCGCTGCTGGAGCGGGCCCGTGACGCGTTCGGCGGCGGCCTGCCGGGCCTCGGCCGGGGCGACGGCTCGGGGCCGGGCACCCTGCTGGAAGTCGTGCAGTCGCCCGTCCAGCGGGAGATCCTCGGCCGGATCACGGCCGTGATGTCGCTGCTGGAGGGCCACGCGGACGTCGTGATGGACGGTGTCGGCCCGGCCGTGGTGCCGAGCGTCGCGGAGATCCGGGAGAAGTTCCAGCAGCGCCGCGACCGTGGCGCGAGCCGGATCGACCAGGTGCTGCGCCGCCTGCTGGGCATGGACGCCAAGCTCCGCCAGTACCAGGACGGCGCGGTCTTCGTCCGGGGTGTGGTCGACCGGGTCGGGATGGCCGACTTCAACCGGGTCTGGACCTCGCCGAACACGCTCCCGACCAAGGACGAGATCCACAACCCGGCGGCGTGGGTCTCCCGCGTCATCGGCTGACCCCCGCTGACCCCGCAGCCGCCCCCGCAGCGTGTCGCAGTTCTTCGCACGAGTGGCGCAGTCGTACATCTGGGGGGCGAAGATACGTTTTTCCATTCACCCGTACGTGGGACCGTGGTCGTACTGATGGCGCGGGTGGCGTAGCCCGCGCCCGGACTCTGCGACCATCTGTGAGCAGTCGGTGACAGATAGCTGACAGGCTGTCACCGAACCCCGCTCCCGTCTCTCCGCCAAGGAGTGCTTCCCCGTGGGCCCTCACCCCGCAGTCGCGGCGATACGTCTCGCCGTACGCCGCACGCTCACCGACCTCGCGGTCGAGGCCGGTGTCACCTTCGGTGCGCCCGTCCGCGCGCCGCGCACCCGCCCGGAACCGGTCCTGGCCCTCCAGGCCCAGGGGCCGAGCCAGGACCGGACCCAGGCCACCACGCTGATCGGCAACGCCCGCCGCCACCCCTCGGGCCTGCCCAGGACTCCGGCCGCGCCGGGCTCGCCGCTCGTGCTGGTGGCCGTCAGCGGCGGCGCCGACTCGATGGCGCTGGCCACCGCGACCGCCTTCGAAGCCCCCAAGCTCGGCCTGCGGGTCGGTGCGGTGACGGTCGACCACGGCCTCCAGGAGGGTTCGGCGGCGCGGGCACTGCAGGTCGCCGACCGGCTGCGCGCGCTCGGGCTCGACCCGGTCGAGGCGGTTGCCGTGCGGGTCGGCCGGCAGGGCGGCCCGGAGAACGCCGCCCGGGAGGCCAGGTACGCCGCGCTGGACGAGGCCGCCGAGCGCCACCGCGCCGTCGCCGTCCTGCTCGGCCACACCCGGGACGACCAGGCGGAGACCGTCCTGATGGGCCTGGCCCGGGGCTCCGGTGCCCGCTCGCTGGCCGGGATGCCCGCACAGAAGGGCCGCTACCGCCGCCCGCTGCTGGAGCTCGACCGCGCCGCGACCCGGCAGGCCTGCTCCGCGCAGTCCATCCCGGTCTGGGACGACCCGCACAACACCGATCCGGCCTACACCCGCTCGCGGGTGCGCCACGAGGTGCTCCCGGTACTGGAGAAGCACCTGGGCGCCGGCGTGGTCGAGGCGCTGGCCCGCACCGCCCGGCTGTTCCGGGACGACGCGGACGCCCTCGACCAGTGGGCGGCCCTCGCCGAGCGTGATCTCCGTACGGCCGAAGGCGCCCTGGACGTCGGGAAACTCGCCGAGCTGCCCTCGGCCGTCCGCCGCCGGGTGCTCCGCCGGGCCGCGCTGCGGGCGGGCTGTCCGGCCGGTGATCTCTTCGCCCGGCACCTGGAGACGGTGGATCTGCTGGTCACCGGCTGGCGCGGCCAGGGGCCCCTGCACCTACCCGGGGGAGTGGAGGCGGCCCGAAGGTGTGGCACGCTGGTCTTTCGGCGACAGGGCGACTAGCGGGTAACCGCAGGCCGCAGGGCCGCCGCCGACACAGGACCCCGAACGTTTGAGGACGTATCCCCGGTGGACGACAAGGACATGGGCGCCGATCTGGCGAAGGTGCTCATCAGCAAGGACGAGATCGACGCCAAGCTCCTGGAGCTGGCCGAGCGGATCGACCAGGACTACGCCGGACGCGATCTGCTGATCGTCGGCGTGCTCAAGGGCGCCGTGATGGTCATGGCGGACCTCGCCCGTGCCCTGCACTCCCAGGTGACGATGGACTGGATGGCGGTCTCCTCGTACGGGATGGGCACCAAGTCCTCCGGCGTGGTCCGCATCCTCAAGGACCTCGACACCGACATCGCCGGCCGTGACGTCCTGATCGTCGAGGACATCATCGACTCCGGCCTCACCCTCTCCTGGCTGCTGGGCAACCTCGGCTCGCGCGGCCCGGCCTCGCTGGAGGTCTGCACCCTGCTCCGCAAGCCGGACGCGGCCAAGGTCGAGATCGACGTCAAGTACGTCGGCTTCGACATCCCGAACGAGTTCGTGGTCGGCTACGGCCTGGACTACGCGGAGAAGCTGCGTAACCTGCCCTTCATCGGCACGCTCGCGCCGCACGTCTACGGCGGCTGAGACAGCCGGTCGGAGCAGCTCCGGACCCGGCTCAGCACCGTTCGGGCGACGGGCGGGAACAGTGCGCTCTTCCCGCCCGTTGAGCCGGGGTAGGAAAATACGTCGTGCCGTCGTGCTCCCACCGCTGGGGGCAGCTACTGCGGTACGGTCCCATTAGCGGCTCTTCACATGAGCACATACCCGGATGCGCCGACGGCCCCACAGTCGAACGGCGCCGTTGAGTGGCAGGAGGGACGGGGCGGCAACGCCCCGCATGGATGGACGTCAAGCGATACTTCCGTGCGCCGATCATGTGGATCGTGCTGGCCGTCCTCGCCGTCGTTGTGCTGATGCAGGTCGTTTCGGACTCGAACGGCTACAAGACGGTGGACACGGGGCAGGTCGTCGCAGCGATCGGCGCGAAGCAGGTCAAGTCGGCGCAGATCACCACCGGTGACTCACAGACCATCAAGATCCAGCTGAAGGACGGCGAGAAGCTGCCCTCCTCCGGTACGGGCAAGACGCCCACCGGCAGCAAGTTCCAGGCTTCCTACATCGGCTCGCAGGGCAAGGATCTCGCCGCCACGCTGCAGGCGCAGATCAACGACAACGACTCCGGCACCCTGCCGGAGGGCTACACCGTCAGCCCCGAGAAGCAGTCGACCTTCGTCAGCCTGCTGCTCTCGATGCTGCCGATCGTCATCATCGTCCTGGTCTTCCTCTTCCTGATGAACCAGATGCAGGGTGGCGGCTCCCGGGTCATGCAGTTCGGCAAGTCCAAGGCCAAGCTGCTCACCAAGGACACCCCGAAGACGACCTTCGCGGACGTCGCGGGTGCGGACGAGGCGGTCGAGGAGCTCCACGAGATCAAGGAGTTCCTCCAGGAGCCGGCGAAGTTCCAGGCCGTCGGCGCCAAGATCCCCAAGGGTGTGCTGCTCTACGGCCCGCCCGGCACCGGCAAGACCCTGCTCGCGCGTGCCGTCGCGGGTGAGGCCGGGGTGCCGTTCTACTCGATCTCCGGCTCCGACTTCGTCGAGATGTTCGTCGGTGTCGGTGCCTCCCGGGTGCGCGACCTCTTCGAGCAGGCCAAGGCGAACGCCCCGGCGATCGTCTTCGTCGACGAGATCGACGCCGTCGGCCGGCACCGTGGCGCAGGCCTCGGCGGCGGTCACGACGAGCGCGAGCAGACGCTCAACCAGCTGCTCGTCGAGATGGACGGCTTCGACGTCAAGGGTGGCGTCATCCTGATCGCCGCCACCAACCGCCCGGACATCCTCGACCCGGCGCTGCTGCGTCCGGGTCGGTTCGACCGGCAGATCGCCGTCGACCGCCCGGATCTCCAGGGCCGTCACGACATCCTCAAGGTGCACGCCAAGGGCAAGCCGGTCACGCCGGACGTCGACCTCCGGGCCGTCGCCAAGCGCACCCCCGGCTTCACCGGCGCCGACCTCGCCAACGTGCTCAACGAGGCCGCGCTGCTGACCGCCCGCTCCGACAAGAAGCTGGTCGACAACGTCACGCTGGACGAGGCGATCGACCGCGTCGTGGCCGGGCCGCAGAAGCGGACCCGGATCATGTCGGAGAAGGAGAAGAAGATCACCGCGTACCACGAGGGCGGCCACGCCCTGGTCGCGGCGGCCTCTCCGAACGCGGACCCGGTGCACAAGATCACCATCCTGTCCCGTGGCCGCGCTCTGGGCTACACCATGGTGCTGCCCGACGAGGACAAGTACTCGACCACCCGCAACGAGATGCTCGACACCCTGGCGTACATGCTGGGCGGGCGTGCGGCGGAGGAGCTGGTCTTCCACGACCCGACCACCGGCGCCTCGAACGACATCGAGAAGGCCACCGCGACCGCCCGTGCGATGGTCACCCAGTACGGCATGAGCGAGCGCCTCGGCGCGATCAAGTTCGGTTCCAGCGAGTCGGAGCCGTTCCTCGGTCGCGAGATGGGTCACCAGCGCGACTACTCGGAAGAGGTCGCCGGGCTGGTCGACGAAGAGGTCAAGAAGCTCATCGAGAACGCGCACAACGAGGCCTGGGAGATCCTGGTCGAGAACCGCGACGTGCTCGACAACCTGGTCCTCGAGCTCCTCGAGAAGGAGACGCTCAACAAGGAGCAGATCGCCGAGATCTTCTCGACGATCGTCCGCCGCCCGGCCCGGCCGGCCTGGACGGGCTCGTCCCGTCGTACGCCGTCCACCCGGCCGCCGGTGCAGTCCCCGAAGGAGCTGGCGCTCACCAACGGCGCCGCCGCCCCGACGGACACCGCGACCGTCGACATCGTGAAGCTGCCGCCCGTGGGCGACAGCAGCAGCGAGAGCTGACGACGCCTGCCGGCCTCGGATCGACCGGCAACAGGTACGGAATGGAAGCCGCGCCACCGGGGTTTGTACCCTGGAGGCGCGGCTTCCGTGCTGCTCGGCTCTGCTGTGACTTCCCTTCCGACTTTCCCCGATGACCATGCGAGGCAGGAATGATCGACCCGGTGACTCTCGACGGCGAGGCGACGATCGGGGTCTTCGATCAGAAGCGGGCCGAGAACGCCGTCCGCGAGCTGCTGATCGCCGTCGGGGAGGACCCTGACCGCGAGGGCCTGCTGGAGACCCCGGCCCGGGTCGCCCGCGCGTACAAGGAGATATTCGCCGGGCTCTGGCAGGAGCCGGAGGACGTGCTCACCACGACCTTCGACATCGGCCACGACGAGATGGTGATGGTCAAGGACATCGAGGTCTACTCGACCTGCGAGCACCACCTGGTGCCCTTCCGGGGCGTCGCCCACGTCGGGTACATCCCGTCCACCAGCGGCAAGATCACCGGGCTCTCCAAGCTGGCCCGCCTGGTCGACGTCTACGCCCGCCGCCCCCAGGTCCAGGAGCGGCTGACCAGCCAGGTCGCCGACGCCCTGATGCGCATCCTGGAGCCGCGCGGCGCCATCGTGGTGATCGAGTGCGAGCACATGTGCATGTCGATGCGCGGCATCCGCAAGCCCGGCTCGAAGACCATCACCTCGGCCGTCCGCGGCCAGCTGCGCGACCCCGCGACGCGGGCCGAGGCGATGAGCCTGATCATCCGCTGACGTCGCTGTTCGGTGGTCACTGCTGGCGGGGCTCGCGGTCCTGCGGGGTCTTGAGGTGGTCGCTCATCCACTCCAGGGCGGCGGGCAGCTCGCGGCGCCAGGTCTCGAAGCTGTGGCCGCCGTCCTCCAGGTAGAGCGAGTCGGCCCGGAACTCCGGGTGGGCGTCGGCGACCTGCTGGGCGGTGGCCAGGAACTGCTGGGTGGCCGCGTAGTCCTCCTCCGTACGGGTGCTGATCACCAGCAGCGAGACCTTCGGCGCGGGGAGGTTGCGCAGCCGCCAGAGCACGTCGCTCTGCTGCGCGGCCGCCTGGTCGCCGCCGAAGAGGTCGCCGTCCGTCCAGCGGTCGTTCGGGACCTGGTAGTCGGCGTGCATGGCGGTGGCGTTCGGGTACACCGTCGGGTTGCGCAGCGACAGCCGTAGCGCGCAGCTGCCACCGGTCGAGTACCCGAGCACGCCCCAGGAGCCCGGCGCGCGGCTGACCCGGTAGGTCGCCCGCAGCGCGGCCGGGACGTCCTTGGCGAACCAGGTCTCGGTCTTGGGCCCGCCCGCGACGTCCACGCACTCGGTGTTGCGCGGCGGTGCGACGCTCGGCCGGGCCATCACGATCACCGTCGGCGCCATCCGGCCGGTCCGCTCCAGCTCCCAGGCGGTCTGCGGCACCCGCAGGCCCTCGACCAGGTGCAGCGAGGGCCCGGGGTAGCCGGCCAGCGTGAGCAGGACGGGGAACCGCTCGCGGGCGTACCGAGGCACGAAGTACTCCGGCGGCAGGTAGACGAACACCTGGTCGCTCAGCCCGGACTCGGTGCCGGTGATCCGTACCGAGTCGACCCGGCCGACCTCCTCCGGCTTGCCCTGCGGGAGGTCCTTGATCGTCTCCAGGCCGCCCTCGGTGGTCGGCTGGACCAGCGCACCGGCCTTCGGGGCGGCCGCCTTCGGGTGCTCGGAGCTGGTCAGCGCGAGGGGGGTGCCGCCGGGGTGCAGCAGGTCGTTCCAGGACGTGTAGAAGCCGTACGAGTTGTTGACGGAGAGGCCGAGGACACCCACGACGGCGAGCTGGACGACCGTCAGCAGGGCGATCCGGCCGATCATCGGCAGCGGGCGCTGGCGGGCCAGCCGGGGCCAGAGCCAGAGTGTGCCGAGCAGGCCGAGCCCGGCCAGCGCGACCAGCGAGTACACCAGCGCTCTGCTGGTCAGTTCCATGCCTTCGCCTTCCCTGTGAGCGGCCGTGAGGGCCAGAGTTCATCCTTCGGCGGGCACGGCCGGGCGGCCACCGGGGCTGGGCCGGCCGGGCGCTCCGGCCACACCTTCGGTGGAGACCTGGGCCGACCTGCCCGCCTTCGGTGGAGACCGGCGCGACGTCGGTGGTAATTCGGTGGACATCCACCCGGCAGGTGCGCTGCGGAGGGTGCAACCGAGGCTTTAGAATGCGGCGTCCACCGTGTGTAACGCGTGCGCCGCTGTCCCGTAGCGCCGCGTGTCGCATCGGTCCCCGTACTCGTACCCGCCGCCCGCCGGGTGCCCGGCTGTCCCGCCGGGCGCTGGGCCGGTGCGGCGCCCCCTGTCCCCCCAGGCCCTGCCGTCGGGGAGAGCGGACCGGAATTACCTTCCGTGGAAGCTCTCTTGACGAGTGGATTGCCAGACGAAGGAATAGCCATGAAGGTCCATCTCATCTCCTCCCTCGGAGTGACAGGACGGCTCGAAACAGCCTCTACGCTGAGCTTCCATGAGCGTTCCCGTGTCCGTTGAGCCGTCCCCCGAGCAGCCCCGCCGCCGGGGTCTGCAGACGCTCCGCAACCAAGCTGCCGCCGTTCCCAGGGCCTGGCTCCCGGGCGCCGTGGGGTACGCCTGCCTGCTGATCGGGCTGCTGAACATCGCCAGCGCGATCTTCCCCAAGCTGAGGCACACCAAGGTGCACAGCTGGGCCGGGCAGCTGCCGGGCGCCACCACCACGCTCGCCGCGGCCGGCACCCTGATGACCGGCATCCTGCTGGTGCTGCTCGCGCACGCCCTGCGGCGGCGCAAGCAGCGGGCCTGGCGGGCCGTCTGCGTGCTGCTGCCGGTCTCGGCCGTGCTGCACATCGTGCGCTGGCACCAGGTCGGGCCCGCCGTGGTCTCGCTGGCGCTGCTGGCCGTGATCCTGGTGCACCGCCGGGAGTTCTACGCCAAGGCCGACCCGCGCACCCGCTGGCGCGCGGTGCTCAACCTGGTCGTCATGGGCACCTTCAGCGTCCTGCTCGGGCTGCTGATCGTGAGCGTGCACCCGAGCTCCGAGATCGGGCACCCGAGCCTCACAGACCGTCTCCAGCACGCGGTGCTCGGGCTGTTCGCGCTCGAGGGGCCGATGCGCTTCCACACCGACCGGGTCGGCGACCTGGTCTACTACTCGCTCGCCTCGCTCGGTCTGGTGACGGCGTTCACCTCGGCGTACCTGGCGCTGCGTCCGGAGAAGCCGGAGCCGGTGCTGACGCCGGAGGACGAGGTCAAGGTCCGGGGGCTGCTGGAGCGGCACGGGGTGCGCGACTCGCTCGGCTACTTCGCGCTGCGCCGCGACAAGAGCGTGCTGTTCTCGCCGACCGGCAAGGCGGCGATCTCGTACCGGGTGATCTCCGGCGTGATGCTCGCCTCCGGCGACCCGGTCGGTGACGTCGAGGCCTGGCCCGGGGCGATCAAGGTCTTCATGGCGGAGGCCCGCGCGCACGCCTGGGTGCCGGCCGTGGTCGGCTGCAGCGAGGTCGGCGGCGAGGTCTGGACCCGCGAGGCGGGGCTGGACGCGCTGGAGCTCGGCGACGAGGCGATCGTCGACACCGCGACCTTCTCGCTGGCCGGGCGGGCGATGCGCAACGTCCGCCAGATGGTGAAGCGGATCGAGCGCGGCGGCTACTCCTGCCAGGTCCGCCGGGTCAGCGAGCTGACGCTGGAGGAGAAGCGACGGATCGCCGACGCCGCCGCCCGCTGGCGCGGCACCGACACCGAGCGCGGCTTCTCGATGGCGCTGGGGCGCTTCGGCGACCCGAACGACGACGCCTGCGTGGTCGTCACCGCGCACAAGGCGCCGGAGGAGGGCGAGCCCGGCTTCGCCACCGGGGACGACCTGAAGGCCGTGCTGCACTTCGTGCCGTGGGGGCCGGACGGCATCTCGCTGGAGCTGATGCGGCGTGACCGCGCGGCCGACCCCGGGCTGAACGAGCTGCTCATCGTGGCGGCGCTGCAGGCGGTGCCGGCGATGGGTGTGCGGCGGGTGTCGCTCAACTTCGCGATGTTCCGCTCCGCGCTGGCGCGTGGTGAGCGGATCGGGGCCGGGCCGGTGCTGCGGGCCTGGCGCGGGATGCTGGTGTTCTCCTCGCGCTGGTTCCAGATCGAGTCGCTGTACAAGTTCAACGCGAAGTTCCAGCCGGACTGGGAGCCGCGCTTCCTGGTCTACCCGCAGACCCGGGACCTGCCGCGGATCGGCTTCGCCGTGATGCAGGCGGAGGCCTTCATCACGCTGGGCATGCCGAAGTTCGGCCGGAAGCGGCAGCGGCAGGGGCTGATGCCGGAGGCGGCGGGCGTGGGTGCGGTGACCGAGGCGGCGTGACGGCTGCGCGATGGCAGCTGGCCGATGACGGCTGGCAGCTGCCAGCTGACCGATAACCGATAGCGAATGACAGATGACGGCTGACAGATTTTGAAATCTGTCAGCCGTTTTCGCGCCCCCGACAGTTCGATAATGGCCATATGAACAACCCTCCCGGCCTCCCCCGCCTCGACCGCTGCGCCGTCATGGGCGTGGTCAACGTGACCCCCGACTCCTTCTCCGACGGCGGTCTCTGGCTCGACCCGGCCGCCGCCGTCGCCCACGGGCTCGCCCTCACCGCCAAGGGTGCCGACCTGATCGACGTCGGCGGCGAGTCCACCCGCCCCGGCGCCCAGCGGGTCACCGAGGTCGAGGAGCTGCGCCGGGTCGTCCCCGTGGTCCGCGAGCTGGCCGCCGCCGGGGTCGTGGTCAGCATCGACACCATGCGGGCGAGCGTCGCCGAGCAGGCCGTGGCCGCCGGCGCCCGGCTGGTCAACGACGTCTCCGGCGGCCTCGCCGACCCCGCGATGGCCCAGGTGGTGGCCGCCACCGGCGCGCCGTTCGTGGTGATGCACTGGCGCGGCCAGTCCGCCGACATGGACAGCCTCGCCGTCTACGACGACGTGGTCGCCGACGTCGTCGCCGAGCTGTCCGTCCGGGTGGCAGAGCTGCTCGCCGCCGGGGTGAAGGAGGAGCAGCTGATCCTCGACCCGGGCCTCGGCTTCGCCAAGACCGCCGAGCACAACTGGGCCCTGCTCGGCGGCCTGCCCGCCCTGGCGGCTCTCGGCCGTCCGGTGCTGGTCGCCGCATCGCGCAAGCGGTTCCTGGGTACGCTGCTCGCCGACCCGGAAACCGGGGAGCTCCGGCCGGCCCGGCAGCGGGACGACGCCACGGCGGCCGTCTCGGTGCTGTCGGCCCAGGCCGGGGCCTGGGCCGTGCGGGTCCACGACGTGGCCGGAACGGCCGACGCCGTACGGGTGGTCGCCGCCTGGCAGCGGGCGGCGCGGAGGGGATGACGGCTTGGTACGGCTCAGGAGGAAGCATGGCGGGTGACGGCAGGTTGAGCGGCAGTGCGGCCGGGCAGGAGCTGGACCGGGAGGCCGTCCTGGCGGCGAACCAGGCCCTCTACGAGGCGCTGGAGAACGGCGATCTGGAGGCCGTCGAGGCCATCTGGCTGGGGGCCGCCGACGCCGACGACAAGAACGGCGTGGTCTGCGTCCACCCCGGCTGGCCGGTGCTGCGCGGGCGGGCCCAGGTGACCCGCTCGTACATGTTGATCATGATGAACACGGAGTACATCCAGTTCTTCCTGACCGACGTCGAGGTCGAGGTGCAGGGCGATGTGGCCCTCGTCACCTGCACCGAGAACATTCTCTCCGGTGGGGAGGCCGAGGAGGAGGGCGAGCTGGGCCCGCTGGTCGGCGGGAAGGTCGTCTCGACCAACCTCTTCCGGCGCACCGCCGACGGCTGGCGGCTCTGGTCGCACCACGGTTCACCCGTCCTGACCAGCGGGGACGACGAAGAAGAGGACTGACCCCGACCCCGAGGCCCGTGCGGCCGGGGATGTTTCGTGGACGGACACCGAACGTTCACGTCAATCGCCGATTCGGCGCGCGTGGCGCGCCCGTACGCCGGGTAGGACGGTCGGGGTCTGTCCGTTCCCGCAGGTAGATTCGACCCCGGCGGGCGACGAGGCCCGCCGCTGCCCTGCCCGAGCGCGGGGCCCGTCCAGGTGGGAGAAGTGAGTTGCTGGACCGCGTCACCCTGCGGGGCCTGCGTGCCCGGGGCCATCACGGCGTCTTCGAGCGCGAGCGCATCGAGGGCCAGACCTTCGTGGTCGACCTCGTGCTGTACCTGGACACCCGCCCTGCCGCCTCCGGCGACGACCTGACCCGGACGGCGCACTACGGCGTCGTGGCCGAGGAGGTCACCGGGATCATCGCCGGCGAGCCGGTCGACCTGATCGAGACGCTCGCCCAGCGGATCGCGGACCAGTGCCTGAGCCACGCCGCCGTCGAGGAGGTCGAGGTGACCGTCCACAAGCCGGATGCCCCGATCACCGTCCCCTTCGACGACGTCACGATCACCATCCACCGGGGCCGCGCATGACGAGCGCACACTCGCCCCGCGCCACCGCTCCAGCTGCAGAGGGATACCGATGAGCACCAGCGACCCGACCGCCTCGCCGACCACGTTCGACCTGGAGCGCCGAGTCGACTGCGCGGACTCCACCCTGCACAACCCCCGCCACGCCGTGATCGCCCTCGGCAGCAACCTCGGCAACCGTCTGGAGACCCTCCAGGGTGCCGTCGACGCCCTGGAGGACACCCCGGGCGTCCGGATCACATCGGTCTCCTCCGTCTACGAGACGGAGGCCCTCGGCGGCCCCGCCGAGCAGCCCAACTACTACAACGCCGTGGTCGTGCTGCGCACCACCCTGCCGCCCAGCTCCCTGCTGGAGCGCGCCAACGCGGTCGAGGACGCCTTCGGCCGGGTCCGCACCGTCCGCTGGGGCCCGCGCACCCTGGACGTCGACATCCTCGCGTACGAGGGCGTCACCTCCGACGACCCGCAGCTGCTCCTCCCGCACCCGCGCGCCCACGAGCGCGCCTTCGTCCTGGCCCCCTGGGCGGACGCCGAGCCGGACGGTGAGCTGCCGGGCCTCGGCCGGGTCGCCGACCTGCTGAAGGGCCTCGGCGGCGAGGCCGAGGCGAGTGTCCGGCGGCGGGACGACATCCAGCTGCGGCTGCCGGAGTAGCCCCGCCCCCGGTGGGCGGGCCGTCCGGGAGCGGCCGGTGGGAACTTCGGAGTGGGCGCCGTCCGTACGAGTAGGTGATCGGCAGGACAGGGCCGGTACGGTGGCGCTGTCCTGGGTGGCGCTGTCCGCCGGATCCGCGCTCCTGGCGTGCCGTCAGAAACCGCGTCCAGCTCTCGTCCCCAGCTTCGTGCCTCGCCTTCGTGTCCCGCCGGGAAGGACTCCGTCCTAGTGAAGCCGCTCCGCCTCCGCCTGCTCCTGGGTATCGCCGCCGTGGCGGCGGTGCTCTCCTGGGCCGGTGCCAAGCTGTGGGACTCCATGGGCCAGCTGCCCGGGGTGCCCGCGGCCGCCCCCATCGTGCTCGCGGTGGTCGCCGTGGTCCTGCTGGCCACGGCCATCTCGCTGCGCTCCCGGCTGAAGGCCGTCCGGGAGCGGCGTCCGGGGGCCAAGGGAGTCGACCCGCTCGGTGCCGCCCGCGCTGTGGTGCTGGCCCAGGCCAGTGCGCTCGTCTCGGCCGTCGCGACCGGCATCTACGCGGGCACCGGCATCCACCTGCTCAGCCTGCTCGACATCGAGGCGCGCAGGTCACAGGCGATCACCGCCGGCTTCGCCGTGTTGACCGGCGCGGGAGTGATCGCCGCAGCCCTGTGGGTGCAACACGTCTGCAAGCTCCCCGAGGACCACGACGGCCCCACCCACCCCGGCACGGCCGCCTCGCCCCGCTAGTGCTGCGCGTGCGCGGCCAGCAGGCGGGCCGCGAGCTGCCCCGCGTGCCGGGCCGGGCCGGTGGGGGCGGGGAGGCAGCGGGCGTGGGTGGGTGAGTAGGTGGTCATCACGACACCCGCGTGGTCGGTGCGGAGCTCCTCGACGGTGACCGGCCAGCCGTGGCCGGTCAGGGCCGCTGCCAGGTCGTGGGACTGCCGGGCCTCCACGATGGTGTCCTCGGTGCCGTGCACCAGGAGGACGGGCACCTGCGGCACCGTCAGGTCGGCCCGGCGGGCCTCCTCGACGGGGGCCGTGCCGGAGAACGGCGCCGGGGTGGTGAACCCCCCGGCCAGGGCCGCCACGGCGTGCGGGCGCCAGCCGTCCGGCGCGACCGGATGCAGGGCGGCGGCCACCGCGCACTTGCCGCCCAGGGACCAGCCCGCGAGGGTGATCCGCTCGGTCGACCCGCCGTACCCGTCGGCGTGCTGACGGGCGAAGGCCACCGAGTCGGTGAGGTCGGCCAGGCCGCCGTCGGCGCTGTCGGGCCGCCAGTCCGGGACGAGGACGAGGACGCCCAGCGCCGCCGTCGCCCGCGCGAACGGCGCCAGCACGTCCCGCTCGTCCGGGCCGCGCCCGTGCCAGAGCAGCACGGTCGGCAGCGGGCCCGACGGCCGGCCCGCGCCCGCGCCGGGCCGGTGCACGTCGAGCTGTCGGCCGCTCGGGCCGTAGGTGGTGGTGCGGAACTCCGTGGTCATGGTGCGCCCCCTCGACAGACCTTCCGGTTGACCCTCCGACAGACCCTAACGGCCGGGGGCGGGGCTGATCCGGTCGCCCTGCCCGGCCACGATGCGGCCGATGTTGGCGAGGGATTCGGAGTCGGCGTCGAAGTAGGCGGAGTGGCTGGCGAAGGCGTCCAGCGGCTCGCCGGGGGCGACCTGGAAGCGGCGGGCGCCGAAGCCGGAGCCGGCCGGGTCGCGGCCGAACCAGAGCTCGTCCGGTGGGTCGACCAGCTGGCGCAGTACGGCGCCCGGGAGCCCGCCCGCGAGCATGCCGCCCGCCACCGTGGGCAGGTCCGGGAGGTGGCTGACGGGGTCGCAGTCGGCCGCGCCGACGTACACGTGGCCGGGAGCCAGGCCGAGGCCGTCAGCCCGGTCCGTGCCCGCCCCCGGGCTGCCGACCAGCACGACGTCGTCGGCCACCGGCCCGCCCGGCTGACGGGCCGCCAGCCCGACCAGCAGCGAGCCGTAGCTGTGGCCGATCGCCGTGAGGTGCGCGGGCGGGCCGGGCCGGGCGGCGCGCAGCCCGGTGAGGAAGCGCTCGTACGCGGCGGCGCCCTCGCGGGCCCGGCGGTCGTCGGCGACGCCGAGGCTGCGCGGGTCGAGGCCCTCGTTGGGTGGCGGGTCGTAGCCGAGCCAGACCAGCGCGGCGACGCTGCGCCCCTCGCCGTACCCGGCCGCCGCGTCGCGTACCCGCTGCGCCCGGTCGGCGTCACCGCCGCCGAGGGCGGCCAGCTTGGTCCCGAAGCCCGGGACGTACGCGGCGACGTGCGCCGCGTGGTCCGGGTCGCCGAAGCTGAGCACGGCCCGGCCGTGGCCCACCGGGGAGAGCGCGAGCAGCAGCAGGTCCGACGGCCCGTCGGCGAGGCGGCGCCGGATGGCGCGCAGGCCGTCGAGCAGTTGGGCGTCGCGTGGCCCGCGCTCCAGCAGTTGGGCGAGCAGCAGTCGGTTGGCCCGGTCGCGGACCAGGGCGGGGAGGCCGTCGAGGCTGCCGATCAGGTCCGGGTGACCGGTGGTCAGACGGCTGCGGGCGGCCGGGTCGAGGGTCTGCCACCAGAGGGCGACCTTGCCGGGCGGGGTGCCGGGCGGCGGCACCGGGCCCTGGCCGGGGAGGCCGAGCAGCAGGGCGTCGGGGTGCGGGCCGAACGGGGTTGGGGTGTCGGGCGTGGTGGTGTGCAGGGTGGTGGCGAGGCGGGTGAGCTGGTCGAGGCGGGTGGCGGTGCGGCGGTCGGCCTGGTCGGTGCCACCCTGTCCCGCGCCGCCGTGTTCTGTACCGCTCTGTCCCGTACCGCTCTGTCCTGGGCCGCCCTGGTGGGAGGCGCCGTCGCTCTCGTGGGCGGCGAAGTCCTCGGCGGCCTGGCGGAGCGCCTCGGCGAGTTGTTGCAGCCCCTCCTCGGCCTCCTGGAGCCGGGTGGCGGCGGCGTCGAGGGTGCGGGCCGCGCGTTCGCTCGCGGTGCCCTGCCAGTCGGAGGCCCGGACGGTGCCGGTGACGGTGAGCTGCCACTCCTGCTGGACGGCCTCCAACGAGGCGGCCAGGGCCTCGTACGCGGCGGCGGCGGAGGCGAGGGCCTCCGGGCGGGTGGGCATCGTCAGCCCCCGGGGCGGGCGGCGGGGAGGAAGCCGTGACGGATCTCGGCGTCGGTCTCCCGGTAGCCGGTGGCGGTGCTGTGCAGGCGGTCCGCGACGCCGTCCAGCTCGGCCGCGATCAGGGCGAGCGCCTGCTGCCAGGCGGCGGCGCAGTCGCGCAGCGCGACGGTCGTCAGGCAGGCGGGCAGGAGCTCCGGGGCCGGTGCACCGGCGGCCGACGTACGGAGGTGCTCGGCGGCCCGCCGAGCGGCGAGGCTCGCCGTCGCGAGCTCGGCGGGGCGGACCTGGAAGCCGGTGGACACGAGTCGTCACCCCCTCGGGGCGGTGGGGAATTTCGCGCCTATCGTAACGTCAGGTGCGGCTGTGAATACCCGCTGTAGTTTCGACGGGCTGTCAAGAGCCGAAAACGGGCCGAGGCTGACAGGGTGCCAATTCGCACGCTAGTTTCTTTGGCATGTCACGCGGACGCCACCGTCATTCCTCCGTCCTCGGCCGCTCCACGCCCATGATCGCCTCCGGGGTGCTCGTCGTCGTCGCGGTGGCCGCATTGGTCGCCAGCCCTGACCCCACACTCGCCCGATCGGTGGGTGTCGCGGTCGTGCTGGTCTGCATCGGGCTCGGAGTCCTGCTGCGCCAGCGCGAGCGCGCCGGGAGGGCCGCCGCAGAGCTGGCCGCCACCCGGCGGCTGCGCGCGGAGGAGCGCTTCGAGGAGCAGCTCGCCGAGGCCGAGTACGCCGCCGAGGTCGCCGAGGAGCGGGCCACCCGCTTCGGGCGGCGGCTGACGGCGGAGAAGTCGCGGCTGGCCAAGGCCGAGACGGAGATCGCCCGGCTGCTGCGCGAGCGCGCCGTGATGGTCGCCGCGCAGGCGCTGAAGGACGCCGAGGCGGCGCAGAAGGCCCTCGCCGAGACCAGGCCCAAGTACCCCGCCAGCCCGGCGGCCTTCGTGCGGGCGGCCTCGGTGCTGCGGCAGCTGGAGCGCGCGGCGGAGCGGGCCGAGCAGCGGCGGGAGAGCACGGCCCGTGCGGAGGTGGCCGTCCGGCCCGCGCCGCAGCTGGTGCCGCAGCTGGTGCCCGTGGCCTCGCCCACGTCGACGGCTGTGCAGGTCGGGCCCTCGGTGCTGACCCCGGCTCCGGCTGTTCCTGCTCCGGCTGTGGCGACGGCCCCTGCGCCTGCCGCGCCCGTCGAGCGGGCGGGGATCGAGGCGGTGCCGCTGCGGCCCGTGCTGGCGGCCTCGGTGGAGCCGCTGGGTGGCGTGCAGGCGGCGGCGATCGTGCCGGCCGGGCGTCAGCGGCCCAGGCCGCAGGCTGCCGGGCGGGCGCCGGGCTTCAGCTTCTTCGGGCGGGCCGGTGCCGCCGGTGCGGCGATGCGGGCGGCTGCCCCGTCGCCCGCCGTGGGCGATCTGGCCGACGTGCTGGGCGACGAGGCGCTGGCCGAGACGGCCCGCTACACCGCGCCCGGTGCCCCGGCGCCGGAGGCCAAGCCGGAGCACACCCGGCCGGAGGTCGTGGACCTGACGCCGGAGGACGACACCGTCGGCCTGGAGGTCTCCGAGCTGCGGGCCAACCACCGCTGAGCAGTAGGCGTACAGCAGACGACAGACGACAGACGGCAGGGGCGCGGGGACAGCGCCACCGGGTCATCCCGGCGCACAGTCCCCGCGCCCCTGCCGTCGTCGTTGCCGCAGAGCGACTACGGCTCGACTACAGGTTGACACCGAAGTCCTGGGCGATGCCGGCCAGGCCGGAGGCGTAGCCCTGGCCGATGGCGCGGAACTTCCACTCGTCGTTGTTGCGGTAGAGCTCGCCGAAGATCATGGCGGTCTCGGTGGCGGCGTCCTCGGAGAGGTCGTAGCGGGCGATCTCGGCGCCACCGGCCGCGTTCAGGACGCGGATGTAGGCGTTGCGCACCTGGCCGAAGCTCTGGCCACGGGTGACGGCGTCGTAGATCGAGACCGGGAAGACGATCTTCACGGCCTCGGCGGGCAGGCCCGCGAGGTTGACGTTGAGCGCCTCGTCGTCGCCCGCGCCCTCGCCGGTGCGGTTGTCACCGGTGTGCACGACGGTGCCGTCGGGGGTGCTGGTGTTGTTGAAGAACACGAAGTGCCCGTTGGACAGCACCTTGCCGTCGCCGTTCAGCACGATCGCGCTGGCGTCGAGGTCGAACTCGGCGCCGGTGGTGGTCCGAACGTCCCAGCCCAGGCCGACGGTGACCGCCGACAGGCCAGGGGCCTCCTTGGTCAGCGAGACGTTGCCGCCCTTGGAGAGGCTGACAGGCATGGTGTGTGTCCCTTCGTCGGTTCGCCGCTTTTGTCGCTGCTGTTGTCGAGGAGAACGCGGAGCGGCCGAGGGTGGTTCCATCGGTCCGTACGGCAACCTCTTCAGCGTCGGCCGGACGGTGTGTCAGACCCGGGGGAAGCGTCCCTGGACGGTCCAGATGTTCGGGTTGTCGGCCAGGCCGTCGTGCAGGTCGGCGAGGTCGGCCAGGACGTCCTGGAGGAAGTCCCGGGCCTCTCGGCGCAGGTCCTCGTGCCGCACCACGGCGGGCGGCTCGTCCGGCAGCCAGGTGGCGCTGATCTCCACCAGGCCGAAGCGGCGGGCGAAGCGCAGCAGCTCGGTGTTCTGGGTGAAGTCGAGGTCGTACGTCTGCACGAGCGCGGAGCGGCTGCCGCGCGGGTCGCGGTCCAGCTCCTCGACGGTGTCGCAGAGCGCCCACGCGAAGTCGAGCACCGGCACCCATCCCCAGGCTGTGGACAGGTCCGCGCCGTCCGCCTCCAGCCAGATGTCGCCGCAGAACAGGTCGTACCGGAGGCTGCGCACCGAGGCGCTCCGGTAGTCGGTCTGCGGAGGGTCGGGGAAGCGGTTGGAGAGGGAGTAGCCGAGCTCGATCACGTCAGCCATTCTCCCGTACGGCCGGGCGCTGATCCGCCTGTGCCCGACTGCGTCCGCCTGTGCCCGCCTGTGGATAACCACGTGACCTCGGCGGCAGGGCGCGGGATGATGGCGGAATGACTGAGCCCATCCGCGTACGGGGGTCGGTGGCCGTCCCGGACGCCGAGCTCGTCTGGCGCTTCTCCCGCTCCTCCGGCCCCGGAGGACAGCACGTGAACACCTCGGACACCAAGGTCGAGCTCCGGTACGACCTGGCGGCCTCGGACGCCCTGCCGCCGGTGTGGAAGGAGCGCGCCCTGGAGCGGCTGGCCTCGCGGCTGGTCGACGGCCGCATCCTGGTCGTCCAGGCCTCCGAGCACCGCTCGCAGTGGCGCAACCGGGAGGTGGCGGCCGCCAGGCTCGCCGCCCTGCTCGGCGAGGCGACCGCACCGCCGCCGAAGGCCCGCCGCGCGACGAAGCCCTCCCGGGGCATGGTCGAGCGCAGGCTCCAGAACAAGAAGCACCGCTCCACCCTCAAGCAGGGCCGGGGACGCCCCTCCGCCGACTGATCGTCAGGCCAGGCTGCGGTAGCCGCCGCGGAAGTAGAGCAGCGGGCGGGCGGCCGGGGTGGGGACGCGGGCCTGGAGGACGCGGCCGAGGAGGAGGGTGTGGTCGCCGGCGGGGATGCGCTGCTCGGTGCGGCACTCGACGGTGGCGAGGGCGTCGTCGATCAGCGGGGCGCCGGTGAGGGTGCTGCGGGTGTGCGGGGTGTCGGCGAAGAGCAGGCGGTCGCTGAGGCGGCCCTTCATCGCGAAGCGCGAGGCGAGCGCGCGGTGGTCCTCGCCGAGCAGCGAGACGGCCCAGGTGTCGACGCGGCCGAGGATCTCGTCCATCCGGGAGTCCTCGCGGACCGAGACCAGCACCAGCGGCGGTTCCAGCGAGACCGAGAGGAAGGACGTCGCCGTCATTCCGGCGTCCCCGCCGTCGGCCCCCTCCTCGGGGTCGTGGACGGTCACCAGCGTCACGCCGGAGGCGAGCTGGGAGAGCGCGGCCCGGAACTCGTCGGGCGTGGCGGCAGGGGCGGCTGCTTGCTGCGGGGACGTGTACACCTGGTGCACGCTAGTCGGCGGGCCGCCGCTCCGGCATCGGCCCGTGGTCTTAGGACCGCCGAAGGAGACCGGTGTCACGGTCCGCTGGGCCGTACGGGAGGCTCCGGTCACCCCTGGGAGTGATCACTCAGGGCTTGGCGGCCCCCTCGGGCCTTCAGCCCGGCTGTATGGTCGCCGACCACCCATTGACCGTGAATATCCGGATACATCCGTATCCATCCGGTATCTGGCAGCTGAACTGTCGTGGATGAGTAGTCGATGGGCATGTGCACGGTGTGATTTGAGTCACAACTAGTGGCTGATTGTTGACCGAGCGTGCCGATCGTTGTGCTCCCTGTGATTCAGTTCTTCTGGCAATCGGACGATAACCATTCAAGAACTATCCGAAGCAGCCGGGGAGCCCCCGCATGGAAGCCGAGTCGGAGCCGTACGTCCGCCTCGCGACCCTCCGCACCTTGCACCGGGTCGTGGCGGACCTCAACGCTGCCCGCAGCCTGGCGGGCACGTTGCAGGCCGTGGTCGAGGGCGCCGTGCACGGGCTCGGGTTCGACACGGCCGCCGTCAGCCTGGTCCGGGCCGACGGCGACCTCGTGGTGGCCGCCGTCTGGGAGGTCGAGGAGAGCGCCTTCGGCGGCCCCTCGGTGCTGCTCGGCCAGGTCGGCTCCCGGGAGTCCTGGGAGCGGCTGCTCGGGGTCAGCGACCACTGGGGCACGCTGCGCTTCCTGCCGCACGACCGGGGCTGGGCCGTCGGCGCCGACATCCCCACCTGGACGGGTGACGGCCCGCTGCCGGTCTACTCCAACGACTGGCACCCCGCCGACAGCCTGCTCGCCCCGATGTACAGCGCCGGTGGCGACCTGCTCGGCGTGCTCTCGGTGGACCGCCCGCGCAGCGGCAAGCGGCCCGGCGCGTGGACCCGTGAGGCGCTGGAGATGTTCTCGCTCCAGGCGTCCATCGCGATCGGCAACGCCCGGCTGCGGGCCGAGATGCAGCGGGCGCTCGCCCGGCTGGAGAAGGAGCAGCAGGCGCTGCGGGCCAGCGAGGAGAGCTTCCGGCAGGCCTTCGAGTACGCCCCGAGCGGCATGGCCATCACCGAGCTGCACGGCGCCGGGCGCGGCCAGCTGACCCGGGTGAACGACGCCCTCTGCCGCCTGCTGGGCCGCCCCCGGGCGACGCTGCGCCAGCAGTGCTTCGCCGACCTGGTGCACCCCGACGACCTGGAACTGCTGCTGCGCACCAGCGCCGAGGGGGGCCGGGCGGAGCTGCGGCTCTCCCGCCGGGACGGCGGCTACCAGTGGGTCTGTCTGCGCAACTCGGTGGTCGCCGACGCGGCCGAGGGCCCGAGCTTCCTGCTCACCCACGTCGAGGACATCGAGGAGCGCAAGCGGCACGAGCTCCAGCTCGCCCACCGGGCCAGCCACGACGCGCTGACCGGCCTGCCGAACAGTGCCGAGCTGCGGGCCCGGCTCGGCCGCCGGCTCTGTCCGCAGCCGCAGCTCGCGGCGGGCGTGCACCCGCCCCCGTACGGCGAGGGCGCGCCGCTGGGTGAGCCCGCGTACGCCCCGCAGGGGGTCTCCTACAGCGCGCACAGCGCCTTCGACGGGCTCGGTGTCCCGGCGCCGCTCTCGCACGGCTACGGGGCGCCTGAGGGCATCGACCCGATGGCCCTGGAGTGGGCCGGGCGGGACAGGGCGTCGGGGGAGCTCGGCCGCGCGGACGCGCTGCCGGACCACGTGCACGCGGTCGTCCCCGGCGATCCGGTGGCGGGCGACGTCTGGAGCGGGCCGTTCCGGGCCGGGGCGGACAAGGGGCTCCCGGCGGAGAAGGGGCTCGCGGTGCTCTTCTGTGACCTGGACGGCTTCAAGTCGATCAACGACCGGTTCGGCCACAAGGCCGGTGACTCGGTGCTGATCGAGGTGGCCAGACGGCTGCAGCAGGTCGTCCGGGAAGGTGACACGGTCGCCCGCCTCGGCGGCGACGAGTTCGTGGTGCTGGCGGACGGGATCGGCCGTGAGGAGGCCAAGGACCTGGCCGGGCGGCTCCGGAACGCGATCATCCCGCCGATGCGGATCGACAACCGGACGACCCGGGTGGGTGTCTCCCTGGGCATCGGCTGGGCGGGCTGCGGCATGAGCATCGAGGAGGTGCTGCACGCCGCCGACGAACGGATGTACGACGAGAAGCGGGCCCGTGGCGGCGCCGCCCGGGGCACCCGTGGGGAGCGTTCGCACCGTCGCGCGGGTTGACGGGCACGTCGAGCCGCCTTTCCCTGCCGTCAGCTGCGGAAGGTAGGGTTCCCCGGAACGAGAAGTCAGTCATCAGCGCCGCACGGCCGCTCGTTGTGCGGCGCACAGCGCTGGGGAGTTGAACCACCGTGACCACGGCCGGCAGTAACGGAGCGCCCGAGGGCCCGGCGGACGACGACCCGTTCGCCTACCTCTACCGCCCGGCGGAGGGCGAGGAGGCGGCCAGCCAGCCGCGCAACTCCTACGCCCGCCCGATGGAGGTCGGCCGGGCCCAGTACGGCCAGCAGCCGCCCCGCAGTCAGCAGCAGCAGCCGTACGCACCGCAGTCCCAGTACGCACCGCAGTCCCAGTACGCACCGCAGCCCCCGTACGGCCAGCAGCCCCCGCAGGGCCAGCCGCCGCAGGGCCAGGCCGGGGTGCCGACGCAGCAGACCCGCTACGCCGAGCGCTCCCGCCCGCAGCCGGGCGAGGACCGGCCGAGCGGCGGGCGCGGCAAGGCCGCCGTGATCGGCACCGTCGCGGTGGTCGCGGCGATCGCGATCGGGGCCGGGATCGCCCTCAGCGGCCCGGACAAGACCGACGGCAGCAAGGCGGCCGACAAGGCCACCCACAGCAGCGCCCCCGTCCACCCGTCGGGCTCCTCGTCCTCGCCCGGCACCACCGCCAGCACCCCGCCGGCCTCCAGCGACCCCGTCGCCGACGCCTCGAAGCTCCAGGGCCAGGGCGCGCCCTCCTCGTCAGCCGTCAAGGGTGCGATCTCGGCGGACGGCAGCTACCTGACGCTCCAGCCGGGTGCCACGATCACCTGGAACGTCTCGGTGGCGACGGCCGGCCAGTACAAGTTCTGGCTGCACTACGACAACCCGGGCGCCGACGTCACCGCCGCCGTCTCGGTGAACGGCAAGGACCGCGACGGCGGCGTCACGCTGACCAACTACTCGAAGAGCAGTGACCCGGCGCAGGCCTGGGTCTCCACCAACATATGGCCGGAGCTGCAGGCCGGGGCGAACACCATCACGGTGTCGATCCCGGCCGGGGGCAGCGGCTCCGTCCCGATCGACCAGGTCGCGATCACACCGATGTCGGTGAGCAAGTACCCGCACTGACCGGTGGGTGGTGAGCAGCGGGACGCAGATCCGCTGCTCACCACCAGGCGGCTCAGGCCGCGTGGACGCGGGTGAAGCGGTCGGCGCCGACGATCCACTCGCCCCTGCGCATCACCGCGACGAGGTCGTAGGTCTCGGAGTCCAGCACCACCAGGTCGGCGTTCTTGCCCGTCTCCAGGGTGCCGATCGAGTCGCCGAGCCCGAGCAACCGGGCCGGGACGGCCGACAGTGACTGCACCGCCTGGTTGAGGCTGAGTCCGTTGACCGTGACGGAGCGCTTGAACGAGACGTCCAGGGTGAGCGTCGAGCCCGCGATCGAACCGCCCTCGACCAGCCGTGCGACCCCGTCCTCGACCCGGACCTGGAGCGGGCCGAGCGGGTAGAGGCCGTCGCCCATCCCGGCCGCGCCCATCGCGTCGGTGATCAGCGCGACGCGCTCGGCCCCGGCGGTGCCGTACGCCAGGTCGAGCACCGACGGGTGCAGGTGGATGCCGTCGTTGATCAGCTCGACGGTGACCCGCTCGTCCTCCAGCAGGGCGACGATCGGGCCCGGCGCGCGGTGCTGGATGCCCGGCATCGCGTTGAAGAGGTGGGTGGCGACGGTCGCCCCGGCCTCGATCGACTCGAGCGTCTTGGCGTAGTCGGAGTCGGTGTGCCCGACGGCCGCGATGATGCCGAGGTCGGCGAGCATCCGGACGGACTCCAGCCCGCCGGGCAGCTCCGGGGCCAGCGTGACCATCTTCGCGGTGCCGCGCGCGGCCTCGACCAGGGTGCGCACGAGCGCCGGGTCCGGGTCGCGGAGCAGGTCCGGGCGGTGCGCGCCGCAGCGGCCGGGGGAGATGAACGGGCCCTCGAAGTGGATGCCCGCGAGCACTCCGTCCTCGACCAGCTCGGAGAGCACCGCCGCCTGGCGGCGGAGATCGTCGATCTCGCCGGTGACGGTGGAGGCCATGGTGGTGGTGGTGCCGTGCTCCAGGTGCGTGCGGGCGACCAGCAGCGCCTCCTCGGCCAGCGCGGCGGAGTACGAGGCCCCGCCCCCGCCGTGCACGTGGAGATCGACGAAGCCCGGGACGACGGTGAAGCCGGTGAGGTCGATGTCGCCCGGCTCGTGGTCACCCCCCAGCCCGGCGATGGTCGCGCCCTCGACGGCCAGCCGACCGTTCTCGATCACACCGCCGGGCAGGACCAGTCGGGCCCCTGCAAGGGCGGTACGCTCAGTAGTCACTCGGTCACTCCATGATGTAGGCTGCGTACCCTGCCCGCGGGCAGTGGTTCGGGCTGGACCACGCCTCGCTCTGCAGCGAGGGGGAAGCTGCCGGCCTCGGCCGGGGGCGGAGTCACGGAGAGCAGATCCCAGGCGAGAAGTCCTGCGCCCAGGGCCGCAGCAATGTCTCTCAGCATGGCCGGTACGACCTTCGGGGGCATCTGGAAGGTCAGCCGCTCGGAAACCGCCGCGCGCAGTGGTGTGAAGAGGGTGTCACCGGCTTCGGCGAGGCCGCCGCCGACGATCACCGTCGAGGGGTCGAGCAGGCTCTGGGCCAGCACGATCCCGTCGGCGAGGGCGTCCACGGCGTTCTGCCAGACGGCCAGCGCGCGGGCGTCCCCGGCGTCCACGGCCGCGGCGCAGTCCGCCGCGTCCGCCGCCGGGTCGCCGCTCGCCTCGGCCCAGGCCCGGGAGACGGCCGAGGCCGATGCCAGGGTCTCCAGGCAGCCGTGGGCGCCGCAGCCGCACTTCGGGCCGCCGGGCCGGACGACGACGTGGCCGATCTCGCCGCCGTAGCCGTGGGCGCCCGCCTCGATCCGGCCGTCGACGCCGATGGCTCCGGCGATGCCGGTGCCGAGCGCGATGAAGAGGAAGCGGGAGACCCCCTGCCCGGCGCCGAGACGGCCCTCGGCCAGCCCGCCGGAGCGGACGTCGTGGCCGAGCGCGACGGGGATCGGCGGACCGACCGGGCCGCCGAGGCGTTCGCCGAGGAGTTTGCGGATCGGGAGGTCGCGCCAACCGAGGTTGGCGGAGAACACCGCGATGCCGTTCCTCTCGTCGATCGTCCCCGGCACGGCGACGCCGGCCGCGAGGGGCGGGCAGCCGAAACGGCTGCGCCCCTCGTCGGCCAGGTCGGCGGCGAATTCGAGGATGGCGGCGACGACGGCGTCCGTGCCGTGCTCCCGCCCGGTCGGTCGGCGTGCCTCGAACAGCACGGAGCCGTCCTGGGCGAGCAACGCGGCCTTCATGCCGGTGCCGCCTACATCGAGTGCGATGACGTGCTTCACGGGGGACAGTTTCCCTTGACCAGGTCGGAGAGGTCTAGTCCAGTTGCGCGATTGGTCTGGTCCAGCTCGGTGAGGTATGTCGCCTTGGGGTGGTTTTGGGGGCCTTGACGGTTGATACCCGTTCCGGGCTGCGCGCCACCCAGGGCTCCCCGCTCGTCTCGACGGTCTCAGTCGCCGAGGACGACGGACCGCGTCAGCGCACGCGGCTCGTCCGGGTTCAGCCCCCGCGCCTCGGCCGTCGCGACGGCCAGCCGCTGCGCCCGGACGAGATCCGCCAGCGGGTCCAGCCCGGAGCCGCCGGAGCCCGCCACCAGCAGCGCGCCCGTCCGTCCGACCTGTTCGGCCAGCCCGTCCGGCAGCTCGCCGAACGACCAGACCACCCGGCCCGGCGCGGCGATGCTCACCGGCCCGTGCCGGTACTCCATCGCCGGGTACGCCTCCGTCCAGGCGCCCGCCGCCTCGCGCATCTTCAGCCCGGCCTCCTGGGCCAGCCCGTTCGTCCAGCCCCGGCCGAGGAAGGTGACCTGCTCGGCCCCGACCCAGGCGGCCGGCAGCGGCTCGGCGAGCGCCAGCTCCGCGTCGTCGGCGGCCTGCCGCACCGTCCGGACGCCCGGCAGCGAGCAGCCCTCGATCTCCAGGTGGGCCCTGAGCAGGGCGAACGCGGTGGTGGCGAACCGCGTCTGCACCACCGAGGTCTCGTCCGCGAAGTCGAGCAGCAGCACCTGCCCGGCGGCTTCGAAGACCGGCGTGCCGGGCGTCGCGGTGATCGCCGTGGTCGGCGCCTCGACCTGCCGCAGCAGGTCGAGCACCTCGGTCGTGGTGCCGGAGCGGCTGATCGCCACCACCCGGTCGTAGCGGCGCGCGTATGGGAACTCGGACGCCGCCAGCGCGTCCGTCTCGCCGTGGCCGCCGGCCTCGCGCAGGGCGGCGTACGCCTGCGCCATGAACCAGGAGGTGCCGCAGCCGACCACCGCGACCCGCTCGCCGCGCCGCGGCAGGGCGGGCCCGGCGTCGGCGGCCAGGGTGGCGGCGTGGCGCCAGTTCGCGGGCTGGGTGGCCAGTTCCTCGGCGGTGCGGGAGGTGACGGGCATGGGTGTGAGCTCCTCGGCTGCTCCGGCGGGACTGCATCGGTGTCGAGCGCTTGCGTAAAGCTGAGTGATTTATAGCTGTTTCGAGCAAGATTGCGCAATGAGTCTGGTGTGGCGGGCCTCCGACAACCCATGGGCGAGGTCGGATATGCAAAGCTGGGCGGGCTTTGCGCACTCGCGCGCAGCAGACAGCCGGAACTGCTCGGAAGGGGCGGCGTGTCCAGATACGAGCGATGGAACGCACTGCTGGAGCTGCTGGCCGAACACGGCAAGCTCGAGGTCGACGAGGCCGCCGAGGCGCTGGACGTCTCCGCCGCGACCATCCGTCGCGATCTCGACCAGCTCGCCCGCCAGCAGATGGTCACCCGTACCCGGGGTGGGGCCGTCGCGCACAACGTCAGCTATGACCTGCCGCTGCGCTACAAGACGGCCCGCAACGCCGACGCGAAACAGCGGATCGGCGCCGCCGTCGCGGCCCTGATCGCCCCCGGCGAGGTGGTCGGCCTGAACGGCGGCACCACCACCACCGAGGTCGCCCGCGCGCTGGCCGTCCGGCCCGAGGCCGAGCGGGCCGAGCCGGGGCAGATGCTCACCATCGTCACCAACGCGCTCAACATCGCCAACGAGCTGACGGTCCGCCCGCAGGTGAAGATCGTGCTCACCGGCGGCGTCGCCCGCCCGCAGTCGTACGAGCTGATCGGCCCGCTCGCCGGGCTGGTGCTCGCCGAGCTCGCCCTGGACGTCACGGTGCTGGGCGTCGACGCGCTGGACGCCGAGCACGGCGCCACCGCCCACCACGAGGGCGAGGCCAGCGTCAACCGGCTGCTGGCCGAACGGGCCCGCCGGGTCGTCGTCGCCGCCGACTCCTCCAAGCTCGGGCACCGGGCCTTCGCCAAGATCTGCGGCCTGGACCGGATCGGCACCCTCGTCACCGACGAGGCGGTCAGCCCCGAAGTGGCGGCCGCCTTCACCGAGGCCGGCGTGCAGGTGATCGCGGTCTGATCCGTCCCGTTCTGCATGGGTTCCCGTTGCAGCCCCTGCAACGGGACCCGGCACTTCGGTAACTACCCGATGAGAGGTCTGGACCACCGCAGCAGTCACTGGGAGTGTTGCCGCCGCCCACCCCCACGAAGGCGGTAACCGCGTTGATCACCCCTGCCCCGAAGTCCCGCTGGTCCGGCACCGCCGTCGCCGTGGCCGCCGCCCTGCTGCTCAGCGGCTGCGGCAGCGGCACCCTCGGCCTGGGCGGGAGTGGTGACGTCACCCTGAAGTTCGTCGCGGCCGACTACGGCGACACCGAGGCGACCAGCTCCAGCCACTACTGGAACGACCTGGCGCGGGCCTTCGAGGCCGCCAACCCCAAGATCAAGGTCAACGTCCAGGTGATCAGCTGGACGGACATCGACCGGCGCGTCGCCGAGATGATCGCCAAGGGCGACTCACCGGACATCGTCCAGACCGGCGGCTACGCCGACCAGGTCGCCGCCGGGCGGCTCTACGCCGCCGGCGACGTGCTGACCATGGACACCCAGGCCGATCTGATCGACGTCTTCGCCAAGGCCGGCCAGGTCCAGGGCAGCCAGTACGGCATCCCGTTCGTCGCCTCCTCCCGCGCCTTCTTCTACAACAAGGCGATCTTCGCCAAGGCCGGCATCACCCAGCCCCCGGCCAGCTGGGACGAGCTGCGCCGCGACGCCGAGCTGATCAAGCGCAAGGTCCCCGGGGTCATCCCGTACGGCCTGCCGCTCGGCCCCGAGGAGGCCCAGGCCGAGGCGACCATGTGGACGATGAGCGGCGGCGGCGGCCTCGCCGACAACGGCGGGAACTACACCATCGACAGCCGGCAGAACCAGGCCACCTTCGACTGGCTGCGCACCAACCTCGTCCGGCCCGGCCTCACCTACCCCGACCCCGGCGCGGTCGACCGCAAGGTCGCCTTCGGTGACTTCGCGGCGGGGAAGGTCGCGATGCTCGACGGGCACCCCTCGCTGATCCAGAAGGCCGTCAACTCGAAGATCGACTACGGCACCAGCGCGATCCCGCGCAAGGACACCGCCGGGCGTCAGGGCACCCTCGGCGTCGCCGACTGGATGATGGCCTTCAAGGCCAACGGGCACCGGGTCGAGATCAAGAAGTTCCTCGCCGACGTCTACAAGCAGGAGAACACCCTCAAGTTCGACGAGCTCTACAACCTGCTGCCCGTCACCCAGGACACCCTGGCTGCGATGACGGCGGGCAGGCACGAGGACCTCAAGGAGTTCCTCGCCGCCCTGCCCACCGCCAACTTCTACCCCCTCGGTGACCCGGCCTGGGAGAGCGTGAGCGGCCTGATCAAGAAGCAGATCGGCGGCGCGGTCAGGGACAACGGCCAGCAGGCCCTGACCGCCCTCCAGCAGGCGGCGGCGGAGGCCGCCGCCAAGGCCCGCTGACCGGGCGCCGGATGCCTATACCACCTGCAGAGGGGGCGATCCGGGCGTCTGGCGCAGATTCCCTCCTTCGGGGCGGAGTCGGCTGCCCATGGCAGTGGGTGAGGGACGGCAGAGTACCGTCCCCAGTCAGCTGGCTGTGGTGCTTGGCGGGGCGATCGCGATTGTCGAAAGGGGGTGTCCCTGTGCTCTCTGGTCGCAGATATCGACTTGAACTGACTGATGGTCAGGCTGACTTGTGCCAGGCATTTGGTGATGTGTGCCGGTCGGTGTGGAACACCGCCTTGGAGCAGCGCCGGGAGTACCGGCGGCGTGGGGCGTGGATGAATTACGTGCCGCAGGCCGCCGAGCTCGCGGAGGCGAAACGGGAGTTCCCGTGGCTCGCGGATGCCCCGTCACATGTGTTGCAGCAGACACTTCGCGATCTCGACCAGGCGTGTCGGGAGCATGGGACTTATCTGGTTCGGTGGCGGTCAAAGACCGGGTGGTCGCCGTCGTTCCGCTTCCCGGCGGGGCGGCTGATCACGGTGGAGCAGCTGGGCCGTAGGTGGGGCCGGGCGAAGCTTCCGAAGCTGGGGTGGGTCCGGTTCCGCTGGTCCCGGCCGCTCGGCGGTGTGGTCCGCTCGGCGACCGTCACCCGGCAGGGGCGGCACTGGTTTGTCTCTTTCCTTGTCGATACCGGCACGGCGACCCCTGAGCGGCATGCCATGCCGGACACGGCCGTCGGTGTGGACCGGGGCGTGAAGGTTGCTGCGACCACCTCGGGTGGCATCTTCCACGACCGGGTATTCGTCACGCCGGGTGAGGCGGGGCGGCTGCGCCGGTTGCAGCAGAAGCTGGCAAGGCAGCAGTGCGGCAGCCGGCGGCGCGCTGCAACTGTCAAGGCGATCAACGTCATCACGGGCCGAGCCCGGGACCGGCGTGCTGATTTCTGCGCGTGGGTGGGCAACCGGCTTGCCACCGCGAACGCGGTGGTGGTGCTGGAGCGCCTCCGGACCCGCAACATGACTGCCAGTGCGTCCGGCACGGTGGACGCCCCTGGACGTCAGGTCGCGCAGAAGCGGGGGCTGAACCGAGCCATCCTGGCCAAGGGGTGGCACAAGCTGGAACTCGCCATCCATAACGCTGCCCGCACGACCGGGACCATCGTGGTCCTGGTCAATGCGGCGTACACCTCGCAGACGTGCAACAGGTGCAAGCAGGTGGACCCGAAGTCGCGCAAGAGCCAAGCCGACTTCGAGTGCACAGCCTGCGGACACACCGCGCATGCCGACGTGAATGCTGCGAAGAACATCCTCAACGCCGCAGGGCATGCGGTGTCAGCCCGTGGAGACCTCGGCGTCAGCCGGTCTGTGAAGCGCGGAACCAGGCCACCGGGCAACCGGCGCGCCGCCAGATCGGTCGCCAGGCCGATGGGTATCCCCGCCGGTTAGGGCCGGGAGGAAGTCAACTCGTATGCCTTGCGGAGCGTCTCGTGGACGGTCCAGGTGGTGCGGTCGCCCTCGTGGAGGACGGTGACGTCCCCCGGGCCGACCTCCAGGACGGTGCCGTCCTCGAAGGCGATGGTGGCGCGGCCGCTGATCACCACGAACATCTCGTCGGCCTCGGTGTCGGTCACCACGCCCGGGGTGATCTGCCAGATGCCGCGGATGCGGTTGCCGTCCTCGGACTCCCAGAGCACCTTGCCGGTCACCTCCGGGGTGCCGGAGACGATCTGGGCGGGGTCCAGCGGGTCGGGTTCGAGGTCGGCGTCGGGGATGTGCAGAGCGAAGCTGTTGGTCATGGGGCTGACGCTAGCCCGGCGGCGGGCCGTGCGGGCACCGCAGAGTGTGTCGGGTCCGCCAGGCAGAATGACAGCATGACGGAGGAGCGGACGGAGCTGACCCAGCGGACGGAGCTGACCCAGCGGGCGGAGCGGGCGGGGCTGACCGAGCGGGAGGCGGCGGTGCTCGCGCTGGAGGCCAGGCAGTGGCGGACGGCGGGCGCCAAGGAGCGGGCCGTCCGGGAGGAGCTCGGTCTCTCGGCCACCCGGTACTACCAGCTGCTGAACGGCCTCCTCGACCGCCCGCAGGCCCTGGCCCACGCACCGGTCCTGGTCAACCGGCTCCGGCGCATCCGTGAGGCCGCTCGACAGCAGCGTTGACCCCAGGGGCGCCGGGTACGTGAAGTTGGCCCGGGGGCTGGGTAGGTTCCGGGCATGGGTATGCCTGAAGTGGGTACGGTCGGTGGTCGGGCTGGGTTGGCGGCTCTGGTGGCAGAGCCTGCTGCGGCGGTGATCGCGTTGGACTTCGACGGGACGTTGGCGCCGATCGTCGCCGATCCGGATTCGGCGCGGGCCCACCCGGGGGTGGTGCCCGCACTCGCCGCGTTGGCCCCGCTGGTCGGGTCGATGGTCGTGGTGACCGGCCGCCCGGCGGAACTCGCGGTGCGGTACGGCGGGTTCGCGGGCGTGCCGGGGCTGGAGCAGCTGACGGTGCTCGGGCAGTACGGCGTGGAGCGCTGGGAGGCCCGCACCGGTGAAGTCGCCGCGCCCGAGCCGCCGCCCGGCGTGGCGGCGGCCCGCGCCGAGCTGCCCGCCGCACTGGCCGGGGCCGGCGCCCCGCCCGGCACCTGGGTCGAGGACAAGGGCCGGGCCCTGGCCGTCCACACCCGTCGTACCGAAGACCCGGACGCCGCACTTGAGTTGCTGGGCGGGCCGGTCGCCCGGCTGGCCGCCGGGCACGGCCTGGTGGTCGAACCCGGCCGGTACGTCCTGGAGTTGCGCCCGCCGGGTGTCGACAAGGGCGCCGCGCTCACCGGCTACCTGGCCGAACGCCCGGCCGGCGCAGTGCTCTACGCCGGTGACGACCTCGGTGACCTCGCCGCCTACGCGGCCGTCGAGAAGCGTCGCGCGGACGGCCTGCCGGGCCTGCTGGTGTGCAGCAGCGACCCGGCCCCGGGGGAGGCCCCCGTCCGTGAACTCGCCGACCGGGCCGACCTGGTGGTCCCCGGCCCGGCCGGTGTGGTGGCGCTGCTGGCGGCGCTCGCCCAGGAGCTCAGCCGAGTGCGTTGAGCTGGTCGAGGAACCACTGCTGCGGCGGCAGTGCGGTGGCTGCGGAGGCCAACCGCTTGGTGCGTTCGGTGCGTTCGGCAGCCGGCATGGTGAGTGCCCGGTGCAGCGCCTCGGCGGTTGCGAGCACGTCGTAGGGGTTCACCGTGATGGCGTCGTCGGCGAGTTCGGCGTACGCGCCCGCCTCGCGGGAGAGCACGAGGGCGCACCCCGCGTCGGAGACCACCGGGATCTCCTTGGCGACGAGGTTCATGCCGTCCCGGATCGGGTTGACGAGGGCGACGTCGGCGAGCCGGTAGGCGGCGAGCGACCGGGGGAAGTCGTCGTTGACGTGCAGGATCAGCGGCTGCCAACTCGGCGTGCCGAACTCGTCGTTGATCTCGTGCGCGATCCGCTGCACGGCGGCCGTGTACTCCCGGTACTCGGGCAGGTCGTGCCGGGAGGGGTAGGCGAAGGCGATGTGCACCACGCGGTCCTGCCACTCCGGCCGGGAGCGCAGCAGGTGCCGGTAGGCGAGTAGGCCCCGGACGATGTTCTTGCTCAGCTCGGTGCGGTCGACCCGGACGATGGTGCGGCGTTCGCCGACCTGCTCCCGCAGTGCGGCCAACCGGGCCTCCACGTCGGGCCGGTGGGCCCGTTTGCGGAGGAAGTCGCCGTCCGCGCCCAGGGCGTGCACGCCGAGCCGGGTGGTGCGGCCGCCGTGCGTGACGGTGAGCGCGGTGCGGTCGACGACGGCGCCGAGCACGCTCTCGCAGCAGTCGGCGAAGGCGAGCGCCCAGCGGCGGGTCAGGAAGGCGGCGCGGTCGGCGCCGAGGATGCCGGAGAGGACGGCGGCGGCGACGTCGTCGGGCAGCATCCGGTAGTACTCGGGCGGCGCCCACGGGGTGTGCGAGAAGTGGCCGATCCGCAGGTCGGGCCGCAGGGCCCGGAGCAGCTCCGGGGCGAGCGAGAGGTGGTAGTCCTGGATCAGGACGGCCGCGCCGGGGGCCGCCTCGGCGGCGAGGGCCTCGGCGAAGGCGGTGTTGTACGCGCGGTAGGACTCCCACTCGCGGCGGAAGCGCTCGTCGAAGACGGGGGTGACCGGGGTGTCGTACAGCAGGTGGTGGACGAACCAGAGGGTGGAGTTGGCGACGCCGTTGTAGGCGCGGGTGAAGGTGCCCGGGTCGATGTCCAGCATCCGGACGGCCTGTCCGCCGATGTCGAATCCGCCCAGGTCGAGCCGCCCTTCCGGGCTCTGCCGGGCGGCCTGCCGGTCGGCCTCGCCGAGTGCGGCGCAGACCCAGACGGCGGAGGGGTCGTCGATCGCGGACAGGCCGGAGACCAGGCCGCCGCCGCCTCTGCGCAGGGTGAGCGCGCCGTCGTCCCCACTGCTGAAGGACACCGGCCCACGGTTGGAGGCCACCAGGACGGGGGCGGCGCCGGCAGGCTTCGAACGTTCGGTCGCGAGATCGGCCATACAGGCAACCTTGCCTGAGTGGCGGGGGCGCAAACCCTGCCGGGTGCGGCACTAGCCCCGCGCCCGGTACTCCGGGACGGTCCGCATCGGGGGGCGTTCCAGGGCGCCGACCGGGTGGGTGTGGGCGGTGAAGGCGCGGGTCGCCGGGTCTCTGGTGAACTGGGTGAGCAGTGGGTGGACGAGGTCGGGCTCGGCCTTGAGGCGGTGGGTGCGGTCGAGGCGTTCCAGGGCGGTCCGGTAGATGGTGGCGGCCATCCGGCCGAGCGCCTGGCCGTCCTGGTGGCGGTGGTGGCGGACGCCGACGTCGACCTGGGCCAGTGCGTCCAGCCCGACGGTGTCCAGGGCGTCCACCAGCAGGCCGAGCTCGACGCCGTAGCCGGTCGGGAAGGGCAGCTGTTCGAGCAGTGAGCGGCGGGCCGCGTACTCGCCGCCGAGTGGCTGGACGAAGCCGGCCAGCTGCGGCCAGTGCAGGCCCAGCAGCGGGCGGGCGACGAGCTCGGTGACCCGGCCGCCGCCGGCGGGGACGACCGCGCCCTCGGTCTCCAGCGGCCGGTCGTACATCGCCTTGACCAGGTGCAGCCCGGGGTCGGTCAGCAGCGGCCCGACGATGCCGGAGACGAAGGCCGGGTCGAACTCGCGCAGGTCGGCGTCGATGAAGCAGACGATCTCGCCGGAGGTGACGAGCAGCGAGCGCCAGAGCACCTCCCCCTTGCCGGGGGCGGCGGGCAGCCGGGGCAGCACGTCGTCGCGGTGCACCACCCGGGCTCCGGCGGCGGCGGCGAGTTCGGCCGTCCGGTCGGAGGAGCCGGAGTCGACCACGACCAGCTCGTCGACCAGCGGCAGCCGCTCCATCAGCTCCCGCCGGATCACCCGGACGATCTCGCCGACGGTCGGCTCCTCGTCGAGGGCGGGCAACACCACGCTGACCGTGCCGGCCGGGCCCGCCGCCCGCTTGGCGGCGAGCAGCGTCTCGGCGGGCCGGTCGGCGGTCGTCCACGAGCGCCGGCGCAGCCAGGACGCCACCTCGGGAAGGAGAGCCGGGGTCAGCTCGTCTTGCACGGTGTCGCTCCTCGTGGGTCGTGTCTGTCGTCCTGGAGTATCAAGGCGCCGGGCCCCCAAGGCTGTTCCGGCCCGTGGCCGGTTATGGGCTGTGTCATCTCGCTGGGCGGACGCTCCCCGGAATCGCGGCCGCCTTCGGATACAGTCTTCGTACTGCGGTCGGACCTTTGCACGTCGGGGTCGGCCCAGGAGTATGACCACAACTTCATAGAGCTCATCCAGAGGGACTGAGGGAACGGCCCGTCGAAGTCCCGGCAACCTTCTCGCTCCGTGGTCGCAGACCCGGCGGGACAGGTGCCAATTCCGTCCTGTGGCGCGCCCGCGCCACGGGGAAGATGAGGAGAGAGGCCTCCGCCATCATGGCTACCGCTACCCCTGTTGCCCCCGCGACCGTCGACCTCGGCCCCGCCGCCGCGCTGTCCTGTCGTGAGTGTGGCACCCGCTTCGAGCTCGGCCCGATCTTCGCCTGCGTCGAGTGCTTCGGCCCGCTGGAGATCGCGTACGACTTCGGCAGCGAAGACACCGAGCACCTCCGCCGCCGGATCGAGGCCGGTCCGGCGTCGATCTGGCGCTACGCCCCGCTGCTGCCCGTCCCCGCCGACGTCGCCTCCAAGCCGAACCTGAACCCGGGCTGGACGCCGCTGGTGAAGGCCGACAACCTGGGCCGCGAGCTGGGCTTCACCGCGCAGCTGCACATCAAGGACGACTCCGGGAACCCGACGCACTCGTTCAAGGACCGGGTGGTCGCCTGCGCGATCGAGGCGGCGCGCGCCTTCCACTTCACCACCCTGTCGTGCTCCTCCACCGGCAACCTGGCCGGTGCGGTCGGCGCGGCGGCGGCACGGGCCGGCTTCAAGTCCTGCGTGTTCATCCCGCACGACCTGGAGCAGGGCAAGGTCGTGATGGCCGGGGTCTACGGCGGCGAGCTGGTCGGCATCGAGGGCAACTACGACGACGTGAACCGCTTCTGCTCGGAGCTGATCGGCGACCCGGCGGGCGAGGGCTGGGGCTTCGTCAACGTCAACCTCCGCCCGTACTACGGCGAGGGCTCGAAGACGCTGGCGTACGAGATCTGCGAGCAGCTCGGCTGGCGGCTGCCGGAGCAGCTGGTGATCCCGATCGCCTCGGGCTCCCAGCTCACCAAGATCGACAAGGGCCTGCAGGAGCTGATCAAGCTCGGCCTGGTCGAGGACCGCCCCTACAAGATCTTCGGCGCCCAGGCCGAGGGCTGCTCCCCGGTCTCCGCCGCCTTCAAGGCCGGGATCGACGTCATCCGCCCGGTCAAGCCGAACACCATCGCCAAGTCGCTGGCGATCGGCAACCCGGCCGACGGCCCGTACGTGCTGGACATCGCCCGGCGCACCGGCGGCGCCGTCGAGGACGTCACCGACGCCGAGGTGGTCGAGGCGATCAAGCTGCTGGCGCGGACGGAGGGCATCTTCGCCGAGACCGCGGGCGGGGTGACCGTCGGCGTGCTCAAGAAGCTCGTCGAGACCGGGCAGCTGGACCCGGCCAAGGAGACCGTCGCGATCAACACCGGCGACGGCCTGAAGACCCTGGACGCCGTCTCCGACGCCGGCATGACCACCGTCATCCGGCCGACGCTGGAGTCCTTCCGCTCGGCCGGCCTCGCCTCCGCCTGACCCCCACCCGCTTTAGGAGCACCGAACATGAGCGTCAGCGTCCGCATCCCGACCATCCTGCGCACCTACACCGACGGCGCCGCCGAGGTGAAGGCCGAGGGCAGCACCCTGGCCGAGGTCGTCCAGGACCTGGAGGCCAACTTCCCGGGCATCGCGGCCCGCGTCCTCGACGACACCGGCAAGCTGCGCCGCTTCGTGAACGTCTACGTCAACGACGACGACGTGCGTTTCGCCGAGGGCCTGGAGACGGCCGTCGCGGACGGCGCGAGCGTCTCCGTCATCCCGGCCGTCGCGGGCGGCTGCTGACCGCCCCGCACGCAACCGCGGCATTGCACGGACCCGAGCCGCCGGTGGAATTCGGAACGCATTGTTCCGTTTCTTCCGGCGGCTTCGGCATGCCCGGGGAATTCCCGTCCCGGCGGGGGAGTAGAGTGCGGCTCTGGTCGGCGTACTCCCCTCCGCCGCCTGCGGGGTATTCCCTCCCGCACTCCTTTGCGCACTCCTTCGCGGCGGCCCGTCCCGGTGGCCCGTCCATGCCTGCGCCCGACGCCTCCGACCGGCTGGTCGCATACGCAAGGCTCGTCCGGCCGCTGAGACGTCCGTCCGGTAGTACGGACCGGAAGATGTCAGGCTGACGTCAGAAATCTTTCGGCGCTTTGCGCCATTCGTCCCGCTATGCCCGGTGTGAATTGCTGTCGTCTGCCGCTTTCATCCCGGGATATCCGTCCTGTGCCCCGGTGAATTCCGCAAGGTTGGGCCTGTTGCAGAGGGCGTCTGTCCGGATACATTCAGCCGCGGTCGACGCATTCGCCCGCTGATCAGCCGCCCCCAGGGCGGCGTCAGCGGCCGCTTGCGGCGTGCAGGGCTGCGTCCAGGGGGGGTTCCCTCGGGCGTGCCTACCAGACCTGGACCCGCATCCCTGCGGGTTCGTGAAGGGCCAGCACAGTACAAGGGGAGTTCGGAATGGCTCAGGGCACCGTCAAGTGGTTCAACGCGGAGAAGGGCTACGGCTTCATCGCGGTCGACGGTGGTGCGGACGTGTTCGTCCACTACAGCGCGATCCAGATGGACGGCTACCGCACCCTCGAGGAGGGCCAGCGGGTCGAGTTCGAGATCTCCCAGGGACAGAAGGGCCCGCAGGCGGACATGGTCCGTGCGCCCGCGGTCTGACCTTTCCGCCCCTGCGGGGCCTCGGCTCGGTCACGAGCTGGTGCTCAACAGCTTCACCCGGCAGGCCCGTACGACACCCGTCGTACGGGCCTGCCGCCGTCTCCGCCGCCGTCGCCTGCGACATCGGCGCGGCTCGGCCGATTGGGCTTGCACTCGATACCCGAGAGTGCTAATCATTGGCGTTAGCACTCACAGCATGAGAGTGACAACGGACCGGGTCGGTGAGGCCCCCGGGAGCGGTTGGGGACATGACCCCCGCACACCAGGGCCGTCCGTCGCGGGCACCTCTGGTCCGAGCAGTCGACCGTGTCCTGGAGGACCACTTCCGATGGCCAAGATCATCGCTTTTGACGAGGAAGCTCGCCGCGGACTCGAGCGTGGCATGAACCAGCTTGCCGACGCCGTCAAGGTGACGCTGGGCCCCAAGGGCCGCAACGTCGTCCTTGAGAAGAAGTGGGGCGCCCCCACGATCACGAACGACGGCGTCTCCATCGCCAAGGAGATCGAGCTCGAGGACCCGTACGAGAAGATCGGTGCGGAGCTCGTCAAGGAGGTCGCCAAGAAGACGGACGACGTCGCTGGCGACGGCACCACCACCGCCACCGTGCTCGCCCAGGCGCTCGTCCGCGAGGGTCTGCGCAACGTCGCCGCCGGCGCCAACCCGATGGCCCTGAAGCGCGGCATCGAGAAGGCCGTCAAGGCCGTCTCCGACGAGCTGCTCGCCCAGGCCAAGGAGGTGGAGACCAAGGAGCAGATCGCTGCCACCGCCTCCATCTCGGCCGCCGACACCCAGATCGGCGAGCTCATCGCCGAGGCGATGGACAAGGTCGGCAAGGAAGGCGTCATCACCGTCGAGGAGAGCAACACCTTCGGTCTCGAGCTCGAGCTCACCGAGGGCATGCGCTTCGACAAGGGCTACATCTCCGCCTACTTCGCCACCGACCTGGAGCGTATGGAGACCTCGTTCGAGGACCCGTACATCCTGATCGCCAACTCCAAGATCGGCTCGGTCAAGGACCTGCTGCCGCTGCTGGAGAAGGTCATGCAGAGCGGCAAGCCGCTCGTCATCATCGCCGAGGACGTCGAGGGCGAGGCCCTGTCGACCCTGGTCGTGAACAAGATCCGTGGCACCTTCAAGTCCGTCGCCGTCAAGGCCCCGGGCTTCGGTGACCGCCGCAAGGCCATGCTCGGCGACATCGCCATCCTCACCGGTGGCACCGTCATCTCCGAGGAGGTCGGCCTCAAGCTGGAGAACGCCGGCGTCGACCTGCTGGGCACCGCCCGCAAGGTCGTCATCACCAAGGACGAGACGACCATCGTCGACGGTGGCGGCGACAGCGAGCAGGTCGCGGGCCGCGTGAACCAGATCCGCGCCGAGATCGAGAACAGCGACTCGGACTACGACCGCGAGAAGCTCCAGGAGCGCCTGGCGAAGCTCGCCGGTGGCGTCGCCGTCATCAAGGCGGGCGCGGCCACCGAGGTCGAGCTCAAGGAGCGCAAGCACCGCATCGAGGACGCCGTCCGCAACGCGAAGGCCGCCGTCGAGGAGGGCATCGTCGCCGGTGGTGGCGTCGCGCTGCTGCAGGCTTCGGTCGCGTTCGACAAGCTGGAGCTCGAGGGCGACGAGGCCACCGGTGCCAACATCGTCCGCGTCGCGCTGGAGGCCCCGATCAAGCAGATCGCGGTCAACGCCGGCCTCGAGGGCGGTGTCGTGGTGGAGAAGGTCCGCAACCTCCCCTACGGCCACGGCCTGAACGCCGCGACCAACGAGTACGTCGACCTCATCGCCGCGGGCATCATCGACCCGGCGAAGGTCACCCGCTCGGCGCTGCAGAACGCCGCCTCCATCGCGGCGCTCTTCCTCACCACCGAGGCCGTCATCGCCGACAAGCCCGAGAAGGCCGGCGCCGCTGCCGGCGGCGGCATGCCGGGCGGTGACATGGACTTCTGATCCTCCTGAGGATCGGCAAGTTCTGATCGTTCGCGAGGGCGGTCTCCCCACCAGGGGAGGCCGCCCTCGCGGCGTTCCTGTGTCCGTCACCCGTTCGTGGGACGCTGAGTTCATGGAGGGTCTCGGCGCTTCGGAGCGCGACTACGGTGACGACGAGCAGCGTCATGCGGGAGAGAGGGGGTCGGGGGTGACCGCGATGGCTGTGGAGTCGGGCCGCGAGTGGGCCTACCTGCTGGACACCTGGCGGGGCTTGGACGTCCCGGAGGGGTGGCGCGCCGAGATCGAGGAAGGGCAGATCGTCTTGGTGCCACCGCCTGGCAAGGGCCACAATTTGATCGCGGGGCAGGTGCACGGCGCGTTGGTGCGCTGTCTTCCTGCAGAGGTCGGTGTCTACCAGACGCTCGGTACGGAGATCGCGCGACTGGAGAAGGTGTACGTCCCCGACCTGGTGGTGGTGGACACTGCTCTACTGGAGGACACTGACAGCCCTGACGCGAGTCCGGTGGACGCCTCGGACCTCCTGTTGGCTGTCGAGATCACCTCGTCCGGCAATGCCCGGCACGACCCGACGAAGAAGCTCTGGGCCTATGCCCACGCACCCGTGCCGCTCTACCTGCTCATTGATCGCTTCGACGAGCACGGCCCGACTGTGACGCTGTTCTCCGAACCGGTGAACGGCGCGTACCAGAAGAGCAGTCGCACGCCGTTCGGCAAGCCGGTCGAGCTGCCGGCACCATTCGAGGTCGAGCTGAGGACCGAAGGCTTTCCAGCTCCTCGGTGATCTGCGGGAGAATGGGTGGATGGCCACTCCTGACATCGAAGCCGCCCTGCACAGTGCGCGGGCGTTGATACTTGCCGACCTCTCCGCCCGGGACGTGGCGGACGCGACCGTGGTGTCGCTGGTGGAGAACGCCGTGACGCACCGGCGGTGGTGGCTGGAACAGTGGCCGGACGGGACGGAGTACGTGCTCGGGCTGGTCGCGCAGGATGTGCAGGACGCGCTGCTGGAGGCGTACGGGCGGTGGCCGCTGTGTGAGGCGTGTGCGGCGGAGGACGACCCGCACGCGCTGAGTGTGGAGCCGGAGTTGGGGCCCGACCCGCACTGGGTGTGCGGCAAGGAGGCCGTCCTGGTCGCACCGGTCGGGCAGCTCACGTGATCCTGATCGACCCGCCGACCTGGCCGGGGCACGGCAAGCTGTGGTCGCACCTGGTCAGCGACGTCTCGTTCGAGGAGCTGCACGCCTTCGCGGTGCTGCTCGGCGCGCCCGCGAAGGGCTTCGAGCGGGACCACTACGACATCCCCGCCCAGTGGTACGACGAGGCCCTCCGGCTGGGCGCCCGGCCGGTCGGCAGCAAGGAGCTCGTCGCCCGTCTGACCGCCGCCGGGCTGCGGCGGCGCAAGGCTACGAGCTGAGCGGCCCGCTCAGCTCGGCCAGCTCGGCGGCCAGGTTGCTGCGGGCCGGGGCGTCGAAGCGGGCGAGGGCCGCCGGGGAGCGGTAGAGCGCGGGCAGGTCGAGCAGCTGCCGCAGGACGGCGGCGCGCCCCTCCCGGAAGGCGTCCTCGGGGACGAAGGCGTACTCCGCGCGGACGGCGGCCGCGTAGGCCGCGTACTCCTCGGGGGAGCCGCCGAGCACCGCCAGGTCGGCGTCGCAGAGCAGCTCGCCGTTGTGGTCGCCGGCTTCGGGGTGGTGGGTGACGGTGAGCCGGACCAGCCGGACGACCTCCTCGGTGAGCGGCTCGGGCAGCCCCGCCTCGGGGAGGGCGCGCAGGGCGAGCTGGGCGCTGCGCTCCTCGTTCTCCGAGCGGTCCGGCCGGTAGACGGCGTCGTGGAACCAGACGGCCAGCCGGACGGCGTCCGCGTCCTCGGCGTGCCCGGCCAGCGCGTCCACGTGGTCGAGCATCGCCCGCAGGTGGTCGGTGGTGTGGTACCTGCGCTGGGGTTCGGCCCAGCGCTTCAGCAGGTCGCGGCCGTAGGGCTCCGGGTCGGCGGTGGCGCCGCAGCGGCGCAGCAGTACGGTCCAGCGGTCGAGCAGGACATCGTGCGGGACATCGAGCAGTGCGTCGAGCGCGGCATCAGACATGGGCATCATTCTGGACCGTCCGGCCGGCCCGCCCGGCAATTCTGATGGACATCATATGCAGTTCACCGATATATATGGACGCATGACAGAACGCGCCATGCAGGAGCCGACGCTGCTCCTGCTCACCGCGCTGGCCGATGCCCCCCGGCACGGCTACGCGCTCATCCAGGAGATCGCCGCCATCTCGGGCGGCCGGGTCAGGATGCGGACGGGCACCCTCTACGGCGCGCTGGACCGGCTCCTCCAGCAGGGCCTGATCCGGGTCGAGAGCGAGGAGGTCGTCGACGGCCGGGCGCGCCGCACGTACGCCCTCGCCGAGGACGGCCGCACCGCGCTGGCCGCCGAGGCCGACCGCCTGCGCGCCGTGGTCGCCGAGGCCGACCGCCGTCTCACCGTCGTCCGCCCGCACGTCAAGGGGGCCTTCGCATGAGCGGGTCCACTGCACTGAAGCTGGCGCTGCGGCTCTACCCGGCCGCCTACCGCGAGGAGCGCGCCGACGAGATCGCCGCCGTGTATGCCGACGCCAGCGCCGACGGCGGCGCCCTGCGCGAGCTGCTCGGCATCGCCGGGTACGGCCTGCGGGTGCGCACCGGGCTGACGTCCTCGCGGCTGCCGGGCCAGGTGGCCGCCAAGGCAGCGCCGCTCGCCGCCGGGGCGGCGGCCGGGATGCCGCTGCTGGTGCTGCTGGCAGCCGTCCACTACCTGCTACGGGGCACAGGGGGCTGGGCCGACGACCCGTTGCGGGTGGTGGCGTTGGCGGCTGCCGGGCTCTCGGTGCTGGGCGCGGCCGCCGCCGCGGCCGGCTGGTGGGCGGCGGCCCGGGGACTGGCGGCGCTGAACGTGGTCGGCGGCGTCCTGGCGGAGGTCGTCGGGTTCGCACAGCTCCGCGGGATGGAGCTGGCCGGGGCGATGTTCGTGATCGTGCTCGGGCTGCCGATGCTGCTCTGGGCCCTGGTGCTGTTCGCGGCGCCCACGGATCTCCTGCCGGGGCGTTCGCTGCGCGGTGCCGTGCTGGTGCCGGCCTCGATGCTGGGCGGTGTGGTGGTGACCGTCGGGGTGCGGGTCGGCTCGGGGTGGCTGCTCGCGGTGGCGCTCTTCCCGCTGCTGGCGGTGCTGGGTGCCCGGCGCGGGCGGCTGTTCGCGGCGGCCGTCGGGGTGGCTGCCCTCCCGGCGGTGGTCGGCCAGGCGGCCGACCAGTTGGCGGTCGCGGCGCACGGGAGCCGCAACCTGCTCGGCGCCACTGCGGTCGCCGTGGTCGTGGCGGTGGTGTTGACTCGGCTGAGCCGCTCGGCGGGTGCGGGTGCGGCAGCAGGTACCCCGGCGGGCCCGGGGGCCGGAGCGCCGCCGGCCGGCGGCTGACTCCGCCGGTCCGGCCCGGTCGGAGGGCTCGCCCGGAAGTCCCGGATGTGGCAGGGTAGCTGATATGTCTAGACCAATTTTCGAAGTGATCGCGTTGACGCCGCAGGACGCCCAGGCCGCCGAGTCCGGCGGCGCCGACCGGCTCGAACTGGTCACCGACATGGCGGCGGACGGCCTCACCCCCTCGGCGGAGGACTTCGCGAAGATCCGCGCCGCCGTCGACCTCCCGCTGCGGGTCATGCTCCGCGCCCGGGACGGCTTCACCCCCGGCGATCTGGACGCCCTGCTGGCCCGGACGGCGGAGCTGCGGGCCGAGGGCGCCGAGGAGTTCGTCTTCGGCTTCCTCGACGCCGACGGTGCGGTGGACCTGGCCGCCACCGGAGCGGTCGCGGAGGCCGTCACGGGGTGCGACTGGACCTTCCACCGGGCGCTCGACCACAGCGCGGACCGGGCCGCCCTCCGCGCGGCGGTCGGCCATCTGCCCGGCCTGGACACCTTCCTGACGTCCGGTTCGCCCGCCGGGGTCGAGGCAGGTACGGCCGTCCTCGGTGCCGAGCTGGCCCGTGCGGGCGAGCCCGGCTACCGGCAGCAGATCCTGGTCGGCGGCGGCCTGAAGGCCGAGCACGTGCCGGGGCTGCGGGCGGCCGGGTTCACCGGCTTCCACATCGGCGGGGCCGTCCGGGCGGGCTGGGACTCGCCGGTCGACGCGGCCAAGGTCGCCGAGTGGCGGGCCCTGATCGACGGCTGACCCCGCTGCGGTCAGCCGTCAGCGCTGGAGCTGGTCCGGCAGCGGCTCGGTGTGCAGCACGTGCAGCCCCGAGACGGCCCGGGTCAGCGCCACGTACAGCCGCCGCAGGCCCGTGCGCTCGTCCGGCTCCCCGGCGATGACGGCGGCCGGCTCGTCGAGGACGACGTAGTCGTACTCCAGGCCCTTGGCGAGGGAGGCGGGCACGAGGGTGAGGCGGGCGTCCGCGCTGGTCTCCGCGCCGGGGGAGAGGTGCGGGAGCCCGGCCTCGGCGAGCGCGGCGGCGTACAGCGGGATGCGGGCGTCGGCGGCGATCAGGCCGGTGGAGCCCTCGTGAGTGAGGGCCTTCCGGCAGGCCTCGACCACGGCGCAAGCCAGGTCGTCCGGGATGTGCGTGACCGTCAGAGAATCCGGCAGGTCGCGGATCGAGGTGGCGGGGGCCAGCCCGGGGGCGATCGCGGGCAGCAGGCGCGAGGCATACGCGATGACCTCCTCCGGTACCCGGAAGCCCTTGGTCAGCTCCTCGACGTGCGAATCGGGCTTGCCCAGGTGGCGCAGGGCCTCCTGCCAACTGGCCGTCGCCCAGGGGGTGGTGCCCTGGGCGAGGTCGCCGAGGACGGTCGCGGAGCCGGTGCTGCAACGGCGGCCGACGGCCCGGTACTGCATCGGGGAGAGGTCCTGCGCCTCGTCGAGCACCACGTGCCCGAGCGAGGAGGTGCGCTGGACGAGGTCGGTGGCCTCGTCCACCAGTACGGCGTCGGCCGCCGTCCAGGGGGCGGTCCTCACCGAACGGCCGGGCTTGGCCCAGAGGATCGCGGCCTGCTCCTCCGCGTCGAGAACCCCATCCGCGCAGGCGGCGAGGAACTCGGCGTCGCCGAGCAGCCGGTGCACCAGCTTGGCCGGGTCGACCGGCGGCCAGCACTCCTTGACCATGGCCTTCACCGCCGCGTTGCGGGCGACGGCGTCCTGCACCCGGTCGTCGGGCGCCTCGCCGCCCTGCTCCATCTTGAGCAGCACGGCGTGCGCGATCCGCTGCGGCAGGGCCTCCCGGGCGGCGCCGTAGCGGATCTCGCGGTTGCTCAACTCCTCGATGATCTCGACGAGTTCGTAGGCCGGGACGCGCCAGCGTCGGGAGCCCCGGACGACCACGCAGGGCTCGGTGGGCAGGGTGATCCCGGCCCGGACGGCGCGCCGCAGCACCTCGGCCATCCGGGCGTCGCCCTTCAGGCGGGCGGCCTCGGCCGGCTCCTCGGCCCGCACCTCGACGTGCGCGACGAGCTGCTGCACGGTGGCCTGGGCGACGTCCAACTCGCCGAGTGCGGGCAGGACCTGCTCGATGTAGCTGAGGAAGGAGCTGTTCGGGCCGATCACCAGGGTGCCGGTGCGGGCGAGCTTCTCGCGGTGGGCGTAGAGCAGGTAGGCGACGCGGTGCAGGCCGACGGCGGTCTTGCCGGTGCCGGGGGCGCCCTGGACGCAGACCGTGCCGCCGATGTCGGCCCGGACGATCTCGTCCTGCTCGGGCTGGATGGTCGCGACGATGTCGCGCATCGGGCCGACGCGGGGCTTCTCGATCTCGGCCGCGAGCAGGGCGGAGGCGCTGTCTGCCTCGGCCGGGTCGGTCAGGTGCTCGTCCTCGTAGGCGGTCAACTCACCGCCGGTGTAGCCGAACCGGCGGCGGCGTTCGACGTCCATCGGGTCGGTGCGGGTGGCCCGGTAGAACGGCTGGGAGACGGGGGCGCGCCAGTCGATCACCATCGGGTCGCCGGAGGCGTCGTGGACGTGTCGCCGGCCGATGTAGAACTGCTCGCCGGTACCGCCTTCTGCCAACTCCTCGCTGATCGCGTGCAGGTAGTCGAGGCGGCCGAAGAAGAGCGGGGTGTGTGCGAAGTCGGCCAGCGCGGCGATGCGTTCGTCGATCTGCCGTTGCAGGACGGCGGCGGAGACCCAGGTGCCGGTGACGTCCTTGAGATCGAGGTTCTCGACGTCCTCGCGCATCGCGCGCAGCGCGGACCGGGAGGCGGCCAGGTGGTCGCGCTCGCGCTGGAGGGGGTCTTGGGTGGGGGCGTGCACAGCGAACCTTCCCGGCTGCCGCGATCGGCGGCAGCGGTCTCGTCGTAGCTCACAGTGAAGGACCCCGGCCGGTTGCCGACCGGTCGGGACCTCCCCCGGCTGCCAGGACGGCACCACGGTTCGGGAGGGGGCAGACCGGAGATCGTAGACCCGGGAACGCCCTGGGGGCGAATCAATTACTCCCCGGGACGCCTCCGGGACACCCCTGAGAAGCCCCCGGGACGCCCCCGATCGGGTCAGGGGGCGGCATACGCCGCAAGGACGACTTTCGGGCCGCCGCTTACGGTCTTTGGACTGATGTGCAGGTGGGGGCCGGAAACCTACCGTTGGTGGCATGAGCACCGTACAGATCACTCCCCGCGTCCCGACCCCGCGTGGCAGCACGGTCGCGCCGAACGACCGCCGCCGGTCCAAGCCGGTGGCGGCAGCCGTCCGCAATGTCGGGATCTTCCTCGACACCGCCGCCCGGGTCGTCTTCCTCGGGCGCGACGGCGTCAAGTACTGAGAGTCACGCCTGAGCGTCCCGGCTGGGCGTCACTGCTGGGCGCTACGCCAGGATGTCGTCCGCGTCGATGATCCGGTACGCGTAGCCCTGCTCGGCCAGGAAACGCTGCCGGTGGGCTGCGAAGTCCTGGTCGACGGTGTCGCGGGCGACGACCGAGTAGAAGTGCGCGGAGTGCCCGTCGGCCTTCGGCCGGAGCACCCGGCCGAGCCGCTGGGCCTCCTCCTGGCGGGAGCCGAACGTCCCGGAGACCTGGATGGCGACGGTCGCCTCCGGCAGGTCGATGGAGAAGTTGGCGACCTTGGAGACCACCAGCACGCTGATCTCCTTCGACCGGAAGGCCTCGAAGAGCTTCTCGCGCTGCGCGTTGCTGGTCTCGCCCTTGATCACCGGTGCGTCCAACACCTCGCCCAACTCGTCGAGCTGGTCGATGTACTGACCGATGATCAGGGTCTGGTCCTTCTCGTGCTTGCGGACGAGTGCCTCGACCACCCGCCGCTTGGTCGCGGTGGTCGCGCAGTAGCGGTAGCGCTCCTCGGGCTCAGCGGTCGCGTACGCGAGCCGCTCGGAGTCGGTGAGCGTGACGCGGACCTCGCAGCAGTCGGCGGGCGCGATGTAGCCCTGCGCCTCGATCTCCTTCCAGGGGGCGTCGAAGCGCTTCGGGCCGATCAGCGAGAAGACGTCGCCCTCGCGGCCGTCCTCGCGGACCAGCGTGGCCGTCAGGCCGAGCCGGCGGCGGGCCTGGAGGTCGGCGGTGAACTTGAAGACCGGCGCCGGCAGCAGGTGCACCTCGTCGTAGACCACCAGGCCCCAGTTCCGGGCGTCGAAGAGTTCGAGGTGGGCGTAGACGCCCTTCCGCTTGGTGGTCATCACCTGGTACGTGGCGATGGTGACCGGGCGGATCTCCTTCTTCGTCCCGCTGTACTCGCCGATCTCGTCCTCGGTGAGCGAGGTGCGCTTGACCAGCTCGTGCTTCCACTGCCGGGCCGAGACGGTGTTGGTGACGAGGATCAGCGTGGTCGACTTGGCCTCCGCCATCGCGGCGGCGCCGACCAGCGTCTTCCCTGCGCCGCAGGGCAGCACCACGACGCCCGAGCCGCCGTGCCAGAAGCCCTCGACGGCCTGCTGCTGGTACGGGCGCAGCTCCCAGCCGTCCTGCTCCAGGAAGATCGGGTGCGCCTCGCCGTCCACGTACCCGGCGTGGTCCTCGGCGGGCCAGCCGAGCTTGAGCAGCACCTGCTTGATCTGGCCGCGCTCGGAGGGGTGCACCACCACGGTGTCCGGGTCGACCCGGTCGCCGACCAGCGGGGCGATCTTCTTCGACTTCAGCACCTCCTCGAGCACCGGCCGGTCGGTGGTCGACAGCACCAGGCCGTGCACCGGGTGCTTGGAGAGCTGGAGTCGCCCGTACCGCGCCATGGTGTCGGCGATGTCGACCAGCAGCGCGTGCGGCACGGGGTAGCGCGAGTACTTGACCAGCGCGTCGACGACCTGCTCGGCGTCGTGCCCGGCGGCACGGGCGTTCCAGAGGCCGAGCGGCGTCACGCGGTACGTGTGCACGTGCTCGGGCGCGCGCTCCAGCTCCGCGAACGGCGCGATCACGCGGCGGCAGTCGGCTGCCTTGGGGTGGTCGATCTCCAGCAGCAGCGTCTTGTCACTCTGGACAATGAGCGGTCCGTCGTTCACGCGGGGCAACCCTCCGTTGGTCTGTCGCAGACCCTCCAGTGTCCCGCACTCGGGTGGGGTGGGGTGACCCGACGGCCGTTGGCTCGTTGAGGCGGGTATGAACAAGCCGAACCGCCTCCTCGCCGCCGTCGCCCTCTCCGGTGCGGCCCTCGCCGTCGCCGCCACCCCCGCCCAGGCCGTGGGTGGCCTCGGGCAGCCGGGCGGGGTCTTCGGCTCCGTCGCCTTCACGCTCGCCGAGCTGACCAGCGGCATGCCGATGCCGGACACCGACGCGATGGTCGAGAACGCCAAGAACTCGCCGCAGGGCCAGGCGATGATGCAGCAGCAGGCTCACTGACGTCGGCGTTCCGACGCACAGCAGGTCCGACGTGCAGCAGGTCCGACGTACAGCAGGGGCGCGGGGATGAGCTCCCCGCGCCCCTGCTGAGGTCTGTCGGCGTCAGCCGCCGAGGACCTTGTCGCGGTGCTCGTCGGCCCACTCCAGCGAGTGGCGGATGCCGTCGTTGATGGAGTAGTGCGCCTCCCAGCCGAGCTGGCGCTTGGCGCGGTCGCTGACCGTGTAGGCCCCGGGCACGTCGCCGGGCCGGGCGACGGTGTCGACGGTCGGGATCGGGGTGTCGATCACGCTGTTGAAGGCGTCGACCAGCTCGCGGACGGTGGTGCCGGTGCCGGTGCCGAGGTTGATCGCGCTGGACGGCGTCTCGGCGTCGAGGATCTCGTCGAAGCGGGTGACGGCGGCGACGTGGGCGCCGGCCAGGTCCCAGACGTGGATGTAGTCGCGGACGCCGGAGCCGTCACGGGTCGCGTAGTCGGTGCCGGTGACCTGGAAGGCGACGCCCTCCTCCTTGGCCTCGATCATCTTGCCGAGCGCGTGGCTGGGGCGGCGCAGCTGGAGGCCGGTGCGCATCTGCGGGTCGGCACCGATCGGGTTGAAGTACCGCAGCGAGAGGATGCGGATCGGCTGGGTCGCCGCGATGTCGGCGAACATCGCCTCGCAGACGGCCTTGGTCCGCGCGTACGGGCTCTGCGCGTCGATCGCGGAGTCCTCGCGGACGGTGAGGTCCTCGTTCGCCTGGTAGATCGAGGCGGAGGAGCTGAAGATCATCCGGCCGCAGCCGTTGCGGATCAGGTGGCTGACGAAGTCCAGGCTCTTGGCGACGTTCGCCGTGTAGTAGCCGATCGGGTCGGCGACGGAGTCCGGCACCACGATGAGCGCCGCGCAGTGCACGACGGCCTCGATCTCGGGGTGCTCGGCGAAGATCCGGTCGATCAGCCCGCCGTCGGCGATGTCGCCCTCGTAGAACGCCCGCCCGTCGGCGAACTCACGCCGACCCGTCACGAGGTTGTCCAGGATCACCGGGGTGATCCCGGCGTCGATGCAGGCCGACGCGATGGTGCTACCGATGTACCCGGCGCCGCCGGAGACCAGAATCTTCATGCGGTCGATCCTAGCCGCGGCCGGCACCTCCTCCGGCGGCCCCGAACCGGCCTCCGGCACCCTTTGTGTGACATGTCCGACGTGCACGTGTGAGGTGCCTTACGGACAGCTGGCACTAGGAAAAACGACCTTAGTATTTAAGTTTAAGTTCATGTACCGTGGCATCGCCCGGGTATGACCAGAAGTCTGTGTACGGCCGGAGCCGACCTCCCTTGGAGAGGGGGGGAATCGTACAAAAGTGGCAAACCTCTCCAAGGCCCTATGTCGACTGCCCCGTCCGCACAGATAACTGAGAGTGCATGAGCATGACGCCTCCCCGTGTGAGCATCGTTGTACCCGTCTACAACGTCGAGGAGTACCTCCAGGAGTGCCTCGACTCCATCGCTGCCCAGACAGTCTTCGCGGACTGCCAGGTGGTCATCGTCGATGACGGCAGCCTGGACGGGTCCAGCGCCATCGCCCGCGAGTTCGCCGATGCGCACTCGAACGTACTCCTGCATGTCCAGGAGAACGGCGGCCTCGGCGCCGCGCGCAACGCGGGCATCGACCTCGCGCAGGGCCGCTACATCATGTTCTGCGACTCCGACGACATCCTGCCCCCGCGGGCCGTAGAGGCGCTCCACGAGGGCATCACCGCCGAGCCGGGCATCCCCGTCGCCGTCGGCCTGATGCAGACCTTCCCGTCGGTCACCAACTGGGCCTGGCGCGGCGTCTTCAACTTCAAGGCCGACCGCCGGGTCGTCGAGGGCATCGCCGAGGTGCCGACCCTGGTGCACAGCGCCAGCGCCTGCAACAAGATCTTCGACCTCGAGGTGCTCCGCGAGTCCGGGCTGCGCTTCAAGGAGAAGGCCCACTTCGAGGACGTCTGGGTGGTCGTCCCGTTCCTCTGCTCGGCGCCGAAGATCGCGCTGGTCAAGGAACAGGTCTACGACTACCGCAAGCGTGAGAGCGGCGGTTCGATCATGAACTCGCTCTTCACCCGGCCGCAGAACTACTGGGACCACCTCGCGGCCAACCTCGCGCTGCTGGAGCTGCGCAAGGACATCGACGTCCTCAAGCACGACGCGCTGGACCAGTTCAACGTCCGCAGCTTCCAGGGCTTCGCGATGCGAGCCTTCCGCCAGGTGCCCGCCGAGGACCTGCCGCGCTTCTTCGAGCAGGCCAAGCAGATCTACCAGGGCATCAGCGTCGCCAACATCCTGGCGGCCACCGTCGACACCCGGCACCGGGTGCCGGTGCTCGCCTGCCTGATGGACGACTACGAGCTGTTCGCCAACCCGGACAAGGTGCTGCGCACCGTCCGGGCCCGGCGCGGCCAGCTGCTGCTCGACTACCCGGCGGCCCCCTCGCACCTGCAGCCGCTCCTCGAGGTCAGCGCGTTCTCGGCCCGGGTCGAGCAGTTCAAGCCCGTCGACGACGGCCGGGCCGTGCAGATCGGCGGCCGCTTCGACATCAACGGCCTGCGCCTCGCGCTGCCGCTCGACGCCGAGGTGACGCTGGACGTCAAGGGCACCGGGATCAGTGTCCCGGTCGAGAACGTCCACCGCGGCGACCTCCGCGAGCTCGACGAGGAGAAGGCGTACACCGGCTGGCGGGCCACCCTGCCCACCGCCAAGCTCGGCAACGGCCGCCACACGCTGCGCTTCACCGTGCACACCAAGACCGGCCCCGTCACCCGGATGTGCCTGTCGACCATCGGCTACCTCCGCAGCGCCCGCACCATCGAGATGCCCACCGGCCGGATGCTGCCGGCCTGGGGCCGCGGTGACCGCGTGGTCATGGAGGTCCGCACCGGCAGCCCCGCCAAGCTGCAGACCTCGTGGACGCGGATGCTCGCCCGGCGTGAGCTCGCCCACGTGGTGCGCCGTCGCCCGCTCTGGAAGGAGCGGCTCGTCCGGCTGGCGACCAAGCCGCTGGTGCGCGGCCGCGACATCTGGCTGATCGGCGAGCGCGTCGACACCGTCCAGGACAACTCGGGCCACCTCTTCCGCCACCTGCGCACGGTGGAGAAGAAGAAGGACGCCTACTACGTGATCGACAAGTCGAGCCCCGACGCGAAGCGTCTGGACGGCCTCGGCAACGTCGTGAACCACAGCTCGTGGAAGCACAAGTTCCTGATGCTGCACGCCTCGACGCTGATCAACTCGTACGACATCGACGCGTACATGCTGCCGAAGGACTGGCAGCGCTCGAACTACCTGAAGCACCTCAACTGGCGGATCGGCGCGCGCCGCGTCTTCCTCCAGCACGGCGTCACCGACCAGGACGTCAGCAAGGGCATCCACCGCTCCAAGACCGGTCTCGACCTGATCGTGACGGCCACCCCCCGCGAGTCCGAGTACGTCGCGGACTGGATGGACTACGGCGACGCCGCCCAGCAGCTCGGCCTGCCCCGCTTCGACGCCCTGATCCCGGATCACGGCCACAAGCGGGTGCTCTTCATGACGACCTGGCGCAACTACCTCGGCACCCCGTCGTACGGGAAGTCGGCCAGCTCCGTCAGCGTGGAGTTCGAGGGCTCGACCTACCAGCAGTTCCTGGCCGGCTTCTTCGGCAGCGAGCGGCTCAAGGAGGCGCTGGAGCGTACCGGTTACACGCTGGACTTCCTGGCGCACTACGAGATGCGCGACTACGCGCCGGAGTTGGTGCCGCAGGGCGGCCCGTTCCACGTCGTCGACATGAGCAAGAAGACCTTCCAGCAGGCCCTGCGCGACTGCGACCTGTTCGTCACCGACTGGTCCTCGACCGCTTTCGACGTCGCCTACATGGGCACCCCGATGGTGTACGCCCAGTTCGACGCCGACGAGTTCTGGGGAAACCACTCGCGGCCCGGCTACTTCGACTACGCCAAGGACGGCTTCGGCCCGGTCTGCGACAACGTCGAGGCCACCGTGGACGCGATCATCCGCTACCTCGACGCCGACTGCGTGCGCGAGGAGCTCTACAACGACCGGGCCGCCGAGGCGTTCTCGCTGCCGCACGGCGGGAACTCCGCCCGCGTCGCCGACGCGATCAAGGCGCTCGACGCGCCCCTCGAATCCCCCGCCGCCCATCGCCGCCGTAGCTGAAGACAGAAGACCACCATGTACAACACGATCTCCGAGCCCCACACCGCCCTCGACCGGAACAGCCTCCCCACCCGGGTGGACGTGCCGCGCCGGGTGCTGGCCGTGGGCGCCCACCCCGACGACATCGAGCTGGGCTGCGGGGCCACCCTGCGGGCCCACGTCGCCGCCGGTGACCGGGTGGTCATGCTGGTGCTGAGCAACGGCGCGGGCGGGCCCGGTGACGTCCTCGCCCGCGAGGAGGAGCAGCGGCAGGCGTCCGAGCGCCTCGGCGCCGAGCTGCGCTGGGGTGCGAGCGACGACCGGGCCATCACGGACGGGTTCGAGACCGTCCACGTGGTCGAGTCGGTGCTGAACGACATCAAGGCCGACATCGTCTACACGCACTTCCCCGACGACTCGCACCAGGACCACCGCGCGACCTCCCGCGCGGTCGTCTCGGCGGCCCGCAACATCGAGCAGGTGCTGCTCTTCGAGGGGCCCTCCTCGCAGAACTTCCAGCCGCACGTCTACAGCAACATCACCGGTTTCACCGAGGACAAGCTGGAGGCGCTGCGCGCGCACGGCTCGCAGGTCGAGGGCAGCCGCAAGGTCGACCCGGACGCCGTCGCGGCGCTGGCCCGGGTCCGCGGCTTCCAGGCCGGGGTGCCGGAGGCCGAGGGTTTCGTGGCCCGGCGCTTCGTCTTCGACCTGACGGGTCGAGGCCGCTAGTCCGGACCGGACGGGAGCGACACGAGGGCGGCAGGCGCTACGGCGCCTGCCGCCCTTCCGTGCGTTCGGGCCGCCTCGGCGGTCAGGCCGACTCGTCGACCTCGGCGACGCCGGTGATGCGGTGCAGGGCGAAGGTGCGGACCTCGTCGGCGTGGTGGTCGTAGGCGGTGACGAAGCCGCCCTCGACCTTGACCGGGTCGACCACGCGCTGGGAGGCGAGGCCCTCGGCGTTGACGTAGCCGATCCACATCCGTTCGCCGAGCATGACGGCGGTCTGGAGGGCGGCGAGGGTGTCGGCGGCGGCGGTGCGCGGGAGGTGGCGCAGGTCGGTGCGGGCGGGGCCGGTCTGCTGGGGGGTGGCGGCGGGGCCGGCGACGGTCTCGCGGCGGACGGCGGTGGCGGCCCGGTCGCCCGCGCGGACGGCCCTGACGGCGGCGCCGAGCAGCACGTCGTCGGGCCGGGGCGGTCCGTCGGGGACGGGCGCGGGGGCGCTGCGCGGGGGTGTCCGGTGGCTGTCCGGGCGGGTGATCACCACGTCGCCGTCGGCGGATTCGGCGGCCGGGGCGTAGCCCATGGCGCGCAGCACCGCGAGCAGGGTGTCCGGTGCGGCCTGGGCGGCGAGCACCGTCGGGGCGAGCAGCCGCAGCCGCAGTTCGACGGCCCGCCGGTCGGCCAGCACCTCGGCGAGCAGCGCGGTGTCGTCGCAGCGCAGGTACGAGGAGGCGGCGCCGACCCGCAGCACGCCGTGCCGCCGTGCGACGTCGTCGATCAGGTAGGCGAGCGGCTGCGGGACGGGTGTGCGGGAGTGCTTGGCGAGGAAGGTGTGCAGCTCGGCGGCCGTCCGCCCGGCGTCCAGGGCGCGGCGGACGGAGTCGGTGCCGAAGCGGTAGACCGTGGCGCCGCCCTTGGACTCGATGTCGGCGCACAGGGCCAGTGCCTGGGCGAGCGGGGTGAGCAGCGGCCCGGGGGCGATCGCGGTGAGGTCGGGTTGGAGGATCACGTGGTCGAGCGGCTGGGGCAGCAGCGGCTCCAGCACGGCGGCCGGGTCCTTCCCGGCCAGCAGGGCGCGGGCGGGGGCGGCGAGGGCGCCCCGGCCGGTGAGGCCGAGGAGTTCGGCCTCGCTGAGCGTCCAGGTGGTGAGGTGGTCGCGGAAGTCCCGGCCGTCCGGCCCGGTCGGGCCGCCGCGCAGCGGCCGCTGCCAGCGCAGCGCGGGCAGCAGGGTGTCGGCGGCCGCCGTGCCGCCGGGCGGCAGCTCGGCGAGCAGGGCGAGGGTGGCGTGGCGGACGGGCGGCGCGAGGGTGCGGTCCAGCTCGGCGCCGAGCGCGGCGCGGGCCTTGCCCTTGCCGTCGGGGGTGCCGGTCAGGCCGGCGACCCGGGTGGTGGCCAGCCAGTCGCGGGCGAGCAGCTCCCAGCGTTCGGCGACGGGCTGCTGGAGCCAGCTGTCGTACGCCGGGGTGGGTGCCCAGCGCTCGTCCGCCTCGCCGTCGGGGGCGAGCAGGCCGGAGACGTACGCGAGCTCCAGCCAGAAGGCGGCGACGGGCTCCGAGCACTCCAGCGTGAGCGCGGCCCGCTTCAGGTCCCGGACGCCGAGGCCGCCGGCCCGCAGGGTCGGTGGTGACTGCAGGCCCCAGGCGTCGAGCAGCTCCTCGACGGTACGGACCGCCGTGTACGCCTGCCCGGCGGCGGCGCTGTCCACAGCCTGTGGATCGCGCCGGGCGTCGGCGGCGGGCACCGGCCGGGTGGCTTCGACGTTGCGGTGGGTGCGGCCGCCGCGCAGGTGCAGGGCCAGCTCGCGCGGGAGCACCACCGACGTCGGGCTGGAGGGCAGCAGCAGGCCGCGCGCGAGCAGCCACTCCACGGGGCTGCGCACCTCGTCCGCCGTGACCTGGCGGGCCGCGTCCGGCACGGTGCCGGTGGGCGGGCCCCAGACCAGCCGCTCCAGCAGGGCGAGCGCGGGCTCCGGGGCCTCGGCGAGCAGCGCGGTGCAGCGCTTGCGGTCGGAGAGCAGGCCCGCGAGCGCGGCGACGGCGGAGACCGGGTCGGGGGTGGCGGGCAGCCCGGCCCCGGCCAGCAGCTGCTGGAGGCGGGCCGGGGACATCCCGGTGGTCGCCTCCGCCAGCGTCGGCCCGAGGCCCGTCCGGCCCGGGTTGGCCGCCGTCGGCGCGAGCGCCTCCCGGACGGCTATCACCAGGCGCAGCGCCGAGTCGGGTCCCCAGAGCAGTGACTGCGCGCGGAGCGTCGCCAGGGCGCCCGGGAGCGCGGCGGTGACTGCCTGGCGGTCGACCGGGTCGGCCTGGGCGTGCGGCTTGACCCGCGCCGGGCCGGTCAGCAGATTGCGGACGAGGGTGTCCTGGCTCGCGTCCGGCGCGGCGGCAAGGGCCTCGGCGACCTGGAGGGTGAACCTGTCCAGCCGCTCCAGCGCACGCAGCGCGGAGGCCCGGCCGGAGGCGCGGGCGGCCAGCTGCGTCAGGTCGCTCGGCACCGGGTTGAGCAGATCCGGCCGACTGTGGAGCAGTTCGGCGAGCGCCTCGTCGCTGCGCGCCCGGAGCTCCTCGGCGAGCGTACGGGGGGCGGCGGAGGCCCGGGGTGGGCGCGGCTCGCTCTGCTGGCTGCTCATCCGATCCAGGTTAGACCCTTTGGCGATCAGGTAACCGGTGGGCGGGTGAAGGTGGGTGCGTACGGCCTGCCCGCGCGGGTAGCGTCGCGGTGGGGTCTGCGAAGGAGCGGGGTGCGGGTCATGGCACGTGAGGGCGAGTGGTGGCGGGTGGACGGGCCGTGGCGGGTGCTCGGGCGGCCGTCGCCGCAGGAGCCGGTGGCGGGTGACCAGGAGAGCGTGTACGCCCCCCAGGTGCCCGTCCAGCCGGGCCCGGCAGCGGCAGCGATGCCGGCCGCGGTGCCGGTGGAGGCGGCGGGCCCGGACGGGCCGGACGGCGCCTGGCTGATCGCCCGCGCCGCACCGGGCCCGCCGCGCACCCCCGCCGACTTCCCCGAGTGGGACAGCGTCGTCTTCGACTTCTCCGACTCGCTGCCGAAGGCCGAGCCGGAGGCCCCGGCGGCGACGGCCGTGCCCGAGCAGCGGGAGCCGGAGCCGGTGGCGGTGAAGGCGGTGGCGGTGAAGACGGCTGCGCTGGCCGGGCGGCGCCCGTCGGTGCTGGTGCTGCTGGCGGCCGTGGTGCTGCTCGCCGGGGCGGTGACGGGGCAGTTCCTGGCGCTGCTGGCCGGGTGGGCGCTCGGGTACGTGGCGCCGAAGCTCGGCGACCTGACCCGCAAGTTCGCCGTGCTGGGCATCCCGTTGGCGACGATGGCCGGTTCGACGGTCTGGTTCTGGGGGCGGGCGAAGGGCCGTTGGGGCTCGCCGCTGGCCCAGGGCGCCCAGCTGGGGCACGTCACCTGGGCGGCGGCGCCCGGCGTGCTGCGGGTGGCGGGCGCGCTCTCGGCGCTGTTCCTGCTCGCGGTCACGCTGCGCCGCCCCAAGGCTTAGACCCCAAGGCGTAGACCCCGAGGCGCGGGCCCCGGGGCCTTGGATCAGCCGCCTCAGCCGCCTCAGCCGCCGAGGAAGCGTTGGAGTTCGGCGAGGATCAGGTTGGCGCCGGTGTAGCCGATGCCCTGGAACCAGAGTTGGTCGCCGACCGGGAAGGCGCGGTGGGCCTGGACGGCCGTCAGCGCCTGCCAGGCGGGGCTGCCGAGCAGGGCGGCGGCGGGGGATTTCGCCGGGTCGCCGTAGGTGGCGTGGAAGAGGTAGTCGCCGTCGGCCTTGGCGAGCTGGTCGGGCGTGATCTCGACGTCGAAGGCTTCGACGTTCTGGGCGTCGGGGCGGCCGAGCTGGAGGTCGGTGAGCAGGGTGCCGATGAAGCTCTGCCGCCCGTACAGGCGGACGGTGGGGGAGCCCTCGACGAAGCGGACGATGCTGATCTTCTTGCCGCCGCTCCCGGCGGAGCCGATCGAGGCGACGGTCTGCGCGACGTGCCGGGCGTACTCGGCGACGACGGCGGCGGCCTCGTCCTGGCGGGCCAGCGCCTCGGAGTGCAGCCGGAAGTTGTCCTTCCAGGGGTAGCCGGTGGTCGTGGTGAGGACGGTGGGGGCGATCCGGGCGAGGGCGTCGTAGTGGGCGCCGTCCCGGGTCTGGTTGCCGAGGATCAGCTCGGGCCCCAGGGCGGCGACGATCGCCGGGTCGGGGCTGCCGATGTCGCCGACGTACGTGATCGCGGCCAGCCAGGAGGCGGGCCAGTAGTCGGGGAAGCCGTGGTCGGCGGCGGCGCGGGCGGCGCCGACCGGCGTGATGCCCAGGGTGATCGCGGAGTCGAGCTCGGCGGTGTCCAGGGCGACCACCCGCTGGGGGCCGACCGGCACCACGACGGGGCCGGTCGCGGCGGTGACGGTCGCCCGGGGGGTGGGCTGCGGGGAGCCGGTCACCGGGAGCGGTGTGGACGGCGGGCCGAGGAAGGAGCCGCTGCACCCCGTGGCGCCGGTCAGCAGGAGCGCGCCGAGCCCGGAGAGGGCGGTGCGGCGCGAGACCTGACGTGGCATCGGGACCTCTCGGGGGTGGCGGGCTCCCGGGTGGTGGGCCCGGGTGGTGGGCGCCTGGGCGGCGAGTGCCACGATTATGTCCGAAATGTCTGCTGATTTGGGTGAGGCGACGGCTCGTTAGGCTGGCCGGTATGGCTCTCACCGTGGGTTTCGATCTCGACATGACCCTGCTCGACACCCGGCCCGGCATCAGGGTGGCGTACGACGTGCTCGCCGCCGAGACCGGCGTGCCGATCGACAGCGAGCTGGCCGTCAGCCGGCTCGGGCCGCCGCTGGCGCAGGAGATGGGCCAGTGGTTCCCCACCGAGCAGGTCGCCGGGATGGTGGAGCGCTACCGCGCCCTCTACCGCGAGTTCGCGCTGCCCGGGGTGGTCGTCCTGCCCGGTGCGCAGGAGTCGCTGGCGGCCGTCCGGGCGGCGGGTGGGCGGGTTGCCGTGATCACCGGCAAGTACGGCCCGAACGCCCGGCTCCAGCTCGACCTCGTCGGGATGGACTTCGACGTCCTGGTCGGCGACACCTGGGCCGAGGGCAAGGGCGACGCGCTGCGCGAGCACGGCGCCTCGGTCTACGTGGGGGACCACCTCGGCGACATCCGGGGCGCGCTGGCCGCCGGAGCGGTGGCGGTCGGCGTCACGACCGGCCCCTACGACGCGGCGGCCCTGCGGGAGGCCGGGGCGGACGTCGTCCTCGCCGACCTCACCGGATTCCCGGCCTGGCTGGAGAGCCACCTCGGCTGACCGGAGGCGTCCACCGCACGGGCCTGCCGTGCAGACCTGGCTGCCCGCAGGGGACGTACCGGCCCGGTCAGCTGCCTGCCTGGACGCGTCGCTTCTGGGCGCGCGCGCCCTGGAGCAGCCCGACCAGGGAGACCAGGAAACCGAGCGGCATCAGCATGCAGAGCCAGTACGCGGCGGTCGGCAGCGGCGTCAGATGAAAGAAGAGTGGGACGAAAGTCACCAGCGTGGCGATCGATCCGACGCCGAAGACGACGGCTCCGGCCCGGACGAAGGCGCTGCCCGGTTCGGCGTTGCTGCTGCTCACGTCGGCTCCTCCTGGGTCGGGGCACCCAGTGTCTCAGAAGAGGGCACCCCCGCCGATCGGCGGGGGCGGGCTCCGTCTGGGCGCGCAGTCCTCCGGGCGAACTCTCAGGCAATCTGGAGGATGTTCAAAGAATCGTCGTTGGAGCAGGGGCGTACCGAGGCATGGGTCTGACGAGTCACAAGGTGCTGGCGCTGTCCGCGCTGCTCTCCGTCCTCCTGGTCGCAGGCACCGTCTGGCTCTGGCCGAGGCTGGCCAAGCAGAGCTGGGCGACCGTGCTCGGCCGGATCGGCACCATCCTGGCCACCCAGCTGGCCGTCATGTGCACCCTGGGCCTGGTCGCCAACAACTACTTCGCCTTCTACAGCAGCTGGGCCGACCTGCTTGGCACCAACGACAACAGCCCGGTGACCATCCAGAGCCGGCTGGCCGGCGGCAAGGGTGCCATCCAGCAGATCTCGGACGAGAACGTGCGCGGCACCAACACGGTCGGCCGCGACCCGTCCGTGGTCGGCAAGCTGGAGCGGATCCGGATCTCCGGCGCGACCACCGGCCTCTCCACCGAGGGGTACGTCTACCTGCCGCCGCAGTACTTCCAGCCGGCGTTCCACGACAAGAAGTTCCCGGCGGCGGTCGCGATCACCGGCCACCCCGGTCTGGCCAAGAACCTGATCACCAAGCTCAACTACCCCTCCACCGAGCTCCAGCTGATCAAGGACGGGAAGACCCCGCCGACCGTCCTGCTGATGATGCAGCCCTCCGCCGTGCTGCCGCGCGACACCGAGTGCGAGGACATCCCGAACGGCCCGCAGACCGAGACGTACTTCGCCAAGGACGTCCCGTCGGCGCTGCGCGCCGCCTACCGCGTCGCCGAGGGCCCCGGCACGCTCGGCGTGATCGGCAACTCCACCGGCGGCTACTGCGCGCTCAAGCTGACCATGAAGCACCCGGACGTCTACGCGGCCGGCGTCTCGCTCTCCGGCTACTACACGGTCGACAACGACGTCACGACCGGCGACCTCTGGGGCGGTGACCCGCAGCGCCGCAACCAGGCCGATCTCGACTGGCGGCTGAAGCACCTGCCCAAGCCGGACGTCTCGCTGCTGGTGGGCGGGACGAAGGAGGGCGACGGCGACTACTACCGGACCACCCAGAAGTTCATCGCCGCCGCGAAGGGCAGCCCGACCAAGGTCTCCTGGATCGATCTGCCCACGGGCGGCCACAACTTCAACACCTGGTCCCGGATGCTCCCCGCCTCGCTCGGCTGGCTCGGCGAGAAGCTGCACGCCCCCTCCGGCGCCGCTGCCTGACCTGCACTTCTCCGACTCCCCGTCACTGCCCGCAGTTCTGTGGGGACGGGGAGTTTCGGTGTACCTGTCGCAGGGGTATGCAGCTCTCGCACGGGGTTGATCGGACACCCCGGACGACCGGGTCGGGGGTGGGGAGCCAGTGGACAGCACGATGCCGGGCCCCGACGCCGCCGGTCCGGGGCCGGCGGCCGGCGCGAGAGCCCTGCCCGCCCCACTGCTCGTACGGGGCCGACGGCGCTCGAAAGAGCCGTTGACGGAGCGTTAGTCTGCTGATCGGGCCCGACGACCTGCCCGCTGTGCGCGGTCGGCCCGCCATCCACCGGTAACCCTCGGCCCAGGCCCGGGGTTCCCCACACTCACACTGAGGACTTTTCGAGATGCCCACCGGCCAGGTCAAGTGGTTCAACGAGACGAAGGGCTACGGCTTCCTGTCGCGCGACGACGGGGGCGAGGTCTTCGTCCACACCAAGGCGCTGCCCGACGGGGTCACCTCGCTCCGGCCCGGCCAGCGGGTCGAGTTCGGCGTCGCCGCCGGGCACCGTGGCGAGCAGGCGATGGCCGTCACCCTGCTGGAGGCGCTCCCCTCGGTCGCGGCCGCCCAGCGCAAGAGCCCCGACGACATGGCACCCATCGTCCAGGACCTCATCACCACCCTCGACGACGTCCTCCCGGGCCTCCAGCGCGGCCGCTACCCCGCCAAGCCCAACGGCCAGAACCTCGCGATCCTGCTGCGCGCGGTGGCCGACCAGTTCGACCTGTAAGGCCCGTCGGCGATGCCCCGCGCGGCTGCTAAGCCAGCTGCGCGGGGTCGACCCGGGGCACGAGCCCCTCGTCCGCCGCGCGGTCGAGCAGGGCCCGCACGGCGGCGTGGCCCTCCTCGCCGAGGTCGGCGGTGAACTCGTTCACGTAGAGGGCGATGTGCTGGTCGGCGACGGCCGGGTCCATCTCCTGCGCGTGCTCCAGCACGTACGCCCGGGAGGCGGCCGGGTCCGCCCAGGCGGCGCGGACGGAGGCACGGATGCCGTCCGCCAGCTCCCGCAGGCGCTCCGCGCCCAGTGAGCGCCTGGCGACGATCGCGCCGAGCGGGATGGGCAGCCCGGTCTCCTGCTCCCAGGCCTCGCCCATGTCGGCGAGCTGGTGGAGCCCGTACTGCCGGTACGTGAAGCGGGCCTCGTGGATGACCAGCCCGGCGTCGACCCGGCCGTCGCGGACGGCGGGCATGATCTCGTGGAACGGCAGCACCACGATCGACCCGAAACCGCCGGGCACGGCCTTCGCGGCCCAGAGCCGGAAGAGCAGGTACGCCGTCGAGCGCTCGCTCGGCACCGCGACCGTCCGGCCCGTCAGGTCGGCCCCCGGCTCGCGGGCCAGCACCAGCGGGCCGCAGCCGCGCCCGAGCGCACCGCCGCAGGGCAGCAGCGCGTACTCGTCGAGCACCCACGGCAGCTGGCCGTAGCTGATCTTCAGCACGTCGCCCTCGCCGCGCTCGGCGAGCCCGTTGGTGATGTCGATGTCCGCGAACGTCACCTCGGGCGTGTCCGCCCCCGGAACCAGGCCGTGGGCCCAGGCGTGGAAGACGAAGGTGTCGTTGGGGCAGGGCGAGTAGGCGACCTGGAGCGGATCAGCCACGGGTGACCTCCAGCAGGAGTTCCGGGAGGGGCAGGACGGCGAAGGCGCGCTCCAGGGCCGCGAGGGCCTCGCCGATCCGCCAGGCGGAGCGGTCCCGGGGGCCGACGGCGTTGGAGACCGCGCGCAGTTCGAGGGCGGGCGTGCCGTGCAGCACGGCGGCCTCGGCGACGCCGAAGCCCTCCATCGCCTCGGCGACGGCGCGCGGGTGGCGCGCGGTCAGCTCGGCGGCGCGCTCGGCACTGCCGGTGACGGTCGAGACGGTCAGCACCGTGCCGGTGACGGCGCCGAGCGCCGAGGCGGCCGCGCGGACGGCCGCGGCGGGCACCGGGTGCCGGACCCGCCCGAAGCCCAGCTGCTCGACGTCGAGGAAGCCCTCGGGCGCCTGCGCGCCCAGATCGGCGGCGACGATCTCCTCGGCGACCACCACCGAACCGATCGGCGCGTGCGGCAGGAAGCCGCCCGCGATCCCGGCGGAGACCACCAGCCCGTACGGCTGCCGGGCCAGCGCACCGGCCGTCGCGGCGGCCACCGCCGCCGGGCCGACCCCGCCGACCAGCACGTCGACCGCGACACCCGTCTCCGGAGCGCCGCCCAGGCCACGCCGCACGGCCTCCGCCTCGGCCGGAACGGCGACGACGACGAGCACCCGGGCGGGGCGCTCGTCGTCGTGAAGGCGAGGAGGGAAGGTCACTGGGCCGGGGTGGCCGGGGTGACGTAGTCCTTGTTGTCGAGGCTGAAGTACCAGGCGGCGATGACGTCGCCGGACTTCTCGTCGGCCTCGACCACGGTGATGACGGTCTTCTGGCCGGAGTTCAGCAGGCCGCTGACCGCGAGGGAGCCCGAGTACGTCGAGCCCTTGCGGCTGGAGACGATCGGGGTCTGGCCCTGCTGGCCGCCGTCCGAGAACGCGAACCAGCCCTTGTCGGCGGTGCCCGGGTCGACACCGATGCCGATGTGGTCGCCGGCGCGCACGTCCGAGGACGGCAGCTCGCCGTTGTCGGCGGCCTTCTTCGCCGCGGTCTGGCAGTTCGCGACGGCGGCCTTGTCGAGCGCCTTGCCGTCGTTGTAGCAGTCCTTGAACGGCTCGGCGTGGATGGACGAACGGCCGACGGTCAGGGTCGCCATGTGGCTGTTGGGCGCGTCCTGCCCGTTGGCGTAGGCGATGGAACCGCCCACCGTGCCGGCGCCGATCACGACGACGGCGCCGAGGGCGGCGATGACACGGGTGCTGAGGCTCATGGGCAAGAGGCTACCGGGCTTTGTCGATCACGCGACGTTGGGGTGGCGCACTTTCTCGTGTCACGTCCTCGTGTCACCTCCTGGGTCACGCCACCCGTGGTCGGGTCGCGGGGCCGTGCAGACCGATCCGGAAGAGCGAGTGCAGCGTCACCAGCAGCGCCAGCCCGACCAGTGCGGAGGCGACCGCCAGCCCCAGCGTGCCGTTCAGCGGCAGCACGATGCCCAGCCCGCCACCGGCCACCCAGGAGAGTTGCAGCAGTGTCTCCGACCGGGCGAACGCCGACGTCCGGACGGCCTCCGGCACGTCCCGCTGGATCAGCGCGTCCAGCGCCAGCTTGCTCAGCGAGGCCGCCACACCCGAGGCGCCCGCCACCACCGCGACCGTCACCAGCCCGTACCAGAGCGCCGCCCCGGCGGCCGCGCACGTCGCCAGCAGCAGCATCGCCGTCACCGTCACCTCGGAGCCGCGCGTCCGCAGCCAGGAGCCGAGCACGGACCCCAGCGCGTTGCCGGTGCCCGCCGCCACCGCGACCACGCCGAGCGCCGCCGTCGGCGCCAGGCCACCGACCGGGTCCTCCCGCAGCAGGAAGGCCAGGAACATCACCAGGAAGCCGACCAGGAAGCGCAGCGCCGCCACCGCCCGCAGGGCCAGGATCACCGACGGCCCGACCGTCCGGAGCATCGCCTTGACCGGCGGCGCCTTCGTGGGCTGCCCCTGCACAGGTTGCTGCCCCTGCTGCGTGGACGGCTCCTGCGCGGGCGGCTCTTTCGTGAGCCGCACGTACTGATCCGCAGGTGGGGCGTGGTGGCCAAGGTGCAGCCCGCCCGGGTGCTCCTCGGCGTGCAGCACGGCGCGCTGCTCGCCCTTCGCCGAGTCGACCTTGTGCGGCAGGTGGAAGGCCATCAGGGTGCCGATCACGAAGACCAGGAAGGCCCCGCGCAGCGGCCACCCGGGCCCGATCAGGTGCAGCCCGGCGCCCAGCGGCGCCGCGATGCCGGTCGCCAGCAGCCCGGCCAGCGTCACCCGCGAGTTCGCCTTCACCAGCGACAGCTGCGGCGGCAGCAGCCGGGGCACCACGACGCTGCGTACGACTCCGTACGCCTTCGAGGCGACCAGTACCCCGAGCGCCTCCGGGTAGAGCGCGATGCCGCCGTTGGAGACCGTACCCGCCATCGTCCAGGCCAGCACGGCGCGGGTCAGCATCGACATCGCCATCGCGGCCCGACGGCCGTGCGGCAGGCGGTCCAGCAGCGGGCCGATCACCGGGGCGAGCAGGGCGAACGGCGCCATCGTGATGAGCAGGTAGAGGGCGACCCGGCCGCGGGCCTCGCCGGTCGGCACCGAGAAGAAGATGCTGGAGGCCAGCGCGATGGTGATCAGCATGTCGCCGAAGGAGTTCAGCGCGTGCAGCTCGATCAGTTTCGCGAGACCGGATTCGCCCGCGCCCTCGGCGGCCGTGGCCCGGCGGATGCGGCGGCCGGTGCCGTTGACGACCTTGCCCGTCCGCACGCCGGCGGCCGAGGCACCCCGGACGAGGACGTTGCGCGATCTGGGGGAGTCGGGCGGCACGGACTCCGCCTCCGGCGGCGGCTCGGCGCCGTCCACCGGGGGGAGAGTGGGCTGCTGTCGCGGCACGGCGCCCGGCTCGGAGGGGGGCCCGGGAGAGCCGTTCGCCTGCGGGTCGTGCAGAGCGTGCTGCGACGGGGTCTCATCCGCCACATGGCCATCCTGCCTGAGAAAACGCCCGCAGACGAGGGAACGCGAGGTGGACCCGCCGACAATCGGAGGTCACCTCTCGGCACCGGACTGTCGTCGGCGCCCGACCGACGGGTAGCCTTCAGACGCGCGTGCACAGCCCAGCGGGCGGCGCGGCCGGTCATCGGACCGGTGCCGAGTCGCGCAGAATAGACATAGAGACGGTATCCAGCGGCACCCGAGCCCGTGGCAAGGTCTGCCGGAGGCCCCGGATTTTCTCCAACAGGAGGAGCTCCCAGGGCGGCCCCGGCGGAGTCGGCCGCGACGGAGCGGTCCGCGGACCGTCGGCCAGGAACAGCAGGCAACAGAACTGGGAGAGAATCGACGCCGTGAGTGCTGCGATGCGAAGCCGTACCCCCGACCGGCTCTGTGCCGAGGCCGTCGAACTCGCCCGTCAGGCCGCCGTCGAGGCGGTCGGCGCCGAGACCGTCGGCGCCCACCTCGGTGTCCAGGCCGACGGCGAACGGGTCGTCACCCACACCTTCGAGTGCCTGGACGCCGCCTACCGCGGCTGGCACTGGGCCGTGACGGTGGCTCGGGCCGCCCGTGCCAAGAACGTCACCCTGGACGAGACCGTCCTGCTGCCCGGCCCCGACGCCGTGCTGGCCCCCCAGTGGGTGCCGTGGAGCGAGCGGCTGCGGCCCGGCGACCTCGGCCCCGGCGACCTGCTGCCCACCGACGCGGACGACCTCCGCCTTGAGCCCGGCTGGACCGGCGAGGACGAGCCCGCCCCGAACTCGGTGGCCGCGCTGGCGGACGAGGACGACCTCGTCGTCACCGACCCGCACATCCAGCCCGCCCCCGCCCGCGCCCAGATCGGCGCCGTCGCCGAGGAGCTCGGCCTCGGACGCCCCCGGGTGCTCTCCCGGCTCGGCCTGCACCTGGCCGCCGACCGCTGGGAGACCGCGTACGGGCCGCAGACGCCGATGGCGCAGTCGGCCCCCGCGAACTGCAACAGCTGCGGCTTCCTCGTCCCGATCGGCGGCTCGCTCGGGCAGGCCTTCGGCGTCTGCGGCAACGAGTTCGGCCCGGCCGACGGCCAGGTCGTCTCGTTCTCGTACGGCTGCGGCGGCCACTCCGAGGCGGCGGTCCTCCCGGCCCCGCCGACCCCGTCCGAGCTGATCCTCGACGAACTCGTGGTCGAGCCTCTCCAGCTCCACCCCGACCGCACCAGCGGCTCCGTCGAGCCCGACGCCCCCGCCGAGGAGCTCGGCCACTCGTAACGCCACTGGATCTGCTCAGAGCAATCGGCACCTTGCTGCGCACCTGCGCAACGGGGTGCCTCTTGCGTGGAGCGGAGCAGCGAAGGCCCGGAGCCTGCCGATTCGCGCAGTTCCCCGCGCCCCTGGGAGTTGCCCTCCCGGCGGCCTGCCAGAATGCCCCCGTACGGCAGGCGTGGAGACGTGGAAGGGCGGCAGTCCCAGTGGAGCCTCGGATCATCGGCAGTGGCATGGACGGGCAGGGCGCTGATCTCTTCGACACGGCGGCCATGCGGCACCGGGTGCTGGACGCCTGGACGGCGGCGCCCGCGCGCTTCCGCGAGGACGCCAACGCGGAGGAGGAGCTCGCGCTCGGCGGCTACCGCGACCGGCTGATCGTCGAGCTGGCGCAGAACGCCGCCGACGCCGCCGCCCGCCTCGGCGCCGGGCCGGGCCGGCTCCGGCTGACCCTGCAGGGCGGGGTCCTGGCCGCCGCGAACACCGGTGCGCCGCTGGACGCCGCCGCCGTCGAGTCGCTCTCGACGCTGCGGGCGTCCTCCAAGCGCGCCGACGAGGCGCCCACCGTCGGCCGCTTCGGCGTCGGCTTCGCCGCCGTCCTCGCCGTCACCGACGAGCCCGCCGTGCTCAGCACCCACGGCGGCGTCCGCTGGTCCCTCACCGAGGCGCACGCGCTGGCCGAGGCCCGCCCGGCGCTGGTCGAGGAGCTGCGCCGCCGCGAGGGCCACGTACCGCTGCTGCGCCTGCCGCTGCCCGCCGAGGGCTCCGCACCCGAGGGCTACGACACCGTCGTGGTGCTCCCGCTGCGCGACACCGCCGCCGAGGACCTGACCCGCCGTCTGCTGGACGACATCGACGAGGCCCTGCTGCTCACGCTCCCCGGCCTGGCCGAGATCGTGGTGGAGACCCCCGAGCGGCAGCGGGTGCTGACCCGCTCGGCGGCCGTGCAGCAGCCCGACGGCCTCACCACCGTCACCCTCACCGACGACGGGGCCGAGACGGTCTGGCAGACCGTCACACTGGCCGGGGCCACCGCCCCCGAACTGCTCGCCGACCGCCCCACCGAGGAGCGCGCCCGCCCGTACTGGACGGTGACCTGGGCCATCCCGGTGGACGGCCGCAGCGCGCCGAAGCCGCTCCGCACCACCCCCGTCGTGCACGCCCCGACGCCCAGCGACGAGCCGCTCGGGGTGCCCGCCCTGCTGATCGCCGGGTACCCGCTCGACTCGACCCGGCGGCACGTCGCACCGGGCCCACTCACCGACTTCCTCACCCAGCGCGCCGCCGACGCCTACGCCGACCTGCTGCGGGCCCGCGGCGGCGACCTCAACTCGCTGGCCCTCGTCCCCGGGCCGCTCGGCCAGGGCGTGCTGGACAACGCCCTGCGCACCGCGATCCTCGACCGGCTGCCCGAGACGCCCTTCCTGCCGCACCCGGCCCCCGTCGAGGAGGGCACCCCGGCGCTGCGCCCACGCGACGCGACGCTGCTGGAGGGCGCCGACCACTCGGTGGTCGAGGCGCTCGCCCCGATCTTCCCCGGCCTGCTGCCCGCCGGGCTGGAGCGCCGCACCGAGCTGCGGGTGCTGGCCGTCCGCCGGGTGCCGCTGGCCGAGGTGGTCGACCAGCTCGGCGGCCTGGAGCGCGAGCCCGACTGGTGGCGCAACCTCTACGCGGCCCTCGCCGGGGCCGACCCGGAGGCCCTCGGCGCGCTGCCCGTACCGCTCGCCGACGGCCGGATGGTGACCGGCCCGCGCCGCGTCCTGGTGCCCTCCGACGCCACCGACTGGGCCGGGTACGAGGGCTACCCCGAGACGCTCGCCGAGGCGCTCAGCCTGCTCGACCTGCGGCTCGCCCACCCGGAGGCCGCCCACCCGCTGCTCAGCAAGCTCGGCGCGGGCACCGCGACCCCCGCCGGGGTGCTGGACACCCCCGAGGTGCGGGCCGCCGTGGCGCGCTCGCTGGAGGTCGGCGAGGACGACTTCGACGCTGCCGTCGACCTCGCGGACGCCGTGCTCGCACTGGTCAAGGCCGCCGAGACCACCCCGGGCCAGCACCCCTGGCTGGCCCGGCTCGCCCTGCCGGACGACGAGGGCGAGCTCTCCCGGGCCGGTGAGCTGATCCTCCCCGACAGCCCGCTCGCCGCCCTGGCCCGCGAGGACGACGCCGGGTACGTCGACGAGGATCTGCTGGAGCGCTGGGGCACCGAAGTGCTCGCCGCAGCCGGGGTGTTGAGCACCTTCGTGCTCGTCCGCGCCGAGGACGTGGTGCTCGACCCGGACGACCTGGAGCGGCTCGACCCGACCGCCCCCGCCGACCGCGCGGCCGGCGGCCGCCCGACCGGCCTGCTGGACGAGGCCCCCGACGGCCTCGCCGAGTGGTGCGAGGACACCCTGGAGGCCCTGCACGCCGACCAGGCCGACCTGGGCGTGCCTCCCGTCGCCGCCGAGCTGCTGGCCGTCCGCGACCTCGACCTGGTCGAGGAGGACGCCTGGCCCGAGGCCCTCGCCCTGCTCGCCCGCCCGCCCTACCGCGACGCGGTGGTCAACCCCGTCCGCGCCCTGCTGCCCGACGGCCGCTACGCCGACCTGCCGCCGTACACCGCCTGGTGGCTGCGCGACCACCCCGTGCTGGACGGCCGCGAGCCCGCCGGGCTGCGCGCGGCGGGCGCCGACCCGCTGCTGCGCGGCCTCTACGACGAGGCCCGCACCAGCCTGGACGAGACCTTCCTGCACGCCCTCGGTGTCCGCACCACGCTCGCCGCGCTGCTCGCCGAGCCGCACGGCCCGGACGAGCTGCTCGACCGGATGGCCGACCCGGCCTCCGAGGTGACGCACCGTCAACTGCACGGCATCCACACCCTGCTGGCATCCGTCCCGGCCGACCGGGTCGAACCGCTGGACGTCGTACGGGCGTTGCCCCCGCTGGACCCGCAGACCGGCCGCCGGCCGGAGGGCACGGTGCTGGTGGACGCCGCCGACGCGGTCGTTGCCGACGCCCCCGACCTGGCCGAACTCCTGCACACTCACCCGCTGTTGCCCGTCGCCCCCGAGCTGGCCGCCGCACTCGCCGAGCGCCTGCACGTCTCGCTCGCCAGCGAGGTGGCCGGCGGCCGGGTCCTCTCCGAGGGCACCCTGCACCGGACCCCGTCCGTGGTCCGGGAGTTGCTGCCCGGCTGCCCCGCCGTCTACGAGGAGCACGACGAACTCCTGATCGTCGGCCCCGACGGCGGCGAGGCGGCCGTCGGCTGGCGCTGGGACACCTCCGGATCCGCCCCCGAGCTGCCCTACGACCCGGAGGACACCGAAGCCGCCGACGAGGACGACGAGTTCGACACCCCGCCCGTCCCCGGCCTGCTGCACGCCGCCACCCCCGAGGGCCTCGCCGCCGGTCTCGCCTGGTCCGTCGGCCAGTGGCACCGCCGCTTCGAGATCCTCGCCGCCCTCACCGAGCCCGACCGCGCGTACGAGCTGCTGGCCGCCCGCGACTTCGAGTCCTGACGAAGTCGCCGGTGCCGTGGATGGCTAACGCTTGAGTCGCTGCACCTGTGCGGTGATCTCCAGCAGTACGCCCGCCGTCACCGCGATCCCGACGCCCGTCCAGGGATCGCGGGTGCCGGCCAGTTCGAGCTGGAAGAAGTTCGACAGCCACGGCACCAGCAGCACGAGCGCGAACGCCCCGCCCATCGTCCCGATCAGGGCCAGCCGCCACCAGGTGTACGGGCGGGCCACGATCGCCAGCACCCAGATCGCCACCAGGAAGAGCGTCAGCGTCGCCACGCTGGTGTCGGCCTTCAGGTCGGTCGCGTGGTTGGCACGGGCCAGCATGTACGCGGTGAAGGTCGCCGTCCCGGCGATCACCCCGCTCGGGACGGCGAGCCGCAGCACCCGCCGTACGAAGCCCGTCCGGGCCCGCTCGTTGTTCGGCGCCAGCGCCAGGAAGAACGCCGGGATGCCGATCGTCAGCGAGCTGAGCACCGTCGAGTGCCGGGGGAGGAAGGGATACGGCACGTGGGTGAAGACCACCAGCAGCGCGAGCAGCACCGAGTAGACCGTCTTCACCAGGAACAGCCCGGCGACCCGCTCGATGTTGCCGATCACCCGGCGGCCCTCGGCCACCACCGAGGGCAGCGTCGCGAAGCTGTCGTCCAGCAGCACGATCTGCGCCACCGCCCGGGTCGCCTCGCTGCCCGAGCCCATCGCGACGCCGATGTCGGCGTCCTTCAGCGCGAGCACGTCGTTGACACCGTCACCCGTCATCGCGACGGTGTGGCCGCGTGACTGGAGCGCGCCGACCAGGTCCCGCTTCTGCTGCGGCGTGACCCGCCCGAAGACGGTGGTGCGGTCGGCCGTGTCGGCGAGCTGCTCGGGGTCGGTGGGCAGCGTACGGGCGTCCAGCGGGCGGTCCGCGCCGGGCAGGCCCAGGTGGGAGGCGACGGCGCCGACGGAGACCGCGCTGTCACCCGAGATGACCTTGGCCTGGACGCTCTGGCTCTCGAAGTAGCGCAGCGTCTCGGCAGCGTCCTCGCGCAGCCGCTGCCGCAGCACCACCAGGGCGAGCGGCCGCAGCCGGGCCGCCGGGTCCGGTGCGTCCAGGGCCGTGGGCGTGCGGCCGAGCAGCAGCACCCGCAGCCCCTGCGCGCCCAGCTCGTCCACCTCGGCCAGCGCCGGGTGCCCGGCGGGCAGCAGCACGTCCGGTGCGCCGAGAAGCCAGCTCGCCTCGGCGCCCTGCGGCTCCAGCAGCTGCACCCCGCTCCACTTCCGGGCGGAGGAGAACGGCATCGCCTGGAGCACCCGCCACTGCTGGCCCGGGTCCTCCTCCCCGTACGCCTCGATCACGGCCTGCATGCTCGGGTTCGGCCGGGAGTCGGCCCGGCCCAGCGCGCCCAGCGCGTGCTGGAGCACCTGCGGGTCGGAGAGCACGTGGCTGGCGAGCGGGGCACCGGGGCGCAGCGCGCCGTCGACGCCACTGTCGGCGCCGTTGCCGTCGGCGCTGTTGCTGTCGGGGCCGGTGCTGTCGGGGCCGCTCTCGGCGACGGCGAGCGGGCGGAGGTCGACCAGGTCCATGCCGCCCTCGGTCAGGGTGCCGGTCTTGTCCAGGCAGACGGTGTCGACCCGGGCCAGCCCCTCGATCGCGGGCAGCTCCTGCACCAGGCACTGCCTGCGCCCCAGCCGCACCACGCCGATCGCGAATGCCACGGAGGTCAGCAGCACCAGCCCCTCCGGCACCATCGGCACGATGCCCGCGACCATCCGGCGGACGGCCTCGCGCCAGTCGTGCTTCTCCACCGCCAGCTGGCTGACGATCAGGCCGATCGCGGTGGGGACGAGCAGGTAGGTGATGAACTTCAGGATGCTGTCGATGCCGCTGCGCAGCTCCGACTTCACCAGCGTGAACCGGCTGGCCTCCTCGGCCAGCTGCGCCGCGTACGCCTCGCGGCCGACCTTCGTCGCCGTGAAGGCGCCGGCCCCGGCGACCACGAAGCTGCCGGACATCATCGCGTCGCCGGGCTGCTTGAGCACCGGGTCGGGTTCGCCGGTGAGCAGCGACTCGTCGATCTCCAGCCCGTCGGCCTCGGTGACCAGGCCGTCGACGATCACCTTGTCGCCGATGCCGAGCAGCACGGTGTCGTCCAGCACGATGTCGCCGACCGAGACCTGCTGCGCGGTGCCGTCCCGGCGGACCTGCGGCTTGGCCTCGCCGATCAGCGCCAGGCCGTCGAGGGTCTTCTTGGCCCGCAGCTCCTGGATGATGCCGATCGCCGTGTTGGCGACGATGACCAGCCCGAACAGCCCGTCCTGGATCGGCCCGACCACCAGGATGATCGCGAACATGACGCCGATGATCGCGTTGAACCGGGTGAAGACGTTCGCCCGGACGATCTCGCGCAGCGACCGGCTGGAGCGCACCGGTACGTCGTTGACCTGGCCCTTCGCGACCCGCGCGGCGACTTCGGCGGCAGTCAGGCCGCTCCGGCGCTCCGGGCCGAGGCCGCTGGAGTGCGCCCCGGGAGCTTCGGACACCCCGGACGCTCCGGGCGCGGAGCTGCTGGTGCGGTCCTGGTCGGCCGTGTCTTCCGCGGGGTGCGTCATGGCACTGACTCTAGGTGGGCGATTTGTCCGGTGCGCCCTACCGTGGTCCGATTCAGCCCAACCGAGTGGCGGGCTGGTCAGGCGGGCTGGTCAGGCGGGCTGGTCAGGCGGGCTGGTCAGGCGGGACGGCGGGCCTCGGGCTTGTGGGCGGTGATCAGGAAGCGGGTGGAGTGCGCGACGAACGGCCCCTCGGCCCGGATCTGCTCGTCCAGGGCGCGGAGCCGCTCGCGGTACTGCTCGACGGTGAAGCCCGGGACCATCCAGATGACCTTGCGCAGGAAGTAGACCACCGCGCCGATGTCGAGGAACTCGGTGCGCAGCGACTCGAAGCGCAGGTCGGCGACCTCCAGCCCGGCGGCCTCGGCGGCCCGGCGGTCGTGGTCGGGGTGCCGGGCGTTCCGTACCTGCTCCGGCTGCGGGCCGAGGAAGTACTCGACCAGCTCGAAGACGCTGGAGTGGCCGACGTGCTGCGCGACGTAGCGGCCGCCGGGCCGGAGCACCCGGGCGATCTCCTCCCACCACACGGTCGCGGGGTGACGGCTGGTCACCAGGTCGAAGGCCTCGTCGGCGAACGGCAGCGGCGGTTCGTCCGCGTCGGCGACCACCACGGCGCCGAGCGGGTGCAGCAGCCGGGTCGCCTTCGTGACGTTCGGCGGCCAGGATTCGGTGGCGACCATGACCGGCGGCAGCCGGGCCGCCCCCGCGAGCACCTCGCCGCCGCCGGTCTGGATGTCCAGCGCGGCCCCGGCCCGTGCCAGGTGCTCGCTCATCACCCGCTGGTAGCCCCAGGAGGGCCGCTGCTCGGTGGCCCGGCCGTGCAGCCAGGAGAAGTCCCAGCCGTCCACCGACACGGCCTCCGCCTCGGCCACCAGCTCGTCGAAGCTGCGGGCGTCGTTGCTGTTGCCGTTGCCCTTGTTGCTCTGCGTCATACCGGGATCATGGCCGGAGTCGGCCGACAGATCCACTCAATTCGGGCAGTCGACTGCCTCGTAGCGGAGGTGCAGCTCCCGTGCGCCGGGGGCGAGCACGCCCGAGTCGGCGTACAGCTGCGCGCAGTAGTGGGACGGGCCGGGGTGGCCGGGGCCGTTGCGTGCGACGTCCACGAAGTGGTGGGTGGTCGCCCGGAAGACGGGGGCGCTGCCGGTCAGGAAGAGCGTCTCGGCGGCGAGGTGCTGGTGGAACACGTCCCGGTGCCCCCGGTGATGACGGCCCGGGAGATCGGCCGGGGTGCCGTCCGGCTCCGGGAGGGTGAGGCGCTGCGGGCGGCCGGGGCCGAGCCGGCGGCGCAGCTCGCGCCAGCGGGCCGGGGCGAACTGGAGCGAGTGGTGCAGCAGCACCAGATCGAGGCCGGGCCCGCCCGTGAGCCCGCCCGTGGGTGCGCGCAGCGGCAGGTGGACGAGCGAGCGCGGTGAGCGTGCCGCCAGCTCCCAGAGCAGCGCGAGCTGCCGGGCGGCGTCCGCGTCGAGCTGCAGGTCGAGGTACCGGTCGTGGTCGAGCAGTACGGCGGCAGGCGGCACGGCCGGGCGGACGACGCGGTGCGGGACGCCGCGCAGCTGCGCGGTGTGGACGGTGACGAGCACGGGCGGGCGGGCGGGCGGGCGGGGCTACTGGCCGGGCTGCTGGTCGGGCTGCTGGTCGGACTCCTGGGCCGCGCTGCGGCGGATCGCGGCCTGGCGGGCGCGGCAGTACCAGAGGCCGATCAGGCCCAGGCCGGAGCCGGCCAGGCAGATCCAGGGCCAGTAGTGGTGGCCGTGGGAGGAGAGGGTGCTGTCGAAGGGCAGCAGCGCGAGGAAGGCGACGAACCACAGCACCGTGCCGCCGCCGACGATCGCGACGTCGTTCACCTCGTAGGGCGGCGGGGAGGGGTGCACGGGGGTCTTGGCCATGGGCCCTAGCGTACGGGTGCGGGTCGCCGCCATGGCCGAGGGCTCCCGGGCGACTGACCGGGGATGACCGTAAGGGCCGTGTTCTACGCGCGAAGATGGCGCGTGCACGACCGAGGAACTCATACTTGAGGCTCCGGTCAGCCTCCCCCGCGCCAGCTCCGCCCTGCGCGGGCCGCTCCCGGCGGACCCGGCCACCGTCGCTCGGGTGCCCCCTCTCCTCCTCAGCTCCCCCCACCCGACGAGGATGCCCGTATGTCTCCGCTGGCCCAGCCGACCGCCACGTCGCCCGAGCCCTCCCAGAGTGCGCCGCAGCCCCCCGGCGGCCCCCTGGACCGCTACTTCCGGATCTCGGAGCGCGGCTCCACGCTCGCCCGCGAGGTCCGTGGCGGTGTCGCCACCTTCTTCACCATGGCGTACATCCTGGTGCTGAACCCGATCATCCTCGCCAACGCCGTCGACATGAACGGCGCGCACCTCAGCAGCACCCAGCTCGTCACCGCGACCGCCCTCACCGCCGGGCTCACCACCCTGCTGATGGGTGTCATCGGCAACGTCCCGATCGGGCTGGCCGCCGGGCTCGGCGTCAACACCATCGTCGCCCTCCAGCTGGCGCCGAGGATGAGCTGGCCGGACGCGATGGGCATGGTGGTCCTCGCGGGCTTCGCGATCATGGTGCTGGTCGCCACCGGTCTGCGCGAGCGCGTCATGAACGCCGTCCCGCTCGGCCTGCGCAAGGCCATCGCGATCGGCATCGGCCTCTTCATCGCGCTGGTCGGGCTGGTCGACTCCGGCTTCGTCAGCCGCATCCCGGACGCCGCCCACACCACCGTGCCGCTCCAGCTCGGCGGCAACGGCCACCTGCTCGGCTGGCCGGTGCTGGTCTTCATCCTCGGGCTGCTGCTCACCCTGGTGCTGGTCATCCGCAAGGTGCCCGGCGCGATCCTGATCAGCATCGCCACCATGACGGCCCTCGCCGTCCTGATCGACCAGGCCGTGACCATCCCGGCCGCCTCCTGGGGCCTCACCGTCCCGGTCTGGCCCGGCAACCCCGTCGCCGCACCCGACTTCGGGCTGGTCGGTCACGTCAGCCTGTTCGGCGGCTTCCACCAGGTCGGCCTGGTGACTGGCGTCCTGTTCGTCTTCACCGTCCTGATGTCCTGCTTCTTCGACGCGATGGGCACCATCCTCGGCGTCGCCGACGAGGCCCACCTGCTCGACGCCAAGGGCGACCTGCCGGGCATCAACCGGATCCTGATGGTCGACGGCATCGCCACCGCCGCAGGCGGCGCGACCTCCTCCTCCGCCAACACCTGCTTCGTCGAGTCCACGGCGGGCGTCGGCGAGGGCGCCCGGACGGGCTTCGCCAGCATCGTCACCGGCGCGCTCTTCCTGCTGGCCCTCTTCCTCACCCCGCTGGCCACCATGGTCCCCGCCCAGGCAGCCACCCCGGCCCTGGTCACCGTCGGCTTCCTGATCCTGGCGAACTCCATCCGCGAGATTGACTGGAGCGACTACACCATCGCCGTCCCGGCCTTCCTGACGATGGTGATGATGCCGTTCACGTACAGCATCACCAACGGCATCGGCTTCGGCTTCATCACCTTCTGCGTCCTGCGGCTGGCCGCCGGTCGCGGCCGCTCGGTGCCGGTCGCGCTCTACGCGGTGGCGGCGGTCTTCGCCTTCTACTACCTGATGCCGGCCCTCGGCATCGGCTGACGCCCGGCCGCACCGATCCGTGAGCCCGTCCCCGTCGAGGGGGCGGGCTCACGTCGTGCGGGGGCTCGTGAGGTGACGTCGTCCGGGTCCGTCCGAGGGTGTCCGAGGGTGTCCGGGGTGGTTGCGGGGGTCTTGCCGGGCGGGCGGGCGGTTCGGAGCATGGGTTGGAACGGGGACGTCGTGGAGGCTAGGGGGTCAGCAATGCGTCGGATTGCCAGAGGGGTGGCGGCGGTGGTCGCTGCCGGGTGTCTGCTCGGTACGGGGGTGGCGGTGGCTCCGGTGGCCTCGGCTGCGCCGGCCAGTTGTTCGGGGAGCCAGCTGGGGAACGGGCCGTACGTCTATGACCGGAACGGGGCGTACGTCGGGTACCTCGCGCTGGAGTGGCTGTCCTGTGTCAGCCAGGTCTACGGCGACTTCCACTTCGCCGGTGGCTACCTGGCGAACCACCGGGACACCACCGGCACCGTGTACGTCATCCAGGCCACCGGCCACACCCAGCAGCGGGGCTTCAACGCGTACGGCGGGGACGTGGCCGACAGCCCCGTGCTGAGCGTCTACTGGGACGCCTACCTCGGGCGGGACTACTTCGCCCAGGTCACCATCAGCAACGGCGCCTGCTCGGGGTTCTCGACCACGTCCACCTGGAACATGGGCGGCTACATGTCCGACCCCTACCCGAGTGCGAGCTGCGGATGAGGCATCAGTAGCCCAGGGTGATCCGCCGGCGGACGAAGGTGCGCTGCTCCAGGGCGTCCACCACGGCGGAGGCGAGGTCGCCGAGGCTGATGCTGCTGTGGCCGTCGGGGTCGGTGAGCGGGGTGTCGCGGGCTTCGACGCGGTAGGTGCCGGTGCGGGGGCCCGGGGTGAGGTGCATCGGGGGCGGGCTGACGTACGTCCACTCGACGGGGGTGTCGGTGGCGCGCAGCAGGTCGAGGGCCTCGGTCTGGTCGCGGGCGGTCTCCAGGTAGGCGGCGGGGAAGTCGGGGGAGTCGACGAAGCGGCGTCCGTCCGGGCCCTCCAGACTGCCGCCGCCGCCCAGGAAGACGAGCCGGGGGACGTCGGCTGCGGGCAGGGCTTCGAGCAGGGCGCCGGCTCCGCGCGGCACCAGGCGGTCGGGGCCCTTGACGCTCGCGACGACGGCGTCGTGCCCGGTGACGGCGGCGGCGATCGAGGCCGGGTCGGTGATGTCGGCGTCCGTGCGGCCCAGCGGGGTGACGCGGTGGCCGCGGGCGGTTGCCTCGCGGGCGACGGCGCCGCCGAGGTGGCCGGAGGCGCCGATGACGGCGATCCGCAGTGGTGCCGGCAGGGAGTCGACGAAGTCGGCGATCAGTGGGGCGATCTCGGGCAGCTTCTCCTCCAGCGCGAAGTGGCCGGTCCGGAAGAGGTGGATCCGGGCCTCGGGCAGGTCGCGGAGGTAGGCGCGGGCCCCGGCCTCGGTGAAGAAGGCGTCGCCGGTGCCCCAGAGCACCAGGGTCGGCGGCCGGTGCTCGCGCAGCCACTGCTGCCAGGCCGGGTAGAGCTCGACGTTGGAGTGGTAGTCGAGGGCGAGTGCGATCTGCGCGTCCTTGCGGCCGGGCAGGTCGAGGAAGTGCTGGTCGAGCGTCCAGCCGTCGGGGGCGATCAGGGCGGGGTCGGTGGTGCCGCCCTCGTACTGGCCGCGCGTCACCGGGAGCACCAGGATCTCCGCCACCCGGCTCTCGGCGCCCTCGACGCCGGGGCGGTTGGCGATCATGCCCTGCGCGAGCTCGGAGAGGCCCTCGGTGTAGGCGTTGGCGTTCTGCACGATCAGCCCGGCGATCCACTCGGGGTGGCGGGTCGCGAGCCGCAGGCCGACGGGCCCGCCGAAGTCGAACGCGTACAGCGTGAATCGGCTCAGCCCGAGCGCCTGGACGAAGCCCTCGACCACGTCGGTGAGGCGCTCGAAGGTGTACGTGAAGTCGGCCGGCGCCTCGGTGTGGCCGAAACCCGGATAGTCGGGCGCGACCAGGTGGTAGCGGGTGCCGAGGGTGTCGATCAGCCGCCGGAACTGGTGCGAGGCGGACGGGAAGCCGTGCAGCAGGAGCAGTGTGGGCGCGTCGGCCGGGCCGGCCTCGCGGTAGAAGACGCGGACGCCGTCGACCTCCACGTGCCGGTGTGTGACGCGGGTGACCGGGTTGATCGGGTTGAGCGGTCCGAGCGGGACGTTCTTCTGCGGTGCCTTCTGCGATGCCGTCATTTCACATGCCCCCTGAGTGGTCCGATGCATTAGTAGTAGTCGATGGTCTTCTAATGTGTCAATGGCTCGATGTAGAGTTAGTGACATGAGCAGCACCCTGGTCGGAGAACCCCTCGCGCTGGACCTGGTCAACACCCGGTCCGTGGCCCTCGACCTGCTGTCCTCGGCCGACGACTTCCGGGGTTGGCTCGACGACCAGGCCGGACGCATCACGGCGGTCGCGGACGCGGGCGCCATCGACCTCGACGCCCTCCGCGCCCTGCGCGCGCACGTCGCCGAGGCCGTCGACAGCGGCCGCGACGGCCGGCAGCCCCCGGCGGCGGCGCTCGCCGCCCTGGTCGACGCCCAGCGTGCGGCCCCCGCCCACCGCGAGCTCACCTGGGACGGTGCGGCTCTGGCCGCCGTCCGGCGGCGGTCCGGCGCACCGACGGCCGTCCTGCTCGCCGAGCTCGCCGAGGCCGCCGTCGACCTGCTCACCGACCCGGCCACTCTCGCCCGCGTACGCGGCTGCGCCGCCCCGGACTGCTGCCTGGTCTTCCTCCCCGCGAACCCCCGGCGGCGCTGGTGCTCGCCGACGCTGTGCGGCAACCGCGTCCGCGTCGCCCGCTACTACCAGCGCCACAAGGGCCCGGCCGAGTAGCGGAGTCGACCCAAAAAGAAGGGGTGGCCCGAGTGGGTCCGTGGCTAGGCTCTGCGCTCATGCGAAAGATCCCCACGCTCTTCGTCCGTGACCCCGAGGACCGCTCCCGGGTGCTGCCCGTCGTCAACCCGGCCTGTGCCTGGGTGGCGGAGGGCGAGGGAGTGCCCACCCGGAAGTACGACGGCACCTGTGTCCGGCTCGACGAGGACGGGCGTTGGTGGGCCCGTCGGGAGGTGAAGCCGGGCAAGCAGCCGCCGCCCGGCTTCTTGGCCGTCGAGCGGGACGAGGTCACCGGGAAGACCGTCGGCTGGGAGCCGGTCGAGCAGTCGTCGTTCGCGAAGTTCCACGCCGAGGCGCTGGCCGGGTGGGCGGGCGGGCCCGGTGGCTACGAGCTGATCGGCCCGAAGGTCAACGGCAACCCCGACGCGTCGGCGACCCACCAGCTGGTCCGGCACGGCTGGGCCTCGCCCGCCGTCGGCGAGGACGTCGCCACGGCGCCGCGCGACTTCGACGGCCTGCGGGAGTGGCTGACCGACCGTGCGTACGAGGGCCTGGTCTTCCACCACCCCGACGGCCGGATGGCCAAGATCAAGGCCCGGGACTTCCGGGGCTGAGCGGTGCGCGGCCGCCCCCTTGGCGGAATCTGTGGATCTTCCGGTCCGGTTGTGGTCGGTGCGTGAGAGTCGCCCGTAAGTTCGGATCATCCGCGCCTAGCGTGTGCATGACCATGGTTGGATGGGCCCGCCCTCCGGTACTGAGCCGGGGGGCTGGTCGGGTTGGGGACCTGGTCAGAAAAGTGGGCAAATCGGGGGCCACTAGTACTCGCTGACACATAGTCGGAGGTCACCTTGCGCATTCTGCTGATCGCCAGTGCGTTCAACAGCCTCACCCAGCGCGTCCACACCGAGCTCCGGGATCGTGGGCACGTGGTGGGCGTGGAGCTGGCGTTGGGGGACGAGCAGGTACGGGACGCGGTGGCCGGCTTCGGGCCGGATCTGATCGTGGCGCCGATGCTGACCAGGGCGATCCCCGAGGACGTCTGGACCCGGCACACGGTGTTGATCGTCCATCCGGGGCCCAAGGGCGACCGGGGGCCCTCCTCGCTCGACTGGGCGATCCACGAGGGCGCCGAGGAGTGGGGCGTCACCGTCCTCCAGGCCGTCGAGGAGATGGATGCCGGGCCGATCTGGGCGTCCGTGCCGTTCTACGTGAAGCCCTGCGGGAAGAGCGAGTTGTACCGGAACGAGGTCGCCGGCGCGGCCGTCGAGGCGGTGCTGCTGGCCGTCGAGCGGTTCGCGGGGGCCAGAGCGGGCAGTGGCTTCGAGCCGGAACCGCTGGACTACGCCCGGCCCGACGTACGGGGCTGCCTGCGTCCGTACCACAAGCAGGCGTCGCGCCGGATCGACTGGGCGTTCGACGACACCGCGACGGTGCTCCGCAAGCTGCGCTCGGCCGACTCGCAGCCCGGTGTGCTGGACGAGCTGCACGGCCGTGAGTACTTCCTGCACGGCTGCCACAGCGAGGACCGACTGCGCGGCGAGCCCGGCGAGTTGCTGGCCCGCCGGGACGGCGCGGTCTGCCGGGCGACGACCGACGGCGCGGTGTGGCTGACGCAGCTGCGGGCCCGGCGCACCCCAGGCGGGCCGGTGACGTTCAAGCTGCCCGCCGTGCAGGTGCTCGGGCCGGTTGCCGAGGCACTGCCCGAGGTGCCGGTCTCGGCGGCCGAGGCGGCCGGGCGGGACACCTGGTCGGAGCTGCGTTACCGCGAGGAGGGGAGCGTCGGCTTCCTCGAATTCACCTTCCCCAGTGGGGCGATGAGCACCGAGCAGTGCCGCAGGCTGCTCGCGGCCTACCAGGAGGCGTGCGCCCGGCCGACCTCGGTGCTGGTGCTCGGGCCCGCGCGGGACTTCTTCTCCAACGGCATCCACCTCAACGTGATCGAGGCGGCGGCCGACCCGGCGGTCGAGTCCTGGGAGAACATCAACGCGATGGACGACCTCGTCCACGCGATCCTGACCACCACCGACAAGATCACCGTCTCGGCGCTCGCGGGCAACGCGGCGGCCGGCGGTCTGATGCTGGCGATCGCGGCGGACGAGGTGTGGTGCCGGGACGCGGCCGTGCTCAACCCGCACTACCGGCTGATGGGCCTCTACGGCTCCGAGTACTGGACGTACAGCCTGCCGCGCCGGGTCGGCGCCGAGCAGGCGCAGCGGCTGACCACCGAGGCCCTGCCGGTCGGCGCGTGGGAGGCCCGCGCGCTCGGCCTGGTCGACCGGACGAGCGGCGGCAGCGCGGCCGACTTCCGGGCCTGGACGCGCTGGACGGCTGCGGGCCTCGCGACCTCCCCCGAGCTGGCCGGCCGCCTGCTGGAGAAGAAGCACCGACGGGCGGCGGACGAGGAGGCCAAGCCGCTCGCGGCCTACCGCGAGGAGGAGTTGACGCAGATGCGGCGCAACTTCTTCGAGCCGGACGAGCCCTACCGGCAGCTGCGGCAGGCGTTCGTGCACAAGGTCTGCCCGTCCTGCACGCCGGAACACCTCCGGGGGGACCGCGAGTTGGTCCGCTCCTAGACATCGGTGGAACACGATGGCCGCCGCCGGGGTGCGAACACCCCGGCGGCGGCCATCAGTTCTGCCGGCTGCCGTCAGCGGCGGGCCGGGTACGAGTTGGCCTGGAGCGGAGCGGCCCGGCCGAGGAAGGCCGACTGCTGGGCGTTCGGCTTGCTGGGCGCGGCCGCGAAGGCGAGCGCACTGACGAAGACGTACATACCGAACCCGACGGCGAGCGGGAAGACGAACTTCATCGCCGGGACACCCTCCGCCGAGGCCGTGTGGATGCCGTTCAGGTGCACGGAGACCGCCGTCATGCCGGTGTAGTGCATCGCGCAGACCGCGACGCCCATCACGGGCGAGGCGGCCAGCACGGCGCGGGTGCCACGGATGTTCAGCGTCGCCCAGAGGGCCGCCGTGGCGGCGAAGACCGCGATCGCCACCGAGGCGCCCACGATGCTCGCGTCGTACGTGATGTCTCCGGGCACCCGCATCGCGGCCATGCCCAGGTAGTGCATCACCGCGACGCCCAGGCCGGTGCCCAGACCGCCCCCGAGCACGGCGATCTGCGGGCGCCGGCTGTACCCGACGGCGAAGATGCCCGCGCCGACCACCAGGATGGCGACGATCAGGCTCAGCACCGTCATCAGGATGTCGAAGTGGACCTCCGCACCCGAGACGGCGAAGCCGATGATGGCGATGAAGTGCATGGTCCAGATGCCGCCGCCGAGCGAGACGGAGGCGAAGGTGAGCCAGTTGCGCCGGGCGCGTCCCTCGGTCAGCAGTGCCCAGCGGGTGCTGCGCAGTGCTACCAACGCGCCCAGGCAGGCGGCGAGATAGGACAGCGCTGGTGTCACCCAGCCGTACGCGGCGTTCTCCATGTGACCCAATTGGACTCCCAGGGCTGGTGTGGCTTGAGGTGCTGCCGTGCCGTGTTCCTGTCAAGGCGGAGAGTAACGCTCCGATCGCACTGGGGCAATGCTTGAGGAAATCGTGAACTCCCAGGTCAGGGAGGGTCCTTCACGATATGGCCACTGGTCGGGCACGAAGTCCTGACGGTATGTTCAAGGTGGCCGGTTTCGGTAAGGCCAAGTGGAGGTAAGAAAGTTGGCCGTTTCTGACGAGTGATCAGTGTCGGTGGACGGTATTGCGGGTGGGGCGCTTGATCAATCAGGTTTCTTTAGCGAGAGTAATGACGTAGGCTAAGGACATGCCCGAGATGTCCGAAGAGGACCTCGCAGCCGTCAGCCAGCTGCGATCGTCCGCGATGCGCCTTGCCCGCCGACTGCGACACCAGCGTGTCGAGGAGTCGCTGAGTCCTACCGAGATGGGGGTGCTCGGCACGCTCGGGCGGTGCGGGAAGGCCACGCCGGGCGAGCTCGCCAGGCGGGAGCACGTACAGCCGCCCTCGATGACCAGGATCATCGCGATGCTGGAGGAGAAGGGGCTGGTGCGGCGCGAGCCGCACCCGGACGACCGCCGACAGGTGGTGGTCAGCGCGACCGAGCAGGCCGAGGCGATCCTGGCGGAGAGCCGACGGCGGCGGAACGCCTGGCTGGCCGGGCTGGCGGAGGGGCTGAGCGAGGAGGAGTGGGCCGTGCTGCGGGAGGCCGCACCGGTGCTCTACAAGCTCGCGCACCTCTGAGACGCGCATCCCTGAGGCCTGGAAGAAGGAGTACCGCATCACTGCAGGACAGCTACGAACGAACAGTCGCGTGTGCGCCGCCCTGGCGGCGCCCACGCACCGAGGGGAGACCGCCTTGACACCGCCGGCCGCAGCCGCCGCCACCATCCGTACCGACGAATCCAGCACAGAGCGGGTGGCGCCCGTCGTCACCTCTGCCGAGAGCCAGGCGCCCACCCCCGTGGGCCTGCCGGGCACCGGCGACGACGACCCCTGCGAACGCAGCGCGGCGGCACCGACCGCCGCGCCCGCCCCGATCGGTGCGACCGGGGCCCGCTTCACCCGGCCCGGGGGGATGTTCTCCTCCCTCCGCGTCCGTAACTACCGCTACTACTTCGCCGGTCAGGTGGTCTCCAACACCGGGACCTGGATGCAGCGCATCGCCCAGGACTGGCTGGTGCTGAGCCTCACCGGCAGCCCGCTCGCGGTCGGCATCACCACCGCGATGCAGTTCCTCCCGATGCTGCTGCTCGGCCTCTTCGGTGGCGTGCTCGCCGACCGGATGCCCAAGCGCCGCCTGCTGATCGCCACCCAGGGCGCGATGGGCCTGCTGGCCGCCGGGCTCGCTGTGCTGACCGTCACCGGCGTGGTGACCGCCGGGCTGGTGTACGCTTTCGCGCTGCTGCTCGGCCTGGTCACGGTGGTCGACAACCCGACCCGGCAGGCCTTCGTCAGCGAGATGGTCGGTCCGAAGGACCTCGCCAACGCGGTGAGCCTGAACGCCGCCAACTTCCAGACCGCACGGCTGGTCGGCCCGGCGGTGGCCGGTCTGCTGATCGCCGCCGTCGGCAGCGGCTGGGCCTTCGCGGTCAACGCGGTCTCGTTCGTCGCCGTGATCGGCGGGCTGCTCGCGATGCGTACGAGCGAGCTGCGGCCGGTCACGCCGATCGCCCGCGAGAAGGGCCAGCTCCGCGAGGGGCTCCGGTACGTCAAGGAGCGCCCGGAGCTGTTCTGGCCGATGGTGCTGGCCGGGTTCATCGGCACCTTCGGGTTCAACTTCCCGACGCTGCTGTCGGGTTTCGCGTACGACACCTTCAAGGTCGGCGCCGGGCAGTACGGCCTGCTGAACACCGCGATGGCGGTCGGTTCGCTGACCGGTGCGCTGGTGGCCGCGCGGCGCGGGGCGCCGAGGCTGCGGCGGCTGGTGCTGGCCGCGCTCGCCTTCGGCGCCCTGGAGGTGCTGGCGGCCTTCGCGCCCGGGTACTGGACCTTCGCGGTGCTGCTGACGGTGATCGGGGTCTTCGGCCTCACCTTCAACACCTCGGTGAACTCGGCGATCCAGCTGGCCACCGAGCCCGCGATGCGGGGCCGGGTGATGGGCCTGCTGGTGCTGGTCTTCACCGGCGGCACGCCGATCGGCGCCCCGCTGGTCGGCTGGGTGACGGCCGAGTACGGCCCCCGGCTCGGCCTGCTGGCCTGCGGCCTCGTCTCGGCGCTGGCGGCAGGCGTCGTCGCGCTGGTGCTGGCACGGGCGGCTGACCTGCGGGTGCGGGTCGACCTGCACCCCGGGCACGGCGGCCGGGTGGTCGCCGTGGTGCCCAGAGTGGCGCTGGCCACCGCTGCCTGACGGACCGTCAGGCAGCTGCGGCGGCCCGGTCTAGAGCCTCATCTCCAGGATCTGACCGGGCCAGTCGCTGCCGAACTGGGGGACGGTGAAGGTCTCGGTCGGAGTGAAGCCGAGCCTGCGGTACTGGCCGACCAGGCGCTGGTCGTCGCCGGCGTAGCAGTCCACCCGGAGCAGGTCCAGGCCGCGGCGGCGGGTCTCCTCGACCGCGTCGGCGATCAGGGCCGCGCCGATGCCCGAGCCCGAGCGGCTGCGGGCGGTGACCAGGTGGCGGATGTAGAGCTCGGGGCCGGGCGCCGGGGTGATGGAGGCGGACGGCTCGTCCGCGAGGATGCAGGCGCCGACGACGGCCCCCGTCTCGTCCTCGGCGATGCGGACGAGGTAGTCGGTGGCGTACTCGTGGATGCGGGCCACCGCTGCGGGGCGGGAGGTGTAGGGCCGGTCGCCCCACTGGCCGGTGCGGCCGAGCGAGACCAGCCAGTCAACGGCCTCGTCGAGGAGCCGGAGGATGTCGGGGGCGTGCTCGGGGCCGCCAGTGATGATCTTCATGAAAACCTTTCTACCCGCCGCCGGACGCAGGGCCAAGGGCTTGTCGGCTGTACACCCGTTACTCGGGCCCGGCCGCAGAATGGACGCATGAGACTGTTCGTGGCGGTGCTGCCGCCGGTGGAAGCGGTGCAGGAGCTGGTCGACGCGGCGGCGCCGCTGCGCGGGACGGCGGAGGGGGAGCGGCTGCGCTGGTCCGGGGTGGAGGGGTGGCACCTGACGCTGGCCTTCCTGGGGGAGCTGCCGGTGGTGGAGCTCGACCGGCTGGAGCAGCTGCTCGGGCAGGTGGCGGCCGGGCACGGGGCGCACCGCCTGCGGCTGGCCGGGGGAGGCAACTTCGGCGACCGGGTGCTGTGGGCCGGGGTGGAGGGGGAGACCTGGGCGTTGAAGCGGCTCGCGGAGGCCGTGCGGGTGGCGGTGGCCGAGCTCGGGGTGGAGACCGACCAGTACGGCTTCCACCCGCACCTGACGCTGGCGCGGGCCGGGTCGAGCCATGGGCAGCGGCGGGCCGAGCGGCGGGCGGCGGCCGGGGGGATGCAGGCGCTGGCGGAGGAGCTGGCGGACTTCCGGGGCGGCGAGTGGGAGGCGGCGGAGCTGCACCTGGTGCGGAGTGAGCAGGGGTTCGGGCCGTCGCGGTACACCACCGTCCGGTCCTGGCCGCTGGCGCGCTGGGAGGCCTGACGGCGGCCCGGGTGCGCCCGGTGGCTACCAGAACTCCTGTATGAGGTCGTACAGTTGGCGGACCGGGCAGCTTCGCGGGAGTGCTGGACGCATCTGGTTGACCACTGGGGACGCGGGCGACGGAAGGCCCTGCGGTGCCCAGGGCACCCGTGGCCCCCGGTGGAGCGACCTCCGAGGGCCACGGGGTGGTCGGAGGTGCGGACCGGAGCGGGGGAGTCGCGAGGCGGTGCGGGCCACCGGGTAGTCTCGTTGACCGTGGACCCGAAGACTCGCATGCGTATCGTGACCGGCGCTCTGTTGTTGCTGCTGACTGTCGTGCTGATCAGCTACCTGGTGAAGTAGCCCGCCGCTGACCAAGCAGTACGCGCCAGGGGCGCGGGGCTTCTGCTGGATCAGCGAAGCCCCGCGCCCCTGGCGCGTACCGGTTCGTTCGGTCAGCCGGTCAGAGCTGGCCGACGACGTAGTCGATGCAGGCGGTGAGCGCCTGGACGTCGGAGGGCTCCACAGCCGGGAACATCGCGACGCGGAGCTGGTTGCGGCCGAGCTTGCGGTACGGCTCGGTGTCCACGATGCCGTTGGCCCGCAGGGCCTTGGCGATCTCGGCGGCGTCGATCGAGTCGTCGAAGTCGATCGTGCCGACGACCTGGGAGCGCTCCTCGGCCTTGGCGACGAAGGGCTGCGCGAAGGAGGACTTCTCGGCCCAGGAGTACAGGATCGAGGAGGACTCGGCGGTGCGGGCGACGGACCAGTCCAGGCCGCCGTTGCCGTTCAACCACTCCAGCTGCTCGGCGAGCAGCACCAGGGTGGAGATCGCCGGGGTGTTGTACGTCTGGTCCTTCGACGAGTTGTCGATGGCCGTCGGCAGGTCGAAGAACGGCGGGATGTACCGGCCGGAGGCGGCGATCTCGGCGGCGCGCTCCAGGGCGGCCGGGGAGAAGGTCGCCAGCCAGAGGCCGCCCTCGGAGGCGAAGCACTTCTGCGGCGCGAAGTAGTAGACGTCCGTCTCGGTGATGTCGACGGGCAGGCCGCCCGCACCCGAGGTGGCGTCGACCAGGACGAGCGAGCCGGCGTCCGTGCCCTCGGGGCGGCGGATCGGCATCGCGACACCGGTCGAGGTCTCGTTGTGGGTGAGCGCGTAGACGTCCACGCCGGCCTCGGCGACCGGCAGCGGGTGGGTGCCGACCTCGCTCTTGACCACGGTCGGGTCGTCCAGCCACGGCACGGCCTTGACCGAGGAGGCGAACTTGGAGGAGAACTCGCCGAAGCTCAGGTGCTGCGACTTCTGCCGCACCAGCCCGAGGGCGGCGATGTCCCAGAACGCGGTGGAGCCGCCGTTGCCGAGCAGGACCTCGTACCCCTCGGGGAGGGAGAAGAGCTCGCGCACACCGGCCCGGACGCGCTTGACCACGTTCTTGACCGGGGCCTGCCGGTGCGAGGTGCCCAGCAGTGAGGTAGCGGTGGCGGCGAGGGCACTCACGGCCTCGGGGCGCACCTTGGACGGACCGCAGCCGAAACGGCCGTCTGCGGGCTTGATGTCAGCGGGGATCTGGATCTGAGCCACACGCGCAGCCTACTGCCCGGCACAGCGCGGGTGATACGGCAGTCCGGCCGCTGAGATGTGATCTTCGTGGCACGGGGTGCGGCCCAGGTCGTGGCACGGGCGGGCCCGGAGAGAATCCGGACCCGCCCGAAAGAGTGATGCCGCGTCAGTGACTCACGCCGGGTCGGTGTGCGACCGAAGCGTCAGTGCGCGATCGACTCGAAGCCCTCGATGTCGCGCGGGCTGCGCGGGCCGGGGCCGATGTAGCGCGCGGCGGGGCGCACCAGGCGGCCCGTGCGCTTCTGCTCCAGGATGTGCGCCGACCAGCCGGCCGTGCGGGCGCAGGTGAACATCGAGGTGAACATGTGCGCCGGGACCTCGGCGAAGTCCAGCATGATCGCGGCCCAGAACTCGACGTTGGTGGCCAGCACACGGTCGGGGCGGCGGTTGTGCAGCTCCTCCAGCGCGGCCTGCTCCAGCGCCTCGGCGATCTCGAAGCGCGGTGCGCCGAGCTCCTTGGCGGTGCGGCGCAGCACGCGGGCGCGCGGGTCCTCGGCGCGGTAGACGCGGTGGCCGAAGCCCATCAGGCGCTCGCCCTTGTCGAGGGCGTCCTTGACCCACTTCTTGGCGTCGCCGGTGCGCTCGATCTCCTCGATCATGCCGAGCACGCGGGACGGGGCGCCGCCGTGCAGCGGGCCGGACATCGCGCCGACGGCTCCGGAGAGCGCGGCGGCGACGTCGGCGCCGGTGGAGGCGATGACGCGGGCGGTGAAGGTCGAGGCGTTCATGCCGTGCTCGGCGGCGGAGGTCCAGTACGCGTCGATCGCCTTGACGTGCTTCGGGTCCGGCTCGCCGCGCCAGCGGACCATGAAGCGCTCGACGACCGTCTCGGCCTTGTCGATCTCGCTCTGCGGCACCATCGGCAGGCCCTGGCCGCGCGCGGACTGCGCGACGTAGGACAGCGCCATCACGGCGGCGCGGGCGAGGTCGTCGCGGGCCTGCTCGGCGGAGATGTCGAGCAGCGGCTTCAGGCCCCAGACCGGGGCGAGCATGGCGAGGGCGGACTGCACGTCGACCCGGATGTCGCCGGAGTGCACCGGGATGGGGAACGGCTCGGCGGCGGGCAGGCCCGGGTTGAACTTGCCGTCCACCAGCAGGCCCCAGACGTTCCCGAAGGAGACGTGCCCGACCAGGTCGTCGATGTCGACGCCGCGGTATCGCAGGGCGCCGCCTTCGCGGTCAGGCTCGGCGATCTCGCTCTCGAAAGCGACGACTCCCTCAAGCCCGGGTACGAAATCGGACATCAGACGGCTCCTTCAGTGATCCGATGCGCCGGTCCGCCTGGGTGGGGCGGGAGCCGACGGTGACCGTACGGTGGTTGGCACTCGGTGTCAGAGTGACAGGCACGGAGTGCATTACGCCAGACACCACCCCAGTGATGTTTCCCCGACAGCCGCTGGGCGCGGCTCTCGTCGCGTCAGGCGGCCGGCATCGGTGGCGGACCAGGCCCGGCATCGGTGGCGGACCTGCCCCGGCTTCGCTGGCGGACACAACCGGAGAGAACCGGACCAATCCGGACAGTCTCTCGCGCGGTGGGTGGTGAAGCGGTGGCGTGACACCTTAACTCCCACCCGGGTTTGCCTGGCAGTAGCGGTACCCGACGCTTGTCGTACGGGATGATGTTGGGGTGCCTACCGCGGAACGCCACCCGAAACACCCGACCACGCCCGCCGAGGACCGGCCCGCCCCGGACCCGAGCGTGATGCGTGAGCACTACCAGCACGACGGCCTCGCCGAGCAGCAGCTCGCGGCCGATCCGGTCACGCAGTTCACCCGGTGGTTCCACGAGGCCGAGCAGGCCGGAGTCCCCGAGCCGAACGCGATGGTGCTCTCCACGGCCGACGCCGAGGGCCGGCCGAGCTCGCGGACGGTGCTGCTGAAGGGCTTCGACCGGCGCGGCTTCGTCTTCTACACCAACTACGGCTCCCGCAAGGGCGCCGAACTGGCCGTCAACCCGCATGCGGCGCTGCTCTTCCCGTGGATCACGCTGGGCCGCCAGGTGCAGGTCACGGGTCGGGTCGAGAAGGTCGGCCGGGACGAGACCGCCGCGTACTTCCGGACCCGCCCGCACGGCTCGCAGCTCGGGGCCTGGGCGAGCGAGCAGTCCAGCCCGGTGAGCAGCCGCGAGGTGCTGGAGCAGCGGTTCGCCGATCTGGCCGGGCGCTACCCCGAGGGGGAGGGCGTGCCGGTGCCGCCGTTCTGGGGCGGCTACCGGGTGGTGCCGGAGTCCGTGGAGTTCTGGCAGGGCCGGGCGAACCGCCTGCACGACCGCCTCCGGTACGTCGCCGAGGGCGGCGGCTGGCGGGTCGAGCGGCTCTGCCCGTAGATCGTGGGCGTACGGTGGGCGGGCCCGATCGGGCCGTCTACGTCAACCGCCGTACGGGTTACTAGACCGAGCTGATGGACACTCTCACTCTTCCGGGCCATTCTTCGGCGGCGCCGGGCGCTGCTGGGCGTGCCCATGAGGAAAATCGGGCGTAATCGGGTTGGACCCAGTGCCAGGACAGGGTATCTGTGTTACCCCGTTTTCCCGCGCCGCAAGCTTCCCCGTGCCGCCGGCGCAGAAACGAGACTTCCATGGTCGCCGCACTCGCCACCAGGCCGGTCGACAGCGAGCCCGCCGAGCGCCCCGCCGCCCGGCCGTCCCTCGCCGACCTCGCCGCACTGGGTACGGACCTGCTCACCGCCGGGCTCCACCGCGCGCTGCCCGGTGACGAGCCGGGCCGGGTGGCCGTCGCCGCGTTCAACTCCTCGATCTGACACCTCGTCGGTTCGACCAAGCACAGGCTGCCGGGCCCGGGGAGGCAATCCCGGGCCCGGCAGGCCAGGTAAGCCGGTAACGCTCATGTCCCGCCCCACGGTGCCGTTCTCGCAGTTCGTGCTGAAGATGCACAGCCGGTGCGACCTCGCCTGCGACCACTGCTACGTCTACGAACACGCCGACACCAGCTGGCGCGCCAAGCCCCGCACCGTCTCCGAACGGGTGCTCGTACGGGCGGCCGAGCGGATCGGCGAGCACGCCCGCACCCACCGGCTCCCCGCCGTGCACGTGGTGCTGCACGGTGGGGAGCCGTTGCTCGCCGGGCCGGCCCTGCTGCGCCGGGCGGCCGAGGAGCTGCGCCGCGCACTGCCGCCAGGCTGCGAGCTCGACCTCCGGATCCACACCAACGGGGTGCGGCTCGACGAGTCCTACTGCGAGCTCTTCGCCGAGCTCGACGTACGCGTCGGCATCTCGCTGGACGGCGACCGGGCCGCCAACGACCGCCACCGCCGCTACGCCGACGGGCGCAGCAGCCACGGCCAGGTGCTCGACGCCGTCTCGCTGCTCCGCCGCCCCGAGTACCGGCACCTCTACGCCGGGCTGCTCTGCACCGTCGACGTCGAGAACGACCCCGCCGCCGTCTACGACGCGCTCGTCGCCCTCGACCCACCGAGGATCGACTTCCTTCTCCCGCACGCGACTTGGGACGCCCCGCCGAAGTGCCCGGCGGGCGCGGGCCGGACGCCGTACGCCGACTGGCTGCAGGCCGTCCACGACCGGTGGACGGCGCAGGGCAGGTCGGTGCCCGTCCGGCTCTTCGACTCCGTCCACCGGACGCTGCGCGGCCGCTCCAGCCTGACCGAGTCGCTCGGTCTCGACCCGGCGGACCTGGTGGTGATCGAGACCGACGGCACCCTGGAGCAGGCCGACAGCCTGAAGACGGCCTACGACGGCGCGCCCGGGACGGGCTTCGACGTGTTCGCGCACAGCCTCGACCAGGTCGGTCTGCACCCCGCGATGCTCGAACGGCAGTCCGGGCTGGCCGGGTTGAGCGCCGAGTGCCGCAACTGCCCGGTGGTCCGCAGCTGCGGCGGTGGTCTCTACGCCCACCGCTACCGGACCGCCAACGGCTTCGACAACCCGTCCGTCTTCTGCGGGGATCTGATGAAACTGATCACCACCATCCGGGACCGGAGTGCCATGCCCATCCCGCTGCCCACCCAACCGAGCCTGTCCGAGCGCCAGTTGGACGAGCTGGCCGCCGGGCACGGCAGCGCCGAGACGGTGCAGGCCCTGGTCGAGGCCCAACTCCGGCTCACCCGGCAGCTGGTGGCCGCTCTCGCGCCGCAGGCCTCCGAGGCCTGGGCGGTGCTCACCGAGCTGGACGCCGCCGCACCGCAGGCCCTCGACGCCGTGCTCCGGCACCCCTACGTCCGGGCCTGGGCGGTCCGTTGCCTCCGCGGCGAGCCGGGCGCCGACCCGGGCGGGCTGGCCGAGCTGGCGGCGGCCGCCGCAGTGCGGGCCGGGGCCGCGTGCTCGCTCGCCGTGCCCGTACGGGGTGGTGCGGTGCACCTGCCGACGCTCGGGCGGGTGCTGGTCGACGGCCCGGCCGACGGCAGCGCCACGCTCACGACGGCGGACGGCGGCCTCACCGTCCACGGGGTGACCGTCCCCCCGGGCGCACCCGCCGGGCCGCAGTGGCAGCCGCTGCGACGCGTCACGCTCCAGGGCGGCGGCGGGTGGGAGATCGCCCTGGAGGACCTCGACCCGCAGCGCGACAGCCACCAGCACCCCGTCGCCGACCGGCTGCCGGAGGACGAGCTGCTCACCTGGACGGGAGCCCTGCGCGAGGCCTGGGAGCTGATCCGGCGCGACCTGCCCGGTGCCGCCCCCGGCCTGCGCGCCGGGCTGGGCACCCTCACCCCGCTGCGGCCCGGCCCCGAGGGCCGGGACGTCAGCGCGGCCGCCCGGCAGGCCTTCGGGGCCGTCGGCATCGCCCGCCCCGCCACTGCGCCGACGCTGGCCCTGCTGCTCACGCACGAGTTCCAGCACGTCAAGCTGGGCGCGGTGCTCGACCAGTACGACCTGTACGACCCGGCGGACGCGCGGCGCTACCGCGCCCCCTGGCGGCCCGACCCCCGGCCGCTGGAGGGCCTGCTGCAGGGCACGTACGCCCATCTCGCCGTCACCGAGTACTGGGCGGCCCGGGTGCGGGCGTACGACGGGCTGCCGGGGGCCGCCGCCGAGCGGGCCCGGCGGGAGCTGGCGCTCTGGCGCGGGCACACCTGGGACGCCACCGGCACGCTGCTCGCCTCCGGGGCGCTGACGGCGCTCGGGGAGCGGTTCGTGGCGGGCATGCGGACGGCGGTGGAGCCGTGGCTGGCGGTGCCGGTGGGTGATGGTGCTGGTGGTGGGAGTGGCGATGGAGTTGGCGTCGTGGCGGGGCGGCCGAGCTGACGGAGTGCCGCAAGAAGCCCTGAAGGGTTGAGCGATGCCATGAAATGCCAACGGATTGCCACGAGATGGCACCTCGTAACGGGTGGTGACACGCCCGGGGCACCGCGTAACGTCTCCGCGTAACCTCTCGCCGAGGCATCCGAGTTGAGGAGCCCCCGTGTTCGCTGCCGGGAAGCTGGAGCAGGACTTGCAGGCGCTCGGCGTCCGGGCCGGCGAAACGCTGCTGGTGCAGTCCTCGCTCCGCTCCGTCGGCCCGGTGGACGGCGGTGCCGAAACGATTCTCAAGGCCCTGCTCGGCGCTCTCGGCCCCGAGGGCACCCTGGTCGTCTACACCGCCTCGCCGGAGAACTCCGACACGTCACGGATGGCCCTCGCGCTCACCGACCCGCTGCCGCCCGCCGAGCTGCGCGCGCACCGCGCGACCATGCCGCCCTTCGACCTGGCGACCACACCCACCACGCCGATCCTCGGCCACTTCTCCGAGCTGGTCCGGGCCCAGCCGGGAGCAGTCCGCAGCAGGCACCCGCAGACCTCCTTCACCGCCCTGGGCCCGAAGGCCGGGGAGCTGATGGCCGAGCACGCGCTCGACTGCCACCTCGGCGAGCGTTCGCCCGTCCGCCGCCTCTACGACAGCGGCGCCCGCGCCCTGCTGGTCGGTGTCCCGGTCTGGTGCTGCACGGCCTTCCACCTCGCCGAGTACCGCCAGCCGGGCCAGCCGGGCCAGCGCTACGGGTGCGTGATCACCGACGGGCGCGGCCTGCGCCAGTGGGTGCACTTCGACGCACCGAAGCTGGAGGACGAGCACTTCGTCGCGATGGGCGAGGCGCTGGCCGACGACATCACGGGCCTGGTGCGCGGCAGGCTCGGCGACGCCGACTGCTTCCTGCTCTCCATCGCCGAAGGCGTGGACGCCTCGACCGCCTGGCTGGCCCGGCGCCGCTGAGCGGCACGCCCCGGCCGGGCGGCATGGTGCATCTCACACGGCTCTCACAATGGTGCCGTCCGGAGGCGACCGGGCGGGCAGGGTTGGGGGCCTGACGGTCCGTATATCTGCACATAACGGACAAATGCTCCGGCTGGACTTCAGAGGTAGATGGCTACTCGGTTGACTTGAGAGATAATCGGATGAAGATGGGATGAAGGTGGCCTAGGGCTGACGCCAGAACGACACCTGCGGCAGGCTGTACCCCTCCTTGGGGCAGTGGTCAATTCATGTGTCGGGGAGTTGGGTTTTGGTCGGCATGGAGGGTGAGAGCGGTCGTGCCGGTACGGTGCGCCTGCCGTCGTCGCCTGACTCGGCGGCGATGCTCCTGCCCGAGACCCGCAGCTCGCTGGGTGTCCTGCAGTCCGAGCGGTCCCGGCTGGTCCGCGTCTACCGCAGGCTGCTGCCCGAGCGCAGCCGCGCCGCGATCGCCGGGAAGATCTCGCACGAGGTCCGTACCCAGGTCATCCACCAGATCTCCCGCTCGCTGTCCATCCAGCACCGCGTCACCACCGTGCGCGGCGGCCGGCTGGCCAAGCGGCACCCCGCACTGTTCGAGTCCGGCCAGGTCGTCCTGACCCAGGTCGGGCGGACGCGCAAGGTCGTCAGCCTGCGGCCGGACGCGGCCCCGCTCCAGGCCCGCCGCGACAACCTGCTGCTCGTCCGCCGGGCGCTGGAGACCGCCGGCATCGAGTACTTCTGCGTCCGCGGCGCGCTGGACGCCTCCTCCGTCGTCGCCGTCTCCCGCCAGGACCGTGCGGCCGTGCACGCCGCGCTCGCCGCGCTCTGCGCCCGCGTCCCCGGCTACGTCTCCGCCGTGCCGCTCGGCCCCGCCGTCGTGCCCGACCACTCCGAGCCGGGCTTCGAGCCGGACAGCTGGCACGAGGTCGCGCAGGCCGCCGTCATCCGGCTGACCTGGTTCCACGGTGACCCGTCCGGCCAGTACGTGCTCGGGCACGAGTACGGCTGCGACATCGAGTTCTGGACGCCCGCCGAGGGCGAGCTGCTCGCCCCCCGGCGCAACCGGGTCAGCGAGCGCGTCCCTGCCGGGCAGCCGAGCGTCGAGGGCGCTCCCGGCCTGTTCACCCGCCTCGAGGCCTGGGACAGACCCGGCGAGCCGGTGCCCACCAGACCCGAGTTCACCCACCCGCTGCCGGAGGACGTCCGCTTCCCGGTGGACGTCGTCTACACCTGGGTCGACGGCAACGACCCGGCCTGGCAGCGCCGCCGGGCCGAGGCCGAGGGCGTGGCGCACACGTACAACCCCGAGGCGGTGAACGACGCCCGCTTCATGAGCCGCGACGAACTCCGCTACTCGCTGCGCTCGCTGCACCTCAACGCGCCCTGGGTGCGCAACGTCTACCTCGTCACCGACGACCAGACGCCCGCCTGGCTGGACACCGCCAACCCACGGGTCAAGGTGCTCAGCCACCGGGACATCTTCCGGGACGCCTCGGTGCTGCCGACCTTCAACTCGCACGCCATCGAGAGTCAGCTGCACCACATCGAGGGGCTCTCGGAGCAGTTCCTCTACTTCAACGACGACGTCTTCCTGGGCCGTCCGGTTGCACCTCAGCAGTTCTTCCACTCCAACGGGCTGACGAAGTTCTTCCCGTCGACGGCGATGGTGCCGCTCGGCGACCCGACGCTGCTGGACGCTCCGGTGGCGGCCGCCGCCAAGAACAACCGGCAGCTGATCGAGGGCGACTTCGGGACGCGGCTGGTGCAGAAGATGATGCACGTGCCGCACGCCCTGCGGCGGGACGTCCTCGGCGAGATCGAGGACCGCTACGCCGACGGACACCGCGCCACCGCCGGCGGCCGTTTCCGCAGCCCCACCGACCTGTCGGTCGCCTCCTCGCTGCACCACTACTACGGCTACCACAGCGGCCGGGCCGTCCCCGACCGGATCGAGTACGCCTACCTCGACCTGATGCACCCGAGCACCTCCCGGCGCCTGGCCCGCATCCTGGCCGACCGCGGCCTGGACGTCTTCTGCATCAACGACACCGTCTCGGCCCGGAAGGACCTGGCGAACCAGCTGGAGCTGCTGCAGCCCTTCCTGGACTCGTACTTCCCGGTCGCCAGCCCCTTCGAGAAGTAGCCCTCAGACGGTCGTCCAGCCGCCGAACGCGCCGGCAGGGCCCGCTGTGAGCCGGCGGGCGGTGTGGAGGCGGCCGTCCGTGCCGAGCACGGCGAGGACGGTGCGGCCGGTGGTGTCGCGGGCCAGGGCGGGGGCGCCGGTGACAGGGCCTCCGGTGTCGGACCAGCCGCCGGTCGTGGTCCTGACGGTGAGGGTGCCGGAGTCGTTGCGGTGGGCCAGCAGGTCGCCGGTGCCGGTGCGGTGGGCGGTGATCTCGCCCTGTCCGCCGTGGCCGCCGAGAGCGGCAGGGAGCAGCGGCCAGCCGGAGGGCAGCCCCCGCAGGGCGGTGACGCCGGCGCTGCGGGCCTGGCGGTAGTAGAGGGTGGTCCGCCCCGGGCGGGACTCGACGGGGGTGAGGGCGCCCGCGACCGGGACGGCGGCGGGGATCCGCGCGGAGCCGAACCGGCCGGAGGAGTCCTGCTGCCAGTGCCAGGCGCTGCGGGCGTCGCTCGCGAAGACCTCGATCCTGCCGGAGGCGAGGGTGTGGGCGGTCACCGCGTCCTGCAGGGTGCGGCCGCCGAGGCTCTGCCAGGGGCTCCAGCTGCCGTCGGGGAGTTCGTGACGGTGGCTCAGGCCGTGGGCGAAGTCGCGGACGAAGAGGTGCAGGCGGCCGTCGGCGTCGAAGGCTGCTGCGGGGGTGCCGAGTTCGCGTCGTACCCGCTGGTCGGGGTTGTTGGGGTGGTCCGGTCCGGCGAGCGCCTCCCACGGGGTGAAGGGGGCGCCCGGGGCGGGCTGGGTGGCGCGGACCACCTCCAGGCCGACGGTCGCGTGGTCGCCCGCGGTGCGGCGCAGGGCGGTCAGGTGGATGCGGCCCGCCGGGTCGGTGACGGTGCGCAGGGTGGGCAGGAGCCACTCGCCGGGCAGCTGCCCGACGAGGGCGAAGTCGCCGCCAGGGGTCCGTTCGCGCCAGTGGGTGGCCCGGCCGCCGAGGACGGCGAAGGCGTTGAGGCGGCCGGTGCCGTCGGGCAGCAGCCAGTCGGTGGCGTCGGGGTAGCGGGAGGCGGTGCTGATCAGGTGGCTGCTCGCACCGGGGTCGGGGGTGACCTGGTAGTCGCCGCAGTCGTGCGCCGGGCAGGCTCCGGCGCCGAAACCGGCGTACGGGAGCAGGTAGCGGCGCTTCTCGGCCTTGGCCGCCGTGCTGAGGTTGGACGGCCAGAACTTGCTGGTGTAGCCCCGGTAGTGCTCGACCACGGGCCGGGCTCCGGTGTCGGCGACGTACTCGCGCAGGGCGGCCAGCGCGAACTGCGCGGTGGCGGTGTGGTCGATGTGGTCGCCGGAGGTGATGCCGGGCTCGTCCGGGTCGTGCTCCGGGTCCGGGTCCAGGGTGCGGACGGTGGCCGGCCGGTGGCGCTTCAGCAGGTCCAGCAGGACCGCGGTGACGCGGCCCGTGCTGTAGTCCTGCGAGGCGGTGACGGGCGAGCCCGTGCCGGGCAGGGTGGACTCCAGCGGTACGTCGCCGGACCACAGGGTGCGCAGCCGTACGCCGGTGCCGTCGGGGGCTTTGGCCTGGCCGTGCAGGTGCTGGCCGAGGTTGCAGAAGTAGAGCTGGACGGCGGGCCGGGCGGCGAGGGTGCAGCGCTCGACCAGGGCGCCGTCGGCGAGCGGGACGGCCTCGCGGCGCCAGGGGGAGTGCTGGTCGCCGGTGGCCATCAGGGCGTACGCGGCGCGCAGGCCGTTGTGGCGGGCCTCGGTGTAGCCGGGCTTGTCGGCGGGGTAGCGGTCGTGGTCGGGGGCGTCGTTGGAGATGTTCTTCCCGTCCGCCTCCCCTGCCGTGAGGACGACGGTGACGACCGGTGCGCCCTGGGCGATCGAGCGCTGCAGGGGCGGGTTCATGAAGTAGAGGTCGTCGTCCGGGTGGGCGATGATCTGCAGGTAGGAGCCGTGCCAACTGCCTTCCGGCAGTGCGCCGGTGCCGGTGACGCCGGCTCGGGCGGCGGTGTCGTCGGCCGGGTAGCTGCGGAGCACCTCGGTGAGCGGGAGGGCGGCGAGGCCGACGCCGAGGACGGCCCGTCGGGTCCACGGGCGGCGGGGAGCGGGGTGCAACGCGGCTCCTTGATCACTACGGCAGTTCGCCGCAGCGTCTCTACAGCGGTTCTCTACAGCGGTTTAGATTAATCAGACAACCTTACTTCCCCTGTGCACGTCGAGGCTGCTGCGGCGCTATTCCCATGGGCACCGGGTGTTCCTAGACTGAAGGCCCTCTGTGGGGGAACGACGCAACTGAGGACTGAGCCCACACCGGGCCACGTCTGGGACAGGGCACCACCAACACACCGGAAGGTCTCGGGGGAGGCGCGTGTGGACGACGACCCTGGTGGTTGGGACGAGGGCACGGTGCGACCGTACTTCTTCCTCAGCTACGCCCACACCCCGCGCGCGGGGACGAGAGGGGCCGGAGACCCGAACCACTGGGTGCGCAAACTGTACGAGGACCTCTGCGAGGCCATCCTCCAGCTGACGGACCTGCCCGAGGGCGCCCCCGTCGGCTTCATGGACCAGTCCATGCACCAGGGCGAGCGGTGGGCGCAGCGGCTCGCCAAGGAGCTGGCCACCTGCCGGGTCTTCGTGCCGCTCTACGCGCCGCGCTACTTCAACAGCGTGGCCTGCGGCCAGGAGTGGCACGCCTTCACCCGGCGGCCGGTCTTCCAGGGCAGCCAGAACTCGGAGCTCACCACCGGCATCGTGCCGGTGCTCTGGGTCGCCGCGGACAAAGTCCCGCTGCCCGAGGTCGCCAGCCAACTCCAGTTCAACCACAGCAGTTTCGGGCCCGACTACGCGGCCGAGGGCCTGTACGCCCTGATGAAGCTGAGCTACTTCCGGACGAGTTACGAGATCGCCGTCTTCCGGCTGGCCCGGCGGATCGTGGACGTCGCCGAGGGCATGGTCATCCCGGTCGGGCGGCCGGTGGACTTCCAGTCGGAGCCCAGCGCCTTCGAAGTCCGGCCGAGCGCCAACCCGTTGCGGATCTCGGTGTTCTCCTGCCACCAGGCCGAGCTGCCGGAGACCCGCAACCCCGACTTCTACGGGCAGCGCCGGACCGACTGGCAGCCCTACCGGCCGCACGGCGGACGGCCGTTGGCCGACCACGCGGTGCGGGTGGCGAAGCAGCTCGGCTTCCACCCGAGCGTCCACGAGTTCGACGAGGAGGTCAAGGAGATCCTGGCGGACGCCGAACCGGCCGCCCCCGGCCTGCTGCTGCTCGACCGGTGGGCCCTGCGGGACGACCAACGCCGGGAGATCGTCAAGAAGTTCGACCGCAAGAACCCGCCCTGGGTGAGCGTGCTGGAGCCGTGGAACACCGACGACCCGGACTGCACCCGGAACGACGGGGAGCTCGGCGCACTGAGCGACGGCGCGCTGCGCCACAAGCACCGCGAGGCCAAGCCCAGCTTCCAGGGCGACTCCACCGGGCTGGCCACCATGGAGGACTTCGAGGACGCCCTGCCCAAGGCCGCGATGCGCGCCAAGTACGCCTTCGTGGACCGCTCCCGGCGGGCCCAGGGCGGGCAGACCGGCTCGCGGCGGCCGGATCTGCGAGCCGCCTTCGACCAACCGGGAACCCCAGGGGGAGGAGAGTCATGACCGAGGACCCGACCAGGAACTTCCGGCTCGGCACGGAGGCCGCGGACGGACCGTCCGCCGCCGAGGAGGACAGGCAGGGCCGGATCGTCACGTTCTACTCGTACAAGGGCGGCACCGGCCGCACCATGACGCTCGCCAACACGGCCTGGATCCTCGCCGCCAACGGCTTCCGGGTGCTCACCGTCGACTGGGACCTCGAAGCGCCCGGCCTGGCCAAGTTCTTCCGGCCGTTCCTCGACCAGGCGGCCTTGACCGGGACCACCGGCATGATGGACCTGATCACCGAGTACCGCGAGGAGGCGCTCCGCGAGGTCGAGCACCTGCCCGGCTGGCACGAGGACTTCGCCCGCGTGCACCAGCACGCGCTCTCGCTCAACTGGCAGCTCTTCCCCGCCGGCGGCAGCCTCGACTTCCTCTCCGCCGGGCAGCCCAACCGCGACTACTCGGAGACCGTCGGGCGGCTCGACTGGGACCTCTTCTACGACCGTTTCGACGGCGGCCAGTTCTTCGACGCGCTCCGCCGCGACATGAGCCGCCGCTACGACTACATCCTGATCGACAGCCGCACCGGCCTCTCCGACATCGCCGAGATCTGCACCGTGCAGATGCCCGACGACCTGGTCGTCTGCTTCACCCTCAGCGACCAGAGCATCGAGGGCGCCTCGAAGATCGCCCAGCACATCAACGACCGCTACCGCGACCGGGGCATCCGTATCCTCCCCGTGCCGATGCGCATCGACGAGGGCGAGAAGGAGAAGGCCGACGCCGGCCGGGCCCTCGCCCGGATGCGCTTCGGCGGTCTGCCCGAGGGCCTCGCCGAGGACGAACTCGCCCAGTACTGGGGCTCGGTGGAGATCCCGTACCGGCCGTTCTACGCCTACGAGGAGATCCTCGCGACCTTCGGCGACCAGCCCGGAGCCCCGACCTCGATGCTCGCCGCCTGCGAGCGGCTCACCTCGGTGCTCACCCAGGGCCGGGTCAGTGGCCTGCCGCCGATCGACGAGGACGTCCGGCTGCACTGGGTCGACGCCTACACCCGGCGCCGCCCCAGCGTGCCCGCCGACCTCTACCTCAGCTACGTCCCCGAGGACCGGATGTGGGCGGACTGGATCGCCGCCGTCCTCACCGGCGCCGGCTTCCGGGTGGTGCCCAGGGACGTCGGCGCCGGGGCCGACTCCCGCTCCGACACCGAGCGCGGCATCGACGCCGCGTACCGGACCATCGCGGTCTTCTCCGCCGCCTACCTGCGCTCCCCGCAGGCACGGGCGCTCTGGGACTCGATGGCCGGCTTCGACACCGGCGGGACGCGCCGCCAACTGGTGCCCGTCCGGGTCAGCGACGTCCGGCTCACCGCGCCGTTCAACAGCCGCAACCCCGTCGACCTGGTCGGCCGCGACGAGGCGCAGGCCGCGCTCACCCTGCTGCGCGCCCTCGGCCGGGCCGACGCCGTGCTCGACGACTCCACCGCCGAGGTGCCGCGCTTCCCCGGCACCAAGCCGCTCTACTGGTCGGTGCCCCAGCGCAACCCCTCCTTCACCGGCCGCTCCCAGGTGCTCGACGACCTGCGCGACCAGCTCGTCGGCGGCCCTACCGTCGTGCTGCCCACCCCGCAGACGCTGTACGGCCTCGGCGGTGTCGGCAAGACCCAGCTCGCGCTGGAGTACGCCCACCGGTACATGTCGCACTACGACCTGGTCTGGTGGATCGACGCCGAGCAGACCGACCTGATCGCCCCCGCGCTCGCCGAACTCGCCGGGCGGCTCGGCCTGCGCGTCGGCGGCGTCAACGAGGACGCCGAGGCCGCCCGCGACGCGCTGCGCCGGGGCACCCCGACCTCCCGCTGGCTGCTGATCTTCGACAACGCCGACGAACCCGCCGACATCCGGCGGTACTTCCCCGGCGGCTCCGGCCACATCCTGGTCACCTCCCGCAACCAGGCCTGGTCCGGCCAGGCCGGGGTGCTCGGCGTCGACGTCTTCACCCGCGGCGAGAGTATCGAGCACCTGACCCGCCGCACCCGCGGCCTCTCCCGGCGCGACGCCGACCGTGTCGCCGAGGCGGTCGGCGACCTGCCGCTCGCCGTCGAGGTCGCCGCCGCCTGGCTCGACACCACCCGCACCCCCGTCGACACCTACGTCGACCAGCTGCACGACGAGGCGACGCGCGCCCTCTCGGTCGGCCGCCCCGCCGACTACCCCACCCAGGTCGGCGCGACCTGGAACGTCTCCATCGCCCGGCTCCGCCAGCAGTCCCCGGCAGCGGTGCGGCTGTTGCAGCTCTGCGCGTTCTTCGCGCCCGAGCCGATCTCGATGGACCTCTTCTACAGCGACCAGATGATCCGCTCGCTCGTCCAGTACGACGAGGAGCTGAGCGACACCTTCATGCTCGGCAAGGTCATCCAGGACGTCGGCCGGTACGCCCTCGCCAAGGTCGACGCGGGCAGCAACAGCCTCCAGGTGCACCGGCTGGTGCAGGCCGTCGTCCGCTCCGAGATGACCGAGGACGACCGGGTCGCCGCGATGCACGAGGTGCACCGCATCCTGGTCGGCGCCCGGCCCACCCTCGGTGACACCGACAACCCGGAGAACTGGCCGCGCTTCGAACGGATCTGGCCGCACCTCGCGCCCTCCCGCGCCCAGGACTGCGACGAGCGCGAGACCCGCGAACTGCTCATCGACCGCGTCCGCTACCTCTGGAAGCGCGCAGACCACGACCGCGCCCGCCGCCTCGCCGAACAGCTCGACAGCACCTGGGTCTCCCGGTTGGCGACCGAACACGGCGAGATCGACCGCCGCAACCTCCGGCGGCAGATCTTCAGCCTCAACTTCCAGCACGCCAACGTCCTCCGCTCCCAGGGCAGTTACGCCGAAGCGCTGGCGCTGGACGAGGAGACGCTGGCCGGCCAGAAGGAGCTGCTCGGCGACCGCAACCCGTACACCCTGATGACCGCCGGATCGCTCGGCGCCGACCTCCGGGCCCTCGGCCGCTTCCAGGAGGCCCTCGACCTCGACCTCGAAACCTTCGGCCGCTTCCGGGAGTTGTTCGGCGACGAGAACGCCCGCACGCTCTCCAGTGCCAACAACCTCGCCATCGACTACCGCCTCGTCGGCGACAGCGAGGCCGCCCGCGACCTCGACCAGGACACCTTCGACCGCCGGCTCGCCGTGCTCGGCCCGCGCCACCCCTACACCCTCTCCAGCAAGTCCAACCTGGCCCGCGACCTGCGCGAGGCCGGGGACTACAAGGGCTCGATCGAGCTGCTCCGCGAGGTCACCGTCGAACTCGACGCGGTGCTCCAGCCCGACCTGCCCGAGAACCTCCGCAACGCCAAGTCGCTGGCCGTCTCCCTGCGGCGCGACGGCCAGCTCCGCGAGGCCCGGCAGATCACCCTCCAGACCTACGAGCGCTACCTCGACCGGTACGGCGCCGAGAACGCCGAGACGCTCGCCTGCGCGCTCAACCTCGCCGCCGACCACAGCGCCTCCGGCGACAAGGAGACCGCCCGCGACCTCGCCACGGTCGTCTTCGAGGGCCACCGGCGGCTGTTCGGCGACGAGCACCCCTTCACCCTCGCCTGCGAGAACAACCTCGGCATCTACCTGCGCGGCAGCGGCGAGATCGACGAGGCCGTCCGGCGCGGCCGGCACACCGTCACCGGGCTGCAGCGCGTCCTCGGCCCCGACCACCCCTTCACCCTCAACGCGATGATCAACCTCGCCAACGCCCACGGCGAGTCGGGTGACCTCGTCACCTCCGAGGAGCTCTGCCGCACCGCCCACGCGGGCCTGTGCAACCGCTACAGCCCCAGCCACCCCGACGCCATCGCCGCCGAGGCCAACCTCGCCATCACGCTCCGCAAGGCCGGGCAGACCAACGAGGCCAACACCCTGCGCGAGCACGCCGTCGCCGAGCTGCTGCGGCTGTTCGGCGTCGAACACCCCAACACCGTCTCCGCCCGGGGCTGGAAGCGCATCAACCGGGATCTGGAGCCGCAGCCCTGGTGAGGGCTGTTAGGTTCGCTGCATGCTGCCCAAGGTACTCGTCACCCGTCGGCTCGCTCCCGGTGTGCTGGAGCGGCTCACGCCGCACGTCGACGTCACGCTGCACGACGACGACCTGCCCATGCCCCGGGCGGCCCTGCTGGCCGCCGCCGCGGGGAAGGCGGCCGTGCTGACCACGCTGGACGACGTGGTGGACGAGGAGTTCCTGGCCGCCGCCGGGCCCGGCCTGCGGATCGTCGCCAACCACGCCGTCGGGTACCACAACGTGGACGTCGCGGCCTGCGCCGCCCGGGGCGTGCTGGTCAGCAACACGCCCGGCGTGCTCACCGACGCCACCGCCGACATGGCCTGGGCGCTGCTGCTCGCCGCCACCCGCCGGCTCGGCGAGGGCGAGCGGCTGCTGCGATCCGGGCAGCCCTGGGTCTGGGCGCCCAATTTCCTGCTCGGGATGGAGCTCTCCGGCACGCCGCTGGGCGTTCTCGGGATGGGACGGATCGGCCGGGCGGTGGCCCGCCGCGCCGCCGCCTTCGACATGCCGGTCAGCTACCACAACCGTTCGCGGCTGCCGACCGAGTCGGAGGCGGGGGCGGGCTGGCTCCCGCTGGACGACCTGCTCGCGCAGTCCACCGTCCTGGTGGTCACCTGCCCGCTCTCCGACGCCACCCGGGGCCTGCTCGACGCCCGCCGGATCGCCCAACTCCCGCAGGGCGCGGTGCTCGTGAGCATGACGGCCGGAGTCGTCGACGAGACCGCGCTGGCCGCCGCCCTCGACTCGGGGGCGCTCTTCGCGGCGGCCGTCGACAACTTCGAACGTGAACCGGCCGTCCCCGCCGAGCTGTTGGCCCAGGAGCGGGCCGTCCTCGCACCGCACCTCGGCAGCGCCACCACCCGCACCCGGCAGGCGATGGGCGGCCTCGCCGTCGACAACCTGCTCGCCGTGCTGGGCGGCGGCCAGCCGCCCACGTTGGTCAGCCCGCCGCCCAGTTCAGTGCCTCGGCCATGACCTTCAGGGCCCCGAAGTGGGCCGCGCCGGGCTCCAGGTAGAAGTCGGCGCCGGGGATGCGGTCGGCCAGCCAGCGGGAGTGGTCGACCGGTGAGAACTGGTCGTCGGTGCCGTGCCAGAGCCGGGACGGGACGTCGATGTCCTCGACCTTGAAACCCCAGTCGCTGGTGAACGCCAGGACGTCGTCGATCCAGCCGTCCGCGCCGTACCGGAAGGCCTCCCGGAAGGTGTTCAGCAGCATCCGGCGGATTCCGTAGTCGGTGACCAGCGTCCGGTCGGTGGGCGGGAGTTCGGGCACCAAGTCCCGGATCAGCGCGGCCGGGTCGTCCCGGATCAGCTGGGACCGCAGGCGGAAGCTGGTGCCGAAGTGCTGGATGCCGCGCTCGACGTCGGTGTACTCGCGGATGTTGGAGGCCGTCATCCCGCCGTACCAGTCCAGCCCGTCCGCGTTCCGGGGGGCCAGGCTGACCAGCGCGGCCATCCGGGTCACCCGTTCGGGGAGCAGCGCCGCGCAGGCCAGTGCGTGCGGCCCGCCGCCGGAGCGGCCCAGCACGGCGAAGTCGCCCACCCCGAAGGCGTCCGCGATGGTGGTGACGTCGGCCGCCGCCGAGGCGACCCGGCGGCCCGGCAGCCGGGTGGAGCCGCCGTACCCGGGGCGGTCGTAGGAGATCAGCAGCACGCCCAGCCGGTAGAGCACGGAGGTGCGCGGCAGCGGGCCGACCCGGCTGCCGGGGGTGCCGTGCAGCAGGAAGACCGGCCGGCCCTTCGGGTCTCCGAGGCGGTCGACCGCCAGCGTGCGGCCGTCGGCGGCTTCGACCAGATGGAGCGTCACTCGGTACCTCCTGGGTCGGGCAGGGGCCTGCGGGAGCGAGCGGGTCGGGTCAGCCGGCCACGTCCGGGGTGCGGACCTCGCGGCGGGCCTGCCAGGTGGTGTGCTCGCGGGAGATGGCGTCCTCGGCGTCCCGGGCGAGCCGGGCCCAGGTCTCCTCCGCTTCGGGGGTGTCCAGCGGGAGGCGCCCCAACTGCACCTCGATCATCGAGAGTTCGGAGGCGGCGAGGGTGTAGGCAGCGGCCTGCGGCCGGTACTGGCGCAGCTGCGCCCAGGCGGCGACGGAGGCGGCGACGGCGGAGAGCGTGCCGAGCGCGTCGTAGCTGTACCAGCCGAGGGCGCGGAGCACGGCGAGGACGAGCCCGAGCAGCGGCAGCACGATCCCGAGGGCGCTGGCCCGGCGGCTGGCGTTGGCGCACCGGCGGGCCTTGTCGCGGTACCAGTCCCGCTGGGCCAGCACGCGTTCGCGCAGGTACACCTCGCGGCGTACGGCGAGCGGCTGGCCGCGCAACTGCCGCATGGTCTCGGTGATCTGCGGGTGGCCGGCCGGCCGCCCGGCCAGCGGGCCGCGCCAGAGCCGGAGTTCGGCCTCCACCTGGCCGGCCTGCGGGATCGCCCGGCTGGTGCCGAACTGGCTGATAATGCCCCCGAGTTGGACGTCGTACAGCCGTTCGGCGTCCGGCAGGCTCTTCGGCGGCGGCTGGTAGGCGTCGGCCCGGACGGCGTACTTCCAGGAGAGCGTCTTCACGGACTCGGCGGCGGCCCGGCCCTCGTACCAGAGCCCCTGCGGGTTCTGCCGGCTCGCGACGGTCGCCAGGGCGACGGTCGCCAGGTAGGCGGCGGCGGCCAGCCAGGCCCACAGCTTGCCGTCGGCGGAGCCGGTGGCGGCGGCCGCGACCAGCAGCAGCAGCTCCCAGAAGGAGAGCGAGACGGCCCGTCGCTGCCCCTGGAGGGAGGAGGAGTCGGCCGTCCAGAACAGGCCCGGCAGCAGGTCGTCCTCCCGCACCCTGCCCATCGAATGCGCCGATCCTGCCGCCATTCAGGCCCCCCGCACCGTCGCTGCCGCTTCTGCCGGTCGTCCCGTCTACGCCTGGTGTCCAGCCAGTATGAACGTCAACTGCCGTGCGGAACAGGGGTGGTACGGGCCATGTGGGGAGCGCGCGGGGGGCGTCGCGCGTAGGCCGACCGGTCAGCGGCGGGGCGGGTGCGCGTAGAAGATCCGGTCGGCGTTGTCGGCCATCACCTTGGCGTTCCACTCCGTGCCGCCGTCGACGTTGCCGGAGCGGAACAACGGAGGGGTGATTCCGCGTTCGGTCAGTCGTCCGATCGCGGACGCGACCACGGCCTGCATCAGGGCGCTGGTGACGACCGTCGAGACCGAACCGAACGGCGTCTCGGCGCCCGGCGTGCTGAGCTCGCCGTCGCCGACGGCGATCTTGCTGTCCAGCACCACGTCGCAGTTGTCCTTGAGGAAGGTGCCGGAGGGGTGGTTGGAGCCGACTTCCGCCGGGTACGCGAGCGACGTCACCCCGATCACCCGCAGCCCTCGGGCGCGGGCGTGCCGGGCCAGCTCGACGGGCATCACCTGGCGTCCGGAGAGCGAGACGACGAACAGCAGGTCGCCCTCCCGGGCCGGGGTGAGGTCGAGCGTGGCGGTCGCCAGACCGGCGACGCGTTCGAGCGCGCTGCCCAGCGGTGCGGGCATCACGTTGACCCCCGTCATCCCCGGGACGTTCAGCAGGTTGATCACGACCAGCCCGCCGGCCCGGTAGACCACGTCCTGCGCGGCCAGCGAGGAGTGCCCCGCTCCGAAGGTGAAGATCCGCCGACCCTCCGCCACCGCCTCGGCCAGCAGCTCGGCAGCCTCCTCGATCCGGTCGGCCTCCTCGTCGCGGACCCGCTGGAGCTGGGAGAGCGCGGCGTCGAAGTACTGCTGGACCAGGTCGCTCATCAGATCTCCGTACCGAGCCGGGGCGGTCGGGGTGGTCCAGACCGCTGAGGGAGAAAAAGCAATGGAGAAAGCTACGGCGAGCACCGTGCGGCCTGGGGTGTCCCGCTGTCAACAGGGACAGAAAGTGACGAGGCACGGGGTCGGGCGTCCGCGTCCGTCGGTGCGGTACGTCAGAATTGGCGATGAGTACACCGAGGAACGGAGCCAGCGGCGATGTCTGGGCTGATCGACACCACTGAGATGTACCTTCGCACCATTCTGGAGCTGGAGGAGGAAGGCATCACCCCGATGCGCGCCCGGATCGCCGAGCGGCTGGAGCAGAGCGGCCCGACGGTGAGCCAGACCGTTGGCCGGATGGAGCGCGACGGCCTGCTCCGGGTCGCCGGGGACCGTCACCTCGAACTCACCGAGGACGGCCGCCGGCTCGCCGTCCGCGTGATGCGCAAGCACCGCATCGCGGAGTGCCTGCTGGTCGACGTGATCGGCCTGGAGTGGGAGCAGGTGCACGAGGAGGCCTGCCGCTGGGAGCACGTGATGAGCGAGACGGTCGAGCGCAAGGTGCTCGCCATGCTCGGGCACCCGACCCAGTCGCCCTACGGCAACCCCATCCCCGGGCTGGACGAGCTCGGCGACACCAAGGCCGAGGGGGAGGGCTTCGACGCGGCCCTCGTCACGCTGGACGCGGTGCGGCCCGGCGAGGAGGGCAGCAGCGTCATCGTCCGCCGGATCGGCGAGCCGATCCAGACCGACGAGGACCTGATGCGGACGCTCAGCCGGGCCGGCGTCCGGCCGGGCGCGACCGTCCGGGTGGCGGCCGCCGCCGGGGGCGTCCAGGTCGGCGACGGAGCGACGGCGGTGGAGCTCGGCAAGGACATCGCGATGCACGTCTTCGTGGCGAGGGCCTAGAACCGGACGGGCCTCAGCCGCCCGCACGCCAGGAACAGGTCCGGCCCGGTGCATCCCCATGCACCGGGCCGAGCTGTCCCTCCCTGCCGTGCCACCGGTCACCCCGAGCGCGACCGGTGCCACACCCCCCCTGTCCCCTCCGCTTCGCCGAGCTCGGCTTCCCCGTCCGAGCCCCCTCCGGCTGCCTTCGGAGGAAATCCTCCCCTCGGCAGATCACCGCAATCCTTGAGCGTCGTCACTCGTACGAGGGGCTTTCGACCTTGGTGATCGGGTAGACGGATCTCTTACCGCCTATACAGCCCGACGGACCCTGCCTCCGGTGGGAGACAAGGCCCGTCGGTCGCGCGCGGGGTTTTCGCGCAGAGCGCGCCCTCACCCGATAGGCGTAGGGCGGCCGTTCCGGGGGGTCAGCGGGCGGCCGCCGACTGGGTGGGTTGGGCAGCCGGCTGCGGGGCGCGCGCGGGCTGCGCCGCCCGGCCGCAGGCGTACGCCAGCGGGCTGACCAGCTCGCCCGCGTCCGGCAGCCAGCGGTTCAGCGCCGACGGCGGCCGGGCCCACTGGGCGAACCCGTAGGCGCCGATCCGGGAGGGCGGGGCGACGATCCAGTCCCCCTCGCCCCGGCCGACCAGGTCGAGGCGCCCGGGGGCCCAGCCGAGCCGGCGGAGCAGGTCGGGCAGCTTGGCGAGGGTGCCGGGCAGGACGAGGAAGAGCAGTCGGCGCCCGCTCTGGCCGGCCGCCGCGGGGACGTTCACCACCGGGCCGAGCTGGAGCTCCAGCCGTTCCATCCGGGCCAGCGCCAGGCAGCCCGCGGTCTCCGGCACGTCCAGGGCGTCGAAGCTGCGGCCGGTCGGGAGCAGGATCGACGCCTGCGGGTTCTCCGTCCACCAGCGCCGCACCACGCCCGGCCCGGCGCTCGCCTTGCGGCGCCAGTCCTCGGTGGTCGGGTGGGCGCCGGGCAGCTCGCAGTGGCGGTCGCCGCAGGAGCACCGGGCCGGGCCGTCGCCGTCGATCAGCCAGGTGCCGGGGGCTACCTCCCAGTGGCGGTCCTCCGCGTAGCGGACGGCTTCGATGAGCAGCGGGGGCAGGCCCTGTTCGGGGGCTCCTGGGGTGTCTTCCACGCTGTGCTCAACTACTCGGGGTGAACGGGGTTACGGTCGAAAGGGAGGGAACACGTACGAGACACCGGGGAACGGACGAGGGGGTCGCAACCGGCGCAGGCAGGGGCGCATGGGTGCATTTGGCAGGGCGCGTGGGGAGCGGGTTGGTCACGGTGGGTATCCCGCTGGTGTTGCTGATCGCTAACCTGGGGTCATAAGACCGACCGTCAACTGGGGGCGGGTGAACGAGCGGACCGTCCGGGCGAGAGCCGTCGGCCCGTGGCACCGCCTCCGACCGACGGTCACTCTAAGCCCCAACCGGTCGGCACGTCGGCAACCGAGCAGCAGAATCGTCGCCCGCCGGTCAGGGCCGGGGGCGTGGGGAGGCGAAGCCCATGGCCGCTAGACCACTCGTCGCACGACAGCCCAATGAGCGTCTGCAGCAGCTGATCCAGGAGGCGAGCTGCTCGAACGCGGGCCTCGCCCGCCGGGTGAACCTCTGCGGCGCCGAGCACGGGCTCGATCTGCGGTACGACAAAACCTCGGTGGCGCGTTGGCTGCGCGGCCAGCAGCCGCGCGGGCAGGCGCCCGCCGTGATCGCCGAGGCGCTCGGCCGCAAGCTCGGCCGGGGGGTCACGGTCGACGAGATCGGCATGGCCGACGGCAAGAACCTCAGCTCCGGGGTGGGCCTCCAGTTCGCCGCCACCCTCAGCGGCGCACTCGACCAGGTCTGCGAGTTGTGGCGCAGCGACGTCGGTCGGCGGGAGTTCCTCGCGGGGGCGACGGTCGCCGCGTCCGCGCTGGTGGAGCCCAGCCGGGACTGGCTGATCACCCCGCCCGACCCGGTGGTGGCCCGCGCGGGCGGCCCCCGGGTGGGGATGGCGGACGTCGCGGCGATCCGGGCGACCACCCAGATGCTGGTCGAGCTGGACCACCGCTTCGGCAGCGGGCACGTCCGCCCGGTGGTCGTGCACTACCTCAACAGCGTGGTCTCGGGGCTGCTGAGCGGTGCGTACCGGGAGGAGACCGGGCGTCAGCTCTTCGGCGCCGTCGCCCGGCTGACGGAGCTGGCCGGGTACATGGCGGTGGACACCGGGCAGCCCGGCCTGGCCCAGCGCTACTACATCCAGGCCCTGCGGCTGGCCCAGGCGGCGGACGACCGCGGGTACGGCGGGTACGTGCTGGCGGCCTCGATGAGCCACCTCGCGGCGACGCTCGGCAACCCGCGCGAGATCGCCCAACTGGCCCGTGCCGCACAGGAGGGCGCCCGTGCGGTCGCCACCCCGACGGCGATGGCGATGTTCTACGCCGCCGAGGCCCGGGGCCACGCCCTGCTCGGTGACGCCCGCTCCTGCGAGGCCGTCGCGGCGAAGGCGCTGGCGGCGATGGAGCAGCGCAACCCGGAGGACGACCCGGACTGGATCGTGCACTTCGACGAGGCCTACCTGGCCGACGAGTTGGCGCACTGTCACCGCGATCTCGACCAGGCGCCGCAGGCCGAGAAGTACGCCCGCACGGCACTCGAGCTCCACCCGCCGACGCGAGTCCGGCGGCGGGCCGTCGACCTGGTGCTGCTGGCCACCGCACAGCTCCAGCAGCGGGACGTCGAACGGGCCTGCGAGACGGGCGCGCAGGCCGTCCGGCTGCTGAGCGGGCTGCGGTCGAACCGGGGGGTCGAGTACCTGGACGAGTTCCGGCGCAGGCTGGAGCCGTACCGCGATCACCGGGTGGTCCGGGAGTTCCAGGCACGGGTGGAGGTGGAGGCCGCGTGAGAGAACTCCGGGCCGCGTAGTCACCTGTACCGGTGAACGGGTAGCGTGGGCGCAAAATTCGGCGTCGCGCGTGTCCGGCCCGCCGATCAGGTGGGGTCCGCCGTCGACGAGCGCGCGGAAGAACCGAGGAAGGCCCGGGTGCGGCAACGGGAGAGACGGCTCGGACGGCCGACAGCGGCCGTCCGCAGGCTGTCGGCTGCCCTCGCACAGTCGGTGCCGCACACAGGTGAGGAATCGCGTTGAGCCAGCGCCGCTCGTACTCCAACTCCAACGACTTCAACATGGACGACCTGTTCCGGCCCGAGCCGGACGCTGCGCAGGCGCCCCAGGCGCCGCAGCAGCAGCCGGGCCCGGAGTACCTGAGCCCGCCGCCGCAGGCCCCCCAGCAGGCACCGCACCAGCAGGCACCCCAGCAGTACGCTCCGCAGCCGCCGCAGGCCGATCAGGCGCCGGAGACGCAGTACTTCCCGCCGTACCCCACGGGCAACCCGGCGCAGGGCGGCCAGCCCTCGTACGGCGGCCAGCAGCAGTACGCCCAGCCGCAGCCCTCGTACGGGGGCCAGCAGAGCTTCGGCGGGCAGCAGACCTTCGGCGGCCAGCAGCAGTACGGTGCGCCGCAGCAGCCGTACGGCGCCCCGCCCGCGCCTCCGGCGTACGCCCCCGCCGGGCAGGGGTACGGGCCGGAGGACGGCGGTCCCCGGTCGAACACCAAGCTGATCGTGGGCGGGGTGGTCGCGGGCGTCGTGGCGGCGGGCATCCTCGTGGCGGTGCTGATGAGCGGCGACCCCGCCACCGGCGGCACGCCCAAGGCCAAGAACACCGCGGTGGCCAAGGGCGGCAGCACCGCCCCGAGCAGCACGGGCAGCGGCGCGGCCTCGGTCAGCCCCGAGATGCAGGCCCAGGCGAAGTCGCTCGGCGAGCTGCTGGACACCGCCAACGCGAGCCGGCAGGCCGTGATCAGCGCGGTCGCCTCGGTCAAGCGCTGCGAGAAGCTGCCCGACGCACAGCAGGCCCTCACCCAGGCCGCCGCCCAGCGCGACGGGCTGGTGACGAAGCTCAACGCCCTGAAGGTGGATCAGCTGCCGAGCGGCGGCCAGCTGGTCGAGCAGCTGGTGAAGGGGTGGCAGGCCTCCGCCACCGCGGACCGCGAGTACGCGGGCTACGCGACGGACGCGATCGCCGCCTGCGACCCGAACAAGGCCTCCAGTGACCACCTGAGCAAGGCCGACGCGGCGAGCGGCCAGGCCAGCGAGGCCAAGAGCCAGGCCTCCACCCTCTGGAACGCGGTGGCGGCCCAGACCGGGCTCGCCACCAAGGGCCCGACGGAGCTGTAGCGCAACCGGCCGCGCCCCTGGTGGTCAACGCCCCCAGTACGTCAGGACGGGTGCGTCAGGACGGGTGCTTGGCGCCGGTGAGGACCCAGCGGACGTCCACGAAGGTGTTCTGCTGCTCGACCAGGCGGCCGCCCTGGACCTGCTGGAAGGTGACCGAGGTGTTGACCAGGCGGGGGGAGTCCGCGCTGGGCAGCATGTTGGTCATGCCCCAGCTGAGCGGAGGGGTGGCTCCGGCCGTCTCGATCGGGTCGCCGCTGTCGAGGACGCTCCGGACGGACTTGGCGGTGAGCGGCTTGGCGGGGCCGATCCGGGCCGCGACCTGGCGGATCACCTCGTAGGCGACCCAGGTGGTCTGCACGCCGGGGTCGGAGACGTCGATCGCGTTGCCGTCCGCGTAGTCGTGCAGGGTGCCCCGCAGGGCGTCCCAGACATGCGAGGCCTCGGGCGGGTACCAGCCGGTCGCGTACGCGCCGTTGAGCGGGCCCGTGTCGCCGCCGGTGGAGTCGACCACGGACTGCTGGACGCTGCCGATCACGGAGGCGAAGACGGTGTTCTTGGGGCCGAGCCGCCGGTAGGGGTCGAGCAGGTTGGAGGTCGGCTCGGCGCCGAGGGCGCTGGTGACGCAGTTGCCGGGGCGGTCGGCGCCGATGGCCTGCTGGGCGATGGCCGAGTAGTCGTTGGACTTCTCGGGGGCCTTGATGTCGGTCAGCTTGATCTTCTCGGTGCTGAGCGCACCGGTGAGGAAGCCGAGCAGGGTGTCGCCGGCGCGGGTGTCGGGGCGGATCAGCGCGACCGTCCTGCAGCCCGCCGCGACGAGCTGGCGGCCGCTGCCCGCGATCAGCGCGGGCGTGCCGCCGGCGACGGGGTAGGAGAGCGGGCTGCTGAACTCGGGGGTGGAGAGGCCGTACCCGCCGAGGTAGGGGATGTTCGCGGCCTCCAGCAGCGAGATGAAGCTGCTGCCGTACTGGCTGTACGAGCCGACCACCGCGATCACGTGGGCGTCGATGGCCTGCCGGGCGCAGTCGGCTGCGCCCTCGGCGGTGTTGTGCTCGTTGCAGGTGAGGACGTGGACGGGGTGCCCGGCCAGGCCGCCCTTGGCGTTGAGCTCGCGGCCGACGGCCTCGGCGAGGTCGGTCATGCCGGGCCGGTCGGCGGAGCCGGTGCCGGACGGCGCCCAGGTCATCACACTGACCTCGCCGCCACCGGTGGCGGCGGCGTCCGCCGGGCCGCCGCAGGCGGAGGTGGCGAGCAGGGCCGGCAGCAGGGCCGCTGCGGCGGCGAGTGCGACGGCCGGGCGGCGTCCCCGCGTGCGCGGACCCCGATCATGGCGTGCTCCGGTCAACAACATGAGCTTGTCCCTCCCCAGGCGGCAGCAGTCGGCCGTCTCCACCCTCGATGCGGCGGGGTGCCCGGAGAGGGCCGGAGAGCGAACGAGCGGCCAACGGGAGCGGAACACCGGGGGGTGATTGCTGATGACGCGTGTAGAAGGAGTGTCGACGGGGAACGTACGATCGATTCCCATGGTTGCCAGTACAGATCCCGCCGCAGGGACCACCCGGACAGATTCTTCGTATCGGTCTGCCCGAAACCCTTCTCGGACGGGCTACCGCTCAAGCACGATGGGCGGCATGCCGATCAACGACCTGCCCTGGTGGCGCTGGCGCGCCCGCGTGCGCTCGGGGCTGCACATGCTCTCCGACCCTGCCTTTCAGCAGCAGACCTGGCTGTCCGGCCGTGCGGGCTACGGAGACGTGACCGACGCCGTCTACCGGCTGGTCGAGGACACCTGGCTGGACCGCTGGCCCGCCGAGAAGTACCTCGGCACGGTCTTCCGCGACACCACCGAGACCACGCTGGTGAGCGCCGCCGTGCTGCGCGTCCTCCAGGTGCTGCACGAGACCGGGGCCGACGCGCCCGCCGCCGCGTACCTCGCCCACCCCGGCTGGCCGGACGCCGTCCGGGCCTGTCGGGAGGCGCACGTCCAGCTCGCGCTGGCAGACGGGGACGACCCGGAGGCGGAGCCGCGTTCGCTGGAGGTGCTGCGCATCCTCACCCGGACAGGCTGAACCCGGGCGGGCTGAACAGGGCCGGCTGAGGCCCGTCCCGCAGTGCGGTCGGATCGGCGCGCGGCGTCCGGTATGTGACACGCTGGACGGCTTGCGCCACTCGCCGACCTAGCGGACAGGACCCGACCCACCGTGGAACAGCAGACAGCAGCCTCGCAGTACGTCCTCACGCTGTCCTGCCCCGACAAGCAGGGGATCGTCCACGCGGTCTCCAGCTACCTGTTCATGACCGGTTGCAACATCGTCGACAGCCAGCAGTTCGGGGACGCCGACAGCGGGCTGTTCTTCATGCGGGTGCACTTCACGGCCGAGGGCCGGATCGGCGCGGAGAAGCTGCGGGCGAGCTTCGCCGCCATCGGCGCGTCCTTCCGGATGGACTGGCAGATCCACCCCAGCGCCGAGCGGATGCGGGTGGTGCTGATGGTCAGCAAGTTCGGGCACTGCCTCAACGACCTGCTGTTCCGCACCCGGATCGGCGCCCTGCCGGTGGAGATCGCGGCCGTGGTCTCCAACCACACCGACTTCCGCGAGCTGACGCAGTCGTACGGCATCCCGTTCCACCACATCCCCGTCACCCGGGACACCAAGGCCGAGGCCGAACAGCAGCTGCTCGACCTGGTCGCCGACCAGAAGGTCGACCTGGTCGTGCTGGCGCGCTACATGCAGGTGCTCTCCGACGGCCTGTGCAAGGCGCTCTCCGGGCGGGTCATCAACATCCACCACTCCTTCCTGCCGAGCTTCAAAGGCGCCAGGCCGTACCACCAGGCCCACAGCCGTGGGGTGAAGCTGATCGGCGCGACCGCGCACTACGTCACCGCCGACCTCGACGAGGGCCCGATCATCGAGCAGGAGGTCGCCCGCGTCACCCACGACGTCACCCCCGACCAGCTGGTCGCCGTCGGCCGTGACGTCGAGTGCCAGGCGCTGGCCCGCGCGGTGAAGTGGCACAGCGAGCACCGCGTGCTGCTCAACGGCACCCGCACGGTCGTCTTCACGTAGCCGCCCTGGGCTCCCTTCAGGGGCGGGAGAGCAGGGGCGCCGCCTCCAGGAGCTGCCGCACCGCCGCCGCGTCGCCGTACTGGCCGACCGGGAGGCGGGCCGGGTCGCGGCGGGCGGCGGCCAGGTAGCAGAACTCCAGTCCGTCGACGGCCACCGAGGCGACCACGTCGGCGTTGTCGGCGGTGCCGTCCAGCGGGACGAGCCACTCGCCCGCCGCCGGGCCCTCGACGACCAGCCGCACCAGCCGGGGCAGCGGCGGGGTGGGGGTAGGCCGGGCGGCGAGCGCGGCGGGCAGCATCCGGGCCGCGAGGTCGACCATCAGCCGCAGGTGCTTGGGCGCGGGCGGGGTGTACGGGTAGTCGACGGCGCGGGCGATGTCGTCGCCGTGGATCCAGCACTCGAAGGCGCGGTCGAGGAAGGCGTCGTGCAGCGGCAGGACGGCGAAGCCGTGGTCGACGAGGGCGGTGCCGACGGCGCCCAGCCCGGCGCGGCGGACGAGGGCGTGGCTCTGCCGCCGCCAGTGCGAGCGCTCGTCGCCCGGTGCCGGGGGCTGGCCGCCGTCGGCGGGGAGGCCCAGCGCGGGGGCCAGCCGGGCGTCCACCTCGGCGAGGTGCCGGAGCACCTGGGCCGGCCGCAGTCGCTCGACGCCGCCGTGCCAGGCGAGCTCGACGGTCTCCTGCCACTCCGCGGGCCCGAGGTCGCGCAGCAGCGAATCCAGCCGGGCGGTCTCGGCCGCGTACGGGGCGGCCCAGGGCGGTACGGGCAGCAGGGCGGGCCGCCGGGCCAGGCAGCGGTCGAGCACCTGCTGACGCAGCGCCACGGGCGGGTCGAGCGGGTCGGCGGCCTCCAGGACGGCGTCGGCGCCGAGCCGGGCCGTCCCCGGATTGGTCCAGAGGCCGGCGAAGATCTCGCAGGTGAGGTGTTCGGCGGCGGCCTGGTCACCCATCAGGCGCTGGGCGAGGCCGTGCGCCGGGGGCGCGTACCGGTCGTAGAGCTCCCCGAGAGCGCTCTCCTCGCCATCGGCCAACCGGCGGTGCAGCGCGTCGTCCTCATGGGGGTCGACGGCGGCCATGGGCCTCTCCTCTGTCCCCGTTCGTGCCTCTGTCCACGTGCCCGGTCCGGCCCACGGTATCCCGGGAGTCTGCGCGGGCGTGGAGAAAACGTGCGAATAGGAAGAAGGATGTTTCGGATCGTCAGATCCACTGCTCGCACCGGCCGTTGATGTTCGACCGGCCGTGGACACATGTAGGGAGGGTGGTTCGCTCGTGGCGGCCGCACCTTGGGGCCCGCGTGGCGGTACTTTCAATACGCTCGTCCGCGGGGCGCTACCACCGCCTCGGCCGGCCGGCCGGACGACCGCTGGTGCGAAGCTCGTCAGGGTGAGCGGGACAGTATGCACCGCGGTGTCCCCCGATCGCTGGAATATGCCTGAAGCGCTTGCTGTGACCGGTATGCCGGATCATCCTGAGGCGTATTCGTGACGAAGCCATGGGCAGTCCGACCAGGCCTCGGATTGTGCGCGGCCGGCCGGCCGGACCGGCGAGAGAAGAGCCCCCGAAGCCCGTGCCGGGCAGCGGGGTGTTTGGCCGAACTGCGAGTGCGGGTGGTGGAGCGGTGCAGGTACTTCAGGTGCAGCTGGCGGTCCAGGCGGACCCTGCCGAGGTCGGCCGAGCGCGCCGCTGGGTGCGCACCCGCCTCAAGGGGCACGGGCTCGACCCGGACACCCCGATCGCCGAGACGCTGGTGCTGGTCGTCTCCGAGCTGGTCACCAACGCGGTGGTGCACACCGGGTCGCCCGCCGTGCTGAGGCTGTCGATGCCGGTCTGCGGCGCCGTGCCGGTCGCCTCCTTCGACCTCGTCCGGGTCGAGGTCGCGGACGCCAGCCAGGCCGCGCCCGCCCCCCGGCACGCGCCCGGCGACGCGACCAACGGGCGCGGGCTGGAGCTGGTCGAGCTGCTCTGCGACCGCTGGGGCTGGTACCCGGAGGGCTCCGGGAAGCGGGTCTGGTGCGAGATCAGCTCGGGCCCGATGGCCGCCCGCCCGGCCGATGCGGCGCCTGCCGAGAGTGCGTACGCCGGTTGAGCCCCCGTACGCCCACCGGGCGTCCGCGCGCCGGAAATGCGCGCCAACCATTCCGAATTTCAGACAACCCATTGACGTGACGTATCCGACTGATCACTCTTGGGTGCAGCTCCCCGTCGAGTGAGGGGACGTCGAGGCCGTGTCCGACGGCGCCAGCATGGGGGACCGCACGCTGCCGGCCGCATCGGACACCTCCTCGACGAGTACGGAGAGCTGGCGTGCGGCACGGACCGGACGGTCCGTAGGGGCCCCGCACGCGGGGGACGGATGGCGGCCCGCCGGACGGGCATGGGGAGCGTACGTCGCGCCGCCATCCGACCGACGGGCCGCCTGCCTGGGCCGGGCATGGCTCGATCCTGGTGAAAGCTGGCAGTCAAACCCCTCGTCCGGCGGCCGCCGGGTCAGCAGACTCGGGCTGTGAACGACGCACCCGCCGAAGAAGCCCCGACCGCCCCCGAGGCCGTCCTCGAGCCGGCCCCCGAGTCAGCGCCCGAGCCGGCCCCCGCCGGAGCACCGCGCCTGCACTACGCCTGGGTCGTCGCCGGGGTCGCCCTGCTCGTCCTGCTCGGCTCGGCCGGCTTCCGCTCGACGCCCGGCCTGATGATGGACGCCCTGAACTCCGAGTTCGGCTGGTCGCACGCGACGATCGCCGGCGCCGTCTCGGTCAACCTCACCCTCTACGGGCTCACCGCGCCGTTCGCCGCCGCCCTGATGGACCGCTTCGGCGTCCGGCTGGTGGTGGTCTGCGCGCTGCTCACCATCTCCACCGGCGCCGGGCTGACGGTGCTGATGACGCAGAGCTGGCAGCTGGTGCTCTGCTGGGGCGTGCTGGTCGGCCTCGGCAGCGGCTCGATGGCGGGCGCGTTCGCCACCACCGTCAGCGGCCGCTGGTTCGCCGCCCGGCAGGGGCTCGTCACCGGCGTGCTCACCGCCGCGAGCGCGGCCGGCAACCTCGTCTTCATGCCGCTGCTCGCCTGGCTGGTCGAGCAGCACGGCTGGCGGACGGCCGTCGTCCTGGTCTCGCTCTGCGCCACCGCCGTCGCCGTCCCGGTGCTGCTGCTGATGCGCGAGCGCCCCGCCGACCTCGGGCTGCTCCCGTACGGCGCGACCGAGCAGCCGCCCGCCCCGGTGCTCGGCGGCAGTGCGCTCGCCCGCAGCCTGCGGGTGCTCCGGGAGGCCGCCCGCCGCAAGGCGTTCTGGCTGCTCGCGGGCTCCTTCGCGATCTGCGGCGCGACCACGGCGGGCCTGGTCGGCACCCACTTCATCCCCGCCGCCCACGACCACGGCATGCCCGTCACCACCAGCGCGAGCCTGCTCGCCCTGGTCGGTGTCTTCGACGTCGTCGGGACGATAGCCAGCGGTTGGTTCACCGACCGCTTCGACTCCCGGACGCTGCTGATCACCTACTACGCGCTGCGCGGCCTCTCGCTGCTCGTCCTCCCGCAGCTGTTCGCGGGTTCGCTGCACCCGCCGATCCTCGCCTTCGTGGTGTTCTACGGCCTGGACTGGGTCGCCACCGTGCCGCCGACGGTCGCGCTCTGCCGCCAGTACTTCGGCGCCGACGCCCCGATCGTCTTCGGCTGGGTGCTGGCGGCCCACCAGATCGGCGCGGCGGCCGTCGCCGCGCTGGCCGGTCTGGCCCGCGACCACTTCGGCAACTACGACGCGGCCTGGTACGCGGCGGGCGGGCTCTGCGCGGTCGCGGTGCTGTGCTGCCTCGCGCTGCGGGCGCGCGGCGGGCGGCTCGCGCCGGCGCTCTCGTGAGGGCTCGCGTCGTAAGGGCCTACTAGGCTCTGGGGGTATGACACTGACCTTTGCTCTCGACCCGGATCTGACCCCTGAGCTGCGGGCCGAGATCGTCACCCTCTGGACGGACGCCAGCAACGCCGGCGGCTCCGTCGGCTTCGTCCCGCCCGTGACGGAGGACGACGTGTGGGCGACGGCCGAGAAGCAGTTCGGCGGGGTCGGCCCCGGCCAGGCCGACCGGCTCCTGGTCGGGTACGCGGACGGGCGGGTCGCCGGGGTGCTGTTCTTCGAGGACATGCGGTTCTCGCTGATGGACCACTGGCGGCTGCTCAAGCGCGTCATGCTGCACCCCGACTTCCAGGGGCGCGGCCACGGCGCCGAGCTGATGGCCGAGGCCGAGCGGATCGCCCGTGGCTGGGGCCTGGACGGCCTGCGGCTCACCCTGCGCGGCGGCCAGGGGCTCGAACGCTTCTACGGCCGCAGCGGCTACGTCGAGGTCGGCCGCGTCCCCGGGGCGATCAGGGTCGCGCCGGGCGACGACCGCGACGACGTCACCATGTGGCTGGACCTCCGGCAGTAGCCGCACACGACCGGCCGCGCCCCTGGGTCCGTACGCCGCGGGGCTCGTGTTTCACTGGGAGACCAGTCGCCGCAGGACCCCGGAAGGACTCCACCGCCGTGAGCAGCAAGTCGCACGCCACGCTCCGCTACACCTCGATGCGGGCCAGCATCTTCCTCGGCTGCCTGCTGGTGGCGATGCTGCTGGGCCACTTCGGGGTGATCCCGGTCTCGGGGACGACGGGGTACGTGTTCCTGGTGCTGGTGGCCGGGCTGGTCTCGGCGCCGCTGAGCTACGTGCTGCTGAGCAAGCAGCGGGACGAGATGTCGGCGCAGATCGTGGCGAAGATCGAGGGGCGGCGGACGAAGACCTCCGCCCGGATCGCGGCCCAGAACGCCGAGGAGGACGCGATCGACGAGGCCGCCCGCTCGGCGGCCACGCCGCAGAACTGAGCCGGTGACCTTCCCTCCCGAGCCCCCGGCCAAGCGCCCCACCGGGCGGGACGTGGCGCGGCTCGCCGGGGTCTCCCAGGCGACGGTCTCGCTGGTCTTCTCGGGCACCGAGGCGGGCCACCGCGTCTCCGACGCGACCCGGGAACGGGTCCGGGAGGCCGCACGTTCGCTCGGCTACCGGCCGCAGGCCGCCGGGCGGCAGCTGCGGCTGGGCCGGAGCGGGATGATCCTGCTGGCAGTGCCGAACATCCTCGGGCCGTTCTTCGGACGGGTACTCGCGGGCGTCCACGAGGAGGCCGGGCGGCACGGCCTGGCGGTGGTGGTCAGCTCCGGCTGGGGGAGCGCGACGCTCGCCGAGGCCGCGACCACCAGCCGCTTCGACGGCCTGCTGATCTGCTCGCCGGACGACAGCCAGCTCGGCGAGCTGCCGCCGGCCACCCCGGTGGTCTTCCTGGACGCCGACCCGGTCACCGACCCGGCCCGGCCGACGGTCGAGCTCGACGTGGCAGGCGGCATGCGGGCGGCCGTCGAACATCTGGCCGCACTGGGCCACCGCCGGATCGGCCACCTGCGTTCGACCCACTCGGCGTACACCTTCCGGGTGCGGCAGGCGGCCTTCGAGGCGGCGGCACGGGCCCGGGGGCTGGAGGTGCTGGAGGCCGGGGTGAGCCTGAACGAGGGCCAGGCGGCCGCCAGTTCGGCCGCGTACGGGCTGCTGAGCCGACCGGACCGGCCGCAGGCCGTGGTCTGCGACGACGACGTGGTCGCCTCCGGCCTCTACCAGGCCGCCGCCGAGCTCGGCCTGCGCATCCCGGCGGACGTCGCGGTGGTCGGCATCGACAACATCCCGGTGGCCTCGCTGCTGGCCCCGCCGCTCACCACCGTCGACCTCCCGGGCGAGGAGCTGGGCCGGGCGGGCGTCGACGCCTTGGCGGCTCTGCTGCGCGGTGAGCCTGCCCCGGTGGTCGCTCCACTGGAGACCAGTCTGATCGTCAGATCGTCGACCGGTCACATCGGCACCTAGAGGTGCGGGCGTGACGTTGGGTCAATCGGATGAATGATCATCCGCTCGGACGAGTCGTCGCGTGCTGACCGCACCCCGGCGGTTCCACTGGGGACCATGCGGAAGACCATCCCTCGGGGCCCAGCCCGAACACCACGCCTGGTGGCAGCCTTCGGCCTGCTCTGCGGCACACTGCTGACCGGCGGCATCGCCGCCCAACCCGCGCAGGCGGCGATCACCTTCACCAAGACGGTCGACAAGGCCACGCCCGCCCCGGGCGAGAACGTGACATACACGCTCAACTACACCTGCTCGGTGGCTGAGTGTTCCAACGCCACGATCACGGACCAACTCCCGGCCGGGATGGAGTTCGTCGGGTGGACGCCGGACGCCTCCACCGTCGACGTCGCCAATTCGACGATGCCGGCCCCCGGGGCAGTCGGTGGTACCGCGACGATCAAGATGGTGACGCCGCTGCCCCCGGGCACCACGGCCTCCATCAAGGTCGTCCTCAAGTACCCGAACTGGACCACCGCCAACGGCGCCAAGGCCGTCAACACGGCGGCCCTGACCGCCGACCGCGAGACCCCGCAGACCGGCACCGCCAACACGACCGCCGTCGTCCAGCCCCAGTACACCGTCACCAAGGGCGTCCAGACGAGCAGTCAGGACGGCCGCACGGTCACGTACCAGTTCGGCACCTGCTCCAAGGACGGCGTGCCCAACGTCGACCTCGACGCCAGCCGCCTGGTGGACACCCTGCCGCCGGGCGCCGTGGTCGACACCAGCCGCTCGCCCGGGTGGACGGAGAACCCGCCGGGCAGCAACACCTGGGGTTACGACATCGGCGACTTCCGGGCCGGGAACGGCCAGGCGGGGTGCAAGTACCCCGGGGTGATGGTGGTGAACTACCCGGAGTCGGCCTTCCTCAACGGCACCACGTCGACCAACAAGGTGGACCTGAAGGGCGACCCGCTCGGCCCCGACGCCGAGAAGGACCTCTCCACCGCCACCGCCGTCACGCCCACCTTCCAGCCGACCACCACCGGCGTGGTGGTCGACGTCAGGAAGACCTGGGGCCCGACCGTCACCTCGGGTGACGTCAACGGCTTCAGTCTCTTCCCCGTCAACACGGCCGGCCCGATCACCAGCCTGGTGATGACCGACCCGGGCGCCGGGACGACCACCGGCCTCTACAACTGGCTCGACCCGCAGGCCATCCAGCTCGATCCGTGGAACCCGACCAGCATCGCGCTGACCCTGGAGTACCGCCTCAACGGCGACCCGGCCTGGCAGACCTTCACCCCCGGCAAGCCGTTCAACGGCGCCGCCGCCCGCCGGGTCAGCTTCGCGCACGGCGCCGCCGACCCGGCGAACGACGTGCTCGGCATCCCCGTCGGGCGCTGGCTGGACGGCCTGCGGTTCAGCTGGAACGGCCCCATCCCGGGCGGCTGGAGCCCCGGCAACTCGATCCAGGTGCTGATGCAGGTGCTCTACACCGGCCACGACGGCACCACTGCGCCCGACCCGCTGCACAACTGTGTCGACCTGGTCGGCACCGACGCGGCCGGTGTCCGGGCCCAGAGCAACGCCTGCGCCGACACCAGGGTCACCGATGCCACCAACCTCGGCGCCGCCAAGACCACCACGGCGGGTGCGGTGCTCTCCCCCGGAGGCAAGGCGACCTTCCAGGTCATCCCGTACAACCGCAGCGGCAAGGTCCTCGACAAGCCGCTGATCCTCTTCGACCTGCTGCCGCCCGGCATGGTCTACGTCGACGGCTCCGTCCGGCCCGACCCCGGATGGGGGGACAGCAAGGCGCCGTCCGAGGTGGTCGTGCTGCCCGGCAAGGACGGGCGCCAGCTGCTCCGGATGACCTGGCCCGGCCCGCACCCGGACATGACGTACCTGCACGACAGCCGGGCCAGCCGGGTGCTCTTCGAGGCGCAGGTCGCGGGCAGCGCCCGGCCCGGGACACTCACCAACGAGGTGTTCGTCACCACCGACCAGCCGTCACCGCCCGTCACCTGCATGTTCTTCGGCACCGACAGCAGCGTGCCGGACACCGACGACCTGAACGGCAACGGCAACACCACCGAGAAGCTCTGCCGGGCCAGCTCGCAGGTGCAGATCGAGGTGCCCGCCGTGCTGCACGCGTACAAGGAGGTCAAGGGCGACAAGGACACCGACTACGGCAGCACCGGCACCACCTCGCCGGGTGGCAACATCTCGTACCGGATGACCGTCCGCAACGACGCACCGGAGGCCGTCACCGACTTCGTCGCGTACGACCGCCTGCCGAGCCCGGGTGACGGCTACGTGCTGAACCCCGGCGTCGAGCGGGACAGCACCTGGACGCCCTCACTCACCGTGCCGCTGACCAGCAGCGACCCGACGGTGGTGATCGAGTACACCACCGACCCGAACCCCTGCCGCCCAGCCGAACTGCCCACCACGCCCCCGGACGCGCCCTGCAACGCGGGTGCGCAGTGGAGCGCGACCTTCCCCGGGCCGGGGCTGGCGACCTGGTTCCGCGTCCGGCGCCCCGGGGCGCTGCCCTCCGGCGGCACCTTCACCCTGACGTGGAGCATGGTCGCGTCCGTCGACGCGCCCGACGCCGGGTTCGCCTGGAACAGCTTCGCCTACACGGCCAAGGACAACACCGGCGCCCAGCTGCTGCCCGCCGAGCCCGCCAAGGTCGGCATCGGCGTGCAGTGGCCGCCCGCGCCGTACAACTCGCTCGGTGACTTCGTCTGGAACGACCTGAACAAGAACGGCCTCCAGGACGCGGGCGAGCCCGGGGTGCCCGGGGTCCGCGTCCACCTGCTCGACGGTCAGGGCCGCAACGTCCGGAACAAGTACGGCAAGACGGTCAGTGCCGTCACCGACAGCACCGGGCACTACCTCTTCGCAGCGCTGCCGAACGGCAAGTACGCCGTCCGCTTCGACCTGACCACCCTCCCGGCCGACGCCACCGTCACCAAGCAGTACGCCGCCGGGGCCCCGGGCCCCAAGGACTCGGACGCCGACCAGTCCACCGGCCTCACCCAGACCGTCGACCTCACCGGCGGCACCGACTACCTCGACCTGGACATGGGCCTGGTCTTCCCGTACGTACCCCCGACCCCGCCCCCGACGCCGCCGGTCACTCCGACCCCGACGCCGCCGGTGACCCCGACCCCGACCACGACTCCGAAGCCGCTGCCCCACACCGGCAGCGACCTCCCGGTCCTTCCGCTGCTCGGCACCGCCGCACTGCTCGTCACCTTCGGCCTGACCGTCCGCCGCAGGGGACGCCACCGCTAGAGGGTTCTTGAGGGGCGCGAGGCTCTGCTTGATTCACTGCAGGCGCGAACCGGAAGGCTAGACCGCTGCACCTTCCGGAGCGCGCAGCACCTCGCGCCCCTTCGCCATGTCCGGCGCGCCCGCGCTACGGAACCACCGCCGCGCAGCGAACAGCAGCACCGCCCCCAGCCCGATCCCGCCGACCGAGCACGCCGCCACCGCCGACAGCGACCCCGACACCAGCGACCCCGACACGGCGTAGCCCGCCGCGTTGCCCGTAGCGAACAGCGTCACCAGCCAGGCGAACGCCTCCGTCACGGTCCCCGTCGGAGCCAGCTCGGCGACCAGCACGAACGCCGCCGCCAGCAGCGGCGCCAGCCCGATGCCGGAGAGCAGCGCCAGCCCGGCCATCGCGTACGGGCCGGGGAGCAGCAGCAGCGGCAGGTAGCTGACGGCCATCGCGAGGGCCAGCACCCAGGTACGGGTCGCGGTGCTGCTGCGCCACTTCACCGCGCCGTAGGCGAGCGCGCCGAGCAGCCCGCCGAGGGCGGCGAGCGCGAGCAGGGTGCCGGCGCCGCCGGGGAGGCTGCCGGAGTGCTGCTCGGCGTAGGCGATGAAGAGCACGTTCTGGGCGCCGACCGTCCACCCGGCGCCCGCCAGGCCGATCAGCAGCAGCACGAGACCGGGGGAGCGCAGCGGCCCGAGCAGGCCCGATCCGGCCCCACGCGCGGGGGCGCGCCAGGCGCGGGCGGGGGCGGTGGTGGCGACCACCAGGGCCCCGGCGAGGCCGAGCCCGGCCGCTGTCCACAGGGCTGTGGACGGGCCGAAGGCCGCCGAGATCCCGGCCACGGCGAGCGGCCCGGCGACGTACAGGATCTGCTGCGAGGCGGAGTCGAAGGCGTACGCGGTGTCGAGCTGCTCCTCCTCGACGACGGTCGGCCAGAGCGAGCGCAGGCAGGGCTCCAGCGGCGGCATCGCGAGCCCCGCGATCGCGGCGCCGAGCGGCGCGGCGACGGCCGAGCCGGGCGCGAGCGCCAGCAGCGCGTACCCGAACCCGGCGACCACGGCGGCCCCGATCAGCACCCGGGGCTGGCCCGTCCGGTCGACGATCCGCCCGAGCACCGGCCCGCCGACGGCGGCGGCGATCGCGTACGCGGCGGTGGCCAGGCCGATCCTGCTGTACGGGGTGCCGGCCTCGCGCAGCGCGAGGGCGATGACCAGGGCGGTCATGCCGGCCGGGAGGCGGCCGAGCAGGGTGCCGGAGAGCAGTCGGGTGACGTGCGGGGCTCGGAGCAGGGCGAGGTAGCCCATGGGGCGGTCTCCCGGAGGGCAGGGGGCGGCAGTGGGATCGTATGCCAAGTTATACGTATAACTGGCGCGGTGCAAGTGACTGCGAGTGACCTCCGTGCCGGCGACCGCCGGGGAACCGCTCCCGGCCCTCCCGGCGTCCCCCGAACGGGAACGTACTCACCAGGCCGTACCGGGACGACGGCCGCGACCAGGCCGGGGCGGGGTAGGGAAGCCCGCCGCCCGGGGCCCGACAGGACCGGATGAACACCCCGAACCGCGGCTACGGCATGACCCGCTCGATGCGCCGAGCCTCGCTCTTCTGTCTGCTGCTGGTGCTCGCGCTGATGCTCCGCATCAGCTGGATAGCCGTCGCCGAGGCCGACTCGTACAGCACCAACCCGGCAAATGCCCGCATCGCCATCGACCGCTACGCCAAGCCGCTCGGCAACATCCTGGTCGGCGGGCAGCCCGTCACCGGCTCGGCCCCGACCGGCGGCACGCTCGCCTACGAACGCAGCTACACCGACGGCCCGCTCTACGCGCCCGTGACGGGCCACAGCTCGCAGAAGTACGGCTCCAACCAGCTGGAGAACCTCTACGCCCAGCTGCTCGACGGCCGTGACCAGCGCCTCGCCTCGCTGACCGACGGGCTCACCCGCAGCACCCCGCCCGGCGGCGACGTCGTGACCACCATCGACCCCAAGGTGCAGCGCGCCGCCTGGGACGCGCTCGGCGGCAAGCAGGGCGCCGCCGTGGCCATCGACCCGGCGACGGGCGCGATCCTCGGGCTGGTCTCCACCCCGTCGTATGACCCCGGGCGGATCGCCGGGAGCTCGGCCGCCGACGAGGCCGCCTGGCGGCAGCTCAGCGCCGACAACGGCTTGGCGATGCTCAACCACGCGCTGCGCTCCACCTATGCGCCGGGCTCGACCTTCAAGCTCGTCACGGCCGCCGCCGCGCTCGAGAACGGCCTGCTGAGCGGGATCGACCAGCCCACCGTCAGCCCCGACCCGTACACCCTGCCCGGCACCAGCCGGGTGCTGACCAACGAGAACCCGTCCGCGCCCTGCACCGACGCGACGCTGCGGACGGCCCTGCGGTACTCCTGCAACAACGTGTTCGCCAAGCTGGCCGCCGACCTCGGCGAGGCGAAGATGTCCGCGCAGGCGGCGAAGTTCGGCTTCAACCTCGCGAAGCTGGACACCCCCGTGCGGGCCGCCACCAGCGTCTACCCCGCCGGGATGGACGCCGCGCAGACCGCGCTGACCGGCATCGGCCAGTTCTCGGTCACCGCGACGCCGCTGCAGATGGCGATGGTCTCCGCCGCGATCGCCGACGACGGCGTGCTGATGAAGCCGTCCATGGTCGACCGGCTCACCGACCACTCGGGCCGGACGGTGCAGGACATCGCGCCCGCCCAGCTCGGCCGGGTGATGAGCGCGCACACCGCGAAGGAGCTCCAGTCCGCGATGGTCTCCGTCGTCACCGACGGGACGGGCCGCTCGGCGGCGATCGACGGGGTGACCGTCGGCGGAAAGACCGGCACCGCGCAGAACGGCGTCGACAACAGCGGCACCCCGTACGCCTGGTTCACCTCCTACGCCGACGACGGGCAGGGGCACCGGATCGCCACCGCCGTGGTCGTGGTCGACGGCTCGGCGAACCGGGACTCGGTGAGCGGCGGCGGGCTGGCGGCGCCGGTCTCCAAGGCGATGACCAGGGCGGCCTTCGGGCGCTGACCGCTCCCGGGCGGGGTGGTTCGTGGTCGCAACTCAAACAAGTACTTTGAACATCCCAAAGGTTTGTTGCTACTGTGTCGGCCATGACCACCACAGGCACGCCTTCGCAGCAGGGGATGAGCAGCTCGCTCATGCCCGCTGCCGCGTGCCTGCCGGGTGCTGTGGACAGCCCGCGCTCCTGTCGGGGCTTCAGCGGTTTCAGCTGTATGCGGGCGGCACGTCGCGCCTGACACCCCCCGGGTGTCCTCCCAGCCGTGCCGCCGCTCCCGCCCCGTCACTCTCCCCCTCCCCGGAGCTGCACCCGCATGTCCACACCTGGCACGTCCACACCCCGCACGCCTCTCGCCGCCCTCCGCCGAACGCCCTTCTGGGCCCAGATCGTCGGCGGGCTCGTCCTCGGTCTCGGCCTCGGCTATCTCGCCCGTAGCCAGGACGTCTCCTGGCTCACCACCACGCTCGACACCATCGGCAAGACCTTCGTCCAGCTGCTCAAGCTGGCCGTCCCGCCGCTGGTCTTCACCGCGATCGTGGTCAGCGTCGCCAACCTCCGCAACGTCACCAACGCCGCCCGGCTGGCCGTCCGTACGCTGCTCTGGTTCCTGATCACCTCGCTGATCGCCGTCGCCATCGGCCTCGGCCTGGGCCTGCTCACCGACCCGGGCAAGGGCGCCGGCCTGGCCACCACCGGCCTCAAGGCCCCCGACCACGCGGGCTCCTGGGTCGACTTCCTCACCGGCATCATCCCGACCAACATCGCCACCTCCTTCGTCGAGGTGAACGTCCTGCAGATCGTCTTCCTGGCGGTCGTCACGGGCGCCGCGATCCTCAAGCTCGGCGAGAAGGCCGCACCCGTCCTGCGGCTCAGCGAGACGGTGCTCGAACTCACCCAGACCGCCCTCTGGTGGGTCATCCGCCTCGCCCCGCTCGGCACCCTCGGCCTGATCGGCAAGTCCGTCGCCAAGTACGGCTGGGACCTCCTCAAGCCCTTCGCCACCCTGACCATCGACGTGTACGTCGGCTGCGCGATCGTGCTCTTCGGCGTCTACTCGCTGCTGCTGCGCTTCGCCGGGGGCCTCAACCCGCTGAACTTCTTCCGCGGCGCCTGGCCCGCCATCCAGCTGGCCTTCGTCTCCCGCTCCTCCGTCGGCACGCTGCCCGTCACCCGCCGCGTCACCGAGCGCCTCGGCGTCCCGAGCGAGTACGCCTCGTTCGCCGTCCCGTTCGGCGCGACCACCAAGATGGACGGCTGCGCCGCGATCTACCCCTCGCTGGCCGCGATCTTCGTCGCCCAGGTCTACGGCATCCACCTCGGCATCGGCGACTACCTGCTGATCGCCTTCGTCTCCGTGATCGGCTCCGCCGCGACGGCCGGTCTCACCGGTGCCATCGTGATGCTCACCCTCACCCTCTCCACCCTCGGCCTCCCGCTGGAGGGCGTCGGCCTCCTCCTCGCCATCGACCCGATCCTCGACATGGTCCGCACCGCCACCAACGTGGCCGGCCAGGCCGTCGTCCCGATCCTGGTCGCCGCCCGCGAGAAGACCCTCGACCTCACCGCCTACAACAACCCGACGGGCGACCTCCTGACGGACGAGCCCGCCAAGCTCGCCGAGAAGGTCGCCGTCGCGGCCTGACCCCTGCCACGACGAAGCCGGGCCTCCGAGGACGGGGCCCGGCTTCGGCCGTTCTCCGGCGTGATCTGGGCGCGCTCTGCTCCGACGGTCGACGCCCGGCGAGGGGTCAGCTGGTCGGGAACGGCGAGGCCCAGGGTTCCTCGTCGAGGAGGAGCCCGTTGGCCAGGTAGCTGATGGTCCGGTACCAGCCGGCCAGGACGAGGAACTCAATGAGTTGCGCCTCCTCGTAGTGATCGCACAAGTCGCTCCAGGCGGCCGGCGAGAGCTGGGCGCTGTCGTGAAGCTCGTCGACCGCGCGCAGCAGTGCCGCGTGTGGGGCCGACCAGGACGCGTGGGCCGCAGGGTCGGCCTCCGTGGTCGCTCGGAGCTGCTCGGGGCTGAGTCCGACCTGGTGGGAGTAGGCCGCGGCGTGCACGCCCCATTCGTAGGAACAGCGGGCCCGTGCGGTGACCCGGGCGATGACGATCTCGCGGTCGATGTCGGGAAGGAGTCCGTGGCCCAACAGCCCGGCCCCCAGGGCGAACATGCGCGATGCCAGGTCCGGGTTCCGGTGCAGCACTCTGAACAGCGCCAGTGGTTCGTGGGTGACGCCGGGTGGCATCCATCGCCGAAGTGCCTGGTCGATCTGTGGCGGGTAGGGCGGGCTGAGGGGTTCGATGCGTGGCATGCTCCACTCCTATGCTTCTATTATCGAATCAGTATGGTGCTTCGATAAGCGAAGCGCAAGGAGTTGGCATGGGAACCAGAACACCGCGGCCGGGCATGCCGGTACGAGGATCCGACTCGGGTCGTCCCGTCATGGCTGCACTCGATCTGCTCGGGCGCCGCTGGACCCTGCGCATCCTGTGGGAGCTGAGTCAGGCCCCGGCAGGCTTCCGTGAACTGCAACGCCGATGCGAGCGGATGTCCTCCAGTGTGCTCAGCACTCGGCTCGCGGAGTTGAGCGCCGCCCGCCTGCTCGCCCCGCACGGCGACGGCTACCAACTCACCGAACTCGGTCACACCCTCATCGAGGCGCTCGGTCCCCTGACGGCCTGGAGTCAGCAGTGGGCGAGCGCAACCGAGAGCGACGCCACGCCGTGACCAGGCCATGGGCCACCCGGCCCACGCTCGCGAGGATCGGCAACCGAATCCCCCCGGGGGGGCCACCGGTGACTGCGATAGGTTGCCGATCATGACTGAACTCGGACCTGTCCCCTGGCCGCCTGCCTCGATACGGACCGAGCGGCTGGTGCTCCGTGAGCCCGAGGCCCGGGACCGTGCGGCGGTCATCGAGCTGTTCACCTCGCCGGAGGTGGGCACCTACATCGGTGGCGCTCGACCGCGTGAGGAGTTCGAGCGGGCGGTGCCCGAGGTGCCCAGGCGGCGCCCCGGCCTCAGTGTGGTGGCTCTCGACGGAGCGATGATCGGGATCGTCACCCTCGACCGGCGGGACGCGGAGCGTCCGGGCCATGTCCGCCCGGATGCCGGGGAGGCCGAGCTCGGCTACATGTTCCTGCCGGAGGCGTGGGGCTTCGGGTACGCCGCCGAGGCGTGTGCGGCGGCGCTCGACTGGTTCGCCGGAGCGCTGCCCGGCGAGCCGGTGGTGCTCTGCTCGCAGACCGCCAACGACCGCTCGATGCGTCTTGCGGCGAAGCTGGGCTTCACCGAGGTGGAGCGGTTCGAGGAGTACGGCGCCGAGCAGTGGTTCGGCGTCCTGGAGCGGGAGCCGGAGGTCTAGGCCCCGACGGTGCGTCAGGCCGTCCGGGGTTCGCCGTACCAGCGCCAGTCGGTGCGGCGGGGGTGGCCGGGGAGGTCGGTGCGGCCGGTGGCCCAGAGGAGGGTGGGCCAGGGGGCTGCGCCGGGCGGGGCGTCGGGGAAGAGGCGGATGAGGGCGCGGGTGCAGAGGTCGGCGGGCGGGGTCCAGTCGAGGCCGAGGCCCTGGGCCAGGTCGTGGGTGTGGACGAGGGTCTCGACGGCGCCCATGGCGGCGAAGCCCTCGGGGTCGGCGTTGCCGTACGGGTGGTAGGCACGGGTCTGCGGCGGGGCTGTCCTGGTCATCGCGACGAGCAGGGCGCCGCTCGCCTCCAGCACCTCAAGCAGCCCGGCCGGGCCTGCGGTGCGGTCGGCGTGGACGGCGTTCGAGGGCCCGCCGGGGCGGCGGCGCTCCCACACGTACGGCACGTTGTGGTCCAACGGTGGCGTCTGCGGGCCGAGTTGGACGGCGTACGCGAAGAGGTCGTCGCTGAGGTGCTCGACGGTCTCCCAGCAGTCCCACTCCAGCGGCCCGGCCTTTGCCGTCCACGCCTGCGGTGGCGCCTCCCGGAGGGTGGCGACGGCGAGCAGGACGGCCTGCTGGAGGTCGTCGGGGGTGAACGGTGCGGCAGCGGGGGCCGGAGTGTGAGGCATGAGGCGGACGGTACCCCGGCGGGCCGGCTTTCTGCTCGATCGCCCTACGGTGTACGGCAGTTGAATGTAATGTCCACGTCATGAAGCTTTCACGGATGTGGGTTCTTGCCGGTGCGGTGGCCCTCACGGGTGTGATGGTGCCGGGCCCGGCCGCGCAGGCGGCCGAGGGCGACTGTCTGACGGGCCGTCCGGCCTCGGGGGACGTGGAGCGGCAGCGGCTGGCCGACCCTCGTGCGGCGGAGCTGGTCTCGCGAGCCGGGTTCGACGCGTTCACGGCCCGCTTCCCGGCGGCGCTGTGCGGGGTCGGATCGGCGGTACAGGCAAGGGAGTTGGCGGACACCTGGGGCGCGGCGCTGTGGGACTCGGCCGTGCGGCGGGCGCAGGGGCAGCGCCCGGGTGGCGACCTGGCGCCGGGGGACGACCGGCCGCTGTACTGGACGCGGCTCGCGATGGACGAGCAACTCGCCCGGTGGCAGCCGGGGTTCCCGGTGGACGTGGTGGCGCTGCGGAGTCGCTTCGAGGATGCCTCGCGCGGGCTGACCGGCAACGACTTCCGCCCGGCGCCGGGTGTGCGGCGGCTGTTCGTGAGCGGCTTCGACCCGTTCGGGCTGGACGGCGAGCTGCGGCGGGCCAACCCGTCCGGGTCGGTCGCGCTCGGTCTGAACGGCCGCCGGGTGACGCTGGCCGACGGGCAGCGGGTGGAGATCCGGGCCGTCGTCCTGCCGGTGCGGTACGCGGACTTCGACGGCGGCATCGTGGAGCGGGCGTTCGGGCGGCGGATGGCGGCCGGACCGCGTGCGGCCGACCGGATCACCACGATCAGCCAGGGCTACCCCGGCCTGTTCACCCTGGAGGCCTGGGCGGGACGGGCCCGCTCCGCCGACCCGTACCCGGACAACGAGGAGGCACTCTCCGGCGGCACGTACGAGAACCCGGTGGTGGCGCCCGGGATGGGCCCCGGTGCGGAGTTCATCGCGACCAGCCTGCCGACGGCGGCGATGGCCGCCGCCACCCAGACCCCGTACCCCGTCCGGCTGAACACCGAGGTCAGCGAGATCCCCGCCGGGGCGACCGAGCCGGTCGACCGCGAGGACGGGCCGACGCCGGGCTCCCGCGCGGTCGCGGGCGGCGGTGGGGGCTACCTCTCGAACGAGGTCGCGTACCGGAGCAACCGCCTGCGGCTGACCGTCCGTCCGGAGCTGCCCGGCGGGCACCTGCACACGCCCGTGCTCACCGGCCTCCCGGCCGACCCGGCGGTGCTGACGGGGCCGGAGTTCGAGCAGAACGAGGCGGCGATCGCGGAGGAGGTCCTGACCATCCTGAAGGCCGGCTGGTGACGACCGGTGCCGGCTGGGGCGACGGCTTCAGCCGGTGCGGCGGCCCCAGCGCTGGGCGAGCACCGTGCAGACGGTGAGCTGGAGTTGGTGGAAGAGCATCAGGGGGAGGACGGTGATCCCCACCGCCGCCGCCGGGAAGAGGATGGTGGCCAGCGGGAGGCCGTTGGCCAGGCTCTTCTTGGAGCCGCAGAACTGGATGGTGACCCTGTCCGGGCGGTCGAAGCCGAGGCGGCGGGCGGCGAGGCCGCTGCCGAGCAGGACGAGGGCGAGCATGGCCAGGCAGACGGCGGCGAGCCAGAGCACCTGCCCGGCCGAGACCCGGCTCCAGATGCCCTGGCTGACGCCCTCGCTGAAGGCGCTGTAGACGATCAGGAGGATCGAGCCCCGGTCGACGAGCAGCACGACCGGCCGGTGCCGGGCGATCCACGGGCCGACCCAGCGGCGGAGCAGCTGGCCGAGGGCGAACGGGACGAGCAGCTGCAGGACGATGTCGAGGATCTGCCCGCCGCTGATCCGGACGCCGGTGGAGCCGGCCAGCAGCCAGGCGGCGAGCAGCGGGGTGAGCACGATGCCCAGCAGGCTGGAGAAGGTCGCGGCGCAGATCGCGGCGGCGACGTTGCCCCGGGCCATCGAGGTGAAGGCGATCGAGGACTGCACGGTGGAGGGCAGCAGGGTGAGGAAGAGCACCCCGACCCGGAGTTGGGGGCCGATCACCCCGTCGGGCAGCAGCCGGGTGGCCTCTCCGAGCAGCGGGAAGAGCACGAAGGTGCAGGCCAGGATGAGCAGGTGGAGCCGCCAGTGCCGGGCCCCTGCCAGTGCCTCGGCGGGGGAGAGCCGGGCGCCGTAGAGGAAGAACAGCAGGCCGACGGCGGTGCTCACGGACCCGCTGACGACCGTCGCGGCGGAGCCGGTGGCGGGCAGCAGGGTGGCCACCCCGACGGTGCCCAGCAGCAGGAGCAGGTAGCCGTCGATGCCGATCCGGTGCAGGGCGCGGTCGGCGGTGCGGGCGAGGGCGACGAGGGTGGCCATACGTACGATCATGCGCCCGGCGGTGCGGGGGGAAAGGCAGGGGGCCCACCACGTACGTGACGTGGCGGGCCCCCTTGGTGGTGCTCGTCATGCTCTTGGTGACGGCCCGGACGGCCGTCATCAGACCCGCTCGGGGTCCTGAGCGATCAGATCATCAGAGGAGATGAATCAGATGGGGGTGACGTTCTCCGCCTGCGGGCCCTTGGGGCCCTGGGTGACGTCGAAGTTCACCTGCTGGTTCTCCTCCAGCGAGCGGAAGCCGCTTGCGTTGATGGCGGAGTAGTGGACGAAGACGTCGGGGCCGCCGCCATCCTGGGCGATGAAGCCGAAGCCCTTCTCAGCGTTGAACCACTTGACGGTTCCCTGAGCCATGCCGTTCTCCTTGCGAGGGACGTATTGGACACCACACCGTGTGGCATCCGGGGTCCGCTGCGCTGATCGCCCCGCCTCCGGAGTGGGTCCGGAGTTTTTCGATAATGCTGAAAAACTACGAAAAGCCTGCGGTTACATGCTCCGCAGGCTTCAAGTACTGCAAGGGGAATCAAACTGCAACTGGGTGGAACGGTAGCACGCGAGGGCAGGCCCGACCAGGGGTCTCCGGAGCCTCTCCGCGAGTGTGTCGAGTCCCGGATGAAGGCCCTCGCCGACCTCGGGCATACCCTGCGGAGAGGGTACGAACAACGGGTACGAGGGAGTACGTGGTGACCGGTCGGGAAGCTAGTGGCTCGGTGGCGGTAAGGCCCAGGGTCGGACACATCGAGTTCCTCAACTGCGTGCCCCTCTACTGGGGTCTCGCCAGGACGGGCAACCTCCTCGACCTCGACCTCACCAAGGACACCCCCGAGAAGCTCAGCGACCAGCTGGTCGGCGGGGCCCTCGACATCGGCCCGATCACCTGCGTGGAGTACCTGCGGCACGCCGACGAGCTGGTGGTGTTGCCGGACATCGCGGTCGGCAGCGACGGCCCGGTGATGTCCTGCGTGATCGTCAGCCGCCTTCCGCTCGCCGAGCTGGACGGCCGCCGGGTCGCCCTCGGGTCGACCAGCCGCACCTCCGTCCGGCTCGCCCGGCTGCTGCTGGAGGAGCGCGAGGGCGTGCGCCCCGAGTACTTCAGCTGCCCGCCGGACCTGGACGCGATGCTCGCCGAGGCCGACGCCGCCGTGCTGATCGGCGACCCGGCGCTGCGCGCCTCGCTGGAGCAGGCCCCCAGCCAGGGCCTGGCGGTGCACGACCTCGGCGAGATGTGGAAGGAGTGGACGGGCCTGCCGTTCGTCTTCGCCGTCTGGGCCGCCCGCCGCGACTACGCCGCGAGCCACCCCGAGACCGTCGCGGCCGTGCACCGCGCCTTCCTGGAGTCCCGCGACCTCTCGCTCGCGGAGGCCGCCAAGGTGGCCGAGCAGGCGGCCCGCTGGGAGGCGTTCGACGCGCCGCTGCTGGAGCGCTACTTCAGCGAGGCGCTGGACTTCTCGCTCGGCGAGCGCCAGCTGGCCGGCATCGCCGAGTTCGCCCGCAGGGTCGGGTACGACAGCGGCTTCGCGCCCGACGTGACGGTCACTCTGCTGGAGCCCGCACCCGTGGGTGGGTGAGGGCCGAAAACTGCGGGAGAGGGCTGGCGTACGCTGGTTCGGTCGTGCCTGCCGGGGTCTCCCCGGCGGTACGGCGGACAGGTGAACGGACGCCGGGCGGCAAGCGCCGGGCGGCCGCTCCGCAAGCGTTCGACGTTGGACAGAAAGAAGGCCCGCCAGGTGTCCGAGCAGACCCCCGCCGCCGCAGACCTGCAGGCCGTTCTGGACCGCGCCGCCGCCGGGGGCCGGATCACCCCCGAGGAGGCGCTGCACCTCTACCGCTCCGCGCCGCTGCACGCGCTCGGCTCCGCCGCCGACGCCGTCCGCCGCCGCCGCTACGCCGGTACCGAGCACATCGCGACGTACATCATCGAGCGGAACATCAACTACACCAACGTCTGCGTGACGGCCTGCAAGTTCTGCGCCTTCTACGTCGCCCCCAAGAGTGACAAGGGCTGGTCGCGCGACCTCGACGAGATCCTGCGCCGCTGCGCGGAGACGGTCGAGCTGGGCGGCACCCAGATCATGTTCCAGGGCGGGCACCACCCGGACTACGGCGTCGAGTACTACGAGACCGCGTTCGCCGCGATCAAGAAGGACTTCCCGCAGCTGGTGATCCACTCGCTGGGCGCCTCCGAGGTCGAGCACATGGCCCGCCTCTCCAAGGTCTCGGTCGAGGAGGCGATCACCCGCATCCACAAGGCCGGGCTGGACTCCTTCGCCGGGGCCGGCGCCGAGCTGCTGCCGGAGCGCCCGCGCAAGGCGATCGCACCGCTCAAGGAGTCGGGGGAGCGCTGGCTGGAGATCATGGAGATCTCGCACGGCCTGGGCGTCGAGTCCACCTCCACCATGCTGATGGGCACCGGCGAGACCAACGCCGAGCGGATCGAGCACCTGCGCATGATCCGCGACGTGCAGGACCGTACGGGCGGCTTCCGCGCCTTCATCCCGTACACCTACCAGCCGCAGAACAACCACCTCAAGGGCTCCACCCAGGCCACCGTCTTCGAGTACCTCCGGATGATCTCGATCGCCCGGCTCTTCCTCGACAACGTCGCGCACATCCAGGGCTCCTGGCTCACCACGGGCAAGGAGGCCGGTCAGCTGTCGCTGCACTACGGCGCCGACGACCTCGGCTCGGTCATGCTGGAGGAGAACGTCGTCTCGATGGCCGGGGCCAAGCACCGCTCCAACCTCACCGAGCTGATCCACCTCATCCGGGCCGCCGACCGCACCCCGGCGCAGCGCTCGACCACGTACCAGCACCTGCGGGTGCTGGACGACCCGGCCAACGACCCGGTCGACCCGCGCGTCGCCTCGCACATCGCCTCCACGGCGATCGAGGGCGGCACCGCGCACCCCGAGCTGAAGATCCTCTCCACCACCTGATGCTGACCCTCCACCGGGCCTCGGCCCTGCTGCTGGCGGATTCGCTGATCACGGACGGCGCCGTGCTGGTCGACGGCCCGTCCGTGGTCGCGCTCGGCCCGTACCGGCCGGTCGACGGTGCCCGGGTGCGGGAGTGGGACGGGCTGCTGACGCCCGGTCTGCTCAACCCGTACGGGCAGTGGCTGCTGGAGACCGCCTACCACCCGGACCCCCGGGAGGAGCTCGGCGTCGAGCCGCTGCTGCTCCCGGACGGCGAGGTGGACGAGGTGCGGCGGGGCGGCAGCGCGCGGCGCGGGCTGCAGCGGATGCTCGGGTACGGGACGACGGCGGTCGCCGGGCCGTTCACCCGGGCGGTGGTGCGGACTGCCGTCGCCCGCTCCGGGCTGGTCTCGGTGCCGGGGGCCGGGGAGCGTGGCGGGCTCGACCCGCTGGCTGCGGCAGGGCTCGCGGTGGGGCACGCGGTGGGGCTCGCGGCTGCGGTGCAGCGGCCGCTGGCGGTCGGTGGGCGGGCGGACTTCGCGGTCTTCGGCGTCGGTTCGGTCGAGGAGCTGGAGCGGGTGGGCGCCGGGAGTTGTGTGGCAACTGTGGTGGGCGGGCGGTTGTTGTACCGCAGTCGGTGAGATTCCGTCGGGAAACGGCCGGTGAAGTACGGGTGGATGGCCGGAATCCGGCTAATCCCCGTAGTAGTCATACAAACTGATCGACTCTTGCCGTGACCTGAGGCACCGCCAGCGGTTACGATCCGGAACAGCCATCTCGGTGAAGGTCGTTCCGGTTGACCGCGTCGAGGGGCACCCTCACCACCGGGCCCTCCCCAGGCCCCGTCCGGCAGCCAGGACAGGAACCATGCGATCCGCGACCGCTCTCCGTCCGCGCGGCGCGCGCCTCGGCCGCGGCTGGTACCTCGCCGCCGTGCTCAGCGCCGCGCTCGCGGTCGGCATGTGCCTGCTCGGCTGGCGCCAGGCCGACCAGGCCGACCGCATCGCCGCCCACCCCGTCCGGGTCGAGGGCACCGTCACCCAGCTCCCCACCGGCAGCGCCACCTACAGCGCCGTCAGCTACCGCGCCGACGGCCAGCTGCGGACGGCCGCCGACCTCTGGCTCCCCGGCGACGTCAAGGTCGGCGACCCGATCTGCCTGGAGCACGCCGCCGCCGACCCGGGCGCGGTGCGGGTCTGCGGCAAGCGCTACCCCCAGCCGGTCGGCATCAGCCTCGCCCGGATCAGCGTCCCCGTCGCCCTGCTGCTCTTCGCCGCCTGCGCCGCCCGCATCTGGCGGCACCGCCGCGTACGGGTGACACACCCGCGCATCCGCACGACGGTCGCCTTCGCCACCGAGGGCATGCCGGCCCTCACCCACGGCAAGCGTTCCCGCCGCCGCCGCAGCAGGCGGCGGCACGCCACCGGCTGAGCAGCAGCCGGGCAGGTCCGGCCCCCATTGCCCGGGTTGTCCGGGGGAGGGTGAACAATGGGGTACGTGACCCGAGCCTCCCTGGACAAGCAGCCGCACGAAGTCGCCGCGATGTTCGACGACGTCGCGGCGAAGTACGACCGGACGAACGACGTGCTCTCGCTCGGCCAGGCCCGCGCCTGGCGCCGCGCGGTGGCCGAGGCGGTGGACGCCCGGCCGGGGCAGACCGTGCTCGACCTCGGGGCGGGGACGGGCACGTCCTCGCTGCCGTTCGTGGAGGCGGGCGCGGACGTCGTGCCGTGCGACTTCTCGATCGGCATGCTCGCCGAGGGCAAGCAGCGGCACCCCGAGCTGGCGCTGACCGCCGGTGACGCGACCAGGCTGCCGTTCGCCGACAACTCCTTCGACGCGACGACGATCTCCTTCGCGCTGCGCAACGTGCAGGACACCGCCGTCGCGTTGAGCGAGCTGCACCGCGTCACCAAGCCCGGTGGCAAGGTCGTCATCTGCGAGTTCTCGACGCCGACCTGGACGCCGCTGCGCACGGTCTACACCGAGTACCTGATGCGCGCCCTCCCCCCGGTGGCCACCGCCGTGAGCAGCAACCCGGACGCGTACGTCTACCTCGCCGAGTCGATCCGCGCCTGGCCCGACCAGCCCGCGCTGGCCGCCAAGCTCCAGGAGGCCGGCTGGCAGAAGGTCGCCTGGCGCAACCTCACCGGCGGCATCGTGGCGCTGCACCGCGGCTTCAAGGCCTAGCGCCGCGCTCGGCGAGGCTTGACCCGGCACGCCGCCCGGTACGCACTCTCGCCGCACCGGCCGAAGGCCGAAGTAGCTCAACTACGAGCGCCCTTCGTCCGGCACGCCGAGAGCACGCACCGAACGACGCGACGGGTCAAGCCTCGCCGAGCGCGGCGCTAGCTAGACTCGTCCGAGTCCCTCCCCTGACCCCGCAGTACGCAGGAGTGTGCCCACCGTGTCCCAGACTGCAGCGTCCCAGACCGCAGCCGAGTCGACCAGCGAGACCGTGGAGAGCAGCGCAGACGTCATCGTGGTCGGGGCGGGCCCGGCGGGCGCGACCACCGCGTACTACCTGGCGCAGGCCGGGCTGGACGTGCTGCTGCTGGAGAAGACGGAGTTCCCGCGTGAGAAGGTCTGCGGCGACGGCCTGACGCCGCGGGCGACCAAGCAGCTGGTCGACATGGGCATCGACGTCTCGACCGACAACGGCTGGCTGCACAACAAGGGCCTGCGGATCATCGGCGGCGGCGTCCGGCTGGAGCTGGACTGGCCCGAGCTGTCGGCCTTCCCCGACTACGGCCTGGTCCGCAAGCGGGCCGACTTCGACGAGCTGCTGGCCCGTCAGGCGCAGAAGGCCGGGGCCCGGCTGTACGAGAAGTGCAACGTCACCGGGCCGGTGCTGGACGACCGTTCGGGCCGGATCGTCGGTGTGACGGCCAAGCTCGGCGACGAGAAGCGGCCGGTGACCTTCCGCGCCCCGCTGGTGGTGGCTGCAGACGGCAACTCGACCCGGCTCTCGCTGGCGATGGGGCTGCACCGCCGGGAGGACCGCCCGATGGGCGTCGCGTACCGGACGTACTTCACCTCGCCCCGGCACAGTGACGACTACCTGGAGTCCTGGCTGGAGCTCTGGGACACCCGGGGCGCCGAGAAGAAGCTGCTGCCCGGCTACGGCTGGATCTTCGGCATGGGTGACGGCACGTCGAACGTCGGCCTCGGCATCCTCAACTCCTCGCCCGCCTTCGGCGAGCTGGACTGGCGCGAGGTGCTCAAGTCCTGGTGCGCCAGCATGCCCGAGGAGTGGGGCTACACCCCCGAGAACATGACCGACCCGATCCGGGGTGCTGCTCTGCCGATGGCCTTCAACCGGCAGCCGCACTACACCCGGGGCCTGCTGCTGGTCGGCGACGCGGGCGGCATGGTCAACCCGTTCAACGGTGAGGGCATCGCCTACGCGATGGAATCCGGCCAGCTCGCCGCCGGGGTCATCGTGCAGGCGCACGCCCGCGTCACCCCCGCTGGCCGGGAGAAGGCCCTGCACGCCTACCCGGCCGTCCTCAAGGACGTCTACGGCGGCTACTACACGCTGGGCCGTGGCTTCGTGAAGCTGATCGGCAACCCGAAGGTCATGCAGCTCGCCACCCAGCGCGGCCTGACCCACCCCGTGCTGATGAAGTTCGTGCTCAAGATGCTCGCGAACCTGACGGACCCGCAGGGCGGCGACGCGATGGACCGCATCATCAACGGCCTCGCGAAGATCGCCCCCAACGCCTGACGCAGCCCCCGTCGGGGAGCTGTGGGACACGTGTGGGGCGGTCAGGCCCGGCGGTGCAGGGCGGTGTCGCACCAGTCGGGCCCGGTGGGGCGGCAGAGCGTCGAGGGGGTGAGCGCCCCGTACACGACCAGTTGGTCGCTGCCGCCGCCCGACAGGGTCAGGGTCAGAGCCATGCCCCAGTCGTAGCTGTCGGTCACCTTCCAGCGGCCGGTGGTGGGCGCCGACTGCTCCGACAGGCGGCCGAGGAAGTCGCCGCCCGCCCGCAGCTCCAGCAGCTCGCCGTCCGGGCCGGCCCAGGTGCCGGTGACGGCCGGGTCGGTGGGGGAGGAGGGTGTCCAGGGCTGCTCGGCCTCATAGCTCAGGACGCCCCAGGCGGACCCGGCGACCAGGGCGGCCGCGCCCGTGAGCAGCACGCCTGCGCGCAGCCACCGGGCCCGGTCGCGGGCCTTCGTGGCGAACAGGCCCGCGACGATCAGCAGCTGGACCGGCCACAGGACCGCCAGCAGGAGACCGAGGTCCCACCAGGCCGGCCAGGCAAGACCGTTGCCCCGGCCGTCGGGCCACCGCGCAGCTGCCCCCCAGAGGCCGACCACCCCCGCCACGACGGCCCAGACCGAGGCGACGTTCAGGTAGGTCTCGAAGCCGGCGGTGTCCGTCGGGTCGACGGACCAGGTGACCGCGGCCGAGAACAGCCACCACAGCAGCACGCCGACGCTCCCGAGGCAGGCGACCGCACCGAGGAGGAACCGGAGCCCGCCCCCGGCTGCGCGGCGCCAGCCGCCCGTGCCGCCCGTGCCGCCCGTGCCCCCTGTGCTCGTTCTCGATCCGCTCGCGTCGTCCATGCAGCCCCCTGATCAGCAGTTCCTGCCGAAACCTAGCCGGAGATCGCGCCGGGCAGCCCGGTGCGGAGGGCGCCGGTACAGAACTGCGACAGACGACCGCAGTGTCAGCTGCTCTGCCGGGTCGGCGCCTTTCCCCCCTCGGCGGTGATGGTGTGCTTGATGCCGGAGCCGGTGCCGGGGCTGGTGCCGAGGTCGACATGGATGCCCGCCGGGGGCTGCGGTGCGGCGTCCTGGTGGGGAGTGGGCCGGGAGTGGTCCGCGCTGGTCATGGTGGCTCCTGTGCTGTGGGGTGTGCTGCGGGGTGGGCCGCTCGTTGCGGCCGGGCTCATTCTGGGCGGAGCCGATCAACAGACGATCAACGTCGGATGTGCGGGCCCGGCCGGCGCGCGCATGCGGTGGAGTCCTGGCGGGCTCGTGTACCTTCTGGGCTCGGCAGGGGGACCACGCAGGTGAGGGCACGGAATGACCAATGGCAGGGGGGCGACCGGTCACGGCGTCAGCTTTCAGCTGCTCGGCCCGGTACGCGGCCGACGCGACGGCACGCCGCTCGACCTCGGGCCGCCGCAGCAACGCGCCGTACTGGCCGCGCTGCTGCTGCGGGCCGGAGCGCAGGCGAGCACGACCGAGCTGACGGACGCGCTGTGGGGTGAGGAGCCGCCCGCCCGCGCGGTCGGCACCCTGCGCCACTACGCCTGGCGGCTGCGCTCGGTGATCGAACCGGACCGGCCCGCCCGCGCGCCCGGGGCCCTGCTGGTCTCCGTCGCGGACGGTTACGCCCTGCGGGTGCCGCGCGAGGCCCTCGACGTGCACGTCTTCGAGCGGGAGGTGGCCGCGGCCGCCCGGGAGCGGGAGAGCGGTGACGCGGCCGCCGCGCACACCAGGCTCGGCGCCGCGCTCGGCCTCTGGGAGGGGACGGCGCTCGGCGGTGTCCCCGGCCCCTACGCCCGGAGCCACCGTGACCGGCTCGCCGAGCTGCGGGTCAGGGCGCAGGAGGACCAGTACGACTGCGCGTTGAGCCTGGGGCGGCACACCGAGGCGGTCGCCGAGCTGGGCGCCCTGATCAGCGAACACCCGCTGCGCGAGCGCCTGCGGGCGATGCTGATGCTGGCGCTGCACCGCAGCGGACGGCAGGCGGAGGCCCTCGCCGTCTACACCGAGACCCGCCGGGTGCTGGTCGGTGAACTCGGCGTCGGGCCCGGCGCGGAGCTGACCGAGCTGTACGGCCGGATTCTGGCGGCCGACCCGCTCACCCCGCTCACCCCGCTGCGCCGGCCCGGCCCCGCGCCGGTGCGGCCTGCGGTGACGCCGAGAGCCGGCCTGGTGCCGCGCCAACTCCCGGTCGACATCGTCGACTTCATTGGGCGGACGGAGACCGTCGACGGTCTGCTGGCCGCCCTGACCGGCGGGGCCGGGGCCGGGGCCGGGGCCGGAGCCGGGGGCAGTGCGGTCGCGGTCTGCGCGCTCTCCGGGATCGGCGGCGTCGGCAAGACGGCGCTCGCCGTGCACGCCGCGCACCGGGCCCGATCCGCCTACCCCGACGGGCAGTTGTACGTCGATCTGCGGGGGGCGAGCCCGACCCCGGCCGCCGTCGGCGCCGTGCTGACGCAGTTCCTGCTGGCCCTCGGGGTGCCCGAGACGGCCATCCCCGCCGACGTGGAACAGCGGGCCGCGCTGTACCGGTCGCGGCTCGCCGACCGGCGGGTGTTCGTGCTGCTCGACAACGCCCACGACACCGCTCAGGTAAGGCCGTTGCTGCCGGGTGGGGCCGGGTGCGCCGTCCTGGTGACCAGCCGGGCCCGGACCATCCTGCTGCCCGGCGCCCGGCAGTTCGAGGTGGACGTGCTGAGCCGCGCGGAGGCGCGCGACCTGCTCGCCACCGTCGTCGGCCGGGCCCGGGTCGAGGCCGAGCCGCAGGCCGCCGAGGAGCTGGCCGAGGCATGCGGGCACCTGCCGTTGGCCGTCCGGATCGTCGCCTCCCGGCTGGCCGCCCGCCCCGGACGGCCGCTGGCCGCACTGCTCGCCCGCCTGCGTGACCAGCGGCGGCGGCTGGACGAGCTGAAGGCCGGAGACCTCGCGGTCGAGGCCACCTTCCGGCTCGGCTACGACGCCCTCCCGCCGGAACAGGCCCGTGCGTTCCGCCTGTTCGCGCTCTGCGACGCGCCGGATCTGCCGCTGGACGCGGCCGCCGCCCTGCTCGGCACGGATCAGGACACCGCCGAGACGCTCGCCGAGGCACTGGCGGACGCGGGCCTGCTGGAGCCGTACGGAAACGGCCGCTACCGGTACCACGACCTGCTCCGGCTGTACGCGCGACGGGAGGGCGCGCGACGGGAGGGCACGCGCGGGGAAGGCGGGGCCGGGGAGCGGGACGCGGCGCTGCTGCGGCTGCTCGACCAGCTGCTGGCCACCGCCGCCAACGCCTCCGGCCTGCTGGAGCCCGGCCACGCGCTGCACCTGAGCCTGCACCCGGTCACGGCACCCGGCCTGCGGTTCGCGGGGGAGGACGAGGCGCGGGCCTGGCTGCGCGCCGAGTACGCCCTGCTCTCGGTGACGGTCGCCCAGGCGCTGCACGGGCTGAGTGAGCTGCCCGGCGGGCTGCGGGCCGCCGTCGACCTGCTGCTGCTCTGGTTCGGGCTGATCGAGGGCCTCGCGCACCGCCCGGAGTTCCAGCGGCTGGCCGCCCTCGCGGCCGACCGCGCGCAGCAGCGGGGGGACGCCGGGGCGGAGGCGCGGGCCCGGTACGTGATCGGCACGCTGCACTACCTGACTGACGCCTACGGGCTGGCCGAGGCGGAGCTCGGGCGCAGCCTGGAGCTGGCCGAGGCCGCGGCCGACCCCGCCGGCCGGCATCTGGCGGCGAACGCGCTCGGCATCCTGCACTACGCGACCGGCCGCCCCGAGCGGGCGCTCGCCCTGCTGCGGCTGGCCCAGGAGCTGTCCGAGCGTTCGGCCGACCCGGGCAGTGCGTCCCGGATCCTGGCGACCCTGGCCCGGGTGCACCTGGCGCTCGGCCAGGCGGCGGAGGCGGTGGTGGCGGCCGAACGTGCCGTCGGGCTGGCCCGGGAGGTGGGCAACACCGTCGGAACGGCCCGGGTGCTCTACCAGTACGGCTGCGTGCTGCGCAGCACCGGCAGGGCAGGGGCGGCGGCCGAGCAGCTGCGCGAGTCGCTGGCGCACTTCCGCAGCGGGCAGCACCGCGACGGGGAGGGGCTGGCGCTGGCCCGGACGGCCGAGTGCCTGCTCGACCTGGGGCTGGCGGCCGAGGCGGCGGGCTGCGCGCAGGAGGCCCTGACGATCGCGCGGGAGCAGGAGAAGGCATACTGCCAGGGGCTCGCGCTCAGCGTCCTCGGGCAGGCGCTCCCGCAGCTGGGCCGCGCCGGGGAGGGCGCGGAGCGGCTGCGGGAGGCGCTGCGGATCTTCGACCGGCTGGGCGTGCCCGAGGCCGGGGCCGTCCGCGCCCTGTCGGGTGCGAGCGGGGACCCGGCGGCTGGGTAGACCCGTTCAGGCCCGAGTGGCGGCGGCCGGGGTCGGTGCCGGCGCGGGGTGCTGCGCGGTGGGCTGCCGTACCAGGACGAGTACCGCCAGCCCGCCCAGCAGGCCCAGGACGCCCGAGACCAGGAAGGCGTCCTGGAGGCCGGAGGCGAAGGCGGTGTGCACGGCCGGGGCCAGCGCCGGGTCGTGGGCGATCATCGGGCCCGCCTGGCCGCCGGTCAGGGCGGCGACGGGTATGCCGCCGGGCAGGGAGTGGTCGAGGCCGGTCTTGAAGACGGCGCCGAGCACCGCGATGCCGAGGGCGTTGCCCAGCTGGCGGGAGGTGTTGAGGGCGCCGCCCGCCATGCCCGCGCGGGCCTGCGGCACGGCGGCCATCGCGGCCGAGGCCATCGCGGGGGTGGCGAGGCCGACCCCGGCGCCGGTCACGGCGAGGCCCGCGACGAGCACCGTCCACGTCGAGTCAGGGCCGATCGGGGTCAGCAGCAGGGCGCCGACGCCGATCAGCAGCAGGCCGCCGCCGACCGTCCAGCGGGCCGGGGTGTCGTGCAGCTTCTTGCCCGCGACCCCGGCGGTGACGAAGGCCACCACGCTCATCGGCAGCATCGTCAGCCCGGCCGTGACCGGGCCCATGCCGCGCACCGACTGGAGCCAGAGCGAGGTGTAGACGAGGTACGAGAAGGCGGCCACCGAGAGCAGCAGCCCGCCGAGCATGATGCCGACGAAGGTGCGGCTGCGGAACAGTCCGAGGTCGAGCATCGGCCGGGGGCTGCGCAGTTCGACGAGGACGAAGGCCAGCAGGGAGAGCGCGCCGAGCGCGAAGAGGCCGAGCGTGGTGGTCGAGCCCCAGCCGTTCTCGCCGACCCGGATCAGCGCGTACGTCACGGCCCCGGCGGCGAGGGTGAAGGTGACCAGGCCGGGCAGGTCGACGCCGGTCGCGTGCGGGTTGCGGGACTCCTTCACGTACCGGAGCGTCACGACGATCGCGATCACGCTGACGGGCAGGTTGACGAAGAAGATCCACCGCCAGTCGAGGTGCTCGGTGAGCAGCCCGCCGAGCACCGGCCCGGCGGCGGCCGCAGCGCCGTTGACCGAGCCCCAGACGCCGAACGCGACGCCTCTGTCCCGGCCCTGGTAGGTGCTGCTCAGCAGGGCCATCGTGGTGGCGAACATGGCCGCGCCGCCGACTCCCTGGAGGCCGCGGAAGGCGATCAGGGCGACCGGACCGGTCGCCAGGCCGCAGGCCAGCGAGGCGGCCGCGAAGACCACCAGCCCGCCGAGGTAGACCTTGCGGCGGCCGACCAGGTCGGCCAGCGAGCCCGCGCCGAGCAGCAGCGCGGCCAGCGCGAGGGCGTAGCCGTCCAGTACCCACTGGAGGTCGGCGAAGGTGGTGTGCAGGCTGGTTGCCATGTCCGGCAGGGCGACGGTCACGATCGTGACGTCCACCAGCAGCATGAACGCCCCCAGGCACACCGCGGTCAGCGGCAGCCACTTGCGCATCGGGTTCTCCTTGGAGTCTTCGGGCCGGGTGTGGTTGCCGGCACCCGAGAAAGCTCGCACCCCGTGCCCGGAAGGAGCCATCCAGCACTGGGTCGGTGGCGGATTCCGACACCGACGGGCGGTGGAATGATGGGAAGCATGAACGAGGTCGAGGAGCTCGACGAGCTGGACCGCGCGGTGGTGCAGGCGCTGATGATCGACGGCCGGGCCGCGTTCAGCCGGATCGCCGAGGTGCTCGGGGTCTCCGACCAGACGGTGATCCGCCGCTACCGGCGGATGCGGACCAACGGCCTGCTGCGGGTGATCGGGCTGGCGGTGGGCCACCGGGTGGGCCTGTTCGAGTCCTGGCTGCGGGTGCACTGCAAGCCGGACGCGGCGCTCGCGGTGGCGGACGCCCTGGCCCGCCGCCCGGACATCGCCTGGGTCACCCTCAACTCCGGCGGCACCGAGATCCACTGCTTCACCAAGGCCCGGACCCGGGAGGACCGGGACGCCCTGCTGCTGGAGAAGCTGCCCGGCACCCGGCAGGTCACCGCGATCACGGCGCACAGCAAGCTCCGGATGTTCATGGGCGGGCCGGGCCAGTGGGGCGGGCTGGACGTGCTCTCCGACGCGCAGGTCGCGGCGCTGGAGCGGCCGTTCGCCGAGAGCGGCGCGCAGGTGAAGCTGGACGAGGCCGAGCTGGCGCTGCTCGCCGTCCTGGCCCGCGACGGCCGGGCCGGCTACCCCGAACTGGCCCGCGCCACCGGGCTCTCCGAGTCGACGGTGCGGCGGCGGCTCGACCAGCTGCAGGCGGGCGGCGCGGTCTTCTTCGACGTCGAGATCGACCCGCTGCTGCTCGGCTTCCACACCCAGGCCGCCCTGCTCGCGACCGTCGCCCCCGCCGACCTCGCCGCCGCCGGAGCCGCCCTTGGCAGCCACCCGGAGGTCCCCTTCGCCGCGGCGATCACCGGCTCGGCGAACCTGCTGGCGGTGGTGATCTGCCGCGACAACGACGCCCTGTACGAGTACCTCACCGAACGGATCGGCGCCCTCCCCGCCATCCGCCAGCTGGAGGTCGTCCCGGTCCTACGGACGGTGAAGCGCGCAGGCATGCTCATGGACGGAGTCCGGCTGGTGGACCCACCGGCGTGAGGTCAGCTGCGGAAGTCCGCCGAGCGCCGTTCGACGTACGCGAGGCGTTCGGCGAAGACGCGGGGGGCGTCCGGGGTGAGGGTGCGGAGGGCGACGAGGGCGGAGAAGACGACGTCGCACAGCTCGTGCTGGACGTCCTCCCAGGTGTGGGTGACGCCCTTGCGGGGGTTCTGGCCGGTTGCGCCGATGACGGCCTGGCCGACCTCGCCGACCTCCTCGGAGAGCTTGATGATCCGCAGCAGCCGCTCGTCGCCGGGCGGGAGGCCGCTCTCCGAGTCCAGCCAGGCGACCAGGCGGTCGACGCTCTCCCAGATGGCGCTGTCCATGCTGTGTGCTCCCGTACGGTCTCGGCGGACCACCACCGTACGGGAGCACACAGGGTCAGTGGGCGCTGATCCGGACCCGCTTGATGTCGACCGGGAGGGTCGGGAAGCCGTCGCCGGGGCCGTTCTGGTCGTCCTCGCCGCCTGCCGCGATCTTCTGCAGCACGTCCAGCCCGGCGGTGACCCGGCCGAAGGGGGTGTAGGCGGGGGAGAGCTTGGTGTCCTTCCAGACGAAGAAGAACTGGCTGCCGTTGGTGTTCGGCCCGGCGTTGGCCATCGCGACCGTCCCGGCGGGGTAGGTCGCGCCGGTCAGGTTCTCGTCGGGGAAGGAGTAGCCGGGGCCGCCGCTGCCGGTGCCGGTCGGGTCGCCGCACTGGAGCACCCAGAGCCGCTGGGTGGTGAGCCGGTGGCAGTGGGTGCGGTTGAAGTAGTCGTGCTCGGCGAGGAAGCGGAACGAGAAGGTGGTGCAGGGCGCCTTGTCGGTGAGCGCCTCGAACTTGATCGCGCCCTGACTGGTCGACAGGGTCGCACTGTAGGGGCGGGCGGCCTTCTTGGCGTCGAAGACCGGTATGCCCTTGAAGTTGTCGGCGGGCACCGCCGGAGTGTAGGTGCAGCTCGCGGCCGGGGCCGGGCTTGTGGCCGGTGCGGCGGCGGCCGTCCCCACCGAGGTGGCGAGCGGCAGGGTGGTGGCGGCGAGCAGCAACGACCAGTGCTTGCGCTTCACTTGAGGGGTCCTCCGGCGAGTGATTGTCATGACTCACTCACCTATGCCCGGCCGCGACGGCGTTAAGCATGCGATCGCGAGGGTCTCTCGGGTCTGACGGGATACCTGAAAACAATTTGATCACAGCGTGCCCGGTGCGAAACGATGCGCAGCCCCGCCCCGGAGGAGATCTTGATGCGCGCGAGCAGCCAGACCGTCCGCGACCTGCCGTTGCTCGCCGTCGCCGTGGTCTGGGGGTCCAGCTTCCTGGTGGTGAAGCACCTGGCGACCCAGGAGACGGCCGTCGCGATGCTGGTGCTGCGCTTCGGGCTGGTGCTGCCGGTGCTCGCGGTGATCGCCCGGCGGGCGCTGCGCGGGCTCTCCTGGCAGGAGTGGCTGGGCGGCGGGCTGCTGGGGGTGATCCTCGGGTCGGTGTTCCTGCTGGAGACCTACGGCAACGTGAACACCTCGCCGACCAACGCGGGGCTGATCATCAGCCTCACCATGATTCTCACGCCGATCGCCGAGAGCCTGGCCGCCCGCACCGCGCTGCCCCGTGCCTTCCTGGCGGCCGCCGCGCTCTCGCTGGCGGGCGTCGGCCTGCTGACCCAGGGCGGTGGGATCCAAGCCCCGTCCACGGGTGACCTGTTGGTGCTCGGTGCGGCGTTCGTCCGGACGGCGCACGTGCTCGCGATGTCCCGGACGAAGGCGATCGCGAAGACGGATTCGCTCTCCCTGACGTGGGTCCAACTCGCCGCGGCCGCCGCGATGTTCACCGTCGTCTCGCCGTTCGTCGGGCCCTCGCCGCTGACGCTGGCCGGCTCCTGGAGTGCAGGGCAGTGGCTCCTGCTGCTGCACCTGTCGGTGCTCTGCACGCTGTTCGCCTTCCTGGTCCAGATGTGGGCGGTGCGCGCCACCTCGCCGTCCCGGGTCAGCCTGCTGCTCGGCACCGAGCCGCTCTGGGCCGCCGTGTTCGGCATCGCGGTGGGCGGCGACCGGCTGAGCGCCCCGGCCATGCTGGGCGGCGTCCTCGTGCTGGTCGGCACCGAGTGGGGCCGCCGCGCGACCGCCCCCGCCGTGACCGCCCCGGCCGCCGTGGAGACCCCCGAGTACGTGTGACCCCGACCCGCCCCGGCCGCTTGTGAACGAAAGGTCAAGCGGCTGCACCGGGCTGTCCACCCGGGAGGGTGAGGCTCACTATCACGTCAATCCGACGCCCAGAAATTTGCGATGGGCGGCGCCCGGTTGATATAGGCGCAGGCCGCTGACCAGTCGCTTCAGAAGCGAATGCGACGGATTGTGGTCATTTGCCTTCACTGCGTCGATACCTTGCGACTTGATCGTCTTGGCGGGCGTTTGTGAGGTGGCGCAGATCACAAAGATCGTCCAGAACTGCGTGTCGCAGATCACAAGCCGACGGGCATAGGATGCGCTCGTTCCCGGCCTTGTGAACTGCCTCACATGGGGTGGATCTCGGGGACTGGACCGCGGGTCAACACAGCGTGGCCCCAAGGTTTCGATCTGCAGTCAAGGACGACTGGACGGAGGGAGCGGGGGCTATGAATGCCTACGCGCCGATCCTCGTACTCGGTGCCATCGCGGCGGCTTTCGCGGTCGGTTCCGTCGTGATGGCCTCACTGACCGGCCCCAAGCGCTACAACCGGGCCAAGTTGGAGGCGTACGAGTGCGGTATCGAACCGACCCCGCAGCCGGTGGGCGGCGGTCGGTTCCCGATCAAGTACTACCTCACGGCGATGCTCTTCATCGTCTTCGACATCGAGATCGTCTTCCTCTACCCGTGGGCGGTCAGCTTCGACGCCCTGGGGATCTTCGGGTTGGTCGAGATGCTGCTTTTCATCGCCACCGTCTTTGTCGCGTACGCCTACGTGTGGCGGCGCGGCGGTCTGGAGTGGGACTGAACTGCTCCTTGTGAACGCGGTAACGCGGGGGCACACCACCGGACTTGAGAGGCTGAGAGGGATCTGATGGGTATCGAGGAGAAGCTGCCGAGCGGCTTTCTGCTCACCAGCGTGGAGACGGCCGCGGGGTGGGTGCGCAAGGCGTCGCTCTTCCCGGCCACCTTCGGGCTGGCCTGCTGCGCGATCGAGATGATGACGACGGGCGCCGGTCGCTACGACCTGGCGCGCTTCGGCATGGAGGTCTTCCGGGGCTCGCCCCGGCAGGCGGATCTGATGATCGTGGCCGGGCGGGTCAGCCAGAAGATGGCACCGGTGCTGCGCCAGGTGTACGACCAGATGGCCAACCCCAAGTGGGTCATCTCGATGGGCGTCTGCGCCTCCTCGGGCGGGATGTTCAACAACTACGCGATCGTGCAGGGCGTGGACCACATCGTGCCGGTCGACATCTACCTGCCGGGCTGTCCGCCCCGCCCGGAGATGCTGATGGACGCGATCCTCAAGCTGCACGAGAAGATCCAGCACGAGCCGCTCGGGGTGAACAAGCGCCGGGCCGAGGAGCTGGCCGAGGAGCTGGCCCTGGAGGCCACCCCGACCAGCGAGATGCGGGGGCTGCTGCGATGAGCGACGTACCCGCGACGCGCAAGGAGATCCCGGTCGAGGTGGTCGGCAGCCGGCAGGGCATGTTCGGCGCCCAGGGCACCGGCGACACCTCCGGCTTCGGCGGCCTCACCGCCCCGATTGCCCTCCCCGGCCCCAGCCAACGGCCTTACGGCGGAGGCTGGTTCGACGAGGTGGCGGACGAGTTCGAGGGCGCGCTGGAGGAGCAGGGGCTCGACCCGGCGGAGGTGGTCGAGAAGACCGTCGTCGACCGCGGCGAGCTCACCTTCCACATCGCCCGCACCCACCTGCTCGCCGCCGCCCGCACCCTGCGGGACGACCCGGCGCTGCGCTTCGAGCTCTGCCTCGGAGTCAGCGGGGTGCACTACCCGCACGACACCGGGCGGGAGTTGCACGCGGTCTACCACCTGCGCTCGATCACCCACACCCGGCTGCTGCGGGTCGAGGTCACCGCGCCGGACGCCGACCCGCGCATCCCGTCCGTGGTCAGCGTCTACCCGACCAACGACTGGCACGAGCGCGAGGCGTACGACTTCTTCGGGCTGGTCTTCGAGGGCCACCCCGGCCTGACCAGGATCATGATGCCGGACGACTGGCTGGGCCACCCGCAGCGCAAGGACTACCCGCTCGGCGGCATCCCCGTCGAGTACAAGGGTGCCCAGATCCCGGCTCCCGACCAGCGGAGGTCGTACTCATGAGCGTCGACTACGAGCACGCGGGCGCCCGCGACACCACCGAGGGCCGGGTCTTCACCGTCACCGGTGGCGACTGGGGCGAGGTCGTCGAGGCCGTCGGCCGGGCCGACGACGAGCGGATCATCGTCAACATGGGCCCCCAGCACCCGTCCACGCACGGGGTGTTGCGCCTGATCCTGGAGATCGACGGCGAGACCGTCACCGAGGCCAGGTGCGGGATCGGCTACCTGCACACCGGCATCGAGAAGAACATGGAGTACCGCAACTGGGTCCAGGGCACCACCTTCGTGACCCGGATGGACTACCTGACGCCGCTGTTCAACGAGACGGCCTACTGTCTGGCCGTCGAGAAGCTGCTCGGCATCACCGACGACATCCCGGACCGGGCGACGGTCATCCGGGTGCTGATGATGGAGCTCAACCGGATCGCCTCGCACCTGGTCTGCCTGGCCACCGGCGGCATGGAGATCGGCTCCACCACACTGATGATCTACGGCTTCCGGGATCGCGAACTCATCCTGGACGTCTTCGAGTTGGTCACCGGCCTGCGGATGAACCACGCGTACGTCCGCCCCGGCGGCCTGGCCCAGGACCTGCCGCCCGGCGCCGTCGACCAGATCCGCGAGGCGGTGAAGACGCTCCGCTCGCGGATGCACGAGTACGACAAGCTCGCCACCGGCAACCCGGTGTTCAAGGCCCGCCTGGTCGACGTCGGCTTCCTCGACCTGGCCGGCTGCCTGGCGCTCGGCGCCACCGGCCCGATCCTGCGGGCCACCGGCCTGCCGCACGACCTGCGCAAGACGGACCCGTACTGCGGGTACGAGAACTACGACTTCGAGGTCGCGACGGCCGACACCGCCGACTCCTACGGCCGGTTCCTGATCCGGCTGGAGGAGATGCACCAGAGCCTGCGGATCGTCGAGCAGTGCCTGGACAGGCTGAAGCCCGGCCCGGTCATGGTGGCCGACAAGAAGATCGCCTGGCCCGCCCAACTGGCCGTCGGGCCGGACGGGATGGGCAACTCGCTCGACCACATCCGGAAGATCATGGGCACCTCGATGGAGGCCCTGATCCACCACTTCAAGCTGGTGACGGAGGGCTTCCGGGTGCCCGTCGGCCAGGCGTACACGGCGGTCGAATCGCCCAAGGGCGAACTCGGGGTGCACGTGGTCAGCGACGGCGGGACGCGCCCGTACCGCGTCCACTTCCGCGACCCCTCGTTCACCAACCTGCAGACGATGGCGGCGATGTGCGAGGGCGGCCAGGTCGCCGACGTGATCGTCGCAGTGGCCGGGATCGACCCGGTGATGGGAGGCGTGGACCGGTGACAGACGTCCAACTGGGGATGCCGGCACTGCCGGCCAAGCCGTACCCGGCCGAGGTGCACGCCCGACTGGCGGCGGACGCCCGGGAGTTGATCTCCCGCTACCCCGTCGCGCGCTCCGCCCTGCTGCCGCTGCTGCACCTGGTGCAGGCCGAGGAGGGTTTCGTCAGCCCGAGCGGCATCCGGTTCTGCGCCGAGCAGGTCGAGCTGACCACCGCCGAGGTGACGGCCGTCGCGACCTTCTACACGATGTACCGGCGCAAGCCCGCCGGTAAGTACCACGTCGGCGTCTGCACCAACACGCTCTGCGCGGTGCTCGGCGGGGACCAGATCTTCGAGGAGCTCCAGCAGCACCTCGGGGTCGGGAACAACGAGACCACCGCCGACGGCGAGATCTCGATCGAGCACATCGAGTGCAACGCGGCCTGCGACTACGCCCCCGTGGTGATGGTCAACTGGGAGTTCTTCGACAACCAGACGCCGGAGAGCGCCCGGCAGCTGGTCGACGACCTGCGCGCGGGCGCCGACCCGCAGCCGACCCGGGGCGCCCGGCTCTGCTCCTTCAAGGACACCGCCCGCATCCTGGCCGGCTTCCCCGACGAGCGCCCCGGCGCCGTCGACGCCTCCGGCGCGGGTGGCGCCCCCTCGCTCGCCGGGCTCAGGCTCGCCAAGGGCGAGGCACTGCCCGGCACCCCGGGCACCAAGGTGGTCTCCCCCCGGCACGAAGGGACGGAAGCGTGATGACCTCCGCAGAGCCGGCCGAGAAGCTGCTCTCGCCCGTACTCTCCGCCTCCTGGGACGACGACCGCCCCTGGACTCTCGACACCTACCACCGGCACGAGGGCTATCAGGGCCTGCGCGCCGCCCTCGCCATGCAGCCCGACGAGGTCATCGCCCGGGTCAAGGACTCCGGCCTGCGCGGCCGCGGCGGCGCCGGCTTCCCCACCGGCATGAAGTGGCAGTTCATCCCGCAGAACGACGGCAAGCCGCACTACCTCGTCGTCAACGCGGACGAGTCGGAGCCGGGCACCTGCAAGGACATCCCGCTGCTCTTCGCCAACCCGCACTCGCTGATCGAAGGCATGATCATCGCCTCGTACGCGATCCGCTGCGACCACGCCTTCATCTACCTGCGCGGCGAGGTCGTGCCGGTGCTGCGGCGGCTGCACGCGGCGGTGGCCGAGGCGTACGGGGCCGGGTACCTCGGCAAGAACATCCTCGGCTCGGGCATCGACCTCGACATCACCGTGCACGCGGGCGCCGGGGCGTACATCTGCGGCGAGGAGACGGCGCTGCTCGACTCGCTGGAGGGCCGCCGGGGCCAGCCCCGGCTGCGGCCGCCCTTCCCGGCGATCGCCGGTCTCTACGCCTGCCCGACGGTGGTCAACAACGTCGAGTCGATCGCCTCCGTGCCGCCGATCATGGCCCGGGGCAACGAGTGGTTCAAGTCGCTCGGCACCGAGAAGTCGCCCGGCTTCACGCTCTACTCGCTCTCCGGGCACGTCACCAACCCCGGCCAGTACGAGGCGCCGCTCGGCGTCACGCTGCGCCAGCTGCTCGACATCACCGGCGGCATCCGGGCCGGGCACCGGCTCAAGTTCTGGACCCCGGGCGGGTCCTCGACGCCGATGTTCACCGACGAGCACCTCGACGTGCCGCTCGACTACGAGGGCGTCGGCGCCGCCGGATCGATGCTCGGCACCAAGGCGCTGCAGGTCTTCGACGAGACCACCTGCGTGGTGCGGGCCGTCACCCGGTGGACGGAGTTCTACGCCCACGAGTCCTGCGGCAAGTGCACCCCGTGCCGCGAAGGCACGTACTGGCTGGTGCAGTTGCTCAAGCGGATCGAGGCCGGCCAGGGAGCCCCCGGCGACCTGGAGAAGCTGCTCGACATCGCCGACAACATCAACGGCAAGTCCTTCTGCGCGCTCGGCGACGGCGCCGCCAGCCCGATCGTCTCCTCGCTCCAGTACTTCCGCGCCGAGTACGAGCGCCACCTCACCGAGCGCCGCTGCCCGTTCGACCCGGCGGCCGCGACCGTCTGGGCCGACCGCCCGCACGCCCACGACACCGCCACCGAGAGGGAGGTGCACGCGTGACCGTCACGAACAGTGACATTAAGGGCTCCGCCCAGGCGGCCACCGACCTCGTCACGCTGACCATCGACGGCGTCGAAGTCCAGGTCCCCAAGGGGACGTTGGTCATCCGCGCCGCCGAGCAGATCGGCACCCAGATCCCGCGCTTCTGCGACCACCCGCTGCTCGACCCGGTCGGGGCCTGCCGCCAGTGCATCGTCGAGGTCGAGGGCCAGCGCAAGCCGGTCGCCTCCTGCACCATCCCGGTCGCCGAGGGCATGGTCGTCCGCACGCAGGTCAGCTCGCCCGTCGCCGAGAAGGCGCAGCGCGGCGTGATGGAGCTGCTGCTGATCAACCACCCGCTGGACTGCCCGGTCTGCGACAAGGGCGGCGAGTGCCCGCTGCAGAACCAGGCGATGTCCACCGGCGGGGCCGACTCGCGCTTCGAGGGCATGAAGCGCACCTACGAGAAGCCGCTGCCGATCTCCACCCAGGTGCTGCTGGACCGCGAGCGCTGCGTGCTCTGCGCCCGCTGCACCCGCTTCTCCCAGCAGGTCGCCGGTGACCCGTTCATCGAGCTGCTGGAGCGCGGGGCGCTGGAGCAGGTCGGCATCGGCGCGGACGAGCCGTTCGCCTCGTACTTCTCGGGCAACACCATCCAGATCTGCCCGGTCGGCGCCCTGACCTCGGCGGCGTACCGTTTCCGCTCCCGCCCGTTCGACCTGGTCTCCTCGCCGAGCGTCTGCGAGCACTGCTCCTCGGGCTGCTCGCTGCGCACCGACCACCGGCGCGGCAAGGTGCTGCGGCGCCTCGCGGGCGACGACCCGTCGGTGAACGAGGAGTGGAGCTGCGACAAGGGCCGCTTCGCCTTCCGCTACGGCCAGACCCGGGAGCGCCTCGGCACCCCCCTGGTGCGCGGCGCCGACGGTGAACTCGCCCCGGCCTCCTGGCCGGAGGCGCTGGCCGCCGCTGCCGCCGGGCTGGCCGGCGGCCGGGCCGCGGTGCTGACCGGCGGCCGGGTGACGGTCGAGGACGCGTACGGCTACGGCAAGTTCGCCAGGGTCGTGCTCGGCACCAACGACGTCGACTTCCGGGCCCGCCCGCACAGCGGCGAGGAGGCCGACTTCCTGGCCTCCGCCGTCGCCGGGCGCGGCGTCGACCTGGACGGCACCGGCGTCTCGTACGAGGAGCTGGAGAAGGCGCCGGCCGTGCTGCTCGCGGGCTTCGAGCCCGAGGAGGAGTCGCCGATCGTCTTCCTGCGGCTGCGCAAGGCGAACCGGGCGAGTGGGCTGGCGGTCTTCTCGATCGCCTCGCACCGCTCGCGCGGCCTCGGCAAGCTGCACGGCGCGCTGCTGCCCGCCGCCCCCGGCACCGAGGCCGAGTGGCTGGCCGCGCTGGCGGACGACGAGGCGCTCGGCGACGACGCGGGCCGCGCGGCCACCCTGCTGCGCAGCCCGGGTGCGGTGATCCTGGTCGGCGAGCGGCTGGCGACGGTCTCCGGGGCGCTGACGGCGGCCCTGCGGCTGGCCCACGCGACCGGCGCCCGGCTGGCCTGGGTGCCGCGCCGGGCGGGGGAGCGCGGCGCCGTCGAGGCGGGCGCCCTGCCGGGCCTGCTGCCCGGCGGCCGCCCGGTCACCGCCGTGGCCGCCCGTGCCGAGGCGGCCGCCACCTGGGGGGTCGCGGACCTCCCGGCCCGGCTCGGCCGGGACACCGACCAGATCCTCGCGGCCGCCGCCCACGGCGACCTGGACGCGCTGCTGGTCGGCGGTCTCGACCTGGACGACCTGGCCGACCCGGCGCTGGCCGAGGAGGCGCTCGCCCGGGTGCCGTTCGTCGTCGCGCTGGAGCTGCGGCCGAGCGCCGTCACCGAGCGGGCCGACGTGGTCTTCCCGGTGGCCGCCGTCGCGGAGAAGGCCGGCACCTTCCTGGACTGGGAGGGCCGGGTGCGGATGTTCGAGGCCGCGCTCAAGGCCGATCAGCTGATGCACCGTCAACTGAACTCCGACGTCCGCGTGTTGAACATGATCGCGGACGCGATCGGGCAGCCCATGGGCCTGCCCGACGTCCGCGCCGCCCGGCTGGAGCTGGACCGCTTCACCCCGTGGGCGGGTGACCGCCCGGCCGCCCCGGCCGCGCACCCCGCACCGCTGCCGCGCCCGGCCACCGGCCAGGCCGTGCTGGCGGGCCACCGGCTGCTGCTCGACCAGGGCTCGCTCCAGAGGGGTGACGAGCACCTGGCCGGCACCCGGCACCCGGCCGTCGCCCGGCTCTCCGCCGTCACGGCGAAGGAGATCGGGGCGAGCGGGGCCGTCCGCCTCACCGGCCCGGCCGGTTCGCTGGTGCTGCCGCTGGAGATCACCGCCGAGCTGCCGGACCGTACGGTCTGGATTCCGCTCAACTCCACGCCCGGCGGCGCGTACCGGACGCTCGGCACCACGGTCGGCCACCTGGTCACGATCGCAGCCGCCGACGCGGCTCCCGCCACAGTCATGGGGGAGGAGACCTCGTGAACACCACTCTCGCCGCGTACGAGACGCTCGGCTTCTTCGGGCGTGACCCGTGGTGGCTGGTGCTGCTGAAGGCGGTCTTCGTCTTCGCCTTCCTCGTGCTCACGGTGCTGATCGCGATCGTCTGGGAGCGCAAGGTCGTCGCCTGGATGCAGCTGCGGATCGGCCCGAACCGGCACGGACCCTGGGGTCTGCTCCAATCCCTCGCCGACGGCATCAAGTTGGCGCTGAAGGAGGACCTGGTCGTCACCGGCGCCGACAAGGTGGTCTACGTGCTGGCCCCGGTGATCGCCGCCATCCCGGCGTTCATGGCCTTCGCGGTGATCCCCTTCGGCCCGGCGGGCAACGAGATCTCGATCTTCGGCACCCGCACCCCGATGCAGCTCACCGACCTGCCGATCGCCCTGCTCTACATCCTGGCGACCGCCTCGATCGGCATCTACGGCATCGTGCTGGCGGGCTGGTCCTCCGGCTCGACGTACCCGCTGCTCGGCGGCCTGCGCTCGGCCGCCCAGATGGTCAGCTACGAGATCGCGATGGGCCTGTCGTTCGCGGCGGTGTTCATCTACTCCGGCTCGATGTCGACCTCGGAGATCGTCGCCTCGCAGCAGCCGACCTGGTTCGCGGTGCTGCTGCCGGTCTCGTTCATCGTCTACATCATCGCGATGGTCGGCGAGACCAACCGCGCGCCCTTCGACCTCCCCGAGGCCGAGGGTGAGCTGGTCGGCGGCTTCAACACCGAGTACAGCTCGCTGAAGTTCGCGATGTTCATGCTCGCCGAGTACGTGAACATGGTGACCGTCTCGGCCGTCGCCAGCACGCTCTTCCTCGGCGGCTGGCGCGCGCCCTGGCCGATCTCGACCTTCTGGGCCGGGGCCAACCACGGCTGGTGGCCGATGCTCTGGATCACGCTGAAGATCCAGCTGCTGCTGTTCTTCTTCATCTGGCTGCGCGGCACGCTGCCCCGGCTGCGCTACGACCAGTTCATGAAGCTGGGCTGGAAGGTGCTCATCCCGGTCTCGCTGGTCTGGCTGGTGATGGTCGCCAGTGTCCGGGCGCTGCGCAACGAGGGCTACGACTTCAGCCAGGTGGTGCTCTACGTCGGGGCGCCGATCGGGGTGATCCTGCTGCTCGCGCTGCTCCGGGACTTCCTGCGGCACAAGCAGGCCGAGCCCGAAGTGGCCGCTGCGGAGGACGAGTTCGACCCGATGGCGGGCGGGTACCCGGTGCCGCCGCTGCCGGGGCAGGAGCTGCCGCCGGTGCCGCGCCGGCCCAGCCGCGCCCCGCAACTCCAGGAAGCCCTCAACGGGGCCGACCATTCCGAAGGGAGCTGAAACCGATGCCAGACTCCGACGACAAGTCGTCGATCCTGGGCCCGGCCGCAGGCTTCGGCGTGACCTTCAAGGCCATGTTCAAGAAGCGGCTGACCGAGCAGTACCCGGAGCAGAAGAAGCCCACCGCTCCACGCTTCCACGGCCGCCACCAGCTGAACCGGCACCCGGACGGCCTGGAGAAGTGCATCGGCTGCGAGCTCTGCGCCTGGGCCTGCCCGGCCGACGCGATCTACGTCGAGGGCGCGGACAACACCGACGAGGAGCGTTACTCGCCCGGTGAGCGCTACGGCGCGGTCTACCAGATCAACTACGCCCGCTGCATCCTCTGCGGGCTCTGCATCGAGGCCTGCCCGACCCGGGCGCTCACCATGACCAACGAGTACGAACTCGCCGACTCCTCCAGGGAGTCGCTGATCTTCACCAAGGAGCAGCTGCTCGTCGGGCTGACCGAGGGCATGGTCGACTCCCCGCACTCGATCTTCCCCGGCGCCGACGAGGGCGCCTACTACCGGGGCGAGATCACCGAGGCGGCGCCCGGCACGGTGCAGCAGCCGCAGACCGACCGGGAGCGGGAGGTGCAGTCATGAACCCGACCGGCATGACCTCCACGGGTGAGGCCTTCCAGTTCTGGATCCTCGCGGTGATCGCCGTCGGCGGCGCGCTCGGCACGGTGCTGATGAAGAAGGCGGTGCACAGCGCGCTATGCCTGGCCGCCACCATGCTGGCGCTGGCGGTCTGTTACCTGGCGCAGGGTGCGGTCTTCCTGGGCGTCGTGCAGATCGTCGTCTACACCGGCGCGATCATGATGCTCTTCCTGTTCGTCGTGATGCTGGTCGGTGTCACCTCGGCGGATTCGCTGAAGGAGCAGCTGAAGGGCCAGCGGGTGGCCGCCGTGCTCTGCGGCCTCGGCTTCGGGGTGCTGCTGATCGCGGGCATCGCCAACGCCAAGCTCGGCCACTTCACCGGCCTGTCCGAGGCGAACGCCGAGGGCAACGTGCAGGGCCTGGCCAGGCTGATCTTCACCAAGTACGTCTGGGCCTTCGAGGTCACCGGCGCACTGCTGATCACGGCCGCGATCGGCGCGATGGTGCTGACGCACCGCGAGCACGTGAAGGCCCCGGCGACGCAGCGCGAGCTGGCCGCCCAGCGGGTGAAGGACAACATCCAGGTGCCGCCGATGCCCGCCCCGGGCGTGTACGCGCGGCACAACGCGGTGGACATCCCGGCGCTGCTGCCGGACGGCACCATCTCCGAGGACTCGGTGATGGGCACCCTGCGCGAGCGCGGCCAGATCCGCGACGTCAGCCAGGCCATGCTGGCGAAGATGGCCGAGCTGGAGGGCAACACCGCCGAGTGGCTCGGGCGGGCGCCGTCCGCCCGGCCGCCGGTGACGGGCCCGCGCCAGGCGCTGGAGACCGTGCCGCAGCGTGTCGGCACCGAGCGTGACAGCACCGAGGAGGGTGGGGAGTGAACCCGGTCAACTACCTCTATCTGGCAGCCCTGTTGTTCACCATCGGGGCCTCCGGTGTGCTGATCCGGCGCAACGCCGTGGTGCTGTTCATGTGCGTCGAGCTGATGCTCAACGCCTCGAACCTGGCCCTGGTGACCTTCTCCCGGCTGCACGGCAACCTGGACGGCCAGATCATCGCCTTCTTCACCATGGTGGTCGCGGCGGCCGAGGTCGTCGTCGGCCTCGCCATCATCGTGAGCATCTTCCGGGCGAGGCATTCGGCCTCGGTCGACGACAGCAACCTGATGAAGCTGTAGGCGGAGGGCCCACGGTGAACTCTCTCATTCCGCTGCTCGTGGCAGCGCCGTTGGCCGGTGCCGCCCTGCTGCTGCTCGGCGGCCGCCGGCTGGACCGCTACGGTCACTGGCTCGGCACCTTCGCCGCCGCACTCTCCTTCGTCTTCGGACTGGTGCTCTTCGCCCAGATGCTCGGACGCGACGGCGAGGCCCGCACGGTGCACCAGCACCTGTTCAGCTGGATCCCGGTGAACGGCTTCCAGGCCGACGTCTCTTTCCAGCTCGACCAACTCTCGGTCACCTTCGTCCTGTTGATCTCCGGTGTCGGTTCGCTGATCCACCTCTACTCGGTGGGTTACATGGCGCACGACGAGCGGCGTCGCCGCTTCTTCGGGTACCTGAACCTCTTCCTGGCCTCGATGCTGCTGCTCGTCCTGGCCGACAACTATTTGCTGCTGTACGTCGGTTGGGAGGGTGTCGGGCTCGCCTCGTACCTGCTGATCGGCTTCTGGCAGCACAAGCCGAGCGCCGCGACGGCCGCGAAGAAGGCCTTCCTGGTCAACCGGGTCGGCGACATGGGCCTGTCGATCGCGATCATGCTGATGTTCACCGAGTTCGGCGACTTCAGCTTCGCGGGGGTCTTCCCCACGGCGCACCAGGCGAGCGAGGGCAAGCTGACGGCGATCGCGCTGATGCTGCTGCTGGCCGCCTGCGGCAAGTCGGCCCAGGTGCCGCTGCAGTCCTGGCTCGGCGACGCGATGGAGGGCCCGACCCCGGTCTCGGCCCTGATCCACGCGGCGACGATGGTCACCGCCGGGGTGTACCTGATCACCCGCTCGGGTGCGATCTTCAACCTCGCCCCGGACGCCCAGACCGTCGTGGTCGTGGTCGGTGCGGTCACGCTGCTCTACGGTGCGATCGTCGGGTGTGCCAAGGACGACATCAAGAAGGCGCTGGCCGGCTCGACCATGTCGCAGATCGGCTACATGATCCTGGCGGCCGGGCTCGGCCCGATCGGGTACGCCTTCGCGATCATGCACCTGGTGACCCACGGCTTCTTCAAGGCCGGGCTCTTCCTCGGTGCCGGTTCGGTCATGCACGGCATGAACGACGAGGTGGACATGCGCCGTTACGGCGGCCTGCGCAAGTTCATGCCCGTCACCTTCGTCACCTTCGGGCTCGGCTACCTGGCCATCATCGGCTTCCCCGGCCTGTCCGGCTTCTTCTCCAAGGACAAGATCATCGAGGCGGCGTTCGCCAAGGGCGGCGCGGAGGGCTGGATCCTCGGCCTCTGCGCGCTGATCGGCGCGGCCGTCACCGCGTTCTACATGACCCGCGTGATGATCATGACCTTCTTCGGCGAGAAGCGCTGGCAGCCCACAGCAGACATCAGCGGCTCCGCCGCGGGCGACGGCCACGAGCCGCACCCGCACGAGTCGCCGTCCACCATGACGCTGCCGATGATCGTGCTGGCCTTCGGCTCGGTCTTCGCCGGTGGGATCTTCGCCTTCAACAGCTCCTTCCTGAACTGGCTGGAGCCCGTCACCGGCCACGCCGAGGGCGACTCCCCGCTCGCGCCGATCGTCGTCACCCTGCTCACCTCGGTGGTCGTCGCGGCCGGCGTGCTGGTCTCGTACCTGATGTACGGCCGCTCGCCCGTCCCCGTCACGGCGCCGGTCGGCTCGCTGCTCACCCGGGCCGCCCGCCGCGACCTGCTCCAGGACGACATCAACCACGCCGTCCTCGTCCGGCCCGGCTCGGCCCTCACGGCCTCGCTGGTCTACCTGGACAGCCGCGCCCTGGACGGCTTCGTCAACGGCCTGGCCGCCGCCGTCGGCGGCATCTCCGGCCGCCTGCGGCGCATCCAGACCGGCTACGTCCGCACCTACGCGCTCTCCATGCTCGGCGGCACCGTCCTGCTGGTCGCCACCACTCTCCTGATGAGGTCGGTCTGATGACACGTCACCCGAAGAGGCGGGAGGTCACGCCATGAGCTACCTGCTGACCGCCACCTGCGCCGTCCCGGCAGCGGGTGCCGTGCTCACCGCCGCCCTCCCGGCGGGCTCCGACGAGGCCCGCCGCCGCACCACCAAGGCCGTCGCCCTGACGGTCTCGCTCGCCACCCTGGTGCTGGCCGTCGTGGTCGCCGCCCGCTTCGAGCCCGGCGGCGACCGGTACCAGCTCACCGAGTCCTACAGCTGGATCCGCTCCTTCGGCATCAGCTTCTCGCTCGGCGTCGACGGCATCGGCGCGGTGCTGGCACTGCTCACCGCCGTGCTGGTGCCGGTCGTGCTGCTCGCCTCCTGGCACGACGCCGACCCGGCGCAGAACCCGGACGGCACCTTCGAGAACCTCCGCCGCACGCAGGCGTTCTTCGCCCTGGTGCTCGCGGTCGAGGCGATGGTGATCGTCTCCTTCCTGGCCACCGACGTCTTCGTGTTCTACGTGTTCTTCGAAGCCATGCTGATCCCGATGTACTTCCTGATCGGCGGCTTCGGCGACCGCGCGGGCGGCCCGGACTCGGGCGCCCAACGCAGTTACGCCGCAGTCAAGTTCCTGCTCTACAACCTGCTCGGCGGGCTCGTCATGCTGGCCGCCGTGATCGGCCTGTACGTGATCGCGCAGGGCCAGGGCTTCGCCACCTTCGACCTGCCGACGCTGACGAACGCGATCGCCGACGGCAAGCTCGTCATCGACCCGACGGCCGAGAAGGCGCTCTTCCTGGGCTTCTTCTTCGCCTTCGCCGTCAAGGCCCCGCTCTGGCCGCTGCACACCTGGCTGCCGAACGCGATGGGCGAGGCGACCGCCGGGACGGCCGTACTCATCACGGCCGTCGTCGACAAGGTCGGCACCTTCGCGATGCTGCGGTTCTGCCTCGGGCTCTTCCCGCACGCCTCGAAGACCTTCGGCCCGGTGATCCTGGTGCTGGCGCTGATCGGCATCGTCTACGGCGCGCTGCTGGCCGTCGGGCAGAAGGACATCAAGCGGCTGGTCGCGTATGCCTCGATCTCGCACTTCGGCTTCATCATCATGGGCATCTTCGCCTTCACCAGCCAGGGGCAGAGCGGCGCCACGCTCTACATGGTCAACCACGGCATCTCCACCGCCGCCTGGATGCTCGTCGCGGGCTTCCTGATCTCCCGCCGGGGCTCGCGCCTGATCGCCGACTTCGGCGGCGTCCAGAAGGTCGCCCCGGTGCTCGCCGGGACGTTCCTGATCGGCGGCCTGGCCACCCTCTCGCTGCCGGGCATGGCGCCCTTCGTCAGCGAATTCCTGGTACTGGTCGGCACGTTCAGCAAGTACCCGGTGATCGGCGTGATCGCCACCTTCGGCATCGTGCTCGCCGCGCTCTACGCGCTGCTGCTCTACCAGCGCACCATGACCGGCCCGGTCAAGGCCGGGGTGGAGGGCATGCCCGACCTCAAGGTGCGCGAACTCCTGGTCGTTGCACCGCTGGTGGCGCTGACGCTGTTCCTCGGCGTCTACCCCAAGCCGCTCACCGACCTCGTCAACCCGGCGGTGGACGCCACGCTCTCCCAGGTCCACCAGACCGACAAGGCGCCGGCCCACCCCGTCGCCGCCACCACCGGAGGTGAGCAGAAGTGACCGGATGGCTCGCCGCTGCGGGCGGCAACAGCCCCAGCATCCCGGCCCCGCACGTCGAGTACGGCCAGCTCTCCCCGATGCTGGTGGTCTTCGGCGCGGCCGTGGTCGGCATCCTCGCCGAGGCCTTCCTGCCGCGCCGGGCACGGTACGGCGCCCAGCTCGGCATCACCCTGCTCGGCCTGGTCGGCGCCTTCACCGCCGTCATCGTGCTGGCCGCCCAGGGCTACGGCACCACCAAGGCCGGGCTGCTGGCGATGGGCGCCGTCGCCCTCGACGGCCCGGCGCTCTTCATCCAGGGCGTCATCCTGCTCTCCGCCGTCGTCACGGTGCTGATGTACGCCGAGCGGCGGCTGGAGCCGAAGCTCAACGGCTCCGCCGTGGACGCCTTCGCCGCCCAGGGCGCCTCCGTGCCCGGCAGCGAGCAGGAACGCCAGGCGACGATGGCCGGGTTCACCACCACCGAGATCTACCCGCTCACCCTCTTCGCCGTCGGCGGCATGCTGCTCTTCCCCGCCGCCAACGACCTGCTGACGATGTTCGTGGCGCTGGAGGTCTTCTCCCTCCCGCTCTACCTGCTCTGCGCGCTGGCCCGCAGGCGGCGGCTGCTCTCCCAGGAGTCGGCGGTCAAGTACTTCCTGCTCGGCGCCTTCTCCTCGGCGATCTTCCTCTTCGGCATCGCGCTGCTCTACGGCTACGCCGGCACCGTCCGGCTCCCGGAGATCGCCGACGTCGTCGCGGGCGTCGCCCCGACCACCCCGGCGCTGGCCGTCACCACCCAGAACGACGCGCTGCTGCTGATCGGCCTCGCGATGCTCGCCGTCGGCCTGCTCTTCAAGGTCGGCGCGGTGCCCTTCCACTCCTGGACGCCGGACGTCTACCAGGGTGCGCCCACCGCCGTCACCGGCTTCATGGCGGCGGCGACCAAGACGGCGGCCTTCGGGGCCTTCCTCCGCCTCTTCTACGTCGCCTTCCCCGGTCTGCGCTGGGACTGGCGGCCGGTGATGTGGGGTGTGGCGATCCTCACCATGGTCGTCGGCGCGGTGCTGGCCGTCACCCAGCAGGACGTCAAGCGGCTGCTCGCCTACTCCTCGATCGCGCACGCCGGGTTCATCCTCACCGGCGTGATCGCCACCAACAAGCAGGGGCTCGGCGCCGTCCTCTTCTACCTGCTCGCGTACTCCTTCGTCACCCTCGGCGCCTTCGCCGTGGTGACGCTGGTGCGCGACTCGAAGGGCGAGGCCACCCACCTCTCCAGCTGGGCCGGTCTCGGGCGGCGCTCGCCGCTGCTCGCGGCGGTCTTCGCGCTCTTCCTGCTGTCCTTCGCCGGCATCCCGCTGACCAGTGGGTTCACGGGCAAGTTCGCGGTCTTCCAGGCCGCGGCGGCGGGCGGGGCCACCCCGCTGGTGATCGTCGGTGTGCTGAGCTCGGCGATCGCCGCGTTCTTCTACATCCGGGTGATCGTGCTGATGTTCTTCTCCGACCCGCAGCCCGGCGGCCCGGCCGTCGCGGTGCCCAGCCCGATGACGGCGACCGCCATCGGCGTCGGCGTGCTCGTCACGCTGGGCCTGGGTCTGCTCCCGCAGTACTTCCTGGACCTGGCCTCGAAGGCAGCCGTCTTCGTCCGCTGATCCACCCCGAAGGGGCCCGTGGTTGCACAGCCACGGGCCCCTTCGCATGTGCTACCCGCACGCCCGTGCAGTGATCCACTCGCGACCGGATACCCTCCTTGTAGGCCAGCGGCGGCACTCAGGGACCAGGCCGCAGAATCGACCAGGGACAGGAGTGGTCTTCGTGACCGTCGTGGGGCCCTTCGGGCTGAGCGTGCAGGACCGCGATCTGACCCGGGACGTCCAGACCGGCATGGACGCCGTGGAGGCCGCGCTCGTCGAGGCCGTCAAGAGCGACGTCCCGTTCATCACGATCACCGCCAGCCACCTGATCGAGGCGGGCGGCAAGCGCTTCCGCCCCCTGCTGGTCATGCTGGCCGCCCAGTTCGGTGACCCGTACGCCCCCGGCGTGGTGCCCTCCGCCGCGGTCGTCGAGCTCACCCACCTCGCGACGCTCTACCACGACGACGTGATGGACGAGGCGCCCGTCCGGCGCGGCGCCCCCAGCGCCAACTCCCGCTGGGACAACTCCGTCGCCATCCTCACCGGCGACTTCCTCTTCTCCCGCGCCTCCCAGGTGCTCGCCGAGCTCGGCCCCGACGCCGTCCGGATCCAGGCCGACGCCTTCGAGCGGCTCGTCACCGGCCAGATCCTGGAGACCGCCGGGCCGACCCCCGAGGACGACCCGCTCCAGCACTACCTGGACGTCATCTCCGGCAAGACCGGCTCGCTGGTCGCCGTCTCCTGCCGCTTCGGCGCCCTGATGGCCGGCGCCGAGCCGTGGATGGTCGACATCCTCACCCAGTACGGCGAGCGGATGGGCACCGCCTTCCAGCTCGCCGACGACGTGCTCGACATCGCCAGCGACGGCCACGAGTCCGGCAAGACCCCCGGCACCGACCTGCGCGAGGGCGTCCCGACGCTGCCCGTCCTGCTGCTCCAGCAGACCCCCGCCGACGAGAACGACCCCGGCGACCTCCGCCTGCGCGAGCTGCTCCAGCTCGACCTCGCCGAGGACGACGAGCTGCACGCCGAGGCCCTCCGGCTGCTCCGCCGCCACCCGGCGCTGGAGCGGGCCCGCCGCGAGACGCTGCGCTACGCCGAGGAGGCCCGCGCCCTGCTCGCCCCCCTCCCGGAGTGCCCGGCCAAGGCCGCCCTCCAGGGTCTCTGCGACGCGGTCGCCATCCGCACCATGTAGGACCTGCGCACTTGGCAGCACCCCAGGGCCGACCGGTTGCGTAGAGTTCACCGTGCGCCCGTGGGGGGCTCGACAAGTGCGTCCAGGAAGGTTGCTTCATGCTGCGTGTCGTCATCGCCGAGGACTCCGTGCTGCTGCGGGAGGGGCTCACCCGGCTGCTCACCGACCGGGGGCTGGAGGTCGTCGCCGGGGTGGGGGACGGCGAGGCGCTGCTGAAGACCGTGCACGAGCTGAACGCCGCCGGTGCGCTGCCCGACGTGGTGGTGGCCGACGTGCGGATGCCTCCCACGCACACCGACGAGGGCGTCCGGGCCTGCGTGACGCTGCGCGGGCTGTACCCGAGGGTCGGGGTGCTGGTGCTGTCGCAGTACGTCGAGGAGCGGTACGCCTCCGAGCTGCTCGCCGGGTCCACCCAGGGCGTGGGGTACCTGCTCAAGGACCGCGTCGCCGAGGTCCGCGAGTTCGTCGACGCCGTGGTGCGGGTCGCAGGCGGTGGCACGGCGCTCGACCCGGAGGTCGTGCAGCAGCTGCTCAGCCGCAGCCGCAAGGGCGACGTGCTGGCCGGGCTCACGCCCCGCGAGCGCGAGGTGCTCGGGCTGATGGCCGAGGGCCGGACGAACGCGGCCGTCGCCAAGCAGCTGGTGGTCTCCGACGGCGCCGTCGAGAAGCACGTCAGCAACATCTTCCTCAAGCTCGGGCTGACCCAGTCCTCGGAGGACCACCGGCGGGTGCTCGCCGTGCTCACGTATCTCAACTCCTGAGCCCGGCCGTCTCAGTTGGGCCGATCGGGTAAGGCCCGGGGGCGGTTGGTTGTTTGACCTGACGAGGAGATTCACACACCTACGTCGTTTGTCCTGGGTTCCGGCTCAGCGACGCATCACCGCCTTAGGATGCGACTGGTGCACCAGGCGGACGGGGCACACGGCTCACGCCCGCGGCTGGTCGCCCCACGAGGAGGTCCGCGGCAGTGACCAGTCAGGTCGATCAGTCTGAGACAGTGGACGGCTCGGACGGAGACGAGGGGCACAGCGGCCCCGCCGTCCCGAACGGTGCACCGCTACGCCCCGCGAAGCCCGTACACCGGCTGGACCGGGTGATCATCCGGTTCGCGGGGGACTCGGGTGACGGTATGCAGCTCACCGGTGACCGTTTCACCTCGGAGACGGCGTCGTTCGGAAACGACCTCTCCACCCTGCCGAACTTCCCCGCCGAGATCCGGGCCCCTGCCGGGACGCTGCCGGGTGTCTCCAGCTTCCAGCTGCACTTCGCGGACCACGACATCCTCACTCCGGGCGACGCGCCGAACGTGCTGGTCGCGATGAACCCGGCCGCCCTCAAGGCCAATCTCGCGGACCTCCCGCGCGGCGCGGAGATCATCGTCAACACCGACGAGTTCACCAAGCGGGCGCTGGCGAAGGTCGGCTACGCGGCCGACCCGCTCGGGGACGGCTCGCTGGAGGCGTACCGGCTGCACCCGGTGCCGCTCACCTCGCTGACGGTGGAGGCGCTGAAGGACAGCGGCCTGGCCCGCAAGGACGCCGAACGGGCGAAGAACATGTTCGCGCTCGGCCTGCTGTCGTGGATGTACCACCGGCCGACCAAGGGCACGGAGAAGTTCCTGCGGCAGAAGTTCGCCAAGAAGCCCGCCATCGCCGAGGCCAACATCACGGCCTTCAGGGCCGGTTGGAACTTCGGCGAGACCACGGAGGACTTCGCCGTCTCGTACGAGATCCACCCGGCCCCGCTGCCCGCGGGGACGTACCGGAACATCTCGGGGAATCTGGCTTTGTCGTACGGGTTGATCGCGGCGGCGCGGCGCAGTGGGTTGCCGTTGTTCCTGGGGTCGTATCCGATCACTCCGGCGTCGGACATCCTGCACGAGTTGAGCCGGCACAAGAACTTCGGGGTGCGGACCTTCCAGGCGGAGGACGAGATCGCCGGGGTGGGTGCGGCGCTGGGTGCGGCGTTCGGTGGGGCGTTGGGTGTGACGACGACGTCGGGGCCGGGTGTGGCGTTGAAGTCGGAGACGATCGGGTTGGCGGTGTCGTTGGAGTTGCCGTTGCTGGTGGTGGACATCCAGCGGGGCGGGCCGTCGACGGGGTTGCCGACCAAGACCGAGCAGGCGGATCTGTTGCAGGCGATGTTCGGGCGCAACGGTGAGGCGCCGGTGCCGATCGTGGCGCCGGCGACGGCGGCGGAGTGCTTCGACGCGGCGTTGGAGGCGGCGCGGATCGCGGTGATCTACCGGACTCCGGTGCTGCTGCTCTCGGACGGGTACCTGGCGAACGGTTCGGAGCCGTGGCGCATCCCGGATGTCGAGGAACTGCCGGTGATCGCGCCGGACTTCGCGCAGGGCCCGAACCACGTGCTGGAGGACGGCGCGGAGGTGTTCTGGCCGTACAAGCGTGACCCGCAGACGCTGGCGCGCCCGTGGGCGGTGCCGGGCACGGCCGGGTTGGAGCACCGGATCGGCGGCATCGAGAAGCAGGACGGCACCGGCAACATCTCCTACGACCCCGCCAACCACGACTTCATGGTCCGCACCCGCCAGGCGAAGATCGACGGAATCGACGTCGCCCCGCTGGTGGTTGACGACCCGTCGGGTACGGCGCGGGTGCTGGTGCTCGGCTGGGGCTCGACCTACGGGCCGATCACCGCCGCCGTCCGGCGGGTGCGGGCCGACGGCGGAGTCGTCGCCCAGGCGCACCTGCGCAGCCTCAACCCCTTCCCCGCCAACCTCGGTGCGGTGCTGAAGGCGTACGACCGGGTCATCGTGCCCGAGATGAACCTCGGCCAACTCGCCCTGCTGCTCCGCGCCAAGTACCTGGTGGACGCGCAGTCCTACAACCAGGTGCGCGGACTGCCCTTCAAGGCGGCCCAGTTGGCGGATGTGCTGTGGGCGGCGATCGGGGCGCTCGAAGGTGCGCTCGAAGAGGATGGGGAGAACGATGTCTGACAGCTTCCGGTCGCTGAGTCTGGTGCCGAAGTCCGAGACGCCGCTCGCGGCCCGGGACTTCAAGACGGACCAGGAGGTCCGCTGGTGCCCCGGCTGCGGTGACTACGCGATCCTCGCCGCCGTCCAGTCGTTCATGCCCGAACTCGGCATCAAGCGCGAGAACACCGTCTTCGTCTCCGGCATCGGCTGCTCCTCCCGCTTCCCGTACTACATGAACACCTTCGGCATGCACTCCATCCACGGCCGCGCCCCGGCCATCGCCACCGGCCTCGCCGCCTCCCGCTCAGACCTCTCCGTCTGGGTCGTCACCGGCGACGGCGACGCCCTCTCCATCGGCGGCAACCACCTCATCCACGCCCTGCGCCGCAACGTCAACCTCAAGATCCTGCTCTTCAACAACCGCATCTACGGCCTCACCAAAGGCCAGTACTCACCCACCAGCGAGATCGGGAAGATCACCAAGTCCACCCCCATGGGCTCCCTCGACCACCCCTTCAACCCCCTCTCCCTGGCCATCGGCGCCGAAGCCACCTTCGTCGCCCGCACCATCGACTCCGACCGCCAGCACCTCACCTCCGTGCTCCGCGCCGCAGCCGAACACGAAGGCACCGCCCTCGTCGAGATCTACCAGAACTGCAACATCTTCAACGACGGCGCCTTCGAAATCCTCAAAGAACCCGCCACCCGCGACGAAGCCCTCATCCGCCTCGAACACGGCCAACCCATCACCTTCGCCGGCCAAGGCGTCTTCCGCGACAACGACGGCGAACTCCACACCGCCGCCCTCACCGACACCAACCGCGCCGACGTCCTGATCCACGACGCCCACGCCGCCAGCCCCGCCCGCGCCTTCGCCCTCACCCGCATCGCCGACGCCGACACACTCCACCACACCCCCATCGGCGTCCTGCGCGACATCCGGCGCCCGGTCTACGACACCCTCATGACCGACCAACTCGCCACCGCCGTCCAGCAACAGGGCCCCGGCGACCTCACCACCCTGCTCACCGGCAACGACACCTGGACCGTCAACTAGCCGGGAGTCACCACGACACCCCCGGGGCAGCTCGCCCCGGGGGTGTTACGCATCCCGGGAGTCGTAGCCCTCGCGGGCCTCGGAGACGGCGCACATGCTGCCCTCGATCCAGTGGGCCAGGGCGGCGACCATGGTGGCGGCCTCGGTGCCGAGCGGGGTGAGGCTGTAGTCCACCCGGGGCGGGATGACGGGGTGCACGACGCGCAGCACGAAGCCGTCGCGCTCCAGGGTCTGGAGCGTCTGCGCGAGCATCTTCTCGCTGACGCCGGAGACCCGGCGGCGCAGCTCGCTGAAGCGGTAGCCGCGCTCGTTCAGCGCGATCAGCACCAGCACGCCCCAGCGGCTGGTCACGTGCTCCAGGACGCCGCGCGAGGGGCACATCTTGTCGTAGACGTCCGGCAGCTTGTCCAGCAGCGCGATGTCGGGCTGGGTCATTACCTTCATGTTAGTACCCTACTTTGAAGTGTGTACTTACGAAAGGTTAGTACCTCTCCTAGGGTGAGTGAGCGAAGGCAGGAACACAAGACCCCAGGGAGCAGCAATGATCGTCGTCACCGGTGCCACCGGACAGCTCGGCCGCCACGTCGTCGAGGGCCTGTTGGCCCGGACCCCCGCCGGCGAGATCGCCGTCGCCGTCCGCGATGCCGAGAAGGCCGCCGACTGGGCCGGGCTCGGGGTGAGTGTCCGGGTGGTCGACTACGACCGGCCCGAGACGCTGGCCGCCGCCTTCGGCGCGGGCGACAAGGTGCTGCTGATCTCCAGCAACGTGATCGGCAGCCGGACGCCGCAGCACCGCGCGGTCGTCGACGCCGCCAAGGCCGCCGGGGTCGCGCTGCTGGCGTACACGGGCATCCTGGGCGGCACCGAGTTCGGGCTCGCCGACGAGCACAAGGAGACGGAGGCCCTGATCCTCGCCTCCGGCCTGCCGTACGTCTTCCTCCGCAACGGCTGGTACACCGAGAACTACACCGCCCACGCGGCCGGCGCCGTCGAGCACGGCGAGGTCGTCGGCAGCAACCGCGGCGGCCGGGTCGCCACCGCCGCCCGCCGGGACTACGCGGACGCCGCCGTCGCGGTGCTCACGGGTGCGGGGCACGAGAACCGGGCGTACGAGCTGAGCGGCGACGTCGCGTGGAGCCTGGGCGAGTACGCCGCCGAGCTGTCGGCGCAGTCCGGCCGCCCGGTGGTGCACCGCGAGCTCACGGCGGCGGAGTACCACGCGGTGCTGGTCTCCACCGGGATGCCGGCGGGCTTCGCGGACGTCTTCGTGGACGTGGAGGCCGGGATCGAGCGCGGCGAGCTGGCCCGCACGACGGGTGACCTGGCCCGGCTGATCGGCCGCCCGACCACCCCGCTCGCCGACACGGTGAAGGCGGCCCTGGCCGCCTGACCCCCACCACGGTCATGACGCAGGCGTCATGACCAAAACGTGGATACGCAGATGACAGCCTGCCCCTCGCCCGCTACCGTCGGCACGACAGCGGCGCGCGCGAAGGGCAGGCCCATCGATGGTGGACGACGCACGGCGGGAGGCCGCCAAGGGCGCCTGGTACGGCGCCACGGCGTACGGCATATGGGGGCTCTTCCCGCTGTTCTGGCCGCTGCTCGCGCCCAGCGGTGCCACCGACATCCTGGCCAACCGGATGGCCTGGTCGCTGGTCGCCGTCGCCCTGATGCTCGCCGTCCAGCGGAAGTGGCAGTGGGTCAGGCCGCTGCTCGCCGAGCCGAGGCGGATCGCGCTCTGCGCCGCGGCGGCCGCACTCATCTCCGTCAACTGGGGCGTGTACATCTGGGCGGTGAACTCCGGGCACGTGGTCGACGCCAGCCTGGGGTACTTCATCAACCCGCTGGTGACCATCGGCTTCGGTGTCGTCGTCCTGCGGGAGCGGCTGCGTACCGCGCAGTGGACGGCCGTCGGCATCGGTGCCGCCGCCGTCGCGGTGCTCACCGTCGGCTACGGGCGGCCGCCGTGGATCGCGCTCACGCTCGCCCTCTCCTTCGCCACCTACGGGCTGCTCAAGAAGAAGGTCGGCCTCGGCGGGGCGGAGAGCTTCGCGGTGGAGAGCACCGTGCTCTTCCCCTTCGCGGTCGGGTACCTGGTGTACCTCGGTGCCACCGGCCGGGGCAGCTTCGGCGTGCACGGCTGGGGCCACTCCGGGCTGCTGATGCTCAGCGGGGTGATCACCGCGATACCGCTGCTCTGCTTCGGCGCGGCCGCCGTACGGGTGCCGCTGACCACGCTCGGGCTGCTCCAGTACCTGACGCCGGTGTTCCAGTTCCTGCTCGGCATCGTGGTCTTCCACGAGTCGATGCCGCCCGTCCGCTGGGCCGGCTTCGGTCTGGTCTGGGCCGCCCTGGTGGTGCTCAGCGCGGATGCCCTCCGCCAGCTCCGGCAGAGCCGGGAGGAGGCCCTCGCCCTCGCGGGCTGAGACAGGTGCTCGTGTGAAGAACTCGTTGCCGGATCTCCTCAACAACCCCCCTCTCCTGCTAACGTCCGGGGTGCCGTACCTACCCCGCTCGGCAGCCCTGCCGACGCGCCACAGGATGGGGTTGCGATGGTCCAGCTCACGGGGCATTTCGCCCGGCAGTTCCGCCGGGGTGTGCCCGGCCCGGCGTCTGCGGGCGAGGCCCTGCGGGTGCTCGCCGTGCGGCGGGAGATGGACGCGGCCGAGACCGGCGAGCTCCTGATCACCCCGGGGCGGGACAGCGCCCACCCGGCCCTGATCCAGTGGCAGCGGCACGGGCGCCCGGCGATCACCCTGAGCCGCCCGTACCGGTTGGACCGGGTCGAACTCAAGGGCTCCCACCGGGCTCGCCTGCACGGCCTGACCGCCGGGGTCCGGCTGGTCTGCCCCGACTGGTCACCGCTGTTCCTGATCGCCCCCGCCCAACTCCCCGTCCTGGCCTGCGCGGCGGCGACCTCCCGTACGGGCGCCCTCACCTAGACCAGGCCCGGCGGGCTCAGGAAGCCACGTCCCGGCTGCTGAAGCGGGCCCAGGCCGCCGAGCCGAAGACGGCGACGTAGACCGCCTGGAGGCCCAGGTTCTGCAGCACGTTGTCCCAGTGCATGGGCTGTCGCAGCAGGTCGGAGAAGCTCAGCCACTGGTGGGTGAAGAGGTACGGCTGGATCGCCGACAGCTGGGGGAAGCCGTCCAGGATCTGCACCGCGATCACCAGCCCGACGGTGCTGGCCATCGCGGCGATCCCACTGCCCGTCAGGGTCGAGATGAAGATCCCGATCGCCGCCAGGCCGGCCAGCGAGGCCGCCACCACACCCGCGATCAGCACGGCCCGGAGCAGTGCGTCGGTGAAGCTGATGGTGTCGCCGGAGAGCAGCGTCGCCTCGCCGAGCGGGAAGAGCGCCGCGCCCGTGGCGAGTGCGGCCAGCGCCACGGTGAGCGTCGCGGCCAGGCTGAAGACGAGGGCGGCCGCGAACTTCGCCGCGAGCAGCCTGGTCCGCCCGGCGGGGGCGACCAGCAGGTACCGCAGGGTGCCGGTGCTGGCCTCGCCGGCGATCGAGTCCCCGGCGACCACGCCGACCGTCATCGGGAGGAAGATCGGCAGCGCGAGGGCCAGGGCGGTGAAGACCAGGAAGAGCCCGTTCTGGGTGACCTGGGCGACGAACGCCGGGCCGCCGCCCCGCCCCGAGCCGTCGGTGTGCATGCGCACGATGATGCCGATCAGCACCGGCAGCGAAGCCAGGATGCCGAGCATCGCGATCGTCCGCGTCCGGCGGAAGGTCAGCGAGATCTCGCTGCGGAAGAGCGCCAGGAAGCCGCCCGCCGTGACACTCCGTACGACCGGCGCGTGTGCCTGCGCCGGTGCCTGTGTCCGTGCCTGCGTGTTCTCGTCTGCGGCCTGCGGCGCGGCCGGTTCAGCCAGCGACATCGAAACCCTCCCCGGTCAGCGCCACGAAGGCGTCCTCCAACGTGCCCCGCTCGACGCCGAAGCCGTGCACCCGCACCCCGGCCTCCACCAGCGCCGCGCAGAGCTTGGCCAGCGTTTCGCCGTCCAGCCCCTCCGACGGCCCGCCGACGCCGTCCACCCGGCCCTCGTCCTGCCGCAGGTCGGTGATCTGACGGGCGCCCAGCACCTCGGCGGCGAGCGCGGTGTCGGGCGTCCGGACTACCAGGCGGCCCTGGGCCCGCGCCGCCAGCTCGGCGACGGTGCCCTGCACCAGCAGGCGGCCCTTCGCCATCACGGCGGCGTGCGTGCAGACCTGCTCGATCTCGTCCAGCAGGTGCGAGGAGAGGAAGACCGTGGTGCCCTCGGCCGCGACCTCACGGATGAGGGAGCGGATCTCGCGCATGCCCTGCGGGTCGAGGCCGTTGGTCGGCTCGTCCAGCACCAGCAGCTCGCGCGGCTGGAGCAGGGCCGAGGCGAGCCCGAGCCGCTGCTTCATGCCCAGCGAGTAGGCGCGGGCCCGCTTGCCCGCCGCCGCCGTCAGGCCGACCCGCTCCAAGGCGTGGTCGATCCGGGCGGCCCGGGTGCGGGAGTCGGAGGTCGGGTCGGCGGCGTCGAAGCGGGCCAGGTTGGCCCGCCCGGAGAGGTGCCCGTACAGGGCCGGGCCCTCGATGAGCGCTCCCACCCGGGGCAGCACCGAGCCCGCCGACTGCGGCATCGGTACACCGAGCACGGCCGCCGTCCCGGAGGAGGGCGCGATGAGACCCATCAGCATCCGGATGGTGGTGGTCTTGCCGGAGCCGTTCGGCCCGAGGAAGCCGAAGACACTGCCTCGGGGCACCGTCAGGTCCAGCCCGTCCACGGCGAGCTGGCCGCCGCGGAAGCGCTTGGTCAGCCCGCTGGTGCGGATCACGTCGTCCGAGGCCGTGCCGCCTCGGGTGGGAGCGCTCGTCACTACTTCACCCCGGCGGCGCTCTGCAGCACCGGGAGGGTCACGGCGCCGGCGAAGTACCGGCCGTCGTCGGTGAGCAGGACGTTGAGGGCCTTGGTGCTGATCAGCGAGCCGCCCTTGACCGGCTTGCCGAGCGTCTTGAGCATCGCCGAGGCGTCGCGCGGCATGCCCTTCTGCTGGGCGTCGGCCGGCTTGCCGGCCGGCAGCTTGCCGCTGACCACGGTGAGCCAGCCGTTGTCGTTCACGGCCGGTGCGACCCCGGCGGCGCCCGCCTTCGGGGCGCTCTTCGGGTCGGCCTTCGGGTCGGCCTTCGCGTCGGTCTTCGCGTCGGCCTTCGGCTCGGTGACGCGGGCGCCCTTCGGCACGGTGAACTGGAAGGTCTTCGCGTCGGGCTTGGCGAACGAGACCGAGCTGAAGTGGGTGTCCAGGATCGTGCTGCCGCTCTCGGACTTCACGACCACCGCGAGCGGCACGCCGTTGTCCGCGTCCACCGAGATCCGGATGTCGCCGATGGTGGAGCCGCTCTGCTTGGGCTTCACGCTCAGCTGGTAGGCCTTCTGTCCGGCGACGGTCGCGGTGCCGTCCACCGTGACGGAGGTGGTGGCCGCGCTCTGCGTCAGGAACTGCTTGGCCAGCTCCTGCGGCGTCGTCGGCACGCCCTTCGGCAGGACGCCCTTCGGCAGCGCCGCCTCCGGGTGCTTGCCGCCGGCCTGCTGCGGGCTCGTCAGGTGGTACACCTCGTTGCTGGCGCTGTCCCAGGCCCAGAGCTGGTCACCGTTGTGGATCAGCTCGTAGCCGGAGAGCCTGTCGACCACGCCGATGCGCTGCCGGTCCGGCCCGTCCGCCGCGACCTGGAAGGTGTGGTCACCGCCCAGCATCTGCATGATCTGGCCCTTGGGGTCGGCCCGGGTCTCGTTCTTGCCGCCGCTGCCGCCGCTGTGGGCGAGCATGCCGTTCGCCGCGCCCAGCAGCTGCGTCGGTACGCCCAGGTCGACCGAGAGCTGCACGGTGCCGGACAGCGCCTGCACGTCCGATCCGAGCGTCTTCGCCACCACCTGGTCCGCCGTCAGCGAGGGCAGGCTGGGCCCCGAGTCGCTGGCCAGTGCGGGCACCAGCCCGATGCCCGCTGCCGCGATCGCGGCCACCGCGACCGGCACCAGCACCCGGGCCGCCTTGCGCCTACCGGACCGGTACGGCACGCCGTTCTCCACCATGACGTTCAACCCCTCCGTCGTCACTGCTGTCAACTTTCCTGCTCCTCCATTGAAGTCCCTCACCCCGGCCCGGGGCATCGTCCTGAGGAGGCAATCGCTGTACACCCCTCGGTGCAAGTGACCCTGAGTCCGTCTCAGGGTCGGTGTACACCCAGGGGACGAACGCGGTCGGGGGAGGGCGGTCGCGTAGGGTCGGCCCATGGCTACGGACACCCCCTCTCCCTCCGCCTCCTCCGTGCGGCGGGCGTTGCACCGTGCACGGAGTGGCGTCGCACTGGACCTCGCCGAGGCGGCGGTGTTGCTGCAGGTCGGAGGCGATGACCTGAGGGAGCTGTGCGCGAGCGCGGCGCGGGTGCGGGACGCGGGTCTGGAGGCCGCGGGGCGGCCGGGCGTGATCACGTACTCGAAGAGCGTGTTCATCCCGCTCACCCGGCTCTGCCGGGACAAGTGCCACTACTGCACCTTCGTCACCGTGCCGGGGAAGCTCCGCAAGGCGGGGCAGGGGATGTTCCTGTCGCCGGACGAGGTGCTGGAGATCGCCCGCCGGGGTGCGGAGTTGGGATGCAAGGAGGCGCTCTTCACGCTGGGCGACCGGCCGGAGGACCGCTGGCCCGAGGCCCGGGAGTGGCTCGACGCGCACGGCTACGACGACACCCAGTCCTACCTGCGGGCGATGTCGATCCGCGTGCTGGAGGAGACCGGGCTGCTGCCGCACCTGAACCCCGGCGTGGTGAGCTGGCAGGAGTTCCAGCGGCTGAAGCCCGTCGCGGCGTCGATGGGGATGATGCTGGAGACCACCGCGACCCGGCTCTGGTCGGAGCCCGGCGGCCCGCACTTCGGCTCGCCGGACAAGGAGCCGGCCGTCCGGCTGCGGGTGCTGGAGGACGCCGGGCGCAGCTCGGTGCCGTTCACCACGGGCCTGCTGATCGGCATCGGTGAGACGTACGAGGAGCGGGCGGAGGCGCTGTTCGCGATCCGCCGGGTCGCCCGGCAGTACCACGGCATCCAGGAGCTGATCGTCCAGAACTTCCGGGCCAAGCCGGACACGGCGATGCGGGCCCGGCCGGATGCCGAGCTGGCGGAGCTGGCCGCCGTGATCGCCGTCGCCCGGCTGGTGCTCGGGCCGTCCGCGCGCATCCAGGCGCCGCCGAACCTGGTCGACTCGGAGTACGAGCTGATCATCGGCGCGGGCATCGACGACTGGGGTGGGGTCTCCCCGGTGACGCCGGACCACGTCAACCCCGAGCGCCCCTGGCCCCGGATCGAGGAGCTGGCCGCCCGCAGCGCCGAGCAGGGCTTCGAGCTGCGCGAGCGCCTCGCCGTCCACCCGGAGTACGTGCTGCGCGGCGAACCCTGGCTGGACCCGCGCATCCTGCCGCATGTCCAGGCGCTGGCCGACCCGGCGACGGGCCTGGCCCGGGACGTCCGGCCGTCCGGCCTGCCGTGGCAGGAGCCGGAGGATCTGCCCGCCGCCTCCGGCCGCACCGACCTGCACCGCACCATCGACACCGAGGGCCGCACCGGCGACCGCCGCGACGACTTCGACGAGGTGTACGGGGACTGGGAGGTGCTGCGGGAGCAGGTCGCGGCCGGGGTCGGGGCCGGGGCCGTGGAGCGGCTCACGGGTGACGTGCGGGAGGCTCTGGCGGTGGCCGCCGACGACCCGGTGAAGCTGACGGACGACCAGGCGCTGGCACTGTTCCACGCCGAGGGCCCGGCGCTGGACGCGCTCTGCCGGATCGCCGACGACGTGCGCCGCGACGCGGTCGGCGACACCGTCACGTACTGCGTCACGCGGAACATCAACTTCACCAACGTCTGCTACACCGGCTGCCGCTTCTGCGCGTTCGCGCAGCGGCGCACCGACGCCGACGCCTACACGCTCTCGCTCTCCCAGGTCGCGGACCGGGCCGAGCAGGCCTGGGAGGTGGGGGCGACCGAGGTCTGCATGCAGGGCGGCATCCACCCGGATCTGCCCGGCACGGCGTACTTCGACATCGCCCGCGCGGTGAAGCAGCGGGTGCCGGGCATGCACGTGCACGCCTTCTCGCCGATGGAGGTGGTCAACGGCGCGACCCGCACCGGGCTCTCGATCCGCGACTGGCTCCAGCAGGCGAAGGAGGCCGGGCTCGACTCCATCCCCGGTACGGCCGCCGAGATCCTCGACGACGACATCCGCTGGGTGCTGACGAAGGGCAAGCTCCCGGCCGCGACCTGGGTCGAGGTCGTCAGCACTGCCCACGAGCTGGGCATCCGCTCCTCCTCCACGATGATGTACGGCCACGTCGACACCCCGGCGCACTGGCTCGCGCACCTGCGGCTGCTGGCCGGCATCCAGCAGCGGACTGGCGGCTTCACGGAGTTCGTGACGCTGCCGTTCATCCACACCAACGCGCCGGTCTACCTCGCCGGGATCGCCCGTCCGGGCCCGACCACGAGGGACAACCGGGCAGTCGTCGCGATGGCCCGGCTGCTGCTGCACACCCACATCCCCAACATCCAGACCAGCTGGGTGAAGCTCGGCGCGGAGGGCGCCGCCGAGATGCTCCGCTCGGGGGCCAACGACCTGGGCGGCACGCTGATGGAGGAGACCATCTCGCGGATGGCCGGTTCGGCGTACGGGAGTTACCAGTCCGTCCGGCAGCTGGAGGCCATCGCCGAGGCCGCCGGGCGCCCGCACCGCCAGCGGACCACCACCTACGGCGAGGTCCCCGCCGACCGCCGGGCCGTCGCGCTGGCCTCCGACGGGCACCTCCCGGAGCTGCTGCCGGTGCTCGACTAGCGGGAGGGCCGGGCCTGCCGTCCCGGGGAGCACTTCGAATACAGTGCGGATGCCCGCGCAGATAATCAGCTCCCCGTAGCAGGACGAAAGGTGCCGAACCGGTGATGCCACTGTGGTCACGCGCGCAGCAGCAGGACTTCCGGAGCCGGGTGCGGGGCTGTCTGCTCGGCGGGGCGATAGGTGACGCGCTCGGTGCGGGCGTCGAGTTCGAGTCGCTGGAGAAGATCCGCGCGGCGCACGGCCCGGAGGGCGTGACGGGGTACATACCCGCGTACGGCCGCCGGGGCGCCGTCACCGACGACACCCAGATGGTGCTCTTCACCGTCGACGGCCTGATCCGGGCGCACATCCGCCGCGACAGCGGCAGTTGGCACCCGCCGACCGACGTGCACCGGGCCTACCTGCGCTGGGCGGCGACCCAGCAGGACTGGGGGCCGGACGAGCGCCGCAAGGACCTCGGCTGGCTCGGCCGCGAGGAGTGGCTCTACGCCCAGCGGGCGCCCGGCCAGGCCTGCCTGTCCGGCCTCACCGGGCCGGACGCCGAGCGGCTCGGCACCCTGGACGAGCCCCGCAACCCGCACTCCAAGGGCTGCGGCACGGTGATGCGGGCGGCGCCGTTCGGGCTGCTGACCGCCTGGGAGCCCACACTCGTCTTCCAACTGGCCGTCGAGTGCTCGGTGCTGACCCACGGACACCCGACGGGCTACCTGTCGGCGGGCGCCCTCGCGGTGATCGTCCACACGGTCGCCCGGGGCGGCACCCTGGAGGAGGGCGTGCACCTGGCTCTGGCGCTGCTCTCCGAGCGCCCGGCGCACGAGGAGACCACCGCGGCGCTGCGGGCCGCCCTGGACGCCGTCCGGGCCGGGGAGCCGTCCGCCGAGCGGGTCGAGGCGCTCGGCGAGGGCTGGGTCGCCGAGGAGGCGCTCTCGATCGGCCTCTACTGCGCGCTGGTCGCCCACGACGTCACCTCGGGCCTGCTGCTGGCCGTCAACCACTCCGGCGACAGCGACTCGACCGGCGCGATCTGCGGCAACCTGCTCGGCGCCCTGCACGGCGAGACCGCCCTCCCGCCGGCCCTGCTGGCCGAACTCGAAGGCCGCGCCACCGTGTTGGAGCTGGCCGACGACCTCGCCCTGGAGCTGCTGCACGGCCCCGAACTGCACGGCGCGGGGGCTCCCACCGGCTGGAACGAGCGCTACCCGGTCTGCTGAGCCGCCCGGAGCCGTTGCCACCGGACATGGCGGTGCCCGCCGTACGGGGGGCGGCGGGCACCGGTCACACACGGGGGAGCGGTTCAGATCGTGCCGAAGACACCGGATCCGGCGGCGGTCGCGAAGGCGGCCCAGGCCTCCTTGGAGAAGTGCAGCTGGGGGCCCCCGGGGTTCTTGGAGTCACGGACGGCGACGGTGGCGGTGCTCGGGAGGGCGATCTCGACGCAGTTGCCGTTGGGGCCGCTGTAGGTGCTCTTGCGCCAGGTCAGGTTGCTGGTCATTTCGTGAACCTCTCGACATAGGTGTTCATCAGTGCGCGGGTGTCCGCGACGCTGTGCGCGGCCGCTCGCAGGTGGTCGTACATATGGGTATAGCGGCGGACGTCGGCCTCCTTCTCGAGGTAGAGGTCGCTCGTCACCCCTTCGAAGTAGACAACCGTGGAATCCGCTGACTCGGGGAACTCCATCAGGGAGAATGTCCCGGTCATGCCGGGGTGCGCCCCGTGCGTGAACGGAATGACCTGGAGGTTGATGTTGGGCCGCTCGCCGAGCTCCAGCAGTTGGTAGAGCTGATCGGCCATCACCTGCGGCCCGCCCACCTCCCGCATCAGCACGGCCTCGTCTATGACGACCCAGAAGCTGGCCAGCGGGTTCTCGCCGTAGATCCGGCTCTGCCGCTTCAACCGGACGTCCACCCGGCGTCTGACCGCCGCGGCGTCGTAGTCCGGGGAGCTCCCCGCGACGACGGCCTCGGCGTAACTGCGGGTCTGCAGCAGGCCGGGGACGTAACTGGTCTCGTAGGCCCGGATCGAGGAGGCCTCGGCCTCCAGCCCGATGTAGACGCTGTACGGGATGTCGCCGAACTCGTGCCACCAGCCGCGCTGCCGGGACTCCCGGGCCATCTCCATCAGCCCGGCCCGCACCCGGTCGTCGCCGACCTCGTAGACGTCGCAGAGGTCGCGCACGTCGCGCTGGCTGATGCTGCGTCGGCCGTTCTCCAGCCGGCTGATCTTCGACTGGGAGACCATCAGGCGCCCGGCGACCTCCTCGGCGGTCATCCCCCTCAGCTCACGCAGACGCCGCAGTTCGGCACCGAGACGGCGTCGACGCACTGTCGGATTGATGCTGGCGGACACATCGACCTCCGGCCGGACCTCTGGCACGCCGAGGAGCGGCGTGCCTCGGAAGAGTGTGGAAATTGGTACCAACCCCCCTGACTTGGAGCAGCATGTCATCTCGGCTCTGGTCGGCGCCGGGGAATCGGCCCAGGAAGGTAGAACAGATCGTCGGAAAATCACTCAAATGCGACGACGCTGGTTGCGCCCGACCCCCTGGAACCGATAAAGGGCCGACTGCGTCCCCCTGGGTGTGACCGACCCCCACGACACCCGCGCTGCCTCCCCGGCGCCGGATCCGGGGACGACAGCGGGGCAGCCCGTCCCGGCACCGGTGTGCCGGGCGAACCGCCCCGAAGTGCTGTACCGCCGTGTGCCCTGCCGCCGTGCTGCGGCGCCTGGCTCACTCCACTGCTCACTCCGCTGCGGAGATCACGCCGTGGAGGTCACCTGGCACCGACGTGGGTGGCCACTCCTCGGCCGCCCACGGCCGCCCTGGCAGGGACGGCAGGACGGCTGCCCGCCGCGCCGGGCTGGGTACGGCTCTGCTGCGCCGGAAGGCCGTTCTGCACGTCCATCACGGCGTGCGCGACCATCCCGCCGAGCGGGTCGTACCGGATCAGGTCACGCAGCCTGGACCGCGAGGACCTGCCCTCGTTGCCCGGGTAGAGGTGCTTGCCCAGGCCGACGGAGTGCGCCAGCGCGGCCAGCGCGGCCGTCCGGGGGTCCGGCGGCACACCGGTCCGGATGGCGGTGTCCAGCCGCTGTTTGATGGCGGCGTTGGTGCAGTCGTCCGATGCCTGATAGCGCATCGTCGGCAGCACCCCGCACACCTGGCCCGGCACAGCCGTGACCATGCCGCACCGCTCCAGGTGCGCCAGGTACGTCTGCCGAAGCCCCAGTCGGGGCCCGCCGATCCAGTGCGCGGCTCGCACCGGGCTGCCACGACGGCGCAGCAGCTCCAGTGCATGGTCCAGGGTCGGATCACCGGTCGGCCGTGGCAGCACCACGGCGATCCGGTCTCCGTCCGGGACGATTCGTCCGGCCAGGGACAGCTCGACGAGCTGTGCCCCGGCGAGTCCGAGGTCGAGGGTCTGCGGCTGCGCTGTGGTGCCCGTGGTCGGGTCCAGAGCGAGCAGCAGGAGTTCCTCGGGAATTGTTCTGCGGCTCTTGCCCATCCAAGCCTCCCCGCGTGGATGGAAGACAGAGTGACGCCTCTCACAGCGGCTTGTCGAGTACGCCTCCGAATCGTGACCTTGGCACGACAGGGCGGAACCGCGCCCAGCAGGCCCGGCGTCCCTGACTTCGAACAGTCGTGGACGCGTCCGGCCGGGAGAATAACGGCCGGTCGGGCGGGGTGTGGCCGCCGGAACGGCCGCCGGTGGCGGAGACTGTACAGCTACGGATGTGCGGCGGGAAGCCGTACGAAATGAGGTCGGCCCGGCATGGGCGGACGAGGAGGATGGGTTACGTGGGCGAGTCCCCGGACAGTGTGCGGCGCGACGCGGAAGCGGAGGCGGTGGCGCCCGAGGCACCGGCCGAGCGGCCCGCTACCGGGGAGGGGAGGAGCAGCTCGACGGTGACCCTGCGGGTCCGCGATGTGGACACCGACACCACCATGCTGCGGATGCCGGTGGACAACGCGACCACCGCCCTGCGGCTCCCGTCCGAGGTCAAGCACATCGAGCGGGCCCCGGAGCCTGAGACCGAGCCCGAGCCCGAGACCGAGCCCGCCGAGCCGGCGGCGACGGTCGACCCGCGTCTCGCCATCCGGGACAAGCAGGAGAAGCCGGCGGCGGCCTCTGCGGCCGTTGTGACTGCCGATGCGGAGGAGGCCCCTGAGGCGGAGGAGAGCCCTGAGGCAGCCACCGAGCCCTCGGCGGGCACCGTCGCCTCGGCGGGCACTGTCCCCGAGCCCCCGGCCGAGCCGGAGCCCACTCCTGAGCCGGAGCCCGAACCCGCTCCTGAGCCCGAACCCGAGCCTGTTCCGGTCCCGACCCCCGTCCCGCCTCGGCCGCCGCTCCCCGCCCCGGTGCCGCTCCCCGTACCGGACCCCGCGCCGCTGCCCGTGCCCGCCCCGCTGCCCGCGCCCGAGACCACCTCCGAGGCGATGGAGGTGCTCGCCGCGCTCAGCGCCCGGCCGGTCTCCCCGTTCCGCCGTGGACTCAAGCGGTTCACCATCTGGACGGTCTTCCTCGGCTTCGTGCTCGGCATCGCGGTCGCCGGCCAGCTGCTGCGCCCGCTGCCCGCCCCGCAGGGCAAGCTCTCGCTGGCGGGCTCCTTCACCTTCACCGGCGACCAGCTCGCCCTGCCGTGGCCCGCCAAGGGCCAGGCCGCCGCCGAGGTGGTCGGGGTCGGCAGCCTGGGCAGCTCCGGCCAGGAGACGCCCGCGCCGATCGCCAGCGTCACCAAGGTCATGAACGCCGTGCTGATCCTCCAGGACCACCCGCTCAAGAAGGGCGAGAGCGGCCCGAAGATCACCGTCGACAAGCAGGCCGCCCAGGAGTCCAGCGACGCCGACCAGTCCCGCGTCACCCTCACCGAGGGCCAGCAGCTCACCCAGTACGACGCGCTGGAGATGCTGATGCTGCCGTCGGCCAACAACGTCGCCCGGCTGCTCGCCCGCTGGGACGCGGGCACCGAGGACGCCTTCGTCCAGAAGATGAACGACCAGGCGGCCAAGCTCGGCATGACCAACACCAAGTACGCCGACCCGGCGGGCTACAGCAACGACACCAAGAGCACCGCCAAGGACCAGCTCAAGCTGGCCGAGCTGGCGATGCAGGGGGAGATCTTCCGGCAGATCGTCGCCACCCCCGACACCACCTTCAACGGCCAGCGGGTCTACAACACCAACGCCCTGCTCTCCGCGAAGAACGGCGTCATCGGCGTCAAGACCGGCTCCTCCACCCCGGCCGGCTCCTGCCTGATGTGGGCCGCCGTCAAGGACATCGGCGGCACGAAGCGGATGATCCTCGGCGTCACCCTGGGCCAGCCCGCGACCAGCACCGACAACATCCTGAAGGCCGCCCAGACCGTCAGCCAGAAGATCATCACGGCCTCCCAGGCCGGCCTCACCGGTCAGACCCTGGCCAAGCAGGGCCAGGTCGTCGGGTACGTCGACGACGGCCTCGGCGGCAAGGTCCCGGTCGTCGCCGCCAAGGACCTGACGGTCGCCGGCTGGTCGGGCATCACCGCCAAGGTCACCCTCGACAAGGCCGCACTCGGCCACACCGCCAAGGCCGGCACTCAGGTCGGCACCATCAGCGCGGGCGAGGGCGACGGCCGTACCGAGGTCCCCGTCACCCTGCAGGGCGACCTCGCCCCGCCGTCCATCATGTCCCGCCTGCTGCGCATCCTCTGACGGTCAGTTGGTCACCCCGACGGGGGCGCCGGGCTCTGCCCCGCGCCCCCGTCGCTGTCTCGCCGTTCCTGCAACCGGCTGATCAGCCGTGCGACCACCGGCTCCTCCGCGATCACCCGACCCAGCGCGATGGCCACCGTCACGGCGGTGAACAGCACGATCAGCCAGCTCAGCCCGGTGAACACCACCCCGTACGGGCCGAACTTCAGCACGCTCTGCGTCATTGCCCGCGGCAGGTAGACCTGCCCGGCGACGCTGATCCCGACCGCCGCGCCGCCGCACAGCACAGCCCCCGGCAGCAGCGGGTACCAGCGGATCCGTCCACCGAGCAGCAGGTGCTGCGTCCACCACCAGAGCGCCGTCGCCAGCAGCATCAGCAGCGGCAGGCCCAGCCAGGCCCCCAGGCCGAAGCCCTTCCGTACGGGGCCCTGGAGCACCAGGAAGACCAGCCAGACCGCCAGCCAGGCCAGCCAGCGCCACGCCGCCAGCCGGACCCCCGTCTTCGGCAGCTCCCAGGAGCGCTCGCAGACCCGCTGCATCGCCCGGCTGAGCGCCGTCGCGGAGACCAGCGTGACGAGCGCCCCCAGGGCCCCGAAGCCCTGGGCGACCTCGTCGTCGTCCACCGCCATCAGCTGCTGCACCTGCCGCTGCGCCTCGCCCTGGATGCCCAGCTGGTCGCGGAGCGAGCCGACCACGTTGTTGCGCACCGCCGCGGGGGCGAAGACCGCCACCACGAAGAGGGCGGGCAGGGCGCTCAGGAAGGCCTGGGCGGCGAGCCGGGTCGCGGAGTCCAGCAGATTCACCCGAACGAGCTGCCCCACGGCCCGCCCGACGAGCGGCACCCGGTCGGGCAACCCCTGTGCGGTGCTCGCCAGCCCCCGGGCTCGCACCTTCGTCCTCGCCCACCGCCCGGGGCTGCCCTGACGCGGCGAATCTGTCACGCGAACCTCCGGGTGCGGGAACCCTCATGATCACCCGCACTCGGGCCGCCCGCACCCGGGCGGTCACCTGGTGCTGCTTGGTGCTACTTGGTGCCGAGTCGGCCGCCGGTGATCTTGTGGAGGCGGCTGGTGATGCCCCAGCCGGTGACGCGGAAGAGGGCTTCGACGAGGATGTTGCGGCTCATCTTGGAGGCGCCGAATTCGCGTTCGATGAAGGTGATGGGGACTTCGACGACCTTGTAGCCGGTCTTGACGGTGCGCCAGGCGAGGTCGACCTGGAAGCAGTAGCCGGCGGAGGCGACTTCGTCCATGCCGAGGCCGAGGAGGGTGTCCTTGCGGAAGGCGCGGTAGCCGCCGGTGACGTCCTTGATGGGGACGTTCAGCATGAGGCGGGAGTAGAGGGAGCCGCCGCGGGAGATGAGGAGGCGGGACTTGGGCCAGTTGACGACCTTGCCGCCGTCGACCCAGCGGGAGCCCTGGACGAGGTCGGCGGTGCGCAGGGCGGTGAGGAGGCGGTGGAGTTCCTCGGGCTGGTGGGAGCCGTCGGCGTCCATCTCGACGAGGACGTCGTAGCCGTTGTCGATGCCCCAGCGGAAACCCGCGAGGTAGGCGGCGCCGAGGCCTTCCTTGCCCTTGCGGTGCATGACCTGGACGTGATCGTCGTCGGCGGCGATCTTGTCGGCGAGGTCGCCGGTGCCGTCGGGGCTGTTGTCGTCGGCGACCAGGACGTGCACCTCGGGGACGGCCGCGCGCACCCGGGAGACGATCCGCTCGACGTTCTCCGCCTCGTTGTAGGTCGGGATGATCACCAGAACCTTGCCGAGATCGGCGAAGGTGGTCTCCTCAGGGGCAGTCACGTCTGAGCCTCTCGTTCACGGATGCGTGCGTACCAGCAGCGAGACCGTCAGCCCGCGTACGTGCCGGACCTCGGTCAGGGTGAAGACCGCCCGCAGGGCCGCCGCCTGGTCGGTGGGGAGATCCTCGTACGGGTTGCCACTGGTGCCGATGGTAACGACCCAGACGCGGGTCTCGGAGCCGATACAGACAGCCGGGACCGGGCAGTTGACCGGGTAGAGGTCGTTCGCCTGAACGGCCGTTTGCCCGATCATGAACGGGATCGGGCGGACGGTGGACGGCAGGTAGTACGCCACCCCCGGACCGATCATCATCCAGGCGTAGTTCCCGGTCACGATCCCGTCCCCGGCGCGGTAGTCGCCCGCGATCAGCCCGGCGGCGCCCCGGAAGTCGGTCTCGGAGTGCGCGGTCACGTACCGCAGCCGGCGCTGCTCCGGCACGCCCTGGAGGGCGACCAGCACGACCAGCGCCCCGGCCACGCAGGCGGACAGCGGCGCGGGGTTCCACCTCCGCGCCGTCCCCCCTGCCTTCTCGCGCGCCCCTGGGAGCAGCCTGGGCAGGCAGCTCAACGCGGCCACGCCCCCGCCCGCCAGGGCGGCCCAGGCGGGGAGGGTGAAGAGCACGTACCGGTCCAGGTAGTACGAGGTCGGGCCGTGCGAGACGACCCAGACGCCGACCACGGGCAGGACCGCCAGCGTCAGCATCCCCAGGGCCGCCCGCCACCAGGGGCTCAGCAGGGCGGCCAGCGCCAGCACCTCGAAGGCCCGCCAGACGTCCGGCGCGCCGAACAGCACCGGCCCGAAGTACCGCAGCGACCGCAGCGTGGGCGCGGCGATCCAGTCCAGCTGACGCCCCGACTGCTTGCTGCCCACCACCATCAGCGGCACCAGCACCAGTACGGCCGGCCCCGCCGACGCGAGGAACTGCCGGAGCAACCGCCACCGCCGTTCCCGCAGGGCGGCTGCCGCGACCAGCACCAGCTGCCCGGCCAGCGCGCTGAGCGAGACCAGGTGCAGCGCCCCGCCGAGCGCCGTGCACAGGCCGTACCAGGCCCAGCGGTCGGCTCCCGGCCGCTCCAGCGCCCGCAGCAGGCACCAGGTGCCGGCCGCGACCGCACAGGTGACCATGGCGTACGCGCGCGCCTCCTGGGCGTACGCGGAGATGTTCGGCACGGCCGCCAGCAGCAGGCCGCCGCAGACCCCGGCGGTGTCGCTGCGGAAGTGCTTCCGGGCCGTCAGCGCGGTGAAGGCCGCCGCCCCGGCCATCGCCAGGGCCGACGGCAGCCGCAGGCTCGGCACCGAGTCCCCGAACAGCAGCGTCCAGAAGTGCAGCACGAGGTAGTACGCCCCGTTGCTGGCGTCGACGTGCCCGAGCATTGCGAACAGCTGCCCGAGATTACGGGTGGCGGCGCCCCAGCTGGCGATCTCGTCCCGCCACAGCTCCGGCGTGCCGATCCGCAGGAGCCCGAGCAGCAGGGCGGCCAGCGCGGGGACGAACCAGACGCCGTGGGTGCGGAGCTTCCCGAGCTGAGGCATCTGAGGCGTCTGGGGCGGCTGAGGCATCTGGGGCCCTGCATCTGATGGTCCGACCACTTACGTGTCCGACGACTTGTGGGTCTGCGAGCAGCCCAGGATACCCGCACGGAGAGTGCCTGTGTCGTCACTCCTCGGGGTCAACTCCCCGCGTGCGGGCTCCGCCGGAACGGGTGGCGGTGCGAAGCTCGGCAGCCTTGACCGTCGGAGGTGGCCCGGTGCGGCACCGGCTCTCCTGGCCGCACCGAATCCGCAGGTCAGCCCCATGATCACGCCGACCCCGCAGGCGTACCCGTAACAGCCGCGATCTCCGGCGGCCTGATCCGCTAGTCTGTCATCGGGTCAGGCGGCCATCCCGCCGCGCCCAGCCTTCGCCTCATTAGCTCAGGGGATAGAGCACGGCTCTCCTAAAGCCGGTGTCGCAGGTTCGAATCCTGCATGGGGCACAGCCAGGAAGTGCAGAAAGGCCCAGGCCAGAGGGGTTGACCCTCCGGTCTGGGCCTTCGCCGTTCCCGGGTCTCGGTCCTCCCGTGCCCGATGAGTGCTGGTCGTGAGCGGGCGGCTCACGGTTTGATGGGTCCCAGGGCTACGATGCCGATCGATGCAGGGGGGATCATGGTTCAGCTGTCGATCGTGGCGACGCAGAGCCGATCGCCGGCAGTCGCAGCGGGCCTGTTCATGACGGCCTTCGCGGCAGTGTTTGTAGTGGTTGGCTACCAGCTGTTCAAGAGTGAGTCGAGGCTCTTCGGTGGCCAGCTCCCTGAGCGGAAGGACTACCGCATCATCCGCCGAATCGGCGGGGTGATGTTCTTGTCCGGTGGTGTGATCTGCGTGGGAGCCGGGCTTCTGGTCCTGGTCGAGGGTGCCCTGGGAGTCGCCTGACCGCAGTCGCGAACGGGCGAGTGTTGGAGGAGCGCCCGGTCCAGGAACCTTGCAGGTCACGCTGGTTGGCGCACTCCTGTGCTCCTGGAGCCGGTGTCGCAGGTTCGAATCCTTCATGGGGCATCCAGCGCCGGCCGCCGCTACCCGCCCGCGGTCTTGAGCTTCCCGAGCATGGCGGCGAGTGCCTGCTGTGCGCGGGTCTCGGTCTGGGTGGCGGTCTGCTCGTTCAATCCGTTGATGAAGACGCTGAGCACCACGTCGCCCTTGGCTGCGACCAGATAGACGTACGGGGCCGAGTCGGCACCGTCGCCCTCCTGCCTGCCCTCTTCGGCGTAGAGGGCATCGGCGGATCCGGTCGTCTCCTTCAACGAGATCTCGCGGGCACCCTTGTTGGCGACGCTCCCGTCCGGAACGAGCGTGTCCGGACAACGCTTGCCGTCCGCTCTGGCGGTGTCCAGGTAGTTCTGGGCGCCCGCGGAGGCGCTGAAGACACTGACGGTGGTCGAACCGGATACGGGAGTCTTCGCGTCGTCCCCGCCGTCGGGGAGCTCCACATACCGGGTCATCTGCCCGATCAGACCGGGCTGGGACGGCACGGACATGTACCGGCAGTCCGCCCCGAGCCGGTAGGAGGCGATTTGAGCGTCCTCGCCCGGATCGGAACTCCGGTACTCGCGGCCCCAGTCGGCCGGCGTGAGGGCAACTGCGGCGGCCAGTTCCTTGCCCTGGGCCTTGGCACCGCCGGTGGAGGCGCCGACCGACGCCGGGGTCGTCGCGGTGTCGGCAGCACGCTCGCTGTGATCACAAGCGGTGGACAGCAGGGCGGGCAGCAGGATGCAGGTGAGCGCGAGAGCAGCCTTCCGGCTACGAGTTCGAATCACGAGTGAGTAGGGACCCTTCCTCAAAGCTTTGGGGTGCTGTTGCGTCGGACTGGTCGAGACCTTGTCCAGGGAGGCGGGCCGTGGATGTCGCCGGGCGTCGGGCGCCAGCGTGGGTGCCGCCGGGGGTGGAATGCGGATAACGATGGATTGTCCGCTTCGGACATGAACGGGGAATTACGCCGGTGACAAGTCGTGGGCAGAATGGATCAGCATCTGAGATTTTCCCGGTTTGAGCTGTTACCTGACGTGCCTGTTGCGGTATTCCCCCGGCGGCATGTCGAACCACTTCCGGAAGGCGAGATGGAGGCCGACCGTGCTCTGGTAGCCGACCTTGGCCGCGATGGTGTGCTGGCTCTCGGTGGTCTCGGTGAGCAGCCGGGCTGCCTCCTGCATCCGGCGCCTGGTCAGGTGGCGGGCAGGGGATTCGCCGAGCAGTTCGCGGAAGGTCTCGCTGAACGAACTGCGCGACATCGCGGCCTCCCGGGCCAGATCCGGCAGGGTCCAGGGCCTGCTGACGTCGGCGTGCATGGCGGCGAGGGCCCGGCTGATCCCGGGGTGGCGGACGGCCTCCGGTGGGGTGGAGTCCGGCAGGCCCTCGTTCAGGGAGAGGTGGAGGGCGAGCAGCAGCACCATCTCGAACGCCCGGAGTGTGATCACCTCGCTGCTGGTGTCCGAGTCCGGGCACTGGGTCACCAGGCTGTTCAGGGTGTCCCGGAGGAGTGGGGCGCGTTCGAGGTCCTGACGGGTGGCCACGATCACCGGCGGGAGCGAGCGGTAGAGGGGGGACTCGCCGAGCGGCGCGTAGTGCAGCCCGCCGCACATCAGCTGGACCTCCTCGCCGGAGCCGCCGATCCGGACCGCGTCGGCGGTGCCCGGGGGCCGCTGCGGCAGTGCCACGTGGAGCGGGACGGCCGTCCGCCCGGGGGCGTCGGAGAGGGTGTGTTCGGTGCCGTGCGGGAAGAGCGCCAGGTCGCCGGTGCGCAGCACGACGGGCTCGGGGCGGTCGTCCAGGGTGAGCAGGCATTGGCCGGAGATCACGTAGTGCATGACCGCGCAGTGCTCCTCCCGGCCGTGGACGGCCCAGGGTGCTCCGGCTGTCCATCGGCTCCGGAACACCCCGCGTAACCGCAGTGGCATGAGCAGTGTGCTGAGCATGTCGTCGGTAACCAAGATCCGGATCATCCTTAAGGCATGGGAAGGTTTTGTTAATTGATTCAACCTACCTCCCCGGAGATGCTGTTGACGTAAGCCCGGCGGAGCGCAGGAAAGGCTATAACGGACATGAGCGGAAATAAGCAGCCGAATTATCTGGTGCTGGGGGCGGCAGGTTTCCAGGGGGGTGCGGTCGCCCGGCTGCTGGCCGAGGGCGGGCACACCGTCCGCGGTTTCGCCAGGGAGCCGGAGGCCGGTCAGCCGCCGGTGGAGCTCCCCGGTGTGACGGTCCTGTTCGGCGACCTCGGTCAGCCGGCGGACGTCCGGAAGGCGTTCGAGGGGGTCACCCACGCCTCCGTGGTGCTGCCCCTGGTCTACGACACCAAGACCGTCGTCGAGTACGCACGGAACATCGCGGCGGCGGCCCTCGAGGCCGGTGTCGAGCAGGTGGTGTACAACGCCAACACCCGTATCCCGGAGGGCCTCACCGAGCACGCGGCGTTCGAGACCCGGCGGGCGGCGGAGCAGGTGCTGCGCGAGAGCGGCATCCCGCTGGTCGTGCTGCGCCCGCCGGTGTACCTGGACAACCTGTTCAGCCCCTGGACCGGCCCGGCGCTGGTGAACGACGGGGTGCTCGCCTACCCGCTCCCGGCCGAGGCCCGGGTGGCCTGGCTCGGGCACCGCGACCTGGCCGCCGCCACCGTCGCCGCACTGGGGCGCCCGGACCTGATCGGGCAGACCGTCGACCTCGGCGGCGAGGCCGTCACCGGCACCGAGCTCGCCGCGGCCTTCGCCAAGGTGCTGGGCCGTGAGGTCGGCTACCTGCCCCTGAAGCCCGCCGACTTCGAGGCCGGGCTGGCCCAGGCCCTCGGCGCGGACACCGCTGCGGGTGTGGCCGGGGTCTACCACCACGCGGCCACCGACGGCGGGGCCGGGCTGCTGGACGGGGACCAGGCCCTGGTCGAGCGGACGCTGGGCATCCGGATCACGCCGCTGGCGGACTGGATCGCGGCCCAGCCGTGGGAGCACTGGGCGACGGCAGCCGCCTGAGCGCGCTCTGACGGGAGGTGAGCCGACCGGCCACCTCCCGTGCACCACCGATGACTTGTACGGAAGCCGCCACCCGGCATGGGGGCCGGGTGGCGGTGGCGCGGCACCACCGGTGTGAGGTGGTGGCACGTCGGCAACACCACACGGGGGAAGAGAGAGGAATGCTCTCGACGGCAAGAACGGGTGTCCGGCCAGAGCCGGTCGCCGTGATCGGAACAGGGTGCGCCTTCCCGGGCGCGCGCGGCCCGGATCAGCTCTGGGAGCTGCTCCGCGACGGGGTCGACGCGCTCGCCGAACCAACCAAGGAACGTTTCTCCACCGAGGAGTTGAACCGCTCGGTGGCCGGCATCGGCAGAGCCGCCGAGCCCGGCGCCAGGCGCGGCCTGCTGAGCCGGATCGACGAGTTCGACGCCGACTTCTTCGGCATCCCGCCGCACGAGGCCGCCCGGATGGACCCGCAGCAGCGCCTGCTGCTGACCGTCGCCTGGGAGGCCCTGGAGGACGCCGGGCAGACCCGCCCGCAGCTCGCGGGCAGCCGGACGGCCGTCTTCGTCGGCCAGATGCACTCCGACTACTGGGAGGCCCAACTCGGTCTGGGCGCCGACGCGCTGGACCTGGACGCCTTCACCGGCAGTCACCAGCGCTCGCTCACCTCCGGCCGCCTCGGACACGCCTTCGATCTGCGCGGCCCGTGCGTCACGGTGGACGCCGCCCAGGCCTCCTCCCTGGTCGCCGTCCACCTCGCCTGTCAGAGCCTGCGCAGTGGTGAGGCCGAACTGGCCCTGGCCGCCGGGGTCAACCTGATCCTCGGGCCGCACCAGGACCTCATGCTGCGACGCGCCGGCGTGCTCGCGCCGGACGGACGCTGCAAGTTCGGCGACGCGGCCGCCGACGGGTTCGTCCGCGCGGAGGGTGCCGGAGTCGTCGTACTCAAGCCGTTGGGCCGGGCGCTCGCGGACGGGGACCACGTCCGCGCCGTGCTGCTCGGCAGCGCCGTCAGCAACGACGGGCAGTCCGCCGCCACCCTCACAACCCCCTCGCTCACCGGCCAGCGCACAGCGATGCGCCTGGCCTACGAGAGCGCCGGAGTCCGGCCGGGAGAGGTCGACTACGTCGAGGCGCACGGGACGGGTACCGGTATCGACCGGGTCGAACTCACCGCCCTCGGCGAGGTGTTGAGCGAGGGCCGCGAAAGCGGTTGCCTGGTCGGCTCGGTCAAGACCAACATCGGCCACACCGAGGCCGCCGCCGGAGTCGCCGGGCTGATCAAGGCCGCCCTCTGCCTGGAGCACGGCCAGGTGCCGCCCAGCCTGCACCACCGCAGGCCGAGCACCGAGGTCGACTGGGCCGTCCTGCGCCTGAGCGTGCCGACCCGGCTGCAGGCGTTGCCCGAGCGCGCGGGCCCGGTGATCGCGGCGGTGAACGGGCAGAGCATCTCCGGCACCAACGTCCACCTCGTGCTCAGCGCGCCGGAGCAGCGCCCGAGCGCACCTCAGCGCCCTGCCGCGCTCGGGGGACAGCCGCAGCTGCTCACGTTCACCGCCCGCACCCCGCAGGGGCTCGCCGACCTGGCCGCCCGCTACCTCACCCACCTCCTGGGCGCGGGCCGCGGCCACGACCTGGCCGACCTCTGCCACAGCGCGGCGGCCCGCCGCACCCACCACGCGAGCAGACTCGCCGTCGTGGGGGAGACCCACGATGCGATGGCCCGCGCACTCCAGGGCCACCTCACCGGAAAGTCCGACCCGACCAGGGTGGCCGTCGTCCACGACGTCCCCGCCGCCGTGCGGGAGCTGGTCGACCCGGTGCGGACGGCCTGGGCCGGGCTGCTGGCCCGCGCACTGCCGGACGACGTGCTGCTGGACGGCGTGCCGCCAGGGGCCTCCTGGGCGCGCCTGTGCGCGCCGGACGGCCGGTACGTGCCGATCCCGCTCACCCCGTGGCAGCCCGCCAGCCACTGGCTGGCCCCGTCCTGTCCGAGCGGCTCCGAGGGCTGACCAGGCCCCTTCCGCCCCTGTCACGGAGCCGACCGCCGGCCTGCGCGGGGAGCTGACGCCACCTCACCGGCCGGAGCCACTCGCCCTGCCCACGGGCCCACCGCACTCGCGGACCCGACTCTGCGCTCGCGGACCGACTCCGCCCTCTCCCGGCCGGCGGCCGCTGCCCTGACGGCAGCCCGACGCCCCGGCCCTCCCACGCGTGCCACGGACCAACCATGGAGATCGCCATGCCCTCGCTCGACCACGTCGACCTCGCACACCCGCTGGCCATCGAGGCCGCCCGCTCGCTCGACCCGCTGCACGCCGACGCGCTCTGCCACGACGTCAGGGAGCTGAACCGGCGCGAGGACACCCGCGGCCTCACCGAGGTGCTGCGCCGCCTCACCCCGGGGCTCGCGGAGGCCTCGGGCTACTCGCTGCCGGAGGCCCTCGCCGCGATGCGCGACATCGGCCTGCTGCTGGGATCGCTCAAGCGCCACGGGATCGAGCCGGTCGAGGCGGTGCCCGAGGTCGAGCCCGTGCTGCTCACCCTCGGCGTGCGCACCGACCTGGTGCCCCGGGACACCGTCCACCACTACACCACCTGGAACCCACCGGGGGCGCGGCAGCGGATGTACACCGGGGACGAGCAGGAGGGGCACCTGCAGGAGTCGGTGCGGATGGTCTTCCCCCGGCTGCGGGACAGCCTCGAACTCTGCGACCGGCTCTCCGTGACGGACCCGGCGGACCCGCTGTTCGCCGTGCTGGCCGACGAACTGGCCGAGGGCCTGGGCGCCATGGTCGACTGCATCGACCTCGTGGTCGGCAACGTCTCCCCGGAGTTCTTCGCCCGGACGCTGCGTCCGTACTTCGAGGAGGTGACCGTCGACGGCGCCGTGCTGCTCGGCCCGGCGGCCGCACAGGCGCCGCTCTGGCTGGTCGACCTCGCGGTCTGGGCCTCCGACCGCAGCGCACCGGAGTACGCGGAGTTCCTCGCCGACTCGATCCCCTACAGCCTGCCGCGCTGGCGTGAGCTGTACGACCAGTGGCTGCCGCAGCCCTCGGTGGTGACCCGGCTCGTCCAGGCCCTCGACCGGTACCAGGACGGCTCGGCGGAGCTGCCCGTGGCCCTGCGGGCCAGTGCGGAGGCGCTGGCCCGCGCGCTGCGGGTGGTGGTGGTCTTCCGGGGCCGCCACCTGGGCATCGCCCGCAAGGCCTACCAGGCGGACCTGCGGCTCTACCCGGTGGGCAGCGGCGGCGCCAGCGTCGACCTGCTGCGCGAGATCCTCGACCTGACCCGGGAGAACTTCACCCTCACCCAGCCGCGCGGGCGCGCCGCCGCACCGGACGCCGGGGCCCCGGCGTCGACCGTTGCGCCGACCAGCGTCCCGGCCGGTGCCCCGACCAGTGCGGCCGGGCTGCTGCCGCGTCAGCGCGGCAAGATCTCCGGGGTGCCGCGATGAGGATCCTGATCGCCGGCGCCGGGATCGGCGGCCTCACCACGGCGCTCAGCCTGCACGCCGCGGGCTTCGAGGACGTGCAGATCGTCGAGGCGGCGACGCAGCTGCGCCCGCTGGGCGTCGGCCTGAACATCCTGCCCAACGCCGTCCGCGAGCTGGCGGAGCTCGGCCTGGCCGAGGAGCTGGCCGCCGTCTCGGTGCCGACCGGGGAACTGTCCCTGTGCAACCGCTACGGCTCGGTGATCTGGAACGAGCCGCGCGGGCTCGCCGCCGGGTACCGGTGGCCGCAGCTGTCGATCCACCGCGGCCGGCTGCAGGCCGTACTCGCCGAGGCGGTGCGCCGCCGGCTGGGCCCGGGGAGCATCGTCACGGGCAGCAGGGTCACCGACGTCGACGCCCTCCCCGACGGCAAGGTCTCCGTCGGCCTGGCGGGGCAGCCGGGCCGCACCGTGGCGGACCTGCTGGTCGGCGCCGACGGCATCCACTCCGCCGTCCGGGCCGCGCTCCACCCGCAGGAGGGCCCGCCGCCGTGGAACGGCCTGATCGTCTGGCGCGGCACCACCTGGAGCGAGCCGTTCCTGAACGGCTCGACGATGGTCATTGCCGGTGACGACCAGCAGAAGCTGGTGATCTACCCGATGTCCCCGCCGGACGACTCCGGGCGGGTGCTGATGAACTGGGCCACCGCCCGGCGCGCGGACCTGTCCGAGCTCGCGGACCGGGCCGACTGGAACCGGCCGGTGCAGCCGGAGAAGTTCCTCCGGTACTTCGAGGACTGGCGGTTCGACTGGCTGGACGTCCCCGGGCTGCTGGCCACCGCCGCCGAGGCGTTCGAGTACCCGATGGTCGACCGTGACGCGCTGCCCCGCTGGACCTTCGGGCGGGTGACGCTGCTGGGCGACGCCGCGCACGCGATGTACCCGACCGGCTCCAACGGCGCCACCCAGTCGATCGTCGACGCCCGGGTGCTGGCCCACCACCTCGCCCTGAACCCGGACGTGGACGAGGCGCTCGCCGCCTACGAGCACGAGCGGCGCCCCGCCATGACGAGGCTGCAGGCCAGCAACCGGCAGATGGGGCCGGAGATCGTGATCAACCTGGCCCATGAGCGGGCCCCCGAGGGGTTCGCGTCCGTCCACGAGGTCATCCCCGAGGCAGAGCTGCGGGCGATCTCCGAACAGTACGCGCAGATCGGCGCGTTCGACCCGGCCACCGTCAACTCCCGTCCGTCCTACGGCGTCAGCCGTGCGGAGCGGGTGGGCGCGGACCAGCCACAACTCATTTCCAGGAAGGTGACATGAAGGTCGAGATCTACTCCGACATCTCCTGCCCGTGGTGCTACGTGGGCAAGCGGAACTTCCAGGAGGCACTCGCCGAGTTCGACGGGCCCGAGGTGGAGATCATCCCGCGCGCCTACCAGATCGACGGCGAACTCCCCGCGCAGCCCGTCCCGTTGCTCACCTGGCTGGCCGGGAAGTACGGCGACCGGGCGCAGGCGATGAGCGACCAGGTCACCGAGGTCGGCCGGGTCATCGGCATCGACTTCCACAACGACCTCGGCTACGCGGTCAACACGCTGGACAGCCACCGGCTGCTGTGGTTCGCCCAGCGGGAGTACGGCTCCGCCGTGCACAAGCAGCTGGAGGAGGCGTTGTTCGCCGCGTACTTCACCGACGGCGGCAACGTCGGCGACCGCGAGCTGCTGGCCGACCGGGCGGCCCTGGTCGGCCTGGACCGCGAGCGGGCGCTCGCCTTCCTGGCCTCGGACGAGGGGACGGCCGAGGTCCGCAAGGAGATCCAGGCCGCCCGGACGGACGGGGTGACCACGGTGCCGACCTTCGTCATCGACGGCAAGTGGCAGTTGCAGGGCGCCCTCGACGCGGCGGGCTTCCTGAAGGCCCTGGAGACGGCCGCGGCCGCCCAGAAGCAGCCGGTGGTAACCGCCAAGGGCGCCGCCTGTGCCGACGGCGTCTGCGAGATCTGAACCAACTGCCTTGCCTGAACCAACTCCCTTGTCTTTGCAGCGATCTGATGGAGATTCAGTCATGACGAACACCTCACGCCGGAGCTTCCTGCGCAGAAGCGCGGTGATCGGCGGGGCTGCCGCGACGGCCGCGGCGGTGCCGGGCCTCGCGTCCGCGGTGGACGCGGCGGGTACCGACGCGAGCACCACCGCGAGCACGACCACCACGACCACTAGCACGATCGGGCCGCTCACCTTCGTGCCCGGGGACGAGCAGTACGGGGACCTGGCGCGCGGCGCCAACCAGCGGATCGTCGCCAGCCCCGACCGCATCCGCCTGGTCGGCTCGCCCGACCAGGCCGTGCAGGCGGTGCAGGCCGCCGTGACGAACGGCGAGCGGATAGCCGTCCGGGGCGGCGGGCACTGCTTCGAGGACTTCGTGGGCAACCCGGAGGTCAAGACGCTGATCGACCTCTCGGGGATGAAGAACGTCAGCTACGACTCGAGCCGCCGGGCCTTCGTGGTCGAGGCGGGTGCCAACCTCGGCGAGGTGTACGAGCGGCTCTTCAAGGGCTGGGGCGTGACCGTCCCCGGCGGTTCCTGCCCGACCGTCGGAGTCGGCGGCCACATCCAGGGCGGCGGCTACGGCCCGCTCAACCGGCTGTTCGGTCTCACCGTCGACCACCTCTACGCCATCGAGGTGGTCGTGGTGAGCGCCTCGGGCGTGGCCCGCAAGGTGGTCGCAACGCGCGAGCCCTCCGACCCCAACCGTGACCTCTGGTGGGCCCACACCGGCGGTGGTGGTGGCAACTTCGGCCTGGTCACCCGGTACTGGTTCCGCAGCCCCGGCGCTACCAGCTACGACCCGACCAAGCTCCTGCCGAGGCCGCCGAAGGAGATGCTCGTCGCCACCGTCAACTGGTCGTGGGACGACCTCGACCTGGCGGCGTTCACCCGGCTGCTGAAGAACTACAGCTCCTGGTTCGCCGCCGACAACGCACCCGGCAGCCCGAACAACCACCTGTACGCCCACCTCAGCCCGTTCCACAAGTCCGGCGGCAACGTGCACCTGAGCGTGCAGCTCTCGGCCGACATCGCGGACCCGGACGCCCTGCTCGACAGCTTCCTCACCGCCGTCAACGCCGGCGTGGGCGCCAACTTCCAGACCACGGACCGCCGTCGGCTGCCCTGGCTGCTCGCCACCCGCTGGCGCGGCTTCGCCGACGGCGCCACGACCTGGCGGATCAAGGGCAAGTCCGCCTACCAGCGGAAGACCCTGACCGACGACCAGGCCGCGGCGATCTACCACCACCTGACCCGGACCGACTACTTCAATCCCGGCGCCGGCATCCTGATCGCCTCGTACGGCGGCCAGGTCAACGCCGTCGCCCCGGACGCCACCGCTCTCCCGCACCGGGACTCGGCGCTGATCATGATGTACGTGACGCTCTGGACCGACCCGGCGCAGGACGCCGTCCACACCCAGTGGATCAGGGAGCTCTACCGGGACGTCTACGCCTCGACCGGCGGGGTGCCGGTGCCCGGCGACCTGACCGACGGCGCGTACATCAACTACCCGGACGTCGACACCTCGGACCCGGCCTGGAACACCTCCGGGGTGCCGTGGCAGAGCCTCTACTACAAGGGCAACTATCCCAAGCTCCAGCAGCAGAAGGCCCGTTGGGACCCGCAGAACATCTTCCACCACGCGCTGTCGATCACCGGCGCGTGACGGCGGCCGCCCACCCCGGCGGGCCCCGCGCCGGCGGCTGACGCTGCGCCGGCGGCTGACGCTGCGCTCCCCGGCTCCGGAGACCGGCCCTGGCACGCCCCAGGGCCGGGCTCCGGAGCCGCTCCCTCTCCTGGAAAGAACCCGGACCGTGACTGTGACCAGCCCCGCAGCTCTGCTCGCCCGCCTGACCGCCCCCGGCGCCCCGGCGTTCGCCCTGCTCCACCGCCGGGCACCCCGCCTGACCCCCGACACGGTCGAGATCCTCCTCGGCACCGTCGGCCACTACGACACCCTCGCCGACCTCCCCGTCCCCCTGGGCGCCCCCGAGGACGGCCCCCGGCACGACCTGCTCGCCCTCGTCCCGTACCGCCAGATCCGCGAACGCGGCTTCGACGCCCACGACGACGGCACCCCGCTCCAGGCCCTCGCCATCCACGAGCAGCACACCCTCCCCGTAGCCGAACTGCTGCCCGCCCTGCCCGAGTTGCCGGTCCGGCTCTCCGACGGCGGGTTCGACATCGACGACCGGCAGTACGCCGACATCGTCCGCCGCGTCATCCGCGACGAGATCGGCAGCGGCGAAGGCGCGAACTTCGTCATCCGCCGTGACTTCCGGGCCCGACTCGACGCCTTCACACCCGAGTTGGCCCTCACCCTGTTCCGGCGGCTGCTGGAGCAGGAGCGCGGCGCGTACTGGACCTTCCTGGTCCACACCGGTGACCGCGTGCTGGTCGGCGCCTCCCCCGAGGTGCACGTCCGCCAGTCCGCCGGGACGGTCGTGATGAACCCCATCTCCGGTACCTACCGCTACCCCGCCACCGGCCCCACCGTCGACTCCCTCCTCGCCTTCCTGCGTGACCCCAAGGAGTTGGAGGAGCTCACCATGGTGGTCGACGAGGAACTGAAGATGATGTGCACCGTCGGCGACCTCGGCGGCCAGGTCCTCGGCCCGCGCCTCAAGGAGATGTCCCACCTCGCCCACACCGAGTACGAGTTGCGCGGCCGCACCTCCCTCGACGTCCGCGACGTCCTGCGGGAGACGATGTTCGCCGCGACCGTCACCGGCAGCCCCCTGCAGAACGCCACCCGCGTCATCAAGCGGTACGAACCCACCGGCCGCGGCTACTACTCCGGCGCCCTCGCCCTGATCGGCCGCACCGCCAGCGGAGCCCAGCAGCTCGACTCACCCATCTGCATCCGCACCGCCGACATCGACCCCGCCGACGGCACCCTCGTCGTCCGGGCCGGCGCCACCCTCGTCCGCCACTCCGACCCCGACTCCGAGGTCGCCGAGACGCACGCCAAGGCCGCCGGCGTCCTCACCGCCATCGGCGCCCACCCCGCGCGCCCCCGGCCGGGCGGACGCGGCCAGGGCCCCCGACTCGCCGACGACCACCGCGTGCAGGCGTCCCTCGACTCCCGCCGCGCGGGCCTGGCCCCCTTCTGGCTCCGGATGCAGCAGGCAGCCCCCACCGCCACCCAGGACACCCTGGTGATCGACGCCGAGGACACCTTCACCTCGATGCTCGCCCACCTCCTGACCTCCCTCGGTCACCGCGTCCACGTCCTGCCCCACCACACCCCGGGCCTGCGCGAGATCGCCGCCACCCACCCCGGCCCCCTCGTGCTCGGCCCCGGCCCCGGCGACCCGGCCGACCTGGCCGACCCCAAGATGGCGCTGCTGCGGCCGATCGTCTCCGACGCGCTGAGCGCAGCCCGTACCGGAGGCCGCCCGGCCCCGCTGCTCGCGGTCTGCCTCAGTCACCAGCTGCTGGCCGCCGAACTCGGCCTGCCGCTGGCCCGCAAGGCCGTCCCCCACCAGGGCGCCCAGGCGACGATCGACCTGTTCGGCACCCCGCGCACGGTCGGCTTCTACAACACCTTCACCGCCCGCACCACCCCCGCCGACACCACCCGGCTGGCCCTGGACGGCATCGACGTCGCCCACGACGCGGCCACCGGCGACGTCCACGCCCTGCGTGGCCCCGGCTTCGCCACCCTCCAGTTCCACCCCGAATCCGTCCTCACCCGCGAAGGCATCGACATCGTCACCGGCCTGCTGCAGGCCCAGCCCGTCCCGGTCGCACCGATCCCGCCGCTGCGCCGCACGCCGGACGGACGGCTCTCGTGAGCGCGGCACACGGGCCGTCCGGGGTCATGGTCCTGGACAAGACCTCGCTGCTGCTGGAGGCCGTCGCGGCGGAGCCCGCCTCGCTGGCCGCGCTCGTCGCCCGCACCGGCCTCACCCGGCCGACGGCCCACCGGCTCGCCACCGCCCTGGAACGCCTCGGCCTGCTCGGCCGCGACAGGGACGGCCGGTTCGCCCTCGGCGCACGGCTGGCGAGCCTCGCCGTCCAAGCCGGCCAGGTGCAGCTGCTCCCGGCGGCCGACCCCGTCCTGGCGCGGCTGCGCGACCGGACCGGGCTCAGCGCGCGGCTGTACCGGCGGCGCGGCACCGTGCGGGTCTGTCTGGCTTCGGCCGACGTGTCGGCCGAAGCCAGTGCCGTGCCGGTCGGTGCGGCCTTCTCGCTGCGCGCCGGTTCGAGCTCCCAGGTGCTGCTGGCCTGGGAGGACCCCGCGCTGCTGCACGAGGGCCTGCGCGGGGCCAGGTTCGACGCCGGGATGCTGTCCTGCGTCCGGCGCCAGGGTTGGGCCCGGAGCGTCGACGAGGAGGGGCCGGGCACGGCCTCGGTGGCTGCCCCGGTCCGGGGCGCCGACAGCAGGGTCCTGGCGGCCGTCGTCCTCTCCGGGCCCGTCACCCGCCTCTCCGGCCACCCCGTCCGCGAGCACGCCAGAGAGCTGATCGACGCGGCCACCCGGATCGCGGCCCGGCTGCCCCACTGACGTCGAACGGCCGCCGTCGCCGTGATCCACACCACACATCACGGCACGTCACCCGTGTGCTGCGGTACCGCGAGTAGCGTCCGGATCAACAGCCTGACCTGGACGAGGAGCACGACAGTGGCCACAGACGATCGCATCGGACCGCCCAGCATCGGCAGCGAGCGCGAGACGCTCCGGACCTTCCTCGACTACCACCGCGCGACGCTCGCGATGAAGTGCGAGGGCCTCACCGACGAGGAGCTGCGGCAGCAGTCGATGCCGCCCTCGACGCTCTCGCTGCTGGGCCTGGTGCGGCACATGGCGGAGGTGGAACGGGCCTGGTTCCGACGGGTGTTCGAGGACCACGACGTGCCGATGGTCTGGTCCGACCGGATCGACTTCCAGGCGGCGTACGACGCGAGCGCCTCGACCCGGGCCGAGGCCTTCGCCGCCTGGGAGGCCGAGGTCGAGCACTCCCGCCGGATCGAGCTGGCGGCCGAGTCCCTCGACCTGGTCGGGCGTCAGCCGCGGTGGGACGAGGACGTCTCGCTGCGGATGGTGATGGTGCACGTGCTCCTGGAGTACGGGCGGCACAACGGCCACGCGGACTTCCTGCGGGAGGGCGTGGACGGGCAGGTGGGGGCGTAGCACCGCCCTCGGGCGCGTCCTCAGGGCGTGGCTGTCAGGCGTGGGCGCGGGTGCGGGCCAGCAGGTCGTGCAGGCGCCCCGCCCAGTCGGCGGTGTCGGGTGGGCGGGATGCCGGGGTGGTGGCGTCGACGACGACGTGCTCCGCGTCCGTCGCCAGGGCTCGCATGACCTGGGGGAGATCGAAGGGGTCGACGGTCTCGTCGACGACGATCACCAGCCCGTGGCCGGTGACCCGGGCGGCGACCTCCTTGGGCAGTGTCTGGTGGCGGCGGGCGACCGCGACCACCGCCAACCGGCCTTCCCCGTACAGCGCGTTGACCGCCCGGACCTCGGGGAACTCGGCCCTCAGCTGTCGGCCGAGGCGCCCGCAGGCGGCCGGGCCGGTCAGGTGGCCGAGCTCGGTGCCGGGCGGTCCGATGCGGAGCGATTCGGTGATGGGCCCGGCCCGGTGCGAGATGCGGTCGACGCGGACTGCGGGTGACCTGCTGCCGCCCGCACGGGCCTCGATCACACCTTCCAGCACGATCTCGCTGCCCCAGGGCACGTCCAGCCCGGTGAGCGGGGCCGCGGCGACCGGGCAGGGTGCGCCGCGCAGGGCCCCGGCCAGTTCGTAGCCCTGGTCGCAGGCGGCGGCGACGGTGACCATCGGGTCGTTGCCGAGCGTGATCGCGACGGGCACGTCCGAGCTGTGCCCGTCCGAGCCGTGCACGGGCCGGTCGAGGCTGAGCCGGTTGCGGGACCTGACGGTGAAGCGGGCCAGGCTGAGTCTCGTACCGTCGACCGTGACGAAGGCCCGCTCGGTGGACGGGACTTCGTCCAGCCGGAGCAGCGGCAGCACCAGCCCGAGGTCGACCTCCGGGCCCGCGGAGGTGTAGTCGTCCCAGGGCGGGTCGGCGCGGCGTTCGACGGGTACGGGCGCGCTCTCCCAGCGGCGGGTGAACTCTGCGACCTGTGACCGGACGGGGGTGGTGGCGGGCAGGCCCAGCGCGACCGCGTGGTTGGCCCAGGACCGGTGCAGGCCCACGGCGAGCTGGGCGTCGCCGAGTCCGCGCAGGTTGTCGAAGTAGAGGCCGGGCGCCCGATCGCCGAGTGCGGCTGCGGCTGCGGTGGCGGCTTCGAGATCGCACTCGGGGTCGATCTCGTCGGTGACGTGCAGGAGTTGCTGTTCGAGGTCGAGAACGTCGAGGTAGGCACGGAGGTCGTCGTAGGGCACGGGCGGCGCCTTTCTCCGAGGGCGGGCGGTGGCGCGGGCGACACCTACGATCACACCACGGCGCGGGTGGTATGCCCGGGATGCGGCGCGGGGGGTGTCGGGCGCGCTCAGCGCACGATGCGTGCCAGCCACGGCGTCAGCTGCGTCCGCAGGACGGGCTCCCGGTACGTCGGCTCGCCGGGCACGGTGACGACCAGGGTGGTCGACGGCGGGAAGGCCCGGGTCCGCACGTGGGCGAGGCCGGACCAGAGGGCGGCCAGGAAGGCGGGCACGGAGTCGCGCAGCACGTCGAACTCGATGCCGTCCACCGTGACCCGCGCCTCGTCATGGCTGAACAGGCAGACCTCGACCGCCGGTTGACCGCCCAGCTCGACGAGCGCCTCGTGCGAGAAGAAGCCGTCCGCGCCCCGCGCCGACCCGGCCGTCGGCCCTGCTGTCAGCCCGGCCGAGGTCCGGTCGTCCCCGATCTCCTCGGTGACGCGGACCTCCCGGCCGTACCGGTGGGCCGTCTCGCGGACGGCGGTGAGGACGCTCTGGGTGCTGCGCACGGGGGTGGGGCTCCTGGGGCTCGAGAAACCGGCATGGTCTAGACATCTTCTCCGGCGAGAAGGAGCCTGGCCACCTACGCGCGCGGCCCGGCCCCCGCCGTAGCGGGAGCCGGGCCCTCGGCTGTTACTGCTGCTCGGCGGTGCCGGCGGTCAGCCGGTGTAGTAGCCGGTGATGTCGGCGACGAGGTCGACGGCGCCGAACTTGTTGTACAGGTCGACCTTGCCGTTGGCCCCGACGGGGACGACGACCAGGTTCGGGATGACCTGCCCGGCGGTGAAGTTGAGGTTGGAGGCGGTGGGCAGCGAGGTGCCGTCCGGGTAGACCGTGACGAAGCCGCCGGCCGTCGGGGCGACGGCGGTGACGTTCAGGACGACGGCCTTCACGCCGGAGGTGGGCAGCCCGGCCCGGCCGGAGACCTGGAGCGCGACGTTGGAGCCCGGACCGACCTTGGCCTTGGCAGCGCCGACGCCGAGGCGGGTGTCGAGCAGCCGGGACGGGCCCGCGCTGGTGAACTTCGACGCGCCGCCCGGGGTGTAGTAGCCGGTGATGTCCGCGACGAGGTCGACGGCGCCGAACTTGTTGTACAGGTCGACCTTGCCGTTGGTGATCGGGACGATCACCAGGTTCGGGATGGTCTGCCCGGCGCTGAAGTTGAGGTTGGAGACCGTCGGCATGTTCGCGCCGTTCGGGTAGACCGTGACGAAGCTGCCGGCCGTCGGGCCGGTCGCCGTCACGTTCAGCACCACGCCGGTGGCGTCGGCGGGCACCCCGGCGTTGCCGGAGACCTGGAGCGTCACCCTGCTGTCGGCACCGACCTTGGCCTTGGGCGCGCCCTGGCCGAGGCGGGTGTCGAGCAGCCGGGTCGGCGTCGTGGTGGTGAACTTCGACGCGCCGCCCGGGGTGTAGTAGCCGGTGATGTCGGCGATCAGGTCGACGGCGCCGAACTTGTTGTAGAAGTTGACCTTGCCGTTCACGACCGGGACGACGACCAGGTTCGGGATGGTCTGCCCGGCGGTGAAGTTGAGGTTCGAGGCCAGCGGCCGGGGCTGCCCGTTCGGGTAGACCGTCACGAAGCTCCCGGCGGACGGCGACACGGCCGTCACGTTCAGGATCACCGAGGTGGCGTCGGACGGCACCCCGGTGCCGGCACCGGCGACCGGGAGCGTGATGGTGCTGTCCGCGCCGACCTTCGCCTGGTGGATGCCGGTGCCGATGCCGTACCGGGTGTCCATCACCCGGGCCGGGCCGAACGGCGTGTAACCGCTCGGGGCGGGCGTCACGGCCGTCACCACGTCGACGTCGGTCGACTTCAGGAAGGCCAGCCGGTGCCCGTAGCGGATCGGGTAGTACTTGTCGTTGCCGATCACCAGCACCTGCGGGTTGCCGTCGTAGTACAGGTCACCGGCCACCGGGCTGTCACTGGCCGCGACGTACCGCTGCCCGGCCGGGACGGTCGAGTTGAGCGGGATCGGGTTGTGGAGTGCCGGGTCATAGACGCCCGGGTACTTGCCGTACGCCGCGACCTCGGGGTACGACCGGCCGTAGACCGGGATGCTGCTCGCGCCCGCGCGCGGCGTCAGCACGGTCTGGTTCTGCCGGTTGTCGGCGGCGGCGCTCTGGCCGTTCGGGTTGTAGAACCAGCCCTTGACGCCGTCGTACCAGATCGCCGTCCAGTCACCCTGCTGGTCGGCCACCACGTAGCTCGCGCCGGCCACGGCCTTCGCGCGGACGTCGGAGGCGTAGGTCTGGCCGCCGTTGATCAGCGGAGCGTTGTTGTCCGGGGAGGTCCGCAGGTAGACGAAGTTCTCCGGACGGCCCGAAACACCGTCCACGGGCGGCTGGTTGGTCGAGTCGAAGGCCGGGGCGATGGTGACCTTGCCGCCGACCAGCAGCGAGCCGCCGATGTTGGCGCGGATCGGCGCACCGAGCAGGTCCATGTAGTGCGACCAGTCCCAGAACGTGCCCGGGTCCCAGTGCATCGAGATCGGCTTGCCCGCGCTGTCCAGCTCGGTCGGCTTGGGCACGTCGTCGTGGCCGATGATGTGCTGGCGGTCGAGCGGGATGTCGAACCTGCCCGCGAGGTAACGCGTCAGGGTCGCCGAGGACTGGTACAGCTGCTCGGAGTACCAGGTCGGGTTGCCCTTGCTGTCCGAGCCGATGGCGTAGCCCTCGTGCTCGATCCCGATGCTGTGCATGTTGAACGTCTTGTTGCCCGCGTGCCAGGCGACGTCCTTGGTGTTCACCAGCTGGGCGACGTGACCGTCGCCCGAGCGGACGATGTAGTGCGCGCTGGTGTTGCCCGAGGTCTGGAAGGTCTTCACGGCACCGTCGTACGAGCCCTCGGTGTCGTGGATGACGATGTACTGGATCGCGTCCTGGTCGGCCGGACGGTTCGCGGTGCTGTAGTTGTCCGAGGAGGCGGGCTTCGCCTCGCAGCCGAGCGTCGGCGGGCACTCGACGTTGCCCGGGGCGACGGCGCGCGAGGAGAGCTGCGGCCTGTCCACGACACTGCTGTCGGCGGCCAGCGTGACGGTCTGCCCGTCGGCGGTGGTGCGGGCCTCACCGGAACGGATCGTCCCGAGCACCCGGTCGGCGAAGGCGCTGCCGCCGCTCGCGGCGTCGTACTGGCTGAACGCCACCAGCGCGTCGTACCAGTCGCCCGGCGTCGCCGAGAGCGACTTGCCCGCCGCCTTCTGGTACTTCGCCAGCAGGGCGGCGCCGCCCCGGACGCTCTGGGCGGTGTCGGTCCGCAGCTGGTCGGCGGGCTTGCCGATCAGCTTGGCGGCGGCGTCCAGGGTGTGGAAGGCGGGGCTGTCAGGGGTCGTGACGGGTGCAGGCGCCGCCTTGGCCGGGGTGCCGTCACCACGACCGTCGGTCTCGGCCCCGGACGACGTCAGCGAGGCGACGTCGACCTGCGTCAGGCCCATCACGTTGTAGTTGCCCGTGGTGCTGGGCGAACCCTGGTGGGACTCCCAACGGGTCTGCTGGTACGACAGCGCCAGCAACACGCTCGCCGGGACGTGGAACTCACCGGCGGCGGCGGCGAACTGCCGCTGCAGGGCGTCCGAACCGGCGGCCGCGGCGGCGGGAGTCGTCGCGGCGGTGGACAGCAGGGCGAAGCCGGTGGCGGAGGCCGCGATGGCGGCGGTGACCGCGAGCGGCAGGCGGAGCCGGTTCTTGCGACGGTGGGTGCTGCGACGGTCGGTACTGCCGGGCACGGCGTGGTTCGGGTCGCTGGTGGGAGCGGCCCCCTGTATGGAAGTCAACGGAGTCTGCAGACCCTTCCCCTGTGGACCGGCGCAGGTGGCCGGCTCCTTGTGCTGGTGGCCTTCGGGGGCACTCGGCGCGCCTGTGGGGCCGCGGCCGGTGCCGATCACTCGGGAGGACGTCGGGGACGCTAACACCTACACGTGACGGCACCGCATACGGGGGCGTACTGAAGGGTCACGGCTCTGTCACGGGGCCGCAGGGCCGCGGGGCCGCGGGGCCTGGCGTGCGGCGGCGTGGGCTGCGACCGGGGGGCTACCGGGGGGCTACCGGGGGCTACCGGCGGTGCTTGCCGCTGTTGGCCGCAGCGGGGGCGGGGTAGGGGATGCGCAGCTTGCGGGCCAGCGGAGCGACGGACGCCCCGGCCCCGAGCGGGCGGGCCAGCAGGAAGAGCGAGGCCAGCACGGTGAGCGAACCGAGCCCGAGCCCGATCAGGTTGCCTATCAGGCCACCCCCGAGAGCACTCGCGCACCCGGACGCGATCCAGTGCCCGGCGAGCGCCCCCGGCACACAGGCCAGCGCGATCGCCAGGTGCAGCGTCACCACCTGGCCCCCGTCCAGCCCGCTCCGAGCGGGGCCGCGCCGCAGCCCGAGCATGACCGTCGCCTCGGGGTTGTACGCCGCTGCCGCACCGGCGGGAGGCGGGGCCTGCCGCAGTCGGCGCCCGAGCGCCCAGCCGGTGAGCACGATGCTGACCACGCAGGCCACGGTCTGTGCCCCGGCCATCCCGACGATGATCCACCGCACCGGCAGCAGCCAGTACGCGACGCAGGACAACCCGGCGTTGGTCAGCGTGGTGGCGACGGTCAGCCAGAACGGCGTCCGGGCGTCACCCATCGCGTAGAAGCCCCGGGCCAGCGCGTACTGCGCGCAGAACGCCGGGAGGCCGATCGCGAACGCCATCAGGGTCTGCGCGATGACCTGGACCTTGTCCGGGGTCATCCCGCCGTAGAGGTAGGCGACGGAGCAGATCTGCTCCGCCAGCGCGACCAGCAGCACGGCGGCCGGGACGATCATCCCGGCGGAGGAGCGGAGCATGCCCGCGAGGTCGGAGCCGACCGCCGTCAGGTCACGGGCGGCGGCCGAGCGGGACATCCGGGGGAGCAGCGCGGTGACCAGCGAGATGGTGATGACACCCTGCGGGACGACGAAGAGCTGGTAGGCGTAGTTGTAGGCGGCGTTGCCGACACCGGGCAGGCCCAGCGCCTCGCCGTGCTTCCCGGCGCTGGTGCTGAGCCGGGTGATCACGGCGAACGAGAGCTGAGTGACGATGACCAGCAGCAGTGCCCACCCGGCCGCGCGGAGCGGCTTCGTCAGGCCGGAGCCGCGCCAGTCGAAGCGCGGTCTCCAACGGAACTTCGCCGCCCGCAGCGACGGCAGCAGACCGAGCGCCTGGATGACGATGCCCAGGGTGCTGCCAAGGCCCAGCAGCATCGTCTGGCCGGAGGTCATCTGCTCGGCCTTGGTCGCCTCGCCGCCGATCACCATGTAGAGGCCGAAGACGCCGATGGCCACCACGTTGTTGAGGACCGGAGTCCACATCATCGCGCCGAACCGGTCACGCGAGTTGAGCACCTGGCCGAGCAGGGTGAAGACGCCGTAGAAGAAGATCTGCGGCAGGCACCAGCGGGCGAAGGCGATCGTCAGATCACGCTGGGCGCCGGTGTAGTTCGAGTAGAGGTCGACGATGGCGGGGGCGGCGAGCCAGGCCCCGACGGTCAGGACGACCAGCATGACGCCGCAGATCGTCAGCAGCCGGTCGGTGTAGGCGACGCCGCCGTCCTTGTGGGTCTGCGCGGCCTGCACCAGCTCGGGGACGAACACCGAGGCGAGCGCACCGCCGATCAGCATCATGTAGACGATGTTGGGCAGCGAGTTGCCGACGTTGAACGCGTCGCCGATCGGCCCGGTGGTCAGCGCGGCGACGATCATCGCGCTGCGCACGAAGCCCAGCGCCCGGGAGGCCAGCGAACCGAGCGCCATGATCAGGCCGCTGCGGGCGGTCGACGCGGGGGCAGTGGGCTGCTCCTGCGGCTTGCGCGGCGTGGGCACGGCACCAGCCGGACCGGCCGGAGGGTGAGTGGGCTGGGGTGCGTGGCCGGGCTGCGGCGGGACGCCGGGCATGGCGGGGATCGGCCGCAAGGGCATGGTGGGCGGGTCGCCGTACGAGCCGTGTGGCTCGCCCGTCGTGTTCATGGTCATCGGACCCCCGTCACTCGGTGCCTGGGCGGTGGAGCTGCGGGCCCTCCACACCGGGGTGAGCGCGGGTGCACCCAGCCGGAGAAGTCTGCCTCACCTCGGCACTCGTTGGGGAGGCAGGTGTCGTGTGCCGGAGATCTCGGCCAGCTGGTCAGGAGCACGACAGATCGGTGCGAGAGGGTCAAAGTCGGGGCTAATGCCCGAATTTGGTGCGTTTTTAAACTGTGTCTGTACGTACCTTCTCCGCATGTCCGCCACTTGGTCACCCCGACTCGGGGCCGCACGGAGGGCGTGTGACCTTTGTCACTGGCCGTCAGGAAAGGCGTCCGAGTCCGGCTCGGAGTCGGTCTCGGAGTCGGGGTCGGCATTGCGGTCGGGGTCGCCCGCTCGTCCACCGGCCAGGACGCGCTGCACGCGCGGTCTGGTTCGCCAGTTGACCCGCCGGACGTCCCGGGCGAGGGCGCCGGGGCGCCAGAGCTCGATCACCACGGTGATGCCGCCCAGTACGAGCCCGGCCGTGAGCCAGCCGGCCAGGACGTCGGTCGGCCAGTGGACGCCCAGCGCGACTCGCGTCCAGCCGACCGCGAAGGTGGCCAGCCCGGCGGCCGTGCAGGCGGCCGCCCGGCCCGCCCGATTGGCCTGCGGCCAGACCAGGATGACCAGCGCGGCGCAGGTCACGGCGGCGGCCAGGGCGTGCCCGGACGGGAAGGAGCTCTCGGATGCCTGCGCGACCGGGTCGGTGAACACCGGGCGGGGTCGGCCGACGGCGGCCTTGCCCGCGGCGCCGGCCAGCCAGCCGATCAGCAGTAGGACCGCGGCCCAGCTCGCGAGGAAGCGTGCGCCGACCGACCACAGCCAGACGGCGGCCAGGCCGAGCAGGACGCGCATGGTGAGCGGCCCGCCGATGTCGGTCAGGGTCTGCATCGAGGCCGTCCACGCGGTGTGGTTCCGCGCGAAGTGGTGCAGCCCGTTCACCCAGCTCTGGTCGAGCCGGGCCAGCGGCCCCCAGTGGCTCGTCACCAGGCCCAGCAGCAACCCGAGCAGGGCGGCGCAGCTCAGCGCGACGACGGCGTACCGGAGGGTGCGGCGGTGGACGGCGGACTCGGCCTCGGCGCCGGGTGGGACGCCGGGGTCGGTGCGGGTGCCGTCGGTGGACAGGTGCATGGCTGACACCTTCCCAGTGGGAGTGGTGGAACCGGCGCCGAGCGGATAGCGATTTGGCATCTTTTGTGGGTAGACGCTGCGGATGGCCGGTGTTGTTCGCCTGTCCGTAGCGGGAGCACGCAGTGACACTCCAGGTCGCCGCCCCGTCACGCTCGGTCGATGAGCCGGGAGAAATTCCGCAGGATACTGCATCGAACGAGGAATCTGGCCAAGTTGGGAATGTTGTCCGATTTCTGTGCGTTGGATCGTTACGTGTGAGCCTCTCTGAGGCCCGCATCTCTGTTGCCCCGGCTGGCCCCGGCCGGGTGGAGAGCGGAGAGAGAAAGCGGACGGACAGGGGCGGACAAGCAGGAAGACCGGTACCAGCAGTAAGGGAGCAAGCATGGCCACTCGTGCCGTCGTTCGCGAAAGGGCCGACCGGACTCGCTCGGCTCGCCCGACCAACTACGAGGCCGACCGCGACCTTGTCGGCATGTACCTCGACGAGATCGCCAGGACACCCCTGCTCGACGCCGCCGAGGAGGTCGAGCTGTCCCTGCGCATCGAGGCCGGCGTCTACGCCCAGCACCTGCTGGAGCAAGGCACCCTCCCGAAGGGCGTGAAACGCGAGGAGCTCGAGGTCATAGCCGAGGACGCCGAGCGCGCCAAGGACGTGTTCATCCGCTCCAATCTCCGGTTGGTGGTTGCGGTGGCCCGGCGCTACCCGCGGAGCGGGCTACCGCTGCTCGACCTCATCCAGGAGGGCAACGCCGGTCTGGTCCGCGCGGTCGAGAAGTTCGACTACGCGAAGGGGTTCAAGTTCTCCACGTACGCGACGTGGTGGATCCGGCAGGCGATCACGCGGTCGATCGCCGATCAGTCCCGGACGATCCGGCTGCCCGTCCATCTGGTCGAGGAGCTCGGGCGTATCCGGCGCGTGCAGCGTGAGAAGGCGAAGGAACTGGGCCGGGAGGCGGACCCGGCGGAGGTGGCGGCCGAGCTCGACTCCACCGAGCAGCGGGTCAAGGACGTACTGGACTGGGCACGTGACCCGGTCAGTCTGAACATGTCGGTCGACGACGAGGGCGAGACCCAGTTCGGAGACCTCGTGGAGGACACCGGTGCGACCTCCCCGGAGGATGCCGTGATGGTCATGCTCCGCCGTGAGGAGCTGGACGACCTGATCGGCCGGCTGGACGACCGGACGGCCTCGATCATCCGGTCCCGGTACGGGATGGAGGACGGCCGCGAGCGCACCCTCACCGAGGTCGGCAAGCAGCACGGCCTGACGCGTGAGCGGATTCGGCAGATCGAGAAGCACGCCTTGGCGGAGCTGAAGAAGATCGCGGACCACTCCGGCTTCGAGGCGGCCTGAGCAGGATGCACCAGCAGTAGCAGGAGTAGTGGATGGTGGACCCCGGTACGGCCTCTCCGGCCGTGGCCGGGGTCCATCGTCGTGCGGCCTACGCTTGAGTCGTTGGTGGCGGGCGGCAGGACAGAGCAGAGGAGCCGGTCGGATGGGCGAGCAGCAGGAGCAGCGGCCGGAGCAGCAGGAGCCGCAGCAGGACGGTCAGGACGTGCCGCGGAAGGCGAAGCTGGTCTTCAGCGACCCGCTGGACCGCCAGAGCAGTGACGACACCGATGGTGGCTGGGGCGAGAGCTCCGCCTCGGGGAGCGGTGGCGGGCGTGGGCTGGACTGGTACCTGAGTCAGCGGCCGCCGCACCACGGGTAGTGAGGCGGCCGGTTACGGGGAAGCCGGCGGGGGAGCCGGGGGAGCGGGCTCAGCCCTGGCGGACCAGCGCGTCGCGGATCTCGGTGAGCAGGACGACCTCCTGGGCCTCGGCCTCTGCCGAGGCCTGCTCGACCGTCTTGTGGTTGGCCATGTAGCGCTTCATGGGGACGATCAGGGCGAAGTAGACGACGGCGGCCGTGATGACGAACTGCAGGACGGCACTCAGCACGGAGCCCCAGAGGATGAAGACGCCACTGGTGACGTGGCCGGTCTCGTCCATGGCGCAGGGGCCCTTGATGCACGAGGAGTACGAGGCGAGATCCTCGCTGCCGAACAGCCCGACGATGGGGTCGATGACACCTTTCACGAAGGCGTTGACGATGTTGGTGAATGCCGCGCCGATGACGACGGCGACGGCGAGGTCGATGACATTGCCGCGGAGCAGGAATTCCTTGAAGCCCTTCATGCCGCGCAGAACGACGATCGACCGACAAGGTCACGGGTGAATCCGGCGGCGCGTGGTTGACGCCCCCTGAGGTTGGGGCGGCGCCCCGCTCTGCCGGGCAGCCGGCGCTGGACCGGCGGCTGCTGGACCGGCCATCGCCGGGCCAGCCACCACCGCCGGTGGCGGCCCGACGCGCAGCGGCCCGGCGGTGAGCGTGGTGGAGGCGGCCAGCAGCCCGGCCACCACCACCCCGGGCCGGTGCCGGACGGCCTGTCGGAGCCGGTGCCGCCCACCCGACCCACGCCGGATCGGCGCGAACACGGGCACCGTACGCCTGGGCGGCACGGAGGGGGCGGCGGTGGGCACGGGGGCCCAGGCGGGGCGGGAGGAGTAGGGGAGGAGCAGGGGCTCCAGCTGAGAGGTCATGGCTGTGGCACCGCCTCTGATCGGATCACGCGAGCCCGGTCGGCCTCGCGTGATCCAGAGTGCGCCGCCGACGGAAGACGCGGAATCCCCATCCCCATACCTGTGGATAACCCCGGGGTGTGGATAACTCGCATCCCCCACACGGGCTAACCGCCGCCCTCCCAGGCCCCCGTGTGCCGCTGTGCCGCCGGGCCGCCCGGAGAACGCCAGAAGGCCCGGCACCGATCCACGGTGCCGGGCCCCTGCGGAGCGCGTACGTCAGCTCGCGGAGCTGGAGCCCGAGCCGGAGCCCGAGCTGCTCGACGAGGACGAGGACGACGAAGCCGAGGCCGCCGCCGGAGCGGCGGACGGAGAGGAGGAGGACGACGAGGAGGACCCCGACGACGATCCGCTCACCGAGCTGGTCGAGGAGGAGCGGCTGTCGGTCCGGTAGAAGCCCGAGCCCTTGAACACCACACCCACCGCCGAGAAGACCTTCCGGAGCTTCCCCTGGCATGCGGGGCACGTGGTCAGCGCGTCGTCGGTGAACTTCTGCACCGCCTCAAGGCCGCTGCCACACTCGGTGCACTGGTACTGGTACGTGGGCACTTGGCTTCCTCCTGCACTTCCCCCTGGCACTCTCGCCTGATGAGTGCTAACGACGGTCAATGATGCGGCATTCCGCTGGATCAGTCCAGCGCCCCAGGTGTGAGATAGCCCGAAGGCGCTAGGACGACAGAACACTTCAGCCCTTCGAAGCTCCGACCAACTGCCCGGTAACAGGCGCAGCGACGGTCACCGCTACAGGCGCCGCAACAGGCGCCGCAACAGGCGCCGCAACAGGCGCCGCAACAGTCACAGCAACAGGCGCCGCGCTGCGCGCCACCGTGCGGCTGGCGGTGGTCGGCGGCACGAGCAGGCGCCGCAGCGCGACCAGGGCGGCCAGCCCGAGGCCGGCCCCGGCGACCGGCATCACGAACCCGGCCGAGGCGCCGTGGCCGTCGATCAGCTGCCCGGCGGCGGTGGAACCGGCGGCCAGGCCGAGCCCGATGGCGCCCGTCAGCCAGGTGAAGGCCTCGGTCTTGGCGCCGTCCGCGACGAGCGACTCGACCAGGGTGTACCCGGTGATCAGCGTCGGCGCGATGGCGAGGCCGCAGATCAGCCCGGCGACGGCGAGGGAGGTGAGGTTGGGCATCGCCCAGAGCGTCGAGCAGCCGAGCACCAGCAGCGCGTAGCTGCCGAGCATCCGCTGCCGGGCCGGGCGCCGCCAGGCGACCATGCCGTAGAGCGCCCCGGCCAGCATGCTGCCGCCCGCGAAGATGCCGTAGACGATGCCGCTGACGCCCGGCTGGCCGGCCGCCTTCGCGAAGGCGGTGACGGAGACCTGCATGGCGCCGAAGACGGTGCCGACGCCGAGGAAGGAGCCGGCCAGCAGCCGGACACCGGGCGAGGAGAGGGCCGAGACGCGCTCCGCACCGGGCACCAGGGGGTGCCGGGCGGGGGCGGTGCGGCGCTGGGCCGCGAAGGCGAGCCCGCCGACGACGGTCAGCGTGGCCTCGGCGATCAGCCCGGCGGAGGGGTTGACGGCGGTCGCGATGGCGGTGGCGAGCACCGGACCGATGACGAAGGTGAACTCGTCGGTGACGGACTCGAAGGCGAAGGCGGTGTTCAGCTTCTGCGGCGAGCCCTCAGCACCGGACGACTGGGCGCCCGACAGCTTGGCGACCCAGCGGGAGCGCACCATCGCGCCGATCTGCGGCACGGAGGCCCCGGCGGGGGCGGCGGCCAGGAAGAGCGTCCAGACCGGGGCGTGGCCGACGGCCAGCGCGATCAGGGCGCCGACCGAGACGGCGTGCACGGCGACGCTGGGCAGCAGGACGGCGGACTGGCCGTACCGGTCGGCGAGCCGCCCGGTCTGCGGCCCGACGAACGCCTGGGCCACGGCGGAGACCGCCGCGACGGCACCGGCGGTGCCGTACGAGCCGTGGGTGTCGAAGACCAGTAGCACGATGCCCAGGCTGAGCATGGCGTAGGGGAGGCGCGCGGCGAAGGCGGGGAGCAGGAACGTCCATGCTCCGGGGGTGCGCAGCAGCGCACCGTAGCCGACTCGTGCGGGGGTCTCGACCGTTCGGGGGGCCGTCACGGTCGGTCCTTCCTGCTGCCTGGTAGCGCGGAAGGGGTATGGGTGACCCCGACGGCGCCGAGAGTCGTCCTCTCGCGCGTCGACCGGGGTGATACCGGGTCCGGCTGGTCGTTCCCGGGTTACGGGGACCAGAGGGCAGAAGGTGCTGCGGACCGCGGCCGCCGAGCGGTCGCGCCAACTCTGCTTCAGGCAGATGTAGCGGGTGTTCAGGTTGTTACTGAAGCTTGTGCTCTCATACTACGCGCCGAGCCCGACAATCACCCGCGAACACAAGGTGAACGTCGCGGAAAACACACGACCTGAAGGCCCGGCCCGCACGCCCCCTCGCCCCTCACCCCCGCCCGTGCAGCCACCCCGCGAGCTTGCCGCCCTGGTCGACCGCGCGCAGCCGTCGTTCGGCCGCCTCGCTGACCTCGTCGGTGGTGACGACGAGGAGTTCGTCGCCGGCCCGCAGCACGGTCGCCTTGTCGGGGACGAAGCTGGCGCCCTCGCGCACCACGAGGGTGACGGCGGCCCCGGCGGGCAGCCGGAGTTCGCTGACCTCGACGCCGGACATCCGGGAGGCGGGGGAGAGTGCGACGGAGAGCAGCTGGCCGTGCAGGCGCTCCAGCGGTGCGGATTCGATGCCGAGATCCTGGCCCATCGAGCCGTCGCCGATCCGCAGCCAGCGGGCGACGAGCGGCAGCGTCGGGCCCTGGAGCAGGGTGAAGACGACGACCAGGATGAAGACGATGTTGAAGACTTCCTGGGCCTGCGGGATGTCGGAGACCAGCGGGATGGTCGCGAGCACGATGGGGACGGCGCCGCGCAGCCCGGCCCAGCTCAGCAGGGCCTGCTCGCGCCAGGGCAGCCGGAAGGGCGTCATGGTGAGCAGTACGGAGACCGGGCGGGCGAAGAAGACCAGCACGGCGCCGATGACGAGCGCGGGCACGATCGCCGAGCCCATGGTGTCGGGGTTGCAGAGCAGGCCGAGCACGACGAACATGCCGATCTGCCCGATCCAGGCGAGCCCGTCGGCGAAGCCGCGGACGGCGGGGCCGTGCGGCAGTTTGGCGTTGCCCAGCAGCACCGAGGCGATGTAGACGGCGAGGAAGCCGGAGCCGTGCAGGAGGGCGCCGCCCGCGTAGGCGAGCAGGGCGAGCGACAGCACGGCGATGGGGTAGAGGCCGGAGGAGGGCAGCGCGACGCGCTTCACGGCGTACGCGCCGAGCTTGCCGACGGCGTAACCGACGGCCAGGCCGATCGCCAGCTCGGCGATGATCGTGCCGACCAGGACGTACCAGGAGTCGAGCGGGCCGGTGGTGGCGAAGGCGACCACCAGGATGACGACGGGTGCGTCGTTGAAGCCGGATTCGGCCTCCAGCAGACCGGTCAGCCGGGGTGGCAGCGGCACCAGGCGCAGGACGGAGAAGACGGCTGCGGCGTCGGTCGAGGAGACGATGGCGCCGAGCAGCAGGGAGACCCGCCAGTCGAAGCCGCCGAGCCAGTGCGCCCCGGCGGCGGTGATGAAGACGCTGGCGGCGACGCCGAGGGTGGCGAGGACGGTCGCGGCCGGGATCACCGGCTTGATCGCCTTGAGGCTGGTCTTGAGTCCGCCCTCGGCGAGGATGACGACCAGGGCGGCGTAGCCGAGCACCTGCGTCAGCTCGGCGTTGTTGAAGGTGATGCCGAGGCCGTTCTGGCCGAGCGCGACGCCGATCCCGAGGTAGATGAGCAGGCTGGGAAGGCCTGAGCGGGTCGCGAAGCGCACCGCGACCACCGCGACCAGCAGGATCACGGAGAACTCGAGCATGAAGCGGTTCAGGTGGTCGACGGTCACGCAGTGGCACCTCGGCGTCAAAAGGGCGGGCGGCGGGGTGGATCTCAGAAGTAAAGGTCTCGGGGGCAAAGGTCTCAGGAGCTGGGCGGATCTCAGAAGCCTGAGGGCGGCCCCCTGTTCGTTACTCAGTCTAACATTTTACCTGTTCTTTTATGAAGCTCCGACGGTCAACCGGCCGCCGACCACCGCTCAGCAAGGCCCGGTAGGGTCCAACAGATCCAACCGTGGACGTCCCCCGTGCATGTCCGCTACCTGAGTCGCCCTAATGTGGTGACCTGTCACGGCCGTCGACCCCCAGCCAAGGACTCAGCCAGATGCCCCGCTCGAAGAAGTTCCGGCGCGCCCGTCTGTTCGTGATCGTGCTGGCCGTCCTGCTGGTGGCAGGCGTGGCCGGCGGCGGGTACTGGGCCGTGGCCACCGTCCGGGCCTCCTACCCGGACGTCTCGGGCAGCGTCCATGTCGCCGGGATGTCGGCGCCGGTCGACGTCAAGCGGGACGCCCAGGGCATCCCGCAGCTGTACGCCGACACCTCCGAGGACCTCTTCCGCGCCCAGGGGTACGTGCAGGCGCAGGACCGGTTCTGGGAGATGGACGTCCGACGGCACATCACCTCCGGTCGGCTGTCCGAGATGTTCGGCTCCGGGCAGGTCGAGACCGACTCCTTCCTGCGCACCATGGGCTGGCGCAAGGTCGCGCAGGAGGAGTACGACAGCAAGCTCTCCGCCGACACCAAGAAGTACCTCCAGGCCTACACGGACGGCGTGAACGCCTGGCTCGGCGAGCACCCCGGCGGCTCCTCCGCCTCGGTGGAGTACGCGATGCTCGGCGCCGTCAACGGCTCGTACAAGCCCGAGCAGTGGAGCCCGGTCGACTCGGTGGCGTGGCTGAAGGCGATGGCCTGGAGCCTCTCCGGCAACCTGCAGGAGGAGATCGACCGCTCGCTGCTGGCCCAGGACTTCACCCCGGACAAGATCGCCCAGCTCTACCCGGACTACCCCTACGCCCGTAACGGCACCATCGTGAAGACCGGCAAGGTCGGTGCGGGCGAGGTCTACCAGCCCGCCGACGGCTCCACCGCCCCGGCCGCCGCAACCCAGGCCGCCGCAGCGCAGGGCCGGGCCGCCACCAAGTCGCTGCTCCAGGGCCTGACCGACCAGATCTCCGCGATGCCGCAGCTGCTGGGGCCGCAGGGCCAGGGCATCGGCTCCAACTCCTGGGTGGTCTCCGGCAAGCACACCACCACCGGCAAGCCGCTGCTCGCCAACGACCCGCACCTCGGGCCGGAGATGCCCTCGGTCTGGTACCAGATGGGCCTGCACTGCCGGAAGACCGGCCCGGCCTGCGGCTACGACACCAGCGGCTTCACCTTCGCGGGCATGCCCGGTGTCGTGATCGGCCACAACCAGCACATCGCCTGGGGCTTCACCAACCTCGGCGCCGACGTCACCGACCTCTACCTGGAGAAGGTCACCGGCCCGGACACCTACCTCAAGGACGGGCAGGACAAGAAGTTCGAGACCCGCAAGGAGACCATCAAGGTCGCCGGCGGCGAGGACCGCACCATCACCGTCCGCACCACCGACAACGGCCCGCTGATCTCCGACCAGCGCACCGAGCAGCAGGACATCGGCAAGTACGCCCCGGTCGGCAACGCCGCCCCCGACCGCGCCTCCGGCTACGGCGTCGCGCTCAAGTGGACGGCCCTGCAGGCCGGTACCACCATGGACGCGGTCTTCAAGCTCGACCGCGCCGCCGACTGGGCCGGCTTCCAGGACGCCGCTGCCGCCTTCGCCGTCCCCGCGCAGAACCTGATCTACGCCGACACCAGCGGCAATATCGGCTACCAGGCCCCCGGCACCATCCCCGTCCGGGGCAAGGGCGACGGCCGCTACCCCGCCCCCGGCTGGGACTCGTCGTACGACTGGAAGAGCACCATCCCCTTCAAGTCGCTGCCCTACAGCTACAACCCGGACAGCGGCTACATCGTGACGGCCAACCAGGCCGTGGTCGACCCGAGCTACAAGTACCTGCTCACCAACGACTGGGAGTACGGCACCCGGGCCAAGGAGATCACCGACCAGATCACCGGCCGTCTCAAGAACGACGGCAAGATCTCGCCGGACGACATGCAGCAGATGCAGCTCGACAACACCAGCGTGATGGCGCAGACCCTGGTGCCGATGCTGCTCAAGGTCCCCGTCAGCGACCCGTACGTGCGCGAGGCGCAGGACCTGCTCAAGGACTGGAACTACCACCAGGACGCCTCCTCGGCCGCCGCCGCCTACTACAACGGCGTCTGGCGCCAGCTGCTCACCCTCGCCTTCGGCCAGAAGTTCCCCGCCGACCTGCGGGCCAAGGGCGACTGCCTGCTCGTCCGCACCAAGCGCGACAACACGCTGCCCGACGATGCGCTCAACAACAGCGTGACCGGCACCGAGTGCGGCACCCGCGACGCGTCCAAGGCCCAGCCGGACGGCGGTGACCGCTGGACGGAGGCCGTCCGGGGGCTGCTCAGCCAGCCGGAGAACGGTTGGTGGGACTACATCGACTCGGACCACCGCCCGCAGAAGGGCATGGCCAACCTGCTCGGCGAGGCGATGAAGGACGCGCGCCAGGACCTCACCTCCCGGCTCGGCAAGGACATCTCCACCTGGAGCTGGGGCCGCCTGCACACCCTCACGCTCAAGGAGCCGACCCTCGGCACCGACGACTCCTCGATCGCCTCCGGCCTGGTGCACAAGCTCCTCAACCGGGGCCCGTACCAGCTCTCCGGCGGCTCGGCGGCCGTCGACGCCTCGGGGTGGAACGCCGCCGCCGGGTACCAGGTCGACTGGGTGCCCTCGATGCGGATGGTCGTCGACCTCAGCAACTTCGACGCCTCCCACTGGATCAACGTCGGTGGCGCCTCCGGCCACGCCTTCCACCCCAACTACAACGACCAGACCGCCCTCTGGGCCCGAGGTGAGCTCCTGCCCTGGGCGTACTCCCCGGACAAGGTCGAGCAGGCCGCCAAGGACAAGCTGGTCCTGACGGCCGGCTGACGACCGCCGGCTGAGGTGCCGGCCCCGGGCGTCAACCGATCCGGTGCACCCCGTCAGGCGTCACGACGGCGTGCACCGGCAGGTCGTGCGCCTCCGCCGGCACCTCCTCCAGGTACTCGTGCGCGTACAGCAGCGTGACCAGCCGGGGCGTGACCCCGGCCCGCTCCAGCCGGGCGAGGACGCGGTCGTACGAGCCGCCGCCCCGGCCCAGCCGCAGGCCCCGCCGGTCGACGGCCAGGCCGGGCAGCAGCACCAGCGCCGCCTCGCAGACCGCCGCCACCCCCAGCCGCTCGCCGACCGGCTCCAGCAGGCCGCGCCCGGCGGGGGCGAGCCGCTCGTGGCCCTCGTACGCGGCCCAGTCGAGGTCGTTGTCGGGCAGCAGGACGGGCAGCAGCACCCGCACCCCCCGGGCCCGCAGTGCGTCCAGCAGCGGGCGGGTGCCCGGTTCGGCGCCGACCGAGACGTACGCGGCGCAGGTGCTGCCCGGCTCGGCGAGCCCGACGGCGTGCTCGGCGAGCCCGGCGGCGGCGGTTTCACGCCATTCGGGGGGAAGTGCCCGGCGCTCCGTCAGCAGGCGTGACCTCAACTCGGCCTTCTCGTTGTGCAATGGATGCTCCTCAGTTCGCTCTCGGTTCGTCGGACGGCCCGCCCACAGGGGCGAGCCTGACACGCGGAAGGCACCGGATGTCCAGCCCGCTCCTGGTCCAGGCCCTGGCCGTGCTCAGCGCCCCCGCGCTGGCCGCCGCCGCCGTCGCCGGGCTGCGCGGGCGGCGGGCCACCGCAGGGGCCGAGCAGCGGGAGGCCGGGCTGCGCGAGCGGCTCGCCGCCCTGGAGGCCGAGTGCGCCGCGCTCCAGCGCACCGCCTCCTGCGACCCGCTGACCGGCGTCTGGAACCACCGCCACCTGCAGCTCACCCTCGACCGCGAGGTCGAGCGGACGCGCCGGGCCGAGCCCGGCGAGGAGCCGAGGCTCGCGCTGCTGATGCTGGAGATCGCCGGGTTCGAGGCGATCGTCGCGGAGCACGGGCGCGGCCGCGCCGGGGCGGTGCTGCGGGATCTCGCCCAGCGGCTCAGCGTCGAGATCCGCCGCACCGACACCCTCGCCCGGTACGGCGGTGAGGAGTTCCTGATCGTGCTGCCCGACACCGATCTCGCGGGCGCGGTGCACGTCGCCGAGCGGCTCTGCTGGACGGTCCGCAGGCACCGGCTGCTCGACTGGTCGCCCGTCGCACCCCAGCCCGGCCTGCCGGCCGGTGACAACGGCCTGACGGCGGCCGTCGGCATCGCCTGCCTGCCCGGCGACGGCGCCCACGCCGCCCTGCTGCTGCGCGCCGCCGACCAGGCCCTGGCCCGCGCCCGCGCGGCGGGCGGCGACCGTTGGCACGCGGGCGAGCCCGAGCACGCGACCGCTGCCGACCTGCCCGAGGCGGCGGCCCGTACCGGCGGCCACCTGGCAGCTCGACCGGACGGCTACGAATCGGCCCGCGGGGCAGTGGCGCAGGGGGTGGCAGAAGGGTCCGAAATCCCCGGTAATCTGTCGCTCTGTACCGGAGGGGCCTCCCACAACCCGGCCGGTGCCGCCCATATCGCTTCCGCTGTGACCGCTGCGCGCGACGGGGTCTCCTGACCGGCCGGGATTAACCGCCGGTTCACCCCGATCTCGGCTCAACGGTACCGAGCCTTAGTAAGGTCTCCGCATGACGCAGACGAACGCTCGCATCCCTGTCACCAAGGCCGTCGTGCCCGCCGCCGGCTTGGGCACCCGCTTCCTCCCGGCCACCAAGGCGACGCCCAAGGAGATGCTGCCGGTCGTCGACAAGCCCGCCATCCAGTACGTGGTCGAAGAGGCCGCCGCCGCCGGGCTCTCCGACATACTGATGGTCACCGGCCGCAACAAGCGCGCGCTGGAGGACCACTTCGACCGCGCGTACGAGCTGGAGGAGCTGCTCGCCCGCAAGGGCGACCAGGACAAGCTGCGCCGCGTCCAGGAGTCCGTCTCCCTGGCCAACATGCACTACGTCCGCCAGGGCGACCCCAAGGGCCTCGGCCACGCCGTCTCGGTCGCCGAGCAGCACGTCGCCGGCCAGCCCTTCGCCGTCCTGCTCGGCGACGACCTGATCGACCCGCGTGACCCGCTGCTGGCCCGGATGATCGAGGTGCAGCAGGAGCTCGGCGGCTCGGTCGTCGCCCTCATGGAGGTCGACCCCTCGCAGATCCACCTCTACGGCTGCGCCGCGGTCAAGCCGAACGGCCTCGGCGAGGACGTCTTCCGGATCACCGACCTGGTCGAGAAGCCGGACACGGCCGACGCGCCGTCCAACTACGCGGTGATCGGCCGTTACATCCTCGACCCGGCCGTCTTCGACGTGCTGCGCGAGACCAAGCCCGGCCGGGGCGGCGAGATCCAGCTGACCGACGCCCTGCGCGAGTTGGCCGCCCGCGACGAGACCGGCGGCGGCCCGGTGCACGGCGTGCTCTTCAAGGGCCGCCGTTATGACACGGGCGACCGCGCGGACTACCTTCGCGCTATCGTCCGTCTGGCCTGCGAGCGCGACGACCTGGGCCCGGACTTCCGGTCCTGGCTCAAGGAGTTCGTCGCCACCGAGATGCAGGGCTGACACTTCCAGGAAGCGAGCGTGAGGCGATGACCGGGTCCACCCAGAGCAGCTGCTGCACGGAGGACGAGGGCCCGGTCCCCCGCATGTGGACGGTCGGCGAGCACCTCGCCGACGTCCTCGCGGCCGTCGCCCCGCTGCCCGCCATCGAGCTCCAACTGCTCGACGCCCAGGGCTGCCGCCTCGACGAGGACGTGGTCGCCACCGGCGACCTGCCGCCCTTCGACAACAGCTCGATGGACGGGTACGCCCTCCGCACCGCCGACACCACCGGCGCCGACGAGCGCTACCCCTCGGTGCTCACCGTCGTCGGTGACATCGCGGCGGGGGCGGGCGAACTGCCCAAGGTCGGCCCTGGCCAGGCCGCCCGGATCATGACCGGCGCCCCGATGCCGCCCGGCGCCGAGGCCGTCGCCCCGGTCGAGTGGACGGACGGTGGCACCGGCAGCGGCAAGGCCGCCGACAGCATGGGCGCGCCCGTCGAGGGCGAGGAGGTCCGCGTCCTGCGGCCGGTCGCCCAGGGCGCCCACATCCGCCGCCGGGGCAGCGACATCACCGCCGGGGCCGAGGTGCTCGGCGCCGGTACGGTGCTCGGTCCGGCCCAGCTCGGCCTGCTCGCCGCGATCGGCCGCGGCACCGTCCGGGTCCGCCCCCGCCCGCGCGTCGTGGTGCTCTCCACCGGCAGCGAGCTCGTCCAGCCGGGTGACCCGATCGGCCCCGGCCAGATCTCCGACTCCAACAGCTTCACCCTCACCGCCGCCGCCCGGGACGCCGGAGCCATCGCCTACCGCGTCGGCGGCGTCCCCGACGACGCGGCCGTGCTGCGCGCCGTCCTGGAGGACCAGCTCGGCCGGGCCGACCTGATCGTCACCAGCGGCGGTGTCAGCGTCGGCGCGTACGACGTGGTGAAGGAAGTCTTCGACTCGTACGGGAACGTCGACTTCCGGCGTCTGAGGATGCAGCCCGGCAAGCCGCAGGGCTTCGGCCGGATCGGCGGCGTGCCGCTGCTCGCGCTGCCGGGCAACCCGGTCAGCTCGTACATCTCCTTCGAGCTGTTCGTCCGCCCGGTGATCCGCACCATGCTCGGCGCCCCCGACATCCACCGGCCGGTGGTCCGGGCGGTCTGCCGCGCCGCGCTGCGCTCCCCAGCGGGCCGCCGCCAGTTCCTGCGCGGCTGGTACTCCTCATCGGACGGTGAGGTCACGCCGATCGGCGGCGAGGGTTCGCACCTGGTCGGGGCACTCGCGAAGGCGAACTGTCTGATCGTCGTACCGGAGGACGAGACCGACGTGGCGGCCGACAGCACCGTGGATGTGGTCCTTCTCACGGCCTGACCGGCCCGGGGAGGTACGGTAGCGCGGTATTCGGACCGTACCCCCTGGAGTTACCCCGTGACCGCACCCACCGGCGACCGCCTGACCCACGTCGACGACACCGGCGCCGCCCGCATGGTCGACGTCTCCGAGAAGGCCACCACCGTCCGCACGGCGGTGGCCGCCGGACGGGTGCGGGTCGCGCCGCGCGTCGTCGAACTCCTGCGCGGCGAGGGCGTCCCCAAGGGCGACGCCCTCGCCGTCGCCCGGATCGCCGGGATCATGGGCGCCAAGAAGACCCCGGAGCTCATCCCGCTCTGCCACCCGATCGCCATCTCCGGCGTCAAGGTCGAGCTCACCGTCACCGACGAGGCCGTCGAGATCACCGCGACGGTGAAGACGGCCGACCGCACCGGCGTCGAGATGGAGGCCCTGACAGCCGTCGCCGTCGCCGGGCTCACCGTCATCGACATGGTCAAGGCTGTCGACAAGGCCGCCTCGATCGAGGACGTCCGCGTCCTCACCAAGACCGGCGGCAAGAGCGGCGACTGGCAGCGTGAGGCATGAGAGCCCTCGCCGTCACCGTCTCCAACCGCGCCTCGGCCGGCATCTACGAGGACAAGGGCGGCCCGCTGCTGGTCGCGAGCCTGCGCGGGATGGGCTTCGACACCGACGGCCCGCAGGTCGTCCCGGACGGTGAACCCGTCGAGGCGGCCCTGCGCGCGGCCGTCGCCGCCGGGTACGACGTCGTCCTCACCACCGGCGGCACCGGCATCTCGCCGATGGACCTCACCCCGGAGATGACCGCCCGGGTGATCGACCGCCAGATCCCCGGCATCGCCGAGTCGATCCGCGCCTACGGCCGGGAGAAGGTGCCCACCTCGGCCCTCTCCCGAGGCCTGGCCGGCCTCGCCGGACGCACCGTGATCGTCAACCTCCCCGGCTCCACGGGCGGCGTCAAGGACGGACTCGCGGTGCTGACGCCGCTTCTCGCCCACGCCGTCGACCAGCTCGCCGGCGGCGACCACCCCCGGCCCGCCGCAGGGGGTGGGAGCTGAACGCCGGCTGGCAGGTCGAGCTGCACGAGGGCGACGTCACGCTGCGCCCGATCCGGGCCCGTGACCAGCGGGACTGGCAGGAGGTCAGCCGCCGCAACCGGGAGTGGCTGCGCCGCTGGGAGGCCACCGTGCCGCCCACCCTGCCCGGCCGCGACACGGGCACCCGCCCGACCTACCGGCAGATGACCCGCTACCTGCGCGCCGAGGCGGCGGCCGGGCGGATGCTGCCCTTCGTCCTGCTGCACCAGGGCCGGCTGATCGGCCAGCTCACCGTCGGCGGGATCACCTGGGGCTCGATGTGCTCCGCCAACGTCGGCTACTGGGTCGACGAGGAGGTCGCCGGCCGGGGCATCATGCCGACGGCGGTGGCGCTCGCGGTCGACTACTGCTTCGCGGTGCTCGGCCTGCACCGGATCGAGGTCTGCATCCGGCCGGAGAACATCCCGAGCCGTCGGGTGGTGGAGAAACTCGGCTTCCGCGATGAGGGAATGCGGCCGCGCTATCTGCACATCGACGGCGACTGGCGCGACCATCTCGTCTACGCGCTGACGGTCGAGGAGGTGCCCGAGGGCATGCTGGCCCGCTGGCGGGCGGTCAGTGCGCGTGGCCCGTACGGGAATTGAATATTTGTTCGAATTAGATATCGATATGGCATCGCCACCCTCGCGAGTGGTCACAAATACCGGCAAAATAGTCGGAGAATCAGCTTGATCGCCCGACACGCCGTGCCAAATTGCTGCCAGGGCTTCCCCTGCGCCCGTACCGTGTGAAACGTGAGCAGTAGCGGCCTTATCTACGCGGTCATCGTAGGGGCCTGGGCTGCCTATCTGGTGCCGATGTGGCTCCGCAGGCAGGACGAGCTCAACGAGGCACGTCCGACGGAACGCTTCAGTACCGCGATCCGCCTGCTGGCAGGCCGCTCGGCCATGGAGCGGCGGGCAACCAGGGCCCTTGGCGACGAACCCAACGACGAATCCAGCGACGAATCCAGCGACGAACCCAGCCCGGAGTCCCGCCCCGATGCCCCTTCGGGCGCGACCGACGACGCCCCGGCCCCCGTGGCCCCGGCGGCCGAGCACCCCGTGGCCCACGGCGCGTCCGACCCGCAGCGTGAGCGGCGCGCCCGGCTGCTGGCCCGCCGGCGGCGGATGGTCACCACGCTGTTCGTGGCCTTCGCGATCGGCGCCGTCGTCGCGGCCGTGGCCGGCCTCGCCTTCCTCTGGGTGCCCGCCCTCCCGGCGGCCCTCCTCACCCTCTACATCGGCCACCTCCGGCGGCTCGAACGCCAGCGGTACGAGGTCAAGCTCGACCGCACCCGCGCCGCCCAGGCGGCCGAGCGCCTGCGCGACCGCGAGCGGGCCCGCAGCACGGCCCCGACGGACCGTCAGGAGCCCGCCCGGCGCCCCGCCCACGACGCCGTCCACGCCACCGACCCCGGCCGCCCCCACCTCCGCCTCGCCACCGCCCCGGACGACCAGCCCGAGACGGCCGCCGCAGCCCTCGCCGAAGCGACCGACCACGAGGAGTGGGTCGACGACCTCCGCGAGCGCCACGCCCCCGGCCCCGACTCCTGGGAGCCCGTCCCCGTGCCCCTCCCCACCTACGTCACCGCCCCCGTGGCCCCCCGCGTCACCCGAGGCCTCGACCTCAACGCCCGCGACACCTGGGACTCCGGCCGCACCACCGACCCCCGCAACACCCCGCTCTTCGACCAGTACGCGGACCCCGCCGCCTCCGCAGCCCCCGCCGCCTCCCGGGTCGACGACGACTACGCCACCCGCCTCCGCGCGGCCAACGAGTAGCGCACCACCCCTCACCAGGGGGTGGTCACGGACCACCCCCGGAAGGTGCTAAAGTTTCATCTCGTTGGGGCTGTGGCGCAGGCCGGTAGCGCACCTCGTTCGCATCGAGGGGGTCAGGGGTTCGAATCCCCTCAGCTCCACACAACGACTGTTACTCGTGAACAGTCGCGAGATCCCGTCCGATCCATGTGATCGGGCGGGATCTTTGCGTTATGCGTGATTTGTCGAGGGCGAGCTGGTAGCCCAGGCGGCGCACAGGCAGTTGGAAGTGCTCCGTCCTCTGGTCGCTGTAGGCGGCCAGCAGGCCCACGGGCAGGCCGAGTTGGGACAGGGCGTTCAACGCGTGGACGGCGTTGGCCCCCACGCGCCTGCCGGGGTGCTCAGCCCTGTGGGATTCAACGGAAGGCGTCGGCGTTCTCCGAAGCCCACTGCTGAAACGGGCGGGCCGGGGTTCCGGTGACCTCTGAAACCGTGTCGCGCACCATCAGCAGTTCGTCATTGACGTCTCCACCCGTGACATCGAGCACCGCGTCCGCGTTGTCGGACCCGAAGACCGCGGCCATCTGTGAGTGGGCCTGCCGGCGGCTGATTTCGGCGAAGGGCACCTCCCGGCCCAGGGTTGCGGCGATGGCCTCGACCTGCTGTCGGGCGGTGACCGGCGCTGGACCGGTCAAGGCGTACGTGCGTCCGTGATGGCCGGGCTCGGTCAGTGCCACCCGTGCCACTGCCGCGATGTCCGCAGGGTGGATGGTCGGCAGTGCGGTCTCTGCGAACGGCGCGCGGACGGTTTCGTGGCCACGGATGGTGGCCGCCCACATCAACGCGTTCGAGGCGAACTGCGTCGGCCGCAGGATCGTCCAGGCCATACCGCTCGCCTTGAGCAGTTGCTCCACCGCCAGGTTCTCGGCGGCGGCGCCCAGGTGCTGGTGGGTCTGGACGGTGATGGAGGACACCAGGACGACGTGCTCCACGCCTGCCGCGCGGGCGGCGTCGAGGATGTCGGCGTCCGATCCCAGACGCGAGACGAGAAACAGCGAGCGCACCCCTTCCAGGGCGGGCTTCAACGACGCCGGCTCCGCGAAGTCGCCCTCCACGGCCTCGACCCCGTCCGGGAAGCCGGCTCGTGCGGCATTCCGGGTGAGCCCTCTCAGCGGCCCGACGCCGCGTGCGTGCAGCTCCTTCAGCAGGGCACTGCCGATGTTTCCGGTGGCTCCGGTCACGAGGATCATGAGTGGGTTTCCCTTCGTCAGATGATCAAGTGAGTGACACGGTAGAACCTCAACCGCACTTGAAGTCAAGAGACGTCCGGCTCCCCAACGGCACGGCACGGCGGGGCACGTCCCAGCCGGATCGGCCGGGACATATCGAATGGCTCGGTCAGGTTGCTCGGCTTCTGGGCGACGCCCGGGGACCGGACTCTGCCGAACCCCGCTGATCTCGTCGACGATGAGTGGGACGAATCGGAGCGACGGTGGGTCGCGGAGTACCTGAACCGCGGACAGTTAGCAGGGGGCTGGATGGGCTCGTCGAGGTGCAGGATTTGCTCGTGCCTCAACGGTTGCCGTGACCTCACCGACGGCTACTACCTCTGGCCGGAAGGGCTCGCGCACTACGTCCTGGATCATTCCGTCCGGCTGCCGACCGAGTTCCTCAAGCACATCGACCAACGCGTCGAAGCCCTGGAAGAGCTGGAGAGGGACATCTCGTGGTGGCGGCAGAACGCAGCTGTTGACGAGTCCGACTCGTGAATGATCACGAGATCCCGTCCGATCCTTGTGATCGGGCAGGATCTTTGCGTTGTGCGGGGTTGTTCGAGGTGCTGGCCGAATCCCGTGAGCGGGATCGGTGTGAGGCCGCCCCGCCGCCCCGCCCCCCGCAGGAGGCCGGGCGGCCCGCGCGTCAGACCGGCTGATCCGGCTCCGGCGAGGTCTCGCCCGCCGGTGGTGCGGCCTGGGCCAGGGCGGCCCGTAGGGCGGCGTTCTCGGCTTCGAGCGCGCCGATCCGCTTGCGCGCGAAGTAGAGCTCGAGCACCGCGTCGGTGAACTCCGCGACCAGTTCCTCAGGGGTGAGCTGCACAGTGATCTCCTGTCCCGTCGGCCCGGTCAGGCCGGTGCGATCTGGGTGACAGTGCCGTTGGAGCCGCGCCACATCAGGGCGCCGCCCTGCGCGTACAGCGCCCCGCCGTGCGCCGAGGAGTCCACCGAGGTCGGTACGGTCGCGGCGTCGCCGACCCGCACCACGCCCTCGACCAGCAGGGCGGCCGGGGCGGCGGGCCGCTGGACGATGTGCACCTGGGCCCGTGGCTTGTCCCCGCGTACGGTACCGATGCCGACCAGCCCCGAGCCCTTGACCACGAAGTCCTCCAGCTTGGTGCTGTCGGCGAGCGTGCTGTTGCGGAGGGCGATCAGGTTTCCGGTGGTGGCGCCGTTGGTGGAGGTGACGTAGATGCCCTGGGCCGCTGTGCCGGTGGTCTGCAGGTCGATGGAGATCGCGGCGGCGTTCAGGTCCGACCCGTCGGCGTAGCCGCGGTGGGCGATCTTCAGGGTGCCGCGCCCGGTCTCGGTGCCGCTGAGGTACATCGCCGAGGTGCCCGGGTTGTCGGAGACCACGTTCAGCGCCACGGCGCTGCCGGAGGTGCCGGCCTGGTAGATCGTCACAGCGTGCTGGTCGATCGAGGTGGTCTTGAAGAACGCCGAGAGGGTGTCCGACGCGGTCCTGAAGGTCCGCGCGACCACCTCGCCGTCGAAGGTGGTGACCGCAGGGTCGGTCGCCGCCTCGGCCGACCCGCCCGCCGCGACCGTCACCGCCCCCGCAGTGAATCCGCCCAGAAATATCCGCCGTCCGATGGCCATTTGACCGCCCTCCCCGTGTGTTCTGCCGACCGGTCACTATATCGACGCGCTCGAACACGAGGGGACGCCGTACTCGGCCGTCGTGCGAACCCATGCGCCGGATCCGGACATCGGCAACCGCACCTACCGCTCCACCCGCCTGTGCTCCGCACACTGTGCGCCTGCCGCGCATTGGCAGTTGACGCGAGCATGGGCGGCCGGGAACTATCCATCAGAATTCGTGCACTCCCTATGAGTTGACCGATGGAGTGCCGGGCGGGACGACGATGGGTTGAATCGACGATGACCAGCGGCTCACTCGGTCAGGAGACAGCCGCACCACCCAAGGTCGCGATGCCGGGGCCGGCTCCGGGCACGGCGAGGCGGACCGGGGTCGTCATCCTGGCGTCCTGCCTGGGCTTCTTCCTCATCAACCTGGACGCGACGATCGTGAACGTGGCGCTGCCGGCCATCGGCCTGCGGCTGCACGCGAGCCTGTCCGACCTGCAGTGGGTGGTGGCCGGGTACACCCTGGCCTTCGCCGGGCTGCTGCTGTCGGCGGGCACGATCTCGGACCGGATCGGTGCCACCCGGCTGTTCGGCTACGGCCTGCTGGCCTTCTCGGTCGCCTCGGCGGCCTGCGGATTCGCGCCCTCCGTCGCGTTCCTGGTCGTCGCGCGTGTGCTCCAGGGGGCGGCCGCCGCAGCCGTGCTGCCCTCCTCGCTCGCCCTGCTGCGCCAGCTGCTGCCGGACCCGGCCGCCCGTACCAAGGCGCTCGCGATCTGGGCGGCGGGCGGGGGAGCGGCCCTCTCGGCCGGCCCGATCGCGGGCGGGTTCCTGACCTCCCTGCTCGGCTGGCAGGCCATCTTCTTCGTCAACGTCCCGTTCGGCCTGCTGACCGTGGCCGGTCTCTCCCGGGCGCCCCGCTCGGTCCCGCAATGCACCTCCTTCGACCTGGCCGGTCAGGTCGCGGCCGTCGTCGCGCTCACCGGGTTCACCTTCGCCGTGATCGAGATCGCCCCCAGGGGCGTGCGGTCGCCCATGGTGCTCGTCCCGCTGATCGTCTCGGTCGCCGCGCTGCTCTGGTTCCTGCGGGTCGAGTCGACCGTCCGCGCTCCCATGGTCGACCTGCGGGAGTTGCGGTCGCGGGTGTTCGTCTCCTGCCTGGCGACCGGGTTCGCGCTGAACTTCTCCTTCTACGGCATCCTGTTCGTCTTCTCGCTCGTCTTCCAGGAGGACCGCGGCTGGTCGCCGATCAGGACCGGGCTCTCGTTCCTGCCGATGACGGTCCTCGTCCTGGCGTCGAACATCCTGGCGGGCAGGCTCACCCGGCTGGTCGGACCGCGCTACCCCATGGCATGCGCGCAACTCCTGTCCGCCTGCGGCTTCATGGGCATCCTGGCGGTCGGATCGCACGGACCGACCTGGCTCCTGCTGCTCGCCACGCTCCCGATCGGTATCGGCGGCGGTCTCGCCTCCCCGCCAATGATGACGGCCCTGCTCGAATCGATCCCCTCCGAGCGGGCGGGTGTGGTGTCGGGCCTGCTCAGCTCGTGCCGGCAGGCGGGCGGCGCGCTCGGCGTCACCCTCTTCGGCCTGCTGATCTCGTCCACCGGTTTCGGCATGGCGACCGGCCTGCGCTTCTCGGCAGTGGCGGCGGGCGCGCTGTTGATCGCGGCCGGAACGGCCTCGTTCCTGTGGATCCGGGGCGCCGACACGGCGTCGGACGGACCGCTGGGGTGATCCGGCGTCATGCCGAGGAGCTCGGCAGGCCCGCAGCAGCACCGGGGCCCAACTCGCCCGGCCCGCCCGGCATCGGAGGCCCTTCCGGGATCACCCGGGAGGGTCTTCGGACGGTCCACCCCAGTTCTCCGTGCGTTCGAACGCAGGCGCTAGGCTTCGCGCACTCTGCGTTCGCGCACTACCCAAGACTGGAGGGTCGGTGTCCCATCGCCGCCTCACTGCGACGGCCGCCCTGTTCGCGGCCGGCCTCGCACTGATACCTGCCGTCGGCCACGCCGCCGACGGCGGCCCCGCTGCCGTCCAGGCCCCGACCGCCTCCGCCGGGTTCGAGGCCGCGCGCGCTGCCGCGCTGGAGACCTTCGACAGCCCGGCAGCGAAGTCCTACCGCACCCCCAAGGCACTCACCGGGGGCGCACTGAGCAGCCGTGCGGCCAACAGCGCCCGGACGATCGTCGTCTCCCCCCGCGAGTGCCAGACCGACACCGGGACGGGCACCTCGGCCGCGCCGTTCTGCACCGTCCAGCACGGGGTGGACGCCGCCCAGGCCGGTGACACGGTGCAGGTGCTGGAGGGCAATCTGCGCGAGTCGGTGACCATCCACACCTCGGGCATCTCCGTCGTCGGCGCTGGCAACGCGGGCGTCTTCGCCCTCGACGCCCTGGCCGGCCAGCCGGCGCTGACCCTGGACGGCGTCACCGACGTGATGCTGCGGAACCTCCAGGTGCTGTCCGACGGCGTCCCCGCCCTGCGGGTCGTCAACTCGGCCAAGGTCACGATGGACGCCGGTATCGCCTACGCCTGGCAGGGCGACGCCGTCACCGTCGACGGCACGTCCAGCGATGTGACGGTCAGCCGGACCTACGCCCGGGTCGGGCGCTGGACCGCCGGGAAGGCCGCCGTCCGGATCGCCCCCGGCGCGAGCCGGGTCACCCTCACCGCCGACGCACTGGCGAACGGCGGCATCGTCGCCACCGGCGTGAAGGGGCTGGCCGTCGCGGGCAACACCGTCCAGCGCGGCTGCTCCCCGGCCCTGGACCTGGACGGCGCGTCGACCGGCGTCAGCGTCCGGAACAACCTGTTCGTGGACTCCAACTCCCGTACCAACGACAACGGCGGGTACAAGGAGGACTGCCTGGCGAAGTCGCAGCCCTGGGACCCGAGTGTCCGGGTCGCGACCGACGCGGTCGCGGGGGTCACCACCGACACCAACACCTTCTACTTCCCGTCCGGCAACGGCACCACTGCGTACAGCATCGGCGGGCTGGCCTACCAGACCCCGGCCGACCTCGCGGCAGCCACCGGGCAGGGCACGCACGACACCGTCGACACCGTGCAGCCCGGCTCGACCATGATCCGCAACATGTACGGCGGCCAGGACCTGGCGCTCCAGAAGGGCTCGACCGCGATCGGCACCGCCGACCCGACGGCGCCGGGGCAGCTGGACGTCGACTTCTACGGCACCAAGCCGCGCACCAGCCGTGGCGCGGTGGAGTACCTGAGCACCGACCCGGGCCTGGCGGTCGCGCTGTCCGTCAAGGACACCAGTGCCCGTGGCGTGGAGGTCACCACCACGCTCACCTCCCGCAAGTCGGAGGGTGCGAGCTACCTGCTGGAGTGGGGTGACGGCGAGCGGACCTCCGGTGGGCTCATGCCGCAGACCGGGTGGAAGGACCTGCACACCTACGCCAAGCCGGGCCACTACACCGTGACCGTCACGGTCACGCCCAACTACACGGGCGACGTGGTGACCAACTCGGTGGACATCACCACCGCCGGTTCGCACTACACCGCGTACGGCCCGACCCGCCTGCTGGACACCCGCATCGGCACCGGCGCGCCGACCGCCAAGGTGGCGCCGTTCTCCACGGTGAAGATCAAGGTGGCCGGCCAGGGCGGCATCCCCGCCGACGCGGTCGCCGCCGCGCTGAACGTCACGGCGACCGACACCGAGCAGGGCGGCTTCATCACCGCCTACCCGGCGGGCAAGGCCCGGCCGGGCACCTCGAACGTCAACTACACCGGCGGGCAGACGGTACCGAACCTGACGATCACTCCGATCGGTCTGAACGGCGAGGTCGAGTTCTACAACGGCAGCCGGGGCTCGGTGGATCTGGTCGCCGACATCACCGGCTACTTCACCCACTCGTTCTCCAGCGCCTACACCGCGACCGCCCCGGGCCGCCTGGTGGACACCCGGATCGGGGTCGGCACGGCCAAGGGCTCGGTGCGCGGCGGCGGTTCGTTCACCGTGCAGATCGCCGGCAACGGCGTGGGCCCGCTGCCCGCCAACGGCGTCACCGCCGTGGCGTTGAACGTCACCGTGACGGGCCCGCAGGGCGGCGGCTACCTGACGGCCTTCCCGGACGGCACGTCGCTGCCGACCGCGTCGAACCTGAACTACAGCCCCGGCCAGACCGTCGCCAACGCGGTGATCGTGCCGGTCGGCGCGGACGGGAAGATCAAGATCTACAACGGCAGCTGGGGCTCGGCCGACGTGGTCGTGGACGTCGTCGGCTACTACAGCCCGTCCGGCGCCAGCGCCTACCTGCCGATCGCCCCGTTCCGTTGGCTGGACACCCGGACGTGGGGCCAGGGGCCGCTGTACGACAGCAGCCACTACTACATCTACTCCCGGTTCGGTGACCCGGGCGATACGGGGTTCGTGCTCAACACCACCGTCGCCAACACCACCGGGGGCGGCTACCTCACCGTCTCGCCGGACCCGAACTCCATCGACGCGTACAAGGGCAAGTACGCGAGCTGGCCGAACCGGCCGCTGGTCTCCACCCTGAACTGGAAGAAGGGCGACATCGTCCCGAACCTGGTCCAGGCGACGCCCGGCCAGGGCGGCATCGTCGACTTCTGGAACACCGGCAACGGTGTCACCGACCTGGTCGTCGACGTCTTCGGGTTCTACACCCTCTGAGCAGCCGGTCCGTGAGTGACGGCGGCCTTCGAGACCTGTTCTCGAAGGCCGCCGTCCTGCGTTCAGGCTAGGGGCTTAGGTAGAGGGGGTGGGGCGGTCGTACACGTTGTCCGGGGTCACGATCTCGGTGATCGCCCGAGCGAGCAGTGAGGACGGCTCCTGGCCCTGGGAGGAGATGTCCGTGTTGGTGATGAGCACCAGGGTGGCCTCAAGCGGGGGCAGGTAGACGGTCACGCTCTGGTAGCCCGGGATGGAGCCGTTGTGCCCGATCCATCCGCCGCTGTCGAGGATCCCGAGGCCGTAGCTCGTCCCGGGGAAGCCGGTCGGCAGCACCTTGAGCCGCTCCCGCTGGGTCTGCGGGCTGAGCAGCTCCCCGGTGGCGACGATCTTCGCCCAGCGCCGCAGGTCGTGCAGGTCCGAGATCATCGCCCCGGCCGCCCAGGCCCAACTCGGGTTCCAGTCCGTGGAGTCCACGGTCGCGCCGCTCAGCGTCTGATTGGTGTAGCCGCGTGCGTGCGGCTGCGGGAACTCGGCGTCCGACGGGAACAGCGTGTTGGAGAGGCGGGCCGGACGGAGCACCCGCCGGTCGACGAAGTCGATCAGGTCGAGGCCGCTGACCTTCTCGATCACCAGGCCGAGCAGGACGAGGTTGGTGTTGCTGTACTCGAACTGCGCCCCCGGCTCGAAGGTGTTCGGGTGCTTGAAGCCGTACGCGAGCGACTCCTGCGGGGTGAACGAGCGGCTCGGGTCGCTCAGCAGCGCCTGCACGAAGTCCGGGTCGGCGGTGTACGGGAAGAGGCCGCTGCGCATCTCGGCCAGCTGACGCAGTGTGATCCGGTCGCCGCAGGGCACGCAGTCGACGTAGCGGGAGATCGGGTCGTCCAGCCCGATCAGGCCGTCGTCGACGAGTTCGAGCAGCGCGGTGACGGTGAAGGTCTTGGTCTCGCTGCCGATCCGGGTGTAGACGTCGGCGTTCATCGGTTCGCCGGTGACGGTGTCGGCAACACCGGTCGCCCGGACGTAGCTCCCCCTGCCCGGCAGCCACAGCCCGACGATGACACCCGGGATGCCGGCCGCCCGGCGGACCTCCTCGACGGCCTCGTCCAGCCGGGCCGTCAGCTCGGGCCCGAGACCGTCCGGCGGGTACTCGTCGGTATCGGGCCTGCCGAAGCTCTCGGCCTGGACAGCCACGGCCGGGGACACCGCCATCGGGGCCAGCGCAGACGCCAGCAGTGCCGCAGTGAACACACGGCGGGAGGGGGTACGTCGCATAGCGGGACGCCTCTTCCAACTCAGGGGCTCGGACGGCAACATCACCATCCGCCCCCGCCCCCGCCCGCCCTCGCCCGCCCCCGTCCCGGCGAGTCCACTCGTTCGGACCCACCCGCTGATGCCTTAGTTCCGGGCGGCCCACTCCGCCAGCGCGGCGAAGTCCGCCGGCCGCAGGCCGTGGCGGGGGTCGACGTGGTGCAGCAGGGCCGGCCCGGCGTGGTGGGCGGCGACCCAGGCGCGGTCTGGCTCTCCGATCTCGTCGTCCACCCAGGCGAACGGCCGGCCCCGCACCCATGCGACCACCTCAGGGGTCTTCCAGAACACCCCGCCCCCGGGCTCCGCCCGCTGCTGGGCCCAGGCGATGTACGGCAACTCCGGCAGCCCCAGCACGGGAGACACGAACGTGTTGGCCTCCTCCTCCCAGGTCGTCGCCCACACCAACTCGAACGGCAGCGCCGCCAGCGCCCGGCCGTGACTCCCGTCGAGCCAGACCCGCAAAGGCTTCGGCGGCTTGTTCGGCAGACCGTAGGCGGTCAGCCGCCGCCGCTCGGCCGCCTCCCAACGAGGGGTCAGCAACCGATGCGTCCGGTACCCGTCGGGCCGCCGATGCGGCTTCGCCGCGTACGGGTTCAGCGGCCCGTCGACGTCCAGGAAGAGCAGCGGGCGAGGGCTGGGGCGCAGCGTGGGAGCGGCCATGCCCTCACCGTAGCTCTGCTCGGGCGGGCTCCGGCACTAGCGGGCGCGGCGGGGGTTGAGGGAGGCCATGGTGGTGGCGGGGGGCTGGTGGAGGTCGCGGTCCGGGTGGAGGATCGGGCGGGCCAGGAGGTGGACGGCGGTGGCGAGGACGAAGCCGTAGACCGTCACCAGGCCGTGGCCGTTGGACTGGGCGAACCACATGGCCAGGCCGAGGGCGGGGGCTGCTGCGGCGAGCAGCTTCTCCTTGGTGGCGCGGGTGCGCAGCAGGAGGCCGGCGGCCAGGGTGGCGGCGAGGAAGTAGGTGGCGCCCGAGCTGCCGGCGAAGTTGCGGGGGTCGGTGCTGACGTCGGTCTGGCCGAAGAGGGCGTCGATGTGCTGGGGGAGGAGGATGCCGGCGGCGAAGAGGCCGAGCATCAGGGGTGCGCCCCAGAACCATTCGGCGAGGGCGGCGATGACGGCGAGGGTGGCGAGGTTCCAGGCGCCGCCGCCGAGGCCGCCGTTCTGCATGAAGACCGAGGTGATGACCCGCCACCAGCCGGTCTTGCTCGGGTCGCTGTCGAGGGCCGCCATCGCGCCGGACCAGCAGAGCTGGAGGACGACCCCGCCGATGGCGACGGCCGTCAGGGCGAACGCGGCCCACGGGAGGCGGCGCTGACTGATCGTCTCCTTCCCGATCAGGGCGAGCCCTCCGTTGAGCATCAGAATCATCAGTGCTGCCGTGGTCACGTTGAACAGCAGAGCGTCCATCGTCACCACCCCCCTTCGAACCCCGTTTGAATCGTGCTGTGGCCTGAGCGTAGTGGTAGCGGCCGGAAGATTCAAACAGTGTTTGAAAATGAGCGTAGGCTGGAGCCATGAAGCTGACGAAGGAGCGGATCATCGACGCGGGCATGGCCGTGTTCGCCGAGGCCGGGTACCACGGACTGTCCATGCGGCAGGTGGCGGAGCGGCTCGGCGCGCAGGCCGGGAGCCTCTACTACCACGTGCCCAGCAAGAGCGCGCTCGTCCAGCTGATGGCGGACCGGGTGGCCCGGCAGGCGTACGACGCGGGCACGGCCGCGTTGGCCGCGCTGCCGGAGCAGGCCGGCTGGCGGGCCCGGGTCGAGGCGCAGGTCGTCACGCTGCGGCAGAGCATCAGGCAGCACCCGGGCGGTGCGGTGATGTTCGCCGACAGCCCGAAGGTGCTCAGCGGCGGAGCGCTGTCGCTGATGGAGCGGCTGCTGGAGACGCTGGCCGAGGCGGGGGCACCGGAGGAGCAGTGCGGCATCGCCGCCGACACCCTGCTCAGCCACCTCACCGGCTTCGTGCTTCAGGAGCAGAGCGAATCGCCCGCCCGTCCGGTCGGCGAGCAGGAGGTGGCCGAGCTGCACCGGCGCTTTCCGAGGACGGTGGCCGCCGCCTCCGCCTTCGACGAGGACGAGAAGTTCCTCCGGAGTGTCCGGCTGGTCTGCGCGGGCTTCGGCCTGGAGATCGGTACGGCAGTCAGTACGGTGGAGCAGCCCTGAGTAAGGATCTTCACGAACGGTCCAGGTTGCTTCATAATGATTGACGGCAGGTCAAAACTTGGCATACGCACGTATTGTGACCGGACTGTTCCCGCCCGGAGATCTGTGCTGCCTAGGCTCCCGCCCGGGATCCGGCACTGCGCCGGCCTCACGGCGGGCCGGTCGTCACGGCGGCGCGCGGTGCCCCACCTGAACCTCCAGGACCTGCACGCATGCGCCTCAGCTCCCCCGCCGCCAAGCTCCTCGCCCTCGCCGCCCTCCCGCTGGCCCTGACGGCCTGCGGGCCCGGCGCGTCCAAGACCTCCGCCCAGGCAGCCCCGGCCCCTGCTGTCGCAACCGCCTCCGACAAGGCGGCCCCGGCCGAGCCCAACACCGGCCTGCGGACGGGTACGCAGCTCAAGGCCGCCCTGGCGCCCGCCTCCTTCTTCCCGGCCGGGTTCGCCCTCGACGCGGCGGGGTCGCGCGACACCGGGGACACCTACGAGCAGCCGAGCACGGCCGAGGTGCCGATGCCGGACTGCACCAAGCTCGGTGGCACCTCGTGGACGGAGATCACGGGCATCGCGGGCGTGTCGTTCGCGGAGAACGACTACGTCGACAAGAACTCCTCCGCCGAGATCTCGCAGGAGATCGACGTGTACCGGGGTGACACCGCCAAGACCGTGACCGGGGCGCTCGGCAGGATCTCGACGGCCTGCAAGACCTTCCAGGACGCCCAGACCAGCAGCACCGTGAAGGTGGCCGAGAAGCCCACCGCCGGGCTGGGCGACGAGGCGTACACCATCACCCTCACCGACCCGGCCTGGCAGAACGGCCAGACGCTGATCGCCGTCCGTACGGGCACCTCGGTGGTGACCGTCCTGGCGAACGACGGCAGCGACAACGGCGCGGCCACGGCGCGGAAGCTCGCGGCCCAGCTGTTCACCGGCCTCAAGGCCAAGGCCTGACGGCCCGGTACGCAGGGTCCGTCAGCGCTTGGGGGCGACCATGCGGTGGCCGGCCCAGTTGGGCCCGACGCTGACGGACTTGGTCTGGGAGAGGCCGGCGGTCTGGGACGCCTCGCTGACCTCGCTGGGTTCGATGTACCCGTCGCGGCCGGACTTCGGGGTGAGCAGCCAGATCGTGCCGCCGTCCTCCAGCATGCCGATGGCGTCCACCAGGGCGTCCGTCAGGTCGCCGTCCTCGTCGCGGAACCAGAGCAGGACGGCGTCCGCGACATCGTCGTAGTCCTCGTCGACGAGGTCCTGGCCGATGATCTCCTCGACGCCTTCGCGGAGCTCGTGGTCCGTGTCGTCGTCGTAGCCGATCTCCTGCACGACCTGGCCGGGCTGGAACCCCATCCGTGCCGCCGGGTTGATCCGCTCGTCCTGCGAAGTCGACACCACAGCCTCCTCTTCTCTCCTGCTGCAAGGTTCGTCTGCGGGGAGGCCGGACGGCCGCCTCGACGCCGCCATCGAACCAGGATTCATCCGCAAGGGGTCGGGAATCGACAAATCGCCCCACGACGGGGCAAAAGTATGATCGGCGCCACTGCCGAATGGGGCCTGGGTACGCCGAAGGGCCCGGCTGCCGAGGCGGCCGGGCCCTTCGGGTGGCGGTCGGTCAGGAGTGCCGGACCGGCGGCCGGTAGCCCCGGGGGTGGCGGGTGAGGGTGTAGCCGCCCACGCCTGCGAGGGCGGCCAGGGCGGCGCCGCCGAGGGTCCAGAACCAGCGGGTGTTCCAACCGGAGAAGAGGTCGGAGTACCAGTGCGTCTCGGCGGCGACGGGCGCGGGTGCGGCCGGTGCGGCGGAGGCGGCCGGGGGCACCAGCGGTGCCTTGAGCTCGCCGCCCTCGGGCTGGGCGTCGTCGGCGCCGCCGGTGGCCGCTATGTGCAGCTCGACCTGCGCCGCGAGGCCGAGATCCTGCGGGTCGGCGTCGCCGAGCGAGAGGCGGACGTAGTAGGTACCCGGCAGCGGGTCGCCCGACCAGGGCTCGGCCCAGGAGCGGATCTGCCGCAGCGTGCAGCTCAGCCGCAGCGAGCCGGTGGCCGGCGCGGCGGTGACGCTCTGCGGGCCGGCCGTGCAGGACTGCCGCCGCCGCAGGCCGTCGAAGAGCTCCACCGACCAGGTCTGCGGCCCGTGCCGGTCGGCGGTGGGCGGCAGGCTGACGGTGAGCCGGACGGTGTCGGTCTGGCCCTCGGAGGCCGCGAAGGCCCAGTAGAGGTAGTCGCCGGTCGAGGCGGCGACCGTCGCGTCCTGGCCGGTGGCCAGCTGGGTCGCGGTCAGGAAGGACGTGCCGGCGGTGGTGACGGGCGCGCTGGTGCTGACGGGCGCGCTGGTGCTGACGGGGGTGGGTGAGGCGGCCACGGCGGCCGGAGCCAGCACGGGCAGCGCGGCGAGGGCGAGCAGGCCCGCTCCGACGAACGACTTACGCCTGATCAATTCACGCATGGTCAGTTCTCCCGCCAGACAGCGATCCGCCAGCGTGCCAGCCAGCCGAAGATCAGACCGGTCAGCAGACCGGCACCGGTGAGCACCAGCAGCAGCACCCAGCCACGCCCGAGCCCGGCGGCCGGGCCGTCGGGGGCGGGGGAGGCGGCGGCCACGTCCACCGTCAGTTCCAGCGGCAGGCCGGGGTCGGCCAGGGTGCCGGGCTGCGGGGCGAAGGCGTTGCTGACGATCAGGCAGACGGTGCCGGCGCCGGTGGCGGTACCCGTGGTGGCACCGGCCGAGGGCGTCGGGCTCGTCGAGGCGGAGGAGGAAGCGGAGGAGGAAGCGGAGGAGGAGGTGCCCGGGGCGGACCAGCGCACGCCGGTCGAGGCGACGTCGGTGCGGCCGCTGCCCGCGTCCGTGCCGCGCACCAGCTCCTGGCCGGACAGGTCGGTGGCCTGGAGCAGCACGCCGTAGTCGCGCGCGACGGCACGGTCCAGCGAGACGCTGACGGCGGCCCGCAGCTCCTGGCCGGGCCTGACCGGCACCCGGTAGGCGCGGTGCTCGGAGAACTTCTCCCGGTCGCTGTAGACGCCGGGTGCGAGCAGCGGCGCGCCCTCGCACCTGTCGGCGCCGGTGGTCTTCACCGGGGTCGTCCGGTACGTCGTCCCGGCGCGGTCTACGAGCTGCTTGACCTTGCCGGTCAGCTGGTCCTGGGTGCGGACGTCGGTGTAGGTGCCGCCGGTCGCGTTGGCGATGCAGAGCAGCTGCTGACGGGTCTTGTCGTCGTGCGCCAGGCCGAGGGTGTCGACCACCAGGTGGGTGCCCTGGGCGGCGAGTTCGCGGGCGACCTCGCACGGGTCCGGCGGGGCGCAGGAGTCCTCGCCGTCCGTTATCAGCACCACCCGGCGGGTGGTCTGGCCGGTGCCGAGGTCCTGGGCGGCGCCGCGCAGGGCGAGGCCGATCGGGGTCCAGCCGGTCGGGCGGAGGGTGGCGACGGCGGTCTTGGCCTCCAGCTTGTCCGTCTTCCCGACCGGGAAGAGCACCTTGGTGTCCTGGCAGCCCTGGGCCTTGTCGTTGCCCGGGTACGTCGCGCCGAGGGTCCGGATGCCGAACTGGGTCTCGGACGGCATCGCGTCGATCACGTCGTTGATCGACTGCTGGGCGACGGAGATCCGGCTCTTGCCCTGGATGTCGGTGGCCCGCATCGAGCCGCTGACATCCAGGATGAGGTCGACGCGAGGTGCTTCGGTGCCGGTCGCGGCGGCCGAGGCGGTGGGCTGAGGGGTCGTCGGTTCGTCGGCGAAGGCCGGGAGGCCGCTGAGCAGTGCCCCGGCGGCTATCGCGAGGGCAGCCAGCAGCCCCAGCGGCCGGGCCTGCCATCGTCGTTGGAAGATCGTCACGGCCCGCATCCTAGGGACCGTCAGTTGCCGAAGACCAATCGCGTTCACGCTGCTCACATGCGCCGCGAACTACGCTCCGCAGCAGGCTCCGCCGGTCAGCCATGCACGGAGCAGGGGCGCGGGGAACTGCGCGAAGTCGGAAGCAACCGTGCCGCACCTTCCGCCTCGCGCAGTTCCTCGCGCCCCTGGGCAGTTGCATGGCTGACGGGCGGAGCCTCCGGGCGGAAGGGGGCAGCTGTGGAGCTGAGCGGGGTCGGGAAGCGGTACGGCCGGTCCGGGCCGTGGGTGCTGCGGGGGGTCGGGCTGGCGGTCGGGGCGGGCGAGCTGGTCCGGATCGCGGGGGTCAACGGCAGTGGCAAGTCGACGCTGCTGAAGCTGGTCGGCGGGCTGGAGCCGCCGAGTGCCGGGCGGGTGGAGGTGCGCGGCCGGAAGGCGTACGTGCCGGAGCGCTTCCCGCCCGCGCTGCCGTTCGACCCGGCGACGTACCTGCGCCACCTCGGGCGGGTGCACGGTCTCGACGCCGCCGAGGCCGGCCGCCGGGCCGGGTACTGGCTGGAGCGGTTCGGCATCGCGGACCGCTCCGGCACTCCGCTGAGCCGGCTCTCCAAGGGGACGTGCCAGAAGGCCGCCGTCGCGCAGGCGCTGCTCGCCGAGCCGGACGTGCTGCTGCTGGACGAGGCGTGGACGGGCCTCGACCAGGCCGCCCGCACCCTGCTGGACGAGGCCGCCGCCGAACGCGCGGCCAAGGGCGGCCGGGTGCTCTTCGTCGACCACGACCCGCAGCGGCTCGCGGGCCTGGCGACGGCGGCGTACGCGGTGCACGAGGGTGCCCTGCGCCGGGTCGAGGCGGAAGCGTCGGTGGCCGCGTCGTCAGGCCGGGTGGGCCCGGTGGTCCGGATCGAGGTCGCCGGCCCGCTCCCGGACGGGCTCCCCGGTGCCCCCGCCCGGACGGCGCTGGCAGGCGGCGTGACCCTGCTGGAGGTCGGGGCCGAGCACTCCGACGCGCTGCTGCGGCGCCTCCTCGCGGGGCCCGTCCACATCCGTTCCGTGCAGGAGGAGGAGACCCGGTGACCGCGCTGGTCCGCTATCAGCTGGAGCTGCTGCTGCGCTCCTCGCGCTGGCTGCCGCCCTTCCTGACGTACGCGCTGCTGATGGTGGTCGGATTCAACGCCGGGGAGTCGCTGCTCGGTGCGTACGGCTTCAGCACGGCGGTGCTGCTGCCGGTGACGGCCTGGTACGTGCGCTGCACGGCGACCGGCGAGACTGCTGCCTCGCGGGCCTGCCTGGCGGCGGCGGTCGGGCCGCCCAGGGCGCACCTCGCGGCGCTGCTCGCCGCGCTCGCCGTCGGGCTGACGCTGGGGGTGGGCGGGTTCCTGGTGGTCTGGGCGCTCGGCGGGCGGACGACCGTCCCGCCCGCCCCGGAGGCGCCGCTCGGGGCGGTGCTGCTGGCGGGGCTGCTCGGCACGGTGGTGTGCACGCTGCTGGGCCTGGCCGTCGGGGCGCTCTGCACCCGGCCGGTGCTGCTGCGCCCGCAGTACGGCATCCCGTTGAGCCTGGCGGCGGCGCTGCTCGTGCTGGTGGTGCCGGGCTCGCCCGCGAACGCGGTCGTCAGCTCGCTGATCACCGCCTCGCACACGGGGAGGGTGCAGCAGCCGGTGCTCGCCCTGGCCGGGGCGGCGGCGCTGGCGGGCCTGGTCGCCCGGGGCGCGTCACGCTTCGCCGGGCGGCGGACCGAGTAGGGCCGAATCGGACACACCGGCATCAACAGCAATAAATATGGCTAATTCTCGCTAGGGTGCAGGGGTACGGAACGCCTGACGCAGCGGAAGGACCACACCCGTGAGCAACCTGTTCGCGATCGCCTACCCCGATCTCGCCACCGCCCAGCAGGTCCGGGCCGAGGCGACGAGCCTGCAGAAGCAGAAGCTGATCGAGCTGGAGGACGCCGTCGTCGTCGAGCGGCGGCAGGACGGCAGGATCAAGCTGCACCAGGCCGTCAGCACCACGGGTGCGGGCGCGGCCTCGGGTGCGCTCTGGGGCGGCGTGATCGGGCTGCTCTTCTTCATGCCGTTCCTCGGTGCGGCGGTCGGCGGTGCGACGGGCGCGGCCGTGGGTGCCTCCACCGACATCGGGGTGGACGACAACTTCATGCGGGAGGTCGGCGAGCACCTCCAGCCGGGCACCGCCGCCGTCTTCCTGCTGGTCCGCAAGGCGACGGCCGACAAGGTCGTCCCCGCGCTGGCCCGGTACGGCGGCCGGATCATCCAGACCTCCCTGAGCGCCGAGGCCGAGGCCGAGCTGAAGGCCACCGTCCAGGCCGCCCAGACCGTCGGCGTCTAGGCACGCCACGCAGCCGCCCGGCCCCAGGGGGCTGGCCGGCGCACGTTCCCGTCCCGACGTACCGACAGGAAGCCGTGGCCTCACCATCCGCCGCCGCGCGGGCCGCCGCACCGGGCCGACAGCCCGTCAGGAGCCGTCGTAACACCGAGCTGGCCCTGACCCTCGGTGCGGTGGTCGTCGCCGTCTTCGGGTACATCGAGGTCGGCGTCAACATCGACGGCAGGGTGCCCTCCGGCGCCGCCGGGTACGGCGCCGCGCTCGGGGTGCTGGCGCTGCTCGCCCACGGGGTGGTCCGCTGGCGGGCCCGGTACGCGGACCCGCTGCTGCTGCCGATCGCCGTGCTGCTCAACGGCATCGGCCTGGTCGTCATCTACCGACTGGACCGGGCGACCCCCAAGAGCGAGGCCGCGCCGACGCAGCTGCTCTGGTCGACCCTCGGGGTGGCGCTCTTCATCGCCGTCGTGGTGCTGCTGCGCGACCACAAGATCCTCCAGCGGTACGCCTACATCGGCGCCCTGGCCGCGCTCGTCCTGCTGGTGCTGCCGATCTTCTTCCCGCCCGTCTACGGCTCGCGGATCTGGATCACCATCGGCCCGCTCTCCTTCCAGCCCGGCGAGTTCGCCAAGATCCTGCTGGCGATCTTCTTCGCCGCCTACCTGGCCGTCCACCGCGACGCGCTCGCCCTGACGGGCCGTAAGGTCTGGCGGTTCCAGTTCCCACGGGGCCGGGTGCTGGGGCCGGTGCTGCTGATCTGGGCGGCCTTCGTCGGGGTGCTGGTGCTGGAGACCGACCTCGGCACCTCGCTGCTCTTCTTCGGGCTCTTCGTCGTGATGCTGTACGTCGCGACGGCGCGCAGCGGCTGGATCGCCATCGGCCTGCTGCTGGCCGCCGTCGGGGCGGTGACGGTCGGTTGGCTCTCGCCGCATGTGCACAGCCGCGTCACCGACTGGCTCGACCCGCTCGGTTCGATCGCGGCGGGCCAGGGCGCCAACCAGATCGCGCAGTCGCTGTTCGCCTTCGCCTGGGGCGGCGTGCTCGGCGCGGGCCTGGGGCTCGGTCATTCGATCCTGATCGGCTTCGCGGCGAAGTCCGACTTCATCCTGGCGACGATCGGCGAGGAGCTCGGCCTGGTCGGCCTGGTGTCGATCCTGCTGCTGTACGCGCTGCTGGTCTCGCGCGGCTTCCGTACCGGCATCGCCCTGCGGGACCCGTTCGGGCGGCTGCTGGCGATCGGGCTGGCGGCGATCGTGGGCCTCCAGGTGTTCGTGGTCGCTGGCGGGGTGCTCGACCTCATCCCGCTGACCGGGATGACGCTGCCGTTCATCGCTCAGGGCGGCTCCTCGGTGGTGACGAACTGGATCATCGTCGCGCTGCTGATCCGGATGAGCGACGCCGCCCGCCGCCCGCTGCCCGCACCCGTCGAAGAGGTCTGATGTTGCGCCGCAACCGCCCGAACAGCTCGGGAGGCGGGCCGCAGGGCCTGCCGGGGATCTCCACCACCGGCCGCCGGGCCGGCACCTTCTGCATGCTGCTGATCGTGGCGCTGGCCGTGCAGGCGACCCGCGTCCAGGTCTTCCGGTCGGACTCGCTGAATCACAACTCCGCCAACCAGCGGCTCACCATCGTGCGGTACGACCAGCCGCGCGGAAACATCCTGGTCGGCGCCGAGCCCGTCACCGGCTCGACCCCGACGGGCGGGCGCTACGACTACAAGCGCACCTACACCGACGGCGCGCAGTACGCCGCCGTGACGGGGTACTCCTCGCAGACGTACGGCAACACCCAGATCGAAGGGGTGGAGGACGACCTGCTCTCGGGCATCGACACCCGCCTGGCGAGCTGGGCGGTCTGGGACAGCATCGCCCGCAAGCAGAACCCCGGCGGCGACGTCCGCACCACCATCGACAAGGCCGCCCAGCAGGCCGCGATGCGCGGCCTCGGCAACCAGAAGGGGGCAGTCGCCGCGATCGAACCGGCCACCGGACGCATCCTGGCGCTGGCCAGCACCCCGACGTACGACCCCGGGTCCTTCGCCGGCTCCGCCACCGCCGACCAGGACGCCTGGAACAGGCTCCAGGCCGACACGAACCAGCCGATGCTCAACCGCGCGCTGCGCCAGATCTACCCGCCCGGCTCGACCTTCAAGGTCGTCACGGCGGCGGCGGCGCTGGCCGACGGCGTGGTGACGGACATCGACGCGGGCACCGGCGCCCCGTACCCGTACGTCCTGCCGGGCACCGCGACCGAGCTGGTCAACGACACCTCCGCCTGCGACCAGCCGAACCAGACCCTCGACCAGGCGATGGTCAACTCCTGCAACAGCGTGATGGGTTACCTCGGCGTGCAGGTCGGGCTCGACAGGATGGTCTCGATGGCGCAGAACTTCGGCTTCAACGACGCCAAGCTGGACATCCCGGTGCGGGCCGCGCGCAGCAACTTCGACACGAAGATGAACCAGTCGCAGGTCGCGCTCTCCTCGATCGGCCAGTACGACACGGCGGCGACGCCGCTGGTGATGGCGATGGTCGCGGCGGGAGTGGCCAACAACGGCACGGTGATGAGTCCACAGCTTGTGGACAAGCTGACCAAGGGCGACGGCAGCACCGTCCAGGTCATGCAGCCCGCCACCTACCGGCAGGCGATGAGCCCGGCTGTCGCCGCGAAGGTCCGGCAGCTGATGACCGACGTGGTCGAGAACGGCACCGGCCGCAGCGCCCGGATCAGCGGCGCGACCGTCGGCGGCAAGACCGGCACCGCCCAGCACGGCGTCGACAACTCCGGCATCCCCTACGCCTGGTTCATCTCCTGGGCCAAGCCGGCCGGCTCCGACAAGACCCCGCCCGTCGCCGTCGCCGTGGTCATCGCCGACAGCGGCGCCACCGACGTCACCGGCGGCGGGCTGGCGGCGCCGATCGCCAAGTCCGTCATGCAGGCGATCCTGAACAAGGGCTGACGGGGCGCCCGTCGCCCCCGGGGGGCACGGCTGTTGAGTGAACGTCTGGCATCATCGGACGGATCTGCGAAGCACGCGCACCAGTTCGCGTGCCGCAGGACTTCCGGGGGGAACAGGCGTGAGCACTCTGACGACGGCCGCACAGGCCGCCGCACAGGCCACCGAGCAGGCCACCGAGCAGGTCGAGACGGCGGCCGCGCCGCCCACCGCGTCGCCGCGAAGACTGCGGTACCTCCCCTGGGCGCTGGCGCTGGTCTTCTTCGCGGCCTACACCCTGCTCTCCTTCCGCCGCCACGACCAGGCCCTCACCACCGGCTTCGACCTCGGCATCTTCGAGCAGGCCGTGCGCGGCTACGCCGAGGGCCACGCGCCGATCGTCGCCCTCAAGGCCGACGGCTTCAACCAGCTCGGCGACCACTTCTCCCCGGCGCTTGCCCTGCTGGCCCCGCTCTACTGGGTCTGGCCGGGCGCAAAGGCCCTGCTGCTCGGGCAGGCCGCGCTGCTCGCCCTCGCCGTCCACCCGCTGACCGGCTGGGCGCAGCGGCGGCTCGGCCCGGTGGCGGCCGTGGTGGTCGGGGCCGGGTACGGCGCGTCCTGGGGCATCGCCTCGGCGGTCGGCTTCGACTTCCACGAGATCTGCTTCGCCGTGCCGCTGGTCGCGTACGCGGTGGTCGCGCTGGGGGAGGGGCGCTGGCGGCACGCCGTCGCCTGGGCCGCGCCGCTGGTGCTGGTCAAGGAGGACCTCGGCGTCACCGTCGCCGCCGTCGGCTGTTACGTCGCCTGGCGCGGCGCCCGGCGGCTCGGCCTGGCGACGGCCGTGTTCGGGCTGGCCGCCACCGCGCTGGAGATGCTCGTCCTGCTGCCCGCGATGAACCCCGGCGGCAGTTTCGCCTACTGGGGGCAGATGACGGACGGCGGTGCGGCGGCCTCCGGCGGGCACAGCCTGCTCTCGCTGCCGCTGGACCTGATAACCCCGGCCGACAAGGCCCGCACCCTGATCCTGCTGCTCGCCCCGACGGCGATGCTCGCCGTCCGCTCCCCGCTGATGCTGATCGCCGTCCCGACCCTCGGCTGGCGGCTGATCTCCAGCAACCCCAACTACTGGGGCACGTACTACCACTACAGCGCCGTGCTGATGCCGATCGTCTTCGCCTGCTTCGTCGAGGTGCTCTCCCGGCCGGGCGCACGGGCGCTCTCCCGCCGGGCGGTTCAGGGGTCGCTCGCCGTGAGCCTCGCGGTGACGGCCCTGCTGGTGCCGACGTACCCGCTCGGGCAGCTCGGCACCGGCGTGGTCTGGGGCCACCCCGCTAGGGCCGCGGCGGTGCACCGGCTGCTCGCCGACATCCCGTCCGGCGCCCGGGTCGCCGCCTCCAATCGGCTCGTCCCGCAGCTGACGGAGCGCTGCACCGTCATCCTGTTCGACCGCCCCGAGCGCTGGAACACCGCCGAGTGGCTCGCCGTCGACGAGGGCAGCCCGATGGGCTGGCCGCTCACCCCGGCCGAGGAGCTCCGCCAGCTCTCGCTCGCCAAGGACGACGGCTACCACGTCGTCCGCTCCGAGGACGGCGTCACGCTGCTGCGCCGCTGAGGCCGCGCCCGGCGCGGCGCCAGCCTGTGACCGCCTTGTGACGGCAGGGGTGACGCCCGTCACGGAGGGCCGAGAGGGCCTCGCGTAGCGTGGGTGGCTTGGCTCGGGCCGTCCGGCTCGGGCTGTCAGACCCGGGGGGACCGACCGTCATGCCCACGTCCAGGGGAGCGACAACCGAAGCGGCGCCGAAGGCCGCACCGGCAGCCACCCCGCCCGCCGCCCCACCGGGGCGGGCCCGGCAGCGGACCCTCCTGCTGATGCTGCTCTGCGCCGCCGTCAGCTTCGCCCTCGGCCTCCAGCAGTGGACGGCCGTCCAGATCGGCGGCTTCGACCTCTCGATATTCGACCAGGGCGTGCGGGGCTACGCGCACTTCGGCCTGCCGATCTCCGAGGTCAAGAGCTACCACCACGAGTTCCCGCCCGGGTTCTCGCTGCTGGGCGACCACTTCTCCCCGGTCCTGGCGCTGCTCGCCCCGCTCTACTGGCTGTGGAACGACCCCCGCACCCTGATGCTCGGCCAGGCCCTGCTCTTCGCGGCGGGCGTCCCGCTCGCTCGCCGGATCGCCCTGCGCTGCTTCGACCGGAGCGGCCCCCTGACGGCCCGCCGGGCCGCCGACCTGACCGGCCTGGTGTACGCGCTGGGCTGGCCGCTGCTCACCGCCGCCAAGGGCGGCTTCCACGAGGTCGCGTTCGCCGTCCCGCTGACACTGCTGATGTTCGAACGGGGGATGGCCCGCCGTTACGGCACCATGGCCCTCGCCGCGCTGCTGCTCTGCTGCACGAAGGAGGACCTCGGCCTGCTGGTAGGCGCGTACGGGCTCGTCCTGGTGCTGCGCAGCCGCCGCAGCCGTGACGGCCGGGGCCTCGGGTACGGCGCCGGCCTGCTGGTCGGCGGGCCGGTCGCGGCGGGGGCCGCGATCGCCTGGCTGATACCCGCGATGGGCGGGCAGCCCGGCTACTACTGGAACTACGGCTCGCTGGGCCCGGACGCGGGCTCGGCGCTGCACAACGTCCTCGCCGATCCGTCGCTGCTGCTGGCGTCGGCGTTCAGCACCCCGGTCAAGCCGCTGCTGGTGCTCTGGCTCTTCGGCACGCTGCTCCTGCTGCCGCTGCGCTCCGCGACCACGCTCTGCGCCCTGCCGCTGCTGACCGAGCGCATCCTCTCCGACAACCCCAACCACTGGCCGATCGCGCACCACTACGACGCCTTCCTCTGGCCGGTGCTGCTCACCGCGACGCTGGAGGTGCTCGGCCGGCTGCACGCCCGGCCGCGCGGTCGCCGCACAGTCCAGGTGCTGGGCCTGACGGTGGCGGCCTGCTCGCTGGTCGCTGCGGTGCCGCTGGGGATCGGCGGTCTGCTGCTGCCGACCAGCTGGCAGCCGAAGACCAGCGGCGCGGCGATGGTCCGGGCGGCCGAGCAGATACCCGACGGCGCGACGGTCGAGGCGGACAACCAGGTCGTGCCCCGCCTGACCGGCCGTACCGACGCCGTCCTGGTGGACGGCACCCCGCGCGGGCGGGAGTACGTGCTGATCCGCCCGGCCGTCCGGACCTTCCCGTTCCAGTCCGCCCAGCAGCAGGCCGACCGGGTCCGGCTGCTGCTGGCCAACGGCTACCGGCAGATCTGGGCAGAGGACGGCGTGGTGCTGCTGCACCGGGTCGGCGACGCGCCCGTCCCCGGTGCCCACGCACCGGGGCCGGACAGCAAGCCGGTGCAGGACGTCGTCCCGAAGGACGTCGGCCGCAACCTCTTCACCGGCTGACCTTCGCAGGCCGAACAGGCTGAATCCGCCGGTCACCGGTTGCGCGACCGGTGCATTCGCGGGGTATTGTCCCATTTCGCCCGGTTGACACCTCCCCGCCTGGAAAGAACACCGCGTTGACTACCCCCACGCCCCTCGGGGCGCGCCTGCTCCGCCGGAAGCCGATCGAGAGCCTGATCGCCGAGAGCGGCTCGCCCGAGGCCCTGCCCGCCGGGGCGCCGGAGGAGGGCGGCCGGTCCGGCATCCACCTCCGCCGTTCGATCGGGCTCTGGCAGCTCTCCTCGATCGGCATCGGCGCGACCGTCGGCACCGGCATCTTCTTCGTGCTGAGCAGCGCCGTCCCCGAGGCCGGCCCGGCGGTGATCCTCTCCTTCGTGATCGCCGCCGTCACGGCCGGGCTGACGGCCCTCTGCTACGCCGAGATGGCCTCCGCCATCCCGGTCTCCGGCTCCTCGTACTCGTACGCCTACGCGACGCTCGGCGAGGGCGTGGCGTTCGGCGTCGGGGTCTGCCTGCTGCTGGAGTACGGCGTCTCCGCCTCCGCGATCGCGGTCAGCTGGGGGCAGTACCTGAACAAGTTCTTCGACCTGGCCTTCGGCTTCACCATCCCGGACTGGATGGCCGCGCCGCCCGGTGACGGCGGGTACTTCAACCTGCCCGCCGTGGTGCTGGTCGCGATGGTGGTCTTCCTGCTGATCCGCGGCGTCAGCGAGTCGGCCAAGGTCAACGCGACCATGGTGGCCATCAAGATCGTCATCCTGGTGCTGTTCGTGGCGATCGGCCTGACCGGCTTCCACTCCGGCAACCTCAGCCCGTTCATGCCGCTCGGCATCGGCGGGGTGCAGGTCGCCGCGTCCAGCATCTTCTTCTCGTTCATCGGCCTGGACGCCGTCTCCACCGCCGGCGAGGAGGTCAAGAACCCCCGCCGCACCCTGCCGTTGGCGATCATCATCTCGCTGGTCGTGGTCACCCTGCTGTACGTCGCCGTCGCGATCACCGCGATCGGCGCCCAGCCCTGGCAGCACTTCGACGGCCAGGAGGCCGGGCTCGCCCAGATCCTCCAGGACATCACCGGCCAGAGCTGGCCCGCCATGATGTTCGCGCTCGGCGCGATCATCTCGATCTTCAGCGTCACCCTCGTGGTGATCTACGGCCAGACCCGCATCCTGTACTCGATGGGCCGCGACGGCATGCTGCCGAAGAAGTTCGCCGAGCTCTCCCCGCGCACCGGCACCCCGGTCTGGAACACCCTGGTGGTCGGCGTCGCCGTCGCCACCCTCGCGGCGTTCGTACCGCTCGACGTCCTCACCGACCTGACCTCGCTGGGCACCCTCGTCGCCTTCTCGGTCGTCGCGGTCGGCGTGCTCGTCCTGCGCCGCACCCAGCCCGACCTGCCGCGCGGCTTCAAGGTCCCCGGCTACCCCGTCACGCCGCTGCTCAGCGTCGGCTTCTGCGCCTACCTGATCTACGGCCTGCACCCGCTGACGTTCCTCTTCTTCGGGATCGCCCTGGTGCTCGCCGCCGCCGTCTACTTCGGCTACGGCATCCGCCACTCGAAGCTCAACCAGCCGAAGCCCGAGCTGACGCCGTCCCGTTAGCCCCCAAGGGGCGGGCGGGCCTCCCACCGATCGGGCCCACCCGCTCCTACGCTGCACCCATGGTGACCGTACGGTTCCCCGACGTGACCGGCCGTGGGGTCCAGGCCGTCGGCTGCGGGCTCGCGGCCTGCTGGGCCGCCGTCTTCCCGCTCGCCGCCGCCGGGCCGAACCAGACCGTCTGGGGTGCGCTCGCCGCCCCCTCGTACGCGCTGGCGGGGCTGCTCCGGCTCACCCTGCCCCGGCGGGCCGCCGCCCCGGCCGCTGCGGCCGTCGCCCTGATCGGCGCGGTGCTCGCCCCGCTGGTGCTGCTCTCCGTGCAGGAGCGCCGCCAGTCCGAGGTGATGGTGGTCGAGCGCTCCGCCGACCTGCTGGTGCACACCGGCGTGCCGTACCTGGCGCACCCCGTGCTGGCCAGCGACTACAACCCGTACCTGCCGATGATGACGCTCTTCGGCCTGCCCCGGGCCTGGCTCGGCAACGTCGGCGCGGCCCACCTGCTGGCCGGGGACGCCCGGGTCTGGTTCGCGCTGGTCTTCCTGGGCTGCCTGCTCGCCTGCGGCCGCCTGCTCGGCGGGCGGCGCAGCCTCCTCCCGCTGGCCGCGCTCACCGCCTCGCCGCTGATCGCGCTGCCGCTCGCCGTCGGCGGCGTCGACCTCCCGCTGATCGGGCTGCTCGCCCTCGCACCGGCGCTCGCCGCCCGGGGCCGCAGCGTCCCCGCCGGTCTGGTCCTCGCGCTCGCCTGCACCCTCAAGTGGACGGCCTGGCCGGCCCTCCCCGTCCTCGCCCTGCTGCTGCACCGCCGGTACGGCCCGCGCCGGGCCGCCCTCGGCGTCGCCACCACCCTGCTCGCCTCGCTCGCCGTCCTGCTGCCGCTCGCCCTGACCCACGCCCGGGTGCTCGGCGAGCAGGCCGTGCGCTTCCCGCTCGGCCTCACCACCGTGCCCACCCCGGCGGGCAGCCCGCTGCCCGGCAAGCTGCTCGCCGACCTCGGCCCGACCGGGCACGCCGTCTCGCTCGGCCTCCTCGTCCTCGCCGCCCTGGCCGTCACCCTCCGCACGCTCACTCACCCCCCGGCCACCGCCGTCGCCGCCGCCGACCGCCTCGCCTTCGGCCTGACCCTGGCCTTCCTGCTGGCCCCGGCAGGCCGGTTCGGCTACCTCGCGCTGCCGGCCGTCCTGGTGCTCTGGCCGCGCGCGGCGAGCGGGTCGGAGGCCGACAGTCACGTGGAACGATGGGACCGGCAGACGATCAGCGGGGAGAAGGGCGCAGCGTGAGCGGCGGACGACAGGGCACCAACCGGCGGCGTTTTCTCGGCCTGGCCGTCGGCACGGCGGCGGCCGCAGGCCTGACCGCGTGCGGCGGCCCGGGGGACGACGTGAAGGCGAGCCTGTCCACCAGGGCGGGGAGCAGCAGCGACACCCCGGCGCCCACCGGCACCGGCACCGGCGCTGCCGCCACCGTGCAGGGCGAGAACGCCAAGGCCGGCAACGCCGACTGGCAGGTCACCAAGGCGGGCCCGGCCCAGGCCATCGAGGGTTTCGCCGACCGGGTGAGCGTCCTTCCGGGTGAACCGTTCGGCCTGCACGTCTCCACCACGGCCCCCGGCTTCACCGTCTCGGCGTACCGGATGGGCTGGTACGGCGGCGCCCGCGCCCGCCTGGTCTGGAAGTCGGACCGGATCGCGGGGAAGAAGCAGCCCACGTTCAGCGTCGACCAGAAGACCCGGACGGTCCGCACCGACTGGCAGCGGAGCACCACCGTCACGACCACCGACTGGCCCGAGGGCTGCTACCTGCTGCGGCTGGACACCGACAACGGCACCGGCCAGCGCTTCGTCCCGGTCACCGTCCGCTCCCGCTCCGCCGAGGGCCGGACGGTGGTCGTCAACGCGGTGGCGACCTGGCAGGCGTACAACGAGTGGGGCGGCTACAACCTCTACAACGGCCCGACCGGCGGCCTCCCGACGCGCTCGCTCCAGGTCACCTTCGACCGCCCGTACAAGTACGACGACGGCGCCGGGCTCTTCCTGGTGTACGAGGCGCCGCTGATCGCCCTCGCCGAGCGGCTCGGCATCCCCCTCGCGTACACCACGGGCGTGGACGTCGCGGCCGACCCGGCGGCGCTGCACGGCGCCGTGGCGGTGCTCTCGCTCGGCCACGACGAGTACTGGTCGCCCGAGCAGCGGCAGCACATCACGGCGGCCCGGGACGCGGGCACCAACATCGCGATCCTCGGCGCGAACTGCTGCTTCCGCCGGGTCCGGTTCGAGCCCACGCCGCTCGGCCCGGACCGCATGGTGGTCTGCTACAAGGCCGCCTACAAGGACGACCCGGGGTTCAAGGCGGGCAAGCCCGCCACCACCGACTTCCGCTCCGCCCCGGGGGCCGACCCGGAGAGCTCACTGCTGGGGGTCATCTACGACGGGTACCCGGTGGACGCGCCGTACGTCGTCACCAACCCCGGCCACTGGCTCCTCCAGGGCACCGGAGCCAAGCAGGGCGACAGCTTCCCGCACCTGGTCGGCGTCGAGTACGACCGGGTGAACACCGGCTTCCCGACGCCGCATCCGATCGAGATCCTGGCCCACTCCCCGGTGGTCTGCGAGGGCCGCCACAGCTTCGCCGACACCGCGTACTACTCGGCGCCCAGCGGCGCCGGGGTCTTCGCCAGCGGCACCATGCGGTGGGTCGAGGCCCTCGACGCCCAGGGCCCCGGCGGCGGAGGCGACCACGGCATGGACGCCCACGCCGGCGCCTTCACCCAGAAGGTCACCGAGAACCTCCTCCGCACCTTCGCCGCCGGCCCCACCGGCAAGTCCCACCCGGCCACGGACAACGTCCCGGCCGTCTACGCCAAGCACTGACGAGCCTCCAGGGGCGCGGGGAACTGCGCGAAATCGGAAGGTACGGCGCCGTCTCTCCCGTTTCGCGCAGTTCCCCGCGCCCCTGGAGGCTCGTCAGTTGCGTCTTACCGGTTGCCGACCGACAGCACCTCTGCCGCCGCAGGCCCTGCGGCAGCTGCGCCGTGCCCGCCGCCCTCGACCGTCGCGGCCACCGCGAGGTTGCCGCTGAAGGAGGTGAACCAACTGTTGTCGGTGGCCTGGTTGTTGACCTGCGCGGTGCCGGTCTTGGCGCCCGTGCCGCTCGGCAGGCCGGGGACGTTGGCGGCGGTGCCGCCGGTGACGACCAGCCGCATCATCGACCGCAGGGCGTCGAGGGTGCCCGGCGAGAGCTGACGGTCGGCGGGCTGCTGCTCGGCGCCCGCGGTGAGGGTCGGCTGGTGGAAGGTGCCGTTCTGGACGGTCGCCGCGACGGAGGCCATGCTCAGGGCGTTCATCGTGATGGTGCCCTGCCCGATGAACTCGGCGGCCCGCTGGTTCGGCGTGGTCGGGGCCGGCACCTTCGGGGGCGCGAGCTTCAGGCCGGTCTTCCAGACCGGGCCGAGACCGAAGACCTGCTTCGCCGTGTCCGCCAGCTCGGTGCCCTTGAGGGTGCTCAGGCCCTGCTGGATGAAGGCGGTGTTGCAGGACTGCGCGAAGTCCTGCAGGAAGGTGTACTCGGGGTGCGGCTCGGCGAAGTCGTTCTTGTAGTGCTGCCCGGAGACGGTGAAGTCGGCCGGGCAGGCCATCGTGGCGTCCGGCTTCACGCCTGCTTCGAGCAGGGCGGCGGCGGTGATCACCTTCATGGTCGAGCCGGGGGCGAGCGCGCTGAGGAAGGCCCAGTTGTAGCTCGCCGGGTTGTTGGCGATCGCCAGGATGCCGCCGGTGCTGGGCTCGATCGCGACGATCCCGGTGTGCCCGGCCTGCTTCTTCACCGCGTCCTCGGCGGCGCGCTGGAGGTTGACGTCCAGGGTCAGCTTGAGCGAGGCGGCCGGCTTGGGGTCGGTGATGGCGAAGAGCTGCTCGGCGGGCTTGGCGCCGGAGTCGTCCGTGATCACCACGCCCTGCCCGGCGTCGCTGGGGTTGGCGGCCGCCTGGCTCTTGAAGTTGGCCAGCAGCGGGTCGAGCGAGGCGTACCCCTTGAGCGACTTGCCGTTGCGGTCCAGCACCGTGCCGGGCTGCGCGAAGATCGGCTTCACGGTGATGGTCTCGCCGCTGTCCAGGTGCGGGTGGATGACGCTGGGCGCCCAGTGCACGGCCGCCGTGCCGTCGCTCATCTTCACCACGCCGAGCAGGCCGTCGTACGTCCAGGCGTTGGCGGTGGCCGCGAACTCCGCCTTGGCCTTGAAGCCGAGCAGCACCTGCCCGGCGGGGGCCGGAGCCGCCGACGCGCTGCTGGACGCGGTGGCCGTCGGGGACGGGCTCGTCGTCGGGGCCGCACCGGGCGTGAGCGTCAGGGCGCTCGGCTTGACGTTGTTCTGGAAGGCGGTGAGCGCGGTGAGCGCCGCCTCGGGCTTGTCGGTGAGCGCGGAGGCGCCTGCCAGATCGCCCTTGGCCCAGGCGTCCAGGAAGGCCTTCTCGCCGGCCGCCGCCAGATCGGCGCCGGGCGGCTCGGCGACGACCGTCCGCTCCTTCGGCGCGTCGGCGGTCTTGGTGCTGCTGCCGGTGTCGACGAAGCTGTAGACGCCGTACCCGGCGACGGCCAGCATGCCGGTACAGACCGCCGCCACGCCGATCTTCATGCCCTTGTGCATCGTGTCCATCCCCCGTGAGTCCCTGCGAGAAGTGCTCCGGACACCCTAGGCAGGCTCCGTGGGCATACCCACGATCCGATGCCCGGTTGTCACCGTACTGGTACGTAATGCGGCCCGGCCCGCGCGCTCTCCGTCAGCTCCGTCAGATCCAGCTGGTGAACCACATCCTCGCCCGCCAGGCGTCCATCGGGATCGTCTGCCCGGTGTACAGCGGGTAGAAGTACAGGAAGTTCCACATGATCGCCAGGACGATGACCCCGGCGGCCGTGGCGCCGATCACCCGCCGGTCGCGCGAGGCCCGAGCAGGCCCGATCAGCGCCCCGAGCAGCATCGTCACGGCGAGCACCAGGAACGGCACGAAGGCCACCGCGTAGAACAGGAAGATCGTCCGCTGCTGGTACTCGAACCACGGCAGGTACCCGGCGGCCAGCCCGCACAGGATCGCCCCGGCCCGCCAGTCGCGCCGCAGCGCCCAGCGGTAGAGGCAGTACGCGATCGCGACGATCCCGGTCCACCAGAGCAGCGGCGTGCCGATCGCCAGCACCTCGCGGGCGCACTCGGCGACCTGGCAGCCGCTCTGCCCGAGCTTGGGCGACTCGTAGAAGTACGAGACGGGCCGGCCCAGCACCAGCCAGCTCCACGGGTTGGACTGGTAGGTGTGCGGGCTGGTCAGGTGGGTGTGGAAGTCGTACATCGTCGAGTGGTAGTGCCAGAGGCTGCGCAGCGCGTCCGGCACCCAGGTCAGGTCGACCTGGAAGGGCATCTTCACGCCCAGCACGTGGTCGGGCGAGAGCCCGGCGCGGTGCAGGGCCCAGTCGCGGCCGTAGCCGCCCTGGTTCGGCGTGGTGCTGCTGAGGAACCAGCCGGTCCAGCTCGCGACGTACACCGAGGCGGAGACCAGCAGCAGCACGGGCCCGGCGAAGAGCGCGTCCCAGATGCCGAACAGCCACCAGCGGCGGGCCCCGGCGAGCCGGCGGGCGCTCGCGTCCCAGCAGACGCCGAGCAGCCAGAAGGCGACCAGGGCGTACATGCCGCTCCACTTGGTCGCGCCCATCAGCCCGATCGCCACGGCGGCGGCCAGCCGGTACGGGCGCCACCCGAGGAACCACCACTCGCCGCCGGGCTCGGTCTCCAGCCGCCGGGCGATCAGCGCCCGCGTCCGGTCGCGGTCCAGCAGCAGCAGGCCGAAGGCGGCCAGGAACCAGAACATCACCACCAGGTCGAGCAGTGCGGCCCGGCTCATCACGAAGTGCAGCCCGTCCACCGAGAGCAGCAGCCCCGCGACGCAGCCGAGCAGCGTGGAGCGGAACAGCCGCCGCCCGATCCGGGCGATCATCAGGATCGACAGCGTCCCGAGCACCGCGACGGCGAACCGCCAGCCGACGGGGTTCATCCCGAACAGGTACTCGCCCGCCCCGATCAGCCACTTCCCGACCGGCGGGTGCACGATGTACGACGGATCGATCCGGAAGGGCACCGCCTCGCCCGAGAGGATCTTGGTGTTGGCGTCCTCCGGCCAGTTGGTCTCGTAGCCGGCGTGCCAGAGCGAGTACGCGTCCTTGGCGTAGTACGTCTCGTCGAAGATGATCGCGTGCGGCTGCCCGAGGTTGGCGAACCGCAGCAGCCCGCCGAAGAGCGCCACCGCGAGCGGCCCCAGCCACCCCGACCACCGCACCAACCAGACCACCAGCCCGTACGGCAGCCCCGGCACCACCCGCGCGCCCACGGCCATCGGCGGCACCAGCACCTCGCCCGCCGCCGCCCGCCCGGCCTCCCGGTAGCCGAACCGTTCCAGCCCACGCCGCCAGAGGGGCCCGCCCGGCGCGGGCACTTCGCCCACGCTCAGCAGATCCACCCCACCCCGCTCGGAATGGTCTACGCCACCAGGCGTCTCAGTTCCCAGGTCGCCGCTCACCCGCCACATCGTAGGGGCGCCCCGTGAGCAGGCAATGGGCTGCTCCGAAGCTGCCCGGTTCGTCACCAATCTCCGCCCCCGCCGGGCGCGCGGGGAACGGGCGCCCCGCGGGCTGGGAGGATGGGGTCTGTGACAGGTGTACTGGTACTCGCAGGGACTCCCATCGGCGACGTCTCGGACGCTCCGCCCCGGTTGCTGACCGAGCTGGGCTCGGCGGACGTGATCGCGGCGGAGGACACGCGGCGGTTGCGCCGTCTCACGCAGGCGTTGGGGGTGACTCCGACCGGGCGGGTGGTGTCGTACTTCGAGGGCAACGAGGTCGGGCGGACGCCGGAGCTGGTCGAGGCGCTGCTGGGCGGCGCCCGGGTGCTGCTGGTGACGGATGCCGGGATGCCGTCCGTGTCGGACCCGGGGTACCGGCTGGTGGACGCGGCCGTCGCGGCCGGGGTGAAGGTCACCGCGGTACCCGGGCCCTCCGCGGTGCTGACGGCGCTGGCGCTCTCCGGCCTGCCGGTCGACCGGTTCACCTTCGAGGGCTTCCTGCCGCGCAAGACCGGCGACCGGGCCCGGCAGCTGGCCGAGGTCGCCGCCGAGCCCCGCACCATGGTCTTCTTCGAGGCCCCGCACCGGATCGCCGAGGCGCTCACCGCGATGGCCGAGGCCTTCGGCCCGGACCGCCCGGCCGCCGTCTGCCGCGAGCTGACCAAGACGTACGAGGAGGTCAAGCGCGGCCCGCTGGCCGAGCTGGCCGCCTGGGCCGCCGACGGTGTCCGGGGCGAGATCACGGTGGTCGTGGCTGGCGCCCCGCCCGCCGCACCGGACGAGTTCACCCCGGCGGAGCTGGCCCGTCGGGTCGCCGTCCGGGAGGACGCGGGGGAGCACCGTAAGGAGGCCATCGCCGCCGTCGCGCTGGAGCTCGGGCTGCCCAAGCGGGACGTCTTCGCCGCCGTCGTGGCGGCCAAGACCAACCGCTGACCGACTGCCGATCAAGAGGGTGCCGCAGGCTCCGCCCGGTCGTACCTTGGTAGGGAGCACTCCGTAAACGCCGCCTGGGCGAAGCTTTGGCCCGGCTTTCCTACAGGCATCTCCAATTCGACCCCAAGTCTTGGCAAGCCGGGTGGCGGAGTGCGCGACCTGGGCATTCCCTGGATTGGAAGACCCGAGCCGGACGAACGTCCGGAGGGCGCTGGGAGACGGCTATGAGCGAGACCATCGGTAGCCCTCTGAGTGGCAACGCGGTACAGCCCGTCAGTGGCGTCGGCCTGACCACCCGGCCGCACACCCCCGTCGAGACCGTCCGGGAGGCGTACTCCTTCGCCTGCCTGAGCTGCGGCTACGGCTGGGAGCAGGCGTACGACATCGAGCACCACAAGGCCCGCGACGGCCGCGTGCTGATCGAGTACCACGCGAACGGCGTCAGGGTGCCGTCGCCGCTGCTCAAGCCGACCTGTCCGGGCTGTGGCGGGCACACCGTCCGGATCATGCGGGAGGGCCGGGTCGCCACGGCCGAGAGCTCCCTGCACACCGCGCCCGGCTACCCCTCGCACGCCGAACCCGCCGACCCGACCCCGCCGCCGAGCCGCAGCCACGCCGCACCGCGCCGCCGCTGGTACTCCTTCCTGTTCCGCAATTCCGCCTGACGGCCGGGCCACCGGGCGCCCCTCGGTCCGTGCCCGGCCGCCCGGCTGGCTAGGATTTCCGGTATGGCGGCCACAACGGATCAGCGCGCGTACTACGTCACCACCCCGATCTACTACGTGAACGACCGGCCGCACCTCGGCCACGCGTACACGACCGTCGCGGGGGACGTGCTGACCCGTTGGCACCGCCAGCGCGGCGAGAAGGTCTGGTACCTGACCGGTACCGACGAGCACGGGCAGAAGATCATGCGGACGGCCGACGCGCACGGCGTCACCCCGCAGGAGTGGTGCGACAAGCTGGTCGAGGACGCCTGGAAGCCGCTCTGGCAGCACCTGAACATCGCCAACGACGACTTCATCCGGACGACCGAGCAGCGGCACACCGACCGCGTGCAGGAGTTCGTCCAGGACCTGCACGACAAGGGCGAGATCTACCAGGGCAGGTACGAGGGCCCGTACTGCGTCGGCTGCGAGGAGTACAAGCTCCCCGCCGAGCTGCTGCCGGGCGCCTCCGACGGGGAGAAGCTCTGCCCGGTCCACAAGCGGCCGGTCGAGTGGCTGGAGGAGGAGAACTACTTCTTCCGGCTCTCCGCGTACGGGCCGAAGCTGCTGGAGTTCTACGCCGCGAACCCGGACTTCATCGCGCCCGCCTCCGCGCGCAACGAGGTGCTGCGCTTCGTCGAGCAGGGCCTACAGGACCTCTCGATCTCGCGGTCGACCTTCGACTGGGGCGTGCCGCTGCCCTGGGACGAGAAGCACGTGCTGTACGTCTGGGTCGACGCGCTGCAGAACTACCTCACCGCCGCCGGGTACGGCGCCGACCCGGAGCGCTTCGCCGAGCTCTGGCCGGCCGCCGTGCACCTGGTCGGCAAGGACATCCTGCGCTTCCATGCGGTGATCTGGCCCGCGATGCTGATGGCCGCCGGGCTGCCGCTGCCGAAGCGGGTCGTCGCCAACGGCTGGCTGATGGTCGGCGGCGAGAAGATGTCGAAGTCCAACCTGACCGGTGTCGCCCCGCAGGACCTGACCTCGCACTTCGGCGTGGACGCCTACCGCTACTACTTCCTGCGGGCCATCCCGTTCGGCACCGACGGCTCGTTCTCCTGGGAGGACTTCACCGCCCGGTACACCTCCGAGCTGGCCAACGACTTCGGCAACCTCGCCTCCCGGCTCGCCGCGATGGTCGGCAAGTACTTCGACGGCACGCTGCCCGCGGCCACCGACCACGGTCCCGCCGAGCAGGCCGTCGCCGACGGGCTGGCCGTGGCGGTGGCGACCGCCGACCGGAAGATCGGCGAGGAGCTGGACTTCGCGGGCGGCCTCGCGGCGGTCTTCGACTTCGTGAAGCAGGTCAACGGCTACCTCACCGAGCAGGAGCCCTGGAAGGTCGCCAAGGACGGGTCGGCGACCGGGCAGGCCCGGCTGGCGACCGTCCTCTACACCGCCGCCGAGGCGCTGCGGGCCACCGCCGTGCTGCTCAACCCGGTGATGCCGGTCTCCGCCGCCAAGCTCTGGGAGTCGCTCGGCGCCACCGCCTCGCTCGGCGAGCTGTCGGCGCAGACCATCGCCACCACCGCCGACTGGGGCCGCCTCCCGGCCGGGACCACCGTCACCAAGGGGGAGATCCTCTTCCCCCGTCTGGAAGAGAAGCCGAGCGTCTGATGGCCAGCAAGGACACCAAGGACACCACCGCCCCGCCGCTGCCCGCCCCGCTGGCGGTGCCGGTCGCGGACTCGCACACCCACCTGGACATGCAGTCCGGCACCCCCGCCGAGGGCCTCGCCAAGGCCGCCTCGGTCGGGGTCACCACCGTCGTCCAGGTCGGCTGCGACGTGCCCGGCTCCCGCTGGGCCGCCGAGTTGGCCGCCGAGTACGAGGCCGTCCACGCGGCCGTCGCGCTGCACCCCAACGAGGCGCCGCGGATCTTCCTCGGCGACCCCGACGGCTGGTCAGGGCAGCAGCGGCCCGCCGGGGGTGCGAAGGCGCTGGACGCAGCGCTTGCCGAGATGGACGCCCTGGCGGCGCTGCCGCAGGTCCGCGCCGTCGGCGAGACCGGGCTCGACTACTTCCGTACCGGCCCCGAGGGCGTGGACATCCAGAAGGAGTCCTTCCGCCGCCACATCGAGATCGCCAAGCGGCACGGCAAGGCCCTCGTCATCCACGACCGGGACGCCCACGAGGACGTCATCGCCGTCCTGCTGGCGGAGGGCGCCCCCGAGCGGACCGTCTTCCACTGCTACTCCGGCGACGCCGCCATGGCCCGCACCTGCGCCGAGCACGGCTGGTACCTCTCCTTCGCCGGCCCCGTCACCTTCAAGGCCAACCAACCCCTCCGGGACGCCCTGCTCGCCACCCCCCTCGACCGCGTCCTGGTCGAGACCGACGCCCCCTTCCTCACCCCCCACCCCTACCGGGGCCGCCCCAACGCCCCGTACCTCATCCCCGTGACGGTCCGCAGCATGGCCGCCACCCTCGGCCTCCACGAGGACGAACTCTCGACGGCGATCGCGGCCAACACGGCGCGGGCCTTCTCGTACTGACGCGTCAGCCCCCGGCGGCGACGTCCCAGTACGTGAGCCCCGTATCCTTGGCGGGTGAGCAGCACCGACCCCAGCACCCCTGACAGCCACCTCCTCGGCGCCTCGGACATCCGGGAACTCGCGGCGACGCTCGGCGTGAAGCCGACCAAGCAGCGTGGGCAGAACTTCGTGATCGACGGCAACACCGTGCGCCGGATCGTCCGGGCGGCCGAGGTGACGGCCGAGGACGCGGTGGTCGAGGTCGGCCCGGGGCTCGGGTCGCTGACCCTGGCGCTGCTGGACGTCGCCGCGCACGTCACGGCGGTGGAGATCGACCCGCTGCTGGCCCAGCACCTGCCGACCACCATCGGCGCCCGGCTGCCCGCGCGGGCGAAGGACTTCGACCTGGTGCTGAGCGACGCGATGGAGGTCACCCAGCTGCCGGGCCCGCCGCCCACCGCGCTCGTCGCCAACCTGCCGTACAACGTCGCCGTCCCGGTGCTGCTGCACATGCTGGCGACCTTCCCCAGCATCGAGCGCACGCTCGTCATGGTGCAGAGCGAGGTCGCCGACCGGCTCGCCGCCAAGCCGGGCAACAAGGTGTACGGCGTGCCGTCGGTCAAGGCCAACTGGTACGCCGACGTGAAGCGTGCCGGGGCGATCGGCCGGAACGTCTTCTGGCCCGCGCCGAACGTCGACTCCGGCCTGGTCTCGCTGATCCGCCGCGAGCAGCCGAGGACGACGGCCACCCGCCGCGAGGTCTTCGCCGTCGTCGACGCCGCCTTCGCCCAGCGCCGCAAGACGCTGCGCGCCGCGCTGGCCGGCTGGGCGGGCTCCCCGGCCGCCGCCGAGGAGGCGCTCGCGGGCGCCGGGATCGACCACAAGCTGCGCGGCGAGATGCTGACGGTCGAGCAGTTCGCGGCGATCGCCGAGCACAAGCCGAAGGCGCCCGTCCTGTGACGGTCACGGTACGGGTGCCCGCCAAGGTCAACGTCCAGCTCGGGGTCGGCGGTCTGCGGGCCGACGGCTTCCACGACCTGGCGAACGTCTTCTTCGCCGTCGCCCTCGGCGACGAGGTCACCGCCGGGCCCGGGACGGCCGGGGTGACGCTCAGCTGCGAGGGCCCCGACGCCGGCCAGGTGCCGCTGGACGACAGCAACCTCGCCGCCCGCGCGGCCCGGCTGCTCGCCGCCCACCACGGCCTCGCCGAGCCGGCCGTGCACCTGCACATCAGGAAGGCGATCCCGGTCGCGGGAGGCATGGCGGGCGGCAGCGCCGACGCCGCCGCCGCGCTGCTGGCCTGCGACGCCCTCTGGGGCCTCGACACCCCCGCCGCGACCCTGCACGACCTCGCGGCCGAACTCGGCTCGGACGTGCCCTTCGCGCTGCTCGGCGGCGTCGCCCTGGGCCGTGGCCGGGGCGAGCTGCTGGAGCCGCTGCCCGTCACCGGCAGCTACCACTGGGTCTTCGCCGTCGCCGACGGCGGGCTCTCCACCCCGGCCGTGTTCCGCGAGTGCGACCGCCTCCGCGAGGAGGCCGGGCTCGGCGCCACCGACACCGACATCCCCACCCCCGACGCCTCCCCGGCCCTCCTCGCCGCCCTCACCACCGGCGACCCGAAGGCCCTCGCCGAGACGCTCACCAACGACCTCCAGCCCGCCGCCCTCTCGCTGCGCCCCGCCCTCGCCGCGACCCTCGCCGCCGGCACGGCCGCCGGAGCCGTCGGCGCCCTGGTCTCCGGCTCCGGCCCGACCTGCGCCTTCCTCACCGACAGCGCCGAGGCCGCCGCCGCCCTGGCCGCCGCCCTCGAAGCCTCCGGCACCTGCCGCACGGCCCACCCGACGTACGGGCCCGTCCCGGGGGCCGCCGTCCTGCCTGGCTAGGCGCACTACTCTTGGGAGGTCGGGGCACTCCCCGAAGAGTCGATCCCAGGAGCGCTGCTGCAGTGGCCGTCAATCTCGCCACCATCGAGTCCGTCACGAAGATCTACGGCACTCGTGCCCTCCTGGACGGTGTCAGCCTCGGTGTCAGCGAGGGGGACCGGATCGGGGTGGTCGGGCGGAACGGCGACGGGAAGACCACGCTGATCCGGATGCTCGCCAAGCTGGAGGAGCCGGACAGCGGCCGGATCACGCACTCCGGCGGCCTCCAGATGGCCGTGCTGACCCAGCACGACTCGCTCGACCCGAAGGCGACCATCCGGCACGAGGTGATCGCCGACCGCGAGGACCACCAGTGGCTCGGCGACAGCCGGATCCGCGACATCATCCAGGGCCTGTTCGGCGGTCTCGACCTGCCCGGGTTCGACAAGGGTCTGGACACCGTGATCGGCCCGCTCTCCGGTGGCGAGCGCCGCCGGATCGCGCTGGCCCAGCTGCTGCTCGGCGAGCACGACCTGATCGTGCTCGACGAGCCCACCAACCACCTCGACGTCGAGGGCATCGCCTGGCTGGCCCAGCACCTCCAGCGCCGCCGCTCCGCGCTCGTCTGCGTCACCCACGACCGGTGGTTCCTCGACCAGGTCGCCAGCCGGATGTGGGACGTCCAGCGCGGCGAGGTGCACGAGTACGAGGGCGGCTACTCCGACTACGTCTTCGCCCGCGCCGAGCGCTCCCGGATCGAGGCCACGGAGGAGAGCAAGCGGCAGAACCTGGCCCGCAAGGAGCTCGCCTGGCTGCGCCGCGGCGCCCCCGCCCGGACTTCCAAGCCGCGCTACCGGATCGAGGCCGCCAACGCCCTGATCGCGGACGTGCCGGAGCCGCGCGACAAGAGCGAGCTGATGAAGTTCGCCAACGCCCGCCTGGGCCGCACCGTCTTCGAGCTGGAGGGCGTCACGGTCAAGGCCGGCCCGAAGCTGCTCCTGGAGAACCTCACCTGGAACCTCGGCCCCGGCGACCGGATCGGCCTGCTCGGCGTCAACGGCGCGGGCAAGACCTCGCTGTTGCGGGCCATGCAGGCCGCGTACGCGACCGACGGCGACGTGCAGCCGGCCTCCGGCGTGATCAAGGTCGGCAAGACCGTCCGGCTGGCGTACCTCTCCCAGGAGATCGCCGAGCTGGACCCGACGACCCGGGTGCTCCAGGCCGTCGAGCAGATCCGCGGCCGGGTCGACCTCGGCAAGGGCCGCGAGATGAGCGCGGGCCAGCTCTGCGAGCAGTTCGGCTTCACCAAGGACAAGCAGTGGACGCCGGTCGGCGACCTCTCCGGTGGTGAGCGCCGCCGGCTCCAGCTGCTGCGGCTGCTGATGGACGAGCCGAACGTGCTCTTCCTCGACGAGCCCACCAACGACCTGGACATCGAGACGCTCAACCAGCTGGAGGACCTGCTCGACGGCTGGCCGGGCTCGATGGTCGTGATCAGCCACGACCGGTTCTTCATCGAGCGCACCACGGACACCGTGCACGCCCTGCTCGGCGACCAGCGCCTGCGGATGCTGCCGAACGGCGTCGACGAGTACCTGGAGCGCCGGGCGCGGATGGTCGAGGCGGCGGTGCCCGCCTCGGCGACCCTGCCGGTGAAGCCGGTCGGTGACACCCGGGCGCTGAAGAAGGAGATGCAGAAGGTCGAGCGGCAGATCGCCAAGCTCGACCAGCAGGAGGCCAAGCTGCACAGCCAGCTCGCCGAGCACGCCGCCGACTTCTCCAGGATTGCGGAGCTGGACGCCCAGCTGCGCAAGGTCAGGGAGGAGAAGGAGGGGCTGGAGCTCGCCTGGATGGAGCTCGCCGAGCAGGCCGAGTAGCAGCTCCCGGCGTGCGCAGGGGGGAGCGCGGCTCCCTCCTTCGCGCCTGGTTCACCCGGGTGCGGGCTGTCGGGGCGGGGCGGTGGGTCAGCAGGCTGGGGGCATGAATGATGCTTCGGGTGCTGATCCTTCGACCACTGACGGCCCGTCGGGCGGGGCGCTGCGCAGGGTGGCGCTGGCCGCGTTCATCGGCACGGCGATCGAGTTCTACGACTTCTTCATCTACGGCACGGCAGCCGCTCTGGTCTTCGGGCGGGTGTTCTTCCCCGGGCTCGGGGCGGCGGGGGCGCTGCTGGCGGCGTTCTCGGTGTACGCGGTGGCGTTCCTGGCCCGGCCGGCGGGGGCGCTGCTGTTCGGGCACTTCGGTGACCGGCTGGGGCGGCGGTCGATGCTGGTGGTGTCGCTGCTGCTGATGGGTGTGTCGACGGCTGCGGTGGGGGTGCTGCCGGGGTTCGCGGCCTGGGGGTGGTGGGCGCCGGTGGCGCTGGTGGTGCTGCGGGCCTGCCAGGGGGTCGGGCTGGGCGGGGAGTGGGGCGGTGCGGCGCTGCTGATCGCCGAGCACGCGCCGCCGGGGCGTAGGGGAAGGTACGGGGCGTACCTGCAACTGGGGCCGTGCGCCGGGTTCCTGGTCGCGACGGGGGTGTTCCTCGGGCTGTCGGAGGGGCTCAGCGAGGCGGCGTTCCTGGGGTGGGGGTGGCGGGTGCCGTTCCTGGCGTCGACGGCGCTGGTGGCCGTCGGGCTGTTCGTCCGGCTGCGGATCGAGGAGAGCCCGCTGTTCGAGGGGCGGCCCGAGCCGGTCCGGGTGCCGGCCGTCACGGTGTTGCGGGAGCACGGGCGGGCGGTGGCGTTGGGCGGCGGCTCGATCATGGTGGGGTACGCGCTGTTCTACCTGACCACCACCTACGCGCTGGCGTACGCGACCACCGCGCTTGGGCTGCCGCGCTCGCTGGTGCTGGGCCTGCTGCTGGCCGGTGCGGTGCCGCAGGGGCTGGCGGCCTGGTGGACGGCCGGGTGCAGCGACCGCCTGGGGCGCCGCAGGGTGCTGCAACTCGCGGGCGCCGCCGCCGTGTTCTGGTCGTTGCTGCTGTTCCCGCTGCTGGAGACGGGGCGGCCGTCGCTGGTGGCACTCGGCATCGGCGGGGCGATGGCGGTGCTCGGCTGCCTCTTCGGCCCGATCGCCGCGTACCTGCCGGAGCTCTTCCCGACCCAGGTCCGGTACACGGGCGTGGCGTTGACGTACAACCTCGGCGGCGTGGTCGGCGGGGCGACGGCACCGCTGGTGGCGACCAGGCTGACGGCCGCGTACGGGACGGCCCAGCCGGTGGGCTGGTACCTGGCCGGGATCGGCCTGGTCTCGCTGCTCTGCCTGTGGGCGCTGCCGGAGACGCGGGGCAGCGATCTGGCCCTCGTGGCGGCTTAGGGCTGTCGGCGGGGGCCGATTTCACGTTCCGGCGGATGACCATGTAATGTCTTCCTCGTTCGACCGGTTCGCCCCTATAGCTCAGTCGGTAGAGCGTCTCCATGGTAAGGAGAAGGTCTGCGGTTCGATTCCGCATGGGGGCTCCACGGTATGTAGAAGGTCCTCGCCGGACGGCGAGGGCCTTCTTCGTTTTTCCGGTCCCGTTCGAGCGACCTGCCGCCCGCTACCTGGCGCCGGGGGCCGTGATGCGCTGTGATGGTGCGTCAACGGGGAGTGGAGGGCGCCGTGGGCGTTCGGCTCGTGGTGGTCGACGACCACCGGTTACTGGCTGAGGCTCTGGCGTCGGCCCTCCAGCAGCGCGGTCACCGGGTGGTCGGGCTGGGCTCTCCCGCGCGCGCGGTCTGCGAGGTGGTCGCCGGGCGGCGCCCCGAGGTCTGCCTGCTCGGGGTGGACGGCCCCGGCGGGCCGGACGCCTTCGACCCGGTACGGCGGCTGCGCCGGGAGCGCCCCGAGGTCGCGGTGGTGGTGCTCGGCCCGGCGGACGAACCCGGGCGGGCGGCCGCGGCGTTCGCGGCGGGGGCGGCGGGCTACGTCCGCAGTGACGAGCGGATCGAGGTGGTCGAGCGGGCCATCACCCGCGTCCGGGCGGGCGAGGCGGCGGTGGCCGTGGAGGTGCTCCAGCAGGCGTTCGACCGGCTGTTGAGACCGGTGGTCGAGCAGGACGGCGAGGCGCTGCGGCTGCTGCGGATGCTGACGCACCGTGAGGTGCAGGTGCTGGTGCGGATAGCCGAGGGCGAGGACACCACCGCCATCGCCGCCGGGATGGGGATCGCCCCGAGTACGGCCCGTACCCATGTCCAGCGGGTCCTGATGAAGCTCGGTGCCCGGACGCGGTTGGAGGCCGCCGCCGTCGCGGCCCGGACGGGGCTGTTGGAGCGCGTCGACCTCCGCTGAGGGTCCACAGAAGGTGCCACCGGGAGTGCCGCTGGGGCCGCCGTCGAGGCCTCGGTGCTGTCATGTTCGGCCATGGTGTTGACCTGTGGTGGATTCTGTTTGATTATGTTCCCGCTGGTAGACACGGAAGGCGGAGGGCGTGAAGAAGACCACGACCAAGCTCGCGGACGGCCGCGAGCTGATCTACTACGACGCGGACGAATCAGCGGTCCGCGACGCCGCCGATCCGCGACCACTGGAGACACCCGGCGCGCTGTCCGAGATCCGGCGGGACGCCGCCACGGGGGACTGGGTCACCATCGCCGCCCACCGGCAGGCCAGGACCTACCACCCGCCGGCCGACGAGTGCCCGCTCTGCCCCTCCCGCGAGGGCCGGACGAGCGAAGTCCCGGCGGCCGACTACGACGTCGTCGTCTTCGAGAACCGCTTCCCCTCGCTCTCGTCCCTCTCGGCGGACGCCGTCGGTCACATCACCGGCAGCCCCGCCCCGGACCCGGCCGCTCTTCGGGTCCGCGAGCCGGGCGTCGGCCGCTGCGAGGTGGTCTGCTTCACGGCCGAGCACGACACCTCCTTCGCCGGCCTCGGCGAGGCGAAGGCCCGGCTCGTCCTGGAGGCCTGGGCGGACCGCACCGCCGAACTCTCCACGCTCCCCGGCGTGCAGCAGGTGTTCTGCTTCGAGAACCGGGGCGCCGAGATCGGCGTCACCCTCGCCCACCCGCACGGCCAGATCTACGCCTTCCCGTTCATCGCGCCGCGCACGGCCAAGATGATCGCCGCCGCCGCCGACCACCGGAGGCGCACCGGCCGCAACCTCTTCGAGGACCTGCTCGACTCCGAACGCGCCGACCCCGAACGGGTGGTGCTGGCCGGGGAGCACTGGACGGCCTTCGTCCCGTACGCCGCCCGCTGGCCCTACGAGGTGCACCTCTACCCCAACCGCAGGGTCGCCGACCTGACCCGGCTCACCGAGGCCGAGCGCGCCGAGTTCGCCCCGGTCTATCTCGAACTGCTCCGCCGCTTCGACCGCCTCTTCGGGCCGGACGCCTCGCCGACCCCCTACATCGCCGCCTGGCACCAGGCGCCGGTGCTCGGCGGGGAGGAGCTGGCACTGCATCTGGAGCTGTTCACGATCCGACGTACGGTAGGCAAGCTCAAGTTCCTGGCCGGGGTCGAATCCGGCATGGACGCGTTCGTCAACGATGTGTCGCCCGAGGCGGCGGCGCAGCGCCTGCGGGAGGTCGCATCATGAGTAAGTTCCTGGTCACGGGTGGTGCCGGTTACGTCGGCAGTGTGGTCGCCGCACACCTGCTGGAGGCGGGACACCAGGTCACCGTGCTGGACGACCTCTCGACCGGCTTCCGCAAGGCCGTGCCCGCCGGGGCCGAGTTCGTGCAGGGCCGCATCCAGGACGCCGCCGACGTGCTCGACGGCAGCTACGAGGGCGTGCTGCACTTCGCCGCCTCCTCGCAGGTCGGCGAGTCCGTCGCCGACCCGGAGAAGTACTGGCGCAACAACGTCGCCGGCTCGCTCGAGCTCGTCGCCGCGATGCGCAAGGCCGACGTCCGCAAGCTGGTCTTCTCCTCCACCGCCGCCGTCTACGGCGAGCCCGAGCTGGTGCCGATCGCCGAGACCGCCCGCACCGCGCCGACCAGCGCCTACGGCTCCACCAAGCTCGCCGTCGACCACCTGATCACCAGTGAGGCGATCGCGCACGGCCTGGCCGCCGTCTCGCTGCGCTACTTCAACGTCGCGGGGGCGTACCGGAGCACCTCCGGCGTCACGTACGGCGAGCGGCACGAGCCCGAGTCGCACATCATCCCGCTGGTCTTCCAGGCCGCGCTGGGGCAGCGCCCGCACATCTCCGTCTACGGCGACGACTACCCGACCGAGGACGGCACCTGCATCCGCGACTACATCCACGTCGCGGACCTCGCCGAGGCCCACCTGCTGGCGCTGGGCGCCGCCAAGCCGGGCGAGCACCTGATCTGCAACCTCGGCAACGGCAGCGGCTTCTCCGTCCGCCAGGTCATCGAGTCCGTCCGCCGGGTCACCGGCCGGGAGATCACCGTCGTCACCACCGGGCGCCGCCCGGGTGACCCCGCCACCCTCGTCGCCTCCGCCCAGCGCGCCCACGACGCGCTGGGCTGGCGCCCCAGCCGCCCGGAGCTCGACGACATCGTCGCCGACGCCTGGCAGTTCACCCTGGAGAACCACGTTGACTGATCTGCCGGCCGTCTTCCGGTCCGCGTACGGCGCCGCCCCGACCGGGGTCTGGGCGGCGCCCGGCCGCGTCAACCTGATCGGTGAACACACCGACTACAACGACGGCTTCGTCCTCCCGCTGGCGATCCCGTACACCGCCAGGGCCGCCGCCCGGCGGCGCGACGACGGCGTGCTCCGGCTGCACAGCGAGCAGGGCGACGGCGCCGTCACCGAACTGCGGGTCGACGAGCTCGCCCCCGGCACCGTCACCGGCTGGGCCCAGTACCCGGCCGGGGTCGTCTGGGCGCTGCGCGAGGCCGGGCACGAGGTGGGCGGCGCGGACTTCTGCTTCGACAGCGACGTGCCCGTCGGCGCCGGGCTCTCCTCTTCCGCCGCGCTCGAGTGCGTGGTCGCGGCGGCCTACCGCGACCTGTACGACCTCCGGCTGGACGCCGCCGAGTTGGCACTGCTCGCGCAGCGGGCCGAGAACGCCTTCGCCGGGGTGCCCTGCGGCGTGATGGACCAGATGGCCTCGACGGCCTGCGCCGAGGGCGGCGCGCTCTTCCTGGACACCCGCGACCTCTCCAGCCGTCAGGTGCCGCTCGACCTCGCCGGTCAGGGCCTGCGGCTGCTGGTCATCGACACCCGGGTCAAGCACGACCTCGGCGACGGCGCGTACGCCGAACTGCGGGCCGGCTGCGAGCGGGCCGCCGCACTGCTCGGGCTGCCCGCCCTGCGCGACCTCGACCTGGCCGGCCTCCCCGCCGCACTCGACCGGCTTCCCGCCGAACTCCGGCCGCTGGTACGGCACGTGGTGACGGAGAACCTCCGGGTCGAGCAGGCCGTCGCCCACCTCGACGCGGGCGAGCTGGCCGCCATCGGCCCCATCCTGACCGCCGGGCACGCCTCGCTGCGCGACGACTACCGGGTCTCGTGCCCGGAGACCGACCTCGCGGCATCAGCCGCCGTCGAGGCAGGCGCGCTGGGAGCCCGGATGACCGGCGGTGGTTTCGGCGGGTCCGTCCTCGCCCTGGTGGAGGCCGAGGCCCTCCCCCAGGTCGCCGCCGCCGTCACCACCGCCTTCGCCCAGGCCGGCTACGCGACCCCCCGCACCTTCCCCGTCACCCCGGCCGCAGGTGCCCGTCGGCTGGCCTGACAGGACCCGCGCCCTCGCGGTTTGGTCAACTCCCCTGCCGGGCAGGCCCGCAGGCCGTACGCTGAAGCGGTACCGCCTGACCAGGGGGGAAGAGACGATGGGTCGGATTCGCGTCCTGGTGGTGGACAGCCACCGGATCTTTGCCGAGGCGCTCGCGGCGGCCCTCGCCGCCGAACCGGACATCGAGGTCGGTGCGGCGGGCAGTGCGGCCGCCGCCGAGCGGGCCCTGGAGCGTGCGCACGCCGAACACCGGCCGTTCCAGGTCGCGCTGATCGACGCCGATCTCGCCCCCGGCAGCCCGCCGGTGGCCCGCCGTCCGGTGGCGGCCGTCGCTGCCGTGCCGGCCGTCCCGGTGCAGCGGCAGCCCCCGACCGCCGGGCCGGCGCGGCCCCAGCCGCCGGTCGACGGCATCGCGCTGCTCGGGCGGGCCTGCCGGACGTACCCGGAGCTGCGGGCCGTCGTGCTCGCCGCCGAGGACGAACCCCGCCGGGCCGTCCGGGCGTTGCAGGCGGGCGCCTGCGGCTGGGTCGCCAAGGACAGCTCGCTGAGCTGCCTGCTGGGTGTCGTCCGGGGGGTGCTGCGGGAGGAGACTCATCTGCCGCCGGTGCTGCTCACCGGTGTCGTACGGGAGCTGACGGCCGCCCGGCGGGACCGGACGGAGAGCGAGCGACTGGTCGAGACCCTCACCCCGCGCGAGGAGGAGGTGCTCCGCTGCATGGTCGCCGGTCTCGGCCGGCAGGCGGTCGCCGAGCGGCTCTACCTCTCGCCGCACACCGTCCGCACCCACATGCAGAACGTGCTGGGCAAGTTGGGCGTCCACTCCACCCTCGCAGCCGTCGCCGTGGCCCGCCGGGCCGGCGTGAGCCCGCAAGCCTAGAGGGCCCGGAAGGCCCGGTAACTCGCCTGTACGAAACGGTTGTCGAGGCGCGGCCCGGTGTTGGTCAGGGCGGCCAGTGCGGTGCCGAGCTGGGGGCAGAAGGCGACGAAGGCGGTGCAGCCACGGGTGGCGCCCGCATGGAAGAGGAGATCCCGGCCGGGCAGCGGTCGCAGGTTCCAGACCAGGCAGAGCCGGTCCGTCGAGTGCGGTTTGACCAGCCGTGGCCGTTGGACGTCGCGCAGGGCGGCGGCCAGCGGGGTGCCTGCCGGGTCGAGGTGGGCGGTCAGATAGCGGAGCAGGTCGCGGGCGGTGGAGCGGACGGCTCCGGCGCCGGGCAGGGCGGGGACCTGCCAGGGCGGCATCGGGCGCCCGTGCCGGTGCCCGACGGCCTCGCCGGGCTCGCACCCCGTACCGGTGAGCCCGAGCGGCCCGCAGACCCGGGCGGTGAGCAGCTCCGGGTAGGTGGCTCCGGCCCGTTCGGCGAGCAGCTGCCCGAGCAGGCCGACGCCGTAGTTGGAGTACCGCAGGTGGCGGCCGGGCGGCCGCACCCGGGTGCGGTCGAGCGCCCGCCGCAACTCCTCGGCGGAGTACGCCGCGTACGGGTTGCTGTGCCAGGCGGGCAGGGCCGTGCGGAGCAGGCCGGGCGGCAGCCGGGGGAGCCCGGAGGTGTGGGTGGCCAGCTGCAGCAGGCTGACGGGCGTACCGGAGACGGTGACGGTGTCCTCGGGGCGGGCTTCGCCCAGGGCGGTCTGCTCGGCGAGCAGCAGGGCGGTGAACGTCTTGCTCACCGAGCCGAGTTCGAAGCCGGTGTCCGGGGTCACGGGCGGGCCGGCCCGGCCTGCCGTGCGGCCGTGGCAGAGCAGTCGGGTGCCTCCCGGGCCGGTCAGGGCGAGGGCGAGGGCCGCCTCGGGGGGCACGGTGCGGACGAGGGCCGCGAGGTGTCCGTTCACCGGAGGGCGCGGGCCAGGGTGAGGGTGCCGGCCAGCACGGTGACCACGGCGGTGTGCTCGTGGTCCTTGAAGGCCCGCGCCGGGTCCTCGTCGACCGGGTCCTGGTCGCGCGGCAGCAGGCCGTCCGGGCGCTGGGCGGCGGCGAGGCACTCCCAGCCCTGGGCGTCGCAGACCGGCTCGGGCAGGCAGGCGTCGACGATCAGCAGCTCGCCGAGCAGGTCCCACTGGCCGGTCTCCTGCCAGATGTCGACCCAGACCGGCAGCCAGGCCGCCAGGTAGTCCCGCAGCGGCTCGGGCAGCCGCTCGGGCAGGGCGCCCCAGTCGGTGAGGTGGAAGACCGTGTGGGTGACGTCGTAGCCGGTCATCCAGTCGATCGCCCACGGCTCGGGCCGGGCGCCGAGCCAGGTCGCCGCCGCGAGCGCCGCCCAGTCGGGCCGGTGCGCCAGCCCGGTCACCGAGCGGGCGTTGGCGACGGCCAGCCGCCGGTTGGGCACCGTCTCGACGGCGTGGGCGGCGCGCAGCCCGTCCAGGCCGCCGAGCAGCTCCAACAGGGCCGGGTGGCGGTACCCGGCCCGGTGGAAGTGCGCGTAGGTCTCCAGCGGGTCGCTGAGCAGCATGTGCCGGAACTGCCGCTCGTAGAGAAGGTCGCCGCCGCGCAGCTGCTGCCAGCCGAAGTCGAGCATCGTGCGGGCCCGCTCCCGCTCGGTGGGCCCGGAGACGGGCTCGCGCAGCACGAGCGTGGCGGCGAGGGCGCACTCGCCGATCGGCTTGTACGCGTTGTTGGGGTCGCCGAGGTCGATCCCGGCGTCCGGCGGGAGGGTGCCGTAGCCGCGCTGGTGGGCGGCGTGCAGCCACTCCAGCGAGCGGCCGGCCAGCCGGTGGGCGGTGGCGAGCACGGCGGGGTTCACGCGGCGGCCAGCCGTCGGGCGATGGCGAGGTCCAGGGCGCTGCGGGCGGTGCCGTCGCCGGTCAGGGCGAGGTGGCGCAGCAGCGGTGCGAGCTCCAGCGCGGGTGGGGTGCCGGTGCTCTGCAGCCAGGCGAGCCAGCGGGTGAGGCGGGTGGCGGTGCGGTGGTCGCGCCGCAGCACGGCGCGGGTGGTGCCGCGGGCGAGCGTGAGCGCGTGCTCCCGGGCGCGGGCGTGCACCTCGCCCTCCAGCGTCGGCAGGGCGAGCGAGCAGAGCTGGGACATCCGGACGGACCAGCGCTGCCAGCCGTCCTCGGCCGGGTCGGGCGCGGGCGGCGGCTCCGGTACGGGGACGGGGTGCCCGGCGCGGGCGAGCAACTCGGCGGTGGCGCGGTCGCGCCAGGTCAGGGCGGTGGGCTCGGCCGGGGCGAACAGGCGCAGCGCCTCGGCGGCGCGGGCGGCGGTCTCCGGCCGGGTGGGGCGGCCGGTGAGCAGGCCGGGGGCGAAGAGGTCGGGGCCGAGGATGCGGTCGGCGGCGACCAGCGCGCGGGGCTCCGGGGGCTCCCCGCCGGGGGGAGCCGCGCCCCCGGCGCCGGTCAGGGCGTCGAGGGCGCGGCCTGCCGCCCACTCGGTCGCGGCAGCGAACTCCTGCTGGGGCGAGGCTTCGGCGAACGGCATGGGTTCGGCTACTTCCTTCCGAGCCGACGCGGGGTCAGTGCCGCTCCTCCTTGGGCTCCTTCGGGGAGAGCAGCAGGCCGAGCAGCAGTGCGCCGACGGCCTCGGGACGGAACAGGGGTGCGTCGCTGACCGCCGACTCCTCCTCGGAGATCAGCGCAGCCACGGCGGCGAGTTCGGGCGTCGTCGCGTGGCGGGGAGCGAGGGCCACCCTCCTGGGCAGCATGGTCTGGGCAAGCATCGGATACGCCTCCTAGGGAAGGACGGACGTCATCGTCGGGTCGACAATGCCCTTCTGACCACGCTAGGGGGCGCACTCTCCGGCCCGCATCTGAGCCGTCGGGCAAGCGGGCGCACAACCGGGTCTCGTGCAATGGGCCAGCCCCTGCTGTGGTTGCCCTGAGCTGCCTGTCGGCGTTAAGCCTGGCCTGCCTGGTCAAAGGGGGCGACGAGCTGTCGCAGCAGGGCGGCGAGGTCGGTCTGCTGGCCGGTGGTGAGCTCGGCGAGGAGGGCGCGCTCGTGGGTGAGGAGGCCGGCCAGGGCCTGGTCGGCGCGGTCGCGGCCGTCGTCGGTGAGGCGGACGAGGACGCCGCGGCGGTCGTCCGGGTCGGGGAGGCGCTTGACCAGGCCCTTGCCGGTGAGGCGGTCGATCCGGTTGGTCATGGTGCCGGAGGTGACCAGCGTCTGGGTGAGGAGCTGGCCGGGGGAGAGCTGGTACGGGGAGCCGGCCCGGCGGAGGGCGGTCAGCACGTCGAACTCCCACGGCTCCAGGCCGTGCTCGGCGAAGGCGGTGCGGCGGGCGCGGTCGAGGTGGCGGGCGAGCCGGCTGACCCGGCTGAGCACCTCGAGCGGTTGCACGTCGAGGTCGGGGCGCTCGCGGCGCCATGCTGCGACCAGACGGTCGACCTCGTCCTCCATGTGGATCAGTGTATCGGGGGATGTGTCGATATGAAGCCTCTTGACGTCAAGAAAAACCGGGGGTGAACTACCGGCCCCCGGTGCCCCCGCCCGGCCGCGTCACTGCTGCCGCTCGCCGACCAGCCGGGGGTGCCGCTCCATGCCCTCCAGCCCGTGCCAGGCGAGGTTGACCAGGTGGGCGGCGACCTCGGCCTTCCCGGGCTTACGGACCTCCAGCCACCACTGCCCGGTCAGTGCGACCATCCCGACCAGCATCTGCGAGTACATCGGCGCGAGCCGGGCGTCGAAGCCGCGGGCCTTGAACTCCAGGCCGAGGATGTCCTCCACCTGCGTCGCGATGTCGCTGATCAGCGAGGCGAAGGTGCCGGTCGACTGGGCGACGGGGGAGTCCCGGACGAGGATCTTGAAGCCGTCCGTGGAGGTGTCGATGTAGTCCATCAACGCGAACGCGGCCTGCTCCAGCAGCTCCCGGGAGTGCCCGCCGGTCAGTGCGCCGGTGACCATGTCGAGCAGCAGCTGCATCTCGCGGTCGACGACCACCGCGTAGAGGCCCTCCTTGCCGCCGAAGTGCTCGTACACCACGGGCTTGGAGACGCCCGCGCGTTCGGCGATCTCCTCGACGGAGGTGCCGTCGTAGCCGCGTTCGGCGAAGACCGAGCGGCCGATGTCGAGCAGCTGCTCGCGCCGCTGCTTGCCGGTCATCCGGACCCTGCCGCCCTTGGCGGGGCGGGCCGGGGCAGCGGATCGCGGGCGGGGAGCCGGAGTGTCCGCGGCTCCCGCCCGTGCGGTCCGGTGGCCGTCTGCGGTGTCTCCGTTGCTCCCGTTCACCCCTACATCATGCTGCAGTGGCGGGCTTGTCCCCCACCGCTCCCCCGGCCGTCTGCCGGGGGAGGCCCTCTCGCGGCGGGGCGGCTTCGCCGCGCGCGCCGCGTCGCGACCTGGGCCGCCCTCGCTCATGCGGTGCGGCGGGCGGAGATCCGTGCGGCGTCCGGCCAACGGGCGTCGTTCGCCCAGCCGGCCAGTTCGAACCAGCGGATCAGCCGGGCGGAGGAGTCGACCTGGCCGCGCAGCACGCCGTGCCGGGCCGAGGTCGGGTCGGCGTGGTGCAGGTTGTGCCAGGACTCGCCGCAGGACAGCACCGCCAGCCACCAGACGTTGCCGGAGCGGTCGCGGGACTTGAACGGGCGCTCACCGATGGCGTGGCAGATCGAGTTGATCGACCAGGTCACGTGGTGCAGCAGGGCGACCCGGACGAGGGAGCCCCAGAAGAAGGCCGTCAGGGCGCCGTGCCAGGACATCGAGACCAGCCCGCCGACCAGCGGCGGCAGCAGCATCGAGATCAGCGTCCAGAGCCAGAAGAGCCGGGAGATGCCCCTTATGGCGCGGTCCTTGACCAGGTCGGGCGCGTACTTCGCCTGGGAGGTCTGCTCCTCGTCGAAGAGCCAGCCCATGTGGGCCCACCAGAGGCCCTTGAGCAGGGCGGGCACGCTCTCGCCGTAGCGCCAGGGGGAGTGCGGGTCGCCCTCCTTGTCGCTGAACCGGTGGTGCTTGCGATGGTCGGCCACCCAGCGCACCAGCGGGCCCTCGACGGCGAGGCTGCCCGCCACGGCGAGCGCGAGCGTCAGCGGCCGGTTGGCCTTGAACGAGCCGTGGGTGAAGAACCGGTGGTAGCCGACGGTGATGCCGTGGCAGGTGACGAAATACATCACCAGCGCGATCGTCAGATCGACCCAGCCGAGCCCCCAGCCCCAGGCCGCCGGCACGGCGGCGAGCAGAGCGGTGAACGGGATGCCGATGAAGAGCCCGAGGGCGATGCGCTCGGCCAGCCCCTGCTTCTCGCCGCCTCTGGTGGCGGAGATCTGGGAGAGCCGGAGGTCGGGGGCATCGACCTCGGGCGGCGCTTCGCTTGCCTGGATGGTCATGGCGGCGGTCCTCTTGAGGGCGGAGGGCGGACGGGCCGCCCGAGGAGCGGAGGGACTTACGTGTCCGTAACTTACGGCATCGTAGGTACTGCCGCCGCGCAAGGGAAGAGACCGTGTCGCCCAACGGGTCCCGGAATGGTGGTGGAGCTGCGGCGCCGCAACCCGTAGGCTGTGCCGAGAAACCGCCTGAGGCGTGTGCCGGCGGCCGGTTTGATGCTCGATCCGCCGTGGTGTAATGGCAGCACTGGGCCCTTTGGAGGCCTCTGTCTGGGTTCGAATCCTAGCGGCGGAGCTCATCCACCCCCAGTGATCGGTTCGGGTACGGCGCCGCTGCGCCGGTATTGTCGGGCCCAGCTCGGCGGGCTGTGCGGAGGGCCACCGGCCTGGGGCCCGGTCGGGCCGACTCCCTTACCCCAGGAACGACCGAGGAGCCTCCCGCGTGAGTGCCAACAACCCCGCTGCCGTGATCGTGCTCGCCGCTGGCGGCGGGACTCGGATGAAGTCCAAGCGCCTCCCCAAGGTCCTGCACGAGGTCTGCGGGCGCTCGCTGGTGGGGCACGCGGTCGCCGCTGCCCAGGAGTTGACGCCGCAGCAGCTGGTCGTGGTGGTCGGCCACATGCGTGAGCAGGTGCAGGCCCACCTCGCCGAGCGGTACGAGGGCGTCCGCACCGTCGTGCAGGAGGAACAGAACGGCACCGGGCACGCCGTCCGGATCGCCCTCACCGCGCTGGCCGCCGACGGCGTCGAGCTGGACGGCACCGTGGTGATCACCACCGGTGACGCGCCGCTGCTGACCGGCGGCACCCTCGCCGCGCTGGTCGCCGCCCACGCCGAGCAGGGCAACGGCGTCACCGTGCTGACGGCCGTCGTGCCGGACGCCTTCGGCTACGGCCGCATCCTGCGCGACGAGGCCGACAGCGTCGCGGCGATCGTCGAGGAGAAGGACGCCACCGAGGCGCAGCGCGCCATCGCCGAGATCAACTCCGGCGTCTTCGCCTTCGACGCCAAGCTGCTCGCCGAGGCGCTCGGCCGGGTCGGCACCGACAACGTGCAGGGCGAGGAGTACCTGACCGACACGCTCGCCATCCTGCGCACCGCCGGGCACCGCGTCGGCGCGGTCGTCGCGGGCGACTTCCGCGACATCGTCGGCATCAACGACCGGGTGCAGCTCGCCGAGGCCCGCCGGATGCTGAACGCCCGGCTGGTCGAGCGGGCGATGCGCGAGGGCGTCACCGTCGTCGACCCGGCGTCCACCTGGCTGGACGTCCAGGTCACGTACGAGCCGGACGCGGTGGTGCACCCCGGCACCCAGCTGCGCGGCACCACCCACCTCGGCGAGGGCTGCGAGGTCGGTCCGGGCACCACGCTGACCGACACGTCCGTCGGCGCGGACGCCAAGGTGAGCTACACCACCGCCTTCAGTGCCGAGATCGGCGAGCTGGCCTCCGTCGGCCCGTACGCCTACCTGCGGCCGGGGGCCAAGCTGGCCCGCAAGGCGAAGGTCGGCACGTACGTGGAGATCAAGAACTCCGAGCTGGGCGAGGGCGCCAAGGTGCCGCACCTCTCCTACATCGGGGACGCGACCATCGGGGAGGGCAGCAACATCGGTGCGGCGTCCGTCACAGTGAACTACGACGGCCAGCAGAAGTTCCGCACCACCATCGGGGCGCACTGCCGCACCGGCTCCGACAACATGTTCATCGCCCCGGTGACGATCGGGGACGGCGCCTACACGGCCGCCGGATCGGTCATCATCAGCGATGTTCCGGCCGGATCGCTGGGTGTGGCGCGGGCGCAGCAGCGCAACGTGGCCGGCTGGGTGCAGCGCAAGCGGCCCGGTTCGGCGTCGGCGCAGGCGGCCGAGGCGGCAGGGGCCGGGGAGGTCTGAACGGCCTAGCGAGGACCACCGGAGGTGTCCCCACCGGGGACGCTTCCGGGCCGGGCGCGTAACCTGGAGTACATACGTGCGCCATTGGGCTCTGCCCCGCGTCTGGGCGTACCTCCAATCCCCCGTTGACCACCGGCTCGGGCCACGCCCGGGTGCGGCGCGGCGGGTTCATGTGCGTCAGCAATACGAGGAGACGGTGCAGTGAGCGGGATCACGACGTCGGGTGAGAAGAAGCTGAAGCTCTTCTCCGGCCGTGCCCACCCCGAGCTGGCGAAGGAGGTGGCCGCTGCGCTCGGCACCGAACTCGTCCCGACCAAGGCCTACGACTTCGCCAACGGCGAGATCTACGTCCGCTTCCTGGACTCCGCGCGCGGTGCGGACTGCTTCGTCATGCAGAGCCACACGGCTCCGATCAATCAGTGGATCATGGAGCAGCTGATCATGATCGATGCTCTGAAGCGGGCCTCCGCCCGGAGCATCACCGCGATCCTGCCGTTCTACGGCTACGCCCGTCAGGACAAGAAGCACCTGGGCCGCGAGCCGATCTCGGCCCGCCTGGTCGCCGACCTGCTGGCCCAGGCCGGTGCCGACCGGATCATGGCCGTGGACCTGCACACCGCGCAGATCCAGGGCTTCTTCTCCGGCCCGGTGGACCACCTGTTCGCGCTGCCGATGCTCTGCGACTACGTCGGCGAGCGGGTCGACCGCTCGAAGCTGACGATCGTCTCGCCGGACGCCGGCCGGGTGAAGGTCGCCGACCAGTGGTGCGACCGCCTCGACGCCCCGCTGGCGATCATCCACAAGCGCCGCGACACCAGCCAGGCCAACACCATCCTGTCGGCCGAGGTCGTCGGTGACGTCAAGGGCCGGGTCTGCGTCCTGGTCGACGACATGATCGACACCGCCGGCACGATCTGTGCCGCCGCCGACGCGCTCTTCGAGAACGGCGCCTCGGACGTCATCGTGGCCGCCACCCACGGTGTCCTCTCCGGCCCGGCCGCCGACCGCCTGAAGAACTCCCGGGTCAGCGAGTTCGTCTTCACCAACACCCTGCCGACCCCGGCCTCGCTCCAGCTCGACAAGGTCACCACCCTGTCGATCGCCCCGTCGATCGCCGCCGCGATCCGCGAGGTCTTCGAGGAGGGCTCGGTCACGAGCCTCTTCGAGGGCGTGCACTGAGCCGAGTAGCTCATCGATCGGCCCCGGTGCGGCACACGCACCGGGGCCGATTTCTTGGTTGACGGGGCGTGCGGTTAGACTCGTGAGACTGCTCGGCGAGGGATGCCGTGCGCCTTTTCCGGGCGCCCGCCTCCGTGATCGACGCGCTGCCGCAGCCGACTTCGGCTGTCCGCAGTTCCGTCTGCCGCCGAGCGACCCCCGAACGTACTTGAGGGTGTGGTCCCGGCGGTTTTTTGTCGCCTGCACCCCGCGCCAGATTCTTACGAGGAGTGCAGTCGTGTCCGAGATCCGCCTTGCCGCTGAGACCCGCACCGAGTTCGGCAAGGGTGCCGCCCGTCGCGCCCGCGTCGCCGGCCTCGTCCCCGCCGTCGTGTACGGCCACGGCCACACCCCGGTCCACCTGAACCTGCCCGGCCACGCCCTGATGATGGCGCTGAAGACCCCGAACGCCCTGCTGGTCGTCCCGATCGAGGGCAAGGACGAGTACGTCCTGCCGAAGGCCGTCCAGCGTGCGGCCATCAAGCGCAACATCGAGCACGTCGACCTGCTGCTGGTGAAGCGCGGCGAGAAGGTCACCGTCGAGATCCCGGTCCTGACCGAGGGCGAGCTCGCCCCGGGCGGCAACCTGCTCGAGCACGTGCTGAACACCCTCCCGGTCGAGGCCGAGGCCACCCACCTGCCCGAGTCGGTCACCGTCTCGGTCCAGGGCCTGGAGGCCGGTGCCTCCGTCCTCGCCAAGGACATCACCCTCCCGGCCGGCACCACCCTGGCCGTCGACGGCGACACCGTCGTGCTCCAGGTCATCGGCGCCCAGGCCTCGCAGGCCGACGCCGACGCCGAGGCCGCTGCTGACGCCGCCTCCGCCTGAGCATCACGCACTGCTTGAACCGCTGCCCCGGCCCCTCCCGTTGCGGAGAGGCCGGGGCAGCGGTGTGTCCGGGATGATGAGGGGACTCGCGAGTTGAGGAGCGCTTGAGATGAGCGGCGAAGAGTACACAGGGCCCTGGCTGGTCGTCGGGCTCGGCAACCCGGGTGAGGGCTACGCCCGCAACCGGCACAACATCGGCTTCATGGTGGTCGACCTGCTGGCGCAGCGGATCGGCTCCAAGTTCAAGGCCCACAAGAGCCGGGCGCAGATCGCCGAGGGCCGGCTCGCCGGGCAGCGGGTGGTGCTGGCGAAGCCGATGACCTTCATGAACCTCTCGGGCGGCCCGACCACCGGGCTGCGCGACTTCTACAAGGCCCCGACCGCCTCGATCGTCGCCGTCCACGACGAGTTGGACATCGACTACGCCGCCCTGCGGCTGAAGCTCGGCGGCGGCGACAACGGGCACAACGGCCTCAAGTCGATCACCAAGTCGCTCGGCCCGGACTACCACCGGGTGCGCTGCGGGGTCGGCCGCCCGCCGGGGCGGATGGAGGTCGCCGACTTCGTGCTGAAGGACTTCTCCTCGACCGAGCGCAAGGAGCTGGACTGGTTCGTCGACCGGGCGGCCGACGCCGTCGAGGCGCTGCTGACCGACGGGCTGGAGCGAGCCCAGAGCACGTACAACTCCTGACCTTCCGTCAGCTGTCAACCCCCCCCGACCACAACAGTCGTACAACGCTTGGGCCCTGGCGCTGAATCCGTATGGGAACGACCGGCCGGATCCGCTACGGTCTTGCCCGTACACGCAGGGTTGAGGGGCTCGGGCTGGGGGTAGGAGACGTGATTCGGTCACAGCGTGTCCAGGTGGGACGGCTGATCGGCGGCACGGTGTTGCTGGCCTCCGCCGCCGTGCTGGGCGCACCCGCGGCGCAGGCCGCGACGCCGACCAGCTCGCCGGAGCCCGCCGCCGCACAGCTGAAGCCGCCGACGAGTCAGATCGGCGGCTCCGCCGGGCTCTACGCCGTGGGCGGCGGCCTGGTGGTCGTCGCGGGCGGCGCGGCGACCTGGCTCCGGCGGCGCCGCAGCGGGCGCTTGACGGCGCATTAGGCACCTGGTGAGCCACAGACAAGGGCGCGGGGCAAGAGCCCCGCGCCCCTGGTGGTTCCAGGGCTGAGGTCAGCCCGTGTTGCGGAGGCCGGCGGCGATGCCGTTGACGGTCAGGAGCAGGGCGCGGGCTCGCAGCGGGTCCTCCGGGCGGCCCTGGGCGACCAGCTCGCGCTGGCTGCGGAGCAGGGCGACCTGGAGGTAGGAGATCGGGTCGAGGTAGGCGTCGCGGACCACGAAGGTCTGCTTCAGGATCGGGTTGGACTCCAGCAGGGTGCTCTCACCGGTGAGGCGCAGCACCTCCTTGACGGTGCGGTCGTGCTCGGCGGTGATCTGGTCGAAGACGTGGTGCAGGTCGGCGGGGACGAGCTGCTCGACGTAGTGCCGGGCGATCCGCAGGTCGGTCTTGGCCAGCGTCATGGCGACGTTGGACAGGAAGTTCTGGAAGAAGTGCCACTCGCCGTGCATCTCGTCCAGCACGTCGCCGAGACCGGCCTCGCGGGCGGCGGCCAGGCCGGAGCCGACGCCGTACCAGCCGGGGACGATCTGCCGGGACTGCGTCCAGCCGAAGACCCACGGGATGGCCCGCAGGCCGTCCAGGCCCGCGCCGGAGTCCGGCCGCCGCGACGGGCGGGAGCCCAGGTGCAGCGAGGCCAGCTGGTCGACGGGGGTCGCGGCGAAGAAGTACTTCGGCAGGTCCTCCTGCTCGACCAGCGCGCGGTAGGAGGTGTGCGCGGCTGCGGAGACCTGGTCCATCGCCGCGTCCCAGCGGGCCAGCTCCTCGGGGGCCTGGCGCGGTGAGGTGTGCAGGGCGGAGGCGGCCAGCGTCGCGGAGACGGTGAGCTCCAGGTTCTCCCGGGCCAGCGAGGGGATCAGGTACTTGTCGGAGATCACCTCGCCCTGCTCGGTGACCTTGATCTCGCCTTCCAGGGTGCCCCAGGGCTGGGCGAGGATCGCCTCGTGCGAGGGGCCGCCGCCGCGCCCGACGGTGCCGCCGCGGCCGTGGAAGAGCCGCAGCCGGATGCCGTACCGGTGGGCGACGTCGCGCAGCCGGCGCTGGGCCCGGTGGATCTCCCACTGGGAGGTGGTGATGCCGCCGAACTTGGACGAGTCGGAGTAACCCAGCATCACTTCCTGGACGTCGCCCCGGAGGGAGACGAGCAGGCGGTAGGAGGGGTCGGAGAGCATCTCGTCCAGGATGCGGTCGGCCTCCTGGAGCTCGTCCGTGGTCTCCAGCAGCGGGACGATGCCGATCTTGGCGATGCCCGCGTGCAGATCGATCAGCCCGGCCTCGCGGGCCAGCACGGTCGCGGCGAAGACGTCGTCGGCGCCCTGGCACATCGAGATGATGTAGCTCTCGACGATCTCGTCGCCGAACCGCTCGAAGCCCTCACGGATGGTGTTGAAGACGCCCAGCGTCTTCGTCCCGGCGGCGTCCAGCGGCGCCGGGGTGGGGGCCAGCGGGCGGCGCGAGCGCAGCTCCTTGGCGAGCAGCTTCTGGCGGTACTCGCGCGGCATGTCCGAGTAGCGCCACGCCTCCTCGCCGAGCCGGTCGAAGAGCTGGCCGAGCGCGTGGTGGTGCGCCTCGGCGTGCTCGCGGACGTCCATCGTGGCCAGCTGGAGGCCGAACGCCTCGACGGTGCGGATCGCGCGGGCCAGGCGGCCGTCGGCGATCAGCTCGCCCCGGTGGGCGCGCAGCGAGTCCTGGACGAGCTTCAGGTCGGCGATCAGCTCACGGGTGCCGAGGTAGTCGCGGCCCTCGACGTGCTGGGTGCCGGTGGCCAGCCGCTCGCGGGTGTTCTCCAGCTTCAGCCGGACGCAGGTCGCCTTCAGCCGGTACGGCTCCTCGGCGTTCATCCGCTTGTAGCGCGGGCTCAGCTCGGGCAGCACCTTGAGGTCGGCGTCCAGCGACTCCAGCAGCTCGGCGGAGGCGCCGGCGAGGCGGACGGAGGTGGAGAGCGAACTCCGCAGGTCGTCCACGGCCGCCAGGGCGTCCTTGATGCCGTACTCGTGCTGGAGGTTGAGGACGTCCCAGGTGACCTGCGGGGTGACGTTCGGGTTGCCGTCGCGGTCGCCGCCGATCCAGGTGCCGAAGGTCAGCGGGCGGACGCCGTCGGGCAGCGTCAGGCCGACCCGGGCCAGCTCCTCGTGCAGCTCCTCCAGCACCTCGGGGACGGCCTCGCGGTACAGCTCGTCCAGGTAGTAGACGGCGTTGCGGGCCTCGTCGGTGGGCTCCGGGCGGGCGATCCGCAGCTCGTCGGTCTGCCAGAGCAGGTCGATCACCTCGGCGAGGCGGCGGTCGGCCTGACGCTTCGCCGAGTTGTGGCGGATCGGGTCGGTGGTGGAGAGGCCGGACGCGACGTGCTCGCGGTGGATGCGCTCGAGGAGTTCACCCACCCGGCGGAGCTTGTTCAGCACGCTGCGGCGGGCCGCCTCGGTCGGGTGCGCGGTGAAGACCGGGCGGACGGCGAGGTTGGCCAGGGTGTTGGCCAGGTGCTTCGGGTCCGCGTCGGCGAGCTGGTCGGCGGTCTGCGCCAGCAGCGAGCCCTCGCGGGCCCGGCGGCCGGCGAACTCGCGGCCGCGGTGCACCTGCTCGGTGACGTTCGCCAGGTGGAAGTAGGTGGAGAAGGCCCGGACGAGCTTGGCCGCCGTCTCGAGGTCGATCTCGGCGAGCAGCTGGGCCGTCGCCTCGCCGTCGGTGCGGCTGAGCAGGCGGACCTGCTCGACCAGCCCCAGCAGTGAGGGGCCCTCCTGACGTACCAGGGTCTCGCCGAGCAGGTCGCCGAGCCGGCGGATGTCCGCGCGCAGGGCGGCGTTCGCGGCTTCGGGGTCTGCGGTGATCGGGCTGGGGCTGTCCGCCGGAGTGGGGACCGGAGCGGTCACGGCTGGCTCCCTGAGATGGTGGGGTTCGGCAACGGCTCTCGTCACCGAGAGTGGTGGTGACGTGTGCGGACCGCGCTGTCCGACGCCCCCAGCATAGGTGGCACGGGGTGCCGTGACGGAGACCTGGCCGGATGCCGGACAGGCGCCGAAGGTATTGCCGGTAAGTCGCTGGGAGAGAGCAAACTGTCCCGCCTAGGCTGTGCCCCATGAGCAAGTCGCCTGAGGGGGGCGGGCCGGGCCGGTCACTGTGGTGGTGGGCGCGGCGCCGTAGCGCGGTGCTGGACGTGGGGTTGGCGGCCTTGGCCGCTCTGGAGTGCGCGGTCGGCGCGTACGCGGTCGTGGGGGACCGGCTGCACTGGGGGATACCGGTCGCTCTGACGGCGGCCGGGCTGGGCGCGTTGGCCGGGGCCACGCTGATCGTCCGGCGGCGCTGGCCGCTGGTGCCGGCGGTGACGGCGCTGGTCTTCGTCCCCGGGCTGTTCGGGGTCGTCCTGCTGGTCGTGTCGCTCTACAGCTTGGCGGCGACCTGGGAGTGGCCCACCCGGCGCTGGCGGGTGGTCGGGCTCTCGGTGCTGGCCTTCGTCGAGGCCCTGGGCATGCTGCTGATCAACTTCCTGAGCACCCGGGTGCCGCCCGGCGAGGCGACGCCGCCGGTGTGGGTCTTCCTGCTGCTGTCGGTGATGGTCGCCGTCGGCGTGACCGTGCCGCCCGTGGTCACCGGCCTGTACGTCGGCGCCCGGCGGCGGCTGATCGAGTCGCTCAAGGACCGCGCCCACGGCCTGGAGACCGAGCTCGACCTGCTCGCCGAGCAGGCCCAGGAGCGGGCCCGCCGGGCCCGGCTGGAGGAGCGGACCCGGATCGCCCGCGAGATGCACGACGTCGTCGCCCACCGGGTCAGCCTGATGGTGGTGCACGCCGGGGCATTGGAGCGGATCGTCGACCGCGACCCGGACAAGGCCCGGCAGAGCGCCCAGCTGATGGGCGAGGTCGGGCGGCAGGCCCTGAACGAGCTGCGGGAGATCCTCGGCGTGCTGCGGATGTCCGAGGAGACCGTCGAGCTGGCCCCCGGCCTGGCCGGGCTGCCGGGGCTGGTCGCGCAGTCGGAGGCGGCCGGGATGCGGGTGACGCTGACCGTCCGGGGCGAGTGCCGGGCGTTCGTGCCGGAGGCCGAGCAGACGGCGTACCGGGTCGTGCAGGAGGGCCTGACCAACGCACACAAGCACGCGGGCGGGGCGAAGGTCTGCGTGCTGCTCGCGTACGTGCCCAACGGCGTCCGGGTGCTGGTCGCCAACGACTGCCCCGGCGGCGGCGCAGCCGTCCGCCTGCCGAGCGGCGGCAACGGGCTGCTCGGCATGCGGGAGCGGGTGCTCGCCCTCGGCGGCACCTTCGCCGCAGGAGCCGACGGCGACGGGGGCTTCCGCGTCGAGGCCGTCCTGCCGTCCCGGCTGGCGCTGCACGAGAGCTGACGCACCTGGGGATGCCCAGCAGGGGCCTCGCGCCCCTGCTGTGGTTGCTCTGGGCTGTCAGGGAGTGCGGAGGCGGTCCGGGGTGAGGCCGAGGACGAGGGTGGCGACGGCCTGGTCGGTGGTGTGGCCGAGGAAGTACTCGCCGGTGTGGTCGAGGCTGTAGACGCGGGCCTCCTCGTCCACGGCCAGGAGGGCCTGGCCGTAGAGCTCCTCGCCGAGCGGGGCGACTCGGGAGCCGAGGGCGCGGCCGAGGTCGGCGAGGGTGCGGGCCTGGTGGAGGCCGCAGCGCGGGTCGAGGAGGAAGGGGGTGCGGGCCAGGTGCTGGCCGGCTCCGGAGAGGTCGAAGGAGAGGCCGCCGAACTCGGCCCAGGCCTCGATCGCGGCGGGGAAGACGGCGTGCTGCACGCCCGCCGCGTCGCCGTGCGCGACCAATTCGTCGGCCCACTCCTCGGCCTGGCGGATCTGCCAGCGGCCGGGGTGCCAGCCGGCCTGCTTGAGGGCGGCGGCGACATCGGCCGGGAACCGGGGCTTGGTGCGGGGCGCTGAGACGGCGGGCGGATTCAGGACGTACTCCGAGGGTGGTGGCAGGGCGGTGGCCGGGCGCTCAGCGGGTGGCAGGGCCGACGGCGACGCTCGTGACGTTCAGGTGGTCGAGCAGCGGCCCGCAGGAGCGGCACGGCGGCGCGTGCGTACCGTGCGCCGGATCGCCCTCCTCGCGGATGCGGACGGTGGTCAGCCGGGAGCCCTTGAGCGACTTGCGGGCCTCCTGGATGGTCAGCGGCTTGCGGACGGCACGCTTGGAGCGCCCCGAGTCCACCTCCGTCAGGTGCTGCGAGAGCAGCACCGCCTCGGGGCAGCGGCCGGTGAAGCGCTCGCGCTGCTCCAGCGGCAGCCCGGCGAGGAACTCGGCGACCAGGGGATGCAGCGTCGGGCGGGCGTCCGCCTTGTCGCCCGCCAGCGTGCGGACCTCGCCGCTGCGCAGCGAGAGCGCGGCCGCGACGGCGGGCAGCAGGCTGTCCCGGTGGTGGCGCAGCGCAGGGACGGCCGGTGCCGCGGCGAGCGGCTGCTCCGCGAGGTCCATGGCTGCTCCTTCGGCGCTGGTCGGTCGGGCTGTGCTGCTGACGGACGGTGAGTAGATGACGTAGGGACACGCTAAGGGCCCAAGCCTGCCAAACGCCTCCGACATTCGCCGAGCCGGGGTGCTGCTGTGTCGCCCACTCGGTCCAACTCGGGCGTTCGGTACCGGTTTTGCCGATTCGGCCCCCCGGGGGTGGCGGCGGCCGGTAGCGTTCCAGAAGTGGGGCCTGAGTGTTCGAACCGTGGGGGAGCGGATCGTGCCGGGCCCGGCACGCCGTGGGGGCAGCAGGGCGCGCAAGGGGGGTCTTGCGATGACGTACGGACACGTACGGGCGCGCCACGGCGACTGACACCCAACTGATCATCGCTCAGGAGAGGGCCGGCGCCCGATGAACGCAGTCGCCATTGAGGGTTCCCGCTGTCTGGTCACCGGCGGGGCCGGGACCATCGGTTCCACCGTGGTGGACCAGCTGATCGAGGGCGGGGCCCGCGAGGTCGTCGTCCTGGACAACTTCGTCCGTGGCCGGATGGAGAACCTCGCCCCCGCACAGGCCGCCGCCGCACCCGGCCAACTGCGGGTGGTGGACGGTGACATCCGTGACCGCGCGCTGCTGCGCGAGCTGCTCGGCGACGACACCGACCTGCTCTTCCACCTCGCCGCGATCCGGATCACCCAGTGCGCCTCCGAACCCCGGCTGGCCCTGGAGATCATGGTGGACGGCACCTTCGACGTGGTCGAGGCCGCCGCCGAGAAGGGCGTGAAGAAGGTCATCGCCTCCTCGACCGCCTCCGTCTACGGCCTCGCCGACACCTTCCCGACGCCGGAGACCCAGCACCCCTACAACAACGACACCCTCTACGGCGCCGCGAAGGTCTTCAACGAGGGCCTGCTGCGCAGCTTCCACGCGATGCACGGCCTGGACTACGTCGCGCTGCGCTACTTCAACGTGTACGGCCCCCGGATGGACGTGCACGGCCGCTACACCGAGGTCTTCATCCGCTGGATGGAGCGGATCGTCGCCGGGGAGCCCCCGCTGATCTTCGGCGACGGCGCCCAGACCATGGACTTCGTCTACACCGAGGACATCGCCAGGGCCAACCTGCTGGCCGCCGCCGCACCCGTGACGGACCGGGTCTACAACATCGCCAGCAGCACCGAGGTCTCCCTCCGGGGCCTCGCCGACGCCCTGCTGCACGCGATGGACCGCCCCGACCTGGACGTCGAGCACGGCCCGGCCCGGGGCACCGCGGGCGGTGTCGTCCGCCGCCTCGCCGACATCTCCGCCGCCCAGCGCGACCTGGGCTGGAAGCCCGAGCTCGGCCTCGACGACGGCCTGCGCAAGCTCGTCGCCTGGTGGCGCGAGCAGTGATGCGAGTAGTGACGGCGTAGCGGCGTAGAGCAACCACAGCAGAGTTTGGAGCACCTGTGTCCACGATCCCCGTCATGATCCCCTGGCTCGGCGAGGAGGAGGCCCAGGCCGCCGCCGAGGCCGTCCGCTCCGGCTGGGTCGCCCAGGGCCCCCGGGTCGCCGAGTTCGAGCGGGCCTTCGCCGAGTACGTCGGTGCCCCGCACGCCGTCGCCGTCTCCTCCTGCACCACCGCGCTGCACCTGGCCCTGATCGGCGCGGGCATCGGCCCCGGCGACGAGGTCGTGGTGCCCTCGCTGTCGTTCATCGCCACCGCCAACGCGGTCGCCTACCTCGGCGGCACGCCGGTCTTCGCCGACGTCGACCCGGCGAGCGGCAACCTCACCGCCGGGACGGTCGAGCCGGTGCTCACCGACCGCACGAAGGCCGTGATCGCCGTCGACCAGGGCGGGGTGCCCGTCGACCTGGACGCCCTGCGGGTCCTGGTCGAACCGCGCGGCGGAGTCGTCGTCGAGGACGCGGCGTGCGCGGCGGGCGCGCTGTACCGGGACCGCCCGGCCGGCGGGACGGCGCAGATCGCCGCGTACTCCTTCCATCCGCGCAAGCTGCTCACCACCGGCGAGGGCGGCATGCTCACCTGCCAGGACGGTGAACTCGCCGCCCGGCTACGGCGGTTGCGCGAGCACGGGATGAGCGTCTCGGCCGCCGACCGGCACGCCGCCGGGGGCGGGGCGAGCGTGGTCGAGACGTACGACGAGGTCGGCTACAACTACCGGATGACCGACATCCAGGCCGCGATCGGCCTGGTGCAGCTCGGCAAGCTGCCCGCGATGGTCGCCCGCCGCCGCGAACTCGCCGCCCGCTACCGCGCGTTGCTCGGCCCGCTGGCCGAGCGGATGGTCACCGACCCGGAGCACGGCAGCGGCAACTACCAGTCCTGCTGGCTGCTGCTGCCCGAGGGCGCCCCCGACCGCACGGAGGTGCTGGCCCGGCTCGCCGAGGCCGGGGTCTCCGCCCGTCGCGGCATCATGGCCGCCCACCTGGAGGCCCCCTACAAGGGCACCGCCCGGGTGCCGCTGCCCGCCACCGAGCTGATCACCCACCGCTCGCTGATCCTCCCGCTCTACCACTCGCTCACCGAGGAGCAGCAGGACCGCGTCATCGCGGCGCTGCGCGAGGCGCTCCGCTAGTCGCACCACCCAGACCGAGGGGCTTACCTGTATGACCGACATCCCGCTCGTTGATCTGCAAGCCGCGCACGCCGAGGTCGCCGAGGAGGTGCGCGCGGGGTTCGACCGGGTGCTGGCGACCGGTGCCTACATCAAGGGCCCGGACGTGGCCGAGTTCGAGGCCGAGTACGCGAGCTTCTGCGAAGCCCGGCACGCCGTCGGGACGGCGAACGGCACCGACGCGCTGGAGTTGGCCCTCCGGGCGCTCGAACTGCCGGACGGCGCAGGGGTGGTGCTGCCCGCCAACACCTTCGTCGCGACCGCCGAGGCCGTCGTCCGGGCAGGGCTGCGGCCGGTGCTGGTCGACTGCGACCCCGATTACCTCCTGATCGACCCCGCGCTCGCCGCCGAGGCGCTGCCGGGTGCGGCGGCCCTGATGCCCGTCCATCTGAACGGTCAACTCGCGCCGATGGAGCAGCTGTTGGAGATCGCGGGGGAGACCCCGGTGATCGAGGACGGCGCCCAGTCGCAGGGTGCGAAGCGGCACGGCCGGGCGTCCGGCTCCTGGGGCCGGATCTCCGCGACCAGCTTCTACCCCGGCAAGAACCTCGGCGCGTACGGCGACGCGGGTGCCGTCGTCACCGACGACGACCGGCTGGCCGCCGCCGTGCGGCTGATCGGCGACCACGGGTCGGGCCGCAAGTACGTGCACGAGCGCTTCGGCTTCAACTCCCGGATGGACACCCTCCAGGCCGTCGTGCTGCGGGCCAAGCTGCGCCGCCTGCCCGGCTGGAACGTCCTCCGCCGGGCCGCCGCCGCCCGCTACGACGAGCTGGTCGGCGGGCTGGACGGCCTGCGGCTGCCCGGCACGATGCCCGGCAACGAGCACGTCTGGCACCTCTACGCCGTCCGGATCGCGGACGGCCGCCGGGACGAGGTGCTGGGCAAGCTCCAGGCCGCCGGGGTCGGCGCGGGCGTCCACTACCCCGTCCCCGTCCACCTCCAGCCCGCCTTCCGCGAGCTGGGCCACGGCGTGGGCAGCTTCCCCGTGACCGAGCGGGCGGCGGGCGAGATCCTGACGCTGCCGCTCTTCCCGCAGATCACGGAGAGTCAGCAGAGCCGGGTCGCGGAGGTGCTGGCCAAGGCCCTCGCGGGCTGATCTCTGTTCGAAGGAACCTTCGGGTGGCGGCCGGGCGTCGGCTGCCACCCCCTAGGCTGGTGCCCACCAAGGACGGATGTACGGACGCACGCAGCCAGTGGGGGCACCCAGATGACGACAGGCCAGCCCGGCGCCCTGGCGCCCAACGGGGCGTACGCGGGCCAGGTGGTGAGCTTCCCGGACCCGGTCCGGGCCGCGAAGCACCCGCGCGGGGTGCTCATCGACGCGTACGGGCACCCGGATTTCGGCCCCTACGCGGCCGCCGCCGCCGAGGTCGCGGACCCGCCGCCGGGGCTTGGCGTGGACGAGCTGCGGCTCACCGACTACGTCTCGGCCAACGCCGCGCTGTTCACTCAGGGCCACGAACTCTGGGCCGACCTCGACACCGCCGTCGCCACCCCGCCGGGCTGGACGTGGCACCACGTCGCCGGGCGGACGGCCCCCGGCTGGCGCCGGATGGAGCTCGTTCCGGTCGAGGTCAAGGCGCTGCTCCGGCACCACGGCGGCCTGGCCCGCTCGCAGGCCGACCACGGCCGCCGCGGCACCAGCCCGATCCAGCAGCACCGCCCCGCGCACTTCTCGCTCGCCAAGGACGGCGGCGACCCGCTGAGCGTCACCGAGGACCTGGTGCAGCGAGCGGAGGAGCGGCTCGGCCACCCGCTGCCCGCCGCCTACCGCAGCTTCCTCAAGCTCGCCGGCGGCCGTGCCCCCGTCGGAGTCGCCCTGGACACCGGGCTCGGCCTGCTGCTCGACCAGCCCTTCCTGACGCTGAGTGAGGAGTACGGCGTCCAGGACCTGGTCTACGCGAACAAGTGCCTGCGCGACCACCTCACCAAGGACTACCTCGGCATCGCCTACGTGCAGGGCGGGCTGCTGGCCCTCAAGGTCCGCGGCGAGGGAACCGGCTCGGTCTGGTTCTGCCTCTACGACGACGCCCGGGACTCGGGCGGCACCGACGAGAGCCCGGACGACCGGGTGCGGCGGCTGCTGCTGCCGTGCGGCACGGACTTCGACGACTTCCTGCTGCGGCTGGCGGGCAGCCCGCCGGAGCTGGAGACCGTCGCGGGGATGATGGTGGACGGCGGGTTCGCCCGAGCCGTCCCGGTGAACTGACGCGGTGAGCAGCTGCGTGGAACTGATGCGTGGAACTGATGCGTGAGTGCGGGAGAGATGGGGTGGGCCGGGCGTGGTGACGTACGCGCAGGCGAAGGAGCTGGCCGAGGACTGGGTCAATGCCGGGGTGCCGAAGTCCGGGCTGCGCGAGGTCCGGGTGCGGGAGTTCGACATGGGTTTCGTCTGCTGGGCGGGCGAGCCCACCGACGGCGGCCCCCGGCTGGTGATCGCCCGTGAGGGCGGGGCCAGCACGCTCTGGCCGGCGCTGCCGGTCAACGAGGTCGTCCGGATCTTCGAGGAGACCTACGGCACACCCTCCGAGGCCAACCCCGCCGGAGCGGCCAAGCCCGTCGTGGGCGACGTCGAGGCGACCTCCTTCCGGCTCAGCCCGCCGGACTGGGTGAAGGAGGCGGGCGCAGCCGCGCTCGCCGCCGAGGCCGCACGCCTCGGAGCCCCGGAGCAGCCGTCGGCGGAGGCTGCTGAGCAGGACGAGCCGGAGGCACCGATGGTGTTCACCGCCCCGCCCGTCTCGGACCGCCCGGTCGTTGACGCCCCCACCATGCTCACCCCACCGGACGCCGAGCAGCCGGGCGGGGCTCCTACGCCGCCGCCGGTCGATTTCGCGAACGCGGTCTTCGTCGAGGCGTACAGCAACACGCCGCTGCCGGACGACCCGGAGGTGCCGGTGTTCGCCGTGCCGGTCGTCGTGCCGCCGCCGCCGGCTGACCCCGGCCTTGCGGTGTTCGCCGCGCCGACGCCGACGCCGACGCCGCCGCCGGCTGACCCCGGCCTTGCGGTGTTCGCCGCGCCCACGGTGGTGGCTCCGACGCCCACTCCGCCGCCGGTCGACCCGGGGCTCGCGGTGTTCGCCGCGCCTGCGGCCGAGCTGGCGTCCGCGCCTCCGCCGCCGCCCGGGGCGCAGGCCATGCCGCTGCCGCCGCCGCCCGGGTACGCCGCGACGCCCGACGGCCGGCACGTACGCCAGGGGGCCGGTGCGCCGCCGCCCCCGCCCCCGGTCGCGCTGCTGAACACCCCCGGCGGGCCCCCGGCGGTCGGGGCCCAGCGGGCGGACCCGGCTGCGCCGCCGCCCCCGCCGCCCGCCGTGCTGCGCGCGGAAGCCGGCCACACCCCTGCCGCCGGGATCGCCCATGAGGCGACGCAGCTCGCGCAGGCCGTACCGCCACCACCACCCGCCGCGTTTCCGCCTGCCGCTGGAACGCCTGCCGCCGGGATCGCCTACGAGGCGACGCAGCTCGCGCAGGCCGTACCGCCACCACCACCCGCCGCGATCCCTCCGGCCGGGTTCCCGCCTGCTGCCGGAATGCCCGCTGCCGGAATGCCTGCCGCCGGAATGCCCGCCGGGCCTCCTTCTGCGCCGCAGGTCGTGCCGCAGGCCGGGTACGCGTACCCGAACGTGCCGCAGCCGCCCGCTGCGCTGACGCCGCCCTCGGCCGTGCCGTCGATCGGCCCCGGCAGTGTCGCGGTGGTCAGCTACCGGGGGCCGGACGGCTCGGAGCAGAAGCTGATCCACCGCAGCGAGCCCGGCACCCCGCACCCGGAGTGGAAGGCCCTGCACGACCTGCGCCGTCTCAACGTGCCGCCGGACCAGGTGCTGGAGCTGCACACCGACCTGGAGTGCTGCGACCTGCCCGGCGGGTACTGCGGGCGGATGGTCCGGGCCTCCTGGCCGAACGTCCGGATCAGTCACACCGCCCCCTACGGCCGGGACCAGCCGGCCCGGCAGGCGGGCATGGCGCTGCTGCTCGAGCACCTCGACCAGCTGCACCAGCTGGCCGCCGCGCCGCAGCGTCCGCGTCCCGTCCGGGTGCCGCTGCCCGCACCGGGGATGGTGCCGCCGCTGCCGCCGCTCGCGCCGCAGCAGCTGGCGGCCGAGCTGGCGCAGTTCTTCGGGCAGGGGGTGTTCCGCTTCGAGCAGCGGGCGGTCTCCCGGCAGGGGGTGCCGGAGGCGGTGGCGCAGACCCTGATGTGGGCGGGGCTGCCGCGTGACTTCGCGCCGTTCTTCTGGGCCCAGGCCCAGGAGGGCCGCCCGATCCCGACGCTCGCCGAGCTGGCCACCGAGCGCGGCCTCCCGTCGGGCCCGGACTTCGGCGGCTACCTGGTGCTCGGCAACGACTACGGCCGTCAGCTGTGCGTGCAGTACGGGACGGGCGCGGTCGTCGCCGTGGACATGGAGAGCACCGCCGGGGAGCCGCCGCGCTTCGTCAACTCCGGGGTGCCGGAGTTCGTCCGCTGCCTGGCCGTCCTGGGCCGGATGTGGCCGCTGCGCTACGGGCTCACGCCCGAGCAGGCCGCCCGCTGGACGACGGACTTCCAGGCCCAGCTGGCCGCCGCCGACCCGGCGGCGCTGCAGACGCCCGAGACGTGGTGGGCGGTGCTGGTCGAGCAGTTCTGGGACGGGGTCATGTAGCTCAGGGCCACGCGTCCCCCGGCCTGTTGGTGGTGCCGGAGGGTGGATTTGTGCTGCCCGGCGGCGGTGCCTTGCTTGGGCTTTCGGGCTGATCTGCGCAAAATAGGTCAAGAGGATGGGATGACCCGTGCCCATCTCCGACACGTCCGACGAGGGGAAGAGCCCATGAGCGATGTCTCGCAGACCGGCTTCACCGCTGCCCGGCGGGGCTACGCACCCGAGCAGGTCGACCAGGCGCTGGCCGCGCTGACCGCCGAGCGTGACCACGCCTGGGAGCGACTGAGCGTGCTCGGTGCGGGCATTCGCGAGATGGAGAAGCGGCTCGCGGACGTCCAGCAGGCCGCCGCCGACGCACCCGAGCCGGACTACGGCGTGCTCAGCGAGCAGGCCGCCCGGCTGATGGCGATCGCCGAGGCCGAGTCGCTGGCCGTCCGGGAGGCCGCCGACCAGGCCGCCGAGCAGGCCCGGGACGACGCGTACGACGCCGGCCAGCAGCTCGACGCGCAGAGCAAGGAGTACGCCGTCACCACCCGCAGCGAGGCCGACCAGGCCGCGCGGCGGACGGACGAGCGGACGCGGGCCGAGGCCGAGAAGCTCCGGGCCGAGGCGGACGCCGACGCCCGGACGGCGCGGGACGCCGCCACGGCCGACGCGGCGAAGACCCGGGTCGGTGCGGCGGAGGCGGAGGAGCAGGCCGAGGGCAAGCTCGCCGAGCTGCGGCGCCGGGCGGACGAGATGTTCGCCGCCGCCGAGGTCAAGGCCGACGCCGAGGACGCGAAGATCGCGGCCACCGCCGAGCGCAGGCTCAAGGAGGCCGAGCAGCACCGCGAGACGGTGCTCGCCCAGATCAAGCAGTCCGACGCCGACGCCCAGGCCAAGGCCGACCAGCTGGTCGAGCAGGCGCGGCGGGAGGCCGAGAAGGTCCGGGCCGCGAGCGAGCGGGAGCAGCGGGAGTTCGCCACCCGGCAGGAGAAGGTGCAGCAGCACCTGGACCACATCAAGCAGACCCTCGCGGCCCTGACGGGCGCGGCGGTCGGCGCGATCGAACCGGCCGAGGCCCCCGCAGCCCCCGCAGCCCCCGCAGGTCAGGCAGTCCCGGCAGTCCCGGCAGCTCCGGAGCCTTCGGCAGCCCCGGCGGAGGCGAAGACGGAAGCACCGGTGGAATCCCCGGCGGAAGCACCGGCGAAGACCCCGGTCGAGGCGCCCCCGGCGGAGGCGCAGACCACCGTGCTGCCGAAGCTGCCCGCAGCCCCGGCGCTCCCGCCGAAGCCGGTCGCTCCGCCGGAGCCCGCTGCTCCGGTGGTGGAGGCCGAGACCCGGATCATCCCCAAGATCGTGATCGTGGACGACGGGTCGACGTACGACACCCTCCCGAACGCGGTGGTCCGCCGCCGCCGCTAGCGCGTCGGCAGCTACCGGTCGACTACCCGGCGGCGAGGAGTTTGGCCAGGCGGGCGGCGTCGTCCTTGAGGGCCTGTTGGTGGTCGCTCAGGGTGGTGGTGTTCCGGTCGATCTGCTGCTGCTGGTAGCCGGCCAGGACGGCGAAGTAGAGGCCGCCCAGGCCGGTGCCGGCGGTGCAGGTGGCGTCGGCGCCGGCGTCGGCGAGTTCGGCCGGGGTCGCGGCGGGGGCGCTGCGGTAGCGCCGGAGCAGGGTGGCCGGGTCGGTGGCGGGGCGGCCCGCCCGGCTCATGCAGTCGGACCAGGCCCTGGTCGCGGTGGTGACGCGGGTGTCCCGGTCGGTGGCCTGGAGGGATTCGGCGAAGAGCCGGTTGACCAGGTCGGTGCCGGGCTGGTCGACGGGCTTGAACTCGTCGGCCATCCGCCGGTCGCATTCGACCCGGGCGGTGACGTACGCGTCGGAGTTGTCGTCGGGCGTCCGGCTCGCCCCGGCCGACGGCCGGGTGGGCGGGTGGAAGCCCTGGGTGGCTGCGGCCCCGGCGTCCAGATAGCCCCAGGCTCCGGCGGGGAGGGTGTCGCTCTCCTCGGCCGGGGGGTCGGCGGTGAACGCGGCGAAGCCCGCGCGGTGCATGCAGGAGACGGCCAGCGAGGTACGCAGTTCGGCCAGCCGGCGGGCGGCCTCCGGGGCGGTCTGGTACGCGGCGAGCGGGAGCGCGGCCATCGCGGCCGGGCCGGATTCGGGGGCCTGAGGTGTGCCGGTGACGGCCGGTGGCGTCGGCCCGGCCGCCTCGGCCCGGTGGTCGGGCGCGCAGCCGGTGAGGAGTGCCGGGAGTGCGGCGGCGAGCACGGCAGCCGTCAGGAGACCTCGGCGGGCCGGGTGATCCACGCTGACGTTCCAATCCGCGCGGGCGTGGGTGGGGTTTGGCGCCGCGCCAGACCGGACACTAGCCGGGCCGTCCGGGCGCTTCCACCGGTTCGACGGCACCGGGGAGTGAGCTGTGTCACCCCGGTGTTCGACGGCGTACGAATATGCGCGGGGTTGGCATGCACGGGTAATATCCGGGATTTCGCTCCCCGATCCCGATGGAATCCCCCGCGCTCAGGTAATACCCCGCCCGTCGGGCCCGATCGGTCGCCGCCCGCATTGCCGCGCGGCCCGGGGATTGCCCGGAGAAAACCACGGCGACCTGACGGAGTCCGGCCGGCGCGCTCGTTCCTCGGTGACGGCCCGTGCGGGGCACAGGACCAGGTCAGCGGTGCCGCGAAGGGCCCGCCGGCACTCGTGACGCCCGCCAGGAATGGGCGCCACGAGCCCCGGCGAATGGGCACGGGCGCCCCCACCCAGGGCCGCCCGGCCGTTGTGCACTCCCGACCCCCATCGGGGTACACCTGCTCCGCTGCAGCCATCCCCCACGGTTGGGTGCGGCGGGCACGAACACCATCCTGCGCGCCGACTATGGACGGGCAGTGACAGGAGTATGTCCACTCCGTGTGATCTGCACTGCATCCGGAAACCCGCCGCCCGGGAGGCGACCGGACGGGCGCCGCACGGCGAGGCCGGGCCCGCTCTCCGCGTGTGTGTCGGTGCTGCGGCGTAGTCTGGAGGCCCCCGGACGCGCTGCGTGCCGGGCCGTTCGCGTTGCCCGGCCGGTCCGCCGGCGTCTGGGCACCACCAGCCACGGGACGAAGAAGAGACTCGATGAGCCTGTCCGGACTGCTCGACGTCGTCGTACGGGATACCGCCCTCGCTGAGGCGATCGAGGCGGCGGCCACCGGGCGGCGACAGCATCTCGACCTGGTGGGCCCGCCTGCCGCCCGGCCGTTCGCGATTGCCGCCCTGGCCCGCTCCCTCGTACGGGAGGCCGGTGAGCTCGGCCGCCCGGTGCTCGCCGTCACCGCCACCGGCCGGGAGGCCGAGGACTTGGCCGCCTCGCTGCGCTCCCTGCTGCCGCCCGACGTCGTCGCCGAGTACCCGGCGTGGGAGACGCTGCCGCACGAGCGGCTCTCGCCGCGCTCGGACACCGTCGGCCGCCGCCTCGCGGTGCTGCGCCGGATCGTCCACCCGCGCGCCGACGACGCCCAGGCCGGGCCCGTCCAGGTGATCGTCGCCCCCGTCCGCTCGGTGCTCCAGCCGCAGGTCAAGGGGCTGGCCGAGCTGGAGCCCGTCGCGCTGCTGCGCGGCGAGCAGCACGACCTGGACGAGATCGCCCGCCGCCTGGCCGCCGCCGCGTACGCGCGGGTCGAGCTGGTCGAGAAGCGCGGCGAGTTCGCCGTGCGCGGCGGCATCCTGGACGTCTTCCCGCCCACCGAGGAGCACCCGCTGCGGGTGGAGTTCTGGGGCGACGAGGTCGAGGAGATCCGGTACTTCAAGGTCGCCGACCAGCGTTCGCTGGAGATCGCCGACCACGGGGTCTGGGCGCCGCCCTGTCGGGAGCTGCTGCTCACCGAGGAGGTGCGGGCCCGCGCCGCCGCGCTCGCCGAGGACCATCCGGAGTTGCGGGAGATCCTCGACAAGATCGCCCAGGGCATCGCCGTCGAGGGCATGGAGTCACTGGCGCCCGTCCTGGTCGACGACATGGAACTGCTGATGGACGTGCTCCCGTCCGGGTCCGTCGCGGTGGTCTGCGACCCGGAGCGCGTCCGGGCACGGGCGACCGACCTGGTGGCGACCAGTCAGGAGTTCCTGCACGCCTCCTGGGTGGCGGCCGCCTCGGGCGGGGACCGGCCGATCGACATCGAGATGATTGATGTTTCGGCGGCCTCGCTGCGTTCGCTGGCGGACGTGCGTGAGCACGCCGCCGAGATCGGGCTGCCCTGGTGGTCCGTCAGCCCGTTCGCCACGAGTGACTCGGCCACGGACGGGGTGCTGGAGTTCGACTCGGGCACCCTGACGCTCGGCATGCACGCCGTCGAGGCCTACCGGGGTGACACCGCGCGGGCGATCGCCGACGCCAAGGAGCGCCTGGCCGCCGACTGGCGGGTCGTCATGGTGACGGAGGGCCACGGCCCGGCCGCCCGGCTCGCCGAGGTGCTCGGCAACGAGGGCATCCCGGCCCGGCTGGTCGCCGACCTGCCCCAGGCCCCGACCCGGGACGTGGTCTACGTCGCGACCGGCTCGATCGAGCACGGCTTCGTCGACGAGACGCTGAAGCTCACCGTCATCACCGAGACCGACCTCTCCGGCCAGAAGTCCTCCACCAAGGACATGCGCCGGATGCCCTCGCGCCGCCGCAACGCGATCGACCCGCTGGCCCTCCAGGCCGGTGACTACGTGGTGCACGAGGGGCACGGCGTCGGCCGGTACGTCGAGATGGTGCAGCGCACCGTGCAGGGCGCGACCCGCGAGTACCTGGTGCTGGAGTACGCCCCCGCGAAGAAGGGCCACCCCGGCGACCGGCTGTTCGTGCCGACCGACCAGCTCGACCAGGTCACCAAGTACGTCGGCGGCGAGGCCCCGACCCTGCACCGGCTCGGCGGGGCGGACTGGGCGAAGACCAAGCAGAAGGCCAAGAAGGCGGTCAAGGAGATCGCCGCCGACCTGATCAAGCTCTACTCGGCCCGGATGGCGGCCCCCGGCCACACCTTCGGCCCGGACACCCCCTGGCAGCGCGAGCTGGAGGACGCCTTCCCGTACGCGGAGACGCCGGACCAGCTGACCACCATCGCCGAGGTCAAGTCGGACATGGAGAAGTCCGTCCCGATGGACCGGCTGATCTGCGGCGACGTCGGCTACGGCAAGACCGAGATCGCGGTGCGGGCCGCCTTCAAGGCCGTCCAGGACGGCAAGCAGGTGGCCGTCCTGGTGCCGACCACGCTGCTGGTGCAGCAGCACTTCTCGACCTTCGCCGAGCGGTACGCCAACTTCCCCGTGGTGGTGAAGGCGCTCTCGCGCTTCCAGAGCGACTCGGAGGCCAAGGCCGTCCTGGAGGGGCTGACCGAGGGCTCGGTGGACGTCGTCATCGGCACCCACCGGCTGTTCTCCTCCGAGACCCGCTTCAAGGACCTCGGGCTCGTCATCGTCGACGAGGAGCAGCGCTTCGGCGTCGAGCACAAAGAGCAGCTGAAGAAGCTGCGGGCCAACGTCGACGTGCTGACGATGTCCGCGACGCCCATCCCACGCACGCTGGAGATGGCCGTCACCGGCATCCGCGAGATGTCGACCATCACCACCCCTCCGGAGGAGCGGCACCCGGTGCTGACCTTCGTCGGCCCGTACGACGAGAAGCAGATCTCGGCGGCGATCCGGCGTGAGCTGCTGCGCGAGGGCCAGGTCTTCTACATCCACAACCGGGTCGAGTCGATCGACAAGGCGGCGGCCCGGCTGAAGGACCTGGTGCCCGAGGCGCGGATCGCCACCGCGCACGGGCAGATGGGGGAGAACCTGCTGGAGAAGGTGGTGGTCGACTTCTGGGAGAAGGAGTTCGACGTGCTGGTCTCCACCACGATCGTCGAGTCCGGCATCGACATCTCCAACGCCAACACGCTCATCGTCGAGCGCGGTGACACCTTCGGCCTCTCCCAGCTGCACCAGCTGCGGGGCCGGGTCGGCCGTGGCCGCGAGCGCGGGTACGCGTACATGCTCTACCCGCCGGAGAAGCCGCTGACCGAGACGGCGCACGAGCGGCTCGCGACGATCGCCCAGCACACCGAGATGGGCGCCGGCATGTACGTCGCGATGAAGGACCTGGAGATCCGAGGAGCGGGCAACCTGCTCGGCGGCGAGCAGTCCGGGCACATCGCGGGCGTCGGCTTCGACCTCTACATGCGGATGGTCGGCGAGGCGGTGGCCGAGTTCCGTGACTCGCTGGCGAGCGGGGGCGCGGCGCCGGAGGAGGAGCCGCTGGAGGTGAAGATCGAGCTGCCCGTGGACGCCCACGTGCCGCACGACTACGCCCCCGGTGAGCGGCTGCGGCTCCAGGCGTACCGCTCGATCGCGGCGGTCAACTCCGAGGAGGACATCACGCAGGTCCGCGAGGAGCTCAAGGACCGCTACGGCAAGCTGCCCGACGCGGTGGAGAACCTGCTGATGGTGGCCGGGCTGCGGCTGTACGCGCGGCGCTGCGGGATCGCGGACATCACGCTGCAGGGCGCGAACATCCGCTTCGGGCCGGTCGAGCTGCGGGAGTCGCAGGAGCTGCGGCTCAACCGGCTCTACCCGCGCAGCCAGGTGAAGACGGCGGCCCGCCAGCTGCTGGTGCCCCGGCCGAGCACCGGCCGGATCGGCGGCAAGCCGCTGGTCGGGCGGGAGCTGCTGGCGTGGTGCGGCGAGTTCCTCGGGGCGATGTTCGACGACTTGGCGGGGTCGAAGAAGTAGCAGCCGCCGGTTGGTCGGTTGGTTGGTCGGTGTGAGCGGCGGTCTCGGGTCCTGTGCCCGGGGCCGCCGTTCTGCGCGCGACGGGTGTGGCAGGTGTTCACGCCAGCTTCCACTGGCCGGCCTGCTGGGCGAAGCCGCTGTCGAGGCCGAACTCGGCTCCGCCGCGCCGCCGGTGCGAACGATTCGGGCCATCTTCGCGCACACCCTGCTCCAGGAGCGGCAGTACCGGGCCGCACTGCCGGAGTACCGCCTGCTGGCGGCCGCCGCCGAGGCCGAACTCGGGCCGCAGCACCCGGCCGTGCTCGACCAGCGCCGCAACGTCGCCGCCTGCCTGGAGCACCTCGGCCAGGGCCGGGAGGCGCTCGCCGAGTACGGCGGGCTGCTCGCCGCGTACGGTGCCCGGCTCGCGGCGGGGCTGGACACCGACCCTGAGCGGGTGTTCGAACTCAGGGAGAAGATCGGCCTGTTGACGGCCTCCGCCGGAGATCTCGAAGGCGCCTGGCAGGGGCTCGTCCAGCTGCTCTTCGACCGTGAGCGGCGGCTCGGCCCGCACCACCCCGAGGTCCGTCGCCTCCGGCTGTCCCTCGACCAGCTGAACGGCCACCGATCGACCCGGACGGGCTCTCCCGTACCGGGTAATCCGTACACGACCGGCTGACAACTGCTGGTGGGCAGCGGCGCGTTGGGATGACCCGTTCGGGTCAAGGTCTGGGCAAGGCGCTCGGTTGCTCCCTATTGTCTGTTCCGATCAGGCCCACAACCCGGGAGGCCCCACGTGATCCGCACCAGCTCCGCCACCGCCCGCCGTCGCGGCTGCGCCGCCGCAGGCGTCCTGCTCGCCGTCGCCGCCCTCACCGCCTGCGGTGGCGGCGCGGCCCACCAGGGCTCGGCGGCGGTGGTCGGCGGCCAGCGGATCAGCATCGCCACCGTCGAGACCCGAGTCGCCCAGCTGCGGACGGCCGTCGCCTCCCAGCCCGGCGGCCCCCGGACCGAGCCCGCCGGGCTGACCAGGCGGATGGTCGCCGAGCTGGTGCTCGACCAGGTCGTCGACCGGGCGCTGGCCGACCGCCAACTGGAGGTCACCGCAGGGGAGATCGCCCAGGCCCGGGACGCGGACGCCAAGCTGGTCGGCGGTGCGGACGCGCTCGGCCGTGAGCTGCTGCTCAAGCAGGCCGTCCCGGCTGCCGACATCGACTCCTTCTACCGGCAGCAGCTCGGCATCCAGAAGCTGGCCGGCGCCTCCGGCAAGGACGCCCGCAGCTCGGAGGGCGACGCCGCCGTCCGAACCGCACTGGCCGCCGCCGGCACCGAACTGAACATCGAGGTCAACCCCCGCTACGGCCAGTGGAACCCGCAGCAGATCTCCCTGGTCGACGCCCCCGACGCCTGGCTGCCGCAGCCGGTGGCAGCGGCCTAACACGCCCTGGGCGGTCCACGGGCGGGGTAGGTTCGCACCGTGGAGACTTCGAAGCTGATTCTGCTGACCACCACCCACCGCGTCGCGCCGGGGCTGCTCTCGTGGCCGGCCTGGGAGGCGCTGCGGGGCGCCGACCGGGTGCTGGCGGGGGACGGGCTGCACCCGCAGCTCGCGGCCGTCCGGCAGGCGGGGGTGACGGTCGAGGTGGTCGAGCGGGGGAGTGCGCCCGCGCTGGCCAGGCTGCTGGTGGGGGCCGGGTCGGTGGTCTGGCTGGGCAGCCCGGACGGTGACCCGGGGCTGACGGACGCGCTGGCGCGGATCGCGGTCGAGGAGGCCGGGCAGGTGCCGGAGATCGAGGTGCTGCCGGGCTCGTACGACCTGCCGGGCTCGCGGCTGCTCGACCTGGTGTCGGTGATGGACCGGCTGCGCTCGCCCGGCGGCTGCCCGTGGGACGCCGAGCAGACGCACGAGAGCCTGGTGAAGTACCTGGTCGAGGAGGCCTACGAGCTGGTCGAGGCGATCGAGGAGGGCGACCGGGAGACGCTCCGCGAGGAGCTCGGCGACGTCCTGCTCCAGGTGATGTTCCACTCCCGGATCGCCGAGGAGCACCCGGAGGACCCGTTCACCGTCGACGACGTCGCGGGCGACATCGTAGAGAAGCTGATGTACCGGCACCCGCACGTGTTCGGCGACGTCGACGCGGCCGACGCCGCCCAGGTGGAGGCCAACTGGGAGCAGCTGAAGGCGGCGGAGAAGCAGCGCGAGTCGGCGCTGGACGGCGTCCCGGCGGGGCTGCCCGCGCTGGCGTACGCGGCGAAGCTGGTCTCGCGGGTGCGCCGGGCCGGGGTCGCGGGTGTGCCGGACGAGGCGTACGAGCTGCCCGCCGAGCTCACGGCGGAGTCGGCGGGGGCGTTGCTGCTGGCCGTGGTGCAGCGGGCGCACGACGCGGGCGTCGACGTGGACGCGGCGCTGCGGGCGGCCGCGCGCGACTACCGGAGCGCGGTGCGGGCGGCTGAGGGGCTGGCGGGCTGACGCTGGGCCGGGATGACCTCGCCGATCGCCTCGCCGACCACGGCGAGCAGTTCGGCGAGCGGGTCGAGGTGGCGGGGCAGCTCGTCCAGCGAGACGATCCGCTCGCCGTCCGGGCCGGTGACGCAGAAGAGGTCGATCGGGCCGAGGTGCTTGGCGGCGGTGTCGACCAGGGCGGCGACGTCGCTCGGCTGGTGGATGTCGCTGCACACGCCGACCACCGGGCAGCCCGGCCGGTCGAGCTCGGCGGCGAGGTCCTCGGCACTGCTGGGGTGCTGGTCGGCGATGAGCATGCCGGCGGCACCGGCGGCGGCGAACCGTCGGGCCAGATCGGCCCCCGAACCGCCGCGAAGTACCGCGATCACCACCACTGCCCCGGCTACGCGCATGGCCAGCTCCTCCCTGAGAGCAACAAAACCGTGGGCCGGCACCGCACGGCCGCCCAACGGCTATCGGAGGATCGTAGGCACGCCGCGACCCCCCGCAACAGGGATTACCCGCCAGGTGACCAGGCTCACTCCTCCTTGCAGCAGATACCTTCGTGACATGCCGGACAAGCCCGAAACCAGCCAGCCTGAACTCTTCACCTGGGAGTTCGCCGCCGACCCCTACCCCGCGTACGCGTGGCTGCGCGAGCACGCCCCGGTGCACCGCACCACGCTGCCGAGCGGGGTCGAGGCCTGGCTGGTGACCCGGTTCGCGGACGCCCGGCAGGCGCTGGCCGACGCGCGGCTCTCGAAGAACCCCGCGCACCACAGCCGCAGCACCGGCCGCACCGGCATCCCGGGGGAGCGGCAGGCGGAGCTGATGACGCACCTGCTCAACATCGACCCGCCGGACCACACCCGGCTGCGGCGGCTCGTCTCCAAGGCGTTCACCCCGCGCGGGGTGGCCGAGTTCGAGCCCCGGGTGCGGCAGCTCACCGACCGGCTGATCGACGGCTTCGCGGCGCGCGGCTCGGCCGACCTGATCCACGAGTTCGCCTTCCCGCTGCCGATCTACGCGATCTGCGACCTGCTCGGCGTGCCGGAGGAGGACCAGGACGACTTCCGCGACTGGGCCGGGATGATGATCCGGCACGCCAAGCCGGGGCAGAGCGGTGGGCCGCGCGGCGGCGTCGCGCGGGCGGTGAAGAAGATGCGGGCGTACCTGCTGGAGCTGATCCACCGCAAGCGCGCCGATCTCGGCGACGACCTGATCTCGGGGCTGATCCGGGCCAGTGACCACGGCGAGCACCTGACGGAGAACGAGGCCGCCGCGATGGCCTTCATCCTGCTCTTCGCCGGCTTCGAGACCACCGTGAACCTGATCGGGAACGGCCTGTACGCGCTGCTCGGGCACCCCGAGCAGCGGGCGCTGCTCCAGGATTCGCTGCGGCGCGGCGAGACGGAGCTGCTGGCCACCGCCGTCGAGGAACTGCTGCGCTACGACGGCCCGGTGGAGCTCGCCACCTGGCGGTACGCGACCCGGCCGCTGACCATCGGCGGGGTCGACATCCCGGCCGGTGACCCGGTGCTGGTGGTGCTCGCGGCGGCGGACCGCGACCCGGCGAGGTTCGCCGACGAGAACGTCCTCGACCTGGCGCGCAAGGACAACCCGCACCTGGGTTTCGGCCACGGCATCCACTACTGCATCGGCGCCCCGCTGGCCCGGTTGGAGGGGCAGGCGGCGCTGAGTGCACTGCTCACCCGGCTGCCGGATCTTCAACTGGCCGCCGATCCGGACGATCTGCGCTGGCGTGGTGGCCTGATCATGCGGGGGCTGCGGGAGTTGCCGGTGTCGTTCACCGCCGAATGACGGCGCGTCGCATCAACGGCCCTGGCAGCGGTCTGAATACGCATCAATCCGGACATACCTCCACGGTTTGTGGACAATCAATGACGGTCCGTAATTCCCGTGTGATGTCGGCGATATGAGCTTGTGATCTGTCAGTTGATCTGCCTATGGTCCCTGATGTCCGCAGCTGCGGACCCCGTGCGCGGTACGCCGAACCCTGCCCGCCGCGCTCCCGGGCACTCGACCAGACCCTTGGGCAGGGGCGGAGGACCCAGGTTTGGTGCCGTCCTCCACGGCTTGGGGTGAAGCCGCACCCGGCGGAGCGATCCGCCGGTACGCGGCCGGGCCACCTCCCGGTCCGAACCCGACAGCTCACTTCGTAGGCGTGCGGAGAGGGAATTCGTCATGCTCTTCACCGGTTCGGGCCGTCATCGTCGTCGTACGCAGACCGAGAAGGCGATCGCCGTCGCAGGTGTGGCGGGCGTCGGCCTCGCGCTCCCGCTGCTGGCCGCCTCCGGCGCCCACGCGGCCCCCGTCACGACCTGGGACAAGGTCGCCGACTGCGAGAGCGGCGGCGACTGGGGCATCAACACCGGCAACGGCTTCTACGGCGGTCTCCAGTTCACCTCCAGCACCTGGAAGGCCTTCGGCGGCGGCCAGTACGCCGGGCAGGCCAACCAGGCGACGAAGGGTCAGCAGATCGCCGTCGCCGAGCGGGTGCTCTCCTCGCAGGGGCCGGGCGCCTGGCCGGTCTGCTCGGTCAAGGCCGGTCTGGGCAAGGGCGGTTCGGCCGCCTCGGTCGACACCAGCTCGGACGTCGCCCCGACCGCCTCGACCCCCTCGGCGGGCAGCAAGAAGGCCGCCAAGCCGGCCCGGCCCGCCGCGCCGAGCGCCCCCGCCGCCGCCACCCCGGGCTTCCCGGGCAAGGCCGGGTACGACGCCGGCTCCGGCAAGTACTGGTACCAGAAGGACGGTGGCTGGTACTGGACCAGCCACCAGAGCATCTACAACCAGTTCGCCGCCCCGGCCCAGGCTCCGGCCCAGGCACCCGCAGCCACCCCGACCCCGGCTGCCAAGCCCGCTGCCAAGCCCGCAGTCTCCGGCCACGGCTACACCGTCAAGGCCGGTGACACCCTGTCGAGCATCGCCCAGGCGCAGGGCGTCTCCGGCGGCTGGCACACCCTCTACGACGGCAACAGGCAGACCGTCGGCGGCGACCCGGACCTGATCCTCCCGGGCCAGGTGCTCAACCTCGCCTGACGCTCCGGCCGGAACGCGGCAGGGGTCGACCCCTGCCGCGTTCCAGCGGGTTCCAGCAGGTCCCAGCAGGTGAACTACTGGCGAGTAGGCAGGCCACACGGTGAGACGGAGCCTGGGTCAGCACGGCTGGAGGCCCGGGTGAGGTTAGGCTCTGGTCGTAACGACTTCACATCCCGCTTCCGCAAGGAGATGCCTCGTGCCGTCCATTGATGTCGTCGTAGCCCGTGAGATTCTCGACTCGCGCGGCAACCCCACGGTCGAGGTCGAGGTCGGTCTCGACGACGGCAGCACCGGCCGTGCCGCCGTCCCGTCCGGCGCCTCCACCGGTGCCTTCGAGGCGGTCGAGTTGCGTGACGGCGACAAGAACCGCTACCTCGGCAAGGGCGTGGAGAAGGCCGTCCTGGCCGTCATCGAGCAGATCGGCCCGGAGCTGGTCGGCTACGACGCCACCGAGCAGCGGCTGATCGACCAGGCCATGATCGACCTGGACGCCACCGACAACAAGGGTTCGCTGGGCGCCAACGCGATCCTCGGCGTCTCCCTCGCCGTGGCGCACGCCGCCGCCGAGGCCGCCGACCTGCCGCTGTTCCGCTACCTCGGTGGCCCGAACGCGCACGTGCTGCCCGTCCCGATGATGAACATCCTCAACGGCGGTTCGCACGCGGACTCCAACGTCGACATCCAGGAGTTCATGATCGCTCCGATCGGCGCGGAGTCCTTCTCCGAGGCCGTCCGCTGGGGCGTCGAGGTCTACCACACCCTCAAGGGTGTCCTGAAGGAGCGCGGCCTCTCCACCGGCCTGGGCGACGAGGGCGGCTTCGCCCCGAACCTGGACTCCAACCGCGAGGCCCTCGACCTCATCACCGAGGCCATCAAGAAGGCCGGCTACGTGCCCGGCAAGGACGTCGCGCTCGCCCTGGACGTCGCCGCCTCCGAGTTCTACAAGGACGGCGCGTACCAGTTCGAGGGCAAGGCGCTCTCGGCGGAGGAGCTCATCGAGTACTACGCCGGTCTGGTCGAGGCGTACCCGCTGGTCTCCATCGAGGACCCGCTGGACGAGTCGGACTGGGACGGCTGGAAGGCCATGACCGACAAGCTCGGCGACAAGGTCCAGCTGGTCGGTGACGACCTGTTCGTCACCAACCCGGCCCGCCTGGCCCAGGGCATCGAGACCGGCACCGCCAACGCGCTGCTGGTGAAGGTCAACCAGATCGGTTCGCTGACCGAGACCCTGGACGCCGTCGAGCTGGCCCAGCGCAACGGCTACCGCTGCATGATGTCGCACCGCTCCGGCGAGACCGAGGACGTCACCATCGCCGACCTCGCCGTCGCCACCAACTGCGGCCAGATCAAGACCGGCGCCCCGGCCCGCTCCGAGCGCGTCGCCAAGTACAACCAGCTGCTGCGCATCGAGGAGATCCTCGACGACGCCGCCGAGTACGCGGGTCGCGGCGCCTTCCCGCGCTTCCGCTCTGCGGAGTAACCCGGCACAGCACGCCTGACCGATGCCCCGGCGCCCACCCCGTAGGGTGGGTGCCGGGGCATCGGCGCGACACAAGGAGGGGTGGGCGAGAGTGGCCAAGTGGAAGATCCCGGGGTTGGTGGCGCGGCCGCGCTTCACCAGCCGGGCGACCGTCCTCGTCCTGGTGCTCTGCTCGCTCGTCGCGATCCTTGCCTACCCGACGCGGCAGTTCATCGCGCAGCGCTCCGAGATCGCCGACCAGCGGGCCAGGGCCGAGCACGCCAGGCAGCAGGTCGAGCAGCTCGGCAAGGAGCGCGCCCGCTGGCAGGACCCGGCGTACGTGCGGACGCAGGCCCGCGAGCGGCTGCACTACGCGATGCCCGGGGAGACGCCGTTCGTCGCCGTCGACCTGGCCCCCCTCTCCTCCTCCCGGCCCTCCGCTGCCGACCCGGCGTCGGCTCCGAAGGCGAAGGCTGCCGCCCAGCCCTGGTACACCAGCGTCTGGGAGTCGGTCGACCAGGCCGACGCCGCCGTACCCCCTGCCCCCGCCCCCCGCTAGAGACAGCACCCCCATGACCTCTGAGAACTCCGTGTCCCCCGACGTCTCCGACACCGACGTCGCCGCCATCGCCGCCCAGCTCGGCCGTGTCCCGCGCGGCCTGCGCGGCGTCGCGCACCGCTGCCCGTGCGGCAACCCGGACGTCGTCGAGACGGCGCCCCGGCTGCCGGACGGTACGCCGTTCCCGACGCTGTACTACCTGACCTGCCCCAAGGCCGCCTCGCTGATCGGCACCCTGGAGGCCGCCGGCGTGATGAAGGACCAGACCGCGCGCCTCGCCGAGGACCCGGAGCTGGCCGACGCCTATCAGAAGGCGCACGAGGACTACATCGCCCGCCGGGACGCCATCGAGGTGCTGGAGGGCTTCCCGAGCGCCGGCGGCATGCCGGACCGGGTGAAGTGCCTGCACGTGCTGGTCGGCCACTCGCTGGCGGCCGGGCCCGGCGTCAACCCGCTGGGTGACGAGGCGATCGGCATGCTGGAGCAGTGGTGGGCCAAGGGCCCGTGCGTCAGCCCGGAGGCGGTCGAGGCGGGCGCTGAGACGGTGGCCGCCGAGCGCGCCGCGGCGGCCGACCACGCGGCGGTGATCGCCGCCAAGGAGCAGCTGACGGCCGAGCGCGCCGAGAAGAAGCGGCTTGCCGAGGAGGAGGGGCAGTGACCACCACCCGGGTCGCCGCGATCGACTGCGGCACCAACTCCATCCGCCTGCTGATCGCGGATCTGGACCCGGAGACGGGCAGCGTCACCGACCTCGACCGCCGGATGGTCATCAACCGGCTGGGCCAGGGCGTCGACCGGACCGGCCGCCTGCACCCGGACGCGCTGGAGCGCACCTTCGCGGCCTGCCGCGAGTACGCCGCCGTGATCGCCGGACACGGCGTCACCCCGGAGCGGATCCGCCTGGTCGCGACGTCCGCCTCGCGGGATGCGGAGAACGCCTCGGAGTTCACCGACGGCGTCCGGGAGATCCTCGGTGTCGAGCCCGAGGTGGTCAGCGGCGACGAGGAGGCCCGGCTCTCCTTCGTCGGTGCGACCAAGGAGCTGACCGGCGAGGCCGTGGAGCCCCCGTACCTGGTCTTCGACCTCGGTGGCGGCTCGACGGAGTTCGTCCGGGGCGCCGATCAGGTCGAGGCCGCCCGTTCGGTCGACATCGGCTGTGTCAGGTTGACGGAGCGCCACTTCGCGGGCACCGAGCTGCCGACGGCCGAACAGATCGAGGCCGCACGGGCCGATGTCCGGGCCGCGCTGGACGAGGCCGCCCTGGTGGTCGACCTGACCGCCCGTGCGACGCTGGTCGGCCTCGCGGGCACCGTGACGACCGTCGCCGGGATCGCCCTCGGGCTGCCCGCGTACGACTCCGCCACGATCCACCACTCGCGCATCCCGGTGGCGGACGTCCGTGCCGTGGCCGGGCGGCTGCTGGCCGCCACCCACGACGAGCGGGCGGCGATCCCGGTGATGCACCCGGGCCGGGTCGACGTGATCGCGGCCGGAGCACTGGTGCTGCTGGAGATCATGGAGCGGACGGGCGCCGCCGAGGTGGTCGTCAGCGAGCACGACATCCTGGACGGCATCGCCTGGAGCCTGCTGGGCTGAGCAGTCCGGCCGCGGCCCCGGTGTGCCCTGGTGGCACCCCGGGGTCGAGACGTTTCGGGGTGATTTGCACCGACCCCGGCGGGCGCCGCGGCGGGGGCCCCGAGAAAGTTCGTGAATTTCTTCACATGACAATCCCGCCATTCGTCGCCCTCCGGTAACCCGTCCGTCCGATATGCGGCACCGAAGGTGACTTTCCCGCTGGGGCCGCTGGATCGCAGGCTGAGGGCGGTCAAGGCCGGTGGATTCGAAAACCCCACGGGGAACCGGGACGGCAGAAGGATCGTTGCTGCTCAGCGAGGCCGTGCCACATCCGCCGCATCCGCCGCACGTCTGACGCACCCGGTGAGTCCCCCAGGTGGCGGTTGTGTGGGCGCGGAGTGTAGCAGAGGGTGTCCAGACTGCTGTGACGGGCCTCACGAAGAGTGCGCCGGACGGTGCTGGATACTTTCGGATATGAGCACCACGGAGCGTCCTCGCATCCTCATTGTCGGCGGTGGTTACGTCGGCCTGTATGCCGCGATGCGCATCCTCAAGAAGATGCGCTACGGGGAGGCGACCGTCACGGTCGTCGACCCGCGGTCGTACATGACGTACCTGCCCTTCCTCCCCGAGGCGGCCGGCGGCAACGTCGCGCCTCGCAACCTCGTCGCGCCGCTGCGCAGCGCCCTCAAGAACGCGGAGGTGCTCACCGGTCACGTGACCGGTGTGGACCACGCGCGCAAGGTCGCCACCATCGCGCCTGCGGCCGGCGGGTCCTACGAGCTGCCCTTCGACTACCTCGTCGTGGCGACCGGCTCGGTCTCCCGTACCTTCCCGATCCCCGGCCTCGCCGAGCACGGCATCGGCATGAAGACGGTTGAAGAGGCCATCAGCCTCCGCAACCACGTCATGGCGCAGCTGGACAAGGCCGAGTCCACGACGGACGTGGACGTCCGTCGCAAGGCCCTCACCTTCGTGGTCATCGGCGGCGGCTTCGCCGGCGTCGAGACCATCGCCGAGGTCGAGGACATGGCCCGGGACGCGGCGAAGATCTACAAGACCGTCAGCCGCGACGACATGCGCTTCATCCTGGTGGAGGCGGCCAACCGCATCCTCCCGGAGATGGGCCCGGACCTCGGTCTGTGGACCAAGGAGAAGCTCGAAGAGCGCAACATCGAGATCTACATCGAGACCTCGATGGACTCCTGCGTCGACCAGCACGTCGTGCTGAAGAACGGCGTCGAGGCCGATGCCTCGACGATCGTGTGGACGGCGGGCGTCAAGCCGAACCCGGTCCTGAACAACTTCGGCCTCCCGCTCGGCCCGCGTGGCCACGTGGACACCGCCGCGACGCTTCAGGTCCAGGGCTTCGACTACGTCTGGTCGGCCGGCGACAACGCCCAGGTGCCGGACCTCGCCGTCGGCGAGGGCGCCTGGTGCCCGCCGAACGCCCAGCACGCGGTGCGTCAGGCCGTCCAGCTGGCCGACAACGTGATCTCCGGCATGCGGGGCTTCCCGCAGGCGGAGTACAAGCACAAGAACCTCGGTGCGGTCGCCGGTCTGGGCCTGCACAAGGGCGTGGCGATCCTCTTCGGCAAGTACAAGCTGAAGGGCCGTCCGGCCTGGTGGTTCCACCGCCTGTACCACGGCAGCCGGGTGCCGACGATGAACCGCAAGGTCCGCGTCTTCACCGACTGGACGCTCGCGATGTTCCTCAAGCGCGAGACCGTCGGTCTGGCCCAGATGGAGAAGCCCTTCGAGGCCTTCCAGGAGGCCACGGCTCCGGCCCCCAAGCCGGTCCCCGCCGCAGAGCCCGCCAAGGAGCTCGCCAGCAAGTAGCAACGACGACCTGGCCCTGGCGTGGGAGCGCCGGGGTATGAGTCGGAGGCTCTCCGCCCGGCAGTGTCGCCGGACCACGACCTCCGTGGTGCTCAGCCGGTTGTGCGACCGGGCGGAGTACAAGAAGTAACAGCACTGGCAAACGAAGTAGGGCCCCGGCCTTCCCCCCTGACCCTCGGGGAGAAGGCCGGGGCCCTCTGTCGTACGTCGGCCGGCTGCGGTCAGTCGGTCTTGATGCTGGAGAGGATGTCCAGCTTCGAGGCCCGGCGGGCGGGCCAGAGCGCGGCGACCAGGCCGACCAGGCCGGCCAGGGCCAGGAAGAGCAGCATCGTGCCGTACGGGACGACGGTGGTCAGGCCGGTCAGGCTGTTCTTCAGGGTGCCGTTGACCGCCCAGGCGACGAAGCAGCCGAGCAGGACGCCGACCGTCGCGCCGAAGAGCGAGATCACCACCGACTCCAGACGGACCATCCGCTTGACGCCGCTGCGGTCCAGGCCGATCGCCCGCAGCATGCCGATCTCGCGCTTGCGCTCGAAGACGGACATCGCCAGCGTGTTGACCACACCGAGGATGGCGACCAGCACGGACATCGCCAGCAGGCCGTACATCATGTTCAGGGCGAAGGTGATCATCTTGCTGAACTCGTCCCGGATGTCCTGCTTGGTCTTGACCTCGATCACCGGGTTGCTGCCGGTGGCGTCCTTGATCGACTGCTGCAGCGTGGCCGTCGGGCCGTCGGCGCCCTTGACCAGGACCTCACGGAAGTCCACGTCCGGGTCGTGCTTGGTGATCTCGGTGTTGGACATCAGCACCGGGGCGAGCATCGCGTTGTCCTCGAAGACCCCGCCGACCGTCAGGGTGGTGGTGGCCCCGGGCCGGGGCGGGTTGCTGTACACGGCCGCCTTGACGGTGGAGCCGACCGTCAGGCCGGACTTCGTCGCGTAGTCGGCGGCGACCAGGATCTGACCCTTCGCCAGGGCGTCGGTCGAGCCGCTGGTCAGCTTCGGCTTCACCAGCTGGTCGACGGTGCCGGCGTCGATGCCGTTGACGGAGCGGCCGGTGCCGTCGAAGTCCCAGTAGACCTCGGTGAGCGGGCTGGCGGCGGCGACGCCGGGGGCCTTGGCGATCTGCTGGGCGACCTCCGGGGTCAGGCTCATCCCGTTGGCCGTCTTGACGTCGAAGTCGGCCTTCATGGCGCTGGTGACGGCCTTGTCGACGGCCCCGCCGACGGAGGCGCCGAGCACGGTCAGCGCACTGACCAGCGTCAGGCCGATGGTGAGGGCGGCGGCGGTGGCGGCCGTGCGGCGCGGGTTGCGCACCGCGTTCTGCCGGGCCAGCTTGCCCGGCGTACCGGCCAGCTTCGCCAGCAGCGGGCCGACCAGCGCGATCACCGGACGGGAGAGCAGCGGCAGCAGGACGAAGATGCCGATCAGCGCCAGCGCGGCACCGAGGCCGACCGGGAGCCGGCCGTCGCTGCTGCCCGTCGCCGCGCCCATGGCGACCAGCGCCAGGCCGCCACCGGCGATCACCGAGCCGATGATGTTGCGGATCAGCAGGCTCTTCTGGCTCGACGGCTGGTCACCGCTGCTCATCGCGGCCACCGGGGCGATCCGGGAGGCGCGCAGCGCCGGGACGACGGCGGAGAGCACCGTCACCAGGACGCCGACCAGGGGGGCGACGATCAGCGCGCTGGGCGAGACGACCAGCGCGCCGCTCGGCATGCCGGAGTTGAGCGAGACGACCAGCGACTGCATGCCCGCACCGATGCCGATGCCCGCGAGCACACCGGCGGCCGAGGCCAGCAGGCCGATCAGCAGGGCCTCGACCAGCACCGAGTTGGTGACCTGGCGGCGGCTGGCGCCGACGGCGCGCAGCAGGGCGAGCTCCTTCGTGCGCTGGGCGATCAGCATGGTGAAGGTGTTGGCGATGATGAAGATGCCGACGAAGAGCGAGATCCCGGCGAAGACCAGCAGCATCGTCTTCATGTTGCTGGTGCCGCTGGCGACCATCTTGGTCTGCTCGTCGGTGAGCTGCTGCCCGGTCTGGACGGTGAACTGGCTGCCGGTCGGCAGCTTCGGGAGGATCTCGTCCTGGAGGGCCGTCTCGGTGGTGCCGGGCTTGGCCTTCACCGTGATGCTGCTGTACTGACCGGGCGTCAGCATCAGCTTCTGGGCGCTGGCGGTGTCCAGCAGGGTGAGCGTGCCGCCCGAGCTGAGCTGCGGGTCGTCGCTGGTGAAGATGCCGGTCAGCACGGAGTCGGTGGCCGCGCCGGTCGCGGCGGTGCGGACGGTGTCGCCGACCTTGTAACCGCCCTTCGACGCGGTCTCCTTGTCGAGCGCGATCTCCCCGGCCTTCTGCGGCCCCCGGCCGTCCGTCATCGGGTAGCGGGAGTCCTTGCCGGAGGCGTCGGGGACGAAGTTGCCGCCACGGGCCGTCCAGGCCTCGCCGATCAGCTTGCCCTTGCGGTCCGCGACCCCGGTGAAGCCGGAGACGATGCCGTGGGCCTGCTCGGTGCCGGGCAGGGCCGCTATCTGGCGCACCGTCGCGTCGGTGAGCTGCGCGGTGCCGCGTGCGCTCTTCTCCTGGGCGGTGGCCCGGCCGCCGGCGGAGAAGTCGTTGATCTGGACGGAGACGTCGGAGAAGCTCTTGGAGTAGCTGTTCTTCATGGCCTGGCCGAGCGTGTCGGAGAAGACCATGGTGCCCGCCACGAAGGCGGTGCCGAGCATGATGGCGAGCGCCGTCATGAGCAGGCGGCCCTTGTGGGCCAGCACGTTGCGCAGTGCGGTGCGGAGCATGGATACGTCCTGGAGGAGTCGGATCGGGCGGTGGGCGCTGACCGGTGTGGGGTCAGCTCGTCCGACCCTTGGCGTCGAAGCGGCGCATCCGGTCCAGGACGCTGTCGGCCGTCGGGCCGTGCAGCTCGTCCACGATCCGGCCGTCGGCGAGGAAGACCACGCGGTCCGCGTACGAGGCGGCGACCGGGTCGTGGGTGACCATCACGACGGTCTGCCCGAGCTCGCGGACGGAGTTGCGGAGGAAGGAGAGGATCTCCGCGCCGGAGCGGGAGTCCAGGTTGCCGGTCGGCTCGTCGGCGAAGACGATGTCCGGCCTGCTGGCCAGCGCGCGGGCGCAGGCGACGCGCTGCTGCTGGCCGCCGGAGAGCTGGCTCGGCCGGTGCGAGAGGCGGCCGGAGAGGCCGACGGTCTCGACCACGCGGTCCAGCCACTGCTGGTCGACCTTGCGGCCGGCGATGTCCATCGGGAGCGTGATGTTCTCCAGTGCCGTCAGGGTCGGCAGCAGGTTGAACGCCTGGAAGACGAAGCCGATGTGGTCCCGGCGCAGCTGGGTGAGCTGCTTGTCCTTCAGCCCGACCAGCTCGGTGTCACCGATCATCGAGGAGCCGGAGGAGACGGTGTCCAGGCCCGCCATGCAGTGCATCAGGGTGGACTTGCCGGAGCCGGACGGGCCCATGATCGCGGTGTACTCCCCCTGCGGGAAGACCACGCTGACGTTGTCCAGGGCGACGACGCGCGTCTCGCCCTCGCCGTAGACCTTGTTGAGGCCGTTGGCGCGGGCGGCCGCCTGGCCGGTGCGGACGGCGGTTGCGGTCGTCGTGCTCACGGGTGACTCCTGTCGATCGGGCCGGGTGCTGGGCGGCCGGAGCACATGACACCGGCCGCCCCACCATCGTCTGGCACGGAATCAGCCGTTCCGTAGCTCCGGGGGACGGTTGGGCCCACCGCCGCGGGGTGTAGCGAGGGCGGTTTCCTCTCCTCCTGCGGTATGACACCGACCCTGAGGGAGCGGGGGCTGTCTTGTTCTGTTCCCGAGGTGGCCGAATCGCAGACAGTTCGTCAGATGGCAAGGAAACATGACAACTTCCCAAGCAGTGAACATGCGAAAGGGGCAGTCGGGCGACTACTCTCAGGGGTGGCCCGCAGGGGTCGTTTCCCTCCGGCCACGGCCGGGAGTTGTCCAGCACGCCCGGGTGGTGGAACGCAGACACGGGCAGCTTAAAACTGCTTGGCCGCGAGGCCGTGCCGGTTCGAGTCCGGCCCCGGGCACCAACTCCAACCGCAGGTGACTCATCCTTGCGGCGTAGACTCCTTCCTTTGCCAAGGCATTACCCTTGGAAAATGTGGGTGGTGCCGTGCCGCCCCGGAGGGAATGAGCATGAGGAGCAGCAACCCGGTCTTCTCGCGGGACGGGTCCTTCACCCGCGACACCGGATACGCCGGATTCGACACCTCCCAGCGGCAGCCCGTCGGCCCGCCGTACGCCAACAACCCCTACGCGCAGACGCCGCAGGGCGGCGGCCTGACGGACCAGCAACTCGCCGAGATGTACGAGGCGCCGTCCGCCGGCCCGCTCCGGACCGGCCGGATGACGATGGACGACGTGGTCGCCCGCACGGCGCTCACGCTGCTCACGCTGGTCGCCGGCGGGGCCGTCGCCTGGTTCGCGGTGCCGGTCGCCAACTACGGCATCGCGACGGTCGCGGCGCTGGCCGCGTTCGTGGTCGGCATGGTGATCAGCTTCAAGCGGAGCGTCAGCCCGCCGCTGATCCTCACCTACGCGGCGCTGGAGGGCTTCTTCCTCGGCGCGATCACCAACGTCTTCAACACCATCTGGCCGGGCATCGCGATCCAGGCCGTCCTGGGCACCGCGGCGGTCTTCGCGGGCATGCTGATCGCCTACAAGAGCGGGCGCATCCGGGTCACCCCGCGGTACACCCGGATCGGCCTGAGCATCGCGATGGGCTTCCTGCTGCTGATGCTTGTCAACATGGTCGCCTCGATGTTCGGCGCGAGCATGGGCCTCAACTCCGGGCCGCTCGGCATCCTGGTCGGCGTGCTCGGCATCGGCATCGGCGCCTTCTTCCTCTCGCTGGACTTCGCCGAGATCGAGGCCGGCATCCGCGGCGGCGCCCCGCAGCGGGAGGCCTGGCGCGCGGCCTTCGGGCTGACGCTCTCGCTGGTCTGGATCTACCTGGAGATGCTGCGCCTGATCGCCATCCTCCGCGGCGACGACTAACCCTCAGGGCCGGTGCACGACGTTCGACCAGGTGGCACCCCACTGCGCTCAGCGCGGCGGGGTGCCACTGGCCGTTAGGGTCGCGGGTATGGATACGTTGGTGGAGGCCGTCGAGAAGCTGGCCGACCGGTTCCGGTCGATGCCGCAGAGCCGGCTGCTGGGGGCGGTGCCCGGGTACGGGTCGCGGGCGGCGGCGGGGTTGGCGCTGGCGCGGGAGCTGGCGGCTGCGGCGCTGGCCGTGGCGGGGGAGCAGCCCCGGGAGTTCCCGGAGGTCGGGGCCTTCGCGGTGGGGGACCAGCTGGCGGTGGCCGGGCACGAGTTGGCGGCGGTCGCGGACGGAGCCGCCGTGGCCGCCGCACTCGCCGCGATCCGCGAGGTCGAGCGGCTGACGGCCTGAGCGCCTGAGGGCCTGACGCATGACGTATGACGTATGACACACGGCGAAGGCCGGTCGAGTCCGTAACCCCGAGGACTCGACCGGCCTTCGCCGTGTGCTGCGCGGCCGTGCGCTGCGCTGTGCCTGTTGCTGTTGCTGTCAGATGCTGGCGACGACGCGGTCGGCCAGCACGTAGACGGCCTCCTCGTCGGTGGAGAAGGTGAGCGAGTAGGAGCCGGAGAAGCGGGAGCCGCCGAGCAGGCGGACGTCCTCACCGGCCCGGACGGCGTCGATCAGGCGGTAGGCGGCCTCGCGGTCGCCGGGGGCCACGCAGAGGGTGGTGCCGTCGGCGAAGCCGTACACGTCGAGGGTGCCGAGCGGGCCGGGGCGGACGTCGGTGAGGGCGATCCGCTCGTCGGCGAGGGTGGCGAGGCGGGTGTCCGTCCACTCGCGGGAGGGCGTCTGGCTCGGCACGAAGTCGGGGTGCGAGGGGTGCCGGCGCGGGTCGGGGGCGGCGGCGGGCTCGGCGTCGGTGTCGAGCAGCCCGGCCTCCAGGCCGGTGGCGAGCAGATCGGCCTCGCGGCGGGCCTTGGCCTCGCCGGCGCTCTCGCCGGTGGCGCTGACCCCGCCCCCGCCGCCGCCCGCCGGGTGGCTCGGGCGGAGGCCGCCGCCACCGGTGCCGGTGGCGCCGCCCTCGTCGTTGATCAGGTCCTCGAGCGCGGAGCGCAGCGCCTCGCCGAACTCCGGGTCCATCGTCCCGGCGTTGTCGACGGCGTCCTGCGGCCCGGTCGGGCGGGGGAAGAAGAGCGGCCACTCCTCGGCGGCCGTCAGCCCGGTGCTGGTGAAGGGTGCGGGGCCGGTGTACGGCGTGGTCCCGGCGAAGGGGGTGTCGAAGAGCGGGGAGTCCTCCGCCGCCCGTGCCTCCTGCTCGGCCCAGAAGGCGCGCGCCTCGGCGATTTCGCGCTCGCGGTCGGCGGCGAGCGCGTCGACGACCGCCCGGCGTATGACGTCTTCGTCAACCACGGCCTGGGCGGCGGCGGTTGAGCCTGTGCGGTGCTCGTCCAGGCGGCGGGAGAGCCCGCGCACGTGGAGCAGGACGGCGGTGCACACGGCGATCAGGATCAGCAGCAGGGCGGTGTAGACGACGCTCACGGAACGTACTCCTAGCGAGGAGTGGAACGGGGTTACGTCTCCACAGTGCCGCATGGACGGCAGTTACTGCAGTGGCAGATGTCCGATTTGTCCGTGACTTTCGTCCTTGTCCCCAAATTGTTAAGTAGTGCCGTTCTACGCAGCGCAGTTGACCGACTTCGGGGCGTCGACAAAAGGGCGTTTTCGGCACCGAAAGAGGGCCGCATCGCACCGGCGGTGTGATGCGGCCCTCAATTACGTACGGTCACCCCGAACGGGTCAGCTGAGGCGCTCGGCCGTCCTGGCCGCTTGGTGAGCTGCTCCTTCGCTGCGGGCGGGTGCCGCCTCGTTCCTCGGCGACCCCCACCCTTCGCTGCGTCTCAGCTCAGTCGCTCGGCTGCCCTGGCCGCTTGGTGAGCTGCTCCTTCGCTGCGGGCGGGTGCCGCCTCGTTCCTCGGCGACCCCCACCCTTCGCTGCGTCTCAGCTCAGTCGCTCGATGACCATCGCCATGCCCTGGCCGCCGCCGACGCACATGGTCTCCAGACCGAACTGCTTGTCGTGCCACTGGAGGGAGTTGATCAGCGTGGTGGTGAGCCGGGCGCCGGTCATGCCGAAGGGGTGGCCGACGGCGATCGCGCCGCCGTTGACGTTCAGGCGGTCCAGGTCGATGCCCAGGGCCTGGTAGGACGGGATGACCTGGGCGGCGAAGGCCTCGTTGATCTCGACCAGGTCGATGTCGCCGATGGTCAGCCCGGCGCGCTTGAGCGCCTGCTTGCTGGCCTCGACCGGGCCGTAGCCCATGATCTCGGGGGAGAGGCCGCTGACGCCGGTCGAGACGACGCGGGCGAGCGGGGTGATGCCCAGCTCGCGGGCCTTGGTGTCGGACATGATGACCAGCGCGGCGGCGCCGTCGTTGAGCGGGCAGCAGTTACCCGCGGTAACGGTGCCGTCCGGGCGGAACACCGGCTTGAGGCCCGAGACGGCCTCCAGCGTCACCCCGGCGCGCGGGCCGTCGTCGGCCGAGACCACGGTGCCGTCGGGGGTGGTGACCGGGGTGATCTCGCGGGCCCAGAAGCCGGACTTCACGGCCGCCTCGGCGAGGTTCTGCGAGCGCACGCCGAACTCGTCCTGCTCGGCGCGCGAGATGCCCTTGAGCGCCGCCAGGTTCTCCGCGGTCTGGCCCATCGCGATGTACGCGTCCGGGGCGAGCCCGTCCTCGCGCGGGTCGTGCCACTCGCCGCCGCCCTTGGCCGCGCGGTCGGCGGTGCGGGCGACCGCGTCCGCGAACAGCGGGTTCTGGGTGTTCGGCATGCCGTCCGAGGTGCCGTTGATCGAACGCGAGACCGTCTCGACACCGGCCGAGATGAAGACGTCGCCCTCGCCGGCCTTGATCGCGTGCAGCGCCATCCGGGTGGTCTGCAGCGAGGAGGAGCAGTAGCGGGTGATGGTCGCGCCGGGCAGGTAGTCCATGCCCATCTGCACCGCGATGATCCGGGCCAGGTTGTGGCCCTGCTCGCCGCCGGGCAGGCCGCAGCCGAGCATCAGGTCGTCGATGTCGCGCGGGTCGAGCTGTGGCACCTTGGCGAGCGCGGTGGCGATCATCTGGGCCGTGAGGTCGTCCGGGCGGACGTCCTTCAGCGAGCCCTTGAAGGCCCGGCCGATCGGCGAACGGGCGGCGCTGACGATGACGGCTTCGGGCATTTCGGGCTCCTCGCTGAGTGACCGGACGGCCGGTATGGCTAGTGAGCATTCACTTAGCAGTATGCCTCGGCCAAGTAGGACGCTCGGGAGGAAAGTTACCGCTAAGTAAGGTCAGGAGTCACCCGGCCCCGGGTGTGAGTTCGCCGACGCGGCCTCCGGCTGCCCCGGCAGGCCGAGCCGCAGCCGGTGCCGCAGCTGCGCCCAACGCCACACGCCGGACTCCTGGCCGACCGCCGCGACCTCGGTGCCCGACTGCCCGGCGGCGGCCGCCGCCGCCACCGCGACCGGGAGCACCACGTCGGCGGGCCGCTCCTCGTCCTCCGGGCGGGCGTCCTGCGGCCAGAGGTCCAGCGCCGCGCAGAGCGAGGGCAGCATGGCCATCGCCGCTGTCGCGTACCCCTGGGTGGAGGGGTGGTAGCGGTCGGCCGCGAACATCTCCGGCCGGGCCGCGAACTCCGGCCCGAGCAGCGAGCCCAGCGAGACCGTACGGCCGCCGTTCCCCACCACTGCGATGGTCTGCGCGGCCGCCAGCTGGCGGCTCAGCCGGCGGGCCACCCAGCGCAGCGGCGGCCGGACGGGCTTGATCGTGCCCAGATCCGGGCAGGTGCCGACGACCACCTCGCACCCCGCCAGCCGCAGCTCCCGGACGGCCTCGCCGAGCTGGCGCACGGACTGCGCGGCCGGGGCGTGCCGGGTGACGTCGTTGGCGCCGATCATGATCACGGCCAGCGCCGGGCGGTGCGGCAGCGCCAGCGCGGTCTGCTGTGCGAGGTCGCAGGAGCGCGCCCCCGACTTCGCCACGTTGACCAGCCGCACCCGCTGCTCGGCGACGGCGGCCAGCCCGGCCGCCAGCAGCGCCCCCGGCGTCTCCTGCCCGCGCGTCACGCCCAGCCCGGCCGCCGTGGAGTCGCCCAGGAAGGCGAGCACCAGCGGCGTCGTGCCCGCCCCGGCGGCCGGGTCGGCGAAGGCCTCCCCGTAGACGCCGTCGGCCTTCGGCGGGTCTCCGTCCAGCAGCCCCACCGCCCGGACGGCCAGCTTGCTCTCGGTGAGCAGCACCCCCACCAGGCCGACCCCCAGCAGGCCGATCCCGCCGCCCCCGTACGCGGCCGCCGTGGCGATCCGCCGGGCCACCCGGGCCCGCGACTCCTGTGCTCCAGTCACCTGGACCCCCTCTGTCATCGCCCCTCGTGAGGGCCTCTTCTCAGCTAGGTACCCCCGGACGTGACGCGTTACCGGTGCACATCCGCCATCCGTGGGGCCGAAGTGTCCCCAGGGAATAGGCTTTGGACACCCTTAAGTGCATTTGCAACGCCACAGACCGGGAGGATCCCCGTGCGGTACAGCAATTCGATCATCGAGCTGGTCGGCAACACGCCTTTGGTGAAGCTGAACAAGGTCACCGAAGGCATCAGTGCGACCGTCCTGGCGAAGGTCGAGTACTTCAACCCCGGCGGGTCGGTGAAGGACCGCATCGCGATGCGCATGATCGAGGCGGCCGAGGCCTCCGGCGCCCTGAAGCCCGGCGGCACCATCGTCGAGCCGACCTCCGGCAACACCGGTGTCGGTCTGGCGATCGTGGCCCAGCAGAAGGGCTACAAGTGCATCTTCGTCTGTCCGGACAAGGTGTCGACCGACAAGATCAACACGCTGCGCGCGTACGGCGCCGAGGTCGTGGTCTGCCCGACCGCCGTCGCGCCGGAGCACCCGGAGTCGTACTACAACGTCTCGGACCGCCTCGTCCGGGAGACCCCGAACGCCTGGAAGCCGGACCAGTACTCCAACCCGGACAACCCGGCCTCGCACTACCACTCCACCGGCCCGGAGCTGTGGGAGCAGACGGACGGGAAGATCACCCACTTCGTCGCGGGCGTCGGCACCGGCGGCACCATCTCCGGCACCGGCCGGTACCTGAAGGACGCCTCGGGCGGCAAGGTGCAGGTCGTCGGCGCCGACCCGGAAGGCTCGGTCTACTCGGGCGGCACCGGGCGTCCGTACCTGGTCGAGGGTGTCGGTGAGGACTTCTGGCCGACCGCCTACGACCGCGAGGTGGCCGACGAGATCGTCGCGGTCTCCGACAAGGACTCCTTCCAGATGACCCGCCGCCTCGCCAAGGAGGAGGGCCTGCTGGTCGGCGGCTCCTGCGGGATGGCCGTCGTCGCCGCGCTGGAGGTCGCCAAGCGGCTCGGCCCGGACGACGTCGTCGTGGTGCTGCTGCCGGACGGCGGCCGCGGCTACCTCTCGAAGATCTTCAACGACGACTGGATGGCCGACTACGGCTTCCTGCCGTCCAGCACCGACGAGGCGCACATCGGCGAGGTGCTGGCCCGCAAGGACGCCATCGAGCACGAGGGCATCCCGCAGTTCGTCCACATGCACCCCAGCGAGACCGTCGCCGAGGCCGTCCAGGTGCTCCGCGACTTCGGCGTCTCGCAGATGCCGATCGTCTCCCCCGGCGCCGGGCACCCGGACATCATGGCGGGCGAGGTGATCGGCTCGGTGGTCGAGCGCGAGATCCTGGAGGGCCTCTTCGCCAAGTCCATCGCGCTGACCGACAAGCTGGAGGCGGTCATGTCCAAGCCGCTGCCGGTTGTCGGCTCGGGCGAGACGGTGACCAGCCTGATGACCGTGCTGGAGAAGGCCGACGCGGCCGTCGTCCTGGTCGAGGGCAAGCCCCAGGGCATCGTCACCCGCCAGGACCTGCTGGCCTTCCTCGCCCGCCACTGAGGCCCGGCCCCTGAGGCCGTCCGCCTGAGCTCGCGTCAGTTCTGTTACGGGAAGCGACTCGTACCGGCACGAAGTGGTACACCGGCGTCATGTCCACGCATCATCCGGTTAACAACGGTCGGGCATCGTTGTGAGCACGGCAAGACGCCGAGCATGGTGACGGTGCAGGGCGGGAGCGGCTCCCTTCCCTCACGGTCGCCGCGGGCACCCGGCCGGCCCTGACCCGGCCGCCGGTGCCCGCCCTCCCGGCCCGTCAGGGGCGGGAGGGGCCCCTCGTAGGGGCTGCCGTCGTCCCGCCCCTGCGGCCGGCTCCGGCCGGCGTGCAGGGTGCGGCGGCTCCTGCGGCACCAGCGCGCCGTCAGGCGCGTCTCCGTGGCTCCCGGGTGGGGGAGCCCTGCGGAGACGGTAGGGCTGCCTTCGGGTGCCTCCTTCGGGAGGTGGCCGGAGGCAGCCCGCACCGCTCCGTCCCGCCCCTGCGGCCTGCGCGGTTCGGCAATGGCACCCCTGCTCGCCTACGCTCGCACACATGACCAGCACTGACCTGCCCGAGCAGGACGTTCCCCGCTACGTACGCCTCACCATCGAGCTCATCGCCGAGATCACCGACGAGCAGGCCCTCAAGGCCGCCGCCCTCGCCCAGGTCCAGGAGGACGAGTACCTGGACGACGAGGAGCGCGCCCAGTCCGTCGATGCCATCGAGGTGGACCCGTCCGGCTCGCTCGCCCACTTCATCGACCCGGTCGCGATGCTCGCCGACGTCCCCGGCATCGAGCTCGCCTCGGCCACCTGGGAGTCCGCCCAGACCGAGTTCGAGGCCTCCGAAGAGGGCTGGGACGAGTACACCGTCGAGTAAGGCCCTCCAGCCTCCACGCTCTGCCGCAGCCGCCCGCTCCGAGACCTCTCGGGGTGGGCGGTTTGTCCATTTATGGCACTGTCTCCAGTACTCTCGTACGATCTCAACCGGTTGATGATGGAACCGCTTCGTCCTGGACTGCGTTGTTTGTCCGTAGTACGTAGTACCGCAGGTGGAGAGCAGGGAGACACGAAGTGACGGCATCCGAGAACCAGCACCGCCCGACCGGTGGCAACTGGAGCCGCCGTGGCGTGCTCACCGGGCTGCTGGGGGCGCCCGTGCTGCTCGTGGCGGCCTGCAGCGGCTCCTCCTCCACCGACAAGGGCGGCAGTGGCGGCGGTGGGGGCGGGGGCACCCCGAAGACGTCCACCGCCAGGATCACCGTCTCCCCGGCGGACGGCGTGACGGACGCCTCGTTCACCGAGCCGGTCAAGGTCACCGTCGCCGACGGCAAGCTCGGCACCGTCAAGGTCGCCGACTCGACCGGCAAGGCGATAGCCGGGCAGCTCGCGCCCGACGGCACGAGCTGGGCCTCCACCGACACCCTCACCAGCGGCACCAAGTACACCGTCTCCGCCGTCGCCACCGACGGCTCCAAGCTGGAGGCGGACGCCAACACCAGCTTCGCCACCGCCTCGCCCGCCAACACCTTCGTCGGGTACTTCACCCCGGAGGACGGCTCGACCGTCGGCGTCGGGATGCCGGTCTCGATCAACTTCAACAAGCCCGTCACCGACAAGAAGGCCGTCGAGCAGGCGATCACCGTCGTGGCCGCGCCCGGCGTCGAGATCGTCGGCCACTGGTTCTCCAGCACCCGGCTCGACTTCCGGCCCGAGAAGTACTGGGCGAAGGGCACCAAGGTCACCCTCAAGCTCCGGCTGAAGGACGTCGAGGGGGCGACGGGCGTCTACGGCACCCAGTCCAAGGACGTGAACTTCACCATCGGCCGCAGTCAGACCAGCGTTGCCGACCTCGCCACCGACACCCTCACCGTCACCACCGACGGCCAGGTCACCGCGACGTACCCGGTGATCGGCGGCGCCCCCGACCACAAGACCTGGGCGGGCAAGCTGGTCATCGCGGAGCAGTACACCCAGACCAAGATGGACTCGCAGACCGTCGGCCTCGGCGACGAGTACAACATCCCCGACGTGCCGCACGCTCAGCGCCTGACCACCTCCGGCACCTTCATCCACGGCAACTACTGGTCGCCCGCCTCCGCCTTCGGCAGCGCCAACACCAGCCACGGCTGCATAGCCCTGCGAGACGTCAAGGGCGCCGGTGACCCGGGCACCAACGCGGCCAAGTTCTACGCCAGTTCGATGACCGGCGACGTCGTCGAGGTGGTCAACTCCGGCGACAGGACGGTCTCCCCGTCGAACGGCCTGAACGGCTGGAACATGACCTGGGCGGAGTGGAAGGCCGGCAGCGCGGCGTAGGGCCGGTCGGTCCGAGGCCCTGCCGGTCGGGTGGGATGCCTAGGCTTGAGTCTCCAGCGACGGGAGGCTGCAAGGTGGCGGACATGGACGACGACACCCTCCGCACCATCGGCGAACTGGCCCGGCTGACCGGCCTCTCGGTCAAGACGATCCGGTTCTGGTCCGATGCCGGGGTGGTGCCGCCGACCGACCGCACACCCGCCGGCTACCGGCTCTACGACCGCGACGCCCTGGCCCGCCTCGACCTCGTCCGTACGCTGCGCGACCTCGGCGTGGATCTCGCCACCATCCAGCGGGTGCTGGAACGCGAGATCACCGTTGCCGAGGTCGCCGCGGTGCACGCCGAGGCGCTCGACGTGCAGATCCGCACGCTGAGGCTGCGCCGGGCCGTCTTGCGAGCGGTGGCCAGACGCGGGTCGACACCCGAGGAGCTGGAACTCATGCACAAGCTCGCCAGGCTCTCCGACCAGGAGCGCCGCAGTCTGATCAACGACTTCATCGACGAAGCCTTCGAAGGGCTCGACGTGGGGCCCGACTTCGTCGCCAAGATGCGGGCCGCCATGCCAGAGCTGCCCGAGGACCCGACCCCCGAGCAGGCCGACGCCTGGGTCGAGCTGGCCGAGCTCGTGCAGGACGGGGACTTCCGGGCCGGCATCCGCCGGGCCGCTGCCTACCAGGCGCGGGAGTACGCCGAGGGTGTACAGCTCGACCCCGGGGCCAGCCAGGAGATGGCTGAGCTGGTCCGGGAGCGGGCGGAGGCGGCGCTGGCCGCCGGTGTACTGCCCGGTAGTGCCGCTGCGGTGCCGGTGGTCGGCCAACTCGCGGGTGCTTTCGCCGAGTTCTTCCAGCGCACGGACGACCCCGAGTTCCGCGCCTGGCTGCTGGACCGGCTGGAGCACGGCAATGACCCGCGCTACGAGCGCTACTGGCAGCTGATCGGCGTCATCAACGGCTGGCCCGCTGCCCCCAGCCTCGGCCCGGCCTTCGCCTGGCTCGTCGCGGGGCTGCACACCGCCGCCTGAGCGGATGGTTTCTGTACGAGATTCGTAGGTTCTGACCCACTGGCACGGGTTGTCGGCCCTCTGGGCTAATTTGGGGGCCGACTCCCTGCCGGAGGGAGGCCGAAAAACCAGGCGCTTTTGTGTGCGATCTGTGTTTGCCTGTGTGGGTCCGTCACACCGGCAGTGCTGCAAGTTCGGCCGAGGCCGAGCGCCCTCTTCAGGAGACAACAACCCTCATGTCCATACGTCGTACTGCCCGTGTCGCCCTTGCCGCCACCGTCTGCACCGGTGTCCTCGCCGTGGGCCTGACCGCCTGCGGGACGGTCAAGGAGCTGACGGCCGCCCAGAAGGTGTCCGACGCCTTCGGCAAGCTCCAGGAGGGCAAGACCTTCAAGGCCGAGCTGTCGCTGGACGTGACGGCCGACCAACTGCTCGCCTTCGACAAGGCGGCCGGCGACAAGTCGGACAAGAAGCTGGACCAGAAGACGGCCGCCGCCGTCGCCGGGCTGAGCCTCGCGGTGTCGGTCAGCTCCGACAAGCCGCTCAAGGAGCTCGACGCGCTGAAGAGCCAGGGCGCCACCGGCTCCGACCCGCTGGCCGCGGTGAAGGGCTTCAACCTGGAGTACGTCCTCGCGGGCAAGGACGGCAAGACCTACGCGGACATCCGCACCATCGACGCGAAGCCGTACCTGAAGGTCGACGTCGACGGCATCGCCGCGCTGGCGGGCCAGGACCCGGCCGAGATCCACGCCTTCGCCGACGAGGCCCCGGCCGAGCTCAAGATCGTCAAGGACGCGCTCGGCGGCAAGTGGGTCTCCCTCGACCCGAAGCTGCTCACCGACCTGGCGAAGGCCAACCCCGGTGCCGCCGCCGGTGCCAAGCCCTCGGCGGTGCCCTCGATCGACCCGAAGACCGCCCAGTCGATCGCCGACGCGGTCAAGAGCGTGTTCTCCCGCAACGTCACCTTCGAGGACAAGGGCAGCAAGGACGGCCTCGACCACATCGTGGCGAGCGCCCCCGCCCGCGCGCTGGCCGACGGCCTGCTCGGCGCCGTCAAGCCGCTCGCCAAGGACGTGCCCGGCCTCAAGGACCTGCCCAGCGCGGCCCCGACGGACGTCCCCGACCGCAAGATCGGCATCGACCTCTACCTCAAGGACGGCGCGCTCTCCTCGGTCGCCTTCGACCTCGCCCAGATCGACGACAAGCTGCCCAAGGACGCCCACCTGCCGGTGAAGCTCGCCTTCGGCAAGGACGTCGCCCCGATCCAGGCGCCCACCGGCGCCACCGAGTTCGGCATGTCGGACATCACCGGCCTGATGGGCATGTTCACCAAGAACATCGCGGGCGGACTGGGCGGCGGGGCCTCCCTCCCCGGCCTCCCCGGCGCTAAGCCGGGCACCAAGCCGGGCGCCGGCACCGCTGCTCCGCTGACCGACGCCCAGCTCAAGGAGCTGGCGCAGAACGGCGTCACCGAGGCGCAGCTCAAGCTGCTCAACCAGAGCGGCCTCGGCTACGACCAGATCAAGAGCCTGATGACCGGCGCCGAGGGCTGACCCTCGACGCACGCAGCGGGCCCCGCCGGTTCTCCGGCGGGGCCCGCTGTTTCGTGCTGCTGCTTCGTGCCGTGTTTCTTCTCGGGTCAGTTGGCGGTGAAGTACCCCGAGAGGTCGGCGACCAGGTCGACATTCCCGGCGAAGTTGAAGAAGTTGACGCCGCCGTCGGCCCCCGAGACGGCGGCGTTCGGGATGGTCTGGCCCTTGGTGAAGTTGAGGTTGGAGGCGGTCGGCTTGCTGTCCTTGCCGCCGAAGACGGTGACGTAGCCGCCGGTGGTGGCCTGGGTGGCGGTCACGTTGAGGGCGACGCTGGTGGCGCCGATCGGCGGCACGCCGTTCTTCCAGCTGTTCACCGCGACGGTGGTCGTGCGGCCGGCCCAGAGGGTCGAGCTGCCGAAGCCGGCGCGGGTGTCCATCACCCGGGTCGGGCCGGTCGGCACGAAGACCGAGCCGGTGGCCGAGTAGTACCCGGCGACGTCGGCGACCAGGTCGGTGGTGCCGAGGAAGTTGTAGAGGTTGACCTTGCCGTCGACGACCGGGACGGTGACCAGGTTCGGGATGGTCTGGCCCTTGGTGAAGTTGAGGTTGGAGGCGGTCGGGCGGTCCTGGCCGTGCGGGTAGACGGTGACGTACCCGCCGGTGCTGGGGTTGGTGGCCGTGACGTTGAGGACGACGGCCGTGACGCCCGTCGCCGGGACACCGCCCGCGCCCGCGACCTGGAGGGTGACAGTGCCCTGCTGGCCGGCCGGGGCCTTGGCCGCGCCGGTGCCGTTGCGGGTGTCGAGCAGCCGGTTCGGGCCCTTCGGGGTGAAGCGCGAGCCGGAGCCGTCGGAGGTGTAGTAGCCGCTGATGTCGGCGACCAGGTCGGTGGTGCCGAGGAAGTTGTAGAGGTTGACCTTGCCGTCGATCACCGGGACGGTGACCAGGTTCGGGATGGTCTGACCGGCGGTGAAGTTGAGGTTGGAAGCGGTCGGGCGGGCCTGGCCGTGCGGGTAGACGGTGACGTACCCGCCCTTGGTCGCGTTGGTGGCCGTGACGTTCAGGACGACGGCGGTGACGCCCTTGTCCGGGATGCCGTTGGCGCCCGCGATCTGGAGCGCGATGCTGCTGTCCTGGCCGACCGGGGCCTTCGTCGCACCGATGCCGGAGCGGGTGTCGAGCGCGCGGACGGGCGTGACCGGCTTGAACGTACCGGCGGTGCCGATCGGGACGTCACGGCCGTCGGCGACGTAGTTGAGCGAGACGGTCGAGGCGACCGTGCCGCCCTGGCCGTCAGCGACCGTCAGCTGCGCCTCCAGCAGCGCAGACCTGAGCGTCGACGAGCCGGTGGTCAGGAAGTTGAGCTGGCCGAACGCGACGGTCTGCCCGCCGACGCTGACCGGCATGATGTCGAAGGCCGGGATGTCCAGCGTGAGCGAGCCGTCCGGGTTGACGATCCACTGGCGGGCCGCCAGCACGCCACCGGTGGTCGGCAGGTCCAGGTTGGTCTGGATCTGGAGCATCCGGGACAGCTGGGTCGCGGAGTAGCCGCTCATGGCGATCGTCTTCGCGGACAGCGTGAAGGCGGCCTTGATCCCCTTCAGGCCCTCCGCCGGCACCCCGGTGATCTTCACGCGGCAGAACGGCGCCGCGTCCTGCCCGGCCTGCACGGCCACCGGGTTCCCCACCCAGGAGGGCGAGTTCGCCCCCGAGTCGCACGTCGGCGTCAGCTGCAACGGCGAGACGGGCGCGGCGGCAAAGGCCTGGAAAGGCAGCAGGCCGGACGCGAGCACGACCCCGGCGGCGAGCAGGCCGGTACGACGGAACTTCTGCATGACGGTGTTCTCCCCCTGCCGCGTAGGACGCGGCGATTCATCGAACGTGGGCGCGATCGTACCGGTCCGAACTCACCGCGCACGCACCGCCCTGCCCGCATGAACACCCGCTGTACACAGGGTTGTTGACGGACGAACGGCCCACCGTCAGAGGTTGATCCGCTCCGGCGGAGGCCAGCTCGTGGCGCGGGTGTCGAGGAAGGTGTAGATCTCCAGCAGAGAGAGGTACCCGTCCTCCAGGAAGAGCATGACGCCACCCGCCACCGAGCCGTTCTCGGCGGTGTACGACGCGTCCGCCGCCGGGAACTGCGCCACCACGGCAGGACCCGCCGCCGAGCGGTCCACCACGAGGTCGACCGTCGCGCAGCCACAGCTGCAGCGGCGGCCGAGCGTCGTGTACGGCAGCTGCCCGAGCAGTTCCTCCCGCCCCGGCGCACCGGGCGGCAGCAGGGCGTGCAGCGTCGCGACGACGTCAGCGGGCAGCGCCGCCCGATCCTGGGACATGCGGTACCTCCGGTGCGCCCCGAAAACGCCAGCGTACCGACCGTGGTCCATCGCCTGACCGTCGCAGGACGGGACGGAGTCGGACACACAGCTGTGGATTTCGGTGTAGCGGACCGTGGCCTGACGGGACCGCCTCGAGGTGCTGAGGGCGACGCCGATCGGGTAGGTGGCGTCCGTGCCGCCGAGCCTGCGTTTCCTGGGTCAGCGCGCGATACCAGGGATGAAGGCCACGACCCCGGACAAGAAGCTTCCTACTCCTGCCAGGGTGACGACGGTTGCCTTGCCGTCCGAGAACAGCCCCGAGCAGAACTGTCGGAGCTGACGGCGGAGGATGAGCATCTTCAGCTTCTGCCACCGGTGCTGTCGGATGTGACATCCCAGGAGAAGCCCTGCCGCGTTGTTGCGGCAGCCGTCGGGGTGGCCTCGTACCGGGGCGCCGCAAGTCACCGGGGCCTGAAAGAAGCACCAGGCCGCCGTGGCGGCAGAGAGAATGATCACGACTGCCGGGCCGGCAGCAGAGTTGATCCATGCGGCTATCAACAGAGCGCCAGCCAGAAGCCCCCACCACTGCCTCAGTCCGCCGAGCCTTCTCGTTCTTGCCGGGCTACTCATGGAGTGGATTGTTTCGTTCTGCGAACAGCACTATGCCGTTGTCAAGTGACAATGGCCGGATCAGCGCCCAGGCTGGCTCGTAGCGTTCGGCTACGCACAGAGCGACTCCTCCCGAGCCGAAACGCGGCTTGAAGGAGCCCCCGGGATCAACGGGCCGTTCTCGGGGTTGCAGGAGCAATAGTCAAGAGTTGTGGGTGAGGCCCTTCGACTCGACGGCGGTGATCTCGGCGACTGCGAGCTGGGCCTCCTCGCGCACCTCGGAGTCGGGGTGACGGAGGAAGGGTTCGATCAGCGGCCGGGCCTTCGGGTCGTGCGTGACCCCGAAGATGTAGAGCGCATGAACGACGAGTTGGCGTTCCATCGTCGGCGTGGCTGCCGCCAGCGGTTCGACGAGCCTCAGCGGCAGGCGGTAGTGGTCGAACGCCTCGCTGATCGAGTTCAGAGCGGACTCGCGCACCTTGGTCACCGGTTCGTTGACGGCCACGCTGACCAGACGTCCGACGACCAGAGAAGCGGAGTCCGCGTCGAGCGCGGCGCCGCGCAGGCGGTCCCCGAGGATGTCGGCGGCAACGTCCCGACGGTTCGGATCGCAGTTGCTCAGCGCTTCAAGAACCTCGAACATGTCGTTCATGCCGCCACCTCGGACCGCTCGACCAGGACCTGTATCTCGAAGATGACAACGGGCTTGAAGACGGTTCAGTCAGCCTGATCCTGGAGCGAGACGACGAGGTGCAAGACCCGCAACATGCCACCCGAGCAGTACCTCGGTCGCTGCAGCCGCAGTGATGTGCCCAGCAACCGTGCCAGTCGCTGCTGACCGTCATCAACTGGCCTCCCCTGGTTGACAAAGGACGGGAGACCGCAGCGACCGAGCAGCCGGTGGTTCGCACTGAGGAGCGCGCCCGTGCCGCAGCTCTGCCAGATCGGATGGTACGTGACGGGCAATCAGGGATATCAACAGGACAGAGTCGGGCGAAGGCCCGCGAGCGGCAAGGCCGAGGTCAGAGCAGGTGCCGCTCGCCAAGCCTTGTAAAGCAGGGATCTGCGCGGTCGGCGCTGGCTGGCGTCACTCTTGGCCATCGACAGAGCCTGGCCGTCGGTTGGGTCCCGAGCTTGATCTCGGGCCGCCCCCGGACAGAGCCAGGGATGCAACTGCACTACAGAGCTGGATGCCTCGGATGCCGACCGCGCCCAGCGACCCTAGCGGTCGGCCCTGACATGAGGGTTTCCCTTGGCCGGCCGGGGGCGCACAAAAGGCCCGCTGTCAGCTGCTCTCAGGTCGCCGGTGGGGTGAGTGTCTGACTGTGCTGCAACGACGCCGCACGTCAGTGGACGGTGACGGATGCTCGGGGCTGTCTATGCAGGTCAGCGATATACCTAATTGGTGCCCTGGGGCGGTCGGCACCGGGTTCGAACCCACCGGACCACCCTCACCCGCCAAGGAAATGGGTGGTCCGGCAAGTCTTCAGTTGTCCCCCGCCCCTGCCGGTCACCAGATCGGTTGGGGCGGCCGCGCGCCAGGGGAGTGACGCAGTCCGGCCCGCTATCGGGCACAACAGCCAGAGCAAGTCATCGGCCGGAAGCGGACCCGGGTTCGGCGAGATGTACGTGTACCGAGTGGGTGCGCCCCGACATGGTGAACGTCGGGTCCAACCGGCCGGAGCGCTCCAGGAACTCGGAGACCCTCTCGACCGCGTCCGGTCCGCCGAGCAGCACCTTGTATGCCTCGAACTGCTCCGAGCCGAGCGGCAGTACCCGCAGCGACTGCCACAACGCCCCGACCGCCGCCGCCAGGTCCGGGAAAGTCGCCGGGCCCGTGACCCCCTCGATCTCGACCGTCACCGGCCCGGTCACGCCGACCGTGCCGCTCGTGCTCTTTCCCGCTCTCATCGACGTGCCTTTCCCGGGGGCGCCCCCAGGGCGCGACGAATGGACGCCTGCACCGAGACAGTGCGGTGCGGGCGGTGGTGAAGGTCTTCAGCAGGTCCCGCGCAGCGCCGGGCACCGGGCCGCTTCGGGCTCTGCGAGGCGTATCCGCACCCGGTGCCTGTGCCCGTTCATCCCGAAGGGGAGTTCGCACGAGCCGTCGGGCTCCAGGAACCCGGCCACGATCTCCACCCGGTCCGGCCGCGTCAGCAGCAGCTCGTAGGCGTTCGCCTCCACCGAGCGCAGCGGTAGCACCCGCAGCGCCTCCCACAGCGCCGTCAGCGCGTCGGAGAGGTGGTCAAAGGTCACCGGGTCGAGCACGCCCTCGACCTCGACCGTGATGCGCCCGGCCGCGATGGCGTTGGGGCAGATGTGCTGGCGGGTCGTCACCGGCGGTCCTTTCGCAGGGGCGGCCCGGGGGGACGCGGTTGGACGCCGGCGCGGCGGAGGGCAGCGCGAATCGTGTTGATGCTGATCCTGAAGCGCTCCGCGAGAGCCCGGATCGGCACCCGTTCGCCGACGTAGAGCTGGACGATTTCCTCCTCCGCCACCGGCAACGATGGTGGGGGTGCCGCGCCGTGGCGCTCCAGCAGTGCGGCGATCGACCCCTGGGGGATGCCGTGCTTCCTGCTGATCTCGGCCCACGTCAGCCCCGCCCGGTAGTCGGCGATCACCCCCGGTGCCACCGCGTCCCACTTGCTCATGCCGACACCTCACCCGTACGACGGTGAACAGCAACCGCCTTGCGGTTGACGACGACGAACCGTGCCTGCGCCGTCCGCAGCCCCACCTCGCAGTAGTGGCACTGCGACACGGCCACCTCGGACGGCTGCCCGGCCCACGTCATGACTCGCTCCCAACAGGCCCCACCACGGCCCACACGAACTTCCCGATCCCACCGGCACGCGGGCAGCAACCCCACGACGACGAAACCGCCTCGACCAGCCGCAGTCCACGCCCCGACACCGCGTCACCGTCCACCGGCCGTAGTACCGGCTGCTCGGTAGCCGCATCGTGCACCTCGACCCGCAGCAACCCACCCACAAACTCGAACCGCACCGCGATCAACCGCCCACGCGGCGAACCCGCATGCTCCACCGCATTCGCCACCAACTCCGATACCACCAACTCACCACCACCAATCAACCGTTCACTACCATCGCGACCGGACAGGAACGACCGCAACAGCTCTCGAGCCTCCCCCGCCGACTTCCGATGGCGCGACAGCCAGCAGAAGAGCGCTCCCGATGTCGTATCGACGGGGGACGTCGTCGAATCGAAGCCGATCATCCTCACGCTCCCTCAGCGCCGACACACGAAGTCGCCCGCCACCTGTGCTTGATGGCAAGTCAGAACGTTAGAAGGATGGGAAGAGGGGACCCCGGAAAAATCTTCTGGGGTCGTGAATCCGGGCAGCGCCAAGGTGGGGGCATGCGTGGGATGACAGAGACTCTGAGCGTCGGCGAGCGCGTGGCCTGGTACCGCCGCCGACGGGGCATGCCGCAAGAGGTGCTCGCCGGCCTTGTGGGGCGGACCTCCGACTGGCTGAGCAAGGTGGAGAACGGCCGCATCGAGTTGGACCGGCTCTCCGTGATCAAGGCGCTGGCCGACGCCCTCGACATCCACCTTGGTGACCTGCTGGCTGAGCCCTCACTCTTGGAATGGACAGCCGATACCCAAGGCAGCACGGTGCCGAAACTGCGCGAAGCGCTCATGGACTACCGGCAGCTGTCCCCGCTGCTTGCGCCCGAATCGGCTGACGTGCCGCCGGACCTCGTCGTCGTCCGGGCAGAGGTCGGGTCCGCGTGGTCGGCCTATCAGGACGGCAAGTACGCGCGCGCCACCTGTCTGATCCCCAAGACCCTCACCGAGGCCCAGCGAGCCGCTCGCGCCTACGACGGTGACGAGCAGCTCCAGGCCAAGGCGTTGCTCGCCATGGCCTACCAGGGCGCAGCGATGGTGCTGACGAAGATCGGTGAACCCGATCTGGCGTGGATGGCTGCCGATCGAGGCTTGGCTGCCGCTCAGGAGTCAGGCGATCTGGTGGTGATCGGTTCGCTCTTCAGGTCGGTATCGCACTGTCTGTTGGCCAACGGGCGTCCTGCGGCAGCCAGGGATCTTGTTGCTGACTCAACCGCCTACTTGGAGAGCGGGATTGCGAGAGCTTCACCGTCCTACCTCTCGATCTACGGAACTCTGTTCCTCGTCGGCTCCATGGCTGCCGCGCGGCTTGATGACCGTGAGACCGTCCGCGGCTTCCTCGCGGAAGCCGAACGGGTCGCTCATCGCCTCGGTCACGATGCCAATCACATGTGGACGGCGTTCGGGCCCACCAACGTGGCTATCCACCGGGTCTCAACCGCCATGGAACTCGGGGATGTTCAGATCGCTGTCGATCTCGGTCCTCGCATAGACCCCTCAGCGCTCCCCGTCGAACGGCGGGTGCGCCACACCCTCGAACTTGCCCGCGCATACAACGCGCAGAACCGTATGGGCGAGGCGCTCGCCCTTGTGCTGGACGCAGAGGAACTGGCGCCCGAGCAGGTGCGGTACCACCCGATCCCACGGGATCTGGTGACCACGTGGGTACGCCAGCAGCGTGGAAGGCCAGACCACTTGCTCGCAGGTATTGCCCAACGCCTGCACGTCGTGGGATGACCGTCCCGGGCGACTACAGTCATCCGCATGAGCGACTCCACAGTCAGTGAGGCCGTGGCGCAGCCTCGTACCGCCGCAGGCGTGCTGTTCTTCGACGAAGGCGGCCGGGTGCTTCTGGTCAAGCCAACTTATAAGCGGGGCTGGGAGATCCCCGGCGGCTACCTGCACCCCGGCGAGACCCCGAGCCAAGGCGCCGCCCGCGAGGTCGAGGAGGAACTTGGCATCGCGCCGCCGATCGGCCGGCTTCTCGTCGCCGACTGGGCACCTCACCCGGTTGAGGGGGACAAGCTCCTCTTCGTCTTCGACGGCGGGAGGCTGGCCCCGGAGCAGTTTGAGGCCATCACTCTCGACGGTGTCGAGATCGGCGAGTACGCCTTCCATGAGCTCGACCAGGTGGACACCCTCCTCATCCCCCGGCTCGCCCATCGAGTGCGAGCGGCATTCGATGCTCGTGCGGACTCAGCGACTGCGTATCTGGAGTACGGCACGCCGCTCTCCTGACCACCAAGTAATTTGAGCCCTCGCCAGACGCCGCAGAGGGCTCAAAGCGGTCCAATGCCAGCAGTCAGCAATGGGTTGACCTGAGCCCTCCGGGGGGCAGCTGTCCGTCTTGGCGACGCTGAGCGGGCGGGCGTTGCCCCACTCCGAAGGGGCGCCCAGCTTGACGCCCGTACCTTCGAGAGTCCTGTGCCAGGTGAGCGGTTGTGCGAGCGTGCCTGACTGTCGGTCAAGTGCCGGGACCGCCGGCGCGCAAGTTCCGCGAAGCCTCTTTACGGGCGGCGAGGAACCGGGTCAGCCGCCACAACCCGTAGAGGGCCGCACCTGCGAACGCAATGAAGCTGACCGCTGACCCGACGCGGTCGCCCCACCCATGCGTCCTGTCGGCGAGGATCTTTGGCGCTACTCCGCTAACAATGATGATCACGAAGTAGAAGGCGACACGCGCGAGCGATGCTTCCCAGGATCTCAACGGTATCAGGAGGGCGGCTACCCGGATGCGTGGCCAGAGCCCCGGCCGCGCGATTCTGGGGCGAGGCTCGGACAACATGGTCTGCAAGGTGTGGAACACGCCGTCGAGAGAGTCGGCAGCTAGTCGGCGCGGTTCATCGAACTGGGCGTGGGGCTGAATTTCCTGATAGGCCGAGAACCACATGGATAGGAAGGCGACATATGCCTGAGCGTCGTCCAGTGCGTGTCGGCGACGGACATCGTCCCGCCGTCGTCGATGCCAGTCCTGGAACGATGCTCCGAAAGCCCCCACAACTGCCGTGACGGCCGCTGCTAGTAGCGGGACGGCGAGGTTGGAGAGAAGTCCTTCGGCATTCTGAGCCATCTGCGACGCCTCCACCTCGCCCAGCCACTATGCGTATCCCGATCGTCACCGTCGCAGGATCCTGGTTGGTGTGCGCGCTGTGATCGTCCATCGGCGTGGTGCGCCGGAGCCGACCCGTTCATCGGGCAGGTCGGCTACAGAGAGCGCTCATTGGTGGACGTGGGTGGGGCTTATGCGCCGTCGTCGGTCTTGGCGACGCCGATCGGGCAAGTAGCGCCCGTGCCGCCGAGCCTGTTGTGCCATGTGACCGTCCCCGGACCAGCGCAGGGAAAAGCCGTCGCCGGAACGCTGGGTGGGTGCTAGGAGTTCGGGGTGACTGTTTTCGTATGCGCTGCCTGTGGCACCCCGATCACCGGAGTGCTGACCGAGCTGGCCGAAGTGCCCGGCCGTCCGGAGTTCGACGGCCGGGTCCAGGCTGACGGGTACCGCCGAGCGCCCTCGACCCTGGCCCTCGGGTTCTTCGCCCTCGAATCCGAGCCGTGGGGTGCCCCGTTCGTGCCGACCGATGAGTGCCGAGCGGCCTTCCCCGGCGGGCCCTGTATCGGTGATCCTTACGGTGACGGGTTCCTGGTGTCCGCAGGGCCGCGTAACACGGTGGTCCTCCACCCCGATGATGCGCCCCATCTTCAACGGAGCCCCGACGCCAAGCATGTCGGGTGCTGCGGCTGCCACGGGCAGGAAGGCAAGAACCGGACCTGCCCGTGCGGGGCCGAGGTGGGCACGGTGATCAGCGAGTGCTACACCGCCTACGAGCTGCACCTCGACCCCGGCCAGATCCGCGCGGTCGCCGGTTGATCATGCGAATCGCTGCTCAGTCGTCTGTCTTGGCGACGCCGATCGGGCAGGAGTTGCCCCATTCGGAAGGGTCACCCAGCTTGACGCCCGTGCCGCCGAGGCCGCAGTAGCCGTTAATGTTGCGCGAAAGGTACTGCTGGTGGTAGGGCTCGGCGGGGTAGAACGGGCCGGCGGGGGCGATCTCGGTGGTGATGGGGCCGTGGCCGAGGGCGGAGAGGGCGGGCTGGAAGGCGTCGCGGGAGGCTTCGGCGGTGGCCAGCTGGGCGGGGGAGTGGGTGTAGGCGGCGGAGCGGTACTGGGTGCCGACGTCGTTGCCCTGGCGGTTGCCCTGGGTGGGGTTGTGGGCCTCCCAGAAGGTCTTCAGGAGGGTCTCGTACGGGAGGATGGCGGGGTCGTAGACGACTCGGACGGCCTCGGTGTGGCCGGTGCGGCCGCTGCACACCTCTTCGTACGTGGGGTTGGGGGTGTGGCCGCCCTGGTAGCCGACCAGGGTGGTCCAGACGCCGGGCAGCTGCCAGAACGTGCGCTCGGCGCCCCAGAAGCAGCCCAGGCCGAAGTCCGCGACCTCCAGGCCGGCCGGGTAGGGCGCGGTGAGGGGGTGGCCGAGGACGGTGTGCGGCTCGGTGAGGGTGAACGGCGCCGAGGCCCGGCCGGGCAGGGCCTGGTCTGCGGTGACGAGCTCGGTCTTCGGGTGGCGGAACAGCACGGTCGGCTCCTGTAGGGCTCGGGGGACGCGAACGGTGCAACGCCCGGAGCGGGCGTGGGATTCCGCGCCGGACCTGACGGACGGTCGGGCTGCTGCCCGCTGTACCCGCCGGGAGGGCGAAATCGCACTAGGCTCGGGGCATGACCGAGCACCAGCTTCCCCAGGGCTTCGAGACTCTCGCCATCCACGCGGGTCAGGAAGCAGACCCCCAGACCGGGGCCGTCGTCACGCCGATCTACCAGGTGTCCACCTACAAGCAGGACGGCGTCGGCGGCCTCCGCAACGGCTACGAGTACAGCCGTTCCGCCAACCCGACCCGTACCGCGCTGGAGGAGTGCCTCGCGGCACTGGAGGGCGGCAGCCGCGGCCTCGCCTTCGCCTCCGGCCTGGCCGCCGAGGACACCCTGCTTCGCACCATCCTGAAGCCGGGTGACCACATCGTCATCCCCAACGACGCGTACGGCGGCACCTTCCGCCTGTTCGCGAAGGTGCTGACCCGCTGGGGCATCACCTTCGACGTCGCCAACATGCAGGACCTGGCGAGCGTCCGGGCCGCCCTCAAGCCCGAGACCCGCGCGGTGTGGGTGGAGACCCCCTCCAACCCGCTGCTCGGCATCGCCGACATCGCCGGCCTGGCCGAGATCGCGCACGGCGCGAGCGCCCTGCTGGTGGTGGACAACACCTTCGCCAGCCCGTACCTCCAGCAGCCGCTCTCGCTCGGCGCGGACGTCGTGGTGCACTCGACCACCAAGTACATGGGCGGTCACTCCGACGTCGTCGGCGGTGCGCTGGTCGCGGCCGACGCCGGGCTGGGCGAGGAGATCGCGTACCACCAGAACGCGATGGGCGCCGTCTCCGGCCCGTTCGACGCCTGGCTGGTGATGCGCGGCATCAAGACGCTGGGTGTCCGGATGGACCGCCACAGCTCGAACGCCGAGAAGATCGTCGAGCTGCTGACGGGCCACCCGAAGGTCAGCCAGGTGCTCTACCCGGGCCTGGCCGAGCACCCGGGCCACGACATCGCCGCCAAGCAGATGAAGGCGTTCGGCGGCATGGTCTCCTTCCGCGTCAACGGCGGCGAGGAGGCGGCGGTCGAGGTCTGCAACCGGGCGCAGCTCTTCACCCTGGGCGAGTCCCTCGGCGGCGTCGAGTCGCTGATCGAGCACCCGGGCCGGATGACGCACGCCTCGGTGGTCGGCTCCGCCCTGGAGGTGCCCGCCGACCTGGTGCGCGTCTCGGTCGGCATCGAGTCGATCGACGACCTGCTGGCCGACCTGCAGCGCGCGCTGGGCTAGCGCGCTGGGCCGGTAGCGACCCGGGGGCGCGGCGAACCGCGCCCCCGGCTGCGCCGGTCGTGGCGGCCGTAGGGTGGCCGTATGCAGAGCTGGCCGATCACCATGGACGACGTACGCGGCGCCCACAAGATGCTCGCCGGGGTCGCCCGGGTCACCCCGATGGAGAGCAGCCGGCACCTCTCGGCGCTGATCGGCTCCCCGGTGCACCTGAAGTGCGAGAACCTCCAGCGCACCGGCTCGTTCAAGCTGCGCGGCGCGTACGTGCGGATCGCCGGGCTGTCGCCGGTGCAGCGGGCCGGCGGGGTGGTCGCCGCGAGTGCGGGCAACCACGCGCAGGGGGTGGCGCTGGCCGCCGCGCTGCTGGGGGTGCGTTCGACCGTGTTCATGCCGGTCGCGGCGCCGCTGCCGAAGGTCGCGGCGACCCGGGAGTACGGCGCCGAGGTGCGGCTGCACGGCGCGACGGTGGACGAGGCGCTGCGGGCCGCGCAGCGGTACTCGGAGGCGACGGGGGCGGTCTTCATCCACCCGTTCGACCACTGGGACATCATTACCGGCCAGGCGACCGTAGGCCTGGAGATCCTGGAGCAGTGCCCGGAGGTCCGGACGATCCTGGTCGGCGTCGGGGGCGGCGGGCTGCTCGCCGGGATCGCCTCGGCGGTGAAGCCGCTCCGGCCGGACGTGCGGGTGGTCGGGGTGCAGGCGGCGTCGGCTGCGGCCTACCCGCCCTCGCTCGCCGCCGGCCGGCCGGTCTCGCTGGAGCACTTCGCGACGATGGCGGACGGCATCATGGTCGGCCGCCCGGGGGACATCCCGTTCGAGGTGGTCAACACCCTCGCCGACGGCGTGCTGACGGTCTCGGAGGACTCGCTCTCGCGGGCCCTGCTGCTGAGCCTGGAGCGGCTCAAGCTGGTCGTCGAACCGGCCGGGGTGAGCCCGGTCGCGGCGCTGCTGGAGCACCCCGGGCAGTTCGAGGGCCCGGTCGTCGCGGTGCTCTCCGGCGGCAACATCGACCCGCAGCTGATGCAGCGGGTGCTGCGGCACGGCCTGGCGGCGGCGGGCCGCTACCTCTCGCTCCGGGTGCGGCTGGCGGACAAGCCGGGTGCGCTGGCCGACCTGCTGGCCGTCCTGACCCAGGTGGACGCCAACGTGCTGGACATCGCCCACGTCCGGGTCGACCCCCGGCTCGGCCTGACGGAGGTCGAGGTCGACCTGCACCTGGAGACCAAGGGGCCGGAGCACTGTGCGCTGGTGGTGGGGGAGTTGCGGGACGCGGGGTACGTCGTCTCGCAGTAGGTGGGCCGACGTGAACAGTAGGTGGGTGGGGCGTAAATGGGTGGGCGGATGTCAGTGGGGTCTGACAGGGTGTCGCATTCGGTACTGCGATCACCTTGACGCGATATATCGCGAGCTGACATTCTCGCGATGTATCGCGACAGGACCCACCCCCGACGTGCATGGAAGCCGGGTCGCCGGGGTACCCCTATCGGGTCAAAGTGGGACATACCACCCGCCTTCCAGAGGAGATGAGGCAGGCCCATGGCGCCAGCCATCCAAGCCGAGAACCTGGTCAAGACCTTTGGTGACGTACGTGCCCTCGACGGCGTCAGCCTCGACGTCCCCGAGGGCACGGTGCTCGGGCTGCTCGGCCCGAACGGCGCCGGCAAGACCACCACCGTCCGCGTCCTCACCACCCTGCTCCGCCCCGACTCCGGCCGCGCCGTCGTAGCCGGGGTCGACGTGCTCAAGCACCCGAACCAGGTGCGCAGCCTGATCGGCCTCTCCGGTCAGTATGCCGCCGTCGACGAGTACCTGACGGGCCGTGAGAACCTCCAGATGGTCGGCGAGCTCTACCAGATGTCCAGCCGCGACGCGAAGGCCCGCGCGCTGGAGCTGCTGGAGTGGTTCAACCTGAGCGAGGCGATGGACCGCACCGCGAAGACGTACTCCGGCGGCATGCGCCGTCGGCTCGACCTCGCCGCCGCGCTCGTCGTCCGCCCGCCGGTGATGTTCCTGGACGAGCCGACCACCGGGCTCGACCCCCGCAACCGGCTCGCGCTCTGGGAGGTCATCGAGACCCTGGTCGACCAGGGCACCACCCTGCTGCTCACCACCCAGTACCTGGAGGAGGCCGACCGCCTCGCCCACGACATCGCGGTGGTCGACCACGGCAAGGTGATCGCCCGCGGCACCGCCGACGAGCTCAAGGCGCAGATCGGCGGCGAGCGGGTCGAGGTCGTCGTGCACCGGCGCGACGACGTCAGCGAGGCGCTCGCCGCGCTGGCCCCGTACGCCAAGGGCGACCCGGCGGTCGAGAAGAACACCCGGAAGATCACCGTGCCGGTCAGCGGCGGTGCCAAGGTGCTCGCCGACGTCATCCGCGAGCTGGACTCGCGCTCGATAGAGATCGACGACATCGGTCTGCGCCGCCCGACCCTGGACGACGTCTTCCTCTCGCTGACCGGCCACGCCACGATCGCCGAGGAGAACGGCGACGAGGGCAGCGGCAAGGGCAGTGACAAGGGCGCGGCGGCCAAGGGTCGCAAGAGCCACGGAAAGGAGGCCTGAGATGACCACGGCCACCGAGCACGCGATCGGCGGCGCGATGCCGCGCCAGCGCCACGGCCTCGCCGCGATGGTGCACGACTCCTGGGTCGTGGCCAAGCGGAACCTGCGCCGGATGACCCGCATCCCCGAGATCGTGGTCTTCGGGCTCATGCAGCCGGTGATGTTCGTGCTGCTGTTCAGCTACGTCATGGGCGGCGCGATCCAGATCCCCGGGACGCAGGCCAGCTCCACGGCGTACACGCAGTTCCTGATGGCGGGCATCTTCGCCCAGACGGTGACCTTCGCGGTCGCCGGGGCCTCCGCAGGCATCGCGGAGGACATGACCAAGGGCCTGGTCGACCGCTTCCGCTCACTGCCGATGACCCGCTCGGCGGTGCTGGTCGGCCGGACGATCGCCGACCTGGTGCAGACCGCGTTCACCGTGCTGGTGCTGATGGCCGTCGCGGTGCTGGTCGGGTGGCGCATCCACGAGGGCTTCCTGAAGGCGCTCGGCGCGTTCGCGCTGCTGCTCCTGCTGGGTTACGCCTTCTCCTGGATCGGCGCGCTGATCGGCCTCTCGGTGCGCAGCCCCGAGGCGGCCACCTCGGCCGGTCTGATCTGGCTCTTCCCGCTGACCTTCATCTCGAACGCCTTCGTGCCGGTCAGCAGCATGCCGAGCTGGCTCCAGCAGGTCGCCTACTGGAACCCGTTCAGCGCGACGGTGCAGGCCTGCCGTGACCTCTTCGGCAACCAGGTCGGCCCGGTGGACTCCGCCTGGCCGATGCAGCACGCGGTGCTGGTGTCGGTGCTCTGGTCGCTGGTGATCACGGCGTTGTTCTCCTGGCTGTCCGTCCGGAAGTACCGCTCCGCGGTGGGCTGACGGCGACGCCGCAGGTTGACGGAACGCGAGAGGCGGCCGTGGCACGGATGCCACGGCCGCCTCTCGCGTCGGTCGGGTCAGCCGCTGTGCGGCTTGACCTCCATGATCTTCACGGCGGCCTTGCGACCGTTCGGCAGCTCGTACGTGGCGTCCTCGCCGATCTTCTTGCCGTCGATGGCGCGGCCGAGCGGCGACTGCGGCGAGTAGATCTCCAGGTCGTCGCCGGCCACCTCGCGGGAGCCGAGCAGGAAGACCATGGTGTCGTCCGGGTCGCCGTCGAAGGCGACCGTGACGACCATGCCGGGGGCCACCACACCGGAGTCGGTGGGGGCCTCGCCGACCTTGGCGCGCTCCAGCAGCTGGGTCAGCTGGCGGACCCGCAGCTCGCCCTTGCCCTGCTCCTCCTTGGCCGCGTGGTAGCCCGCGTTCTCCTTGAGGTCACCCTCCTCGCGCGCGGCCTCGATCTTCTGGGCGATCTCGACCCGCCAGGGGCCGGTGAGCTGCTCGAGCTCAGCCTTCAGCTGGTCGTATCCGGCCTGAGTGAGCCAGGTCACGTTCTCGCTGGTCTGGGTCACGGGGGTGCTCCTCGTCGGTGCTGGCAGTGCTGAGGGTGGGACTCGTCAGCAGGTGGCGATTTCCGTCGTACTACAAAGCAACGCCCGCTCCCGGGCCGGTCGGCTCGGAAGGGGCGAAACCACGAGCCTAACAACTTCCTGCCCCGAGTGGGAGTGCCCTACCGCTGCTTCGGCTGCCGGAGGCGGACCGGAGGCGGTCTGGAGGGCCGGGGCCTACTTCGAAGGAGTGCAGCCCAGCAGCTCGGCCGTGGTGCCCCGGGCGGTCGTCCGCAGCGTGAGCACCTGGTCGTAGCTGCTGCCCGCCGCCGGGACGGGGAAGTCCGTCAGGCCGACGACCGAGCCGTCGGGGGCCTGCGAACGGACGGTGCAGACGCCCGCCGTTCCGTCCGTCTTGCTGACCTGGAGCTGGAGCTGCACCGCGCTGTCCGAGACCACCTCGAAGGCCGTCACGGCGCCGTTCATCTTCGTCTCGCGCAGCAGGTACGAACCGCCGAGCCAGGCGATCAGGCCGAGGAAGAGCACGCTGCAGACCACGGCCGCCACCTTGAGGCGGCGGTCCGCCTCGCCGTCGCCGCGCCGCCCGTACCGGTCCGCCGGGGGCTGAGCCGCGGGCTGAGAGGTGGGCTGAGGCGTGGCGGGGGAGGTCGTAGTGCTGGAGTCCATGAGTAGGCTCAGTCCTTTCGCCGAGGGGCAGTCGGCCGTCGGGGGGAATGGACGAGCCCTTCGGTCAGTCACTATAGGAGGGGCAGGTCCGCGCCGTTGGCGGCGGGGGAGCCGCCCGAGCTACCGGACATTTCCCGGAAGGAACCAGGCGTTGACTGAGCAGCTGAGACTTATGGCGGTGCATGCCCACCCGGACGACGAGTCCAGCAAGGGTGCCGCCAGCATGGCCATGTACATCGCCCAGGGGGTCGACGTACTGGTTGCCACCTGTACGGGCGGCGAGCGGGGGTCGGTCCTCAACCCCAAGCTGCAGGGGAAGCCGGAGATCGAGGACAACATCCTCGAGGTGCGGCGCAAGGAGATGGACGCCGCCCGCGAGATCCTCGGCATCAAGCAGGCCTGGCTGGGCTTCGTCGACTCCGGGCTGCCCGAGGGCGACCCGCTGCCGCCGCTGCCGGACGGCTGCTTCGCGCTGGAGGACGTCGCCGCCGCGGCCGAGCCGCTGGTCCGGCTGATCCGCGAGTTCCGTCCGCACGTCATCACGACGTACGACGAGAACGGCGGTTACCCGCACCCCGACCACATCATGACCCACAAGATCAGCGTGGCCGCCTTCGACGCAGCCGGTGACCCGGATGCGTACCCGGGGACGGGCGAGCCCTGGCAGCCGTCCAAGCTCTACTACAACCACGGCTTCCCGATGAGCCGGATCCGGGCGATGCACCTCTACCTGGTCGAGCACGGCGTCGAGTCGCCCTACGGCGAGTGGATCGAGAGCTGGGACAAGAGCGGGCGCAAGGAGCGCGAGATCACCACCCAGGTCGAGTGCGCCGACTGGTTCGAGACGCGGGACCGCGCGCTGATCGCGCACGCCACCCAGATCGACCCCGAGGGCCCGTGGTTCCGGGTGCCGCTCGACGTCCAGAAGGCGGTCTGGCCGACCGAGGACTACGAGCTCGCCCGCTCGCTGGTCGACACCGACCTGCCCGAGAGCGACCTCTTCGCGGGCCTGCGGGTCGCTGCCGCGGCCGCGCCGTAAGGCAGCCGGCCACCCGGTAGGGCAGCTGCCGACCCGACACGCACCACCCCGGTGACCCGCGCCGCGTAAGGGCGGGTCACCATGGAGAGATGAGCACCCCCGTGACCCTCACCCACCTCGCCACCGGTCTCGCCGAACTCGACAACAACAAGGTGACCCCCGGTCTCCTGGGCTTCGTGGTCTTCGCCGCCCTCGCGGTGGCGACCTGGTTCCTGGTCAAGTCGATGAACCGCCAGTTCAAGCGGGTCGACTTCGTCGAGCAGCCGGAGCACCCGGCGGAGGAGGGCACGGGCGCGGCCAAGCTGTCCTGACCCGCCCCCCGGGGGGGCGCGTCAGCGCAGCCAGCCCCGGGCCGCGGCGCGGGCTCCGGCCTGGAAGCGGCTGCGCGCGCCGAGCCGCTCGGTCAGGTCGGCGATCAGCCGCCGCACGGTGCGGTCGGAGACGCCGAGCCGGCGGGCGGCAGAGTCGTCCGTGTCGCCCTGCGCGAGCAGGTCGAGCAGGGCCCGCTCCTGGGTGGAGAGCCCCTGCTCGTCGCGCGGGCGGGGCAGGCCCAGGGGCGTCGCGGCGGCCCAGGTCTGGTCGAACAGCGCGCACATCGCCGCCACCGCGCCCCGGCTGCGCAGCACGGCCGCGCCCTGCCGGGAGTCGTCCGGGTCGAGGGGGACGAGGGCGGTCTCCCGGTCCACGACGATCAGGCGCAGCGGCAGGGTGGCGATCGTCCGCACCTGCCCGCCGTGTTCGGTGAGCCAGTGCGCGTACGCGGCTGCCGGCGGGTCGTTGCGGACGGACTCCAGGTGCACCGTCCGGACGGCGACTCCGCGCGCCAGCAGCGCCTGGTCCAGCGGTCGGCTGGTGGTGCGGGCGGCCGCCGTCCGTGAACCGGCCGTGACGAAGGACAGCACCTCGGAGCGGGCCCGGGTGGAGAGCTGCTCCAGCCGCTCGCGGACGCTGTCGAGCCCGCTGAGCTCCTCGATCTCCGTCCGGGCGCCGCCGCGCGCGCCGCCGCCCTCGGCGAGCAGCGCGGTCAGTGCAGCCCTGCCCTGCTCCAGCTGGTGACGCCGGGTCAGCAGGTCGGCCTGCTGACGGGCCAGCAGGTGCTCCAGGCCGATCTCCGGGCTGACCGGCCGCAGCGCCGCCGGGTGCTCCCAGGACGGCCGCACCAGCGCCAGCCGGGTCAGTTCGTCGAGCGCCGCACGTAGTGCCTCGCCGTCCAGCCCGAGCAGCGCCGCCAGCTCGTCCGGCCCCGCGCCCGGGTGTTCCAACATCGCGAAGTAGACCCGCTCGGGCTCCGCCGCGACCCCGAAGGCCGCAAGCACCCCGCTGCCCGGTCCGGCCATGGTCCGTCCCCCCGTCCCCTCGTGACGTCCTTCTCGTAACAGTGCCGACCTGCCCTCACAGGTGGCTCACATCGCGGTCACGCGCCCTGCCAGGGGCCTTGCGGAAGGTCGGCGGAGGGCCTGTCCGGAACCGGTCACGCCCCTACCGGACAGGCCGGAGGCCTGGTCCGGGGCGGTGGGTGCGGAGAGTGTTGGCGAGGCGGCGGTCGGTGTCCGGCCGTCACCCCCCCCCGATCCAGCCTGCCGGGCTCACGCCTGCGGCTGACCATCCGTCAAGGAAGGAACGAGTGTGAGGAAGTCTGCAGCCGCCGTCGTCACCGCGGCACTTCTCGCCAGTGGGGCAGCCGTGGCCGGCCCGGCCCAGGCGGCGACCGCCGCCTCGCCGGACCATGTGCTCGACTGGAACCAGGTCCTGCGCACCCAGTTCACGCTGGTCTGCGGCGCGGACGGAGCACCGGGGCCGCTGACGCGGGCCGGAGCGATGATGCACACCGCGATCTGGGACGCGGTCAACTCCATCTCCGGCGGCAGCAACCCGGCCTACGGCTTCTACCTGGGACGGGTGTCCGCCCCCGCCGGGGCCTCGGTCGAGGCCGCGATCGACCAGGCTGCGCACGACACCCTGGTCGCGGCCTTCCCCGGTCAGCAGGCGAGCTTCTACAAGGGCATCGACGACGCGCGGGACAAGGAGCTGGCGTACATCCCGGACGGCCAGCAGAAGACGGACGGCAGGGCTGTGGGGGTGCTGGCGGCCAAGGCGGTCGTCAATGCCAGGGCCGGGGACTTCACCAAGGGCTACGGCGGCACCTACCCCGCCGACGCGGACCAGACGCTCGGCCGGTGGCGGCCCACCGACACCAGTTGGGCTGCGGCGACGCCCAACTGGGGCCTTCTCCAGCCGTTCGCCCTGACCTCCGGCAACCAGTTCCAGCCCCAGCTGCCGGCCGGCTACAGCTCCTACTCGGCGCTGCTGGCCAGCCCCGAGTACGCGGCCCAGGTCAACGAGGTCAAGGCGATCGGCTCGCTCGGCAGCACCACGCGCTTGCCCGACCAGACCGAGGCCGCGCAGTTCTGGGCGAACGACCTGGGGCCGGACTGCGGGATCAACCACAACACCTTCGTCAGCGCGGGCTCGTACAAGCCGCCGGGCCAGCTGTTCGAGACGACCGCGGCCGTCGCCCAGGTCCAGAACCTGGGCGAGTTCGCCAACGCACGCCTGTTCGCGCTGGTCGGCGTCGCGCTGGCGGACGCAAGCATCACCGCCTGGGACGCGAAGTACGACACCCCCATCCAGCTGTGGCGGCCGGTGACCGCGATCCAGCTGGCCGGTCAGGTCGGCAACTCGGCCGTCACCGCCGACCCGACCTGGGCGCCGCTGTCCCACGACACGAAGAACGTGCCGTTCACGCCGCCGTTCCCGTCCTACGTCTCCGGGCACGCGACCTTCGCCGGGGCCTGGGGCAGCGTGATGCGCGACTACTTCGGCGACAACGTCAGCTTCACCGCCCACACCGACCCGCAGCTGTCCAGCACGATGACCCGCAGCTACACCAGCATCAGCAGCGCGGCCACCGAGGACGCCTTCAGTCGCCTGTGGCTGGGTGTCCACTACCGCTTCGACACCGAGCAGGGCCTCGCCGCAGGGTCCTCGGTGGGCGACTGGGCCTACCACAACGCGCTGAAGCCCACCGGCGCCATCGCCTACCAGGGATCGGTCGCCACCTCGGCGGCGGCGACGAGCGGCACCAGCGTGACCCTGCCCGTCACCCGGGCGGTTCGCGGCGGTGACACCCTGCTGGTCTCGGCGATGCTCACCAACACCCACTCCGGCGCGATCACCGCCACCGACACCCAGGGCAACGTCTACAGCATCGTGCAGCCGAGCAACCGGACCGACGGGTCCAGCGACCGCACTCTCGTGCTGACCTCGATCGGGGTCAAGCCGCTGAGCACCTCGGACACCATCACCCTGACCTACCCGACCACTGGTGAGCACCACGTCTCGGTCCAGGAGTTCAGCGGCGTCACCGCCGTCGACCAGAGCACCTCGGCCACCGGCGCGGCCGGTACCGCGTTCAACTCCGGCAGCACCGCCACGACGACCGCCGCCAACGAGCTCGTCTTCGGCGTCGCCGGAGTCCAGGGTGGCGAGAACGTCGCCTGGGGCGCCGGCTTCACCGCCCAGCCCACCCTGTTCGTCTCCGAGGACCAGCTCGCCACCGCCTACCAGATCGTCAACAGCACCGGCAGCTACGCGGCCACCGGCACCGCCACCCACCAGTGGACGTCCGCCGTCGTGACCCTCCGCTAGCAGTAACCCCTTCCGGACTGCGGGGCCCCTCGGCGGAGGGGCCCCGCACCCGTGTGCCCGGTGCCCGTGTGTCCGGTGACAGGGGGTCAGCGTCAGTACGGGGTGTCGACGCAGTAGGTCTCGGTCCAGGCGGAGGGGCCGTACTGGTTGGCCGCGCGCAGGGCGACGCAGATGCGGTCGCCGGAGATCGGGCCGTTGATCGTGTAGGTGGTGTTCGCGGTCGAGTAGACGGCGCTCACGTGCGTGGTCTGGTTGGTGTACTGGATGTCGTAGCGGGTCGCGTCCGGCTCCGCGCTCCAGAACAGGGTGAGTGGCATGTAGCAGGAGCCGATGCAGGAGTTGTTGAACCTCGCGTTGAAGCTCGTCATGGCCGAGGGCGGAGCGCCCTTGGGTGAGGGCGACGGCGAAGGTGACGGCAAGGGCGCTGGAGGGGTCGGGGTCGGGGTCCGGACCGGCGTCGGGGTCGAAGGGGAGCCGCCCCCGGTGCCCCCGGCGGCACCACCTGAGGTACCGCCGGGAGCATGTGACGAACCGCCGGTACTTCCGCCCCCGGTGCTCTTGGTGCCGGAGGTACCGGAGGTGCCGGCTGACGAGCCGCCGCTGCCGCTGCCACCGTTGCCGCCCCCCGGCGGCTCGGTGGAGGGCGCGGCGTTCGCCGTCGAGGGTGCCGCCGAGCTGGGCGGCGGCGAGGGCGGCGGCGTGGAGCCGGGCCCACCGGGCGGAGAGCTGCTCGGGGCGGCGGAAGTCGCCGACGCGGTGGGCGCTCCCGTCGTGGACGAGCCGGTGGGGCCGCCGCTCGGGGGCCCCTGGCCCAGGGTGTCCGCCGGAGTGCCCGGGGCCAGGGCCACGACGACGGTGACGACCACGCCGAGGACGACTGCGGCCGCCAAGCCGACCAGCGCCGGGCGTCGCCGGGGCGGCCGGGTGGGGCTGTTGGGCTCCGTCCGCGGCGGCGGGAGCGGGATCGCGCTGTCGCTCGCGTGCCGGACCAGGTCGGCCAGGCCGGTCCGGTCGACGGTCGCGTCGCCGGAGTCCAGCGCCGTGGCCAGCTCCTCGGGCGTCGGTCTCTCGTCAGGGTCCTTGGCCAGGCAGCGCCGGACCAGATCTACCAGCTCGGCCGGGACGTCGTCGAGGTCGGGCTCCTCGTACACGATCCGGAAGCCGAAACCGAAGGAGTCCGTCCGGCCGAACGGGTGCTTCCCGGTGGCCGCGAAGGCCAGCACCAGCCCCAGCGCGAACACGTCGGCCGCCGGCCCGACCCGGCCCCGCGCCTGTAACTGCTCCGGCGCCATGAACTGGGGCGTGCCCAGCACCACCCCGGTCTGCGTCAGGGTGGTCACCGCCTCGCCCCGCGCGATCCCGAAGTCGATCAGCTTGGGCCCGTCCGGCCCCAGCAGGATGTTGCCGGGCTTGACGTCCCGGTGCACCAGGCCGGCCGCGTGGATCGCGCCCAGCGCCTCGGCCAGGCGCACACCCAACGCCCGTACGGGCACCGTCCCGAGGGCACCGTGCTCGGTGATGACCTCGTGCAGCGAAGGGCCGGGCACGTACTCGGTCGCCAGCCAGGGCTGTTCGCCGTCCACGTCGTGGTCGACGACGGCGGCGACGTACGGCCCCGACACGGCCCTGGTCGCGGTCACCTCGCGACGGAACCGGGCGATGAAGCCGGCGTCCTGCGTCAGCTCCTCGTTGATGACCTTGACGGCGACCACGACGTCGTCGCGCCGCCCGAGGTAGACCCGGCCCATGCCGCCCGAGCCGAGCACACCGAGCACCTCGTACGGGCCGACCCGCAGCGGATCGCCGTCCTGGAGCGCCTTCAACGCGCCACCCCCGGCGGAGTCGCCGCAGGTATGGGAAGCCGGTCGGGCAGCACAGTCAGCATGTCTCTCTCAGCTTCGACGGGGCCAGGGGTTCGCAGGGTCGTTGTCGCGATGATGGCGGTCCGGCCGCCCGCAGCGTCAGGTCACGGCACCGGTCATTCATGACCGGTCGTGCCGTGACCTGATGACGGCGGTTCAGCCCGGGAGCAGGCGGGCCGCCGTGTCGCGGAGCCAGGTGTGTTCGGTGGACACGAAGCGGTGCAGGTTACGAGAGGCGAAGGCGATGCGTTGGGCGCTGCGACGGCGTTCGCGGTCGTACGCGCGCAGGGCGTCCGGGAGGCGGGTGCGGCCGTGCCGGCCGACGGCGCGGGCCAGGGCCTCGGCGTCCAGGATCGCCGTGCAAGCCCCCTGCCCCAGGTTGGGTGTCATGGCGTGGGCCGCATCGCCGACCAGGGCGACCCTTCCGTCGTGGACGAAGGTCGGCAGGGCGGGGTACAGGTGCCGCATCTCGTAGCGGATCCAGGAGGCGGGGTCGGTGTCGGTGAGGATTCGAGGGATCGGGTCGTGCCAGCCCGCGAAGCAGTCGCGCAGTCCGGCGGCGGTGGTGCCCTCGGGCACGGCGGCGTACCAGTTGGTGCGGCCCGGCTCGACGGGGGTCATGCCGAAGAAGCGGCCCTTGCCCCAGGTCTCGCCGTGGACGCCGCCCTCGAAGTCCGCGGTACCGATCCAGGCGACGGAACCCACCTTCCGTGGGCCGCTGTCGGTGCCTGAGCAGGCCGTCCGCACGGCGCTCCGCAGGCCGTCGGCTCCGACGAGCAGGTCGTGCCCGGCCGACAGTGCGGCGGTGTCGGCGGCGTCCTCCCCGAGCGTGACGGTGACGTCCCCGAAGGTGTCCAGCGCGGCCAGCAGCGCATCGATCAGGTAGGGGCGGGAGATCAGCAGTTCGGGTCGGCCCGCCTTGCGCTCGACGCGCTCCAGCGGCAGCTGGGCCAGCACCCGCCCGTCAGGGGTACGGACCTGCGCGGACCGGTACGGCACCGCGCGGCGGCGCACCGCCTCGCCGACCCCGAGACGGTCAAGGGCGTCCTGCGCGGTCGGGTGGAGGGCGAACGCGGCGCCGTACCGCTCGAGTTCCGTGCGGCGCTCCAGGACCGACACCTGCCACCCCGCCCGGCGCAGCCCGATCGCGGTGGCTAACCCGCCGACTCCCGCCCCCACCACAACGGCCGTTCCCGCCATCGCTCCCCCTGTCAGCGCGCCCACCGATTCGAGCACCGATCCGCACCACCACAGATGTGGTACCACGGCTGGGGTACTCTGAGCAACGCCCCAGGAGCAAGGAGTGCTGACGGTGAGTGGGAACCGGCGGGATCTGCTGCGCGACGCCGCGATCCAGGTCCTGGCCTCCGCAGGCGGACGAGGCCTGACGCACCGGGCCGTCGATGCGGCGGCCGAGGTGCCCCTGGGCACGGCGAAGAACTACTTCCCGACCAGGGACGCCCTGCTGCGCGCGGCAGCCGAGCGAATCGCGGAGCAGTACCACCGGATCACGGTTGAGCTGATGGCCGGCGGAGCCGCACCCGTGGACCGCGAGAGCCTGCTCGCCCTGCTCCGAGGCCTGCTCCAGAACGTCGCCGGCCCCGGCCGCCCGCGCATGCTCGCCTACCTGGAACTACAGTCCGAGGCAGGCCGCAGGAGCTGGCTCTCCGCCATCCTCGACCCGATCGCGGCCGCCGACTTCGCAGGCTTCGAACACGCCCAGCGCACCGCCGGACTGCCCGTGACCCCCAAGCGGGCCGCCACCGTCACCCTCGCCCTGCACGCCGCCATCCCCCACCTGCTCACCGGTGGCCCCCACACCCGGACCAACGCCGGCCTGGACGACCTCGACCGCTTCACCCGCGACCTCCTGGAAGCTGTGTACCCGACCGACCGCCAGTGACGGCCCGCCCCGCGACCCCGGCGACCTGGGCGGGCTGCGGTGGCGGTGTCAGACTGGGTACCGAGGGTTGGAGGCTGTGATGGGTTTCTACGCCAGACAGATCGTTCCCCGGATGGTCAATGTCGCGTGCGGCATGAAGGAGTCCGAGCCGCTGCGGCGCCGGGTCTGTGAGGGCCTGGAGGGCGAAGTCCTGGAGATCGGCTTCGGCTCCGGGCACAATGTGCCGTTCTATCCGGCGGCCGTGACGCGGGTGGCTGCGGTCGACCCGTCCGACGTGGGGTGGAAGCTGGCCGAGAAGCGGCTCGGTGCGGCCACCATGCCGGTCGAGCGGGCCGGGCTGGACGGGCAGCACCTGCCCTTCCCGGACAGCAGCTTCGACGCGGCGCTCTCCACCTGGACGCTCTGCACCGTGCCGGACGCCGACGCGGCGCTGCACGAGGTGCGGCGCGTCCTCAAGCCCGGCGGGACGCTGCACTTCGTCGAACACGGCCTGGCCCCGGACGAGGACGTACGCCGCTGGCAGCGCCGCCTCGACCCGCTGGAGCAGCGGATCTTCGACGGCTGCCACCTGACCCGGCCGATCGTCGACCTGCTCACCACGGCGGGCTTCGTCATCACCGAACTCGACGTCTTCTACGAGAAGGGCGCTCCGAAGGCGATGGGTGCCGACTCCCTCGGCGTCGCCATGTCGCCGGGCTGAGCGGACGAGCCGTCAACTCTCTTCCCGGTGAGGCACAGTCGCCGGGGCCACGAAGTTTGGACACGTTCAACCGGGTCTCTTGAACTCTACGCGCGTCGAACCTAGTCTCTGGACATGCCGGACCCTTCAACTACAGTCACGGAGTACGTGCCCCTCGGAGTGCTGAGGCCGGGCCATTCGCCCCGGCTCGCGGGCGAGGACGAGGCCCATGTCCGCCTGCTCGCGGAGTGCGGTGTGCAGCTGCCGCCGATTCTCGTGCAGCGGAGCACCATGCTGGTGGTCGACGGTATGCACCGGCTGCGTGCGGCCGAGTCCCGCGGCGATGCCGAGATCGAGGTGGCCTATGTCGAGGGCCCCGACGACGAGATCTTCGTCCGCGCCGTCCGGGAGAACATCGCACACGGCCTTCCGCTGTCGCTGAGCGACCGCAAGGCCGCCGCGGCCCGGATCCTGACGGTGCATCCGGAGTGGTCGGACCGGATGGTCGCCAAGATCGTGGGGCTCTCCCCGAAGACGGCGGGCGCGGTGCGACGGCGTGCAGCCGAGGAGATTCCCCAGCTGCACGCCCGGATCGGCCAGGACGGGCGGAGCCATCCGGTGTGCTCGGTCGAGCCGAGACGGGCGGCGCTCGAACTGATCACCAACCACCCCGAGACCTCGCTGCGCGAGGTCGCCAGGCTGAGCGGCGTCTCGGTGGGGACGGCCCGCCGGGTGCGCCAGGAGGTGGCCGGTACCCGGCAGTCGCCGCCTCCCGTGCGGGTGTCCGCCCGGGACGAGCGGACGGTGATCCAGGCGTTGGCCAGCGACCCGTCCCTGAAGTTCTCCGAGCACGGCAGGGGGCTGCTCCGCAGGCTCTCCGCCAATGCCATCGAGCCCGCCGAGTGGCAGGAGCTGCTGGCCGCCGTCCCGCCGCACTGCGTCGAATTGGTGTCGGAAATCGCCATTTCCTACAGCCGCTCCTGGGATCAGTTCGCGAAGAGCCTGAAAAGCATTGCCGGGCAGTCGAGGATCGGCGCCTGAGCCGGTAAACACCTGCCGGTCCGGCGTCGAGGTCGATAGATTGTTCAAATCGACGAGGCGGGCGCCCGATCATCCGAACCGAGGATGTTCTGTTCGTCCGCCACCTGTGAAATGGGGTGCGGAGAAATGGGTATCAAGCTCGCGATGGTCAAGGCCAAGGCTGCTCACGGCGTCAGCTGACGTCAGTGCGGTGGAAGGCGGGCGTGGTGGCTGGACCACCACGCCCGCCAGTACGCCCGCACCGCTGAGTTCCGCTGAATTCCGCCTGGACGAGGAGGGCACGAGATGACGAAGAAATACGTTCCCCGATTCCCCGAGGAGCTCGATCGGGCGCGCGGGGCGGTTCTCTCGCTGGCCCAGGCGGAAGGGGTGACGGCGGCCTACATAGGCGGCGCGCTCGCCGCCGGGCTCGGGACTCCGATGTCCGATGTGGACGTCTACTTCGTGGTCGCCGACGGCACGCCGTCCGCGGCTCGGCAGATATTCGTCGACGGGCGCCGGTACGACATCGCGTACCAGACCGCCGGGTCGCTCCGGGCGCTGGTCGCGGAACTCTCCGACTATCGCGCGGACCGCGACGACCTCGGAATTCTCACGGCGGTCGGGCGGAAGTCGCTGGACCCGCTGGTGCGCTTCCTGCTGGGCGTGACCGTCGTCGACGACGGCACCCTCAAGGCGCTGGAGGACCTCGCCGAGGAGACGGCCCCCGAGATCGTCAGGACCATGGTCGGCGTCATGTCCTTCGAGATCCACAACGCCCTGGAGGACGCGCACGGCTTCCACGCCGTCGGCGATCTGGACGCCGCGTCCTGGGCCGTGCGGTCTGCCGCGCTCTCCGCCGCCGAGGCCCTGCTGGCGTCGCGCGGGGACATCTACCTCGGGCACAAGTGGGTCTGGGCCCGGTGGGCGCGGACCTTCGGCTCGCCGATCCCGCTGCCGTCCCCCGACGCGGCGCCGGCCGATCCGGTGGCCTTCGGGGAGTCCCTGGCGGTCTGCCAGGACCTGCTGATCCAGGCGATCACCGGCCGGGCCTACCCGCTGCGGCGCAGCGTCGCCCCCGGCGCACTCGCCCGCGCGCCGATGGCCTGCGCCGTCCCGCTGCGCGACTCGGTGCTGGTCTACGTCGGCGTCGGCGACGCGGCCGAGATCAGCCGAGAGGGCCTGCTGCTGCTCGGGCTGGCCCACGGCCGCACCCGCGCCGAGGCCGTCACCCTGACGGCCGATCAGCTGCGCTTGGCCGGTACGGAGGTCACCGAGGCCGAGGTGGCCGCGTACCTCGACGACTTCGTCGGCGCCGGCCTGCTCACGGTCAAGCGGTAGGTCCCGGTGTCCCAGACGGCCACCCCTGTCCGGCGGACGGCGGCGGAGCGGCGGGTGGCCTTTCGTCCGCTGTGGATCGCGACCTTCGTCTCCGCCGTCGGCACGGGGCTCGTGTACCCGGTCACCGCGATCCACGTCGCGACGGACCTGGGGCTCGGCGTCCCGGCGGTGGCGCTCTTCTACGGGACGTTCGCGGTGGCCGCCGGCCTCTTCGGGCCGCTCGGGGGCTCGCTGGCCACCCGGTTCGGAGCGCGGCTGACGGCCGTGGTCGGCGGGTCCTGCCAGATCGCGGCCTGGACGACCATGGCGTGCGTCGGGGGCCTGCCTCAGGTCATGGTCGTCGCCGCGCTGTCCGGTCTGGGCGGCGCGCTCTTCTTCCCCGCGCTGTTCAGCACGATCCTGAGCGGCATCCCGGAGGAGCTGCGCAAGCGCACCTTCGGGTTCCGGTACACCGTGATCAACCTCGGCATCGCCGCCGGGGCCGGTCTGGCGGGCCTGCTGGCCGTACGGGTGGCGCCCGCCGCCCTCTTCCTGGCGAACGCGGCGAGCTTCGTCCCGGTGATCCTCTGGGTCTGGCGGCACGGCGACGGCGGGGAGACGGCAGAACCCCAGGTGGCGGAGAGCGCCGGGCGCCCGTCCGTCTGGTCGCGGGCGTTCGGGATCGCGCTGGCAGTGACGTTCCTGATGTCGGCCTTCGGCGCGGTGCAGCTGGAGTCCACCGTCCCCCTGATCCTGCGGCGGCTGGCCCACGAGAGCCTGTCCGTGGTGACCGTCGTGACGGTGGTGAACGCCGTCGCGGTCGTCCTGCTGCAGCGCCTCCTGCGCGGGTGGGTGGACCGGTGCAGCAACGCCGGGGCGGTGGCGCTCGGCGCCGGGCTCTGGGTGGCCGCGTACGCGCTCGGGCTGCTGGCGACCACCCTGTCCGACAGCCATTCCTGGTGCGGCAAGGGCCTGTTGATGTGCTTCGCGGGGGTCTTCGCCGCAGGGGAGGTGGTGGCGGCCTCCTCGCTGACCCCGCTGATCGCCGGCCTGGTCGCCCCAGGCGCGGCCGCGCGGGCGACCGGGACCTCCGGCTCGGCCTGGAGCCTGGGGACGTTGGCCGGTCCGGCGGTCGGCAGTACGGCGGTGGCGCTGGCCGGGCCGATGGGCAGTTGGGGAGTCCTCGCGGCGGGCGGGGCCGGTGCGCTGCTGCTCGGGCTCTGGCTGCGCGCACACGAGACCGGACGACGACGAAACGAAGGGGAGCAGCATGGGTGTTGAGAGAGAGCGCAAGTTCCTGGTGCCCGGCGACGAGTGGCGGGCCGAGGTCGTCTCGGTGCACCGCATCCGCCAGGGTTTCCTCTCCATGGACCTCCAGCGGGTGGTCCGGGTCCGCGTGGTCGACGACAGCGCCGGCTACCTGACGGTGAAGGGCGCCCGGCACGGCATCAGCCGCTCGGAGTACGAGTACCCCGTCCCGGTGGCCGACGCGGTCGAGATGCTGGAGCGGCTCTGCCTGCCGGGCCGGATCGACAAGCTGCGGCACGTCTGCGGGGCCGAGCACTACCAGCTGATCGTCGACGAGTTCGGCGGCGACCACCGGGGGCTCGTCCTCGCGGAGGTCGAGTACCACGGCGAGTCGACCGATGCCGCGCTGCCCGACTGGCTCGGCACCGAGGTCACCGGCGACGACCGGTACGCCAACGCGGCCCTGGCCGCCCACCCGGGAACCGACCTAGGGAGCACACCATGAGCGAGCAGCGCGTCGCCCTGGTGACCGGCACCAACCGTGGCGCGGGCAACGGCATCGCGCGGGCGCTCCACGCTGCGGGCTACCGCGTCATCTCGCTGAACCGGACACCCGGCGGTGCCCCGGAGCTCGGCGAGATCGTCTGTGACCTGACCGACCCGGCCGCGATCGCGGAGGCGCTCGCCGAGGTGCGCCGACGCACCGACCGGCTGGATCTGTGCGTCTGGAACGCGGCGGTCCGCCGGCTGGGGGCGATGGCGGAGCTGGACGAGGAGTCGTGGGCGGCCAGCGTGTCCACCAACCTGCTCGCCCCGGCGCTGCTGACCCGAGGCACGCTCCCGATGCTGCGCGAGTCCGGCGGCATGTACGTCTTCGTCGGCAGCCACGCGGCGACCCGGTACTTCGAGGGCGGCGCCGCCTACAGCGCGACAAAGGCAGGCCTCAAGGCGCTGGTGGAGGTCCTGCTGCTGGAGGAGCGCGGGAACGGCGTACGCGCCGTGCTCGTCTCGCCCGGGGCGATCGCCAACCGGGCCTGGGACGACTCGCCGACCAAGATCTCCACCGACTCGTTCGGCTCGCTCGTCGTCGGCCTGGTCGACCGGATGCCGGCCGATCTCGCGGTCGGCGAGATCGAGGTGCGACCCGCCGCGCTGGAGCCGGAGCAGGGGCAGGAGCACGGGATCGCGCGCCTGCAGCGGGTCTGACCGGGCAACACCGATGGGGTTGTTGCCGAAACGAAGGAGACAGAGATGATCACGGGACGCCGGTACGCGGCTCTGGACGGACACGACGGTTGCGGGAAGTCGACCCTGGCGCGCGCGGTGGCCGACCGCGTCGGCGCGCAGGTCGTCAAGCCCTACCCCGACAGCCTGGGGGACCACATCGCCTGGCTGTGGGGCGGCAAGCGCTTCGAGGAGGCCGACGTGCTGGCCCGCTCCAGCATCGAACGGGTGCTGGAGCGGACCGACCCGGAGCGCCCGGTGCTGTTCGACCGGTGCTGGAGCACGATGTTCACGGTGCTCCCCGAGAGCCACTGGCAGGCCTGGTACCCGCTGTGCCCGACCGTGCTCTGCCATGCCGACACCCGGGTGGTCATGGAGCGGCTCGCCGAGCGCGGCGAGGACCCGGGCGACTTCGAGGAGCACGAGTACTACCAGCGGCTGTACCGGTCCCACGTGGAGCTCTCGCCCGACACGCTGCTGCTCGACACGACGAGCCGACCGATGGCCGACTGCGTGACGGACATCCTGGACTTCCTGTCGTGGTAGCGGGCAGCGTCGCCGTGACCGCGCCGGTGCACTGGGCCCCCCAGGAGCGCTCCCTCGTGGTGGGCGAGCCCTGCGACGAACACGCGGACGGCGTCACCCTGTTGAGCTTCCGGGGGCAGGTCTGGCTCACCTTCGACAGCGACGGTCGCCTGATGTCGGTCGATCTCAACGACGTGCCCGACGAGCTGGCGGTGGTCGTACCCCGCGCCCTGCGCCCCCGTTACTCGTGGAACAGCACGGAGCGCGACAGCGGGAGCTCCTGGCTGCTCGACACCGACAGCGGCTGGGTCTGGATCCGGCTCACCTCGGGCATGGCCCACCACCGGCTGATCGGGGCGGCGGACGTCCGGGTGTGGCTGCGGGACGGCGCCGTGGCGGCGCTGCGGCTGGTCCTCGACGAGGAGTCGGCCGCAGGAGCCCGGACCGACGGGCAGGGCTGAGAGCGCGGGCTGACGGAACGGGCTGGGAGGGGGCGGTGGCCACGGCCGCCGCCCCCTCGCCGTGCGCACCGAACACCCTTGAGATCTACGCGCGTCGATCCTAGGCTCTCGTCATGTCACTTACGAACTCAGCTGTGGGAACGTCGATTTCGGCCCAGATCCGTCGCGCACCGAAGGTGCTGCTGCACGACCATCTGGACGGCGGGCTGAGGCCGCTGACGGTGGTCGAGCTGGCGCGGGAGTGCGGGTACGACGATCTGCCGACGACCGACGCCGAGGAGCTGGGCACCTGGTTCCAGGCCGCCGCCGACTCCGGCTCGCTGGAGCGCTACCTGGAGACCTTCCGGCACACCGTCGGCGTCACCCAGACCCGCGAGGCCCTGCACCGGGTCGCGGCGGAGTGCGCCGAGGACCTGGCGGCCGACGGCGTCGTCTACGCCGAGGTCAGGTTCGCCCCGGAGCTGCACGTCGAGCGCGGCCTGACCCTCGGTCAGGTGGTGCAGGCGGTGCTGGAGGGCTTCCGCGAAGGGGAGCGCCGGGCCGCCGCCGCCGGACACGGCATCCGGGTGGGCGCCCTGCTCGCCGCCATGCGGCACGCCGACCGCGCCCAGGAGGTCGCCGAGTTGGTCGTGCTGAACCGGCACGAGGGCGTCGTCGGGTTCGACATCGCGGGTGCCGAGGCCGGGTTCCGGCCGTCCCGGCAGCTCTCCTCGTTCGAGTACCTGCAGCGGGAGAACGCGCACTTCACCATCCACGCGGGCGAGGGCTTCGGCCTGCCGTCCATCTGGGAGGCGCTGCAACTCTGCGGCGCCGAGCGGCTCGGCCACGGCGTGCGCATCATCGACGACATCAAGATGGCCGAGGACGGCACCGCGACGCTCGGGGAGCTCGCCGCCTACGTGCGCGACCGGCGGATCCCGCTGGAGCTGTGCCCGACGTCCAACCTGCAGACCGGCGCGGCCCCCTCGTACGCCGAACACCCCGTCGGGGTGCTGCGCGAGCTCGGCTTCCGGGTGACGGTCAACACCGACAACCGGCTGATGAGCGGTACGAGCGTGAGCCGTGAGTTCGAGGAGCTGAGCGCGGCCTTCGGCTACACCCTCGACGACGTGCAGTGGTTCACCATCAACGCGATGAAGTCCTCGTTCCTGCCGTTCGACGAGCGGCTGGCGATGATCAACGACGTGATCAAGCCGGGCTTCGCCGCGCTGAAGTCCGAGGCAGCACAGGCGGCGCAGGCTGTGGCAGTCCAGGAGCAGCCGACCGACGGGCGGGGCGCCCCGGACATCGTCGGGCGCAGCAAGCGGCTGTGGCGCCGGGGGGACGGCACCTGCGAGATCGAGATCATCCCCAGCCTGCGCAGCTTCACCTACGACCGGGACGAGCTGATCCCGGCGACCGCCAAGCTGCGGCTGGACTTCTACCAGGCGGCGGCCGCGCGGCTGGCGGAGCGGGGGATCAGGACGGTCTTCCGGGAGCGACTGAGCGACAACTCCTACCTCGCCGACTACGTGCCGGGGCCGCCGTTCGAGGTCATCGTCAAGAACCTCGCGACCGGGTCCACCACCGTCAAGTACCCCGGCCTGTTCGCCGAGGGGCACCGCTTCGACCCGCCGGTGGTGAAGTTCGACTTCCGGGTGGACCCGGAGGACCAGCCGATCGGCGAGGACTACCTCAAGGCCCTGGGCGTCGACACCGACGCGTACCGCCGCACGGCGCTGGCCACCAACGAGGCGCTCCGCGACTGGCTCTCCCCGCTCGACCTGTGGGACTTCTGCCTGGTCATCGGCGACGGCCCGGACGGGCAGCCGGTGATCAACTCCGAGATCTCCCCCGACTGCATGCGCCTGCGCGACCCCCAGGGCAGGCCGCTGGACAAGGACTTGTTCCGCCAGGGTGCCTCCGCGCACGAGATAGTGGCGGCCTGGACCGACCTGGTGCGCAGGATCACCGGATGACCTCATCCCGGTGACGCCACGTCGGCCGCCACGGTGACGAGGTGCTCGACCGTTCGGCCGAGCAGAGGGACGGGAGTGTTCGTGGACCTGGTTCAGCTCATCTGCACGGATCTGGACGGCACACTGCTCGACTCCCGGGGTGAACTGAGCCCCGGGAGCATCGAGGCCATCGAGACTGCGCACCGTTCAGGGCTCGCCGTCGTCTGCGTCACCGGCCGACCGGTGCGCGACGCCCTGCCACTCACCCGCAGGTACGGGCTGACCGGCCCGCTGGTGTGCAGCAACGGCGCCGTGGTGGTCGACGCCGAAACCGGCTCGGCGCTGCTGAACCGGGGCTTCGACCCGGCCGAGTGCTCCTCGGTGGTCTCCGCGCTGCAGGGCGCGATCCCGGGCCTGGTCATGGGGGTCGAGTCGAACGGCGGCCTCTACCTGGAGAAGGGGTTCGCCGACCTCGTCCCGTACTGCTGGCCGCACGAGCCGGTGAGCGCGGCGCGGGCGGCGATCCACCCCGGTGATCCGGTGGTGAAGCTCCTGGCGATCCACGGCGAGCTGACGCCGGAGGAGCTGGAACGCGCCGTCGTCGACCTGGTCGGCGACCGGCTGGAGGTCACCCGCTCCACCAGCCGATTCGTTGAGCTCTCCGCCCGGGGGGTGGACAAGGGACAGGCCCTGCACTGGCTCGCCGAGCACCTGTCCGTGCCCGTCGCCCGGACCGCCGCGGTGGGGGACATGCCCAACGACATACCGATGCTCCGCGCCGCAGGGCTCGCCGCCGCCGTGGCCAACGCCCACCCCCAGGTGCGGGACGCCGCTCAGCTCGTGCTGCCGAGCAACGACGAGGACGGTGTCGCCGCGCTGATCCACCGCTCACTGCGCTGAGCCTCAACACCGAAGGAGACCACCACCCATGCCCTACCTCGCCCTCCTGGGCCGGCCTCATGTCGTCAGACTGCTCTCCAGCTCGCTGGTCGGACGGCTGCCCGGGGCGATGGCCGCCCTCGGCATCGCCCTGACGCTCCGCCACGCGGGGTACGGCTACCAGCTGGTGGGCCTGACGACCGGAGTGTTCGCCGCAGCGGGCGCGATCGGCGGCCCGCTGCTGGGCCGGCTGGTGGACCGTACCGGGCAGCCCCGGACGCTGCTGTTCTCCTCCTGCCTGGCGGCGGCCGGGTTCGCCCTGCTGGCGGCCGCCCCCGGGACACGGTGGGCGGCCGTGCTCGGGGCGGCGGTGGCCGGGGCTGCCGCCCCGCCGCTGGAGCCCTGCCTGCGCACCCTGTGGCCCGAGCTGGTCGAGCCGGACGAGGTCGAGCAGGCCTACGCCGTCGACGCCGGCGCGCAGGAACTCCTCTTCATCGCGGGCCCGTTGGTCGTCGCGGGGGTAGTCGCACTGGCCCCGGCCCGGGACACCCTGTGGGCCGCCGCCGTCCTCGGCCTGGCCGGCTCCGTCGGGATGGCCACCGCCGCCCCCTCCCGCGCCTGGGCACCGGCCGCCACGCCCGCCGCGCGGCACTGGCTCGGCCCCCTGCGCAGCACCGGGCTGCTGCTCCTGCTGGTCGCCCTGGGTGGCTCCGGAGTGGCCGTCGGGGCCTTCAACGTCTTCACCGTGGCGTACGCCGAGAAGCACCACCTGGTGGGCGGCGCGGGCACCCTGCTTGCCCTGTCGGCTCTCGGGGCACTCGTCGGAGCGCTGACCTACGGCGCGGTCGGCACGGCCAGCTGGAAGGCGTCGGCCCCGGACAAGGCTGTCCTTCTGGCGGCGGGCATGGCAGGGTCGTACTGGCTGGTGGCGCTGGTCCCGGGCCCGGCGGGAAGCTGTCTGCTGGCCGTGCTGACCGGGGTCTTCTTCGCCCCGCTGCTGACGGTCTCCTTCGGCCTCGTCGGCGAGTTGGCACCGGCGGGGGCCGTCACCGAGGCCTTCGCCTGGCTGGTGACCTTCATCGGCGTCGGCATCGCGCTGGGCGCGGCCGTCGCCGGGGTCGTCCTCTCCGACGGGACGCTGCGCACCGCCGCGGCCTGCGGCGCCCTCGGTGTCACCCTCGGCGCGGCGACCCTGCTGGCCGCCAGGACCCGGCTGACCCCGGTAGCTGCTGACGAGCCGTCGGCTCTGCCCGAGGCGTCCCGGAACAGCACCTGACTCGCCCCACCGTCCGGTGGGGTGCCGCACCAGCACGGGAGGGGGTGTTCACGATGGGTACGACTCCGAAGCCGGTGGCGCGCGGCCTCGCCGAGTAGGCGACGCCCCCGCGAGACAGCGGGGGCCGGGGGCGCCGGCACCCCCTGGTGCCGGCGCCCCGCACAGGGAGAAGCAGTGGCGACGAGAGAGGGAACGTGGCTTCGAACGACCTTGGCCTGCCGGAGACTTCGCGCAGGGCCCTCCAGGAGATCACCGAGCGCGGCCGTCGGGCGGCCCACTGGCTGGAGAGCGAGCGCGGCTACCGGCGGATCTACATGGGCGGAGCGCCCACCGCAGGCCTCGGCTCACCGAAGTCCGACATCGACATCTTCGTGGTGCTGGACTCCCGCGCTCCGGCCTCCTCCGAGCAACTGGCCTTCGAGGGGGCCCGGGTGGACATCGAGTACCTCGAACTCACCTCGCTCCGCCGCCTGGTGGACACCTGCACGACCTTCCGCAGCACGGCCGAGGACCTGGAACAGATCGGGTACGCCACCCGGAGCCGGTTGGATTCGCTGACCCGGTTCCTGCTCGGCGAGATCGTCGTGGACGAGGACGGCGCGTTGGGCGCCCTGCTCGACCGCCTGGCGGACCGGTGCGAGGAGTACCAGCGGCTGCTGGTGGCACGGCATGCGACGGACGTCGAGAACATCGGGGACGACGTGACCGGCGCGCTTCTCAACGGTGATCTCCCGGGCGCCGAGTACCAGTCCCGCGAGGCGCTCTACCGCGCCGCCGAGGCCTACCTCGCCGGTCGCGGCGACTACTACCTGAACACCAAGTGGCTCTGGGCCAAGTGGGCCCGCACGGCGGGCTCCGGGCTCGGTGACGGGCCCGACGCCGTGGTCGGCGCGATCCTGCGCGACCCGCACCTGCCCTCGCCGGGGGACGCGGTCCACCGCAATCTCTGGCTGGCCCAGGACCTGCTCGCGATGGCGACGACCGGCTACCGCTACCGGCCGGTGCCGACCGCCCACCCGGCGCACTGCCGAAGGCAGCCGACGGACTCGCTCCTGCGGACCAGTGACAGCTACCTGGTGACGCAGCAGACGGCGTCCCAGGCCGCCTCGCAGGCCGTGGCGCTCAGCGGCCCGGGGGTCCTGCTCTGGGGTGTCGCCCACGGCCGGACCGAGCGGGAGGCACTCCGGCTGGTCCAGGCGCAGTTGGCCGAGGACGGGGTCAGCGTCCCGCTCGACGAGATCAGCGGCTACTACCGGCTCCTGCGGGACCACCGGCTCATCACGTGAGCGGTTCCGGCACGCCTCGGAGCATCTACCGGCACCGGGGCTTCCTGTCGCTCTGGAGCGCCGTCACGGTCTCCGGCATCGGCTCGCAGGTGACGGTCGTCGCCCTGCCCCTGACGGCGATGCTGACGCTGGGCGCCGACCCCCTGCAGATCGGCACCCTGGCCATGGTCCAGACGCTGCCGGTGCTGTTCGTCACCCCGGTGGCCGGGGTCGTGGTGGACCGCTTCCCCGTCAAACTGGTCAACTCCCTGTGCGACGCCGCCCGAGGGGTCCTGCTGCTGGCGGTGCCCGTCCTCGCCGCGTTGGACCGGCTCTCGCTGCTCTGGCTGTATGTGCTGGGGCTGCTGCTGGGCTGCTTCAAGGCGATGGCCGACGTCGCCCACCACTCGATCCTGCCGCACGTGGTCGAGGAGGACCGGATCCTCGCGGGCAACGCCGCCGTCAACACCAGCTATTCGGTGACGGACGTGGCCGGCCCGGGGCTCGGCGGCGTCCTGACGCAGCTGCTGGGCGCCCCGACGGCGCTGATCGCCGACTCGGTCAGCTTCTTCCTCTCCGGCGGGCTGATCGCCTCGCTGCGGATGCGGCCCACCGAGCGCGCGCCCAGGCAGCGCTGGTCGACCATGGCCCGCGAGGGCTTCGGCTACCTGTTCCGGGAGAAGGGCCTGCTGACGCTCGCTCTGTGCAGCGGGGTCGCCAATCTCTTCCTCCAGGCCTACGGCACAGTGCTGGTGGTCTTCATCGTCGGGTCGCTGGCCCTGCCACCCTCCGTGGTCGGCGCCGTCTACGCCTGCGGGGCCCTGGGCGGGGTCGCCGGATCTGTGCTGGCCGAGCGGATCGGCCGGGTGGCCCGCCCGACGACCGCGATGATGGGCGGCCTGGTAGTCACCGGCCTCGGGATGGCGGGCCTGGCCGCCGCCGGGCTGGCCGCCGAGCCGTGGGCGAGGATCGCGATCCTGATCGCCGGAACTGCGGCTTGCACCGCCGGTCTGGGCGTCTACAACGTCCACGCGATGAGCACCCGTCAGCGGCTGGTCCGACGCGACATGCTGGGCCGGGTGACCGCCGGGTACCGCCTGCTCTCGCACGGCGCGCTGCCGCTCGGCTCCCTGCTCGGCGGCCTCGGCGCCCAGTACCTCGGGGCGTCGGCCGCCGTCGCGCTCTCGGGGGCCGCCGTCGTGGGCTGGGTCGGCGTCCTGCTGCTGACGCCGTTCCGCCGCCTCCACCAGGAGGGAGTGCAGCCGGGTTCCGGCGCGGCAATGCGCCGTACCCTGGCCTGATTTGCTAAGACGAATACGTTCTGGCGGCGTATTTGCAGCAATCGAGGAATACCGTGTCGAGATTTCAGCGTCTCCGTCTTCCTTTGGCTGCTTCAGCCCTCGCCGCCGGTTTTCTGTGGGCAGGTGTGCCCGCCGTGGCGGCCGGGGATGCACAGCCCGGCCTGGCCGTCAGCCTGAACGGGCCGGCAGGCCAGGTCCGGGAGGGGGAGCAGGCCGCCTACACGATCGAGGTGCGCAACACCTCGGACACGGCGTACCCGGCTGCGGTGATCACGCAGTTGCTGCCGCCGGGTCTGTCGCTGGCGGCATCGGAACCGGCCGGGACCGTCGGCGGGTCGCAGGTGCAGTGGGTCGTGGCGGTGCCGGCGCGGGGCACGGCCGTGGTGCGGACCACCGGCACGGTCGGCCGGATCGCCGATGCGCGGGCGGTGGACTCGGTGGTGGTGCAGCAGAAGAGCCCGTCGAAGGTCGCGGGCCCGACGCTGGTCACCACGGCATGCGTACAGGCCGACGGCGGCAGCGGCGTTGCCGGGTGCGCCTCGGCCACCGAGCGGCTGGTCTCGGCTTCCGGCGACGCGGGTTGGTTCGGTGGCTCCGGCGCGGTCTGGGGGGTTTCGGTGGCGTCCGGTGTGTTGGTCGCCGTCGCGACGGGCGTGGGTGTGGTGCTGGTCCGGCGTCGCCGGGGCAGTCGTGGCGACGAGCCCGTGACGGAATATCAGCACACTGCTCCGTAACGGTGATTCCGGCCAGGTGATGTGCTTATTTGACTGGAGATTCGCAACCGGATGGATACATATGCTTTAAAGCTTCGATCCGAGTATTCGGACGAGCACACTCGTCCGGTTGGAGGATCGTCGTGGTCGGGCTGGGTGCTTGGTTTGCTGGCGTGTCGATGCGGCGCCTGCCGCGGCTGCTTCGGATCCTGGTGTCCGGGGCGCTGGTGGCTTCGAGTGCCAGTACGGGGACGCTGGCTGCTGTCACGTGGGCTTCGGCGGCACAACCGGGCGACCGGGCCTTGACGCCGTGCACTCCGACCACGGGCTTCGACCTGTGCCGTCGGATCACCTTCAGCGGCGGTGACCAGACGTTCACCGTACCGGCGGGCGTTACGTCGTTGGACGTCCGGTTGTGGGGTGCCGGGGGCGGAGGGCACGCCGGCACTGCCAGCGACGCCTGGAACTCGGCGGGCGGAGGCGGCTACACGACGGGGCGGGTCGCTGTCACGCCTGGGCAGCTGTTGACCGTGACGGTCGGCCGGGGCGGGGTGGCGAAGAGTACGGCGGCCACCTACGGCGGAGGCGGCACCTCCCTTTTCGGAGCCAGCGGCGGCGGGATGAGCGCCCTGTGGTCGGGGAGTGCCGGGACGGCCGCGAACGCCCTGTTGATCGCGGGCGGGGGTGGCGGAGCCCCGGCGGCCAGCCGTCAAGCGGGCGGTAGCGGCGGAGGCGGAGGGGCTTGCGGTCCCGGCACCGTTCCGGACACCGACAGCGGCGGCGGTGGCGGGTCCGGCTACATCGGCGGCGCCGGGGTCAGCAACGGTGCCACCACCGCCGGCGGCGCCGGCACCCAGTCCGGACCGGGGGCATCGGCGGGAAAGACCGATCCGCTGTACACCGCGAAGATCGGTGACGGCGGCGCCAGCACCGCGAGCGGCGGCAACGGAGAAGCAGTGATCCAGTGGGTCGGGGACCGGATTCTCGTCTCCAAGACCGCCGGTGCCGGCCCGAGCGGGGTCAACGCCGGGTCGGCCCTCACCTACCAGGTGACCGCGGTCAACGCCGATACGGTCGCCGCCACCGTCAACCTGTCCGACGACCTCTCCGGCGTGCTGGGCAACGCGACCTACAACAACGACGCGAGTGCGGCTCTGTGGACCGGGACCACGAGCAATACCGGGGCGGCCCAGCCGACCTACGCCGCATCGAAAGTCTCGTGGTCGGGCACGCTGAATCCCGGGCAACGCGTCGTGCTCGTGTACTCGGTCGCGGTCAACCGCAGTGCGCCGGTGGGCACCGCTCTGACCAACCAGGTCAGCGCCGCCGCCTCGAACTGCCGGCAGGGTTCGGCCGATACGGCGTGCACGACCTCGACGAAGATCGCGTCCCCGGCCGCCACCTGCGACGGAATCGCGTACGTCGTCAACGGCGGAAGCATGTACGCACTCAACCTGGCGACAGGTGTCCAGACCCGGATCGGGGCCACCTCCGCGAGCAGCATCGGCTACAGCCGCCTGACGGGGACCGTCTGGGGGGTCAAGAGCGGGACGGCGGGGACCCTCTACGAGTACAACCCGACCACCAACCGGGAGACCTCGGTCCCGGTGAAAACGAACCCGGTGACCGGCGCGTCCAACGGCGCGGGTGAGGCCGGCACGGTGTCGCTGGACGGGCGGCTCTACTACGACCTGAGCAACTTCGGCAAGGACGTCACGGTCATCGACATCGACCGTTCGAGCCCCCTGTTCGCCACCGTGGTGAGCAAATTCAGCCTCAACGACTGGCTGGCCTGGGGCGACGACGCGGACTTCCACCCCGTGGACGGATACCTCTGCGGAACCTACGACACCGACATCCGCCGGATCGACATCACCCGTGGCGGCCGCACGATCGAGAAGGTGAGCACCGGGACCGTCCTTCGCAGCGGTTCGGTGCTGTTCGACAGCGTGGGCGACCTGTACACGATCGCCGGCAGCGACCTGTACGAGGTTGACCTGTCGGCGTCCCGGCCGGACCGTCCGATCCCGGGAGCGGAGATTCCGGCCCAGCGGAAGGTGACGCCGTCAGCCGTCGCGACCGACGCCGCGGGCTGTCTGAAGGCACAGAACTACGGCGACGCACCCGACACGTACAAGACGCTCGCTGCCAGCGGCGGCCCGGTCCACGACACGGTGGCGGGGCTGCGGTGGGTGCGTCGAAGTCGTGGGTGTTCACGGTGAAGTTGGACCCGGCTTACACGGGGAACGGTTCGGATCTGAAGAATGTGGCGACGTCGTCCTCGGACACGATCACCACCAAGCCCGACCCGGGCAACGACCCGGTACTACCGCCTGGTCCGATCGGCGCGCAGGCGAACCTGACGACCACCAAGGCGCCGACCTCGGCGACGCCGGTCAAGCCTGGCGCCACGTTCGACTACCGGGTGACGACCACGAACAACGGTCCCTCCGTGGCGAGGAACGCCAAGGTGACCGACCCGCTCCCCGCAGGGTTGTCGTTCGTGTCCTCGGTCGATGGATGCACCGCGTCCGGTCAGACGGTGACCTGCGGCCCGGTGGCGTCCTTGGCCGTCGGCGCGTCGAAGGCGTGGGTGTTCACGGTGAAGTTGGACCCGGCTTACACCGGCGACGGCTCCGACCTGAAGAACGTGGCGACGTCGTCCTCGGACACGATCACCATCAAGCCCGACCCGGGCAATGACCCGGTGACGCCGCCGGGTCCGATCACCCCCGAGGCCAACCTCACCACGACCAAGGCGGCCACGACGACCACACCGGTGTCGCCGGGGGAGACCTTCGACTACAAGGTCACCGTGACGAACAACGGTCCGTCGGTGGCGAAGAACGTGACGGCCCCGGACCCACTCCCGGCAAGTCTGTCGTTCGTGTCGTCGGTGGACGGCTGCACCGGCCCGGTCGGCGTGAACGGCGCGACGGTGACCTGTGGTCCGGTGCCGTCGCTGGCGCCGGGGACGTCCAAGACATGGGTGTTCACGGTACGGCTGGATCCTGCCTACGTCGGCGACGGTTCGGATGTCGCCAACGTGGTGACTCCCACCTCGGACACTGAGGGAACGAAGCTGCCGAACGATCCCGCAGGCGGGCTGCCTGGCAGTAAGCCGGCACCGGCCGTCGCCGACCTGCAACTGACCGCCTCCACCCCGACACCGCTGATCGCCCGGGGTCAGGTGGCCACCGCGGTGTTCACCGCCAAGAACAAGGGCCCGTCGGTCGCCCAGCACGCCAAGGTGACGATCACGCTGCCGGTCGGCGTCGGGTTCGTCGTCGCCGGATCGGACCCGGCCTGCACCGGTACCGGCCGGACCGTGGTCTGCACCCGGCACCCGTTCGAGGTGACCGACCCGGACTACACCGTGAACCTGTCCACCGGAGCCGAGACCCCGACGGCCTTCACCGTGCCCGGCGTGATCAGTTCGGAGACGGCCGACTCGATCCCGGCCAACAACCAGGCCGAGGTGACGATCCGGCTGGAGGTGCCGCCGCCGGTGCCGGCGCCGACGCCGTTGGCCAGGACCGGCGCCGGGAACCTGATCGAGGCGGGCGAGACGGCCGTACTGCTGGTGCTGTCCGGTGCGGGAGCCCTGGCAGTCGCGAGGCGGCGCCGCGCACTGCTGACCCGCTGACCCGCAGCGCTGCACGACGAACGGAACCTGGGGCGCCAAGGCCGGAAGGCCATGGCGCCCCAGGCGTGGACCAGCAGGCGAGGCGATGATCGAGAGCGGTGACTAGGCGTCCCTGCTGGGTCGGGTCGATCTGCGTGAGCTGCACGGGCGCGGCGACGGCGTACTTGTGTCCGTACAGCCCGCCTTCGTTGCCCCGTCCCGAGGCCGACGCCCGCTGACGCACGGCACCGGCTTGCAGGTGTGATCGTCCGGCCCTCCGCCGGTCGGGTCGGACGATCACACCTGCAAGCCGGGCGCACAGGCGGACAACTCGTCAGGCGTGCGGTCGCAGCCTCATCGGGAGGTCAGACGTAGGTCAGACCATGCGCGGCGGCAAGTGTCCAGACGACGAGCACACCCCAGATTCCTGCGGAGGGGCGTTTCTGCCGTCCGGCCCCGATGAGGATCCCCAGCAGGATGAAGGCCAGGGCCACACCCTGGAGGATCCACGCCCACATCAGGTAGTCGGTGTGGTCGCCGGAGGCCATCCGCAGGATTCCGGCCGGTAGCACCAGGAGCGTGCCGAATACGGCGACACCGTCCTCGGCGGAGGTGCTGCGGGTGGAGTCGGGGTCGGACATGGGAGAAACCTTCCGTACGGCCTGCGACCGGAGTACGGCGACAGGCGAAACAGGGCTCAGTGAATCAGCTTGACGATCTCGTCGAAGACCCAGCTCTGGACACCCCCGCTGAGCGCCCACCATGCGGTCTTGACCGCCCAGTTCTGCTTGCCCATCCAGCTGTTGAAAGCGGCACGACCGGCCTTGGCCGCCTCGATGGCGCCCTTGAGGAGCGCCGGGGACTTCTTGAGCACGGTGATCAGCGCCTTGCCGGCACTGGAGGCCGCGCTCAGCATCTGCGGGACGTCCTCGCCGGTCCCGGCCTCGTGGGCCGCCTCCTGGGCGATCCGCTGGAACTCGGCGATCTCGGCTGTCGTGAGCTCCACGGTCTCGGGGGACGACGTGTCGACGGCGGTCGCCGAAGCGGCCGTTGCGGGGCGCTCGATCTCCGCTGCCGACGCCGCCGTCGGGCCGACGACTCCGATCGTGATGGCAGCCACGGCAGCCGCCGAGATGAAACGCACACTCTTACGCATAGAGATATCTCCTTGAACGCCACGGAACGGCAGGCCGCGCCTCAGGTGAGCGGGCAGCTTCCGGATCCACCGGTGTTTCCGGTCGGCGGGACAAGATCCTCATGCGGCGGAGCGTGCGCGAACAGTGGACCTTGGTGAGGTGTACTCAAGGGGGGTTCCCGGAAGGACACCAACCACCGCAGAGCAGGTCATGGTGGTCCACCGCCAGCAGGGCGGCTTCCAGCCGGGACCCCACGCCCAACTTCTCCAGGATGTTGGAGACATGCTTCTTGGCAGTGCGCTCCCCGATGCCCAGACGGTGCGCGATGCGCAGGTTGCTCGCGGCCCCGCCGAGCAGAAGGATCACCTCCCGTTCGCGTTCGGTGAGCTTCCACAGCTGTGCCGGGACCGGGCTCCCGAGGCGGAAGAGGCCGCAGCAGGAGCCCTTCGCCGTACGCTGCTCCGCCGTGCGGCCCGATGTGATGTCCATGGTGTCGAACTTCCAGTGCGTCGCTCGACCGTCGATCTTCGTCGGCCGTCCCTGATCCGGACAATCCCCTGGCCGGACAGTCGATCGTCGTCACCGTGAGCGTCCCGGACAACCCCCGGTCCGTCGGTCCCGACCCACCGGGTGGCGGGAGATGGGCTCCTCCGCCTCGGCCGGCCGCGCGGGCCCTGGCTCGAAAGGCGGGAAACGCGTCCTTGCCGCTGTCGGCCCGCTGCTGAAGCCTGGTAGCCGCGGGCCCCGTTCGTGCGGACGGTGCGTGCCACCTGCTGTGTCGTGCTGTTCGGCAGGTGCCGGTCAGGGCGAGGAAGAGGTGTTCGAGTGCTGTTCTCGGCGTGCACCCCGCTGCGGGTGATGGTCGTCGACGACGAGAACCTGCTGCGGAGCGGAGTGGCGGCGATCCTCGGCGCCGCCCCCGATCTCGACGTGGTCGCCGCTTGCGGCGGCGCCGAGGCGGTGGGCCTGGCCCAGGCTCGTCGGGCGGAGGTCGTCCTGCTCGACGTGCGGATGCCGGACGTCGACGGACTGACGGTGCTGCGCCGTCTGCGTCGCCTGGCCGAGCCGCCGCAGGTGGCGATGCTCACCACGTTCGACGCGGACGAGTACCTGGACGACGCGCTGCGCGCCGGGGCGAAGGGTTTCCTGCTCAAGGACACCGGCCCGCGCGAACTGGTCAGCGCCGTACGGGCACTGGGCACCGGCGGTGGCTGCCTCTCGCCGCCGGTGGTACGGCGGCTGCTGCACGGCCTGCTCGGCTCCGTCGGGCCGGCCACCGATCTGGCAGGGCTGTCGGAGCGTGAGCGGCAGGTCCTGGCCTTGGTGGCCGAGGGGTTGTCGAACCCCAGGATCGGCGAACGGCTCCACCTGAGTGCGGCCACGGTCAAGGATCACCTCAGCTCGGTGCTGATCAAGCTCAGGGTCACCACCCGGGTCCAGGCGGCGGTCATCGCCACCCGGGGCGGCCTGACGGTGCATCGGCCCGGCCGGGGCACGGCGGCGTGACGGCGTTCGACCGAGCCGGGAGCAGGCTCTACGACCTGCTCTTCGTCGCGCCGCCGACTGCCGTTCTGCGCTGGACGGGCGATCTCGTCCTGGCACTCGCGGCGGTCCTCGACTCCCTGCCGCAGATCGCCCACCACGGCTGGCCGCTCCGGGCCATGATCGTGCCGGCCGTCGGAGCGCTCTTCATCCGTCACCGCCGACCCGCCGCGGCGTTCCTCCTGACCGTCCCGGCGCTGGTGACCACCCACGCCTTGCCGGCCAGTCTCTTCACCCTGACTGCGCTGGTCCATCGTCGCGCGCCGCGCTGGGCCTTGCTGGGAGCGGGCGCCCTGGTCGGGCTGGGCACCACCCTGCGCTGGGACCCCAGCCGTTCCTGGACCCAGGTCGTGCCCGAGCACTGGTCGACCGCCGAGCTGGCACGCCACGGGACCTACGGGATGTTGTTCGCCATGGCGCCGGTCCTGCTGGGCCTGCTCCACCTGGCGCATCGTGAGCTGGCGGTTCGGATCACCGAGCTGGACGGGTTGCGGGCGCAGGAGCGGCAGTTGCACGAGCAGCGGGTCGTCAACCTCGAACGGGCCCGGATCAGCCGGGAGATGCACGATGTCGTCTCCCACAAGGCAGGGCTGATCGCGGTACAGGCCGGCGCACTCGAAGTGACCACCGACGACGAACACGTGCGTCAGACCGCCGCGACGCTACGGGGGCTGGCCGTGGCCACCCTGGAGGAGCTGCGGGCGATCCTGCTGGTGCTCCGCACCGCGGGACCGGACCGGACCGGCCTGCTGCCCCAACCCCGCCTCACCGATCTGCCGGCCTTGGTGGTCGAGGCCGGTGTCGACACCACGCTGAGCGTCGCACCAGCTCTCACCGGCAGGCTGCTGCCTGAACCGGTCGGCCGCACCATCTACCGCACGGTGCAGGAGAGTCTGACCAACATCCGCAAGCACGCGCCCGGCGCCACCACCACGGTCCGGCTCGACACCGACGAGGAGCACCTCTACCTGCGGATCCGGAACGGCCCCGGAGCCGGCCCGCCGTGCGACCTGCCCAGCGGCGGACAAGGACTGATCGGCCTGCGCGAACGAGCCGGGATGCTGCACGGCAGCCTCGCCGTCGGCCCGACTTCGGACGGCGGCTTCCAGGTCCGCCTCACGCTACCGTTCACCGTCGGTGACTCCGACGGCTGCGGACGTCGTGACGCGGCACCCACCGGCGCGGTGGCGTAGAGGGGTGGATCGGCGTATTGCGGACGTCGACCACACCGAGCAGGCTGGTCGTATGAGGACACGCACCGGCGGGACACCGGTGTACAGTCCCAGTGGTCTGACCCTCGCCCTCGCCCGCCACCTGGTCGTCTTCCTGCGTCGCCCGGGGACTCAACGCCAGTTCAGTACGCACCTGCGGGTGCAACTGGCCGAGCGCGACTGCCTGCGCGATGCCCAGGACTGGATCGCCACGCATCCGGCGGCGGACCTCAGCGGACGGTCAGATCCGTCGCCTGTCGGGCCGAGCCTGGAACGGTCGGTCGGTCAGCAGAGTCAGCACGTCTCTCACACGGGGTTGGCGGGCGCGGTGGCCGGTCATTGCGAGCGCGGCGGCCCGCCCGCCCCCGTCGACTACTTGAGCGTCACCACCCCGGCCATCCACTGCCTGTCAGCCGTGCCGGTGGCCGAGTAGGCGCCGGTCGCGGTGACCGGCTGGTAGGCGGTGGCGAGCTGGTCGCTGGAGACGAAGAGCTCCGGCAGCGGGGTGAAGCCCGCCGACCAGGTCACGTTGCTGCCGCCCTGGACCCCGGCCGCGCCGACCAGCAGCTCCGTTGCAGCGGTGGTGGTCGCGGTCGCCCCGGAGCTGAACGCGGCGGCGGTGCCTGCTGCGGAGGCATGCTGGTCGACCGCGGTCACGCCGGCGTACTCGTCGACGGCCAGGTGCTGCTCGGTGGTGGCGGGGAAGGTGAGTGTGATGGTGTCGGTGGCGCTGAGCGCCTTGACCCCTGTCGCGACCAGCAGGACGGTGGCGTCGCCCGCGCCGTCCGACTGGTTCACCGTCAGGCCGTAGTGGTTGCCCTGGGTGTCGCTCGCGGACACCGTGCCCGCCTTGGTGTTGGTGAGCATGGCCGAGACCACCAGGGCGTCGCCCGCCTTGACGCCGGCGGTGCCCGGGTGGAGCGTCAGCGTGGTGGCGCCGGCGGTGCCGGTGGCCCCGCCGACCCGGCCCACGTAGGCGGGGCCGGTGCCCGAGCCGCCGCCGCTGGGGGCGCTGACGGTGACCGACCCGGTGGTGGTGGCCGTGGCGCCGGTCGCGTCGGTGACGGTGAGGGTCACGGTGTAGGTGCCCGCGGCGGGGTAGCTGTGGGTCAGCTGCGGCGTGCTCTGGGTGGTGCTGCCGGTGCCGTCGCCGAAGGTGAAGGTGTAGCCGGAGATGGTGGAGCCGATGTCCGTCGAGGCGCTCGCGTCGGCGGTGACCGTGACCGGGGCGGTGCCGGAGCCCGGTGTCAGGCTCAGCGCCGCGGTGGGCACGGACGGCGGCGGGCCGGCCTGCCCGGCGAACTCATAGGCACCGCGGTCGTCGTACGCGCGGCTGCCCGCCCCGGTGTTCACCGTGGCCGGGTCATCGGCGCGGGTCGCGCCGTTCGCGTCGGTGGACGGCTCGTCGGGCGCACCGGAGTTGGCGGAGTCGATGGCGGGGGAGCCCGTGGTCAGGCGCAGGTCGCCACTGGCGGCGGCCGCGTACTTCGGGTCGGCCAGCAGCTCGTGCGCGCCCTGCCCGGTGGCCTGGAAGCCGCTGAGGGTGGAGTAGCCGGTGCCGCCCCACTGGTAGAGCTTGGCCCCGGCGACCGAGGAGTGGGTCAGGTTCCAGTCGACGGTGGTACCGCTGGTGGCGGTGTCGTAGATGCCGATCTCCCCGGCGCGACCGGCGCCGTCCCTGCCGGCCGGGCCGTGCGCGCAGGCGGTGTTGATCGCGTTGTCGGTGGCGATGTTGTTCTCGACGGTGAAGTTCGAGGAGCTGCCCTCGACGTTGATCCCGTCGGTGCAGTTGCCGTGCACCGTGTTGCCGACGAGCACCCCGCCGGAGACGCCGTTGTTGTCGATGCCGTGGTCGCCGTTGTCGTAGAGCACGTTGTCCACGGCGACGTTGTTGTCGCCGCCGCTGTAGTACTGCAGCCCGGAGTCCTCGTTGTCGTGGAAGACGTTGTCCTCGACGAGGTTGCCGGGGGAGACCACGTCCAGGCCGTTGGCGTTGCGCTGCCAGCCTTCGGCGTTGTACGACGCCTCGTTGGACTGGACGGTGTCGCCGGTGGAGCCGCCGCCCAGGCGGAAGCCGTGGAAGGAGTTGTGGTCGGAGACGTTGCCCAGCAGCAGCGAGTCCCTGACGTTGGTCAGGTCGACGCCGATGGCGTTCTGGCCGGAGACCGGCTGGCCCGCGTAGCTGACCGTGTTGTGGCTGACGGTGAGGTGGTCGGAGCTGCTGAGCGCGATCCCGGTGCCGGTGGTGCGGGTGACGGTGAAGCCGTCGATGGTGACGTAGCTGCGGCCGGTGACGACGAAGCCACTCGCCCCGCCGGTGACGACGGGCCCGCCCGCGGTGGCGGCCTTGATGGTCACCGGCGCGCCGGGGGCGCCCGAGTTGGGGACGGTGACCTTCTCGGCATAGGTGCCGGAGGCGACCAGCACCGTCGCCCCCGCGGTCGCGACCGAGGCACCCTTGGAGATGGTGCAGAAGGGCTGTGAGCCACTCCCGGGCCCGGAGTCGGAGCAGCCCGCCCCACCCACGAAGTACGTCGTCCCGACCGCGTGCGCCGGTGCCGCGCCGGCCAGCGCGGCGACCGTCACGGCCAGCGCGGTGACGGCAGCGCGGCCTGGATGAGGGGTAGTTCTCACGGTGCTCCTTCGACAGCCACGGATCGTTGTGGAGCGGAGCCTCACGGATCCGGCTCACAGGGCGATCCCATGGCGGTCACAGCACCGCTGAGCTGGGTCTTCAGCGGTGCAGCAGCACGGCGAGTGCCTCCCACTGGGCCGTGGTGGTACCGGTCGCCGCGCACTTCTCCGTCGTGGTGACGAACCGGTACGCGGTGGTCTGCCGGTAGGAGGAGAGTCGCAGCTCCGGCAGCGCCTGCCAGTCGGCCGAGAACTGCGGCTTCGGGCCGGTGTTGGTCGCGACCACGCTGACCAGCAGGTCCCCTGCCGTGCAGGTGAGCGGAGCCGCGCTGGTGCTGAACGCCGTGGTGTTGTGGTCGTAGACGTTGGAGCCGCCGGCCTGGCCGGTCGCTGCGCTGACGCCCGAGAAGACGTCGGCCGCCAGGTGGTACTTACTGGCCTTGGGGTAGCTCGCACTGATCTGGTCGGCCGTGTCCAGCTGCTTCGCGTTGAAGGCGGCGAAGAGCATGGTGCGGTGCCAGTAGGTGTCCACGATGTCGCCCACCATGGTGTACGTGTTCCCTGCGGTGTCCTTCACCGCGACCTGGCCCGCGGTGGTCGCCGTCAGGGTGAGTGCCACCAGGACGACATCACCGCGCCGGGTCCGGGCCAGCACCGGGACGTTGACGCCGCTGGTGGTCAGGATCTGGTCGTCGAAGGCGATCCGCCCCCGGTAGCGCACCTGTCCGTCCGGGGAAGCCGTCCGCAGGCTGACCTGCTGGTCCGCCGGGGCGGCCGAGGTGGCTGGGGTCGTCGGCGAGCTCTTGGCCCCGCTGCCACCGAACGAGACCACCGCGCCGACTGCCAGCGCGCAGGCGAGGACGGACACCAGAGCAGTCCGGACGAACTGCGGGATGCCGCGCCACCGCTTCCGGACGGGCCCTGCGGCCTCCGTACCGGCAACCTCCGTACCGACCGCCTCCGTACCGGCAACCTCCGTGCCGACCGGCTCCGTGCCGACCGGCTGAGGGTCCGTCGGCGCGGGTGAGCCCACCGCCATCGAGAGGGCCGGGGGCTCGATCTGCTCCGGCAGGCCCGCGACCCGGTCCACGGTCGAGGGCTCCCCGGTGACCAGGGAGAGGAGTTGTGCCGTGGCCGCCTGCTGCAGCACCCCCTGCTGCAGCAGGTGCAGCTCCCGGCCCGGTTCGAGACCGAGCTCGTCGGCCAACTGGTCGCGGAAGGACCGGTAGATGCCGAGCGCCTTGGTCTGCTCGCCGCTGCTGCACAGGGCGATGACCTGCTGTGCCACCAGCCGCTCGTGCCAGGGATGCTCGATGCGCAGCCCGTGCACGCGCGCGGCGGCCTCGGCGAAACGGCCCAGGTGCAGGTCGCAGTCGATCTGGAGCTGCTCGGTCTGGAAGCGCAGGGCGACCAGGGCTTCGCAGTGCTCGTGGTGCAGCTGCTCCGAGGGGATGTCCAGCAGCGCGGGCCCGCGCCACAGCGCGAGGGCGGCCCGGGTGTCCTCCCCCGCGACGTGCCAGTCCCGGTCCGCCGTGGCCGACCGGGCGCGGCGGTACAGCCCGATGAAGGTCTCCGTGTCGAGTTCGCCGGGGCGCACCTCGATCAGCAGACCGGGTGCCCGGGTCCGGATCCGCTCGGCCGCGACCGGACCGAGGGCCTTGCGGAGCCGCATGATGTGGTTGTTCAACGCCTGCCGCGGTGCCTCCGGCGGGTTCTCCTCCCACACGACCGACACCAGTGTCTCCACCGACACGACTTGATTGGCCTTCAGCAGCAGCGCGGCCAACAGATTGCGCTGGAGTGCCGACCCGAGAGTCCGCACCTCCCCGCCGACCGTCACCGACAGCGGTCCGAGCACGCCGAATTCAACCCTGTCCGACGCCATGACGTCGTCCCCCCAAGAACGCCCACAACCCCCAGCTCACGGGGTCGTCCCCGGGTGAGCCCCACCGTGATCCCAGTGTGATCGGGATAGTAGCCGATGGTGTCAGGTTGCGCGACGGTGCGTGGTCAGCCTCCGCCGCCCAGCCAGCCGTTCCTGACGGCGTGGACGCCGGCCTGGAACCGGCTCCGGGCACCCAGCCTCTCCAGCAGCTCGGACGCCATCCGGCGGGAGGTGCGCGGGGAGATGCCGAGGCGATTGGCGATGGCCTGGTCGGTGAAGCCCTCGGCGAGGAGGCAGAGCGCGACCCGGTACTGCGAGCTGAGGCCGTCCTTGTCCAGGGTGCGCGGCTCGCCCAGCGGGTGACCGGTGGCCCAGACGCTCTCGAACAGGGCGCACAGGGCGGTCAGCGTGCCGTGCCCCGTCAGCACGACCGCACCCTGGGAGCTGTCCTCCCCGTTGGCGGCGATGACGGCGGTGGCGCGGTCGACGATGATCATCCGGGTGGGCAGCGCGGGGACGGTGCGGATCTCGCCGCCGCGCTCCGCCAGCCAGCGGGCGTACTCGACGGTCGCCGGGTCGTTGGCGACGCTGTCGAGGTAGACCGTGCGCATCCCCACGCCCCGGTCGAGGAGCCGCTGGTTGAGCGGTTGGGAGGCCCGCATGTTCTCCCTCGTCTGCGGCCCGCCGGGCGCGAAGGAGAGCACCTCCTCCTGCACCTGCTCGGTCAGCAGCGCCAGGCGGTCCCGGACCTCGCTCAGGCCGATGATCTGCTCGGCCCCGGCATGGCCGGCCCGCGGGTGCAGCGTGGCGTACTCGGAGATCAGGGCTGCGGCAGCGGCTCTGGACGCTTCGACGCGCTGCTGTTGCGCGGCCAGCTCCGACTGCTGACGGGTCAGCAGCAACTCCAGGCCGACCTGCGGGTTGACCGCCTCGGGCAGCGCGTCGGGATCGGCGGACGGGCGGACCAGGGCCAGCTCGCTGAGAGCTTCCAGCGCGTGTCGTACCTGCTGTTCGGTGAGCCCGAGGTGGTGTCCCAGGAGCGCCACCCCGGCTTTCGGGTAGGCCAGCATCCCTCGGTACACGGCCTCGGCAACCTGGTCCAGACCCAGGACGTCCAACATGTGTGGCCTTCCGCGGAGTTCCATGGCTCAGGGGGTCGGTTGCGGCAGCCGGGGCTGCCGCGCCACTGTCATCCCAGGTAGTCGGGGGACACCGGGTCGGTGCCGTAGGTGGCGGAACCGACGGTGGCGTACGTGGAGACCGGGTGGCCGGCCGTGTTGTGGAAGACGATGGCGGAGGTACAGGCTCCCGGGCTCAGGGTCACCCGGTTCGTCGGGTAGTTGACATTGGTGGTCCGGTCCCGCAGCCAGTAGCTGAAGGTGCTCGTGGACCCGCCCGAGTTGCAGATGTGGTACGTCCCGGTGGGGATGGAGTTCGGGTCCGCCGCGGCCACGGCGTAGTTGTTGACGCACATGATGACGCCGTGGGTGTTCCAGCAGTCGTTCCCCGTGGCCGCGGAGGCGGGGGCGGCCAGGGCCAGCAGGGAGCCGAGTGCCGTGGCGGCGAGTACGGCTGCCGTGGTCGGAGTTCTGCGCATGGTGTTCCTTCCGGAGGGTGGAGCGGTGGGCCGAGAATGTCGATCGGCGATCCCACCCGGATCGCAGGGGGATCACACTGCCGGTGACCTGCGGAATCCCCGAGAACGGCGACCGGCCCCACCCGCTGGAGCGGGTGGGGCCGGTCGCGTCGTGGGCTACCAGTGGGCTACCGGTGGGCTACCAGTAGACGTTGGTGCTCGCGTAGTAGAAGTACGGCTGGGGGATCCAGTAGTGCCAGGCGACTCCGTAGCGGAAGTTCACCCAGATCGTCCGGGGCAGCCACCCCCGGGGGATCGCTCGCTGGACCGCGCTGGCCATGAGCTTGCCCGCGTAGGAGCAGATCGGCCTGGCCAGCCCGTCGGTGAAGTAGTTGCAGGCCTGGGTGTAGATGGCGCCGGCCCCCTTGGCCAGGATGTTGATCATCTGCTGCCGGCTCATGCCGACCGAGATTCCGCCGCCGCCGCCGCAGAAGCTGGCGTACGCCTGGATGGTGTAGCACCAGGCCCCGGTGGTGTCGGCGTTGGTGAGCGGGTTCTGGTCGCCGTAGTCGTACGCGTTCGCGCTGCCGCCCGTGACGGGGTCGGTCTGCTGGAAGCGGCCGGTGTTGGGGTTGTAGTTGCGCACGCCCATCAGCAGCGTGCCGCCCAGGCCGGAGGCCGAGCGCTGGGCTCCGCCGAGCCAGCCGTAGCGCCCGGGGGTGCCGGTCTCCACGGCGCCGAACTCGCCGTAGGTGAACGAGGCCGTGGGGGCGGCCGCACCGGTGGGTGCGGTGGTGGCCATGACGTCGCCGTGCAGGTTGGTCAGGTAGAGGGTGTTGCCCGCCGAGGCGAAGGAGCCCGCCAGCTGTCCGTCGATGCCCGGCACGTAGCGGGTCCAGCCGCCACTGCTGTCACCCGTCCAGCTCGGGCTGTCCGAGCCGTCGGTGTAGTGGTTGGTGGTGGTGACCCCGGAGACGCTGTCGGCCGTGGTGCGGAACCGGTTCAGCTGGGGGTCGAGCGTGAAGGTGCGCAGGTCCGAGCCCTGGGTCTGGCTGGCGGTCAGGTCGGTGGAGAAGTAGGTCGCGGTGACGTCGCCGGTGTTCGCGGCGTCCGCCGAGGGGGTGGTGGTGGTCCGCCCGAGGGCGTCGTAGGCGTAGCCGGTGTTGGTCAGCCGGTCCGCGCCGTCGTAGCTGTTGGTGACGGTGGTCGCGGTGGCCGTCTGGCAGGCGCCGGTGCCGGTGGGCGCGGCGGTCTTCACCGAGGTGCGGTTGCTGTTGGCGTCGTAGGTGTAGTTGCGGGTGGTGCACTGGTTGGCCTGGGTGTCCGCGACGCCGGCCAGCCGGTCGGCCGCGTCGTAGCCGAAGGTCTGGGTGCTGTTGAGGGTGGCGCGGGTGGCCCAGTTGCCGTGCACGGTCGGCACGACCGAGTCGACCAGGGAACCGGACCAGTTGGCGTTGCCGTAGCCGAGCTGTACGGCCTGCCCGGTCGCGTCGTAGCTGTGCGTGCCGGTGGTGGCGTCCGGGTAGACCTCGCCGGTCAGTTGGCCGTCCGCGTTGTAACTGCCGCTGAAGGTGCCGGCCTGGGTGTCGTTCTCGCCGGTCGGCAGCCCGCGGCGCTCGTTGCCGCCGTTGTAGGTGAGGGTGGTGGTGCCCTTGCCGTCCGAGCGGGTGACGATCCGGCCCGCCACGTCGTACCCGGTGGCGGAGACCACGCCGTCGGCATCCGTGTAGGAGGTGCCCTGGCCCCACTCGTCGTAGCCGGCCTTGGTGTCGGCGATGACGTTGTTGCCCGCGTCGACCGTCTGGAGGTCGGTGACCTGGCCGGTCGCGGGGGAGTAGACGGTGACCTGGTCCGGCAGCGCGACGCTGCTGTCGCCGGTGGTGCGGACCGAGACCCGTGCCTGGCGGCCGGCGGCGTCGTAGCCGGTCTGCGTGGTGCGGACGACCGAGCCGGAGGTCTCCGTCTTGGTGAGCGGCTGCAGGTAGAGGTTGTAGGTGTACTGGGTCACCCGCAGGGCCGGCAGGCCCGTCGAGCCCGGCTGGGCGGCGGGGGAGACCTTGCAGACCAGGTTGGCCCAGTTCGGCTGGTTGCCGCAGGCCGCGTCCGCGGTGTTGGCCCCTGCGGTGTAGTAGACCGTGTTGGTGGTGCCGGCACCGGTGCCGGCGGTGTCGGTGGGCAGCGAGGCCGAGACGGCCAGCGGCTCACCTCCGTACAGGCCGGTGTCGGTGTTGTAGCGGGTGGTGCGGGTGATGCCGAGCCCGGAGGGGTCGGTGACCGTCTGGAGCGGGCTGCGCAGCGTCCAGCCGGAGGCGTCGGAGCCGATGGTGTAGACGTTCTTGGTGGTGCGGGTGTCGGTGTCCGTCGCGGCCGGGACCGCCGCGCCGAGGCCGGCCGATTCGGTCTTGGTGGTCACCAGGCGGAACGGGGTGCCGTTGGCGTCCTTGCCGCCGCCCGGCGCGCCCTCGTCGTAGGCGTTGTGGGTGTGCGTGCGCGCCTGCTGCGGGGTGCTGTAGCCGGCCACGGAGACCGAGCGCATCGGGCCGTAGCTGTCCAGCAGCTCGGTGCCGTCCGCGGAGTAGACGTTCTCCGTGTCCAACTGCCGGGCGATCGCCGCCGAGTTGACGCCGGAGCGGAAGGTGGCGACCGCGGCCAGCCAGGAGTGGGTGGCGGTGGCCGTCGCCGCGTACGCGCCGGTGGCGGACGTGGTCTTGTAGGCGGTGCCGAGCTGGTCGCCGGAGACGAGCAGGGTCGGGAGCGCGGTGAAGCCGCCCGTCCAGGAGGTGGCGGCGCCGCCCTGGATGCCGGAGGTGCCGAAGACGAGCTCGTTGGCCGTCGCGGTGGTCGGCGTGTTGCCGGTGTTGACGTTGGTGCCCGAGGCGCCGGTCGCCGAGGAGCTGACGTCGAGGCCGCTGGCGCCGGCGATCTCGTCGACCGCCACGTGGTACTCACTGGTGGAGGGGAAGTGCAGGGTGACGGTGTCGGAGGTGGACAGCGCGTGGACGCCGAAGGCGGCCAGCATCAGCGTGCGGTCCTTGGCGGAGCCGTCGTTGACGTCGGAGACGACCTGGAAGGTGTCGCCCTGGCTGTCGGTGGCCGTGACGTTGCCCGCGACGCTGTTGCTGACCGAGTTGGTCAGCATCGTGGACAGGACCAGCGCGTCGCCGGCCTTGACCGCCGCGGTGACCGGGACGGTGACGGAGGTCAGCCCGGTGCCGGTGCCGGTCTTGGAGCCGCTGCGGCCGACGTACGTCGGCGCGGTGGCGGACGGGCCGGAGGCCAGCGCCGCCTCGCGGTTGGCCGCGGTCAGGTTGCGCACCACGTTGCCGTTGGTGTCGTACTCGGTGGTGGTGACGTGCCAGCCGTTGCCGTAGCTGGCGGTGTTGGTCTCGTTGCCGGCCGCGTCGTAGTAGTGCAGCGTGGCCCAGGTGTAGTCCGGGGTCGAGCCGGGCTGGTGGTCGGCCGGGAACTCGGCTACCACGGAGACCGGTACGTCGGACTGGCCCCAGGTGGCCACCGTCGCGGCGTCCAGGTCCAGCGGGCCGCCCGCCGCCTTGGTGACCGGCACGTGGTAGAGCACCGACTGCACCGCGGAAGTCCCGTCGCCGTGCGCGCGGGTGACGTTGAGCAGCTTGCCGTAGTCGACGTCACCGGCGGTGTTGTCGTAGCTGAAGGTCCACGGCTTGAGGTTGCCGGTGGCCGGGTCCTGCGCCGGGGTGACCGAGGCGAGCCGGCCGCTGCCGTCGTAGCCGTACTGGTTCTTCAGCGCGGGGCTGATCCGCGGGTCCCACTCGGCGGTCAGCCGGCCGTTGCCGTCGTAGGCGTAGTCGGCGACGGGGATCTTCTGGAAGCCGTTGGTGTTGTCGACGGCCACGAAGTCGACCTCGGCGAGGTTGCCGGTGGCCGAGTCGTAGCTGAGCGCCAGGCCCCGGCAGCCGGCGGCCCAGGAGGACGCGGCGACCGGGTAGGCGCACGCCGCAGTGGTGGCGGCGTTGTCGGCCGCGGCCGGGTCGGGCGCGGTGATCAGGACCAGCTTGCCACCGGCGTAGGTGTAGCCGGTCGAGCGGTTGGTGCCCGGCTGGGTGACCAGCGAGGGCGCGTAGACGGACGGCTTGCTGGCGTCCGGCACCGCGAAGTCGACCTTCGTCCCGGCGGCGTCCACCAGGTGGAAGCCGGTCGAGGACTTGGTCAGCACCAGACCGGAGGTGGCGGTGGTGCCCTGGCCGTTGTACGCGGTCACGCCGCCGGCCGTGCTGCCGGCCAGGAAGGTGCGCACCGAGCCGTCGGCCGCGGTCAACTGTGCATAGCTGCCACCGTCGACCAGCGCTGACCAGGACGCCGAGGTGCCGAGCACCGGCAGCGACGCGGTCCAGCCGGGGCCGAAGATGGACGGGGTGGCCGGGGCGAGGGAGTTGAAGGTGCGCGAGACGCCCAGGCCCGCCCGGTAGGAGGCGACCGAGACGTCGGTGGCCGCCAGAGAGGCGTTGCCCGACTGCAGGCCGACCGAGACCGGGCCCAGCGAGGTCGAGGCGAAGTCCGAGCCGACTCCGTTGCGCTGCAGCGTGACGGTCACCGCCGGGGTGGTGGAGCCGCCCGCGAAGACCGCCTGGATCTGCAGCGGGCCGTCGCCGGCCAGGGTCTTGGACGCCTTCCAGACCAGCTCGGGCGAGGAGGTGCCGCCGGTGACCGCCGTGGTGGCGACCGGCCAACCGGTGAGCGCCGTACCCGCGTTGGTGACGTCGCCGGCCGGGATGGTGGTGTAGCTGCCGCTGGTGCCGACGCGGTACTGGAAGGTCACCCCGGTGGCGCCGCTGGGCGCGGCGGCCTTGAGGTTGAAGGTCGAGGAGCCGGTCGAGCCGTCGGCGGGCTCGGCGATGCCGGAGCTGCCGACGCCGAAGGTGTAGGAGGTGATGCCGGAGCGGTTCCCGGAGCTGTTCTGGGCCTGCACGTACAGGGTGTGGAGGCCGGGCCCGGGGTTCAGGGTCACCGAGGAGCCGGTGGTGAAGGCCGAGGGTGGGTTCTGGTCCAGGCCGTAGACGTAGCCGGTGACGTCCGAAGAGGTGTCCGCGAAGGTGAAGGACCCGCCGCCGGACGCCTGTGCGGTCCACGCGCCCGCCGGGTAGGCCGTCGAGGAGACGGTCGGCGCGGCGTCGATGTTCGCGTTGACGGTGAACGCCTGCGCGGCCGACCACGACCCGTTGTCGGTGCCGTCGTTGGCCCGCACCTGCCAGGTGTAGGCGCCGTTGGCCAGCGAGGGGGTGGTCCAGGAGGCGGTGCCGCCGGAGGAGACGCCGGAGGCGGTGCCGGTCGCCACCACGGTGGAGCCGGAGAGCACCTGGAACGAGTAGGTCAGGCTCCCGCCGTCGGCATCGGTGTCGGTGGCCGACAGCGTCGGCGTCGGGGTGTTGCTGTAGAGCGTGCCCCCGGTGGTGACGGACGGGCTGACGGCCTGTGCCGCAGGGGAACCCGGATAGGAGTTGTAGGTCACCGAGACCGACGGGTTGTTGTCGAACCACTTCCACTGCGTGGAGTCGGTCTCGCTGGTGGCCCGCAGGGCCATCGTCCCCACGGCGGCGTTGGTGGCCGCCCACCCCTGCACCTCGCCGGTGACGTCCCAGGCGACGTTCGCGGCCGGGCAGGAGGAGGAGTAGCCGTTCGCGACGGTCTGGGTGCCCAGCTTGGAGTTCCAGGCGGGCTGGTTGGACCAGTTGGACGCAGAGGTGAACGAACCGGTGTCCCACAGCTCGACCGGAGAGGCTGTGCAGGTCCACGAGTGCGTCTCGTTGGTGTTCAGCGTCGCGCTCAGGACGTGCTTGCCCCAGACCGCGGAGGGGTCGAAGGAGAAGAACGACCGGTAGGCGTGCGTACCGCCGTCCGGGGTGCCGACGTCGGCGTTGTTGTCCGAGTCGAAGTAGGTGCGGCTCGGCTCGTAGGCGGAGGCGAGCAGCCAGTGGTTGCGGCCCAGCGAGGTGGCCGGGTCGACGGTCACCGGGTAGGAGGCGGTCGCCAGGAAGGACCTGTCGGCCGTGTAGGTGAGGTAGACCACCCCGTCCTTGGTGGTGGTGGACAGGGCCACCGGCGCGGTGTGCGAGGGCTGACCCGTGTGCGGGTCGACCGCGCTGTCCCACATGGTCGGAGCCGGCATCGAGCCGACGACCTTGCCCTTGGCGTCGTGGAAGTCCACGCCCCCGGCCTTGTTCACGCCCGCCGTCAGGCCGTGGGCGCGCAGCGGCAGGGTGAAGGAGAGGGAGTTGTCGGGCCTGGCCCGCAGCACCAGGAAGGTCTCGAAGCCGGTGCGGGTGGCCTGGATCTTGAGGTCCACGCCCGGCAGCGCGTTCGGGTAGGTGGCGGTGGAGCCGGACAGCGTGGGCTTGGCCAGCTTGCCGTGCCAGGAGAGCGTCACCGCCGAGCTGCCGTCGCCCAGGGTCACCAGGGTCTGCTCGTTGTCCTGGGTGGAGCCGCCGGACAGCCGGAGCCCGCCCGGGTGGGCGACGGGGGAGACACTGCCGTCGGGGTTGGCGGCGAGCTTCGTGTCGACCGGGACCCAGCCGGTGGCGGTCTTGACCCGGACCGGCTGCTCCGACTGCTCCATGGTGAAGGTGCCGTCGGCGTTGGCGTAGGTCGTCGAGGTCTCGGTGCGGTCGTTGGTCACCTCCACCCGGTGGTGCTGCTTCCTGGCGGCCATCGCTGCGGAGAAGGCGTCCGGGCGCTCGGTGATCGACGCCAGGCTCTTGCCCGCCACCGGGGTCGCAGCCGCCGCCCCCACACTGAACGGTCCGGCGCCGATGCTGGTGGCCGTGATGCCCGCCAGGGCGAGCGTCACGGCATGCCGCAGAAGTGATCGGCGGCGTCTGCCCCCGAGTGGAGTTGATGTCACGTCAGTACCTCTGTCTCGATCTGGCTGGGGTGGTGGTGCTGCCGGTGAAGTCAGTTCAGGAGGCCCGGAGGGCAAGGCCGTGCGTCTGCCAGCCCATGTCGGCGGGCGAGGGCGCGGACGCAGGGGCGGCCGCAGCGGCGAGCGCGACGCGCGCCGAGGAGTGGGCATGGGCCGGGACGGCGCACGCGAGGATGAGGGCCGCCGACGCGGCGAGCAGGAACCGGCGCATGGCAGGGGTCCTTCCTTGAACTGGGGGCTGGGGTGCGGTCGATAGCTTTGTCGCGCCCCCGGCGTGGAACAAGGCGCAGCGGATGGACTGAAGCGGCCTTGGCATAATCAGTCCAGCGCTTCGTGCGGAGCCCCCGGCCAGGACAACACCATTGGCAGCAAAGGGACTTGGGCGGCAGCCGGAGTCCAGTCACGCAGCGCAGGTTCGGTTGCCACGGCGCGGGCGACGACCGCTCGCGCGGTCCGCCTGGCGGCGTCCGGGCCGCCGGCGCGCAGGAAGATGCCGATGACCGGCAGCGGCTGGGCCCCGGCGTGCACCGCGACATGCTCGACCGCTTCGTCCGGCGCGGCATTGCGGACCACCAAGGTTGCTGTCTCCGGAGGGAGTTCGAGGGCCGGAGTGTGCGGCTTGAGGTGGATATGGACCAGATGCATGCTCCGAACCTGCCACCGCCTCGCAGCACTTGGCGGTGCACGAAGGTGGACTCTTCCGGCCTTGGCCCTAAGCGGCCTGGTCCGGCGACGTGAGGATGCGGCACTGCCGCAGCCCGATGGCCCAGCTGATGCACTACGCCACATACCGGCCACCTGCCCGGGACCTGCGGGTGGCTGCACCACGGCGCGTACTGCCTGGGCTGCTGCTGGGCGCTGATGGTGGTGCTGATCCCGCTCGGGGTCATGAACATCGCGGCGATGGCCGGGCTGGCGGTGCTGATCTTCCTGGAGAAGCTCTGGTACCGAGGCACTCAGCCGGCCCGCGTCATGGGCGCACCCGCGCACTGGCGGGCTCCGACATCGCCTGCCCCCCGGTCGACCGAGCGGTCCTCGACCGCTACCTCGCCTGCTTCACCGGAACGGGACACCTGCCCCGCCCTCCCCGGATTCGGCAGCGCCGGTAGCGCACAGCCCGTGTGCCGAGGCGGTGCTCAACGATCTTTGCGGCGGTTGCGCACCTGACGGACGACGTAGATGGGAGTGCCGATGATGGCGCCGATGACGACGGCCCACTCCACGAAGAAGGCGAGGCCGGGGTGGAAGCCGGTGGTGTCGGCGGCGGCCAGGACGGCGGTGAACGGCTGCTGGGGCATCTGTTGCTCCTTGGGTGTTGACGCGGGCGGGGTCAGACGGCGCGGAGGTCGGGGCCGGGGTCCTGGGCCCGCTCAGGGGCGGTGTGGTGCATCAGGGCGATGTAGCCGTCCTCGACGGTGGCGCTGACGCGCTCCGCGTCCGGGGCGGGGGTGCCGGAACTGATGACCCGATAGGTGGTGCCGGTCATGCCGGGGGTGACGTTGACGGTGGGCAGGTCGGGCGGCGGGGCGGTGGCCGGCTGGGTGACGTGCCACGCCAGGCCCTCGGCGCGGGTGGCGAGGTCGCCGACGGCGCCCTGGAAGGCGACGTGCCCGCGCTCGATCACCACGACGTTCGGGCAGGTCTGCACGATGTCGTCGACGATGTGGGTGGAGAGCAGCACCGTCCGGTCGCCGGCCAGCCTGGCGAGCAGGCTGCGGAACCGCAGCCGCTCCTCGGGGTCCAGCCCCACGGTGGGTTCGTCGACGATCAGCAGCCGGGGGTCGTTCAGGATCGCCTGGGCGATGCCGACGCGGCGCTTCATGCCGCCCGAGTAGCCCTTCACCTTCCGGTTGGCGACATCGCTGAGCGAGACCAGTTCGAGGACCTCCTGGACGCGGGCGCGGCGGGCGCGCCGGTCGGTGATGCCCTTGAGCAGCGCCATGTAGTCGAGGAACTGGCCAGCCGTCAGATCCGGGTACAGGCCGAGCTCCTGGGGGAGGTAGCCGGTGCCGGCCTTGACCTCTCGGCGCCGGCTGCGCGACGTCAGGTCGGTGCCGTCCACCGCGACGGTGCCCGAGGTCGGCAGCAGCACCCCGGTCAGGACCCGCATGAAGGTGGTCTTGCCGGCTCCGTTGGGGCCGAGCAGACCGACCATGCCCGTGGGCAGGCGGAGATTGATGCCGTCGAGCGCGCGGACCTCGCCGCGCCGGAAGGTGACGGTCAGATCGGTGATGGTCACGTTGGGCGCGGTCATGACGGGCTCCTCCTGGTGAGCACGAGCTGGGTAATCACGAGGGCGGCGAGCGCCGCGAGGAGCAGGAAGGCGATGCTGAGGACGGCCTCGCTGCCGGTCGGGGTGATTCCCCGCTGCTTGGCGTCGAACATGACGCCGTGGAACCAGGCACCGGACGGGTACTCACCGATGGCTTCGAAGGGCGTTCCGGCGGGGGTGGGGATCCCGTAGCGCGGGCCGACCATGTTGCTCCAGATCCAGTAGCCGAACACACCGAGCCGGTACAGCACGGGCCCGGTCAGGTACGGGACGGTGACCGAGCAGGCCACGACGAGGACCAGCCCGGGAAGGATGATGGCGGCGAACGCCGCGAGGCCGACCGGGATCACCCCGGCCCCGCGCTGGGCGGTCAGGTGGCCGAGCAGGCCCACCCAGGCGACGGCGACCGGTGTGATGGTCGCCGCGCCGGCGCCGATGGCCTTGCCCCACAGGCGCGGGCCGATGCCGGTGGGCGTCGAGGTCAGGAGGTCGCTCAGCCCCAGCCGGGACTCCCGCCGGACGCGGTCGGCCAGGACGGCGCCGACGCCGATCGGGCACAGCATGATGAAGTTGAACGCCCAGTCGGCGACCAGCGTGGCCTGGTCCGTGGTGCTGGTGAAACCGGGCGGGAAGGGCGCTGCGCAGCGCAGCGCGATCAGCCCGATCACGACCAGCCAGACCGCCGGGCGGCGCACCTGCATCAGGTACTCGTAGCGGGCGGCCGCGACGGTCTTCGCCCACCAGCCCTGAGCTGTCGTCGGCGGAGCGGTTCGCTGAAGGACGGTGGTCATGCGGTGTCGCTCCCCACAAATCGTTCGGGACGCCCCAGCAGCAGGCCGGCCGCGATCACGGCGACGATGCCGACGGCGGGCAGGGCGATCCGGTTGACGGTCCATTCGTGCGCCGGGACCTTGGCGGCGACGCCCATGAACATGTACTGCGCCCGCAGCACCGGGTTGTCCCGGATGGCGGGCCCCATCAGGTACTGGGCCAGCCACAGGCCCCCGACCAGGCCGCTTGCGGCGGCCGGGCTGCGCAGGCCGATCGCGATGAGCACCGCCAGTGCGACCAGCCAGAGCATCGGCGCGGCCCACACCAGGACGTAACCGCCGGTGCCCTGCCCCACGGGCCATGCGTTCAAGGCGCGGAACACGACGGCGTCCAACAGCGTGACCAGGGCCGCTGGGGCCACCACCAGGCCGACACGAAGGAACAGCACCCGGCGGTAGACCGTGGTGGTCATGACCAGCTCGGCGCCGGGATCACGCCCCACGATCGAGGAGGCCGCGACGGCGGTGCCGAGCGGAGCGAAGCCCGCCAGGACCGCGCCGGCGGCGAGGTCGAGGTGCTCCGCATCGGCTCCGGTGGCATGCATGACGATCACCAGGATCGCGCCGCCCAGCGTTGCCGCCAGTGCCGTGACCGGCGGGGCGATGCCGATGACCCGCAGCTCCAATCGGAGGCGGGCCCAGATGGACCGGTTCACGTCCACCTGCCGGCTCGGGCAGCCCCCGCGTCGCCGCAGGGTGTGTCGAGGTCTCGTTGCATGCCGTCAAGCCTGCTCACGCCGACCGTGGCTCGGACCGGCCAAAAGTACTGATCGGGCGGATCGGAGCAGTCCTTTTGGCCGGTACGGCGGCCGCGACCGGTTCCGTAGCCTGAGCACCGTGAGTGTGATGGAACGGCTGGCCGCACTGGCCGCACTGGCCGCCAGACGAACCAACGTCCTGCTCGGGCTTGCCTTCGCGGCAGTGCTGGCGGCGACGGCCTACCGGCATGCCGATGCCGGCCGCCAGGGCTGGTTGCTCGACTGCGGTACCGGTGCGGTGGTGTGTGTCGCGGCGCTGCTCCGGGAGCGCAATCGGCTGGTCGCCGTGGCCGTGGGCCTCTCCGTCGCCGCTGCCGCCGTCCTCGCCTCCGGCGTGGGGTATCTGACCGACCAGCCCGGCGTTGCCGCGTCCCTGGCGCTGGCCGTCCTCGCCGGTTCCGTGGTCCGGGTCCTGCCGCTCCGGCGAGCGGCCGTGGTCGCCGCGGCCGGGTTCGCGGTCGTGGCATTCGGCTGGCTCGCGACCGCCTCACATGCCGCCGCCCATTTCCACATGGGCGTCCAGGGCTGGTTGGCCGGCCTCGGCACGGGGCTCGTCCTGCGCTTTCTGGAGCATCGCCGCCGGACCGCCGTCGAGGCGGTGCGACGGGACGAACGCCTGGCCCTGGCCCGGGAGTTGCACGATGTCGTGGCCCACCACGTCTCCGGAATAGTGATGCACACCCATGCCGCCCAGATCATGCTCCGCACGCAGTCCGACCAGCTCGGCGCAGCCCTGGCGGACATCACACGCTCGGGCACCGAAGCCATGGACGCCATGCGGTCGGTGGTCGCCCTGCTCCGCGACGCGGAGGACGGTGTTGCAGTCACCACGGGACCGGAGCAACTCATCGACCTGGTCCGCCGCTTCGAAGAGCACGGACCGGCCGTCGACCTCCGGCTGCCCACCGGGGCGCCGACCTGGCCACCCGTGGTCACCACCACCGTGTACCGGGTCGTCCAGGAATCCCTGACCAACATCGCCCGCCATGCCCGTGGCGCCCGCGCGGCCACTGTCACCATCTCCCAGGACAGCACGGACATCACCGTCGAGATCGGCGACGATGCTCCGTCGCACCCCCCGATCCGTGCCTCCCCGCTCGGCGGTTACGGCCTGGTCGGCATGCGCGAGCGCATCGAGGCACTGGGCGGTACGCTCGACGCCGGTCCGCTGCCCGGCACCGGCTGGTCGGTACGGGCCACCGTGCCCCTGCAAGCCGGAGACCGCCGATGAGCATCAGCGTGCTGGTCGCCGACGACCAGGCCATGATCCGCACCAGCCTGCGCCTCATCCTGGAGGACGAGCCCGACATCACCGTCGTCGCGGAAGCGCGCGACGGTGCCGAGGCCGTCGCCCTCGCCCGCCAACTGCGGCCCGACGTCTGCCTTGTCGACATCCGGATGCCCCGCCTCGACGGCATCGACGTCACCCGCGCACTCGCCGGCCCAGGCATCGCCGACCCGCTCCGGGTCGTCATCGTCACCACCTTCGGACTCGACGAATACGTCTACGGCGCCCTCCAGGCCGGAGCTCTCGGGTTCGTCCTCAAGGACGGCGACCCCACCCTGTTCACCGCCGCTGTGCGGGCCGCCAGCGTCGGGGACGCCCTGATCTCCCCGTCGATCACCCGGCGGCTGCTCCGTGACCTCGCCCCCGGTAGAACCTCCCCCGCCCTCCAGCCCAACCCCCCGCTCACCGACCGGGAGACCGACGTCGTCCGCGCCGTCGCCCGGGGCCGCACCAACCAGGAGATCGCTGCCACCCTCTTCATCTCCGTCAGCACCGTGAAGGGACACCTCACCGCGATCCAGAACAAACTCGGAGCCCGCAACCGCAGCGAGATCACCGCCTGGGCCTGGGAATCCCACCTCATGCCGGGCAGCGCAGATCAACGGAACAGCAGCCGGTAGCACGGACGCCGCAGCGGCTCACCGCACGGTCCGCCGCACGGCTCAGTGCAGGGCAGCAAGGACCAGGGAGCCCGCGGCGAGCGCCAGGTAGCCACCGGGGAAGGCGATGTTGTGGAAGACCCGCTCGCGGAGGTGGACGACGACGGCCCCGAGGAAGAACACGACCAGCCCGGCCGCTGCGGCGACGCCGAGAGACCGGACGCCCAGCAGGCCGGTCAGCAACCCGCCCGCGCCCGCGAGTTTGAGTGCCGCGAGCGCCGGCAGCGCGGAGCGTGACACACCGACCTCGGCCGAGTTGGCCAGGACGAAATGCGCCCCGGCGACGTCGGCCACGGCCATGCCGGCGTTCGCCGCGATCGTCAGGACGGTGACAAGCAGGTAGGCAGTGAACACGTAGCGCCCTCCGCATCGGATCGGCGGCCGTTCCGCCGGTGTCCTCAGCCTCGTTGAGGGTGGCCCGAGTCGGCCAATACCTGCGTCCATAACCTGGGGGCATGGATGTCGACACGCGATTGCTCCGCTACTTCGTCGCCGTCGCGCAGGAGGGAACCCTGAGCCGGGCCGCGCAGCGGCTGTTCGTCTCCCAGCCGGCGCTGACCAGACAGGTCAGACAACTCGAGGCCGTCCTCGGCGTCACGCTGTTCACCCGTTCCCGGACCGGCATGACCCTCACCGACGCGGGCCGGGCCCTGCTCGCGCGTGCGCCGGCGGTACTGGCCGACTGGGAGCATGCGGCGCGGGACGCCAGGAGTGCCGCGAGTCGCGCGGCCCGGGTGCTGCGGGTCGGCTTCATGGACGCCGGGGCGGCCCAGGCGGCCCCGAGCATCGTCGCGGAGTTCGGCCGCCGCCGACCCGGCTGGCGGATCGACATGCGGCAGGCAGCCTGGTCCGACCCGACCGGCGGTCTCGCCGAGGGTGAGGCCGACGTCGCCCTGGTCCGGCTGCCCGTCCCCGGACAGGCAGCGCTACGCATGGAGCTGCTGTTCACCGAGCCGCGCTGGGTCGTGCTCCCGCAGACGCACCCCCTGGCGGAGCGCCCGGTGATCGCCTTTCAGGACCTCTGGGACGAACCGTTCGTCGCCGCCCCGGCACAGGCGCAGGCCTGGCGCAACCACTGGCTGGCTGCCGACGAACGCGGCGGCACCCCGGTCCGGATCGGCGCCGTCACCGACCAGCCGGACGACTGGCTCAGCGCGATCGCCAACGGCTACGGCATCGCCCTGGCCCCGGAGTCGGCCGCCCGCTTCTACGCCCGCCCCGGGATCACCTACCGCCCCGTCACCGGCGTCAGCCCCAGCCAGGTAGCCGTCGCCTGGACGCCCACCGAAGCCGCCGACCCCGTGGTCCGGGACTTCGTCCAGTGCTGCCTGGATCACCACCCCCAGCGGGACCAGCTGGCCGGGACGCCCGACTGACCCTCTTCGTGGCCGCCCTCGTGCGGGGAGTCGGGGGCCATATGCTGAGGGACGACGGGAAGGAGCTGTTGATGAGCGTCGACGCGGTCATGCACACCGAGTTCCCCACGGGGTACGTGGTCTTCTTCGGTACCGAAGGGAAGGTGGTCATGACCCCGCAGAGCGAGGAGCACTCCAGCACCATCAGGTCGATGCAGATCGACTCCCTTGCCCTCGGTCGGCACGCGAAGGTCATCTCCGACGTGTACATCGACTTCCCGGCCGACGAGAACTCGGCCCCCGACTTCGCGATTCTGCGGGAGGACGCGCAGCGGCAGGGCAAGCGCTACGGCTTCGAGGACGTGCTGCTGATCGCCGAGGTGGTGTCGATCTCCTCCGCGCGCAAGGACTACGACGACTGCACCGCGAAGTACGGCCGCTACGGCATCCCGGTCTACGTGGTGGTGGACCCGTACGCTGCGGAGGTCGTCGTCCACACCCAGCCCACCGGTACTGGCTACATCGCGGCACACACTCATAAGTACGGCTCGGGCAAGCTGCCCATCGAGCTGGCCGACGGACGCACCTACACCCTCGATCTTGACGAACTGCCCCGGCCCGAGGCAGACGTTCGCTGACCGCACCGGTTCGCTGTCCGGTCTGTCGAGCTTCGTGGCTTGACGGTAGTGGCTAGCGTCGAGGAAGTCGGAAGTTACTTCCATTTCTGGTCGGCCGAGGCGGGTGATAACGGCCACCAATGCTGCGAACGCGCTGTCCGCCGGACGGGTCTCTGGCGTTGCTTCCTGGCGCTGACTCTTCCCAGTCACTCCGCTGCCTCTCCGCACCAGGCGTGGAGCGACACGGTCATCAGCTCGGCGGTGATGCCGGGTTCGGATCGCCCTCGTACGGTGTTTTTCCACGCCGTGATCACAGTTGGCGGAGATGCTGTGTCCCGGCGCGGCCGGTGGCGCTGCGGCCGCGCCGCGGGCCGGTCCCGCCCCGGGGTGTCCGTGCGGACGGGGACGGAGGGCACTATCCTCTGGTGGCATGTCGAACCCTGATGGGCTGCTCGTCGACATCGCCGCGATGGTGGAGTCCGAGCACAGTAACCAGATGCCCCTGACCGTCGTCGTCCCGGGAGCGGTCATCACCGGCCGGCTCGCGCCGCAGAGCCTGTGGAACGAGCGGGTCGCCGAAGTCCTCATGGCCTCGGACCACCTGAAGCCGTTCGCCGTGCTGTTCACCGCGCCCGGCGCGGACGGCGAAGGTGTGGCAGCGCCCGCCGTGCGGCCGACACATCTGCACCTGCACGTCGCCCGCATTCTGCAGGGCAGTTACGGCCTTCCGCACACCGGTGGCATGTACCGCATCGCCATCGCCGACGTGAGCAGCTGGTCGGTGGGAGACCTCAGCTACTCCGACCAGTGACACCGGCCGGGGCGGTGTCAGACCCGGGGCCGGTGACTGCGGGCGGCTGAGGTGGTCGGCCCCGGGACGGTGGTGGCGCGGGTGTCGGGCCGCGCTGGCCAGGTGGGCGCTGCGGGTGCTGTCAGGCTGCGGTGGCCAGTTGGGCGCGGCCGAACAGGAGTGCGTAGCCGTGGGGCAGTTGGGTTATGAGGCGGTCGGTGAGGCCCGGGTCGGCCAGGTCGGCGAGGGCGGTCAGGACGGTGGATGTGTCCCAGCGGGCGGTGGGGATGGTGGTGGCCAGTCGGCCGGCGACTGCTTCGACGAAGGTGGGTGCGCTCAGGGGCTGGGTGAGCGGGATCTGGCGGGTCATGAGGGTGCGGGCTTGGGTGGGGAGGGCGGCGGCGAGGTCGCACCGCTCGTCGCCGACGAGTTGGGCGCCGAGGACGGCCAGGACCGCGATCAGGGCACGCTCGGCCTGCCGGTCGTCCTGGTAGCGGCCCAGGACGCGGACGTGGTGGAGGAGTTCGTGCCAGGTCATGGCTGGGGTGGCCTTTCTACGGGGTCGGGCCGGCCGAAGAGGAGGTCGTAGCCCGGGGGGAGTTGGAGCAGGACACGGTGGGTGAGGTCCTCGCCCGCGGCGTCGGTGACGACGCTGAGGACGGCGCCGACGTCCCAGAGGGCGGTGGCCTCGCTCGCGCCGGGGATCCAGGCGGCGGTGGCCCGCACGAACCTTTCCGGGTCAAGTGGCTGGGCGGCCTGCAGGGGGTTGAGGAGGATCAGGGCGAAGGTTTCCGGAAGTCGTGCCGCCAGCTCGGCCCGGTCGCGGCCGGCGACATGGGCGCCGAGCAGGGCCAGGACAACGCGGGCGGCCTGCTCGGCATCGCTGGGGGTGGGGTACTCGCCGCGTTCCTGGACCTGAGTGAGGAACGCCTCGTGTCGAAGAGTCATCGGTTTGCCTCCCCGGATGGGTGGGCCGGTGGGCGGGGGCGGGGTGCTGTCGTGTCCGCCCGGCGGCGGCGCTGTGCCGCGCGGTGGTGTCAGGGTTCGCCGGTCAGGCGCCGTCTGAGGCCGGTGAGCTTCATGATCCGGGTGACCGGGGTGCTGGGGGCGCGTAGGACGAGTCGGTGGCCGGTGGCCTGGGCGTGGTTGCGGGCGGCGGCGAGGGCGGCGAGCCCCGAGCAGTCCATGAAGCTCACCTGGGACAGGTCGACGACGACGTGGGGGTGGCCGTGGACGGCGGTGAGGAGTCGGCGTCGAAGGGGTGGGGCGCTCGCGAGGTCGAGGCTGCCGTGGACCGCCACCACGAGGGGGCGTTCGCGGTAGCGGTGATGGCTTTTGCGCGGTTTCCTCGGCACGGGTCAAGCCTTCCACGGCTGGTGCCCTGGGCGGGCGCCGGAGGGGGTGCCGCCCTGCGCGACCCGAGGGGTTGGTTACGCAGGGCGGCAGCCCCAGGGGGTTAGGCGCGGATCTGCTTGCGGTCCGCACCTTGGGCGGTGACGGAGATCTTGCGGGGCTTGGCCTTCTCCGCGACCGGGATGCGCAGGGTCAGCACTCCGGCGTCGTAGTCCGCGCTGATGCCCTCCGGGTCGAGGGTGTCGGAGAGCATCACCTGACGGGAGAACACCCCCAGCGGCCGCTCCGAGAGCTCCATCCGAGCGCCCTCGGCCTCCGGGCGCGGACGCCGCTCGGCCTTGACGGTCAGCATGTTCCGCTCCACGTCGATGTCGATCGCCGCCGGGGCCACCCCGGGCAGATCGAACGCGATGACGTACTCGTCGCCGACCCGGTAGGCGTCCAGCGGCATCGGGGCGGGCCGGCTCCAGGTCCCGCTCTGGGCGAGGAACTGCTGGGTCAGACGGTCCAGCTCGCGGAAGGAATCAGTGCGCATCAACATCGCGAAACACCTCCAGTGGTCCAGGCAACAAGTGCCAATGCGCTTCACCTGGCACCGTTGTAGCATGTCATCCATTCGATGACAAACGCCGAGGTCTCCGAAAGAGTGACACCGTGAGAGAACGCCCCGACCCCACCGCCCCAGACGCCGCACAACCCGGTGAACCAGCCTCCCTCCCCGCCGCCGCAGCCGCCCTCGCCGCCATCGACACCGCCGTCCGCACCGCCCAGAACCCCCCGCCCCCCGGACCCGAGCAGGCACCGCCCGCCCCCGGCGAAAGCCCCGAACGAGCCCTGGCCGCCTTGCTGCTCCTACGTGAACTGCGCACCCAACTCGCCGCATGGGAGAGCCCCCTGGTCGAAACCGCCCGCACCGCCGGCGCCACCTGGGCCGACCTCGCCCACCCCATGGGCGTCGCCAGCCGCCAAGCCGCCGAAAACCGCTACCTCCGCCTGCGCCCCACCACCGCCGCCTCGACCACCGGCGCCCAGCGCGTCAAGGACATCCGCGACCGCCGCGCGGCCGATCGCGCCATCACCGCCTGGGCCCGCGACAACGCCACCGAACTGCGCATCCTCGCCGCCCAGATCACCGCCCTCACCGACCTCCCCGCCACCGCCCACCCTCACCTCGACGTCCTGCGCACCGCCCTCGGACACAACGACCCCGCCCAACTCCTCACCCCCCTCACCGACATCCGCCCGTATCTCGCCACCGGCCACCACCACGACGTCGCCACCCGCCTCGACACCCTCACCACCCACACCGACCGACTCCGCGATGACAGCAACCACCACCGCTCCTGACGGCAGCCGGTGCGACGCGCACCAGCCCGCCCCCGCGCTGCGCGACCTTCCGGGCGAGGCCGGCGCGAGCAACGTGCTGAACCACCCGGCCCTCGAAGCCGCCACCTACGCCGCCGACCGCAGGCAGCACCTGGAAGACCAGCTCGCCCGAACCCGGGCCCGCCTGCGCGCCGAAACCGGGGTGGCGATGAGCGATATCGACACGTGCCTGGCCAGGCTCCAGGCCATCCGGCAGGCCCTGGCCCACCAACGCGTCAGTGTGATGCCAAACCAGCCGGAAACGAGGGCCGCACCGTAGGCGCCCGCCGGCGCGACAGGAAGCCGCAGGGCCGCGTCGGTGGCTCCCGGCAAGGTCAGCCGCCCCTGGTCAGGAGCCGCCAGGCCAGCTTGGCTCGGGTCCCTCCCGAGCGCCGTCGACGTTGAGCCCGCCCCTGGACGTCGATCAAGAGGCGAAGCACATCCGGTTTGCGAGAATCCGGTCCACGACGGTCCGCCCTCGTTGGAACAACCTGCAGGCGGGCGACAAGACCCCCAGCCGAGCGAAGGGGCAGTCCCGCAGCGCACACCCGACCGTGCGCTGGCGCATCCAACGACATGACACTTCGCTCGAGGCGGCCGAAGCGGCCCCCTGGTCTGGTGATCGCACTGTCCGCGCGTGGCACCCGAGTAACGCGCCCGGTGCAGATGCGGCTAGCGGGGAGCCGACGGCCGGCCGAGACGACAGCGGGCGAGATCGAGAGCGTCACGCAGGGCTGGAAGGTCGGCGATGGCAGCCTGCTCGGCGAAGCGGGCCAGCAGCCTGCGCAGGCCCCGCTCGTCCCGGTCCCGGACCGCTTCGGCGATGGCCGCCACCAGCAACGCCTGGGTATTGGGGGCGGGGGCGCGCACCTGCGGCGCGGCCTGCGGCTCTTCCACCGCTCCCCTCCCATCCACTGTGTCCTGAGCCGCTGGGCGCGACGTTGTCCGACCTGGGCGCGGGTGCGGCGATCGGCGGCCCCCGCGTCGGGCGAAGACTACCTCTCCGACAGGCACCGAAAAATCTATGCTGACTGAAGTAGACATTGCCCGGCGCCGTGGTTAGTGTTTCTCTCGTAGACGCAGTCAAGCGGTACTCGCCAGACACGAACTGGCGGGCAGCAGTACAGAAGTTTGCAGGTCGGCACGGTTGCAGGGTCTTGAAGCCAGGGATGGTGCAGTAAGGCGACAGGACCGGTGGCCGGGCCGGGCGGCCCGCAGGTATCAGGGGCCGCCGCTGAGCGGTACCGCAGTTCAGCAAGTGCATGACCAGCAGGTGAAGTTGAGTTGGGCAGTGCCAGCAGTCGCAGGACGCGGTATCCCAGTGAAGGCGCCAGGACTGCGGGCGCGCGTGCTGGGAGGTCCGGGCAGTGGGGTTCCAAGCCGAGCAGTTGAGCAGGACGGGCGACGGGGCTGGCTGCCGGACCCGGCGGACCACCAGGACCGCCACAGCAGTACCGAGAAGTACCCGTGTGAGCAGTACCGAGCAGTTCGCAGTAATCGGTCAGTACAGAGGATGAACGGAGGGACAGAGCGCCATCAGGATCGCCCGGCCCGTGAGGCATTCACCCGGGCGGACTCCGTAGACCCCAAGGCAAGGACGGTGGTTTCCGGTCACGCATACGCGATCCCCGCAGGCCCCCTCACCCGGGGCGACGCGGATACAAGGAACCCGGCCCAAGGGCCGGTAGATGGTGTTAAACCCTTCGGGGCCCCGGTAGCCGCAACGGCACCGGGGCCCCTCAGCGCGTCCCCGGACACAATAAGAAGAGGTGCAGTGACCACGGCAACCATCCGACCCCATACTCCCGACGCCGCCAGCAACTTCGACGACGACGACTACCCCGCCTACACCATGGGCCGCGCAGCCGAGATGACCGGCACCACCGCCGGCTTCCTACGATCCCTCGGCGACCAGGGCCTCATCACCCCACTGCGCTCAGAGGGCGGCCACCGCCGCTACTCCCGCTACCAACTGCGCATCGCGATGCGCGTGCGCGACCTCGTCGACCAGGGCACCGCCATCGACGCCGCCTGCCGCATCGTCATCCTCGAAGACCAACTCGAAGAAGCCCTGCGCATCAACGACCAGCTCCGCCGCTCCCAGCACGGCCAGAGCCCCGACGCCGATACCTGACCCACCCGCCCCGCCCGGCCGACGAGACCGGCCCGCGGAACGCGGGCCGGCCCCCGCGATCGCGGCGGCCCGAGGCTTCCCCACATGCGGAGACCTGTCGAGCGCTGACCACTACGACGGTTTCGCTGCCATCCCCCGGTTCACGCCCAGCGCGTTCATCTACTTGTACGACCGTGTCCCGGCCGACTCCTTGCACGTTGACGGAGACGCAGGGCTGCTCGACCTGCTCCGTGCCTGGGAGCCGGAGGAGTATCGATATGACGAGCCAGCGCGTGAGTGGCCGGCACCTGGGCCCTGAGTGGCGAGTTCGAGGGGTAGCGCTCCTGGTCCGACTCGCGGAAGCTGCGGGCTGGGCGGTCCGGCTCGTGGGACGATGCCGGTATGAATCGACTCGCGAACGCGACGTCGCCGTACCTGCTCCAGCATGCTTCCAATCCGGTGGATTGGTGGCCATGGGGAGAGGAGGCGATGAATGAAGCTAAGCGGCGGGACGTGCCCATCCTCTTGAGTGTGGGCTATGCGTCCTGCCACTTATGCTTCTACTAATTCACTGGTGCCATGTGATGGCCCATGAGTCCTTCGAGGACGAGGCGATCGCCGCGTACGCCAACGAGCACTTCGTCGCGGTGAAGGTCGACCGCGAGGAGCGGCCGGATGTGGATGCGGTGTACATGGAGGCGGTGCAGGCGGCCACCGGCCAAGGTGGGTGGCCGATGACGGTCTTCCTGACGCCGGGGAAGGACCCGTTCTACTTCGGGACGTACTTCCCGCCCGAGCCACGGCACGGGATGCCCGCCTTCCGGCAGGTGCTGGAGGGGGTGTCGGCGGCCTGGCGGGACCGGCGGGACGAGGTCGGGGAGGTCGCCGGGCGGCTGCGGGCCGAGCTCGCCGAGCGGGCCGAGGTGTACGGGAAGGGCGCGTACCACCCGCCCGCGGAGGCGGACCTGCGGCAGGCCGTCGCCGGGCTCGCCCGGAGCTTCGACGAGAAGCGCGGCGGCTTCGGCGGCGCGCCGAAGTTCCCGCCGTCCATGGCGATCGAGTTCCTGCTCCGCCACCACGCCCGGACGGGCTCCGCCGTCGCGCTGGAGATGGCCGAGCGGACCTGCGACGCGATGGCGCGCGGCGGCATCTACGACCAACTCGGTGGCGGCTTCGCCCGGTACTCCGTGGACGCCGACTGGATCGTGCCGCACTTCGAGAAGATGCTCTACGACAACGCCCTGCTGCTCCGCGTCTACCTGCACCTCTGGCGCGCCACCGGCAGTGACCAGGCCCGCCGGATCACCCTGGAGACCGCCGACTTCCTGCTGCGTGAACTCGGCACCCCCGAGGGTGGGTTCGCCTCCGCCCTGGATGCCGACAGCCTCGACCCGGCCACCGGGAAGTCCGTCGAGGGCGCCTACTACGCCTGGACGCCCGAGCAGCTCACCGCCGTGCTGGGGGCCGCGGACGCCGCCGTCGCCGTCCAACTCTTCGATGTGACGGGCACCTTCGAGCACGGCAGCTCGGTGCTCCAACTCCCCGTCGACCCGGCGGACCCGGAGGACATGGCGGCGTACGAGCGCATCCGCGCCGCGCTGCTCGCGGCCCGCGCCGAGCGACCCGCCCCCGCACGGGACGACAAGGTCGTCGCCGCCTGGAACGGCCTGGCGATCGCCGCGCTCGCCGAGGCCGGCGCCCTGCTCGGCCGCCCCGAGCTCGTCACCGCCGCCGTCCGGGCGGCCGACCTGCTGCTCGCCGTCCACCTCACCGAGGACGGGCGGCTGCTGCGCACCTCCCGCGACGGCCGGGCCGGGGCCAACGCGGGTGTGCTGGAGGACTACGCCGACACGGCCGAGGGCTTCCTCGCGCTGTACGCCGTCACCGGTGACGCCGAGTGGCTCGGGTTGGCGGGCGGGCTGCTCGACACCGTCCTGCTGCACTTCACCGACCCGGAGTCGGGCGCCCTCTACGACACCGCCGACGATGCCGAGCAGTTGATCCGTCGCCCGCAGGACCCGACCGACAACGCCACCCCCTCCGGCTGGACGGCTGCCGCAGCTGCCCTGCTCACGTACGCCGCCTGTACCGGCTCCGAGCTGCACCGCACCGCCGCCGAACGTGCTCTCGGCGTCGTCGGGGCCCTCGCCGCCCAGGCCCCCCGCTTCATCGGCTGGGGCCTGGCCGCCGCGGAGGCCCTGGCGGACGGCCCCCGCGAGATCGCCGTCGTCGGCCCCGCCGGTGACCCGGCCACCGCGGACCTGCACCGGATCGCGCTGCTCGCCACCGCCCCCGGCGCGGTCGTCGCCCTCGGCGAACCCGGCAGCACGGAGGTGCCGCTGCTGGCCGACCGTCCGCTGCTGGACGGCCGCCCGGCGGCGTACGTCTGCCGGCACTTCGCCTGCGACGCACCGACCGCCGACCCGGCCGTGCTGGCCGAACGGCTGGGGGCCCTGCGCTGGAGTTGACCACCCCGTAATTCGCGCGCGTCAGGGCCGGGCGGCCGGGCACGATGGGGCATGACCTGGACTTTGAGCTCCTCCCTGGACGAATTCGATGCCGAGGCCGGTTCGTTCCTCGCGGCGCACCCGGCGCAGAACACCGTGCTGCTGACACTCACCCACAACCTCCGGCAGGACGGGCTGCACGCCTACGGCGAGCAGCTGCCCGTCTTCGGGTGGTGGCGGGCCGGGCCGGGGAAGCCCGTGGCGGGGGCGTTCGCGCGGACGCCGCCGCACCCGGTGCGGCTGGGGATGATGCCGCCGGAGGCCGCGGGCGAGCTGGCCCGGCTGCTGAGCGGGGCGGGCCAGGAGCTGCCAGGGGTCGGCGGCGGGGAGCACCAGGCGCGGGCCTTCGTCGACGGGTGGCCGGGGGAGAGCTCGGTGCAGGTCGAGGAACGGCTTTACCGGCTGGGTGAGTTGGTGATCCCCACCCCGGCGCCGCAGGGGCGGGCCAGGCTTGCGACCGCAGCCGACCGGGAGGTCCTGATCGGGTGGCACGAGGACTTCGTTGCGGAGGCGGAGGTGGGGGCCCCGATGAGGGACTTCGGGCCCCAGGTCGACAGCCGGATTGCGGCGGGTGTGCTGCACGTCTGGGAGGTCGACGGGCGGCTGGTCTCGTTCGCCGGGGTCAGCCCGGTGCTGGCGGGGATGTCGCGGGTCGGGCCGGTGTTCACACCGAAGGAGCTGCGGGGGCACGGCTACGCGAGCGCGCTGACGGCAGCGGGCTCGGCGCACGCCGTCGCGCAGGGTGCGGCCGAGGTGCTGCTCTACACCGACCTCGCCAACCCGACCAGCAACTCGATCTACCAGAAGATCGGCTACCGCCCGGTCGAGGACTGCCTGGTGGTCGACTTCCGGTAGGCGCGCATCGAATCCCTCAGGGGCCGGTCACTCCCAGTCCCAGCGGATGCCGAGCAGGCAGGGCCGTAGGCTGCTCGCCACCAGGTGGACGCAATGGTGCCCGTCGATGGTCAACTCCTCGGTCTCGTACGGTGGTTGGCCCGGCGAGTGGCTGGCGAAGCGGTGGCAGCGGACGGGCAGCGCGTCGGGGTGGAAGGTCACCTGGAGGACGTACTGCCCGGCGCCGGAGTTGAAGCCCCGGACGTACTCGCAGCTGGGGGCGGGTGCGGGGGCGTCGTCGAAGCCGTAGCCGAGCAGGTGGGTGTCACCGGCCCGCAGGCGGCGGTCGAGGAGGAGTTCAGCGAGCAGCAGGTTGGCGGCCGGGTCGCGGCGGACCCGGCCGGGGCGGCAGTTCTCCTCGCCCCGGACGGTGACGCGGGTGATGTCGCAGCCGGGGTCGCCCTGGTAGAGGGCGAGGTAGCGGTCGATGCCGTCGCGGTGGGCGCGCAGGGCGTGTTGCGAGTCCCGGCGCAGGAGTTGGCGGTCGGCGCCGACCCGGATGCGTTCGATGTGGGTGATGGTGTGCAGGCCGGTGTCGCGCGGCCCGGAGATGGTGGCGAGCAGGTCGTCGACGGCTGCGGCGGGCGCGATCAGGTCCCGGTAGGGCCTGGTGGCGGGGGAGTTGGCCTCGGCCGGTGACTGGCGCGGCCCGAGCAGCCTGGTCAGCGAGTGCGCGGGGAGGTCGAGCACCTCCTCCAACACCCGTACCGCGCGCAGGGATTCGGCGCGCTCGGGCCGTCGTCTGCCCTGCTGCCAGTAGCTGAGGCTGGTGACGCCCACGTGCACCCCGCGCTGGGCCAGGTGCTGCTGCACGCGGTGCAGGGCGAGCCCGCGCGCGGTGATGGCGGCCCGGAGCGCGAGGTGGAAGGGGCCGGTGCGTAGCACGGCCGCCAGATCGGGCTGGACGCTGTGCGGCATGGGCCCCTCGTTCCTGACGGTCTACCTGTCGGCTGCGCTGCCTGGTTGACCGTGAATATTCACACGTGGGCGGTGCATTGTCACCAGCCTGGGCGGCATACGTCCTGCGGACGGGCCGTTGACAGCAGCCGCGTTCACACCTCGACGGCCCGGTTCACAGCGCCCTGAGGGCTGCTCCGGGATCCGTTGACCGTGCTCCGTCGTGGGTCGATGCTCTGCCGTAACGCGTCCGGACGCGTCCCCCACACCCCCTCTCCTGCGGACTCGCAAGGAGGAGAACTCATGTCAGCTACCCGGATACCCCTGCGCAGAGCGGTCGCCGCTCTCGCCCTCGGCGTCCTCGCTCCCGTCCTCACCGTAGCCACCACGACTCCAGCCCAGGCTCAGGCCACCCCACAGGCCCAGGCCGGCACGCTGCAGCAGGCCCAGCAGCAACAGCAGCCCCGCACCGCGACGGCCTCCGCCGCCGCGACCTGGCGCAAGCTCAACATCACCATGCAGGCGCAGCAGCAGGACGAGTGGTGCTGGGCGGGCAGTGGCAACACCATCGCCACGTACTACGGCTACACCTACAGCCAGAACCAGTTCTGCAACGCCGCGTTCGGCCGCGCGATCAACTCGACCTGCCCCAACAGCCAGGCCGCGCTGGACGACGTGCAGAACGCGCTGCGCTGGATCGGCATCAACCCGGGCTCGTACGTGAACGGGTACCTGCGCTACACCACGGTGCAGAGCGAGATCGACGCCAACCGGCCGGTCGAGACCCGCATCCAGTGGAGCTCGGGCGGCGGGCACATGGAGGTGCTGTACGGCTACGACGTCAGCAACAACTGGGTGTACTGGGGTGACCCGTGGCCCTCGGACAACCGGTACAACTGGGCCGACTACTGGTACTACGTCAGCAACAACTCGTTCTCCTGGACCCACTCCCTGTACCGGATCGGCGCGTGAGGAGACGACCATGACCGACATCCGTAGCCTCACCCGCCGCGCCGCCGTCACCGCCGCGCTCGCCACCACCCTGGGCCTGGCCGTCGCCCCGCTCGCCCAGGCGGCCGACGGTGTCACCCCGGCAGCCCCGAGCGCGGCCGAGCTGGCCGCCGCCCGGAGCGCGGCCACCGCCCCGGCCACCCTCGGGCAGCTCGGGCACTTCTTCGCCCGCAAGGGCGTGCCGCCCACCCAGCCGCTGGCGATCAGCCCGGCGGACGAAGCACGGGCGGCGAGCCAGTCAGCCCCGAGGCTGACCGGCGCGACCGTGCCGGTCTACACCCTGGACGCTGGGTTCGTCGCCGGTCAGGCGGGCGCGCCCGTCGCCCGGCCGGATTTCGTGGCCAGCGAGGCCGTCGCGGCCGACGGGCAGCGGGCCTCCGTGTGGACGGTCGAGGACGGCGCCTCGTGGCGGGTGGTCAACATCGCCTCCGGCGCCGACGAGACGGACTACGCGGCGCGGGCGGCGAGCACCGGCGGCGGCACGGCCTTCCGTGAGCCGCAGCTGAACGCCTGGTACGTGCTGCGCGGTGGCCGGGTGCTGCCGCTGGACGACGAGGCCCGCCGCTCGGTCGGCGCGGGCGGGGTCACGCTGCCCGCGTACCAGAAGCTGGTGCACCAGCGGTACGGCGACAAGCTGCCCGGTTCGGCGTACGACAAGGCGGGCAAGGGCGGTGGCTTCCAGCTCGACGCGGCGCCGGCTGGCGACCGGGCCGTCACCGACGGGAGCACCACGCTGCCGCTGCTGACCGGGGCGGCCGCTCTGGGTGTGACCGTACTGGCGGGGGCGGGGCTGGCGCTGCGGCGCAGGACCGCCAAGAGCTAGCGGCACAAGGAAAGGGAGGGGCGCGCGACCCAGGCTGATCACCTGGGCCGCGCGCCCCTTACGTATGCGTCCGACCCTTGATCGGTAAGGGATTTCCCAGAATTGATGAAGCGTTGATCCCCTGTTCGCCCACCGCGCCGGTGGGCCGTGTCACGCTCGGTGCAATGATTGCGGCACTCGGCGCACGGCCGGGAGGGGGTAGCGCGGTGGCGGGCAAGGTGGCTCACGACGCCCAGTTCTGGGCGTCGGCTGCGGGGGTGACGGCGGCGCTGGCCGTGGTCGCGGCCTATCTGGCGGGCGGCCCCCGGTACGTCTGGGCGGTCGCGACCGTCGAGGTGCTGCTGGTGATGGCCCACGTCGGGCGGCGCTTCCGCGTCCGCGCGCACGTCCGGACGCCGGCCCGTGGCCACGACGCGGTGCACTGCGAGCGCTGCCGTCGGACGCTGGAGCGCCTGGACGGTCAGGCGGGCTCAGCCGGTCGCGCTGTAGGCGATGAGTGAGACGCCGACGTACTGCACGATGAACGCGCCGAGGGTGAAAGCGTGGAACACCTCGTGGAAGCCGAACCAGCGCGGTGAGGGGTTCGGCCGCTTCAGGCCGTAGATCACGCCGCCCGCGCTGTAGAGCAGACCGCCGACGATCATCAGGGTGATCACGGCGGCGCCGCCGGTCCGGAGGAAGTCGGGCAGGAAGAAGACGGCGGCCCAGCCGAGCGCGAGGTAGCAGGGCGTGTAGAGCCAGCGCGGCGCGCCGACCCAGAAGACCCGGAAGGCGATGCCTGCGAGCGCGCCGCCCCAGACCAGCCCGAGCAGGATGTCCCGGCTGCCGCCGTCGAGCAGCAGGATGGCGAACGGCGTGTACGACCCCGCGATGATCAGGAAGATGTTCGCGTGGTCGAGCCGGCGCAGCACCGCGTCGCCGCGCGGCCCCCAGTCGAAGCGGTGGTAGACCGCGCTGACGCCGAAGAGCAGCCAGGCGGTGACCGAGTAGACGGTGCAGGCGATCGTGGCGGGCGTCGAGTCGGCCAGGCAGATCAGCACGATCCCCGCGGCGACGGAGGCCGGGAACATCCCCGCGTGCAGCCATCCGCGCCACTTCGGCTTGAGGGGGGTCTCGGTCACTTCCAGGGCCGTGCCCTCGTCCGCAGTCATGGGCATCATGCTACCTACGCGAGCGTAGGTTACCGATAAGTAGGAAGTGGGCCTCATCACTTTTAGACGTTCTGGAGTGTTCGACTATGTCAATCGAGGGTCTCGACCGGGACCTGGGCGCCTTGTTACTCGTGAGTAATAGGACGGAGAGGAGTAAAAGATGCGTCAAAACCGCCAAGGTGCCGTGTTCTGGGCCAGGTGCCGGAGCTACGCTGCAATCACCCTCAACCCCCGCGACGCCGTCTCCTAGCCGAGATGGCGTGAAACGGAGCGATCGTGTCGTACGAGAACTCTGCTCTCAGCGCATCCGCGCCCACCCGCCACAAGCGTCTGCTGGCCTGGGTGAGCGAGATCGCGGAGCTGACCCAGCCGGACCGTATCGAGTGGTGCGACGGCTCGGACGAGGAGTACCAGCGCCTCGCCGACCTGCTCGTGGCCCAGGGCACCTTCAAGAAGCTCAACGAAGAGAAGCGCCCCAACTCCTACTACGCCGCCTCGGACCCCACGGACGTGGCACGCGTCGAGGACCGCACCTACATCTGCTCCGAGCAGGAGAAGGACGCCGGCCCGACCAACAACTGGAAGGCCCCCGCCGAGATGCGGGAGCTGTTCAGCGGTGAGAGCGGCCTGTTCAAGGGCGCGATGAAGGGCCGCACGATGTACGTCGTGCCCTTCTCCATGGGCCCCGTCGGCTCCCCGCTGGCCGCGTACGGCGTCGAGATCACCGACTCCGCCTACGTCGCCGTCTCGATGCGCGTCATGACCCGGATGGGCCAGGCCGTCATCGACCAGCTCGGCGAGGACGGCGAGTTCGTCAAGGCCGTGCACACCGTCGGCGCCCCGCTCGCCGAGGGCCAGGCGGACGTGCCGTGGCCGTGCAACAGCACCAAGTACATCTCGCACTTCCCCGAGACCCGCGAGATCTGGTCCTTCGGCTCCGGCTACGGCGGCAACGCCCTGCTCGGCAAGAAGTGCTACGCGCTGCGGATCGCCTCCACGATGGCCCGGGACGAGGGCTGGCTGGCCGAGCACATGCTCGTCCTCAAGCTCACCCCGCCGTCCGGCGAGGTCAAGTACGTCACCGCCGCCTTCCCGAGCGCCTGCGGCAAGACCAACCTCGCGATGCTCCAGCCCACCATCCCGGGCTGGAAGGTCGAGACGATCGGCGACGACATCGCCTGGATGCGCTTCGGCGCCGACGGCCGCCTCTACGCCATCAACCCCGAGGCCGGCTTCTTCGGCGTCGCCCCCGGCACCGGCGTGGACACCAACGCCAACGCCATCGACACCCTGCACAGCAACACGGTCTTCACCAACGTCGCGCTGACCGACGACGGTGACGTCTGGTGGGAGGGCCTGACCGACGAGGCCCCCGCGCACCTGACCGACTGGCGCGGCAACGACTGGACGCCGGACAGCGACACCCCGGCCGCCCACCCGAACGCCCGCTTCGCCGTCCCGGCCGCGCAGTGCCCGACCATCGCCCCCGAGTGGGAGGACCCGGCGGGTGTGCCGATCTCGGCCATCCTCTTCGGCGGCCGCCGCGCCACCGCCGTCCCGCTGGTGACGGAGTCCTTCAACTGGCAGCACGGCGTCTTCCTGGGCTCCAACATCGCCTCGGAGAAGACCGCCGCCGCCGAGGGCACCGTCGGCGAGCTGCGCCGCGACCCGTTCGCGATGCTGCCCTTCTGCGGCTACAACATGGGCGACTACTTCGACCACTGGCTGAAGCTGGGCGCCTCGGCCGACGCGTCGAAGCTGCCGAAGATCTACTACGTGAACTGGTTCCGCAAGAACACCGAGGGCAAGTTCGTCTGGCCCGGGTACGGCGAGAACAGCCGCGTGCTCAAGTGGATCGTCGACCGCCTGGAGGGCACCGCCGCCGGTGTCGAGACCCCGATCGGCGTGCTCCCCGAGCAGTCCGCGCTCGACCTCGACGGCCTGGAGCTCTCGCAGGAGGACCTCGACCTGCTGCTCACCGTCGACGCCGACATCTGGCGCCAGGAGGCGGCTCTGGTGCCCGCCCACCTGGAGCTGTTCGGCGAGCACACCCCCACCGAGCTGTGGGACGAGTACCGCGAGCTGGTCAAGCGCCTCGGCTAGGCACGACCAGGCACGACAGCTGAACGACCTACGGCCGGAGCGGAAGCTCCGGCCGTAGGTCGTTGTCGTTGTCGTCGTAGGTCCGGTTACGGCTGCACGTACCCGCTGAGGAAGTCCCCGATCCGGGTCACCGCGTCCGTGATGTCCTCCGGCCGGGGCAGCGTGACCAGCCGGAAGTGGTCCGGCTCGGGCCAGTTGAAGCCGGTGCCCTGGACGATCAGGATGCGCTGCGCCCGGAGCAGGTCCAGCACCATCTGGGCGTCGTCCTTGATCTTGTACACCTGCGGGTCGAGCCGGGGGAAGGCGTACAGCGCGCCCTTCGGCTTCACGCAGCTCACGCCGGGGATCTCGTTGAGCAGCTTGTACGCCGCGTCGCGGGACTCCAGCAGGCGCCCGCCCGGCAGCACCAGGTCCTTGATCGACTGCCGGCCGCCGAGCGCGGCGGCGACGGCGTGCTGGGCCGGCATGTTGGCGCAGAGCCGCATCGAGGCGAGCACCGTGAGGCCCTCGATGTAGCAGCGGGCCCGGTGCCGGTCACCGGACAGCACCATCCAGCCGGAGCGGAAGCCCGCCACCCGGTAGGACTTGGACATGCCGTTGAACGTCACGCAGAACAGGTCGGGGGCGAGCGTCGCCAGCGGGATGTGCTCGGCGTCGTCGTAGAGGATCTTGTCGTAGATCTCGTCGGCGTAGACGACCAGCTTGTGGCGGCGGGCGATCTCCACGATGCCTTCGAGGATCTCGCGCGGGTAGACCGCCCCGGTGGGGTTGTTCGGGTTGATCACCACGATCGCGCGGGTCCGGTCGGTGACCTTGGCCTCGATGTCCGCGAGATCCGGGTACCACTCGGACTGCTCGTCGCAGCGGTAGTGCACCGCGTTGCCGCCGGAGAGGCTGACGGACGCCGTCCAGAGCGGGTAGTCCGGCGCCGGGACGAGCACCTCGTCGCCGTCGTCCAGCAAGGCCATCATGGCGAGCTGGATCAGCTCGGAGACGCCGTTGCCGAGGAAGACGTCCTCGACCGTGAGGCCGTGCAGGCCGCGCTCCTCGTACTGCATGACGATGGCGCGGCGCGCCGAGAGCAGCCCCTTGGAGTCACCGTAACCGTGCGCGGTGGAGAGGTTCTTCAGGATGTCCTGAAGGATCTCGGGGGGCGCTTCGAAGCCGAACGCGGCGGGGTTGCCGGTGTTCAGCTTGAGGATGCGATGCCCCTGGTCCTCCAGACGCATCGCCTCGTCGAGCACCGGTCCGCGGATGTCGTAGCAGACATTGGCGAGCTTGCTGGACTGAATCACCTGCATGTCGGGCAACTCTACGGCGCCGGATCGTTGATCACCTCGTGCCTTTCCACACATTCGGAAGTCGGTGGTCCGGCCGACGGCTCAGCCCGTGGGCAGCGCGTACGTCCGGATGCCGAGCCGGGCGAAGGCGACACTGCCGTCGGTGCTCAGATGCCAGTCGTTGTAGGAACCGGGGTCGGAGTCGTCGTGGAACGTCCACTTCAGGGTGCCCGAGCGGGCGCTCACGGCGGGCATCCCCTCGCTGGTCCCACGGCGCTGGTGAGCGAGGGGCCCAGGGCGCCCGGAGGATGGTACGGGCCGTAGGCTCGGTTCGATCGGGCGGAGGGGGGCACCATGATCAGTGCGTGGGCGGGTGCGGCGGTCGGGCTGCTGACGGCGCCGGTGCTGCGGGCCGCCGTCGTCCGGTACGCCGTGCCGTACGGCGAACCGCTGCGGCTCTGCTGCCCGCACGGGCGCTACTGGCGGCTGCCGCACGGGGGTTGCCCCGGCTGCGGCGAGCGCGGCGGGCCGCCCCCCGGGCTGGTCGAGCTGGCTGCGGCGGCGGTCGGTGCGTCCGTCGGTGCGTCCGTCGGTGCGGCGATCGGGGTATCGGCCGGGTGGCCGGCGGTGCTGCTGCTCGCCTGGGCCGGGCTGTTCGGGGTGGTCCTCGGGTTCGTCGACGCCGCCGTGCACCGCCTCCCCGACGCCCTCACCCTCCCGCTGGCCGTCGGCACCGCTGCGCTGCTCCTGCTGACGGAGCATCACGGCCCGGTGCTGCTCCGCTGCCTGTACGCGGCGCTGGCCTTCGGTGCCGTCTACGGCGCGTTCGCACTGCTCGCCCCGATGGGCCTCGGCGACGCCAAGCTCGCCCCCTCGCTCGGCGCGATCCTCGGCTGGTACGGCTGGCAGACGGTCTTCGCGGGCTTCTGCGCCGGCTTCCTGCTCGCCGGAGCATGGGGGTTGGCGCTGCTCCTGGCGGGCCGTTCGAAGCGCGATGACTCGCTCGCCTTCGGGCCCGCGATGCTGCTCGGCGCGCTGCTGGCGGTCCTGAACGCCTGACCTGCGAGGGGGTCACATCGCCTGGCGGCCCAGGCGGCGTAGACCTGCGCGCATCCGCTGCTCGCCGAGCTCCGGCAGCAGCGCCGCGACGTGGTCGGCGGCCAGCGGGGCGAGCAGGGCGTGGGCGGTGTGCTCCGGGTCCGGCGCGGTGCTGAGCAGGATCGCCAGATGGCGGTGCCAGAACCGGTAGGCCCCGATCCGGTAGCGGGCGCCGGGCGTGGCGGTCTCCGACATCCGGACCAGCGGCAGGTGCTCCAGCAGGTAGTCGAAGTAGGCATCGAGGAAGGCGGCGATGCGCTCCTCGGCGGGGACGCCGGGCCCGAGCGGGGGCGGCCCGTGCAGGACGGCCTCCTGGAGGACGCGCTCGCGGGCGTCCAGCAGCGCGACGGCCAGCCCGGACTTGTCACCGAACCGGCGGAACAGCGTGCCCTTGCCGACGCCGGCGGCCGCGGCCACCTGGTCCATGGACACCGCCTCGACTCCGTGCTCGGCGAACAGCCGGGCGGCCGCCTCCAGGACGGCGGCCCGGTTGCGCGCTGCGTCCGACCGCTCCTTGGGGGGCGGAGTGCGCAGCAGCTCCAAGGGGATTGCCGAACCGGACTGCGGTCCGTTAATGTCCTGAGTCACAAGAGGACTATAGTCCGATTTCCTGGAGGGCAGTGGCATGACCGCACTCATCACCCGCGACGACCTGGCCGTGGCGATCGACGCCGGCACCGTGACCGTCGTCGACACGCTCGGCGGCGCCTACTACGACCAGCAGCACCTGCCCGGCGCCCTCGCGCTCACCCCGGCCGACGTCGACGCCCAGGCGTTCGGCCTGCTGCCCGACCGCGAGGCCGCGATCGTGACCTACTGCTCCAACCCGGCCTGCTCCAACAGTGGACAGGTCGCCGACCGGCTCACCGCCCTCGGCTACACCGACGTCCGCAAGTACCGCGAGGGCATCCAGGACTGGGTCGAGGCCGGTCTGCCCACGGAGACCGTCCGGTCCGAATCGGTCTGAGGCCCGGCTGACTCCCGACATGCCGGAGGCCCGTCGCGCCCCAGGCGGTACGACGGGCCTCCGGTGGTCCGGCCCCCACCCTCAAGGGGAGCCGGCCCGGGGGAGTTACGGCATGGCGTGGACGTGGGCGCCCACGGTGTTGGAGAAGTCGTTGGCGTTGGCCGCGTCCCAGTTGGTCGACCAGGTCATCGCGCCGCGGATGGTCGGCCACTTGGCCGGCGGGACGAAGGTGCCGCAGTGGGTGCCGGTGGCCAGGCAGTCGAGAGCGTTGTCGACGACCGCCGGGGAGACGTAGCCGCTGCCCGCGCCCTTGGCGGACGCCGGGACGCCGATGCCGACCTGGTCGGGCCGCAGCCCGCCCTGGATGTGGGTGCAGACCTGGCTGGTGATGAAGTCGACCGTGCCCTGCGAGTAGACGTTGCCGTCGCAGCCGTTCATCGAACCCGAGTTGTAGAACTGGGTGTTGACGACGGTCAGGATGTCCTTGGTGTTGAGCGCGAGCTGGAAGTACGCACCGGCGGTGCTGTACATCCCGATCGTCTCGGGGGCCATCGTCAGCACGAAGCCGGAGCCGACCTTGCCTGCCAGGGTGTGCAGCGACTGCGCCATGTAGGTCGCGTCGACGCCGTTCTCCAGGTCGATGTCGACACCGTCGAAGCCGTACTGCTGGATCAGGGCGTACGCGCTGTTGGCGAAGTTGGCGGCGGCGGTGGCGTTGCCGACGCTGATCGCGCCGTTCTGCCCGCCGACCGACAGGACGACCTTCTTGCCCGCCGCGTGCTTGGCGGCGATGTCGGCCTTGAAGTCGGCGTCGGTGTAACCGCCGAGGGCGGTCGCCAGCTTCGGGTCGAGGGTGAAGGTGATGCCGCCGGCCTTGGTCGCGTCCGCGTCGGCGAAGGAGACCGCGATGATGTCGTACGCGCTCTGGACGTCCTTGAGTTTCTGGACGGTCGCGCCGTTGTCGAAGTTCTGCCAGTAGCCGGTCAGCACGTGCTTGGGCAGGCCGGTGGCCGGCGGCGGCGTGGTCGTGCCGGTCGGCGACGGGCTGGATGACGGGCTGCTGCTCGGCGACGAGCTGGGGCTGGAGCTGGGGGACGAGCTGGGGGACGAGCTCGGGCTGCTGCTCGGCGACGAGCTGGGGCTGGAGCTGGGCGACGAGCTGGCGGAGGCCGTCGGGCTCGGCGAGGAGGTGCCGCCGGGGCCGGTCAAGGTGATGTCGTCCGCGTTGTAGCCGCTCTGGCCGTACCAGCCGTGCACGTAGAGGGTGACGCTGGTGGTCTTGGCGCCGGTGGTGAAGGTGCTGCCGAGCTGGTTCCAGCTGCTCTGGCTGGACCACGAACTCGGGTCGGTGCCGCCGGTGCCGGTCGCACCGAGGTAGACGTACGGGCCCTGCACCCAGCCGCTCAGCGTGTAGCTGGTGTTCGGCAGCACGCTGACGGTCTGCGTGCACTGCGCGGTGTCGGAGCTGCTCGGGGTCGCGCTCAGCGCGTACGAGCCGGAGTGCGCCGGGCTGCCGACGGCGCTCGCGGTGCCGGCACAGCTCCAGCCGGAGAGATTTCCGGCCTCGAAGCCGCCGTTCGCGACGAGATTGCCGACCGCCGCGCTGGCGCCGCCCGCGAAGAGGGCGAGGCCGGTGCCCGCGAGGGCGAGGGCGGTGGTGCCGGCCGCGAGTGCGGCGGGGACGCTCGTGCGGCGGCGCCGGTGGGACGGCTGCTGCAGGGTACGGGCCATGAGGCACTCCGTTGGGGGAGGAGGAGGACCGCCGCGGTGGGGGTCGCGGCGGCCCCGTGTGGGGGAGGGGAGGACCGCAGGTGACGCTTCGGAGAGAAAGGAGAGCAAGGAGAGCAAGGAGAGCAAGGAGAGAAAGGAGAGGAGAGCGAGGGGACCGGCCGGTGGGGGCGGCCGGTGTGCCCTCGGTCACAAACTGGACTAGACCAATGGCGAGCGTCAAGCATCCGACGGACGGCTTACGGGTTTTTTAAGGAACCGGATACCGTTCCGTGTCCGAAAGGGATGTGACGGTCACCACATGCGACCGGGTGGCTGCGGGAGGTGTCCGTGACACTGTCGATACCTGCGGCTTTCCTCAGGTGCACCAGGCCGGAGTAGGCTTCGCCGGGGGCATTTCGCACGTGGGGGACTGAGCACGGAGGGGCCGTAACGTCATGGGTCTGCGCGATGTTGTGGAGCGCACGCCGGGTCTCCGCACCCTGCTGGAGAACGCCTACCGGCTCTACGGTCGCCGGGTCGAGGTGCACCTCGCCGAGACACCGCACCACATCGGGGTGATCCTCGACGGGAACCGCCGCTGGGCCAAGGCCACCGGCGGCACCACCGCCTACGGTCACCAGCGCGGCGCCGACAAGATCAGCGAGTTCCTGGGCTGGTGCGACGAGACGCACGTCCAGGTGGTCACGCTCTGGATGCTCTCCACCGACAACCTCTCCCGGCCCGCCGACGAACTCGTCCCGCTGCTCGGGATCATCGAGGACACCGTCAGGCGCCTGGCTGCCGACGGCCGCTGGAAGGTCCACCCCGTCGGCGCGCTCGACCTGCTGCCGCAGCACACGGCCGACGTCCTGAAGGCGGCCGCCCAGGCGACCGCCCACATCCAGGGCATCACCGTCAACGTCGCCGTCGGCTACGGCGGCCGCCACGAGATCGCCGACGCCGTCCGCTCCCTCCTCCAGGAGCACGCCGGCCGAGGCACCTCGATCGAGGAGCTCGCCGAGATCCTCGACGTCGAGCACATCGCCGAACACCTCTACACCAAGGGCCAGCCCGACCCCGACCTCGTCATCCGCACCTCCGGCGAACAGCGCCTCTCCGGCTTCCTCCTCTGGCAGAGCGCCCACAGCGAGTTCTACTTCTGCGAGGCCTACTGGCCCGCCTTCCGCAGGGTCGACTTCCTCCGTGCCCTGAGGGACTACCAGCAGCGGCACCGCCGGCTGGGTCTCTGAGGTCGGTCAGCCCGCGCGGGGTCGGCTGGGGGTGCGGGGGTCGTCCCCCGCAGTGAGGCAGCCTGCTTCTGCGAGGCCTACTGGCCCGCCTTCCGCAGGGTCGACTTCCTCCGCGCACTGAGGGACTACCAGCAGCGGCACCGCCGGCTGGGTCTCTGAGGTCGGTCAGCCCGCGCGGGGTCGGCTGGGGGTGCGGGGGTCGTCCCCCGCAGTGAGGCAGCCTGCTTCTGCGAGGCCTACTGGCCCGCCTTCCGCAGGGTCGACTTCCTCCGCGCACTGAGGGACTACCAGCAGCGGCACCGCCGGCTGGGTCTCTGAGGTCGGTCAGCCCGCGCGGGGTCGGCTGGGGGTGCGGGGGTCGTCCCCCGCAGTGAGGCAGCCTGCTTCTGCGAGGCCTACTGGCCCGCCTTCCGCAGGGTCGACTTCCTCCGTGCCCTGAGGGACTACCAGCAGCGGCACCGCCGGCTGGGCCTCTGAGGTCGGTCCTGTGAGGCCGGGCAGCCGGGGCGTCTGTCCCACCTGGAGTGGGGTTGTAGTCCTGAGTTTGACGATCAATCCGGTGCCGGTCAGGTAAACGTTCATCGACATTCGCCCGAGTGCGAATGGCGGGTGGTTCGCCTGGGAATACCGAAGGCAGACCGGTACTCCGGCCAACCGGGGTCGCGGGGACCGGCATGCCGCGGGTGACGCAGGGTCATCCGCTCTGGAGGCCTAGTGGTCAGTACCAAGAGCCGCCGGACACCAGACCGGCGCACGTACGTTCTCGACACCAGCGTGCTCCTGGCGGACCCGCTCGCGCTGACGCGCTTCGAGGAGCACGAGGTCGTCCTCCCGGTGGTGGTCGTCACCGAGCTGGAGGCCAAACGGCACCACCCTGAACTCGGGTACTTCGCCCGGCAGGCGCTCCGCCTGCTGGACGACTACCGGGTCAGGTACGGGCGGCTGGACGAGCCGATCCCGGTGGGGGAGGTCGGCGGCTCCATCCGGGTGGAGCTCAACCACTCCGACACCTCGGTGCTGCCGGCCGGGTACCGCCTCGGCGGAGGTGAGGCGGACACCCGCATCCTGGCGGTGGCCAGGAATCTGCAGGCGGAGGGGTACGACGTCACGGTCGTCTCCAAGGACCTGCCGATGCGGATCAAGGCCAGCGCCGTCGGGCTGCTCGCCGAGGAGTACCGGGCCGAGCTGGCGATCACCTCGGGCTGGACGGGCATGGCCGAGCTGCACGTCGGCGGTGACCAGGTGGACGCGCTCTTCGGGGCCGGCCACGACGCCGCAGTGGAGATCGACGGCGCGGACGAGCTGCCGGTCCACACCGGGCTGGTGCTCAGCTCCGAGCGGGGCCGTGCCCTCGGCCGGGTCACGCACGACGGCCGGGTCCGGCTGGTGCGCGGTGACCGCGAGGCGTTCGGGCTGCGGGGACGCAGCGCCGAGCAGCGGGTCGCCCTGGAGCTGCTGCTCGACCCGGAGGTCGGCATCGTCTCGATGGGCGGCCGGGCGGGCACCGGCAAGTCGGCCCTCGCGCTCTGCGCCGGGCTGGAGGCCGTGCTGGAGCGCCAGCAGCACCGCAAGGTGATGGTCTTCCGCCCGCTGTACGCGGTCGGCGGGCAGGAGTTGGGCTACCTGCCCGGCTCGGAGTCGGAGAAGATGAGCCCGTGGGCGCAGGCCGTCTTCGACACCCTCTCCGCCGTCACCACCCCGGACGTGATCGAGGAGGTGATCTCGCGCGGGATGCTGGAGGTCCTGCCACTCACCCACATCCGGGGGCGTTCGCTGCACGACGCCTTCGTGATCGTGGACGAGGCGCAGTCCCTGGAGCGGAACGTGCTGCTCACCGTGCTGTCCCGGATCGGCCAGGGGTCGCGGGTCGTGCTGACCCACGACGTCGCGCAGCGTGACAATCTGAGGGTCGGTCGGTACGACGGAGTGGTGGCGGTGGTGGAGAAGCTGAAGGGTCATCCACTCTTCGCACACATCACCCTCACGCGTTCCGAGCGTTCGCCGATCGCGGCCCTGGTCACCGAGATGTTGGAGGACATCCAGCTCTGACCAGGTCAGGGGGCTCGGGCTGACGGTCCGTGACGGCATGACATTTCGGGCATAGCAGGGCGAATCACCGGGCTGGGATGCACCGTTGAGCGGTGCATCCCAGCTTTCGCATCACATCTGACAGTCATTTGTCAGCCGAATCGGCAAACCCCCTGCTCGCCGAGATTGTGAGATGCGCCACGCAACCGGGAATTGCGTCGGCACGTCCCGGTGCGGCATGGTGAGGTTTCTGTCAGGCCCCGCGTACGGCGTGACAGGGCTCCCGCAAGAGGGCCCGCGCCACCGAAAGGTGACGGTGTGTACGAATCGCCCGGCGGCCTCGGCCGGCGGGTGGACAACTGAAGACCGCCGAGCCGTACGCCGCCCGATCAAAACGCTGTGCCGACGCGAGTCGGTCCGGCGCCGGGCCAGTGCCTTCCGTGACCAGCATGCATGGAGGCCAGAGCCAAGGGGCATGTTGCGCCCGTACGGTCACGCGTGGGCGATGCTGGAAGGAAACCATGTGACTCGGATCTCGGTCCGGGGAGTTGCTGTGGCCTCCGCCACCGCCGTCACCGCTGTCGGTGCCGTCGTGGGTGTGGCCTCGGGCAGCGAGGGCCCCAAGGTCTCGACGGTGGACGTCGCCGGTGCGACGCTGCTCGCCGACGTGCCGACGGGGGCGCACGCGCAGACCGTCAGCGAGAACCTCGGTCGTCAGGCCAACGCGCAGCAGGTCTCTGCCGACGCCGCCGCCAAGAAGGCCGCGGAGGAGGCAGCCCGTCAGAAGGCTGCCGCAGACGCTCAGGCCAAGGCGGACGCCGAGAAGGCGGCCAAGGCCGCCGACGAGAAGCGCAAGGCCGACGAGGAGGCCGCGAACCGCGCCAAGGCGCGCTCCGCACTGGTCGCCGACACGACGTCGTACAGCGCCGGCTCCGTCCAGGGCCTCGCCGCGTCGATCATCGGTGACGACTCGCAGTTCCAGTGCTTCAGCCAGATCGTGAAGCGCGAGAGCGGCTGGGACTACACGGCCACCAACTCCGGCTCCGGCGCGTACGGCCTCGTCCAGGCCCTGCCCGGCTCGAAGATGTCCTCGGCCGGCTCCGACTGGCGCACCAACCCCGCGACGCAGATCAAGTGGGGCGTGAACTACATGAACGACCGCTACGGCTCGCCGTGCGGTGCGTGGTCCTTCTGGCAGTCGCACCACTGGTACTAGCCACCACTGGTACTGGAACGACTCCGACGACGAGGCCCCGATCCCGCTGGATCGAGGGCCTCTTTGTCGTACCCGCCCCGCCCAGGCGGCTGCGGGCGGGCCACGCCGCCCGGCACGCGCTGACCTGCCGTGCGCGGGCGGTGCAGCCCTGGGTGCGGACGCGGGGCGCCGGAGAGGGTCCTGTCGTCCCGGCACCGGCCGGTCCGCCGACAGTTGGTTCGGTGGCACCGGTCTCCTCCCCGCTCTCCGCTGTCTGAAACCAGCCAAATCCTGATGTTTTACCCCGATTTGATCCTCCGCGGGCTTACGGACCGGCCTACGGCCTCGCCGTACGGCCGGGTAGCGTCGTCCCCGGACGGCTGCGGCGGGGACCTGCGGCCGCAGCGAGCCGGACGGGGAGCGGTGGTGTCGGGGATGCGAGCAGGACGTGTGCTGTCCTGGGCCGGGGTGCTGGCGACCAGGACACTGGCCACGATCGAGCACCGGCGCCGGGCGGCCGGGCAGGAGGAGGTCGAGCCGGTGCGCGAGAGCGTCGACGCGAAGCACGAGGCGCCGGCGGCGCTGCCGCACGGACCGGCCGTGGAGCCGGGCTGGGTGCCGTCCGCCTCGTACGGCAGGGACCACCACCGGCCGGGCCGGCCGGCCAACCCGGCGGAGGCGGTGCCGTGGAGCCTGCGGGTGGCCGCCGAGTCGACCTGGCGGCTGCTGCTGCTGGCCGGAGCGCTCTACCTGCTCTTCCGGGTGGTCGACATGCTGCGGCTGGTCGCCTTCGCGGTGCTGGCGGCGCTGCTGGTCTCGGCGCTGCTGGAGCCGACGGTCTCCTGGCTGCGGCGGCGCGGAGTGCCGCGCTGGCTGGCCGCCGCCGGGACGTTCCTGAGCGGGCTGGCGGGCATCTTCGGCGTGGGCTGGTTCGTGGTCTGGCAGGTGACCACCAAGATCAGCTCGGTCGCGGACAAGGTGCAGGACGGCGTCAACAAGCTGCGCGACTGGCTGACCACCGGGCCGCTGCACCTGACGCAGCAGCAGATCACCGAGTTCGCCAAGCAGATCTCGACGGCCGTCGGCACCAACTCGGAACAGATCACCTCGGCGGGCTTCACCGGGGTGACGATCGCGATCGAGGTGCTCACCGGCCTCCTGCTGGCGGCCTTCACGACGTACTTCCTGCTCTACGACGGGGCCAGGATCTGGAGCTGGGTGCTGCGTGCGCTGCCCCGGCAGTCCCGCTACGCGATGGCGGGCGCAGGGCCGAAGGCCTGGGCGACGCTCACGGCGTACGTCCGGGGCACGGTCTGCGTGGCCTTCATCGACGCGCTCTGCATCGGCGTCGGCATCCAGCTGCTGGGAGTCCAGCTCGCGCTGCCGCTGGCCGTGATCATCTTCCTCGGGGCCTTCGTGCCGCTGGTCGGCGCACTCGTGACCGGCACGATAGCGGTGCTGATCGCCATCGTGACGCAGGGGCCGTTCACGGCGCTGATGGTGCTGGTGATCCTGGTCGCCGTCCAGCAGATCGAGGGTCACCTGCTCCAGCCACTGATCCTCGGCCGTGCCGTCCGGGTCCACCCGCTCGGGGTCGTCCTCGGCGTCGCGGCCGGGTCGATCGTCGGCGGCATCGCCGGCGCGATCGTCGCCGTCCCGCTGATCGCCGTCACCAACACCGTCGTCTCGCACCTGCGGCGCCGCAACGCAGCGGGCCAGGAGGTCTTCGACGCCCTCGAGGCGGCGCGCCTTACGCACCCCGGCTAACCACGACAGGGGCGCGGGGAACTGCTCAGTTGATCGAGCAGTTCCCCGCGCCCCTGTGGGCTGACCGGATGTGTCAGGCGAGCGCTGCCTCGGCGTCGAGCACCGAGGCGACAGCCTGAAGGATGGCGGCGATCTTCACCGACGCCTGGATGACCTCGCGGTCGACGCCCGCCTTGCGCAGGACACCCTCGTGGGAGTCCAGGCACTGGCCGCAGCCGTTGATCGCGGAGACCGCGAAGCACCACAGCTCGAAGTCGGCCTTCTCGACGCCCGGGGTGCCGATGATGTTCATCCGCAGACCGGCCCGCATGGTGCTGTACTCCTTGTCGGAGAGCAGATGCGTGGTCCGGTAGTAGACGTTGTTCATCCCCATGATCGCCGCGGCGCCCTTGGCGGCGGTGTACGCCTCCGGCTTCAGGTTCGCCTTGGCCTCGGGCTCCAGCTCACGCAGCACCGCCGGCGAGCGGGTCGCCATGGCGCAGGCGAGCACGGTGCCCCAGAGCTGCTGGGCGGGGAGGTCGGAGTTGCCGATCACCGCGCTCAGGTTGAGCTTGAGGTCCTTCGCGTAGTCGGGGAGGGCCGACTTCAGCTCGTCGAGTGCCATCGGTCAGCCGGCCAGCAGCTGCTCGGCGTCGAGGGTCTCGTCGCCCTTGTTCCAGTTGCAGGGGCACAGCTCGTCGGTCTGCAGGGCGTCGAGCACCCGCAGTACCTCCTTGGGGTTACGGCCGACGGAACCGGCGGTCACCATGACGAACTGGATCTCGTTGTTCGGGTCCACGATGAAGACGGCGCGCTGGGCGGTGCCGTCGGCGGCCTCGACGCCACAGGCGCGCATCAGGTCGTGCTTGACGTCGGCCAGCATCGGGAAGGGCAGGTCGCGGAGGTCCTTGTGGTCCTTGCGCCAGGCGTGGTGCACGAACTCGCTGTCGCCGGAGACGCCGAGGATCTGCGCGTCGCGGTCGGCGAACTCCTCGTTCAGCTTGCCGAACGCGGCGATCTCGGTGGGGCAGACGAACGTGAAGTCCATCGGCCAGAAGAAGACGATCTTCCACTTGCCCTCGTAGGACTTGTGGTTGATCTCGGCGAACGCGTTCGCGGCGTCGAGGTCGACACAGGCGTTGAGTTCGAACTCGGGGAACTTGTCACCGATCGTGAGCACGTTCACGTCTCCTGGGTTAGGAAGATGAGGGATTATGTCCGGATTGCCTATGGTTCGGCAGTATCTGGACGTGATCCACAGTGACACAGTCCGGACTGATCGGGGAAATAGTTAGACTCGATACATCTGATCGGAGATAGCTATCAGTACGTCCAGCACCACCCCCGGCAGGCCCCGAAGCCCCCGCACCCCGACCGTCGCCCAGCTCCGGGCATTCACGGCTGTCGCCGAACACCGGCACTTCCGGGACGCCGCCGCCGCCATCGGTACCAGCCAGCCCGCCCTCTCGGGTGCGGTGGCTGCCCTGGAGGAGACGCTCGGCGCGCAGCTCGTCGAGCGTACGACGCGCCGCGTCATCATCACCCCACTGGGGGAGCGCGTAGCCGCACACGCGCGCCGCGTGCTCGCCTCGCTGCACGACCTCACCGAGGAGGTCGAGGCCGCCCGGCGCCCCTTCACCGGGCCGCTCCACCTCGGCGTCATCCCCACCGTCGCGCCCTACCTGCTGCCCGCCGTGCTCCGGCTGGTCCGCGGCAGCTACCCCGAGCTGGAGCTGCACGTCCACGAGGAGCGGACGCCCTCGCTGCTGGAGGGCCTCGCCGCCGGGCGGCTGGACGTCCTGCTGCTCGCGCTCCCGGCCGGAGGCAGCTCGCCCACCCGGGACATCCCGCTCTTCGACGAGGACTTTGTGCTCGTCACTCCGCCCGAGCACGAACTCGCCTGGCGCACCGACGTCCCCCGGGACGTGCTGCTCGACCTCGACGTGCTGCTGCTCGAAGAGGGCCACTGCCTCCGCGACCAGACCCTCGACATCTGCCGAGAGGTCGGCGCCGAGCCGCCCGGCGGCTCCACCCGCGCCGCCGGGCTCTCCACCCTCGTCCAGCTCGTCGCCGGCGGCCTCGGCGTCACGCTGCTCCCCGCCACCGCGCTGGAGGTCGAGGCCGGGCGCACCGACCGCCTCGCCACCGTCCACTTCGCCGACCCCGCCCCCGGCCGCCGGATCGGCCTCGCCACCCGGCCCGGCTCCGCCCGCACCGAGGAGTACGACCGCTTCGCCGCCTCGCTCCGCGAAGCACTCGCCGAACTTCCGGTCCGAATCGTGGAGTGACCCGAAAACGGGTACCTAACCTGGACGCAGTCGGCGTGCGAAGAGGGTGGGCATGTACGTCTCCAGGATCAGGATCGACAACAGCACGTGCTTCCGGGGCGAGCGGGCGGTCGACCTCGACCTGACCCGCCCCGACGGCACCCACTCCGGCTGGACGGTCCTCGCCGGGCCGAACGGATCGGGCAAGACCACCCTGCTGGAGGCAGTCGCCCGGCAGGTCGGCGAGACGGACGGCTTCTGCGCGAGCTTCGGCCCGGCCCGGGGCACCGAGCCCGGCGACTGCGCCGACCTGCCGCGTGAGGCGCTCGCGCTGCTGGACGACGGCCTGCTCCCCGACGGCTACCGCGCCACCCGGGCCGACACGGGCGGCCTCCGGGTCGAACTGGACGGCGCCGAACACCCGCTCGGCGCCCTCGGCAGCGGCTGCGCGGCCGTCGTCTCCCTGGTCGTCGGACTCCTCCGGCAGGCCCGGCAGTTCGAACCGGACGAGGAGCTGATCGTCGGCGGCCCGGACACCACCCCGGTCGCCCCGATCGCCGGCGTCGTCCTGATCGACGACGCCGAGGCGCACCTCCACCTCGGCTGGCAGCAGCGGCTCGGCGACTGGCTCGTCGCGCACTTCCCCAACGTCCAGTTCATCGTCGCCACCCACAGCCCCTATATCTGCCAGTCCGCCGACCCCGGCGGCCTGGTCCGGCTGGCCGGGCCCACCGAGGCCGCGCCGCCGCGCGTGCTGGACGAGGAGCTGCACCAGCGCATCGTCTACGGCAGCGGCGACGACGCCGCGCTCTCCGAACTCTTCGGCCTGCCCAGCGCCTACTCCCCGCAGGCGGAGGCCGAGCGGCGGCTGCTCATCGACCTCGAACGCAAGCTCTACGCCGGTCAGGCCACCAGCTCCGAGATCGCCGAGTACGAGGTGCTCGGGGCCAAGCTCAACAGCTCGCTCACCGCCCGGGTGGAGGAGTTCCGCGACCGGCTGTCGGGGGAGCGATGATCCCCGTCCAACGCCTGCCGCTGCAACCGCAGTTGGCGGACGACCTGGCCCGTCGCACCGAGGCCGTCCGGCGGGCCGGGCCGACCACCGCCACCGGCCGGGCGGCCTGGCGCACCGCCCGCGAACCCAAGGCCCGGCTACGGCAGTTGCTGCACCGGATGGCCCCCGGCCTGGCCCGCTGCATGTACTGCGGCGACAACCTCGGCACCGACATCGACCACTTCGAGCCGATCGCCCGCGCACCGCTGCGCACCTTCGACTGGCACAACCACCTGCTCGCCTGCGCCTTCTGCAACAGCAACCGCAAGCGCGACCAGTTCCCCTGCGACCCGGTCACCGGCGCCCACCTGCTCATCGACCCCGCCCGGGAGGACCCGGCCGACCACCTCCAGCTCTACCTCTCCTCCGGTTCCTACCAGGCACTCACCCCCAAGGGCCGCGCCACCATCGAGGTCTTCGCCCTCAACGACCGCGCCGAGCTGGTCCGCGCCCGCCGCCTGGCCTTCACCGTCATCCGCGCCATGCTCGACGAGTGGCACACCCGCCACACCACCGGCGACCACCCCGGAGCCCTGGAGATCGCCGAAGCCCTGGACAGCCTCTGGCAGGCCGACGTCCTGCGCGCCGTCCTCCGCCTCACCCACACCCCACCCCTGGCCCGAGCCGTCCTCGGTGAACGCGCCTACGCAGCAGCCGACTTGCTGGGGCGCTGACCCCCGCGCACCTGGGGGCCGGCCCTACGGCAGCCGCTGCTCGAACCAGACCACCTTGCCGGCGCCGAGCCGCGTCGCGCCCCAGCGCTCCGCGCAGCGGGCCACTATCTGCAACCCCCGCCCCCGCTCGTCCTCCGGCCCGGCCCGCCGTGTGCGCGGCAGCAGCGCGCTGTCGTCGCCCACCTCGCACCGCAGCACCGAGGTCCGCACCAGCCGCAGCGTCACCGGCCGGGTGGCGTGCTGGATGGCGTTGGTGACCAGCTCGCTCACCATCAACTCGGTGTTCTCGGCGAGCGGTTCGAGGCCCCAGCGGCGCAGCGCGTGCCCGGCGAGGCGGCGGGCCCGGCCGGGTGTCTCGTGCCGGGGCTGGAGGTACCAGTACGCGACGTCCTCGGCCGGGATGCCGTCGAAGGCGGCGGCCAGCAGCGCGATGTCGTCGGCCCGGTCGCCGGGCGGGAGGACCCGCAGGGCCTCCTGGCAGAGGTGCTCGGGCGAGTGCCGGTGGGCGGTGCTGATCCGGCTGCGCAGCAGTTCGAGCCCGGTGGTGAGCGAGCGCCGCCGGGATTCGACCAGGCCGTCGGTGAAGAGCAGCAGGGCGGAGCCCGGCGGTGCGGGCAGTTCGGTGGAGGTGAAGTCGACGCCGCCGACGCCGATCGGGGCGCCCGGGGGCAGGTCGAGCAGTTCGGTGCGGCCGTCCGGCTGGACGAGTACGGGCGGTACGTGTCCGGCGTTGGCGATCACCACCCGGTTGGCGATCGGGTCGTAGACCGCGTACACGCAGGTCGCCAAGTGCTGTTCCCGTCCCAGGCGTTGGGCCTGTTCGTCGAGGTGGTAGAGCACCTCGTGCGGGGGCAGGTCGAGGGCGGCGAGGGTCTGGGCGCTGGTCCGCAGCTGGCCCATGATGGCGGCGGAGGTGAGGGAGTGGCCCATCACGTCGCCGACGATCAGGGCGACGCGGTTGCCGGGCAGCGGTACGGAGTCGTACCAGTCGCCGCCGACCTGGGCGCCGCTCTCGCTGGGCAGGTAGCGGTGGGCGAGCCGTACGCCGTGCCGCTGCGGGAGGTGGGTCGGCAGCATGCTGCGCTGGAGCTGGTCGGCGATCTCCCGCTCGCGGGAGTAGCGCAGTGCGGTGTCGACGGCGAGCCCGGCCTTGGTCGCCAGGTGGGCGGCGGTGGCGCTGTCGGTCGCGTCGAAGGCGGAGGCCAGGTCGAAGGCCGAGGTCAGCTCGAAGGCGGAGGGCCGGGCGGTGGCGGGCGGCCGCCCGAACGGCGTGACAGCGGCGTCGGTGGCGGTGGCGGCGTCGGTGGCCGCCTTTCCCGGACGGCGGATCAGCACCAGCAGCCCGAGTACGGCCTTGCGGCCGCGTAGCGGCAGCGCGAGAAGCGCCGTCCCGGTGGCGAGCCGGCCCAGCGCGCGGGCGCCGTACAACTCCTCCAGCAGTGGGCGGAGCCGGGCTGCCGAGGGGGTGCCGAGCACCACCGGGCCGGCGGGCAGCTGCTGGCCGAGGGCCTGGGCGAGCGCGCCGCCGGGGCGGACGGCGCGGGTGCGGGTGCGGTGGCCGAGCTTGGTGCCGTGGGAGTGGTGCAGCCGCAGGGCGGTCGGGTGGCCCGGGTCGCGTTCGATGTTGGGCAGCGGTTCGCGCAGGTGCACGACGGCGGCGTCGGCGAGGGCCGGCACCAGCACCTTGCCGAGGTTGCGCAGGGTGGCCGCGAGGTCGAGAGAGCTGTTGATCCGGCGGGAGGCGCTGTCCAGGACCGCCAACCGCTCGGCCGTCCGGGGCGCCTGCGGGGCAGGGGTCGCCGGCGGTGGTCGGCGCTGGGCCGGTACGGCGGGCGGCTGCCCGGTCTGCGGGTTGCGGGGGTCGCGCACGGGCTTCCCGTTCTGGGAGGTCGGGGGGAGTCGAGGTGGCCGGTGGGTGGTCAGTCCGTCCGTCGACAGCACACGAAGAGCTGCTCCTCCGGGGGGAGGGTGGTGCTGGCGGGGGCGTACGGGTGGCCGGAGGCGGCCTCGACGGTGTACCCGGCCCTGGAGAGCGTCTGGTGCAGTTCCTCCCGGAGGTATCCGCTGATCCGTATCTCGTGGCCGAGGAAGGGCAGCGAGGCGTGGTCGAGATCCGCCTCGACCATGCCGAGCGCCAGCAGGCCGCCGGGGCGCAGCAGTTGGCGCACCCGCCCGAGCACGATCGAGATCTCGCCCTGCGGCAGCAGGATGAGCGAGAAGAAGGCCGTCGCGGCGGCGAACCCGCCGGCCCCCTGCGGCCCCAACTCAGGTGCCCCCCAGGCTCGTTCGGCGCGCGGGGTGAAGAGGTCGTACATGTCCATCCGGTGGTACGCGGCGGCCTCGGGCGCGGTGCGCCGGGCCAGCTGCAGCATGCCGTCGGAGAGGTCGACCCCGGTGACGCGCAGCCCGCCCGCGCCGAGCTGACGGATCGTCGGGTCGCCGGTGCCGCAGCCGATGTCGAGCACCCGTGCGCCCGGCTCCAGCTCGCGCAGCAGCCACTCCCCGCAGGCCAGTTGTCCGGCCTTGGCGGGGAAGACCTCGCTGTAGCGGTCACCGATGGTGTCGAAGGCGACCGCCTGGAGGGCGCGCTCCGCGCGGCGGCGGCAGAGGTAGGCGTCCGCGGTGACGGGCCCGTGGCCCCGAGCAGGATCGGATATCTGTCCGGTCGTCACGATTGAGAGGCACCTTCCACCCTGGCCGCAGGTCAGCGGTGCCGGGTGGCCGTCCGGCCGCCGACCCACCTCCTGCTGCGGTCCGCCACGCTCCCCGCGTCCCTGTTCCGTCCGTACCGCCCGTGCCGCACTCCCGTGCACCGGCGCTGGCCTCCGAGAATAGGCGTGATCACTTCGCCGTGGGGGTCCTTTCCGGTCAACTCGTGCCGACCCGGACGAATATGGCCGGGAACGCGGGAGTGCTCGGGGGTGCCCAAGGGTGGTGGAAACGGCCGTACACGCCGGATGGCGCGCCGGGGTGGCGCACTCACACCCCTGCTGACCTGCGCAGACGCCAGATTGCGCGGCGTTTATCGAACGTCAATCGGGCCCTGTCACAGTTGCTTCAGCGCCGGGGAAGCGTCAAGAACGTTCCCGCAGCCGGGGGGCTGCGGGGGCGTTCGACGCAACGGGGGACCTGTCGGGGGACGGGTTTACGGCGCGGGGGGTACGAGGGACTCGGTGTGCTGCTGGTCGATGAGGTCCTGAACGGGGAGGGCCTCGGGCACACCGAGTCGGGTGAGGATCACGTGAGCCTCCTGGAGACAGGCCAGTCCGCGCGCGGGCTGGCCGAGCTCCAGGAGGGCCTCACCCAGGGCGGCGTTCGCGAGCCCCTGGCAGTACGCGGCGTCCAGCTCCTGGGCGAGCGCCAACGACTCGTCGGCCGCCTCGGCGGCCTCCGACTGCTGACCGTCGCTCAGCAGGCAGGCCGAGAGCCGGGCGAGGGTGTACGCCTCGCGCAGGCGGTTCTGCTGCGCCTGGTACAGCTCGCGAGCCTCCCGCAGGTGGGTGGCCGCGCCGGCCGGTGATCCGGTCGAGGAGAGTACGACGCCCAGCTGGTACACGGTGTCGGCGAGGCACGGCGCGTTGTCCGAGGCGCGCGCCGTCGCGACCGCCTGGTGCACCGCCGCCACCGCCGCTTCGGGATTGCCGATGCTGAGCTGGACGCGGGCGATGTTGCCGAGCAGCCGGGCCTCGCTGCCGGGGTTGCCGAGGGTGCGGCTGATCGACAGGGCCTCCTCGAAGAACGGCAGGCCCTCGGCCGCCCGGTCCCCGAGGTACAGCATCATGCCCAGCAGGTTGGTCACGGTGCCGCGCAGCAGCCTGCTGCCGGTCGGGTCCTGAAGGTTGAGACTCTCCCGCAGCGACACCTCGGCGCCCTGGAAGTCGCTGGTCACGTACTGCAGGAAGCCGAACGTGAACTGGACCCGGGCGAGCGCCGGCCGGTCCTCGCGGGAGCGGAAGTTGGCCTCGGCGTGCTGGAGGATCTGCCGGATGCGGGCACCGTGGGTCGGGTCCTCGACCATGGTGTTCAGCACGATCAGCAGGTCGACCGCGGGCCGGGCCAGCTCCGAGGAGCCGTCGGCGGCGGACTCGACCGTGCTCAGCAGCAGCGCCGTCTCCGTCCGCAGCCAGTCCTGGGCGGTCTGACTGGTGGCCAGCGGGAGCCCGGCGACGCGGAGGTCGTTCAGCGGTTCCAGCGGCAGGTCGTCGGGTTCGATCGCCCGAGCGGCGTTCCCCGTGGTCGCGAGCAGCAGCTCCAGCAGCCGCAGCCGGGCGGCGTCCTGTTCGGCGGTGTCCTTGAGCTTCTCGTTCCGGTGCTGCGCGTAGAGCCGGAGCAGGTCGTGGTACCGGTAGCGGCCGGGAGTGAAGCACTCCAGCATGTTGGCCTCGACCAGGGCCTCGGCGAGCGCCTCCGCCCGGTCCTCCTCGAGGCCGAGCAGTGCCGTCACCGCACTGAGCGGCAGATCGGGGGAGTCCACCAGGGAGAGCAGCCGGAAGGCCCGTGCCTCGTCCGCGCTGAGCTGGCCGTAGCCGAGCCCGATCGTGGTCTCGACCGCGAGGTTGCCCAGCTGCAGCTCGGCGAGCCGACGCCGCTGGTCCGCTAACCGACGGGCCAGATCGGAGACGCTCCAGCGCGGACGGCTGGCCAGCCGGGCGGCGGCGATCCGGACGGCGAGCGGGAGGAAGCCACAGGCCGTCACCACGGCGAGCGCCGCCTCGCGCTCGGCGGCGACGCGCTGCTCCCCGACGATGGCCGAGAAGAGCGCCAGCGCCTCCGCCGGGGTCAGCTCCTCGACGTCGACCAGGTGACCCCCGGGGATGCCGGCCAGCCGGGAGCGGCTGGTGACGAGCACCGCGCAGCCGGAGACCCCCGGGATGAGCGGGGTCAGCTGGTTCACGTCCTGGGCGTTGTCGAGCAGGATCAGCATCCGGCGGTTGGCCAGCAGCGAACGGTAGAGAGCGGCTCGCTGCTCCAGGGAGTCGGGGGTCTCGGTGGCGCCGAGCGCGTGCAGGAAGTCACCGAGTACGACGGCCGGATCGGCGGGTGAGGCACCCGCACCTCGCAGGTCCACGTACAACTGCCCATCGGGGAATTCCGAGCGGACACTGTGTGCGACATGCACGGCAAGTGTGGTTTTACCGACCCCCCCGATCCCGGCCAGTGAAGTAACCACCACGGCCTGCCCGGACGCATTCCCGAGGACATCCCGGAGTTCAGCGACAAGTGTCGCGCGACCGCTGAAATCGGACACGTCGGCGGGAAGTTGCGCGGGGGGAGTGAACGGGGGCGCGGGCTCCCGGTCAGCGCCGGACTGAGGCAGTGCGGGGGCGGGGATCAGGGTCGGATCGGCCGCGAGAATGCGGGAGTGCATGGAGGCCAGGGCGCTGCCCGGCTCCACGCCCAGCTCGTCGATCAGCAGCCGCCGGGTGTCCGCGTAGACACCCAGCGACTCGGCCTGGCGGCCGCAGCGGTAGAGCGCGAGCATCAGCAGTTCGCGGATGCGCTCGCGCAGCGGGTGCTCGGCGGCGAGGGTGCTCAGCTCGGCGACCACCTCGGCGTGCAGGCCGATGTCCAGGGCGGTCGTGCAGCGTTCCTCCCAGACGGTGACCTGACGCTCGGACAGCCGCAGCCGCTGGGCCTCGGCATAGGGCCCGGGGATGCCGGCGAGCGGGCGTCCGCTCCACAGCGAGAGGGCGGAGACCAACAACCGGTGGGATTCCTGGGCGTCACCGGCGCTCCGCGCGGTCGCGGCCTCGGCGGAGGTGCGGTCGAAGACCGAGAGGTCGAGCGCCTCGGCGGGCACCCGCAGCGCGTAGCCGTCACTGACCGACACCAGCAGCTCGGCCGGTGCCCGCACCTCGCGGTTCGGCTCGATGACGGTGCGCAGCCGGGAGACGTACGTCCGCAGCGCCGCTACGGCCTGCGGCGGCGGGCGGTCGCCCCAGAGGCCGTCGACCAGGTCCTGCGTCGTCACCGGCCTGCCGTGGTGCAGAAGGAGGGCGGTGAGCACCGCCTGTTGTTGCGGGGAGCCGAGCGAGAGCGCCTGCTCTCCCCGCCATGCCTGGACCGGTCCGAGCACCTGGAAGCGCAGCGCAGAAGAGTGCGGCGTTTCCCGAAGCTCCATAAGATCCCCCGATGGCCTGTGGTGATGCTTCCCGAGCGCGACGCTCGATGATCCGCCGCGACGCGCCAGCCTAAGCGGAAGCGCGCAAACGTTGGAGAAGAGGACAGGCGGCGGGACGTTTATAGGACATTTATCGGTGCCTACGATACTGTCCCCGGCGCCCCGGTCGGTCCAGTGGGGCACGAAGATATTCTGACAACCCGAAAGGCGGCCCATTTTCATGGCCGAAAACCAGCCCACGACCACGGCGCCGACGACGCCTCAGGCCCCGGTCCAGGCTCCGGCCGTGGTAGCGCCGGTCGAGCAGACCCTCTCCGGTGGTGACAGCCAGTCGATCATCGACATGCTGACCCACGTCGCGAACGAGAACCCCGAGGACGCGGAGGGCTCCCGGACGCCCGCAGCGCCGGTCGCCCCGGTCTCCGCCCCGGCGGCGTCGAGGCCGGGCACGGGCCCCCACGAGCCGACCGGCCTCACCACCAGCCTGCCGTAGCTCCGGCCGTGAACCGCGGATTACCACCGCTCACCGCTGCACGCCCCGCACCACCACCCGGTGGTACGGGGCGTTCGCCGTTCCGGGTCGGTGTTACTCCGCCGAGCGGACGCGGAGGTTGGTGATCAGCGGGCCGTCGGTGACCTCGGCGAAGAAGTCGTTGCCCTTGTCGTCCACGACGATGAACGCGGGGAAGTCCTCGACCTCGATCCGCCAGACCGCCTCCATGCCCAGCTCGGCGTACTCCAGCACCTCGACCTTCTTGATGCAGTCCTGCGCGAGCCGGGCCGCCGGGCCGCCGATCGAGCCGAGGTAGAAGCCGCCGTGCTCGGCGCAGGCCTTGGTGACCTGCTTGGAGCGGTTGCCCTTGGCGAGCATCACCATCGAGCCACCGGCCGCCTGGAACTGGTCGACGTAGGAGTCCATCCGCCCGGCCGTGGTCGGGCCGAAGGAGCCGGAGGCGTAGCCCGCAGGGGTCTTGGCCGGGCCGGCGTAGTAGACCGGGTGGTCCTTCATGTACTGGGGCATGCCCTCGCCCGCATCCAGCCGCTCCTTGATCTTGGCGTGCGCGATGTCGCGCGCGACGACCAGCGTGCCGCTGAGCGAGAGCCGGGTCTTCACCGGGTACTTGGCGAGCTGCGCCCGGATCTCCGCCATCGGCTGGTCGAGGTCGATCCGGACAAAGTGATCATCGACGGCTTCGCCGCGGGCATCGTTCAGGTGCTCGTCCGTCGTCTCCGGCAGGTACTTCGCCGGGTCGGTCTCCAGCTGCTCCAGGAAGACGCCCTCGGCGGTGATCTTGCCGAGCGCCTGCCGGTCGGCCGAGCAGGAGACGGCCATCGCGACGGGCAGCGAGGCGCCGTGGCGCGGCAGGCGGATGACGCGGACGTCGTGGCAGAAGTACTTGCCGCCGAACTGCGCGCCGATGCCGATCTTCTGGGTCAGCTCGGTGACCTTGGCCTCCAGCTCCAGGTCACGGAAGCCGTGGCCGGTGGCGGCGTCGCCGCTGGTCGGCAGCTCGTCCAGGTAGTGCGCGGAGGCGTACTTGGCGGTCTTCAGCGCGAACTCGGCGCTGGTGCCGCCGACCACGATCGCCAGGTGGTAGGGCGGGCAGGCCGCCGTGCCCAGCGAACGGATCTTCTGCTCCAGGAAGTTGAGCATCGACGCCTCGTTGAGGATCGCCTTGGTCTCCTGGTACAGGTACGACTTGTTGGCCGAACCGCCACCCTTGGCCATGAAGAGGAACTTGTACGCGCCACCGTCGGTCGCGTAGAGCTCGATCTGCGCCGGCAGGTTGTTGCCGGTGTTCTTCTCGTCCCACATCGTCACCGGCGCCATCTGCGAGTACCGCAGGTTGAGCTTGGTGTAGGCGTCGAAGACGCCGCGCGCGATCGCCGACTCGTCCGAGCCCTCGGTGAGCACGTTCTGCCCGCGCTTGCCCATCACGATCGCGGTGCCGGTGTCCTGGCACATCGGCAGGATGCCACCGGCCGAGATGTTGACGTTCTTCAGCAGGTCCAGCGCGACGAAGCGGTCGTTCGGGCTGGCCTCCGGGTCGTCCAGGATGCGCCGCAGCTGGGCCAGGTGCGCGGGGCGCAGGTAGTGCGAGATGTCGTGCATCGCCTCGGCGGTGAGCAGCCGCAGAGCCTCCGGCTCGACCTGGAGGAAGGTGCGGCCCCCGGCCTCGAAGGTGCTGACACCCTCGGAGGTCAGCTTCCGGTACGGGGTCGGGTCGGCCCCGAGGGGAAGAAGGTCGGAGTACGCGAACTCTGGCGTGGGAGCCATGGGGAGGTCCTTAACTGATCCGGCTGCGTCGACGAAGCACCCTCAAGGGTAGGCGGCGCCCGACGGCCGCAGGCGTACAGGTGGGCCTTCGTGACCGGGGTCACGCGCAACAGTGCCGAACGGCAGTTCGGGAAGGGGCTCGGTGGCTAGTCTTGTGACGTGGAGAACACGCCGTCGCAGGACGACCAGAGCCAGCCGCCCGTACCGATGACCAAGCCCGCGCCGACACCCGAGCCGGTGCCGGTCGCGAGGCCCGAGACGGCTCCGGTGGCCGAGGCCGATCTCCGGGCCTCCGACGCCGACCGCGAGCGCATCGCGGAGCTGCTCCGCGACGCCTACGCGGAGGGCCGGCTCACGGTCGAGGAGCACTCCGAGCGGATCGAGGCCGCGTACGGCGCCCGGACGCTCGGCGAACTTGCGCCGCTGACCCGGGACCTGCCCGCGCACCGGCCGATCTCGATGGCGAAGGCACCGCTCGCCGGGCCCGCGCCGCTGCCCCCGGCCCGCAGCGAGTCGCCGTCGATGCTGGCGATCTTCGGCGGCGCGAGCCGGAAGGGCCGCTGGCGGGTGGGTTCGCACCTGAAGGCGGTGGCGATCTTCGGCGGGGTGGAGATCGACCTCTCGGACGCGGTCTTCGAGTCCCCCGAGGTGGTGATCGAGGTGACGGCGGTGTTCGGTGGCGTCGACATCAAGGTCCCGGAGAACGTCAGCCTCCAGGGCTCGGGCGTGGGGATCTTCGGCGGCTTCGACGTCAAGGAGCAGACCTCCGCCGACCCGTACGCCCCGGTGGTGCGGATCAAGGGCATGGCGGTCTTCGGCGGGTGCGAGGCAAAGCCGCGCCGGGGCAAGAAGCTCAAGGAGTGGGTGCGCAAGCAGCTCGGGGAGTGACCCGGGAGTGACTGCGGAAGTGACGAAGAGCCGCTGGTCATCCGTCAACTGCCCGGTGGGCACTTGACTCCGGCGCGAGTGCACTCCGTAGTCAGTTGCGTGCGGTGTGCATGAATCGGGATACGGCGGGGTAGTTCCTGACGCACATCGTTTCTTGTACGGCTGTGACCCCGGGGACAGCCGACGCCGCTCCGGCCGAGGCCGCGGCGGGCGTCGTGGCGGGGTGCGCGCGGGGCAGCCGGGCAGATGCGAGCCTTCCCCCGAGTCTCGAGTCTCGTCAGGAGTAAGCCGTGCTGCATCCGATCGAGTCCAGCACCCGTAGTGCCAACGTGGCGGTCCGGCGCACGCCCGCCGCCCCGGCGGGCGGCGGGACGCAGCAGCTCGACCACCTGGACGACAACCCCTGGCACTCCGGCGCGGCCTGCCGCCGCGACGAGGCAGGGCTGTTCTTCGCCCCCTCGAAGGAGCCGACCGCCGCCCGGCTGGCCCGCGAGGAGCAGGCGAAGCAGGTCTGCGCACGCTGCCCGGTGCTGCTGGAGTGCAGGGAGCACGCACTCGCCCAGCCGGAGCCGTACGGCGTCTGGGGCGGGCTGACGGCCGCCGAACGCCGGGTGGTGCTGGCCCGGCGCCGCCGCCGCGAGTCCGAGCTGCGCGTCACCGCACCACGCCGCATAGCGGGCTGAAACCAGCGCCTGCGAGCTGCACGACCGGCGAAACCGGAGGGGCGCGGGGAACTGCGCGAGGCGGAAGGCACGGTGCTGTTGCCTTCCGACTTCGTGCAGTTCCCCGCGCCCCTCGTGGTGCCCGCTGCTGCTAGTTGGCGCGGTCGAAGTCGATCGCGCTGTACGCCCGGAGCTTGGACAGCCGGTGCGTGGCGTGGACCTCGCGGATGGTGCCGCTCTTGGAGCGCATCACCAGCGAGCTGGTGGTGGCGGTCTCCTGGCGGTAGTGGACACCGCGCAGCAGCTCGCCGTCGGTGATGCCGGTGGCGACGAAGAACACGTTCTCGCCGCTGACCAGGTCGTTGGTGGTGAGCACCCGGTCGAGGTCGTGGCCGGCGTCCAGCGCCTTCCGCTTCTCGGCCTCGTCCTTGGGCCACAGGCGGCCCTGGATCACGCCGCCCATGCACTTCATCGCGCAGGCCGCGATGATGCCCTCGGGGGTGCCGCCGACACCGAGCAGCAGGTCGACGCCGGTGCCCTCACGGGCGGTCATGATGGCGCCGGCCACGTCGCCGTCGGTGATGAACTTGATCCGGGCACCGGCCTCGCGGACCTCGCGGACGAGGTTCGCGTGCCGGGGGCGGTCGAGGATCATCACGGTGACGTCCTCGACGGCGCTGCCCTTGGCCTTGGCGACGCGGCGGATGTTGACGGCCGGGGGAGCGGTGATGTCGACGAACTCGGCGGCCTCGGGGCCCGCCACGAGCTTGTCCATGTAGAAGACGGCGCTCGGGTCGAACATCGTGCCGCGGTCGGCGACGGCCAGCACCGCGACGGCGTTGGCCATGCCCTTGGCGGTCAGCGTGGTGCCGTCGACCGGGTCGACGGCGACGTCGCACTCGGCGCCGGTGCCGTCGCCGACCCGCTCGCCGTTGTAGAGCATCGGGGCTTCGTCCTTCTCGCCCTCACCGATGACGACGATGCCGTTCATCGAGACGGTCGAGACGAGGGTGCGCATGGCCTTGACGGCTGCGCCGTCGGCGCCGTTCTTGTCGCCGCGGCCGACCCAGCGGCCGGCCGCCATGGCCGCCGCCTCGGTGACGCGGACGAGTTCGAGCGCGAGGTTCCGGTCCGGAGCCTCGGGGGCAACCTCAAGGGCGCTGGGAAGGTGGTGGGGGTACTGCGTGGTCATCGTCGATACCTCTCTGTACGCGACGGCCAGTGAGCGCCCGACTACTGCCTGGTCGAACGCCGTGCTGAGGGTCATGCGATCGTATCTGTCTCTGAGATGACTGTCTGTGGCGCATGTCCCCCTCACCTGCGATTGTGTGCCGGTATGCGCCCATTCACCCGTCCGGGAGGACCCGGGTGTCGGGTTCCCGACGGCGATGGGTCACCATGAAGGGGTGGCAGGCAAGAGCAGCATGAGAGGCCGGCAGACGGTACGGGACATGATCCTGTCGATGCTGGCGGTCGGCGCCGTGGGCGCCGGAGCGTACGTCTTCATCCCGCACGCGTCCTCGGGGGAGGGCATCCGCGCGGTCGACTACCGCTCGTCGCTCGCCTCGGCGAAGCGCGCGGCGCCGTATCCGCTGCTCGGCCCGGAGGGGCTGCCGGGCGGCTGGAAGGCGACCTCGGTCGAGTACCAGAAGGACCCGAAGGGCCACGCGGTCTGGCACCTGGGCTTCGTCACCCCGGCCGGCCAGTACGCCGCCGTGGAGCAGAGCGACGCGGCGCGCGACGAGGTGCTCAAGGCCGTGGTGCCCGGTAACCAGCCCGACGGCGACGCGACCGTCGGCGGCCGGGCGTGGCAGCGGCTCCAGGGCGAGCACTACCGGGCGCTGACCGTACAGAGCGGCACCGCGACGACCGTCGTCACCGGCACGGCCGGGTACGAGGAGCTCTCGGAGCTCGCGCAGTCCCTGAAGTAGACCGGAACGCGCGGAAGGCCCCCACCGCCCGGTGGGGGCCTTCCGCGCATCCAGCTCCAGCGGCTCAGACGGAGGTGACGACCTCGTCGTAGGCCAGGCGCTCGCCACGGGGGTAGAAGGCACCCTCGCCCGGCTTGCCGATGTTGACGACGGCGAGTGCCGAGTGCTTGCCGTCGGCGAAGAAGTCCTTGTTCAGGCCCTCGGCGTCGTAGCCGCCCATCGGGCCCGCGGCCAGGCCGGCGGCCCGGATGCCGATGAAGAAGTACGCCGCCTGGAGGGCGCCGTTCAGTCGGGCCGAGCCCTCGCGGGCGGGGCGCTCGGTGAAGAAGTCCTTCGCGTTCGGGTAGACCGGGAAGAGACGCGGCAGGTGCTCGTGGAACTCGTTGTCCACGGCCAGGATCGCGGTCAGCGGGGCACCGGCGGTCTTGGCCTTGTTGCCGTCGCTCATGTGCTGCACGAGACGCTCGCGGGCCTCGGGGGTGCGGACCAGGACGACGCGCAGCGGCGACTGGTTCATGGCGGTCGGAGCGAACTTGACCAGGTTGTAGATGGCCTCGATCTGCTCGTCGCTGACGGGCTCGTCGGTGAAGGCGTGAGCCGTGTGGGCCTCCCGGAAGAGGAGGTCCTGGGCGGCGGCGTCGAGGGCGATGTGGTCGTTGGCTACGGTCGTCATGGCTCTGCTACCTCAATGTCTGAATGCGTCTGCGTCTTCGGGGCGGCGGACCATGCCGTCGCACGAGTGACAACCGTAGGTGAAGCTTCAACTATTCCGCCGCCCCGGAGTGAGCCGCGTCACTCCCCGGGCTCGCCGCCCTCCGCCGCGATCGCCGCGTCCAGCCGGGCCCGCGCACCGTCCAGCCAGCGCTGGCAGACCTTCGCCAACTGCTCGCCGCGCTCCCACAGCGCCAGCGACTCCTCCAGCGACACCCCGCCCGCCTCCAGCTGCCGCACCACCTCCAGCAGGGCGTCCCGCGCCTGCTCGTAGCCGAGGCTGTCGTCGCCGCCGCTCTGCCGGTCCTTCTGCTGATCTGCCATGGCGCCAGCGTAGGGGCTGCACCCGACAAACCAGGTGTGCCCGGCGGCGGGGGCTCGGTAGCCTCCGGCCATGATCCTTGTGCGCCCAGCGACCCCCGACGACGCCCCTGAACTGGTCCGGCTCCGCGGCCTGATGTTCGCCGCGATGGCGGCGGCCGGCGGCCGACCGCCGGCCGATGAGACGGACGGCCCGGCGCCCTGGCGCGCGGTGGCCGAAGGCATCATCCGCGAACGCCTCGCGAGCGACCGGCTGACCATGCCTACCTTCGTCGTCGACGACCCGGCCCACCCCGGGCGGCTGGCCTCCTGCGCCGTCGGCGCCGTGGAGCAGCGCCTCCCCGGCCCCGGCCACCCCGACGGCCTGTTCGGCTTCGTCTTCAACATCTGCACCGACCCGGACAGCCGCCGCAAGGGCTACGGCCGCGCCTGCACCGAGGCCCTGATCGACTGGTTCGACGCCCACCGCGTCACCCGGATCGACCTGCACGCGACCAAGGACGGCCAACAGCTCTACCGCGACCTCGGCTTCCACGAACACTCCGTCGCGCTCTCAAGGGCTCGCACACTCACGAGCTGAGGTGGCGCCTGCCGGTCGGTCTAAGGCTTGACCGTCACCCCGAAGCCGCCCTCGGCGACCCGCGCGTGCAGCTCCTCGCCCGCCGTGAGCTGCGCCGGGTCGGTGACGACGTGCCCGTCGGCCCGCTGGAGCACGGCGTAGCCGCGCTCCAGCGTGGCCAGTGGCGAGAGCGCCACCACCCGGGCCAGCGTGTGTCCGAGGTCGGACTCGGCCGCGTCGAGCCGGTGGCCCAGGCAGCGGCGGGCGCGCTCGGCGAGGGCCGCGACCTCGCTCTCCGGCCCGTCCACCAGCCGGTGCGGAGCAGCCAGCACCGGGCGGCTGCGCAGGCTCGCCAGCCCGTGCTGCTCCCGCTCGACCCGGCCGAAGACGTGCCGCCGGGCCCGGTCGCGCAGCTGGTGCACCCGGGCCAGCTCCTCGCCGACGTCGGGCACCACGCGCTTGGCGGCGTCCGTCGGCGTCGAGGCCCGCAGGTCGGCGACGAAGTCCAGCAGCGGCTGGTCGGGCTCGTGCCCGATCGCGCTCACCACCGGCGTCCGGGCGGCGGCGACGGCCCGGATCAGCCCCTCGTCGGAGAACGGCAGCAGGTCCTCCACGCTGCCACCGCCCCGGGCCACCACGATCACGTCCACCTCGGGGTGCTCGTCCAGCTCCCGGACGGCGGCGGTGACCTGGGTGACGGCACTGACGCCCTGGACGGGGACGTTCCGGATCTCGAAGCGGACGGCGGGCCAGCGCCGCCGGGCGTTCTCCAGCACGTCCCGCTCGGCCGCCGAGCCCCGGCCGGTGACCAGCCCGATGCAGTGCGGGAGGAACGGCAGCGGCCGCTTCCGGTCGGCGGCGAACAGGCCCTCCGCCGCCAGCCGCCGCTTCAGGTGCTCCAGCTGGGCGAGCAGCTCGCCCAGCCCGACCAGCCGGATCTCGGAGGCCCGCAGCGAGAGCGTGCCCCGGGCGGCGTACCACTCGGGCTTCGCGTGGACGAGGATGCGTGAGCCCTCCTGCACGACGTCCGCCACGCGCTCGTACACGGCCCGGAAGCAGGTGACGGTCAGCGAGACGTCCCGCTCGGGGTCGCGCAGGGTCAGGAAGACCACCCCGGCGCCGGGCCGTCGGCTCAGCTGGGTGATCTGGCCCTCCACCCAGACCTCGCCGAGCCGGTCGATCCAGCTCCCGATCAGGGCGGAGACCTTGCCGACGGGGATCGGAGCTTCCGGTGAGCTGCTGTTCGCCATGCGACGAGGCTAGCGGGCGGGGCTGACGGGCCGCCCGCGCTGCACCAGCAGCACCATCAGCCCGACGGCCAGCCACCCGGCGCCGACCAGCTGCGCGGTGCCCGAGGCCTCGACGATCACCGCGACGGTCACCGCCACCCCCAGCGCCGGGACGACCACGTGCCGCAGCACGTCCCGCGAGCCCTGCCGCACCGCGTACCAGCCGATCACCGAGGCGTGCAGCAGTACGAACGCGCAGAGCGCGCCGACGTTGACCACCGAGGTCAGCTGGTCCAGCCCGTCGTCCCGGCGGGCCGCCCACACCGCCGCGACCAGCGTCACGGACGCCGCCGTGAGCAGGGCGAGCCGGGGCACCCCCGAGCGCCGGTCGACGCCGGCCAGGGCGCGGGGCAGCCGCCCCTCGCGGCCCATCGCGAAGAGCAGCCTCCCGGCCGCCGCCTGCCCGGCGAGCGCGGCGAAGGCCGCCCCGACCGCCTTGCTGAGCGCGACGAGGGTGTGCAGCCAGTGCCCGATCGAGACGTCGACCGTCCGGTAGAAGGCGGAGCCCTGCGCGGCCGGGTCGGCGGCCAGCTGCTGCGGGGTCGACGGCTCCAGCAGCGCGGCCAGGTAGGTCTGCGCGACGAACAGCAGCCCGGCCAGCGCCAGGCACCACAGCACCGCGCGGGCGACCGCCTCCGAGGCGCCGACGGCCTCCTCCACGAACGACGCGATCGCGTCGAAGCCCAGGTACGAGAGCACCGCGACCGACACCGCCGAGACCACCGCCGTCAGCGAGAAGCCCCCCATGCCTGTCAGCGGCGTCCACCACCCGCGCACCGCGCCGCCCCGGGCCAGCACCACCACGGCCGACACCACGAAGACCGCCAGCACCACGATCTCCAGCGCCAGCACGGCGAAGCCGACCGCCGCCGCCGTCCGAACCCCGAGCAGGTTGAGCGCCGTGGTGACCAGTACCGCCGCCACCGTCCACACCCACCGCGACACGCTCGGCACCAGCGAGTTCAACGCGATCCCGGAGAACAGGTAGGCGACGGCCGGGATGAGCAGGTAGTCGAGCAGCGCCATCCACCCCGCGATGAAGCCGGGCCCCTCGCCCAGACCGGCCCGTGCGTAGGCGAACACCGAACCGGCCTGCGGCACCGCCCGCACCATCTGCGCGTACGAGAACGCGGTGAAGCCCATCGCGACCGTCGCCACCAGGTAGACCGCCGCGACGGCGCCGTGGCTCTTGGCGTCGAGCACGCCGAACACCCCGACGGGCGCCATCGGGGCGATGAACAGCAGCCCGTACACCATGAGGTCGCGCACGCCGAGGCTGCGCCTGAGGCCGGCCGGCCCGCTCTGCTCGTTCAGCTCACTCATGGCCCAAGTCTGATCACTTCCGACCACTCCCGCCGCGCTGTCCTGCGCACGCACGACAGTCCGTACCATGGGCGCATGTCCAACACTGCTCAGCGCCGCGTCCTGCTCGCCGCTCCCCGGGGCTACTGCGCGGGTGTCGACCGCGCCGTCATCGCCGTCGAGAAGGCCCTGGAGCAGTACGGGGCGCCGATCTACGTCCGCAAGCAGATCGTCCACAACAAGTACGTCGTGCAGACCCTGGAGAAGCAGGGCGCGATCTTCGTCGACGAGACGGAGGAGGTGCCCGAGGGCTCGATCGTGGTCTTCTCGGCGCACGGCGTCGCCCCGGCCGTCCACGACGAGGCGGAGGCGGGCAAGCTCGCCACCATCGACGCCACCTGCCCGCTGGTGACGAAGGTCCACAAGGAGGCCGTCCGCTTCGCCGACGAGGACTTCGACATCCTGCTGGTCGGCCACGAGGGCCACGAAGAGGTCGTCGGCACGATGGGCGAGGCCCCGGACCGCATCCACCTGGTGGACGGGCCCGAGGACGTCGCCAACGTGAAGGTCCGCGACGAGAGCAAGGTCGTCTGGCTCTCCCAGACCACCCTGTCCGTCGACGAGACGATGGCCACCGTCGGCGAGCTCAAGAAGCGCTTCCCGCTGCTGGTCAGCCCGCCCAGCGACGACATCTGCTACGCCACCCAGAACCGCCAGGTCGTGGTCAAGCAGATCGCCCCCGAGACCGACCTGCTGATCGTCGTCGGCTCCAAGAACTCCTCCAACTCCGTCCGCCTGGTCGAGGTCGGCCTGGAGTACGGCGCCAAGGCCGCCCACCTGGTCGACTTCGCGGACGAGATCGACGAGAGCTGGCTCGACGGCGTCACCACCGTCGGCCTGACCAGCGGCGCCTCGGTGCCGGAGATCCTGGTCGAGGGCGTCCTCGCCTACCTCGCCGAGCGCGGCTACGGCGATGTCGAGACCGTCAAGACGGCCGAGGAGCACCTGATCTTCTCGCTGCCCAAGGAGCTCCGCCGCGACCTGCGCGCCGAGGCCGCCGGCAAGCTCTGACCGACCGCTCCGCCGGATGCCCGGGGTTCACGCCGAACCCCGGGCATCCGGCTTTCCCGATCGGCGGGCGAGGTCGCCCCCGCGCCCGTACTTTTGTGCACAGGCTGTGGACGACGGAGGGCGGCAGGGCAGTGACCGAAACATCGGCGGCTTCAGTGTTCGGGGTGGACATCGGCGGCTCCGGCATCAAGGGCGCACCCGTCGACCTCGCCCGCGGCGTCCTTGCCCAGGAGCGCCACAAGGTGCTGACCCCGCACCCCGCCTCCCCGGAGGCCGTCGTCGCCGCCGTCCGCGAGGTCGTCCAGCACTTCGACCACCACGGGCCGGTCGGCCTCACCTTCCCCGGCGTGGTGGTCGGCGGCCACACCCGGACGGCCGCCAACGTCGACAAGGGCTGGATCGGCCTCGACGCGGCCGGGCTCTTCCGCGAGTCCCTCGACCTGCCCGCCGTCGTGCTCAACGACGCCGACGCGGCCGGACTCGCCGAAATCACCCACGGCGCCGGACGCGGCCGCGACGGCGTCGTCCTGGTTCTCACCTTCGGCACCGGCATCGGCAGCGCCCTCTTCGTGGACGGCGCCCTCGTACCAAACACCGAACTCGGCCACCTTGAGATGCGCGGCAAGGACGCCGAACGCCGCGCCTCCGCAGCCGCCCGGGAGCGCCACGAACTCACCTGGGCCGAATGGGCCGTCCGGGTCGACGAGTACCTCGACCTGGTCGAGCGGCTGTTCTCGCCGCAGCTGATCGTCATCGGCGGCGGCGCCAGCCGCAAGCACGACAAGTTCCTCCCGCTGCTCAGCCCCCGGGAAGCCGAGGTCGTCCCGGCGGTGCTGCGCAACGACGCGGGGATCGTCGGCGCGGCGATGGCCGCGGCGGCGGCCCGCTGATCTACGGCCCGCTGGCCTACCTGCTCCGCCGGAAGCGCCGCTGCGCCAGATACCGGGCCGCCACGATCAGGGCCGCCAGGGACGTGCCGGTGAACAGCCAGCCGGCCCGCAGCGCGAGGCCGCTCGCCAGTGCCACCACCTGGGCGGTCACGCCGGGGGCGGAGACCGGGCCGAGCAGCAGCAGGGCGGCGGCGAAGGCGATCGGGCCGCTGATCGGGGCGGCCGGGAGGTCGGCGAGCCGGACGCGTACGGCGAGCTGGAAGCAGACCACCAGGTAGCCCAGCCCGAAGAACACGCCCAGCCCGCCGAAGACCACCCGGTCGACCAGCGCGAACGCCACCGTCCCGGCCACCGCGAGCACACCCGTCCCGACGGCGGTCAGCCGGGCCGGCGGGCCGCCGCGCGGCCGGCCCCGGGCCCCGAGCCCCGGCGGCAGCCGGAGCCGCAACCGGAGCCGCACTCGGGAGGCGGCCGCACCGGCGGGCGGCCGGTACCGGGCCGGGGGCCCCTGCTCGGGGGGCGAGGCCGGCCCCGGTACGGCGGCCTCGGCGGCGCCGGTCGGCGGTCGGCGTCTGGGCCCGGGGGGCTGGGTACGGATGCTCTGCTCCACCCACCCAACGTACGGTCCGATCATCGCCACACTGTGTAATGGCCGCATTCGGGCGTACTTCGTGTCTCCGAACGGAGTACCGTACGGGCCGTACCAGCCGATCAACTGACGATCCTTCAGGGGGCTGCCGTGGCCGAGAGCGCGTACTCCTTCGCCGGTCTGCACCACGTCCAGCTGGACATCCCGGTGGGGGCCGAGGAGCTGTGCCGGGAGTTCTGGTCCGGCGTGCTGGGGATGGTCGAGGTCGAGAAGCCGCCGGTGCTCGCGGCACGCGGCGGATGCTGGTTCCGCGGCGGCGGGGTCGAGATCCACCTCGGCGTGGTCGTCGACTTCACCCCGGCGCTGAAATCCCACCCGGGCATCCTGGTCGCCTCCCTCGACGCGCTGGCCGACCGGCTGGCCGCGCACGGCCTCCCGGTTCACTGGGACGACAACTTCCCGGGGTACCGCCGCTTCCACTCCGCCGACCGGCTGGGCAACCGCCTGGAGTTCCTGGAGCCCACGGCCGCCGTTTAGACCCGTGCCCGTAGACTGGGTGACCGGCCCGTACGGTGCCGCTCGACTCCTCCAAGCCCACGGGACTGCGCTTCATGTCGCTCACGATCGGAATCGTCGGCCTGCCGAACGTCGGCAAGTCGACCCTTTTCAACGCCCTGACCAAGAACGACGTGCTGGCGGCCAACTACCCGTTCGCCACCATCGAGCCCAACGTCGGCGTGGTCGGCGTCCCGGACGCGCGGCTGAACAAGCTCGCGGAGATCTTCGGTTCGCAGCGCATCCTCCCGGCGACGGTCGACTTCGTCGACATCGCGGGCATCGTCCGCGGCGCCAGCGTCGGCGAGGGCCTGGGCAACAAGTTCCTCGCGAACATCCGTGAGTCGGACGCCATCTGCCAGGTCATCCGCGCCTTCGTCGACCCCGACGTGGTCCACGTCGACGGCAAGGTCTCGCCCAAGGACGACATCGAGACCATCAACACCGAGCTGATCCTCGCCGACCTCCAGTCGATCGAGAAGGTGCTCCCGCGGCTCCAGAAGGAGTCCCGCCTCAAGAAGGAGTCGGCCGCCACCCTGGCCGCCGCCGAGGCCGCCCAGAAGATCCTGGAGAGCGGCAAGACCCTCTTCGAGGCCGGCTTCGACGCCTCCTCCGTCCGCGAGCTGCACCTGCTCACCACCAAGCCCTTCCTCTACGTCTTCAACGTCGACGAGGACGAGCTGACCGACGAGGACTTCAAGAACGAGCAGCGCGCCCTGGTCGCCCCCGCCGAGGCCATCTTCCTCAACGCGAAGATCGAGTCCGAGCTCATCGGCATGGACGAGGACGAGGCCCTCGAACTCCTCCAGTCCATGGGCCAGGAGGAGACCGGCATGGCCACCCTCGGCCGCGTCGGCTACGAGACCCTCGGCCTCCAGAGCTACCTCACCGCAGGCCCCAAGGAGACCCGCGCCTGGACGATCAAGAAGGGCGCCACCGCCCCCGAGGCCGCCGGCGTGATCCACACCGACTTCCAGAAGGGCTTCATCAAGGCCGAGGTCATCTCCTTCGACGACCTCGTCACCTGCGGCTCCATCGCCGAGGCCCGCAGCAAGGGCAAGGCCCGCATCGAGGGCAAGGAATACATCATGCAGGATGGCGACGTGGTGGAGTTCCGCTTCAACGTGTGATCGATTGCGTGCTTTCTGTTGAATGACCTGTCGAACGTGCAGGTCACATGGGGCCCACCTCCTCCGGGGGTGGGCCCCAGCGCTTTACCGTGCTGACTGCCGTTATGAGTGGTACGTTATCCGGTACCACTTATAAGGGGGTGCGTCGTGTCCATCACCGCGAGCGAGGCCCGCAAGGACCTCTTCCCGCTCATCAAGAAGGTCAACGACGATCACGACGCCATCGAGATCGTCTCCAAGCACGGGAATGCCGTGCTCATCTCGGCTGATGACTATGCCGCTCTGCGTGAAGGCTCCTACCTGCTGCGGTCGCCGGCGAACGCTCGCCGTCTGCTCAAGGCGTACGAGAACGCATTGGGTCGCGTCAACCTCGCCGAGCATGAGCTGATCGATCCTGACGCTGCAGAGATGGAGCAGGGCACAGCGTGAGGGTCGTCTTCGAGGAGCAGGGCTGGGAGGACTACACGTCCTGGCTCAAGAACGACCGCAAGATGCTCCTTCGGCTCAACAGGCTCATCGAGGACACGCTCCGCGATCCATTCGCCGGGATCGGCAAGCCCGAGCCGCTGAAGTACCACCTGCCGGGCGCCTGGTCGCGACGGATCGATGACGAGCACCGCCTCGTCTATCTCGTCATGGATGAGGAGATCATCGTCTTGGCCGCTCGCTACCACTACTGACCACCGTCTTACCGTCAGCTTCTGACCGTGTGTGTGCTGACTTGGGCCTCGAAAAACGGTGTTTCCCCAGGTCAACTCTCGTAGTGGTAGCGGCACTGGGCGATCAGGACCGAGTCGTCGGTGACCTTGTAGATCAAGCGGTGCTCGTCGTTGATCCGTCGTGACCAGTAGCCCTGGAACCCGTGCTTGAGCGGCTCCGGTTTGCCGATCCCCTCGTTGCCGTTGCGTGCGATATCGGCGATGAGTGTGTTGATCCGCTTGAGGATCCGGCGATCCTGGACCTGCCACCACAGGTAGTCCTCCCAGGCGCGGGAGGCGAAGGTGATCTTCACTCCGGATTCGCCAGCTCACGTACCGTCCCGCCGCCGCTCTCCAGTTCCTCGATGGAAGCCAGGAGGCGTCGCGCGTTCGCGGGGCTGCGCAGCAGGTAAGCGGTTTCCTTCAGCGACTCGTAGTCCTCCAGTGAGACGATGACGACCGGCTCGTGTCCGGCGCGGGTGATCACTATCTCCTCGCGGTCGTCCGTGACGGCGTTCAGCACCTCGGCATACCGTGCGCGTGACTCCGAGTAGGTCATCGTCTTCATGGTCCACCTTTCTGAGTACAGGAAACTGTACGTCCGTACCTGCGCTTCAACAAGCTCAGTCGGCGATGCCCAGGGTGCGGCCGATCGTGTCGGGGTCGTGGAGGGTGTGCAGCATGCAGTGGGCGACGTCGGCCCGGGAGATCTTCGAGCCGCCGCGCAGGTTCTGCTCGTAGGCGATGCGGTAGTCGCGGGTCAGTGGCTTGTCGGTGAGCTGTGGAGGGCGGATGACGGTCCAGTCCAGGCTGCTTGCGTGCAGGACGTCCTCCATCAGGGCCAGGTCGGCGTAGTGGGCGCGGAGGACGGTCTTCACCATCGGGCTGAGCAGGTGCCGCATGACGAACCCGTCGCCGGGGTCGTGGCGGGGCGGCCTCGGGCGGGCGGGTGAGGGCACTGTCCCGATCGGTGCGGCGCTGACCACGACGATGCGTCGTACGTCGGTGGCCGCCATCGCGCCGACGATGGCCCGGGTGCCGTGTTCGGCGACCCCGACTCCCGACTTCCCCACTGCGCCGAGCCCCGACAGGACGGCGTCGGCCCCTTCGACGGCCGAGCGCAGGGTCGCCGCGTCGGCAGTCGACAGGTCGGCCTGGACGACCCGGGCTGCGGTCCGGCCGGTGAGCTTCGCGGGGTTGCGCACCACCGCTGTGACGTCGTGGCCCTCGGCCAGTGCCTGGTCGAGGAGTTGGCGGCCGATTCCTCCGGTGGCCGCGAAGACGGTGAGCTTCATCTGTCCTTACCTCCTACGGGCGTTCAGCCGCGGAATGCGGCTGCGTGGTCGGCTGCCCAGTCGGCGAAGGTGCGCGCCGGGCGGCCGAGGATCTTCGCCACCTCGCCGGTGGCGGGGTGCTGGGGGCGGTCTAGGTGCCGGGCGTACCGGGCCATCAGCGCCGCGACGAACGGCGCGGGCAGGCCGTAGCGGATCATGCCCTGGGCGGCGGTCTCCGGCGGGACTTCCTGGAGGCGCAGCGGTCGGCCGAGCGCGTGGCCGATGATGCCGACCGTCTGCTCGTGTGTGAGCGTCTCGGGGCCGGTCAACTCCACGCGCCGACCCACCAGTTGATCGGTCAGGAGGGCGCAGGCGCCGGCCTCGGCGAGGTCCCGCTCGTCGAGCAGCGACTCCTGGAACCGCGCGTACGGGTAGCGGACGATGTCGCCGCCCCGGATCTGTTGGCCCCAGGCCTGGAGCGTGTTGCCGGCGAAGGAGCTCGCCCGCAGGCTGGTCCACTCCAGGCCGCTGCCGACGGCGGCGTCCTCGGCCTCCTTGTTGAAGTCCCCCCGGAAACGGGAGGGTTGTTCGTCGAGCGGGTCGTCGACGTTCAGCGCGGTCAGCGCCACGATCTTCCGTACGCCCCGCTCCCGGGCCCGCGCGACGAGCGCGGCCGAGGCTGCGCCGACCGCGCGCGGGTGCAGGAACAGCGCGGTGACGCCGTCCAATGCGGAGTCGAGGGCGGGGTTGGCCTGGGCGACCTCGACCCCGCCGGGCAGGCCGAGGGCCCGCGCGGGCCCGGGGTTGCGGGTGACGGCCCGGACGGCCGCGCCCCGGGTCAGGAGGAGATCTACGAGCCGGCGTCCGACGGTGCCCGTTGCTCCGGTTACCAGGATCATCTCGCTGCCTCTCGGCCCACGCGGCTCTCAGCTCACGTGGGTCAGCTTGTCGGGGTTGGTCACGAAGTAGATGCCGCTGACCTGTTCGCCGTCCGGCGCCAGGTCGAGGACGAGCACGGCGAACGGCACGTCGCTGGCGAACAGCAGGGCCGAGGGGTCGCCGTTGACCAGCCCCCAGCGGACCTGCACGCCGTCGGGTGCGCGGTTCGCGCCACCGGCCAGCAGCCGGGCGACCTTGTCGCGGCCGTGGACCGGCCGGGGCCCGGCGGCCGTCGCCTTCCCGCCGCCGTCGGCCCAGAGGGTCACGTCCGGTGCCAGCAGCCGGAGCAGCACCTCCAGGTCACCACCGGCGACGGCGGCGGCGAAGTGCTCGGTCACCTGCTGCCGCACCTGCGGATCGGTCCGGAACCGGGGCCGGCGGGCCTGGACGTGCTCGCGGGCGCGGTGGGCGGTCTGCCGTACGGCGGCCGGGCTGCGGCCGAGGATGGCCGCCGTCTCGGTGTGGGCGTAGCCGAAGACCTCGTGCAACACGAACACCGCCCGTTCCAGCGGGGTGAGCGTCTCCAGGACGACCATCAGCGCCATCGACACCGAGTCGGCGTGCTCGGTCGCATCGACCGGGTCGGCCGCGTCGGGGGCGGGTGCTGCGAGGCCCGCGGGTGCGAGGGCGGTGACCAGGGGTTCGGGCAGCCACGGGCCGAAGTAGCTCTCCCGTCGGCGGCTGATCTCGGCCTGGCGGGCGAGCGCCCGGTTCACCGCCATCCGGACCAGGTAGGCGCGCGGATGCTCGATCGGCCCCGCGTCCGGGCTCTCGACCTGGGAGACCCGGGAGACCCAGGAGAGCCAGGTCTCCTGGAGGACGTCCTCGGTGTCGGCGACCGTGCCGAGCAGGTTGTAGACCATCGAGAACAGCAGCTCCCGGTGGTCGGTGAAGACGTGCGTCGCGGCGTCGATGCCGCGCGGCGCGGTGTCGGACTCGGACATCGTGGGTCTCCTCTCGCGTCCGGATCCTGAGAGTCGCAGGAGCCGGAGAGTGTGACATCGGCGTGAGGAGCGTGATCCACGCCTCGTGACGCGCCCGCGATCCGGTCGCGGGCGGGCCGTCGTCACTGACGGACGGTCATCGACGTTCCCGGTTCACGGAGGGTTCGCCGCCCGGCTCACCTGGGGGCGCGGGTCGTTCGCGCGGGCGTGGCGACACTGGCCCGGCAGTCGCCGCGTACCGGATGAGCAGGAGAGACGTACCCTCATGACCGATCTCAACCGTCGAAGGTTCATGCAGCTGGCGGGCGGCACGGCCGCCGCCTCGCTGCTGTCCACCAGCATCGCCCGTGCTGCCGAGATCCCGGCGAACCGCCGTACCGGGAGCCTGCAGGACGTGGAGCACATCGTCGTCCTGATGCAGGAGAACCGTTCCTTCGACCACTACTTCGGGGCGCTGCGCGGTGTCCGTGGGTTCGGTGACCCGCGGCCGGTGGTGCTGCCGAGTGGGAAGTCGGTCTGGTACCAGTCGGACGGTACGAAGGACGTGCTGCCGTTCCGGCCGCAGGCGGACAACCTCGGGATGCAGTTCCTGGAGGACCTCAACCACGACTGGAACGGCGGCCACAAGGCCTGGAACCAGGGCAAGTACGACAAGTGGGTACCGGCCAAGACCGCGACCACGATGGCGTACCTGACGCGTGAGGACATTCCGTTCCACTACGCGCTGGCCGACGCGTTCACGATCTGCGACGCGTACCACTGCTCGCTGGTCGGTCCCACCGACCCGAACCGGTACTACATGTGGACCGGCTGGACCGGGAACGACGGCACCGGCGGCGGCCCGGTCATCACCAACGCCGAGGCCGGGTACTCCTGGACGACCTACCCCGAGCGGCTGGAGCAGGCCGGGGTGAGCTGGAAGATCTACCAGGACGTGGGCGACGGCCTGGACGCCGCGGGCGGCTGGGGCTGGATCGGCGACGCCTACCGGGGCAACTACGGCGACAACTCGCTGCTGTACTTCGACAACTACCGCAACGCCAAGCCGGGCGACCCGCTCTACGACAAGGCCCGGACGGGTACGGACGCGAAGGCCGGGGAGGGGTACTTCGACATCCTGAAGGCGGACGTCAAGGCGGGCAAGCTGCCGCAGGTCTCCTGGATCGTCGCCCCCGAGGCGTTCACCGAGCACCCCAACTGGCCCGTCAACTACGGCGCCTGGTACATCGCGCAGGTGCTGGACGCGCTGACCGCCGACCCCGAGGTGTGGGCGAAGACGGCGCTGGTCATCACGTACGACGAGAACGACGGCTTCTTCGACCACGTCGTGCCGCCGTACCCGCCGGCCTCGCGGGCGCAGGGGCAGACCACGGCCGACTCCACCCTGGAGATCTACCGGCCGAAGTCGCCCACGGACCGGAACGTCGCGGGTCCGTACGGCCTCGGGCAGCGGGTGCCGACCTTCGTCGTCTCGCCGTGGAGCAAGGGCGGGTACGTCTGCTCCCAGACCTTCGACCACACCTCGATCATCCAGCTGATCGAGCGGCGCTTCGGCGTGCACGAGCCGAACATCTCGCCGTGGCGCCGCGCGGTGTGCGGTGACCTGACGGCGGCCTTCGACTTCGGACGCACGGACGCCACCGTCCCGGCGCTGCCGGACACCCGTGGCTACCTCCCGCCGGACCGCGACCGGCACGCCGACTACGTCCCGACGCCCCCGGCCAACCCGGCGCTGCCCAAGCAGGAGCCCGGACTGCGCCGGGCCCGCCCGCTGCCGTACGACCTGCTGGTCGACGGCCACCTCGGCGCGGACGGCCGGCTGCGGACCGACTTCGCCAGCCACGGCGCGGCCGGTGCGAGCTTCTACGTGACCTCGGCGACCAACCCGGACGGCCCGTGGAGCTACACCGTCGGCGCCGGGCAGCAGCTGTCGGACAGCTGGAGCGTCAGCGGCGCGTACGACTTCACGGTCTACGGCCCGAACGGCTTCCACCGGCAGTTCAAGGGGCGGGCGCGCGGCCCCGAGGTGGTGACGCGTCAGGACCCGGAGAGCGGGCAGCTCCGGCTGACGCTCACCAACGAGGGCACCGAGCCGGTCCGCCTGACCGTCCGGGACGCGTACGGCGCGAAGCCGCCCGTGCCGTACCAGCTCCGGCCCGGCGGGCGGGTCGTGCACCTGGCGCCGACCGGGAACAGCCACGGCTGGTACGACCTGTCGGTCGTCTCGGACCGGGACGGCGACTTCCTGCGCCGGCTGGCCGGCCACGCCGAGACGGGCCGCGCGAGCACGAGCGACCCAGCGATCGCAACGCACTGAGAGGCCCGCTGAGAGGGCCCGGCAGGAGACGTGCGGTCACGGTCGCAGGGTGACCGTGACCGTGCCGTCGGGCCCCGGGGTGATCCGGACCTGGTCGAGGGTGTCGACGTGCGCCGTCGGGTGGTGGGCGGCGGCGCGCGGGCCGACCCCGACGACCGGCATCCCGGCGGCGAGCGCGGCGGCGATGCCGGCCTCGGAGTCCTCGAAGGCCAGGCAGTCGGCGGGGGCGAAGCCCAGCTCGGCGGCGCCCTTGAGGAAGCCCTCCGGGTCGGGCTTGCTCGCGCTGACCGACTCGGCGGTCACGGTGACGGGCGGCATCGGGAGCCCGGCGGCGGCCATCCGGGTGCGGGCGAGGGCGGCGTCGGCCGAGGTGACCAGGGCGTGCGGGTGGCCCACGAGGGCGGCCAGGAAGGCGGCGGCGCCGGGGATCGGCACGACGCCCTCGGTGTCGGCGGTCTCCTCGGCGAGCATCAGCCGGTTCTCGGCGAGGTTCTGCTCCATCGGGCGGTCGGGCAGCAGGATGGCCATGCTGAGGTGGCCCTGGCGGCCGTGCACGACGCGCATCGTGGCGTCAGGGTCGAGCCCTTGCCGCTCGGCCCAGCGGCGCCAGCAGCGTTCGACGACCGCGTCGGAGTTGACGAGCGTGCCGTCCATGTCGAGCAGGAGAGCACGGGGCCGGAGGCTGATGGTCCGGGGGACGGCCGGGGGGACGGTCTCGGGCATGCTGGCTCCTCGGGATCGTTTAGTTTGTTCCTCCACCATACAAAACGATGGGGGAGAACTACCCCAGAAGATGCGCATTGACGGCCCGCGCGGCCTCGGCCAGCTCGGCCAGCTCGACCACCTCGACCCCGGCGGCCGTCAGCAGCGCTGTCCCCTGGCAGGCGGCGACGAAGAGCTCCGGCTCCCGCCAGCCGACCACGACCCGGGGCACGCCGGCCGCGACGATCAGCTCGGCGCAGGTGCGTGGCCGGGAGGCCCGCTGCCCGCACGGCTCCAGCGAGCTGTAGACCGTCGCGGTGCGCAGCCGTGGGTCGCCGGTCGGCAGCTTGCCGAGCGCGGTCTCCTCGGCGTGGCCCACCGCGTCGAGCTCCCGGCTGTACCCCTCGCTGAGCACGGTGCCGTCGGCGCCGACGATCACCGCGCCGACCGAGAACGCCGTCGCGGACGGCGGGCAGAGCCGGGACAGCTCGACGGCGCGGGCCAGCCACTGCAGGTCTGAGCTCACGAGGCGGACTCCTTGGGGGCGTACCGGAGCAGGACGACGTCTCCCACAGTACGTGCCCCCAGCAGCCGCATCCGCCGCCCCGGACCGCCGGGGAAGGCCGCCGGGCCGACGAACCTCGGGGCCGTCGGCTGCCCGACCAGCAGCGGTGCGACGGCCAGCTGGAGTTCGTCGGCCAGGCTCTCGGCGAGGAACTGGGTGTGCACGCCGCTCCCGCCCTCCACCATCAGCCGCCCGATGCCGCGCCGGCCCAGGTCGTCCAGCACCGCGCCCAGCTCCACCCGCTGCCCGGTGGCCACCACCTCGGCCGTCGCGCCGAGCCGCGTGCGCAGCGAGGGTGCGGCGGCGGCCGTCGTGTAGACCACCTTCGCCCCGCCGGTGTGCCAGAAGTTCAGCCCCGGGTCGAGCTCGCCGCTCCCGCTCAGGGTGACCTTCAGCGGGTACTCCGGCTCTCCCTCCGCGACCCTGGCGGCCCGCCGCCCGGGGGAGTTGACCAGCAGCCGGGGGTTGTCGACCCGCAGGGTGTTGCCGCCGACCAGCAGCGCGTCGCAGGAGGCCCGCACCTCGTCGACCCGGTCGAAGTCCTCCGGGTTGGAGAGCAGCAGCCGCTCCGCCGACGCGTCGTCGAGGTATCCGTCGACCGACATGGCGGCGCTCAGCAGGACGTACGGGCGGGCGGCTGCCATCGCGGGGTTCCGTTCACTCGGGGTCGGACTGCCACCGTACGGGCCGCGCATACGGGTCGCGCGTACGGGAGCTGTTCGCCCGAAGACACGGCGGCGTACGGTCGTTGTTCGCTGGTTCGCCCTGAACTGACCTTCCGGCAGACCGAGTTCGCTGCCCGGGGTCAGTTGGCCCGGGGCGGCACCGGCAGTGGCAGTGCGGGCAGCCCGTCGATGCTGGTGCCCACGTACTCCTTGCCCTCGCAGTAGGTCGAGAAGTTCTCCTCACCCTTGCGGTCGAAGTACTCCGCGTGCATGTCGCGGTCCTCGCGGTAGTCCATGATCGGGACGGCGAACCCGCAGGAGTCGCTGACCCGCTCGGCCCGCACGAGCACCACGGCCCGCAGCCCGGAGCCGTCCACCGACGGGTCGAAGTGCCGCATCAGACCGTCGAACCGAGGGTCGTCCCGGAAGACCGGCTCGCCCCGGCCGTGCACCCGCACCACCGTCGGCGGCCCGGTGAACGCGCACCACATCAGGGTGATCCGCCCGTTCTCCCGCAGGTGCGCGATGGTCTCGGCGGTGCTGCCGCCGAAGTCCAGGTACGCCAGGGTGAGTTCGTCCAGCACGACCAGCGTGCCCGAACGGCCCTTGGGGGACACGTTGACGTGGCCGTCCTCCGTCAGCGGCGCGGTGGCCGTGAAGAAGACGGGCTGGCTCTCGATGAACTTCCGCAGACGTCCTTCAATGCACTTGTAAGTCTTTCCCATGGGACCGATTGTGGCCGCCGAACCAGCCCGACAGGGAGGGGATTTGCCGGTTGTCCCGAATGGCGATACGTCAGTTCTCATACTTCGAGACGCCATGGACGGGCCGGGCGCTCTGCCCTTACCTCCCGTTAACAGGTTGCGTACCCGTCGGTAGCAACCCGGTCGTACTGTCTGACCCGCGCCGGAGGCCCGGTCCGCCCCCCACCGGGCCGGGCCCACCGCCCCGGCGGCTACGGTCAAGGCATGACCACCACGTACCGGGTGATGCGGCAGGACGACAACGGCAACCGCTACCTGCTCGCGAAGGGCCTGACCCGCGCGGCGGCGGAGGCCCTCGCGGCCGAGTACGAGGCACGCGGCCACAAGCAGCTCTACTGGGTCGAGCCCGAGGACGGCTAGCGGCCGCATAGGGTCGTCCACCATGAGCGCGATGAACCCGATGAACCCGATGAACCCGATGAACCCGATGAAGCCGATGAAGCCGGTAGACGCCACCGGCCCGACTGCGGACGCGACGGAGAACCGGATCGTCGTCGGCGGCGCCCTCGTCCACCACGGCCGGGTGCTGGCCGCCCGCCGCAGTGCGCCGCCGGAGGTCGCGGGGTACTGGGAGTTCCCCGGCGGGAAGGCCGAGCCGGGGGAGACGCAGGAGCAGGCGCTGGAGCGCGAGCTGCACGAGGAGCTGGGGGTCAGGGCGCGGGCGCTGAGCCGGCTGCCCGGGGCGTGGGTCGTCCGCCCGGGGCTGGAGCTGCGGATCTGGGCGGCCGAGCTGGTCGAGGGTGAGCCGCAGCCGCTCCAGGACCACTCGGAGGTCCGCTGGCTCGGTCTGGACGAACTCACCGAGGTCGACTGGCTCGCCCATGACCGCGAGGTGCTCCCGTACGTTGCCGAGCTCCTGGCGGGCTGAGCTCCCGGCAGGCTGAGCTGCGGGCTGAGCGGCGCTGCGTACGGCGGGGGGCTACTCCAGGTAGGTCAATCGGAAAAGATGACCCAGAATGCCGGGATATCCAGTCATTCCACGGGGTATGTCACTGTTCGACAGCGTTCGTCACCATTGGTGAGGCGGGGCCCGGCCGTCGCAGCGAGGGTGTGGAGCGCCCCGGGCCCCGGCACCTCCGCCGGGGCTCGCAGCCCGAGAGCCGGAGGCCCCGTAGGTGTCGAGTACGGGTAGCAACAAGGGCGGCGCCCCCGCCCGCGCCCGCCTGCGGCGTCGCACGCCCGCGCCCGATGCGGTCCAGGGCGCCCGCAGCTCCCCGCAGCCGATGCTCCGCCGCCGCAAGGAGGCCCCCCTCACGCCGCCCACGGCCGAGGCGGCGGCGTACTCCGCGCCGACCGTCCGGGGCCGCCCGGCGGCGCCCTTCCCCGGCAGCAGCGCCCCGCACGCCCAGCGCTTCGGCGAGCACACCCAGGGCAGCCTGCTCGACGTCGTCAAGGTCGCCATCGGCATCCTCGACACCGCCGGGCGGGTGGTGCTCTGGAGCCCGGCCGCCGAGCAGCTGCTCGGCTGGCCGAGCGAGCTGCTGGTCGGCCGCCGGATCGACGAGCTGATCGGCAGCGAGACGCTGGTCGGGCAGATCCGCACCGCCATCCAGGACACCCTGCGCAACGGCAGCTGGCACGGCCTCACCGAGCTGCACCACCGTGAGGGCCCGCTGGTCGCCGTCGAGGCCCGGATCTCGATGCTGGTCGACGGTGACGGCACCCCCTTCCTCCAGGTCGCCCTCGCCGAGGCCGCCACCCTCCAGGCCGTCGAGCGCGACCTCGCCGTCCGGGACGCGCTCTTCGAGCAGTCCCCGCTCGGCATCGCCGTCCTCGACACCGAGCTGCGCTACACCGCCGTCAACCGCACCCTCGCCGAGATGAACGGCCTGCCCGCCGAGGACCACGTCGGCCGGACCACCGGCGAGACCCTCCCCGAGCGCGCCGCCGACGAGATCACCGCCATCCAGCGCCAGGTGCTGGCGACCGGCGAGCCCGTCATCGACGTCACCCTCGCCTCCCCGAGCACCGCCCGCTCCGGCTTCCGATCGATCTCGTACAGCCGGATGACCGACCGGGCCGGCAAGGTGCTCGGCATCTCCGGCACCGTCATGGACGTCACCGACCGGTACCGCGCCATCGCCAAGGTCGAGCACGCCCGGCGGCGGCTCTCGCTGCTCAACGAGTTCGGCTCCAGGGTCGGCGACCTGCTCGACGCGACCCGGATCGCCCAGGAGCTGGCGGGGGCCGTGGTGCCCAGGCTCGCGGACTTCGCCGCCGTCATCCTGCTCCAGGCCGTCGCCCACGGCGACGACCTGCCCCGGCACGGCCACGACCGCCGCACCTCCCTGCTCCAGCTCGGCGTCGCCTCCGTGCAGGACGGCGCCGAGGTCGAGGTGATGCTCCGGCGCGGCGCCCGGATCACCTTCGCCGAGGACTCCTCCTTCGGCCGGGTGCTGCGCACCGGCGTGCCCGAGCTGCTCTCCGGCCCGGCCGAGCTCAGCGATCTCACCTACCCCGGCGACCCGAAGGTGCAGGCCGCCCACGAGCTCGGCGTGCACTCCCGGCTGGTCGTGCCGCTGCGGGCCCGGGGCATCGTGATCGGCCTGCTGGTGGTCAGCCGCTCCGGCTACCGCGAGGGCTTCGACCGCGACGACCTGGCCTTCACCGTCGAGCTCGCCGACCGCGCGGGCAGCTCCCTCGACAACGCCCGGCTCTACGCCCGCGAACGCACCGCCGCACTCACCCTCCAGCGCACCCTGCTGCCCCAGCAGGTCCCGCAGCCGCACGGCGTCGAGGTCGCCTACCGGTACGTCCCCGGCAGCAGCGGCACCGAGGTCGGCGGCGACTGGTTCGACGTCATCCCGCTGCCCGGCGACCGCACCGCGCTGGTGGTCGGCGACGTGATGGGCCACGGCCTGCGCGCCGCCGCGACGATGGGGCGGCTGCGCACCGCCGTCCGCACCCTGGCCGGGCTCGACCTGGAGCCCGAGATCCTGCTGCGGCACGTCCACGAGCTGGCCGACGACCTCGCCCAGGGCCCGGACGAGGCGCTGCTCGCCACCTGCGTGTACGTCGTCTTCGACCCCGCCACGCGCAAGCTCATCGCGACCAAGGCGGGCCACATCCCGCCCGTCCTGATCGTCCCGAAGGAGCCGGTCGAGGAGGCCAGCCGGATCGGTAGCGCGCTGACCGGCGGTGTCGGCCAGATCCTCGACCTGCCCTCGGGCGCGCCGCTCGGCGTCGGCGGGGTGCCGTTCGAGTCGATCGAGCTGGAGATCCCGGAGGGCAGTCTGCTGGCGCTGTGCACCGACGGGCTGGTCGAATCCCGGGACAAGGACCTCGACGTCGGGCTCGGGCGGCTGCTGACGGTGCTGGAGCAGCCGCACGCCTCGATCCAGCAGGCCTGTGAGGCGGTGCTGGAGACGATGGAGCAGGGCCGCGAGCCGGACGACGTGGCGCTGCTGCTGGCCCGGCTCGGCCGGGGCCAATCGGGCATCCCCACCGCCGGGTGGACGCTGCCCGCCGAGCCGACGGCCGTCTCCCGGGCTCGCCGCCTGGTGCGCGGGACGCTGGCCGAGTGGGAGGTCGAGCGGCTGACCGACACCGCCGAACTCCTGGTCAGCGAGCTGGTCACCAACTCGGTCCGCTACGCCAGCGCCCCGATCGGCGTCCGCCTGAATCTCGGTGACACCCTGCTGGTGGAGATCTCCGACCCGCTGCCCGACCCTCCGCGCGAGCGCCACGCCGCCGAGGCGGACGAGGGCGGCCGGGGCCTGGAGCTCGTCCGCCGGCTGGCGCTGCGCTGGGGCACCCGCGCGGAGGGGATGGGCAAGGTCGTCTGGTTCGAGCTGTCCGTCGACGGCGTCGAACCGGACGGGTCACTCCCGGACGATCACCTGGTGTAGCCCTGGACGTCCACCAGGACGTCGGTGCTGCCACCGAAGTTGTGGACCGCGATGTAGCTGTCGGCGGAGACGGGCACCCACGCGAGGTTGGGCACGGTCTGCCCGGCGGCGAAGTTGAGCGTTGAGGTGCCCGGCCGGGCCTGGTCCGCCGCGTACGCGGTCAGGTAGCCGCCGCCGGTCGGGCGGGTGGCGGTCAGGTTGACCAGGACGGCCGCCGTGCCGTCCGGCACCCCGGCGGTGCCGGTGACCTTCAGGCGGGCGGTGCCGCCGTGACCGAGAGCACGAGCGAGGTCAGCGCCACGGTGCGTTGGTGACGCAAGAGTTGATCCCCCATGGATGCGACGACCGGGCGCTCCGCCCGGTCCGGTGGGCCAACTGGGAGTTGGCCCACCGGAGTTGATCATCCGTGGCTGACGAACCGGTGTACGGGGGCCGGCCTGCCCCCGAGCATCGGCTTAGTTCTCGTAGCCCTGGATGTCGACCAGGACGTCGGTGTTCCCGCTGTGGTTGTAGACCTCGATGTAGCCGTCGGAGGAGACCGGGACGAACGCGAGGTTCGGGACGGTCTGGCCGGGGGCGAAGTTGAGGATCGACGTCAGGGGGCGGGGCGAACCGGCCGCGTAGGCGGTCAGGAAGCCGGCGGCCGTCGGGTTGGTGGCCGTCAGGTTGACCAGGACGCCGGTCGCGTGCTCCGACACCCCGGCGACGCCGGTGACCTTGACGCGGACGGTGCCTCCGGCGCCGAGCGTGCTGTGGTTGACGCGGGTGTCGAGCAGGCGGGTCGGGGTGACGGTCTGCAGCGGGCCGGTGGCGGAGACCGGGGCCGAGTAGAAGGCCTGGATGTCGGCGATCAGGTGGACGCTGCCGTTGTGGTTGTAGAGCGTGACGGTGCCGTCGGCGTCGATCGGCACCGTGACCTGGTTGGCGATGGTCTGGTTGGCCGCGAAGTTGAGGCTGGAGCTGCTCGGCGGGTTGCCGTCGGGGGCAGCGGTGACGTACCCGCCCTGGGTGGGCTGGGTGGCCGTCAGGTTCAGCACCACCGCGCGGGCCACGTCCGGGAGCAGGCCCGCGCCTCCCCGGACCTTGACCTTGATGGTGTCGCCACCGCCGAGCGGGCCGTGGGTCGCCCGGGTGTCGAGCACCCGGGTCGGGGTGACGGACCCGATGAAGTTCCCGGCGCCGACGGTCGGCACCTGCAGGCCGTAGTAACCGGCGATGTCGGCGACGAGGTCCACGCTGCCGTTGAAGTTGTAGAGCGAGACCTTCCCGTCCGGCCCGACCGGGACGACGACGGCGTTGGCCACGGTCTGCCCGGCGGTGAAGTTCAGGCTGGAGACGGTCGGGCGGACGGATCCGCTCGGGAAGGCGGTGACGAAGCTGCCCGCCGTCGGCCGGGTCGCCGTCAGGTTGAGCAGTACGGCCGACACCTTGCCGGCCTCCGGGAGACCGGCGACACCGGCGACCTGTAGCTTCAGCACCTGGCCACCGCTGACCGGCGCCCCGCTGCCCGGCAGCCCACTGCCCGCACGGGTGTCGAGCACCCGGGTGGGCCGCATCGGGACGAACTGGTCGGTGATCGTCACGACCTGGCCGAACGACCCCTGGCGGCCCTGGGTGTCGGTGACGGTGGTGAGCACCATGTACTGGCCGGACTTGGCGTAGGTGTGGGTGTCCTGCGTGGTGGCCGGGGTGCCGTCGCCGTAGTCGAAGGTGGTGGTCGCCACCGGCCACGGGCTGGTGGTGCCGGTGGTGTCGGCGCGCACGTGCCTCAGGTCGGTGCTGTCCTGGGTGACCTTCAGCATCGGGTGCACCGGCGCCGGGCCGGTGATGGTGACCACCTGGGTCTGCTTGGCGGTCTGCCCCAGGCTGTCGGTGCCGGTGGCCGTGACGGTGTAGCTGCCGGCCTTCGGGAAGGCGTGGGTGAGCGGCGAGACCGCGCCCGTGACGACCGTGCTCTTGTCGCCGAAGTCGACGGAGACCTTGGTGTCGGTCGACCAGGCGGAGTTGGCGGTGAACTCGACCAGGGCGTCCAGCGGGTGGCTGATGTCGGGCTGCGGGGTGACGGCGAGCCGGAGGTGCAGGGCCGGGGCCTGGAACTCGGTGGCACCGCGGTCGTGGGTGCCGGTGCCCTTCACCAGCGGGTCGTGCACCCGGGCCAGGCCCAGCAGGTCGGTGTCCTGCTCGCCGGGCGCGCTCGGGTCGGCGGAGTCGATCAGCACCGAGCCCTCGGTGTTGCCCAGCAGCGTCTTGGCGGGCGCGGCGAGGTCGTGTGCGCCCTGGCCGCTGGCCTTCTGGAAGTCCTCGGCGTTGGCGTAGAGCGTGCTGCCCCACTTGTACGGCGACGGCTGCTGGGTGCTGACGACGTTGTAGTCCGCCTTGGTGCCGGCGGTCGAGTCGGCCGCGACCGCCAGGCCCACGGGGGTGGCGCCGCCGCCGCCGTCGGCGTCCTGCTCGGCGAAGACGTTGTTCTCGACGGTGGTCGCCGACGCGGCGCCCGAGATCTCGACGGCGGGGCCGTTGGAGTGGTTCACCGTGTTGCCGGTGATCACCGTGCCGGTGGCGCCCTTGACCGAAATCCCGTCACCCTGCGCGCGGTTGACGAGGTTGGTGGTGATCACGGCCCCGGTCACACCCTGGGCGACGGCCACGGCATCGCCCGTCGTGTAGCTGAGCTGACTGTGGCTCAGCGTCACGTCGCTGCTAGCCCCGGTGATCAGCACACCGGGGTGGGTGCCCTTGTCGCCGCCGTCCTGCGCGACGGAGACGTCGTCCAGGGTGATCTTGCTGGACCCGGTCACGACCACGGCGCCCTCGGTGCCCTTGGTGACGAGGTGCCGCACGGCGACGTCGTGCACGCCGTCCAGCGTCAGGCCGTGCACCCCGCTCAGGTCGGCGTACGGGGTCAGGTAGTTCGGACGCTGGTCCGGCCCCTCGAAGGTGATCGGCGCGCCCGGCGTACCCGAGCGCGTCAGGTGGACGTCCCCGGCGTAGAAGCCCGGGGCGATGTGCACGGTCTGGCCCGCCTGGGCCACGGCCGCGGCGGCCGAGACGGTGCAGAACGGAGTCGCCTTGCTGCCCGCCACGGCGTTGTCGGAGCAGGTGGCGGCGGCCTTGTCGACGTACAGGTCGAGCGTGTCGGCGTGGGCGACACCGACGAGCGGCAGCCCGGTGGTGACCGAGACGACGAGAGCCGCTATGGCGGCGGTGCGGTTGTGACGCACGGAGGATCCCCCTGAGGACGTGGAAGCACGGGTCAGCAAACAGGACTGCTGAGTGGCGGCTCAGGTTGTACTGGCGGAAGAGAAGAATTGCGGCGGGCGGTGCGGCCGGACACTCCTCGGCCGCACGACACCCGCCAAGTCGGGTACGTCGTGCGCCGACCGCCCGGCTTCTCCGGGTCCGATCTCCCCTCGCACGACAGGCCGATCTTGCCAGATCCGTGCGTGGTTCGAACAGGCGGGACCGGGTAAGGACCTCCGGAGGGACAGCCCGATTCGATGTTGTGATGTAAGGGACGTGTGCGCCTGCGCTCCGATGATGAATACTCGGTCTTCTCGACATCCGGATGGGCGCGGGTTGGAGGGGTCGGTCCGTTGAACAGCATCCCGGCGTGGAGTGTGCCGAACGGCAGCGGTCATGCCGCCGTACCCGGGCAACCTGGGCCGGCACAGCCACAGCCAGACTTCGCCGTGCCGGGCCCCGCGCGGGCGCCGCAGGCCGACGGTGACCTCCCCGGCGGCTGGGGGTACGGGCAGCCCGGTTCGATCTACGACTACATCCGGGTCGCCACCTTCGCGCTCGGCTCCGACGGGCTGATCAGCCAGTGGAGCAGCCGGGCCGCCGAGTTCTTCGGCGTGCCCGCGACCGAGGCGGTCGGCGCCGACCCGGTCACCGCCTTCGTGCCGCGCGAGCTCTGGCAGCGCGGCCGGGCCCGGCTGGAGCGCATCCTCGCGGGCGAGGAGTGGATCGGCACCGCGCCCTACCGCGACGCCGAGGGCGCCGAGGGCCTCGCCGAGCTGTACGCCATGCCGGACACCGGCACCCCGGGCGCCGCCGGCGCGACCTGCCTCGCCGTCGACCTCGGGCGGCTGCGCCGGATCGAGACCGACCTCGCCGCCTCGGAGGCCGTCTTCGGGCAGACCCCGACCGGCTTCTTCCTCTTCGACCTCGACCTGCGGCTGCAGCGGGTCAACGACGCGTTCGCCGTCGGAATGGGCCTGCCCAGGGCCGAGTTCGAGGGCCTGACGCCGTACGACCTCTTCCTGACCGGCGAGGCCGAGCGGCTCAGCCTCGCCCTGCGCAAGGTGCTCGCGAGCGGCGAGCCGATGCTCGACCTGCGCTTCACCGGCGCCGTCCCCCGGCCCGTCGGCGGGCTCGCCCCCGGCCGGGGCGAGCCGCTGCGCGAGGGCGTCCGCCGCTGGGCGATCTCGCTCTACCGGCTGAACAGCTCGGCCGGGCACCCGATGGGCGTCGCCGGCCAGGTGCTGGACGTCACCAGCCGCCACGTCGCCGAGCGCGAGGCGGCGGGGGTGCGGCGCAGCCTGGCCCTGCTCAACGAGGCCAGCACGCACATCGGCTCCACCCTCGACCTGGAGACCACCGCCAAGGAGCTGCTCGACGTCATCGTCCCGCAGTTCTGCGACGTCGCGACGGTCGACCTCTACAGCGCCCTGCTCAGCGGCGACTCCGGCCCGATGTCGGCCGCGCCCGGCCAGGGCGACGGCTCCGGCGAGCTGCGCCGCGTCGCCGTCTCCAGCGTGGTCGGCGGTGCCTCCAGCGTGCTTGCGGCCGAGGGGTCCGTACCCGTCGCCGAGGCCGGTGGCACGCTCTGCTATCCGCGCCGCTCCCCGCACGCCCGCGCGCTGCGCACCGGCCGCAGCGTCGTCCCGCAGCCGGGCCCCGACCCGCTGCTGCGCTCGACCCTGGTGGTGCCGCTGGTCGCCCGCGACCAGGTGCTCGGGCTCGTCCAGCTCTCCCGGGCGATCGGCAGCGAGCCGTTCGACGCGCGGGACGTCGCGATCGCCGAGGAGCTCGTCGCCCGCGCCGCCGTCTGCGTCGACAACGCCCGGCTCTACCGCCGCGAGCACGAGCGCGCCCTGATCCTCCAGCGCAGCCTGCTGCCCCCGGGCAACCCGGCCGCCACCGGCCTGGAGATCGCCCGCCGCTACCTGCCCAGCAACAACAACACCGAGGTCGGCGGCGACTGGTTCGACGTCATCCCGCTGCCCGGCAGCCGTACCGCGCTGGTGATCGGCGACGTGATGGGCCGCGGCCTGCGCGCCGCCGTCGCGATGGGCCAGCTGCGCACCGCCGTCCGCACCCTCGCCATGCTCGAACTCGACCCGGCCGAGGTGCTCACCGCCCTCGACGAGATCGCCCGGGGCCTCGGCGGCGACACCAACTCGCCCGGCGAGGAGTACGAGCTCTACCTCGCGACCTGCGTGTACGCCGTCTACGACGCCGTCACCCAGCGCTGCGTCTTCGCCAACGCGGGCCACCTGCCGCCCGCCCTGCTCGGCCCCGGCGAGCCCGCCCGGATGCTCGACGTGCCGCCGGGCCTGCCGCTCGGCGTCGGCGGCGAGCCCTTCGAGGAGGTCGAGATCGAGCTCCCGGACGACGCGGTGCTCGCCCTCTACACCGACGGCCTGGTCGAATCCCGCAAGCACCAGCTGGACGACGGCCTGCGGGCCTTCCGGACGGCCCTCTCGAACGGCTCCAAGCAGCTGGAGCAGCTCTGCGACGAGGTGCTCGACGAGCTCATCCCGCACCACGGCGAGGACGACATCGCCCTGCTGATGGCCAAGGTCCAGCCCCTCCCCGAGGACGCGGTGGGGGACTGGCGCCTGCCGTCCGAGCCCACCTCCGTCTCCAAGGCCCGCGAGCTCGCCTGCGGCTGGCTCCTGGTACGCGGGCTGGACGAACTGGTCGACACCACCGAACTCCTGGTCAGCGAGCTGGTCACCAACGCCCTCCGGCACGGCCACGGCGAGATCCGGCTCCGCCTCCTGCGCGACCGCACGATGGTCTGCGAGGTCTGGGACGACGGCTACGCCCAGCCCAGACAGCGCCGCGCCCAGGAGACCGACGAAGGCGGCCGGGGCCTCCAGCTCGTCAGCCTGCTGGCCGAACGCTGGGGCAGCCGCCGCACCCCCAACGGCAAGATCGTCTGGTTCGAACTCACCCTCTGACGCCGGTTGCTCCGGGTGGGTAGTCCTGTGGCCGCTGCCCGCCGTGTCACCCCCGGTGGGCAGCTGCGGTGGCGTTCAGTGGTCAACCGGCCCTATTTTCGGGTCGGCTGACCAACCGACGGAGGACAGCGCATGCGCGCCAGCCAGGTCACCGCCGCGGCCCTCGCCCTGCTGCTCGCGGGTGCTCTCACCGCCTGTTCGGAGCAGGCCGCCCCCACTCGGGCGGCCTCCGACATCACCGCCGCCGACCGCTCCGGGATGCAGGACGGCGGCACCCTCCGCTGGGCCCTCGACACCGTCCCCACCACCCTCAACGTCTTCCAGCCCGAGGCCACCGCCGACTCCGAGCTGCTCGCCGAGGCCGTCCTGCCGGTGCTGTTCCGGAGGGACGAGCACGCCCACCCGGACGCCGACCCCGCGTACCTGGCCGCCGCCGAGTCGACCCCGGACGGCCGGAGCCCGCAGACCGTCACCTACCGGCTCAACCCGTCGGCGGTCTGGAGCGACGGCACCCCCCTCTCGGCCGCCGACTTCGTGGCCCAGTGGCACGCCCTCTCCGGCGCAGACCCGGCCTTCCACGGCGAGCACCCCGCCGGGTACGCGGCGATCGCGGCCGTCGCCCAGGGAGCCGACCCGCACCAGGTCAAGGTCACCTTCAAGCAGCCGTACGCCGACTGGCAGGCCCTCTTCAGCCCGCTCTACCCGGCCGCCGTGACGAGCACCCCGGCCGCCTTCAACCAGCCGCTGGCCGCCGCCTTCCACACCTCGGCCGGCCCGTTCGCCGTCCGGGCGTACGACGCGGCGAGCGGCAGGGTGAGCCTCGCCCGCAACCCCCGCTGGTGGGGCGACCGCGCGAAGGCCGAGGCGATCGACTTCCTGGCCACCCCGGCCGCCGCCCGGCTCGACGCGCTGGAGCACGGCAAGCTCGACATCGCGGCCCTCACCACCGCCGTCGACCGCGCGCAGGCCGCGGCGGGCGGCGCAGCCGCCGCCCCGCCGGACGCCGCCGCGCTGGCCCAGGCCTCCGCCCAGGCGCTCAAGCGCGCGGAGTCCCTCCCGGGGCTCACCCTGCACCGGGCCCCCGCCGCCGCCTTCACCCAGCTGACCCTGAACGCCGACCGGGGCCCGCTCGCCGACCTCGCCGTCCGCCAGGCCGTCGCCCACGCGGTCGACCGGGGCAAGGCGGCGGCCGCCGCGCTCGGCCCGCTCGGCCTCCCGGCCGAACCGCTCGGCAACCACCTGCTGATGGCGGGGCAGGAGGGCTACCGGGACAACAGCGCCGCCGCCGGGGCGGACTCCGCCGCCACCCTGCTCGACCGGGCCGGCTGGCGGCAGAGCGGGAGCACCCGGAGCAAGGACGGCAAGGAGCTCACCCTCGGCCTGCTGGTGCCGGATGGCTCCGTCACCGCCGAGCGCACCGCCGAGGCCCTGACCGCGAGCCTGGCCGCCGTCGGCGTCACGCTGCGCCCGCAGGCCGTCCCCTTCGAGGCCTTCGTCAACGACCACCTCGCGACCGGCGACTACGACCTGGCCCTGTTCTCCTGGCCGGCCGCCACCCATCCGGCCGACGAGGAGCGCCCCCGCTATGCCAAGCCCCGGCCGGGCACCGACGGCATCCCGGTGGTCGGCCGCAACTACGCCCGGACGGGCACCGAGGAGATCGACCAGCTCTTCGACCGCGCCGCCGCCACCCTCGACCCGGCCGCCCGGCTGGCGCTGCTCCAGCAGGCCGACGCCCGGATCTGGCAGCTGGCGCACTCCGTCCCGCTCTACCAGCGCCCTGATCTGGTGGCCGTCCGCAGCACGGTGGCGGGGGCCGGGGCCTTCGGTTTCACGACCCCGCGATTCGCCGACATCGGCTTCCGCAGCTAGCCGGGCCGGGGGGCTCCGCCGACCCCGCAAAATTGTGATCTTGAGCGCACCCGCCCGTCCGGACCTGCCCGTTTCTGCCCCTCTGGGATGTTCCCCGTACGATAGGAGGAAGCCGTGGCATGTAGTGCCCGGCGGGTGGACCGGTAGTAGCAGGCGGAACGGGTGGTGGCGATCAACACGGATCGCAAGTCGCCCGCGGCGAAGACGCTGATCAACGCTGAACGCAGCCGGGCGCCGAAACCCACGATTCCGGGAGAGTCCGCTCAGCATGCCCACGCGCAATGACATCCGCAACGTTGCCATCGTCGCCCACGTCGACCACGGCAAGACCACTCTGGTCGACGCCATGCTGAAGCAGGCCGGCGCCTTCGCTGCCCACCAGCACCTCGACGACCGAATGATGGACTCGAACGACCTGGAGCGCGAGAAGGGCATCACCATTCTCGCGAAGAACACGGCCGTCAAGTACCACCCGAAGGAGGGTGGCGCTCCGATCACGATCAACATCATCGACACCCCCGGCCACGCCGACTTCGGTGGCGAGGTCGAGCGCGGTCTCTCGATGGTGGACGCGGTCGTCCTCCTCGTCGACGCCTCCGAGGGTCCGCTGCCGCAGACCCGCTTCGTGCTCCGCAAGGCCCTGACCGCCAAGCTGCCGGTCATCCTCTGCATCAACAAGACCGACCGTCCGGACTCCCGGATCGACGAGGTCATCAACGAGACGTACGACCTCTTCCTGGACCTGGACGCCACCGAGGACCAGATCGAGTTCCCGATCGTCTACGCCTGTGCGCGTGACGGCGTCGCCTCGATGACCAAGCCCGAGAACGGCACCGTGCCGCCGGACAGCGACTCGCTGGAGCCGTTCTTCTCGACGATCCTCGCGCACGTCCCGGCCCCGACCTACGAGGAGGACGCGCCGCTCCAGGCCCACGTCACCAACCTCGACGCCGACAACTTCCTCGGCCGCATCGCGCTCTGCCGTGTCGAGCAGGGCGAGCTGCGCAAGGGCCAGCAGGTCGCGTGGATGAAGCGTGACGGTTCGGTCCAGCAGGTCAAGATCACCGAGCTGCTGATGACCGAGGCGCTCACCCGCAAGCCGGCCGAGGTCGCGGGCCCCGGTGACATCTGTGCCGTCGCCGGTATCCCCGACATCATGATCGGTGAGACCCTCGCCGACCTCGAGAACCCGATCGCGCTGCCGCTGATCACGGTCGACGAGCCGGCCATCTCCATGGTCATCGGCACCAACACCTCGCCGCTGGTCGGCAAGGGCGGCAAGGGCCACAAGGTCACCGCCCGCATGGTGAAGGACCGCCTGGACCGCGAGCTGGTCGGTAACGTCTCGCTCCGCGTGCTGCCGACCGAGCGTCCGGACGCCTGGGAGGTCCAGGGCCGTGGCGAGCTGGCGCTGGCCATCCTGGTCGAGACCATGCGCCGGGAGCTCTTCGAGCTGACCGTCGGCAAGCCGCAGGTCGTCACCAAGGTCATCAACGGCAAGACCCACGAGCCGGTCGAGCGGATGACCATCGACAGCCCCGAGGAGTACCTCGGCGCCATCACCCAGCTGATGGCGACCCGCAAGGGCCGCATGGAGACCATGACGAACCACGGCTCCGGCTGGGTCCGCATGGAGTTCATCGTCCCGTCGCGTGGCCTGATCGGCTTCCGTACGCAGTTCCTGACCGACACCCGTGGCACGGGTATCGCGCACTCCATCTTCGAGGGCCACGAGCCGTGGTTCGGCGAGCTCCGGATGCGCAACAACGGCTCGCTGGTGGCCGACCGCGCCGGTGTCGTGACGCCGTTCGCGATGATGGGGATCCAGGAGCGCGGCACGCTCTTCGTGGAGCCCACCACCGAGGTGTACGAGGGCATGATCGTCGGCGAGAACTCGCGCCAGGACGACATGGACATCAACATCACCAAGGAGAAGAAGCTCACCAACATGCGTGCCGCTTCCTCCGACACCACCGAGAACCTGGTGCCGCCGCGCAAGCTCTCGCTCGAGCAGAGCCTCGAGTTCTGCCGCGAGGACGAGTGCATCGAGGTGACCCCGGAGACGGTGCGCATCCGCAAGCTCGTCCTGGACCAGAAGGAGCGCGGCCGCACGGCCTCGCGCGCCAAGAAGAACTGACGCAGCACCCTTCGGCGCCGGCCGGCGTCCCTCCCCTTCGGGAGGGCGCCGGCCGGCGCTTTTTCGTGGGCGACGCACGTCACGCTCCGCTGTCAACGCGCGTAGTGAGCTGACGGGCCGTTGTCCGGTTATCGGACGTGACCGCCCGTCATGCATGGCAACTGTCCGTTTAGTACCTGTCTGCGTATGTCTTGAATGTCCGTTTTCTGGCATCCGAGTGTCTTTCATGTGACCAAATTGAGATCGGTAATGGTCGGGTTCGTATCCGAGAGTGACCGATAGTGGGTGAAGTCGAGCTCGGGTCAAGGGTTACGCGCAGGGGTGCGCGCCGGAACCTCGGGCGAGGAAGCACCGGCAGGTCTCGGCGCCGACGCCGGCCACACAGCACGGTGCTCTCCACGTTTGCAACACGGATTCAGGAGGCACACCCATGCGCGGTGCCAGCCAGGCCAAGTGGGTCGTCGCAGCAGTTGCGGTCGCCCTCGCCGCTACCGCCTGCGGGAGCAGCACGTCCAGCAGCGGTGGTTCGAGTGGCGGCGCGGTCAACGCGCAGGGCACGTTCAGCTACCAGAGCGCCGAGCCGCAGAACCCGCTGCAGCCCGCCAACGCCATGGAGAACCAGGGCGGCCGCGTCATCAAGCAGCTCTTCAAGGGCCTGGTCGACTACGACCCCACCACCTCGAAGCTGCGCAACCAGGTCGCCGACAAGATCGAGACGACCGACGCCCAGCACTACACGGTCACGCTGAAGACCGGCTGGACCTTCCACGACGGCACGCCCGTCACCGCGAAGTCCTTCGTCGACGCGTGGAACTGGTCGGCGAACGTCAAGAACAACCAGATCAACTCCGACTGGTTCTCCGACATCGCGGGCTACGACGCCGTCCACCCGGACAAGGGCGAGCCGACCGCGAAGGAGATGTCCGGCCTCAAGGTCGTCGACGACACCCACTTCACCATCGCGCTGACCGGCCCGGTCTCGTACTTCCAGTACAAGCTCGGCTACACGGCCTTCTCGCCGCTCCCGACCGCGTTCTACACGGACCCGGCGAAGTTCGGCCAGAACCCGATCGGCAACGGCCCGTACAAGTTCGTCTCCTGGGAGCACAACAAGGCCATCACGCTGGCCGCCTACGACAAGTACACGGGTGTCGACAAGGCGAAGAACGGCGGGATCGTCTTCAAGAACTACACCCAGGCCGAGGCCGCCTACAAGGACCTGGTCTCCGACAACCTGGACGTGCTGGACCAGGTCGACCCGAGCGACCTGGCCTCCTACAAGTCCGACCTGGGCGACCGCGCCGTCGACCAGGCCCAGGGCGCCATCCAGAACATCTCCTTCGCGATGTACCAGCCGCAGTGGCAGGGCGTCGACAAGGCGAAGGTCCGTCAGGGCCTCTCGATGGCGATCGACCGCGCCACCATCACCAAGACGGTGCTGAACGGCTCGCGCCAGGCGGCCGACTCCTGGGTCGCCCCGGGTGCCATGGGCTACAAGGCGAACTCCTGCGGTGAGTTCTGCACCTACGACCCGGCCAAGGCCAAGCAGCTCGTGACCGAGGGCGGCGGCGTCCCGAACAACAAGCTGACCATCGTCTACAACTCGGACGGCGGCCACAAGGAGTGGGTGGACGCGGTCTGCAACTCCATCCGCCAGGCCACCGGCGTGGAGTGCGTCGGCGACCCGAAGCCGGACTTCAAGACCGCGCGCGACATCATCAAGAAGAAGCAGGTCAGCAGCATGATGCGGACCGGCTGGGTGCAGGACTACCCCCTGAACGCCAACTTCCTGCGTGACGTCTACGGCACCGGCGCCGCCGCCAACGACGCGGGCTACTCCAACCCGGAGTTCGACAAGCTCGCCGCCGAGGCGGACAAGGCGACCTCGGTCGAGAAGACCGCGGACCTCTACCAGCAGGCCGAGGCCCAGCTGGCCAAGGACATGCCGGCCATCCCGCTCTGGTACTACAAGACCACCGCGGGCTACTCGAACAACGTCCAGAGCGTGAAGTACGACTCGTTCGGCGACCCGGTGTTCTCGCAGGTCGAGGTCAAGCAGAAGTAATCAGGTCGGCACCGCACGGCTTGAACCGATACGGCCGGTGCCCCTCCCCGCCTCACGAGGGCGGGGCAGGCACCGGCCGTTGTCACGCCCTCTGACTCGGGATCACAGCCCGTCAGAGCTTTGGATGGAGGCACGATGGGGCGCTTTGTCGCGAGGCGACTGCTCCAAATGATCCCGGTCTTCCTGGGAACGGTCACCCTGATCTTCTTCATGGTGCACGTCCTGCCGGGCGACCCGGTCGCCGCGATGTGGGGCGACAAGGCAGCGGACCCGGCGCAGATCGCTGCGTTCAAGCACGAGCGGGGCCTGGACCAGCCGCTGATCCAGCAGTACTTCACGTACCTGGGCCACCTGTTCACCGGTGACTTCGGCAAGGCGATGGACGGCCGCCCGGTCCTCGACAAGATCGAGGCCGCCTTCCCGGTGACGATGCGCCTCGCCATGATGGCCTTCGCCATCGAGGTGGTGCTCGGTGTGACGATCGGTCTGTTCGCCGGCCTGCGCCGCGGCAAGACCTTCGACAAGTCGACCCTGGTGCTGACGCTGCTGCTGATCTCCATCCCGGTGCCGGTGCTGGGCTTCATCTTCCAGAACGTCTTCGCCATCCAGCTGAAGTGGGTCACGCCCACCGTGCAGGACTCGATGGACATGAGCCAGCTGATCCTGCCCGCCTTCGTGCTGGGCTCGCTGTCGCTCGCGTACGTCGCCCGGCTCACCCGGACCTCGATAGCCGAGAACATCAAGGCCGACTACATGCGCACGGCCGTCGCCAAGGGCCTGCCGAAGCGCAAGGTCATCGGCACGCACCTGCTGCGCAACTCGATGATCCCGGTGGTCACCTTCCTCGGCACCGACCTGGGCGCCCTGATGGGCGGCGCGATCGTCACCGAGGGCATCTTCAACGTCAAGGGCGTCGGCTTCGAGCTCTACCACGCCATCAACCTGAAGGAAGGCGCCACCGTCTCCGGCTTCGTTGTCGTGCTGGTGCTCGTCTACCTCGCCGCCAGCCTGATCGTCGACCTGCTCTACGCGGTCCTGGACCCGAGGATTCGGTATGCCTGACGTGCTCGAGAAGACCCCCGCGGCCCCGGCCGCCCTCGCGGCCAAGTCGGAGACGCCGGAGAAGCCCCGCAGCCTCGGCTCGGACGCCTGGCAGGACCTGCGCACCCGCCCGATCTTCATCCTGTCCTCGCTGCTGATCCTGCTGCTGATCGCCTTCGCGATCGTGCCGAGCCTGTTCACCTCGGTCGACCCGCGCGCCGGTGACCTCCAGCACCACTTCCTGACCAAGCCGAACTACACGCACCTCTTCCAGGCGGACTGGTTCGGCTACGACGGCCAGGGCCGCTCGATCTACGCCCGGATCATCTACGGCGCCCGCGCCTCGGTCGTCGTCGGCATCTGCGTCACGGCCGGCGTGACGATCCTCGGCGGCATCACCGGCATGGTGGCCGGCTACTTCGGCGGCTGGGTCGACACCCTGATCTCCCGGGTGACCGACATCTTCTTCGGCATCCCGCTGCTGCTCGGCGCCCTGGTGGTGCTCAACGCCTTCAGCTCGCGCACCGTCTGGAGCGTCGTCTTCGCGCTGGTCGTGCTCGGCTGGACGCAGATGACCCGCGTGATGCGTGGCTCGGTCATCACCGTCAAGCAGGCCGACTACGTCACCGCCGCCAAGGCGCTGGGCGCGGGCACCGGCCGGATCATGCTCAAGCACATCCTGCCGAACGCGATCGCCCCGGTGATCGTCGTCGCGACCATCGCGCTGGGCGGCTACATCGCCACCGAGGCGACGCTGAGCTTCCTCGGCATCGGTCTCCAGGACCCGACCATCTCCTGGGGCATCGACATCAACTCGGCCCAGAAGGTCATCCGCACCGCGCCGTTCGCGCTGTTCTTCCCGGCGGGGGCGCTCAGCCTCACGGTGCTGGCCTTCATCATGCTCGGCGACGCCGTGCGTGACGCCCTCGACCCGAAGCTGCGCTGAGAGAGAGGCGACGCACCATGACCACAGTGACCGAGAAGCCCGTACAGACCGACCGCCTCACCCCCGGCACCCCGCTGCTGGAGGTCCGGGACCTGCACGTCGAGTTCAAGACCCGGGACGGCATCGCCAAGGCCGTCAACGGCGTCAACTACTCCGTCAGCGCCGGTGAGACGCTCGCCGTGCTCGGCGAGTCCGGCTCCGGCAAGTCCGTCACCGCGCAGACCATCATGGGCATCCTGGACATGCCCCCGGGCCGGATCGCCTCGGGCGAGATCCTCTTCCGGGGCCAGGACATGCTCAAGATGTCCAACGAGGAGCGCCGGCAGATCCGTGGCCGGAAGATCGCGATGATCTTCCAGGACGCGCTCTCCTCCCTCAACCCGGTGCTCAGCGTGGGCTACCAGCTCGGCGAGATGTTCCGGGTGCACCAGGGCGCTTCCCGCAAGGAGGCGAAGGCCAAGGCGATCGAGCTGATGGACCGGGTGCGCATCCCGGCCGCCGCGCAGCGGGTGGGGGACTACCCGCACCAGTTCTCGGGCGGTATGCGTCAGCGGATCATGATCGCGATGGCGCTGGCCCTGGAGCCGGATCTGATCATCGCGGACGAGCCCACCACGGCTCTGGACGTCACCGTCCAGGCGCAGGTGATGGATCTGCTGGCGGAGCTCCAGGCCGAGTACCACATGGGTCTGATCCTGATCACCCACGACCTCGGCGTGGTCGCCGACGTCGCGGACAAGATCGCCGTCATGTACGCCGGCCGGATCGTCGAGACCGCCCCCGTGCACGAGCTCTACGCCAACCCGGCGCACCCGTACACCAAGGGCCTGCTCCGCTCGATCCCGCGCCTGGACCAGAAGGGCGAGGAGCTCTACGCGATCAAGGGCCTGCCGCCGAACCTCCTGAAGGTCCCGGCCGGCTGCGCCTTCAACCCGCGCTGCGACTTCGCCACCGACCTGTGCCGCACCGAGATCCCCGCACTGCACCAGGTCACCGACAAGGACGGCGCCGAGCGCGCCGGCCGCCGCAGTGCCTGCCACCTCTGGAAGGAGACCCTCCATGGCTGAGCAGCCCATCCTTGAGGTCAAGGACCTGGTCAAGCACTACCCGCTGAGCCAGGGCGTCCTCTTCAAGAAGCAGATCGGCGCCGTCAAGGCCGTCGACGGCATCAGCTTCGAGCTGATGAAGGGCGAGACCCTCGGCATCGTCGGCGAGTCCGGCTGCGGCAAGTCGACGCTCGCCAAGGTGCTGATGAACCTGGAGCGCGCCACCTCCGGCCAGGTGCTCTACAAGGGCGAGGACATCTCCAAGCTCTCGGGCGCCGCGCTGAAGGCCGTCCGCCGCAACATCCAGATGGTCTTCCAGGACCCGTACACCTCGCTCAACCCCCGCATGACGGTGGGTGACATCATCGGCGAGCCGTACGAGATCCACCCCGAGGTCGCGCCGAAGGGCGACCGCCGCAAGGCGGTGCAGGACCTGCTGGACGTCGTGGGCCTCAACCCGGAGTACATCAACCGGTACCCGCACCAGTTCTCCGGCGGCCAGCGCCAGCGGATCGGCATCGCCCGGGGCCTGGCGCTCAAGCCCGAGGTCATCATCTGCGACGAGCCCGTCTCGGCCCTGGACGTCTCCGTCCAGGCGCAGGTGATCAACCTGCTGGAGCAGCTCCAGACGGACTTCGAGCTGTCGTACATGTTCATCGCGCACGACCTCTCCATCGTCCGCCACATCTCCGACCGGGTCGGCGTGATGTACCTCGGCAAGATGGTCGAGATCGGCACCGACGAGCAGATCTACGAGCACGCCACCCACCCGTACACCCAGGCACTGCTCTCCGCCGTGCCGGTGCCGGACCCGACGGCGCGCGAGACCCGCGACCGGATCGTCCTCTCCGGGGACATCCCCTCGCCCGCCAACCCGCCGTCCGGCTGCCGCTTCCGCACCCGCTGCTGGAAGGCCGAGGCGCGCTGCTCGGAGGAGCTGCCGCTGCTCGCGGTGCCCTCGCTGCTGAGTGGCCCGGCCGCGCACGAGTCGGCGTGTCATTTCGCGGCGGAGCGCGAGATCGGGCAGAGCGCCGAGGTGCGGGTTCCGGCCACGGCCTGACCCTCCCTCAACCAGTCGGAAACCTGTCGGACCCACAGCTGACGAGCTGTGGGTCCGATGGCGTTTCAGCGGACACCCATCCGGCGGTACAGCGGTCGCGCCGCCGTGGTGGGGCGCTTCTCATGGGGTGTGATGCGTTACACATCCCGAGGAGGAGTTCCATGCCTGCAGCCGTCCGAGTGCGCTGGGCCGTGATCGTGGCGACATCCGTGGCCCTGGTGGCCACCGGGTGCAGCAGTAGTAAGAGCAGCAGCGGCGGTGGCGGCGGGAATGCCGGCGGCATTGTCCAGGCATGGTGGGGTGATCCGCAGAACCCGCTCGAGCCCGTGAACACCAACGAGGTGAACGGTGGGGCGGTGCTCAACATGATCTTCACGGGCCTGGTCGCCTACGACCCCAAGACCAGCAAGCCCAGCAACGCCAACGCCGACTCGATCACCTCGGCCGACCAGCAGAACTGGACGGTCAAGCTGAAGCCGGGCTGGAAGTTCAGCGACGGCACGGTGGTGACCGCGAACTCCTACGTGGACGCCTGGAACTACGGCGCGCTCTCCACCAACAAGCAGCTCAACAGCAGCTTCTTCCAGTACATCCAGGGCTACACCGACGTCGCGCCGTCCTCGGGCAGCCCCAAGGCCCAGACCATGTCGGGCCTCAAGGTCGTCGACGACAACACCTTCACCGTCGCGCTGACCCAGAAGTTCTCCACCTGGCCGGCGACGCTGGGCTACTCGTCGTACTACCCGGTGCCCAAGTCCTTCTTCTCCGACCACGCGGCCTACCTCAACAAGCCGGTCGGCAACGGGCCGTACGAGATCACCTCCTGGACGCGCAGCCAGAAGATGCAGCTGCGGCCGTTCGCGGACTACAGCGGCGACCAGAAGGCCAAGAACGGCGGCGTCGACCTCAAGGTCTACACCGACACCAACGCCGCCTACGCCGACCTCCAGGCGGGCAACCTGGACGTCGACAACGGCATCCCGAACAGCGCCCTGAAGACCATCCAGACCGACCTCAACAACCGGTACCTGAACACCCCCGCCGGCATCATCCAGACCATCTCCTTCCCGCTGTACCAGCCGCAGTGGAGCACCGACGGCGCCAAGCTCGTCCGCCAGGGGCTCTCGATGGCGATCGACCGGCCCACCATCACCAAGGTCGTCTTCAACGACACCCGCACCCCGGCCACGGACTGGACCTCGCCGGTGCTCGGCGCGTCCGGCGGTTACAAGGAGGGCCTCTGCGGTGCGGAGTGCACCTTCAACGCGGACAAGGCCAAGCAGCTGATCCAGCAGGGCGGCGGGATCCCCGGCGGGCAGCTGACCATCAGCTACAACGCCGACGGCCCGCACAAGGAGTGGGTCGACGCGGCCTGCAACAGCATCAACAACGTCATGGGTGACACCAAGGCGTGCGTCGGCCGCCCGGTGGGCACCTTCGCGGACTTCCGCAACCAGGTCACCTCCAAGCAGATGACCGGCGCCTTCCGTACCGGCTGGCAGATGGACTACCCGCTGATCCAGGACTTCCTGCAGCCGCTGTACTTCACCAACGCCTCGTCGAACGACTCGCACTACAGCAACCCGCAGTTCGACGACCTGGTGAGCAAGGCCAACGCCAACCCCGACCAGGCGGCTGCCGTCGGCCAGTTCCAGGACGCCGAGAAGCTGCTGGTCACCGACATGCCGGTGATCCCGCTCTGGTACCAGAACGGCACCGTCGGCTGGTCCTCGAAGGTCTCGAACGTGCTGCTCAACCCGTTCAGCGTCCCGGTCTACAACGAGATCACCGTCAAGTAGTCGGCGGCGGCGGCTGGGCCCGGCGGGTCCGGCCGCCGCCCTTCCGGCGGCCCCCTGGAGGTTCGCATGGGACGCTACGTCATCAGACGCCTGCTCCAGATGATCCCGGTGTTCATCGGGAGCACCTTCCTCATCTTCGTCATGGTCCACGCGCTCGGTGACCCGGTGAACGCGCTCTTCGGGGACAAGGCCCCGGACCCGGTCATCGCGGCGCAGATCCGCGAACAGTACAACCTGAACGACCCGCTCTGGCTCCAGTACCTCAAGTACATGGGCAAGCTGTTCACCTGGGACTTCGGAAACACCTTCAGCGGCCAGTCGGTCACCTCGCTGCTGGCCATCGCCTACCCGGCGACGATCAAGCTCACCGCGGTCGCCTTCGCCATCGAGGTGGTCTTCGGCATCGGGTTCGGCCTGATCAGCGGGCTTCGCCGCGGCGGGATCTCGGACAACAGCGTGCTGATCCTCACCCTGATCGTCATCTCCATCCCGACCTTCGTCACCGGCTACGTCCTCCAGTACCTGCTGGGGGTGAAGTGGGGCTGGTTCCCCGCGACGGCCGGCGAGGACCTGACCATCGACTCGCTGATCATGCCGGGCGTGGTGCTGGCCTCGGTCTCGCTCGCGTACGTCGCCCGGCTCACCCGGACGACCGTCGCTGAGAACTCGAAGGCCGACTACGTGCGCACGGCCACGGCCAAGGGTCTGCCGCGCCGCCGGGTCGTGATCAACCACCTGCTGCGCAACTCGCTGATCCCGGTCGTCACCTTCCTCGGTACCGACCTGGGCGCCCTGATGGGCGGTGCGCTGGTCACCGAGCGGATCTTCAACATCCACGGCGTGGGGTTCTACCTCTACCAGGGGATCGTCCGTCAGAACACCAACACCGTGGTCGGGTTCGTGACCATCCTGGTCATCGTCTACCTGGCGGCCAACCTGCTCGTCGACCTGCTCTACGCGGTCCTGGACCCGAGGATCCGGTATGCCTGACCAGGAAAGATACAACGAGTCGGACCCACTGGCGGAGGCCGGCACCGGTGACGAGGAGATGCCGAGTGCCGTCGAGAACCGCACCATGGACCTCGGCACCATGGAAGCCCAGACTTTAATCAAGTCGGAGCGGTTGCAGGACCACCCGGAGACCCCGGCCGTGGACGAGCGGGTCGAGGCGCGCAGCCTCTGGCAGGACGCGTGGCGTGACCTGCGCCGCAACCCGATCTTCATCATCTCCGGGCTGCTGATCATCTTCCTGGTCGTCATGTCGATCTGGCCCGGCCTGTTCACCTCGACGGACCCGCTCAAGTGCGATCTGTCGAAGGCCCAGCAGGGCGCCGAGTCGGGGCATCCGTTCGGCTTCGACAACCAGGGCTGCGACGTCTACTCCCGTACGGTCCACGGCGCGCGTGCCTCCATCACCGTGGGCGTCTGTGCCACGGCCGGCGCCGCCCTGACCGGCACCGTGCTGGGCGGCCTGGCGGGGTTCTTCGGCGGCTGGGCCGACTCGGTCATCTCGCGGGTCGCGGATGTCTTCTTCGGCATCCCGATCCTGCTGGGCGGTCTGGTCTTCCTCTCGGTGATCCCGAGCCGGTCGATCTGGATCGTGGTGGCGTTCATCGTGGTGCTCGGCTGGCCGCAGCTCGCCCGTATCGGCAGAGGCGCCGTCATCACGGCCAAACAGCAGGACTACGTCACGGCGGCGCGGGCGCTCGGCGCCGGCAACCCCAGGCTGATGCTGCGGCACATCCTGCCCAACGCGGTCGCGCCGATCATCGTCGTCGCCACCATCGCGCTCGGCACGTACATCTCCCTGGAGGCCACGCTGAGCTTCCTCGGGGTGGGGCTCAAGCCGCCGACGGTCTCCTGGGGCATCGACATCTCCTCGGCCGCCGGCACCTTCCGCAACGCGCCCCACATGCTGCTCTACCCGGCAGGGGCGCTCAGCATCACCGTGCTGGCGTTCATCATGCTCGGCGACGCCGTCCGCGACGCCCTCGACCCCAAGCTGCGCTGAGAGAGGGCCAACGACATGAGTACCAGTCTGAGCAGCGCATCGGCCGGCCATCGGGAGGCCACCGCCGACTCCCAGGACGCGCCGCTGCTCGAAGTCCGTGACCTGCACGTGGAGTTCCGCACCCGGGACGGCATCGCCAAGGCTGTCAACGGGGTCGACTACTCCGTCCGGGCCGGTGAGACGCTCGCCGTGCTCGGCGAGTCCGGCTCGGGGAAGTCCGTCACGGCGCAGGCGATCATGGGCATCCTGGACAGCCCGCCCGGCCACATCACCGGGGGGGAGATCGTCTTCAAGGGGCGCGACCTGCTCAAGCTGGGCACCGAGGAGCGGCGGAAGGTCCGCGGCGCCCAGATGGCGATGATCTTCCAGGACGCGCTCTCCTCCCTCAACCCCGTGCACAGCGTCGGCACGCAGCTCGGCGAGATGTTCCGGGTGCACAAGGGTGCCTCCCGCAAGGAGGCGAAGGCCAAGGCGATCGAGCTGATGGACCGGGTGCGCATCCCGGCGGCCGCGCAGCGGGTGGGGGACTACCCGCACCAGTTCTCGGGCGGTATGCGTCAGCGGATCATGATCGCGATGGCGCTGGCCCTGGAGCCGGATCTGATCATCGCGGACGAGCCCACCACGGCTCTGGACGTCACTGTCCAGGCGCAGGTGATGGATCTGCTGGCGGAGCTCCAGGCCGAGTACCACATGGGTCTGATCCTGATCACCCACGACCTCGGCGTGGTCGCCGACGTCGCGGACAAGATCGCCGTCATGTACGCCGGCCGAATCGTCGAGACCGCCCCCGTGCACGAGCTCTACGCCCGCCCCGCGCACCCGTACACCCGAGGGCTGCTGGACTCCATCCCCCGCCTGGACCAGAAGGGCGAGGAGCTCTACGCGATCAAGGGCCTGCCGCCCAACCTGCTGCGGATCCCGCCGGGTTGTGCCTTCAACCCCCGCTGCCCGCGGGCCCAGGACATCTGCCGGCAGGAGATCCCCCAGCTCTTCAAGGTCAGCGAGGCCGACGGGGCCGAGCTGCCTGGGCGGGGCAGCGCCTGCTTCTTCTGGAAGGAGACCCTCCATGGCGAGTAACGGAGCCAGCCCGCTGGGCGCCGCCGTGCCGGAGGAGACCGCGTTCGCGAAGGAGGTGGCGCGCGGTGAGCCGATTCTCGAAGTCCGCGACCTGGTCAAGCACTTCCCGCTGACGCAGGGGATCGTCTTCAGGAAGCAGGTCGGTGCGGTCAAGGCCGTGGACGGTGTCTCCTTCGACCTCGTCCAGGGGGAGACGCTCGGCATCGTCGGCGAGTCCGGCTGCGGCAAGTCGACGCTCGCCAAGGTGCTGATGAACCTGGAGCCGGCGACGAGCGGCTCGGTGAGGTACAAGGGCGAGGAGATCTCGAAGCTGTCGGGTGCTGCGCTGAAGGCCGTCCGCCGCAACATCCAGATGGTCTTCCAGGACCCGTACACCTCGCTCAACCCCCGCATGACGGTGGGCGACATCATCGGCGAGCCGTACGAGATCCACCCCGAGGTCGCGCCGAAGGGCGAGCGCCGCAAGGCGGTGCAGGACCTGCTCGATGTGGTCGGGCTGAACCCGGAGTACATCAACCGGTACCCGCACCAGTTCTCCGGCGGCCAGCGCCAGCGCATCGGCATCGCCCGCGGCCTGGCGCTCAAGCCGGAGATCATCATCTGCGACGAGCCCGTCTCGGCCCTGGACGTCTCGGTGCAGGCCCAGGTGATCAACCTGCTGGAGCAGCTGCAGAACGAGTTCAACCTCTCGTACATGTTCATCGCGCACGACCTCTCCATCGTCCGCCACATCTCCGACCGGGTCGGCGTGATGTACCTCGGCAAGATGGTCGAGATCGGTACCGACCTGGAGATCTACGAGCACGCCACCCACCCGTACACCCAGGCACTGCTCTCCGCCGTGCCCGTCCCGGACCCGAGGGCGCGCGACGCCAGGGACCGGATCGTGCTGGAGGGTGACGTACCCTCGCCCGCCAAGCCGCCGTCCGGCTGCCGCTTCCGCACCCGCTGCTGGAAGGCCCAGGAGAAGTGCGCAGCGGAGGAGCCCTTGCTGACCATCCGTTCGTGGGTGCAGGGGCTGGCGGCGCACGACTCGGCGTGCCACTTCGCGGAGGAGCGCGAGATCGAGCTGACCGCCGAGCAGCGCGCCGCCCAGGCCGAGGCCCAGCGCGAGAAGGAGTAGAGCGAGGGCGGTAGGAAGCCGAGCATGTACATGGAGGGGGAGTGGGGAAATGCCCGACTCTCCCTCCATTTGGCTGACGAAATCCCATGTGTCGTATCAATGGATCGTGGCCAAGCGGATATTGGAAACGACTGACGGGGCGAGGGTCGATGTGAGTACCATCCTCCAGTCGTATCGCCGACAAACTATTAGTTGCGGGCGTTTCGCTGGGGGGAATCCAGATGCGTTTCGGCGTGCTCGGGCCTGTGGAGATACGTGATGACAAGGGCGAGCGGCCCGTCCGGGGGGCGAAAGGCCGGGCGCTGCTGGCCGCCCTGCTGTGCCGGCCGAACCAGCCGATCTCGCTCGGCTTTCTGCACCAGGCCTTGTGGGGCCACGCGCCACCCCCGACTGCAGCGGCTTCGCTGCAGAACCATGTAGGACGGCTCCGGCGGGCTCTGGGCGAGGAAGGGGAGCACCGTCTCCGCGCCACCGCCTGCGGGTACGTGCTCAAGGTCCATGACGGTGAGTTGGACAGCCAGAACTTCGCAGTGCTGCTGGAAGCAGCCCGAACGGCCAGGGCTACCGAGGATTGGCAGAACGTCAGTCTTCGTACCGCATCGGCATTGCGGTTGTGGCGGGGCGAGCCGCTGGCGGACCTACCGGATGCCATCGCGCTGCGCGCAGAGGTGGAGCACCTGTCCCAGGGGCGCCTTCAGGCGGTGGAGTGGCATTTCGAGGCCGAGCTGCATCAGGGGCGGCACGGCGAGCTGGCGCCCGACCTCAGCCGTTGGATCGCCAGATACCCTTTCCATGAGGGTCTTCACGCCTGTCTGATCACGGCCCTCTATCGCGGCGGGCGGGAGGCTGAGGCACTCCGTGCGTGCGAGGACGTCAGGGTCCGCCTGGGAGAGGAGCTGGGAGCAGCTCCAGGGGCCTTGCTGAGCGAACTCCATCAGCGGGTGCTGGCCGGTGACCCGGCGCTGCGTTGGCAGGCGGAGGAGGGCCCTCCCCGCCGGAGGGCGAGCTCGGAGGTGCGCGGACGGAGTGCCGCGGTGGCCGAGCACCGACCTGCCCAGCTTCCCCATGACATCCAGGATTTCACCGGGCGTCGGAGAGAGGTCGGGAGGCTTGCCGAACTGCTCGCCACATCTGTCGAAGGTGCTCCGCAGGTGGTGGTCATCACGGGGATGGGCGGCGTCGGCAAGACCGTCCTGGCCGTCCACGTGGCACAGCGAGTACGTCACCTCTTTCCCGACGGCCAGCTCTTCGCGAACCTGCACGGCTACAGCGACAGCTGCCCGCGTGATCCTCATGACCTTCTCCCTGTGTTCCTCGCCAGTCTGAGTGGCGAGACCGGCCCGGCGACCGGCCGGTCGCTCCCGGAACACCCGGATGATCGGGCGACTTCGCTGCGGAGTGCGTTGGACGGCCGCCGGGTACTGATGGTGCTCGACAACGCCCGGGATGCCCGTCAGGTCCTGTCGCTGCTCCCGGGGACGAGTGGGTGCGCAGTGATCGTGACCAGCCGTCGCACACTCACCGATCTGTCGGCCGGCGAGCAGATGCCACTCGCGCCATTGGACCGAACCGACCAGCACGCCCTGCTCGAGGTGTTCTGCGGACGGGACCGGGTCCAACAGGACCAGGACGGTGCCAGGGAACTGCTGATCGCCTGCGGAGGCCTCCCGCTTGCCATGAGGATCGCTGCTGTCAGGCTCGCGACCCGCCCGACCTGGACGCTGACTACGATGGCGCGGCAGTTCCGTGTCGGCTCCGGCCGACTCCGTGCGCTGGCCACCGGACGGCTCGACCTTGAGACTGCGTTCTCCTCCAGTTACCAGGTCCTGCGTGAGAGCGAACAGCAGACGGAGCAGGGGGCCGCCCGTGCCTTCCGGCTGCTTGCACTGCTGCCGGACGAGCGCTTCGGGGTTGGGCAGGTGGCCGCGCTTCTCGATTGTCAGCCGGGCCGTGCGCTGGAGCTCCTGGAAATCCTGGTGGACGTACACCTGGTGGAGAGCCCCGCGGCGCTGTCGTACCAGCTGCACAGCCTGCTGCGTGAGTACGCGGTCGGGCGCCTGATGGCGGAGGAAAGACCCGAGTTGCTGGACCTGGCCCGGCTACGGCTCGTGGTAGCCGGGGAGCGGGAACGGACAGGTGCAGGAGGGGTCCGTTCGCACCGGGCTCCGGTGGTTGCCGGAGGCTGACGGGCCGCCAGGACTCCTGGCGGCCCGTCAGCCGTCACTCACTGCGTGATCACCAGTAGAGCACGCGCCACTGCTGGCTGGACGCGTTGTTGCGACCCACGCAGGCGGCCGACTTGGAGTAGGCGGTCAGGTAGCAGCCCTTGCTGCTGTAGATGACCGTCCAGGCGCCCTGAATCGAGGTGTAGCTCCAGTCCTGCCCGTACCCGGTGCCGTTGGTGTTGCCGCATCCCGTCGTGAAGGCGTCGGAGTAGTTGTCCGTTGTCAGACAGAGGTTGACAGATCCGCTGCTGAGGCTGATCAACTTCGACTGCTGGTTGGCCCAGTACTCATTCTTGCTGGCCCCACAAGTTGCCTGTCCGATGTCCTCGACATTTCCCCAGGAGTCGACAGTGGCGGAAAGGCAGAGGCCTGTCGCCTGATTCTGGATTTCGATACCCGTCGCTGCCGAGGCAGGGGAGGAGGCGTAACCGACGGCGGCGAGAGAGAGGGCGGAGACGACCGAGGCGGCCTTCGCGAATCGGGACATGACGAGCCCTTCGTTGGCGGAGAGGGAGCGCCGGGATCACTGACGCGATCTCGGCTCAGCCATCGTCTGAGGAACCGCCAACAGGTCACCAACACGAAGCCAACGGCGGTGATCTGCCTCGGGAACGACAATGGGCCCCGGAGCGATGCTCCGGGGCCCATTCTCTTGGATCAGCTGTTGGCGTCCCGGGGCTCCGGGATGGTGGCCAGGCCGCCGTCCTCGGGGAAGTGGCAGGCCGTCAGGTGGCCGTCCAGGTTGCCGGAGAGCTGGACGAGCGGGGGCTCCTCCGTGGCGCACTTGTCCTGCGCCTTCCAGCAGCGGGTGCGGAAGCGGCAGCCCGACGGCGGGTTGATCGGCGACGGGACGTCACCGGTCAGGCGGATGCGCTCGCGGTTGTCGTCCGGGTCGGCCTCGGGGACGGCGGAGAGCAGCGCGTGGGTGTACGGGTGCCGGGGGCTCTCGTACAGCGACTTGCGGTCGGCGATCTCGACGATCTTGCCGAGGTACATGACCGCGACGCGCTCCGAGAAGTGCCGGACGACGGCGAGGTCGTGGGCGATGAAGAGGAAGGCGATGCCCAGGTCCCGCTGGAGCTCCTGGAGCAGGTTGACGACCTGCGCCTGGATGGAGACGTCCAGCGCGGAGACCGGCTCGTCGGCCACGATCAGCTTCGGGCTGAGCGAGAGCGCGCGGGCGACGCCGATGCGCTGACGCTGGCCGCCGGAGAACTCGTGCGGGAAGCGGTTGTAGTGCTCGGGGTTGAGACCGACGGTCTCCAGCAGCTCCTGCACCCGCTTCTGGATGCCACCGGCCGGGTTGATGCCGTTGATCTCCATCGGGGCGCCGATGATCGCGCCGACGGTCTGGCGCGGGTTCAGCGAGGAGTACGGGTCCTGGAAGATCATCTGGATCTCGGACCGGATCGGCGCCAGCTGCTTGCGGTTGGCGTGCGAGATGTCCTGGCCCGCGTACGTGATGGTGCCGGCGGTGGGCTCGTAGAGCCGGGTCACCAGGCGGCCGAGGGTCGACTTGCCGCAGCCGGACTCGCCGACCAGGCCGACCGACTCGTTGGCGTTCACGGTGAGGTCGACGCCGTCCACCGCGTGCACCGCGCCGACCTGGCGCTTGAAGAGGAAGCCGTCCATCACCGGGAAGTGCTTCTGCAGCCCGGAGAGCTCAAGCAGGGGGGCACCGGTGGCGGGGGTCTTGCCGCTGGCCTTGTCGAGGGTCACTTCGTTGCTCATGATCGGTAACCGGTCCCTCTCAGCCGAGCCGCGGCTGGATCTGGTCGATGAAGATGTCCTGCTTCTGCCCGGCGGACAGGTGGCAGGCGGTGGCGTGGCCGGTCTCCGGGGAGAGCGGGGGGCGGTCGGTGGTGCACCTGCCGCCGACCACGAGCTCGCGGTGGTCGCAGCGCGGGTTGAACGGGCAGCCCGTCGGCAGGTTGATCAGGCTCGGCGGGGTGCCGCGCACCGGCCGCAGCGGTACGTCGACCGGGCCGGTCAGGTTGGGCATCGAGGAGAGCAGGCCCCAGGTGTAGGGGTGCTGGGGGGCCTTCAGGACCTCGCGGACGGTGCCGCGCTCGACCGCGCGCCCCGCGTACATGACCATGATGTCCTGGGCGGTGCGGGCGACCACGCCGAGGTCGTGGGTGATCAGGATGATCGCGGTGCCCATGTCCTGCTGCAGGTCCTTGAGCAGGTCGAGGATCTGCGCCTGGACGGTGACGTCCAGCGCGGTGGTGGGCTCGTCCGCGATGACCAGGGCGGGGTCGCAGACCAGCGACATGGCGATCATCGCGCGCTGGCGCATGCCGCCGGAGAACTGGTGCGGGTAGTCGTCGACCCGGGTCTTGGGCTGCGGGATGCCGACCTTCGTCAGCATCTCGATCGAGCGGTCCCGCGCTTCCTTCTTGCTCGCACCGGTGTGCTTGCGGTACGTCTCGCCGATCTGCTGGCCGATGGTGTGGAACGGCGACAGCGCGGTCAGCGGGTCCTGGAAGATCATCGCCATGGTCTGGCCGCGGAGCTTCTCCAGCTCCCGGTTCGGCGCGCCGACGAGCTCCTGGCCGGACAGCTTGATCGAGCCGGTGATCTCGGTGTTGACCGGGTTGTGCAGGCCGAGGATCGCCAGGTTGGTGACCGACTTGCCGGAGCCGGACTCACCGACGATGCCGAGCGTGGTGCCACGCTCGACCTCGAAGGAGAGGTTGTCCACGGCCCGGACCACGCCGTCCTCGGTACTGAAGCGGACCGAGAGGTCGCGGACTGAGAGGAAGGACGAGCTGCCGCCGGGGGCGGCCGTCTCCTCGGGCTTGGCCTGGGTGGTCATGGACAGGGCTCCTCGGTGTGGTACGTGAGGTCGGAACGGCGGGGCGGCCAGGGGTGTCGGCCTGTCGGGCCAGGACGGTCAGGCCATGACGGGGCAGGCCGGGACGGGTCAGGCCAGGCGGATGCGCGGGTCGATCATGGCGTAGGCGGCGTCCACGAGGATGTTGAAGAACACGATCAGCGCGGCGGCCACCATTGTCACACCGACCAGCAGCGACAGGTCGGACGAGCCGTAGGCGTCGATCGCGAGGTTGCCGAGGCCGTGCAGGTTGAAGGTGGTCTCGGTGATGATCGCGCCGCCGAGCAGCACACCGAGGTCGATGCCGAAGACGGTCACGATGGTGCCCATGGCGCCGCGCCAGGCGTAGCGGAGGAAGACCGTGCGGCCCGACATGCCCTTGGCGCGAGCCGTCCGGACGAAGTCCTCGGAGAGCTGCTCGACCATCGAGGAGCGCGTCATACGGGTGTAGTTGGCCGTCCAGATCAGCGAGAGCACGATCCACGGGACGAGCAGGCCGGTGAACCAGGCGACCGGGTCCTCGGTGATCGGGGTGTAGCTGGGCTGGGCCAGCCAGTCGGTCTGGTAGACCAGGAGTGCGAGGGCCAGCGGGCCGGCGACGTAGATCTGCATCGAGGAGGCGATCAGCGAGGCGGAGCTGGCGATCTTGTCGGAGGCGGTGCCCTGCTTGTGGGCGGCGAGCATGCCGGTGCCGATACCGAAGATCAGGAAGACGACCACGGAGCCGAGCGTCAGCGAGAGCGTGGTCGGGAAGCGGTCCAGCAGGATGTTGGTGATCATGTCCTGCTTGACGAACGAGTACCCGAAGCAGGGGGCGTCGCAGTGGCCGTTGCCGCCGAAGTCCCTGCCGGTGAAGATGCCGCTGAGCCAGTCCCAGAACTGCAGCGGTACCGGCTTGTCGAGGTTCATGCTGTGCCGGATGAGGGCCAGGTTCTCGGGGGTGCAGACCTTGCCGCAGGAGAGGCGCGCCGGGTCCGCCGGGATGGCGAAGAAGAGCGCGAAGGTGACCATGCTGATGATCAGCAGGATGACGAGTGCGCCGAGGGAACGGCGGACGAGGAAACGGAGCATGGGTCGGGCTCTCCTGGTCGGGGCGCCGGCTGCGAGTGCGGTGGGCGGGAGCAGGGCGGGTGGGGCAGATGGGCCGGGTCGGCGGGGCCCGCCGCTCCAGGGGTGTGGAGCGGCGGGCCCCGACCGGGGGTTACCGCTGGGTGATCAGGGTCACTTGACCCAGATGTTCAGCGGGTACTGCAGGCCCTGCTGGGTGTCGAAGCTGACGCCGCCGAGGCCCGAGCCGTAGAGGCTGAGCGAGCGCTGGTAGACGTCCGGGATGGAGACGGCCTTCTTCTGCAGGTCCTGGTCGATCTTGGCCCAGGCCTTGCCCGCCGCGTCCGGGTCGGCGATCTTCGCAGCGGCGTCGATCGCGGCGTTGATGTCCTTGTCGTCCAGGTGGGCGTAGTTGGACTGGCCCTCACCGATGGCGCTGCCCTGCCAGACCGGCTGCAGGGAGGTGTAACCGGTCGGCCAGTCGGCGCCCCAGCCGCCCCAGTACAGGTCGAACTCGTTCTTGACCTGGCCGATGGAGTCGTAGTACGTCTTCGCCGGCAGCGGCTTCGGGACGAACTTGAAGCCGGCCTGCTCGAGCGCGATACGGATCGCCTCGGTGATCTTCTGCTGCAGCGGGGTGTCGTTGTACGCGTAGACGATGGTCTGGCCGACCGCGTTCGCGTCGGTGAGCAGCTTCTTGGCGGCCACCGGGTCACCCTGCGGCTTCTTCAGGGTGTCGAACGGGTCGCTCGGCTCGTAGCCGAGGACGGTCGGGCTCATGTACGTGGTGGCGTAGTCGCCGTAGCTCGTGCCGCCCGAGAGCTGACGCGTCTGCTGGTGCGGGAACGCGCGGACCAGCGCCTCGCGGACCTTCGGGTCCGTGATGCGGGTGTTGTTGATGAAGTAGTAGTCCACGTACGGCGTGAGGCCGTTGAGGGTACGGTCCTTCAGCTTCGCGTCGTTCTTGACCTGGTCGACGAACTCCGGCGCCACGGTGTTGTGGAACGAGAAGGCGTTCTTGTCGGCGCCGTTGTCGGCCATGAAGCGCTGGGTGGAGTCCTTCGGCTGGACGCCGAAGGTCATGTGCCACTTGTCCGGGTACGCGTTGCGGATCGGGTCCGTGGCCGGGTCCCAGTTGGGGTTGCGCTCGAGGTCGAGCGACTTGTCGGTGACGTGCTCGACGACCTGGTACGGGCCCGAGGAGAACGGCTTCTTGTCGTACGCCTCCTTGGTGTCGTGCGCCTTGGGCACGATCGCGTAGCCAGCCATCGCCAGGGTGAAGTTGGCGTCGGCGTGCGCGTCCTTGAAGGTGTAGATGACCGTCTTGGCGTCCGGGGTCTGGACGGCGTCCAGCTCCTTGCCGTCGTACGGGCCCGGGTAGGCGTCGCGGTACTTGTCCGGGCTACCGGTCAGCCAGCCCTGGATGTAGATCGGGCCGGACTTGATGAACGGCGCGAAGGTGCGCTCGATCGAGTACTTGACGTCAGCCGAGGTGATCGGGCTGCCGTCCTGCCACTTGATGCCGTCCTTGAGCGTGAACTTCCAGGTCTTGCCACCGTCGGTGGTGGTGCCGGTGTCGGTGGCGAGGTCACCGACCAGCTTCTGCGAGCCGTCGGCAGCGACCTTGTAGCCCGTCAGGCCACGGGAGAACAGCAGCGCCGCCTCGGCGTTGTAGTTCAGGTAGATCTGACCCGGGTCCAGGTGCGAGAAGTCGTCGCGGTCGATCATGTCGACCGTGCCGCCCTTCTTCGCGCCGGCCTGGGCGACGGCCGGGCCGACCGAGTCGGCGGCGGTGCCGATGGCGACCTTGGAGGTCTCGACCTTCGACGCGCTGGGCGCAGCGCCGCTGCCACCGGTGGAGCCGTTGCCCGAGGAGCAGGCCGTCGTGACGGTGAGTGCCCCGACAACCATGACGGCGGCTGCGAGCCTCCGCGACTTGCTTGCGTTCATGTTCATCCTGCCTAAGTGGAAGATGCCTGGTTATTCGGTGGGTTGCCCGGGGCGGGCGTGCCGGTCCCCCCGGAGTCTGTGGGTGCCGCGAGGTGCGGCGCCGTCAGCGCTCGGTCAGCGCTTGGTCTTCGGGTCGAAGGCGTCTCGCACGGAGTCGCCCAGGAGGTTGAAGGCCAGTACGAAGATCACCATTGCGATGCCGGGGACCAGCAGGAAGGCCAGGTCGCTGCGCAGGTAGGTGGCGGCGTCAGCGAGCATCCGGCCCCAGTCCGGGGTCGGCTCGTGAACGCCGACGCCCAGGTAGGACAGGCCGGCCTCGGCGGTCACGAAGGCCGGAAGTGCCAGGGTGGACTGCACCAGGATCGGCGTCCACAGGTTGGGCAGCAGCTCCTTGAAGATGATCCGGGCCGGCGAGGCGCCGGTCACCTTCGCGGCCTCGACGAACTCGCGCTCACGCAGCGACAGCGTGGTGGCGCGCAGGATGCGGGCCAGCGACATCCAGCCGAGCAGGGACAGCACGATCGTCACGGCGACGAACGGCAGCCAGGTCGGGATGTCCTCCTCCGGGGCCACGAACAGGCCGGTGACGATCGGCATGGTCGCGACCAGGAAGATCTGGGAGGGGAACGACATCAGGATGTCGATCACGCGGCCGATGAGGTAGTCGGTCTTGCCGCCGATGTAGCCCGCCGCGATGCCGAAGCAGATGCCCAGCGCGGTGGTCAGGATCGTGGTGGCGAACGCGATGATCAGCGAGGTCCGGATGCCGTAGACGAGCTGCATGAACACGTCGCGGCCGAGACCGGGCTCCAGACCGAGCCAGAAGTCACCGCTGATACCGCCGTTGGCCCCGACGGGCAGAGCGGAGTCCGTCAGCAGGGTCGGGTCGTTCTGGCCGTACGGCGTGGTGGCGTCCTTGCCGTACATCATCGAGATCAGCGGCGCGGCGATGGCGATCAGGATGAAGACCAGCACGATCACGGCACTGATGACGCCCGTGCGGTCGCGCTTGAAGCGGCGCCACATGAGCTGGCCAGGGGACAGCCCCCGGAAGACCGGGCCGTTGGCGGCCTCGGTCTGGCTGGGGGTGTCGGCCGTCCCGAGGGTGTCGGCCTCGGTCGGGGCCTGAGTGGGGTTAGTCATGGTGCTGGAGCTCCCGCCCGGGGTGTAGCGGCTGCAAAAAAGGTGATCGCACGGACTCTTGCAAGTCGTTTATCGAACGTCAAGAGTTCCTCAGTTGCTGGCCACGCATTTCTTGCTTTGTGTTGGAATGTCAACCACTTCGTAGTTCCAGACATCTTGACAAGCGCTGACCGAGACGGACATAAGCGGACATACCGCCATCAATGCAGTTCACGCGTCCGTAACGCGACTCGGTCAACTCCGTTATCAGGACACAGGCTTCTCGTGGCAGGCCATGCAACGCGCGTAGATCGCATGTCCGATTTGAGCGGTACGAACTATTTGTGCGTTGCATTTGGGTGTCCGATTATCGGACACTACTGTTTTTGGGTGCGTCGGTGGAATATCCGGCCCCCCTTGTTTGGCAATTTCACGCCACTGGCGAGTATTCGCCTCATATTGCAGTCCCGGTGAGCCCCTCCCGCGCCCCCGGTCCTGCTTGTAGCGGTGCTACTTCAGGAAGCCGATGTTCTCGTAGACGAAGTCCGACAGCCCCGGCGCCCCGAGGTTCGCGATGTTCCGGCGGATTCCGTAGACGGACGGGCGTTGGTAGAGCGGGACGATCCCCGCGACCTGCCAGGCCTCGGCGTCAGCCCGGTTGAGGGCCTCCGCCTCCGTCTCGGGGGTGTCGGCCATCGCGGCGTCGGCCATCGCCTTGTCGAGGGCCTCGCTGCCGGTCTGGGCGTAGTTGGAGCTGGAGCCCTGTTGGAAGGTCGCGGTCGAGCTGCTGGCCGGGAAGGGTGTGCCCAGCAGGGCGAAGGCCGTCAGGTCGAAGTTGCGCTTGTTGACGTACTGGCTGAAGAAGTCCCCCGCGACCACCGGCGTGACGTTGACCTTCACGCCGATCTTCTCCAGCATCCCGGTGATCAGGGTGCCCTCGTTGGCGGCCAGCGAGTTGCCCGCCGGGATGATGAAGTTGAGCTCCAGCTCCCGGCCGTCCTTGCTCCGGGTGGTGCTGCCGGTCAGCCGCCAGCCCGCGTTCTGGAGGGCGACCGCGGCGGCCGAGGAGTCGTAGCGGCTCAGGCCGGCGGAGTTGTCCCGGTAGCCGTTCTGGCCGGGCACCAGGAAGTGGTTGTTCATCGGCGTGTAGGGCCAGTCCAGCCCGTCCAGGTCGGAGCGGGTGATCACCTCGCGGTCGATCGCCTGGAAGATCGCCCGGCGGACGTTGGCGTCGTCCAGCGGCGGGCGCTGGGCGTTCAGCACCAGCTGACGCAGGTTCGGCCCGCCCGCCCGGCGCACCTCGCCGCCCGGGGTGGCCAGGATCTGGCGGTAGCCCGCCGCGTTCGGGCCGTTGTTGAAGAAGTCGAGCTTCCCCTTGGCGAAGGCGGCCGGCATGTCGCCGGTGTTGACGGCCTTGAAGACGATCCGGTCCAGCATCGGGCGGTCGCCCCACCACGCCGGGTCGGCCACCACCGTGACGGTCTGGGCCGTCCGGTCGATCGTGCCGACCTTGAACGGGCCCCCGGAGACCGGGATGGCGCCCGCGAAGGCGGTGTTGAACAGCTCGGGCGTGCCGATCCAGGCGGCCGGGAGCAGCGGCGAGTTGGCGGCGTTGTTGAACATCGACTGCCACTCGGAGAACGGCGTCCGGAAGGTCATCACGGCCTGGAAGTCGTCCCGGCCGCGCTCGACGCTGTCGACCTGGTCGAAGCCGGTGGTGGAGCCCGCCTTGAAGGCCTTGTCCTTGCCGTTCTGGGCCTGCCAGGTGGCCTGGAGGTCGCGCCAGCTGATCGGCTTGCCGTCGGACCAGTGCGCCAGCGGGTTCAGCGTCCAGGTGACGACCTGCCTGCCCTGCACGGTGGTGGCCTCGGCGCTCACCAGGTAAGCCTTGTCGGGCGTCTGGGTGCCACCGGCGTCGGAGTGCCAGAAGCTCGGCAGCAGGGCCTTCATGACGTCACCGGTGGACGTCTCGGAGCCGTCCGCGTGCAGCGGGTTCCACTGGGTGGAGAACTGGTCGATGGCCCAGTTGAGGGTGCCGCCCTGGCGCAGCTCGGCGCGCGGGTGCCCGTTCATGTCGAGCTGGGTCATCCGGGGGGCGTCGTCGCCGCCGGAGAACGCCGTGCCGCGGCCGGCCGGTGCGCTGTCGCCCCCGCTGTCGACGGCGCACGAGCAGAGCGTCAGCGAGAGGGCCAGGGCCGATGCGGCGGCGGTGAGGGCGTGCGTGAGCCGGGACTTGGACAACGGGGGTTCTCCCTGCGGAGCGGGCGGGCCGGGCTCGGCTGGCCGGCCAGGGTCGCTGGCTTGGTGGCACATCCTGCTGACGGGGGAACAGCTTGTCGACCAGGAGGGGATCAAGTCTTGGTAACGCGGGCCGCCGGGGGAGCTTTGCCCGGTTATGGTCCGCCAGTGGCGAGGACTGGCCAGCCGGGCCGCGCCGCGGGGCGGCGGGGCCCGGCGGAAGGGGTCAGACGGGAGGGGTCAGGCGGGGAACTTGAAGCTCCGCTCCTTGACCGGCTTGTCGAGGACGGAGGTGATGCCGTCGGCGACGTCCTGCGGGGTGATCGCCTTGCCCTTGGTCTTCGACTTGTCGAAGACGCCCTTCAGCGCGCCGCCCAGCTTGTCGTAGTCCCAGGTGAGGGCCAGCTTGCCGGAGGCGTCCGGCGCGATGGTCAGCACGTCGGCGGCGACGGCCTTGGTGAACTCGAACTTCTTCGTCCCGGCCGTGACCGTCACGGGGCCCGTCAGCACCGGCTTGCCGAGGGTGTCGGCGGCGGCCTTCAGGGCGTCCGCGGAGATCTTCGGCTGAGCGGCCGTCACCGGCACCGTCAGCACGGTGTCGTCCTTGCCCGCCGCGCGGTCGCGGTAGGCCTGCTCGACCTGGTCGAGCGCGGCGGCGGCGTCCACGGTCTGGCCCGCCTTGCCGGGGACGATCTCGGTCTGCCCGTCCGGGGTGAAGCGGACGAAGCCCTCCTGGAGGCCCTGGCCGGACTTGGCACCGACGGCGTCCAGGGCGGCCTTCAGCTTGGCCCGGTCGACCTTGACCTCGGGGGCTACGGCCTTGCTGGAGCCGCTCAGCGAGCTGATCACGTCGACGGGGTTGTAGCTGTGCGAGGTGAGGGCGTCCACCGTCGCGGTGGTGTCGAAGCTGAGCCCGGCGGCGGTCGGGTCGAGGTCGACCGTCTGCGCGCCGATCTTGAGCTTGACCGCCCGCTGGCCCGCCTTGCCGACGCTGCCGTCGAGCAGGCTGAGCGCCTGGTCACGGGCGTCGCCGCCGATGTCGGTGCCGAGCACGGTGGTGCCCTCGGGGATGTCCGCCTGGTTGAGCATCAGGCCGGTGCCGTAGGCGGCGGCGCCCGCGAAGAGCAGGCCGCCGACGGCGTACGCGGCGAGCTTGGGCGCGCGGCTGCGGCGCCGGGGCGCGGCTGCGGGCTCGTCGTCGACGTCCGGCTCGGGCTCGGGCACGATCTCGACCGGCGGCACCGGGCCCTGCGGGGCGGCGCTGCCGAGGTTGCCGGGGAAGGGCGGCGCAGGCTCGTACGAGACGTCGGCGAAGCGGCCCTGCGGCGCCTTGGGGGCGGCGGTGGCGAAGGGGTCGGCGGTGCCGAACGGGTCGGCGGGGGCGGCCGGGCCGGGGCGGCGGGTGCCGGTCGCGAACGGGTCGGCCGGGGCCTGCCGGGCCGAGCCGAAGCTGTTCGCGGTGGGCAGGCCGGGTATGGCGCCCTGCGGGGGGAAGTCGTCCTGGATCGGCTCGAAGCCGCCGATCTGGGTGTCCTCCGGCTCGCCCTGCCCCTGCGGCGGGCGCGGCATCCGCAGCGCCCGGGTGGCGTCCACCCCGGCGGCGGCCGGCCGGTCGGCGAAGGGGTTGCCGCCGTTGCCGTTGTTACTGCCGTTGTTGCCGCCCTGGGTGGGGCGGGTGGCGAACGGGTCGTTGCCGTACGGGTCGGCGCCGCGGCCCGCACCGCCCTGGCTGTCGGCCGGGCCCGCGAACGGGTTGGCCCCCCGGCCGGGCCGGCCCTCGCGCTGCGGCGCGGCCGCGTACGGGTCGCCGGGCAGCGGCATGCTGCCGGTGTCGCCGAACGGCGTGGCGGGCGCGCCCGTCGGCACCGGCGCGGCGGGCTGCTGAGGCTGCTGGGGCTGGGCGGCGGCCGGGCGCTGGGCGCCTGCGGCAGCCGGTACGGGGGCCGGGCCGCCCTGGGTCCTCTGCCGGGGCTTGAACCACTCGCCGGTGGACTCGGAGGAGGACGGCGTGGCGGGCTCCGCCTGCTCCCACTCCTTGGGCAGGTTCGGCGGCGTCGCCGTGCGGGCGGCCGGGTCGACCATGCCGAGCACGGGGGAGGAGGCTGCCGCCGAGCGGTGCCGGGGGCCGGACGGCTCGGCCGGCGGCTCCTCGTTCCGCACCGTCGAGCGCACCACGACGGGCGGGATCGGCCGCGAACCGGGGATGTTGATCCGCACCCGGGTCGTCAGCGTGGTCTCCGTCCGGGGCACGTCCTCGTCCGCGCCACCGAGCGCCGAGCCCTGCGGGCCGTCCTCGGGGAGGCCGGGCGCGCCGAAGCCGTTCGGCAGCCCGGTGCCGTACGGCGGGGTGCCCGACGGGTACGCGTCAGGGCTGCCCTCGGGCCTGCGGCCGGGGCCGCCCTGGCGGGGCGACGGGTACGGGCTGTCAGATTCGCGGCTGCTCAATGCTGCTCTGCTCCGGGTTCGCGGCCGCACCGTGGACGGGCGACCGCGGGTTGTGGGGCGCCAGACCGCATCGGCGGCGACTGCCGCCGCGTGACGAACCTGACCGACCCCTCCGACACCAGCTCTTCTTCGTGTGGGCCTGCGGCACGCCGCCCGCCTCGCGATTGGGCTGAAGGTACCTGCTGTTCCTTCCTCCGCGCCCGCCGGGGCCGACCTGTCGCGGCACCACAATACTGGGAAGACCAGGAAGGCGAACTGGTTCGGACAGATCCTGATACGTCCGGTTCCTCCGGTATGCCCCCGTGGGAGCCGTCTCCTGACTGCCCGTCGCGGCGGCCCGCGCTCAGCGCCCCGCGCCCGGAGCGCCGAACCCGAAGCCGGAGCGGGTCGGCAGCGTGGCGCAGATCACCCCGGAGATCGCCCCGAGGAAGAGGAAGCCGTACGAGGTCAGGCCCGCCGAGAGCACGAAATCGCCCTCCGGCCTGGGCGCCATCATGACCAGCAGCACCAGGAACCAGCCCGTCATCGGCGCCCCCGCGCCCAGCTTGGTGCCCGTGAAGCGCAGCCCGCCGTAGAAGACGGCCACGGTCGCCGCCAGCGCCAGCAGCATCCCGCCAGGCGCCCACAGTGCCTGCACGAAACATCCGCAGAGCGAGACCGCCGCACCCAGCAGGAACAGCACCACGTACGCCACGATCCGGGCCCCGCGCTGCGGTTGCGGCTCGGCGAGCCGCTCGGCGCGGGTGCCCAGCAGTGCGATCAGCGGGTTCGTCACCGCAGGGCCTCCGCGTCCAGCCCGGCGAAGAGGTCGGTCTCCGGGTGCTCCGGGCCGGGCCGGCCGCGCACCAACTGGTAGTACTCGGTGGCGAGCAGCGGCTGCCCGAGGTCGTTGCTGAGGGCGAAGAACTCGCCGTCCACGGTGACCTGGGTGGCGTGCGCCGCCATCGCGGCGGCCTTCGCCCCGGCGTACGCCGTGCCGTCCACCACCGTGGTCACCACCTCCGGCTCGACCACCCCGGGCACGTCCGCGAGCGTCGCCACCCCGGGGAAGGCCGCCTTCAGTGCGGCGGCCCGCAGCCCGGCCTCCACGACCGGGCGCGGCACCCGGTTGTAGTAGACCTTGGCGACCTGCCAGGCGGCCCCCAGCTCGGGCCGGTGCGCCGGGTCGGCCGCCAGCTCGTACGCCCGCAGCGCGACGCGGTGGGTCTGGATGTGGTCCGGGTGGCCGTACCCGCCCTCCTCGTCGTACGTCACCAGGACCTGCGGGCGGGTCTCGCGGACCACCGCGACCAGGTGGTCGGCGGCCTCGTCGAGATCGGCCCGCCAGAAGCAGCCGGGTACGTCGTTCTCCGGCACGCCCATCATCCCGGAGTCCCGGTACCGGCCCTGGCCGCCGAGGAAGCGGTGGTCGGTGACGCCGACCAGCCGCATCGCGGCTGCCAGCTCGCCGACCCGGTACGCGCCGAGGGTGTCCTCCCGATCGGCCGTCAGGTGGGCCAGCTCGGGCGGGATCACCTCACCGCCCTCGCCGAGCGTGCAGGTCACCAGCGTGACCGAGGCACCCTCGGCGGCGTACCGGGCCATCGTGGCGCCGTTGTTGATCGACTCGTCGTCGGGGTGGGCGTGCACCAGGAGCAGGCGGCGGTGCGGCTGGTCGGTGGCAGCGGTCATGGCAGCAGCCTAGCGACCAGCCCGGCGGCCGGCCCCGGTCAGAGCTTCAGGCCATTGATCATCCCCGCGACGTTGCTGGTCACCTGCTGGATCGACGGGGCGATCGAGCTGGACGCGAGGTAGAAGCCGAGCAGCGCGCAGACGATCGCGTGCGAGAGCTTCAGGCCGGAGCGGCGGATCATCACCACCACGATGACCAGCATCAGCATGGCTGCGGAGATGGACAAAGCCATGACGGCTCACACCCCTTCTCGGGTGCGCCGACCCGGTGGGGGCGGCGGTCGGGACGAGCGGGACAAGCTGTCGATCCGTCAGCCGGGTGAACGGGACGCTCCGGCTCCGCATCGATCACCCAAGGAATACCCGATCGGTGAGGATTGCATTACTTACCGTGAGGCCGCACGGGCCGGAGCACGGGAGCGTCCGGGGGCGCATGCCCCGGTGGGAGGCCGTATGGGGGCCCGGCAGGGTGACTTCCCGCATTTGCTCCGAACGAGTGAGCGGTGTCGCCCCATAAGGTCTGATGCCATGAGCACCGATACCTCCGCTGCCACCTTCCCCCGCCAGTACGCGCGCACGCTGCACTACTCCGTCGGCGCGCCCCGTTCGTTCGCCGTCGCACCCGACGGCTCGCGGGTCACCTTCCTGCGGTCCCGCGCCGGTGACCGTGCCAACCTGCTCTGGACCCTCGACCCCGCCACCGGCGAGGAGCGCGCCGCCGCCGACCCGGCGGTGCTGCTCGGCGGCGGCGAGGAGGACCTCTCGCCCGCCGAGAAGGCCCGCCGCGAGCGCAGCCGCGAGGGGTCGGCCGGCATCGTCGGCTACGCCCTCGACGGCTCCGGCGCGCTGGCCGCCTTCGCCCTCTCCGGCCGGCTCTTCGCCGCGGACCTGACCACCGGCACCACCCGTGAGCTGCCCGCCGCCGGGCCCCTCGTCGACCCGCGCCCGGCCCCCGACGGCTCCTGCGTCGCGTACGCCAACACCGCCGGCGAGCTGCGCGTCAGCCGCACCGACGGCAGTGGCGACCGCGCGCTCGTCACGCCCGAGCGGGACGGCGTGACGTGGGGGCAGGCCGAGTTCATCGCCCAGGAGGAGATGGACCGGGACCGGGGCTACTGGTGGTCGCCCGCGAGCGACCGGCTGCTCGTCGCCCGCGCCGACGACGCGGCCGTCCAGCGCTGGTGGATCGCCGACCCGGCCAACCCCGGCAGCACCCCGGCCGAGGTCGCCTACCCGGCGGCCGGGACGGCCAACGCCGAGGTCGGCCTCTGGGTGGTCGGGCTCGACGGCGAGCGGGTCGAGGTCGTCTGGGACCGCGAGGCCTTCCCGTACCTGGCCCGGGTGCACTGGTCGTCGAACGGCGCCCCGCTGCTGCTCGTCCAGGCCCGGGACCAGCGCAGCCAGCAGTACCGCACCGTCGACGTCGTGACCGGCGCGACCGAGCTCGCCCTCGCCGAGCAGGACGACATCTGGCTGGAGCTCTTCGGCGGCGTGCCCGCCTGGACGCCCGCCGGGGAGCTCGTCCGGATCAGCGACGAGACCGGCCCGCGCACGCTCGTCGTCGGGGAGAAGCACCTCACCGACGACACCCTGCACGTCCGCTCGGTGCTCGCCGTCACCGACGACGCCGTGTACTTCAGCGCCGCCGCCGGCGCCGCGGACACCGAGCGGGCGCCCGGCTGGTTCGGCCTGTTCCGGGCCGGGGCCGACGGCGTCACCCCCTTCGGCACCGACGCCGCGCGCTCGGCCGTCCACGCCGGGGGCGTCACCGTGCTCTCCAGCAGCTACCTCGACCGGCCCGGCGCCGTCGTCACGGTGGAGCGCGACGGCGCGGAGACCGTCACCATCGCCTCGTACGCCGAGACGCCGCTGATCACCGCCCGCCCGCAGTTCCGCTTCGCGGGGGAGCGCCGCATCCCCTGCGCGGTGCTGCTGCCCACCGGGTACGACCGGGACCGCGACGGCCTGCTGCCCGTCCTGATGGACCCGTACGGCGGCCCGCACGGCCAGCGGGTGGTGCAGGCGCACAACCCGCACCTCACCTCGCAGTGGTTCGCCGACCAGGGCTTCGCGGTGGTCGTCGCCGACGGGCGCGGCACCCCCGGCGGCAGCCCCGCCTGGGAGAAGTCCATCGCCTTCGACTTCGCCGGGGCCACCCTGGACGACCAGGTCGACGCGCTGCAGGCGCTCGCCGGGGAGTTCCCGCTCGACCTCGGCCGGGTCGGCATCCGCGGCTGGTCGTACGGCGGCTACCTCGCCGCGCTCGCCGTGCTCCGCCGCCCCGACGTCTTCCACGCGGCCGTCTCCGGCGCCCCCGTGACGGACTTCGCGCTCTACGACACCCACTACACCGAGCGCTACCTCGGCCACCCGGCCGAGCGGCCCGAGGTGTACGAGGCGAACTCGCTCATCCCGCTCGCGCCCGGCCTGGAGCGCCCGCTGATGATCGTGCACGGCCTCGCCGACGACAACGTCGTCGCCGCGCACACCCTGCGGCTCTCCTCCGCGCTGCTGGCCGCCGGGCGCGCGCACACCGTGCTGCCGCTCAGCGGGGTCACCCACATGACCCCGCAGGAGCAGGTCGCGGAGAACCTGCTGCTGCTCCAGGTGAAGTTCCTCAAGGACTCGCTGGCGTAGTCGAACGGGGGTGCGGGGCACCGCCCCGCACCCCCGTTTCTGACATCCGTCATACCGAGGACACGACACCGCACACTGCCGACGGGCACCCCGCTCGCGGGAATCTTGGGAGGTCAGCCTTTCAAGGCCTTCGGGAGAGGACGCGGGGATGAGTACAGGGATCAACGGAGGCGGTGAGGTCGCCGCCTTCCGCAACGTCAGCAAGAGCTACGGCCGGGTCAAGGCGGTGAACGGCCTCGACCTGGTGCTGCGCCCCGGCGAGACGGTGGCGCTGCTCGGCCCCAACGGCGCGGGGAAGTCCAGCAGCCTCGACATGCTGCTCGGCCTGCGCGAGCCAGACCAGGGCAGCGTCTCGATCTTCGGCGGCTCGCCCCGGGCGGCGATCGAGGCCGGCCGGGTCGGCGCGATGCTGCAGAGCGGCGGCCTGATGGCCGACGTCAAGGTCCGCGAGCTGGTGAAGTTCGCCTGCGACGTCCACCCGCGCGGCCACCGGCCGGAGGAGGTGCTGCGCAGCGCGGGCATCAGCGAGCTGGCCGACCGCCGGGTCGACAAGCTCTCCGGCGGCCAGGAGCAGCGCGTCCGCTTCGCCCTCGCGGTCGCCGGGGCCAACGACCTGATCGTGCTGGACGAGCCCACCACCGGCATGGACGTCTCCGTCCGCCAGCAGTTCTGGGCCGCCATGCGGGCCCAGGCCGACGCCGGGCGCACGGTGCTCTTCGCCACCCACTACCTGGAGGAGGCGGACTCGATCGCCGACCGCGTCCTCGTCCTGCACAAGGGCCGCCTGATCGCCGACGGCACCTCCGCCGAGATCAAGGCCAAGGCGGGCGCCCGCCGCATCACCTTCGAGCTCCACAGCTCCGACGGCCCGGCCGACGAGGCCGCCCTGCGGGCGCTGCCCGGCACGGTCAGCCTGGACGTCACCGGCCGCGCCGACGGCGTCCGCACCGTCCGGATCCGCAGCACCGACGCCGACGCGGGCGTCGCGGGCCTCTACAAGGCCGGGTTCTACCCGCACGGCCTGGAGGTCACCAGCCTGGGCCTGGAGCAGGCCTTCCTGACCATCACCGGCGAGGCCGACGACCTGGAGAGTGCCCAGTGACCACCCTGATCCAGCTGGAGATCCTGCGGACCCTGCGCAACAAGCGCTACCTGCTCTTCACCGTCCTCTACCCGGCGCTGCTGTACGTCTTCTTCATCAGCGCCTACAGCGGCGGCAGCGTCGCCGGGGGCATCCCCGCGAAGTCGTACTTCATGGTCTCGATGGCCACCTTCGGCGCGGTCGGCGCCGTGCTGACCGGCAGCGCGCAGCGGATCTCGCTGGAGCGCAAGACCGGCTGGGTGCGGCAGCTGCGGCTCACCGCGCTGCCCGGCCGGGCGTACACCTTCTCCAAGATCGCCGCCTGCGCCGTCACCACGCTGCCCGCCATCCTGGTCGTCTTCGTGATCGGCGCCTTCGAGGGCGTCTCGCTCGGCGGCGCGCAGTGGCTCGGCCTCGGGCTGGCGCTCTGGCTCGGCAGCTTCGTCTTCGCGGCGCTCGGGGTGGCCCTCGGGTACGCGGCCCAGCCGGACGCGGTGCAGCCGATCGTGATGATCACGTACATGCTGATGGCGCTCTTCGGCGGCACCTGGTTCCCCGTCGGCGACTCGCTCAAGACGTACGCCCGCTTCAACCCGGTCTACCTCTACAACCAGCTCGCGAGCTTCGTGCAGCCGGGCCACTCGCTGGACCTCGGTGTCGTCGCCGGGCTGGCCGGCTTCCTGGCGCTCTTCGTCGGCGCCGCGGCCTACCTGTACCGCAGGGACACCAAGCAGGCATGATGACCGTCATGCCCGAGACGCCCCTGACCAGCCGCCCCGACGACACCGGAGCGCAGCGGCGGGGGCGCCTCTACGTCTCCCCGGGCCAGCCGATCGAGAACCGCCGCCAGTTGGTGGTCAAGCTCTCGTGGATGTCCATCTGGATGATCTACCTGCTCTACCCCGTCACCGATCTGACGAGCGGTGGCCACACCACCGCCGGGCAGGTCGCCGGCTGGCTGGCGCTGGCGGTCTTCCTGGGCGGGTACCTCACGCTGATCGGCCTCCGGTCCGTCCGGCCGGGCCACAAGGAGCGGGACTACCTGATCGTCGGGCTGCTGCTGGCGATCGCGCTGGTGACGCCCTTCGCGCTCGGCGAGCCGTGGCTGACGCTGTTCACGTACGGGTCGGTCTGCGTCGGTGCGGTGCTGCCGCCCCGGTACGGGCTGCCCGGGGTGGCCGGTGTGACCGTGGCGGCGCTGGTCGTCTCGCTGCTCGTCCACGCGCACCCCGACACGATGGTCGCGATCCTGCTGCCGTGCTTCCTCAGCGGCCTCGCCCAGACCGGCCTGCAACGGCTCATCGGCACCATGAAGGAGCTGCGGGAGGCCCGCGCCGCCGTGGCCCACCTGGCGGCCGCCGAGGAGCGGCTGCGCCTCGCCCGTGACCTGCACGACCTGCTCGGCCACTCCCTCTCACTGATCACCCTCAAGAGCGAGCTCGCCGGGCGGCTGATGGACCAGAGCCAGGACGCCGCCGCCCGCGCCCAGGTCGCCGACATCGAGCAGGTCGCCCGGCAGTCCCTGATCGACGTCCGGGAGGCCGTCGGCGGCTACCGCAGGCCGACCCTGCCGGTCGAACTGGCCGCCGCCCGGACGGCCCTGACGGCGGCCCAGGTCGCCCTGGAGGCCGACCCGGAGGTGGCCGAGGGCCGCCCCGGGCTCGGCGGCGAGGAGGCCGGGGCACTGGCCTGGGCCCTGCGCGAGGCCGTCACCAACATCGTCCGGCACGGCGAGGGCGCGACCCTCTGCACCGTCACCGTCGACGAGACCTGGGAGGGCGAGGGCGACCACTACGCCGTCCTGGAGGTCACCGACAACGGCCGGGGCCCCGGCAAGTCCGCGCCGGGCAACGGGCTGTCGGGCCTGGAGGAGCGGCTAGCCCTGGTCGACGGCCGCCTGGAGACGGGCCCCGGGCCCCGCGGCAGGGGCTTCCGGCTGCGGGCGCTGGTGCCGCTGCGGCGGGTGTCCGCCTGACACATCCGGCTGGCCCCCCAGAGGCGCGGGGAACGCCGAAGAACGGGAGTGACGGTGGTGCACGGTTGATCGCGCAGTTCCCCGCGCCCCTGTTCGGCTTGCCCTGTTGCCTAGGCTGGCTGCATGACTGACGAGATGCCACGGAGTGTGCGGGTCCTGCTTGCCGAGGACCAGGGGATGGTGCGGGAGGCGCTCGCGGCGTTGCTCGGGCTCGAAGGGGACATCGACGTGGTCGCGCAGGTGGCCCGGGGGGACGAGGTCGTCGACGCGGCGATCGCGCACGGCGTGGACGTCGCCGTGCTGGACATCGAGATGCCCGGGATGACCGGGATCGACGCGGCGGCCGAGCTGCGCCGCCGCAGCCCCGGCACGAAGGTCGTGATCGCCACCACCTTCGGGCGGCCCGGCTACCTGCGGCGGGCGATGGAGGCCGGGGCGGACGGCTTCCTGGTCAAGGACGCCCCCGCGTCGGAGCTCGCGCAGGCGATCCGCCGCGTCCTGCGCGGCGAGCGGGTGATCGACCCGACCCTGGCGGCTGCGGCCCTCGCCGAGGGCGCCAACCCGCTGACCACGCGCGAGCGCGACGTGCTCGCGGCGGCGGCCGACGGCGCGGTGAACGCGGAGATCGCCCGGCGGCTGCACCTCTCGGAGGGCACCGTCCGCAACTACCTCTCGATGGCCATCCAGAAGACCTCCGCCCGCAACCGCGCCGAGGCCGTCCGTGTCGCCCGCGAGAAGGGCTGGCTGTAAGGCCTGCGGCGGGCGGCTCAGTTGAGCCGGTGACGGGCTGCGCGGGCCTCGTGGCGGACGCGGGCGGCCGCTTCGGGGTCGAAGGCGTCCAGGATCTCCGCGTAGGCGTCCATCTCGGTCGCACCGGCGAGGAAGTCGCCGGTGCGGACGAGGAGTTCGGCGCGCTCGAGGCGGAGCTGGGCGGGGTGGCGGGGGAGCAGCAGGGAGAGCTCGGTGGCCCAGAGCTGGGTGCGGGCGTGCTCGGGGCGCTCGGTGGCCCAGCTGCGGATGTTGCCGAGCACCCGTAGTACGACGTCCAACGGGGCTGCGGGCGTGAGGAGTTCGGGCGAGAAGTGGTGCCCGGTGCTGAGCGTCAGCTGCGCGGCGTCGTCCAGGTCGAGCAGCCGCCCGCCGTGGTACGGGTCGGCGAGCACGTACTCGTTGCCGCCGCCCGGACCGCCGACCGCGACGATGAAGTGGCCGGGCAGGGCGACCCCGTGGACGGTCAGCCCGGCGCGGGCGGCGACGGCCGTCCAGACCAGCGAGAGCATGATCGGCAGGCCGCGCCGCCGCCGCAGCACGTCCGGCAGCAGTGAGGACTCCAGCCGCCGGTAGTCCGCCGGGCGGCCGTGGAAGCGCTCCCGCCCGCCCAGCACGGCGGCCAGCAGGGCGGCCGTCTCCTCGGGCGTGGCGGGCGCCCGCTCGGCGACGACCAGCCTGACCGCCGCGGCGTGCCGGTCGATCGCCGCCTGGCAGGCCGCCAGCAGGGCCTCCAGGGTGGGCGGCTCCTCCGCCAGCACGTCGGCCGGGTTCGGCGGCGCGAGGGTGTGCTCGGCGGCGGCGAGCAGGCAGAGCAGCACCGCGTCCGGGTGCTCGGCCCTCGCCTCGGTACGGAAACGTGCTCTGCTCTGCTCGGTCACAGCAGCCTTCAGTTTTCAGTCAGTGTCCGGTGGGTCGGTGCTGCCGCTACCGCTGGGGAAGGCGGGCGTAGTGGTAAGTGTGACTGGTCGTGAAGCCGAGCCTGTCATACAGGGCGACGGCTCCGGCGTTGTCCGCCTCGACCTGGAGGTACGCGCCGGTGGCGCCCTCCTCGGCGGCGCGGGAGGCGAGCACGGCCGTCAGGGCGGTGGCCAGGCCGGTGCGGCGGGCCTCGGGGGCGGTCTCCAAGGCGCTGAAGTGCGCCCACGGCCCGTCCACCACGCAGCGCCCGATCGCCAGCGGGGCGCCGCCCGCCGGGTCCGGGGCGGTGGCGAACCAGACCGACGGGCCGCCGTGCAGCACCTGACGGGCCGCCGCCTCGGCGGCCGGGCCGCCGCCGACCCGGTGGTAGCGGGACATCCAGTCCGGGCCGGCGGTCCGCGCCAGCCGTACGCGTTCGTACCCGCCGCCGGCCCGGACCAGCGGCGCGAGCGGGGCGGTCTGCACCAGCGCGGGGGTGAACGGGGCGCCGAGGCCGTCGATCGCGGGGGAGCCGGGAGTGGTGATCTCGATGACGCCTGGCAGGCCGCGCGCGGCGTACCAGCGCTCGACGGCGGCCAGCGCCTCGGGCAGCGGCAGGCCGGGATCACCGAGCGCCTGGCAGGAGTTGGCCCGGCTGGTGAAACCGGCGGCGGCCCGCAGCGTCCACTCGCCGAGCTGCTCCCGTTCGACGGCCGGCCAGCTGCGGGTGGCGAGTCGCTGAAGGGCCGTCGGATCGGCTTCCGGAAGGGCGGCCCGACGGCCCGGGAAGAGAGGTACGGTCTTTGCGGCGATCATCAGCTGCTCGGGGAAGGAGACCGGCTCGCGATCACGGGGGATCACCGTCACGACCTGGCCGTCCCAGGATGCGAGCACGCCGACCACATCGCGGAACACCGGACGCCCCTGAACGACCTCCGAAACGCGTCGTACGGACACCCGTCGTCCCACGTCAGAGCGGTCTATCCGGACCTCTGCGCGGCCGCCTCCGGGGGCTTCGCCGATCATCTGGGGCACCTCCTGTGCAATTGCGGTCTCTGACCCGCGATACTAGGGGCGGGCATCGACGACGCCGCGCGCACCCGCGCACGCAAGCAAACAGTTTGGGCACCACAGCCCTTCCGAGGAGGAACGACAGCGTGACCTACGTCATCGCGCAGCCTTGTGTCGACGTCAAGGACAAGGCGTGCATCGAAGAGTGCCCGGTCGACTGCATCTACGAGGGGGCGCGCTCTCTCTACATCCACCCGGATGAGTGTGTCGACTGTGGTGCATGCGAGCCGGTCTGCCCGGTCGAGGCGATTTTCTACGAGGACGACACTCCTGAGGAGTGGAAGGACTACTACAAGGCGAACGTCGAGTTCTTCGACGACCTCGGTTCGCCCGGTGGGGCCTCCAAGCTCGGCATGATCGACAAGGACCACCCGTTCATCGCGGCCCTCGAGCCGCAGAACGCCGAACACTGATCGGTGGCAGCTGAGCTGTGAGCACCAACAACGCTCCGCACGCGCCGCTCCCGGGCCACCCGGGGGCGGCGCGGCGCCCGTTTTTGAGTTCTAAGGTGTCGGACCTTCTGCCGGTCTTCCCGTGGGACAAGCTGGAGCCGTACAAGGCCACCGCCCTGGCGCACCCGGGCGGGCTCTGCGACTTCTCCGTCGGCACCCCGGTGGACCCCGTCCCGGAGGTGATCCAGAAGGCGCTGGCCGCCTCGACGGACACCCCCGGCTACCCGACGGTCTGGGGCCCGGTCGAACTCCGCCGGGCGATCGCCGACTGGATGCACCGCCGGCTCGGTGCGTCGATCGGTGTCGAGGCGATCCTGCCGACCATCGGCTCCAAGGAACTCGTCGCCTGGCTGCCGACCCACCTCGGCCTCGGGGCGGGCGACCAGGTCGCGTACCCGCGGCTGGCCTACCCCACGTACGAGGTCGGGGCGCGGCTGTGCGGCGCCGAGCCGGTCGAGTACGACGACGTCTCGGAGCTGGACCCGGCGCGGGTCCGGCTGCTCTGGCTGAACTCGCCCTCCAACCCGACCGGCCGGGTGCTGGCGCCCGCCGAGCTGCGGCGGGCCGTCGAGTGGGCGCGGGAGCACCGGGTGCTGCTGGTCAGCGACGAGTGCTACCTCGAACTCGGGTGGGAGGCCGAGCCGGTCTCGGTGCTGCACCCCGAGGTCTGCGGCGGCGACCACGAGGGCCTGCTCGTGGTGCACTCGCTCTCCAAGCGCTCCAACCTGGCGGGCTACCGGGCCTCCTTCGTCGCGGGCGACGCGGTCGTCGTCCGCGAGCTGCTGGAGATCCGCAAGCACGGCGGGATGATCGTGCCGGCGCCGGTGCAGGCCGCGACGATCGCGGCGCTCGGGGACGACGCGCACGTGGCCGAGCAGCGGGAGCGCTACGCGGCGCGGCGGGCCGCCCTGCGGGGTGCGCTGGAGGCGTACGGCTTCCGGATCGAGCACTCGGAGGCCAGCCTCTATCTGTGGGCCACCCAGGACCGTCCCTGCTGGGACACCGTGGCCGAGCTGGCCGGGCTGGGCGTCCTGGTCGCCCCGGGCGACTTCTACGGGCCTGCGGGCGCGCAGTTCGTGCGGGTCGCCTTCACGGCGACCGACGAGCGCGTCCAGGCCGCGGTGGAGCGCCTCCGGGCCTGACGCATCCGGTGGTGAAGCCCCCAGGGGCGCGGGGAACTTCCCCGCGCCCCTGTTCCGGTTGCTGTCAGCCGCCCAGGCCCGGGACGGGGAGCGCGCCGCCGAGCAGGTGGGTGATGGCGTCGGTCGGGTTGGAGCCGAGCGGGAGCGAGCCGCCGCCGAGGCGGTGGCCGTCCTGGCCGCCCGTCAGGGAGTCCAGCGGCAGGGCCTTGGTGAGGCCGGAGGTGGGCAGGCCGGAGGTGGGCAGGCCCGAGGTGGGCAGGCCGCTGGTGAGCGGGCCGGTGGGGAGGCCCTGGGTCAGACCGGCGGTGGGCAGGCCGTGGGTCAGGCTGCCGAGCGGGTTGGTCGCGGTGGCGGACCGCTGCGGGCCGGCGACGGGGTTGAGCTTGCCGGTGAGGGCCGGGCCGGCCCGGTCGAGGAGCTTGGGCGCGACGGTGGTCGCGATGTTGGCCAGGGTGCCGGTGGTCGCGGCGGTCTTGGCGGCGGGGGCGGTGATGTTGCCGAGGGCCTTGTCGGCACTGGGCAGGGCGGCGGCCACGGTGTGACCGGTGGCGTCGGCGGTGGCCGGTACGCCTGCCGCGACGGTGGCCGCACCGGTGGTGCCCGCAGACTGCCCCAGCTCGTGGGTCGCTCCCTGCACCGTGGCGGACGGGTCCGGCGCGTCGGCCTGGGTGATGCCGGACGTGAGATCGCCCTTCGGCACCAGGTCGAGGGCGGAGGCGGACCCGGCCGCGACCAGGGGGGTCGCTCCGGCCGCGACGAGCAGCGCGGCCTGGGCGATCCGGCGCGAGAGGGGGAGGGACATGGTGCTCCTAAGAGGTGAGGTTGCCCCGTCTGGTCGGGCACGGGGGTCGTCCGCACTGGCGGACGACGTGTTTACCGCTGGAGGAGCCAGAAGGTTTCGGCCGGAAAAGGTAAAGCACAACTAAAGATCTGACGATCCTTTTTCCGGCATCACGGACATTTCCCTCGCTCGGCCGAAGGCTGAGGAAACGTCACTCCCCTTGGCGTGCAAGGGGAGTGGGAGGGGTACGGACAGCCGGGTGGAGCGCGCGCCCCGGAGTCTCCCGCCGTCCACCTGGATTGACAGGAATCACCCGTCGGGCGGTAACTCGATCACCAGTCCGTCAACGGCCGATCCGCCCCGAACAGGTTCAGCTCTCCGCCGGTTCGGCCCTTCGCCGGCTCAGCTCTTGGAGGCCGGTGCGCCGAGCGTGACCAGCACCTGCTGGGCGGAGGCACCGCCGGCCTGCGCCTGCCAGCCGTCGCGGGGCTTCTCGAAGCGCCAGACCTTGCCGTCGTACGCCACCGCGCCGATGCCCAGCTCCTGGGCGTGCGCCACGGCCCACTGCGCGACCGCCCAGCCGCCCTGCCGCTGCGCGTCCGGGCCGCCGTCCGAGCCGGTGGCCGGCTGTGGGGTGACGGCCAGCACCGCGCGCGGGTCCTTGTCGGCCTTCGCGGCGGGCGCCGCCGAGACCGCCTTGCCGAACTCGCGCCGCACCCGGTCGGAGACGTCCTGCGGCTGGTGCGCGGCGACGGCCGCAGCCGGGGTCGCGGCCGGGGTCGCCGCTGGGGCCGCCGCGTCACCGGGCGCCGCGCTGCCGGAGGCGTCCGGCGGGGCGTAGAAGGCGTGCACCACGCAGTTGAGCGCGGCCGGCTCCCGGCCGCTGAAGACGGAGGCCAGCAGGGTCGCGTTGGTCTCGTGCTTGGCGTACGCCTGCGGGTAGCCGCTCTTCTGCACCTGCTGGGCCGCGTCGGTCAGCGGCAGCCGGGCGTAGCCGGGCACCTTCACCAGGCTGTCGAGGAACTTGTTGGTGGCGTAGACCGGGTCCTTGATCTGCTCGACGGTGCCCCAGCCCTGCGAGGGCCGCTGCTGGAAGAGCCCGACCGAGTCGCGGTCGCCGCCGTCCAGATTGCGCAGCTTGGACTCCTGCATCGAGGTCGCGAGCGCGATCGTCGCCGCCCGCTCGGGCAGGCCGCGGGCGAGGGTGACAGCCGTGATGGTGGCGGCGTTCGAGGCCTGGGCCAGATCCAGCGAGCCCTGGCCGGCCGCAGCGTTGATCTTGCAGCCCTCCGGCGGCGTGACGAAGTCGCCCCGCTTCAGGTAGTACACCCCGGCGCCCATGGCGACCGCGACGACGACCACACCGACCAGCACCGCGCGCAGCGGCCGACGCCGACGCCCGGCCCCGCCATCCTCCGCCTTGTCGGCCACCGCCACTCCCTCTCGCCTGCAGTTCTGTCCCGGACCTCGCCCGCCTGTCGCCCGCACCCTACCTACTCGGACGGTTGTACGGGGAGCGCGGTTGCGGGTGCGCTCCGACACGTCGGCCCGCACTGACCCGGGCGGGTGACGCGAGGGTGCACCGATAGGCTGGGCGACCATGAGCAGCCTCGACACGCCCCTGGACCTGACCCTCGACGGCGGCGCGCTGACCGCCCGCCTGGTCGACTTCCCCTCCGTCAGCGGCGACGAGCAGGCGCTCGCCGACGCCGTCGAGACCGCGCTGCGCGCCTACCCGCACCTCACCGTCGACCGGTACGGCAACAACGTCGTCGCCCGGACGAACTTCGGCCGCGCCGAGCGGGTGCTGATCGCCGGCCACCTGGACACCGTGCCGATCGCCGACAACGTGCCCAGCCACGTCGAGGGCGACCTGCTCTACGGCTGCGGCACCTCGGACATGAAGTCCGGCGTGGCGGTGCAGCTGCGCCTCGCCGCGACCCTGACCGACGCCAACCACGACCTGACGTACGTCTTCTACGACTGCGAGGAGATCGAGGCCGCCCGCAACGGGCTGGGCCACCTCGCCAAGCACCACCCCGACTGGCTGACCGCCGACTTCGCCGTCCTGATGGAGCCCAGCGGCGCGATGGTCGAGGGCGGCTGCCAGGGCACCATGCGGGCGCAGATCACCCTCACCGGCACCCGCGCGCACGCCGCCCGCAGCTGGCTCGGCGACAACGCCATCCACCACGCCGCCGAGGTGCTCGGGCGGCTCGCCGCGTACGAGCCGCGCCGGGTCGAGATCGACGGCCTGGAGTACCGGGAGGGCCTCAACGCCGTCCGGATCGACGGCGGCGTCGCGGGCAACGTCATCCCCGACGAGTGCGTCGTCACCGTCAACTTCCGCTTCGCCCCGGACCGTACGGAGGCCGACGCCGAGGCGCACATCCGCGAGGTCTTCGACGGCTACAAGATCGATGTCACCGACTCCGCCCCCGGCGCCCTGCCGGGCCTCGGCGGGCCCGCCGCCCAGGCCTTCCTGGCCGCGACCGGCGGCCAGGCCCGCGCGAAGTTCGGTTGGACGGACGTCGCCCGTTTCAGCGCCCTCGGCGTACCGGCCGTCAACTACGGCCCCGGCGACCCGAACCTGGCCCACAAGCGCGAGGAGCACTGCTCGCTCTCGGCCATCGCCGAGGTCGAGGACCGCCTGCGCGCCTGGCTCACCAGCTCCTGACCGTCACTTCTCGTTCGCCCGCTTATTGCCTGAATTCGGCCCGTCCCAGGAGTACGGTTCCGTCATGACAGGCACTGGAGACGAGAAGCACGACGACCCTGCCCAGAACCCGTACGGGGTCGAGCCGGAGCGGAAGAAGGCCTGGCCGGAGAAGCAGAAGGGCCCGGTGCTGCTCCGGCGCGACCAGGTCGGCACCAGCACCACGGACCAGCGGCTGCTGGACACCACCGGCCCGACCGACTGGCTGCACACCGACCCGTGGCGGGTCTGGCGGATCACCTCCGAGTTCGTCGAAGGCTTCGGCGCGCTGGCCGAACTGCCCACCGCGATCAGCGTCTTCGGCTCGGCCCGGACGCCGGTCGACTCCACCGACTACGCGGCCGGGGTGGCCATCGGCCGGGCCCTCGCCGAGGCCGGGTACGCGGTGATCACCGGGGGCGGCCCCGGCGCGATGGAGGCCGCCAACCGGGGCGCCTCGGACGCCGGCGGCCTCTCCGTCGGCCTCGGCATCGAGCTGCCCTTCGAGCAGGGCCTCAACGAGTTCGTCGACCTCGGGCTGAACTTCCGCTACTTCTTCGTGCGGAAGACGATGTTCGTGAAGTACTCGCAGGGCTTCGTGGTGCTGCCGGGCGGCCTCGGCACCCTGGACGAGCTCTTCGAGGCGCTCACCCTCGTCCAGACCAAGAAGGTCACCCGCTTCCCGGTGATCCTCTTCGGCACGGCCTACTGGGGCGGCCTGGTCGAGTGGCTGAAGAACACCCTGGTCGCCGAGGGCAAGGCCTCCCCGGCCGACCTGGAGCTCTTCCACGTCACCGACGACATCGACGAGGTGCTCGCCGTCCTGGAGCGGAGCCGCCGCCCCAACGGCGACATCTGAGACCGGTCGGTCCGATCCCTCCGGGCGCGCGGCGCCCAGCCGTTACGCCAGCCCGCGACGGGCGACGGCCGGCGGCCGGGTGCCGCGGATCGAGGCGACCATGTCGAGCACTTGCCGGGTCTCGGCGACCTGGTGCACCCGGTAGACCTGGGCGCCCAGCCAGGCCGAGACGGCCGTGGTGGCCAGCGTGCCGAGCAGCCGCTCGTCCACCGGCTTGTCGAGGGTCTCCCCGACGAAGTCCTTGTTGGAGAGCGAGACCAGCACCGGGAAGCCCGTCGCGGTCATCTCCGGCAGGCGGCGGGTGGCCTCCAGTGAGTGCCGGGTGTTCTTGCCGAAGTCGTGCCCCGGGTCGATGATCAGCGCGTCCCGCCGGACGCCCAGTGCGGCGGCCCGCTCGGCCAGCCCGACGGTCACGTCCAGGATGTCCGCCATCACGTCCGGGTACCCGACCCGGTGCGGCCTGGTCCGGGGCTGCACGCCGCCCGCGTGGGTGCAGACCAGCCCGGCGTCGTACCGGGCGGCGACCTCGGCCAGCCGCGGGTCGACCCCGCCCCACGCGTCGTTGAGCAGGTCGGCCCCGACCTCGCAGACCGCCTCGCCGACCTCGTGCCGCCAGGTGTCGACGCTGATCACCACCTCGGGGTGCCGCTTGCGCAGCTCGGCGACGAACGGCACCGTCCGGCGCAGCTCCTCCTCGACGGTGACCTCCTCGCCGGGCCCGGCCTTGACGCCGCCGATGTCCAGGATGGCCGCACCCTCCGCGACGGCGCGGTCGGCCGCGGCGAAGGCGGGTTCGTCGGCGAAGGTCGCGCCCCGGTCGAAGAACGAGTCGGGCGTGCGGTTGACGATGGCCATGATCACCAGCTCGTCGTCGCCGAACTCCAGCGGGCCCAGGCGCAGTGCCACCGGTCTCTCCTCCACAGCTCCACCGGGTGCAATGATGGGCCCCGGCCTTATGCAGGCTCCATGCTCGCATCATCCGGGCCGGGGCCCGAGGACCGGGCCGACCGGGCGGGACCGGGAGCTATCGGGAGGACTGCACGTGTTCTGGGTGATCGTGGCGGCGATGGTGGTGGTGGTCGGCGGCACCGCGCTGGTGGCCCTCGGCGGAGGCGGCTCGCTGCCGGAGGCGGAGCACGACCGGATCGCCGCCCGGCTCCCGCAGGACCGCCCGCTCGCCAAGGCCGACGTCGACGGCATCCGCCTGCCGATGGCCCTGCGCGGCTACCGGATGGACGAGGTCGACGACGTGCTCGACCGCCTCGGCGCCGAGATCGCCCTCCGGGACGAGCGGATCGCCGAGCTGGAGGCCGGCGGAGCCGTCCGCGGCGCCGTCGAGGCCACCGCGCAGGGCGGCACCGAGCCGCTGCCCGGCCTGGAGGACTTCGCCAAGGTCGTCAGCGTCGAGAAGCACACCGCGCCCTCCGGCCCGGACCACCGGTGAGCACCCCGTCCGGCGCCGTCCGGGGCGCCGACGGCCTGCTGCGGTGCCCCTGGGGCGACTCGGCCGACGACTACCGCGAGTACCACGACACCGAGTGGGGCCGGCCCGTCCACGGCGACCGGGCCCTGTTCGAACGGATCTCGCTGGAGGCCTTCCAGTCCGGCCTCTCCTGGATCACCATCCTGCGCAGGCGGGAGGGCTTCCGGGCGGCCTTCGCCGGCTTCGACCCCGCCAAGGTCGCCGCGTACGGCCCCGAGGACGCCGAGCGGCTGCTCCAGGACACCGGGATCATCCGCAACCGGGCCAAGATCGCGGCCACCATCGCCAACGCCCGCGCCGCCCTGGAGCTCCAGGACGGCGGCCTGGACGAGCTGATCTGGCGCTTCGCCGCCGACCCGGACCGCCCGGCCCCCCGCACCCTGGCGGACGTACCGGCCGTCACGCCCGAGTCGACGGCGCTGGCGAAGGAGCTGAAGAAGCACGGCTTCCGCTTCGTCGGCCCCACCACCGCCTACGCCCTGATGCAGGCCTGCGGCCTGGTCGACGACCACCTGGCCGACTGCCACGCCCGGTAGCCGCCGCAGAGCGGCCCCAGGGCGCACGCAACCGGTGAACCCAGGGCGCGGGGAACTGCGCGAAGGCGGAAGGGACGGCGCTGTCGTTTCGAAGCATCGCCGCACTTGCACCTCCCGGGGGCGCGGGGAACTGCGCGAAATCGGGAGTGACGGACCTGCGCCTTCCGCCCTCGCGCAGTTCCCCGCGCCCCTTGGCCCTGCATGGCCGAGGTCCTGGCGAGGCCTTAGCGGCCGAGGTACTTCGGCTGCTCCTTGGCGATGAACGCCTGCACCGCGATCCGGTGGTCCTCGCTGTCGCCGGCCAGCGTCTGCAGCTCGTCCTCCTTGTCGAGCAGCTCGCTCAGCGAGTGCGAGGCGCCGTACGCCAGCGACTCCTTGATCGCGCCGTACGCGACCGTCGGACCGTCGGCCAGGCGGCGGGCGAACTCGCGGGCGGTGTCGGCGAGTTCGGCGGCCGGGACGACCTGGGTGGCCAGGCCGAGGGCGAGTGCCTCGGGGGCCTTGACGGTGCGCGGCAGCATCAGCAGCTCGGTCGCCCTGGCGTGCCCGACGAGCCGGGGCAGCGTCCACGACGCGCCCGAGTCCGAAGTGAGTGCGATCCCGGCGAAGGCGGTGTTGAAACCGGCCGTGTCGGCGACGATCCGGAAGTCGCAGGCGAAGGCCAGCGAGGCGCCCGCGCCCGCCGCCACACCGCCGACGGCGGCCACCGTCGGCTTGCGCATCCCGGCGAGCGCCCGGACCAACGGGTTGTAGTGCTCCGCCACGGTCCGCAGAGCCCCCTCCCCGGTCTTCGCGGCGCGCTCCAGCTGGCCGAGGTGCTCCTTGAGGTCCTGGCCCACGCAGAAGGCCTTGGAGCCGCTCGCGGTGAGCAGCACGGCCCGCACCGCGCTGTCCCCGGCGGCGGCGACGACGGCGTCCCGCAGGGCGACCTTCGTCGGGACGTCCAGGGCGTTCATCGCGTCGGGCCGGTTGATGGTGATGACGGCCAGGCCGCCGTCGAGTTCGTACAGCACGGAGTCGGACATCGGCGAGGGCTCCCAGGGGGTTCGTGGGCAGGGACGCCTCAGCATGCCCGAGCCCGGCGGGCGGTGGGGAGTGTGAGCTGCGGCACCTTCACGCGGCGGCTCAAATCCGGTGCGGGCGGGGCTTCCGGTGGGTAGGAGGCTGCTGGAGAGGGGGCCTGTGGAGGCGGCCGGGAGCGTGACGTTGGTCATCGGGCCGCCGCATGCGGGATAATGGCTTCCGATCAATGCGTTCGATACCGGCGGTGGACGGACTTGCCGGTACGTAGCTTTGCAGTTGCAGGAAGGGGAACGAGCATGGCGGCCATGAAGCCGCGGACGGGTGACGGCCCGCTCGAGGTCACCAAAGAGGGGCGGGGCATCATCATGCGCGTTCCGCTCGAAGGCGGCGGGCGCCTCGTTGTGGAGCTCACGCCCGATGAGGCGGACGCCTTGGGTGAGGCCCTGAAGAAGGCCTGCGGCTGACGCAGCGGGTGCTCTCTCATCTCCTGGAGATGCGTGCGGAGCCCGGTCCGGTACCCACCGGACCGGGCTCCGTGCTTTTCCGGGGCCGGGAGCACGGGCCACGAGCACGGGCCAGGAGCACGGCTCAGTGGCTCAGTGGCGCTTGACTGCGCAGAGCAGCCCGTCGCTGACCGGCAGCAGGGCCGGCAGCAGCAGCTCGCTCTCCCGCACCTCGCGGACCAGCTCGCGGACGGCGTGGGTCTGCGGGTCGCGGTGGTCGGGCGCGGCGAGGCGGCCCTCCTGGAAGACGCCCTCGAAGCAGACCATCCCGCCGGGGCGCAGCAGCCGCAACGATTCTGCAAGGTACGCCGCCGATTCGGCCGGGTCACCGTCGCAGAAGACGAGGTCGTACTGGCCGTCGGCGAGCCGCGGCAGCACGTCCAGGGCCCGCCCGGGGATGAAGCGTGAGCGGTTCGGGGCGAAACCGGCCGCGTGGTACGCCTCGCGGGCGAACTGCTGGCGCACCGGCTCGGCGTCGACGGTGGTGAGTACGCCGTCCGGCCGCATGCCGCGCAGCAGGTAGACGCCGGAGACGCCGGTGCCGGTGCCGATCTCGGCGACGGCCTTGGCGTCCAGTGCGGCGGCGAGCAGCCGGAGGCAGGCACCGCCGCTCGGCCCGATCGCCCGGATGCCGGTCCGTGCGGAGAGGGCTCGGGCGTAGGTCAGCACCGCGTCCTCACCGACGTAGGTGTCGGCGAGCGCCGCATGCGCGGACCCGTACTCGGTGATGGCTGCCTCTCCTGGAGCTCTGACGGGCGGTCGGCCGGCCTCGGGGTGCCGGATGTCGATATTTCCTGGCACAGATTACTGGCCGGGCGGGAACCGCGTTCGATGACCGGCCGTTGGTCCTGAAGGAAAGGGGTGATCGGCCCACGCACGATCGCCGGAGACCCCCCGGGGCCGGGCGGTGGGCGGCGGTCGAGCGCTTTTATCCAGATCCGACGGGTGAGGTGGATATGGTGGTGGCCCTGCTGGGCAGAAGAGCCGACCGAGGAGGTGTGGCTGAGGGCGACGCCCCTGTGCTGCGGCCTCTCCGCGGCCTTGCGTCGGTCCGTACGCCGAAGCCCGTGATGAACAAGTCCGCGCAAACCCCCCTGGACAAGTCGACCGCAGCCGACGACGCGGTGATTGTCGCTCCCGCCCCGCATGTCGCCTTCGCCGAGGGCCCCGACGCGCAGACGTGGACGCCTCCCAGCTGGGAGGAGATCGTCGAGGCGCACAGTGCCCGGGTCTACCGGCTGGCCTACCGCCTGACGGGCAATCAGCACGACGCCGAGGACTTGACCCAGGAGGTCTTCGTCCGGGTGTTCCGCTCGCTCTCCACGTACACGCCGGGCACCTTCGAGGGCTGGCTGCACCGGATCACCACCAATCTCTTCCTCGACATGGTCCGCCGACGCCAGCGGATCCGCTTCGACGCCCTCGGCGACGACGCGGCCGAGCGGCTGCCGAGCCGCGAGCCGAGCCCGGCGCAGCACTTCAGTGACACCCACTTCGACGCCGACGTCCAGCAGGCGCTGGACACCCTCGCGCCCGAGTTCCGGGCCGCGGTGGTGCTCTGCGACATCGAGGGCCTCTCGTACGAGGAGATCGCCGCGACGCTCGGGGTGAAGCTCGGCACCGTGCGCAGCCGCATCCACCGTGGCCGCTCGCACCTGCGGGCCGCTCTCAAGCACCGCGCACCCGGTGCCGCTCCCGGCCGTGTCCGCCGCGGTGGCACGGCCGAGCCGGTCGCCGTCGGCGCCGAGGCGGGCCCCTCCGGCGGTGGTGAACGGGGGCGCTCGTGACCAGCGCCAACCCGTCCGGCCCGACGGGCCTCGAACCCTCCGGGCGCTCCCGGCGCGGCTCGGGCTGGGCGCAGCTCGGGCGCCGTGGCGAGGCCGTGGACCAGGCCGCCGCCATGCGCGGGCTGCCGGTGCAGCCCGCCGATCCGCTGCCCGACGAGCACCACCTGGGCGAGCGGCTCTCGGCCTTCGTCGACGGTGAGCTCGGCCACGACTCGCGCGAGCGTGTCCAGTCCCACCTGGCGACCTGCCCCGAGTGCCTCTCCGAGGCGGACGAGGGCCGGGCCGTCAAGCACCTGCTGACGCACACCGGCACCCCCGGCCCGTCCGCGACGCTGATGTCCCGCCTGATGGCCGTCGCGGCCCTGCCGGACGACGAGCCGGGCGGCTCCGGGCCCGGCGGATCAGGTTCGGGCAGCTCCGGTTCCGGTGGCTCGGCCACCGCCGCGCTCGGCGCGGCGGGCACGATAGGCGGCAGCCGACTGACCGGCGGGTCGTTCGGCCGTGGCGCCGGCGCCTCCTTCGGCGCGGGCGCGCTCGGCGCGCAGTCGCCGCTGCCCGGCGTCGACCCCCGGGCCGGCCGCAGGCCGCAGCAGCCCGGCTACGGCCAGGCGGAGCAGCGCGGCCAGGCCGATCAGCACGCCCAGCGCCAGGCGGCGCCCAGGCCCGCCCCGGCCCGCTCCGAGCGGCGTGGGCCCGGCGGGCTGGGCTCGCTGATGCCCGCCGCGGTGGCCCGTCCGGCCGCGCCGCGCGCCCGGCGGTTCGTCTTCGCCGCCGCCGGGGCCTTCTCGGTCGCGGCCGTCACGCTCGGCGGGGTCGGCGGCGTCTCCGGCCTGCTGGCGGGCGACGACCAGCAGCACGGTTCGGCGGTGAACCCGGCCCGGGTCGGCGGCGGCGCACCCGTCGTCCCCATCACGGGTGAACTCTCGGTCGACTTCCCGGTCTACCCCGTACGGGCGTCGCACGGCGCGGGCGCCGTCCCGCAGGCGCCGTACGGCGGCCAGGCCGACGCCGACCACGTCATCCCGCAGCACCTGCTGCGCTGAGCCCGGCCCACGGTGACCTGGGATCGGCCACCGGTTGAACTTTGCCCCGGCTTCATCAACTCGGGGGCCAAAGTCCGGCCGGTGGCCATTACGCTGTAGAGACCGCTGACCTTCGAGCTCATCGGGTTCGTCCATCAGGAGCTGGGAGCTTACGTGTTCTCCGACATAGGCCCACTCGAGGTCGTGACGCTCGTCATCATGGCCGTCGTCATCTTCGGGCCGGACAAGCTGCCCAAGCTGATCCAGGACACGATGGGCTTCATCCGGAAGATCCGGTCCTTCGCGGACAGCGCCAAGGAGGACATCCGCTCCGAGCTCGGCCCGGAGTTCAAGGACTTCGACTTCGAGGACCTGCACCCGAAGACCTTCGTCCGCAAGCAGCTGCTCGGCGGCAACGAGGACCCGCTCGGGTTCAAGGAGATCCGCGACGGGCTGGACTTCAAGTCCGTCCTCAACGACGAGCCGCCGAAGGCCGCGCCCGCCGACCTCACCAAGAGCCCCTCCCCGGCCCCGGCGACGGGCGACCCGCTGGTGAAGGGCGAGCGCCCGCCGTTCGACCTCGACGCCACCTGAGAGCCCTCGCGTACGGCTGCGCCGGGCTTTCCGGTGCGCGCCGCTATTGTGCTTACGTCTCCCGGTGTGGGCCAGGTCACGGCTGTTCCGGCCGCGATCTCCCGGGCGGGAGCGTCGGCGTGCGCCACCATGGAGCCCGCTGCGCAGGGAACAGGTGTCGAGGAGGCCCGGGGATGGACGCGAGGAGCAGTGCGAGCAGCACGGCCACGGCGGGGGAGCAGGGCGCGGCGGTGGTCGGCGCCCAGGCCGGTCCGCCGGCCGATCCGATGGCGCCCTACCTGGCCGCGGACTTCCCCTGGTACGGCCTGGACGACGGCTGGACGGGCCGCCGCTGGCTGATGCAGGCCGGTGCGGGCACCGCCCGGGGCGGGCAGCGCACCGGCGTCGACTACGGCACGCTCGGCCACGGCGAGGAGCCGGCCAAGAGCTACGAGGCCCGGGACGTCCGCCGGTTCGCGGTGGTGGTCACGATGGGCCGCCGCGACGTCCGGCGCAGCGCCGACAACACCGGCACCCTGGAGGCGACCTCGGCCTCCTCCGCCGCCTGGCTGGCCGGCTCCGGCCTGCTCGCCGCGACCTGGCCGGGCCAGCTCGACCGGGCCCTGCGGCAGGACTGGCTCGACCAGCAGACCGCCCTCGCCTGGGACCTCGCCGACGACCTCGACGGCCCCGGCTGGTCCACCCTCACCCTCCCCGTCAACGGCCTCCCGCAGCCCTTCCGCTACCGCGAGTCCGAATACGGCTGGGTCCTGGCCGGCGAGGCTCCCGGAGTCCTCCTGGGCGCCTACGGCCGAGGCATCAGCGCCTACGGTGCCGGCTTCGGCACCGTCACCGACCTGACGGCCTACACGGCCCGCTGACCTGCTCGCGCAGGCACCGGAGCGTCATCCCCAGGGGGGTGACGCTCCGGTGCGTCTCAGCGGGTCAGAACTTGTTCAACTCAGCTCATCGGGCCTCTGATCAGCTGACTTATCGTCAGCATTGGGCCCCGGGGCCGTCGCTGGGCCGTCAGCCGGGTCGGGGCCGCCGAGGGCCTGGTCGATCGCGGCCTTCGGGCGGTTCTCGGCGTCGGGCATCAGGTGGGTGTACGAGCGCAGGGTGAACCCGGGATCGCGGTGCCCCAGGTACACGCTCAGGGCCTTGATGCTCTCCCCGAAGCGCAGCAGGACCGAGGCGTAGAAGTGCCGCAGCGCATGCATTCCGTTCTCGCGGCCAGCCGGGATGCCGGCGGATTTGAGAGCCGGGCGCCAGATCTCGACGTTGAAGCGATTGCGGTTCAGGTTGCGCTTGTTGGCGTCCACGAAGAGCAGGTCCGCCGAGACGGGCCGACCGTCCACGCTCCGCCAGGGCAGGGAGATGGTGACCGGCGGGTGCACCGCGAGGTGGGCCCGGAGAGATGCTGCCACCGAGTCGGGGAGCGGGACGGACCGGGTCTTCCCGCCCTTCGGCAAGGAGAAGACCGGGCGGTTCCTGATCAGTCGGACCTGTCGGACGACGTTCACGACGCCCTTGGTGAAGTCGATATCGTCCGCCGCCAAGCCGAAGATCTCCCCCTGACGCAGGCCGCAACCTGCCCCCAGGTCCACCATGGGCCTGAGCCTGGCCGGGACGGCAGCCCGTACACCGAGGACCCACTCACGGGACCAGGGCACGAGGCGCCGAGGAGCAAGCTTCGGCGGACGCACGGAAGTTGAGCGACACGGGTTGCTCGGGATGAGCCGGTCCTCGACCGCAGCGGTGAGCATCGTGCTCAGGTTAGCGAAGATCACCCGCTGCGAAGCCGGAGCGAGCCCGCCAGCGGCCAGCTTCACCAGCCACTCGCGGATGTCGGATGGCCGAAGCGCACTGAGCGGCCGGGTGCCGAGGTGCGGCACCACGTGAAGCCGGATGCGCTGCTCGGTACTGACGTACGACTGCGGGTCCATGGTCAGCGAGGCCAGCCACTTTTCGGCGTGCTGCCTCACGGTGATCCGTCCGGCGTTGGGGTCGATGTACTGGCCGCGTGCCATGTCGGCTTCGAGCTGCGCGAGCCACTGATCGGCCTGCCGCTTCTGGCGGTCGGGGAAGCTCTTGGACTTCTCGGTGCCGTCGGGGCCGATGTACCGGGCGCGGTAGCGCATGCCGGTGCCGTGGCGGTCGGTCTTGACCCTGACGGGCTTGCCGTTGGGGCCGGGACTTCCGGGGCAAGCGCCATGACGACGTGACGGCCGTGATCGGTCGATTCGCCTTGATGTAAGAGCAGTGAGTTGGGAAGGGCAGAGAGGAGGAGTGGAGGTGGGAGGGGTGTTACGAGTTTCGCTACTTAATCAAGGCTCGCTGCGCTCGCGGCGCTGGCCCGCCGCTCGCCGTCGCTCCTGTCTTCGCCCCGCTTCGGCGGCGCCGGCCGCGCCAGCTGCTGGCGCCTTGTGCCGAGTGGATGTTCAGACCCCGCCGTGGCCGGGGGCGGGCGGCTCCACGGTTTTACCCACCTGCCAGGACCGGTACCCGCACTGAGCAAGAACGGGGGGCCACTCGGCCAAATTGCGGTCAGGCCCAGAAGCCCCTGACCGAGTCGCAACAGCTTACGGCCCCCCGATCATGCTCGGACCCAGACCAGACAGGACACCGGCCAAAACCGCTCCACCACCCGCGAGGCCAAGGGCCGGAGGGCCTTCTAAGCTGGACACAGGGTCTGGTTTTTCGTCGTACGTGGGCGGTAAGTGGCTCGGAGGTCTCCATGCCAGAGCAAGCAGGTCGTTTCGAACGGTTCGGGGTTTCGATCATCAGATCCCCTGTAACGCTTCTGCTCGCTGCGTTAGGCGTACTTGTGACGGTATTGGCACTGAGCGGGGCACTTGTCGCGAGCGTCCTGGCCGTGGCGTTGACGCCGCTAGTAGTGCTGTATGCCGCTATGCGTCGCGACTACAGCGCACGGATTCACGGGATCCCCAAGATGTGGACTAAACCGTGGCGTTGGAGCGGTGACGAGATTTCCCAGGGCTGGCGCGAATGGGCAGGTTTCGCAACTTCGGCGCAAAGCTGAGCCCTTGTCCACCTAAACGCACTAGACGGCCCCGGGAGGCGAGTCCCGGGGCCGTCTCTGGGCCGTATGGGGTCAACCAGTGCCAATCAACGTTGACAACTAGCGACGGTATAGATGCTGGTCAGAGAGCCGAAGCGGTGTTCGGTCGCTGGTCAGCCGAGTGCCTGATCAGAACTTGTTCTTCGGGGTCAGCCCCAGGGACAAGCCGGAGAGGCCGCGCTGGCGGCCGCTGAGCTTGCCGGCGACGGCGCGGAGGGCGGCGCCGGCCGGGGAGTCGGGGGCGGCCAGGACGACGGGGGTGCCGTCGTCGCCGCCCTCGCGGAGGCGGACGTCGATCGGGATGGAGCCGAGGACGGGGACGGTCGCGCCGACCGAGCGGGTCAGGGCTTCGGCGACGATCTGGCCGCCGCCGGTGCCGAAGACGTCGACGATCTCGTCGCAGTGCGGGCACGGCATGCCGGCCATGTTCTCGATCACGCCCACGATCTTCTGGTGGGTCTGCAGCGCGATGGTGCCCGCGCGCTCGGCGACCTCCGCGGCGGCCATCTGCGGGGTGGTGACGATCAGGATCTCGGCGTTCGGCACCAGCTGGGCGACGGAGATGGCGATGTCACCGGTGCCCGGCGGGAGGTCGAGCAGCAGCACGTCCAGGTCGCCCCAGTAGACGTCCGCGAGGAACTGCTGGAGGGCGCGGTGCAGCATCGGCCCGCGCCAGACGACCGGCGTGTTGCCCGGGGTGAACATGCCGATCGAGATGACCTTCACGCCGTGCGAGGACGGCGGCATGATCATGTCCTGGACCTGGGTCGGGCGGCCCTCGACACCCAGCATCCGGGGCACGCTGTGCCCGTAGATGTCGGCGTCCACCACGGCGACCTTCATACCGTCGGCGGCCATCGCGGCGGCCAGGTTGACCGTCACCGAGGACTTGCCGACGCCGCCCTTGCCGGAGGCGACCGCGTAGACCCGGGTCAGCGTGCCGGGCTTGGCGAACGGGATCTCCCGCTCGGGCGCCCCGCCGCGCAGCAGGGTGGAGAGCTCCTTGCGCTGCTCGTCGCTCATCACGTCGAGCTCGACCTCGACGGCCGTGACGCCCGCGACGGCGGTGACGGCCTCGGTCACCCGGCTGGTGATCGTCTCGCGCATCGGACAGCCGGACACGGTCAGGTAGACCGCGACGCGGACGGTGCCGTCGTCGTCGATCTCGACCGATTTCACCATCCCGATCTCGGTGATCGGACGGTTGATCTCCGGGTCGTTGACGGTCGCGAGTGCCTCGCGTACGGACTCCTCCGTCACGCCGACCGCAACCTCTGTCTCGTTGGCCATGCCTTGATGGTACGGCTCGCCGGATGGCGGATAACTCGGCAGTAGGGTGCTGCCGGTCACAGCATCTCGGACGCGTCCCGCCGCTCGTCGATCTCCTTGAGCAGTGACTGCAGCTCGGAGCGGATGAAGTCCCGGGTGGCGACCTCGCCGAGGCCCTGCCGCAGTGCGGCGACCTCGCGGGTCAGGTACTCGGTGTCGGCGATGTTGCGGTCGCTGCGGGCCCGGTCCTGCTCCATGTTGACGCGGTCCCGGTTGTCCTGCCGGTTCTGCGCGAGCAGGATCAGCGGCGCCGCGTACGAGGCCTGGAGGGAGAGCACCAGGGTGAGGAAGATGAAGGGGTAGTTGTCGAACCGCCAGTCGCTGGGCAGCGTGGTGTTCCACAGCACCCAGATGACGATGATGATCGTCATCCAGACGATGAACCGCCCGGTGCCGAGGAAGCGGGCGATCCGCTCGGAGAGCTTGGCGAAGGACTCCGGGTCGTACGTCGGCAGCGTCAGCAGGCCGGGGCGCGAGGTGCGCGGCTGGTCGAGCCTGGCGCGGGCCGAGCCGCCGGACTGCTCGGCCCGGGGCGTGCTCTTGCCCTCGCGGACGCGCAGCTCCCGCAGCTCACGCAACTCCCGCAGCTCACCCTGGAGGCGCTGGCGCGGGCTCTCCTCCCGACGCCCCTTGCGATCAGCGTCCACCGACTTCCTCGCTCTCGTGCCTGTGGTCGTTGTCGCCGTGCAGTGCGGCCTCGCGCCAGTCCTCGGGCAGCAGGTGGTCCAGCACGTCGTCGACGGTGACGGCGCCGAGCAGGTGGTCGGACTCGTCCACCACCGGCGCCGCGACCATGTTGTACGTCGCGAGGTAGCTGGTGATCAGCGGCAGCGGGGTGTCCGGCGGCAGCGGGTCGAGGTCGTCGTCGACCAGCGAGCCGACCAGCGTGTACGGGGGCTCGCGCAGCAGCCGCTGGAAGTGCACGGTGCCCAGGTACTTGCCGGTCGGCGTCTCGTTCGGCGGCCGGCAGACGTACACCTGGGCGGCGAGCGCGGGCTTGTTGTCGGCGATCCGGACGCGGGCCAGTGCCTCGGCGACGGTTGCGTCCGGCTCCAGCACGATCGGCTCGGTGGTCATCAGACCACCGGCGGTGTCCTCCTCGTACGAGAGCAGCCGGCGCATCTCGGCGGCGTCCTCGGGCTCCATCAGGCGCAGCAGCCGCTCGGCGTCCTCCTCGGGGAGGTCGGAGAGCAGGTCGGCGGCGTCGTCCGGGTCCATCGCCTCCAGGACGTCGGCGGCGCGCTCCTCCTTGAGCTTGCCGATGATCTCGATCTGGTCGTCCTCGGGCAGCTCCTCCAGGACGTCGGCGAGCCGGTCGTCGTCGAGGGCGGCGGCGACCTCGGCGCGGCGCTTGGCGGACAGGTGGTGCATGACGTTGGCGAGGTCGGCCGGGCGCAGTTGCTCGAAGGTGGCCAGCAGGTTGGCCGCGCCCTGGCCCTCCTCGGCGAGCGCGAAGCCGGTCACCGCCGACCAGTCCAGCGTCAGGGTCTCGCCCTTGGCCTTCCGCAGCCGGCTGACCTTGCCGGTCTGGACGAAGACCTTGGTGATCTCCCACTCGCGGACGCGGGTCTGCACCATCGCGACGTCGAGGACGGTGACCTCTTCGTGCGTCTTGGTGCGGGTGACGGTGCGGTCGAGCAGCTCGGCCAGCACGAGCGTCTCGGAGGGGCGCTGTTCGAAGCGCCGCATGTTGATCACACCGGTGGTGAGCACCTGGCCGGATTCGAGACTGGTCACCCGGGTCATCGGCAGGAAGATCCGCCGTCGGGCGACCACTTCGACCACCAGCCCGAGCACGCGTGGCGGTCGGCCGCCGATCCGCAGTGACACCACGACGTCGCGGACCCGGCCGACCTGGTCACCGTTCGGGTCGAAGACGGCGACTCCGGAGAGATGCGAGATGAAGACCCGGCTGCCTGGCCCTGCCATGGACTCCCTCGTCTCTCCGGTTGTTCCGCGCCTAGGCTACCTGGGCCGGAACCCGTCAGCCCGTCAGCTCCCGCCCTGGGCGGCCGTGACCGGCGTCTGGAGTTCGGTGACCCAGGTGGACGGATCGCCCTCGCACTCCAGGTACAGCTCACGGGCGTAGCCGGTCGGGCGGTGGCCGGTGGCGTCGATCCACCGGGCGAGGGTCTGCGAGGTGGGCAGCACGCCGTCGAGCGAACCCCGGTGGACGATGGTCGCGGCCTGCTCGATCGCGGGCAGGTCGACCACCGCGAAGCCGGGGTCGCCGGCCGGTGCCGAGCCGACCGGCTCGGCGACGTGGACGGTGACGGCGCCGTCGGCGGCGTCCTGGTAGTACGCGATGCTGGGCCCGACCGGGGTGAGACCGGCCTCGGCGACCCGACGGCACAGCTCCCCGAAGAGCGGCCCGATCACGGGGGTGATGTCCTCGGGCTCGTAACTCGCGGCGGTGGCGCTGAGCTCGGCGACCCGGACACCGGGGATGCGCTTGAGCACGACGTCGTCGGTGGGCATCCGGCCCTCACTCTCGATCGTCCGGAGCCTCGCCTCGACCCTGGTGAGCCGGGTGGCCGTCTCGGCCACCACCGCCTCCAGCTCGGCCTGCCGCAGCCTGAGCATGCCGCGCAGCTCCTCCGCGCCGACCTGCTCGTCGAGGATCGACCGCACCTGCTGGAGCGTGAAGCCGAGGTCCTTCAGGGCGATGACGCGGTTGAGCTGAGCCAGCTGGGCGGCCTCGTAACAGCGGTAGCCGTTGACGGGGTCGACCCGGGCGGGCCGCAGCAGCCCGATGGCGTCGTAGTGCCGGAGCATCCGGACGGATACCCGGCCGTGCTTGGCGAAGTCTCCGATGGTGAACATGGTGAGTCCGAGTGAAGGGCCTGACACGGTGTCATGGTCAAGCGGCGTGAACTAGCGGGAGCGCAGCCGCTTGAGGACCAGCTTCGGCAGCCCGGCCGGGATCGGCCGGCGGGTGGTGACGGGCGACTCCATCGGGGCGGCGGCGTGCGAGGCCTCCGACATCGCGCCGGGCTGCTCGCTGAGCGGGCCGGACGGCGCCAGCCGCAGGACGCGGCACTCGCGGGCCCAGCGGTCGCCGATGGTGTCGGTGTCGGGGGCGTTCAGGCGCTTGCCCTTCAGCTCCTCGACCGCACCGAGCCAGCCCTCGCTCTGCGGCGTGAGTTCGCTCACCTCGGCGGGCCAGGCGGTGAGCCGCCCCCACTTGTCCTTGCTGCGGACGGTCACCGTCGCGGTCGCACCGGCGGTCAGCCCGTGCAGCGGCTGCTCGGCGCCGTCGCCGACCACCACCACGGCCCCGTCGTGCCAGGCGTGCCACAGGGCCCGGCTCTGTGACTGGCCCTCGGCCAGCACCCAGAGCAGCCCGGACTTCTTCGCGGCCTCCTCCAGGAGGGCCCGGTCGTGCAGCGCGCGCTCGTCGGGGGAGGGGGCGGCGGTCGTCGTAGGCTCCATGACGCACCAGGTTACGGCGTCCGGCCCACCCTGTCCGGAGGGTGTCTCACGGCTCAGGATGACAGTGTCATGACTCGTTGATACCCCTTACCTTTGTACTGTCCCCGCCGCCCCGCCCGACCCCCAGGAGGAGAGCTGTGCCCACCGCCGCCCGGCCTGACACCGCAGCTCAAGCCCCCTCCCAGGTCGAAGCCGCCGCTCACGCCCCGCTCCCCAAGGCGGACCTGCTGCTGCTGGCCGTGTCGATCGGCGGGATCTCGCTCTCCGCACCCCTGATCAGTGCCACGGCGGCCCCCGCGCTCGCCATCGCTTTCTGGCGCAATGTCATGTCGGTCGGCGTGCTCGGCCCGTACGCGCTGCTGCGGCACCGCGCCGAGCTGCGCGGCATCGGCCGCCGCCCGCTGCTGCTCGCGATCGCCGCCGGGGTGCTGCTGGCGGTGCACTTCGCGCTCTGGATGCCGAGCCTGCGGCTGACCTCGGTCGCCTCGGCGACGGCACTGGTCACCACCACCCCGCTGTGGACGATCCTGCTGATGCGGCTCTTCGGCACCAGAGCACCACGGCTGGTCTGGGCGGGCATGTGCGTGGCCTTCGCGGGCGTCCTGGTGCTGACCGGCGTCGACCTCTCGCTCTCCTCCAAGGCCCTGGTCGGCGACGCGCTGGCGCTCGGGGCCGGGCTGGCGGCGGCGGGCTACATGCTGCTCGGCGCCGAAGTCCGACGGACCGTCAGCACCACGGCGTACACGCTGGTCTGCTACACGACCACCGCCGTCGTGCTGCTCGGCGTCTGCCTCGTGACGGGCACCGGGCTCTCCGGCTGGTCCGCCGGGGTGTGGTGGCAGATCGCCCTGCTGATGGTCACTGCCCAGCTGCTCGGCCACTCGCTGAGCAACCGCGTCGTCCGCACCCTCGGCCCGTCCGTCACCTCGACGGCGATCCTGCTGGAGACCCCCGGCGCAGCCCTGATCGCCGCCGTCTGGCTCGGCCAGTGGCCCCCGGCGGCGGCCTACCCGGCCGTCGCCGTCATCCTGCTCGGCCTCGTCCTGGTGGCCAGGGGCGGCCGCCGCTGACGCCTGGCCCAGCCACGCAAATGCCCCTGGGTCAGCCAGGTGCGTGGAGGTGCTGCGTCAGAGCCAGCCGTTGCGGCGGAAGCCCCGGTACATGCCGATGCAGATGACCGTGATGGCGCCGAGCACGATCGGGTAGCCGTAGCGGTGGTGCAGCTCGGGCATGTAGTCGAAGTTCATCCCGTACACGCCGGTGATCATGGTGGGCACCGCGAAGATCGCCGCCCAGGCGGTGATCTTCCGCATGTCCTCGTTCTGCGCGACGGAGACCTGCGCCAGGTTCGCCTGCAGCAGCGAGTTGAGCAGCTCGTCGAAGCCGTGCACCTGCTCGGTGACGCGGGCCAGGTGGTCGGCGACGTCCCGGAAGTACTTGCGGATGTCCGGGTCGACCGGGCCCTGCACCGACTCGGAGAGCTGCTGCATCGGCCGCAGCATCGGCGTCACGGCCCGCTTGAACTCCAGCACCTCGCGCTTGAGCTGGTAGACCCGCCCGACGTCCGCCCCGCGACCGCCACGGTTGGCGAAGACGTCGATCTCGATCTCGTCCACGTCGTTCTGCAGCCGCTCGGCCACCAGCAGGTAGTCGTCGACCACCTGGTCGGCGATCGCGTGCAGCACCGCCGACGGGCCCTTGGTGAGCAGCGCGGCGCCGTCGAGGTCGCCTTCGAGGCGGTGGCGCAGCTCCTTGAGCGAGCTGTGCGCGCCGTGCCGGACGGTGATCACGAAGTCCGCGCCGACGAAGACCATCAGCTCGCCGGTGTCGACCACCTCGCTGGTCGGGGTGAGCTGGGCGTGCTCCACGTACCGGACGGTCTTGAAGACGGCGAACAGCACGTCGTCGTACCGCTCGACCTTGGGCCGCTGGTGCGCGTGCACCGCGTCCTCGACGGCCAGCGGGTGCAGGCCGAAGCGCTTGGCGATGCCCTCGAACTCGGCCTCGGTGGGCTCGTGCAGACCGATCCAGCTGAACGATTCGGCTTGCTGCTGCTTGGCGAGCCGGACCCGCTGGACGGCCTCGCGCGGGCTGCAACTCTCGCCGGCCCGTCGGCCCTCCTGGTACACGGCGCAGTCGACGACGGCGGATTCGCCGTGGCCGGGGCGCAGGAGGTCGAAGGGCTCGTCGGTCCGGCGGCGCTGGGGACGGACGGCGGCACGCAGGTTGTTGATCATCGACATGGCTGGCTCCTCAGGGCAGGAGTCGTCGCACGGTGGCGCGCGGTGGCAGTCATGGTGCGACGGCGGGGGTACACCGACGGGAAGGGCCGGTGCCCACGCTCAGTCCTGTGCCTTGCTGGGGCGCGATGTGGACGGCGGGGCTCCGGCGAGGGCGCTCTCCCGGCCTGCACTGCGACGCCTTGTCGGATCAGCCTGATCGGTCGGACGGACTGGTGACGGACCGTCGGATCAGCGGTACGAGCGGCGAGGACGATGCGGCCGGGCAGAGCTGCCGGTACTGCATGGTCGGCTGGTATCCACCACAACCACCTCCTTCGAGCCGCTTGCCCTGGAGATGAGCATCCCCGGTGCCAAGTGGCCCACACTAACAGTTGGCCCCCCGCCGCTGCTGGGGTGTTCTCGGGCCGGGCCGCCCGAAGGTCTAGGGTCGGGTCCATGGCGCACGACTTCCCCCTCTTCGGTGACTTCTCGGACGGCTCCGGCTCCGGCCCCGACGAGCTCTCACGCGAGTCCGTCCTGGCCGCCGTCGAGGCCCGGCTGCTCAGCACCTTCGGCGAACCCACAGGTCGGGCGGGTGTCACCTTCCTCGGCGCCGACCGGATCGAGGTGCTGCGGTTCGGCCCGGACGCCGACGGTCTGGTCCGGTACGCGACCCTCGGCATGGCGGCCGCACCGATGGCCGACCCGTCGGCGATGCTGGCCGATCCGGTGCAGGGGCCGCGCGCGGAGTTGGTGCTCACCGTCCGTGGGGGGCGTGACGACGTCGTCCGCACGCTGGCGACGTTCGCGGCCACTCCGCAGGTGGAGGGCCTGGTCGTGGCCCCCGGCGGCTCGCTCGACCTCGGCCGGCCGCTCTGGGAGGGGGCACCCTTCACCTCCGTGCTGGCCGCCGAGCCGGGCGGTCTCGTCCCCGACCTGGAGCTCGCCGCCCCGGCCGCCCCCGTCCACTTCCTCCCCCTGCTGCCGATGACCCCCAACGAGGCCGCCTTCAAACGCGTCCAGGGCGCCGCCGCCCTCGAAGAACGCTGGCTCAGCCACGGCACAGACCTCCGTGACCCGCAGCGGCGCGGCGTCCCCTTGGACTAACGCAACTGGCTGGCCCCAGGGGCGCGGGGAACTGCGCGAAATCGGGAGTAATGGTCCGGTGCCTTCCGCCCTCGCGCAGTTCCTCGCGCCCCTGGAGGTGCATGGTCGGTCCAGGTGCGAAGCCCGTCAGGGGTGGGTCTCGATGAAGCCGAAGACGCCGCTGGCGACCAGCTGGACGGCGATGGCCGAGAGCAGCAGCCCGGAGAGCCGGGTGATCAGGACGACGCCGCCCTCCTTGATGATCCGGATGATCACGAGCGAGAAGCGCATGGTCAGCCACATGACGATGTGCATCGCGACGATCGCCGTCCAGACCGCGAAGTCCTGGGCGCCGCCGTGGGCGCCCTGGACGGCGAGGATCACCGCGACGATCGCGCCGGGCCCGGCGAGCAGCGGGGTGCCGAGCGGGACGAGGGCGACGTTGACGTCCTTGGTCTGGGTCGGCTCCTCGATCTTGCCGGTGAGCAGGTCGAGGGCGATGAGCAGCAACAGGATGCCGCCGGAGATCTGCAGTGCGGGGATGGAGACGTGCAGGTAGTCGAGGATCTGCTGGCCGAAGAGGCCGAAGGTGGTGATCACGCCGAGCGCCACGGCCGCCGCCTGCCAGGCCATCTTGCGCTGCACCTTGTGCGCCCGCCCGGAGGTGAGGGCGAGGAAGATCGGGATGGTGCCCGGCGGGTCCATGATCACGAAGAGGGTGACGAAGAGCGACCCGAAGGTCGTCAGGTCGAAGAAGCTCATGGGGCGGTGCTCGGATCTGCCGGGGGTGCGTCGCTCATGTCACGTATTGTCCGATCGCGCCACGGGTGACGCACCCTCAGCGGGTGATCGGCTCGGCGCCGGTGGCCTGGGCGAGCAGCTGCTCGTACGCCGCTGGGTCGGTGGTGTGCTCGCCGAGCCGGACGGTCTTCCGGCTGCCGTGGTAGTCGCTGGAGCCGGTGGTGAAGAGGCCCAGCTCGGCGGCGAGGCCGGTCAGGTGGGTGCGGGCCTGCTCGTCGTGGTCGACGTGGTCGACCTCCAGCCCGGCCAGCCCGGCCGCCGCGAGGTCGGCGATCACCTGGTCGGAGACGGTGTGCCCGCGCTTGACCGCCCCGGGGTGGGCGAAGACCGGCACGCCCCCGGCGGCCCGGACCCGCCGGACGGCCGCCGCCGGGTCGGTCTCGTGCTTGCGCACGTCGGCCCGGCCGCCGTTGGCGAGCCACTCGGCGGTGAAGGCGTCCGAGACCGTCTCGACCACGCCCGCCTCGACCAGGGCGCTGGCGATGTGCGGGCGGCCGACCGAACCGTCGCCGGCGATCCGCTGCACCTGTTCCCAGCTGATCTCCGCCCCCAGCTCGCGGCAGCGCTCGACGATCGCCCGGCCGCGCCGGAAGCGGTCCGTCCGGACGAGCTCGCGCTCGGCGGCGAAGGCCGGCTCGGCGGGGTCGAAGAGGTACGCCAGCAGGTGCATGCTGATGCCCCCGACCTGGCAGGACAGCTCGGCGCCGGGCACCAGGGTGAGCCTGCTGCCGCTCGGGAGGGCGTGCACGGCCTCGGCCGCCTCGACGTGACCGGAGACCGTGTCGTGGTCGGTCAGGGCGACCACGTCCAGCCCGGCGGCCACGGCTGCCGCGACCAGCTCGGCGGGGGTGTCGGTACCGTCGGAGGCGTTGCTGTGGGCGTGCAGGTCGATGCGCACTGGCTCTGGACTCCTGGGGTGGGCTGGCAGCTCAGCCCAGGATAGAGGCCGCCTTGATCCGCCCGGAATCCGTCCGGACGCGCCTGGTCAGGTCGGGTCGGCTCAGGTCAGCAGGCGCGGCGAGAGCGCACCGCAGGGGAGCAGTTCGAGCTCGGCCCCCGCGTCCCGCAGGTCGGTGAGCACCAACTCGTCGTACATCATCAGCCCGGACTGCTCGGGCCAGACGATCGCCCAGAGCCAGAGCCCGCGTGCCTCGCCGACGAAGACGGCGCGGTCGGACGCTGCGTCCGGCACGTGGAACATCGGCGTCGGCCGCCCGGCGGCGAGCAGCTTGGCGTCGGCGGGCTTGTAGAGCGAGACGGACTCGCCCGGGTCGGGCCCGGGGAGCCCCGCGTACCGGGCGCCGAGGCCGACCCCGAGCTCCTCCGCGACGAGCACCAGCTCGCCGAAGCCGCCCAGCGGGGCGGGCCCGGAGCAGGCGACGGCGGTGGCGCGGGCGCCGGAGAGGTCGTCCCCCGCGTGGGCGATGCCGGTGTAGAGCCAGCCGACGGGCAGCGGCCAGGGCAGCCAGACGGGGATCTGCGACCGCGTGACGGCCACACCGAGGGCCTCGATGCTCGGGGGCAGCACCGGCTGCATCGGGTGCACGGCGCCGTGCTGGTCACACTGCCAGGTGTCGGAGAAGAGTCCGGGCGCCCGGACCCGGCCGGCGCACCTCGGGCAGCTTGGCTCGCCCCTCATAACCGACAACGGTCCTCCCTCCGGAGCGCCGCGTCAAGGACGATCACCCGTATGGGGCGCGTCGCGGTGCCGTGCAGTCCTAAGGGGATGTCCCGTGACGCGTACCGGCAAACCCGCCCGGTGCCGGGCCCGAACACACTGACGCCCCGTCATCCTCCGATGGGTCGGATGACGGGGCGTCAGTGGGGTATCGGAGGCTCGGACGGGGCGTCGGCCCGTCCGGCGCCGGTCAGACCGCCTTGCACGGGCGGATCAGGAGGCGCTCGCCGGTACGGGCGGCGGCATCCACGAGCTCGCGTACGGTCGCGGCGTCGGCGATCTGGGTGTCGGTGGCGGAGCCCTGGATGTCATCCAGGCGGAGGATCTCGAAACGCATGGGCCTCTCCTTCTCTGACCTCGGTGGCTCCCGAGGCTCGTTCGGTTCGGTCGTTGTTGCTGGTGCCTCAGCAACCAAGGTGCCGGGCTGCGGCTAACGGGCGATTGCCTGCCCGTTAAGTCCCGGTTTCGACGTCAGTGTCAACGGGGCAGCGTGGATCAATGATTCCCGGACAGAATCAAATATTACCCGAGCTAAAGACTTTTGTCCTGTGCTATGTCAACTCGGCGTGATGTGGATCACAGTGCGAGTGGGTCTACCGCCAGAAACCGGCCAGTGCGGCGGCGGTCTCGGCGGGCTGCTCGGCGTTGGGCGAGTGCGCCGCGTCGACGATCACGACCCGGTCGGCGCCGAGGCGCTCGGCCATCGCGGACTGCTCCTCGACCGGCCAGGCGTAGTCGCGGATGCCGGAGAGCACCAGCTTGGGCAGCGGCACGGCGGCCAGCTCACCGACCCGGTCGGGGGCGGAGATCAGGTGGCTTCCCATGGCGATCAGAGCCTCGGGGAGGTTGGCCAGCCAGCGGCGGTGCAGGAAGTCGGCGATCTCCGGGCGCAGCGCCGGGGCACCCTCGTCCATCTGCTGCATGATCTGCCAGATCGACTCCAGATCCATCGAGGCCAGGGCGTCCACCAGCAGCTTCGTGCGGGCGGCCTCGCTCGGGTCGATCGCGCCGGGGCCGGTGGAGAGCAGCGTCAGCGAGCTCCAGGGCAGCTCCCCGCCCGCCCGCAGGACGGCCTCGCGGACGACCTGGCCGCCGAACGAGTGCCCGAGCAGGTGCAGCAGGCCGTCGCCGCCCAGCTCGCCCGGCCCGCCCGGCCCGCGCAGGGCGGCGGTCAGGGCGAGCACGTCCTCGGCCAGCTCGCCGACGGCGTACGCGGCCTGGTCGGCCGGGCCGCCGGTCTCGTACTGCCCGCGCTGGTCGACCGCGACGACGCGGTAGCCCGCCAGGGCCAGCGGCTCCAGGAGGGCGATGAAGTCCTCCTTGCTGCCGGTGAAGCCGGGCACCAGCAGGGCGGTGCCCTTGGCGGGCCCGGCGGGCTCGGCCAGGTGGGCGGCGAAGCTGCCCCGGGCGGTGCTCAGCCGCAGGGCCTGGGCGCAGGAGGGGAGGACGAGGAACGGCGGGGTGCTCATCGGGGCGGGCTCCTTGCGGGGCGAAGGGCGCGAAACGGGCGGGTCGGATCGTATCGATCCGGCCCGCCCGTCCGTGATGGACCGCTCGGTCAGCTCTCCGGCGTCGCCTCGGTGGCGGCCGGACGGCGGGCACGGGTGCGGCGCTTCGGGGCCTCACCCTCGGCCGGAGCCTCCGCCGGAGCGGTTGCGGCGGCCTTGCGGGTGCGGGTCGCCTTCTTGGCCGGCGCGGCGGGTGCCTCGGGAGCCTCCGCCGCGACCTCGACGACCTCGACCGCCTTGACGGCTGCGGTCTTCTTGGCAGCGGTCTTGCGGGCGGCGGTCTTCTTCGCCGGGGCCTTGGGGGCCTCGGCCACCTCGACCGGCTCGACGGCCTCGACAACCGCGACCGCCTCAGCGACTGCGGTCTTCTTGACGGCGGTCTTGCGGGTGCGGGTCGCCTTCTTGACCGGCGCCTCGACCACCTCGGCCACCACGGCCACCTCGACGACCGCGACCGGCTCGACGGCTGCGGTCTTCTTGGCAGCGGTCTTGCGGGTGCGGGTCGCCTTCTTGACCGGCGCCTCGACCACCTCGGCCACCACGGCCGGCTCGACGGCCTCGACGACCGCGACCGCCTCGGCGGCCGGGGAAGCCACTGCGGCCTTGCGGGTGCGGGTCCGCTTGGCCGGAGCCTTGGCGGGGGCCTCGACGACCGGTGCCTCGACGACCGGTGCCTCGACGACCGGTGCCTCGACCACGGGGGCCTCGACGACCGCGACCGGCGCCTCGACCACGGGAGCCTCGACCACGGCGGTCTCGGTCACCACGGCCGCGGGGGCGGCGTTGCCACGGGAGCGGCGGCGACGGCGACGCGGTGCGTCGCCCTCGGCCGGAGCCTCGGCGGGGATGCCCACCACGGCCGACGTCTCGACGACGGCGGCGGCAGCGGAGCCCGCGCCGCCCCGCGTCCGGCGACGCTCACGCGGCTGCCGGGCCGCGCGCTCGGCGGGCTGCTCCGCAGCCGGCGCCGCCGCCGGGGCGGAACCGCCACGGCCGCCGCGCTCGCCGCTGCGCTCGCCGCCGCGCTCACCGCCGCGCTCGCCACGGCCGCCACGGTCGCCGCGCCCACCGGCACCGCCGGAGCGCGAACCGCGCCCGCCGGTCTCGCCCAGGTCCTCGACGGCCTCCGCGCCGAGCCCGGCGCGGGTGCGCTCGGAGCGCGGCAGGATGCCCTTGGTGCCCGGGGCGATCTTCAGCAGCTCGTACAGGTGCGCCGAGGTGGAGTAGGTCTCCTCCGGCGCGTTGAAGTTGAGGTCCAGCGCCTTGTTGATCAGCTGCCAGCGCGGGATGTCGTCCCAGTCGACGAGCGTCACGGCGGTGCCGGAGGCCCCGGCGCGGCCGGTGCGGCCGATCCGGTGGAGGTAGGTCTTCTCGTCCTCGGGGCACTGGTAGTTGATGACGTGCGTGACGCCCTCGACGTCGATGCCACGGGCCGCGACGTCGGTGCAGACCAGCACGTCGACCTTGCCCGCACGGAAGGCGCGCAGGGCCTGCTCGCGGGCGCCCTGGCCGAGGTCTCCGTGCACGGCCCCGGCGGCGAAGCCACGCTGGGTCAGCTCGTCGGAGACGTTGGCGGCGGTGCGCTTGGTGCGGCAGAAGACCATCGCCAGCCCGCGGCCCTCGGCCTGCAGGATGCGCGAGACCATCTCCACCTTGTCGAGCGAGTGCGCCCGGAAGATGTGCTGGGTGGTGTTGGCCACGGTGTGGCCGGTGTCGTCCGGCGCGGCGGCACGGATGTGCGTCGGCTGGCTCATGTAGCGGCGGGCGAGGCTGATGACCTGGCCCGGCATGGTGGCCGAGAACAGCAGGGTCTGCCGCTTGGCGGGCAGCATGGTGATGATCTTCTCGACGTCGGGCAGGAAGCCCAGGTCGAGCATCTCGTCGGCCTCGTCGAGGACGAGCGCGCGGACCTTCGACAGGTCGAGCTTGCGCTGCCCGGCGAGGTCGAGCAGACGGCCCGGGGTGCCGACGATGATGTCGACGCCCTTCTTGAGCGCCTCGACCTGCGGCTCGTACGCGCGGCCGCCGTAGATCGCGAGAACGCGGACGTTGCGGACCTTGCCGGCCGTCTGGAGGTCGTTGGTGACCTGGGTGCACAGCTCGCGGGTCGGGACGACGATCAGCGCCTGCGGGCTGTCGCTGAGCTGGTCCTCGGTGGCGCGGCCGGCGTCGACGTCCGCGCGGACGATCGCACGCTCGATCAGCGGGAGGCCGAAGCCGAGGGTCTTGCCGGTGCCGGTCTTGGCCTGGCCGATGACGTCGTGACCGGTCATCGCGACCGGCAGCGTCATCTCCTGGATCGGGAAGGGGTGGACGATGCCGACGGCCTCCAGGGCCTCGGCGGTCTCCGGGAGGATCCCGAGCTCTCGGAAGGTGGTCTTGGTGGGTTCAGCGGTGGTGGACAGGGTGCTGCCTCTTCCATGTGGTGGGGCCGAGAGCGAGAGGGCGGCGGGCAGCCTGCGGCTGCGTACGGGCCTTCCGGCCCTGTCGCAGTTGCTGGTCGCACAACCGCGCCGGCCCCTGCGGCCTGCCCGTCACGGACGGCCTGTCAGAAGGCTCGTCGTGCGGCGGCGTGGGGGAGGATTCCCTGCGGGGCCATGCGCGGGACCTTCGCCGAGCGGCGCGGTCCGCGGCGACCCTCGCTCGGCCACTGATGCGGTGCCAAGGCTTGAGGTCCAAGCCGAGGTCGGAGCCGATCGGGTCTCCGACCGGGCATCCGCGTACATGAGGCCGGTGTCCGTACGGAGCACTCACGTGCTGCCTGGGTACATCGGGCCTCCCTACCACCATACAGTCAGGCGGCGACTCGAACACGTGACGCGTCTTACTCCGTCCGTGGCCGTCGGCGCACACGGGCGCGCCGGGCGCGAGGGTCTAGGGTGGCGAGCCATGGAGACTCAGCAGGACGGGACCTCGATGGCAGGCGGCACCTCGCTCGGTGCGTGGACGAGCTGTGCGGCCGACCCGGGCTACCGGGCGGCGGTGCTGGACCTGCTCGGTGCCCTCGCGTACGGCGAGCTGAGCGCCTTCGAGCGGCTCGCGGAGGACGCCAAGCTCGCCCCCGGCCTGCCCGACAAGGCGGCGCTGGCCCGGATGGCCTCGGCCGAGTTCCAGCACTACCAGCTGCTGCACGACCGGCTCGCCGAGGTCGGCGCGGACCCGACCGAGGTGATGACGCCCTTCGTCGAGCCGCTGGAGTCCTTCCACCGGATGACGGCGCCCTCGGACTGGCTGGAGGGCCTGGTCAAGGCGTACGTCGGCGACGCGATCGCCACCGACTTCTACCGCGAGGTGGCCGTCCGGCTGGACGACGACACCCGGGAGCTGGTGCTGCGGGTGATGTCCGACACCGGGCACGCCCAGTTCGCCGTCGACCGCCTGCGGCAGGCGATCAAGGAGGACCCCCGGGTCGGCGGCCGGCTGGCGCTCTGGGGCCGACGGCTGATGGGCGAGGCGCTCAGCCAGGCGCAGCGGGTCGTCGCCGAGCGCGACGCCCTCTCCAACCTGCTGGTCGGCGGGGCCCAGGTGCAGGGCTTCGACCTGGTCGAGGTCGGCAAGATGTTCAACCGGATCACCGAGGCCCACACCAAGCGGATGGCCGTCCTCGGGCTCGCGTCCTAGTCAGGCTTCAGCAGGTCTAGGCGTGCCGGTGGCGGCCTCGGGGGCGGGGCTCGGCGAGGTCAGGGCGGGCCAGTACGGAGACCAGCAGCGCCGAGCCGATCGCCGCCAGGGCAAGTGACAGGCCGGGCAGGCGCCCGTCCAGGGCGTAGCGGGAGATCACGCCGCCGAGCAGGGCGGCGACCACGCCGGTGGTGAGGGTCAGACTGCGCGGGCCCGGATACCAGCCGGGCAGCAGCACCACGGCGCCGATGCCCACGGCGAGGCCGATGAGGGCGAACACGGTCGACTCGACGTACACGGGCTGCCTCCCTGGGTGGTCCCTTGCGGAGCCCTTACCCAGCTGTCACCCGGATACGCCGGTGGATACGCCAGTGCCCCGGCCCCCTGGTGCGGGGGCCGGGGCACTGGACGGGTGCATCAGAGGGTGCCGAAGCCCACCTTGCGCACGCTGGGCTCGCCGATCTCCACGTACGCCAGGCGCTCGGCCGGGACGATGACGCGGCGGCCGTGCTCGTCGGTCAGCGTGAAGAGCTTCGCGGTGCCCTCCAGTGCCTTGGCGACCGCGCTCTCGATCTCTTCGGCAGTCTGCGTGCTGTCGAGAACGATCTCTCGAGGCGCGTGCTGCACGCCGATCTTGACCTCCACGGCTTCCGTCCCTCCGGGGTTGCAGGCATCCATGCGCAGAAGCCTCCGAACTGCTGTTCGTGGACCTTGCGCCGTACGGCTTCACCTTAGAGCACCAGCTTCGCCCGGAGGCGAAGCTCCGCTGATCGGCTACTCGGCGGTGCCCTCCGGCAGCTGGTCGACCGGGTGCATCGGGAAGCCCTTCAGACCGCGCCAGGCCAGGCTCGCGACCAGCCGCACGGCCTCGTCGCGCGGGATCTCCAGACCCTGCGAGAGCCAGTAGCGGGCGGTGATCTGGGCCATCCCGCAGACACCGGCGGCCAGCAGCTTGGACTCGTGCTCGGGGAGGTCGGTGTCCTCGGCGATGACCTTGCTGACCAGTGTGGCGCTGGCGTCCGAGGCCCGTTCGACCCGCTCGCGGACGGCGGGCTCGTTCGTCAGGTCGGACTCGAAGACCAGGCGGAAGGCACCGGACTCGCTGGAGACGTAGTTGAAGTACGCGTCCATCGTCGCCGCGACGCGCATCTTGTTGTCGGCGGTCGCCGAGAGCGCGTTGCGGACCGCGTCGACGAGGGCGTCGCAGTGCTTGTCGAGCAGCGCGAGGTAGAGCTCCAGTTTGCCGGGGAAGTGCTGGTAGAGCACGGGCTTGCTGACGCCGGCGCGGTCGGCGATGTCGTCCATGGCCGCAGCGTGGTAGCCCTGGGCGACGAACACCTCCTGCGCGGCCCCGAGCAGTTGTTCCCGGCGGGCGCTTCGCGGCAGGCGGGCACCGCGCGGGCGCTCCTGCGCCTCCTGGATGGCCGTCACGGGCGCTCCTCACTTCACGGTCTGCGGCAGCGCGCCCACGGATTGGACGGTGTGCCGTGCATAGCTGGCAAGGTGGTCGATTCTACTTTTCAGTAACTGGATCTGTGCCGGTCGAAGCCGAGAAAACCGCGAGACACCCTTGTCGGGAGCCCACAATACGGGCCTGACCTGTGCCGTCCAGGGGTTGAGACCGTGCAGTACGAGACCCTCCGGGGGCAGCGGCGGCGCGAGGGCTCCTCATTACCATCGTGCTCCATGAGTACTGAGCAGCAGGTGACGGCCCCGGCCGAGCCTCCCCGTACCGTCGCCGTCCCCGGAGCCGTGCTGGCCGTGACCGGGCCGCCCGCCGGGAGCGATCAGCTGCCCCCGGCGCTCTTCGTGCACGGGCTCGGCGGATCGACGGACAACTGGACGGAGCTGATGGCCGAGCTCGCCGACGTGGTCTCGGGCGAGGCCGTCGACCTGCCAGGCTTCGGCTGGTCGGAGCCCCCGCTGGACGGCGACCTCTCGCTGTCCGGGCACGTCCGCGCGGTGATCGGGTACCTGGAGGCCTCCGGCCGGGGCCCGGTGCACGTCTTCGGCAACTCGCTCGGCGGCGCGGTGGCCGTCCGGCTCGCCGCGCTCCGCCCCGACCTGGTGCGCAGCCTGACGTTGATCTCCCCCGCCCTGCCCGAGCTGCCGCCGCAGCGCACCGCCTGGCCGACCGGCCTGCTCGCCGTCCCCGGCATGCCCGCGCTGCTCCAGCGCGCCCAGCGCAGTGCCCCGGACGCGGAGCAGGCGACCGACCGCCTGCTCCGGCTGGTGTACGGCGACGCCCCGGGCGTACCGGCCGAGCGGCGGGCTCGCGCGGTCGCCGAGTACCGCCGCCGGGCGCAGCTGCCGCACGCGCTCCAGGCACTGGTCGGCAGTGCGCGCGGCATCGTCTCGGCCTACACCCAGCGCGGCGAGCAGTCGCTCTGGCGACAGGCCGAGCAGGTGCGGGTGCCGGTGCTGCTGGTCTACGGCCTCAAGGACAAGCTCGTCTCGTACCGCTCCGCCCGGCGGGCCTGCGGCGCGTTCGCCGACGCCCGGCTGCTGGTGCTCCCCGACTCGGGGCACGTCGCGATGATGGAGCACCCGGAGCAGGTCGCCCGCGCGGCGAGGGAGCTGCTGGCGCGCAGCTGAGGCGCCTCGCGGGGCCGCCGGCAGGTGGCCGAACGCGGGCCGGAGCGTGAGGTAACGCGGGTTCACTCGATCAGGTGGCAACCAGGCACGTGACCGATGGGTGGGTGGGCCCGCGCTCTACCTTCGTGGTGTCGGACCGAACAGGTGTGGGGGAGAGGCAGCCGTCGAGCGTCCTGGGGGCGGCTGCACAGGGGCGTCGAGCGTACGTCCCGGGTTGCCGTGGCCGTGGGGAGCGGCGGCGGGCCCGTGGCCCTCCTTCTGAGTGCCGGCGTCATCGAAACCGCTCTGCTCTGGAGGTCGTCGTGCGCATTGCTCTGATCACCGAGGGCGCCCACCCGTACGCACAGCGTGCCGGTGAGGGCTGGTGCAGGCGCCTGGTGGAAGGGCTCTCCGAGCACGAGTTCCAGGTGCACCTGCTCGCCACCGACGCCCAGCCCGAGCCCGAGGCTGAGCGCACTCCGGGCCGGTCGCCCGCCGTGCACGAGCTGCCGATGTGGGGGCGGCGACCCGCCGGCCGGGGCCCGTCCGCCCCGGCCCGGCGCCGGTACGGCCGCGCGTACCGGGCCTTCGTCCGGGCACTCGTGCTGCCCGGCGAGCGCGGCTCCTTCGCCACCGGGCTGTACCAGCTCGCGGCGCTCGCCCGGCAGGACGGCGCCCTGCCCGCCTTCCTCGCCTCCGGGCACGCCCGGCGCATCCTCGAGCGCGAGTGGCGCGCCCCCGGCGCGGACACCGCCGCCGGGCAGCCGCTGGTCCGGGACGTGCTCGTCGCCGGTGACCTGCTGGAGCAGTGCCTGCGCCCGCTCGCCGCCCCCTGGTACGGCATCGAGGAGGGCCGCCTCGGCGCCGTCGACCTCTGCCACGTCGTCGGCGGCGGCCCGGCCGCCCTGCCCGCCCTCGTCGCCAAGCACCTGCACGGGGTGCCGTTCGTCGTCACCGAGCACGGCCTCCACCTGCGCGAGCAGTACCGCAGCTACCGCACCGCGCCGTACCGCTGGCCCGTCCGGGCCCTGCTGCTCGCCTTCTTCCGGCTGCTCACCGAGGAGACCTACCGGCAGGCCGCCGTGCTCACCCCCGGCAGCAGCTACGACCAGCGGTGGCAGCAGCGCTGCGGGGCCGACCCGGCCCGTACCCGGGTGGTGCACGAGGGCACCGAGGCCGTCGGCCGCAAGCCCGCCGGGCCCGAACCGGAGCTGCCCACCCTGGTCTGGGCGGGCGCACTGGAGCCCGGCCGCGACCCCGAGCTGATGCTGCACGCCTTCGCCCGCATCCGGGCCGAGGCGCCCGAGGCCCGGCTGCGGATGTACGGCGAGGAGGGGGTGCCCGGCTACCTCGCGCACTGCCGGGCGATCGCCGAGCGGCTCGGCCTCGGCACGGCCGTCAGCTTCGACGGGCGGCCCGCGTCGACCGCGGCTGCCTGGGAGGCGGGCAGCGTGCTGGTCTTCTCCGCACTCACCCAGCGCAGCCCCCGGCTGCTGGCGGACGCCATGCTGAGCGGGCGGGCGGTGGTCACCACCGAGGTCGGCGTCGCCCGCGAGGTGGTCGGGCCCACCGGGCTGCTGGTGCCGCCGCGCAGCCCGCAGCCGCTGGCCGGAGCCTGCCTGGCGCTGCTGCGGGACGAGGAGCGGCGGGCCCGGCTCGGCCTGGCCGGCCGCCTGCGTGCGCAGGAGCGTTTCGCCGTGGAACCGGTGGTCACCGCCTTCCGCGAGATCTACCTGGAGCTGGTCTCGCACTGGCCCGCCTTCCCGGCCGGTGACGGCTCGGAGGGCGATCCCGTCCGGCCCTTCGCCCGGCCCGCCGAGTACTGGATCGCCGGAGCCCGGCCCACCGCCGCCCCCGACGCTGCCTCGGACGCCGCCCCCGAGCCAGGAGCGTTGGCGGAGGCAGTCTGATGGCCCGCCCCCCTGAACCCGCCGACCCCGTACGCGAGCTCATGGCCCGCCACCGGGCCCTCTGCGAACAGGCCGTCGACCCCCTGGAGATCGCCGCCGCACTCGAGGACTCCGGCTTCGGCCCGGCGGAGGCCGCCGCCTACCGCCACGCGGACGTCTTCAGCCTCGCGGAGGAGCTCTACGCCCGCGTCCCACGCTGCGTGGGCATTGCCTCGGAGCAACGGGAGCCCCGCTCGCTCAAGCGCCTCCGCGTGACCAGGAGCCGTAGCGGAGCGGTGATCGCGACGGTGCCCTCCGTTTCGCGCACGCAGTTGATGAGCAGTTCCTCGCGCCCCTGGACGCTTCGCGTCCTCGCAGCTCTGCTGGCCGTTCCCCTGATCGTGGCGAAGCCGGGGGTCGGGGTGGCTGGGTTGGCCGGGGTGGGGTTGGCCGAGGGGGTGGCGGGGTGGCTGCGGCATGCGGCTCGGGGGCATCTCGGGTCGGCGGTGACTCTGGCGGAGTTCCGGGCTGGGATGCGGCCGGTGCTGCCGGTGGCGGTACTGCTCCAGCTCGCGGTGGTGCTGCTGATCGGCTTCGCCGCGCTGGCCGTGCTCGCCGCCCCCGGCCCGGGAGGGCCGCTGCGCCAGGCGGCGGTGGGGGCGACGCCGGTGCAGTGGGGCACGCTCGCGGCCCTCGCGCTGCTGCAGCTGCTGACCGTGACGCTGTCCCGGATCCGCCCCGCCGTCGCGTTCGCCGCGCTCGTACCGGCCGGGGCGGGCTTCGCCGTGTCGGCCTCTCCCACTGCCGGGCTGCTCGCCTGCGGCGCGGTCGCCGCACTACTGCTCCCGTACGTCTGGGCGCTGCTCGGGCGGCCCGAGAACTGCGGCTGAACACTGCCCGACGCGCGCTCCCCGACGCGCTCCCCGACTTACTCCCCGACCCCGACTTCACTTCACCGACTGGAAGGACACCCGCGATGAGGGTGCTGCTACTGGGTGCCGACGGCTTCATCGGCCGTCGGGTCGCCGACCGGCTGCTGGCCGATCAGGATCTGACGGTCACGGTGCTCGGCCGACGCGACTCGGCCGACATCCGCTTCGACCTGACGGCGGGCAGCCCGGGGGCGCTGGCCAGGTTCCTGGACGCGGCGGCCCCCCAGGTGGTGATCAACTGCGCCGGGGTCACATACGGGACGTCCCGCTCGCTGATCAAGGCGAACACGCTGGCCGTCGCGACGGTCTGCGAGGCGATCCGGCGCAGCCGGGAGCCGGCCCGGCTGGTGCACGTCGGGTCGGCGGCCGAGTACGGGCCGATGCCGGCGGGGGTGCCGATCCCGGAGACGGCCGAGCCGAGGCCGGTCGGGCCGTACGGGGTGTCGAAGCTGGCCGGGACGGAGCTGGTGCTGACCTCGGGGTTGGACGCGGCGGTGCTGCGGGTCTTCGACGTGGTGGGGCCCGGTTCGCCGACGGCCTCGCTGTTCGGGCGGCTGGCGGAGGGGCTGCGGCGGGCGCTGGAGCAGGGCGAGAAGGTGGTGCGGATGCCGGACCTGTCCGGATACCGGGATTTCGTCGACGTACGGGACGTGGCGCGGGCGATCCAGGCGGCGGCGGTCTCGGCCGCGACCGGGTTGATCAACGTCGGCAGCGGCCACGCCGTCCGGGCCCGGGATGCGGCTCAGCTGCTCGTCCGCGCCTCCGGCTTCGAGGGCACCATCAGCGAGGATGCCCGTCAGGTGCTGCTGCCCAGCCAGTCGCCGCACCCGGGGCCGCCGGGCCCGGACGCGCACCGGCCGCTGGAGCCGCGGGCCGTGGTGGAGCCCGTGCAGTGGCGGCAGGCGGACGTCAGGACCGCTCGGGACCGTCTCGGATGGCGGACACAGGTGCCGTTGGAGGAGTCGCTCGGGGACATCTGGCTCGAAACGGCCTGCCGGGTCTGACTCCGGCCCGACGGGGTGTCCGGCCCCGCGCAGCCGCTCTACCAGGGGTTTGCCCAGGTGGCCGACGTTCTTCGTCAGAATCCCAGCATCCGACGCCAGGTGTCTTGGCATTCGGACATGCTGTCTCGGAATAGCGAGGCCGAGTGACACTGTTGGCTTAGCTGAATCGAAGCTCTTGCTAGATCTTCCGATCTGATGACCACCTGACTGACGACCATCGGAGTCCCCGTGTCGCTGCCACCCCTGGTCGAGCCGGCCGCCGAGCTCACCATCGACGAGGTCCGCCGGTACTCACGCCACCTGATCATCCCCGACGTCGGGATGGCCGGGCAGAAGCGGCTGAAGAACGCCAAGGTGCTGTGCGTCGGCGCCGGCGGCCTCGGCTCGCCGGCCCTGATGTACCTGGCCGCCGCCGGTGTGGGCACGCTCGGCATCGTCGAGTTCGACGTCGTCGACGAGTCCAACCTGCAGCGTCAGATCATCCACGGCCACTCGGACATCGGCCGTTCCAAGGCCGAGTCGGCGCGGGACTCGGTCAAGGAGATCAACCCGTACGTCGACGTGGTGCTGCACGAGGAGCGCCTCGACAACTCCAACGTGATGGAGATCTTCTCCGGCTACGACCTGATCGTCGACGGCACGGACAACTTCGCCACCCGTTACCTGGTGAACGACGCCGCGGTGCTGCTCGGCAAGCCGTACGTCTGGGGCTCGATCTACCGCTTCGACGGCCAGGCGAGCGTCTTCTGGGCCGAGCACGGCCCGTGCTACCGCTGCCTCTACCCCGAGGCGCCGCCGGCGGGCATGGTGCCGTCCTGCGCCGAGGGTGGCGTGCTGGGCGTGCTGTGCGCGTCCATCGGGTCGATCCAGGTGACCGAGGCGATCAAGCTGCTGGCCGGTGTCGGCGAGCCGCTGGTCGGCCGGCTGATGATCTACGACGCGCTGGAGATGACGTACCGCCAGGTCAAGGTCCGCAAGGACCCGAACTGCGCGCTCTGCGGCGAGAACCCGACCGTCACCGAGCTGATCGACTACGAGGCCTTCTGCGGCGTCGTCTCCGAGGAGGCCCAGGCGGCCGCCGCGGGCTCGACGATCACCTCGAAGCAGCTCAAGGCGTGGATGGACGAGGACGAGGACATCTTCCTCATCGACGTCCGCGAGCCGAACGAGTACGAGATCGTCAACATCCCGGGCGCCGTGCTCATCCCGAAGGACCAGTTCCTGATGGGCAACGCGCTGGAGCGGATGCCGCAGGACAAGAAGATCGTGCTGCACTGCAAGACCGGCGTGCGCTCGGCCGAGGTGCTGGCCGTCCTCAAGGCGGCGGGCTTCTCCGACGCCGTCCACCTGGGCGGCGGCGTGGTCGGCTGGGTCAACCAGATCGAGCCGCACAAGCCGATCTACTAGCCGTACGAGCTGGGCCGTTGATGCGTGAGGGGCCGGTCGCCAGGGTGGCGACCGGCCCCTCACGCATCTGCCGGTCCTACAGCGCGCCCCGGCGCTGCAGCATGTTGTACGAGATCCAGCCCGGGATCACCGGCAGCCAGAAGGTGAGCGCCCGGTAGAGGAAGACGGCCGGGGTGGCGACGGTCGGCGGCAGGCCGGAGAAGGTCAGGGCGCCGACCAGGGCGAGCTCGACCGGGCCGATGCCGCCGGGGGTGGGGATGGCGGAGCCAGCCGCGTTGGCGGTCAGGAAGACCACCGCGACGGCCGAGAAGCTCATCGAGCCGCCGAAGGCCTGGATCGAGGCGTCCAGGCAGGCGGTGAAGCTCAGCGTCAGCAGGATGATCCCGCCGAAGCCGGTGACCAGCTTGCGCGGGGTCTGCATCAGATCGAGCATCCGGGGCACGACGCCGAAGAAGAGCGAGCGCACCCGCGTCACGACGAAGCGCCGCAGCGGGCCGACGGCGGCCACGACCAGCGCCATCACGGCGGCGGTCAGCACCCCGATGATCACCGCCCGGGAGGCGCCGAGATCACCGCTGGTCTGGCTGCCGGTGATCAGGCCGAAGCCGAACAGCAGCAGCAGGTGCCCGGCGAGCCCGGCCAGCTGCGAGGCGCCGACGCTGGCGACCGCCTGGCCGGAGCGGATGCCCGCCTTCTGGAGGTAGCGGGTGTTGAGCGCGATGCCGCCGATCGCGGCGGGCGCGACCAGCTTCACGAACGAGCCGGCGACCTGCGCGGCCACCGTCCGCCGGAAGGGCAGCCGCTCGGGCACGAAGCCGGTCAGGCTCATCGACGCGGCGATGTACGTCAGCGCGGCGGCGGCCAGTGCGGCGGCGGCCCAGGCCCAGTTCATGTGGGAGAGCCTGAGCTGGGCCGGTTTGATCGTGGTCAGTGCCAGGTAGGCGGCGAAGGCCAGCGCGATCACCATGATCAGCGCCTTCGGCCGAAGCCGCTCCAGCTTCGCCGGCTCCAGCGGAGCCTCCGGGGCGATCTGCAGGATCTGCCCGCGGATGCGGCTCAGCAGGTCCTCCCCGGCGGTCGCGATGTCCTCCTCCGCCTGCTGCTGGGTGCGCTCGCCCGAGGCGACCTGCTCCAGGGCCAGGGCCTGCGCGGCGGCCTTGCGCTCCTTGCCCAGCCGGGAGAGGTCGATCCTGGTCTGCCGGCTCAGTCCGACCGGCTGGAGCAGCGGCAGCGAGGCGGCCACGCGGTCGGCGCCGAGCACGGCGTTGGCCGTGGCGACGGCCCGCTCGGGGCCGATCCGCAGCGCGAAGGTGGTGAGCAGCTGGGCGATGTCGATCCGCAGGGTCAGGTCGCCCGCCGCGATGTCGCCGCCTGAGAGGTTGACCAGGCAACCCGTCACGTCGTCGACGACCAGCAGGGATTCGCCGGTGAGCCGCCGGTGGGCGATCCGCCGCTCGTGCAGCCTGCCGACGGACTCCCAGAGCGAGGCCATCACCTGGTCGGTGATCTCCTCCTCCGGCAGTTCGTCGAGGGTGCGGCCGGGCACCTGCTCGTAGACCAGGATGGCGGCGTCCGGCCCGAGCTCGGAGGTGGCGACCAGCTGCGGGGCGCGGGCCCCGGAGGCGGCGGCCGCGTACGCGATCAGTGCCTCCTGCTCCAGCGCCTGCCGCAGCGACTGTGGGCTGCGGCGGACGGCGACGGAGCGCAGCCGCAGGCGGCGCCAGGCGCGGTAGAAGAAGCCGGAGGCCTGCTGCTCGCGGTCGATGATGTGGACGTCGAGCGGTGGGCCGTCCTGCTGCTCGACGTAGTAGCGGCGGGTGCCGCCGGGGGCGTCGGGCGCGCGGTGGGCGCCGGCGGGGGAGAAGCCGACCTTCCGCAGGCCGATCATCAGATGGTTGCCGGTCGGCCGGATGTTCGGCGAGCCGATCGCGTACAGCGTGCCGTACGCCACCGACCAGCCGATCAGCACGGTGAGGATCAGTGAGAGCAGCGTCGTGTAGCCGCTGACCAGCTCGGTCATCCCGCTGAGGATGACCACCACCCAGAGGGCGACCCGCCAGCGCGGACGGCTCGACATGCCGACGGCTGTCATGTACGCGATCACCGGGGCGAGATAGCCGTGCACCGGGTCGGTCAGCGTCTGCCCGCCGTCCGGCGGGAGCTGCGTCAGCGCCTCCCGGATCGCCGAGGGCGCGCCCGCCGCGACCCACCAGTCGACGCCGAGCGAGACGCCGTACGCCAGCACCGAGGCGAGCACGCCGTCGGCGACCCGCAGCCCGTCACGCTTTATCAACCGCTCGACCGCGAAGGCCAGCGGCACCGCGAGCACCGCGACGCTGGAGACCAGCGCGGCGACGGTGCTCAGCACACCGGGGATGCGGTGGGCGTTGGTGGAGATGTCGTTCTCCAGGCCCGAGGTCGTGGAGACCGCGAACCTGGCGACCAGGAACAGCGCGATGATGCCGAGCAGCCCGGCCAGCAGCCGGATCAGGTCCGAGGGCCGGTGCGCGCGGGCCGCGAGCAGCGGTTCGTCCACGGCGAGGTCGTCGCCGGTCGGTGGCACGTACTCCCCCTCGTGCGGTCCCTGGTGCTCCGCCTCCTCGTGCGGTTCCGGGTGCTCCGCGTCGGCCGGATCGACCTGGTCAGGGCCCTCGGACGGGTCGCCGAGGGGGGCCTGTGAGCCCTCGTCCGCGTCCACGTCTGCCGTCCCGGTCATCTGGTCTTGTCCTCGTATCACCACTCACCGCCCCGAAGATGGTGGCATGCTCCGGGCGCCTGCGCTGGACAGGGGGCGTATCGGGCGCGGCGAATCCCCCGCACGGCGCCCTCGGATCGACCGGATGAGGAACAATGCCGCAGATGACGGACAGTACAGGCGAGACCCCGCCGCCCTACGTCGAATCGGTGCTCGACCTCACCGAGCGCATCCCGGTGGGCCGGGTGATGACCTACGGCGACGTCGCCGAGTACCTCGGCCACGGCGGCCCCCGGCAGGTCGGGCGGGTCATGGCGCTGTACGGCGCCGCCGTGCCGTGGTGGCGGGTGATCCGCGCCGACGGCCGGCCGCTGCCCGGCCACGAGGACCGGGCGCTCGCCAACTACCGGGTGGAGGGCACCCCGCTGCGGACGGTCGCGGGCGAACCCCGGGTCGATCTCCGCCAGGCCCGCTGGGACGGCAAGTAGCACCGCCGGTACAAGTAGCACCCCCGGTATCTGCACCGCCCGCAGCACTCCCACGCGTGCCGTCGGGCGCACCCGCAGGCGGGCGCGCCCCCTGCTGCCCGGAGTCGGGTGCGATGCGGGCTCGGGCGCGGCAGGATCGTAGGCTCGGTGCTTGGCGGACGCTCCGCCCCGATCCCGAGGACGTCGTTGAGTTCCCCCTTCCGTCTGGTGCGCAGCCCCCTCGCGCAGCCCGAACCGCCCGTGCTGGACGCGTACCAGCAGGCGGTGGCCGAGCACGCGGGCGGGCCGCTGCTGGTGCTCGCGGGCCCAGGTACGGGCAAGACCACCACGCTGGTCGAGTCCGTCGTCCGGCGGATCGAGCGCGGCACCGACCCGGAGCGGGTCCTCGTGCTGACCTTCAGCCGCAAGGCCGCGATGGAGCTGCGCGACCGGATGACCGCCCGGCTCGGCAGCACCGGGGCCCCGCCGCAGGCCACCACCTTCCACTCCTTCTGCTACGCCCTGCTGCGCGCCCACCAGACCCCCGAGGCGTACGCCGAACCGCTGCGGCTGCTCTCCGGCCCCGAGCAGGACGTGATGGTCCGCGAGCTGCTCGCCGGGGGCGCCGAGGACGCCCGCGACGGCATCGGCCGGATCCGCTGGCCGCTCGACCTGCGGGCCTGCCTCACCACCCGGGGCTTCGCCGACGAGGTCCGCGCCGTGCTGGCCCGCAGCCGCGAGCTCGGCCTCGGCGAGGCCGAGCTGAGCCGGTTCGCCGAGGGCGTCCAGCGCCCGGACTGGGCCGCCGCCGCGCACTTCCTCGCCGAGTACCTCGACGTCCTCGATCTGCGCGGCGTGCTCGACTACGCCGAGCTGGTGCACCGCGCGGTGCTGCTCGCCGAACGCGCCGAGATCGGCGCCGCCCTGCGCGAGCGGTACGAGGTCGTCTTCGTCGACGAGTACCAGGACACCGACCCGTCCCAGGTCCGCCTGCTGCGGGCGATCGCGGGCGGTGGCCGCGACCTCGTCGCCGTCGGCGACCCCGACCAGTCGATCTACGCCTTCCGCGGCGCCGACATCAACGGCATCCTCGACTTCCCGCACGCCTTCCCGACGGCCGACGGCAGCCCGGCGGAGGTCAAGGTGCTGCGGGTCGCCCGGCGCTCCGGCGCCGTGCTGCTCGCCGCCACCCGGGAGCTGGCCCGCCGGATGCCGATGGGCCGGCTGCCCGCCGACAAGCTCGCCCAGCACCGGGCCCTGCTGCCCGCCCGCGAGGGCGGCCGGGCCGAGGTCTACACCTACCCCACCCCCGGCGCCGAACTCGACAGCATCGCCGACCTGCTCCGCCGCGCCCACCTGGAGGACGGCGTCCCCTGGGGCGAGATGGCCGTCCTGGTCCGCGCCGGCGCCCGCTCGATCCCCGGCGTCCGCCGCGCCCTCGGCGCGGCCGGCGTCCCGCTGGAGATCGACGGCGACGACCTCCCCCTCCGCGAGGAGCCCGGCGTCGCCCCCCTGCTGCTCGCCCTCCGCATCTGCGCCGAACCGGTCGAGGCCTGCACGGCCGAGCTCGCACGCACCCTCCTCACCGGCCCCCTCGGCGGCCTCGACGGCTCCGACCTGCGGCGGCTCGGGCGAGCGCTCCGCGAGGAAGAACGTAGAACGCTTCGCCGCGAGGTGCAGTTGCACCTCCAGGGGCGCGAGGAACTGCGCGGAGGGGGCACCCCCGGCCGAAGGCTGGGGGAGGAAGAGACGGCGCCGCAGTCGGCAACTGTGCGTGCTGCGGATGAGTTGATCCGAGAAGCGTTGGCAGAGCCCGAGCAGCTGGTCGCGATGGACGGCACGCCCGCCCGGCGGGCCCGGGATCTCGGGATGCTGCTGCGGAAGGTGCGGGAGCTGCTCGCGGGCGGCGGCGGTGCCGAGGAGGCGCTCTGGGAGCTGTGGGACGGCAGCCGCCGGTGGCGGGAGCGGCTGGAGCGCGCCGCCCTTCGCGGCGGGACGGCCGGGCGCAACGCCGACCGGGACCTGGACGCGCTCTGCGCGCTGTTCGAGACCGCCGCGCGGGCGGAGGAGCAGCTGGCCGGCCACCGGAGCGCGCTGGACTTCCTCGCGGAGCTGGAGGCGCAGGACATCGCCGCCGACACCCTCACCGTGCGGGCCGTCCGCCCGGAGGCCGTCCGGCTGATGACCGCCCACCGCTCGAAGGGGCTGGAGTGGCGGGTCGTCGTGGTCGCCGGGGTGCAGGACGGCCTCTGGCCGGACCTGCGCCGCCGTGGCTCGCTGCTGGAGGCGGACCGGATCGGCCGGGACGGGCTCGCCGAGCCGCTCTCCCCGGCGGCGCTGCTCGGCGAGGAGCGGCGGCTGTTCTACACCGCCGCGACGCGGGCCAAGGACCGGCTGATCGTCACGGCGGTGAAGGCCCCGGCCGAGGACGGTGACGAGCCGTCCCGCTTCCTGCGCGAGCTCTACCGCGAGGAGATCGACCCCCGTACCGGCAAGGTCCGCAGCCGTACGCCGCAGGTCACCGTCGAGGACGTCACCCAGCGGCCGCGCCGCCCGCTCGCGGTGGCCGCGCTGGTCGCCGAGCTGCGGGCCGTCACCGTCGACCCGGGCCGCAGCCCGGAGCTGCGGCGGGCTGCCGCCGAGCGGCTGGCTCAGCTGGCCGGGGCACTGGACGAGGACGGCGCCCCGCTCGTCCCGGCCGCCCACCCCGACCGCTGGTGGGGGCTGACGGACCGCACCGAGGCGCCCGACCCGCTGCGGGAGACGGGGGTGCCCGTGCGGCTCTCCGGCAGCGGGCTGGAGCAGTTGGAGAGCTGCTCGCTCCAGTGGTTCCTGGACAAGGACGTGAAGGCGGCGGGCACCACCACGGCCGCCCAGGGCTTCGGCAACGTGGTGCACGCACTGGCCGACGAGGTCGGCTCCGGGCGGACCCCGGCCGATCTCGCCGTCCTGATGGAGCGGCTGGACACCGTCTGGGACGCGCTCGCCTTCGACGCGCCGTGGAAGTCCCGGCAGGAGAAGGACCAGGCGCGGGCCGCCCTGGAACGCTTCCTGCACTGGCACGTCCTGGAGCGCGGCCGCACCACCGTCGCCACCGAGCACGGCTTCGACCTCACGCTGCCCGTCGGCGGTATCGAGATCCGCATCCGGGGCTCGATGGACCGGGTGGAGCGGGACGAGGCCGGGCAGGCGTACGTGGTCGACTTCAAGACCGGCAAGCAGATCCCCACCGACAAGTCCCTGCCCGACCACAAGCAGCTCGCCGTCTACCAGCTGGCCGTCGAGGGCGGCGCCCTGGCCGACCTCCCCGGCTTCGAGGACGGAGCCCGCTCCGGCGGCGCCGAACTCGTCCACCTGCGGGAGCCCGCGAAGGGCGACGCCGGGTCGCCCAAGGTGCAGCAGCAGGCGGCGCCGGACGGCGAGCCGTGGGTCGCCGACCTGCTCGCGGACGCGGCGGGCCGGGTGCTGGCCGAGCGCTTCGTCCCCACCACGGGGGAGGGCTGCGCGCGGTGCTCGTTCCGCAGCAGCTGCTCGGCGCAGCGCGACGGGCGTCAGCTCATCGACTGACGTCACGCAGCGGGCCAGCCACAGACAGGGGCGCGGGGAAATGCGCGAAGCCGGACGGCACCGGACCGTTACTCCCGATTTCGCGCAGTTCCCCGCGCCCCTGGGTCGGCCGGCTGGGTAGGAAGGTGATGTCTGCGGGACCGGTTAGGTTTGGCGTTGTGGCTCCCGTACTGACCGACCCCGAGCAGCTCAAGGAGCTGTTGGGCATCCCGTTCAACCCCGAGCAGGTCAAGGCGATCGGGGCGCCGATGGAGCCGGCGGTGATCGTGGCGGGGGCCGGGTCGGGGAAGACCACGGTGATGGCGGCCCGGGTGGTGTGGTTGGTGGGGTCGGGGGCGGTCGGGCCGGAGGAGGTGCTCGGGCTCACGTTCACCAACAAGGCGGCGGGGGAGCTGGCCGAGCGGGTGCGGACGGCACTGCTGCGGGCCCGCGTGCTGGACCCGAACGAGGAGACGCTCGGCGAGCCGGAGATCTCGACGTACCACGCGTTCGCCGGGCGGCTGCTCAAGGAGCACGGCCTGCGGATCGGCATCGAGCCGGACACCCGGCTGCTCGCGGACGCCACCCGCTTCCAGCTCGCGGCGAAGGTGCTGCGTTCCGCGAAGGGCCCGTACCCGGCGCTGACCGGCGCGTTCTCGGGGCTGGTCGCCGATCTGACGGCGCTGGACAGCGAGCTGGCCGAGCACCTCGTGGAGCCGGCCCGGCTGCGGGCGTTCGACACCGCGCTGCTGGACGAGCTCGCGCTCGCCAAGCTCAGCAACGACGACCTGCGGGCCCTGCCGGTGACCTCGCGGGCCCGGCTGGAGCTGCTGGAGCTGGTCGAGGAGTACCGGCGGCGCAAGCAGGCGGCGGGGCTGATGGACTTCGGCGACCAGATCGCCGCCTCCGCCCGGCTCGCCCAGGGGCGGCCGGAGGTCGGGGCGCTGCTGCGGGCGCAGTACCGGGTGGTGCTGCTGGACGAGTACCAGGACACCTCCGTCGCCCAGCGGCTGATGCTCGCGGGGCTGTTCGGCGAGGGCCACGCGGTGACGGCCGTCGGTGACCCGTGCCAGGCGATCTACGGCTGGCGCGGCGCCTCGGTGGCGAACCTGGACGACTTCCCCCGGCACTTCCCGCGCAGCGGCGGCGCCCCCGCCCCCCGGTACGCGCTGAGCGAGAACCGCCGCAGCGGTGGCCGTCTGCTGGCCTTCGCCAACCACCTCGCGGCGCCGCTGCGGGCCATGCACGCGGGCGTCGAGGCGCTGCGCCCGGCCCCGGACGCGGAGCAGGAGGGGTTCGTCCGCTGCGCCCTGCTGCCTACCCACGCGGAGGAGATCGACTGGCTGGCGGATTCGATCGCGCACCTCGTCCGGACCGGCACCGCGCCGGGCCGGGTGGCCGTGCTCTGCCGGGGCGGGGTGGCATTCCCCGACATCCACGCGGCGCTGGTCGCCCGGGAGGTGCCGGTCGAGGTGGTCGGGCTCGGCGGGCTGCTGCAGCTGCCGGAGGTCGCGGATCTGGTCTCGGTCTGCGAGGTGCTGCACGACCCGACGGCCAATGCCGCGCTGGTGCGCCTGCTGATCGGCCCGCGCTGGCGGATCGGGCCGCGCGATCTCGCCCTGCTCGGCCGCCGTGCCACCGAGCTGGTCCGGACGGCCCGCCCGGACGGGGTGGACGCGCTGGCGGCCGCCGTCGCCTCGACCGACCCGACCGAGATCGTCTCGCTGGCGGACGCGCTGGAGGCCTTCCTGGACGCGGAGCAGCCCGACGAGCTGCCGTTCTCGCCGGAGGCGAAGGTGCGGTTCGCCCGCCTCGCGCTGGAGATCCGGGAGCTGCGCCGGGTGCTGGCCGAGCCGCTGATGGACGTGCTGCACCGGGTGCTCGCGGTGACCGGCCTGGAGGTCGAGCTCTCCGCCTCCCCGCTCGCGCTGGCCGCCCGCCGCCGGGAGACGCTGCACAGCTTCCTGGACGTCGCCGCCTCCTTCGCCGACCTGGACGGCGACCCGGGCCTCTCCGCCTTCCTGGCCTTCCTGCGCGCGGCGCAGGAGTACGAGCGCGGCCTCGACAACAGCCTGCCCGGCGGCGAGGACACCGTGAAGGTGCTCACCGCGCACAAGTCCAAGGGCCTGGAGTGGGACGTGGTGGCCGTCCCGGGCCTGGTCAGGGACGGCTTCCCGAGCAGCAAGGGCCGCGAGCGCTGGACGAGTACCAAGCGGGTGCTCCCGCACGCCCTGCGCGGTGACGCCGCGACGCTGCCCGATCTCGACACCTGGAAGCCGAAGGAGATGACGGCCTTCAAGAAGGAGATGGCCGAGCACTCGAAGACGGAGGAACTGCGGCTCGGGTACGTCGCGTTCACCCGCCCCCGCTCGCTGCTGCTGGCCTCCGGGCACTGGTGGGGGCCGAGCCAGAAGCGCCGCCGCGGCCCGTCCGCCTTCCTGGACGAGTTGCGCGCGCACTGCGAGCTGCCGGGCTGCGGCGAGGTCGAGCACTGGGCCGAGCCGCCGCTGCCGGACGCCGAGAACCCCGCCCTCTCGACGTCCGTAGAGACGCCCTGGCCGCTGCCGCTTGACCCGGCCGCGCAGACCGCCCGGCGCCGCGTCGCCGAGGTGGTGCACCGTCGGCTGGCGGGCGAGCCGGCCCCCGAGCCGGAGCGGCTGGCCCCCGAGGACGAGCGGCAGGTCGCCTCCTGGGACCGTGATCTGACCGCCCTGCTCGGCGAGTTGGCCCGCTCCCGGCGCGCCGTCCGCGAGGTGCCGCTGCCGCCCTCGCTCTCCGCCACCCAACTCCTGCGGGTCGCGGCCGACCCGGACGGCTTCGCCCGGGAGCTGGCCCGCCCGATGCCGCGCCCCCCGCAGCCCGCCGCCCGCCGGGGCACCCGCTTCCACGCCTGGGTGCAGGCGCAGATCGAGCCGCTGATGCTGATCGAGCCGGGCGCCCTGCCGGGCGTGGACGACGACGGCGTCGAGGACGAGCGCGATCTCGAGCGGCTGAAGGAGGCTTTCCTGCGCAGCCCGTACGCGGGGCGGCGGCCGCACCGGGTCGAGGCGCCGTTCCAGCTGATGCTCGGGGGGCGGGTGGTGCGCGGCCGGATCGATGCGGTGTACCGGGAGCGTGACGGTGGCTCAGGGTCACCGGATTCGGTGCGTTACGAGGTGGTCGACTGGAAGACCCACCGCGAGGAGACGGCGGACGCGCTGCAACTGGCCGTCTACCGCCTGGCCTGGGCCGAGCAGGCGGGCGTGCCGCTGGAGCAGGTCACGGCTTCCTTCCTCTACGTGCGCAGCGGCCGGGTCGAAACTCCGTCAGGACTTCCTGGCCGGAAAGAGTTGACCGGGCTCCTGATCGGGAATAGTGAAGAATGAGTCACTGAGAGCATCCAAGTCGTCACAGCATCGTGCGAAACCTGTGCACAGTGCACTTTTCGCGCCTATTGTGGGGTCGGTAACCGGTCACCCCCGTACTCCGGCCGCCAGCGAGGCCCGTAGTCCCTAACCCTCAGTCATCACCGCAGGTGTCCCCTGGCACCGGCCACCTTCTGCTGGAGAGACCGAAGTTGAGTGCGACCGGATGGATCAGAGCGCGGCTCGGGGGGCCGACCCCGGGAGCCGTACCAGGCGCCGTGACCGGCACCTGGCCCAGGACCGCCCTAGCGCTGCCGTACATCGGCATGCTGCTGGTGGTCTCCCTCGACTACCTCAGCAACACCGAAGTGACGGTCGAACCGGCCCTCACCGCCGTCCCCGCGCTGGCCGCCGTGGTCAGCCGGCGTACCTGGTACCCGCTGCTGATCGGGCTCTGCACCGAGGCCGCGGCCTTCCTGATGGCCTTCTACGACGACGTGCTGGGCGAGTCCGTGCACAGTGCCACCGTCTTCGCGATCGCCCTGGTCGCCGGGATCGGCTGGGTCAGCGTCACCCTGCGGCTGCGCCAGGAGCGGGCGCTCGCCGACGCGCAGGTGGTGGCCGAGATCGCCCGCCGGGTGCTGCTGCGCTCCGTCCCCGACCGGGTCGGCAGCGTGCGGGCCGCCGTCCACTACGCCGCCGCCGCCGCGCACGCGTCGATCGGCGGTGACCTGTACGAGATCGTCAACACCCGGCACGGCGTCCGGGCGGTGGTCGGCGACGTCCGGGGCAAGGGGCTCAACGCCGTCGAGACGGCGGCCGCCGTGCTCGGCGCCTTCCGCGAGGCCGCGCACCAGGAGCCGGCCCTGGAGAAGGTGGCCGGCTGGCTGGCCGTCAGCCTCGACCGGGCCCTGCACGAGAACGACCACCCGGGCGTGGAGGAGGAGTTCGTCACCCTCGTCCTGATCGGCGTCGGCCCCGACGGCGCCGCCGAGATCGTGAACTGCGGCCACCCCGCACCGCTGCTGCTCCGGGCCGGGGAGCCCGTCCGCGCCCTGGAGCTGGCCGAGACCGTCCCGCCGCTCGGCGTCCTCGACCCGGCCGACGTCCACCCGCCCGTCCAGCGGATCGCCATCCGGCCCGGCGACCGCGTCCTCCTCTTCACCGACGGCGTGATCGAGGCCCGCAACCGCCAGGGCACCTTCTACCCCCTCGCCGAACGCCTCCCGCACTGCGCCACCGGCGGCCCCGTCGAAGTCCTCCACCGCCTCCACGAGGACGTCGTCCGCCACGTCGGCCGCACCCTCGGCGACGACGCCGCGATGCTCCTCCTCCAGTACGAGCCGCACCCTCTCCCGCACCAGGCCGGGCAGCTGGCGGCGGAACTTCACGCAGCCGGCTAGCAGGTCAGAGCGAGACCTGTACGACCAGGGGCCGGTGGTCCGAAACGCCGGTCCGGGGGGCCTCGGCGGAGCCGACCGAGCTTCGGGGGACGCCCATCGCCAGGACGTGGTCGAACTGGACCGCCGGGCGGTGGGAGGGGTAGGTCGGGGTCTTCGCCAGGTCGTACCAGCCGTGCAGGCGCGGGCGAGGCTCGCGGACGCGCCGCCGCCGGGGGCCGGGCTGGAGGATGCGGGCCTGCCGTGCGGCGCGGGCGTCCCGGACGCGGTCGCGGGCGCCGGTGCTGCCGAGCACGGTGCGCGGCACCGCGCCGATCAGGTTGAAGTCGCCGAGCACCAGGCAGGGCCTCGGCAGATCCGCGACCCACCGGCGGATCGCGGCGAGCTGCGCCATGTTCCAGCCCGGCACGAACGACAGGTGCGTCGCGACGACGGTGAACTGCCCGCGCTCGCCCTGGAGTACGGCGGCGAGCGCCGCCCGGGGCTCGTCCGGCACGGGAGTGAGGCCGCGCCGCCCGGCGACCCGCAGCGGCAGCCCGAACGGCGCGGGGGCGAACCGGCGGGCGCGCCAGTGGTGCACCGGCAGCCGGGTCAGCAACGCGGTGCCGTACGAGGGGAGTTCGGTGGCGGTGCCGACCTCGGACGGGCCGTAGACCGTCAGGCCCGGCCGGGCCGGGTCGGTCAGCCAGCCGGCCAGCGGGGCCGGGCGGCCGTGCAGGGCGGCGGCGAACCGCCAGTCCGCGGCGCCCATCGCCTTCGCGGCGACGGCGGCCTGGTCGGTGAAGCCGGAGCGTTCCTGGTGGCGGTCGACCTCCTGGAGCGCGAGCACGTCCGCGTCCAGGGCGGCGATCGCCTCGCTCAACGGCTCTCCCGGCTCGGCGGTCAGCGGCAGCGGGGTGCCGTCCGGGGCGAGGGGTTGACCGTGCAGCAGGTTGAAGGTGGCGATACGCAGCTGGGTCACCGTACGACCGTACCGGTTCGCGAGCGCACCGGTGGCTTGAGTCCGGGGCACATACCGGGTATACATACTCGGTATGTCCATCCGTCACGGTCTGCTCGCCCTGCTCGACCAGGGCCCGCGCTACGGCTATCAGCTGCGCACCGAATTCGAGGCCCGCACCGGCGCCACCTGGCCGCTGAACGTCGGCCAGGTCTACACCACGCTGGGCCGCCTGGAACGGGACGGCCTCGTCGCACCGCACGGTGAGGACGAGGAGGGGCACGTCTACTACGCCGTCACCGATGCAGGACGCACGGAACTGCGCTCCTGGTTCGACAGCCCGGTGCTCCGGACCACTCCGCCGCGCGACGAGCTGGCGATAAAGCTCGCGATGGCCGTCACCGTGCCCGGGGTCGACGTCACCGGCGTCGTCCAGGGCCAGCGCAGGCACAGCATGAAGGCGCTCCAGGACTACACCCGGCTGAAGGGCCAGGCGATCGCCGCCGACGCGGGCAGACAGGAGGACCTCGCCTGGCTGCTGGTGCTGGAGCAGCTCATCTTCCAGACCGAGGCCGAGATCCGCTGGCTCGACCACTGCGAGAGCCGCCTCGTCCAGCGGGCCGCCGAGCCGCCCGAGCCGCCCGGGGCGACCGAAGCCCCGGCCAAGCCCAAGCGCCGCCGCAGCCTCCTCTAGAACGCGCACGTCACCAGTTCGCCCGAACCGCAACGAACAACCGCAGGGGGAAAGTTGACCACCTCACAAGCCGAAGGCAACGCCGCGCCGGTGCTCTACCTGGAGGGCGTCACCCGCGTCCACGGGCATGGCACGACCGAGGTGCACGCGCTGCGTGGAGTCGATCTCAAGGTGCACCCGGGGGAGTTCGTCGCCGTGATGGGCCCCTCCGGCTCCGGCAAGTCCACCCTGCTGACCCTGGCGGGCGGGCTGGACAGCCCGACGGCCGGCCAGGTGCTGGTCGAGGGCGTCGCCCTGGGCTCGCTCAACCGCAAGCGGCTGGCCCAGGTCCGCCGCCGGTCCATCGGGTACGTCTTCCAGGACTACAACCTCATCCCCGCGCTGACGGCCGCCGAGAACATCGCGCTGCCCCGCGAGCTGGACGGCATATCCAGCCGTGCCGCCCGCCGGGAGGCCCTCGCCGCGCTGACCGAGCTCGGCATCGAGGAGCTGGCCGACCGCTTCCCCGACAACATGTCCGGCGGCCAGCAGCAGCGCGTTGCCATCGCCCGCGCCCTGATCGGCGACCGCCGCCTGGTGCTCGCGGACGAGCCGACCGGCGCCCTCGACTCGACCACCGGCGAGGCGGTGCTCGCCGTGCTGCGGGCCCGCTGCGACGCCGGGGCCGCCGCCATGATGGTCACCCACGAGGCCCGGCACGCTGCCTGGGCCGACCGCGTGGTCTTCCTGCGGGACGGCCTGATGGTCGACCAGAGCGTCAGTCGGGACGCCGCCAGTCTGCTGGTCTCCGCCGCGACCAACAGCATCAACGGGCCGGTGGCCGAGTGAAGCTCACCGCCTGGCGGGTCGCCCTCCGCATCGCCCGCCGCGACGCCCTGCGGGCCAAGGGTCGCAGCGCGCTCGTCCTCGCCATGATCGCTCTGCCCGTCCTCGGGGTGACGGGCGCCGACGTGTTCTACCGCAGCGGGCAGCTGACGCCGAGCGAGACGGCCGTCCGCACGCTGGGCGGCGCCGACGCCCTGGTCTCCGTCCTCAGCCCGGGGATCATCGCGACCCAGGCCCCGAACGCCGACGAGGGCCGCAGCGGCCGGAGCCCCGTCCCGGGCACGGTCGCCACCCCCGAGCAGCAGAAGAGCCTCAGCACCGACGCGACGGTGCTGGTCAAGCAGCTGCTGCCGACCGGCAGCGTGCTCATCCCGGTGGCCGTCGGCAACGGTGGTGTCACCAGCACCAAGGACGGCCAGCTCCGGGTCAGCACCGCCGAGGCCGACCTCACCGACCCGGTCTGGCGCGGCAAGCTCAACCTGACCGGCGGCCGCGCCCCCGCAGCGCCGCAGGAGATCGCCGCCACCCAGCACTTCCTCGACGAGGCCGGTCTGAAGGTCGGTGACACCACCACGGTGCGCGGCCTCGAAGGCAAGCCCTTCACCATCACCGCTGCCGTCGAGTACCCCGGCTCCCTCAAGAACGACGCGCTGATCGGCCGCCCCGGCAGCCTGCTCGCCCCACTCGCCGACAAGCGCGGCGACACCGGCGACCGGGCAGTCGGCAAGGCCGACGACTGGCTGGTCAAGCTGCCCGCCGGCGCCGTCCTGGACTGGCCGAAGGTGCTGGAGCTCAACAAGTACGGCTTCACCGCGACTTCGCGCACCGTCCTGTTCGACCCGCCCGCCCGCTCGCAGGTGCCGTACTTCGTCGATCAGGACAGGTACCAGGGCGAGAACGGGATGAGCAACACCGTCGTGGTGGCGCTCGGCACCGTCGCCGGCATGGCGCTGCTGGAGATCGTCCTGCTGGCCGGCCCGGCCTTCGCCGTCGGCGCCCGCCGCTCGCGCCGCCAGCTCGGGCTGCTGGCCGCCGGTGGCGGTGACCGCTCGCACGTCCGGGCCGTGGTGCTCGGCGGCGGCGTGGTGCTCGGCCTCGCCGGGGCCGTCACCGGGGTGGTGCTCGCGATCGTCTCGGTCGCGGCCGTCCGCCCGCTGGCCGAGATGTACTCCGGGTCGCGCTTCGGCCACTTCGGCCTGGAGCCGCTCGACCTGCTCGGCATCGCCGCGATCGGCCTGGTCACCGGCCTGCTGGCGGCGATCGTCCCGGCCGTCCAGGCCTCCCGGCAGGACGTCGTCGAGGCGCTCACCGGCCGGGGCTCGGTCAAGCCCGCGAGCCGCAAGCTCGCCCTGCTGGGCCTGCTCATGGTGGTCGGCGGCGCCGCGCTCGCCCTCGGCGGCCAGGCCTTCGGCCACCGCACCACGGCCGTCCTCGGCGGCTCGATGATCGCCGAGCTGGGCATGGTCGCCTGCACACCCGTCCTGGTCGGCCTCTTCGGCCGCCTCGGCCGCTGGCTGCCGCTCAGCCCCCGGCTCGCCCTGCGCGACTCCGTGCGCCACCGCGGCCGCACCGCCCCCGCCGTGGCCGCCGTGATGGCGGCGGTCGCCGGCACCGTCGCCGTCGGCATCTACAGCGCCAGCAACGACCAGCAGAACCGCGAGCACTACGAGGCGAGGCTGCCCAGCGGCGGCGTGGCCATCTCGCTCGGCTGGTCGCGCGACGTCGACACCAGGACGCTGTCGCAGCAGGCCGACGCCGTCGAGCGGTCCATCCCCGCCCTCGGGGCCCGGGGCGACATCTTCCAGACCCACTACAAGGGTGACTGCCGTACGTCGCGCGAGTGCGGGAGCGTCGACATCGTGCTCCCCAAGGAGCGCCGCTGCCCGGCCAACGACCCGGACGTGACCCAGCAGCTGAGCCCGGCCGACTTCAACCGGCTGAGCCAGGACCCCCGCTGCCGCAACCAGACCTACTACAGCGGCGGCTACGGCTCCGTCCCCTCCGGCGACGCGACGGTGCTGCGCAACCTGTTCGGGGTGAAGGACCCGGCGGCCGAGCAGGCGCTCGCCCAGGGCAAGGCGGTCGTCTTCGACGCCAAGTACCTCAAGGACGGCAAGGTCACCATCGGCCTCCAGGACCCGTGGAAGGCGACCGCCACCGGTGCCTCGGTCGGCCCCGGCGGGGTCGTCGCAGAGAGCAGCAAGCCGCAGACGCACCTGGTCACGGTCGACGCGGTGCTCACCACCGCACAGGTCCAGGCCGGTGCCGCGCTGATCACGCCCGAGACGGCCCAGCGGCTGGGCATGACCACCAGCCCGAGCGGCGCCGTCTGGCTGCCCACCGCGGCGCCCTCCAGCTCCTCCGAGCAGAAGGCCATCGCGGCCGCTAGCAAGATCAGCTCCGAGGGCGAGGTCCAGGTCGAACGCGGCTACCGCTCCCAGCAGACGCTGACCATGATCGGCCTGAGCGGCTTCGCCGCCGTCGTCGCACTCGGCGCCGCCGGCATAGCCACCGGTCTCGCGGCCGCCGACTCGCAGCGGGACCTCGCCACCCTGGCGGCGGTCGGCGCGACCGGAGGCATCCGACGCAGGCTCTCCGGCTTCCAGTGCGGGGTGATCGCCGCGATGGGCGCCGTCCTCGGCACCATCTCCGGAGTCGTCCCGGCGGTCGCCCTGCGCAAGGTCGAGGCCCTCGCGTCGGGCGCCTCGGGGATGCAGAGCGACCTGCACAGCCGGGTGGTCATCGCCATCCCGTGGCAGACCCTGGGCCTCACCCTGATCGGGCTGCCCACCGTGGCCGTCCTGCTCGCGATGCTCTTCACCCGCTCCCGGCTGACCCTGGGCCGCCGCAGCGAGTGACACCTCGCGGCCAGTGACACCGCACGCAGCCGGCCGGTCCCCAGGGGCCGGCCGGCCGCGGTCAGTTCCCGGCCCTAGCGCAGCGCCCCCGCACGGGCGAACTAAAGTCGTCCGTATGACGAAAACCCCGGACAGCGCCGTCCGCTCCTTCATCGACCAGCACCAGAGCGCCTTCCTCGCCGATCTGGCCGACTGGCTGCGCATCCCGTCCGTCTCGGCCGACCCGGCGCGGGCCGGCGAGGTCCGCCGCTCGGCGGAGTGGCTGGCCGCGAAGCTGGGCGAGACCGGCTTCCCGGTGGCCGAGGTCTGGGAGACGGACGGCCTGCCCGCGGTCTTCGCCGAGTGGCCCTCCGGTGACGCCGCGGCGCCGACCGTGCTGGTCTACGGCCACCACGACGTGCAGCCGGCCGCGAAGGAGGACGGCTGGGCCACCGACCCGTTCGAACCGACGGTCGTCGGCAAGCAGCTGTTCGCCCGGGGCGCGGCGGACGACAAGGGCCAGGTCTTCTTCCACACCCTCGGAGTCCGGGCCCACCTGGCGGCCACCGGCCGCACGGCGCCCGCCGTCAACCTCAAGCTGCTGATCGAGGGCGAGGAGGAGTCCGGCTCGCCGAGCTTCGCCGCGCTGGTGCGCCGCGAGGCCGAGCGGCTGGCCGCCGATGTCGTGATCATCTCCGACACCGGCATGTGGTCCGAGACCACACCGACCGTCTGCACCGGCATGCGCGGCCTGATGGACGCCCAGATCGACTTCTTCGGGCCGGACACCGACATCCACTCCGGCTCCTTCGGCGGCGCCGTCCCCAACCCGGCGACGGTCGCAGCCGAGCTGGCGGCCGCGCTGCACGACGCGGACCGCAGGGTCTCCGTCCCCGGCTTCTACGACGGCATCGTCGAGCTGACCGAGCGCGAGCGCGAACTCTTCGCCGCGCTGCCCTTCGACGAGCAGCAGTGGCTGCGCGTCGCCAAGTCGTACGGCACCGAGGGTGAGGCCGGGTACAGCACGCTGGAGCGCATCTGGGCTCGTCCGACGGCCGAGGTCAACGGCATCTGGGGCGGCTACACCGGCCCTGGCGGCAAGACCATCGTGCCCGCCGAGGCGCACCTCAAGCTCTCCTTCCGGCTGGTCGCCGGGCAGGAGCCCGAGAAGGTCCGGGAGGCCGTCCGGGCCTGGGTCGCCACCCGGGTGCCCGAGGGCATCCGGTACGAGCTGGTCTTCCCCGGCTCGACCCGGCCCTGCCTGACGCCGCTCGACCACCCGGCGCTGCAGTCCACCGTCCGGGCGATGGGCCGGGCCTTCCAGCAGGAGATCCTCTTCACCCGCGAGGGCGGTTCGGGGCCGGCCGCCGACCTCCAGGACGTGCTCGGCGCGCCGGTGCTCTTCCTCGGCATCTCGGTGCCCTCGGACGGCTGGCACTCCGTCAACGAGAAGGTCGAGCTCGACCTGCTCGTCAAGGGCGTCGAGACCGCCGCCTACCTGTGGGGCGATCTGGCCGAGAACTGGCCGCAGGCGTGAACCGCCCGCACGACTGTCACCACTACTCGCACGACCAGCCGCACGACTGTCTGCACGATGACCCGAACGGGGATGGACCGAGTTGAGCACCGTGCCTGAAACCGCTGCCAAGCCCGCCGGCGCCGAGCCGGAGAGGGGGCTCGCGCTGGCCCGCGCCGGTGTCGACCGCGCTGCGCAGCACCGCTTCGACGAGCCCTGGCTGGCGGCGGCCTGGAGCCACCCGACCACCAAGGTGCTGCCGATCTCCGGTGGCGAGGCCTTCGTGGTCGACACCGACGAGGGCACCGAGCTGGTGCTGATGCCCTCCTTCGAGGCGCCGCAGACGGGGGACCGTTACTTCCTCGGCACCGACGAGGACGGCATCTCGTACTTCGCGCTGGCGGACGACAGCCTGCCGGGCCGGCTGGACGGCGACGCCCGTCCGGCCGGGCTGCGTGAGGTCGGGGCGCAGCTCAGCGGCCGGGACGCGGGGCTGCTGGTGCACGCCGTCGCCCTGGAGCACTGGCACCGGCTGCACAGCTTCTGCTCCCGCTGTGGCCACCCGACCGAGAAGGCCGGAGCCGGCCACGTCCGCCGCTGCACCTCCTGCGCGGCGGAGCACTACCCGCGCACCGACCCGGCGGTGATCATGCTGATCACCGACGAGCAGGACCGCTGCCTGCTGGGCCGTCAGGCGATCTGGCCGGAGGGCCGCTGGTCCACGCTCGCCGGGTTCGTCGAGCCGGGCGAGTCGCTGGAGCAGGCGGTGGCCCGCGAGGTGCTGGAGGAGGCCGGGGTGCGGGTGGCCCAGGTCGAGTACGTGGCGAGCCAGCCGTGGCCCTTCCCGGCCAGCCTGATGCTCGGCTTCATGGGCAAGGCGGACCCGGCCGGCACCGCGATCACGGTGGACGGCGAGGAGCTGGCGGAGGCGCGCTGGGTCTCCCGCGAGGAGCTGCGGGCCGGAATGGCGGCGGGGGAGCTGCTGCCGCCGTCCGGAATTTCGATCGCCCGTCATCTGGTCGAACTCTGGTACGGGGAACCGCTGCCTTCTTCGGCCCGCTGGTAAGTGTACGGATTCTGATCGGCGGAGAATCAAACCGAAAGGGGGCGTGCGGTGAATGGCCGCGCGCCCCCTTTCTGCTTCTTCTGCCGCTATTCGAAAGCCACTCGAAAACTGCTCGGCGACTACTCGACTTCCAGCCAGCAGTTGACGGTCTTGCCGCTCAGTCTGGTGGTCACCGTCCACCGGCTGCAGAGCGCGGAGACGATCGCCAGGCCCCGGCCGTGGGAGTCCTCCGGGGCGGCCTCGCGGGCCTGCGGCAGGCCGCGCCCGAAGTCCGCCACGGAGATCTGCAACGCGGTGTCGGTGAGCGCCAGGGTGATCGAGATGGCCCCCTGCCCGTAGCGCAGGGCGTTGGTGACCAGCTCGGACACCAGCAGCTCGGCGCTGTCGGCGAGCTCCGGGCTGCCCCAGGCGGCCAGGGCCGTCCTGGTCAGCCGCCTGGAGCGGCCGACGTTGCCGGGGCGGGGTGGGAAGGTGGCCGTCGCGGACCACGCGCCGTGCTCGGCGGCTGCGAGAGCCCGTCCGGGTCGGCGCTCGGCCCCGGACGGGGAGGTGCTGTGCTGCTCGGACTGCCGCGCGTCGGGTTGGCGCGCCGCTCTGGTTTCGGGCATGGTTCCGCCCCCGGGAGTGCTGGTGGGAGTTCCTGCGGACTGGCGGACTGGCGGGCTGAGCCGGGGCAGAGTTGGGTAGGTCGGCCTCGGAATCCCCAATCCCGGCCAATAGTGGCGGGTTTGGCTGAAATGGCGCAAGCCCAATCGCTACATTCACTCGGGTGACAATTCCCCGGGGCAGTGCCCAATCCCCCAAGTACCAGCGGCTGGCCGCAGATCTGCGCCGCCGCATCGCGGCCGGCGAGTGGCGCGGCGACGTCGCACTGCCGGTCGAGACCGAGCTGGAGCAGCACTACGGCGTGGCCCGCAACACCGTGCGGCTCGCAGTGGACGTGCTGGTCAACGAGGGGAGGCTGATCCGCCTCCAGGGCAAGGGCACCTATCTGAAGGACCATCCGGTGCTCGACCACCGCGCGTACGGGCCCACCCTCGTGCCGGGCCAGCGCGACTGCCTGGCCGGGCCGACCGAGGTCTACACGAAAGAGGCACGCTCGGCGGGCCGTGAGTTGACGGTCGACTTCGAGATGCTCATCGTCCGGGCCCGGGTGGACATCGCCGAACGGCTCGGGATGCGGCCCGGCGAGGCGGTGGTCGTCCGGCGCCAGCTGCGGCTGATCGACCGTGAGCCGTACTCGATCGAGGAGAGCCACTACCGGGCCGGCCTGGCGGCGGGCACACCGCTGATGGAGCCGGACGCCGTGCCCGGCGGCGACGAGGAGGTGCTGAACGCGCTCGGGCGGACCGAGATCGGCGGCGTCGACCACCTGGTCTCGCGGATGCCGGGGCCGGAGGAGTCGGCCTGGTTCCAGGGCGGCCCCGGAGTGCCGCTGCTGGTGCAGACCCGGGTCACGTACGACACCCGGGGGCCGGTCCGGGTGATCGAGACGCGCTACTCGGCGGACCGCTGCCGCCTGGTCTACGGGCTCGGCGAACTGGGAGCCCGGGTCGAGCTGGGGGCCCGGGTCTGAGTGCGCCCGGGTCTGGGCGTGCCCGGGTCTGAGTGCGCCCGGGTCTGGGCGTGCCCGGGTCCGGGTGGCCGTGGCTGGCCGCCCCGACCCGGGCTCGGGGCTCAGGCGGCCAGTGCCTTCTTCACCTGGATCAGGCTCGGGTTGGTCATCACGACCCGCTCGCCACCGGCGGCGGGCTCGACGATGACGGTCGGGACGACCTGGTTGCCGTTGTTGACCGACTCGACGTAGGCGGCCGAGGCCGGGTCCTCCTCGATGTTGATCACGTTGTAGCCGATGCCCTCGCGGTCCAGCTGGCTCTTGAGGCGGTTGCAGTAGCCGCACCAGGTCGTGCTGTACATCGTCACGCTGCCGGACATCGCGGGGGCTCCTTCGAGAGAGGGCGTACGGTCGGAGGGGAGAACGTGTCGCGGGCGCCGGGCATTCCGCGTACGCGAGGGGCGTGTGCGCGGCCGCGCGCGCCTGCCGGTGTGGTGATTGTCAGCTGATCCGGCCGGGGCTGTGGACAACTCTCGGCAGAATCTCGGTCGAGCCTGTAAGGATCACCGGACAAGGTGATCCGAGACCCGGGGCAGGCAGAGCGGCTCCGGCGGGCTGAGAGGATGGTCGGCATGCAGGAAGAGCTCCCGGGCGGTTACGACCGTGGCCCGTACCACCCCTCCGCCGGTGCCGCGCCGATCGGTGCCGACGCCGTGCTCGCGGGCCTCGACCCCGAGCAGCGGGCGGTCGCCACCGCCCTGCACGGGCCCGTCTGCGTCCTGGCCGGCGCCGGGACGGGCAAGACCCGCGCCATCACCCACCGGATCGCCTACGGCGTGCGCAGCGGCGTCTTCCAGCCGCAGCAGGTGCTCGCCGTGACGTTCACCGCCCGAGCGGCGGGGGAGATGCGCGGGCGGCTGCGCCAGCTCGGCGCCGAGGGCGTGCAGGCCCGCACCTTCCACTCCGCCGCGCTGCGCCAGCTCCAGTACTTCTGGCCGCGCGCCGTCGGCGGCGAGGTGCCCCGGCTGCTGGAGCGCAAGGTGCAGCTGGTCGCCGAGGCCGCCGGGCGCAGCGGCCTGCGCGTCCAGCGCACCGAGCTGCGCGACCTCACCGCCGAGATCGAGTGGGCCAAGGTCACCCAGATCGTGCCCGACGACTACCCGGCCGCCGTCGTCAAGACCGGCCGCGACGCCCCGCGCGACCCGGCCGAGATCGCCAAGGTCTACGCCACCTACGAGCAGACCAAGCGCGACCGCGGCGTGATCGACTTCGAGGACGTGCTGCTGCTCACCGCCGCCATCCTGGAGGACCGGCCGGAGATCGCCGAGCGGGTCCGCGCCCAGTACCGGCACTTCACGGTCGACGAGTACCAGGACGTCTCCCCGCTCCAGCAGCGCCTGCTCGACCAGTGGACGCAGGGCGGCGCCAGCCTCTGCGTGGTCGGTGACGCCAGCCAGACCATCTACTCCTTCACCGGCGCGACGCCCGACTACCTGCTGAACTTCCGCACCCGGCACCCGGAGGCGACGGTCGTCAAGCTGGTCCGGGACTACCGCTCCACCCCGCAGGTGGTGCACCTGGCCAACGGCCTGCTCGCCAAGGCCCGGGGCCAGGCCGCCCAGCACCGGCTGGAGTTGGTCTCCCAGCGCGAGGCCGGGCCCGAGCCGGTCTACGTCGAGTACGCCGACGAGCCGACCGAGGCCGAGTCCACCGCGCACCGGATCAAGGACCTGCTCGGCAAGGGCGTCCGCGCCAGTGAGATCGCGGTGCTCTTCCGCACCAACGGCCAGTCCGAGGTCTACGAGCAGGCGCTCGCCGACCTGGGCGTGGCGTACCAGCTCAAGGGCGCCGAGCGGTTCTTCGAGCGCCCCGAGGTCCGGGACGCCGTGATGCTGCTGCGCGGCGCCGCCAGGGCCGGCTCCGACCCGCTCACGGCGGGCGCGCCCGATCTCGCCGGGCAGACCCGCGCGGTGCTGGCCAGCCGGGGCTTCACGCCGGAGCCCCCGGCCGGCTCGGGCACCGTCCGCGAGCGCTGGGAGTCGTTGGCGGCCCTGGTGCGCCTCGCCGAGGAGTTCGAGGCCGCCCGCACCCTGGCGGGCGAGGGCACCGACCTGGCCGCGTACGTCACCGAGCTGGACGCCCGCGCCGCCGCCCAGCACGCCCCCGCCGTCGAGGGCGTCACGCTGGCCTCGCTGCACGCCGCCAAGGGCCTGGAGTGGGACGCGGTCTTCCTGGTCGGCCTCACCGAGGGCACCCTGCCGATCATCTACGCCAAGACCGACGAGCAGATCGAGGAGGAGCGCCGGCTGCTCTACGTCGGGGCGACGCGCGCCCGGGTGCACCTCTCGCTCTCCTGGGCGCTCTCCCGCTCCCCGGGCGGGCGCGCGAGCCGCAAGCCGACCCGCTTCCTGGACGGCCTGCGCCCCGGCTCCAACGCCCCCGGCCCGCGCACCCGGGGCGGGCAGGGCGGCGTCGAGTTCGGCGCCGACCGCCCGGCGGCCCGGAAGGCGCGCGGCCCGGTCAAGTGCCGGGTCTGCGACCGCACGCTCATCGAGGCCGTCGAGCGCAAGCTGCGCCGCTGCGAGACCTGCCCGTCCTCGATGGACGAGGCGCTCTTCGAGCGGCTCCGGGGCTGGCGCGCCGAGCAGGCCCGCAAGCAGGGCGCCCCGGCGTACGTGGTGTTCACCGACGCGACGCTGATGGCGATCGCCGAGGACGTCCCCAAGACCGAGCGTGAACTGGCGGTGATCTCGGGCGTCGGTGCGATGAAGCTGGACAAGTACGGGGCCGACGTGCTCTCGTTGTGTTCGGGGGAAGAACCAGTGGACGCCTTGATCGAGCCGGAAGACGCGATCGAGCCGCCTGCCGACGACACCCCTGAGGACGTTCCGGGGGAGTTCGACGAGTCGGCCTGAGCCGCTCGCGATGATCACTTCGGGCAACACCTCGAAACTCGCCGGAAAAATAGTTTGCGCGCCGCACATCACGCGCAATAGCCTGCCGGAGCGGTCAAGGAGACGAGATCGCAAGCTGTACGGGGTCACTCCTGTCACAGCATCCCCATGCGCACCATCAGCTGTGCCGTTCGACTGCATCACCGCTCGACTGCTTCACCCGCTTGACCTGACAGACATCCGAACACCGGAGCCCGGGGGACTGGGATCCGCGAGACGCCGAGAGGAGGCGAAGACAGTGTCGATGACCACGATCACCAAAATGACTGGCCAGACCGTTTTTGCCATGCCCTCGTGCGCCTCGGCGCTGTTCGGCACCACCGGCGCCTCGTCCGCAGCTTCGCTCACGCGTGGCGTGGTCGTCCTCGCCGGGAATGGTCTGGGTCTCGACGCCACCGGTGTCGTCGCTGTTGTCAGTGGTCTTGGCAACACTGATGCAACCTTCGTCGAGTCTGGTCTGTCCATTGACTGGGCGACGTTCGAAGGCAGCCGTGAGCTGCGCAGCGAGCGAGGAATCCAGGCACCGAAGGCCGCAGTAGCCGCCGCCAAGCATGGCGACTATGCGCGGGTCATCGGTGCCGGAGCACCCCAGCAGCAGGACGCGAAGCAGATCGACCAGGCCAAGGCCGCCCTCCCGGGCGCCATGGCCGTCCGGATGCGGGCCTTCCGCGGGCCTCAACCCTGGAGAGAACGAACCTGAGTCAGCCTCAGGTCGGCGCCTCCAGGGCCGCGGAACCCGTACACCGGGTACCGCGGCCCTTCTGTTTTGTCCGGTACGTCAGACCCCCCTGGCCCTTCGGGGCCTCCGAGCCGGCCCCACCAGCCAGCCGGTTCGGAACCACAGAGAAGAAGACGAGGAACACCAAGTGCCAACGGTCATCACGCCGCCACTCCCGTCCGTACCGACAGACACGCTCACCAAGGCCGACCAGGCCGACCCCCCGGAGGTATCCCGCATGCAGCTCACCGTGAACGACGCCGAGGCGCTCGGCCTGCCCATCCCGTGCCGCGCCTTCGACCCCGAGGTCTTCTTCGCCGAGACCCCGGCGGACGTCGAGTACGCCAAGACCCTCTGCGGGACCTGCCCGGTGAAGGACGCCTGCCTGACGGGCGCGCTCGAGCGGCGTGAGCCGTGGGGCGTCTGGGGCGGCGAGCTCTTCGTCCAGGGTGTCGTCGTGGCCCGCAAGCGGCCGCGTGGCCGCCCGCGCAAGACCGAGGTCGCGGCGTGAGCCCCGCCGCCTCCGCAGGCGCCGTCCGCCGGGGAGAGCAGCCCCCGCTGGACACCGCACTGCGTCGTTCGATCCGCATCGCCGCTGCCAAGGCCGATGCAGCCCACTCCCGTCCGTTCCCGAGCATGCACCCCGAGCAGGACCACCACATGAACCCCGTCGCCATCGATCCGACCGTCCGCCGCGCCGAGCAGGCCACCGAACTTCAGACCAGGAACAGGACCCTCGAGATGCATCTTCTGCAAGAAAACCTGGCCCGTGCCCATATGCAACAACGCCTCCAGGAGGCCGAGCACGAACGGACGGCCGTCCGCCTCGCCCGCGCCACCCGGCTGGCCCGCCGGGCCGAGCGGGCCTCGATGCGGGCCCGCCGGGCGCTCGCCCTCGTGGTGATGTAGGTCCGCCCGAGGCCGGTCCGCACCACCTCACCCCCGTGACGCCGATGGCCGCTCCCCCTTGCGGAAGGGAAGCGGCCATCGGCGCGTTCGTGCGCAGGCGTTGGGGCAGGCGCGTTTTGGGGCAGCGGCGTCGGGGCAGCCGGTCAGCCCGCGTCGGCCGCGAAGCCCGGCAGCCACTCCGTCAGCTCGTCGTGCAGCCGGACGGTCGCGCCGAGCTGGCAGAGCACCCCGATCGTGCTGAGCGTCACCCGGTGGATCAACAGGTACGAGGGCGGCAGGTTCAGCTGCTTGCCGAGGTCGTAGGCCGGCGAGCGGGGGTCGGCGATCCGGGCCGCCTGGGCGCGCATCCACTCCCGCGAGAAGGTGAACTCCTCGGCCCGGGTCGGTTCGATGATCGGGCGCAGGTAGGCCAGCACGGCGTCCGGGTCCAGCGTGATGGTCGGCCGGACGAAGCCCTCCTGACGGAGCATCCGGTAGACCGCGCCGGCGTCGCCCGCCAGGGCCAGCCGCAGCGAGTCGCCGATCGGCGTCGGCAGGCCGCCCGGCAGCCGGTCCACCGTCCCGAAGTCCAGCACCCCCAGCTTCCAGGTGTCCGAGGGCCCGGAGGTGCGCAGCAGCCGGAAGTTGCCCGGGTGCGGGTCGGCGTGCAGCAGGCCCGTCCGGGCCGGTCCGGCGAAGAGGAAGCGGGAGAGCAGCTGCCCCGCCCGGTCCCGCTCCTCGCGGGTGCCCGAGGAGATGATCCGGGAGAGCGGGGTGCCCTCCATCCACTCCGTCACCAGCACGTGCCCGGCCTGCGAGACGACCCCGGGGACGGTGATGTCCGGGTCGTCGGCGAACTCCTCCGCGTGCACCTGCTGCGCCTCGGCCTCCAGCTCGTAGTCGAGCTCCTCGGTGACGCGCTCGCGCAGCTCGGCGATCAGCGGCTTGATGTCCATCCCCGGGATCAGCGGCCCGAGCACCTTGGCCAGCCGGGCCAGCTGCGCGAGGTCGGTCAGCAGCGCGTCCCCCGCCCCCGGGTACTGGATCTTCACGGCGACCACCCGGCCGTCGTGCCAGACCGCCCGGTGCACCTGCCCGATCGAGGCCGCCGCCGCCGGGGTGTCGTCGAACTCCCGGAAGAGCGAGCGCCAGTCGGCGCCGAGGTGCTCGGCGAGCACGGTGTGGACGGTCCTGGTCGGCATCGCCGGGGCGGAGTCCTGGAGCTTCGTCAGCGCCGCCCGGTACGGGCCCGCGACGTCCTCCGGGAGGGCGGACTCGAAGACCGACATGGCCTGCCCGAACTTCATCGCACCGCCCTTCAGCCGACCGAGGGTCGAGAAGAGCTGCTCCGCCGTCTGCTGCTGCAACTCCGCCGCGACCACGTCGGCGGGCCGGCCGCCGAGGCGCTTGCCCAGCCCGAGCGTCGCCCGCCCGGCGAAGCTCAGCGGTAGGGCGGCCAGGCGCGCCGTCCGGGAGACGGCCTTGCGCGGCATGTCGGACATGGGCCACCCCCGGGGTGTTCGGTCGGATGTCCGAACCGGCCGGAAGGCCGGGGGACGGTCGTCACTACGCCATTGTGCCCGCTCGCCCGAGCGGCCCGGCCGAATAAGTCGGATGGGCCGTGCCAGCAGGTGAACTTCACACGCCGGGCCGGCCCCGGGGCGCGATGCCTGCCGTGGGGGGCGCGCGGGCGGGCCCGTCACCCCGACTGCCAGAGGCAGCCGCAGTCCGGGTGGGTGCGCAGCCGCAGCCGCCGGGCCATCCCGTCGGCGCCGGAGATCTCGCACCAGCCGTCCACGCTCGGTGGCCGCCCGCCGTCCAGGTGGAGCTGGACGTGCAGGGCCGCCAGCCCCGCCACGGCGGTGGCCAGGGCGCTGTCGCAGGCGGGTGAGCGCGGCCGGCCGGGGGCGCCGTCGGCGAGCTGGGCCAGCAGCCTGGGCCAGCACTCGTCCTCGTCCCGCCGGGTCAGCGTGGCGCAACTGCCGCAGGCGGAGGTGCCGGGCAGGACGAGCGGCCCGACCACGCCCAGGTGCTCCAGCACGCCGACGTAGAGGTGCGGCACCCCGGCTCGCATCAGCCGCTGGGATTCGGTGGCGAGGCCGGTGAAGGCGGCGCTGCCGTCCCGGGGGGCCAGCACGACCAGGGCGGGCGGGGGCGCGCTGCTCGCCGGGCGGCGGTGCCGCTCGCCGGGGGCCGCCCCGGCGGCCCGCTGCACGGCCTCCCGGGCGGCGGTGGTGCGCAGCCGTCCGATCTCGGTCGGCGGCAGCCCGGCCGGGGAGCAGTCCCGGGCCGCGACCCGCCCCTGGTCGGTGAGCTGGACGGAGCCGACGCCCCCGGCGGCGAGGACGGCGCCGATCGCCGCGCCCACCCGCCCGGCGCCCCGGATCTCGACCCGGGCGAGTGCTCGGGCGCGGAGCACGGCGGGGGCTTCGCCCGGCGCCGGGTGGACGAGCGAGAGTGAGGCGAAGTCCGGGCCGAGCAGCTCCTGCCGTGGCCGGGGGTAGTGCGCGAGGGCCTCCCCGGCGGCCGCGGCGTCGTCCAGCAGCCCGCCCTGCTCCAGCGAGCCGAGCAGCTGCTCGGCGGGCCCGGCGCCGAGGCCGAGGCGCTCCCCGGCCGCGAGCAGGTCGGGGCGCTCCCGGGTGCCGTCGAGCAGCTCCAGGAAGGCGGCGACGGGCCCGCCGGCGGCCTCGACCACCCGGGCGTGCTGGCGCAGGGTGCCGAACTGCAGGGTGTCCTCGTCCCGCCAGACCCGGGAGAGTGCGGGCTTGAGGCTCGGGCGCATGGGCGGTCCTCCGGTCGGTCGGGCACCTTCCGGGCGTCTGCAGCCGGGTGCCTGAGGGAAGAATGCCCGATTTCGCCGGTGGCCCGTGCGCGCCCGTCCACAGGCCCGGTGTGGTGGTCCGACGATCGTTCTGCACAGCCTGTGGACAACCCACGGGTGGCGGCTTTCGTTCACGATCACAGTGGAAAGAATTCGGCCACGGCAGCGGACTTCTGTCAGATGCACCGGGTAACGTCCTGTGGCATGGCAGCCGAACGGGACTCCCGTCCTTCGGTGTCGCGTCGGCGTGCCCGTGCAGCCTCCGGGGCAGGAGTCGCGACGCCGGGCACGCGGGCGCACCCGAAGACCTCAGACGCCCCGCCCGACCAGGCCGTGGAACGGCCGGTGCCCGAGCCCGTCAGGTCGGCGGCGGTTGAGGTCCGCCGCAGCGCCCGGCGCAGCCGCACCGTGTCGGCCTACCGCGAGGGCGACCGGACGATCGTGCTGATCCCGGCGCGGATGTCGCACGCCGAGGAGCAGCGCTGGGTGGCCCAGATGCTCGACCGGCTGGCTGCCCAGGAGAGCCGCCGCATCCTGGGCGACGACGCACTCGCCGTCCGGGCCCGGGAGCTCTCGGCCGGCTACCTGGGCGGGCGGGCCGAGGCCGAGCACGTCCGCTGGGTGACCAACCAGAACTCCCGCTGGGGCTCCTGCACCCCCAGCGAGCGGACGATCCGGCTCTCCCACCGCCTCCAGGGAATGCCCGAGTACGTGGTCGACTACGTCCTCCTGCACGAGCTGGCCCACCTGCTCGTCCCCGACCACGGCCCGAGCTTCTGGGCCCTGCTGGAGGCGTACCCGCGCACCGAACGCGCCCGCGGCTACCTGGAGGGCGTCGCCTCGGCGTCCCGCCTCCCGCACGCCCGCCGGCCGTGACGAGCACCCCTAGGCAGTGAGCTTCTCGCCCAGGGCGACGAGGTCGCGGACGGAGACGTCCGTCAGCTCCGGCAGGCTGTCGTAGGCGAACCAGCGGAGGTCCAGCGACTCCTCGCTGATCATCTCCTCCGCCCCGGCGGGGGCGAGGGCGATGTACTGGACGTCGAGGTGGGTGTTCTCCGGCTGGTCCTTGCCGGTGCAGCGGACCTGGTGCCGGTCGAGCTTGACCGGGACGGGCCGGCCGTCGACGGTGAGCAGCCGCAGACCGGCGATGCCGGACTCCTCGGTCGCCTCGCGCAGGGCGGCCTCGGCCAGCGTCCGGTCGCCCGGCTCGCAGTGGCCGCCCATCTGGAGCCAGATGCCGACCTTGGGGTGCAGGGTGAGCAGCACCCGCCCGGCCGCCGGGTCGACCACCAGCGCGCTGGCGGTGATGTGGGCGGGCAGACAGGAGCGCCAGAGGCCCTCGGGCTGCTCGGCCAGGTGGGCCAGGTAGTCGAGCCGCAGCTGCGCCTGGTCGGCGTCGGAGACCGTCCAGCCCCGGAGGGCCTGGACGGCGTCGTCGTGCAGGGTGGTCATGCCTTGGGCTCGCCCTCTCCGTCGTCCTTGCGGTCCTTGTCCTGCTCGGCCGCCTTGTCCTTCTCAGCGGCCTTGCCCTTCTCGGCGGCCTCGCCGAGCAGCTTGTCCAGGGCGTCGAAGTCGAAGCCGCCCTCGCCCTCGTCGGCGGAGCGGTGCACGAAGCCGTCGGGGTCGTCCAGGTCGGCGGCGGTGGGCAGCATGTCGGGGTGCTGCCAGAGCGCGTCCCGGCCCTCGACGCCGCGGGCGTCGGCGAGCGAGGCCCAGAGGCGGGAGGCGTCCCGGAGGCGGCGCGGGCGCAGCTCCAGGCCGACCAGGGTGGCGAAGGTCTGCTCGGCGGGGCCACCGGCGGCGCGGCGGCGGCGGACGGTCTCGCGGAGCGCGTCGGCCTGCGGCAGGTGCGGCTCGGCGGCGGCGTGCACGACCGCGTCGACCCAGCCCTCGACGAGGGCGAGGGCGGTCTCCAGCCGGGCCAGCGCGGCCTTCTGGGCGGGCGTGTCCTCGGGCTGGAGCAGGCCGCCCGCGAGGGCCTCCTGGAGCGCCTCGGGGTTGGACGGGTCGAGCTGGCCGACCAGCTCCTCCATCCGCGTGGTGTCGACCTTGATGCCGCGCGCGTACGCCTCGACGGCGCCGAAGAGGTGGGCCCGCAGCCACGGCACGTGGGCGAAGAGGCGTTGGTGGGCGGCCTCGCGCAGGGCCAGGTAGAGCCGGACCTCCTCGGCGGGGACGCTGAGGCCCTCGCCGAACTCGGCGACGTTCTGCGGCAGCAGCGCGGCCTTCCCGGCCGGGGCGAGCGGCAGGCCGACGTCGGTCGAGCCGACCACCTCGGCGGCGAGCGCGCCGAGCGCCTGGCCGATCTGGGTGCCGAACATCGCGCCGCCCATCGAGCGCATCACGCCCATCAGCGGGCCCGCCATGGCCTGCATCTCCTCGGGCAGCACGCCGCCCATGGCGTTGCCGACCCGCTCGGCGACCGGGTCGACGAGGTCCTTCCAGACCGGCAGGGTCGCCTCGACCCACTCGGCCCGGCTCCACGCGACGGCGGTGCCGGCGCCGGAGGGGAACTCGGTGACGGAGTCGAGCCAGAGGTCGGCCAGCCGGACGGCCTCGGCGACGGCGGAGCGCTCGGTGGCGCTCACCGAACGGTCCTTGCTCCGGCCCTCGACGGGCTCGGCGACGACCGTCTGCCGGGCGATGTCCTTGGCCAGCTCCCAGTTCACCGGGCCGCCGTCGAAGGAGAGCATCTGCCCGAGCTGCTGGAAGGCGGCGCCGAGGTCGTTCGGGTTGAGCCCGCCGAGCATCGCCCCGAAGGGGTTGTCTCCGCCGGCGCCCGGCGCGCCCGGACCGCCCATGCCGAAGAGCGCCCCGAAGGGGTTGGCTCCGCCGAAGCCGAAGGGCGACGGCGCGGGTGTCTCACCGCCGGGCTCGGAGGGCTTGTCGTCCTTGTCCCGCTTGGCCTTGCTGTCCTCGGGCTCCTCCGGCGGAACGCCGAATCCGAAGGGGAGGTCGTCGCTCACGGGGTCCTCGATCTGGTCGGCCGTCACGCGGGGCTGTGGCGGGCAGTGTGCAGGCCCGGGGCGGCGGGCGGGCGATGACCGGGGCGACCCGGCCCGCGCCGGGTGCACCACTGGGCCCGCGCCTCGGGCAGGATGGTCGGTACGTGACACTCGTACGTACGCACATAAGCTAACCGTGGAGGATGGCCGGTGAGTTCCCCGCCTTCGGACGTTCGCTCTGGGCTGACCGGAGGTGAGGACGCCCCTGCTGCCGCGGGTTCGCCGTCTCCAGCCTACGGCGGCAAGCCCCTGACCGTGGCGGTCACGGGCGCCGCAAGCCCGATCGGCGAACGCCTCGCGGCCCGCCTGGTCGCCTCACCCGGCGTACGGAAGGTGCTGGCCCTCGACGACCGGCGCGGTGACGTGCCCGGCGCGCAGTGGCGGGTGCTGGACGTCCGCGACCCGGCGGTGGCCGAGCGGCTGGCGGGGGTCGACGTGGTCGTCCACCTCGCGATGGACCTCGGCATGGAGACCGACCCGCGCGTCCGCAGCGCCTACAACGTCCGGGGTGCCCAGACGGTGCTGACGGCGGGCGCGGCGGCGGGGGTGAGCCGGGTGGTGCTCTGCACCTCGGCGATGGTCTACGGCGCGCTGGCCGACAACGAGGTGCCGCTCGCGGAGGACGCCGAGCTGCTGGCCACCGAGGAGGCCTCCCTGGTCGGTGACCTGCTGGAGATCGAGCGGCTGGCGCGGCGCGCGCCCCGGGCCCACCCCGGGCTCCAGGTGACGGTGCTGCGGCCCGCCGTGGTGGTCGGCCCCGGCGTGGACACCGTGCTGACCAGGCACTTCGAGGCCCCCCGGCTGCTGGTGGTGGCCGGCTCCCGGCCGTGCTGGCAGTTCTGCCACATCGACGACCTCGCCTCGGCGCTGGAGTACGCGGCGCTCGGTCTGGTCGAGGGCGAGGTGACGGTCGGCTGCGACGGCTGGCTGGAGCAGGAGGACGTCGAGTCGCTCTCCGGCATCCGGCGGATGGAGCTGCCCGCCGCGCTGGCCCTGGGCACCGCGGCCCGGCTGCACCGGCTCGGCCTCACCCCCGCCCCGGCGGGCGACCTGGCGTACACCATGTACCCGTGGGTGGTCTCCGGCAGCCGGCTGCACGAGGCGGGCTGGCGCCCTTCCCGGACGAACGAGCAGGTGCTCGGCGAGCTGCTGGCGCAGGTCTCGGGCAAGCACGCCGTGGCGGGCCGCCGGCTCGGCGGAAAGGAGGCCGCCACCAGCCTCGGTGCGGCGGGCGCGACGGTGGCCCTGGTCGGCACCGCGGCGCTGGTGCGGCGGGCCCGCAAGCGGCGCCGCTTCTAGTCGTCTCCCCTGGCCGTCTACTCGGCCGCCTTTCTCGTATCGTGAAATTTCGAAATCGTGATGCGGAAGCCACTGCTCACGACGGCCCTCGATGGGGAATCATGGTGAACATGTCCGAGAACCACGACCCCATCCGTCTCCTCGCCGTCCGCGAGACCCCGCTCTCGCTGGACGAGGTGTACGAAGCCGTCGGCGACGACGCGGCCGGTGGCACCACCGTCTTCGTGGGGACGGTGCGTGACCACGACGGCGGGAAGTCGGTCGCCGCGCTGGAGTACAGCGCCCACCCCTCCGCCGAGCGGGAGATGCGGCGGATCGCCGAGAAGATCTGCGCCGACTTCCCCGTCCGGGCCCTCGCGGCCGTGCACCGGATCGGCCGGCTGGAGATCACCGACAAGGCCGTGATCGTCGCGGTCTCCTGCGCCCACCGGGGCGAGGCCTTCGCCGCGGCCCGGCGGCTGATCGACGACCTCAAGCACGAGGTGCCGATCTGGAAGCACCAGGTCTTCGCCGACGGCGAGGAGGAGTGGGTCGGCGCGGGCAACTGCTGAGCCGCCCCGCCCGACCCGGTGATCACCCGCGTGGCGGGGCCCGGTGCTACGAATACTCCCTGCTGGTGACCGGAATCCCCGGGCCGTAACCCGTATGGCGCCGCAACCGTTGTCTGTCCGGGTGGTTAATCTGCTCATAGACACGACGAGCTGGGAGTACGGACATGGCAGCGCTCGCCTGGTTGATCATCCCCGTCATCGCCGCCCTGGTCGCCATGCTCTGGGCGGGCTGGGCGGCCCGGACCCCCAGGGCGACCGGAGACCCGGCCTCGCTGGCCGACCACCAGCGTTTCCTGGCCGCGATGGAACGCAGTACCGCGACCGGCGGCAGCACTGCCTCCAAGGCCGGTGAGCAGGCCCGGACGTAGCCCGAGCGGCGCGCGGGCGCACTCGTCCCGTACTGTCGACCCATGCCACGCCGCTCTGCGACGATGCTCGCCGCAACCCTGCTGCTCATAGCACTGCTCTGTGTCTCGGTGATGATGAAGGTGCCGTACACCGAGATGAGCCCCGGCCCCACGTACAACACGCTCGGGGTGCAGGACAGCAGCGACAAGCCGGTGATCTCGATCTCCGGCCGTCAGACGTACCCGACCACCGGGAACCTGAACATGACGACGGTGCAGGTGACGGGCGCGAAGTACGAGCCGAGCCTGGTCTCCACCGTGATCGGCTGGCTGCGGGGCGACGTGCTGGTGGTGCCGCACGACAACGTCTACCCGCAGGGCCAGACCGACAAGGAGGCCCAGCAGCAGAACGCGGAGGAGTTCGCCTCCTCCGAGGACAGCGCCAAGACGGCCGCGCTGAGCCAGCTGGGCATCCCCGTCGGCACCGAGGTGATCGTCCGGTCGGTGGTGGCGGGCGGCCCGGCCGAGGGCAAGCTGCACGCGGGCGACCAGATCGTCGCGGTGGACGGCGTGCCGATCACCAAGTACCCGCAGGTCGCGGCGCAGATCGTCACCCACAAGCCCGGCGACACGGTGGTCTTCACGGTCGTCCCGCACGGCAAGGACAGCCCGACGCCCTCGGCGGCGGACGAGGTCAAGGTCTCGGTGGTGACCACCAAGGCGGACGACGAGAACCGCGCGGTCGTCGGCATCCGGCCGGACGTGACGCACACCTACCCGTTCCAGATCGACATCGGGCTGCAGGACGTCGGCGGGCCCAGCGCCGGCCTGATGTTCTCGCTCGGCATCGTCGACAAGCTGACGCCGACCGACATCACCGGCGGCAAGTTCATCGCCGGGACGGGCACGATCGACGACGACGGCAAGGTCGGCCCGATCGGTGGCATCGCGATGAAGCTGATCGCGGCCCGGGACAAGGGCGCCGAGTACTTCTTCACCCCGGCCGACAACTGCACCGAGGCGGCCGCCAACACCCCGAGCGGCCTGCGGCTGATCAAGGTCGAGACGCTGGACGGCGCCCTCAAGGCCCTCGACCAGGTCCGGGCCGGCCAGACGGCCGCGCTGCCCGCCTGCACCGTCAAGTAGCAGCTCGGCCACTCAGCGACGAACCCCGGGAGCGCGAGGCGCCCCCGGGGTTCGTCGCTGTTGTTCAGGCGAAGGTGGCCAGCAGGGCCTCGGTGAGGCCCGGGACGAGGTCGGGGCCGGTCAGGACCTCGCGGGCGATGTCCTTGGAGCGCAGCCGCAGGGCCGTCTCCTTCTTGCCGTCGCGCAGGACGGCGGCCGTGATCCGGACCTCCTCGCGGGCCGGGTGGTTGGCCACCCAGTCGGCGAGCTGGGCCTCGGTGGCGTTCTTCGGGCGGGTCTGCTCGGCGCCCGGCGGGAGCATCAGCCGCTCGACCACCAGCGCGCAGCCGACCACCATGTCGGGCCAGGCGATGGTGCCGAGGAACTTGTCGAGCTCCATCCCGGCGGGCAGCTCGTCCTGCTCGATCGGGGTCAGGCCGGCGGCCTCATCCTCCTCCAGGCCGAGCTTGGAGGCGAGCTTCGGGTCGCTCCGCCGCAGCTGCGCGCTGTCGACCAGGGCGAACAGGCGGGCCGGGAGATCCCAGCCGAGGCCGGAGGCGTACTCGTCGATCTCCAGCGCGGCGCGGGTGAGCGGAGTCGCGGCCGGCGGGCGGGCGTCGCCGCCGACGGTGTTCGGTGCATCGGACATGACCCAATCCTCACACGCGACGCCCGCTGAGCCGTACCGGAAGGCCGTACCCCCGCGCACCGCCGCCCGAAGTGGGACCAAACCGTGGGAACTCGACTGAACACCGATTAAGTTGCACTGAGGACTGTCCCGACAACGCAACACGACACACAGCAGAGGTGCCACCTTGGTGTTCCAGATGCCCGACCGCCCAGCGCCGGGGTTCCGCGGCAGAGTGGGCCCGCCGTCGCGGCGGGCGAAGGTGCTGCTGCTGACGGTCGGTGTGCTGGCGCTGCTGTTCCTGCTGTTCGTCATGTTCGCCGGGGTGTGGACGGACTGGCTGTGGTTCAGGTCCGTCCGGTACTCCTCGGTCTACAGCTCCCAGCTCTGGACGAAGCTCGCCCTGTTCGGGGTCTTCGGCCTGCTGATGGCGCTGGTCGTCGGCTTCAACCTCTGGCTGGCGCACCGGCTGCGCCCGCCGCTGTCGGCGATGTCCGTCGAGCAGCAGAGCCTGGACCGCTACCGGATGGGCGTCGCGCCGTACAAGCGCTGGCTGCTGATCGGCCTCTCGCTGCTGGTCGGTCTGATCGCCGGCGCGGCGGCGTCCGGCCAGTGGCGGACGTGGATGCTGTGGACCAACCAGACGCAGTTCGGGGTGAAGGACAGCCAGTTCCACATGGATGTCTCGTTCTACGCCTTCTCGCTGCCCTGGTACGAGTTCCTGCTCGGCTTCGCGTTCAGCGCGGTGATCGTCTCGGTGCTCGCCGCGGTGCTGGTGCACTACCTGTACGGCGGCCTGCGGCTGCAGGGGCCGGGGCGCCGGGCGAGTGCCGGGGCGCAGGGCCATCTGGCGGTGCTGCTGGGCGTGTTCGTGCTGCTGAAGGCGGTGGCGTACTGGCTGGACAGGTACGGGCTGGCGGTGAAGTCCGGCTCGTACAAGGGCGTGGACAGCTGGACGGGCCTGCGGTACGTCGACGCGAACGCCTTCCTGCCCGCGAAGACGATCCTGTTCTTCGTCGCGATCATCTGCGCGGTGCTCTTCTTCCTGACCCCGGTGCGGCGCACCTGGGCCCCGGCGCTGATCGGCTTCGGGCTGATGGCGCTCTCGGCGGTGCTGATCGGCGGGGTGTACCCGGCGCTGGTGCAGCAGTTCCAGGTCAAGCCGAACGAGCAGGCCAAGGAGACGCCGTACATCCAGAAGAACATCGACGCGACCCGGCAGGCCTACGGCATCGCCGACAGCGTGAGCGAGCCGTACACGCCGAAGGACGCGACCACCCAGGACGCGCTCAAGCCGGACGCGCAGACCATCAAGGACATCCGGCTGCTGGACCCGAACGTCGTCTCCCCGGCGTTCCAGCAGATCGAGCAGCAGCGTTCGTACTACGCCTTCCCGAAGACGCTGAACGTCGACCGCTACGGCACCGGCACGGACGCGCAGGACACCGTCATCGGTGTGCGTGAGCTGGACCTGAACGGGGTGCAGCAGCGGAACTGGATCAACGACCACTTCAAGTACACCCACGGCTACGGCGTCGTCGCGGCCAAGGGCAACCAGGTCAACGGCCAGGGCCAGCCGGTCTTCACCGAGTCGGGCCTGCCCGCCTCGGGCACGCTGGGCGACTACCAGCAGCGGGTCTACTACGGCGAGAAGAGCCCCGACTACTCGATCGTCGGCGGCACCAACCAGGAGATCGACTACACCACCGACGCGGGCGGCGACCAGCAGTACCAGTACACCGGCAGCAGCGGTGTCTCGCTGGACAACCCGATCACCCGGGCCGCGTACGCGGTGAAGTTCGCCGAGCCGCAGATCCTCTACTCCGGGGCGATCGCCAGCGGCGCCAAGGTCATCTACGACCGGACGCCCAAGGAGCGGGTCGAGAAGGTCGCGCCCTGGCTCTCGATCGACGCCGACCCGTACCCGGTGGTGCAGGACGGCAAGCTGGTCTGGGTGCTGGACGGCTACACCACCTCGGACGGGTACCCGTTCTCCTCGAAGACGACCCTCGGCGACGTCACCAAGGACTCGCTGACGGGCCAGCGCGGCCAGACGCTGACGGCCGCCAACAAGGTGAACTACATCCGCAACTCGGTGAAGGCCACCGTCGACGCCTACACCGGTGACGTGACGCTCTACCAGTGGGACGACGCCGACCCGGTGCTGAAGACCTGGATGAAGGCCTTCCCCGGCACGGTCAAGCCCCGCGCGGACATCCCGGCGACGCTGGTGCCGCACCTGCGCTACCCGCAGGACATGTTCAAGGTGCAGCGCGACCTGCTCGGCCAGTACCACATGACGGACGCCAACTCCTTCTTCAACGGCACCGACATCTGGCAGGTCCCGGTGGACCCGACCACCGGCACGGGCGAGGTCCAGCCGCCGTACTACCTGACGGTCCGGATGCCCGAGGCGGCGGCGGCCAGCTTCTCGCTGACCACCTCCTTCGTGCCGAGCAAGCGGGACAACCTGGCCGCCTTCATGGCGATCAGCGCCGACCCGGGCCCCGAGTACGGGAAGATCCGCATCCTCAAGGTGCCCGGTGACACCGGCACGCTCGGCCCGAACCTGGCGCAGGCCAAGTTCAACTCCGACCCGGAGGTGGCCCGCCAGCTCAACATCCTGAAGAACGGCGGCGATTCGGACGTCGAGTACGGCAACCTGCTGACCCTCCCGGTCGGCGGCGGCCTGCTCAACGTCGAACCGGTGTACGTGCGCGGCAAGACCGCCAAGTACCCGGTGCTGCAGAAGGTGCTCGCCGTGTACGGCAAGGACAACGTCGCCTTCGAGAACACCCTGGAGGACGCGCTGAAGAAGGTCTTCGGCGCCGCCACCGCCGGGACGACGCCGACCGCGCCCACCAGCCCGACCACGCCGACCAACCCGACGACGCCGACCACGCCCACGACCGGCGGCAGCCCGGCGCTGCAGAAGGCGCTGCAGGACGCCCAGAAGGCGTTCACCGACGGGCAGAACGCCCTGAAGAGCGGCGACTGGGCGGCGTACGGCACCGCGCAGAAGGCGCTCCAGGACGCGCTCAACGCGGCTGCCGACGCGCAGAAGGCGGCGGGCGGCGCAAGCCCCTCGCCGTCGCCCAGCCCCTGAGCCGGGGCTGAGCTGCGGCTGAGCTGCGGTGACTGATTAGGGACCACCCCGCGTCCGTGCTACGGTTAGGGCACAACGACGCGGGGTGGAGCAGCTCGGTAGCTCGCTGGGCTCATAACCCAGAGGTCGCAGGTTCAAATCCTGTCCCCGCTACTTTGAACCGAAGGCCCGGAGATTCTTCTCCGGGCCTTCGGTGTTGCTCGGTCCGGGCGGCTCGGCGGGGGTCCGCTCCGGTACTATCGACCGTCGCCAACGGTGCCGGCGGCGTAACCCTCACCCGTCCGGGCGGGTTCGGGGTTTGTGGGGCGCAGGTGTCGGGAAATCGACAAAGCGCCGAAGCAATTCTCGCCGGGCTTCGGCCAGCTCCGCCAATTACGGCCGAGCAGGTGTACGCGGGTTGCGGGTGATGCAACGATGGACCACACGGGGGACGACGTACCGCAGTTGACGGGCCGTCGAGTCCGGCACGTCTCCCAGCGGGTCCCTCTGGCCGAAGGCCGGGGGAGGGTGCCGCAGCACTCTGGGGGGAGGGGGAGTCGGCATGAAGCTGATCGGTAGGAACGGATCGGGGGCCGGGCCCGAGCAGACCGGCGCCCACGACACCGAGACCTGGGCGCAGAGCCCCGACGACACCCAGAGCGCCCTGCCCGCCCAGCGCACCAGCGGGCTGACGGTGCCTCGGTCGGTGCCCGGCTACGGGCCCGACAGTCTCGTCCGGCTCTCCGCCAGTGACTTCGCCGCCGCCGTGGGCCCGTACACCCCGGCCCGCCGGACCGAGCCCGGCTCCGACGACCTGGACGACCTCGACGGCGCCAGCTTCGAGACGGCGCTCGCCGCCCGCGAGCAGGCCGCCCTGGAGGGCCGGCACCGCGAGGCCGCCGACGGGGGCGACCCGGGTGCGGCCAGCCAACTCGGTGCGCTGCTGCTGCGCCGGGGTGACCTGGCGGACGCCGAACCGTATCTGCGCGCCGCCGCCGCGGCCGGGCAGCGGGCCGCCGCCAACAACCTCGGCGTGCTGCTGCACCAGCAGGGCCACCGTGCGGAGGCCGCGCAGTGGTGGCGCCAGGCGGCCGTCGCGGGGAGTGCGCCCGCCGCGCACGCCCTCGGGCTGCAACTCCGTGACCAGGGCGAGGAGGAGGCCGCCGAGTACTGGCTGCACTTCGCCGCCGACCACGGCCACCCGCTCGGGGCCTACGCCCTGGGCGATCTGATGGAGCACCGGCGCGACGTACGGGCCGAGCGCTGGTTCAAGGTGTCCGCCGACGCGGGGCACCGCGAGGCCGCGTACCGGCTGGCCCGGATGCGGGAGGCGGCGGGGGACAAGGAGACCGCCGAGACCTGGTACCGCACCGCCGCCGCCCGCAGCCACGCCCGCGCCGCGCTGCGGCTCGGCGTCCTGCTGGAGGAGCGGCAGGACCACGAGGAGGCGGCCCGCTGGTACCGGCAGTCCGCCCAGAACGGCGAGGCGCGGGCGGCCTGTGCGTTGGGCTTCCTGCTGCGCGACGCCGGAGACCCGACGGCCGCCGCCGAGTGGTGGCAGGAGGCCGCCGAGGCGGGGGACGGCAACGCCGCCAACGCGCTCGGCGCGCTGCACGCCGGTCGGGGCGAGTCCGCCGAGGCCGAGCACTGGTACCGCGTCGCGATGGAGGCGGGCGACCACAACGGCGCCTTCAACCTCGGCCTGCTCTGCGCCGGTCTCGGCCGTGGGACCCAGGCCGAGCAGTGGTACCGCCGGGCCGCGTACGCCGGGCACCGGGAGGCGTGCAACGCGCTGGCCGTGGTGCTGCTCCAGCGCGGTGACGAATCCGGTGCCGAGCCGTGGTTCTCCAAGGCCGCCGAGGCGGGCAGCGTGGACGGCGCCTTCAACCTGGGCGTCCTGCACGCCGGGCGCGGGGAGCAGCAGCAGGCGCACGAGTGGTACGCGCGCGCCGCCGCGGAGGGGCACGGCGAGGCCGCGCTCCAACTGGCGGTCGCGCAGGAGCAGCGGGGCCACCTCGGTGCCGCGCTGGACCGCTACCGCCAGGCCGCGATGGGCGGTTCGGCAGAGGGCGCCTTCCGGCTGGCCTCGCTGTTGGACCGACGCGGTGACGCCGACGCGGAGGCCGAGCACTGGTACGCGGTGGCGGCCGACGCCGGGCACCGCCGGGCGCAGGTCCGGATGGGTGTCCGGGCCGCCGAGCGCGGCGCGCTGGAGATCGCCGAGAGCTGGTACCGGCGGGCGGCGGAGTCCGGTTCGCGCAGCGCCGCCTTCAACCTGGGGCTGCTGCTGGCCCGTCAGGACAGCGAGACCGAGGCGGTGCTCTGGTACACCCGGGCGGCCGACGCCGGGCACGGCCGGGCGGCGCTGCGGCTCGCGCTGCTGGCCCTTCGGCGCGGCGAGCCCGTCCAGGCCGAGAACTGGTGCCGCCGCGCGGCGGACTCCGGCCCGGCGGAGGTCGCGGAGCGGGCCTCGCGGCTGCTCGGTGCGTTGCACGCCGAGCTCAGCGCCTAGCCCTCCTGCGGGCTGATCCGCTCACGAAGCGTCAGGCACACGCTGGGCAGAGACCACGGTAAGTGATCTCCGCGCCCGAGATGACGAAGCCGAAGCGCTCGTTGGCGGGCAGGGCGGCGATCGGGTCACCCTGGGGGTGGACGTCACGGATCGCGCCGCAGCCGGAGCAGATCAGGTGCTGGTGGGCGTGGTGGGCGTTGGGGTCGTACCGCTTGGCACGGCCGTCGGTCGAGACCTCCAGGACCTCGCCGAGGGTGACGAGTTCGCCGAGGGTGTTGTAGACCGTCGCGCGGCTGATCTCGGGGAGCCGGCCGACGGCACGGGCGTGCACCTCGTCGGCGGTGAGGTGCACGTGCTCGCCGTCGAGGACTTCGGCGACCACTCGCCGCTGCGAGGTCAGCCGCCAACCGCGTCCGCGGAGCCGTTCAAGCAGGTCACTCATGGGGTCAGGGTAGCAAGTTTCTCAAGTTGGTGTGAGTGTTGACTTAGACAAAGTCCAAGCTAGGATCAGTCTTAATCACGACCGGATAACGCGGAGGTGCTCCCTTATGACTGCCCAGGACGAGCTGCGGCCCACGCTGACCACGGAGGCCGGCGCGCCTGTCGCCGACAACCAGAACACGGAGACAGCGGGCATAGGCGGCCCCGCCCTGATCCAGGATCAGCTGCTCTTCGAGAAGCTCGCGCACTTCAACCGCGAGCGCATCCCGGAGCGCGTGGTGCACGCCCGCGGCGCCGGCGCGTACGGCACCTTCACGGTGACCGCCGACGTGACCCCGTACACCCGGGCGAACTTCCTCGGCGAGATCGGCAAGCAGACCGAGACCTTCCTGCGCTTCTCGACCGTCGCGGGCAACCTCGGCTCGGCCGACGCCGTCCGTGACCCGCGCGGCTTCGCGCTGAAGTTCTACACCGAGGAGGGGAACTACGACCTCGTCGGCAACAACACCCCGGTGTTCTTCATCAAGGACGCCATCAAGTTCCCCGACTTCATCCACACCCAGAAGCGCGACCCGTACACCGGCTCGCAGGAGGCGGACAACGTCTGGGACTTCTGGGGCCTCTCGCCCGAGTCGACCCACCAGGTGACGTGGCTCTTCGGTGACCGCGGCATCCCGGCGACGCTGCGCCACATGAACGGCTACGGCTCGCACACCTACCAGTGGCAGAACGAGGCCGGCGAGTACTTCTGGGTGAAGTACCACTTCAAGACCGACCAGGGCATCAAGAACCTCACCCAGGACGAGGCCAACAAGCTCGCCGGTGAGGACCCGGACAGCCACCAGCGCGACCTGCGCGCGTCGATCGAGAACGGCGACTTCCCGAGCTGGACGGTGCAGGTGCAGATCATGCCCGCCGCCGACGCCGCGAACTACCGCTTCAACCCGTTCGACCTGACCAAGGTCTGGCCGCACGCGGACTACCCGCCGATCGAGATCGGCAAGCTCGAGCTCAACCGCAACCCGGAGAACGTCTTCGCCGAGGTCGAGCAGTCGATCTTCTCCCCGTCGCACTTCGTCCCGGGCATCGGGCCGTCCCCCGACAAGATGCTCCAGGGCCGCCTGTTCGCGTACGCGGACGCCCACCGCTACCGCGTCGGCATCAACGCCGACCACCTGCCGGTGAACCGCCCGCACGCCACCGAGGCGCGCACCAACAGCCGCGACGGCTACCTGTACGACGGCCGCCACGGCAAGGCGAAGAACTACGAGCCCAACAGCTTCGGCGGCCCGGTGCAGACCAACCGCCCGCTCTGGTCGTCGGTGCCGCTGGTCACCGGTGCGACCGGCAACCACGAGGCCCCCTCGCACGCCGAGGACACCGACTTCGTGCAGGCCGGCAACCTCTACCGCCTCTACTCGGAGGACGAGAAGGCCCGCCTGGTCGCCAACCTGGCCGGCTTCATCGCCAAGGTCTCCGCCGACCGCGAGGACATCGTCGAGCGCGCGATCGACAACTTCCGCCAGGCCGACGCCGACTACGGTCAGCGCCTGGAGGCGGCCGTCCGCGAGCTGCGCAAGCAGCAGTAGCAGGCAGCAGTAGGCGGCACCCCGAAAGCAGCGGGCCCCGAGGTCGGATCAACCGACTTCGGGGCCCGCACCCATTCCGCTGCCGCGGCTACACGCTCAGCAGCCGCAGCGCGTCCTCGTGCAGCAGCCCGTTCGAGGCCACCGCGTCCGCGCCGCCGGGGCCGGGCACGCCGTCCAGCCCGGTGAACCGGCCGCCGGCCTCCTGGACGATCACGGCCGGGGCGGCCATGTCCCACAGGCTCAGCTCGGGCTCGGCGGCGATGTCGACGGCGCCCTCGGCGAGCATCATGTACGACCAGAAGTCCCCGTACGCCCGGGTCCGCCAGCAGGCGCGGGTCAGGTCGAGCAGGGCGTCGAGGCGCCCGCGCTCCTCCCAGCCGGAGAGCGAGGAGTACGAGAACGAGGCGTCCTCCAGCCGGGAGACGCCGGAGACGTGGATGCGGCTCGCCTTGGCGAGGCTGCGCCCGGCGTACGCGCCGAGGCCGTCGGCCGCCCACCAGCGGCGGTTCAGCGCGGGGGCGGAGACGATGCCGACGACCGGCCGCTCCTCGCCACCCGGCCCGACCTCCAGCAGCGCGATCAGGGTGGCCCAGACCGGCACGCCCCGGATGTAGTTCTTGGTGCCGTCGATCGGGTCGATCACCCAGCGGCGCGGGCCGGTGCCCTGGAGGCCGAACTCCTCGCCCATCACGGCGTCGCGCGGGCGGGCCCGCTGGAGCACGCTGCGGACGAGCTCCTCGGCGGCCTTGTCGGCGTCGCTGACCGGGGTGAGGTCGGGCTTGGTCTCGACGCGGAGGTCCAGCGCCTTGAAGCGCTCCATGGTGATCGAGTCGGCCGAGTCGGCGAGGACGTGGGCGAGTCGGAGATCGTCGTGGTAGTCGGCCATGCTCGAAACCCTAGCGAGCCGCCCGCCTTCCCGACAGCCGGGCTCGCAGGGCGGGACGGCCCGAGTGCGACTCAGTGGCCGGAGCCGCTGAGTTGCAGCCCGACCACCCCGGCGATCACCAGGCTGATCGAGACCAGTTTGAGCACCGAGGTCGACTCGTCGAGCCAGATCATCCCGTAGATCGCCGTGCCGGCCGCGCCGATGCCCGTCCACACCGCGTAGGCGCTGCCGACCGGCAGGGTCTTGAGCGAGAGCGTCAGCAGACCGAAGCTGCCGAGCGCGAAACAGGCGAAGCCGACCGTCGGCCAGAGCTTGGTGAAGCCCTCGCTCAGCTTGAGGTTGATCGCGAAGCCGGTCTCCAGCAGGCCCGCGAGGACCACCATGGCCCATGCCATCAGCCTGACTCCCTCTCCGCCGGGAGGGCCGGTGGTCCGACCGTCCTATCCACTGATCTTCCTATTCTGGCCAGGACGGAGCGGTCCGACACTTCTGACGGTCCGAAAGAGAGCGATCAGTCGCCCTCGCGGGCTTCCTTGGAGGAGAGCAGGCGGCGCAGCGAGTAGAGCCGGGCCTGTTCGGCGTGGCCGTCGGCGACCCAGGCGTCGAGGGCGCAGTCGGGCTCGTCGTGGCTGCAGGCGCGCGGGCAGCCCTCGGTGCCGGGCTCCAGGTCGGGGAAGGCGAGGATGACCCGGGAGGGGTCGATGTGGGAGAGGCCGAAGGAGCGGAAGCCGGGGGTGTCGATGACCCAGCCCGGGTCGAGCGCCTTCTTCGAGCCGGGCTTGACGCCGGGCGGCGGCGGGAGCCGCAGGGCGAGCGCCGAGACGGTGGTGTGCCGCCCGCGCCCGGTCACCGCGTTGACCACGCCGGTGGTCCGCTGGTGCAGCGGCACCAGCGCGTTGACCAGGGTGGTCTTGCCGACGCCGGAGTGCCCGATGAAGACGGTCGAACGCCCGCGCAGGTACTCGCGGACGGCCTCCGCGCCCTCGGTGGCCAGCTCGTCCCGCCGGGTCACGACGTACTGGATGCCCAGCGGCGCGTACGCCTCCAGCAGCGGTTCGGCCGGGGCGAGGTCGGCCTTGGTGAGCACCAGCAGCGGCTCCATGCCCGCGTCGTAGGCGGCGACCAGGCAGCGGTCGATCAGCCGGGGCCGGGGCTCCGGGTCGGCGAGCGCCGTGACGATGGCCAACTGCTGGGCGTTGGCGACGACGATCCGCTCGTACGGGTCGTCGTCGTCGGCCGTGCGGCGCAGGACGGAGCTGCGCTCCTCGACCCGGACGATCCGGGCCAGCGTGTCCGGGTCCCCCGAGAGATCACCGACGATGTTGACGACGTCACCCACGACGACGCCCTTGCGGCCCAGCTCGCGGGCCTTCATTGCGATGACCTCGCGCTCGTTCTTGGTGCCGACGTCGACCAGGCAGGTCAGTCGGCCCCGGTCCACGGTGAGGATCATGCCGTCGGCGGCGTCCTCGTGCTTGGGCCGGATCCGCGTCCGGGGCCGGGATCCCTTGCGGGCCGGGCGGTTGCGGATGTCGTCCTCGTCGGCGTCCTTGCCGTAACGGCGCATGGTGCTCGTCCCCCCGTCAGACCTGGCCGAGGAGGTCGGCCCACATCCGGGGGAAGTCCGGCAGGGTCTTCGCGGTCGTCGCGACGTTCTCCACCTCGACGCCCTCGACCACCAGGCCGAGCACGGCGGCGGCGGTGGCGAGCCGGTGGTCCTCGTAGGTGTGGAAGACACCGCCGTGCAGCTTGCGCGGGCGGATCCGCAGACCGTCCTCGGTCTCGGTGACGTCGCCGCCGAGGTCGTTGATCTCCTTGGCGAGCGCGGCCAGGCGGTCCGTCTCGTGCAGGCGCAGGTGCGCGATGCCGTAGAGGTGGGACTCGGAGTCGGCCAGCGCCGCCACGGCGGCGATCACCGGGGTCAGCTCGCCGACGTCGTGCAGGTCGGCCTCGATGCCGGTGACCCTGCCGGTGCCGGTGAACTCCAGGCCGTCCTCGGTGAAGCGGCAGGAGCCGCCCATCGCGGTGTAGATCTCGCGCAGCTGGTCGCCCGGCTGGTAGGTGTGCTTCGGCCAGTCCCGGACGGTGACCTTGCCGCCGGTCACCAGCGCGGCGGCGAAGAACGGCGCGGCGTTGGAGAGGTCGGGCTCGACCACCACGTCCCGGCCGATCAGCGCGCCGGGGGTGACCCGCCAGACGTCCTTCTCGCCGCCGTCCTCCGGCGCGTCGACCTGGGCACCGGCCTTGCGGACCATGTCGACCGTCATCCGGATGTGCGGCAGGGAGGGGACGGAGCCGCCGACGTTGCGGATCTCCACGCCGTTGTTGTAGCGGGCGCCGGAGAGCAGCAGGGCGGAGACGAACTGCGAGGAGGACGAGGCGTCCAGCTCGACCGGGCCGCCGTCCAGCGAGCCCGCGCCGTGCACGGTGAGCGGGAAGCCGCCGCGGCCGCCGTCGTCGATCCGGGCGCCGAGCGCGCGCAGGGCGTTGATCACGCCGTGCTGCGGCCGCTCGTACGAGCGCGGGTCGCCGTCGAAGTGCACCGGGCCGTCGGCCAGCACCGCGACGGGGGGCAGGAAGCGCATGACGGTGCCCGCGTTGCCCACGTCCACCTGGGCCGGGCCGCGCAGCCGGCCGGCCGGGATGACCCGCCAGGCCTCGCCGCCGCCGGTGCCGCCGGTCGCGGCGTTGACCGTCTCCTCGATGGTGACGCCCAGGGCGCGCAGGCCGTCCGCCATCAGCTGCGAGTCGCGGCTGCGGAGCGGGTGGCGCACCCAGCCCGGCCCGTCGGCGAGCGCCGCAAGCACCAGCGCACGGTTGGTCGCCGACTTCGAGCCGGGGATGGTGACGGTCGCGTCGACGGCAGCGGTCGCGACGGGGGCGGGCCACAGGGCTTCAGTCATGCGGCTAAGTCTAGGGGCCGGGCCTCGCGGCCCCGGGAGCGCGGCCCTCCGGGGTCACCCCTGGTTGACCAGCCAGCTGCCGCCGGCCAGCAGGCTGGCGAGGGCGACGACGAGGAAGAGGGTGACCCAGAGCGCGGCGCCGACACCGGTGAGGCGGGCCAGCTGGTCGGCGTCGGAGTCGCGGGCCCCGCCCCGGCGGCGCTTGCTCTGGAGCTCGACCACGGGCCGGACCCCGGCGAGCAGCAGGAACCAGCAGCCGAGGTAGGCGAAGGCCGCCTGGAGCTGGCTGCCGCCGTACCAGGAGATCAGGAAGAAGGCGGCGCCGGTCAGCACGACGGACAGCACGCCGAAGGCGTTGCGGATCATCACCAGCAGCCCGGCGAGCAGCGCGATCGAGATCCACAGCAGGGCGGTGACGTGGTGGGCGGAGAGCAGGGCCGCGCCGCCGAGGCCGAGCAGCGGCGGGGCGGTGTACCCGGCGGCGGCGGTGAGGATCATGCCGGGGCCGGTGGGCCGGCCGGAGGAGATCGTCAGGCCGGAGGTGTCGGAGTGCAGGCGGATGCCGGAGAGCCGCCGCCTGGTCAGCAGCGCGGCGAGGCCGTGGCCGCCCTCGTGCGCGATCGTCACCACGTTGCGGCTGAGGCGCCAGACGGGGTGCGGCAGGATCGCCAGCAGGGCTAGTGCGCCGGCGCCGAGCACGAGCCAGCGCGGCGGGTCGGGCTGGGTGCCGATGACCCGGTGCCACACGTCCGCGGTGTCCATACCCCTACCTCCTTGGTGGTGCCGATCCGGCAGCCTCCCATGCCAGGACGGTCCGGCGGTACTGTCCGGTTCTGGCCCGCTGTGGGTGAGGGCCTGGCTACGCTGGTCGTATGTGCGGTCGATTCGCCTCAACCACCAAACCCGAGGACCTGGTCGAGATCTTCGGCGTCGAGCAGTGGGACACCACCGAGACCATCGCCCCGAGCTGGAACGTCGCGCCGACCGACCCGGCGTACGTGGTGCTGGAGCGCGCGCCGAAGGGCGGGCCGGAGCCCGTCCGGCAGCTGCGGGTGCTGCGCTGGGGGCTCGTCCCGGCCTGGTCGAGGACGGCCGAGACGGCGGTGAAGATGATCAACGCCAGGGCCGACACCGTGCACGAGAAGCCCGCCTACCGGCAGGCCTTCGCCGCCCGTCGCTGCCTGATCCCGATCGACGGCTACTACGAGTGGCAGACCATACCGACGGGCAAGGGCAAGCCCCGCAAGCAGCCGTACTTCGTGAGCCGCGCCGACGGCGGCGTGCTGGCGCTGGCCGGGCTGTACGAGTTCTGGCGCGACCGCACCCGGCCCACCGACGACCCCGGCGCCTGGCTGGTCACCTGCACCGTGGTCACCACCGAGGCCGAACCGCTGCTGGCGCCGATCCACGAGCGGATGCCGCTCTTCCTCGACCGGGGCGCCCACGACGCCTGGCTCGACCCGGCCCGCACCGAGCCGGAGGAGCTGCGGTCGCTGCTGGCGGCGCCCCCGCCCGGCGCGCTGCAGGCCGTCCCGGTCTCCCCGGCGGTCGGGAACATCCGCAACAACGGGCCGGAGTTGCTGCGCCCGCTGGCTCCGGAGGCCGTGGACACTGGGGACTTCACCCTGTTCTAGGAGTTCCAGGAGGCACCCCCGTGCAGCAGCAGACCGTCGCCACCCCGGCCGGGGACGCCCGCACCACCCGGTACCCGGCCGTCGGCCCGGCGAAGGCGCTGCTGGTGCTCGGGCACGGCGCGGGCGGCGGGGTCGAGGCGCGGGACCTCCAGGCGCTGGCCGGCGCGCTGCCGCCGCGCGGCATCGCCGTCGCGCTGGTCGAGCAGCCCTGGCGGGTGGCGGGGAGGAAGGTCGCGCCCGCGCCGAAGACGCTGGACGCGGGCTGGCTGCCGGTGCTGGCCGCGCTGACCGCCGAGTGCGCCGCCGACGGCGTGCCGGTGGTGGTCGGGGGCCGCAGCGCCGGGGCCCGGGTCGCCTGCCGGACGGCGCTGGAGACGGGCGCGGCGGCGGTGCTGGCGCTGTCCTTCCCGCTGCACCCGCCGGGCCGCCCCGACCGCAGCCGGGCGGCGGAACTGACAGAGTCCGGGCGGCCGACCCTCGTCCTCCAGGGCGCCCAGGACACCTTCGGCACGCCGGAGGAATTCCCCGAACTCCCTTCCGGGCACCGCTTGGTGGCCGTTCCGTACGGGAACCACTCGTTCGCGGTGCCCAAGCGCGCGCCGTACGGGCAGGAGGAGGCACTGGAGTTGATCACCGGCGCGGCGGGCGACTGGCTGCTTGAGCTATTCGGCTGAAGCGCCCGGGAATTGGGACTCCTCCTGGGGTATCTCGCCGATTGCGGGAATGTCCGTGGGGGCAACCGGGTTTACACCTACCGTCAGCAGGTGTTCCGGTGGAAAGGCAGGGCAGATGGGTTCGATCGCGTGCCCCGAGCGATCCGGCAGGCGTGAGGCGGCAGCCGCCCTCACCCCCGTCTGGTCGGACTGGCTTGTCGCGGGCGAGAAGCCCGTCAGCCCGATATCCTCGCTCTCGGGTGGGCCCGCCGTGGGCTTCATCCGCCATGCCGAGGAGGTGGGTCCGGTCGTCGGGACCGAGGACGAGGCCGAGTCGGGCAGGGTCGTGCCGGTGAGCGAGGTGCTCACGGGTGACGAGCTGGCCGAGGCGATCGGCGAGGACACCTTCCGGGTGTCGGCCCAGGAGACCGAGGAGGCCCGGCGGGAGCGCTTCGAGCGCGACGCCCTGGGCTACCTGGACCCGATGTACTCCGCCGCGCTGCGGATGACGCGAAACCCGGCCGACGCCGAGGATCTGCTCCAGGAGGCGTTCGCCAAGGCGTACGCGTCCTTCCACCAGTTCCGTGAGGGCACGAACCTCAAGGCGTGGCTGTACCGCATCCTCACCAACACCTTCATCAACTCGTACCGCAAGAAGCAGCGCGAGCCGCAGCGGACGGCCGCCGAGGAGATCGAGGACTGGCAGCTGGCCCGCGCCGAGTCGCACATGTCGACAGGTCTGCGCTCGGCCGAGGCCCAGGCACTCGACCACCTGCCGGACAGCGACGTGAAGGACGCCCTCCAGGCGATCCCGGAGGAATTCCGGATCGCGGTCTATCTTGCCGACGTAGAGGGCTTTGCGTACAAGGAGATCGCGGACATCATGGGAACACCCATCGGTACGGTGATGTCCCGGCTGCACCGTGGCCGCAGGCAGTTGCGCGGCATGCTGGAGGATTACGCCCGCGAGCGTGGGCTCGTCCCGGCAGGCAGCGGGGCAGGGCAGGAAGCGAAGGGCGCGGGCTCATGAGCTGCGGCGATCCGCACGACACCGAGTGCGGAGAGGTGCTCGACCACCTCTACGAATTTCTCGACAACGAGATGAACGAAGGCGACTGCGTCAAGCTGCGCGTGCACTTCGAGGAGTGCTCGCCCTGCCTGGAGAAGTACGGCCTCGAACAGGCGATCAAGGCATTGATCAAGCGTTCCTGCGGCTGTGACGACACCCCGGCCGATCTGCGCGGCAAGGTGCTGGCCCGGATCGACGCGATCCGGTCCGGACAGCGCAGCCGGGCCGCCGAGGCGACCGTCACCGAGTAGCGGCTGTCACGGAGTGGCCGGACGGGCCCCTGCCCCGACTCGTACAGGGGTACGAGGAGCGGCCCAATCTCACTCGTTCGGGTGAGCTGTGGCCGTGTCGGCCGGGCCGATCCACGATGAAGGGCTCAGGGCGGTCGGGCGAGCCCTATCCTCCTGACGGGCCCTCATGGTGAGGCGCCCCAAGGGCACTGGGGTCGTGGCGCGGTGGCGGAGATCGCTGGCGGAGGCGAGGGCGCGGCGCTGCCGAGGGCGGCCGTGCGGTACGCGGTGGTGGTGCTGCTCGCCGCCGCCGTCTGCCTGCTGAGCCCGGCCGTCGTGCCGGGCCTGCGCGGCGCGGTCGACTGGCCCCGGGTCGGGCTGCTGGTCTTCCTGCACGCCTGTTGGGACGCGCTCGCCCAGGGCCTGCCCACCCCCTGCTTCCGCCTCGCACGCCGGATCGCGCGCCGCCCGGTCGCCTGCGCGGAGCCCGCGCCCCGCCCCGGCGTCGCCTTCTTCCCGGTGCTCTTCGCCGGAGCGCTGATGCTGCCGCCCGCCGCCGCCGCGCTGATCGCCGTACCCGCCGCCCTCTCCGCCCACGCACCCGAGCCCTGGCGCCGGCTGCGCCGCTGCTGGAACGCGGCGCAGCTCGCCCTCGCCGCCTTCGCCGCCGCCGTCGTCTTCCGGCTGCTCGGCGGCCCGCAGCTGCTGCTCGGCTCGCGCTTCCCCGGCGCGGTACTGCCCGTACTGGCCGCCGTCGCGGTGTTCTGCCTGGTCAACGCCGGTCTGGTGGCCGGGATGCGGCGGCTCGCCGAGCCCTGCCGACGGCAGGTGCTGCGCCCCGGGGTGCTGCTGCCCGTACTCGTGCACGGGGCCGGCGGGCTGATGGTCGCGGTGCTGTGGCAGGGCCCGTACGGTGCGTTCGCCGCGGTGCTCGCGCTGCTGCCGCTGTCGATCTCCGCCTGGGTCTTCGCCGAGGGGCACCGCGAGCGGACGGCCCATCAGGCGGCCGTCCAGGCGCTGGTGCAGGCGGTGGAGATCAAGGACGCGTACACCAGGGGGCACAGTGAACGCGTCGGCCGGGCCGCCGTGCTGATCGCCCGGCAGCTCGGGATGGCCGAGGACCGGCTGCGGACGCTGCACTTCGCCGGGACGCTGCACGACGTCGGCAAGCTCGGCGTCGCCACCGAGCTGCTGCGCCGCAACGGGCCGCTCACCGAGGCCGAGCGGCGGGCGGTCGAGACGCACCCCGTCTTCGGGCACGAGCTCGTCCGGGAGATCGCCTTCCTCGGCGAGGCCCGCGCGGGCATCCTGCACCACCACGAGCGGCTCGACGGGCGCGGCTACCCCGCTGGGCTGGCGGGCGAGAGCATCCCCGAGTTCGCCCGGATCATCTCCGTCGCCGACGCCTTCGACTCGATGACCTCCACCCGCTCCTACCGGCGCGGTCGGCCCGTGCCGGAGGCCGTCGCCGAGCTGGAGCGCTGCGCCGGGAGCCAGTTCGACCCGGCGATGGTGCACGCGCTGGTCGCCGCCGTCGCCGAGCACGGCTGGGAGCCCGCGCTGCCGCCGCCCGGCGGCTGGGACGGCGAGGTGCCGGACATCCCGCTCGGCGTCCCCGAACCCGCCCGGCGCCGCGCCGTGCGCTCCGGCGGTCCGGCGTGAGCTCGGTGCGGGTGGTGCACCTGGCGGCGGCGGCGCTGCTGTTCACCGCCGTCGGCTCGGTCGTGCGGTCGGGCGTCCGCGAGCCCGCGGTGGCGTCGGCGTTCACGGTGGTGATCGCGCTCGGCGAGCTCGCCCGGATCCGGCTGCCGGGCGGCCGGGAGCAGGCGCCGATCGGCGCGGCCGTCGCCCTCGCGTACGCGCTGCTCGGGCCGCTGCGGGGGCTGCCGACCACGCACGGCGTGCTCCAGGCCGTCGTGGTGACGGCGGCGGGGATGCTGCTCGGCTCCTTCGGCCGGCGGGCCCGGCGGGCGGACGCGCTGGCCCGGCGGCTGCTCGTGGTCGGCTTCGCCGCCACGCTCTTCCAGCCGCTCTACAACAGCGGCGCCCTCGACCGGGTGCCGCTCTCCGGGCCCGCGTACGGGGCGTTCCTCACCGGGGTGGCGGCACTCACCGCGCTCTGCGACGCGACGCTCGGCGCCCTGCTGCACCGGGCCAGGACGGGCCTGCGGTTCACCGCCGCGCTGGAGGACGAGCTGCACTCGCTGCTCGGCATCGGCTCGGCGATCGTCGCCACCGGGATGCTGATCAGCCTGCTGGCCGGGGAGGTCGGGCTCTGGGCGCTGCCGGTCTTCTGCACACCCCTGCTGCTCGCCCAGGCCTCCTTCCGCCGGGCCGCCGCCGTCCGGGCCACCACCGGGCAGACCATCGAGACGCTGTCCAGAGCCACAGAGATCGCCGGGTACACCCCCGTCGGCCACGCCCGCCGGGTCGCCGACACCGCCTGCGCACTCGGCCGCGAGCTGGGCCTCGGCACCCGCGAACTCGCCCTGTTGGAGTACGCCGCGCTGATGCACGACATCGGCCAGCTGTCCCTGGTCGAGCCGGTGCCCGACGGCGCGACGGCGCTGCTCGGGCAGCCCGAGCAGCAGCGGATCGCCCGGCTCGGCAGCGAGGTCATCCAACGGACGGGCGTGCCCCGGCAGGTCTCCCGGCAGGTCGCCAGGCTGGCCGACCCCTACCGCCGCCCGGACGGCAGCCACGACCGCTCACTGCCGCTGGCCGCCCGGATCATCCGGGTCGCCAACGCCCACGACGACCTGCTGACCGCCGCCCTCGGCCGGGGGCTGACCGGCGCCACCGCGCGGCGCGCGGCCCTGGAGCAGCTGCGCCGGGACACCACGGCCGGGTACGACCCCCGGGTCGTCGAGCTGCTCGCGAAGGGCGGCGGGGAGCCGAAAACCCGCGTGGGGAGCGCGGCCCGGGGGCGCCGTGGTTGGATGCGGTCATAGCGTGGAACACCGGAGGCGGGGCAGCTCCCCGACCCTCGCAGGCAGCTACCGGCGGACGACAGACGGCAAGGACGGAACGTGAGGATCTTCCACCGCACACGGCACCGGCCGTCGGCCACCTGGCGGCAGACGACCGACCGGGCCTTCACGCTGATCGGCGACGGCCGGTACGAGGACGCCGGGGCGCTGCTGGTGATGGCGGCCGACCTGGAGCCGTGGCTCTCCGACTCCTGGTTCAACCTCGCCCTGCTGCACAAGTTCCGCCGCGACTGGGACCAGGCACGCACCGCCGGGCTGCGCGCCGTCGCCCTGCTCGACCGCGAGCACGGCGCACCGGACTGGTGGAACCTCGGCATCACCGCCACCGCCCTCCAGGACTGGTCGCTCGCCCGGCGCTCCTGGCAGGCCTTCGGGCTGCGGCTGCCCGCCACCGCCGCACCGGCCGGCCCGGTCGAGCTGGACCTCGGCACCACGCCGGTGCGGCTCTCGCCGGACGGCGAGTCCGAGGTGGTCTGGGGCCGCCGGCTGGACCCGGCCCGGATCGAGGTGCTCTCCATCCCGCTGCCCTCCTCCGGCCGCCGCTGGGGCGAGGTGGTGCTGCACGACGGCGCCCCGCACGGCGAGCGCGTCACCGACGGGGTGGCGTACCCCGTCTTCGACGAGATCGAGCTCTGGGCGCCCTCGCCGGTGCCGACGTACGTGGTGCTGCTGCAGGCCGCCACGGCCGCCGACCGGGACGCGCTGGAGCGGCTCGTCGCCGACGCCGGGTACGCCGCCGAGGACTGGACGGCCTCCGTCCGGCTGCTCTGCCGGGCATGTTCGGAGAGCCGGATGGCCACCGACGACGGCAACAGCACGCACCACGACCCGCACGACGACGGCGACGCGGCGCACCCCGGCCACCTCAGCCACCTCAGCGGCAGCAGCGGGCTCTCCTGGCTGGCCGAGCGCGAGTGCGGCATCGCCGCCCCGGCCGGGCTGGTCCGGACGCTGCTCGACCGCTGGGTCGCGGCCTCGCCGGTGACGCGGGCCTACCGGGACCTCGAAGAGGTCTGCTGACCGGCGAAAGTAAGGGCTACCGGGTGGGGCGGGGCCGTACTCTTGAGCGGTACAGCCGGAGACGTCAGGAAAGCGAAGCAGCGATGGCCGAGCAGCACGACCACGACCATGACCACGACCATGGTCACGAGCACGACCACGAGCACGGCGAGGCCGCCCCGGAGATGAAGGTGGTCGGCGAGGAGCATGACCGCTCCAAGGGCACGGCCCGCCCGATCACCGTGGTCGGGAACCCCGTCCTGCACCACGAGTGCAAGGACGTCACGGTCTTCGACGAGGCGCTCTCCGCGCTGATCGACGACATGTTCATGTCGATGTACGCGGCCGAGGGCGTGGGCCTGGCGGCCAACCAGATCGGCGTCGACACCAAGGTGTTCGTCTACGACTGCCCGGACGACGACAACACCCGGCACATCGGCCACGTCGTCAACCCGGTGCTGGAGCCCTTCCCGGCCGACCGCCGCCGCGCGCTCGACGACGGCAACGAGGGCTGCCTCTCCGTACCCACCGCGTACGCCGAGCTGCCCCGCCCGGACTACGCCGCCGTCACCGGCCAGGACAAGCACGGCAACCCGATCCGGGTCGAGGGCACCGGCTTCTTCGCCCGCTGCCTCCAGCACGAGACCGACCACCTGTACGGCTTCCTCTACATCGACAAGCTGTCGAAGCGCGACCGCAAGGACGCCCTCAAGCAGATGGCCGAGGGCACTGCGAAGTACGCGACGGTGTCGAACGACTGACGCACCGTCGGTGAACGACGGAAGGGCCGGCGCTCACCAGCGCCGGCCCTTTGTCATGCGTGGGGCCTAGAAGTCGTCGTCGAAGGAGACCGAGCCCTCGACCGCGACCTGGTAGGCCGAGACGCGGCGCTCGAAGAAGTTGGTCAGCTCCTGGACGTTCTGCAGCTCCATGAACCCGAAGGGGTTGGTGGAGCCGTAGCGGATCGGCATGCCGAGGCGGGCGAGCCGCTGGTCGGCGACGGCCTGGAGGTACTCGCGCATGGACGCGGTGTTCATGCCGGGGAGGCCCTCGCCGCAGAGGTCCTGGGCGAACTGGAGCTCGGCCTCGACGGCCTCCTCCAGCATCTCGGTGACCTGCTTGGCCATCTGCTCGTCGAAGAGCTCGGGCTCCTCCGCGCGGACGGTGTCGACCACGGAGAAGGCGAAGTCCATGTGCATGGACTCGTCCCGGAAGACCCAGTTGGTGCCGGTGGCCAGGCCGTGCAGCAGGCCCCGGCTGCGGAACCAGTACACGTACGCGAAGGCGCCGTAGAAGAACAGGCCCTCGACGCAGGCCGCGAAGCAGATCAGGTTGAGCAGGAAGGCCCGGCGGTCGTCCTGGGTCTGCAGCGAGTCGATGTGGTCGACCGCGTTCATGTACTTGAAGCAGAACTGGGCCTTCTGGTGGATGGAGGGGATGCTCTCCACCGCGTCGAAGGCGGCCGCGCGGTCTTCCGGGTCGGGCAGGTAGGTGTCGAGCAGCGTCAGGTAGAACTGGACGTGCACGGCCTCCTCGAACAGCTGCCGGGACAGGTAGAGCCGGGCCTCGGGGGAGTTGATGTGCTTGTAGAGGCTCAGCACCACGTTGTTGGAGACGATCGAGTCACCCGTCGCGAAGAAGGCGACCAGGCGGCCGATCATGTGCCGCTCGCCGTCGCTGAGCTTGGCGAGGTCGGCGACGTCGGAGTGCAGGTCCACCTCCTCGACCGTCCAGGTGTTCTTGATCGCGTCCCGGTACCGGTCGTAGAACGACGGGTACCGCATCGGACGCAGCGTCAGCTCGAAGCCCGGGTCGAGCAGCATCTTCTCGCGAGCGGGCGTCTCGGGGGTGGTCACTGGCAGGCCTCGCAGGACTCGGGGTTCTCCAGGGAGCAGGCGAGCGCTGCCTCCTCCTCGGGGGAGAGGGTCGGGGACGGCACCGGGACGGCCGCACGGACGCTGCTGGACGCGGCCTGGGCGATCCGGGTGGCCGGGCGCGAGCGCAGGTAGTAGGTGGTCTTCAGACCGACCTTCCAGGCGTACGCGTACATCGAGCTGAGCTTGCCGATGGTCGGCGCGGCCATGAAGAGGTTCAGCGACTGGCTCTGGTCGATGTACGGCTGCCGGGCGGCGGCCAGGTCGATCAGCGCGCGCTGCGGCAGCTCCCACGCGGTGCGGTAGAGCGAACGGACCTCGGCGGGCAGCCAGTTGAGCTCCTGGACGGAGCCGTTGGCCTCGCGCAGCGCGTCCCGGGTCTGCGTGTCCCAGACGCCCAGCTCCTTGAGCTCGCTGACCAGGTACGGGTTGACCTGGAGGAACTCGCCGGAGAGGGTCTCGCGCTTGAACAGGTTGGACACCTGCGGCTCGATGCACTCGTACACGCCGGCGATCGAGGCGATCGTCGCCGTCGGCGCGATGGCCAGCAGGAGCGAGTTGCGCAGGCCGGTCTCGGCGATGCGCGCCCGAAGGGCCGTCCAACGCTCCGCCCAATGGGGGGCGGTGTCGAAGTGGTCGATGTGCAGCTGGCCACGGGCGGCGCGGGTCTCGGCGTACGCCTCGTGGCGGCCGAGCTGCTCGGCGAGCTCGCTGGAGCGCTCGTAGGCGACCAGCATGATGCGCTCGGCGATCAGGGTGGAGAGCTGCTTGGCCTCGGCGGAGTCGAAGTCGAGCCGGAGCTTGAAGAAGACGTCCTGGAGGCCCATCACGCCGAGGCCGACCGGGCGCCAGCGGGAGTTGGAGGCGCCGGCCTCGGGGGTCGGGTAGAAGTTGATGTCCACCACGCGGTCGAGGAAGGTGACGGCGGTGCGGACGGTCGAGTCCAGCCGCGCCCAGTCCATCGCGTTCAGCAGGTCCGCTGGGGTGGCACCGGCGGCGACGTGGGCGCCGAGGTTGACCGAGCCGAGGTTGCAGACGGCCGTCTCGGAGTCGTCCGTGACCTCGAGGATCTCGGTGCAGAGGTTCGAGGAGTGCACGGTGCGGCCGGGCACGGCGGTCTGGTTGGCGGCGCGGTTGGAGGCGTCCTTGAAGGTCATCCAGCCGTTGCCGGTCTGCGCCAGGGTGCGCATCATCCGGGCGTAGAGGGTCTGCGCGGGGATGGTGCGGACGGCCTTGCCCTCGGCCTCGGCCTTCAGGTACGCGGCGTCGAAGTCGGCGCCCCAGAGGTCGACTAGCTCGGGGGTGTCGGCGGGGGAGAAGAGTGACCAGTCGGTGCCGGCGTTGACGCGGCGCATGAACTCGTCCGGGATCCAGTGGGCGAGGTTCAGGTTGTGCGTACGCCGGGCCTCCTCACCGGTGTTGTCGCGAAGCTCCAGGAACTCCTCGATGTCCGCGTGCCAGGTCTCCAGGTAGACGCAGGCCGCGCCCTTACGGCGGCCGCCCTGGTTGACGGCCGCGACGGAGGAGTCGAGGGTGCGCAGGAACGGCACGATGCCGTTGGACTTGCCGTTGGTGCCCCGGATCAGCGAGCCGCGCGAGCGGATGCGGGAGTACGAGAGGCCGATGCCGCCGGCGTGCTTGGACAGCCGGGCGATCTGCGCGTAGCGCGAGTAGATCGAGTCCAGGTTGTCGAGCGGCGAGTCCAGCAGGTAGCAGCTGGACATCTGCGGGTGCTTGGTGCCGGAGTTGAAGAGCGTGGGCGAGGAGGGCAGGTAGGAGAGCGCGCTCATCAGCGCGTACAGCTCGGCGACCTCGCGGACGGACTGCTCGCTGTCGCCGACCGCCAGGCCGCAGGCGACACGGAGCAGGAAGTGCTGCGGGGTCTCGATGACCTTGCGGGTGATCGGGTGGCGCAGCAGGTACCGGGACTGCACGGTGCGCAGGCCGAAGTACTCGAAGCGGTCGTCGCCCCGCTGGTCGATCAGCTCGTCCAGGCTGTCGGAGTGCTTGGCGACGAAGGCCGCGGTGGTGTCGCCGATCAGGCCCTCGGCGTGGCCGACCTGGATCGAGGCGGAGAAGTTCAGCGCGCCCTGGCCGACGGCCTCGTCGGAGATCTCCAGTGCGAGCAGGCGGGCGGCGAGCTTCGAGTACTGCGGGTCCTCGGCGATCATCGAGGCGGCGGCCTCGACGGCCAGGCCGCGCAGCTCGGCGAAGTCGGAGCCGGCGTTGCGGCCGCGCAGGGCGGCGGCGGCGACGTGGCCCGGGTCCACCTGCGGGAGGTCGACGCTGCGGTCGGTGAGGAGCCGGAGGAGCGCAGCACCGGGGTCGGTCTGGGCGTGGTCGGCGGAACCCTGGGACGGCAGGGCAACTGCGATGGTCAAGGCGCTCTCTCCTGGCGGCGGCGGAACGACGAGGGGTGTCGTCGGGCCGGTCTGGGCGCAGGGGAATGGCGCGCGACGCACCTCGGGTGCGCGCGTTTCGACCCCCCGGCCCGCCCGCGAGGCCCGGACGTGTAGCTGTGCTGCAAGGCGTCTGCGGGGAAGCCGTGTGCACACCGTCGGCAGGTCATCGGACTCGCGGGGGCGTCTCGGGAGACGGCCGCTCACCGCTGCGGGGCAGTCTCAGATTCTCACTGAGTTCCCCTGCTTCGACAGCGAGAGCGAGCATACATGTTGTGGCGGAGGGAGGATGCGACCCCAGATGTAGTGCCGCGTGTCGTGGTCGGGTGGTAGCGGGGAGCCACCGTACGACCCGTCAGAAGCTGATCGCGTACGTCAGGAGGTCGATCCCCGGGCGCGGCGCCCAGTCCCGCTCGGGGGTACGGACGAAGCCCACCCGCTCGTAGATCCGGTGCGCCGCCTTCATCGAGGGGCGGGTGGAGAAGGCCATCCCGGCGAGCCCGAGCTCCCGGCTGCGGGCCATCGCGGCCCGGACGAGAGCCTCTCCGACACCCCGACCCTGGGCCGCCGAGGCGACCGCGAGCATCCGGATCTCGCCCTCGTGCGGCTGGGCGATGTCGGCCCATTCGGTGCCGCCGGTTGCGAACGTCACACAGCCGAGGACGCGGCCGTCGGCGTCGGCAGCGACGAGCAGCTCGGCCTCGTCGGCGCGGCGGCGGGGGTCGCGCAGGAGTTCGACGTACGGGCTCGCGGGGTCGGTGTGGCCGCCGCCGACGAAGGCCTCGACGGTGACGGCTCCGGCTGCTTCGAGGTCCTCTTCGCGGGCTCGGCGGATGACGATGTCCATCGGACAAGTGTGCCCGAAGAGATGTTCGAAGCGGCGGGCAGGGTGCCGCGCAGGCGGTCCGGCAGGGCCGGGTCGACGGGGTAGCCGGTGGGGCGGTGCCAGTTGTCGCGGCCGGTGCGGGCATGGCGGTCGACGTCCCGGCCGATCAGGGTGCCGAGCAGGCCGAAGCCGCCGACCGCGCCGAGCAGGCCGAGTGCGTTCGCGAAGGTCTCCGAGGTCATGCCCACCAGCCTTCCGGCCGCGGGCGGGCGTCACGAGTGGCAGGAACGACCTATTGCATCGAAATCCTGCCACTGGCACGCTGGGGTGCATGCTGAAGAACGTCGTCGCCGTGGTGCTGGAGCCCGTCCACCCCTTCGAGCTGGGCGTCGCCTGCGAGGTCTTCGGCCTCGACCGCAGCGACGACGGCCTGCCGGTCTACGACTTCGCGCTCGCCTCCGACCGCCCCGGGGCGCTGCGCACGCACGCTGGGTTCACCGTCGACGTGCCGCACGGCGTCGAGCGCCTCGCCGAGGCCGACCTGATCATCGCGGCGGCCACCGGCGTCCGGGACGAGTACCCGGAGCCGCTGCTCGACGCCCTGCGGGCCGCCGTCGCGCGCGGCGCCCGGGTGCTCTCGATCTGCAACGGCACGTACCTGCTCGGCGCCGCCGGGCTGCTCGACGGCCGCAGCAGCACCACCCACTGGCGGCACACCGACCGGCTCGCCGAGCGCTTCCCGCTCACCCGGGTCGAGCCGGACGTGCTCTACGTGGACGAGGACCCGGTCATCACCTCGGCCGGCACGGCCGCCGGGATCGACGCCTGCCTGCACCTCGTCCGCAAGCTCCAGGGCGCCGAGGTGGCCCGGGGGATCGCCCGCCGGATGGTCGTCGCCCCGCACCGGGACGGCGGCCAGGCGCAGTTCGTCGCCCGGCCGCTGCCCGAGTGCGACAGCGAGTCGCTCGGCGGCCTGCTGGACTGGCTGCGCCACCACCTCGACCAGGAGCTGACTGTCGACCAGCTCGCCGCCCGCGCCCACATGTCGCCGCGCACCTTCGCCCGCCGCTTCCAGCAGGAGACCGGCACCACCCCCCACCGCTGGCTCACCAACCAACGCCTGCTCCAGGCCCAGCGCCTCCTGGAGGGCACCACCGAGCCGGTCGACGCCGTCGCGGCCCGCTGTGGCTTCGGCAACGGCGCGACCCTGCGCCACCACTTCGGCCGCTGGCTCGGCACGACGCCGCAGGCCTACCGGCGGATGTTCGGCAACTCAGCTGCCGGGCTGGTCGCTCAGAGCGCGGCGACCTGGCCGGGGGTCAGGGCGTAGTCGAACAGCTTGACGCTGCCGATACCGCCCTTGAAGTAGGCCCTGTTGGCTCCCACCAGGTCGGTGCCGACGACCAGGGGACTGGTGGACGCCCAGGTGTCCGCGTGCGGCGTGCTGACGGGAGCGGCGCCGCTCACATAGAGGGTGAGCAGCTTCGACTGGTAGTCGTAGGTGCCGACCAACTTGGTCCAGACACCAGGCTGGGCTTGCGGGACGCTGACCACGTCGAGGTCCCACTGGTCGGAGTCCGTCTTCGGCATGCCGAAGCGCCACCTTTGGGTGTCCTGCTCGTACCAGAGCAGGAACTTGCTGATGTGCTGCCCGTCCTGGCTCACCACGGCTCCGGTCTGGGGCTTGGTGCCGTCAGCCTTGGCCGAGACGGCCACGGAGAAGCTCCGCCCTGTCAGTGAGACCGGAGCGCCGTTCGCGAAGGTGGTGGCGCCGTCGAAGCTCGTGGAGCTCAGGTCCAGTGACTGGACGGGGGCGCCCCGGGTGTAGCCGTAGAGCGGGGCGTGGTCGGAGATGCCCAGGACGGCGTCGGGCGTCAGCACCTTCGGCGCGTACGAGCTCGGCGGCGTGGGCACCACCGGCTCGCGAAGGGCCGGGTCGGGCTGCATGTAGCGGGAGTACTCGGTGCTGTCAGCCTTTTCCTGGGCGGAGTCACACCCGGTGAACCCGGCCGAGCTGAACAGATAGTCCAGCTTGGAGTGGTTGTAGTAATCGGTCGGAGTGTTGTCCGAGGCCGCCGCGGGGTGGTGGGTGAGGTGGGTCGGCTCGTCCGAAGCGTCGCCGTCACGGTAGGAGACCGCATCGCACTCGGAGTACTTGGCGTACAGCGGCGAGAGGGCACCGGCCTTCGTGCCGCCCTCGGCGTTGAAGTCCCCGCCGAAGACGACGTTCGGGTGGGCGCCGACAGCACTCAGGAGGCCGGTCACCTCGGCGCCGTAGTACGGGTAGTTGCGCTCGGGGTCGTCGGTCAGGTGGGTCGAGCAGATGGTCGTCTGCCAATCCACGACGTCGGAGCAGAGCACCTGGGTCTGTTCCCACCGCTTGTCCTGGTCCTCCAGCAGCCACTTGTGGGTGGTGTTGACAAGCAGGCCCTTCGCACCCAGGGCTATGCCGTACCGACCAGGGAGGCCGTTGCGGCAGGTGGAGCCCGTGTCGCGGGCGTCCCCCGGGCGGGTGCTGGGGACCCAGGTGAGGTGCCAGCCGCCGGGGAGGGCGTGGGCGAGCTCGTCGAGCTCGCTGCCGGCCGGGACGGCCCCGTCGGGGCCGCCGCAGATCTCCTGGACCATGATGGCGTTCAGGTTGTGCTCGGCCACCATGTCCGCGACGGCCGTTGCCTTGACCCGGTGGTCGTTGCGGTGCGGGCAGTAGCCGGGGTCGTAGCCGCTGATGTGGTCGACGCCGTCGGTGTGGTCGGGCGTGGGGGCGAGGCCCCCCGCCTCGCCGCAGATGTTCCACGTCATCGCCCGCACCGATTCGGTGGCCGCCGCCGCGTCAGGCGCCGCTGCCGAGGTGTTGGTTGTCGGTAGCAGCAGCGCTCCGGCCATGGCCAGCAGACCGATCCGCCATCTCGTTCTCTGCACAGGAACTCCCCTCGAAATTCAGGCGCCGTCCGCGTACGCATGGACGGCGCCCGGACTCTAGCGGGGCTGACGATTGTTCACGACCGATTTATCTGCGCACGTCAGGACGCCTCCGCCAGCTGCCACTGCTGGTAGGCCGCGCCGGTGGCGGCGGACTGGACGATCGGGGTGGAGTCGGTGGGGGAGCCGGAGTTCGCGATGGTGAGGAGCTTGCCGGAGTGGGCGGCGGTCAGGGTGCCGGTGGGGGAGAGGGCCCAGAGCTGGTTCGGGGTGCCGGTGCAGGTCCACTGGATGACGGCGGCGCCGTCGGTGGTGGCGGAGCCGGTGACGTCGAGGCAGAGGCCGCTGCGGACGGAGACGAGCTGGTAGGCGCCGGTGCCGGTGTCCTGGAAGGTCCACTGCTGGTTGGTGCCGCCGGTGGGGTGGTACTCGATGACGGCTGCGCCGGGGGCGGTGGAGGAGCCCGCGACGTCGAGGGCGCTGCCGGTGGCGGCGGAGGTGAGGGCGTAGGTGTGCCCGGAGCGGCCGGCGGAGGTGGCGTACGCCTCGACCTCCCAGAGGGAGTAGCCGTAGCTGGTGGCCCGCTGGGTCAGCCAGACCCGCAGGTAGCGGCCGGAGGCGTGCAGGCCGGTGAGGTCCTGGAGGCCGCCGGTGCCGGTACCGGTGGTGTAGGCGGTGCGCCAGGTGGTGCCGTCGTCGGAGAACTGGAGCTGGAAGGACTTCGCGTACGCCGCCTCCCAGTCGAGTCGGACGCGGTCGACCTGCTGGGTGCTGCCGAGGTCGATCCGGAGCCACTGCGGGTCGGCGTAGGCGCTGGACCACCGGGTGCCGTAGCTGCCGTCCACCGCGCCGGAGGCCGGGAAGGCGGGCGTCTCGGTGCTGGAGGCGGTGACGGGGTGGCCGAGCGCCAGATCGCCGGGGAGGGTGTCGGTGGGCAGCCCGGGGGCGCGGCCGACGGCGCCTATCAGGGCCTGGAAGGCCGCGTAGGTGCTCACCGGCTTCGGCGACCCCCACGTCTGCTGGGCGAGGGTGCGCAGCGGCGCCAGGATGCCCGCCGCCGTCTGGGTCTCCGTCTCGGCGCCGGGGTTGTCGCACCAGACGTGCAGCGCGGAGCCCCGGTTGCGCGAGGGGTCGGTGAGGGCGGCGCCGCCCTGGAACAGGCCTGGCTGCCAACTCTCGTACATGTAGCGGGTGTCGGGCTTGTCGCCGCCGTAGACGTAGTAGGTCGGCGTCCAGCTGGAGTTCATCACGGTGTGCCCGGCGGCGGTCAGCTGCTGCGGGGTGAGCCCGTAGTCGTACCAGTAGTCGACGGTTATGTCGGCGTTCGGGGCGATGGTGCCGTCGCCCGCCTTGATGCCGTCGTTCCACATCCGCATGGTCTTCCCGCCGGCCCGGACGATCGCGTCGGCCCAGTTGACGAAGCCGTAGAAGACGTCCTTGGCGGTGGCGTTCGCGCCGTAGTGGGCGCGGGCGTAGCTGAGCAGCTGCGGGTAGCTCGAGTAGTCGGTGATGTACTCGTCGGCGCCCAGGTGCCAGTACCCGGCGGGGAACAGCGGCAGGTACTCGGTGATCAGGTCCTTCATCAGGGTGTAGGAGGCGGGGTTGGCGAGGTCGATGAAGTCGTTGTTCGGCGTGCCCGAGCTGTTGACCAGGCGCAGTTCGGGGTGGGCGGCGAGCACCGCGTCCAGGTGGCCCGGCAGGTCCAGCTCGGGGACGACCGTGACGTGGTAGCGGGCGCCGAGCGCGATCAGGTCGGTGATCTGCTGCTTGGTGTAGTGCTGGGCCGAGGTGATCTCGGGGTGGGTGCTGCTCTCCAGCCGGAAGCCGAAGGTGTCGGAGAGGTGCAGGTGGAGGTAGTTCAACTTGGCGTACGCCATGTCCTTGATCTGCTGCTGGAGCCAGGGGACGGTGAAGTACTTCCGCCCGGCGTCGACCATCAGCCCGCGCTCCGGGTACGCCGACCAGTCCTGCGCGCTGCCGGCCGGGATGCTGCGGGCCTGGTGCAGCAGCTGGAGCAGCGTACGGGTGCCGTAGAAGGCGCCCGCGTCGGTGGCGGCTCGGACGGTGACGGACTGGCCGACCGCCAGGGTGTAGGCGTCGGGGCGGGTGTCGGTGCCGCCCAGGGTGAGCAGCAGGTCGCCGGGCTGGGCGGCCGCGCTGTTCGCCAACGGCACGGTGGTGCCGGTGAGTTGGCTCAGATCTTCGGCGAACACCTGGCCGGTGGTGGTGAGTTCGGCCGCGTAGGCCGGGTCGACCAGCACCCGGGAGGAGGCGGTGAAGCCGTACGCGCCGGTGCCCGCCGTCCACTGCTGGAGGGCGGGCACCACGGTGGGGGGCGCGGCGGTGGCCGCATGGGCGCTCTGGGCGGCCGGGGGCAGCAGGGAGAGGGCGGGGAGGGCGAGCAGGAGGAGGAGGTGGCGGAGGCGGGGCGTACGCACGTCGGACTCCTTCCGGGCAGGCCGCAGCGGGGGCGTGCGGTGTAGACCAGTGCACTGCCCGTGCTCGTACGTGTCAATAACCTCGCCAGAATGAGCAGAAATGCTCAAGCTAATCGGTTTCAGGGCCGGCCGACGTCAGGCCAGATGGCCCGTCTCGTTCCACAGCTCCGGCCGCAGCCGCTCGCCGTCCGAGCGCCAGAGCGAGGCCGAGCAGTTCCGCACCTGGTCGAGCGCCAGCATCTCGGGCTCGGAGAGCCGCTCCAGCACGTAGCGCACGGCCAGCACCGGGCAGTCGTGCGCGATCAGCAGCACCGGGTGGCCCGCCTCCTCCTCGCAGAGGTCGCGCAGGCAACTGCGCACCCGCAGGGCCACGTCGAGAAACGATTCTCCGCCGGGCGGGCGGTAGTAGAGCTCGCCCATCTTGTGGCGGCGGGCCGCCTCGGCGGGGTGCTCCTTCTCGATCGCGGCGGCGGTGAGCATCTCCAGGATGCCCAGCTCTCTGTCCCGCAGCCGTTCGTCGAAGCGGATCTGCAGCCCGACCGGCACCGCACCCAGCCCCGAGGCCTGGGCCAGCGCCGTGCGGGCCGTCTCGGCGGTGCGGACGTACGGGGAGCACCAGACGGCCCGCGGGCGGTCTGCGGGCGGCAGGGCGGCCCACCAGCGGCCCAACTCCTGGGCCTGGCTGCGGCCGTGCAGCGAGAGCGGGATGTCGGCGTCCCGGCAGGTGATCGGCACCGTCAGCGCGCCGGTGTCGGCGGCCAGCTGGAACTCCACGTTCGCGGTGGACTCGCCGTGCCGGGTGGCGATCAGCACCGACGGCTGCCGTGCGGCGGTGCGGTGGCCGTTCAGGCCGGAGGTGAGCGCGGATTTGAGCTCTGCCATGACTGGATTCTCCCCGTTGTCGACACCGGTCGCCCTGTGGGCGGTACACCAGTGTTGAGGGAAGCGACGGCGCGATCACAGGGCGCGCGAAGCGCAGAGCCGTGCGCCGGGGCTTCACCACCTACGGACACAGGGGCGCGGGGCTCAGCTCACCGTTGATGAGCTGAGCCCCGCGCCCCTGGGGGCTGCCTGGCAGGCGTCAGTGCGCTATGGCCGGCTCCGGGGCGTTGTCGACGGCTTCGTCGCCCGCGTCGGCGTTGTAGTCCGAGGGGCTGGTCTCGTCGACGCCCTCGGGCGTCTTCGCGGCCCGCAGGATCACCGTCAGGACGACGGCGACGATCAGGTTGAGCACGAAGGCGGTGACGCCGATGAAACCGATCTCACCGATCCCGGGGATGGGTGCGGTGTTGCCGCCGAAGTGCTTGGTGGCGGGCGAGGCGATGCCGTACGTCTTCCAGGTGCCGTAGACCATGCCCGCAGCCCAGCCGGCCAGCAGCGCCCAGCGGTGGAACCACCGGGTGAAGAGGCCGCTGACGATGGAGACGAAGGTCTGCAGGATCCAGAGGCCGCCGAGCAGTTGGAGGTTGATCGCGAACTGCTTGTCCATGGTGAGGACGAAGGCCAGCGCGCCGACCTTCACCAGCAGCGAGGCGATCTTGGCGACCTTCGTTTCCTGGGCCGGGGTGGCGTCCGGCTTCACGAACTCCTTGTAGATGTTGCGGGTGAAGAGGTTCGCCGCCGCGATGGACATGATCGCGGCGGGCACCAGCGCGCCGATCCCGATCGCCGCGAAGGCCACGCCGGTGAACCAGTCCGGGAAGATGCTCGCGAACAGCTGCGGCACCGCGAGCTGCGCGTTGTAGCCCGTGACGCCCTTGCCCATCCCGGCCGCGATCGCCATGAAGCCGAGCAGCGCCAGCAGCCCGAGCATCAGCGAGTAGGCGGGCAGGATCGCCATGTTCCGGCGGATCGTGTTGCGGCTCTTGGCGGCCAGCACGCCGGTCACGGTGTGCGGGTACATGAACAGCGCCAGCGCGGAGCCGAGGCCCAGCGTCGCGTACGCCCACTGCGCCTTGGGCCCGGTCACCAGGGAGCCGACGGGCAGCCCGGTCTTCGGGTTCTTCGCGCTGAACTTCTGCGCGGCCTGGTCGAAGATGTGGCCGTAGCCGCCGAGCCGCATCGGGATGTAGATCACCGCGACGATGATCACGATGTAGACCAGGGTGTCCTTGACGAAGGCGATCAGCGCGGGCGCCCGCAGGCCGGAGGAGTACGTGTACGCCGCCAGCACCGCGAAGGCCAGGAAGAGCGGCAGGTCCTTCATGAACCAGTTGCCGCTGGTGCCGCCGCCGACCCCGAGGGTGTCCAGCACCGCCTGGATGCCGACCAGTTGGAGCGCGATGTACGGCATGGTGGCCAGGATGCCGGTCAGTGCGATCGCCAGCGAGAGGCTCTTGGAGCCGTACCGCCCGCGGATGAAGTCGGCCGGGGTGACGTACCCGTGCACCCGCGCCACCGACCAGAGCCGGGGCAGGAAGAGGAAGACCAGCGGGTACGCGATGATCGTGTACGGCACCGCGAAGAAGCCCGCCGCGCCGGCGCCGAAGACCGCCGCCGGGACGGCGATGAAGGTGTACGCGGTGTAGAGGTCGCCGCCGAGCAGGAACCAGGTGATCCAGGTGCCGAAGCTGCGGCCGCCGAGGCCCCACTCGTCCAGGTGCTGGGCGTCGCCCGCCCGGCGCCAGCGCGAGGCCAGGAAGCCCATCACGGTGACGAGTGCGAAGAAGAGGACGAACACCACGAGGGCGGTGACGTTGACGCCGTGGTTCACAGCTGCTCACCCGCCTTCGACAGCGCGTCGGCGGAGGCGGCGACGGCCTTGCGGTGCTTGGTGTCGCGGTTCAGCAGGACGTACGCGGCCGAGGTGAAGACGGCCGACAGCGGGATCCAGAGGATCTGGTACCAGTAGAAGAACGGCACCCCGCCGAGCTTGGGGGTGATCTTGGCGTACGAGGACACCCAGAGCAGGGCGACCACCGGTACGGCCAGGCTGAGCCCGGCCAGGACCCGTTCCGGTGTGACCACCGGGACGGTGGCGCTCTCGGGTGGTGGGGTCTGCGACGACATCGTGTGCGGCTCCGGCTGGTGAGGGCTCAGCCAGTCGGCGCCGCCTTGCGCGGGCCGGTGCCCGTCTTCCCCGCCGAGCAGCACCACTGGTGACCAATGGTCAGTACGGAGGCGAAAATATGGCACGGAGTGACGCGTGTCACTAGATCCGGCCGAATTTCCCGGATACCGGATGGTGCGGTGTCAGGTCGGGCCGTCCGCAGACCTACTGCCGGGCCTGTTGCTGGGCGGGCTGCCGGCCTACTGCTCGGGCCGCTGGAGGCGGGTGATGAACTTGTAGCGGTCGCCCCGGTAGATGGAGCGCACCCACTCGACGGGCGCCCCCTCTGCGTCGAACGAGTGCCGGGAGAGCTGGAGCATCGGCAGCCCGAGGTCGGAGCCGAGCAGGCCGGCCTCGCGCGGGTTGGCCAGCGTGGTCTCGATGGTCTCCTCGGCCTCGGCGACCGTCACCCCGTACACCTCGCGCAGCGCGGTGTAGAGGGAGTTGTGCTTGGCGAGGTTGCGGCGCAGTGCGGGGAAGCGCTTGGCGGAGAGGTGCGCGACCTCGATGGCCATCGGGTCGCCGTTGGCGAGGCGCAGGCGCTCGATCCGCAGCACCCGGCTGCCGGTCTTGATGTCGAGCAGCGGGGCGAGCCGGTCGTCGGCGGTGATGTAGCCGATCTCGATCAGGCGGGAGGTGGGCTCCAGGCCCTGGGCGCGCATGTCCTCGGTGTAGGAGGTCAGCTGGAGCGCCTGGGCGACCTTGGGCTTGGCGACGAAGGTGCCCTTGCCCTGGATGCGCTCCAGCCGGCCCTCGACCACCAGCTCCTGGAGCGCCTGCCGGACGGTGGTGCGGGAGGTGTCGAACTGGGCGGCCAGCGCGCGCTCCGGCGGCACGGGGGTGCCGGCGGGCTGGGTCTCGGTGAGCGTCAGCAGATGCCGCTTGAGGCCGTAGTACTTGGGCACCCGGGCCGTGTGGTCGGCTGCGGCCTGCGTCGGCAGGCTTTTCGCCTGGGCGTCGCTCACCTGGGCAGTGCTGCCCCCGTCGCTGGTCATCCGGCGTATCTCCCGCTACTCGCAAAGCCCTCCGCGGGCTCCGCAGCCTCGTCAACGGCACACATCGTTGCACGTATGTCAGGTGAACGGGGAGCTCATCACGCGATGAACGACGAGCGGTGTCGGCTTCATAACGGGTGCTGCGGATCATCCCAGGACCGTTGACACGTCCATTGGTCTAGGCCAAGCTCCAGGCATCTGGTCTACACCTCTGTGGACCGCAACATGAATCCCAACCCCGTCCCATGGCTTCGCGATGCCCATTCCTGCCGGTTTGCAGGGGTCTGTCGCTCCCGCCGATGGGGGGCTGTGTTGAATTCTCAAAACACCGGGCATCCCTCAGGAGGATGGCGTGAAGCGTCAGCTCATCGCGGCGGTCGGCGTCGCAGCTATGGTCGTCGGTCTCGCAGCTTGTGGTTCGGACGCCAAGAAGGACGGCGCCAAGTCGGAGGCTGCCCCCACCAGCCTGACCGTCTGGCTCACCGTCGACGCCCAGAAGAACTGGCCCGACCTGGTCAAGTCCGCGGATGACGCGCTGACCGCCAAGTACCCGGGCATCAAGATCAACCACGAGTACTACGGGTGGAAGGACAAGAACCCGAAGCTCGACTCGGTGCTCGCCACCGACGCGGTGCCGGACGTGGTCGAGATGGGCAACACCGAGATGCTGCCCTACATGATCAAGGGTGCGCTCGCGCCTCTTGACGCCTCGAAGTTCGAGAACAGCGGTGCCTGGCTGGACGGGCTCAAGGGCTCGGTCCAGTACAACGGCAAGACCTACGGTGTCCCCTACTACGCCGGTGCCCGCGTGGCCACCTGGCGCAAGGACATCGCCGCCGACGCCGGTGTCACGGCCGTCCCCACCACCTGGGCCGACCTGACCGCCGACCTGGACAAGATCCAGGCCAAGCAGGGCGACAAGTTCTCCGCCTGGTACAACCCGAGCCGTGACTGGTACGCCGCGATGTCCTTCGTCGCGGACTCCGGCGGCGCGATCGCCAAGCAGGACGGCGACAAGTGGAAGGCCAGCCTGGAGAGCCCCGAGGCGATCAAGGGTCTGACCGCCTGGAAGGACGCCATCGGCAAGTACATGAAGGGCGACCTGACCAAGGACGACGCCGACCGTTACATCGTCTACGGTCTGGGCACCTCGGCCATGATCTACGGCGCCGGCTGGGAGGGTGGCTCCGCCGCCGACCCGAAGATCGACAAGACCGGTGGCAAGCTCAAGGACAACCTGGTCTCCTTCGTGATGCCCGGCCCGTCCGGCAAGACCCTCTCCACCTTCCTCGGTGGCTCGGACCTCGCCGTCCCGGTCAAGTCGAAGGCCCAGGGCGCGGCCGCCGAGTGGATCAACGCCTTCACCAACACGAAGGCGCAGGAGGCCCTCATCAAGGCCGGCAACCTGCCGAACAACAAGACCCAGCTGGCCCCGCTGAAGAGCGACCCGAAGGTCGGCCCCTCGGCCACCGCCGCCGAGCTCAGCTGGTTCGTCCCGACCGCGCCGGGCTGGCTCCAGGTCGAGAAGGCGAACATCCTGCAGAACGCCCTCCAGGACATCGCCCAGGGCAAGAAGACCGTCGAGGCTGCCGCCAAGGACGCCGACACCGCGATCGACGCCGTGATCAACAACGCCTGATCCGGCACCCGAGCCCGTCGGCCCCCTCCACCCCCATGGAGCGGGCCGGCGGGCCACCGGCCGTGAGGCCATCGGCTGAGAGGCCACAGAAGTATGCAAGCGCCAGGCGTAGCTGAGGAGCACGTGATGAGTGCCGAGACATCCACCGCGAAGGTGCCGCCGCAGCGGCCCTCTTCAGCAACGGCGGGAGAACAGACCCCCGGCAGAGCATCGGGTCTGCCGCGAGGCAAGCGCTTCTCCGGCATGGCCGTGCCGTGGCTGCTGCTGGCCCCGACCATGCTGGTGCTGGCCGTCGTGCTGGGCTACCCGCTGGTCCGCCTGGCGACCCTGTCCTTCCAGAAGTTCGGCCAGTCCCAGCTCTGGGGCTTCCAGCCCACCGAGTGGGTCGGCTTCGACAACTTCACCAAGGTGCTGGGTGACGGCGTGTTCTGGCGGGTCGTGCTGCGCACGATCGTCTTCGCCGGTGGCGCGGTCGCCTTCACCATGGTCTTCGGCATGCTCATCGCGATGCTGCTGATCCGCGTCTCCGGCTGGGTCAAGACGCTGATGAACATCGCGCTGGTGGCGAGCTGGGCGATGCCGATCGTGGTCGCCGTGACGGTCTTCAAGTGGATGTTCGACACCGACTACGGCGTCGCGAACTGGCTGCTCAGCCGCATCCCCGGGGTCGACTTCGACCGCCACAACTGGTTCATCAGCTCCACCCAGGGCTTCACCATCATCATGGCGCTGGTCGTCTGGGGGGCCGTCCCGTTCGTCGCGATCACCCTGCACGCCGGTCTCACCCAGGTCCCCAAGGAGCTGGAGGAGGCCGCGCGGATGGACGGCGCCGGTGCCTTCAAGGTCTTCCGGTACGTCACCCTGCCGGTGCTCAAGCCGATCATCGTCATGCTGGCGACCCTCTCCGTCATCTGGGACATGGGTGTCTTCCCCCAGGTCTTCCTGATGCGCGGCGGCCACCCCGAGCCCGAGTACCAGCTGCTGACCACGTACTCGTACGACAAGGCCTTCGTGGTCAACGACTACTCGATGGGCTCGGCCATCGCCCTGCTGACCGTGCTGCTGCTGCTCGGCGTGATCGCCGTCTACATGCGCCAGATGCTGAAGATCGGAGAGGTGGAGTGACGACCTCGGTCCAGAACCCCAAGGCCCCCAAGGTCTCGAAGGTCAAGCAGCCGAAGCCCAAGGGCCGCGGCGTCTACAACCTGATCGGCCTGCTGGTCGCCGCCGTCATCGGCTTCCCGGTGTACTGGATGGTCAACACCGCGCTGAAGCCGGAGCGGGAGTCGATCTCGCCGAGCCCGAAGTTCCTGCCCTTCCCGCTCACGATGGACAACTTCCACCGGGCGCTGGAGGTCTCCGACTTCTGGGGCCCGGTCGGCCGCAGTGTGATCATCGCGGGCTCGACCGTCGCGATCGGCCTGGTGGTCGGCCTGCTGGCCGCGCTGGCCATCTCGCGGTTCGCCTTCCGCGGCCGCAAGGTCGTCATCGTGGGCATCCTGACGGTGCAGATGGTCCCGCTGGTCGCGATGATCATCCCGGTCTTCCTGCTGCTCAACGACCTCGGCCAGTACGACAAGCTGTCCGGGATCATCCTGACGTACCTCACCTTCGTGCTCCCCTTCACGATCTGGACGCTGCGCGGCTTCATCGTGAACATCCCGAAGGAGCTGGAGGAGTCCGCGATGGTCGACGGGTGCACCCGCACCGGCGCCTTCATCCGGGTGGTCTTCCCGCTGCTCGCCCCCGGCATGGTCGCCACCGCGATCTACGGCTTCATCCAGGCCTGGAACGAGTACCTGTACGCACTCCAGCTGCTCAGCCAGCACAACACCACCGCCACCGTCTGGCTCGGCAACTTCACCACCACCCGCGGCACCGAGTACGCGCCGATGATGGCCGGCTCGACGCTGATGGCCATCCCCGTGGTGATCTTCTTCCTGCTCGTCCAGCGACGCATCGCCTCCGGCCTCACCGCCGGAGCCGTCAAGGGGTGAGGCGCGCATGAGCATTCTGGTACCCGCAGTCACCGACAGCGACCAACTGCACCGCGACGCCCTGACCGTCCTCCAGCCGGGCTTCGTCGGCACCACCCCGCCCGAGTGGGTCCGCCGCCACCTGGCGGCCGGGCTCGGCTCGGTGGCGCTCTTCGGCCGCAACGTCACCGACCCCGTCCAGCTCGCCGCGCTGACCGCCGCGCTGCGCTCCGAGAACCCGGACGTGCTGGTCGCCATCGACGAGGAGGGCGGCGACGTCACCCGGCTGGAGGCGGGCTCCGGCTCGTCCTGGCCCGGCAACCTCGCCCTCGGCGCGATCGACGACCCGGCGCTCACCCGGGACGTCGCCCGTGAGCTCGGCCGGGCGCTGGCCGAGTGCGGCGTCAACTACAACTGGGCGCCCTCGGCGGACGTCAACTCCAACCCGCGCAACCCGGTGATCGGCGTCCGCTCGTTCGGCGCCGACCCGGAGCTGTGCGCCCGGCACACCGCCGCCTGGGTCGAGGGGCTGCAGTCCGTCGGCGTGGCCGCGTGCGCCAAGCATTTCCCCGGCCACGGGGACACCGCCGTCGACTCGCACCTCGGCCTGCCGGTGGTCGACGTCGACGTGGACCTGCTGCGCTCCCGTGATCTCGTCCCGTTCAAGGCCGCGATCGCGGCCGGGGCCAAGGCCGTGATGACCGCCCACATCATGATCCCGGCCCTGGACCAGCGGCTGCCCGCGACGCTCAGCCCCGCCGTGCTGAGCGACCTGCTGCGCGCCGCGCCCGCCGACGGGGGCCTGGGCTACCAGGGCCTGATCGTCACCGACGGCATCGAGATGGGTGCCATCGCCGACACCTTCGGGATGGGCGAGGGCACCGTGCTCGCGCTGTCCGCCGGGGCCGACGCGATCTGCGTCGGCGGCGGGCTGGCCGACGAGGAGATCGTCCTGCACCTGCGGGACGCCATCGTCGAGGCCGTCCGCTCGGGCCGGCTCGGCGAGGAGCGGCTGGCCGCAGCCGCCGAGCGGGTCCGCTCGCTGGGCAGCTGGGCCCGGATCGAGGCCCAGGGCGAGCTCGTCGAGCCCGACCTCTCGATCGGTCTCCAGGCCGCCCGCCGCGCCCTGCGCGTGGTCCGCGCCCCGGGTGGCCCCGTCGCGCCGGTGACGGAACGCCCGTACGTCGCCTCGTTCTCCCCGCAGGCCAACATCGCGGTCGGGGACGAGACGCCCTGGGGCGTGGCGGGCATGCTCGCCGCCCGCCTGCCGGGTACCCGGACGGCGAGCTTCGGCCCGGACGCCGCCGACCCGGCGCGGCTCGACGAGCTGACGGCCAAGGTGCTCGCCGGAGCATCGGGCCGTCGCCTCGTCGTGGTCGTCCGCGACACCCACCGGCACAGCTGGATGGCCGCCGCGCTGGACCGGCTGGTGACGGCCCGTCCGGACGCGCTGGTGGTCGAGATGGGTGTCCCGCAGGCGGTGCCGGTCGGCGCCCTGCACGTCGCCACCCACGGCGCGGCCCGGGTCTGCGGGCTCGCCGCCGTCGAGGTGCTGACGGGGCAGTACCTCGGCTGACGGTACGTCAAGTATCAGCTGGCCCGGGGCCGTTGGAGGAGACTCCAGCGGCCCCGGGCCATTTCCTTTGCCGTCCGGCTCTCTTGATGCTGTTCCCTCAAGAGAGCCTTAAGTACGCCTTAAGGGAACCGTAGGTGATGGAGTCACGACAGATCGCTCACAACTCACAACAGGTCTGCAACGACCAGCACTTGATGTTCAAACTTCCGTTGACACCGGGAGTGGTCTAGGCCAGGCTCGCGCAATCTGGTCTGTACCACTGCGCAGACCTGCCTGCCTGCAATGACGGAGGTCTGCGTGAAGAGACAGCTCTCGGCCGCGATCGGTGCGACTGCCCTGCTGGCGTCCCTGGCGGGGTGCGGCTCCGGCGCCGCCCCCGGGAAGGGCGCCGCCGCCTCGGCCGACCCGAAGGCCGCCACCGGGACGGTCACCATCTGGCTGATGAACGACGCGCAGACCAACTGGCCCGAGCTCGTCCAGCAGGTCAACGACGAGTTCGCCGCGAAGTACCCCAAGGTCGACCTCAAGCTCAGCTACCAGGGCTGGAGCGACAAGATCGGCAAGCTGGACGCCGCGCTCACGGCCGGCAACGCCCCCGATGTCGTCGAGCTCGGCAACACCGAGACGATGAAGTACATCCTCAACGGCTCGCTCGCCCCGGTCGACCGGTCGACCTTCGAGAACTCCGACAGCTGGATCAGGGGCCTGGTCAACACCTGCAGCTACCAGGACAAGCTGTTCTGCGTGCCGTACTACGCGGGCGCCCGGGTCGGCATCTACAACTCGGCGATGTTCCAGGACGCCACCGGCAGCCCCGACTTCCCGAAGACCGAGGACGAGCTGCGCGCCGCCCTCGACAAGGTGCAGGCCAAGCACAAGGGCGATCGCACCTTCTCCGCGCTCTACCTGCCCGGCCCGTACTGGTACGCGGCGATGTCGTACGTCGCGGCGGCCGGCGGCGCCATCGCCCGCTTCGACAGCGCGGGCCGCTGGCACGGCGCGCTGAACGACGCCAAGTCCCAGCAGGGCATCAGCCACTTCGTCGACCTGGTGAAGACGTACAACCACGGCGACCTGACCGTCAACGAGGCCGGTCAGGCCGCCGTGCTCGGCAAGTCGAAGGCCGCCGTGCTCTACGGCAACAGCTGGGAGGCCGGCAGCGCTGTCGCCCCGGTCACCGGCGACCCCAAGCTCACCGACGCGCTCAAGGTGACGGGCATGCCCGGCCCCGGCGGCAAGCCGCTGCCCTCCTTCATCGGCGGCTCCGACCTCGCCGTCACCGCGAAGTCGGCCGGCGCCGAGCTGGCCGCCGACTGGATCAGGATGTTCACCAGCACCAAGTCGGAGCAGGTGCTCGCCGACAAGGACACCCTGCCGAACAACCTCACCCAGCTCGCCCCGCTGCGCTCCAAGCCGGCCACCGCCGCCGCGGCCAACGCGGTGCCGGACGCCTGGTTCACCCCGCTCGCCCCCGGCTGGGGTGCGATCGAGAAGCAGAACGTCCTGGTGACGATGCTGAACGACATCTTCAAGGGCACCTCGGTCGACGCGGCTACCAGGACGGCCGACGCGGCGATCGACCAGCTGATCAACAACCCGTCCTGAATGTGCTCAGGTCCGTGGCTCCCCGTAGGATCGTCGGAGTAACACCGCAGCGAGTGTGCGGACTCGCCGCCGTAGAGGTCCCCGACCGGGCAGCCGCCCGGGAAGGGTGCAGAACCATCTCATCGGAGGCACATCAGATGTCCGACACGCAGACCAGCTCCACCCCCGGACGGATCATGGCGGCGGAGATGGCCGAGCAGCCGGCCGTCCTGCAGCGCATCCTCGACGAGGGCGCTCCCAAGATCCGCGAGATCGCGACCGAGATCGCCGCCCGCAGCCCCCGCTTCGTGCTGCTGACGGCCCGCGGCACGTCCGACAACGCGGCGCTGTACGCGAAGTACCTGATCGAGGTGCTGCTCGGCAAGCCCGCCGGCCTCACCTCGATGTCCACCACCACGGCCTACGGCGCCAAGCCGGACCTCACCGACTGCCTGGTGATCACCGTCAGCCAGTCCGGCGGCTCGCCGGACCTGGTGGCCTCCACCAAGGCGGCCCGCGAGGCCGGTGCGATCACCCTCGCGGTGACGAACAACGCCGGCTCGCCGCTGGCCGAGGTCTCCGAGTTCCACATCGACGTGCTCGCGGGCCCGGAGAAGGCGCTCCCGGCGACCAAGACCTACACCGCCGAGCTGCTCGCCCTCTACCTGCTGGTCGAGGGCCTGCGCGGCGGCGACGGCTCGGCCGCCAAGGTGCTGCCGGAGCTGGCCGCCGGCATCCTCGGCCGCCAGGCCGAGGTCAAGGCCCTGGCGGAGCGCTACCGCTTCGCCCAGCGCCTGGTGCTCACCTCGCGCGGCTACGGCTACCCGACGGCCCGCGAGGCCGCGCTGAAGCTGATGGAGACCACCTACATCCCGGCCTCCCCGTTCTCCGGCGCCGACCTGCTGCACGGCCCGCTGGCCATGGTCGACAACGTCTCCCCGGTCATCGCCATCGTCCCCGAGGGCAAGGGCGGCGAGGCCCTGCAGCCCGTCCTGGACCGCCTGCGCGGCCGTGGTGCGGACCTGGTGGTCATCGGCCAGCAGGAGCAGGTGGACGCCGCCTCCGCAGGCTTCGCGCTCCCCGCCGGGGTGCCCGAGGAGGTCCAGCCGATCCTGGAGATCCTCCCCCTCCAGCAGCTCGCCTACGAGGTCACCATCGCCCGCGGCCAGGACCCGGACGCCCCGCGAGCCCTCGCCAAGGTCACCGAGACCCACTGACCCCTGGGCTGCGCACGGTGAACGACTGAGGCCCCGTCCGGGTGGACGGGGCCTCAGTCGTTGAGCGGCCGGGGTGGTGGTCCGAGCCGGGGGGAGCCGGGAAAGCACTACGGGCCACGGCGCCGACACAGGACCCTCAACCTGTGCGGCACCGCAGCCCGGAGCTGTCGTCGGGCGCCGCTGCCGGCCGGGAGCTGTGCGGGGCTCCCCGTCGGCGGGCGACCGACCTCGGAGCGACCTCGCGCGGGTCAGGGCAGTTGCGCGGGGGGCCTCTCCTTGGTGCTCTTTCATTGTGGACTAGACCAATCCTGGTTGTCCAGAGCCGTTCACGGATTGGTCTGGACAACCCCCGGGCAACCCCTGGCCGGGCCCCGGACCGGGTCGGCGGAGGCTCTGATCGGGGTTACGCTCGCCCTGTGCCCTCGCTGAACGATCTGGTCCGCCGCCACACCACCCTCACCGGTGCCGACGTGGAGTGGCTTCACATGCTGGTCTCGGAGTGGCAGCTGCTCTCCGACCTCTCCTTCGCCGACCTGGTGCTGTGGATCCCGACCTGGGACGGCATCCGGTACGTCTCGGTCGCCCAGATGCGCCCGAACACCGGCCCGACCTCCTACCAGGACGACATGGTCGGCCACCTGGTGCCGCGCGGCCGCCGCCCGCTGCTGGACGCGGCCTTCGACGAGGGCCGGATCGTCCGCGAGGGTGACCCGGAGTGGCGCGAGGAGGTGCCGGTACGGGTCGAGTCGATCCCCGTCCGGCGCGAGGGCAAGGTGCTCGGGGTGATCGCCCGGAACACCAACCTGCTGACGGTGCGGACGCCCAGCCGGCTGGAGCTCACCTATCTGCAGAGCGCCTCCGACCTGGCCCAGATGATCGCGGCAGGAACGTTTCCGTACCCCGGCGTCGAACAGGCCGACATGGACGCGGCGCCCCGGGTCGGCGACGGGCTGATCCGGCTCGACGCCGACGGCATCGTCACGTACGCCAGCCCCAACGCGCTCTCCGCCTACCATCGGCTCGGCCTCACCACCGATCTGGTGGGCAGTCACCTCGGCCGCAGCACCGCCGAGTTGGCGCCGCCGTCGCGCGGGGCCGTGCACGAGGCGCTGGTGAAGCTGGCCAGCGGCTGGGCACCCCGGCAGACCGAGGTGGAGGCCCAGGGGGGTGTGGTCACGCTGCGGGCCATCCCGCTCAAGCCCAAGGGCGTGCTCACCGGATCGCTGGTGCTGGCCCGGGACGTCACCGAGCTGCGCCGCCGTGACCGCGAGCTGATGACCAAGGACGCGACCATCCGGGAGATCCACCACCGGGTGAAGAACAACCTGCAGACCGTCGCCGCGCTGCTGCGCCTGCAGTCCCGCCGGATGGACTCGCCGGCCGGGCGGGCCGCGCTGGACGAGGCCGTGCGCCGGGTCGGCTCGATCGCGATCGTGCACGAGACGCTGTCGCAGACCCTGGACGAGCAGGTCGCCTTCGACGAGGTCGCCGACCGGGTGCTCGCGATGGTGATGGAGCTGTCCCACGACGGCAAGGTCGCGACCAGGCGCAGCGGCAGCTTCGGCATCCTGGCGGCCGAGGTGGCGACTCCGCTGGCGATGGTGCTGACCGAGCTGCTGCAGAACGCGTTGGAGCACGCCTTCGGCGCGAAGGACTCGGGCCGGGTGGAGGTCAGCGCGTTGCGCGGGCGGGCCCCGGCCAGCGGCATGGGCTGGTCGGACAGCTGGAACGGCGGGGCCAAGCCGGAGGAGTACCTGCTGATCACCGTGCAGGACGACGGGCAGGGGATGCCGGAGGGCTTCGACCCGCAGCAGGCGGGCAATCTCGGCCTGCAGATCGTCCGGACGCTGGCGACCAACGAGCTCGGCGGCACCTTCGACATGGTCGCGGCGCCGGGTGGCGGCACCAAGGTGATCCTGGAGATTCCCGTGCCGTAGACGGGAGTTGAGGAGGTCTCACACGCACCCGAACACGCACCGGAGAGAGAAACGAGGCCCTGCCGACCGGGGGGGGTGGGTCGGCAGGGCCTCTCAACCCGTTCCGGCCGTCGGGGGGAGTCGGCCGGAACGGGGGCTCATGGTGGTGCTGTGGCGCCCGGTGCATTGCACACGGTGAGCGCCCTAGGTCCACAATATTGCTCTAAGTGAACAGTATCAAGTGCCAGGGCCGCATCGCGCGCCGTCGGATCTCACCAGGGTGCGATCCGCTCTGCGGAAGGCTTCGACCGGAAGAGCGGCGAAGCCCTTGATCATGGGTTGATCGGGTGGTGCGGGTACAGCGGTGAGGCGGTGTGTCAGGCGGTGCGCGCGCGGTTGCGGGCGGCGCGGCGCTTCATCGCACGACGCTCGTCCTCGCTCATGCCGCCCCAGACGCCTGCGTCCTGGCCGGTCTCGAGCGCCCACTGCAGGCACTGCTCCATGACGGGGCAGCGGCGGCACACGGCCTTGGCTTCCTCGATCTGCAGCAGAGCAGGACCGGTGTTCCCGATCGGGAAGAACAGCTCCGGGTCCTCTTCGCGGCAGACAGCGCGGTGGCGCCAGTCCATGTTCGTCCAACTCCTCCGGTCGGTAGGGCTGTGGCCCCGGCCGACGCAATCGTGGTGGCTTGTGAATGTGAACGCTTTCACGAATCCCGTAACAGCAAAAGGGACCAAAGGCCCAAAGGGCCTGGGTGGTCTGTGCTGGGAGGGGGTTCGGGCAGATCAAGGGATGTACCGCAGCCGTGCCCCTGGGGGCAGGTGTTGAACTGTTGCTGCGACGTGTCCCGATCGCCATGTAGAGGTTCGCAAACCTCGGGCTCGGATACAACCCCCTTCGGTGAGGAATTTTTGATTCTTCGGTGTCGCATAGCTCACAGCCCGTACTTCTATGGGGTGAAGGGGGCTTGTGCGTTCGAGAAGAAGGGGGATACCCCCTTCTGGTCACACAATCACACGCAGTGCCCGCCGAACGCCTGTGAAACTGACGCGACTCCTGTCTCCAAGGTGGTCCCCGTCGACCTGAAACGGGGCCGGTTCCTGTGAAACCAAGGTGAAGTGTCGGACGTCGTGATAGGAGACGACGTGTTTGCCCCTAGGGCCGACTGGCTCTCTCTCGTCTTCCGCAGGTGTGTGCGAGCGCAGAATCTGACGCACCGTTCGAGCCGTGCCGAACGCGGTCATTCGAGTGATGCCGAAGACGTCGAGGTCCGTGTCGAAGGAAGCGGAGGGCGAGGGGAGCACCGGCCGGCTGCCCAGGAACGTCCACGGAGAGGTGTTGGAAACTATGGTCATCACCAGCCCCGGCACCGGGTCCTGCCCGTTCATCTCAAGGGTGATGGGGCCGTTCTTGCGATGTTCACGCTCAGTCACGTAGTGCCGGAGTGCCTGGTTGACGTACAGCGCGTGAGTTGACTTCCGCCCGGCCTTGCGCATCTCCTCCACCCGGCCCACCACGCCCGCGTCGAAGCCCAGACCGGCCGTGAAGGTGAACCAGCGGTCGGGGAGGCCCTCCGTCATCGCCTTGCCGAGGCTGATCGCGCGCTCGCGCTGGTGGTCCAGCGCGTCGAGCAGCGCACCCGTCGCCTCCACCGGGTCGTTCGGCAGGCCGAGCGCGCGGGCGAAGACGTTCGTGCTGCCGCCCGGCACGACCGCCAGCCGGGGCACCCGCTCGGACGGGCCGTGCGCGAGCAGGCCGTTGACGACCTCGTTGACGGTGCCGTCGCCGCCCAGCGCCACCACCAGGTCGACCGTGCCGTAGGTGGCCGCGTCGCAGGCCAGGTCCCGGGCGTGGCCGCGGTACTCGGTGTGCGCGACCTCCAGCTTCAGGTCGCTCCGCAGGGCGTGGGTGAGCACGTCTCGGGTCCGGCCACTGGTGGTGGTCGCCTTCGGGTTCACGACCAGGAGAGCGCGCATGGCGATCAGCCTACGGGGCGGCGCGGCGCGTTCGGGTGTCCACCCGGCTCGGTGTCGTGGAGGCGGCGGCTACCCTGCTGGGGTGACCGCAGAGACCACCTCCCCCGCCCCCGCCCGCACCCGGCCCACCCCGCTGCTCGTCGGCGCCGCGACGACCCTGCTGGAGGGCGCCGCGCTGGCCGGCTGGGGCCTCTTCGACATGATCAGCGGCTTCACCGGCGACTCGGCCGCGCTCGGCCGCAGCGAGTTCGGCGGCGCCGTCCTGCTGCTGATGGGCGTGCTGCCGCTGCTCGCCGGGTGGGCCCTGCTCGGGCTGCGCCGGTGGGGCCGCAGCCCGGCCCTGCTGACCAACTCGATCTGCCTGCCGGTCGCGTACTACATGTGGCAGGGGCTCCCGGCCGGTGCGGTCGTCGTCGGCCTGCTCGGGCTGGCGGGGATCGTCGGCCTGCTCAACCCCCGGGTGACCGAGGCGCTGTACAGCTGACGCTGCCGAGCTGACGCACGTGTGGCCCCCGGGGACGCCCCGGGGGCCACACGCATGTACTGGGGTCACTCCTCGACGAGCAGCTTCTCGCGGAGCTGGGCGAGGGTGCGGGCCAGCAGGCGCGAGACGTGCATCTGCGAGATGCCGACCTCGGTGGCGATCTGGGACTGGGTCATGTTCCGGAAGAACCGCAGCACCAGGATCTTCTGCTCGCGCGGCGGCAGCTGGGCCAGCAGCGGCTTGAGCGACTCGCGGTACTCGACGCCCTCCAGCGCCTCGTCCGTCGTCCCGAGGGTGTCCGCGACGGCCGGCGACTCGTCGTCGCTGTCCGGCACGTCCAGCGAGAGCGTCGAGTACGCGTTGGCGGACTCCAAGCCCTCCAGCACCTCCTCCTCCGAGATCCCCAGGTGCTCGGCCAGCTCGTGCACCGTGGGGGAGCGGCCGTGCCGCTGGGAGAGCTCGCTCGTCGCCGTGGTCAGCGAGAGCCGCAGCTCCTGGAGCCGGCGCGGGACGCGGACGGCCCAGCCCTTGTCCCGGAAGTGCCGCTTGATCTCGCCGACGATCGTCGGGGTGGCGTAGGTGGAGAACTCGACCCCGCGCTCGTGGTCGAAGCGGTCCACCGACTTGATCAGGCCGATGGTGGCGACCTGGGTCAGGTCGTCCAGCGGCTCGCCTCGGTTGCGGAACCGCCGTGCCAGGTGCTCGACCAGCGGGATGTGCATCCGGACCAGCTGGTTGCGCAGTTCGACCCGCTCGGGCGAGCCCTCGGCCAGCCCCGCGAGCCGGACGAAGAGCGCGCGGGCGGCCTCGCGGTCCGGCGCACCGGAGCGGTGCGTCTGCGTGGGCAGCATCGGCGTGACCGGTTCGTCGGCCACCACCTCCTCGACCACCACGACCACCTCCTCGGTGGCGGGCTCAGGGGTGCCGGCGGATTGCGGCTCCGGCGTCGGATCGGTCGGCTGGGTCATCCGATGGCTGTCCTTCGGGTGCACGTCATCTGCGGTGGATCGGGCGTCGTGCGGGATGGCGGCCCGTGCCTGGGTCGGCACGGCCGGCTCGGCGGTGACCACCGGGCTACCGGCGGCACCTGTGCGGTTCAGCTCACTCACGGCGATCACCCGTTCCGTTCCGGGAGCACTTCACTTGGGGTGTACCGCTGCGCGGTACGGGGGAGCCGTACGCGCGGCGCTCGGGCGCCGCGCGTACGGCTTCACGGGTGCGGCCTCAGAACTGGGCGGGGGTACCGCCGCGCTTCTTGTGGAGGCTGATGACGACCGTGTTGTCCGGGCTCACGGAGGACTCCACCTCGCCGGCCAGTGCGGAGAGCACCGTCCAGGCGAAGGTGTCCCGCTCCGGGGCGCGGCCGTCGGTCGTCGGTGCGGAGACCGTCACTCTGAGCGAGTCGCCGACCAGCCGGAACTCACACGCCAGTACGGAGCCCGGCACCGCCTGCTGGAGCAGGATGGCGCAGGCCTCGTCCACCGCGATCCGGAGATCCTCGATCTCGTCCAGGGTGAAGTCCAACCGGGCCGCGAGGCCGGCCGTCGCCGTCCGCAGCACCGAGAGGTAGGCCCCCGCTGCGGGCAGCCGGACTTCCACGAAGTCCTTCACTCCGGGCTCGCCGTCGATCTGGGACACCCTCACCTCCTGGGTGACGCGCGGTGCTTGCGGCGGCAGCGCTTGTTGCGACGCTGCCGCGGCACTTCCTGTTGCATTGCTCAACTGCTTCGCCCCAACTGTCCAGAGGGGTGGTGCGGTACGTACCGGTCATACCCACGTGGGGAGGCCGGAACGCCGCGCATCCGCCCGAGACGTTACCGCGATACCCGTGCCCGTGTCCCGATCTGGGACCGTCGTCACGGGAACGAGCGAAAGACCGTCAGGAGCCGAGGGCGGTGAGCGCCTCGTCGGTGAGCCGGTAGACCGTCCATCCGTCCATCGGAACGGCACCGAGTGACTTGTAGAAACCGATCGAAGGAGTGTTCCAGTCGAGCACGGACCACTCCATCCGCGAGTACCCGCGCTCCACGCAGATCCGCGCCAGCTCGGTCAGCAGCGCCTTGCCGTGACCGCCGCCGCGCTCGCTCGGGCGGACGTACAGATCCTCCAGGTACACGCCGTGGGTGCCGCGCCAGGTCGAGAAGTTCTTGAACCAGAGGGCGAAGCCGACCGTCTCACCGGTGGTGTCGTCCTCGGCGACCAGGCCGAACAGGGCGGGGTGCGGGCCGAACAGCGCGTCCTGCAGCTGCGCCTCGGTGGCCTGGGCCGCCTGCGGCTCCTTCTCGTACTCCGCGAGCTCGCGGATCATGGTGTGGATGGCGGGGACGTCGGTGGTGGCGGCGGTGCGGATCATACTGGCGAGGGTACTCGGGGGCACCGCCCGGGTGACGTGCCCCCGGGAGCGGTCAGGAGCCCGCCTCGTCCCAGGCCTGGATGGCGGTCTGGTCGACGATCTTGCCGTCCTTCAGGTCGGCCATCGCGCTGCACAGCACCTTCGTGCCGTCCGGGTACTCGCAGGACTCCATCCAAGCGACGTGGCCGTCGCCGACGACGACCTGTTCGAGCTTGTGGGTCATGTCCCGGCTGTAGACGTCGGCCAGGATCGGCTCGATCTCGGTGCGCCCGTGCGCGACCATCGGGTGGCTGGGCTGGCTGCGGTGGTCGATCATCCGCATCTCCGCGTCGTCCGCGTAGAGGGACAACAGGGTCGACGCCTTGCGCTGCTCGATGCCCTCCCGCAGGGCCTCGGTGTCGAAGGCGGTGGTGCCCATGGCGGTCTCCTTCGCTCGCATACGACGAGCCGGACCGGGGCGGTTCGACCCGTATTCCGAGCGTACGCCGCCGGGAACGCCGACGCCCCCGGCCGCGTGCTGCGGACGGGGGCGACGGTGTCAGGTCTGAGCGGGGCTCAGGCCTTCTTGGTCTCCCAGAAGATCGCGTCGATCTGGGCGATCAGGTCGAGCAGGGCCTGGCCGGTGGCCGGGTCGTTCGAGCCCTTGGCAGCCGAGGCGGCCTTGCCGGCGTTGTTGAACAGCTCGTGCAGCTGCGGGTACTTCTCGAAGTGCGGGGCCTTGAAGTAGTCGGTGTGCAGCACCGAGAGGTGGTGCTTGACCAGCTCGGCCCGCTCCTCCTTGATGACGATGGCGCGGGTACGGAACGCCGCGTCCTCGTTGGCCTGGTACTTCTCCTGAGTGGCCTTCACGGACTCGGCCTCGATCCGGGCCTGGGCCGGGTCGTAGACACCGCAGGGCAGGTCACAGTGGGCGTGCGCGGTGGCTCGCGGAGCAAACAGACTAGAGAACATGGGAGTCCTTCCTTAGATCGTCTTCCCGCGCTGAGATTACCCTTACGACCGCCGGGTTTCGCGGCTGGGGAGGGGAACCTAGGGCGAAAGGCGGACCCCGAACCGGGCGATATCGGGCGGGGTCGGCCGTTCGGCGGACACCGGAGCCGCCGGTGACGGACGAGTGGTCAGCAGGACGGGCGGTCGGAGTGGGCGAGATGGGTTCAGAGGCACGGAGTGCCGGGCTGCTGCCGCTCGGCGTGGTCGACGTGGCGGGGCCCTCGATGGTGCCGACCCTCTACGACGGCGATCTGGTGCTGGTCCGCTACGGCGCCCGGATCACGCCGGGCGCGGTGGTGCTCTGCCGCCACCCGCTGCGGCAGGACCTGTTGGTGGTGAAGCGGGCCCACGGGCGCCGGGGGCGCGGCTGGTGGCTGCTCTCCGACAACCGCTTCGTGGAGAGCGACAGCCGGGAGTACGGCGCGGTGCCGGACGAGCTGGTGCTCGGGCGCGTCCTGCTGCGGCTCCGGCCGCGCATCGGCTGGATCGCCCGCCGGCCCGGAGGCCTGCCCGGCTAGACCTGCCCGGCTAGGCCTGCTGGGCCGCCGCGGCTTCGAGCCGCTTGCGGGCGCGGTAGGCCGCGACGTTGGCCCGGGTCGCGCAGCGGTCCGAGCAGTAGCGGCGGGAGCGGTTGGTGGAGGTGTCGAGGTAGGCGTTGCGGCAGGGCGCGGCCTGGCAGATGCCGAGGCGGTCGGCGCCCAGCGCGGTGAGGTGTATGGCCAGGCCCATGCACGCGACGGCGGTGAAGTTCGCGGTGGCGGTGGGGGCGTTGTCGGCCAGGTGCAGGTGCCAGCGGGGGCGCCCGGCCTCGTCCAGGTAGTCGTGGCCGGAGACCAGCGGGCTGACGGGGTACTCGACCAGCAGGCTGTTGAGCAGGTCGACCCCGCGCACCTCGTCGCCCTCCGCCGCCGCCTCGAAGACCCCGCGCAGCCGGACCCGGACGGCCCGCAGCCTCGGCAGGTCGGATTCGTCGGCGATCGCGGAGGCCCGGCTCGGCTCACCGAAGAGATCCCGGACGGCCTCGACCGAGGTCAGTGCGTCGGTGCCGCGACCGGGCTCCTCGCTGTTGACCAGCCGGACGGCGAAGTCGGCGTACGAGGCGAGCTCCACGGGGGTCCTTCCCAGAGGTGGTAACGGGTGAGCTGCCACCAGGGTATTACCAAACGCGTCGGCGCCCGCCACGATTCGTGGCGGGCGCCGAGCAGGAGGACGTGTCAGAGCACCTTGGAGAGGAAGGCCCTGGTCCGCTCGTGCTGCGGGTTGGTGAGCACCTCGCGCGGGTGGCCGGACTCGACCACCACGCCGCCGTCCATGAAGACCAGTGCGTCGCCGACCTCGCGGGCGAAGCCCATCTCGTGGGTGACGACGATCATCGTCATGCCCTCCTCGGCCAGGCCGCGCATGACGTCGAGGACGTCACCGACCAGCTCCGGGTCGAGCGCCGACGTCGGCTCGTCGAAGAGCATCAGCTTCGGCTTCATGGCCAGCGCACGCGCGATCGCGACGCGCTGCTGCTGTCCGCCGGAGAGCTGCGACGGGTAGCTGGCGGCCTTGTCGGCCAGGCCGACCCGCTCCAGCAGGGCCATCGCCCGCTCCTTGGCGGCGGACTTGCCCTCGCCCTTGACCTGGACGGGCGCCTCGATCACGTTCTCCAGCGCCGTCATGTGGGGGAAGAGGTTGAAGCGCTGGAAGACCATGCCGATGTCGCGGCGCTTCACCGCCACCTCGCGGTCCTTCAGCTCGTACAGCCGGTCGCCCTTCTGGCGGTAGCCGACCAGCTCGCCGTCGACGGAGAGGAAACCGCCGTTGATCTTCTCCAGGTGGTTGATGCACCGGAGGAAGGTCGACTTGCCGGAGCCGGACGGGCCGATCAGGCAGAACACCTCGCCCTGCCGCACTTCGAGGTCGATGCCCTTGAGCACCTCGACCAGGCCGTACGACTTGCGCACGCCCTCGGCCCGGACCATCGGGTGACCGCTGCTCTGCGGAGTCATCAGGTCGGTCGGCTCGGTCATGACATCCCCCCACTGTGCGGGGTGCCCGCAGCGGCCGTCGGCGGCAGCGGCTTGCCCTTGAAGAGAGCGCGCACGCGCTCCAGCGGTGTCGGCGGCAGCGCCCGGTTGGCGCCGCGTGCGTAGTACCGCTCGACGTAGTACTGGCCGACGGTCAGCACGGAGGTCAGGAAGAGGTACCAGATGCTGACGGCGATCAGCACGGGGATGGTCTGGAAGGTGCGGGAGTAGATGTTGTGGCCGGCCTGGAAGAGCTCCTCCAGGGCGATCACGGTGACCAGCGAGGTGGTCTTGAGCATCGAGATGGTCTCGTTGCCGCTCGGCGGGATGATCACCCGCATGGCCTGCGGGAGGACGATCCGGCGCATGGTGTCGAAGCGGCTCATGCCGAGGGCCTGGGCGGCCTCGGTCTGGCCCTCGTCCACCGACTGGATGCCGCCACGGACGATCTCCGCCATGTAGGCGGCCTCGTTGAGGCCGAGGCCCAGCAGGGCCGCGACGAAGACCGGCACGAGCTTGTTGGTCGACTCGGACCAGAACTCGGGGCCGAACGGGACGCCGATGGAGAGGTTCGCCCAGAGGGCGCCGAGGAAGTTCCAGAACACCAGCTGGACGAGGACGGGAGTGCCCCGGAAGACCCAGATGTAGAACCAGGCCGTGGTGGAGAGCAGCGGGTTCGGCGAGAGCCGCATCACCGCGAGGATGATGCCGCCGACCATGCCCATCACCATCGCCAGGGCGGTCAGTTCGAGCGTCTTCACCAGACCGCGGAGGATCTGCGGGTCGAACAGGGTCGAGCCGACGATGTTCCACTCGAAGGCGGGGTTGTAGATCAGGGCATGGAGCAGCATCGCCGCCAGGACGATGACGACGAGGGCTCCGGCCCAGCGTCCGGGGTGGCGGACCGGCACGGCCTTGATCTGCTCAGGCCGCGCCGGCTTCACCTCCCCCTGGTCGGAATGATTCACAGTGGTGGCCTCAGGGGGTGTTGTGGTGCGGGATCAGCTGGTGGCGCCGTTGATGACGGACTTGTCGATCGCGCCGGACTCGACGCCCCACTTCGCCAGGATCGCCTTGTAGGTGCCGTCGGCGATCAGCGACTGGATCGCCCCCTGAACGGCCTTGGCCAGGTCGGAGCCCTTGGCGACGACGACGCCGTACGGGGCGCTGTCGGTGGTCGAGCCGATCTTCTCCAGCTGACCGTTGGTCTGCTTGAGGGCGTAGTCGATCACGGGGGAGTCGGCCAGCATGACCTGGTCGCGGTTCGAGATCAGGGCCGTGGTGACGTCCGTCTGGAGGGTGAACTTGTCACCGTCGTTCGGGATGGTCGGCTTGCCGGCCTTGGTGCAGGCGGGGTTGAGGGTGTCGTGGATCAGGTCGGCCTGGGTGGTGCCGGTCTGGACGGCGACCTTCTTGCCGCACAGGTCGTCGGCCGAGATCTTGTCCGGGTTGCCCTTCTTGACCGCCTGGGAGGTGCCCGCGGTGAAGTAGGTGACCATGTCGACCGTCTTCTCGCGCTCCTTGTTGTCGGTGAAGGAGCTCATACCGAGCTGGTACTTCTTCGCCGCGATGCCCGGGATGATCGAGGTGAAGTCCGCGTTCTGGACGTCCGCCGTCAGACCCAGCTTCTGCGCGATCGCCGCGGCGAGGTCGACGTCCATGCCGACGATGGCGCCCTTGTCGTCCTTGAACTCGTTCGGCGCGTACGAGGCGTCGGCGGCCACGACCAGCTTGCCGGAGGACTTCACGTCGGCCGGGACGAGGGCCGCCAGCGAGGCGTCGGCCGTGGGGGCCTTGACCGAGGCACTGGCACTCGGCGCGCCGGAGCTGCCGGAGGAGCTGCCGGAGCTGCTGCAGGCGGTGAGCAGGAGGGAGCCCGTCACGAGGACGGTGGCGGCGAGCAGGCGGGGGCGCTGGGTACGGGCGGTCATTGGGGGGATCTCCTCCTGGGAGGTCGGGCGGAGCACGCCGCGGGGGCGGCGCACCAGGGCCGACGGGCCCGCACCGCACTGTGCGGGGCCTTCGGGTGCTGCTGGTCCTGCCGGTGTTGCCGTGCCACCCTCCGCCGAGGTGGACAAGCGATCGCTGCCTCGACCCGGGGCCCCTGCCTGGGAGGCCGGGGTGGCTGTCGCGATCCGAGATGGGGGGAATCCTGCCACCCTGTGTCGCCGAACGGGCCCATCTTCAGATCAAAATCGGATAACAAGGGGTCAGAGTGTCCGCTATCCGGAGTAATTCGGTGACCCTGTCACCCTGCGGATAAGTATGCAGACCGAAGCGCGCCACGCCCGGAGGCCCGTCCGTGGGTGGGCGGGACTATGCGGCGTACGGGTGAGTGGCGACCGTCATGCCGGGCCGGGCGGCGGGTGTGTCAGAATCTGGTATCGGGTGACCCCCGATACCAGAACGCCAGACCCGCCGAGTCGCGACAGGCTCGGGGCGCGTAGGACCGGAAGCCGAAGACAGAGGCTCTGGATCCGAAGTGCCAGCTCCCCTCCGAGTCTGCGTTCACTCCTGCGAGTGTGCGTGTCCGATCGTCGTTGCCAGCACGAGCCCCAGTACTTCCGAAACTGGAGGCGGTCAAGTGGTGAGCGGGGCGTGAACGGCACGTCAAGAGGACAAAAAGGCATAGGTGCGATGCCTTTGTCCGACCTAGGCTGACCCGATCCGGACTTGTCCGGACGTGTCGGGCACCTTTCGGCAGGCCGGGAGGCCGGCAGGTCGCAGGCACAGCACAGCAACCCAAAACCCTCACTCGAGGGCGCCGCCCGACGGCCGCGCCCCGACCCACCTCCGGGTACGCATCGGCGTACCCGGGCTTTGCGCACTCCGCCTCCGGCGCGTGCGGGCCGGGTCGTAAGCCCGTCGGCCCGTGCGCTCTCGCCGAACATGACGAAGAGGTCATCGTGGCAGCGGAGATCATCCACCCGAACACCGAGGACACCGTCGACCCGGTCGACGCCGTCTTCGCACTCCACCGCGGCGGCAAGATGGAGGTCCGCGCGACGGTGCCGGTGCGCGACGCGGACGACCTGTCCCTCGCGTACACCCCCGGCGTGGCCCGGGTCTGCACCGCGATCGCCGAGCAGCCCGAGCTGGTCAACGACTACACCTGGAAGTCGAACGTCGTCGCCGTCGTCACCGACGGCACCGCCGTGCTCGGCCTCGGCGACATCGGCCCCGAGGCCTCGCTGCCGGTCATGGAGGGCAAGGCGATCCTCTTCAAGCAGTTCGGCGGCGTCGACGCCGTGCCGATCGCGCTGGCCTGCACCGGCGTGGACGAGATCGTCGAGACCGTCGTCCGGCTCGCCCCGTCCTTCGGCGGCGTCAACCTGGAGGACATCTCCGCCCCCCGCTGCTTCGAGATCGAGCGGCGCCTCCAGGAGGCCCTGGACATCCCGATCTTCCACGACGACCAGCACGGCACCGCGATCGTCTCCACCGCCGCGCTGTGGAACGCCGCCAAGGTCACCGGCCGCGAGATCGGCGACCTGCGGGCCGTCATCTCCGGCGCGGGCGCTGCGGGCATCGCGATCGCCAAGATGCTGGTCGCGGCGGGCATCGGCGACGTCTCGGTCTGCGACCGGCGCGGCGTGGTGTACGAGGGCCGGGGCGACCTGACTGACGTCAAGGCCGAGATCGCCGCCGTCACCAACAAGGCCGGGCTGAAGGGCTCGCTGGCCGACGCGCTCGCCGGGGCGGACGTCTTCATCGGCGTCTCCGGCGGCACCGTGCCGGAGGAGGCCGTCGCCACCATGGCCGAGGGCTGCTTCATCTTCGCGATGGCCAACCCCAACCCGGAGATCCACCCCGAGATCGCGCACAAGTACGCGTCCGTGGTGGCCACCGGCCGTTCGGACTTCCCGAACCAGATCAACAACGTGCTGGCCTTCCCCGGCATCTTCGCCGGGGCCCTCCAGGTCCGGGCCACCCGGATCACCGAGGGCATGAAGCTCGCCGCGGCCCAGGCCCTCGCGGCCGTCGTCGCCGACGAGCTGACGCCGCAGAAGGTCATCCCGTCGCCCTTCGACGAGCGGGTCGCTCCGGCCGTCACCAAGGCCGTCGCCGAGGCCGCCCGCCGTGAGGGCGTCGCCAAGCTGTAAGCGGTCGTCTCACGCGGTTCGCCACACACGGGCCCGGGACACGCGGTGGAGGTCACACTCCTGCGTGGTTCCGGGCCCCGGCCGTTCGCCGCTAGTGTCCGGGACATGTACGCCGCCTACGCCGCACGCATCGACGCCGACGACCCGCTGAGCGCCCTGGAGTTGGGCGAGCTCCCGGAGCCCGAGGCCCGCCCGGGATGGAGCGTGGTCACGGTCCGGGCCGCCACGCTCAACCACCACGACCTCTGGTCGCTGCGCGGCGTGGGCCTGCCCGCCGAGCGGCTGCCGATGATCCTCGGCTGCGACGCCGCCGGGGTCGACGAGCACGGCAACGAGGTGGTCATCCACTCGGTGATCGGCCAGAGCGGCCACGGCGTCGGCCCGGACGAGCCCCGCTCGATCCTGACCGAGCGTTACCAGGGCACCTTCGCCCAGCGCGTCGCCGTACCCACCTGGAACCTGCTGCCCAAGCCCGCCGAACTGTCCTTCGCCGAGGCCGCCTGCCTCCCCACCGCCTGGCTGACGGCGTACCGGATGCTCTTCACCAAGGCGGGCGTGAAGCCCGGTGACACCGTCCTGGTGCAGGGCGCCGGCGGCGGCGTCTCGACGGCACTCGTGGTGCTCGCGAAGGCGGCCGGCCTGCGGGTCTGGGTCACCGGCCGGGACGAGGCCAAGCGCGCCCGCGCGGTCGAGCTCGGGGCCGACGCCGCCTTCGAGAGCGGCGCCCGGCTGCCCGAGCGGGTGGACGCGGTGATGGAGACCGTCGGCGCCGCGACCTGGAGCCACTCCGTCAAGGCGCTCAAGCCCGGCGGCGCCATCGTCATCTCCGGCGCCACCTCCGGCCCGCACCCCAAGGCCGCCGAGCTGAACCGGATCTTCTTCCTCGAACTCCGCGTCCTCGGCTCCACGATGGGCACCAAGGACGAACTCGCCGGCCTTCTCGCCCTCTGCGCCAACACCGGCATCCGCCCGGTCGTCGACTCCACCTACCCCCTCACCGAGGCCCGCGACGCCTTCGCCCGCCTCGCCAAGGGCGACGTCTTCGGCAAGCTCGTCCTGACGCCGTGACTTCCTGACTTTGTGACAGCCAGAGGCGGCCCGGCGCGGACACCGGGCCGCCTCTTCGGGGTCAGCTCAGGGTGGTGCGGATGTGGGCTGCGGCTGCGGCCAGGGCGGCCTGGGCGGCCCCCAGCTGGGCCGGGGTCACGCCGGTGTCGCGGGCGGTGTCGCGGATCTGGTCGCGGAAGCGGTCCAGAAGGCGTTCCAGTTCGCGGGCCGGGTCGGCGGTGGGGTCGGTGGCGGCCCACGGCGGCAGGTCGGTGACGGGCTGCTTGTCGAGGTCGATCCGGTCGACCCGGATCTCCTCGTCGGCGGGCGGCGCCGCGGGTGTGCCCCACTTGGCGGCGTCGGCCAGCCCGGCCAGGCCCTTGGTCAGCTCGGAGAGGCCCTCGGCCAGGCCGGTGGACCAGTCGCCGCGGGCGGCGGCCTCGCGGACCTGCTGCTCGACCCGGCGCTTGATCCGCAGGGCCTCCTGCTGCGCCGCACTGCGGGCTGCCTTGGACTGCTCGCGCAGCCGGCGGGCCTCCTCCTCGGCGGCCTTGGCCTGGGCCTTGGCCGCGCGCTCCTGCTCCTTGGCGCGGGCGGCCTGCTCCTTGGCCTGCGCCTTGAACTGGGCGAACTCCTCCTTGGCCCGCTTCCAGGACTCCTTCTCGCCCCAGGGCCCGGCCCACGGGTCGCCGCCCGAGCCGCCGCCCGGCCGGGGGGCCTGCTTCGCCGCGTTCCACAGCTCCTCGCGGAGGTCCTTCGCGCTGTCCCGGACGTCCTCCCGGATCGCCCCGGCGAGCTGCGCGACGGAGTCGCGGATCTCGGCCTCCAGCTCGTCCAGCTCGCCCTGCCGGGCGGCCAGCTCGGTGCGGCCCGCCTCGGTGAGCCGGTAGACCTTGCGGCCGCCCTCGGTGCTCTGGGTGACCAGGCCCTCCTTCTCCAGCTTCGCCAGCCGGGGGTAGACGGTGCCCGCCGAGGGCGCGTACGTGCCCTCGAAGCGCTCCTCCAGGAGGCGGATCACCTCGTACCCGTGGCGGGGCGACTCGTCGAGCAGCTTGAGCAGGTACAGGCGCAGGCGGCCGTGCCCGAAGACGGGGGTCATCTCAGATCTCCTCGGTGGTGTCGGCGGCGCTGGGCAGCTCCTTGACGAAGCTCGGCCGGTCGTCCTCCGGCTCGGGGCGGCGCAGCACCGTCACCGCGCCGGAGACGGTGGTGACCTGGAGCTTGCCGCTGCCCGAGCCGATCTCGCCGGAGAGCCGCTTGGCGCCCCAGGTGCCGTTGACGGTGAGCTCCTCGAAGGTGCTGGAGAGGTCGCCGCTGGTGGTGCCCAGCTCGACCTTGGTGTCGGCCAGCGAGGGCAGCCGGATGCCGACCGCGCCGCTGACGGTGGTGACGTTGATGTCGGCGGCCGTCCGGACGTCCAGGTCCAGGGTGACGTTGCCGCTGACCGACTTGGCGGAGACCCGGTCCGCCCGCCCGGCGACCACCGTCAGGTCGCCGGAGATGGACTTGGCCCGGAGTTCGCCGGAGACCGCCTGGGCGTCGATGTTGCCGGAGACGGTGTTGGCGTCGGTGCGGCCGGAGAGCCCGACCAGCGTGGTCTCGCCGCTGGCGCCGTGCACCGAGACCCGGCCGGAGATGCCGGAGACGGTGGCGTCGGCGGAGACCGTGCCGACCTTGACCTCCGCGCCGGCCGGGACGGCCAGCGAGACCACCGCGCGGTTGTGCCTGCGCAGGGTGGCGAAGAGCGACTTCACGGACTCCATCGACTTCAGGGCCTCGGAGAAGCGGTTCACGTTGAGCTCCGGGTAGGAGACGGTGAGCACGCCGTCCTCCAGGCTGACCCGCAGCGGGTCGCCCTCCAGCTCGGTGACCTCCAGCCGGGCCGGGCCGTCGGCCGCGACGACGTTCACCGCGCCGGCCACGATCCGTACCTGGAGCGTGCCGACCGGCTCGTCGATGGTGATCTTCTCAGGTCCGCTGACAACCCACTGGCTCATGACTGGTCCCGCCTCCCGTTGCGATTCGCGATGTATCGCGTCTCCCTGTAGAACACGATATATCGCGTGCCGTGAATGTCAAGCACGCCCGGGAAGGGCGCCCGGAGAGACACGAAGGGCCCGGGAGGTGAAACCTCCCGGGCCCTTCCGACGGCGCTGCGTCAGTCCTCGTCCTCGTCGTCCAGCCTGGCCAGCCAGGTGGCGAGCCGCTCGACCGGGATCTCGAAGTCCGGGTTGAGGTCGACGAACTCGCGCAGCCGCTCGGCCAGCCACTCGAAGGTGACCTCCTCGTCGCCGCGCCGGCTCGCCAGCTCCTCGATGCCTCGATCGGTGAAGTACACGGTGCTCTCCGGTCCGGTGGGGTGTGACAGACGCCAGATTAGTACGCGCCGTCACGACCGAGGCCCGGCCCCCGCTGCGGGCGGGAACCGGGCCTCGGTCGTACAGGCGTCGTACGGGCGGTACTACAGGGTGAAGATCTCCTCCAGCAGCGCCGCCTGCTCGGCGCCGTGCCGCTTGGCCGAGCCGACCGCCGGGGCGGACGAGGCGGTGCGGGCGACGCGACGCAGGCGGGAGCCGTTGGCGCTGCGGCCGACGACGACCTGGAGGTGGTCGACCAGGTTCATCGCGATGAACGGCCAGGCACCCTGGTTGGCCGGCTCCTCCTGCGCCCAGACGAACTGGACGTCGTCGCCGTACTTGGCCAGCTCCTCCTGGAGCTCGGCCACCGGCAGCGGGTAGAGCCGCTCGACCCGGACGATCGCCGTGTCGGTGACACCGCGCTCGGTGCGGGCCGCCGCGACGTCGTAGTAGAACTTGCCGGCCGTGATGACGACCTTGCGCACGTTCGCCGGGTCGACGGTGGTGTCGCCGATGACCGGACGGAACGAGCCGGAGGTGAACTCCGCCGCCGCACTCGCCGCCGCCTTCAGACGCAGCATCGACTTCGGGGTGAAGACGACCAGCGGCTTGTGGTGAGGGTTGTGCGCCTGCCAGCGCAGCAGGTGGAAGTAGTTCGACGGCAGCGTCGGCATCGCGACCGTCATGTTGTTCTGCGCGCACAGCGCGAGGAAGCGCTCCGGGCGGGCGGACGAGTGGTCCGGGCCCTGGCCCTCGTAGCCGTGCGGCAGCAGCAGGGTGACGCCGGAGTGCTGGCCCCACTTCTGCTCGGCGGACGAGATGTACTCGTCGACGATGGTCTGCGCGCCGTTGACGAAGTCACCGAACTGCGCCTCCCACATGACCAGCGCGTTCGGGCGGGTCAGCGAGTAGCCGTACTCGAAGCCCATTGCCGCGTACTCCGACAGCAGGCTGTCGTAGACGGTGTAGCGGGCCTGGTCCTCGGTCAGGTACAGCAGCGGGGTGTAGTCCTCGCCGCTGACCCGGTCGATCAGCACCGCGTGGCGCTGGCCGAAGGTGCCACGGCGGCTGTCCTGGCCGGCCAGGCGGACGGGGTGGCCCTCCATCAGCAGCGAGCCGATGGCGAGCGTCTCGCCCATGGCCCAGTCGATGGTGTTGTCCTCGACCGAGGCGGCGCGGCGCTGCAGCTGCGGCAGCAGACGCGGGTGGACGGTCAGCCACTCCGGCAGGTTGACCTGCGAGGCGGCGATCCGCTTCACCATCTCCTCGGAGATGCCGGTCCGGATGTTCACCGGGAAGTCCGCCTGCGGCTTGCCGTTGGCGGCCGGGGCGGGCGTCTGGGTGGCCTCGCGGACCTCGGAGAAGACCTTCTCCAGCTGGCCCTGGAAGTCCTGGAGCGCCTGCTCCGCCTCTTCCATCGTGATGTCGCCACGGCCGATCAGGCCCTCGGTGTAGAGCTTGCGCACCGAGCGCTTCTTGTCGATCAGGTCGTACATCAGCGGCTGGGTGAACGACGGGTTGTCGGCCTCGTTGTGACCGCGACGGCGGTAGCAGATGAGGTCGATCACGACGTCCTTGTGGAACGCCTGGCGGAACTCGAAGGCGAGCCGCGCGACGCGGACCACGGCCTCCGGGTCGTCGCCGTTCACGTGGAAGATCGGGGCCTCGATCATCCGCGCGACGTCGGTGCAGTACATCGACGAGCGGGAGGACGCCGGGGCGGCGGTGAAGCCGACCTGGTTGTTGACCACGATGTGCACGGTGCCGCCGGTGCGGTAGCCCCGCAGCTGCGACATGTTCAGCGTCTCCGCGACGACGCCCTGGCCGGCGAAGGCCGCGTCGCCGTGGACCTGGATCGGCAGCACCGGGAAGGTCGTGCCGCCCTGGTCCAGGATGTCCTGCTTGGCGCGGGCGATGCCCTCGACGACCGGGTCGACCGTCTCCAGGTGGGAGGGGTTCGCGGCCAGCGAGACCTTGATGGTCTCGCCGTCCAGGCCGGTGAAGGTGCCCTCGGACCCCAGGTGGTACTTGACGTCGCCGGAGCCGTGCATCGACTTCGGGTCGAGGTTGCCCTCGAACTCGCCGAAGATCTTCGCGTACGGCTTGCCGACGATGTTCGCCAGCACGTTCAGCCGGCCGCGGTGGGCCATGCCGATGACGGCCTCGTCCAGCCGGTGCTCGGCCGCCGAGTCGATGGTCGCGTCCAGCAGCGGGATGAGCGACTCGCCGCCCTCCAGCGAGAAACGCTTCTGCCCGACGTACTTGGTCTGCAGGAACGTCTCGAAGGCCTCCGCCGAGTTCAGCCGGCGCAGGATGCGCAGCTGCTCCTCGCGCTCCGGCTTCGAGTACGGCTTCTCCAGGCGCCCCTGCAGCCACTTGCGCTGCTTCGGGTCCTGGATGTGCATGTACTCGATGCCGACGGTGCGGCAGTACGTGTTGCGGAGCAGGCCGAGGATGTCGCGGAGCTTCATCATCTTCTGGCCGCCGAAGCCGCCGACGGCGAACTCGCGCTCCAGGTCCCACAGCGTCAGCCCGTGCTCGACGACGTCGAGGTCCGGGTGGCGGCGCTGCTTGTACTCCAGCGGGTCGGTGTCCGCCATCAGGTGGCCGCGCACGCGGTAGGCGTGGATCAGCTCCATCACGCGGGCGGTCTTGTTGACCTCGTCCTCGTGGGTGGCGGCGACATCGGTGGCCCAGCGGACCGGCTCGTACGGGATGCGCAGCGAGGCGAACACATCGTCGTAGAAGCTGTGGTCGCCGAGCAGCAGCTGGTGGATCGTGCGCAGGAACTCGCCCGACGCCGCACCCTGGATGACCCGGTGGTCGTAGGTCGAGGTGAGCGTCATGATCTTGGAGATGCCCAGCTTGGCCAGGGTGTCCGGGGACGAGCCCTGGAACTCGGCCGGGTACTCCATGGCGCCGACGCCGACGATGGTGCCCTGGTTCTGCATCAGGCGCGGCACGGAGTGCACGGTGCCGATGCCGCCGGGGTTGGTCAGCGAGACGGTGACGCCGGTGAAGTCGTCCATCGTCAGCTTGTTGGCGCGGGCCCGGCGGACGATGTCCTCGTAGGCCTGCAGGAAGCCGACGAAGTCGAGCGTCTCGGCCTTCTTGATGGCCGCGACGACCAGCTGGCGGTCGCCGTTCGGCTTCACCAGGTCGATGGCCAGGCCGAGGTTGATGTGCTCCGGCTTCACCAGGAAGGACTTGCCGTCCTTGACCACGTAGCTGTGGTTCATCCCCGGGCTGGCCTTGATGGCCTGGACCAGGGCGTAACCGATCAGGTGCGTGAAGGAGACCTTGCCGCCACGGGCACGCTGCAGGTGGTTGTTGATGACAATCCGGTTGTCGATCAGCAACTTCGCCGGAACGGCGCGGACCGACGTGGCGGTCGGCACCTCCAGCGAGGCGTCCATGTTGGTGGCGACGGCCTTGGCCGGGCCACGCAGCGGGATCAGCTCGGGGCCCTCGGCGGCCGGGGCGGACACCGCAGCAGCGGTGGCCTTCGGCGCCGGGGGAGCGGCCGGGGCTGCGGCGAGCGGCGCGGGCGCCGGCTGTACCGGAGCCGGAGCGGCCGGTGCAGCGGGTGCGGGCGCCACCGGAGCAGCCTGAACGGCAGCAGTCGGGGCAGGGGCGGCAACGGCGGTCGGCGTGGGGCCGACCTGGGTCGCGGCCTGGGTCACTGGAGTCACCTCGGTACCGGGCTTGTAGTCGGCGAAAAAGTCCCACCAGGCTCGGTCAACCGAGTTGGGATCCTGGAGGTACTGCTGGTAGATCTCGTCGACGAGCCACTCGTTGGGGCCGAAGCCAGTGGAGCTTGCCGAGCTGACGGGGGTTTCGGGGTGTGGCGACACGGGGCAACCGCCCTCTTCCGCTTCCTTTTGGGATGGTGGACAGCGGGGATTAAGGCTACGCCTCCCACGAGTGATCGCGCAGTCCCCAGCGGGCAGGCGTCGCCCAGATCACAGTGTCGACCTGCAATTTGGCCGAAAACGAGCGTTAGAAATCTCCACTGACGGGGAAGCTGGCGCCTCCCCGTCAGTGTCGAACCTATCCAAAATCGGGCAAAAGTGCAGGTCCGGACCCGAATAACTGATCTGACGGAGTCCCCGACCGCCTTCTGTCCCAGTTGTGTGACAACTGTGCAGGTTACGGGCGGACCGGGATCTCACCCGGCAGAGCGACCTCGATCCGGCAGCCCCTGGCAGCCTCCGCCACCCGGATCTGCCCGCCGTGCAGATCGACCGCCCAGCGGGCGATCGCCAGGCCCAGCCCGGTGCCGCCGTCGGAGCCCGGCCCCTGGGACGTCGCGGTGCCGCTGCGCCCGAAGCGCTCGAAGACCTGCGACCTGTCCTGCACCGGGATGCCGGGCCCCTCGTCCGCGACCTCCAGCACCAGCGCCCCGGGCCGCTCGCCCGGTCTGGCCAGCACCGTCACGGTGCCGCCGGCGGGGGAGTGCTTGCAGGCGTTGTCGACCAGGTTGGCGACCACCTGGTGCAGCCGCTCCGGGTCTGCGACGCCGGTCAGGCCCGGCGGCTCGACGTCAAGCCGCAGCCGGACGTCGTCCCGCCGGGCGTACGCGCCGCCCGCCGTCGCGCCGTCCACCGTCACGCCGCGCAGCACGCCGTCCAGGAAGGGCCGCACCTCGAAGGAGCGGGCGTCCAGCGGCACCACGCCGCCGTCCAGCTTGGAGAGGTCGAGCAGGTGGGTGACGAGGCGCCCGAGCCGTTCGGTCTGCTCCAGCGCGGCGCCCAGCGTGCGCGGGTTGGGCTGCACGACGCCGTCCACCACGTTCTCCAGGACGGCGCGCAGTGCGGCGATCGGGGTGCGCAGTTCGTGCGAGACGTTGGCGATCAGCTCCCGGCGGTGCCGGTCGGACGCCTCCAGATCACCGGCCATCCGGTTGAAGGTCTCGGCCAGCTCACCGATCTCGTCCCGCGAGGAGACCTCGACGCGGCGGCTGTAGTCGCCGCCCGCCATCGCGTGTGCGGCGGCCGTCATCTCGCGCAGCGGGGCGGTCAGCCCGTGGGCGAGGAACTGCATGAAGAGCAGGGAGGCGATCATCGAGAAGACCATGATGACCCGGATCTCGGTCCGCGAACGGACGGCGACCTCCATCATGCCGGTGGCCAGGAACACCGAGACGATCACCAGCAGGGCGAGCTTGCCCTTGATCGAGCGGACCGGGTCGAGCGGCCTGATGTCGGCCCAGACGCGGCTTGCGGCGCGCGCGGCCAGCCCTCGGCGCGGGTTGTCGCCCGCGCGTGCCCCGTTGCGTTGCTGTGGAAAGGTCATGTCGCCTCTGAGTCATCCCCCCGCGAATGCTCCGACGTGACACGTGGGACGTAGGGCCCCCCGGAGGCCCGAACGCCCGGTGTCACCTGCCCTCCGCCGTGGCTGACGCCTGGCGGAGGGGTCACTGCGAGAGGGGTGCCTCCAGGGCGTACCCGACGCCGTGCACCGTACGGATCCAGCTCGCGCCGATCTTCCGGCGCAGTGCCTTGACGTGGCTGTCGACCGTGCGGGTGCCGGAGGCGTCCGTCCAGTCCCAGACCTCCGCCAGCAGCTGCTCGCGGGTCAGTACCGCGCGCGGCTGCGCCGCCAGGCAGGCGAGCAGGTCGAACTCGGTCGGCGTCAGGTGGACGTCGCCCGAGCCGAGCCGGACTCTGCGCTGGACGTGGTCGATCTCCAGTTCGCCGAACCGGAGGCTGCCGAGCGCGGGAGTGCGGGCGGCCTGCTGGGCCCGCTCGACCCGGCGCAGCAGCACGTTCACCCGCGCCGCCAGCTCGCGCATCGAGAACGGCTTGGTCATGTAGTCGTCCGCACCGACCCCGAGACCGACCAGCAGGTCCGTCTCGTCGTCGCGGGCGGTCAGCATCAGGACGGGTACCGGGCGCTGTGCCTGGATGCGCCGGCACACCTCCAGGCCGTCGAAACCGGGCAGCATCACGTCGAGCACGACGAGATCGGGTTGCCAGGTGTGGAAGCCGTCCACCGCGCCGGGCCCGTCGTGGGCCACGGCGACCTTGAAGCCCTCCGCTCCGAGCCGGGCGGCGATCGACTCGGCGATCGTCGGCTCGTCCTCCACCACGAGCACGCGTCGTTGCGTACTCACCGCTCCGTTGCTGCTGCTGTCCTGCTGAATCTCTGTCACGGTCACGCCACCGCCCCCAGGGCTGCGGGCCGGCTGCCTGTGGGGACAGCGGGCTCCGCTCGTAGTCGTCTTGTTCCGTCGTGGGCTGTGCCCCGCAGGCGGGCTCCGTACCGTGCCGTCCGCCGTCGGCACCGGAGTGGAGAGCCCGTGGTTCCTGCCACCGGTCTCTCCGCACTTTCCGCACTGTTCGCAGCGTACGGACACTGCGAGTGTCCCGGCAGGTCAACCGGACATATCCGGCCTGTGGGCCGGTGCCGACCCTGGTCAGGACGGGGCACGGGGCGATACCTTACCCGGCAAAAATATCGCCCGTAACGGTGCGTATGCACCCGAGGTGATGACAGACTCGCCCCCGGAGCTGCTACTTGTCCGTAAACAAAGGGCAGCGCCGTGCCAGGGCGGGCGAGCTGCTGACAGATCTTCACAGCTCATCCTCAGCAAGCTCTCAGAAGTGCAACGTATCGTGGGCACGACAAGTTTTGAGTAACGATGTTGTGTGCGGTTCAGGGGGCGGAACGACAGGTGCGGCGGCCGAGTGTGCCGCCGGTGCGGCGGCCGGTACCGACGGCCGGACTGGAGGCGACATGGCGGACTCGCGACGAGACACGACGCTGCCCCGCGAGCCCCTGCAGACGCTCATGTCAGTGCCCGTGTCAGCACCCCTCGCGCTGACCCCCGTGCCGTACGGCGCACTCCGGTACGGGCTGCGCGGCTGGCTGCTCGCCGGGGTCGGGCGGCTGCTGCCGACTCCCCGGCAGAACCGCTTCGCGCTCGGCTACCTCGCGGTCCTGCTCGGCACCACCGTCTTCTCCCGCCTCGCCGACCCGCAGCTCGTCCACCGGCTGCAGGAGTTCTCCAGCACCGACGGGCACAACCTGCTGCACCGGCCGGTGCTCGCGCTGCTCTTCAGCGGCGTCTGGGTGGCCGGCCCGGTCTGGATGCCGTACCTCTGGGCCTTCGCCCTCACCGTCGCCCCGCTGGAGCGGCGGGTCGGCCCCTGGCGGGCGGCCGGCGTCTTCGCTGCCGGACACGTGGCGGCCACCCTGCTCTCGCAGGCCGTCGTCGCCGTCGGCGTCGCGACCGGGCGGGTGCAGCCGAGCGCCCTCGACGCCCTGGACATCGGCATCAGCTACGGCGTCCTCGCCAGCCTCGGCGCACTCGCGGGCCTGCTCCGGCCCCCGGGCCGCCTGCTGGCCCTCGGGGCGGCCGGCGCCCTGATCGCCCATCAGTACCTGAACGACCAGGACCTCGTCACCGGCGTCGGCCACCCGGCGGCCCTGCTGATCGGCATCAGCCTCTGGAGCCGCCTGCGCGGTGGCCCCGGCGCGGGCCGGCGGTTCCGGATGCGGCTGCGTCTTCGCCGCCCCGAGCTCGTCGCCGCCAACGGCTGACCTCTCCTCTTTCTTACGCAACCCGCGCGGCCGTTCCTGCTGGTCGGTCGCGTCTGTCGGCGTGCTCGCTCAGAGCGAACACCGCCGTGGGAACAATCCGCGTCCGCCAACCCTTAGTCAGGTCAACTCAACTTCGCTGACTGGGGAGAGATCATGGCATCGACGTCCACTCCGCTCACTCTGCCCGTGCTGCCGCTCGACGACGAGGTCGTGCTGCCCGGCATGGTCGTCCCGCTCGACCTCAAGGACACCGAGGTGCGCGCCGCCGTGGAGGCGGCCAGGAGCGCCGCCACGGGCGGGGCGAAGCCGCAGGTGCTGCTGGTGCCCCGGCTCGACGGCTCGTACGCGGCGGTCGGCACCCTGGCGACCGTCGAACAGGTGGGGCGGCTGGCGGACGGCGACCCCGCGGCGCTCGTCCGCGGCATCCGCCGGGTGCGGATCGGCACCGGCACCACCGGCCCCGGCGCCGCGCTCTGGGTCGAGACCAGCAGCTTCCGTGAATCCGACGCCGGGCTGCCGGTCGCCGGGCGGGCCGCAGAGCTGGTCCGCGAGTACAAGGCGCTCTCCACCCAGTGGCTGCGCAAGCGCGGCGCCTGGCAGATCGTCGACCGCGTCGCCCAGATCGAGGGCGTCGGCGAGCTCGCCGACAACATCGGCTACGCCCCCTTCGCGACCGCCGAGCAGAAGCTGAAGGCGCTGCTGGAGGCCGACCAGGTGGCCCGCCTGGAGTACGCGCTGACGCTGCTGCGCGACCACCTCGCCGAGGAGGAGGTCAACGACACCATCCGCAAGGACGTGGAGGAGGGGGTCGCCAAGCAGCAGAAGGAGTTCCTGCTCCGCCGCCAGCTGGAGGCCGTCCGCAAGGAGCTGGCCGAGTTGAACGGCGAGGCCGCCGACGAGGAGGGCGACTACCGCGCCCGGGTCGAGGCGGCGGACCTGCCGGAGAAGGTGCGGGAGGCCGCGCTCAAGGAGGTCGACAAGCTGGAGCGCTCCTCCGACCAGTCGCCCGAGGGCTCCTGGATCCGTACCTGGCTGGACACGGTGCTGGAGCTGCCGTGGAACGAGCGCACCGGCGACGCGTACGACATCGCGGGCGCGCGGGCCGTGCTGGATGCCGACCATGCGGGCCTGGCCGACGTGAAGGACCGGATCGTCGAGTACCTGGCCGTGCGCAAGCGGCGCGAGGACCAGGGGCTCGGGCTGGTCGGCGGCCGTCGCGGGGGAGCGGTGCTGGCGCTGGTCGGGCCGCCCGGGGTCGGCAAGACCTCGCTCGGCGAGTCGGTGGCGCGCGCGATGGGGCGCAAGTTCGTGCGGGTCGCGCTCGGCGGCGTCCGGGACGAGGCCGAGATCCGGGGCCACCGGCGCACCTACGTCGGCGCGCTGCCCGGCCGGATCGTCCGCGCGGTCAAGGAGGCCGGCTCGATGAACCCGGTCGTGCTGCTGGACGAGATCGACAAGGTCGGCTCCGACTACCGGGGCGACCCGGCGGCGGCCCTGCTCGAGGTGCTCGACCCGGCGCAGAACCACACCTTCCGCGACCACTACCTGGAGGTCGAGCTCGACCTCTCCGACGTGGTCTTCCTGGCGACCGCCAACGTGCTGGAAGCCATCCCGGAGGCACTGCTCGACCGGATGGAGCTCGTCCGGCTGGACGGCTACACCGAGGACGAGAAGGTCGTCATCGCCCGCGACCACCTGCTGCCGCGCCAACTGGAGCGGGCCGGGCTGAAGCCCGAGGAGGTGACCGTCGCCGAGGGCGCCCTGCGCAGGCTCGCGGGGGAGTACACCCGCGAGGCGGGCGTCCGGAACCTGGAGCGCTCGGTCGCCCGCATCCTGCGGAAGATCACCGCGCAGAGCGCGCTCGGCGAGCGCGAGCTGCCCGTCGAGATCGGCCCCGACGACCTGCGGGCGCTGATCGGCCGGCCGCACCACACCCCCGAGGCGGCCCAGGAGCCCGCCGAGCGGCGCACCGCCGTCCCCGGCGTCGCCACCGGCCTGGCCGTGACCGGCGCGGGCGGTGACGTCCTCTACATCGAGGCCTCGCTCGCCGACGCCGAGACCGGCGGCACCGGGCTGACCCTGACCGGCCAGCTGGGCGACGTGATGAAGGAGTCCGCCCACATCGCGCTCTCCTACCTCCGCTCGCGCGGCGCCGAGCTGGAGCTGCCCGTCACCGGCCTGCGGGAGCGCGGCATCCACCTGCACGTCCCCGCCGGAGCCGTCCCCAAGGACGGCCCCAGCGCCGGCATCACCATGACCACGGCCCTGGCCTCGCTGCTCTCCGGCCGCAAGGTCCGCACCGACGTGGCAATGACGGGCGAGGTCTCGCTGACCGGCCGCGTCCTGCCGATCGGCGGCGTCAAGCAGAAGCTGCTCGCCGCCGACCGGGCCGGGCTCACCACCGTGATCATCCCCAAGCGCAACGAGCCCGACCTCGACGACGTCCCCGCCGAGGTCCTCGACCGCCTCACCGTCCACCCGGTGGCCGACGTCCGCGAGGTGCTGGCGCTGGCCCTGGAGCCGGCGGAGATCCTGGTGGCCGCCGCCTGACGCACCCGGCCGAACCTCAGGGGCGCGGGGTCCTCCCCGCGCCCCTGTTCGGTTGCCCCGAGCCGTCCGGTGCTGCCGGTACGCGGGGTGGAGCCCGCCGTGCGAGACTGCCAAAATGCCGTCACCCACTCAGCGGGCCCTGGCCCGGGTACCCGACCGGCTGCGTCCCTTCCTGGTGCGGCACCGCAAGCTGGTGAAGTTCCTGCTGGTGGGCGGCAGCTGCTTCGTGCTGACCATGGTCGTCAACTTCACGCTCAAGCTCACCGTGCTGCACGAGAAGCCGGTCGTCTCGTTGACCATCGCCACGGTGCTGGCCACCGTGGTGTCGTACGTGCTCAACCGGCAGTGGTCGTTCCGGACCAACGGGAGGCAGCGCGAGGCGGCGCTGTTCTTCGTGGTGAGCGGGCTCGCGGTGCTCGTCAACGACGCGCCGCTGATCGTCTCCCGGTACGTCTTCGACCTGCGTGAGCCCGCCGTCAGCTACTCCGGCCAGGAGATCGCCGACTTCGTGAGCGGGATGATCCTCGGCACGCTGCTGGCGATGGTCTTCCGCTACTGGGCGATGAAGCGCTGGGTCTTCGTGCGGTACGACACCGACACCGACACGGCGGCCCCGGCCGGGCGGCCGGAGCCGGAGACGGAGCCGCAGGGCGTCAGGCCGTGACCTCCCGGCCGGCGCCGGGCCTGCGGAGCACGGTGACCATCGTGACGAGCAGCCCGAGCAGCGCCCAGACGAACAGCACCAGCAGCGGCACGCCGATGTTGGTGGCGCCGAAGTAGGCGATCGAGCGGGCGGTGTCGGTGCCCGCGCCGTTGGGCATCCAGGCACCGATCGCCCGCCAGAACGGCGGCAGCATCGGCGGCGGGTAGACGCCGCCCGCGCTGGGGTTGCCGAGCACCACGAAGATCAGCACGGCCAGGCCGATCCCGACGACGTCGAAGAGGCACTGCAGGGCCATCGTCGTGGTGCCGACCGCGAAGACCACCAGGCTGCCCAGGCCGATCAGGCCCCAGAGCGAGCCCGGCAGCGCGTTCAGGATCGGGCCGATGATCAGCGCGCCGCCGATGCCCGCCGCGATCGAGTAGACCGCCAGGGCGCCGAGCCGGATCACCGCCCGGTTGGAGTTGGCGGGCCGGGCGCCGGAGCTGATGGCGAGGATCGAGGCGACGAGGTAGCCGCCGACGCACCAGCCGATCACCAGGTAGAAGGAGGAGAGCCCGCTGGCGTCGCCCTTGGCGAGTGGCGCGACGTCCTGGGTCTTCACGGTGCGGCCCTGGGCCGAGTCCAGCGCGGTGACGATCGTCTGTGCGGCCTTCACCGCGGCCGGGCCGCGGGCTCCGCCGACGAGCAGGGTGTCCTCGGTGCCGGCCGGGTCGAAGACCAGTGCGGCGTAGATCTTCTGGTCCCTGATCCGCGCGGTGGCTTCGGCCGGGTCGGTGGCTGTGCTCGCCTTCACCGCGTCGTCCGGCACGGACTCCAGTGCGCCCACCAGCTTCGGGCTGACCTGCGGCGGGGCGACGACGGCGATCGACAGCTCGTGCGGGGCCGGGTGGTGCAGGGCGCCGACGTAGGAGGTGATGAAGCCGAGCTGGAGCAGCAGGACGCCGATCACCAGCAGCGCTGCGCGTGGGGTGACGGCGTCCTTCAGTTCGGCGAGGAATCCCCGGGCCGGCGTGTCCATCGGCTGCGCTCCTTAAGAGAGGCGAAGAGCGGGGAAAACCCTGCTTATCGCTACCAAACGGCCAAAACCGATACTTCATATCATGAAACAGTTGGCGGTCCGGGGAGGCCCGGCCGGGCAGGGCCTACGGGATACTGGGCGCCATGAGTGACGAGGCGGCAGCCGAGGAGGCGTTCCTGGCGGTGGAGCGGGAGGTCGCTCTGCTGTTCCGGCGGGGCCGGTCGCGGGCGGCCGACATGTCCCGCCGGGTGCACCCGGCCCTGGAGGGCGTCGCGTACAGCCTGCTGGGCTTCATCGAGGAGTCGGCGCCGGTGCGGCTGACCGACATCGGGCTGCACTTCGGGGTCGGCAAGGCGACCATCAGCCGGCAGATCAAGGTGCTGGAGGGGCTGGGCCTGGTCGCCCGCGAGGCCGATCCGCTGGACCGCCGCTCCTCGCTGGTCTCGCTCACCGAGGACGGCGCGGTGCGTTACCTGCGCGCCCGGGGCGGGCGGATGGCGCGCTTCAGGGAGCTGATGGCGACCTGGGAGACGGTGGACGTCGAGCAGTTCGCCGACCTGCTCCAGCGCTTCAACGACCTGACCGGCGAGCCCGGGATCGACGCCGAACGCAGCTGATGCTTTGACCCGAAGAATGTTGCCCAAGTCAACCATCTCTGCTTATGGTTGCCTCAGGCAACGACTTTCTCGTCGAAGGACACCGCAGATGACAGACTCCCCGCCCGCCCCCATGAGCCATCGCCAGGTGCTCGAAGCCATGTCAGGGCTGCTGCTCGGCCTCTTCGTGGCCGTGCTGTCCTCGACCGTCGTCTCCAACGCCCTGCCGCGCATCCTCACCGACCTGCACGGCGGCGAGTCCGCGTACACCTGGGTCATCACCGCCGCGCTGCTCTCGCTCACCGCCTCCACCCCGATCTGGGGCAAGCTCTCCGACCTGGTCAGCAAGAAGCTGCTGGTGCAGATAGCACTGGTGATCTACATCGTCTCCTCGGCGCTCGCCGGGCTCTCGCAGAACACCGGCGAGCTGATCGCCTGCCGCATCCTCCAGGGGGTCGGCGCGGGCGGTGTCACCGCGCTCGCCCAGATCTGCCTGGCCTCGATGGTGCCGCCGCGCGAGCGTGGCCGGTACAGCGGCTACTTCGGCGCGGTCTTCGCCCTCGCCACCATCGGTGGCCCGCTGATCGGCGGCGTCATCGTCGACACCAGCTGGCTCGGCTGGCGCTGGTGCTTCTACGTCGGCATCCCGTTCTCGCTGGTCGCGATCTTCGTCCTCCAGCGCACGCTGAACCTGCCGGTGGTGAAGCGGAAGGCCAAGATCGACTACCTCGGCGCGCTGCTCATCACCGGCGCCGTCAGCCTGCTGATGATCTGGATCAGCCTGGCGGGCAAGAACTACGCCTGGCTCTCCTGGCAGACCGCCGCGATGGTCGGCGGCGGGCTCGTGCTGGCGGCCCTGTTCGTCCGGGTCGAGCAGCGGGCCGCCGAGCCGATCGTGCCGCTGGATCTCTTCCGCCACCGCACCGTCACGCTCGCCGTCATCGCCAGCGCGTTCGTCGGGATCGGCATGTACGGCGCGACGACCTTCCTCAGCCAGTACTTCCAGCTGGCCAAGGAGAAGTCGCCGACGATGGCCGGCATCCTGACCCTGCCGATGATCATCGGCCTGGCCCTCTCCTCGACGGTCGCCGGGAAGCTGATCACCCGGTACGGCCGGTGGAAGGTCTTCCTCGTCGCCGGGACCTTCCTGCTGACCGTCGGCTTCGCCCTGCTCGGCACCGTCCGGGCCGACACCTCGTACGGCGTCCTCTCGGTCTACATGGCCGCCGCCGGTGTCGGGCTCGGGCTGACCATGCAGAACCTCGTCCTCGCCGTCCAGAACACCGTGCCGCGCCACGAGCTCGGCGCGGCCAGCTCCACCGTCACCTTCTTCCGGACGATGGGCGGCGCGATGGGCGTCTCGGCCCTCGGCGCGCTGCTCGCCAACCGGGTCGGCCACTACCTGACCGCCAACCTCGCGGCCGCCCACCTCCCGGCGGCCGGGGCCGTCGGCGGCGGTGAGATCCCCGACCTGCACCGCCTGCCCGCACCGCTCGTCCCGCTGGTGACGGACGCGTTCGGCCACGGCGTCGGCACGGTCTTCCTGGTCGCCGCGCCCTTCGCGCTGGTCGCCTTCCTGGTCGTCCTGCTGATCCGCGAGGTGCCGCTGCGGACCGTCGAGGCGCCCTCGACGGAGACTGAGCCGGCGCTCGCGCGCTAGCCGCAGATGCAGAGAGGGGCACGGGGCGAAAGCCCCGTGCCCCTCTCTGTTCGTGCGTGTCTGTCTGTGCGTGCCTGTTCGTGCGTGGCTCAGGCTGCGATCAGCGAGAGGCCGTACAGGACGACTGCCGCGCAGGCGGCGAAGCAGACCGAGGCGGTGGCCAGCGCGAGGTTGGCCTTCGGGCTGCTCGGGGTGTCGCCCGCGAGGGCGGCCTCGCGGCGGGAGAGGGCCGTGATGCCGACGGCGAAGACGGCCACGACCGCGACCGTGACGACGACGCTGATGCCTGCGGTCTGGGCCAGGGCGGCCCACTTGATGCTCATGCTCATGGGGTTCTTCCTCTCCCTCTCAGGCCGCGACGGTGGTCGTGGCGGGGGTCGGGGTGGCCTGGGCGGGCGCGACCTCGACGGGGGTGACCTCGTTGACGTTGCCCGAGGTGACGGGCTGGCGGCGGGAGAGGACCCACATGGCGGCCGAGCCGGCCACCAGCACGACGCCGACGACCAGGACGCCCCAGGTGCCCTTGTCCGCGACGAAGGCGGCCGCGCCGGAGACGATCGCGGCGGCGGGCAGGGTCAGGCCCCAGGTGTAGACCATGCGGCGGGCCATGCTCCAGTGCACCTGGGCCTTCGGGCCGCCGAGGCCCGCGCCCATGATGCCGCCGGAGCAGACCTGGGTGGTGGAGAGGCCGTAGCCCATGTGCGAGGACGTCAGGATGACGGTGGCGGCCGCCGACTCCGACGCGAAGCCCTGCGGGGCCTGGATGTCCGTGAGGCCCTTGCCCATCGAGCGGATGATGCGCCAGCCGCCCATGTAGGTGCCGAGCGCGATCGCCGCACCGGCGCTGACGATGACCCAGGTGGGCGGCAGCGCGTGCTGGGGCAGGGCGCCGACGGAGACCAGGGTCAGCGTGATGATGCCCATGGTCTTCTGCGCGTCGTTGGTGCCGTGGGCCAGCGAGATCAGCGAGGCGGAGAAGATCTGCCCCTTGCGGAAGCCCTTGTTGGTGGCCTCCTCGCCGTTCTTGCGGGTGATCCGGTACGCCAGCTTGGTGGCGGCCCAGGCGGCCGCACCGGCGACGATCGGGGAGGCGACGGCGGGGATGATGATCTTCGAGAGGACGACGGCGAAGTTCACGCCGTGCATCCCGACACCGACGACCGTCGCGCCGATCAGCCCGCCGTAGAGGGCGTGCGAGGAGCTGGAGGGGAGGCCGCGCAGCCAGGTCAGCAGGTTCCACAGGATGGCGCCTGCCAGGGCCGCGAAGATGATCGACGGCTGGATGCCGGCCTTCTCACTGACGATGCCACCCGAGATGGTGGTGGCGACCTTCACCGAGAGGAACGCTCCAGCGAAGTTGAGGACTGCGGCGATGGTGACCGCGACCTTGGGCTTCAGGGCCCCCGTCGCGATGGAGGTGGCCATCGCGTTGGCGGTGTCGTGGAAGCCGTTCGTGAAGTCGAAGGCGAGCGCCGTGATGATCACAACGGCCACCAGGAACGTGATGTGTTCCATACCCAAACAATCGTCGTAGTTGTCGTACTGACGCTGATGTCACGGGCGACGGTAGGGATGGTGGGTGAACGGAAGGTGAACTGGATCGGGAATCGTGGTTCGGATGGTTGCGCAGGGATGGCGCGCAGGCTGACAGTGAGTGGAGAAGCAGCCCCTGACGTGCGGGTTTGTCCGTGGAAGTCCACTTTGGTCCGGGTATGTTGAGACCTGTCTCACAGCGGGCCCCGCCGTTGTCTGAGAATTCCCTCAGACCGTACGGATACCCCCTGTCTCGACCGGTCGGGCCCGTGACAGGATCAGGCGGTACGGCGGGAGTGAGAGTCCGGCAGGATCGTCCGGCAGCAGCCGGATCTCAGGGGGAGGCAGGGCCGATGGGGGCTGGACAGCGCGTGGGGGCAGACGGCGGGCGTCCGGCGGTCGGTGTACGCCCCTGGGTGCGCGCCGCACTCCGGTGCGGGGCCGTCCTCGCCATGGCCGCCCTGGCGCTGCCGCTCGCGGGCGCCGCGTACGCCGCCCCCGCCCCGCAGCCCACCTTCACCGTCGCCGCCGGGGCCGACCCGCTGGCCGACGCCAAGGCGACCCTCGGCCCGATGCTCGACCGCCTGCACCAGCTCTACCAGGACGCCGAGGCCGCCACCGAGAAGTACAACGGCACCGTCGCCCAGCTCGCCAAGCAGAAGTCCGCCGTCGCCGACCTGCACGACCGGGTCGCCCGGCAGGAAGTCGCCGTCGACGCGGGCACCGACCTCGCCTCGCAGCTCGCCGCCGCGCAGTACCGCAACGGCAACGCCTCCGAGTACGCCGACCTGCTGCTCGCCAAGAACCCGTACGAGGCCGTCACCATCGCCGAGCTGCTGGCCGCCGCCGGCCGCTCGCAGTCGGCCTTCCTGGACAAGCTCAAGGGCGACCGCGAGGCGCTGAACGGCCTCCAGAAGCAGGCCGAGCTGGCCCTCGCCCAGGTGCAGTTGCTGGCCACCCAGCAGGAGCAGGGCAAGAACGACGTCGCCAAGCGGCTCGCCGAGGTCGAGCAGATGGTCGGCTCGCTCACCGGCGCCCAGCGGGGCGAGCTCGAGCAGCTGGAGAAGCAGCAGGCCGACCAGTCGCAGCTGGCCTTCCTCGCCTCCGGCGCCCTCGGCAAGGGCGAGCGCACCCCGTCCGAGGCCGGGCGCAAGGCCGTCGCGTTCGCGATGGCGCAGCTCGGCAAGGACTACGAGTGGGGCGGCGCCGGGCCGGACACCTTCGACTGCTCCGGCCTGACCTCGCAGGCATGGCTGCACGCCGGCCTGCCCATCCCGCGCACCAGCCAGGAGCAGTGGGCCGAGCTGACCCACGTCCCCCTCAACCAGCTGCGCGCCGGTGACCTGGTGCTCTACCACAACGACGCCTCGCACGTCGCGATGTACATCGGTGGCGGGCTGGTCGTCCAGGCGCCGCACACCGGAGCGGTGATCAAGGTCTCGCCGATCGGGATGAGCCCGATCCTGGGCGCCGTCCGGCCGGACCCGACGGCCGGGGCCGACGACAAGGGCGGCCAGTGGACGGTGCCGCCGATCCCGAAGGGCGCGGACGGTGTGACGCCGATCGCCCCCTCGAAGCCGACCACCCTGCCGACGCTCCCGGCCCCGACGCAGCCGCCGGTCACGACCACGCCGCCGACCACCAAGCCGCCGGTGACGACGCCGACCTCGCCGACCGCCCCCGTCTCACCGACCGCACCTGTCAGCCCGACGACGCCGACGACGCCGACGAACCCGACCACGCCGACGACTCCGGGCACGCCGACGGTGCCCACCACGCCGACCGTGCCCACGTCGCCGAGCGACTCCCCGAGCGGTTCGACCGCCGGCTCGCCTTCGGCCTCGGCGCTGGTGTCGAGCTCGGCTTCGAGCTCGGTCTCGGCGTCAGGGTCGGCATCCGCCTCCGTCTCGGTGAGCCCGTCGACCGTGCAGTAAGCACCTACGAACCCAGGGGCGCGAGCGCCCCTGGGGGTGCAGGCTTTAGCGGGTCGGGCCGGAGTCGGCCTCGAAGCGGATCACCACGGCCTTGGAGGTCGGGGTGTTGCTGATGTCGGCGGTGGAGTCGAGCGGCACCAGGACGTTCGTCTCCGGGTAGTACGCGGCCGCGCCGCCTCGGGCGACGGGGTAGTGGACCACCTTGAAGTGCGGGGCCCGGCGCTCGATGCCGTCCTTCCACTCGCCGACCAGGTCGACGTACGCGCCCTCGGTGAGCCCCAGCTCGGCCGCGTCGGCCGGGTTGACCAGTACGACGCGGCGGCCGCCGGTGATGCCCCGGTAGCGGTCGTCGAGGCCGTAGATCGTGGTGTTGTACTGGTCGTGCGAGCGCAGCGTCTGGAGCAGCAGCCGCCCGGTCGGGACCTCGGGGGCGGTCAGCTCGTTGACGGTGAAGTTGGCCTTCCCGGTGTGGGTGGGGAAGGTGCGGCTGTCGCGCGGGCCGTGCGGCAGGGCGAAGCCGCCGGGGGCGCGGACCTTGGTGTTGAAGTCGGCGAAGCCGGGGACGACCCGGGCGATCCGGTCGCGGATGGTGTCGTAGGAGTCGGCGAAGTCCTCCCAGGGCACCGGGTTTTCCGGGCCGAGGGCGGCACGGGCCAGGCGGCAGACGATCGCCACCTCGGAGAGCAGCTCGGCGCTCGGCGGGCGCAGGCCGCCGCGCGAGGAGTGCACCATGCCCATCGAGTCCTCGACGGTGACGAACTGCTCGCCGGTGGCGGAGCGGTCGCGGTCGGTGCGGCCGAGGGTGGGCAGGATCAGCGCGCGGGAGCCGGTCACGACGTGCGAGCGGTTGAGCTTGGTGGAGACGTGCACGGTGAGGCGGCAGCGCCGCATCGCGGCCTCGGTGACGGCAGTGTCGGGGGAGGCGTGGACGAAGTTGCCGCCCATCGCGAAGAAGACCTTCACCTTGCCGTCGCGCATCGCGCGGATGGTGTCGACGGCGTCGAAGCCGTGCTCGCGCGGCGGCTCGAAGTCGAACTCGGCGCCCAGCGCGTCCAGGAAGGCGGTGCTGGGGCGTTCGAAGATGCCCATCGTCCGGTCGCCCTGGACGTTGCTGTGCCCGCGCACCGGGCAGACCCCGGCGCCGGGGCGGCCGACGTTGCCGCGCAGCAGGAGGAAGTTGACCACCTCGCGGATGGTCGGCACGGCGTGCTTGTGCTGGGTCAGGCCCATCGCCCAGCAGACGATGATCTTCTGGGAGCCGAGCACCAGCCGGGCCAGCTCCTCGATCTGCTCCTCCGGCAGGCCGGTCGCGGCGAGCACCTCCGCGCGGTCGGTGGAGGCGGCCTCGGCGGCGAACTTCTCGAAGCCCAGGCAGTGTTCGGCGATGAACTCGTGGTCGACCGCGCCCTCGGTGGCCAGCAGCAGCTGGTTGAGCGCGCGGAACAGCGCGAGGTCGCCGCCGAGCCGGATCTGCAGGAACAGGTCGGTGAGCTTGGTGCCGTGCCCGGCCAGGCCGCGCGCGTTCTGCGGGTTCTTGAAGCGTTCGAGCCCGGCCTCCGGCAGCGGGTTGACGCTGACGATCTTCGCGCCCGCCCGCTTGGCCCGCTCCAGGGCGGAGAGCATCCGGGGGTGGTTGGTGCCCGGGTTCTGGCCCGCGACGATGATCAGATCGGCCTGGTAGAGGTCCTTGAGGCTGACGCTCCCCTTGCCGACGCCCAGCGTCTCGGTCAGCGCCGAGCCCGAGGACTCGTGGCACATGTTCGAGCAGTCCGGCAGGTTGTTGGTGCCGAGCTGCCGGGCGAAGAGCTGGTACGCGAACGCGGCCTCGTTGCTGGTGCGGCCGGAGGTGTAGAAGGCGGCGCCGTCGGGGGTGTCCAGCGCCTTGAGCTCCTCCGCGACGATGGCGAAGGCGCTCTCCCAGGAGACCGGCACGTAGTGCGTCGCGCCCTCGTCCAGCAGCATCGGCTCGGTGAGCCGGCCCTGCTGGCCCAGCCAGTAGCCGGAGCGCTCGGCCAGCTCGGCCACCGAGTGCTCGGCGAAGAACGCGCTGGTGATGCGGCGCTCGGTGGCCTCCTCGGCCACGGCCTTCGCGCCGTTCTCGCAGAATTCGGCGGCGTGCGTCTTGCCGGGCTCCGGCCAGGCGCAGCCCGGACAGTCGAAGCCGTCCGGCTGGTTGACCTTGCTGAGGGTGGCCAGCGTGCGGAGCGGGCCCATCTGCTCCGTGGCCATCCGCAGGCTGTGTCCGACGGCGGGCAGCCCGGCGGCCGCGTGCTGGGGCGCCGAGACCCGGGGCGCGTCCTGCGCCGGGTCACTCTGCGGGGCCTGCTTGGCCATGACTGCCCACCTCCTGCTCAGTGGGCAGGCTCCTTCGCCTGCCCACTGCCAATCCTGTCACCTGGGGCTCGCCGACCAGGTACCTAGGGGGCGGGAGGGGCAGCGCGCAGCGGAAGGTGCGGCGCGGTCTCCTCCAATTCGGCGCGGTGCTGCGCGTCCCTGGCCACCGTGTCGCTCAGCGCGCGGAGCAGGCTGCGGGCGGTGGCGTCATTCTGGCGGAAGGACGGTGAGTTGGTGCGTGGGCGGGCGAAGGCGGCGAAGGTGCGGGCTGTGGTCGGGGCGCCGATAGCCGTCCGGCGGGGGTGTCGGGTGCTGCCGAGCGAGGGGTCGATCACCCGGCTGTCGGACGGGTCGACGACGAGCAGGCCCGAGCGGTGGGTGTGGTCGGCGTCCGTGAGGATCTCCTCCAGCAGCTGCCCGGAGAGGTGCAGCTCGCGCAGCAGCGCCGAGCCGGTGCGGGCCAGGTTGTGCTTGGGCAGGAAGCTGTCGACCAGGGCGGTGGCGTGGACGGTGTGGCCGGGCACGGTCGGGCTGCTCGCGAGGTAGCTGCCGGTGCGCTCGTCCGGCTCCACCCGCAGGTCGGCTCCGAGGAAGTGCAGCAGGCCGGCCTCGGCGAGCGCGGTCAGCTCGCGCAGTCGGAAGCCGGGCGGGCCGGAGGCGAGCAGGTTGAAGAAGCCGAACCACCAGCCGTCCAGCTCCTTGCCGGCCGAGCGGGCGGTCAGCCGCCGGGAGTCCGCCAGCCGGGGCAGCTGGCCGAAGAGCGAGAGAAGGGCGACGAAGGCGCCCAGGTCGGCGCTGTGGGCCGGGTCGGCCCGCCGGGCGGTGTCGGCGCCGATCCGGGTGAGCAGGTGGTGCTGGAGCTTGGCGGGGGAGTCGAAGGTCAGCCCGGCGAGCGGCCGGTCCACGGCTTCCAGGTCGAGCCGGTCGGCCGGGTCGGGCACCGCGTCGATGACCAGCCGGGTCAGCTCGGGGGAGTACCAGTCGAGGAGGTCGTACCGGGCGAGGAAGTCGGCCCAGGGCAGGGCGGTGCGCTCCGGGTGGCCGTGGAACAGCTCGTGGTAGTGGCCGAAGCCGATCTCCTTGGCCATCAACGGCCAGACGTCGCGCCGGAGTTCGAGCGGGCCGGAGCGGGCGGTCAGGGCGTCCACCGCCGCCGCGTCGAAGTAGCGGGGCAGCGGCGGCGGTGGCCCCTGGAGGCGGTAGCCGGTCTTCGGGTAGTACGGCACCCCGCGCCGCGAACCGGCGTGGATCACCGGCTCCCGGCCCGACGGGCGGTAGACCAGGCCCGCCGGGGTCTCCTCGTACCGGCCGCCCCTGCCCTCGGTCAGCAGCGTCACCAGGTCGACGAAGGCCAGGCCCAGGCCGCGGACGACCAGCGTCTCGCCCGGCGCGATGCCGGAGAGGTCGGCCTCGGAGGTGAACTCCGGCGGCAGGTGGAAGAGCCCGTGCCGGGCGGCGAAGTCCGCGGTCGGGCAGGTGGTCGGGTCGGGGGTGTTGCCGAGGTGGCCGAGGGCCAGCACGACGTGGTCGGCCCGCAGCAACTTGTCGGTCAGCTCGACGAGTTGCGTCCCGTCGGGCGGCCCGCTGAGGCGGCGGGCGGTGTCCCGGTGGGTGGTCAGCGTGATGTGCGGCGGCAGCTCGGCGACGGTACGGCGGAACACCCAGTCCAGGTACGCGCTCTGGGCCCGCCGGGTGGCGAAGTCGGCCGGGCCGAGTGCACGCAGCTCGGCCCGGACGGCCGGGTCGCGGACGGGCTCGTACGGCTCGAACTGCTCGGGTGCGGACGCCCATTCGTACAGCGAGGGGCCGGGGCGGATCGGGCCCTCGACGGTGCTGGATGCGTCGGTGAACATCGTGACGTCCTCGGCCATCGAGTTCATCCGCAGCAGCGCGGGCTGGTCCGGCCGCCAGACCCGGCCGCCGCCGGGCGGGTGCGGGTCCACCAGGTGGATCTCCAACGGGTGGTCGGCGGGCAGCAGTTCGGCCGCGTTGGCGGCCAGCCGCTCCACCAGGCCGACCGCGCGCGGGCCGCCACCGACGATCACGAGTACGCTCAACTGCTGCTCCCGGTAAGAGTGTTGCGAAGGCGCTGGAGCAGGGTCGGCGGCAGGCCGCCCCGGGTGCTGCCACGGGCGAAGTACCGCTCCAGGTAGTACTGGCCGACGGAGAGCAGGCTCGTCACGGCGATGTACCAGAGCGTGGCGACCAGCAGCAGCGGGATGACCTGGTAGGTCTGGTTGTAGATCACCTGGGCAGAGAAGAGCAGGTCCTGCACGGCCAGCACGCTGACGATGCTGGTGCCCTTCAGGGTGCCGATCAGCATGTTCCCGGCGGCCGGCAGGATCGAGCGCATCGCCTGCGGCACCACGATCCGGCGGAGCACCCTGACCGGGCCCAGCCCGAGGGCCTGCGCGGCCTCCAACTGCCCCTGGTCGACGGAGGCGACACCCCCGCGCACCACCTCGGCGGCGTACGCGGCCTCGTGCAGCGTCAGGCCGATCACGGCCGTCAGCGTCGGGCCGAGCAGGTTGACCGTCCGGATGCTGAGGAACTCCGGGCCGAACGGCAGGCCGAGCCTGGGGTAGAGCGCGCCGATGTTGAACCAGAGCAGCAGCTGGACGAGCAGCGGGGTGGCCCGGAAGATCCAGACGTAACCCCAACTGAGCGTCCGGAGCAGCTGGTTGTCCGAGAGCCGGAGCACGGCGAGGAAGGTGCCGAGCAGGAAGCCGAGCACCATCACGACGGCCGTCAGCCAGAGCGTGAGCAGCAGGCCGTGCAGGATCGCCGTCGTGGTCAGGTACTGCCCGACCACTGCCCACTGGAAGGCCGGGTTGCGGGCCACCGAGACGGTGACCAGGGCGAGGGCGAGCAGCGCGAGCACGGTGGCGGCCAGCCGCCCGGGGCGGCGGCGCGGGACGATCCGGAGGTCGTCGGTCAGCGGTGGCGAGTGAGTCGGTGGCAGGTCGTGCGTCATGGCCATGTGCGGGCTCCAGGGCGGGGTGTGCGGGTGGGCAGACCCGTCACGCACGCGGTTCCGCGCCCCTCAACGCGGCCCGGCCTGCACCGAGTTCGGCGGGCCGGGGTGACACTCTCGCTCCGTCCACGATCGTACGCGTATCCGAATCCGACCTGTCAAGGAGCGAGATCGGTGGTTGACGGATCGACAGGTCCGCTGGTCCACTGTCGGCATGTACGCCAGTCAGCACTTGGTCACCCGCGACCACATCGACTTCGGTCGAGTGTGGTCGGCGGCGTGTCCCGGCTGACTCGGCAGCGGGCCCTCTGACCTGCTCTTCCGCTCCCTCCGCCGCGCTGCGCGGGCCCTCCCTCGGCCCGCCCCCGGCCGGGAGCCGGTGCGCTGCCGTCCGCGCATCCGCCCGTCGTAACGGCTCTCTCCGCTCGCTTCGCACCCGCTGACGCTCCGTCACGCACGCACCGAACTTCCCCAGGCTCTGTCACCTTCCGGCGCACCTGCCGGCGCACCTGCCGGCGTACCTGCCGGCGTACCTCGCGTGCGCCGCCGTGCCCTGCTGCCCGCGCTCGTCGATCTTCCCGAAAGGCTCTGCCCACCGTGAGACGTCTCCTGCTCGTCAGCACCGCCCTGCTCCCCGCGCTGGCCGTCGTCGCGGCGTGCTCCGCCCCTCCGGCCGGTCTCACCACGGCCGCCGCCACCGCCTCCCAGGACGTCGTCTCGGGGGAGCAGAAGGTGGAGGAGGTGGCCGCCCTGCTGCCGCCGGAGGTGCGGCAGGCGGGGGTGCTGCGGCTGGGGGCGGCGCTCGGGACGCCGCCGTCCTCGTTCTACCCGGACCCGGCGACGAAGAAGGCGGCCGGGCTGGACGTGGACCTCGCCGACGCTGTCGGCCGGGTGCTGGGCGTCACCGTCCAGCGGGAGGAGGCGTCGTTCGAGACGATCCTGCCGGCGCTGGGCAGTGGGAAGTTCGACCTCGGCACCGGAAACTTCGGCGTCACCGCCGCCCGTCTGAGGACCATCGACTTCGTGACGTACATCGACGACGGCCAGGGGTTCGCCGTGCGGGCCGACAACCCGCTGAAGGCGGTCACCGAGCTGACCCAGCTCTGCGGGCTGACCATCGGCACGGGGGTCGGCACGACCTTCGAGAGCACGCTCAACGCCAAGAAGGGCGTCTGCGCGGCGGCGGGCCGCAAGCCGTACGAGGTGAAGGCGTTCGCCGACACCGGGGCCGTCCTCACCGGGCTCCAGCAGGGCCGGATCGACGCGGTGATGTCGACCATCAACGGCCTGCGCTACCAGGCGGCGCAGCCCGCCGCGAACACGAAGTTCGTCGGCGAGTACCACCGCCTCGACGTCGGCTTCGCGTTCAGGAAGGGCTCGCCGCTGACCCCGGCCTTCCAGGCGGCCGTCAACCAGCTGATCAAGGACGGCACGTACGGCCGCATCCTGCGCAAGTGGGGCACGGAGGGCTCGGCCGTCACCGAATCCCGGACGAACCCGCCGGAGCACCCGTGAGCGGGGCGGCGGTCGAGATCCGCGGTCTGCACAAGAGCTTCGGTCGCCACCATGTGCTGCGCGGCGTCGAGTTGAGTGTCCCGGCGGGGTCGGTGGCGGCCCTGGTCGGCCCGTCCGGCTCGGGCAAGTCGACGCTGCTGCGGGCGGTCAACCACCTGGAGAAGCCCGACCGGGGCTCGGTCACCGTCGGCGGTGAGCTGATCGGGTACCGCCGCTCCGGCGGTCGGCTGTACGAGCTGGCGGCCCGCGAGGTGCGGCGGCGCCGGACCAGGATCGGGTTCGTCTTCCAGCACTTCAACCTCTTTCCGCATCTCACGGTGCTGGAGAACGTCACGGAGGCGCCGGTGCACGTGCTCGGGCGGCCGAAGGCCGAGGCCCGGGAGGAGGCGCTCGCCCTGCTGGAGCGGGTCGGGCTGGGTGGCCGGGCCGCCGCACACCCACGGCAGCTGTCCGGCGGCCAGCAGCAACGGGTGGCGATCGCACGGGCGTTGGCACTGCGCCCCGAGGTGCTGCTGCTCGACGAGCCGACGTCGGCGCTCGATCCGGAGCTGGTCGGCGAGGTGCTCGACGTCGTCCGGGAGCTGGCTCGGGCGGGGACCACGATGATCGTGGTCACCCATGAGATCGGCTTCGCCCGGGAGGTCGCGGACTCGGTGGTGTTCATGGCCGACGGCGTGGTGGTCGAGCAGGGGCCTGCGGCCGCCGTGCTGGACCGTCCGCAGCACGCCCGGACCCGCGCCTTCCTCGCCAGGGTGCTCTGACTCACCGGGTCCGGGCGCACGGTTGGGGGAGGCTGTCAAGAGTAGGGCAGCCCGATTCGTCAGGTCTCCAGCTTGGATGAATTGATAGGAACTGGCCGAGGCGCACCCCCTGGTTCGCAGGTGGAAGAGGTTGATATACCTCGGATGCATAAGACGGGAGAGGTGTGCGGCCTCCCCGGCGAGATGCGACGAACCAGGTGGTGATGGGCAGTGAAGCTCCAACGCGTTGGCCCTCAGGGCGCCGAGCGCCCGGTGGTACTGGGCCAGGACGGCACCGCGTACGACCTCTCGGGTCTGACCGCCGACATCGACGGGCGGTTCCTCGCGGGCCTGGACCCGGTCGAGCTGGCCCGGTCGGTGGAGGCCGGGGAGCTGCCGCCGGTGGAGATCGCCGGGCAGCGCGTCGGCGCACCGGTCGCCCGCCCCGGGAAGGTGGTCGGGATCGGTCTCAACTACCGGGACCACGCCGAGGAGGCGGGTGCCCAGCTGCCCGCCGAGCCGGTGATCTTCCTCAAGCCGAGCTACACCGTCGTCGGCCCGGACGACGAGGTGCTGGTGCCGCGCGGCGGCGAGAAGACCGACTACGAGGTCGAGCTCGCCATCGTGATCGGCCGCACCGGCCGGTACCTGGAGAGCCACGAGGCGGCAGCGGCGGTGATCGCCGGGTACGCGGCAGTCAACGACGTCACCGAGCGGGCCTTCCAGCTCGACCGCGGCGGCCAGTGGGACAAGGGCAAGTCGGCGGAGACCTTCACCCCGCTCGGCCCCTGGCTGGTGACGCCGGACGAGGTCGGCGACCCGCAGCAGCTGAGCCTGAAGCTCTGGGTCAACGGCGAGCTGCGGCAGAGCGGCAGCACCTCGAAGATGATCTTCCCGGTGCTCGAACTCGTCCGCTACGCCAGCCAGTTCATGGTCCTGGAGCCCGGTGACGTGATCATCACCGGCACCCCGGCCGGCGTCACCCTCGGCCACCCCGGCAAGCCCTTCCTCCGCCCCACGGACGTGGTCGAGGTCGAGGTCCAGCACCTCGGCCGCCAGCGGCAGGTCTTCGGCAAGGCATAACCCCCTACGGAGTCAGGGGCGCGGGGAACTGCGCGAGATCGGGAGCAGAGCACCGGTGCTTCCCGCAGAGCGCAGTTCCCCGCGCCCCTGGTGGTTACCGCCCGAGCAGCTGTTGCAGCTGCGCCAGCATCGCCGCCGCCGGCCCGTCCGCCGTCTCCAGCGCGAGCAGCCCGGCCAGCACCTCCGCCGTCTGCGGGTCGTGCAGCGCGGTCGCCGCCGTCATCGCGACGAACTCGTCCACCAGCCAGTCCCGCAGGGCGGTGGGCGTGATCTGCTGCCCCTCGTCCAGCCAGGTCAGTGAGGACGCCTCGACCACCGAGATCCAAGAGCGGACCAGCAGCGTCAGCCGTGGCCCGGCGTCCCGGACCCCGAGGTGCCGCAGGGTCCGCCGCAGCGCGACCCGCCGCACCTCGTCGACGATCGCCGACGTACGCGCCGTCGCCACCACCGAACCGCCGCGCAGCAGGGCGCCGTACCCGGTGTCGTGCTCGGCGACGAAGGAGAAGTAGCTGTCCAGCACGGCGGCCAGCTGGGCGGTCGGCGTGCCTGCGGTGGTGATCGAGAAGCGGCTGGTCAGCTCCTCGGCGGCGCTGCGCAGCGCCGCCTCGTACAGCTGCTGTTTCCCGCCGCTGAAGTAGCGGTAGACCAGCGGCCGGGAGGCGCCGGCGGCCTCGGCGACGTCGTCGAGGGTGACCTCCTCCGGTGGGCGGGAGCTGAAGAGCTCCAGGGCGACGGCGATCAGCTGCTCGCGTCGCTGCTGCACCGGCAGCCGCCGGTAGCCGGACCGCCGGGTGCGTGGCTCGCCACCCTGCGGAGCTGCGGGGGCGGGGGAGTCCGGGGTGAGCGCTGCGCTGGCTGCCATGGCCGTCAGCGTAATGGCCATGGGCCGCTCTGACGCGTGTCGCGCAGGCACGAGCTCCGGACGGGACGGCGAGGATCCGACCCGGCCGAGCCTGGCCAAAGGGGCTTGCAAACCGGCCAACCTGCGAAAAGATGGCCGGATGGTTGAAGAACTGATCAACTCGAACGCCGACGGCACCACCCCTCGCCGCATCGCCGACGCCTACGTCCACGCTCTCGCCGAGCTCGACCCGCTGACCTCGGTCTACCTCGGACTGAACCCGCAGGACGACCGCCTGCCCGACCTCTCCCCGGAGGGGCGCGAGGCGCTGGCCGAGCTCGCCCGCCGTACGCTCACCCAGCTCGACGCGGTCGAGGCCGCCGGCGTCGAGGACGAGGCCGAGCGCCGCTGCGCCCGGCTGCTCCGCGAGCGGCTCACCGCCGAGCTGGCCGTCCACGACGACGGCGAGAACTTCCGCGCGATCCGCAACCTCGGCTCGCCGGTGCACAACGTCCGCGAGGTGTTCACCCTGATGGGCACCGAGACGGACGAGGAGTGGGGCCTCATCGGCCGCCGCCTGGCCCGCGTCCCGCTCGCGCTGGAGCAGTACCGCGCGCTGCTCGCCGAGGGCGTCGAGCGGGGTCTGCTGGCCGGTCCCCGGCAGGTCAGCACGGTGATCGGGCAGATCGCCGAGTGGCTGGAGGGCGAGATGCCGGGCGGCTGGTTCGGCAGCTTCGTCCAGGACGCGCCGGAGGCGCTGCGGGACGGCCTGACGGACACCGCCGTCGCCGCCTCGGCCGCGCTCGCGTCGCTCCGCGACTGGATGCGGGACGTCTACGGCCCGGCCGCCACCGGGACGCCGGACGTGATCGGCCGGGAGCGCTACACCCGCTGGGTCCGCTACTGGACGGGCTCCGACCTGGACATCGACGAGGCATACGGCTGGGCCTGGGAGCAGTTCCGCGAGCTGGACGCCCAGATGCGCGCCGAGGCCGAGAAGGTGCTGCCCGGCAGCACCCCGATGCAGGCCATGAAGTGGCTGGAGACCGACGGCCCGGCGATCAAGGGCGAGGAGAACGCCCGCGAGTACCTCCAGGGCCTGATGGACGGTGCCATCGCCGATCTGCAGGGCGTGCACTTCGACCTCGCCGAGCCGTTGCTCAGGGTCGAGTCCCGCCTCGCGCCGGTGGGCAGCGCGGCCGCGCCGTACTACACGCAGCCCTCGCTCGACTTCTCCCGCCCCGGCCGCACCTGGCTGCCGACGCTCGGCCGGGAGTCCTTCCCGACCTGGGACCTGGTCTCCACCTGGTACCACGAGGGTGTGCCCGGCCATCACCTCCAGCTCGCGCAGTGGACGTACGTCGCCGACCGGCTCTCCACCTACCAGGTCACCCTGGGCGCCGTCAGCGCCAACCTGGAGGGCTGGGCGCTGTACGCCGAGCGCCTGATGGACGAGCTGGGCTACCTCACCGACGCCGGGGCCCGGCTCGGGTACCTGAACGCGCAGATGATGCGCGCGCTGCGGGTGATCGTCGACATCGGCATGCACGCCGAGCTGCACTTCCCCGCCGACTCGCCCTACCGGCCCGGCGAGTTGATGCTGCCGGACGCCGCCCGCGAGTTCTTCGGGCAGTACTGCGGGCTGGCCCCGGAGTTCCTGGACAGCGAGCTGATCCGCTACCTCGGCATGCCCGGCCAGGCCATCGGCTACAAGCTCGGCGAGCGCGCCTGGCTGCTCGGCCGGGCCGGGGCCAAGGCCGCGGCGGCGGCGCGCGGCGAGGAGTTCGACCTGAAGGCCTGGCACATGGCGGCGCTCTCGCAGGGCTCGCTCGGCCTGGACGACCTGGTCGCCGAGCTCAGCGCGCTCTGACCGGAGCGGAGCCCGCGTCCCGTCCCTCGTTCCATGGGGGTGGGACGCGGGTCCTCCTCAGGTCCCAGGCCACTGGTTCTTCTGTCCCAGTTCGTGACATTTTGCACCAAAATGCCTTGCCCATCGCCGCCGAGCGAGCTTCCCTGGAAGAAGTGCTGCGTACGCCAAGCCCAGCTCCTTCGGAAGGCGGCCCCCGGTGTCCACCACGCTTGCTCCCGACGGCTCCAAGGCCGACAGCCACAGGTGGTGGGCCCTCGCGGTCATCGCCATCGCCCAGCTGATGATCGTGCTCGACGCGACGATCGTGAACATCGCACTCCCATCCGCCCAGCACGACCTGGGCATCTCCGACGGCAACCGGCAGTGGGTCATCACCGCCTACACCCTCGCCTTCGGCGGTCTGCTGCTCCTCGGCGGACGGATCGGCGACCTCTTCGGCCGCAAGCGCACTTTCACCGTCGGCCTGCTGGGCTTCGCCGCCGCCTCCGCCCTCGGCGGCTTCGCGGCCGACCCGGCGATGCTGTTCGCGGCCCGCGCCCTCCAGGGCGCCTTCGGTGCCGTGCTCGCGCCCTCCGCCCTCGGGCTCCTCTCCAACACCTTCACCGACCCGAAGGAGCGGGCCACCGCCTTCGGCATCTTCGGTGCCATCGCGGGCGGCGGCGCGGCCATCGGCTTCATCGCCGGCGGGCTGCTCACCGAGTACCTGGACTGGCGCTGGTGCCTGTTCGTCAACGTGCCGATCGCCATCGGCGCCGCCATCGGCGCGTTCTACCTGCTCAAGCGCGACCACATCGACAAGAGCCACCGCGTCAAGCTCGACCTGCCCGGCGCGCTGCTCGGCTGCGGCGGCCTGCTCGCCATCGTGTACGGCACCTCCGAGGCCTCCTCGCGCAGTTGGGGCGACTGGCTGGTGCTCACCTTCCTGCTCCTCGGCGTGGCCCTGCTGGCCGTCTTCGTCCTGGTCGAACGCCGCACCACGCACGCCCTGCTGCCGCTGCACATCGTCGCCGACCGCAACCGTGGCGGCGCGGCCCTCGCGGTCGGGATGGCCGTGGTCGGGATGTTCGGCCTGTTCCTCTTCCTCACCTTCTACCTCCAGGTGGTGAAGGGCTTCACGCCGGTGATGGCCGGAGTCTCCTACCTGCCGATGACCGCCGCGATCATCCTCGGCTCGACCACCATCGCCGCCCGCCTGATGACCCGGGTCCCCTCGCGGAACCTGATCGTCCCCGGCCTGCTGCTGGCCGCCTCCGGCATGGCCTGGCTGACGCAGATGAAGGTCGACAGCTCGTACGCGACCATGGTGCTGCCCGCCGAGGTGCTGCTCGGCTTCGGCATGGGCCTGGTCTTCATGCCCTCGATGAGCCTGGCGACCCTCGGAGTCGCCCCGCACGAGGTCGGCGCCGCCTCCGCGACCATCAACAGCGCCCAGCAGGTCGGCGGCTCGATCGGCACCGCCCTCCTCAACACCATCGCCGCGACCGTCACCACCAGCTACCTCGCCACCCGGGACGCCCAGAACGTCCTGGTCCAGCACCAGGGCGCGGTGCACGGCTACGCCGTCGCCACCACCGTCGCGATGGGCATCCTGCTGGTGGCCGCCGTCATCGCCTTCCTGATGATCAACCACCGCCCGGCCCCCGGCGAAGCGACCGGTGCGGACGCCGAGGCCACCGCCCAGGTCCTCGCCTGACACCACCCGACGCGATCGCGAGCAAACCCTTGCGGAAACTTTCCGCAAGGGTTTGACTCGCCCTCATGCGCGCCCTCATGCACGAGCAGCCACCGCAGTACCAGGTCCTCGTCGTCGGCGGCGCGGGCGTCGACACCGTCGTCCGCGTCGACCACCTCGAAGTGCCCCCGGGCGACTCGCAGGGCGTCCCGCCCATCCGCGACTACCCCGCCCACACCGGCAACGGCGTCGCACTCGGCTGCCACCGGCTCGGGCTGCGCACCAAGTTCATCGACTACCTGGGCGTCGACCCGCAGGCCGAGCTGATCCTCGCCGAGTATGCCCGCCGGGGCCTCTCCTTCAGCCACCTCGTCTCCCCGGCCGGCACCCCACGCTCGGTCAACCTGGTCGACGCCGAGGGCCGCCGCTTCTCCTTCTACGACGGCCGCCACCCGGCCGACCTGCGCCTGCCGCCCGAGTTCTACCTCCCGTACCTGCGCCGCACCGAACACGTCCACCTCTCGATCACCGGGCCGGGCCGCGACCTGTACGAGGACATCCGGCGCCTCGGCCTCACCAGCTCCACCGACCTGCACGACTGGGACGGCGCCAACCCGCACCACCGCCACTACGCCCTCGGCGCCGACCTGGTCTTCCTCTCGGTGGCCGGCTGCCGGGGGCGGCACGAGCAGGTCATGCGGCAGATCCTCGCCGAGGGCCGCGCCCGCCTGGTCGTCGCCACCGCCGGAGCCGACGGCAGCCACCTGCTGACCCGGGACGAACCGCAGCTGCGCCACATCCCGGCGGCCGACCCGGGCCTGCCGGTCGTCGACACCAACGGCGCGGGGGATTCGTACGTGGCCGGCTTCCTGCACGCCTGGCTCGCCGGGCGCAGCGCCGTCGACTGCGCGCGCTCGGGCGCCGTCGCGGGGGCGTACGCCTGCACCACCGCCGGTACGCACACGGACTTCATCGCGGCCGACGCGTTGGCGGCGGCGCTTGTGAAGACCAGGTGAGAGCTACGGCACAGGTCCGGCCAGGCGATTCTCACTCTGCTCACAGCATAGGATCACGGGATTTCCAGTTGATCCGCACATAGTCGGAGCGTGCTCGTAGCATCGGGCGCGTACCGGGACCGCATGGTGGGCAGGAGTCACGTACCTGATGAGCCGTCATCGAAAGGCACGCCGGCGAATGTACGGTCGACCCGTGGCGCTGACCTCCGCGCTCGCGCTCAGCCTCGCCGCCGCGATAGCGGGCGTCGGGTTCCTCACCAGCGAGGCCACCGCCTCCAGCCACACCGCCCCGGTCGCGGACGTCGCCGCCTCCTCCTCTGCACCGTCGGCTTCCCCCTCCCCCTCCCCCTCCCCGCCCGCCTTTTCCCCCTCGCCGGCGCCCGCCTCGCCGTCGCCCACCGCGACCGAGCCGAGCACCGAGCCCACCGAGGCGGGCGCCGCCCCGACCGTCGGCACCTCCCAGGTCGTCGCCCCGGCCGCCCTCGGCACCACGGCCACCGCCCCGGCCAACGCGGAGTCGTCCCGGGTCGGCGCGCTCTTCACCGGCACCGTCTCGGCGGGCAACCACTCCTGCACCGCGAGCGTGCTGCACAGCACCACCAAGAACCTCGTCCTGACCGCCGCGCACTGCGTCTCCGCCACCCCGGACGGTCTGCTCTTCGCCCCGGGCTACCGCGACGGCAAGACCCCGTACGGCAGTTGGCGGATCACCAAGGTCTACACCACCTCCGGCTGGAGCCAGGGCGCCGACCCGGACCAGGACTTCGCGATCCTCCAGACCGCGCCCAACGGCAGCACCAACGTCGAGGACGCGGTCGGCGCCAACACCCTCGGCCTCGACGCCCCCTTCACCGACGTCGTCCGGCTCTACGGCTACCCCGACAGCAGCGAGGTCCCGCTCCTCTGCACCAACGCCACCACCCGCCAGGACACCTACCAGCGCCAGATCGACTGCCCGTCCTACTCGGGCGGCACCAGCGGCGGGCCGTTCATCGACACCGACACCAACCAGGTCATCGGTCTGATCGGCGGCTACCAGCAGGGTGGCGACAGCGACGACACCTCGTACAGCGCCTACTTCGACCACACCATCGGCACCCTCTACCAGCAGGCCGTCGCCGACTCCTCCTCCTGACCCGTGGTGTGACGGCTCGTGGTGTGATTAGGCCGTGAGCCGCGCCGCCGAAGAGAGCAACCGCCGCATGCTGCGGGCCCGGGACGTGATGGACCGCGCCTACGCCCAGCCGCTGGACGTCCCCGCGCTGGCCCGGATCGCCCATGTCTCCGAGGCGCACTTCAACCGCACCTTCCGGGCGACCTTCGGCGAGACGCCGCACCGCTACCTCCAGCGACGCCGGGTCGAGCGGGCGATGTTCCTGCTGCGGGAGACCGACCACAGCGTCACCGACATCTGCTTCGAGGTCGGCTTCGGCAGCCCGGGGACTTTCAGCCGCACCTTCAGCGACATCGTCGGCCGCTCGCCCAGGGCCTACCGCAAGGAAGCGGTCTCCGCCCGGGTGCCGACCTGCTTCACCATGGCGTGGACCCGCCCCAGCGAATGAGCAGTTTCGGATAAGTTTTCCGCCCGCCCGCGCCGTAGCGTGGTGCACATGTTCACCGCCATCACGCAGTCACAGATCTACGTCCTCGACCAGAACGAGGCCCTCGACTTCTACGTCGGCAAGCTCGGCCTGGAGGTCACCGCCGACGTCGAACTCGGCTTCATGCGCTGGCTGACCGTCAGCGTCCCCGGCCACCCCGAGCGCCAGATCCTGCTGGAGAAGCCGGGCGCCCCGGCGATGTCCGAGGAGACGGCCGAGCAGGTCCGCGAGCTGGTCACCAAGGGCGCCATGGGCGGCTGGCTGATCTTCCACACGGACGACTGCCGCAAGACGTACGAGACCCTGCTCGCCAAGGGCGTCGACTTCACCGAGGAGCCCACCGAGCGCCCGTACGGCACCGACTGCGGCCTCCGCGACCCCTTCGGCAACCGCATCCGCTTCACCCAGCCGAAGGTCTGACCACCCGTGGCCGCCTAGCTGTCGTCCCCGGTACTCTGCCGCTTCGACCTGCCCCAACGGGCCATGCCGAGCGCGTCGTACAGCAGGGCGCCCACCGAGACCGCGAACCGCACGTAGGGCCCCAGCCTGCGGCCGACCCCCACCTTGCGCGGGCGGGGCAGGTCGGCCGCAGGCTCGGGACCGCTCGACGAAGTACTCACCGTGTCCATCGCCCCATCCTGCCGCACCCGCTGCCGCAGCAGCCCGCGCACCGCCAGCATCCCCGCCGCCCGCACCACCATGAAGTACGCCGTCGTCCCGACCGCCCGCCCCAGGGTGTCCGTGAACAGCAGCACCTCCGCCGAAGCCCCCACCGCCCTCGGCAGCGCCCCCACCACCCCCACCACCCCGAACATGAACGGCACCCACTCCCAGTGCGTCCGTCCACCCCACCGGTGCACCCCACCCACCCCGACCCACCGGCTGACCCCCCAACTCCCCACCATCGCCCCGACTCCGACCCCGACCGTCACCCACTCCCCGGCAGCCACCCAGACACTCTCCCCACCCCGGGCGGTCGGCATCCCTCGCCACACCCACGAGACGTGGCCACCGTCCGCTATCGTCGGAGCCAGACGGCGGGTGCTCAGCCACCGGTGAAGAGAGGACAGTCCATGACTGCGATCTCCGACCGTCCGCAGATGCTGCCCGAGGAGTTCGAGGAACTCGCCCGCCTTGCAGCCCGCACCGCCGAGGGCGTCCGGCTGGAGTTCATCAACGGGAAGTTGGGGGCAAGCCGGCGCCGGACGGCGACCATGGCCGCACCATCCAGTGGCTGACGCGGATCTGCATCCAGGCCCGGCCCGACCTGTGGCTCCACGATCAGGGTCTGAGAGTGCAGACCCACCGGACCGGCCACGCCCGTCCGGACGGCGCCCTCGCCCTTGCCGACGCGTTCGTCGGCCAGGGCGAATGGGCCGCCACCGACCAGGTGCTCATGGTCGTGGAGGTCACCTCCTACGACTGCGACACCGACCGGCGCGACCAGGTCGAGAAGCCCTGCGCCTACGCCGAGACCGACATCCCGGTCCACCTCCTGATCGACCGGAACAGCGGCGAACCCACCGTCCACAGCGAGCCCGACGGCACCCGCTACGAGCTGACCCGGACGGTCCCCTTCGGCAAGCCCGTCACGCTCCCCGCGCCGGTCGCGATCACCCTCGACACCGAGCCCCTGAAGCGCTGGGTCCACTGAGACCGGACCCACCCTGTGGGGGCCTTGGACCATGTCTGAGCCGCAGGAACATGCCGACCGTCAACTCCGGATGCTCGGCTTCTGGGGGACGCCCGACAACGATTCACTGCCGGGGCACCACCCCGACATGACCGCCGGGTAACTCACTGCCCAGCCGGGCGGTTCCGTCCGGCTCGGACATGGCGTGGGCCGTGCCTCGGCCGGGCTCGACGATGAGGCAGAGCGGGATGCCCATTGCCGAGTAGTTCGCGATCTGGTCGCGGTAGTCGCTCTCCGGGTTGGACTCCGCGACGGGCAAATCCTGCTTGAACAGGGCGGTGAACTGGCCCCCCGGTGACCCGTCATGACCGTGACGTGCCGCTCGATCTGGCCTGGTGGCCAAGGGCCACCGCACGGCAACGGCGAGGCCGCGCTGGGTCGACCATGACGGCTAGGAGTGCCTGCCCCGACAGCGCCGGCGGCCAGCTGCCGGGGCTGCCACCGGAAGTTCGGGGGCAAGCCGCCCCGTCTCGCCTCGGGCAACGCACACCATCACGTGCCCTGTGCGCAGCGCGCCAAGTAGGAAGCTCACGCTCAGCCAGTAGAAGAAGGCTGATGCAGCACCGGATCCAGATATCGCCTGGTACAGGGGACTTGCGGCAAAAAGCACGAACAAGGACAAGTTGGCTACGAGGAGAGGCCAACCCGAGTCTGTCTTGGCCTTGTTGAACCGTTGCCAAGGAGTGCGCGGAACACTCATCGGATGCGGGCTGAATCGACGTCTGAACACGACTGCTAAGGGTTGATGTTCCATGGTCGGTCATGGAACAGGTGAGATCGACATTCACGCAAGCTGTGCAGAGTGGGAGCCGCCCGCCCCGGCCACCCTGCTGCCCCTGTTCTGGCGGTCATGTCGGGACCGGGCGCCAGCCCGCACGCCCGGCGTCGGCCGCCGCGGACGGGGGCAGGGCGATCGTCCCGTGGTCCCGGATGAGCTTGAGGGCGTCGGTCCAGTCGGCGAGGTGGAAGTGGTCGACCAGGCGGTACGCGCCGTCGCTGAGTGAGCGTGGAGCCGGCCAGTACCAGGTGGCCCGGTCGGGCTGGTGGCCACGTGGCGAGCGAGCTGACGTCGAGTCAGGCGGCATCGTGCTCGTAGCCAGATGTGGCCGACGCACCCGGAGCAATCTGGCGCGGCCCCGAGAACGCCCCGAGCATGACGAAGGCCCAGCTTCGCGGCAACTAGCCGCTTGGCTGGGCCTTATCTGCACTTCTTGCGAAGTGCCCCCGGCAGGATTCGAACCTGCGCACCCGCCTCCGGAGGGCGGTGCTCTATCCCCTGAGCTACGGGGGCCTGCTGGTTGTCGGCCGGTGGTGCTGGCGACGTGGAGAACATTACCAGGCCGGTGGTGCTGTCCGTGCACGGGTTTCGGTGGGGTGGGGGTGATGGAGTGTGGGGAAAGGCCGGACGGCCGCCCGGGGGCGCGGCTACCCTCGGTGATGTGTCCGGTGCGTCCGGGCGGGTCCTCGTGGTGGACGACAGCGAGGTGATCCGCCAGCTGATCAGGGTCAACCTGGAGCTCGAAGGGTTCCAGGTGGTGACGGCTGCCGACGGTGCGGAGTGCCTGGAGGTGGTGCGCCGGGTGCGGCCCGACGTGGTGACGCTGGATGTGGTGATGCCCCGGCTGGACGGGCTGCGGACGGCGGCCCGGCTGCGGGCGGTGCCGGAGACGAGCCGGCTGCCGATCGGGATAGTGAGTGCGTGCACGCCGGCCGATCTGGAGCGTGGGGCCTCGGTGGGTGTCGACGGGTATCTGGGGAAGCCGTTCGACCCGGCGGATCTGGTGGCGCTGGTGTGGCGGTTGATGGCGCTGCGTGACGCGGGCGGCCCGGACCGCAGGGACGGCTTCGCGTACGGCTTCGGTGACGGCTCCGCCGGATTTCGCTCTCAGCGAACGGAGTAGTGGAAAGGGGACCGGCGAGACCCGGCCGGGCAGGAGACGCCACGTCTCAACCGGTAAACCAGGTGCGGGCCAGGCCCCCCTCTCGCCTAGGCTTGGCGTCGTGACACCCGCAGAGCTTTCCCAGGCAGTCCAGGCCGCAGTTCGCAACGCCGTCGAGGCGGGCGAGCTGGCCGTCGCCGTGCCCGAGCACGTGACGGTCGAGCGGCCCAAGAACAGGGACCACGGCGACTACGCGACGAACGTGGCCCTCCAGCTCGCGAAGGCGGCCTCGAAGCCGCCGCGAGCCGTGGCCGAGCTGGTGGCGGCCCGCCTGCGAGAGCTGCCCGGCGTCGCCAAGGTCGACATCGCCGGGCCGGGCTTCCTGAACATCACGCTGGACGCCGCCACCCAGGGCGAGCTGGCCCGCTCGATCGTCGAGGCGGGCGCCGCGTACGGCCGCAACGACGCGCTCAAGGGCCTGAAGATCAACCTGGAGTTCGTCTCGGCGAACCCGACCGGCCCGATCCACATCGGTGGCGTCCGCTGGGCGGCCGTCGGCGACTCGCTCGCCCGGGTGCTCAAGGCCACCGGCGCGGACGTCTCCACCGAGTACTACCTGAACGACGCCGGCGTGCAGATCGGCAAGTTCGCCGGCTCGCTCCAGGCCGCCGCGAACGGCCGGCCCGTCCCGGCGGACGGCTACGTCGGCGAGTACATCGTCGACATCGCCAAGGCGATCACCGACGCCGTCCCGGGCGTGCTCGACCTCCCCGAGGCCGAGCAGCTGGAGGCCTTCCGCACCGAGGGCCTCGCGCTCATGGTGACCGAGATCCAGCGCTCGATGAACGAGTTCGGGGTGCACTTCGACACCTGGTTCTCGGAGAAGTCGCTGCACGACTCCGGCGCCGTCGAGCAGGCGATCGTACGGCTGCGCGAGCAGGGCCACGTCTTCGACCAGGACGGCGCGATCTGGCTGCGCACCACCGACTTCGGTGACGACAAGGACCGCGTCCTGATCAAGGCCGACGGCGAGACGACGTACTTCGCCGCCGACGCCGCGTACTACCTGAGCAAGCGCGACCGTGGCTCCGAGGTCTCGGTCTACATGCTCGGCGCCGACCACCACGGGTACGTGAACCGCCTCCGGGCCATCGCCGCCTGCGCGGGCGACGACATGGACCGCAACATCGAGGTGAAGATCGGCCAGTTCGTGAAGATGCTTCGCGACGGCGAAGAGGTCCGGATGTCCAAGCGGGCCGGCAACATCATCACGATCGACGACGTCGTCGACTGGATCGGCGTGGACGCGGCCCGGTACACGCTGGCGCGCTCCTCCACCGACTCGACGATCACGCTCGACATCAACGTGCTGACCAGCCAGACCAACGAGAACCCGGTCTTCTACGTCCAGTACGCGCACACCCGGATGTGCGGCGTCGCCCGCAAGGCGAAGGAGCTGGGCGTCGACAAGGGCACGGCCGAGGCGTTCAAACCCGAGCTGCTCGCCACGCAGTGGGAGAACGACATGCTCGGCGCGCTGGGCGAGTTCCCCCGCATCCTGGCCAAGGCCGGGCAGCTGCGCGAGCCGCACCACGTCGCCCGGTACCTGGAGGACGTGGCGGGGGTCTACCACCGCCTGTACGACAACTGCATGTTCCTCCCCAAGGGGGACGAGGAGATGACGGACACCCACCGCGCCCGGCTCTGGCTGGTCGAGGCGGCCCGTACGGTCATCGCGAACGGCCTCGCCCTCCTGGGTGTCTCCGCCCCCGAGCGGATGTAGCAGCACTCTGCACACGCGCCAGGGGCGGTGACGGCCGATCGGGTCGTCACCGCCCCTTGCCATAACCCCAAAAACCCATAACCCCATAACCACAGCGCCGTCATAGGGCATCGATAGGCCCGGCCGGAAGCATCGGCCCGGCGGTACGAGAGCCCAGCACCGCAGCCCAGGAAGAGACCAGCACATGAGCCGCTCCGCACACCCCGCAGGCCCCCGCCACGGCGACGTGCTGCCGGAGGGCCACTACCTGGCCCCGCCGACCGACCTGAACGCGCTCGACCCGAAGGTGTGGTCCCGCACGGTCGGCCGCAACGACGAGGGCGTGGCCACCGTCGGCGGCATCGACGTGCTGGCGCTGGCGGCGGAGTTCGGCACCCCGGCGTACGTGATGGACGAGCAGGACTTCCGGGCCCGCGCCCGCGCCTGGCGCGAGGCGTTCGGCGACGGGGCGGACGTGTTCTACGCGGGCAAGGCGTTCCTCTCCAAGGCGATCGTGCGCTGGCTGCGCGAGGAGGGTCTGAACCTCGACGTGTGCAGCGCGGGCGAGCTCGCGGTGGCGCTGGCGGCCGGGATGCCGGGGGACCGGATCGCCCTGCACGGCAACAACAAGTCCGCCACCGAGCTGGAGGAGGCGGTGAAGGCGGGGGTCGGGCACATCGTGGTCGACTCCTACCGCGAGATAGAGCTGCTGGGCGGCATCGCCGAGCGGCTCGGCGTCCGGCAGCAGGTGCTGATCCGCGTGACCGTCGGGGTCGAGGCGCACACCCACGAGTTCATCGCGACCGCGCACGAGGACCAGAAGTTCGGCCTCTCGCTGAGCGGAGGTGCCGCCGCCGAGGGCGTCCGCCGGGCGCTCGCCCAGCCGGGCCTGGAGCTGCGCGGCATCCACTCGCACATCGGCTCGCAGATCTTCGACACGGCCGGCTTCGAGGTCGCGGCCCGCCGCCTGGTCGGCCTGCTGGCCGAGATCCGGGACGAGCACGGCGTCGAGCTGCCGGAGATCGACCTCGGCGGCGGCCTCGGCATCGCGTACACCAGCGAGGACGACCCCAAGCAGCCCGCCGAGATCGCCGTCTCGCTGGCGGAGATCGTCCGCCGGGAGTGCGCGGCGGCCGGCCTGGCCGTGCCGCGCCTGAGCGTGGAGCCGGGCCGGGCGATCGTCGGCCCGACGGCGTTCACGCTGTACGAGGTCGGCACCGTCAAGCAGCTGCCCGGCCTGCGGACGTACGTGAGCGTCGACGGCGGGATGTCGGACAACATCCGCACCGCGCTGTACGACGCCGAGTACTCCGTCGCGCTGGTCTCGCGCACCTCCGAGGCCGAGCCGATGCTGGTGCGGGTGGTCGGCAAGCACTGCGAGTCGGGCGACATCGTCGTCCGGGACGCCTTCCTGCCCGCCGACCTGGCGCCCGGCGACCTGATCGCGGTGCCCGCGACGGGGGCCTACTGCCGCTCGATGGCGAGCAACTACAACCACGCGCTGCGGCCGCCGGTGGTGGCCGTGAGCGAGGACGGTGCACGCGTGATCGTGCGCCGCGAGACGGAGGAGGATCTCCTGCGTCTCGATATCGGATGACGAAATTCTTGTCTCAGATCCTGGAACGCCCGTAGTTTCACACGGAAAGTCCCGGAGACTGGTACGGACCGAATCCCGGCGGGCAGTCGAACACGACCCCCCGGAAACCAAGAATGCAGAGCGGAGTCGGATGATGCGTACGCGCCCGCTGAAGGTGGCGTTGCTGGGCTGTGGTGTGGTGGGCTCCGAGGTCGCGCGCATCATGACGACGGACGCCGCCGACCTCGCCGCCCGGATCGGCGCGCCGGTGGAGCTGGCCGGGATCGCCGTCCGCCGGGCCGGCCGGGCCAGGCCGGGGGTGCCCGAGCACCTGCTCACCACTGACGCCCTGGCACTGGTCAGCCGTGAGGACATCGACGTGGTCGTCGAGGTGGTCGGCGGGATCGAGCCGTCCAAACAGCTGATCCTCACCGCCTTCAAGCACGGCGCCTCGGTGGTCAGCGCCAACAAGGCGCTGCTCGCCAAGGACGGCGCCGAGCTGCACCAGGCGGCCGCCGCCGCCGGGGTCGACCTCTACTACGAGGCCGCCGTCGCCGGTGCCATCCCGCTGGTCCGCCCGCTGAAGGAGTCGCTCGCGGGCGACAAGGTCAACCGGGTGCTCGGCATCGTCAACGGCACCACGAACTTCATCCTCGACAAGATGGACACCACCGGCGCCGGGTACTCGGAGGCGCTGGAGGAGGCCACCGCGCTCGGCTACGCCGAGGCCGACCCGACGGCCGACGTCGAGGGCTTCGACGCCGCCGCGAAGGCCGCCATCCTGGCCGGCATCGCCTTCCACACCAAGGTCACCGCCGCCGACGTCTACCGCGAGGGCCTGACCGAGGTCACCGCCGCCGACATCGCCTCGGCCAAGGCGATGGGCTGCGTCGTCAAGCTGCTGGCGATCTGCGAGCGCGCGGCCGACGGCGAGTCCGTCACGGCCCGGGTGCACCCCGCGATGATCCCGCTCAGCCACCCGCTGGCCTCCGTCCGCGAGGCGTACAACGCGGTCTTCGTCGAGGCCGAGGCGGCCGGCCGGCTGATGTTCTACGGCCCGGGTGCCGGTGGCGCGCCGACCGCCTCGGCGGTGCTCGGCGACCTCGTCGCGGTCTGCCGCAACAAGGTGAACGGCACCACCGGCCCCGGCGCCTCGGACTACACCCAGCTGCCCGCCAAGCCGATGGACCAGGTCATCACCCGGTACCACGTCAGCCTGGACGTGGACGACCGCGCGGGCGTGCTCGCCCAGGTGGCGTCCGTCTTCGCCGAGCACGGCGTGTCCATCGACACCGTGCGCCAGCAGGGCCGCGACGGCGACGCCTCGCTCGTCGTGGTCACCCACCGCGCCACCGACGCCGCCCTGTCGGCGACGGTGGACAAGCTCCGCGCGCTCGACAGCGTGCGGGACGTGGCCAGCATCATGCGGGTTGAAGGGGAGTAGGAAGCACCATGAACGCCGTGACCGACAGAGCAGCCCAGACCCACCAGTGGCGGGGTCTCATCGAGGAGTACCGCGACCGCCTGCCGGTCAGCGCGACGACCCCGGTGGTCACCCTGCTGGAGGGCGGCACGCCCCTCGTCCCCGCGCAGGTGCTCTCCGAGCGCACCGGCTGCGAGGTCTACCTCAAGGTCGAGGGCGCCAACCCGACCGGGTCCTTCAAGGACCGCGGCATGACGATGGCGATCTCCAAGGCCAAGGAGGACGGCGCCCAGGCCGTCATCTGCGCCTCCACCGGCAACACCTCGGCCTCCGCCGCGGCGTACGCGGTGCGGGCCGGGATGGTCTCGGCCGTGCTGGTGCCGCAGGGCAAGATCGCGCTCGGCAAGATGGGCCAGGCCCTGGTGCACGGCGCGAAGATCCTCCAGGTGGACGGAAACTTCGACGACTGCCTCACCCTTGCGCGTGAACTGTCCGAGAAGTACCCCGTCGCGCTGGTCAACTCGGTGAACCCGGTCCGGATCGAGGGCCAGAAGACCGCCGCATTCGAGATCGTCGACATGCTCGGCGACGCCCCGGACATCCACGTCCTCCCGGTCGGCAACGCGGGCAACATCACCGCGTACTGGAAGGGCTACCGCGAGTACGCCGCCGACGGTCTGGCGACCCGTAAGCCGCGCATGTTCGGCTTCCAGGCGTCCGGTTCGGCCCCGATCGTCGACGGCGCCCCGGTGCTGAAGCCGCAGACCATCGCCACCGCGATCCGGATCGGCAACCCGGCCTCCTGGGACTACGCGCTGGCCGCCCGGGACGAGTCGGGCGGGATCATCGACAAGGTGACCGACCGTCAGATCCTGTCTGCCTACCGGCTGTTGGCCTCCCAGGAGGGCGTCTTCGTCGAGCCCGCCTCGGCCGCCAGCGTGGCCGGTCTGCTCCAGGCGCTGGAGCAGGGTCTGATCGACCCGGGTCAGCGGATCGTCTGCACCGTGACCGGCAACGGCCTCAAGGACCCGGACTGGGCGGTGGCCGGTGCGCCGCAGCCGCAGATCGTCCCGATCGATGCCGAGGCCGCCGCCGTGCGGCTCGGCCTGCTCGACTGACGGCCGCGTCGGGCTGACGGATTGTCAACAGTGGGCCGGCTCCCCGGGGGGGCCGGCCCACTGGCGATGGTGAAGATGACACGTAAGTGTCAATTCATTGGCGGTAATCGGCGTCGATTTCGCGCGATTTCCGGCCAGAAAGCGCAACACGACCGATCGAAGAGTGGCGGGGTGTACCGCTGTGGAACCTCTCTTCGATAGTCTGACCCCCAGCGGGCCGCTCCATGGCCATGATCGCCCGCTTCGCCGGGGCGCCGTCGTGCACCCCGCCCCCTGTGTCACCGCGGGTCCGAGGGCCAACCGGGCCGCACCGCCAATCCCCAGGAGAGTCCCACCACATGGCTGGTCCTGCGTTCCGTGCCGCCGCCGTCCGGGTCCGGGTCCCCGCGACCAGTGCCAACCTCGGTCCCGGCTTCGACGCCTTCGGACTCGCCCTGGGCCTCTACGACGACGTGGTCGTCCGCGTCGCCGAATCCGGCCTGTCGGTGGACATCGCAGGTCAGGGCGCCGAGACCCTCCCGCGAGACGAGCGCCACCTGCTGGTCCGCTCGATGCGCGCCGCCTTCGACCGGCTCGGCGGGCAGCCGCGCGGCCTGGAGGTCGTCTGCGCCAATCGGATACCGCACGGTCGCGGCCTCGGCTCCTCCTCCGCCGCGATCTGCGCCGGCATCGTCGCCGCCCGCGCCGTCACCATCGGCGGCGCCTCCGTACTCGACGACGACGCCCTGCTGGAGCTCGCCAACGAGCTCGAGGGCCACCCCGACAACGTCGCCGCCTGTCTGCGCGGCGGTTTCACCGTCGCCTGGACGGAGGAGGACGCCGCTCGGGCCATCACCCTGGAGCCCTCCGAGCAGGTCGTACCCGTCGTCTTCGTGCCCGCCGACGAGGTGCTCACCGAGGCCGCCCGGGGCCTGCTGCCCAAGACCGTGCCGCTCGCCGACGCCGCGGCCAACGCCGGCCGCTCGGCCCTGCTCGTCGAGGCGCTCACCCGGCGCCCCGAGCTGCTGCTCGCGGCTACCGAGGACCGGCTGCACCAGGACTACCGCGCCTCCGCGATGCCCGACAGCGCCGCGCTGGTCGCCGCCCTGCGCGCCGAGGGCGTCCCCGCCGTCATCTCCGGGGCCGGCCCCACGGTGCTGGCCCTCGCCGACGAGGCGAACGCCGAGAAGCTGCTGCACTTCGCGGGGCCGGCCTTCGCCGCGCACCGGCTCCGGCTGGACCGCACCGGCACGGTGGTGCTCCCGCTCGAGTAGCGACGCTTGCAGTGGCACGTGAAAGTGACACGTGTAAGGGCGCTGGCCAGGGGGAACGCAGCCTCGGGGGATAGGCCGCGCAGAGACGATTGACAGGAACAGGGCTGGGGAATGTGTCAGGGGGTCGGTAGTGTTAACCTCATTGCTGCACCAGATGCCCTCCGGGGTCCGGTGCGACGCGTCCCGATCCCGACACCCCATCCGAGCGGCCAGCCCGCCCAGTGGGACATGCGGAAGTACGGGGCGACGATTCTCCGGGAGCCCTCCACAGCGCGTACGCAGCCTGCCTGCGCGATTGCGGCCGCATCCCGAAGCCGTGACGGCACCTGACTCCCACCCGCAGCCTCCCACCTGAGGCCAGGCCGGGCGGAGCACGGCGTACGCCACGCGACGGGGGCCCGGGTATCGCCAGGCAGCAGGGGTCGGCACGAGACCGTCACCCGCGCCACTTCGCACCACAGTGCACCGCACATCGCAGCTTCCCTCCGAATGGTTACGCCATCCGGGGGGCCACCGCCTCGGACCGACGCAGACGAGCGTTGGTCAGGACAGCACAACCGGTCGCCGAGCCAGACAGGGCCGACGTCCGCTCCAGGGAAGGACCCTTAGTGAGCGACACCACCGATCTGATGGGCGCGCGCCCGGACGCCGAAGCGTCGGACGCCGCCGCTCCCGCGGCACCGGCGCGACGCCGTCGCACCGCCGCCGCGGGCTTGGACGGGCTGGTCCTGGCCGAGCTCCAGAAGCTCGCCTCGACCCTCGGTATCAGCGGTACCGGGCGGCTGCGCAAGAGCCAGCTGATCGACGCCATCAAGGAGAAGAGCGGCGGCGACCCGCTGCTGGCCGGCTCCGCCCCGGCCGCCCCCGCCAAGCGGGCCGCCAAGGCCGCTGCGGCTGCTCCGGCCGCCGAGGCTGCCGAGGCCGCTCCCGCCGCCGAGACCGAGCGGCCCGCCCGCCGCTCGCGGGCCGCCGCCGCGGCCCCCGAGGCGCAGGCCCAGATCGACATCCCGGTCCAGGCCGCAGCCGAGACCAGCAGCGCCCCGGCCCAGGCCGGGCGTGCCCGCCGCCGCGCCACCTCGGCGGGCGGCAGCCCGACGGGCGACGTCGTCGCCGCGGCCGAGTCGACGACCGCCGTCGTCGCGGAGGCCAAGGCCGAGACCAAGCAGGTCGAGTCGCGCACCGCCGAGCAGCGCACCTCCTCCGAGGGTGACGCCCGCACCGAGACCCGCCGTGACCGCCGCGACCGCCGCGACCGCCGCGAGGCCGGCGCGGAGGGCACCGACGGCCAGCAGCAGGCCGCGCAGGACGGCGAGTCGCGGGAGTCGCGCCGCGACCGCCGCAACCGCCGTGACCGGGCCGACCGCCCGGAGCGCGGCGAGCGCCAGGGCGGCCAGCAGCAGGGCCAGCAGACCCAGGCCCCGGTGCAGGAGCGCCAGCCCGTCGCCCAGCAGCAGCCGCAGGGCGGTGGCTACGACGACGACGAGTTCGGCGACGGCCGCCGTGGCCGCCGTGGCCGCTACCGCGACCGCCGGGGCCGTGGCACCCGGGGCGAGCGCTTCGAGGGCGTCGGTCAGCCGGACGTGCAGGTCAACGACGACGACGTCCTGATCCCCGTCGCGGGCATCCTGGACATCCTCGACAACTACGCCTTCGTCCGGACTTCGGGCTACCTGCCCGGCTCCAACGACGTGTACGTCTCGCTCGCCCAGGTCCGCAAGAACGGCCTGCGCAAGGGTGACGCCATCACCGGCGCCGTGCGCCAGCCCAAGGACGGCGAGCGCCGCGAGAAGTTCAACGCCATGGTGCGGCTGGACTCCGTCAACGGCATGGACCCGGAGAGCGGCCGCAACCGCCCCGAGTTCGGCAAGCTGACCCCCCTCTACCCGCAGGAGCGCCTGCGGCTGGAGACCGACCCCGGCGTGCTGACCACCCGCATCATCGACCTCGTGTCGCCGATCGGTAAGGGCCAGCGTGGTCTGATCGTCGCCCCGCCGAAGACCGGCAAGACGATGATCATGCAGGCGATCGCCAATGCGATCACCACCAACAACCCCGAGTGCCACCTGATGGTCGTCCTGGTCGACGAGCGTCCGGAAGAGGTCACCGACATGCAGCGGTCGGTGAAGGGCGAGGTCATCTCCTCGACCTTCGACCGCCCGGCCGAGGACCACACCGTGGTCGCCGAGCTGGCCATCGAGCGCGCCAAGCGCCTGGTGGAGCTGGGCCACGACGTGGTGATCCTGCTCGACTCGATCACCCGCCTGGGCCGTGCCTACAACCTGGCGGCGCCGGCCTCCGGCCGCATCCTCTCCGGTGGTGTCGACTCGACCGCGCTCTACCCGCCGAAGAAGTTCTTCGGTGCCGCGCGCAACATCGAGAACGGCGGCTCGCTGACCATCCTCGCCACCGCGCTGGTGGAGACCGGCTCCCGGGCCGACGAGGTCGTCTTCGAGGAGTTCAAGGGCACCGGCAACATGGAGCTCAGGCTCGACCGCAGGCTCTCCGACAAGCGGATCTTCCCGTCGGTGGACGTCGACGCCTCCAGCACCCGCAAGGAGGAGCTGCTGCTCGCCAAGGACGAGCTGGCGATCACCTGGAAGCTCCGCCGGGTGCTGCACGCGCTCGACTCGCAGCAGGCGATGGAGCTGCTGCTGGACAAGATGAAGCAGACCAAGAGCAACGGCGAGTTCCTGATGCAGATCGCCAAGACGACGCCGGGCTCCGGCGACTGACGACCTGTCTGTATGAGTGACCGATGAAGCCCCGGATCGCAGCCGCGATCCGGGGCTTCATGCTGTTACAAGGCTGTGTTAAGAACCGGACTTATCGTGATCTGCTTCGCTTATCCTCGAAATGACGGTCATACCGACCAGAACGAGCAGATGTGACCCAGGTCGCAGAGCGCAGGATGACGAGGATATGACCGAGGAACCGTACGAGAAGCAGCGCCGACGGGCGCGACGAACCGAGCAGCCGGGCGAGCAGCCCGGTGCGCAGGCGGGTGCACAGCCGGGCGAGCAGCCCGGCGGTCACCGCAAGGTCCGCAGCCGCCGCAGCAAGGTGCTGAGGGCCGCCGCGTTCACGCTGGCGGGGCTGCTGGTGCTCGGCGCCGGGGCCGGCGGGTACGCGTACTGGAAGCTCAACGGCAACATCAAGAGCGTCGACATCAACGCCCAGCTGGGCTCCGCACGGCCGCCCGCCTCGGCGGGCGGGGCCTTCAACGTCCTGGTGCTCGGCTCCGACTCGCGGGACGGCAACAACGGCAACCTGGCCGGGGGTGACACCGGCGGCACCGCGCGCTCGGACACCGCGATGGTGATCCACGTCAACCAGGACCACAGCCACGCGAGTGTGGTCAGCATCCCGCGCGACACCCTGGTGGCGCGGCCCGATTGCACCGACGCGTCCGGCAAGAAGACCGCCGGGGCGCGCAGCGCGATGTACAACAGTGCGTTCGAGGTCGGCGGGCCGGCCTGTGCGGTGAAGACCACCGAGGCGCTCACCGGGCTGCGGATGGACCACTTCGTCCAGATCGACTTCTCGGGCTTCGCGGGGTTCATCGACGCCATCGGCGGGGTCGACGTGACCACCACGGTGAACATCCACGACAAGGACAGCGGTCTCGACCTCAAGGCCGGCACCCACCACCTGAACGGCGACCAGTCGCTCGCCTTCGTCCGGACCCGGCACGGCGTCGGCGACGGCAGTGACCTGGGCCGGATCGAGCTGCAGAAGCAGATGGTGAAGTCGATCATGGCGCAGGTCGGCGACATAGGGCTGACCTCCAACCCGGCCAAGCTCTTCTCCGTCGCGGACAAGCTCACCAGGAGCATGACCACCGACTCCGACCTGGCCTCCGTCAGTGCGCTGATGGGCACCGCCAACACCCTCAAGGGGATCGGCCCGGACGACATGACGATGATCACCCTGCCGGTGGTCACCGCGCCGTCCGACCCGAACCGGGTGGTGGCGAAGAAGCCGCAGGCGGACCAGCTCTGGGCCGCCCTCAAGGGCGACCAGGCCGTCCCGCAGTCGATCGTCGCCTCCCAGCCGGCCAACCCGGCCGACTCGCCGAGCGCGAAGCCGGGCAGCGGCTCGAGCACCGGCTCGAGTACCGGCACGAGCACCGGCACGAGCACGCCCCCGGCCGCCGGCTGAGTCTGCGGAATACCGGAGCCCGCCTCCCGGTTTGGGAAGAAGCGGGCAGTCCTGGCAGACTGGTCCGTCGGTCCCGGTTCACGTGCAGCTTCCTGCTGCCGACCCGGTACCCTCCCGAATCACTAGGAGAATCCCTTGAAGCCCGACGTTCACCCCCAGTACGTGGTCACCAACGTGACCTGCACCTGCGGTGCCGAGTTCACCACCCGCTCGACCGAGACCAGCGGCATCATCCGTGCCGAGGTCTGCTCGCAGTGCCACCCGTTCTACACCGGCAAGCAGAAGATCCTCGACACCGGCGGCCGCGTCGCCCGCTTCGAGGCCCGCTTCGGCAAGGGCCACAGCACGAAGCAGGCTGAAGAGCAGGCCTAGCGCTCTTACGGCGCCGGTCTCTGGCGTCCCCGCGTTTCGACGCGGGGCGTCCGGGCCGGCGCCGTTCGCGTCCCACCACAGTTCGTCCCCCCGCAGTTCGTCCGCCCGCAGCGCGAGCGCCGCACGGTTCACATCTCACGGGAAGTAGGCCCACCCCATGTTCGAGGCAGTCGAAGAGCTCCTCACCGAGCACGCCGACCTCGAGAAGAGGCTGGCCGACCCGTCGGTCCACGCGGACCAGAACAACGCCCGCAAGCTCGCCAAGCGCTACGCCGAGCTGACGCCGATCACCGCGACGTACCGCGCCTGGAAGCAGGCCGTCGAGGACATCGCGGCCGCCCGCGAGTTCGCCGCCGAGGACCCGGACTTCATCTCCGAGGTGAAGGCCGGCGAGGCCCGGCGCGAGGAGCTGACGGAGGAGCTGCGGCTGCTGCTCGTGCCGCGTGACCCCAACGACGAGAAGGACGTCATCCTGGAGGTCAAGGCGGGTGAGGGCGGCGAGGAGTCCGCGCTGTTCGCCGGTGACCTGCTCCGGATGTACCTGCGCTTCGCCGAGCGGGTGGGCTGGAAGACCGAGCTGATCGACGCCAACGAGTCCGACCTCGGCGGCTACAAGGACGTCTCGGTCGCCGTGAAGACCAAGGGCAGCACCGAGCCCGGCCAGGGCGTCTGGGCCCGGCTGAAGTACGAGGGCGGCGTGCACCGCGTGCAGCGCGTCCCGGCGACGGAGTCCCAGGGCCGCATCCACACCTCGGCGGCGGGCGTGCTCGTCACCCCCGAGGCCGAGGAGGTCGAGGTCGAGATCGTCGCCAACGAGCTGCGGATCGACGTCTACCGCTCCTCCGGCCCCGGCGGGCAGTCCGTCAACACCACCGACTCAGCCGTCCGGATCACCCACCTGCCGACCGGTATCGTGGCGTCCTGCCAGAACGAGAAGAGCCAGCTGCAGAACAAGGAGCAGGCGATGCGTATCCTGCGTTCGCGGCTGCTCGCCGCCGCGCAGGAGGCCGCCGAGCAGGAGGCGTCGGACGCGCGCCGCAGCCAGGTCCGCACGGTGGACCGTTCGGAGCGCATCCGGACGTACAACTTCCCGGAGAACCGCATCTCGGACCACCGCACCGGCTTCAAGTCGTACAACCTGGACCAGGTCCTGGACGGCGACCTCAACGCGGTTATCCAGTCCTGCGTGGACGCCGACGCCGCGGCCAAGCTGGCCGCGGCGTCCCAGGAGAACTGACCCGAGCGACAAGGGGACTTCTCGATGAACCTGCTGCTCGCCGAGGTGGCCCAGGCCACCCAGCGGTTGGCCGCGGCCGGTGTGCCGTCGCCGCGCTTCGACGCGGAGGAGCTCGCCGCTCACATCCACAACGTCAAGCGCAGCCAGCTGCACACGGTGAAGGACGCCGACTTCGACGCCCGGTACTGGGAGGCCATCTCGCGCCGCGAGGCGCGGGAGCCGCTCCAGCACATCACCGGGCGGGCGTTCTTCCGGTACCTGGAGCTGGAGGTCGGGCCGGGCGTGTTCGTGCCCCGCCCGGAGACCGAGTCGGTGGTCGAGTGGGCCATAGACGCCGTCCGCGACATGGACGTGGCCGAGCCGCTGGTGGTCGACCTCTGCACCGGCTCCGGCGCGATCGCACTGGCACTGGCCCAGGAGCTGCCGCGCTCCACCGTGCACGCCTTCGAGCTGGACGAGGGCGCGATGCAGTACACCCGGCGCAACATCGCCAACAGCGGCGACCGGGCCCGCGTCACCCTGCACGCCGGGGACGCCACCCGCGCCTTCGAGGACGACCGCTCCTGGGACGGCCGCTTCGACCTGGTGATCAGCAACCCGCCGTACATCCCGCTCACCGAGTGGGAGTACGTCGCGCCCGAGGCCCGGGACCACGACCCGCAGATGTCGCTGTTCTCCGGCGAGGACGGCCTCGACACCATCCGCGGCATCGAGCGGGTCGCCGCCCGGCTGCTGCGCCCGGGGGGTGCGGTGGTCATCGAGCACGCCGACACCCAGGGCGGCCAGGTGCCGTGGATCTTCAACGAGGAGGGCGGCTGGACGGACGCGGCCGACCACCGCGATCTGAACAACCGGCCGCGCTTCACCACAGCTCGTAAGGCTTCGCTGTGAACCGCGTCGCCGTGAGCAGGACCGTCATGAGCCATCTCGGAAGGGGACCGTACCGATGAGCCGCCGCTACGACTGTGCAGACGCAGGGGAGCGCGCCACGGGGCTGCGCGAAGCCGCTTCGGCGATCCGCCGGGGCGAGCTGGTGGTGCTGCCCACCGACACGCTGTACGGGCTCGGTGCGGACGCCTTCAACACCGAGGGCGTGGCCGGGCTGCTGGCCGCCAAGGGCCGGGGCCGGAACATGCCCTCGCCGGTGCTGGTCGGCTCGCCGACCACGCTGCACGGGCTGGTCACCGACTTCTCCGAGCAGGCCTGGGAGCTCGTCGACGCGTTCTGGCCCGGCGGGCTGACCCTCGTCGCCAAGCACCAGCCCTCGCTGCGCTGGGACTTGGGCGAGACCAGGGGCACCGTCGCCGTCCGGATGCCGCTGCACCCCGTCGCGATCGAGCTGCTGAACACCACCGGCCCGCTCGCCGTCTCCAGCGCCAACAAGACCGGCGGGCCCTCGCCCGCCACCTGTGACGACGCCTTCGAGCAGCTCGGCGAGTCGGTCTCGGTGTACCTCGACGGCGGGGTCGCGAACTTCTCGCAGGCGTCCAGCATCGTCGACGTCACCGGCAAGATCCCGGTCCTGCTGCGGGCCGGCGCGGTCAGCGTCGAGCAGCTGAGGGAGGTCGTCCCGGACCTGGAGGCCGGCAGTTGACAGCGGCCTCGTTGCACGGGGTGGGCTCCGGCCCGCTCCCCGGCATACCCCGGTACATCGCCGTGACGCCCCGGCCCGTCGACAGCTTCCGGATCCTCTTCGTCTGCACCGGCAACGTCTGCCGCTCGCCGATCGCCGAGCGGCTGACCAGGCATGAGCTGCAGGCCCGCCTGACCGGTACGCAGGCCGGGCGGATCGTGGTGGAGAGCGCCGGCACCTGGGGCCACGAGGGCGCGCCGATGGAGGCGCACGCCGCCACCGTGCTCGGCGAGTACGGCGTCGACAGCGCCGGTTTCGTCGGCCGGGAGCTGCTGGACGAGCACGTGGTCGGCGCCGACCTGGTGCTGACCGCGACGCTCGACCACCGGGCGCAGGTCATCTCGATGGGCCACGCGGCCGGCCTGCGGACCTTCACGCTCAAGGAGTTCACCCGCCTCGTCCGCCGGATCGACCCGAGCACCCTCCCCGACCCGCGCGGCGGCGCCCACGTCACCGAGCGGGCCCGCGCGCTGGTCCGCGCCGCGGCCGCCCTGCGCGGCTGGCTGCTCGCCTCCTCCCCGGAGTCCGACGAGGTCGACGACCCGTACGGCGCGCCGATCGGGATGTTCCGCAACTGCGGCGAGGAGATATTCGACGCCCTCGACCCCGTGGTGACGGCCCTGACGGGAATACCGGGACACTGAGCCACGCCCGAGTCCCTGACGGCGTATCACGGAGAGGCTTCGGCGTGACGGCGGTCATACGCTGGAGGTGATCCTGCCCGTTGCTGCCCGGGAGTCTCGCCATGACCGTCACCGATGCCGCTGTGGAAGCCGTCCAGGCCGGGTGGGAGGCCCCGGAGGCGCTGTTGCGCGCCGACCCGCAGGTGGCGGACCTGCTGGCGGGGGAGGCCGTCCGGCGGGCCGAGAGCCTCCAGCTGCTGGCGGGGGAGAACCTGACCAGCCCGGCGGTGCTGGCCGCCCTCGCGGGGCCGCTGGTCGACAAGTACGCGGAGGGGTACCCGGGCCGTCGGCACCACACCGGCTGCGCGCTGGCGGATGCGGCGGAGCTGCTGGCCGTCGACCGGGCGAAGCAGCTGTTCGCCGCCGACCACGCCAACGTCCAGCCCCGGTCGGCGACTTCGGCGATGCTGGCGACGTACGCGGCGCTGCTGAAGCCCGGTGACGGGGTGCTCGCGATGTCGCTGGAGCACGGCGGACACCTCAGCTGCGGGTCGCGGGCGAACTTCTCCGGGCGGTGGTTCGACTTCATCGGGTACGGGGTGCACGAGAAGGACGGGCTGATCGATCTCGACCAGGTGCACGAGCTGGCGAAGCTGCACCGGCCGAAGGCGATCATCGCGGGCGGCATCTCCTACCCGCGGCAGATCGACTGGGAGGGCTTCCGCCGGATCGCCGACGAGGTGGACGCCTACCTGATCGCCTCGGCGGCGCAGATCACCGGGCTCGTCGCGGCCGGACAGGCGGTCTCGCCGGTGCCGTACGCGGACGTCACCGTCGCCGCCACCCACAAGCTGCTGCGCGGGCCGCGCGGCGGGCTGCTGCTCTGCACGGCGGAGCTGGCGGACCGGATGGACCGCGCGGTGTTCCCGTTCTCGCAGGGCGGGGCGGCGATGAACGAGGTCGCGGGGAAGGCGGTCGCGTTCGCCGAAGCGGGTACGCCGGAGTTCGGCGCGTACGTCCGGCGTGCGGTCGAGGGTGCGCGCTCCCTGGCGGCCGCGCTCGGCGAGGCCGGGGCCCGGCCGCTGACCGGCGGCACCGACACCCACCTCGTCACCGCCGACGTCAGCCCGCTCGGTCTCACCGGTCTCGAAGCCGAGCGGCGCTGCGCGTCCGCCGGGCTGATGCTCGGAAAATGCGCACTCCCGTACGACCCGGCCCCCGCGACCGAATGCTCGGGGATCCGGCTCGGCACCGGGGCGCTCGCCGCCCAGGGGATGGGGCAGGAGCAGTTCGCGGAGCTCGGCGAACTGCTGAAGTCGCTGCTCAGCGGTGGTGACGCGGGCCTGATCGGCGGCCGGGTGCGAGCCCTGGCGCAGGCCTTCGCGGGGCGTCGCTGACCCTTCGCCGACCCCTTCGCCGATCCCGGCGGGCGGATCGGGTGGCCGCAGGGTGAACCGCGGTGCGCGGAGGACGCGTCCAACTCAATAAGGTGTGCAGCGTGGCGACGCACCTCGAACCCCGGACAGACACGGGAGTACCCTCCGTACTCACCCGTCGGACCGTGACACAGGAGGCCAGCCGTGCGTGAATACCTGCTGGTGCTCTTCACCACGGCGGCTGTGACCTACCTGCTCACCGGACCGGTCCGGAAGTTCGCCATCGCGGCGGGCGCGATGCCGCCCGTCCGGGCGCGCGACGTGCACCGTGAGCCGACCCCCCGCCTCGGCGGGATCGCGATGTTCGGCGGGCTCTGCGCCGGGCTGCTGGTCGCCTCCCAACTCACCCACCTCGGGCGGCTGTTCATCCAGAGCGCGGACGTCAAGGCGCTGCTCTCCGGGGCCGGCATCATGTGGGTGCTGGGCGTGCTGGACGACAAGTGGGGCGTCGACGCGCTGGTGAAGCTCGGCGGTCAGATGATCGCCGCCGGTGTGATGGTCTGGCAGGGCGTCACGGTGATCACCATCCCGGTGCCCGGCTTCGAGAACGTCACCGTCACGCCGACCCAGGGGATGATCATCTCCGTCACGCTGGTCGTCGTCATGGTCAACGCGGTGAACTTCATCGACGGCCTGGACGGCCTGGCCGCCGGCATGGTCTGCATCGCGGCGGGCGCGTTCTTCCTCTACTCCTACCGGCTCTGGTACGGCTACGGCATCAGCGACGCGGCGCCCGCCGTGCTGTTCAGTGCCCTGCTGATCGGCATGTGCCTGGGATTCCTGCCGCACAACCTGCACCCGGCGCGGATCTTCATGGGCGACTCCGGCTCGATGATGCTCGGGCTGATGCTCGCCGTCTCGGCGATCTCGATCACCGGCCGGGTCGACCCCGACCTCATCACCGCGCAGACCGGCGGCTCGCAGACCACCGCGATCCACGTCCTGGTGCCGATCTACATCCCGCTGCTGCTGCCGCTGACGGTGATCGCGCTGCCGCTGGCCGACCTGCTGCTCGCCGTCGTCCGGCGCACCTGGGCGGGCAAGTCGCCGTTCGCGGCCGACAAGCAGCACCTGCACCACCGCCTGCTGGAGGTCGGCCACTCGCACAGCCGGGCTGTGCTGATCATGTACTTCTGGGCCGCGCTGATCGCGTTCGGCGCCGTGGCCGTCTCGATCACCAACACCGCGCGGGCCGTGGTGCTGGCCTTCGTCGGGCTCTGCCTGGTCGGGATCGTCGTGCTGCTGATGCCGCGCTTCCGCCCGCACGCGCCGCGCGCCGTGCAGGCGTTCGTCCCGCCGCGCTACCGCAAGGCGGGCACGCCCGCCGAGGCGGAAGCCCTGGCGGCGGCCTCGGCGGAGACCCCGGCGGAAATCCCGGCAGAGACCCCGGCGATGGCCGAGCTGTCGGCCGAGGACAAGGAGCTGCTCGGCCGCTTCGGCACCGGGGCCTCGGCGGTCGGCCACCGGGAGAACGCGAGCTGACCGGTCGTCAACTCGCCACGCCGGTAAGGCTGCACTCTTGGGCCATCGGTGTGACAGGTACCACACCTGGATGGTAAAGCTCTAATCAAATAGTTTGTGATACCGTTCACGAGTACCGAGAACACGCCGAAAGACCTGACAGGTGAAGGACTTCCGTCCCTGGTCGGTCTCCATCGACGGGCTCGCCAGCAGGCGGCCGCCCGTGGCAGAGGTTCTCGGTGCGGTGTCATCACCGCGCACCTGTGCCGTCCCCCCGTTTCATCGACATGCCGCCGGAGTTGCCGACATGCCGTCCCACGACGCCCGGATTCCCCTCCGAGGCGCCGCAATCCCCACTGCGGTCGCCGGAGTTACCGCCATTGCGATCTCTGGAGCAGTGGTGGGGGCCAAGGGGTCGATCGGCGCGGCGTTCGCCGCCCTGGTGGTGCTCGCGTTCTTCTCCTTCGGCCAGGTCGCCCTCGACCGGCTGACCAGGAACAACCCGCAGATGATGATGGCCGCGGGCCTGCTCGTGTACACCACGCAGATCCTGCTGATCGCGGTCGTGCTGGCGCTCTTCAAACACACGACGCTCTTCGACACCAAGACCTTCGGTTTCACCGTGCTCGGCTGCGCGTTGATCTGGACCGGCTTCCAGGTGCGGATGGGCATGAAGGCCAAGATCTACTACGTGCAACCCGACTCCTCGGACGAGAAGGACTCGAAGCCGGGGCGTCAACCGTGACGCCTGGTGGCTGTCCCTCGCGCGAGGGGGCCGGTGTTTATACGGTCCTGACGGGCTGCTATCGTCCGTCGCAACAACGAAGTACGGGAAGTGGCCAGGTCCCTCCGCCAGTCGGACGGATCGCCCCCCGAGCTCGTGCAGTCTTCGAAGATCCCGCGGCCGTCAGTGAAGCCGCGCCGGGTCAGCGAGAATCCCAACAAGTTCCAGTGCCGCACCGTGGCCGCAGGCCACGCCGACACACCGAGGTTGCCGTAACCATGCGTCATGACGAAGGAGTCTGTGGTGGGTGCTGACGTAAACGTGCAGCTCGCCGAGGCCGGGTGCCACCTGAACTCCGGCTGCGGCTTCCCGGCCCCTGGCCTGAACGAGTTCGACTTCAAGCCGATCTTCACGGTCGGTAGCGTCGACTTCACCAAGCCGATGCTGCTGTCGATCATCTGCGCCCTGCTGGTCGTGGGCTTCTTCTGGGCGGCCTTCGCCAAGCCGAAGCTGCTCCCCGGCAAGCTCCAGCTCGTCGGCGAGATCGGCTACGACTTCGTCAAGCGCAGCATCGTGCTGGAGACGATCGGCAAAAAGGGCGAGAAGTACGTCCCGATGCTGGTCTCGATGTTCTTCTTCGTGTGGATCATGAACATCATGTCCATCATCCCGTTCGCCCAGTTCCCGGTGATGTCGCGGATCGCGTTCCCGGCCGGGCTCGCGCTGGTCGTGTGGATCACCTACATGACGCTGACGTTCAAGAAGCACGGCTTCGTCGGCGGGCTGAAGAACCTCTGCTGGCCGTCGGGCATCCCCGGCTGGGTCATGTTCATCCTGGTGCCGATCGAGTTCTTCTCGAACATCTTCGTGCGCCCGTTCACGCTCGCGGTCCGAGCCTTCGCGAACATGTTCGCCGGCCACCTGCTGATCGTGATGTTCTCCATTGCCTCCTGGTACCTGCTCAGCCCGTCTCTCGGCGCGCTCTACGGCTCGGTCTCCTTCGTGGTGGCCGCTGCGCTGACCGCCTTCGAGCTGCTGGTCCAGTTCCTGCAGGCCTACATCTTCGTGATGCTGGCCAGCAGCTACATCGCCGGTGCCCTCGAAGAGGCGCACTGAGCCCTGCGGCCGCTCGGCTGCACACCTCCCCACGAACGCCCGGTGGCCAACCACCACCGGCTCACCACCCCGCAAAGGACATGAAATGTCGCAGCTCGCTGAGGTCTACGGTTCCGTCGCCTCCATCGGTTACGGCCTCGCCGCGATCGGCCCTGGCATCGGCGTCGGTCTCATCTTCGGTAACGGTGTGCAGGCCATGGCCCGCCAGCCCGAGGCTGCCGGTCTCATCCGCTCCAACATGTTCATCGGCTTCGCGCTGACCGAGGCGCTCGCCCTCATCGGCATCGTCATGCCGTTCGTCTTCGGCGCCGGCAAGTAATTTCTCGGCACACCGATAGCCCTTTTCGACGAAAGGTTCTGATATGAACCCGGTCGCTCTTGCGGCGGAGGAGAAGATGAACCCTCTTCTCCCTGCATGGCCCGAGATCATCATCGGCCTGCTCTGCTTCTTCATCGTCTTCGGCCTTCTCGGCAAGAAGCTCCTGCCCAGCATCGAGAAGGTGCTGTCGGAGCGCCGCGACGCCATCGAGGGCGGCATGGAGCGTGCGGAGACCGCTCAGGCTGAGGCCCAGGCCCTGCTTGAGCAGTACCGCGCCGAGCTGGCCGAGGCCCGCCACGAGGCCGCTCGGATCACCGAGCACGCCCGTGAGCAGGGTGCTGCCCTGATCGGTGAGATGCGCGAGGAAGGCCAGCGTCAGCGCGAGGCCATCGTCGCTGCCGGTCACGCCCAGATCGAGGCCGACAAGAAGCAGGCGACTGCCGCCCTGCGCCAGGACGTGGGTTCGCTCGCTTCGCAGCTTGCGTCCCGCATCGTGGGCGAGTCCCTCGAGGACTCCGCCCGGCAGAGCGGCGTGATCGACCGCTTCCTGGAGGACCTGGAGGCCAAGGCCGCCGCGTCCACGGCGGTTGCCAAGTGATCGGCGCCAGCCGTGAGGCTCTGGCCGCCGGCCGGCAGAACCTCGACAGCCTGACCGACGACACCTCGGTGGACGTCGTCAAGCTGGCCGAGGAGCTCACCGCCGTCACCGCCCTGCTGGACCGCGAGGTCTCGCTGCGCCGCGTCCTGACCGACCCCTCGCGGTCCGGCCAGGACAAGGCCCAGCTGGTCGGCTCGCTGCTCGCCGGTCAGGTCTCCGGCGAAACGGTCGACCTGGTCTCCGGCCTGGTCCGCTCCCGCTGGTCGGGTGGCCGTGACCTGGTCGACACGGTCGAGGAGCTCTCGGCGTACGCCGAGATCATCGCGGCCGAGAAGGCCGGGACGCTGGACGACGTCGAGGACGAGCTGTTCCGCTTCGGCCGGATCGTCAGCGGCTCGCACGAGCTGCGCAGCGCCCTCACGGAGCCGAAGGCGGGCAAGGCCGACAAGGCCGCGCTGATCGCCAAGCTGCTCGGCGGCCGCGCCAACGCGGCCACCGGCCGCCTGGTCACCGCCCTGGTCACCAACCCGCGTGGCCGTAGCCTGGAGCAGGGCCTGGAGTCCTACTCCAAGCTCGCCGCCGCCCGGCGGGACCGCGTGGTGGCTCGCGTCACCACCGCTGTTCCGCTGTCCGACAGCCAGAAGGAGCGCCTGAGCGGCGCTCTGGGCCGGCTCTACGGCCGCCAGGTGCACCTGAACATCGACATCGACCCTCAGGTCCGTGGCGGCGTCCGGGTGCAGATCGGTGACGAGATCATCGACGGCACCGTGTCGAGCCGCCTGGAAGGCGCTCGTCAGGCCCTCGAAGGCTGACATCAGCAACATCCGACCCTCGGTCGGGACCCGGCTCCACGCAGGAGCCGGCAAATCGTACGGCCGGTTCGGGAACGACCCGGCCGAGAGTCGAATACTTGCGGCCCTCAATGGCGGGCCGAGGATCGCAAACTAGGAGAGCAGGGAAGCCTGATGGCGGAGCTTACGATCCGTCCGGAGGAGATCCGGGACGCGCTGGCCGACTTTGTCCAGTCGTACCAGCCGGACGCCGCCTCGCGTGAAGAGGTCGGTACGGTCACCGAGGCCATGGACGGTATTGCCAAGGTCGAGGGCCTTCCCTCGGTCATGGCCAACGAGCTGCTGAAGTTCGAGGACGGTACCCTCGGCCTCGCGCTGAACCTCGACACCCGCGAGATCGGTGTCGTCATCCTCGGCGAGTTCAGCGGTATCGAGGAGGGTCAGACGGTGCACCGCACCGGCGAGGTCCTCTCCGTCCCGGTCGGCGAGGGCTACCTCGGCCGCGTCGTGGACCCGCTGGGCAACCCGATCGACGGTCTGGGTGAGATCGCCTCCTCCGGCCGTCGTGCCCTGGAGCTGCAGGCCCCGGGCGTCATGGTCCGCAAGTCGGTCCACGAGCCGATGCAGACCGGTATCAAGGCCATCGACGCGATGACCCCGATCGGCCGCGGCCAGCGTCAGCTGATCATCGGCGACCGCCAGACCGGCAAGACCGCGGTGGCGATCGACACGATCATCAACCAGCGTGACAACTGGCGCTCGGGCGACCCGAAGAAGCAGGTCCGCTGCATCTACGTCGCCGTGGGTCAGAAGGGCTCCACCATCGCGTCCGTCCGTGGCGCGCTGGAGGAGGCCGGCGCGCTGGAGTACACCACCATCGTGGCTGCTCCCGCCTCCGACCCGGCCGGCTTCAAGTACCTCGCCCCGTACACCGGTTCGGCCATCGGCCAGGAGTGGATGTACGACGGCAAGCACGTCCTCATCATCTTCGACGACCTGTCGAAGCAGGCCGAGGCGTACCGCTCCGTGTCGCTGCTGCTGCGCCGTCCGCCGGGCCGCGAGGCCTACCCGGGCGACGTCTTCTACCTGCACTCCCGCCTGCTGGAGCGCTGCGCGAAGCTCTCCGACGAGCTGGGCGCGGGCTCGATGACCGGTCTGCCGATCATCGAGACCAAGGCGAACGACGTCTCGGCGTACATCCCGACCAACGTCATCTCCATCACCGACGGCCAGTGCTTCCTGGAGTCCGACCTGTTCAACGCCGGCATCCGCCCGGCCGTGAACGTCGGTATCTCGGTCTCCCGCGTCGGTGGCTCGGCCCAGATCAAGGCGATGAAGTCGGTCGCCGGCCGTCTGCGCCTGGACCTCGCCCAGTACCGTGAGCTGGAGGCGTTCGCCGCTTTCGGTTCCGACCTGGACGCGGCCTCGAAGGCCCAGCTGGAGCGCGGTGCGCGCATGGTCGAGCTGCTGAAGCAGGGTCAGTACCAGCCGTTCCCCGTCGAGGAGCAGGTCGTCTCCATCTGGGCCGGCACCACCGGCAAGCTGGACGACGTCCCGGTCGCGGACATCCGTCGCTTCGAGCGCGAGTTCCTGGACCACCTGCGGATCGAGCACAAGAACCTGCTGGCCGCGATCGTCGAGACCTCGAAGCTCGAGGACGGCACGATCGACGCGCTGACCGAGGCGATCAAGTCCTTCAAGCTGGGCTTCACCACCGCCGACGGCAAGCTGCTCGGCGAGCAGGCCTGAGTCCGGTAGCGAGGGAAAGGACGTAACGACCCATGGGAGCACAGCTTCGGGTCTACAAGCGCCGGATCCGCTCTGTCACCGCGACGAAGAAGATCACCAAGGCGATGGAGATGATCTCCGCGTCGCGCATCGTCAAGGCGCAGCGCGCGGTGGCCGCCTCCACTCCGTACGCCGACGAGCTCACCCGGGCGGTGACGGCGGTGGCCACCCGGTCCAACGCCAAGCACCCGCTCACCACCGAGAACCCGCAGGCCAAGACGGCTGCGGTCCTGCTGATCACGGCGGACCGCGGTCTGGCGGGCGGCTACTCGACCAACGCCATCAAGCAGGCGGCCGCGCTCAACGCGCGACTGCGGGCCGAGGGCAAGGACGTGGTGACGTACATCGTCGGTCGTAAGGGCGTCTCGTACTACAACTTCCGCAACCAGCTGGTGGCGGAGTCGTGGACGGGCTTCTCCGACAAGCCGACGTACGGTGACGCCAAGGCCGTCGCGAGCGACCTCATCGAGGCGTTCACGGCGGAGACCGGCGGGGTCGACGAGCTGCACCTGGTCTCCACCAGGTTCGACTCGATGCTGACCCAGACCGCTGTCGACGCCCGGCTGCTGCCGCTGAAGCTGGACGAGGTCCAGCGATCCGACGGCGCGCCCGCCAAGAACGAGATCTTCCCGCTGTACGACTTCGAGCCGTCGGCGGAGGGCGTCCTGGACGCGCTCCTGCCGCGGTACGTCGAGAGCCGGATCTACAACGCGCTGCTGCAGTCGGCCGCTTCGGAGCACGCCGCCCGCCGGCGCGCGATGAAGTCCGCGACCGACAACGCGGGAGAGCTCATCAAGTCGCTCACGCGGCTCGCCAACTCGGCCCGACAGGCCGAGATCACCCAGGAAATCAGCGAGATCATCGGCGGAGCCAATGCCCTCGCCGACGCTAACGCGGGGAGTGAATAAGACATGACCACCACTGTTGAGCCGACCACGGCGACGGGCCGCGTCGCGCGGGTCATCGGCCCGGTCGTCGACGTGGAGTTCCCCGTCGACGCGATCCCGCACATGTACAACGCCCTGAAGCTCGAGGTCGAGTCGACCGACGGCTCCGGCGCGAAGACCCTCACCCTCGAGGTCGCCCAGCACCTCGGCGACGGTCTGATCCGCGGCATCTCGATGCAGCAGACCGACGGCGTCGTCCGTGGCACCCCGGTGCGCGACACCGGCAAGGCCATCGAGGTCCCGGTCGGCCAGATCACCAAGGGCAAGGTCTTCAACGCCCTCGGTGAGGTGCTGAACGTCGACAAGGACGAGTTCGAGTCCCAGGTCGAGGTCCGCTGGCCGATCCACCGCAAGGCTCCTGAGTTCAAGGACCTTGAGTCGAAGACCGAGATGTTCGAGACCGGCATCAAGGTCATCGACCTGCTCACCCCGTACGTGACCGGTGGAAAGATCGGTCTGTTCGGTGGTGCCGGTGTCGGTAAGACCGTCCTCATCCAGGAGATGATCTACCGCGTCGCCGAGAACTTCGGTGGTGTGTCGGTCTTCGCCGGTGTCGGCGAGCGCACCCGTGAGGGCAACGACCTCATCCACGAGATGGTCGACTCGGGCGTTCTGGACAAGACCGCGCTGGTCTTCGGCCAGATGGACGAGCCGCCGGGCACCCGCCTGCGCGTCGCCCTGTCCGCTCTGACGATGGCGGAGTACTTCCGTGACGTCGAGCAGCAGGACGTTCTGCTCTTCATCGACAACATCTTCCGGTTCACCCAGGCCGGTTCCGAGGTGTCGACCCTGCTCGGCCGGATGCCCTCCGCGGTGGGTTACCAGCCGAACCTGGCCGACGAGATGGGCCTCCTCCAGGAGCGCATCACCTCGACCCGCGGTCACTCGATCACCTCGATGCAGGCGATCTACGTCCCCGCGGACGACCTGACCGACCCGGCCCCGGCCACCACGTTCGCCCACCTCGACGCGACGACGGTTCTCTCCCGTCCGATCTCCGAGAAGGGCATCTACCCGGCCGTCGACCCGCTGGACTCCACGTCCCGCATCCTGGACCCGCGTTACATCGCGCAGGACCACTACGACACGGCCATCCGCGTCAAGGGCATCCTGCAGAAGTACAAGGACCTCCAGGACATCATCGCGATCCTCGGCATCGACGAGCTGTCCGAGGACGACAAGGTCACGGTCCACCGTGCCCGTCGGATCGAGCGCTTCCTCTCGCAGAACACCTACGTGGCGAAGCAGTTCACCGGTGTCGAGGGCTCGACCGTGCCGCTGTCCGAGACGATCGAGGCCTTCAACGCGATCGCCGACGGCAAGTACGACGCCGTCCCGGAGCAGGCCTTCTTCATGTGCGGTGGCATCGAGGACCTCGAGAAGAACGCCGCCGAGCTGGCCAAGAAGTAACCAGACCGGTAGTCAACGTCTGTGTCCGTGAGGGGTGGACCCCGTCCCTGGGGGCCACCCCTCACGGCGCAGTCGGCTGTGATCCCGGTCATCTCCGTGTCCTTGGTTTCATCCCAGGGGCGCGGGCCCGTTATTCTTACCGCAACTGCCGAGTCATCCGGTGGTTGCAAGAGCCTAGGAGCCCACGTTGGCTGAGCTGCACGTCGAGCTGGTCGCAGCCGACCGCAAGGTGTGGTCCGGTGCGGCCACCATCGTTGTCGCCCGTACGGCCTCCGGTGACACCGGCATCATGCCCGGTCACACCCCGGTGCTGAGCGTGCTGGAGTCCGGCCCGGTCACCATCCGCACCACCGACGGCGGCACCGTGATCGCCGCCGTGCACGGTGGCTTCATCTCCTTCGCCGACAACAAGCTGTCTCTGCTCGCGGAGATCGCCGAGCTGGCGGACGAGATCGACGTCGCCCGTGCAGAGCGCGCACTCGAGACCGCGAAGAGCGAGCTCGACGCGCACGCCGAGCGTCGCGCCGAGGTCCGCCTCGTCGCGGCCGGGCGCCGCAAGGCCGCCTGAGCACAGAACGACCGACGGTCCCGGGGCGCGAGAGCGTGACCCCGGGACTGTCGTATCAGTTGGTAGGACAGCGCGGTCGTTCGATACGACCGATACGGGGACGCAGGTCAGCGAGGAGGTCGGTGAGCATGGTCCTCGCCCTTGTGGTGTGTGCCGCGGTCGTGGCACTCGGCGTGTTGGGGCTGGTGGCCTTCGCGGTACGCCGGCGGGTGATCCAGCGCGTCGGCGGCACGTTCGACTGCAGCTACCGGCTCAAAATGCCGGCCGACGCCTCCACGCAGCCAGATCTCGACGAGAACGGCAGACCCACCTCCGCCCCGGTCCCGGTGACCGACGGCAAGGGGTGGGTTTTTGGTATCGGCCGCTACAGCGGTGACTCGATCGAGTGGTTCCGGGTCTTCTCGTACGCCCCCCGCCCGCGCCGGGTCCTCCCGCGCCGGGAGATCGAGGTGCTGGGCCGCCGCTACCCCGAGGGGCAGGAGGAGCTCGCGCTGCTCTCCGGCTCGGTCGTGCTGCGCTGCCTCCACAACGGAGTCCCGCTGGAGCTCGCCATGAGCGACGACGCCCTCACCGGCTTCCTCGCCTGGCTGGAGGCAGCGCCTCCCGGGCAGCGCGTCAACGTCGCCTGAGCGCAGACTGGATGGCAGGGGCCCTTCGTCGGAGGAGACCGTGCCATGCTGTCGCAGGCCAGAGCACAGACCACGCTGCCCGTCGCCGACCTGGCGGTGGCAGGTGAGTGGTACCGGGAGAAGCTGGGGCTGGAGCCCGTCGAGCTGCACCCCGACGCGGCGATCTACGAGATCGCCGAGGGGACGCGGTTCGCCCTGTTCCCGACGCCCAACCCGGACCGCGGCGGGCACACCCAGATGGGGTTCATGGTCCCGGACGTCCGGGCCGAGGTCACCGCGCTGCGCGAGCGCGGGGTGGTCTTCGAGGAGTACGACCTGCCGGGGCTGCGGACGGAGGACGCCGTCGCCGAGATGGACGGTCGGTCGGCCGCCTGGTTCAAGGACTGCGCGGGGAACCTGCTGGGCCTGGTCCACTTCAGCTGAGCACGGCTAGGCTGCCGCTCATGGTCAACCTCACGCGCATCTACACCCGTACCGGCGACGACGGCACCACTGCGCTCGGTGACATGAGCCGCACCACCAAGACGGACCCGCGGCTGATCGCCTACGCCGACACCAACGAGGCGAACGCGGCGATCGGCGTCGCGATCGCCGCCGGGGCGCTGCCCGAGGACGTCTCCGCCGTCCTGACGCGGATTCAGAACGACCTCTTCGACGTGGGCGCCGACCTGGCCACGCCGGTGGTCGAGGACCCGAAGTACCCGCCGCTGCGGGTGCTCCAGGGGTACATCGACCGGCTGGAGGGCGACTGCGACCACTACCTGGAGCAGTTGGAGAAGCTGCGCAGCTTCATCCTCCCCGGCGGCACGGCGGGCGCCGCGTACCTGCACCTGGCGTGCACCGTGGTGCGGCGGGCCGAGCGGGCGACCTGGGCGGCGATCGAGGTGCACGGCGACAGCGTCAACCCGCTGACCGCGAAGTACCTCAACCGGCTGTCGGACCTGCTCTTCATCCTGGCGCGGGCCGCCAACAAGGAGCGCGGCGACGTGCTCTGGGTGCCGGGCGAGAACCGCTGACCGGTCGGAGAATGGAAGGCACCGACCCCCGCAGCTGATGGAGGCGATCGCGGTGGAGCTCCGACAGAACCCTTCCGGTCCGAACCCGTCCGGCCCGAACCCTCCCGGCCCGAGCCTGCGCGGCCTGATGACCGGGCTGCTCAACGTCTCGCGTCCCGTCCTGGTGACGCTGTTGGCCACCTCGATCGGGCTGTACGTGATCGCCTCCCAGGGGATGCCACTGCTCGCCTGGATCATCTTCAGCGTGGTCTGGGGGGCGACGCTGGTCGCGGTGCTCGGCGTGGTGGCTGAGAAGATGACCGAGCGCAGACACCGCACGTACGCGCACTGAGACGGACCCAGGGGGGGCGCAGGTGCAGAAGATCAGGCTCGGCCCGCGCCAGGAGGACCGCACCATCGCCCTGGCCGGGCTGGGCGCCGGGCTGCTGCTGACCGCGTTCGGGGCCTACACCAAGGGCAGCGCCCCGGTCTGGCTGGAGGTGCTGCCGCTGGTCGGGGTGGCCGGGCTGGAGCTGCTCCGGCGCACCCGCACCATCTGGACGGTGACGGTCGGCGGGCTGCTCTTCGCGGCGAACCTGTTCGTCGGGTCGAATCTCGCCACCATGGTGATGTACACCGACCTGCTCTACGCCGGGGTGCTCTACGGCCCCCGGCGGATGTCCACGGTGCTGCACCTCACCGGCGGCGCCACCACGCTGGTGCTCAGCACCCTCACGCTGATGTACGCCAGCGTCGCGCAGGCGCTGCTGGTGGCCGGCTTCGCCGCGCTGGTCTTCATCGCGCCGGTCTGGACGGCCGACCTGCTGCGCGAGCACCGCGAGCGGGCCGACACCGAGCGGCTGCGGGCCGAGCAGACGGCGCTGCTGGCCGAGCTCGACCGCCGCGAGGCGGTCGTCGCCGAGCGGGCGCGGATGGCCCGCGAACTGCACGACGTGGTCGCCAACCACCTCTCCGCGATCGCCATCCACGCCACCGGCGCGCAGTCGCTGGCCCGCCGTCAGGAGCGCGACCCGGCGGACCCACTGCTCGCGGCGATGGCGGTGATCCGGGAGAACAGCGTGCAGGGGCTGGCCGAGATGCGCCGCATGATCGGCCTGCTCCGGGCCCGGGACGAGAGCTCGTACGAGGCCCCCGGGCTGGACGCGCTCGACGCCCTGCTCGCCCAGGCGACGGCGGCGGGCGAGGAGGTCGGGCTTAGCTTCGAGGCGGCCGAGGAGGGGGAGCGCGGCGACCTGCCCGCGCCGGTCGAGCTGGCGGCGTACCGGATCGTGCAGGAGTCGCTGACCAACGCGCTCAAGCACGCCGCCCCCGGGCTCTGCCGGCTGAGGGTGACGTACCACCCGGAGCGGGTGGAGATCGCGGTGGACAACCCCCGCCGCGACTGCGGCAGCACCGGGCTGCCCGGTGCGCGGGCCGGGCTGGTCGGCATGGGGGAGCGGGCGGAGCTGCTCGGCGGCCGCTTCGAGGCGGGCGCGGACGGCGAGTGGTGGCGGGTGCGCGCGGAGCTGCCGCGCGAGCCGAAGGAGACAGGGCCGAAGCCGATGAGCTTCGCACGGGAGGGGGAACGGGCATGACGACGGTCAGGGTGCTGGTGGCGGAGGACCAGGCGGCGGTGCGGGCCGCGCTGGTGATGATCCTGCGGTCCGAGCCGGGGCTCGACGTGGTCGGCGAGGCCGGGGACGGCGAGCAGGCCGTCCGGCTGGCGGCCGAGCTGCAGCCGGACGTGGTGCTGATGGACGTTCAGATGCCCCGGATGGACGGGGTGTCGGCGGCCCGGCAGATCGTCGCCGAGGGCACCTCGCAGGTGCTGATGCTCACCACCTTCGACCACGACGAGTACGTCTACGGCGCACTCCGGGCCGGTGCGGCGGGCTTCCTGCTCAAGGACCTGGAGGCGGACGCCCTGATCGAGGGCATCCGCACCGTCGCCCGGGGCGAGGGCATGCTCGCCCCGTCCGTCACCCGGCGCCTGATCAACACCTTCGCCCGCCCCGAGCGCCCGGACCAGCCCAAGGCACGCGCGGCGGCCGACGCCCTGACGCCCCGTGAGCGCGAAGTCCTCGCCTGCCTGGGCGCCGGCCTCAGCAACGGTCAGATCGCCGACCGGCTGGAGATGGCGGAGACCACCACGAAGACCCACGTGAGCCGCATCCTGGCGAAGCTGGAGCTGCGCAGCCGCGTCCAGGCCGCGATCCTCGCCCAGGACCTGGGGCTGGTCGCACACGAGTGAGCTGGCTGCGCCTAGGCAGGGCCGGGCGCAGATCACACCGCACAATCACACCACGGAGCGCTGCTGGGCGTTAGAGTCCGGCGCGTGAGCGGCGCGGCTCCGGGGGGTGATCCCTGCCCTGAGCCGCCTTCAGGACGGCTACGGGAGACAAGGCCATGAGCAACTCGAACACCCAGCGGATCGCCGTGATCGGCGCGGGCCTGATGGGCGCAGGCATCGCCCAGGTCTCGGCGCAGGCCGGTCACCCGGTGATCCTGCGCGACGTCACCGACGCCGCGCTCCAGCGCGGTCTGGACGGCATCCGGGCGTCGTACGAGAAGTTCGTCTCGAAGGGCAGGCTGACGGCCGAGGACGCCGAGGCTGCGCTCGGCCGGATCACCACCACCACCGACCTGGGCGCCGTCGCCGAGGCCGACATCGTGGTCGAGGCGGTCTTCGAGCAGCTGGAGGTCAAGGAGAGCGTCTTCCGCGAGCTCGACAAGCTGGCCAAGGACGGCGCGGTGCTCGCCTCCAACACCTCCGCCATCCCGATCACCCGGATCGCCGCCGCCACTTCGCGGCCCGAGTCCGTCGTCGGCGTGCACTTCTTCTCGCCCGTCCCGCTGATGAAGCTGGTCGAGCTGGTGCGCGGCTACAAGACCAGCGACGCGACGCTGGCCACCGTCCGCGCGTACGCCGAGGGCGTCGGCAAGGAGGTCGTGGTCGTCAACCGTGACGTCGCGGGCTTCGTCACCACCCGCCTGATCACCGCGCTGGTCGTCGAGGCCGCCAAGCTCTACGAGACCGGCGTCGCAAGCGCCGAGGACATCGACACCGCCTGCCGCCTCGGCTTCGGCCACCCGATGGGCCCGCTGGAGACCGCCGACCTGACCGGCGTCGACATCCTGCTGCACGCCGCGCGCAACATCTACGCCGAGACGCAGGACGAGAAGTTCGCCGCCCCCGAGATCATGGCCCGGATGGTCACCGCGGGCGACCTCGGCCGGAAGAGCGGGCAGGGCTTCTACCCGTACGGGAAGTAACCCCCACGCCCGCTGCGGGCAGCCTGGTGAGCTTGCTCACGATGCTGCCCGCAGACGGGTGATTTGGGCGGTAATCGAGCATAGATACAGGGACCGACTGCGTATATTCCCTCGGACGAGTGAAGTTGCTTCAGATCTGCCGGGGAACAGCAACCTGCACAGCTGGTCCACCGTCAGACGTAGGGGGAGACGCCCGGTGTGGCCCCCGGAGCGCGGCGCGGACGCGCCCGCCCGGGACGGAGCCCCGGCCGCCCGCCCCTGTCACCCGCAAGCGGAGGAGGAGAGCATGCGCATCACCGGCGATCACGGTGGTCTGGCCATCCAGGGTCGCCTCGACGTGCGCACCGCCGCCGACGCGCGCACCACGCTGCACCGCGCCGTCGACGGCGGCCAGGGCGATCTGGTGCTCGACCTCACGGCCCTCGAGTCCTGGGACGCCACCGGCCTCGGCGTCATCATGGGCACCCACCGCCGGGCCGGCCGCCTCGGCCGCCGCCTCGTCCTGCGGGCCGTCCCCGCCCAGCTGCAGCGCCTGCTGGTCGCCACCCGCCTGCACCGCATCCTCGCCGTCGAGGGCACCGTCCCCGACGCGTACGGGACGAGCCTGCCCGACGCGTACGGCGCGAGCCTGCCGGACGCATACGGAACGACCCTGCCGCTCGTCGCCGGGTAACCCCTGCTGCACGGCGTTCCCCCGGGTGTGCGAGAGTCTGCGCTCAGGAATCGGCGCACGCACGGGCGGAGCGGACCATGGGACAGCCATCCGGGGACTTCCGGCAGGAGGGCACTCGCCCGCGCACCGGCGAGACGGTCGTGGGCGAACTGCTGCTCGCCGTCGGCGGCCCCGAGGGCTCCGAGGCACGGCCCTGCCCCGACGAGTGGCGGCCCCGGCCGCGCCGTTCGGACGGCGGACCGGCCGGGTACAGGTCGGGCGCCCCGGCGCTGCTGGACCGTGAGGCCGACATCGCCCAGGTGCTCGGACTGCTCGCCGAGGGCCGCTCCGTCAGGCTGGTCGGGCAGGCCGGATCGGGCCGCAGCGCCCTGCTCACCGCCGTCGCCGAGGCCGCCGGAGAGCTGACCCGGGACGGCGTCGTCCGGCTGGGCGGGCACCGGCGGACGGCCGCCGACCTGCTCCAGGACCTCTTCGCCGCCACCCACCACGCCCCCGGCCTGCGCCCCGACCGGCAGGACCTGCCCGGCCTGCTCGCCGACCTCGCCGCCGTCGTCGCCATCGACGACACCGAACCCGTCGGGCCCGAGCTGGACGAACTGCTCGCCACCGCCCCCCGCTGCGTCTTTCTGCTCGCCGTCGCCCCCGACAGCCCGCAGCTCGCGCTCGGCTCCCGGCTGACGGACCACCCGGTCGCCGGGCTCTCCCGCCCCGCCTGCCTCGCCCTGACCGCCCGCCTGGCGGGCCGTCAGCTCGACCCGGCGGAGCGGGCCTGGGCGGTCGACCTCTGGTTCGAGTCCGAGGGGCTGCCGCTGCGCTTCGTCCAGGCGGCGGCGCTGCTGCGGCACCGCGACATCGCGGTGGACGCCCTCGTCGCCGCCCAGGAGGACCGCACCAGCGTCTTCGGCCTCGCCCGGGAGATCGAGATGCCCGAGGACCCGGCGGTGCTGGAGGGCGAGCTGCGCCGCTCCGTGCCGCTGCCCACGGTCGCCGAGAGCGCCGCCCCCGCCAGGCGCCTCGCCGAGGGCCTCAGCGAGCCCGCCCAGGCGGTGCTGCGCCTCGCCCTGGCACTCGGCGGCGAGTGCCCCACGGCCCCGCACCTGCCCGCGCTGATCGACGTCGGCCACGGCGAGAGCGCCCTCCAGGAGCTCGCCGACTGCGGCCTCGCCGTCTCCGACGGCGGGCACCACCGCCTCACCGCCGGTGTCCTCGAACTCCTCGCCCCGCACTGGCCGACCGGCGAGATCGCGTACGGCGCGGCGCAGCACCTCTCCTGGTGGGTCGGCCACGCCTCGGTCGGCATCGAGCAGGTCGCGGCGGAGGCGGAGGTCGTCGTCGGTGCGCTGCTCGCCGACCGGGCCGCCGGGCGCCCGGCCGCCGTGCTGCGGCTGGCCCGTGCGGCGGCGCCCGCGCTGGCCCTCTCGCTGCGCTGGGGGGCCTGGGAGCGGACGCTGCGCCTCGGGCTGGCGGCCGCCCGGTCGGTCGGCTCGGCCGCCGACGAGGCGTGGTTCCGGCACGAGCTGGGCGTCCTGGCGCTCTGCCTGCGCAACCCCGAGGCGGCCACCGCCGAGCTGGAGGCCGCCATCGCCCTGCGGGTCGCCGAGGGGGAGGAGCGAGGTGTCGCGGCGGCGCGGCGGATGCTGGAGCTGGCCGGTGCCCGCGCGGGCCGCCCCGCCGTCCTGGAGCTGCCGCCGGCCGGCCGACGGCCCGTCATACGGGCCATCGCGCAGGCCTCGTGGCGCTACCGGGCCACTCCCGGGCCGGTAAGGGGCCGGAAGGCCGCCCTGGCCGCCGTAGGGGCCGTGCTGGCCCTCGGCGTGCTCGCCACGGCCGTCGGTCTGAGCGTCGCCGGGCCGTCCCAGGGCGGCGTCGTCCCGGTGCGGCCGGGCGGCAGTGCGGAGCCCGTCGGCGACAGTGGCCTCGGCCTGTCCACGCCCTCGTACGGCACGTCCGCCCCCGCGCCGGGCCCGTCGTCGTCCGCCTCGGCCTCGGAGAGTGCGACGGACGGCGCCACGGTCGACGACCCGACCTCGACCCGGCCCGCCACGCGGCGCCCGACGCCGTCGGACTCGGCCTCCGAGCCGACCTCCGGGCCGTCCACGCCGCCGGTGCAGTCCTCGCAGCCCCCGGCTCCCAGGCCGACCCCCACACCCACGCACACGCCGACCACGAAGCCGACCCCGACGGTCACCCCGACACCGACCCCGACACCCACGCCGACGCCCACGGCGGACCCGACCCCGACCACGGAGCCGCCCTCCTCGCCGCCGGCCTCCTAGGGCTGGCCGCTGCCGGACGGGCCTAGAACAGCTTGAGCTTGTCGTCGTCGATGCCGCGCAGCTCGTCGTAGTCGAGGACGACGCAGCCGATGCCACGGTCGGTGGCGAGGACGCGCGCCTGCGGCTTGATCTCCTGGGCGGCGAAGACGCCCTTGACCGGGGCCAGCAGCGGGTCGCGGTTGAGGAGTTCGAGGTAGCGGGTGAGCTGCTCGACGCCGTCGATCTCGCCACGGCGCTTGATCTCCACGGCGACGGTGGCGCCGTCCGCGTCCCGGCCGAGGATGTCGACCGGCCCGATCGCGGTCGGGTACTCGCGGCGGATCAGCGACCAGCCGGTGCCGAGCACCTCCATGCGGTCGGCGAGCAGCTCCTGGAGGTGTGCCTCGACGCCGTCCTTGACCAGACCCGGGTCGACCCCGAGCTCGTGGGAGGAGTCGTGCAGCACCTCCTCCAGCGTGATGATCAGCTTCTCGCCGGCCTTGTTGGTGACCGTCCAGGTGCCGTCCGCCTGCTTGAGCGTGCAGGGCGGCGACATCCAGTTGAGCGGCTTGTAGGCGCGGTCGTCGGCGTGGATGCTGACGCTCCCGTCGGCCTTCACCAGGATGAGCCGGGTGGCGGAGGGGAGATGGGCGGAGAGCCGACCGGCATAGTCGACGGAGCAACGGGCAACTACGAGACGCATGGTCGACCACGCTAGCCCACCGGGGCCAGTTGATGCGATTCCGCGACAGCCGGGTGAAGAACCCGGGGAGGCGGCGAACCATGGTGGACGGTGACCCGCTCTCCCGCCCGCCGCACCTCGGCCCGCCGGAGCGGCGGTGCCACCCTACGGGGATGGGGAGCTGAGATGAACGATCCGATGAGATCCGGCCAATCTGGCGGTTCGGCCCGTGAATCCGGTGTGAACCGGGGGATTCTCCAGCCGGGCTGAGGATCGCCTGTCACGCTGTGGTGAGCGGTCGTCGCTCCACCCGCGACCACCGCCGTGTCTGCCGCGAGGCAGCTCCCCTGCGTCTCTCCACCACGGCCCCGCCCACCCTCGGTGTCGTGGATTTCACCTCGTACGGCGTCGCACCACTCGTATGCCGGCACTGTTCAGGCTTCGGATTCCAGAGCCTCAGAGCCCCGCACAAGACGGCTTTGAGCATGGCACGGCACCATCCGCACCGAACCGCACGACCACCCCGGCGGGCCGCGCCGGGGTGGACCGCGAGAGGAGAACCCATGTCGCTCGACGTCTCACCGGCCCTGCTGGAGAAGGCCGAGAGAGGAGAGGTCGACGAGAGGGAGTTCGTCGACTGCGTCCGCACCTCCCTGCCCTACGCCTGGGAGCTGGTCAGCTCCCTCGTCGCCCAGCTCAAGGTCGACGGCACCGATTTCGCCGACAACCAGGTACCGCCGCCCAGCGAGCAGGCCCGTGGCCAGCTGCTGCGCGCGATGGCCAGCGACGCGATCCGGGGTGCCCTGCAGCGGCACTTCGGCGTCCGGCTGGCGTTCCAGAACTGCCACCGGGTCGCCGTGTTCACGCCCTCCGAGGTGACCGACGACCACTACCGCCGCTTCACGTCCGTCCGGGCCCAGCTGCTGAACCAGTCGGACGAGCTGCGGGACTGCTGACGCAGCCACGTACGGTCCAGGGGCGCGGGGCTCACAAGCCCCGCGCCCCTGGCTGTGTGTCAGGAGAGCTGTGTCAGGAGAGCTGCGTCAGGACAGCTGGGGGAGCACCTCGCCGCCGAGCCGGGCGATGTTGTGCATCGTCGTCGCGTGGTCGCCGGAGCCCTCGGGGAGCAGCGCGAACCGGCGGATGCCGGTCCGCTCGGCGGTGGCCAGCAGGCGGTCGGCGCACTGCTTCGGGGTGCCGACGGGGTGCAGGTCGCAGAGCAGCTCGGTGTACTCGTGCGGGTCGCGCATCCGCCGCTCCCGGCCGTCGACCGTGCGGTGGGCGCCGAGCCCGTACTCGAACCAGCCCGGCATCGCCCGCAGCAGCGCCGAGCGCGCGTCCGACCGGCAGTCCTCCACCTGGGCCACCCCGGCGGCGACGTGCAGCCGCTCGGTCTGCGCGAGCTGCTCCTCGCCGCGCCCGCAGGCCCGCCAGGCGGTGCGGTAGGCGGCCAGCATCTGCTGTTTGTCCTCGTCCCCCGAGTGCATGCCGAGCAGCATCGGGAGGCCGCGCTCGGCGGCCAGCCGCACGCCGCCGGGGGAGGTGCAGGCGACGACCATCGGCGGGCCGCCCCGGTCGGGCTGCGGGGAGTCGTCCCGCCGCTGGCGGGGGAAGCGCAGGGTGGTGCCGGGCTCGCGCTCCAGGCCGAGCCAGCCGGTCAGGTCGCTGCGCCGGGCGGGTTCGGTGGCCCTCGGCACCACGGCGACCTCGGGGAAGCTGAACTGTGGGCCCTGGGCGCCGACCCGGGAGCCGCGCAGCCAGCGCAGCAGCAGGTCGAGCCGCTCGGGGAAGCCCTCGTCGTACGCGGCCGCCCCGCCGCCGAACACCGCGAGGTCGACCCACGGCCCGCCCCGGCCGACGCCGAGGGTGAACCGGCCGCCCGAGGTCAGGTGCAGCAGCGCGGCCTGCTCGCCGAGGGTGACGGGGTGCGCGCTGGAGAGCACGCTCACCGCCGTGCCGACGCCGATCCGCCGGGTGCGGCCGAGCAGCAGTGCGGCGAGCGTCGCGGCGTTGGGGCAGACCCCGTACGGGACGAAGTGGTGCTCCGCGAGCCAGACGCTGTCCAGGCCGGAGCGTTCGGCCGTGTCGGCGGCCCCGACGGTGCGCTCCAGGGCCTCGGCGTGGCTCTGCCCGGGGAACTGGGCGGACAGCAGGAAGGCCCCGACCCGGATCGTGTCGGTGGCCGAGGGCCGGCCGACGAGGGGTTCGGGGGAGGTTCTGCGGGCAGCTCCGACCGGCAGTTGGGTGCCGGGCGGGGGGCTGGTCTTGGTCATCGGGTGGCCTCCTCGGGTGCCGCAGGGTCTGCGAGCCCCGCCTTGTCACCTCGTGAGTAACCGATGTCATGTGCCAATGGCACGCGGATTGCCGAAACTCGTCGAAGATCGGGTGGATCTCGGGGGAAACCACCGACCCCTCGGCACACCTGTGGTAGCGGCACCGGTTCCGACTGTACGCGCCGTACCCTGAGGAGACCGCCCGCCCGCCGAAAGGTAGTTGACGTGTCGCCCCGCCGTAACCAGAGCCGTAACCAGAGCCCGGATCGAGGCAGCAGCGCCGACCAGCGGGAGAGCCCGACCACGCCGCTGGGCGGGTCGCTGCGGCGGACGGAGGACTACCGGGGCGAGGAGTGGGTCGTCCAGACGGTGGCCGGCACCGGGGGCCGCCACTACCGCTGCCCCGGCTGCGACCAGGAGATCCCGCCCGGCGTCGGCCACCTCGTCGCCTGGCCCAGCCACGGCGCGGGCGTCGACGACCGGCGGCACTGGCACCGCGCCTGCTGGGCGGCGCGGGAGCGCCGTGGCTCGAACATCCAGCGGGGGCGCGGCGCACCGCGCTACTGACGCCCGCTGGGTCTAGGCGTCGCGCTTGCGCAGGATGGCTGCTCCGCCCGCGAGGGCGGCCAGCGTCCAGGCGAGGCAGATGAGGAGGCCCTGCCAGGGGCCGTACGGCTGGTTGGACTGCTCGTAGACGAGGAGCATCCGGGAGCCGGCGTAGTCGGGGAAGTAGTGGGCCAGGGTCTTGACCTTCGGCACCGCCGAGAGGATCGGCGAGAGCAGGAAGAAGAACGGGACGAGCACGCCGAGCGCGAGCGTCTGGTTGTGCAGCATCGCCGTCACGCCCGCCGAGAAGAGGCAGAGCAGGGTCAGGTAGAGCGCGGCTCCGAAGACCGCCCGCAGGACGTTCGGCGAGCCGATGGTGGTGGAGTGGTCGCCGAGCAGCGACTGGCCGACGAAGAACGTCACGAACGCGGTCACCAGCGAGACGGCCAGCGCCAGCGCGCCGAGCACGACGGCCTTGCCCGCGAGCAGGGTGGTGCGCTGCGGGACGGCGGCGAGCGAGACCCGGATCATGCCGGTGCTGTACTCGTTGCCGACCGCCAGCACGCCGAAGACGATGATGGCCAGCTCGCCGAGCATGATGCCGGAGAAGGCCGTGCCGGTCGCGTCGAACGGCGTCGCGCGGTCGCCGGCGAAGTCCTTGAAGTTGTTGTTGGTCAGCAGCGAGAGCAGGGCGCCGAGGCCGAGCGTCACCACGAAGGTGAGGGCGAGCGTCCAGATCGTGGAGCGGACGCTGCGGACCTTCGTCCACTCGGACTGGAGGACTGCGGGGAAGGACGCCATCTCAGTTCTCCTCGCTCTGGCCGGCCTGGTGCGGGGCGTGGTGCGCGGCCTGGGGGTGCCAGGCCGCGCCCCAGGCCCCGGCCGCGTCGCGGCCCTCGCCGTCCCCGGCGTGGTACTCCACCGAGTCGGCCGTCATCTGCATGAACGCCTCCTCCAGCGAGGCCTGCTGGGGGCTCAGCTCGTGCAGCGTGATGCCGTGCTGGGCGGCCAGCTCGCCGATGTGGACGAGGTCGCCGTCCTCGATCTCGTAGCTGCCGTCCGGGCCCGGATCGCCGCGCAGGCCGACGCCGTGCAGGGCGGTGAGCAGCTGTTCGACGTGCGGGGTGCGGACGCGGACGGCGGAGCGCGAGTTCTGCTTGATGAATTCGGCCATCGGCAGGTTGGAGAGCAACCGGCCCTTGCCGATCACGACCAGGTGGTCGGCGGTCAGCGCCATCTCGCTCATCAGGTGCGAGGAGACGAAGACGGTGCGGCCCTCGGAGGCCAGACCCTTCATCAGGTTGCGGATCCACAGGATGCCCTCGGGGTCGAGCCCGTTGACGGGCTCGTCGAACATCAGGATCTCGGGGTCGCCGAGCAGGGCGGAGGCGATGCCGAGGCGCTGGCCCATGCCGAGCGAGAAGCCGCGCGAGCGTTTGCGGGCGACGGAGGTGAGCCCGACCAGGGAGAGCACCTCGTCGACCCGGCGGCGGGGGATGCGGTTGCTCTGGGCGAGCCAGAGCAGGTGGTCGTAGGCGGTGCGGCCCGGGTGGACGGCCTTGGCCTCCAGCAGTGCGCCGATGTACTTGAGCGGCTCGCTGAGCTGCCCGTACCGTCTGCCGTCGATGGTGACGCGGCCGCTGGTGGGCCGGTCGAGGTCGAGGATCATGCGCATGGTGGTGGACTTGCCGGCGCCGTTCGGCCCGAGGAAGCCTGTCACCACGCCCTGGGGCACCTGGAAGCTCAGCCCGTCGACGGCCAGCGTGTCGCCGTAGCGTTTGGTCAGCTCGTGCAGCTCGATCATCTGGTCTCCCTCACTCTCCGTCAGATTATGACAAGTCAGACATAAGGGCGCGCTGGTTACGACCGGCGGGCGTGCCGCTCTACGGTTGTCGCATGACCTTCCCCCCTGCGCCGGGCCTTCGCGAGAGTGGCTCCGGCACCCCGCTCGTCCTGCTGCACGCCTTTCCGCTCTCGTCCCGGATGTGGGACGCCCAACGGGAGGTGATCCCCGGGGCGGCAGGCCACGAAGCCCGGGTGATCACGCCCGACCAGCGCGGCTTCGGCTTGGCGGCGCTCGGCGGCGAGGAGCCCTCGCTCGATCTCGTCGCCGACGACCTGGCCCGGCTGCTGGACGGGCTGGAGCTGGAACGGGCGGTGATCGGCGGCCTGTCGATGGGCGGGTACGTGGCGATGGCCTTCGCCCGCCGCCACCCCGAGCGGATCGCCGGGCTGCTGCTGGCCAGCACCAAGGCCACCGCCGACCTGGAGCCGGCACGCGCCAACCGGGAGCGGATCGCCGCTGCGGTGCTGGCCCGCAGCAGCGTGGCGCTGCTGCGGGAGGAGAAGCTCGCGGAGGCCCTGCTCGGCCCGGCCACCATGCCGGAGCTGACGGCGTACGTCCGCGAGCTGATCGGCGAGGCCACCCCGGAGGCGGTCGCCTGGGCGCAGCGCGCGATGGCTCTCCGGCCGGATTCGCTGGACGTCCTGGCCGGGCTCGACGTGCCCGCTGCGGTCGTCGTCGGCGAGGCCGACTCGGTCACCCCGCTGAGCGAGGCCGTGCTGATGGCCGACGCCCTGCAGGACGCCGAACTCACCGTCATCCCGAGCGTGGGCCACCTGAGCTCGTTGGAGGCGCCGGAGAGCTTCAACGCGGCGGTCAGGGCGCTGCTGCGGCGGGTCTGACGCACACCGGCGGGGGTGCGGGGAGGGCCCCCGCCGGTGCAAGTGGGGCGAGCTCGGATCAGTGGCGGTCGAGGGTGACCGTGCCGGCCGGGAGGGTGTACTGGTCGATGCGGGTCGGGGCGTTGTTGGGGACGACGGCGCCGTTCGCGAAGCCGTCGACGCCGAAGTCGTTGTCGTTGACCAGCGTCAGCTGGACCTGGCCGTGCTTGGCGTTGCGGACGGCGAGGCCCTCGACCTTGCCGTTCGACAGGCCTGCGGCGGCCGCGTCGAAGACCAGCCGCTTGGCGCCGGGGGTGACGGCGGAGGCGTCCTGCTCCAGGGTCGGGGAGGTGGCCGGGTCGTCCCACTTGGTGCCGAGCAGGTTGGTCGCCTTGTGCAGGTCGACCTCGAAGAACTGCGTGTGCGCGGTCGGCCTGGCGGCGTCCCGCTCCTCGACCAGCAGGCGGTCGGTGCCCAGCCAGCTGATCGTCGAGGTGCTCCACCCGCCGTCGGTGGCCGAGTCGGCCTCCCGGATGCCGGCGAACTCGCCGGTCACGGCGGGCGTGCGGCTGATGTCGATCCGGAAGATCCGCTGCACCCGGGACTTCTTGGCGGTCTTGGAGTCCGGGTTGGCGAGCGAGGTCTGCTGGGCGGCGTAGAGGGTGCGGCCGTCGGCCGAGATGGTCAGGCCCTCCAGGCCCTTGTTGTTCTTCTGCTTGCTCTCGATCGCGGGCAGGATCTTCAGCACCTGGGCGCCCGGCGCGTCGAAGGTGGACCCGGCCGGGACGAGCACCGTCTTCAGCACGCCCTGCGCGGAGAAGTGCAGCACCGAGGAGCCGTACTCGCTGCTCACCCAGAACGAGCCGTCGGGCGCCCGCACCAGGCCCTCGCTGTCGACCCCGTACGGGTCGTTCGGCAGCACCTTGCCCGTGCTGTCCACCGGGCGCTCGCCGGTCAGCGAGGCGGGCGGCAGGCCGGTCAGGTAGCGGGTGCCGGTGACCGGGTCCTGCTGCCCCTTGGGGACGCGCAGCGGCAGGCGCTTGAGCACCTCGACGGCGCCGCCCTTGCCGAGGCGGATCTTGAGGATCTGCGGGGTGTAGTCGGGCTTCAGGAAGATCTTGTCATTGTCAGTCGGCGCGTCGGCGTTCGGGCCGCGGTCGGTGATGGTCCAGAAGACCTTGCCGGAGTCGTCGGCCGGGTAGAGGTCGCTGAAGCCGCCGAGCGCGAGGCCGCCCCCGATCGGGGCCGGGTTCGCGTACGTCCAGGAGCCGTCGTGCTGCGGGGCGTCAGCAGCCATGGCGGTCGGGGCGGCGAGGGCGGTGAGCGCTGCAACGGCGGCGAGCGCGGTCAGACGGGAGAGTCGCATGGGCACACAGCCTCGACCCTGGGGGTCGGGCAGTGGGCGGCTTCGGACTGAAGAGCAGTGAACTGTCCGGTGAACAGAGTGGGTTGCAGCAGCAAGGGGCGCGGGGAACTGCGCGAGCGCGGAAGGTGCGGGCCTGCACTCTTCCGGTTTCGCGCAGTTCCCCGCGCCCCTGGTGTCTTACCTAGCGGTTCAGCCGGCGGTTCAGCGGGACTGCTGCGCCGGGACACCCATGGTGTCGTCGGTCGGCAGCGAGGCGGCGGCCACGGCCGCGCCGGTGAGCGTCGCCAGCATCTCGCGGACGTTGGTGAGCTGGGCGTTGATCGAGTCGCGGCGGTTGGTCAGCGCCGCCAGCTCGCGCTCGGACTCGCTGCGGATCCGGTCGGCCTTGGCGTTGGCGTCCGCCACGATGTCCTCGGACTGGCGCTGGGCCGTCTCGACCGTCTGGCGGGCGCGGCGCTCGGCGTCCGTGCGGAGCTTCTCGGCCTCCAGACGGAGCTGCTCGGCGCGGTGCTCGATCTCGGCGAGGCGCTTCTCGGCCTTGGCCTGACGGGCGGCCAGATCACGCTCGGACTGCTCGCGGCGCTTGGCGAGGTTGGTCTCGAACTCCAGCGCGGCCTGGGCGGCCTTGGTGCGGGTCTCCTCGAAGAGGGCGTCCGCCTCCTCGCGCTTGGTCTGGGCGTCCTTGTTGGCCTCGGCGCGCAGCTGGGCGCTGTCGCTCTTCGCCTTGTCGACGATCCGCAGACCCTCGTCCTCGGCCTTGGCCTTGCGGTCCTTGGCGTAGTTCTCCGCCTCGGTGCGGACCTGCTGCGAGGCCGCCTCGGCCAGCTCGCGGTGCTGCTCGGCGGCGCGGTGCGCCTCGTTGCGCAGGTCGGCGGCCTCCTCCTCGGCAAGCCGGAGGATCTTCTCCACCCGGGCACCGAGACCGGCGTACGAGGGCTCGGACTCGGTGACCTGCGCCTGGGCGCTCTGGGTCTCCAGGTGCAGCTCCTCGATGCGCTTCTCCAGCGCACCGATCCGGGACAACGCGCTGTCACGGTCGGCCACCAGCTTGGTGATCCGCTCGTCGACCTGGGCACGCTCGTACCCACGGCGCACCAGGTCGAAGCCGTGAATGGAGTGACTGTCGCTCATGGGGTTCTGGGCTTCCTGTCGTCAGACCGCTTGGGGTGGTTGAGGGAATCCTGACACGTTACCGGAGTGTCATCGGCGAAATGCCGATGCTTCGCGGACAATGTCCGCTCAATCGGGTGGTGCGCCACCGGAGCGATTACCACCCGATCGTGGTGAGCCCGCCCCGGCTCCGGCCTTCGGCGCATTCGCCCTGCTGTTTCCCCCGTTGGTCTGCGCGGCCGGTGACGGCGCCTCGAAGGCCTCCAGGGCGGACAGGACGTCCTGCACCCGGGAGATCTCCGTGTTGATGTCCTTGCGCCGGCGGACCAGTTCGTCCAACTCCCGACGGCCCTCGTCGGTCACGCGCTGCGCCTCGGCCTTGGCCTCGGCGAGCAACCGCTCGGCCTCCTCCTCGGCCAGCCGCAGCTGCTCCCGCGCACCGTCGTCGGCCTTGCCCAGCCGCTTCGCGGCCTCCTCGGCCGCCGCCTCGATCTGCTCCTCGGCCTCGTCCTGCGCGGCCTTCAGCGCGGCCTCGGCCTCCCCCTGCAGCTGCTCGGCCTTGGCCGTCGAGTCGGCGAGCTTCTGCTCGGCGCCCTTGAGCAGCCCCTCGGCCTTGCGCACGGCCGAGATCCGGACCTTGCTCGCCTCCGCCGAAGCCTCCGACGTCAGCTCGTTCGCCCGCTCCTGAGCCGCCGTGACCAGCGCCTCGGCCCGCTCCTCGGCCTCCGTGACAGCAGCGAGCGCCTGCGTCTCGGCCTCGGTGAGCTGCTCCTGAGCGGCCGTCACCAGCGTGTCGACGCGCTCGCCGGCCGACTTCATGGCCTGCGCGTTCTCCTTGCGGGCCCGCTCGTGCAGCGCCTCGATCTCGGCGTCCGTCCGCTCCCGCAGCTCCTCCGCGCGCTCCCGCACGGCCGTCGCGTCCCGGCGGGCCTCGGAGAGCAGCGCGTCCGCGTCCGCACGGGCCCGCTCGACCTCGGCCTGCCCGGCGGCCTCGCCCGCCGCGACCAGCCGCTCGGCCTCCTTGCGGGCCGCCGACACCATCGCGTCGGCCTGCTCCTCGGCCGCGGCCGTGGTGGCCAGCGCCGTCGTCTGGGCGTCCTCGCCGAGCGACTCGGCGTCCGCGAACGCCTTCTCCAGCACCGACTTGGCCTGCTCGCGGGTCGCCTTGTCGAACTGCTCGGCGGCCTCGCGGGTCTCCCGGTCGAACGCGTCGGCCCGGCCACGGGCGTCGGCCTCGTACTCCTCGGCGAGGTGCCGGGTGGCGAGCGCGTACTCCTCCGCCTCGGCGCGCAGCGCGGCGGCGAACTCCTCCGCCTCCGCGACCGTGGCCGATGCCCGTTCGTCCGCCTCCGCGACGGCCTGCCGGGCCTGCGCCTGTGCCTGGGCACGCAGCTGCTCGGCGGCCTCCTGGGCACCCAGCAGCTCCGCCTCGGCGCCGGCCCGCAGCTCGGCGTCGTACGCCTGGGCCTCGGCCCGCTGCTGCGCGATCTCGGCGGCAGCGCTCTCCCGGTCGGCGGCCAGCTCGGCGTCCGTCCGCTCACGCAGCTCGGCGGTCTCCGCCTCGACGGCGGCCCGCTGCTCGGCCGTCTCCCGGTCGGTCAGGGCCCGCAGCTCGGTGTCGTACGCCTGCGCGGCGGCCCGCAGCTCGGCGGTCTCGGTCTCGGCCAGGGCCCGCAGCTCGGCCGTCTCGCGGTCGGCGGTGGCCCGCAGCTCGGCGATCTGCTGGGAGGCGGCCTCGTGCAGCCCGGCGACGGACTGGCGGGTCTCGGCGGCCTCGTCCTCGGCAGCGGCCAGCAGCTCGGCCGCGCGGCGCTCGGCCAGCTCACCGGCCTCGGCGGCAGCCAGCTCGGCGGTGGCGCGCAGCTCGGTGTCGTACGCCTGCGCCTCGGCCCGCAGCCCGGCGGTCTCCGCCTCGGCGGCGGCCCGCAGCTCGGTGCTCTCCCGCAGGGTCTCGGCGGCCAGCTCCTGGGCCTGTGCCAGCTCCTGCGCGCCCTCGGCCCGCAGCGCCTCGGCGGCCTCCGCCGCCTCGGTCAGCTGCGCCTCGGCGCTCGTCCGGGCGGTCTCCAGGGCCTGGTCGGCCTCGGCCCGCACGGCGGCGGTCTCGGCCGCCGTACGCTCCGTCAGCTCGGCGGCCTGCGCCTCGGCGCTCTCCTGGGCGGCCTTGGCGGCGGCGAGCAGCTCGGTGGTCTCGGTGCGCTCGCGGAGCAGCCCGGCGGCGGCCTCCTCGTGCTCGCGGCGGCTCTCCTCGCGCAGGGCGACGGCGGCGGTCTCGGCCTCGCCGCGTTCGCGGCGGGCCCACTCCTCTGCCTCGGTGCGGTGGGCGGCGGCCCAGTTCTGGGCCTCCGCCGCGACGGCGCGGGCGGCGGTCTCGGCCTCCGCCAGGAGTGCCTCGGCGTCCTGCTCGGCCTGGAGTGCGGCGGCCTCGGCGGCGGCCTGGGCCTCGGCCCGGACGCGCTGGTCGAAGTCGGTGGCCTCGCGGCGCAGCTCGGCGGTCTCGCGCTCGGCGGCGGCGCGGTTCTCGGCGGCTGCCGCCTTGGCGGCGGCCAGCGCCTCCTGGCCCTGCCGTTCGGCGGTGCCGGTGAGCTTCTCGGCCTCGGTGCGGGCCCGGGTGAGGGTCTGCTCGGCCCGGCCCTGGACCTCGACGGCCTGGGCCTTGGCGTGCTGGCGCAGCCGCTCGACCTCGGCGGAGGCGCCGGCCCGCAGCTCGTCCGCGTCGGACTTGGCCTTGGTGAGCAGCTCCTCGGCGTTCTTCGCCGACTCCTCGATCTGGGCGACGGCCTGGCGGCGGGCCTCGCTGCGGACGCGCTCGGCGTCGGCGGCGGCCTGGGCGCGCAGCTCCTCGGCCTCGGCGCGCAGCTGGGCGGCCTCGTCCTGCATCCGCTCGACCTGTGCGCGGATGCCCGCGGCGTCGTCCAGGGCGGCGTTCTGGGCCTGCTCGACGGCAGCCTGGGCCTGCTCGCGCAGCCGCTCGACCTCGGCGGTGGCCTCGGCGCGGATGCGCTCGGCCTCGGCGGCGGCGCCGACGACGGTGCTGGTGGCGTCCTGGTCGGCCCGGCCGAGCACCTCCTCGGCCTGCTTGGCGGCCTTGGCGAGGTGCACGGTGGCGTCCTTGGCGCCCTCGGCCCGGCCGTGCTCGCGGGCCTCCGTACGGAGCGACTCGGCGGCGGCCTCGGCCTGGGCGCGCAGCTCGGCCAGCTCGCGTTCGGTCTCGGCGCGCAGCTCGGCGATCGCCGTCTCGGCCTCGGTGCGCAGCTGGGTGGCGACGCTCTCGGCAGCGCTGCGCAGACGCTCGCTCTCCTCGGCGGCGGCGGCGCGGGCGGCGTCCGCCTCGGCCTTGGCGTTGGCGGCCTCGCCCTTGATCCGCTCGGTCTCCTTGGTCGCGGCGGCGACCATCTTGGCGATCTCGGCGCGGGCGGTCTGCGAGCGCTGGTCGCTGGCGGCCGCGCCGTCGGCGACCAGGCGCTCGACGGCGGCCTCCGCGTCGGCCTGGAGCTGCTCGGCGGCGGCCTCGGCCTGGGCGCGCAGCTCGGCGGCCTCCTGCCGGGCCCGCTCGGCCTCGGCCAGCGCCTCGGCGCGCAGCCGGTCTATCTCGGCCTGGGCGCGGGCGAGGGCCTCGGCGGCGCGGGCCTGGTCCTCGGCGGCCTGCTGCTTGACGTGGTCGATCTCGGCGCGGGCGGCGGCGAGCTGCTGCTCGGCGGCGGCCTGGGCGCCCGCGAGCTGCTGCTGGGCCTCGTTGGCGGCGGTGCCGCGCAGTTCCTCGGCCTGGCCCACGGCCTGCTGGGCCTGCTCGCTGGCGGCGCGCAGCAGGCGCTCGGCGTCGTTCTGGGCGCGCTGGAGGGCGGCCTCGGCCTGGGCGTGCGCCTCGCCGCGGGCGGCGTCGACGTCGGCGGCGGTCTGGGCGCGGGCCTGGTCGGCGAGGGCGACGGCCTCGGCGCGGGCGGCGGCGATCAGCCGGTCGGCCTCGGCGCGGGAGTCCTGGAGGAGGCGCTGGGCCTCCTGTTCGGTGCCAGCCCGGGTCTGCTCGGCCCAGGAGACGTTCTCGTTGACGTGCCGTTCGGCGTTGCGGCGCAGCTCGGCGAGCTCGTCGTCGAGCTGGCGGCGGCGGGCGGCGAACTCGCTCTCCAGCCGGGCGGTGCGTTCGGCGGCCTCGGCGAGGATGCGCTGAGTGGCGGCCTGCGAGTCGCGGAGCTGGCGTTCGGCGTCGGCGCGCAGCGCCTCGGCCTGCATCTCGGCGTTGCGGAGCACCTGCTCGGCCTGGCCGGAGACGGAGTCGAAGGCGCGCGGCTGGGCGAGCTGCCGACGGGATTCGTGCAGCTTGGCCCGGAGCACCTCCACCTGGTAGGCGAGGTCCTCGGCATGCTCGACGGACTTGTCCCGCTCCTTGCGAGTCCGATCGAGCTCGGCCTCGAACTGGGAGAGGTGGTCTTCACCCTCGTAGCGGTCGTTGCCCCGCACTCCGCGGTCCCATCCATCTCCTGGTCGCGTCCTCGACCACGCCGCCCGGCACCCCGTACTGCTCTGGGCCGGACCGGCTGGTCCTTGCATCCGCAGCGGGTGCCACGGTCGGAGTCCGGGGGCCGGTGGTGCGCGGTGTGCCGCGCTCCGCCGTCCGGGTGGACTCCTGAGCGATCTCTTGCCTCGTGGAGAATGGTGACAGATCCGTACTGCGACTGTTCAGCCGTGCCCGCGTAGTGGACTCCCCTGGGCAGGGCCCACCGGTTTCACCCCGGTTGTTCCCGCCCTCGGCCGTGCCCCGCCGGGTCCGTTTCGGTCGGAGCGGTTGCGCACCTGGGCATTGTAGTGTGCGCGGCTTCCAGGGGAATGGCCGCGTGGTGCTTTTCGAAGGTTACTGACGAGTCGTGACCTGCTGGAGCCGGGCGGGGGCCGGGCACCCGGCCCCCCCGGGGCGTCAGTGCTGGGCGCTCGCCGAGGTGACCAGCTCGGTCAGCACGCCGCCGCAGTCCTTCGGGTGCAGGAAGGTGATCCGGGAGCCCATCGAGCCGATCCGCGGCTCGTCGTAGAGCACCCGGACGCCCTTGGACTTGATGTCGGCCGCGTCGCCGTCCACGTCGGCGGTGCCGAAGGCGATGTGGTGCACGCCCTCGCCGTTCTTGGCGAGCCACTTGGCGACGGTCGAGTCCTCCCGGGTGGGCTCCAGCAGCTGGAGGTAGGAGGCGCCGCCGTCCCCGGTGTCGTTGATCTTGAGCATGGCCTCGCGGACGCCCTGCTCCTCGTTGGTCTCGCTGTGGAAGACCTCGAAGCCGTACGTGGCGCGGTAGAACTCGACGGTCTTGTCGAGGTCGAAGCAGGCGATGCCGATGTGGTCGATGCGGGTCAGCACGGCGGGACCTCCGGTGGAGTTGTAAGGGTGGAGACAGTGCAGCGCATCCGGCCGGGCCCGCGCCACAGCGCGGGGTGCGAGCCTGCTCACACCCCGTACAGGGGCCCGGCGGGGGCCCGGCGCGGGCAGAAACTTCACCCAGCGCGTGTTGACACGGTGTTGACTGGTGGGTGCCAGTGCTGCTGATCACACCTGTGCTCCGGTGACGGACGGGTTACGGGTCAGTACATTGAGCCGCATCCCCACCCCACCCTCCTGGCCTTTGACGCGCGAAGGGGCTCGTCTCATGACTACTTCAGTGATCGTCGCTGGTGCCCGAACTCCGATGGGCCGCCTGCTGGGCTCGCTCAAGGGCTTCTCCGGTGCCGACCTCGGCGGCTTCGCGATCAAGGCCGCCGTCGAGCGGGCCGGGATCACCGGTGAGCAGGTCCAGTACGTGATCATGGGCCAGGTGCTGCAGGCCGGCGCCGGCCAGATCCCCGCCCGCCAGGCCGCGGTCAAGGCCGGCATCCCGATGAACGTCCCCGCGCTGACCATCAACAAGGTCTGCCTCTCCGGCCTGGACGCCATCGCGCTCGCCGACCAGCTGATCCGGGCCGGCGAGTTCGACATCGTGGTGGCCGGTGGCCAGGAGTCGATGACCAACGCCCCGCACCTGCTGCCGAAGTCCCGCGAGGGCTTCAAGTACGGCGCGATCGAGATGCTCGACGCGATGGCGTACGACGGTCTGACCGACGCCTACGAGAACATCCCGATGGGCGAGTCCACCGAGAAGCACAACGGCCGTCTGGGCATCCAGCGCGACGTGCAGGACGCGATCGCCGCCGCCTCGCACCAGCGGGCCGCCAAGGCGCAGCAGAACGGCGTCTTCGACGCCGAGATCGTGCCGGTCGAGATCCCGCAGCGCAAGGGCGAGCCGGTCGTCTTCAGCCAGGACGAGGGCATCCGCGCCGAGACCACGGTGGAGACCCTCGGCAAGCTGCGCCCGGCCTTCACCAAGGACGGCACCATCACGGCCGGCACCGCCTCGCAGATCTCGGACGGCGCCGCCGCCGTGGTCGTGATGAGCAAGGCCAAGGCCGAGGAGCTGGGCCTGAGCTGGATCGCCGAGATCGGCGCCCACGGCAACGTCGCGGGCCCGGACAACTCGCTCCAGTCGCAGCCGTCCAACGCGATTCTGCACGCGCTCTCCAAGGAGGGCCTGGAGGTCGCCGACCTCGACCTGATCGAGATCAACGAGGCCTTCGCCGCCGTCGCCCACCAGTCCATGAAGGACCTGGGCGTCACCGACGAGATCGTCAACGTCAACGGCGGCGCGATCGCCCTGGGCCACCCGATCGGCATGTCCGGCGCCCGCGTGGTGCTGCACCTGGCGCTGGAGCTCCAGCGCCGCGGCGGCGGCGTCGGTGCGGCGGCCCTGTGCGGTGGCGGCGGCCAGGGCGATGCCCTGATCGTGAAGGTTCCCCGGGCCTGATCATCTGACGTACGGTCGGGGCTGTCACTGCCACAAGCGGTGGCGGCCCCGTCGTTCCGCACCGAGGAGCACGCTGATGATCGACGTCCGTACGCTGGTCGAGCAGGCCCGGGAGGGCCGCCCGCGCGCGGTGGCCCGGCTGATCTCGCTGGTCGAGAACGCCTCGCCGCAGCTGCGGGAGGTGATGGCGGAGCTGGCGCCGTACACCGGCCAGGCCTACACCGTCGGGCTCACCGGCTCGCCCGGCGTCGGCAAGTCGACCTCGACCTCCGCGCTGGTCACCGCCTATCGCAAGCTCGGCAAGCGGGTCGCCGTGCTCGCCGTCGACCCCTCCTCGCCGTTCTCCGGCGGGGCGCTGCTCGGTGACCGGGTGCGGATGCAGGACCACGCCACCGACCCCGAGGTCTTCATCCGCTCGATGGCCACCCGTGGCCACCTCGGCGGGCTCTCCTGGGCCGCGCCGCAGGCCCTGCGGGTGCTCGACGCGGCCGGCTGCGAGGTGATCCTGGTGGAGACCGTCGGCGTCGGGCAGTCCGAGGTCGAGATCGCGGCGCAGGCGGACACCACCGTCGTGCTGCTCGCGCCCGGCATGGGGGACGGCATCCAGGCCGCGAAGGCGGGCATCCTGGAGATCGGCGACGTCTTCGTCGTCAACAAGGCCGACCGGGACGGCGCCGACGCCACCGCCCGCGAGCTCAACCACATGCTCGGCCTCGGCGAGGCCCGGCAGCCCGGCGACTGGCGTCAGCCGATCGTCAAGACCGTCGCCGCCCGCAGCGAGGGCGTCGACGAGGTCGTCGACGCCCTGGAGAAGCACCGCGCCTGGCTGGCCGAGACCGGCGAACTCGCCGTGCGGCGCCGCCGCCGCGCCGCCGACGAGATCGAGGCCATCGCCCTCGCCACCCTCCGCTCCCGGATCGGCGACCTGCACGGCGACAGCCACCTCCAGGCCCTCGCCGAACGCGTCGCCGCCGGGCAGCTCGACCCCTACGGCGCTGCCGACGAGCTCGTCGCGGGCGTCACGAATAACGGGAGCTGAGCTCACGTACCGTCTCGGCGATCCGGGCCCGTAGCTCCGGGGGTTCGAGGACTTCGACGTCTGTGCCGAGCCTCAGGAGCTCGCCGTGGGCGTGGTCGACCGACTCGATCGGGATGCGGGCGGTCGTCCAGCCCTCCGAGGTCGGGTCGACGATGTGGCCGAGCTGTTCGCGGATGCGGGTGATGCCGCGCGGCGAGAGGCGGACGACGGCCTCGCCGGTGTGCAGGCGGGCCTGGAAGCCCGAGACGTGGGCCCGCCAGTGAGCGGCCAGCTCGAAGCCGGGCGGGGGCTCGAACGGCTCGTCCAGGGCGGTGAGTTCGAGGATCTGGTCGACCCGGTAGGTGCGCGGTCCGGGCCCGGCGACGACGTACCAGTGGCCCGCCTTGAGGACCAGCCCGTACGGCTCCAGGCGGCGTTCGACCTCGGTGGGTGCGGCCCAGCGGCGGTAGCGGACGCGGACGGCGCGGCGCTGCCAGACGGCCGCCGCGACGGCGGCCAGGTGCGGGGTCTCGTCGGCGTTGCCGTACCAGCCGGGGGCGTCGAGGTGGAAACGCTCCTCGACCAGCCCGGCGTGCCGCCGCAGTTCGGGCGGCAGGGCGGCCCGCAGCTTGAGCTGGGCGGTGGCCAGCACCTCGCCGAGGCCGAGCTCGGCGGCCGGGCCGGGCAGCGCCGCGAGGAAGGCGGCCTGCGCCTCCTCGGCGGTCAGGCCGGTCAGCCGGGTGCGGTAGCCGTCGAGCAGTTGGTAGCCCCCGGCGTGCCCGGCCTCCCCGTACAGCGGGATGCCCGCCGCGCTGAGCGCCTCGACGTCCCGGTAGACCGTCCGGACAGAGACCGAGAGCTCCTCGGCGAGTTGGGCGGCCGTCATCCGGCCACGGTTCTGGAGCAGCAGCAGGGTCGAGATCAGTCGGGCAGCGCGCATGGCCGAATTGTCGCCGGTATCCACTGACAGGAGGTGTCAGTGGAGTCTCCGTACGCTCCTCGACATGGACGACGGCATGAACGACGGCATGAACGACTTCGACTTTCTCCACGGCACCTGGACGGGCGCCAACCGCAAGATCGAGGAGCCGCTGACCGGCAGCGACAGCTGGGTGGAGTTCCCGAGCAGCCTCGTCGTGCAGTCCCTCTTCGGGGGCGCGGGCAACATCGACGAGGTCACCTTCCCGACGCTCGGCCGTCGGGGGGCGACGCTGCGGCTCCACGACCGGGAGAGCGGGCAGTGGTCGATCCACTGGGCCGACAGTCGCACCGGGCGGCTGGACCCGCCGGTGGTCGGCGGGTTCGTCGGCGACCGGGGCGACTTCTACGGCGAGGACACCCTCCGGGGCCGCCCGATCCGGGTGCAGTTCACCTGGTACCGGCTGACGCCGGACACCGCCCGATGGGAGCAGCGCTTCTCGCCGGACGACGGCGCGACCTGGGAGCTCAACTGGGTCATGGACTTCACCCGCACCGGGGCGGCCGGGTGAGCATCGTCGAACTGCGGCAGTACACCCTGCACCCCGGGGCGCGGGACACCCTGATCGAGCTGTTCGAGGGGGAGTTCGTGGCCGGGCAGGAGGCCGTCGGGATCGGCCTGGGCGGGCGGTTCCGGGATCTGGACGACCCGGACCGGTTCGTCTGGCTGCGGAGCTTTCCCGATCTGGCCTCGCGCGCCCCGATGCTGGGGGCGTTCTACTCCGGCCCGGTCTGGCAGGCGCACCGCGAGGCGGCCAACGCGACTATGGCCGACTCGGACGACGTGCTGCTGCTGCGCGGGCCCGGGTTCGCGGCGCAGGCGGGCGAGGTGGTGACGCTGACGATCTGCCACCTTGCGGACTCGGTGGCCGCCGCCCATGTCGAGCGGACGCTCGCCGACGGAGCTCTCGGTGTCCACCGGACGGAGCACGCGGAGAACACCTTCCCGGCGTTGCCCGTCCGGGAGGACGCGGAGGTCGTCCTCTGGTTCACGCCGGGTGACCACCGGCCGGAGCACGCGGGCCGGCCGGTCGAGCGGGTGGAGGTGCTGCGCCTGGAGCACGTGTAGGCGCCGCCGGGGTGGCGCCGGGGCAGCGTCTAGGCGCGGCCGCGCAGGGTGCGGAGGTGCTCGGCGATCGGGGCGAGGGCTGCGTACATGGCGTCGATCTGGGCGGGGGTCAGGCGGTCGACGAAGTGCTCCCGGACGCTGCGGACGTGGTCGGGGGCGACCTTCTGCATGGTCTGCCAGCCGTGCTCGGTGAGGTGGGCGAAAAGGCCCCGGCGGTCGCCCGGACACTCCTGGCGGAGCACCAGGCCCGCCGTCTCCATGCGGGTGATCTGGTGCGAGAGACGGCTCTTGGACTGGAGGGTGGCGGTGGCGAGGTCGGTCATCCGCATCCGGCGGTCCGGAGCTTCGGAGAGCACGACGAGGATCTCGTAGTCGTTGCTCGCCAGGCAGTGCGGCTGGAGTTCACGGCCCAGCTGGTAGTCGAGGAGTTTGCTGACCTCCAGATGGGCACGCCAGAACTGCTGCTCCTTGGCGGTGAGCCAGGGGGTCTCCTCCTCTGCCACGGGGGGAGAGGAGGAGACTGCCGCTTCGTCGGTGGTGTGCGTGTCCATGGGGCAAGCATAACCGAGATAGTTAAATGTTGTACTAGTAGACTTACTTACGAGTAGAAAATGTCAGAGTCTTCGGACTCTGAATCCTCAGAGGCCGAAGCGGCGCCCGAGATCGCCCAGGTTGCCGATGCCGGGGACGTTGATGTTGGGCAGCTGCTGCTGCCCGCCATACCCGCCCTGCTGCGCCGGCATCCCGCCACCCGGTACGCCGGGCTCGGCGGCGACCTGGCCGACCGAGCGCTCGGCCATCAGCTTCTCCGAGGACTGCAGCAGCACCTGCCCGGCCCCGATGAACTCGAACTGGTGCTCCTCGCCCGAGGCGCCGCCCAGCCCGGTCAGGCGCCGGACGCCGCCGAGGACCCCATGCAGGTACTGGTGATCGTAGTGGTGGCACGGCGCCGGGCAGTCCGCCCAGCCGACCAGGGCCTGCGGGTCCACCCGGACGGGCGGTTCGACGAAGTGCACCGGGCCGTTCGAGGCCGCCACGAACTTGCCCGTCCCGATCAGGGTCAGGAAGCCCGGGATGATCGACTGCTTCAGGGCGAGGCTGGGCTCGAAGGCCAGCAGATTGCCCGAACGCACCGTCAGGTTGCCGTTGTCCAGGTCGTAGCTGTTCAGGTCGAAGGCCCGGTCGGCGAGCAGCAGCTTGCCCTGCCCCTGCGCGACCACCCAGTCGGCCGCGTGCAGCGGGGAGTTGAAGTTGCGCTCCAGGAGCCGGTCGAGACCGCCGCGCCCGATCCCGGAGAAGCGGATGTCGCCGTAGTAGGCGATCATCTTCCCCTTCTGGAGGTAGTACGGGCCGTTCAGGTCGACCGAGAAGGCGTACGGGTTGACGTTGTCGTTGACGGGCAGCGTGTACGGGTCGTACACCACCGGGCCGCCGCCCGCGGGCTGCTGCGGGATGGACATCAGAGCTTCTCCTCGCTCGCCTGCACGTACACCACACCGTGCCCGGACAGCTCCAGCTGGAACGCCTCGCCCGAGCCCCGGCCGATCATGTCGCGCCAGCCGAGCGCGCTGGACAGCTTGTTGCGGACGTCGCCGCGGTGCGCGACGTACGCCTGCGGGTCGACGTGCACCGGCTGGTTCGGCTGGATCGGCAGCTCGACCACACCGCCGTGCGCCATCACCGCGACGGAGCCCTTGCCGCTCAGCTGGGTGGTGAACAGGCCCTGGCCGGTGACCTGGCCGCGCACCATCCCCATCACGCCGCCCTGTGAGCCCATGAACATCGTCGACTGCTGGAGCGAGCCGTCGAAGGCCAGCAGCCGGTCGGCCTCGACGTACAGGGTGTCGTTGCCCAGCTCGATCACGTGCACGTGGTGCCCGCCGTGGCCGAACATCACGGTGCCCTGGCCCTCGACCGTCATCAGAGGGGTGTCCTCGTTCGCCACCCGGCGTCCGATCATCGACATCACACCGCCCTGGCCGCCCATCACGTTGGGCGTGAAGCTGATCTCGCCGGTGTAGGCGAGCATCGCGCCGCGCTGGCTGAACACCCGCTGCCCGGGGACGATCTGCGCCTGGACCATCTTCTGGTTGACCGCTTGGAACGGCATCAGACGTCACCCCCGAAGGTCTGCTTCTCGGACGGCTGGACGTAGACCAGGCCCTCGCCGGTGAACTCCACCTGCATCGCCTCGCCGCCGCCCTCGCCCATCAGCGTCGTCCAGCCCGCGCCCGACTTCAGGCTCCGGTTCAGGTTCCCGGTGTGCGCGATGTACGCGCCCGGGTCGACCCGCAGAGGGGTGCCCTGGGAGACCCGCAGCACGATCGCCGGGCCGTTGGAGACGAGCGCCGCCCAACCGCTGCCCTCCACCTTGGTGGTGAACAGGCCGTTGCCCGAGGCCATGCCGTTCAGACCGGTGAAGGTCGTGCCGGTGTGCAGGCCGGCCTCGGTGCAGAGCAGGTTGTCCGACTCGACGAACAGTGCCTCGCCGTTCAACCGCACGAGGTTGACCTGATGGGCCCGTTCGGCGAAGAAGCAGGTGCCCTGCCCCCTCACCTCCATGACCGTCATCTGCTCGCCGGTGAGCCTGCGCGTGACCATGCCGCGCAGGCCGTCACCGCCGCCGGAGAGCTTCTTGAAGTTCATCTGGCCGGTGTACGCGACCATGCTGCCGTTGCGGGCCTTGACCGAATCCCCCGCCAGGTCCACGGCGAGGACTTTGGAGCCCTGGAGTCGAAACTGTGCCACCCGGCGAATGTAGCGGGCCCGGCCGACCCCGGGGGAGACCCGGACGGGTACTGGTACCCATCCGGGACAAACTCAGCGCGCGGCCACCGGCACGTGCGCCGACTGCTCGACCTCCAGCAGCGAGGCCGAGTGCCGCTCCGCCTCGAACGCGACCACGCCGCCGCGCAGCCCGAACAGCCGCTTGGAGAGCAGGATCCAGACCACCGCCGCGATGTTCAGCAGCAACGTGCAGACCTTCACCGCGCTGACGTGCTCGGAGAGCTCGTACCCCTCCAGCGGCAGGAAGGCCGCCGTCGCGACCACCGTGAGGTACTCCGCCCAGCGGCGGCCGTACCAGAGGCCGTACGCCTCGACGATCTCGATCAGCGCGTACGCCAGCAGGGCGACCGCGACGATCAGCAGGGTGCTGTGCTTGTAGTCGAAGGTCTTCCGGATGGTGTCGACGATGGGGGAGTGCTCGAGATCCCAGTGGAAGTGCTCCGTCACCGGCTTGAAGACGGTGAGGTTGGAGTCGAAGAACTCCCGCACCGCGTCCTGGCTGTTGGAGAACTTCCAGACCGCCCAGGCGACCAGCACGATCAGCACACCGCGCAGCAGCCGCTCGACGGCCAGGAAGCGCAGGATGAAGATGTCCCGCAGCGCCTTGCCCCGGGGCACCAGCGGAGCCTCCTCGGCCGGGCCCTCGCCGTGCGGGCTGCCGAGCGCGAAGTCACCGCAGCGCAGGCAGCGCCAGGCCTCGCCCAGCTCGGTCTGCGCCCGCAGCCGGGCCCGCAGCTCCGGCTCGGCCGGGGCGTAGGTGGTGTGGCCCCTCTTGGCACACGTCCGGCGATCCCAGTCCCTCTTGAACACGCTGCTCCCCCGTCGGGTCGATCGGTGCACGCCTGACGGTCAGACCGTGCGGCAGCAGGATAAGGGTGCCGCCCCGGGGAGGGAGAGTCTGTTCGATCAGCGATAATGAACAACGGCTTGTGAGCCGGTTCACAAGTGTGTCGACAGTCGATTGAGGTAGCGATCGTGAAGAGCAGCAGCGCCGTCCACCGCCTGCGCCTGGTGTCCGGGCCCGAGGGCCTCTCCTTCATCCTGCTGCTGGTCTGCTCGGTGCTGAAGCGCACCACCAGCTTCGACGCCGTGCCGGTGATGGGCATGGTGCACGGCGTCCTGTTCATCCTGTACGTGGTCTTCCTGGCGCTGGCCTGGCAGCAGCAGCGCTGGGAGCCCAAGCGCGGCATCCTGCTGTTCGTCCTGTCGGTGCTGCCGACCGGCGGCTTCTTCGCCGAGCGGATGCTCGCCAAGGAGGAGCGCGGCGAGATCGTGGCGCAGCCCGCCACGGCCTGAACCGCATGACGGCCTGAGTCTCATGACTGTGCCGGGCCCTCCCCAGCGGGAGGGCCCGGCACAGTCATGTCCGGCGGGAGATCAGCTGACGCTGACCCCGGCCCAGGTCGCGGCGACGGTCTTGTACTCGGTGCTGGTGGCACCGTAGAGGTCGGCCGTGGCGCTCAGGGTGGCGGTGCGGGCGCCGTGGTAGTTGGTGGTGGAGATCATGTAGGTGGTCAGGGCGCGGTACCAGATCTTCAGCGCCTTGTCCCGGCCGATGCTGGTGATGCTGGTGCCGTTGCAGGTCGAGCTGTTGTAGCTCACGCCGTTGACGGTCTTCGCGCCGCTGCCCTCGGACAGCAGGTAGAAGAAGTGGTTGGCGACACCGGACGAGTAGTGCACGTCCAGGTTGCCGACGCCGTTGTACCAGCAGTCGGCCGAGCCGCCGTCCTTGGAGGGCTTGTCCATGTAACGGAGCGGCGTGCCGTTGCCGTTGAGGTTGATCAGCTCGCCGATCAGGTAGTCGCCCTTGTCGGCGGCCAGGTTAGCGTAGAACTCGACGCCGGTGCCCATGATGTCGGAGGTGGCCTCGTTGAGGCCGCCGGACTCACCGGAGTAGTTCAGGTTCGCGGTGTTGGCGGTGACGCCGTGGCTCATCTCGTGGCCCGAGACGTCCAGTTCGGTCAGCGGGTGGGTGTTGCTGGCGCCGTCGCCGTACGTCATGCAGAAGCAGGAGTCGTCCCAGAACGCGTTGACGTAGTTCTTGCCGTAGTGGACGCGGCTGTAGGCGCCGACTCCGTCGTTGCGGATGCCGTTGCGGCCGAAGGTGTTCTTGTAGAAGTCCCAGGTGACGGCTGCGCCGTACTGGGCGTCCACGGCGGCGGACTGGGTGTTGGAGGCCAGGCCGGTGCCCCAGGCGTTGTCGGCGTCCGTGTAGAGGGTGCCGTTGCCGGAGGTCCGGCCGCTGAGGTTGGTGGTGTACTGGTTGCCGCGGCTCGCGTCCTTCAGCTGGTACGTGCTGCCCGTGTAGTTGGTGGTCAGCGGCACGGAGCCGACGAACACGCCCTTGCCGGTGCCCGCGGCGGCGGCGGTCTGGATCTCCTCGTGCGTGGAGATGACCGCGCCGGTGGCGGCGTCGGTGACGAGGATCTGGCGGCTCGGGGTGCCGTCGGCGCGCATGCCCTCGACGGTCGTCCGGTAGGCCAGCCGCGGGGTGCCGGAGGCGGCCCAGACGACCAGGCCGGCCGCGCCGGTCTTGTCGACGGAGCTGAGCGCGGCGTTGTCGGCGTCCTTGACCTGGCCCAGGTCGGCCTTGACGGACCCGGTGGCCTGCGCGGCCGCGGCGGCGGCGGACAGCTTCGGCGTCAGGCTCGGCAGCGTGAGCTGCTGCTCGGTGGCGCGGTCGACGGACTGCACCGTGCCGTTGGCGTTCTGGTGCACGACCAGGTCGCCGCCGATCACCGGCAGGCCGCCGTAGGTGCGCTCGTAGCGCAGGTGGCGGGTGCCGTTCGCGTCGATGGTGGCGTCCTTGGCGACCAGCTGCTCCTGGCTGCCGAGGCCGATGGCGCGCGCGGTGGTCGCGGCCTGGTTGCCGAGATCGGCGATCAGGGCTGCGTGCTGGCGGCCGGCCGCACTGTCCGAGACGGGGCTGGGGATGGCCTGTGCCGTGCCGGCGCTGACCTGGATGGCGCCCGCCAGAATGGCCGAGGCGGAGAGAACGGCTCCGACTGTCAGCTTGCGCTTCATGTACGGATTCCTTCCGGTACAACCGCGTGTGCGCGGTCGCGTCTCGTTCCGGGGCACCGGAGTTGGCACCTGCTGGGGCGGAACGGTCGCTGACGTGCTGCTCCGTGCGGTCACGCGACGGCGGCCTGTGGGGTGGGGAGGCCACTGTCGAACGGGGCTGGCCAGAAGCATGACAATCCAGCTGATGAAATGACAGGTCTGAGGCAAGGATTGGCAAAATCCCGCCAGCAGAAGGTCAGCGGGGGCGGGTTGATCGACCGTCAAAATATCGGGCAATTCCGGACAAACCACCTGGGCGGTCAAGGGTTTCTGTCCGAACGGAGGCTGAATTGTCGTTGAATTCGTGCAACGAAGGCCGCTGGTCAGGACATTGCCGGAACATTGCGCCCGTACAGCATCCGTATGTGACCGGGGAGCGGCAGTGGCGGGACCTCGCCACAGTCCCCCGCTTGTCCAGCATCGTGGACACCTGCTACCCGTATCCGGCCCCGCCGGTACGGTGGGCGGCGTGGCAAAGCCCCTCGCACTCGACTTCGACCCGATCGCCCGCGCCGACGAACTGTGGACCAACAGGTGGGGCGGCGTACCGGCCATGTCCGCGATCACCTCGGTGATGCGGGCCCACCAGATCCTGCTGTCCCGGGTGGACGCGGTGGTCAAGCCGTACGGGCTGACATTCGCCCGCTACGAGGCGCTGGTGCTGCTCACCTTCAGCCGCACCGGCGAGCTCTCGCTCTCCAAGATCGGCGAGCGGCTGATGGTGCACCCGACCAGCGTCACCAACACCATCGACCGGCTGGTCCGGGCCGGGCTGGTCGCCCGCCGCCCCAACCCGCTCGACGGCAGGGGTGTGCTCGCCGCCATCACCGACCAGGGCCGCGAGGTGGTCGAGCAGGCCACCCGTGAGCTGATGGCGGTGGACTTCGGCATGGAGGGCTACAGCGCCGCGCAGTGCCACGAGGTCTTCGAGCTGCTCCGCCCGCTGCGGGTGGACGCCGGGGACTTCACGCCGCCTGCGGGGGAGTAGGGGTCGGCGGGGAGGGGTGCGGCAAAAGCACCCGAAGCGGACGGTTACCCTCGTTGGCATGAAGCAGAGTGTGCTGACCCGCTACCGGGCCATGGCGTATGTCACGGGTGTCCTCCTGATCCTGCTGACCCTGGGCGTGATCGCCAAGTACGCGCTCGACGTCTCGGGTGCGGCCGGCTTCACCACCGCCGTCGGCATCGCGCACGGCTGGCTGTACGTGATCTACCTGGTGTTCGCCTTCGACCTGGGCACCAAAGCGAAGTGGCCGATGGGCAAGCTCGCCTGGGTGCTGCTCGCCGGGACGATCCCGACCGCCGTGTTCTTCGTCGAGCGCAAGGTCTCCCGCGAGGTCTCCGGCCTGGTCGAGACCCCGGAGGCGGTCGGCGCCTGACCGCTCCCGCTCTCCCGGCGCCCTCTCCGTCCTCGGAGGGGGCGCTTTTTCATGCCCTCGGCCACTGCGGTCGAGTCCGAAGCCAGTACGACCGGGCGGCGGCGATCAGGGCGATCCCGTACCCGGCGAATGCGGTCATGCCGATCCAGGCCGCCAGCAGGACGTCGTGCGTGGAGTGGAAGTCCCCGCTTCGCATCGTCACCACCCCGGCCGTGGCGAGCGCCGTGTAGCCGACCCCGATCACGCCGTACGGGGCGAGGGTGGCGGCACCGACCAGCGCCGGAGCCAGTGGGAGCCAGCGCGGGACGCGTCGGCCGCGCAGGAACACCGTCCAGCGCGGGAAGACCATCCCCCAGGGGCGGACCAGCCCCCACAGCAGGAACACGCCGAGAGCGGCCAGCAGCGTCGTGCCGTCCAGCCCCCAGGACTCCAGGGTCAGCCAGATCCCGGAAGCACCGTTCCGCTTGGATATCGCCGTCCCCTCCTGTCCGGAGACTCCGGCGAAGGTGCCACCGGTTGCCCAGATCAGCTTCATCACCGTGTAGGGAATGAAGGCCGCCGTCCCGGCGCAGGCGGCGAATTGGATCGGCCGGGAAGCCGCCGAGGGCGCCGGGAGAGCCGCCGTGCCCGATGGGCGGTGGTCGGACCGGGCGGTGGCCGCGATCAGGACAACCCCTGCCGCAGCCAGTGCATGGTTGGCGGCCGCTGCCCAACTGTCCACCCCTTGGCCGAAGATCAGCGTGATCACGTCCATCAGCAGGCTGAACGCCGCGATCGCCACCAGCCCGCAGACCACCCAGAGCAGGGCCCGCAACGCCGGTCGCAACCCGAAGCGAGCAACCGCTCCGCCGGCCAGCGCCGCCAGCGCGCCGACCGCTGAAACGGCCCAGCCGAGCGCGGAGGGTCCGGCGATGCTCCCGTGGACCAGCAGCCGGGTCCCGCTCAGTGCGCAGGCCAGACCGAAAGTGCCGTACGCCACGGCCCAGCACATCATCGTCTTCCGTACCGCGTTGGTCATGTCCTGAGCGTCGCACCGTGGACGACGGCCCGGCGTCGACCGCCTGAACGATGCCTCCTCCCTCTGCGGGGGGAGAGTCGCATGCTGTCCTCCGACGCGCTGCCTGCGGCCATCGACATTTACTAGGACGTCCGAGTAAATTGGTAGGACGTCCTACTAGCTGTGCCGTCTCACGCCGTGGCGGCCGTACGGAGTGGAGTGCGGAGTCGATGGACGCCGACGAGATCGAGGCCGGCCGCCAGCGCTGGCAGCAGCGGTACGACCGGGCCCGCAAGCGGGACGCGGACTTCACCACCCTGAGCGGCGACGACGTCGCCCCCGTTTACGGCCCGCCCGCCGGGCAGCCGGTCGAGGGCTTCGAGCGGATCGGCTGGCCCGGCGAGTACCCGTACACCCGCGGCCTGCACGCCACCGGCTACCGGGGACGGACGTGGACCATCCGGCAGTTCGCCGGCTTCGGCAACGCCCAACAGACCAACGAGCGCTACAAGATGATCCTGGAGGCGGGCGGCGGCGGCCTCTCCGTCGCCTTCGACATGCCGACGCTGATGGGCTACGACTCCGACGACGCCAAGGCGCTCGGCGAGGTCGGCCACTGCGGCGTCGCGATCGACTCCGCCGCCGACATGGAGGTGCTGTTCGACGACATCCCACTCGGCGGTGTCACCACCTCGATGACGATCAGCGGCCCGGCCGTGCCGATCTTCTGCATGTACCTCGTCGCCGCCGAGCGCCAGGGCGTCGACCCGGGCGTGCTCAACGGCACTCTCCAGACCGACATCTTCAAGGAGTACATCGCCCAGAAGGAGTGGCTCTTCGCCCCCGAGCCGCACCTGCGCCTGATCGGCGACCTGATGGAGCACTGCGCCGAGGGCATCCCCGCCTACAAGCCGCTCTCCGTCTCCGGCTACCACATCCGCGAGGCCGGGGCGACGGCCGCGCAGGAGCTCGCCTATACGCTCGCGGACGGCTTCGCGTACGTCGAGCTGGGCCTCTCGCGCGGCCTCGACGTGGACGTCTTCGCGCCCGGCCTGTCGTTCTTCTTCGACGCGCACCTGGACTTCTTCGAGGAGATCGCCAAGTTCCGCGCGGCCCGCCGGATCTGGGCCCGCTGGATGAAGGAGCGCTACGGCGCCAAGACCGACAAGGCGCAGTGGCTGCGCTTCCACACCCAGACGGCCGGCGTCTCGCTGACCGCGCAGCAGCCGTACAACAACGTGGTGCGTACGGCGGTGGAGGCCCTGTCCGCCGTGCTCGGCGGCACCAACTCGCTGCACACCAACGCCCTGGACGAGACGCTCGCACTGCCCTCCGAGCAGGCCGCCGAGATCGCGCTGCGCACCCAGCAGGTGCTGATGGAGGAGACCGGCGTCGCCAACGTCGCCGACCCGCTGGGCGGCTCCTGGTACGTCGAGGCGCTGACCGACCGGATCGAGGCGCAGGCCGAGGAGATCTTCCAGCGCATCCTCGACAAGGGCCGCGAGGACCACCCGATCGGCCCGATCACCTCCGGCATCCTGCGCGGCATCGAGGAGGGCTACTTCACCGGGGAGATCGCCGAGGCGGCCTTCCAGTACCAGCAGTCCCTGGAGAAGGGCGAGAAGCGGGTCGTCGGCGTCAACTGCCACCCCCGCTCCGTCACCCCCGAGCTGGAGATCCTCCGGGTCAGCCACGAGGTCGAGAAGGAGCAGGTCCGCGTCCTCGCCGCCCGCAAGGCCGCCCGCGACGAGACCGCCGTCCAGGCCGGGCTCACCGCCATGCTCGACGCTGCCCGCTCCGGCGACAACATGATCCCGCCGATGCTCGCCGCCGTCCGCGCGGAGGCCACCCTCGGGGAGATCTGCAACGCGCTCCGCGACGAGTGGGGCATCTACCGCGAGATCCCGTCCTTCTAGGCACCCGGCCTACCGGGTAGGGGCGCGGGGAACTGCGCGATCAAGCACCCACGAAGGTGCACGGTTGATCGCGCAGTTCCCCGCGCCCCTGTTGTGGTTGCCCTGAGCTCGCACAGTTCCCGCCCCTGTTGTGGCTGCTCTCAGCCGAACATGACCCGGAATGCTGTGCCGCCACCCGCTGCGGCTTCGGCCGTCAGGCCGAAACCGTGGGCGTGGGCGATCTGCCGCGCCATCGCCAGGCCGAGCCCCGAGCCCGGGAGGGCCCGTGCGGTGGAGGAGCGGTAGAACCGGTCGAAGACGTACGGCAGGTCCTCGGCCGCGATCCCGGGGCCGTGGTCCCGGACGGTCAACTCGTGGGCGGTGAGCGTCACTTCGACGGCGCCGCCGGGTGGGCTGAACTTCGCCGCGTTGTCGAGCAGGTTGGCGACCAGCCGGGTCAGCCGGGCCGGGACTCCGGGCATGGTCGGGTCGCCGACCGCCGCGTACGAGAAGGTGACCGCCGGCCAGTGGCCCCGGGCGGTGTCCACGCAGTGCTCCACCAGCCCGTCCAGCCGGACGGGTTCGACCAGTGGCTGCGGTTCCTCGTCCCGGGCCAGCTCGATCAGGTCGTTGACCAGGCCGGTCACCTCGCGGAGCTGCCGCTGCAGCCCGGCCGTCGCCCGAGCCCGCTGCTCCTCGGTCAGCCGCTCCGAGCGGGCCAGCAGTTCGGCGTTGGTCCGCAGGGCCGTCAGCGGCGTCCGCAGCTCGTGCGAGGCGTCCGCGACCAGCCGCCGCTGCGCGGTGACGGACTGTTCGAGGGCGCCGAGCATGGTGTTGAACGTCCTTGCCAGCCTGGTGAGTTCGTCCTCGCCCCGGCCTGGCGGCAGGTCGATCCGGACGCCTGCGTCCCGGGTCGCCGCGATCCGCTCGGCGGTCGAGGTCAGCCGGGCGACGGGAGCCAGGCCCGTCCGGGCGACGGCGTAGCCGAGGCCGCCCGCGAGCAGGATGCCGGCGCCCGCCACCACCGCCATCAGCTCCCCGGCCTGGGTGATGCCCTTCTGGACGGCGTCCGACCGCAGCGCGACCTGCACCGCCTGGCCGCTGCCGAACGGCGTGGTGAGCATCCGTGCGGGGTGCCCGCTGACGGTGACCTGGCTGTAGTAGCCGCCGCGCTCGCCCGCCGCGACCTGCCGGGTCGCCGCCGTGACAGGCAGTAGGTACGGCATGGGCGGGTCGGCGGAGGGGCTGGCCGGCACGATCTGGGTGCAGGCGGGTGCGGCGAGGTAGCCGCACTCGCCGTACACCACCTGCGGGCCCTGGCCCCGGTACTGCTGCTGGACGAGTGTCGCGTGCTGGGTCAGCGTCAGGTCGAGCTGATGCACCAACTCGTAACGGATGATGGTGAATCCGGCTGCGCAGACCCCGAGTGTGACGACCGCGACGGCCGACGAGGTGACCAGTGCCAGCCGCGTCCGCAGCGGCCGTCGTCGCCGCCACCCGGCATGCGCCCTCACTCCGTGCCCAGCCGGTAGCCGACGCCGTGCACGGTGTGCACCAGCCTTGATTCGCCGCCGGCCTCCAGCTTGCGGCGCAGGTAGCCGATGTACACCGCAAGCGAGTTGGAGCCCGGACCGAAGTCCGCACCCCAGACCCGCTCCATGATCAGCTCGCGCGGCAGGGCCTGCTCCGGGTTGAGCAGCAGCAGTTCGAGCAGGGCGAACTCGGTGCGGGAGAACTCCAGTGCCCGTCCGCCCCGACGGCCCGTCCGGCCGGCCGGGTCGATGGTCAAGTCGCCGTAGCTGTAGGCCTGTTCGCTGTCGGCCGGGGCGGCGCGGCGGAGCAGGGCCCGCAGCCGGGCGGTCAGCTCGTCCAGGGCGAAGGGCTTCACCAGGTAGTCGTCGGCGCCCGCATCCAGCCCGTCCACCCGGTCGCTGACGGAATCCCGGGCGGTCAGCACCAGGATCGGCACCCGGTCGCCCACCGCCCGCACCCGGCGGCAGAAGGCCAGGCCGTCCAGCGTGGGCATCATCACGTCCAGCACGACGGCATCCGGCTGCCAGGCCGTCAGCTCACCCAGCCCGGCCAGCCCGTCGGGCGCACCCCGCACCGCGTACCCCTCGACGGCCAGGCCGTCCTCGACGGCGGCCCGCACCTCGGGGTCGTCGTCCACCACCAGCACCTTCGGCGCACCACTCATGCGGACAACCTTCTCAAACCGCGCTATTAGAACTCTCTTACCTCGCCCGGCCAGGCTCCTCGGCATGACAGAGAACAGCTTGTCCGTGGTGATCGGGGCAGGTGGCACCGGCGGCCACATCTACCCCGGCCTGGCACTCGCCGAGGCGCTGCGCCGTGCCGACCCGACGGCCGTGATCTCCTTCGTCGGCACCGACCGGGGCCTGGAGACCACGCTGATCCCGGCGGCCGGGTACCGGCTGCACCTCGTCGACATGATCCCCTTCGACGCCTCGCTCGGCCTGAAGCGGTACCTGCTGCCCGCCGCGCTGCTGCGCTCCGGCGCCCAGTGCCGGGAGATCCTGCGGGCCCAGGGCGCGCAGATCGCGGTCGGCATGGGTGGCTACCCGAGCGCGCCGGTGATCGTCGGCGCCCGGCTGGCCGGGCTGCCGAGCGTGGTGCACGAGTCCAACGCCGTGCCGGGCCGGGCGAACCGCTTCGCCGCTCGCCTCACCCCGCACCTGGCGCTGGCCTTCGACCGCACCCGGGCGCACCTCCCGGCGGGTGCCGCCGGCGCCGCCGAGACGGTCGGCATGCCGATGGTCGGCGCTGTCGCCGGGCTCGACCGGGCGGCGCTGCGGCCGGAGGCGCGCGCCCGGCTCGGGGTGGCACCCGGCGAGCGGCTGGTGCTCTTCAACGGCGGCAGCCTGGGGGCGGCCCGGCTGACCGAGGCAGCCGTCGGCCTTGCCGAACGCTGGTGCGGGCGCAGCGACGTCCGGCTGCTGGTCAAGACCGGCCCGGCGGCACTCGCCGAGGTGCAGGCCCGGCTGGCGGGCTCGCCCGTCGCCCGAGCCGTGCCCTACCTCGACCGGATGGACCTCGCGTACGCCGCCGCCGACCTGGTCGTCTGCCGGGCGGGCTCGGCGACCGTCGCGGAGCTGGCCAGCACCGGCGTGCCCGCCGTGCTGGTGCCCTACCCGCACGCCCCGCACGACCACCAGACCCACAACGCGCGCGTCCTCTCCGAGGCGGGCGCCGGGCTGCTGCTCCCGGACGGCGAGTGCACCACCGCCCGGCTCGCCGCCCTGGTCGAGCCGCTGCTCGCCGACCCGCTCCGGCTCGCCCTGATGAGCCGCGCGGCCGACCCGGGCACCCACGCCCACGCGGCGGACCTGCTCGCGGCCAAGGTGCTGCGAACGGCCGGGCGTACCAACCGACTTCACCACGAGCCCAGGAGGGCCGCATGAACACGCATCCGAACGACTGGCACGGCCGACGCGTCCTCGTCACCGGCGCCGAGGGCTTCATCGGCTCGACGCTGGTCGACCTGTTGGTCGAGCGCGGCGCGCGGGTGCGGGCGCTGGTGCACTACAAGCCGTACGCCGAACGCGGCTACCTCGCCCGGTACTTGGCGAGCGGCGAGGTCGAGATGCAGGCCGGTGACGTCCGCGACGCCGGGCGGGTGCAGGACGCCGTCGAGGGCTGCGACACGGTCTTCCACCTCGCCGCGCTGATCGGCATCCCGTACAGCTACCTCTCGCCCGAGGCGTACGTGCAGACCAACGTCGTCGGCACCCAGAATGTCGCCGCGGCCTGCCTGCGGCACGGCGCCCGGCTCGTCCACACCTCCACCAGCGAGGTCTACGGCACCGCGATCACCGCGCCGATCACCGAGCACCACCCGCTCCAGCCGCAGTCCCCGTACTCCGCCTCCAAGATCGGCGCCGACATGGCGGCCCTCGCGTACTGGCACTCCTTCGAGCTGCCGGTGACGGTCGTCCGCCCGTTCAACACCTACGGCCCCCGCCAGTCGGCCCGCGCCGTCATCCCGACCATCCTGGCCCAACTCCACTCCGGGGCCCGGGAGATCAGGCTCGGCTCGCTCACCCCGACCCGGGACTTCACCTACGTCACCGACACGGCCGAGGGCTTCCTCGCGGCGGCCGCCGCCGAGCGCGCGTACGGCGAGGTGCTCAACCTCGGCACCGGCACCGAGATCTCGATCGGCGCCCTGGCCGCCTCCCTGATCGCCGCCACCAACTCCGACGCCGAGGTCGTCGTCGACCCCACCCGCCTGCGCCCCGGCGGCAGCGAGGTCGAGCGCCTCCTCTCCGACAACACCAAGGCCCGCAACCTCACCGGCTGGCACCCCCGCACCCCCCTGCCGGAGGGCCTGCACCGCACCTCCACCTGGGTCGCCGCGAACCTCGAAGCCTTCGCCCCGGGCCGCTACCAGGTCTGAGTGGGCGGTGACCGTGGTGCGCCCTCGGGCAGACTGAGCTGGACGGCAAGGTTCTCGGGGGGATTCTGATGGGTCTGTACAGCCGCTTGAGAGTGCCCCGGCCGGCACCGTGCCCGCAGTGCGAGGGCGGTGCCGAGGTTGGGGGCGATCTCGTGATCCAGTTCCACTTCGGCAGTACGCGCTTGGACGTGTACTCGGTCGGCTCCGCGATCGACTGGGCGGGGAACAACAAGGGATCGCCCCGAGTGGGTCGGTTCGACGTCATCGGGTATCCCGAGCCCTGTGCCTCCTGCCGCTACGACGAGGAGGGGCTCTACCTCGTGGAATTCGACGGGGATGTGATCGCCGGCTTCCGTCCGGCGACCGAGGCGGACATGGCAGAGCTCGAATGGTGAGCCCCCGGCGGGGCGCCGGCGTCACCCCTCCGAGAGGGCGCCTGCCAGGTCGCGGAGGGGGTGGAGGAGGAGGGCGGTGAAGCGGTGGACCCACTCCGGGGTGACGGGCTCGCCGATGACGAGCATGCGGTGTTCGACGGTGCCGGCGATGGTGTCGAAGATGATGTCGATCTCGGCGCAGGCGGCGGTGTCGTCGCTGTCGGGGCGGAGTTCGCCGCGCTGCTGGGCCTGGGCGCGGCCCTGCTGGACGAGGTACTTCTGCGGGTCGACGATGCGTTCGCGGATGCGCTGCCGGAGTTCCGGGTCGCGGGAGCCCTCGGCGAAGAGGGCGAGCAGGGCCGCCTGGGTCTCGGGGCGGGCGAGCAGCCCGGCGAAGCGGGTGACGACGGATTCGATGTCGGCCTGCAGGCTGCCCTGGTCGGTCATCTCCAGGTCGTCGAAGAGGCTGGCGACGGCTTCGACCACCAACTCGTTCTTGGAGGGCCAGCGGCGGTAGAGGGTGGTCTTGGCGACCCCGGCCCTGGCGGCGACGTGGCCCATGGTCAGGCCGCCCCAGCCGAGCTCGGCGAGGGCGTCGCGGGTGGCGTCGAGGATGGCGCGGTCGGCGGTGGCGCTGCGCGGCCGGCCCTTGCCGCGTGGGGGTGCGGTGGAAGCCGTGGCGCCCGGCTGCCGGGTGGTGGGGGCCACCGTGCCTCCTTGCGGTTTACTTGCCGGTAACTTGCCTGAGGTTCGCAACGGTAGCGACATGTCGTCCTCCACGGCAGCCGGGCGGGTCGGGAAAGTGGGGCAGCTCACGTCCCCGGATGGCGAGACGGGCTTGCGACGGGGGGCCCCGATACAGTTACGCTACGACTCGTAGCGAAAGAGCGGCAACCGCGCGGGCAGGCCCAAGGGATCGGGCCGACGCGGGGCGCGGGTGGGGACTCGCGTCGGAGCTTGCGAACTACGTGAGGGGACGACGGCCACGCGGCCCGTACGGGGTGGAGAGCCCGCGCGGCAGGCGGCCGGACGGGAAAGAACGGGAAAGAAGTGCCCGGGGGCCAATCCGGTACGACCTTTCCCGGCGGTTGGCGCCCGTCACCCGCGCAAACGGGGGAGGATAGTGCCATGCAGCCACGGAATTCGCGTCTCAACAGCTCCGCCCTGCGCGGTGCGGTCGACCTCGCCGCAGTCAAGGCGGCCGGTGAGGCCGCCCAGAAGGCCGAGCAGGCCAGGGCCGAGCGGGCCCGGCAGGCCGCCGCCGCGGAAGCGGACGGAATCGCCCCGGCGGGGGCCCAGTACCCGCTCGTCCTCGATGTCACCGAGGACACCTTCGAGGTCGAGGTCGTGCAGCGGTCGGCCGAGGTGCCGGTCGTCGTCGACTTCTGGGCCGAGTGGTGCGGCCCCTGCAAGCAGCTCAGCCCGATCCTGGAGCGGCTGGCCGAGGAGTACTCCGGCCGGATCGTGCTCGCCAAGATCGACGTGGACGCCAACCAGCTGATCGCCCAGCAGTTCGGCATCCAGGGCATCCCGGCCGTGATGGCCGTCGTCGCAGGCCAGCTCGTCCCGCTGTTCCAGGGGGCCGAGAAGGAGGCCAACGTCCGCAAGATCCTCGACCAGCTGATCGCCGTCGCCGAGCAGCGCTTCGGGATCGTCGGCGGCACCGGCGCCCCGGCGGCCCCGGCCGGCGAGAGTGACCAGGACGGCTCGTACGCCCCCTACGCTCCGGAGGACCCGGCGCTCGCCGCGGCCCACGACGCCCTCGACCGGGGCGACCTCGGCGGGGCCGTCCAGGCGTACCAGAACGTGCTGGCCGACCAGCCCGGCAACGCCGAGGCCAAGCTCGGCCTCGCGCAGGCCCAACTGCTGCGCCGGGTCGAGGCGTTGGACCCGCAGAAGGTCCGCGCGGCGGCTGCCTCCGATCCGAAGGACGTCGCTGCGCAGCTGGATGCGGCGGATCTGGATCTCGTCGGCGGCCATGTCGAGGACGCCTTCGGCCGCCTGGTCGACACCGTCGGTCGGACGTTCGGCGAGGACCGGGACACGGCCAGGCTCCGGCTGCTGGAGCTGTTCGAGGTGATCGGCCCGGAGGACCCGCGCGTGACGGCTGCCCGGGGCGCCCTGGCGCGGGTGCTCTTCTAGGCGTTCCGAGAAGGCCAGGAGCGGCCCCGGTGGCACGGCGGATGACCTGCGGTGCCGCTGGTGATTTGGCGACAAAGCGGGCTTTAAGGCCGAGGTTTACCAAATCTTGACAACACCTCTTGGCGGTCACGTGAAGTGACCGCCAAGAGGTGTTTCGCCCCTGTTTCCAAGGAGTTTCGCGGGCACGAAATCTCCATTGTGTCACTCTGGGTAGTCGTGCCTCTGATTCCATGATCAACGACGTCTGTTGTTGGATTACCCGTCAGTAACGAACCCCTTGTGCTTCGCCCGGGATTCAAGCACGATCGGCGACGCCCGGTCCCCTCGCTGAGGGGGTCCCCACCGGGCGAGCCGAAGGCCCCGGCCGGAGGCAGGAGGGACAGGGGGGTATCCGCAGATCCCACATGCGGTTCCTGTACCTCGTAGCGGTCGCGCAGCCCGCGCGGTCGCTTGGTTGTCGCTCGGGGGTGATCGCCGGTGTCGTCGGTCGTACCCGCTGCCGTGGAGGCAGCCGGTGCACGGAGGGGGAGTGCCGCATGCGCGGCCGCTCCCGCATCCACCGATGCCCGAGGCGCTCTCCGCTACCGAGGACGTAGCTCTCTCCCATCCCAGGCGCGTACCCGTGCGACCAGCACCGGGGACGGCCGGAGATGTACGTCCTAGAAGGAGGACTCGCATGTCCAAGACTTACGGCAAGACCAGCTGGAAGCGCTTCGCCCTGGTGATGGTGCCCAGCCTCGCCGCGACCGCCGCGATCGGCGTCAGCCTCGCGAACAACGCGCTCGCCGCGTCGTTCGACGTTTCGGGCCAGAGCTTCAAGGTCACCACGGACACTCTGCACGGCACGCACTTCGCGCAGTTCGGCGCGGTCGACGTCGAGACCAACGGCACCCCGCACGTGGTTGCCGTCTCGGCTTTCGACACTGCCACGATCCACAACCTGTGCCAGTCGGTCGTCACCGACCTGGGCCCGCTCGGCAAGTGGACCCTGGTGCTGCGCGCCGGCCAGTCCGACGACCCGAAGAAGCAGGTCGAGGCCACCAACCTGCTGATCGACCTGAACCAGCTGAACGCCGACGCCGAGTTCAAGAACATCGACATCGGCCGGGACGCCACCTCCCTCACCGGTGACGCGACCAAGGGCTGGAAGGGTCACCCCCTCCCGGGCAACCCGAACCCGGGCCTGCCGACCGGCAGCCGCGGCTTCGCCCAGGCGGCCGACGAGGCCAACCTCAGTGGTGTCCAGCAGACCGCGTACGCCACCTCGGCCGGCACGTTCAAGCTCAACGGCCTGAACCTGAACATCGCCCACGGCGATGGCGCGGGCGTCGAGTGCTACATGCCCAAGTAGCCCTGACGGGGCGCTGACCCGGCTCCGGCCGGGTGAAGAACCAGAGGGACAGCCAGGTCGGCGGGAGCCGACCACGGCGGGTGGGGGCGGCTCGGACGAGCCGTCCCCTGCTCGCAGACCAGGACGTCTTCACCCTCGGACCCATTATCGAGGAGTTCCATCGTGACCAGTACAACTGCCCACGCCATGCCCGACGCCGAAGGCGCTTTCACCCGACTGCGGCTGGGGTTCCGCGCCTGGCGCCGTACGCGGCCGTTCTGGGGCGGCCTGCTGGCCGTGATCGCCGGGCTCCCGATCCTGTACTTCCCTTACGCGCACCTCACGGTCGGCGGGCTGACGGTCGCGATGTCGACCACCGCGGGCGCGGGCTCGCTGATCATCGGCCTGCTGATGATCGTGCTGGGCTTCACCGCGTGGTTCCAGCCGCTGGTGCGGATCTTCTGCGGTGTCGCCGTCACCATCCTCTCGCTGATCTCCATCCCGGTCTCCAACCTGGGCGGCTTCGGGATGGGCCTGATCCTCGGTCTCCTGGCCGGCGGGTTGCTGGTCGCCTGGGCGCCGCTGAAGGCCCAGTCGACGGGCCTGGCCGAGTCGGTGGCGCACGCGCCGGAGGCTGCCGCCGAGAACGTCGCAGAGCACCAGGCCGCAGAGCACCAGGCCGTCGAAGCGGCCACCGATCTTGGGGAGCAGAGGTGACCGACAGCGACGACCGGGCCGCAGTGCCGGGGCCCCGGCATGCCGCGCCGAGGATCAGTACCCGTAGCCGCCTGCGCGGACGGGCTCTGGCGATCGCGGCGGTGCCGACCGCGCTGCTGATGGGGACGATCCCCACTCTGGCGATGGCGGACACCCAGAAGAGCCATGCCTGCGCGAGCTCGCCGGACACGGTGCTCGAGGAGACCCCGGTACCGAAGAGCGAGCTCACCCCGGTGCCCAACCCGGTCGCTACGGGCGTCCCGAAGCAACTGCCGACCCCGTACCCGAGCGCGTCCGCCCCGAGTGCGTCCGCCCCGAGCGTTCCGGTGACCCCGGTGACGCCGACGGCGAACCCGGTGGTCTCGCACCCGGTGGTCGCGCCGCGTGCGGTGACGCCCCAGCAGGTTGCGGCCCCGCAGGTTGCGGCCCCTCAGGCGGTCTCGCCGAGTGCGTCGGCGGCGTCGGCAGCGTCGTCCCCGACGGCGATCCCGAGCCCCAGCAGCGTGTCCCCGAGCCCCAGCGCGTCCCCGAGCGCGGCTCGCGCGGGCGTGAAGGCGAACGACATCTTCGGCGACATCCTCGACATCCTCCACCTGGGCCCGAAGCCCACCCCGACTCCGACCCCCACGCCGACCGCGAAGCCGCCTGCCGGCCCCGCCCCTGCCCCGGCGAAGCCGTCGGTGCCGTCGGTGCCGACGACGCCGCCCGCCCCGGTACCGTCCTCGCCCAGCAGGGCCACGTCGCCCAGTGCGGGTACGAGCACCGCGCCTGCGGCGCCGCCCGCCGCCCCGGCCGCCGACACGGGTGCCGGTACGGGCGCGAGCGCGCCCGCCGCGGTGCCGAGCGCGAGCCCGAGCGGGTCGGCCGCCACCGGAGCCGGCCAGAGCGCCCCGGTGAGTGCGAAGCCCACGAGCGGTACCGCCGCGAAGTCGGACTCGCCCGTCAAGAACCCGAACTGCATGGTGGACACCCGCGCGCTGGCGGCCCGCCCGACCGACGGAGCGCACGTCGTCCCGGAGCAGAACTGGACGCTCCGCTCCACCCGGCTCGCCCTGCACGGATCGGTCTTCAACGGCGTGTACGACGTCAGGACCCCGAGCGGGACCAAGCGGGTGCTGAAGTTCACCACGGCGAGCGTCGACATCGGTGATCTCGACATGTCGACCATCGAGGTCCCCGGGAAGACCTTCCACGTCAAGAGCGCGCCGGGTTCGACCTCGACGATGCGCAACGGCCCGGTCACCATGTACGTGGAGAGCCTCTCCGGTCACCTGGCGGAGGTCCTCGGACTTCCCATCCCGATCGACCTCGGCGAGATCACCCTCACGCCGGACACCCTGCCGGAGTGGCTGTACGACCTGATCAGCACGGTGCCGATCCCGCTCGACCTCACATTGACCGGGGCCAAGGCCGTCCAGGCGGGTCAGTTCGGCGGAACTCTCAAGATCCCCGGCATGCGCCTCTTCAACGACGACACCCCCTACGAGCAGTAGTCGTCACCCCCAGGACAACGCCCGCGGGCGCCCCCTCCGTGCCGGGAGGGAGCGCCCGCGGGCGTTTTTGGCGTGCGTCTAGAGACCCGTGCGGGCGCCCAGGTGGTGGACCTGGACCATGTTGGTGTTGCCGGGGATGCCGGGGGGCGAGCCGGCGGTGACGATGACGGTGTTGCCCTCGTTCAGGCGGTTCAGCGCGAGCAGCTCGCGGTCGACCTGGACGACCATCTCGTCGGTGGTCTCGACCTGCTCGGTGACGTAGGCCTCGACGCCCCAGCTCAGCGAGAGCTGGTTGCGGGTGGCGGCGTCGGGGGTGAAGGCGATCACCGGGATCGGCGAGCGGTAGCGGGAGAGGCGGCGGGCGGTGTCGCCCGACTTGGTGAAGGCGACCAGGGCCTCGGCGTCGAGGAAGTCGCCCAGCTCGCACGCGGCGCGGGCGATCGAGCCGCCCTGGGTGCGCGGCTTGCGGCCCGGGTTGAGCGGCTGGAGGCCCTGGGCGAGCAGCTCGCCCTCGGCCTCCTCGGCGATCCGGCTCATGGTCTTGACCGTCTCGACCGGGTACTTGCCGACGCTGGACTCGGCGGAGAGCATCACCGCGTCGGCGCCGTCGAGGATGGCGTTGGCGACGTCGGAGACCTCGGCGCGGGTCGGCCGCGAGGCGTGGATCATCGACTCCATCATCTGGGTGGCGACGATGACCGGCTTGGCGTTGCGGCGGGAGAGCGTGATCAGCTGCTTCTGGACCAGCGGGACCTTCTCCAGCGGGTACTCGACCGCGAGGTCGCCACGGGCGACCATGATCGCGTCGAAGGCGAGGACGATCTCCTCCATCGCCTCGACGGCCTGCGGCTTCTCGATCTTCGCGATGACCGGGACGCGGATGCCGACCTCGTCCATCACCTTGTGCACGTCGTCGATGTCGGCGGCGTTGCGGACGAAGGAGAGGGCGACCATGTCGACACCCAGACGCAGCGCGAAGCGCAGGTCGTCCTTGTCCTTCTCGGAGAGGGCGGGGACGTTGACGGCCGCACCGGGCAGGTTGATGCCCTTGTTGTTGGAGAGCACGCCGCCCTCGACGACCACGGTCTTCACGCGGGGGCCGTCGACGCTGACGACCTCCAGTGCGATGACACCGTCGTTGATCAGCACCGGGTCGCCGGGCTTCACGTCGCCGGGCAGGCCCTTGTAGGTGGTGCCGCAGATGTGCTGGTCACCGGGGACGTCCTCGGTGGTGATGGTGAACTCGTCGCCGTTGTCGACGGTCACCGGTCCGTTGGCGAAGGTCGCCAGCCGGATCTTGGGGCCCTGGAGGTCGGCCAGGATACCGATGGTGCGGCCGGTGTCCCCGGCCACCTGGCGGACCTTCTGGTACCGGTCCTCGTGCTCCGCGTGGGAGCCGTGGCTCATGTTGAGTCGGGCGACGTTCATGCCCGCTTCGACGATGGCCTTCAGCTGTTCGTAGGAGTCCGTCGCCGGACCCAGGGTGCAGACAATTTTCGCTCGGCGCATATCCGTCAGTCTATCCGTTCGTGTTATAGGTGCATTCCGTTCGAAAGTACAGAAATCGCCGACGAACCATTCCGAGGCGTGGGACAGACAGCTGACATGTGGTCAGATCAGCTGCTCGTGTGGACGAGCGCGAAGGCCTGCCGGGCGATCTCCAGCTCCTCGTCGGTCGGTACCACCGCCACGGTGACCCGCGCGTACCCGGGCGAGATCACCCGGGCCTCACCGGACCGGACGGAGTTCAGCTCGGCGTCCACCGCGATGCCCAGTTCCTCCAACCCCGCCGTCGCGGCCGCCCGCACCGGCGCGGCGTTCTCGCCGACCCCGGCCGTGAACGCGATCGCGTCCACCCGGCCGAGCACCGCGTAGTACGCGCCGATGTACTTGCGCAGCCGGTGGACGTACGTGTCGAAGGCGAGCTTCGCGTCGGCGTCGCCCTGCTCGGCGCGGCGCAGGATCTCGCGCATGTCGTTGTCGCCGCACAGGCCCAGCAGCCCGCTGCGGCGGTTCAGCAGCGAGTCGATCTCATCGATCGTCAGCCCGCCGACGCGGTGCAGGTGGAAGACCACTCCGGGGTCGACGTCACCCGAGCGGGTGCCCATCACCAGGCCCTCCAGCGGGGTCAGGCCCATCGAGGTGTCCACGCAGACGCCGCCCGCCACCGCCGAGGCGGAGCCGCCGTTGCCCAGGTGCAGCACGATCACGTTGATCTCGGCCGGGTCCTTGCCGAGCAGCGCGGCCGTCGCCCGCGAGACGTACTGGTGCGAGGTGCCGTGGAAGCCGTAGCGACGCACCCGGTGCTCGTCCGCCACCGCCTTGTCGATCGCGTACCGGGCGGCGTGCTCCGGCATGGTCGCGTGGAAGGCGGTGTCGAAGACGGCGACCTGCGGCAGGTCCGGGCGCAGCGAGCGGGCGACCTCGATGCCGGTGATGTTGGCCGGGTTGTGCAGCGGGGCGACGGGGACGAGCCGGCGGACCTCGGCGAGCACCTCCTCGGTGACCAGCGTCGGCGCGGTGAAGCGCAGCCCGCCGTGCACCACCCGGTGCCCGATCACGGCCAGCTCGGGCGAGTCCAGGCCGACGCCGTCGGCGGCGAGCTCCTCGGCCACCGACTTGAGCGCGGCGGCGTGGTCGGGGAAGACCTCCAGGCTCTCCCGCTTCGACCCGCTGCGCGGCGTGTGCACCAGGCGGCCGTTGGCCTCGCCGATCCGCTCCACCAGCCCGGAGGCCAGCCGGGAGCCGTCGAGCATGTCGATCAACTGGTACTTGACCGACGACGAGCCGGCGTTGAGGACGAGGACCCGGGTGCCTGAGCTCACTGGGCGATTCCTTGGTTCTGGGCCTGGATGGCGGTGATGGCGACGGTGTTGACGATGTCCTCGACCAGCGCCCCCCGGGAGAGGTCGTTGACGGGCTTGCGCAGGCCCTGGAGGACGGGGCCGACGGCGACGGCGCCGGCCGAGCGCTGGACGGCCTTGTAGGTGTTGTTGCCGGTGTTCAGGTCCGGGAAGATCAGCACCGTCGCCCGCCCGGCCACCGCCGAGCCCGGCAGCTTGGTGGCGGCGACGTGGGCGTCGACCGCCGCGTCGTACTGGATCGGGCCCTCGACCAGCAGGTCCGGGCGGAGCGAGCGGACGATCTCGGTCGCCTTGCGGACCTTCTCGACGTCGGCGCCGGAGCCGGAGGTGCCGGTCGAGTACGAGAGCATCGCGACCCGGGGTTCGACGCCGAACTGGGCGGCGGTGGCGGCGGACTGGATGGCGATGTCGGCGAGCTGCTGGGCGTCCGGGTCGGGGTTGACGGCGCAGTCGCCGTAGACCAGGACCTTGTCGGCCAGGCACATGAAGAAGACCGAGGAGACGATCGAGGCGCCCGGCGAGGTCTTGATGATCTCGAAGGCGGGCCGGATGGTCGCGGCGGTGGAGTGCACCGCGCCGGAGACCATGCCGTCGGCGATGCCCTCCTGCACCATCAGGGTGCCGAAGTACGAGACGTCGGTGACGACGTCGAGGGCCAGCTCCACCGTCATGCCCTTGTGGGCGCGCAACTTGGCGTAGAGCTCGGCGAACTGGCGGCGCAGCGGGCTGGTCGCGGGGTCGACGATCTGCACCTGGGCCCGGTCGGCGGCCGGGTCGTGGGCGGGCAGCGTGATGCCGAGCCCGGCGGCCTTGCGGCGGACGGCCTCGGGCTCGCCGAGCACGGTGAGGTCGCAGATGTTGCGGCGCAGCAGCACCTCGGCGGCTCGCAGCACCCGCTCCTCGGTGCCCTCGGGCAGGACGACGTGCCGCCGGGCGGACCGGGCGCGCTCCAGCAGGTCGTGCTCGAACATCATCGGGGTGACCCGCTCCGAGCGGCCCAGCTCGATACGGCTCGTCAACTCGGCGGTGTCGACGTGAAGTTCGAAGAGTCCGAGGGCGATCTCGGCCTTCCGGGGGCTGGCCGAGCTGAGCTTGCTCTCCAGGTGGGTCAGGGCGGCGGCGGTGAGCCAGCTGCCCTCGGGGACGACGGCGACAGGTGTGCCGGGGGCGAGCCGGGCGGCCAGTGCCATCACGTTCGGGCCGGGGTGCTGGCCGAGGGTCAGCAGGACTCCCGCTATCGGCGGCGCCCCGGCGGCGTGCGCGGCGAGCGAGCCGATCACCAGGTCGGCCCGGTCACCCGGGGTCACCACCAGGGCGCCTTCGGTCAGCGCGTCGAGGAAGGTCGGCAGCATCGCACCGCCGAAGACGAAGCCCCGGACGTCCCGGGCCAGCCCGGCCGCGTCGCCGAGCAGCACCTCGGCGCCGGTCGCCTCGACCAGCTGGGCGACGGTCGGCGCCGCGAGCGCGACGTCCTCGGGGATGACGTACGCCGGGATGGGCAGCTTCGCGGCCAGGCCCTGCAGCACCTGCTGCTTGGCGGCCGGGTCGACCCGGTTGGCGATCATGGCGAGGGTCGAGCAGCCGAGGTCGCGGTACGCCCGGTGGGCGTTGCGTACCTCCGCGATCACCGCGAGCGGGTCCTCGTCGTGGCCGCCGACCACCGGCAGCACCCAGGCGCCGAACTCGTTCGCCAGCCGGGCGTTGAAGGCCAGCTCGTCGGGGATGTTGGTGTCGGCGAAGTCCGTGCCGAGCACCAGCACCGCCTGGCACTTCTTCTCCAGCGCGCGGAAGCGGTCGACCAGGGTGGAGACCAGCTCGTCCTGCCCCTGGGCGGCCTGGAGGGCGGCGGCCTCCTCGTAGGTGAGCCCGTAGAGCTCGGCCGAGGGGAGGTCGAGCCGGTACCGGGCCCGCAGCAGCTCGACGACGTGGTCGGAGCCGGCCTCGCCGGGTGCGTGGGCGTGCACCAGCGGGCGGAAGACACCGACCCGGTCGACCTGGCGGGTGAGCAGTTCCATGACCCCGAGCTCGACGGCCTGGCGGCCGTCCCCCCGGTCGATGCCGGTCACGTACACGCTGCGCGCCACCTGGGTCACTCCGTCTCCGTCGTCAGCCATCGGTCACATCGACCATACATTCGCATTCGGGGGTGGCTGTCGCACTCGGACGGCGCCGAAAGGGGCCAGGGGCGAAAGTCCTCCGCGCAGAGGACGTTGGACGGTGCCGGGAGCCCGGTGGACCGGCCCCCGGGAGGGCCGGTCGGGGGGTCAGGTGCGGGCCGGGCGGAGCCAGACGGTGGCCAGCGGAGGGAGGATCAGTTCCGCGCTACGAGGTTGACCGTTCCACGCGGTGGTGTCGGCCTTGACCGGCCGGGAGTTGCCGGTGCCGCTGCCGCCGTACTCGGCTGCGTCGGTGTTGAGCGCCTCCTCCCAGAGCTGCTCGGGCGTGTCGAGCTTCGGCAGGCCGACCCGGTAGGCGTGCCGGACGACGGGGGAGAAGTTGCTGACGGCGACGAGCGCGGTGCCGTCGGCGGCGTACCGGACGAAGGAGAGGACGTTGTCCTCGGCCGCGCCGCCGTCGAGCCAGCGGAAGCCGTCGGGGGTGGTGTCCTGCTCCCACAGTGCCGGGGTGGCGAGGTAGACGCCGTTCAGGTCGCCGACCAGGCGCTGGACGCCGCGGTGCTCCTCGGCGGCGGGCCAGTCGTCGGCGAGCACCCACCACTGCGGGCCCTGCTCGTGGTCCCACTCGGCGCCCTGGGCGAACTCCTGCCCCATGAAGAGGAGTTGCTTGCCCGGGTGGGCCCACATGAAGCCGAGGTAGGCCCGGTGGTTGGCCCGCTGCTGCCACCAGTCGCCGGGCATCTTGGCGACCAGCGACTGCTTGCCGTGGACGACCTCGTCGTGCGAGATGGGCAGGACGTAGTTCTCCGAGTACGCGTACACCATCGAGAAGGTGATCTCGTTGTGGTGGTACTTGCGGTGCACCGGCTCCTTGGAGATGTACACCAGCGAGTCGTGCATCCAGCCCATGTTCCACTTCAGGCCGAAGCCGAGGCCGCCGCTGTCGGTCGGTCGGGTGACGCCGGCCCAGGCGGTGGACTCCTCGGCGATCGTCACCACGCCGGGGCAGCGGCGGTAGACGGTGGCGTTCATCTCCTGGAGGAAGGCGGCGGCGTCCAGGTTCTCCCGCCCGCCGTACTGGTTCGGGGTCCACTCGCCGCCCTCGCGGGAGTAGTCGAGGTAGAGCATCGAGGCGACGGCGTCCACCCGCAGGCCGTCGACGTGGTACTCCTCGCACCAGTAGACCGCGTTGGCGACCAGGAAGTTGCGCACCTCGGTGCGGCCGTAGTCGAACTCCAGGGTGCCCCAGTCCGGGTGCTCGGCGCGCAGCGGGTCGGCCGGCTCGTAGAGCGGCTCGCCGTCGAAGCGGGCGAGGGCGAAGTCGTCCTTGGGGAAGTGCGCGGGCACCCAGTCGACGATCACGCCGATGCCGTGCCGGTGCAGGGTGTCGACCAGGTACTTGAAGTCGTCGGGGGTGCCGAGGCGGGCGGTCGGGGCGTAGAAGCCGGTGACCTGGTAGCCCCAGGAGCCGCCGAAGGGGTGCTCCATGACGGGCATGAACTCCACATGGGTGAAGTTCAACGACTTGAGGTAGCCGGGGAGTTCGGCGGCGATCTCCCGGTAGCTGGTCAACTCCGGCCGCCAGGAGGCGAGATGGAGCTCGTAGACCGACATCGGCGCGCGGTGGTGCTTGACCCGGGCCCGGCGGGTCAGCCAGTCGGCGTCCTGCCACTCGTACCGGGAGGTGTGCACGACGGAGGCCGTCTCCGGCGGGCACTGGGTGGCGCGGGCCATCGGGTCGGCCTTCTGCAGCACCCCGCCCTGACGGGTGTGCACCTCGTACTTGTACTGGGCGCCCTCGGCGAGGCCCGGCACGAACAGCTCCCAGATGCCGGAGGAGCCGAGCGAGCGCATCGGGTGGCCGGTGCCGTCCCAGTGGTTGAAGCCGCCGACCAGCCGGACGCCTGCCGCGTTCGGCGCCCAGACCGCGAAGGCCGTGCCGCTGACGCCGTCCACCTGCCGGACGTGTGCGCCGAGGGCCTGCCAGAGCTGCTCGTGCCGGCCCTCGGAGATCAGGTGCAGATCCAGCTCGCCGAGCGTCGGCGCGGCGCGGTAGCCGTCGTCCTGGAGCAGTGGCTCGCCGCCCGGGTACGTCACCCGGAGCCGGTACGCGGGGATGTGGCGGCCCGCCAGCAGGCCGGTGAACAGCCCGGAGCGCAGGTGCGTCAGCTCGACCGGGCCCTGCTCGGTCTCCACCACCACCCGCTCGGCGAAGGGCCGGAGCACCCGGATCGCGACGCCCTCGGAGGTCAGGTGCGCGCCGAGCAGCGCGTGCGGGTCGTGGTGGCGGCCGGAGAGCAGCCACTCGACCTCGGCCGGGGGCAGCGGTGCCTCCGGCAGCCGGAGGGCGGCGTGCGCGGGAGCGGCCGCCCCCGGCGCGCGCTCCGGCTCGTGCTCCTGCACCGGCTCCCGCCGGGGTGCGGGCCCGGAGGCCCGCCGTGCCGCGCCCGACCGGCCTTGGGGTGCCTGGCCGCCGGCCTTGGCCCGTCCGCCGGGCTGTGAGCCCGCGGCGAGGAAGGTGGCGGGCACGGCGGGCGTCGGGCGGTCGGCCGAACGGGAGTTGTGCACGGCGGGATCCTCCTGCGGGGTCGGTGCGGGGCTTCAGACGGTGAGGGCCAGGCGGTTGATGGCGGCCAGCGGGATGGGCAGCCAGCTGGGCCGGTGTCTGGCCTCGTAGACCACCTCGTAGACCGCCTTGTCGATCTCCAGCGCCCGCATCAGCTCCGGTGAGGCGCCCGGGTCGGCGCCGCCCCCGGCGCTGTAGCCCGCGCAGTAGGCCGTGCGGTTGCGGGCCGCCCAGGCCGCCGCGAGGTGGGCCAGCTCGGGGTTGTGCGGGGCCCCGGCGAGCAGGTGGGCGGCGGCGTAGTCGAAGGAGCGCAGCATCGCGGCGACGTCCCGCAGGGCGGGCTGCGGGAGGCGGCGCTCGGCGAGCGGCTTGGCGGGCTCGCCCTCGAAGTCGAGCAGCACCCAGCCGTGCGGGGTGCGCATCGCCTGCCCGAGGTGCAGGTCGCCGTGGATGCGCTGGACGGGCACGCCCTCCAGGTGGTCGGCCGTCAGTGCCCGGAAGGCGGTGCGCAGTGCGCTGCGGTAGCGCAGCAGGCCGGGCACGGCCGTCACCGCGCTGTCCAGGCGGTCGGCCATGGCGCCTGCGAGCAGGGTGAGTTGGGCGCGGTCGAGGCGGTCGACGGGCATCGAGCGGGCCAGTACGCGGTGCACCTCGGCGGTGGCCCGGCCGAGCCGGTGCGCCTCGATGGCGAAGTTGCCGGGCGAGGGGTCGCCCTTGAGCCGGCCGACCTGGTCGAGGGCGATCTCCCAGCCGTCCTCGGCGTCCGGCAGGTAGCGCTGGAGAAGGCCGAGAGTGGCTGGTTCCGATCGCTCCAGACGGCTCTCGAACCACGCGGCGACCCGGGGGATGCGGGTGGACCCGGCCCGGGAGAGGGCGAGCGAGAGCTCCAGGTCGGGGTTGGTGCCGGGGCTGATGCGGCGGAAGAGCTTGAGGATGAACGCGGTGCCGTAGATCACCGAGCTGTTGCTCTGCTCGGCGGTGGAGGCGCGGCCGGGGAGGTTGCTGGGCAGGCCGGGGCCGGGGGTGCGGCGGAAGGCGAGCGAGCCGAAGCGGTCCCCGGTGGCCAGGTGCTCCAGCAGACGGCCGGTCAGCTCGGGGTCGTGCAGCGCGTCGTAGAGCGCCGCGCCGTCGTACGGGCCGCCGGTGAGCCGCCCGAGCACGGTGTTCGGCGGCAGGCCGGTGGGCTGGCCGGAGCGGGTGCCGAGGAGCAGCTGGTAGACGTCGCTGCCGCCGGAGTGCTCGACCCGCAGCAGCAGGTGCAGCAGGGCGGGGTCGCCGACCTGCAGCGGGGTGGCCAGGACCGGCGTGAGGCCGGTGATCGCGCGCCCCTTGCCGGCGTACCAGCGCTGGCTCGGCAGCCAGGCGGAGATCAGCGGCAGCGCGGCCTGCACCAGTTCGCTGACCCCGGGGGCGGTTCTCCGAACCCCGGCGCCGCGAGTGCCGACGGGCGCGGGGGCGCCGTCGGCGGTCTCGTGGTGCACACGGGCTTGAGAACGGGAGGTTTCGGACATGACTCCCTTTCCCCGGAAGCGGGCCGACTGCCCGACGGGTCTGGCCGGGTCCGTCAGTCTTCCGGATTTCGGCGGCGCGGCGGCGACGGCACGCGAGCCGGGCTCGGGTGTCACGCCATAGTGTGGGTGGCCGTTGGGCTGTTCTCCGTACGCGGTGGTGCAGAGAGCTCCGGGGGCGCGAGCCTTGGCTCTCGCGCCCCCGGGGAGGTGCCGACCCTGATGGATCGTTACTGCATTGATCGTTGTTGCATGGAGTGTTACTGCGCGTGCGGCTTGCGCAGCTGGAACCAGTAGAAGCCGTGCCCGGCCAGGGTGAGCAGGTACGGCCACTCACCGATGGACGGGAAGCGCACGCCGCCGATCAGCTCCACCGGGTACCGCCCGCCGTAGCGCCGCAGGTCCAGCTCGGTCGGCTGCGCGAACCGCGAGAAGTTGTTCACGCACATGACCAGATCTCCCTCGTACTCGCGTACGAAGGCCAGCACTGCGGGGTTGCTGGAGGGCAGCTCGGTGTAGCTGCCGAGGCCGAACGCGGGGTTGAGCTTGCGGATCTCGATCATGCGCCGCGTCCAGTGCAGCAGTGAACTCGAACTGCTCTGCTGTGCTTCGACGTTGGTCACCTGGAAGCCGTACACCGGGTCCATGATGGGCGGCAGACTGAGCCTGCCCGGGTCGGCCGAGGAGAAACCCGCGTTGCGGTCGGGCGTCCACTGCATCGGCGTCCGGACGCCGTCCCGGTCGCCCAGCCAGATGTTGTCGCCCATGCCGATCTCGTCGCCGTAGTAGAGCACCGGCGAGCCGGGCAGCGAGAGCAGCAGGGCGGTGAACAGCTCGATCTGGTTCCGGTCGTTCTCCAGCAGCGGCGCGAGCCGGCGCCGGATGCCGACGTTGGCACGCATCCGCGGGTCCTTGGCGTACTCCGCGTACATGTAGTCGCGCTCCTCGTCGGTGACCATCTCCAGGGTCAGCTCGTCGTGGTTGCGCAGGAAGATGCCCCACTGGCAGTTGCCGGGGATGGTCGGCGTCTTGGCGAGGATCTCGGAGACCGGGTAGCGGGACTCCCGGCGCACCGCCATGAAGATCCGCGGCATCACCGGGAAGTGGAAGGCCATGTGGCACTCGTCGCCGCCGGAGGCGAAGTCGCCGAAGTAGTCGACCACGTCCTCGGGCCACTGGTTGGCCTCCGCCAGCAGCACGGTGTCCGGGTAGTCCGCGTCGATCTCCTTGCGGACCCGGCGCAGGAACTCGTGCGTCTCGGGGAGGTTCTCGCAGTTGGTGCCCTCGCGGGCGAAGAGGTACGGCACCGCATCGAGCCGGAAGCCGTCGATGCCGAGGTCCAGCCAGAACCGCAGGCCCGCGATCATCTCCTCCTGCACCCGCGGGTTGTCGTAGTTCAGGTCGGGCTGGTGCGAGAAGAAGCGGTGCCAGAAGTACTGCTTGCGGACGGGGTCGTACGTCCAGTTGGAGGACTCGGTGTCGACGAAGATGATCCGCGCGTCCGGGTACTGCTTGTCGTCGTCGGCCCACATGTAGAAGTCGCCGTACGGGCCGTCAGGGTCCTTGCGGGACTCCTGGAACCACGGGTGCTGGTCACTCGTGTGGTTCATCACGAAGTCGATGATCACCCGCATGCCGCGCGCGTGCGCGGCGTCGGTGAACTCCACGAAGTCGGCCAGGTCGCCGAACTCGGGCAGCACTGACTTGTAGTCCGCCACGTCGTACCCGCCGTCGCGCAGCGGCGAGGCGAAGAACGGCGGGATCCAGAGGCAGTCCACGCCCAGCCACTGGAGGTAGTCCAGCTTGGAGGTGAGGCCCTTGAGGTCCCCGATGCCGTCGCCGTTGCTGTCCTGGAAGGACCGCACCAGGACCTCGTAGAAGACCGCGCGTTTGAACCACTCCGGGTCCAGGTTCTTCGGCGGCGTCTCGGCGAAGGTGTCATGGACGGGCTCGTTGACTGTCACAGCTGGTTCCTCCGAACCGTGAGGAGGTGGGCCGGCCCGGACGCCGGGTCGAGGCGGACGTAGTTGTGCCGGCCCCAGGTGTAGGTGGCCCCGGTGAGCTCGTCGTGCACGGTGACCGGGCCGTCGGAGTCGAGCGTGACGGTCGCTTCCTGGGGGTGGTGCGGGTCGAGGTTGACCACCGTGATCACCCGGTCGGTCAGGCCGTCCTCGGTGGTGGCGGTCTTGCTGTAGGCGAGGACGTGCTCGTTGTCCGTCGGGTGGAACCGCAGGTCCCGGAGCTGCTGGAGGGCCGGGTGCCTGCGCCGGAGCCGGTTCAGGGTGGTGATCAGCGGCGCGAGGGTGTCGGGGGTGGTCCAGTCGCGCGGGCGCAGCTCGTACTTCTCGGAGCGGGCGTACTCCTCCGAGCCCGGGTGGACGGCCTCGTTCTCGCACAGCTCGTAGCCCGCGTAGATGCCGTAGCTGGGCGCGAGGGTGGCCGCCAGCACCGCCCGCAGGGCGAAGGCCGCCCGGCCGCCCGTCCGCAGGTGCTCGGGCAGGATGTCCGGGGTGTTGGCGAAGAAGTTCGGCCGCATGTACGCGGCGGCCTCGCCGGTCAGCTCGGTCAGGTACTCGGTGAGCTCGGCCTTGGTGACGCGCCAGGTGAAGTAGGTGTACGACTGGTGGAAGCCGATCTTCCCGAGGGTGTGCATCATCGCCGGGCGGGTGAACGCCTCGGCCAGGAAGACCACGTCCGGGTCGGTGCGGGCGATGTCGCCGAGCACCTTCTCCCAGAAGACCACCGGCTTGGTGTGCGGGTTGTCGACCCGGAAGATCCGGACGCCGTGCCCCATCCAGAACCGCAGGATCCGCAGCGTCTCCTTGACCAGGCCGTCCATGTCCTGGTCGAAGTTGACGGGGTGGATGTCCTGGTACTTCTTCGGCGGGTTCTCGGCGTAGGCGATGGTGCCGTCGGCCCGGTGGGTGAACCACTCGGGGTGCTTGTTCACCCACGGGTGGTCCGGGGAGCACTGGAGGGCGAAGTCGAGGGCGATCTCCAGGCCGAGGGCGGTGGCCTCCGAGACGAAGTGGTCGAAGTCCTCGATGGTGCCCAGATCCGGGTGGACGGCATCGTGGCCGCCCTCCGGCGAGCCGATCGCCCACGGCGAGCCGACGTCGTGCGGGCCCGCCGTCAGGGAGTTGTCCGGGCCCTTGCGCCAGGCCCGGCCGATCGGGTGCACCGGCGGCAGGTAGACCACGTCGAAGCCCATCGCGGCCACGGCGGGCAGCCGCCCGGCGGCCGTCCGGAAGGTGCCGGAGACCGGGGGCGCGTTGCCGTCCGGGTCGACGACGGCGCCCTCCGAACGCGGGAAGAACTCGTACCAGGCCCCGTACAGCGCCCGTCGCCGGTCGACCTGGAGCGGCAGCGGGCGGGTGCTGGTGACCAACTCCCGCAGCGGGTAGCGCTCCAGCAGGCGCGTCACCTCCGGGGCGAGCGCCGCCGCCAGCCGGCTGAGCGGCGGCAGCGCCGGGTCGCGCAGCGCGTCCACGGCCGCCAGCACGAAGGCCCGGCCCTCCTTCTTCGGCACCCCGGCGGCGGCGCGCTCCAGCAGCTGCGCGCCCTCCTCGAGGACGAGCGCCGTGTCCACGCCGGCGGGCAGCTTGACGGCGGCGGCCTTGCGCCAGCCCGCCACCGGGTCACCCCAGGCCTCGACCAGGTACGACCAGCGCCCCTCGGCCGGCGGGGTGACGTACGCGCCCCAGCGGTCGGTGCCGGGGGCCAGCTCCCGCATCGGCGTCCACGGGCCGCTGCGGCCGCGCGGGTCGCGCAGCACCACGTTGGCGTTGACCGCCTCGTGGCCCTCGCGGAACACCGTGGCGGTGACGAGGAAGCGCTCGCCGGCCACGGCCTTGGCCGGGCGCCGCCCGGCGTCGATCAGTGGGTTCACGTCCAGGACGGGGATGCGGCCGATCACGGTGTCGCTCTCTGTCTTCTTGCGGGCGGTCGTACCGGCAGTCGCACCGGTGGCCTTGCGTGCCCTGGTGGCAGGGGCTTTGGTCGCAGTCTGCGGGCTTGCGGTGGCGGCGGCCTTGCGTGGCGCGGCGGCCGGCCGGGGAGCGGCCGTCTTGCGGGCGGCGCTCGCCTTGCGGGGCGTGCGCGGGGCCGGTAGGGGAGGCTCGTCGCCCGACGGGATGTCAGGGCGGTCGGTCGCCGAGGTGGACGTGTCCCGCGTGTCGCCGTGCATGCCAAACTCCTGCCCGAGATCGGCGGCAGCTCCCGCCGGCCGGTGCGGGGCCAGGGGAGTACCGGGAGGACTGCTGGGTGAGAGAGGACGTGCGACCGGAAGCCTGTCCCCGCCGCCGCGCCCGGCCACCGGCCCGCATCCGGCCCAGGACCCCGGGAGTTCGCGCGCGTCCCGGCGCGCGGCTCTCGGGGTGCGCCCCGGAGTGACCCAACCCACTCGAAAACGATCGGTCGAGGGATGAGGACACGCCTGACGGGCACCGCTGTGGCCGAATGGGCTAAAGGGGCCTAGGAAATGAGGGTGCGTCGAGGTGAAGAGGAATCCGGGCGCGGGGCGGTGGGGGGCACCATCCGGATCGCACTCCCCACAGCTCCAACGACCTTTGTGCATCCTCGCATCACCGGCAAGACCTACGGGACAGTAAGCGCGTGATTTCGGACGGTGTCCGGGGGCATATCGGCCAGTGGAAATGTGGATGTCCCGGGCTGTTCACACGCCGGGAGCGCGTGTTTGCCGGGGAATGCGCCCCTTCGCGCCCCGTGCGCCCTGAAGTGCGCCGACTGTGATCTCATCAATGGCCCGAACGGGTGCACCGGAGCAGAGTTGACGCCCCATCACGCCGGTGGCCGGGTCTAGGCTGCACGCCGTGAAGGCAATCCGCAGATTCACCGTGCGCACCGTCCTGCCCGAACAACTCCAGCCGTTGCACGAGCTCGCCCTGAATCTCCGCTGGTCCTGGCACCCCGAGACGAGGGAGCTGTTCCGCTCCGTCGACCCCGAGGTGTGGGCCGCGGTCGGGGAGGACCCGGTGCGGCTGCTCGGCGAGGTACCGGCGGGAAGACTGGCGGCCCTGGCCGCCGACCGCCGCTTCCTCCGCAGACTGGGCGATCTCTCCGACGACCTGCGCGACTACCTGACCGGACCGCGCTGGTACCAGACAGCGCTCCCACCCGGTGACGGCAGCAGCCCCCTGCCCGCCGCCATCGCCTACTTCTCCCCCGAGTACGGCATCGCCGCCGCGCTGCCCCAGTACTCCGGCGGCCTCGGCATCCTCGCCGGGGACCACCTCAAGGCCGCCAGCGACCTCGGCGTACCGATCATCGGCGTCGGGCTCTTCTACCGGCACGGCTACTTCCGCCAGTCGCTCTCCCGCGACGGCTGGCAGCAGGAGCGCTACCCCCTGCTCGACCCCGACGAACTGGCCGTCAGCCTGCTCCGGGAGAACGACTCCACCCCCTGCCGGGTCGACCTCGCCCTCCCGGGCGGCCGCACCCTCGCCGCCCACGTCTGGAAGGCCCAGGTCGGGCGGGTACCGCTGCTGCTGCTCGACTCCGACATCGAGGCAAACACCGCCGCCGACCGCAACGTCACCGACCGCCTCTACGGCGGCGGCAGCGAGCACCGGCTGCTCCAGGAGATGCTGCTCGGCATCGGCGGCGTCCGCGCGGTGCGCACCTACTGCCGGCTCACCGGCCACGCCGCACCCGAGGTCTTCCACACCAACGAGGGCCACGCCGGCTTCCTCGGCGTCGAGCGGATCCGCGAGCTCGTCGCCGACGGGCCGGGCGCCCTCCCCTCGGACCGTCTGGCTTTCGGCGCCGCCCTGGAGGCCGTCCGGGCCGGGACGCTGTTCACCACCCACACCCCCGTCCCCGCCGGGATCGACCGCTTCGACCGCGAGCTCGTCGCCCGGCACTTCAGCGGCGACGCCGCCCTACCCGGCGTCCCCGCCGACCAGGTGCTCGCGCTCGGCGCCGAGAACTGGCTCGGCGGCGACCCGAAGCTCTTCAACATGGCCGCGATGGGCCTGCGCCTGGCCCAGCGCGCCAACGGCGTCTCCACCCTGCACGGGGAGGTCAGCCGGGGCATGTTCAGCGGCCTCTGGCCGGGCTTCGACGCCGCCGAGGTGCCCATCACCTCCGTCACCAACGGCGTCCACGCCCCGACCTGGATCGACCCGGCGGTCGTCCGGCTCGGCGCCGCCGAACTCGGCCTCGAACGCGCCGAGAACGCCATGATGACCGGCGAGGCCAAGCGCTGGACCGGCCTGGAGAAGATCGCCAACGGCGAGATCTGGGAGCTCCGCCGCAGCCTGCGCTCCCAGCTCGTCGACGAGGCCCGGCGGCGGCTGCGCGAATCCTGGCGCCAGCGCGGCGCGGGCGACGCCGAACTCGGCTGGGTCGGCTCCGTCCTCGACCCGGACGTGCTCACCATCGGCTTCGCCCGGCGCGTCCCCTCGTACAAGCGGCTCACCCTGATGCTGCGTGACCCCGACCGGCTGCGGGCCCTGCTGCTGCACCCGACCAACCCGATCCAGATCGTCGTCGCGGGCAAGGCCCACCCGGCCGACGACGGCGGCAAGCGGCTCATCCAGCAGCTGGTCGCCTTCGCCGACGACCCCGCCGTCCGGCACCGGATCGTCTTCCTGCCCGACTACGACATGGCCATGGCCCAGCATCTCTACCCCGGCTGCGACGTCTGGCTGAACAACCCGCTGCGCCCGTTGGAGGCGTGCGGCACGTCCGGCATGAAGGCCGCCCTGAACGGGTGCCTCAACCTCTCCGTCCTCGACGGCTGGTGGGACGAGTGGTACGACGGCCAGAACGGTTGGGCCATCCCGACCGCCGACGGCGTCGGCTCCACGATGGACCCGGAGAGCAGCGAGGCCGTCCGGCGGGACGACATCGAATCCGCCGCGCTCTACGACCTGATCGAGCACCAGGTCGCGGCCCGGTTCTACGACCGGGCCTCGGACGGGCTGCCGCACCGCTGGATCGCGATGGTCCGGCACACCCTCGTCACCCTCGGCCCCAAGGTGCTGGCCGGACGCATGGTCCGGGAGTACGTGGAGCGGCTGTACGCCCCGGCGGCCACCGCCCAGCGGGAGCTGGTCGCGGCCTGCCCCGCCGGGGGAGTGGTCGGGGCCCGTGCACTGGCCGAGTGGAAGGCCAAGGTCCGGCAGGCCTGGCCCGCCGTCCGGGTCGAGCACGTCGAGGCCGAGGGCTCGCTGGAGGCCCAGGAGCTGGGCAGCACGCTGACGCTGCGGGTCTCGGTCTCGCTCGGGGCGCTGGAACCCTCGGACGTCGAGGTCCAGGTCGTCTCCGGCCGGGTCGACGAGACGGACCGGCTCTCCGACGCGGTGGCGCTGGCGCTCAAGCCCGTCGGCGGGCCCGATCTCGACAGCAGGCACCGCTACGAGGGCTCGCTCGAGCTCTCGCGCACCGGGCCGTTCGGGTACACCGTCCGGGTGCTGCCGACGCACCACCTGCTGGCGTCCCCGGCGGAGCTCGGGCTCGTCGCGCTGCCGGCGGAGTCCGGCGGGATGGACGCAGGGCTGCTGCGCTAGCCGCCCACGGTAGCCAGCGGGGGCGCGCGGTTGCGCGCGCCCCCGCTGGGCCGGCCGGTCACGTCAGACCAGGCTGTCGCGCCAGGCCTGGTGGAGGCCCGCGAAGTGGCCCTCGCCGGAGATGAGTGCGGCGGGGGTGCCGTCCTCGACGATGCGGCCCTGGTCCATGACGAGGACGCGGTCGGCGATCTCGACGGTGGAGAGGCGGTGGGCGATGATCACTGCCGTCCGTCCGGCCAGGACGGTCTGCATGGCGTGCTGCACGGCCTGCTCGCCGGGGACGTCCAGGGAGGACGTCGCCTCGTCGAGGATCAGGACGGCCGGGTCGGCGAGCAGGGCGCGGGCGAAGGCGACCAGCTGGCGCTGGCCGGCCGAGATCCGGCCGCCGCGCTTGCGGACGTCGGTGTCGAAGCCGTCCGGCAGGGCGGCGATGAACTCGTACGCGCCGATCTCGCGGGCGGCCTGCTCGATCTCGGCCCGGGTGGCGTCGGGGCGGCCGACGCCGATGTTCTCCGCGACGGTGCCGGAGAACAGGAAGGACTCCTGGGTGACCATCACCACGCCGCGCCGCAGCTCGGCGCCGGAGAGCTCCCGCAGGTCGACGCCGTCCAGCAGGATGCGCCCGCTGGTCGGGTCGTAGAAGCGGGCGAGCAGCTTGGCCAGCGTCGACTTGCCCGCGCCGGTGGCGCCCACCACGGCGGTGGTGCGCCCGGCGGGGAGCCGCAGGTCGAAGGTGGGCAGCACCTCCTTGCCCGTCCGGTAGGCGAAGCGGACGCCCTCGAAGGAGACCTCGCGGCCCTGGCCGGTGGCGGCGGGCAGCTCGGCGGGCCGCTCGGGCTCGCCGACGGTCGGCTCGTGGGCCATCAGCCCGGCGATCTTCTCCAGGGCGGCGGCGGCCGACTGGTAGCTGTTCAGGAACATCGCCAGGTGGTCGATCGGGTCGTACAGGCGGCGCAGGTAGAGCACGAAGGCGGTCATCACGCCGAGCGCCATGCCGCCCTCGATGACCAGCACGGCGCCGAGGACGACCACGCCGGCGATCCAGACGTTGGCGGCGGCCCGGGAGAGGAACACGTACCGGGCCATCTCCAGCAGGCCGTCGGCGGTGGCCGTGGCGGAGGACCGGTTGGCGGTGTCGAAGGCGGCCTCGTTGGCGGCCTCGCGGCGGAAGGCCTGGACCGGCCGGATGCCGTTCATGGTCTCGGTGAAGCGGACGATCACCGAGGCGACGGCCGTCCGGGAGCGCCGGTAGACCTTCAGCGAGCGGCGCCGGAACGACCGGATGATCAGGTACATCGGCAGGAACGAGACCAGCGCGGCCAGCCCGAGCCGCCAGTCCATCACCAGCAGCACGACGCTGATGTAACAGACCGACAGGCAGACCGTCAGGATCTCCTGGAGGCCCTCGTTGAGCAGCTCGCGCAGGGCGTCCACGTCGCTGGTCGCGCGGGAGATGATCCGGCCCGAGGTGTAGCGCTCGTGGAAGTCCAGGCTGAGCCGCTGGGCGTGCCGGAAGATCCGGCCGCGCAGGGTCAGCAGGATGTCCTGGTTGATCCGGCCGCTGAGCCGGATGAAGGACCGCTGCAGGACGGTGCTCAGTGCCGCGCAGGCCAGGTAGGCGCCGATCACCGCGACCAGCGGGCCCGCGCGGTGCTCGCGCAGTGCCGGGATGCCCTGGTCCATGGCGATGGCGACCAGCAGCGGGCCGGACTGCTGGGCGGCCTGCTGGAGCAGGATCGCCAGCATGGCGATCGAGATCCGCCGCCGGTGCGGGCCGAGCAGCTCGCCGAGCAGGCGGCGGGCGGAGCCGGGGGGTACGGGGATGTCCTCGTCCTCGGTGGCGGCCTGCGGCGGCAGCTCCTCGGTCTCGGCGGGTGGTTCCAGCGTGGTGGTCATCGGGCGGGGCTCCCTTCGAGCGCGGGGGCATCGACGCCGACGGCGGCCTGGCCCGTCATCAGTTCGCGGTAGGTGGCGGAGCTCTGCAGCAGGTCGTGGTGGGTGCCGACGGCGGTGATCCGGCCGTCCTCCAGCACCGCGACGCGGTCGGCCAGCATGACGGTGCTCGGGCGGTGGGCGACGACCAGTGCGGTGGTCGAGCCGAGCACCTGGCGCAGCGCCTGCTCGACCAGCGCCTCGGTGTGCACGTCCAACGCGGAGAGCGGGTCGTCCAGCACCAGGAAGCCGGGCTCGCCGACGACCGCGCGGGCCAGCGCGAGCCGCTGCCGCTGACCGCCGGAGAGGCTCAGGCCCTGCTCGCCGACCTCCGTCGCGACGCCGTCGGGGAGCTTCTCGACGAAGTGCGCCTGCGCGGTGCGCAGGGCGGCGGAGAGCTGCTCCTCGCTCGCACCGGGGGTGCCCATGAGCACGTTCTCCCGGACGGTGGCGGAGAAGAGCGTCGGGTCCTCGAAGGCGACCGAGACCAGCTCGCGCAGCCGGGGCCGGGGGATGTCCCGGACGTCGCGGCCGTCCAGCGTGATCGAGCCGCCGGTGGCCTCGTACAGCCGGGGCAGCAGTGCGGTGAGGGTGGTCTTGCCGCTGCCGGTCGCGCCGACCAGGGCCATCGTCTCGCCGGGGCGGATGTGCAGGTCGATGCCGCAGAGCAGGTCGGGGGTGTCGTCGGGCGCGTCCGGGTAGCGGAAGCGGACGTCGGTGAAGCGGATGCCCCGGTCGGCGGTGGCGGGGAGGCCGGAGCCGGGCTCGGTGGGCTCCGGCTCGTCCATCACCTCGAAGTAGCGGTCCGTCGCGGTGGCGGCCTCGTTGGCGTACGCGAGCAGCCAGCCGAGCGACTCGACGGGCCAGCGCAGCGCCATCGCGGTGGACAGGAAGGCGACCAGGGTGCCGGCCGTCAGCTCGTCGTGGGCGACCTGGACGGCGCCGAGCGCGAGCGCGCAGCCGAGTGCGAGTTCGGGCAGGCCGACGATGACGGCCCACAGGTTGGCCAGCATCCCGGCCTTGGCGATCTCGGTCTCGCGCAGCGCGGCGCTCTGCTGCCGGAAGCGCTCGGCCATCGTGCGGTGGCGGCCGAAGGCCTTCAGGATGCGGATGCCGAGGACGGACTCCTCGACCAGGGTGGCGAGGTCGCCGTTCTGGTCCTGGGAGCGGCGGGCGGCCAGCGAGTACCGGCTCTCGAAGTACCGGGTGAGGAAGAGCAGCGGCACGGCGGGGGTGAGGGTGATCAGCCCGAGCCGCCAGTCGAGGACGAACATCATCGCCGTACCGGTCAGGAAGACCGTCGTGTTGACGATCAGGAAGACCAGCGGGAAGGCCAGGAACAGCCGCATGGTGAACATGTCGGAGGTCGCCCGGGAGAGCAGCTGGCCGGAGGGCCAACGGTCGTGGAAGGCCACCGGCAGGCGCTGGAGCTTGGCGAAGAGATCGCCGCGCATGGTGCTCTCGACCCGGGCCAGCGGGCGGGCCACGATCACCCGGCGGACGCCGAACAGCGCGGCCTCCACCAGGCCGAGCAGCAGGAGCAGCCCGGCGAGCGGCCAGAGGCCGGCGTAGTCGTGGTGGGCGACCGGCCCGTCGACGATCCGGCCGAGCACCAGCGGCACCAGCAGCACGCTGCCGGAGGCGATCGCGGCGGCGGCGGTCGAGCCGGCGATGTGCCAGCGGGCCGTGCGCGCGTACGGCCACAGCCGCAGCAGGGAGCGGACGGTGGACCGGCGGGGCTGGGGGATCGGGTTCTCGGCCATCGCGGAGAGGGTAGGCCGCCGGGCCGACATTTCTCATCTCATTTTTTGCACCTGACACGGTGTGCGGTTCGGAACCGGCCATGGTCCAGGCATGGCCCGGTCGCGCGCCCAGGGGTACGCCCAGGGGTACGCCCAGGGGGCGCGTACGTGACAAGGGGGGCGTGCGTGAAACGAGTGCTTCCGCCAATGGTTGTGACGCGAAGTCACCCTGCGCTTGCATGAGAGCGCAAGGGGTGATCAGCAGTGCGAGAGGTGGGGAAGCCGATGTCGGTGGAGACCGGTCCGGCCGCCGGGGCCCAGGCCGAGTTGCAGGAGCAGCTCAGCCTCAGCACCGTGGCGGCGCGCAATCTCGCCACCACCACCAAGACCGAGCCGCAGATGCAGGGCATCAGCTCGCGCTGGGTCAGCCGGATGCTGCCCTGGGTCGAGGTCTCCGGCGGGTCCTACCGGGTGAACCGGCGGCTCAGCTACGCCGTCGGCCGGGGGCGGGTCAGCTTCGTGAAGGCCGGCGGCCGGGTCGACGTGGTGGCACCCACGCTCCGCGAGCTGCCGGTGCTGCGCGGCTTCGAGGACGACGCCGTGCTCACGGACCTGGCGAGCCGGTTCGTCCAGCGCGAGCTGGCCGCCGGTGAGGTGCTGGTCGAGCGTGGCCGCCCGATCGAGGAGGTCTTCCTGATCGCGCACGGCAAGGTGAACCGGATGGGCACCGGCAAGTACGGCGACACCGTCGTGGTCGGCTCGCTGGCCGACGGCGACCACCTCGGCGACGAGGCGCTGACGGCCGCCGACGGCCGCTGGCCCTACACCGTCAAGGCCGCCACCGCCGGCACCGTGCTCTCCCTGCCCTGGCCCGCCTTCCAGGAGCTGGTCGACCGCTCCGAGGTACTCCGCGACCAGATCCTCGGCTTCCTCGCCGACACCCGGCAGTCGCAGGACCAGCACGGCGAGGCCGCGATCGAGCTGGCCGCCGGGCACGTCGGCGAGGCCGTGCTGCCCACCACGTACGTGGACTACGAGCTCCACCCGCGCGAGTACGAGCTGAGCGTGGCGCAGACGGTGCTGCGGGTGCACAGCCGCGTCGCGGACCTCTACAGCGACCCGATGAACCAGACCGAGCAGCAGCTCAAGCTCACCATCGAGGCGCTGCGCGAGCGCCAGGAGTTCGAGCTCGTCAACAACGCCGACTTCGGCCTGCTGGCCGCCGCCGAGTACGACCAGCGCATCCAGACCCACTCCGGCCCGCCCACCCCGGACGACCTGGACGAGCTGCTCTCGATGCGCCGCGACACCAGCTACCTCTTCGCCCACCCCCGGGCCATCGCCGCCTTCGGCCGGGAGTGCAACAGGCGCGGCCTTTACTTCGGCGGCGTGGAGGTCATGGGCCACCGGCTGCCCGCCTGGCGGGGGGTGCCGCTGCTGCCCTGCGGCAAGATCCCGGTGCTCGGCGGGCAAAGCACCTCGATCATCGCGGTGCGCACCGGCGAGGACGACCAGGGCGTCGTCGGGCTGTGGCAGACCGGCATCCCGGACGAGTACGAGCCGGGGCTGAACGTGCGCTTCATGGGCGTCGACGAGAAGGCCGTCATCTCCTACCTCGTCAGTGCCTACTACTCCGCGGCCGTGCTGGTGCCGGACGCGATCGGTCTGCTGGAGAACGTCGAGGTGGCCCGGCCCCGGGGCTGACCGGGCCGAGCACCGACCGAAGGAGAGATGACACCGTGTCACTGCTGACCCGGATGTTCGCACCGGCCGCCGCCGACGAGGTGGCGGGCCTGGTCCGCGCCCTGCTGGCCGGGGCGGAGCGGCCCGCCCGGCCCGAGCTGGCCTGGCACGCCCCCGGCCCGAGCGGCCTGGGCACCACGGCGTCGAGCCTCCTGCTCGCCGGTCCGGCCGGGCGGTCCGTACCCGCCCGGCCGGTCGGCCCGCCCGCTCCGGCGGACCCCGGCCCGAAGGGGGGTGTCCCCGCGCTGCACTGCCCGCCCGCCTTCCGGGACGACCCGGCGCTCGGCGAGCTGGTCAACGAGCGGCTGATCGACTGGGCCGCCGAGGTCGGCATCTACCCGGGCCGTCTCGACCGCGTCCGGGAGGCGGACTTCGGTCGGCTGCTGATGCTCGCCCACCCCGACACCGAGGACCCGGACCGGCTGCTCGCCGCCGCCAAGTGCGCGCTCGCCGAGTGGGCCAGCGACGACTACTACTGCGCAGACGTCGGCCACGACGGCGTCGGCCCGATGCTCGGCTCCCGGCTGATGGTCGCCGACGCGGCCGTCGCCCCCGCCAACCTGACGCCCAAGTATGCCGAGGGCCTGCGCCGGGGCATCGACGCGGACCCGGTGCTGGTCGCCTTCCGCTCGGCCACCGAGCACCTCGCGGTGTACGCGAGCCCGGCGCAGCTGGCCCGCTTCCGGCAGGAGATCGCCCTGCTCTTCACGGGCTACAGCGCGGAGGCGTCCTGGCGCAGCTCCGCCTACCGGCCCCCGGTCTGGGAGTACCTGGCGGGCCGTCAGGTCAACAGCTTCCTGCCGTGCATCACGCTGACCGACGCCGTCGGCGGCTACGACCTGCCCCCGGCCGAGTACGCAGACCCGAGGGTGCGCCGGGCCCTGACCATGGCGGCCACCGCCAGCACCCTCGTCAACGACCTCTACTCGCTGGCCAAGGAGGCCCACCCCTCGGGCCTGGACCACAACCTGCCCGCGCTGATCGCGGCGGAGGAGAAGTGCTCGATGGAGGAGGCCGTCGAGCGCAGCGTCGAAGTGCACGACGAACTGGTGACGACCTTCGAGTCGGAGGCCGCGGCCCTCGCCGTCACCGGCTCCCCGGCCCTGCGCCGCTTCCTGATCGGCGTCTGGGCCTGGCTCGGCGGCAGTCGCGAGTGGCACGCCGGATCCGCCCGCTACCGGGCCAACTGACCTTTCTCGCCGTCTTGTCCGCGACAGCACCGGGAGTGATCCAGACATGACCACGACTGCACCCAACGTCCTGCGCACGGCCTTCCAGAAGTCCGTCGCCAACTACTGGAACACCAACCAGCAGGACCCGGTGAACCTCCGGCTCGGCGAGGTCGACGGCCTCTACCACCACCACTACGGCCTGGGCGACTACGACCCGGCCGTGCTGGAGGGCCCGGAGGCCACCCGGGAGGAGCGGATCACCAGGGAGCTGCACCGGCTGGAGACCGCCCAGGCCGACGTCCTGCTCGACCACCTGGGTGCGATCGCGCCGACCGACCGGCTGCTCGACGCCGGCTCCGGCCGGGGCGGCTCCAGCATCATGGCCAACCACCGCTTCGGCTGCGAGGTCGACGGCATCTCGATCTCCGAGTACCAGGTCGGCTTCGCCAACGAGCAGGCCCAGCAGCGGGGGGTCGCCGACCGCGTCCGCTTCCACTTCCGCAACATGCTCGACACCGGTCTGGAGACCGGCTCGCGCCGGGCGGTCTGGACCAACGAGACGACGATGTACGTCGACCTCTTCGAGGCCTTCGCCGAGTTCTCCCGGCTGCTGGAGACGGGCGGCCGGTACGTCTGCATCACCGGCTGCTCCAACGACGTGATGGGCCTGCGCAGCAAGGCCGTCAGCCGGATCGACGAGCACTACATCTGCAACATCCACCCGCGCAGCCAGTACTTCAAGGCGCTGGCGGCCAACAACCTCGTCCCGATCAGCGTCGTCGACCTGACCGCCGCGACCATCCCCTACTGGGAGCTGCGCGCCAAGTCCGCCCTCGCCACCGGCATCGAGGACCCGTTCCTCACCGCCTACAAGGAGGGCAGCTTCCACTACCTCCTGATCGCGGCCGACAAGATCTGACGCGAGCAGCAGTGACTGCGGGGGCGTGGGCAGCCACGCCCCCTCAGGGTCTGCAGGGCGCGCGCAGCAGTTGCAGCGACCGCCCTTCGACCACGGCCGAGTCCCGCACCTCCGCGGTCTCGGCGCAGCCGCGGGCGGTGTCGACCAGCAGCTCGTAGCGGGTGGCCCACGGCTCGCCGGGGAGGGTGAAGCGGGCCGGCCGCTCGGCGGCGTTGAGCAGCAGCAGGAAGCTGTCGTCGGTCAACGGGCAGCCGTGCTGGTCGCGTTCGGACATCGCGGTGCCCGAGAGCAGCATGCCGACCGCCGCGGTGGGGGCGAACCAGTCGGCCTCGGTCATCTCCCGCCCCCGGGTGGTGAACCAGGCCAGATCCCGCTGCCCGCCGGGCACGGCGGCCCGGCCGGAGAAGAAGGCCCGCTGGCGCAGCACCGGGTGCTCCCGGCGGAGCCGGATCAGCTGCGCCGTCAGCGCGTGCAGGCCGCGCCACTCGGGCAGCTCCAGTAGCGACCAGTCGAGCCAACTGACCTCGTTGTCCTGGCAGTAGGCGTTGTTGTTGCCACCCTGGGTGCGGCCGAGTTCGTCCCCGGCGGTGATCATCGGCACCCCGGTGGAGAGCAGCAGGGTGGTCATCAGGTTGCGCAGTTGACGTACCCTCAGCTCGTGGGTGCCCGGCTCGGCCGGCTCGCCCTCGGTGCCGCAGTTCCACGAGCGGTTGTCGTCGGTGCCGTCCCGGTTCTGCTCGCCGTTGGCCTCGTTGTGCTTGCCGTTGTAGGAGACCAGGTCGCGCAGGGTGAAGCCGTCGTGCGCGGTGACGAAGTTGACGGAGGCGTACGGGCGCCGCCCGCCGCGCGCGTAGAGGTCGGAGGAGCCGGAGAGCCGGTAGCCGAGCTCGCGGACGTCCGGCCGGGCGCCGCGCCAGAAGTCCCGGACGGTGTCCCGGTACTTGTCGTTCCACTCGGCCCAGAGCGGCGGGAAGCCGCCGACCTGGTAGCCGCCGGGGCCGACGTCCCAGGGCTCGGCGATCAGCTTGACGCGGCTGAGCAGCGGGTCCTGGGAGACGGCGCCGAGGAAGGGGTGGTGCATCTCCACGGCGTCGCTGCCCCGGGCGAGCGCCGCCGCGAGGTCGAAGCGGAAGCCGTCCACGCCCATCTCGGTGACCCAGTAGCGCAGCGAGTCGGTGATCAGCCGGACGGTGTGCGGCTGGCGGGTGTCCAGGGTGTTGCCGCAGCCGGTGTAGTCGGCGTAGCCGCGGCGGCTGCGGTCGAGCCGGTAGTAGCCGCCGTTGTCGATGCCGCGCAGGCTGAGCGCGGGCCCGGTGACGCCGCTCTCGGCGGTGTGGTTGTAGACCACGTCGAGGATCACCTCGATGCCCGCCGCGTGCAGCGCGCGGACCATCCGCTTGAACTCGCCGACCTGCTGCCCCCGGGTGCCGGAGGCGGAGTACCCGGCGTGCGGGGCGAAGAAGCCGAGCGTGTTGTAGCCCCAGTAGTTGGTCAGCCCGCGTAGTTGGAGGTGGTCCTCGCTGACGTGGTGGTGCACCGGCAGCAGCTCGACGGCGGTGACGCCGAGCCCGGTGAGGTGCTCGATCGCGGCAGGGTGCGCCAGGCCCGCGTACGTGCCGCGCAGGGCGGGCGGGATGTCGGGGTGGCGCATGGTGAAGCCGCGGACGTGCAGCTCGTAGAGCACCGTCTCGGCCCAGGGGGTCTTCGGGCGCTGGTCGTCGTACCAGTCGTCGTCGTCGTGGACGACCACGGCCTTCGGCACGTACGGCGCCGAGTCCCGGTTGTCCCGGACGGTGTCGGCGGCCTCCGGCTCGGGCCAGTGCCGGACGGAGGCGCAGACGGCGTCGTGGGTGGTGTAACTGCCGTCCACGGCACGGGCGTACGGGTCGAGCAGCAGTTTGGCCGGATTCCACCGGGCGCCCGTCCACGGGTCCCACCGGCCGTGCACGCGGTAGCCGTACCGGGTGCCGGGGAGCACGCCGGGGAGGAAGCCGTGCCAGGTCTGGAAGTTCTGTTCGGTGAGGGGGTGCCTGCTCTCCCGGCCCTCCTCGTCGAAGAGGCACAGGTCGACGGCCTCGGCGGCGGGTGCCCAGAGGGCGAAGTTGGTGCCCTGCACCCCCTCACGGGCGGTCCGGAACCGGGCCCCGAGCGGCTGCCAGCTCCCCGGCCACGGCGTGTCCGGGCCCTGGTGCCCAGGTGCCGGCGCGCCGGGGCCCGCCTCCCGTTGCAGTTCCTGCCACGCCGTCATCGACCGCACCCCTCCCAGCGCGAGGAGTCCCTTTCCCCGCTCTCCTCTTGTTCCCTGATCGGGTGCCGCTGTCACGCGATCGATCGTCCTGTGACGGTGTGTGAATGATTCTGTCCGCCCGGGGGGCCTTCCGGCGCACGCCGGGTGAATTCGTTTCCTCGTGTCCCGCCGGGGCCTGCCGTCGTTAGCACCGGGGTCGGGCGGCTTTACGGGCGACTGACGGGCGACTGAGAACGGAGAGCCGGAATGCGGGGCTGGTGGCGGCGCGCGGGGGGCCTCGGGCTCTGTCTCCTCACCGCGTGCTCCGGCGGCACGCCCCCGAGCGGCGACGCGGCGGCCCCCAGCCCGCCGGTCTCGCTCGCGGTGATCAGCGCCTCGCCCAAGGACGCCGCCCAGGAGGTGCCTGCCGACACCCCCGTCCGGGTCTCCGTCGCCCAGGGCCGGCTGCTCTCCGTCCGGCTGGCCGACGCCGCCGGGACGGCCCTCACCGGCACCCTCGGCGCGGACGGCACCAGCTGGGCGTACGACGGCCACCTCGCGCTGGCCACCCCCTACACCCTGGACACCGTCGCGGAAGACGCCACCGGCCTGCGCGCCGCGCAGCACTCCGCCTTCACCACCCTCACCCCCGCCCACACCTTCGCCGCCCTCTTCACTCCCGAGGACGGCAGCACCGTCGGCGTCGGCATGCCCGTCTCGCTGCGCTTCACCCGCCCGATCACCGACCGGGCCACCGTCGAGAAGGCCGTCACCGTCACCGCCGACCCGCCGGTGCCCGTCGCCGCCCACTGGTACGGCAACCAGCGGCTCGACTTCCGCCCCGAGAAGTACTGGGCGGCCGGCACCAAGGTCTCGCTCGCCCTGCGCCTGCGCGACGTCCAGGGCACCCCCGGCGAGTACGGCACCCAGGCCAAGGACGTGCACTTCACCGTCGGCCGGGCGCAGGTCAGCGTGGTCGACCTGGAGGCCCACACGATGACCGTCCGGCAGGACGGCAGGCTGCTGCGCACCCTAAAGATCTCCGGCGGCAGCCCCGAGCACACCACCTACCTCGGCGCGCTGGTGATCTCCGAGAAGTACGAGGTCACCCGGATGAACTCGCAGACCGTCGGGATGGGCGACGAGTACGACATCAAGGACGTCCCGCACGCGATGCGGCTCACCGCCTCCGGCACCTTCGTCCACGGCAACTACTGGGCCGACCACTCGGTCTTCGGCTCGGCCAACACCAGCCACGGCTGCATCGGCCTGGCCGACGCCAAGGGCGGCTCACCGGACACCCCCGCCGGCTGGTTCTACAACAGCTCGATCGTCGGCGACGTGATCGAGGTCAAGGGTGAGGACGGTGACACCGTGCCGCCGGACAACGGCCTGAACGACTGGAACCTCGCCTGGTCGCAGTGGGTCAGGGGCACTGCGCTGGGAGTTCACTGAGCCTTCACGCCCCTCCCGCCGAAGATCCATCCAATGTCCCCGGTTATCCTGGCGACCCGCGCCGTCCCGGGCCCCGCCTGTCGAGTCCGCGTGGAAGCCATCTGCGGCCCCGGTGCAACTGTTCCGGGCGCCGACGCGTGTATTCACCGTGGATACCGGGAGGGGAGCGGACCTGTGAAGCCCGTCAAGGCGGCCGACGCCGCACTGTGGAGTACCAAGCCCGGCCGGCGGGCAGGTGTCGCGCTGCTCATGGGGAGCGTGCTGCTGCTCAGTGCAGCCTGCAGTTCCGGCGCCTCCGGCGGCGGCAGCGCGAGCGGCGGCTCCAAGGACAGCGCTGGCGGCGACAAGCCCGCGGCCGCGGCGAGCTCCGAGGCCCCGAAGACCTCGGCGGCGGTGCTCACCGTCACGCCGAAGGACGGCGCCGAGGACGTGACGCCCAAGGACGGCCTCCAGGTCGCGGTGGCCAGCGGCACGCTGACCACCGTCGAGGTGACGGACAAGAACGGCACCGCCGTACCCGGCGCGATCGCCGCCGACGGCCTCAGCTGGAAGCCGAGCGCCGCGCTGGCCGTGGGCATGGCGTACAAGGTGAGCGCCCAGGCGAAGGACTCGGCCGGCCTGGTGTCGGCCTCGACCAGCAGCTTCACCACGCTGACCCCGGCCAAGCTCGCCTCCGCCAACGACAACATCGCCGACAACGGCACGTACGGCGTCGGCATGATCGTCTCGGTGGCCTTCAACCGGCCGGTCAAGAACAAGGACGCGGTGGCCAAGGGCATCACGTTCGAGAGCAGCAACGGCACCGTGGTCAAGGGCCACTGGTTCGGCAGCCAGCGGCTCGACTTCCGCCCGGAGAACTACTGGGCGGCCGGCACCAAGGTCACCGTGCACTACAAGCTGAAGAGCGTCGAGGTCTCGCCCGGCGTCTACGGCGACGTCGACCGGGACGAGCCGTTCACCATCGGCCGCTCCAAGGTCAGCACCGCCGACCTCTCGACCGACATGATGACGGTCAAGAAGGGCAACTCGACCACCACCATCCCGATCACCGGCGGCAACGACGACAACCCGTCGTGGAAGGGCACGATGGTGATCTCCAGCAAGGAGAAGGTGACGCGGATGAACTCCGCGACCGTCTCCAACATCGTCGGCTCCGAGTACGACGTGCCGGACGTGCCGCACGCCATGCGCCTCACCGCCAGCGGCACCTACGTGCACGGCAACTACTGGGGCGACGCCTTCGGCAAGTCCAACGCCAGCCACGGCTGCATCTCGCTGAAGGACGGCAAGGGCGGCGACGACGGCTCCGCGGCGGGCAGGTTCTTCGCCGACTCGATGGTCGGCGACGTCGTCAAGGTCGTGAACTCCAAGGGCAAGACGGTGGCCGCCGACAACGGCCTCAGCGGGTGGACGCTCCCCTGGAGCGCCTGGTAGCCCGGCCGGTGGACACGGCCCGGCTGCTCCTTCGAGCAGTCGGGCCGTTGTCCGTTCGTGACCGGAAAAGCGGCGTCGGCGGCGCAACTTATCGGGCAGGTACGAGCGTGTATACGGCTGGAACCAGGATCGGGGAGTACAGATGAGGTCATTCGGCAGAGCCCTGACGGCAGCAGCCGTCGGCGGAGCACTCGTGCTCACGGCGGCCTGCAGCAGCAGTGGCGGTGGCGGTGGCACCTCCACCGACGGCGGCGGCAAGCCGGCGGCCTCCAAGTCGACACCCGTCTCGGCGGCGGTGGTGAGCATCGCACCCGCCAACGGCGCGACGGACGTCAAGCCGAGCGGCGTGCTCAAGGTGTCGGTGGCGAGCGGCAAGCTGAGCTCCGTCAAGGTCACCGGCAAGGACGGCAAGGAGATCGCCGGCGCGATCACCGCCGACGGCTCCGGCTGGGCGCCGACGGGCGCCCTCGCGATCTCCACCACGTACCAGGTCAGCGCCCAGGCGACCGACGCGGCCGGGCTGGTCTCCGCCGCCACCAGCAGCTTCACCACGCTCACCCCGGCGAAGGAGGCGAGCGCGCACGACAACATCGAGAGCAGCGCCACCTACGGCGTCGGGATGATCGTCTCGCTCACCTTCGACCGGGACGTGAAGGACAAGAAGGCCGTCGAGCAGGGCGTCATCTTCGAGGCCTCGGACGGCACGGTCGTCAAGGGCCACTGGTTCGGCAGCCGCCGGGTCGACTTCCGCCCGGAGAAGTACTGGGCGACCGGCACCAAGGTGACGATCCACTACCGCCTGAAGAGCGTCGAGATCTCGCCCGGCGTGTACGGCGGGGTGGACAGCGACGAGCCGTTCACCGTCGGCCGCTCGCAGATCAGCACGGTGGACGCCGCGACCCACCAGATGGTCGTCGTCCGGGACGGCAAGCCGTACAAGACCATCCCGATCAGCACCGGCGCCACCGAGCCGAAGAGCTGGAACGCCTACAACGGCACGATGGTCATCGAGGCGAAGGAGGGGACGGCCACCATGGACTCCTCCACCGTCCCCGGCCTGGAGGGCGCGGCGTACAAGGAGAAGGTGCCGCACTCGCTGCGCCTCACCGACAGCGGCACCTACGTGCACGGCAACAACTGGTCGTCGGCGGACGTCTTCGGCCGCACCAACGTCAGCCACGGCTGCGTCGGCCTCCAGGACGCCCCCGGCGACGCGGGGGACGACAGCTCCTCCGCCGGGCGCTACTACGCGGACGCGATCGTCGGTGACGTGGTGACCATCAAGAACTCCGTCGGCGACGCCGTCAGCCCGGACAACGGCCTCAGCGGCTGGAACATGAACTGGACGACCTGGTAGGCCCACCGGCCTGCGGTGATGTGGGGGGACCGATGCTGGGTGGAACGATGCTGGGGGGAACGTACGTGAAGTCGAAGCGCAGAGGCCTGGCCGCCGGGGTGCTCGGGGGTGCGCTGCTGCTGTCGACCGCCGCCTGCGGCGGGTCGGGGGCGGCCTCGGCCGGGAGCACGCCGTCGGGTGCGCCGGGTGCGGCGAGCACTCCGGCGGCGGCTCCCAAGCCGACGGTCTCGGCGGCCGTGGTGAGCATCGAGCCCGCCGACGGTGCGAAGGACGTGAAGCCGAGCGGCGTGCTCAAGGTGTCGGTCGCGAGCGGCAGGCTGAGCTCCGTCAAGGTCACCGACAAGGACGGCAAGGAGGTCGCCGGGGCGATCACCACCGACGGCGCCGGCTGGGCGCCGAAGGGGGCGCTCGCGGTCGGCGCGCAGTACACCGTGAGCGCCGCCGCCGCCGACGCGAGCGGGCTCGCCACGACGGCGCGCAGCAGCTTCAGCACGCTCACCCCGGAGGACGAGGCCAGCCCGCACGACAACGTCGACAGCGGCAGCACGTACGGCACCGGCATGATCGTCTCGCTCGAGTTCGACCGGGACGTGCAGGACAAGAAGGCCGTCGAGCAGGGCGTCACCTTCGACGCCCCGGGCGGCGTGGCCGTGAAGGGGCACTGGTTCGGCAGCCGCCGGGTCGACTTCCGGCCGGAGAAGTACTGGACGCCGGACAGCAAGGTGACGGTGCACTACCGCCTGAAGGGCGTCGAGATAGCCCCCGGCGTGTACGGCGGGGTCGACCGGGACGAGCCGTTCAGCATCGGCCGCTCGCAGGTCACCACGGTGGACGCGGGCGCGCACGAGATGAAGGTCGAGCGCGGCGGGCAGGTCGAGACGGTCGCCGTGACGACCGGCAAGTCGGGCTTCGCGACCTGGAGCGGCGTCATGGTCATCGAGGAGAAGGCCGAGCACACCCGGATGACCTCGCAGGGCGTCAGCGGCGTCGCCAAGGGCGACGAGTACGACCTCGCGAGCGTCCCGCACGCGATGCGGCTGACCACCTCGGGCACCTATGTCCACGGCAACTCCTGGGCGCTGGACGCGATGGGCTCCTACAACGCCAGCCACGGCTGCATCGGCGTCGCCGACTCGCCGTCGGGCAGCGCGAGTTCGGATGCCGGGAAGTTCTTCGACAGTTCACTGATCGGCGACGTGGTGAAGGTGGTCAACTCCAAGGGGGCCACCGTGGACGCCGACAACGGCCTGAGCGGCTGGAACGTCGGCTGGGGCGACTGGTAGCCGGTGGGTGACGCCCCGGCTTGCTCCTGTCATATGCCAGAAGAATAGTGATCGTTTCGTCATTGTCCGTACGCGGCCGCTTGCGTTCCGCGATGATGGGCGCATGGCGGGATGGGGCGAAGCAGAGTGGGCATCACTTCCGGGCGCCGGAGCCGGTGCTGACGGGTCGTCACGTGGCAGTTCGCTCGTGCTCGAATCGCTGGAGCGGCTCACCCCCGAGGAGCTGGAGGCGCAGCACTTCGACCGCCTCTGCGCGGGGCTGGCCGCCGAGCAGGAGGTCTTCCTGCCCTCCCGGCCCGAACTCGTCGGCCTGGCCCGGCGGGTGGTGCTCACCGTGCTGCAGTCCCTCCAACTGCACCAGCAGTTGGAGGCGGGCGAGCTGCTCGGCGGTGAACTGCTCGCCAACGCCGTGCGCCACGCCGGCGGCCGGACGATCGGCCTCCGGCTGACCAGGGCGCCCGGCCGGGTCCGGATCGAGGTCCGCGACTCCTCCCGGGCCCTGCCCTGTCGGATCGTCGCCGAGCCCGGCAACGAGAACGGCTACGGGCTCGTCCTGGTCGAGGCCGTCGCCGAACGCTGGGGGGCCGACCTGCTGCCCCGGGGCAAGGGCGTCTGGTTCGAGCTGAAGGTCCGCGAGCGAGCCACCCAGGGCTGACCGGCTTTCGGTCTTCGGCTTTCGGCAGGGAGAAACGATGCGGGCCCCCCGGCCGCCAGTGGTGTGGCGATGGGGGGCCCTGCAGGTTCACCGCGCAGGCCATGGGGGTGCGTGCCGCGCAGTGTGACGGCCGAGCCGGGTCGGGGATTGGCCGTGGATCGCGTCCGGGCGCGGTGCGCTCGGACTTCCCCGACTATCGCATGGTCTAAACATGTGGGCAAAACGGATTAGAAGGTATGTAACCTACTTCACCATGGGTATCGCCCAGGATGTGACCTCTGTGCCTCTGAAACCCTTGATCTCCGCCCGTGTCCGAACTCCGGCGCTGACCCGCCGCGGCCTGCTGGCGGGCCTGCTGCTCGCCTCGACCGGCTGCGGCCCGAGCGCGAAGGCGGCCCCCGCGGCGCCGGTGGTTCCGACGGCGGACACGACCGTGATCATCATCCGGCACGGCGAGAAGCCCGACGCCGCCCACCCCGGCCACGACGAGACCGGCCACCCCGACCCCAAGTCCCTGACCGACCGCGGCTGGGCCCGCGCCCAGGCCCTCCCCGGGCTCTTCGGCACCGCCCTGCCCCGCCCCGCGAGCATCTTCGCCGCCGCCGACCAGGGCCCGCACGCCGGCGCCCACCGCATGCGCCAGACCGTCACCCCCCTCTCCCAGCACCTCGGTCTCCCCCTCGACACCACCCACCCCGAAGGCCAGGAAGCCGAGTTGGCCCGCGCCGCCCTCGCCGCGCCGGCCCCCGTCCTGATCTGCTGGGAGCACTCCCGCATCCCCGCCATCGTCCAGGCCCTCGGCGCCACCACCGCCCCCGGCACCCCGAAGACCTGGCCCGACCGCTTCGACCTGGCCTGGGTCCTCACCTCGACAGCCGGCGTCTGGTCCTTCCACGAGACCCACCAGCACCTGCTGCCGGGCGACGCCTGACGGCCCTCGCGGGTCGAGTCAGTGGTTCTGGCACACCGTGGGGTGGGTGACCGGGACCACGGTGCCTGCGCCGCCGCAGCGGCACGAACTCCCCGATCTGGTGCCCGTCGCGGGTGACGGTGAACGACTGCCCGGCCTCGACGTCGCTCCCGCCCGTTCCTCCCGCCCGTTCCTCCCGCATGCGACTGTCCCCCGGCGACCGGGCGCGGGGCGGCCGGGGCGCCGAGTCTTCTTGTGCACCGAGGTAATCACCAGGTGCCCTGCCGCGGACTCGGCGGCGAGCCGGTCCGGTGTCAGGTCGGTGACCACCTCAGCAGTGAGCTGGTGGACATCGGAGGTGTACTCGGTGAACTGCCGGTAGAACATGCCGCCCACGGTGCCGTCCGGCTCTTGGGTGTACGCGCCGTACTTGAGTGCGCCTTGCAGCAGCTCGTACATCGTGGGGGGCGTCCCCCGTAGGCCATCAACGCAATCAGGGCCGGACGGACTGGCGTACTGCGTGACGATCGGGATCGGATGGCGCCTCGCTGGCCCGTCAGACACGGTCGGATTCCTTCTGGTTGGGCAGGTCGGTCATGAAGCGGTGGAAGGAACCTATGCCGACCGATCCACCGGAGATGACAACACCCACCGCGCCCGGGTCGAGATCCAGCCTTTCGAGGGCGGCGAGCGCAACGGCCCCGGACGGCTCCGCCACCACCTTCAGGTGCTGGAACGCCGTCGCCATCGCCCGAATGACCTGGGTGTCCGTCACCGTCACGATGTCGTCGAGCATCACTCGGTTGATTTCCCACGGGAGCGGGGCAGGGCTGGTGTGTCGAAGGCCGTCGGCGATGGTGTCAGGGACGCTCGGAAGCTCGGCGAGCGTGCCCGTCCGCAGCGACATGGCAGTGTCTGCACCAGCCTCCGGCTCCACGCCGATGATCCTGATCCGGGGGTTGACGTGCTTCGCGGCGACAGCGGTACCGGCCGCGAGCCCACCACCACCGACCGGAACCAGGACTGCTGTCAGGTGTGGCACCTGACATAGTAATTCCAGTGCGACGGTTCCGGCTCCGGCCATCACGTGTGGCGAGTTCGCCGACGGCACCACTGCGTACCCGTGCTCGTCGGCGAGCGCGGCCGTCACCTGGTCCCGGTCGTCCCGCTCCCGGTGGTAGGTGACGATCCGTGCGCCGTAGGTGCGCGCTCCGTCGATCTTGCCCTTCGGAGCGTCATGGGGAACGACGACGGTCACCGGGACGCCGAGTAACTGGCCGGCGAGCGCCAGGGCCTGGGCGTGGTTGCCGGAGGACGCGCCGACCACCCCGCGCCGTCGGGCGACCGGGTCGAGGACAGCGAGGGCGTTGTACGCGCCCCGGAATTTGAACGACCCGGCCCGCTGCAACGCCTCGACCTTGACGACCACGGATCGCCCGGCGGAATCGTCGAGCTCAGGGTGGGACAGAGCCGGGGTGATCGCCGCGATGCCTTGCAGGCGGCGTTGGGCGTCGAACACGTCGGCCGCGATCAGCGGCAGGCGGCCCGTCACGGCCGGTACCCGTCGTGGTGGGCGGCGTCCAGGATGAGGGCGATCAGTTGGTCGTAACTGATGCCCGCCGCGCCGGCCATAGTGGCGAGGTTTCCGTGCGGGGACAGACCCGGCAGGGTGTTCACCTCCAGCCAGAGCACCTCACCCCCTGCCGTGACCGTGAAGTCCGAGTGTGAGTGGCTGTGGCAGCCCAGCGCCCGGTGCGCGTCAAGCGCGGCCCGCTGGACGGCGGCGGCGACCAGGGGTGGGAGCCCGGCTGGGTACCGGTACTCGTGGCCGTTCGGGTCGCGCTTGGCGGCGTAGTCGTGGAACTCGGCGGTCGTCGGCAGGGTCTCCAGGTCCTCACTGGCTCGGAGCAGGACGTGCGGCAGGTCGTTTACCCCGGCCGCCTGGACGACGCTCTTTGCAGTGGGCTTGTACATTCCGATCGCGGACGCCATGACTACGCAACCGGTGTACGGGAATCCGAGGCTGTCGAGCATGCCCTGGAGCTTGCCGTCCTCGGACCACTGCCCGGCGATAGCGAGGAACGCGACGTCGACGGCACGGACATGCTCAGTGAATTCGGCGTCGGTGGGGTCGAGTGCGACCTGTAACAGGCCCTGACGGGGCAGCGACTGATGGACGGCATTGCCGGAAAGAAGCGAGCGGTCGGGCTCGCCCGACCGGCCGCCGGTGATGACGGCGATACTGCGACTGGAAGACATGATCGTTGTCCTTCACTGCGAGGGCATGGCGGCACCGGCTGCCTGTGGCGGATATGTCGTGGCGGCCGATGCGGTGTCGGGCGGTACCTATGGCAGGCTGCTACGTGGCGGCAGAGGTAGTTCGGTGGCCATGCACCAGGTAGGTGGTGCGACCCGTGCTGAGGCCGTCCAACGCTTCGCCGACGCGGCAGCCGGGCGGGCATGCGAAGTAGTCGTCATCGTGGGTCATGAACTTCCCCTCGGGTCGCCCTGCCCGGGGTCCGGGAGGCGGGTGGTATTCGTATTGCGGCGTTGGTGACGAGCTCAGTGACAATCAGCTCTGCATCGTCGACGAGCTGGGGCACTCCCTACTCTCTGAGCTTGTCGCGGACCAGGCCACGCGCAGCCCTGGCGGACTGCGGCTCGCAGGAGAGCCGTCGCCGGGCACACGGCCCGGATCTCCAGATCTACGATCATCGACGGCTCCTCGCCTGGGAGTTGGACGGCGGCCCCACCCCGGCAGGGATACAGGAAGGGGACGCCTGGATGCCGCCCGGGTTGGCTCCCGGCAGCACCAGTTCGACGGTTGGTCTCCCCGGGCGGCTGACCTTCAGTCAACGCGGTTATGGGCCTGACGAGAACAGCGCATGCTGGTACCGCTGTCGAACGCGTCGAATTCCCGGGAGGCCGCGATGACACGCACGCCGAACACAGCCCTCGCCGGGCTGATGGCTGAGGCCGACTGGGGAAACGGGCAGCTCGCCAGGGCAGTCAACTGAGGCGGCGGCCGCAGTTGACGGGGACGGGTTCGGTCAGTCATCAAGCCCGAGAAAGAGGACGGTGGCCCAGTCGCTGGTGACCAACAGCAGGCTGCGCGACCATACGGTGCCCATGCCCATGCCCATGCCCACGCGCGGGCCGTCGACGTCGCCGGAGCTTCGGACGGGCCCCAGATGTGCTTCGATGAGATCGGCGAGTTCGCCTGCCTGCCGGATCTCGGCGGGCGTGCGCAGGTTGGCATCCGGCCACCTCTTGGCGGGCTGCATGATGCCGTCGGTCACCTGTCGGCGGAGGATGTCCCGCCAGGCTCGCGGTGACTCGAACGGGGCGACCGACGTTCCTCCCTGGTGTCCACTGACCCCCGCGTCGTACACAGCCTGAGCGAGGCCCGTCATCCAGTCATGACCGGGTGTCGTCCCGGCCACTGGGACTACATGGGACAGCTCTATGGACGACACAAACGGGTTGCAGTCGTCGAGCAGGTCCTCGAGCAGTTCGGCTGCGGCTGACTCTGCGGCTGGAGCGTCGAGTGGGTTCAGCAGTTCGTCCGCAGCTTGACCGTGGAGAACGTCGACTCGATGGGATTCGTGGTCCGCAGGTGGACCCAGTGCTCGGCCGGGAAGTCATAGAACGCCAGTAGCTCGTCACGGTCGTCGGTGATCCTCGCGACGGCCTTGGGCCACGCTGTGCCGTAGGTGCGGGCGAACTCCTCGGTCGCCTTCTCCGCGTGGGCGCCGTCCTCTGCGTTGTAGACCTCCCGCATCGCCTTCGTCGCGCCCGGCTGCGCGGACTGCGCTCTGGGAGGTGCGCCGCGTCCTGTCGCCCCAGTCGCCGCCCCGGACCGGCCATTCGGCGGGCACGGGGCGGCTTTACGTGGGGAATCCCGGGGTGTTCAGGCCAGCTGTCTCAGCACTCGATGACGTTGACCGCGAGCCCGCCGCGGGAGGTCTCCTTGTACTTGACCTTCATGTCGGCGCCGGTCTCCTTCATGGTCTTGATGGCCTTGTCGAGGGAGACGTGGTGGCGGCCGTCGCCGCGCAGGGCCATCCGGGCGGCGGTGATCGCCTTGACCGAGGCCATGCCGTTCCGCTCGATGCACGGGATCTGGACCAGGCCGCCGACGGGGTCGCAGGTGAGGCCGAGGTTGTGCTCGATGCCGATCTCGGCGGCGTTCTCGACCTGCTCGGGCGAGCCCCCGAGCACCTCGGCGAGGCCGCCGGCCGCCATCGAGCAGGCCGAGCCGACCTCGCCCTGGCAGCCGACCTCGGCGCCGGAGATGGAGGCGTTCTCCTTGAAGAGCATGCCGATCGCGCCGGCCGCCAGCATGAAGCGGACGATGCCGTCGTCGTCGGCGCCCGGGATGAAGTTCAGGAAGTAGTGCAGGACGGCCGGGATGATGCCCGCCGCGCCGTTGGTGGGGGCGGTGACCACGCGCTGGCCGGAGGCGTTCTCCTCGTTCACCGCCATCGCGTAGAGGGTGACCCACTCCATCGCGTTGGCCGGCCCGATGCCCTCGGCGCGCAGGGCGCGGGCGCCGGAGGCGGCCCGGCGCCGCACCTTCAGCCCGCCCGGCAGGATGCCCTCGCGGGCCATGCCGGCGCTCACGCACTCCTGCATCACGCCCCAGATCTCCAGCAGCCCGGCCCGGATCTCGGCCTCGCTGCGCCAGGCCTTCTCGTTCTCCAGCATCAGGCCGGAGATCGACAGCCCGGTCTCCCGGGTGAGCCGGAGCAGCTCCTCGCCGGTGCGGAAGGGGTAGCGCAGCTGGGCGTCGTCGGGCACCACGCGGTCGGCGCCGAGCGCGTCCTCGTCGACCACGAAGCCGCCGCCGACGGAGTAGTACGTCTTCTCCAGGACGGGCACGCCGGCCGGGTCGTAGGCGAAGAGCGTCATGCCGTTCGCGTGGTAGGGCAGCGAGCGGCGGCGGTGCAGGATCAGCTGGGTGTCGGCGTCGAAGGCGATCTCGTGCAGGCCGAGCAGGTTGATCCGCTTGTCGGCCTTGATCCGCTCGACGTCCACGTCGGCCTGGTCGACGTCGACGGTGCGGGGGGAGTTGCCCTCGAGCCCGAGCAGGACGGCCTTCGGGGTGCCGTGGCCGTGGCCGGTGGCGCCGAGCGAGCCGAAGAGCTCGGCGCGGACGGTGGCGGTCTGGGTCAGCAGTCCTTCCGACTTCAGGCGCCGGGCGAACATCCGGGCGGCTCGCATCGGGCCGACGGTGTGGGAGCTGGAAGGCCCGATGCCGATGGAGAAGAGGTCGAACACGCTGAGCGCCACGGGGGGACGTCCTTGTCGGGTCTCGTGGGAGGGATGGAGCTGAAGGCCGCTGAGGGCATGGGACGGGGCACCACGCTTACGTTCCAGTGTGCGCGGCGCCCCGAGGTTTCGGAAGGCGCGGCATGGGTCGGGCCGCGCCTTCCAAAAAAAGACTTACCGAAGCCCGGGTTACAGGTTCGGGTACAGCGGGTGCTTGTCTGCGAGCGCCGTGACGCGGGCCTTGAGCGCGACGGCCTTGGTCTCGTCGAAGCCCGGCAGCAGGGCCTCGGCGATGATGTCGGCGACCTCGCGGAAGTCGTCGGCCTGGAAGCCGCGGGTGGCGAGCGCCGGGGTGCCGATCCGCAGGCCGGAGGTGACCATCGGCGGGCGCGGGTCGTTCGGGACGGCGTTGCGGTTCACCGTGATGCCGACCTCGTGCAGGCGGTCCTCGGCCTGCTGGCCGTCCAGCTCGCTGTTGCGCAGGTCGACCAGGACGAGGTGCACGTCGGTGCCGCCGGAGAGCACGGAGACCCCGGCCGCGGTGGCGTCGTCCTGGAGCAGGCGCTCGGCGAGGATCTTGGCGCCGTCCAGGGTGCGCTGCTGGCGCTCCTTGAACTCCTCGGAGGCGGCGACCTTGAAGGCCACGGCCTTGCCGGCGATGACGTGCTCCAGCGGGCCGCCCTGCTGGCCGGGGAAGACCGCGGAGTTGATCTTCTTGGCCCACTCGGCCTTGCAGAGGATGACGCCGCCGCGCGGGCCGCCCAGGGTCTTGTGGGTGGTGGTGGTGACCACGTCCGCGTACGGCACGGGGGAGGGGTGCAGGCCAGCCGCGACCAGACCGGCGAAGTGCGCCATGTCGACCATCAGCAGGGCGCCGACCTCGTCCGCGATCCGGCGGAACTCGGGGAAGTCCAGCTGGCGCGGGTAGGCGGACCAGCCGGCGATGATCAGCTTGGGCTGGTGCTCCTTGGCGAGGCGCTCGACCTCGGCCATGTCGACCAGGCCGGTCTTGTCGTCGACGTGGTACGCGGCCACGTTGTAGAGCTTGCCGGAGAAGTTGATCTTCATGCCGTGGGTCAGGTGGCCGCCGTGGGCCAGGCTGAGGCCCAGGATGGTGTCGCCCGGCTTGATCATGGCGAACATCGCCGCGGCGTTGGCCTGCGCGCCGGAGTGCGGCTGCACGTTGGCGTGCTCGGCGCCGAACAGCTCCTTGATGCGGTCGATGGCGATCTGCTCGACCACGTCGACGTGCTCGCAGCCGCCGTAGTAGCGCTTGCCGGGGTAGCCCTCGGCGTACTTGTTGGTCAGCACCGAGCCCTGGGCCTCCATGACCGCCACGGGGGCGAAGTTCTCGGAGGCGATCATCTCGAGGGTGGTCTGCTGGCGGTGCAGCTCGGCGTCGACCGCGGCCGCGATCTCGGGGTCGAGCGCGTGCAGGGACTGGTTCAGAACCGTCATGGTGGGTCTTCCCGTCATGGGGCTTCCCCGCGCAGCGCGACCGACTGGGTGGTGGCCGGGCGGGCGGGAGGGCAGTGGACCGAGGGGAGGGGCGGCCGCCGCGCTGCGGCCGCCCCCGTCACGCTTGGGGGGAGCTGAGTCAGCCGCCGATGAAGGCGGTGTACTCGTCGGCGGAGAGCAGCTCGTCCTGGACGGACGTGACCTCGACCTTGAACAGCCAGGCGTCGCCGAACGGGTCAGTGTTCACCGAGGCCGGCTCGTCCACGACGGAGTCGTTGATCTCGACGACCTTGCCGGTGACCGGCGAGAAGAGGTCGCTGACCGACTTGGTCGACTCCAGCTCGCCACAGGTCTCGCCCGCGACGACGTCGTCGCCGACGGCCGGGAGCTGGACGTAGACGATGTCACCGAGCGCGTCGGCCGCGTGCTTGGTGATGCCGATGGTCGACACACCGCCCTCGACGGCCGTCAGCCACTCGTGCTCCTTGCTGTACTGCAGGTGTGTGGGGTTGCTCATGACGTCATTCTCCAGGATCGCAAGAGGGTAGGGCGAAGCCGTCCGCTGAACGGACCGGACATCCGGGGGTTCGGGTGGCAGAGAGTCAGGTGGTCCGACAAGCGGAGTTACTTGGCGCGCTTGTAGAACGGGAGGGCGACGACCTCGACCGGCTCGTGCTTGCCACGGACGTCCACGGCGACGGCGGTGCCGGGGGTGGCGTGCGCCGCGTCCACGTACGCGATGGCGATCGGCTTGCCCAGGGTGGGGGAGGGGGCGCCGGAGGTGATCCGCCCGATCGGGGTGCCGTCGGTGCTGACGACGCCGTACTCGGCGCGCGGGACGCGCTTGCCCTCGGAGACCAGGCCGACCAGCTTGCGCGGCGGGTTGGACTCGGCCTGGGCGGCGGCGGCCTCCAGGGCCTTGCGGCCGACGAACTCGCCGTTGTTGGTGGTCTTGTCGAAGCGGACGACCCGGCCCAGACCGGCGTCGAACGGCGTCAGGTCGGTGTTCAGCTCGTGCCCGTACAGCGGCATGCCCGCCTCCAGGCGCAGCGTGTCACGGCAGGAGAGGCCGCACGGGACGAGGCCGACACCGGCGCCCGCCTCGGTCAGCGCGTTCCAGATGTGCTCGGCGTCGGCCGGGGCGCAGAAGATCTCGAAGCCGTCCTCGCCGGTGTAGCCGGTGCGGGCCAGCTGGACGTCCTTGCCGGCGACGACGGCGGGCAGGATCGCGTAGTACTTCAGGCCGGGCAGGTCGGCGTCGGTCTGCGAGGCGAGGATGCCGTTCGCCTCCGGGCCCTGGACGGCGAGCAGCGCGTACGCATCGCGGTCGTCGCGGACGACGGCGTCGAAGCCGGCCGAGCGCTCGGTCAGCGCGTCCAGCACGACCTGGGCGTTGGAGGCGTTGGCGACGACCATGAACTCGGTCTCACCGGTGCGGTAGACGATCAGGTCGTCCAGGATGCCGCCGTCCTCGCGGCAGATCATCGTGTAGCGGGCGCGCAGCTCGCCGAGCGCGGAGATGAAGCCGACCAGCGCGTGGTCGAGCAGCTCGCCGGCCTGCGGGCCGGTCACGGTGATCTCGCCCATGTGCGAGAGGTCGAAGAGCCCGGCCTTGGTACGGACGGCGAGGTGCTCCTCCCGCTCGCTGCCGTAGCGCAGCGGCATGTCCCACCCCGCGAAGTCGGTCATGGTGGCGCCGAGCGTGCGGTGCAGCGCGTCGAGCGCGGTGAGGCGGGGGCTGGCCTGGTCGGAGGACATGGCGGATTGGCTCCTTGGCTGGGCACTCAGGGACTGCACGCAGAGCGTGGACCTGCGTACGGGCATACGGGGGCGGTGTCTCCCCATCTGTCGTCGCAACCTGAGAGCTTCACCGCGCCCCTTGCCGTAGACAACAAGGATGGCGGCTTGCACCGTGGGTGGGCGCACGGCGCGGCCGTGTTCCACTTTCCAGATGTGCCTCGCCCGTGCGGTAGGGGGGCCTGAGAGATTCCGGGGAGGACTTGCTCCTTCGGCGCCGGCCCTGCCCTGGTCGGGGCACTCCGGACTCTCCCGCACGGGTTCGAGCGGCCGTTGTTAAGTTGACGCCCCCCGGGGAGGACGCGCCCATCATGGCATGCCGGGCGGCGCGCGGGGGAGAGGGGCCCGGCGCCGCTGTCAGGTCACAGTGTCGGCGGGGACCGATAGGCTCTCCCCGAGCTACGGGCAGAGGGGCGGTGCTGGACGCGGATGGGCTACCCGGCGGGTGGGACTCAGGCGCAGGGGTGGGCGGCCGAGGGCAGCGGTTGGCCCGCGAACGAGCTGGAGCAGGTGCTCACCGCCGCCCTCGGCGACCCGGGCGCGACGCCCCGGGTGATCGAGGTGCTGGCGCGCAGCCAGGTGTGGATCCCGCTGCCCGCCGGGGCCGACCCGCAGGGCCAGGCGCTGGACCTGCCGACGATCGAGCTCGCGGGCTCACCGTACGTACCCGTCTTCTCCTCGCAGGAGCAGTTCCTGCGGCACGCCCCCGGGGTGCCGTTCGCGATCGCCCCGGCCTGGGAGTTCGCCCGTGGGCTGCCGCTCGGGGTCGGCATCGCCGTCAACCCCGAGGCGCCGGTCGGCATCCCGGTGCCGCCGGAGGGGGTCGGCGAGCTGCGGCGCGGCCCGCAGGGCGACCGCTGGCAGCAGCAGCCGGACGGCGCCCGGGTCGCCCTGCGCGAGCCCGCCCCGCACGAGGAGCCGTACGCCTTCCTGGCCGCGGCGATCACCGAACTCAGTCAGCTGCCCGGCGTGCTGACGGCCCGTAGGGCACTGGCCAGCGTCGAGGGCGAGACCCCGGCACTGTACGTGGGCGTCCAGTTCGACGCCGCCTGGCAGGCCGACCCGGTGCAGGTCAACGAGGCGCTCGGCCGGGCCCTGGGAACCGCGCCGCCCGCGTGGGGCGTCCACCTGGTGCTGCTCGACGCGGTCGCCGACCCGGTGGTCGAGTGGCTGCTCACCAGGGTGAGACCCTTCTACGCTCGGGCATGAGCCCCGAGGGGCGCGGGGAACTGCGCGACTCGGGAGGTACGGTCCGGTGCCTACCGCCCTCGCGCAGTTCCCCGCGCCCCTGGATAGTGCAACTTTATGACGTGAGGGAAGAGGGTCCGAGGTGAGTACGTTGGAGCGCGCGATGCGCGACGTCGCCCCCGGGCAGTACGAGGCGTACGAACAGCTGCTGCGGGCCCTCGCCGAGGGTGAGGTGTGGATGCTGCTCTGGCACGGGCAGCCCGGCAGCCCGGACGCGCAGTACGGGAACATGGACAGCGGCGGGCACGGCTACGCCCCCGCCGTGACCTCCGCCGAGCAGCTGGCCGCCAGTGGCTGGGGCCGTGCGCACGAGGTGATCTCCGGGGCGGAGATCGCGAACGCGCTCTACCGGACGCGCTGGGGCCTGTGGCTGAATCCGCACGCACCGGGCGGCGGTGTCGGCATCCCCTGGGCCGACCTGCGCCGGGTCGCCGGCGGGCTGGACCGGCTGCCCGCCGGTCCGCTCCAGCTGGGCGAGCCGCAGTTGGCCGCCCCGCAGTTCTATGCCGTGCTGGAGCAGCAGGCCGCCGAGCTGCGGCCCGTCCGCGCACTGCGCCGGGCCTGGGTGCGCCCGGTGCTCGGTGAGCCGTACCTGGCGATCGGGCTGGATCTGTACGACGCCTCGCCGCCCGCGGTCGAGGCCGTTCGGGCACTGGTCCAGCGTGCGTTGGTACACGCACCGGAGGGCCTCGCGGTCTCGACGGTGCTGCTCGCCGACGACTACGACCCGGTGGCCGTCTGGATGCGCGCGCATGCCCGGCCGTTCTTCGACCGGGAGGCCCGGCAGGGCGGTTACGGCTGGCCGCAGGCGGGCTGGCCGACCCGCTGAACTGCGGGCGCAACTCCGTTTGCACACCATCGGAGTGAGTCTCTGTCAGGTAGGTCGTGGGCGTCTGGACACACGCGTAACACCCGTGTGAAGAGCGTTATGCGACAAGATCACCGATGCATGTCGACAGATCACAGTTGGGCATCCTTCGGCGGCCAGGTCTGGCGTTAGCCCGCTCGGATGACGGAGAGTCTGCGCAGTGCAGTGCGCGGAACCGGCCCCACAAGGGCCGGCGCGCTACCTGGACGCAAGACACCGCGCGACGTGCACATCCGCGCGGCAGCACCTCGGTGCGCCCTGCTCCGCCCTGCAAGTGCACCACCCGCAATTTGCGCCATCGCAAGTGCACCACCTCGCACAACATCTCGCACCACCTTTTCGCAATACCCCCCGTCGGACCGACGACGCGCCCCCACAGAGCGCGGCGGCCCTGCGGGTACCCCTGACAACGATTTCTGCACCGTCGCGGCCGCACGGCCCGCGGCGACACCGCACCGACGCACCGCACCGCACAGTCGCGAACAACCGGACCGTCCTCGGCTCCGGGCCCGGACCGGGCCCGGCGTACCGCGTACGTCCAGGACACCGTGGGCCGGCCACCGTCGGCGAGGGGAACGAACTGACTCATGACCACACCCACCGAGACCACCGGCTCCGCCCCCGAGGCGGCGCCCGAGGCCGCGCCCGCCGCTGAGCCGAAGAAGATCGAGGGCCGCTCGCCCGGCAAGATCGCCTGGGCCCGCCTGAAGCGGGACAAGATCGCCCTCATCGGCGGTGCCGTGGTGCTCCTGCTGATCCTGGTGGCGGTCTTCGCCCCGGTGATCATCTCGCTGATCGGTCACCCGGTCGACGAGCCGCACCCGGACCAGATCAACCCGGACCTCGGTCTGCCGAAGGGCGCCTACGGCGGCGTCAGCAGCGACTTCCTGCTGGGGATCGACCCGAAGTTCGGTCGCGACGTCCTCAGCCGGATCGTCTACGGCGCCCGCGTCTCGCTCGGCGTGGCCTTCTCCGCCGCCGCGCTCTCGACCGTCATCGGTGTCCTGATGGGCATGGCCGCCGGGTTCTTCGGTGGCTGGATCGACTCCGTCATCAGCCGGGTCATGGACGTGCTGCTGGCCTTCCCGCAGCTGCTGTTCTCCATCGCGCTGATCTCCGTGATGCCCAACGACCTGCTGGGTTTCAGCGGCTCGTTCCTCCGGATGGTCGTCCTGGTCGTCGTCATCGGCCTCTTCGGCTGGCCCTACATCGGCCGGATCGTCCGAGGCCAGGTGATGTCGCTGCGTGAGCGCGAGTACATCGACGCCGCGCGCAGCCTCGGCGCGGGCAGCGGCCACATCCTGATCCGCGAGCTGCTGCCCAACCTGGTCGCGCCGATCTTGGTCTACATGACGCTGATCATCCCGACCAACATCCTCAGCGAGGCGGCCCTCAGCTTCCTCGGTGCGGGCGTCAAGCCGCCGACCCCCTCCTGGGGGCAGATGCTCAACGACGCCATCGGGATCTACCAGTCCGACCCGACGTACATGGTCATCCCGGGTCTGGCGATCTTCGTCACCGTCCTCGCCTTCAACCTCTTCGGCGACGGCCTGCGTGACGCGCTCGACCCCAAGGGCAACTGAGCCCGCATCACGGCACCCCCGATCGGCTCGGCCGATCCCACTGTCTCGGGGGTTTCACCACCCCCGGCGGACCGTTCAGGCCCGCACTTCTCCAGGAGGAATCAGTACCCATGACGCGAAACCGGACGCTCGCGGCCGCCGCCCTGGTGGCGACGCTGGCTCTCACCACCTCGGCCTGTGGCGGCTCCAAGGGCACCGGCTCCACCGGCGGGGCCTCCACCTCGGCGGCGGGCGGCTTCAACGCCGCTGTCGACAAGGTGCTGAACCCCTCCGACAAGAAGGGCGGCACGCTCAACCTCTGGACGAGCACCGACGCCGACTCGATGGACCCGGGCCGCGCCTACTACGCCTCGGTGTGGAACTTCGAGCGCTACTACGCCCGCACCCTGCTCGCCTTCGACGGCAAGCCGGGCAAGGACGGCCTGGCCCTCGTCCCCGACCTGGCCACCGCCAAGCCGGAGATCTCCGCCGACGGCAAGACCTACACCTTCAAGCTGAAGAGCGGCCTGAAGTTCGAGGACGGCTCCGCCATCACCTCGAAGGACATCAAGTACGGCATCGAGCGCATCTTCGCGCAGGACGTCATCTCCGGCGGCCCGACGTACCTGATCAACTCGCTGGACCAGGGCCAGAACTACAAGGGCCCGTACACGGACACCGCCCCGGACAAGCTGGGCCTCAAGTCCGTCGCGACCCCGGACGACTCCACCATCGTCTTCTCGCTCAAGACGGCGGACTCCTCCTTCCCGTACCTGCTCGCGATGGGCAGCGCCGCGCCCGTGCCGCAGAAGCTGGACACCGGCTCCAAGTACGGTGACCACCCGGTCTCCTCGGGCCCGTACAAGTTCAAGACCGCGCAGGCGGGCAAGTCCTACGAGCTCGTCCGCAACGAGAACTGGGACCCGGCCTCCGACCCGTTCCGCAAGGCCCTGCCGGACGTCGTCAAGCTGACCGTCACCACCAACGCCGACGACATGGACCAGCGCGAGCTGGACGGCACCGCCGACCTCGACTGGTCGCAGACCGGTCTCTCGCAGGCCGCCCAGATCAAGGTCCTCCAGAACCCGGATCTCAAGGCCCGCACGGACGACCCGTACAACGGCTTCATCCGCTTCATCGCGATCTCCCAGAAGGTCGCGCCGTTCGACAACATCCACTGCCGCAACGCCGTCCTGTTCGCGGCCGACACCACCGCGCTGCAGACCGCGCGTGGCGGCGCCACGGCCGGTTCGCTGTTCGGCTCGATGCTGCCCCCGAACATCCTGGGCTCGGACGACTACGACCCGTTCAACCTGACCAAGGGCAAGCCGGACGTGGCCAAGGCCAAGTCCGAGCTCGCCGCCTGTGGCAAGGCTGACGGCTTCAAGACCACCATCGCGGTGCGTGGCAACAAGAAGAAGGAGGTCGACTCCGCCGTCGCCCTCCAGACCGCCCTCAAGGCGATCAACGTGGATGTCACCGTCGACCAGTACGACGGCAAGCTGCTGCCCTCCGTCATCGGTGCGCCGGACGTCGTGCACAGCAAGGGCTACGGCCTGATGGTCGCCGGCTGGGGCGCCGACTACCCGAACGGCTCCGGCTACATGCAGCCGCTCATGGACGGCCGCTTCATCGAGAAGAACGGCAACAGCAACTACCCGGAGATCGACGACCCGGCGATCAACGCGCTGTTCGACAAGGCCGCCGTCGAGACGGACGCCACCAAGGCTGCCGACATCTACAAGCAGATCAACCACAAGGTCACCGACATGGCGGTCTGGCTGCCGATCGTGGCCGACAAGGCGCTTAACTACCGCAACCCGCGCCTGACCAACGTGTACGTCACCGACGCCTTCGGCGAGGTGGACTTCCAGGCCCTCGGCGTCTCCGACGGCAAGTAAGTACCACCGCCCGCTTCCGTAGTTTCGCTCAGCTAGTCCGAAGGGCAGGTGAGGGCTTCGCCGGGGCCGGCCGGGACTCCCACAGGAGGACCGGCCGGCGCCCGGCGGCGCCGACCGCAATGCTCGTGTATTTCATTCGACGGCTTGTCAACGTCGTCGCCATGCTGCTGGTGGTCTCGATGGTCACCTTCGGCATCTTCTTCATGGTGCCGAAGCTCACCGGGACGGACCCGGCCCTGCTCTACGTCGGCAAGATCGCCGACAAGGTCGCGGTCGAGGGAATCCGGCACAAGATGGGTCTCGACAAGTCGATCGTCGAGCAGTACCTGCTCTTCCTCAAGGGCCTGTTCGTCGGGCGTGACTACAGCACCGGTGTGGACGTCACCCACTGCTCCGCACCGTGCTTCGGTTACTCCTTCAAGACCGAGCAGGAAGTCTGGCCGGTCCTGCTGGACCGCCTGGGCGTCACCGCTTCGCTCGCCTCCGGCGCGTCGGTCCTCTGGCTCATCCTCGGTGTCGGCACCGGCGTGATCTCCGCCCTCAAGCGGCGCACCGCGCTGGACCGCATCACGATGACCACCGCGCTCGCCGGTGTGTCGCTGCCGATGTACTTCACCGGTCTGGTCGCCCTGGCGATCTTCGTGCACCAACTCGGCTGGTTCCCCAACAGCTACGTGAACTTCAGCGACGACCCCGTCATGTGGTTCGAGAACCTGGTGCTCCCCTGGATCACCCTCGCCTTCCTCTTCTCGGCGACGTACGCCCGGCTCACCCGGGCCACGCTGCTGGACGTCCTCGGCGAGGACTACATCCGCACCGCACGGGCCAAGGGCCTCGGCGAGCGGACGGTCATCGGCAAGCACGCCATGCGCTCGACCCTCACCCCGATCCTCACCGTCTTCGGTATGGACCTCGGCGGCCTGATCGGCGGCGCGGTGCTCACCGAGACCACCTTCAACTTCCGTGGCCTCGGCTACGAGGCGGTCGCCGCGATCAGCTCCAGCGACCTCCCGGTGATCATGGGTGTCACACTCTTCGCCGGTTTCTTCATCATCCTGGCGAACCTCGTGGTTGACGTGTTGTACGCCGTTGTCGATCCTCGGGTGAGGCTGTCATGAGCAAGACCGAGTCCACCTCCGCACTCAGCACGGCCAAGGCCGACGGTCCGGGCAGCTTCCTCTCCGTCCGCGACCTGCGGGTGCACTTCCCCACCGACGACGGCCTGGTCAAGTCCGTCGACGGGCTGAGCTTCAACCTGGAGAAGGGCAAGACCCTCGGCATCGTCGGCGAGTCCGGCTCCGGGAAGTCGGTCACCTCGCTCTCGATCATGGGTCTGCACCGCACCGGCACCAAGCGCGGCGCCCCGAAGATCACCGGCGAGGTCTGGCTGGACGGCGAGGAGCTCGTCTCCGCCGACCCGGACCACGTGCGCAAGCTGCGCGGCCAGAAGATGGCGATGATCTTCCAGGACCCGCTGACCGCGATGCACCCGTACTACTCGGTCGGCGCCCAGATCATGGAGGGCTACCGCGCCCACCACTCGGGCGTCAACAAGAAGCAGGCCCGCGCCCGCGCGATCGAGATGCTCGACCGCGTCGGAATCCCGCAGCCCGACAAGCGCGTGGACGCCTACCCGCACGAGTTCTCCGGCGGCATGCGCCAGCGCGCCATGATCGCGATGGCCCTGGTCAACGACCCCTCGCTGCTGATCGCCGACGAGCCGACCACCGCCCTGGACGTCACCGTCCAGGCGCAGATCCTCGACCTCATCCGGGATCTGCAGAAGGAGTTCGGCTCCGCCGTCATCATCATCACCCACGACCTGGGCGTCGTCGCCGAGCTGGCCGACGACATCCTGGTGATGTACGGCGGCAAGTCCGTCGAGCGCGGCCCGGCCGCCCAGGTCTTCGAGGCCCCCGAGCACCCGTACACCTGGGGCCTGCTCGGCTCGATGCCGCGCCTGGACCGTGAGCTGCAGGACCGGCTCATCCCCGTCAAGGGCACCCCGCCCAGCCTGATCAACGTGCCCTCGGGCTGCGCCTTCCACCCGCGCTGCCCGTACGCGGAGCTGACCGAAGGCCGCTCCAGCAGCGAGCTCCCGGTGCTCGCGGAGGCGGCCCCCGGCCACTTCGCGTCCTGCCACCTCCCGGTGGCCGACCGGCACCGGATCTTCGCCGACGAGATCGCGCCCCGGCTGTGACCGCCGCAGTCGAGCACGACCTGGCTGTGACTGTGCACCACCTGTTTGGAGAAACCTCATGACGGACAGTCAGACGGCGACCATCCCCTCGCCCTCCCCGGCCGCCGATCGCGAGCCGCTGCTCCGGGTGACCGGCCTGACCAGGCACTTCCCGATCACCAAGGGCCTGCTGCGCCGGCAGTCCGGCGCGATCCGGGCCGTCGACGGCATCGACTTCACGGTCAACGCCGGCGAGACCCTCGGCGTGGTCGGCGAGTCGGGCTGTGGCAAGTCCACCATGGGCCGTCTCGTCACCCGACTCGACGAGCCGACCGCCGGGAAGATCGAGTTCGACGGCAACGACATCACCCACCTGGGTGTCTCGGCCATGCGCCCGCTGCGCCGCGACATCCAGATGATCTTCCAGGACCCGTACTCCTCGCTCAACCCCCGGCACACCGTCGGCACCATCGTCGGCGCGCCGTTCCGGCTGCAGAAGGTGGCGACCGAGGGCGGCATCAAGAAGACCGTCCAGGAGCTGCTGGAGCTCTGCGGCCTGAGCCCCGAGCACTACAACCGCTACCCGCACGAGTTCTCCGGCGGCCAGCGCCAGCGCATCGGCATCGCCCGCGCGCTCGCGCTCAAGCCGAAGATGATCGTCGCGGACGAGCCGGTCTCGGCACTGGACGTCTCGATCCAGGCCCAGGTGGTGAACCTGCTGGACGACCTCCAGAAGGAGCTCGGCCTCACCTACCTGATCATCGCGCACGACCTCTCGGTCGTCCGGCACGTCTCGGACCGCGTCGCCGTCATGTACCTGGGCAAGGTCGTCGAGATCGCCGACCGCGACTCGCTGTACAAGACGCCGATGCACCCGTACACCAACGCGCTGATGTCCGCCGTGCCGACGCCGGACCCGCGCCGCAAGGAGGCGCGCGAGCGCATCCTGCTGACCGGTGACGTGCCGTCGCCGATCAACCCGCCCAGCGGCTGCCGCTTCCGCACCCGCTGCTGGAAGGCGCAGGACATCTGCGCCTCCGACGAGCCGCCGCTGGTCGTGGCCAAGGCCGGGCACCAGGTCGCCTGCCACTTCCCGGAGAACGCTCCCGAGTAGCCCGCAGTCGCCGTACGAGGGCGGGCGGGGCGTCGCAACAGACGCCCCGCCCGCCTTTTCGTGCGCATACCCCCGCCCTGTCGGGTCCGCTGACCTGCTGCTAAACCTGTCACCGCACCGCCGGTCGTGCTCCGTACCGCTCCTCGGGGGAACTCTCGTGTCATCCATACGCCGCCGCCGTCAGCTGGCCGCCGCAGTCGTCGTCGCCTCCACCGGGCTCGCCGGGATGGGCTGGACGCTGCCCGCCGTCGCCGTGGGCTCGGCCGCCTCTACGCTGTACGTCTCCGACGATCCGGCCGCGCACTGCTCCGACGCTGGCCAGGGCACCGAGGTGCAGCCGTACTGCACCATCCAGGCCGGCGTCGACGCGGCCACGGCCGGGCAGACCGTACTGGTCGACTTCGGCGCGGGCGACTACGTCGAGCAGGTCGACGTCAAGCACTCCGGCGAGCCCGGCAAGCCGATCGTCATCAAGGGCCGGCCCGACCCGCGTCACGAGGACCTCCCGGCCGTCACCGCCCCATTCGGGGGAGGCAGTCAGAAGCACGCCTTCTCGCTCGACGGGGTCCACGACGTGACGGTGCAGGGCTTCTACCTGGCCGACCAGCCGCAGGAGTCGATCCTGGTCACCGACTCGGCGCGGGTCACCCTGGACGGCAACACGGTGCTGGGCGGCTGGGGCACCTCCCCGGCCGTCCGCCTCACCGGTACCACCAGTGCGACCACCGTGAGCCGCAACGCCGTCGGCGGCGCCGGGGGCGGCGGCATCGTGGTCGACCCCGGAGTGACCGGCACCGTCGTCACCACCAACGCCGTCACGGCCAACAGCCCGGCCGGCATCCTGGTCAAGGACGCCCCCGGCACGGTGGTGACCAGCAACACGGTGGTCTGCAGCCACGGCACCGGCATCTCCCTGGCGGGCAACTCCGACCACGCGACGGTCGAGAACAACATCGTCGCGGCCTCGGACAACCCCGTGCTCGTCGACGCGGCGCACTCCGTGGAGCTCGCCGTCTCGGCGGGCTCGGTCACCGGCACCAAGGCCGACTACAACACGCTCCACCCGTTGGGCAAGGGCTCGGCGTACTCCTGGGGCGGCACCACCTACCAGCAGCCCGCCGACTTCACCGCCGCCTCCACGCAGGGCGCCCACGACCTGCGCGAGGCCCCGAAGTTCCTCCTCGACGGCTCCGCCAACGCCTCCGTCGTCCCGACCGCCGCCTCCGGCTCCACCGACTCGGCCGACGCTTCGGCCCCCGGCGAGCTGGCGACCGACCTCTACGGCCATGCCCGGGTCGACGACCCGCAGGTGGACAACTCGCCGGGCGGCTTCCACGACCGCGGCGCGGTCGAGCTCCAGCCGTTCAGCGGGCTGCGCCTGAGCGTGCCCTACCTTCGGGGCCCGTACCCGCTGGCCATGACGGCGACCGCGACGGTCCAGTGGAACTGGACCACCCCCGCCACCTACACCTTCGACTTCGGGGACGGCAGCGCGCCGGTCGTCTCCACCTCGCCGAAGGCTGAGCACGTCTACCAGAACAAGGGCAGGTACCGGGTCAAGGTGACGGTCGCGGACACCAAGTCCGATGCCACCCTCTCCGCCGACGTCGCGTCCGACATCACGGTCAACGAGCCGGGCGACCTCGTGCCCGACGCCAAGATCACCCTCGACGACCGGGGGATGGGCGGTGGGCCGCTCGGGTACCTCTTCGACGCCACGGGCACCACCAGCCCCTGGTACGTCGACCACTACGAGATCGACTTCGGCGACGGCTCCCCGGTGAACACCTACGGCTACGCCCACCACAGCTATGCGCGGCCCGGCGACTACACCGTCACCGTGAAGGTCTCCGACCAGGGCGGCCGTGCGGCGACGCTCACCAAGCAGCTGCACGTGGCCTACGCGCAGCTCGGCTTCACCCCGATCACGCCGACCCGGGTGCTCGACACCCGGCAGCCCGGCATGAACGGGATCCGCCGGATCGGCCCCGGCGAGTCCGTCGACGTCTACCTCCCGACCACCTCCGGCCACGCCGACGCCGCCGTCCTGAACGTCACGGCGGTCAACCCCTCGCAGGGCGGCTACCTGAGCGTCTACCCGACGGGTGCCCCCCGCCCGACGACCTCGAACGTCAACTTCACGGCCGGTCAGGTCGTCCCGAACCTGGTGACCGTCCCGACCGGCCAGGGCGACCACGTGACGGTCTACAACTTCTCCGGCGCCACGGACGTCGTGGTCGACGTGATGGGCTACTACCAGTCCGGCACCGGCAGCCGCTTCACGGCTCTGGCGCCGTCCCGCCTGCTCGACACCCGCCACACCACGGCTCTGGGCCCGGATGCGACCACGTCGGTGCAGGTGCGGGGTGTCGGTGGCGTGCCGGCGGACGCGACGGCCGCGGTGCTCAACCTGACCAGCACGGATGCTGATGCGGGCGGGTACCTCACCGCCTTCGCGAGTGGCACCACCCGCCCGGGGACGTCCAACCTGAACTTCACGGCCGGTCAGACGGTGGCGAACCAGGTGGTGGTGCCGATCGGCGCGGACGGCAAGGTCAGCATCTACAACAAGTTCGGACACACGCAGGTCGTCGCGGACCTCTTCGGGTACTACAGCCCGACCGGCTCCTCGCTCTTCACCCCCGTCGTCCCGACCCGCCTGGTGGACACCCGTACGGCGGGTCAGCACGCGCTGGGCCAGGGCGGGACGCTGCCGGTCGCGAGCGGCGCCCCGGCGGGTGCGACGGGTGCGGTCCTGAACGTGACCAGTACGGCTTCTACAGCGGGTGGTTACCTGACGGTGTGGGCGGACGGCGCGGCGAAGCCGGGCACGTCGAACGTCAACTTCCTCGCGGGGAAGACGGTGCCGAACCACGTGACGACGCCGCTCGGGGCGAACGGGTCCTTCGACGTCTACAACTTCCTCGGCCAGACCCAGGTCGTCGCGGACCTCTTCGGCTACTTCAGCAAGTAAGCCCTGCTGGTGCCGCCTTCCCCGCTTCGGCGGGGGAGGCGGCAATTTTTTCCGTGCACGCGTACAACCTTCTGGCAGGGGTGCGGGTCAGACGTTCGGAACCATCCGAACCGTCACCCGGGGGCCTTGCATGTCATCGATCCGCCGTCGTCAGAAGCTTGCCGCCACTGCTGTCGTCCTCGCCGCGACCGGACTGGTCGGGGCGGTCGCCGCGCCCCCGGCCTTCGCCGACGCCGCGCCGACGCCGGTGTTCACCGTGGACAGGGCTGACCGGAAGCTCGATCTGGGCCCGCTCGGATATGTCGTCAACACCAAGGGCACCGCTCAGTCGTCCATCACCAAGCAGGAGATCGACTTCGGCGACGGCACCCCCGTGGCCGTCGTCAGCCCCAGCTACGACGACCGGGCGCATCACACCTTCCCTCGGCCGGGCGACTTCCAGATCACCGTCAAGGCCACCGACTCGGCAGGGCACACGGCCAGCGCCACCAAGCCGGTGCACGTGGCGTACGAGGCGATGGGCTACGTCCCGCTCGACCCGAGGCGCCTGTACGACAGCCGCTACTCCGGCGGCGACTACCGGACGGACCCGATCGGGTCGGGCCAGTCGATCGACCTGGCCGTCGGTGACGGCTACGACCTGAACCACCCGGATGCGGTGGTGCTCAACCTCACCGCCGCCGACCCGACCAAGGGCGGGTTCCTCACGGTCTACCCGACGGGCAGCCCCCGCCCGGCGACCTCGAACGTCAACTTCGCGCCGGGGCAGACGGTGCCGAACCTGGTGACGGTGCCGGTCGGCGCCAACGACGGAGTGACGATCTACAACAACTCCGGTGACACCGACGTGGTGGTCGACCTGATGGGCGTCTACAAGCCGGGGCACGGCAGCCGCTTCGCCGCTCTGCCGCCCGCACGGCTGCTCGACACCCGCCAGAGCGGCGGGCCGGTCGGCCCGGAGGGCGTGGTCGGCATTCAGGTGCGCGGCGCCGGCGGCGTCCCGGCCGACGCGACCGTGGCGGTGCTCAACCTGACCAGCACCGGTTCGGACGCGCCGAGCTTCCTCGCCGCCTTCGCGAGCGGCAAGCGCTGGCTCGGCACCAGCAACCTCAACTTCACGGCGGGTCAGACGGTGGCGAACCAGGTGATCGTGCCGATCGGTGCCGACGGCCGGGTCTTCGTCTACAACAAGGCCGGTCACACCCAGGTCGTCGCCGACATCGTCGGCTACTACGGCGACTCGGGCACGACGCTGTTCCACCCGGTCGTCCCGACCCGCCTGGTCGACACCCGCACCCCCGGCCAGAGCGCCCTCACCCCGGGCGGCACGCTCCCGGTCGCCGGCCACGTCCCGGCGGGTGCTACGGGTGCGGTCCTCAACGTGACCAGCACAGCCTCGACGGACGGCGGCTACCTGACGGTGTGGGCGGACGGTGCTCGCCGCCCCGGCACCTCGAGCCTCAACTTCCCGGCGGGGAAGACCGTTCCGAACCACGTCACGACGCCGCTCGGGGCCAACGGCGCCTTCGACGTCTTCAACTTCATGGGCCGCACCCACGTGGTCGCCGACCTCTTCGGCTACTTCACCAAGTAACCACCCACCCACAGTCTTCGGGGGAACTCCCTTGTCACACGCACGCCGCCGCCGCAACCTGGCCGCCGCTGTCGTCGTCGCCTCCACCGGTCTCGCCGGGGTCGGCTGGTCCCTGCCCGCCGTCGCCGCGACCGCCTCGACGCTGTACGTCGATTCGGGTTCGCACGCCTGCTCGGACACCGGGCCGGGCACCGAGGCACAGCCGTTCTGCACCATCCAGGCGGGCGCCGACGCCGCGAAGCCCGGCCAGACCGTGCTGGTCGGGACGGGCCACGGTGGCTACTCGGCGCCCGTACACCTCACCCACTCCGGTGAGCCGGGCAAGCCGATCGTCATCAAGGGCGTGCCCTCGGGCGACAGCCCCCGGGTGTTCGTCGGTCCCAGCTACGCCGGGGGCGGGTCCGTTCCAGCGCACATCTTCGAGCTGAGCCACGTCCACGATGTGACGCTGCAGAACTTCGCCACGGGGGCCTCGAGCCAGGAGGCCGTCCTGGTCTCGGATTCGGCACGGGTCGTCATCGACAGCGACGGCGTGAACGCGATATCGAAGTCCGGTTCGTCGCCAGCCGTCCGCCTCACCGGGACCACCAGCGACACAACGTTGAGCCGCAGCCGTATCGACGGTGGCGGGGGAGGCGGCTTGGTGGTCGACAAGGGTGTGAGCGGCACTGTCGTCACCACCAACCACATCTTCGGTTACATGGCCGACGCCGTCCGGGTGCAGGATGCGCCTGGCACCGTGATCACGAGCAACACGGTGACCGCTGTGGAAAGCGCCGTGATCGCGCTCGCCGGTGATTCGGGCAAGGCGACGGTCGAGAACAACCTCGTCGTCGCACGTGAGGACACCGGCACCCCCGGGCCCGCGATCGGGCTGTCCGTCTCGGCGGGCTCCGTCGCCGGGACGAAGGCGGACTACAACTCGTTCCACACCGACGGAGAGAGCTTGGCCTACTCGTGGAACAGCAAGCAGTATCAGCGGCAGCCGGACTTCACCGCCGCCACCACCCAAGGTGCCCATGACGTCCTCGGAATCCCGTCGGCCGACTCAGCGCCAGGCCCGGAGGCCGTCGTCGGCGTCACCGACGCGGCCGATTCCTCGGCTCCGGGTGAGCTGGACACGGACATCAACGGCCGCCCCCGGGCCGACGATCCGCAGGTGGCCGACACCGGCACCGGCTATTTCGACCGGGGTGCGGAGGAGCTCCAGGCCTACAGCGGGCTGGACGTACAGGTCGACAAGAACTTGGGCCCGTACCCGCTGAAGACCACGGCGTCGGCGACGGTCTCGCAGAACTGGCCGGGCACGACGACGTACACCTTCGACTTCGGTGACGGCAGTACGCCTGTCGTCTCCACCTCGCCGAAGGCCGAGCACACGTATCTGACCAAGGGCCAGTTCACGGTAACTGTGACCGCCCGGGGCACGAGTGCCGGCGCCGTCATCAGCACGCAGAGCGATGTCGTGACCGTCAACGAGCCCGGCGACCTGGTGCCCGATCTCAAGATCGGCCCGGCACCCAGGACGTACGACCTCGGCCTGCTCGCCTACTCTTTCGACTACGGCGGCTCCACCAGCCCGTACCGCCTCAACGGTTCAAGCGTTGACTACGGCGATGGCAACGAGGGGAACAGCGTCTGGATCGGTTCGGTGCGGTACCACGCCTACCAGCGTCCGGGTGACTACACGGTCACCCTGCGGCTCACCGACGAGGGTGGCAGGCTGGCGACCCTCACCAAGACGGTGCACGTGGCGTACGGTGCGCAGGGTTTCACCCCGGTCAAGCCGACCCGCCTGCTGGACACCCGGCTGCCGAACACCACCGGCATCACGCGCCTCGGCCCCGGTGAGTCGATCGACGTCCACATCCCGGGGAAGTCGGTCGGCCGGGAGTACCCCGACGCGGCTGTTCTGAACGTCACGGCGGTCAACGGCTCGCAGGGTGGATACCTGAGTGTCTATCCGAAGGGCACGCCTCGTCCGGCGACCTCGAACGTCAACTTCACGGCCGGTCAGGTCGTCCCGAACCTGGTCACCGTCCCGACCGGGATGAAGGACGACGTGACCATCTACAACTTCTCCGGCACCACGGATGTCGTGGTGGACTGGATGGGTACGTACCAGGTGGGCAGTGGTGACCGGTTCACTGCTCTGGCGCCGTCGCGGCTGCTCGACACCCGCCACACCGCTGCGCTCGGGCCGGATGCGACCACGTCCGTTCAGGTCCGGGGAGTCGGCGGGGTGCCGGCGGATGCGACGTCGGTGGTGCTGAACCTGACCAGTACGGATGCGGATGCGGGTGGCTACCTCACCGCCTATGCGAGTGGCACGGAGCGTCCGGGGACCAGCAACCTGAACTTCGCGGCGCGTCAGACGGTGGCGAACCAGGTGGTGGTGCCGATCGGTGCCGACGGCAAGGTCAGCATCTACAACAAGTTTGGCCACACCCAGGTCGTCGCGGACGTCTTCGGGTACTACAGCCCGACCGGCTCCTCCCTCTTCACCCCGGTTGCCCCGACGCGGCTGGTGGACACGCGGACGGCGGGTCAGCACGCGCTGGGCCAGGGCGGCACGCTGCCGGTCGCCACCCACGTCCCGGCGGGTGCGACGGGTGCCGTGCTCAACGTGACCAGCACCGCTTCGACGGCTGGCGGTTACCTGACGGTGTGGGCGGACGGCGCTGCGAAGCCCGGTACCTCCAACCTCAACTTCGCTGCCGGGAAGACGGTGCCGAACCACGTGACGACGCCGCTCGGAGCGAACGGCTCCTTCGATGTCTACAACTTCCTCGGCCAGACCCAGGTCGTCGCGGACCTCTTCGGCTACTTCACCAAGTAAGCCCCTCCTACTGCCGCCTCCCCAGCCGCTCGGGGAGGCGGCAACTTTTTTCTTATCTGCGTACAACCATCAGGCGGTGGTGCGGGTCAGACGTTCGAAAACCATCCGAGCCGTCACCCGGGGGCCCTGAATGCCATCGATCCACCGTCGTCGCCAGCTGGCCACCGCTGTCGTCGTCGCCTCCACCGGCCTTGTCGGTGCGGGGTGGGCGCTTCCTGCCGCCGCCGAGACCGGCTCGACGCTGTACGTCTCCAAGTCCGCCGCCTGCTCGGACACCGGGCCGGGCAGCCAGGCGCAGCCGTTCTGCACCATCCAGGCGGGCGCCGACGCCGCGAAGCCCGGCCAGACCGTGCTGGTCGAGCCGACCACCGGTGGCTACCCGGAATCGGTGCGCATCACCCACTCCGGCGAGCCGGGCAAGCCGATCGTCATCAGGGGCATCAGCGAGGACAAGACGGGCAAGCGTCCGGAGGTCCGCACGTACGGACCCGACTCGACCATCCCGTTCCGGCTGACCGGTGTCCACGACGTGACGGTGCAGAACTTCTACGTCATGGGGAGGACCGACGGTATCCAGGTCTCCGACTCCGCACGGGTCGTCCTCGACCGCAACGAGGCGTACTGGTCGGGGTGGGGCCTGTCGGGGGCGAACATCCACCTGACCGGCAGCACCAGGGACACCACGGTGAGCCGCAACCAGATCGAGGCCTCCGGCCTCGGTGGCATCGCCGTCGACAAGGGCGTGACCGGCACCGTCATCACCACCAATCTGGTGACCAGAAACGAGTATGCGGGGATCTGGGTGACGGACGCGCCCGGCACGGTCATCACGGGCAACTCCGTTGTCAGTAATTACGGTACGGGAATCCGGCTGGACGGGAACTCCGGCGGCGCGACGATCGAGAACAACGTCGTCGCCGGATCGGACGGCCCGTCGAGCTCGGCCCCCGGGACGCAGCCGCCGGACCCGTCGCTCGACGTCGAGCTCCGGGTGTCGGCCGGGTCCGTCGCCGGGACGAAGACCGACTACAACGTGCTCCACCCGGTCAGTACGGGTTCGGCCTACTCCTGGGGTGGCACGACCTACCAGCAGCCGGCCGCCTTCACCGCCGCGACCACCCAGGGAGCACACGATCTGCGGGAGGACCCGCCGTTCCCCGAGATGCCCTGGTCGGCCGCGGCCGATCCGACCGGCCCGTCCGGTCTCACCGACTCGGCGGACGCCTCGGCCCCGGGCGAGCTGGACACCGACCTGCACGGCAACCCGCGGGTCGACGACCCGAAGGCGCCCAACTCCGGTGGTGGCTACCACGACCGGGGTGCCGTCGAACTGCAGGCGTATGGCAGCCTCGACCTGAAGCTCGCCGTCGTCGGGGGGAGGGCGACGGCGACCGCGACGGCCGGGCAGTACTGGTCCGACACCACCACGTACACCTTCGACTTCGGCGACGGCAGCAAGCCGGTGGTCACCACCTCGCCGACCGCCGACCACGCCTACCGGGCTGCGGGCAGCTACACCGTCACCGTGACGGCGAACGGCACGGGTGCCAACAGCACCGCCCACACCACCTCCACCGCCACGGTCGCGGCCGCCGCCGCGATGGGCTTCGTCCCGACGACCCCGTACCGGGTGCTCGACACTCGGCCCGGTGCCGGCCACCCCGGTTCGCTGCGGCTCGGGCCGGGCGCGACGACCCGGGTGCACGTCTCCGGGCAGTCCGACGCCGTGGTGCTGAACGTGACCGCCGTCAACCCCTCCGCCGCCGGCTACCTGAGCGTCTACCCGGCGGGCGGCCCCCGTCCGGCGACCTCGAACGTCAACTTCGTGCCGGGGCAGACCGTGCCGAACCTGGTGACGACGTCGCTCGGCGGCAGTGACGAGGTGGAGATCTTCAACCACTCCGGCGACACCGACGTCGTCGTCGACGTGGTGGGCAGCTACCAGGCCGGGGCCGGTGACCGCTTCACCGCCCTCGCACCGTCCCGCCTCCTCGACACCCGGCGCGCCGGTGGCGCGGTCGGGCCGGAGAGCGTCACCCAGCTCCAGGTGCGGGGTGTCGGCGGTGTCCCGGCGGACGCCACGTCGGTGGTGCTCAACCTGACCAGCACGGACGGGGACGCGGGCGGTTACCTCGCCGTCTACCCCAGCGGCACCCGGTGGGCGGGCACGAGCAACCTGAACTTCGCGGCGCGTCAGACGGTGGCGAACCAGGTGGTGGTGCCGATCGGCGCGGACGGCAAGGTCAGCATCTACAACAAGTTCGGGCACACGCAGGTCGTCGCGGACGTCTTCGGGTACTACGGCCCGACCGGCACCTCGCTCTTCACCCCCGTCGCTCCGACCCGCCTGGTCGACACTCGTACGGCAGGTCACTCCGCGCTTGGCCAGGGCGGGACGCTGCGAGTCGCCAGCGGTGCTCCGGCTGGTGCGACGGGTGCGGTCCTGAACGTGACCAGTACGGCTGCCACGGCCGGTGGGTACCTGACGGTGTGGGCGGACGGTGCTGCGAAGCCGGGCACGTCGAACGTCAACTTCCTCGCGGGGAAGACGGTGCCGAACCATGTGACGACGCCGCTCGGGGCAAACGGGTCCTTCGACGTCTACAACTTCCTGGGTCAGACCCAGGTCGTCGCCGACCTCTTCGGATACTTCTCGAAGTAGTCGTACGAGCGTTTGGTATAGATACGGTTGGCGGGGCAGTGGCCCCGCCGATCTCAGCACTTCCTTGCCCTTGGGGGGCTCCCTTGTCATCCATGCGCCGCCGCCGTCAGGTTGCCGCCGCTCTCGTGGTCGCCTCCACCGGCTTGGTGAGCGCGGGCGTAGCCCCGCCCGCCGTCGCCGACTCCGCCGCGACCCTGTACGTGGACGGCAAGGGGAACGGCTGCTCCGACTCCGGCCCGGGTAGCCAGGCGCAGCCGTTCTGCACCATTCAGGCGGGTGCCGACGCAGCCCAGCCGGGCCAGACGGTGCTGGTCACGCTCGGCACCTACCCGGAACAGGTCACCGTCCACCACTCGGGAACGCCGGACAAGCCGATCACCATCAGGGCGGCGGGCCAGGTTCGTTCATCGGTGGGGGTACAGCCGGTGGACGCCCAGCCCGCGACCGCGCACGCCTTCGTCCTGGACCATGTGCACGATGTGACGGTGCAGCACTTCGGAGTCGCGACTTCCTCGGCGGAGGCCTTCCTGGTGAAGGACTCCTCGGGGATCACCCTCGACGGGAACGAGGTGATCCGGGCAGGCTTCGGCAGCTACAGCTCGCCCACCCATCCGCCGGCCGTCCCGAGCGGCAGCCCGGCCGTCCGGGTGACCGGCGCGAGTAGCGGTGTGGTGCTCAGCCGCAACCTCGTGGGCGGCGGGTACGGCGGTGGCATCGTGGTGGATCCCGGTGTGTCGGGCACGGTCATCAGCACCAACGCCGTGACCCACGCCGCCCACCTGGCCGGCATCAGCGTCACGGACGCCCCGCAGACGGTGATCACCAGTAACACGGTGATCTCCAACGGGGACGCGGGCATCGCCCTGGCGGGCAACTCCGACCACGCCGTGCTGGAGAACAACGTCGTCGGTTACTCCGATCGGTACGCGGCCCAGGCAGTCGAACTCTCGGTCTCGGCGGGCTCGGTGCCCGGCACCAAGGCCGACTACAACCTGCTCGGCCCGTCCGGTCCGGGCACGGCCTACCGCTGGGCGGGCACCTCCTACCAGCAGCCCGCCGACTTCATGGCGGCGACCGGCCAGGGTGCACATGACCTCCGGGAGAAGCTGGACACTCCGCTGGGGGAGGCGGCCAAATGCGTCAACTGCTCGGTCCAGCCGACCGCCGCCTTCGGCGCCACCGACTCCGCCGACGCCTCGGCGCCCGGCGAGCTGACCACCGACGTCTACGGCCACCGGCGGGTGGACGCCCCGGTGCGGGACAACTCCGGTACCGGGGTTGGCTACTACGACCGTGGCGCGGCCGAGCTGGAGGAGTACGCCGACAGGGTGAATCTTGACGCCTCCCCGGCCGTGGGTCCGTACCCGCTGCCGGTGACCGTCACGGCGAAGGCCACGCAGTACTGGCCGGGCGCCACCACCTACACCTACGACTTCGGCGACGGCAGCGATCCGCTGGTCACCACGGACGCCGAGGTGCAGCACGTCTACCGGTCGAAGGGGACGTACGGGGTCTCGGTCACCGTGCACGGCACGGACCCGGCCAACACCGCCTCCGGAAAGCTCTGGTCCTCGGTGGTCGTCGACGAGCCCGGTGACATCCGCCCGGACGTGAGGCTCGTGCCCGCGCCGGGGACCAGTAACGGCCCGCTGTCCTATTCCGTCGACATCAGTCACACCGTCAGCCCGTGGCCCATCAAATCCACGGTGTACGACTTCGGCGACGGCACGCCGAGTGGGGGTGGTTACGTCCACACCTACAGCCACCCCGGCGACTACACCGTGACCGCGACCATGACGGACACGATCGGCCGAACGGCCACCGCCCGGACGCAGGTCCACGCCGCGTACGGCCCGCTGGGCTTCACCCCAGTGATGCCGACCCGCCTGTACGACACCCGGACGCCGGACTACTACGGAATCCACCACCTCGGCCCCGGCCAGTCGATAGACGTGTACATCCCGAGCGCGCCAGGGCATCCGTACCCGGCAGCGGCGGTGCTCAACGTGACGGCGGTCAGCCCGTCGCAGGGCGGGTACCTGAGCGTCTACCCGGCGGGGTCGCCGCGGCCCTCGACGTCGAACGTGAACTTCACGGCGGGGCAGACGGTGCCCAACCTGGTCACCGTCCCGGTCGGCGAGTCGGACAGGGTCACCGTCTACAACTTCTCGGGCACCACGGACGTGGTGGTCGACCTGATGGGCGTCTACGAGTCGGGCGGGGGAGCCAGGTTCACGGCGCTGGCGCCGTCGCGGCTGCTGGACACCCGGCAGAGCACGGCGGTCGGGCCGGACGCGAGCACGTCCGTGCAGGTGCGGGGAGTCGGCGGGGTGCCGGCCGACGCGACGTCGGTGGTGCTGAACGTGACCAGCACGGGTTCGGACGCGGGTGGTTACCTCACGGCGTACGCGAGTGGCACGGAACGCCCGGGGACGTCGAACCTGAACTTCACGGCCGGGCAGACGGTGGCCAACCAGGTCGTCGTCCCGATCGGCGCCGACGGCAAGGTGTCGGTCTACAACAAGTTCGGGCACACGCACGTGGTGGCGGATGTCTTCGGCTACTACGGCCCGTCGGGGGCGTCGTTGTTCACGCCGGTCTCCCCGACGCGGCTGGTGGACACTCGTACGCCGGGCCGGCACGCGCTGGGCCAGGGTGGGACGCTGCCGGTCGCCAGCGGCGCTCCGGTCGGTGCTACGGGTGCGGTCCTGAACGTGACCAGTACGGCTTCGACGGCTGGTGGTTACCTGACGGTGTGGGCGGACGGCGCTGCCAAGCCCGGCACGTCGAACCTCAACTTCCTCGCCGGGAAGACCGTCCCGAACCACGTCACGACACCGCTCGGAGCGAACGGCTCCTTCGACGTCTACAACTTCCTGGGCCAGACCCAGGTCGTCGCCGACCTCTTCGGATACTTCACCAAGTAAGCCCCTTTCTGGATGCAGGCGTACAACCTTCGGGCGGTGGTGCGGGTCAGACGTTTGGAAACCATCCGAGCCGTCACCCGGGGACCTGTATGTCATCGATCCGTCGTCGCCGTCAGCTGGCCATCGCTGTCGTCCTTGCCTCCACCGGCCTCGCGGGGGGTGGCTGGACGTTGCCCGCGGTCGCGGAGACCACCTCGACGCTGTACGTCTCGGGGGACAAGGCCGTCTGCTCCGACTCCGGAGCGGGGACCGAGGCCCGGCCGTTCTGCACCGTCCAGGCGGGGGCCGACGCTGCCGAGCCCGGTCAGACGGTGCTGGTCGACGCGGCTTACCGCTACACGGAATCGGTGCACATCACCCACTCCGGTGAGCCGGGCAAGCCCGTCACCCTCAAGGGACGGCCTGCGAAGTACCACCCCCGCGTGGCGATCGGACCCAACGACTACAACCGGAACGTCTTCGTGCTGAGCAACGTCCACGATGTGACGCTGCAGGGCTTCGTCGTGGACGGGACCACCAAGGAGGCTGTTCTCGTCGCGGACTCGGCGCGGGTGGTCCTCGACGGCGACGACCTGCAGGGGGTGAACGAGTTCCTCGGCACCCCGGCAGCTGTGTCCGTCCGTCTCACTGGAGCCACCGAGGACACGGTGGTGAGCCACAGCCAGCTCGGAGGCCCTTTCCACGGCAGCAGTCTCGTGGTCGAGAAAGGCGTGACCGGCACGGTCGTCACCACGAACAACATGCTCAGTGGGACGGCCGAGAGCATCCGGGTGACGGACGCGCCCGGCACGGTGATCACGGGCAACACGCTGGCCGGAGTGGATGCCCCCGCGATCGCGCTGAACGGAGATTCGGCCGGGGCGACGATCGAGAACAACGTCGTCAGCCTGCAGAAGAGGACATATGGCAACAATTCGAGTGTCGTCGGGCTGTCCGTCTCGGCCGGTTCCGTGGCCGGGACGAAGGCCGACTACAACCTGTTCAGCATCGACGGCGGTAGCCCGGCCTACTCCTGGGACGGCACGGCTTACCGCGAGCAGCGTGATTTCACCGCCGCGAGCGCTCAGGGTGCCCACGACATCGTCGGAGACTGGTCGCAACCGGGCTTGATGTCCGGCGCGATCGACTCGGCCGACGCGTCGGCGCCTGGAGAGTCGGACACCGACCTCGACGGCCGTCCCCGGGTCGACGACCCGCAGGCGCCCAACACCGGCGGCGGCTTCCACGACCGTGGCGCGACCGAGCTCCAGGCGTACAGCAGCGTGTCGGTGAGCGTGAACATCAATCAGGGGGCGTTCCCGCTGCCCGTGACGGCGACTGCCAAGGCTGTCCAGAACTGGCCCGGCAGCACCACGTACAGCTTCGACTTCGGCGACGGCTCCGCCCCGGTCGTCACCAGCTCGCCCACAGTCCAGCACGTCTACCGGACCGAGGGTTCCCGCCCGATCTCGGTGACGGCCACCGAAGCGAGCTCCCACAGCAGTGTCACCTCGGGCCCGGATGCCTGGGTCTTCGTCAACGACCCGAGCGATCTCGTGCCCGCCTTGGCGATCACCCCCGACCGCCGGTACGAGGAGGGGCCGTTCGGCTACCGGTACGACTTCGCGGGCACCACCAGCCCGTCGCACATCGACGGGTACGAGATCGACTTCGGTGACGGCTCCCCGAAGGCGGCCGGAGTCTCCGGCCGTCACGTCTACGGGCGGTCGGGTGACTACACGGTCACCGCCAGGGTCTTCGACCAGGGCGGCCGGACGGTGACCGTCACCCGGCAGTTGCACGTCGCCTACTCCGCGCTCGGCTTCGCCCCGATCACGCCGACCCGGGTGCTCGACACCCGGCAGCCCGGGAGCAGGCGCCTGGGCCCCGGCGAGTCCGTCGACGTCTTCGTACCCACCGCCGCGAGCGTCAAGGTGCGCCCGGACGCGGCCGTCCTGAACGTCACCGCCGTCAACCCGTCCCAGGGCGGCTACCTGAGCGTCTACCCGGCCGGCAGCCCCCGCCCGGCGACCTCGAACGTCAATTTCACGGCCGGGCAGGTCGTCCCGAACCTGGTGACCGTCCCGACGGGCGCGAACGGCAAGGTGACGGTCTACAACTTCTCCGGCACCACCGATGTTGTGGTCGACGTGATGGGCTCCTACCTGCCGGGTAGTGGTGACCGGTTCACTGCTCTGGCGCCGTCGCGGCTGTTCGACACCCGCCACACCACGGCTCTGGGCCCGGATGCGACTACGTCGGTCCAGGTGCGGGGTGTCAACGGCGTGCCGGCGGACGCGACGGCCGCGGTGCTCAACCTGACCAGCACGGATGCGGACGCGGGCGGGTACCTCACCGCCTTTGCGAGTGGCACCACCCGCCCGGGGACGTCCAACCTGAACTTCGGTGTCCGTCAGACGGTGGCGAACCAGGTGGTCGTGCCGATCGGCGCGGACGGCAAGGTCAGCATCTACAACAAGTTCGGGCACACGCAGGTCGTCGCGGACGTCTTCGGGTACTACAGCCCGACCGGTTCTTCGCTGTTCACCCCGGTCTCGCCGACGCGGCTGGTGGACACGCGGACGGCGGGTCAGCACGCGCTGGGCCAGGGCGGGACGCTGCCGGTCGCGAGCGGCGCCCCGGCGGGTGCGACGGGCGCGGTGCTCAATGTGACCAGCACCGCTTCGACCGCTGGCGGTTACCTGACGGTGTGGGCGGACGGCGCTGCCAAGCCCGGCACGTCCAACCTCAACTTCCTCGCCGGGAAGACGGTCCCGAACCACGTCACGACGCCGCTCGGGGCGAACGGGTCCTTCGACGTCTACAACTTCCTGGGCCAGACCCAGGTCGTCGCGGACCTCTTCGGGTACTTCTCGAAGTAGGAGGGCCGAGCGCCGCCGTGCCATAGTGGCGGCGGCGCGGCCGGGCTACGGATCACGTGGAACGGCGCAGGAGTAGAGACATGAGCGGGACGGATTTCGCGGAGTTCGAGCGCAGCGGATGGGCGCGGCGCAGCGGGACGTACGACGACGGGTTCGGCGCGATGACGGCCCGGCTGCACGAGCGGCTGCTCGATGCGGCGGGTGTGACGCGCGGGACGCGGGTGCTGGAGGTCGGCTGCGGGACGGGCCGGCTGGGGGCGGCGGCGTTGGCGCGGGGGGCCGTGGTGACGGCCACCGACGCGGTGCAGCAGATGGTGGAGGTCGCGGCCGAGGCGTTGCCGGGGGCCCGGGTGCTGCGGGCGGAGCTGCCGGGGCTGCCGTTCGGGGTGGGGGAGTTCGACGCGGTGGTGGGTGCGTTCGTGATCAACCACGTGCCGGACCCGGCTGCAGCGGTGGCCGAGCTGTGCGAGGCCGTCCGTCCGGGCGGTCGGGTGGTGCTGTCCTGCTGGGACACGCTGGCCGGGAACCGCGCGCAGGGCGTGTTCTTCGACGCGGTACGTGCCGTCGGCGTGACCCCGCCGGCTGATCTGCCCGGCAGCTCGCCGTTTGCCCGGTACGCCGCTCCGGCGGACTTCGCCGCGCTGCTGGAGGAGGCCGGGCTGCGGGAGGTGCAGGTCGAGCCGGTCGGCTGGACGCACCGGGTCGACCCGGCCCGCTGGTGGCAGGACGTGCTCGGCGGCACCGTGCTGACTTCCTCGCTGATCGAGGGTCAGGACGCCCCGACCGTCGAGAAGATCCGCGCGGCGTACGACGACCTGGTCGGGACGTACCGGGACGGGGACGAAGTCGCCCTCCCGGTGGCGGCTCTGCTCGCGTTGGGCACCCGGGTCGTGGCGGGCGAGGATGCGGTGGAGCACGTGACCAACCAAGAACCCCGGTAGAGAACTCTTCCCACCTACCCTCCCGTTTCAACCCGTCACTCCTACGGGTGACTTGGGCGCGCTGACGGGTCGGATGCCGGTACGCTCGCCGCCAGCACCCCAGAAACGAAGTCGGCCCCCGGCGGGACTCGCAATCCCGGCCGGGGGCCTAACACCTAGGAAGACGAAACCTTCCCGATGACTGTTGCCAAGTCTAACGCGCCCACGTCCGGCGTGCTCCACGTTCGGACCCGGCTCACCGCCAACTTCACCGTCATCTCCAACCGGCTCGCGCAGCTCGCCGGGAGCGCCGTCACGGTGGGAGTCGCGGTGTACATCCTCTCGCTGCCCGACGGCGCGCCCGTGAGCATCCGGGCCCTCTGCGGGCACTTCAGCGAGGGCGAGATCCTCATCGCGAGGGCCCTCAACGAGCTTGAGGCGGCCGGTTTTCTGGAGCGCCGCCGCGAGCGCGGCGCCGACGGCTGCATCCGCACCCGCACGCTCGCCCACGACGTGCCGCCCACCGGCGAGCCGCGCGTCCCCCGGCCCCGGCCCCGGCCCCGGCTGCCGAAGACGGCGGCCGAGGAGCCCCCAGCGCCTGCCCCGGCCGCCGACCCGCAGGCCGCCGCCGTCCTGGGCTCGCTCCGGCTCCGTGACCCGCGCCTGCTGCTCTCCGAGCAGGAGATCGGCCAACTCGCCCCCGCCGTACGGGAATGGCTCGACCGTGGCGTCGAACCGCAGCAGATCGCCGACACGCTGGCCGTCGGCCTGCCCGCCCGCATCATGCGGCGGGCCTCCCGTCTGCTGGCGTACCGCCTGGCAGCCCTGCGCCCGCCTGCCGCCCCAGGCCCGTCCGGCCCGCCCAGAGCGGTGCTCCCGCTCCAGACCTGCGACGGCTGCGAGCGCGCCTTCCGCGCCCCGGAGCCGTCCCTCTGCCACGACTGCCGTGACTGCGGTGACTGCCACGAGCTCACCGCCGCGGCCGCCTGACGGCGCGCGGCCGGGCCCGGTCCGGGCGCCGATTCGTTGGATGACCGATTTGCGGTGGAAACTGACCGGGTGACCTCGCAGATCTTCTCGCCCGGGGTCCAGCAGACGCTGGACCTGATCGGTATTTTCGTCTTCGCCCTGTCGGGCGGCCTGATGGCCGTGCGCAAGAACATGGACATCTTCGGCATCTGTGTGCTGGCCGAGGTGACTGCGCTGGGCGGCGGGGTGATGCGGGATCTGGTGATCGGGGCGACGCCGGTGGTGGCCTTCACCAACATGGGGTACTTCTCGACGCCGCTGCTCGCGGGGCTGGTGGTCTACTTCCTGCACCCGGAGGTGGAGCGGATCAACCGCGCGGTGCAGACGCTGGACGCGATGGGGCTCGGGCTGTTCTGCGTCACCGGCACGGCCAAGGCGCACGACTACGGCCTCGGCTCGGTGGCCTCCGTCGCCTGCGGGATGCTCACGGCGGCGGGGGGCGGTGTCATCCGTGACGTCCTGGCGCACGAGAGCCCCTCGCTGCTGCGCTGGGACCGCGAGATCTACGCCGTGCCCGCGCTGGTCGGCGCGACCCTCGTCACGGTGCTGATCGCCGAACGGCACCTGGACGCCTGGACGGGCACGCTCGCGGCGGCGGCGGCCTTCGGGATGCGGATGCTGGCGCTCAAGTACGGTTGGCGCGCGCCACGTGCTTGGCACCGCAACGGTTCTCGCACCAGCGAGGAGTAGGCGACCCGCCGTACGCGAGCGAGATCGCCTCGACGGTGCAGAGCAGCTCGGGCAGCAGCCGGCTCAGCTCGGTGAGCGGGGCGAGCTGCACGGGGGCGGAGATCGAGCAGGCCGCGATGGCGGTGCCGTCGGTGCCGACGATCGGGGCGGCGATGCAGTTGACGTTCTCCTGGTACTCGGCCTGGTCGGCGGCCCAGCCGTGCCGCCGGACGCCGACCAGCTCGGCCTGGAACTGTTCGGCGGAGCGGATGCTGTTGCGCGTTCGGGCAGCGAAATCCTGCCCGGCGAGAAAGACCGTCAGCTGATCCTCCGGCAGGTCGGCGAGCAGCACCTTGCCGACCGCCGTGGCCACGGCGGGCACCCGGCGCCCGATCCGCCCGACCGGGTCGGGCCAGGCCCCGGGCCGGTCCGGGTAGCGGCCGTCCACCTTGTCCAGGTAGAGCACCTCGTCGCCCTCCAGTACCGCGAGCTGCACGGCGTGGCCGTACCGCTCGTTGAGCGAGGCCAGGTAGGGCGCGGCGACCTGGCGTACGTCGATGCTCTCCAGGGCCTGCTGGGCCAGCGAGAAGAGCCGCCCGCCGAGTTGGTAGCGGTGGTCGGGGCGGCGCTGGACGAAGCCGTGCTCCTGGAGGGTGCGCAGCAGCCGAAGGGCCGTGGACTTGTGCACGCCGACCCGGGCGGCGGCCTGCTCCAACGAGGTGGGGCCGTCCCCGAGGGAGGCCAGGATGGTGAGTGCCCGGTCGACCGACTGCGACATCGTGTCCGTCCCCTCCACGCCCCGCCCAGTGAGGCAGGAGGCTAACGGCGCGTTTGTGGTGGGTGCAATGGCCAAATCGTGACCCTGGCGGCGCCTACACTAGGAGCCGCCATGCCATATCTGGATCACGCCGCCACCACTCCGATGCTGCCCGAGGCGATCGCCGCCATGAGTGCGCACCTCGGGGTCGTAGGCAACGCCTCCTCGCTGCACGCGGCCGGGCGCCGGGCGCGCCGGGTGGTGGAGGAGGCCCGGGAGTCGCTGGCGCAGTCGATGGGGGCCCGCCCGAGCGAGATCGTGCTCACCGCCGGTGGCACCGAGTCGGACAACCTCGCGGTCAAGGGCCTCTACTGGGCCCGCCGGGACGCCGACCAGGCCCGCCGCCGGGTGCTGTGCAGCCCCGTCGAGCACCACGCGGTGCTGGACGCGGTGCACTGGCTGGCCGAGCACGAGGGCGCGTTGGTCGAGTACCTGCCCGTCGACGAGTACGGCAGGGTGCACCCCGAGGCGCTGCGGGAGGCCGTCGAGCGTGACCCGGCGACCGTCGCGCTGATCACCGTGATGTGGGCCAACAACGAGGTCGGCACCATCCAGCCGATCACCGAACTCTCAGCAGTGGCACGGGAGTTCGGCATCCCGATGCACGCCGACGCGGTGCAGGCGCTCGGCCAGGCCGAGGTCTCCTTCGCCGACTCCGGCCTGGACGCGCTGACCGTCACCGGCCACAAGATCGGCGGCCCGTACGGGATCGGCGCCCTGCTGCTGGCCCGCAGCGCGACGCCCGTCCCGCTGCTGCACGGCGGTGGCCAGGAGCGCGACGTCCGCTCCGGCACCCTCGACGTGCCCGCCGCCGCCGGCTTCGCCGCCGCAGCGGCGCTCGCCGTCGAGCGCCGGGTCGGGCACGCGGCCGAGCTCGGCGCCCTGCGCGACGAGCTCGTCGCCGAGGTGATCGCCGCCGTCCCCGACGCCCAGCTCAACGGCGACCCGTCGACGGGCGGACGGCTGGCCGCCAACGCGCACTTCTCCTTCCCCGGCTGCGAGGGCGACGCCCTGCTGATGCTGCTCGACGCCCAGGGCATCGAGTGCTCCACCGGCTCCGCGTGCTCTGCGGGGGTGCCGCAGCCCAGCCACGTCCTGCTCGCGATGGGCGCCGACCCGCTGCTGGCCCGCGCCTCGCTCCGCTTCTCGCTCGGCCACACCTCCACCCGCAGCGACGTCGACGCCCTGGCGAAGGCGATCGGGCCCGCCGTCCAGCGCGCCCGCAACGCCGGCCTGGCCGCGGCCGCCCGCCGGTAGTCCCTGGGAGATATCAGCCTCACGTAGGCTGGTCGGCATCATGACTGAATTCCCCGGTGCCCCGACCGCCGCAAGCAACGGCCGCCTGCGAGTGCTGGCCGCGATGTCCGGCGGGGTGGACTCCGCCGTTGCCGCCGCCCGTGCCGCCGAGGCGGGGCACGAGGTGACCGGTGTGCACCTCGCGCTGTCGTCGAACCCGCAGTCGTTCCGGACGGGCGCCCGGGGCTGTTGCACGATCGAGGACTCCCGGGACGCCCGCCGGGCGGCCGACGTGATCGGCATCCCGTTCTACGTGTGGGACCTGGCCGAGCGCTTCCGCGAGGACGTGATCGACGACTTCGTCGCGGAGTACGCGGCGGGCCGCACCCCGAACCCCTGCCTGCGCTGCAACGAGAAGATCAAGTTCGCCGCGCTGCTGGACAAGGCGATCGCGCTGGGCTTCGACGCGGTCTGCACCGGCCACTACGCCCGGATCGTCGATCTCCCCACCGGTGAGCGGCAGTTGCACCGCGCGGTGGACGCCGCCAAGGACCAGTCGTACGTGCTCGGCGTGCTCGACGCCGACCAGCTCGCGCACTCGCTCTTCCCGCTCGGCGACACCACCAAGGACGTCATCCGCGAGGAGGCCGAGCGCCGCGGCCTGGCCGTCGCGAAGAAGCCCGACAGTCACGACATCTGCTTCATCGCCGACGGCGACACCCAGGGCTTCCTGGCCAAGCACCTGGGTACCGCGACCGGTGACATCGTCGACGCCGACGGCACCAAGCTCGGCGAGCACGACGGTGCGTACGGCTTCACCATCGGCCAGCGCAAGGGCCTGCGGATCGGCCGCCCGGCGGCCGACGGCAAGCCGCGCTATGTGCTCGACATCTCGCCGGTGGACAACACCGTCACGGTCGGCCCGGCCGAGGGCCTCGACGTGCTGGCGCTCACCGCGATCCGCCCCCGCTGGTGCGGCACCACGCCCCCGGCGGACGGCGCGTACACCGCGCAGCTGCGCGCCCACGGCGAGGAGGTGCCCGTCACCGCCGCCGTGCTCGACGGCGAGCTGCACGTGCGCCTCGCCACCCCGGCCCGTGGCATCGCCCCCGGTCAGGCCGTGGTGCTGTACGAGGGCACCCGGGTGGTCGGCTCGGCGACCATCGCCACTACCGAGCGGCGCCCGGTAATCGCGTAGGGCCTGCGGCCGGTGCCGTGGTAGATCTTTGGGCACTATGAACATCACCGTCTTCTGTTCCGCGTACTCGCTCGACGAGCGGTACACCGCACCGGCCGCCGACTTCGCCCGCCTGCTCGGCGAGCGCGGCCACACCCTGGTCTGGGGCGGCTCGCACGCCGGGCTGATGGGCCTGCTCGCCGACGGCGTCAAGGACGCGGGCGGGCGGCTGGTCGGGATATCGGTCGAGATGCTCGCCCACAAGACGTACGAGGGCGCCGACGAGCTGGTCATGACCAAGGACCTGGCCGAGCGCAAGGCGCAGCTGCTGGCCCGCGCGGACGCCGTCGTGGTCCTGGTCGGCGGGCTCGGGACGCTCGACGAGGTCACCGAGGTGCTGGAGCTGAAGAAGCACGCGCTGCACGACAAGCCGGTCGTGGTGCTCGACACCGAGGGCTTCTACGCCGGTCTGCGGACGCAGCTGGAGCGGATGGACGCGGAGGGCTTCCTGCCCCGGCCGCTGACCGAACTGATCACCTTCGCGGCCACCCCGGCGGAGGCCCTCGACCACCTCCAGGAGAACTGACCATGGGCACCCACCTGATCACCGGCGCCGGTTCGGGCATCGGCGCGGCCGTCGCCGAGCGGCTGGCCGAGCGCGGCGAGGACCTCTGGCTGCTGGCCCGCAACGCCGGCCGGGCGGCCGCGCTGCGCGAGCGCTTCCCCGCTGCCCGCACCCTGATCGGCGACCTCGCCGACCCGGCGAAGCTCTCCTGGGCGCTCGGGCACCAGGAGCAGCCCGTCGGGCTGGACTCGGTGCTGCACATCGCCGGGGTCGTCCAGCTCGGCGAGATCGGCGACCTCCCGGTCAAGGCCTGGCACGAGCAGCTGAACGCGAACCTCGTCGCCCCCGCCGAGCTGACCCGCCTGATGCTCCCGTCGATCCGCCTGAACCGGGGCCACGTGGTCTTCGTCAACTCCGGCGCCGGTCTGAACGCCCACGCGACCTGGGGCGCGTACGCGGCGAGCAAGTTCGGCCTGCGCGCGCTCGCCGACTCGCTGCGGCTGGAGGAGCACGGCAACGGCGTCCGGGTCACCACCGTCTACCCGGGCCGGACCGCCACCGCGATGCAGGTGAAGGTGCACCAGCAGGAGGGCAAGGAGTACGACCCGACCCGCTGGATCGACCCGGCCTCCGTCGCCACCGCCGTCATCACCGCCCTCGACCTCCCGCGCGACGCCGAGATCACCGACATCACCGTCCGCCCGGGGCACTGACGGGAGCCCGATAGGCTCGGCCGAGTGACTACTGAACACCCCTTCCCCGAGCTGGCCGGCGCCGCGACCGGCGTCGGTTCGCTGCCCGGTACGGACGCCCGTGAGGCCGCGAAGACGGCGGTCGGCGCGCTGGAGCTGCTGCCGCACCTGCCGGAGCTGCCTGCCCGGGGCCCGGGGGCCGACATGATCGGCCGGGGCGCCGGGCTGCTGGTCGAGCTGTTCGCGCAGGTCGAGCCCAGCGGCTGGCGCTTCGCCGACCGGCCGGGCCGGGACACGAAGCGGGCGCACTCCTGGCTCGGCGAGGACCTGGACGCGCTGGAGGAGTTCACCCAGGGGTACCAGGGTGCGCTGAAGGTCCAGGCCGTCGGGCCGTGGACGCTGGCCGCCTCGATCGAGCTGCGGAACGGCGAGAAGGCGGTCAAGGACCCGGGCGCCTGCCGCTCGATCGCCGAGTCCCTCACCGAGGGGCTGGCCCGGCACCTCGACGACCTGCGCCGCCGGGTGCCCGGCGCGCAGCTCGTCCTCCAGCTGGACGAGCCCTCGCTCCCGGCCGTGCTGGCCGGGCAGTTGAAGAGCGCCAGTGGCTTCTCCCGGCTGCGCCCGGTGGACCGTCAGGTCGCCGAGGAGGTGCTGCGCGGGGTGGTCACCAAGGCCGGTGTGCCGGTGGTGGTGCACTGCTGCGCGCCGGGTGTGCCGATCCCGCTGCTGCGCCGGGCGGGTGTCGCCGGGGTCTCGCTGGACTTCCAACTCCTCACGGAGCGTGACGACGACGACCTCGGTGAGGCGATCGAGGCCGGCACCCGCATCCTGGCCGGTGTGGTGCCCTCGACCGACGAAGGATTGTCGGACCCTGCCGGTAGTGTCCATGGTGTCAGGACGTTGTGGCGCAGGTTGGGGCTCTCCCCGGAGCTGCTGGGCAGCCGCGTGCTGGTGACGCCGACCTGCGGTCTGGCGGGGGCGAGCCCCGCGTACGCCCGCAAGGCGTTGTCACTCAGCGCACAGGCGGCCCGGAGTCTGGTGGACAACCCGGAGTAGCCACGACCCGGAGTAGTGGAGGACGCGTTGTCGGTCGAGGGCTGGGGAGAGATTCCGGCGGAGGTGCGCAGACGGCACGCCGAGCTGGCGGCGGAGCTGGAGGAGCACCGCGCCCGGTACTACGAGCAGGACGCACCGATCGTCAGTGACGCCGAGTTCGACGTGCTGATGCGCGAGTTGGAGGCGATCGAGGCCGGGCACCCGGCCCTGGTCACGCCCGACTCGCCCACCCAGAAGGTCGGCGGTGGCGCCGCCGAGGGCTTCGCCAAGGTCGAGCACCGCGAGCGGCTGCTGAGCCTGGACAACGCGATGGACGACGAGGAGCTCGCCGCCTGGGCCGAGCGCGTCGCCAAGGAGCTCGACGGGCTGGAGTACCACTACCTCTGCGAGTTGAAGGTGGACGGCCTGGCCGTCAACCTCACCTACGAGCACGGCCGCCTGGTGCTGGCGGCCACCCGTGGCACCGGCCGGGTGGGGGAGGACATCACCGCCAACGTCCGCACCATTAAGGAGATCCCGCACCAGCTCAAGGGTGACAACATCCCCGAGCTGGTCGAGATCCGCGGCGAGGTCTACCTCCCCACCGAGGCGTTCGCCGAGCTGAACGCCTCCTTCGCGGCCGAGAACGACCGCCGCCGCGCCGAGAACGAGGAGCGTGCGAAGGAGGGCCGGCGCCCGCACGCGCTGGTGAAGCTGTTCGCCAACCCGCGCAACGCCGCCGCCGGTTCGCTCCGGATGAAGGACCCACTGGTCACCGCCTCGCGCCCGCTGCACATGGTGGTGCACGGCATCGGCGCCCGGGTCGGCTTCGAGATCGACTGCCAGTCGCACGCGTACCAGCTGCTGCACGACTGGGGCCTGCCCACCGCCCGGCACAACCGGGTGGTCGGCAGCCTGGACGAGGTCCGTGCGTTCATCAAGCAGTTCGGCGAGCAGCGGCACTCCGTCGAGCACGAGATCGACGGCGTGGTCGTCAAGGTCGACGAGATCCCGCTCCAGGGCCGCCTCGGCGCGACCTCCAAGTCGCCGCGCTGGGCGATCGCCTGGAAGTACCCGCCGGAGGAGGTCAACGCCAAGCTGGCCCGCATCCAGGTCGGCATCGGCCGCACCGGCCGGGCCACGCCGTTCGCGGTGCTGGCCGAGCCGGTGAAGGTGGCCGGCTCGATGGTCCAGTACGCGACGCTGCACAACCAGCAGATCGTCAAGGCCAAGGGCGTGCTGCTGGGCGACACGGTGGTGCTCCGCAAGGCGGGCGACGTCATCCCAGAGATCCTCGGCCCGGTCGAGGACTTGCGGGACGGCACCGAGACCGAGTTCGTGATGCCGACGCACTGCCACGAGTGCGGCACCGAGCTGCGCCCGATGTCCGAGGGCGACATCGACGTGCGCTGCCCCAACGCCCAGTACTGCCCGGCCCAGGTGCGCGAGCGGGTCGCGTACCTCGGCGGCCGGGAGTCCCTCGACATCGACGGCCTGGGGTACGTCGCGGCGACGGCGCTGACCCAGCCGCTGGAGCCGGCCGATCCGCCGGTCAAGAACGAGGGCGACATCTTCGGTCTGACGCTGGAGCAGTTGCTGCCCATCAAGGTCGTGGTGCGCGACCAGAAGTCGGGCATGCCGAAGCTGGACGACCGGACGGGCGAGGAGAAGACCGTCACGTTCTTCGCCAATCTCAAGGGCGAGCCGAAGAAGACGGCCGGTCTGCTGCTGGAGAACCTGGACAAGGCCAAGGACCGTCCGCTGTGGCGTTATGTCAACGGTCTCTCCATCCGGCACGTCGGCCCGGTCGCCGCGCAGGCGCTGGCCCGGGAGTTCCGCGACCTGGACCGGATCTTCGCGGCCACCGAGGAGGAGCTGGCGTCGGCCGAGGGCGTCGGCCCGACGATCGCCCGCTCGATCAAGGAGTGGTACGAGGAGGAGTGGCACCGGGAGATCCTCGACAAGTGGCGCGCGGCGGGCGTCCGCTTCGTGGAGGAGGCGGCCGAGGAGGCGGGTGACCGCCCACTGGAGGGTCTCACCGTCGTGGTCACCGGCACGCTCGCCGGGCACACCCGGGACGGCGCCAAGGAGGCCCTGACCTCGCGCGGAGCGAAGGTGACGGGTTCGGTGTCGAAGAAGACCGACTTCGTGGTCGCCGGTGACAACCCCGGGTCCAAGTACGACAAGGCTGTACAACTCGGCCTGGCCGTCCTCGACGACGCGGGCTTCACCGTCCTGCTGGAGCAGGGCCCGGAGGCCGCCCGCGCCGCGCTGGGGCTCGCGGAGCCCGTCGAGCCGGAGAGCCCGGCGGAGGCTGGGGCGCCGGAGAAGTCCTGAGACTCGTTACCTTCCTGATGCCGCGTCATCAGGGTCCGGTCGGGAATAAGCGGGCATTCTGTCACTGTGCGGCCGCGATTTCACGGATGTTCCGTCGGTGCGGCGCTCATGGTTGTCCGAAAGTCCGCCCTCCCGGCGGACACCGGCTTACCCTTGAGCGCAACAGCGTGTCAGCAAGGGTGATCGGTACCGGTCTTGTTCGTCCGGGTCCGTAGGGGACACCCGTCACTGGCGCCCGTCGGCACCATCGAGGTGCCGCACCGAAAGGCGGCCTGACGGGGCGGGCCCGACGGAGGACAGGGCATATGGATCGTTCGACCGGCGGCGCGCCCACACGCCCGCCGCAGGGGGTGGCGGGTGCGGTCCTGCTGCTCGGCGTGCTGCTGGCCGGCGCCGCGCCGCTCATCCCGTTGGCCGTCCTGGTCTACCGGCACGAGCCCGAGCTGCTGCCGCTCTTCGCGGTGCCGCTGGCCGTCCTGGTCGCCGCCTGGCGGATCGCCCGGGACCGCGCCCGTGACCAGCTCACCGACCCGCTCACCGACCTGCCGAATCGTCACGCCTTGCTGCTGGCGGCCCAGGAGGCGATCGCGGACAACGAGGAGGACGAGGAGTACAGCGTCGGGCTGATCCTGCTCGACCTCGACCGGTTCCGGTCACTCAACGACGCGCTCGGGCACACCGCGGGCGACAGGCTGCTGGTGCACATCTCCCGCCGCCTGCACCGGGCGCTGCGCTCCGGCACCCACAACCCGGCCCTCAGCGACCCGGACGACGTGTTAGCGGGGCTGCCCGACGCCCACGGGCGGCCGGTGGTCGCCCGGATGGGCGGCGACGAGTTCGCCGTCCTGCTGCCCGGCGTCGGCTGCCCCGACACGCTGGAGCGCGTCGCCAAGGCACTGATCGCCGAGCTCGCCGCACCGATCCGGCTCGACGGCCTGCTGCTCGTCCTGGAGGCCAGCGCGGGCGTCTGCGTCTACCCCCGGCACGCCCAGGACGCCGAGGCACTGATCCGGCGCGCCGACGTCGCGATGGGCCACGCCCAGCGCCGCCGCAGCGGCGTCGAGCAGTACGACGAGGCCCGCGACATCGACACGCCGTACCGGATCGGCCTGCTCGGCGACCTCCGGCGGGCCCTGGAGACCGGCGAGGTGCAGCTGCACTACCAGCCGAAGGTCGCCTTCGACGGCCGGGTGGTCGGCCTGGAGGCCCTGCTCCGCTGGGAGCGCCCCGGCCGTGGCCGGGTCGGCCCGGACGAGTTCATCGGCCTCGCCGAGTCCAGCGGCCTGATGCCCCGGCTGACCGACTACGTCCTGGAGGCGGCCGTCGGCCAGCTCTCCGCCTGGCGCCGCCAGGGCCTCGAAGTCCAGGTCGCCGTCAACGTCTCCCCGCGCGACGTGCTCAACCCCGGCTTCGCCGGCCGGGTCGCCGACCACCTCGCCCGGCACGGCGTGCCCGCGCACGCGCTCCAGCTGGAGATCACCGAACGCCTGCTGCTGGACGACTCCCGGCTCGCCGCCGACACCCTCGCCGAGCTGCGGCGCAGCGGCGTCGGCATGTCCCTGGACGACTTCGGCACCGGCCACTCCTCGCTCGTCCGGCTGCGCAGCCTGCCGGTCGGCGAGCTCAAGATCGACCGCTCCTTCGTCTCCCGTATGGTCGCCGACCACCACGACGCCGCCGTCGTCCGCTGCTCCGTCGAACTCGCCCACTCGCTCGGCCTCACCGTCGTCGCGGAGGGCGTGGAGGACGACGAGACCTGGGAGCGGCTGCACAGCATGGGCGTCGACGCGGTGCAGGGCTGGCTGGTCTCGGCGGCCCTCCCCGCGGACCAGGCCACCGCCTGGCTGATGGTGCACCGGACCGCCGCCCCCACCGTCGAGTGGCTGACGCCGCGCCCGGCCCTGCCCCCGGCCCAGGCACCCGGCGCAACCGGCTAGCCCCCGTTGTGGTTTCCGTAAGCGGTCCAGGTGCCCCATAGGATGGTCCCCTAGACCATGAGAACGCCGGGCGCGCAGGTGCCCGGACTCACCAGAACTCACCTTGAGGATCGCTGCATGCCTGGCATCACGCGCGAGGAGGTCGCCCACCTCGCCCGGCTGTCGCGTCTTGAGTTGCAGGCCGAAGAGCTGGACCACTTCGCCGAGCAGCTCGACGTGATCATCGGCGCGGTCGCCCGCGTTTCCGAGGTCGCCGGACAGGACGTCCCGCCGACCTCCCACCCGCTGCCGCTGACCAACGTCATGCGCGCGGACGAGGTGCGGCCCTCGCTGACCCCGGAGCAGGCCCTGGCCGGTGCCCCGGCCGCCGAGGAGCAGCGTTTCCGCGTCCCGCAGATCCTCGGGGAGGACTAACACCCATGGCTGACCTCATTCACTTCACCGCCGCCGCGACGGCCTCGGCCATCGCCAGCGGCGAGGTCTCCGCCGTCGAGGTCGCGCAGGCCCACCTGGACCGCATCGACGCCGTCGACAAGAAGGTCAACGCCTTCCTGCACGTCGACACCGAGGGCGCGCTGAGCGCCGCCCGCGCCGTCGATGCCAAGCGCGCCAAGGGCGAGGAGCTCGGCCCGCTGGCCGGCGTCCCGCTCGCGCTCAAGGACGTCTTCACCACCAAGGGCGTCCCGACGACCTGCGGCTCGAAGATCCTCGAGGGCTGGGTGCCGCCGTACGACGCCACCCTGACGGCGCGTCTCAAGGACGCGGGCGTGGTCATCCTCGGCAAGACCAACATGGACGAGTTCGCGATGGGCTCCTCCACCGAGAACTCCGCCTACGGCACGACCGGCAACCCGTGGGACCTCTCCCGCATCCCCGGCGGCTCCGGCGGCGGTTCGGCCGCCGCGCTGGCCGCCTTCGAGGCCCCGCTCGCGATCGGCACCGACACCGGCGGCTCGATCCGCCAGCCCGGCGCCGTCACCGGCACGGTCGGCGTCAAGCCGACCTACGGCGCGGTCTCCCGCTACGGCCTGATCGCCTTCTCCTCCTCGCTGGACCAGGGCGGGCCCTGCGCCCGTACGGTGCTCGACGCGGCCCTGCTGCACGAGGCCATCGCCGGGTACGACCCGCTGGACTCCACCTCGATCAACGCGCCCGTCCCGGCCGTCGTCGAGGCCGCCAAGCTGCGCGACGTGCGCGGCATGCGGATCGGCGTGGTCAAGGAGTTCGCCGGCGAGGGCTACCAGGCCGGCGTGATGCAGCGCTTCAACGAGTCGGTGGAGCTGCTCCGCGAGCTGGGCGCCGAGGTCGTCGAGGTCTCCTGCCCGTCGTTCACCCTCGCGCTGCCCGCGTACTACCTGATCGCGCCGAGCGAGGCCTCCTCCAACCTGGCCCGCTTCGACGCCATGCGTTACGGCCTGCGGGTCGGCGACGACGGCACCCGCTCGGCCGAGGACGTCACCGCCCTCACCCGTGAGGCCGGCTTCGGCGACGAGGTCAAGCGCCGCATCATCCTCGGCACGTACGCGCTCTCCTCGGGCTACTACGACGCCTACTACGGCTCGGCCCAGAAGGTCCGCACCCTGATCTCCCGCGACTTCGACGCCGCCTTCGCCGGTGTCGACGTGCTGATCTCGCCGACCACCCCGACCACCGCCTTCCCGATCGGCGAGCGCGCCGACGACCCGATGGCGATGTACCTGGCCGACCTCTGCACGATTCCGTCCAACCTCGCGGGCAATGCGGCCATGTCGCTGCCCTGCGGCCTGGCCCCGGAGGACAATCTCCCGGTCGGCCTGCAGATCATCGCACCCGCGATGGCGGACGACCGCCTCTACCGAGTGGGCGGCGCCGTGGAGGCCGCACTCAACGACAAGTGGGGGCACACCCTGCTGGAGGAGGCACCGGCACTGTGAGCAAGATTGCCAAGGCAAAGGGCTTCAAGCACTCGAAGGCCGGGCTGTGGCTGTCCATCGGGACGAGCGCCTTCGGCGCGATCTCGGTCGTCAAGGACGTCAAGAAGGCCCGCGGCGAGCAGGACACCCTCAAGCTGATCAACGCCGTCGTCGGCGCGGTGGCCCTGGTCACCGGCACCGCCCTGCTGCTCCGCGAGCTGAAGCAGCTCGGGGACGACGACGTACTGCTCGGCTGAGTGCACGTCAGGCCCGGCCCCCGCGTGCGGGGCCGGGCCCGTACCTCCCAAGACTTTTTTTAGCGAAGGGGACGCTGTGAGCGTCATGAACCTGGTCTCCTACGAGGACGCTCTCGCGTCGTACGACCCGGTGATGGGCCTTGAGGTCCACGTCGAGCTGGGCACCAAGACCAAGATGTTCTGCGGTTGTTCGACCGAGCTCGGGGCCGAGCCGAACACCCAGACCTGCCCGACCTGCCTGGGCCTGCCCGGCTCGCTGCCGGTGGTCAACGCGATCGGCGTGGAGTCGGCCGTCAAGATCGGGCTGGCGCTGAACTGCGAGATCGCCGAGTGGTGCCGGTTCGCGCGGAAGAACTACTTCTACCCGGACATGCCGAAGAACTTCCAGACCTCGCAGTACGACGAGCCGATCGCCTTCAACGGCTACCTCGACGTGCAGCTGGAGGACGGCGAGATCTTCCGGGTCGAGATCGAGCGCGCCCACATGGAGGAGGACACCGGCAAGTCCACCCACGTCGGTGGCGCGACCGGCCGCATCCACGGCGCCTCGCACTCGCTGCTCGACTACAACCGGGCCGGCATCCCGCTGATCGAGATCGTCACCAAGCCGATCGAGGGTGCGGGCGTCCGCGCCCCCGAGGTCGCCAAGGCGTACGTCGCCGAGCTGCGTGAGCTGATCAAGGCGCTGGGCGTCTCCGAGGCCCGGATGGACAAGGGTCAGATGCGCTGCGACGTCAACCTGTCGCTGCGCCCGCACGGCCGCGAGAAGTTCGGCACCCGCAGCGAGACCAAGAACGTCAACTCGCTGCGCAGCGTCGAGCGGGCCGCCCGCTTCGAGATCATGCGGCACGCCACCGTGCTCGACGACGGCGGCACGATCATCCAGGAGACCCGGCACTTCCACGAGGAGGACGGCTCCACCACCTCCGGCCGGATCAAGGACAACGCCGAGGACTACCGCTACTTCCCCGAGCCGGACCTGGTGCCGATCGCGCCGAGCCGCGAGTGGGTCGAGGAGCTGCGCGCCGAGCTGCCCGAGCTGCCGCGCCTGCGCCGGGCCCGTCTCCAGGGCGAGTGGGGCCTCTCCGACAAGGACATGCAGTCGGTGCTGAACGCCGGCGCCGTCCAGCCGATCCTGGAGACCATCGCGGCCGGTGCCCCCGCCGACCAGGCCCGCAAGTGGTGGATGGGCGAGCTGGCCCGCCGTGCCAACGAGACCGGCACCGACCTGGCCGAGCAGCCGATCACCCCGGCCCAGGTCGCCCGGGTCTGCGCGCTGGTCGCCGAGGGCAAGCTCAACGACAAGCTGGCCCGTCAGGTCATCGAGGCCGTCCTCGCGGGCGAGGGCGAGCCGGACGCGGTCGTCGAGCAGCGCGGCCTGGCCGTCGTCTCGGACGACTCCGCGCTCGGCGCGGCCGTCGACCAGGCGATCGCGGAGAACGCCGGCGTCGCCGACAAGATCCGCGACGGCAAGATCGCCGCCGTCGGCGCGCTGGTCGGCGCGGTCATGAAGACCACCCGCGGCCAGGCCGACGCGGCCCGCGTCAAGGACCTGATCCTGGAGCGGCTTGCCGCGGAAGGACAGTAGGCACAGCCTGGAGAAGCTGGGTGTACAGGCAGGCTGACACTTAGCCGAATAAGGCGTTGCCGGTAAGGCACCTTAGGTGCAGTGCACGATGCCCACCCCCACCCGGGGGTGGGCATCGCCGCGTCTAAGGACCCCCACCCCCGGAAGATGCGGCATGCGCCCGATGCCCGGCAGGGGCCTGGGGGAGGAGGCTCTTACCAGGACGACGGACCGACCACGGGGGCCGGGAAGCGTCCGGTACGAGGGGACCTCAGATGTTCGAGTACGAGCTCATCAAGCAGCGGAACGCCGAGCTCCAGCAGGCCGCCCAGCGCGACCGGCTGGTCCGCGAGGCGCTCGCCGGGCGGAGCGGCAGCCGGGTCGGTCTGCTGAGCCGGATCGCCCGCAGTGTCCGGCCGGTGGCCCCGGCGGGCCACCGCGTGCCGCGCCTCAGCGAGTGCTGACGGACCGGCACCCGAGGGGTGCCGAGCGCAACGAAGGGGAGGCCGCCACCAGCGCCTCCCCTTCTCCACGTCCGGCCGGTGGGATAACCAGTGCACCCGCTGCCTGGGGGTATGGCATGCTCTCGCGCGTGCAGCAGATATCGGTCAGCCCTGTCTTCGTCGGTCGTGGCACCGAGACCACCGCGCTCACCCAGGCGCTGGAACGCGCCGCGGCGGGCCAGCCGAAGGCGGTGCTGATCGGCGGGGAGGCCGGGGTCGGCAAGACCCGCCTGGTCGAGGAGTTCCTGGAGAGCGTCTGCGGCGACAGCGTCGTCACGACGGTCGGCGGGTGCCTGGAGGTCGGCGCCGAGGGCCTGCCGTTCGCGCCGATGACGACCGCCCTGCGCCGGCTGCACCGCCAGCTCGGCCCCGAGCTGGAGCGGGCCGCCGAGGGGATGGAGGGCCATCTCGCCCGCCTGCTGCCGGACTTCGGCGAGACCGACGGCGAGCCGAACGACGAGTTCAGCCGGGCCCGGCTGTTCGAGCACACCGCCCGCCTCTTCGAGCGCCTCAGCGCCGAGCGCACCCTCGTCCTCGCCGTCGAGGACCTGCACTGGTCCGACCGCTCCACCCGCGAACTGCTGGCCTACCTGATCCGTACGCTGCACCGCTCGCGCGTCCTGATCATCGCCACCTACCGCGCCGACGACCTGCACCGCCGGCACCCGCTGCGGCCCTTCCTGGCCGAGCTCGACCGGCTGCGCACCGTGCAGCGGCTGGAGCTGGCCCGCTTCGAGCACGGCGAGACCGCCGCCCAGCTGGCCGGGATCTTCGGCACCAAGGCCCTCGACCGTGACCTGGTCGATCTCATCCACCGCCGCTCCGAGGGCAACCCGTTCTTCGTCGAGGAGCTCGCCACCGCGCACCAGGACGGCTGTCCGGCCGGGATGACGGACTCGCTCCGCGACATCCTGCTGGTCCGCGTCGAGGCGCTCCCGGACGAGACCCAGCGGGTGCTGCGGATCGCCGCCGAGGGCGGCAGCTACGTCGAGCACGCGCTGCTGGCCGCCGTGCTGGACGAGGGCGAGGGGGAGCCCGAGGAGATGCTGATCGAGGCGCTGCGCACCGCCGTCGGCGCCAACGTGCTCCGCCCCGACACCGACGGCGAGGGGTACCGCTTCCGCCACGCGCTGGTCCGCGAGGCGGTCTCCGACGACCTGCTGCCGGGGGAGCGCTACCGGATCAACCGGCGGTACGCGACCGTGCTGGAGGCCAACGACGCACTCGTCTGCACCGACACCCGCCCGGCCCGGCTGGCCAACTACTGGTACCACGCGCACGACCCCGCCCGCGCGCTGCCGAGCGCCTTGGACGCTGCCCGCGCGGCTCGCCGCCGCAACGCCTTCGCCGAGCAGCTGAAGATGCTGGAGCGCGCGCTCGGCCTCTGGGACGAGGTCTCGGAGGAGGTGCTCGCGACCACCCTGCGCCCGTACGACTGGGCCGAGACGTACCCGCCGTGCAGCTGCGACCCGGGCACCCACACCGAGGCTTGCGACCGCCTCCAGCTGATCGACGTGCTGGCCGAGGCCGTGGTCGCCTCCCGCCGCAGCGGTGAGCCGGAGCGCGGGCTGAGCCTCTCCAAGCGGGCGCTGAAGCTGGTGGACGAGAGCCTGCACCCCGAGCGCGCCGCCTGGTTCCGGATGCACCGCTCGCGGATGCTCGGCAACCTGCTGCGGGCCGGCCGCGAGGAGGAGATCGCGCACGCCCAACGGCTGGTCGCGGGGCTGCGCCCGTCCGCCGTGCAGGCCGAGGTGTTCGCGCTGACGGCGGCGAACGCGATGCTGCTGCTGCCGACCCACGAGGACGTCGCGCTCGCCGAGCGGGCCGTCGAGATCGCCCGCGAGGTCGGCGCCGAGACGGTCGAGCAGCACGCCCGGATGACCCTCGGCACCTACTACACCCTGCTCGGCGACCCGGAGCGGGGCGTCGCGCTGCTGCGGGACGCCGTCGAGCGGGCCGGCGAGCTCTGCGCCCCCGACCTGCACTGCCGGGGGCTGAACAACCTGGCCAGCCTGCTCTGCATGATCGGCCGCCCGGCCGAGGCCGAGGTGCTGGCCCGCCATGGCCTGGACAAGGCCGGTCGGACGGGCCTGCTGGCCAACACCGGCGCGATTCTGGCCGGGAACCTCGCCGAGGCGCTGGTCGCGCTCGGCCGCCCGGCCGAGGCCGTCGAGGTGCTCGCCGAGTGGGACACCGATCTCGGGCCCGGCTCGTACCACGAGTTCCTCGACCGGCTGCGCGGCGAACTCGCCCTCGACCGGGGTGATGCGGCCGTCGCCGCCGCCTGTCTCGCCAGGGCCAGATCGGTCGGCCGGACGGCCCAGCTCCAGTACCGGCTGCCCACCGTACGGCTGGCGATGCGGCTCGCCGCTCGCGAGGGCCGCCCGCTCGACGCCCGCGCCGAGCTGCTCGCCGTGCTCGACCAGCGGGTCGAACACACCGCCCTGTGCGAGGGGTTGCTGCCAGACAACGGCACCGGCTGGCTGCTGCCGGTGCTCACCGAGGCGGCCGGCATCGAGGCGGACGTCCGGGGGCTGCCCGCCGCCGCCCCGGGCCGGGAGGCCGCGCTCCGGCGGATCGCCGCCGCGGCGGCCGAGCCGCGCCCGGCCACCCGGCTGGACGTCGGCTGGCTGCGGCTGCTGGAGGGGGAGTTGGCCCGCGCGGAGGGTGCCGACACCCCGGCGCACTGGGCCGCCGCCGTCGCCGTCCTGCGCGAGGTCGAGCCGAGCCGGCCGCTGCTGCTCGCGCTCTACCGGCAGGGCGAGGCTGCTGCCGCCGCCGGGCAGCGGGAGGCCGCGACGGCCCTGCTGCGGGAGGCCCGCGAGCTCGCCACGGCCCGCGACGAGCAGCACCTCGGCCGGGAGATCGCCCACCTCGCCGAGCGCGCCGGGCTCGCCCTGGACGCCCGCCGGCCCGAGCCGCCCGCCCCCGCCGCGGAGCCCGCGCTCGGCCTGACCCCGCGCGAGCGGGACGTGCTCCAACTCCTCACCCAGGGCCGCACCAACCGCCAGATCGCCGAGGCCCTCTACATCTCGCCGAAGACCGCCAGCGTGCACGTCTCCAACATCCTCGCCAAGCTCGCCGTGGGCACCCGCGGCGAGGCCGCCGCCCTGGCCCACCACCTGCGGATCTTCCCGGAGCCCGAACTGGTGTAGCTGGGCCGCCTGGCGCGCGCCGCAGGCTTCACGCTCCCCCGCGTACGCTCCGCCCAACCGGGCTGATCCGGTTGAAGCGGGTGCAAACCCCACCAGGCTGACCATTACTCTAAGTTGAGTGTATGTGTCATTGAGTGACCAGAGTGGTGTAGTGTCCCGAGTGGGAACACCGGTACGGCGCTTCGCGTGGTGGCACAGCCGAGGCCCGGGTGCAGCAAGGCCCCGCGCCGGAGGGGGAGATGTCGAGTGAACTCCACCGAATCGGTGCTGCCTGCCAACCCGCCCCCGGCGCCACCGCGCTCCCGCCTGACGGCCCGGTCCGCCGCACTCAGAGCCTGGTGGGGCAGCCCCTGGTACCTCACACCCTGGGTCGCCACCACCCGCACCGCAGCCCGCTTCGGCACCCTCCCCGGCGCCGCCCTCGCACTGCTCTGCCTCGGCTACGCACTGGGCGCCTCCCTCGACTGGGGATCTCCCGAAGTCGCCGCCTTCATGGGCGACTTCGGCCTCGCCGGGGCCGCCCTGGCGGCCGCCGTCTCCTGTCTGCTGCGCGGCTGCACCACGGGCGGCCCGGCCAGGCCGGCCTGGCTGCTCTTCGGCCTCTCCTCCTCCGTGGTCGCCTTCGGCAACGGCGTCTGGGGGTGGTACGAGGTGGTGCTGCGCACCGAACCGCCGCCCGCCTCGCCCGCCGCGTACGCCTTCCTGTTCTTCGCGCCGCTCGCCATCACCGGCCTGCTGGTGCTCGCCCAGCGCCCCCGGACCCCGGCCGGCTGGCTCTGCCTGCTGCTCGACGGCTGGCTCGTCGCGGGCTCGCTCTTCACCCTCAGCTGGAGCCTCGCGCTCGGCCGCGTCGCCGCGGGCGAGACCGACGACCCGCTCCGGCTGGCACTCGGCCTGGCCTACCCGGTGCTGGACATCCTGCTGGTCAGCCTGGTGGTCGGGCTGCGGTTCCGGGGCCGGGACGGCAACCGGGCGGCCGTGCACACCGCGATGGTCGGCCTGGCCGTCACGGTGGTCTGCGACGCCCTCTTCACCACCCCCGAGCTGCGCAGCAGCTACCACTCCGGCGAGCTGCTGGACGCGGGCTGGTTCGCCGGCAGCGTGCTGCTCGCCTGGGCGCCGTGGTCGCCGCGCCGCCGCCCGAGCCGAGAGCACCCCTCCGCCGGGGGCGCCCCGCGCCGCCGGGTCGCGTCGGTCTTCAGCGCGCTCACGCCGTACGTGGCGGCGGCCGTCTGCACCGCCGGCATCCTCTACACCACCCTCGGCGGCCGCCCGCTGGACCGGGTGGTGCTGACCTCGGCCTGCACCGTCGGGCTGGCCCTGATCGTCCGTCAGGGCGTGATGCTGCTCGACAACCTCAAGCTCGCCCAGGCGCTGGCCCACAAGGAGGCGCACTTCCGCTCCCTGGTGCAGGGCTCCAGCGACGTCATCATGATCGCCGGTGCGAACGGCGTGCTCAGCTACGTCAGCCCGGCGGCCCTCGGCGTCTACGGGCGCGACCCGGAGGAGCTGGTCGGCGGCAACCTGCTCAACCTGGTGCACCCCGAGGACGTCGACCGGATGCTGGCCGAGATGCGCCGCCTGCTGACCAGCGGGCCGGAGGGCACCGGCGAGCCCTCCGCCCGGGTCGAGTGCCGGATCCGCTCGGGCGGCGGCGAGTGGCTGCACGTCGAGTCGACGGTCAACCGCTACCGGGACGGGCTGATCCTCAACAGCCGGGACGTCACCGAGCGCGTCCGGCTCCAGGCGCAGCTGCAGCACAACGCCTTCCACGACCCGCTCACCGACCTCCCCAACCGGGCGCTCTTCACCCAGCGCGTCCGGGCGGCGCTCGCCGCGCCCCCGCGCCCGGCCCAGCTGCCCTGCCCGGCCGCCGACCCGGACGCCAGCGTCTACACCACCGACGGCCCGCGCGAGCAGCCCGACGAGTCCGCCGTCGCCGTGCTCTTCCTCGACCTGGACGGCTTCAAGGCCGTCAACGACACCGCCGGGCACCAGGTCGGTGACGAGCTGCTCGTCCAGGCCGCCCGCCGGCTCCAAGGCGCCGTCCGCTCGGCCGACACCGTCGCCCGCTTCGGCGGCGACGAGTTCGCCGCCCTGGTCTGCGGCCGCCTGGGCCGCACCCAGGTGCACGAGCTCGCCGAGAGGGTCCGCACCGCGCTCTCCGAGCCGTACTGGATCGGCGGCGCGGAGCTCGGCGTCGCCGCCAGCATCGGCATCGCCTTCGGGGCGCGGGCGGGCGCCGAGCAGCCGGACCCGAAGACCGCCACCGACGAGCTGATGCGCAACGCCGACCTCGCGATGTACCAGGCGAAGTCCCAGGGCAAGGGCCGGGTGGTGCTCTACACCCCCGCGATGCGCGCCGAGCTGGACCGCCGGGCCGAGCTGGAGGGCAGGCTCCGGCACGCCGTCCGGGAGGGCGGCTTCACCCTGCTGCACCAGCCGGTGGTCGACCTGCGCAACGGCGCCGTCACCGCCGTCGAGGCGCAGGCCCGCTGGCGCTCGGCGCAGGGGCTGCTGCTCACCCCGGCCGAGTTCCTGCGCACCGGCGAGCGCGGCGACGCGGCGACGCGCTTCGCCCGCTGGATGCTCCAGGAGGCCGTCACGGCCGCCGCCACCCGGCACGCCCTCGCGCTGCCGCGCTCCGTGCCCGTCCCGGTCTCCGTCCGGCTGACGGCCGAGCGGATCTGCGCGCCGGGCATGTACGAGACGGTCGTCGCGGTGCTCCGTGAGACCGGCCTGCCCGCCGAGCTGCTGGTGGTCGAGCTGGCCCGGACGGGCCCGGACGCGGGCGCCGACGAGCTGGGGCGGCGGCTGGCGGCGCTGCGGCGGCTCGGGGTCTCCACCGCCGTCGCCGGCTTCGGCGCGGGCAGCGGCTCGCTCGGCGCGCTCGCCCGGCTGCCCTTCGACGCGCTCAAGCTCGACCGCAGCCTCGTCCAGGACATCGGCGACTCCTCCGTGACGCGGGCGCTGGCCGGGCACGCCCTGCGGCTGGCCCGTGAGCTCGGCCTGGTGACGCTCGCCGAGGGCGTCGACCATGCCCGGCAGGTGGCCGTGCTCCAGGAGCTGGGCTGCCGGCACGGCCAGGGCCTGGCCTTCGCCCAGCCGCTGGACGAGTACCGGCTGCGCCGCGCGCTGGCCCGCCGGGTCTACCCGCTGCCGAGGCCGTTCGGGGTGCTCTCGACCCGCCGCGCGTACCTGGCGGCCGACACCCGTTCGGGTGCCCACCCGGACGGTTCGCAGGGCCGCGTGGTGCACCATCATTCGGCCCCCGACCTGCCCGAACGCCGTGCGGCGGCCGGTCCGCTGACAGGTCCGCATGGTGAGACCCCCGTCCCACCCGCTTGACACTCCCCACCGCCTGGGAGGAGGGTCTGTGCCATGCGCACCCGAATTCTCGTACTTGGCGGGCGCGTCGGCTGAGTGGGCCACCGAGTCCACTTGTGACAGACCGACGCGCCACCCCTCGCATGCCCTTGGCACGAGGGGTTTTTTGTTGCACTGGAACTGTTCAACCACCGCAGTACCCCTGGCCCCAACCGTCCGGACCGCTCCTTTTCGGGGTGATGGGCGGACGATTGAGGCAGAGCCGGAATCCGGCCCACCACAGGCGGACCCTCATCCGTCCGGGCCGGCAGAACCCGAGAAGAGACAGGCAGATGACTGAGCACGCCGCAACCCCCCGTCGTGGGGACAACCCGGCCGCCCACACGCCGGGCTCCAGCACCGTCGTCGAGACGATGACCGGCGCGCAGTCGCTCATCCGCTCGCTGGAGGCCGTAGGCGCGGACACCGTCTTCGGTATCCCGGGCGGGGCCATCCTTCCCGCGTACGACCCGCTGATGGACTCCGCGAAGGTCCGGCACATCCTCGTCCGGCACGAGCAGGGCGCCGGGCACGCGGCCACCGGGTACGCGCAGGCGACGGGCAAGGTCGGCGTCTGCATGGCGACCTCGGGCCCGGGGGCGACGAACCTGGTGACGCCGATCGCCGACGCGTACATGGACTCGGTGCCGATGGTCGCGATCACCGGCCAGGTCGCCTCCAAGGCGATCGGCACGGACGCCTTCCAGGAGGCCGACATCTGCGGCATCACGATGCCGATCACCAAGCACAACTTCCTGGTCACCGACCCCGCCGAGATCCCCCGGGTGATCGCGGAGGCCTTCCACATCGCGGGCACCGGCCGCCCCGGCCCGGTGCTGGTCGACATCGCCAAGGACGCCCTCCAGGCGACCACCGTCTTCCGCTGGCCCGCCGAGATGTCGCTGCCCGGTTACCGCCCGGTGACCAAGCCGCACGCCAAGCAGATCCGCGAGGCCGCCCGGATGCTGGTCTCGGCGAAGAAGCCGGTGCTGTACGTCGGCGGCGGCGTGCTGAAGGCCAACGCCTCGGCCGAGCTGCGGATCCTGGCCGAGCTGACGGGTGCTCCGGTCGTCACCACGCTGATGGCGCTGGGCGTCTTCCCCGACAGCCACCCGCAGCACCTGGGCATGCCCGGCATGCACGGCTCCGTCCCGGCGGTGACGGCCTTTCAGAAGACCGACCTGCTCTTCACCCTGGGCGCCCGCTTCGACGACCGGGTGACCGGCAAGCTCGACTCCTTCGCACCGTTCGCGAAGGTCGTGCACGCCGACATCGACCCGGCCGAGATCGGCAAGAACCGCCCGGCGGACGTCCCGATCGTCGGTGACGCCCGCGAGGTGCTGGCCGACCTGATCGTCGCAGTCCAGGCCGAGTTCGACGCCGGTCACAAGACCGACTACGCCGACTGGTGGGCCAAGCTCAACGAGTGGAAGAAGACCTACCCGCTCGGCTACGAGGCTGCCCCCGCAGGCGAGCTGTCGCCGCAGCAGGTGATCGAGCGGATCGGACAGATCGTCGGGTCGGACGCCATCTACGCGGCCGGTGTCGGCCAGCACCAGATGTGGGCCTCGCAGTTCATCAACTACGAGAAGCCTGCCACCTGGCTGAACTCCGGCGGCGCCGGGACGATGGGCTACGCCGTCCCGGCGGCGATGGGCGCCAAGGCCGGCATGCCGGACACCGTGGTCTGGGCGATCGACGGTGACGGCTGCTTCCAGATGACCAACCAGGAGCTGGTCACCTGCGCGCTGAACAACATCCCGATCAAGGTCGCCGTCATCAACAACGGCTCGCTCGGCATGGTCCGCCAGTGGCAGACGCTCTTCTACAACCAGCGGTACTCCAACACCGTGCTGCACTCCGGCCCCGAGCACGACGGCATCGCCGCCCCCACCCAGGGCACCCGCATCCCGGACTTCGTGCTGCTCGCGGAGGCGATGGGCTGCGTCGGCCTGCGCTGCGAGCGCCCCGAGGACCTCGACGCGGTGATCGAGCAGGCGATGGCGATCAACGACCGCCCGGTCGTGATCGACTTCATCGTCCACCAGGACGCCATGGTCTGGCCCATGGTCGCCGCCGGTACCAGCAACGACGAGATCCTCGCCGCCCGGGACGTGCGCCCGGACTTCGGCGACGACCTCGACTAGCCCGCCCGTCGCCCACCGCCACCCTTCTTGGGACCGGCTTCGCCGGACCCCTCTCTCTGACCAACCGATAGAGAGCTCATGACCACCATGTCCAAGCACACCCTCTCCGTCCTGGTCGAGAACAAGCCCGGCGTGCTCGCCCGCATCGCCGCCCTGTTCTCCCGTCGGGGCTTCAACATCGACTCCCTCGCCGTCGGCCCGACCGAGCACCCGGACATCTCCCGGATGACGATCGTGGTCAACGTCGAGGACCTCCCGCTGGAGCAGGTCACGAAGCAGCTGAACAAGCTGGTCAACGTGATAAAGATCGTCGAACTCGACCAGGCCGCTGCGATCCAGCGTGAGCTCGTCCTGGTCAAGGTCCGCGCCGACGCCGAGACCCGGTCGCAGGTGGTGGAGATCGTCCAGTTGTTCCGTGCCAAGACCGTCGACGTCTCACCGGACGCCGTCACGATCGAGGCGACCGGCAGCTCCGACAAGCTGGAGGCGATGCTCAAGATGCTGGAGCCGTACGGCATCAAGGAGCTCGTCCAGTCCGGTCTGGTGGCCATCGGGCGAGGCGCCCGTTCGATCACCGACCGTTCGCTGCGCGCCCTCGACCGCTCTGCCTGACCGCAGGCTGTCTCACCCCCTGAAGCACTGCCCCACACCCCGCCGCCTGCACGTACGGTAGGTACGAAGCACCCCGGCACCACCACCACGCAAGGAGATGTGCCCCCGTGGCCGAGCTGTTCTACGAAGACGATGCCGATCTGTCCATCATCCAGGGCCGCAAGGTCGCGGTCATCGGCTACGGCAGCCAGGGCCACGCCCACGCGCTGTCGCTGCGTGACTCGGGCGTGGACGTCCGGGTCGGCCTCCTGGAGGGCTCCAAGTCCCGTGCGAAGGCCGAGGAGGCGGGCCTGCGGGTGACCGACCCGTCGACCGCCGCCGCCGAGGCGGACGTCATCATGATCCTGGTGCCGGACCCGATCCAGGCCGACGTGTACGAGGAGTCGATCAAGGCGAACCTGAAGGCGGGCGACGCGCTCTTCTTCGGCCACGGCCTGAACATCCGCTTCGGTTTCATCAAGCCGCCGGCCGACGTGGACGTCTGCATGGTCGCGCCGAAGGGCCCGGGGCACCTGGTGCGTCGTCAGTACCAGGAGGGTCGCGGCGTGCCGGCGATCGTCGCGGTCGAGCAGGACGCCACGGGCAAGGGCTTCGAGCTGGCGCTGTCGTACGCCAAGGGCATCGGCGCGACCAAGGCGGGCGTCATCAAGACGACGTTCACCGAGGAGACCGAGACCGACCTGTTCGGTGAGCAGGCCGTCCTCTGCGGTGGCACCGCCGCCCTGGTGAAGGCCGGTTTCGAGACGCTGGTCGAGGCCGGGTACCAGCCGGAGATCGCGTACTTCGAGTGCCTCCACGAGCTGAAGCTCATCGTCGACCTGATGTACGAGGGCGGCCTGGAGAAGATGCGCTGGTCGATCTCGGAGACCGCCGAGTGGGGCGACTACGTCACCGGCCCGCGCATCATCACCGCCGACACCAAGGCCGAGATGAAGAAGGTCCTCACGGAGATCCAGGACGGCACCTTCGCCAACACCTGGATCGCCGAGTACAAGGCGGGCCTGCCCAAGTACAACGCGTACAAGAACGCCGACTCCGAGCACCTGCTGGAGACCACCGGCAAGAAGCTCCGCAAGCTGATGAGCTGGGTCGACGAGGAGGCCTGAGCCTCCCGGGAGCCAACTCCCTTGTACAACTAGGCTGCTCCCGTCCGGGTGATTTCGCCGGACGGGAGCAGCCCGGTACCCAGCCCGTCGATACACTTCCGAGTGCGCGTCAGGCCCACAGCGTCGTGCGTCTACCTACGCGGCATGCCACCTTCTTCCCGCCCACCACGCCATCAATGCGTCGGGAAGAACCGGACAGTCTAAGGACAAACTGTCGTGAGCAAATCCGTTGTACTCATCGCCGAAGAGCTGTCTCCCGCCACCGTCGACGCGCTGGGCCCGGACTTCGAGATCCGGCACTGCAACGGTGCGGACCGCACCGAGCTGCTGACCGCGATCGCGGACGTGGACGCCATCCTGATCCGCTCCGCCACCAAGGTGGACGCGGAGGCGCTGGCCGCCGCCAAGAAGCTGAAGGTCGTCGCCCGCGCCGGTGTCGGCCTGGACAACGTCGATGTCGCCGCCTCCACCAAGGCCGGCGTGATGGTCGTGAACGCGCCGACCTCCAACATCGTCACCGCCGCCGAGCTGGCCTGCGGCCTGCTGATCTCCGTCGCCCGCAACATCGCGCCGGCCAACGCCGCGCTCAAGCAGGGCGAGTGGAAGCGCAACAAGTACACCGGTGTCGAGCTCAGCGAGAAGGTGCTCGGCGTCGTCGGCCTGGGCCGGATCGGCGTGCTCGTCGCCCAGCGGATGTCCGCCTTCGGCATGAAGATCGTCGCGTACGACCCCTACATCCAGGCCGCCCGCGCGGCCCAGATGGGCGTCAAGCTGGTCACGCTGGAGGAGCTGCTGGAGGCGGCGGACTTCATCACCGTGCACCTCCCGAAGACCCCGGAGACGATCGGCCTGATCGGCGACGAGGCGCTGCACAAGGTCAAGCCCTCGGTGCGGATCGTCAACGCCGCCCGTGGCGGCATCGTCGACGAGGCCGCGCTCGCCAGCGCCCTGCGGGACGGCCGGGTGGCCGGTGCGGGCCTGGACGTCTACGCCAAGGAGCCGTGCACCGACTCGCCGCTCTTCGGCTTCGACAACGTGGTGGCCACCCCGCACCTGGGCGCCTCCACCGACGAGGCGCAGGAGAAGGCCGGTATCGCCGTCGCCAAGTCCGTCCGCCTCGCGCTGGCCGGTGAGCTCGTACCGGACGCCGTGAACGTCCAGGGCGGCGTGATCGCCGAGGACGTCAAGCCGGGCCTGCCGCTGGCCGAGAAGCTCGGCCGGATCTTCACCGCGCTGGCCGGCGAGGTCGCCGTCCGGCTCGATGTCGAGGTCCGTGGCGAGATCACCCAGCACGACGTGAAGGTGCTCGAACTCTCGGCCCTCAAGGGCGTGTTCGAGGATGTCGTGGCCGAGACGGTGTCCTACGTCAACGCCCCGCTGTTCGCCCAGGAGCGCGGCGTCGAGGTCCGTCTGACGACCTCCAGCGAGAGCCCCGAGCACCGCAACGTCATCACCGTGCGCGGCACCCTGGCCGACGGCGGCGAGATCGCCATCTCCGGCACGCTCTCCGGCCCGAAGCAGACCCAGAAGATCGTCGGCGTGGACGCCTTCGAGGTCGACGTGGCGCTCACCGACCACATGGCCTTCTTCAAGTACGAGGACCGCCCCGGCGTGGTCGGCACCCTCGGCCGCATCCTCGGCGACGCGGGCATCAACATCGCGGGCATGCAGGTCGCCCGGGACGGCGGCAGCGCGCTCGCCTCGATCACCGTCGACACCGAGGTCTCGCAGGAGGTGCTGGCCGAGATCGCGGGTGCGATCGGCGCCCACTTCTCCCGCAGCGTGAACCTGGGCTGACACCCGGTCAGCAGTGAGGCCCGGACCGCTACGGCGGTCCGGGCCTCACTGCGTTGGGGTGGTTCCCGTCTCAGATACTAGGAAATCCAACTATCCGTGCAGACAGCACCCGCCTGTCGTCGTACGGTGGAGGAGCCATACGGTGAGCCACCCCTGAAGCCAGGGTGTGTGGCCCGTGTGTGCCGTACGCACCATGGCAGGCGACCCTTGCCGGCGTATCCCACCCTCCCCACGCACGCTCTCAAGGAGACCGGTATGCCCCCCGTCGCAGACCGTCACGCTTCCACCGCCACCTCGACCAAGGCCCCGCGCGCCCGCCGTCGCCGCACCGAGCTCGACCCTTCCCCAGCCTTCGGCCGGGGAGGCCCCTTTGCGGCCGCCGCCCTGCAGCGCGCCCTCGACCGCCGCGACAACGGCGGCGCGACCGGCCACTGACGCGACCGGCCGCTGAGCGGGCCCGAACACTGAGCGGGCCCGAACACTGTTAGGGGGCGCGGGGCAGAGCCCCGCGCCCCCTATGTCCGTTACCGGTTACCGCAGTGCGTGGCTGGGCCCCGTCCGCGTCCGCTGGGCGCGGCCGACCCGGGAGTGCTTGCCCCTCCCGACCGCGCGCCCGGCGGCGATCGCCACCACGGCCCCGGCGACGAGCAGGACCGCCGCCGAGCGGATGATCCCGCCGAAGCCGGAGCTGCCGACGGCGGCCGCGAACTGCGGGCCGATGCTGGCACCGATGAAGAGGATGAACGCGTACAGCGTCACCGAGGCGCCCTTGGCGGGCCCGGCCAGCGAGGCGATCATCTCGACCAGCCCCGGCGTGGCGATGGCGACGGCGGTGACGAACAGGAAGAGCGCGACGACCAGCGCGATCGTGTGGTCCTTCAGGAAGGAGGCCGCGACGATGCTGGTGGCGCCCAGGACGAACGCGGCCGGCACCCGGACGGCCGTAGTGACGCGGGCCAGCGGCCCGGCGAAGACCGGGACGAGCAGCATCGCGGGCAGCGCGCTGGCCCGCAGGGCGAGCAGCGCCTGCGGGTGGCCGACCATGCTCGGTGGCCCGGCGACCTGGACGGCCGTGTAGGTGGCGACGAAGCCCGCCAGGATGGTGAGCGTCGCGGCGTAGGCGAGCAGCAGGGTGGGGTTGGTGAGCAGCCTGCCCATGCTGTTGAAGGTCTGCCCGATGGTCGCGGTCGGCACTGCCGACTGGGCCGTCCCGCCCCGGGTGGTGACCAGGACGAGCAGCGCGGCGAGCGCCAGCAGCGGCGCCGAGCCGAAGAACACCCACCGCCACCCCTGGGCGCCGTTCACGCTCTGCGAGCTGACCTGGGAGATGACGGCGGAGGCGAGGAAGGAGCTGGTCAGGTAGGTGAGGGCGACCGGCCGCCGCGCGGGGGCGACGTTGGCGCTGATGTAGGCGAAGGCGGCGGGCGCGAAGGAGGATGCGGTCAGCCCCTGGAGGGCGCGCAGGGCGCAGCCGGTGGTGAGGTCGTGCGCGGTGCCGACGGCGCCGGTGGTCGCGGCGGTGACCAGCAGCCCGATGACGAGCACCTGCCGGGCCCCGAAGCGTTCGGAGAGCGGGCCGCTGACCAGGAAGCCGACGGCGTAGGCGAGACCGAAGGCGGTCATCATCCAGGCAGTGGAGGTGACCGGGACGTGCCACTCGTGGCTGATCGGGCCGAACAGCGGAATGACGCTGTAGAGCTGGCCGACGACCAGGACGCCGATGAGACACAGCACCCCGACGGTACGCCCGAAGGGGGAGTAGTCGGACGTGCCTGGCAGGCTGGCGGACATGCGGTTCTCCCCCGAGATCGTGCGGCCGGCATCGTGGGCCGGGTCAGGCGTTGAGGGTGGCTCGGTGGGGCTCACCGCCGGGCCGCTGCCGCCTGTGATGTGGAGCGGCAGCGGCCCGTGCGGAGTTGACGCCACGTCAGGAGACGTGTTCCGACTGGTTGTTGATCAGTTTGATCAGTAGCCGACGGTGAAGCGCTTCTGGATGTGCTTCGGGGTCTCGATCTCGTCGACGAACGCGACGGCGTAGTCCTCGGCGCTGATGCGGCTCTGGCCGTCCTCGCCGATGACCAGGTCGTCGAGGCCGAGGCGGTAGGAGCCGGTGCGCTCGCCGGGCTCGATCTGGGCGGCGGGGGCGAAGTGGGTCCACTTCACGTCGGTGACGGTGGTGAGGTACTCGTACGCGTCGCCCTGGCCGTGCATGACCTGGGTGACGAGCTCCGGCAGGCCGGGGGTGTCCCAGACGCGGTTGCCGTCGGGGGTGCGCAGCGAGCCGGCGCCACCGATGGAGATGAAGCGCGGGGCGTCGGCGCCGACCAGGCGCAGGCCGCCGACCAGGGACTCGGCCGCGGCGCGGACGAACTTGGCGTGGGCGACACCGTCGGTGTAGCCACCGCCGACGGCGCTGGCGACGGTGTCGACCTTGCCGGCGATCTCGGCGACGCTCTTCTCGTCCAGGATGTTGCCCTCGGAGATGGTCAGGTTCGCGTGCGCCTCAAGCTTGTCGGCGTCACCATAAACAATCGCGGTGACCTCGTGGCCGCGCGAGAGCGCCTCCTTGAGGATGCGGCTGCCGAAGGTGCCGGTGGCGCCGAAGAGGGCAATCTTAGCCATGGTGGGATAACACCAATCTTCAATGAGCGGGCCCCCGTTGGGGCTCCTTTGTGGCTCTGTACCTATTCAACTACCTCTGCGGAGTGATTGTTTCCATCGGATAATAAGCACTTTAAAGTGCTAAAGTTTCCTGGTGGATACTCAGGCAACTCGCGCGGTTACTGGATCAGGTTCGGGAGCCAATGGCTTCTCGATGACGGGGGCACCGGACTGCCGGGCCCGGGATCTGCTCGATCGGCTCGGCAGCAAGTGGAGCGTGCCGATCATCCTCACCCTCGCCGGAGGCACTCGGCGCTTCAGTGAGCTCCGTGACGACGTGGGTGGCATCACCTCGAAGGTACTGACTGCCAACCTACGCGAGTTGGAGCGCGACGGTCTGGTGGTTCGACAGGTGTACGCCGAGGTGCCGCCGCGCACCGAGTACACCCTGACGCCGCTCGGCGAGACGCTGATCGGCACCTACCGGGTGCTCCAGTCCTGGACGGAGCTCCATCTGGACGAGGTGATCCGCAACCGGGAGAGCTACGACCTGACCCGGAAGAGCAGGTCCTGAGCGGATCGGCGGGGGGCACGAAGAAGGGCGGCACGCGGGCGAGTTACGCCGCGTGCCGCCCTGTCTCGTACTCGGTGGTCGTGATCAGTAGTCCCGGTACATCTCGGCGACCTGGAACGCCAGGTCGAGCGACTGGCTGCGGTTGAGCCGCGGGTCGCAGGCCGACTCGTACCGCTGGTGCAGGTGGTCGACGAGCACCTCGTCGCCGCCGCCGACGCACTCGGTGACGTCGTCGCCGGTGAGTTCCACGTGGATGCCGCCCGGGTGGGTGCCGAGCGCGTGGTGCACCTCGAAGAAGCCCTTGACCTCGTCGAGGATGTCGTCGAAGCGGCGGGTCTTGTGGCCGCTGGAGGCGGAGAAGGTGTTGCCGTGCATCGGGTCGCAGATCCACACCGGCCGGGCGCCGCTCGCCGTGACCTTCTCCACCAACTCGGGCAGCCTGTCCCGGATTTGGCCGGTTCCCATCCGGGTGATGAAGGTGAGCCGGCCGGGTTCGCGGCCCGGGTCGATCCGGTCGATCAGCGCGAGCGCCTCGTCGGCGGTCGTGGTCGGGCCGAGCTTGACGCCGATCGGGTTGCGCACCTTCGAGGCGAACTCGACGTGTGCGCCGTCCAGCTGACGGGTCCGCTCGCCGATCCAGACCATGTGGCCGGAGACGTCGTAGAGGTCGCCGGTGCGTGAGTCGACGCGGGTCAGCGCCGTCTCGTAGTCGAGCACCAGGGCCTCGTGCGAGGAGAAGAACTCGACGGAGTGGAAGGCGTCGGGGTTGACCCCGCAGGCCTTCATGAAGGCCAGGGCGTCGTCGATCTCCCGGGCCAGCTGCTCGTACCGCTGCCCGGCGGGGGAGTTGGCGACGAAGTCCTGGTTCCAGGCGTGCACCTGGCGCAGGTCGGCGTAGCCGCCGGTGGTGAAGGCCCGGACGAGGTTGAGCGTCGCGGCGGAGGCGTGGTACATCCGCTTCAGCCGCTCGGGATCGGGCCGCCGGGATTCCGGCGTGAAGGCCAGCCCGTTCACCGAATCGCCCCGGTACACCGGGAGTTCGAGCCCGTCGCGGGTCTCGGTCGGGTTGGAGCGGGGCTTGGAGTACTGCCCGGCGATCCGGCCGACCTTGACCACCGGCACGGAGGCGGCGTACGTGAGCACGGCCGCCATCTGCAGCAGGGTCTTCAGCTTGTTGTCGATCTGGGCGGCGGAGACCCCGTCGAAGGTCTCGGCGCAGTCACCGCCCTGGAGGAGGAAGGCCTCGCCGCGCGCCACGGCGGCGAGCCGGTCGCGCAGTTGGTCGCACTCGCCGGCGAAGACGAGCGGAGGGAAGGCGGACAGCTCGTCGACGGCGGCGCGCAGCGCCTCCGGGTCGGGCCAGCTGGGCTGTTGGGCGGCCGGGAGCGACTGCCAGGAGTACTTACCGCTAGCGTTCATGATCGGAAGATCCGGCGGCTGTGCGGCCGCCGTTCCCTTTCTCTAGACGTCGGCACGGTAGAACGGGTTCGACGGTGGAACGGTACGGGTGTCGGGTGTCGGGCGCGGGTGTCAGACGCCCATCGGGACGCCGGTGCGCAGCGATTCGAGCCAGTCCTCGGCGCTGGCTGCGTCGAGGTCGCTGCGGTCGGCCGGGGCGGGCTCCGTCGAGGGCTCCCCGGCGCGCGGGTAGCTGCCGAGGAAGTCGGCGGCGACGCCCCGGCGGTGCAGGGCCATCACCACCTCGCCGACGGCGTCGTCCTCGATGTGACCGTCGATGTCGAGGAAGGTGTGGTAGCTGCCGAGGCGGGTGCCCGACGGCCAGGACTGGATCCAGGTCGGGGTGATGCCCTGCGCGGAGAAGTCGGTGAGGATCTCCGCGATGGTGCCCGGGTCGGCGCCGTCGGCGCGGACCAGGAAGGAGGTGCGGTCCCGGCCGGTGCGGGTGGGGGCCGTACCGGCGGTGCGCAGTGCGACGAACCGGGTGACGGCGTCGGCGCGCTCGCCGATGCCGCTGGCGAGCACGGTCAGGCCGTAGCGCTCGGCGGCGACGGGCGCCGCGATCGCGGCGTCGCCGCCGAGCGTCGACTCCGCGACCTCCCGGGCGGCGCCCGCCGTGGAGGCGGAGAGCAGCACCTGCGCCTGCGGCAGCCGCTCGCCCAGCCAGTCGCGGCACTGGCCGTGGGCGTGCGGGTGGCTCAGCACGCGTCTGATGTCGGCCAGTTCGGTGCCCGGCCGGGCCATCAGGGCGAAGAGCACCGGGATCTCGATCTCCGCGGTGATGTGCAGTGAGTTGTCGTCGGAGGCCAGCTCGTCGAGCGTCGCCGGTACGACGCCGCGCACCGAGTTCTCCAGCGGCACCACAGCGGTGTCGCAGACGCCGTCACGGACGGCCTGGAGAGCCTCGGCGACGGTCGAGTACGGCGTCCACCGTGCTGCGGAGGCAGCGGGCAGCATCCGCAGGGCCGCCTCCGCGAACGTGCCCTGCGGGCCCAGATATGCGTAGCTCATGATGCGTGAACAACTTCCTTGCTAGGACCGGAAGCCGTCGGTTCAGCTGCCGGCCAGGACGGGGACGCGGTTGCCCAGCTCCCGGGTCAGGCGCTCCTTCACGACCTCCAGGTCCTCGCAGTCGCCGCCGGTGCGCTCGGCGATGTGCACCCGGTAGAGCTCGGCGAGCTCGACGTCGTCGACCTCGACACCGATCTGGTCGAGCAGGTGCCGCAGCACCGCCCGGCCCGAGTGCCGGGCGATCAGCAGCGAGCGCTGGCGGCCGAAGCGGGCGGGCTCGACGTACTCGTACGTCTCCGGGTTGGCGAGGATGCCCTGCTGGTGGATGCCGGCGGCGGTGCCGAAGGCGTACGTGCCGAAGATGGCCTTGTTGCGGGGCTCCGGCATCCGGATGACCTCGCGCAGGGCGGTGTACGCCTCGTACATCCCGGCGATGTCGATGTCGGTGTAGAAGCCGAGGTGCTCCTGCTTGTAGGCGAGCAGCCCGGCCAGCTCCTCCAGCGGGGTGTTGCCCGCGCGCTCGCCGATGCCGCCGAGGGTGGCCTGCACCTCGTCGGCCCCGGCCTGGAGGCCGGCCAGGGCGTTGGCGAGGGAGAGCCCGAAGTCGTCGTGGCAGTGCGTCGAGACCTTGATCGGGCGGGGCGCCCAGCCACGGATCTTGGCGATGATCTCGCCGTACTGGTCGGGGGTGGTGCAGCCGGAGGTGTCGGCGATGATGATGCAGGTCGCACCCGCCTCGACGGCGCTCTCGGTGAGCCCCTGGAGGAGGTAGTCGTTGCTGCGACTGGCGTCCTCGATGCCGACCGAGACGTGTTCGATGCCGAGCGACTTGGCGAACGCGACGGTGTCGGTGACCTCGTGGATCGCCTGCTCGGCGGTGATGCCGCGCTTGTACTTCAGGTGCAGGTCGCTGCCGGTGGCGACCATCTGCACCTCGTGGTTGTGGGTGCCGCCGGCCTCGACCGCGATCTCCACGTCCCGTCGGACGGTCCGGGAGAAGGTCGCGAAGCGGGCCTTGCTGAGGTTCTTGGAGATGAGCTGCGTCGCCTCGAAGTCGCTCGGCGAGGAAGCCGGGAAGCCGGCCTCCACCGCGTCGACGCCCAGGGCCTCGATACGCAGGGCGAGATCGAGCTTCTGCTCCGGGTTCATCGCGTTGCCCGGGGCCTGCTCGCCGTCGCGGAGGGTGGTGTCGAATACGGAAATCCTTCGTGCCATGAGTGGTTCCCCCTACGGATTCAAGATCGCATGCTGACGATTGAGTTCGAAGTCAACTCCCGTGGAACGGGAGGGAAATACCGTGGTCTCGGTCCGGCCCGGTCGCTCGGGCTCAGCGGCTCGCGAGGGCGGCGGCCATCTTGCCGATCGCCTCCTCGATCACCGTCCGCGAGTTCGCGAAGGCGAGTCGGACGTGCCCCTCGCCGCCGGGCCCGAAGGCCGAGCCGGGCGTCAGGGCGACGCCGGCCTCGCGCAGCATCCACTCGCTGAACTCGGCGGAGCTGCCGAAGCCGGTGCCGCGGATGTCGGCGAAGGCGTAGAACGCACCCTCCGGCGTCGAGCAGGTCACCCCGGGAAGGGAGTTGAGGCCGTCGACGATCAACTTGCGCCGTGCGGAGTACTCCTCGACCATCTCCTGGACGTGCTCCTGCGGCCCGGTCAGCGCGGCCACCCCGCCGCGCTGGACGAAGGACCCGCTGCAACCGACCGTGTGCTCCTGGGCCTTGAGCACCTGGGCGATCACCTCGGCCGGCCCGCTGACCCAGCCGAGGCGCCAGCCCGTCATGGCGTAGCCCTTGGAGAAGCCGTTGACGGTGAGCGTGCGCTCGGCGCAGCCCGGCAGGCTCGCCAGGCTGATGTGCTCGTGGCCGTCGTAGCGGATCAGCTCGTAGATCTCGTCGGCGACGATGAAGAGGTCGTGCTCGATCGCGACCGCGGCGACCGCCTCGGCCTCCTCGCGGCTGAGGGTGCGACCGGTCGGGTTGTTGGGCGAGTTGACCAGGATGGCCTTGGTGCGGGGCGAGACGTGCCGCTCCAGCAGCTCGCGGGTGAGCCGGAAGCCGTTGTCCGGGCTCAGCTCGGCCTGCACGGTGACGGCGCCCGCCAGGTGGGCCATCGAGGTGTAGCTGACCCAGCTCGGAGTCGGGACGATGATCTCGTCCAGCGGGTCGAGGATGGCCAGCAGCGAGATGAAGAGCGCGTGCTTGGCCGACGGGGTCACGATGATCTCGGTGCGCGGGTCGACCTCGATGCCGTTGTCCCGGGCGAGCTTCTCGGCGATCGCCGTCCGCAGCTCCGGCAGGCCCCGGCTCGGGGTGTAGTGGGTGAAGCCCGCCCGCACCGCGTCGGCGGCCTCGGCCGCGATGTGCTCGGCGGTGTCGAAGTCCGGCTCCCCGCCGCCGAGGTCGAGCACCGGCAGGCCCTCGGCGCGCATGGTCTGCACCAGGTCGAGCAGGGCGACGGTCGCCGATCTCTGGAGGCCCGCGAACCTGCGTGCCGTACGGTCTTTCACCTGTGCCGCCTTTCAGCTGGATGTGGGGGAGTTACGGGCCTGATGTGGGGTCAGGCGGCCGGGAGGGCCTGGTCGACGGTGGTGACGAGGGCGGTCCGGGCGATGAGCTTGAGCGCCGCGTCCTGCGTCTCCTGGTCGGAGGTCGCGGTGGCGTCCTCCAGGACCTCGATCGCGTAGTCCCGGTCGTGGCCCTCGCGGGCGGTGGAGAGGACGACCAGGTCGGTGGTGACGCCGGTCAGCAGCAGGGTGTTGACGTCCAGGTTGCGCAGCAGCAGGTCCAGGTGGGTGCCGAGGAAGGGGTTGACCCGGCGCTTGGCCACGATCGGCTCGCCGTCGGCGGGCTTGAGCGCGTCGTGCACCTCGGTGCCCCAGGTGCCGAGCACCAGGCGCTCGCCGTGCTTGGCCTCGGCGAGCAGCGGCGACCCGAGCGGCAGGTCGGCGTAGCCGGGGGAGAAGCCGACCACCACGTAGACCACCGGCACGCCGGCCAGCCGGGCCCGCTCGATGGCGGTCGCGGCCCGCTCCAGCACGCCGCGTCGCTCGACCTGCTCGCAGAAGCCCTCGGCGGCGTATTTGCCGTCCGGGTGCACGAGCTCGTTGATGAGATCGAGGATGAGAAGTGCTGGGCGACGGTCCATTGTTGTACCCCCGTTTGTGTGCGACTGGCTGAGTCCGTGCGTTTCTGATCTGCTCTTGCAGCGTACCCCAGTAGTTTGGGCGCCTAATGACTGTCCGGCTATTTCTAAAACGGACTTATCGGGATCTCTCGACCCGTCATACGGCATCGAATCGGACATCTCACCCACCCTGTGTCATGCATGAGTTGCGCTCATGGAATGCATGAATTAATCGGCATTGAAAGCGGCGCCGAGCGTGCCTAGTGTCGTCCGTGCAACGGTCGAATTGACCACCGGGTCGACAGGTTGAATTCATGTTTCATTCACCCGCCCCGAGGGCTCACGAATTAAGAGGTGTTCGAGGTGGAGTTCGGGACAGAGGTAGGGCAGCAGGCCCACCGCATCGCGGTGGTCGGGGGCGGCCCGCGCGGTGTCAGCGTGATCGAGCGGCTGGCCGCGCGGTTGGCCGAGGCCCCGGACGGGCGGCCGGTCGAGCTCTACCTGATCGACTCCGTGGAGGTCGGCAGCGGCCGGGTCTGGCGCTCCGACCAGCCCGAGTGGTTCATGATGAACACCGTCGCCGACGAGATCTCCGCCTTCTCCGGCAACCCGGACGGCGGCCCTTCCCGGGCCGGGGCCGGGCCCTCCTTCGGCCAGTGGTGGCGGATCGCCGAACCGGCCACCGCCCAGCGCAACGGCTACGCCCCGCGCGCCGCCTACGGCCGCTACCTGCGCTTCCTGGTGGACACGGTCGAGGCCAACCTGCCCACCGGCGCCCGGCTGCACCGCCTGAACGCCACCGTCGAGGACCTCGCCCGCCACGACGGCGGCTACCTGCTGACCTTCGCCGACGGCGCCACACTGGCCGCCGACCGCGTCGTGCTGACCACCGGCCACGCCCGGCCCGGCCCGTCCGGCCGCTTCGCCGAGCTCGCCGCGTTCGCCGCCGAGCACCCCGCCGCCCGCTACATCCACGGGGACTCGGCCGCCGACATGCCGCTCGACGAGATCGCCCCCGGCGACACCGTCGGCATGCTCGGCCTCGGCCTCTCCTTCTACGACGTGATGTCCGCCTTCACCATCGGCCGCGGCGGACGCTTCGTCACCACCGCCGACGGCGGGCTGCGGTACGAGCCGAGCGGCCGCGAGCCGTTCATGGTCGCCGGCTCCCGCAGCGGCATGCTGCTCCCGGCCCGTGGCAAGAACCAGAAGTCCGCGCTGATCCCGTACCACCCGGTGCTCTTCACCCCCGAGCGGATCCGCCACGACCGCCCCACCGGCCCGTACGACTACGCCGGTGACATCCTGCCCTGGCTGCTCGCAGAGGTCGAACTCGTCTACTACGCAACCGAGTTGCGCAACCGCAGCGGCGCCGAGGCAGCCGCCCGGCTGACCGAGGAGCTGACGCTTCCGGTCGGCGCGAAGGTGCCCGACCTGCCCGCCGTCGCGGCCCGGCACGGGCTGGCCGACCTGCCCCGGCTCGACCTCGACAAGCTGGCCCGCCCCTTCGAGGGCAAGCACTTCGCCGACCCGGAGCTGTTCGGCAAGGAGCTCGCCGCCGTCCTCGCGGACGACCTCGCGCACGCCGAGCAGGGCAACGTCGACTCCCCGCTGAAGGCCGCGCTGGACGTGCTGCGCGACACCCGCTGGGTGATCCGCCAGTTCGTGGACTTCGCCGGCCTCACCCCCGCCTCGCACCGGATCGACTTCCTCGCCTGGTACGTGCCCCGCGCCAGCTTCCTCGCGGCCGGGCCGCCGATGGTCCGCCTCCAGCAGGCCGCCGCGCTGATCGAGCAGGGCCTGCTGCGGATCGTCGGCCCCGACACCCGCTTCGAGGGCGACGCCGAGAGCGGCCGCTTCCACGCCGAGTCCCCCCGGGTGGACGGCTCCCGCGTCACCGTCGACTGCGTGATCGACGCCCGCATCCCCAAGCCCGACGTGCGCAGCGACCCGGCGCCGCTCACCCGCAGCCTGCGCGAGCAGGGCATCCTGACCAGCTTCGTCAACCGGCACGGCGAGGAGCACTTCAACACCGGCGGCGTCGCCGTCACAACCTCCCCGTACCACCCGGTCGGCGCCGACGGCACCCCCGACCCCGGCCTGTACGTCCTCGGCATCCCCGCCGAGCACACCCGCTGGTTCACCCAGGTGGGCAGCAGCCGCCCCGGCCTGTGGAGCGACTTCGTCATCGACGCCGACGCGATCGCCGGCGACGCGCTGGCCGGCCGCACGGCCGACGTCCGCGAGAAGGCCCTCGCGCTCTGAGCAACCACCGCAGGGGCGCGGGTGACCGCGCCCCCAAGTGGTTCGTCGTAAGCGGAGGTTCACCATCGGCTCGACGCTCCTACCGGCTGGAGCTCGCTCTGCTGCTCCCGCGCCAGCGCCTGGGCGGCCGTCACGAAGGCCGCGACGGTGGGCGAGTTCCGTGCCACCGTCCGGATGCCGATGCCGAGGTGGCGGTAGACCCGGGGGCCGAACGGGATCACCCGGAGCGAGTCCGGGGTGACGGCGGGCAGCGCGAGCTCCGGGACGACCGTCACCCCGTGCCCCTCGGCGACCATCGCCAGCAGCGCGTTGACGTCGTGCACCCGGTAGGAGACCACCGGCTCCCGGCCGACGGTGCGGAAGACGGTCCGCAGGATCGGCTCGATCGCGCCGACCGGCATCACGAACTCCTCGTCCAGCAGCTCGTGCACCCCGAGGACGGTGCTGCCCGCCAGCGGGTGGCTGTCCGGCAGCACCGCGAACATCTCGTCCCGCATCAGCGGGATGGTGGTGAGGTTCTCCTTCGGCAGCGTGACGATGCCGACGTCGATCGAGTAGCTCCGCAGCCACTCGGTGATCTGCTTGTCGGTGCCCTCCCGCAGGGAGATCTCCACGTGCGGCAGCCGGCTCCGGTAGTCGGTCATCAGCCGGGGCAGCAGCCGCGCCGCGAAGCTCTGGCTGGTGCCGATCCGGATGGTGCCGCCGAGGTCGGTGAGCAGCCCGCCCGCCTCCTGCCGCATCTGCTCGGCGTGCAGCAGCACCGCCCGCGCGTGGGTCAGCACCCGTCTCCCCACCTCGGTGAGTTCGACGCCGCCCCGGTCACGCTTCATCAGGGCGACGCCGAGGGTGGCCTCCAGCCCGGCGATCGAGTGACTCACCGCCGACTGACTGATCATCAGCGCCTTGGCGGCGTTGGTGAAGCTGCCGGTGTCGGCGATCGCCACGAAGACGGAGCACTGCGAGAGCTTCATCTCTCGATCCCTTCCGCTGGCTGGGGTACGGCGGACCGGCCTCCCCGCGTACGGAGGAAGCCGGTCCGGGTGGTGCTGCGGGCGACGGGCCGGTCAGGTGGTGGGCAGCGCCACGCGCCGGGTTCGCTCGAAGGCGGCGATCTCGTCGGCGTGCTCCAGGGTGGCGGAGATCGCGTCGACACCGGTGAGCAGCCGCTGCCGGATGTCCGGGTCGAGCTCGAAGGGCTGGACGAGTTCGCCGCAGCGCACCTCGAGCTGCTCCAGGTCGACGGTGATCTCGACCGCCGGGTCGGCCTCGACGAGCTGCCAGAGCTGCTCGATCACCTCGGCCGGGACGGTCACCGACAGTAGGCCGCGCATCAGCGAGTTGCCCCGGAAGATGTCGCCGAAGCGCGGCGAGATCACGGTCTTGAAGCCGAACCGCTGGATCGCCCAGACGGCCGACTCGCGGGACGAGCCGGTGGCGAAGTCGTTGCCCGCGAGCAGCACCGTGGAGCCCTGGTACTGCGGCAGGTTGAGCACGAACTCGGGGTCGTCCCGCCAGTCGGCGAAGAGCGCGTTGGCGTGGCCCTTCCAGCTGAAGTAGGGGACGAAGCGGGCGGGGATGATCTGGTCGGTGTCGACGTTGCTGCGGCGCAGCGGCATCCCGGTGCCGGTGTGGACGGTGAACTGTTCCATGGTGTTCGGGGACCTCACAGATCGGTGGGGGCGGCGAGCCGGCCGGCCACGGCGGTGGCGGCGGCGACGGCGGGGGAGACGAGGTGGGTGCGCGACCCCTTGCCCTGCCGGCCCTCGAAGTTGCGGTTGCTGGTGGAGGCGGCGCGCTGGCCGGGCTTCAGCCGGTCCTCGTTGAGGGCGCAGCAGAGCGAGCACCCGGCGACGGGGCGGAAGTCGGCGCCCGCCTCCTCGAAGATGCCGTCCAGCCCCTCGGCGGCGGCCTGGATCCGGACGGAGGCCGAGCCGGGCACGATCATCAGGTGTACGCCGTCGGCGACCTTGCGGCCCTTGAGCACCTCGGCGGCGGCCCGCAGGTCCTCGATCCGGCCGTTGGTGCAGGAGCCGAGGAAGACGGTGTCGACGGAGAGGTCGCGCATCGCCGTGCCGGGCTTCAGGTCCATGTAGGTGAGCGCCCGCTCGGCGGCGACCCGCTCCTGCGGGTCGGCGAACTCCTCGACACCGGGCACCACCGCGCCGAGCGGGATGCTCTGGCCGGGGTTGTTGCCCCAGGAGACGTACGGCGTGAGGGTGCTCGCGTCGATCACCACCTCCTTGTCGTACACCGCGTCCTCGTCGCTCACCAGGGTCTTCCAGTACGCCACCTCGGCGTCCCAGTCGGCCCCCTGGGGCATGTTCGGGCGGGTCCGGAGGTACGCGAAGGTGGTCTCGTCGGGCGCGATCAGCCCGGCCCGGGAGCCTGCCTCGACGGTCATGTTGCAGAGGGTCATCCGGCCCTCCATCGAGAGGCCGGTGACGGCGGCGCCGCGGTACTCGACGATGTAGCCCTGGCCGCCGCCGGTGCCGATCTTCGCGATGATCGCGAGGATCAGGTCCTTGGCGGTGACGCCGGGCGGCAGCTCGCCCTCGACCGTGACGGCCATGTCCTTGGGGCGGCGCATCTGGAGGGTCTGGGTGGCGAGCACGTGCTCGACCTGGCTGGTGCCGATGCCGAAGGCGATCGCCCCGAAGGCGCCCAGGGTGGTGGTGTGCGAGTCGCAGCAGACGATCGTCATCCCGGGCCGGGTGAGGCCGAGTTCGGGGCCGATCACGTGCACGATGCCCTGCCCGGCGTCGCCGAGGCGGTGCAGCGGGATGCCGAACTCCTCGCAGTTCGCGCGCATCAGCGAGCACTGGCGGCGCCCGGCCGGGTCGGTGATGCCACGGTCGAGGGCGACGGTCGGGGTGTTGTGGTCCTCGGTGCCGACGGTCAGGTCGGGCCGGCGGACGCTGCGCCCGGCCGCCCGCAGGTCGTCGAACGCCTGAGGGGTGTTCACCTCGTGCAGAAGGTGCAGGTCGACGTAGAGGAGGTCGTCGCCGCCCTCGCTCCGCCGCACCACATGTGCGTCCCAGGTCTTCTGTGCCAATGTCGAACCCATGTGACTACGAACCCCTTGGTGCCAGTTGCGGTCGGTTGTGGTGGTTGGGAGAGTGCGATCGGCGTGCCGGTGAATTCCCGGGGGCTTTCCGGCCGTTCGCCGTGCTATTCGATCAACGGCTTTTGTCGGCAGGAGGGTTGGGCCCGAAGGGATTCGCGCCGGGGTTTTGTCGCCAACTTACCTGTGCGTACACCGAGGTGCATCTGAGACCTGGGTCACAGAAGTGGCGACCGAGGAAACTCGGCAGGCTTCGCCAGTGGGTCGCCCCGACCTGACTGACTCGGGCGTGGGCTGTTGCCCATTGCCGTGGCCCGGTGAATTGTAGTTTCCTGATCTTCCGTCACCTGGGCAGCGGGGAGCGAGGGGGAGCCGGTGGAGACGCACATCGACCAGGACGAGTGGTTTGCCAACGGGAGCGTGTCGGAGCCCGAACCGAGAGTTCTGCTGGCCGATCACGATCCGATATCCCGTCATGTACTCGGAAGTGTGCTCCGTGGTACCGGGCAGTTACAGTTCGTAGCCAGCGTGGACATCCGCCGGCCGGTCCGGGAGTGGCCGTTGGACCAGGTGGACGTGGCCGTGCTGGCCATCGGGCACCAGGAGGATCACTCCCGTACGGTGCACGAACTGGCGTTGAGCAAGATCCAGGTCCTGCTGATCGGGGTCGGCTGGACGCGCGCCCGGCTGGAGGCGGCCGTCTCGGCCGGAGCGGCCGGCTGCCTGGTCAAGGACACCCGGATCGGCGGCCTGGCGACCGCCGTCCGCTCGGTGGCCTCCGGCCATGCCGTGCTCTCGCCCGAACTCCTGGGCCTCTACCGGTCCCCGGCCCGCCGTGAGCCGAGCTCCGCCGCTCCGCCGGTCCTGAGCGGCGACGCCGTCCGGCGCCTGATCCGCTCCCTGACCGACCGCGAGCAGCAGGTCCTCACCCTCCTCGCCGAGGGCAGCTCCACCGTCGAGGCGGCCGAGGCGCTCTCGGTCTCCCCGGCCACGGTCAAGAGCCACATCTCGCACGCCCTGGGCAAGTTGGGTGTCCGCAACCGCCTGGAGGCGGTCCTCCTGATGCAGCGCCTCAACGGCGAGTAGCGCGCACGGATCAGGGGCGCGGGGCGCTGCCCCGCGCCCCTGGGGGCCGTCAGGGGCGTCAGTCGCCCACGCGACCCCGGACGCCGTCGATCCACTTGTCGGCGTGGCGGTCGGCCGCGGCCTCGTCGCGGAAGGCGTACGTCTTCAGCAGCCAGCGCGAGCGCGCCCGCGCCGGGTCGTTGACCTCGACCTTGTCGCGGCTGTGCAGGCCGTCCTGGTTGGCGAAGGAGAAGAGGTCGCCGGTGAGGATGCGGTGGCGCTTCTTCTCGGCCCGGACGAGGGCGTTCTTGAGCGCGATGAGCGCGTCCTTGGCCTCCGGCGGGCTGTCGGGGGCGACGGTGGTGTGGGTGTCCAGGTAGCGGATGCTGTGGCTGCGCTCGACGATCGCGTGCGCCTCGGAGACCGTCAGGCTGCTGTTGTTGTCCCGCGAGAACACGTCGAACGGCGTGATGAAGTACGGCTTGCGCAGGATCTCCTGCTCCTCGGCGGTGAGGTGCGCGAGCAGGCTGCGGCCCTCGACGAAGCCGGTGTAGATGTAGTCGCCGTCCGGGCTGCGCATGCCGACGAGCGAGATGAAGTCGGCCCGGACGGGGTGCGCGGTGCGGTCGTTGTGGAAGACCAGCTCGCCGTCGCTGAAGCCGGTCTGCTTGCCGCTGTAGCGGTTGATGGCGACCACGTCGGTGAAGAAGTCACCGTTGAAGCGGGTGTCGTAGGCGAGCAGCGGGGTGCCGGTGAGCTGCGCGAACAGCTCCAGCAGGGCCTCGCCGACGAAGGTCTTCTTCTTCGCGTACTTGTCCGCCAGCGGGTCGTCGTGGTTCAGCACGGGGATCTCGGGGTCCATCGGGCAGTTGCGCAGCACGTGCGCGTCGGAGACGCCGCTCTCGCGCTCGGCGCGGATCTCGCCGGTGACCTTGGTGAAGAACTCGGGCACCTCGCCACGCTCGACCAGGGCCGCGACGCCGCGGGAGAAGGCGGGGTAGTCCCCGTACGGCTTCTCCTCGACCCGGGCCAGTACGGTGCCGAGCTCGTCACGCTCGGTGTCGCTGAGTTCGTAGAAGGGCTGCATGACTCTGTGTTCTCCCAGGGCAGTGGGCCGTCGGACCGTCAGGTACACAAACGACTCTCGGCTGCCCGGCCCTGGATGTCATCGGCCTAGGGAGGAAGAATTGACGGACCGGTACCCCGTGGGATGGGTCGGCCCCTCCCAAAGTGGAGAAGCGGCCGGCACCCGCACCGAAAGATGCGGGCCATTCGGATCGGTTCTTCTTCCCCGTCGTACCTTTCCGTCCGTTCCCGGTGAACTCCCGGTGAACCGTACTGCGGAAATACCGGAAGCGGATGCGGGTTTCGGAGGTACTGTCAGGTCGGAGAGCGAGTTCCGGCCGTCTGACAGTCTGTCCGGTGAGCTGTTGACAAAACCTCTCGAGTTGTTGTTCGATCTCGCCGAGCGGGGGAGAGCGGTCCACCGGAGGATGAACTTCCCCTCCGGGTGCCGCTTCTGAGAAGAATTCAGATCTCAGGCAGACCTCCCGCACAATCCGAGGCCCGGGTGAGGGCCGTTCCGGCTTTTTCTGTCACCCAGCGGCTGTCGGGCAGCAGGTCTGTCACGGGGGCGGAGTGCATGGCGGCCCGGCGAGCGACGACTCGGCCGGAGATCCGCCCCTCCAATTTTCTAGAGAGGGTCGAAGACCTCATGGGCATGATGAACAGGCGTACCGTCCTGGCAGGGGCGGCGGCGGTCGCAGGCGCGACGGTCGTCGAGGTCGGCCTCGGCGCCGACGTGGCGTCCGCGGACACCACCTCGGTGGACTCCACCAGCACCACGACGACCAGCACGGCCAGCCAGTCGAGCCAGCCGGCCGTCACCGTCCTGCCCGCCGACGCGCGCTACCAGGAGGTCACCGTCGGCCACAACACCCGGTGGGTCGGCACCCCCGAGTCGGTCACGGTGGTGCACACCGTCAACCAGGTCATCGCCGCCGTCCAGGACGCGGTGAACTACAACAAGCGGATATCCGTGCGTGGCGGCGGCCACTGCTACGCCGACTTCGTCTACAACCCGGCCGTCCAGCGCGTCATCGACATGACGCAGATGAACGCCGTCTACTTCGACCCGACCTACAACGCCTTCGCCGTCGAGGGCGGTTCGACCCTGCTCAACGTCTACCAGAGCCTCTACAAGGGCTGGGGCGTCGCCCTGCCCGGCGGCCTGTGCTACTCGGTCGGCGTCGGCGGCCACGTCGCCGGCGGCGGGTTCGGTCTGCTCTCCCGGCAGTACGGCCTCACCGTCGACCACCTGTACGCCGTCGAGGTCGTCACGGTGGACTCCACCGGCTGCGTCAAGCGCATCGTCGCGACCCGTGAGACCACCGACCCGAACCGCGACCTCTACTGGGCCCACACCGGCGCCGGCGGCGGCAACTTCGGTGTCGTGACGAAGTACTGGTTCCGCTCGCCGGGCGCCACCGGCAGCAACCCCCAGCAGCAGCTGATGAACCCGCCGAAGAACGTCCTGCTCAGCGCCGTCATGCTGCCGTGGTCCGGCTTCGACCAGACCAGCTTCGGCAACCTGGTCCGCGCCTACGGCACCTGGCACGAGCAGAACAGCACCACCAGCTCCCCGAGTTCGGCGCTCACCAGCCTGCTGGTGATGAACCACAAGTCGAACGGCAACATCGGCATCATCACCCAGATCGACGCCTCGGTGCCGAACGCCGCCCAGCTGGTCTCCGACTACCTCTGGACGATCACCAACACCACCGGCGTGCAGACCCAGCCGCTGACCGCCCCGGTCGGCGAGCACGGCCCGCTGCCCGCCTTCTTCACCCCGAAGCAGCTGCCCTGGCTGACCTCCGTCCGCCTGCTCGGCACCAACAACCCGTCGCTGACCAACCCGACGCTGCGCTCGGCGAACAAGTCCGCGTACATGCGCAAGGGCTTCACCGACGACCAGATCAACACGCTGTTCCAGCAGCTCACCCGCACCGACTTCACCAACCCGGTCGCGAACGTGATGCTCTTCGGCTACGGCTCGAAGGTCAACACCGTGGGGGCCGCCGACACCGCCTCGGCGCAGCGTGACTCCGTCTTCAAGGCGCTGTTCGCCACCCAGTGGTCCAGCCCGGCCGACGACGCGACCAACGTTGCCTGGCTGCGCGACATCTACGGCGGGGTCTTCGCCACGGCCGGTGGCTACCCCGTCCCGAACGCGCAGACGGACGGCTGCTACATCAACTACCCGGACAGCGACATCATCGACCCGACGGTGAACAAGTCCGGCGTCGCCTGGCAGAACCTCTACTACAAGGACGCCTACCCGCGTCTCCAGTCGATCAAGGCCAAGTACGACCCGCGGAACATCTTCCGCCACTCGCAGTCGATCAGCCTGCCCGGCCAGTAGCAGCACCGCCGGGGGCGCGGGGCAGTCCGCCCCGCGCCCCTGGCACACCCACTTCCAGAACCGCCCGTACGCCGAACGCCTGACGCCATGTCACCCACAGGAGTGCAACCTCTCCCCGGACGAGCGAAGGCGCTGGCGAGCCGCCCGCCGCCGAACCTAGCTTGGGGGCTCCGGAGCGGGGACCTGTCGACCCCAGCCGGGGGAGGCAGACCAGTGCGCAACCACGCCCGGCCCCGGGCCCGCAGGCTGACCAGCATCGGGATCGGCCTCGCGCTGCTCGCCGGCTCCGCCCTGCTCGCCGCCGCACCACCCACCGGCGCGGCCGCCGAGCCGGACCGACTGCCGCCCGCGCAGCGGGGCGAGCAGCAGAGCGTGCTGCTCGAACTCGACACCGAGGCCGCCGCCCCCGCCTGGCAGCGGGCCGGCACCGACGCCCGCCGGGCCCAGCGCACCCCGGAGGCCGTGCACCGCGCGGCCGCCCGAGCCGGCGCCGAGCAGCGCGGCCGGGCCGACCAGGCGCTGGACCGCCTCGCCGGGGCCGTCCGCCGGGCGGTGCCGGACGCCCAGGAGCTCTACCGCACCCGCACCCTGCTCACCGGCCTCGCCGTCACCGCCCCCGCCGACCGGCTGCCCGCCCTGCGCACCCTGCCCGGGGTCCGCGCCGTGCACCCGATCAGCCGCAAGCAGCGCGGCAACTCGTACTCCGTGCCGCTCACCGGTGCCCCCGAGGTCTGGGCCGGTCTGCCCGGGAACACCGGCGAGAAGACCCGGATCGGCATCATCGACTCCGGCATCGACTACACCCACGCCGACTTCGGCGGCCCTGGCACCGAGGAGGCCTTCCGCTCCGTCGACGGCGCCAAGCCGGCCCCGGCGGCCCTCTTCCCGAACGCCAAGGTGATCGGCGGCAAGGACCTCGTCGGTGACGACTACAACCCGGACCCGTCCTCCGCGCACTACCAGCCGGTACCGCACCCGGACGCCAACCCGATCGACTGCGCCCTCAACGGTCACGGCACGCACGTCGCTGGCACCGCAGCCGGGTTCGGCGTCACCAGCGCGGGCAAGCCGTACCCCGGCCCGTACCGCCCCGGGCTCGACCCGGCCGGGTTCAAGGTCGGCCCCGGCGCGGCCCCCGGCGCCCAGCTGTACGCGATCCGGGTCTTCGGCTGCGACGGCTCCACCGACCAGCTCGGCCAGGCGCTCGACCTCGCCGCCGACCCGGACGGCGACGGCGACCCCTCCGACCACCTGGACGTCGTCAACCTCTCGCTCGGCAGCCGCTTCGGCAGCCCGGACGACGCCGACGCGGTGACGGCAGACCACCTCGCCGAGCTCGGCACCGTGGTGGTCGCCGCCGCCGGGAACGAGGGCGACCTCTACGGCATCGGCGGCAGCCCCGGCACCTCCCCGCGCGCCCTCGCCGTCGCCGCCTCCGTCGACGCGCACGGCGACGCCGACGGCATCCGGGTGCTCGCCCCGGCCGCCCTGGCCGGTCTCGTCCCCGCGCACTGGAGCGCCAAGTACCAGGGCTGGGGGAGCAAGGACGTCAGCGGCGAACTCGCCCTGCCCGCCGACCAGTCGGACGGCTGCAGGGCGTTCTCCGGGGCGGACGCCCAGCGCCTCAAGGGCAAGGTCGCGGTGCTCTCCTGGAGTACCAAGGACCCGGACCGGGCCTGCGGCTCCGGCTCCCGGGCCGACCACGCCGCCGACGCGGGCGCGGTGGGGGTGCTCTACGCCGCCGACGGCGACCACCTCGGCGAGATCGCCGGCGACGACCGCATCCCTGCCGCGATCCTCGCCAGGGCCGACGGCGAGCGGCTGACCACGGCGGCCGCCGCCGGGCCGGTGCAGGTCCAGCTGGCTTTCCCGAAGAACACCCTGCACGGCGCGGTGCCGCAGGACCAGCCGCAACGCGTCGACACCCTGGCCGGCTTCACCTCGCGCGGCATCGGCGTCCCCGGCATCGTCAAGCCGGATCTCGCGGCCCCCGGCGAGACCATCTGGTCGGCCAGGGTCGGCACCGGCAGCGGCGGCATGCGCGAGGACGGCACCTCGATGGCCACCCCGCACGTCACCGGCCTGGTCGCCCTCGTGCGCGCCGCCCACCCGCAGTGGACGCCCGCCGAGGTCAAGGCCGCCCTGATGGACACGGCGGCCGACACCTGGCTCGGCGACGGCCGCACCGGGCCGGTCTACGGCCCCGAGCGCGCCGGGGCCGGTCGGGCCCAGGTCGACGCGGCGGTCCGCACCCCGGTGCTCGCCTACGCGGCCGGCCCCGGCGCGGTCGACGGCGCCGTCGGCGTCTCCTTCGGCCCCGTCCCGGTCAGCGGCCCGACCGAGCTGAGCCGGGAGGTCGAGCTGCGCAACTACGCCGACCGCCCGCTCGACTACACCACCGGCTACCAGTCGTCGACCGAGACGCCCGGCGTCGGCTACCGGATGAGCCCGGCCCGGGTCACCGTCCCGGCGGGCGGCACCGCCCGGGTGGTCGTCACCCTCGTCGCCCCCGGCCGGGTCGGCCGCGCGGCGGACCCGACGATCGACCTGCTCCAGGCGGGCCGGGCCCGCAGCTACCGGTCCGAGCTCTCCGGCCGGCTGGTGCTCACCCCGGTGACGGCGGACGTGCCCGTGCTGCGCGTCCCGGTCTTCGCCGCCCCGCGCCCGGCCTCCGAGCTGACGGCGGGCCCGCAGGCCCGCGCCACCCGGACGAGCACCCTGCTGACCCTCACCGGCACCGGCGCCCCCGGCCCGGTCGGCGGCCTGGTCAGCGCCTTCGCCCTGGGCGGCGAGGCCGCCCGCTGGCCGGACTGCCCGGTCGGCCAGCGGGACGGTGACCCGAAGGACGACGCCCTGTGCGTCACCCGGCCCGGTGACCGCGCGGGCAACCTCCGCTGGGCCGGCGCCGCCAGCGACGCCCCGGCGGTCGGCGGTGACCCGCTCGACCAGGGCACCCTCTACCTGGCCGCCGCGCTCTACGCCCCCGCCGCCACCCCCGTCGGCAGCTTCGCCGTCCGGGCCTCGCTCGACACCGACGGGGACGGCGTCACCGACGTCGTCGTCTCCGCCGACCGGCTGACCAACAGCGACGTCCTGGTCGCCCGCACGCTGGACGCCCGCACCGGCGAGGAGCTCGACGTCCAGCCCCTCAACGCCCGCTGGGGCGACACCGACACCGGGCTGCTCGACAGCGACGTCGTGGTCCTCCCCGTCCGCCTCGCCGCGCTGCCGGGCCTGCGCCAGAGCACCGCCCTCATCCACTACGCGCTCTGGACGGGCTACGCCCAGCCGGGCCTGCCCAGCGCGAAGGAGGCACTCGGCCGGATCGGCCTGGAGGGCGAACGCCCCACCCTGGCCTTCGACGTGCTGCACCCGGCGCTCGATGTCCGCAGCGGCGTCGGCGGCCCGGCGGCCGTGCTCACCCCCGCCCAGCCCGGCACCGTCCTGGAGGTCCGCCGGGCCGAAGGCGACACCGGCAAGCTGCTACTGATCCACCATCTGGGCCCGGACGGGCGCCGTGCCGAGCTCGTCACCCTGCGCTGAGCCGGCTCGGCCGGTCAGCACCAGCTTGGAGAGCACGAAGGTGATCGGGATGGCGATCACCGAGGCGACCAGCGGCGCGATCTTGTCGTTCACGTGCAGCCACTGGACGAGCGCGATCACGCCGCCGCTCTGCACCGCGTAGTTGGTGATGTTCGGGATCGGGAAGAGCAGGAACTTCTTCCACGTCGGCCTGGTCCGGTACGTGAAGTAGGTGTTCATGAAGAACGACCCGACCATGCTCAGCAGGAACGCGATGGTGAACGCCGCGAAGTACGCCAGGTACGGGTGGAGTATCAGGTACAGCACGTAGAAGGTCGCGGTGTTCACCACCCCGACCAGCCCGAACCTGACGAGCTGCCAGAACTGGGGCTTCAACGTGTCTCCTCGGCGCCTCGGTAGCCTTCCGAGCGGAAGGTAGCACGGGGGGTGTTGGTCTCCTTGACCAGGAAGTGCGGCCGCCGTTTGGTCTCGTAGTAGATCCGGCCGATGTACTCGCCGATCAGCCCGAGCATCACCATCTGGAGACCGCCCAGCCCCACGATCGCGACGATCAGCGTCACGTACCCGGGGGAGTCGATGCCGTCCACCAGCGCCACCCCGGTGATCCAGGCCGCGTACAGCGCGGCGACGCCGACCAGCGCCAGCCCGAGGTAGATGGCGATCCGCAGCGGGCGGTTGTTGAACGAGATCAGCCCGTCCATGCCGTAGTTCAGCAGGGCGCCGAAACGCCACTTCGTCTCCCCGGCGCCACGGGCGGCGTTCTGGTAGTCGAAGGTGACGGTGTCGAAGCCGATCCAGGAGAACAGCCCCTTCGAGAAGCGGTTGTACTCGGGGAGCGAGAGCAGCGCGTCCACCGCACGGCGGGACAGCAGCCGGAAGTCACCGACGCCGTCCTTCAGCTCGACGTCCACCCACTTGTTGACCAGCCGGTAGTAGAGCCTGCTGACGGCGCTGCGCACCGCCTTGTCGCCCTCCCGGCTCCGCCGGGCGATGACCTGGTCGTGCCCCCGGTCGTAGAGCTCCAGCATCCGCTCGACCAGCTCCGGCGGGTGCTGCAGATCCGCGTCCATCAGCACCACGGCGTCGCCGGTCGCCTCCCGCAGCCCGGCCAGCATGCCGGCCTCCTTGCCGAAGTTCCGGCTGAAGGAGACGTACCGGGTGTTGCCGGGGTGCTTGGCCGCGAGCTCCCGCAGCTGCTCCAGCGTGCCGTCACTGCTGCCGTCGTCGACGTAGCAGAGCTCGTAGTCGAGCGGCAGCCCGTCGAGGTTCTGGCGGATCTCCGCGTCGAAGAGGCCGATCACGGCCTCCTCGTCGTAACAGGGCACAACGATGGAAAGGAGCACCAGTTCACCTCCGGTCGGGGACGCAGAAGGCTCCTGGTCGCTCTACCACGTATCACCACTTATCCCCACGATCGTACCGGTGCTCACGCACTGGGGCGTCGACCCCAGGGGCGCGGGGAACTGCGCGAAACGGGAGAGACGGCGCCGCACCTACCGCCTCGCGCAGTTCCTCGCGCCCCTGGGGTCGGCCGATTGCGTGCGCTCCTTGGGCTCAGCGCCCCCGCGCGCCGCGCCGGAGCCGGGTGACCAACGCGACACCCACCAGCGCGGCCGCCGCCGCGCCGCCGACGGCCAGCCCCGGGGTCAGCCCGGGGGTCCGGTAGGTGCAGGAGAAGCGCGAGGCGCCGCCGCCCAGCGGCAGTCCGATCATGCCGAGCACCGACTGCGGAGCCGCCCAGGCGCCGCCGTCCACCGAGCACTCCCAGCCCTGCGCGGCGGGCACCGACAGCAGTGCCGTGCCGCGCGACCCGGCGGGCAGCGTGCCGCTGATCCCGTGCCCGCTGCTGTCGACCGAGGTCGCGCCCGTCAGCCCGCCGAGGGCGGTGGCGAGCGCGCCGGGGGCGAGGCACCCGACCGGCTCCGCCGGGACCTGCGCCGCCGCCCCCGCCTGGAGGGCGACCTGCACCTTGCCGTCGGCGGGCACGGTGCCCAGCTCCCGGATCGGCATCGCCGTCATCGGCTGCTTGCCGTAGCTGGTGAACTTCGCGCCCAGGCCGAGCACGGTGCCGTTGAACCACGGCCCGTAGAAGTACGCGGTGCTGCCGGGGGCGCAGGAGCCGCCGAAGGTCGTCCAGGTGCCGCCCTTGGGGGTGGCGGGGATCGACCAGCCGCTGCTGCCGTGCAGGGTGGGGGCGGGCCCGGCGGTCGGGGCCAGCGCCGGGACTTCGTAGACCTTGCTGCCGAGCAGCGACTCCTGCCGGGTCCAGACCGAGGAGGTGTCGGGCTTGCCGGTGCTCGGGTGCACGGTGACCAGCGGTGCGGCGGCGGCGTGCTTGGCGGTGAAGCCCTCCGGCGCCGAGCTGCTGTCCAGGTAGGTGGTGACGCCGAAGAGCGCCTTGCCGACCGGGTCGGCGGGGCTCAGGGTGTGCCGCCCCTCGATGTACCAGCCCGCGCCGATGTCGTGCAGCAGCTGCGCGGTGACCTTCGGCAGGTAGCTGCTGTAGTACGCGCCGCCCTCGCCGCCGAGCAGCAGCGGGTCGTTGCTGGCGAACTCGTGCGGGCCCGGGTCGGTCCGCTTCGCCGGCCAGTCGTCGGCCTGCTGGATCAGGTCGTACGCGGCCAGCGACCGGTCGCTGATCGTCTCCCGGGGCTTGAAGAAGTCCAGCCGGTCGCGGATCACCGTCGCCCAGTAGGCGGAGTACGTCGACCCGGCCAGCACCCCGAGCGTCAGCGCCACGCCGACGGCCCGCCGCACCCGCCGGTCGCCCCGCCGGTGCTGGAGCGCCCAGAGCGCGCCGACGGCCAGCGCGCCCCCGGCGATCACCAGCACGTACGTGGAGGAGCGGACGGAGCTGTGGCCGCTGCCGAGCACCAGCACCAGGGCGGTCAGCCCGGCGCCGCCGAGCAGCGCGAGCGGGTCGGGGCGGCGGGAGAGCGAGACCCAGGCGGCCATCGTGAGCAGCCCGCTGAGCACGAAGGCGGCGCGGTAGGGGCTGCCGTTCGGGATGGCCAGGCCGTGCCAGAGCAGGATGGTCGGCGTCCAGACGAAGCTGAGTGCGACGAGCACCAGCAGCACGTACCAGCCGATCCGCTCGCGGGCCCGGACCTTGCGGTTGAAGGGCAGCGAGGCGACGAGCAGCAGGCCGAGCACGCCGACGAAGATGTTCGGCATCGAGTGGTCCGAGCGGCCGCCGGGCAGCAGCTGGGCGAGGTAGTCGGTGAGGCCGGGCGGGCCGTCGTAGTGGGCGACGGGCGCGGGCTGGGAGGCCTTGCTGGCCTTGAGGCTGACGAGGATGACGGGCGCGGTGAGCAGCACCCCGACGGTGACCATGCTCGCCGCCCGCCCGAGCACCCGCAGCCGCTCCCGGACGGCGGTGCGGGCCAGCAGCAGGCGCAGCAGCAGCACCAGCCCGGCGCCGATGGTGGCCATCGCGCCGGTGTAGAAGTTGCCCGCCCAGGCGACGGCGACGGCGAGCGTGCCGAGCACCCAGTGCTTCTCCCGCAGGCACCAGTCGCAGGCGAGCGAGACGAGCGGGAGGGAGACCAGGCCCCACATCCACATCGGGTCCGGCGAGCCGTCGTTGAGCACCCAGGCGCAGAGCCCGTACCCGGCGGCGAGCAGCGCCCGCAGCCAGGGCGAGCCCCGGTGCAGGCGGCCGAGGAAGACCGTCATCACGGCGGAGCCGAGGCCGATGCTGAGCAGCGTGACCAGGAAGACGGGGAAGTTCACGGCGTCGCGCGGGAAGAGCCCGACCAGCCAGGAGAACGGGTTCATCAGGTACGCCATGAAGTCCGCGAGGAAGGGCGCGCCGTAACCGCTGTTCCAGTTGAACAGCAGGTCACCCGTCGTGTTCCCGTGCATCAGGTCCCACAGGTGCGCGTGGTACGGGACGAACTGGTTGCCCAGGTCGTTCACCGCGCGCGAGCGGGAGCCGAAGGGGTACGTCCCGTGGATGGCCAGTGCCAGGCAGTAGGCGCCCATCGAGAGCACGGCCGCCAGCCCCGACGCCCCCGCCCCGGGGCCGGTCAGTCGTCGTCGGAGGGCGGCGGTGTTACGCACGGGGCGGGGCTCCTGGTGGGTCGGCGGCACTGGATCTGAGCATAGGTGGGGCCTGGTCAGCCCACCTCGGCCCATGCTCCGAACGGTCCGCCGGGGGTGTTCTGCCGGGCGGAGTACAGCAGGCCGTCGCAGCCGAGGGCGACGGCGACTGCGCAGCCCTTGGCATCGGTGCGGACGGTGGGGGTGTGGGCGAGCAGTGGGCCGCCGTGCTGCCACGCCTTGCCGGTGTGGAGGCCGACGTGCCCCTCGCCGTCGCGGACGGCGAGGGTGCCCTCGGTGGCGGAGACGCGGCCGAAACCACCCGGTGGGGTGGTTTCGGCGACGATCTTCCAGACCTCCGAGCCGGCGGCGCGCTCGGCGGTCAGCACCTTGGCGGACTTCGGCTCGCGGTAGTGCAGGCGCAGCGCGCCGCTCGCGGTGAGCAGGGCGCTGACCGGGCCGCCGGGCGTCGGCAGGCCGGTCGGCCGGGCCGGGCGGAGCGGGCCGCCGGGCTCGGTCGAGGCCCAGTGCACGACGGTCCGGGCGGGGGCGAAGACGTGCGTCAGCCCGTCCGCGTCGACGACGGCGCTCAGCCCGTCCTGGACGGCGGGCCCGGCCTCGGGCGGCAGCGGCAGGGTCGTCCAGTCGTCGTCGAGGGTGCGGACGGCGACCGAGCCGGACCAGCCGCGGGCGAAGACCTGCACAGTCCCGTCGGCCAGCGGCAACCCGGTCGGGTACCCGGACTCCATCGACTTCGCCGGTTCGTCGCCGTCCGGGGTTCCGAGGGCGGTCCACTCGCCGAAGCCGTCGCCGAGCTGCTCGCAGGTGACGATCTCGCGCCGGTGCTTGGCGGCCTGGTACTCCAGCACCGTCCGGACGCCGAACAGCCGCAGTTTGCCGTCCGGCTGCACCACGGCCTGGAGCTGGCCCTCCAGGCCGTCGCCGTCGATCCGGCGCGGGGTGCCCCAACCGGTGCCGGTGTCGGTCCAGCAGCTCGCCGCGCCGCCGAGCAGGGTGAAGGCGGTCAGCCGGCCGTCGGGCTGCCTGGCCAGCCACTCGCCGCTGCCGGGGGCGCGGTAGCGGGTGCTCTGCGCCCAGCCGTTGCGCAGGGCGCCGCCGCCGACCTTGCGGTCGCCGCAGCCCGCCGGATCGCCGCAGTCGCGGTCGTCCGTCCAGCCGTAGACGTCGAGCAGCTTGGCCTTGCGGGCGACGGCAGGGCCGTCCAGGTTGTGCGGGAGCCCGGCGTTGACGTAGCCGAGGTAGCTCTCCACCGAGGTCGACCGGCCCTTGCCGGCGGCGAAGTGCCGGGCCAGCGCGGCCTGCGCGAAGTAGGCCGAGTAGGTGTGGTCCTGGTGGTCGAGGGAGACCGGCCCGCCGGGGTGCCCGGGGGGCGGCGGCTGGAGCGAGTGCTCCGGGTTCGGGTCGAGCGTCCGGACGACGGTCGGGTGGTAGTGGTCCAGCACGGCGGTGAGCGTCGCGGTGAGCTCCTCGCGGCTGTACGCGCCGGGCAGCAGCCTGCTGCGGGCCGGGGGCAGCGTGGCGAGCCGCTCCGTCTCGCCGAGCCAGAGACCGCGCAGGCTCTCCGGCCGGGGCAGGCTGACGGCCCGCGCCTCGACCAGGGCGGGGAAGAGCAGCTGGATGTGCGGGGCGGCGCGCAGCGTGTGCTGCTCGATCTGGAGGCCGGGCAGGTAGGAGACCAGCTCGACGTCCCAGGGGCTGTTCTCGTCGCCGGTGGCCATCGCGCCGTACGAGGCGGCGAGCCCGTTGATCCGGGCCCTGGTGTAGCCGGGGCGGTCGGCGGGGACGCGGTCGCGCTCGCTGTGCAGCACGTTGCGGCCGTCGGACTCGCCGTCGGTGAGGCAGACCGTCACGCAGGCGGCGCCGGAGGCGACGGCCTGGTCGAGGTCCGGGTTCATGAAGTAGAGGTTGTCGTCCGGGTGCGCGATGACGTGCACGAAGGAGAAGCTGGTCGTGCCCCCCGCCAGCCCCGCCCCCACCACCGTCGGCTGTCCGAAGACCGTCCGCCCCCCGGGGGTCTCCCGGGTCGCCTCCCAGATGCCGTAACCGGCGGCCGGGGCCGCCAGCAGGCCGCCGGTCAGCCAGAGCGCACGGCGTCTGCTGATCGGTTCGCGCATTTTCTTGATCCCCCGTGAAGAAAGCATGAATACCGATCGATATTACCGAATGGTCCGGCTTCGCTCGAACCTCCCCGGTTCCCCGAATGTCCGAATGGCGGACACCGGGTGTCAGTCAATGGGACGCGGAGTAGTGTCCCAGACATGTCTCGTAGCCTTCGTCTCGCAGTGATCCCCGGTGACGGCATCGGCCAGGAAGTCGTGGCCGAGGGCCTCAAGGTGCTTGCCGCCGCCCTCCCCGCCGACGTCAAGGTGGAGACCACCGAGTACGACCTCGGCGCCCGCCTCTACAACCGCACCGGCGAGACCCTGCCGGACGGCGTGCTCGCCGAGCTGAAGACCCACGACGCCATCCTGCTCGGCGCCATCGGCGACCCGAGCGTGCCCTCCGGCGTCCTGGAGCGCGGCCTGCTGCTCAAGCTGAGGTTCGCCTTCGACCACTACCTCAACCTGCGTCCGGGCAAGCTCTTCCCCGGCGTCCAGGGCCCGCTGGCGGGCAACCCCCAGATCGACTTCGTGGTCGTCCGCGAGGGCACCGAGGGCCCGTACGTCGGCAACGGCGGCACGCTGCGCGCCGGCACCGAGCACGAGGTCGCCACCGAGGTGAGCCTCAACACGGCGTACGGCATCGAGCGGGTCGTCCGCGACGCCTACCGCCGGGCCGCCGCCCGCCCGCGCAAGAAGCTCACCCTCGTCCACAAGAACAACGTGCTGGTGCACGCCGGCCACCTCTGGGCGCGGATCTTCGCCGAGGTCGGCCAGGAATTCCCCGAGGTCACCACCGACTACCTGCACGTGGACGCGGCGACGATCTTCTTCGTCACCCAGCCCGAGCGCTTCGACGTGATCGTCACCGACAACCTCTTCGGCGACATCCTCACCGACCTCGCCGCGGCCGTCACCGGCGGCATCGGCCTCGCCGCCTCCGGCAACATCAACCCGACCGGCGAGTTCCCGTCGATGTTCGAGCCCGTGCACGGCTCGGCGCCCGACATCGCCGGCCAGGGCAAGGCCGACCCGACGGCCACCGTGCTCTCCGTCGCCATGCTGCTGGAGCACCTCGGCTTCACCGCCGAGGCCGCCAGGGTCGAGGCCGCCGTCGCCGCCGACCTCGCCGCCCGCACCGGCACCCGCTCCACCACCGAGGTCGGCGACGCGCTCGCCGCCCGAGTATCCGGCTGACGGGGCCGGGACAACACCTCTCGTACACGGCAGCCCTCCGGCTGTTCGGCACGGCCCTTGAGATGCGACTATCGACAGTGGGCCGTGCCTTCGTGTGTTCTCTCACCGACTGGCCCGCGCCCGGACCAACCCCACGGTGAAGGACAGACAGTCATGAGTACGCCCACCCAGGCGCCCATCACGTTCGACCTCAAGCCCTCCGCGACGCCGCTCTCGGACGCGGAGCGCCAGGCCCGGCTGGCGAACCCCGGTTTCGGCCGAGTCTTCACCGACCACATGGTCACCATCCGCTGGACGGAGGGCCGCGGCTGGCACGACGCCCAGCTCACGCCGTACGCGCCGCTGGAGATAGACCCGGCCAACATGACGCTGCACTACGGCCAGGCGATCTTCGAGGGCCTCAAGGCCTACCGCCAGGCCGACGGCTCGATCGCGACCTTCCGCCCGACGGCCAACGCCGCGCGGCTGCAGGCCTCCGCCCGCCGCCTGGCGATGCCCGAGCTGCCGACCGAGACCTTCGTCGAGGCCGTCGAGCTGCTCGTCCAGCACGACCAGGCGTGGGTGCCGAGCGAGCCGGAGCAGAGCCTCTACCTGCGCCCGTTCATGTTCGCCACCGAGGTCGGCCTGGGCGTCCGCCCGGCGAACGAGTACCTCTTCATGATCATCGCCTCCCCGGCCGGCGCCTACTTCCCCGGTGGCGTCAAGCCCGTCTCGGTCTGGCTCTCCGAGGACTACGTCCGCGCCGCCCCCGGCGGCACCGGCGCCGCCAAGTGCGCGGGCAACTACGCCGCCTCCCTCGTCGCCCAGGCCGAGGCCGCCGCCAAGGGCTGCGACCAGGTCGTCTGGCTCGACGCCGCCGAGCACCGGTGGATCGAGGAGATGGGCGGCATGAACCTCTACTTCGTCTTCGGCGAGGGCAAGGACGCCAAGGTCGTCACCCCCGAGCTCTCCGGCGCGCTGCTCCCCGGCATCACCCGCGACTCGCTGCTGACCATGGCCGCCGACCTGGGCTACGCCACCGAGGAGCGCCGCATCTCCACCGACGAGTGGAAGCAGGGCAACGCCGACGGCACCCTCACCGAGGTCTTCGCCTGCGGCACCGCCGCCGTCATCACCCCCGTCGGCTCCGTCAAGTCCAAGGGCGGCGACTGGACGGTCGGCGACGCCACCCCCGGCCCGGTCACCATGGAGCTCCGCAAGGCCCTCCTCGCCCTCCAGGGCGGCCAGAACCCCGACACCCACGGCTGGCTCCACAAGATCGTCTGACCCACACCGGCCGGGCGCTTCTTGTGGGGCGCCCGGCTGAGTAACCTCGGAGCAATCGACTCGTTGAGTGGTGAGGATCGGAGGGCGGCCCAATGAGTGCTGCGACGCACGACTGCACGGAGCCCCGGCAGGAGTCGGGCGACGACCTCCTCGAAGCCTTCCTGGCCCTTGACACCCCTGAGGGGTTCAAGGCGGAACTCATCGAGGGAGAGATCGTCGTGACTCCACCGCCGGACGGGGACCACGAGGGTGCGATCGGTTGGGTCATCAAAAGGATCATGCGGTTGTGTGGCGACGACATCCACGTGGCCGGCACCAAGGGCCTCGCACTGGCGTCCGACCGCTACATCCCGGACCTGACCTTCTATCGGGAGGGTGCATTCGAAGGCCAGCCCTCCTGGATGGTCCCGAACGGCGTCGTGATGGTCGTCGAGGTCACGTCCGGCCGCGCGCAGAAGGATCGCGAGGCCAAGCGCAAGGGCTACGCCTCCGCCGAGATCCCGCTCTACCTCCTGGTGGACCGCCAGCGCGACGAAGTTGTCCTGCACAGCGAGCCCCGCCACGGTGACTACCTCACCACCACCCGGGTCCCCGTCGGTGACCCGCTCCCGCTCCCCGCGCCGTTCGGGTTCGAGCTCTCCACCGACCGGCTGACCTGAGGCGTTTCGGATCGCGAGACGCCCCGGCCGGGATGCGGATGGTGTGCGAGACTCCGAGGGTGTCCTCGCTTTCGCTGATTATTAGCAGCAGGCGCGCCGGTCCGCAGTGACCGCTCCGCAGTGACCAATCTGTCCGGAGCATCACCAGCGTCCAGACCCGCGCGCAGACCTCTCGCACCCGCGAGGGGTTTTTTTGTTTCCCCGGACCGGCCGGAGCCCCTCACGAGGGGGCTCAGGGACACCGGGAGGCGCGCGGGATGCTGGACAGTGGAGCCGGAGAAATCCCGGCAACAGCAGTACTCCCCGAAACGGAGACCCAGGGCCATGACCGAGGTCAACAGCCGACCAGGCGACAGCTTCCACGTGTTCGACACCACGCTGCGCGACGGTGCGCAGCGCGAGGGCATCAACCTCACCGTCGCCGACAAGCTGACCATCGCCCGCCACCTCGACGAGTTCGGCGTCGGCTTCATCGAGGGCGGCTGGCCCGGCGCCAACCCCCGCGACACCGAGTTCTTTGCCCGCGCGGCCGCCGAACTCGACCTGAAGCACGCGCAGCTGGTGGCCTTCGGGGCCACCCGCCGGGCGGGCGGCAAGGCCGCCGAGGACCCGCAGCTCGCCGCCCTGGTCAACTCCGGCGCACCCGTCATCACCCTGGTCGCCAAGGCCCACGACCGGCACGTCGAGCTGGCCCTGCGCACCACCCTCGACGAGAACCTGGAGATGGTCCGCGACAGCGTCGAGCACCTCCGCGCCCAGGGCCGCCGGGTGTTCATCGACTGCGAGCACTTCTTCGACGGCTACCTCGCGAACCGCGAGTACGCCCTCGCGGTGGTCCGCACCGCCCACCAGGCCGGGGCCGACGTCGTCGTCCTCTGCGACACCAACGGCGGCATGCTGCCCGCCGGCGTCCGCGAGATCGTCGCCGACGTGCTGGCGAAGACCGGCGCGCGGCTGGGCATCCACGCCCAGGACGACACCGGCTGCGCCGTCGCCAACTCGCTGGCGGCGGTGGACGCGGGCGCCACCCACGTCCAGTGCACCGCCAACGGCTACGGCGAGCGGGTCGGCAACGCCAACCTCTTCCCGGTCGTCGGCGCGCTGGAGCTCAAGTACGACCGGCGCGTCCTCCCCGAGGGCCGGCTCGCCGAGATGACCCGGATCTCGCACGCCGTCGCCGAGGTCGTCAACCTCGCGCCCTCCACCCACCAGCCGTACGTGGGCTTCTCCGCCTTCGCCCACAAGGCGGGGCTGCACGCCTCCGCGATCAAGGTCGACCCGGACCTCTACCAGCACATCGACCCCGAACTCGTCGGCAACACCATGCGGATGCTGGTCTCCGACATGGCCGGCCGCGCCTCGATCGAGCTCAAGGGCAAGGAGCTCGGCTACGACCTCTCCGCCGACCGTGACCTGCTCGGCCGGGTCGTCGCCAAGGTCAAGGAGCAGGAGAACCTCGGCTACACCTACGAGGCCGCCGACGCCTCCTTCGAGCTGCTGCTCCGGGACGAGGTCCGCGCCAGCCGGGACCGCTTCTTCGTGCTGGAGTCCTGGCGGACCATCAGCGAGCAGGGCCCGAGCGGACTTGCGGGCAACGAGGCGACGGTCAAGCTCTGGGCCGAGGGCGAGCGCCGGATCGCCACCGGCGAGGGCAACGGCCCGGTCGACGCCCTCGACAAGGCGCTGCGGACGGCGCTGGGGGGGATCTACCCCCAGCTCGCCGGCCTCGAACTGGTCGACTACAAGGTCCGCATCCTGGAGGGCGAGCACGGCACGAGCTCCAAGACCCGCGTCCTGATCGAGTCCACCGACGGCAGCACCACCTGGTCCACCGTCGGCGTCGCCGACAACGTCATCGCCGCGTCCTGGCTCGCCCTCGACGACGCGTACACCTACGGTCTGCTCCGGGCCGGCGTCGAGCCCGCGGGCAGCTGAGGCCTACGGCCGACCACAGGGGCGCGGGGAACTGCGCGAAGCGGAAGGTGCGGCGAAGTACCTTCCGATTTCGCGCAGTTCCCCGCGCCCCTATCGGCTTGCCGAGTGCGTCAGCGCAGTCGTGCGAGGAGTGCGTGTTCGACGAGGGTGATGAGGGCGCTTTTGGCGCTGTCCCGGCGTCGGGCGTCGAGGGCGATGACGGGGGTGTCGGGGCCGAGTTGGAGTGCTTCGCGGACTTCGTCGGCGGTGTGGGGTTGGTGTCCGTCGAAGCCGTTGAGGGCGACGACGAAGGGGAGTCCTGAGTTTTCGAAGTAGTCGAGTGCGGGGAAGCAGTCGGCGAGGCGGCGGGTGTCGACGAGGACGACGGCGCCGATGGCGCCGCGGACGAGGTCGTCCCACATGAACCAGAAGCGGTCCTGTCCGGGGGTGCCGAAGAGGTAGAGGATGAGGTCTTCGTCGAGGGTGATGCGGCCGAAGTCCATGGCGACTGTGGTGGTGGTTTTGCCTTGGACGTGGCTGAGGTCGTCGATGCCTGCCGAAGCGGACGTCATGACGGCTTCGGTGCGCAGGGGGTTGATCTCGGAGACGGCGCCGACGAGGGTGGTTTTGCCGACGCCGAAGCCGCCTGCGACGACGATCTTCGCGGAGGTGGTGGCGCGGCTGGGGGCGGCCGCGTTAGAGCTTGCGAAGTCCACTGAGGACCCTTTCGAGCAGCGTGACGTCGGGCTGGTTGCCGGATTCGCCTCCGGCGGCGGGCTGGTGGATGGCGACGAGACCGGCCTCGGCCAGGTCGGCGACCAGGATTCGGGCGACCCCCAGCGGGATGTTGAGCAGCGCCGAGACCTCGGCGACGGACTTCACCTCGGTGCACAGCGTGCAGATCCGCTGGTGCTCCGGCAGCATCGTGGCGAGCCGCTCGGGGGCGACGTTCGCCGAGACCAGGGCCTCCAGCGCGAGTTCGTAGCGCGGGCGGGTCCGGCCACCGGTCATCGCGAACGGGCGGATCAGCGGGCCGGACTCCTCCTCGTCGTCGTACTCCTCGGCGTAGCCGGGGTCTTCGACGTGGCCGGGGTACTGGACCGGGTGCTGACCAGGATGCTGGCCGTGCTGCTGCCGGCCGTGCTGGGACTGCATCTGCTGCGAGCGCTGCACCTGTTCAGGGAAGCCCTCGCGCGACACCCGGTGATCGGGTGCGGAGGGAGCGTACTGCTGGTCCGTGAACGGGTTGAACTGCTGCTGCTGGTGCTGCTGTTGGCCGTAGTCGTACTGCTGGCCGTACTGCTGCTCGTACTGCTGACCGTGGCCGACGCCGGGGGCTCCGAAGGCGTCATGGCCGGTGCCAGGGTACGGAACGCCGTACTGGCCGCTGCGGTCGTCGGGCGGGGTCACGGTTCCTCTCCTCACATGGTGCGGCGGTGCGGTGCGAGCTCAGGTCCGAAGGCCTGGGCCGGTGGTGCGAAAGCCGTACAACGCCGATCCCGAGCCCGCATCAGCGGGCCCGGGAAGGGCAATGAGGTCTTTCGAATACCAGGACGGTATCCGACGAACCGTCAGTGGAGCAGGCTGCCCTGGAGTTCTGCACGAAGTGCGGGGGTGAGGACGGCGCCTGCGCGGTCGACGAGGAGGGCCATTTCGTAGCCGACGAGTCCGATGTCGGAGTCGGGGGCGGCGAGGACGGCGAGGGAGGATCCGTCGCTGACGGCCATGAGGAAGAGGAAGCCGCGCTCCATTTCGACGACGGTCTGGTTGACGTCGCCGCCCTCGAAGATCCGGCTTGCGCCGGAGGTCAGGGAGGTGAGGCCGGAGGCGACGGCGGCGAGCTGGTCGGCGCGGTCGCGGGGGAAGCCCTCGGACATGGCCAAGAGAAGACCGTCGGCGGAGACCACCACTGTGTGGGACACCCCGGGGGTGTTGTCCACGAAATTGGTGATCAGCCAGTTCAGGTTCTGTGCGGCCTGGCTCATCTGACTCAACTCAACGCTCCTGGTGGTTCGAGCCGCCGAAGAGATCGGTGCTGTTCTGCTGTCCGTTGCCGGACGGCCCCTGGTCGGGGTCGATCCGGAAGCTCCCGGTGGAGCCGGTGTCGCCGCTCGCGTTGCGGCCCTGCTCGACGCCACGACGCAGGTTGGTCAGGCGGCCGCGGACCTCCTCGGGGCTGCGGGAGACCTGCGGGCCTTCCTGCGGCGTGGGCTTCGCGTTGCCCGCGACGAGGTTCTGCTTGGGCACCCGGCGAGGCAGGCCGGAGGGGGTGGTGCCCCCGGCGGCGGGCTCGCGCAGCTGCTCGGCCCGCTGCCAGTCGCCGTCGTTGGCCGACTGCCACTCGCGGGCACTGTTCTGGCCGGTCGGGCCGGTCGGGCCGTAACCGCCGAGCGCCGACACCTCGTGGCTCTGCGGCTCGGCCGTCTCGGAGGTGTCCTTGGCGCCGGTGAACCAGTTCGGGGTCTCGCCGGTCTGCTCGCTCTGGCTGCCGGTCGCCCGGCCCGCCCCGAAGCCGTCGCCCGTCCGCCCGCCGGCCAGCTGCTGGCCGGGGCGCCGCTGCGGCAGGCCCGAGCTGAGCGTGTCGGACGAGGACGGTGCCGGCGGGAGCTCCGGCGGGTACGGGTGCCCGGCCGGCTCGTCGGCGCCGTACTGGTTGCCCTGGTACTGGCTGTCGGCGTACTGGTTGTCGGCGTACGGGCCGTCGGAGGAGTACCGGTTGTCGGTGTACTGGTCGTCCGCGTACTCCTGGTACCCGCCCTGGTGGCCCTGCTGGGCGTAGGAGGAGTCCTGGTAGCCGAAGGCGTCCGCCGACTGCGGCTGCGGGCGCCCGTACGGGTCCTGGTAGCCGCTGTCCTCGGCGTAGCCGTACTCGTCGGTGTACGGCTGCTGGGGCTGCCGGTAGCCGCCCTGGTACGCGTCCTGCCCGTACGGCTGCTGCTGGGGTGCCTGGTAGCCGTTCTGCCGGTCCTGATAGCCCGGGGGCTCCTCGGCGGCGACGGGCTCCTCGGCCGGCTCGTAGGCGGCTGCGGGCTCGAAGCCGTCGGCCTGGTAGCCGGACGTGAACTCGGTGTCGGCGCCCGGACCGGCCTCCAGCGCCGCGCGGCGGTGCTGGTCGAGCCGCTGGGCACGCTGCATGGCCTCCAGCGCGGGGCTGAAGCCACTACCGCCACCGGTGCCGGTGAGGTGGTCGTCGAAGCCGAGCTCGGCGGCGCTGCGGCCGCCGTCGGGCGCCCAGGAGTCCTGCTGCGGCTCCTGCTCGAAGATCCGGGAGACGGTGAACTGCTCCTCGGGCTCCGGCATGGCACGCATCTCGGTGACGTGCTGCGGGAGCATGACGAGCGAGGTCGTACCGGCCGACTCGCCCGAGGGGCGCAGCTGGACGCGGATGTCGTGCCGCTGCGAGAGGCGGCCGACCACGAAGAGGCCCATCCGGCGCGAGACGGTGACGTCCACCGTCGGCGGCTCGGCCAGCTTCTCGTTGATCTCGGCGAAGTCCTCGGCGGTGAGGCCGATGCCCTTGTCGTGGATCTCGACCAGCACCCGGCCGTCGGGCAGCCGGGTGGCGTTGACCAGCACCCGGGTCTGCGGGCTGGAGAACGTGGTGGCGTTCTCCAGCAGCTCGGCGAGCAGGTGGACGAGGTCGGTCACGGCGGCGCCGACGACCTCGGCCTCGGGGATGCCGGCCAGCTCGACGCGCTCGTACTGCTCCACCTCGGAGGCGGCGGCGCGCAGCACGTCGACCAGCGGGACGGGCGTGTTCCAGCGGCGGCCGCCCTCCTCGCCCGCGAGGACGAGGAGGTTCTCACCGTTGCGGCGCATACGGGTCGCGAGGTGGTCCAGCTTGAAGAGGCTCTCCAGCTGGTCCGGGTCGGCCTCGTTGTTCTCCAGCTCGGTGATCAGCGCCAGCTGCCGCTGGATCAGGCCCTGGCTGCGGCGCGAGAGGTTGGTGAAGATCGCGTTGACGTTGCCTCGGAGCAGGGCCTGCTCGGCGGCCAGCGAGACCGCCTGCTGGTGGACCTGGTCGAAGGCGCGGGCGACCTCGCCGATCTCGTCCTTGCCCCAGAGCGGGATCTGCTCGACGTGGGTGTCCACGCGCTCCGGGTCGGTCTTGGAGAGCTTCTCGACCAGGTCGGGCAGACGGTGGTTGGCGATCTCCAGCGCGGCGGTGTTGAGGACGCGCATGCCGAGGATCATCGAGCGGGCGATGAACCCGGTGAGCAGACCGGCCAGTGCGAGCGCGGCGATCACGATCGCCGAGTTCAGGATCGCGTCGGTCTGGGCGTTGGACTTGATGTCGGCGGCGTCGGCGACGACCTGGTCGAGCAGCGTCGACTCGGTGGTGCGCAGCGCGCTGAGGTGGCTGGCGGTGGCCTGCAGCCAGTTCTGCGGGATCAGACCCGCTTCCTGGGCGCTCCGGGAGGCGGCCGCGGCGACCTCGGGGCCGTCCCGCATGCCGTCGGAGGCGGCCTGCTGGTAGGCGAGGCCGATGTTCATCAGGCCCTGCATGGTCGGCACGGTGTGGCCGTCGGGCATCCGCAGCGGGGCACGGGCCTCGGACTGCGCCTCGGTGACGAGCGAGTTGGCGTAGACGCCGATGTCCGCGGCCGTCGAGCCGGTGTTGAACTCGTTGAGCGAGACCTGCTCCAGCTTGGCCGAAACCAGCAGCGACTCGATCAGGTCGACGTTCTCGTACCGGGTGGTGGCGCCCTGCGAGATGCCGACCAGCAGGCCGAGCATCAGCGAGCGCTGGGTCGAGGCGGAGGCCTTCGCGAGCGACATGGCGTAGATGGCGCGGCCACGGCTCGTGACGGAGGTCGAACCGAAGCCGACCGAGTTGTCGTAGGCCATCAGCGGCGCGATCAGCTGGGAGTACGCGGCCTGCGTCGCGGTGGCGAACAGCTCACGGCCGTACGCGCTGGCGCGCAGGTGCGGCAGCGAGCCGGCCATCTGCATGAAGGCGTCGTTGCGGCGGGCGAGCTGCGCGTCGTCGGCGACCTTGCTGAAGGCCGTCTTGTACGCGGCGAGGGCCTCGTCGCTCTTGGCGCGGAGCTTGGGGACGGTGCCCTGCGGGTCCTGGCCGATGAGCAGCGGTATCGCGCTGAGGTCACGCTCGGACTCCAGCGCGTCCGCGAGCTCGGTGGCGGCGCGGGCCAGCTGGGCGGTCTTCTCGGCGTGGTCGGCGGTGTTGAACTCGTCGATGGACGAGTTGACGCGCAGACCGCCGAAGACCAGGCCGATGACGACCGGGATCAGCAGGATCGCGACGAGTCGGGTCGGCACGCGCCAGTTGCGCGGTGCCAGGAACTCGTACCGGCCGGCGCTCGCGCCGCCGTTCTCGGGGCGCTTGGCCGCGCCGTCCGGCATCCCGGTGGGGGCCTGCGGCGCCGCTGCCACGGCAGTCCGGTCCTCGACCGGGCTGAACGCCGAGAACCCGGTGGGGCTTTGGCTGCTACCGCCCGGCTCGTTCTGGCGGGGCTCGGAGCGCCGCTGCGGGGTGACTGGCTGCTTACGCCTCACTCGACAACAACCTCTCGGCCGACTCGCGGCCATGGATCAATCCAGCGGCTGTCCCCCGCTTGCCGCAGCCCGCTGCTGGGTGGAACTGCCTATGAAGACGACGGGGTAGCTGGAATTTCAACACGTGGGCGGATGGGGGACAAACAGCCGTTCTTGCCCTATCCGACGGGGATAATTAGGACATTCAGTAACAGGTCGGGCAAAATTCTTGCCCGATGGTGCAAGCTGCTGAAGATCCGTCACGCTAGGTTATTTTCGATCTTTAAATGCCTACCGAACTGTTACCCGTGTCCGCGAACCTCCACGGACACGCCCGCCTCCACACCCGGACGGGCGAGGAGGCGGGGTGACGAGCGGCACGTCGAGTCAGCGCAGTCGTGCGAGGAGTGCGTGTTCGACGAGGGTGATGAGGGCGCTTTTGGCGCTGTCCCGGCGTCGGGCGTCGAGGGCGATGACGGGGGTGTCGGGGCCGAGTTGGAGTGCTTCGCGGACTTCGTCGGCGGTGTGGGGTTGGTGTCCGTCGAAGCCGTTGAGGGCGACGACGAAGGGGAGTCCTGAGTTTTCGAAGTAGTCGAGTGCGGGGAAGCAGTCGGCGAGGCGGCGGGTGTCGACGAGGACGACGGCGCCGATGGCGCCGCGGACGAGGTCGTCCCACATGAACCAGAAGCGGTCCTGTCCGGGGGTGCCGAAGAGGTAGAGGATGAGGTCTTCGTCGAGGGTGATGCGGCCGAAGTCCATGGCGACTGTGGTGGTGGTTTTGCCTTGGACGTGGCTGAGGTCGTCGATGCCTGCCGAAGCGGACGTCATGACGGCTTCGGTGCGCAGGGGGTTGATCTCGGAGACGGCGCCGACGAGGGTGGTTTTGCCGACGCCGAAGCCGCCTGCGACGACGATCTTCGCGGAGGTGGTGGCGCGGCTGGGGGCGGCCGCGTTAGAGCTTGCGAAGTCCACTGAGGACCCTTTCGAGCAGCGTGACGTCAGGCGTTCCGCCCGACTCGCCCGCAGCAGCGGGCTGGTGGATGGCGACGAGACCGGCCTCGGCAAGGTCGGCGACGAGAATGCGGGCGACCCCGAGCGGCACCCCGGCGAGTGCCGAGATCTCGGCGACGGACTTGACCTCCCGGCAGAGCGAGACGATCCGCTGGTGCTCCGGCAGCAGCCCGCCGGTGCGGTCCGCCGTCCCCGTGGTGGAGATCAGCGCCTCGATCGCCAGCTGGTAGCGCGGGCGCGTCCGGCCACCGGTCATCGCGTACGGACGGACCAGCGGCTGCTGCTCGTAGCCGTCGGACTGCTGGCCACCGTAGCCACCACCGGCCTGCTGGCCGCCGTAGCCACTGCCGTACCCGTTGCCGTACGAGCCGGCGGGTGTCGGGGGCGGGGTCATTGGTCCTCCTTGTGCTGCAGCCGTTCGCAGCCGGTTCCAGCTGGGGGTGTGCCAGCCGAGGCGGGTTCAGCCGCCCGGGGGCGACTGGAGACGGGGCGCCGGGTGGGACGGGATCACCCGGCGCTTACGGGTCGGCCGGAGCCGACGGATGGTCAGTGGAGCAGGCTGCCCTGGAGTTCTGCACGAAGTGCGGGGGTGAGGACGGCGCCTGCGCGGTCGACGAGGAGGGCCATTTCGTAGCCGACGAGTCCGATGTCGGAGTCGGGGGCGGCGAGGACGGCGAGGGAGGATCCGTCGCTGACGGCCATGAGGAAGAGGAAGCCGCGCTCCATTTCGACGACGGTCTGGTTGACGTCGCCGCCCTCGAAGATCCGGCTTGCGCCGGAGGTCAGGGAGGTGAGGCCGGAGGCGACGGCGGCGAGCTGGTCGGCGCGGTCGCGGGGGAAGCCCTCGGACATGGCCAAGAGAAGACCGTCGGCGGAGACCACCACTGTGTGGGACACCCCGGGGGTGTTGTCCACGAAATTGGTGATCAGCCAGTTCAGGTTCTGTGCGGCCTGGCTCATCTGACTCAACTCAACGCTCCTGGTGATCTGGGCCGAAACCGCCGTTGTCACGGGGCCGGCCGAAGCCGTCGAAGCGCTGCTGCGGCTGACCCTGCTGGTCGGCCCTGGCAGCCTGCTGCGTCGTTTCTGCACCGGTGTTGCCACCGGCTCCCGCGCCTGCCTGGCGACCCTGCTGGATGCCACGGCGCAGGTTGGTCAGCCGACCCCGGACCTCCTCAGGTGCCCGGGAGACCTGCGGACCGGTCAGCGGAGCGGCCTCGGCCGTCCCGGAGACCAGGTTGGCCTGCGGCGTACGCCGGGGGAGACCCGACATCGTGATCCCGTTGGTGGAGGGCTCACGGACCTGCTCGGCCCGGCGCCAGCGCTCGTCGTTGGCGGACAGCCGCCACGGAGCGTCGGCCGCCTGGCCGTCGGGACGCGGGCGCTCGCCCTGCGCGGGCTGCTGCGGCTGGGCGGGACGCTGCTGGGCCTGCTGGGGTGCCGGGCGGCCCTGCGGCTGCTCGGTGAAGCCCGGCGCCGTGGTGCCCGGACGCTGCGGCTGGTACGACCGGGCCCGCTCCTGCTCGTCCGCGGCGGACTGCTGCGGGCGGGCCTGGGCCCGCTCGGCGCCGCCACGGCTCCACTGGCTGTCCTCGGCGGGGCCGGTCGGCAGTGCCATCGGCTGCTGCGGGGCCTGCTGCGGCGGCGTCTGCCGGGTGGGCATCTGCTGCTGCGGGGCCTGCGGCTGCTGGACGCCCGGGTTGGGCATGGCCGGCAGCACCGGCTCGACCAGACCGAGACCGAGCGGGTCACGGGGGTCGATCTCGCTCGCCTCGAAACGCGGGCGGGCGAAGGGCATGGTGCTCTCGACCGGCGCCGCGGGCGGGGTCGCCGGCCGGCCCTGCTGGGCCTGCGGCAACTCCTGGGCGTACGGCTGGTGCTGGGCGGGCGCGTCCTGCGGGTTGCGGGCCGGACGGCGCTGGCCGGGGCCCTGACCCTGGCCGGGCATCTGCTGGCCCGGCCGCTGCTGCGGCTGGCCGAAGCCCTGCGGGGCCTGGCCGGGCGGACCGGCGGGCGGCTGCTCGGCGCGGCTGTGCTGCGGGCGCTCCTGGCCGGGGCGGGTCGGCAGCCCCTGACCCGGACCCTGCTGGCCGGGGCCCTGCTGGCTCGGACCCTGCTGACCCGGGCCCTGCTGACCCGGGCCCTGCTGCTGGCGGCCACGGCGCGGCAGGCCGCCGCCGGGGCCGGCCGGTGCGCCGGAGGCGCCGGGCACCCGCCGGGGCGGCAGCCCGTTCTGGCCGTTCTGGGTGGGCTGGCTGTTCTGCGCGGGCTGGCCGGGCTGCATCGGCTGGTTGGCCTGGCCGCCCGGGTTCTCGCGCAGCGACTGACCGGCCTCGCGGGTCGGCAGGCCGCCGCCCGGCGCACCGGTCGGACGGCCGCCACGGCCGCCCTGCGGGGCCTGGCCCTGGCCGAGCTGCGGACGGGGGCCGCCGCCGAGGGCGCCGGCGGGGCCGCCCTGCTGGCCACGCTGCGGCAGCGCCTGCTCGGCGTTGCCGGCCCGCACCTGCTGGCGCGGGGTCGGTCCGGCGCCACGCTGCTGCTTGGCCTGTGCGGGGCCGGGGCGAGCGGCACCACGGCGCTCGGCCGAGGTGGTGACGTCGAGCGGGAGCATGACGAGCGCGGTGGTGCCGCCCGAGTCGCTGGGGCGCAGCTGGATGCGGATGCCGTGTCGCAGCGACAGGCGGCCGACCACGAAGAGGCCCATCCGGCGGGAGACGGAGACGTCGACCGTCGGCGGGTTGGCGAGCCGCTCGTTGATGTCCGCGAGGTCGTCGGGGCTGAGGCCGATGCCGGTGTCGTGGATCTCGATCAGCACCCGGCCGTCGGGCAGCGCGTGCCCGGTGACGCGGACGCGGGTCTGCGGGCTGGAGAACGAGGTCGCGTTCTCCAGCAGCTCGGCCAGCAGGTGGACGAGGTCGTTGACGACGCGGCCGGCGACCTCGGTCGACGGCACCGAGGCCAGCTCGATGCGCTCGTACTGCTCCACCTCGGAGGCGGCGGCACGGAGCACGTCGACCAGCGGGACGGGGCGGGTCCACCGGCGGCCCGGGTCCTCGCCGGCGAGGACGAGGAGGTTTTCGCCGTTGCGGCGCATACGGGTCGCGAGGTGGTCGAGCTTGAAGAGGTTGGCGAGCTGGTCCGGGTCGGCCTCGCGGCTCTCCAGTTCGGAGATCAGCGAGAGCTGACGCTGGATCAGGCCCTGGCTACGGCGCGAGAGGTTGGTGAACATCGCGTTGATGTTGCCTCGGAGCAGGGCCTGCTCGGCGGCGAGGCGGACGGCCTCGCTGTGCACCATGTCGAAGGCGTGCGCCACGTGGCCGATCTCGTCCGCCGAGTCGACGCCGACGGGTTCGACGGTGACGTCGACGTCGTGCGGGTCGCTCTCGGAGAGCGTCTTGACCAGCTCGGGCAGCCGCCGCTCGGCGACGTCCTCGGCGGCGGTCTGCAGACGCGTCAGCGAGCGCACCATCGAGCGGGCCACCAGGGCGGCGCCGGCGATGGCGACGATGAGCACGACGGCGATCAGCGCGCCGTTGATCAGCGCCTCGGTGTCGGCGTCGGACTGCAGCTGGCCGGCCTTGCCGTCGAGCGTCTCCAGCAGGCTGGTCTCGATCGTCCGCTCGCCGTTGATCTTCGCGGAGGCGGCGTCGTACCAGTCCTTGTAGCTGCGGGGCTCGGCCTGGTGGATGCCGTTCGACGCCAGCACGGTCTTGGAGTACCGGTCGGCGTCGGTGATGACCTGGCTGTAGCTGAGCCGGGAGCGCAGCGCCTTGGCCTCGCCGTCACCGTAGATGGCGTTGAAGTTGAGGAGCGCGTTGTCCTCGGAGACGCCGAGCCGGACACCGAAGGTCTCGTCCGAGTCGTTCATGTCGGGCGCGGGCAGCCGGGCGAGCGCGGCGCTGATCAGCGCGCGCTGCATCGAGGCGTTCTCCTTGGCGAGCGAGAACTGCTGGAGGGCGCGGGTGATCCGGACCAGCTCGGTGCTGTTCGACGCGATCGCGATGTCCTGCGAGACACCCAGCAGGTCCTTGATGATCACGTCGTAGTTCGTGATCGTGGCCTGGATGTTGTCATGCGCCTTGTACGCGCTGCTACGCGCGTCGGCCAGCTGGTTGAGGTCCTTGCGGACCTGCAGCAGCAGCGCCTTGCCACCGGCGAGGTCGAGCTCGTCGAAGTTCTCGGAGCTCGCGGTGAAGGCCTTGCTGAACTGGTCGGTCTTCTTCTGCGCGTTCACCACGTCGTCGAGCTGGTTGCTCGACTGGGTGAGCGGGCCGGCGCTGATGTCGCGCTCGGTCTGCAGCGCGTCCGCCAGGTCGGTGGCCTTCTTGGCGAGGTCGGCGAGCCCGGTCATCTGGGCCAGCTGCTTGGAGTTCTGCAGCGAGGTCTGGACGCGCAGCCCACCGAGGACGAGGGCGACCACCACGGGGAGCAGCAGCAGCGCGATCAGACGGGTCCGAATCCGCCAGTTCTTCATGGCGAACCGGCTGAGACCGGTGGCCCGGCGTCGGTTCAGCGTGCCGCGCAGGCGGGAGCGACCGCTGCGCTTCTCGGGCTGCTCAGCGTTCTCCACGGTGTCCCGCTCGGCGGAGGCACCGGGTGCCTGCTCTCCGGGGCCCGTGATCGGCGTTGCCTGGTGGGGGCCTGGCGCGGGCTTAACCGACTCCGGGTCACCCACGGCGCCGCTGCCCCTCTTGAAACGTCCCTGCACTGGCGTCGCAACCTCTGGACCGGGCGCCCCTACCCGCTTGACGCGGATGGAGCGGTGTCGAGTTTTTCCGTGGCATTCCAGCACAGCGGGAGAAGTCCAACAAGGGGCGTTACCCGTCGGTGTCCTGGGCTACCGAGCGCGTGCATGACCTTACGGACTGTGCGGTAGCCCCGCAGAAATACGGCCCTTTTCGGACACTCGCCTGATACATGCCAACTGGACCATGCGTGCGGAAGAGTCGCAGACCTTCCTGAATGTCCGGAAAGCGGTATATGCCGGAGTTTTCTGACACTGTGAAATGTCCCGACATGGGCGAATTCTCAGCCAATTTGTGAGCAAAATCACAGCTGAATGTATAGCCTTGATCACGGCGCCTGTGGAAAGAGATCCCTAATCTGGCAGGTACGGTGCACAGGCGCGGGGCGGAGCCTCTTCATGCCTGCCCCCGAACAGCCCCGAACACTCCCGTCGATTCGGCCGAATCGGCACCGATCCCCAAGGTGTGACTCCTCATGTCCCAGCCGGCTCAGCAGGCCACGCAGTCGACGCTCATTCCTCGCCCCACGGCGAACCCGCGGCGTACGACGCTGGCCTCGATCGAGGACTTCAGCCGGCTGCCGGGCGCCCTCGCCTCGCAGGAGCCCGTCGAGTACGCCACCCAGCTCCCCGGCAACACCGCGAACCCGCGCCGGACGATCCTGATGGTCGCCCCGGCGCCCCGCACCCCCCAGGACTGACGCGCACCGCTCGGCCCGAGGCCGCTCGGCCTTGCTCGAACCGGCACGCAGCAGCCCACGCGATAGCCTGGGTGGCGTTCGAGCAGGGCCCGGCGCGGCCGGAGCCCACTGACCGAGAGGCTCCCCAAGTGCGCATTGCCAGGTTCTCCGTCAAAGAGGGGAGCCCTGCCGCCGGCAGCGTCTCCTTCGGCGTGGTCGAGGGCGATCCCTCCCAGCCCGACTCCCTGGTGGTGCACGCGCTCGCGGGCCACCCGATCGTCTCGCTGCAGCTCAGCGGCGAGAGCTACCGGATGCAGGACATCCGCCTGCTCTCCCCGATCCTGCCCAACAAGATCGTCGCGGCCGGGCGCAACTACGCCGCCCACGCGGCCGAGCTGGGCAACGAGGTCCCCGACGTCCCGCTGACGTTCTTCAAGCCCTCCACCGCCGTGATCGGCCCCACCGAGTCCATCGCGTACCCGCCGTTCTCCTCGGACGTGTCGTTCGAGGGCGAGCTGGCCGTGGTCATCGGCCGGATGGGCCGCGAGGTGCCGCTGGAGCGCGTCCCCGAGATCATCTTCGGCTACACCTGCGCCAACGACGTCACCGCGCGCGACATCCAGCAGCGCGAGGGCCAGTGGGCCCGCGCCAAGGGCTTCGACACCTCCTGCCCGCTCGGCCCGTGGATCGAGACCGAGCTCGACCCGAGCGACCTGGCGATCACCACGACGCTCAACGGCGAGCTCAAGCAGGCCGGCCGGACGTCCCTGATGGTCCGTTCGATCGCCGAGCTGATCGTGCACATCTCCGAGGCGATGACCCTGCTCCCGGGCGACGTCATCCTCACCGGCACCCCGGCGGGTGTCGGCCCCCTGAACGTCGGCGACGAGGTCGCCGTCTCCATCGAAGGCATCGGCACTCTCACCAACAAGGTGATCAAGCGTGGTTAACACCTCTGCTGACCTGGACCCGACGGTCCGCGTCCGCTTCTGTCCCTCCCCGACCGGCAACCCGCACGTCGGCCTCGTCCGGACGGCCCTCTTCAACTGGGCCTTCGCCCGCCACCACGGCGGCAAGCTCGTCTTCCGGATCGAGGACACCGACGCGGCCCGCGACTCCGAGGACTCGTACCACCAGCTGCTCGACGCCATGCGCTGGCTGGGCTTCGACTGGGACGAGGGCCCCGAGGTCGGCGGCCCGCACGAGCCGTACCGGCAGTCGCAGCGGATGAGCACCTACGCCGACGTCGCGGCGAAGCTGCACGAGGCCGGTCACGCGTACCACTGCTACTGCTCGACCGAGGAGCTGGACGCCCGCCGCGAGGCGGCTCGCGCCGCCGGCAAGCCCTCCGGCTACGACGGCCACTGCCGCGAGCTGACGGGCGAGCAGGTCGCCGTGTACGAGCAGGAGGGCCGCAAGCCGATCCTGCGCTTCCGGATGCCCGACGAGACGATCGTCTTCGACGACCTCGTCCGGGGGAAGCTCAGCTTCGAGCCCAAGGACGTGCCCGACTACGGCATCGTCCGGGCCAACGGCGCCCCGCTCTACACCCTGGTCAACCCGGTGGACGACGCCCTGATGGGCATCACCCACGTGCTGCGCGGCGAGGACCTGCTCTCCTCCACCCCGCGTCAGGTCGCCCTCTACGCGGCGCTCGCGCAGATCGGTGTCGGCAACGGCACCACCCCGCGCTTCGGCCACCTGCCGTACGTGATGGGCGAGGGCAACAAGAAGCTCTCCAAGCGTGACCCGCAGGCCTCGCTCAACCTCTACCGCGAGCGCGGCTTTATCCCCGAGGGCCTGCTCAACTACCTTGCGCTGCTGGGCTGGTCGCTCTCCGAGGACCAGGACCGCTTCTCGATGGCCGAGCTGGTCGCCGCCTTCGACATCTCGAAGGTCAACGCCAACCCGGCCCGCTTCGACCTGAAGAAGTGCGAGGCGATCAACGCCGAGCACCTGCGCGCGCTGAGCCCGGAGGACTTCTGCCGCCGCCTGGTGCCGTACCTCCAGGCCCCCGGCCTGCTCCCGGCGGAGCCGACGGCCGAGCAGCTCGACCTGCTCGCCAAGGTGGCGCCGCTCACCCAGGAGCGGATGGTCGTGCTGAGCGAGATCGTCGCGATGGCCGGCTTCCTCTTCGTCGACCCGGCCGACTTCCAGGTCGACCCGGACGACGCGGCCAAGGCCCTGGGCGCCGACTCCCGCCCGGTGCTGGAGGCCAGCATCACGGCCCTGACCGAGCTCGCGGACTTCACCCCCGAGCCGATCCAGGCCGCGCTGCGCGAGGCCCTGGTGGACGGCCTGGGCATCAAGCCCAAGTTCGCTTTCACCCCGCTGCGGGTCGCCGTGACCGGCCGTCGGGTCTCCCCGCCGCTGTTCGAGTCGATGGAGCTGCTCGGCCGCGAGGAGACGCTGCGCCGCCTGACGGCCGCTCTGGAGCTCGTCCCGGCGTCCTCCTGAGCCTCTCCCCGGGCGGTCGGACGGCCGTCCGGGGAGGCCCCGGCGCTTATCGATTTTGGAGCGGGGCCCGGCGTCGGGTAATGTTCTTTCTGCGCCGCCCGGGAGGGAACGGCGAGGGACCAGAAACCTCGTCAGCACAGACCGGTCGGAGCAAGCACCGAGCAAGGCCCGCAGGGGTTGAACTCTGGTGGGGTATGGTGTAATTGGCAGCACGAGTGATTCTGGTTCATTTAGTCTAGGTTCGAGTCCTGGTACCCCAGCGCAGTACAGTGTTCCACTGAGCAGTACAAGCCCCCGTTGTGTAGCGGCCTAGCACGCTGCCCTCTCACGGCAGTAGCGCCGGTTCGAATCCGGTCGGGGGTACGCAACAACTGAAGAAGATCAAGCCCCCGTTGTGTAGCGGCCTAGCACGCTGCCCTCTCACGGCAGTAGCGCCGGTTCGAATCCGGTCGGGGGTACCAGATCCTTTCCACTGTCACCATCCGGATGTGTTCGCAACCCCGGAGGCGACGAAGCTCAGGATCACCAAGTTTGCCCCCGTTGTGTAGCGGCCTAGCACGCTGCCCTCTCACGGCAGTAGCGCCGGTTCGAATCCGGTCGGGGGTACCAAGGCACGAAGGCCGGTGGGTTCTCGGACTCACTGGCCCAGTGCTTTGTTGGGGTATGGTGTAATTGGCAGCACGAGTGATTCTGGTTCATTTAGTCTAGGTTCGAGTCCTGGTACCCCAGCCAGTAGGTAGAAGCCCCGGTCCCCGGGGCTTTTTGCATTTCCCGGCGAATCTCCGCGAAGCCCGGCGAAAAAGCCAGAAACGTAGGACGGCCCGCCCCGGAATTCCGGGGCGGGCCTTCTGGTGATTTGGTCTCAGCCGCGGCGGAGGGCCTCGGTGAGGCGGTTGGCGGCCTCGATGATGGCCTGGGCGTGCATCCGGCCCGGGTGGCGGGTCAGACGCTCGATCGGGCCGGAGACGGAGACGGCGGCCACCACGCGGTTGGAGGGGCCGCGGACGGGCGCGGAGACGGACGCGACGCCCGGCTCCCGCTCGCCGATCGACTGGGCCCAGCCACGGCGCCGTACGCCGCTCAGGGCGGTGGCGGTGAAGCGGGCGCCCTGGAGGCCCCGGTGGAGGCGCTCGGGCTCCTCCCAGGCCAGCAGGACCTGGGCGGCGGAGCCGGCCTTCATCGGCAGGGTGGAGCCGACCGGGACGGTGTCCCGCAGGCCGGAGAGGCGCTCGGCGGCGGCGACGCAGATGCGCATCTCGCCCTGCCGGCGGTAGAGCTGTGCGCTCTCGCCGGTGACATCGCGCAGATGGGTCAGGACGGGGCCCGCGGTGGCGAGCAGCCTGTCCTCGCCGGCTGCGGCGGAGAGCTCGGAGAGTCGGGGGCCGAGGATGAACCGGCCCTGCATGTCCCTGGTGACCAGGCGGTGGTGTTCGAGTGCGACGGCGAGTCGGTGGGCCGTGGGCCGCGCCAGACCGGTGGCGGCGACCAGCCCCGCCAACGTGGCGGGGCCCGACTCCAGTGCGCTCAGCACCAGAGCGGCCTTGTCGAGAACGCCGACGCCGCTAGAGTTGTCCATGCGCTGATACTGCAGTCTCATTCCGCGAGACGCAAGTTCAATCTTCCGGGAAAAGCGCCACTCTGGATGAAGCAGCCCGGGAGACACCCAGGATGGGGCACTCAACCAGTGTCCACATTATGGACACGATCCGGCGTTGCAGGCTTCCCGTAGCGGCCCTCAACCCGGGCGCTCGGGGCCTCGACCACACGAGAAGGCCGGCAGAGCGGCCGGCTGGAGGGAATCCGATGGGACGGACACTGGCGGAGAAGGTCTGGGACGACCACGTCGTCCGGCGCGCCGAGGGCGAGCCCGACCTGCTCTACATCGACCTGCACCTGCTGCACGAGGTGACCAGCCCGCAGGCGTTCGACGGCCTCCGGCTGGCGGGCCGACCGGTCCGCCGGACCGATCTCACGATCGCGACCGAGGACCACAACACCCCCACCCTCGACATCGACAAGCCCATCGCCGACCCGGTCTCCCGGGTGCAGCTGGAGACGCTCCGCAGGAACGCCGCCGAGTTCGGCGTCCGCATCCACTCGCTGGGCGACGTCGAGCAGGGCGTCGTGCACGTGGTCGGCCCGCAGCTCGGCCTGACCCAGCCCGGCACCACCGTGGTCTGTGGCGACTCTCACACCTCCACCCACGGCGCGTTCGGCGCCCTGGCGTTCGGCATCGGCACCAGCCAGGTCGAGCACGTGCTGGCGACCCAGACGCTGCCGCTGGCGCCTTTCAAGACGATGGCCATCACCGTCGAGGGCGAGCTGGGCGAGGGCGTCACCGCCAAGGACCTGATCCTGGCGATCATCGCGAAGATCGGCACCGGCGGCGGCCAGGGCTACGTCCTGGAGTACCGCGGCTCGGCGATCCGCGGCCTCTCGATGGAGGCCCGGATGACCGTCTGCAACATGTCCATCGAGGCAGGCGCCCGCGCCGGCATGATCGCCCCGGACCGGACCACCTTCGACTACCTGCAGGGCCGCCCGCACGCCCCCCAGGGCGAGGACTGGGACGCCGCCGTCGCGTACTGGGAGACCCTCGGCACCGACGAGGACGCCGTCTTCGACCACGAGATCTTCATCGACGCGAGCGAGCTGACGCCGTTCGTCACCTGGGGCACCAACCCCGGCCAGGGCGCGCCGCTCGGCGCCTCCGTCCCGGACCCGGCCTCCTTCGCCGACCCGCAGGAGCGGATCGCCGCCGAGAACGCGCTCAAGTACATGGGCCTGGTGGCCGGTACGCCGCTGCGCGAGGTCGCCGTCGACGCGGTCTTCGTCGGCTCCTGCACCAACGGGCGGATCGAGGACCTGCGGGCCGCCGCCGCGATCGTCGAGGGCCGCAAGGTCGCCGACGGCGTGCGGATGCTGGTCGTCCCCGGCTCCGTCCGGGTCGCCCTGCAGGCGATCGAGGAGGGCCTGGACAAGGTCTTCACCGCCGCGGGCGCCGAATGGCGGCACGCGGGCTGCTCGATGTGCCTGGGCATGAACCCGGACCAGCTGGCCCCGGGCGAGCGCTGCGCCTCCACCTCGAACCGCAACTTCGAGGGCCGGCAGGGCAAGGGGGGCCGCACCCACCTGGTGTCCCCTCAGGTCGCCGCCGCCACCGCCGTGCTGGGCCGTCTGGCCTCCCCGTCCGACCTGTCCGCCGACGCCGCTGTGGAGGTCTGAGCAGCCATGGAGAAGTTCACCACGCACACCGGTCGGGCCGTCCCGCTGCGCCGCAGCAATGTCGACACCGACCAGATCATCCCGGCCCACTGGCTGAAGAAGGTCACCCGATCCGGGTTCGAGGACGGCCTGTTCGAGGCCTGGCGCAAGGACGAGTCCTTCGTCCTGAACCAGCCCGAGCGCGCGGGCGCCAGCGTCCTGGTGACGGGCCCGGAGTTCGGCACCGGCTCCTCGCGCGAGCACGCGGTCTGGGCGCTCCAGAACTACGGTTTCGCGACCGTCATCTCCTCGCGTTTCGCGGACATCTTCCGTGGTAACTCGTTGAAGAACGGCCTGCTGACCGTGCTGCTGCCGCAGGAGACGGTCGAGCAGCTGTGGGCGCTGACCGAGGCCGACCCGACGGCGGAGATCACCGTCGACCTGGAGGCCCGCGAGGTGCGCGCGGAAGGCATCACGGCCTCCTTCGAGCTGGACGACAACGTCCGTTGGCGGCTGCTGAACGGTCTCGACGACATCAGCATCACGCTCCAGAACGAGCCGGACATCGCGGCATTCGAGGCGACCCGCCCGAGCTTCAAGCCCCGTACCCAGCCGGTGGCCTGAGTAGCCACTTTCTGACGGACCGCCGGATGGCCCGCCTCCCTTCGGGGGGGCGGGCCATCCGGCTGTTCCTGCTACCGGATCAACGGGAGTTCAGGGCTTGAGTTCGGGCCGGAGATCACCCTGAGTTCGCGCCTGAGTTCGGTCGGCGGGTGCCCGGATACCCGCTTCGATTTGTGCTGCACCCGGGGCGTGCGCAGCGCAACTCCGCACAGATGGCACAATCGTTGCATGCACCGGCACCTTGAACCTCCGTACGCGGGCGGCGAACCCGCGTCGTCGGAGGGGACGGCCGGGACTACCGAGAGTCGAATTGACGATCGGCCGGACGACGACGCCTCACATGCCGAGGAGCCGGACGAGTCGGAAGTCGCAGCGCGTTACGCGCTGGTGGCAGAGCGGTTGAAGCAGGCCCACGCTCGCGTATCCGCGCTGGACGTGTCGGCAGAGGCAAAGACCGCTCTCACCCGTCAACTGTTGATCGTCACGGAGACCGCCAAGCGTGATCTCCCGGAGGCGGCCCGGCGGTTGAGTCGCTTTGTGCGAGACCTCGACGAGGGGCGTCCGCCCGTCCGCTGAGGTCGCAGACGCGCAAATCCATTGCGACACTAGGGTGATTCGCGCGTTTGGTAATTGAAAGTCCGCAGATACATACCTAACGTGCGAAATGAACGGATGGAATCATCCGGCGCCCGTTTCCGAAGGGGAAGACGTGAACAAGGCTCAGCTTGTCGAAGCGGTGGCCGAGCAGCTGGGCGGTCGCAAGGCTGCCGCAGAGGCCGTCGACGCAGTGCTCGACACCATGGTGCGTGCCGTTGTGGCAGGTGACCGGGTGTCGGTCACCGGCTTCGGCACCTTCGAGAAGGTGGAGCGCTCCGCGCGCTTCGCCCGCAACCCGCAGACCGGCGAGAAGGTCAAGGTCAAGAAGACCTCGGTGCCTCGCTTCCGTCCCGGCCAGGGTTTCAAGGACCTGGTCAGCGGCAGCAAGAAGCTGCCGAAGGAGGGCCCCTCGGTGAAGAAGGCCCCCAAGGGCTCGCTCACCCCGGGCAAGAGCGGCACCACCGCTGCCGTCAAGCGCGCTGCCACCAAGCGCTCGGCTGCCGCTGCCGCGGCTCCGGCCGCCGCCAAGAAGACGGCCGCGAAGACGACCGTCGCCAAGAAGACCACCGCCACCGCCGCGAAGAAGACCACGGCGGTCAAGAAGGCGGTGGCGGTCAAGAAGACCACCGCTGCCAGCCCGGCGGTCAAGAAGGCCACCACCGCGAAGAAGGCCACGGCGGTCAAGAAGACCACCGCCGCTGCCCCGGCCGCCAAGAAGGCGACCCCCGCGAAGAAGGCCACCGCGGTCAAGAAGACCGCACCGGCGAAGAAGACGGCCACGCGCAAGACCACCGCGCGCAAGTCGACCGCCAAGTAAGGGCCGATCGGCCCCTGCTCGACGGCTTCCAGCCGACGGCCGGTCAACCGGCCGTGAGCCGTGGCGGCTCGCATCCCGGGACTTTCTCCAGTCCCCAGGTGCGAGCCGCCACGGCTCTTTTGCGTCCGCGTCAGGGCGGGTTGTCAGGGCACGTCGTCAGGGCGCGTCGGCGGCGCGTCGGCGGCAGGTCGGACCGGCTCGACGGGGAGTTCGTAGTGGATCTCCCAACGGGAGTCCGGAATGACGAAGTCGGCGGTTTCCACCGGGCGCCCGTCCGCGTCGAAATACGTCCGTTCGATCAGTGTCACCAGATCGTTCGACGCGATCCCGAGCAACAGGGCGTACTCCGAACCGGCCCGCGCCGGGCGCGGACGCTCGACCGCGCGCTCCACCGTGATTCCGATCGCCGCCATGCGCTCCACCACACCCCGACCGGCGAGCGGACCCATCTCTGGCATCACCACCGGGGAGCGGTCGGTGAGGGCCTGTGGCTCCCAGCTGTAGGCGAGGTGCACGGGCTTGCCGTCGACCAGGAATTCGTACGACGTGTGCACCGTCGGGTCGCCCGGCGCGATTCCGAGCCGGTCGGCGATCTCCGGCGGGGCCGGCACGCCCGAGCCGCTCTCCGTCACCCAGTTGCCGGACGAACCGGAGACCCGGAAGTCGGCCCGGAACTGCGGGGTGCTGAGCAGGCCGAGGTGGCGCGAACGGACCATCCGGCGGCGCTCGGGCGGGGTCTGGACGAAGGTGCCCGAGCCCGCGACGCCGAACAGCAGGCCCTCGGTGATCAGCTGCTCCATCGCGCGCTGCACCACGTTGGGCCCGACCTCCAGCTCGTCGCCGAGCTTGGCGCGGGACGGCAGTCTCTCGCCGACCCGCCACTCGCCGTCGGCGATGCGCTGGCGCAGCACGTCGGCGATCCGCAGGTACGGAGGCTCTTTTGAGCGCATCTGGCTCTCCCGGCGGCAGGCACGATCCCTGCCGGGTGGGCAGGGCGGGTGATTCAGCGTTGACAATCTAATGCATCAGGTGGAATCTAATGACTTAGCTTTACGTTCCGTGATCGGCCGCTCGCGGGGAGAGTCGTTGCGTGCGAACCACCAGGGTGTTTGACGTCGCGAACCGGCTGGCCAGGGCCACCGGCACGCGGGCCCGCATCCGCCTCCGCCCCGGCGGGGGCTACCTGGTGGAGCTGAGCCTCCCCCCGGGGATGAGCGCCGATGCCCAACTGGCAGTGCTCACCGTACTGGCCGACGCGGATCGCTTCGGGCATCACTACACCGACACGGCCCAGCGCGTCTGGGCCGAGTTCGACGAGGAGCGGGAGAAGCACCCTTGAGCACCCCCAAGCCCGGCAGGCAGGTCACGGTCTCCATCGAGGACATCACCGCCCCAGCCACCTTCAGCCATCTCCCCGACGCCCTGACCGCCCTCTGGGAGGCCCTGCGGGTCCTCCCGCTCGGGTGGACGCAGTACGACGCCTACCGGTACTTCTTCGGGCCCGGAGCCGTGGAGCGCGTCGAGGCCTTCCTCGACCGCAACGGCGAACTCACCCTCAGTTTCGCCATGGCGGGCCGCCACCACACCGTCCGGGTCACGGACGGGGCGGCCTGACGCCTCAGCTGTCGGGGAAGGTCGCCAGGGTGACGAGGACGATGCGGCGGGCGTCGCCCTCGCCCTCGGTGCGGATCCGGACGCGCTGCCCGGCCCGCAGCAGGCGGAGGCCGCCCGCGTCGAAGGCTGCAGCGTCGAACGGGACGGGCGTGCCGTCGTCGAGCAGCACGGAGCCCGCGCGGGTGTCGGGGTCGAATGTGTACGCGGTGGCCTGCATACCCAGCAGCATAGCGAGCGGGCCCGGCGCGGCGGCCGCCCGCCGGATACCCCGTCAGACCAGGGCGGCGGCCACGGCGGCCGTGTGCGGGCCGACCCCGAGGCGGAGGGCCTCGGCGAGGTCGTCGCCGGTGTCCACGTCGCGGCGGACGGACGGCACGTCCGCGCGGTCGATCTCGTACGCGCCGCCCGCCGCGTGCCGGGCCCGTGACCCGGCGCCGAAGGACGGCCCCAGCCGGTGCCCGGGGGAGCAGGCGAGCAGGGTGGTGCCGAGCCCGGGGGAGTCGGCCAGGAAGGCCCGCCCGGCCGCCGACGCGGCGGTCAGGGCGCGGGCCAGCTCGGCGGGCCGCAGGGCGGGCAGGTCGGCGGAGAGGGCCGCCAGGGGGGAGCGCGGGGCCAGCCGCCGCGCCCGCTCCGCGCCGTGCGCCAGTGCCGGGTTGAGGCCGCCGCCGGGCTCGTCCGTGACCACCTCCGCGCCGAGCCGGGCCAACTGCGCGGCCGCGTCGCCGTCCTGGGTCACCACCAGGACGCGGGCCACCAGCGGGCAGGACAGCACGGCCGTGACGGTGTCCAGCGCGAAGGCCAGCGCCAGCTCGGGCCGCCGCAGCCCCGCGTACGGGCCCAGGCGGCTCTTGGCCAGGGCGAGCGGCTTCAGCGGCAGCACCAGCGACCACCCGGCGCGCGGAGCGGGCGAGCCGGGCTCGGCGGGGCGTACGGTGTCCTCGGTCATCGGCGCCATTGTGGCGCCGGGGCCCGAGCCCTCGCCAATCGGCTCGGCGGGGCCGGCGTGCGATTGATCACTTGCACGGCGGGCCTCCCGGTCGGTCGCTCGACAGCCGGTGACGGCACGGGCGAGACTGACTGACCTGCGGCACCCCCTGTGCCGCACCGGATGAGGAGGAGCTGGGGTGGCCCGCCGCTCGAACGCCAGGTTCGGCAACGCCGACTACGGGATCTGGTACCGCTTCGCGGCCGTGTTGGTGAAGCCGGTGACGACCGCCCTCGCGAAGCCCGACTGGCACGGCTGGGAGCATCTGCCGGAGCAGGGCGGCTTCCTGGCGGTGGTGAACCACAACTCCATCATCGACCCGGTCTTCTACGCGCACTGGCAGTACAACAGCGGGCGGCCGCCGCGGATACTGGGCAAGTCCTCGCTGTTCTCCGTGCCGTTCATCGGCTTCATGCTGCGCAAGACCGGCCAGATCCCGGTCTTCCGGGACTCGACCGACGCCGCGCACGCCTTCCGCGCCGCGATCTCCGCGATCGAGCAGGGCGAGTGCGTGCAGTTCTACCCCGAGGGCACTCTCACCCGTGACCCGGATCTCTGGCCGATGACCGGCAAGAGCGGCGCCGCCCGCGTCGCGCTGATGACGGGCGCACCCGTCATCCCCGTCGCGCACTGGGGCGCGCACGAGATCGTGCCGCCGTACGGGCGCGGGGGGAAGGGCAAGTTCAACCTCTTCCCCCGGCACAAGGTGACGGTCGCGGCCGGGCCCCCGGTCGACCTGAGCAGGTACCAGGGCCAGGAGCTGACCGCCCAGGTGCTCCGGGACGCCACCGAGGACATCATGGCGGCGATCACCGAGGTGCTGGCCGGCATCCGCGGCGAGCAGGCGCCCGCCGAGCGCTACGACATGCGGCTGGCCTCCCGCGACCGCGCCGAGGCGGCCGCCGCCAAGGGCGACCGGGCCGCGAGTGCTGTGGAGAAGAACGACGAGGAGAACACCAAGTGACCCGCTGCGCCGTCTTCGGAACGGGTTCCTGGGGGACCGCCTTCGCGATGATCCTGGCGGACGCCGGCTGCGAGGTGACCCTCTGGGGGCGCCGCAAGGAGCTGGTGGACGCGATCGACGTGAGCCACGTCAACCCCGACTACCTGCCGCACCTGACGCTGCCCGCGAGCATCCGGGCGACCAGCGACCCGGCCACCGCCCTGGCGGGCGCCGACTTCGCCGTGCTGGTGGTGCCCTCGCAGACGCTGCGGGAGAACCTCGCCGAGTGGGCGCCGCTGATCGACCCGAAGACGGTGCTGGTCAGCCTGATGAAGGGCATCGAGATCGGCACGGCCAAGCGGATGAGCGAGGTCATCCAGGAGGTCGCCGGTGTCGGCCCGGAGCGGGTCGCGGTGGTCAGCGGCCCGAACCTGGCCCCGGAGATCGCCAACCGCCAGCCCGCCGCGTCCGTCGTCGCCTGCACCGACGAGCAGGTCGCCAAGCGCTTCCAGGCGGCCTGCCACACCCCGTACTTCCGCCCGTACACCAACACCGACGTGGTGGGCTGCGAACTGGGCGGCGCCGTCAAGAACGTGATCGGCCTGGCGGTCGGCATGGCGGACGGCATGGGCCTGGGCGACAACACCAAGGCGACGCTGATCACCCGTGGGCTGGCCGAGACGATGCGGCTCGGGCTGGCGCTCGGCGCCGACCCGGTCACCTTCGCCGGGCTGGCCGGGATGGGCGACCTGGTGGCGACCTGCTCCTCGCCGCTCTCCCGCAACCACACCTTCGGCACCAACCTCGGCCGGGGCATGTCCCTGGAGGAGACCATCGCGGCCACCAAGCAGACCGCCGAGGGCGTCAAGTCCTGCGCCTCGGTGCTCGATCTGGCCCGGCGCAACGGCGTCGAGATGCCGATCGTCGAGGCCGTCGTGGACGTCGTGCACCACGGGCGGCCCACCCAGGAGGCGCTGGCCACCCTGATGGCCCGCTCCGCGAAGCCGGAGCGCCGCTGACGATCGATGGGCGAGCACTGTTACGACGTGACACAGCGAGGGCTACCTCCGTCGAAACAGTCGCACGGTAGTCTCGAACGCGATATGAGCATCGAACAGACCTCCCCGAACCCGGGCGCTTCGGGCGCCGCCAAGCCGCGCGTCGCGATCGTCTTCGGCGGTCGCAGCTCCGAGCACGGCATCTCGGTCTCCACGGCCGCGAGCGTGCTCGCCGCGATCGACCGCAGCAAGTACGAGGTGCTGCCGATCGGCATCACCCACGAGGGCCGCTGGGCGCTGGTCAGCGACGAGCCCGCCCGGATGGGCATCACCGACGGCAGGCTGCCGGACGTCTCGCAGATCGCCGAGTCCACCGAGGGCCAGGTCACGCTGCCCGGCAGCCCCGCCAGCCGCGAGGTGGTCTGGAGCGAGCCCGGCGCCGCGCCCAAGGCCCTCGGCGAGGTCGACGTGGTGCTGCCGCTGCTGCACGGCCCCTGGGGCGAGGACGGCACCATCCAGGGCCTCCTGGAGCTCTCCGGCGTGCCGTACGTCGGCTCGGGCGTGCTGGCCAGCGCGGTGGGCATGGACAAGGAGTTCACCAAGCGCATCCTGGAGTCGCACGGCCTCGGTGTCGGCTCGTACACCGTCGTCCGCCCGCGCGAGTGGGAGACCGAGGAGGGCCGCGGCGCCGTCCGCGAGCGGGTCGCCGCGCTGGGCCTGCCGATCTTCGTCAAGCCCTGCCGGGCCGGCTCCAGCATGGGCATCACCAAGGTCAAGGACCTCGTCGACCTCGACTCCGCGATCGCCGAGGCCCGTCGGCACGACCCCAAGGTGATCATCGAGCGCGGGGTCGAGGGCCGGGAGCTCGAGTGCGGCGTGCTCGACACCGAGGACGGCCCCCGGGCCAGCCTGCCCGCCGAGGTGCTGGTCGGCGGCGGCTACGAGTTCTACGACTTCGAGGCCAAGTACATCGACTCCTCCGAGGTGCAGATCCCCGCGCGGCTGACGGAGGCCGAGACGGCCGAGATCCGCCGTCAGGCCGTCCTCGCCTTCGAGGCGCTGGGCTGCGAGGGCCTGGCCCGGGTCGACTTCTTCCTGCTCCCCGACGGCAGCTGGATGGTCAACGAGATCAACACCATGCCCGGCTTCACCCCCATCTCGGCCTACCCCAAGATGTGGGAGGCCACCGGCCTGCCGTACGCGGATCTGGTCGACCGCCTGCTCCAGGCGGCGCTCGGCCGCTCCACCGGCCTGCGCTGACACCCCCGCTCCCCGGGGGCCGGCCGGTCGAGCCGGCTACAGGCCCTCGGGGATCGTCGCCTTGATCGCGTCGGTCAGCGAGCTGAGCGGGTCGACGTAGTTGGGGTAGGCGCCCTTCGGCACGGTGACCTCGACGTAGGCCCTGCGGAGCGTGGTGACGAAGCGGTAGCCGCCGTCGCCGTCCGAACTCATGCCGAACTGCACGTCGTTGACGTTGGGCGCGGAGTCGAGCGGGTGGTCGTCCAGGTACCCCGGCCGGTCCAGACCGCACCGCAGGACGGTACGCGGCGAACTGCCCCAGGCCGCCGTGTACGGCGAGGCGGGGGAGGGGTCACTGCGCCGGTGCCCGAGCACCTCGCCGGGCAGCGCCCGGTCGAGGGCCTGGCAGAGCACCGCCGCGCCGGAGGCCGGCGACGGCGGGGCGATCTCCCCCGGCCCGGTCCAACCACCGACGAGAAGCCCGGCACTCCCGAGCAGCACGAGCGGCGGAGTCGCCCACCGGACCGGAGCGGGCAGGGCACGCAGTGCACGGAAACGGGTCATGCGCCGATGGTAGCGACGCTTACAGGTGCACCACCGGACAGGTGAGAGTACGGGTGATGCCCTCGACCTGCTGGACCTTGGCGACGACGAGACGTCCCAGGTCGTCGACGGTCTCGGCCTCGGCGCGCACGATCACGTCGTACGGACCGGTGACGTCCTCGGCCTGTAGGACGCCGTCGATCTTCGCGATGGACTGGGCCACGGCAGTGGCCTTGCCCACCTCGGTCTGGATCAGGATGTATGCGTGTACCACGAGGACCTCCAGCGGCTGGGGTTCGGAGATCGCCGCCGGGTGGGCCCAGGGAGGCGGCGCCGACCGGCAGACTGATCACAACGCTACCGCGCGGGGAGCCCAGGAGGGGAGACCCGTGCGTACCCGGGGGGCGTACGCTGCGCGCGAGGGGCACGCGGAGCCAGCCGGTGACCGAAGAGTGGAGAGAGGACGGCACATGCAGGGGACCGTGGGCGAGCTCGGCGAGTTCGGGCTCATCCGGGAGCTGACGGCGAGGCTGCCGCTGACCCCGGCCGTCGAGCTCGGTCCGGGTGACGACGCGGCTGTGGTCAAGGCGCCCGACGGCCGGGTGGTCGCCACCACCGACGTGCTGATCGAGGGCCGGCACTTCCGCCGCGACTGGTCGACGGCGTACGACGTCGGCCGCAAGTCCGCCGCCCAGAACCTCGCCGACGTCGCCGCGATGGGCGCCGTGCCGACCGCCATACTGCTCGGCCTGGTCGCCCCCGCCGATCTGCCGACCACCTGGGCGACCGAGCTGATGGACGGCCTGCGGGACGAGTGCCAGGTCGCCGGGGCCGCCGTGGTCGGCGGCGACGTCGTCCGCGGCGACACCATCACGCTCGCGATCACCGCGCTCGGCGACCTCCAGGGGCGCAAGCCGGTGGTGCGCTCCGGTGCCCAGGTCGGCGACGTCGTCGCCGTGACGGGCTGGCTGGGCTGGTCGGCCGCCGGGCTCACCGTCCTCTCCCGGGGCTTCCGCTCGCCGCGCGCCTTCGTCGAGGCGCACCGCCGCCCCGAGCCGCCGTACCACGCCGGCCCCGCCGGGGCCGAGCTCGGCGCCACCGCGATGATCGACGTCAGCGACGGCTTGGTGGCCGACCTCGGGCACGTCGCCAAGGCCAGCGCCGTCGACATCGACCTGCGGGCGGCGGACTTCGACGTCCCCGCGCAGATGGCCGACATCGGCCAGGCCGTCGGCGTCGACCCGCTGGTCTGGGTGCTCTCCGGCGGCGAGGACCACGCGATCGTCGCGACCTTCCCCAACTCCGTGCAGCTGCCCGCCCGCTGGCGCGTCGTCGGCCGGGTCACCCGGCAGGCGAGCCCCGGCCGGGGCGGCCAGGTCACCGTCGACGGCGCCCCCTGGGACCGCGCCGGCGGCTGGGACCACTTCGCAGCGGAGTAGCCCCCTTCGGGCAACTGGTCGGCACCCAGGGGCGCGAGGAACTGCGCGAAATCGGAAGCGACGGGCCAGTATCTTCCGCCCTCGCGCAGTTCCTCGCGCCCCTGACTCCGTACGTGGCGAGGAGCGGGGTTTCAGCAGGCCCGACCGCGTAGTCTTGCGCATGGCGGTCCGGGCCGGTTTGTCCGGTCTGTCCGGCCCCATCTACCCGGAGCGGGAGCACCCAGCCACCATGCGTATCGGCGTCCTGACCAGCGGCGGAGACTGCCCCGGCCTCAACGCGGTGATCCGCTCGGTGGTGCACCGCGGCACCGACGTCCACGGCGACGAGATCATCGGGATCGAGGACGGCTTCCTCGGCCTGATCGAGGGCCGGGCCCGCCCGGTCTCGCACGACGACGTCACCGGCCTGCTCACCCTGGGCGGCACCATCCTCGGCTCCGCCCGGGTGCAGCGCGACCGGATCAACTGGGCCGTGGACAACGCCGACCGGCTCGCCCGCGACATCGGCATCGACGCCCTGATCGCGATCGGCGGCGAGGGCACCCTGACGGCCGCGAAGATGTTCAGCGACGCCGGGCTGCCCGTGGTCGGCGTACCGAAGACCATCGACAACGACATCGACGCCACCGACGTGACCTTCGGCTTCGACACCGCCGTGCACGTCGCCACCGAGGCGATCGACCGGCTGAAGACCACCGCCGAGTCGCACCAGCGGGTGATGGTCGTCGAGCTGATGGGCCGCCACACCGGCTGGATCACGCTGACCGCCGGGATGGCCGGCGGAGCGCACGGCATCCTCATCCCGGAGAAGCCCTTCGACATCGAGGCCGTCGCCCGGATGATCGAGGAGCGCTTCCAGCGCGGCAAGAAGTTCGCCATCATCGCCGTCGCGGAGGGCGCCAGGCCCGCCCCCGGCACGCTCCGCTTCGACCACGGCGAGGTCGACCAGTACGGCCACCAGACCTTCGGCGGCATCGGCAACCGGCTGGCCGCCGAGCTGGAGGGCCTGCTCGGCAAGGAGGCGCGCCCGGTCATCCTCGGTCACACCCAGCGCGGCGGCACCCCGACCGCCTCCGACCGGGTGCTGGCCACCCGCTTCGGCTGGCACGCCGTCGAGGCCGTCCACAAGGGCGCCTTCGGCCACTTCACCGCGCTGCGCGGCACCGAGATCCAGCTCGTGCCCGTTGCCGAGGCCGTCACCCAGCTGAAGACCGTCCCCGAGGACCGCTGGGCGGAGTCCGAGGCAGTGCTCTGAGCGGCTCCCGGTAGGTTGGGCCCCATGGTTTCGACAGCCCCTCCCCGCGTACTGACCGTCGCCGGCTCGGACTCCGGCGGCGGCGCCGGCATCCAGGCCGACCTCAAGGCGATGCTCGCCCTCGGGGTCCACGGCATGAGTGTGATCACCGCCGTCACGGCGCAGAACTCGCTCGGGGTGCAGGGGTACTGGGAGCTGCCCGCCGAAGCCGTCCGGGCGCAGTTCCGCAGCGTCGTCGACGACATCGGCGTGCAGGCGGTCAAGACCGGGATGCTGGCCTCGATCGAGCTGGTCGAGACCGTCTCCGAGCTGCTCGCGGGCGTCGACGCGCCCGTCGTGGTCGACCCGGTCGGGGTCTCCAAGCACGGCGACGCGCTGCTCGCCGCCGAGGCCGTCGCGACCGTCCGCGAGCGGCTGCTGCCGGTCGCGACCCTCGCCACGCCCAACCTGCACGAGGTGACGCAGCTCACCGGCATCACCGTCACCGAGGAGCGCGACATGCGGCCCGCCGCCGAGGCCCTGCTCGCGCTCGGCCCGCGCTGGGTGCTGGTCAAGGGCGGCCACCTGGAGGGCGAGGCCGCCGACCTGCTGGTCGGCCAGGACGGCGTCGAGCACTGGTACCGAGCCCCCCGCCACGACAACCGCCACACCCACGGCACCGGCTGCACCCTCGCCAGCTCGATCGCCGCCGGCCTCGCCAAGGGCCAGGCCGTGCCGGAGGCCGTCGCGGCCGCCAAGGAGTACGTCACCGGCGCGATCCGGGCCGGCTTCCCGCTCGGCGCCGGCATCGGCCCGGTCGACCACGCCTGGCGCATCCGCTGAGCGGGCAGCCGGAGAAGAAGTAGGCGCGTGGAAAGCAGTAGGGGCGCGGGCAACAGCGCGAGGTGGGTCCTCGCGCGGTTCCCCGCGCCCCTACTGGTCCGGCGTCAAAACGAATAGCCGACCCACCCGAGAGTGGATCGGCTAATCGGAGGACCGGCTTACCGGTCTGCGCGTCAGCGCGAGACCTTACCGGCCTTGATGCACGAGGTGCAGACGTTGAGCCGCTTCGGCGTCCGCCCGATCACAGCGCGCACCGTCTGAATGTTGGGGTTCCAACGACGGGGGGTGCGGCGGTGTGAGTGGGAGATGCTGTTGCCGAAGCCCGGCCCCTTGCCGCAGACGTCGCAGTTGGCAGCCACAGGAGTCACTCCAAGACTTCAGATCATTTACGTTCGAAAACCCCGGCTGTACCAACCTGACCACTCGCGTGGACCGGACAAGAACAAGGGGTGAGCCTGGACTGTTCCAGGCAACCGGGAGAGCATACAACGCCGACTCGGGTTCAACGAAACTACCATGTCCAGCACCTTGATCGTCGCCTGCCGGAGACCCCCGCCGGGCCTCCGGCCAGCGACGATCCCTGCGACGACGCCCGCCGGGCCCCGATAACCTGCCAGCATCGCCCTTCGCCACCGCGCCTCCCCGCGTTCCGGTGGCGTTCACGACGTTGAGGAGACCTGGTGCTGGACACGCTCGACGCCCCGGCCGTCCGTACCTGGTGCCGTCTCGCGCTCTCCGCACTCGGCCAGGCGCGCGAGGAGATCGACGCGCTCAACGTCTACCCCGTCCCCGACGGGGACACCGGGACGAACCTCTACCTGACCGTCGAGTCCGCCGCCGTCGCCGTCGAGGAGTGCTTCGCCGACGACACGGACGGCGCCGGGCCCGCCCTCGCCGCCACCGTCACCGCGATGGCCCGGGGCGCCCTGATCGGGGCCCGGGGCAACTCCGGCGTGATCCTCGCCCAGCTGCTGCGCGGCATGGCCGAGGAGCTCTCCCGGGGCGGCGAGCCCGAGCACTTCCGGCGGGCCCTGCGGCGGGCCGCCGAATCCGCCTACCAGGCCGTCGCCGAGCCGGTCGAGGGCACGCTGCTCACCGTCGCGGCTGCCGCCGCCGCAGCGGCGGCCGCCGGCACCGGCGGGCTCGCCGAAGCCGCCGACACCGCCTACCAGGCGGCCCGCCGGGCCCTCCAGCAGACGCCCGAGCAGCTCGCGGTGCTCGCCGAGGCCGGGGTGGTCGACGCGGGCGGGCGCGGCCTGGTCGCCATCCTCGGGGCGCTCTCCGACGCCGTCGCCGGGCAGACCCCGATGGGGCCCGTCGCCCTCCGCCAGGAGATCGGCCCGATCACTCCGCCAACCTGCGAGGGCCCCGAGCGCCCGTACGGGCCCGGCCACCCCGCCTTCGAGGTCATCTACCTGCTGGACGCGCCCGACGCCGCCCTGCCCCGGCTGCGCGAGCGCCTCGGAAGCCTGGGCGACTCGCTGGTGGTCGGCGGCGGCGACGGGCTGTGGAACGTCCACGTGCACGTCGACGACGCGGGCGCCGCCGTCGAGGCCGGGGTCGAGGCCGGACGGCCGTACCAGATCCGGATCACCCACTTCGCCGAGGCCGCCGCCCGCGCGGGGGAGCGCGCCACCGCCGCCCCGCAGGGCCGCGCCGTGCTCAGCGTGGTCTCCGGCACCGGCCTCGCCGAGCTCTGCGAGCAGGCCGGCGCCGACGTGCTGCTCGCCGACCCGGACCACCCCCCGGCCAGCGCCGAACTCGCCGAGGCACTGCGCCGCTGCGCCGCCCGCGAGGTCGTCCTGCTGCTCAACGACCCCGAGCTGCGCGCCGCCGCCGGAGCCGCCGCCGACCAGCTCCGCGAGGAGGGCGTACGGATCGCCGTGCTCCCCACCCGCTCGCCCGTCCAGGGCCTCGCCGCGCTTGCCGTGCACGAGAACTCCCGCCGCTTCGACGAGGACGTCGTCGCCATGACCTCCGCCGCCGGAGCCACCCGCTACGCCGAACTCGCCGTCGCCGAGGGCGAGTCGTGGACGATGGCCGGTGTCTGCCAGGCCGGGGACGTGCTCGGCCTGATCGACGGCGACGTCGCCGTGATCGGCCCCGACCTGGCCGGCACGGGCGCCGTGGTGCTCTCCCGGATGCTCGCGGCGGGCGGCGAACTCGTCACCCTCGTCCTCGGCGCCGCCGCCCCCACCGCCCTCGCCGACCAGCTCGTCGCCCACGCCCGCAGGCAGCGCCCAGAGGTCGACACCGTCGTCTTCGCCGGCGGCCAGGAGGCCGCACCGCTGCTCATCGGGGTGGAGTGACCCCGGCCCGTCGGTGCCGTGGTGTCCAATAGGCAGTGATGTCTGCCATGGACGAACCCCTGACCAAGCTGGTCGGCGACCGCACCGCGAAGGTGCTGGCCGACAGCCTCAAGCTGCGCACGGTCGGCGACCTGCTGCACCACTACCCGCGCCGGTACGTCGAGCGGGGCCAGCTCACCAGCCTCGACGACCTGGAGGTCGACGAGCACGTCACCGTGCTCGCGCGGATCGAGAAGGTCACGTTGATCCCCTTCAAGGCGCGCAAGGGCGACCGCCTGGAGGTCGTGGTCACCGACGGGCGGGGCAGGCTCAGCCTGGTCTTCTTCAACCAGGGCTGGCGGCAGAAGGACCTGCGGCCGGGCGCTCAGGGCCTCTTCGCGGGCAAGGTCGGCGTCTTCAACCGCACCCGCCAACTCGCCTCGCCGGACTACCAGTTGATCGACGAGGAGGCGGGCTCCGACACCGCCGAGCAGTTCGCGGGCCGCCTCATCCCGGTCTACCCGGCCAGCGCCCAGCTGCCCAGCTGGAAGCTCTCGCTCTGTGTCGAGACCGCCCTCACCAAGCACCTGGCGGACGTCCGCGAGCCGCTGCCCGCCGAGCTGCGCGAGCGGCACGAGCTGATCCCGCTCGCCGAGGCCCTCGAACTCGTCCACCGCCCGCGCAACCAGGCCGACCGCGAGCGCGCCCAGGACCGGCTGCGCTGGGACGAGGCGTTCGTCCTGCAGACCGCCCTGGCCCAGCGCCGGGCCGAGGAGTGGGCCCGCCCGGCAGTCGCCCGCAAGGGGCGCAAGGCCGGCCTGCTCGACGCCTTCGACCAGCGGCTGCCGTTCACCCTCACCGAGGGCCAGCAGAAGGTGTGCGGTGAGATCTTCACCGAGCTGGCCACCGAGCACCCGATGCACCGGCTGCTCCAGGGCGAGGTCGGCAGCGGCAAGACCCTCGTCGCGCTGCGGGCGATGCTCCAGGTGGTGGACAGCGGCGGCCAGGCCGTCCTGCTCGCCCCCACCGAGGTGCTCGCCCAGCAGCACCACCGCTCGATCGTCGAGATGATGGGCGACTTGGCCGAGGGCGGCATGCTCGGCGGCTCCGACCTCGGGACGAAGGTCGTGCTGCTCACCGGCTCGATGGGCACACCCGCCCGGCGGCAGGCCCTGCTCGACATGGCCTGCGGTGACGCCGGGCTGGCGATCGGCACGCACGCGCTGATCGAGGACAAGGTGCAGTTCCAGGACCTGGGCCTGGTCGTCGTCGACGAGCAGCACCGCTTCGGCGTCGAGCAGCGGGACGCCCTGCGGGCCAAGGGCCAGCAGCCCCCGCACCTGCTGGTCATGACGGCCACGCCCATCCCGCGCACCGTCGCCATGACGGTCTTCGGCGATCTGGAGACCTCCGTCCTGGACCAGCTCCCGGCCGGGCGCTCACCGATCTCCACCCATGTGGTGCCCGCGCTGGAGAAGCCCAACTTCCTGGCCCGCGCCTGGGAGCGGGTCCGCGAGGAGGTCGGCAAGGGGCACCAGGCGTACGTCGTCTGCCCCCGGATCGGCGACGAGCCCGACGACCCGAAGAAGAAGCGCAAGGCCACCCCGGACGACCCGGAGGACCTGGGCGCGGCGAGCGACGAGCGCAGGCCGCCGCTCTCCGTCGTGGAGACGGCCGAGATGCTCGGCAAGGGCCCGCTGGCCGGGCTGCGGGTGGAGATCCTGCACGGGCGGCTCACGCCGGAGGCCAAGGACGATGTGATGCGGCGGTTCACGGCGGCCGAGGTCGACGTGCTGGTCGCCACCACGGTGATCGAGGTCGGCGTCAACGTCCCGAACTCCACCGCCATGGTGATCATGGACGCCGACCGCTTCGGCGTCTCCCAGCTCCACCAGCTGCGCGGCCGGGTCGGCCGTGGCAGCGCCGCCGGGCTCTGCCTGCTGGTCTCCGACATGCCGGCGGGCTCGGCGGCCCGCTCCCGGCTCGACGCCGTGGCGGGCACCCTGGACGGCTTCGAGCTCTCCCGGATCGACCTGGAGCAGCGCCGCGAGGGTGACGTCCTGGGGCAGGCCCAGTCCGGAGTCAAGTCCTCGCTCAAGGTGCTCTCCGTCCTCGACGACGAGGAGATCATCGCCACCGCCCGCGAGGAGGCCACCCGGCTGGTCGCCGCCGACCCCGACCTCGCCGCCCACCCCGAGCTCCGCGAGACGCTGGCCGCCCTCCTCGACGAGGACCGCGCAGCCTTCCTCGACAAGGGCTGACGCACCCTCGATTGTCAGTGCTCCGCGAGAGAATGAAGGTGTTCAGGGCGGACCTCAAGGTCCGTTCCTGGCACGACACTTGGGGGTCCTGCCATGGCATTTCGTCATCTCAACGAGCTCCCGCTCGGTGACAAGATCTTCCGGATCGAGCTCGCCAGCGAGGACGACCGCGAAGTCACCCTCACCCTGACCGGCTGGCGTGAAGGCGCGGCTGCCGCGCCCCTCGCGGCGGGCAAGCTCCGGCTGCCCGTCGAGGACGTCGCCTCCCTCCGGATCGCCCTCAACCGGGCCCTGCGGGCGCTGGCGATCGTCGCCGACGTCTCCGAGCCCATCCCGGACCGTGACGTGCTCCGCGAGCTCTACCCCGGACACGGCGCCCCCTGGGTGCCGCAGCACGAGGAGGAGCTGATCCGCCGCTTCCACGAGAACGAGACCATCGCCCGGGTGGCAGCCCGCTTCGGCCGCACCCCCGACTCCGTCCGCACCAAGCTCCGCGAGCTCGGCCACGACCCGCGCCGCCCCGAGTACTGCCCGCCCGACGGCTGCCTCTCCTGGTCCCGCTACGCCTCCCCGGCCCTCCTCGGGGCGACGGCACCAGCGGAGTAACCCATCGACAGGAGCCCCACCGGCCAAGCCGGTGGGGCTCCTGCCATATAGCGTGGCTGCCAAGCCACGAAAGGACACACCCCGCATGACCCGCGTGATCGGCGGTACGGCCGGCGGCCGACGCCTCGCCGTGCCGCCAGGCCGGACCACCCGCCCGACCTCGGACAAGGCCCGGGAGGCGATGTTCTCCACGCTGGAGGCGCTGCGCGGCACCGTGCACGGGGCCCGGATGCTCGACCTCTTCGGCGGGTCGGGTGCGGTCGGCCTGGAGGCGCTCTCCAGGGGGGCCGCGCACGCCCTGCTGGTGGAGTCGGACGCGAGCGCCGCCCGCACCATCCGGGAGAACGTCCGCACGCTGGGCCTGCCGGGTGCCGAGGTCCGCGCCGAGAAGGCCGAGCGGGTCGCGGCCGGGCCCGCCCCGGTGGAGCCGTACGACCTGCTCTTCCTCGACCCGCCGTACTCCGTGCCGGACGCCGAGCTGCGGGAGATGCTGGTCACACTCCTGGCCGGGGGCTGGATTGCGGACGACGCACTCGTCACGGTGGAACGCAGCACTCGTGGCGGCGAGTTCGACTGGCCGGAGGGTTTCGAAGGGCTCCGCGAGCGCAAGTACGGCGAAGGGACGCTCTGGTACGGTCGCGCCGCCGCAGAGGCCCGTGAAGACTGACTGGGTCGACACTCGTAGCACCGCACACCCCACAAGGGAGTCCACGCCATGCGCCGCGCCGTCTGCCCCGGCTCGTTCGACCCGATCACCAACGGCCACCTCGACATCATCGAGCGGGCCTCCAAGCTCTACGACGTCGTCCACGTCGCCGTGCTGATCAACAAGAACAAGCAGGGGATGTTCACCATCGAGGAGCGCATCGCGCTGATCGAGGAGACGACCGCGAAGTACGGCAACATCGAGGTCGAGTCGCACGCCGGCCTGCTGGTGGACTTCTGCCGCGACCGGGGCATCCCGGCGATCATCAAGGGCCTGCGGGCGGTCAGCGACTTCGACTACGAGCTCCAGATGGCCCAGATGAACCACGGGCTGACCGGGGTCGAGACGCTCTTCGTGCCGACCTCGCCGACCTACAGCTTCCTCTCCTCCAGTCTGGTCAAGGAGGTCGCCTCCTACGGCGGCGACGTCTCCCACCTGCTGCCGGAGCTGGTGAACAGCCGACTGGTCGCGCGGATCGCCGAACGCCAGGCCTGATCCGGCAACCGGACATTCCTGGCGAACCATCACATCCCGCGCGGGTCGGCCGCGCCGGACGTTGTGAGCTGCGGGCGCAGTGGCCGTACAGTCTGTACTCCTGCCCGACGGCGTTGTCGCGTCGTCGGGGCCTGCCTCCGCCGCACCTCGGCGGCACACGGAAAGACCGGACGCCCGTGGACGTGCAGAACAGACTCGACGCGATCGTCGCTGCGGTGGAGAACGCCCGCTCGATGCCGATGTCGGCCTCCTGCGTGGTGAACCGGGCCGAGCTCGTCGGCCTGCTCCAGGACCTGCGCTCGGCGCTGCCCGCCGAGCTCGCCCATGCCCAGTCGGTGATGGCCGACCACGAGCAGGTGGTCGCCGACGCCCAGGCCCAGGCCGAGCAGATCATCCAGGGCGCGCACAGCGAGCGCGGCTCGCTGATCTCCGACACCGAGGTCGTCCGCCGCGCCCAGGCGGAGGCGGACCGCCTGCTCACCGAGGCCCGCACCGAGGTCGAGACCAAGCGCGCCGAGGCCGACGACTACGTCGACAGCAAGCTGGCCAACTTCGAGGTCGTGCTCACCAAGACGCTCGGCGCGGTCGGCCGTGGCCGGCAGAAGCTGCGCGGCGACGCGAGCGTCTTCGAGCAGGACGGCGAGCACGAGGGCGACGGTGAGGAGTTCCGCCCGCGGAGCACCCCGAGCCCCGAGGTCGACGAGTACGTCGATGTGAAGCTCGCCACCCTGGAGGCCGTCCTCGGCAAGACCCTGGAGGCCGTCGGCAAGGGCCGCGACAAACTGCTCGGCAAGGCCCCGATCGACGAGCTCGGCGCCTACCTCGCCGCCGCCGACCAGGCCCAGCAGCTGAAGAACCGCGCCGAGGCGGTGGCCGCCGGCTTCGCCGAGGACGGCGAGGAGCAGCCCTGGTACCGCGAGGAGCTGCCCCCGCAGGGCGGCGTCTCCGTGCCGCAGCAGCAGACCTGGCCCGAGCAGACCCCGGCCGCCGCAGGCTGGCAGACCCCCGGCGAGGAGGTGTACGCCCCTGCCGCCCAGTACCAGGAGCAGTACGCCGACCCGTACGGCGCGCCGCAGCACGCCCCGCAGCACCCCCAGCAGGCGGACCCGTACGGCAACCCCTACGGCTACCCGCAGCAGCAGCCCTACCAGGAGCAGCAGCCGCAGTACGACTACGGCTACCAGCAGGCGCCGCCGCAGCCACCCCAGCCTCAGTACGACCCCTACGGCTACCAGCAGCAGCCCCCCGTCCCGCAGCAGCAGCCTGGGCTCGACGAGACCAGCTTCTTCGACACGAGCATGATCGACATGACCAGGCTCCGGGAGCTCGGCGGCCGCTGACGCGGGCCTGCCGGGAGCGAAGTTGGGCCTGGCAGGACTCTCGGGTAGTCTGACCACTCCGGCCTTCTCGTGCTGGCTTGTCGGGCTGCCCGCCCAGACATCAAGACCTTGTCGCACCTCGTATGCCACTCTCCAGGAAGTCAGGACACCTTGAACCGCCTCGACCACCGCGACCCGCTCGTGTTCGACACGCATGAGCTCGGACGTCGCCCGGGGTCGATGCGCAAGGTGTCCCGCACCCTGGAGGCCCCCGAGGGTCTCGGGATCATCGATGTGATCGGTGTCCCCGAGAAGAGCGACCTGAAGCTGGAGCTCCGTCTGGAGTCGGTGGTCGAGGGAGTGCTCGTCACGGGCACCGCCGAGGCCCGCGTCGAGGGGGAGTGCGTACGCTGCCTCGAGCCCGTCGACGACGCGATCGACGTCGAGTTCCAGGAGCTGTACTACTACGCCGAGTCCGACGAGCGTCACCGCAGCCGCACGGGTGTGGCCGACGACCTCGAAGAGGACTCGGACGATGAGACTTACCGTCTGGAGGGCGATTTCTTCGACCTCCAGCCGGTGCTGCGTGACGCGGTGGTGCTCGCACTTCCGCTGCAGCCGGTGTGCCAGGAAGACTGCCTGGGTCTGTGCTCCGAATGCGGTGCACGCCTGAGCGACGACCCGACGCACCACCACGACGCCGCCGACCCCCGGTGGGCGGCTCTGCAGGGACTCTCCGCCGCCCCCGGCGACGAGGGTGACGGAATCAAGAACAGCGGTACCCGTGAGGGTCTCGCCGAGAACCAGGAGAAGTAGCCGTGGCTGTTCCGAAGCGGAAGATGTCGCGCAGCAACACGCGCCACCGCCGTAGCAACTGGAAGGCCGTCGTTCCGGCCCTCGTGGCGTGCGACCGCTGCCACGAGCCGAAGCTCGGCCACATCGCGTGCCCGAGCTGCGGCACGTACAACCGTCGCCAGGTCCTCTCGGTCTGATCGGCGGGGTGTACGGATCGATGTCGGATAGCAACTCATCCCGCAAGTCGGCTCCCGCCAACAACGGGAGCAGGGCCGGCGGACCGGCTTCGACCGAATACGACGTCCTGGAAGGGCGCCTCGGGTTCACGCTCGAGCGCGCCCTTCTGGTGCGTGCGCTGACTCACCGGAGTTACGCGTACGAGAACGGCGGCCTGCCGACCAACGAGCGCCTGGAGTTCCTCGGTGACTCGGTGCTCGGGCTGGTCGTGACGGACACCCTCTACCGCATCCACCCGGATGTCGCCGAGGGCACCCTCGCCAAGCTGCGCGCCGCGGTGGTCAACTCCCGCGCGCTCGCCGAGGTCGGCCGTGGCCTCGATCTCGGGGCCTTCATCCGCCTGGGCAAGGGCGAGGAGGGCACCGGCGGCCGTGACAAGTCGTCGATCCTCGCCGACACCGTCGAGGCCGTGATCGGTGCGATCTACCTGGACCAGGGGCTCGACGCGGCCACCGACTTCGTCCACCGCCTGTTCGACCCGCTGATCGAGGAGTCCTCGCAGCTGGGCGCGGGCCTGGACTGGAAGACCAGCCTCCAGGAGCTCACCGCCTCGGTGGGCATCGGAGTGCCCGAGTACGTGGTCGCCGAATCCGGCCCGGACCACGAGAAGACCTTCGACGCCGCCGCCCGGGTCGCTGGTGACGACTACGGCCACGGCAGCGGCCGCTCGAAGAAGGAAGCCGAGCAGAAGGCCGCCGAGAGCGCCTGGCGCGCGATCAAGGCCAAGTACCCCAAGTCGGCCGGCTAGCCGCCCGCGGTGCCCGAACTCCCTGAGGTAGAGGTCGTCCGGCGTGGCCTGGCCCGCTGGGTCGACGGCCGCACCGTCGCCGAGGCACAGGTGCTGCACCCCCGCGCGGTGCGGCGCCAGCCCGGCGGCGCGGCCGACTTCGCCGCCCGGCTCGCCGGCGCCACCCTCGGCCCGGCGCAGCGGCGCGGCAAGTACCTCTGGGTGCCGCTCGACTCCGGCTTCTCGATGATCGGCCACCTGGGCATGAGCGGTCAGCTGCTCGTCCAGGACCCTTCCGTGCCGGACGAGACCCACCTGCGGGTACGGCTGCGCTTCACCGACGGCGGCCGCGAACTCCGCTTCGTCGACCAGCGCACCTTCGGCGGCCTCGCCGTCGAGGAGGCCGAGCCGGACGACCCCGAGGCGACCCCGGTCTCCATCGCGCACATCGCCCGCGATCCGCTCGACCCGCGCTTCGACGACGCCGCCTTCGTGACGGCGCTGCGGGCCAAGCGCACCACCGTCAAACGCGCCCTGCTCGACCAGACCCTGATCAGCGGCGTCGGCAACATCTACGCCGACGAGTCCCTCTGGCGGGCCCGGCTGCACTACGAGCGGCCGACGGCGACCCTGACGCGCACCCAGGCCACCACCCTGCTCGGCCACGCCCGGGACGTGATGAACGCGGCCCTCGCGGTCGGCGGCACCAGCTTCGACAGCCTCTACGTCAACGTGAACGGCGAGAGCGGCTACTTCTCCCGCGACCTCGACGCCTACGGCCGGGAGGGCGAGCCGTGCCGCCGCTGCGGGACGCCCGTCCGGCGGGCGGCGTGGATGAACCGCTCCAGCTACTTCTGCCCGAAGTGCCAGCGCGCTCCGCGCTGAGCGCGGGCCACCCCCTGACGTTCTACTCCTCCGTCGCCCCGAAGTAGGCGACGCCGACCGCGCTGATGACGGCCAGGACGAAGCCCAGCGCTGCCATCCAGCCGAAGCCGCTCCGGGCGGAGTCGCCGAGCCAGGCGACGCCGACTGCTCCGGGGACGACCGTCTCGCCGACCACCAGGGCGGCGGTCGCGCCGTTGACCGAGCCGATCTGCAGCGCGACGGTGTGCAGGTACATGCCGCCGAGGCCGCCGATCAGGATCGCGTACAGGGCCGGGTCGCTCAGCAGCTGGCCGAGCGAGAACGGCTGGAGTCCGTCCAGGATGCGTACGCCGATGCCCAGGGCGCCGAAGCCGAGGCCGGAGAGCAGGCCCGCGACGATCGCGCCGCTCGCGCCGAGGCGGCGGACCAGCAGGCTGCCGCCCGCGATCAGGACGACCGAGCTGCCGAGCAGCCACCAGTGCACGGCCGTCGCCGCGTGGTGGCCGCCCTCGGGGCCGGCCGCGACGGCGAGCATCACCAGGGCTCCGCAGAGGATCGCGATCGAGGCCCACTCCGGGCGCTTGAGCCGCAGGCCGAGCAGCTTGATGCTGAGCACGGCGGTGATCACCAGGTTGGCGCTGATGACCGTCTGGGAGAGGAAGAGCGGCAGCAGCCGCGCGGCCAGCGCGCCGAGCCCGAAGCCGATCAGATCGAGCACCGTGCCGACGATGAACTCCCACGTCACCACCGCCTTCGCGGTGGAGGTGAGGCTCGGCCCGCCGTGCTCGGTGACGCCGTTCTCGCGCCCGGAGGCCGCTGCCTCCTCGCGGGCCGAGCGGCGGGAGCCGACGGCCTGGAGGACGGACCCGGTGCCGTAGCAGGCGGACGCCGCGACGGCGGTGACGAGGCCGATGATCACCCGGGTGCTCCGATACTGTCGTGCAGCGTTGACCGGCCAACCCTATGCCTGCCGGACGGGGTGGAGATCACCCGCCCGGAGGAGGAGAGAGCCAGCCACCCGGAGGGGAGAGCCAGGACCTGGGGATGGCTCGCCGCGAGATCGCGCCAGGTACGGTCTGTGTCATGAGAACAGTCTTCCGCCGCCCCTCGGCCGCCCGGCCTGCCGCCCTGCTGGCGGCGCTGCTCGGGCTGCTGCTGCTCCTGCTGGCTTCACCCGCATCGGCGGCCGGAGGTGTGGACGACGCGTCCAAGGCGCTGAAGAAGGGGCAGGTCTACGTCGACCCGGCGATGGCCTCGCGCTTCTCGCAGGCGCAGGCGGACGCGCTGACCAAGCGCATCGAGAAGGCCGACAAGCCGATCTTCATCGCGGTCGTCCCGGCCAGTGCCCAGTACCCGGCCGGCACCCTCTCCCGCGACCTGCGGACGAAGGTCGGCATCGCCGGTCTCTACGGGATCTGGCGCGGCGACGAGTTCAAGGCGTTCTCCGACCGCGGGGCGATCGCGCCCGCCGCGGCCACCAACATGGCGGGCGCCGCGTTCCGCTCGCACTCCGGTGACATCGGCGCGACGCTCGACGACTTCGTCGGCCAGGCCGCCGGGCAGGTCAAGGGCCACGGCGTGGACTCCGGCGGGGTGAGCGCCGCCGCGATCGTCATCCCGATCGTGGTGCTGGCGCTGGCCGGCGGCGGTGTCTTCCTGCTCTTCCGCCGGGCGAAGAAGCGCCGCGAGGAGAAGACCCGGGCCGAGCTGACCCAGCTGCGGACGGTCGTCGACGAGGACATCACCGCCTTCGGCGAGGAGCTCGACCGCCTCGACTTCAGCCCCGGCGCCCCGAGCGCGACCGACGCCGAGCGCGCCGACTACACCCAGGCCCTGGACTCGTACGAGCGGGCCAAGCAGACCATGGACGCCGCCAAGCAGCCCTCGGACGTCACCGCCGTGACGGAGGCGCTCGGCGACGGCCGCTTCGCCCTCGCCACCCTGGACGCCCGCCGCAACGGCCGAGCGCTGCCCGAGCGCCGCCCGGCCTGCTTCTTCGACCCGCGGCACGGCCTCTCCGTCCAGGACACCCAGTGGGCCCCGGCGGGCGGCGCGGAGCGCACCGTCCCCGCCTGCCAGGCCGACCTCGACCGGCTCGCGACCGGGCAGGACCCGGCGATCCGCACCGTCGAGACCGAGCACGGCCGTCAGCCCTACTGGGACGCGGGCCCGGCCTACAGCCCCTGGGCCGGCGGCTACTTCGGCTCGGGCCTGCTGCCCGGCCTGCTGGTCGGCACCGCGCTCGGCTCGGTGTTCGCCTCGCCCGGTTACGCCTACGCCCAGCCCGTGGGCGGGTACGAGGGCGGCGGCTACAACGGCGTCGAGGGCGGCGACGAGACCGGCGCCGACTTCAACACCTCCGACTTCGGCGGCTTCGACGGCGGCGACTTCGGTGGCGGCGGCGACAACGACTTCGGCAGCTTCTGAGCCCGCTGACTCCGATGGGCCCGGCTCCGCTTCGGCGGGGCCGGGCCTTCGTCGTTCCCGAGTCAGTGCGACCGGCCCGTGGGGCTGCCGGTCCGTAGAATCGCCGCATGCACGCTCACGACCCGAAGCAGCCAGTCCGCGTCACCGCGTGGGTGCGCGGCCGCGTCCAGCAGGTCGGGTTCCGGTGGTGGACGCGGGCCCGCGCGCTGGAGATCGGGCTGACGGGCTACGCGAGCAATCTGGGCGACGGCCGGGTGCAGGTCGTCGCGGAGGGCGCGCACGGAGACTGCGAGCTACTGCTCGCACTGCTGCGCGGCCCGGACACCCCCGGCGCCGTCAGCGGCGTGACGGAGATCTGGACGGCGACCGGCGACGGCTACGAGAGCTTCGCCATCCGCTGACGCTGGGTCAGACCCCTGCTGGGGGCCGGTATCGCTTCAGGAGCGCGCAAGGCAAGCGCTGGTGTCATAGGGTTGCCTTCCGGGCAGACTCGTGGTTGACTCCGCAGCGAGCAATGATCCATTGCGGATCCGCTTCCGCCCAACCCACGGTGTGTGTTTCCCGCCGTGCAGGTGACAGGCGCGCGGTAGCGTGCGGTGATCGTGTTGACCCGTAGGGTCTTTGGTGAGACGCTGAAACCCCGCGCACCAATCTGCGTTCTCCCGGCAGGGTCATGTCGTCGTGGGCCCAGCTCACCACGTCTTTCCCGCAGTGCCCAGCCAGCACTGCCGGTCCGCAGGCGGATGCGTACCCCCCTTCCCCCTAGACCCATACCGCACCGGTTCGGTCACTCAGCGTGGAGGACCATTCATCATGGCAAAGGCGCTTCTCGGGTACGTCGGCGGCCCCGACCCGCGAATGCTCTCCGAGATGCGACGGCTTCAGCAGCGCGTCCAGGACCTGGAGTCCGAGCTCCTTCGGATGCAGGCCGAGAACGACGCACTCAACGCTGTCGCTGACGAGCACTCTCTTCTCAGCAGCATCGAACTGGATCAGCGGGAGCCCGCACTCACCTGATCCGACCCGATCCTCACCGATCGACGCTGCTGCGTATCGAGTCCTCGTACGGGACGCAGCTTGCGAGGGACGCCCCGCGTGGCGTCCCTTCGTCGTGTCCGCACCCGTTCTGGCTGCGCACCTTTTGCAGGGGAGGTTGCCCGGCAACCGGCGTGGTGAAACCGCCGGGTGACGGCTCGCCGTCGGCACCGCCGGATAAAGTCGCCCACGGACCACCTGTGAGGCGAGGAGAGCGGCCGCGTGCACCTGAAGAGTCTGACGCTGCGCGGGTTCAAGTCCTTCGCCTCCGCCACCACGCTGCGCTTCGAACCGGGCATCACCTGCGTCGTCGGGCCGAACGGCTCCGGCAAGTCCAACGTCGTGGACGCGCTCTCCTGGGTGATGGGCGAGCAGGGTGCCAAGTCGCTGCGCGGCGGCAAGATGGACGACGTCATCTTCGCCGGGACGAGCGGGCGCCCCGCCCTCGGCCGGGCCGAGGTCAGCCTCACCATCGACAACAGCGACGGCGCTCTGCCCATCGACTACGCCGAAGTCACCATCACCCGCACGATGTTCCTCGGCGGCGGCAGCGAGTACGCGCTCAACGGCGAGACCTGCCGCCTGCTCGACATCCAGGAGCTGCTCTCCGACTCCGGCATCGGCCGGGAGATGCACGTCATCGTCGGCCAGGGGCAGCTCGACTCGGTGCTGCACGCCGACCCGAGCGGGCGGCGGGCGTTCATCGAGGAGGCCGCCGGAGTCCTCAAGCACCGCAAGCGCAAGGAGAAGGCGCTGCGGAAGCTGGACTCGATGGCGGCCAACCTCAACCGGGTGCAGGACCTCGTCGCCGAGCTGCGCCGCCAGCTCGGCCCGCTCGGGCGGCAGGCGAAGATCGCCCGACGGGCCGCCGGCATCCAGGCGGACCTGCGCGACGCCCGGCTGCGGCTGCTCGCCGACGACCTGCTCGCGCTGCGCAGCGCCGTCGAGGCCGAGATCGCCGACGAGCTGGCCCTGCGGGTGCGGCGCAGCACCGTCGAACAGGAGCTGGCCGGGGCGCAGCAGCGCGAAGCCGTCCTGGAGGCCCAGGTGCAGCAGCTCGGGCCGCAGCTGGAGGCGGCCCGGCAGACCTGGTACCGGCTGTCGGCGCTCACCGAGCGGGTGAAGGGCACGATCGGGCTGGCCGAGGCGCGGGTCCGGCACGCCGCCGGCGGGGGACAGGCGGAGGAGCGGCGCGGGCGCGACCCGGAGGAGCTGGAGGCCGAGGCCGAGGCCGTCCGGGAGCAGGAGGAGGCGCTGGCCGAGGCGCTGGAGCAGGCGCAGTACGCGCTCGCCGAGACGGTCGAGCGACGCGCCGAGCTGGAGCGGGAGGCCGCCGCCGAGGAGGCGCGGCTGCGGATGGCCGCGCGGGCCATCGCCGACCGCCGGGAGGGGCTGGCCCGGCTCCAGGGCCAGGCGGGTGCCGCGCGCTCCCGGGCGGCCGGTGCGCAGGCCGAGATCGGCCGGCTGGTCGAGGCCCGGGAGGAGGCCGCGAGGCGCGCCGACGCCGCGGAGGAGGAGTACCGGCTGCTCCAGGAGCAGACCGACGGCCAGGCGGCAGGTGACGAGGAGCTGGACGCCGCGCACGAGCAGGCCCGCGCGGCGCTCGCCGAGGCCGAGCGCGCGGTGGGGGAGGCCCGGGACGCGCTCGGCGCGGCCGAGCGGGAGGGCGCCGCGCTGGCCGCCCGGCACGAGGCGCTGGCGCTCGGCCTGCGGCGCAAGGACGGCAGCGGCGCGCTGCTCGCCGCCGGTGACCGGCTCGCCGGGCTGCTCGGCCCGGCCGCCGAGCTGCTCACCGTGCGGCCCGGCCACGAACCGGCCGTCGCGGCAGCGCTCGGGGCGGCGGCGGACGCGGTCGCGGTGGACGGGGTGCAGAGCGCGGCGGAGGCGCTGCGGCTGCTCCGCAAGGAGGACGCCGGGCGGGCGGCGCTGCTGGTCGCGACCGATGCGAGTCCGGCTTCCCTCGTCTCCCCGGCCTCTGAAGGGCTGGTGTGGGCGGGGGAGTTGGTGGCCGGGCCGGTCGCTCTGGTGGCCGCCGTACGGGCGCTGCTGGCGCGCACCGTGGTGGTGGACGGGCTGGACGAGGCCCTGCAGGTGGTCCGGCGGCACCCGGAGCTGACGGCCGTCACGGCGGAGGGCGACACGCTCGGGAGCGGCTTCGCCCAGGGCGGTGCGGCCGGGGCGCCGAGCCTGCTGGAGACCCAGGCGGCGGTCACCTCGGCGGCCGAGGGCATGATCGAACTGGCGGCCCGCTGCGGGGAGTTGGGCGAGCTGCTCGGCGCGGCGAAGGAGCGGCGGCGGGAGCTCGCCGGAGAGCTGGAGCGGCTCGGGGCGCGGCGCCGGGAGGCCGAGAAGGCCCGTGCGCTCACCGCCGGGGCACTCGGCAGGCTCGGCGGGCAGGCGCGGGCGGCGGCGGGGGAGGCCGAGCGGCAGGCGGCCGCCGCCGCACGGGCCGAGGAGGGCCTGGAACAGGCACTGCTGGCGGCCGAGGAGCTGGCCGAACGGCTGGCGGCGGCCGAGGAGTTGGCGGAGCACGGTGAGGACGAGCCGGACAGCACCCGGCGGGAGGGGCTGACCGCCGCTGCCGCGCAGGCGCGGCAGGCCGAGATGGAGGCCCGGCTCGCCGTCCGCACGCACGAGGAGCGGGTGCGCTCGCTCGCCGGGCGGGCCGACCAGCTCGACCGGGCGGCCCGCGCCGAGCGGGAGTTGCGCGCCCGCGCCGCCGAGCGGCGGGAGCGGGCCCGGCGGGACGCCGCCGTGGCCGGGGCCGTCGCGGGCGGTGCACGGCAGCTGCTGGCCCGGCTGGAGGTCTCGCTCGCGGCGTCCGACGGCGAGCGGGGCGAGGCCGAGCAGGCCCGGGAGCAGCGGGAGACCGAGCTGCGGGCCGGGCGCGAGCTGGGGCGTGAGCTCAAGGCCGAGCTGGACAAGCTGGTCGACGCCGGGCACCGCGACGAGGTGCTGCGGGCGGAGAAGCGGCTGCGGATCGAGCAGCTGGAGGCCAAGGCCCTGGAGGACTTCGGCCTCGGCGGCGGCGAACTGCTCGCCTCCTTCGGCCCCGACCAGCCGGTGCCGCCGCCCACCCCGGAGGAGGGGCAGGAGCCGGGCCCCGAGAGGCCGTACGTCCGGGCGGAGCAGGAGCAGCGGCTGCGGGCCGCCGAGAAGGCGTACCAGCAGCTGGGCAAGGTCAACCCGCTGGCGCTGGAGGAGTTCGCGGCGCTGGAGGAGCGGCACCAGTTCCTCGGCGAGCAGCTGGACGACCTCAAGCGCAGCCGCCGCGACCTGCTGGAGATCGTCAAGGACGTGGACGAGCGGGTCGAGCAGCTCTTCACCGCCGCGTACCACGACACGGCAGCGCAGTTCGAGGGCGTCTTCGCGCGGCTCTTCCCCGGCGGGGAGGGGCGGCTGGTGCTGACCGACCCCGAGAACATGCTCACCACCGGGGTCGAGGTGGAGGCCCGGCCGCCGGGGAAGAAGGTCAAGCGGCTGTCGCTGCTCTCGGGCGGCGAGCGCTCGCTGACGGCGGTCGCGCTGCTGGTCTCGATCTTCAAGGCGCGGCCGAGCCCGTTCTACGTGATGGACGAGGTCGAGGCCGCCCTGGACGAGACCAACCTTCGGCGGCTGATCACGATCATGGAGGAGCTGCGGGAGAGCTCCCAGCTGATCGTCATCACCCACCAGAAGCTGACCATGGAGTGCGCCGACGCCCTCTACGGCGTGACCATGAAGGGCGACGGCATCTCGCAGGTGATCAGCCAGCGGCTGCGGGCCTGAGGCGATCCCGGGCCGAGCCGCACGGCGGGGGCCCGGCCGGGAGCCGTTGACGGATACTGGACGCGATATGGAATACGTGATCCTTGCCGTAGTCATCGCCGTGGTCGCCGTAGGCGCGATCGCCGGCCTCGTCGTCAACGGCAGACGACGCAAGACGCTGCCCCCGAAGTCGGCCACGCCGGTCATCACGGCGCCGCCGACCCCGCGCGAGCCCCAGGTCGGCGACGAAGCCGCGCCGCCGACCGAGGTGCCCGCCCAGACCATCGAGGAGGTCGAGCTCCCGCCCCTCGTGGCGGAGGAGCCCGAGGCTCCCGCCGCCACCCCGGTCGTCGAGGCCCCTGCGCTGGAGGTGCCCGAGCCCACGGCCGGGCGGCTCGTCCGGCTGCGCTCCCGGCTCTCCCGTTCGCAGAACTCGCTCGGCAAGGGCCTGCTCACGCTGCTCTCCCGCGAGCGGCTGGACGAGGACACCTGGGAGGAGATCGAGGAGACCCTGCTCGTCGCCGACGTCGGTGTCACCCCGACCCAGGAGCTGGTCGAGCGGCTGCGCACCCGGGTGAAGGTGCTCGGCACCCGTACCCCGGAGGAGCTGCGCGGCCTGCTGCACGAGGAGCTCGTCGCCCTGATCGGCACCGACGCGGACCGCACGCTGAAGACAGCCAAGCACGAGGACGGCCGCCCGGCCGTCGTGCTGGTGGTCGGCGTGAACGGCGTCGGCAAGACCACCACCTCGGGCAAGCTCGGCCGGGTGCTGGTCGCGGATGGCCGCAAGGTGGTGCTCGGCGCCGCCGACACCTTCCGCGCCGCCGCCGCGGACCAGCTCCAGACCTGGGGCGAGCGGGTCGGCGCGCAGACCGTACGCGGGCCGGAGGGCGGTGACCCGGCCTCGGTCGCGTTCGACGCCGTCAAGGAGGGCATCGCCGAGGGCGCGGACACGGTGCTGATCGACACCGCCGGCCGTCTGCACACCAAGACCGGCCTGATGGACGAGCTGGGCAAGGTCAAGCGGGTCGTCGAGAAGCACGGCCCGGTGGACGAGGTGCTGCTGGTGCTGGACGCCACCACCGGTCAGAACGGCCTGGTGCAGGCCCGGGTCTTCGCCGAGGTGGTCGACATCACCGGCATCGTGCTCACCAAGCTCGACGGCACGGCCAAGGGCGGCATCGTGGTCGCCGTCCAGCGCGAGCTGGGCGTCCCGGTCAAGCTGATCGGCCTCGGCGAGGGCGCGGACGACCTGGCGCCGTTCGACCCGGCGGCGTTCGTCGACGCTCTCATCGGCGAGTAACCACGCACGAACCTCAGGGGCGCGGGGAGCTGCGCGAAATCGGAAGGTGCGGCGCTGTGGCCTTCCGATTTCGCGCAGCTCCCCGCGCCCCTTCGTGTGCTTACGTGAGCCTAAGAGGCGAGCTCGGCGCTGCGCTCGCGGCTGCGGTGGCAGGCGTACGCGAGGGTGCCGAGCAGCAGCCGGGCCTCCGGCGGGCAGCCGGCGCTCTCGCGGCAGGGGCGGCGGAGCCAGCGGGCCGGGCCGAGCGGGCCGAGGGCCGTCGGCGGTGCGGCGACGTAGCTGCCCTCGCCGTGGCAGGCGAGGTCGAGCGCGGCGTCGTCCCAGCCCATCCGGTAGAGGAGCTCGGGCAGCCGCTGGGCGGTGCCGGGGGCGACGAAGAACAGCAGTCGGCCGGTCGGCAGGGCGAGCACCGGGCCGATCTGGGTGCCCATCCGCTCCAGCCGGACGAGCGCCTGGAGGCCGGGCTGCGCGGGGACGTCGAGGACGTCGAAGGAGCGCCCGGCAGCCAGCAGGAGGGGAGCGTCGGCGGACCGGAGCTCGCGCAGCTCGGGGGCGTGCGGGCCGTAACCCGCGCCGGGGCCGGCCGTCGGGTGCGGGCTCACGGCGGCGTGCAGGCCGGGCGCGGCGCAGTGCACGGCCGCGCAGTCGCAGAGCCCGTCCGCCGGAGTGCGGCCGGAGCCGACGGCGACCGACCAGCCCCAGCGGCCGGTGTACTCCGCCGCCGCCGCCTCGAAGGCACTGCCCCGGCCACGGCGGCGAGCGCCGAAGCGCAGATCGCCGAAGAGGTTGTCCATGCCACCCCCAACAGGTTCGGATTGCCGGTGGTTACGGGAGTGTGACGATCCGTCGATTGTCCGTCCTGGAGCGGGGGGTGCGTCGGCGGCGCGCGGTGGGCGGCGCACTCCGATTCGGGTCGCCCGCGCGAGGAACCGCCTTGCCTCGGCGCGGCGGGTCGCGGACCGTCGGTGCTGCACAGAATGCCTCCGTCATATTCGAGACCGTCAAGGGCCTTGGAACCGAAGCGAATTGGCGGCTGAGGGGTGGCAGGGGAGAGGCCGCAGACGGCTGGGTCACGGACGGCGGCCGGCTACCAGTGAAGCGCGGGACGACGCCGATTAGTTCACTCGTAGGGGTGGCGAAAGGTGGCGTTTCCCCAACACCGCTCCCCCGGACAGCGGACGGGGCGTTACGTTCGGACCACGGAACGCAGTGGTTACCCGCCTGGCGGTGGGTAGTTACGGACCGGGGGGGCGGTACGACGGCAGACCGGCGCGCCACGCAGTGCGGCGCGATGGCGGCAGGGTCAACGAGCAGGGCCTCGCTGGTGGGGCCGGGCGGGATGGGGCGGTTCCCATGGCAGAGAAGCAACCGAACGAGAAGCTGACCACCTGGTTCGGCCGGAGCGGCTGGTCCAAGGGCGAGCTCGCTCGCCAGGTCAACCGCAGGGCCCGGCAGATGGGTGCGCACCACGTCAGCACCGACACCTCACGGGTGCGCCGCTGGCTCGACGGCGAGATGCCGCGCGAGCCGATCCCCAGGATCATGTCCGAGCTGTTCTCCGAGCGGTTCGGCTCGGTCGTCTCGGTCGAGGACCTCGGGCTGCGCACCATCGTGCCGGTCAGCACCGTCGGCGGCGGGGTCGACCTGCCCTGGAGCGGGCCGCAGACCGTCCAGCTGATCAGCGAGTACTCGCGCAGCGACCTGATGCTCAACCGCCGGGGCTTCCTCGGCACCTCGCTCGCCCTGACGGCCGGTGCCGCGCTGATCGAGCCCATGCAGCGCTGGCTCACCCCCGGCCCCTCCGGCGCGCCGCTGCCCATCCTGACCGCCGCCAACGGCGAGCCGCACACCGGCCGCCTCTCCGAGCCCGAGCTCCAGCTGCTCGAACAGACCACGGTGATGTTCCGGCAGTGGGACGCGCAGAACGGCGGCGGCCTCCGCCGCAAGGCAGTCGTCGGCCAACTGCACGAGGTCACCGACCTGCTCCAGGAGACCTACCCCGAGCAGACCACCCGGCGTCTCTTCCGCCTCACCGCCGAACTCGCCCACCTGGCGGGCTGGATGTCGTACGACGTCGGCATGCACCCGAGCGCGCAGAAGTACTACGTGCTCGCGCTGCACGCCGCCAAGGAGGCCGGTGACCGGCCCTTCGGCGCGCTCATCCTCACCGACATGAGCCGCCAGATGATCCACCTCGACCGGGGCGACGACGCCCTGGAGCTGATCCACCTCGCCCAGTACGGCAGCCGCGACACCGCCACCCCGCGCCAGCAGGCCCTGCTCTACGCGATGGAGGCGCGCGCCTACTCCAACATCGGCGAGGTCAACCGCTGCTCCCGGGCCGCCCGGCTCGCCGAGGACACCTTCAGCGACTGCCGCGAGGGCGACAACGACCCGGACTGGCTGAAGTTCTTCTCCGAGGCCGAGCTGAACGCCGAGAACGCCCACTCCTACCGCGATCTCGCCTATCACTCCACCCGCAGCCCGCTCTACGCCTCGATGTCCGCCCCCGTGATGGAGCGCGCCGTCGACCTCTTCCGGCAGGACCCGGAGCACGTCCGCAGCTACGCCTTCAACCTGATCGGCATGGCCAGCGTGCACCTGCTCCAGGGCGAGCCCGAGGAGGCCGCCCGGATGGCCGAACAGGCCGTGGACATCGCCACCAAGGTGCGCTCGGAGCGCCTCAACACCCGGGTCCGGAAGACCTCGGCGGCGGCCACCCGCGACTTCAAGGGTGTCGCCGAGATCAGCCGTCTGGCTGACCGGGTGGTGCAGGACATCCCGGAGTTCGTCCCTGCGGGGTGATGCCGCAGTAGCCCATCCGGAGCGGCGGCGTGGCCGTAGTTCACGTCGCCGTAACGCCCCCGCCATCCCTGTCACGGCTGCGAAACATCGTGCCGCACTGGCCGAAACCAGCCTTCGGCACTCTCCTCTTCAACGCCGACACCCCGGGATGGCACGGGACAGGATTCCACGGGTGGAGCGGCCTTCATTCACGAGGAGACGCCGATGCCGGACGGCTTCAGCGCAGGCGACACCGCCTTTGTGTTCATCAGCGCGGCCCTGGTCATGTTGATGACCCCCGGTCTGGCCTTCTTCTACGGGGGCATGGTCCGGGTCAAGAGCGCACTCAACATGCTGGTCATGAGCTTCATCTCGCTCGGGATCGTCAGCGTGCTCTGGGTGCTCTACGGCTACACGCTGGCCTTCGGGCCGGACGCCGGAGCCGGGCTCATCGGCAACCTGGACTTCCTGGGCATGCGCGGCATCGGCATGAACGACCTGACGGGCACCATCCCGGTCACCGCGTTCTCCGCCTTCCAGCTGATGTTCGCGATCATCACCCCGGCCCTGATCAGCGGTGCCATCGCGGACCGCGCCAAGTTCTCCGCCTGGGGCCTGTTCGTGGCGCTCTGGGTGACCATCGTCTACTTCCCCGTCGCGCACTGGGTGTTCTTCTTCGACGGCGGCCACGGCGGCTGGCTCGGCGACCGCAACGGCGTCATCGACTTCGCGGGCGGCACCGCCGTCCACATCAACGCCGGTGTCGCGGGACTCGCGCTCTGCCTGGTGCTCGGCAAGCGGGTCGGCTTCAAGAAGGACCCGATGCGGCCGCACAGCCTGCCGCTGGTGATGCTCGGCTCCGGGCTGCTCTGGTTCGGCTGGTTCGGTTTCAACGCCGGTTCGGCGCTGGCCGCCAACGGCCTCGCGGGCATGGCGTTCATGAACACCCAGGTCGCCACCGGCGCCGCGATGCTCGGCTGGCTCGCCTACGAGAAGATCCGGCACGGCGCGTTCACCAGCCTGGGCGCCGCCTCCGGCGCCGTCGCCGGCCTGGTCGCCATCACCCCCGCCTGCGGCTCCGTCAGCCTGCTCGGTGCCATCGCCATCGGCCTGATCGCCGGTGGGGCCTGCGCCGCCGCGATCAGCCTCAAGTACCGCTTCGGCTTCGACGACTCGCTCGACGTCGTCGGCGTGCACGCCGTCGGTGGTGCGATCGGCTCGCTGCTGATCGGCCTCTTCGCCACCGGCCACGTCGGCCAGACCGCCCAGGGCCTGTTCTACGGCGGCGGTTTCGCCCAGCTGGGCAAGCAGGCGATGGGTGTCGCCGTCGTCGCGGTGTACTCCTTCGTCCTCTCCTGGCTGCTCGGCAAGGGCATCGACAAGACCATCGGCTTCCGGGTCTCCGAGGACGTCGAGGTGGCCGGCATCGACCAGGCCGAGCACGCCGAGTCGGCGTACGACTTCAGCGCCGTCGGCGCCAGCCTGGCCCGCGCGCTCAGCGCCCCCGCTGTGGAGAAGACCAAGGCCACCAAGGCCGCAAAGACCACCGAGAAGACCGAGAAGACTGAGGTCGACGCCTGATGAAGCTCATCACCGCGGTCATCAAGCCGCACCGCCTGGACGAGGTCAAGAACGCCCTGCAGGCCTCCGGGGTGCACGGCCTCACCGTCACCGAGGCCAGCGGCTACGGCCGCCAGCGCGGCCACACCGAGGTCTACCGGGGCGCCGAGTACACCGTCGACCTGGTCCCGAAGGTACGGATCGAGGTCCTCGTCGAGGACGACCTCGCCGAGGAGACCATCGACGTCCTGGTCAAGGCCGCCCGCACCGGCAAGATCGGCGACGGCAAGGTCTGGAGCGTCCCGGTCGACACGGCCGTCCGGGTCCGCACCGGCGAACGCGGCCCCGACGCGCTCTAGCATCTCCTTCCAGGCGGACCTGTGACTTCTCGTCACAGGTCCGCCGAAGGCGTATCCGGACCCAGGTCACGTACGGCGGCTCCGGACACCTGGCTCGTACAACGGACGGGGAACCTGAAGTGACGACCGAGACCCACCCCGCCGACCCCGGCGGCCCCGGCGGCACCGACTACGCGGCCGCCCGCACCCGGCTGCTCGCCGAGCCGGGCTGCACCGGCGCCGCCCGCCGGGCCGCACTCGCCCGGCTCGCCGACGGCTGGCTCGGCGGCCTGTACGCGGAGGCCGGTGCGCCGCCCGGCACCGCCCTGGTCGCCGTCGGCGGCTACGGCCGGGGTGAGCTCTCCCCGCGCAGCGACCTCGACGTGCTGCTGCTGCACGAGGGCCGGATCGACAGCTCGCTGCCCGAGCGGATCTGGTACCCCGTCTGGGACGGCGGCGCCGCGCTCGACCACGCCGTCCGCACCCCCGCCGAGGCCCGCGCGGTGGCCGCCGCCGACCTCAAGGCCCAGCTCGGCCTGCTCGACGCCCGCCACCTCGCCGGAGACCCGGCCCTCACCGCCGCGCTGCGCTCCACCGTGCTCGCCGACTGGCGCGCCGGCGCCGCCAAGCGGCTGCCCGAGCTCCAGGAGCTGTGCGCCGAGCGCGCCGAGCGGCACGGCGAACTCTCCTTCCTCCTGGAGCCCGACCTCAAGGAGGCCAAGGGCGGGCTGCGCGACTGGACGGCGCTGAACGCCATCGCGGCCACCTGGCTCGCCGACGCCCCCCGGGACGGCCTGGACGAGGCGGCCGCCCGGCTCGCCGACATCCGCGACGCCCTGCACCTCACCACCGGCCGCGCCACCGAACGCCTCGGCCTGCACGACCAGGACCAGGTCGCCGCCCAGCTCGGCGTCCTCGACGCCGACATCCTGCTCCGCCAGGTCTACGAGGCCGCCCGCACCATCTCCTACGCCGGGGACGTCACCTGGCGGGCGGTCGGCCGGGTGCTCGCCGCGCGCGGCGGCCGGGGCCGCCGGGTCTCCCGGCTCGCCTTCCCGTTCACCGGCGTCGGCCGGAGCGCGGGCGCGGTGGCCCGCGGCGCCGTGGACCGGCGCCCGCTCGCCGAAGGCGTCGTCGAGCAGGACGGCGAGGCCGTGCTCGCCCAGAGCGCCCGCCCCGCCCAGGACCCGGTGCTGTCGCTGCGGGCCGCCGCCGCAGCCGCCCAGGCCGGGCTCACCGTCGGCCACGCCACCGTCCGCCGCCTCGCCGCCGAGGCCAGACCGCTGCCGGTGCCCTGGCCGGACGAGGCCCGCGAGCAGCTCGTCACGCTGCTCGGCGCGGGGGAGGCCTGCATCCCGGTCTGGGAGGCGTACGAGGCCGAGGGGCTGATCACCAGGCTGCTGCCGGACTGGGAGCGCGTCCGCTGCCGCCCGCAGCGCAACGCCGTGCACCGCTGGACGGTCGACCGCCACCTGGTCGAGACGGCGGTCAAGGCCGCCGCGATGACCCGCCGGGTGGCCCGGCCCGACCTTCTGCTCGTCGCCGCGCTGCTGCACGACATCGGCAAGGGCTGGCCCGGCGACCACTCGGAGGCGGGCGAGGTGATCGTCCGCGACGTCGCCGTCCGGATGGGCTTCGACAAGACCGACACCGACACGCTCGCCCTGCTGGTGCGGCACCACCTGACGCTGGTCGACACCGCGACCCGGCGCGACCCCGACGACCCGGCGACGGTCGACCTGATCACCAAGGTGGTCGGCACCCTCCCGCACCTGGAGCTGCTGCACGCCCTCACCGAGGCCGACGCCACCGCGACCGGCCCCGCCGCCTGGAGCAGTTGGCGCGCCACGCTGGTCGACCGGCTGGTCGACCGGGCCGGTGCGCAGCTGGCCGGCGCCGACCCCTACCCCGCCGACGGCGAACCGACGGCCGAGCAGGAGCGGCTCGCCGTCGAGGCCGCCCGCACCGGGGTGCCCGCGCTCTCGCTGCTCGCCCACGCCGGCCAGGACGCCGCCGACGAGACCCCCGAGCCGATGGGCGTCGAACTGACCCTGGCCATCCCCGACCAGCCCGGCCTGCTCGGCACCGTCGCCGGGGTGCTCGCCCTGCACCGCCTCACCGTCCGTGCGGCGGGCCTGCGCGAGCTCGACCCGATCGGCGCCGGGCCCGTCCTGCTGCTCTCCTGGACGGTCGCCGCCGAGTACGGCGAACTCCCCGAGGCCGCCCGCCTCCGGGCCGACCTCCGCCGCGCCCTCGACGGCTCGCTGGACGTCGCCCGCAAGCTCGCCGAACGCGACGCTGCGGCCCCGCGGCGCAGGGGCATCCCCACCCCGCCCCCGGTGGTGGCGGTCGCCCCCGGCACCGCTTCCTCCACCGCCACCGTCCTGGAGATCCGCGCCCACGACGCTCCCGGCCTGCTGCACCGCATCGGCCGCGCCCTCGACACCGCAGGTGTCCGCGTCCGCACCGCCCATGTCAGCACCCTCGGCGCCGACGCCGTCGATGCCTTCTACGTCACCGACACGGCGGGGCTGCCGCTCGCGCCGGACGCCGCGCTGAGGGTGGCGGCAGCTGTCCAGGAGTCGCTGGGCTAGGCCGTCCCACACTCCACCGACCGGGGGTGGAGACCGTACCTCGGACGGCCGGATACCCTTGGGGCGACGACCGTATCTGTACTGAAGCCGCAAGGGGACCGCGACCGACGTGTTCGACACTCTTTCCGATCGCCTCGCAGCGACGTTCAAGAACCTCCGGGGCAAGGGCCGCCTCAGCGAGGCGGACATCGACGCGACCGCCCGCGAGATCCGGATCGCCCTCCTCGAGGCGGACGTCGCGCTGCCCGTGGTGCGGGCCTTCATCAAGCAGGTCAAGGACCGCGCGCTGACGGCCGAGGTCTCGGCCGCGCTGAACCCGGCGCAGCAGATCGTCAAGATCGTCAACGAGGAGCTCATCAACATCCTCGGTGGCGAGACCCGCCGGGTCCGGTACGCCAAGACCGGCCCGACGGTGATCATGCTCGCCGGCCTCCAGGGTGCCGGTAAGACCACCCTGGCGGGCAAGCTCGGCCACTGGCTGAAGAGCCAGAAGCACACCCCGCTGCTGGTCGCCTGCGACCTCCAGCGCCCCAACGCGGTGACCCAGCTCAACGTGGTGGCGGACAGGGCAGGCGTCGCCTTCTTCGGCCCGGAGCCGGGCAACGGTGTCGGCGACCCGGTGAAGGTCGCGAGCGACGCGATCGAGTACGCCAAGCAGAAGCAGTACGACGTCGTCATCGTCGACACCGCGGGCCGCCTCGGCATCGACTCCGAGCTGATGCAGCAGGCCGCGGACATCCGCGCCGCCGTCAACCCGGACGAGGTCCTGTTCGTCGTCGACGCGATGATCGGCCAGGACGCGGTCACCACCGCGCAGGCCTTCCTCGAGGGCGTCGACTTCACCGGTGTGGTGCTGTCCAAGCTGGACGGCGACGCGCGTGGTGGCGCGGCGCTCTCGGTCGCCCACGTGACCGGCCGTCAGATCATGTTCGCCTCGAACGGCGAGAAGGTCGACGACTTCGACGCCTTCCACCCGGACCGGATGGCCTCGCGCATCCTCGGCATGGGCGACATGCTCAGTCTGATCGAGAAGGCCGAGCAGACCTTCTCGCAGGCCGAGGCCGAGAAGATGGCCGCCAAGCTGCAGAGCGGCGGCGGCAAGGACTTCACGCTCGACGACTTCCTGTCGCAGCTGGAGCAGGTCCAGAAGATGGGCTCGATCTCCAAGCTGCTCGGCATGCTGCCGGGCATGGGCCAGATCCGCGACCAGATCAACAACATCGACGACAAGGACGTCAACCGCGTCGGCGCGATCATCAAGTCGATGACCCCGGCCGAGCGGACCGACCCGAAGATCATCAACGGCTCGCGCCGGCTGCGGATCGCCAAGGGCTCGGGCACCGGCGTCGGCGAGGTCAACAACCTGGTCGAGCGGTTCTTCGACGCCCGCAAGATGATGTCCGCGATGGCCTCCGGCAAGGGCATCCCCGGCATGCCGGGCATCCCGGGCATGGGTGGCGGCGGCAAGAAGTCCGGCAAGAAGGCGCAGCCCGCCAAGGGCCGCAAGAAGTCGGGCAACCCGCTGAAGCGCGCCCAGGAGGAGCAGGCCGCCGCCGAGCGCCGTGCACTCGGCCCCGGCGAGACCCCGGCCGCCCCGGGTGGCGCCTTCGGCCTCGGTGCGGGCAAGGGCCCGGCCGACTTCGAGCTCCCCAAGGAGTTCAAGGACCTGATCTGACGGTCCCGTGGTCACACCCCGTACGGCCCGCCGCCCTTGAAGGGCGGCGGGCCGTACGCATGACCGATGATGGTGGGGTGCGAGTGACGATCCGGGCGCCGAGGCCCGCAGACGTGGTGCCCTACGCCGAGGCGGTCCGGCGGTCCGCCGAGCACATCGGGCGGTGGAACCCGGTGGAGCCGGACGGCCTGGTGGAGTTGTTGGAGCGTCAGGGCCACGGCCTGCGGACGTTCCTGCTGTTCGACCGGGAGAGCGGTGGCCTGGTCGGCAAGTGCAACGTCGCCAACATCGTGATGGGCCGCTTCTGCAACGGCGCACTGGGCTACGACTCGTACCTGCCGTTCGTGGGGAAGGGCCTGATGACGGAGGGCATGCGGCTGGTGGTGGACCGCTGCTTCGCCACCGCCGTGGACGGCGGGTTGGGCCTGCACCGGCTGGAGATCAACGTGCAGCCGGACAACCTCCGGTCGATCGCGATGGCCGAACGGCTGGGCTTCCGGCACGAGGGCTTCACGCCCCGGATGCTCTTCCTGGGCGGCGCCTGGCGGGACCACGAGCGGTACGCGCTGACGGCGGAGGAGTGCCCGCCGCTGGTCGGACAGTAACGGCGTTGCGGGTTGGATCACCTGGAGTGATGTCCGTACTGTCCGATTATGACCACTCCCGTACCGCCGCGTCAGACTCCCGACCAGCCCTGGCGGTCCGAGGGAGCGCCGCCCCCGCCCCCGCCGCGCCGCAAGATGCCCGGCGGCTGGGCGGGGCTCGTCCTCACCGCCCTCGCGGTGTTCCTGATCTCCGACCTGCTGCTCAGCTTCTTCGGCAACGGGGGGTCGACCACGATCTCCTACACCGAGTTCAACAGCCAGCTCGGCAAGGGCAACATCACCAAGATCTACTCCAAGGGCGACGCCATCGAGGGCACCCTGAAGAGCGCCGCCCCCAAGCCGGACGGCGGCAAGGGCAACTACACCGACTTCACCACCCAGCGCCCGGCCTTCGCCAACGACGAGCTCTGGACGACCCTCCAGCAGCAGAACGTCACCGTCACCGCCGAGCCCGTCGTCCAGCAGCGCAGCTTCCTCGCCAACCTGCTGATCTCGCTGGCGCCGATGCTGCTGCTGGTCTTCATCTGGATCCTGGTGGCCCGGAAGATGGCGGGCGGCATGGGAGGCGGGCCGCTCGGCAGGAAGGCGCCGCCGAAGCCGGTGGCGCCCGAGATCGGGAAGCGGACCACCTTCGCCGACGTCGCCGGGATCGACGAGGTCGAGGCCGAACTCGCCGAGGTCGTCGACTTCCTGAAGCACCCGCAGGACTACCGCAGGCTCGGCGCCAAGATGCCGCGCGGCGTCCTGCTGGCCGGGCCGCCCGGCACCGGCAAGACCCTGCTCGCCCGCGCCGTCGCCGGCGAGGCCGACGTACCGTTCTTCTCCGCCTCGGCCTCCGAGTTCATCGAGATGATCGTCGGCGTCGGCGCAGGCCGGGTCCGCGAGCTCTTCGCCGAGGCCCGCAAGGTCGCACCGGCGATCATCTTCATCGACGAGATCGACACCATCGGCCGCCAGCGCGGCGGCAGTGGCGGCATGGGCGGCCACGACGAGCGCGAGCAGACGCTCAACCAGATCCTCACCGAGATGGACGGCTTCTCCGGCTCCGAGGGCGTCATCGTCATCGCCGCCACCAACCGGGCCGAGGTCCTCGACGCGGCCCTGCTGCGCCCCGGCCGGTTCGACCGCCGGATCACCGTCAGCCCGCCGGACCGCGACGGCCGGGCCGCCATCCTGGCCATCCACACCCGGACCGTCCCGCTCGGCCCCGGCGCCGACCTTCGGCAGCTCGCCAAGGTCACCCCCGGCATGACCGGCGCCGACCTGGCCAACCTGGTCAACGAGGCAGCCCTGCTCGCCGTCAAGCGCAAGCAGGACAGCGTCGAGCAGGAGGACCTCTCGGACGCCCTGGAGAAGGTGCAACTCGGTGCCGTCCGCCCGCTGGTGATGCCGCAGACCGAACGCGAACGCACCGCGTACCACGAGAGCGGCCACGCCCTGCTGGGCATGCTCCAGCCCGGCGCCGACCCGGTCCGGAAGATCACCATCGTGCCGCGCGGCCGGGCCCTCGGCGTCACCCTCTCCACCCCCGACACCGACCGCTACTCCTACACCGAGCCCTACCTGCGCGGCCGGATCATCGGAGCCCTCGGCGGGATGGCGGCCGAGCAGGTCGTCTACGGCGTCATCACCACCGGCGCCGAGAGCGACCTCGAACAGGTCACCAACATCGCCCGTGGCATGGCAGGCCGCTGGGGCATGAGCGAGCGCGTCGGCCGCCTCACCGCCGTCCCCAACGACTCCCAGGGCGCCTACGGCCTCTCCGCCGCCCCGACCACCCTCGACGCGGTCGACGAGGAGACCCGCCGGATCGTCGCCGAGTGCTACGACGACGCCATCCGCCTCCTCACCGACCACCGCGACCAGCTCGACGCCCTGGCCGCCGCCCTCCTCGAAGCCGAGACCCTCGACGAGGAGGCCGCCTACCGAGCGGCGGGCGTCCAGCGCTAGCGGCGGACCCCGGGGGGCAGACCCCGGGGGTGCGGGGCATCACCAGCTGCGCTCGGCCACCACGTACCGGAAGACGTTCGACATCCGCACCGAGCCGTCCGACCGGACGTACGGGTGCAGCGCCTCCTCCAGCTCCTTGGCCACCAGCACCAGGCCGGAGTCCTCCACCGCGGCCTGGTACAGCCCGGTGGAGAGCATCCCCCGCACCGCGCTCTCCAGATCCGCGTACGCGAACGGGCAGCTGACCAGCCCGCCGCCCGCCGGCCGCAGCCCGGCCCCGGCCAGCAGCGCCTCCACGGCACCCGGACGGCTCAGCGCGAACGGTGCCACCGGACGCCCCGTCACCCGCTGCCCGCGCCGCCGCGCGACATCGAGCACCGCCGCGCTCTCGCAGCGCTCCGGCGGCCCCCAGACCGCCAGCACCACCTGGCCGCCCCGCAGGGTCGCGCCGGTTGCCGCCGCGACGACCCGGGTCGGGGACTCCGCGCCCGGCAGCTGGTCGAAGACCGTCACCAGTGAATGGGCCGAGCGGGGGAGCCCGGCACCCGTGCGCTCCCCGTACGCCTCCTGTCCGTCGGCCGACACCAGCAGCCCGCGCGCCCGTGCCAGCTCCCGCAGTTCGGTCTCCGGCTCCACCCCGGAGACCTGTGCGCCGCGCTCCGCCGCCAGCAGCAGCGCCAGCCCGGACCGGCAGCCGAGCCCGAGCAGACTCGTCGCCGGACCAACCTCCAAACGCTCGTAAACCGCCTGGTAGAGCGGTACGAGCATGCGCTCCTGGATCTCCGCCCAGTCGCGCGCCCCGCCCGGCGCCGCGCCACCACCAAGGGTTCGGGGTCGCTCAGCTGTCGTACCGGGCACCTGCACTGAAGCCATCGCGGCCTCCCATCCGGTCCGTGGACCTTCGCCTCCAGACCCCCCAGATGTTCCGCCCCATCTCCCAGCGAACAGTGAGCAGGCTCCGGCGTCCAGAGGTGTGCCGAAGGTGTCCGCGCGCGCCGCGAGTGCGCCCCCGGGCGCCGTCCGTACCGGCAGGCCCGCCGACCTGCGCACGGGCTGATTCACAGTCGGGGCCCGGCTCCCCGTACCATCAACCCCATGGCTAAGGCACCCGTTCTCACTCCCCAGGCGGACGACTTCCCGCGCTGGTACCAGGATCTGATCAACAAGGCCGAGCTGGCCGACAACGGTCCGGTGCGCGGCACCATGGTCATCCGACCGTACGGCTACGGCCTGTGGGAGCGGATGCAGCAGGAGATGGACGCGCGGATCAAGAAGGCAGGCGCGCAGAACGCCTACTTCCCGATGTTCATCCCGCAGTCGTACCTCACCAAGGAGGCCGAGCACGTCGAGGGCTTCGCCCCCGAGCTCGCCGTGGTCACCCACGGCGGTGGCAAGGAGCTGGACGAGCCGATCGTCGTCCGCCCGACCTCCGAGACCATCATCAACGAGTACTTCTCCAAGTGGGTGCAGAGCCACCGCGACCTGCCCCTGCTGATCAACCAGTGGGCCAACGTGGTCCGCTGGGAGCTGCGCCCCCGCATCTTCCTCCGCACCACCGAGTTCCTCTGGCAGGAGGGCCACACGGCCCACGCCACGTACGAGGACGCGACCAAGTACGCCTCGATGATCCACACGGACGTCTACGGCGACTTCATGACCAACATCCTGGGCATCGACGTGGTGCTCGGTCGCAAGACCGCCAAGGAGCGCTTCGCCGGCGCCATCAACACCCTCACCCTTGAGGCGATGATGGGCGACGGCAAGGCGCTGCAGATGGGCACCAGCCACGAGCTGGGCCAGAACTTCGCCAAGGCGTTCAACACGACCTACCAGCTCCAGGGCGCCGAGCGCGAGTACGTCTGGCAGACCTCCTGGGGCGTCTCGACCCGCATGGTCGGCGGCCTGATCATGTCGCACGGCGACGACAACGGCCTGCGCGTCCCGCCGCGGCTGGCCGCTGTGCAGGCCGTCGTCCTCGCCATCAAGGGCGACGACGCGGTGATCGCCAAGGTCCGCGAGATCGGCGCCCAGCTGGAGGCCGCCGGCATCCGCGTCGTGGTCGACGACCGCACCGACACCCCCTTCGGCCGCCGCGCCGTCGACTGGGAGCTCAAGGGCGTACCGCTGCGCATCGAGGTCGGCCCGCGCGACCTGGAGAACGGCACCGCCATGCTGGCCCGCCGCATCCCCGGCGGCAAGGAGCCGGTCTCGATCGACGGCCTGGCCGCGCTCGTCCCCGGCATTCTCGAGGAGGACCAGGCGCTGCTGCTCCGTCAGTCCCGCGAGCGCCGCGAGTCGCGCACCGTCGACGTCAAGACCATCGACGAGGCCGTCGAGGCCGCCGCGACCGGCTGGGGCCGGATCTCCTGGGCCGAGCTCGGCCCGGCGGGCGAGGCCAAGCTGGCCGAGCAGGGCGTCTCGGTGCGCTGCATCGTCGCCGCCGACGGCTCGGTGCCGTTGACCGACGATCAGGACGGCAACATCGCGATCGTCGCGCGCGCCTACTGAGTACTTGTTCGGCCGACCGACTCTCCGGACCGGAAGGCTCGATCGGCTGAGCGCTCATAGGCAGATTGTTCTATCGGATTAGACAATCGAGTGAGCCCTACTGACCAGTCAACTCCCGGTGCAGCTGAACTAGCGGTACGGTGTACGGCCCGTGGCCCTGTCAATTTCGAGGCGGCTGCGGGCCGTTCGCTGTGGGAGCCGGACACGTCCCGGGGCGATGCCGAGAGGCCGGCGAGAATCGCCGGGCCCAGAGTTGCAGGGGGTTGGTCTTGCGTCAGATACGAGCAGCGCAATTCGCGCACGGTTGTACATTCCTGAGAGTTCGCTGGGAATTCCCGGAGAACCGGAACTCGCGGAACATCGGCTCTCACTCCATCGTTGGCATAGCGTGAGCACGACACAGCCCCTCGTCCTCGCGGCCGAACTGGCCGCGGCCTGGAGCGACATCCAGGCCCATCATCAGGATCTCCCCGACCTCGCCTCGCCCGAGGCGCTGATCGGAGAGTCCTCCTCGGCCTGCGGCACGCAGCTCGGCTTCGAGCGGCTGCTGCACGAGGCCGCCCACGGCCTGGCCGCCGCCCGCGACATCCGCGACACCTCGCGGGCCGGGCGCTACCACAACCGGCGCTTCCTGCTGCTCGCCACCGAGCTCGGGCTGGCCCACCCGATCGAGCCGCACGCCAGCAGCGGCTTCTCCCAGGTGACCATGCTCACGGAGACGCAGGAGCGGTACGCACCCACCATCGAGCGCCTCGACAGAGCGCTCGGCGCGCACCAGCTCGCCGTCGCCGGCGAGGGCGCGCACCGGGCCTTCCGCGGGCCGGCCGCCCGACACGGCTCCTCGGGTGGCGGTGTACGGGTCAAGGCGGTCTGCGGCTGTGGTCGCAACGTCCGCGTGGTGCCGTCGGTGCTCGCGCAGGCGTCGATCGTCTGCGGTGCCTGTCAGCAGCCGTTCCGGATCTCCTGACCCGGAGCCGCCCCGGCCCGTGTTCGTCGGGTTGGGGCTTCCGGTCCGTGGCTCTGCCGCGGATACGTCGTGGGGCCGTCGTGGATCCGCTGCGGATCCGCCGCGGTTCGGCTCGCCGGGGGCGCACCGTCCTCGGTCGAGCCGGTCGGTCATCCTGAACCCCTGTCGGGGTGACCGGCTCGGATATGGCAGAATGGACAGCTGAGTACTCGGCAGCCGAGCAGGACCCCTCTCTCCTACGGCTGGCGTGTCCCTTGAACGGCCGACCTCGCAACCCCACGCGAGTGCAGCGGCCGCTCACCCACGTCAACACCAGGAGAATCCACTCCCGTGGCAGTCAAGATCAAGCTCAAGCGTCTCGGCAAGATTCGCGCCCCGCACTACCGCATCGTCGTCGCCGACTCGCGCACCAAGCGTGACGGTCGCGCGATCGAGGAGATCGGCATCTACCAGCCGACCTACGACCCCTCGAAGATCGAGGTCGACACCGAGCGCGCGCAGTACTGGCTGTCCGTCGGCGCCCAGCCGACCGAGCCCGTGCTCGCGATCCTCAAGCTGACCGGTGACTGGCAGAAGTTCAAGGGCCTCCCGGCCCCGGCGCCGCTCAAGGTCGCCGAGCCCAAGGTCACCGACTTCAGCCACCTCTTCGCGAAGGCCGTTGCCGGCTTCGAGGACAGCACCACCGGTGTTGCCATCACCCCGAAGGCCAAGAAGTCGGACAAGGTCGAGGCTGACGCCGAGACCACCGAGGCCTGATCGTGATCGAGGACGCCCTCGACCATCTGGTGAAGGGCATCGTCGAGCACCCCGACGAGGTGCAGGTGCGCTCGCGCAACCTGCGTCGGGGTAACACCATCGAGGTGCGAGTCCACCCCGATGACCTCGGCAAGGTGATCGGCCGGGGCGGCCGTACGGCGCGCGCACTGCGCACCGTCGTCGGCGCCCTCGGCGGTCGCAACGTCCGGGTCGACCTGGTCGACGTGGACAGCATTCGCTGACGCACAGCTGTCAGTCTTTGGGCCGGTCGGGACGCTTGTCGTCCCGACCGGCCTTCTCTCGTTTTCCCGGCTTTCCGTTCACTTCCGCATTTCTCGACTTCCCGTTCACCGCGCAACCTCAGGAGAGCGATCAGCGTGCAGCTCGTCGTCGGCAAGATCGGCCGCGCCCACGGCATCAAGGGTGACGTCAGCGTCGAGGTCCGCACCGACGAGCCCGAGCTGCGGCTCGGTCCCGGTGCCGTGGTCCTCACCGACCCCGCGTCGGCCGGCCCGCTGACCGTCGAATCCGGCAAGGTCCACAGCGGGCGCCTGCTGCTCCGCTTCGCCGGGGTCGCGGACCGCAACGGCGCCGAGGCGCTGCGCGGGACGATCCTGATCGCCGAGGTCGACCCGGAGGAGACCCCGGACGACCCCGACGAGTACTACGACCACCAGCTGATCGGCCTCGACGTCGTCATGCTCGACGGCACCCTCGTCGGCGAACTCGCCGAGGTCATCCACCTGCCGTACCAGGACCTCCTGCTGGTCAAGCGGCCGGACGGTACCGAGGTGCTGGTGCCGTTCGTCGAGCGGATCGTGCCCACCATCGACCTGGAGAACCAGCGCGCCGTCATCGACCCGCCGCCCGGCCTGATCGACCCGTCGGAGGCGGAGGTCGTCGGCAGCTCCGAGGCGGACGCGGACGCTGCTGAGGGTGCTGAGGGCGACAAGGCGTGAGCGAGATGCGGATCGACGTCGTCACGATCTTCCCCGAGTACCTTGAGCCGCTGAACGTCTCGCTGGTCGGCAAGGCGCGCGCCCGGGGTCAGCTCGACGTACACCTGCACAACCTCCGCAGCTGGACGACCGACGTGCACCACACCGTCGACGACACCCCGTACGGGGGCGGCCCCGGCATGGTCATGAAGCCCGAACCGTGGGGGGCGGCGCTGGACGCCGTCCTCGCCGAGGGCCCGGCGGGCACGGTGCCGACCCTGGTGGTGCCGACCCCGAGCGGGCGGCCGTTCACCCAGGAGCTCGCCCAGGAGCTCGCCGCCCAGCCCTGGCTCGCCTTCGCACCGGCCCGGTACGAAGGCATCGACCGCCGCGTCATCGAGGAGGCGGCGACCAGGATGCCGGTCGTCGAGGCGTCCATCGGTGACTACGTGCTGGCGGGCGGCGAGGTCGCCGTCCTGGTCATGGTCGAGGCGATCGCCCGGCTGCTCCCCGGGGTGCTCGGCAACGCCGAATCGCACCGGGACGACTCCTTCGCCCCCGGCGCCATGGCCGACCTGCTGGAGGGCCCGGTCTACACCAAGCCCGCCGAGTGGCGCGGACGCGAGGTGCCGGAGGTGCTGCTGAGCGGTCACCACGGCAAGATCGCCCGCTGGCGCCGCGAGCAGGCGTTCGCCCGCACCCTGGCCAACCGGCCCGATCTGGTCGAGCGCTGGCAGAACGGCTCCTTCGACAAGAAGGAGCGCGAGGCGCTCAGCATCCTCGGGCTGCTCTGGGACGAGAAGATCGGCCGATTTCGGCTCGCGGCCGATGCTGTGGAAGAATAGGCCGCTGTTGTCTGCCGTTGGGCTCCTCCCGTAGGAGCCAGTGGACCGGTGCCCCCGCCACGGGGGGATCATCGTCAGCCGGTACGGCCCGCAGCAAACCCCATTCTGACTAATTTCCGTAGGCGGCCCGTGGCGTCTGCGATGGAGAGCAACATGAGCAACAAGCTCGCTGCTGTCGACGCGGCTTCGCTGCGTAGCGACATTCCGGCGTTCCGCGCCGGTGACACCCTGAAGGTTCACGTCCGGGTCATCGAAGGCAACCGCTCTCGTGTCCAGGTCTTCCAGGGCGTTGTCATCCGCCGCCACGGCGCGGGTGTCGGCGAGACCTTCACCGTCCGCAAGGTCAGCTTCAACGTCGGCGTGGAGCGCACCTTCCCGGTGCACACCCCGGTCGTCGAGAAGATCGAGGTCGTGACCCGTGGTGCGGTTCGCCGCGCCAAGCTGTACTACCTGCGTGACCTTCGTGGCAAGGCCGCGAAGATCAAGGAGAAGCGCGACCGCTGATCCGCTGACCCCCGGCCTGGCCGGGGGCTCAGTCCGCTCGGACCGGGTGGAGCACCTTAGGGATAAGCTCTGCCCCGATGAGCACGCACGAGCCACTCGCGGACCGCGACGGCAGCTCCACACCCCCGGGTGCGGACTCGCCGTCGCGGTCCGCGGTCGTATCCGGGGAGCCCGCAGGCTCGGACGCGATACCCCGGCCGGCCGACGCCCTGGCCGATGTCCAGGCCGGCGTTCCGGCCGATGCCCTGGCCGACGTCCCGGTCAGGTCCGGTCTGTTCACGTCATCCAGCCTCCTCAGGGTCTTCGGGATCTGCCTGCTCACGCTGCTGCTGGTCAACGCGTTCGTCGCGCGGCCGTTCGCCGTGCCGTCCGGTTCGATGCAGAACACCCTGGGCCCGGGTGACCGGCTCGTGGTGAACCAGCTCGCGTACGACTTCGGCGGACACGTCCGGCGTGGGGACGTGGTGGTGTTCGACGGGATCGGCTCCTTCCTGCCCTACGCGGCCGAACCGGGTGCCGGGCGCCGGCTGCTCGCCAGGCTCGGGCTGGCCTGGGGTGACGACTCGGTGTACGTGAAGCGGGTGATCGGGGTCGGTGGGGACAGGGTGACCTGCTGCGACGGCGACGGGCGGATCAGGGTCAACGGGGTGCCGGTCGACGAGTCCGCGTACCTCAGCCCGGGGGACGCTCCCTCCGGAGTGCCCTTCGACGTCGTGGTCCCGAGCGGCAAACTCTGGGTGATGGGCGACCACCGCAGCGACTCCCGGGACTCCCGTGATCACCTCGGTGAGCCGGGTGGTGGCTTCGTGCCGGAGAACAAGGTGATCGGGCGCGCCGACTGGGTGGTCTTCCCGGTCGGCCACTGGACCACTCTGGACCGGCCCGCCGCCCTCGTCGCGCTGGACACTGCCGGGGGGACGGGTGGTCATGGGAAGCAGGGGTAGGGCCCGCTCCGGCGAACCGCTCACCGGACAGGTCGGGGACGCAGCGGGCACGGCTGGTTGGACACGTGTGGCCGACTCCGAGGGCGTCGACCTCGGCCCGGCTTCCGGCTCCGGCTCCGGCTCCGGCCGTGGCTCCGGCTCTGGTTCCGGTTCCGGTTCCGGCTCCGAGAGTCTGGTGCCTTCGCGCGGGCGGGCCGACCGGCGTCGGACGGCGGTCCGGGCGAAGCGGCGGCGACGGCGGTCGCTCGTGCGTGAGGTGCCGATGATCCTGGTGGTCGCGCTGGTGGTCGCGGTGGTGTTGAAGACCTTTCTGTTGCAGGTGTTCGTCATTCCGTCCGGGTCGATGGAGCAGACGATCCAGATCGGCGACCGGGTACTGGTCGACAAGCTGACGCCGTGGTTCGGGAACGAGCCCAGCCGTGGCGACGTGGTGGTCTTCAAGGACCCGGGTGGTTGGCTGGAGTCGGATCACCGGGGCTCCTCCGACGGGCCGGTGCTGAAGGCGACGAAGAAGGTCTTCTCGTACGTGGGGCTGCTGCCCTCGGACAACGAGCAGGACCTGATCAAGCGGGTCATCGGCGTCCCGGGGGACACAGTCGAGTGCTGCGACGACCAGGGGCGCCTGAGCGTCAACGGCACGGCGCTGGACGAGCCTTACCTCGCGGCGGGAAACATGCCGTCCCGGCAGCCGTTCAAGGTCACGGTGCCCGCAGGTCGGCTCTGGGTGATGGGCGACCATCGCGATGTCTCCGCCGACTCCCGCTATCACATGGCGAATCCGGGTCAGGGAACGATCCCGATGAGTAATGTGATCGGCAGGGCCTTCGTGATCGCCTGGCCGGTGCAGCGGATGCGTCAACTCGATGTTCCTGCTTCACTCTCCTCACTTCCGGTACGGGCCGCTGGTCCGTCCCGAGGCGGCCGGGCCGCCGTGGCGGTCGGGGCGGGCGGCCCCGGAACAGGCCCGGATTCGTTGGGGGTGAACCCGATGCCGTCGGAACCCCCGCTCGTTATGGGTGTGTTGGGCGTCATTCCGTTCGTTGTCCGGCCCAGGCCGGTCTCGAGGTCGGTCCCGTGGGAGGGTGCACGGCCTGCGGGTTGATCGGGTCGGCCTGCCGTGTGGGAGCACGGGAGGGTTGGCCAGGAGTGATAGAGAAGTGCTGGAGTCCCCGGTGTACGGTCCGGGTGCCTCCGGAGGCTGCGCTGGTGTCAGGAACGCCCATCCCGGGCAGTCCTGAGGCGGGTTGACGGTCGGCCACAGAGCGTGGTGCCCGCTGTGCGGCACTGGTGACAGCGGACGCACGGGCGTTCGCGCAGCAGGGAGGAGATGTTGTGGGGGATCTGGTGATCGGCGCCCGCTCAGGGGCCCCTGAGCCCGAGGACGTCGGCGGCCGCACGATCCGGTCCACCGAGTCCGCACAGCCTTCGGGCCCGGCCGATGACGGTTCGGGCGCGCACGCGGCCGACGGTTCTGGCGGCTCAGGCGGCTCCGGGCAGCTTGGCGGTCCGGCGGACGAGGGCTCGGCCGAGACCTCGGACGACGGGGCGGAACGGCCGTCCAAGCAGGAGCAGAAGCAGCGCTCCTTCTGGAAGGAACTGCCGATCCTGATCGGTATCGCGCTGATCCTGGCGTTGGTGATCAAGACCTTCTTCGTCCAGGCGTTCTCCATTCCGTCGGGCTCGATGCAGAACACGCTGCAGATCGGCGACCGGGTACTGGTCGACAAGCTCACGCCCTGGTTCGGCGCGGAGCCGTCCCGTGGCGAGGTCGTGGTGTTCCACGACCCGGGTGGCTGGCTGAACGACGAGCCTGTGCAGCAGAACAACAACGCCTTCGTCCGTGGGATTCAGGATGTGCTCAGCTTCATCGGGCTGATGCCGTCGGCCAACGAGAAGGATCTGATCAAGCGCGTCATCGGTGTCGGCGGCGACACCGTCGAGTGCCAGGGGACGGGGCCGCTCAAGGTCAACGGTGTCGCGCTCAACGAGCCGTACATCTTCCCCGGCAACACCCCCTGCGGGCAGAAGCCCTTCGGCCCGATCAAGGTGCCCAAGGACCGGATCTGGGTCATGGGTGATCACCGGGACGACTCCCTGGACTCCCGCTTCCACCAGGACCAGCCGGGTGGCGGCACCGTGCCGACCGACCACGTGATCGGTCGTGCGTTCGTGGTGGCGTGGCCGATCAGCAACTGGGCGACGCTGCCGGTGCCCGACACCTTCGACCAGAAGGGCCTGGCTGCTGCAGCGCTGCCCTTCGCCCCGCCGGTCGCCGGGGCGGCGCTCGCGGTGCCGTCCGTGTGGTGGCTCCGGCGCTACCGCCGTTGATGTGACGGCGCTGCCGAGGTCCGGCGCCAATCCCGGGTCTCGGTTCGGTTGACAGGTCTTGCGCGGGCCGTGGTACTGGCGAGTAATCTGCTCGCACGTGCCACGGCCCGTCGGCCTTCCCGGCCTGGCCGCAGCGCACCCGTGCACGTCGCGGGTGGACCAGGAACGGATGGTGGCTATGAGTAGCGTCGCGGAGCAGGCTCCCCCGGTGGAGTCCGTGGCCGGCACCCGCCGGAGCAGGGCGGGCCTGCTCCAGGGGGTGGCGATCGGTCTCGGCTTCGTCATGATGACGGGCGGCTTCGGTGTGATCGCGGCGGAGTACCGGCCGTACCAGATCCCGACGAACTCCATGAGCCCCACGGTGAACCCCGGTGACACGGTGCTGGCACGCTCGGTGGCGGGCAGCTCGGCCGGCCGGGGCGACATCGTGATCTTCCGTGACCAGTTCTGGGGCGGCGAGACCATGGTCAAGCGCGTCATCGGCGTCGGCGGCGACACCGTCGCGTTCGACGACACCCAGCGGAAGCTGACTGTCAACGGTGCACCGATCGAGGAGCCGTACCTCAGTAGCGCGGGCTGGGGCAGTGTGTCGTTGGGCTTCAGCGTGCACGTCCCGGAGGGGCGTCTCTTCGTCCTGGGTGACGACCGGGCGGTGTCGCTGGACTCCCGCAGCCACCTCGACGTCGCCGCCGGGAGCATCCCGGCCACCGAGGTGACCGCACGGGTCGAGGGCACGGTCTGGCCGTTCGACCGGGTGTCCGTCCAGCGGCGTACGGTGGCGTTCGACGGTCTGGGCGGTCCGGTGGCGTCCCGTCCTGGCCTGCTGGAGCCTGCTGCGTACGCGATGCTCGGCGGGGCGGGGCTGATCCTGCTTGCCTCTGCCGTCGGCGGCGTCGTGTCCTTGGGTCGGCGACTGGCCCGGCGCCGGGCAGCCTGAGCAGGCCGCTGCGACCGTCCGGGGGGTCCGGGGTGTCCGGAGCGCCGAGGGCGTCGGGGGTGTCGGGGGCAGCCGCGACGTTCGGGGCGGGCACAGACGGGACCGAACACGTCCGGAGGTGGGTGCGGTGGAGGGTCCGGTGAGGGTCGAGCGGCGCCGGGCGGCGCGTGTCCTGCTCCTCGACGGGGAGGACCGGGTGCTGCTGCTGAGGGGGACGGACCCGGCCGTGCCGGGGGTCACCTGGTGGATCACGCCCGGCGGCGGGCTCGAGCCGGGGGAGGGCACCCGCGAAGCTGCGCGGCGGGAGCTGGCCGAGGAGACCGGCCTGCGGGACGTGGAGCTGGGGCCGGTGGTGGCGTACGACACGGTGACCTTCTCCTTCCTGGGGCAGCGGTACGAGCAGGAGCAGTCGTTCCACCTGGCCCGCACCCGGGAGACCGGGCTCGACCTCTCCGGAGGTGTCGCCGAGGAACACGCACGATTGCTGACCGCGAAGTGGTGGACTGTGGTCCAATTGCGGGCCACCGGGGAGACGGTGTACCCGATCGGTCTGGCGGGCTTCCTGGAGCGTCTGTTGGCGGACGGCCCGCCAGTCCGGCCGGTAAGGCTCTCCGGACGGGTGTAGTGGTCCACAATGGGGTGGACGTGACGAGTTGAGGGGACGCCTGAATGAGTGCCGAAGACCTCGAGAAGTACGAGACCGAGATGGAGCTCAAGCTCTACCGGGAGTACCGGGACGTCGTCGGCCTGTTCAAATACGTGATCGAGACCGAACGACGCTTCTATCTCACGAACGACTACGAGCTGCAGGTGCACTCGGTGCAGGGGGAAGTCTTCTTCGAGGTGTCGATGGCGGATGCCTGGGTGTGGGACATGTACCGGCCTGCCCGGTTTGTCCGCAAGGTGCGGGTGTTGACGTTCAAGGACGTGAATATCGAGGAACTCGCCAAGAGCGATTTGGAGCTGCCCTCGGACGATGCGTCCTTCGGCAACTGACAGTGATCCGATGCTCGGCGTAATGTCCAGAGATATGCCCGATTCTCACTCTTGTGGGTGACCTGGGTTATCCACACCCTGTAGTTGTCCACAGGAATTCATAACTCTCTGGTCGGCTCTTGGCCGATGCGGCAGCCTCCTGGCACGGAGGTGATGACCGTGCAGAGTTCCAACAACGGCCTGGGCCGCTATGGCGAAGAGGTTGCCGCACGTCGGCTCGCCGCAGAAGGGCTGCAGATCCTCGAGCGCAACTGGCGCTGTGTCGAGGGAGAGCTCGACATTGTCGCGCTGGAAGGCGAAACGCTCGCAGTCTGTGAAGTGAAAACCCGCTCCGAGCGCGGATTCCAGCAACCCAGCGAGGGCATCGACCAGGCCAAGGCAGCCCGCCTGCGACGCCTTGCCGAGCGTTGGCTCGGCGAACGCTGGCCCACCCACTTCGAGCGGTTCGCCGACATGGTCCGCGCCGGCGGCGGAGAGCCGGGCACGCCCGGCCCGGACGACCCCGCCACAGGCGCCGCCACCGAAGCCGAAGCCACGGCCGAACCTCGCACCGAGTGGCCGGTGCCGCCCGGCGGGGTGCGGATCGACCTCGTCGCGGTCGTCAACCGGCTCAAGGGCCCGGCCCTGGTCGAGCACCTGCGGGGGGTGGTCTGAGATGGCCTTCGCCCGCACGTGTTCGGTGGCCCTGATCGGTGTGGACGGAGTCGTCGTCGAGGTCCAGGCGGATCTCGAACCCGGTATCGCCGCCTTCGCCCTCGTCGGCCTCCCCGACAAGTCCCTCTCCGAGGCGCGCGACCGAGTCCGCGCCGCAGTGGTCAACAGCGGAGAGAGCTGGCCGCAGCGGAAGCTGACGGTCGGCCTAAGCCCGGCCTCCGTGCCGAAGAGCGGCAGCGGCTTCGACCTGGCCGTCGCCTGTGCGGTGCTGGCCGCAGCGGAGCGCCTCGATCCGCGCTCCATCGCCGACCTGCTCATCATCGGTGAGCTGGGGTTGGACGGCCGGGTCCGCCCGGTGCGGGGCGTGCTGCCTTCCGTTCTCGCCGCCGCCGAGGCCGGGTACCAACAGGTGGTGGTGGCCGAGCAGACCGCAGCCGAGGCGTCACTCGTCCCCGGGATCACCGTCGTCGGCGTCCGGAGCCTGCGCCAACTGATCGCACTGCTCAGCGGAGCGCCCGTGCCGGACGAGCTGCCCGTCCCGACGGTCGGGCGCCCCGACCCTGCCCTGGCCGGTCTGCTCCTGCCGGGTGTCGGGATGCGCGCCCGCTCGGCCCAGAAGTCCGCCCTGGTGGACCTTTCCGACGTCGTGGGCCAGGAGGAAGCCCGGTGCGCACTGGAAATCGCCGCCGCCGGCGGTCACCACCTCTACCTCAAGGGCCCGCCGGGGGCAGGGAAGACCATGCTCGCCGAACGCCTCCCGGCACTGCTGCCACCGCTGACCCAGGCCGAAGCCCTGGAGGTCACGGCCGTCCACTCGGTCGCCGGGCTGCTCCCCGCAGACCGCCCCTTGATCGACAGCCCGCCGTACTACGCTCCACACCACTCGGCCACCATGCCCGCCATCGTCGGAGGCGGCAGCGGGCAGCCGAGGCCCGGCGCGGTGTCGCTGGCACACCGAGGCGTGCTGTTCCTCGACGAGGCGCCCGAGTTCTCGGTCCGGGTCCTGGACGCGCTGCGGCAGCCGCTCGAATCGGGCGAGGTGATGATCGCCCGCTCGGCCGGGTCCGTCCGGTTGCCCGCGCGGTTCCAGCTCTGCCTGGCCGCCAACCCCTGCCCTTGTGGACGCCACTCCAGGCGCGGCGGGGGCTGTGAGTGCACACCGACCATGGTCAACCGCTACCAGAGCCGCCTGTCGGGGCCGCTGCTGGACCGTGTCGATCTCCAGGTCGAGGTGGCGCCGGTGACGCGGGCCGAGCTGCTCGGGGCGGTCGGGGCGACCGAGACCACCGAGACGGTCGCCAGCCGGGTGCTCGCAGCTCGGGAGCGGTCCGCCGCGCGCTTCGCGGAGACCCCCTGGCGGACCAACGCGGAGGTCCCCGGCCACTCCCTCCGCACCCGCTGGCGGCTCGCCGCAGGCGCACTGGACGACGCCGAACGCGATCTCGAACGCGGCCTGCTGACGGCCCGAGGCCTCGACCGGGTGCTCCGCGTCGCCTGGACGGTCGCCGACCTGGCCGGTCGCGACCAGCCCAGCCGCCTCGACGTACGGACCGCCCTGACTCTCCGTACCGGAATCCGACGCGGCTCTCCCGCCAACAGCGCGAATTTCCGCCGCCTCACCGACCCGATCCCGACCCCGGGCCTGAATGCGGGCCTGAATGCGGGCCTGGACGCGGGCCCGGACCCGGACTCCGACCTCGGTGCTGAGCCCTGAACCCTGAGCGCCCTGAGGCTCTGGAGGCGATGCCTAGTAGGTCCGCCGTGACCAGGCCTGATCCGCTCTGAAATGCACTGTCGTGCACCGACCCGCTGTCACTGTCACCTCATGGAGGCGCAGGTGAATCGCACCCGGATCACGCCCAAGTACGTCGGCCCCGACGACGCCACACCCGGCCCGGCGGCGGCCCCGGAGCCGGAACGGCGTGCCAGGGCCGCTCTCTGCAGGCTGACCGAGCCAGGGGACGCGGCGATCGGCCGGTGGCTGACCAAGGTGAACGCCACCACTCTGATCGAGGCGATCCGGGGCAGGACGGTCCCGGGCTTCCTCGATCTCGACTCGACCAGGATCGCCGGCTATCAGGCCCGTCTGCCCCTGCTCGACCCCGACGGTGACCTGGAACGGGTACGTCTGAGAGGTGGACGGTTCATCATTCCGGGGGACAAGGAGTGGCCGTCCCAACTGGACGATCTCGGCGACGGCAGACCGATCGGGCTCTGGGTCCGAGGCACCGGTTCGCTGCGACTGCTCGCCCTCCGGTCGGTGGCGGTCGTCGGGGCCAGAGCCTGCACCTCCTACGGCGCCCACGTCGCGGGTGAGCTGACTGCGCAGCTGGCGGAGCGCGGTTGGGTGGTGGTGTCAGGGGCCGCCTACGGGATCGACGCGGCGGCGCACCGAGGAGCGCTCGCGGTGGGCGGCCTCACCATCGGGGTGCTCGCCTGCGGGGTGGACGTCGGCTACCCACCCGGCAACTCCGAGCTGATCGCCCGGATCGCCGAGCAGGGCCTACTGGTCAGCGAACTGCCACCCGGGGAGCACCCCAACCGCTTCCGGTTCGTCTTGCGGAACCGCGTCATCGCCGCGCTCACCCGGGGCACCGTCGTCGTCGAGGCGGCGCTGCGCAGCGGCGCACTCAGCACAGCACGGCGGGCGCGCGATCTGAACCGGCACACCATGGGCGTGGCCGGCCCGGTGACGTCCGAGCTCTCCGCCGGGGTGCACGCGCTGATCCGCAGTGGTGCGGCGACGCTGGTGACCGACGCTGCCGAGATCGGCGAGCTGATCGGGGCGATCGGGGACGACCTGGCGCCGCGACACTCCGGTCCGGTGCTCCCTCGAGATCTTCTGGAGCCCGCCGTGGCCCGGGTCCTGGAGGCCGTACCGGCAAGCGCCGAGGGCGCACCGGTCGAGCGGCTGGCCCGGCAGTCGGGCCTGTCGTCGGACGAAGTCCTGCAGCGGCTCTACGAATTGGGGTCGCTCGGGTTCGTCGAGCGGTGCGGTGCGCACTGGCGGGCTGTGCTGAGGGCGTGACCGTGCCGGTGATGGCGCATGCGGCGGGTCGTGTAACGGACGCCACCGGATCGGGGGACGACCGAGTGGCGGTAGCGCATTGCAGCGACTCGGTCACGCTACGCTCGCATAGGCTTCCTATCAGCACATGACTCGGCAGAACGGCGCAGACCAACGTATGCCCACACACATTCCCGGACACAGGGTGACCGGTGGCGTCCGGTCCTCGGGAGGGCCAGGAGCGGAGGCGCGACCCGCCGCCGAGCTCCAGCCGAAGACGCCACGGGCGATGGGCCTCACCCGGCAATCCGGCCGGGCTGCCCCGGGAGTGACGGACGACGCCCCCGCGGCACTCGGAGTGCGCCCGCCCGCTGCCAGGCGCGAGCCGGGCAGCGCGACCCCCGCTCCCGCCCCGACCACCGCCCCCGCCCCGACCACCGCCCCCGGTGACACCGCCGCCTCCACTACTGCCCCCATCGCCCCGGACACCGCTGCCCCAGCCTCCACAGCAGCTCCTGCCGCCCCGGCCCCTGCCGCTGCCGGCCGGGTGAGCGCCGACCGGACCGCCCTCGACGCGCTCTGGCGCTCGTACAAGCAGACCGCGGACGCCAGGCTCCGCGAGCAGCTGATCCTGCACTACTCGCCGCTGGTCAAGTACGTGGCTGGGCGGGTGGGGGTGGGCCTGCCCGCCAACGTCGAACAGGCGGACTTCGTCTCCTCGGGGATCTTCGGGCTGATCGACGCGATCGAGAAGTTCGACATCGACCGGGCGATCAAGTTCGAGACGTACGCCATCAGCAGGATTCGCGGCGCGATCATCGACGAGCTGCGTGCGTTGGACTGGATCCCACGCTCCGTCAGGCAGAAGGCAAAGGCGGTCGAGCGCACCTACGCCACGCTGGAGGCCCGGCTGCGCCGGACCCCGCACGAGCCGGAGGTCGCGGCCGAGATGGGGATCGCGATCGAGGACCTGCACGCCATCTTCAGTCAGCTCTCGCTCGCGAACGTGGTGGCCCTCGACGAGCTGCTGCACCCGGTGGGGGAGGGCGGCGACCGGTTGAGCCTGATGGACACCCTGGAGGACATCGCAGCCGACAACCCGGTCGTGATCGCTGAGGACCGGGAGCTCCGCCGCCTGCTGGCCACCGCCGTCAACACCCTGCCCGAGCGGGAGAAGACCGTGGTGACCCTTTACTACTACGAGGGCCTCACGCTCGCGGAGATCGGGCAGGTGCTGGGCGTCACCGAGAGCAGGGTCAGCCAGATCCACACCAAGTCGGTGCTCCAGCTGAGAGCGAAGCTGTCCGACATCCGCTGACTCCGGCCCTGGCCCTGGCCCTGGCCCTGGCCTCGCTGCCCGTGCTGCCCGTGCTGCCCGTGCTGGCCGTGCTGGCCGTGCTGCCGTGGAGCGGGAGCAGCCGAGCCTGCCCGGAGCCCAGCAGCGCCAACGGGTCGAGATAGCGGTGGCCGCGCAGCAGCCCCCAGTGCAGGCACCCGTCCGCGCAGTGCCCTGAGCCGACCGCGACCGTGCCGATCGCTTCCCCGGCGGCCACCGCAGTGCCCACCGGGAGCGTGCCCTCGACCGGGAGGTACGTCGTCCGCAGTGGCGGATCGCCGGAGCCGGGGTGCGTCACCGTCACCACCGGCCGACCGGCCACCACTCCCGAGAAGGACACGATGCCGGGCGCGGCGGCCCGCACGGTGTCCCCGGCCGTCGCTGCCAGGTCGGCTCCCCGGTGGCCCGCAGCCCACCGCGCCGGTGGGGCTTCGAAGCGGCGCAGCACCCCGTCCGGCCCGCCCACCGGCCAACTCCGACCGTGCCCCGGGCCACCATCGGCCGCCGTGCGTACCGGCGCAGCGACCGGACTGCCGTCCAGCCAGGAGGCGCGCGCGAACGGCTGGGGCGCCCCGAGGAGCAGGAGCACCGTCAGTATCGCGAGCAGCAGCGCCTGCCGGCGTCGGTCCGGAGCTGGTGGCGGAGCAGTGATACCGGAACAGGCGGTGATCCCAGAGCAGGTCGTCATGACCGACGAGCGTCCTCGTCCGCACCCGCTCCCACCACCCACCCCCGCGAACCTGTGGACAACTGCCACCTGTGGACAACCCGCATCCCTCACAAGCGTGAACGCGAAGGCTCCGGCACCTCCGTACACGCGACCAAGCGCACCGGCCCCCAGCCCCCGCCCTACCCCTCCGCCCTGCCCCGAGAGCCGAAGTCGCTCGCTCCTCGGGGCTTCCCGTACACTTCACACGCGACCCGGTCCGCCGGGTCGACTTCGCACGCCCCGCCACCGGTGGAAAGCCAAGGCCCGCAACGGCCCTGGACGGCCCGTCCGGTGCGAGTGCCGCTCGGTCCGCCGAGCCCGTCGTGGCCCCTGGGTCACCCGGGCCGGAGGCTCGGCACGATCGGGGCGTCAGGCGTGGCGGTCGTCCCGACTGCCACGGACAAACCGAGCCCGACCTGGCAGCGCCGTTCACTCGGCAGCAGCCAGGCGCAATACCTGAGGAGCACGGCTATGGCCGTCGTCACGATGCGGGAGCTGCTTGAGAGCGGCGTCCACTTCGGTCACCAGACCCGTCGTTGGAACCCGAAGATGAAGCGCTTCATCTTCACGGAGCGCAACGGCATCTACATCATCGACCTCCTGCAGTCGCTGAACTACATCGACCGCGCCTTCGAGTTCGTCAAGGAGACGGTTGCCCACGGCGGCAGCGTCCTCTTCGTCGGCACGAAGAAGCAGGCCCAGGAGGCCATCGCAGAGCAGGCCACCCGCGTGGGCATGCCCTACGTGAACCAGCGCTGGCTCGGCGGCATGCTGACCAACTTCCAGACCGTCTACAAGCGCCTTCAGCGGATGAAGGAGCTCGGCGAGATCGACTTCACGGATGTGGCCGGCTCTGGCCTCACCAAGAAGGAGCTCCTGGTTCTGGAGCGCGAGCACACCAAGCTCGAGAAGACCCTTGGCGGTATCCGTGACATGCAGCGCGTTCCCAGCGCTGTCTGGATCGTCGACACCAAGAAGGAGCACATCGCTGTCGGCGAGGCCCGCAAGCTCAACATCCCGGTCGTCGCGATCCTCGACACCAACTGTGACCCCGACGAGGTCGACTACAAGATCCCGGGCAACGACGACGCCATCCGCTCCGTCACGCTGCTGACCCGCGTGATCGCCGACGCTGTCGCCGAGGGCCTGAAGGCCCGTGCCGGTGTCGCCAAGGGCGACGCCAAGGCCGAGCCGGGCGCCGACCAGCCGCTGGCCGACTGGGAGAAGGACATCCTCGAGGGCCAGCCGGCCGCCGAGGCCCCCGCCGCCGAGGCTGAGGTTGCCGCTGAGGCTCCCGCCGCCGAGGCCGAGGTTGCCGTCGAGGCTCCCGCCGCCGAGGTCGAGGCCGCTGTCGAGGCTCCGGCCGCCGAGGCCGAGCAGGCCTGACGTACCAAGGGTGAGGGGCACCCGCCGGTACGACACCGGTAGGTGCCCCTCTCTCCCGTGCCGGGGCTGAACCAGCAGCCCTGCCGCACAACCCCACGCAGACACGCGAGACGCGAGAAGAGATTCACACCATGGCGAACTTCACCGCCGCGGACGTCAAGAAGCTCCGTGAGCTCACCGGCGCCGGCATGATGGACTGCAAGAAGGCGCTCGACGAGGCCGAGGGCGACGTCCAGAAGGCCGTCGAGCTGCTTCGTATCAAGGGCCAGAAGGGCGTTGCCAAGCGCGAGGGCCGTGACGCCTCCAACGGCGCCGTCTCCGCGCTCATCGCCGAGGGTGCCAAGGCCGGCGTCCTGGTCGAGCTGAACTGCGAGACCGACTTCGTCGCCAAGGGTGGCAAGTTCGTCGAGGTCGCCGACGCGATCGCCGCGCACGTCGCTGCCACCTCCCCGGCCGACCTGGACGCCGCGCTGGCTTCCGAGATCGAGGCCGGCAAGACCGTCCAGCAGTTCGTGGACGAGGCCAACGCGACCCTGGGCGAGAAGATCGTCTTCCGTCGCTTCGCCCAGTTCGACGGTGACGGCTTCGTCGCGGTCTACATGCACAAGACCGACCCGGACCTCCCCCCGGCCATCGGCGTCCTGGTCGAGCTCGACAAGGAGAACGCCGTCGTCGCGAAGGACGTCGCGCAGCACATCGCCGCCTTCGCGCCGAAGTACCTCTCCCGCGAGGACATCCCGGCCGAGGACATCGAGAACGAGCGTCGCGTCGCCGAGGCCACCGCTCGCGAGGAGGGCAAGCCCGAGGCTGCCCTGCCGAAGATCGTCGAGGGTCGCGTCACCGGCTTCGTCAAGGAGAACTCCGTTCTGGAGCAGGCCTTCGCGAAGGACAGCAAGAAGACCGTCGCCAAGGTCCTCGAGGAGAACGGCGTCGCCCTCAAGCGCTTCGCCCGCTTCCGCGTCGGTGCCTGAACCACGTTCCACCGCGCTTCCCGCCCCCGGGAGAAATCCCGCCTAAGGTAGGAATGCCGGGCCGCCCGCCGAGGGCGGCCGGGAACGCGCCGTCGGGCTCATCCAGCGCACCTGAGGTCAAAGGGCGGGCTACGTCGGCACCATGAACGACGAGGAGGCCATTGCCGTGCAGGACACCGTTACCGGTTCCCGCGGCAGTGGCCTCCTCGCGTGTACGCGCAGGTCCGAGGCCCGGCATCCCCGGTCGGCGCCCGGTCTGTGAACCAGTAGGTGGAGAAGGAGAAGTCCATGCAGGAGACGCAGGAGACCGCGCAGGAGGGAACGCGCCGCCGCGTTCTGCTCAAGCTGTCCGGTGAGGCATTCGCCGGTGGCGGCGGGCTTGGCGTCGACCCGGACGTCGTGCACAAGATCGCCCGGGAGATCGCCACCGTCGTGCGCGAGGGCACCGAGGTCGCCGTGGTGATCGGGGGCGGGAACTTCTTCCGTGGCGCCGAGCTCCAGGTGCGCGGCATGGACCGGGCCCGCTCCGACTACATGGGCATGCTCGGCACCGTGATGAACTGCCTGGCGCTCCAGGACTTCCTGATCAAGGAAGGCATCGAGACCCGGGTCCAGACCGCCATCACGATGGGCCAGGTCGCCGAGCCGTACCTGCCGCTGCGGGCCGTCCGGCACCTGGAGAAGGGCCGCGTGGTCATCTTCGGCGCGGGTATGGGCATGCCGTACTTCTCCACCGACACCACCGCCGTGCAGCGCGCCCTGGAGATCCACGCCGAGGTGCTGCTGATGGGCAAGAACGGCGTCGACGGGGTGTACGACTCGGACCCGCGGACCAACCCCGGGGCGGTGAAGTTCGACGCGCTCGACTACACCGAGGTGATCTCGCGCGACCTCAAGGTGGCCGACCTCACGGCGATCACGCTGTGCAAGGACAACAGCCTGCCGATCCTGGTCTTCGAGCTGCTCGCCGAGGGCAATATCGCCCGTGCGGTGAAGAGTGAGAAGATCGGCACACTCATCAGCCAGGATTCCGCGCGGGCCTGAGCCGCCGTCAGCCGTACGGCGGTCGAGCGTGTCTCGTCCGCCGCTCGGCCGCAGCAATTCCGCCGTCCCGGGCACCGGAACGGCACCACAGCAGATGAACCGGACAGGGAGCAGACAGTGAGCGAAGCGATCGAAGAGATTCTCCTCGAGGCCGAGGAGAAGATGGAGAAGGCCATCGCCGTCGCGAAGGACGACTTCGCAGCGATCCGTACCGGCCGTGCGCACCCGGCGATGTTCGCCAAGATCGTCGCGGACTACTACGGCGCGATCACCCCGATCAACCAGCTCGCCTCCTTCTCCGTGCCGGAGCCCCGGATGGCGATCGTCGCGCCGTTCGACAAGAGCGCGCTGCGCAACATCGAGCAGGCGATCCGCGACTCCGACCTCGGTGTCAACCCGTCCAACGACGGCAGCATCATCCGGGTGGTGCTCCCGGCGCTGACCGAGGAGCGCCGTCGTGAGTACATCAAGCAGGCCCGCAACAAGGGCGAGGACTCCAAGATCTCGATCCGCGCCATCCGTCGTAAGGCCAAGGACGGCTTCGACAAGCTGGTGAAGGACAAGGAGGTCGGCGAGGACGACGGCCGCCGCGCCGAGAAGGAGCTCGACGACCTCACCACGAAGTTCGTCGCGGTCGTCGACGAGCTGCTCAAGCACAAGGAAGCCGAGCTGCTCGAGGTCTGATGAACGACGCCCCTGACGCCCCTGGCCTCGGGGGCCCCGCATCGCACCTCGGCACGACTCCCGCTCCTGCCCCGGCGTTCGCCGCTGCGGGTGGCCCCGCACGCCTGGAGACCAGGCACCAAACGGGTCACGCGCAGCGGCCGCCGGTGTACCGAGGGGCCTCCACGGCACAGACTCAGATCATGCCCTCTGTCCAGGAGACCTCGCCGGACCAGCGAGACCCGCACGAACACCGCACCGACGAAGACCGCACCGACGAACAGCACACCGACGAACGGCGCACCGCACCGCCGTCCGCCTCAGGGCAGGAGACACCCGTGGCCCAGCCCGACCAGCAGCCCCGCAAGCAGCGCGGTGGCCGCAATCTGCAGGCCGCGATAGGGGTCGGTGTCGGCCTCGGGGCAGTGATCGTAGCCTCGCTGTTCGTGGTGAAGGTGCTCTTCCTGGCGGTGGTCGCCGCCGCCGTCGTGGTCGGGGTCTGGGAGCTGACCAGCCGCCTGACGGAGCGTAAGGGGATCAAGGCCCCGCTCGTGCCGCTGGCCGTCGGCAGCGTCGCCATGCTCGCGGCCGGCTACTGGGGAGGTGCCCAGTGGGCCGCCGCGGCGCTGGCCCTGACCGGCCTCGCGGTGATGGTCTGGCGGATGAGCGAGCCGCCGGAGAACTACCTGCGCGACATAACGGCAGGCATCTTCACGGCCTTCTACGTCCCCTTCCTCGCGACGTTCGTCGCCCTGATGCTGGCGGCCGACGACGGCCCCTGGCGGATCGTGCTCTTCCTGATCGTCACGGTCTGCAGTGACACCGGCGCGTACGCCGTGGGGTACAAGTTCGGCAAGAACAAGCTGGCGCCGACGATCAGCCCCGGCAAGACCCGTGAGGGCCTGGCCGGCGGCATCGGGCTGTCGATGCTGGCCGGCGCGCTGATCATGCAGTACGTGATCGACGACGGCACCTGGTGGCAGGGCCTGATCCTGGGTGGCTGCGCGGCCGTCACGGCGACCCTGGGCGACCTGGCCGAGTCGATGATCAAGCGTGACCTCGGTATCAAGGACATGGGGACGCTGCTGCCGGGCCACGGCGGCATCATGGACCGGCTGGACTCACTGCTGCCGACCGCCCCGGTGGTCTGGCTGCTGCTCGCGGCCTTCGTCGGCAGCTGAACCCCGGCGGCTGGGTCCCGGCAGCTGAACCTCAGCGGCTGAAGCTCGGCAGCTGAACCCGGACATCTCCTGGGGCCCCGGACGGACGCCGTTCGGGGCTCCTGCCATCTGCGACACTGGACGAACCATGCCTAAGCCCGGAGAACTGACCTTTGTCGCGCCGCGTGGCGCCAAGCCCCCGCGACACCTTGCCGACCTCAGCCCTGCCCAGCGCAAGGAGGCCGTCGCCGAGCTGGGCGAGCAGCCGTTCCGCGCGAAGCAGCTGTCCAACCACTACTTCGGCCGGATGTCGAACGACCCGGCGAGCTGGACGGACATCCCTGCCGCGAGCCGCGACAAGCTGACCGAGGCGCTGCTGCCCGAGCTGATGTCGGTCGTCCGGCACGTCTCCTGCGACGACGACACCACCCGTAAGACGCTCTGGAAGCTCTTCGACGGCACGCTGGTCGAGTCCGTCCTGATGCGCTACCCGGACCGCGTCACGATGTGCATCAGCTCGCAGGCCGGCTGCGGCATGAACTGCCCGTTCTGCGCGACCGGCCAGGCCGGGCTGACGCGCAACCTCTCCACCGCCGAGATCGTCGAGCAGATCGGTGCGGGCATGCGGGCGCTCCGCTCCGGGGAGATCCCCGGCGGCGAGACCCGGCTCTCCAACGTCGTCTTCATGGGCATGGGCGAGCCGCTCGCCAACTTCAACCGCGTGCTCGCCGCGATCCGCCGCCTGACCGACCCGGCGCCGGACGGCTTCGGCATGTCGCAGCGCGGCATCACCGTCTCCACCGTCGGTCTCGTCCCGGCGATGAACCGCCTCGCGGACGAGGAGCTGAGCGTACGGCTGGCGCTCTCGCTGCACGCGCCCGACGACGAGCTGCGGGACGAGCTGGTGCCGGTCAACACCCGGTGGAAGGTCGCCGAGGTGCTGGACGCGGCGTGGAACTACGCGGAGAAGTCCGGCCGCCGGATCTCCATCGAGTACGCGCTGATCAAGGACATCAACGACCAGGCGTGGCGGGCGGACCTGCTCGGCCGTCTGATCAAGAACCACCGGGTGCACGTCAACCTGATCCCGCTGAACCCGACCCCGGGCTCGAAGTGGACGGCCTCCCGCCCGGAGGACGAGCGTGAGTTCGTCCGCCGCCTCCAGGCGCACGGCGTGCCGACGACCGTCCGGGACACCCGTGGGCAGGAGATCGACGGCGCCTGCGGCCAGCTGGCAGCAGCGGGCTGAGCCCTAGCGCAGGGCGCCCGCTGCCAGGGCGGCCGTCAGGCCGCCGGTGAGCAGGAGCACCGTGCCGGCGGCCGCCGTCCGGAGGAGGGCGGCGCCGAAGAGCAGACGGGGGGCCGCCCCGAGCTGGAAGAAGGCTGCGGCCACGCCTCGGCGGGCGTTGCGGATCTCGTTGACGCGGACGAGGACGGCGCCGACCACGCAGGTGAGGACGAGGACGCCCTCGACGGCGGGCAGGGTCGATGCGGTGCCGGGCTTGTCGACCCAGTAGCGCGCGGTGGTCAGCAGCGTGGCGAGGCTCAGCGCGAGGACGGCCAGCGGCGTGCCCAGTGGGGCGGCCTCGGCGGTGAGGCCGCGCCCGGCGAGGAGTCGCAGGGGCGCCGGGCGGCCGAGGGCGAGCAGGCGCCCGGCCCAGGCGAGCAGCGGTGCGGTGAACAGGGCGAGGCCGAGTGCGGCCAGCGCCCAGCCGGTGCTCGCGGCGGCGCTGGTGGTGCCGAGCCCGGCGGGCAGTCGGATCGGGCGGCCGTCCTGGTCGGCACCGGGGCGCAGCCCGTACAGCTCCAGGGCGACGCCGACGAGCAGCAGGCCGGGCGGCAGGGCGAGCCGGAGCGGGCCGAAGGCGGCCTGGGCGGGCTGGGCCGGGCGGCCGGGGAGGTGTTCGGCGGCGGGGACGGCCAGTGCGGCGGAGACACCGGCGACCAGCGGCACCAGGGTGAGCAGGGTGACGGGGGCGGCGGCGGGCAGCGGGACGCCCATGCCGAGCTCGGGGGCGAGCGAGGGCCCGGCGATGTTGTTGCGCAGGACGAGGAAGAGCAGCAGCGTCAGGGCGCTGCCGAGGGCGCAGGCGAGGGCGATCTCGCCGGCGATCAGCGCCCTGATCCTGGTCGGTCCGGCTCCGGCGGCGGTCAACCCGGTGATCCGGTCGGGGCGCCCGGCGGGTACGGCGCGGGCGGCGACGGCGGCGAACCAGGCGACGGCGGCGAGCGGGGGCAGGCACCAGAGGAGCCGGACGAGCGAGCCGTCGGCCGGCTCGCTGAGGGCACGGCCGAGGGCCCGCAGCAGGAAGGCGGCGACGAGGGCGGCGGCGGTCGCGGTGAGCAGCCAGCGGCCGAGGTCGGCGATCCGGTAGCCCCGGGCCAGGCGGAGGTAGAGCACGTCGGCTCCTTTCAGCGCCCGGCGGAGACGGCGGAGGCGCCGCGCAGCACGGGGGTCACGGGGGCGGCCAGGCGGCCGTCGACCAGCGCGACCGTGCGGTCGGCGTAGCGGGCGAGCTCCGGGTCGTGGGTCGCGAGCACCAGGGTGAGCTGGTGCGAGCGGGCGGCGCTGGCGAGTATCCGCAGCACCTGGTCCTGGGCCTCGCGGTGCAGCGGCGCGGTCGGGTCGTCGGCGAAGACCACGGGCGGCAGCGGGGCGAGCGCGCGGGCGACGGCGATCCGCTGGCGCTGACTCTGGATCAGCTCGGCGGGCCGCTTGGCGGCGCAGTCGGCGACGTCGAGGCGCTCCAGCCATTCGGCGGCGGCGGCGTACGCGGCCTTGTGCCCGGCGCCGGCGAGCAGCAGCGGGAGGGCGACGTTCTCGCGGGCGGTCAGTTCCGGTACGAGCTGCGGCTCGGAGCCGACGAAGCCGAAGCGGTCGCGGCGCAGCCGCTCACGTCCGGCCCGGCCGAGGGTGTGCACGGGGGCGCTGTTGAACCAGACCTCGCCCTCGTCGACGGGCAGCAGGGCGGAGAGGCAGCCGAGCAGGGTGCTCTTCCCGGAGCCGCGGGGCCCGGTGATGGCGAGCACCTCGCCGTCCCGGATGCCGATCGAGACGCCGCGCAGGGCGGGGGTGCCGTGGTGGGACTTGACGATCCCTCGGGCCCACAACACGTCGTTGTCAGGCGGGGCCGCGGACATGAGGATCCATCCAGGGGGCTGCGGGGATATGACAGTCGTCAGATTAGAACGATGGAGTCACGTCGTGGTTGCGGCACACTGACCCATCCAGGGGCAAAGTGTCCCGAACCCGGCGTGTTGATCGAGAAAAAGCCGAAAGTGCCAAGAAAAGCACCGAAGGGCGGCCCCGGGGGAGTGGGGCCGCCCTTCGGCGGAGGGTGGGACGGAAAGATCAGGTGATCAGATCTTGGCCCAGGCGTCGGTCAGGCTGACCCGCAGGATCTGCTCGATCTCGTCGAAGGTCGACTGGTCGGAGATCAGCGGCGGGGCCAGCTGGATGACCGGGTCGCCACGGTCGTCGGCGCGGCAGTACAGGCCGTTGTCGAAGAGCGCCTTCGACAGGAAGCCGTAGAGCACGCGCTCGACCTCGTCGTCGTTGAACGACTCCTTGGTGACCTTGTCCTTCACGAGCTCGATGCCGTAGAAGTACCCGTTGCCGCGGACGTCGCCGACGATCGGGAGGTCGCGCAGCTTGTTCAGGGTGCCGAGGAAGTTCGCCTCGTTGTCCAGGACGTGCTGGTTCAGGCCCTCGCGCTCGAAGATGTCGAGGTTGGCCAGCGCCACCGCGGAGGAGACCGGGTGGCCACCGAAGGTGTAGCCGTGCAGGAAGGTGTTGTCACCCTTGTAGAACGGCTCCGCCAGGCGGTCCGAGATGATCGTCGCGCCGATCGGGGAGTACCCCGAGGTCATGCCCTTGGCGCAGGTGATCATGTCGGGCTGGTAGCCGAACTTGTCGGCGCCGAACATGGTGCCCAGACGGCCGAAGGCGCAGATGACCTCGTCCGACACGAGCAGCACGTCGTGGCGGTCGCAGATCTCGCGCAGGCGCTGGAAGTACCCGGGCGGCGGCGGGAAGCAGCCACCGGCGTTCTGCACCGGCTCGACGAACACGGCGGCGACGGTGTCGGCGCCCTCGAACAGGATGGCCTGCTCGATCTCGTCCGCGCACCAGCGGCCGTACGCCTCGGGGTCGACGGTGCCGTCGGGGCCCGCGAGGTAGGCCGGGGCGCGGTAGATGTTGGTGTTCGGGGCCTTGTGCGTGCCCGGCACCAGCGGCTCGAACGGGGCCTTCAGGCCCGGCAGGCCGGTGATCGAGAGGGCGCCCTGCGGGGTGCCGTGGTAGGCGACCGCACGCGAGATGACCTTGTACTTGGTCGGCTTGCCGACCAGCTTGAAGTACTGCTTGGCCAGCTTCCAGGCGGTCTCGACGGCCTCGCCGCCACCGGTGGAGAAGAAGACCTTGTTCAGGTCGCCCGGGGCGTAGTTCGCCAGGCGCTCGGCCAGCTCGATCGCCTTCGGGTGGGCGTAGCTCCACACCGGGAAGAAGGCGAGCTCCTTGGCCTGCTTGGCGGCGGCCTCGGCGAGCTCCTCGCGGCCGTGGCCGGCCTGGACGACGAACAGGCCGGCGAGCCCGTCAAGGTACTTCTTGCCCTTGTCGTCCCAGACGTAGGTGCCCTCGCCCTTGACGATCGTCGGCACGGGGGAGTTCTCGTACGACGACATGCGGGTGAAGTGCATCCACAGGTGGTCGTAGGCGGTCTTGGAAAGGTCCTTCTGCGCCGGGTCGGCTGTCATCGGGTGCCCCAGGTGTAGGTCTGTTTCCGGAGCTTCAGGTAAACGAAGCTCTCGGTGCTCCGCACGCCGGGAAGGGCGCGGATGCGCTTGTTGATCATTTCGAGCAGGTGCTCGTCGTCCTCGCAGACCAGCTCGGCCAGCAGGTCGAACGACCCTGCGGTGCAGACGACGTAGTCGACTTCGTCGAAGTCGGCCAGTGCGTCCGCGACGAGCTCGACGTCGCCCTCGACACGGATTCCGACCATCGCCTGTCGGGTGAACCCGACGGTGAGGGGATCGGTGACGGCGACGATCTGCATCACGCCTTGGTCGAGCAGCTTCTGGACCCGCTGCCGCACGGCCGCCTCGGACAGGCCGACGGCCTTGCCGATGGCGGCGTACGGGCGACGCCCGTCCTCCTGGAGCTGCTCGATGATCGCCTTGGAGGCGGCATCAAGGGGAACGCTGGCGTTCCGGTCTCGGTTGGCCACGACGCCACTGTGCCTGATCGTTCACGCGCATGCAAGCCGCTCTGCTGCTGATTTCGTCGTCGTTTTGAAAATTGCATACGGATTACGTCGTCTTCCCGACTGCGTCCTGTCGATACCGGCAGGCTTCGAGGTACCCTGTCCGGGGGTGCACGCTGGCGTGCACCCCACCAGTGGACCGCGGCTTCCGGAGCCCGGCCACTTGGCGCCCGGTACCCTGGCGCCGGTTCTGCAACGTGGCAGGCCCAGACCGAGGAGAGAGCCCGTGAGCGAGCTTCGTACGCTGCGCAACTACATCAACGGTGAGTTCGTCGACGCGGCCGACGGCCGCACGCTGGACGTCATCGACCCGACCACGGGCCAGGTGTACGCGACCTCGCCGCTGTCCGGTGCCGCCGATGTGGACGCGGCGATGGCCTCGGCCGCCGAAGCCTTCCCGGTCTGGCGCGACTCCACGCCGAGCACCCGGCAGAAGCTGCTGCTGAAGATCGCCGACGCGGTCGAGGCGCGTGCCGACGAGATCGTCGACGCGGAGTGCCGCAACACCGGCAAGCCGCGCGGGCTGACCCTCTCCGAGGAGATCGGCCCGATGGTGGACCAGATCCGCTTCTTCGCCGGCGCCGCCCGCCTGCTGGAGGGCAAGGCCGCCGGTGAGTACATGGACGGGATGACCTCGATCGTCCGTCGCGAGCCGGTCGGCGTCTGCGCCCAGGTCGCGCCGTGGAACTACCCGATGATGATGGCCGTCTGGAAGTTCGCCCCGGCGATCGCCGCGGGCAACGCCGTCGTCCTCAAGCCCTCGGACACCACCCCGGCCTCCACCGTGCTGCTCGCCGAGATCATCGGCGGCATCCTGAAGGACCTGGAGCTGCCCGCCGGCGTCTTCAACGTGATCTGTGGTGACCGCGAGACCGGCAAGCTGATGGTCGAGCACCCGACCCCGGCGATGGCCTCCATCACCGGCTCGGTCCGGGCCGGCATCCAGGTCGCCGAGTCGGCCTCCAAGGACGTCAAGCGCGTCCACCTGGAGCTCGGTGGCAAGGCCCCCGTCGTGGTCTTCGAGGACGCCGACATCGCCGAGGCTGTCGAGGGCATCTCGGTGGCCGGCTTCTTCAACGCCGGCCAGGACTGCACCGCCGCCACCCGCGTGCTGGTGCACGAGTCGATCCACGACGACTTCGTCACCGCGCTCGCCAAGGCCGCGGCCGACACCAAGACCGGCGGCATCGACGACGAGGACGTCCTCTACGGCCCGCTGAACAACGCCAACCAGCTCAAGCAGGTGGCCGGCTTCATCGACCGCCTGCCTTCGCACGCCAAGGTCGAGGCCGGTGGCCACCGGGTCGGCGAGATCGGCTACTTCTACGCCCCGACCGTCGTCTCCGGCCTCAACCAGGACGACGAGATCATCCAGAACGAGGTCTTCGGCCCGGTCATCACCGTGCAGAAGTTCTCCGGCGAGGACCAGGCCGTCGAGTACGCCAACGGTGTCGAGTTCGCCCTGGCCTCCTCGGTCTGGACGAAGGACCACGCCCGCGCGATGCGGATGTCCCGCCGCCTCGACTTCGGCTGCGTCTGGATCAACACGCACATCCCGCTGGTCGCCGAGATGCCGCACGGTGGCTTCAAGAAGTCCGGCTACGGCAAGGACCTCTCCTCGTACGGCTTCGAGGACTACACCCGGGTGAAGCACGTCATGACTGCGCTCTAGCCTGTCGCAGGAGGGCCCGGCGCAGGCGCGCCGGGCCCTTCGGCCTGTCAGGCTGTCGGGTCCGCCGCGGACCACCTGACAAGATGCAACTGCACGTCGGGCGGGGTGTTCCATACTCTTGCGGCATGAGCATCCCCACTGCTGACTCGGCCGCCGGGCAGGCTGTCAAGGCCGCCGACCGCGCGCACGTCTTCCACTCGTGGTCCGCCCAGGCACTCATCGACCCCCTCGCGGTGGCCGGCGCCGAGGGCTCCTACTTCTGGGACTACGAGGGCAACCGCTACCTCGACTTCTCCTCGCAGCTGGTGAACACCAACATCGGGCACCAGCACCCGAAGGTGGTCGCCGCGATCCAGGAGCAGGCGGCGAAGCTCTGCACCATCGCCCCCGGCTTCGCCGTGGAGGCCCGCAGCGAGGCGGCCCGGCTGATCGCCGAGCGGACCCCGGGGGATCTCGACAAGATCTTCTTCACCAACGGCGGCGCCGAGGCGAACGAGAACGCCATCCGGATGGCCCGGCTGCACACCGGCCGCCAGAAGGTGATGTCCACCTACCGCTCGTACCACGGCGCCACCGCCAACGCGATCGCCCTCACCGGCGACCCGCGCCGCTGGGCCAACGAGACCGGCGTCTCCGGCGTCGTGCACTTCTGGGGCCCGTACGCCTACCGCTCCAACTTCCACGCCGAGAACGAGGCGCAGGAGTGCGAGCGCGCGCTCGCCCACCTGGAGCAGGTCGTGGCCTTCGAGGGCCCCGGCACCGTCGCGGCGATCATCCTGGAGACCGTCGTCGGCACGGCCGGCATCCTGATCCCGCCGGCCGGGTACCTGGCCGGTGTCCGGGAAATCTGCGACCGGTACGGGATCGTCTTCATCCTGGACGAGGTGATGGCCGGCTTCGGCCGCACCGGCGAGTGGTTCGCCGCCGACCACTGGGGCGTCACCCCGGACCTGCTGACCTTCGCCAAGGGCGTCAACTCCGGCTACGTGCCGCTGGGCGGTGTCGCGATCAGCGCCGCGATCGCCGAGACCTTCGCCGAGCGGCCCTTCCCCGGCGGGCTCACCTACTCGGGCCACCCGCTGGCCTGTGCCTCCGCCGTGGCGACGATCAACACGATGGCCGAGGAGGGCATCGTGGAGAACGCCAAGCACATCGGCGAGAACGTGCTCGGCCCCGGCCTGCGCGAGCTGGCGGAGCGTCACCCCTCCGTCGGCGAGGTGCGCGGCCTCGGTGTCTTCTGGGCGCTCGACCTGGTCAAGAACCGCGAGACCCGCGAGCCGCTGGTGCCGTACAACGCGTCCGGTGCCGCCAACGCGCCGATGGCCGAGCTGGCCGCGGCCTGCAAGAAGCGCGGCCTCTGGCCGTTCGTCAACATGAACCGCTTCCATGTCGTGCCGCCGTGCACCGTCACCGAGGAGGAGGCTCGAACCGGCCTCGCGGTGCTGGACGAGGCACTCTCCCTGACGGACGCTCACACCGTCTGACCTGCACTTCCGTACGGCCCCGGGCAGCCACCGCCCGGGGCCGTTCCCTTCCCATGCCCGGAGACGATCCCCCCATGCGTCGTGCCCCTCTCACCCGTCGCTCCGCCCTCGGGGCCGCCGGCCTGCTCGGTCTGGGCAGCCTGTCGGCCTGCGGCATCCCCGCCGCGTACGTGCCCGAGGAGCGGCGGACCGCCGCGGACCGCTCGGAGCGGGACCGGAAGCTGATCTTCTCCAACTGGACGCAGTACATCGACACCGACGAGAAGACGGGCAGGCGCCCGACCCTGGACGCCTTCCAGCAGCGGACGGGCATCGACGTCACGTACACCGAGGACATCAACGACAACGACGAGTTCTTCGGCAAGGTCAGCCCGGTGCTCGCGCAGGGTGGCGACCCCGGGCGCGACCTGATGGTGATCAGCGACTGGATGGCCGGGCGGTACGTCGCACTCGGCTGGGTGCAGACGCTCGACAAGGCCAACCTGCCGAACGTCACCAAGTACCTCGACCCGCAGCTCAGCCACCCCGCCTTCGACCCGGACCGCTCGCACAGCGTGCCGTGGCAGTCCGGCCTCACCGGGATCGCCTACAACCGCAAGACGCTCGGCCGGGAGATCAGGCACACCTCCGACCTGTGGGCCCCCGACCTCAAGGGCCGGGTCACGCTCTTCGCCGGGATGGACGAGGCGCTCGGGCTGCTGATGCTGGCCCAGGGCGCGGACATCTCGAAGTTCACCGTCGACGACGCGCACAAGGTGATGAGCCAGGTGCAGAAGCTGGTCGACACCAAGCACATCCGCCGCTTCACCGGCAACGACTACACCAGCGACCTGGCCTCCGGCGCGGCCGTCGCCTGCCAGGCGTACTCCGGCGACGCCATCCAGCTGAAGGCGCAGAACCCGGACATCGAGTTCGTCGTCCCCGAGGAGGGCGCCGAGCTGTGGGCGGAGAGCCTGATGATCCCCAACCGGGCCGACCACAAGCGCAACGCCGAGCTGCTGATCGACCACTACTACCAGCCCGAGGTGGCCGCCGAGCTGGCCGCCTTCGTCCAGTACATCTGCCCGGTGCCCGCCGCCCGCGAGGTGCTGGCCAAGAGCACGGACGCCGACACCGCCGCCCTCGCCGACGAGCCGCTGATCTTCCCCACCGACGAGATCCGCGCCAAGCTCCACACCATGCGGGACGTCACGGCGGACGAACGCCCTGACCTGCACCAGATCTGGGGCCAGGTCGCGGGGGTCTGACCCCCGCGCACCGGCCGGCCCCGGGCGGTCAGCGGCGGACGGCGTCCAGGGCGAGCAGGGCGACGTGCAGGGAGAGGCAGGACTCGACCTGGTCGAGGTCGACCGTGAGGATGCGCTCGACCTTGTGCAGGCGGTCGTAGAAGGACGGCCGGGAGAGGTGGGCGGCGTCGGCGGCCGCCGACTTGTTCCGGCCCTGCTCCAGGTAGATCCGCAGCATCTGCACCAGCTGGCTGCCGTGCTCCGCGTCGTACGCGAGCAGCGGGCCCAGCTCGCGCTCGACGTACGTCTGGAGGCGGGCGTCGTCGCGGAGCAGGTGCAGCAGGCCGCGCAGCCGGACGTCCGGCAGGCGGTAGTACGCGGCGGCCCGGCCGCCGGGGGCGTCGTGCAGGGCGGCGTCGGCGACCTGGGTCGCCTCCAGCAGGGTGCGGCGGGCGTCGCGGACGGACCCGACCGAGGAGCCGACGGCGATCACCGGCTCGGGGGCGGTCTCGCCCCGGGCGGCGTCGGCGGCGAGCTTGCGCAGGGCGGCGGCGAACGCCTCCAGCGCGGTGTGCTCGTCCTGCTGCGAGCCGAGCGCGATCAGCAGGCCGACGCCGTCGTCGTCCAGCGCGCCGACCAGGGCGGAGAGCCGGGAGGTGCGGATCGCGGTGGCGGCCAGCTCGGTGAAGTCGCGCAGCCGGGCCTGTGCCTCCAGCGCGGCGGGGATCGGCCCCCGGCGTTCGCGCAGCATCACGCCGACCAGCCGGCGGCCCTCCAGCGGGACGCCCAGCGCCTGGGCCCGCAGGGCGACCTCGGAGACGGTCAGGGCGTGCGTGAGGATGCCCGAGAGCAGGGTGCGGTGGGTCTGGCGCTCCAGGCTCTCCCGGTCGCGGACGACCAGCCGGTTGAGCGCCAGCGTCGCCGCTCCGCGCTCCAGCAGCATCGCGTGCGGGTGGGCGGTGTCCTGCGGCAGCGGGGCCGGGTCGCCGACGAGCACCAGGCGCCCCCAGTCCTGCCCACGGGCGCCGACGACGGTCACCAGCCAGCCGCTGCGCTGGTCGTAGCCGGTGCGCCCCGGCGGGCGGACGCCGCGCGAGCGGCGCTCCCAGCTCTCCAGCAGCTCCGCCTCGGACCGCCCGGCCGGGTCGTGGGCCAGCACCTGGTGGGCCAGGTTCTCCAGCACCACCGGCGCCCCGGCCATCAGCGCGACCTGCCGGACGACCTCGCCGGGCTCGGCCCCCTCGACGGCCAGCTCGTTGAAGACCTGGTGCACCGCCTCTGAGGTGCGCAGCTGCTCCAGCTGCGAGTTGACGACCATGGCGTGCACGGCCTCCGTCACGGCGACGAAGCGCAGCTCGCGGCGGAGCACGATCAGCGGCAGCCCGCGCTGCTCGGCGGCGTGCACCAGGGCCCGGGGGAGGCTGTCGAAGTAGCGGCGGCCGAATTCGATGACCAGCCCGGCGACGCCGACCTCGTCCAGCTCGCGGACGTACCGGGCCAGGCCGTCGCGGTCCTCGGGCAGGGCGATGCCGGTGGTCAGCACCAGCTCGCCGCCCTGGAGGACGCCGGCGACGTCGGGCAGCTCGCTGACGTGCACCCAGCGGACGGGCCGTTCCAGCTGCGCGCCGCCCGCCACCACCTGGGGCAGGCCGCGCCGCATCGCGTCCAGTTCGAGCACACGGGCGACGGTGGGGAGCACGGCGGGCCTCCTTGGGGGGTTCAGAGTGTCAGGTGAATCATCCCTGGTGGCGACGGTCTGTTGCCTCCACCGACGCCTTGCACTGTGTAAGGCTCTTGGCGGGTGGCTTGTCGCAGTGACCCTTGTCACCCGGACGCCGCGCGGGGCATCGTCAGCGGGTCAGTCGTAGCGAAAACGGTCCGGCTCCGGAATCCGTCGCGTAACCAGAAAGCAACAGCGGAATCCCTTGTGGGGGCAACCTGCGGCTGTCAGGATCGCGCAATCCCGGTGACCCGCCGGTTGCCCGCACCGCCGCGACCCGAACCAGGACGACCGCCCGCAGTGCGCCGACACGCCGACCGATGCGTGCAGCATGACGATCAGCCGATCAGTGGCGACATCAACCCGAGCGCAGCGGAACCCCGGGCACATGGAGGAAACCTGATGGACCTGAACAGCAGTCTCGGCGCAGGCGCGCAGTACATCGCGGGCAAGCTCACCGAGGGCACCGGCACCGAGCCCTTCCAGGTCGTCAACCCCGCCGACGGCACCGTCGTCCGGAGCGTCACGCTCGCCTCCGAGGCCGATGTCGACACCGCCGTCGCCGCGGCGAAGGCCGCCCTGCCCGAGTGGTCCGGCGCCACCCCCGGCGCCCGGTCCGAGGCGCTGCTCCGGCTGGCCGGCATCCTCGCCGAGCGGGCCGAGGAGTTCGCCCGGGTGGAGACCGCGCAGACCGGCAAGCCGATCAAGCTCTCCACCGAGTTCGACGTGCCCGGCACGATCGACAACACCTCGTTCTTCGCCGGTGCGGCCCGCAACCTGGAGGGCAAGGCGGCCGGCGAGTACTCCGGAGACCACACCTCCTACGTCCGCCGCGAGGCGATCGGCGTGGTCGGCTCGATCTCCCCGTGGAACTACCCGCTCCAGATGGCCGCCTGGAAGATCCTCCCGGCCGTCGCGGCAGGCAACACGATCGTGCTCAAGCCCGCCGAGCTGACGCCGCTGACCTCCCTGATGTTCGCCCGCGCCTGCTCCGACGCCGGGATCCCCGACGGCGTCGTCAACGTCGTCACCGGCGCCGGGCGGACGGCCGGCGAGCGGCTGGTCTCGCACCCGGACGTCGCGATGGTCTCCTTCACCGGCTCCACCCCCGTCGGCCGCCGGGTCGCCGAGCTGGCCGCGGGCACCGCCAAGCGCACCCACCTGGAGCTCGGCGGCAAGGCCCCCTTCGTGGTCTTCGACGACGCCGACCTCGACGCCGCCGTGCACGGCGCGGTCGCCGCCTCGCTGATCAACAGCGGCCAGGACTGCACCGCCGCCACCCGCGCCTACGTCCAGCGGCCGCTCTTCGAGGCCTTCGTCGCGGGCGTCGCCGAGCTGTACGCCGCGATTCGCCTCGGCGACCCGCTGAACCCGCAGACCGACCTCGGCCCGCTGGTCTCGTACACCCACCGGGACCGCGTCGCCGGCTTCGTCGAGCGGGCCCGCGGCTACGGCGCGAACGTCGTGACGGGCGGCCACGCCCCGACCACCGGCCACGACGGCACCGACCTCACCCTCGGCGCCTACTACCGGCCGACCCTGATCACCGGCGTCGCGCAGGACAGCGAGGTGGTGCAGGGCGAGATCTTCGGCCCGGTGCTCGTCGCGCTGCCGTTCGACACCGACGACGAGGGCCTGCGGCTGGCCAACGACACCCCGTACGGCCTCGCCGCCTCCGCCTGGACGCAGAACGTCCACCGCTCGCTGCGCGCCACCCGCGAGATCGCGGCGGGCTGCGTCTGGGTCAACGACCACATCCCGATCCTGAGCGAGATGCCGCACGGCGGCTACAAGTCCTCCGGCTACGGCAAGGACATGTCGCAGTACTCGCTGGACGAGTACACGCAGGTCAAGCACGTCATGTTCGACACCACGGCGGTCGCCCGCAAGGACTGGCACCGCACGATCTTCGGAGACAGATAACCCCCGTCGTCTCCTCAGCCTCTTCCCCCAGGAGGGTGTCCCCGCATGGAGCTCCACGAGATAACCGCCGGCCTGCCGGAGCCCGTACGCAAGGCGTGGGAACGAAGTCTCACCAACGGACGGGCCGCACTGAGCCGCCGTACGCTGCTGCGCGCCACGGCTCTCGCGGCCGGTGCCGGCTCGCTCACGGCCTGCGGCATCCCGCCGGCCAAGAGCACCACCGGGACGGGTGACGCCCCGGCGAACTCGGCCAAGGACCTCTCGGACACCGAGAAGGTCGTCAACTTCTCCAACTGGCCGCTCTACATCGATGTGGACGACAAGGACAAGGAGAAGCACGCCACCCTTGAGGAGTTCACGGCGGCGACCGGCGTCAAGGTCCGCTACACCGAGGACGTCAACGACAACGTCGAGTTCTTCGGCAAGGTCAAGCCGCAGCTCGCGGCCGGGCAGGACACCGGCCGCGACCTGATGGTCCTCACCGACTGGATGGCGGGCAAGCTGATCCGGCTCGGCTGGGTGCAGAAGCTGGAGATGGCGAACGTCACCACCGCCATCACCAACCTCGAAGCCCGCTTCCGCGCCCCCGACTGGGACCCGGGCCGGCTCTACTCCTACCCCTGGGCCGGCATCCAGGTCGTGGTCGCCTACAACAAGAAGGCGACCAAGGGGAAGGCCGTCACCAGCGTCGCCCAGCTGCTCGACGACCCGGAGCTCAAGGGCCGCGTCACCTTCCTCTCGGAGATGCGCGACACCGTCGGCATGGTGCTGCTCTCGCTCGGCAAGGACCCGGCGGCGTTCACCGCCGACGACTACAACGCCGCGATCGCCCGCCTCCAGAAGGGCGTCGACAGCAAGCAGATCCGCAAGTTCACCGGCAACGACTACGGCCAGGAGCTCTCCTCCGGCGACATCGCGGCCTGCCTCGCCTGGGGTGGCGACCTGATCCAGCTGCGGGCCGACAACCCGGACATCGAGTTCGTCATCCCGGACGAGGGGTACGTCGCCTCCACCGACAACCTGCTCGTCCCGGCCAAGGCGCAGCACAAGAAGAACGCCGAGCGGCTGATCGACTTCTACTATCAGCCGAAGATCGCGGCCGAACTCACCGCAGGGATCGGCTACGTCTCCCCGGTCACCGGGATCAAGGACGAGCTCACCAAGCTCGCCCCCGACACGGCCGAGAACCCCCTCGTCATCCCCACCCCGGAGATGGCCGCCAAGGTGCACGTCTTCCGCAGCCTCACCGAGGCCGAGGAGAGCGAGTTCGAGGACAAGTTCTCCAAGCTCATCGGCGCCTGACCAACCCCCACGCAAGGCACGGCCAGGCCCCCGGCCGTGGCGGCTTCTGACAGAGAGACACCATGACTGAGCAGCTGCGCGACGCGGCGACGGCAGGCGGAGACGTCCGCCTCACCGGCATCGGCAAGACCTACGGCGACTTCACCGCCGTCCAACCGCTCGACCTGACCGTGCCCCAGGGCTCGTTCTTCGCCCTGCTCGGCGCCTCCGGCTGCGGCAAGACCACCACCCTGCGCATGATCGCCGGCCTGGAGGAGCCCACCAGCGGCACCGTCCTGATCGGCGGCCAGGACGTCACCGACCTCCCCCCGTACAAGCGGCCGGTCAACACCGTCTTCCAGAGCTACGCGCTCTTCCCGCACCTCGACATCTACGAGAACGTCGCCTTCGGCCTCCGCCGCCGGGGCAAGAAGGACGTCAAGAAGCAGGTCGAGTCCATGCTCGAACTGGTCGAGCTCGGCCAGTACGCCCGCCGCAAGCCGCACCAGCTCTCCGGCGGCCAGCAGCAGCGCGTCGCCGTCGCCCGCGCCCTGATCAACCACCCGCAGGTGCTGCTGCTCGACGAGCCGCTCGGCGCCCTCGACCTCAAGCTGCGCCGCCAGATGCAGCTGGAGCTCAAGCGCATCCAGACCGAGGTCGGCATCACCTTCGTCCACGTCACCCACGACCAGGAGGAGGCCATGACCATGGCCGACACCATCGCGGTGATGAACGCCGGACGCGTCGAGCAGCTCGGCGCCCCCGCCGACCTGTACGAGAACCCCGGCACCACCTTCGTCGCCAACTTCCTCGGCCAGTCCAACCTGATCCCCGCCGAGGTCACCGGCACCAGCGGCGACGACCTGCTGCTCAGCGCCGGCGGCGTCCGGCTCGCCGTGCCGAAGGCCCGCTGCGCCACCGACTCCAAGAAGGTCCACCTCGGCGTCCGCCCCGAGAAGATCACCCTCGCGCACGCCTCCGAGGAGATCGCGGACGGCCGCAACAAGCTGCTCGGCACCGTCGTCGACTCCAGCTTCATCGGCGTCTCCACCCAGTACGTCGTCCGCTCCGAAGGCGGCCAGGAGATCTCGGTCTTCGAGCAGAACATGGACCGCGACACCCGGATAACCTCCGGCGCCCCCGTCGTCCTGCACTGGAACCCCGCGCACTCCTTCGGCCTCGACGCCGCCCAGGCGATCGACGCCGGTACGGGAGAGGACGCCGCGTGAGCACCACCACCGCCACCGAGACACCACCGCAAGCCCAGCCGCCGGCCTCGGGCCCGCTCGAAGCGCGGAAGAAGCGCCGCAAGCTCACCGCCTACTGGCTGCTGCTGCCCGGCATCGCCTGGCTGGTCGTCTTCTTCGCGGTCCCGATGGTCTACCAGGGCTCCACCTCCCTCCAGACCGGCTCACTGGAACAGGGCTTCAAGCTCACCTGGCACTTCGCCACCTACTGGGACGCCCTGGTCGAGTACAAGTGGCACTTCGTCCGCTCGTTCTCCTACGCGGCGATCGCCACCGTGCTCTGCCTCGCCATCGGCTACCCGCTCGCGTACACGATCGCCTTCAAGGCGAGCAAGCGCTGGCGCAACGTCATCCTGATCCTGGTGATCGCCCCCTTCTTCACCAGCTTCCTGATCCGCACCCTGGCCTGGAAGACGATCCTCTCGGACGGCGGCCCGGTCGTCGGCCTGCTCAACAACCTGCACCTGCTGGCCGTCACCGACGCGGTCGGCCTGACCTCCGGTCACCGGGTGCTGGCGACCCCGCTCGCGGTGGTCTGCGGCCTGACGTACAACTTCCTGCCGTTCATGATCCTCCCGCTCTACACCTCGCTGGAGCGGATCGACCCCCGCCTGCACGAGGCCGCCGGAGACCTCTACGCGCGGCCGATCACCACCTTCCGCAAGGTCACCTTCCCGATCTCGCTCCCCGGCGTCGTCGCGGGCACCCTGCTCACGTTCATCCCCGCCTCCGGCGACTACATCAACGCCCAGCTGCTCGGCTCCCCGAGCGAGCAGATGGTCGGCAACGGTATCCAGAAGCAGTTCCTCAACGTGCTCGCCTACCCGACGGCGGCCGCACTGAGCTTCATTCTGATGGCCCTCATCCTCGGCATGGTGACGGTCTACATGCGCAAGGCCGGGACGGAGGAGCTGGTCTGATGTCCCGTATCTTCAAGTGGGTCCGCGAGCACCTGGTGGTGCTGGCCGGCATCCTCGCCCTCGCCTACCTGGTCGTCCCGAACCTGGTCGTGCTGGCCTTCTCGTTCAACAAGCCCGCGGGCAAGTTCAACTACGAGTGGTCCCAGTTCTCCACCGACGCCTGGACGAACCCCTGCGGCGTCGCCGACATGTGCGGCTCGCTCGGCCTCAGCCTCCAGATCGCCCTGCTCGCGACCCTCGGCGCGACGATCCTCGGCACCATGGTCGCCTTCGCGCTCGCCCGCTACCGCTTCCGCGGCCGGGCCGCGACCACTGCGCTGATCTTCCTGCCGATGGCGATGCCCGAGGTCGTGATGGCCGCCTCGCTCGGCACGCTCTTCCTCAACATGCGCATCCAGTTCGGCTTCCTCACCATCCTGATCGCGCACATCATGTTCTGCCTCAGCTTCGTCGTCACCGCCGTCAAGGCCCGCGTGATGAGCATGGACCCCCGGCTCGAACAGGCCGCCCAGGACCTCTACGCCACCCCGACGCAGACCTTCCTGCGGATCACCCTCCCGCTCGTCGCCCCCGGCATCGCGGCCGGCGCGCTGCTCAGCTTCGCGCTCTCGTTCGACGACTTCATCATCACCCAGTTCAACTCGGGCCCGACCACCGTCACTTTCCCGATGTTCGTCTGGGGAGCCTCCCAGCGCGGCATCCCCGTGCAGGTCAATGTGATCGGTACGGCGATGTTCATCGCCGCCGTCGTCCTCACCGTCGCCGGACAGTGGATCGGCAACCGCCGCAAGGCACGCGCCTGACCCTTCGAACGTTCCTCCCGTAACAGCACCAAAACACCACCAAGGATCAGAAAGTAGCTGATACAGCATGGACTCTGCCCGTGCGCTCAGTGATGCTCGCCCCACCCCCTTCTGGCTCGAGGATCCGGGCCGGCCGGAGGCCCTGCCCGCCCTGGTCGGCGACACCAAGTGCGATCTGCTGGTCGTCGGCGGAGGGTACTCCGGCCTCTGGACGGCCCTGATCGCCAAGGAGCGTGACCCCTCGCTGGACGTCGTCCTGATCGAGGGCCACGAAGTGGGCTGGGCGGCATCCGGGCGCAACGGCGGATTCTGCGCCGCCAGCCTCACCCACGGCTTCGGCAACGGCCTCCAGCGCTGGCCGGGCGAGCTCGGCGAGCTGGAGCGCCAGGGCCTGGTCAACCTCCAGGCCATGGAGGACGCCGTCAAGCGCTACGGCATCGACTGCGAGTGGGAGCGCACCGGCGAGATCGACATCGCCACCCAGCCGCACCAGCTCGAGGAGCTGCACGAGGTCGCCGAGGCCGTAGCCGAGTACGGCCTCGACCTCACCGTCCTCGACGCCGACCAGCTGCGCGCCCAGGTCGACTCGCCGACCTTCCTCGGCGGCATCTGGGACAAGGAAGGGGTGGCCATGCTCCACCCCGCCAAGCTCGCCTGGGGCCTCAAGGAGGCCTGCGTGGCGCTCGGCGTCCGGGTCTTCGAGCGCACCCAGGCCACCGACCTCGCGGAGTACGGCAGCGGCATGGCCGTCCGCACCTCCTACGGCCGGGTCTACGCCCGCCGGGTCGCGCTCGGCACCAACGTCTTCCCGTCCCTGGTCAAGCGCGTCCGGCCGTACATCGTCCCGGTGTACGACTACGCGCTGATGACCGAGCCGCTGACCGACGAGCAGATGGCGGCCATCGGCTGGGGCGGCCGCCAGGGCCTGAGCGACAGCGCCAACAAGTTCCACTACTTCCGGCTCTCCGCCGACAACCGCATCCTCTGGGGCGGCTACGACACCATCTACCACTTCGGCAGCCACGTCCGGGCCGAGTACGACCAGCGTCCGGAGACCTTCCAGACCCTGGCCCGGCAGTTCTTCCAGACCTTCCCGCAGCTGGAGGGCGTCCGCTTCACCAACGCGTGGGGCGGCGCGATCGACACCTGCAGCCGGTTCTCGGCCTTCTTCGACACCGCCTACCGGGGCCGCGTCGCGTACGCCGCCGGCTTCACCGGCCTCGGCGTCGGCGCCACCCGCTTCGGCGCCGAGGTCATGCTCGACCTGCTCGCCGGCGAGACGACCGAGCGCACCGCGCTGGAGATGGTCCGCAGCAAGCCCTACCCCTTCCCGCCCGAGCCCGTCCGCTGGGCCGGCATCGAGATGACCAAGTGGTCGCTCGACCGCTCCGACCGCAACGGCGGCCACCGCAACCTCTGGCTGCGGACGCTCGACAAGATGGGCCTCGGCTTCGACAGCTGACCCCGGCCGTACGGACCGACGGAAGGGCGCACCTCCGGGTGCGCCCTTCTGCCGTAACCGCTGCAGGAACCGTTGTAAGAACCCCCGGCCCGGCTCCTCTCCCTGGTGGACACCCCCTGCGAGTGGAGGCCCCACCATGGACCGCACCCCGGACCGCACACCCGGCACCGACGCCGCCGACTGGCTGGCCGCTGCCGCCGCCGAACCCGCCGCCTGCCACCGCGAGTGGGCGGCCGGCTGCCTCGCCCTGCTGCCCGCCGGGCGCGGCTGGGACGTGCTGCTCGTCCCCGGACGGCTCGCCGAACCCACCCTCACGACCCTGACCCGCTTCTGCGCACGCCAGGGCCCGGTGTACGCCTACGACGACCGGCTGGGCTTCCTCGTCCCGGCCGGCACCGCGGCCCGCTGGGTCGGCACCGGCATCGGCGCCGCCGGTCCGGGCAGCTGGATCGCCCTCCCGCACCCCGCCCGCACCGGCGGTGACCTGCGCTGGCGCGTCCCCCCGGACGGCTCCGGGATGCTCACCGACCCCGTCCTGCTGGAGCTCGCCCTGCACGACACGGCTGCCCGTACGTACGAGCGTCAACCCCGTCGGCACCCCGACGACCTGTAAGGCTGAATCTCCGATACCCGTCAGGCTGCTCGTTGAGCCGGGGCGGTCCCTTCAGCAGACTGGAGGTGTAGCGCGGTAGCCCGTGAATCCCGTCGCCCGGCCGAAGCCGGGTGGCGCCCGTACACAGGTACCGGCGGCCGGTGTGCCGTACGGGACTTTCGGAGGCAGACGACCTTGAGCAAGCCCATCGAGAACAAGCACACGGTCCACTGGATCAACGGTGCGCCCGTGGCCACCGCCGGCGCGGCCCCGCGTCGCGGCGACATCTTCGACCCGGCCACCGGCCAGGTCACCGGCCAGGTGGACTTCGCGGAGATCGCCGAGGTCGACCAGGCCGTTGCGGCCGCCGCCTCGGCCTTCGCCGACTGGCGCCACGCCTCGATCGCCAAGCGCACCCAGGTGCTCTTCGCCTTCCGCGAGCTGTTCAACGCCCGCAAGGACGAGCTGGCCTCGCTGATCGTCTCCGAGCACGGCAAGGTGCACTCGGACGCCCTCGGTGAGCTGGCCCGCGGCCAGGAGGTCATCGAGTACGCCTGCGGCATCCCGCAGCTGGTCAAGGGTGGCTTCACCGAGCAGGCCTCCACCGGCGTCGACGTCTACTCGATCCGCCAGCCGCTCGGCCCGGTCGCGATCATCTCCCCGTTCAACTTCCCCGCGATGGTGCCGCTCTGGTTCTTCCCGATCGCCATCGCGGCGGGCAACACCGTCGTGCTCAAGCCCTCCGAGAAGGACCCGTCGGCGGCCAACTTCATCGCCGGGCTGTGGAAGGAGGCCGGTCTCCCCGACGGCGTCTTCAACGTCGTGCACGGTGACAAGACCGCAGTCGACCGCCTCCTGGAGCACCCTGACATCAAGTCGGTCAGCTTCGTCGGCTCGACCCCGATCGCCCGCTACGTGTACGAGACCGGCACCCGCTACGGCAAGCGCGTGCAGGCCCTCGGCGGCGCCAAGAACCACATGCTGGTCCTTCCGGACGCCGACCTCGACCTCAGCGCGGACGCGGCCATCAACGCCGGCTTCGGCGCGGCGGGCGAGCGCTGCATGGCCGTCTCCGTCCTGGTGGCCGTCGACCCGATCGGCGACGAGCTGGTCGAGAAGATCAAGCAGCGGATGGCCACCCTGAAGGTCGGCCCCGGCTGCAACGGCGACTCCGAGATGGGCCCGCTGGTCACCGGCCAGCACCGCGACAAGGTCACCTCGTACGTCGAGTCCGGCCTCGCCGACGGCGCCGAGCTGGCCGTCGACGGCCGAAAGCACCTGATCGCGGGCGAGGATGCCGCCGGTACCCCCACGGCTGACGGCTTCTGGCTCGGCCCCACCCTCTTCGACCACGTGAAGCCGGGCATGTCCGTCTACAACGACGAGATCTTCGGCCCGATCCTCTCGGTCGTCCGCGTCGCCTCCTACGAGGAGGGCCTGGAGCTCATCAACTCCAACCCCTACGGCAACGGCACCGCGATCTTCACCAACGACGGTGGCGCCGCCCGCCGCTTCCAGCACGAGGTCGAGGTCGGCATGGTCGGCATCAACGTGCCGATCCCCGTCCCCGTCGCCTACTACTCCTTCGGTGGCTGGAAGGCCTCGCTCTTCGGCGACACCCACGCCTACGGCCCCGACGGCGTCCAGTTCTTCACCCGCGGCAAGGCCGTGACGCAGCGCTGGCTCGACCCCTCGCACGGCGGCATCAACCTGGGCTTCCCCACCAACGCCTGACGCCCCCTACTCGTACCGACGTCCCCCACCCGCACCGGCGGGTGGGGGACGTTTGCGTACGGGCGCCGTTCGGCGTACTGTTCCCTAGTCGCTCGGCAGGGAGCACCGGACACGCATCGGCGCGGACGGTCCCGGGGCGGCCAATCCTCTAGAACCACTCTTCTCGATCATCGAGTCGTGCTTTGTCGCGGCTGGGTGTGAATTGACGTGTGCGTTTATCGGATTGGGGCTGGATTCGCTTTTCGGAGCGGGGATCGGCTAAGGTTTGAAACGTCGGACAGGCCGTCAGGTCGCAGTCCGGCAGGGAAAACCAAGTGGAAAGCGAAGCGGAAATCATCTGCTAAGCTGGAAACACGAAAGAACGAAGCGCCCGGAGAGCTTGCGAGAGCAGCTTGAAGGAAGCGTCCGTTCCTTGAGAACTCAACAGCGTGCCAAAAGTCAACGCCAGATATGTTGACATCCCCGGCCTGGATCGTTTCGGCGTTCCGGGTTGGAGATTCCTTTAGTAACAAAACACAGCGAGGACGCAGTGCACGGGGCCACCCTATTCCGGTGGGTCGCCGTGCCGCTCAACGCGAGTGTGACCCGATTACGGGACATCATTCACGGAGAGTTTGATCCTGGCTCAGGACGAACGCTGGCGGCGTGCTTAACACATGCAAGTCGAACGATGAAGCCTTCGGGTGGATTAGTGGCGAACGGGTGAGTAACACGTGGGAAATCTGCCCTGCACTCTGGGACAAGCCTTGGAAACGAGGTCTAATACCGGATATGACCTTCCTCCGCATGGGGGTTGGTGGAAAGCTCCGGCGGTGCAGGATGATCCCGCGGCCTATCAGCTTGTTGGTGGGGTAATGGCCTACCAAGGCGACGACGGGTAGCCGGCCTGAGAGGGCGACCGGCCACACTGGGACTGAGACACGGCCCAGACTCCTACGGGAGGCAGCAGTGGGGAATATTGCACAATGGGCGAAAGCCTGATGCAGCGACGCCGCGTGAGGGATGAAGGCCTTCGGGTCGTAAACCTCTTTCAGCAGGGAAGAAGCGCAAGTGACGGTACCTGCAGAAGAAGCACCGGCTAACTACGTGCCAGCAGCCGCGGTAATACGTAGGGTGCGAGCGTTGTCCGGAATTATTGGGCGTAAAGAGCTCGTAGGCGGCTTGTCACGTCGGATGTGAAAGCCCGAGGCTTAACCTCGGGTCTGCATTCGATACGGGCAGGCTAGAGTGTGGTAGGGGAGATCGGAATTCCTGGTGTAGCGGTGAAATGCGCAGATATCAGGAGGAACACCGGTGGCGAAGGCGGATCTCTGGGCCATTACTGACGCTGAGGAGCGAAAGCGTGGGGAGCGAACAGGATTAGATACCCTGGTAGTCCACGCCGTAAACGGTGGGAACTAGGTGTTGGCGACATTCCACGTCGTCGGTGCCGCAGCTAACGCATTAAGTTCCCCGCCTGGGGAGTACGGCCGCAAGGCTAAAACTCAAAGGAATTGACGGGGGCCCGCACAAGCAGCGGAGCATGTGGCTTAATTCGACGCAACGCGAAGAACCTTACCAAGGCTTGACATATACCGGAAACGGCCAGAGATGGTCGCCCCCTTGTGGTCGGTATACAGGTGGTGCATGGTTGTCGTCAGCTCGTGTCGTGAGATGTTGGGTTAAGTCCCGCAACGAGCGCAACCCTTGTTCTGTGTTGCCAGCATGCCTTTCGGGGTGATGGGGACTCACAGGAGACTGCCGGGGTCAACTCGGAGGAAGGTGGGGACGACGTCAAATCATCATGCCCCTTATGTCTTGGGCTGCACACGTGCTACAATGGTCGGTACAAAGGGCTGCGATGCCGCGAGGCGGAGCGAATCCCAAAAAGCCGGCCTCAGTTCGGATTGGGGTCTGCAACTCGACCCCATGAAGTTGGAGTTGCTAGTAATCGCAGATCAGCATGCTGCGGTGAATACGTTCCCGGGCCTTGTACACACCGCCCGTCACGTCACGAAAGTCGGTAACACCCGAAGCCGGTGGCCTAACCCTTGGGAGGGAGCCGTCGAAGGTGGGACCAGCGATTGGGACGAAGTCGTAACAAGGTAGCCGTACCGGAAGGTGCGGCTGGATCACCTCCTTTCTAAGGAGCACATAGCCGGATGCGAGCGAATGTCTCGCACGGTTGCTCATGGGTGGAACGTTGACTATTCGGCACACACGGTTGGTTCCGTTAGTACTGTCCTTCGGGGCGTGGAAGACGGGTTATCGGTCGGGTGTGTCGGGCACGTTGTTGGGTCCTGAGGGAACGGCCATGAAAGTGGTTGTTGCTTCAGAGATGCCGGTCCTACTCGAGGTGTGCCGCAAGGTGTGCTGAGGGTGGGTGACTGGTCGTTGTTTGAGAACTGCACAGTGGACGCGAGCATCTGTGGCCAAGTTTTTAAGGGCGCACGGTGGATGCCTTGGCACTAGGAACCGATGAAGGACGTGGGAGGCCGCGATAGTCCCCGGGGAGCCGTCAACCAGGCTTTGATCCGGGGGTTTCCGAATGGGGGAACCCGGCAGTCGTCATGGGCTGTCACCCGCACCTGAACACATAGGGTGTGTGGAGGGAACGAGGGGAAGTGAAACATCTCAGTACCCTCAGGAAGAGAAAACAACCGTGATTCCGGGAGTAGTGGCGAGCGAAACCGGATGAGGCTAAACCGTTCTGGTGTGATACCCGGCAGGGGTTGCCAGTGCGGGGTCGTGGGAAAGTTCTTGATCGGTCTGCCGGCCGGTCGGCGAGTCAGAAACCGTATGGGTAGTCGAAGGACATGCGAAAGGTCCGGCGTAGAGGGTAAGACCCCCGTAGACGAAATCTGTACGGCTTGCTTGAGCTTCTCCCAAGTAGCACGGGGCCCGAGAAATCCCGTGTGAATCTGGCGGGACCACCCGCTAAGCCTAAATATTCCCTAGTGACCGATAGCGGATAGTACCGTGAGGGAATGGTGAAAAGTACCGCGGGAGCGGAGTGAAATAGTACCTGAAACCGTGTGCCTACAAGCCGTGGGAGCGTCGGACAGTGGGCTTGCCCATCTGTCTCGTGACTGCGTGCCTTTTGAAGAATGAGCCTGCGAGTTTGCGGTGTGTAGCGAGGTTAACCCGTGTGGGGTAGCCGTAGCGAAAGCGAGTCCGAATAGGGCGAGTGAGTTGCACGCCCAAGACCCGAAGCGGAGTGATCTAGCCATGGGCAGGTTGAAGCGCGGGTAAGACCGTGTGGAGGACCGAACCCACCAGGGTTGAAAACCTGGGGGATGACCTGTGGTTAGGGGTGAAAGGCCAATCAAACTCCGTGATAGCTGGTTCTCCCCGAAATGCATTTAGGTGCAGCGTCACGTGTTTCTTGCCGGAGGTAGAGCACTGGATAGGCGATGGGCCTCAACGGGTTACTGACCTTAGCCAAACTCCGAATGCCGGTAAGTGAGAGCGTGGCAGTGAGACTGTGGGGGATAAGCTCCATGGTCGAGAGGGAAACAGCCCAGAACACCGACTAAGGTCCCTAAGCGTGTGCTAAGTGGGAAAGGATGTGGAGTCGCAGAGACAACCAGGAGGTTGGCTTAGAAGCAGCCATCCTTGAAAGAGTGCGTAATAGCTCACTGGTCAAGTGATTCCGCGCCGACAATGTAGCGGGGCTCAAGCACACCACCGAAGTCGTGTCATTGCAGCAATACCCCCAACGGGGGCTGTGATGGGTAGGGGAGCGTCGTGTGCCGGGTGAAGCAGCGGAGGAATCCAGTTGTGGACGGTTCACGAGTGAGAATGCAGGCATGAGTAGCGATACAAGAGTGGGAAACTCTTGCGCCGATTGACCAAGGGTTCCTGGGTCAAGCTGATCTGCCCAGGGTAAGTCGGGACCTAAGGCGAGGCCGACAGGCGTAGTCGATGGACAACGGGTTGATATTCCCGTACCCGCTTTGAAGCGCCAACGTCGAACCTCTGAATGCTAAAGCCGTGAAGCCGGCCCGGAGTCTTCGGACAATGGGACGTGGTGGAGCCGCTGACCCAACAGGGTAGTAGGTGAGCGATGGGGTGACGCAGGAAGGTAGTCCAACCCGGGCGGTGGTTGTCCCGGGGTAAGGGTGTAGGCCGAGTGATAGGCAAATCCGTCACTCATTAAGGCTGAGACCTGATGCCGAGCCGATTGTGGTGAAGTGGATGATCCTATGCTGTCGAGAAAAGCCTCTAGCGAGTTTCATGGCGGCCCGTACCCCAAACCGACTCAGGTGGTCAGGTAGAGAATACCGAGGCGTTCGGGTGAACTATGGTTAAGGAACTCGGCAAAATGCCCCCGTAACTTCGGGAGAAGGGGGGCCGGAACTGGTGATCCGATTTACTCGGTGAGCTGGGGCCGGCCGCAGAGACCAGCGAGAAGCGACTGTTTACTAAAAACACAGGTCCGTGCGAAGCCGTAAGGCGATGTATACGGACTGACGCCTGCCCGGTGCTGGAACGTTAAGGGGACCGGTTAGTCACATTTCGGTGTGGCGAAGCTGAGAACTTAAGCGCCAGTAAACGGCGGTGGTAACTATAACCATCCTAAGGTAGCGAAATTCCTTGTCGGGTAAGTTCCGACCTGCACGAATGGCGTAACGACTTCTCGACTGTCTCAACCATAGGCCCGGTGAAATTGCATTACGAGTAAAGATGCTCGTTTCGCGCAGCAGGACGGAAAGACCCCGGGACCTTTACTATAGCTTGATATTGGTGTTCGGTTCGGCTTGTGTAGGATAGGTGGGAGACTTTGAAGCAGCAACGCCAGTTGTTGTGGAGTCGTCGTTGAAATACCACTCTGGTCGTGCTGGATGTCTAACCTGGGTCCGTGATCCGGATCAGGGACAGTGTCTGGTGGGTAGTTTAACTGGGGCGGTTGCCTCCTAAAGAGTAACGGAGGCGCCCAAAGGTTCCCTCAGCCTGGTTGGCAATCAGGTGTTGAGTGTAAGTGCACAAGGGAGCTTGACTGTGAGACCGACGGGTCGAGCAGGTGCGAAAGCAGGGACTAGTGATCCGGCGGTGGCTTGTGGAAGCGCCGTCGCTCAACGGATAAAAGGTACCCCGGGGATAACAGGCTGATCTTCCCCAAGAGTCCATATCGACGGGATGGTTTGGCACCTCGATGTCGGCTCGTCGCATCCTGGGGCTGGAGTAGGTCCCAAGGGTTGGGCTGTTCGCCCATTAAAGCGGTACGCGAGCTGGGTTTAGAACGTCGTGAGACAGTTCGGTCCCTATCCGCTGTGCGCGTAGGAATATTGAGAAGGGCTGTCCCTAGTACGAGAGGACCGGGACGGACGAACCTCTGGTGTGCCAGTTGTCCTGCCAAGGGCATGGCTGGTTGGCTACGTTCGGGAGGGATAACCGCTGAAAGCATCTAAGCGGGAAGCCTGCTTCGAGATGAATGTTCCCACCTCCTTGAGAGGGTAAGGCTCCCAGTAGACGACTGGGTTGATAGGCCGGATGTGGAAGCCCTGTAAGGGGTGGAGCTGACCGGTACTAATAGGCCGAGGGCTTGTCCTCAGTTGCTCGCGTCCACTGTGTTGTTCTGAAACAACGACCCCATCCCTGGCCAGGGGTGGTGCGGTCATCTGGTTTCATAGTGTTTCGGTGGTCATAGCGTGAGGGAAACGCCCGGTTACATTCCGAACCCGGAAGCTAAGCCTCAAAGCGCCGATGGTACTGCAGGGGGGACCCTGTGGGAGAGTAGGACGCCGCCGAACAATCATTCACAATGTAGCCCCCTCCCGGTTCGGGAGGGGGCTACATTGCGTTAATCTCTGCGAATGCAGAACCTCACGCTCAACTGGCAGACGGCCGGCGGTACGGCTGTCGCGCTCTTCGCGGCGTCGTACGCGGCCAAGCGGGTCCGCCGACCGGCGGTCTCCGTGGCGTGCCGTGAGGGCGCCACGCTGCTGGCTCTCTTCGCGCTGTGGCAGTTGGTGGGGCACCTCTCGGTGATGAGTACGGATCATGCGCTGGACCGGGGGGCCTGGATCCACCGGACGGAGCTCCAGCTCGGGCTGCCCGACGAGGCCGCCTGGCAACGGGCTGTGGAGCCGCATGCCTGGCTGGTGTCGGCCAGCAACTACTACTACGCGACGATGCACTTCGCGCTGATGATCGCGCTGCTGGCCTGGGTGTTCGTCCGGCACCGGGAGCGTTACCGCTGGGTGCGGAACACCGTCGTCTTCAGCACGGCGGCCTGCCTGGTCGTTCAGTTCGTGCCGGTGGCGCCGCCGCGGATGCTGCCGAACAGCGGGTTCGTCGACCTGGCGGCGGTGTACGGGCAGTCCGTGTACGGGGGCGCGATCGGCGGCGTGGTGCCGGACCAGCTGTCCGCGATGCCCTCGGTGCACGTGGCGTGGTGCGTCATCGTGGCCGTTGCGGTGGTGAGAGTCGGTCGGGGGCCGTGGCGCTGGCTGGTGGTGCTGCATCCGCTGATCACGGTGTTCGTGGTCGTCGTGACGGCGAACCACTTCTGGGCGGACGGTCTGGTCGCGATCGCGCTGCTGTTGGTCGTGTACCTGGTGCAGCACGCGTGCAGCGGTTGGCGCCGGACGCCGGAGCCGAGCGAGGTCGCCGCCGAGGGACGGGCACCGCGCCCGCGCACCCCGGTGGGCGGCTAGCGGCAAGCGGAAGCGTCATCGCGCAGAAAGCCCGGGTCGGGCCCCTCTCGAAGGGGCCCGACCCGGGCTTTCTGCATTCTCGCGGGGCGGCTACTTCACGGGGAGGACCGCCCGCCCCCATTCGCTGTTGGTGAGCGAGGTGGCTGCCCAGTACCAGGCGAACAGGCCGGAGGCCGCGGCGATCCAGGCCGCTGTCTTGGCCAGGCCGCCGTTGCTCGCCAGGGTGGCGGTGGCGTTGAGCAGGAGGGAGAGCGTCAGCAGGCCGTACACGAGCCGGCTGAACAGCCCGGACTGCCAGCTGGCCACGGCCAGGGTGAGAGCGAGCAGGGCCCAGACGAGCAGGAAGAGGCCGGCTGCGTTCTTGCTGCCGCCGCTCGCCGCTGACCAGACGGCCCAGAACACGCCGAGGCTGGTGAAGGCGGTGCCGGTGAACCCGTCCCCGCTGCGCAGCTGCCAGAGGCCTGCGATGAACAGGGCGAGCCCGCCGAGGAGGTGGGCGAGGGAGGCGGCGTCCGCGACCCCGGTGCCGCCGAGGAGGCCGGTGCCGAGGAGGCCGTACGCGAGGAGGGTCAGGCCGAGTGCCAGGTATCCGAGAGGACCCGCGTCGGCTCCTGCGGGTCGGGCGTTCTGCGCCCCGGCTGCTTCGTTGCTCACCGGAGGCTCCTTTCACTGTGATGATGCGGTGCGATGACCTCGACGAAGGCATGGCTTCGCCGCAGTGGGTGGCGCGTGGGATGTGCCGGGGCCAGGGCGCGCGGAACCAGGGTCGGTATCGGCGTGGGTGGCGGCGGCTGAGTGATGAACCGGCAGCTCGACCGCCGGTCGGTGTCCCCTCCCGGGGGATTCCCCGGTGAAAGCGGTCTACCCGCCTCCACCGGCTTGTACCCTTGTGAATCGCACAATTTGTACTGTCATCAGCTGTGGGACGCCGTCGGTGGACGGTTGTTGAACAAGAGTGAGCGTTCGGGTGGCCGAGCTGGTCAACCCCGGCGCTGGGTCGGGACGCGCAGGGTGAGGATCGCCATGTCGTCCGACGGGGGCTCAGGGGCGAAGCGTTCGACGGCTCGTTGGACTCGGGCCGCGACGGCTCCGGCGGTCAGGCCGGTGCAGCCGGTGAGGACCTGGGCGAGGCCGTCGTCGCCGAGCATCCGCAGGCCCTCGCGGCGTTCGGTCACGCCGTCGGTGACGCAGAGCAGCACCTCGCCCGGGAGCAGGATCAACTCCTCGGCAGTCAGCTCCAGTTCGTCCATCACGCCGAGCAGCGGCTGCGGCGAGGCGGCCTGGTCGACCTGGCCGTCGGTGCGCAGGCGCAGCGGCAGCGGGTGTCCGGCGCAGACCAGGGACAGGGCGGTGCTGCCGTCCTCCTGGGGGGTCAGCTCGCCGTAGAGGAGGGTGAGGAAGCGGCTGCGGGTGCCTTCGTCGAGGATGGCGGCGTTCAGTCGGGTGAGCACCTGCGGGGCGCTGAGGCCCTCGCGGGCCAGCAGGCGCAGGGAGTTGCGGGCGAGGCCCGTGACGGAGGCGGCTTCGGGGCCGGTGCCGCAGACGTCGCCGATGGCGAAGCCGTAGGTGCCTTCGCGGATCGGGAAGATGTCGTAGAAGTCGCCGCCGACTTCGTTGCCCTCGCCTGCCGCCTGGTAGAAGACCTCCACCTCGACGCCTGGGATCTTGGGCAACTCGGGTGGCAGCAGGGCGCGTTGGAAGGCCTGGCTGGTGGCTGTCCGCTCCGAGTAGAGCCGGGAGTTGTCGAGTGCGAGGGCGGCCCGGCGGGAGAGGTCCTCGGCGAGTTCGAGGATCTCCTGGCGCAGTCGCTGTCCGGCGCCGACGCCGAGCACCAGGAGTCCGATCACGCGGTTGCGGGCAGCCAGCGGCAGGACGACCGTCTCGCCGAGCAGGCCCGCGAGTTCGGGGCTGTCGGCTTGGCCGGAGGCGCGGGCGGTGTCGACGGGGGCCGTCCAGAAGCGGGCTCCGGGGGCCGGGTCGGTCTCGGGGGCGGGGGTCTTGTCGAGGAGGGCGCGCAGTCCGTCGATCCGGTCCTCGTCCTCGTGCAGGACGAAGGCGAGGTCGGCGCCGGCGCCCTGGTCGCCGGTGGTGTAGACGGCGCACCAGGTTGAGAGGGTGGGGACGGCCATCTGCGCCATCAGGGCGAGGGTCTGCTCGTGTTCCAGGGTGCCGGCGAGCAGGTCGGAGGCCTCGACCAGGAAGGAGAGCGAGCCTCGGCGCAGCCGTTCGAGTTCGGCGAGGCGGGCGCTCTCCAGGGTGAGGGCGATCCGGTCGGCGGCGAACTGGAGGCGCAGCGCGTCCTCGTTGTCGAAGCGGCCGGGGGCGGAGGCGGCGACGCCCAGTGAGCCGGTGAGGCGGCCTTCGACCTTGAGGGGGACGGTGATGAGGGAGCGCAGCCCGGTGCCGATGAGCAGCGGGGCGGCGGTGGGCCGCACGGAGAGGTCCTCGTGGACGGCGGGGAGCCGGGAGTCGTGGCGTCCGGCACCGGATTCGACGGGGATGGGGGTGAGGCGGCGGCCCGCGGTGCTGAGGCCGGTCGAGGCGCGGATCTCGAACTCGGTGTCGTCCTCGGAGGTGAGCATCAGGTAGGAGGCGTCGGCGTCGAGCAGGTCGCGGGCCCGCTCGACGATGCCCTGGAGGAGTTCGCCGAGGTCGTCGGGGGTGGCGGGGCCGACGAGCAGGTCGAGCGGTTCGATGCCGGCGGGCTTCTCGGCGGCGCCGCCGGGGGAGCGCAGGATGCCCTGGTCGGCTTCGCGGACGAGCAGGCAGACGGTGGAGGGGGTGCCTTCGCTGTCGCGTACCCGGACCTGGAGGCCGTACACCTCGATGCTGGTGCCGTCGGCGCGGTGGACGGCGAAGGTGCCTTCCCAGCGGGCCAGTCGGAGGGTGTCGGGGAGGCCGAGGCCGGTGCCGGTGGGCTGCGGCCACTCGGTGAGGTCGGCCCAGGGGAGGCCGAGGACCTGCGGGGCGGTGTGCTGGAAGAGCGCCTGGGCGTCGGCGTTCCAGGCGCGGACGAGCCCGGCTTCGTCGAGTTGGACGACGCCGACCCGTACGGGGCTCTCGGCGTCGGGCAGTTCGCCGCCGGGCAGGCTGGGCAGGGCGTAGCGGGTGCCGGATTCGTGGGCGGGGAGGGCGAGGCGGAACCAGACGGTCTTCTGCCCGGCGGAGTACTCGACGCCCCAGGTGGTGGAGAGGGCGGAGCACATCAGCAGGCCGCGGCCGCCTTCGCCGTCCGGGTCGGCGTACCGCTCGGAGGAGGCGGTGGGGACGTGGGCGAAGGAGGGGATGCCGCGTTCGGGGTGACGGTCGGTCACCTCGATGCGTACGGTCGTCTCCTCGCGCAGGCAGCGGACCTCGGCGGCGGTGCCGGCGTGCACGACGGCGTTGGTGACGAGTTCGCTGACGAGGACGACGGCGTCGTCGACGACTTCGGGCAGGCCCCAGCCGATCAGGGCGTCGCGGACGAAGCCGCGCGCGGCGGCGGCGGACCGGCCGACCGGTTCGAAGGTGGCGGTTGCGCGCGCGGTGACCACGTGCCACTTCTCCCATCAGGTCGGCGTCGACTCTGCTCCGGCCCGGCGTGTTCGTGACGCCTGCGGCCCGGTGCAGCGTTCCACCCTACTTTCCGCTCGGTGCCTCGTGGGGCCGGGGAGCGGAAACAGGCACCAGAGGGTGATTCTGGCCACGAGTTTCCTCCCGGGAGGAATTGACCCTGTGCAAGCGGACGGACACGCGGCGCCCGTGCTGCCAGACTGGGGGGTCCGCGGCACCCGGCCGGGGAAGTACGGTCGAAGTGGTGTCAGCTGCGACACGGAGCGGCACGGAACAGCCACGATCTGGGAGGGCCTCGTTGAGTTCGGCCACCAAGGACGCACCCGTTACGACTCCGGTACCCGCACGGGGTGCCCGGGGGGCAGCCGCCGCCCGGGGCAGCGCGGGGCGCCGCCCGAACCACAACCGGGGCGCCGAGCCGGCCGATCTGCGCAAGCTGCTGGCGGCGTTGACCGCGATGCGGGACGGCAACTTCCGGCGTCGTCTGACGGTGCCGGGGGACGGGCCGCTGGCGGAGATCGCGGCGGTCTTCAACGAGGTCGCGGAGCGCAACCAGCACCTGACCGGTGAACTGGCGCGGGTGCGGCGGGCGGTGGGCCGTGAGGGTCGGCTCTCGGAACGGCTGGAGACGGGCGTCGGCGAGGGCGCCTGGATGGCCGCGGTCGACAACTGCAACGCGCTGATCGACGATCTGGCTCGGCCGATGGCCGAGGTCGGCCGGGTGCTGAGCTCGATCGCGGAGGGCGACCTCGACCAGCGGATGGAGCTGCGCTCCATTCACACCAGCGGGGTGAGCCACCCGCTGCGCGGTGAGTTCCTCAAGGTCGGGCGGACGGTCAACGGGCTGGTCGACCAGCTGTCGGAGTTCACCGACGAGGTGACCCGGGTCGCGATCGAGGTCGGCACCGAGGGCAAGCTCGGCGGTCAGGCCCGGGTGCGCGGCGCGACGGGCAGTTGGAAGGACCTGGCGGATTCGGTCAACACGATGGCCGGGCGGCTGACGGCGCAGGTGCGCAACATCGCCGAGGTGACGACGGCGGTGGCGAAGGGCGATCTCTCGCACAAGGTCACCGTCGATGTCGCGGGCGAGATGCTGGAGTTGAAGAACACCGTCAACACGATGGTGGACCAGCTGAACGGCTTCTCCGCGCAGGTGACGAGAGTCGCCCGTGAGGTGGGCACCGAGGGTCGGCTCGGCGGTCAGGCGCAGGTGCCGGGTGTGGCCGGGGTGTGGCGGGATCTCACCGACTCGGTGAACTTCATGGCCAACAACCTGACGGCGCAGGTGCGCAACATCGCGCAGGTGACGACGGCGGTGGCGAAGGGCGATCTGTCGCAGAAGATCGAGGTCGACGCCCGGGGCGAGATCCTGGAGCTGAAGAACACCGTCAACATCATGGTCGACCAGCTCTCGGGCTTCGCCGAGCAGGTGACGCGGGTCGCCCGCGCGGTCGGTACGGAGGGCATCCTCGGTGGTCAGGCGCAGGTGCCGGGTGTGGCCGGGGTGTGGAAGGACCTGACCGAGAACGTCAACTCGATGGCGAACAACCTGACCAGTCAGGTGCGCAACATCGCGCAGGTCACGACGGCGGTGGCCAAGGGCGATCTGTCGCAGAAGATCCAGGTCGACGCCCGGGGCGAGATCCTGGAGCTGAAGAACACCATCAACACGATGGTCGACCAGCTGGGCGCGTTCGCGGACGAGGTGACCCGGGTCGCCCGGGACGTCGGCACCGAGGGCATCCTCGGTGGTCAGGCCAGCGTGCCCGGGGTCGCCGGGATCTGGAAGGACCTGACCAACAGCGTCAACCTGATGGCGAACAACCTGACCAGTCAGGTCCGCAACATCGCCGAGGTCACCACGGCCGTCGCCCGGGGCGACGTCTCGAAGAAGATCACCGTCGACGCGCGTGGCGAGATCCGCGAGCTGGTGATGACCGTCAACACGATGGTCGACCAGCTGTCGGCGTTCGCCGACGAGGTGACGCGAGTCGCCCGCGAGGTCGGCACCGAGGGGAATCTGGGCGGCCAGGCCCGGGTCAGCGGAGTCTCGGGCATCTGGCGGGATCTGACCGACAACGTCAACTTCATGGCGTCCAACCTGACCAGCCAGGTCCGCAACATCGCCGAGGTCGCCTCGGCGGTGGCGCGCGGCGACCTCTCGAAGAAGATCACCATCGAGGCGCAGGGCGAGGTCGCGGCCCTGGCGGGCACCCTGAACACGATGGTCGACCAGCTGTCGGCCTTCGCCGTCCAGGTGACCAGGGTGGCGCGCGAGGTCGGCACCGACGGCATCCTGGGCGGCCAGGCCGGTGTCCCCGGCGTCGCCGGGATCTGGAAGGACCTCACCGACAACGTCAACCTGATGGCGAACAACCTGACGGGCCAGGTCCGCAACATCGCGCTGGTGATCACCGCCGTCGCCCGGGGTGACCTCTCGCAGAAGATCGACGTCGACGCGCGCGGCGAGATCCTCGACCTCAAGACCAGCATCAACACCATGGTCGACCAGCTCGGCGCCTTCGCCGACGAGGTCACCCGCGTCGCCCGCGAGGTCGGCACCGACGGCCGGCTCGGCGGTCAGGCCCGGGTGCCCGGCGTGGACGGTACCTGGATGGTGCTGACCGAGTCGGTGAACGAGCTGGCCAACAACCTGACCCGGCAGGTCCGCGCGATCGCGCTCGTCGCGACCGCGGTGACCCGGGGCGACCTGAGCTTGCGGATCGACGTGGACGCGTCCGGGGAGCTCGACGAGCTCAAGGACAACATCAACCAGATGATCGCCAACCTTCGCGAGACCACCCGCACCAACCAGGAGCAGGACTGGCTGAAGAGCAACCTGGCCCGGATCTCCGGCCAGCTCCAGGGCCGCCGCGACCTGGAGGCCGTCGCCTCGCTGATCATGGCCGAGCTGACCCCGGTGGTCTCCGCCCAGCACGGCGCGTTCTTCCTCGCCCAGCCCGCCGGGCGGACGGCCGAACCCGTCACCGAGGACGACGACGAGAACGACACCGTGCTGCGCCTGATCGGCAGCTACGGCTACCAGCGCCGCACCATGCCGACCACCTTCCGCCCCGGCGAGGGCCTGGTCGGCCAGGCGGCGGTGGAGAAGCGCTCGATCATCCTGAAGGAGACCCCGCCCGGGTACCTGAAGATCGCCTCCGGCCTCGGCGAGGCCAGCCCCTCGCACGTGGTGGTGCTCCCGGTGCTGTTCGAGGGCCGGCTGCTCGGGGTGATCGAGCTGGCGACCTTCAGCTCCTTCACGACCGTCGCACTCGACTTCCTCAACCAGATCGCCGATCTGATCGGGGTGACCGTCAACACCATCAGCGTCAACACCAAGACCGAGGGCCTGCTGCTCGAGTCGCAGCGGCTCACCGCCGAACTCTCCATGCGATCCGCCGAGTTGGAGGCCCGCCAGGAGGAGCTGGAGCGCACCAACGAGGAGCTCCAGGAGAAGGCCGAGCAGCTCGCCCAGCAGAACCGCGACATCGAGATCAAGAACAGCGAGATCGAGGAGGCCCGGCAGGTCCTGGAGGAGCGCGCCGAGCAGCTCGCCCTCGCCTCGCGCTACAAGAGCGAGTTCCTCGCCAACATGTCGCACGAGCTGCGGACCCCGCTCAACTCGCTGCTGATCCTCGCCAAGCTGCTCTCCGACAACAACGAGGGCAATCTCTCGCCCAAGCAGGTCGAGTTCGCCGAGACGATCCACGGCGCCGGCTCCGACCTGCTCCAGCTGATCAACGACATCCTGGACCTCTCCAAGGTCGAGGCGGGCAAGATGGACGTCCGCCCGGCCAAGATCGCCCTCGTCCAGCTGGTCGACTACGTCGAGGCCGCCTTCCGTCCGCTCACCGCGGACAAGAACCTCGACTTCGCGGTGGTCGTCTCGCCGGAGCTGCCCGTCACCCTGCACACCGACGAGCAGCGCCTCCAGCAGGTGCTGCGCAACCTGCTCTCCAACGCGGTCAAGTTCACCGACGGCGGGGCCGTCGAGCTGCGCATCCGCCCGGCCGAGGGCGGCGTGCCGCAGCACGTCCGCGAGCAGCTGCTGGAGAGCGGCACCAGCACCGACCCGGACGAGCCGCTGATCGCCTTCTCGGTCTCCGACACCGGCATCGGCATCCCCGCCAACAAGATCCGGGAGATCTTCGAGGCGTTCAAGCAGGCCGACGGCGGCACCAGCCGCAAGTACGCCGGCACCGGCCTCGGGCTCTCGATCAGCCGCGAGATCGCCCGGCTGCTCGGCGGCGAGATCCACGCCGAGAGCGAGCTCGGCCGCGGCTCGACCTTCACCCTCTACCTGCCGCTGCGCAGCGAGGCGCCGGGTGTGGTGACGCTGGAGCGCCCCTCGGGGCCGCCGCTTCGGGCCGTGGTCGCGGTGACGCCGATGGGCACCCCCGTGCCGGTGGGGGAGAACCCGGCGGAGCACTGGGCCCAGGAGGTCCGCGAGCTGGCCCAGGAGCGCCGCCGGGACGCCGCCGAGCGCCGCCGCTCGGCGGTGGAGCCCGCCGCCCGCCCCGTCACCGCGGACCTGCCGCCCGCCGAGTTCCAGGGCCGGTTCAACGGTGAGCAGGTGCTGATCGTCGACGACGACGTCCGGAACGTCTTCGCGCTCACCAGCGTGCTGGAGCAGTACGGCCTGACGGTGCTGTACGCGGAGAACGGCCGTGAGGGCATCGAGGTGCTGGAGCAGCACGAGGACGTGGCGCTGGTGCTGATGGACATCATGATGCCGGAGATGGACGGCTACGCGACGACGGAGGCGATCCGGCGGATGCCGCAGTTCGCCGGTCTGCCGATCATCGCGCTGACCGCGAAGGCGATGAAGGGCGACAAGGAGAAGAGCCTGGCGGCCGGGGCCACCGACCACGTCACCAAGCCCGTGGAGACCGACCACCTGCTGGCCGTCATGCGGCACTGGCTGCCCGCGAGGTAGTGCCCGCGAGGTGGTGGCAGGGGGCGCCGGAGGGCGCCAGGGGGCGCGCGGGGAGCCCGCGCGCCCGCGCGTCCGGCGCCCGTCCCGCTCCGGGGTGCGTTGCCCCGGCCGCCGGGAACCCGGTAAGGTCACCCATCGTTGTTGACGGTGAGCGTTCGGTGACTATCGCCCATCGCGACACGGCGGGGGAGGGGGTGCGGCTAGCATGACCGGGGCAGTGATGGGTGGTGCGCGAGCGCCTTCCCTCGGAAGACAACCGGCAGGAGGGCGGGTCGTGGTGCAGAAGGCGAAGATCCTCCTGGTGGACGACCGGCCGGAGAACCTGCTGGCGCTGGAGGCGATCCTCTCCGCGCTGGACCAGACCCTGGTCAGGGCCGCGTCCGGTGAGGAGGCGCTCAAGGCGCTGCTCACCGACGACTTCGCGGTGATCCTGCTCGACGTCCAGATGCCGGGCATGGACGGCTTCGAGACGGCCTCCCACATCAAGCGCCGCGAGCGCACCCGGGACATCCCGATCATCTTCCTGACCGCCATCAACCACGGCCCGCACCACACCTTCCGGGGCTACGCGGCCGGCGCGGTGGACTACATCTCCAAGCCCTTCGACCCGTGGGTGCTGCGCGCCAAGGTCTCCGTCTTCGTCGACCTGTACATGAAGAACTGTCAGCTCAAGGAGCAGGCCGCGCTGCTGCGCCTCCAGCTCGAGGCCGATGAGCAGCCCCCGCTCGGCGGCGCCCTGCTCGGTGAGCTGTCGGCCCGCGTCGCCGCGGTGGAGGAGCAGGCCGAGTCCCTCGCCAAGCAGCTCGACGGCACGCCGGAGCCTGCCCTGGCGACGACGGTGCAGCACCTCGAACGCCGGCTCGCCGCCCTGCGGCAGGCCATCGAGGCGCTCCGGCCCGGCTCGCACTGACCCGGTGACCCCAAAGGGGTGATGCGCGGTCAGCCGGCGGCGTGTCGGCGACACGTGTTCGGGGGCGTGTCGGGCCGGGGTGGGCGCCGGTAGGCTGCTGACCCATGGCCACTCGTACGCCCGGAAGCGCTGCACGCAACCCGAAACCCGGGCCGGCCAAGCGGGCCCCGGCCGCCAAGAAGGCCCCCGCGAAGAAGGCTGCGGCACCCGCTCCCGCGAAGAGGGCTCCGGCGAAGAAGACCGCCGCCCGGCCGCCCGCCGCTCCACCGGCGCCCGCACGGCAGCCGATGCTCTACCGCGCGGTGCGGGCCGTCTGGCTCGGTCTCGCGCACAGTGTGGGGGCGCTCTTCCGGGGGTTCGGTGACGGCGCGAAGGGTCTGCACCCGGCGCACCGCAAGGACGGCGTGGGGCTGCTGCTGCTCGCGCTGGCCCTGGTGACGGCGGCGGGCACCTGGTTCGCGCCGCAGGGCTGGCTGGGGGAGGCGGCGACGAACGTCGTCTCCGGGCTGTTCGGGCGGCTCGACGTGCTGGTGCCGTTCCTGCTCGGCGGCGTCGCCGTGCGGCTGATGCGCCACCCGGAGCTGCCGGAGGCCAACGGCAGGATCGCGGTGGGCCTGAGCGCGCTGGTGATCGGCGTGCTGGGCCTGGTGCACATCGGCTGCGGCGCCCCGGTGATGGGCAGCGGCGCGACGCGGATACGGGAGGCGGGCGGGATCGTCGGCTGGGCCGTGTCCACGCCGATGATGGCGGCGGCCGGCCCGCCGCTCGCGGTGCCGCTGCTCCTGCTGCTTGCCTTCTTCGGCCTGCTGGTCGTCACCGCGACGCCGGTCAACCGCATCCCGGAGCGGCTGCGCCTGGTCGGCGAGAAGCTCGGCGTGGTCGAGCCCGCGTACCACGAGGAGGAGTACGAGGCCGAGCGCGAGTACTCGACCGAGCCGCCGGAGGACGCCGACCCGTCCGCGCTGCCGATCACCGTCGAGGGGTCGCCGGACGACGAGATCGCGGCCCGCCGCAGGCGCCGCCGCAAGAAGGTGGACGAGCCCGAGCTGGCCTCGGCGGTGCCCGACATGTTCGTCAAGTCGATGCCCGAGGACCCGTACCGGACCAGGGACATCGCGGCGGGCGTCGCCGCCGACCTGGACGGTGCGCTGCTCTACGGCGTGCCCGCCTCGCCCGCCGTGGCGAGCATGATGCACCAGGTGCAGGACCGGACGGCGCCGCCCGAGGAGGCCGCCGTCCCGGGCGCCCGGACGGGCCCCGGGGCGCCTGAGGAGCACACCCCGGCCCCGGCCAGGATGGAGCAGCTCCAGCTCTCCGGCGACATCACCTACGCCCTGCCCCCGCTCGACCTGCTGGAGCGCGGTGGCCCGGGGAAGACCCGCAGTGCGCTCAACGACGAGGTGGTCGCCCAGCTGTCGGGAGTCTTCTCCGAGTTCAAGGTGGACGCCCGCGTCACCGGCTTCACCCGGGGCCCGACGGTCACCCGCTACGAGGTCGAGCTCGGCCCGGCCGTCAAGGTCGAGCGGATCACCGCGCTGGCGAAGAACATCGCCTACGCGGTGGCCAGCCCGGACGTGCGGATCATCAGCCCGATCCCCGGCAAGTCGGCGGTCGGCGTGGAGATCCCGAACAAGGACCGCGAGATGGTCAACCTCGGCGACCTGCTGCGCTCGCGCACCGCCGCCGAGGACGCCCACCCGATGCTGGTCGGCATGGGCAAGGACGTCGAGGGTCACACCGTGATGGCCAACCTCGCCAAGATGCCGCACATCCTGGTCGCGGGCGCGACCGGCGCGGGCAAGTCCTCCTGCATCAACTGCCTGATCACCTCCGTCCTGGCGCGGGCCACCCCGGACGAGGTGCGGATGGTGCTGGTCGACCCCAAGCGGGTCGAGCTGACGGCCTACGAGGGCATCCCGCACCTGATCACGCCGATCATCACCAACCCGAAGAAGGCCGCCGAGGCGCTGCAGTGGGTGGTCCGCGAGATGGACCTGCGCTACGACGACCTGGCCGCCTTCGGCTTCCGGCACGTGGACGACTTCAACGCGGCCGTGAAGTCGGGCAAGCTCACCCCGCCGCTCGGCAGTCAGCGCGAGCTGAAGCCCTACCCGTACCTGCTGGTGATCGTCGACGAGCTGGCCGACCTGATGATGGTCGCGCCGCGCGACGTCGAGGACTCGGTGGTCCGGATCACCCAGCTGGCCCGCGCCGCCGGCATCCACCTGGTGCTCGCCACCCAGCGGCCCTCGGTGGACGTCGTGACCGGCCTGATCAAGGCGAACGTGCCCTCCAGGCTGGCCTTCGCGACCTCGGCGATGACCGACTCGCGGGTCATCCTGGACCAGCCCGGTGCGGAGAAGCTGATCGGCAAGGGCGACGCGCTCTTCCTGCCGATGGGCGCGGGCAAGCCCGTCCGGATGCAGGGCGCCTTCGTCACCGAGGCGGAGATCGCCAAGATCGTCCAGCACTGCAAGGACCAGCTGACGGCCACCTACCGCGACGACGTCACGGTGGGCAGCGGGCCCAGGAAGGAGATCGACGAGGAGATCGGCGACGACCTCGACCTGCTGATCCAGGCGGCCGAGCTGGTGGTCTCCACCCAGTTCGGCTCGACCTCGATGCTCCAGCGCAAGCTCCGGGTCGGCTTCGCGAAGGCGGGCCGGCTGATGGACCTGATGGAGTCGCGGGGCATCGTCGGCCCCAGCGAGGGCTCCAAGGCCCGTGACGTGCTCGTCACGCCGGAGGAGCTGGACGGGGTCATCCTCACCATCCGGGGGTGACCACAGGCCGGTCTCACTCGTTCGGACGATGGGACGTGCGGGAACCGGGCGACCGGTCCGCACGTCCCACCCAGGCGGGGAGCTGACCGCGCGTCAGGACGGACGTGCCCGTTCGGGCCCGCTCCGCTTGAGAAAGGCCCGGACCCCGCCCCTAGACTGTCTTCTCAGCAGGTGGCCAACGCTCGAAAGGCGCGCCCAGTGACCATCGGCAAGTCCCCCGACCGAGACAACCGCCGATCCCCCGTCCGTCGATCCCCGGTCGGCCAGGCCGGCGCCGTGCCGGAGCAGCCGGGCCAACCCGGGCCGGCTGCCGACAGCATCGGCACCGTGCTCTCCGCCGCCCGGCTCCGGGCCGGGCTGACGGTCGACCAGGTGAGTACCAGCACCCGTGTCCGGGTGCCGATCGTGCACGGCATCGAGGAGGACGACTTCGGTCGTTGCGGCGGCGACTTCTACGCCCGGGGTCACATCCGTGCGATCGCCCGTGCGGTCGGCGTCGACGGCGAGGCGCTGGTCGCCCAGTACGACGCCGCGCACGGCGGTGCCCCCTCGGCGCAGCGCCCGACCCAGCTGCTCGACACCGGGCCGATCAAGATCACCGATCACCGCCGCCCGAACTGGACGACGCCGATGGTGGTCGCGATCGCCGTCGTCGTCGCCGTGATCGGCTTCAACCTCTTCTCCAGCAGCCCCGGCACGTCCACCGCCGGGGTCGCCAGCACCCCGCTGAAGAGCAGCGCCGCCCCGGTCGTCCCGTCCGTCCAGCCGCCCGCCCCGGCCCCGAGCATCGCCGCGATCGCGGCCGCCCCGGCCGACAAGGTCACCGTCAAGCTCGTCGCCGAGAAGGACACCAGCTGGGTGTCGGCGCTGGACAGCCAGGGCAAGTCGCTCTTCCAGAACAACCTCGACCAGGGCAAGGACCAGACCTTCACGGACCCGAAGCAGGTCAAGCTGGTGATTGGGAACGCGGGTGCCGTGCACGTGTACGTCAACGGCAAGGACCTGGGTGCGGCGGGTGAGGACGGCCAGGTGGTGCACCTCACGTACACCCCCGGCGACCCGCAGGCAGGCTGAACGCGCGGGGTGAAGATCTTGCAAAACGAGGCGCGTGGCCTCCGGGGCGAACGGCACCGGGGGCCGCGCGTTAATCTTGGCGTTATGCCTGAACGCCGTACAGTCGCCCTTGTCACGCTCGGATGCGCCCGCAACGAGGTGGACTCCGAGGAACTCGCCGGGCGTCTGGAGGCCGACGGCTGGCTGTTGGTCGACGACGCCGCCGACGCAGACGTTGCCGTCGTCAACACCTGTGGCTTCGTCGAAGCCGCCAAGAAGGACTCCGTGGACGCCCTGCTGGAGGCCAACGACCTCAAGGGTCACGGCCGCACGCAGGCCGTCGTCGCCGTCGGCTGCATGGCCGAGCGGTACGGCAAGGAGCTCCAGGACGCCCTGCCCGAGGCCGACGCGGTGCTCGGCTTCGACGACTACGCCAACATCACCGAACGCCTCCAGACCATCCTCTCCGGTGGGCACCACGCCTCCCACCTCCCGCGCGACCGCCGCAAGCTGCTGCCGCTCACCCCGGTCGAGCGGCAGGCCGCCGCAGCCGCCGTCGCGCTGCCCGGCCACGGCGCCCCGGAGGACCTCCCCGAGGGCGTCGCGCCCGCCTCCGGCCCGCGCACGCTGCGCAAGCGCCTCGACGACAACCCCGTCGCCTCGATCAAGCTCGCCTCCGGCTGCGACCGCCGCTGCTCCTTCTGCGCCATCCCCGCCTTCCGTGGCTCGTTCATCTCCCGCCGCCCCTCCGACGTGCTGCACGAGGCCCAGTGGCTGGCCGAGCAGGGCGTCCGGGAGGTCGTGCTGGTCAGCGAGAACAACACCTCGTACGGCAAGGACCTCGGTGACATCCGCCTGCTGGAGACGCTGCTGAGCGAGATCGCGGCCGTCGAGGGCATCGAGCGCGTCCGGGTCAGCTACCTCCAGCCCGCCGAGATGCGGCCGGGCCTGATCGACGTGATGACCGGCACCCCCGGGGTCGTGCCGTACTTCGACCTGTCCTTCCAGCACTCCGCGCCCGCCGTGCTGCGGCGGATGCGGCGCTTCGGCAACACCGAGCAGTTCCTGGAGCTGCTCGGCACCATCCGGGGCAAGGCGCCGGAGGCCGGGGCCCGCTCGAACTTCATCGTCGGCTTCCCCGGTGAGACCGAGGCGGACTTCGCCGAGCTGGAACGGTTCATCACCGAGGCCGGGCTCGACGCGATCGGCGTCTTCGGGTACTCCGACGAGGACGGCACCGAGGCGGCCGGCTTCGACGGCAAGCTGCCGCAGGACACCGTCGACGAGCGCCTCGCCAAGCTCTCCCGGCTCGCCGAGGAGCTGACCGCGCAGCGCGCCGAGCAGCGGATCGGCAGCGAGGTCGAGGTGCTGGTCGAGTCCGTGGAGGACGGTGTGGTCGAGGGCCGGGCCGCCCACCAGGCGCCCGAGACCGACGGCCTGACCACCCTGCTGGGCCTCGACGACGCGGTGATCGGCCGGTACTACCGGGCCCGCGTGGTCGGCACCGAGGGCGTCGACCTCGTGGCCGAGGTGCTCGGGAGCACCGAGATCACCGAGATCGCCGAGATCACCGGGGGTACCGACAACACGGATGTGGTCGGGGGCGGGGAATGACCAAGGGGCCTGGCGCCCCGGCGGCGGCCCGCCCCGGCAGACCGGGCGCGGCGGTGCCGCCGCAGGCCGGCATCTGGAACATCGCCAACATGCTGACGATGCTCCGGCTGCTCCTGGTACCGGTCTTCGTGCTGCTGCTCTTCGCGGACGGCGGGCACGACCCCAAGTGGCGTTCGGTGGCCTGGGCCTCCTTCGCCATCGCGATGATCACCGACGTGTTCGACGGCGAGATCGCCCGCCGCAAGGGCCTGGTCACCGACTTCGGCAAGATCGCCGACCCTATCGCCGACAAGGCGATCATGGGCGCGGCGCTGGTCGGGCTCTCCGTCCTCGGCGACCTGCCGTGGTGGGTCACCGTGGTCATCCTGGCCCGCGAGCTCGGCATCACCCTGCTGCGCTTCTGGGTGATCCGCTTCGGCGTCATCCCGGCCAGTCGGGGCGGCAAGCTGAAGACGCTCACCCAGGGCATCGCGGTCGGCATGTACGTGCTGGAGCTGACCGGCTGGCTGGCCACCGGGCGGGCCGTCCTGATGGGCCTCGCCGTGCTGCTCACCGTCGGCACCGGGCTCGACTACGTCGGCCAGGCCCTGCGGCTGCGCCGCGAGGGCCTGGCGAAGGCCCGGGAGGGGCGTTGACCGAGGCGGCCGAGACAGCTGAGGCGGCCGAGGCGGCAGAGCTGGCCGAGCTGGCCGCGGAGGTGCACGCCGCGCTGCGCGAGCGCGGGGCCACCCTGGCCGTCGCCGAGTCGCTGACCGGGGGGATGCTGGCCGCCGCGTTGGTCGACGTACCGGGCGCCTCGGCGACCTTCCGGGGCTCCGTCACCGCCTATGCCACCGACGTGAAGGCCTCCGTCCTGGGCGTGGACGAGGGCCTGTTGGCCGTCCGGGGCGCCGTCGACCCGGTGGTGGTCCGTCAGATGGCCGCCGGTGTGCGGCGGCTGCTCGGCGCCACCTACGGCCTCGCCACCACCGGCGTCGCCGGGCCCGACCCGCAGGACGGCAACCCCGTCGGCACGGTCCACCTCGGGGTGGCCGGGCCGGAGGGAAGCCTGGTGGTGTCACCGGTGTTGTCAGGGGCCCGTGGGACAGTACGGCGGGCAGCGGTCAGCGGGGCGCTGGAGTTGTTGCTCGCTCAGCTCGCGCAGCCGCAGGGTGGGCAGAGTTGAGCTTTTCCCGCTGAGTTTTCCTGAATTTGGAGCTGAACTCACCACCTCGGCAGGAGGATGGTGTTACACCGGACGGCCTGGCTGGGCAGAATCCAGCTGAGGACGGGGTGGTCGGACGGTCCGGCGGGGAACGAATCCTGGGGAGGGAGCCGCATTGCAGCCCAGAGTGAACACGACCATGGTCCCCGCACGTGATGCGGACAAGGCGGTACGGTGGGGGCGTGACATCTCGATCCGCAGTCCGAGGAGGGAGGCACCGATGATCCTGCTCCGTCGCCTACTGGGCGATGTACTGCGTCGGCAGCGCCAGCGCCAGGGCCGCACACTCCGCGAGGTGTCGGCGGCCGCCAGGGTTTCGCTCGGCTACCTCTCCGAGGTCGAGCGGGGGCAGAAGGAGGCTTCCTCCGAGCTGCTCTCCGCCATCTGCGACGCACTCGATGTCCGGATGTCCGAAGTGATGCGCGAGGTGAGCGACGAGCTGTCGCTCGCCGAACTTGCGGCGATGGCCACCCTCTCGGAGGGTGATCTGCTGAGGCCGGTGCTCGAACCGGTCCCGCTGCCGGCGCCCGGGGTCGACCGGATGAGCTCGATCTCGTCCAAGACCGCCGTCGACGTCGTGGCGGCCTGACGGACTTCGCCCTCCCCGGGCTGCGGCCGCCAGGCTGAGCAGGGTCTAGGAGGCCGAAGTGCGGAGTTTCGCTGCGCTGCTCGACGTCGTGCTGCGCACGGCAGGGCCGTCTCTCGGCCGGCTGGTGGGCCGAATAGCCCCTGGTCGGCGCTGGGCGGTGGGTCTGTTCCTCGCTGTGCTCTGTGCGTCCGTGCTGCTCGGCAGCGGCCTGCGGGGCGGCAGCGTCGGGCTGATCGCCGCCGGCGGCTGGAGTCTCGGGCTGGTGCCCGTTCACAGCAACCGCGCACTGACCGGCCCCCGGCGACGTCCGGCAGCCCCGCCGTCGGTGCTCCCGTCTGTTGGTGCTCCCGTCAGCTCCGGAGGCGTAGACCCCGGGGCGTCGGGTGGAAGCCCGCCGCCTCCAGCGCCTGGCCGAGCGGGGACGTGAGCGCGGGGACGCCGTTGGTGCGCTCCACCGTCACGGAGCTGCCGAGGGCGCCCGCCCGGACGGCCCCGGCCAGTGCCTCGACGGCCGCCGGGTGCTCGCTCCAGGCCAGCAGCGACTTGCCGCCCCGCTCGACGTAGAGCGCCGGTGCGCCGTCGGCCAGCACGACCAGCGCGCCCGCCTTCCGGCCCGGCCGGTGCGCCGGGCCCTCTCCCGCCGTCGGCAGCTCGGGCCAGGGCAGCGCGGCGCCGTACGCGTTGGCCGGGTCGGCGGCGGCCAGCACGAGGAGCTGCGGCGGTTCGGCGTCGGCGGCACCGGGCCATCCGGCGGCGCCCGCGCGCTCCAGGCGGCCGTTCACCGCGCGCAGGCGGTCGGCAGCGCCGTCCATCGCGAACTGAGCGCCGCCCAAACCCTCCACGAAGTAGCCCCGGCGGGCCCGGCCGCGCTCCTCGAACGCAGCCAGCACCCGGTAGACCCCGGCGAAGCCACCCGGCACCCGCTCGGCGACCACCGAGCCCCGGGTGAGCACCCCGTGCCGGTCGAGCAGGCTCTGCGCCTGGGCGGCGGCCCGCACCGTCGGATCGGTGGCGTACTCGGGCAGCAGCGACCACCTGCCGGCCGCCGTCGGCGGGCCTGAGCGGAGCGCTCCGGCCCGGCCGGCCTGGCTGCGCCCCACGACGCCGTAGCGGCCGCGTGGGGTGGCTCTGGGGGCCCGGTGGGCGGTCGCCCCGGCCGTCCGGCCGGAGCCGAGCAGGGCGCGCAGCGGGGCCAGGGTGTCGTTGGTGACGTACCCGGCCCAGACCAAGTCCCACAGGGCCGTCACGATCTCCGGCTCCGGCGTCTCGGGCACCCGCTCGGCGAGCTGGCGGAAGAACAGGCCGTACCCGCCCGAGAGGGCCTCCAGCAGGGCCGTGTGCACGGGTGTCAGGGCGGGCGGGACCGGCTCGGGGCGGAGCAGGTCGGCGAACTCCGGCAGGTGCAGGCTCACCCAGCCGTCCTGCCCCGGCAGGGCGCCCGCGCCGGACCAGCCGACCTCGCCGGCCGCCGTGAGCTCGTCCAGCAGCTGCGGGCGGTAGTCGGTGAGCCGGGCGGGCAGGATCAGCTTCTCCAGGGCGGAGGCGGGCAGCGCGACCCCCTGGAGCTGCTCGACCACCCGCAGCAGGCCGTCCGGCCCGCGCAGGCGGTGGCCACCCAGGTGCTGCCACTGCGGGAGGAAGGCCGCCAGCGCGCGCGGCGGCACCGCCTCGACCTCCTGGCGCAGCGCGGCCAGCGAGCGGCGGCGCAGGCGCCGCAGCACCTCGGCGTCGCACCACTCGGCGGCGCCGGTGTGCGCCTCGCCGGGCCGGAACTCGCCCTGGACGAGCCGGCCCCCGGCGGTGAGCCGGTGCAGGGTGCCGATGACGACGGCGGTGCCCAGGCCGAAGCGGGTGGCGGCGTCCAGCGCGGTGAACGGGCCGTGGGTGCGGGCGTACCGGGCCAGCAGATCGCCCAGCGGGTCCTTGACGGGCTCGGTGAAGACCTCGGGCACGCCGACCGGCAGGGGGGTGCCGAGGGCGTCGCGCAGCCGTCCGGAGTCCTCGATCGCGGCCCACCGCTGCTCGCCGCCGATGCGGACCTCGACGGCCCGCCGGGCGGCCTGGAGCTCGACCGCCCAGGCCGGCTCGGCGCCCCGGGCGGTGAGCTCGGCGGTGCTGAGCGGGCCGAGCAGGCGCAGCGCGTCGGCGACGCCTTCGAGGTCCTTGATCCGCCGGTCGGGGGTGAGGCGCTGGAGCTCGGCCTCCAGCTCGGCGAGCACGGCGGGGTCGAGCAGCTCGCGCAGCTCGGCCTGGCCGAGCAGCTCGGAGAGCAGCCGGGAGTCGAGCGAGAGCGCGGCCGCCCGGCGCTCGGCGAGCGGGGAGTCGCCCTCGTAGAGGAACTGGGCGACGTACCCGAAGAGCAGCGAGCGGGCGAAGGGGGAGGGCTCGGGGGTGGTGACCTCGACCAGGCGGACGGCTCGGGACTCCAGATCGCCCATCAGCTCGACCAGGCCCGGCACGTCGAAGACGTCCTGCAGGCACTCCCGGACGGCCTCCAGGACGATCGGGAAGGAGCCGTACTCGGCGGCGACCTCCAGCAGTTGGGAGGCCCGCTGGCGCTGCTGCCAGAGCGGTGTGCGGCGGCCGGGGCTGCGGCGGGGGAGCAGCAGGGCGCGCCCGGCGCACTCGCGGAAGCGGGCGGCGAAGAGCGCGGAGCCGCCGACCTGGTCGGTGACGAGCTGTTCGATCTCGGCGGAGTCGAAGAGGGCCGCCTCGGCGCCTACGGGCGCTTCGTCGGGGGTCGATTCACTCGACGGGCCCCTCACATCGAAGTCGGCGAGCAGGTCGGCGTCGGGGAGGCGGAGCACGATGCCGTCGTCGGCGTGCATCACCTGCGGGTCGAGGCCGTGCTTCTCGCGCAGGCGGGCGCCGAGTGCGAGCGCCCAGGGGGCGTGCACCTGGGCACCGAAGGGGGAGTGGATGACGATCCGCCAGTCGCCGAGCTCGTCGCGGAAGCGCTCGACCACGATGGTGCGGTCGTCGGGCAGGTGGCCGCAGGCGGTGCGCTGCTCGGTCAGGTAGGAGAGCAGGTTGGCCGCCGCCCAGTCGTCCAGACCGGCGTGGTGGAGGCGCTCGGTGGCCAGCTCCGGCGTCAGTGCGCCCAGCTCGCGGACGAAGGCGCCGAGGGCCCGGCCGAGCTCGAGCGGGCGGCCGAGGCTGTCGCCCTTCCAGAACGGGAGCCGCCCGGGGACGCCGGGGGCGGGCACGACCAGCACCTTGTCGTGGGTGATCTCCTGGATGCGCCAGGAGGTGGTGCCGAGGGTGAAGACGTCGCCGACGCGGGACTCGTAGACCATCTCCTCGTCGAGCTCACCGACGCGGCCGCCGCCCTTCTTGGGGTCGGCTCCGGCGATGAAGACGCCGAACAGACCCCGGTCGGGGATCGTGCCGCCGGAGGTGACGGCCAGCCGCTGCGCGCCGGGGCGGCCGGTCACCGTACCCGCGACGCGGTCCCAGACCAGGCGGGGCCGCAGCTCGGCGAAGGCGTCGGAGGGGTAGCGGCCCGCCAGCATGTCGAGGACGCCGTCGAAGGCCGACTGCGGGAGGGTGGCGAAGGGGGCGGCCCGGCGGACCAGGGCGAGCAGGTCGTCCACGTCCCAGGTGTCCAGGGCGGTGATCGCGACCAGCTGCTGGGCGAGGACGTCGAGCGGGTTGCGCGGGACGCGCAGGGCCTCGATCAACCCGGCCCGCATCCGCTCGGTGACGACGGCGGACTGGACGAGATCGCCCTTGTACTTGGGGAAGACCACGCCGGTGGAGACGGCCCCGACCTGGTGGCCCGCCCGGCCGACCCGCTGGAGGCCGGAGGCGACGGAGGGCGGTGACTCGACCTGGACGACCAGGTCGACGGCGCCCATGTCGATGCCGAGCTCCAGGCTGGAGGTCGCGACCACGGCGGGCAGCCGACCGGCCTTCAGCTCCTCCTCGACGAGCGAGCGCTGCTCCTTGGAGACCGAGCCGTGGTGTGCCCGCGCCAGCACGGGCGGGGCGCTCCGGGCGGCCCCCGAGCCGCCCATCAGCTGGGCGGGGGCGTGCGCCTCGGGCAGCGGGGTGCCGGTGGCGCGCTCGGCGGCGATCTCGTTCAGCCGGTTGCAGAGCCGCTCGGCGAGGCGGCGGGAGTTGGCGAAGACGATGGTCGAGCGGTGGGCCTGGACGAGATCGGCGATCCGCTCCTCGACGTGCGGCCAGATGGACGCCTGCCGGGCCGGGTCGTCGCCGGCGGCCGCCGGGAGCTCGTCCAGATCGGCGACCGGGACGACCACCGAGAGGTCGAACTCCTTGGCGGCCGGGGGTTGGACGATCGCGGCGCCGCGCTGCGGGCTGAGGAACCTCGCGATCTCGTCCACCGGCCGGACGGTGGCGGAGAGCCCGATCCGGCGGGCCGGGCGCTCCAGCAGCTCGTCGAGCCGCTCCAGGCTGAGTGCGAGGTGGGCGCCGCGCTTGGTGCCCGCGACGGCGTGCACCTCGTCCAGGATCACCGTGTCGATGCCGCGCAGTGCCTCCCGGGCGGCGGAGGTGAGGAGCAGGAAGAGCGACTCCGGGGTGGTGATCAGGATGTCCGGCGGGTGGGTGGTGAAGCGGCGGCGGTCGGCCGCCGGGGTGTCACCGGAGCGGATGCCGACCTGCACCTCGGGCTCGGGCAGGCCGAGCCGGACGGCGGCCTGGCGCAGCCCCGCGAGCGGGGCGCGCAGATTGCGCTCGACGTCGACCGCGAGGGCCTTGATCGGCGAGATGTAGAGGACGCGGCAGCGGTGCTTCGGGTCCGCCGGGGGCGCCGAGTGGCTCAGCCGGTCGAGGGCGGAGAGGAAGGCCGCGAGGGTCTTCCCGGAGCCGGTCGGCGCGACCACCAGGACGTCCGTCTCCCGGCCGATCGCCGCCCATGCCTCGCTCTGGGCCTGGGTGGGCGCGGCGAAGGCGCCCTCGAACCAGGCCCTGGTCGCCGGGGCGAAGCCGGCCAGGGCGTCCGGTGAGCTGTGTCGCGCCATGCCCCCATGGTGCCCGCCGGGACTGACAACGGAGCTGCGGGGCCACGTGTCGGTGCGTACCGACCCTGGAGCTGATCAGGCAAGTAGGACAATCCGCTCATATGGTGATGTATCAGGTCCGCATCCGGGACGGGCCCGAGGAGCGGAGGCCACGCGATGCAACGGGTGCGCCCGACCGGAGGCTCCGCCGCGCGGCACCGTGCCCCGACCCGCGCCCCCGCCCGCGTCCTGCTGGTCATGCTGCTGATCGCGCTGCTGGTCGGCGGCGCCGTGCCGTACGTCGCCGGGCCGGGCCGCGCCTACCTCAGCTACCTGGTGCTCGCCGACCGCCAGGACGCCCAGGGCGCCGAACTCGCCGCCGGGCAGGCCCGGGTGGCGGGCGGACGGGTCGTCCAGGAGTACCCGCAGATCGGCGCCGCCCTCGCGTACTCCACCGGCGGGTTCGCCGACCGCCTGCGCGGGCGGCCCGGCATCGCCGCCGTCGGCGCGACCCGGACGGCCGCCGTCGCCGGGCCCCCCGGACCGCTGGCCGGGGCCGGGGACTTCCGGCGCAGCACGGGCGGGGCAGCAGCCGGGGCGGCGGACGGGGTGGCCGACGGCGAGACCGGGCTGCCCGATCCGGACGAGTCCACCGACTGGAACCTGACCATGATCGGCGCCGTCGACCACCCGGCCGGCTCGGCCGCCCTGCTGCGCAGCCCGTCGGCCGACCGCACCGCGCTCTCGGCGCAGGCGCTGCGGCGGGTGCTGGTCGCGGTGCTCGACTCCGGCGTCGACGACACCCACCCCGATCTGCGCGGCGCCGTCGACCCGTACGCCTCCGCCTCCTGCGCCGACGGCCGCCCCGACGCCAGAGCCGGCGCCTGGCGGCCCGACCACGGGGTCGGCGAGAGCGGGCACGGCACCCATGTCGCCGGGATCGTCGGCGCCGTCCGGGACGGCAAGGGCGTCTCCGGGGTCGCGCCGGGGGTGCGGATCGCCGCCGTGCGGCTGCTCGGGCCGCTCGGGCAGTACTACGCCGAGAACATCGTCTGCGGGCTGCTCTGGGCGACCGACCACGGCGCCAGGGCGATCAACGACAGCTACTTCGCCGACCCCTGGAAGTACAACTGCCCCGAGGACCAGGACCAGGCCGCGCTGATCCTCGCCGTCGGCCGGGCCGTCGCCTACGCGCAGCGGCAGGGCGCGGTGGTCGTCGCCTCGGCGGGCAACGACGCGCAGGACCTCGGCGCCGCCCGGACGGACCGGCGCAGCCCGAACGACCGCCTCTCCGGGCCGCCGCAGACGCGGTACCTGGGCACCGAGTGCATCCGGCTGCCCGGTGAGCTGCCCGGCGTGGTGACGGTCGGCGCGGTGGACCGCAGCGGGCTGCCCTCGGCGTACTCGAACTTCGGCGGCGACCGGATCACCCTCGCCGCCCCCGGCGGTGACCCGGACGGCGGGGCTCGCGGCGCGATCGTCTCCGACTGGCCGGGCGGTGAGTACGTCGCCCTGGCCGGGACCTCGATGGCCGCCGCCCACGTCACCGGCGCCGTCGCGATCGCCGCCGCCGAACACCCCGGCTGGGGGCCCGACCAGCTGACGGCGTTGCTGGAGCAGGCGGCGGCCGGCAACTGCCCCTTCGCCCCGGGCGCCTGCGCGGACCGGCGGTATTTCGGGGCCGGGGTGCTGGCGCTGCCGCGCTAGGCCGGGCCCTGGGCCTTGGGGCCTCCCGGGAATGCGGCCGGATCGCGGATACTGGGCGAATGAGGTTGACGGAGTTCTGGCGGCGGATGAACGAGCACTTCGGCGAGGCGTACGCGGAGTCGTTCGCTTCCGACCACCTGATGAGCGAGCTGGGCGGGCGGACCGTCCGGCAGGCGCTGGAGGCGGGCTGGGAGGCCAAGGAGGTCTGGCGGGTGGTGTCCCGGACGCAGGGGGTCTCGGCGCTGCTGCGCTGAGCCGCGCGGAGACCGAGGCCGGCTGCCGCCGACCGGCCGACGGCCCGTGAGATTGTCGGACCCCGATGTCCGGTTGGCCCGGTTTCGGCCGGTTGATGCGTGAGACTGTGCGGGTGGTCAGTACCTCTCCTCCCCAGCAGCAGGACCGGAATTCTCCCGACGACGCCCCGCGCGACGGCACCCCGCGCCGGGGCGAGGCGATGCCGCGCTGGCTGCCCAGGGCGATGTTGACGGCGCTCCTGCTGGTCGGTGTCTTCCAGCTCGCCGACTGGGCCTTCCACCAGCTGATCGACCTCTTCGTGATGCTGTTGGTCTCGTTCTTCCTCTCGCTGGCGATGGAGCCGGCCGTCGACCGGATGGCGGCCCGGGGCGTGCGGCGCGGTCTCGGCACCTTCCTGGTCTTCATCGCGCTGGCCGTCGCCATCGCCGGCTTCCTGGCCGCGCTCGGCACGCTGCTGGTCGACCAGGTGGGCAAGATCGCCTCGGACCTGCCGCACCTGGTCGACAACCTGATCGACTGGATCAACCGGACCTTCCACCAGGACCTCTCGCTCGACCAGCTCCAGCAGAAGGTGCTCAAGGACTCCGGGGCCATCGAGAAGTACGCCCAGCAGGCGGCCGACAACGTCTGGGGCCTCTCCAGCACCTTGGTCGGCGGGCTCTTCCAGGCCTTCACCGTCGGCCTCTTCACCTTCTACTTCACCGCCGACGGCCCCCGGGTGCGCCGGACGCTCTGCTCGTTGCTGCCGCCCGCCAAGCAGGCGGAGGTGCTCCGGGCCTGGGAGATCGCGCTGGCCAAGACCGGCGGCTACCTCTACTCGCGGACCCTGCTGGCGATCGCCTCGACCGTCGCGCACTGGATCATGTTCGCCGTCCTCGGCCTGCCGTACGCGGGTGCGCTCGCGGTCTGGGTGGGCGTCATGTCGCAGTTCGTGCCGACCATCGGCACCTATCTGGCGGGAGCGCTGCCGGTGGTGGTCGCGCTCACCGTGCGGCCGGTGGACGCGGTCTGGGTGCTGGGCTTCGTGATCGTCTACCAGCAGATCGAGAACTACCTGCTGCACCCGAGGATCACGGCCCGGACGGTGGACGTGCACCCGGCGGTGGCCTTCGGAGCCGTGATCGCCGGGGCGGCGCTGCTCGGCGCGGTCGGCGCGCTGATCGCCATCCCGGTCGCGGCCACGCTCCAGGGCTTCGTCGGCACGTACGTCCGCCGGTACGAGGTGGCGGTCGACCCGAGGATCGACCGGGGGGAGGAGCGCAGGAGGGCCGCCAGGGAGCGCAGGCGGCGTACCGTGCGCCGGTTGCGGCAGTTGGTTCGAGGCGATTCTTGGGACGACTCCGCAGGTCAGGGGCGTGAGGGTCGAAAGAAGTAGGTCATTTCGTTCGATTCGAACAAATGTTCCTTATACTGTTCGGCGACAAGTTGTCCACAGGCTGAGCCCGTCCGGGGCCGATTGTCGGTGGGACGCGCTAGCGTCGAGCACGATGAAGCGCACAGCACAGAACCCGAGGGTGGAAGCCATGGCAGGCACGGACCGCGAGAAGGCTCTTGAGACCGCACTCGCCCAGATTGAGCGGCAGTTCGGCAAGGGTTCGGTGATGCGCCTCGGTGAGAAGGCCAACGAACCGATCGAGGTGATCCCGACCGGCTCCACGGCGCTCGACGTGGCGCTCGGCGTCGGCGGTCTGCCGCGCGGCCGGGTCGTCGAGATCTACGGCCCGGAGTCCTCCGGCAAGACCACGCTGACGCTGCACGCCGCGGCCAGCGCCCAGAAGCTCGGCGGCACGGTCGCCTTCGTCGACGCCGAGCACGCCCTCGACCCGGAGTACGCGAAGAAGCTCGGCGTCGACACCGACGCCCTGCTGGTCAGCCAGCCCGACACGGGCGAGCAGGCGCTGGAGATCACCGACATGCTGATCCGCTCCGGCGCGATCGACCTGGTGATCATCGACTCGGTCGCGGCGCTCGTGCCCCGGGCCGAGATCGAGGGTGAGATGGGTGACTCGCACGTCGGTCTCCAGGCCCGCCTGATGAGCCAGGCGCTGCGGAAGATCGCCGGTGCGCTGAACCAGTCGAACACCACCGCGATCTTCATCAACCAGCTGCGCGAGAAGATCGGCGTGATGTTCGGCTCGCCGGAGACCACCACCGGTGGCCGCGCGCTCAAGTTCTACGCCTCCGTGCGTCTCGACATCCGTCGGATCGAGACCCTGAAGGACGGCACCGAGGCGGTCGGCAACCGCACCCGCGTCAAGGTCGTCAAGAACAAGGTCGCCGCGCCGTTCAAGCAGGCCGAGTTCGACATCCTCTACGGCCACGGCATCAGCTGGGAGGGCGGCCTGATCGACATGGGTGTCGAGCACGGCTTCATCCGCAAGGCCGGTGCCTGGTACACCTACGAGGGCGACCAGCTCGGCCAGGGCAAGGAGAACGCCCGCAACTTCCTGCGCGACAACCCGCAGCTGGCCGAGGAGATCGAGAAGAAGATCAAGCAGAAGCTCGGCATCGGCCCCAAGGTCGCGGAGCCCGAGGCCGCTGCGGCCCCGGCCGACGCCGACGCCGGTGCTGCCGACGCCGAGGGTGCGGCCAAGCCCATCACCGCGACGGCGGCCAAGACCGCAGCCGCGAAGAAGACGGCCGCTGCCAAGGCCTGACCCATTGAGGTACGGAGAGGACAACGGCGATCAGGGCCCGCCCGACTGGTGGACGGGCGGCCCTGAGCCCGAGGCGCCGGCGAGCCGGCCGGAGCCGGTGCGGCTGGACGGCCTGGGGGTCGTCCCGGCCTCCGGGCTGACCGGAGGGCGTCGCCGTCGGCGCAGCGCGCTCGCGGCCGAGCGGGAGCAGGAGCAGGGGCCGGAGCTGCCCGAGGCGCAGCCGGTCGAGGCGCTGCCCGCGTCGCCCGCGCGGCGGGAGCGACGCGAACGGCCGGAGCGCCCGGCCGGGGGAGCGGCCAGGTCGTCGGCCAAGTCATCGGCTCGGTCGTCGTCCAGGGGCGCGGCGGCGCGGGCCGAGGAGTCGCTCGATCCGGCCGCCCGAGCGCGGGACATCTGCCTGCGGCTGCTCACCGGCACCGCCAAGACCCGCAAGCAGCTGGCGGACGCGCTGCGCAAGAAGGAGATCCCGGACGAGGTCGCCGAGGAGGTGCTCGACCGGTACGAGGAGGTCGGGCTGATCGACGACGCGGCCTTCGCCGAGGCGTGGGTCGAGTCCCGGCACGCCGTCCGGGGGCTGGGCCGCCGGGCGCTCGCCCAGGAGCTCCGCACCCGGGGCGTGGCGGGGGAGCTGGTCGAGCAGGCCGTGGCGCAGGTCGACGCCGACGACGAGGAGGCGGCCGCGCGGGCACTGGTCGAGCGGAAGCTGCGGTCGACGCGCGGGCTGGACGCACAGGTGCGGACGCGGCGGCTGGTCGGGATGCTGGCGCGGCGCGGCTACTCGGAGGGCCTGGCCTTCCGGGTGGTGCGGGCGGTGACTGCGGAGGAGGCCGAGGGCGACGACGGGGACATGGAGTGGTGACGTCCGATCAGGGAGGAGTCGAGGTCGGGAGATGTCAACTCTCGATCGCATCTTGACCGTTTCGTGACCTGCACATAGCCTCACAAGCAGTGAGAGATCACTCCGAGGTAGCTCCGCGCAGCGCAGCTGCGGAGCGTGCAGGGACGGGGAGTGACGGCGGATGAGGATCGCGATGGGTGTCGGCTCGGTGGCCGCCGCCGGGTCGGCCGTGGTGCTCTGTCTGGTGCTGCTGCTCACCTGGCTGATGGTCCGTCGGCTCCAGGCCGCGCAGCGCCGTGCCACCGACGAGGCCGGCCGGGCCCGGGAGTGGGCCGAGGCGCAGGCCGCCGGGCTGCGGGCGGAGCTGGACCGTCGGGAGGAGCGGCTCACCGAGGAACTGCACCGGGTGCGGGCCAGGGAGACCGAGCTCGCCGGGCGGGCCGCCGAGCTCGAACGCCTGCATGAGGCCGCCCGCGAGCAGGTCACGGCGGAGGCTGCGGAGCAGCGCCGCGCGGTGGAGCGGGTCGCGGGGCTGACCGGGAGCCAGGCCAGGGCCGAGGTGGTGCGGGCGGCCGAGGTGGAGGCCCGCCGGGAGGCCGTGATCACCGTCCGGGAGATCGAGCGGCGGGCGCGCGCGGAGGGCGAGCAGCGGGCCCGGGAGATCATCGCGGGTTCGATCCAGCGGTTCGCCGCCGAGCAGACCTCCGAGACGGTCGTCTCGACGCTGCGGCTGGCCAGCGAGGACCTGAAGGGCCGGATCATCGGCCGCGAGGGGCGGAACATCCGGGCCTTCGAGGCAGTCACCGGCGTCAATCTGATCATCGACGACACCCCCGAGCTGGTGCAGCTCTCCTGCTTCGACCCGGTGCGGCGGGAGACCGCCCGGCTGACGCTGGAGGCGCTGCTCGCCGACGGCCGGATACACCCGGCCCGGATCGAGGAGATCCACGAGCGCAGCCGCTTCGAGGTCGAGCGGCTCTGCGTCCGGGCCGGGGAGGACGCCGTGCTGGCGACCCGGGTCGACGAGCTGCACCCCGAGCTGGTGCGCACCCTCGGCAGGTTGCGGTACCGCACCTCGTACGGGCAGAACGTGCTGGGGCACCTGGTGGAGTCCGCGCACATCGCCGGGATGATGGCCTCCGAGCTGGGGGTGGACGACAGCCTGGTGCGGCGGGCGAGCCTGCTGCACGACATCGGCAAGGCACTGACCCACGAGGTGGCGGGCAGCCATGCGGCAATCGGTGCGGACTTCGCGCGGCGGCACGGGGAGTCGGCGGAGGTGGTGCACGCGATCGCGGCGCACCACGGCGAGGTGGAGCCGAAGACGGTCGAGGCGGTGCTGACGCAGGCGGCCGACGCGTGCTCGGGCGGGCGGCCCGGGGCGCGGCGGGAGTCGGTGGAGTCGTACGTCCGGCGGCTGGAGCGGCTGGAGGAGATCGCGGGCGCCCACGACGGCGTGTCGAAGGTGTTCGCGATGCAGGCCGGCCGGGAGGTCCGGGTGATGGTCCAGCCGGAGGTGGTGGACGACATCGGTGCCCAGCTGATCGCCCGTGAGGTGGCACGCCAGGTCGCCGAGGAGCTGACCTACCCGGGCCAGATCCGGATCACCGTCGTCCGGGAGAGCCGGGCCACCGAGTTCGCCCGCTGAATCCGTTCGCTGGGCCCGTCCGCTGAGTTCGTTGCTGGCTCAGCCGCTCTCGGCGAGGGCGGCGGGGCCGCCTCGGGCGCGGTCGGCGAGCTCCTGGAGGTCCTCGGCACGGCAGCCCTGGGTGGTGCCCACGAGGTGGCCGTCGGGGCGGATCAGGAGGACGGTGTGCGGGTCCGCGCCGGGGTAGGACTCGGCGACGAGGACCTCGGCGGGGACGGGGAGGGCGGCGGCCGTCTCGGCGAGGCGTGGCATCAGGCCCGCGCCGAGCCAGTGTTCGGCCGACCAGACGGCGGTGCCGGGGGCGACCAGGAGCAGCAGGAACCCGGCGCCGAGCCGGGCCCGCAGGGCGTCGGCCGAGCCGTCGCCGGTGAGCACGGGCACGTCGGGGACGAGCACGCCGGGCGCCGTCGCGGGCAGTTCCTCGGTGAGGGCGGTGCCGCGTCCGCCGCCGCGCTGGACGGGCACCCGGCCGGGCACACCGGAGGGCGCGGCCGGGTAGGCGGGCGCGCCGCCGAACCGGCCGGCGCCGAGCTGGCCGTCCGCCAGCAGCGGGGAGTGCTTGCGGAATGAGCCGGTGAGCAGCGACCGCCTGGTCTGCTGCCAGCCGCGCAGCGGTCGCAGCAGCGGCATCGTCTGGTCGACGGCGCGCAGCCGCGCGCCGACCGCGCCGCGCCGCTCGGCCTCGTACCCGTCCAGCAGGGCGCCGCCCGGCTGTGGGCCGCCGGAGTGCAGGTGCCAGGCGAGGGCGAGCCGCCAGGCGAGGTTGTCGGCGTCCCGGAGGCCGTCGACGAGGTTCTGCATGCCGAGTGCGCCGTGCAGGTGGGCGGCGTCCCCGGCGAGGAAGCAGCGGCCGTCCCGGAAGCGGGCGGCCAGGCGCTGCTGGTAGGTGTGGTCGGCGGCGGCGAGCAGTTCGTACGGGGGGAGTTCGCCGCACCAGCCGGTGAGGGTGGACTTCACCCGGGCGAGCAGGGTGTCGCCGGTGACGATGCCGGGCCAGGTGGCGTGCGGGTCGACCGGGGCGGTGGGGGCGGGGCGGCCGGGGGGCAGCCGCCAGTCGAGCCGCCAGAGGCCGTCCGGGAGGGGGCGGGCGGAGGCCTCGCGGTCGCCGCGCCACGGCGGTTCGCGGTGCAGCCGGGCCTCTCCGGTGAAGGGCAGCTGGACGCGGACGGTCGCGACGGCGTGCCGGTCCACGGCGGGCCGGCCGGGGAAGCGGATCTTCAGCAGCTTGCGGACGGTGGAGCGTGCGCCGTCGCAGCCGACCAGGTGGCTGCCGCGCCTCCAGGTGTGGGTGCCGTCCTTGGTGGCCAGGGTGCGGACGTTGACGCCGTCCTGGTCCTGCTCCAGCTCGGTGACGCGGTTGAGTGGGACGAGTTGGATCAGCGGGGTGGCGCTGACGGCGTCCCGCAGGCCGCGCTGGAGGCGGTGCTGGGGGAGGTGGAGCACGGCTTCGTCCGCCAGTGGCAGCCGCAGCACCTCGGAGCGGCGGCGCCAGACGGTGAAGGCGTCCCAGCGGGCGGCGTCCGAGGCGGCCCGGCCGTAGCCGAGCCGCCCGAGCAGGGCGGTGGTGTCGGAGCCCAGGACGATGCTCCGGGGGCCTTCGGGGCAGACCCCGGTGCCCTCGTCGAGCACCACCGTCGGCACCTCCTGCCGGGCCAGTGCCAGCGCGAGGGCCAGGCCGACCGGCCCGGCCCCGACCACGATCACCGGGTCCACGGCAGGCCCTCCGGGCGCGTGGACGAGGTGGCCGATGCGGCGTCAGCTGAGGCTGGGGAGGTACCGGGTGGTGTCACGAAGAGCAATGCAACAGATCACCTGCGTGTCCGTCAAGCAGCGGCAGGTGTGCGCCGGTTCGCGCCGCGGCGGCCCCGCGCCTCGATCCACTTGGCCAGCGCGGTGAGCGCGAGGCAGAGCGCGATGTAGATCGGGGCGATCACCAGTACGACGGGGATGTAGGGGTAGCCGTCGGGGGTGGAGTAGTTTCCGGCGATCAGCTTGCCCGTGTAGAGCAGCTCGCTGTAGGTGATGACGTACCCGAGCGAGGTGTCCTTGAGGGTGACGACCAGCTGGCCGATGATCGCCGGGAGCATCGAGCGGACGGCCTGCGGCACCAGGACGGTGAGCATCACCTGGGACTTGCGCAGCCCGAGCGCGTACCCGGCCTCGCCCTGTCCGCGCGGCACCGCGTTGATGCCGCCGCGGATGATCTCGGCCTGGACGGCGCCGTTGTAGAGGGTCAGGCCGGTGACCAGGGCCCAGAACGGGGTGGTGGTGAAGACCGACTGGTAGAGCGCGAAGATCATGATCAGCAGCGGCATCGCCCGGAAGAACTGGACGATGGCGGTGGCCACGGCGCGTACCGGCTTGTGGTCGGAGAGCCGCCCGGCGGCCAGCAGCGCGCCGAGCAGCAGCGAGAACACCGCGGCGAGCGCGAACACCGACAGGGTGTCCAGCAGGCCTTCGAGGATCCGCTGTTGGACGGCGCTGTACTCGAAGAGCGACCAGAGGTTGCCGGCGAACTGTCCGGCGCTCGCCAGCTTGTCGTACACCCACCAGAGCAGGCCGCCCAGCGCGAGCACGGAGAGCACGCCGAAGGCCCGGTAGCGGGCCCGCGTCCGGGGGCCGGGGGTGTCGTAGAGGACGGTCGAGGTGCTGCTCATCGGGCCACCGCCAGTCGGTTCTCCAGGAAGCGGAACAGCTGGGCCACCGCGGCGCTGATCGCCAGGTAGGCCAGGGCGATCCAGAAGAAGATCGGCCAGATGGAGTAGCCGCGCTCGGACAGGATCGACTGGACGCCGAAGAGCTCGGCGACGTTGAACGCCCCTGCGACGGCCGAGTTCCTGGGCAGCGCGATGAAGACGCTGCTCATCGGGGCCACCACGGTGCGGGCGGCCTGCGGCAGCACCACCGTGGTGAGGGTCTGGCCGAAGGTCATGCCCAGGCTGCGGGCGGCCTCGGCCTGGCCGAGCGGCACGGTGTTGATGCCCGCGCGCAGCACCTCGCAGACGAAGCTGCCGGTGTAGGCGCTGAGCGCGACCACCGCGAGGACGAAGCTGGAGAGGTGGACGTCCAGCGCGGGCAGGCCGAAGGTGACCGCGAAGAAGAGCAGGGTCAGCGGGGTGTTGCGGAAGGTGTTGACCCAGACGGTGCCGAACGCGCGCAGAGCCGGCACCGGCGAGACCCGGAAGGCCGCCAGCAGGACACCGATCAGCAGGGCGAGCACCCCGCTGATCGCGCTGAGCTCGACCGTCCGCAGAAAGCCGTCGCGGAACAGCGCGAAGTTGCCGTCCTCGAAGAGTATGCCCATGCGGGCGGCCCTCCTTTCAGTTCAGTTCAGTGCTGACAGGTGGTCAGGAGGACGTCTCGAGCGCGGGGACGGCGGGGGCCGTCGAGCCGGAGAGCCCGAGGGTGGCGTCGTACGCCTTCTTCCAGTCGCCGTTGTCCTCGTGCGCCTTCAGCGAGGCGGAGATGGCCGCCTGGAGCACCTTGTCGTCCTTGTTCAGACCGACGCCGTACGGCTCCTTGGAGACCGGGTCGCCGACGACCTTGAGCTTGGTCGGGTTCTTCGCGGCGTAGCCCTTGAGGATTGCGTCGTCGGTGGTGACCGCGTCGACCTCGTCGGTCAGCAGCTTCTCCACGCACTGGGCGTAGGTGTCGTACTTGACGACCTTGCCCTTGTAGGTCGACTCGATCCGGTCGATGGAGGTGGAGCCGGTGGCCGAGCAGATGTTCTTGCCGGCCAGCGAGTCCTTGCCGGTGATGGCGGTGTTGCTCTTCAGCACCAGCAGGTCCTGGCCGGCGACCAGGTACGGGCCGGCGAAGGAGACCAGCGCCTTGCGCTTGTCGTTGATGGTGTAGGTGCCGACGTAGTAGTCGACCTGGCCCTTGGAGATGGCCGTCTCACGGTTGGCGGAGACGATGGTCTGGAAGTCGATCTGGTCCGGCCCGAAGCCCAGGTCGGCGGCGACCATCTTGGCGATCTCGATGTCGAAGCCGCTGCGGCCCTTGGTCGCCACGTCCTGGAAGCCCAGGAAGGGCTGGTCGGCCTTGGCGCCGATGGTCAGGCGCCCCTTCTCCTTGGCCTTCTTCCAGGTCGGCGAGCCGTCGAGCTTGGCGTCGGTCTTCACCTGGTACGTCGGCAGCTTCGGCGCGGCGTCGTCGGCGTTGGCCGTCGGGGAGCCGTCCTTGCCACAGGCGGCGACGGCGGTCAGGGCGAGCACCGACAGGGCGGCGGCTATGGTGCGACGAGCCTTCATGAGGATCTGCTCTCCTGGTTCTTGGCCACGGGTCAACCGGGCGTTTGGGGCTTGGAGTTCCGGGTGCGGGCACGCGTGCGCGCCGCGGACGGGCCGGTACTCCGCCGTGGGATCGGCTCCGACGCTAGATGAGCGAGGGCCTCAGTGGTGCAGGATCTTCGAAAGGAAGTCCTTGGCGCGGTCGCTGCGGGGAGCGGTGAAGAAGGCGTCGGGCGTGTTCTCCTCGACGATCTTCCCGTCGGCCATGAAGAGCACCCGGTTCGCGGCGGAGCGGGCGAAGCCCATCTCGTGGGTGACCACGACCATCGTCATGCCCTCGGCGGCCAGCGAGCGCATGACCTCCAGCACCTCGTTGACCATCTCCGGGTCGAGGGCCGAGGTCGGCTCGTCGAAGAGCAGCACCTTGGGGTTCATCGCCAGCGCGCGGGCGATCGCCACGCGCTGCTGCTGACCGCCGGAGAGCTGCGCCGGGAACTTGTCCGCCTGCGCGCCCACCCCGACCCGGTCCAGCAGCTCGCGGGCCGTCTTCTCGGCCTCGGCGCGGGCGATCTTGCGCACCTTGACCTGGCCGAGCACCACGTTCTCCAGCACGGTCTTGTGCGCGAAGAGGTTGAAGCTCTGGAAGACCATGCCGACCTCGGCCCGGAGTTTGGCCAGTTCCCGGCCCTCGGCGGGCAGCGGGCGGCCGTCCAGGGTGATCGTCCCCGAGTCGACGGTCTCCAGCCGGTTGATCGTCCGGCAGAGCGTGGATTTGCCCGACCCGGACGGGCCGATCAGCACCACGACCTCGCCCTGCTTGATCTCCAGGTCGATGTCCTGCAGCACGTGCAGCGCGCCGAAGTGCTTGTTCACGCCGCTCAGCACCACGAGGGGTGCCGGCGAGTCGCTGACGGTGGTCTCGGTCATCGCGCCTGGCTCCCTCGTGTCTGACCCCGGGTGAACTCCCGCGGGCCGCAGTGCTGGTGATGCACCGTACGGCAGGCGTACAGCTGGTGCTGGTCCGGGGGCCGTGAGCCGGCGGAGCCCGCAGCCCCCGGTCCGGTGACCATAGAAGGCATGACAATGGCACGTCAGCCGATCTGAGCGGAACTTGAGGTCACGATCAGGCCACGCCCGCCGGACGGGCCGGGCCGCGTCCGTCGAAGAGGCCGGGCCGCGCGTGCCGAAGGGGCCGGGCCGGGCAGGGGCGTCGTGACAGGACGGGCGGCTTGGACAATACTCCGCAGGGTTCGCACATGAATGACACGAAGAATTCGGAGAGGAGGCCGGGATGCGCCTGTTGCTCGTCGAGGACGACGAACGCGTCGCCGCGGCACTGGTCGCGGTGCTGGGCAGGCACGGCTTCCAGGTCCGCCATGCCCGCAGCGGCCACGAGGCGCTCGACGCCCTGGTGCCCGACGGCAACGAGCCGTACCGGGTGGTCCTGCTCGACCTCGGGCTGCCCGACCGGGACGGCTTCGAGGTGTGCAGCCGCATCCGCGCGCACAGCGGCGTCCCGGTGATCATGGTGACCGCGCGGGCCGACATACGGTCCCGCATCCACGGCCTCAACCTGGGCGCCGACGACTACGTCACCAAGCCGTACGACATGGGCGAGCTGCTCGCCCGCATCCACGCCGTGGCCCGCCGCGGCCTGGCCGCCATCCCCGAGCAGGGCCCGGCCGAGCCCGCCGACCAGCCCGGACCGCTGGAGGCGCGCGGGATCGGCATCGACCGCGAACGCCGCCGGGTCAGCGTGCACGGGCGGGACGTACCGCTCACCCGCAAGGAGTTCGACCTGCTGGCGCTGCTCGCCCAGAGCCCCGGCGTGGTCTACCGGCGCGAGCAGATCTTCAGCGAGGTCTGGCGCAGCGGCTGGGAGGGCAACGGCCGCACCCTGGAGGTGCACATCGGCTCGCTGCGCACCAAGCTCGCGCTGCCCGGCCTGGTCGAGGCCGTCCGCGGTGTCGGCTACCGCCTGATACCCGAGCAGCCCGCCGAGCCCGCCGCTGAGCCCGCCGCTGAGCCTGTTGCCGAGCCCGCCGCTGCGCCTGCTGCCGAGCCTGTTGCCGAGCAGCCCGGCGGCGACTCGCCGACAGGGCGCTGACCCGAGGTGCGCAACCGTCTGCTCGGCATCCTGCTCTCCCTGATGGCCGCGGTGCTGGCCGCCCTCGGGGTGCCGCTCGCCGTCTCGATCGCGGCCGCCGAGCAGAGCCGGGTCGTCGTCGACCGGATCGACGACGCCGCGCGCTTCGCCCAGGACCTCCCCACCGCCGGGCTGCCGACCATGGGAGCCGCGCTCAAGGGCGACTCCGCGCCCGTCCCCGGTGACACCGCCCGGCTGCACGCGCTGGCTGCCGAGGCCATCCGCTACCAGGAGCTCTACGGCATCCGGATCGGTGTCTTCCACCGGGACGGCAGCGCGGTGGCCATCGCCCCCGCCGACTGGCAGCTGCCACGCAGCGGCCCCGGCGCCCAGGCCTTCCAGGAGGCCCTGGACGGGCGGCGCAGCCACAACCCGCAGCAGGTCTGGCCGTGGACCCCGGAGCGCACCCTGACCGTCGCCGCGCCGGTCGTCCGCGACGGCGACGTGATCGCCGTGGTGCTCACCGAGTCGCCGACCGGGTCACTGCGCTCGCGGGTGCTGCACCGCTGGATGGTGCTGGGCGGCGGCGAGGCGCTCGCCATGATCGCGGCCGTGCTGCTGGCGTTCCGGCTGACCGGCTGGATCATGCGGCCCGTCCGCACCCTCGACCGGGCCACCCACGACATCGCCACGGGCCGGATGAATGCCCGCGTCGCGGCCAGCATCGGCCCGCCCGAACTGCGTCGGCTGGCCCGTTCGTTCAACCACATGGCCGACAACGTCCTGCTCGCCCTGGACCAGCAGCGGGCCTTCGTCGCGGACGCCTCGCACCAGCTGCGCAACCCGCTGGCGGCGCTGCTGCTTCGGGTCGAGCTGCTCGGCATGGAGCTGCCCGACGGCCACGAGGCGGAGCTGACGGGTGTCCGCGAGGAGGGGCTGCGGCTGGCCCGGGTGCTCGACGACCTGCTCGGTCTGGCCACCGCCGAGCACGCCCGCCCCGAGCCCTCCCGGACGGATCTCACCGCGCTGGCGCTGACCCGGATGGACGGCTGGCGGCCGGTGGCCGAGCAGCGCGGCATCCGGCTGGAGTGGGACGGCCCGGCCGTGGCCGTCGGCCTCGCCGACCCGATCGGGCTCGGCAGCGCACTGGACGCCGTGCTGGACAACGCCCTCAAGTTCACCCCCGCCGGGGAGTGCGTGCGGCTCGGCATCGAGAGTGACCGCCACGAGATCACCGTGACGGTCGCCGACTCCGGCCCCGGCCTCACCGAGGAGGAGCTGGCCCGGATCGGTGACCGGTTCTGGCGCAGCCCCCGCCACCAGAACGTCGACGGCTCCGGTCTCGGCCTCTCCATCGCCCGCACCCTGCTGCTCGCCGGCGGCGGCTCCCTGGGCTTCGCCCCGGTCGAGCCCACCGGGCTGGAGGTCAGGCTGACCGTCCCCCGGTCGAAGTGACCGGCCTCAGGGTTTGACGGAGGCGTAGTAGCGCTTGGCGCCGTCGTGGAGCGGGAGCGGGTCGGTGTAGACGGCGGTGCGGAGGTCGACCAGCTGGGCCGCGTGGACCTTGTCGCCGATCGAGTCGCGGCTGTCGAGGACGGCCTTGGTCAGGCCCTCGACGAGGCCGGTGTCGACGTCGTCGCGGGTGATCAGGAGATTCGGCACGGCGAGGGTCGCGACGGCCGTCCGGGGGATCGGCAGGGCCTTGGGGTAGGCGTCGGCCGGTATCGTCGCGGCGCGGTAGGCGTCCATCCCGCCGCCCTCCTGCTGGTGGACGCTCTCCGCCAGATCCCCGAGCGGCACGATCCGGATCGGGAACTGGCTCGCGAGATCGCTCAGCACGCTGGTCGGCAGCCCGCCGGACCAGAAGAACGCGTCCAGCTCGCCCGCCCGCAGCCGGTCGGCGGCCTCGCCGACGCCGAGCGGTGCGGCGGTGATGTCCTTCTCCGGGTCGAGCCCGGCACCGGCCAGCAGCCGCTTGGTCACCAGGTTGACCCCCGACAGGCCCTGCCCGACCCCGACCCGCATGCCCCGCAGGTCGGCGGCCCGCTGCACGGGCGAGCCCGCCGGGACGACCAACTGCAGGTAGTCGTCGTAGAGCCGCGCGATCGCCCGCAGCCGCTCCTTGCCTGGCCCGTCGTACTCGGCGACGGCGTCGGCCGTCGCGATGGCGAAGGAGTCCTGACCGGCCAGGACGCGGCTGATGTTGTCGACCGAGCCCTGGGAGTTGTCCAGCCGCAGCTGCACCCCGGGCATCACCCCGGGCAGGTAGTCGCGCAGCAGCTGCCCGTACTTGTCGTACACCCCGCGCTGCACCCCGGTGGCGAAACCGCTCACGCCCTTCGGGTGGTCGGGGCCGTCGGAGGAGCTGAGCCACCACCCGCCGCTCGCGCCCGCGAGCAGCACCAGCACGACGACGGCCCGGCAGATCTTGCTGCGGGCCGCCGCCCTCAGCAGGGCGCCGGGCGAGGAGGTCATGCGCTGGAGTGTGCCAGGCGCGGGCCGCCAATGGGAGAGGGTTACTGCGGGAGAGGGTGCTGGGTGGGAGCCGGGGTCTCGTACTCTTGGGTCCGTGGGTACGAGCCAGGATTCCAAGAGCTACAAGGTCGTCACGTACGGCTGTCAGATGAACGTCCACGACTCCGAGCGCCTCTCCGGGCTCCTGGAGGGCGCCGGGTACGTCAAGGCCGACCAGGAGGGTGACCCCGACCTGGTGGTCTTCAACACCTGCGCGGTGCGCGAGAACGCCGACAACAAGCTGTACGGCAACCTCGGGCAGCTCGCGCCGGCGAAGACCCGGAACAAGGGCATGCAGATCGCCGTCGGCGGCTGCCTGGCGCAGAAGGACCGCGACACCATCGTGCAGCGCGCACCCTGGGTCGACGTGGTCTTCGGCACCCACAACATCGGCCACCTGCCCGCGCTGCTGGAGCGCGCGGCCGTCGAGCGCAAGGCCCAGGTCGAGATCCTGGAGTCGCTGGAGACCTTCCCCTCCACGCTGCCGACCCGCCGCGAGTCCGCGTACGCCGCCTGGGTCGCCATCTCGGTCGGCTGCAACAACACCTGCACCTTCTGCATCGTGCCCGCGCTGCGCGGCAAGGAGGAGGACCGCCGCCCCGGCGACGTGCTCTCCGAGATCGAGGCGCTGGTCGCCGAGGGTGTCATCGAGGTCACCCTGCTCGGCCAGAACGTCAACTCCTACGGCTCCGACCTCGGCGACCGGGAGGCGTTCTCCAAGCTGCTGCGTGCCGCCGGGAAGGTCGAGGGCCTGGAGCGCATCCGCTTCACCTCGCCGCACCCGCGTGACTTCACCGACGACGTGATCGCCGCGATGGCCGAGACGCCGAACGTGATGCACCAGCTGCACATGCCGCTGCAGTCCGGCTCGGACACCGTGCTCAAGGCGATGAAGCGCTCGTACCGGCAGGAGCGTTTCCTCGGCATCATCCGCAAGGTCCGCGAGGCGATGCCGGACGCTGCGATCTCCACCGACATCATCGTCGGCTTCCCCGGCGAGACGGAGGAGGACTTCGAGCAGACCATGCACGTCGTCCGGGAGGCGCGGTTCGCCAACGCGTTCACCTTCCAGTACTCGAAGCGGCCCGGCACGCCCGCCGCCGAGATGGACGGCCAGATCCCCAAGGCCGTGGTCACCGAGCGCTACAACCGGCTGATCGCCCTCCAGGAGGAGATCTCCTGGGAGGAGAACAAGAAGCAGGTCGGCCGCACCCTGGAGATCCTGGTCGCCGAGGGCGAGGGCAAGAAGGACAACCGCACCGACCGGATCTCGGGCCGTGCGCCCGACAACCGCCTGGTGCACTTCAACCCGAACTTGCGAGGGTTGAACGACAAGCACAGCACCCGGCCGACCTCTCCGGTGCGGCCGGGCGACGTGGTGACCGTCGAGATCACCTACGCCGCCCCGCACCACCTGCTCGCCGAGGGCCCGACCCTGGCCGTCCGCCGCACCCGCGCGGGCGACGCCTGGGAGAAGCGGCAGGCGGCCCCGGCCGCCAAGCCCGCCGGGGTGATGCTCGGGCTGCCGACTATCGGCGCCCCCGCGCCGCTCGCCGCCCCCACCGCGAGCGCCTGCTGCGGCGACTGACGGCTCCGGCCGGGTGGCTAGAGTGATCGGCATGCTTGTTGCCGCCGCTGTCTGCCCGTGCCCGCCGCTGCTCGTACCCGAGGTCGCCGCCGGGGCGGCTCCTGAACTGGAGCCGTTGCGTGCGGCCTGTGCGGAGGCGGTCGGGGAGCTGCTCGGCTCGGGCGCGGAGCTGATCGTGGTGGTCGGCACCGGGCCCACGCCCGAGGTCTGGACCGAGGGCGGGGCCGGGTCGTTCCACCGGTACGGCGTCGAGCTGGCCGTCCGGCTGCCCTCGGGCGGGGTGGACGGGCCCGAGCTGGCGCCCTCGCTGACCGTCGGCGCCTGGCTGCTCGACCAGGCCGGGACCGCGCTCCCCACCCACGCCTGCGCGGTGCCCGCCGACTCCACCCCGGCCCGGATGCTGGGCCTGGGCCAGGGGCTGGCCGAGCTCGCCGACCGGGTCGGCCTGCTGGTGCTCGGCGACGGCAGCGCCTGCCGCTCCCTCAAGGCCCCCGGCTACCTCGACGAGCGTGCCGAGGCCTACGACGCCGCGGCGGCCCGAGCCCTCGGCGCCGCCGACATCGAGGCCCTGGCGGCTCTCGACCCGGCCCTCTCGGCCGAGCTCCTCGCCGACGGCCGCGCCCCCTGGCAGGTCCTGGCGGGCGCGGCCCGCGGCGCCGGGCTGACCGGGCGCCTCGGCTACGACGACGCGCCGTACGGCGTCGGCTACTTCGTCGCCTCCTGGAGCGCGGGCGCCGCCTAGCCGTTCCGGCCGGTGTCAGACGGTGCCGTCGTCCTTGGGCTTGGCGGCGAAGCTGTCGACGGCGCCCTTGGCCTTGCTGGTGCCGGTCTCGATCTTGTCGGAGTACTTGCCCTTGGTGGCCTTGTCGACGGCCGCGCCGGCCTTCTCGACCACCTCGTCGATCTTCTCGTTGTGCTTGCCCGCGAGCTCGCTGGCCTTCTCCTTGAGCTCCTCGGCCTTGCCCTTGAGGGTGTCCTTCAGGCTCATGGCGCTGTCTCCTTCTACGGGTCGGCTGTGGTCATCAGGCCTAACGACCGAGCGCTCCGGTCCGTTCGCAGCCCGTGGTCGAATCAGTTCAAATCACCCATATCCTTCCACGGGGGCCCGCCCCGACACGCGTGATCCGGGCTTTTGGGAGACTTGGTCCGTGAGCAGCTCTCCCGTCCCCCCGCCCCGCGTCGTCTCCGTGGTCGGCGCGACCGCCGCCGGCAAGTCCGACCTGGCCGTCGCCATCGCCCGTACGCTCGGCGGCGAGGTGATCAACACCGACTCGATGCAGCTCTACCGGGGCATGGACATCGGCACCGCCAAGCTCACCCAGGAGGAGCGCGGCGGCATCCCGCACCACCTGCTGGACATCTGGGACGTCACCGAGGCCGCCAGCGTCGCCGAGTACCAGCGCCTCGCCCGCGCCGAGATCGACCGGCTGCTCGCGGCGGGCCGCACCCCCGTCCTGGTCGGCGGCTCCGGGCTGTACGTCCGGTCGGCGATCGACGAGATGGAGTTCCCCGGCACCGACCCGGCCGTCCGGGCCCGGCTGGAGGAGGAGCTGGCCGCCGTCGGCTCCGGCGTGCTGCACCTGCGCCTGGCCGGCCTGGACCCGGCGGCCGCCGAGGCGATCCTGCCGAGCAACGGCCGCCGGGTCGTCCGGGCCCTGGAGGTCATCGAGATCACCGGCCGCCCGTTCACCGCCAGCCTGCCGACCAACACCGCCGTGTACGACACCGTGCAGATCGGCGTCGCGCTGCCCCGCCCGGAACTGGACGAGCGGATCACCTTGCGGGTCGACCGGATGTGGCAGGCCGGGCTGCTCGAGGAGGTGCGGGAGCTGGAGAAGCTCGGCCTCCGGGACGGCCTGACCGCCTCCCGCGCGCTCGGCTACCAGCAGGTGCTCGCCCACTTCGCAGGTGAGTGCACCGAGGCCGAGGCAGTGGCCGAGACCGTCCGTGCGACGAAGCGCTTCGCCCGCCGCCAGGAGTCCTGGTTCCGCCGCGACGACCGCATCCACTGGCTCTCCCGCCCGGCCGGCGCCGACCCGGCCGAGCTGCTCGACCGCGCGCTGGAGCTGATCCGGACTCAGACCTGACGTAATCCGGCCATCGCGGCGGTGCATCTGCAGGTGCAGAAATAACCGGGGGTTACGGCCGCATCACGTCATGGCCACGGATCACCCGTGTACCCCGCGGGACGCCTCGTCGGCGGCACTGGACATGCCATCATCGACAGCACCAGAGGTCGGCCCGTGCGGCCGCCCTCACCGTTCACGAGCCGTCGCGCTCGTGTCGAACCGTCAGGGGAGGCCGCGTGTCGACGGGTACCGGCCCCGAGACCGACCAGCTGTCGTACGACAGCGAGAGCACCGGACTCACCCTGCCCGCCGTCGTGCCGACCTCGTACGCGATCGCGCTGCCCGCGCTCACCGACCTCTCCGCGCCCGGCGTCGTGCACGAGCGGGAGATCCGCCCGCGCCGCAGGCTCCGCTGGTGGCAGACGCTGCCGATCGTGCTGCTCGCCACCCTGGGCTCGCTGATGTTCGCCTTCCCGCTCGCCTTCGGCTCCACCGACAGCGCCTCCTCGATGATCGGGATGCTCGGGCTGCTGCTCACCGCCGCCTCGCTCGGCTGGGGCGCGATGGCCGCCCGGATGGCCGGGTACAAGTGGCCCGGGGTGCCCCGGCGCGGCAGCGGCCTGCGGGCCGGCAAGCGGGCGATCGGCAGCTACACCCTCGCGGTCGCGGTGGCCGTCGCCCTCGCGGTCTGGCGGGTCGTCCACCTGCGCGGTTGAGCGCCGGACGCTTCAGTACCATCGGCAGTGTGACTGCATCCACCACTCCCGGCATCGCGTTCCTCAAGGGGCACGGCACCCAGAACGACTTCGTGATCGTCCCCGACCCGGACGGCGCCCTCGACCTCGGCCCGGACGCCGTCGCGGCGCTCTGCGACCGCCGGGCCGGCATCGGCGGGGACGGGCTGCTGCGGGTGGTCCGCTCGGCGGCCGACCCTGCGGCGGCCGGGCTCGCCGACCAGGCCGAGTGGTTCATGGACTACCGGAACTCCGACGGGTCGATCGCCGAGATGTGCGGCAACGGCGTCCGGGTCTTCGCCCGCTACCTCGTCGAGGCCGGGCTGGCTGAGCCGGGCCCGCTGGCGGTCGCCACCCGGGCCGGGGTGCGGCAGGTGCTCGTCGCCGCCGACGGCGCGGTGACGGTCGGCATGGGCCGGGCCACCCTGCCCGGCCCCGCGGACATCACCGTCACGGTGGGCGAGCGGCACTGGCCGGCGCTCAACGTCAACATGGGCAACCCGCACGCGGTCGCCTTCGTCGCCGACCTCTCCGAGGCGGGCAATCTGTGGTCGGCGCCCGGCGTCGCCCCGGCCGGGGTCTACCCCGAGGGCGTCAACGTCGAGTTCGTGGTCGACCGGGGGCCCCGGCACGTCGCGATGCGGGTGCACGAACGCGGCTCCGGCGAGACCCGCTCCTGCGGCACCGGCGCCTGTGCGGTGGCCGTCGCGACGGCCCGCCGCGACGGCGCGGACCCGGCCCTGACCGGCGAGAGCGTCACCTACCGGGTCGACGTCCCCGGCGGCACCCTGCACATCACCGAACACCCCGACGGACAGATCGAGATGACCGGCCCCGCCGAGATCGTCGCCTCCGGCACCACCTCGCTCCCGCACTGAGGCAGCCGGCCCCCGTGCGGGGGCCGGTTTCCCAAATGTGGGGCGGGTGAATCCCCCCTAACGGGTGACGGTGGTCGCGGAGGGGAAGCATCGCGTCGCGGAACGTGTTGTGCTCGGTAGCATGGACCACCGGGTCGGGCGTCGCTCCGGTGCTTGCTGCCGGAGGTGCAGATGACCATCCGCCCCGAGCTGAGACTGAGCCGGGCCGCCTTCGGGAGGGCCGGGCGGGCGGCGGTGCTCGCGACCGGGCGGGCGCCGCTGCCGGACGCCATCGAGCCGATCGTCCAGGCGCACCGGCGGCACCACCCGCAGGCCGACCTCGCCCTGCTCGGCCGGGCCTACCGGACGGCGGAGGCCAGCCATCGGGGCCAACTCCGCAAGAGCGGCGAGCCGTTCATCACCCACCCGCTCGCCGTCACCATGATCCTGGCCCAACTCGGCGCCGGCACCACCACCCTGGTCGCCTCGCTGCTCCACGACACGGTCGAGGACACCGAGATGACGCTGGACCAGGTCGGCGAAGAGTACGGGCCCGAGGTGGCGTACCTGGTCGACGGGGTGACCAAGCTGGAGAAGGTCGACTTCGGTGCCGCCGCCGAGGCCGAGACCTTCCGCAAGATGCTGGTCGCCACCGGGGACGACGTCCGGGTGATGGTGATCAAGCTGGCAGACCGGCTGCACAACATGCGGACGATCCGTCACATGAAGCCCGCCAGCCGCCTGCGGATCGCCAAGGTGACCAGGGAGGTGCTCATCCCGCTCGCCGACCGGCTCGGCATCCAGGTGCTCAAGGCCGAGCTGGAGGACATCGTCTTCGCCACGCTCCACCCGGAGGAGTACGCCAGGACGCGGGCGCTGGTCGCCGCCCACGAGGCCGAGCCGGACGGGCTGCTCCAGCCCTTCGCGGACGCGCTCACCCGGCAGTTGGCCGAGGCCGGGGTGCCGGCCGCCGTCATGGTGCGGCCCCGGCACTGCGTCTCGCTGCACCGGGTGCTGCTCAAGCGCGCTGCCGCCGCCGGGCCGGACGGCCGCCCGCAGGAGCTCCAGCCCGCCGACTTCGGGCGGCTGCTGGTGGTGGTCGAGGAGAACGCCGACTGCTACGCGGTGCTCGGCGAGCTGCACACCTGCTGGGTGCCGCTGCCGGGGGAGTTCAAGGACTTCGTGGCCGCGCCGAAGTTCAACCTCTACCAGTCGCTGCACACCGCCGTGGCCCTCGCGGGCGGCGAGGTGGTGGAGGTGCTGGTGCGGACGCGCGAGATGCACCGGGTGGCCGAGTTCGGCGTGGTCGCGCTCGGTGACCCGCACCAGCCCGGCGCGCCGGACGAGCCGGAGGCCGACGGTGACCGGGCCGACGGCGACCGGACGGACCCGGCCCGGCCCGGCTGGCTCAGCCGCCTGCTGGAGTGGCAGCAGGAGACGCCGGACGCGGACACCTTCTGGTCGGCCCTCACCGCCGACCTCTCGGACGACCGCGAGATCACCGCCGTCACCGAGGACGGCGAGACCCTGCAGCTGCCCTCCGGCGCCAGCTGCGTCGACGCCGCCTACCTGCTCGGCGAGGAGACCGGTCACCGCTGTCTGGGCGCCCGCGTCAACGGCCGGCTGGTGGCGCTCTCCACCACGCTCGGCGACGGCGACGTGCTGGCCGTGCTCACCGAGCCCGGCGGCGGCCCGGCGGAGCCGTACCGGGAGCCGTCCGGGCCGAGCCCCGAGTGGCTCGACCATGTCCGCACCCCGGGTGCCCGGCTGGCCATCGAGCGCTGGCTCGCCGAGCACCCCGCCCCCCTCCGGCCGTCCGCCCGCACCGCCGAGCCGAGGGCCGTCGAGCGGGCCGGTCCGAGGGTCGTGCCGCCGGGCCGGGCCGGCCGGGGCGAGTCGCCGATCGCCGTCCGCGGGCTGCCGGGGGCGTCCGTGCGGCTGTCCCGGTGCTGCACCCCGGTGCCGCCGGACGAGGTCACCGGGTACGTGATCCGGGGCGGCGCCGTCGCCGTGCACCGCACCGGCTGCGCCGACGGCGAGCAGATGCGGGCCGCCGGGCGCGGCCCGGTGCAGCTCGCCTGGGTGCCCGGGGTGAACCCGCCCGCCGGCTACCGGGCGACGCTGCACGCCGAGGCCCTCAACCGCCCGCGGCTGCTGGCCGACCTGACGGCCGTGATGTCCGCCGAGGGCCTCGGCATCGTCGCGGCCGCCGTCGAGCCGCCGCAGCAGCTCCGGGTGCGCCACAGCTACACCGTCGAGCTGCCGCACCCGCAGGCACTGACCGCCGTGATGCGGGCGATGCTCCGCGTCTCGGGGGTGTACGACGTCTTCCGGCCCGGCGACGCGTGCGGAAATGGGGATGACCCGGTCAGGGCGGGCGTGCGACCATCGGGGGGAATGCTCGGCCGGTCCGCGGTGTTCACCGGAGGCAGTGGTGCCGGTGTCGACCGAGACCCGGAGGGGTAGCTCACCTCCGGGCGGGTTCACCGGCCGATCGCAGGCGCGCCGGGCGCGCACCGGTTCTCTCCGTACAGCAAAGGACAAGATGACCTCCACGTTCGACAGCCGCAACAACTCCGACGAGTCCGCCAAGCGACTCACGGACCTCCGGGCGGAAGCCCTGATGGACGAGGACCTCGCGGCGATCGACGAGGACCTCGACCAGCAGTACGACGGCGAGCAGTACGAACGCAGCGAGCGCGCTGCGCTGCGCCGCGTCGCCGGTCTCTCCACCGAACTCCAGGACGTCACCGAGGTCGAGTACCGCCAGCTCCGTCTGGAGCGCGTGGTGCTCGTCGGCGTGTGGACGAACGGCACGGTGGAGGAGGCCGAGAACTCCCTGGCCGAGCTCGCCGCACTCGCCGAGACGGCCGGTTCAGAGGTGCTCGACGGTGTGATCCAGCGCCGGGACAAGCCGGATGCCGCGACCTACATCGGCTCCGGCAAGGCGAAGGAGCTGCGCGACATCGTCTCCTTCACCGGCGCCGACACCGTCGTCTGCGACGGTGAGCTCACCCCCGGCCAGCTGATCCACCTCGAGGACGTCGTCAAGGTCAAGGTGGTCGACCGCACCGCCCTGATCCTCGACATCTTCGCCCAGCACGCCAAGTCCCGAGAGGGCAAGGCGCAGGTCTCGCTCGCGCAGATGCAGTACATGCTGCCGCGCCTGCGAGGCTGGGGTCAGTCGCTCTCCCGGCAGATGGGTGGCGGTGGCGCCGGCTCCTCCGGTGGCGGTATGGCCACCCGTGGTCCCGGTGAGACCAAGATCGAGACCGACCGGCGCCGGATCCGCGAGAAGATGGCGAAGCTCCGCCGGGAGATCGCCGACATGAAGAAGGGCCGCGACACCAAGCGCCAGGAGCGCCGTCGCAACCAGGTGCCCTCCGTCGCGATCGCGGGCTACACCAACGCCGGCAAGTCCTCCATCCTCAACCGGCTGACCGGCGCGGGCGTGCTGGTGGAGAACGCACTGTTCGCCACCCTCGACCCGACCGTCCGCCGTGCACAGACCCCGAGCGGCCGGGTCTACACCCTGGCCGACACCGTCGGCTTCGTCCGGCACCTCCCGCACCACCTGGTCGAGGCGTTCCGCTCGACCATGGAGGAGGTCGCCGAGGCCGACCTCATCCTGCACGTGGTCGACGGCTCGCACCCCGAGCCCGAGACCCAGCTGGCCGCCGTCCGCGAGGTCATCGTCTCGGTCGACGCCCAGCACGTGCCGGAGATCGTCGTGATCAACAAGGCCGACGCCGCCGATCCGCACGTGCTGCAGCGCCTGCTGCGCCGGGAGCCGCACGCCATCGTGGTCTCCGCCCGCACCGGGCAGGGCATGGCGGAGCTGCTCAAGCTGATCGACGACGAGCTGCCCCGCCCGGCGATCGAGATGCAGGTGCTCGTCCCGTACACCCACGGCTCCCTGGTCTCCCGGGTGCACGCGGAGGGCGAGCTGATCTCCACCGAGCACACCGGCGAGGGCACCCTGCTGCGCGTCAAGGTCGCCGCCGAGCTGGCGGCGGAGCTGGAGCGGTTCACCGTGGTGACGCAGGGCTGACGTGCTTCACGGCGGTAGCCCCGGCCTTCGGGTCGGGGCTACTTCTGTGTCCGCTGCCCGCTACTTCTGGGAGAGGTACGACAGCGCCTGCTGGGCGACGCTCTCCAGGTAAGGGCCGCTCAGGGTGGTGTGGTCGACCGTCCCGATCGAGCTGTTGCTGACCAGGGCCAGCCGCCCGTCCGGCATGGTGGCGAACCAACCACCGCCGCTGGCGCCTGCCGTCATCGTGCAGCCGATGGTGAGCATCGGCGGGCGGGCCGGGTCGTAGGAGAGCCGGACGGGCCGGCCGCCGTCGCACTTGTCCAGCTGCTGGCCGTCGAAGGGCTTGACGGCCGGGTAGCCCCAGGCGGAGACCTGGAGCTGCTCCCGGGGGGCGTTGAACCAGACCGGCATCGCCGTCCCGATGGTCTCCTCCAGCGACTTGCCGGGGGTGTCCGGGTTGTGGACGCGCAGCACGGCGAAGTCGTACTGGTTGGCGGCGTTGCTGCCGTGGCCGCCCTCGGCCAACCACTGCGGTGAGGTGATCACCTTGTCCGCCCACCACTCGCCGAGGGGCGCGACCTGGTCGATGGTGGCCTGCTTGCCCGGCACGGCGGCGCCGGAGCTGTTGTAGGCGGGGACGAAGATGATGTTCTTGAACCAGTCGCCGCCCTTGCCCTCGTGCACGCAGTGGCCCGCCGTCCAGACCAGGTTGCTCTTGCCCGGGTGCGCGCTGTCCACGACCACCGTCGCGGAGCACTGACCGGTACGGCCGTCCGGCGCGTTGGCGAAGATCTTCCCGGAGGCCGGGTGGTCGGTGTACGGGCGCGGCACCGGGACGGCCTGCACCGGCGCCGGGTCCGGGTCGGTCGCTCCGGCAGGGTCGGTCGCGGTGGCCGAGGCGGTCGACGTGGTGGTGGGCAGGGGGCTGGGCGAGGCACTGGGCAGGGCGCTTGGCAAGGTGGCCGGCATCGGCTCCTGCGGCTGGGCGTCCTTCATCCGGTCCGGGTTCCAGAGGTTGCGGACCACCGGGTTGTGGAAGACGTGCTGATTCGCCCACCTGTCCCAGTCGTCGAACTTCCACTTCTTCAGGTCGTCCCAGTGCCGGGGCAGGCCGTCGAGCAGCCCCGAGGGGAGGCTGGTCGGCAGGTGCAGCCGACTGCCCCCGCCGGGGGAGGCGGTGTCCCCGCCGTCCGGTGCGGGCGCGGAGGAGGAGCAGGCCGTCGCCGTGAGCAGTGCGGCCACGCCGAGCCCGGCGGCGAGTGTGCGGCGGGCCGACGCCCTGCGTATCGATGACATGAATGCGACCCCCGAGGCATGCGTGTGAACTCGGTGGAGTCTCCCACCCGGAGGAGTGACGGCACCTGCCGCCCCCCGGTTGCGACGGCTGACGAACGGTCACCGGAACGTGACCCAGTATCCGGGTGACCCTGCCCGGGGCGTCACTCCAACGGGTGGGTGATCCAAGGGGATTCACCACAACGAGTGAGCTGATCTTGTGATCAGCGGCCAGGCCTGGCTAACCCTTGGTTGTCGCGTACCGGAAGCTCCCGAGCCCCCGGCTCTCCGCGTCCGCCCCCCACGCTAGGAGGAGCCTTGAGCACCGCCCTCACCGGAGCCCCGCCCGCCGTAGCCGACCGACCCGACACGCTGGACCCGCTGCTGCACCCCGACCCGGCGGTCGCGGCCGAACACGCCGGGGTGGAGGGCCTGTTGCGCTGCTGGGTCCGCGAGACCGGTGCCGCCCCGGGGGACGACGGGCAGCTCCGCATCACCGTGCTCGGTGGGGCGGTGCACCTGAGCGCGCCCGTCCGGCACTGGTCGGCCTGCGGCTGGCACCGCTTCGGCACCGTCACGCTGGCGGGCGGCGGCGGGCTGCCGGGCACCCCCGTGGACGCCGTCACCATCGCCGCCCTGGTCGCGAGCGCCGCCGCCGAGCGCCCCGACCCGGGACAGATCGCCGACCTCGCAGCCCGCGTCGCGGACTCCGTCACCCGGACGGCCGACGTGCTCGCCCACCGCCGCCGCACCCCCGAGCCGCACAGCTGGCCCTTCCTCCAGGCCGAGCAGGCCCTGCTGCTGGGCCACCCGCTGCACCCCACCCCCAAGAGCCGGGACGGCCTCGGGCCCGCCCAGAGCGCCGCGTACTCGCCCGAGCTGCACGGCTCCTTCCAACTGCACTGGTACGCCGTCGACCGCGAACTGCTCGCCGCCGACTCCGCCGCCGGACCGGCCGCCGACGAGCTCACCCGACAGCTGCTCGGCACCCCCGGCCTGCTGCCGCCCGGCACCGCCGCCCTGCCGCTGCACCCCTGGCAGGCCCGTGAGCTGGCGCTGCGCCCCGACATCGCCGCCCTGCTCGCCGACGGCCGCCTGCGCGACCTCGGCCAGCACGGCGCGCCGTGGCACCCGACCTCCTCCGTCCGGACGGTCTGCCGGCCCGGCACCCCCTGGATGCTCAAGCTCTCGCTCGGCCTGCGGATCACCAACTCCCGTCGGGAGAACCTCCGCAAGGAGCTGCTGCGAGGCGTCGAGGCGCACCGGCTGCTGGAGGCCGGGCTCGGCGCCGAGTGGCGGGCCGCGCACCCGGGCTTCGACATCGTCCGCGACCCGGCCTGGATCGGCCTCGACCTGCCCGGCGGCGGCCCCGGCGATTCCGGCGCCCTCGGTGACCCGAACGGCCTGGACACCGTCATCCGGCAGCAGCCCTTCGGCCCGACGGAGCGCGCCTACTGCGTTGCCGGGCTGGTCGCCGAGCGGGCGGCCGGGTGGCCGGGTCCGGGCTCAGGTCCCGGCTTCGGGCCCGGCCTGCGGATCGGTGCCCAGCGGGGCTCCGATCTGGCTGCCGAGCCGGGCGCTCGGGTCGGCTCCCGGCTCGGGGAGACGCTGCACGGTCTCGCAGCCCGCTGCGGACGCCCGCTGCGGACCGTCGCCACCGAGTGGTTCCTCCGCTACCTGGACGTCATGGTGCTCCCGGTGCTCTGGCTCGACGGCCATGCGGGCATCGCCCTGGAGGCCCACCAGCAGAACAGCCTGGTGCTGCTGGACGAGACGGGCTGGCCCGTCGGCGGTCGGTTCCGCGACAACCAGGGTTACTACTTCCGCAGCTCCTGGGCCGGGCAGCTGGACGCCCGGCTGCCCGGCATCGGCCGGGCCAGTGACACCTTCGTCGAGGACCGGGTGATCGACAAGCACTTCGCCTACTACCTCGGCATCAACAACGTGCTCGGGCTGATCGGCGCCTTCGGCTCGCAGCAGCTCGCCGACGAGGGCGTGCTGCTCGCCGCCCTGCGCAGCTTCCTCGCGAGCCCCCGGGCCGCCGCCACCGCCTCCACCCTGCCCGGCCACCTGCTGGACTCGCCGACCCTGCACTGCAAGGCCAACCTGCTGACCAGGCTGCACGGCATGGACGAGCTGGTCGGCCCGGTCGACGGGCAGTCGGTCTACGTCGACATCCCGAACCCGGTGGCCGCGCCGTGACCCCGGCCCCGACGGAGACCCCGGCCCCGATGAGGACCCCCGCCGGGGTCCTCGAACTCCGGCCCGTCCGGCTGCCCGACGACCTGCCGCTGTTGACGGAGTGGATGAACGACCCGGCCGTCGACGCGTACTGGGAGCTGGCCGGGCCGCCCGCCACCACCGAGCAGCACCTGGCGGCCCAGCCCGGCCACAGCCTGCCGTACCTCGGCCTGCTCGACGGCGCCCCGATGAGCTACTGGGAGCTCTACCGCGCCGACCTGGACCCGCTCGCCGCCCACTACCCCGCCGAGCCGCACGACGCCGGCATCCACCTCCTGCTCGGCCCGGCCGAGGCACGCGGCCGGGGCCTCGGCAGCGCCCTGCTGGCCGCGCTCGCCGAGGAGGTCCTGCGGACCCGGCCGGAGTGCGGGCGGGTGGTGGCCGAGCCGGACGTACGCAACACGCCGTCCGTCCGGGCCTTCACGAAGGCCGGCTTCCGGCTCGCCGCCGAACTCGACCTGCCCACCAAACGCGCGGCGCTGATGATGCGCCGGCGCGTCTCCTAGAGAGACCTGCATGGACAACCCGCAGCCCGACCCGTACGACCTGCTAGGCGTGGGAATCGGCCCGTTCAACCTGTCGCTGGCCGCGCTGGCCGACCGGGTGAGCGGCCTCGACGCGCTGTTCTGCGAGGCCCGGGAGGAGTTCCGCTGGCACCCCGGGATGCTGGTCGACGGGGCCAGGATGCAGGTGCCGTTCCTGGCCGACCTGGTCTCGCTCGTCGACCCGACCAACCCGTGGTCCTTCCTCAACTACCTGCGGGACCAGGACCGGCTGTTCCCGTTCTACTTCGCCGAGCGCTTCCAGCTGCCGCGCCGCGAGTACGACCACTACTGCCGGTGGGCGGCCGAGCGGCTCGTCAACTGCCGCTTCGGCACCGCCGTCGACGCCCTGCACTGGTCGGCTGAGCGCGAGCTCTTCCGGGCCGAGACCGGCACGGGGGAGCTCTGGGCCCGGAACGTCGTGCTCGGCGTCGGCACCACCCCCGTGCACCCCGAGCCGTTCGCCGCACTGCGCGGGCACCCCGCCGTCTGGCACTCCGCCGAGTACCTGGACCGCCGCCGCAGCCTGACGGGCGCCCGGGACATCACCGTCGTCGGCTCCGGCCAGTCCGGCGCCGAGATCTTCCTCGACCTGCTGCGCACCCGGGGCGCCGACGGCACCCGGCTGCGCTGGCTCACCCGCAGCCGGGCGCTCGCGCCGATGGAGTACTCCAAGCTCGGCCTGGAGCACTTCACCCCCGACTACACCCGGTACTTCCACAGCCTGCCCGGCGGTGTCCGGGACGTCCTGGTCGAGGCCCAGTGGCAGCTGCACAAGGCGGCCAGCGCGGAGACCCTCGCCGAGATCCACGACCACCTCTACGACCGCACGGTCGGTCGCCCGCTGGACGCCGACCCGGTCGAGATCCGCCCCGGCACCGCCGTCACCGAGGCCCTCGCCGGGCCCTGCGGCGGCTTCGAACTCGCCTGCCGGCACACCGACTCCGGTGCCGAGCACGTCGTGCGCACCGACGCCGTGGTGCTCGCCACCGGCTACCGCGCCGTCCGGCCCGCAGCCCTCGACCCGATCGCCGAGCTGATCGACTGGGACGAGCACGGCCGCTACCGCGTCGACCTCGACCACCGCGTCACCACCCGCCCCGGTCTCACCGGCGGCCTCTACGTCCAGAACGCCGAACTGCACACCCACGGCGTCGGCACCCCCGACCTCGGCCTCGGCGCCCACCGGGCCGCCACCATCCTCAACGCCGTCACCGGCCGCGAGATCCACCGGCTCCCCACCCGCACCGCCTGGACGACCTTCACCCCGCCCGTCGCCCTTCCCCACCCCCAGGAGGGACACCGTGCCGCAGCAGCAGCCAACCGCTGACCAGCTCCAGCTGCCCCCGCAGCTCACCCCGGGGCTCTGGCAGCGGGCGAACCGGGCGATGCTGGCCAAGATGCTCGGCGAGTTCGCGTACGAGGAGCTGATCACCCCCGTCGAGACCCCCGGCGGCTACCTGCTCGAACTGCCCACCGCCGACTACCGCTTCCGGGCCCGCCGGGGCGCGTACGGCAGCTGGCAGGTCGACCCGGCCTCGCTGGCGGCCCCCGCCGACCCGCTGCTCTTCCTCCGGCAGGCCCACCGCACCCTCGGGATCGGCGGCGACACCCTCGGCCACCTGCTGCGCGAGCTCACCACCACCCTGCTCGCCGACGCCCACCAGCTCGCCACCGAACTCACCGCCGCCGAACTCGCCGACCTCGGTCACACCGAGCTGGAGGGCCGCCAGACCGGCCACCCCTGGATCGTCCCCAACAAGGGCCGGGTCGGCTTCTCCGCCCAGGACACCGCCCGCTGGACGCCCGAGGCCCGTACACCGCAGCGGCTGCCCTGGCTGGCCGTGCACCGCAGCCTCGCCGAGTACCGGGGCGATCCGGAGCTCTACGCCCAGGAGCTGGACAGCCCCGAGACCTTCCGCGCCGTGCTCGGCGAGCGCGCCGACGAGTACCTTCTGCTGCCCGTCCACCCCTGGCAGTGGGACGAGGTGGTGGTACCGCTCTTCGCCCCCTGGATCGCCTCCGGCGAGATCGTGCCGCTGCCCAGCGACGGCGACCTGCGACTGCCGCAGCAGTCCATCCGCAGCTTCTTCAACCTCAGCCGGCCCGAGCGCTGCACCGTCAAACTGCCGCTCGCCATCCTCAACACCCTGGTCTGGCGCGGCCTCCCCACCGAACGCACCCTCGCCGCCCCCGCCGTCACTGCCTGGATCCACGGCCTGCGCGACAACGACCCCTTCCTGCGCGACGAGTGCCGGGTGATCCTGCTCGGCGAGATCGCCTCCGTGACGGTGGACCACCCGCACTACCGCGAACTGCCCGAGGTGCCCTACCAGTACAAGGAACTGCTCGGCGCGATCTGGCGCGAACCGCTCGGCCGCCACCTGCTGCCCGGCGAACGCGCCCGCACGCTCGCCGCGCTGCTCCAGACCGGCTCCGACGGCCGTGCCCTCGTCGCCGAACTCGTCGACCGCTCCGGCCTGCCCGCCCGGGACTGGCTGCGCCGCCTCTTCGCCGTGCTGCTCCCGCCGCTGCTGCACTTCCTCTACCGCTACGGCACCGCCTTCTCCCCGCACGGCGAGAACGCCATCGTGGTCTTCGACTCCCAGGACGCGCCCACCCGGCTCGCCGTCAAGGACTTCGTCGACGACGTCAACATCAGCGACCAGCCCCTGCCCGAACTCGCCGACCTGCCCGAGGAGATCAGCGGCGTCCTGCTCCGCGAAGTGCCCGCCGGGCTCTGCCAGTTCCTGCACTCCGGGCTCTTCGTCGGCGTCTTCCGCTACCTCGCCCCGCTCTTCGAGCAGCAGCTCGGCCTCCCCGAGCACGAGTTCTGGACGCTGCTCGCCGAACGCGTCCGGGCCCACCAGCGGCGATTCCCCGAGCTCGCCGACCGGTACCGGCTCTTCGACCTCTTCACCCCCCGGATCGACCGGCTCTGCCTCAACCGCAACCGGCTGCTGCTCGACGGCTACCGCGACCGCCCGCACCGCCCGCACGCCGCCGTGCACGGAGAGATCGACAACCCCCTGAGCCCAGGCGCCCCGGCGCCCGTGCCGGTGCAGCGGGACCGGATTGTCACCCCCGCGCCGTAGGGTGGGAGGGCCATGACGAACGACTCCGAACCCCAGCCCCTGCCCGGCACCCCCGAGGCCCCGGCGAGCGTCCCACGGGCCCAGCTGCCCGAGCTGCTGCACGCCGCCGTCACCGCCGTCGGCGGCGTCGAACGACCCGGCCAGGTCGCGATGGCCGAGGCCGTCGCCGACGCCGTCGACTCCGGCGAGCACCTGCTCGTGCAGGCCGGCACCGGCACCGGGAAGTCCCTCGCCTACCTCGTCCCCGCGCTCGCGCACGGCGACCGGGTGGTCGTCGCCACGGCGACGCTCGCCCTCCAACGCCAGCTCGTGCAGCGGGACTTGCCCCGGACGGTCGACGCACTGCACCCCGTGCTGCGCCGCCGCCCGCTCTTCGCCATGCTCAAGGGCCGCTCCAACTACCTCTGCCTGCACCGCGCCAACGAGGGCACGCCGAGCGACGAGGGCGAGGGCCTGTTCGACCCGGTGGACGCCCTCGGCGGTCCCACCGGCAAGCTCGGCAAGGACGTGCTGCGGCTGCGCGAGTGGGCCGAGGAGACCGAGACGGGCGACCGCGACGACCTCTCGCCCGGTGTCTCCGACAAGGCCTGGGCGCAGCTCGCCGTCACCTCCAAGGAGTGCCTCGGCGCGAGCCGCTGCGCCTACGGGCAGGAGTGCTTCGCCGAGCAGGCCCGGGAGCGGGCCAAGCTGGCGGACGTCGTGGTCACCAACCACGCGATGCTGGCGATCGACGCGATCGAGGGCGCGCCGGTGCTCCCCGAGCACGCGATGCTGATCGTCGACGAGGCGCACGAGCTGGTCAACCGCGTCACCGGCGCGGCCACCGCCGAGCTCACCGTCGGCGCCGTCAACCGCGCCGTCCGGCGGGCCGCCAAGCTCGCCAACGAGAAGGCGGTGGACGCCCTCCAGGCCGCCGCCGAGAGCTACCACGGCCTGATGGAGACGGCGCAGCCCGGCCGGGTCGAGGAGCTGCCCGAGTACCTGGTCTACGCCGTCTCGGCGATCCGCGACGCCGCCCGCCAGGTGATCACCTCGCTCGGCGAGACGCGCGACAAGGGCCTCTCCGACGAGGAGGCGGTGCGCAAGCAGGCGATGGCCTACGCCGAGACGCTGCACGAGACGACGGAGCGGCTGCTCGCCGGGTCGGCGTACGACGTGGTATGGATCGAGCGCAGTGACCGCTTCGGCCCCGGCACCGCCTCGCTGCGCGTCGCCCCGCTGAACGTCGCGGGTCTGCTGCGGGAGGCCCTCTACAAGGAGCGCTCGGTCGTCCTGACCTCGGCGACGCTCAAGCTCGGCGGCGACTTCAACGGCGTCGCCGCCTCGGTCGGCCTCCCCGGCGAGGGCCGGCTGCCGGACACCCGCAGCGCGGGCGAGCCCGAGCGGGAGGAGGGCGAGGACGCGCCGCCGTACTGGCGCGGCATCGACGTCGGCTCACCCTTCTCCTACGGCAAGCAGGGCATCCTGTACGTCGCCAAGCACCTCCCGCCGCCCGGCCGGGAGCCGGACCGGCCGGAGATGCTGGACGAGCTGGCGGAGCTGATCGGGGCGGCCGGGGGCCGTACGCTCGGGCTGTTCTCCTCGATGCGGGCCGCCCAGGCGGCGGCGGAGGCGATGCGCGAGCGCCTCGACAACCGCATCCTGCTCCAGGGCGAGGACACCCTCGGCGAGCTGATCCGGGAGTTCGCCTCGGACGCCGAGACCTGCCTCTTCGGCACCCTCTCGCTCTGGCAGGGCGTCGACGTGCCGGGTTCGGCCTGCCAGCTGGTCGTGATGGACCGCATCCCCTTCCCCCGCCCCGACGACCCGCTGATGAGCGCCCGGCAGAAGGCGGTCGAGGAGGGCGGCGGCAACGGCTTCATGGCCGTCGCGGCCACCCACGCGGCGCTGCTGATGGCGCAGGGCGCCGGCCGCCTGGTCCGCGCCACCGACGACCGGGGCGTGGTCGCCGTCCTCGACCCGCGGCTCGCGACGGCCCGGTACGGCGGCTTCTTCCGGTCCTCGATGCCGGACTTCTGGTACACCACCGACCGCAACCAGGTCCGCCGCTCGCTCGCCGCCATCGATGCGGCGGCGGCACCCGTCAGGGAGCGCTGAGCGCAGCAGGACCCAGCAGGGGCCCCGCGCCCCTGCTGGGTCCTGCTGCTGGGCCCTGGGCCCTGCGGTCCGCGTCAGAGCCGCCGCATGACCGCCACGACCTTGCCCAGGATGGTCGCGTTGTCGCCCGGGATGGGGTCGTACGCCGGGTTGTGCGGCATCAGCCAGATCCGGCCGTCCTCGCGCTTGAGGCGCTTGACCGTCGCCTCGCCGTCGATCATCGCGGCGACGATGTCGCCGTTCTCGGCGACGGGCTGGCGCCGGACGGTCACGTAGTCGCCGTCGCAGATGGCCGCCTCGATCATCGAGTCGCCGCGCACGGTGAGCGCGAACAGCTCGCCGTCGCCGACGAGCTGACGCGGCAGCGGGAAGACGTCCTCGACCGTCTGCTCGGCCAGGATCGGGCCACCGGCGGCGATCCGGCCGACCAGCGGGACGTACGAGGTGGAGGGGCGCCCGGCGGCCTCGGCGGTGTTGGGGCGGGTGACCTCGACGCCGCGCACCTCGTAGGCGCGGGGGCGGTGCGGGTCGCGGCGGAGGAAGCCCTTGCGCTCCAGGGCCATCAGCTGGTGGGCGACGGAGGAGGTGCTGGAGAGGCCGACGGCCTGACCGATCTCCCGCATGCTCGGCGGGTACCCCCGGCGCTGGACGGAGTCCCGGATGACCTCGATGACGCGGCGCTGGCGCTCCGTCAGCCCCGCCTCGTCGGTGCGGATGCCGGGCGGGCGGCCCGGGAGGGCGCGGGCGGGGGCGCTCTGGCCGAGAGCGCCGTCGAGGGCGGCTGCGTGCTCGATCTGCTGGTCCGGGAGGCGGCCCGAGGAGTTCAGGGCGCCACCGGGCGAGCGGTGGTCTTCGCTGCGGCTCATGCTGTGGTCCACGCTCTGCTGGTCCATGGTGCGTGCCGAACGCTCCTGCACCGGGATGGAGTTGCTCTTGGCTTCTACGGTGTTCACTGGCTGCCCCTCTTTAGACAGGCGTTCTCCCTCTTGTTCAGCTCAACTGGCGCCCCTATCGAAAGGTTGCGCCAAACACACGTTCGAGTGAATTATTCAGGAGTCGGCTGACTTCGATCAAGGCTTTGGTGTACATCGCTTAAATGTTCGAGTCGGATGCGACGCGTGGAGTCTATTTCACACGCGGTGACTTTTTCGACCCGAACCGGCGTGGCGCCCCCCATGGGCCTAGATCTTGTGCCAGTCTCCCCGTTTGAGCCCACAGGTTGTGTCCGGTAGGCTGCTCAAGTCCGTCGCCATGCTGTCCGCTAGGGAGTCTCCAAGGTGCACTGCCCCTTCTGTCGGCACCCTGACAGTCGCGTTGTGGACAGCCGCGCGAGCGACGACGGCAGCTCGATCCGCCGCCGTCGCCAGTGCCCCGACTGCAGTCGCCGATTCACCACGGTGGAGACGGCGACGCTGATGGTCATCAAGCGCAGTGGCGTCACCGAGCCGTTCTCCCGGGAGAAGGTGATCTCCGGCGTCCGCAAGGCCTGCCAGGGGCGCCCGGTCACCGAGGACGCGCTCGCTCAGCTCGGTCAGCGGGTCGAGGAGTGCGTGCGCGCGAGCGGCAGTGCAGAACTCTCGACTCACGACGTCGGACTGGCCATACTCGGTCCCCTGCGTGACCTCGACGTCGTCGCGTACCTGAGGTTCGCCTCGGTGTACCGGGCGTTCGACGATCTCGAAGACTTCGAGGCCGCCATCGCGGAACTCCGCACCGAGCGGCCTCTCCCCGTGGCGGACGGCGCCAAGCTGCCCGTCCCCGCGAACGCGCCCTGACGGGCACGTAGCGCAACACCAGCCCCGCCAGGGCGCTCACGCGCGCCCGAAAACAGGGCATAAACACCACATACCGTGCGTTATGGCCGACATCTCCGGCTGTGCGCACAGCCAGCAACGCAGCGCCCCTAGCGAACGTGGGGTGCTGAGGGTTCGCCCAGGAGGAGCAGAAGTGACAGACACGACGAGCGGTGCCGCGCGCGGGTCGAAGTCCGACAAGTCCGCCAAGGGAGCCGGCAAGGCCGCCCCGAAGGGTGGCCTGCGGATCGAGCGCATCTACACCACCCCTGGCGTCCACCCCTACGACCAGGTGACGTGGGAGCGGCGCGACGTCGTCATGACCAACTGGCGTGACGGCTCGATCAACTTCGAGCAGCGCGGCGTCGAGTTCCCCGACTTCTGGTCGGTCAACGCAGTCAACATCGTCACCTCGAAGTACTTCCGTGGCGCGGTCGGCACCCCGCAGCGCGAGTGGAGCCTCAAGCAGATCATCGACCGCGTGGTGCTCACCTACCGCGCCGCCGGTGAGAAGAACGGTTACTTCACCACCGCGGACGACGCCGAGATCTTCGAGCACGAGCTGACCCACGCCCTCCTCCACCAGGTCTTCAGCTTCAACTCGCCGGTCTGGTTCAACGTCGGCACCAAGCAGCCCCAGCAGGTCTCCGCCTGCTTCATCCTGGCCGTCGACGACTCCATGGAGTCGATCCTCGACTGGTACAAGGAAGAGGGCATGATCTTCAAGGGCGGCTCCGGCGCCGGCCTGAACCTCTCCCGCATCCGCTCCTCCAAGGAGCTGCTCTCCTCCGGCGGCAACGCCTCCGGCCCGGTCTCCTTCATGCGCGGCGCCGACGCCTCCGCCGGGACGATCAAGTCCGGTGGCGCGACCCGCCGTGCGGCCAAGATGGTCGTGCTGGACGTCGACCACCCGGACGTCGAGGCCTTCATCGAGACCAAGGTGAAGGAGGAGGAAAAGATCCGCGCCCTGCGCGACGCGGGCTTCGACATGGACCTCGGCGGCGACGACATCGCCTCCGTCCAGTACCAGAACGCCAACAACTCCGTCCGCGTCTCGGACGAGTTCATGACGGCGGTCGAGAACGGCACCGAGTTCGGCCTGCGCGCCCGGATGACCGGCGAGGTCATCGAGACCATCGACGCGAAGAAGCTCTTCCGCAAGATGGCCGAGGCCGCCTGGGCCTGCGCCGACCCGGGCATCCAGTACGACTCGACGATCAACCACTGGCACACCTGCCCGGAGTCCGGCCGCATCAACGCGTCCAACCCCTGCTCCGAGTACATGCACCTGGACAACTCCAGCTGCAACCTCGCCTCGCTCAACCTCATGAAGTTCCTCCGCGACGACGACTCGTTCGACGCCGAGCGCTTCGCCAAGGTCGTCGAGCTGGTCATCACCGCGATGGACATCTCGATCTGCTTCGCCGACTTCCCGACCGAGAAGATCGGCGAGACGACCCGCGCGTACCGCCAGCTCGGCATCGGCTATGCCAACCTCGGCGCGCTGCTGATGGCCACCGGCCACGCGTACGACTCCGAGGGCGGCCGTGCCCTGGCCGGTGCCATCACCTCGCTGATGACCGGCACCGCCTACCGCCGTGGCGCCGAGCTGGCCGGCGTGGTCGGCCCGTACGACGGCTACGCCCGCAACGCCGAGCCGCACCAGCGGGTCATGCAGCAGCACGCGGACGCCAACGCCGCCAACGTCGCGGTGGACGACCTGGATGCCCCCGTCTGGGCCGCCGCCACCGAGACCTGGGGCGAGGTGCTGCGCCTCGGCGCCGAGCACGGCTTCCGCAACGCGCAGGCCTCGGTGCTCGCCCCGACCGGCACCATCGGCCTGATGATGGACTGCGACACCACCGGCGTCGAGCCCGACCTCGCACTGGTCAAGTTCAAGAAGCTCGTCGGCGGCGGCTCGATGCAGATCGTCAACGGCACCGTGCCGCGCGCGCTGAAGCGCCTCGGCTACCAGGACGAGCAGATCGAGGCGGTCGTCGCCCACATCGCCGAGCACGGCAACGTCGTCGGCGCGCCGGGCCTCAAGCCCGCGCACTTCGAGGTGTTCGACTGCGCGATGGGCGAGCGGGTCATCTCCGCGATGGGCCACGTGCGGATGATGGCGGCGATCCAGCCGTGGATCTCCGGCGCCATCTCCAAGACCGTCAACATGCCGGAGAGCGCGTCCGTCGAGGAGATCGAGGAGATCTACTTCGAGGCGTGGAAGCTCGGCGTCAAGGCGCTCGCGATCTACCGCGACAACTGCAAGGTCGGCCAGCCGCTCTCGGCCAAGACCAAGGCCCCGGCGGCCGTGGTCGCCGAGAAGACCGCGCCGGTCGTCGAGAAGGTCGTCGAGTACCGCCCCGTCCGCAAGCGCCTCCCGAAGGGCCGCCCCGGCATCACGACCTCCTTCACGGTCGGCGGCGCCGAGGGCTACATGACGGCCAACTCCTACCCGGACGACGGCCTCGGCGAGGTCTTCCTGAAGATGTCCAAGCAGGGCTCGACCCTCGCGGGCATGATGGACGCCTTCTCCATCGCGGTCTCGGTCGGCATGCAGTACGGCGTGCCGCTGGAGACGTACGTCTCCAAGTTCACCAACATGCGGTTCGAGCCGGCCGGTCTGACCGACGACCCGGACGTGCGGATGGCGCAGTCGATCGTCGACTACATCTTCCGCCGCCTGGCGCTGGACTTCCTGCCCTTCGAGACCCGCTCGGCGCTCGGCATCCACTCGGTCGAGGAGCGTCAGCGCCACCTCGACACCGGCTCCTACGAGCCCATCGAGGATGAGCAGATGGACGTCGAGACGCTGGCGCAGTCGGCGCCCCGCGCGGTGACGCCGCCCGTCCGGCCGGCTCCCGAGAAGCCCAAGGCCGCCCCGGCCCAGGCCCACAACTCGACGGAGCTGATGGAGATCCAGCTCGGCCTCAACGCCGACGCTCCGCTCTGCTTCTCCTGCGGCACCAAGATGCGCCGCGCCGGCAGCTGCTACCTCTGCGAGGGCTGCGGCTCCACCAGCGGCTGCAGCTGAGCCTGCTCGGCTGACTGACTGATCGGGCGGGGCGAGGACCGGATGGTCCTCGCCCCGCTTTTTTCTGTCCCAAGTGTCAACTTTGGTTGACAGGCGTGCAGCGTCAACCTATGTTGACAGTATGAGCGAGACCAAGCAGCTCGCGGCTGACGCGAGCAGTCGAGACCCGGCGGTGGGCCTGCGGGCCGTCCGGGCGTTGCGGGATCTGGCGGACCGGCTGGAGGAGCTCCAGGTCGGGAACGCACGCGGTCAGGGCTGGTCCTGGCAGGAGATTGCGGTCTGCCTCGGCGTCAGCCGACAGGCCGTCCACAAGAAGTACGCCCGACGGGGCTTCGGGGCGGGAGAGGACTGACGATGTTCGAGCGGTTCAGTGACGGGGCACGGCGCGTGGTGGGGTGTGCGGCGGAGGAGGCGGCCAGGCTGCGGCACGACCACATCGGGACGGAGCACCTCCTGCTGGGGGTGCTCGGCCAGAGCGGCGATCCGGCGGCCGGGGTGCTGATCGAGGCCGGGCTCGACCTGGCGACGGCACGCGGGGTGGTGGCGAGGCTCCTCGGCGCTCCGCATCCGGAGATCGACGAGGCCGCGCTGGCGGCGATCGGGGTCGATCTGGAGGCCGTCCGGGGCGCGGTGGAGGCGACCTTCGGGGAGGGCGCGCTGGACGTCCGTGTCGAGGCGCCGAAACGGCGGCGACGGAATTCGGCCAGATTCACCGACCGGGCGAAGGACGTGATGTCGCTCTCGGTCCGGGCGGCGGCAGGGGAGGGGGAGGGGCGGATCGAAACCCGGCACCTGCTGCTCGGAGTGCTGCGCGAGGGGGGTGGGCTGGCCGTCCGGGTGCTGCGTGACCAGGGTCTCGATCTCGTGGAGGTCGAGCGGGCCGTGGCGGCCGTGCGCGGCTGATTCGCAGTCTGGGGTGCATGCGGAGCGTTCCGGGGCAACGACAGATCGTCAATTGTCCGGTTGAGCAAATGTGGTGAATGGATATTATCTGTTGACCGCGTGTACTGATCAACCGCCCGGAGCGCGCCCGCCGCATGTTTCGGGTGGTGGTGCGCTGCCGCATGCCCGCAGCCGCCGCCGGCCCCGAGGACCACTTGATGACAGCTCCCACGCGCCCCCTTCGCGGCGCGTTCCATCGCCCGAGGGGCAGCACACTGCCGTGGGCGGCAGCCGGGATCGTGGTCGGGGCCGGTGCGGGCGCCGCCGCCGTCGCCTCGACGGCCGAGGCCCACCGGGCCGCCGTCGCAGCGACCGTCGGCGGGGCGCTGATCCTCTGGAGCGTCCTCGTCGGCCTGGCCGCCGTCCAGGCCGCCCGCGCAGCCTGGACCCGGGAGGAGCTCGACACCCAGCGCGAGCGGGCCACCCGGGCCGACGCCCGGATCGAGGAGCTCCGCGCGGACCTCACCGCGACCCACACGGCCGCAGCCCACCTGCGGGCCGCCCTGGCCACCGCCCAGGCGGAGGCCGACGGCGCCCGGACCGACCTGGACACCGCCCGCGACGCCCTCGCGGCAGCCGAGGCCGAGACCGCCGAACTGCGGGTCGTCGCCGAGGAGGCCCGCGAGCAGCGCGAGCAACTCGACCGGCTCTCCACCGACATCCTGCCCGAGGTGGTCGCGGGCCTGCGTCGTGGCAGCTCCGTCGACACGGTCACCACCAGCTACCGCGATCTGGCCCACGCGATGCTGCTGCGCAACGTCGCCGAGGAGATCGGCAAGGGTGAGCGGCAGCGCGCCGCCGCGCTCGCGGTCTGCGCCACGGCGGCGGGCCGGGTCCAGGCCCTGGCCACGAGCATGCACGCGGAGCTGCGCGAGATGCAGCACCGGCACGGCGAGGACGTGCTCGGCGACCTGCTGAGCCTCGACCACGCCACCGCCCAGGCGGGCAGGATGGCCGACAGCATCGCGGTGCTCACCGGTGCCCGCTCGGGGCGGCGCTGGGCCAAGCCGATCGGCGTGGAGAGCATCCTGCGCGGTGCGCTGGGCCGGATCGGCGCGTACCAGCGGGTGCGGCTGCACTCCGCCAGCACGGCGGCCGTCGCCGGGTACGCGGCCGAGGGCGTGATGCACGCGCTGGCCGAACTGCTCGACAACGCCGCGAACTTCTCCGCCCCGCCCGCCGAGGTGCACGTCTACGTCGAGGAGGCCAACGCGGGCCTGGTGATCACCGTCGAGGACGGCGGCCTCGGGCTGAGCGACAGCTGGCTGCGGCGGGCCGAGCGGGCCGTCTCGCCGGAACCGCTCGATCTGACCGCGCTCTCGGCCGGCACCCGGATCGGGCTGGCGGTGGTCGGCGCCCTGGCTCGTAAGCACGGCCTGTCGATCTCCTTCCGCCCGTCCGCCCGGGGCGGCACGGGCGTGGTGGTGCTGATCCCGAGTCAGCTGATCACCCACCCGGAGCCGGCGATGGCGCCGACCACCGAGCCGGCCGCCGAGCCCACCTCCGAGCCGGCCACGGCCGGGGGACGGTCAGCGGCGCCCGCGGGGGCTCGCGCTCAGGCACGGACTCAGGCGCGGACTCAGCCACGCACCATCGAGGCCGTCCGGCCCGCGCCTGCGTCCGTTCCTGAGACTGAGACTGAGAGTGAGCCTGAGCCGACGTCAGAGCCATCCGGTGCCAACGGCCTGCCGCAGCGCCGCCGTGGGCAGACGCTCGCCTCAGCCCGGCCCACCCCGGGGGCGGGCACCACCACCGTCACCGCGCAGCCCGTGGCGGCGCAGCCCGTACGCGCCGATGCCGCCGTTGCGGCCGCCCGCTTCGGCGCTTTCCGCAGGGCCCTCCAGGCAGGGGCCAACACCAGCGGGTCCAACACTGGTGGGGCCGACACCGCTGGGTCCGACACCGCTGGGTCCGAAACCAACGACGCTCTCCCGAAGGATGAGTCCTGATGAGCAGCACCATCGACCGTGATCTCGACTGGCTGTTGGAGAACCTGCTGACCGCCACGCCAGGAGCCCGGCATGCCCTGGTGCTCTCGGCCGACGGCCTCAAGCTATGCCACACGGCGGCTCTGGACATCGACCAGGCGGACCAGTTGGCGGCGATCGCGTCAGGGATGCAGAGCCTCGCGCACGGCGCGTCGATCGAGTTCGGTGACCGGACGGGTGGCGTCCGGCAGTCGATGACGGAGTTCCACGGCGGCATCCTCTGCATCGTCGCTGCTGGCGAGGGCGCCCACCTCGCGGTGGTGACGGACGACGACGCGGACGTGGGCGTGGTCGGCCACAACATGCACGGCCTGATCGAGCAGATCGGCGCCTACCTGAGCGCCCCGCCCCGCGAGTTGGACGGCGTGGACGTGGGCGATGGTGCGGACGTGGGCGACGGCGTGGGCGCGGTGGCAGGCCGGATCGACGCTCCGAGCCCCGCATGAGCGAGGGGCGGGCGATGCCGGGGCGCGACGACGATCCGGAGCGTCTCTACACCGTCACCCGGGGGCGCAGCCGCCCGCCGGAGCACGCCTTCGACCTCGTCACGCTCATCGTGGCGGAGCGGGAGCCGGAGCCGGGGATGCAGTCCGAGCACGCCCGGATCCTGCAGATGTGCGCCGAGCCGACCGCCGTCGTGGAGATCGCGGCCGGTCTGGCACTGCCGGTGAGCGTGGTCAAGATCCTGCTCGGCGACCTGCTGGAGGCCGGGCGGATCACCGCCCGGCACCCGCGTTTCGCTCCGACCAAGGCTCGGCTGCCCGACCTCGACATGCTGAAGCAGGTGCTGCATGGCCTCGAACAACTCTGACACGGCCTTGCGGGAGGCCCGGCGGGGGTCGCCGTTGCGGAGCACGGCGGACAACGGGCTGAAGGTCGTCGTGGTGGGCGGGTTCGGGGTCGGGAAGACGACTCTGGTCGGTGCGGTGAGTGAGATCCGTCCGCTCAACACCGAGGAGACGATGACCAAGGCCGGTGAGGGCATCGACGACCCGTCGGCCTCCTGGGGCAAGCGGTCGACCACGGTCGCCTTCGACTTCGGCCGGATCACGCTCAACGACCGGAACGTGCTCTACCTCTTCGGTGCCCCCGGGCAGGAACGTTTCTGGTTCCTCTGGGACCGGCTGTTCAGCGGCGCGCTCGGCGCGGTCGTGCTGGTGGACACCCGACGGCTGGAGGAGTCCTGGTACGCGATCGACCGACTGGAGCACCACGGCACCCCGTTCGTCGTGGCCCGCAACAACTTCGAGGCGCCCGAGCACAGCCTGGCCGAGGTCCGTGCGGCGCTCGACCTCTCCGCCGACGTACCGCTGGTGGACTGCGACGCCCGGGACCGGGAGTCCAGCAAGCAGGTGCTGATCGAGTTGGTCCGGCACCTGCAGCGCCTTGCCGAGGCGGAACTCGCGTCCGCCGTCCCACCGCCCGTCCCCTTGCCAGTCTCTTTGCCCGTGCTGGTGTCCGCAGCCACGCCCGTAGCTGTGTCCGCAGCCGTGTCCGCAGCCGCCGTCGAACAGGAGATGACCCCGTGACCGAGCCCGCGACCCCGCCGCCGGGCTGCCCCGCGCACGCGGGCGCGACCCCGCTCTACGGCCCGCGCTTCCAGACCGACCCCGGCCAGCTCTACCAGGAGCTGCGGGAGACGCACGGCCCGGTGGCCCGGATCGAGCTGGCCGGGGGCGTCCCCGCCTGGCTGGTGATCGGCTACCGAGAGCTGCAGTTGGTGACCAGCCAGCCCAAGGTCTTCGGCCGGGACTCCACCCGGTGGAGCCAGTGGCCCGAGATCCCGGCGGACTGGCCGCTGAAGCCGATGATGGCTCCGGTGCCGTCCGTGCTCTACGCCGAGGGCGACGAGCACCAGCGCCGCAAGGGCGCGATCACCGACGCCCTCGCCGGGGTTGATCCGTACGAGCTGAAGAAGCACTGCGAGGAGATCGCCGACCGGCTGATCGACGAGTTCGCGGGCCGGGGTGAGGCGGAGCTCGTCGCCGAGTACGCCCACCGGATGCCGTTGCTCGTGCTCTGCCGCCTCTTCGGGCTGGGCGAGGACGAGGCGCCGGCGTTGATCCGGGGCCTGGTCGCGATGCTGGACGGTGGCCCCGACGCGCAGGCGGGCGCGCAGCAGCTGCTCGACAGCATGCTGGCGCTGGTGCGGGCCAAGCGTGAGCAGCCGGGCGCCGACATCACCTCGCGGATGCTGGAGCACGCCGCCGGGCTGTCGGACGAGGAGGTCATGCGCGACATGCGCGTGATCCTGATCGCCGGGCACCAGCCGTGCGCGTACTGGATCGCCAACGCCCTGCGGCTGATGCTGATGGACGAGCGCTTCGCCGCCTCGCTCTCGGGCGGTCGCCGGAGCATCGGCCAGGCGCTCTCCGAGGCGCTCTGGGAGGACACGCCGACGCAGATCTTCGCCGGCCGCTGGGCGACCCGGGACACCCAGCTGGGTGGGCAGCGGATCGCCGCCGGAGACATGGTGCTGCTCGGCTTCGCGGGCGCCAACACCGACCCGTCGGTCCGTCAGGCGAGCGGCGCCCCGGCAGAGGGCAACCGGGCGTACCTGAGCTTCTCGTACGGCCCGCACAGCTGCCCCTTCCCCGCGCAGGAGGCCGCCGAGGTGATCGCCGCGACGGCGATCGAGGTGCTGCTCGACCGCCTGCCCGACCTCCGGCTGGCCGTTGCCGAACACGCCCTGGTCTGGCGACCGTCGGCCTGGGTGCGGGCCCTGGTCTCGCTGCCGGTGGCCTTCACGCCCGGGTACGTGAGCTAGCTCGGACGACCTGACCTTGCCGGACCTGGCGTGGACGTTGCTGGATGTTGCCGGATGTTGCTGGAGCGACCTGAGGAGTACGAGATGACCGCCCCGATCATGATGGACCCGATGGCCCGTGACAACGCGGCCGAGGGCGCCCTGCTGCGCGCGGCCGGCCCGGTGGTGGCCGTCGAGCTGCTCGGCGGCGTCCGGGCCTGGGCGGTCACCCGGCATGCGGCGGCGCGTGACCTGCTGACGGACCATCGCCTGGTGAAGAGTGCCACCCGGTGGGCGGCGTACCAGCGGGGTGAGATCCCGAAGAGCTGGCCGTTGATCGGGCTGGCGGTGCCCGGCCCGAGCATGGTCACCACGGACGGGGCCGAGCACCGGCGCCTGCGCGCGATCGTCACGCAGGCGTTCACGCCGCGCCGGGTGGAGCTGATGCGGCCCCGGATCGAGGCGATCACCGCCGGTCTGCTGGACCGGGTCGCGGAAGCCGGGCCGGTGGTCGATCTCAAGACCGCGTTCGCCTTCCCGCTGCCGATGACGGTGATCGGCACGCTGCTCGGCGTCCCGGAGCGCGACCACGGGCACGTCCGGGAGCTGTACGAGCGGTTCTTCAGCAGCGTTGCGTCCGACGTGCAGGCGACGATCGCCGCGCTCAATGCCTTCGTCGGCGGTCTGGTCGAGCAGCGCCGGGCGCAGCCGGGCGATGATCTGATCAGCGCGTTGCTCGAGGCCGACGTGGAGGGCGGGGCGCTCAGCGACGCGGAGGCGGCGGCCACCCTCCGGGTGATCATCGCGGCCGGTCACGAGACCACCGTCAACCTGATCACCAGCGCCGTCCGCGCGCTGCTCGGCCACCCCGACCAGCTGGAGCTGGCTCGCTCGGGCGCGGTGCCGTGGACGGCGGTGGTCGAGGAGTCGCTCCGCTGGACGCCGCCGACCAGCAACTTCCTCTTCCGCTTCGCCGCCGAGGACATCAAGTACGAGGATGTGCTGATCCCGGAGGGCGACGCCGTCCTGATCTCCTACAACGCGCTGGGCCGCGACCCCGCGCAGCACGGCATCACGGCGGAGATCTTCGACATCACCCGCGAGCCCGCCCGCCACCTCTCTTTCGGCCACGGCCCGCACGCCTGCCCCGGGGCGCCGCTCGCGCGCTTGGAGGCCGCCGTCGCGCTCCCCGCGCTCTTCGACCGCTTCCCTGCGCTCTCCCTGGCCGTCAGGGACGACGAACTGGTGCCCAACCCCACGATGGCGGTCAACAGCCTGCGGGCCCTGCCCGTCCGGTTCTGAGCCAGGTGTCGGGGTTGTGCAGGTAGCGGTGTGGGGGGTTTGAGACCGGAGAGTGCGGGACGGGCAATATAGGGCGAACGGGGACCTTGGCGTGGGAAGGGGCCTGCGTTAGCGTCTTCAACTCAGCCCGGGTTGGGTACGGATCGCTCTCAGGTACAGCGCAGTCTTGTTCCGTCTTACTGCTGGCATGTCATGCCCTGGCACGGAGGACCGAATTGACTCTCCCTTCACCCGCGATCGAAGGTCGCCGATGATCACCAGTCATTCCCGGAGAAGCAGGACCCGGCCGCTGCTCGCAGCCTCGGCCGTCCTGGCGCTCTCTCTGGTCGCCGCCTGCTCGAACAGTTCAAGCACCTCCTCCCCGACCGGCTCGGCCGCGGCCCTGACCGGTGACTGTGCCAAGTACCAGCCGTACGCCGGGCACGCCGGGACGAAGGTCACGATGTACGCCTCGATCCTCAGCCCGGAGTCGGACTCGCTGGAGAAGTCCTGGTCCGAGTTCAGTTCCTGTACGGGCATCAAGATCTCGTACGAGGGGGCCAACGACTTCGAGTCCCAACTCCAGGTGCGGGTCAGCGGTGGCAACGCGCCCGACTTCGCGATCATCCCGCAACCGGGCCTGCTGGCCCAGATGGTGAAGACCGGCAAGGTCGTGAAGCCACCGGCCGAGACGGTGGCCAACGAGGGCAAGTGGAGCCCGGTCTGGAAGACCTACGGCTCGGTCAACGGCACCTTCTACGCAGCGCCGATGAGCGCCAACATGAAATCCCTGGTCTGGTACTCGCCGAAGTACTTCAAGCAGGCCGGTTACACGGTGCCGAAGACCTGGGCCGAGCTGACCGCGCTCAGCGAGAAGATCGCGGGTGCCGGGGGCGGCAGCAAGCCGTGGTGCGGCGGCATCGGCTCCGGGACGGCGACGGGCTGGCCGGCCACCGACTGGCTCGAGGAGGTCGTGCTCGGTTCGTACGGGGGTGACGTCTACGACCAGTGGGTCAACCACCAGGTGAAGTTCAGCGACCCGAAGATCGCCGCCGCGATGCAGACCGTGGCCGGCTGGATGCAGAACCCGGCCTGGGTGAACGGCGGCTACGGCGATGTGAAGTCGATCGCCACCACCACCTTCCAGGACGCCGGGGCACCGATCCTCACCAACAAGTGCTGGATGCTCCAGCAGGCCTCCTTCTACCAGGCGCAGTGGGCCAAGGGCACCAACATCGGCCCGGACGGTGACATCTTCGCCTTCCACCTGCCGGCGGTGAACCCGTCGATCGCCAACCCGGTCGAAGGCGGCGGCGAGTTCCTTGCCGCGTTCTCGGACCGGCCCGAGGCCAAGGCGGTGCAGAACTACCTCTCCAGCGCGGAGTGGGCGAGCAGCCGGGTGAAGGTCTCCACCGGCTGGGTCTCCGCCAACCAGGGCGTGGACAAGAGCCTCTACACGGACCCGATCGACAAGCTCTCCGCCGACGCGCTGACCGACCCGACGGCGACCTTCCGCTTCGACGGCTCCGACCTGATGCCTGCCGCGATCGGCGCCGGGCAGGAGTGGAAGTCGCTGACGGCCTGGTTCGCCGAGGGCCAGTCGATCGCGAAGGTGGCGAGCGACATCGACAACGCCTGGCCGCAGTAGGGCTGTCGGGCGGTGCAGTGCGGTCCGACCGGGTGGTGCGGGTGTACGTGCTCGCGCCCGCGCCACCCGGTGCTCGGCTTCTGCGGTCCGGTGCTTCTCGCGTTCGGGGAAGAGAGGAGGAACGTATCTGATGACTACGGCTCTACCGCTCACAACTTCGCCCCCCAAGGCTCTGCTGGCCGATTCGACGTGGTCCGACGCGCTCGTCAAGCTCGACAACAGCCTCGTCGCGATCGTCGGGTTCCTGGGCATTCTGCTGGTGGTGTTCTATGTGGCGGGGCGCGCCACCGGTCGGCTCAGCCGACCCGTCGCCATCGGGGTGTTCCTGGGGCCCGCTGTGCTTCTGCTGATCATCGGGCTGGTCGCGCCGCTGATCCGCACCATCTATCTGAGCTTCTACAACGACGACTCCTCCCGCTTCCTGGGCGGCGGCAACTACGGCTGGGCCCTGACCGCCGGCTCGATCCACCAGGTGCTGCTCAACACGCTCCTCTGGCTGCTCGTCGCTCCACTCGCCGCCACCGGCCTGGGCCTGGTGCTGGCCCTTCTGGTCGAACGGATGAAACGTCAGGCGATCTACAAGTCACTGATCTTCATGCCGATGGCGGTCTCGCTGGTCGGCGCCAGCATCATCTGGAAGTTCGTCTACGAGGCCAAGGACCCTTCTCAGCCGCAGATCGGGCTGTTGAGCCAACTGGCCATCAGCCTGGGTTGGTCGCACCCGCCGAACTGGATGCTCTCGCACCCGTTGAACAACTTCCTGCTGATGGCCGTGATGGTCTGGGTGCAGACCGGCTTCGCCATGGTGGTGCTGTCGGCCGCGATCAAGGCCATCCCGGACGAGGTGACGGAGGCGGCCCGGCTGGACGGTGCCCGGGGGTTGCAACTCTTCTGGTTCGTGACGGTGCCGATGATCCGGACCACGCTGGTCGTCGTGCTCACCACCGTCATGATCACCACGCTGAAGGCGTTCGACATCGTCCGCACGATGACGGGCGGCAACTTCGGCACCCAGGTGCTGGCCAACGAGATGTACTCGCAGTCCTTCGTGCAGTTCAACGTCGGGCGGGGGAGTGCGCTAGCGGTGATCCTCTTCCTGGCCGTCTTGCCGCTGGTGGCCTACAACATCGTTCAGCTGCGCAAGGAGCGTGAGACCAGGTGAGCGACGGGGTGAGTGACAGGGGCAGCGGCGGGACGAGGGGCGGGACGAGGGGCGGGACGAGGGGCGGGGCGGCCGGTGGGGTGAGCGAGGCGGTTGTCCGGCCGGGCAAGGCTGTCCGGAAGTCCTTCAGTAGCCCGCTCGGCTCGGTGTTCGTGATCGCTGTGACGGTGCTCTGGACGATCCCCACCTTCGGCCTCCTCGCGACCTCGCTACGGCCCAAGCAGGACGTCACGGACAGCGGCTGGTGGGAGGTCTTCGCCCATCCGAACCTGATCCTCTCGAACTACCACACGGTGCTCTTCGAGGGCGGATTCGGCGTCAGCGGCGGGTTGATGCCCTATCTGGTGAACTCGCTCGCCATCAGCATCCCGGCGACGGTTTTCCCGCTGCTCATCGCGGCGATGGCCGCCTACGCCCTGGCGTGGGTCCGGTTCAGGGGCAGTGACACGGTCTTCTTCGTGATCTTCGCTCTTCAAGTGGTGCCGTTGCAGATGGCGTTGATCCCGTTGCTGCAACTGTTCTCAGGCGGTGCCCATCTCGGTGGGATGACCGTCATCCCGGCCTTCGACCTGCACGGCACCTACGCGCCGGTCTGGCTGGCGCACACCATGTTCGCCCTGCCGCTCGCGACCTTCCTGCTGCACAACTTCATCTCGCAGCTGCCACGCGACCTGATGGAGGCAGCCGTGGTCGACGGGGCGTCGCACTTCACCATCTTCCGTGCCATCGTGCTCCCGCTCTGCACGCCGGCTCTCGCCTCCTTCGCGATCTTCGAGTTCCTCTGGGTCTGGAACGACCTCCTCGTCGCGTTGACCTTCGCAGGTGGCACCCCCGAGGTCGCCCCGATGACCGTCCGGCTCGCCCAGCTCTCCGGCTCGTTCGGTGGGCGGTGGGAACTGCTCACCGCCGGAGCCTTCCTCTCGCTGATCGTCCCGCTGCTCGTCTTCTTCGGGCTCCAGCGGTACTTCGTCAAGGGGCTGCTGGCCGGGTCGGTGAAGGGGTGAAGGGGTGAGGCGGTAGGGGAGTCGGGTGCTGCGTACGGCTCGGAGCCGGTCTTCCGGCCGGCCCGAGCCGTACGCACACTGTGTGCCGTGTGTGCCGTGTGCGCCGTCAGGTTGGGCGCGCCGTCACATGCCTGATCGTCACACGATGGGTAGTCGAACGGCGTTCAGCGTCAGTGGACCATGACGGCCGGGCCCTCGGAGGCCAGGTCGCCAGGCTTGGCCTTGATGGCGAACACGGCCACCAGCAGGGCGACCCCGGCGAGCGAGGCACCGACGATGAACGCCTGGCCTATGCCGTGTGCCAGCGCCTCGTTGTACCAGCTCGTGCCGAGCGGGAACTGGTGCGTGGTGTTGAACTCGGCCTTCTGCTGGGGTGTCGCGTGCGCCAGGAAGTCCGGCACCTTCTGGGTGGCCTCGCTGCGGACGGCCGAGGCGAAGACCGTGGTCAGGATCGAGAGGCCGAGTGAACCACCGATCTGCTGCATGGAGTTCAGCAGACCGGAGGCCGCGCCGGTCTCGTGCGCCGCCACCCCTGCCACCGCGAGCAGCATCACCGGGACGAACACCAGGCCCATGCCGAAGCCGAAGATCACGGTGGGGCCGAGCACCCCGGTGGTGTAGCTGCTGTCGGCGCTGGTCTGGGTGAGCCAGGTCAGGCCGATCGTGACCAGCAGTGCGCCGCCTGCCATGAACGGCTTGGGGCCGTACTTGGCCTGGAAGGCGGAGGCGAGCTGGGCGGCGATGATGATCGCGACGCTGATCGGCAGGAAGGCCACACCGGCCTTCAGCGGGCTGTAGCCCAGCACCCGCTGCACGAAGATCGTGACGTAGAAGAAGATGCCGAACATGGCGGCCGCCAGGCAGAGCATCATCACCAGGCCGCCGGTGCGGTTCCGGTTGGAGAAGAGGTGCAGCGGGGTGATCGGCTGCGCGGTGCGTCGCTCGATGACCAGGAAGGCCAGCACGAGCAGGGCACCGACGACGAACGAACCGATCGTCAGCGAGTCGCTCCAGCCGTCCGAGGCGGCCCGGATGAAGCCGTAGACCAGGGAGACCAGACCGAGGGTCGAGGCCAGTGCCCCGGGCAGGTCGAACCGACCCTCCTGGCGCTTCGACTCGTTGATGTACAGCGGCGCGGCGACGGCGATCAGGATGGCGATCGGCACGTTGACGAAGAACACCCAACGCCAGTTCAGGTACTCGGTGAGCAGCCCGCCGGCCAGCAGGCCGATGGCTGCCCCGGAGCCCGCGACGGCCGAGAAGACCCCGAAGGCCCGGTTGCGGTCCGGCCCCTCCTCGAAGTTGGTCGCGATCAGGGCGAAGGCCGTCGGTGAACAGATCGCGCCACCGATGCCCTGCAGCGCCCGCGCAGCGAGCAACATGTTGGAGTCCTGGGCGAAGCCGCCGAGCAGCGAGGCGAAGCCGAAGAGCAGCACGCCGGCGATGAACACCCGGCGCCGTCCGAGGATGTCGCCTGCCCGGCCGCCGAGCAGTAGCAGGCCGCCGAAGGTCAGGGTGTAGGCGTTGATGACCCAGGAGAGGCTGGTGTCGGAGAACTTGAGCGCGTCCTGGATGTGGGGAAGCGCGATGTTCACGATCGTGGCGTCGAGCACGACCATGAGCTGCGTCGCCGCGATGACAGCGAGGGCGAAGCCCTTGTACTGCCCTCGGCGGGCCTGAGGTGGTGAGGTCTTGGTGAGTGTTTTCGAGATAGCCATGTTGTCCCCCTGCTGGCTATTGGTACTGGTAGCGGTAGGTGCCGGATCTCCCCGTGCGCCGTGCCGCAGCCGTTTTGAAGGAACGGCTGCGTTCACTAAGATGGACACTACCCGGTGGAGGATTGTGAACGCAAGCGTTCTTTAAGGTTGATGATGATGAATCAGATCGCGTGGAGCCAGGGGGCGGACGGCGACATGGCGGCCGTTCCCCCGAGGTGCGCTGTGCCGGGTGAGGCGGACTGTGAGGCGAGTGGTGTGGCGAGTGGCGAGTGGTGTGGCGAGTGATGCGGTGAGCGGCGTGGTGACTGGTGCCGAGGGCGGACCGTCGCGGAGACGGGGCAAGGCCCTGGAAGCCGCCATCTTCGACGCCGCCCTTGAGCAGCTCACGTCCGGCGGGTTTGCGCGGATGACCATGGAAGGCATCGCCGGTGCGGCCCAGACGGGCAAGGCCGCGCTGTACCGGCGCTGGACGTCGAAGGCCGATCTGATCATCGACGCCCTCGGATCCACTCTGCCACCCCCTGCGCAGGTGCCCGACCTCGGGTCCGTGCGAAGCGAGTTGCTGCAGCTCATCGAGGGGTACGGCGCCGCCATGGAGTCCCGGGCGGGGAGCGCGATGCGTGCCCTGATGGCCGAGCTGGACCACGAACGGACCCGGGAGTTCAAGGACTTCCTCACCGAACGGGTGATCCGCCCGTCGACGTCCGCCATGCTGGACATCCTCCGACGCGGTGAACTCCGCGGCGACGTCCGGCCCGGTGCCGCCACCAGCCTCGTCGCCGACGTCGCCCCGGCGATGCTGATGTACCGGGCCAAGGTCTGCGAAGGTGCCCTCGACCCCGGATTCTGCACCTCACTGGTCGACGAGGTGCTCATCCCGATGGTCCGCCCGTAACCCCGCTTGGGGCCCCGTCCGTAGCCCCGCCCGTGGCTGTGGGCGGCCCTCGAGCAGCCCCCGGTAGGACGTACGCTGGACTCGCCCGCCGATGACGGGCCCCAGCCCGTGCGACCGCTGCCGCCGCCGAGACCCTGCCGAAGGACCGTTGATGCCGTACGACCCCCCGACCCACTCGGTCGAGCGCTCGCTGCGCCGGGCCGGGGCCCAGCTGGTGGTCGGGCTGGACGAGGTCGGGCGCGGCGCCTGGGCGGGGCCGGTCACGGTCGGCGCTGCGGTGACCGGGCTGCGCAAGCCGCCGGAGGGTCTTACCGACTCCAAACTCCTCACCGAGCGCCGCCGTGACGCACTGGCCCCGGTGCTGGCCGACTGGGTCCTCGCCTACGCACTGGGCCACGCCTCGCCCGAGGAGTGCGACGAACTCGGCATGACCGCCGCCCTGCGGCTGGCGGCACTGCGCGCGCTGGAGGCGCTCCCCGTCCGTCCGGACGCTGTGATCCTCGACGGCAAGCACGACTACCTCGGCGGCCCGTGGCGGGTCCGCACCGTGATCAAGGGTGACCAGTCCTGTGTCTGCGTCTCCGCCGCCTCGGTGCTCGCCAAGGTGCACCGTGACGGCATGATGGCCGACATCGGGGCCGACCTCCCCGCGTACGGCTTCGCCGAGAACGCCGGCTACCCCTCGCCCGTGCACCGGGCAGCGCTCGACGAGTACGGTCCGACCGAGCACCACCGACTCTCCTGGGCCTACCTCGATGCGCTGCCGAAGTGGAGCCATTTGAAGCGTGGGCGGGCTCTGCCGAGTCAGGATGAGCAGCTGTCCCTCGGTTTCTGACGGCCTGTCCCCCACCTGCTGTGTTCAAAAGGTGGGGTGCCCGTGCGCATTCGGCTGGCATTTGATAGATATTCGGGCATGCCTGCCTTCCCCGAGGAGCCGGAGATTCACGAGAGTATCCCGGGCCCCGGCGTTCCCTTCCCCCGCGAGTCGGACGCACACGCCCCCCGTACGCCTGCCGTCGGCAGCGCGCCCCCCGTCCCCGTCAAGCCTTCCGCCCCGAGCGCAGCCGTGCCCGGACCCCGGCCGGCACCCCCACGCGCCCCTCGGCCGGGACCGCCCCCGAGGCCGGCCCAGCCGCCCAAGCCCGGCCCCGCCCCCCAGCGCCCCGCCGTGACCGTCCAACTGGTGCCCTCGTCCGTCCTCGACGCGGTCGAACGGGCCGACGACACGGTCGACTCGCTCCTGGAGGCCGGCCGTCGCCCGGAGGACGTCTTGGTGCTGACCGTCGGCGAGCCGCACCCTTGGCAGCAGCACGAGCTCTCCTTCGGTGAGGCGGGCTACTGGGCCCAGCTCACCGAAGGCGGTGACGTGTTCTACGCGGACGCCGCAACGGCGCGCCCGCTGCGCCGCGAGGTCGTCGTCCTGGTCGTCAACGACAGCGGCGCCGCGCGCGTCGAACGGGCGGTGAAGAAGGCGTTCGACCACGTCGGCGCGCTGCTCGTGGTCTGCGGCGAGGCCGACCGAGTGCGCCCGCTGCTCCCAGCCGGGAGCCGACCCGTCCCGGCCTGACGAGAACCCTGACGAGAACCTTGTCGGTGGCACCTGGCGCGCCGAAGCCCGGAAATCCTGGAGATCCCGGAGCTTCGGCCTGCCGGGTGCTTCGTCGTATCGGCGGGTGACAGCCATCACCGGTCGGCTCAGGTCAGTTCCGGTTGGCGAGGGTCAGCGCGTGGCGGTGCGGCGGAGGGTGTCCCGCGAGGCGACGGCGATCGGCCGCCAGACCCGTTCCTCGGCAGGCTCGCGGGTGCTGCGCGGGGCCAGCTCCGTGACGGTGTGGACCGGGCCGTCCGCCCAGGAGTCGGAGTGCGGATTGCGCCCGCGTCGGCCGTCGCCGAGCGAGTGCCAGCCGGCCGGCGTCAGTGCGATGTAGGAACCGCAGCGCAGCCCGTGCAGCATCGCGGCGTCGCGCAGCGCCCACATCCAGGCGCCGTCCTGGTCGGTCCAGTCGGCGGATCCCTCGCGGCAGCGGAGCAGCACAGCCGTCCGGACGGGAGCGCTGAGCCGCAGGTCGTGCGGAGTGACCTGGCGGAGGTGGGCGAGGATCGCGTTGCGGTGTTGCCAGCCGTCGTCGGTGTGCGGGCGGGCCGAGAACGAGGCGGACGCCGACACGTGGTGCTCGGCGTCGAGCACGGCGACGACCGTGGTGCCGGGCTGGGGGAGATGCCGCTGGTGCAGCTCGCTGACGAACTCCCTGGGGGCCCGCAGCAGCGGGACTCCGGAGTCCGCCCAGTTCTCCAGGCTGATCGTCCGCTTCCGGGCCGGGGAGAACTGACCTTGGTCGATGCCGTTGATCACGATCCTCCTTTCCCGACCCGCAGGGCGCGCGGGCACGTGCGTACGCCGAAGGACAGGTCTGTCGGACCGGTCTCGGGGTACGGTCCAATTCTCGGGTCAGAAGACCCCGACCGGCAACGATGAAATGATGAACGCCGCCCGAAAGTCGCTGTTCTGTCAGATATATTCCACTCCTCCCGTGCTGCCATTCGGTTGACCAGGTCGCGATCGGGCCACTCTTGCGTGGTGCCCACGCGCGGAGCGCCGACCTCGCTCCAGCGGTTGCCCTGCCAAGAGCCCGCCGCCGACGCGCTACGCCTGCACGGCCAGGACCAGCGGCAACACCGCACTCGCACCCGCCTGCCGCAGCAGCCGGGCCGCCACCGTGACCGTCCACCCCGAGTCGACCGCGTCGTCGATCAGCAGGACCGGCCCCGGGGTCGCGGCCAGCGCCGACCGGAGCTCCTCGGGGAGCAGGAACGTGCTCGCCAGTGAGTGCAGCCGCTGCGCACTGTTGCTCCGGGGGCCGTGCGGCGGGCGGCCGGTCGCATAGCCGATCTGCCCGAGCAGCGGCAGGCGACCGATCGACGCCACCTGCGCGCTCAGGCTCCCGACCAGGGCCGGACGGGTGCTCGACGCCATCGAGACCACGCCGACCGGGCGGGCCGACCTGGTGCCGTCGGGGCCCTCGGGCCCGGCCCAGCCGCCGGGCCCGCGCGCCCAGTCGGCCAGCACACTGACCAGTGCGTCCAGCACCTCGGCGGGCACCGGCCCGTCCGGCGCCTGGTCGGCGAGCAGCGTACGCAGCCGGGTGCCCCAGCCGATGTCCGAAAGTCGGCCCAGGGCCCGGCCGGTTTCGGCCTGCTCCCCGGCCGGAATCCGACCCTTCAGCGAGACGCCCAGTGCGTCCATGCCCGTGGGCCACAGCCTGCGTGGCTCAAAGGTGACGCCCGGCCTGCCGAGCGCTGCCCTGGCCGCCCCGAGAGCCTCACCCGAGACCTCCGGCGCGTGACTGGCCCCCGCGCAGTTGTCGCACCGGCCGCAGGGCGTGGCGGCGTCGTCGTCGAGCTGGCGGCGCAGGAACTCCATCCGGCAGCCGCTCGTCGTGGCGTACTCGCGCATCGCTCGCTGCTCGGCCTCGCGGGATTCGGCGACCTTGGCGTAGCGAGCCGCGTCGTACGCCCACGGGGCGCCCGTCGCCGTCCAACCGCCGCGCACCCGGCGGACGGCCCCGTCGACGTCGAGCACCTTGAGCATCGTCTCCAGCCGGGCCCGGCGGAGGTCGACCCGGGTCTCCAGGGCAGCCGTCGACAGCGGCCGACCGGCCTCGGCGAGGGCGTCGATCGTCCGCCGGACCTGCTCCTCGGGCGGGAAGCCCAGCGAGGCGAAGTACCGCCAGATCGCCTCGTCCTCGCGGCCCGGCAGCAGCAGCACCTCCGCCCGCGCCACGCCACGCCCGGCACGGCCGACCTGCTGGTAGTACGCGATCGGCGAGCTGGGGGAGCCGAGGTGCACCACGAAGCCGAGATCGGGCTTGTCGAAGCCCATCCCCAGGGCTGAGGTCGCGACCAGGGCCTTGACCCGGTTGGCGAGAAGATCGGCCTCGGCGCTGCGGCGCTCGGCGTCCTCCGTCCGGCCGGAGTAGGAGGCGACCGGATACCCGCGCTGGCGGAGGAAGTCGGTGACCTCGTCGGTGGCGGCCACGGTCAGGGTGTAGATGATCCCGGAGCCGGGCAGCTCGGGGAGGTGGTCGGCGAGCCAGGCCAGCCGCTGCGCCGGGTCGGGGAGGGTGAGCACGCCGAGGCTCAGGCTCTCCCGGTCGAGCTCGCCACGCAGTACGAGCGCGCGCTCCCCGGTGCCGGTCGGGCCCATGTCCGTGGAACCGGTGAAGGGCGTGTCGGCGCCCGTGGCGGGATCGGTCGTGGGGGGCTGCGCGCTGCCGGTGCCGAGCTGCTCGGCGACGTCGGCGGTGACCCGGGAGTTGGCCGTCGCGGTGGTGGCCAGGACCGGGACGCCCGGGGCCAGGTCGGCCAGCATCGTGCGCAGGCGGCGGTAGTCGGGGCGGAAGTCGTGACCCCAGTCGGAGATGCAGTGCGCCTCGTCGACCACCAGCAGGCCGGTGGAGGCCGCGAGTTTCGGCAGCACCTGGTCGCGGAAGTCGGGGTTGTTCAGCCGCTCGGGGCTGACCAGCAGGATGTCGACCGCTCCGGCCGCGACCTCGGCCTGGATGACGTCCCACTCCTCGGGGTTGGCCGAGTTGATGGTGCGCGCGTGGATACCGGCCTTCGCGGCCGAATCGACCTGATTGCGCATCAGGGCCAGCAGAGGGGAGACGATCACCGTCGGCCCGGCGCCCCGTGCGCGCAGCAGCGAGGTGGCGATGAAGTAGACGGCGGACTTGCCCCAGCCGGTGCGCTGCACGACGAGGGCCCGCCGATGGTCGATGACCAGTGCCTCGATCGCCAGCCACTGGTCCTCGCGCAGCACGGCGGACGGGCCGGCCAGCTCGCGGAGCACCGCCTCGGCCCGCGCACGGACGGCGGCGCGGTCGGGGGACTGGTCGGTGGCGTGGCTCGGCTTCTGCATGGCTCAATCAATACCGCCTGCGACCGACAATCCGCGAACAGCGGTGACCATCGGCGCCGAGCAGCGGCCCGGCATCGGCGCCGCGCGCTGTGCGTAACTGTGAGGCTATAAGCAGTCAAGAATCCAAATCTGCACTATTTGCACCGATGTATCCGCATGTAAGGGTTAGGCCATTCGGGGGATCAAATGCTGGACCCCCCGGTTTATCCACAGGGCTGAGATTTCTCGCCCAGGTACCCACCTGGTGCGCCAATCTTCCCGGCATGAACAACGAACACGCAGCTCCGCTCCCCACCCGAGTCTCCACCCAGCTCCCCGCCAGGATGCGAGGCCCGGGAGACATGGCCGAGATGCTCCCGTACCTGCTGGGCTTCTTCCCCGACGACAGCATCGTCGTGGTCGGCCTGCACGGGCCCCAGCTCGAACAGGGCGGTGTGGTCCGGCTCGACATCCCCGACGACCCCGATTCCTGGCCGTCGGTCGCGGCGGACACCGTCCGGCTCCTGATCGACCTCTCCGAGCAGCGCGATCGCCGCCCCGAGCAGGCCCTGATCTACCTCTGCCACGACCCGGCGGACGGCGACACCCACGCGGCGATCAGCAGGCTGAGCCCGCTGGCCGTCCGGCTCGCCGAGGCCTTCCGCGCCGACGGGGTCAAGGTACGGGAGTCACTCGGCATCTCCGCGGGCCGCTGGTGGTCGTTCCTCTGCTGGGGCACCACCTGCTGCGGGCCGCAGGGTACCCAGATCCGCTCCGCCCACGTCCCGAGCGCGATCGCCGCTGCGGCGACCTTCGCCGGGCTGGCGCCTCGCGGCAGCCGCAAGGCGATCACCGCTGAGCTTCTCCCGATCACCGGGGCAGCGGCGGAGATCCAGCGGTCGGCGCTGCACCGCGCCACGCCGGAGCTGATCCGCGCCCTCCGGGGCGGCGCCGGGCACGCTGCGGTACTGGACCGGACGAGTGCCCTGATCGACGAGGCGATGGCGGAGTTCGCGGCGGGTGCCGACGAGATCGATCCCGACCGCACGGCGCTGTTGCTGAGCGGGCTGCAGGACAGGCTCGGTCGTGACCGCGGCGCCGAGTACGCGGAGCCGTACGAGCTCGCCACCGCCCAGCGCCTCTGGCGCTTCCTCGCGCAGCGCTGCGTCGCGCCGTTCGAGCACTTCGGGGCCGCCCCGCTGACTCTGCTCGCCTGGACGTCCTGGCTCGCGGCCGACAGCGCGACCGCACGGATCGTCCTCTCCAGGGCCCTCGATCTGGACCCGGACTACACGCTGGCGCAGCTGATCTACGAATCGCTCAATGCCGGGCTGCTGCCGGACGAGCTGCTCGACAGCATCCGGGCGGAACGCGCCGCTCGGCGCCCTCCGGGGCGGGTGCCGGTACCCCGGCCCCGGGCGCCGCACGCCGACGGGCCGCCGGACACCCCGTCGGGCGAGGCCGGGCCCAGCGCCCCACCCGGGGCACCCCCGCAGACCGGAGAGCGCTCGGGCGGCGCGCCCCGAGTCCCTTCGCAGACCACCCCGACCGGCCCGGTGGCGGCAGAACCGCGCGGCACCGTGGATGGCCGGCCGGAGGTGGACGACACACCGCACGGCAGGGCTTCCGCGTGCCGCTCCTCGGTCGGCCATGCCGCACCGCGCCGACGGCCGCCCGCGGCCCCTCGTCGGGTCACCGGTGGAGGAGCAGCCGACCGTACCGACCCCACCGACGCCACCGACCGGACCGGCCACCCCGGCGCCACCGACCGGACCGGCCACCCCGGCGGTACCCGGAAGCGACGACGCCTGGTGTCCAGGGCGCCGAGCCACTGATGTTCCGGGAAGGAGCCGTCATGACGCAGCCGAAGCCGACGCCGCCGGGGCCCCGCCTCCACGGGCCCCGACGCAGCCTCCTCGCCGGACTCGGCAACCAGCTCGCGGCCCGGCTAGAGCTCGCCGCGCGCCATCCTGATCAGGCGGTCGAGCACCTGCCCGCCGCTCATCCGAAGTCCGTCGTGCTCCCACTCGTTGGTCACCCAGGCCCGCAGGCCCGCCACGGCGTCGGCAGTTGCCAGCGAATCCGCGGTGTCCACGTACATGTCGTCGTGGTAGACGGCTGCCACCACCGGCACGGTGTTGGCAGCGAGCCGCTCGAGGTCGTACAGGTCGGGCCAGTCGCCCCGCTCGGCGAGCAGCTGCGCCGTCTCGCGGAGCGGCTGCAGCGCCGGATCGGTCTCGAACAGCGCGGGGTAGATCATCTCGCCGGTGAAGAGGACCGGCGCGCCCGACTCCAGCGCGAGCGCCGCGTCGAAGGCGGGGAATTCGCCGCGCACCCGTTCAGCAGCCCAGCCCGTCCCGGCCTCGTCCACCGAGCGCTGGCCGTAGATCGACTCGTGCAGCACGGCGTACAGCGGGCCGCTGCCGAAGGCGAGCTGAGCCTGCGCGCCCGCGAGGAAGCTGTCGGAGAGCTCAGGGCCGTCCACACCGTCGACCCACGCCTCCTCCAGCAGGTAGTGCAGCGCGTGCGAGCCCGTGCCCGAGCCCAGCATCAGGCCGAGCCCCTGGAAGGCCTCGACGGTGAGGATGCCGCCGTCCGGCAGCCGGGCCGGGGTCTTCGCCAGGTGCGCGGCGATCCCGCGCACCACGGCGACGTCCTGCGGGTAGCGCGAGTAGTGCGCGGAGTTCTTTCGAGCCACTCGCGGGTACGCGGCGCGGTACACGTCTGCCGCCGACGTTCGCAGGCCCGCCAGGCCGCCCGTCACGAACGCCTCGCGCAGCCCCTCCGGCGCCAGCGAGAGGTACGTCAGGGTGCAGAACCCGCCGAAGCTCTGGCCGAGCAGGCTCCACCGGCCGCCCTCGCCCAGCAGTCGACGCCGGATCAGCTCGGCGTCTCGGACGATCGAGTCGGCCCGGAAGTGGGCCAGGTAGTCGGCCTGCTGCTGCGGGCCGCCCCGGCGGCCGAGCGTCTGCCGGGTGGCGGGGGTCGACCGCCCGGTCCCGCGCTGGTCGAGCAGCAGCACCCGGTAGTCGTCCAGGGCCCGTACCAGCCAGCTGTCCCGGCCCAGCGGCCGGTTGGCCCTTCCGCCGGGGCCGCCCTGGAGGAAGAGCAGCCACGGCAGGTCGTCGTTCTCCCGGCCGGGCGCCACCACCTCGCGGGCGTACACCTCGATCTGCTCGCCGTCAGGGGCCTGGTGGTCGAGCGGCACCTGGAAGACGTGGTCGGTCGTGACAATCCCGGGCAGCCGGCTGGCGGTGGACATGCAACTCCTCGGTATGTGCTGGTGACGGGCGCGGTTCGGCGACCACCTGCGATGTTCCGGTCTTCCACCGGCCTTCGTGTGGCGGTGGCAGCTGCGGCAGCGGCCCGGTTCTCCCGGTGCGAACGCCGCCGCCTGCGCACCGTATCCTGGCGGCGGCCGGGAGTCGGCAAGGGCGGTCCCGAGCACGGGCCCGGCTGGATCCGGCACCCTGGCTCCGCACGTTCGGGGGAGCGGGTGGGGCCGGTACGACCGCGCCGAGCGGGTGTTCGGCGGCTGCCAGGGTGGGGCGGCAGTTGTCCTGCCGGCGTGACCTGGCGGAGGTTCGGGGCGTTCATCCTGCGGGGTGGTCGTGGGCCCGTCCCCGACGGCCGGCCCAGCTGGACCTGCCGCGCCGGCCCGACTGGCCCGACCGGCCCGCAAGCACCGTCGGGTGGCCTGACCGGTCGTCGTATCAGGGCTGATGTCCGGGTGCCGCGCGGGACAGGCACCTGGGCAGTACACCGGGTGCGGCTGTGGGCATGGCTTCGGGCGCGGGCGTACTGCGGCGGCCTCCGGACCAGCCGCATCAATCCGCTGACCACGGGGCAGACCATGCCCTGGGTGTCCGGCGGGTACCGGCAGCAGCCGGGTCGCTGGTCGGCCCCGACCGCACGACGAGCACAGACAGCAACACAGTCAGCAGCACGAGCACGAGCACGAGCACGAGCACGAGCACGACCAGACCGCGATCGAGCATGCGCTCGGCCGACCGGGCCAGCGCCCGGCGGTCGGCCGAGGGAGGAGAGCCAGGTGACGGCCACGACGCCATCCCAGGCAGAGCCACAGTCAGTGCCGCCGAGCGCGCCCGTCCACACCATGCCGGTCGGGCCGACCACGCCGCCGCCTCCCTTCGCCCCGCCGACTGTCAGCTCACGCCCCGTCACTCAGCCCCCCGTCAGCCCACCCACCCTCACCCAGCAGGTGCCTCAGCCGCCACCACCGCAACCGTCGCAAGCCCCGCAGGTGCCGCCGGGTGCCGCCCCCGGCCCCCAGCGCCCGCAGGCCCCGGGGCGGGCCCAGGCCCTGTCCGCCCACGCCGAGGTCATCTGCGTGAACGCTCCGGCGATGGCAGCGTCCGGGCCGGACGGGCAGCTGCGTGGTCACAGCCTGCACGGCTTCTTCCGCGCCGGAGTCCGGGTGCTCGCGAGGATGGAGCTGCGGCTCGGGGGCTTCGAGCCCTTGCCCCTCCAGGGGACGCTCACCTCGGCTGCCGAGGCACGGTTCGTCGGCGCCGTCCGGGTGCCGGGCGATCCGGATCCGGACCCGGCGCTGACGGTCGAGCGGCTCAGGCACGCCGACGGCGTGGAGACCGTCACGGTACGTAACACCAGCGGTCGGCCCGCCCGGCTGCCGCTGGAGATCACGCTCGGGACGGACCTCGGTCAGCTGGCCGAGGTCGCTGCGGGGCAGCGCTGGCCCGATCTGCCCGCACAGGTGCAGTCGGCCGGTCTGCGCTGGGTCGGTCAGCACCACAGCGCCACGGTGGCGGCCCGGCCGTCCCCGCATGCCGTGCTGGCCGGCGCCGGCGTGCTGCGCTGGGACCTGGAGGTACAGCCCGGCGCGCGTTGGCAGGTCGAGTTGCGAACCGAGCTGGAGATCCTCAACCCCGGTGTGGTGCGTCCGCCCACCGGCCGTGGCCAGGGCGTGCCGCTTCCGTGGTCGGCCCCGGAGGTGCGGTGCGACGACTCGCGCGTCGAGCTGCTCGTCCCACGTTCGCTCGACACCCTCGGGGGGCTGCTGCTGGCCGACCCGGACCGTCCCACCGACCTCTACGCCGCCGCCGGCGTGCCGTGGCGCTTCGGGCTGACCTCGGCTGACGCCCTCTGGGCCGCCAGGATGACGCTCCCGTTGGGTACTCGCCTCGCCGCCGGTACGCTCCGTGCACTCGCACGCCGTCAGTACTCCGGGGGCGCACGCCCCGAGGGTGTGATCCCGGGCGCGCTTCGCCACGCCGGGCCCGAGCTGCCGCCGTCCTGCACTGCCACGGAGGCGACGCTGCTGTTCGTCACGGTGCTGGCGGAGGCCTGGCGCTGGGGCATGCCGACCCACGAGGTGGCCGAGTTGATCCCGGCCGCCGAGCGGGCCCTCGCAGCGCTGCGCGCCAACCTGACGGACCTCGCTCCCGAGGGCAGCGTCCGCCGTCACGAGACCGGCGATGACGCGGCGGCCCAGGAGGGCCCTCCCGTCGAGGGCCCCACCGGCTTCGTCACCGATCTGGGCCGCACCGCCGAGGAGCGCAGCACCCGCCCGGTGCCTGCCCGCTGCGAGGTGCAGGCTCAGGCCCACCGGGCGGCGTTGCACGGAGCGGAGCTGCTGGAGGCCTTCGGCCGCCCGGGTGCAGCGGAGTGGCGAGGTTGGGCGGCAGCGCTGCGCGACCGCTTCCGGGAGCAGTTCTGGATCGATGACCTGTCAGGCGGCAGACCGGCCGCAGCCCTTGTCGGGCCGGGCCGCCCGCTGCCCGCCGTGGCCTCGTCCTTCGTCCACCTGCTCGACCTCGGCCTCGCCGCCGACGGCGCCCACCACGAGGGGCTGCTCGACCGTGAGCAGACCAGGCTGCTCGCCCAGCGCCTGGTGGCTCCCGAATTCGACTGCGGCTGGGGCCTGCGCACGCTCAGCGCGAAGTCCCCCCGCTTCAACCCGCTGGGGCACCGCAGCGGCGCCGTCCGCGTCCACGAGACCGCTCTCGCGGTGGCCGGGCTGTCCGGCGCCGGGTTCGAGCGGGAGGCGGGCGAGCTGCTGTCCGGCCTGCTGGATGCCGCCGCGCACTTCGAGGGCCGGCTGCCCGAGATGTATGCGGGGGAGCAGCGGGTGACCGGGTGTCCGCCGGTGCCGCACCCGGCGGCCTGCCGTCCGGCGGCGGTCTCGGCTGCTTCCGCCGTCCACCTGGTGGCCGCACTCGCCGGGGTGCGCCCGGATGTCCCGGCGGGCCGGGTGCTCGTCCGCCCGGCCAGTTCGGCGCCGCTCGGTGAGCTGGAGCTGACAGGCCTGCGGGTCGCGGGGGAGCCGTTCTCGGTCCGGGTGAGCCGGATCGGTGTCGCTGTGGTGGAGGAGGCATCCCCAGAGCTCCAGCTGGGCGCCCGTTGACCTGGCCGGCCCCCGGCACCCCGGCCCCCGGCAACCCGGCCCCCCGCCTCGGCACCCCGGCCCCCCGCCTCGGCCCGCCCCCTCGGGGCGAGCATCACCCCAGGTCCCCGGACCTGTGCTTATCGTCAGAGAGACGACTATCATCGTCTCCATGTCGCGTTATGACCCGTCGGCCTTTCCCCCGTTCGCTGTCACGGTCGACCTGGTGGTGCTGACGGTGCGGGAGCACGCGTTGAGTGCCCTGCTGGTCCGAAGAGGCGAGCCGCCGTTTCAGGGGTACTGGGCACTGCCCGGTGGTTTCGTGCGCCCGGACGAGGGGCTCGCCGAGGCGGCGTCCCGCGAGCTCGCCGAGGAGACCGGCCTGCGGGCCTACTCCACAGCGGGCCAGAGCTCAGCCGGCGCCCACCTCGAACAGCTCGCGACCTACGGGCACCCGCAGCGCGACCCCCGGATGCGAGTGGTGAGCGTGGCCCACCTCGCGCTCGCCCCCGATCTGCCGACGCCGCGCCCGGGTGGCGACGCCAGCAGCGCCCGCTGGGCTCCGGCCGGCGAGTTGATCGGGCAGAGCCCGGCCGACGGCGTGCCGCTGGCCTTCGACCACGGGCGGATCCTCGCGGACGGTGTGGAGCGGGCCCGCTCGAAGATCGAGTACTCCTCGCTCGCCACGGCCTTCTGCCCGCCCGAGTTCACCGTGGGCGAGCTGCGCCAGGTCTACGAAGCGGTGTGGGGCGTCGCTCTCGACCCTCGGAACTTCCACCGCAAGGTCACCGGCACCCCTGGCTTTCTGGTGCCGACCGGTGGCACGACGACCCGTCAGGGCGGCCGCCCGGCTCAGCTCTTCAAGGCGGGCGGCGCGACCGTGCTCAACCCGCCGATGCTCCGCCCGGAGTCCTGAAACCCGTCCGGGTTCCAGGTGACACGTGTGGCGTCCGGACCCCGTTCCGCTTGTCGCCTGATCGGGTGAGCTGTGTGACCACGCGGGGTGCGAACCATCCGTAATGCCCGAATTCTCCTTCTCTGCGGCCTACTGTGCTGGCGCGGGGCAGACACGGGGACCACCCGTGCCTCGCGGACCCTGTCGGCCGAGGACGTGGGAGCAGGCAGCGATGATCCAGATCACCGGACTGACCAAGGTCTACCGCCGAGGCCGTCCCCCCGCCCTGCTCGATCTGACCTTCGACACCAGGCCGGGCATGGTCACCGCCCTGCTCGGGGCCGAGGACGCGGGGAAGTCCACCGCCCTGCGGCTGATGGTCGAGTTGGAGTGCGGCCAGGGCATCACCCTCTTCGACGGCCGGACCTACCGCCGCCTGCGCCGCCCCGAACGTGAGGTCGGCGTCCTGCTGCCCCCTGGGCACGGAATGGCCGGGCACCCCGGCCGCCGGGCCCGCAGTCATCTGCGGATGCTGGCCGGAGCAGTGGGCGTCCCGGGCCGTCGGGCCGACGAACTGCTGGAGCAGACCCGGTTGGCGAGCGTCGCCGAACATCGGCTGCGCTCCTTCTCACCGGGCATGCACCGCCGCCTCGCGCTCGCCGCCGCCCTGCTGGGCGATCCGGGCACTCTGCTGCTGGACTGCCCCACCGAGGAGCTCTCGCCGCGCAATGTCGAGTGGTTCCACTCCTTCCTCCGCTCGTTCGCGGTCGCCGGCGGCACGGTCCTGGTGACCACCCGCACGCCACAGGAGGCATCGGTCCTGGCCGATCGGGTGATCACCCTGGACCAGGGGCGCCTGATCGCGGATCAGCCGGTCACGGAGTTCCGCCGCACCCGGCTCCACCCGGAGGTGGCCGTCCGGGGCCCGCAGATGGCCCGCCTCGCGGACCTGCTCACCGAGCAGGGCGCACAGGTCCGCCGGGACGGCGGCGTCGGCATCGCCGTGAGCGGCGTCGGCCGCACCGAGATCGGCGAACTCGCCTACCGGCACGGCATCCTGCTCCACGAGCTGGCCGACCGGGTGGTCGAACAGCCCGTCGCCCACCCGACCCTCCCCGCCGCCTCGGGCCGGTCCGGTCACGTCCAACTGCGCGGGCCGGCCACGGCCCTGGTAGGTGCCGCTGCCCCGAGCCAGGCCCAGGCCCCGAGCCAGGCCCAGGCCGCGAGCCAGGCCCAGACTCCTACCGCGCCGAGGCAGCACGACGCCCCGACGACAGTCCTGCCGCCGCTCTTCCGCCTCGAGCGCCCAGGCGGGTTGCCCGACCAGGTGTCGGCAACGGCCCCCGCCCCCGCCCCGACCCCCGCCCTCAGTCCCGACCATCGGAGCGAGTGACCGTGCGCGTACTGGCATACGAGACGCGGCGGCTGCGCGGCCTCCGCTCGACCTGGTTCCTGCTCGCTGCCGTCCTGCTCGGCGACGTCGCCGTGGCGGCCCTGCTGGCCCGTCAGCTGCCCTCGGGGACGCTGTCCGCGGCGGCGGCCGTGCGGGTGGTGACCGCCGTCGTGCCGCTGCTCCCGCTGCCGATCGCGGCCCTCGGGGCGGGAGCGCTGGGGGCGCTCTCGTACGGGCACGAGGTCCGTCACCCGGGGCTGGCGGCTTCGCGGGTGTCGTACCGGCGGCGGATCGGCCTGCTGACGGGGAAGCTCGCGGTGGTCGGGGCGGTGTCGGCGGCTCTCGCGGTCGTCACGCTGGCGCTGGACGCCGTCGCGCTCCGGCTCGCGCTCCCCCCGGGGGCGCGTGCCGGGCGGGTGTTCACGCCGGAGACTGTGGACCCGCGGCTCTTCGCGCAGGAGGGCTCCGTCCTCCGGTCGCTCGCCGTGTTCGTAGCCCTGGTGGTGCTGGCGGCCTGGACGGGCCTGCTGCTGACCTCCCTGGCGCGGAGCGCGGCTGCGGGTGTGCTGATCCTCTGCGCGCTGCCGCCGCTGCTGGAGCCGGTGCTCTCGCTGGTCCTGCGGCAGGCCGGGCGGGGGTGGCCGGAGCTGGTGCGGGAGTTGCTGCCGTTCCAGTACGGCCTCGACTGGGCACGGGGTGAGGCGTTGCCGCGTGCGGCGGGGGCGTTGGAGCCGCTGCTGGTGGCGGTGGTCCTCGCCCCGCCGGCCGTCCTGCTGGTCGCCTGCCTGCTCGTCCAGGCCCGCCGCCGTGCACTCTGACCACGGGGAGCACGGATACGACGCCCGTCACGACAACGACCGTTGTGGCGGCGAGTGTGATGGCGATCGTGACGGCGATCGTGACGGCCAGTCATGAAGATCGCTCTGCAGCGCGGGAAAAATCCGGTTCTGGCTGATAAGAGGTCAATTATCCGGTCACGGGCGATCACCCTTTCGTGTGCTTTTCACGAGAATTCTCAAGCCGGGGCCGCCGATCGCCGACAAAGGACGTGTGAGTACCCTTGCGCACCCCACCATGACCGCAGCTCGCTCGGCCGACGCAGTCGGCTCCGCGGAGCTGGACCGCTTCTCCTACGCCGATCGGCCCATCCCGCCCGCCCCCCGCTGGGAGGGCGCCGAGACCGACCTCTCCCGGGTCGGTCGCAAGACCACGAGCAGCCGGGGACGTGGTCTCCACGGGCAGCTCGTCCAGCAGCTCGGCCAGATGATCGTCTCGGGCGATCTGGGCGCCGACCGTCCGCTCGTCCCCGAGGAGATCGGCCAGCGTTTCGAGGTCTCCCGCACCGTCGTCCGCGAGTCGCTGCGGGTGCTGGAGGCGAAGGGCCTGGTCAGCGCCCGGCCGAACGTCGGCACCCGGGTCCGCCCGGTCGCCGACTGGAACCTGCTCGACCCGGACATCATCGAGTGGCGCGCCTTCGGGCCGCAGCGCGACGAGCAGCGCCGCGAGCTCTTCGAGCTGCGCTGGGCGATCGAGCCGCTGGCGGCGCGGCTGGCCGCCGGCCACGGCCGGGAGGACGTCCAGCAGCGGCTGGTCGAGCTGACCGAGATCATGGCCCACACCGGCTCCCAGGGCGATCTGGTCAGCTACGGCCGGGCCGACACCGAGCTGCACGCCCTCGTCCTGCAGATGGCGGGCAACCGGATGCTGGAGCACCTCTCGAGCGTCATCTCCTGCTCGCTGCACGTGTCCGGCGGGCAGGCGGCCTCGTGCGAGCGCCCCTCGGAGTCCTCGGTGAGCCTGCACACCCGCCTGGTCGACGCCCTCGGCACCGGCGACGGCACCGCCGCCGAGGCCGCTGTCCGGGCGCTGCTCACCGTCCACCCCGAGGTCGAGCACTCCGTCCCGGCCCCGCGCGAGCACTGAGCCGGGGTCGGGGAGGACGGATTTCGGGCGGTGGGGAGCGACCTCCGGGCGACTCGTGGCGCCGGTGTGACCGGCGCCACGAAGGCTATGCGTAACACTGGAGGGGTAGCAGCGATGTGTACGGAGCGGAAGCAGCTCCGGGAATACCGCCACAGTGTCAGAATGCTGTGTTGGTCTGCGGCGCTGCTGCCGTCCTGCAAACCCAGTCCTCAAGCCCGAGCCGGTCGGAATCGACAGCGCGTGCGTGTCTGCGCGTGATCCTTCCCCGCCCTCTCGGGCGGCCCGGTACGGGTTCGAGATCCACTCATCGTCCGAGAGGTTGTTCGTGTCGGCCAGCACATCCCGTTCGCTCCCCCCCGAGATCGCCGAGTCCGCAGCTCTGCTCGCGCTCATCGAGCGGGGCAAGGCCCAGGGGCAGATCGCCGGTGACGACGTGCGTCAGGCATTCGAGGCGGACCAGATCCCGGTCACCAAGTGGAAGAACGTCATGCGCAGCCTCAACCAGGTTCTGATTGAGGAAGGAGTGGACCTCATGGTCAGTGCGGCGGAGCCCGCCGGCTCCAAGCGCAAGAGCGTTGCGGCCAAGAGCACCACCAAGCGCACGGCGACCAAGACGGTCACCCGCACCCCGGTGGCCCAGACCAAGCCGCCCGTCCGGATCGCCCCTGCGGCGAGCACCGGCGCCCCGACGGTCACCTCGACCGTCGAGGTCACCGTCGTCGACAGCATCGAGATGGCCGAGGCCCGGGTCGCCGCCAAGAAGGCTGCCGCTCCCGCCAAGAAGGCCGTCGCCAAGAAGGCTGCCGCCCCGGCCAAGAAGACCGCCGCCAAGAAGACCACCGCCGCCAAGGGCAAGGGTGACGAGGAGCTCGGCGACGAGGAGTCCGTCGAGGAGACGGCACTGCCCGGCGACAAGGCCGAGGGTGCCGACGCTCCCGAGGAGGAGTCGGAGGGCTTCGTCCTCTCCGACGACGACGAGGACGACGCTCCCGCCCAGCAGGTCGCCGTCGCCGGTGCCACCGCCGACCCGGTCAAGGACTACCTGAAGCAGATCGGCAAGGTCCCGCTGCTCAACGCCGAGCAGGAGGTCGAGCTCGCCAAGCGCATCGAGGCCGGCCTCTTCGCCGAGGACAAGCTCAGCGCCGCGGACAAGCTGGCCCCCAAGCTCAAGCGCGAGCTGGAGATCATCGCCGAGGACGGTCGCCGCGCGAAGAACCACCTGCTGGAGGCCAACCTCCGTCTCGTGGTCTCCCTCGCCAAGCGCTACACCGGCCGCGGCATGCTCTTCCTGGACCTGATCCAGGAGGGCAACCTCGGTCTGATCCGCGCGGTCGAGAAGTTCGACTACACCAAGGGCTACAAGTTCTCGACGTACGCCACCTGGTGGATCCGTCAGGCGATCACCCGCGCGATGGCCGACCAGGCCCGCACCATCCGTATCCCGGTGCACATGGTCGAGGTCATCAACAAGCTGGCCCGCGTCCAGCGCCAGATGCTCCAGGACCTGGGCCGCGAGCCCACCCCGGAGGAGCTGGCCAAGGAACTCGACATGACCCCCGAGAAGGTCATCGAGGTCCAGAAGTACGGCCGTGAGCCGATCTCCCTGCACACCCCCCTCGGTGAGGACGGCGACAGCGAGTTCGGTGACCTGATCGAGGACTCCGAGGCGGTCGTCCCGGCCGACGCGGTCTCCTTCACCCTGCTCCAGGAGCAGCTGCACTCGGTGCTCGACACCCTGAGCGAGCGCGAGGCGGGCGTGGTCTCGATGCGCTTCGGCCTGACGGACGGTCAGCCGAAGACGCTGGACGAGATCGGCAAGGTCTACGGCGTGACGCGTGAGCGCATCCGCCAGATCGAGTCGAAGACCATGTCCAAGCTGCGTCACCCGTCGCGGTCCCAGGTGCTGCGCGACTACCTGGACTAGATCCGGCTGCTCGGTCCGACTGCTCGGTCCGACTGCTCATCCCGGAAGGGCCCGGAGTGCTTCACGCACTCCGGGCCCTTCCGGCGTGTCGGGGCGGGTGCGTCGCTCGTCCGGGTGGCGTCGGCGGCGCTGACGCCACTTCAGGTGACCGGGCGACTACGCTGAGTCGGTTCCCTGTCGTCGGACCATCTTGGAGACATCGGTGCAGCCCACCCCGAATGCCACGTCACGGCGTCGTCGGCCGATCGCGCTGGCGCTGCTGGCGGTCCTCCCGGCCCCGCTGCTCGCGATCGGCACGGCGACCCAGGCCGAGGCGCAGGCGCAGCACCGGATCGTCGGCGGTCACCCGGCGTCGCTCTCCCAGCACCCGTGGGTGGTCGCGCTCGCGAGCACCCAGCAGTTCGGCACTGCCCGCTCGGGGCAGTTCTGCGGTGGGACGCTGGTCACGCCGACCAAGGTGGTGACGGCGGCACACTGCTTCTACGACGAGCGCGGCAACCGGACCGACCGGCCCGGCCTGAAGGCGATCGTCGGCCGGGAGGACCTGAACCGCCGGGACGGCCGCGAGGTGACGGTCCGTACGGTGTGGATCCACCCGCAGTACTCGTTCGACGCCAACATGCAGGATGTGGCGGTGCTCACGCTGGCCGAGGCCCAGCCCGACGCGTCCACCCTCGAACTGGTCGGCCAGGGCGAGACGGAGCCGTACGCGGCGGGGACGCCGGCCGAGGTCTACGGCTGGGGGGACACCACCGGCAACGGCAGTTACGCGTCGGCGCTGCGCGGGGTCGAGGTGCCGATCGTGCCGGACGGCGCCTGCGCCGCGGCCTACCCGGGTGGCAGTGCGAACGGCGGCTTCGACGCCCGGGGCATGGTCTGCGCGGGCGAGCAGCAGGGTGGCAAGGATGCCTGCCAGGGTGACAGCGGCGGTCCGCTGGTCGTCGCCGGGCGCCTGGTCGGCGTCGTCTCCTGGGGCACGGGTTGCGCGGAGGCCGACCACCCCGGGGTGTACACGAGGCTCTCGGCCGTGGCGGACGCGGTCAGGGCCAAGCTCTGACGGCCTGTCAACTCTACGTGTCCGAGTGACAGCGGTGTGTGAGGGTCGGGGAAATGACAGAGCCGGACGGTGGCCCCTGGAGGGGGTCGCCGTCCGGCTCGACGCCTAGCTCGACGGAGCTCGCCGAGCGAGCCGCGAGGTCAGCGTTCGTCGTCGGGGGCCGGGGCTGTGGCGGTCGTGCTGAGACGGCCGCTCTCGTCCTGTATCTCGACGGCGATCTTCTTCAGTTCAGGCTCGAACTTCCGCCCGTGGTGGGCGCAGAAGAGCAGCTCTCCGCCGCTCGCGAGTACGACGCGCAGGTATGCCTGGGCGCCGCAACGGTCGCAGCGGTCAGCCGCGGTCAGCGGGCTCGCAGGTGTCAGAACAGTAGTCACGTCGCCTCTTCTCTAGCTCGACGAGCTGTCGTACCAGGGTCAACATCCAACCAGGCCGAAAACGTTCCCGCTCGTGGCTTTTCTTCTCTGAGGATTCTGCTGTGTTTGTTGCTGAGGACGTGCCCACGGCGTCGGCGGTTCATGCGTACCGATTCCGAGAGCATCCCGAGCGGCTCGAACGTCCGATCGAAGCGACGGGCGAGGTCCGCGTAGCATAATCCTCCGCTGGGTTGGAGCATAAGCCCCGCCCCTGGCACCGGTAGCCTGCATATCGGCAGTTCGACAGCCTGCGCCGCGCGCTACGATCCGCCAGGACCCGTGGCCGGAGGTGGAGATGACGCTCCGCGCCCCCCGCCGTCGGCGGAGGTCTTGTTCGCGCAGCGCGTACAAGCGGCACGGGGTCGAACCACCGCTGTCTCAGCTGTCGGAAACACTGTGGAAGCCGAGAGGGAGCCGACCGGGCCGGTCGGCCGGAGTCGGGCGAGGAAGTCGAAGGGTGGTCCAGGACGATGGGAGTGCGCACCGTGCGTGAGGCAGCGACAACGGGCTGCGAGGTGGGCGCATGAGTGCCGAGACCCGGACGGCCGACGACGGTTCCAACTACACGGCCCGGCACCTGCTCGTACTGGAGGGCCTGGAGGCCGTCCGCAAGCGCCCCGGCATGTACATCGGTTCGACCGACAGCCGTGGCCTGATGCACTGCCTCTGGGAGATCATCGACAACTCGGTCGACGAGGCGCTCGGCGGCTTCTGCGACCGCATCGAGGTGATCCTGCACGACGACGCCTCGGTCGAGGTCCGCGACAACGGCCGGGGCATCCCCGTCGACGTCGAGCCGAAGACCGGCCTCTCCGGCGTCGAGGTCGTCATGACCAAGCTGCACGCGGGCGGCAAGTTCGGCGGTGGCTCGTACGCCGCCTCCGGCGGTCTGCACGGTGTCGGCGCCTCCGTGGTGAACGCGCTCTCCGCCCGCCTCGACGTAGAGGTCGACCGCGGTGGGCACACCCATGCGATCAGCTTCCGCCGGGGCGCACCCGGCATCTTCACCGAGCTCAGCCCGGATGCGCCCTTCGAGCCGGCCAACGGCCTGACCCGCAAGAGCAAGGCCCCGCGCGGCCGCACCGGCACCCGGACCCGCTACTGGGCCGACCGGCAGATCTTCCTCAAGGAAGCCAGGATCACGCTGGAGGGGCTGCACAGCCGTGCCCGCCAGACGGCCTTCCTCGTCCCCGGCCTCACCATCATCGTCCGTGACGAACGGCTGACGGAGAGCGAGAAGGTCGAGGAGGAGACCTTCCACTTCGACGGCGGCATCAGCGAGTTCTGCGAGTTCCTCGCGCCCGACAAGGCCGTCTCCGACGTGCTGCGGCTCCACGGCGAGGGCACCTTCAAGGAGACCGTGCCCGTCCTGGACGAGCTCGGCCACATGACACCCACCGAGGTCACCCGGCAGCTCGGCGTCGACATCGCCCTGCGCTGGGGCGCCGGCTACGACACCACGCTGCGCTCCTTCGTCAACATCATCGCCACCCCCAAGGGCGGCACCCACGTCACCGGCTTCGAGCGCTCGCTGGCCAAGACGGTGAACGAGGCGCTGCGCGCGAGCAAGCTGCTGCGCGTCGCCGAGGACGACGTCACCAAGGACGACACCACTGAGGGCCTCACCGCCGTGGTCACCGTCCGGCTCGCCGAGCCGCAGTTCGAGGGCCAGACCAAGGAGGTGCTCGGCACCTCGGCGGCCAACCGGATCGTCGCGGCCGTCGTCGCCAAGGAGCTCAAGGCCTTCCTCACCTCCAGCAAGAAGGACGAGAAGCTCCAGGCCCGCGCCGTCCTGGAGAAGGTCGTCGCCGCCGCCCGCACCCGCGTCGCGGCCCGCCAGCACAAGGAGGCGCAGCGCCGGAAGACCGCGCTGGAGACCTCCTCGCTGCCCGCGAAGCTGGCCGACTGCCGCAGCGACGACGTCGAGCGCAGCGAACTCTTCATCGTCGAGGGCGACTCCGCGCTCGGCACCGCGAAGCTGGCCCGCAACTCCGAGTTCCAGGCCCTGCTGCCGATCCGCGGCAAGATCCTGAACGTGCAGAAGGCGTCCGTCGCCGACATGCTCAAGAACGCCGAGTGCGCCTCGATCATCCAGGTGATAGGGGCCGGTTCCGGCCGCACCTTCGACATCGAGCAGGCCCGGTACGGCCGGGTCATCTTCATGGCCGACGCCGACGTCGACGGATCGCACATCCGCACCCTGCTGCTGACGCTCTTTCAGCGCTACATGCGGCCGATGATCGAGCAGGGCCGGGTCTTCGCGGCCGTCCCGCCGCTGCACCGGATCGAGCTCACCAACCCCAAGCGCGGGCAGGAGAAGTACCACTACACGTACTCGGACTCCGAGATGCGCTCCACGATGCTGGAGTTCCAGCGCAAGGGCCTGCGCTGGAAGGAGCCGGTGCAGCGGTACAAGGGCCTCGGTGAGATGGACGCCGACCAGCTGGCCGAGACGACCATGGACCCCCGGCACCGGACGCTGCGGCGGATCAACCTGGCGGATCTGGAGCTGGCGGAGAAGACCTTCGACCTGCTGATGGGCAACGACGTGGCGCCCCGCAAGGAGTTCATCGTCGACTCGGCCGCGACGATGGACCGCTCGCGCATCGACGCCTGACAGCAGCGGTGCAGGGCCCTCTCCACCTCCGGGTGGAGGGGGCCCGACCGCGTGGTTCAACCCTGGCTCCGATCCCCGGCGGGGCGGGGCTCCCTAGCGTTGAGGAGGTCAGGAAGACCCCCTCGCGGTTCGGAGTACCTGCCATGAACGGCGCCCTCAACACCCTGGTCATCGTCGCGGTGGCCGCTCTCGTGATCGGCCGTCAGTTCCGGGCCCGGAGGCTGGACTCCGAGCGCCGGGTCTGGCTGATCCCGCTCGTCCTCGCGGTGCTCGCGCTGCGCGACCCGGCGCTCCTCGACTCGCGCCATGTGGCGTTCTCCGTCCTGCTGCTGGCCGCCGGGGTGGTGGTCGAGATCGCCCTCGGGAGCGTCTGGGGCTGGACGGCCAAGCTCTGGTACGGCGAGGACGGCGGCATCTGGGTCAAGGGCACCCCCGTCGCGATGGCCGCTTGGGCGGGGATGCTGGTGCTGCGCGGCGGCCTGTACGCGATCGGCGCCGCGCTGGGCGTGCACCAGGGGACGAACCAGCTGCTGCTGGCGCTGGCCGCGCTGCTGCTGGTGCGCGGCGTTGTCCTCCAGTGGCGGGCCCGGACGCTGGCGGCGTCGTACCGTGTCCCTGACCTGACCCGCTGAGAGGCCTCCCGTGCAGATCCGGACGTCCTGGACCGACTGGCCGCCGCGCGCCGGGCTGAGCCGGGAGGCGCAGAGCCAGGCCAGGATGCTGCTCTCGGTGCTGACCCGGCTGGTGCTGCTCGTGGTGGTGGTCTGGGGCACGTACTCGCGGGGGCGGTTCGCCGGCTGGTCGGCGGTCGGGGTGGGCGCCATGGTCGTCGCCGCCGCCCTGCTGGCCACGGTGTTCTTCCGGGCGACGCTGGCGCAGCGGTGGCGCTCCAGCGCGGCGGCGGTCGTCGGGCTGCTGCTGCTCGCCTCGGCGGCCGACTGGGGGCTGCACGCCTACCTGCTGGCCGACGTGGTCTGGTCGGCGCTGGGCGTCATGGCGCTCGTCCGGCTGCCGCTGGCGGCCGGGGCGCTGACGGCGGGGGTGTCCTTCGTCCTGTACACGGCGGCGAGTTGGGACAGCTGGCTGAGCATCGGGACGACGGTCGGCGGGCTCTCGCTGCTGGGCTACCTGCTGCGGCTGGACACCGAGGCCCGGGGCACCGCGCACCTCCTGCTGCAGCAGGAGCGTGCGGCGCGGGCCGCCGAGGCGGAGTCGGCGGCGCTGGCCGAGCGGGCGAGGATCGCCCGGGAGATCCACGACGTGCTGGCGCACAGCCTCTCGGCGCAGCTGGTGCACCTGGAGGCGGCCCGGCTGATGCTGGACGCCGGGGCCGACCGTGAGCAGGTCCGTGAGCGGGTGGTGGCGGCCCGCCGGATGGCACAGGACGGGTTGGCCGAGACCCGCCAGGCGCTGTCGGCGCTGCGTGGCGAGTTCGCGCCGGTCGGGGAGTTCCTGGCGGAGCTGACCCGGCGTGAGGAGGCGGAGTTCAGCGTCGAGGGCGTCGTCAGGCCACTGCCCGCCGAGACCGGGCTCGCCGTCGGCCGGACGGCGCAGGAGGCACTCACCAACGCGCGCAAGCACGCCCCGGGCGCCCGCGTCCGGGTGCGGCTCAGCTACCCGGACGGTGCCGTCGAGCGTGAGGGCACGGTCGAGCTGGAGGTGCGCAACGGCCGCCCGCCGCGCGGCGCATCGCCCGGTCCGCTGGCGGACGCGGGCAGCGGGTACGGTCTGCTGGGGATGCGCGAGCGTGCCGAGCTGCTCGGCGGGGAACTGCTGGCGGGGCCGGACGAAGGAGGATGGCGCGTGCTGCTGCGGGTGCCGGTATGACGGAGCGGCCGGTCAGGGTGCTGGTCGCCGACGACCAGACGGTGGTGCGCGAGGGGATCGTGATGCTGCTGGGGCTGCTGCCGGGCATCGAGGTGGTCGGCGCGGCGGCGGACGGCGAGGAGGCCGTCCGGCTGGTGGGGGTGCACGCGCCGGACGTCGTCCTGATGGACCTTCGGATGCCGCGCTGCGACGGCGTCGAGGCGACCAGGCGGATCCGCGCGGAGCACCCCGGCACCGAGGTCGTCATCCTCACCACCTACGCCGACGACGACTCGCTCTTCCCCGCGCTCCAGGCCGGCGCGCGCGGCTACCTGACCAAGGACGCGGGCGGTGAGGAGATCGCCCGCGCCATCGCGGACGTGCGCTCGGGCGCGGCCGGGCTCTCGCCGCAGGTGCAGCGGCGCCTGCTGGAGCGGCTCGCCCACCAGCACCAAGCCGCCCACCAGCACCAACCCGCCCACCGGCACGAGGCTGCGCCGCCCCCGGCCGTGCTGCCGGACGGGCTGACCGCCCGGGAGGCGGAGGTGCTCGCCCTGATCGCGGAGGGGCTCTCCAACGCCGAGATCGCCCAGCGGCTCTTCGTCAGCCCGGCGACGGTGAAGACCCACATCAACAACCTGTTCGCCAAGACGGCCGTGCGCGACCGGGCCCAGGCGGTGGCGTACGCCTTCCGGCACGGCATCGGCAGAAACGCGTGATCTTACCTGGTCACTGACCCTTCGTCACCTGATTGGCCCTCACCTCTTCGAGTGAAGCGGCCGGTATCGGCTCGCTCGGGCGTGCCGGGCGCGACCATCCTGGTCCGGACAGGTGCGTCCGGAGCCGACCCCTCCGGCGCCGACGCCGACGCCCCGCCCCCACGGGGCGTCCCGGTTCAGGAGCAGCATTGGCACAGCAGGAGAGGTTCGACTGGTGGGCCGCGAAGCCCGTCGGCCGCACCGTGGTCCGCCAGGCGGCGAAGAAGCGCCCGGCCGTACCCGCAGCCCGCCAGGCACCAGTACCCGTGTCGCTGCCCGTGCCGGTGCCGGTGCCGGTGCCGCCCCCACCCGCGCAGAAGCCCGTGCCCACGCCCACGCCCGTGCTGCCGTCGGTGGACGCGGCCGAGGTCTACCGCAGCGTCCAGGCCAGCGACGCGTTCCAGGACATCCGGCGCAGCTACCGAGGCTTCGTCTTCCCCGCCACCGCGGCCTTCCTCGGCTGGTACCTGCTCTACCTCGGCGCGCAGGCGGCCGCACCCGGGCTGATGCGCTACCGGCTGTCCGGCCCGCTGAACGTCGCCTGGCTGGTCGGGCTGCTCCAGTTCGCCTCGACCTTCCTGCTGACCTGGCTCTACGCCCGCAATGCCCGTACCAAGCGCGACCGCGCCGCCCTCGGGCTGCGCTGGGACACCCAGGACCAACTCCGATGACGCACTCGATCCTCCTCCCGCCCCCCGACGCCCAGCTCGTCGGCCAGCCCCTCGTGCCGTCCGTGCACCCCGCCCCCGCCACCCAGCTGGTGCCGGTGACGACGGGTCAGCACCACAGCCTCGCGGTGGCGCTGTTCGCCGTGGTCGTCCTGGTCACCCTCGCGATCACCCTCTGGGTCGGCCGCCGGGGCCAGGCCGCCGAGGACTTCTACGCCGGCGGGCGCGGCTTCACCCCGCTGCAGAACGGCTTCGCCCTCTCCGGCGACTACCTCTCGGCCGCCTCCTTCCTCGGCGTGACCGGCCTGATCGCGCTGTACGGCTACGACGGCGTGCTCTACAGCATCGGCTTCCTGGTCGCCTGGCTGGTGGTGCTGATGCTGGTCGCCGAGCTCGTCCGCAACTCCGGCCGGTACACCCTGGCCGACGTGCTGGCGCTGCGGATGCGCGAGCGCCCGCTGCGCGCGGCGGCGGGCAGCGCCAGCGTGGTCGTCACGCTGCTCTACCTGATCGCGCAGATGGTCGGCGCGGGCAGTCTGGTCACGCTGCTGCTGGGCACCAACGGCGGCGAGGCGAAGACCTGGACGATCGTCGGAGTCGGCGCACTGATGATCATCTATGTGACGGTCGGCGGGATGAAGGCCACCACCTGGATCCAGATCGTCAAGGCCTTCGTGCTGATCGTCGGCGCGGTGCTGCTCACGGTGCTGGTGCTGGCCCGCTTCCACGGCAATCTCGCCGAGCTGATGCGCTCGGCCGCCGCAGGCAGCGGCAAGGGCCAGGCGTACCTGGAGCCGGGCCTCAAGTACGGGGCGAGCTTCACCAGCCGGCTCGACTTCTTCAGCCTCGGCCTCGGTCTGGTGCTCGGCACCGCCGGGCTGCCGCACATCCTCTCCCGCTTCTACACCGTGCCCACCGCCAGGGCCGCCCGGCGCTCCACGATGTGGGCGATCGGCATGATCGGCGGGTTCTACCTGATGGCGATCGTGCTCGGCCTCGGCGCGACCGCGCTGGTCGGCGCCAAGGCCGTGAAGGCCGCCAACCCGGCGGGCAACACCGCCGTCCCGCTGCTGGCGCTCGATCTCGGCGGCGGCGCGGGCAGCACCGTCGGCGTGGTGCTCTTCGCACTGATCTCCGCGATCGCCTTCGCCACCATCCTCGCGGTGGTCGCCGGGCTCACCCTGGCCGCCTCCGCCGCCTTCGCCCACGACCTGTACGCCCGCGCCTGGCGCCGCGTCGGCCGCCGGGAGCCGACGGAGCGCGAGGAGCTGGTCGTCGCCCGCTCGGCCGCCGTGGTGATCGGCGCGCTGGCGATCGTGCTCAGCCTCTTCGCCCAGCAGCTGAACACCGCCTTCCTGGTCGGCCTGGCCTTCGCCGTCGCCGCCTCCGCCAATCTCCCGACGCTGCTCTACAGCCTGTTCTGGAGCCGCTTCACCACCCGGGGCGCGGTCTGGTCGGTGTACGGCGGCCTCGTCCCGGCCGTGCTGCTGGTGGTCTTCTCCACCGTCGTCTCCGGCGCGAAGACCTCGATCTTCCCCGGCGTCGACTTCCACTGGTTCCCGCTGGAGAACCCCGGCCTGGTCTCCATCCCGCTCGGCTTCCTGGCCGGCTGGGTCGGCACCGTCACCTCGCAGGAGACGGCCGACCCGGACAAGTACGCCGAGCTGGAGGTCCGTTCGCTCACGGGCGCCGGGGCCGCCTGACCGCGAAGCCCCCGGGCGCGATGGGGGACCACGCCCGGGGGTGTCTCGACGGCCGGTCAGCCGGCCTTCTTCACGAACTCGTCGGTGTAGGTCTTCGACAGGTCGACGGTGTGGCCCTTCACCGTCGGGTCGAAGGCCGAGAGCACGTTCAGCACGGTCTGCGGGCCGTCCGGGGGCATCAGGCCGTCGGGGGAGTACATGCCCTTCTCGTTCTCCAGCGCCTTCACGTACGAGTCCTTGCCGACGCCCGCGTAGTAGTCGGCGGGCATCTGCTCGGTGATCTCGGCGGGGGAGTGGGCCTGGATCCACTTCAGCGTCTTGACGAAGACGTTGGCCAGCTTCTGCACGGCCTCCGGGTTCTTCTGCGCGTACGCCGTGGTCAGGTAGAGGCAGGACGACGGGTACGTGCCGCCGAGCGCGGCCTTGGCCCCCGCCACCGTCCGCATGTCGATCAGCGGCTGGGCCAGGCCCTTCTGCTGGAGCATCGAGATCGTCGGCTCGGTGGTCATCCCGGCGTCGATCTGCTTGTTCTGCATCGCCGCGACGAAGGTCGAGCCCGCGCCGACCGCGATCGAGGTAGCCGCGCCGGGGGCCAGGCCGTTCTTCTCCTCCAGGTACTGCGTCAGGAAGTTGGTGGAGGAGCCGAGGCCCGTCACCCCGAGGTGCCGGCCCTTGAAGTCGGCGGGCGACTTGACGCTGTCGGCCAGGTCGGTGCGGACCATCTCGACCTCGCCGGGGGCCTGGAGCAGCTGCACCACGGACTCGGTGGACTTGCCCTTCGACTGCAGGTCGATGGTGTGGTCGTAGAAACCGACCACTGCGTCGACCTGGCCGGCCAGCATCGCCGTCTCGGCGTCCACCCCGGCGGGCTCGTCGGAGAGCTGGGCGTCGATGCCCTGCTCCTTGAAGTAGCCGAGGCCCTTGGCCAGCATCACCGGCAGGTAGATCTGCTTGTTGAGCCCGCCGACCATGATCTTGACGGTGATGTCGCCGGAGTCGTTCTTCGCGGCGGTCTTCGCGGTGCTCCCGCCGCCGCAGGCGCTGAGGGAGAGGGCGAGGGCGGTGGCGGCCGCCACGGCGACGGCGGATCTCTTGACCAGCGACATTGCTGGGCTCCTTGACTGGGTGGAGGGGTGGGGGTGGGTGTGCGGGTGGTAGGTCAGATCTGGGCGGCGTGGCTGCCCGACTGGGCGGGGCGCCAGCGCAGCACGCGCTTCTCGAAGAGCGTCACCAACCACTCGGCGAGCAGCGCGAGGACGGCGATGACGACCGTGCCGGCGTAGATGCCGTCCGCGTTGAAGGAGCCCTGGGCCTGGGCGATCAACTGCCCGAGGCCGTACTGCGCGCCGAGGATCTCGCCGACGATCGCGCCGATCAGGGCGAAGCCGAAGGCCGAGTGCAGCGAGGCGATGATCCAGGTCATCGCGGAGGGCAGCACCACCTGCGTGGTGACCCTCCACTGGGAGGCGCCCAGGATGCGGGCGTTGGAGATCAGGTTCTGGTCGACCTCGCGGGTGCCCTGGAAGGCGTTGAAGAAGACCGAGAAGAAGACCAGCACGGTGGCCAGCGCGATTTTCCCGGACGGGCCGAGCCCGAACCAGATGATGAAGACCGAGCCGAGCACGATCCGGGGGATCGAGTTCGCCGCCTTGATGAACGGCGCCGCGACGTCGGCCAGCACCCGGACCCGGCCGAGCGAGACCCCGAGCACCACCCCGGCCGCCGTGCCGAGCAGGAAGCCGAAGACGGTCTCCTGCATCGTCACGCCGATGTTGCGCCAGATCGAGCCCGTCGCGGTGCCCTCGGTGAACCACACCCGAAGCTGCTCGGCGACGCCGCCCGGTGAGCCGTAGGTGAAGGTGTCCAGCCAGCCCTGGTCGGCGCCGAACTGCCAGCCGCCGAGCACCAGCGCGATCAGCGCCAGCTGCGCCAGCAGCACCAGCGACCGGCGCCGGCGCAGCCGCGCCCTGGCGGCCCGGATCAGGGCGTCCTCGTCCAGTGGCACGGGGGTGCTCTCCAGAGTGGTCGGGGTCGGCGTCTTCGGGGTCAGGACGGCGGTCATCAGGCGGCTCCTGCCGTGCGGGCGTACGCGAGCTGCACCTCGTCGCGCAGGCTGGTCCAGATCTGCTCGTACAGCTCGACGAAGCGCGGGTGGAAGCGGATCTCCTGCACCTTGCGCGGGCGGGGCAGATCGATGTGGAAGGTGTCCTTGACGGTGGCCGGGCCGACCGTGAGCACCACCACCTTGTCGGCCAGCGCGATCGCCTCCTCCAGGTCGTGGGTGACGAAGACGACCGCCGGGCGGGTCAGCTCCCAGAGGGCCAGCAGCTCGTCCTGGACGATCTGCCGGGTCTGCACGTCCAGCGCCGAGAAGGGCTCGTCCATCAGCAGGATCTCGGGCTCGTTGATCAGCGTCTGGGCCAGCGCCACACGCTTGCGCATGCCGCCGGAGAGCTGGTGCGGCAGCCGGTCCTCGAAGCCGGACAGGCCGACCCGGCGCAGCCAGTCGCGGGCCTTCTCCAGTGCCTCCTGCCTCCCGAGGCCCCGGAAGACGGGCCCGGCCGCGACGTTGTCCAGCACCGACTTCCACGGGAAGACCGCGTCGGTCTGGAACATGAAGCCGACCCGGGGGTCGATGCCGGTGACCGGTTCGCCGTGGATCAGCGTCTGCCCGGCGCTGGCCGGCTCCAGGCCGGAGATCAGCGAGAGGGTGGTCGACTTGCCGCAGCCGGTCGGGCCGACCACGGCGCAGAACTCGCCGGGCGCGACCGTCATGCTCAGCTCCCGCATGGCGGTGTAGACCCCGCCGGAGGGGGTGCGGAACCGCTTGGTCGCCGCGCGCAGCTCGATCGCGGGGGTCGCGCCGTCGGGTGTCTCGTCCACTTGGGTAGCACCGCCTTCAGGGGGTGGACTGTTTCGGTGGCGTGAAGGTAGGCCCGGCGGCACCGGGCGCGGGAGTCTTGCGCGCATTGCGTGGGTTCACCGCGTTGCGCATGGTTCTGCTCGTTCTGCGCACGGTCACGGGGGTGGGCAAAACCCTCCTCACCAGGCACAATCGCCAGCCAGGCAGGCAGGAGGTGCATGACATGGTCGGACGGGGCCGGAAGCTCTCGACCCGGATCGTCACCGGTCAGCTGGTGATCCTGGCGATCACCAGCGCGATCGGCTTCGTGCTGCTCGCCTACGCCCAGAAGGCCCAGCTGGACCGCGACTACGAACAGCGGGCCCTCGCGATCGCCCGGACGGCCGCCGCCGATCCGCAGATCCAGGGCGCCATGGAGTACGGCGGGGGCGGCGACATCGTCCAGACCCTCTCCGACCGGATCAAGACCGACTCGCTCGCCTCGTACGTCGTGGTGATCGACCTGGCGGGAGTCCGGCACTCGCACCCGATCCCCGAGCTGATCGGCAAACCCGTCGAGGAGACCCCACCGGACGGCCGCAGCTCGGTCCGGATCGACCACGGCGCGACCGGCACCTCAGCCAACGGCAAGGCCCCCCTGCGCGGGCCGACCGGCGCACTCGTCGGCGAGGTCTCCGTCGGCATCGCCGAGCGGGACGTGCTCGGCCAGCTCCGCCGCGAACTCTCCACCTTCGGCCTCTACCTGGGCAGCGCCCTCGCCGTCGGCCTGATCGTCAGCTACGTGCTGGCGCGGCGGCTCAAGCGGACCACCTTCGGGCTCGAACTGGAGGAGATCGCCGGGCTGCTCCAGGACCGCGAGGCGATGCTGCACGGCATCAGGGAGGGCGTGCTCGCCTTCGACCCGCAGGGCAGGATCACCGTCGTCAACGACGAGGCCCGGCGCCTCCTCGGCCTCGGCACCGCGCTCGGCGCCCGGCTCGACCAGCTGCTGCCCGACGGGCGGCTGCGCCGGGCCCTGGACGGCAGCCTGACCGGAGTCGACCTCACCGTGCTGACCGACAGCCACTGCCTCGCCGTCAACCGGATGCCCGTCGCGCTGCGCGGCCGCGAGCTCGGCGCCGTCGTCACCGTCCGCGACCGGACCGAACTCGTCGGCCTGCTCCGCGAGCTGGACTCCGTCCGAGGGCTCACCGACGCACTCCGGGCCCAGCAGCACGAATTCGCCAACCGGCTGCACACCCTCGCCGGGCTGCTCGAACTCGGCGAGCACGAGGCCGCGTTGGAGTACGCCGTCGAGCTGGGCAGCAGCGAACCGGCGCTCACCGAGAGCATCCGGACACTGATCGCCAACCCACTGATGGTCGGTCTGATCGTCGCCAAGACGGCCGTCGCCGCCGAACGCGGCGTCCGCGTCCTGCTCGACGAGGGCTCCCGACTCGGCGAGCAGCCCGGCCACCTGCGGCGGCTGCTCACCATCGTCGGCAACCTGCTGGACAACGCCGTGGAGGCGGCGGGCGAGCAGGGCGTCGTACGGCTCTCGCTGGTCGAGCGCCCCGACGCGGTCACCCTGCGGGTCGCCGACTCCGGCCCCGGCGTCCCGGCGGACGCCCGCGAGTCGATCTTCGAGGACGGCTGGTCCACCCGGCCCGAACGCGGCACCGCCCGGCGCGGGCTCGGCCTCGCCCTCGTCCACCGGCTGGTGCAGCGGCACGGCGGCACCGTCACGGTCAGCGAGGGGCCCGGCGCCGTCTTCACCGTGACCCTGCCACTGCCCGACGACGACCCGGCGCCGCTCGGCTCGGTCTTCACCGTCGTACCGGACGTGCTGACAGGGGCGGGCCTGTGATCCGGACCCTGGTGGTGGACGACGACTTCCGGGTGAGTGCCATCCACGCCGCGTACGTCGGCCGGGTGCCCGGCTTCGAGGTGGTCGGCCAGGCCGGCTCGGTGGCGGCAGCGGCCGAGGCCGTCCGACTCCTCGCCCCCGACCTGCTGCTGCTCGACGTCTACCTCCCCGACGGCAGCGGTCTGGAGCTGCTGCGACAGCTGCTCGCCGAGCTCCCGGAGCGCCCCGACGCGCTGATGATCACCGCCGCCCGGGACATCGCCTCGGTGCGGGCCGCCATGCAGCTCGGTGCCACCGGCTACCTGGTGAAGCCCTTCGGATTCGCCGCCCTCCAGGACCGGCTGGGCGCCTACCGCGAACTGCGGGAACGCGTCGCCGCCCTCGACCCCGTCGCCGAGAACGGCCAGACCGAGGTGGACGCCCTCTTCAGCGCCGCCCGCCCCACCGCCGCCCCCGCACTCCCCGCCAAGGGCCACTCGGCCCCGACCCTCGCCCTCGTCCTGGCGGCCGTCCGCTCCCGTGGCGGAGCCCTCTCCGCCACCCGGATCGCCGAACAGACCGGCATCTCCCGGGCCACCGCCCAGCGCTACCTCTCCTACCTGGAACGCGAGGGCCTGGTCCACCTGGAGCTCCGCTACGGGGCGACCGGTCGCCCGGAACACCGGTACCGCCCCGCGTAGTTGCGTCTACGCATCCGGCGCCCCCAGTGGTCAACGTTTCAGCGGATGGCGAGGACGTCCATCCGGACGGGGTTGCCCGGGGTCTTGCCGCAGCTTTCGGGGCGGGCGGGTTCGCTCGGGGCGGCCGCGATGTCGGCCTCCCAGCGGCGGCCGTCCCGGTGGGTGACCTCGACGCGCCAGCGGCCTTCGCCGGCCGGGTGCTGAGCAAGCGTCAGGGCGTCCGCCGAGGTCTCCCCGGTGAGGAGGCGGACGGCCTGCTCGGCGGCCTGCGCGGGGCGGTCCCAGTACGAGCGCCCCCGCGACCACTCGGGTGCGGTCTGCCCGGCGGCCGTCGCCGCGAGGATCTCCTTCGCGGTGGCCTCGGTCAGCCTGCCGTACGCATAGCCGTAGGGGAGGACCAGCATGGTCGGGGAGAAGCGGTGCCCGCCGAGGTGGGTGACCTCCCAGACCTCGCTGTGGCCGGCCGCCGTGAGGTCCGCCGCGAGCGGGCGGCCGAGCAGGGCGCAGCAGCGGTCGCGCCGCCCGTTGGTGCACACCAGCGCGATCGGGCCGCCGACGTGCGGCGTGCCCAACTCCCCGTGCGAGCCCGCCCCGAGGGCGGCGAAGTCCAGGGTCAGCAGCTCGGCAGGGTCGGTGACGGTCAGCCGCCGCACCCAGGACCGCCCGGGGGCGGTGTGGCCGACGATCACGGTGTGCGAGCTGGGCCCGGCGTCGTCGGCGTGCCGCCCGGGGCGGCGGATCAGCGCGATCCGCACGCCCGTCCCGTCGCACGCGGCGTCCAGGGCCCGGCCCACGGCCGCGTCGAGATGGCTCTCGGTCAGGGCCTTGGCCCCCCACGGCCCGGCCTGCTCGATCAGCAGCCAGGTCGTGGCGGTCGCGGCAGTGGCGGCGAGGGGCTCGGCGAGCTCGTTGGACAGCGCAGTACAGGTGTTCACCTGCAAAACCCTACCGACGACGGCAACCGCCAGGAGGCGCGAGGAACTGCGCGAGGTAGCAGGCGCTGTGCTCACCAGGCTCGCCGAACTTGCACTACCCAGGGGTGCGAGGAACTGCGCGCTGCGGAAGGCACCGGACCGCTGCTCCCGATTTCGCGCAGTTCCCCGCGCCCCTGGGGCCGTGCATGGCCGGGGGCCACCCCTTACGCGGGCCCGGCGACCGCCGCGATGGTGCCGGTCACCGGCGTGCCCGAGCCGTCGCGGCGCGGGTCGCGCTCCGGCAGGGTGACGGGTGAGCCGTTGGCGGCCGCCGCGCGGGCGGGGGCCGCGCCGGCCCAGGCGAAGAGGAGGACGTCCTCGCCGCGCAGGAAGCGCTGGCAGCGGACACCGCCGGTGGCCCGGCCCTTGCGGGGGTACTGCTCGAAGGGGGTGACCTTCCAGCTGGTGTGCTGCTCTCCCGCCAGGGTGCCCGCAGTGCCCGCGACGGAGACCACGACCGCGTCGGCCGCCGGATCGACGGCGGTGAAGGAGAGCACCTTTGCGCCGTCGGTGAGCTTGATGCCCGCCATGCCACCCGCCGGGCGGCCCTGCGGCCGCACCTGCCCGGCCGGATAGCGCAGCAGCTGGGCGTCGGAGGCGACGAAGACCAGATCCTCCTCGCCGGTGCGCAGCTCGACCGCGCCGACCAACCGGTCGCCGTCCTTGAGCGCGATCACCTCGAACTCGTCCTTGTTGGCGGGCCATTCGGGCACCACCCGCTTGACCACGCCCTGCTCGGTGCCGAGCGCCAGGCCGGGGGAGGACTCGTCCAGGGTGGTCAGGGCGATCGCCTGCTCGCCGTCCTCCAACCGCAGGAACTCCGAGACGGGGGCGCCGCCGGAGAGCGAGGGGGACGGGGTCGGCGGCAGGCCGGGCAGATCGATGACAGGCAGCCGCAACACCCGGCCCGCCGTCGTCACGACACCCACGTCCGCGCGAGCGGTGGCCGGCACCGCAGACATGATCACATCGTGCTTGGCACGGCTCTCGGAGACCTCGAACGGCTCGCCGTCCCCCGTCCGGGCCAGCAGCCCGGTCGAGGAGAGCAGCACCCGGCACGGGTCGTCCGCGACCTCCAGCGGCACCGACAGCGCCGCGCTCGGCGCCGAACCGGCCTCCAGCAGCACCGTGCGCCGCTCGGTGCCGAACTGCTTCGACACCGCCGCGAGTTCACCCGAGACGACGGACCGCAGCCGACTGTCGGACTCCAAGATCTCGGTGAGCTCGGTGATCTCGCCGTTGAGCTTGCTCTGCTCGTCCTCCAGCTCGACCCGGTCGAAGCGGGTGAGCCGCCGCAGCGGGGTGTCCAGGATGTACGAGGTCTGCGTCTCGGACAGCGAGAAGCGCTCGATCAGCCGCTCCTTGGCCTGCGTCGCGTTGTCGCTGGAGCGGATGATCGCGATGACCTCGTCGATGTCGACGAGCGCGATCAGCAGGCCCTCGACCAGGTGCAGCCGCTCCTGGCGCTTCCTGCGGCGGAACTCGCTGCGCCGCCGCACCACCGTGAAGCGGTGGTCGACGTAGACCTCCAGCAGCTCCTTCAGCCCCAGCGTCAGCGGCTGGCCGTCGACCAGCGCGACGTTGTTGATGCCGAAGGTCTCCTCCATCGGCGTCAGCTTGTAGAGCTGCTCCAGCAGGGCCTCCGGCACGAAGCCGTTCTTCACCTCGATGACGAGGCGCAGCCCGTGCGCGCGGTCGGTCAGGTCCTTGACGTCGGCGATGCCCTGGAGCTTCTTCGCGCCGACCAGGTCCTTGATCTTCGCGATCACCTTCTCCGGGCCGACGGTGTACGGCAGTTCGGTGACGACGATGCCCTTGCGGCGGGCCGTCACCGACTCCACCGAGGCCGTCGCGCGGATCTTGAACGTGCCGCGCCCGTTCTCGTACGCGTCCCGGATGCCCGTCAGGCCCACGATCCGGCCACCCGTCGGCAGGTCCGGGCCGGGGACGAAACGCATCAGGGTGTCGAGATCGGCATCCGGGTGCTTGATCAGGTGCCGAGCAGCCGCGACCACCTCGGTGAGGTTGTGCGGCGGCATGTTCGTCGCCATGCCGACGGCGATCCCCGAGGTGCCGTTGACCAGCAGGTTCGGGAAGGCGGCGGGGAGCACGGTGGGCTCCTGCTCGCTGCCGTCGTAGTTCGCGCCGAAGTCGACGGTGTCCTCGTGGATCGACTCGACCAGCGACATCGAGGCGGCAGTCAGCCGCGACTCGGTGTACCGCATCGCGGCCGGCGGGTCGTCGTTGCCGAGCGAGCCGAAGTTGCCGTGCCCGTCGATCAGCGGCAGCCGCATCGAGAACGGCTGCGCCATCCGGACCACGGAGTCGTAGATCGAGGCGTCACCGTGCGGGTGCAGACGACCCATCACCTCGCCGACCACACGGGCGCACTTCACGTGCGCCCGGTCCGGACGCAGGCCCATCTCGTTGGCCTGGTACAGGATGCGGCGGTGCACGGGCTTCAAGCCGTCCCGCGCGTCGGGCAGCGCGCGGGAGTAGATCACCGAGTAGGCGTACTCGAGGAAGGAGCCCTGCATCTCGTCCACCACGTCGACATCGAGGATGCGCTCCTCGAAATCTCCGGGCGGCGGGGTGGGCGAACTGCGGCGGGCCATCGCGGCGGGGCTCCCTTACGTCTGTCTGCTTCTGTCGCTGGCGGTAACTGCTGATCCGGCTAACTGCTGAATGGGCGCTGGGGTACGGCGACCCCCATTGTGGACCCTCGCACAGACAGTCACCGCCCAGGGCCCTGCCCGCCCCACCTCCCGCCTCACCTCCCGTCCCCACTTCCGCCCGTGGCGAACGCGGCTCCCGCGCGGACACATACCGGCACCCCGCGCGTTGGACCACAATGAGGACCGCAACGTCAGTGAGCCAGTCAGCCGAAGAACGGGAAGACCCTGCTTCCCGGAAAGGACCGGAAACCGCATGGCCAACCCGGCCCCCGCCACCACCCGAGGTCTCGCCATCACCGAGCACCGCCTGGCCAACGGCCTGCGCGTGGTGCTCTCCGAGGACCACCTCACCCCGGTCACCGCTGTCTGTCTCTGGTACGACGTCGGCTCGCGCCACGAGGTGAAGGGCCGCACCGGCCTCGCCCACCTCTTCGAGCACCTGATGTTCCAGGGCTCGGCCAACGTCTCCAACAACGGCCACTTCGAGCTGGTCCAGGCCGCGGGCGGTTCGCTCAACGGCACCACCAGCTTCGAGCGCACCAACTACTTCGAGACCATGCCCGCCCACCAGTTGGAGCTCGCGCTCTGGCTGGAGGCGGACCGGATGGGCTCGCTGCTCGCCGCGCTCGACGACGCGTCCATGGAGAACCAGCGCGACGTCGTCAAGAACGAGCGCCGCCAGCGCTACGACAACGTCCCGTACGGCACCGCCTTCGAGAAGCTCGTCGCGCTCGCCTTCCCCGAAGGCCACCCGTACCACCACACCCCGATCGGCTCGATGGCCGACCTGGACGCCGCGACGCTGGAGGACGCCCGAGCGTTCTTCCGCACCTACTACGCGCCCAACAACGCCGTGCTCTCGATCGTCGGCGACCTCGACCCGGCCGAGACCATCGCCTGGGTCGAGAAGTACTTCGGCAGCATCCCCTCGCACGACGGCAAGCAGCCCCCGCGCGACGGCGCACTGCCCGGCATCATGGGCGCCGAGGCCCGCGAGCTGGTCCAGGAGGACGTCCCCTCCCGCGCCCTGATGGCCGCCTACCGCCTCCCGCAGGACGGCACCCGCCAGGCCGACGCCGCCGACCTCGCGCTGACGATCCTCGGCTCCGGCGAGTCCAGCCGCCTCTACAACCGGCTCGTCCGGCACGACCGCACCGCCGTCACGGCCGGCTTCGGCCTGCTGCGGCTCGCCGGAGCGCCCTCGCTCGGCTGGCTCGACGCCAAGACCTCCGGCGAGGCCACCATCGAGCAGATCGAGACAGCCGTCGAGGAGGAGCTGACCCGCTTCGCCACCGAAGGCCCCACCGCCGAGGAGCTCGAGCGCGCCCAGGCGCAGATCGAGCGCGAGTGGCTCGACCGGCTGACCACGGTCGCCGGCCGGGCCGACGAACTCTGCCGGTTCGCCGTCCTGTTCGGAGACCCGCAGCTGGTCAACACCGCCCTCGACCGCGTCCTCGACGTCACCGCCGACGAGGTCAAGGCCGTCGCCGCCGCCTGCCTGCGGCCCGACAACCGGGCCGTCCTGGTGTACGAGCCGACCACCACCGACGACGAGACCGAGGAGGACGCGGCATGACCGACGTGACCCCCACCATGACCTTCCACCCGCAGCCCACCCCCGGCACCCCGGCGCCCTGGGCCTTCCCCGCCCCCGAGCGCGGCACCATCGCCAACGGCCTCACCGTGCTGCACTGCCACCGCCCCGGCCAACAGCTGGTCGCCGTCGACATCCACCTCGACGCACCGCTCGCCGCCGAACCCGAGGGCCTCGACGGCATCGCCAACATCCTGGCCCGCGCGCTCAACGAAGGCACCGACACCCTCGACGCCGAACAGTTCGCCGCCGAGCTCGAGCGGGCCGGCGCCACCCTGGACGCCAACGCCGACCACCCCGGCATCCGCGTCTCGCTGGAGGTGCCCGCCTCCCGCCTGGAGCGCGGCCTCACCCTGCTCGCCGACGCCCTGCGCGCCCCCGCCTTCCCCGAGGACGAGATCGAGCGGCTGGTCGCCAACCGCCTCGACGAGATCGTCCACGAGGCCGCCAACCCGGCCCGCCGCGCCGCCAAGGCCTTCTACGCCGGCCTCTTCGACGCCGCCGACCGCCTCTCCCGCCCCCGCAACGGCAGCGCCGAGACGGTCAAGAACATCACCCGCGCGGCCGTCCAGGAGTTCTACGCCGCACACCTGCGCCCCGGCACCGCCACCGCCGTCGTGGTCGGCGACCTCACCGGCGTAGACCTCCCCGCACTGCTGGAGTCGACCCTCGGCCGCTGGACGGCCGAGCCCACCGCCGCCGGCGTGCACGCGCCCGTCACCGCCGACGACCACGCCCGCGTCATCATCGTCGACCGGCCCGGCTCCGTGCAGACCCAGCTGCTCATCGGCCGCCTCGGCCCGGACCGCCACGACCCCGCCTGGGCAGCCCAACTGCTCGGCACGTACTGCCTCGGCGGCACCCTCACCTCCCGGCTCGACCGCGTGCTGCGCGAGGAGAAGGGCTACACCTACGGCGTCCGGGCGTTCGCCCAGCCGCTGCGCTCCAACCCCGACGGCTCCGGCCGCGCCCTGATGGCAATCAGCGGCTCGGTCGACACCGCCTCGACCGCCCCCGCGCTGGCCGACACCTGGACGATCCTGCGCACCCTCGCCGCCGAGGGCCTCACCGACGCCGAGCGCGACGAGGCGGTGCAGTTCCTGGTCGGGGTCGCCCCGCTCAAGTACGAGACCGCCGGGTCCGTCGCCTCCACCCTGGCCGACCAGGTCGAGCAGCACCTGCCCGACGACTTCCAGGCCGAGATCTACAAGCAGCTCTCCACCCTCGACACCGCCTCCGCCACCGAGGCCGTCGTCGCGGCATTCCCGCCCGACCGCCTGGTCACCGTGCTGGTCGGCGACGCCTCGGTCATCGCCGAGCCGATCAAGGAGCTCGGCATCGGCGAGGTCACCGTCATCAGCTGAACCGATTCGAAGCGGGAGGCCCGACGGAGCCGTTGACGCTCCGTCGGGCCTCCCGCTTTTTATTCTGTTGCCCCCCGATCGGCGACTGTGGGTAGATGTCACCAGTCGCCGGCCAGGCGCACAACACACGGAGAGGAGGCGGTCAACATGCGGGTCGAGCCAGCCACCAGGCGCAGGCGCTCCTCGCGACCGCTCACCCTCCGACGCCGTACCGCCTGAGTACCGCGCACCCCTGATCTCCCCCGAGCCACGCCGGAAGCTTCGCGTGGCAGTCCTCCGCCGGGCCTCACCCGCCTAGGCTAGAAACCAGCCGACCCTTGGAGGTCGTTCAGTCATGTCGTACACCGAAGTTCCGGGCATCCGGGTACCGATCAGGATGTGGACCGACCCGGCCACGGTCGAGAGCCAGGCCATGGACCAGCTGCGCAACATCAGCTCGCTGCCCTGGCTGCACGGCCTCGCCGTGATGCCGGACGTGCACCTGGGCAAGGGTGCGACGGTCGGTTCCGTCATCGCGATGAAGGGCGCCGTCTGCCCCGCCGCCGTCGGCGTCGACATCGGCTGCGGGATGAGCGCCGTCAAGACCTCGCTCACCGCCGCCGACCTGCCCGACGACCTCTCCCGGCTGCGCTCGAAGATCGAGCAGATCATCCCGGTCGGCGGTGGGATGCACTCCGACCCGGTCGACCCGCGCAAGCTCCACGGCTTCGCCACGGCGGGCTGGGACGACTTCTGGGAGCGTTTCGACGGCGTCGCGCACGAGGTGAAGTGGCGGCGTGAGCGGGCCATGCAGCAGATGGGAACACTAGGCCGAGGCAACCACTTCATTGAAACTTGTACAGATTCTATGGGTGCCGTCTGGCTGATGCTGCACTCCGGTTCGCGCAACATCGGCAAGGAGCTGGCCGAGCACCACATGGGCGTGGCCCGCTCGCTCCCGCACAACCAGGGCCTGGTCGACCGCGACCTCGCGGTCTTCATCTCGGACACCCCGCAGATGGCGGCCTACCGCCAGGACCTGTTCTGGGCACAGGAGTACGCCAAGAACAACCGCGCGATCATGATGGCGCTCTTCCAGGACATCGTCCGGCGCGAGTTCCCGAAGGCGAAGGTCACCTTCGAGCCGGTGATCAGCTGCCACCACAACTACGTCTCCGAGGAGCAGTACGACGGCGTCGACCTGCTGGTGACCCGTAAGGGCGCGATCAAGGCCGGCTCGGGCGACTACGGGATCATTCCGGGTTCGATGGGCACCGGTTCGTACATCGTCCGCGGCTTGGGCAACGAGGCGGCTTTCAACTCGGCCTCGCACGGCGCCGGACGGAAGATGAGCCGGACGGCTGCGAAGAAGCGTTTCACTGCCGATGACCTGGCGGAGCAGACCAAGGGCGTGGAGTGCCGCAAGGACAGCGGCGTGGTGGACGAGATCCCGGGTGCGTACAAGTCGATCGAGCGGGTCATGGCTCAGCAGACCGACCTGGTCGAGGTGGTCGCCCACCTCAAGCAGGTCATCTGCGTGAAGGGTTGAGGTCAGGCCAGGGTGCGCGGGGTGCGCGCTCTGGCCTTCTTCGGTCCGACGAGCCGCCAGTGCCGCGTCTGGTAACTGCTCAGGGACCGGTCCAGTTGGGAAGCTGCCGCTGTGAGATCAGTAGCAGCGAGCAAGGCCTCGTCCTCCTCGGTGGTCCACGTCCTCCGCCTGACCTTCTGCATGTCTGGAGGGCGTACCCAGCTCGCAAGGCGCTCGGCGGCTTCTCGCTTTCGGGTCAGTGCCAGGCGGCCTGGCGTGTAGAGGTCGCGAGCAAGGGTCACCGCCTCTTCGCGGGTGAACACGATGTTGAAGATGTTGTCGCGTCGGTTTCGCCTCAGCGTGCGAGGAGAGCCGGTCAGCTGATCGGCGTAGCGGCAGAAGTAACTCGCCAGGGCTTCGCTTGCGGTGGTGAATCCGACGAACGGCAGCGACTCGGCGGTGAGGCCCAGTGAGCCGTCGGCATCGATCAGGCCGCGGAGGTAGTCGCGGCTCGAGTGGGGCACCACCGGCGGGGCAACGATGGTGGACTTTCGGCCGGTTGGCAGCCCGAGTGTGCAGAGGGTCTCCCTGAACTCTCGCGCGCAGACCGTCCAGGTCACAGAGGTGTGCTCGGTCGCGAAGTTGGTGGTGCGCGTCCGGTACCTAATGCTGCTGTTGTACGGGCAGAGGCGCTGGAACTCTTCAAGGAGTGGCGCATCGCGGGCGGAGAGTTCTACGGCGAGACTGCCCTTGTTCCCGGGGCCCTGGCGGAGGTGTCCGTCGGCTTGGATGAAGCCGAACATGTAGGCGTGCTCAGGGTTCTCAAGGCTGAAGCTGTTCATGTCGCCCAGCGTGGGCCGCCCGCGATCCCGGCATGCAGGGATGTTGAATTAGATCATCCGTTTACGTGGTTTGGCTAAAGTCGAAATGTCCGATTCCACGATCACCCGGCGGCCAGGCGGAAGTTGAGGCTGCCGAAGGCGACCTGGTCGCCGGGGTGGACGCGGACGGCGCCGATGACGCGGAGGCCGTTGACGTGGGTGCCGTTGGTGGAGCCGAGGTCGCGTAGGACCCAGCCGCCGGTGTCGTGGCGGAGTTCGGCGTGGGAGCGGGAGACCGAGCAGTCGCCGAGGCGTAGGTCGGAGCCTTCGATGCGGCCGATCCGGACGGGCCGCATGCCCGGGGCGGGGAGCAGCAGGCCGGGGAGCTGTTCCGTCCGCCAGGTGTTGCGGAGTCGGGCGGTGAAGGCGGAGACCTGGCCGACTGTCCGCAGCACCAGGCGGGAGATCCGGCGGTCGGCGGGCAGGTCGAAGAGTGCGGCGTCCAGCTCGGCTCGGCTGCGGGCGGTGAGGACGAGCTCCATCCGGCCGATGAAGGTGTCGTGGGACAGCCTGCCGCTGCCCAGGTTCTCGCGCAGTGCGACGAGTGCCCGGTCCCGGTCGGCCTCCGACGGGCGTTCCACTCGCGTCAGGAACTCAGGCGACGTCATGACTCGATTCTCGGCGTCCCGGTGCGGCGGTGTCCAGCTCCCGGGCTCGTGCACCAGAGCTCATGCATCGGGGCTCATGCCGGGCCCCGGTCGCGGTCCCGGACGAGGTAGCCGAGTTGGAAGCGGCTGGTGGCTCCGAGCTGGTCCATGATTTCGGCGATGTGTTTGCGGCAGGTGCGGATGGACATGCCCAGCCGGCGGGCGATCACCTCGTCCTTCAGGCCCTCGGCCAGCAGCCTGACGATGGCCTGCTTGATGTCCTCGGACATCCCGGCGCCGCGTCGGACGGGTGTGTACGGCTCGGCCACCGACCAGGCGAGGTCGAAGGCCCGGCAGAGGAAGGCGACGGTGGAGGGCTCCCGGACGATCACCGCGCCGGTCTGGTCGTCCCGGCAGGGGATGAAGGCGATCTGCCGGTCGAAGGCGACCATCTTGCCGAACAGCTCCGGCAGTGTGCGCACTTCGCCGCCGAGCGCCGTGACGCTCCGGACGTAGCTCTGGGTGGCGGCGCCGGCTCGCGCGGTGTGCTGGTAGAGCGTCCGCTGCCGGACGCCCCGGGCCAGGATCGCCCTGTCCCGGGGCAGTGCCTTGTCCACCAGCTCCTGCGGGCGGTCACCGCCGGGCTGGCAGGTGATCAGTTCGGTGGTGCACCTGGCGCTCCAGTCCTCGATCAGCGCCATCACGGCGTCCAGCGAGGGCTCGACCGTCAGCTGGGAGCTCTCCCGGGGCGGTCGTTCTCCGGCGTAGACCGGCACCAGGCTGATCAGCCGGCTGCGGAACAGCTCGGCCTCGGCCAGCCGGTGGCGCAGCTGGATCTCGGCGGGTGCGATCAGCGAGGCGGCGGCGGACTCCGGGTCTACGGGCACCAGCAGGTCGCCGTCGGGGCCGGGCACCAGCCGCAGCAGGTGCAGTTGGACGAGGGCGTCGGCCCGGCCGTCGACCTCGTCGAGGTCGAGGCCGAGGTCGGCGGCGGCCTTGGGGAGGTCCAACTGCCCGTGCTGGACGGCCCAGCGGTAGAGCGGGACGAGTTCGTCGCAGAGTTCCATCCAGTGCGACGGGCCGTCATTCCAGGCGTTTGCCGGGACAGTTGTGGTCATTTTCCACCCCTCAGCTTGCTGCAGTGCAATTTGGTGTGCCCTCCCCGACCTGGACTGGACAGTACTCGATTGGGAGGCTGGTCCAGCAGGTGAGACCTGCGGCACCGCCGGAGATCCGACGGGCAGGTGAATAGGGGTGAAGAGATGCGAAAGCTTCGAGTGCTGATTGCTGCCGTGGCCGCTCCGGCCGTAGTGGGCGGCCCGGCCGTCGTGGCGCTGACCGCGCCGATCCCTCCGACGTCCGGGGCGTCCCTGGACGACACCCAGTGGGGCTGAACGCTGCCTCGCAGCACCAGATGTGATCCACCATCACGCCGGGCCGATGCCTTGCCCGGTGCGGCCGGTATGCCCACGTACGGCTGCCGGGCCCGCACCCACACCGAAGAAGAGGGATGGTCCATGCTCGTCCTGGGTGTCACGAACAACGATCTCGCGGGAGCCTGCCTCGTCCGGGACGGCGAGGTGGTGGCCGCGGTGAGTGAGGAGCGGTTCACCCGCGTCAAGGACCACAGCATCTGGCCGCAGCGGTCCATCGACTTCGTGCTCGGCGCGGGCGGTGCGGCACTGGCAGATGTCGACCTCGTGGCGTACGGATGGACCGCCGGATTCGACGCGGAGAAGCACTTGTTGCTCTACGTGGACCGGATCGCGGAAGAGGCTCTGCAGCGGCCCGACGCTATTCCCCATCTGCGTAAGCGGATAGCCGACGAACTCCATAACGACAAGGCGAAGCGCGCCGAGTTCGACGAATTCGTGGCGGCGAACGGGCTGCGGCACAGGGTGGCCTACCTGGACCATCACGAGTCGCACGGGCTCGGTGCCTTCCTCTGCTCCCCGTTCGACGAGGCGTTGGTCGTCACCTGTGACGGCCGGGGCGACTACCAGTCCCTGACGGTGGCGCACTACTGGCCCGAGGGCGAGCGGGTGCTCCAGCGGGAGACCTCGATCGACAGCCTCGGCTACTTCTACGGCCGGATCACCAAGCTGCTGGGCTTCCGTCCGAACCGGCACGAGGGCAAGATCACCGGCTTGGCCGCCAACGGCGACGCGGAGCGGGCGCTGCCGCTGATGCGGAAGATGATCGACCACCGGGACGGCGTGATCCGGGCCCACTGCGGCGACTACTACCAGCCCTCCTACCGCGGCTACTCGGACGTGCTGCTGGCCGAGATCGCCGAGTACGAGCCCGCCGACGTGGCAGCTGCGGCCCAGCGGCACGTCGAGGACCTGCTGACGGCGGTCGTCAGGCGCCACATCGGTAGGGTGCCGTCGGGCCAGGTCTGCCTCTCCGGCGGGGTGTTCGCCAACGTCAAGCTCAACCAGCGGATCCTCGAGACCGAGGGCGTCGACAACGTCTACGTGCTGCCCCCGATGGGCGACGGCGGCCTCCCGTTGCAGGCCGCGGCCGTGGCGGAGTACCGGCACAGCGGCGCCCGGCACCGGGTGCCCACGATGGCCCTCGGCCCGGCTGCGACCGTCTCCGAGGCGCAGCTGGCCGAGGCCCTGGGCGACTACCCGACGCTGCGTCGGCTGGAGGCGGGTGACGAGCTGGAGGAGATCCTGCTCCAGGCGCTGGAGGCCAAGCAGGTCATCGGGACGTACCGGGGGCGGATGGAGTTCGGGCCGCGTTCGCTCGGCCGCCGCAGCGTGATCTACAGCACCGATGACCCGACCATGAACGACTGGCTCAACAAGCGCCTCAAGCGCACCGAGTTCATGCCGTTCGCCCCGATCACGGCGGAGGACCTGGCGGCCGGCTCGTACCTCGGCTGGCGACCGGACCACCCGTCGGCGCTCTTCATGACGCTCACCTACGACTGCACCGAGGAGTTCGCCAAGGCCTGCCCCGCGGTGGTGCATGTGGACGGTACCGCCCGCCCGCAGGTCGTCCGCCGGCAGGACGACGAGTTCCTGCACGGGCTGCTGATGGCCTGGCACGGGCGCAGCGGGCAGGCGGCCCTGGTGAACACCTCGTTCAACAAGCACGAGGAGCCGATCGTCGGTTCGCTCACCGATGCCCTCGACCCGCTCCGGGACGGCATCGTCGACCTGTTGCTGGTCGACGACAGGTACCTGGTCTGGAAGGACGACGCGGCCGCTTTCATGCGGCGCCGCAACGGGTGAGCCCCCGCGCCCGTGGGCGGTGCGACTTCCGAGAGGAATCGAGAGGGACAGAGCATGCAGGAGATCGACGGTGTCGTCTTCGACCTGGACGGGGTCCTGATCGACTCCCGGCCGGTGATCGAGGGGGCGTGGCGGGCGGTGGCCGCCCGGCACGGCCGGGTGGTCACGGCGGCGGAGGCCGAACAGCTCGTGCACGGCCGTTCCGGCGCCGAGACGGTGGTGGCGCTCTTCCCGGGGTTGTCGGCCGATGGGCGGGCTGCGGTCTGGGCCGAGGTGGACCGTGTCGAGGAGGAGGCCCGCTATGCCCCGGTCCCCGGCGCCGTCGAGCTGGTCCGGCTGCTGGCGGGGGCCGGGGTGCCGCTGGGGCTGGCGACCAGCAGCTGGACGCGCAAGATCGACAATGCGCTCGGCGGCCTGGGCCTGCTGGAGCTGCTCCCCGTCCGCGTCACCCGGGACGATGTCGACCACGGGAAGCCGCACCCGGCCGCGTATCTGACGGCCGGTCGGCTGCTCGGGGTGCCGCCGGAGCGGGTGCTGGTCTTCGAGGACTCGCTCAGCGGGGTGCACTCCGCCGTCGCGGCGGGTGCGGTCTGTGTGGGCGTGGGCGTCGGCGGCAGTGACCTGCTCGGCGCCGGGGCGGTGGCGCTGACGCCGGACCTCACCGGGCTCGGGCTCGCCCCCGGCGGGCCCGGCCGCGCGCGGCTGACCGGCCTCGACGCCCGGCTCCGGTTGGAGCTGCGCCGTGGCTGAGACGACCGTACGGGCCCGCCCCGAAGCTCCGGCGCTGCCCACGGCCGTCGCGGCCTCCGGCTTCCTGCTGTTCTTCGTGCTGGGCGCGACCACTGCCTCGCTCGGGGCCTCGCTGCCCTTCCTGGCCGATCGCTTCGGCGCGGAGCACCAGGTCGGGCGGGTCGTCACCTGGTACAACCTCGGCGCGCTGCTCTGCGTCGCGCTGATCGGGCTGCTCGGACGCAGGTTGCCGGCGAAGAGCGCGCTCGGCGGGGCGCTGGCGCTCTTCGTGCTGGGCGCGGCGGGCATGGCGGCGAGCGGCTCGTGGACGGCCTTCGCCGTCTCGGCGGCCGTCACCGGGTGCGGGTACGGCGGCGCGGCGCTGCTGCTCAACACCGCCTTCGCGCGCGGCTTCGCGGACGACAGCGTGGTCATGGTGAACCGGCTCAACGCCGTGTTCGGCATCGGCGCGATCCTGGGGCCGCTGGCCATCGGCGCGATCGGCCGGACGAACATCCAGACCTTCCCGCTGATCGCCTGCCTGGCCGCGCTGCCCTGCGCGCTCGCCTACCGCGCCGGGGGAGTCCTGCGGCAGCCGGGCCCGGCCGGGCCGTCCACCGGGGGCGGCCTCGGGCGTCCGCAGCTGGCGGCCTTCCTGGTGCTCGGTCTGCTCTACGCGGGCATGGAGACCAGCATCGGCACCTGGGAGGCGACCCAGCTCGTCCGGGGCGGCTGGAGCGACGGCGCGGCGGTGCAGGCCGTGGCCGGGTTCTGGGGCGGGATAGCCCTCGGGCGGCTGGTCGTCCCGCAGCTGGCCCGCCGGGTGTCGGCCCAGGCGGCGCTGCCGGTCTGCCTGGCGGTGGCGCTGGCCGGGCTGCTGCTCGCCGCCGCCCCGCACGCGGCGCTGCCGGCCTATCCGCTGGTCGGCTTCGCGGTCGCCCCGGTGCTGCCGACGCTGATCGCCTGGATCTCCGGCGTCGCCGCCGTCCCGCAGCGGGTCACCTCGCTGCTCTCGCTGGCCTGCATGCTGGGCAACGCCGTCGTCCCGGCGGTGGTCGGCGCGGCCGTCGGCGCCGGGCGGGCGGAGCTCGTGCCGCTCTCGCTCGCGGCCGTCTGCGTGCTCTGCCTGCTGGCGGCGCTCGCCGTCCGGCGGCTCACAGCAGCCGACTCGCCAGCATGAAGACTGCGGTGCCCGCGACGATGCTGAGCAGCGCGTTGCGCCGCCACAGGTGCAGGGCGGCGGTGACGAGGACGCCGAGCCCGGCCGGGAGGCCGTACGGACTGCTCGTCAGGTCGAGGTCGCGCAGGGTGTGGACGACCAGGATCACCATCACGCCGGTCGGCATGGTGGTGGCGAGGAAGCCGACCAGGCCGGAGTTGCGCAGCCGGCCGAGGACGGCGAACGGCGCCGCCCGCAGGCAGCAGGTGACGGCGAACATGACGAGGAGTCCGGCGAAGAGATAGCCGTCACCGGGCATGGGTGGCTCGCTTCCTGATCAGGTACCGGGTGGTGAGGGCGGCGACGTACAGCCCGAGGGCGACGACCAGCAGCTGGCCCTTCGCCACCGTCAGGGCGGTGAGCGCGCAGAGCAGTGCGATCACCGGGCCGGGGATGTCCCGGGCGGCGCGGTAGCCGTCGACGGCGAGCACCACGAAGAGCGCGGTCAGCGCGAAGTCGAGCCCGTGCAGCCCGGCCGGGAGGGCGGCGCCGACCGCCGCGCCGGTCAGCCCGCCGCCCACCCAGTAGGCCTGGCAGAGGAGCTGGATCGCCAGGATGCGGCTGCTGCTGAGTTCGGCGGCGGTCTTGGTGGCGACGATCGCGTACGCCTCGTCCGTCAGCGCGTAGACGCTGTACGCCCGGCGGAGGCGGCCGTGGACGCGGTGCAGCGGGAAGGAGAGGCCGTAGAAGACGTGGCGGAAGTTGACCAGGAAGGTCGTCACGGCGATCGAGGCGAGCGGGGTGAGGGCGAGGAAGAGGCCGATGGCCAGGAACTCCAGCGAGCCCGCGTAGATCAGCAGCGAGAACAGCGGCGTCCACCACCAGGCGAAGCCGCTCCCGGTGAGCAGCACGCCGAAGGCGAGCCCGAGCGGGAAGAGGCCCATGCCGACGCCCAGGGTGTCCCGGGCGGCCGCGCGTATCGGGTGTGCGGGGTCGTTCGTGGTCGCGGCTGTCGTCATCCGCGCAGCGTAGGCGGCGTGGATGGGTGGGGCAGGTGGATTTCAGCCTGTGAGAATGGCCGGGTGGATTATCAGCAGATCCTTCAGGATGCGATGGCCGCCGCCCGTGCTCTTCCCGCCCGGGGGAGGCCTGCCGACTACATCCCGGCGCTGGCCGAGGCCGATCCGGAGTCCTTCGGGATGGCACTGGCGACGGTCGACGGCGAGCTGTACGGCGCGGGGGACTGGCAGCAGCCGTTCTCGATCCAGAGCATCTCCAAGCTCTTCACCCTCGCGCTGGCCCTCGCGGAAGGTGGCGACCGGCTGTGGCAGCGGGTCGGCCGCGAGCCCTCCGGCAACCCGTTCAACTCCCTGGTGCAGTTGGAGTCCGAGCAGGGCATCCCGCGCAACCCGTTCATCAACGCGGGCGCGCTCGTCGCCACCGACCGGCTGCTGGAGCTGACCGGCGACGCGGCGGGCGCCGTCCGGGAGTTCCTGCGCGCGGAGTCCGGCAACGACCTGATCGTCACCGACGACACCGTCGCCGCCTCCGAGGCCCGGCACGGTCACCGCAACGCCGCGCTGGCCCACTTCATCGCCAGCTACGGCAACCTGCGCAACCCCGTCGACAGCGTGCTGGCGCACTACTACGCCCACTGCGCGATCTCGGCGTCCTGCCGCGACCTGGCCCTGGTGGGCAGGTTCCTCGCCCGTCACGGCTTGCGCAGCGACGGCTCCCGGCTGCTGACCCGCAGCGAGGCCAAGCGGGTGAACGCCGTCCTGCTCACCTGCGGCACCTACGACGCGGCGGGCGATTTCGCCTTCCGCGTCGGCCTCCCCGGCAAGAGCGGCGTCGGCGGCGGCATCCTGGCCGTCCTGCCCGGACGCGGCGCCGTCTGCGTCTGGAGCCCCGGCCTCGATCCCGCCGGCAACTCCGTCCTCGGCGTGGCCGCCCTCGACGCCCTCACCACCGCCACGGGTTGGTCCGTCTTCTGACGCAGCCCGCGCCGGGGCGCCAACCACAAGGGGCGCACGAACTGGGGCGTAAACCACTGGGGGCGCGGGGAACTGCGCGAAATCGGAAGCAACCGTCCGGTGCCTTCCGCATCGCGCAGTCCCCGCGCCCCCAGGTAGTGCAAGTTGGGCGGGCTAGATAGCGACAGCGCCGTAGCCTGCCGCCTTCGCGCAGTTCCCCGCGCCCCTGGGGTTGCGCCTCAGGTACGGCCGGTCAGGCCGCTGCGGGCAGCTCGTCCAGGCCCTCCTGGACGAGCTTGGCGAGGCGGTCCAGGGCCTCGTCGGCGCCGTCTGCGTCGGACGCCAGGACGACTGCGTCGCCGCCTGCGGCGCCGAGGGCGAGCAGGGCCAGCATGGAGGCGGCGTTGACCGGGTTGCCGCCCTCCTTGGCGATGGTGACGGGCACGCCGACGGCCGTCGCCGCGCGGACGAAGACGGAGGCGGGACGGGCGTGCAGGCCCTCGGGCCAACCGATGGTGACGCGGCGCTCAGCCATGAGACGTGCCTTTCAGGTGGTGCTGGGTGGAGCCATGTTGTCTAGACCAGTGTGCCACGCGGACCTGCTGGACACGTCGCCGCGCCCCGGGTCCGGGGCCAAGTACGGTCGAAAGTCCCGCCCCGTCCCACCAGGGAAGACCACCGCCGGGCGCGGCGCAACACCCCACCCGCCGCACAGCACTGCCGCGCTGCACCGGCGCCCGATAATCTGGCCGACGTGGACGATCACCGGCCCGACGAGCACAGCTACCCCCAGCACTGGGAGGCCGACGTCCTGCTGCGCGACGGCGGCACCGCAAGGATCCGCCCGATCACGGAGGGCGACGCCGAGCGGCTGGTCGAGTTCTACGAACAGGTCTCCGACCAGTCCAAGTACTTCCGGTTCTTCGCCCCGTACCCGAGGCTCTCCGACAAGGACGTCCGCCGCTTCACCCACCACGACTACGTCAACCGCGTCGGGTTGGCCGTCGTCGTCCGGGACAGGTTCATCGCCACGGTCCGCTACGACCGGATCGACCCCGACGGCAGGCCGTCCGAGACCGGCACCGACGCCGAGGTCGCCTTCCTCGTCCAGGACGCCCACCAGGGGCGCGGCGTCGCCTCGGCGCTGCTGGAGCACATCGCCGCCGTCGCCCAGGAGCGCGGCATCCGCCGCTTCACGGCCGAGGTGCTGCCCGAGAACCGCAAGATGGTCAAGGTCTTCACCGACGCCGGGTACACCCAGCGCCGCAGCTTCGCCGACGGCGTCGTGCACCTCGAGTTCGACCTGGAGCCGACCGCCGCCTCGCTCGCCGTCATGCGGGCCCGCGAACACCGCGCCGAGGCCCGCTCCGTCCAACGCCTGCTCACCCCGCGCTCGGTCGCCGTCCTCGGCGTCTCCCGCCAGCCGCAGTCCGTCGGCCGCACCCTGCTCGGGAATCTGGGCGGCTTCGACGGCCCGGTGTACGCGGTCAACCGCAACGCCGAGCCCGGCACCGAGATCGACGGCCGCCCGAGCTACCGCTCGCTGCTGGACATCCCGGGCCCGGTGGACCTCGCGATCATCGCCGTCCCCGCCACCGCCGTCCCGGCCGCCGTCGCCGACTGCGGCGCGCACGGCGTCCAGGGCCTGGTCGTCGTCACCGCCGGGTACGCCGAGACGGGCCCCGAGGGCCGCGACCGCCAGCGCGCCCTCGTCCGCCAGGCCCGCGCCGCCGGGATGCGGGTGATCGGCCCGAACGCCTTCGGCCTGATCGACACCGACCCCGCGCACCCGCTCAACGCCTCGCTCGCCCCCGTCCTGCCCGAGCGCGGCCCGTTCGGCCTGTTCTGCCAGTCCGGCGCGATCGGCGTCGCCCTGCTGGAGGCCGCCCGCCGGCGCGGCCTCGGGATCTCCTCCTTCGCCTCCGTCGGCAACCGCGCCGACGTCTCCGGCAACGACTGGCTCCAGTACTGGGAGGAGGACCCGGCCACCGAGGTCGTGCTGCTCTACCTGGAGTCCTTCGGCAACCCCCGCAAGTTCACCCGGATCGCCCGCCGCCTCGCCGCCGTCAAGCCGGTCGTCGTGGTCAAGGGTGCCCGGCACACCGGCAGCCTCCCGCCCGGCCACGCCGTCCAGCCCGCCGCCGGGGGCCTCAACGACGCCACCGTCGACGCCCTCTTCCGGCAGGCCGGCGTCATCCGGGTCGAGACCATCACCGACCTGTACGACACCGGCGAACTCCTCGCCGGACAGCCCCTCCCGGCCGGTGACCGGGTCGCCGTCGTCGGCAACTCCGACTCGCTCGGCCTGCTCACCCACGACGCCTGCCTGAGCGCCGGGCTGCGCCCCCGCACGCCCGTCGACCTCACCACCGGCGCCACCGGCGAGAACTTCCGGATCGCCCTGGACACCGCGCTCACCGACCCGGCCGTGGACGCCGTGATCGCCGTCGCCATCCCGCCCATCGCCGCTCCCGACCACGAGCTGCTCGGCATCGACGAACCCGAGTTCGCCGAGGCCCTGCTCGCGGCCGCCGACCGCGCCCGCCGGCTCGGCAAGCCGCTGCTGCTCACCCACCTCGCGCTCACCGAACTCTCCGACCGGGTCCGCGCCGGGCAGGTCCCCGCCTACCCCGCGCCCGAGCGAGCCGTCCACGCCCTCGCCAACGCCGTGCAGTACGCCGACTGGCGCCGCCGCACCGCCGCCGCCGAGGAGACCGCCCGGGTGCCCGAGCTCGACCGCGTCCAGGAGGCCAAGGCCCGCGCCCTGGTCGAGGCCGCCCTCAGCACCCGCACAGCCCGCCCGTCGCCCACCACCACCCTCGCCGGAGGCGCTACGCGCCGCACCTACTCTGCCCGCCTCCAGCCCGGCGGCGCCCGCATCACGCTGCCCGACGCGGACGCCGCCGCTCTGCTCGGCCACTACGGCATCGACCTGCTCCCCGCGCTGCCCGCACCGGACGAGCAGCGCGCCCTGCGGGCCGCCGCCGCGCTCGGTTACCCCGTCGCGCTCAAGGCCACCGCCGAGCGCTTCCGGCACCGCCCGGATCTCGGCAGCGTCCGGCTCGACCTGACCGGCGAGCCCGGCCTGCTCCGCGCCCACCGCGAGCTGGACACCCTGCTCGGCGGCGCCGAGCACGCCCAGCTGGTCGTGCAGCAGCTCGCCCCGCGCGGGGTGGACACCGTGATCGCCGCCACCGTCGACCAGGCCGTCGGCGCGATCCTCTCCTTCGGCCTGGCGGGCGCCCCCGCCGAGCTGCTCGGTGACGTCGCCCACCGGCTGATCCCGGCCACCGACCAGGACGTCGCCGCGTTGATCCGCGAGGTCCGGGCCGCGCCGCTGCTGTTCGGCTGGCGCGGCGCCGCCCCGGTGGACACCTCGGCCCTGGAGGAGCTGCTGCTCCGGGTCTCCCGGCTGGTCGACGACCTCCCCGAGGTCGCCTCGGTCGACCTCGAACCCGTGGTCGTCGCCCCGCACGGGCTCGCCGTCCTCGGGGCCAGGGTGCGGATCGCGCCGCTGCCGGTGCGCAGCGATCTGGGTCCGCGCGCCATGAGCAGCCTGTAACCTTCCTTGGTTGCGCCTGCCAAGGGGCGCTGATACGCCCGGGAGCTCGGCCACTGGCCCCGCGACCCCGGCGTGGCATGCCAGGATGGAGCTATGGCGAAGACCGGTACCACCACCACCCAGGACCTGCGCTCGGCGATCGAGCGCAGCGGCTACTACCCGGCACTGGTGTCCGAGGCCGTCGAGTCCGCGGTGGGCCCCGAGCCGATCACCTCCTACCTGGTGCACCAGGAGACCACCTTCGACGCCAACGAGGTGCGCCGGCACGTCACCGTGCTGGTGCTCACCCCGTCCCGCTTCGTGGTCAGCCACACCGACGAGCAGGCCGCCGACGCGACCAGCCCGGTGCCGTACGCGACCACCTCCACCGAGGTCGTCCGGCTCGACCGGATCGGCTCGGTCGTGCTGAGCCGGATGGTCGCCAACCCGGAGACGTACACCCCCGGCACCCTGCCGCGCGAGGTCGTGCTCACCATCGGCTGGGGTGCGGTGCAGCGTCTCGACCTGGAGCCCGCCGGGTGCTCCGACCCGAACTGCGAGGCCGACCACGGCTACACCGGCTCGGCCACGGCCGACGACCTCTCGCTGCGCGTCAGCGAGGCCGGGGACGGGCCGGAGACGGTCACCCAGGCGCTGGTCTTCGCCCGTGCGCTGTCCGAGGCGACGATCGCCACCCGGGGCTGACGGCCTCCTCATGACGACGTACCCCGGTTACGACGCCTTCGAGATCCTCGACCCCGCCGACGCTCCCGTCCCGGCCTACGGCAGCGGTTCGCTCGCGGACCTGCTGCCCGCCGTGGCGGCCGGGCTCGGCGTGCCCGGCCTCACGAGCGGTCTGGTGCTGGAGCCCGCCGACCGGGTCTGTGTCTTCCTGGTCGACGGCATGGGCTGGGAGCTGATCAGGCGTCACCCCGAGTACGCGCCGTTCCTGAACTCGCTGATCGCGGCGGGCGGCCGGTCGATCACCTCCGGCTTCCCCTCCACCACGGCGACCTCGCTCGCCTCCGTCGGCACCGGGCTGCCCCCCGGCGAGCACGGCCTGGCGGGGTACACGCTGGCCGTCCCGGGCGCCGGCTACCTGATGAACCAGCTCCGTTGGCACCCGGCCGTCGACGCGCGCGGCTGGCAGCCGCACCCGACCGTCTTCCAGCTGGCCGACGCCGCCGGGGTCGCGACCTGCCAGGTCTCCTCGCCGCTCTTCGCCCAGACCCCGCTGACCCAGGTCGCCCTCTCCGGCGGCACCTTCCTCGGCCGCACCACCGGCGAGGAGCGGATGGACCAGTCCGCCCGCTGGCTGGCCGAGCACGACCGGGCGCTCTGCTACACGTACGTCAGCGAGCTGGACGGCGCGGGCCACCGCTTCGGCGTCGACTCGGACGACTGGCGGATGATGCTCAACACCGTCGACCGCCTCGCCCAGCGGCTCGCCGAGCAGCTGCCCCCGCGCTCGGCGCTGTACGTCACCGCCGACCACGGCATGATCGACATCGCCCCCGAGGACCGGATCGACTTCGACGAGGACTGGGAGCTGGGCGCGGGCGTCTCCCTGCTCGGCGGCGAGGGCCGGGCCCGGCACGTCTACGCGGTGCCCGGCGCCGAGGCCGACGTCTTCACCGTCTGGAGCGAGGTGCTCGGGGACCGGATGTGGGTCGCCACCCGGGACCAGGCGATAGCTGCCGGGTGGTTCGGCCCGGTCGTCGAGGACCGCGTCCGCGGCCGGATCGGCGACGTCGTCGCGGCGGCCCGGGACGACATCGCGGTGATCGCCTCCCGCAAGGAGCCCGGCGAGTCCTCGATGATCGGCCTGCACGGGTCGATGACCCCCGTCGAGCAGATCGTCCCGCTGCTCGAAGTCCGCGGCTGACCCGCACCTCTCCGAAAGGCCACTGCTCCACCCATGGCTGACCTGGTGTTCTTCTCCGGCACGATGGACTGCGGCAAGTCCACCCTCGCGCTCCAGCTGGACCACAACCACGCCGCGCGCGGCCGGCAGGGCATCATCTTCTCCCGCCACGACCGGGCCGGGGCCTCCACCATCTCCAGCCGCCTCGGCCTGCGGGCCGAGGCGGTCGAGGTCTCCGACGGCTTCGACTTCCACGTGCACGTCGTCCAACTGCTGTCGGCCGGCGGCAGGGTCGACTACCTGATCTGCGACGAGGCCAACTTCTACGACTCCGAGCAGGTCGACCAGCTCGCCCGGATCGTCGACGAGCTGGGCATCGACGTCTTCACCTTCGGCATCACGACCGACTTCCGCACCAAGCTCTTCCCCGGCTCGCAGCGCCTGATCGAGCTCGCCGACCGGGTCGAGGTGCTCCAGGTCGAGGCCCTCTGCTGGTGCGGCGCCCGAGCCACCCACAACGCACGCACCGTCGGCGGGGTGATGGTCGTCGAGGGCGCCCAGGTCGTGGTCGGCGACATCGCGGTCAGCGAGGGCGAGGTCGGGTACGAGGTGCTCTGCCGCCGCCACCACCGCCGCCGGCTCACGGCGGCCGCCGCCCGCGTCTCGGTGCTCTCGCCGGACGTGCTCCCGTTCGAGGAGCAGCGCGGCTGACCCCCGGTCGGTTTCAAACCTTCCGAGCCCGACCGGTTGATGTCAGCTGATGTGAACGATGTGTCTGGTGGTGTTCACAACCGCTCCCATAGCCTGGGCGCTCGGCGGCCACCTCGTAAATGTGACGGGCCGTCAGATCAGCATCTGTGTATGCCTGTTGCGTCTGGAAGGACCATCGTGACCACTCTCCGTGCACGAGCCGCGGCCCTGGCGGCCGTCGCCGCGATCGGGCTCAGCACCCTGACCGTCGGCGTCGCCCACGCCACCCCGGCCGCCCCGAAGCCCGCGCCGAAGACCGCACTCAGCGCTGCGAGCACCCTGCCGCACGTGCAGATCCAGCCCAACAGCTACCTGCTCCGGAACCAGAGCTGGAGCTCGCCCGACGGCAGCACCGTCCTGGCCATGCAGGGCGACGGCAACGTGGTGCTCTACCGCAACGGCACCGCCATCTGGGTGGCCCCCGGGGCGATGCCGACCGCCAACAGCCTGGTCATCCAGGGCGACGGCAACCTCGTCGCCTACTCGGCGACGGGCACCCCCGTCTGGAACAGCGGCACCGGCGGGCACTACGGCGCCGTGCTGGGCATCTACGACGCCGGGGCCATCACCGTCGAGAGCACGGACAGCAAGGTCATCTGGGCCTCCGTCAAGTACACGCCCACGCCGCCGCCCTGCCCGATCATGCCGTACCCCGGCCAGATCGTCCCGCCGTGGTGCTGGTACCCGCCCACCGGTGTCAACTGACCGTCCCGGCCCGGCGCGGGCGGTGCGTCAGCCCACCTGGACGACGACGAACCGCCCGCCCTGCGGATCGGCCAGCCGGGCCATCCGGCCGTACGGCGTGTCCTGCGGCGCCAGTAGGACACGCCCGCCCAGCTCCTCGGCCCGGCGGGCGGTCAGATCGCAGTCGGCGGTGCCGAAGTGCACCCGCCAGCCACGGCCCTCGGTGGTGAGGCGGATCGCCGCCACCGGGCGCCCGTCGATCAGCAGACGGGTGGTGCCGTCCTCGCCCGGCGTCAGCACCGAGCCGAGCACGGCGCGGTAGAACGCGGTGGCCGACGGCTCGTCGGCGGTCAGCAGCTCGTTCCAGACCGGGGCACCGGGCTCACCGGTGACCTCCCAGCCGAGGTGCTCCTCACCCTGCCAGAGGCCGAACGCGGCGCCGGAGAGATCCGCCGCGATGGCCAACCGCCCGGCGTGCTCGGCCTGGAGCGGCCCCACCGCGACCGTCCCGCCGCACTCGTGCACCCGCTGGGACACCGCGTCCGCGTCGTCCACGGCGAAGTAGGTCGTCCACTCCACCGGGTGGCGGGCCCCCGGCGGCGTGACGCCGATCCCGGCGACCTTCGCACCGGCGAGGCTCGCCCGCACGTACGTCCCGAGCTGGTCGGGCCCCGGCCCGAACTCCCAGCCCAGCAGGGCGCCGTAGAAGGCCATCGCCCCCTCGTGGTCACTGGTCATCAAGCTCACCCAGCAGGGCGTGCCCTGAGCCAGCCGCACCTTCACCGCAGTCATCGCGCGCCTCCTCGACGGGGGCCGACCGACCGGGCCGCCGCGTGCCCCAGGGTGATGGTTCCACTCCGGAGCCGCCGACACGGCGGGACGGCGCGGCAAGCCTGGCAAAGACCGTACAAAGACCCGGCCCGCGCCTGCACAATGGCGGGCATGGACACTATCCCCTCGCCGCTGATCACCGCCGAAGAGCTCCGCCGGGCGCTCGGCTCCGAGCACCCGCCGACCCTGCTCGACGTCCGCTACAAGCAGGGCGGCGCACCCGGCGCACCCGAGTACGCGGCCGGTCACCTGCCCGGCGCGCACTTCGTCGACCTCGACCGCGACCTCGCGGCGGCACCCGGCCGCGCCGGCCGCCACCCGCTGCCCGCCGTCGACGACTTCGGTGCGGCGATGCGGCGGGTCGGCGTCAGCTCCGGGCGCACGGTCGTGGTCTACGACGACTGGGTCTCGGCAGCGGCCTCGCGGGCCTGGTGGCTGCTGCGCTGGGCCGGACACCCGGACGTCAAGGTGCTGGACGGCGGCCTCGGCGCCTGGCGCGCGGCGGGCCTCCCGCTGACGGACAGCCAGCCGGTCACCGAGGAGGGCGACTTCAAGCCCGCCCCCGGTGCGATGCAGATGCTGGACGCCCGGCAGACCGGCGAGTTCGCCCGGACCGGCCTCCTGCTCGACGCCCGCGCGGGCGACCGCTACCGAGGCGAGGTCGAGCCCTTCGACCCGGTGGCCGGCCACATCCCCGGCGCGGTCAACGCCCCGACCATGGAGAACATCGCCCCCGACGGCCGCTTCCTCCCGGCTGCCGAGCTGGCCGCCCGCTTCCGCACCCTCGGCGTCGCCGACCGGCCGACGGCCGTCTACTGCGGCTCGGGCATCACCGCAGCCCACCAACTCCTCGCCATGGCCGTCGCCGGCTACGAGGGAGCCCTCTACCCTGGCTCCTGGAGCGAGTGGTGCAACAACCCCGACAACCCCGTAGCCACCGGCCCCCTCCCCGGCTGACGTACTGGAGCGTCAATCCAGCAGGGGCGCGGGGAACTGCGCGAAACGGGAGAGACCGACCGGTGCCTCCCGCCCCTCGCGCAGTTCCCCGCGCCCCTGGGTAGTGCAACTGCAGGACGTCAGTCCTGTTTCTTGCGGCGGCTGCCGAAGACGATCTCGTCCCAGCTGGGCACCGTCGCGCGGCGGCCGGGACGGACGCCGTCCGCCTCGGCCTGGCGGTCCGTCGTGCCGACGAGCCGCTCCCGGTGGGGGGAGACAGCGCGCGGCATCAGGATGTCCGCGTACGCCGACCCCGCGCCGATGCTCGCGGCGGGGGCGATCTCCTCCGCCTCCGCGGCCGGCTGCTCGCTGGGGACCGCCTCGACGGCGGGCATCGCGAGGCTGCCGGGGAAGGCGGGGACGACGTCGAGCAGGCTGGTCAGCGAGTCGAGGTTCTCGGCCGTCGCCTCACGGCTCTCCCGTACCTCGCGGCCGGACATGATCCGGTCAGCGGAGGGCCGTTCGAGCCCGGACATGATGCGGTCGGGCGAGGGCCGGTCGATCATCGGGCGAGCCGGGCGGTCCTGGGGCAGCCGGGCGATCCGCGGGATGAACGGGAAGATCGACTCCTCCTCGCGCTCCGGGTTCTCCCCGATCAGCGCGCGGGCCTCGTCGTCGTTGGGCTGCACGAGCCGCCGCGGCGGGTCGTACGACCAGCTCGCACTGCGGCCCTCGCCGTCGGCACGGTAGTAGAGGATGACCTCCCACGTGCCGTCGTCGCGGCGCCAGGAGTCCCACCGCTCGGTGTCCTTCTCCGCGCCGCGCAGCGCCAGCCGCTCGGCCACCGCCTCGCCGAGCTGCGGGCCGGTCGACTCGCCGTGCCTGCGGATCGCGGTCTTGCGGGCCCGCTCGGCCATGAAGGCGCGCTCGGCCAGCACCGGACCCTCGAAGCGCCGCACCCGGTCGACCGAGATTCCGGCGGCCTGGGCGACCTCCTCTGCGGAGGCACCGGCTCGTATCCGCGCCTGGATGTCACGGGGCCGCAGGTGGCTCTCGACCTCGATCTCGATCTGGCCGAGCCGAGGACGGTCACCGCGGATGGCGGCGCGCAGCCGCTCGTCGATGGGGAGGGTGTACTCCGTGCTGTCGGCAGCCTTGAGCACCAGACGTGTGCCGTCGTTGCTGACGGCCACGACGCGCAGTTCGGGCACGGTTACCTCCCGGGTGGTGCCTGCCGACGTCACCTGCGTCGCTGCTCCCGTACTGAGTGTGGCCTGCCCACTCGCGAGTGGCCACAACCTTGCTGAGTTACCCGGCGTGTCGGGCTTTCGCCTGAGCTCGCCGTTGTGGCACGGTTGCCTGTCTGCCACGTCGCCGGTCGACGTCGCGCCCGGGTGCCCCGGGCCGCCGTCTGATGGGCTGTCGACACGGTGACCGAAGGCTCAGGCTCCACGAACAGTACTCCATTCGTGGCATCCGGAGGGGCGGCTCGCCGCTCAAGTCTCCCGCGATTCACGGGAATCTCAAGGACGCGCACCCCAATGGCCGACCTCCGATCGGTCAACGGTGATCATCTTCACATATATCGACCGGAAAGAACCGGATTTTCGCCCCTTGTGTCCTTCTTTGTGCAAGATGGACAGTCTTGTACGAGATGTCGTGCCCAGCCGACCGAGGGATGTTGATGCCGCACCACCGCGACCGCGCCGTGCCGGAGCGCACCGCCGAGTCCGTCGCCGAGTCCGCCCCCACGGGCAGCCCCGAGGGCGGCCGGAGGCTCGACCTGAGCCTCGCTCAGGTCGCCGCGAGCGCCCTGGCGGCCATCGTCGGCGCGGTGCTCGCCTCGGAGCTCGGCGTGTACGGCACGATCATCGGCGCGGCGGTGGTCAGCGTCGGTGCCACCACCGGCGGTGCGCTCTTCCAGCACCTCTTCCGCCGCACCGGCGAGCAGCTGCGCAGCGCCGTCCAGCCGGCCCCGACCAACGGCAACGACCTCCGGCAGCTGCCGACCGACCCGGCCCCCGCCGAGCCCGGGGCCACCGAGATCTCCACGGAGTGGAACGAGCCGCAGACGCTGCGCTCGAAGCGCCGCTGGACGTGGCGGACCTATGCGGCGGTCTCCACCCTGGTGTTCGCGCTGGCGATGACACCGATCCTGGTCGTCGAGCTGGCCAGCGGCCGGACGGTGCACTCGATGACCACCGGCGACGAGAGCTCGGGCACCTCGCTGAATCCGGGGAAGTCCAAGCAGCAGCCGCCCTCGGACGACCAGCAGGACGGGGCCGGGCCCTCCGGCCCGGCCACCTCGCCATCGGCGACGCCCGGCGGCAGGCCCTCGGGCTCGCCCAGCCCGTCCGGCTCGGCGAGCGGCTCAGCGTCGACCCCGTCGGGCACGCCGAGCGGCTCCCCCACCACCGGCGCGCCGACCACCAGCCCCTCGGCCACTCCGTCCGGCACGCCGACCGGCCAGCAGGGCGGCTCGGGCGATGCGGCCTCCCCGGCCGCCGACAACCCGGACGGCCCGAAGCCGCCGCCGGCCACGCCCAGTGAGCCGGGTGCGCCGAGCGGCAGCCCCTCCTCGTGACGGGGCCTCAGGCGCCGAGCACCCGCCGCAGGTAGTCGTTGGCGAACAGCCGCCCCGGGTCGACCTTGTCGCGCAGCGCGGTGAAGTCGCCGAAGTGCGGGTAGGCGGCGGCCAGGTACTCGGCGTCCCGGGTGTGCAGCTTGCCCCAGTGCGGGCGGCCCTGGTGGGCCGTCATCAGCCTCTCGACCTCGGTGAAGTAGCCCTGCTCGGGCGTGCCCCGGTAGAGGTGCACGGCGATGTAGACGGTGTCCCGCCCGCTCGCGGTCGACAGCCACAGGTCGTCGGCGGGCGCCGTCCGTACCTCGACGGGGAAGCTGATCCGCCAGTCCGACCGCTCGACCAGCGCCTTCAGCTCGCGCAGCACCGGCACCGCCGCCGCACGCGGCACGGCGTACTCCATCTCGGTGAACCGCACCGTGCGCGGGCTGGTGAACACCTTGTACGCGACGTCCGTGTACGTCCGCTCCGACCAGGCCCGGCTGGCGAGCCCGGTGATCGCGGGGACGGTATTCGGGAAGCGGCGGCCGACCCGGCAGGCGCCCTCCCAGACGGTGTTCGAGAGGAAGTCGTCGTCCAGCCACGCCTTGAAGGCGGGCAGCGGGGCGGCCGGGCCCTGGCTGCGGTTGTTGCGCTTGGTCGAGCAGCGGTCGGTGTGCGGGAACCAGTAGAACTCGAAGTGCTCGTTGACGGCCGTGAAGTCGTCGAAGCCCTCCAGGACCTGGTCGAAGGTCATCGGCATCTCGTGCGCCTTCAGCAGGAAGGCCGGCTCGACCCCGAAGGTGAGCGCGGTGACCACGCCGAGCGCGCCGAGGCCCAGCCGGGCGCCCTGGAAGAGCTCCGGGTTCTCGGTGGGGGAGCACTGCTGCACGCTGCCGTCCGCGAGGACGATCTCCAGTGCCTTGATCTGGGCGGCCAGCGAGCCCGAGTCCCGCCCGGTGCCGTGGGTGCCGGTGCTGGTCGCCCCGGCGACGGTCTGCACCTCGATGTCGCCCATGTTGGTGAGCGAGAGCCCGGCCGCCGTGAGCAGCCGGTTCAGGGCGGAGAGCGGCAGGCCCGACTCGACGGTGACCCGCCCGGCCGCCCGGTCCAGCTCGCGGACGGCCTGCAGCCCGTCGGGCCGGATCAGCACGCCGTCCCCGGCGGAGGCTATCGACGTGAACGAGTGGCCCGAGCCGACCGCCTTGACGGTGCGTCCCTCCCCGGCGGCCTGCCGCAGCACGTCGCCGAGTTCCCCGGCCGACCCCGGTGCGACCATCCGGCTGGGGCGGGCGCTCTGGTTCCCGGCCCAGTTCGTCCAGCCGGTTGCGATGCCCTGCGCCATGCGGGTGCCTCCCAGTCCCTGCGACGAGCAGTCCTACCAATGAGTAGGGGGGAGCGTAACCAGGCGTTCACCCGGGGGCAATGGTTGCCCGTCAGCTGTTCTCGTCAGCCGTTCCGCTCAGCTGTTCCGGTCAGGCCCGGCCCTCGTCCAGCCCGGCGCGCAGGCGGCGGAGCCCGGCCAGCGCGGTGAGGGCGCCGAAGGCCGCGGCCGCGACCGGCACCCAGTACCCCGTCGGCGCCCCCGAGCCGTCCACCACCAGCCCGGCCACGGAGGAGCCGAGCGCGACGCCGATGGCCAGCCCGGTGGTGGTCCAGCTCATCCCCTCGGTCAGCTGCGCGGCCGGTACGAGTCGCTCGACCAGCGCCATCGCGGTGATCAGGGTCGGCGAGATGGCGATCCCGGCCAGGAAGAGCGCGGCCCCGACACCGACCAGCCCGGCCGGGCCACGCAGCAGGGCCGAGACGATCACCAGCGGCACCATGCCGACCGCCATCGCCGCCGTCCAGACCAGGAAGCGCCCGGCCATCGAACCCTTGAGCTTCAGCGTCCCGAAGACGATCCCCGCCAGGCACGACCCCAGCGCGTACACCGCGAGCACCAGGCTCGACAGGGCGGTGTGCCCCTGCTCCTGGGCGAAGGCGACGGTGACGACCTCTACCGACCCGAAGATCGCCCCGGTCGCGACGAAGGTCAGCACCAGCACCTGGAGCCCCGCCGAGCGGATCGCCGAGCCGCCGGAGTGGTGGGCGCCCGGATGGACGGGCGGCTCCGTCCGGCGCTGCCCGGTGAACAGCAGCACGCCGACCGTCAGGAAGATCCCGGCGAGCGTCACCCCGGCCTCGGGGAAGACCGAGGTGGCGAGACCGATGGAGAGGATCGGGCCGACGATGAAGCAGATCTCGTCGACCACGGCCTCGAAGGAGTACGCCGTGTGCAGCTTGGGCGGCTCGTCGCTGTAGAGCGCGGCCCAGCGCGCCCGGACCATCGAGCCGGTGTTCGGCATCACCCCGATCCCGGCGGCGCCGACGAAGAGCGTCCAGTCCGGCAGGCCGAAGCGCGCGCTGAGCAGCAGGGCGACGGCGGAGAGCATGGTCAGCGCCATGGCGGGCAGGGCTATTCGGCGCTGCCCGTACCGGTCCACCAGCCGGGAGACCTGCGGGCCCAGCGCCGCCGCCGACAGGGCCATCACCGCGGAGACTGCGCCCGCCAGGCCGTAGCTGCCGCGCAGCTGCGACAGCATCGTCACGATGCCGATGCCCGTCATCGAGATCGGCAACCGGGCGATCAGGCCGGAGGAGGAGAAGGCCAGACTGCCGGGAGCGGCGAATATCTGGCGGTAGCTGGACAGCACGACAGGCTCCACGGAGGCGGGGTAAGGAACACGGCTCAGGTGGACAGCTTACGAACTGCCGCAAACGATTTGATACCGGACAGTCCGCCGCCGCCCGTCACACTCCTGGTGGCAGGATCGACCCCATGCCCGACTCGCGCACCCTCACCGACCCCGCGCCCTACGACGCGCTGCTGCTGCTCTCCTTCGGCGGCCCCGAGGCCCCCGACGAGGTGGTGCCCTTCCTGGAGAACGTGACCCGTGGCCGGGGCATCCCCAAGGAGCGGCTCGTCGAGGTCGGCAAGCACTACTTCCTCTTCGGCGGCGTCAGCCCGATCAACGAGCAGAACCGCGCCCTGCTGGCCGCCCTGCGCAAGGACTTCGCCGGGCACGGCCTCGACCTGCCGGTCTACTGGGGCAACCGCAACTGGGCCCCGTACCTGGTCGACGCGCTGCGCGAGATCGCCGCCGACGGCCACCGCCGCATCGCCGTCCTCGCCACCAGCGCCTACGCCGGGTACTCCGGCTGCCGCCAGTACCGCGAGAACCTCGCCGACGCCCTGGCCCAGCTGCGCACCGAGGGCCTGCCCGAGCTGCGGGTCGACAAGCTGCGGCACTTCTTCAACCACCCCGGCTTCGTCGAGCCGATGGTCGACGCGACGCTGGCCGCCCTCGCCGAGCTGCCCGCCGAGGTGCGCGACGGCGCCCAGCTCGTCTTCACCACCCACTCCATCCCGCTCGCCATGGCCGAGAGCTCCGGCGCCCCCGACGACCCGAGGCGCGGCAAGCCCGGCGGCGCGTACGTCGCCCAGCACCTGGAGGTCGCCCGGCTGGTCGCCGACGCCGTCGCCGAGGCCGACGGGGTGGCCGACCGGGGTTGGCAGCTGGTCTTCCAGAGCCGCAGCGGCGCCCCGCACATCCCCTGGCTGGAGCCGGACATCTGCGAACACCTGGAGGCGCTGCACGTGCTCGGCGACGCCCCGGCGGCCGTCATGGTGCCGATCGGCTTCGTCTCCGACCACATGGAGGTCAAGTACGACCTCGACACCGAGGCCGTCGCCAAGGCCGCCGAGCTGGGCCTGCCCGTCGCCCGCGCCGCCACCGTCGGGGCCGACCCGCGCTTCACCGCCGCCGTCCGCGACCTGCTGCTGGAGCGGGCCGCCGTCGAACGCGGCCTCCCGGTCGAGCGCTGCGCCCTCGGCGCCCTCGGCCCGAGCCACGACGTCTGTGCCGTCGCCTGCTGCCCCAACCCCCGCGCGCCCCGCCCCGCCGCCGCCGAACGCTGACCCCACCGCAGGAGGAACCCCGCGTGTCCCCGAGCCCCGAACTGCTCGCCGAACTCCTCGCGACCGCCACCGAGGCCGCGACCAGGGCCGGCGCCCTGCTGCTCGACGGCCGCCCGGCCGACCTCGGCGTCGCCGCCACCAAGAGCAGCCCCGTCGACGTCGTGACCGAGATGGACCTCGCCTCCGAGAAGCTCGTCACGGAGCTGATCGCCGAGCGCCGCCCCGCCGACGGCTACCTCGGCGAGGAGGGCACCGAGCGCCCCGGCAGCAGCGGAATCCGCTGGGTCGTCGACCCGCTCGACGGCACCGTCAACTACCTGTACGGCCTGCCGGGCTGGGCCGTCAGCGTGGCCGCCGAGCTGGACGGCCGGGCCGTGGCCGGTGTGGTCGCCGTCCCGGCGCGGGCCGAGCTCTTCCACGCCGTCCTCGGTGGCGGAGCCTTCCTGAACGGCCGCCCGGTCAGCTGCCGCCCGGCTCCGCCGTGGGGCCAGGCGCTCGTCGGCACCGGCTTCAACTATGTCCAGGACGTCCGGGTGCACCAGGCGGAGGTGCTGCACGCCCTGATGCCCGAGGTCCGCGACATCCGGCGTGGCGGCGCGGCCGCCGTCGACCTCTGCGACGTCGCCGCCGGGCGTCTCGACGGCTACTACGAGCGCGGCCTCCAGCCCTGGGACCGCGCAGCCGGTGTGCTGATCGCCCGCGAGGCCGGCGCGCTGGCCGGCGGCCGTCCGGGCACCGACCCCGACGGCACGCTGACCCTCGCCGCCGCACCCGGCGTCTTCGAACCCCTCCAGGCCCGCCTCGAAGCCCTCGGCGCCTGGCACGACTGAGCCCCACCCCGTCCACCGGGCATGGTGAAGCCCTGGCCCACGGAGTACGTGGTGCCAGGGCTCGGGTGGTGCGTCAAGCGGTGGTGCGTCAAGCGGTGGTGCGTCGGGCTGTGGTGCGTCAGGCGGCGGTGCGGTGCATCTGCTGCACCGGGTCGACGCCGTGTTCGGCGGCGAGCCGCCGCAGGTCCTCGAGTTCTGACTGCTCGACCTCGGCGAGGAACTCGTCGCCGGATTCGAGTGCACGGTGCAGGTCCTGCTCGGCGTTCTCTATGCGCTGCAGGATTCCGGCGGTGAAGGCGTCCATACGGCCCCCTTGCTGTGTCGGACGGGCACGGTCGGCGTTCCCCGGCCGTGAGGTGTGGTGTCGACGGGAATGCCGGACGAGTGCTGGTCTGCCCGCCTGGTGGATGAGCCGGCCGAAGGCCGCTCCCGATGACACGTGAACCCCGAGCCGGTGCGGATGAACGCACGGGAGGGTGGTTGCGACCGGCGCTGAACGCGATCGCGTGGTGTGAACCTGTCCTCCCCGCCCCCGGGGTCGGGAAACCTCGACGGCTCAGAAAGTTGCCTGCGTCACACTCCGAACGGCGGTCACCCGTACCGCTTACCGCTGCTTTAACCCCCGAGCAGGCAGGATGGAACCATCGTCGGGGCCGCTCTGCCGGTCCGGGCAGCTCAAGGCCCGTAACGCCGGCAGGCCCGCACCGGCGGGCCGCCCGGTGGGCCACTTCCTGGAGAAGGGACAACCACCGTGCGGGTACTCGTCGTGGAGGACGAGCAGCTGCTCGCCGAGGCCGTCGCGACCGGTCTGCGCCGCGAGGCGATGGCCGTGGACGTGGTCTACGACGGCGAGGCCGCCCTGCAGCGGATCGCGGTCAACGACTACGACGTGGTCGTCCTCGACCGGGACCTCCCGCTGGTGCACGGCGACGACGTCTGCCGTGGCATCGTCGAGCAGGGCCTGGCCACCCGGGTGATCATGCTGACCGCCTCCGGCGACATCAGCGACCGGGTCGAGGGCCTGGAGATCGGTGCGGACGACTACCTCCCCAAGCCGTTCGCTTTCAGCGAACTCGTCGCCCGCGTCCGGGCGCTGGGCCGCCGCGCGACCGTGCCGCTGCCGCCGGTGCTGGAGCGGGCCGGCATCTCCGTCGACCCGGGCCGCCGCGAGGTGCTGCGGGAGGGCCGGACGGTCCAGCTCGCGCCGAAGGAGTTCGCCGTCCTGGAGGTCCTGATGCGGGCCGGCGGCGCGGTGGTCTCCGCCGAGCAGCTGCTCGAGAAGGCCTGGGACGAGCACACCGACCCGTTCACCAACGTCGTCCGCGTCACCGTGATGACGCTGCGCCGCAAGCTCGGTGACCCCGCCGTGATCGTCACCGTCCCGGGCTCCGGCTACCGCATCTGAACCCCGGCGGAGGCCCGCCCCCGCCACGTCCGCACCCGAGAGGATCGCCATGACCACCCCGCCCCCCACCGGCGGGGCCTCCGGCGCGCCCGCCGGCGGCCCGGTGCCGCCACGCCCGGCGCACGCCCCGTCCGCCCCCACGGTGGCGGTGCCCACCGGCCGGCGCGAGACGAAGGGCGAGCCCGGTGCCCAAGGCTTCGGCAACGGCCTGCTCGGCTGGCTCCAGCTCCGCCCGACCATCCGGATCAGGCTCACCCTGCTCTACGGCGGGATGTTCCTGATGGCCGGCGTGGTGCTGCTGCTGCTGATGTACTACTTCGTCCAGCAGGCCCTCCAGGACGTCGTGCTGCCGAGCCTCAACCTCGGCGCGGGCGTCAAGCTGACCGACCGCGACGGCCGCGAGATCACCAACTTCGACCAGTGGATCGCCCTCCAGCAGAGCGTCCAGCAGCACGCCACGCTCGCCCTGCTGCTGCGCAAGGCGCTCACCGCCCTGGTGTGCCTGGCCGTGATCGCCTTCGTCGCCGGGTACGCGATGGCCGGCCGGGTGCTCAGCCCGCTGAACCGGATCACCCGGACCGCCCGCGAGGTCGCCAGCTCCGACCTGCACCGCCGGATCGAGATGGAGGGCCCGGACGACGAGCTCAAGGAGCTCGCCGACACCTTCGACGACATGCTCGACCGCCTGGACCGCTCGTTCGACTCTCAGCGCCGCTTCGTCTCCAACGCCTCGCACGAGCTCCGGACGCCCCTGGCGATCAACCGCACCCTGCTGGAGGTGCAGCTCTCCGACCCGGAGACCTCGGCCGACCTCCAGCAGCTCGGCAAGACCCTGCTGGCCACCAACGAGCGCAGCGAGCAGCTGGTCGAGGGCCTGCTGCTGCTCGCCCGCAGCGACAACGAGCTGACCGACCGCCGCCCGGTCGAGCTCTCCGAGGTCGCCCTGCGGGCGCTGGAGCAGGTCCGCCCGGAGGGCGCCGGCCGGGAGGTCGAGCTGCGCTCCGAGCTGCACGCCGCGACGGTCTCCGGCAACGGCATCCTGCTGGAGCGGATCGCGCTGAACCTGCTGCAGAACGCCGTCCGGTACAACACCCCCGGCGGCTGGGTGGAGATCACCACCGCCCCCGCCCCGGGCGGCGGAGGTGAGCTCGTCGTCAGCAACACCGGCCCGGTGGTGCCGGGTTACGAGCTGGAGCACATCTTCGAGCCGTTCCGCCGGGTCAAGGGCGCCGACCGGACGCGCAGCGACAAGGGCGTCGGGCTCGGTCTCTCCATCGTCCGCTCGGTGGTCCGGGCGCACGACGGTGTCATCGAGGCCACTCCGCGCGCCGGAGGCGGCCTCACGCTCCGGGTGCGCATTCCGGGAGCCTGACGCCGCTGCCGGGCCGGTGAGCGCGATCCTGCGCCCTCCGGACCTCCCGGCTCCTCCCGGCTCCCGCCCCGCTTCCTACCCGACTCCTGGTGACCCTCCGGATGCGGACGATGCCGGTACCCACTCGCCGCCCCCGCCACACGTGTCAAGTCGACATAAGCGCTGGCTGGGGCGGCTTGTCATTTCCCGCCAGAACAACTTACGGTTACGTAACCTACGCAGCCGTAAGTGAGTCGCATCAGCCCGGCTCGAGCCCGGCCCTCTGTGCGTCCCACCCGTCTCTGCCCGCCTCAGGAGCACCAGCCGTGACCATCGCACCCGTGCAGCGCACCGCTTCCCCCGCCTGGACCGACGCCCGCCTGATCATGGCGCTCGAGGAGGTGGTGGAGACCGAGCTCAACCGCCACCTGAAGGTCGCCAAGGAGTGGATGCCGCACGAGTTCGTGCCATGGAGCCAGGGTCAGGACTTCGACGGCGTGCTCGGCGGCGTGGCCTGGGAGAAGGACCAGTCCAAGGTCACCCCGCTCGGCCGGATCGCCCTGGTGGTCAACCTGCTCACCGAGGACAACCTCCCCAGCTACCACCACGAGATCGCGACCATGTTCGGCCGCGAGGGCGCGTGGGGCACCTGGGTGCACCGCTGGACGGCCGAGGAGGGCCGCCACGGCATAGCGATCCGGGACTACCTGCTGACCACCCGCGCCGTCGACCCGACGGAGCTGGAGCGGGCACGGATGACGCACATGGCGGAGGGTTTCGAGTCGGACAACTCGCACAGCATGCTGCACTCGGTCGCGTACGTGGCCTTCCAGGAGCTCGCCACCCGCATCTCGCACCGCAACACCGGCCACTTCTCCGGCGACCCGCTGTGCGACCAGCTGCTGGCGAAGATCGCCAACGACGAGAACCTGCACATGGTCTTCTACCGCAACCTGCTGAAGGCTGCCCTGGAGATCGCCCCCGACCAGGCCATGCGGGCCGTCGCCGACGTGGTGATCGACTTCCGGATGCCCGGCCACGGCATGCCCGGTTTCGAGCGATCGGCGGCCCAGCTCGCGATCGGCGGCGTCTACAACCTGCGCATCCACCACGACGACGTGCTGCAGCCCGTGCTGCGCCACCTCAAGGTGATGGAGATCCGCGGCCTCGGGCCGGAGGGTCAGCGGGCCCAGGACGAGCTCGGCATGTTCCTCGCCGGCCTCGACGCGCAGGCGTCGAAGTTCGACGAGCGGCAGGCCGCGCTGCTCGCCCGGAGGGCCGCCGCAGCCGCTCGGGCGTGACGTCCGGGCGCCGTGTCGGAGGTGATGGATTTCTTGGATTTCGCCCGAAAAGTCCACGATGTGACCAAGGTCACACTTCGTCGCGCGACACGTTCGGATGACCCCGTAGGGTGATCACGGCTTTCCGGGGGTACGTAGCCGGTCGTGACCGGGCCGCCGAGTGGAATCGTTCTCGACGATCTGTCAACACCCTTGGCCCGGAAGGCCGTTCCGGATCATCCGGCGAGCCTCCGGTCACCACCGGTAGCGATCGGGTAGGCTCCCGGAGCCCTGCTCGGCAGCTCTCGGTGAGCCCGTTCGAGCCACATTCGACCACCCCGATGGACCCTCCACAGGGTGTCGATTGAGTAACAGGGCTTGAAGTAAGGCAAAATCTCCGCCTCGGGTCGGGCACAAGACCGGCCCCCCATGCGTTACGTGCGCTGGAGATACCCGCACACACCCAAAGGGGGAGAGCGAAAAATGGCAACGGACTACGACACCCCACGCAAGACCGATGACGACCTCAACGAGGACAGCATCGAGGAGCTGAAGGCTAGGCGGAACGAGAAGGGCAGCGGTTCCGTCGACTCGGAGGACTTCGACGGCGCCGAGGGCATGGAGCTTCCGGGCGCCGACCTCTCGAACGAGGAGCTCTCGGTCCGGGTCCTGCCCCGGCAGGCCGACGAGTTCACCTGCATGAGCTGCTTCCTCGTGCACCACCGCAGCCAGCTCTACAGCGAGAAGGACGGCCAGCCCATCTGCCGGGACTGCGGCGCCTGAGCAGTCGGCGGCCATGGCCCGGGTCCGACGGCCATCCGTCGGCCCGGTACACCGCCCCGTCGGGCCCGCCCCAACGAGCCCGAAGGCAGTACCGGCGGTCGCACCCGCGGCCGCACCAGCAGGCGAACCCTGCGAGAGGTAGGGCGTCACACCGGAGTACAGGGACGGCACCGCAACTGCGGAGCCGTCCCTCCTCCATGTCCGGGCTCGGGCGCCCTCACGCCCCCGGCTTCTGGGCCGCCCGCAGCGCATCCGCCAGCCGCTGCGGCGAGCGGGTCGACAGGTAGACGTACGGCGTCGGGTCGTGCGGGTCGGTGATCTCGACCCGCAGCGCGGTCGGCACGTAGCTCCGCAGCAGCATGAAGGCCCGCGGATCCGCCTTCACGGACCGCCAGGCCACCGCCTCGGCGGGCGCCAGCGGCTGCGGCACACCCAGCACGTTCACCGGGATACGGGCCTTCCCGGCGACCAGCGAGCCCTGCACCACCCGGATGCGCGCCGAGCCGTAACTGCTCAGCGCGGCCGCGCCGGCCGCACAGCCGACCACCAGCCCGACCAGAGCGGCCACCGGGGAGAAACGCAGCAGGACCAGCGCCAACGAGAGGCCGAGGCCGATCGCGAGCAGCCACCAGGAACGGGGGACGGTAAGACGTTCGTCGTACATGCCCCCATTCTGGGCGCTTCGCCCCCGGCCCCCGCGCCCACCCCCGGCCGGGCCTTGCTACCGGACGGTAGGGTCGCGCCTGTGAACCGACCAGCCCCCACCTCAGCTGCGCCGCAGCGCCCGGACGAGCCTGCCCCCCGCGCCGTCGCCCTCACGCCGACCACGCCCCCGGCCGACGCCGTCCTGCCGCCCCGAGCCCCCCAGGCCCCGGCCCCCGGCTCGCTGCTCGGCTCGCACTACGACCAGTGCTTCGGCTGCGGCCCGCAGCACCCCCAGGGCCTCCAGCTGACCGTGGTGGCCGGGGAGGGGCTCGACCTCACCGCCGAGTTCACCGTGCGGCCCAGCCACCAGGGCGGCCCCGGCCTGGCCCACGGCGGCCTGCTCGTCACCGCCCTCGACGAGACCCTCGGAAGCCTGAACTGGCTGCTCCACGCCCCCGCCGTGACCGGCCGCATCGAGACGGACTTCCTCTGCCCCGTCCCGGTCGACTCCGTCCTCCACCTGCGGGCCTGGATCACCGGAGTGCACGGACGCAAGATCTACAGCGCCGCCGAGGGCAGGATCGGCGGTCCGGACGGGCCGGTCGCAGTCAGGGCTCAGGGACTCTTCATCCAGGTGAAGCTGGAACACTTCACCACGCACGGTCGTCCCGAGGACATCAAGAAGGCCATCGACGACCGCGACCTTTTCGAACGCGCCCGAGCCTTTGAGGTGAACCCGTGAGCAGCACCGCCCGCCAGCCCGTCGACATCCTGATCCGCCGGATCGACTCCGAGATCCCGCTTCCCTCGTACGAGCACCCCGGCGACGCCGGAGCGGACCTGCGCACCACCGTCGACGCCGAACTCGCCCCCGGCGAGCGGGTGCTGCTCCCCACCGGCATCAGCATCGCCCTCCCGGACGGCTACGCGGCCTTCGTGCACCCGCGTTCGGGACTCGCAGCTCGTTGCGGAGTTGCACTGGTGAACGCCCCGGGTACGGTCGATGCCGGGTACCGTGGTGAGATCAAGGTGATCGTCGTCAATCTGGACCCTCGCGAGGGGGTCAGCTTCCGCCGGGGGGACCGAATCGCCCAGCTGGTGATCCAGCAGGTCGAGAAGGCACGGTTCCACGAGGTGGCCGAGTTGCCCGGTTCGGCCCGTGCCGAAGGCGGCTTCGGGTCGACCGGCGGCCACGCGGCGGTTTAGCATGCCCGCGACCTCGCAGTAAGCCGAGCAGGTATTCGCTTCGGTCTTGGATCGGTCTTGGACCGGGAAGGACAGTGACCGTGTTCAGTCGTCGCAAGAAGAGCGAGGATGCTGTCGAGCAGCTCGCCGACGACGCCATCAGCGCCGACGAGACGGCCGATGACGTCGAGGGTTCCGCCGGTACCGAGGGCGAGAGCCAGACAGACCAGGACCCGGCAGACCGCGTCGGCCTCCCGCCGGCCCCCCGCCCGGAAGGTCCTTGGGACATCTCCGAGCTGGAGAACCCGGAAGAGGGCCGAGTGGACCTCGGGGGTCTCCTCGTCCCGGGTGTGGAGGGCATGGAGCTGAGGGTCGAGGTGGCCGGCGACGCGATCGTGGCCGCCACCCTGGTACTCGGCAACAGCGCGATCCAGCTCCAGGCCTTCGCCGCCCCCAAGTCCGAGGGCATCTGGGGCGAGGTCCGCGACGAGATCGCGACCGGCATCAGCCAGCAGGGCGGCCGCATCGACGAGGAGGAAGGCCCGCTGGGCTGGCACCTCCGGGCCCAGGTCCCCGTGCAGCTGCCGGACGGCACTCAGGGCGTCCAGCTGGTCCGCTTCGTCGGCTGCGACGGCCCGCGCTGGTTCCTGCGCGGCGTGATCTCCGGCCAGGCCGCCGTGCAGCCCGAGATGGCAGGCATCCTCGAGCAGGTCTTCCGCCAGACCGTCGTGGTCCGCGGCGAGACCCCGATGGCTCCCCGCGACCCGATCGTCCTCAAGCTCCCCGAGGACGCGCAGATGGTGGCCGACGGCAGCGTCACTGACGCCGAGGGTTCCCGCTTCGCCGGGGCCTCCCTCGACCCGTACGCCCGTGGCCCGGAGATCACCGAGGTCCACTGATCAGCCACTGATCGTCCGCAGCTCGCCCCCCGCCCGGAAGCCCGGCGGGGGGCGATTTGCTTGTGGGGGGCCGTTCCCCATACAGTTCCGGAGTCGCACCGAGAGGGGCGAAGAAAAGCCGGTCAGGTGAGTGAAACTCCGGAAAACGGAGCGGAAAACGTCTGATAAGCTTGAAACACGAAAGAACGAAGCGCCCGGAGAGCTTGCGAGAGCGGCTTGAAGGAAGCGTCCGTTCCTTGAGAACTCAACAGCGTGCCAAAAGTCAACGCCAGATATGTTGACATCCCCGGCCTGGATCGTTTCGGCGTTCCGGGTTGGAGATTCCTTTAGTAACAAAACACAGCGAGGACGCAGTGCACGGGGCCATCTATTCCGGTGGTCGTCGTGCCGCTCAACGCGAGTGCTACCGGATATCCGGAAAACATTCACGGAGAGTTTGATCCTGGCTCAGGACGAACGCTGGCGGCGTGCTTAACACATGCAAGTCGAACGATGAAGCCTTCGGGTGGATTAGTGGCGAACGGGTGAGTAACACGTGGGAAATCTGCCCTGCACTCTGGGACAAGCCTTGGAAACGAGGTCTAATACCGGATATGACCTTCCTCCGCATGGGGGTTGGTGGAAAGCTCCGGCGGTGCAGGATGATCCCGCGGCCTATCAGCTTGTTGGTGGGGTAATGGCCTACCAAGGCGACGACGGGTAGCCGGCCTGAGAGGGCGACCGGCCACACTGGGACTGAGACACGGCCCAGACTCCTACGGGAGGCAGCAGTGGGGAATATTGCACAATGGGCGAAAGCCTGATGCAGCGACGCCGCGTGAGGGATGAAGGCCTTCGGGTCGTAAACCTCTTTCAGCAGGGAAGAAGCGCAAGTGACGGTACCTGCAGAAGAAGCACCGGCTAACTACGTGCCAGCAGCCGCGGTAATACGTAGGGTGCGAGCGTTGTCCGGAATTATTGGGCGTAAAGAGCTCGTAGGCGGCTTGTCACGTCGGATGTGAAAGCCCGAGGCTTAACCTCGGGTCTGCATTCGATACGGGCAGGCTAGAGTGTGGTAGGGGAGATCGGAATTCCTGGTGTAGCGGTGAAATGCGCAGATATCAGGAGGAACACCGGTGGCGAAGGCGGATCTCTGGGCCATTACTGACGCTGAGGAGCGAAAGCGTGGGGAGCGAACAGGATTAGATACCCTGGTAGTCCACGCCGTAAACGGTGGGAACTAGGTGTTGGCGACATTCCACGTCGTCGGTGCCGCAGCTAACGCATTAAGTTCCCCGCCTGGGGAGTACGGCCGCAAGGCTAAAACTCAAAGGAATTGACGGGGGCCCGCACAAGCAGCGGAGCATGTGGCTTAATTCGACGCAACGCGAAGAACCTTACCAAGGCTTGACATATACCGGAAACGGCCAGAGATGGTCGCCCCCTTGTGGTCGGTATACAGGTGGTGCATGGTTGTCGTCAGCTCGTGTCGTGAGATGTTGGGTTAAGTCCCGCAACGAGCGCAACCCTTGTTCTGTGTTGCCAGCATGCCTTTCGGGGTGATGGGGACTCACAGGAGACTGCCGGGGTCAACTCGGAGGAAGGTGGGGACGACGTCAAATCATCATGCCCCTTATGTCTTGGGCTGCACACGTGCTACAATGGTCGGTACAAAGGGCTGCGATGCCGCGAGGCGGAGCGAATCCCAAAAAGCCGGCCTCAGTTCGGATTGGGGTCTGCAACTCGACCCCATGAAGTTGGAGTTGCTAGTAATCGCAGATCAGCATGCTGCGGTGAATACGTTCCCGGGCCTTGTACACACCGCCCGTCACGTCACGAAAGTCGGTAACACCCGAAGCCGGTGGCCTAACCCTTGGGAGGGAGCCGTCGAAGGTGGGACCAGCGATTGGGACGAAGTCGTAACAAGGTAGCCGTACCGGAAGGTGCGGCTGGATCACCTCCTTTCTAAGGAGCACATAGCCGGATGCGAGCGAATGTCTCGCACGGTTGCTCATGGGTGGAACGTTGACTATTCGGCACACACGGTTGGTTCCGTTAGTACTGTCCTTCGGGGCGTGGAAGGCGGGTTATCGGTCGGGTGTGTCGGGCACGTTGTTGGGTCCTGAGGGAACGGCCACTTCGGTGGTTGTTGCTTCAGAGATGCCGGTCCTACTCGAGGGTCCTCAGTTGAGGGTCTGAGGGTGGGTGACTGGTCGTTGTTTGAGAACTGCACAGTGGACGCGAGCATCTGTGGCCAAGTTTTTAAGGGCGCACGGTGGATGCCTTGGCACTAGGAACCGATGAAGGACGTGGGAGGCCGCGATAGTCCCCGGGGAGCCGTCAACCAGGCTTTGATCCGGGGGTTTCCGAATGGGGGAACCCGGCAGTCGTCATGGGCTGTCACCCGCACCTGAACACATAGGGTGTGTGGAGGGAACGAGGGGAAGTGAAACATCTCAGTACCCTCAGGAAGAGAAAACAACCGTGATTCCGGGAGTAGTGGCGAGCGAAACCGGATGAGGCTAAACCGTTCTGGTGTGATACCCGGCAGGGGTTGCCAGTGCGGGGTCGTGGGAAAGTTCTTGATCGGTCTGCCGGCCGGTCGGCGAGTCAGAAACCGTATGGGTAGTCGAAGGACATGCGAAAGGTCCGGCGTAGAGGGTAAGACCCCCGTAGACGAAATCTGTACGGCTTGCTTGAGCTTCTCCCAAGTAGCACGGGGCCCGAGAAATCCCGTGTGAATCTGGCGGGACCACCCGCTAAGCCTAAATATTCCCTAGTGACCGATAGCGGATAGTACCGTGAGGGAATGGTGAAAAGTACCGCGGGAGCGGAGTGAAATAGTACCTGAAACCGTGTGCCTACAAGCCGTGGGAGCGTCGGACAGTGGGCTTGCCCATCTGTCTCGTGACTGCGTGCCTTTTGAAGAATGAGCCTGCGAGTTTGCGGTGTGTAGCGAGGTTAACCCGTGTGGGGTAGCCGTAGCGAAAGCGAGTCCGAATAGGGCGAGTGAGTTGCACGCCCAAGACCCGAAGCGGAGTGATCTAGCCATGGGCAGGTTGAAGCGCGGGTAAGACCGTGTGGAGGACCGAACCCACCAGGGTTGAAAACCTGGGGGATGACCTGTGGTTAGGGGTGAAAGGCCAATCAAACTCCGTGATAGCTGGTTCTCCCCGAAATGCATTTAGGTGCAGCGTCACGTGTTTCTTGCCGGAGGTAGAGCACTGGATAGGCGATGGGCCTCAACGGGTTACTGACCTTAGCCAAACTCCGAATGCCGGTAAGTGAGAGCGTGGCAGTGAGACTGTGGGGGATAAGCTCCATGGTCGAGAGGGAAACAGCCCAGAACACCGACTAAGGTCCCTAAGCGTGTGCTAAGTGGGAAAGGATGTGGAGTCGCAGAGACAACCAGGAGGTTGGCTTAGAAGCAGCCATCCTTGAAAGAGTGCGTAATAGCTCACTGGTCAAGTGATTCCGCGCCGACAATGTAGCGGGGCTCAAGCACACCACCGAAGTCGTGTCATTGCAGCAATACCCCCAACGGGGGCTGTGATGGGTAGGGGAGCGTCGTGTGCCGGGTGAAGCAGCGGAGGAATCCAGTTGTGGACGGTTCACGAGTGAGAATGCAGGCATGAGTAGCGATACAAGAGTGGGAAACTCTTGCGCCGATTGACCAAGGGTTCCTGGGTCAAGCTGATCTGCCCAGGGTAAGTCGGGACCTAAGGCGAGGCCGACAGGCGTAGTCGATGGACAACGGGTTGATATTCCCGTACCCGCTTTGAAGCGCCAACGTCGAACCTCTGAATGCTAAAGCCGTGAAGCCGGCCCGGAGTCTTCGGACAATGGGACGTGGTGGAGCCGCTGACCCAACAGGGTAGTAGGTGAGCGATGGGGTGACGCAGGAAGGTAGTCCAACCCGGGCGGTGGTTGTCCCGGGGTAAGGGTGTAGGCCGAGTGATAGGCAAATCCGTCACTCATTAAGGCTGAGACCTGATGCCGAGCCGATTGTGGTGAAGTGGATGATCCTATGCTGTCGAGAAAAGCCTCTAGCGAGTTTCATGGCGGCCCGTACCCCAAACCGACTCAGGTGGTCAGGTAGAGAATACCGAGGCGTTCGGGTGAACTATGGTTAAGGAACTCGGCAAAATGCCCCCGTAACTTCGGGAGAAGGGGGGCCGGAACTGGTGATCCGATTTACTCGGTGAGCTGGGGCCGGCCGCAGAGACCAGCGAGAAGCGACTGTTTACTAAAAACACAGGTCCGTGCGAAGCCGTAAGGCGATGTATACGGACTGACGCCTGCCCGGTGCTGGAACGTTAAGGGGACCGGTTAGTCACATTTCGGTGTGGCGAAGCTGAGAACTTAAGCGCCAGTAAACGGCGGTGGTAACTATAACCATCCTAAGGTAGCGAAATTCCTTGTCGGGTAAGTTCCGACCTGCACGAATGGCGTAACGACTTCTCGACTGTCTCAACCATAGGCCCGGTGAAATTGCATTACGAGTAAAGATGCTCGTTTCGCGCAGCAGGACGGAAAGACCCCGGGACCTTTACTATAGCTTGATATTGGTGTTCGGTTCGGCTTGTGTAGGATAGGTGGGAGACTTTGAAGCAGCAACGCCAGTTGTTGTGGAGTCGTCGTTGAAATACCACTCTGGTCGTGCTGGATGTCTAACCTGGGTCCGTGATCCGGATCAGGGACAGTGTCTGGTGGGTAGTTTAACTGGGGCGGTTGCCTCCTAAAGAGTAACGGAGGCGCCCAAAGGTTCCCTCAGCCTGGTTGGCAATCAGGTGTTGAGTGTAAGTGCACAAGGGAGCTTGACTGTGAGACCGACGGGTCGAGCAGGTGCGAAAGCAGGGACTAGTGATCCGGCGGTGGCTTGTGGAAGCGCCGTCGCTCAACGGATAAAAGGTACCCCGGGGATAACAGGCTGATCTTCCCCAAGAGTCCATATCGACGGGATGGTTTGGCACCTCGATGTCGGCTCGTCGCATCCTGGGGCTGGAGTAGGTCCCAAGGGTTGGGCTGTTCGCCCATTAAAGCGGTACGCGAGCTGGGTTTAGAACGTCGTGAGACAGTTCGGTCCCTATCCGCTGTGCGCGTAGGAATATTGAGAAGGGCTGTCCCTAGTACGAGAGGACCGGGACGGACGAACCTCTGGTGTGCCAGTTGTCCTGCCAAGGGCATGGCTGGTTGGCTACGTTCGGGAGGGATAACCGCTGAAAGCATCTAAGCGGGAAGCCTGCTTCGAGATGAATGTTCCCACCTCCTTGAGAGGGTAAGGCTCCCAGTAGACGACTGGGTTGATAGGCCGGATGTGGAAGCCCTGTAAGGGGTGGAGCTGACCGGTACTAATAGGCCGAGGGCTTGTCCTCAGTTGCTCGCGTCCACTGTGTTGTTCTGAAACAACGACCCCACACCGTAGGTCAAGGGTGGTGCGGTCGTCTGGTTTCATAGTGTTTCGGTGGTCATAGCGTGAGGGAAACGCCCGGTTACATTCCGAACCCGGAAGCTAAGCCTCAAAGCGCCGATGGTACTGCAGGGGGGACCCTGTGGGAGAGTAGGACGCCGCCGAACAATCATTCACGAAAGGCCCCCATCCGGGAACGGATGGGGGCCTTTCGCATTTCCGGATCCATTTCTGGACCCACTTCCGGAGCGGTTTCCTCAGGACAGTGCCAGCTTGAAGCCGAGGTGCGAGGCGGTGAAGCCGAGCCGCTCGTAGAAGCGGTGTGCGTCGGTGCGGGTGGCGTCCGAGGTGAGCTGGACGAGGTCGGCACCGAGGTCGCGGGAGGTGTTGACGGCCCATTCGATGAGTTGGGTGCCGAGGCCGCTGCCGCGTTCGCTCGCGTCGATCCGGACACCTTCGATGATGGTGCGGGTGGAGCCTCGGCGGGAGAGGCCGGGGATGACGGTGAGCTGGAGGGTGCCGACGACGCGGCCGTGGCGCTCGGCGACGGTCACGTACTGCTGGGGGTCGCCGGCGAGGCGGGCGAAGGCGGTCTCGTACGGGGTCAGGTCGTCGGGGGATTCGCGGGTGGCTCCGAGCGGGTCGTCGGCGAGCATGGCGACGATCGCGGGGAGGTCCTCGCGGACGGCTGGGCGGAAGGTCAGGTCGGTCATGATCGTGACCCTAGGCGACGTGGCCTTGGGCGAGGGGTGCGGGTGCGTCACTCGCCGGGTGCGGCGCTGGTGATGACGGCGAAGACGGCGCCGTGCGGGTCGGTGAGTTGGGCGAAGCGGCCGACTCCGTGGGCCTCGGTGGCGGGGAGGCGTACGGCGCCGCCGTGGGCCTGGGCGGTGGCGATGACCGCGTCGGTGTCGGGGACTTCGAAGTACGGGAGCCAGTGGGGGGCGATTCCGCTGGCGCTCTGGGCGGGGGCGAGCTGCATGATGCCGCCCTGGCCGTCGTCGGTGCCGCCGGTGGCGGGGGTGAGCACGGTGTAGGTGCTGTCGCCGAACGGGACGTCCTGCTCCTGCCAGCCGAACAGCTCGCGGTAGAAGGCCTTGGCGGCGGTCGGGTCGGAGGTGTAGAGCTCCGTCCAGCAGAGGCTGCCGGGGGTGGTGACGGTGTCGAGGCCGAGGGTGTTGCCGGGCTGCCAGACGGCGAACTCCGCGCCCGTCGGGTCGGTGAAGCCGGCCAGTCGGCCTTCGGCGAAGACGTCCATGGGCGGGAAGCGCACGGTGCCGCCTGCCCGTTGGACGTGGGCGGTGACGGAGTCGGCGTCGGTGGCGGCGAAGTAGAGGGTCCAGGCGGGCTTGGCGCCCTCTGCGTTGAGGGGGCCGAGGGCGGCGACTGTCCGGCCCTCGTGCTGGAAGAAGCCGTAGCCGCCCGCCTCCGGGCCTGCGGAGAGGAAGGTCCAGCCGAAGAGGGCGCTGTAGAAGGTGGTGGAGCCGGAGAGGTCGGGGCTGCCGAGGTCCAGCCAGTTGGGGGAGCCGGGGACGAAATCGGTGGTGAGCATGGTGCTCCTTCGGGGGCGCCCGGGAGGGCGGGCGTGATTCGAACCCCCCTCTGGCATCGTCGTCCCTGCTGGGGAGGGGGACAACCGCAGCGCCCGGCGGGCGGGGATGTCGGCGCGGGGCGGTACGGTGCGTAGCGGGCGGTCACCGGTAGGGAGAGGGGCCTCGTGGACACGCAGCAGCGGCCTGGGCAGGGCAAGGAGCAGGTGCCGCGCCAGCTGGCCCAGGTGGAGGGCGTGCTGGAGCGGATCACGTACGCCAACGAGGAGACCGGGTACACCGTCGCGCGGGTCGATACCGGGCGTGGGGCGAACGACCTGCTGACGGTGGTCGGGGCGCTGCTCGGTGCGCAGCCGGGGGAGTCGCTGCGGCTGCACGGGCGGTGGGGGTCGCATCCGCAGTACGGCAAGCAGTTCGTGGTGGAGAACTACACGACGGTGCTGCCGGCGACGGTGCAGGGCATTCAGCGGTATCTGGGGTCGGGGCTGATCAAGGGGATCGGGCCGCGGTTCGCGGAGCGGATCGTGGAGCAGTTCGGGGTCGACACGTTGGACGTGATCGAGCAGGAGCCGAAGCGGCTGATCGAGGTGCCGGGGCTCGGGCCGAAGCGGACGAAGATGATCGCGGCGGCCTGGGAGGAGCAGAAGTCCATCAAGGAGGTGATGGTCTTCCTCCAGGGGGTCGGGGTTTCTACCTCGCTGGCGGTGCGGATCTTCAAGAAGTACGGCGAGAGTTCGATCGGGGTGGTGAAGAACGAGCCGTACCGGCTGGCTTCGGACGTCTGGGGCATCGGCTTCCTGACGGCGGACCGGATCGCGCAGGCGGTGGGCATCCCGCACGACAGCCCGGAGCGGGTGAAGGCGGGCTTGCAGTACGCGCTGTCGCAGAGCAGCGACCAGGGGCACTGCTTCCTGCCAGAGGAGCGGTTGATCTCGGACGGGGTGAAGCTGCTCCAGGTCGATGTCGGGCTGGTCATCGACTGCCTGGCCGCGCTGGTGGTGGAGGAGGGGGTCGTGCGGGAGAGCGTGCCGGGGGAGGCGGGGGAGCCGATCACGGCGGTGTACCTGGTGCCGTTCCACCGGGCGGAGATCTCGCTGGCGAATCAGCTGTTGCGGCTGCTGCGGTCCGAGACGGACCGGATGGCGGGCTTCCAGGGGGTGGACTGGCCGGCTGCGCTGGGGTGGCTGGCGAAGCGCACGGGAGCCGAACTCGCGCCGGAGCAGCGGGAGTCGGTGCGCCTCGCGCTGACCGAGAAGGTGGCGGTGCTGACGGGCGGGCCGGGGTGCGGGAAGTCGTTCACGGTGAAGTCGATCGTGACGCTGGCGCTCGCCAAGAAGGCGAAGGTGGTGCTGGCGGCGCCGACGGGCCGGGCGGCGAAGCGGTTGGCGGAGCTGACGGGCGCGGAGGCGTCGACCGTGCACCGGCTGTTGGAGCTGCGGCCGGGTGGTGAGGCGGCGTACGACCGGGACCGGCCGTTGGACGCGGATCTGGTGGTGGTCGACGAGGCGTCGATGCTGGATCTGATCCTGGCGAACAAGTTGGTGAAGGCCGTCGCGCCGGGGGCGCACCTGCTCTTCGTGGGGGATGTGGACCAGCTGCCCTCGGTCGGGGCGGGCGAGGTGCTGCGGGACATGTTGGCGGAGGGCGGGCCCGTCCCGTCGGTGCGGCTGACGCGGATCTTCCGGCAGGCGCAGCAGTCGGGGGTGGTGACGAACGCGCACCGGATCAACGAGGGGCTGCCGCCGGTCACGGACGGGTTGGCGGACTTCTTCCTGTTCGCGGAGGAGGACACCGAGCGGGCGGCGGGCCTGACGGTGGACGTGGTGGCGCGCCGCATCCCGCAGAGGTTCGGGTTGGACCCGCGCCGGGACGTGCAGGTGCTGGCGCCGATGCACCGGGGCCCGGCGGGGGCGGGCAATCTGAACACTCTGTTGCAGGCGGCTGTCACTCCGGGGCGGGAGGGGTTGCCCGAGCGGCGCTTCGGCGGCCGGACCTTCCGGGTAGGTGACAAGGTCACGCAGATCCGCAACAACTACGAGAAGGGGCAGAACGGGGTCTTCAACGGCACGGTCGGTGTGGTGACGTCACTCAGCGTGGAGGAGCAGCGGCTGACCGTCCGGACCGACGAGGACGAGGAGGTGCCGTACGACTTCGACGAGCTGGACGAGCTGGCGCACGCGTACGCAGTCACGATCCACCGTTCGCAGGGCAGTGAGTACCCGGCGGTGGTGATTCCCGTCACCACGTCGGCGTGGACGATGTTGCAGCGGAACCTGCTCTACACGGCCGTGACGAGGGCGAAGCAACTGGTGGTGCTGGTGGGGTCACGGAGAGCGATCGCCCAGGCTGTTCGGGCGGTCAGTGCAGGTCGGAGGCATTCTGCACTTGATCATCGGCTCTCGACTGGATGATTGTCCAATGGGGTCGGTGGGCGGGGGTTGTCTTGACGTGAAGAGATTTAGGGCGGAGCCTAGTCTCGCGCCGATCTTGTCCGGTTCGTACCGGCTGCGGCGCAAGCTTTTGTTGGGCGGGGCCCTTTCGGCCGCCACCCCGGGTGCGCGGCTGTCCCTCGGATGGGGGATCGTAGAGACAGTCAGGGCACCTTGGCAGAGGACTTCATTTCGTCGGTGAGGAAGACGTGAGCGACAACTCGGTAGTACTGCGGTACCAGGACGGCGAGTACGAGTACCCCGTCGTCGAGAGCACTGCGGGCAACGCCGGCTTCGACATCTCGAAGCTGCTCCCGCAGACCGGCCTGGTCACCCTGGACAACGGCTTCGGCAACACCGCTGCCTACAAGTCCGCGATCACCTTCGTGGACGGTGACAACGGCATCCTGCGCTACCGCGGTTACCCGATCGAGCAGCTGGCCGAGCAGGGCGGCTTCATCGAGACCGCGTACCTCCTGATCAACGGCGAACTGCCGACGGGCGACCAGCTCCAGGCCTTCAACGCCGAGATCACCCAGCACACGCTGCTGCACGAGGACGTCAAGCGCTTCTACCAGGGCTTCCCCCGGGATGCTCACCCGATGGCGATGCTGTCCTCCGTGGTCGGCGCGCTGTCGACCTTCTACCAGGACAGCCACAACCCGTTCGACGCCGCCCAGCGCCACCTGTCGACCGTCCGGCTGCTGGCCAAGCTGCCGACGATCGCGGCCTACGCGTACAAGAAGTCGATCGGCCAGCCGTTCGTCTACCCGCGTAACGACCTGAGCTACGTCGAGAACTTCCTCCGGATGACCTTCGCCGTCCCGGCCGAGGACTACGAGCTCAACCCGGTGGTCGTCAACGCGCTCGACAAGCTGCTGATCCTGCACGCGGACCACGAGCAGAACTGCTCGACCTCCACCGTGCGTCTGGTCGGCTCCAGCCACGCGAACCAGTTCGCCTCGATCTCGGCCGGCATCTCGGCGCTCTGGGGCCCGCTGCACGGCGGCGCCAACCAGGCCGTGCTGGAGATGCTGGAGCAGATCCAGAAGGACGGCGGCGACGTCGACTCCTTCATCACGAAGGTCAAGAACCGCGAGGACGGCGTGAAGCTCATGGGCTTCGGTCACCGCGTCTACAAGGCCTTCGACCCGCGTGCCGCCCAGGTCAAGATCCTGGCGCACGAGGTGCTCAGCCAGCTCGGCAAGTCCGACGAGCTGCTGGAGATCGCGCTCAAGCTCGAGGAGCACGCGCTCAACGACGACTTCTTCGTCTCGCGCAAGCTCTACCCGAACGTGGACTTCTACACCGGCCTGATCTACCGCGCCATGGGCTTCCCGACCAGCATGTTCACCGTGCTGTTCGCCCTGGGCCGGCTGCCGGGCTGGATCGCCCACTGGCACGAGATGATCAACGACCCGGGCAGCCGCATCGGCCGTCCGCGCCAGATCTACACCGGTGTCGCGATCCGCGACTACGTGGAGCTCGGCGACCGCTGACGCCACCCGCACTGACGCGACAGGGCCCGACTGCCTAGGCAGTCGGGCCCTGTCGTGCTTCTGTCGCGCTCCCGCCGGCCCCTGGCGGGGCCGTGGGCCGGTCGAGTGTCGGCGCACGACGCCCGGGGGTGGTACCGGGGAGGGAACGGCCGCTCAAAGCGTTCCCGACCCGCCACCCCCGGCGTCGTGCGCGAAGGCTGCCGAACCGGTCGGCAACCGTTCACGGGGCCCGCCGGAGCCCCGTCGTCGCCAGCGATGGTCGCGCACGGGCGTGCTGCCGTTCAACACGCCGCCGCTCACCGAAAGCTGCCGCACTACAAAAGGTAAGACGTAACCAGGGTCGCAAAGTTACGCCTGAGGGGTGTGAGTTGGCTCTCGCCACGCTCCGTGTGCAGGCGGTGCCTCCCTCATAGCACACCGCCGTCGGGCGACTACATCACCCTCCCCGCAGTGTTGGCAACCCTGCGTGATAGGAATCGTGTCATTCCGGTACGGACCGCCCGCACTCTCGGCGACGGCGGCCGGGCGGGGAGGGAGCGCGCAGATGGCCAGGGAAGAAGCCAGGAACGTCGTCGTCACCGGCGGCGGCACCGGAATCGGCTACGAGGTGGCCCGCCGGTTCGCCGACGCCGGTGACCGGGTGGTCATCGTCGGGCGCCGCCGCTCCGTACTGGAGACGGCCGCCGCCGAGCTCGGCCCGAACGTCACCCCGCTGGTCTGCGACCTCGCCGACCCCGACGCGGTCGAGGGCGCACTGCCCGCGCTCCCCGCGCGGATCGACGTCCTGGTCAACAACGCGGGCAGCCGGGAGACCGTGATCGGCGCCGGGCCGCACGCGGTGCTGGCCCGCTGGCGCGGGGACTTCGAGCGGAACGTGCTCACGGTGGTGCTGCTCACCGAGTCGGTCCGCGACCGGCTGACGCCCGGCAGCGGGCGGGTGATCACCGTCAGCTCGATCGCGGCGCTGCGGGGCGCCGGCTCGTACGGCGCGGCCAAGGCCTCGCTGCACGCCTGGAACCACTTCCTCGCCGCCCAGCTCGGGACCTCCGGGATCACCGCGAACATCGTCGCGCCCGGGACGGTCGCCGGGACGGAGTTCTTCGGGCCCCGGCTCGACGAGGCGGAGGTCTCGCGCCGGGCCGCCCGCACGCTGCTGGGGCGGATCGGCGAGCCGGGGGAGGTCGCGGGGGCGGTGCACTTCCTCGCCTCGGACGACGCGCGGTTCATCACCGGGGAGATCCTGCACTGCAACGGCGGGGAACTGCTCGGACGCTGACAGCGCCCGCGGCGGATAGCCTGGATAACCCGGATAACCCGGATCGCGCGGATCACGCGGATGCGTCGAAGCTGCGCAGGCGGAGGCTGTTGGTGACCACGAAGACCGAGGAGAAGGCCATCGCGGCCCCAGCCACCACCGGGTTGAGGAGGCCTGCGGCGGCGAGCGGGACGGCGGCGACGTTGTAGGCGAAGGCCCAGAAGAGGTTGCCCCTGATGGTGGCGAGGGTGCGCCGGGCGAGGCGGATGGCGTCGGCCGCCGAGCGGAGGTCGCCCCGGACGAGGGTCAGGTCGCCCGCCTCGATGGCCGCGTCGGTGCCGGTGCCCATGGCGAGCCCCAGATCGGCCTGCGCGAGGGCGGCGGCGTCGTTGACCCCGTCGCCGACCATGGCCACCGAGCGGCCCTCGGCCTGGAGCCGGCGGACGGCGGCGACCTTGTCCTCCGGGAGGACCTCGGCGATCACGTCCTCGGGGGCGATGCCGACCTCGGCGGCGACCGCCTCGGCCGCGGCACGGTTGTCGCCGGTCAGCAGGACGGGCCTCAGGCCCAGCCCGCGCAGCTGCGCCACGGCCTCGGCGCTGGTCGGCCGGACGGTGTCGGAGACCACCAGGACGGCCCTGGCGGCGCCGTCCCAGCCGACGGAGACGGCGGTGCGCCCGGCGGCCTCGGCGGCGGCCCTGGCGGCCGCCAGGACGGGCGGCAGGTGCTGGGCCCGGTCGGCGAGCAGCAGCTCGCGCCCGGCGACCACGGTGTGCCCGTCCACGGTGCCCTGGACGCCCCGGCCGGGGACGGTCCGGAAGCCCTCGACCGGCGGCAGCTCGCCGAGGCGTTCGGCGGCCGCGCTCGCGACGGCGGCGGCGATCGGGTGCTCGGAGGCGTGCTCCAGCGCCCCGGCGAGCCGCAGCACCTCCTCCTCGGTGACGCCCTCGGCGGTGTGCACGGCGGTCAGGGACATCCGGCCGGTCGTCACGGTGCCGGTCTTGTCCAGGACGACGGTGTCGACCCGGCGGGTGGTCTCCAGCACCTCGGGCCCCTTGATCAGGATGCCCAGCTGGGCGCCCCGGCCGGTGCCGACCATCAGGGCGGTCGGGGTGGCCAGGCCCAGCGCACACGGGCAGGCGATGATCAGGACGGCCACGGCGGCGGTGAACGCCTCGGCGGGGTTTCCGCTGGTGAGCAGCCAGCCGACCAGGGTGCCCAGCGCGATCAGGATCACCACGGGGACGAAGACCGCCGAGATCCGGTCGGCCAGGCGCTGGGCGGCGGCCTTGCCGTTCTGCGCCTGCTCGACGAGCTCGGTCATCCGGGCGAGCCGGGTGTCGGCGCCGACCCGGGTCGCCTCGACCACCAGGCGGCCGCCGGCGTTGACGGTCGCGCCGGTGACCTGGTCGCCGACGGTGACCTCGACCGGGACGGCCTCGCCGGTGAGCATCGAGGCGTCCACGGCGGAGCTGCCCTCGACCACGGTGCCGTCGGTGGCGATCTTCTCGCCGGGGCGGACCACGAAGCGCATGCCCGGAGCCAGCGCGGCGACCGGCAGCCGTACCTCGCGGCCTTCCCGCAGCACGGCGACGTCCTTCGCGCCGAGGTCGAGGAGCGCGTGCAGGGCGGCGCCGGCGCGGCGCTTGGAGCGGGCCTCCAGCCAGCGGCCGAGCAGGATCAGGGTGGTGACGGCGGCCGCGGTCTCCAGGTAGAGGGCGGAGGAGGCGGCCCCGGCGGCGGCGGTGAGCGAGAACTCGTGCCGCATCCCGGTCATTCCGGCGTGGCCGAGGAAGAGCGCCCAGACCGACCAGCCGAAGGCGGCCAGGGTGCCGAGCGAGACGAGGGTGTCCATGGTCGCGGCGCCGTGCTTGAGGTTCGTCCAGGCCGCCCGGTGGAACGGCAGTCCGCCGTACACGACGACCGGGCCGGTCAGGGCGAAGGCCAGCCACTGCCAGTTGTCGAACTGGAGCGCGGGGACCATCGAGAGCAGGACGACCGGGACCGTCAGTGCGGCGCTGATCAGCAGGCGCTCGCGGAGCGGGTCGGCCGGTGCGGGCTCGTTGGATTCGGGTGTTTCGAGCGGCGCGGGCGGCGGGGGCAGCTCGGCGGTGTAGCCGGTCTTCTCGACGGTCGCGATCAGGTCGGCGACGCTCACCTCGGGGCCGTACTCGACGCGGGCCTTCTCGGTGGCGTAGTTGACCGTGGCGGTGACGCCGTCCAGGCGGTTGAGCTTCTTCTCGATCCGGGCCGCACAGGACGCGCAGGTCATGCCGCCGATGGACAGCTCGACGCTGTCGCGCCGGGTCTCGGGGGTGGTGGCCGGGGTCGTGGTGCTCATGCTCGTCTGTTCCTTCTGGCGCTGTGGGGAGTGCGCGGGGGAGTGCGCGCGGGGGCGCGGGTCGTCCCGGTGCGCACTCCCCCGCAGTGGGGCTCAGGCCGCCCGGCCGACCAGCTCGTACCCGGCCTCGTCGACGGCGGCCCGGACGGCGGCGTCGTCGACCGGGCTCTGGGAGGAGATCGTCACGGTACCGGCCTTCGCGTCGGCGGCGACATCGGTGACACCGGGGATGCCGGAGACCTCGGACGAGACCGACTTCTCGCAGTGGCCGCAGCTCATGCCGCTGACGGTGTAGGTGATGGTGCTGGACATCGGGGCCTCCGGGTGGTTCCTGTGGTTCGTGGTGCCGGTGGTTCTCGGCCTGCGTTGCTAGCAGAGAGTATTCGTAGCATCACGGAATGCTCTCATCGGCCCTGCTCGGGGCGTGTCCCACCCGCCCGGCGCGGGGACGGGCGCTGTCCGATATGTTCGATAGGTGCCACGGATCAGACCTGCTCAGCCGCCGCGGGCCAGCGGCCTGCCGCCCGCCCGGCGGGAGCGCGCGATCCTCGCCACCGACCTCCAGGACCTCCCCTGGTGGCGTCGGGCCTCGCCCGCGCTGCTGGCGACCGTCGTGATCTCCTTCGCCGACCTGCTCTCCGGCCGGGACAGGTACCTCGCGCCCCTGATGGTCGTGGTGCCCTCGATCGCCGCGCTCACCCTGCGGCCGCTCGAACTGCTGCTGGTCTGCATGTTCGGGCTGATCTCCCTGCTCACGCTGAGCCACTACGACCAGATGGACAACCTGCACGACGGCCGGTTCCTCTTCGGCGCGATGCTCAGCTACCTCGCGATCACCCTCGTCAGCGCCTGGGTGGCCCGGCTGCGGATGCGGCGCGCCGCCGAGTTCGCCGCCGTCAGCTCCGTCGCCGAGGCCGCCCAGCGGGCGCTGCTCAGCAGCCCCGGCCCGGCCGTCGGCCCGCTGCGGCTCGCCGTGCGGTACGTCTCCGCCGCCGACGCCGCCCGGATCGGCGGTGACCTGTACTCCGTCCTGGACACCCCGCACGGCACCCGGGCGCTGGTCGGCGACGTCCGGGGCAAGGGCCTCGGCGCGGTGCAGACGGCGGCCGTCGTGCTCGGCGCGTTCCGCGAGGCCGCGTACGACGAGAACGGGCTGTACGCCGTCGCGGAACGGATCGAGGCGAGCGTCGAGCGGCACGTGCCGGACGGGGAGTTCACCACGGCGCTGTTCGCCGAGTTCCGGGCGCCGGGCGGGGTGCAGCTGCTGCACTACGGGCACGTGCCGCCGGTCCTCGTCACCCCCGAGGGCACGGTGACGGTGCTGGAGGCGCCGGACCCGTGGGTGCCGCTCGGGCTCGGCAAGCTCGCCACCGGCCGGCCGCAGAGCATGGACCTGACGTTCGGGCCCGACGACGTGCTGGTGCTATGCACGGACGGGGTGGTCGAGGCGCGGCACCACCGCTCCGGCGAGTTCTACCCGCTGGCGGAGCGGGTGGGGGCACTGGTGCGGGGAGCTGCGCGGTCGGAGGCCGAGCTGGAGTCGGCCGTCGGGCGGCTGTACGAGGACCTGCTGGTTCACGCGGGCGGGGAGCTCGGGGACGACGCCCTGCTGCTCCTCATCACGCGGGGTGGCTGACGGTCGGTGGCGTCGGCTCGGTGACGTCGGCGAGGGCTCGGAAGAGCAGGGCGGTGGAGGTGGCGCCCGGGTCCTGGTGGCCGATGCTGCGGGGGCCCAGGTAGGAGGCGCGGCCCTTGCGGGCCTGGAGCGGGGTGGTGGCTTCGGCGGCCTGCTCGGCGGCCTCGGCGGCGGCCCTGGCCGCAGTGCGGAAGTCGGGGGCGGGCGAGGCGGAGGCGGCTTCGAAGGCGGCGGTGGCCGGGCCCCAGGCGTCGACGAGGGTCTTGTCGCCCGGCTGGGCGCCGCCCAGGCTCTGGACGGCCGCCAGCCCGGCGGTCAGGGCGGCGGCGAACTCGGCGGGGGTGGCCCGTTCGCCGGGGAGGGTCTTGCCCATGGCGCGGAGGGCGCTGCCGTAGAGCGGGCCGGAGGCGCCGCCCACCTTGGAGATCAGGGTGCTCCCGGCCTTGGTCAGGACGGCGCCGACGGAGGCGGGAGCCAGTGCGTCGAGGGCGGGGAGCACGGCGGCGAAGCCCCGGGCCAGGTTGCTGCCGTGATCGCCGTCGCCGATCGCGGAGTCGAGCTCGGTGAGCCGGGTCTGCTCCCGCTCGACGGCGGCGGCCGTCTCGCGGAGCCAGGCGAGGGCGAGGGGGATGTCCACGGGCTTCCTCTCAGGACCAGGTCAGCGCGGGGGTGGAGACCGGGGCGTCCCAGAGGTCGAGCAGCTGGGGGTCGGCCTTGGTGAGGGTGAGCGAGAAACCCGCCATGTCCAGGCTGGTGACGTAGCTGCCGACGAGCCTGCGGGCGATCGTGATGCCGCGCTCGGCGAGCCGGGCGTGGATCGCGCCGTAGACGACGTACAGCTCCAGCAGTGGGGTGCCGCCGAGCCCGTTGACCAGGGCGATCACCTCGTCGCCCGCCGTCAGGTCGTGGTCGGCGAGGATGGTGTCGACCACCTCGGCGGCCAGCTCGCGGGCCGGGCGCAGCGGTTCGCGGCGGCGGCCGGGCTCGCCGTGGATGCCGACGCCGACCTCGATCTCGTCCTCGGCGAGGTCGAAGCCGGGCTTGCCGGCCGCCGGGACGGTCGCGGCGGTCAGCGCGACGGCGAAGGAGCGGGAGGCGGCGTTGGCGCGCTTGCCGATCGCCGCGACCTCGGCCAGCGTCGCGCCGCGCTCGGCGAGGGCGCCGGTGGTCTTCTCGACCACGACCGTCGCGCCGGTGCCGCGCCGCCCGGCCGTCCAGGTGGAGTCCTCGACGGCGACGTCGTCGTCGACCAGCACGGTGCGGATCTCGATGCCCTCCTCCTCGGCCAGTTCGGCGGCGAGGCGGAAGTTCAGCACGTCCCCCGTGTAGTTCTTCACCACGAGGACCACGCCGGCGCCGGTGTGCACGGCCTGTGCGGCGGCCAGTACTTGATCCGGCACGGGCGAGGTGAAGATCTCGCCGGGGCAGGCCGCGTCGAGCATGCCGGGGCCGACGAAGCCGCCGTGCAGCGGCTCGTGCCCGGAGCCGCCGCCGGAGACCACGGCGACCTTCGGCGTCCCGGGGCGGGTGCCCCGGGCGATCACCCGCTGGTCGAGGTCGACCGTCAACTCCGGGTGGGCGGCCGCGAATCCGGCCAGGGCGTCGGTGAGCACCGTCTCCGGACTGTTGATCAACTTCTTCACGGCGGGCTCCTTCAGCACGGGTGGGATCGGCTTGTGGTGGCTCCCCGGTGACGTTACGCCAGCCGGGGCACGTACGGTCGGCATACGACACGCCGGATTTCGAACTGATCCGCGAGTGGTGCCGGGCGGACCCGGCTAGTGTCGGTCCATGGCCAATCACGTCGGTATCGTCCTCGTCTCGCACAGTGCGCTCATGGCCGCCGGGCTGCGGGAGCTGCTCGTCGAACTCGGCTCCGACACCGTCCCCGTGCTGGTCGCCGGGGGTACCGAGGACGGTGGGCTCGGCACCAGCTACGACCTGATCGTGCGTGCCGTCGCGGCGGCGGACGCGGGTGCCGGGGTGGTCGTCCTGCCCGATCTGGGCAGTTCGGTGCTGACCGCGCGGACGGCGTTGGAGGACCATCCGGGCGGCCGGGTGGTGCTGGTGGACGCCCCGTTCGTCGAGGGTGCCGTCGCCGCGGTCGTCACCGCCTCGGCCGGGGCGGCGCTGGCGGAGGTGGTCGGTGCGGCCGAAGGGGCGCGGGATTTCCGGAAGTTGTGACGGGTGACCGCCGGATCTGCCGTCGGTGTGCCGGTGCACGGTGATTCCTGCGGCGGCGGGGGCAAGGTCAACTCCCGGTAGTGGTCGGGTAAAAAGCGCGCAGGAGGGCTTTCGTACACGCGTCCGTCACCGCCCGGCCGGTCCGGTGTTCACCCCTCGCTGGTGGGGTTCCTCTCGCACCGCAGACGCCCTTCCCGTCGCCGCACGTGACGGGGACCGAGTACCGGGAGCTCCACCGTGACGATCCGTCCGACGTCGAAGTCCGCCCTTCTCGCCGCCGCCGCGGCCCTGGTGGCCGCTGCCGCCACCCCGGCCGCCGCCGCCGACTTCGGCGCCAACGCACACCGTGACCGCCACGTCCTGCTGATCAGCATCGACGGCCTGCACGCCGGTGACCTGAGCACCTGGGCCGCCCTGCACCCCGGCTCCGCGCTCGCCAAGCTCGCCCGGCGCGGCACCACCTACACCGACGCGCGCTCCTCGCAGCCCTCGGACTCCTTCCCCGGCATCCTGGCGCTCACCACCGGCGGCACGCCGAAGACCACCGGCGTCTACTACGACGACTCCTACGACCGCAAGCTCTCGCCGGCCGGCTCGGCCTGCAAGACCGTCGGCACCGAGGTCGTCTTCGACGAGGCCGTCGACGTCAACTCGGGCGCGCTGGACGCGGGCGGCGGCATCGACCCGGCCAAGCTGCCGCTCGACCCCGCCAAGGGCTGCACCCCCGTCTACCCGCACTCCTTCCTGCGGACCAACACCGTCTTCGAGGTCGCCCAGCAGGCCGGTCTGACCACCGCCTGGGCCGACAAGCACCCGGCGTACGACCTCCTCAACGGCCCCTCCGGCAAGGGCGTCCAGGACGCCTACAACCCGGAGATCGCCGCCACCGACGGCACCGTCGCCGGGACGATCGCCTACGACGCCCTCAAGGTCGCCGGGGTGAAGAACCAGATCGACGGGCGTGACCACACCGGCACGAAGGCCCAGCCGGTGCCCGCCGTCTTCGGCCTCAACTTCCAGGCCGTCAGCGTCGCCCAGAAGACCGCCGGGTACGCCCCGAAGGGCGCCTTCTCGCCGGAGATCGCCGAGGCGCTCGCCAGGACCGACGCGGCGATCGGCAGCCTCACCGCCGAGCTGCGCGCCAAGGGCCTGGAGAAGCGCACCGAGATCGTGCTCACCGCCAAGCACGGCCAGTCGCCGGTCGACCGCTCCAAGCTGAAGATCGTCGACAAGAAGCTGCTCGGCAGCGTCGTCGACGGCGTGAAGCCGGGCCTGCTCGCCCAGGCCACCGCCGACGACGTCGCGCTGCTCTGGCTCACCGACGGCAAGCAGGCCGAGGCCGTCGCCGCCGCGCTGCGGGCGCACGCCGCCGAGCTGAACATCGACAAGGTGCTGGTCGGCCCCGCGCTGGTCAAGCAGTTCGGCAACCCGGCAACGGACTCCCGCACCCCCGATGTGATCGTGCTGCCGAAGGCGGGCACCGTCTACACCAAGCCGACCGCCACCAAGGTCGCCGAGCACGGCGGCTTCACGGCCGACGACACGCACGTCGCGCTGCTGGTCGCCGGCCCCGGCGGCGAGGGTGAGAAGGTCACCGGCCGGGTCGACACCACCCAGGTCGCGCCGACCATCCTGAAGTTCCTCGGGCTGGACCCGAAGGCGCTGGCGGCGGTCCGCGCCGAGGGCACGAAGGTGCTGCCCGACGTCCGCTGACGCGGGGTACGGACTGAAGGGGCGCGGGGAACTGCGCGAGGTCGGAAGGTACCGCGCTGTGCCTTCCGGTCTCGCGCAGTTCCCCGCGCCCCTGGGCCGTGCGGGGCTGGTGCGGTGCTATTTGGCATCCGCGTAGCAGTCCACCACGGCGGTGCTGAGCGGGAAGCGGACGGGCGTGTCGCCGAAGACCAGGGCGCGCGCCTCGTCGCCTGCGGCGGCCACGGCGGCCGCGACCTCGTCGGCGAGGTCCAGCGGGGTGTGGACGATCACCTCGTCGTGCTGGAAGAAGACCAGGTGCGGGCGGTCGCTGCCGGAGGCGAGGGTGGCGAGGCGGCGGCGCAGCCCGGCCAGCAGGGCGAGGGCCCAGTCCGCCCCGCTGGCCTGGATGACGAAGTTGCGGGTGAAGCGGCCCCGGGCGCGGGCCGAGCGGGCGCCCGCCTCGCCGGCGGCCTCGGGGGCCTCGGTGAGGTCGAACCACTCGGCGGCGGGCGGCGGGCAGGCCCGGCCCAGCCGGGAGTGCACGACGCCGCCGTCCTCGCCGGTGCGGGCCGCCGCCTCGACGTACCCCATCGCGGCCGGGTACCGGCGCCGCAGGGTGGCCAGCAGGGGGCCGATGTCGCCGCTGGTCTGCCCGTACATCGCGCCGAGCAGGCCGAGCTTGGCCTTGTCGCGGTCGCCCTGGAAGGCCTGGGCGGCGAGCGCCTCGTAGAGGTCGCCCTCGGCGGCGGTGCGGGCCAGCCCGGCGTCGGCGGAGAGGGCGGCGAGCACCCGTGGTTCGAGCTGGGCGGCGTCGGCGACGACCAGTGCCCAGCCCGGATCGGCGACCACGGCCCGGCGCAGGATGCGGGGGATCTGGAGCGCCCCGCCGCCGCGGCTGGCCCAGCGGCCGGAGACCACGCCGCCGACCACGTACTCCGGGCGGAACCGTCCGCCGCGCACCCAGGCGTCCTGCCAGGCCCAGCCGTGGGCCGCGTGGATGCGGGCGAGCTCCTTGTAGCGGATCATCAAGGCGGCTGCCGGGTGGTCGATCTTGGCCAGCTCCCAGGAGCGGGTGGAGCTGAGCTGGATGCCCTGGTCGGCGAAGGCGCGCAGCACCTGGGTGTGCGAGTCGGGATTGAACGAGCGTACGCCGAGGGCCTGCTGGAGCTCGACGGCGAGCTCGGCGAGCAGCTTCGGCTGGGTGCCGGGGATGTGCGGGCGCGGGCCGAGCAGGTCGGTGAGCAGCCCGTCGTGCAGATCGGACCGCCAGGGCAGGCCGTCGTCGGCGATCTCGGCCGCGAGCAGTGCGCCCGCCGACTCGGCGGCGATCAGCAGCCGGAAGCGGGTGCGGGCCACCTGGTCGGTGATCGCCTGGACTCGGCGCTGCTGGGCCGCGTGCACGGCCACCACCGCCTCCAGCGGGTCGGTGCCGGGCGGGAGCTGCAGTCGGTCCGGGGCGAAGAGGCTGTCCTGGGCGTCGGCCGGGCCGGTCTCGGCCAGGTCGGGGGGCACCGGGAGGGCGTGCAGCCGGGACCAGGCGGCGCCCAGTGACCGGGGTGCGCCCCAGGAGCCCTCGTGCCCGAGCAGCAGCGCCTCGGTGAGCCGCAGGTCGTGGCAGCGGCCGAGCCGGAGCGGCAGCAGCGGCGCGTACGCGCTCTCGGCGGCGGCCCAGACCCAGCGCGGCGCCGTCTCGGCCTCCTCCTGGGCGACGGCGGCGGCCAGCCGGGGGGCGTGCTGCGGGGGGCCGAGCGCGGTGCCGTCCTCCGCGAGCGGCTGGAGCCGGCCGCCGGGGCCGTGCTGGTCGGGGACGAGCGCCATCCGGGGTGCCACGACGGGGTCTCCTCTCTTCCTCTTTCGGACGTCAGTCCGACCGTAGTCGGTGGGACGGACACATCGTGCGCTGCCGGGGCCGGGGCTGCGGAGGAAGTGGGGAGGGAGAGTGCCTGGTCCAGTCGTACCGACAGCCCATAGGGTCAGCAGAGTGACTGAGAACCCCTTCTACGTGCCCAGCACCCTGGCCTACGAGCTGCCGCCCTTCGCCGAGATCCGGGAAGAGCACTACCTGCCCGCCTTCGAGCAGGGCATGACCGACCAGCTCGCCGAGATCGCCGCCATCGCGGCCGACCCGGCGGAGCCGACCTTCGAGAACACCGTCGTCGCCCTGGAGCGCTCCGGGGCACTGCTGCGCCGCGTCCGGCAGGCCTTCGAGAACCAGTCCGACGCCGACACCACCCCGGGCGTCCAGGCGCTGAACGCCGAGCTCAGCCCCCGGCTCGCAGCGCACAGCGACGCGATCCTGCTGGACCAGGGCCTCTTCGCCCGGTTCGACAGCCTGTACGAGGCGCGCGAGAGCCTCGGGCTGGACGCCCAGGACCAGCGCCTGCTGGAGCGCCACCACGTGCGCTTCGTCCGCGCCGGCGCCCGGCTGGCCGCCGCCGACCAGCAGCGGCTGCGCGAGATCAACGGCGAACTCGCCTCGCTCGGCACCGCCTTCCGGCAGAACGTCTTCACCGACACCCGGGCCCGCGCGGTCGTGCTCGACACCGCCGAGGAGCTCGACGGCCTCCCCGCCGACGAGATCGCCGCGGCCGCCGAGAACGGCAAGGCGCTCGGCCACGACGGCAAGTACGTGCTGAGCCTGAAGAACTTCTCCAACCAGACCGAGCTGGCGCAGCTCACCGACCGCGCGCTGCGGGCCCGGCTGCTGGAGGCCTCGCTGGAGCGGGCCGTGGAGACCAACGGCCCGCTGGCCATCCGCCTGGCCGGGCTGCGCGCCGAGCGGGCCGCGCTGCTCGGCTTCCCGAGCTACGCCGCGTACGTCGTCGCCGACGAGACGGCCGGCTCCGTCGAGGCCGTCGACGCGGTGCTCGCCCGGCTGGTGCCCGCCGCCGTCGCCAACGCCGAGCGGGAGGCCGCCCAGCTGGCCGAGGCCGCCGCGGCCGACGGCATCACCGAGATCGCCGCGCACGACTGGGCGTTCTACTCCGAGCGGGTCCGCAAGGACGCCTACGACCTGGACGCGGCCGAGCTGCGTCCGTACTTCGAGCTGGAGCGGGTGCTGCGGGACGGCGTCTTCTTCGCCGCCGGGCTCGCCTACGGGCTGACCTTCACCGAGCGCCCGGACCTGACGGCCTACCACGCCGACGCCCGGGTCTTCGAGGTCCTGGAGGCGGACGGCACCCCGCTCGGCCTCTTCCTCGGCGACTTCCACGCCCGTGAGTCCAAGAGCGGCGGGGCGTGGATGAACGAACTCGTCCAGCAGTCCGAGCTGTACGGCCGCCGACCGGTCGTGGTGAACAACCTCAACATCGCCAAGCCCGCGCCCGGCGAGCCGGTGCTGCTCACCTGGGACGAGGTGCGCACGCTCTTCCACGAGTTCGGGCACGCCCTGCACGGGCTGTTCTCGGCCGTCCGCTACCCGTTCTTCGCGGGCACCGAGGTGCCCCGGGACTTCGTGGAGTTCCCCTCCCAGGTCAACGAGATGTGGATGACCTGGCCGGAGGTGCTGGCCAACTACGCCAGGCACCACGTCACCGGTGAGCCGCTGCCCACCGAGCTGGTCCGGCGGATGGCCGCCGCCGAGAACTTCGGCTACGGCTTCCGCACCGTCGAGTACCTGGCCGCCGCGCTGCTCGACTGGGCCTGGCACACCGTGCCGGTGGGCCAGGAGATCGCCGACGCCCAGGAGTTCGAGGCTGCGGCGCTCAAGGCCGCCGGGCTGGCGATGGCCGCCGTCCCGCCGCGCTACCGCACGACGTACTTCGGGCACGTCTTCTCCGGCGACTCCTACAGCGCCGGGTACTACGCCTACATCTGGTCCGAGGTGCTCGACGCCGACACCGTCGAGTGGTTCCGCAGCAACGGCCGGACGGTCCGGGAGAGCGGCGAGGTCTTCCGCACCGAACTGCTCGCCCGGGGCGGCAGCGTGGACGCCCTCGACTGCTTCCGCGCGGTCGTCGGGCGCGACCCCGAGATCGAGCCGCTGCTCACCCGCCGGGGCCTGAACGGCGCCTGACAGGCTCTGACCGGCTCTTGACTGGTGCGGGGGAGGTGCTGAGTGGCGCCTCCCCCGCTCAGCTGCCGGTGTGGACGAGACATGTCATACAGTCGTGCTCTTGCTTTCGGGACGGCGTGGCGCACAGGCTTGTCCCGTCGGAGGGGGCGGTTCGTTGTCGGGTTCCTTGTCGGGTGCGGGCGCTGGCATGTTCACCGGTCTGGGGTTGGGCGGGCACGAGGAGGAGGTCTACCTCCAACTGCTCACCACACCCGGCGGATCCGTCCAGTGGATCGGCGCCAGATCGGGCCTGACCACCACTCAGGTGACAGCCGCTCTGGAGTCGCTCGCCGCGAACGGTCTGGTGGACCGCTCCGCCGCACTGCCCGCCGTCTGGAGTGCGGCGCCGCCCGATGTCGCACTGGAGGAGCTGCTGCTGCGCCGCGAGGGCGAACTGCGGCGCGCCCGGCGCCGGATCACCGAGCTGATGCGCGCCTACCGGCGCGGCGGCCCCGGCGCCGAGGCCGGAGAGCTCGTCGAGGTGATCACCGGCCGCGACTCCGTCGCCGAACTCTGGCGCAGCCTCCAGCTCGACGTCCGCGACCGGCTACGCATCCTCGACCGGCCGCCGTGCGTGCGGCGCTTCGATCCGGAGACCGAACTCGCCGTCCTGCAAAGGGGCGTGGAGATGCACGTGGTCTACGAGAGCCGGGCGCTGCGCGACCCTGACCGGCTGGCCGAGATCCGGTCCTTCGCCCGAGCCGGGGAGCAGGCCCGGGTGCTGCCCGACCTTCCGCTCGAACTCGCCCTGGTGGACGATCGGTTGGCGGTGCTGCAGGTGAGCGCGGGCAGTGAGTTGCCGAGTGTGCTGCTGGTGCGGCCCTCGTCGCTGCTGGATGCCCTGGTCGGCCTGTTCGAGCTCTACTGGTCGCACGCGATGCGGCTGCCCGCCACCGCCACCGCCGACGCCGGAGTCACTCCCGAGGACCACCGGCACCGCCAACTGCTCACCCTGCTCGCCGCCGGGCTGACGGACGAGAGCATCGCCCGGCAGCTGGGCGTCTCGCCGAGGACGGTGCAGCGATGGGTACGGGAGCTGATGGACCGCTTCGGCGCACGCACCCGCTTCCAGGCGGGGATCCAGGCGGCGCGGGCGGACCTGCTCTGAGGCGAGCCCCTCAGCGGTTGCGAATCGTCAGGGTGATGCGCTGGCCGGGGCGGGTGAGGACGTGGGCCGCGCCGGCCTGGTCGGGGCTGGGCTGGTCGATGCGTACGACGGCCGGGCCGGTGGTGGTCACGGCTGCGCCGTGCGGGTACGCGGTCGCGGGGATCGCCACGTCCGTCCAGCCGGGGTGGCTGCCGGTGGTGAAGGTCAGGGTGTAACTGCCGTCCCGGTAGGCCTCGGTGAGAGGTGTGCCGGCGACGGCGGTGGCGTACGGCGCGAAGACCGGTCCGTCGCCGGGGGCGGGCAGGCCGTCCGGGCCGAGCCCGCAGTATCCGCCGCCGCCCTGGCACCAGTACCACATCGTCCACCCGGCGGCGAAGCCCGACATCGCGTCGACCTGACGCCTCACCAGCTCGGTGTTGCCGGGGGTACGGGAGTTCGGTGGCCCCCACTCGCCGACCAGTACCGGGAGGTGGTGGGCCTGCGGATAAGCGGTGATCGCGGCGGTGTAGGCCTCGACGAAGCCGTCGGCGGGGTTCCAGTCCTGCCCGGCCTCGACCGCCGTGTCGTAGAAGTGCGGTGCGTAGCCGAGCCGGTCGGCGCCAGCCCTGGGGTCGCGGAAGGCGGGCAGCTCGGTCGGCACGCCCTGGCCGACCAGGACGGTCGGCTCGACGAACAGCCAGGAGCGGGAGTCGACCTGCCGCACGGCCGAGATCAGCCGCCGGTACATCTCGGCGAGGCGGCCGCGTTCGAGTTCGGCGGCGGAGGCGGCCAGCGCGGCCGGGTCGCTCGGGTCGCCCTTCATCGGGCCGAACGGCTCGTTGAACAGGTCGTAGCCCAACAGTGAGCGGTGGCCGCGCAGTTCGCGGGCGATCCGGGTGTAGAAGTCGGCCTGCAGGCGGCGCAGGTCGGCGTCGTCGTAGAGGTGCCGGAAGGCGGCCTGGACGGCCGGTTGGAAGTACCCGGCGAACCAGTCGTTCGGGTCGGGGGTGAAGGGCAGGCCGTCGTCGCGCGTCGCCCACTCCGGGATGCCGCGGTCGCCCCCGCCGAACTTCGGCCCGTACACGTCCTGGTGGAAGTCCACGACGGCGAGCAGCCCGTACCGGTCGGCCCAGCTCATCACCTGGTGCAGCCGGGCGAGTTGGTGCTGGTCGTAGTGGCCGCGGGCGGGTTCGAGGCGGGCCCAGGAGATCGCCACCCGGACGAGGGTGAAGCCGTGCGCGGCGATCGAGCGGACGTCGGCCTCGGTGGTCTCGTCGTACTTGTCGATGTTGAACCCGCGCAGCTGCAGGACGCGGCCGTGCTCGTCGGTGAAGACCGTGCGGCCGTCCGGCGTGGTGGTGCTGCCGGTCGGGAAGGCGGTCCGGAGGCTGGTGACCTGGGCTTGAGCTTGGGCCTGGGACAGGGCCTGGGGCAGGGCTTGGGCCGGGGTGGCGGCGGTGCCGATCAGGGTGGCGGCGGCCAGGGACAGGGCGGCGGCGGTACGGCGGACACGCACGGTGCACCTCTGGTCTGGGCGAGGGGTGGGTGGTGAGCGCCGATCCTGCCGTACCGCCCTGGCCCGCACAAGAGGTGAGCCATACTCACGTTCGGCTCGGGCGGTCCGTTCCGGTGTCCGTCTCGGTGTCTGTGTCGGGGTCGCTCCGTGTTCCGTTCGACGGAAGCATCGGGAGGGAGGCCGCTGCGGCGAGGCGACCCCAGAGCAGATCGGCGAGGGCCTGCACCATCCGGGCGCGCGAACAGGGCTGCTGCTCCAGCCACCAGTCTCCGGCGGCCAGCACCATGCCGGTGATCGACCGCCCCCAGGTCTCGGAGAGCAGCGGGCCGTCCGCACCGAGGTCGACCTGCGACTGCACGGCCTTGGTGATCTCCTCGGCGATCTGCTGGAGCGCCGGGGCGAGGGCGCTGCCGATGCCGGTCGGGTCTCCGGCCTCGGCGTGGGTGAGCAGTCGGTAGACCTGCGGGCGGGCCTCGATGCCCGCCAGGTAGGTGTCGAGGACCCGCTCGACCAGGTCCCGGCGCTCCAGCGGTTCGGCCAGTGCGGCGCGCACGGCGGCCAGCAGGCCGGAGGTGTGGCGCTCCGTCAGGGCGAGGATCAGACCGTTACGGTCGCCGAAGTGCCGGTAGAGGATCGGTTTGGTGATGCCTGCCTCGGCGGCGATCGCGTTCATGCTCGCGCCCGGCCCGTCGCGCTGGACGGCGCGGTCGGCGGCGTTCAGCAGCTGCTCACGGCGGGGCTCGCCGGTGGTCGGGTCGGCGGGGTCGGGCACGGGCTGACTCCTCGGTGCGGGCCGCCGACGTCGGTCGGGCCGTTGACATGCCTTAGCAATCAGTAGCAGACTCCTCGCGATGTTACCCGAGGTAACACCCCTGGTGGCGTGGGCATTCGTTCCCGGGCGCCCCTTCTTCACCGACCGGAGGCACGCAGCATGAGCACCTTCTCCCTCGACCCCGGCGCCGACCAGCTCGCCGTACGCGACTGGCTGCACGGCTTCGCCGCCGACGTCATGCGACCCGCCGCCGCCGAGTGGGACGAGCGCGAGGAGACGCCCTGGCCGATCATCCAGGAGGCCGCCAAGATCGGCGTCTACTCGATGGACTTCTACGCCCAGCAATACTTCGACCCCTCGGGCGTCGGCATCCCGATCGCCATGGAGGAGCTCTTCTGGGGCGACGCGGGCCTCGGCCTCGCCATCGTCGGCACCACGCTGGCCGCCGTCGCGGTGCTCGCCAACGGCACCGACGAGCAGATCGGCACCTGGGCGCCGCAGATGTTCGGCACCCCCGACGACGTCAAGGTCGCCGCGTTCTGCTCCTCGGAGCCCGACGCCGGCTCGGACGTCTCCGCGCTGCGCACCCGCGCCGTCTACGACGAGGCCAAGGACGAGTGGGTGCTGAACGGCACCAAGACCTGGGCGACCAACGGCGGCATCGCCGCCGTGCACGTGGTCGTGGCGACGGTCGACCCGACGCTCGGCGCCAAGGGCCAGGCCTCCTTCGTCGTGCCCCCGGGCACGCCCGGCCTCTCCCAGGGGCAGAAGTTCAAGAAGCACGGCATCCGCGCCTCGCACACCGCCGAGGTCGTCCTCGACGGCGTACGGGTGCCCGGCAGCTGCCTGCTCGGCGGAAAGCCGAAGCTCGACGAGCGGCTGGCCCGCGCCCGCGAGGGAGTCAAGGGCGGAAAGAGCCGCAACGCCGCGATGGCCACCTTCGAGGCCTCCCGCCCGGCCGTCGGGGCCCAGGCGATCGGCATCGCCCGCGCCGCGTACGAGGTCGCGCTCGACTACGCCAAGACCCGGGTGCAGTTCGGCCGCCCGATCATCGACAACCAGGGCGTGGCCTTCCAGCTGGCCGACATGAAGACCCGGATCGACGCCGCCCGCCTGCTGGTCTGGCGCGCCTCCTGGATGGCCGCCAACAACCAGCCCTTCACCTCGGCCGAGGGCTCGATGTCCAAGCTCTACGCGGGCGAGACCGCGAAGTGGGTCACCTCGCAGGCGATGCAGATCCTCGGCGGCAACGGCTACACCCGCGAGTATCCCGTCGAGCGGATGCACCGGGACAGCGCGATCTACACCATCTTCGAGGGCACCAGCGAGATCCAGCGCCTGGTCATCGCCCGCAGCATCTCGGGGCTGCCGATCCGCTGATCCCCTCTGCCGGTAGGGCATGGACGGCTCAGCGGCCGGCCCAGAACGCCAGCCCGGCGGAGGCGGCGCCGACGGCTGCGCCGACCACGGTCTGGGCCAGGGTGTGGTCGCGCAGCACCACGCGGGACCAGGCGATCGCCGCGACCAGCGGGTAGCCGACCAGCCACCACGGACCGAGCGCGACGGCCAGGCAGGCGATCGCTCCGCTGGCCACGGCGGTGTGCACCGAGACCTTCCACCAGACCGTGATCACCATGATCGGGACGAGCGCGGCGAACATCGCGATCACCATCGCGGTCATGTCGGACGGCGCCCCGGCCCAGAGCATCACCCCGAGGCTGGTCAGCACCGACAGCATGATGAACGGGATCACCACCAGCCGCCGCTGCCGCTGCCCGACGTGCCGGTCATCCCAACGGCCCTGCCGCATACCGCGCTTGATGAACCACGTCGGAACCACCGCTGCGAACAGGACGGCGAACAGCCCCCAGGCCGCGCCCGACAGCCCGTACCGGAGCAGGCCGAGCACCGGCAGCACCGCGATGATGACGTTCTTCGGCTCCACGCCGTCGGTGACCCGCCGGGCCCAGACAGCGGCGGCGGGGGTGCTGGCGCTCATCGGCGGCGTACTCCAGGGTCGGGTGGCGGTGGGCTCCGCAGATCCTAGCCGGGGGCTGCTGCCACGGGTGCCGGCGTCAGAACCGGGGCTCGCGCCGTTCGAGGAAGGCGGCCAGGCCCTCCTGGACGTCCGGGGCCTCGCGGGACTTGCGCTCCAGCGGCGCGACGGCTGCCGCCGCGTCCTCCAGCGGGCCGGCGAGTGCGGCCTTGACTGCGCCGATGGTCTGCTGCGAGCGCCGGGCCAGCAGGCGGGCGAAGTCGAGTGCACGGGCGTCGAGTTCGGCGACGGGGAGCACCTCGTCCACCAGCCCGAAGAGCTCGGCCTGTCGGGCGGAGACCAACTCGCCCGAGAAGAGCAGGTACTTGGCCCGCGCCGGACCGACCAGCCGGGCCAGCCGTACGGTCGGGACAGCCGGGTAGACCACCCCGAGCTTGGCGGGCGTGATGCCCAACTGGGCCTCCTCGGAGGCGAACCGGAGGTCGCAGGCAGCCGCCAGCTGGCAGCCGCCGCCCACACAGAAGCCGTGCACCACGGCGATGGTCGGGTACGGGAAGCCGGCCAGCGCCTCCTCCGCCGCGACGCCGACGGCGTGGTACTCGTCCGCCGCACGCGGGTCGCCGTAGATCTCGGCCAGCTCGCCGATGTCCGCACCCGCGCTGAACGTGCCGCTCGCGCCGGTCAGCAGCAGCGCACGGACGGAGGGCAGAGCGGCCAACCGGTCGAGCACGCCCGGCAGCCCCTGCCACATCGCCCGGGTGAGCGCGTTACGGCGCTCCGGCCGGTCGATCACCAGCGTGGCGACGCCGGCGCCGGAGAGGTGGGCGCGCAGGCCGTCCACCCCGGTGTCGACGGCGACGCCGTTTTCGCTGGTGCCGTCGCCGCTGGTGCTGTTGATGCCGCTGCCGTGGCCGGGAGTTTCGGACTGCTGCGGCAAGGGACGCTCCGGGCTCGGCATGGTCGTGAGGGTGCTCCTCAGCCTTCCACAGCGGCCGAGTCGGACACCACGGCGGTGACTGTGATCTCCACCAACTGGCCGGTGTAGCCGAGCGTGGTGACACCGAGCAGGGTCGAGGTGTGCGGCCCGTCGGACAGCCCGGAGGCCTTCACCACCTCCCACACCTCGGAGAGCGGGCCGGGCTCGGCGGCGACCACGTACACCGTGCTGGCGACCACCTGCCCGAGACTGCTGCCGACGGAGAGCAGCGCCGCCTCCAGATTGGCGAGCACCTGGTGGGTCTGGGCGACGGCGTCACCCGGGCCCACCAGCACGCCGTCGGCGCCCAGCGGCACCGCCCCGCCGAGGAAGGCCAGCCGCTCACCCGCCTCGACGACGGCGGTGTGGGCGTACCCGGGCGGCGGGAAGAGGGCGGGGACGGTGCTGTGCTGGGCCATCGGATCGGTCCTTCGGCTGCGGGCGGGCGGTGTCAGGGACCGATCCTGCGCGGCCGGGTGGACGCTGTCACCCGGATTTCAGGCGCCGGTGGGTTCATTGGCGACCTCGTCGGTTGCCGCGCCGTCCGTGTCGGGCTTGGCCCACTCGGTGGCCAGCAGCGACCAGACCTCCTTGTCGTGCCGGATGCCGTTGTGCGGGTACCACTCGCGCAGGGTGCCGTCCAGGTGCATGCCCATCCGCTGGGCGACGGCCCGGCTGCGGGTGTTGAGGCTGCTGCTCCACCACTCGACGCGGTGCATGCCGCGCTCGGTGAACGCGTAGTCGATCAGCTGCCGGACGGCGGCGCTGATCAGGCCGCGCCCCTCCCCGGCGGTCTCCGACCAGACCCCGATCTCGCAGTTGCCCACTGCGGCGTCGAAGTGCACGAACATCACGCCGCCGACGAGCGTCCCCTCCAGCCAGATGCCGAAGATCCGGCCGGTGTCCGAGGCCTGCCGGTCGGCGTAGCCCTGGAGCGTGGCACGGGCGGACTCCAGGTCGGTGGAGCGTGAGGCCCACGGGATCCACGGGTCGGTGTTGACCCGGGCTCGATCCATGTGTTCCAGGAACTCGGGAGCCTGCCAGGGTTCGAGCGGGCGCAGCTCGGCGTCGTCGGCGAGCGGGATCGCGTACACAGGAGCCTCCGTGGGCGGGGTCGGGATGGTGGGCCGGTACGGCGGTGCACCGCTGTACCGGCCACCGCTTCACCGCTTCGTCGAGAGTACATAACAAACGTTTGGTAGGTACCATACGCCCATGACGCCCGCCCGTGGAGACCATGACGCCCGCCGGACCGAGGTCTCCGAGGCGGTGTGGCAGGTGCTGGCCGAACGCGGCTTCGGCGGCCTGACGCTGCGTGCGGTGGCCGCGCAGATGGGGGCCAGCACCGGTCTGCTCACGCACTACTTCCCGAACAAGCGGACCCTCGTGGCGTACGCGCTGGACGTGCTGGAGAAGCGCTCCGAGCTGCGGCCCCGGCCCGCGACGGAGGCGCTGGCGGTGCAGGCCGCCGCGGGTGTGGGCGCGGGTGCAGGTGCGGGCGGGGCCGGGGCTGGGTCTGGGCGGCCGGGTGGGGGCTCCGGGCTCGCGATGCTGCGGGCCGCGCTTCTGGACATCCTGCCGCTGACGCCCGCCGGTGCCGCCAGCAACCGGATCTGGGTGGGCTCGTGGGACGTGGCGCTGGCCGATCCCGAACTGGCCACCGAGCACGCCGCGCGCTACCGCCGCTCCCGCGAGCGGATGACCGGGTACGTGGCCGAGGCCGTGCGGAGCGGGGAGCTCTGCTCGGCGGCGGCGCCGGCCGATGTGGCGGCGGGGGTCCAGAGCTTCGTGCTCGGGCTCGTGGTGCAGGCCCTGTTCGCGCCGGGGGAGTACCCGCCGGAGCGTCAGGTGGCACTGCTCGACGCGTACCTCGACGGGCTGTGAGGGTCTCCCCGGGGGCGGGGAGGGGGCGTCCGGCGGAGTGGGGAGGGGCGCCCGGGTGATGCAGGGGGCGCGTGGGGCAGGTGATGGTGCCCCCAGCAGGATTCGAACCTGCGACCTACCGCTTAGAAGGCGGGTGCTCTATCCGCTGAGCTATGGGGGCGTGACAGGCATCGGCCCTGGGAGGGCTTCGGCCGGATGGGGGCGGTGAACCCTCGCCCTGTCCGCGACAGGATGTTCCGGGACAGGATAAGGGGGCTGCGATACTCCCCTCGGTCTTCGAGCACCGCGCCGGGTGTGTCGACCTCGATGGAGCGGTCCGATAATCGCAGGTAAGCGACCGGCTATGCAGCGGTCTGACGGGTTCTGGCGTGGGACGTTGTGCAGTCGTTACGGGGCTGTCGCCTCACCCGTTATGGATTCGGTGCGGACAATGCCCGGGAAGCCCGAGCGGGTGGGGGCGGCTTTTGCATCCCATGGTCGTTCAACCGGTCGGATGACATGCTCCGACCTGCCCACCGGCCACCCGTTCGGGCCCCGGTCGCACGCACGGGACCACACCGTACGCGCGCGGCGCGGTGCTCCGTGAGCACGCGGTGACTGTGCGGCGGGAACGTGGTGGGAACCCGGTGGACGCTCGGCGGGCCCTCGGTCGATCTGGATAAGGGCGCCCTTAGTTGTCATGGACCCGAAAGGGCGAGGTGCTTCGCGTCGTACGTGCGAGGCCCGCCGAAACCCCTGAGGGGTCATTTCCGGATCGGATTCACTCCGGAGAGTGACCTGAGTTATCCACATGCCGGGGTTTTCCACAGGTTTTCGGGGAGTGCTGGTGCTGATTTCCGTATCGGGTCACTCTCCTCGCATTGGCGATTCCGTTCGGTGATATCCGATGGGACGGAGGGTGTTCCGTGAACGAGACCTTGGTGACGATGGTCGGCAATGTCGCCTCGGCGGTGAGCTACGCGCAAACCGCCGCCGGAGTCCCGGTGGCCAACTTCCGAATGGCGGCGAGGGAGCGCCGCTACGACCGAGCGGCCGGTGACTGGGTGGACGGGGACACGAACTGGGTCACCGTGGTGGCCTGGCGCTGGCTCGCCACCAATGTGGTGAGTTCGGTGAACAAGGGCGATCCGGTGGTGGTGAGCGGCCGGCTGAGAGTGCGGGAGTGGGGCGAGGAGGAGAAGCGCCGCTGTGTCGTCGAGATCGACGCGAAGGTGGTCGGGCACGACCTCGGGCGTGGCACCTCGGCCTTCCGCTGGGCCGTCCAGCCCAGGCCGGAGCTGGTCCCGGGGCATCCGGGGGTGCTCTCCTCGCTCCCGGAGCTGCCTGCCGCGGTCGCCCCGGTCGAGCAGGCGGTGCCCGCCTGGATCGTGGAGGCGGTCGAGGGGCGGCGGCCCGACGAGGCGGTCGAGCCGGTCGCCGTGATGGTGGGGGAGGTGGTCCGTGACGACATTGCGTGTACCGACCGTGTCGTGCTGACCTGAGGCCGGGGAGTGGCCGTTCGTGGCACTTCCGGGTGAGAAGTGTGCAGTGCAGGGGCGGTTCCTGATTGCCGGTGAGATTCTGTTGATTCGTCAACTCATGGCGAAGATCAGCTCCTTGATAACAATATAGATACGGAATCGTCATGGATCGGCACGGGCGTTTGCACGCGCCCGCAGCTCAATAGGATGCGTCTGCATCACACAAGTGCAGCGGCGCCACAGGGTGCGCCGCTTTGCAGGGCGGGCTGACATCGGCACAGCCCAGCCCGGAGGGATCATTCATGTTCCACAAGCAGGGGCGGGCTCTCTCCCGCATAGCGACTGTCATGCTCGCGTCGAGCATGGTCGTCGGCGGCACTCTCGTGACGGCGGGTGCGGCTGCCGCCACCACCCCCGGAGCCTCCGGGCCCGGTTCCGGAGTGTCGGCTCACCTCCTCCCCGGTATGCGGCACGGCGAGCCCGTGACCTACAGCACGGCGGGTCATCAGAAGGCCGGCGAGGCGGGCCTGTTCGAGATCGCGGCGTCCGACGGCACCAAGCTGCCGGTGTACTGCATCGACCTGCTCAACAGCACCCTGGACGGCGCGGCCTACCAGGAGACCGACTGGGGCTCCAGCTCGCTGGGCGGTGCGGCCGGTTCGAAGATCAAGTGGATCCTGCTGCACTCCTACCCCAGCGTCAGCGCCGCGCAGCTGGTCAAGGACGCGGCCGCCAAGGGCACCGTCGTGGACGGCCTGACCGAGGACGAGGCAGCGGCCGCGACCCAGGTCGCCATCTGGTCGTTCTCCGACCCGGGTGTCCCGGTCAGCCAGGAGGACCCGAAGGCCGCGAAGCTCACCCAGTACCTGATCGGTCAGGCCAAGGGCGCCCAGGACGAGGAGCCCAAGCCGAGCATCACCCTCAAGCCCGCCTCCCTCTCCGGCCGCAGCGGCGAGCGGCTCGGCCCGATCACGGTCGCCACCACCGGCTCGCTCGTCGAGCTGAGCCTCGACGACGCCGCGACCAAGGCCAAGCTCGTCCTCACCGACCAGGCGGGCCGCCCGGTCAAGTCCGTCAAGGGCGGGGCGGAGATCTTCGCCCAGGCCCCCGCCGGTGCTCCGGCCGGGACGGGCACGATCACCGCGACCGCCACCGTCGACGTGCCCGCCGGCCGGGTCTTCACCGGCGCGGACAGCACCGGTCACCACAGCCAGACGCTGATCCTGGCCGGTACGAAGCCGGTGACCGCCCCCGCGACCGCCACCGTCAGCTGGGCCCCTGCCGGCCCGATCCCGGCGGTCAGCGCCAAGGTCGACTGCACCCAGAGCGCGCTCGTGGTGACCGTCACCAACAACGGTGACCAGGACTTCACCCTCACCCTCCCGACGGGCACGGTCACGGTGAAGCCGAAGACCACCCAGCAGGTGCCGGTCAAGCTGGCCGAGGACCAGCGGTACGACATCACCGTCACCGGCACCGGCGGCTACAAGCAGCAGTTCACCGGCACCCTGAACTGCAAGACCGACAGCCACGGCACCCCGAGCCCCGTCCCGTCGTCGCCGACCACCCCGGCGACTCCGACCACCCCGGTCCCCAGCGGCACCCCCGCCGGTGGCCTGGCCTCGACCGGTGGCGGTGGTGAGACTCCGGTGCTGGCCGGGATCGCCGGTGTGCTGGTGATCGCAGGCGGCAGCGCGGTCTTCGCCCTGCGCCGCCGTGGCCGCCACAGCCGCGCCTAAGCTCCCGCAGGCCTCTCGCGAGACGCGCTGACCGGCTCCGCTTCCCCGCCGTGGGGGCGGAGCCGGTCCGCGTCGGGGCGCAGTGCCGGGCGCCGAACCGACCCGTGCGCCGGGCGCCGGGCACGACCGTCGGTTCGGAGCCCCGGCCGGGTGCGGCACAATGGAAAGGTTGCAACCCGAATACACCCGACGACGCCGGAGCGATCTCACGTGGCGGAATTCATCTACACCATGCGCAAGGTGCGCAAGGCACACGGCGACAAGGTCATCCTTGACGACGTGACGCTCAACTTCCTCCCTGGGGCGAAGATCGGCGTCGTCGGCCCCAACGGCGCCGGTAAGTCCACCGTGCTGAAGATGATGGCCGGTCTGGAGCAGCCCTCCAACGGTGAGGCGTACCTCTCGCCCGGCTTCAGCGTCGGCATGCTGCTGCAGGAGCCCCCGCTCGACGAGTCCAAGACGGTCCTGGAGAACGTCCAGGACGGCGTCAAGGAGATCAAGGGCAAGCTCGACCGGTTCAACGAGATCGCCGAGCTGATGGCGACGGACTACTCCGACGCGCTGCTCGACGAGATGGGCAAGCTCCAGGAGGAGCTGGACCACGCCAACGCGTGGGACCTCGACGCCCAGCTGGAGCAGGCCATGGACGCCCTGGGCTGCCCGCCCGGCGACTGGCCGGTCACCAGCCTCTCCGGTGGTGAGCGCCGCCGCGTCGCGCTCTGCAAGCTGCTGCTCGAGGCGCCCGACCTGCTGCTCCTCGACGAGCCCACCAACCACCTCGACGCCGAGTCGGTGAACTGGCTGGAGCAGCACCTGGCCAAGTACGCCGGCACCGTTGTCGCCGTCACCCACGACCGGTACTTCCTGGACCACGTCGCCGAGTGGATCCTCGAGCTCGACCGTGGCCGCGCGTACCCGTACGAGGGCAACTACTCCACCTACCTCGAGACCAAGCAGACCCGTCTCAAGGTCGAGGGCCAGAAGGACGCCAAGCGCGCCAAGCGGCTCAAGGAGGAGTTGGAGTGGGTCCGCTCCAACGCCAAGGGCCGCCAGGTCAAGTCGAAGGCCCGTCTCGCTCGCTACGAGGAGATGGCGGCCGAGGCCGACAAGATGCGGAAGCTGGACTTCGAGGAGATCCAGATCCCGCCGGGCCCGCGCCTGGGCAGCATCGTCGTCGAGGTGGAGAACCTCTCCAAGGGCTTCGGCGAGAAGCTGCTCATCGACGACCTGAGCTTCACCCTGCCGCGTAACGGCATCGTCGGCGTCATCGGCCCGAACGGCGCCGGCAAGACGACGCTGTTCAAGATGCTCCAGGACCTCGAGACGCCGGACTCCGGCAAGGTCAAGGTCGGCGAGACGGTCAAGATCAGCTACGTCGACCAGTCGCGCGCCAACATCGACCCGAAGAAGACCCTGTGGGAGGTCGTCTCCGACGGCCTCGACTGGATCAACGTCGGTCAGGTCGAGATGCCGTCCCGCGCCTACGTCTCCGCGTTCGGCTTCAAGGGTCCGGACCAGCAGAAGCCGGCCGGGGTGCTCTCCGGTGGTGAGCGCAACCGCCTCAACCTGGCGCTGACCCTCAAGCAGGGCGGCAACCTGCTGCTCCTCGACGAGCCCACCAACGACCTCGACGTCGAGACGCTCTCCTCGCTGGAGAACGCCCTGCTCGAGTTCCCGGGCTGCGCCGTGGTCATCTCCCACGACCGCTGGTTCCTGGACCGGGTCACCACCCACATCCTCGCCTACGAGGGCGAGAGCCGGTGGTTCTGGTTCGAGGGCAACTTCGAGTCGTACGAGAAGAACAAGATCGAACGGCTGGGCGCCGACGCGGCCCGCCCGCACCGGGCCACCTACAAGAAGCTGACCCGAGGCTGACAGCCGAGCACCGCGCGCACGCGCCGCGCAACGTACGTGCGTGCGCAACGTGTGCGCAACACCGGCCCGGCAGGCTGCCCCGTGAGGGGCGGTCGGCCGGGCCGCTGCCCGTAGCTCCCTGCGGGTAACCAGAGTTTGAGGAGAACGGTCGTGGCACGCCACATCTACGCCTGCCCCCTGCGGTGGTCCGACATGGACGCCTTCGGTCACGTGAACAACGTGGTCTTCCTGCGCTACCTGGAGGAGGCCCGGATCGACTTCATGTTCACCCAGGCCACCGAGGCGGGCGCCGGAGAGTTCGCGGGCGGCTCCGTGGTGGCCCGGCACGAGATCGACTACAAGCGCCCGCTGGTCCACCGGCCCACGCCGGTCACGATCGAGACCTGGGTCACCAAGATCGGCGGCGCCTCGCTGACGGTCTCGTACGAGATCAAGGACACCGCCGAGGACGGCACCGAGACCGTCTACGTCCGAGCCTCCACCGTGGTCGTCCCGTACGACCTGGCCGAGGGGCGCCCGCGCCGGATAAGCCCGGTGGAGCGGGAGTTCCTCAGCCGTTTCACGGACGAGGTGCCGGCCGGCGTCGCTGCCTGAGCCGTGGCTGCCTGAGCCGTGGCCGCCCGAGGTACCGCTGTGCGGGCTCCGGGCCTAGCTCTGCGGTCGCCGGGCCTTCGTCGCACGTTGCTGAGCCTTCGTCACTCCACCCACTCCACCCAGTGAGCTGATCCGTTGACCACGACTCCGAGCCTTCTCCTCGCCGATGCCGGGGAGGGCGCCGATCTCGCCGCCTTCCTGGTCCGGCTGCTGCGCTTCGACCGGGCGGCGGCGGTGCGGCTGCAGGCCGTGGCGGCACCCGCCGAGGGCGGAGTGGTGGCCGTGTTCGGGCGGCTCCCGCTCGGGACCACCGGGGTGCTGGCCGTGCGTACGGCGCGGCTCGCGGAGCTCGAAGCGGCCGTCGACCTGACCGTGTCGGCCGGGCAGCTGCTGGAGGCGGTCGACGCCGAGGCCAACACCGTCCGGCTGCCCGCGCCGGTCACCGGCCCGGCCTGGGCGGGGCTGTTGCCGCCTCGCACCGGGTGGGAGCTGCTCGGTGAGCCGCCGGCCATCGAAGTGGTGCCCGAGGTGACGGCCGCCGTCCGGGAGTTCCGCGAGCGCAGCGAGGCCGTGCCCGAGCACCACCGGACGAGGGCCGTGCTGGACGCCCTCGCGGACGAGATCTGGGCCCGCCCGCTCGCCGCCCTCCCCGAGCTGCCGCTGCGGGCCGCCCACGCGGCGTACGTGATCGGCTTCCTGAAGCCCGCCGCGCCGCTGACGGTGCATCGGGCCGGCGGCTGGCGGCGCCTCAGCGCACCGGCCGGGTCGATCGCGGTACGGACGGCGGCCGCGCCGGGCGCCGGGCTCGGTCTGAGCCCGCTGCGCTAGCCGCTGCGCTAGCCGCGCCCCGGTCGAAGCGGGGTAGGCAGTGGGGCGCCGTCAGCCGGCGGTGTTGACCATCGAGGCGGCGGCGTACGTGAGGTAGTCCCAGAGCTGCTCCTCCGCCTCGGCGGGCAGCTTCAGCTCGTCGACGGCGGCGCGCATGTGCTTGAGCCAGGCGTCGTGGGCGGCCTGGTCGACGCGGAACGGTGCGTGCCGCATGCGCAGGCGGGGGTGGCCGCGCTCGTCGCTGTAGGTGCGCGGGCCGCCCCAGTACTGCATGAGGAAGAGGACGAGCCGCTCCTCGGCCGGGCCGAGGTCCTCCTCCGGGTACATCGGGCGCAGCAACTCGTCCCCGGCGACGCCCTGGTAGAACCGGTGCACCAGCCGACGGAAGGTCGGCTCGCCGCCGACGGCGTCGTAGAAGGTCTCCTCGGGAGGCGTGCCACGCCGGATCTCAGTCACCCGACCATGGTCGCAGACACCCGAAGGGGCGTACACCAGGACTTTCGGCGTACGCCCCCTCGCGCCCGGCCCGGGGCGCGCCCCGGTCGGCTGCTACGTGTCTACGCGTCTACCCGTCTACCCGACTACACGTCGTCCCAGCGGAAGAACCGCCAGGAGAGCGCGGTGAGCACTGCCGCGAAGAGGAGCAGCCCGCCCATGCTGGGCAGGATGTCCATCAGGCCGCCGCCCTTGGTCAGCACCGACTGGGCGGAGGTGACGAGGTAGCGCAGCGGCAGCAGGTGCGAGACGGTCTGCAGCCAGCTGGGGGCGCCGTCGAGGGGGAAGAAGGCCCCCGAGAGGAAGGACATCGGCAGCACGATGATCTGGTTGATGCCGTTCGCCGCCTCCTCGCTCTTGGCGATGGCGCCGGTAAGCAGGCCGATCGACATGAACGCGATGGTCGAGCAGATCACCACGGGCAGGACGAGCGGCCAGTTGCCGGTGAGCTTGAGCCCGAAGAACGGCATGGTGGCGACCACCAGGAAGATCGCCGTCTGGACGAAGGCGACCACCACGCTGACCGTGACACGGGCGCCGACCACGGCGCCGATGCTGACAGGGGCCAGCCGCAGCCGCCGCAGCACCCGCTTCTTCCGCCAGTTGACCAGCGTGAAGGAGGTGCCGAAGACGGCGCCGGTGGCGATGGCCCAGCCGAGCAGGCCGGGGGTGAGGTACTGGATGGGCTTGAGCGAGTTGTCCTCGACCTGGCTGGCCGTGAGGGAGTACTTCGGCTGTTGCCCGGTGGCCGCCTGGTTGGCGTCCTGCATGAGCGAGTTGACGATGCTGGTGACCGTGCCGGACTTGACCTGGTCGGTGGCGCTGAAGCGCAGCACGATCTTGCCGTCGGGGGTCTGCTCGACCAGCCCGTCCAGATCGCCCTTCTTCACCTTCTCCAGGGCCGCGTTCTCGTCGGTGTACTTGGTGAAGGTGACGACCTTCTCCAGTTGGGCCCGGCCCTCGCCCTGCACGGCGTCGAACAGCTGGACCTGGCCGACCTCGCCGATCTTCACGTGCGAAGTGCCGGCGCTCTTGAAGAGCACCCCGAACAGCAGCAGGAACATCAGCGGCATGGCCAGGGTGAAGAACAGCGCCGTCCGGTCGCGGACGAAGCCGACCAGCATGACCCGGGAGAGGCTGACGAACGGGCTGGCCCCGCGCTCCTTGGGCTGGTCGGCGAGATCCGTGCGGGGCCCCGTCCCGGGCTTGGTGACGGTGCTCATGCGCGGTACTCCCGTCCGGTGAGCTGGAGGAAGACGTCCTCCAGGGTGGCGCCGCGCACTTCCAGGCCGCGCAGGGCGTTGTGCTCCGCCAGGACGGAGAGCACCGGCCCCGGAGCGCGGGTGGAGACGGCCAGTGAGACGCCGTTGTCGTCGAGGTTGGCGATCTCGGCGCCGGCCGCCGTGAACAGCTCCTGCGCCGACTCGACGGTGAGCTGTCCGGCTTCGACGCTGACCCGGACGGTGTCGTCGATCTCGCGGACGAGCGCCGCCGGGGCGCCGGTCTTCAGGACCTTGCCGTGGTCCATCACCGAGACGCGGTCGCAGAGCACCTCGGCCTCGTCGAGGTAGTGGGTGGTGAGCACCACCGTGCGGCCTTCGGAGTTGATGTCGCGGAGCAGGTCCCAGAGGTTGCGCCGGGCCTGCGGGTCGAGCCCGGTGGTGGGCTCGTCGAGGAAGACCAGCTCCGGGTCGTGCGCCAGCGCGCAGGCGATCGACAGGCGCTGTGCCTGACCGCCGGACATCTTGTCGGTGAGCACCGAGGCGGATTCGGTCAGCCCGACCCGCTCCAGCATCGCGTCGGCGCGCTTGGGCCCGACGCCGTAGAAGGAGGCGAAGGTGCGGATGGTCTCACGGGCCGTCAGCTTCACGAAGAACGCCGAGGCCTGGAACTGCACCCCGATGCGGGGCAGCAGCTTGGGGTTGCGCGGCCAGGGCGCCATCCCCAGCAGCTCGATGCGGCCCTCGTCGGGCTCGCGGATACCCTCCAGGATCTCCAGAGTGGTGGTCTTGCCGGCCCCGTTGGGCCCCAGAATTCCGTAGAACTCCCCCGGTTCGACGGTGAGTGACACCCCGTCGACCGCCTGTACATCCCCGTACCGCTTCCGGATTCCGTCAGCGGATATTGCAGCAGTCATGAGCCAGACCATAGGGCTTGGCCGTGTCCGGCTGGAACCCGCCTGCGCAAATCTTGAGGAAACCGGCCCCACCGAGGGCTCACCGCCGACCCCTTGGTGCGGGCCCGGCGGTGAGGGGGCGTCAGGAGCGGTGCAGGGTGATGGTCGTCCAGGCGCCGATGTGGATGCGGTCGCCGTCGGCCAGCGGGATGGCGGTGTGCGGGGGCACCGGGTCGGGGCCGCCGTTGACGGTGGTGCCGTTGGTGGAGTCCTGGTCGACGAGCACCCAGCTGCCGTCCGCCTGCTCGGCGAGCATGGCGTGCTGGTGCGAGGCGCCCGGGTCCTCCGGCGGCACCGACAGGTCGATCTCGGGCACGGTGCCCCGGTGCTGGCTGCGTCGGCCGATCCGCAGTTGGCCGCGCCCGGTCAGCGGGATGCGCCGCTCGGGGCAGTACGGCGGGAAGAACAGCCCGGCGGCCTCGGGGCCGCTGCGCGCCATCATGTCGGTGAAGTAGTCGCGGTCGGCACTGACCACCGCCATCCAGGTGGTCCGGACGGGCTGCTGCGCCGGGAGCCCGGTGGGCGGCGGGGGCGTCGAGCCGGGCGGCGCGAGCCGGAACGAGGTCCCGAAGTCGTCCCCCGGCCCGCCGGGGCCCGGCTGGGCGTAGACCGGCCCGGAGTGCTCGCACCCCTCGGCCTCGGGGAAGCCGTTGGCCTGCGGGAAGCCGGGAGCCTGCTGATACGGGGAAGCCGGGGCCGCCGGAGCCGCCGGGGCGACCGGCGGAGCGGCGGGCGGGTACGGCGTGGGCTGGCTGTACGGGTTGGCCTGCGCGGGCGGCGGCCCCGCCGGTGCAGGCTGTGGGTACCCGTACCCGCCGAGGTTGCCGCCGGGCGACGGCTGCCGCTGCGAGGGGGCGGAGAGGTCGAAGTCGTACCCGCACTCCTCGCAGTACCGGCCGGTCTGCGGCGTGCGGCAGATCGGGCAGGTGACCAGCCCGGCCGTGACCTGAGGCTGGTTGTGCTGCTGGCCGTGCTGCTGCGGGTGCTGGCCCTGCGGGCTCTGCTGGGCCTGCGGGTGCTGAGGCTGCTGCTGCCCGTACGGCTGCTGGGGCTGGGCGTGCTGCTGAGGGTACTGGTGGTGCTGGTGCGACGGGGCCGCCGGTGCGGGGCTTCCGCCGAACGTCCCGGCGCCGGGCAGGGCGACCCCTGGCGGCGCGGTCATCGGGAAGCCGCAGAAGTCGCACCAGTCCTCGGCCTGCGACTCGTGTCCCCTCGGGCAGATCGGCATCAGTTCCCCCATACTCCAGCAGGCCGGCTTCGACGGGGTGAGCCGGTCACTTCTTCACCCGTACGGTCTTGGTCGACCGGGTCTCAAGCGTCATCGAGTCGGCCTCGCTCACGTTCTTACGAATCCGAACCGTACCCTCCTTCGGGTCGACCACGTCGACCACCTTCTGCAGGAGCTTGAAGGTGCCGTCGTTGCCCGTCTGGTGGGCGATCCGGACGGCCGCCCCCAACTTGGCGGTGGCCTGGTCGAGATCGCCCGTCCGGTGCGCCTCCAGGCCCTCCTGGATGTAGGACGCCATCTCGGCCTGGCCGGTGAAGTGGGCGACCCGGGAGTTGATCCGGGTGGAGGAGGCCAGGTCGTCCGTCCAGACGGCCCGGACGAGGCCCTGGGAGAGCACCTCGGTGCTGCCGTCGGGCTGGGGGAGCACCAGGCTGATCCGGGCCGCGAGCATCTCGTTGCCGACGGGGGCCGCGGGCACCTCCACGCAGACGTGGTAGTCGCGGCTCTCGTCGCCCCAGGAGCCGGTCGGGTAGTCGCCGGCGCGCGGTCCGGCCTCGGTGCGGCGGCCGGTGAGGTCCTCGACGTCCGGGGTGACCTGCTTGACGTACTTGACCACCGCGTTGGCCGGGGTCCAGACCCGGAGGGCGACATCGGCCACGGCTTTGCTCATCGCGCCGGTCATCATCGAGCGAAAGTCCTCGGCGAGCCCGTCCGGCTCGGCGACGATGTCGACGGAGCCGAGCAGCGCGGAGGAGACCTTGCGCAGCTCGGAGACCTCCCAGTTGGTGCCGACGCCCCGGCAGTCGGCGGTGAACCGGCCGGTGACCCGGTCGAGCACCTTCTGCAGCGCGGCCGGCTTCTCGTGCTCGTTCTTGCCGTCGGTGAGCAGGATGCCGTGCCGGATGGCGATCTCGGGCCGGCTGAGGAACAACTGGTCGGCGAGGGTGAGCCAGCTGCCGATTGCCGTGCCACCCGAGGCGGTGATCTTGCGCAGCGCCTGCCGGGCCTCCTGGCGGGTGAGCTCGGAGGCGGTGGCCAGGATGCCGTTGCCCGGGTAGATCTCCCGGGCCTCGTGGTTGCCCGCGACGACGGCGAAGGCGACGCCGTCGCGGAGCGTGTCGATCGCGGCGGCGGTGGCCGAGCGGGCGTTGCGCAGCTTGGTCGCCGGGTAGTCCATCGACCCCGAGCAGTCGACCATGATCACCACCGCGGCGTCGGCACCGGCGGCACCCACCGACAGTCGGGCCTGCGCACCGGGAGCGGCGCCCGTCGCGCTGACGGTGACGATCGCGTTCACCTCGCGGGCGCCGTCGGCCAGGTACTCGTTCTGGAAGATGTCGACGGCGAAGCTCGGGTGGGACATCAGTACTCCTGTCGAGAGAGTGGGAGGCGCGGGAGCCGAGCGGAAGCAGGCGAGGCCGGGGCAGGGGTCAGGGTCAGGCGTCTGGGGATCAGGGGTCTGGGGGTCAGGGCGTGATCGGCAGGACGGCGACGGTGATGTTGTCGTGCCCACCCGCGTCGACCGCGAACTGCACCAGCTCCTGCGCCGCGGCCAGCGGCCGGGTGCGGGCGTCGGTGCGGACGACCTCCGCGAGGTCGGTGGCGGCCTCGGCGTAGTTCCACAGGCCGTCGGTGCAGACCAGCACCACCCCGGGTACGTGCGGGGTGAAGCTGACGGTGTGCGGGTCGATCTCCTCGGCGTCCGCGCCGAGCCAGCCGGTGATGGCGTGGGCGCGCGGGTCGGCGTACGCCTCGGCCTCGCCCATCAACCCGGCGGCGACCACCCGGGCCGCCCAGGAGTCGTCCTCGGTGAGCCGGTAGGGCTCGGCGGCGGCCCGGTCGTCCGGGATCCAGTACGCCCGGGTGTCGCCGACCCAGCCGATGGTGACCAGCCCGGCGGCCGAGACCGCGCTGACGTAGGTGCAGGCGGGCGCGTTGAGGCTGCGGCCGGGCGTGAGCCGCCCGTCGTCCTTCCCGTCGTACGCCAGCTCCGCGACGGCGCGCGCCGCCTCGGCGATCGCCTCCCGCATCGCGTCGTCGGGCGCGGTGCCCCGCTCGAGCGCGCCGAGCAGCGACTCGGAGGCGGCCGCCACGGCGGTGGCCGAGGCTTCGTCGGGCCGGGCCGAGGAGGAGACGCCGTCGCAGACCACGGCGACCACGGCCGGTTCGCCGCCGGGCAGCGCGGTGGCCGCGACGGTGAAGGCGTCCTCGTTGCGGTGGTGCCGCAGCCCCCGGTCGGACACCCCGGCGACACCCGTCACCGAGCGTTCCTGGTGGTCACGCGGCCGGGGCTGGACGCCGCCGCACGCCTCGCAGTACCCGTCCGCCGCGACCTCGGCCGCCCCGCAGTGCACGCACACGGGGCGGGCGGGGTTCGCGGTCGGCGGCTCGGCGGGCGGCTCGGGCGCCTGGAGGCTCACCCCGCACCGCCCGCAGAAGACGTCCTCCTGGTCCAGCGGCTCGGCACAGCTCGGGCACACGGTCAGCTGAGACATTTGGTTCACACCCACGTCCGGGGGCGGGCCCGGTTCGCCCGCTCCACCATCTCGATCCTGTTCTCGGCGCGGTCGGACAACCGTGCCAGTACTCGGTAGGAGCGCTCCAGGGCGAACCGCAGTTCCCGTTCGCCGGCAGGATGTCCGAGTACCTCGATCTTGCCTGTCCGGCCGGGCTGACCCGCAAGCACCCACCCGAGTGCGCTGTTCAGCACCTCGACGGAGAGTTCCTCGCGGCGCCGGGCGTCCAGGGTGAGCGCGGTGAGCTCCTCCGAGCAGCGGCTCAGCTCGGGCCCGAGCTCCTCGGCGGCGGCCCGCCCGCGCAGCCGCGCGCGGACGGCGCCGACCCGGGCGGCCGTGTAGTGGGTGGACGCCTCCGGCACGGTCTCCAGCGCGAGCACCGCGCCGGGCCGGTCGTCGGCCGCCAGCCGGACGCGGGCGAGCCCGAAGGCCGCGCTGACGTACCCGCGGTCGGTGCTGCCGACCAGCCGGTAGAACTCGGTGGCGTCGTCCAGCTCGCCGAGCAGCTCGGCGCAGACGGCGAGTGCCAGCTTCGGTGTGGGCTCACCTGGGAAGGCGTCGTACACGGCGTCGAAGGCGTCGGCCGCCTCGCCGTACTCGCCGCCGGCGAGCGCGGTCAGCCCCCGGTACCAGACGACCCGCCAGTCGTCGGGGTGGTCGTTCTCCAGCGCTGCCAGGGCCTCGGCCGCGGCCGGGCCGGCGCCGAGCTCCAGGTGGGCCCGCAGCGCGCGCAGCTGCAGTTCGACGGAGCCGGCGGGGGCGTTGGCGAGGGTGGCCAACGTCTCGGTGGGCGAGCCGCCGGCGAGCGCGGCGAGGAAGCCCGCGTTCGGGTCGGCGGTGTCGACCCGGGGCAGGGGCAGGGCGAGCGCGGCGGCGGCCGGGTCGAGCGGAGCGCTGGTCAGCTCGGTGTCGACCAGGCGCAGTTCCGGGCCGAAGAGCGTGGAGGCGGCCGGCCGGGGCCGTCCGTCCTGGAGGCTCAGCACCTCGCGCAGCACGCCGGTCAGCTGGTCGGCCATCTCCTCGGCGGAGGAGAACCGGCGGGCCGGGTCGGGGTCGGTGCCCCGGACCAGGAAGCGGTAGTACGACTCGTACTGCGCGAAGAGCGGCACCTCCTCCGGGCCGGGCAGCTCGTGCCGGTAGGTGGTGCTGTAGCCCTGGAAGTCGAAGCTCAGCACGGCGAGCGTGCGGGCGACGGTGTAGAGGTCGGAGGCGGGCGAGGGGCCGTCGGTGGCGATTTCGGGCGCCTGGTAGCCGACGGTGCCGAAGATCGGGCCGTCGTCGTCGGGGCGGCGGACGGCGCCCATGTCGATGATCTTGAGCGAGTCCTCGCTCTGTATCACGTTGTCGATCTTGAAGTCGCAGTACACCAGCCCCCGCGCGTGCAGGTAGCCCATCGCCGGCAGCGCCTCCAGCGCGTACGCGATCGCCTGCTCGACCGGCAGCGGCTCCCGGCGGCCGTCCGGCGTGCGGCGCTCGTTGGCGATGTCCTTGAGCGACTTGCCGCCGACGTACTCCATCACGATGTAGCCGTCGACCGAGCCTCTCCCGGCGTCCGGGTGCTCGACGAAGTTGATGATGCGGACGATGTTCGGGTGGTCGACCTGGGCCAGGAAGCGCCGCTCGGCGATGGCCACCGCGAGGGCGTCCTCGTCACCGGTGTCCAGCAGGCCCTTGAGCACCACCCAGCGGTCGCTGACCCTGCGGTCCACCGCCAGGTAGATCCAGCCGAGCCCGCCGTGCGCCAGGCAGCCCAGCACCTCGTACTGGCCACCGACCAGGTCCCCGCGCCCGAGCTTCGGGGTGAAGGAGTACGGCGTCCCGCACTTGGTGCAGAAGCCGTCCGGGCGGCCCGGCGTGCCGTTCTTCTCCCGGCCGACCGGCGCCTCGCACTTGCTGCAGTACCGCTTGCGCTCGGGCACCTCCGGATTGGCCAGCACCGCTGCCGCCGGGTCCTGCAACGGCACCGGCGGCACCGGCACCAGGCCCGCGCCGAGATTGCCGCGCCGCGCCGTGCCCGCGCTGTTCTTGTTGCTGATCACCGAGACCGAACGGCCGCTGCCCGTCCGTGAGGAGCGGTGCGAGCGGGAGCGGCCGGACATCGTCCGGGACGAGCCACTGCGGACCGAACCACTGCGTGCCGAGCCGCTGCGCGCCGAACCGCTGCGGACGCTGCCACTGCGCGCCGAGTCCGGCGAGACCCGGGCCGAGGGCACGTACGGCTCGGTCTGCCCGCCCGCCCCGGCGGCCCCGGCAGCCATCCCGCACTCGTCGCAGTAGCCGTCCGCGTCGATCGTGCCGCCGCAGCCGCCCTGCCCGCAGGCACCGACAGCGGCCGCCACCGCCACCGCCACCGCCGCTGCGACCGGCTGCGGTCGGCTCTGCTGGGGAGCCAGCCCGCACTCGGTGCAGTAGCCGTCCGCGTCGATCACGCCGTCGCCGGAGCACTCCGGCCGGACACACGCCTCGCCTGCCACTCTCAAGCCCCCTGCCCGTCCTGGATTGTCTCGGCCGTCCTGGCCGCCGGTCGCAGCGCCTGCTGGAACCGCCCCACCGCCTCCGCCCCCGCCCGGAGGTCGCACGGCGCGCTCCAGAGCAGCCAACGGGCCTTCTCGAAGCGCTCGATCACCTCGGGGTCCTCCGCGACCCCGAGCCGTGCGGCCATCGCCTTGTACGCCTCCAGTCGTCCGCGCAGCTCCGCACGGACGGCCAGCGGCGCGGCGACCTCGGTCAGCGACTGCCGGGCCCGCGCCAGCTCCTTCGCGGCGGCGTCCTCCAGGCTGTCCAGCAGCGGCGCGAGCCGGTGCCACTGCCCGGTCTGCTGCAAGTCCGCCGCCTGCGCGATCCGTTCACGCAGCGCCGAGGCCGGGCCCGGCACGGCGGGCACCTCCGTCGCGGCGATCTTCGCCAGCACCTCGCCGCGCGCCCGGCGTGCTTCGGCGAGCGTCGAGTCCGCGCGCTGGAGCAGATCGCCGACCTGCACCAGCCGCTCCTGCGCCTCGTCGCGCAGCCGGAGCAGCCCCTCCAGCTCGACCCGGATGCCGTCCAGCGCCCGCCCGGCCCGGTCGAAGCGCTCCGCGTCCACCACTCCGCTCGGCGCCGGGTGCCCGAGGCCCCCGCCGCCCTGCGGCGGTACCCGCCCCGGTCGCCAGAGCGCCAGCGGGTCGGCCCGGACCTCGGCCCGCAGGGTCGTCAACTCCCGCCCCAGCTCGGCCAGATCGTCGGCCATCGGGTGCGCGCCCGGCCGCACGCCGACCGAGCCGGAGAGCATCTGGACCCGGCCGAGCTCGGCCAGCAGCAGGTCTATCCGGGTCGGCAGCGCGGACCACACCGCGTCGGCGGCGCTCACCACGTCCAGCACGACCGCGTACCAGCCGTTCATCCGCTCCAACAGCTCGGCCAGGCTGATCTGTTCGACCAGCCGGGCCGGCACCGGCCCAGCCGAGCCGGGCAGTTGGCTGCCCGAGACCGTCACGGCGGCGCCGCCGAGCAGCTCGCTCAGCTCCGCCAGCTCCGGTGCGCCCGGCTTGTTGCGGCGCGAGCGCACGGCGCGGGCCGAGGCCAGCGCCTCGGCGTACCGGTCGAAGAGCGACCAGAGCACCGACAGCCCGTGCGCGGCGACGGCCCAGCGCTCCTGGGTGCGTCCGCTCAGCGCGGCGCCGTCCAGCAGGCGGCGGCCCGGGTGGTCCTGCAGGGCCAGCAGCGCGGTCTCGACCGCGTCGCGCTCGGCGCCGAGGCGCAGCAGGGCGCGGTCCACCTCCTCGCGGCTCATCGCCGGGCCAGCTGATCCTGCCAACGCCGTGCTTCCTCTCATCGTGGGTGGTGCCGCATGTCGGACAGGCCCTAGGGCAGGTACTGCGAGGAGTCGGCGCCCATGCTGGAGGCGAGCCAGCGGTTGTAGCTGTCCTGCCAGCCGCCGCTCGCCCGGTAGTCGGCCAGCACCTGGTTGACCCGGGCGACGAGATCCTTGTCGTTCTTGTTCATCGCGATGCCGGTGTAGGCGGGCAGGATCGTCTCCCCGGCCATCTCGACCGTCGGGTCCTGCGAGGTCTGGGCCGCCGCGAGGGTGGTGTCCGTCAGCGTCGCGTCGATCTTGCCGAGCTGCATCAGCACCAGGCAGTCCAGCTGGTTCTCCACGATGGTGACGGAGGCCGCGCCGCGCGGGTGCGTCTTCAGCTCCGTCTCGGAGGCGGAGGTGGCGGCCGCGCAGGCCCGCTTGCCGTTCAACGCCTGTGCCACCGAGGTGACATGGGCGGCCTTCGGGACCACCAGGCGCTGCCCGGAGGAGAAGTACGGGGTGGAGAAGGCGACTTGCTGCAGCCGGTCGCAGGTGATCGTCATCGTCCGGGTGATCAGGTCGACCTGGCCCTGCTGGATCGCCTCGATCCGCTTGGCGGTCGGCACGGTCTTGAAGACCACCTTGTCCGGGTCGCCGAGCAGGGCCTTGGCGATCGCGTGGGCGAGATCGATGTCGAAGCCCTCGATCTTGCCGGTCTGCGGGTTGCGGAACCCCCAGTGGTAACTGTTCTGGTCGACACCGACCACCACCGCGCCGCGCTGCTTGATCGCCTGGATCTTCTTGCCGCTCTCGTCCCGGCTCGGCGGTAGGCTGCGCATGTCGCAGGTGTCCGCCGCCGGGGCCAGCCCCGGGTTCAGTGCCGCGTTCAGCCCCGGCACCGCCTCGGCCCGCAGCGACGCGGTGGCGCCCTCGGGCGCCCCCTGCGAGGTGCCCGCACCGAGCAGCCCGGCGGCCACCGCGACGGCCACCACCAGCGCCCGTGCCCGAAGAGTCCTGTACATCGACGTCCCCCCTCTACCGGTACTCGGCCAGTCGACGGCCGAGGCCGACGACCACTCCTGCGGCGCCCAGGGCCGCGAGCACTGCCGCGCCCGCCGTCAGCGCCTCCCACCAGCCGCCGACGCCGTCCGCCGCCGAGCGGAACTCCGCCTGCTCGGCGGCCGCCGCCTTGGCGAAGTGCTGGTCCAGCACCGTGAACGAGGCGTCGGAGGTGTCCGCGCCGGCGCCGATGGTCGCCTTCAGAGCGGCGTCGTAGTCACCCGCGTCGCCCGCAGTGGCGGCGGCGCGGTGCCGCTTGTCCCAGGTGGCGTACTCGGCCCGTGCGGCCCGCAGTTCGTCGACCGCCGCATCGGGGACGCCGGGGTCGTTGCTCGCGAAGGCCGAGGCCCGGCCGCTCAGCAGATCCTGGGTGACGGCCGCCCAGCGCTGGCTGTAGGCGGTGCTCGCGCCCCGGGCGACCAGGTCGAGGTTCTCGGCCGCGCGGGCCTGGAGGGCGTCGATCCGGGTGTGGTTCAGCGAGCGCAGCGGCACGGCGCCGCTCTCCCGGCTCCGCTGCAGGCCGTCGCCGGTGACGGCGCCCGCCACGATCAGCCAGCCGAGCCCGGCCAGCACGGCGGCGGTGGCCCCGAGCATCCCCGGGTTGAACACCCGGTTGGTCCGGCGGCGCAGCAGCACCTGGCACCAGATCAGCGCCCCCAGCGTCAGCACGCCCAGCCAGAAGGAGAGTTGCGGGAAGCTCTCGGCCGCCCGGTAGTCACTGTCCAGCCGGGCCGACTCCGCGTCGACCAGGTGCTGGGCGGCGGGCAGCATGGTCTCCTGCATCAGCTTGGAGGCGTAGCGCAGGTAGGCGCCGCCGAGCGGCAGACCCTGCCGGTCGTACGTCCGGGCGTCCTCCACCAGGCCTGCGTACTGCGGCAGTTGCTGGTTCAGCTCGGTCACCCAGCGCTGGGCGTCCGAGCCGGTGGCCGAGCCGGTGTCCAGCCGTGCGGCGGCCGTGGTCAGCAGCTTGGCGGCCGTGGAGAGGTCGTTCTGGTAGCGGTCGTGCACCGCCTGCGGCGCGTTGGCCGCGAGGAGGAAGCTGCCCGCCGCCGTGGTGTCGGCGTCCGCCAACGAGCGGTAGATCTCGGCGGTGTTCTCGCTCAGCGGCTCACTGTGCGAGACGACCTGATCCGTCGCCTGCACCCGGCCGGCCGCCTGCAGCGCGGTCGAGGTGCCGGAGAGCAGCACCAGCCCGACGAGCACCACGCTCGCCAGTCTGAGCCGCCCGGGTGCCGTGCGCGCCGCCCCCCGCAGCCGCGCGACCGCCCGCTGCGCGGGAAGTCTCCGCGCGGGCGCTGCTTCCGTCGTCCGTACCGGTGTCACCACCAGCCCCATCCCCCTCGTGGACCAAGACCTTCCCGGGTGTCGACCCGTCGCGAGCAGTATCACCGCACGATCCGGTCGGCACACGTAACTTGCGCTGATCTTGAGCTTCCGTTCACCCGGTGCGACGGTCGCGGCACCGGACGTGCCGTGACGGGCGACGCGGGATGCACCCTATGCGGTTCCCCGCCGGGCGAGGTAGCAGGGGCCTTGCGGGCCGCACGTACGATGGGCGGCATGCGCCTGCTCGGAACGATCGCCCCGGACCGCCCGCTGCTCGTCGTCGCCGTCGAGGAGGAGGCGGCGTACCTCGGTGACGGGCTGCCCGTCCTGCTGACCGGCATGGGGAAGATCAACGCGACCGCCGCCCTCGCCACCGTGCTGGGCCGCGGCGAGCACCCCTCAGTGGTCGTCAACCTGGGCACCGCCGGAGCGCTGCGCCCCGGCCTCGGCGGCACCCACGAGATCGCCCAGGTGCTCCAGCACGACCTCGACTCCGCCGTGCTGCGCAGCCTCACCGGCCACACCTACGGCGCACCGATCACCCTCGCCGACACCTCCGGCCCGACCCTCGCCACCGGCGACCTCTTCGTCTCCGAGGAGGCCGCCCGCGCCCGGCTCGCCGAGCACGCCGACCTGGTCGACATGGAGGGCTACGCCGTCGCCACCGTCGCCAGGCGGGCGGGCGTGCCCGTCCGCCTGGTCAAGCACGTGAGCGACGAGGCGGGCGAGGGCGCGGCCCGCACCTGGCGCGAGTCGGTGGACGGCTGCGCCAGGCTCCTCGCGGACTGGGTCCGGGACGCCGGTCTGCGGTAGCCCTGGACGCCGATGCTCAGGCCGGGTCGCGCTTCGCGGCCACCGGCAGGGGTGGTCGCTCGTCGCGGCTCTCCGGGGTGAAGGCGTCGCGGCGGGCGAGGGTCACCGACAGGGGCAGGCCCAGCCGCTCGGCCGCGCGCCGCCGGACCCGCACCTGCGCCTTGGTCCGGGGCCGGAACGAGGGGGCCCGCGAGCAGCCGCAACCCGGGCGGTGATCGTAGGTCAGCCCCTCCGCGAGCACGGTCGCGACGACGGACCACGCCTTCGTGTCGCGTCGCCGGGGCGCGGCGAAGTCGTAACCGGCGTGGACGAGTTGCTCACGACAGCCGGGACAGATGCGCCTTCGGCTGCCCTTGAAGGAGAGCCGGCACCCGACGCACACGTAGTGCCGGGCGGCGCCGTTGAACGCGTGGTAACACATGGCCCGACACACTACGCGCCGTCCCCGGGCGGGCCCAGCGGATTTGGGCTGCCTGATCACTCGGCGGCGGCGAGCACGTCCTGCGTGCTGACCACCTTGGCGAAGCGCATGCTGTGCAGCACGGCGGCCGTCGCCTTGGCGAGCTGCGCGGCCGGTACCACCTCGCCGTCCGGGCCCGCCATGTCGAAGGTGTGCATCGCGTCCATCGGGAAGACCACGTCGTAGCCGAGGTTGCCGCCCATCCTGGCGGTGGTCTCGTTGCAGACGTTGGTCATGATGCCCGCGATCACCAACTGGGTCGCGCCGCGCTCCTGGAGCCAGGTCTGCAGGTCCGGAGTGCCGTAGAAGGTGCTGTTGACAGTCTTGGTGATGTGCAGGTCGGCCTTCACGTCGGCCACGAACGGCTTGAGCTCGTACCCGGGCGTGCCGGGCACCAACGGCCCACGGGCGGACTGGTGCTGAGCCACCACCACCGGGCGGCCCGTCCGCTGCCAGGCCCCCAGCAGCTCGGCCATCCGCTGCTCGGCGTCGGGGTTGTCGCGGGGCCCCCAGAAGCCGGAGTCCTCGAACCCCTGCTGCACGTCGATCATGATCAGGACGGCGTCGTCGGTGAGCTGGAGGGGGGCGTCGAATGCGCTGGTGTTCGTCATGGCTCCATCCTGTCGCCGGAGCGCCGGGCCCGGTGAGGGCTCCGACTGCCGGTGATCGATAGATTCCCGCCATGGGGACTTCATGAGGACCGTGGGCTGCCTGATCTTCGACGGCGTACGGGCCTTCGACTACGCGGTGATCGGCGAGGTCTGGCGGGCACGCGGCGCGGTGCCCGGCTTCTCCTTGCGGATCTGCGGACCGGAGGGGGCCCGGGTACGGCTGGGCGGAGGCCTGGAGCGGGTGCCCGACCACGGGTTGGCGGCGCTGCTCGACTGCGACCTGGTGGTCGTCCCCGGGGTCGAGGACCCGCTGGTGCGGCGGCCGGAGGAGGTGCTCGACGCCCTGCGGGCCGTGCACGCGCGCGGCATCCCCGTCGCCGGGCTCTGCGCGGGCGCCTTCGTGCTCGCCGACGCCGGGCTGCTGGACGGCCGCCGGGCCACCACCCACTGGTACCTCGCCGGCCAACTCGCCGACCTGCACCCGGCGGTGGAGGTCGAACCGGAGGTGCTCTTCACCGGCGACGGTGAGGTCTGGACCTCCGCCGGGGTCGCCGCCGGGATCGACCTCTGCCTGCACCTCGTCCGCTCCGCCCACGGGCAGCGGGCCGCCGCGGCGATCGCCCGCGCGATGGTCACCGCACCCTTCCGGGCCGGCGGCCAGGCCCAGTTCATCCCCTCCCCGGTGCCCGAGCCGGCCGAGGGCGACGACCCCCTGACGGCAGCCCGCAGCGCCGCCCTCGCCTCGCTCGAAACCCCCTGGACGGTCGCCGGGCTGGCCCGGGTCGCGACCATGTCCGAGCGGTCCTTCGCCCGGCACTTCACCGAGACCACCGGCGTACCGCCACTGCGGTGGCTGCTGGAGCAACGCATCCTCGCCGCCCAACGCCTGCTGGAGGAGACGGACCTGCCGGTCGACGAGATCGCCGTCCGCAGCGGCTTCACCTCGGCGGTGTCGTTGCGCCCCGCGTTCGTCCGCCGCATCGGCGTCGCGCCCCGCGAGTACCGCCGCACCTTTCGCGGCTCAAGTAAGGGGCAGGCCCCCCAGGGGCGCGGGGAACTGCGCGAAACGGGAGTGACGGTGGTCCACGGTTGATCGCGCAGTTCCCCGCGCCCCTGGGGGGGCCTGCCCTCAGCCGATGAGCGTCAGGCAGCCACCGGCTGGGTCGCCGCGTAGGCGCTCCGCAGCCGTTCCTGGACCGCGACGGGTGCGTTCAGGTGGTCGAGGCCGAGGAGGGCGGCTCCGAGGACGGGTGGGGCGATGACGATGCGGGGGGCGGCGAGGGGGGCGGCGGCCGCCAGGCGGGCCAGGACGTTGTCGATCAGGAGCGGGTGCCGGGAGGCCAGGACGCCGCCGCCGAGGACGACCGGGGTGGGCGTGGCGAGGAGGTCGAGGCGGGTGAGGGCGACGACCGCGAGGCGGGTGATCTCGTCGGCCTGGCGGTCGATCAGCTCCCGGGCGACGGCGTCACCGGCCGCCGCGACGGCGAAGAGCACCGGCACGATCTCGTGCAGCCGCCGCTCGCCGATCCGGCGGAGGTGGATTGCCTCGGCGACGGCCCCGGTGTCGGGCAGCCCGAAGTGGGCGGCGATCGCGGCGGCGAGGCCGGTGGGTCTGCCCCGGCCGTCCTCGGCGCGGGTGGCGTGGAACATGCTCTCGGCGGCCAACCCGGCGCCGCCGCCCCAGTCGCCGGTGAGCGCGCCGAGCGCGGGGAACCGCGCCGTCCGCCCGTCCGGCAGCAGCCCGACGCAGTTGATCCCGGCGCCGCAGACCACGGCGACCCCGCACGGCCCCTCGGTGCCGGCCCGCAGCAGCCCGAAGGTGTCGTTGGCGACGGCGCTGCTGACGCCCCACGGCTGCGCCGCGATCGCGGCCTGCAGCGCCTGCTCCTCGACCGGCAGGTCGGCGTTGGCCAGGCAGGCGCTCACGTGCGTGGTGAGGGCCCGTCCGGTGAGCCGGAGCCCGGCCTCGGCCGCCGCCGCCTCGACCAGTGGGGTGAGCCCGGCGACTGCCGTCTCGGCCCCCTCCCGCTGGGGCTGGAACCCGCCACCCCGGGCGCTGCCGAGGACGATGCCCTCGGCGCTGACCAGGGCGACGTCGGTCTTGCTGTTCCCGGCGTCGATGGCGAGGACGCCGGCTAGTTGTTCGGTGTGCTGATGGTCCATCTGGCCCTCGCTCGTACGTGTCCCGGCCGCCCCGGCCGGGAGGTGGCGCCTGTGTCGCGCCGGGTTCACGCCCAGCCGAGGTGTGCGCGGTTGTGTGCCAGCAGCCGGTCGGTGAGCTGGTCCGCGAGGTCCAGCTGGCCGACCAGCGGGTGGGCGAGCAGGGCGTCGAAGACCCGGTCGCGCCCGCCCTTGAGGGCCGCCTCCAGGGCGAGCTGCTCGTACGCCGTGACGGCGGCGATCAGGCCCGCGTAGAGCGGTTCGACGGGCCGCTGCGGGAGCGGCCGGACTCCGGCGGCGTCCACCTCGGCGGGCACCTCGATGACCGCGTCGTCGGGGAGGAAGGGCAGGATGCCGTCGTTGCGGGTGTTGACCACCTGGACGGAGTGGGTGCCGCCGGTGCCGAGCAGCGCGGCGATCAGCTGGACGGCGGCCTCGGAGTAGAACGCGCCGCCGCGCTTGCCGAGCAGCTCCGGCTTGGTGTCGAGCGCCGGGTCGGCGTACATCTCCAGGAGCTCGCGCTCGATCGCCGCGACGGCCGACGCGCGGGAGCCCTTGACCTTCAACTCCTCGACGACCTGGTCGTGCTGGTAGAAGTAGCGCAGGTAGTACGAGGGCACCACGCCGAGCCGCTGGATCACCTGCAGCGGCAGCAGCAGGTCCTCGGCGATCTCCCGGCCGAAGCCGCCGAGCAGCTCGGGCAGCACCTCGCGGCCGGTGGTGGCGCCGGGGGAGTCGAGCAGGGTGACGCCGCGCTCCCAGGTGAGGTGGTTGAGGCCGACGTGGTCGAGGCGGATCAGCTCGGGGTCGACGCCGAGGTGGCCGGCGAACTTGCGCTGGAAGCCGATCGCGACGTTGCACAGGCCGACGGCCTTGTGCCCGGCGGTCTGCAGGGCGCGGGTGACGATGCCGACGGGGTTGGTGAAGTCGACGATCCAGGCGTCGGGGTTGGCCCGGCGGACCTGCTCGGCGATGTCGAGCACGACCGGCACGGTGCGCAGCGCCTTGGCCAACCCGCCCGCGCCGGTGGTCTCCTGGCCGACGCAGCCGCACTCCAGTGGCCAGGTCTCGTCCTGGTCGCGGGCGGCCTGTCCGCCGACCCGGAGCTGGAGCAGTACGGCGTCCGCGCCCTCGACGCCGGCCGCGAGGTCGGTGGTGGTGGTGACGGTGCCGCCGTGGCCCTGCTTGGCGAAGATCCGGCGGGCCAGGCCGCCGATCAGTTCCAGCCGGTCGGCGGCCGGGTCGATGAGCACCAGCTCGGCGATCGGGAGGGTGTCGCGGAGCCGGGCGAAGCCGTCGATCAGCTCCGGGGTGTAGGTCGAACCGCCCCCGACGATTGCCAACTTGAGTGACATCAGCCCTTGACCCCTGTCAGTGTCACGCCTTCGATGAAGGCCTTTTGCGCGAAGAAGAAGAGCACGATCACCGGGGCCATCACGAGCAGGGTCGCTGCCATGGTGAGGTTCCAGTTCGTGTGGTGGGCGCCCTTGAAGGAGGCGAGGCCGTAACTGAGCGTCCAGGCGCCCGGGTTCTCGCTGGCGTAGATCTGCGGGCCGAAGTAGTCGTTCCAGCAGTAGAAGAACTGGAAGAGCGCGACGGCGGCGATGGCCGGCTTGGACATCGGCAGCACCACCCGCAGCAGGGTGCGCAGTTCGCCGCAGCCGTCGATCCGTGCGGCCTCGACGTACTCCTTGGGGATGGTGAGCAGGAACTGCCGCAGCAGGAAGATCGAGAACGCGTCGCCGAAGGCCATCGGGATGATCATCGGCCAGAGCGTGCCGCTGAGGTGGAGCTGCTTGGCCCAGAACAGGTACATCGGCATGACGGTGACCTGCGGCGGCAGCATCATCATCGCGATGACCGCCATCAGCGAGAGGTTCCGGCCCCGGAAGCGGAACTTGGCCATCGCGTACGCGACGGGGAGGCTGGAGACGACCGTCAGCACGGTGCCGAGCCCGGCGTACACCAGGGTGTTGCGCCACCAGGTGAGGAAGCCCGGGGTCTGCCAGACCTTCAGGTAGTTGCCCCAGTGCCACTCGTGCGGCCAGATCTCGGAGGTGAGGGCCTGCTGGTCGGACATCACCGAGGTGAGCAGCACGAAGACGAACGGCAGCACGAAGAAGAGCGCCGCCGCGAGGGCCATCGAGCGGGTGGCGACCCAGTGCAGGGCGGCCCGGCGGCGCGCCACCTTGGCGGCGGCGGTGCGTCGCTCGACGGGCAGGGAGAGGGTGGAGCTCAGAGTCATGGCTCAGTCCTCACTCGCCATGAAGCCGGAGCCCCGGCGCAGCAGCAGGGAGGTGAAGGCCATCGAGATCGCGAACAGCACGATGGCGACGACGCAGGCGGAGCCGTAGTCGAAGGTCTGGAAGCCCAGGGTGTAGACCATCTGCGGCAGCGTCCAGGTGGAGCCGTGCGGGTAGCCGGGCTCGAAGGACTGGCCGGAGCCGCCGATGACGCCGCTGGCGACCTTCCCCGCGATGATCGCCTGGGTGTAGTACTGCATGGTCTGGATCACGCCGGTGACCACGGCGAACATCACGATCGGTGAGATGTTCGGGTAGGTGACGAAGCGGAACTTCTGCCAGGAGCCGGCGCCGTCCAGCTCGGCCGCCTCGTACTGCTCCTTGGGCACGTCGAGCAGGGCGGCCATGAAGATCACCATCAGGTCGCCGATGCCCCAGACGGCGAGCATGGTGAGGGCGGGCTTGGACCAGGTCGGGTCGTTGAACCAGCCGGGCTGCGGCAGGCCGAGGTCGCCGAGCAGGTGGTTGACCGGGCCGGTGCCGGGGTTGAGCAGGAAGGCGAAGGCCATCGTGGCGGCCACCGGCGGGGCGAGGTACGGCAGGTAGAACATGGTGCGGAAGAAGCCGACGCCGGTCTTCAGCTTGGTGATGAGCAGCCCGATCCCGAGGCCGAAGGTGACGCGCAGCGTCACCATCACCACGACCAGCCAGAGCGTGTTGCCCAGGCCCTGCCAGAAGAAGGGGTACTTGTCGAAGACGAAGTCCCAGTTCTTCAGGCCGGAGAAGACGGGGGTGGTGAAGCCGTCGTACTGCATGAAGGAGAAGTAGACGGTGGAGATCAGCGGGTAGAGGAAGAAGACGCCGAAGCCGATCAGCCACGGCGAGAGGAAGGCCAGGGTGCGGGCAGCCTCCCGGCGGCGCTTGCGCTTGAGCGCGGGCGCCACCGGGAGCTTGGTGCTTGCAAGTGCCATGACGTGCCTACTACTTGGCCTGGTTGACGGCCGCGTCGATCTCCTGGGCCGTCTTGGTCAGACCTGCCTGGAGATCGGTCTTGCCGGCTTCGTACGCATAGCCGAAGTTCTGCAGGCTGGTCTGGTACGCACCGCCGTTGATGCTGGCGGGGGTGGTGTTGGAGGCCGGGTTCTTCGCGACGTCCAGGAAGGTCTTGAACCTCGGGTCGGCGTCGAGCTTGGGCGAGCTGAGCGCCTCGATGGTGCTCGGCACGTTGTGGATGGCGTTGGCGAAGCTCACCACGGCGTCGGTGTTGGTGGTCAGGTACTTCACCAACTCCCAGGCGGCCGCCTGCTTCTGGCTGGTGCGGGCGATGCCGATGATGGTGCCGGTCTGGTAGCCGCGGCCGTAGCTGGCGGCCTGGTCGTCCGGCACCGGGAAGGGCGCGGTCGCCCAGTCGAAGGCGACCTTGTCGGCGGCCAGCGAGGCCGTCCGCCACTCGCCGTCCATCGCCATCGCGGTCTGGCCGGTCTCGAACGGGTTCTTGGCGCTGAACTCGTCGCCGAAGGAGGCCCGGAACTTCTCCAGCTTCTCGAAGCCGCCGAGCTTTTCGATCAGGCCCTTCTGCCAGCTGAACATCGCGGCGACCTTCGGGTCGGTGGCGATGCTCGACTTGCCGTCCGGGCCGAAGTACGAGGGGTCGTACTGGCCGAGCAGGTGCGCGGGGTTGGTCTCGTAGCCGTGGAGGACCGGCATGAAGCCGAGCTGCTTGTAGCCGTCGCCCTGGGCGATGGTGAGCTTGACGGCGTCGGCGTCGAACTCGCTGAGGGTCTTCGGCGGCGCGGCGATCCCGGCGGCGGCGAAGGCGGCCTTGTTGTAGTAGAGGCCGTACGCGTCGCCGAGCAGCGGCAGCGAGCACTGGTTGCCCTCGAACTGGCTGTACTTGAGCATCGCGGCGGGGAAGGTCTTCGCCGGGTCGATGCCGTCCTTCTTCAGGAAGGGCGCCAGGTCCGTCCACACCTTCGCGGAGCAGAACTTGCCGACGTTGTCGGTGGTGAAGGAGGAGACCACGTCCGGGGCGTCCGGGCCGCCCGCCCGCAGCGCCTGCTCGCTCTTGTCATCGGCGATGTTGTCGACGACCTTGACGTGGATGTTCGGGTGGGCCTTCTCGAAGGCGGCGATGTTGTCGTTGATCGCCTTGGTCTCGTTGTCCTGGTTCCAGCCGTGCCAGAAGGTGATCGTCACATCCTTGCCGGAGGCCGAATCATCCGTCGTGGAGGGGGCGTTGGTGCCGGTGCAGGCGGTGGCGAAGAGCGCGATGACGGCGCTGCTCGCGGCGGCGGCGAGCATCCGGCGGGATCTGCGGGGGGTGTGCACTGGAGGGTCCTCCTGGAGGTACGGGGGCAGGCTTCATCGCCCGTCCGCCCGTGCTGGGGGATGGGGGTGGTGCGGGTGCTGGCGTGGTGCGGGTGTTGGCGTGGCGCAGGGTCAGTGGGTGGAGAACACGGCTTCCCGGGCGGTCGCGAGCGCGCGTTGCAGCGCGCCGTGCAGGACGGGCGAGCCCGGGACAGAGCTGCACCGCACCTCCGGCCGGGGGATGGAGATCCCCGCCAGGGCGTCCTGGACGAGCCCGCGCAGGCGGTCGCCGCCGGCTGTCGGGATGCCGCCGGAGATCACCACCAGTTCGGGGTCGACCACCGAGACGATCACGGCCAGCCCGACGGCCAGCCGCTCGGCCAGGGTCTCGAGGAAGCGGTCGCCCGCCCCGGGCGTGCGCAGCGCGAGGGTGACGGTCTCCTCGGCGGTCGCACCGGCGATGCCGTGCTCGTGGGCCAAGCTGAGCACGGCCGGGGCCCCGGCCAGTTCCTGGAAGCCGCCGGAGTTCTTCCGGCGGAGCTTGTGGACGACGGGCGCGCCGGGCACCGGCATGTAGCCGACCTCGCCCGCGCCGCCGGTGAAGCCCCGGTGCAGCCGCCCGGCGATGACGATGGCGGCGCCGATGCCCTCCTCGACCCAGAGCAGCACGAAGTCCTCGCAGTCCTGGGCGGCGCCGAAGGACTGCTCGGCGATGGCGGCCAGGTTGACGTCGTTCTCGATGCTCACCGGCGTGCCGAGCGCGGCCGTCAACTCGGCCGTCAGGCGCGGCGAGTGCCACCCGGGCAGGTGCGAGGCGTAGCGCAGCTTGCCGCTGACGGGGTCGAGTGCGCCGGGCACGCCGATGACGATCTCGCGCAGGCTCCCGGGGGCCAGCCCGGCCTGGCGGACGGTCTCGGCGACGGTCTCGGCCGTCCGCTGCGGGGTCTCGGCAGCGGGCCAGCCCTTGGTGGGCACGACGTGCTCGGCGAGGGTCTGGCCGGTGATGTCGGCGACGGCGACGCGCACCCGGGTCGGTGTGACGTCCAGCCCGGCGACGTACCCGCAGGCCGGATTGACCTGGTACAGCTGGGCGTTGGGGCCGGGGCCGCCGGCCGTGGTGCCGACGGGCACGACCAGCCCGGCCGACTCCAGCCGGGCGAGCAGCTGCGAGGCGGTGGGCTTGGAGAGCCCGGTCAGGCTGCCGATCTGGGTGCGGGAGAGCGGGCCGCCGGCGAGCAGCAGCTCCAGCGCGGCGCGGTCGTTGATGGCGCGCAGCAGGCTGGGAGTCCCGGCGAGGGGGGTGCGGGTGGTGTCGGTCACAGCCCGATCCTCCTCTTTCGCTCCCCCGTGGCGCCGCGCGGGGGTCCGGTGAACTGTTAGGAAACTTTCCAGTCGCTTCGAGAAGGAAGGTAGATCCCGGGTCTGCGGGGTGTCAATGACCCGGGGGCGGCTGGATGCCGAAGCGTTACCGGAAACGGCCGAGCCCCGCCGCGAGGGCGAGGCTCGGCCGTACTGCCGCGCTGTCACTTGGTGTCGGGCTGCGGCTCCGGCGGCTGCACGGGGATCGGCTTGGTGGCCTGCGAACGCACCGAGGCCGGGTCGGCCAGCGCCGAGGGTGCCGCCGTCTCCACCGCCGGGGCCGCCACCGCCGGCACGGCCTCCTCCTTCAGCTTCACCCCGGCCTGGTCGAAGGCCGTCTTCAGCTGCTGCCGCAGGGCCCGCACGACCACGCCCGACTTGCCGGGCGTCGTCCGCGCCTCGACCCGCAGCACCACCGAGTCGGCGGCCACCGACTCCACCCCGAGCACCTTCACCCGGCCCCAGATCAGCTCGTCGTACGGGGTCTCCTTGGCGAGCTGCTCGGTGGCGTCCCGGATCAGCTCCTCGACCCGGTCGAGGTCCTCCTTGTAGCCGACCTGGACGTCGACCGTCGCCGTCGACCAGCCCTGGCTCATGTTGGCGATCCGCTTCACCTCGCCGTTGCGGATGTACCAGATCTCGCCGTTGGTGCCGCGCAGCTTGGTGACCCGCAGCCCGACCTCCAGCACCGTGCCGGTGGCCACCCCGGTGTCGATCTCGTCGCCGACGCCGTACTGGTCCTCCATGATCATGAAGACCCCGGAGAGGAAGTCCGTCACCAGGTTCCGCGCGCCGAAACCGATCGCCACACCGGCGACCCCGGCGCTGGCCAGCAGCGGCGCGAGGTTCACCCCGAGGGCAGACAGCACCATCAGCGCCGCCGTCCCGAGGATGCTGAACGAGGCCACGCTGCGCAGCACCGAGCCGATCGCCTCCGAGCGCTGCTGGCGCCGCTCGGTGTTCACCACCCCGCTGTTGGCGAGCAGCCCGCCGATCCGGCCGAGCTCGGCCTCGCTCTCCGAGTGCCTGGTCATCCGCGTTATGAACTGGGTGATGAGCTTGCGCACCACCGCGCGCAGCACCAGCGAGAGCAGCACGATGAAGACGATCCGGAGCGCCCCCTCGACCCAGCCCTGCCAGTTGGCGCCGAGCCAGCCGGCGGCCTGCCGCGTGGTGTCCGAGACCTCCGTCGCGCTGGTCGGCACCTTGAGGTCGTTCAGGCGCGGCAGGGGGTCGGCGGGGCTGGGGGAGGCGTCGGCGAGTTGGCCGGTGAACACGTGCGGAGCCTTTCCTGGCGGAGAACGCAGGGCGCGGCTCAGTTTATTGGCTGCCCCGCACCGGCCGGTCCCGGGGCAGGGTCCAGGTCCGGGGTCGGGCCCGAACCTTTTGGGACGGAACGGCCGAAAACCCGGTGCCGGTGGTGCATCATGGCCACTGCCTGGGCATATCCCATGTATCCCATGGAGGAGAACCCGCATCAGGTCCGTTACACAGGAGTGGTGGCGCCCCACAACACCGTGAGGCGACACTGGTGGAGATCGCGGCGGAAGCCCGGTCACCCGCTCGTCCCGGCGCGAGCCACGCGCCGCAGGCGTCCAAGGAGGCATCCGTGCCGCATGTCCTGGTCCTCAACGCGTCCTACGAGCCGCTCGGCGTCGTTTCCATGCGCCGCGCACTCATCCTGGTCCTCAACCACAAGGCGGTCAGCCTGGAGGACTCGGGAATCACTCTGCACAGCGCCACCAGCGCCGTCACGGCGCCGTCCGTCGTCCGACTGACCCGCTTCGTGCGGGTCCCGTTCTGCGGGCCCGTCCCGCTCACCCGCCGCGCACTGTTCGCCCGTGACCACGGGCGCTGCGTCTACTGCGGGGCCGCCGCGACCAGCGTCGACCACGTCATCCCGCGCAGTCGCGGTGGCCAGCACCGCTGGGACAACGTGGTGGCGGCCTGCCGCCGCTGCAACCACACCAAGGCCGACCGGCACCTCACCGAGCTCGGCTGGCGGATGAAGCGCCCGCCCGCGCCGCCCAGCGGCCTGGCCTGGCGGATCATCGGCACCGGTCTCAGAGACCCGCGCTGGCGGCCCTACCTGGAGCCGTACGGCGGGCTGGAGCAGTTCCGCGAGTACGAGCACCACGACCATCCGGACCACCCCGTCGCCCTCCAGGCCACGGCCGTGAGAGCGCACAGCACAGCACCCGTCCAGCACGTCAACCACCGTGGCGAACAGCCGGAGCCGCTCTCCGCCTGACCCGCCGCCCGACAGACAGGGCCTGCCCGTCGATTCCTCGGTACGCCTCATGGGCCGCCGGTACACCCCGATCGGGGAGTGCCGGCGGCCCGCCGTCCGCCTGGCAACTGACGGCTGACGGCTGAAACGGCTACTGGTGGGCGGTCGGGCTCGCCGAGGGCGTGGGCAGCAGCGGCAGCACCGGCAGCGCGGGCGGTGTGGGGAGCCCCGGGAGTGTGGGGAGCGTGGGAAGCACCGGCGGGGGCGTGACAGCCACGGCGTACGCCTCCAGACCGAACAGCGAGTAGCCGTACTTCGTCGCCCGTGAGACGCCCTGCACCCGCAGGTACTGCACCCCGGCCGCGTCGAAACGCACCGTCTCCGTCCCGCCCTTCCCGTCGTCCACGGTGGCCGCGGTCTGCCAGCTGACACCGTCCGCCGAGGTCAGCACCTTGTAGGCGGAGGCGTACGCGTCCTGCCAGTGCAGCACCACCGCGCCGAGCCGGGCGGGCTCCGCCAGCTTCAGCTGCACCCAGGCGTCGTCCACGGCGGGGGAGGACCAGCGGGTCTTCGGGTCGCCGTCGTTGACCGCCGTGGCGGGGAAGGCGGCGGTCTCGTCGGCCGAGGAGCTCGCCACCGCACCGGGCGCGAGATCCGGCCCGCCGGTCGGCGGCACCACCCGGACCTGCAGCACCTGGCGGACGGTGACACCGCCCGCCGTGAAGCTCAACGGCACCTGGTACGTGCCCGACGGCGTGTCCGCCGCCGCGCCGACCAGCACCGGCGCGCTCACCTGCCCGCCGCGCGGCACCGTCAGGGCGGCCGTCGGGGTGACGGTGAGGCCCTTCGCCGCCGCCGGGACCTCGGTCTTCAGCTCGCCGGTGACGCCCTCGGGCCGACCGGACTCGAAGACCGCCTTGGTCACCACCGGCGCCGCCTGGCCCGTCACCACGTCCAGGCGCGGGTCGGCCAGGCTCATCCGGACGGCCGGAGTGTCGGAGTACCAGGGCACCACCTGGTTGACCACCGGCGGCTCGCCGCCCGGCGCCCAGACCAGCCGCATCGCGTCGGCGGCCGCCGGCGCGCCAACCGCCGCCTGGGCGGGCAGCTCGTTGTAGCCGGGCTGCACGGCGCCGATCGCCGTCCAGGTGCCCGCCCGCCGCACCTCCAGCGTCGCGGTCGCCCGCACCGCCGGGTCGGTCAGCACCGTGACGCGGTCCAGCGGGCGGGCCGCGCCCAGCTCGATGGTCAGCGGGGCATCGGCGGCGGTCGGCGCGGCGGCGGCCCGGTACGCGGTGTCGGGGTTGCCGTCCAGCACCGCGCTCGGCGACGAGCCGGGCGCGGCGGCCGGGCCGCCGGTGACCGTCGCCGGGGTGTCGTCGGGCGCGGTGATGCTGAAGTCCCGTACCGCCATCGCCGTCTTCTGCCCGGCGGTCGCCCGCAGCCGGACGGCCTTGGCGACCGTACCGGCGGGCGCCTTCACCACCAGGTTCTTCTGGTTGTGCACCTTGGCCAGCTGCTTCCAGCCGCCCTCGCCCGTGGTGTACTCCAGCACACCGTCGTGCAGGTAGTCGTCGGCCGCCGAGGCGGCGTCCGGCCCGTCGCCCCAGGCGCCCATCAGCACCGTCACACTGCCCAGCGGACGGCCCGGACCGAGATCCAGCCCGACGGCGTCGCCGGTCTGCGGCGGGGCCGAGCTCCAGTAGAAGGTGTCGTTCGCGTCGTCCGCCATCAGCGCCACCGCGTGGTCGTGCGCCGTGCCGAGCGTCGTCGTCGGCGACAGCCCGCCCGCCCGCACCCCCGACCAGCTGTCCGCCGCGCGCAGCGCCCGGTCCAGGAACTGGTCCAGCACCCCCGCGCCGACCGTCGCCCCGCCCGTCCCCGGGTCCGCACGCAGCTGCCGCAGCGCCACCCGGGCCCGCCAGGCCGCCGAGCCGTCGCCGCCACGCTGCGCCAGCAGCATGTCGACGGCGGCCTGCCCGGCCTGCCCGTAACTGCTCAGCCGGGCCAGCCAGGGGGCGGCCTCGGCGCCGACGGCGTCCCCGGCGAGGGCCTGCTGAGCGCCCGCCATCACGGTGAACGCGTCCCGGACGGGCGCCGCGGCCTCCCGCAGCTTCGCCAGATCGGGGGCGTTGCCGCCGGTCGGGTCCAGGGCGGCCCAGAAGTGCTCCAGCAGCGGCGTCAGGTAACCCGACTCGGCCGGGGCCAGCGGCGAGGACACGCTGTTGCCCGCCAGTGCGGTGAGCGCCGCCAGACCGTCCGGGCCGGCCGCCAGCGGGCGCAGCGCGGCCCGCCAGGAGTCGGCGGGGCGGTAGGCGGCCGGGTTCCACGCGAAGTCGGCGGCGGTGGCCAGCGGGATGCGCGAGGCGACGGGCTGCGTCATCGCGGCGCTCAGCAGCACTGCCGAACGGCTCGCCACCTCCGCGTCCCGGCCGGTGTAGGCGCCGAGGTAGAGGCGGTCCGGCGCGGAGTCGTTGACGGGGTAGTTGTCCAGCGTCATCAACGGGTGCCCGAGGGTGCCCGCCGCGTCCGCCGCCTGACCGGCCGTGATCTTCGCGGGGATCACCCCGCCACCGCTCCAGGCGACCTGCACGTCCTTCGGCAGCGCCGCCGCGAGCGCCGTCCGGTACGGCGACGCGCCGGAGCGCTGATACTCCGTCGGCACCACCGAGAGCGGCGCCAGCTCCGGGTGCTTCGCGGCGAACCGCTCCTGCACCTTCGCGGCCAGCGCGGCCTGCGCCTTCGCGGCGGCGGCCGGGCCGGAGCCGAAGTTCTTCCGGTCGACCGAGCAGTGCCACTCGTCGTAGCTGACATCCAGGAACTGCAGCTGGAACGCCCCGAAGCCGAGCGCCCGCAGCTGCTCCAACTTGCCCACCAGTGCGTCGGTGTCCCGCGTCGAGCTGTAGCAGAACGACTGCCCGGGGTCGATCGAGTAGGCCGCCGTCACATGGTTGGCACGGGCCCGCTCCGCGACCCGGCGCAGCTCGGCGGCCTGCTGCTCGGGGTACGCGTCCCGCCAACGGGACAGCCGGTACGGGTCGCCGCCAGGGGCGTAGAGGTAGAAGTTCTGCTTCGTCCGGCCGAGGAAGTCCAGCTGGTCGAGCCGCTGGTCGGTGCTCCAGGGGGCGCCGTAGAACGACTCGGCGGTGCCGCGTACGGGCGCCCCGCTCGGCCAGTCCCGCACGGCGACGGCGGGGAAGCCCTGCCCGTCGCCCGCTGTCTCCGTCGTCGTCTCCGTCTTCGCGAGCAGCTGCCGCAGGCTCTGCGCAGCGTAGAACGTCCCCGCCGGGTCCACCCCGGCGAGCACGATCGCACCGAAGTCACCGCCCACTGTCGGCAGTTGACCGGTCGCCAGCAGATACCCACCGCTCGGCAGACCCACGTACGACGGGCCGTCGGTGTCCTTCCCGCCCGCCGCCACCGTCAGATCCCGCAGCACCCGGTCGGTCGCACCGTCCGCACCCTCGCCGGGGCCCCCGACGTACACCACCAGCGAACCGGGGGCGGGGGTCTGCGAGGACGGCTGCGCCGTGATCTCCTGCGCCCCGGCCGCCCGCAGCAACTGCTTCACGGCCTCGACGGCCGCCGCGTCGGCGTTGTCGGCCAATGCCAGGCCGACGCTCTTCGGGATGGTGACGGGGGCGCCGCTGCCGACCCTCAACTCTTGTGGCGCGGGGTAGATCTGAGGATGCGTCAGACTTCCGAGTCCAATCCCCTCCGCTTCTGCCGCAGCCGCCGTGGCAGTGCTCGCCACCCGGTCGGGCGAGGGCGCCGCATACCCGGGCGAACTCACCAGCAGCCCGCCGACCACGGCCGCCGCCGACAGCGTGGCAGCCAGCTGCAGCGTCGCCCGCCGGGGCCCCCGCCGCCGCTCCGCCCGCACGGACGCCAGCAACGGCTCGGTCCCCTTCAGATCAGCGATCAACCGGTCCGCCGTGCGGGGCGCCAACTGACGCGCCGTCCGCGCCGTGGCCCGCCGAGCCGCCAACGCCGCCGGGTGCCCGAGCACCTCCCGCAACGCGGCACTCCGCTCGATCCGCTCCCTCAGGCTTCGCCCCGCGACAACAGACACACGCGCCCGCAACGGAGCCTCCTCGCACCGACCACCCAACCCACCGGCCACCCCCACCGCCCGAGGGTCCACCTAGCGGCCCAGCCCATCAGGTGGCCGGTCCGGTGTCAACACGCCTGTGGTTAATGTCGGCTTTGTTCCAATGGGGAGATTCGGTTGCCGGAAACAACGAGACGGTGTGGGGCCTGCGGCGAAATGTCGTAGGCCCCACACCATCCAATGGCAGTGGGTCAGCTGCTTGCGAGCTTGGCGGCTTGCTCGTTGGTGAGAGCGAACGGGTAGGCCCGGACGTCCCTCACGGATCCGGTCGCTGCCCCATAGAGTCCGGTTCCCGAGGCGCTGAGCACGCCGCCGATGGTGAGGGGACTCGTCGAGGCGACTGGCGTCGCGTTGTAGGCGGTGCCGACGGCTTTGCCGTTGACGTAGAGCGTCTGCGTGTAGGTGTCCGCGTTGTAGACCCCGACAAGGTGAGTCCATTGACCGGCCACGGCTGGGCCCTGCGCCGAGGGGTACGAGGTGACCGCGTCGTTGCTGGTGGTGGTCGAGAAGCACCAGGCGGTGGGACTGCAGTTGCCGAGGTAGAACGCCTGGTGGTCGGTGGTGGCCATGCCGAGCATGGTCTGAGTCTGGGACAGGTCCGCGAGCTTGACCCAGGCGGAGACCGAGTAGCTCTTGTTTGTGTTTACGGGCGGTTGAACGGTCCTGAAGTAGCTGGCACCGTTGAGGACCGCTGCTTTGTTTGTGCTCCCGCTACTGTCAGGTCCCCAGGTCGGATTGCCGAACGGTGTTGCGTTGTTGAGGTTGGTGGAGTCGTTGGTCGAGCCGTCGAGTTGCCACCGTTGCGGCGAGATCGATGTGGTGCCGATATCGAAGGAATCGCCGAAGCCGGTGAAGCGTGGCTTGCTCCCACCGGAGTTCCATTTCTGGCTGCTTCCACCTGGCCAGACACGGATGCTGCCGGCGCCAGATGTGTTGGCGGGCCCTGCGACCGCCCACAGATCAGGGTAGCCATGGCCGATGAGATCTCCGTCGGAGCCGATGACAGGCCAGTCGGATGGCGAGAGATTGCCGATGGAGATGCTCAGGTCCACGTACTGGAGAGTCGTCCAGTAGATGGGTTCAACGCCTGTGTCGCTGTCTCCTGGAATTCCGCAGCCGTCGAGATCGGCTGGAGTGCAGTACTTCAGCGTGAACGTGTATGCGCGAATGTCGCCGTTACTCGTGCTGCGGCCCCAAATTCCAGGCCGGCCCTGGCCGGCCCAGTCCCCGGAGGAGATGAGCTCGAAGTTCTTCCACGAATCGAAGTTGGTGCCGTCAGGATGGGTCAGATGCACTGGGTTGCCCAGCTGGCCAGTAGCAACGACGGGATAATACCAGAGGCCAGAATCGATGGGAGCAGCCTCGACCGTCAACAGTCCGGTCTTGTTGTTGAAGCCCTGGCTTACCGCATCGGTGCTGGTGATATCGCCCAGTGCAGCGATTGATTGAGTGGTGGACCAGTCCGTGCTGTAGCCGAGGCACTGGGCATTGAGGCTGGACGGTACACACTTGGGCTTCAACAATGGTGTGGGCCCACTGTCGAAGCGTCCTGTTGTTCCACTGGTGGCATTGGTCGTGTAGTAGAAGGCGTTGGAGCTGCCCTTCTTGTGGACGATCAGGTCGTCGACATTCTTTCCCCCAGTGAGGGTGCCGCGATGCGTGATCTGGTAGTCGGTCCAGTTGCCGCCGTCGGTCGGGACATCGTTCGGTCGAGCGGCCAGGCTGGTGGCCGGCGTGACAGCAAGGGGGTTACCTGGGACGGAGAAGGTGCGGAGATATCCGGATTGATCGCGGGTGATGACGTCGGGGACGGTATCCCCGGTGACGTCGCCGAACCGGGGATTGGGTCCGGCCGGGTTCCAGGGCGCGTAGAAGGCGTACTGGGCGACATTGGAGAAGTTCCCGGCGTTGTCCTCGGCCTGGATGAAGAGGATGTTGGTGCCCCAGTGGCCGGGGATCACCGGGAGGCGGTTGTTCGTCGGGAGACTGCTGCACGTCTTCATGTCGTCGAACGACGGGCTGAAGCTCCATCGGAGACAGGCGATGCCTGAGGCGTTGAGTCCAGCTACGGGAGGGCTGTCCACTGCATCGAACGGGACAAAGCCGGGCTGAAGGGCGTACCTGGTGCTCGCCTGGCCGTTTCCGGAGGGTGGGAAGACGCCGTCGGCGAGGTCGGTGTCGGAAAGTCTGTCGTTGGCTGTCTTGATCGTGACAGAGGGTCTGTTGAGGTCGACTTTGAACCCGCACATGGGGGTGGACGGGGAGAGAGCGGTCAGCTTGTCGGTCGCCCAGACACCGTATCCGTACGCATGGCCGTCCTTGATCACACCACCCGGGATGGTGAAACTGGCATTCGACCCGTTCCTGACCAGGTCGGAGTAGCCGGTGACGTCCGGCAGATTGAGGGCATTGAAGTCCCACAGCTTCGTGTAGGAGTACAGCTGTGCCTGGACGGCGTTCATCGACACGGTGGCGTTGATGGTGAGGGCCCCGGGTTGGTCGGAGCCGGCGCCGAGCCAGCCCCAGCTGGCGATCGGGCTGCCGTCACAGGACTGACGGCCGTTGCCGTCGCTGGGGTTCGCCTTCGGCGGGTTGGGTCCTAGGTGCGGGTTGGTCGGCTGGTTGGCGACGTAGTCGTACAGGACGGTGAGCTTGGGCTGATAGGTGAGGCGTTTGTGCGCGAGGGGATCATTCGTACTGCTCGTACGTACGCCGAATGCCATGGCGTTGTGATCCGAGCCGTACTTACGCATAGTGGCCGTGATGTCGTAGCTGAATGCTACGTTGGCGTTACAGCCGCTGTGGCCGGCCCCGGGCACCGGCTGCGAGCCGATCGGGCCTTCAACGTTGCCGGGTTGGTTGTCCCAGTCGACGCCGGGAAAGATCCCGCCAGTGACGTAGAGATCGACGGCGTAGGAGTTGCTGCATGAGAAGTCCGAGGAGCTCCACTCCTCGAGGGTGAGCTGCGCGGAGTTGACGACAGCCCCATGCAGGCTTGACGTATCGAACTGGTAGAAGGTGCGGTAGTCGCCGGACTTCGGTTCGTAGTTCTGGTATCCGATACCTGGATGATCCGAGCCGGAGTCGCCGGACCGCATGTAGTTACTGGTCGACGAGTATCCCGACTGCACCCAGGCCCAGGCGTTGGCGGTCAGCGAGGTCGGCACCCAAGCCGGGTCGACGAAGTACGGGGCAGTGCCGTGCGTGATGATCCCCTGGTCAGGGCTCAGGTCGATGCCTGCGGAACTCGCAGTCACTGGCATCTGGGCGACCTGGGCGCCGAGCCCAGGTCCTTCGGCGCTACTGGTCGGGGAAGCGGTTGTCGGATCTCCCACAGCTGGGGAGGCTAGGCGGCCGCGAACCCGGGGCGTTGCCTGTGTGGCTGGAGCGGCGGCCGGTGTGCTGTCCCACATACGCGGCGCGGGGGCGGCCCAGCGGGCTGTGCCGTCGCTTGCGGTGGCGGCGAGGTTGCCGCCACCGTCGGCGGTGAGCGTGATCCCGCTGGTCGTTGTGTTGAAGTGAAGGTTCTTCAGAGCCGGATTGGTAGCAGCGGCCTGGCTCTTGAGGATGAGCACGGTGGTCAGCCCGCCGAACTCCGTGGCGGTGACCTTCAGGTCCGTGTCCTGTGCCACGGACGGATACAGAAGAGAGCTACCCAGGACAGTGGGCGTGGGTAGCGTGAATGGTGCCGTCAGAGACAGTTGCTTGCCGTCGACACTCGTCATGGTGGCCAGTGGACCGTTGCCGCCCGCTGACAGTTGGAGGCCTGATCCCGGTGCCTTGGGCGAGAAGGTGCCGTCGGCGTTGGCAGTGAGCGTCGCGTCGAGGGTGACCCAGTTGCTGCCCTGCTTGACGCGTTGCTGGTTGGGGTGCCGTGTGAGCCTCAGGTGCCCGTCCGGTGTGGCGACGGTCTCGCTGTACTCGTCGGTGAGCGCCTTGACAGCGACCTCCTTCCCGTCCGCCTTGGCCTGGGCGATCGCGATGTCTGCGGCTGTGCGCGGTGGGCCGGACGCCAGACGGGCAGCGGACGCTGCCGCGATGTCGGCGTCTGTCGGAGCAGCAAGTGCGTTGTCTGCGCGGGCGGTCGGCGTAATGAGGGCGGCGGCCAGCGCGAGAAGGGCCGCGGTCGCGGCCCTTCGGTGTCTGGCTGGGTTCCGCCGTCGGTAGGAAGTAGGCATGGACATTCCCCCCAGGGCGTCGTGATCATCGGGTCTGCAGAGACTTCCGCATGTTCGTGGGCCCCGTACCGGAGGCGCAAGGCTGATTTGGCGTGGGTGGGGTGACTGTGCCTGATATGCCAGGCTAAAGGATGCTATGTATGCAGCGTGAAATGGGTCACAGTGTGCATTCTCCTGAATCTTCGTTGGCACGCGTCTCCAACTGCTCTGTAGAGTGCGCTGGTTCGCGGGCTGACTGGTGAGTTTGCCAGCAGCTGATGTGTCAACTAGGGGGGAGACCTAGTGCTATTGGTCCATGGTTCGAAGCGCTCAAGGAGGTCGAGAGCAGCCCTTGGGGCGCGTTCGCGACTGTCCACGGTGAGCGTGTTGGCAGTCGTCGCATCTCTTCTGGTGCCGACCTCGGCGCAGGCACTGGCGCAGATAGGGAAGCCGGACTACTCGAAGATCTGGTCGCCCTCGGGGACGCCGCTGCCGCGGACGCCTTCCGTGAGCGGCAAGAACGCCGCGCCGGTCCGGGTGCCCGGACCCGCGCATCCGGTGCCACCGCAGGTGTCATCGCGGCCGCACACTGACGTGCCACACGGTCAGGCGACCGTGATACTCAATGCCGCACCCGCATTGGGCGCGGGTGGCTCTGCCGCTCGCGCCCAGGTGGTCGGAGCAGAGGTTAAGGCCGGTGAACTTCCGCTCGCCATAGCTCCATTGGGCTCTTCGGTCGATGCTGGAGCGGCGGCCTTTGCTTCCTCGTCCACTCCTGAGCCGGTGCAGGTGGCGTGGGCGGATGCAGCGCAAAGCGACGCCGCCGGACACCCGGGAGCCCTGGTGCTGCTGAGCCGGGACGACGCGGTGAGCGCCCGGTCGGTCCGTGTCGCCATCGATACGGCGAAACTGGGTCTGGGCTCGGATTGGGCCGACCGTGCCCACCTCGTGACCCTGCCGTCGTGTGCGTTGACGTCCCCGCAGGTCGTCGGCTGCCTCAAGCAGACTCCAGTCGCCTCGACCTACGACAGCAAGACCGGCCGGTTGGCCGGCGAGCTGACGCTGCCTGCTGCCGACAAGCTGTCCTCGTTGGCAGGCATCCACAACCGTCCTTCCAGCAGCATTAGTTCGGCCGGGTCAGTGGTCCTGGCGGCGGTGGGTGGTGCCTCGAGCGGCGCCGGAAGCTACTCGGCGACTCCGCTCAATATTTCCCAGGGCTGGGAGGCCGGAGGCTCCTCGGGCGCCTTCACCTACGCCTATCCGATCCAGGCTCCGCCCACACTGGGCGGAGCGGCTCCGAGCGTCGCGCTCTCCTACGACTCCGCCTCGGTGGACGGCAAGACGTCCTCCACCAACTCCCAGGCGAGTTGGATCGGTGACGGTTGGGACTACAGCCCCGGCTTCGTGGAGCGTTCCTACAAGTCCTGCTCCGACGACGGCATCACCGGGTCGGGTGATGAGTGCTGGGCGGGGCCCAATCTGACCCTCTCCCTTGCCGGACACTCGGGCGAACTCGTGCCCAATGATCAGAGTTGTGACAGTAGCGCCGCGGGTTCCTTCGAACAGTCGAAGTGTGCCTGGCACCTGAAGGACGACGACGGTTCGAAGGTCGAGTACCTCACCGGTGCGAGCAATGGCACGTTCAACGGCTCGTACCTGAAGGTCACTGACACCTCCGGTACGGTGTATTTCTTCGGTCTGGGTCACCTGCCGGACGCGTCCGGCAATCCGTCGGCCAAGGGGCCGGACAGCCAAGCCGCTTGGACGATGCCGGTGTTCTCGCCGAATCCCGGAGAACCCTGCTACGACACCGCGAAGGGAAAGGCATCGCGGTGCAACTCCGCCTGGCGCTGGAACCTCGACTATGTCGTCGACCCCCATGGCAACCTCACAACATTTTCGTACATCCCGGAGACGAACTACTACGCGCTGGGCGGCGGCCAGAACCAGGGGACGGGCTCCAACACCTCCTATACCCGAGGTGGTGTTCTGCGGAGCATCGGGTACGGCCAGTTGCTCTCCGACCAGATCAACGCCAACGGCGCCTTTCAGCCGGCCTCGCGGATCGACTTCGTGAGTGGCGAGCGGTGCGTGGGTAACGCGGCCGTCTGTGATCCGTCCCAGCGCACCACCGCGCACAGTTCGGACTGGCCGGACGTGCCACTTGACCAGAACTGTGGTCAGGCCGACACCTGCCCAGTCTACGGTCCGACATTCTGGTCAACCCAGTGGTTGAAGTCGATCACGACGTACGTTCGCATCGCTGGGGCGTACCAGCCGGTGGACTCGTATGCCGTGAACCACAGGTTCGTTCCCGCGCAGAATGCCACGGAAGACACCCGAATCCCTTGGTTGGATTCCGTGGTGCGCACCGGCCAGGACCGGCAGGTGTCTGCCAGCGATGTCCCGCTGAAGCCTGTGACGTTCACTGAGGAGCTAGATGCGAACCGTGTGGACGGTACCAACCTGATCCCTGCCAGGCCCGCCTACAACCGGCCACGTATCCAGCTGATCACCACCGAGACCGGTTCCACCATCGGCGTCGACTACAAGAAGGCCGACTGTTCCCGGGACCAGGGCGTGATGCCCTCGTCAGCGGACACTGACGTGCGGGCCTGCTTCAACGTCAAGTGGCACAGGCCCAATGACTCGCCGGATGCTGCCCCGGTCGACGACTGGTTCCTGCGCTACCCCGTCAACTTCGTTACGGTCAACCCGAATACTCCTGGCTCGAAGTCACAGACCACCAGTTACTCCTACGGCCCTGCCGCCTGGCACCGCAACGACTCACCCCGGACCAAGGACGCCGACCGTACCTGGGACCAGTTCCGCGGTTTCGCGAGCGTCACTGCGATCAGTGGAAACCCCGCTGACGGGCCGCAGTCGATGCACTCCACCTACTACTACCAGGGCATGGACGGTGACATTCTCTCGTCCGGCACTCGCACCGCCAATGCGGTCGGACGGATGAGTCCAGGCGTCGCCGACTCGGACTGGCTCTCCGGCCATGTCCTCGAATCCGATACCTACCTTCAGGCCGGCGACTCCACCCCCGTCTCGTACACCGTCAATCTCAGTAGCACCCCCTACATGACCAGTAGTCACAGTCAGACGGTCAACGGCGTTTCGTTCCCACTGAGCGCCCGTTACACCGCGACGACGGCGACCAGCACCACCAAGGCCCTTAAAGCGGACCGTACTACCTGGCGCACGACCTCCAAGACCACCAAGACCGATCCGGCCAACGACAACCGGGAGATCTCGGTCCTAGACACTGCCGACGGGCTGCCGGATCTCTGTTCCCAGACCAAGTACGCCTCGGGTCCCGACCCTCAGGTCCGTGCCGTCCCGTCCGAAGCGTGGACCGTGAGTGGGGCGAATGCCTGTACCACTGCTCCTGCCGGCAGCAACACGGTCTCCTGGACCCGCTCGATCTACGATGGACTGGCGCTCGGTCAGCTCGGGGTCAAACACGATTTGACTGCAACTCACACGATCGACCATTACGATGCCTCGGGCGCAGCCCAGTTCACCACGGTCGCTGTCGGTGTCTACGACGCCTACGGTCGACCGCTGAGCACCACCAACCCGAATGTGACTGACAGTGCGCACCTGACCGGGGCCACCACGACCACGGCCTACTCCAGCGCGAACGTCGGCGAGCTGCCGACCTCGGTCACGGTCACCAGCCCGGCGCCGGCCGGAGCGAGCGATACTGGGACCGGGCGGATCACGACCACGAAGCTTGACTCCGCGCGGGCACTCCCACTGGCCGTTACGGATCTCAACGGCCGTACCACTGCGACGGCCTATGACCGTCTCGGCCGCCTCACCGGAGTCTGGAAGCCTGGCCGAACCACAGACCAGCTCGCCAGTCAGACCTTCTCGTACTCGATACCTGGGGTCGTCAACAATGCGGCCGTTCCGCCGACCGTCACCACGTCAACTCTCCTGTCCACGGGAACTGCTTACAAGACCTCGATCCAGATCATGGATGGCCTTGGCCGTGTCGTGCAGACCCAGTCCGACCCGATGGCTTCGGCCTATCACGGACGCCTGATCACGGACACGTCGTACGACTCGCAGGGCCGCACGCCCCAGGTGAACAGCGCCTGGTACAACGACGACACCGGGCCAGCCGCAACTCTCTACAACACGAGCACGCAGCAAGTCCCCGCCCAGACTCACTCCCTCTATGACGGTCTCTCGCGTCCGCTCACCACCGAGTTCGTCGCCTACGGAACTGTTCAGAGCTCCACGACCACTCGCTATCCCGGAGTGGACCGCACTGACGTCAGCCCACCGGTCGGCGCCACTCCTACCAGCTCTCTCACCGACTCCAGGGGCCGTGCCAGCCAGCTGTGGCAGTACCGGACACCTGCCGCGACGGGTAATGCGGCCGATGCGGATGTCACCAGTTACGCCTACACGGCGGCTGGGCAGGCGTCCACACGGACGGATGCCACCGGAAAGAATGTCTGGACGTACAGCTACGACCAGCGCGGCCGTCAGATTTCGGCAACTGACCCGGACACCGGCACCACGGCCCGCACCTATGACACTGCGGGCCGCCTGGCCACCACAACCGATGCCCGCAAGCTGAGTCTCGCCTACACCTACGACCTTCTGGGCCGGATGACCGGTAGCTACAACGGGTCTGTCAGCCCGGCAAATCAGCTGACGGGCTTCACATACGACACCGTTCTCAAGGGTCAGCCCAGCACCTCCACCCGTTACACCGGTGGAGCAGGCGGGACTGCGTACACTCACTCCGTCCTGGCCTATGACGCGGTTTCGTATCAGCCGACCTACGCCACGACGACGATCCCTGGCAGCGATGTCGGCTTGACGGCCCCGGTCACCTATGCGACCAAAGCCACCTACGACCCCATTACCGGAGCGGTCAGCAGCGACATCCGAGGGAAGGTCGGCGACCTGCCAGGGGAGCAGATCTTCTACAGCTACGAGGCTTACGGTCAGCTTGCCCAGTTCGGATCGGCTAGCGTCACCTTCGACCTGGGTTCGTACTACGACGCCTACGGCCGGCCCATCCGCACCACGGTCAACCCGTGGGGCACCCAGATCGTCCTCACCAACACCTATGACGAATCCACCGGTCGGCCGCTCTCCCAGTTCGTAGACAAGCAGACCGCCGCTACCGGTGCTGTCCAGCAGGTCACCTACGCCTACGACCAGACGGGTCGCCTCACCGCGATCCGCAACATTCCTGACAACACCCCGGCCTCGACCGACCTGCAGTGCTTCGGGTACGACTACCTCAACCGGCTCACCAACGCCTGGTCCGACACCGGCACCCTCAACATGCTGCCGGCTACCAGCCACCTCGTCGGCGGCCAGGGCGCCTGTACCAACACCACACCCACCAGCGGTGCCCAGGCCCCGAACAAGACCACGGTCGGCGGCCCGGCACCGTACTGGCAGAGCTACGGCTACGACGTCACGGGCAACCGCAAGCAGCTTGTCCAGCACGATATCGGTGGCAACACCGCGGCTGATGTCACCACGGCTCAGACATTCCCCACCCCAGGTACCATCAATTCGCAGATCAGCGCGGGCGTTGGCACTGGTGGTCCGCACGCTCTGCTGGGCGCCACTGTGACCTCTGGGGGGACGCAAAGGAGCACGAACGGGCAGTTCGACGAAGTTGGAAACGCCACCTCCGTCACTGACGGTAACGGAACCACCAAGCTCACGTGGAACAGCGAGAGCAAGCTCTCCTCCGTCGGCAAGGTCGGAGTAACCCCCACCACCTACATCTATGCAGCCGACGGCAGCCAGCTCGTCCGCAAGGACCCGGGCAGGACCACTGTCACATTCGGCAATGACGAGCTGATCTACGACACCACTGCCACGCCCGCCACCACAACTGCTGCTCGTTACACCACAGTCCCAGGTGGTTTCACTCTCGTCCGCCAGGGCGGAAAGCAGACCTGGCAGGTCGCCGACTACCACGGCACCAACTCCCTGGCGTTCGACGCCACCTCCCTCGCCGAGACCCGCCGTTTCGCCGACCCGTTCGGCAGCCCGCGTGGTATCCAGCCCAGCACCTGGGCGGGCGACCACGGCTACGTCGGCGGCACCAAGGACGACACCACCGGCCTCACCAACCTCGGAGCCCGCGAGTACCAGCCGAGCACCGGACGGTTCCTCAGTCCCGATCCGCTCCTTGATCTAGCCGATCCCCAGCAATGGAACGGTTATGCATATAGCAACAACAGCCCTGTCAATCTCAGTGACGCCAGTGGTCTTATGGTCTATGACCCAAGTTCGGGATACGCGGCTGGAACAGGTCATCAGCTTGAGGAAGAGATTGTCCATAGTGACCTGACTGTCGCTAAGCATCAGCTGGCTCAACAATGGCACGACTATACGACTAAGAAGAATGCTTGCGCGGTGGGTCCACATGCGAGGACATGTGTGACGCACCAGCAATGGGACCATGATCGAGCTGTCGAGAATATAGTCGGAAAAGCTCTACTTAAGATGGTGCAGGATGCCACCCTCATTATTCCGAGTGTTAAGTGCACACTCGGTGGTGGTTCTGGTGGAAGTGACCAGGAAGACTGTGACACTGTCGGCGCCTTCTTTTCGCTTCCTGAGGTAGCTCCGATTGGCAGGGATATCGCCGCGCTGGAGGAGGATTTGGCGTCAATGGCTCTGAGGGCCTGCACTCGCTCTCACAGCTTTGTAGCTGAGACGCTTGTGCTCATGTCTGACGGCGAGAGCAGGCGGATCGAGGACGTCAACATTGGGGATGAGGTGGAGAATTCTTCTCCTGGCGAAACCGATCTCGAGAAGCATCGTGTCGTGGCGGTACATCGAACTTCCACTGATACTGACTTCACCCTTCTGAGCGTTGGAACTGACGAAGGTTCAAAGTCGCTCGAGTCTACTTCGAACCATCCTTACTACGACGTCACTACGCAGACTTGGGCAGACGCGAGCGACGTGAAGGTCGGTGACCAGCTCCAGAGGCCGGGAGGCGGCCGGGTGACTGTGCTTGCAACGAAGTCTTACGTGAAGCCGCAGCTCACCTTCGATCTGACCATCGAGGGCATCCACACGTACTATGTACTGGCTGGTACGACGCCGGTCCTTGTGCACAATGATGACGCCAATGACGTCGGATTGAGTCGAGAGGAGTACATAGCCCGCCTTATCGGCGGAGAGGTCGCCAAGGGGCCGGATGGGCAAGACATTAGGATCCACATGCCTAATGTCGGGTCTTCGGGACTCGACGTGCGCGGCCCCAATGGCGAGTACGTATTCGTTGGAGGTGCCGCGAAGGCCAAGAACCCGGCCAAATTCGGGCAGGCTCTCAAGGTGGCAAAATATGCTGCAGATCAGGCTGGCGTCTCAGCAATCTACTACCTCGACGAAGGAACTCCGGAATCTGCCATCAAGCAAGCTCAGAAGGTCTTTGGAGCTGAAAATGTGCACACCTTCAGCATGGGTTGTTAATGATGTCTGATGCATACATCTCGTGGTATCGATCCCGGACGAACCAGACTGAGTTTCACGATCTCGTAAGGGCGTTTAGTGAGGTTGGCATCTCGCTTGAGCATCCGAGTATAGGTACTGCTATTTTGCTGGACGTTGATGGCAGTCAGGTGGCGTTGCCGACTGACAGAGTTGCAGAGCTCGTCGGCTTCGCAATCGGTCCGCTCAATGTGGAATGGTGGTTCTCTCCGGACATTGACCTGACGTGTTACTTCTCGTATGAGCCGTTTGGTTGGGAGAAGCAGACCTACTATCTGGACGGCCTTGCCTCGCAAGAAATGCGAAAGGTCGAGCAAGTGCTCTTCAGGCAAGTGTTGGCCAGTCCGTCCGATACGGTAGCTCTAATCGTTGACGAGATCGGGAAGACGGCCGAATTCGACTGGGATGCAGTGATCCGCGGAGACTCTTCGAGAGTTAACATGATGCCCGAGGCGTTGGTTCTGGATGCTTCGACCGCGCGTCGGATTCATGGGAATTCGGAAGAGGTCGCCGAGAGTGAAATCGATCCCAATCTGAGGCTCCTGGTCGCCAGGAACTGGACAGTTCCGGATATTTAGTTAGAGGGTAGGGAGGAGCCCCACCGGACCACGTCCGGTGGGGCTCCTCGGTGTCTTGACGGCAGTAGTTGACGGCAACGTCAGCGGACGAGTGCTGCACAAAGTGGCGGATCCTCGCGGTCGTCGGGCTCGGTGGTGCCCTCTGCGGGGTTGCTGAGGGTGTCGATGGCTTGGCGCTGGAGGCGGAGTCGGACGTGTAATGGTGACGTTGTCGACGTACGGCCTGAGCTCCTCAGTTGCGTACGTTTGAATATCCCCAGTTGGTGGGGCACTGTCCTGGCGATCGCGGCGGGACGTCTTCACCGTCTGGACTACGATCTTCGCGACTGGGAGGTGGTGGGCGGTGGACGATGTGTTCGATCTGAGTGGGACGCCACCGCACGGCTGGATGCATGCCGTCTTCGGGGGCGGACCTTACGGAGATGATGTCGGCCGGTGCGTTCCTGGCCCTCCGGCGCCCGCGATCATCACCGTGCCGCTGCCGGAGGGCGGCGAGCACGTGTATCGGCTGTGGACGGTCGGCTCGTGGTCGGCGCCCGACGATCCCGTGGCCGTCTACAACGACGTCGGCCCCACACCTGAGCCTCCGCTGTCGGAGTTGGAGATGTCGTGGCTCAACCGCGGTAACACCAGCTAGCTAGGCCACTTCGGTCTCTCGTGCGATGGCCTTGAGGCGGTTCTTGAGCCGGTAGCTGGGTCCGTTGATGGAGATCACGTCGCAGTGGTGGAGGAGCCGGTCCAGGATGGCGGTGGCGAGGACCTCGTCGCCGAAGACCTGGCCCCACTCGCTGAAGGTCTTGTTCGAGGTCAGGATGATCGAGCCCTTCTCGTAGCGCTTGGAGATGACCTGGAAGACCAGGTTCGCCTCCGCCCGTTCCAGGGGCTGGTAGCCGACCTCATCGACCACGAGGACGCTCGGCCGCAGGTAGGTGCCGAGCTTGTTGGTCAGCCGTCCCGCCGCCTCTGCGGCCTTGAGGTTGCGGACCATGTCGTCGAGGCTGGTGAAATAGATCGAGTAGCCGGCCCGGCAAGCCGCAACCGCGAGAGCGACGGCGATATGCGTCTTACCGACCCCGGGTGGCCCCAGGAGGGCGGCGTTCGCCTTGGCCTCGACGAAGGACAGGGTGGCCAGGTCCTGACCTTGCGCGGGTCCAGATCGGGTTGGAACGAGAAGTCGTACTCGTCCAGTGTCTTGTGGTGCGGCAGCCGGGAGAGCCGCAAGCCCTGGCGGAACCGGCGGTCGTCGCGGACGGCCAGCTCCTCGGACAGGACCAGGTCGAGGAAGTCCACGTATCCCATCTTCGCCTCGTCCGCCCGACGGGTGAACTCGTTGATGGTCTCTGCCAGATGGGACAGGCCGAGCTTGCTGGCCGTGGTGCGGATGCGGTTGCCGGTCAGCTCGCTCAAGAGGACTCCTTCGTCGTTCGGTTAGTGGTGAAGGGCCGGGTCCCGGTCATCTCGTCATAGACCGACAGCGGGCGGCGGCCGACCTCGACCTGGGTTGCCGCAGCACGGTGCAGCAGGGCCCGCAATGGGCCGGCTTCCTGGCCGAGGGGCCGTTCGTGGCGGGGCTGCACGGGGATGTCACCGGTGGTGGTCCGGCGTCCCTTGCCGGTGGGCAGGCCGTCCCAGTGCCTCTCGTCGACGACGCGGGCACCGCGGCCGACCGCCCGGGAATGTGCGGCCAGCAGCGTGGCACCGTCGGCGTCGGTGAGGGTGGAATGCAGCATGACCTGGGACTTGGTGGCCCGGATCTCGACCAGCTGCCGGGGGCGGACCCGGCGTGCGGGCACCGAGTAGAGGTTGCCGTCGAAGGCGACCAGGCAGTCCTTGCCGACGTGCCGCAACTGCCGCTCGGCCACGAGATACGGGGTGGGCGGCAGGGCTTTGAGGGCCGCGTGGTCTCGGGCCGCCCGCTCGGCGATAACCTCTCGGTGTGTCTTGTGGATCTGGGCGCGTCGCACGGGCACCCAGGCGGCGAACGCGGCGTCCATCTCCTCGACGGAGGAGAAGGACCGGCCGGACAGGACGTGGTCGCGGACGATCAGCACCTGCCGCTCGACCCTGCCCTTGCCCTGGGGCCGGTAGGCGGCCAGGACGTCGATGTCGAAGTCGTAGTGGCCGGCGAAGCCGACCGCCTCCGGATGCAGCGGGACCGCTTCGCCGGGGGCGACGTGCCGGCGGACGACGGTCTTGGTGCGGTCGTAGACGATCGTCATCGGCGCCCCGCCGAAGTGGGCGAACGCCCGGCGGTGGCAGTCGAAGAACGTCTGCAGGTCCTGGCTGGTGGTGAAGCACCAGAACGGGTCGCGCGAGTACGACAGCGTCATGTGGAAGGAGTAGACCTTCGCGATGCCCATGTGGTCGAGAATCTTGCCCTCGTCACCCCAGTCCACCTGGGCCTGGGCGCCCGGAACCCTCCCTGACAGTCTCGACCGAGACGCCCGGTCTGTCGGGTTAGTCTGGATGGCGAGGCAGAGGAGATTCCCCCAGCATGGCCAGCACCACTGATCCCGACCCGGCACCGAAGCCGAAGCGGCGGACGTTCTCGCCGGAGTACAAGCTGCGGATCGTCGCCGAGTACGACGCCGCCCCCACTGGCGAGAAGGGCGCGATCCTGCGCCGCGAGCGGCTCTACCACTCCCACATCATCGAGTGGCGCCAGGCCCGCGACGCCGGCGGGATGGCAACGCTGACCGATCGGCGGACCTCACCGGCGCGCCCGAAGAAGGCCGCCGAGCAGGCCGAGCTGGAGCGCCTGCGCAAGAAGGTCACCCGCCTGGAGAAGGACGTCGCCCAACGCGACGCCGCCCTGGCCGTGCTGGGAAAAGCACACGCGCTCTTGGAGATGCTCTCCGAGAGCGCGGACTGAACCGCGCCGTCGAGCCGGTCCTGGACGAGGCCTTCACCGGCCTGGAACCCGAGCTGAGCACCACGACGGCCTGCCGGCTCATCGGCCGCTCCCGCGCCACCCACTACCGGAAAATGAACCCGCGCCCGCCCGTCGAGCGGGGGCCCCGCCCCTCCCCGCCGTCGGCGTTGAACCCTGCTGAACGGGCAGCGGTGCTTGCGCTGTTGAACCGCCCCGAGTACGTGGACCTGCCGCCGGCCCAGGTCTGGGCACGGGAACTGGACGCCGGCACCTACTGGTGTTCCGAGCGCACGATGTACCGCATCCTCAAGACCGCCGGACAGTCCGGCGAGCGCCGACGTCAAGCAACCCACCCAGCCAAGACCGTCCCGCAGCTTCTGGCCACCGCCCCTGCCAGGTCCTGACCTGGGACATCACCAAGCTCCGCAGCCCCAACAAGGGCCAGTGGTACCACCTTTACGCGATCATCGACATCTACAGCCGCTACATCTGCGGCTGGACCGTCGAGGCCGCCGAGGACTCCCGCCGCGCCGAGGAACTCATCCGCGAGACCATCGAACGCAACGGCATCGTGCCCGAGACCGTGCACGCCGACCGGGGCACCTCGATGACCTCCAAGGCCGTCGCCCAGCTCCTGACCGACCTCGGCGTGACCCGAAGCCACTCCCGGCCCAAGGTGTCGAACGACAACCCTTACAGCGAGGCCCAGTTCAAGACCACCAAGTACATGTCCGACTTCCCCAAGGCCGCGTAGTTAAGCCGGTACTCCCGCTGTCAACTGCTCTGGGTCGGCAGGTTCGGGCTGATTCTCCACTCGGCTGCGAGCACGTAGGTGTCACGTTTGACCTTGCGCAGCATCCCGTCCCGGGTCCACTGGTTGAGCTCGGTCCATAGGCTTCTTATGTTGGTTTGGCCTGTTCGCTCGGCGATCTCGCGTGAGCCCCAGCGCCGTTCCTGGTCGCTTCGCAGCAGTCGTAGGACGAGCTCCTTGTGTCCGACGCGTGGTGGCGCTGGGGGGCTGGGCGGTAGGGGTCGAGTGATCGCGATCGTCAGTTCGGTGATCTTCTTGCTGGTCGCGGGGCGTGGATCGGTGTTCTTGCCCGGATAGCGGGACATCGGCGACTTCACCTTGCGGGCGCTGATGCGGGGCCGACGTGGCGGGAGAAGTGCGCCGAGCACGGCGTTGCTGATGGCGGTCGGGTGGTCGTCCAGTACGCCGTTGGCTAAGACGACCTGAGCGCGAGCGGTTTCGAGCGCCATGGTGAAGCTGGCCCGGTCCGGATCCACGCCGGGGACCGACTCGATGGCCTCGACCATCGCCCGACGAAGGAGTTGATATGTGGTCAGCAGGGCCCAGAGCTCCTGCTCCAACCCGAACAGGTCCTGGGAGCGCAGGACGCAGCCGGTCATCAGGGTGTGGCGCAAGGCGTAGTAGGCGGATTCGATCTCCCAACGCTCATGGTAGAGACGGATCATCGCGTCCGCGGGGTCGGTGCGGTGGTCCAGCAGGGTGGTAGCCAGCCGGTAGGACTCGGCGAGGCACTGTCCGTCGCTGGTGGTGACGGTGATGTCCGCTTCGATGATGCGAACCTGGAGGGTGCCCAGGCGGGTGAGGTAGGAGCCGTCCGGGAGAACGGCTAGGACCGCCGGCCGGCGTTCCGAGCGCAGGCGGGCCAGCAGCTGGGCGCCGGTGGCGGCGATGTCAGTGAAGAAGTCGGCGCTGTCGAACCCCCGGTCGAGCAGCAAGAGCATCGACGGGGACAGCAGGGGCAGTAGACGGGTGGCGTAGGCGCGTTCGCCGGTGTCGGTGGACCCGAACACTGCACCGAGCAGTCCGCGTGTTCCGGTCTCCACCAGGGTCATGAGCTGCAAAGTGGGGTATCCCGCCTCGCCCCAGCGGTGGCGGGTCTTGCGCAGACGCTCCAGGATGCGGGGGCGGTCGGCTGCCCGGTTTGAGCTGCAGCCGTCGAACGCGACGGTCCGCCAACGCCGGTAGCGGGTTCCAGGCGTAGAGGGTCGGGCGAGGGGGCCGGCCAGGGCCTCGAACAGCTTCTTGACCGGGGCCGCACCGAGACGGCGACGCAGATCACGTAGTGCCTTCTCCGAGGGCTGATACGGGTGCAGGGCGGACAACCCGGAGCACAGCTTCCCCCAGACCTGCAGATAGCCGAGCCCGGGGAAGAGCGCCAGGGCGAGCAGGAAGTACATCCCGACGCGGGAGGGCAGGTGCCTGCGGCGCCGCGCTGCGGTGTTCGTCTCCGCTATGACGGCGTCGACAAGTTCGAAGGGGGCATGGCGCGTCAGTTCGCCGAGATGTCCAGGGGCCAGGTCGCCAGCTGCGACTGTGACGCTCCGGGTGAAAGTGGTGGTGGCACACTGGTGGAACAACGGGACCTCGCGAGAGTGGAAGACCTTGGTCGGCTTCCTGCTCTATCGCAGGTCCCGTTGGTCATCATGCGGAAGTCCTGAAACTCGCACCGGACTTGACAGCGGGAGTATCGGCTTAACTACGCGGCCTTGGAGACTTCCCCGAGTACTTCGACTCCCTTGCCCACGCCCGCGAATGGTGCGAAGGCTTCTTCGCCTACTACAACCACGAGCACCGGCACAGCGGCATCGGCCTGCACACCCCCGCATCCGTGCACTTCGGCACCGCGGAGCTGGTCCGCGAGCAGCGGGCCGTCACCCTCGCCGAGGCCTACGCGCGCCACCCAGAACGCTTCGCCCGACGCCCGAAGCCACCCGAGATACCAACGAACGTCTGGATCAACGAACCGAAGCCGGAGACAGAACCCGCTCAACAGTCCATATAGCGACAGACCGTCTCATTTGACTTGACAGCTTCCGGAATGACCTCGAACCGGCGGTGCATACCCGCCAGTTCCTTCGGTGTGATGCCGAGTTCCTCGGCGACCCGGGGCCGGGCGGTCTGAACGTAGAGCTTGACGCGCTGGTAGTTCCCGGTGAACCCGTACTCGTTGGCCAGCCGCTCGTGGATGACCGCGGCCTTCATCAGGATCTCCGCACGGAGCATCGAGTCGACCAGCGGCGCGAACTCGTCGATCACCCGAGCCCGGGACCGCCCGCTCGGCGAACGGCGTGGAGGGGCCGCCTGGCCGGGGGCCGAGAGGTACTTGCGGACCGTCTTCCGGTCCAGCCCGGTCTCCCTGGCGATCTCCGACAGGCTCATCGCCCCGGACTCCAACAGACCACGGAAGCGCCGAAGATCCAACCAGCGATGCGGATCCAAGACCACTGCCAGCCCCTTCCGCCACCCCACACCGACCTACCAGCAGGGTGCCGAGCAACAGGGCTCACCGCATCAACAACTGTCCCTTTTCATCCGTACGAGGGTGGGGACGTTCATGTGTACGCCGACAGACGTCGAGTATTGGAACTGTCCGAATGCCCTGGTGACGGCTGGGAATGGGAGTGCGTCCGGGCGGCGATCACGGCAGGATGCGATCATGGATACCCCCTTGGACGTCCCGCGCTTGGTTGCAGGCGACAGGTTCGTGCTCCGCCCTTGGGAGCTCGGCGATCTGCCTCTCGTCCGGGAGGCGTCGGGCGACGAGCTCATCCCGTTGATCACGACCGTTCCCGCGCCGTACTCGCAGGAGGCGGGCGAGGCCTTCGTCCGGCGGCAGTGGGAGCGGGCATCTACTGGGAGCGGATATCCGTTTGTCATCGTGCGGGTTGAGGACGGTCAGCCGCTTGGGACGGTCGGTCTGTGGTTGAAGGACCTGAACGAGGGCCGTGCGTCGCTGGGCTATTGGGTGGCCGGGTCGGCTCGTGGGCAGGGGGTTGCTGCGGAAGCCCTTCGAGCGGTTGTTGCCTGGGCTCTTGATGACCTGCGGATTCCCCGGCTTCAGCTCTATGTCGAGCCGTGGAATGTCGCGTCACGGCGGACGGCTGAGCGTGTTGGCTTCCAGCCTGAGGGCCTGCTCCGCGGTTGGCAGCGGGTGGGCGAGGGGCGTCGGGACATGATCATGTATTCGATGCTGGGAGTCGACTTGTCGTGATCGGCCGCTGGCTGACTTCAGCGGCGTAGTTGGCCCAGTCGCCGGCGGAGAGGCGTTGCCAGGTGACGGCGACGTCGGTGTGGATGCCCAGGGTGCGGGCGAGGATCGCGGCGGGGATCTCGGTGGCGAGTTGGAAGAGCGCGGTGCTGCGGGCCTGGTTGGGGCGGATCCCGAGCCGGTTCAGTCGCTGGGTGAGTTGGCCGGTGCTGATCGGGCGTCCGGGCTGGCCGCCGGGGAAGAGCCAGGGGGATGGTGTCAGGGCGCCGATGGTCGCGTGTCCCTTGCGGTTGGCGGCGACGGTGCGGGCCAGTGCCGCGAGGGGCTCGGGCAGCTGGATGGGTGCACGTCCGAGGTGGAGCTGTACTTCCTCGGCATTGATGACGATGTCCTGGACGGTCATCCGGCTGATCTTGGCGGGTCCTTGGGCGTAGAGGAGGAGAAGCAGGCCGGCGAGGCGGTCCTCGGGCTTGAGGTCCTCATCGTGGAGAAGTTGGCGTGCGACGTCCCAGCGGTGCAGGTCGTCCAGGGGCTGGGTGGGGCCGTTCCAGCGGTGGGCGGGCAAGTGGACGGTGGTGAGTTTGTTGGTGCCGGCCCAGCGGACGAAGTGCCCGGTGGTGCGGCGGTAGGTTGCAGAGGGGTCGGTGAGCCAGCGGTCAAGGTCGGCCTGTCGGCAGGTTTCCAGGGCGAGGTCGCTTCTGTTGAGCCACTCCAGGAAAGCGACGGCCGCGTGGGTGCGCTGGCGGACGGAATTGAACTGCTGCGGAGTGACGGGTCGGCCGTTGTTCCTGCCGCGCAGGCGCCTGACCAGGTGCCAGGTTGTGTAGCGGTGGAGGAGTCTGCGCTGGTCGGGGTCCTGCTGGGATGCCAGGAGGCCGGTGAGGAATTGTTCGATGCGGGTCATCTGCTCGTCGCGTTCGGGCAGGGCTCCGACGTTGACGAGTACTTGGCGCAGGTGCGCGAGGGGCTGGCTGTCGGGCAGTTCGTCGAGGGCCTGGTGCGTGAGCGGGCGCTGCCCGGTGGCAAGGTCGGCCAGGACCGGGGCGACGGACGGCTTGTCCAGCCACCGTCGCGCGGTGATGGGGAACTCGGCCGTGGCGATGTTGTGCCGGAGAGCTGCGAGTCCGGGGTGGAGAGTGCCGGTTGGAGGCCCCAGCAGTTCGTTGAGGCGCTGGTTGATCAGGCAGCGGGCGCACTGGCCCGGATGCGGATAGTCGGGATCGGTGCAGGTGGGGCAGGAGTGCCAGACCTCTGGGGCGGTGCACTGGACGCAGAGGGGTTCTGCGGGGGTCCCTGAGGCGACAACCGTGTGACGGCCGCAGGACGAGCACGGTTCTGTGCGCTGCTGACAGGCCGGGCACCAGGGGCGACCGGTGGTGCGGGAGGTGCCGCAGGGCCTGGTCTCGCCGCAGATGCTGCAGGTCGACAGGGGCAGGGCGGGGCAGCTCGGGCAGAGCGGCCCGTCGGGTGTGCGGGTGTTCACGAGGCGGCGGCGGCCGCAGTTGATGCAGCATTCGAGGTTCGCGGGGTCGGTGATCAGGCAGTTCGGACACAACGGTCGGCCGTGATCGTCGCGGGTGGCGGGTTCACGCCGGGCTCCGCAGCGCGAGCACTGCGTGATGCGCGAGTGGGCTATGCAGGTGCGGCAGACCCGCTGCCCGTCGAGCGGCTTGTTGATGCGCACGATCCTGTGGCAGCTAGGGCACGCAGGACGCTGGACCCCGAGGATTTCGGCGTCGATGAGATGGTCGATCAGTCGCAGGATCGCGGGGAACGGTGCGAGGTGGGCGTTGCCGGTCAGCAGGGTGGGGTCGGCTTCCAGGGCCCAGGCCATTTTCTGCTGGTCGGCGGTCCGCCGGGTCGTCCTGCGGACCGCCGCAGCGACGGTGTCGGGGCCGACGCGCGGGTCCAGTTCGGTGATCACGGTGTGAATGACCGCGAGCGGGTCCCGTCCGTCGGCGTCGTGGCACTTCGCGCAGCGGGGCTTGCCGGCCCGGTCCCGGGTGGAGACGCGGCGGGTCTTTCCGCAGGCGGCGCAGGGCTCTGGCTGCGGCCCGCAGACCGAGCAGCACCAGTCCTGGCCACGACGCTGGAGGGTCCGCAACTGCTTGCCGCACTGGGCGCAACACGGTGGCGAGACCCTCGAGGCGCCGGCCTCGCGCAGGGCGATCAGCAGGTCGCCCACGGCCCTGGGTGCGGGAGAGCGGCCGTGGGTCAGCACGTCGGGATGCTCGGCCAGGTGCGTGGCGAGGCGACGTGACTTCGCGTGGCCGCCGACGACGCTGCTGACCACGGCGTGGATACGAGTGGTCTCCAGGCTGGGTTCGACGGTTGTGATCAGGTCCACGATCAGCCCGACCGGGTCGGCCAGGGCCCGTCCGGGGTGTTCTGATGCCGTCATGGCCGCTCGACACCGCGGATGCGGGCTCGCTTGGGCCGCAGATCGCCGACCCCGCCCTCATCGCCAACTGCCTTCTTGTTCCGGATAGTTGTAGCGGCTTCGATCGCGGCCACGGGTTCGATGAGGTCGTCGATGGAGCAGTCGAGGATGTCGAGCAGGGCCATGAGGATCTTCAGGCTGAGTCGCTCGGGGCGTTCGACGACGAGCCGGTAGACCTGGCTGGAGGACAGGGTGATGCCGCGTTTGTCCAGCAGCGGGATGAGGTCGGTGGTGGAGAACAGTCCGCGGTCGGCCATGACCTTGCGCAGGTGCCAGTGGTAGTCGAGCTTGGCGGCCATCAGCGGTCCTTGTCTGCGAAGGGGGTCGGGGCGAGCGCCGGCGCGAGCGCCTTGTGGAGCATGGTGTTCATGAAGTCGTCGCTGACGTGGGTGTAGATGGCGGTTGAGCTGTCGTTCTCGTGGCCGACTTGCTGCTGGATGAACCGTCGGTCGACCCCGTCCTCGGTGAGGTGGGTGACATAGGCGTGGCGAGCGGAGTGGACGACCAGTGCTTTCGGGAGGTTCAGCGCGTCGCGGTAGGTGACGAACCTGGCGTTGATCTCTGCCGGCTTTATCCGGCCGCCGCGCTCGGTCACCCACAGCGCGGGATGGTCCTCGCAGCCGAACCGCGGCCGGACGTTCTCCACGTAGTCGGCCACCGCCTCCACCGCCCAGTCCATCACCGACAGCACGTTGCGGCGCCGGGGTGGCTGACCGCTCTTCGCCTTGCCGTAGCGGACGTTGAGCGTTCCGTACCGGCCGAACTGCGGGGCGGACGCGTTGCGGCCGAAGTCCACCAGGTCGAGCTTGGCCGCCTCGGTGCGGCGCAGCCCCCACCCGTAGATCACCTTGAAGAGCGTGGCGTCGCGGTAGGCAGCCAGGGCTCCCTTGCGCTTGGATCGCACCGCCCGGTCGACCTGGTCGTCGGCGTAGTCGAGGAAGCGCTGGATCTCCTCGCGGGTGAACGGCCTCGCCTCGGGGCTGCCCTCGTAGTCGTTGAGGTGGGCGATGGTGTTCCATTCGTGGCAGATCGCCACCGGGTGAGTGCCGAAGGCGTCCTCGCAGGCCACCGCCCAGCCGTAGCGGCCGTCGATCAGGAACTCGCTGAACAGGCGCAGGCTGCCCTGGTAGCTGCGAATCGTGGACGGCGCCAGGTGCGTCTCGCTGGTCAGCCACAGCGACCACTCGTCCACATGCCCCGGTGCCCAGGCCCACGGGTACTCGTTGGTGTACTCCAGAAACCGGCGCACCAGCCGTTCCCGAGGAGCAACCGTGTCCTCGCGGAGCCCGCGGGCAGCCTGCTGAGCCCGCCAACCCCGCAGCATCGCCTCGACCATCGCGTCCTGCGGACGCAGCTGGACGACGCCGGACACCAGCTCCAGATGAGCCGCTCCGGCAAGGTCGGCCTGCCGTTGTAGACCCACTTTCGCCCTCCCTTTCAGAGGGCAAATCCTGCATCAGAAGGGATCTGTTCTCCAAGCTGCCAGCTCAGGCCGCCAGGCCGAAGGGGGATGACACCCTCATGCGACACTGCTCTGACCTCATGACCTGCGACTTCTCGCCCGTCTGATGCAATTCCCGAGAGTTGCCTTACACCTTGGTCGTTACGCCGGCGTGGGCGTGGCCGAGGAGTTCTTTGACGATGAATTCGACGCCCTGTTCGAGGAGGAGGGTCGCCGCCGAGTGGTGGAGGTCGTGGAGGTGGGTGCGGCGGAGGGTGGCCCTGAGTCCATGCGGATGTTGCAGGCGACGTTTCGCGGGATCTCCTTCTCGCGGACGGCGTGTTCCAGGGTTTGAGCACGGAGGCAACGTAGGCAAGGGTCAGCGGGATACCCGCTCGCGGTAGCACGTCCCGACCGCCTGGCCCGGGTTCGACATAATTCGGCAGCCTGGAGTGGCGAATCCGGGGTCTGACCTGGGCGGACATGCTTGTAACCGCCTGGAGGGCGTTTCTCTAGGCGGTCACGTTTCTGCTGGTCAGCGGGTTGCGGGCTGAAGCGCGACGACCTGCTTGGGGACGGGGATCTGCAGCTTCGCGAGCAGGTCTCGCTGGGGCTTCGTCAGGGCGGTGACCTGCTGGAAGGTTCCGGCAGGGCCGGCGAAGGTGCCCAGGTGGAGGCGGTCGAGCTCGCGTCGGATGTGCGGCCAGGTGTCGCCGGTGGTGGTCTCGGTGATCCGGATCAACAGGAGTGCGAGCCAGCACAGGATGACGTGGGCTCGGATGCGTTCTTCGAGGCGGTGGTAGACGGGCCGCAGGTCGATGATCTGCTTCATGTCGCGCCAGCCGCGCTCGACTTCCAGCAGCTGCTTGTAGCCGAGCGCGATGTCCTCGGCGGTCAGGTGGGGGTCCGAGCAGCGCAGGAGGTACTTCCCGTCGAGGTTCTCCTCGGCCTTGGTCTTCGCCTGGTCGATGCGGAGCTTGCCGGCCGGGGTGGCACGCAGGTAGCGGTTCAGGCCGGGCTTGTCGGCGATCCTCCCGCGCAGTTCACCCCGCTTGAAGTCGCTGAGCTTGTCGGTGCCGGCGATCAAGTCGCCTAGTTGGGCGACGAGTTGTTCACGCATGTGCCGGTCACGCTCGGCCGCTTCGGGGTTGTGGCAGATCACGAACCGGTCGGTGTCGGATATCCGCACTTCCTTGACGCGCATGTTCTCGCCGACGTCCTGGTAGCGGCCCTGCCGGGACAGCGCGGCCTGCACCTCGGGGCTCCCGGAACGGAGCTTCTCGCCGATGATGTAGGCGTGGTCGCCCTTGCGCAGGTAGCGGCGGTTCTCGGCCGAGGAGAAGCCGCGGTCGGCCACCCACACGATCTTGGAGAGGGTCCAGTCCCGCATCTCGTCCTTGACCTGCCGGATCAGTGCCTGGTCGGAGGCGTTGCCCGGCCAGCACCAGCAGCGCACGGGGATGCCGTCCCTGGTGACGGCCATGCCGATCACGATCTGCGGCAGGTCGTCGCGGGAGTCCTTCGACTTGCCGTAGGTGCGGAACCCGACCGGCTTCGCGTCGTCGTCTGCCTGGCCGTCGCCCTCCAGCCTGCGGCCGGTGTTGTCGCGGGCGACCGGTTCGTCAGGCTCCTCGAGCTCGAAGTAGGTGCTGGTGGTGTCGAAGAACAGCAGGTCCACCTCCAGGTTCAGCAGGTTCGCGACCTCGTCGAACACCTGCTTCTCCAGGTCGTCCTTCACCTCGTGCAGCCAGTCCATCGCCCGGTAGCAGGCCTGTTCGCCGGCCTCAGCCAGGCCGTCGATGTGCACGTCGTTCGTGACCCACTCCGCCGCCGCGAGCTTGGAGGACGGGGCCAGCGCGCGGTTGGCGACCAGGGCGAACAGCACCCGCTCGGTCGCGGTCATGTCCCGGCGCCGGCCCCGCTTGGGCTGCCCGACCCGGGCCACAATCTGGTCGATCCTCAGTCGGCGCCACAGGTGGTCGAGCACGTAGGCGCCGCCGAACGGCACCGAGGAGATGAACTCCAGGTCCGACGCGGCAGTCGCGGCCAGGGCGTCCCCCGGTTCCAGCAGCCTCGATAGAGACGCGACCAGGCGCTTGACCGCGTCGCGGTCCAGGTCGTCCTCGCGGCCGAAGGTGAACAGCACCTTCGGCACCGCCCGCCCCTTCGCCGGATCCCACTCGTTGTGGGCGAGGTGCAGGTACCGGACCGTCCCGGACTTGTTCTCTCGCTTCGTCGTCTTCACGTACACGACTCCAGACGATAGGTCGAAGCCACAGGCCAGCGCAGGCGAATCATAAAAATCGCGTCTCTAGGCACTCTTGGGCTTCAGGGCCCACCGCAGCCCGATGACCTGCGTGTTCAACCCGGCAGGACCTCTAGAAACCACGAATTACGTCGAACCCGGGCCTGGCGGGGGCAGTTCGGTCGGCATTCCGTGTCGTTGCGGGGTCGGCGTGGGCTTGGGCGGGTAGGACTGGGGCTGTCCTGTACGGCGTCTCCTCAGAGCACAGGAGCCCAAGAGTGGCCGCTTTTCTTGATCCTGCCGATGCTGGTCCGCACCTGAGTCCTGGCGGGGAGGGGGCGGATGCCCCGCTGCCCTCGCCGGAGTTGGTGGCGTTGGCGCATGCGCATGGGGTGGACAGTACGTACGACCCCGGGAGTGGGCCGGTGTTGGTGGCGCCGCACACGTTGGTGGCGGTGTTGGCGGCGCTCGGGGTGGATGCGGGGAGTCCGGAGGCGGTCGAGGGGGAGTTGGAGCGGCATCGGGCCGAGGTGGCCGGGCGGTTGGTGCCGAGCTGTGTGGTCGTCAGGTCGGGGCGGCGGACGGCGTTGGACGTGCCGGCCGAGGCGCGGTTGAGTGTGGAGCTGGAGGCGGGTGGGGAGTGGACGCTGCCCGCTGGGCGCTCGCACTGGCTGCCAGCTGACCTGCCGCTCGGGCGGCACCGGTTGCGGGTGCGGGCGAAGGGCCGGGAGCAGACGGCGACGTTGATCGTCGCGCCGCAGCGGCTGCCGGAGCTCGGCGCGCGCGGGTGGGGCTTCCTTGCGCAGCTGTACTCCGTGCTGTCGGAACGGTCCTGGGGCATGGGCGACTTGGGGGATCTGAAGGAGATCGCGCAGTGGTCGGGGAACGACCTGGGCGCTGCCTTCCTGCAGATCAACCCGCTGCACGCCGCGCTCCCCGGTGTCCCGTCCGACCCGTCCCCCTACCGGCCGTCCTCGCGCCGGTTCGCGGACCCGGTGCACCTGCGGGTCGAGGACGTCCCCGAGTACGCGTACGCCGGGAGCGGCGAGCAGGCCGAGCTGGCTGAACTGGCCGAGAAGGCGCGGCGGTTGCGGGGCGAGGTGCTGCGGCACGACGGCCTGATCGACCGGGACGCCGTGTGGGAGCTGAAGCGGCGGGCGCTGGAGATCCTGCACGAGGTGCCGCGCGGTGTCGGCCGCGAGGCGGCGTACCGGGCGTTCGTGGAGCGGGAGGGCGAGTGGCTGGAGAAGTACGCGGTCTGGTGTGCGCTCGCCGAGGCGCACGGGAGTGACTGGCGCAGCTGGTCGAAGGGGCTGCGGCGGCCGGACAGCCCGCAGGTCGCGGCAGCGAAGGCGGAGCTCGGGAAGCAGGTGGAGTTCCACCGCTGGCTGGCCTGGCTGGTGGACGAGCAGCTCGGTGCGGCCCAGCACGCCGCCGAGGAAGCCGGGATGCCGATCGGCCTGATCCACGACCTCGCGGTCGGCGCGCACCCCGACGGCGCCGACGCCTGGGTGCTCCAGGACGTGCTGGCCGAGGGCATCTCGGTCGGTGCACCGCCGGACGCCTTCAACGCCCACGGCCAGGACTGGGGCCTGCCACCCTGGCGCCCCGACGCGCTCGCCGCCACCGGCTACGCTCCGTACGCCGAGCTGCTGCGGGCAGCCGCCCGGCACGCCGGGGCGATCCGGATCGACCACGTGATGGGCCTCTTCCGGCTCTGGTGGGTGCCGGCCGGGCACCCGCCGACCCAGGGCGCGTACGTCCGCTACGACGCGGAGGCGATGCTTGGTGTCCTCGCCCTGGAAGCGTACCGGGCGGGCGCCCACGTGATCGGCGAGGACCTCGGGACGGTCGAGCCGGGCGTGCGGGAGGAGTTGGCGGGGCGGGGCATCCTCGGCACCTCGGTGCTGTGGTTCGAACGCGACTGGCAGGCCAAGGGCGCCGTGCTTCCCCCCGAGCGTTGGCGAGCCGCCTGCCTGGCCACCCTCACCACACACGACCTGCCGAGCACCGCAGCCAGGCTCTCCGGCGAACACGTCGAGCTGCGCGACCGGCTCGGCCTGCTGGCCCGTCCGGTGGCGGAGGAGCAGGCCGAGGCACGGGTGGAACTGGCGGAGTGGAAGGAGGAGTTGCGCCGGCTCGGACTGCTCGGGGCGAGCGAGGAGTTGAGCACCGAGGCGCTGTACGCCTTCCTGCTCGCCACCCCCGCCGAGTTGGTCGGCGTCTGGCTGCCCGATCTCGTCGGCGATCCGCGCCCGCAGAACCTGCCGGGCACCTGGGACCAGTACCCGAACTGGCGCCTCCCCGTCGCCGACGGCTCCGGCACCCCGCTCACCCTCGAACGAATCGCCGCCGCCCCCGCCCCGGCGGGCGTGACCGCTGCGCTCGGAAGGCGCACCCCGGCGCGCGAGGCGTCGTAAGCGCCCGGTACCTTGGGAAACGTGGACAAGAGGAACGCTTTGCGCGCTGGTGCGGTCACCGCAGCGGCCACGCTGATGATGCTGATGACGTCGCCCGCCATGGCCCTGACCCGGGACGACGGCGACGACCCGGGCGCCGGTCTGAGCGTTGCCCAGACCCTCGGCCTTTACGTGCTGGCCCCGATCGTCCTGTTCGCGATCATCGCGGGCCTGCTCATGCTGCCCTCACTGGGCAAGGGCAAGGGCGAGAACAAGTAGTAGTAGCAGTAACGACAATCTGACCCAACGCCGTCGGGGCCCGTGCCCCGGCGGCGTTCGGCATTTCAGGGGTCAGGCGGAGGAAGGTGGGGCGTCAGGCGGTCAGGTATCGGCCGATGCCGGTGGTCCCGAGGGTGCGGCCGTCGGGCAGGACGGCGAACGCCTCGACCTCCGGGCGGGCCTCGGCCCAGGCGAGGCCGCGCTCGGGGCCCATGGCGAACACGGCGGTGGCCCAGGCGTCGGTGCGGGCGAGCCGACGGCCGGTCAGCGTGAGTGAGGCGAAGCCGTCGGCCGGGCGGCCGGTGTGCGGGTCGAGGATGTGCGGGCCGCGTTCGGCGGTGCCGGAGGTGGCGACCGCGAAGTCGTGGTCGGTGAGGACGGCGGCCAGGGTGCCGGGCCGCAGCGGGTGGGCGATGCCGATTCGCCAGGGGCCGCCGCAGGTCTGCACGTCACCGCCGCCGCTGACGCTGTGTGCGGTCGAGCCTGCCGCCTGCAGCATCCGCGACGCCTCCTCGACCGCCCACCCCTTCACCCATCCGCTCGGGTCGAGGAGTGTGCCCGCCCGCGCGTTGAACCAGCCGCCCGTCTCGGCGGCGGTCTCGCGGCAGCGCTCCAGCACCTCGCCGACCTCCGGATCGCACTGGGCGAGCGTCAGTTCGCCGCGCCCGAGCCGCTCGATCTGGCTGTCGGGCCGGTAGGTGGAGAACACCTCGTCGATCCGGTGCAGCCGTTCGACCACCTGGCGCAAGGCCGCCCCGACGGCGGGGGAGGGGTCGCGGACGGCGAACGAGAAGACCGTGCCCATGACTTGCTCTGCATGGCGGAAGGTGGCATCAGGTTTCGTCGGCGAGCCGGGCTTCACAGGCCGACCTGGTCGAGGGCGCTCTGCAGGGAGCGGGTGTAGCCGTCACTGGTGTAGGTCGCGCCGGAGACGACGTCGATCTGGGCGCTCTGGGCGTCCATCGCCTCCTGGTTGAGCTGGGGGAGCGCGTACGTGTTGATCTCCTGGTCGCGGTGGCTCTCGGTGGGGTACTGGAGGACGTCGATCCGGGAGATCTTCTTCCCGGCGAGCGTGACCCTGACCTGGACGGCCCCGTACCGGGTGTCGGCGGCCGTCCCCGTGATGGAGCGCGAGGCGGTGGCGGTAGCGGGGGCCGACGCCGAGGCCGAGGCAGACGGGGAGGCACCGGAGGCACCCGAGGTGTCGGAGGCGTCGGACGCGCCGGAAGGGGCGGAGCTGATCACCTTCGTGGCAGCCCCGAGGTGTCCGCCGCTCTCGGGGGTCTTGAGGGAGAGCAGCAGGACCACCCCGGCCAGGGTGGCGCTGGTGGTGACGACGGCTCGGCGCACGGAAGGCTCCTCAGAGGACGAAGGACTCGTGGTGGATGCGGCGGACCCCGGCGGCCCGCAGGGCGCGGACGGCCTCCTCGGTCAGGGCGTCCGGGCCGCAGAGGAAGACCTCGTGCCGGGCCAGGCCGGGGACGAGGCGGGCCAGGGCGGCACCGAGGTCGCCGACCTCGGCGCGGCTGCCGAGGAGCTCGTGCACCCGGGCGCCACGGGTGGCGGCGACGGCCGCGAGCTCGGAGCGGAACAGGACGTCAGAGGCGCTGTGGGCCCGCTGGACGAGCGTCACCTCGCCGGGCAGGGTCTCGAAGAGCGCGCGCAGCGGGGTGATGCCGACGCCCGCGCCCAGCAGCAGGACGGGATGCGAGCGGCGCCGGGTGCGGGCGTCGGCGCCGGTGGGGGCGGCGGGGTCGGGCAGCCGGCGGGCCGTGAAGGCGCCGTACGGGCCTTCGGCGCGGACGCGGGTGCCGGGCCGGAGCCGGGCGACGGCCGCGCTGTGGGCGCCCAGGTCCTTGACGGTGAAGCGGAGGAAGCGCGGGTGCGGGGGAGCGGAGAGCGAGTACGGGTTGGCGGCCCAGCGCAGCCCGGGGGTCTGGAACTGGAGGCGGAAGAACTGGCCTGCCTCGGCGCCGAGCTCGTCCAGCCGCTGCCCGGTGAGGAAGAGCGAGACGACCCCGGGGCCCTCCGGCCGGATCTCGGCGACGCGCAGCCGGTGCCGCCGGTCGCGCAGGTACGGGACGGCCAGCCGGTACCAGCCGAGCAGCACGGCGGTGCCCAGGTAGAGCGCGTACCAGGCAGCGCGGGCGGGGCCTTCGCCGAGCTGGGCGCCGTTGGCGAGCTGGTGGCCGAAGCCGAGCGCGACGGCGAGGTAGGTGGCGAGGTGGAGGTAGTACCAGACCTCGTGGCTGAGGCGCCGTCGGGCGGCTGCGGCGGAGACGGCGCCGGTGCCGAGCATCAGCAGGGTGGCGAGGGCGGCCTTGATCATCTCGGGGTAGTCGAGGACGATCCGGACGCCCTCCCCGAGGACGCCCCGGCCGTCGGTGAGCGAGTAGCCCCAGACGATGGTCAGGACGTGTGCGAGGACGAGCCCGACCAGGTACCGGCCGCCCCGGGCGTGCCAGCGGGCGAGCCGGTCGGCGCCGACCTCGCGCTCCAGCAGCGGCAGCCGGGCCATCAGGAGCAGCAGCACCGGCGCGGTGTACCCGGCGAGCAGGCCGGTGATCTGTCCGGCGCCGGTCAGCCACCCGGCTGCTCCGCGCACACCGGGGGTGTACTGCCACCAGATCGCCAGTACCCCGGCGCCGCCGATGCCGATCGCGGTCAGGGCTGCCCACGGCACGGCCTCACGGGTCCGTACGCTCATGGGGCCTCCCTGGTCGGTGGGGTGTTCGAGATCGCCAACCCTGACACCGAAAGCTCTCAATTGCCTCTGAATGCCATCCCCTGCCAACACCCGAACGGCGACAGATCTGCAGGTCGGAGTAGGTGCGACCCGGTCGGTGGCATGCGGTGGATCTCAGCGCATTCTCATGGCGAGGGCACAGAATGAGTGCCGGACCACCCCCGGACCCGATGGATGCGCCCATGGACACAGCCCCCGACCAGTCGCCGTGGCGGGTGCTGGTGGTCGACGACGAGCCCGATCTGGTCGAGGTGCTCTGCGGCGCCCTGCGCTACGAGGGCTGGGAGGCCCGGGGCGCGGTCGACGGACCGGGCGCCGTCGAGTCGGCGGCGAGCTGGCGGCCGCACGCCGTGGTACTGGACATGATGCTGCCGGGGCTGGACGGCATGGAGGTGCTCCGCCGCATCCAGGCCCGGCAGCCGGAGATCCGGGTGCTCTTCCTGACCGCCCGCGACGCCGTCGAGGACCGGATCGCCGGTCTCGCGGCGGGTGGCGACGACTACGTCACCAAGCCGTTCAGCCTCGCCGAGGTCATGGTCCGCCTCCGGGCCCTGCTCCGGCGCTCGGCCCCGCCCGAGCCCGAGGCCCCCATGAACGGCCTGACCCTCGGCGATCTGACCATGGACGAGCAGGCCCGCGAGGTCACCCGGGGCGGCGAGCCCGTCGAGCTGAGCCCCACCGAGTACGCCCTGCTGCGCTACCTGCTCCAGCACCCCCGGCAGGTGCTGAGCAAGGCCCAGATCCTGGACGCCGTCTGGTCGTACGACTTCGGCGGGCAGGCGCACGTCGTCGAGCTGTACGTCAGCTACCTGCGCAAGAAGATCGACCACGGCCGCCCGCCGATGATCCACACCGTGCGCGGCGCCGGGTACGTCATCAAGGCAGCGGCCGGATGAGAGCCCTGGGACGACCGCTCCGTACGCTCCGCTCCCGGCTGATCGCCGGGGTGCTCGCGCTGCTGGTGCTGACCTGCGGCGGGGTCGGCCTGGCCACCACCGAGGCGCTGCGCCACTTCCTGGTCGCCCGGCTCGACCAGCAGCTCTCCGACACCGGCGGCCGCTACGCCGCCAGCCTGGAGCACGCCGCCGACGGACGGCCGGGAACGGCCCGCAGCGACACCCGCGCCCAGGCCCCGGGCACCTTCGGCGCCCGGCTGATGAAGGGCGTCGTCACCAACGCCGGGGTGGTCGACGGTGACGCCGACGATCCCGAGGTCGCGGCGGGCAGCCGGGCCGCCGACACCGACGACCTGGTGCAGCTGAGCCCGGCCGACGAGCGGGCGCTCGCCGCGCTGCCGGTCGGCGGCCCGGCCCGCACCCTTGGGCTCTCCGGGCTGCCGGGCTACCGCCTGCGGGCGACCGCCGGGCAGGACGGCGACGTGCTGGTCACGGGCCTGCCGCTGAGCCCGGTCGAGGCGACGGTGCATCAGCTGGTCACCGTCGAACTGGTGGTCTTCGCCGTCGCCCTGGCGGTGACCGGCGTCGCCGGGGCCCTGTGGATCGGCCTCGCGCTGCGCCCGCTGGGCCGGGTGGTGACGGCCGCCGAGCGGGTCAGCGGGCTGCCGCTGGCCAGCGGCGAGGTGCAACTCTCCGTACGGGTGCCGGACGACGACCCCCGGACGGAGGTCGGGCGGGTCGGCGCCGCGCTCAACCGGATGCTCGGCCATGTCGGGCAGGCGCTCGCCCAGCGGCACTCGGTGGAGGAGCGGCTGCGGGCGTTCGCGGCCGACGCCGGGCACGAGCTGCGCACCCCGGTCGCGACCATCCGGGGCCATGCCGAGCTGGCGCTGCGTCACCCCGGGCCGCTGCCGGAGGAGACCAGGCACTCGCTGACCCGGATCGACGCCGAGTCCCAGCGGATGGGCGCCATCGTCGACGACCTGCTGCTGCTGGCCCGGCTGGACGCGGGCCGCCCGCTCGCCCGCGACGAGACCGACCTCACCCGGATCGCCCTGGACTGCACGGCCGACGCCCGCGCGGCCGGTCCGGGCCACCGCTGGCGGCTCGACCTGCCGCCCGAGCCCGTCCTGTGCACGGGCGACGCCGACCGGCTGCGCCAGCTGGTCGCCAACCTGCTGGCGAACGCCCGCACCCACACCTCCGAGGGCACCGAGGTCACCCTCCGGCTCGCCACCACCCCGGCGGCCGTCGAACTGACCGTCACCGACACCGGGCCGGGCATCGACCCCGAGCTGGCCGGGCGGGTCTTCGAGCGCTTCGTACGCGGCGACCTCGCCCGCTCCCGTAAAGCAGGGAGTACGGGCCTGGGGCTCGCCATCGTGCACGCCGTCGTGACCGCGCACGGCGGCACCGTCACCGTGAACAGCCGGCCTGGCCGCACGGTCTTCACCGTCCGCCTGCCGCTGCCGGCCTGACAGGCAGACAGAAGCAGACAGAAGGGGCGCGGGGAACGGCGCCGAGGGTGCCCCCTCCGTGCCGTTCCCCGCGCCCCTTCCGGGACTTGCTGCTGACCTGCTACTGACCTGCGGCCCGTGCGCCCGCCGCGCGGTCGGCCGCCTGGGCCTTCAGCGCGCGCTCGACGCCCGAGCGGGACTCGACGACCATCCGGCGCAGTGCCGGGGCGAGGTCGGGGCCCGCGAGCCAGGTGTCGGCGGCGTCCAGAGCGGCCTGGCTGACCTGGTAGACCGGGAACAGGCCGACGATGATCTGCTGCGAGATCTCGTGGCTGCGGGTCTCCCAGATGCCCTTGATCGCCGCGAAGTACTTCTCGGCGTAAGGGGCCGTCAGGTCGCGCTGGTCGGCCTGGGTGAAGCCGCCGATCACCGCCTCCTGGACGTAGTTGGTGAGGTCGTCGCGCTCGACGACGGAGGCCCAGGCCTCGGCCTTGGCCTCGGCGGTCGGCCGGGCGGCCAGGCAGCTCGCGGCGTGCTCCTTGCCCGCAGCGGTCTGGTCGCGCTGGAGCTCGGCCTCGACGGCCTCGGCGTCCGCGCGCCCGGCGGAGACGAGCGAGGAGAGCAGCGTCCAGCGCAGCTCGGTGTCGACGGCCAGGCCCTTGAGCTCGACGCTGCCGTCCAGCAGGCCGGCCAGCAGTGCGAGCTGCTGGTCCGTCCGGGCGGCGCCGGCCAGGGCGCGGGCCCAGGCGAGCTGGTGGTCGCTGCCGGGGGCGGCGGCGCGCAGCTGCTGCTCGGCGGCCTCGGCCCAGCGGTTCAGGCCCTCCTCGCGCCACGCCGGGTCGGCGTAGAGGTCGAGGGCCGTCTTGACCTGGCGCTGCACCGACTGGACGACGCCGATGTCGGTCTCGCGGGCCAGGCCGGAGAGCGCCAGCGCGAGGTAGTCGCGGGTGGCGAGCTCGCTGTCGCGGGTCATGTCCCACGCGGCGGACCAGCACAGCGCGCGCGGCAGCGACTCGGTGAAGCCACCGAGGTGCTCGGTGACGACGGCCAGCGAGCCCTCGTCGAGCCGGGTCTTGGTGTACGAGAGGTCGTCGTCGTTGAGCAGCAGCACGGCGGGCTTGCGGCGGCCGACGAGCGCGGGGACGGCGGTGCGGGCACCGTCGATGTCCAGCTCGATCCGGTCGGTGCGGACGAGGTTGCCGTCCTGCAGCTCGTACGCGCCGATGGCGATCCGGTGCGGGCGCAGCACGGCCTCGCCCTTGGCGCCGACGGGCAGCGCCGGGGCCTCCTGGAGCACGGTGAAGGACGTGATGGTGCCGTCGGCAGCCAGCTCGATCTCGGGGCGCAGCACGTTGATGCCGGCGGTCTCGAGCCAGGCCTTCGACCAGGTCTTGAGGTCGCGGCCGCTGGCCTCCTCGAGGGCGCCGAGCAGGTCGCTGAGGCGGGTGTTGCCCCAGGCGTGGCGCTTGAAGTAGGCCTGCACGCCCTGGAAGAAGGCGTCCTGGCCGACGTAGGCGACCAGCTGCTTGAGCACCGAGGCGCCCTTGGCGTAGGTGATGCCGTCGAAGTTGACCTGGACGTCCTCCAGGTCGTTGATCTCCGCCATGATCGGGTGGGTCGAGGGCAGCTGGTCCTGCCGGTATGCCCAGGTCTTCATCTGGTTGGCGAAGGTCGTCCAGGAGTGCGGCCACTGCGAGCCGGGGGCCTCGGCCTGGCAGACCGCCTCGGCGTAGGTCGCGAACGACTCGTTCAGCCAGAGGTCGTTCCACCACTCCATGGTGACGAGGTCGCCGAACCACATGTGGGCGAGCTCGTGCAGGATCGTCGCGGCCCGCGACTCGTACGCGGCGTCGGTCACCTTGGACCGGAAGACGTACTGGTCGCGCAGCGTGACGGCGCCCGCGTTCTCCATCGCGCCGGCGTTGAACTCCGGCACGAAGAGCTGGTCGTACTTCGGGAAGGGGTACGGGTAGTCGAACTTCTCCTGGAAGTAGTCGAACCCCTGCTTGGTGACGGTGAAGATCGCCTCGGCGTCGAGGAACTCCTTCAGCGACGGGCGGCAGTAGACGGCCAGCGGCACGTGCTGCGAGCCGTTCTCGTACGCGTCGAAGACGCCGACGTACGGGCCCGCGATGAGGGCGGTGATGTAGGTGGAGATGCGGCCGGTCGGCTCGAAGCTCCAGACCTGGACGTCGTTGGATGTTCCAGTGCCGTCGCCGGCCGGGACCGGGGTCGGGGAGTTGGAGACCACGACCCAGCCCGTGGGCGCCGTCACGGTGAAGGTGAAGGCGGCCTTGAGGTCGGGCTGCTCGAAGTTGGCGAAGACGCGGCGGGCGTCCGGCACCTCGAACTGGGTGTAGAGGTAGGTCTCGCCGTCGACCGGGTCGACGAAGCGGTGCAGGCCCTCGCCGGTGTTGGTGTAGGCGCAGTCGGCGACGACGCGCAGCACGTTGTCGGCGCGGAGGCCGGGGAGGGCGATCCGGCTGTCGGCGAAGCTGTCCAGCGGCAGCTGCTCACCGTTCAGTTCGATCTCGGCCACGCCGGGCGCGACGAGGTCGATGAAGGTGGACGTGCCCGGCGTGGTGGCGGTGAAGCGGACCACTGTGGTGGACCGGAAGGTACCGCCTTCGCGGGCAGCGCTCAGGTCGAGCGTGATGTCGTATGCGTCCACGTGCAGGAGCTCGGCCCGGGTGCGGGCCTCCTCACGGGTCAAGTTGGTGCCAGGCACTCGCAGGACTCCTTCGTCAAGGCATGAGATGAACCGCATCCTCCCACGCGGGGCGTCGCCGGAGCCCCGGGATTACGGGCCAATGCCCGTCCCCCCTTACTGGCGGTGCCCCTGGGGGTGCGGCGCGGTTGTGGCGGGGCCGTCCGTGGGCAGAGGTTCTGCAACGATCTGTGTTCACCCTTGACGGAATGACGACCCGTCGGCGGACCATAGGCTTCAGAAGTTGAAGCTGGGCTTGTAGTCATACGCTCGTAGCAGTCGTAGCTCACACACGTGGCCGCAATGGCGCGGCACGGGGCGGGGGACTCCCCGCACCCTGGGAGGGTTGGATCATGTCGATGGACACACCGGGCTCGCAGTCCTCGCTGCACCGGGCGAACCTCGAACGCGTGCTGCGCGCCGTCCGGATGGCCGGCTCGCTCACCCAAGCCGAGATCGCCCGCAGCACCGGTCTCTCGGCGGCGACGGTGTCCAACATCGTCCGGGAGCTGAAGGAGAGCGGCACCGTCGTGGTCGCCGACACCTCCTCGGGCGGCCGCCGGGCCCGCAGCGTGTCGCTCAGCGGCGACGCGGGCATCGTGGTGGGCGTCGACTTCGGCCACACCCACCTCCGGGTAGCCGTCGGAAACCTGGCGCACCGGGTGCTCGCCGAGGACAGCGAGCCGATCGACGTGGACGTCTCCGCCGAGCAGGGTTTCGACCGGGCCGAGGCGCTCGTCGCCCGGCTGCTCCAGGAGGCCGGCTTCCGCCCGGACAAGGTGATCGGCGTCGGCCTCGGCGTGCCGGGCCCGATCGACCAGGAGACCGGCGCGCTCGGCTCGACCGCGATCCTGCCCGGCTGGACGGGCATCACGCCGGGCCTGGAGCTCTCCCAGCGCCTGGGCATGCAGGTGTACGTCGACAACGACGCGAACCTCGGCGCCCTCGGCGAGCTGGTCTGGGGCGCGGGGCGCGGGCTGAGCGATCTCGCGTACATCAAGGTCGCCAGCGGTGTCGGCTCCGGGCTGGTCATCAACGGCCAGATCTACCGGGGGCCGGGCGGCACGGCGGGCGAGATCGGGCACATCACGCTGGACGAGTCGGGGCCGGTCTGCCGCTGCGGCAACAGAGGTTGTCTGGAGACCTTCGTCGGCTCGCGCTACCTGCTCAACCTCTTGAACGCTAACCACCCGGGCGAGTTGACCCTGACGAAGGTCGTCCAGCTGGCCCAGCAGGGCGATCTCGGCTGCCGCCGGGTGATCGCCGACGCCGGGCGGCAGATCGGCACCGGTGTCGCGACCCTGTGCAACCTGCTCAACCCCCGCCGGGTGATCCTCGGCGGAGACCTCGCCGAGGCCGGTGAGCTGGTACTTTCCCCGATCCGGGACTCCGTGGCGCGGTACGCGATCCCGTCGGCGGCCCGTCAGCTGTCGGTCGTCCCGGGGACGCTGGGCGGCCGTGCGGAGGTGCTCGGGGCGCTCGCGCTGGTGATGAGCGAAATGGGCGAATCGGGCGTAATCCGACAGCCCGTGCAGCCCGTCGGGGCGTCCGTCTGACCGTTCGACAGGGCGGGGCCGGGGTCGCTTTGGTCTCGGCTTCGCCTTCAGGAAGATAACGAAAGGGTTCGGATCTACCCGAGTCCGGATTTACTTATTGACGACAAGCGAGCAGGGCGGGTTGACTCCCTTCCACCTCGCCGCGATGTTGCGGCGCCGTCAGGGAGGCACCCCCCACCATGAACGCAATGATGCGTCGCGCTGTGATCGGCACCGCCGCGGTTTCGATGGCCCTGTCCATGGCCGCCTGTGGAAAGGCCGGAGGCGACAAGAACACCGCCTCGTCCGCGCCCTCCGCCGCCGGTGGCAGCAAGTCGATCGGCCTCCTCCTGCCCGAGAACGCCACCACGCGTTACGAGCAGCTCGACAAGCCGCTGATCGAGGCCAAGGTCAAGGCCGCCTGCCCCGACTGCACCGTCGACTACGCGAACGCCGCGGGCAGCGCCGCCACCCAGGCGCAGCAGGTCAGCACCATGATCACCAAGGGCGTCAAGGTCCTGATCCTGGACGCGGTCGACTCCGCTGCCGTCAAGACTTCGATCCAGGCCGCCGTCGACAAGGGCATCAAGGTCATCGCGTACGACCGCCTGGCCCAGGGCCCGGTCTCCGCGTACGTCTCCTACGACAACGAGAAGGTCGGCGAGCTCCAGGGCCAGGCCCTGCTCGACGCCCTCGGCGCCAAGGCCACCCCGGCCGCCAACATCGTGATGATCAATGGTGACGACGCCGACCCGAACGCCGCCATGTTCAAGGCCGGCGCGCACAAGGTCCTCGACGGCAAGGTCAAGATCGCCTACGAGCAGAGCGGGCTCTGGAAGGACACCGTCGCCAACCAGAAGGTGACCGCCGCGATCACCCAGCTCACCGCCGCGAACATCGCCGGTGTCTACTCCGCGAACGACGGCATGGCCGGCGGCATCGCCACCGCCCTCAAGGGCGCGGGCATCTCCGTCCCGCTGACCGGCCAGGACGCCGAGCTGGCCGGCCTGCAGCGGATCCTCGCGGGCACCCAGACCAGCACCGTCTACAAGGCCCCGAAGCCCGAGGCCGAGGCCGCCGCCGCGCTCGCCGTCGACCTGCTCAACGGCAAGGACGTCAGCGCCACCGCCACCGCCAGCTCCACCAGCGGCTCCGGCGACAAGGTGCCCTCCGCCCTGCTGACCCCGGTCTCGGTCACCAAGGCGAACCTCAAGGACACCGTCATCGCCGACCAGCTCTACCCGACGGCGAAGATCTGCACCGCCGACTTGGCGGCCGCCTGCGCCGCCGCCGGCATCAAGTAGCAGTTCCGTCAGGCAACTGCACGTCAGCGGGGAGCCCTCGGTCGAGGGTTCCCCGCGCCCACCTCCGCCCCGGCTGACGGGGCATGAGATCTCACACGTATTCGACTGCGCCCTGGGCGGTGCGGCGGCCACCCTCGGCACGGGGTGGACAAGAGGAGTTGGTTCACGTGACAAGCGCACCCGTACTGGCGCTGCGCGGCGTCTCCAAGCGGTTCGGCGCCGTCCAGGCGCTGACCGACGTCGACCTGGAGGTGCACGCCGGAGAGGTCGTCGCCCTGGTCGGCGACAACGGCGCCGGCAAGTCCACCCTGGTCAAGACGATCGCGGGCGTGCACCCGATCGACGAGGGCGTCATCGAGTGGGAGGGCAAGCCGGTCAGCATCAACCGGCCGCACGACGCCGCCGCCCTCGGCGTCGCCACCGTCTACCAGGACCTCGCGCTCTGCGACAACCTCGACGTCGTCGGCAACCTCTACCTCGGCCGCGAGCTGCGCCGCTTCGGCGTGCTCGACGAGGTCGCGATGGAGCAGAAGGCCCGGGAGCTGCTCTCCACCCTCTCCATCCGCATCCCCAGCGTCCGCATCCCGATCGCCGGCCTCTCCGGCGGTCAGCGCCAGGTGGTCGCGATCGCCCGCGCGCTGATCGGCGAGCCGAAGGTCGTCATCCTGGACGAGCCGACGGCCGCCCTCGGCGTCGAGCAGACCGCCCAGGTGCTCGACCTGGTCGAGCGGCTGCGCGAGCGCGGCCTCGGCGTCATCCTGATCAGCCACAACATGGCCGACGTCCGCGCCGTCGCGGACACCGTCGCCGTGCTGCGGCTCGGCAAGAACAACGGTGCCTTCCCGGTCGCCGAGACCACCCACGAGACGATCATCGCCGCGATCACGGGCGCCACGGACAACGCCGTGACCCGTCGTCAGGCACGCACCGCGGAGGCGGCCAAGTGAGCAACACGACCGAGACCCCCGCCGAGACGCCGGAGACCCCCGCCGCCACCCCCGCGGTCGACCCTCGGCTCCTCGTCCGCGAGGAGGGCTTCAAGGGCTACCTCACCGAGTTCAAGCGCAAGGTGCGCGGCGGCGAGCTCGGCGCGCTGCCGGTCGTCGTCGGCCTGGCGATCATCTGGGCGGTCTTCCAGAGCCAGGACAGCCACTTCCTCACCGCGGGCAACCTGTCGAACATCGGGTACTTCCTGTCCGCGACCGGCATGATCGCCATCGGCCTGGTCTTCGTGCTGCTGCTCGGCGAGATCGACCTCTCGGTCGCCTCGGTCGGCGGCCTCTCGGCCTCCGTCTTCGCCGTCCTGTCGGTCAACCACGGGGTGAACCCGCTGCTGGCCATCCTCCTGGCGATGGCCACCGGCGCGGCCACCGGCGCGGTTCACGGCTGGTTCTTCGCCAAGATAGGTGTGCCCGCGTTCGTCGTCACCCTGGCCGGCAACCTGTTCTGGAACGGTCTGATGCTCTCGCTGCTCGGCAGCACCGGCAGCGTCAACGTCAAGGACGCCGGGTTCCTCCACCTGCTCGGCCAGCGGGCCTACTTCCTCGACTCCGACATCTCGGGTGCCTACCTCCTGGCCGTCCTCGCCGTCGCCGCGATGCTCGGCGGCTCGCTGCTGGAGCAGAACCGCCGCCGCAAGGCGGGCGTGCCGTTCCGTCCCACCAGTGAGATCGCGCTGCGCTCCGGCGCCCTGGCGGTCGTCTCCTTCGGCGCGGCCTACATGCTCAACCAGGCGAACGGCGTGCCGGTGGCCCTGGTGGTCTTCCTCGGCGCGCTGGTCGTCGCCGACTTCGTGCTGCGCCGCACCTCGTACGGCCGGCAGATCTTCGCCGTCGGCGGCAGCATCGAGGCCGCCCGCCGGGCCGGTATCAACGTCGCGTTCATCCGGATCTCGATCTACGCGATCTCCGGTGGGTTCGCCGCGCTCGGCGGCCTGCTCTTCCTCGCCCAGACCTACACCTCGAACCTGGGCGGTATCGGCAGCGCCAACCTCCTGATGATGGCCATCGCCGCAGCCGTCATCGGCGGCACCAGCCTCTTCGGTGGCCGGGGTTCGGTCTGGTCGGCGCTCCTGGGCGGTCTGGTCCTCCAGTCCATCCAGACCGGCCTGGACCTGCTGAACATGAACACCTCGGTCCAGTACATGATCACCGGCGCCGTGCTGCTGGCCGCCGTGGTCATCGACTCGCTCTCCCGCAAGACCCAGAAGGCCGCCGGCCGGGGCTGACGACCCCGTACGACACAGCGGGCCCCGGGATCACGTCGGTGATTCGGGGCCCGTCCGTGGTTCAGGGGGCCGGCGCGACGGGGACCGGTGCGGGGGCGGGCTCGGGGGTGGGCGTCGGCGCGGGAGCCGGTGCGGGCGCGGGAGCCGGTGCGGGAGCTGGTGCAGGGGCAGCCGTCAAGGGGTACTGCTTCGCGTCCGCGTTGGCCGGGGGCGCCGAACCGATGTCGGACAGGGCCGTCACCAGCACCGCATCCACATCGGGAAGCCAGTTCGACGTTTTCGACTGGATGACCACCGACTGGGTGTGCTCGGTGCCGTCACAGGTGATGGCGGTCGGTGGCACCCGGGTGGAGCCGAACGCCACCTCGGACGGGTCCTGTGGGTCCGTCTGCTCGGCCGAGATGTTCAGCGAGCGCGGCCCGTCCGCGACGTCGCACGTGTAGGTGACGTCCACGTGCACCCGGCTCGGGATCTTCGCGTCGATGACGGCGCTGGAGCCGATACTGATCAGGGTCGTCGCCGACGCGGGCGAGGCCGCCAGCAGCGAGCCTGCTCCTACCGTCAGCGCAAGTGCCGCGATCCTGATAGAGCCTTGCATGCCGTCTCCTTCGTCAAGTCCCAGGTGCCCCCGGGACCGACTATCGGGCCGTCCGCACACCCCCGCCAGCGGGCCTACCCGAGGTGGGCGAACCGCTGGGAGTCGTCGAGCTGCTGCATCTGTTCGAGACCGGACGGCACGTTCGGGTCGTCCCGGGTGATGTGCACGTGGTCGGACCGGAGCCGGAACACGTGGTGGAAGTCACTCCCGCCCACCGAGGTCCGACACCCCGTCGGGTGCGGTCGGCACCGAGGGCGGACGGCCTCCACCGGGCTCGCCAGGGCGGTGACCAGCGCGGTTCCGACAGTCGGTGCCGTGGGCGCCGTGCCGGGCGTACGCGTCTGCGCACCCTCTCCCGGGCGCGGCCGGACCGGACGCGACGGGCCGGGTGCGACAGGCAACCGGTGCGGGGAGCGGTAAAATCGGCCGGTGGCCGAGGCGGCGGACCCGCAACGGATCGGCCACCGGGCCGTGTCCGGCAACCGGACACTAGACTCGACCAGTCCCGTCGCTCCGCGACCGTCGGAGCGCAGGGGCGCCAAGGGCAGCGACGCCCGTCGGGCCGCATGCGGCCCGGGACCTTTGAACGAGGAGGAACGGGTGGCCCTGCTGACCCGCATTCGGGGACCGCGCGATCTCGACCGGCTCACCCCGGCCCAGCTGCCCGCACTGGCGGAGGAGATCCGTACCTTCCTGGTGGAAGAGGTCTCCAAGACGGGCGGCCACCTCGGGCCGAACCTCGGGGTGGTCGAGCTGACCATCGCGCTGCACCGGGTGTTCGACTCCCCGCGCGACCGCATCCTCTTCGACACCGGCCACCAGAGCTACGTGCACAAGCTGCTCACCGGCCGCCAGGACTTCTCGCAGCTGCGGATGAAGGGCGGCCTCTCCGGCTACCCGTCCCGCGCCGAGTCCGAGCACGACGTGATCGAGAACTCGCACGCCTCCACCGTGCTCGGTTACGCCGACGGCCTGGCCAAGGCCAACCAGCTCCAGGGCCACCACGACCGCCCGGTCGTCGCGGTGATCGGCGACGGCGCCCTCACCGGCGGCATGGCCTGGGAGGCGCTCAACAACATCGCCGACGCCAAGGACCGCCCGCTCGTCATCGTCGTCAACGACAACGAGCGCTCGTACTCCCCGACCATCGGCGGTCTGGCCAACCACCTCGCCACCCTGCGCACCACCAAGGGCTACGAGCGCTTCCTGACCTGGGGCAAGGACGCGCTGCAGCGCACCCCCGTGGTCGGGCAGCCGCTGTTCGAGACGCTGCACGGCGCCAAGAAGGGCCTGAAGGACTTCATCGCCCCGCAGGGCATGTTCGAGGACCTCGGCCTTAAGTACATCGGCCCGATCGACGGCCACGACCTCACCGCCCTGGAGTCCGCGCTCACCAAGGCGCGCGGCTTCGGCGGCCCGGTGATCGTGCACTGCCTGACCGAGAAGGGCCGCGGCTACCGCGCCGCCGAGCAGAACGACGAGGACCGCTTCCACGCGGTCGGCGTGATCCACCCCGAGACCGGCCTGCCGATCAAGAGCGCGGGCAAGGACTGGACGGGCGTCTTCGGCGAGGAGATGGTCGCCCTCGGCCGCGAGCGCAAGGACATCGTGGCGATCACCGCCGCGATGCTGCACCCCGTCGGTCTCGCGCCGTTCGCGAAGGCGTACCCGGAGCGGATCTTCGACGTCGGCATCGCCGAGCAGCACGCCGCCGTCTCCGCCGCCGGTCTGGCCACCGCCGGGCTGCACCCGGTCGTCGCGGTGTACGCGACCTTCCTGAACCGCGCCTTCGACCAGGTGCTGATGGACGTCGCCCTGCACAAGCTGGGCGTGACCTTCGTGCTGGACCGTGCGGGTGTCACCGGCACCGACGGCGCCTCGCACAACGGCATGTGGGACATGTCGATCATGAACCTCGTCCCCGGCCTGCGGCTCGCCGCCCCGCGTGACGCCGACCAGCTCCGCGCCCAGCTGCGCGAGGCCGTCGAGGTCTCGGACGCGCCGACCGTCGTCCGCTACTCCAAGGGCGCCGTCGGCCCCGCAGTCCCGGCCGTCGGGCGGGTCGGCGGCATGGACGTGCTGCGCGAGTCGGCCGAGGAGCGGCCGGACGTGCTGATCGTCTCGGTCGGCGCATTGGCCCCGCTCTGCCTGGAGACGGCCGACCTGCTCGCCGCCCAGGGCATCAGCAGCACCGTCGTGGACCCGCGCTGGGTCAAGCCCGTCGACGAGGCGCTGCCCGGCCTGGCGGCCCGGCACCGGGTCGTCGTCACGGTCGAGGACAACGGGCGGGCCGGCGGTGTCGGCTCGGCCGTCGCCCAGGCGCTGCGCGACGCGGGGGTCGATCTGCCGCTGCGTGACTTCGGCATCCCGCAGGAGTTCCTGGACCACGCGACGCGGGACCAGATCATGGCCGAGATCGGCCTGACCGCCCCGGACATCGCGGGCCGGGTGGCCGCGCTGGTCGCCAAGCTGGAGGGCGTCTCCGTCGAGGCCTGACGCCGGACCGGGCTGACGCCTGACGGGTCCAGCGCCTGGCGTACCTTTCGGGCGGTTCCGCCCGTTCTGCGGCGGGGAGTGTCCTGACTCGCCCCCGTGACATTGTCAGATCATCGTCCCGAAAGGCGGGACCGGCGCAGTTCCAGCCGGTCCCGCCGGGTAGGTTGTCATCCGTGCCGACCCACTCCGACCCCCCTGCCGCCGCCCTGAGCCGACGCCTCGGCGCGCGGCTGCCCGAGCGTGTCCGGCAGGGGTACTGGACGAAGGTCGTCCCGGTGCTGGCGCTGCTCGCGGTCGTCACCCACATCCCCTCCTTCCTCCGGCCGGTCTGGAGCCCCGACGAAGGCTTCCTGGCGACCCAGGCCCGGATGCTGGCCGACGGCGGCGTTCTCTACGACACCGTCGTCGACCGCAAGCCCCCGCTGCTGCCCTGGCTGTACGAGGCCTGCTTCGCGCTCTTCGGCTCCGTCTCGCTCTGGCCGCTGCGCACCCTCGCGATAGTCGCCCACCTCGTCACCGCGATCCTGCTCGCCTCCCTCGCCCGTGGGCGCTGGGGCAACCGGGCCGGAGCCGCCGCCGGGGCGTTCTACCTGCTGATGTCCATCGGGCTCTCGCCCGAGGACACCCAGGCCGCGACCTTCGAGGTCTTCATGCTCCCGGCGATGGTCGCCGCCTTCCGCTACGCCGAGCGCCGCCGCTGGCTGGCCGCCGGCATCGCCGTCGCGCTCTGCTCGCTCACCAAGCAGACCGGCGGGGCGGTGTTGCTGCCCGTGCTCTGGATGCTCTTCCAGGACGCCCGGCAGCGCGGCGTGCGCTGGCTGCCCGCGCTCTCCAAGATCGGCTTCGGCTTCGCGCTGCCGATAGCGCTGGTCGCCGTCATCCTCACCAAGCCGAAGGGCTTCCTCTTCTGGGTGGTCACCGGCAGCGGCGACTACGCCTCGCTCGGCGGCTCCTGGCTCCAGATGACCGGCCGCGCGCTCGGCAACTCGGCGATCCTGGTCGGCGCCGGGCTCGGCTTCCTCGCCCCGCTCGGCCGCCGGCTCTGGCTCTCGTACCGGCACCGGCCGCTCGTCGCCTCGCGCGGCGAGGAGCACGGCTCGACCACCGACCTGTGGGTCTGGCTGCTCTCCTCGGCGATCGCCGTGAGCACCGGCTTCCACTTCTTCGGCCACTACTACCTCCAGCTGATCCCGCCGCTGGTGCTGCTCGGCGTCGGCGCCGTCTCCACCTCGGCGATCAGCTGGCGGCCGGTCGCCGTCTACAGCATGGTGGCCGCGACGCTCTTCTGGGCCCTCGCCCTGTTCTGGCCCGGCCAGCGCCTCACCCACACCACCGAGGTCGCCACCGCGATCGCGGAGAACACGACCCCCAAGGACACCGTCCTGGTCTGGGGCATGCACCCCGAGCTGTACTGGCTGGCCGACCGCCGCCCGGCCTCCCGCTACCTCACCGCCGGCTTCCTCACCAACTTCAGCGGCGGCAAGGACAGCCAGCAGGTCGGCGAGCAGTACAGCGTCAGCAACGCCTGGCAGACCTTCGACCAGGAGCTCGCCAAGGGCTACCCCGAGATCGTCGTCGACGACTCCGGCCGAGCCCCCTACCAGCCCGAGCTCATCCCCAAGATCGAGAACCTGCTCGCCACCCGCTACGAGGTCGTCGGCGTCAACGCCGACACGGTGATCTACCGCCTCAAGCACTGAGCGGCCCGCCGGCTCCTGAGCTACAGCCAGCCGCGCTGGGCCGCCTTGAGGCCGGCCTCGAAGCGGCTGGTGGCACCCAGCCGCTCCATGAGAGCGGCCATCTGGCGGCGGACGGTGCGCAGGGAGATGCCCAGCCGCTTGCCCGCCGCCTCGTCGGTGAGGCCGCCGGAGAGCAAGGTGAGCAGCTCGAGCTCGCCCGGGGTCAACCCCGTCGCGGCGTCCTGCTGCCGGTCGGCGCCGAGCGGCACGGCCGCTGCCCAGGTCTGCTCGAAGAGTGCCACCAGCGTGGCGACGATCCCCGGTTCCCGGGTGCAGAGGGCACCGAGCCGGGTGTTGGCCGGGTCGATGGGGACGACGGCGACCTCGCGGTCGAAGACCAGCAGGCGGGGCGGGAGCGTGGGGCAGGTGCGGACCAGACCGCCGTGCTCGGTCATCCAGCGGGCGTAGGCGTGGGTGTCGGTGTCGTTGCGGGCACTGTCCTGGTACAGGGTCAGCAGCGAGACCTGGCGGTTCATCGCGTCCGTGTCCAGTGGCCGGGACGCGTCGAGGCTGGCCCGGGACTGGGCACCGCCGGGCATCACGGACAGGCACTCCCGGGACACCTCCCGGGCGAGCACCTCCAGCTTCGCCTGTATCGCGTCGAGCCCGACCAGGCGTTCCGCGCCGTCGACCGCCGTGTTCGGCCGCAGGTCGGCGTACTCGGCGACCGCGCGGGCGGCGGCGGCCTTGCTCAGCGCGAGCTGGTGCTGACGTTGGATCAGCTCGTCCTCCTGGCGGCGCAGGATCAGCTCGAGGCCCAGCTCGGGGCTGACCGGCCGCAGGCCGTCCGGGTTCTCCCGGGACGCGCGCAGGAGCCGCATGTCCGCGAGGTCGTCCAGGGCGTCCCGTACGGCGGGCTCCGGCAGGCCAAGCCGGTCGGAGAGATCAGCCACGCCGCCGAGGGGGTCGCTCAGCATCGCCCGGTAGACGGCCTCCGAGGATGGGGTCAACCCCAGTGCCTGCAGCATGAATCCAGCCCCCGAACAGTGAAGAAAGTGTGCGCCCCGCGTGTCCGGGTGATCATCCCAAGTGAACCGGGGGCTTCGCAAGCGAATCAAGTCGCCCGGTCGCTCGGTCCGCCGTTCTGGCACCAAGGAGCCAGGCCTCTTGGTGCCAGGTCGAAGGGATTCCCGTCCATCGCGGAGTCGAGCAGGATGGTGATCACCGGAAGGCGGCGGGACAAGACCCCCAGCCGGGCCCCAGGGCCTGAAGACCAGCCTCCGCCGACCAGCCGCTCACGGATCCAGGAGTACCACCATGTCGAAGTCCGTTCGTATTCTTACTTCCTTCGCCGCCGCGCTCTCGTTCGCCCTCGCCCCCGCCGTGCTGGGTGCGGGCATCGTCGCCGCGAAGGCCAACGGCATCGGCTGGGACTCCGTGGTCGTGTCGGCCCCCGTGGCCGCAGGCGTCGCCCACCAGTCGGCCAACGGCATCGGCTGGGACTGACCGCCTTGCTCCTGGTCCATCTCGCCCTCGCCACCACCGATGCGGCGGCCGTCGCCGAGAACGAGGCCGGCCGGGTCCAGGACGCCATCTGGGCCCATGCCGCCCCGGCGCACGCACTTGAGCACGTCCGAGTCCGAGCCGTGCCACCCGGGGCGAGCGTTGCCCTCTTCATCCGCGCCGACAGTGACGCTGCCGCGATGGAGAAGGCCCGCGGCCTTCTCGCGAACGTCCTGGCCGCCTCCGGCGGCCACGCCTACCAGGCCGTCTGCGCCTTCCCTGCCGGGTGAACCGGCCACCACCAGACTTCGGGGCCGTCGCCCCACCCTGCCACCACCTCTCTGGAGTACCCGTGTCCGTCAAGACCTCCGTCGCCCGTGCCAGCGCTGTCCTCCTCGTCTCCGCGCTGGCCTCCACCTCCCTCGCGCTCACTCCGGCGTTCGCCGACTCGATCTACTCCAGCGGTGAGTCGGCCGGCTCGACCGGTTCGTTGGGTCACTACGCAACCCCCGGTGGGTCGGTGACCCGCCAGCAGACCATCGACCGGGCGAGGGACTGGGTCGACAACGCGGTCCCGTACAGCACCAACGGGCTCTCCTCGCCCTACAGCTGGTGGTCGGACGACGCCACCGGCGGCCGCTACCGGCAGGACTGCTCCGGATTCGTGTCGATGGCTTGGCAACTGCCGGACAGCCGGAACACCTGGAGCCTGCGCGACGTCTCCACCGCGATCAGCAGGGACGACCTCCAGCCCGGTGACATCCTCAACAACGTCGAGAGTCATGTCGTCCTGTTCGGCGGCTGGATCGACAAGGCGGCGGGCACGTTCACGTACTACGCGGAGAGCAGCCGCCGGGTGCCCACGCAGAAGTACGTCGGGGACTTCAACAACAGCTACCTCGCCGGGCACCCCACCGACAGCTACACGGCCTACCGCTACGACAACATCACGGGCGACGCCCCCACGCCGGTCACCCCGCCGCCGCCGCCGGCCCCGACGCCTGCCGTCGCCACCGTCACCGGGCCGGCGAACGCCGACACGGTCAGCGGCGATGTCGCGATGACCGCCACGGTCTCCGAGAGCGTGGGGGCGCCGACCGGGGCGAACTTCTACGTCGACGGTGTCCTGCAGTCCGCCGTGGCCAACTCGGGCTCCAGCTACACCGCGCCGCTCAACACCCGGCTGCTGACCGACGGGCCGCACACCCTCACCGTCAGTGCCGTCAACGCCGCCGGGCAGACCGGCCCGCTCTCCGCCGGCACCATCTTCTCCGTCGCCAACAAGGCGATCCCCACCACCGCCATGGGCGACTTCAACGGGGACGGCAAGACCGACGTCGCGGTGCTCTACAACCTCGGACAGTCGAGCACCGGGAAGAACCTCACGGCCCTGTACGAGTTCACCAGCAACGGCACCGGGTTCAACGCGCCGGTCAAGGTGTGGGACAACGACGACAGCACGACCGGCAGTTGGTCGGCGGACCGCAGCAAGCTGGTCGTCGGTGACTTCGGCGGTGACGGCAAGGCCGACCTCGCGGTGGTCTACAACGACGGCCGGAGCAACACCGGCAAGTACCTGACCTCGATCTTCAAGTTCACCAGCAACGGCGTCGGCTTCAATGCGCCGGTGAAGGTCTGGGACAACAACGACACCATCAACGGCAGTTGGAACTGGGACAACATCAAGCCGGTGGTGGGTGACTTCGACGGTGGCGGCAAGGCCGACATCGCGATGGTCTACAACAACGGGCAGACCAGCACCGGCAAGAACATCACCTCGATCTACAAGTTCACCAGCAACGGCACGGGCTTCGGTTCTTCCCCGGTCATGGTCTGGGACAACAACGACACCATCAACGGCAGTTGGAACTGGGACAACATCAAGCCGGTGGTGGGTGACTTCGACGGTGACGGCAAGGCCGACATCGCGATGGTCTACAACAACGGGCAGACCAGCACCGGCAAGAACATCACCTCGATCTACAAGTTCACCAGCAACGGCACGGGCTTCGGCTCCTCCCCGGCCAAGGTCTGGGACAACAACGACACCATCAACGGCAGCTGGGACTGGGACAACATCAAGCCGGTGGTGGGTGACTTCGACGGTGACGGCAAGGCCGACATCGCGATGGTCTACAACAACGGGCAGACCAGCACCGGCAAGCACATCACCACGATCTACAAGTTCACCAGCAACGGCACGGGCTTCGGCTCCTCCCCGACCAAGGCCTGGGACAACGACGACAGCGTCAACGGCAGTTGGAACTGGGACAACATCAAGCTCGTGGCGGGTGACTTCAACGGCGACCGCAAGGCCGACCTCGCCGTCTTCTACAACAACGGGCAGAGCGGCACCGGCAAGTACCTCTCGACGCTGTACAAGTTCACCAGCAACGGCACCGCGTTCAACGCCCCGGTGACCAGCTGGAACAACGACGACAGCACCACCGGCAGCTGGAACTGGTTCCGCAGCGACCTGGGCTGACCAGGAGGCGGAATGCCGTAGCGCCGACCCCCGGGAAGGGGGCCGGCGCTACGGTCGTTCAGCAGGCGGGTCAGGCCTTGGGTGGTTCGTGCGAACGGATTTGACAGCCAGCCCCCCCGGTACGAGAGGCTTCCCCGTCGTCAAACCCGGTAATCGCCGGGACAAATGGGGGGTACTGCGTGCAAAGAGCACGAGTTCTGTCGGTTGCCGGGGCGCTCGCGCTGGGGGTGGGAGTGCTGCCCGCTGCGGCTTCCGCCGATTCCGGGGGCGGCACCCTGTACGTCAACGGGCAGAACCAGGGCTGTTCCGACAGTGGGACGGGCTCGGCCGCCGCGCCGTATTGCACCATCCAGGCGGCCGCCGACGTGGTGACGCCTGGGCAGACCGTGCTGATCGACCAGCAGACCCCGGCGCCCGGTGTCGTGCACGTCACCCGCTCCGGCACGGAGTCGGCGCCGATCACCTTCACCTCGGCCGGCTCGCGACAGCGCTTCGTCGTCACGGGCCTGACGGTGACCGGCGCATCGCACCTGCGGTTCCAGGGCATGGGCTGGGGCGACGACGGTGTCACCGTTTCCGGAGCCGACGACATCGGCGTCGACCACGGCGAGACGTACGGTGAGGCCGGGCAGATCCACGTGACCGACGGGTCGGCCCAGGTCCGGGTGACGCGGAGCTGGTTCACGAGTCGGGCTCAGGTCGTGGTCGACAAGGGGTCGACCGGCACCGTCGTCAGCGGCAACGACATTGAGCCGTTCATGACCACGGACTCCCCGTTCGTCTCCGTCAACGGTGCGACCGGCACTGCCGTCACGGGCAACACGCTGCACACCGGCTGCGGGAGTGCGGTAGACGTCAGCGGGCGGTCCACCGGTACGACCATCGAGAACAACGTCCTCAAGGTCCCCACGCCGAGCAGCCGTTGTGCGGCGAACGGTATCCAGGTGGCAGAGGACTCCGCCGCCACCACCAAGAGCGCGTACAACCTCTTCAACCCCATCGGGTCGGCGCCGCTCTACCTCTGGGCGGGCGTGTCCTACCGCGATCTGCTCGCCTTCCGGGCGGCCACCGGCCAGGGCGACCATGATCTGGCCGGCCCCCAGGACACCAAGCAGCAGCTCTGCCAGACGCACATGACTCCGCCCGAGGGGTCGCCCGTCATCGACTCCGCCGACTCCACGGCCCCCGGAGCACTGCCGACCGACATCTACGACACGCCCCGCGCCGATGACCCGACCGTCCCGGACTCCGGGGCCGGCGGCGGCCACTACGACCGGGGCGCGGTCGAGGTCGGGGTCTGCCCGTTCTTCCACACCGAGGATCCGAACAGGACCCTCGCGGTCGGGGCCCGGGGGGTGCGGAGCTTCCTGTATCTGGAGCAGAACTGGGATCTCCCGGGCACCGTCACCGTGGACTGGGGTGACGGGACGACGACCGCGTACCCGTTCCACGGCACACCGGAGGTCCCGATCGCGCACACCTACGACCGGCCCGGCACCTACCGGACGACTGCCACCGCCTCGGTGGGCGGCATGACATGGAGCAGCACGTACACCTCCACCACCACAGGTGCCCAGTACAAGGCCATCACGCCGACCCGGGTGCTCGACACCCGGAACGGCACGGGGACGGGTGGGCGGATCGCGTCGATCCCGGCCCGGGGCGTGCAGCGTCTGGACCTCTCCAAGCTGCTGCCCGAGGGTGTGGGCGTCAACGCCACCGTCCTGAACATCACGGCGGTCAACCCGGGCGCGGCCGGCTTCATCACGGCGTACGAGTCCTCCCGGCCCCGGCCGCTCGCCTCCACGCTGAACTTCACCCGGGGGGCCGTGGTCGCGAACCTGGCGACGCTCGGGGGCGAATGGATCGACTTCTACAACGGTTCGGACGCGCCCGTCGACCTCGTGGTGGACCTTGCGGGCTACTACCAACCCAGCGCCGGGGACGGGTACCACCCGGCCACCCCGACCCGTCTGCTGGACACCCGCCTCACCACGGCTGCCCGGCCGGCCCAGAAGGTGCCGGCCCACGGCTCGACCACGCTCAAGGTGGCCGGGGCGGGCCCGGTGGCGGGCGACGCCACCGCCGTCATGCTGAACGTCACCGAGGCCGGTGCCGCCGCGCCCGGTTTCGTCACGGCCTATCCGGCCGGGATCGACCGGCCGACGGCCTCGAACCTCAACTTCACCGCCGGTGCCGTCGTCCCGAACAGCACTGTCGTGCCGGTGGGTGCGGACGGCTCCGTGACGCTCTACAACGGATCCTCGGCGCCGCTGGACCTGGTGGTCGACGTGCAGGGCTACTACAGCCCGACCGGCGGGCTGGCCTTCCGGCCCGTCACGCCCACGCGCGTCCTGGACACCCGGGACGGCACCGGCTCGGCGAGGGGGCCGGTGGCCCCGTTCACGTCGACCTCCGCGTACGGGAACGACGTGAACAACCCGTACGACACGAAGGCGGCCGTCTTCAACACGACCGTCACCCGGCCCGCCGCGTTCGGCTTCCTGACCGCCTACCCGGCGGGTGCCGCCCGGCCGACCGCCTCGAACCTGAACTTCGCGCCGAACCAGACCGTGGCGGCGATGACCGTCAGCGGCCTCGGCTCGGGGTCGAAGGTGTCCTTTTACGACGGCTCGTACGGCCAGGTCGACGTCGTCGCGGACCTGACGGGCTTCTTCTACTGATCCGCTGATTCCGCCACCCGGGTGGTGCTGCCACAGCAGGCCACCCGGGTGGAATTGGACCGGGACACCGCCGCATCCGGTCGGTACCCTCGGGGCACAGTCGATCTTTGGAGACCGCCCGTGCATCCCGAACTCGCAGCTGACCTGGACGAGTTGCCGATACTGCTGGAGGAGACCCGGCAACGGGCCGTGGCCTTCCTGGCCGGCCTCGACGACCGGCCGGTGGTCCCGGTGAGGGACCTGCCGGGGCCGGAGTCGGAGTCGGGGCCGGTGCCGCTCGGAGCGGCAAGCGGCGGACTGCGGGCGGCTCTGGCGGAGTTCGCCGAGCGGTGGGAGCCGGGGCTCTCGGCCAGTGCCGGGCCGCGCTATTTCGGGTTCGTCACCGGCGGCGCGACCCCGGCGGCGCTGGCCGGTGACTGGCTCACCGCTGCCGCCGACCAGAACTCGAACTCCTCGCTGGACCCGACCGGTCAGCAGCTGGAGCGCGAGACGGTCGGTTGGCTGCGCGAGCTGTTCGGGCTCTCGCCTGCGCACAGCGGCACCTTCGTGAGCGGCGCGACGATGTCCAACACGGTCGGGCTGGCGATCGCCCGGGAGTGGCTGGGCGAGCGGCTGGGCGTCCAGGTCGCCGAGGACGGCGTCGGTGCGCTCGGGCAGGTGCGGGTGCTGTCGGGCAGCGCGCACTCCAGCGTGGCCAAGGCGCTGTCGGTGCTGGGGCTGGGCCGCACGGCCCTGCGGGTGGTGCCCACTCTGCCGGGCCGGGAGGCGGTCGACGTGGCCGCGCTGGAGCGGGAGTTGGCCGAGGCGGACGGCCCGTGCGTGGTGGTGGCCAACGCGGGCACGGTGAACACGGTCGACTTCGACGACCTGACGGCCCTCGCCGCACTGCGCGAGCGGTACGGATTCTGGCTGCACGTGGACGCGGCGTTCGGCGCCTTCGCGGCACTGGCACCGGAACACGCGCACCTGGTGGCCGGGTTGGACCTGGCCGACTCGGTCTGCGTGGACCTGCACAAGTGGCTCAACGTGCCGTACGACAGCGCGGTGCAGTTCACCCGCCGCCCGGATCTGCAGGCGCGGGTCTTCCAGAACGCGGCCGCCTACCTCGGCCCGATGGGGGCGCACCCGGACCTGGTGCACCTCACCCCGGAGAACTCGCACCGGCTGCGCGCGCTCGCCGCCTGGTTCACGCTGCGCGCCTACGGGCGGGCCGGCCACCGGGAGATCGTCGAGCGCTGCGTGGCGGGTGCGCGGGCCCTGGGGGAGGCGGTGGAGGGGATCGAGGGGCTGCGGCTGCTCGCGCCCGTCCGGCTGAACGTCGTCTGCTTCACGCTCGCGGCGGACGCCACCGCCGAGCGCCTCGCCGCACTCGCCTCGGAGCTGGCCGGCGAGGCGTTCCTCACGCCGACCAGGTACGCGGGGGCGCCCGCGCTGCGGGCGGCGTTCAGCAGCTGGCGGACCACCGAGGCGGACGTCCGGCGGACGGCGACGGCCCTGGCGCGGGCCGTGCAGAAGCTGGGAGCGTGACGGAAGCCGGGAGCGTGCGGCCGCCGGCGCGGGTCAGTTCCCGTCCAGGTGGGTGGTGAGGAAGCGGGCGGCGCGCTCGAGTGCGGCGTCCGCCTCGTCGAGGCGGCCGAAGTGGTGCTGGTAGACGTGGGGGAGCCCGGGGCCGATCTCGAGGGTGACCTCGACCTCGTCGGCGCCCGCCCGGCCGGCCAGGCGGACCGCGTCGTCGAGCAGCACCTCGTCCGAGCCGACCTGCACGAGCAGCGGGGGCAGCCCGCCGAGGTCGGCGAAGATCGGACTGGCCAGCGGGCCCGACGGGTCGGCGGTGCCGAGGTAGAGCTCGGCGTAGGCGCGTATGTCGGCCTCGACGAAGATGGGGTCGGCGTCCTCCTTGGTGCGGATGCTCGCGCCGGACACGGTGAGGTCGACCCACGGGGAGAACAGCACCACGGCGGCCGGCTGCGGCAGCCCGGCCTCCCGGGCGGCCAGCAGGGTGGCGAGGCTCAGGCCGGCCCCGGCGGAGTCGCCGGCCAGTACGAGGTGCCGTGGGTCCATGCCGGTCGCCAGCAGCTCGCGGTAGGCGGCGAGCCCGTCCTCGACGGCGGCGGGGAAGGGGTGCTCGGGCGCCAGCCGGTAGTCCACCGAGATCGCCACGAGCCCGGCGCGGCGGGCCAGTTCGCCGACCAGCCCGGCGTGGGTCTCAGGCGAGCCGATGAGGTAGCCGCCGCCGTGCAGGTAGAGCAGCCGCCCCGGCCCGGTGGCTCCGGCGGGCGTCAGCTCCAGGGCCGGCCGCCCGCCCAGGACGGTCGCCCGGGTGGCGACGCCCTCCGGCGCGGGGCGGGTGAGGGCGGCGGCGAAACCGGTGCGCTGCTCCTCGATGGTGGGTGGCGTCTCGGGGCGGGGGGCGGAGCTCATGAGGGCGTACAGGGCGTCGCGCTGTGCTCGGGACATGTCGGGCCTCCGTCGGTCGGGATGCGAGGATGGATTCCCGGGAATCCATCTGCCTGTACCCAACCTGGTTCCCGGGAAGATGATTCCTGGGAATCCATTGGAGGTTCTGTGACCCCCGTCACTCCGGTCTTCGTCGACCTCGTCCGGGTCGAGACCCGGCTCTACAACGCGGTGAGCGCCCGGCTGCGCGCCGAACTCGGGCTGGGGCTCGGCCAGTTCGAGTTCCTGGAGATCATCGACCGGGTGCCCGGCTGCCGGGTGCTCGATCTGGTCGGCGAAGTGGCGATCACCGTAGGTGCCGTCAGCAAGGCGGTCGACCGGCTGGAGGTCGCAGGCTGGTGCGAGCGGGTGCCGCACCCCCAGGACCGCCGGTCGTCCGTCCTCCGCCTCACCCCCGAGGGCGAGCACCAGCTGGCCGCCGCCCGGCCCGTCGTCGAGCGCGAACTCCGCGCGCTGACCGGGGCCGTCTCCGCCGAGGAGCTGGCCCGCATCGCCGCCACCCTGGCCACCCTCCGGGCAGCCCTCGAAGCCGGCTCGCACGGCCGACCGGGCTGAAGACCGAGGCGGAGGGCCGAGGCAGAGGGCCGGGGCAGAGGGCCGGGGCACGGCCCGGACACGACGAAGTGCCGGAACCCTGGGCAGGGTTCCGGCACTTCGTCAGCTACCAAGCGGTGCGGGTCAGGCCGGGATGGAGGCCACGCCCGGGGCGAGGAAGCGCTTGCCGTTGACGCGCTCGGAGACGCCCTCGCGGTCCAGGTACGGGGTGATCCCGCCCAGGTGGAAGGGCCAGCCGGCGCCGGTGATCATGCAGAGGTCGATGTCCTGCGCCTCGCCGACGACACCCTCGTCGAGCATCAGGCCGATCTCCTGCGCGACGGCGGAGAGGGCGCGCTCGCGGACCTGCTCCTCCGTCAGCACCTTGTCGCCGAAGGTCAGCAGCGCCAGCACCTCGGGGTCGAGGACCTGCTTGCCGTCCTCCCAGATGTAGAAGCCGCGCTTGCGGGCCTCGACCACCCGGGCCAGGTTCTCGGAGACGGTGAACCGCTCCGGGAAGGCGCCGTGCAGGGTCTCCGACACGTGCAGGGCGATGGCCGGGCCGACCAGCTCCAGCAGCGCGATCGGGGACATCGGGAGGCCGAGCGGCAGCACGGCCGTCTCGACGGTCTCGAAGGAGGTGCCCTCGTCGATGATGCTCTGGATCTCGCCCATGAAGCGGGTCAGGATCCGGTTGACCACGAACGCCGGGGCGTCCTTGGTCAGCACGGCCGTCTTCTTCAGCTTCTTGGCGACCGCGAAGGCAGTGGCCAGCGACGCGTCGTCGGTCTTCTCCGCGCGGACGATCTCCAGCAGCGGCAGGATCGCGACCGGGTTGAAGAAGTGGAAGCCGACGACCCGCTCGGGGTGCTCCAGCTTCGAGGCCATCTCGGAGACCGACAGCGAGGAGGTGTTGGTCGCCAGGATCGTGGTCGGCGAGACCACGGCCTCCAGCTCGGCCAGCACGTTCTGCTTGACGCCCATCTCCTCGAACACGGCCTCGATCACGAAGTCCGCGTCGCCGAAGGCGACGGCCTTGTCCAGGTGCCCGGAGACCAGGCCCTTGAGCTTGTTGGCCTTGTCGTTGCCGATCCGGCCCTTGGCGAGCAGCTTGTCGATCTCGCCGTGGACGTAGCCGACGCCCTTGTCGATCCGCTCCTGGTCGATGTCGGTCAGCACGACCGGCACCTCCATGCGGCGGGCGAACAGCAGCGCCAGCTGCGAGGCCATCAGGCCCGCGCCGACGACGCCGATCTTGGAGACCGGGCGGGCCAGCGACTTGTCCGGCGCGCCGAACGGGCGCTTGGCCCGGCGCTGCACCAGGTTGAAGGCGTAGATGCCGCTGCGGAGCTCGCCGCTCATGATGAGGTCGGCGAGGGCGATGTCCTCGGCGTCGAAGCCGGCCTGGAGGTCGCCGTCCTTGACCTGCTGGATGATGTCCAGCGCCTTGTACGCGGCCGGAGCGGCCCCGTGCACCTTGGCGTCGGCGACCCAGCGGCCCCAGGTGACGGCGTCGTCCCAGGCCTTGCCCCGGTCGAACTCCTCGCGCTCGACCGTGACGTCGCCCTTGAGGACCTTGGCGGCCCACAGGATCGACTGCTCCAGGAAGTCGGCCGGCTCGAAGATCGCGTCCGCGATGCCGAGCTCGAACACCTCCTTGCCCTTGAGCTGCTTGTTCTGGCTCATCGAGTTCTCGACGATGACCTTGACGGCCTTCGCCGGACCGATCAGGTTCGGCAGCAGGGTGCAGCCGCCCCAGCCGGGGACGAGGCCGAGGAAGACCTCGGGCAGCGAGAACGCCGGCACGCCGGAGCTGACGGTGCGGTAGGTGCAGTGCAGGCCGACCTCGACGCCACCGCCCATCGCCGCGCCGTTGTAGAAGCCGAAGCTCGGGACGGGCAGCGCGGCGATCCGCTTGAAGACGTCGTGACCGCCCTTGCCGATGGCCAGTGCGTCGCTGCGCTCCTTGAGCACCTCGACACCCTTGAGGTCGGCGCCGACCGCGAAGATGAACGGCTTGCCGGTGACGGCGACGGCGACGATCTTGCCCTCGGCGGCCTCGGCCTCGACCTGGTCGAGCGCCTCGGCGAGCTTCGCCAGCGAGCCCGGACCGAAGGTGGTCGGCTTGGTGTGGTCGAAGCCGTTGTCCAGGGTGATCAGTGCGAGCTTCCCGGCCTGCAGTGGCAGGTCCAGGTGGCGCACGTGGGCCGTGGTGACGACCTCGTCGGGGAAGAGCTCGGCAGCGCGCTTGAGCATCTCGGTGGTGGTCACTTGGTCCCCTCGAAGTGCGGGTTCTCCCAGATGATGGTCCCGCCCATGCCGAAGCCGATGCACATGGTGGTGAGGCCGTACTGGACGTCGGGGCGCTGCTCGAAGCGACGCGCGAGCTGGTTCATCAGGCGGACGCCCGAGGAGGCCAGCGGGTGGCCGAACGCGATGGCGCCGCCGAACGGGTTGACCCGCTCGTCGTCGTCCGCGATGCCGTAGTGGTCGAGGAAGGACAGCACCTGGACGGCGAAGGCCTCGTTGACCTCGAAGGCCTGGATGTCGTCGATCGTCAGACCGGCCTTGGCGAGCGCCTTCTCCGTCGCGGGGACGGGGCCGATGCCCATGACCTCGGGCTCGACACCGGCGAACGCGAAGGAGACCATCCGCATCCGGACGGGCAGGCCGAGCTCCTCGGCGACGTCCTCGGCGGCGAGCAGCGACGCGGTGGCGCCGTCGTTCAGGCCGGCCGAGTTACCGGCGGTGATGTTGCCGTGCGGGCGGAAGGGCGTCTTCAGACCCGCGAGGCTCTCTATCGTGGTGCCCGGACGCATCGGCTCGTCCGTGGTCGCCAGGCCCCAGCCGGTCTCACCGGCGGCGGGGTTGGTGTTGCGCACGGAGATCGGCACCAGGTCGGGCTGGATGTCGCCGTTGGCGTACGCCTTGGCGGCCTTCTCCTGCGAGCGCACCGCGTAGGCGTCGCAACGCGCCTTGGTGAGGTGCGGGAAGCGGTCGTGCAGGTTCTCCGCCGTCATGCCCATGAACAGGGCGGACTCGTCGACCAGCTTCTCCGAGACGAAGCGCGGGTTCGGGTCCACGCCCTCGCCCATCGGGTGACGGCCCATGTGCTCGACACCACCGGCGACGACGACGTCGTACGCGCCGAAGGCGATGCCGCCCGCGGTGGCGGTGACGGCGGTCAGCGCGCCGGCACACATGCGGTCGATCGAGTAGCCCGGCACGGACTTCGGCAGACCCGCGAGCAGTGCGGCGGTGCGGCCGATCGTCAGACCCTGGTCACCGATCTGCGTGGTGGCCGCGATCGCGACCTCGTCGATGCGCTCGACGGGCAGGTTCGGGTTGCGACGCACGAGCTCCCGGATGCACTTGACGACCATGTCGTCGGCGCGGGTCTCGTGGTAGATGCCCTTCGGGCCGGCCTTGCCGAACGGGGTGCGGACGCCATCGACGAAGACGACGTCCCTCGCGGTACGAGGCACGGGGGCTCTCCTCCCAGGGACCAACAGGACGTTGTGCGCAGGCTGCCGCCAACAGGTAAAGCGGCGCTGCACCACGGCCATGCTACCCGCCGGTAACTAGCTTGCCCAGGGGCACCCCGCGCCAGCCGAGTGACGTGTACCACCAGGGGGTGCCCCTACTGCCCTACATCCCTACTGCGACTGGTCGGACGCCGAGGCCCACGCGGTGACCATCGCCGGTGCGACCAGGTCGACCTGCCACTGGCGGGCGCCGAGCGCCCGCAGGGCGGCGGCGACCAGCTCGGGGGTCGGGTCGGCCGGGGGCTCCCAGCAGACCCGGCGGACGAGATCGGGGGTGATCAGGTTCTCCGCCGGGAGGTTGTGCGTCTCGGACAGCTCGGAGACGGCGGTGCGGGCGCTGGAGAGCCGGGCGGCGGCGACCGGGTCCTTCTCGGCCCAGGCACGCGGCGGCGGCGGGCCCTCGTGCGGGGCGGTAGCGGGCGGCAGCTCGTTCTCGGGGATCTCGCGGGCGCGCTGGAGGGCGGCCATCCACTGGTCGAGCTGACGGCGGTTCACCCGGGGGCCGAAGCCCTGGACGGCCTGGAGCGCCGGGGCGTTCAGCGGCATCGCGAGCGCGGCGTTGACGATCGCGGCGTCGGTGAGCACCCGGCCGGGTGAGACGTCCCGCTCGCGGGCGGTGCGGTCGCGGGCCAGCCACAGCTCGCGGACGGCCGCGAGCTGGCGGCGGCGGCGGACCTTGTGCAACTGGGAGGTGCGGCGCCAGGGGTCGACCCGGGGGGCGGGCTTGGGGGCGTTCGCGATCGCGGCGAACTCCTCCAGGGCCCAGCCGAGCTTGCCCTGGGCGTCCAGCTCGCGTTCGAGCGCGTCGCGCAGGTCGACCAGCACCTCGACGTCCAGCGCGGCGTACCGCAGCCAGGGCTCGGGCAGCGGGCGGGTCGACCAGTCGACCGCCGAGTGCTCCTTGGCGAGCGAGAGACCGAGCACGTTCTCGGTCATCGGGCCGAGGCCGACCCGGGGGAAGCCCGCGATCCGCCCGGCCAGCTCGGTGTCGAAGAGCCGCTCGGGCCGCATCCCGACCTCCGCCAGGCAGGGCAGGTCCTGCGTCGCGGCATGCACCACCCACTCGGTGTCGGCGAGCGCGGCGCCGAGGCCGCTCAGGTCGGGGCAGGCGATCGGGTCGATCAGTGCGGTGCCGGCTCCGGCGCGCCGGAGCTGGATCAGGTAGGCCCGCTGCCCGTAGCGGTAACCGGAGGCCCGCTCGGCGTCGACGGCGACCGGGCCGGTGCCCGCGGCGAACGCGGCGACGGTCTCGGCGAGTCCCGCCGCGTCGGCCACGACGGGCGGCAGCCCCTCCCGCGGCTCGAGGAGCGGGACCGGGGCTGTCTCTTCAGGGATGGCTGCTACGGCGTCGGTCACTCCCCAAGGGTACGACGGTACCCGCGCCCGGGAGTGTTGTCGGACTGGTCAGACTGTGTTCGGACATATGCCGGGGGCCTGACCTTGCCCGGAGGGGGCAATTCGGCGCGGTGACGGGGCGGTGTGGGGGCCCGGATGTGCGGCAGGCCGCAGCGGTGGAGCGGAGGAAACGTTCCTCCGCCCACCGCCGCGGCCTGCCAGCGGGTCGAAACGGCCTTCGGCGTGTCGGCGACATGGCGTCGCCCGGCCCACGGCCTCGGTGATCCTTGCGGCCTCGGTGACCCCGGCGACCGCAGCGGCTCGGCGGCCGCGGCGGTTCGGCGGTGTCAGTGGATGATGCCGGTCCGGAGGGCGACGGCGACCATCCCGGCGCGGTCGCCGGTGCCGAGCTTGCGGGCGATCCGGGCCAGGTGGCTCTTCACGGTGAGCGCCGAGAGGCCCATCGCGACACCGATCGCCTTGTTGGACTGGCCCTCCGCCACCAGCCGCAGCACCTCGACCTCGCGGCCGGACAGCTCGCGGTAGGCCGTCGGCTGGGCGCCGGGGGCTCCCGGGGCGCCGGGCGCGCCAGGGGCTCCGACGGCGCCGGGCATGCCGGGCCGACGCATCCGTCCGGCCAGTCCGGCGGCGCCGATCGGCAGGCCGGGGCGGCCGGGCATCGCGACGTTGGTCCGGGTGCCGGTGACCACGTACCCCTTGACGCCGCCGGCCAGCGCGCTGCGGACGGCGCCGATGTCGTCGGCGGCGGAGAGCGCGAGGCCGTTCGGCCAGCCCGCGGCCCTGGTCTCGGCCAGGATCGTCAGGCCGGAGCCGTCGGGGAGGTGGACATCGGCGACGCAGATGTCCCGGGGGGTGGAGACGCGCGGGCGGGCCTCGGCGATCGAGGAGACCTCGATCACGTCGCGGACGCCGAGCGCCCAGAGGTGCCGGGTGACGGTGTTTCGGACGCGCGGGTCGGCGATGACCACCATGGCGGTGGGCTTCGTCGGCCGGTAGGCGACCACGTTTGCGGGGTGCTCTAGAAGGACCGACACCAGGTCTCCTTGGGGGAGTGGCGGACGACACCCCGATGGGGGCGGTCGGAGTGTTCCGCGTATGGAAAGGGTCACTGACACCTTCGGCATCATCCGTGCCCGGCTTTAGCGAAAGATCACGATCTAGTGAGTAACAATACGGACAAATCGTGCAGATGACTGATACGACATGCCCTGAAATCGCACAGAATCGACCGCCTGGGATCAGTGGCGATCAGATCCGGGCAGGGAATTGACGCAGAGCGGGGTAGAAGTCACCCGCCGTCAGCCCTGCGGGTGGCACCCGTGCGAGGGCGTGACCCGGCACCCCTTCCGTGGGAGCGCAGGGGCTCGTCAGTGGGAGCGCGGACGACGCCGCGCGGGCATCGGGACCACTCCGCCGAGTGACGGTACGTCGGGCAGCGAGAGCGGGGCGGGGACGGCCGGGGGCAGGCCGGCGCAGATGCAGAGCAGGTCGCCCCAGGCCGCCAGGTGCCGGTCGAACCGGCCGTCGGCCGGAGTCCAGGAGGCCCGGATCTCGATCTCGGTGGAGGCCACCCGCTCGGCGAGGGCGCCGAAGTAGTGCGAGGACGCGTGGGTCACGGTGCCGCCCGGCTCGACGTACCCGGCGCCGTGCGCCTGCAGAGCATCCGTCAGCCAGGCCCAGCCGACCTCGGCGAGCATCGGGTCGCTCGCCATCTCCGGTTCGAGATCAGCCCGGGTGAGCGTGACGACCCGGAAGTCGCCGCGCCAGGGCTCCTGCCCGGCCGGGTCGTGCAGCAGGACGAGACGCCCGTCCGCCAGCTCCTCCCCGTCGACCTCGACCGAGGCCGTCACGGCGTACGCGAACGGTGCCAGTCTGCGCGGCGCGGGGGCGGGCGAGAGCTGCACTTCGGGGCGCAACCGCGCTCCCGCCAGCGCCTCGACCGCATCGCGGAACTCGATCGGCGCCGACTCCTTGCCCGTTCCGCCACCTTGTGCGGGGTGCCCGCCGACCGCTGCCATGGGGTGAACACTAGGTCGGCGAGCGTCGCTTTCCGAGCACCTGACGCCCGCGTGGCGTGCAAAGCCTTCGAACTGTCGTCCCAAGAAGTCCGGTGCGCAGTCCGGCAGGAGGTCTTGTGAGCTCTTGGAGGAAGGCACGGGCGGAGCGTGGCGTGCCGCGTGCGAAGATTTGGGAGTGAGTGAGACATCCGCGGCGATCCCCGCAGCCCAGACCGGTCAGCAGCCCACCGCGCGCCGTGGCGCCGCGTACGACTCCGCGTTCCTGCGGGCCGCCCGCCGGGAGCCGGTGCCGCACACCCCCGTCTGGTTCATGCGCCAGGCCGGGCGCTCGCTGCCCGAGTACCTCAAGGTGCGCGAGGGCATCCCGATGCTCGAGTCGTGCATGCAGCCCGAGCTGGTCAAGGAGATCACCCTCCAGCCCGTGCGCCGGCACAAGGTGGACGCGGCGATCTTCTTCAGCGACATCGTGGTGCCGCTCAAGGCCGTCGGCATCGACGTCGACATCAAGCCGGGCGTCGGCCCGGTGATCGCCGACCCGATCCGCTCGTTCGAGGACCTCCAGCGGCTGCGCCCGCTCGAGCCGGACGACATGCCCTACATCACCGAGGCGGTCGGCCTGCTGGTCGCCGAGCTCGGCGCGACGCCGCTGATCGGCTTCGCCGGTGCGCCGTTCACGCTGGCCAGCTACCTGGTCGAGGGCGGGCCGTCGAAGAGCCACGAGAAGACCAAGGCCATGATGTACGGCGAGCCCGAGCTGTGGGCCGCCCTGGTCGACCGGCTCTCGGACATCACCGCCGCGTTCCTGAAGATCCAGATCGAGGCGGGTGCCTCCGCCGTCCAACTCTTCGACAGCTGGGTCGGCGCCCTCGCCCCCGCCGACTACCGCCGCTCGGTGATGCCCGCCAGCACCAAGGTCTTCGAGGCCGTCGCGCACTACGGCGTGCCGCGCATCCACTTCGGCGTCGGCACCGGCGAGCTGCTCGGGCTGATGGGCGAGGCCGGTGCCGACGTGGTCGGTGTCGACTGGCGGGTGCCGCTGGACGTCGCCGCCCAGCGGATCGGCCCCGGCAAGGCCCTCCAGGGCAACCTCGACCCGGCCGTGCTCTACGCCCCCACCAGCGCGGTGGAGGCCAAGGCCCGCGAGGTGCTGGACGCCGCCAGGGCGGTCGGCGACACCGGCCACATCTTCAACCTCGGCCACGGCGTGATGCCGACCATGGACCCGGACGCGCTGAGCCGGCTGGTCGAGTTCGTGCACGAGTCCACCGCGAGCTGAGCGGCTGGGCCCTAGGGAAGGTCCTCCGTCTGCGGCAGCTCTCTCTGCGGCAGCTCCGGCGCGGGGCGCTTGGCGCGCAGGCGGCGGACCATCCAGCCGAGCGGGGCCAGCACCAGCAGGAAGGGTGCCACGGCCGCCAGGGTGACCGCGATGCCGCGCAGGACGGTCACCAGTGCGTGCCAGCCGCCCGCCAGCCCGCTGCCGACCGCCTGCCAGAAGCCCTCCGGGTGCTTCGCGGGCGCCGAGGTGGCGCCGCCCCGGGCCTGTAGCTCCAGGGTGACGGTGGAGAGCGAGGTCTGCGCCGCCAGCTCCTGCTGCTGATGCTGGAGCGACTCCAAGTCGGCCTCCCGGCGGCCGAGTTCGGCCTCCAGGGTGACGACGTCCGGCAGTGACTTGGCCTCGCCCATCAGGGCCCGGACGCGCTCCACGCTGGCCTGCTGGCTCTTCAGGCGGCTGTCGACATCGGCCACCTGCTGGGTCAGGTCCTCCGCCCTGCTCTGCCGGGAGAGCACCCGGCCGAGCCGGGACAGCTCGTCCAGCGTCCGGTCGTAGCCGGCCGACGGCACCTTCAGCGTCAGCCGCGCGTACGGCGGCTTGCTCCCGCCGTCGGTCACCGGGGCGGTCTCCTCGTCGGCGAGGTACGCGTCGCCCGACCCGGCGAGCACGGCGTGCGCCGCGGTCACCGCCCGCGGCACGTCCTCGACCTGCACCGAGAGCTGCCCGGAGTAGGCCAACTTCCGTGCGCCGACCGCTGTGCCGACCGGTGCGACGGACGCCGTGCCCGATCCGCCCGTGCCCGGCCCGCCCACGCCTGGCTTGGCCGCGCTGCCCGCCGCCTTCGGCGCGTCGCCGGGCGCCAGGGCCGCCGGGGCCTTCGCCGCCGCCGTCGAGGCACTGCCTCCCGAACTACTGCACCCGCCGACCAGCACCGCCACCCCCACGGCCAGCCCCGCCGCTGCCAGCCGTGCTCTCGCGTACGCCATCTCCGTGCGCCTCCCCATCGTCCTGCGTCCCTACCGGGCGCGGCTGTTGGACGGTGGCGGGGCCGCTGCGGCTCCCCCCGGGCGGTCTCGACTCGGTTACGGCTGCGCCACCTCGGCGGCGAGGTACTCCTCCCACGTCCGCACGCCGACGGCCCGGTCCGGTGCGGCCAGGGCGCCCGAGCGCAGGGCGGCGCCGAGCTTGCCGGGGAGGAACACCGGCAGCACGAGCCGCCGCCTGCCCGCCGCCCTCGTCCAGTCCCGGGCCAGCCGGACGGAGTTGTAGACCTTCGGCCCGGCCATGGCCGCGACCTGCCCGGCCGGGGCTCCCTGGGCCAGCTCGACCAGCCGGTCGGCGACTTCGCCCTGATCGACGGGCTGGCAGGCGGTGCCCGAGACCATCGGGACGACGGGGGACTTGGCCAGCACCCGCAGCACGCCGTTCAGGAGCTCCGGGAACTGCGTCGCCCGCAGATTGGTCCAGCCGAGGCCGGACTCCGCCAACAGCCGCTCACCCGCCAACTTCACCCGGTAGTACGGCAGCGGGATGCGGTCGATGCCGACGATCGAGATGTTGACGACGTGCTGCACCCCGGCCGTCCGGGCCGCAGCGAGCAGGTGCTCGAAGGCGGGGATGTCGTTCTTGAAGCGCCGGGCGTCCGTGGCGCAGTGGATCACCGTGCGGACCCCGTCGAACGCGTCCGCCAGCCCCCGGCCGGTCACCAGGTCACCCGAGTGCCACTCGACGCCCGGCGTCACCGGCTGCTCGGCCCGGCGGGTCAGCGCCCGCACCGGCAGGCCGGTGCGGGCGGCCCGCTCCAGCACCTCGCGGCCCAGCACGCCGGTGGCCCCGGTCACCATGATCACGTTCTGCATCTGTCGGCCCTCTTCTCCACCCGTACCGCTCTGTCCTGGAGAAGAACCGGCGAGCTACCCGTTCTGTGACAGCCCCCGGAGCTGACTTGCGAGAAACCTCAGCTTCTCCGGGTTCCGCACGATCCGGATGCCCGTGATCAGCCCGTCCTCGCCCTCCACCGCACCGACGCTGGTCAGCTCGCCGCCCTCCCGGCCCAGCACCACGGCCGCGCCGTTCACCTCGGCGAATTCCAGGTCGAGGTCTGCCCCGAACCGCTCCAACAGCCCCAGCAGGAAGCGCGCCACCTTCTCCCGGCCGGTGACCGGCCGCGTCGCCGCCGTGACCTTGCCGCCGCCGTCCGACCAGGCCGTGACCTCCTCCGCGAGCAGCGCCTCCAACTGCCGGACGGACCCCTCGGCCGCCGCCGTCAGGAAACGCTCCAGCAGCTCGCGCTGCGGCCCGGCGGCCGAGCTGAACCGAGGACGCTCCTCCGCCAGGTGCTGCTTCGCCCGCCGGTACGTCTGCCGGGCGCTCGCCTCCGAGCAGTCCAGCACCCCCGCGATCTCCCGGTGGCTGTACTCGAACGCGTCCCGGAGCACCACCACCGCCCGCTCAGCCGGGGTCAGCCGCTCCATCAGCACCAGCACCGCCAGCGACACCGCGTCCCGCTGCTCCGTCGTCTCCAACGGCCCCAGCACCCCGCCGTCCGTCCGCACCGGCTCCGGCAGCCACGGGCCGACGTACTCCTCCCGCCGCACCCGCGCCGAAGTCAGCCGGTTCAGGCACAGATTGGTCAGCACCTTCGCCAGCCACGCCCCCGGCACCACCACCTGCCCCCGCTCGGCGCCGTGCCAGCGCAGGTACGTGTCCTGCACCGCGTCCTCCGCCTCCGCAGCCGAGCCGAGCAACCGGTACGCGAGCGAGAACAGCCGAGGCCGCTGCGCCTCGAACTCCTGAACCTTGTCCACAGACGAACGCTATCGCCTGCGCCCCTGGGCTCACCGGGTGCGTGAGGCCGGCCCGTGCTCTGCAAGACTGCGAGGTATGGCTGAAGAGCACGTGGTGGTGATCGGTGGTGGCATCGCGGGGCTGACCGCGGCGTACCTGAGCTGCGGCGGCGGGCGTCGCGTCACGCTGCTGGAGGCGAGCGGCCGGCTCGGCGGGAAGCTGCACGGGGGTGAGGTCGGCGGGGTGCGGGTCGACCTCGGGGCCGAGTCGATGCTCGCCCGGCGGCCGGAGGCGGTCGAGCTGGCCCGCGAGGTCGGGCTCGCGGAGGCCCTGGAGCCGCCGAGCACCGCCAAGGCCGCGATCTGGAGCCGTGACGCGCTGCGCCCGCTCCCCGGCGGCCAGTTGATGGGCGTGCCGGGCGATCTCGCCGCCCTCGCCGCCTCCGGGGTGCTCTCCCCGCAGGGCCTCGACCGGGCCCGGCGCGAGCAGCCCGCACCGGAGGTCGAGGACGACATCGCGATCGGCGCGTACGTCGCCGCCCGGCTCGGCCGGGAGGTCGCCGACAGGCTGGTCGAGCCGCTGCTCGGCGGCGTCTACGCCGGGCACGCCGACGAGATCTCGCTGCGCGCCGCCGTCCCCGCCCTGCTGCCGATCGCCCGCTCCGGCGGCCCGCTGGTCGACGGCGTGCACGAGCTCACCACCCGCCCGAGCAGCGGCGGCCCGGTGTTCCAGGGCCTGCGCGGCGGCCTCGGCACCCTCCCGGAGGCGGTCGCCGCCGCCTGCGTCGAGGCCGGGGCCGAGCTGCGGACCGGCAGCCCGGTGGACGAGCTGCGCCGCACCCCCGAGGGCTGGCGGGTCGTCAGCAACGGCGAGACGCTGCACGCCGACGCCGTGGTGCTCGCCGTCCCGGCCCCGGAGGCGGCCAGGCTGCTCCGCGCCGACGCGCCCGCTGCGGCCACCGATCTCGCGACGGTCGAGTATGCCGGGATGGCCCTCGTCACGATGGCGTTCCGCCGCAGTGACCTGGCCGAGGCGCTCGACGGCAGTGGATTCCTGGTGCCCCCGGTGGACGGCCGGTCGATCAAGGCGTCGACCTTCTCCTCCAACAAGTGGGGCTGGCTGGCCGAAGCCGCGCCGGAGAGCTTCCTGCTCCGCACCTCGCTCGGCCGCCACCGCGAGGAGGCGGCCCTCGACCTGCCCGACGAGGAGCTCGTCGCCCGCTCCCTCGCCGACCTGGCGGAGGCCGTCGGGCTGCGGGCGCAGCCGTACGACACGGCCGTGACGCGCTGGCGCGGCGGGCTGCCGCAGTACCCCGTCGGGCACCTCGACCGGGTGGCGCGGATCCGCGAGCAGGTCGGGCGGCTCGGCGGGCTGGCGGTGTGCGGGGCGGCGTACGACGGGGTGGGCATCCCGGCGTGCATCGCGAGCGCGCGGCGGGCCGTCAACGAGGTGTTGACCCCGGCGACCGGACCCCGCGTCACGGAAGGGACAATGAACGCATGACTGAGACCACCGAAGCGCAGGCCGCAGAGCAGCCCGCGAAGAAGAAGGCCCGTGACCTCAACCAGGTCATCCGCTACACCATGTGGTCGGTGTTCCGCCTCAAGGGCGAGCTGCCCGAGGACCGCACCGCGTTCGCGGCCGAGGTCGACGAGCTCTTCGAGCAGCTGGCCGCCAAGGACGTCACCGTGCGCGGCACGTACGACGTATCCGGCCTGCGTGCCGACGCCGACCTGATGGTCTGGTGGCACGCCGAGGACTCGGACGACCTCCAGGAGGCGTACAACCGCTTCCGCCGCACCGGCCTCGGCCGGGTGCTGGAGCCGGTCTGGTCCAACATGGCGCTGCACCGCCCGGCGGAGTTCAACAAGTCGCACATCCCGGCCTTCCTGGCCGACGAGGAGGCGCGCCAGTACGTGTGCGTCTACCCGTTCGTGCGCTCCTACGAGTGGTACCTGCTGCCCGACGAGGAGCGGCGGGCGATGCTCGCCGAGCACGGCAAGATGGCGCGCGGCTACCCCGACGTCCGGGCCAACACGGTCGCGTCCTTCGCCCTCGGCGACTACGAGTGGCTGCTCGCCTTCGAGGCGGACGAGCTGCACCGCATCGTCGACCTGATGCGCGACCTCCGCCCGTCCCGGGCCCGGCTGCACGTCCGCGAGGAGGTCCCGTTCTACACGGGCCGCCGCAAGCCGGTCGCGGAGCTGCTCAACGGCCTGGTCTAGCCACCTACGGTCCCAGGGGCGCGGGGCTCTGCTTGATTCACTGCGTGCGCGAAATCGGGAGTGACGGCGCCGCGCCTTCCGATTTCGCGCACGCAGTCAATCAGCTGGGTCCCGCGCCCCTGGTGGTCAACGCTTCAGTTCGTGCGCCCCGGGTGCCGCTGCTTCAGCTGCGCAGCGCCGCGCGGAGGCGGGCGTCGGCCAGGGCCGAGGGGCCGACCATGGCGACGGCGGTGAGGAGTTCGCGTTCCGCGTCGCCGCCGAGGCCGCGCTGGTCCGGCAGGCGGACGGTCCGGAGGATCTCCTGCCCGGCGGGGGCCGCCCAGCGGGTGTAGGCCTGGACGTCGACCCGGGCCATCAGCAGGGTGCCGCTGGTGAGGATGAGCGGCAGCGAGAACCAGGCGACGGCCGAGCCCGCGTCGGCGCTGCCGGGGGTGGCGAGGGCCAGTGCGGCGGCCAGCATGGCGATCGTCAGCAGCAGGGACTGCCGCACCTGCCGCACCGCCACCACCGTGCTCTCCCGGACGGCGGCGGGTGTCGCCAGCCCGGCGACGGTGAGCCGGCCGCCGATCTCCCGCACGGTCGGGTGCTCGGCCAGCTCCTCCTTGAGCCCGGCCGTGCGGCACTGGCCCTCCGGGCCGACGGCGGCGATCAGGGCCCGCTCCAGCCGACTCCGGCCCCGGGGGTCGACGACCGTCGTCCACCCGGTGTGGGCCAGGTGCAGACGCCCCCGGGCGGTCATCAGGACCAGCACCAGATCGACCACCCGGGCCGGGCCACCGGCCAGGTAGGCCGTCTCGTACAGGCCGATCCCGACGGCCTCGGCGGGCTCCGCGCGCTCCATCCAGGCGAGCGAGTCGGCGGTGGCTGCGACCCGCACCAGCCGGAGACAGGAGAGCACGGCGGCCAGGCAGGCGGGTATCAGGAAGAGCAACCACATGGGGCTTGTTCTAGACCCACCTCGGCCGCGATGGACAGGTTTGGCCGTGCGCGATACCGAACTGTGACCGGGCGGACGCCTCAGGAGCCGCCCCCGCAGCTCGAACCACCACCGCAGCTGGAGCCGCAGCTGGAGCTGGAACCGCCACCGCAACTGGAGCTGGAACCGCAGCTGGAGCTCGATCCGCAGCTGCTGGAGTGCCCGCCGCAGCTGTGCCCGGAGTGGCTCGCCCCGCAGCTGTGCCCGGAGCCACCGTGTCCGGAGCCGCTGTGCGAGGTCCCGCTGTCGGAGGAGCCGCTGTCCGTGAACGTGCCCCCCGTGAACGTGCTGTCCGTGGACCCGCAGCTGGACCCGCCGCCCGACCCGCTGTCGACGATTGCGCCGCACCACGACCCGGTGGACGAGGGCGCGACGGAGCCGATGGCCGGGACGGCGGCACGGGCGAGCAGCGCGGCCCGCAGCTCCTCGTCCTCCAGGGACTGCGCCCCGTCCAGGGCCAGCACCCCGAGCGCCACCCCGCCGCCGACCCCGAGGGCCGCTCCCGCCGTGACGCTGCCGACGGGCTGCCACGGGGTCCGCCCCTGCCGCATCAGCGACAGCTGGCGCACTCCGGCGGGCGTGACGCGGGAGCGGCCCGGGTTGGCGGCGGCGTACCAGACCAGCCCGAGCAGCAGCAGGCCGAGGAAGGCGAAGAACGGCGGGGTGCTGGTGTCCCGAGCCTCCGGCGACCGGCCGAGCCAGTCGGCGGTCGCGACGGCGCCCAGCACCACCGTGCCGAGCAGGGCGACGGCGAGCACCCGCCGGGCCCGGCGGACCTGCCGGATCAGGTCGGGCCGCCGCATCAGGCCCCGGTCGGCGAGCCGGTCGCCGATCCGCTGCACGTGCTCGCTGCACATCAGCTTGGCGCGCAGCACCGGCAGCTTCTCCTGGCGGCCCGGCCCGGCGGTGCCGATCAGCACGGCCTCGATCTCGTCCCGGGGCTGCCCGTCGGTGACGGTGACCAGCTGCTCGCGGGAGACGATCAGCCGCCCCTCCTGCTGCATCCGCACGATCACGGTGTCGGCCACCCGGCCCGGCCCGCCGGCCAGGAAGGCGGTGTCCAGCAGCGGCAGCCCCCGGCCGGGCAGCCCGGCGGGGTTGGGTACCCGCCGCAGGCGGTGCCGGGCGGCCGAGGTGCCGAGCCCCGCCATGAGCACCAGTGCTGCGGCGATCGTGAACTCGATGTACCACATGTTCATTTCCCCCGTACGTGAGTCGGTCAGTTGCGCGATGTCGCGGTGAGCTGCTGCACCCGTTGCCACCAGCGGCCCCGGGCGGGGGCGGGTGGCCGCAGCCACTCCGCCAGCCCGGCATGGCCGGCCGCCGCCTCGGGCCGGGTCAGCGCCCAGGCGGCGAAGGCGCGGGCGTCCGCCCGGTGGCCCCCGGCCACCGGGTGCTGCTCGGCGTACTGCTGGAAGAGCGGTCCGTACGCGGCGCCGAGCAGCCGTGCCGGTTCGGGGGCGACGCGGGCGACGGTCTCCCGCCGCTTGGCGGCCAGCCCCCGGGCCTGGACGCGCACCTGGGCCGGGTCGAAGCCCGTCGGCACCGGCGCCCCGGCGACGAGTGCGGCCAGCAGCTCCGCCTGCCGCCGGGCCAGCCGCTCGCGGGCCAGCACCAGCTCCGGGTCGCCTTCGGGCTGCCGGAGGACGTACTCCTGCTGCTCAGACACCCTGCGTCACCCTCTCCGTGGCCTTCTCGAGAACGCCCCGCACGGCCGTCAGCTCGCCTGCCAGCTCGGCGGGCGGCGGGAAGTTGTCGTCCCGTTCGAGCAGGACGCCGGGCGGTACGGCCCGCGCGCAGAGCTCGCCGAGCACCGCGAGGACGGGCTCGCTCACCGGGTGCGCGTGGGTGTCGTGCCAGACGCCGTCCCGCTCGACCCCGCCCGCGACGTGCACGTAGGCGATGGCCTCCAGCGGCAGCCGGTCGAGCTCCGCCGCGATGTCCAGACCGAGGTTGACGTGGTTGGTGTGCAGGTTGGCGACGTCCACGAGCAGCCGGACACCCGTCCGCTCGACCAGCTCCGCCAGGAACTCGCCCTCGGTCAACTCGTCCTCCGGCCAGGCGAGATGGGCGGCGACGTTCTCCAGGGCGAGCGGCACGGGCAGCTCCGCCTGGGCGATCCGGATGTTCTCGGCGATCACCCGCAGCGAGTCCCGGCAGCGCGGCACCGGCAGCAGGTGCCCGGCCTCCCGGCCGCCCGCCCGGACGAACGCCAGGTGCTCGGTGACCAGCGGTGCCCCGAGCGCCTGCGCCACGACCGCCAGCCGGTCGAGCCGGGCCGGGTCGGGGGTGTCGGCGCCGCCGAGGCCGAGGGCGACGCCGTGCGGCACCACCGTCACGCCGCGCGCCCGCAGCAGCCGCAGCGACTCGGGCAGCCGACCGGCGCGCAGGCTGTCGGTGCAGAGGTTCTCGGCGACGACCTCGACCCAGTCCAGGCCAGGCAGCCGCTCGACCACGGTGTCGATCTCGGCCCGCCAGCCGACCCCGACGCCGAGCCGGGGGAGAGGTGAATGCATGGGAAAACCGCCCCCTTCGGAGGGCTAGTCGAGCGGTGCACGATGCCCGCTCTGCTCCTGCTGCTGAGGGTGTATCCCCGGGCACCGTCTGCCAACCCGGACCAGGCATTCTCAGAGCTGAACTTGAGCTTTCACCTGCTTTACCGGCGCCGCCGGTAATTCAGGGGCGGATTCGGGGCACGGCTGGTTAACGTGGATCGCCTATGACATTGCTGATCCGTGATTTCCGCCCCGCCGACGCCGACGCCGACGCCGACGCCGACGCCGACGCTGAGGCCGCTTCGGCCGCCTACCAGGCGGGCGGTCCGCACCTCGTGATGACGCCGGAGGTGGTGCTCTGGACGACCCGGCAGGCTGCGCCCGAGCGGCACAACCGCCTGCTGGTCGCCGACGGCGGCCCCGCCGCGTTCAGTGCCGTGCAGACCGACGGCCGGGGCCACTACTGGGCCTCCTTCACCACCACCCGCTCCACCTACCGGGGCCGGGGCCTGGCCAAGCTGGCCAAGGCCGACTCGCTGCACCGGGCCGTCGCCGCGGGCATCACCGAGGCGTACCAACAACGACGACACCAATGCCCCGATGCTGGCCGTCGACGAGTGGCTCGGTTACCGGCGCTGCGCCGGCGAGTGGAAGTTCATCCGTACGCTCGGCTGACCTCGTAACTCCGGAGTCAGGCGACGTCCACGCCGTGGGCGCGGGCGAGCCCCGCCAGGCCGTCGGACCAGCCCTGGCCGATGGCGCGGATCTTCCAGTCCGGGCCGTAGCGGTAGAACTCCGCGACCAGCATGGCCGAGATCCCCGGGTCCGGGGGCGGGGTGAAGGCCCAGGCCGAGCCGTCCGCCGTCCGGATCTCCAGGGCGGGTCGGCACAGGTCCGCGCAGGTGTGGGTGGAGTCGGAGTCCATGTTCACCGAGACGGCGATCCGCTGCACGCTCCCCGGCAGGCTGCTCAGCCGCACCGTCGCCGTCTCGCCGTCATCGGTCCTCGGATGCAGTGTCAGGCAGCCCTGCTCGGCGGTCGGCTGGTGGTAGAAGACGAAGTCGGCGTCGCTGCGGACGAGCCCGTCGGCCCCCAGCAGCAACAGCGTCAGGTCGGCGTCCGCCCCGGACGGGTCGAAGTCGAACCGCACCGTCACCTCGCCCGTCCCGTGCTGCGGCAGGGCGGCGTTCTGCCCCGGGGCGAGCAGCACCGGAGGCAGGGTGATGTGCTCGACCAGGGTGGGGGTGCGTTCGACCGGCGTGCGTTCGGCGGGCGCGTGCTGGACCGGCGTGCGTTCGGCCGGGGTGCCCGGCCCGAGCCGCCCGCGCAGGCCGTACTCCCTGAGCAGCCCGACGAAGGTCGGGCCGTCGACCAGGGCCAGCGGCTTGCCCTCGACCCAGCGGTACGAGTCCGGACCGAAGGTCGCGGTGGTGACCAGGATGCCCCGGTTGGCGCCGTGGTGGACGCGGGTCGCGTCCAGGTCGCGGACGGCCGTCGGGTCGACCCGGTGGCGGTAGCGCTTGGCCTGGATGACGATCTGGCCGCCGGTGATCGGGTCCGGGTCCTCCGCGATCACGTCGACCCCCTGGTCGCCGCTGCGGGCGGTCGTCCGGGTCTGGTAGCCGCGCCGCCGGAAGAGCTCGGCGATCAGCTCCTCGAACTCGATCGGGTCCATCGTGAACAGGTCGGGGTCGTCGGCGCCCTCCCCGCTGCCGACGTCGGCGCCGGTCGACGCCGCCACCGCCTCGGCCGAACGGTCCGCCCGCACGGCCTCCAGCTGCTCCGGCCGCTTCGACAGCCGCCCGCGCAGCCCGTCGACGAGACAGCTGACGGCCTCCACCCGGGTCAGGTCGATGTCGAGGAAGGCGGCCGGCTCCACCGTCACCGAGAGCAGGAAGCGCTCCTCCTCCCGGCCGGTCGCCGGGTTGAGCGCCTCGACCCAGCCGTTCAGGGCGACCGAGGAGAGCAGCTTGCCGGTGTCCGCCCGGAACAGCTCGGCCAAGGTCCGCAGCGCAGACTGTGCGAGCAACTCCCGGTAGACCAGCCTGCGTTCGGCCGCACTGCGGGCGACTTCGAGCTCCCGGTCGTCGCTCTTCACGTACCGGAACCGTGCGACGGCGGGGACGACCTCCGGGCTCGGCAGTTGCCAGTCGACGACGAGCTGGCGCGCCCCGGCGTCCCAGGCGACCAGCCCGTCCGAGGGGAAGCCCTCCGGCCAGTCGGTGCGCCAGCGCAGCGCGCCCTCGAAGAGCTCGACCACCGAGGCCGCGTCCGTCGCTCCGCCGGCCGCCAACTGGGCCGCGCGGTCGGCCCGTTCGGCGGCCAGCCGCCGGTGCTCCATCGCCCAGGCGTCGAACTGCGCCCGGTACTGCGCGAGTTGCGTCAGCCGCTGCTGGTCGGCCGCCTGCGCCGCCTGCCAGTCGTACTCGAACCTGGCCCGCGCGTGCGCCGCCTGCTCCTCGTACTGCCTGCGGGTCGCCCGGTCGTACCCGCCGCTCGGCGGCGGTGGCACCTGGTACCAGGCAGGGTCCGGCATCGGCACGGGCACCCCGAGCGGCCCCGGGTCGAACGGCGGCACCTGGCCCGGCCCGCCCCGCAGGCCCGCCTCCAGCACCCCACGCAGCTCCGCGACGCGCGCCTCCAACTCGGCCGTCCGCCGCGCCGCATCGGCCTCGCGCTGCTGCTGGTAGGCCCGCACGGCCTCCTTCTCGCCCTGCGCCGCCGCCCGCTGCGCCTCGCGCTGCTGCCGCTCGTACTGGCGCTGCGCGGCGAGCGCGGCCCGCCGCTGCTCCTCCTGCCGCAGACGGTGCTGCCGCTGCGCCTCCGCGAGCATGCCCGACACCCCGGAGCTGCGCCGCCTCGCCACTCTTTCCTCCCCCGCTCGCGGACCCGGCGGGCCCGCACCTCCTACGGACGATCAGTGTGGCACGGCCTGCCGCACGGTACGGCTGCGCCCACCGGACGGGCCGGTGCGCGCAGCCCGCCGTGCCTACTGCCAGGCGTCGTTGACGGTGGCGGCGTACTTGTCGTTGTTGGTGAGCGGGTTGAGCCCGAGGGCTTGGTCGATGGTGCGGAGCAGCCCGTACTGGTCGGTGCGCTGGGCGCTCTGGTACCCGGCCTTGGTGCTGTTCTGCGAGCCGATCAGGATGGTCGGCACCTGGTTCGGGTAGCCGTTGCCGAAGGCCTTCACCGCGCCCTCGTCCCAGGTCAGGATCAGCAGCGAGCGCTGCGTCGTCCAGGCGGGGGAGGAGAACAGCGCGGGCAGGGTGTTCTTCAGCCAGGTGTCACCGGCGGCGATGCCACAGTCCTCCATGTCGTCGCAGCCGTCGGCCGCGAACCAGGTGAAGTTCGGCGTCGTGGCGGTGGACTTGAGGTCGTCGAACATGCTCGTCAGCGGCTGCCAGTGGGCCTGGCAGTAGGCGGCGTCGGTCTTGAGCTGCTTGAAGTAGTAGAACGGCACGTCGTCGGGGTAGTAGTGGCCGTGCCCTGCGGTGTCGCAGTTGCCGTTCTGGTTCTCGACGTACGCCTTCCAGGTCTTGCCCGCCGCCTCGACGCTGTTGCCCAGGTGCGGGGCGTCGATGCTGGTGGTCAGGATGCTGTTGTCGGTCAGCCCGTAGAGGCTGCCGGCCGCCAGGGCGACGTAGTTGGGGTCGCTGGGGTGGGTGGTGGCGTACGACTGCGTCAGTGAAGTGTTGGCCCTGGCAAGGCTGTTGATGTACGGCGCGGAGCTGCTGCCGATGATGTCGGAGTAGTTCTCGTTCTCCATGTAGACCACGAAGACGTGGTCGTAGCCGGGCACGCTGCTGGCCGGGACGGTCAGTTGGGCGGTCGGGACGGGGGTGGAGAGGGTGAGCGAGAGGTCGTCCGCGTAGCCGTCGAGTACTCCGGACGACCAGATGAAGGTGAGGTCGACCCGGATGCTGCGGGTGCCGGCCGGGAGGGTGCCGGTCGCGGCGCGCTGGAGGAACTCCGTGGTGTTGCCCCGGTCGGTGTTGCTGACCGGGCCGATCTGCGAGCTGCCCAGCGTGCTGCCGGTGGCGCCGAGGAAGGTCGCGGTGAGGGCGACGCGATCGTTCTGCGAGGAGTAACCACCCAGCCAGCCACCGAGGTTGTAGCTGACACCACCGGCGTCGACGGCCGTCGCGGCGCTGGAGACGTCGGCGGTCTGGGTCAGCCGGGAGTCGCCGGTGCCGCCGCCGGAGAAGAACGCGCCCGCCCGGGTGGGGGAGCCGGGTGTGGAGGTGGTCGGGTAGCCGGTGGTGTTGGCGTAACAGATGACGTTGGGCTCGCCCTTGGCGATCGTCCAGCCCGGCACGGTCATGCCGTCGGCGCCGTTCATCGTGCAACTGGCGGCCTCGCCGCCCGGGTCGACGATCAGGTTTCCGCTGCCCGAGCCGCCGCCCGAGCCGCCGGTGGCCGTCGGCAGCGTCCAGGTCTGGTTGGGCTGGGCGGCACCGCAGCTCCAGATCTCCAGCCGGGTGCTGTCGGCGGTGTTGGAGCCGGGCACGTCCAGGCACTTGCCGGACTGCGGGTTCACCAGCTCGCCGCCGGTGGGCGTCCACTGCTGGGCGCCGGTGGTGTCGCAGCTGCGGAGCTCGGCGAGGGCGCCGTTGGCGGTGGAGCCGCCGACGACGGCGAGGCACTTGCCGAGCGCCCGCAGGGTGCCGTCGCCGGGCACCGTCCAGGCCTGGTTCTGGGCCCCGTTGCAGTGGTACAGGATGACCGGCGTGCCGTCGGCCGTGCCCGCGCCGGAGACGTCCACGCACTTGCCCGCCAGGCCCGTGACCGGCCCGACCGGTGCGGCGGCCAGCGCCGCGGGCGCCGCGACGGTACCGGCGAGAGCGGGAACGACCAGGCAGAAGGCGGCGGTGACCATGGCTGTACGCAGCCCGTGCCGAGCCCGGCGCAATCGGGACAGATACATCTACCGAACCTTTCGAGAGGATGACCGACCTTGCCCGCCACGCGAGTTGACGCGAGCGGCAGGGAGTAGTGCACCAGTGCTCGGGCGGCCGGGCCCAGAAAAGTTGTCTGTACATTTGGCGAACTTCCGCGCCGGGCCCACCGCTGCGGTGGGCGCCCGGGGCAGGAGCGTGGAAGCATCGAACCGGGCCTTCCCCCGGGGCGATCGGCGGTGTGACATGGGCGGTTGGTACGCACGCGAGATCCTGGACCCGGGCAAGCAGCCACTCCTGGTGATGCTCGGCGCGTTCATCGTGACCTTCCTGTTCATCCGCCTCAGCGTGCGGATGATCAGGGCCGAGGTGTCGTGGTGGCCGAAGAACATCGAATCCGGCGGCCTGCACCTGCACCACGTGGTCTTCGGTACGGTCTTCGCGGTCGTCGCCGGGGTCGGTCTGGCCTCACCCCCGGGCGGCCGACGGCCCTGGGAGGAGATCTTCGCCGGGCTGTTCGGGCTCGGCACGGCCCTGATCCTGGACGAGTTCGCGCTCATCCTGCACCTGGAGGACGTCTACTGGTCCGGCGCAGGGCGGCTCTCGGTGGACGCGGTGGTGCTCGGCGCGGCCGCCATGGGCCTGCTGCTGCTCGGCGCAGCACCCTTCGGGGTGAACCAGGCAACCACCGACGGCGCCCCGGCCTCCGGCTGGGACTACCTCACCGCCGTGGTGGTCAACGGCGGCTTCGCCCTGGTCGCCCTGGCCAAGGGCAAGGCCTTCACCGGCCTGCTCGGCATGCTCGTCCCCGTCTTCGCCGTGGTCGGCGCGATCCGCCTGGCCCGCCCCGGCTCCCCCTGGGCCTACAAGCACTACCCCGACGGCAGCCCCAAGGCCCTGCGGGCCGCCCGCCGCGAGGAGCACGACAGCTGGATGCGACGCCTGCGCGTGCGCGCCTACGACGCGATCGCGGGCAAGCCCTCGCTCCCCTGACGTCGTTCGGCGGGCTCGCCGGTCACGGAGTCAGGGGTGCGGGGCTCACCAGGTGCGTGACGCTACTCGGCCGCGGGCCGCAGCTTCAGCGAGATGCTGTTGATGCAGTAGCGCTGGTCCGTCGGCGTGCCGTAGCCCTCGCCCTCGAAGACATGGCCGAGGTGCCCGCCGCAGCGGCCGCAGCGGACCTCGACCCGCCGCATGCCGGCCGAGGTGTCCTCGATGTACTGGACGCGGTCCTCGGCCAGCGGGGCGTAGTACGAGGGCCAGCCGCAGTGGCTCTCGAACTTGGTCTCGCTGCTGAACAGCTCGGAGCCGCAGGCCCGGCAGCTGTAGACGCCGACCGTCTTGGTGTCGGTGTACTCGCCGACGAAGGGCCGCTCGGTGCCGGCCTCGCGGAGCACGTGGTACTCCTCGGGGCTGAGCTCGGCGCGCCACTCGGCGTCGGTCTTCTCGATCTCGTAACTCACAGCGGGCTCCGTCGACGTGGTGACGTGGTGGGTCAGGCCTTGGCTGTAACGCTCGCGAGGTGCTCCAGGATTTCGGGGCCGAGGTTGGTGACGTCACCGGCACCCATGGTGAGCACCAGATCGCCCGGCCTGGCCAGCCCGGCGAGCAGTGCGGGGGCGGCGCCGAACGCGTGCTCGGCCCGGACGTCGGCCCCGGCCTGCTGGGCGGCGGTGATGATCAGTTCGCTGGTCACGCCAGGGATCGGGTCCTCGCGGGCGGGGTAGATGTCGAGGACGACGGAGGCGTCGGCGAGGGCGAGCGCCTGGCCCATCTCCTCGGCGAGCTGCTGGGTGCGGCTGAAGAGGTGCGGCTGGAAGACGACCAGCACGCGGCCCTCGGCGGCCTCCCGGATGGCCTCCAGGTCGGCGGTCATCTCGGTCGGGTGGTGGGCGTAGGAGTCGATCACCTGGACGCCGCCCGCCTCGCCCTTGAGCTGGAGGCGGCGGCGGACGCCGGTGTAGCTGCCGAGCGCCCGCGCCAGGTCGGTGGCGGGCACGCCGAGCGCGGCACCGGCGGCCAGCGCGGCGACGGCGTTGTGCGCGTAGTGGCGGCCGGGCACCGAGACGGTGAACTCCAGCTCGGCGTCGTCGAGCCGCACCGCGACCTCGCTGGTCATGCCGCGCGGGGTGACCGAGACGACCTGGAGGTCGGCGTCCTCGGCGGCGCCGACCGTGATGATGTTCAGGCCCGCCCGGCCCCGGACGCGAGCGGTCAGCTCGCGGGCGCCCGCCTGGTCGGCGGAGACGATCAGCGTGCCGCCGTCCACGATCCGCCCGACGAAGGTCTCGAAGGAGTCGTAGATCTCCTCCATCGAGGCGTAGTTGGCGTGGTGGTCGAGCTCCACGTTGAGGATGATCGCGACCTCGGGCGCGTACTTGTGGAAGCTGCGGTCGCTCTCGTCCGCCTCGGCGACGAAGATCTCGCCGGTGCCGTGGTGCGCGTTCGAGCCGGGGGCGTCGAGGTCGCCGCCGATCGCGTACGAGGGGTCGAGGCCCAGCTCGGCGAGGCTGACGGCGAGCATGCTGGTGGTGGTCGTCTTGCCGTGGGTGCCGGCCACGGCCAGCGCCCGGCGCCCGCCCATCAGGGCGGCCAGCGCGTCGGACCGGTGCACGACGGGGATGCTGCGGCTCGCGGCGACGGCCAGCTCGGGGTTGTCGGCGCGGATCGCGCTGGAGACGACGATGCTGCTCGTCCCGGCGGGGACGTTCTCGGCCGCGTGGCCGACCGAGACCTCCGCACCGAGGGCCCGGAGCGCGAGGACGGTCTCCGACTCCTTGGAGTCGCTGCCGGACACCTTGGCGCCGCGCACCGCGAGGATCTTCGCGAGGCCGGACATGCCTGCCCCGCCGATGCCGATGAAGTGCGGGGCGTGCAGGTCGTGGGCGGCGTCGTTCAAAGGAGAGCTCCGTACAGACAGGAGGGACGGGCGGGACGGGCCGGGACGGCCGGGGACAGACGAATCGTCCTCGCGGGTTGCCCCGCAAGGACGATTCTGCACTACCGGGCCACCTGCCCGGCGGCCTCAGGAGTCGCTGGCGAAGAGCTTGAGCACCGGGACACCGACCTTGTGCCGGGCCTGGGAGGCCCAGTCACGGTGGAAGAACTCCTCGACGAAGTGCGGGGAGGTGAGCACCAGCACCTCGTCGGCGCCGGCCCGTTCGACCACTTCGCGCAGGTGGTCGAGCGGGTTCTCCTCGACGACCTCGCCGGTGGCCTCGGCCCCGGCTCTCTGCAGGTGGCGCAGGCTGTGCTCCAGGGACTCGCTCGCCAGGGTGGGCGCGGTCTCGCTCTCGTCGTGCTCGTGGACCACCTTGTCGAGGTGCCCCAGCGCGACGTCGTCGAGCGCGCGGAGCAGCTCGTCCTGCTTTCCCCGGGGTTGCATCAGGACGACGAAGGACACCTTCTCCTCGCCGTGGAGCGTGGTGACCAGCTCCACATCGGCGTCGGAGAGCGCCTTTTCGATCATCAGTACGGTCTTGAACACGTGAGTCCCTTCGCAGTTGCAAACCCCCGGGTCCGGTCTCACCTCCCATAGTGCCCGGAGGAAGCTTTCCTCACGCTGCACACGCGCCACACGGGCCACGTAGGAGCCAAATCAGGGAGAAGTGGGCGCGGAATCGGTCGGACGCAGGTATCGGGTGAAGAGGAAACCTTTCTGCTCGATCAATGAGACCAGCCGCATCCGCTGCACGTCAGGCATTTGCGCCCCCTGCAGGATTCGTGGCGCGTCGCCGCCGGTGAGCAGCGGAGCCAGCGACAGGCACAGCTCGTCCAGCAGCCCGTCGCCCGCCAGCTGCCCCAGCAGCCGGGGCCCGCCCTCCGTCAGCTGCCGCGTCCACCCCCGGGCGGCCAGCGCCGCGACGGCCGCCGGCAGGTCGACCGAGCCCACGCCCGCCGTGATCACGTCGGCGACCTCGGCGACCGCCCGGCGAGCCTCGGCGGGGCTGTCCTCGGTGGTGATCACCACCGTCCGGACCACCGGTTCGGTGAACAGCGGCGCGGTCAGGTCCAGCCCCAGGCTGCGGGTGACGACGGCGATCGCGGGAGCGGGTGCCTGCCCGGCGGCCGCCCGCGCCGCCGCGAAGTCGGCCCGTGCCCGTGCCGGCCGGTAGCCCTCGGCGCGGACGGTCTCGGCGCCGACCAGCACCACGTCGGAGAGCGCCCGGAGGACCCCGAAGATCCGCTTGTCGGCGTCCCCGGAGAGGCCCTCGGAGAGGCCCTCCAGGCGGGCCGCGCCGTCCAGCCCGGAGACCATGTTCGCCCGCAGCCACGGGCGCCCGTGATTCACCTGGTCGGGGTACGCGTAGACGGCGGCGAGCGCCGCCAGCGACTGCGGGTCGTCCTGCGGCTGCCCGAGCGGGCTGATCAGCTGCTGCATGAGGACGAGTCTTCCACGACGACGCGTACCCTCTACTGATGTGCCTGCTGCCTCTCACCCCGACGCCATAGCGGACGCGGCCCCCGCCGCCGCCTCTGCCGCGCCCGTCGCGCTCTCCGACCGCCGCCCGCTGGTGCCCGCCGAACGGCTGGTCGCCGAGATGGTCCCGCCGCCGCGCTTCGCCGGTGTCAGCTTCGGCAGCTACCTGCCGGACACCTCGCAGCCCAGCCAGTACGAGGCCGTCCAGGTGCTGGAGGAGTTCGCCGCCTCGCTCAACCAGGCGACGGTCGCACCGAAGCGCGGCTGGTTCCGCCGCTCGGCGCCGGTCGCCACCGGGCCCGCCGGGGTCTACCTCGACGGCGGGTACGGCGTCGGCAAGACCCACCTGCTGGCCTCGCTCTGGCACGCGACCCCCGGCCCGAAGGCCTTCGGCACCTTCGTCGAGCTGACCAACCTGGTCGGCGCGCTCGGCTTCCAGCAGGCCGTGCAGACGCTCTCCGGGCACCGGCTGCTCTGCATCGACGAGTTCGAGCTGGACGACCCGGGCGACACCGTCCTGGTGTCCTCCCTGCTCAGCCGCCTGGTGGAGAACGGCGTCAAGCTCTGCGCGACCTCCAACACGCTGCCCGAGAAGCTCGGCGAGGGCCGGTTCGCCGCCGCCGACTTCCTCCGCGAGATCCAGGGCCTCTCGGCGCACTTCCGCCCGCTGCGGATCGACGGCCAGGACTACCGCCACCGCGGCCTGCCCGAGGCCCCGCCCCCGTACACCGACGCCGAGGTCACCGCCCGCGCCGCCACCACCCCCGGCGCCGCGCTGGACGACTTCGACACCCTCCTCGACCACCTCAAGGCCGTCCACCCGAGCCGCTACGGCGCCCTGCTCGACGACGTCCAGGCCGTCTTCCTGCGCGGCGTCCACCAGGTCGACGACCAGTCCACCGCCCTGCGCCTGGTCGTCCTGGCCGACCGCATGTACGACCGGGAACTCCCGATCACCGCCTCCGGCCTCCCCTTCGACCAGGTCTTCCCCGACGAACTCCTGCGCGGCGGCTACCGCAAGAAGTACCTCCGAGCCATCTCCCGCCTGGTCGCCCTGGCCCGAGACAGCGCCAGGAGCTGACGCACTCGCCGTGACCTCGCATGCTGACGGGCGTTGAGCCTTCCGGACCGGAAGGAGACGCACTTGCGCGGGAAGCCTGGGCCCTGCCGAGCGTTTTGCGGACCGGCTTGCCGAGGACGGTGAGAAGCTCCCGTCTCCGCTGACCAGCCACCTGGGGTGGGCCGGGCGGGAGCCGGTCATGAGGTTCGTCGGCCACGCGGCCTGAGCAGACCGGCGGGCCGATCTCCGTACCGGTTGTCGGTGGTGGGCCGTACGGTTGGTCACGTGCGTCCCATCACGAGTATTGAGCGGTCCGTGGCGCCCTTCGAGGTCGTCAGTCCCTTCCAGCCCAACGGCGACCAGCCGGCGGCCATCGCCGAGCTGGAGCGTCGGATCCGTGCGGGGGAGAAGGACGTCGTCCTGCTGGGTGCCACCGGCACCGGCAAGTCGGCGACCACCGCGTGGATGATCGAGAAGTTGCAGCGGCCCACCCTGGTGATGGCGCCGAACAAGACGCTGGCCGCCCAGCTGGCGAACGAGTTCCGCGAGCTGCTGCCGAACAACGCGGTCGAGTACTTCGTCTCGTACTACGACTACTACCAGCCCGAGGCGTACATCGCCCAGACGGACACCTACATCGAGAAGGACTCGTCGATCAACGACGAGGTCGAGCGGCTGCGGCACTCCGCGACCAACTCGCTGCTCACCCGGCGGGACGTGATCGTCGTCGCGTCGGTCTCCTGCATCTACGGCCTCGGCACGCCGCAGGAGTACGTGGACCGGATGGTCCCGCTCAAGGTCGGCGAGGAGATCGACCGGGACGCGCTGCTGCGTCGCTTTGTCGACATCCAGTACACCCGGAACGACCTCGCCTTCACCCGTGGCACCTTCCGCGTCCGGGGCGACACCATCGAGATCTTCCCGGTGTACGAGGAGCTCGCCGTCCGGATCGAGATGTTCGGCGACGAGATCGAGGCGCTCTACACGCTGCACCCGCTGACCGGCGAGATCATCAGCCAGGACGACTCCATCTACGTCTTCCCCGCCTCGCACTACGTCGCCGGGCCGGAGCGGATGGAGCGCGCGGTCAACGACATCGAGCGCGAGCTGGAGGAGACGCTCGCGAGGATGGAGAAGCAGGGCAAGCTGCTGGAGGCCCAGCGGCTGCGGATGCGCACCACCTACGACCTGGAGATGCTCCGCCAGATCGGCACCTGCTCGGGCATCGAGAACTACTCGATGCACTTCGACGGCCGCGCGCCCGGCACCGCCCCCAACACCCTGCTCGACTACTTCCCCGAGGACTTCCTCCTCGTCATCGACGAGTCGCACGTGACGGTGCCCCAGATCGGCGCCATGTACGAGGGCGACGCCTCCCGCAAGCGCACGCTGGTCGAGCACGGCTTCCGGCTGCCCTCGGCGATGGACAACCGCCCGCTCAAGTGGGAGGAGTTCCTCGGTCGCGTCGGGCAGACGGTCTACCTCTCGGCCACGCCCGGCAAGTACGAGCTGGCCCGTGGCGACGGCACGGTGCAGCAGATCATCCGCCCGACCGGCCTGATCGACCCGGAGGTCGTCGTCAAGCCGACCGAGGGCCAGATCGACGACCTGGTGCACGAGGTCCGCACCCGGGTCGAGAAGAACGAGCGGGTCCTCGTCACCACCCTCACCAAGAAGATGGCCGAGGACCTGACCGACTACATGCTCGGCCTCGACATCCGCGTCCGGTACCTGCACAGCGACGTCGACACCCTGCGCCGGGTCGAGCTGCTGCGCGAGCTGCGGGCCGGCAAGTACGACGTCCTGGTCGGCATCAACCTGCTCCGCGAGGGCCTCGACCTCCCCGAGGTCTCGCTGGTCGCGATCCTGGACGCGGACAAGGAGGGCTTCCTGCGCTCCGGCACCTCGCTGATCCAGACCATCGGCCGCGCCGCCCGTAACGTCTCGGGCCAGGTGCACATGTACGCCGACCGGATCACCCCCTCGATGGAGCTGGCGATCTCGGAGACCAACCGCCGCCGCGAGGTGCAGAAGGCGTACAACACCGAGCACGGCATCGACCCGCAGCCGCTGCGGAAGAAGATCGGCGACATCCTCGACACCCTCGCCCGCGAGGACATGGACACCGAGGAGCTGCTCGCCACCGGGTACCGGGGGCAGGGCAAGGGCAAGGCCCCGGTGCCCGCGCTCGGCGCCGACCGCAAGCCCGCCAAGAGCCTCCCCGCCGCCGAGCTGGCCGATCTCATCCAGCAACTGACGGAGCGGATGCACGCGGCCGCGGCCGACCTCCAGTTCGAGGTCGCGGCCCGCTGGCGGGACGAGATCGGTGAGCTGAAGAAGGAACTGCGCCAGATGCGCGAGGCCGGGATGGCCTAATCCAGCAGCGGACGGCTGCCCGCAGGGCCTAGTCTGGCCTGCGGGTAGTGTCCGCTGCGCGGGCTGCGGCTGGGGTGCCCACCCACCAGGGGAGAGAGGACAACCACCGTGTCGGTGAACCTGGCCAAGGGCCAGCGCGTCAGTCTGCAGAAGAGTTCGGGCGAGACGCTGACGGTCGTGCGGATGGGGCTCGGCTGGAAGGCGGCGCCCAAGCGCGGCCTCTTCGGCACCAGGACGCGGCAGATCGACCTCGACGCCTCCGCGCTGCTCTACGCCGAGCGGACGCCCTCGGACGTCGTCTTCTTCCAGCACCTGGTGAGCAACGACGGCTCCGTCCGGCACACCGGCGACAACCTGGTCGGCGGCGCGGGCGCGGGTGGCGACGACGAGTCGATCGTGGTGGACCTCTCCCAGGTGCCGCTGCACGTCACCCAGATCATCTTCACCGTCAGCTCGTACACCGGCCAGACCTTCGCCGAGGTGCAGAACGCCCACTGCCGTCTGGTCGACGAGACCACCGGCCAGGAGCTGGCCCGCTACGAGCTGGCCGGCGGCGGCCCGCACACCGGCCAGATCATGGCCAAGGTGTTCCGGGACGGCGCCGGGTGGGGCATGCAGGCCATCGGCGCCCCCGCCAAGGCCCGCACCTTCCAGGACATGCTGCCCGCGATCGAGCCTTTCCTCTAGACCTTTCCGCTCCCATCTCTTTACCTTCTCTTGGTGTTACGGTGGAGGGGAAGCGGAGGGGAGTACTCCCGTCGCAGTGTGCCCGTCATCACGGCTGTCCTCAGCGGCAGCCCGGGACACTGGTCCGCGCGCCCCGGCCGAGAGCCCCGCGTGCGGATGGAAGAGACCTCCGGCAGACGACGTATTGCCCGCCGACCTGCCGGAGGAGCAGCAAGTGGACGTTTCCGTAGCCATGTGGACAGGCACCATCGGGGTGCTGATCGCCCTGGTCGTGGCCGATTTCTTCATCGGCGGCCGAAAGCCGCACGAGGTCTCGATCAAGGAAGCAGGGATCTGGACGGCCGTCTGGGTCGCCCTGGCCGTGCTGTTCGGCGGCTTCCTCTGGTGGCACTCGGGTTCGAAGCCCGCCGGTGAGTTCTTCGCCGGGTACATCACCGAGAAGTCGCTCAGTGTCGACAACCTCTTCGTGTTCATCCTGATCATGGGCAAGTTCGCGGTGCCCCGGATCTACCAGCAGCGGGTGCTGATGGTCGGCGTGATCATCGCCCTCGTCCTGCGGGCGGTCTTCATCGCCGGCGGCGCCGCCCTGGTCACGACCTTCTCCTGGGTCTTCTACATCTTCGGCGCCTTCCTGGTCTGGACGGCCTGGAAGCTGATCAAGGACGCTCGGGCCGACGAGGAGGACGAGGAGTTCGAGGAGAACCGCCTCCTCAAGTCGATCGAGGCCCGCTTCCCGTCGACCGACAAGTACCACGGCACCAAGCTGTTCATCAGGGAGAACGGCCGTCGCCTGATGACGCCGATGCTGATCGTCATGCTGGCGATCGGCACCACGGACGTGCTGTTCGCCCTGGACTCGATCCCGGCGATCTTCGGGCTCACCCAGGACCCGTACATCGTCTTCACTGCCAACGCCTTCGCCCTGATGGGCCTGCGCCAGCTGTACTTCCTGATCGGCGGGCTGCTGAAGAAGCTGGTCCACCTCAGCTACGGCCTGTCGGTGATCCTCGGGTTCATCGGCGTGAAGCTGGTGCTGCACGCCCTGCACGAGAGCGGCGTGCACGTGCCGGAGATCGGCATCCCGTTCTCGCTCGGCTTCATCGTGGTCGTGCTGGCCGTCACCACTGTCACCAGCCTGATCGCCTCCAAGCGGCAGGCGGCCGAGGTCTAGCACCAGGCGCCGAGGTTGGGCTCAAGTCGCAAATGGCCTGGTTTGCTCGGTGGGCGTTGGCCGAATGAGGGACTCGGATTTCTGTCCCAATGTGATTGATCGTCCAGAAACCTGTTGACTGCTGACGCCCAGGCAGCTTCCCTGGCCGCCGCCCGCGCCGCCGCCTCGGCGGCAGCAGCGAAGGCCTCCGCCACCGCTGCACTGGCCTCGGCTGCCACCGCCGCCCAGGCACTGGCCGACGCCCAGGCATCCCAGGCACGCACCATCGCCTACGACACCCAGGCCACCGCCGACGCAGCAGCCGCCCAGGCGGCAGCCGCCAGCGCGACCGGTGCAGCCGCCGACGCACGGGCCTCGGCGGTCGCGGCCGCCGACGACGCCGACAAGGCCACCGTCGCGGCCGCAAACGCCCGCGACCTGGCCGCCACCGCCCGCACCGCCGCCGACCAGGCGACCAAGGACGCCACCGCCGCGGCAGCCGCCGCCAAGGACGCCAACACACAGGCTGCAGCCGCCCAGCAGTCCGCACAGAACGCCGCCCAACTGGCCGCCGCCGACCAGGCCGCAGCCCAACGCACCGAGGCAGCCCAGCAACAACAGCTCCAGGCCCAGGTGCTGAGCGGCTCCGGCCCCACCGGCATCCAGAACGTCGTCGCCTTCACTGCCTTCAACGACGCCCCCGACGTACCGGCCTGGACCTGCACCTTCACCGGCACCGTCGGCGACCCCAACGCCGGCTGCCACATCCCGGTGCACCACCACATCACCGGCAAAGTCGCCTACATCCTCATCTCCTGCACCGACCCGGCGAACTGCCAGCAGACCGCCCGCCTCGACGTGCTGGACGTGCGCAACGTCGACAAGGTGATCGACGGCGACATCGTCATCACCGCCAAGGAGATGTTCGACCAGGCCCTCAAGAACGCCGAGGACCTCCTCGTCGGCGACATCGAGAGCTGCGCCCACCTGCGACTGCCCACCGCCCGCTGCACCCTCTTCGCCGGCATGCTCGTCGCCGCGACGGCGCTCAAGGCCGGTTCGGAGGCCGTCATGGCCTGGCGCCTGGCCGAGCGGACCGGCCAGGGCATCGTCGAGGCCCTCTCTGTCAGCCTTGGGTGAGACGTCCCGCTTTGTCGGGTTAGCCTGAGAGGGCCCGAGTAGGAGTTTCACCCTGATGACCAGCACCAATCCGTCCGCGTCCGACCCGGCCCCGAGGCCGAAGCGCCGTTCCTTCAGCCCCGAGTACAAGCTGCGGATCGTCGCCGAGTACGACGCCGCGCCCAGGAACGAGAAGGGTGCGGTCCTGCGCCGCGAGCGCCTGTACCACTCGCATGTCACCGAGTGGCGGGCCGCGCGCGATGCCGGGGCCCTGGAGAAGCTGGTCGACCACCGCACGAGTCCGGCCCGGCCGAAGAAGTCCGCCGCCGAGGTCGAGAACGAGAAGCTGCGCCGCCAGGTGGAGCGGCTGGAGAAGGAACTGGCCCGGAACAAGGCCGCGTTGGAGGTCCTGGGAAAAGCGTCGGCGCTCTTGGAAATGATCTCCGAGAGCGCGGACTGACGCACTCCGCCGATCCCGTCGTGGACGAGGCGTTCACCGCCGTCGAACACGAGCTGGGCACCACGGCCGCGTGCCGGCTGACCGGACGCTCCCGGGCCACCCACTACCGCAGGCTGCAACCGGCACCCGCGCGCCGACCCAGGCAACCCCAGGTCCAACCATCGGCCCTGAAGCCCGAAGAGCGGGCATTGGTACTGGAGTTGATGAACAGCCCCGAGTACTCCGAGCTGCCGCCCGCACAGATCTGGGCCCGCGAGCTGGACACCGGTCGCTACCACTGCTCGGTCTCCACGATGTACCGGATCCTGCGCGAGCGGGGGCAGTCGGGCGAGCGGCGCCGCCAGGCCGCCCACCCGGCCAAGACGGTGCCCGAACTGGTCGCCGACGGCCCCTCCCAGGTCTTCACGTGGGACATCACCAAGGCCGCCGGCCCCAGCAAGGGCATCTGGTACCACGCCTACGTCATCATCGACATCTTCAGCCGCTACATCGTCGGCCACACCGGTCGAACTGGCCGAATCAGCCGAACGGGCCGAGGAGTTGATCCGCGAGACCATCACGCGCAACGGCATCGTCCCCGAGACCGTGCACGCCGACCGGGGCACCTCGATGACCTCCAAGAAGGTCTCCCAGCTGCTGATCGACCTCGGCGTCACCAGGAGCCACTCACGCCCCAAGGTCTCCAACGACAACCCCTACAGCGAGGCCCAGTTCAAGACCACCAAGTACATGTCCGACTTCCCCAAGGCCGCGTAGTTAAGCCGGTACTCCCGCTGTCAACTGCTCTGGGTCGGCAGGTTCGGGCTGATTCTCCACTCGGCTGCGAGCACGTAGGTGTCACGTTTGACCTTGCGCAGCATCCCGTCCCGGGTCCACTGGTTGAGCTCGGTCCATAGGCTTCTTATGTTGGTTTGGCCTGTTCGCTCGGCGATCTCGCGTGAGCCCCAGCGCCGTTCCTGGTCGCTTCGCAGCAGTCGTAGGACGAGCTCCTTGTGTCCGACGCGTGGTGGCGCTGGGGGGCTGGGCGGTAGGGGTCGAGTGATCGCGATCGTCAGTTCGGTGATCTTCTTGCTGGTCGCGGGGCGTGGATCGGTGTTCTTGCCCGGATAGCGGGACATCGGCGACTTCACCTTGCGGGCGCTGATGCGGGGCCGACGTGGCGGGAGAAGTGCGCCGAGCACGGCGTTGCTGATGGCGGTCGGGTGGTCGTCCAGTACGCCGTTGGCTAAGACGACCTGAGCGCGAGCGGTTTCGAGCGCCATGGTGAAGCTGGCCCGGTCCGGATCCACGCCGGGGACCGACTCGATGGCCTCGACCATCGCCCGACGAAGGAGTTGATATGTGGTCAGCAGGGCCCAGAGCTCCTGCTCCAACCCGAACAGGTCCTGGGAGCGCAGGACGCAGCCGGTCATCAGGGTGTGGCGCAAGGCGTAGTAGGCGGATTCGATCTCCCAACGCTCATGGTAGAGACGGATCATCGCGTCCGCGGGGTCGGTGCGGTGGTCCAGCAGGGTGGTAGCCAGCCGGTAGGACTCGGCGAGGCACTGTCCGTCGCTGGTGGTGACGGTGATGTCCGCTTCGATGATGCGAACCTGGAGGGTGCCCAGGCGGGTGAGGTAGGAGCCGTCCGGGAGAACGGCTAGGACCGCCGGCAGGCGTTCCGAGCGCAGGCGGGCCAGCAGCTGGGCGCCGGTGGCGGCGATGTCAGTGAAGAAGTCGGCGCTGTCGAACCCCCGGTCGAGCAGCAAGAGCATCGACGGGGACAGCAGGGGCAGTAGACGGGTGGCGTAGGCGCGTTCGCCGGTGTCGGTGGACCCGAACACTGCACCGAGCAGTCCGCGTGTTCCGGTCTCCACCAGGGTCATGAGCTGCAAAGTGGGGTATCCCGCCTCGCCCCAGCGGTGGCGGGTCTTGCGCAGACGCTCCAGGATGCGGGGGCGGTCGGCTGCCCGGTTTGAGCTGCAGCCGTCGAACGCGACGGTCCGCCAACGCCGGTAGCGGGTTCCAGGCGTAGAGGGTCGGGCGAGGGGCCGGCCAGGGCCTCGAACAGCTTCTTGACCGGGGCCGCACCGAGACGGCGACGCAGATCACGTAGTGCCTTCTCCGAGGGCTGATACGGGTGCAGGGCGGACAACCCGGAGCACAGCTTCCCCCAGACCTGCAGATAGCCGAGCCCGGGGAAGAGCGCCAGGGCGAGCAGGAAGTACATCCCGACGCGGGAGGGCAGGTGCCTGCGGCGCCGCGCTGCGGTGTTCGTCTCCGCTATGACGGCGTCGACAAGTTCGAAGGGGGCATGGCGCGTCAGTTCGCCGAGATGTCCAGGGGCCAGGTCGCCAGCTGCGACTGTGACGCTCCGGGTGAAAGTGGTGGTGGCACACTGGTGGAACAACGGGACCTCGCGAGAGTGGAAGACCTTGGTCGGCTTCCTGCTCTATCGCAGGTCCCGTTGGTCATCATGCGGAAGTCCTGAAACTCGCACCGGACTTGACAGCGGGAGTATCGGCTTAACTACGCGGCCTTGCCGACTTCCCGCAGCGGTTCGACTCCCTGGCCCACGCACGCGAATGGTTCGACGCCTTCATCTCGTACTACAACCACGAGCACAGGCATTCGGGAATCGGCTTCCACACGCCCGCGAGCGTCCACTTCGGCACCGCCGATGAGATCCGCGATCAGCGGGCCGTCACCCTCGCCGACGCCTACGCCCGGCACCCCGAACGCTTCGGCCGCCGCCCCAGACCACCCGAGATCCCGCAGACGGCATGGATCAACGACCCGGCCAAGCGCAGGGAACCCGCACCACAAACCTCATAACGTCACGACCGTCTCACTGGACTTGAAATCTTCCGAGGAGTTCGTCAAGGAGTACTGGGACCAGACCGTCGTGAACCGAAACGGCACTCTCGGAAACTGGAACTGGACCAAGGCAGCTCCCAACAACGGCATCGTCCCCGGTACAGCAGTGCCCAAGGTGCCGAGGCTCGGCGAGATCTGGGACCGCTTTGGCGACCCCGACTTCGGCAGGAACCTCTCACCGGACGGAGTTCCGTACTCCGCCCGTGCCATTCCGCCGGAGAACCTGAGCAAGGGCTACCACCGCTACGAGTGGATCAAGCCGTGGGACGACGCTGCCGGTGACATCGTGAAGAGCGAGGTCGCGCCCGCCTTCGAGCAGCCCGGCGGCGGAATACAATTCCAGACCACAAAGACTGTCAGCGAACTCATCCGCCTCGAGTACCTCAGAGGTCGTTTTCTCCCCATGTTTTATCCCGGTATCAGCTGTTTGGTCTGTGGTGTCGGGTCGCGCCAGGAGATGGTGTTCTCGCCGGTGAGGCGGCGGGCCATGAGGTCGGTCATGGCGAGGTGGATCATGGCTTCGGAGCGGGCTGGGAGGGTTTCGTAGTCGCGGGCCAGGCGGCGGTGGAGCATGAGCCATCCGTAGGTCCGCTCGACTGCCCAACGCTTCGGTATCGGGGTGAATCCCCTGGTCCCCGGGGTGCGTGTGGTGATTTCCAGGTCGATGCCAAGGGTGGCGGCATGTTCGACGAGGTATTGGCGGTAGCCGCCGTCGACCCACACCTTGCGGATGCCGGGGTGTTCGGCCGCGACCTGGTCGAGGAGCCGGGTGCCGGCGACGGAGTCCTGGACGCTGGCCGCGGTGACCCGTACCGCGAGCAGGAGGCCGAGTGTGTCGACGACGATGCTGCGTTTCCTGCCCACGATCTTCTTTCCGGCGTCGATGCCCTGGGTGGAGGCGTGGACGCTGGTGGAGGTCTTGACGCTCTGGGCGTCGATCACGCAGGCCGACGGTTCGCCGTCCCGGCCCTCCTTCTGTCGCAACAGTTGCCTGAGCAGGCCGTTGAGCTGGGTGAACACGCCTTCCTGCTGCCACTTCGCGAAGTAGCCGTAGACCGTGTTCCAGTGCGGGAAGTCGTGTGGGAGGTAGCGCCACTGGACGCCGGTGCGGTCCACGTACAGGATCGCGTCCATGATGTCGCGCAGGTCGTGCTCCGGTGGCCGGCCGAAGTCCAGTGCCCGGCCGCGGCGCTCGAAGCGCCAGGCGGACAGGACCGGCTCGATCAACTCCCAGCGGGCATCGGACAGGTCACTCGGATACGGGCGGCGCGTCGGCATGCTTTCGGCGTACCGCCGCGGACCGAGTGCGCCCAGGCGTGCGTCGATGGCACCGGAAGCACGCAGTCACGAAGGCCGGACGTCTTGGGATGAGACAGGCGCAAACCGCGTTCTGCCCCATCTGTCACCCCGTCCGACCCCCATACCCCAGCCACACCTGCCGCCTCTTCCGCACCACGCCCACGCTCTCCGAGAATTGACCTATATGCGGGTGGAACAGATGAAAACGACCTCTCAGGGAGCTTCACTGATGAACAGTCAGCAATTGTTGGCCGCCTTGCAGGAGGCAGGGGTGGACGGTCGGACGTACGGGGTCTGCGGACAGATCCCGGGCGGGCGGCTCATCGACGGCTCGGGCTTCCTCAACCAGGAGGCGGACGGCCGGTGGTTCCTAGGCTCCTACGAGCGCGGTGTCTACACCATGGAGCGGTACTTCGACTCCGAGGACGAGGCGTGTCAGTACCTGTACGACATGCTCACCCGCCCGCGCCCTGAGCCGGTCCGGCTGACCCCAGAGGAGGAAGCTGCCGCCAAGGAGATCAACCGCCAGGCGGCGGCTGAGGACCGCCGCCAGATCGCCGAGGCCAAGGCCCGCTACGAGCAGGAGCACGGAAGGCCCAACAGCAACGGTCACGGGTGACCCGCCACCGCGGCAGCAGCACGCCGGACACCTGAGCAAGTACGGCACCCCCACCGGATCGACCGGCGGGGGTGTCGTGCTTTCGGGATTGGCTAGGTGCTGGCCGAGAATCCTCGATCAAGGTGTCCGGAGCGGTAGGCGCGATCTGACCAGCTACGAGGGCGGAGTTCCTTGCAGATGAACCGTCACCAGCCTCTGGCCGCACTCCGCGAAGCTGGGGTGAGTGAGTCTGCCTTCGGCATCATGTCGGCGGATGTGTCGACGCCCAAGTACTGCGGGAGTCGGTGCCCGTTCTGGTGGAGGGGTCCCAGGGCCGATGGACGGATGGGAGCGTGGCGATCAGGGTCGTAGCAAGCTTCGACTCGGAGGAGGAAGCCTGCGCGTCCCTCTATGACTCCGTCATGGGGGGCGCCCCACGCTTGACCTGTCCGGCGAACGCCCCGGCCCCGACCGTCCGGGCGCCGGGCGGTGCCGGGGCTCGGACGGTCGGGGCGGGGGCGGGGGCGGTGGTTACCAGCCGCGGGCCCGCCACTCGTCGAGGTGCGGGCGCTCGGCGCCGAGGGTGGTGTCGCCGCCGTGGCCGGGGTAGACCCAGGCCTCGTCGGGGAGCACGTCGAAGATCTTCTGTTGGACGTCCCGCAGCAGGGTGGCGAACCGCGCCGGGTCCTTCTCGGTGTTGCCCACCCCGCCGGGGAAGAGGCAGTCGCCGGTGAAGACATGCGGGTGGCCCTGCGGGTCGTCGTAGACCAGCACGATCGCGCCCGGCGTGTGCCCCGTCAGCTGCCGCACGGTGAGCTCGACCTCGCCGACCCGCAGCACGTCGCCGTCGTCCAGCAGCAGGTCGGTCGGCACCGGGATGCCCGGCGCGTCGATCCGCCCGGCCGCCGTCCGGGCGCCGGTCGCCGCGACGACCTCGGCGAGGGCGCCCCAGTGGTCGTGGTGCTGGTGGGTCGTGACGACCGTCGCCAGCCGCTCGCCGACGGTCTCCAGCAGGGCCGGTGCGTCGGCGGCCGCGTCGATCAGCAGCTGCTCGTCGGTGGCCCGGCAGCGCAGCAGGTAGCAGTTGTTCTCGAACGGGCCGAGCGCGACCTTCGTGATGATCAGATGAGCGAGCTCCCGTACGTCCGGCGGGCCGCCGACCTTCACCGCTCCGTGGTACGTCATCAGCCGCTCCTCGTCAGTCGTGGACAGTCGCCATGTGCGTGCTCGGGATCATCATCGCGCGTCTCACCCCATGCTCGGAAGCTTCGGCAGGGCGGTCCGAGGGTCCGTCAACTGCTCGCCGTGCAGCCGCACCTGGAGCCCGTCGCCGTCCGAGCGCCCGGAGAGCCAGGCGACGAGGGCGCGGACGGGCCCCTCGACGGTCAGCTCCGGCTCGGCCGCCGGGTCGCCGAGGCGGGCGGTGAGGGGGGTGTCGAGGGGTGCCAGCAGGGTGGCCGGGAGGCCGTCGACGGCGGCGAACTGGCGGCCGAGCCTGGCGAATTCACCGGCTGCGAAGGCCGCGGGCCAGTCGGCGGGGGTGTAGCCGGCGGCGAGGTCGACGTGGTGGTACTCCAGCTCGCCCAGCCGCTTGCCGGGCAGCTCGTACGCGGGGAAGACGTAGCCGGTGCGGTGTCGCAGCTCGGCCTGCCAGGCCTCGTCGTGCATCAGGGCGGCGGCTGCGGTGAAGCGGCCGTCGCTGGCGGCCAGGTCGGCGAGCTGTTCGGCGAGCGGGCGGCCGGAGCCGTCCTCGATCTCCTGGTCGCGGGCCTCGGTGCTGGCGTACTGCGGGATGTCCTGGCCGGTGCGGGCGCCTTCCAGCAGGTTGACCAGGGAGTCGGCGTTGCGGGCGAGGTGGCTGAGCACGTGGCCGCGCGTCCAGCCGGGCAGGGCGGAGGGCCCGGCGACGGCCTCGGGAGGGAGGCGTTCCACCGTGCGCAGCAGGCGCTCGGTGGCCTCGGTGACCTCGCGCAGGTCGGCCCTCGCGGTCTCGGCGTGGTTCATGGCGCTTCTCCGACGGTGAGTGGGGGGTGAGTGGTTGAAGGTACGAACAGTCTGACGTTGCCCCGGAGGGGTGCCGCTCGTTGTACCGGTGGGGGAGTCGGCGCACCGGGCTGACCTGGGGGGACGATGTCGATCTTGCGGGGCGCTTCACTCGTTCGGGTGGACCCGGCTGGACAAGGTCGATATTCGAACGCCTGAGCTAGTAGGCTGGCGGGCGCACACTGGAAGAACGTCAGAGCCAGCTCTTACCTCCGGAGAAAGGCGCCAGAAGCAGTGGCAGACCGCCTCATCGTCCGCGGTGCTCGCGAGCACAACCTGAAGAACGTCTCGCTCGACCTGCCGCGCGATTCCCTGATCGTCTTCACCGGCCTCTCCGGCTCCGGCAAGTCCTCGCTCGCCTTCGACACGATCTTCGCCGAGGGGCAGCGCCGGTACGTCGAGTCGCTGTCCTCCTACGCCCGGCAGTTCCTCGGCCAGATGGACAAGCCGGACGTCGACTTCATCGAGGGCCTCTCCCCGGCCGTCTCGATCGACCAGAAGTCCACCAACCGCAACCCCCGGTCGACGGTCGGCACCATCACCGAGGTCTACGACTACCTCCGGCTGCTCTTCGCCCGGATCGGCAAGCCGCACTGCCCGCACTGCGCCCGCCCGATCGCCAAGCAGTCGCCGCAGGCGATCGTCGACCGCGTGCTGAAGCTGGAGGAGGGCACTCGCTTCCAGGTGCTCAGCCCGGTCGTCCGGGAGCGCAAGGGCGAGTTCGTCGACCTCTTCGCCGATCTCCAGTCCAAGGGGTACGCCCGCGCCCGGGTCGACGGCCAGGCCGTGCAGCTCACCGAGCCGCCGACGCTGAAGAAGCAGGAGAAGCACACCATCGAGGTGGTCATCGACCGCCTCACCGTGAAGAGCAGCGCCAAGCGCCGCCTCACCGACTCCGTCGAGACGGCGCTGAAGCTGGCCGGCGGCATGGTCGTGCTCGACTTCGTCGACCTCCCCGAGGACGACCCGGAGCGTGAGCGGATGTACTCCGAGCACCTCTACTGCCCGTACGACGACGTGTCCTTCGAGGAGCTGGAGCCGCGCTCCTTCTCCTTCAACTCGCCGTTCGGCGCCTGCCCGGAGTGCTCGGGCCTGGGCAACCGGATGGAGGTCGACGCCGAGCTGGTCATTCCCGACGAGGAGAAGTCGCTCGACGAGGGCGCCATCCACCCCTGGTCGCAGGGCCACACCAAGGAGTACTTCCAGCGGCTGGTCGACGCGCTGGCCGGCGAGCTGGGCTTCCGTACCGACATCCCGTGGGCCGGGCTGCCGGCCCGCGCCCGCAAAGCGCTGCTCCACGGCCACAAGACCCAGGTCGAGGTGCGCTACAACAACCGGTACGGGCGCGAGCGTTCGTACACCACGGCCTTCGAGGGCGCGATCCCGTTCGTCACCCGGCGGCACAGCGAGGCCGAGAGCGACAGCAGCCGCGAGCGCTTCGAGGGCTACATGCGCGAGGTCCCGTGCCCGAGCTGCCGGGGCACCCGGCTCAAGCCGGTGATCCTCGCGGTGACGGTGCAGGGCAAGTCGATCGCCGACGTCGCGGCGATGTCGATCAGCGACTGCTCCGAGTTCCTCGGCGCGATGAAGCTGACGGCCCGCGACAAGCAGATCGCCGAGCGGGTGCTCAAGGAGGTCAACGAGCGGCTGCGCTTCCTGGTCGACGTCGGCCTGGACTACCTCTCGCTCAACCGCGCGGCCGGCACCCTCTCCGGCGGCGAGGCCCAGCGCATCCGGCTGGCGACGCAGATCGGCTCCGGCCTGGTCGGCGTGCTCTACGTGCTGGACGAGCCCTCGATCGGGCTGCACCAGCGCGACAACCACCGGCTGATCGAGACCCTCGTCCGGCTGCGGGACATCGGCAACACGCTGATCGTCGTCGAGCACGACGAGGACACCATCAAGATGGCCGACTGGGTGGTCGACATCGGCCCGGGGGCGGGCGAGCACGGCGGCAGGGTCGTGCACTCCGGCTCGCTCAAGGAGCTGCTCGTCAACGAGGAGTCGATGACGGGCCAGTACCTCTCGGGCAGGAAGTCCATCCCGACGCCCGAGGTGCGCCGCCCGCGCGACAAGAAGCGCCAGATCACCGTGCACGGCGCCCGCGAGCACAACCTCCAGGACGTCACGGTCGGCTTCCCGCTCGGCACCTTCACGGCGATCACCGGCGTCTCCGGCTCCGGCAAGTCGACGCTGGTCAACGACATCCTCTACACCCACCTCGCCCGCGAGCTGAACGGCGCCCGCAGCGTCCCCGGCCGGCACACCCGGATCACCGGCACAGACCTGGTCGACAAGGTCGTGCACGTCGACCAGTCGCCGATCGGCCGCACCCCGCGCTCCAACCCGGCGACGTACACGGGCGTCTTCGACCACGTCCGGCGGCTCTTCGCCGAGACCCAGGAGGCGAAGGTCCGGGGCTACCTGCCGGGCCGGTTCTCCTTCAACGTCAAGGGCGGCCGCTGCGAGAACTGCTCGGGCGACGGCACCATCAAGATCGAGATGAACTTCCTGCCGGACGTCTACGTCCCCTGCGAGGTCTGCCACGGCGCCCGCTACAACCGGGAGACGCTGGAGGTCCACTACAAGGGCAAGTCCATCTCGGAGGTGCTGGACATGCCGATCGAGGAGGGCCTGCACTTCTTCGAGGCCGTCCCGCCGATCGCCCGGCACCTGCGCACGCTCAACGACGTCGGCCTCGGGTACGTCCGGCTCGGCCAGTCCGCGCCGACGCTCTCCGGCGGTGAGGCGCAGCGCGTCAAGCTCGCCTCCGAGCTCCAGAAGCGCTCCACCGGCCGCACCGTCTACGTCCTCGACGAGCCCACCACGGGCCTCCACTTCGAAGACATCAGCAAGCTGATCAAGGTGCTCGACGGCCTGGTGGAGAAGGGCAACACCGTCATCGTCATCGAGCACAACCTCGACGTGATCAAGACGGCGGACTGGATCGTCGACATGGGCCCGGAGGGCGGCAACGGCGGCGGTCTGGTCGTCGCCGAGGGCACGCCGGAGGAGATCGCCGAGGTCTCCACCAGCCACACCGGCAAGTTCCTCCGGGACATCCTCGCGGGGCGGGCCCTGGAGGCCCCGAAGGCGGCCCGCAAGCGAAAGTAGGCGCCTTGTGGTCGGTCAGGTCCGCATAGACTTCCGGGCGGTCCTGACCGTCACCCACAGGGAGCTGCCACCGATGACCGAGAACTCCGGCACCACCAGCCGTCGGACACTGCTCTGCGGGGCGGCCGCCGCCCTCGCCACGGGCGGTGCCGTCGCCGGCTGTGGCTCGGCCGCGTCCTCCTCGTCCAACACGGCGTCCGGCACCGCGTCCAAGAGCCCGAAGCAGCCGCCCGCCCCGGTCGAGGTCGGCGCGGCGGCGGACGTGCCGGTCGGCGGCGGCAAGATCTTCGCCGAGCACAAGATCGTCGTGACGCAGCCGACGGCCGGTCAGTTCAAGGCGTTCAGCGCGCGCTGCACCCACGCGGGCTGCCTGGTCGACCAGGTCAAGAACAACCAGATCCAATGCCCGTGCCACGGCAGCCGGTTCGGCATCGCCGACGGCGCCGTCCAGGACGGCCCCGCGCCGGAGCCGCTGCCTGCGTACCAGGTCGCCGTGGCGGACGGGAAGATCACCGTCACACCCGCCCAGTAGGTACCGCCAGGCGGGATGGCCCACGAGGTGTCGTCAGGAATCGGTACGGTAGAGGCATGGCCGACCCCTCCACGTACCGCCCGGCGCCCGGGGCCATCCCGACCTCGCCCGGCGTCTACAAGTTCCGCGACGCGCACGGGCGGGTCATCTACGTCGGCAAGGCGAAGAGCCTGCGCCCGCGCCTGTCCTCGTACTTCCAGGACCTGGCGGGGCTGCACCCCCGGACGGCGACGATGGTCACCACCGCCGCCTCGGTGGAGTGGACGGTGGTCGGCACCGAGGTCGAGGCGCTCCAGCTGGAGTACTCCTGGATCAAGGAGTTCGACCCGCGCTTCAACGTCAAGTACCGCGACGACAAGAGCTACCCGGAGCTCGCCGTCACCCTGAACGAGGAGTTCCCGCGCGTCCAGGTGATGCGCGGCGCCCACCGGAAGGGCGTGCGCTACTTCGGCCCGTACGGGCACGCCTGGGCGATCCGCGAGACGGTCGACCTGATGCTGCGGGTCTTCCCGGTGCGGACGTGCTCCAACGGCGTGTTCAAGCGCGCCCAGCAGGTCGGGCGGCCCTGCCTGCTCGGGTACATCGGCAAGTGCGCGGCTCCCTGCGTCGGCAAGATCTCGCAGGCCGAACACGTCGAGCTGGCCGAGGAGTTCTGCGACTTCATGGCCGGCCGCACCGGCGGCTACCTGCGCCGGCTGGAGCAGCAGATGGCGGCGGCCGCCGCCGAGCTGGAGTACGAGAAGGCCGCCCGGTTGCGCGACGACATAGCGGCGCTGCGGCGCGCGATGGAGAAGAACGCGGTCGTCCTCGCCGACGGCACCGACGCCGACCTCTTCGCCCTCGCCGAGGACGAACTCGAGGCCGCCGTCCAGATCTTCCACGTCCGGGGCGGCCGGGTGCGCGGCCAGCGCGGCTGGGTCACCGACAAGGTCGAGGACATCGACACCCCGGCCCTGGTCGAGCACGCCCTGCAGCAGCTCTACGGCGGCGGCACCGAGTCCGTCCCGCGCGAGGTGCTCGTCCCCGCCCTGCCGGAGCCGCTCGGGCCGGTGCAGGAGTGGCTCACCGCGCTGCGCGGCTCGCAGGTCGACCTGCGGGTGCCGCAGCGCGGCGACAAGAAGGACCTGATGGTCACCGTGCAGCGCAACGCCCAGCAGGGCCTGGCGCTGCACAAGACCAAGCGCGCCTCCGACCTGACGACCCGCAGCCGGGCGCTCCAGGAGATCACCGACGCCCTGGAGCTGGACAGTGTCCCGCTGCGGATCGAGTGCTTCGACATCTCGCACCTCCAGGGCGAGGACGTCGTCGCCTCGATGGTGGTCTTCGAGGACGGGCTGGCGCGCAAGAGCGAGTACCGGCGGTTCCAGATCAAGAGCTTCGAGGGCCAGGACGACGTCCGCTCGATGCACGAGGTGATCACCCGCCGGTTCCGCCGCTACCTCCAGGAGCGCGAGCAGACCGGCGAGTGGGCGGTGCCCGAAGCGGACGAGGGCGGCCCCGACGACGGCCCCCGCACCGACGACGGCCGCACCGACGACGGCCGCCCGAAGCGCTTCGCCTACCCGCCGCAGCTGCTGGTGGTCGACGGCGGGCAGCCGCAGGTCGCCGCCGCCCGGCGGGCGATGGACGAGCTGGGCATCGACGACGTCGCCCTGTGCGGCCTGGCCAAGCGGCTGGAGGAGGTCTGGCTGCCCGGCGAGGACGACCCGGTCGTGCTGCCGCGCTCCAGCGAGGGCCTCTACCTGCTCCAGCGGGTCCGCGACGAGGCGCACCGCTTCGCGATCACGTACCAGCGCAGCAAGCGCGGCAAGCGCTTCACGGCGGGGGAGCTGGACTCCGTTCCCGGGCTCGGCGAGACTCGCCGACAGGCGCTGCTCAAGCACTTCGGCTCTCTGAAGAAGCTGCGCGCGGCCACCGTGGAGCAGTTGTGCGAGGTCCCCGGGGTGGGTCGTCGCACCGCAGAGACTGTTGCGGCAGCGTTGGCCTCCCGTCCACCGGCCGCACCAGCGGTGAACACCGCGACCGGCGAGATCATTGAAGACGTGCGGGAGGGCCACGCCCCAGGGAGCGAAGACGAGGGCGTCGTGGCCGGCCGAACCATCGAGAGCGGGGAACCGAAGTGACAGTGTCCGACCAGGGGGGCACCTCCCAGCCGAAGGCCGGGGCAGAATCCCCGGAACTGGTGATCATCTCCGGCATGTCCGGAGCCGGCCGCAGCACGGCCGCCAAGTGCCTGGAGGACCTCGGCTGGTTCGTCGTCGACAACCTGCCCCCCGCCCTGATCCCGACCATGGTCGACCTCGGCGCGCGTTCGCAGGGCGCGGTGCCGAGGATCGGCGCCGTGGTGGACGTCCGCGGCCGGAAGTTCTTCGACGACCTGCGGACCTCCCTCGACGACCTGGCCAAGCGCGGTGTCCGGCTCCGGGTGGTCTACCTGGAGTCCTCCGACGACGCCCTGGTGCGCCGCTTCGAGAGCGTCCGCCGCCCGCACCCGCTGCAGGCCGACGGCCGGATCGTGGACGGCATCGACCGCGAGCGCGACCTGCTTCGCGAGCTGCGCGGCGAGGCCGATCTGGTGATCGACACCTCCAACCTCAACGTGCACCAGCTGCGCGCCAAGCTGGACGCCCAGTTCGCCGACCACGACGAGCCGGAGCTGCGCGCGACGGTGATGTCCTTCGGCTTCAAGTACGGCCTGCCCGTCGACGCCGACCTGGTGGTGGACTGCCGCTTCCTGCCGAACCCGCACTGGGTGCCCGAGCTGCGGGCCCGTACCGGCACCGACAGCGACGTGGCGGACTACGTCTTCAAGCAGCCCGGCGCCAACGAGTTCCTGGACGGCTACACCGAACTGCTCAAGATCGTTACCGAGGGCTACCGCCGGGAGGGCAAGCGCTACATGACACTTGCCGTAGGCTGCACCGGTGGCAAGCACCGGAGTGTCGCGATGTCCGAGCGGCTGACCAAGCGTCTGATCGCCGACGGCGTGGAGACGGTGCTGGTCCACCGGGACATGGGCCGGGAGTGACCGGCCGCCGGTGACCGGACGGGGAGTGACAGCCGCGCCCCGCCGGCCGCTCTCAGGAGTATGGAACAGGAACGTGGGGTCGGTGTGACGGGTTACTCGCCGGAGGCCGAGCTGCCGGCCGAGCAGCCGGCCGAGCAGCCGAGAGTGGCCGCCCTCGGCGGCGGCCAGGGCCTCTCCGCCTCGCTCTCGGCGCTGCGCCGCCTCACCACCGAGCTGACCGCCGTCGTCACCGTCGCCGACGACGGGGGCTCCAGCGGGCGGCTCCGCTCCGAGCTGGGCGTGCTGCCCCCGGGCGATCTGCGCAAGGCGCTGGCCGCCCTCTGCGGGGACGACGACTGGGGCCGCACCTGGTCCGAGGTGATCCAGCAGCGCTTCAGCAGCAACGGCGCCCTGCACGGCCACGCGGTCGGCAACCTGCTGATCGTCGCCCTCTGGGAGAAGCTCGGCGACCCCGTCGCCGCACTGGACTGGGTCGGCCGGCTGCTCAACGTGCAGGGCCGGGTGCTCCCGATGTCGGCCGTGCCGCTGGACATCGAGGCGCTGGTACGCGGCCACGACCCGGCTCGCCCGTGCGACATCACGGCCGTCCGGGGGCAGGCCAGCGTCGCCGTGACGCCCGGCACCGTGCAGTCGATCAAGCTGCTGCCCGAGCTGCCGCCCGCCGTGCCGGAGGCCGTCGCGGCCGTCCGCGCGGCGGACTGGGTGGTGCTCGGGCCCGGCTCGTGGTTCACCAGCGTGCTGCCGCACCTGCTGGTGCCCGAGCTGGCCAAGGCGCTCTCGGACACCCGGGCGCGCCGCCTGCTCACGCTCAACCTGGCGCCGCAGCCCGGCGAGACCGAGGGCTTCACCCCGCAGCGCCACCTGGAGGTGATCGCCGACCACGCCCCCGGGCTCGCGGTGGATGCGATCCTGGTGGACGAGCGGGCGGTGACCGGCGGCGCCTTCGGCGTGGCCGACCTGAGCGGGCTGGAGAAGGCCGCCGCGCGGATGGGCGCCGCACTGGTGCTCGACCAGGTCGCGGCCGACGACGGCACCCCGCGACACGACCCGGAGCTCTTGGCGGCTGCGTACGACCGGATTTTCCGGACACATGGAAGGATCGGCCCATGGCGATGACACCGGCGGTGAAGGACGAAATCAGCCGGCTCCCCGTCACCCGGGCCTGCTGTCGTAAGGCTGAGGTGTCGGCGATCCTGAGGTTCGCGGGCGGCTTGCACATTGTGAGCGGCCGGATCGTGATCGAGGCGGAGCTGGACACCGGTATTGCGGCGCGACGACTGCGCAAGGATCTGCTGGAGATCTTCGGACACTCCTCGGACCTGGTGGTGATGGCCCCCGGCGGCCTGCGACGGGGCAGCCGGTACGTGGTGCGGGTGGTCAAGGACGGCGAGTTGCTGGCCCGGCAGACCGGGTTGGTGGACGGGCGAGGACGCCCGATCCGGGGCCTCCCCCCGGCGGTGGTCTCCGGCGCGACCTGCGACGCGGAGGCGGCCTGGCGCGGCGCCTTCCTGGCGCACGGCTCGCTGACCGAGCCGGGCAGGTCCTCCTCCCTGGAGATCACCTGCCCCGGCTCCGAGGCGGCGCTGGCCCTGGTCGGCGCGGCCCGGCGGCTCGGCATCCCGGCGAAGGCCCGCGAGGTGCGCGGGGTCGACCGGGTGGTGATCCGGGACGGCGACGCGATCGGCGCGCTGCTGACCAGGCTCGGCGCGCACGAGTCGGTGCTGGCCTGGGAGGAGCGCCGGATGCGGCGCGAAGTCCGGGCGACGGCCAACCGGCTGGCGAACTTCGACGACGCGAACCTGCGCCGTTCGGCCCGCGCGGCCGTCGCGGCCGGGGCCCGGGTCCAGCGCGCGCTGGAGATCCTCGGCGAGGAGGTACCCGAGCACCTGGCCGCGGCCGGCCAGCTGCGGATGCAGCACAAGCAGGCCTCGCTGGAGGAGCTGGGCGCACTCGCCGACCCGCCGCTGACCAAGGACGCGGTCGCCGGCCGCATCCGCCGCCTGCTGGCGATGGCCGACAAGCGGGCCGGGGAGCTCGGACTGCCGAGCACCGAGGCCAACCTGACGGACGAGATGGCGCTCAACTGAGACGGTCGGACTAAAGCGCGGCCAGAAGCACGAACGAGAAGGGGCGCGGTGCTCCGCCCGACCGAGGTCGGGCGGAGCACCGCGCCCCGCTGCGTTGACCAGCTGTCCGCCCCTTGGGACGAAGGTCCTGACTTTCCGCCACGCCAAGGCACGCGGCAGGAGGGGATGTGCCCAGGCGGGGCCCGGAGGGGTAGGGTCATGGGTGGTCGGGGACATCCCATTTTCACCCCCGTCGGACCAGCTCCGGCGTACCTAAGAGGAGATCGGTTTCGTGACGATCCGGGTAGGCATCAACGGATTCGGCCGCATCGGCCGCAACTTCTTCCGTGCGGTCAAGGCTCAGGGCGCGGACATCGAGATCGTCGGTGTCAACGACCTCACCGACACCAGGACCCTGGCTCACCTGCTCAAGTACGACTCGATCCTGGGCACCTTCCAGGGCGAGGTCAGCCACACCGCTGACAGCATCACCGTCGACGGCCACACCTTCAAGGTCGTCGCGGAGCGTGACCCGGCCAACCTTCCCTGGGCCGAGCTCGGCGCGGACGTCGTCATCGAGTCCACCGGCATCTTCACGAAGGCCGAGGCGGCAAAGAAGCACCTCGTCGCCGGTGCGAAGAAGGTCATCATCTCGGCGCCCGCCACCGACGAGGACGTCACCATCGTGATGGGCGTCAACGACGAGAAGTACGACGCCGCCAAGCACGACATCATCTCCAACGCCTCCTGCACCACCAACTGCGTGGCGCCGCTGGCGAAGGTGCTGCTCGAGAACTTCGGCATCGTCAAGGGTCTGATGACCACGGTGCACGCGTTCACCAACGACCAGGTCACGCTGGACTTCCCGCACAAGGACCTGCGTCGCGCCCGCGCCGCCTCGCTCAACATCATCCCGACCTCGACGGGTGCCGCCAAGGCCACCGCGCTGGTCCTGCCGGAGCTGAAGGGCAAGCTGGACGGCACCTCGCTGCGCGTCCCCGTCCCGACCGGTTCGATCACCGACCTGGTCGTCACGCTGGAGCGCGAGGTCACCGTCGAGGAGGTCAACGCGGCCTTCCAGAAGGCGTCCGAGGGCTCCCTCAAGGGCATCCTCGAGTACACCGAGGACCCGATCGTCTCCTCCGACATCGTGAACTCGCCGTTCTCCACGATCTTCGACTCCCTGATGACCATGGTCCAGGGCAACCAGGTCAAGGTCTTCGGCTGGTACGACAATGAGTGGGGCTACTCCAACCGCCTCGTCAACCTGACCTCGCTCGTCGGTGGCCAGCTCTGACGCAGCGGAAGCTGACGTGATGTGAGAGGGAGGGCCCGGAAGGCTATTCACACAGCCGTCCGGGCCCTTGCTCTGCGCTCCCTCACCTCTCTGCCCGGCGGCCCAGTGCCGTGCCGCTGCCTCGTGCCACCTTCTCCCCAGGAGACTCGAAGACCGTGAAGACCATCGAAGACCTCGACGTCGCCGGCCGCCGCGTGTTCGTCCGCGCCGACCTCAACGTGCCGCTCTCGGACGGCCGGATCACCGACGACGGCCGCATCCGCGCCGTCGCGCCGACCATCGCCAAGCTGGTGCAGGCCGGTGCCAAGGTGATCGTCGCCTCCCACTTGGGCCGCCCCAAGGGTGCGCCCGACCCGCAGTACTCGCTCGCCCCCGTCGCCGGCCGCCTCGGCGAGATCCTCGGCACGTCCGTCGCCTTCGCGACCGACACCGTGGGCGAGAGCGCGAAGGCCACCGTCGCCGCCCTGGCGAACGGCGAGGTCACGCTGCTGGAGAACCTGCGCTTCAATGCGGGCGAGACGGCCAAGGACGACGCCGAGCGCGGCGCCTTCGCCGACCAGCTGGCCGAGCTGGCCGACCTCTACGTGGGCGACGGCTTCGGCGCGGTGCACCGCAAGCACGCCTCGGTCTTCGACCTGCCGGCCCGCCTGCCGCACGCCGTCGGCGACCTGATCGCCACCGAGGTCGGCGTGCTCAAGCGCCTCACCGAGGAGGTCGAGCGCCCGTACGTCGTCGTGCTCGGCGGCTCCAAGGTCTCCGACAAGGTCGGCGTGATCGACAACCTGCTGGGCAAGGCCGACCGCATCCTGATCGGCGGCGGCATGGCGTACACCTTCCTCGCGGCGCTGGGCCACGAGGTCGGCATCTCGCTGCTGCAGAAGGACCAGATCCCGACCGTCCTGGAGTACCTGGAGCGGGGCAAGGCCAACGGCGTCGAGTTCGTGCTCCCGGTCGACGTCTCGATCTCCGCGTTCTTCCCGGACACCAAGACGCACGCCCCCGTGCCGGACTTCGAGGTCGTCGCCGCGGACGAGATCCCCGCGGACAAGGAGGGCCTGGACATCGGCCCGAAGACCCGCGAGCTCTTCGCCGCGAAGCTGGCCGACGCGAAGACCGTGTTCTGGAACGGCCCGGTCGGTGTCTTCGAGCACCCGACCTTCGCCGAGGGCACCAAGGCCGTCGCGGCCGCACTGCTGGCGAGCGACGCGTTCACCGTGGTCGGCGGCGGGGACTCCGCCGCGGCCGTCCGCATCCTGGGCTTCGACGAGACGAAGTTCGGACACATCTCGACCGGCGGTGGCGCGAGCCTCGAGTACCTGGAGGGCAAGACGCTCCCCGGTCTCGCCGCCCTGGAAGGCTGAACACATGAGTGACCGCACCCCGCTGATGGCGGGCAACTGGAAGATGAACCTCAACCACCTCGAGGCCATCGCCCACACCCAGAAGCTCGCGTTCGCGCTCGCCGACAAGGACTACGCGGCCGTCGAGGTCGCCGTCCTGCCGCCGTTCACCGACCTGCGGTCGGTGCAGACGCTGGTCGACGGCGACAAGCTGAAGATCAAGTACGGCGCCCAGGACATCTCGGCGCACGACTCCGGTGCCTACACCGGTGAGATCTCCGGCCCGATGCTCGCCAAGCTGAAGTGCACCTACGTGGCCATCGGCCACTCGGAGCGCCGCCAGTACCACGGCGAGAACGAGGAGATCGTCAACGCCAAGGTCAAGGCCGCCTACCGCAACGGCATCGTCCCGATCCTCTGCATCGGCGAGCCGCTGGAGATCCGCAAGGCCGGCACCCACGTCGCCTACACGCTGACCCAGCTGGACGGCGCCCTCGAAGGCGTGTCCGCCACCGACGCCGAGCAGATCGTCGTTGCGTACGAGCCGGTCTGGGCCATCGGCACCGGCGAGGTGGCCACCCCGGAGGACGCGCAGGAGGTCTGCGCGGCGATCCGGGTCCGGCTGGCGGAGCTGTACTCGGCCGAGCTGGCCGAGAAGGTCCGCGTCCTGTACGGCGGTTCGGTGAAGGCGGCCAGCGCGGCCGGCCTGATGGCCAAGCCCGACGTGGACGGTGCCCTGATCGGCGGTGCCGCTCTCGACGCCGACGAGTTCGTCAAGATCGTGCGGTACCGTGACCAGGCAGTAGGCTAACGCCGCCGCAGCAACGTAGGCTTTGGGGCCGGACCGCAGTGGCGGCCCGGCCCCTTCGCCGAAGATACGAGAGAGTTGGTCCCGCCGTGGTTCTCGGGTTCTCGATTGCCCTGATCATCTTCAGTCTTCTGATGGTCATCCTGGTGCTGCTGCACAAGGGGAAGGGCGGCGGCCTTTCCGACATGTTCGGCGGTGGCTCGATGTCCGCCGGTGGCGGCTCCGCGGTGGCCGAGCGCAACCTCGACCGCATCACCATCGTCGTGGGCCTCGGCTGGTTCGCCTGCATCGTGGTGCTCGGCCTGGTGCTCAAGTACAAGAGCTGACGCTCGCGGTCGCGTGCTTGTCGGCCGATCTGACGGTGCGTCGTCGGGCCGTCTATCCTGAGTGAGCCTCAGTGTCGGAGGCGGTGGGGACAGATCCTTAACTGCTGCTTACACTAAGACAACTTCGCCACCGTCCGCAGGCTGCGGCCGGGCGGCAGTGGATTCAAGCCGCCGCCCCCGCGGGGCACGGATACGGGCAGCCCACCTCGGGGCGCGGGCACCGGCCGAGATCGCATCGCACCAGCACGCAGGGAGTCAGACCGTGGGAAGTGGCAACGCCATTCGTGGCAGCAGAGTCGGCGCCGGCCCGATGGGCGAGGCGGAGCGCGGCGAATCCGCCCCCCGCAACCGGATCACCTTCTGGTGCGCGAACAAGCACGAGACGCGCCCCAGCTTCGCAGCCGAGGCCGTCATCCCGGACACCTGGGACTGCCCCCGCTGCGGCTTCCCGGCAGGGCAGGACGAGCACAACCCGCCCGCGCCGTCCCGCAACGAGCCGTACAAGACCCACCTCGCGTACGTCCGCGAGCGGCGGACCGACGCGGACGGCGAGGCGATCCTCGCCGAGGCGCTGGCGAAGCTGCGCGGCGAGATCTGAGCTGGGCCGGGCCCGAGGGCGTCACCGACTTTCGGTGGCGCCCTTCGTCATGAGCTCGGCGAGGTGGATGCGGACCGTGGCCGCCTTCTCGCTGGCCACGCTGTCGAAGGCGGCGATCGACGTGGTCAGATCGGCCGTGGCCTGCTCGGGCTGCCCCAGGCGTGAACGGACCAGGCCCAGCGTGAGCAGCATCTCTCCCACCAGGTTCGGCTCGCCGATCCGTCGGCAGCCGGTGAGCAGGCTCGTCAGAGGACCGACCGCGGCTCCGAGCAGCCGCTCCGCCTCACCCGGTGGCGCCTGCTGGATCTCCCTGGCGAGTCGGCACACGGCGACGGTGTGGCTGATCGCCTCGCTCACCGCTTGCCGGTGGGCGCCGGGAGGAAGGGCCACGAGCGCACCGTCCAGCTGGCTCAGGATCGAGATCAGTCCGTCGAGGGCGGCCTCCGCCCCACCTGCTCTGATCAGGGCGACTCGTACAGCCACCCAGGCCATGTTGACCACGCTCTCCATGGCGACCCGGTTCGTGGCGTCCGCCAGCAGGGCACCCCGGTCCGCCAGCGGGTCGGTGATCTTCCAAGCCTCGGAGACGTTCCGAAGCTCGGCGCTCAGCCACTGCGAGGCCTGTCGACCCTGTAGACCGGGCAGTCGCGCGGCCTGGATCTCCGCCGCCGTGTCGATGTAGTAGCTGACGACCCGCTGCTGGGCGTCGGCCGCGTCCTCGACCTCGCAGTCCGCCGCGTAGAGCCGGACCAGGTCGTGGAAGCTGTAGCGGTCGCCGGAGCGGGTGACCAGGTGGGCGCGGGTGAGGCTGCGCAGGAGGCGGGCGGTCTGGCGTTCCGTGCGGTCGGCGAGGACGGTGGCGGCCGGGAGGCCGATGTCCGGGCCCGGGTTGAGGGCGAGCAGGGCGAAGAGCCGGGCCTCCTCGAGGGTGAGGTGCCGGTACGAGAGGTCGAAGGTCGCCCGGATCGCGAAGTCGGAGCCGAAGTCGAGCTCGGTGAGGCGTTCGCGGGCGTCGGTGAGATCGGCGACGAGCTCGGCGGGGGAGCGGTCGGTGAGCAGCGCGGCGGCGATCCGCAGGGCCAGCGGCAGGCGGCCGCAGAGGCGGGCCAGTTCGGCGTACGCGGGGTCGGGGCCGGCGAGTTCGGTGAGCAGGGCCACCGCTTCGGGCTCGGTCAGGACGTCGATGCTGAGGTGGCGCGGCGTGAGCGTCCGGTCGGCCAGGGTGTGACGGCTCGTCACCAGGACGCGGTGGCGCGGGTCGCCGGGCAGCAGCGGGGTGATCTGGTCGGCGGCGGAGGCGTTGTCGGCGACCAGGAGGAGGGGGTCGGGGAGGGCGGCGAGGCGGGAGCGGTACAGGTGCTCCTTGGCGACCAGACCCGGGGGCACCTCCTCGCCGAGGGCGTGCAGCAGGGTGTCGAGGGCCTGCTCGGGGGAGAGCCGGGAGCTGTCGTACCCCCGCAGGTCGATGAAGAGGACGCCGCCGGGGAAGCGGTCCTTCACCCGGTACGCGGCCTCGACCGCCAGCGCGGTCTTGCCGACGCCGCCCAGGCCGGAGAGGGCCGAGACCGTGACCAGCTCGCCGTCGGCGGCCAGGGCTTCGGCCAGTTCGGTGAGTTGCTGCTCGCGGCCGACGAAGACCGACCGTGGCGGCAGGCCGGAGGGCAGCACCTGCCGCTTCGCCAGGTTGACCGTGCCGGCTTGGATGACCACCCCGAACTCGCCACCGCTGATGCTGTTCGTGTTCCCCACAGGAGAGTTGTACCAAAGACAGCGGCGCGGGGAACGGTGAAGTTCCTCGCGCCGCTGCTCGTCAACCGGTTACGCGGATGCCGGGGGGTAGAGCTGGGCCGGGATCTTGGCGGCTGCTGCTCGGTCCAGGAGCCACAGGGTGCGGCTCAGGCCGTGGGCGCCGGAGGCGGGGGCCTGGATCTCGCCGGGGCCGCTGAGAGCCAGGGCCACGGCGTCGGCCTTGTCCTCGCCTGCTGCCAGCAGCCAGACCTCGCGGGCCGAGCGGATGGCGGGCAGGGTGAGGGAGATCCGGGTGGGGGGCGGCTTGGGGGCGCCCCGGACGCCGATGACGGTGCGTTCGGTCTCGCGGACTCCCGGGTGTTCCGGGAAGAGCGAGGCGACGTGGGTGTCGGGGCCGACGCCGAGCAGCAGCACGTCGAAGGTCGGGACACCGGCGCGGTCACCGGGCTGGGCGGCCTTGGCGAGCTCCACCGCGTACCGGGCTGCGGCGGCCTCCACGTCGGAGCCGTCGATGCCGTCGGAGGCGGGCATCGGGTGCACCCGGGCCGGGTCGACCGGTACGGCGTGCAGCAGCTCGTGGTGGGCCTGGACGGCGTTGCGCTCGGGGTCGTCGGAGCCGACGAAGCGCTCGTCGCCCCACCAGAGGTCGAGCCGGGCCCAGTCGACCGCGTCGCGTGCCGGGGAGGCGGCGATCGCGGCGAGCAGCGCGTTGCCGTTGCGCCCGCCCGTGAGCACCACCGAAGCGGTGCCACGAGCGGCCTGGGCGTCCACGATCCGGGTGATGAGCCGGGCGGCAGCCGCCTGGGCCATCAGTTCCTTGTCGCGGTGGACGACCAGCTGCGGGGTGGCCGCGGTCATGAACCGCTCCGCTTGCGCGGCGCGGCCTTCTTGGCCACCGCCTTCTTGGCAGCCGACACCGCCTTCTTCGCCGGAGCCGCCTTGGCCGGTGCCTTGGCGGCAGGCACCTTGGCCGTCACCCGGGTCGGTGCGGCCACGGCCGCCTCGACCACCACGGGCTGGGCCTCGGGCTCCGCCGCGGCCACGGCCGGCTCGCGCAGGCGCTCGACCGGCGTGCGGACGGCGGCCGAGTAGATGTCGTCCGGGTCCAGGCGGCGCAGCTCCTCGGCGATGAGCTCCGAGGTCTCCCGCCGCTTGAGGGCGACCTGACGGTCCGGGGCCCCCGGCATCGACAGCGTCCCCATGAGCCCGTCGGGGCGGTCCAGGGTGATGGCGCCGTCCTTGGCCCGCAGCGTCACCGAGGTGATGCCGGGGCCTGCGGTGACCACCCGCTCGACCGGGACCCGCAGGCGGGTCGTCAGCCACAGGCCGAGCAGCTCGACACTGGGGTTGTACGACTCGCCCTCGACCACCGCGGAGGTGATCTTGACGGGGTGCTGGTCCAGGGCTGCGGCCAGCATCGAGCGCCAGCCGGTGATCCGGGTCCAGGCCAGGTCGGTGTCGCCGGGGGTGTAGCTGGCGGCCCGCTGGGCGAGCTGCCCGACGGGGGACTCCGCCGTGACGGCGTCGGTGATCCTGCGCTGGGCGAGCGCGCCCAGCGGGTCCTGCGCAGGGTGCTGCGGGGCGTTCTCCGGCCACCAGACGACCACGGGGGCGTCGGGCAGCAGCAGCGGCAGCACGACCGACTGGGCGTGCGCGGCCAGCTCGCCGTGCATCCGGAGGATGACGGTCTCGCCGGACCCGGCGTCGGAGCCGACCAGGATCTCGGCGTCCAGCCGCGTCTCGGCGCGGGCCCGGGGCGAACGCCCGGCCCGCTTGATCACGGCGAGGGTGCGCGAGGGGTGCTCGCGGGAGGCGTCGTTGGCCGCCTTGAGGGCGTCGTACGCGCTGCCCTCGTCGGTGACGATGACGAGCGTGAGCACCATGCCGGCGGCGGTCGCGCCGCTGCCCCGCCGGGCGTCCATCAGGGCAGCGTTGATCTTGCTGGACGTGGTGTTCATCAGGTCGATCTTCATGGCCGGCGCCAGCTCCTGCCGTCTCGTGCGAGCATCTCGTCCGCCTCGGCGGGCCCCCAGGTCCCCGAGGGGTACTGGGCGGGCTTGCCGTGGGTGTCCCAGTACTTCTCGATCGGGTCGAGGATCTCCCAGGAGAGCTCGACCTCCTGGTGACGCGGGAACAGGTTCGCGTCGCCGAGCAGCACGTCCAGGATGAGCCGCTCGTACGCCTCCGGGCTGGACTCGGTGAACGACTCGCCGTAGGCGAAGTCCATCGTCACGTCGCGGACCTCGAAGGAGGTGCCCGGCACCTTGGAGCCGAACCGCACGGTGACGCCCTCGTCCGGCTGCACCCGGATGACCAGGGCGTTCTGCCCCAGCTCCTCGGTGGCGTAGGAGTCGAACGGCAGGTACGGCGCGCGCTGGAAGACCACCGCGATCTCGGTCACCCGGCGGCCCAGGCGCTTGCCCGTCCGCAGGTAGAACGGGACGCCCGCCCAGCGGCGGTTGTTGATCTCCAGCTTGATGGCCGCGTAGGTGTCGGTCTTGGAGTTCGGGTCGATGCCGTCCTCGTCCAGGTACCCGACGACCTCCTCGCCGCCCTGCCACCCGGCGGCGTACTGGCCGCGCACGGTGTGCTTGCCCAGGTCGTCGGGGAGCCGGACGGCGCTGAGCACCTTCAGCTTCTCGGCGACCAGCGCCTTGGGGTGGAAGGAGGCGGGCTCCTCGATGGCGGTGAGCGCCATCAGCTGGATCAGGTGGTTCTGGATGACGTCCCGGGCGGCGCCGATGCCGTCGTAGTACCCGGCCCGGCCGCCGATCCCGATGTCCTCGGCCATGGTGATCTGCACGTGGTCGACGTACGACCGGTTCCAGATCGGCTCGAACATGGTGTTGGCGAAGCGGAGCGCCAGGATGTTCTGGACGGTCTCCTTGCCCAGGTAGTGGTCGATCCGGAAGACCTCGTCACGGGGGAAGACCTCGTGGACGATCCGGTTCAGCTCCTGGGCACTCTCCAGGTCGTGACCGAACGGCTTCTCGATCACCGCGCGGCGCCAGGAGTTCTTCGGCGGGTCGGCCAGGCCGTGCTTCTTGAGCTGCTGAACGACGATCGGGAAGGACTTCGGCGGGACGGACAGGTAGAAGGCGAAGTTGCCGCCGGTGCCCTGCGCCTCGTCGAGATCCTCTATGGTCTTGCGCAGCCGCTCGAAGGCGTCGTCGTCGTCGAAGGTGCCCTGGACGAAGCGCATGCCCTTCGCCAGCTGCTCCCAGACCTCCTCGCGGAAGGGGGTGCGGGCGTGGTCCTTGACCGCGTCGTGGACCTCCTTGGCGAAGTCCTCGTCCTCCCACTCGCGGCGGGCGAAGCCGACGAGCGAGAAGCCCGGCGGCAGCAGGCCGCGGTTGGCCAGGTCGTAGATGGCCGGCATCAGCTTCTTGCGCGACAGGTCACCCGTGACGCCGAAGATGACCAGACCGGACGGGCCCGCGATGCGCGGCAGCCTGCGGTCGGCCGGGTCGCGCAGCGGGTTGACGGGTGCGAGCGGGGGTTCTCCCTGCTCTACCTCGGGGTAGTCGTTGCTCACCGGGTGGGCTCCGTTGTTTTCAAGATGAGGCGCAGTAGTGAGAGCAGGGGTTACTTCTCGGCGGCGAAGGCGGCGAGCGAGGCCGTGACGGTGTCCAGCAGCTCGATCCAGGACTGCTCGAACTTCTCGACGCCCTCGTCCTCCAGCACCTGGACGACGTCGTCGTAGTCGACCCCGGCGGCGGCGATGGCGTCCATCACGGACTTGGCGTCGGCGTAGTTCGGGGTGATGGTGTCGCCGGTGACGACGCCGTGGTCACCGGTGGCGTCCAGGGTGGCCTCCGGCATGGTGTTGACGGTGCCCGGGGCGACCAGCTCGGTGACGTAGAGGGTGTCCGGCAGGGCCGGGTCCTTGACGCCGGTCGAGGCCCAGAGCGGGCGCTGCGGCTTGGCACCGGCCGACTCCAGCGCCGTCCAGCGGTCGGAGCCGCTGCGGCGGCCGTCGACGGAGCCGAACACCTCCTCGTACGCCTGGTAGGCGAGGCGGGCGTTGGCGAGCGCGGACTTGGAGCGCAGGTTCTTGGCGTCGCCGCCGATCTTGTCGAGGCGCTTGTCGATCTCGGTGTCCACGCGGGAGACGAAGAAGGAGGCGACGGACTCGATCTGCGAGAGGTCGAAGCCGGCGGCCTTGGCCTGCTCCAGGCCGGTCAGGTAGGCGTCGATGACGGCGCGGTAGCGCTCCAGCGAGAAGATCAGCGTGACGTTGACGCTGATGCCCCGGCCGAGCACCTGGGAGATCGCGGGCAGACCGGCCTTGGTGGCGGGGATCTTGATGAACACGTTCGGGCGGTCGACCAGCCACCACAGCTGCTTGGCCTCGGCCACCGTCGGCTCGGTCTCGTGCGCCAGGCGCGGGTCGACCTCGATGGAGACCCGGCCGTCGCGGCCGTTGGAGGCGTCGTAGACCGGGCGCAGCACGTCGGCCGCGTCGCGCACGTCCGAGGTGGTGATCATGCGGATCGCCTCGTCGGTGGTGACCTTGCGGACGGCGAGGTCGCGCAGCTGGCTCTCGTACGCGGCACTGCCGCCGCCGATGGCCTTCTGGAAGATGGTGGGGTTGGTGGTGACGCCGACCACGTGCTTGCTCTGCACCAGCTCGGCGAGGTTGCCGCTGTTGAGCCGGTCACGGCTGAGGTCGTCCAGCCAGATCGCCACGCCTTCGTCGCTGAGGCGCTTCAGTGCGTCAGTCATGGTGCTCATCCTCTTCTTCGTCCATCTGTGGTGATCGTCAGACGGGCCGCGTACCTGAGGTGCGGTCAGGTACGCGGCCCAGGTGGTACTTAGCGGGAGACGGCCTCGACCGTGCGCAGCGAGGCGCGGGCGGCGTTCGCCACGGCCTCGGCGGTCAGGCCGAACTCCGCGAAGAGCACCTTGTAGTCGGCGGAGGCACCGAAGTGCTCCAGGCTGATGATCCGACCGGCGTCGCCGACCAGCTCGCGCCAGCCCTGGGCGATGCCCGCCTCGACCGAGACCCGGGCCCGGACGTTCGGCGGCAGCACGCTGTCGCGGTACGCCTGGTCCTGCTCGTTGAACCACTCGATCGACGGCATCGAGACGACGCGGGTCGGGATGCCCTCGGCCTCCAGCGCCTCGCGGGCCGTCATGGCCAGCTGCACCTCGGAGCCGGTGCCGATCAGGATCACCTTGGGGGCGCTGCTGGACGCCTCGGCCAGCACGTAGCCGCCCTTCGCGGTGCCCTCGGCGGAGCCGAAGACCTCGCGGTCCCAGGTGGGCACGTTCTGCCGGGTCAGCGCCAGGCCGACCGGGCCGGGGTGGCTGGTCTGCCGCTCGATGACGGTGCGCCAGGCGACGGCCGTCTCGTTGGCGTCGGCCGGGCGGACCATCGCCAGGCCCGGGATGGCGCGCAGCGAGGCCAGGTGCTCGACCGGCTGGTGCGTCGGGCCGTCCTCGCCGAGGCCGATCGAGTCGTGCGTCCACACGTAGGTGACCGGCAGCTTCATCAGCGCGGCGAGCCGGACGGCCGGGCGCATGTAGTCGGCGAAGACCAGGAAGGTGCCGCCGAAGACGCGGGTCCGCCCGTGCAGCGCGATGCCGTTCATGGTGGAGCCCATGGCGTGCTCGCGGATGCCGAAGTGGATCGTCCGGCCGTACGGGCTGGCGCTCTTCAGCGGGTTGCCCTCGGGGAGGAAGGAGCTGTCCTCGTCGATCGTGGTGAGGTTCGACTCCGCGAGGTCGGCCGAGCCGCCCCACAGCTCCGGGATCACCGCGCCGAGCGCCTTGAGGGTGTCGCCGGACGCCTTGCGGGTCGCGACCTCCTTGCCGGCGGGGAAGGAGGGGACGGCCTTCTCCCAGCCGTCCGGCAGCTCGCCGATCTGGATGCGGTCGAACCGCGCGGCGAGCTCCGCGTTGGCGGCGCGCCAGGCGTGGAAGCCCTTCTCCCACTCGGTGCGGGTGGCCTTGCCACGCTGCACGACCTTGCGGGCGTGCTCGATCACCGAGTCGGTGACCTCGAAGGTCTTCTCCGGCGAGAAGCCGAGGACCTTCTTGGTCGCCGCGATCTCGGCGTCGCCGAGCGCGGAGCCGTGCGCCTTCGCGGTGTCCTGCGCGTTCGGCGCGGGCCAGGCGATGATGGTGCGCATCGCGATCATCGACGGGCGGGTGGTCTCCGCCTTCGCCGCCGCCAGCGCGGTGGCCAGGGCGTGCACGTCGATGTCGCCGTCGGCCTTCGGGGTGACCCGCTGCACGTGCCAGCCGTACGCCTCGTAGCGTGCGAGCACGTCCTCGGAGAAGGCGGTCTCGGTGTCGCCCTCGATCGAGATGTGGTTGTCGTCGTACAGCGCGACCAGGTTGCCGAGCTTCTGGTGGCCGGCCAGCGAGGACGCCTCGGCGGAGATGCCCTCCTCCAGGTCGCCGTCGGAGACGATCGCCCAGATGGTGTGGTCGAAGGGCGACTCGCCCGCCGGGGCCTCGGGGTCGAAGAGGCCGCGCTCGTAGCGGGCGGCCATCGCCATGCCCACCGCGTTGGCGATGCCCTGACCGAGCGGGCCGGTGGTGGTCTCGACGCCGGCGGTGTGGCCGTGCTCAGGGTGGCCCGGGGTGCGGCTGCCCGCGACCCGGAAGGCCTTGAGGTCGTCCAGTGACAGACCGTAGCCGGAGAGGTAGAGCTGGGTGTAGAGGGTCAGCGAGGTGTGCCCGGGGGAGAGCACGAAACGGTCGCGGCCGACCCAGGAGGGATCGGTCGGGTCGTGCCGCAGGAAGCGCTGGAAGATGACGTAAGCCGCGGGGGCCAGCGACATGGCCGTCCCGGGGTGTCCGTTGCCGACCTTCTGGACTGCGTCCATGGCCAGGACACGCGCGGTGTCCACCGTCCGCTGGTCCAGCTCGGTCCACTCGAATACGTTCGTCGGCGTGGTGCTCACCCTGTCTCAGGGCTCCTTCCGTAGTGAAGAGTGACCCCGTGAGGGACCGGGTCTGCCACGTCGCTGTGGACCAGACGCAAGGGTTGGTGCCGGTCACGGAGGGTTGATCCCGCTTCTCAGTGCGAGCCTACCGCCCTAGGGGCGGCTGCCCCGCGCGTCAGCACCCCCAGTCCCCGGCGGGCCTGGATTCCCGAGGACTGTGGCAGGTTCCCTGTCCTACCCTGACCCGGATCGCCCGGTTTTGCGCGTCCGAGGAGCGAGACGGGGTAAGGAGGGGTTTGGCCCGGTTCACCCGGCGGTGTGCGTTCCGCCTCGCCGAGGTACCCCGAGGCCGGTCGGGAGATATGGAGCGTCTAAGGTGGCGTGGTACGCGCAGCGCGAACATCCCGGGATGCAGTTGCCCCGGTAACGCCTGTGAAGATTCATCTTGAGTTGGGGTGTTCGTGACCGCCGTCGAATCCCGCCCTGTCGGGGTGACCGGGACGACCCCTGCGCACCGGCCGTTCGGGGCCCGTGTCGGGGCATTCGTCGCACTGACCAAGCCTCGGATCATCGAGCTGCTGCTGATCACCACCGTGCCGGTGATGTTCCTGGCCAAGCAGGGTGTGCCCGACCCGCTGCTGGTGCTCTGGGTGGTCGTCGGCGGGTTCATGTCGGCCGGCGGCGCCAACGCCCTCAACATGTACATCGACCGCGACATCGACGCGGTGATGTCCCGCACCGAGCGCCGCCCGCTGGTCACCGGCATGGTGTCGCCGCGCGAGGCGCTGGTCTTCGGCATCTCGCTGGGCGTCATCTCGACGCTCTGGCTCGGACTGCTGGTCAACTGGCTGGCCTCCGGCCTGGCGCTGACCGCGCTCCTCTTCTACATCTTCGTCTACACGCTGGGCCTGAAGCGCCGCACCGCGCAGAACATCGTCTGGGGCGGCATCGCCGGCTGCATGCCGGTCTTCGTCGGCTGGGCCGCCGTCACCGACTCGGTGTCCTGGTCCGCGCTGGTGCTCTTCCTGGTCATCTTCTTCTGGACTCCGCCGCACACCTGGGTGCTCTCGATGAAGGTCCGCGAGGACTACGCGAAGGCCGGCGTGCCGATGCTCCCGGTGGTCAAGGGCAACCTGGTCGTGGCCCGCCAGATCATCGCGTACTCCTGGGTGATGGTCGCAGTCTCGCTGGCCCTGTGGCCGCTTGCGCACACCAGCTGGCTGTACCCCGTCTCGGCGGTGCTGCTCGGCGGCTTCTGGCTCAAGGAGGCGCACGCCCTGCACGGCCGTGCCAAGGCCGGGATGGTGGGTGCCAAGCTCAAGGAGATGCGGCTCTTCCACTGGTCGATCACCTACCTGACGCTGCTCTTCGTCGTCGTCGCGGTGGACCCGTTCGTGAAGTAGCCCCCGCTCGCCGGCTCGCCGGAAGGCCCCCGCTTCGGCGGGGGCCTTCTGCGTCTCCCGGGTTACCGGGGTGGTAGCTCGCTCGGGCCGACGTGCCCGTCCAGCCAGTCCTTGAGGGGGACGGAGCTGCGTAGGAAGGCGGCGATCCGGTCGGCGGCCGCCGGGGTGCCGAGCCACTTGGCCGGCTCCCACTCCTGCCAGGCGATCAGCCCCTTGTTGCGGAGCAGCTCGATCCGGGGGTGGTCCTTCGGGTAGCCGCGCGGGGCGGTCTTGAGGGCGTCCCGGCCGACCACGCTCGGCCCCTCGGCGCGGACAGCGGCGATCACCCGCTCCAGCTCGGCGCCGGAGACGTCCTCGGCGACGGCCGCCCGGTAGCGGGTCAGCTGGTCCGGGGCGAGCTGGTACAGGCCGTTGCCGCAGGCGAGGCCGTCGGCGGAGAGCTGGATGTAGCCACCGGCCGCCAGGTACCCGCCGATGTGCGTCTTGTACGGCGACTTGTCCGCGCTGAAGCGGACGTCCCGGTTCGGCCGGAAGATCTTGCCGGGCCCGAACTCCGGCTCCAGCCGGTCGAGCAGATCGGCCATCGGCGCGAGTACGGCCTCGTCGTAGACGGCCTTGTGGGCCGTCCAGTAGGCCTTGGAGTTGTCGGCCTCCAGGCCCTCGTAGAAGTCCAGTGCGGCGTCGGGCCAGCCCTTGAATGTCACGCTCCGAGTCTATGGCCGGTGCCGCCGCGAGGGCGGTGTGTGGCCCGCCGCACACGGCGCTGCCGTCGCCAGCCGCGCTACCGGTCGGTAGCATGCGGGGCATGACCGCCACCACCACCGCCGCCGCGCCGGACGCTCGGGCCGAGCGCCGCGCCAAGCGCATTGCCAAGCACATCGAGAGCTTCGCCAAGCAGCACGGCGGCAGCGCCGACGGCGTCGTCGAGTACGTCGGCGCCGTCGCCACCCGGATCGTCATGGTCGGGGCGGACGGCTCCTGGGGCGACCAGGTCGCCCCGTCCTACGCCGTCGGCAAGCGCGCCGCCGAGCTCGCGGGCCTGACGCTGCACGACTCCTTCGAGGGCGAGCTCGGCCTCAAGGTGAAGACCAGCGCGTACGAGTGGAAGCGGATGGCCGGCATCCAGCTCGGCGGCTGACCGGATACGCAGATACGGAAGAGGGGCCCCGACCGGGGCCCCTCTTCCGTATCTCCGCGCGGGGTGTCAGGCGCTCTGCAGGGCCTGCGCCGGTACGGTCACGGCGGGCTCGGCCGGGCGGGTGCGCAGCGCGAGCGGGATGCGCAGGGCGGCGATCCAGACCAGTGTCGCGCCGAACATGTGGACGCCGACCAGGATCTCGGGGACGTCCGTGAAGTACTGGACGAAGCCCAGCAGGCCCTGGGCCAGCAGCAGGACGAACAGCTCCCGCGTGCGGGCCCGCGCGGCGGGCGGGGCCTTGACGGCGGCGAAGACGAAGACCGCCGCGAGCACCACGCCGAAGGAGAGGAAGGCCAGGTCCGCGTGCACCTGGGCCAGCCGGTCGTAGTCGATCGGGATGCGCGGCACGGGCTTGCCGTCCTTGCCCGGCGAGCCCGGGTGGTGACCTGCCCCGGTCACCAGCGTCCCGGCGGCGACCAGCAGGCCGATGACGACCACCAGCAGCCGGCTGAGCTGGACGATCGGCACGCCGACCGACTGCACCGGCGCGCCGTCACCCTCCTTGCTGCGCTCCCACATCAGCAGCGCGACCCAGACCAGGCCCATCGCGGCGATCAGGTGCAGCGCGACGGTGTACGGGTTGAGGCCGGTCAGCACGGTGATGCCGCCCAGCACGGCGTTGCTCATCACCAGCCAGAACTGCCACCAGCCGAGCTTCGTGAGGCTGCGCCTCCACGGCCGGTGGCAGCGGGCCGCCAGCGTCGCCCAGGCGATCGCCGCGCACAGCACGTACGTCAGCATCCGGTTGGTGAACTCGATGATGCCGTTGATGCCCATGGCGGGCGTCGGCGTCAGACTCTCGCCGGTGCAGCGCGGCCAGGTGGTGCAGCCGAGCCCGGAGGCGGTGAGCCGGACGGCGCCGCCGGTGACCACGATGACCACGCTCATCACCAGCGCGGCGAGCGCGGCGCGTCGGACGAGCACGGCGGACGGCTGCCAGCGGTCGGCGAGGAGGGAGGAGGGGGTACGCACCAGGCCATCCTAGGTGGGCTTACAGCTGATCTTGTGGCGGGGCGGCTCACCGGTGGCGGGTCCGTCCGTGCAGTCAGAAGTGCACGAAGGGGATCGGTGCCGAACGTCAAGAGGGCGATTCCGGTCAACCGCGGTTCAGGGGGTGGCCCCGGCGGGTAGAGTCCGGGGCTTGGGTTGGTGGTGGGGTCAATGTCCGTCCCTGCCAAGGTCGTTCGGGAGGGTGGTCGATATGGCGGCGCAGCGCGGGATAGCCAGGGTTCTGCTGGCGGCGGGCGTGGGTGTGATGGCACCACTGGCGCTGGCGGGCAGTGCCTCGGCGCACGTGCCGACCTGGCAGGTGAGCTGCAGCAAGATCAGCGTGTCGCTGGTCAGCTACAACGCGGACTTCACCAACACCGTCACGCTGACGGTGGACGGCGAGAAGCTGGTGGACCACAAGAAGTTCGGCCAGACCTTCGTGCAGGACTTCACCGTCAAGGCACACAGCAAGGACATCCAGGCGACGCTGCTCGTCGCCACCGACGAGGACCCGAAGGGCGACAAGGGCTGGTCGGTCACCAAGACCGCGACCATCGCCCCCTGCGAGAGCCCGTCCCCGGTGCCCAGCAGCCCCAAGCCCAGCACCCCGGCCCCCAGCACTCCGGCGCCGAGCACTCCGGCCGCCAGCACCCCGGCGCCAAGCACCCCCGCGCCCAGCAAGCCCGTCACCCACACGCCGGCCCCGACGCCCACGCCGACCGGCCCGTCGCTCGCCTCCACCGGCGGCGGCAGTGACGCCCCCGTCATCGCGGCGGCCGGAGCCGGCGTGATCGCGGTCGGCGGTGGCCTGCTCTTCCTCGGCCGTCGTCGCCAGGCCCGCCGACACTGAGCCGGACGGCGGCCCGCTCACTCCCAGCGGAAGAAGCGGGCCGCCGCGCCGAGGCCCAGTACGGCCCAGACGGCGAGGATGCCGAGATCGGACCACGGCACCGAGGCGCCGTGCTGGAGCACGGCCCGCAGGCCGTCCGAGAGCGCGCTGACGGGCAACAGTTCGAGCGCGGAGCGGACGGCGCCGGGGAACTTCGAGAGCGGTACGACCACGCCGCCCGCCAGCAGCAGCAGGACGAAGACCAGGTTGGCGGCAGCCAGCGTGGCCTCCGCCTTCAGGGTGCCCGCCATCAGCAGGCCGAGGCCGGAGAACGCGGCGGTGCCGAGCACCAGCAGCGCCACGACCGTCGGCGGGTTGCCGTGCGGCGACCAGCCCAGGGCCAGTGCGATCACCGAGAGCAGCGCGACCTGCAGTGCCTCGGTGACCAGGACGCAGCCGGTCTTGGCGGTGAGCAGCGCCCAGCGCGGCAGCGGGCTGGCGCCCAGCCGCTTCAGGACGCCGTAGCGGCGCTCGAAGCCGGTGGCGATGGCCTGGCCGGTGAAGGCGGTGGACATCACGGCGAGCGCGAGCAGGCCGGGCGCGAGGAAGTCGACGCGCTTGCCGGGCCCCTCGACCGAGACCACGTCGACGAGGCTGAAGAGCACCAGCAGCACCGTCGGGATGACGACGGTGAGCAGCAGCTGTTCGCCGTTGCGCAGCAGCATCCTGGTCTCGAACGCGGTCTGGGCGATCAGCATCCGGCCGACCGGCGCCGCCCCGGGGGCGGGGGTGTAGGTGGTCACGAGCGGAGCTCCCGTCCTGTCAGGTCGAGGAAGACGTCTTCGAGGCTGCGGCGCTGCACCGAGAGCTTCTCCGGCATCACCCCGGCGGCCGCGCACCAGCTGGTGACGGTGGCGAGCAGCTGCGGGTCGACGGGGGCCTCGATGCGGTACGAGCCGGGGGCGGGCTCGGTGGCGGTGGCGCCGTCGGGCAGGACCTTGACGAGTGAGTCGAGGTCGAGGCCGGCCGGGCCGGTGAAGTGCAGGCTGCTCTCGGCGCCGCCCCGGCAGAGCTCGTCGGGGGTGCCGGTGGCGATGACCCGGCCCCGGTCGACGACGGCGACGTGGTCGGCGAGCTGCTCGGCCTCGTCCATGTGGTGGGTGGTGACGACGACGGTGACGCCGTCGCGGCGCAGGTCGCGGACGAGCTCCCAGGTGGCGCGGCGGGCCTGCGGGTCGAGCCCGGCGGTGGGCTCGTCGAGGAAGACCAGCTCGGGGCGGCCGACCACGGCCATCGCGAGGGCGAGGCGCTGCTGCTGGCCGCCGGAGAGGCGGCGGTAGGTGGTGCGGCCGCAGGAGCCGAGGCCGAGGCGCTCGACCAGGGCGGGGACGTCCAGCGGGTCGGCGTGCAGCTTGGCGGTGTGCAGGAGCATCTCGACGGCGCGCGCTCCGGCGTACACACCACCCGACTGCAACATGACACCGACGCGGGGTTTCAACTGCCTGGCGTCGGTGACGGGGTCGAGGCCGAGGACGCGCACGGTGCCGGCGTCGGGGCGGCGGTAGCCCTCGCAGACCTCGATGGTGGTGGTCTTGCCGGCGCCGTTGGGGCCGAGCACGGCGGTGACGGCGCCTCGGGAGATGACGAGGTCGAGGCCGTCGACCGCGGTCTTCGGTCCGTACCGCTTCACCAGGCCGGTGATCTCGACCGCGGGTTCGTTCTGCATACCGGGGAGTCTAAGAGGGTGCGGCACGGGCCCTGCCAGCGGCTCCGTCGATGGCTCCGTCGATCGTCCCTGCAGGCCAGGTAAGCCTTACCTGTGTGACTGATGACATCAATGAGGCATGGGTCACGGCTTGTCCGAGTGGAAGTAATTACGCAACACTGGTGTTGTGAAAAGAATGCGCGAGCTCGACCAGCAGCCGGAGGCCGACGTGGCCCCCGACTGCGGCGTGCCCGCGACGGCCACCGAGGTGCTCCTCGACGGCCACCGCGCCACCCGGGACCGGGTCGCGCGGTCGATCCTCGACCACGGGCCCTCGTCCGCCGCCGACCTGGCGGGACGGCTGGGGCTGACCAGCGCGGCCGTCCGGCGTCACCTCGACGGGCTGCTCGCGACCGGTCTGGTCGACGCCCGTGAGCAGCGGGTCTACGGCAGCCGGGGCCGGGGCCGTCCGGCCAAGGTCTTCGCGCTCACCGAATCCGGCCGGGACGCCTTCTACCAGGCGTACGACCAGCTCGCGGCCGACGCGCTGCGCTGGATCTCGGAGGCGGTCGGCGGCGGCAAGGCCGGTGAGGAGGCCGTCGCGGCCTTCGCGCGGGCCCGCTTCGCCCGTCAGGGGCAGAAGTACCTGACCCGTCTGGACGGCGCCGAGGCCGGCGACCGTACCGAGGCACTGGCCCAGGCGCTGAGTGCCGACGGGTACGCTGCCACTGTGCGGCGAGTGCCGTCCGCCACCGGGGCGAAGGCCCCGGCGGGCGCCCAGCTCTGCCAGCACCACTGCCCGGTCGCGCACATCGCCGAGCAGTTCCCCCAGCTCTGCGAGGCGGAGACCGAGGTCTTCTCCCAGCTCCTGGGCACCCACGTGCAACGGCTGGCCACGATCGCCCATGGCGACGGGGTCTGCACCACCTATGTGCCGGCACCCGGTGCCGCATCGTCTCCCGGCTCAGGCCGGGCGCCCGGTGCAGCGCCGACTGCCGGTACGTCAAATCCACCAGAACCTGCGTCCGCGCGGAGGAACCTCGCATGACTGACACCGTTTCGCACCCGGAGCTCGAGGGCCTGGGCACGTACGAGTACGGCTGGTCCGACCCCGACGCCGCCGGTTCGGTGGCCAAGCGCGGCCTCAGCGAGGACGTCGTCCGGGACATCTCGTCCAAGAAGTCCGAGTCCGAGTGGATGCTGAACCTCCGGCTCAAGGGCCTGAAGCTGTTCGGCAAGAAGCCCATGCCGACCTGGGGCTCGGACCTCTCCGGCATCGACTTCGACAACATCAAGTACTTCGTGCGCTCGACCGAGAAGCAGGCCGAGTCCTGGGAGGACCTGCCCGCCGACATCAAGGCGACGTACGACCGCCTGGGCATCCCGGAGGCGGAGAAGCAGCGCCTGGTCGCCGGTGTCGCCGCGCAGTACGAGTCCGAGGTCGTCTACCACCAGATCCGTGAGGACCTGGAGGAGCAGGGCGTGCTCTTCCTCGACACGGACACCGCGCTGAAGCAGTACCCGGAGATCTTCAAGGAGTACTTCGGCACCGTCATCCCCGCCGGTGACAACAAGTTCGCCGCGCTGAACACCGCCGTGTGGTCCGGCGGCTCGTTCATCTACGTCCCGCCGGGCGTCAAGGTGGACATCCCGCTCCAGGCCTACTTCCGGATCAACACCGAGAACATGGGCCAGTTCGAGCGGACGCTGATCATCGTCGACGAGGACGCCTACGTTCACTACGTCGAGGGCTGCACCGCGCCGATCTACTCCTCGGACTCGCTGCACAGCGCCGTGGTCGAGATCATCGTCAAGAAGGGCGGCCGCTGCCGCTACACGACCATCCAGAACTGGTCGAACAACGTCTACAACCTGGTCACCAAGCGCGCCGTGGCGTACGAGGGCGCGACCATGGAGTGGATCGACGGCAACATCGGTTCCAAGGTCACCATGAAGTACCCGGCCGTCTACCTGATGGGCGAGCACGCCAAGGGCGAGACGCTGTCGATCGCCTTCGCGGGCGAGGGCCAGCACCAGGACGCCGGCGCCAAGATGGTGCACATGGCGCCGAACACCTCCTCCAACATCGTCTCCAAGTCGGTGGCGCGAGGCGGCGGCCGCACCTCGTACCGCGGTCTGATCGAGATCGGCGAGGGCTCCAAGGGCGCGAAGTCCAACGTGCTCTGCGACGCGCTGCTGGTCGACACCATCTCCCGCTCGGACACCTACCCGTACGTGGACGTCCGCGAGGACGACGTGTCGATGGGCCACGAGGCGACGGTCTCCAAGGTCAGCGAGGACCAGCTCTTCTACCTGATGAGCCGTGGCATGACCGAGTTCGAGGCGATGGCGATGATCGTCCGTGGCTTCGTCGAGCCGATCGCGCGCGAGCTGCCGATGGAGTACGCGCTGGAGCTGAACCGGCTGATCGAGCTGCAGATGGAGGGCTCCGTCGGCTGACGTCCCACGCCGACCGCCCACCGTCCGGAATTCCTGAGGAAGAGAGCACAACGAACAGCCATGGCTGAAGTTCAGAACACCCCTGGCGCCACGACCGCCGGTTCGATCGAGGTCGGCACCGCGGGTGCCGGCGCACAGCTCGCCGGCCCCGGCACGGGCCGGGCCACCGTGCAGCAGCCGATCGACGCCCGCGTCGCGGTCAAGCCCTCGTACGACGTGAACGACTTCCCGGTGCCGACCGGCCGCGAGGAGGACTGGCGGTTCACGCCGATGCACCGCCTCGGCGGGCTGCACGACGGCACCGCCGCCTCCGCCGCCCAGGGCGAGGACAAGGTCGAGCTCGGCCTGCCCGAGGGCGTCACCGCCGAGACCGTCGGCCGGGACGACGCGCGCCTGGGCAAGGCCGGCAAGCCGGTCGACCGGGTCGCCGCGCAGGCGTTCACCTCCTTCCAGGAGGCGCTGGTCGTCACCGTCCCCAAGGACGCGGTGCTGACCGAGCCGGTCAGGATCGACGTGCACGGCGAGGGCGGCGTCCGCTTCGCCCACGTGGTGATCGACGTCAAGCCGTTCGCCGAGGCCGTCGTGGTGCTGAACCACACCGGCACCGGCACCCGGGCCGCCAACGTCGAGCTGCTCGTCGGCGACGGCGCGAAGCTGACCTTCGTCTCCGTCCAGGACTGGGAGCGGGACGCGGTGCACGTCGCCCAGCAGACCGCCCTGATCGGTCGGGACGCGACGCTCAAGTCCGTCGTGGTTACCTTCGGCGGCGACGTCGTCCGGCTGCACCCGCGCGTCAACTACGCCGCCCCCGGCGGCGAGGCCGTGCTCTACGGCCTGTACTTCGCGGACGCCGGCCAGCACCTGGAGCACCGTCTGGTCATCGACCACGACACCCCGCACTGCCGCTCGAACGTGGTCTACAAGGGCGCGCTCCAGGGCCAGGACGCGCACGCCGTCTGGGTCGGCGACGTGCTGATCCGCGCGGCCGCCGAGGGCACCGACACCTACGAGCACAACCGCAACCTGGTGCTCACCGACGGCGCCCGGGTCGACTCGATCCCGAACCTGGAGATCGAGACCGGCGAGATCGTCGGCGCCGGCCACGCCTCGGCGACCGGCCGCTTCGACGACGAGCAGCTGTTCTACCTGCAGTCCCGCGGTATCCCGGCCGACGATGCCCGCCGCCTGGTGGTGCGTGGCTTCTTCGCCGAGCTCGTCCAGCAGATCGGCGTCCCGGAGCTCCAGGAGCACCTGCTGGAGAAGATCGACGCCGAGCTGGAAACGGCAGTCGCATGAGCTACGTCCGCGCCTGTTCGGTCGGCGAGCTGGCGGAGGACACTCCCAAGCGCGTCGAGCTGAACGGTGTGCCCGTCGCCCTCGTCCGCACCGAGGGGGAGGTGTTCGCGATCAACGACATCTGCTCGCACGCGAACGTCTCGCTCTCGGAGGGCGAGGTCGAGGACTGCATGATCGAGTGCTGGCTGCACGGCTCCAGCTTCGACCTGCGCTCCGGCAAGCCCTCCGGGCTGCCCGCCACCAGGCCGGTTCCCGTATACCCCGTAAAGATCGAAGGGGACGATGTGCTCGTCTCCGTCAACCAGGAGTCCTGAGCATGGCTACCCTTGAAATCCGCGACCTGCACGTCTCCGTCGAGGCCGAGAGCGGCCCGCGCGAGATCCTGCGCGGCGTCGACCTGACCGTCAAGCAGGGCGAGACGCACGCCATCATGGGCCCCAACGGCTCCGGCAAGTCGACCCTGGCGTACACGCTGGCGGGCCACCCGAAGTACACCGTCACCAGCGGCCAGGTGCTGCTGGACGGCGAGGACGTGCTCGCGATGTCCGTCGACGAGCGCGCCCGCGCCGGTGTCTTCCTCGCCATGCAGTACCCGGTCGAGGTCCCCGGCGTCTCGGTCTCCAACTTCCTGCGCACCGCCGCCACCGCCGTCCGCGGCGAGGCCCCCAAGCTGCGGCTGTGGGTCAAGGAGGTCAAGGAGGCGATGGCCACCCTGCAGATGGACCCGGCGTTCGCCGAGCGCAACGTGAACGAGGGCTTCTCCGGCGGCGAGAAGAAGCGCCACGAGATCCTCCAGCTGGAGCTCCTCAAGCCGAAGATCGCGATCCTCGACGAGACCGACTCCGGCCTCGACGTCGACGCGCTGCGCCAGGTCTCCGAGGGCATCAACCGCGTCCGCTCCACGGGCGAGGTCGGCACCCTGCTGGTCACCCACTACACCCGCATCCTGCGGTACATCAAGCCCGACTACGTCCACGTCTTCTCGGCCGGTCGCATCGTCGAGTCCGGCGGCGCCGAGCTGGCCGACAAGCTGGAGAACGAGGGCTACGAGGCTTACGTGAAGGGCGGCGCTTCCGAGTGACGACAACTCATTCCGGCTCGGCTCTGGAAGCACGGCTGGCCTCCGCACAGGAGTTCGGCGACGCCCTCCGCAAGGACTTCCCGATCCTGCAGCGCGTGCTGCACGACGAGAAGCCGCTGGTCTACCTGGACAACGCGGCCACCTCGCAGAAGCCCCAGCAGGTGCTGGACGCCCTCACCGGCTACTACGAGCGGCACAACGCCAACGTGCACCGTGGCGTGCACGTGCTCGCCGAAGAGGCGACGGCGCTGTACGAGGGTGCCCGTGACAAGGTCGCGGCCTTCATCAACGCGCCGAGCCGGGACGAGGTGATCTTCACCAAGAACGCCTCGGAGTCGCTCAACCTCGTGGCCAACATGCTGGGTTGGGCCGACGAGCCGTACCGCGTGGACGCGGACTCGGAGATCGTCATCACCGAGATGGAGCACCACTCCAACATCGTGCCGTGGCAGCTGCTCTCGCAGCGCACCGGCGCGAAGCTGCGGTGGTTCGGGCTCACCGACGAGGGCCGGCTCGACCTGTCCGACATCGACGAGCTGATCACCGAGAAGACGAAGATCGTCTCCTTCACGCTGGTCTCCAACCTGATGGGCACGATCAACCCGGTCGAGGCGATCGTCCGCAAGGCCCAGTCGGTCGGCGCGCTCGTGCTGATCGACGCCTCGCAGGCCGCCCCGCACATGGTGATGGACGTCCAGGCGCTGGAGGCCGACTTCGTCGCCTTCACCGGCCACAAGATGCTGGGCCCGACGGGCATCGGCGTGCTCTGGGGCCGTCAGGAGCTGCTGGAGGACCTCCCGCCGTTCCTCGGCGGCGGCGAGATGATCGAGACCGTCACCATGGGTGCCTCGACCTACGCCCCCGCACCGCACAAGTTCGAGGCGGGCACCCCGCCGATCGCCCAGGCGGTCGGGCTGGGTGCGGCGATCGACTACCTGTCGAACATCGGCATGGAGCGGATCGCCGAGCACGAGCACACGATCACCGAGTACGCGATGGCCCGCCTCCAGGAGGTCGAGGACCTGCGGATCATCGGTCCGCGGACGGCCGTCGACCGAGGCGCGGCGATCTCCTTCGTGCTGGGCGACATCCACCCGCACGACGTCGGCCAGGTGCTCGACGAGCAGGGCATCGCCGTCCGGGTCGGCCACCACTGCGCGCGGCCGGTCTGCCTGCGGTACGGCATCCCGGCGACCACCCGGGCCTCGTTCTACCTGTACTCGACACCCGCGGACGTCGATGCGCTGATCGACGGCCTGCAGCACGTCCGCAACTTCTTCGGCTGAGGGGACGGAGGACCGAGATGAAGCTCGACTCGATGTACCAGGACATCATCCTGGACCACTACCGCAACCCGCACGGCAAGGGTCTGCGCGACGGCGACGTCGAGGTGCACCACGTCAACCCGACCTGCGGCGACGAGATCACCCTGCGGGTGCGGCTCGACGGGCCGGTCGTGGCGGACGTCAGCTACGACTCGCAGGGCTGCTCGATCAGCCAGGCCAGCGCCTCGGTGCTGAACGACCTGGTGGTCGGGAAGACCGTGGGCGACGCCCAGGCCGTCCAGGAGGCCTTCCTGCAGCTGATGCAGAGCAAGGGCGAGGCCGAGGGCGACGAGGACGTCCTGGAGGACGCGATCGCGTTCGCCGGGGTCTCGAAGTTCCCCGCCCGGGTGAAGTGCGCCCTGCTGAGCTGGATGGCCTGGAAGGACGCGACCGCCCAGGCCCTCGCCCAGCAGCCCGTCATCAACGACTGACCACCCTTTTGGAGGGTTTGGACCAATGAGCGACACCGAGACCCCCGCCGAGGCGGCCTCGACCGAGGGCCCGACGGTCATCGTCGGCACCACGGCGGGCACCGTCTCCGTGGAGGACCTGACCGAGGCCCTGATGGACGTCGTCGACCCCGAGCTGGGCATCGACGTCGTCAACCTCGGCCTGATCTACGGCATCCACATCGACGAGTCCGACGTGGCCACCATCGACATGACGCTCACCTCGGCGGCCTGCCCGCTGACCGACGTCATCGAGGACCAGGCGAAGACCGCCACCGAGGGCCTCGTCCAGGACCTCCGGATCAACTGGGTCTGGATGCCGCCGTGGGGCCCCGACAAGATCACCGACGACGGCCGGGACCAGCTCCGCGCCCTCGGCTTCAACGTCTGAGGTACCCGTACAAACGCCACTGCCGTGGCCCCCGCTCTGGGGGCCACGGCAGTGGCGTTTCACGTGCGCGTCCGGCGGGGGGTCAGCGCCCCGGGCGGACCACTGCGGCGGCCAGTGCGAGGCAGGCTGCGGCGGCCAGGGCGACGAAGGTGCTGACGGCCGGGAGGAGGCCGTAGTGCTGGACCGCTGCGCCGACCGCGACGATGGGGAGGGAGCTGCCGAGGTAGACGATGACCCAGAGGGCGGAGAGCTCGCTGCCCCGGCGCTCCGGGTCCATCGCCGCGACGGCGGAGGTGAAGAGCGAGCGGAAGGCCACGCCCTGGCAGGCGCCGCCCAGCACGCTGCCGATGAAGAGCAGGGCCGGCGTCTCGGTGTACTGGGCGGTGACGACCAGGCCCAGGCCGGTGGCCAGGCCGGTCATGCCGAGCGCGACGACCAGCCGGTCGGCGGTCGGCGGCACCAGCAGCTGGGCCGCCGCCGAGGAGCCGAGCAGCAGGGCGGCGACCACCGCGCCGGTCATGTGCGAGCTGCTGTGCAGCAGCTTGCTGGAGAACGACGGAGCCAGGCTCAGGTAGACGCCGAAGACCGCGTACGAGACGAAGCCGGCCGTCGCGGCGAGCAGGAACTCGGTGCGGCCCCGGGCCGGCAGGGCCAGGCGGCGGGGGCGCAGGTGGGCCGGGGTGGTCACGCGCGGCGGGGCGCTGACGGGGCGCTCGCGGCCGGGCTTGCGGGGGTGGACGAGGGCCAGCGGGACGCAGAGCGCCAGCAGGGCCACCGCGTGCATCAGGAAGGGCGTCAGCAGCGGGTTCGGGCCGCCCGAGAGGGACGCCCCGACGACCGGGCCGAGCGCCACGCCGCCCGCCGAACAGGCGAGGGTGAGCTTGGCGGCGAGAGTCGGGTGGTCGGGCAGCAGATCCCCGAGCGCCGCCCCGGCCGCGCCGGTGGCGAGGCCCACGGCGACGCCCTGGACGGCGCGCCCGGCAGCCAGCTGCCAGAAGCTCCCGGCGGTGGCGAAGAGCGCGTCCCCGCTGGCGGCGAGCGCGACGGCGGGCAGGATCATCGCCCGGCGGCCCAAGTGGTCCGACCAGTGCCCGACGGCGGCCAGCACCGGGACGAGCGCGAAGACGTACACCGTGAAGAGGATCGTGGTGTCCAGGGCCGTCAGCCCGAGACGCTGCTGGAGCAGCGGGTAGATCGGGGTCGCCAGATTGGCGCCGATCAGGAGCAGGAGCAGCGCGGCGGCGACCAGGCCGACGCGGATGCCGCGCAGGGCGTTCCAGCGGCTTATCGAGGCGAGCTGGAGCTGCGTACGTGGTGCGAGCTCCAGGGGGAGCAGGGCCTCCGAGAGCCGACGGGCCCGGAACTGTGCTGTGGACAGTCCGGAGCCGGCAGGGGAGAGGTCCGCCATGGCAGGGGTCTCCTGTGGCCGGGCACCACCGTGGCCGGTCCGGGCCAGGGGTGGTGGCCGGGGCTGGAGCCCCGGTGGAGCGGGGTTGCGTGGGGTGGGCTTCGTTGCCCGGAGGCCGGTGCGGGGTGTGCGACCGGCCATCCGAAGGATACGTGGTCGCACGAGCCTTCCGGGCCGGGGGCGCCGGGTGGTCGGCGCAGGCGAGCGGGTGCCGGGCAGGGCATCGGCGCGGCCGGACGGATACGCTGAGTTGATGGACCGGCACGGACCGGTCCCCCTCGTAGTGATCACAGCCACACCGGGAGAGCTCGTAACCATGGCCGGACGACGCCGCACCACCTCTGACAACCCGTCGCCGACCGGGCCCGCCGAGGGCCTGCTGCCCGCCGACTACGAGCTGGCCGACCTCTACGGAGCGTTCGCCGCCCACGGCGAGAGTGACGAGGATCTCGACGACTCGGCCGTCCTCGTGCCGCCGATCCAGCTCGCGCCGGAGGCCGAGCTCGTCGCCGCCGCGCTCGCCGTGCCGCTGATCGACCACGCCCTGAAGTTGGCCCGCTGGACGGCCCCGCACCGCGCGGTGGACGAGTTCGGCGACCTGACCGAGCCGGACCGCGAGCCCGCCGCCCGCCTGCTGGGCTACCCGGCGGAGGGCGAGGAGGTCTCGGAGGAGGACGTCGTCGAGGCGATGCGGGCCTGGTCGCTGGCCTGCGACCTGGACCTGATCGAGATCGGCACCACCGCTGACGGCGCGCACGTCGCCGTCCCCGGCCCCGACCTGGAGCCCGCCGAGCAGGGGGACGCGGAGACCGTCCTGGAGCTGTGGCTGACCGCCGCCGGGATCGTCCGCGAGCTGGCCGTCGAGGCGGACTCGCTCGACCTCGACACCGAGGGCGGCGAGGAGAGCGGCGAGGCGGGTGCCGACGAGGAGGCTGCCGAGGCCCGGCTCGCCGAGGTCGAGGAGGCCCGCGAGGAGGCTGCCGAGCTGCTCGACGAGGCGCTCCAGGTGCTCTACGAGACCACCGCCTTCGCCGAGCCCGGCCAGGAGACCGTGCCGCTGGGCGTGCTCGCCGCGCTGCTGGTCGTCCCGGAGGGCGAGGAGCCCGACGAGGAGCTGCTCGGCGACATCACCGACCTGATGGTCATGCTCGACCCGATGCTCGGCGACCTCGCCGAGCTCGGCCTGCTGGAGCACCGCCCGATCGACCCCGAGCTGTTCGAGGAGGAGGAGTCGGAGGAGGCGGCGGCCGCCGCCGTCGAGGCCTCGGACGAGGACGCCGACTCCGACCGCTTCGGGCTCGTCCGGCTGACCCCGCTCGGCCAGTTCGCCGTGCGGCAGTGGCTGCTGGAGGACGGCTACGACGCCCCGCTGATCGGCGAGCTCGCCCAGGGCGACGCGGAGGCGCTGCTGCGCGGCATCTCCGAGACCGCCAACGTCATCCCCGGCCGGGAGCTGCTCGCCTGGCTGAGCGGCCGTGAGCCGGTGGCCGCCGCCCGGGAGCTGCTGGACGCCGCGCGCGGCCTGGACACCTACAGCCCCGTCCGCCGGCTGCTCTGCCTCCAGGCGATGGACCTGCTCGGGACGGACGCCCGGGAGGCCGTCGTAGAGGTCGTGGACGACGAGGTGCTCGGCGGGGCGGCCCGCTCGTGGCTGCGCTCGCAGGGCGAGGAGGTCGTCGCGCCGGAGCGCGGGATGGTGCTCTGGACGATGATCGACACCTTCGCCGCCCAGCTGCTCACCAACGAGGGCGAGGCCGGCGTGCTCCAGGAGCTGATCCGGGGGTTGCCGGTGACGGACAACCCGGCGAGCTTCTTCGGCGAGGTCTGGCGCGTCCAACACCCGTACACCGCCGACGTGCTGGACGCGGTCGGGGAGCTGCACCTGGAGCGGAACGTCGCCAAGGAGGCGCGGAAGGCCGCTTTCAAGGCGAGGTCGCAGAGCAAGTAGCGCGGGCTGGGGCTGCGAGGGACGGTAGGTGCGGTGCTGCACCTACCGTTCCGGCGTTCAGGGGAGGTCGAGGCGGCCTTCGGGGGTGAGGGTGAAGAAGGGGTTGTGGGCCAGCTCCCAGAGGTGGCCGTCCGGGTCCTCGAAGTAGCCGGAGTAGCCGCCCCAGCTGGTGGTGGCCGGGGGCTTCACCACGGTGGCGCCCGCCTCGACGGCGGTGGTGAGGGCGGTGTCGACGGCCTCGGGGGATTTGAGGTTGACCGCGAGGGTGACGCCCCGGAAGGACGGCTCGCCCGTCGGGGGGATGCCCGCGTCGGCCGCGAGCCCGTCGGCGGGGAACAGGCCCAGGGCGGAGCCGACGGTACGGAACCAGACGATCTCCGCGTTGGAGGCGGCCGAGCGCTGCCAGCCGAGCGCCTCGTAGAACTCGGTGCTGCGCCCCAGGTCGGAGACCCCGAGCGTGACGATGCTGATCCGCGCGGGGAAGGCTTGTTCGGTGGTCATACCGCCCAGCGTAGGCAAGGCTACTGACAAACCTGGGGTGGCGGGGCCGGGTGCGGTATCTGGCAGCCGTACGAGGGAAGCTGATGGCCCAGCAGGTCCGTGCACCGTATCGTGGGGCGGCAACGGAGCTGGCACCGGGCGCGTCCCGGTGCGGTGCCGGGGACAGACGCGAGGCGAGTTACGCGGGGGTGCGGCAGAGCATGACGTGGCAGAACGCGAGCAGGCCCCAGGAGTCGGAGCCCCAGGAGGCAGGGCCGCAGGCGGCGGCGGAGGAGGACTTCTACGCCGACCACGAGGAGTACAACCGCGAGGTGCTGAGCGAGGCGGACTTCCCCGTCTACGCCGCCGACCCGGCGCGCGACGCCGAGAGTGCGCCCCCTGGTGACGAGTGCGCCGGAAGTGCCTCCGATGCGCTGGCCGAGTACGAGCTGCGCAACGGCAAACTCGGCTGGGTCGAGGTGCGCTCCGGCGACTGGAGTTCGGCCGAGGGCCCGTACGTCACCGTGCGCACCTACCGGCCCGGGGTGGACCAGGAGCCGCTGCCCGACCTGGAGGACGTCGTCGAGGACGAGCGGGACCGGGTCTACGAGCAGCTGGAGGTCGACGAGGGCGACGGCCCCGGCAGCGTCCGGGCGCTGCGCGAGTGGATCACCGTCGAGGGCGAGCCCAGGGCCGTGCAGATCCACGAGGACTGCCGGGGCGCCGAGGAGGGCGCGCCGGCGAAGCCGGTCTGGGCCGGGCGGCTGCGGGTCGACGGCATCACCGTGACGGTGACGGGCCGTGGGGTGCCGCCGGGCGGCATCGAGCTGAAGAAGATCGAGGACTTCGAGCGGTACATCCTCGGGCGGACCGACCTGCTCCGCAAGCTCGCCGCCCGGCAGGCCCTGCGGGCCGAGCTGGAGGAGCGCGAACTGCCGCCGGTGGCCGGGCTGGAGGCGCACCGGGCAGTGGTCGAGCACGCCGTCCGGGAGGCGGTGGCGATCGACGCGCAGGTGCAGGCCCGGCGGACGCCCCGGCTGCCCCGGCGCTCACGCGGCGAGGCGGGCGCGGTGCGGTGGGAGACGGCCGTGCGGCAGCAGATGCGGCTCGCCTCCGAGACGCGGGAGGAGGCCGGGGAGTCGCTCACCGCGATGGTCAACCACCTGACCCGGCTGGCCCAGAACACCGACTGGGCGGTCGACGGCCCGGAGGGGCGGGCGGCGGTCGAGGAGGTCATCCGCTACACCGCCTTCGCCAGCCAGGTGCCGAGCCTGCCCGCACAGCGGGCCTGGGAGCGCTACTGGGCCGGCGGCGCGCCGCGCGGCGCCGCATCGGCGCAGCACGAGGCATGGCTGACGGCCTGGGAGCAGTGGCGGATCGAGCGCACGCACTGGTAGCCCCCCCCGGGGTGGGTTCGGTTCAGCCGTCCGCCGGGAGGCGGAGTTGGAGCATGGCGAGCAGGCGCTGCTGGGGTTGGGCGAGGTCGATGCCGGTGAGCTGTTCGGCGCGGCGGACGCGGTAGCGGAGGGTGTTGGGGTGGATGTGCAGGGCGTCGGCCGCGACGCGGACCTCGCCCAGGGCGTCCAGCCAGGCGAGGACGGACTCCGCGAGCCGGGTGCCGTGGCGGAGGTCGTACTCGGCGAGGGCGGTCAGGCGCGGGTCGCGTAGGCCGCTGCGCTCCTGGAGCAGGGCCAGCACCTCGCTGACCAGGACCTCCGCCTGGACGTCGATCAGGGCGGCGACGGTGGGGGCGACACCGCCCCGGCCCATCGCGTCGAGGATGCGGTCGGCCTGGGCGCGGGATTCGGGGACGGCGGCCAGGCCCTCGACGGTGCTGCCGACCGCCGCCCGCAGCGGCACCCCGAGGTGCTCGTGGGCGGCCGTCACCACCTCCTGGGCCCAGCTGCGCACGGTGGTCATGGGCAGGCCGGGCGGCAGCTCGGGCAGCAGCACGTACACCCGGGAGTCGATCGGGGCGAGCAGTGCGCTGCGGTGCCGGGCGGCGGTGTGCACGGAGATCAGGCCGGTCACCTCGGCGCGGGTCAGCTCCAGGTCGGTGCCCTCGCCGGGGGCGCCCGCCGCGTACGCGAGGACGGTCGCCGGGCGGCGCAGGTCGAGGCCGAGGTGGGTGGCGAGCGACTGCGGGCCGGTCGAGCCCTCCAGCAGGCCGGTGAGCAGCGTCTGCGTCAGCCGTACGTCGGCGGAGAGCTCGCGGCGTCGGCGGACGAGCTGGGCGGCGGCGACCCGGGCCGCACCGACCAGGGCCTGTTCGGCGTGCTCGGTGAGCGGCTGGGCGCCCTCCTGGACCCAGATGGTGCCGAGCGGTTGGGCGCCCGCGCGGATGCCGATGGCGATCCGGCGGCGGATGCCCAGCTCGGCGTGCGGGTCGATGGTGATGACGGTGTCGGAGCTGCGCAGGTGCTGGAAGATGCCCCACTCGCGGAGCTTGGAGAGGTACGGCTCCGGGCCCTGCCAGCCCAGGATGGAGAGCCGCCGAAGGTCGTCGACCTCGTCGGAGTCGGAGGAGCGGGAGTAGGCGAGGACGCGGCTGGAGGTGTCCTCGATCGACACGATGCCGCCGGTCAGCACCGCGACGGTCTGGGCGAGCGAGAAGAGGTCGCCTGCGTTGTGCTCCGGGGTCTCCGGCGCCTCGGGGCCGGCGATGATCGCGCGGGCCAGCGAGTCCAGGTGCTCCCAGCGGGTCTCCCGCCGGACGGAGAGCAGGGCGACGCCCGCGTCGGTGGCTGCCTCGCGCAGGGCGTCGGCCTGGCCCGGTGCGTCCAGCTTCACCGCGACGGCCGCCGCGCGGGCCCGGCCCGCCGCCCGCAGGGCCGGGAGGGCGGCGCGGCCCCGGGCGCCGATCGCCAGCACCAGCTCGCCGAAGTTGGCGGTGGCCACGTCCTCCGGGTCGAGGATCGCGACGTCCCGGACGGGCACGTCGAGCCCGGCCGGGGCGGCCTGGAGCTCGACCAGCGGCTCGCCCAGCGACATCAGCAGCTGGCGCAGCGGGATGCCGCCGCCGGGGCCGGGAGCGGTCACGTTCGTCGTCCTCCGTGTGTCGTCGGGGGCTCCGCCGGGGGAGCTCGGGCACCATGCCCTGACAGAGTCCGTCGGGCGGTTGTCCGGGCCGACAAGGGTGCCTCCTGGACTTTAGCCGCCAGGCCAATCAAGTGTCCCGCCTCGCGGGGCTAGCGTTTCCTCATGGCCGGCCTGTGATCCTCGTCGGCCCACGCCACAACTCGAAGGAGAGCGCGCGTAATGGATGCTGTGACCCAGGTCCCCGCGCCGGTGAACGAGCCGGTCCGCAGCTACGCCCCCGGCAGCCCGGAACGGGCCCGCCTGGAGGCCAAGCTGAAGGAGCTGGGCGGCCAGGAGCCGGTCCAGCTGACCATGACGATCAACGGCGAGCGCCGCATGGGTGCGGGCGCCGAGATCCACGTCGTCCAGCCGCACAACCACGCGGCAAGGCTCGGCACGCTGCGCAACGCCACCCAGGACGACGCGCGCGACGCCATCGACGCTGCCCTGGCGGCTGCTCCCGCCTGGCAGGCGCTCTCCTTCGACTCCCGTGCCGCGATCTTCCTGAAGGCCGCCGACCTGCTGGCCGGCCCCTGGCGCGAGACGCTCGCCGCGGCGACCATGCTGAACCAGTCGAAGACGGCCCAGCAGGCCGAGATCGACTCGTCCTGCGAGTTCATCGACTTCCTGCGCTTCAACGTGCACTTCGCCCGGCAGATCATCGCCGAGCAGCCGATCTCCTCGGACGGCGTCTGGAACCGCAGCGACCACCGCGCGCTGGAGGGCTTCGTCTACGCGATCACGCCCTTCAACTTCACCGCCATCGCGGGCAACCTGCCGACCGCCCCGGCGCTCATGGGCAACGTGGTGCTGTGGAAGCCGTCCCCGACCCAGCAGTACTCCGCGCACCTGCTGATGCAGCTGCTGGAGGCGGCCGGTCTGCCCAAGGGCGTCATCAACATGGTCACCGGTGACGGCCTGGCCGTCTCCGAGGTCGCGCTGAAGCACCCGTCGCTGGCCGGTATCCACTTCACCGGCTCGACCCCGACCTTCCAGCACCTGTGGCGCGAGGTCGGCAACAACATCGCGAACTACCGCACCTACCCCCGGATCGTCGGCGAGACGGGCGGCAAGGACTTCCTCGTCGCGCACCCCTCGGCCGACCCGGCCGTGCTGAAGACCGCGATGACCCGTGGCGCCTTCGAGTTCCAGGGCCAGAAGTGTTCGGCGCTCTCCCGCGCCTACGTCCCGGCCTCGATCTGGGCCGGGCTGAAGGACGACTTCCGCGACGAGGTCGAGTGGCTGACGATGGGTGACGTCAACGACTTCTCGAACTTCATGAGCGCCGTCATCGACGACCGCTCGTTCGCCAAGAACAAGGCCGCGATCGACCGCGCCAAGGCGGACCCGAAGGTCGAGATCCTGGCCGGTGGCACGTACGACGACTCCGTCGGCTACTTCGTCCGCCCGACCGTGCTGGTCTGCGAGGACCCGGCGTCCGAGTACTTCCGGGACGAGTACTTCGGCCCGATCCTCGCCGTGCACGTCTACGAGGACGACAAGTACGACGAGATGCTCGACCAGATGGAGTCCGTCTCCAGCTACGGCCTGACCGGCGCCGTCATCGCCCAGGACCGCGAGGCCGTCCAGCACACGATGCTGAAGCTGCGCAACGCCGCGGGCAACTTCTACATCAACGACAAGCCGACCGGCGCCGTCGTCGGCCAGCAGCCCTTCGGCGGCGGCCGCGCCTCCGGCACCAACGACAAGGCCGGCGCCAAGCAGAACCTGGCCCGTTGGACGTCGACGCGCTCCATCAAGGAGACCTTCGTCCCGCCGACGGACTACCGCTACCCGCACATGGGCTGACCAAGCCCTGTGCTCCTCGGGCCCGGACCATGGGCCCCGGCCGGGCGGCCCACCCTCAGCCGCCCGGCCGCACCTCCCCCTCCCCACCTGCTGAATCATCTTCAGGATCATCTTCAGGAGTACCGATGCTCCGTTCCGCCCTCCTCGCCGCATCCCGCTCCCCGCAGGTGCGCACCGTCGTCGAGAAGTTCCCGCCGACCCACGCGATAGTCGAGCGCTTCGTCGCCGGCGAGCTGCTCGACCAGGGCATCACCGCCACGGACGAGCTGGTGGCCACGGGCCGCAAGGTCACGCTCGACCACCTCGGTGAGGACACCAAGGACGCCGCCCAGGCCGCCGGCACCGCCGAGGCGTACGAGCACCTGCTCGCCGCGCTGAAGGAGACCGGCCTGGCCGCCAACGCTGAGGTCTCCGTCAAGCTCTCGGCCGTGGGCCAGTTCCTGCCGGTGGACGGCGAGAAGATCGCGCTGGAGAACGCCCGGCGGATCTGCGAGGCCGCCGCGGACGCGGGCACCACCGTGACCCTCGACATGGAGGACCACACCACCACGGACTCGACCCTGTCGATCGCCCGTGAGCTGCGCACGGACTTCCCGTGGCTGGGCGTCGTGCTCCAGGCCTACCTGCGCCGCACCGAGGCCGACTGTGCGGAGTTCGCCGCCGCGGGCTCCCGGGTGCGGCTCTGCAAGGGCGCCTACAAGGAGCCCGAGTCGGTCGCTTTCCAGGGCAAGCGCGATGTCGACCTCGCGTACGTCCGGGCGCTCAAGGTCCTGATGGCGGGCGAGGGTTACCCGATGATCGCCTCGCACGACCCGAACATGATCAAGATCGCCGGCCAGCTGGCCGAGTGGAACGGGCGCAAGCGCGACAGCTTCGAGTACCAGATGCTGTTCGGCATCCGCCCCGAGGAGCAGCTGCGCCTCGCCGAGGCGGGCAACACCATGCGCGTGTACCTGCCGTACGGGCAGGAGTGGTACGGGTACTTCATGCGACGCCTCGCGGAGCGCCCGGCCAACCTGGCCTTCTTCCTGCGGGCGATGGCCACCCGGGGCTGACGCCACCCGGGAGCCCGCCAGGGGCGCGGGGAGCAGCACGACCAGGCACCGGTACGGTGCCCGCCGGTCGCGCCGCTCCACGCGCCCCTTTCGCATGCCTGAATGGGCGTCAACACTCCTCAGCGGCACGACAGTTAGTGGACGACTCCGGGTTGCGTGCAGTGCTGGCCGCCGGGCTCGGGGCGGGCCCATGATGGCCGCGGGCCGCCGCCGGGGCGGCCGTACCGCCCGAATCGAGAGGGTCTCCCGTGACTCATGCCCGTCGTACCGCCGCCACCGCGCTCCTCGCGGCAGGCATCCTCGCCGCCGGTGCCACCACCGCCTCGGCGGCCACCGCTTCGGCCGAGCGGATCGGCACCGCCGACCAGCTCCAGGCGCACCTGGCGAAGGCCGTCTCCCTGGAGGCCGCCAACTCCCAGGTGAGCCACGTCCGTCAGCCCTACGGCTTCGTCAGCCCCGCCGGTTTCGCGAGCGCCGCAGGCACTGCCCTGGTGCATCCGTCCTCCTGCTGACGCCTGGCCGGGAAGCGGTCCTCGTAACGGCTGTCGGTGCGCCAACACAGCTCATGTGAACGGCAGTTACTGGACAGATGTTTTCAGCGTTCGGATCTGGGCGCCCAGGGCGGCCCGCGCCATGATGGCCGCGGGCCGCCGCTGGGCGGCCCTGCCGACCCGAACCGAGAGGACCTCATGACCACCGCACGCCGTACCGCCGCCACCACGCTGCTCGCTGCCGGCCTGCTTGCCGCCGGTGCCACCACCGCTTCGGCGGCCACCGCCCCGGCCGAGCGGATCAGCACCGCCGACCAGCTCCGGGCCCACCTGGCGAAGGCCGTCGCGCAGGACGCCCACAAGTCCGTCGTGGGCACCGACGTCCGCACCAACGGCTGGGAGGCCGCCGTCCGGAGCATCGCTGCCTCCAGCTGCTGACGCCCGGCTGAATCCGGCTGAATCCGCCTGAAGGAGAACCATGGACACCGAGGACGTACTCGACGCCCCGTCCGTTGCCGTACCCGCACCGTCCTGGTGCCCGAGCGGAGGAGCGGAGCGGCCGGAGTCGGTCGTCCTCGGCGTCCGCTCCCAGGACGACGGGGGGCTCACCTACCTCGCCGAACCGCTGCCCGCCGCCGAGGTGCTGCCGCTGGTGCCCGAGGGCATCCTGCCGACCCGGGTGCTGCGCTTCGCCTCGCACTGCGTCAGCGACTGCGCGCACCGCGCGGGCAACGAGTGCACCCTGATCTCCAAGATCAGCCAACTCCCGCCCGTCGACGAGGCCAAGCTGCCCCGCTGCCACCTGCGCGCCCGCTGCAAGTGGTGGCAGCAGAGCGGCGCCGACGCCTGCGGCCGCTGCCCCGCCGTCTCCACGACTCTGCTCGCCACCGACACCCTCGGCGGCCGCGCCGCCGACCCGACCGTCACCCCCGCCCAGCTCCAGGAGTGGATCACCGCCAACCCCGACGGCCCGGCCGCCTGATCGGGCCGGTTGGTCGGTCGGTCGGTCAGAGCATGGCGGCGGCCGGCTTCACCATGGCGCGGGCGGTCTTGGCGTCGACGTACTCGCCGATGGCGGTCATCACCCACTCGCCCGAGTACTGGCGGACGAGCTTGCACATCACCACGCCGGTGTGGGGGGCGGACTGGGTGAGGTCGAAGCGGACCAGCTCGTCGCCGGAGGAGGCGTCGAGCAGGCGGCAGTAGGCGTTCTTGATGTCGGTGAACTTCTGGCCGGAGAAGGAGTTGACGACGAAGACGAGGCCGCAGACCTCGGCCGGGATGCCCTCGAGGTGGACGGTGATCGCCTCGTCGTCGCCGCCGCCCTTGCCGGTCAGGTTGTCGCCGGAGTGGGCGATGGCGCCGTCGAAGATGCTCAGCTTCATGAACCAGGCCGTCTCGACCTTGTTGCGCTGGGCGTCGAAGGCGATGCAGGAGGCGTCCAGGTCGATGTTGCGGCCGCGCCCGGCGGGCTCCCAGCCGAGGCCCATCCGGACGGAGGCCAGGAAGGGCTTGCCGTTCTTCTCCAGCGAGACCGAACCGCCCTTGACCAGGCTGACCCGGCCCTTGTCGAGGGTAACCTTCGTGGAGCCCGGGGTCGGCACGGCGGGCGGGGTCACCGGCCGTGGCGGTGCGGCCGACGGTGCGGTCGAGGGGGCGGGCGGCGCGGCGGCCGGGGTGACGGGAGCCGTGGCGGCGGGCTGCTCGACCGAGACGCCGAAGTCGCCGGCGATGCCGGCCAGGCCGTCGGCGTAGCCCTGACCGACCGCGCGGACCTTCCAGCTGGTGCCGCGCCGGTAGACCTCGACCACCACCAGGGCGGTCTCCCGGCCGAGCCGGGGCGGGGTGAAGACGGCCAGCACCTCGCCGGTCTCCGTGTCGCGGACGGTGGCGGTCGGCTCCGTACCGGCGAAGGTGGCGCCCGCGTCGTCCAGGCTGGCCGTGACGACGACGCGGTCGATCCCGGCGGGCAGGGCGGAGGTGTCGACCGTGATGGCGTCCGGGGTGCCGGCGGCGGCCGGGCGGTGGGTGACGCCGGGCCCGTTCGGGGCGTTGAAGAAGACGAAGTCGGCGTCGGAGCGGACCTTGCCGGCTTCGGTGAGCAGCAGACCGGAGACGTCCAGCGCCTTGGGCGCCGAGACCTCGACCGTCACCCGGGCAGCGGTGAGCGGCGCGTTGCCACCCTGGGTCAGGACCGTCGACACAGTGCTCCTCCTGAGGTGCTGGGCTGGGCTCGCCCCAGCCTAACCAACCGGGCGGTCGGACCGTACGAGACCCGGCCGCGGGGCGGTAACAGGGCGGCAACGGGGGAGCCGACGGCCCGTCAGGGAAGGCTATTGCCGGGCGCGGCCGGGTGGGGAAGCATGCGGGACATGCCTGCTCTTCAACGTACCGAGGCACTGACACGTGCCCGTCTGCTCGACGTCCACGACTACCGGCTGGACCTCGACCTCACCCGGGGAGAGGAGCTGTTCGGCTGTACCACCGTGATCCGGTTCGCCTGCGCCGAACCGGGCTCGGAGACCTTCCTCGACCTGCGGCCCGTCGAGCTGCTCCGCGCGGTGCTGAACGGCCGCCCGCTCGACCCGGCCGCGCTGGCCGACGGGCGGCTCACGCTGCCCGGCCTGGCGGCGGAGAACGAGCTGCTGGTCGAGACCGTCATGCGCTACTCCCGGACGGGCGAGGGCCTGCACCGGTTCACCGACCCGGCCGACGGCGCCGTGTACGTCTACGCCAACTCCAGCCCGGACGCGGCCCCGAGGGTCTTCCCCTGCTTCGACCAGCCCGATCTGAAGGCCCGGTTCGGCCTGAGCGTCAGCGCGCCCGAGCAGTGGACGGTGATCGCCAACTGCGCGGGCACCCAGCCGGAGCCCGGCCGCTGGGTATTCGAGCCGACCAGGCCGATCAGCACGTACCTGGTGACGCTGGTCGGCGGCCCGCTGCACTCGGTCTACTCCGAGCACGACGGCATCCCGCTCGGCGTGCACGCCCGTCGCTCGCTCGGCGCCGCGCTGGAGCGGGAGGCGGCCGAGCTGTTCGAGATCACGGCCGCCTGCTTCGACCGGATGCACGAGGTCTTCGACGACCGGTACCCGTTCGGCAAGTACGACCAGGCGTTCGTGCCCGAGTTCAACTGGGGGGCGATGGAGAACCCCGGCTGCGTGGTGATCGCCGACAAGCTGGTCTTCCACGCCCCGGCGACGGAGGCCCAGCGGGAGAACCGCGCGATGGGCATCGCGCACGAGATGGCGCACATGTGGTTCGGCGACCTCGTCACCATGCGCTGGTGGGACGACCTCTGGCTGAACGAGTCGTTCGCCGAGTACCTCGGCTACCGCGTCGCCACGGAGAACACCCGCTTCACCGGAGCCTGGACGACTTTCGGCATCCGCCGCAAGTCCTGGGGCTACGACGCCGACCAGCGGGACACCACCCACCCGATCGCGGCCACCGGCGTGGAGAGTCTGGCCGAGGCGATGGTCAACTTCGACGGCATCGCCTACGCCAAGGGCGCCTCCGCCGTGAAGCAGCTGGTGACCTGGCTCGGCGACAAGGCGTTCTTCGCCGGGATCAACGAGTACCTGGCCCGGCACCGGTACGGCAACGCCGATCTCGCCGACTTCCTTACCGCGCTGGCGGGTTCGAGCGGACGCGACGTGCAGGGCTGGGCCGACCGCTGGCTGGGGACGACCGGCGTGGACACGCTGCGGATCGAGGGCGGCGAGCTGATCGCCGAGGGCTCCCGGCCGCACCGCGCCGGGGTCGGCGTCTACCACGCCGTCGGCGGCGCGCTGGTGCCGCGCGAGCGGTTCGAGCTGGAGGTCGCCCCCGGGGGCCGGGCGCAGCTCCCCGTCGGGGTCGTCGGCGGGGCGCTGCTGCTGCCCAACGACGGCGACCTGACGTGGGCCAAGATCCGTCTGGACGAGGCGTCCTGGCGGACCGTCAGATCCTCGCTCTCGACGATCACGGACCAGCTCGCACGGGCGGTGCTCTGGGAGCACGCGCGCGACAGGGTGCGGGACGCGGAGCTGACGCCCGCCGAGTACCTGGAGCTGGTCGCCGACCACCTGCCCCGCGAGCCGGTCGACGCGGTGGTGGAGACGGTGCTGCTCTTCGCCCGCGCGGTCGTCGTGCAGACCTACCTGCCGCCGGAGGAGCGGGCCGGCGGGCACGCGCTGCTGCGGCAGGTCTGCGACCGGCTGCTGGCCTGGGACGGCGCGAGCGAGAGCGTGCGGCGGGTCGCCCGGCAGGCGGCGATCGAGAACGCGGTCGGTGAACCGGCGCTGCTCTGGGGCTGGTTGAGTGGATCCCGGTCGGCTGGCGAGGCGGCGGACGAGGCGCTGGAGCCGGAGCTGCGCTGGGCCGTGCTGACGCGGCTCGCGGCCTCCGGCGAGATCGACGAGGAGCGGATCGCGGCGGAGCTCAGCTGCGAGCCGAACGACATCGCCCAGCAGGGCGCTGCGGCCGCCCGGGGTGCGCTGCCAGGGGCTGCGGCGAAGGAGCGGGCCTGGGAGCAGCTCTTCCGGGGCGGGCTGTCGAACTTCCTGCTGGCCGGGACGGCGCAGGGCTTCTGGCTGTCCGGTGACGCGGAGCTCCAGGAGGCGTACGTGCAGCGGTACTTCGAGGAGCTGCCGGGTGCCGGGTCGCGCGGCGACATGGTGATCCGGACGCTCGGGCAGCGGCTGTTCCCGGCCGGGTGGTCGACCGCGCGGACGGTGCGGCTGGCCGAGGCCTGCCTCGCCGTGGAGGGGCTGACGCCCGCCACCCGGCGGGTGCTCGGCGACCACCTGGACGACCTGCGGCGGGCCGTCCGGGTGCGTTCGGCGCGTTAGGCGGCGGCGGGGGTGGCTCGGCTGCCCCCGCCACCCCGGCCTAGAACGTGCCGCGGGTCGCCAGGGCGCGGGCGGTGACCGGGGCGAAGGCCGAAGCCGTCCAGGTCTCCTGCGGGGTGCCGGTGGTCCGGGAGCCCCGGACGCCGAAGGTGTAGGTGCCGGGCGGGAGTTCGGGGGCGGTGAAGCGGTAGATCAGCGTCGCCCGCTCCTGGGTGACGGTGACGACCGTGCCCGGGAGGTCGTTCCACGGCGTGATACCGGGGAGGGTGTCCGGGCGGGCCAGCCGCAGCTCGACCTGGAGCGCGGCCATCGGCTCGCCCACGGTGAGGGTCAGGGTGTGCCGGGTGCCGGAGGGGCCGAGGGTCTCCCGGAGGGCCTGGCCGGTCAGCGTGTCGGCCGGCTTCTCCGTCGGCTTCCCGGTCGGCGGTGCGGTGACCGGCGGGGTGCTGACCGGGGAGGTGGTCACCGGCGGCTGCGTCGGGCCGAGCTGCGTCGGCGGGCCGGTCGGCGCCGGTGTCGGGGAGGGCGAGCCGGTGCCCGTACCGGTGCCGGTCGGCACGGGCGAGGGGGTCGGCGACGGGGACATGGTGGGCACCGTGCCGACCTCGATGGGCCGGGGCGTGACCGGTGCGACCGGCGGCGCAGTGGTGGCCGAGCCGTGCGGGGCGGTGGGCCGGGGCGAGCCGTGGTGCCGCGACTCGGCGCCGGGATCGGTGCTGGAGCCGAGGCTGGGGCTGATCAGGGCGCGTGGGCCGGGCATCGCCTGCGGGCCCGGGGTGGCCGCGTCGGCGGGCTGCGCCGGGGTGCGGTCGGCCTGCGGCAGCGGCGGGCTGCCGCCCACGGTGGAGCTGTCGGGGTGGCGTCCGACGTGCTGCTGGGCGCTGACCAGCCAGGTGGTGGCGGCGCTGATGCCGAGCACGGTGGACATCGCCATCGCGGCCCCGGAGAACCGGATGCCGGGCAGTGCGAAGCGCCCGCCGACCGGGCCGGGACGCCCGTGCCGCCGGGGCCGGACGGGCCGGCACTCCATGCTGGTCCTGCGGTTCGTCACCCCGGCATCCTCTCCGACTCTCCGAGATCCGCCGTGTGTCGCTCGGCGCGTGCCCCGTCCCGCTGTGTCGGGAAGGGAACTCGGTGTCACGAGATTACCAGCGGCCCACCACTGTTACGCCAGTGCGGTGCGGGCGTGGATCTGTGCGGTAGTCGTATGGGATGGGCCGAAGTTGACGCCGTGGCAGCTCGGACCCGATCCCCGCCGTCCGGCGGGGGTTGCAACCTCCTGCAACCTTTGCCCGCCGACGTTGCGTCCATCAGTCTGGCCCCTGACCCCAGCCGCCTCGGAGAGACTGTCATGCCGCGCGACCCGCAGTCAGCTGCCTCGCCCCCGCCGTTCGCCGCCACCCCCACGGGCGACGAGGCGGGTCCTTCCGCTGCCGTCCCGGTGCCGGTGGAGGAGGTCATGACGCTGCGGATCGCGTTGGACCAGGATCTGGTCGGGGAGGTACGTACCCGCTTCCGGTACGACCCCGAGCGCCCGTACGAGGTGCTGCTCACCTTCCATCTCGGGCGCGCGGACGAGGCGGACTGGGTGTTCTCCCGTGAGCTGCTCCGGGACGGCCTGCGCGGCCTGAGCGGGCAGGGCGACGTCAAGCTGTGGCCCGCTTACTGCCCCTGCCACGGATCGACCCTGCACCTGGCGTTGGAGTCCCCGTACGGGAGCGCGCTGCTGGAGGTCTCCAAGCCCAGGGTGAAGGCCTGGCTGGACCGGACCTACCGCTGCGTCTCGGAGGCCGCCGAGGCGGTCGCCGGGCCGACCGACGACCAACTGGCCGCGCTGCTCAAGGGCTGAGCGCTCAAGGGCTGACTGATCAGGGGCTGAGCGCTCAACGGGCTCGGTGGTTGGGGGATGGGCGGCAGTGCCGAGGGCAGCCGGGTGGTGCCCGCGAGCAGCCCGGCGCGGAGTTCGCGGACCCACGGGCCGGAGGAGCCGGGCAGCAGGTCGTACGGATCGCCCGGCCCGGTGACGGTGACGTCGGCGGAGCGGGTCAGCCGGTAGGGCCGGTGGTCGAGCAGCCCGCCGAGGTAGCGCCGCAGCCGGGAGATCTCGGCGCGGACGGTCACCGTGCGGGCCGGGTCGCCGAAGAGCGCCTCGGCCAGCTGGGCGGCGGTGCGGCCCTCGCGGTGCATACAGAGCAGCAGCAGCAGTTCGGCGTGGCGCGGGCTGAGGGTGTGCGACCAGCTGCCGACGGAGCCGGAGACCAGGAGCTCGGGCCGGTCCGGCGCGCTCAGGTCGAGCCGGATGCGGGCCCCGACGGTCTGCTCCTCGACGGCCCCGGCGTTGGTGTTGAGCGGTCTGATCAGCCAGCCGTCGGCGAGCGGCTCGACGGCGCACTCACCGAGCGAGGGCAGCCAGTGCACCGGTGCGCCGCCCCAGCCCTGGGCGGGCAGCCGCAGTCGGGGCACCGGCGGCAGGCCCACCGTCGCGGCCGTCCAGCCCGCCTGGTCGACCACGATGGCCGGTTCGCCGAGCCGGGCGAGCAACGGCGCTGCGACGGTGCGCAGTTGGTGCAGCACCTCGAGTTGCCGGGCCCGCAGCTCCGCCTCGGCGAGCCGGGCTGCCGTCACGGCGAGCTGGAAGAGGTACGGCGCCATCGTCCGGGCCGGGCCGCTGAGGTCGAGCACCCCGGCGAGGCGCCCGGTGCGGGGGTCGTGGACGGGGGCCGCGACGCACGTCCAGCCGTGGTGGCTGCGCAGGTAGTGCTCGGTGGAGTGCACCTGCATCGGGCGGCCGGTCCGCAGTGCGGTGCCGATGCCGTTGGTGCCGACCTCGTCCTCGACCCAGCGGGCGCCGCTGTCGAAGCCGATGTTCTCGGCGGTGCGGCGCAGGGCGCGCTCGCCCTCGTGCCAGAGCACATGGCCGTCGGCGTCGGCGACGGCCAGGATCAGCGGGGTGCCGGAGGTCGGCGCCAACAGGGTCGAGCGCAGCACCGGGAGGATCTCGGCGAGCTGGGTCTGTCGCCGCCGGTGTTCGAGATCGGCCGGGCTCAGGCGGTAGGCGTTGCGCCCGCGCTCCGGGTCCAGGCCGAGGCGGCGCAGCCGCTCCCAGGAGTCGCCGATCACCGGCCGGAGCCCGTCCGGGCCGCTGTCGTCGTCGGCGGGAGCGGTGTGTCGGCCTGCCGCCCGAGGGCTCTCCAGCAATCCGTCTCCCCGGTCGAGTCGTCCGTGCGGACCGCATGGTCCGCATGGTCCGTGTGGCCCGTGTGGTCCGGAGACAGGGTACGGCGGTCGGCGACCGCGATGACGGAGTTGCGAAATCTTTCATCCGGGCACCCGCCCGGTGGCCGCAGGGTGGCTGCTACCGCTGCTGGGTGGTCTCCTGCTGGGCGGTCTCCACGGTGCGGTGGAGGTCGGTGGTGGCGTCGAGGGCGGTGGTGGCGGTGAGGGCGAGGCAGGCGGCCAGCGCGAGGGCGGCGGCGAGCCGGGCGGGGCCGGGGCGGGTGGCGCGGGCGGCGGGCGCGAGCAGCGCGGCGACGCGGCGGGGCACGGGGCCGGTGTGCACGGCGGGGGCCAGCCGGGGGCGGTCGGGGCGCGGCGCGCGGGCGGCGGCCAGGGCGGCCCGGCCGACGGCGCGGGCGGTGGTGGCGCGGTCGCCGGTGGTGCGGGCGGCGGTCTCGTCGGCCCAGCGTTCGAGGTGGTAGCCGAGCGGGGTGCGCAGGCCGCGCAGGGCGGGGTGCAGCACGGCGGCGTACTCGGCGACGGCCAGGAAGAGGTGGTGCCGGGCGGCGAGGTGGGCCCGTTCGTGGGCGAGCAGGGCGGCCCGCTCGGGGCCGTCGAGGGCGCGGAGCATGCCGGTGGTGACGACCACCCGGCCCGGGTGCCAGGGCAGACCGGGCAGGGCGAAGGCGTCGGCGCGCTCGTCCTCCAGCACCGTCAGCGCCCGGCCGCCGGGCCCGGCGGCGGCGTCGGCCCGGCGCAGGTCGGTGAGCTGGTGGTGGGCGGCGCGGGCGGTCAGCGCGGCGGCGGTGAGCAGCGCGAGGGCAGCGGCCGCGGCGGCGTACGGGGAGCCGGCGGGCAGCCAGTGCAGGTGGCCGAGGGCGGCGACGAACGGCAGCCGGAGCAGCCCGGTGAGGGTGAGCAGGGCGAGCGAGACGGCGGTGGCGACGCCGAGGGTGGCGGCCGTACCGGCCAGCACGAGGGCGGCGGTGCGTGGTGCGAGGGTCTCGGCGAGGCGGAGGGCGAGCGGGGCGGCGAGGAAGGGCAGCAGCAGCGGGGCCCAGACGGCGAGGTTCATGTGGCCGCGTCCCCGAGGAGCTCGCGCAGCAGGCGCTCGTCGGCGTCGGTGAGGTCGGAGACGAAGCGGGCGAGCACGGTCGAGCGGTCCTGCCCGCGCTCCAGCTCGCTGCGCATCCGGCGGGCGGCGAGCCCGGCCTCGTCCTCGACGGTGGGGGTGTAGGCGAAGCCGCGCCCGGCCTTGCGGCGCTCGACCTGCCCCTTGTCGTGCAGGCGGGCCAGGATGGTGGCGACGGTGGTGCGGGCCAGCCCGTCGCCGAGGGCGGTCTGCACGTCCTGCGGGGTGAGCGGCGCGGCGGCGGCCCAGAGCGCGGCGAGCACCTGGCCCTCGAGTTCGCCGGCGTGGCGGCGGGCCTGGGCCGGTGTGAGCTCCGGCGTCGGCTCGGGTGTCCGCTCCGGTGTCCGCTCCCGCGTCATGTCGACGTTCCCTCCCGTTTTCGTCTACAGTCCCATAGACCGTCTACATCACTGTAGACGGTCGAGGTCGGCCCCGCGGGCCGCCTCCAAAAGTACGGGAGGTCCGCCAGCCTTGCTCCAGTCGTCCGCCCATCTCGCGGTGAACGTGCTCGACGCCTCGTCGCTGCTCGCCGCCTTCGGCGCCCTCGGGGTCGCCGTCGTACTCTTCGCCGAGACCGGCCTGCTGGTCGGCTTCTTCCTGCCCGGCGACTCGCTGCTCTTCACCGCCGGGCTGCTCTGCGTGCCCGGCGCGGCCGGAGGCACGCAGCTGCACCTCGCCGAGGTGCTGCCCGCCGCCGTCGCCGGTGCGCTGATCGGCGCCCAGGTCGGCTACGTCGTCGGTCGCAAGGGCGGCCGCGCGCTGCTCGCCCGCAGCGACCGGGCGAGCCTGCGCAAGGGCGCCGAGCGCGCGGAGGAGCTGCTCGCGAAGTACGGGCACGGCAAGGCGATCGTGCTGGCCCGCTTCATCCCGGTCGTGCGGACGGTGCTCAACCCGCTCTGCGGGATGCTCGGCGTGCCGGCCCGGACGTTCGCCGTCTGGCAGGTGCTCGGCGGCCTGCTCTGGACGGTCGGCGTGGTGCTCGCCGGGTACGGTCTCGGCTCGACCGTGCCCAGTATCGACCGATACCTGCTCCCGATCATCGCTCTGGTAGTAGTTGTCTCTGTGATCCCCATTGCTCTCGAATTGCTCAAGGCCCGGCGCTCCGGCGGTGCTGCCCAGTGAGCCCCATGCTTCTCGCACATCACAGCCTCGCGTACGACGGCAGTGGCATCGACGGCGGCCTGTACACCCGGGTCATCGGCTGGGCGCAGAGCGCGCCGAGCTGGCTCGACTCACTGGTCAAGGCCTGGTCGAACCTCGGCCTCGCGCTCTTCGCGGTCTTCATGATCTACGCCTGGTGGAAGGCGCGCACCGCCGACTCGGTGGTGATGGCCAGGGTGCTGGCCTCGCCGGTGATCGTGGTCGCCGCGTACCTCGTCAACTCGGTGCTGAAGAGCCTGGTGTCGGAGAACCGGCCCTGTCAGCAGCTGCCCACCAGCGTCACCCTGGAGGCATGTCCCGTCGCCGGTGACTGGTCCTTCCCGAGCAACCACTCGGTGATCGCCTTCGCCGCCGCGACCGCGCTCTGGTTCGCCTTCCGCCGCCTCGGCTGGATCGCCGGGGTGGCCGCCCTGGCGATGGCCGCCTCGCGGGTCTGGATCGGCGTGCACTACCCGCACGACGTGGCGGTCGGCGCGCTGATCGGCATCCTGGTGGGCATCCCGCTCGCGCTGGTGGCCGGTCGCGCCGCGCCGTTGGTCGACCGCCTGCGGAGCGGGCCGTTGGGGCCCTTCCTGGGAACCGGGCCGCTGCCGGCCCTGGAGACGGCGGGCCGCGCGTAGAGACCGTCCGCTCCCTTGTGCGGCCTGCCGCACGGGGAGAGCATGTGAGCCGGGTGAGGAGTCTCCTCACCCGGCTCTGCTGTTGCTGCCCGCACTGCTGCGGAGGGGACGCGCCATGCCGTACCGGCTCGACATCACTCAGGGCGACTGGCCCGCCGAGGAGTTCGCGAAGGGGGTCGAAGGCATCCTGGCGGAGAGCATGGTGCTCACGCTGGCCACCGCCGGGCCCGAACTCGGCCCGCACGCCAACCTCGCCTTCTTCGCCCACGACGAGGACCTCGTCCTCTACTTCGTCAGCGAGCGCTCCACCCGGCACAGCCTGCACCTGGCCGAGGAGGCCCGAGCCGCCGCGACGGTCTTCCTGCCGCCGCCGGTCTTCGGCGAGCAACTGCGCGGCGTACAGCTGGCCGGCCTGGCGGGCGAAGCCTGGGGCCGGCAGGCCGAGGCGGCCCTGACCGCCTACCAGCGCCGCTACCCCGGCTTCGCACAGGACCCGGACGTACGCGAGCAGTTCCTGGCCGGCGGCGGGGCGGCGGCCCTCTACCGCTTCCAGGTCGAGGAGCTGACAGCGGTGGACGAGCCCCACTTCGGCCGGCGCAACTACCTACGGGCGCGAGTCCTGCGGTAGGGCGGCCACTTCGCGGGGCTCGGAGTGGGCCGGTCCGACTCAACCCCTTGTGTCACGCCGGGAACTCCCACTCCATCAGGTAACGGGAGGCGTCCAGCGTCATCTCGTTGACCTCCAGGGGGAGCCCGCCCTGCGCGAACGCGAACCGCACGATCAGCACCACCGGCGTCCCTGCTCCCAGGGACAGGGCCTGCGCCTCCTCCGGCAGCGGCATCCGCACCCGGACCTGCTCGCGGAAAGCCACCGGTGCCCACCCCAGCTCCGCCAATCGGGCGTAGGTGCCGCCGGGACCACTGTCCACGGAGGTGATCGCCGACCCGGCCACCTTCGCCGCCGGCAGGTAGGAGGTCGCGAGCATTACCGGCGCACCCTCCACCAGGTAGCGCCGGTCGCGCACCCACACCGCCGCCCCCGCCTCCAAACCCAGCGCCTCGGCGATTCGGCCGGGGCAGGGTTGCTCGACCACGGTCGCGCGGTCCACGGCCATGGGCCGCTCGTCCAGATCGGTCTGCCAGATCGAGCGCCCGCTGCCCCACTGTGCCACCGACAACCGTTTGCCGGCCTGCCGAAGAATCGGCCGGAAGGACCGCACCCGGGTCCCCGAGCCGCGCCGAGCCTCCGTCAGTCCTTCCGCAGCGAGCACCGCAAGCGCACGCCGCGCTGTCTCCGCCGCCACCTGGTACTGCTCCACCAGGGCGTTCTCACTCGGCACGACCGCACCCGGCGCAAGATCGCCGTCCAGGATGAGGCGGCGCAACTCATCAGCGATCCGGCGGTACGGCGGGGTCGACACAGCTCCTCCAGAGGATCAGTTCCCTAGGGAAGCCAAGGTAGAGCACCGGAGTCGCGCAGTCCTCCGCAGGGCCCTCGGTGTTCAGCCCGCCGGAGCAGATCCGCCGATGCCCTTCGCCGGACCTGGCGGGCTCCTGCCCGGGGCTGTCGCGGTGAGCTGTGTGCAGGTCAGGGGAGGTCTGCTGTCGGGGGCCTATGTCAGAGTCTGCGCATGCTCGACATCGTGGTGAAGACGGAGAACTGGGAGCGGCACGTCCGGGTGTCCGCCGAGGACCTGGCGGGGATGGTGCGGCGGGTCGGCGGTGAGGGTGACCGGTTCCTGGTGGTGCAGCGGGTGCCTGACCTGCCGGATGTCTTCGCCCAGGTCTGGCACGAGGCTGATGGGGACTACACGCTGGAGCACCGGGACGGGGCTGCTGACCGGCACTTCCGGGTGGTGGTCGACGATGTCGAGGCCGTGGTCGCGGCGATGATCGGCTGGGCCCGCCGGGATGCTGGTTGGGACACCGGCCCGGCGTGGTCGTTGCTGGACATGGGCCCCGCCTGTGAGGTGCCGCCGCTCGACCTGGGTGACGACGAGCGTGAGGAGTTGGAGAGGCGCGTCCGTGAGGTGCTGGTCGGCGGCTATGCCACCCGCGCCGAACTGGTGGAGCTCGCTGAGGAGTACCTGGTCACTGCGGATCGTCGACCCGTGTCGCGTGAGCAGGCCGGGGTGCTGGTCGACCGGATGTGGCTGGAGCGGGTCGCGGAGCAGGCCGAATGGCAGGGCGCGACCGATCCTGAGCGGCTTGCCCAGGCGTTCGACGCTCTCCAGGGATCCGGGATCACCGCCCGCGAGCACTTCACCTGCTGCCGCAGCTGCGGCCAGGCCGAGATCGGCGCGGAAGGCGGGCCCGACGCCCGCGGCTTCGTCTACTTCCACATGCAGTGCACGGACTCCGCCGCTGCCGGCCAGGGGCTGATGCTGCTCTACGGCGGCTTCGACGGCTCGTCCGGGACCACCGCAGCCATCGGCCGCGAGGTTGTGGCCGCCCTCGAAGCGGCCGGCCTGGCCGTCGAGTGGGACGGCGACCCCGACCGGGCCATCACCGTCACGCCCCTGGACTGGCGCCGTCGCCTGGTCGGATAGGGGGCCTGTTCGGCGCCTGCGGCTGAGCGACAGTGGCCCAAGGTTGTATATACAACTTTTGAGGGGCGGTTAATCTCCGCGCTGCCGGACGGATGCCTGCCGGACACCTGGGCGCCTGAGGCTCGACGCATGAGAGTCATCGTCGTAGGAGCAGGCGTGCTCGGCACCATGCACGCCTGGCAGGCCGTCGAGCGCGGTCACGAGGTCGTCCATCTGGAGCGCGAGACGGAGGCGCGTGGCGCCTCGGTGCGTAACTTCGGCCTGGTCTGGGTCAGCGGGCGGGCCGGGGGCGAGGAGCTCGCCACCGCGCAGCGGGCCCGTGAGCTGTGGGAGGGCATCGGCGCCCGGGTGCCGGGTCTGTACTTCCGGGCCAACGGATCGCTCACCCTGGCCCGTACCAAGGCCGAACTCGCCGTGGCCGAGCAGGCGTTGACGTTGCCCGATGCCGCTGAGCGGGGCTACCGGCTGCTCGACGCCGCCGAGGCGCGGGCGCTCAACCCCGCCCTGCGCGGTGACTTCCTCGGTGCGCTCTCGTGCAGCCGGGACGCCGCCGTCGAGCCCCGGCTCGCCCAGCCCGCACTGCGCGCCGCGCTGGAGGCCACCGGCCGCTACACCTTCCTGCCCGGCCGCGAGATCCGCGACGTCGTCGGCGAGAACGCCGTCCGCGACGACCACGGCCAGGTGCACACCGGTGACCTGGTGATCCTCTGCACCGGTGCCTGGCTCGGCGGCCTCGTCCGCGAGCTCGCCCCCGAACTGCCCGTCCGCAAGGTGCGGTTGCAGATGATGCAGACCGAGCCGCTCGGCGAGGCACTCACCACCTCCGTCGCCGACGGCGACAGCTTCCGGTACTACCCCGCGTTCGCCGGCACCGCCCTGGACGAGCTGCGCGCCACCCAGCCGCAGCCGCCGGTCGCCGCCGAGCACAAGATGCAGCTCCTGATGGTCCAGCGCCAGGACGGCGGCCTCACCATCGGCGACACCCACGAGTACGAGCACCCCTTCGCCTTCGACGTCGACGAGGACCCGTACGAGCACGTCGCCACCGTCGCCTCCGAGCTGCTCGGGCGCCCGCTGCCGCGGATCCGCCGCCGCTGGGCCGGGGTGTACGCGCAGACCGTCGACACCACCCGGGTCGTCCACCGCGAGCAGGTCCGGGACGGCATCTGGCTCGTCACCGGGCCCGGTGGCCGGGGCATGACCTGCTCACCGGCCATTGCCGAGACCACTGCCCAACTTGTGAATCTGTAAAGGTGATTGACATGACTGACACTGACATCCGGCTCGTCGTGCTGGACATGGCCGGTACCACCGTGGCCGACGACGGCCTGGTCGAGAAGGCCTTCCAGGCCGCGGCCGACGCCCTGGGCGTCGAGGTCGGCGGCCCCGAGCACGAGCGCATGCTGGCGCACGTGCGGCTGACCATGGGGGAGTCGAAGATCTCCGTCTTCCGCCACCTCTTCGGCACCGAGGAGAAGGCGCAGCGGGCGAACGTCGCCTTCGAGGCCGCCTACCACGGCCTGGTCGCGGACGGGCACTGCGAGGCGCTGCCGGGCGCCGCGGAGGCGATCGCCGAGCTGCGGGCCGCCGGGCGGAAGGTCGTCCTGACGACCGGCTTCTCCCGGGCCACCCAGGACCAGATCCTCCAGGCGCTCGGCTGGGAGTCCATCGCCGACCTGTCGCTCTGCCCCGCCGACGCCGGTCGCGGGCGGCCCTACCCGGACATGGCGCTGATGGCGCTGCTGCGGACGGAGACCGACTCCGTGCGGCAGCTGGCCGTCGTGGGGGACACCGGCTACGACATGCTCACCGGCTCGCGCGCCGGGGCGTCGGTGGTGGCCGGGGTGCTGACCGGTGCGCACCGCGAGGAGCGCCTGCGGGCGGACGGGGCTACGCACGTGCTCGGCTCGGTGGCCGAGCTGCCGGGGCTGCTGGGCGCTTAGAGCAACCACAGCAGGGGCGCGGGGAGCTGTGGGATCAACCGTGAACGTCGGCGGTGGTTGATCGCGCAGTTCCCCGCGCCCCTGGGGGGCCCTGTCAGTGGATCGTGCCGGCGTAGCGCTGGAGGAATCGGGTGCCGGTGCCTGCTGTCACGGTGACGTCGTAGACGCCGTTGGTGGTGGCGGGGAAAGTGAGGGTGGTCTGCTGGCCGGGGGCGACCCAGGTGGTCTGGGTGGTGGGGGTGGTGAAGGAGACCTCGGTGTTGCCCGCGTTGGCGAGTTGGAGGGTCAGGGCGGTGCCGGAGAGCTGGGCGGTGACGGCGGGGACGGCGATGTCGTCCTGGCCGGTACGGACGACCGTGCCGGCGAAGCGGCGGACGAAGCCGTCGGGGCCGTGCACGGTGAAGTCGTAGCGGCCGTCCGTGGTGGTGGCGTCCCAGGTGTAGGTCTTGGTGGTGCCGGGGGCGACCGTGTAGGGGGTGCCCGCGAAGGGGAGGGCCATGTTCGGGTAGACGGTGTAAGGGAACGTCACCGTACCGGAGTTGGTCATCGTGCAGACCACCGCGCCGGTCGTGCGGTTGATCGTGACGTCGGCGCCGGGGCGGTAGGGGAGCGAGCGGTGCGGGCGGGTGCCGGGCTCCTGGGCGGGCATCGCCTGGGTGCCGGTGGCGGGGAGGGCGACGGCGGGGAGGGATGCCCCGGCGTCGGCCTTGGCCATCAGGGCGGTGGTGTCGGGCAGGGTGGGGATCGAGTAGTCGGGGTTGGTGAAGTCGAAGCAGCTCGTCAGGTCGCCGCAGACGGAGCGGCGCCAGGCGGAGATGTTCGGCTCCTGCACGCCGGTGACGACCTCCAGGAAGCGCAGCACCGAAGTGTGGTCGAACACCTGTGAGTTGACGTACCCGCCGCGTGACCAGGGCGAGATCGCCCACAGCGGCACCCGGTTGCCGAGGCCGATCGCGCGGCCCTGGGTGAACTCCTCCGGGGTGCCCGCCTCGGGGGTCGGCGGCACCATGTGGTCGAAGTAGCCGTCGTTCTCGTCGTACATCACCAGGAAGACGGTGTGCTGCCAGACGGCCGGGTTGGACATCAGCGACTGGAGTGCCTGGTCGACCCAGTGCGCGCCGTAGTCCGGGCTGGCGTTGGGGTGTTCGCAGAAGAGGTACGGCGCGACCAGCCAGGAGACCGTCGGCAGGGTGCCCGCCTTGCAGTCCTGGTCGAAGGCGGTCGGGTCGAACTTCGTCATCGCGTTGATGTAACGCGGGTCCGTGGTGGGGAAGTTGTGGAACTGCTTGAAGTACGAGAGGGCGTTGTCGTCGTAGTCGCCCGTCCGCTCGTCGGTGCTCGGGTTGTGGTAGACCCGCCAGCTCACCCCGGCGCTCTGCAGCCGCTCGGCGTAGGTCGTCCAGTCGGCGACCGGGTTCTCGGTGACGGGCGTGTTGTCGATCCACGGGCCGGTGGTGCCGTCCCGGCCGGGGCCGGCCGTGCCCGTCCAGAGGTAGAGGCGGTTCGGGTCGGTCGGGCCCGCGAGCGAGCAGAAGTAGGCGTCGCAGAGGGTGAACGCGTCGGCCAGGGCGTACTGGTAGGGGATGTCGGCGCGGGTGAAGTACCCCATCGTGCGCTCGCCCTTGGCGGGCACCCACTTGTCCATCGCGCCGTTGTTGATCGCCTGGTGGCTGGTCGCCCAGTCGTGGGCGAGGCCGGCCGCGTTCTGCGCGTTGTACTTGGTGGTGTCCATCCGGTACGGCAGCATCACGCCGCCGTCGCTGCGCCCGGCGTCGGGCTGGCGGAAGACGTTGCCGCTGCCCGGGTACTGGAGGGCCTGCTGGTCGCCGAAGCCGCGCACGCCGTTCAGCGTGCCGAAGTAGTGGTCGAAGCTGCGGTTCTCCTGCATCAGGACGACCACGTGCTTCACGTCGGCGACGCTGCCGGTGGTGGCGGCCGAGGCGCTCCCGGTGGAGGGGAGGCCGACCACGGCGGCGGCACCCGCAGCGGCGGAGGCACCGACGAAGGTGCGGCGGCTGAACTTGGTCATGGGGGGCTGGCCTCTCAGAGCGTGAAGGTGGCGACGGCGGCGGCGGTGTCGGACGGCCACTCGTTGGCGGCGGTCGACGGGTCGGGCTGCGGCCAGCCGGTGGCCAGGGTGTGGGCCTCGACGAGGGTGAGCGGCCCCGCGAACTGCACCTGGTCGATCCGGTCCTGCGGCTCTGCCTTCGTCCCGCGCACCTTGCGGGTCGGCGACCAGGTGTTGCCGGGGGAGGCCGCCGGGTCGGGCTGCGCCGCGCGGTAGGCGTCGGTGAGGCCGGCGTTCTGCAGGGTGGTGGTCACGGGCCAGGCGAGCGGGCGGCCGGTGGCGGCCGTCCAGTCCAGGTGGGAGGGGGAGGCGAGCGCGGCGGCCAGGATCACCGGCTTGCCGCCGGCGGCGTCCGCCTGCACGGCCGTTGCCAGTGCGGTGGCCTGCTTCCCACGGGTGGAGGCGGCCTCGGCGGTCTGCACCTGGGCTGCCGTCTGGCCGTCCTGGATCGCGTACGGGCCGTAGCCGGTCTCGTCCAGGTGCGCCGACCAGAAGCGGACGCTGCGCCCGCCCGGCAGTTGGAGCGTGACACCGGCGGCGGGCAGCGAGGTGGTGGTGGCGGTGACGGCCGTCAGCGGGTAGCGGCTCAGCACGCCGACGCTGCCCGTGCTCTGGTAGGCGTACCAGCCGAGTGCGGTGGCCAGGGCCTGGGCGGCGGTGCCCGCGGTCTCCTGGAGGGCCAGCACGTCGAGGCCCTGGGCGAGGATCACCCGGAGCTGCTTCTCCTGGGCGTCGGTGAAGGCGGCCCCGGCGGCGCTGAGGTTCCAGCTGGCGGCCTTCAGGCGCAGCGGCCCGGCGGCGTCCCGGACGGGCACCTGCACGGTGACGGTGTCGCTGACGCCGGACGGGTCCTTGATCTCGACGGTCACCACGGCCGGGTGGGCGAGCGCGGTGGCCGGGGCGGTGCCGGTGACGGTGCCGTCGGCGGCGACGCTCAGCCAGGAGTCGCCGCCGGTGCGGCGGTAGGTCGGGGTGCCGGTGCCGTGCTGCCAGAGCCCGGCGAGCTTGATGCTGACGGCCCCGCCGGGGGCGGCCTGGGTCGCCGTCAGGGCGTCCACGGCGGCGTGCGGGCGGGCGGCGGCGGCCTTGGGCTTGAAGCTGAACGGCGCGGTCTGCGCGAGGATGCCGTACCCGTCCTTGGCCAGCAGGTAAGCCGTGTACGGGCCGCCGGTCAGCGCCGAGGTGTCGAGCTGAACGTCGCCCGAGCCGCCCGGGGTGTACTTCCACAGCAGTGAGGAGCCGGTGCCGGGCAGGCGGGTGCCGTCGTAGATGCCGACCCAGTTCTTGGTGTCGGGTGCGGTGGTCGTCCAGTGGAAGGTGAGCTTGTCACCTTCGGTCGGGCTGGTCGGCGTACTGAGCGCGAGGGTGCTGCCGGTCGCCACAGATGTCCTGTCCGCCACGCCAAGTCTGGTGCGGCTGGGTCGAGTTGGCTGTACAACTGACCCAATTCACTCTAAGTGTGGCGGACTTCATATGAACAGAGCATGACGGGACATCGGGGGGCCGGCGGCGATTCGGAAGGGTCGGTATGCCAACTTCAGTGCCGACCTCAGTGCCAGCCTCAGTGCCAACCTCAGTGACTGCTACGGAGATTGAGGACGACCACGCCGATGATGATGAGGGCGAGGCCGAGCCACTGGGCCCGGCCCAGCTGCTCGCCGAAGACGACGACGCCGATGGCGGCGACCGCTGCGGTGCCCGCGCCGGACCAGACCGCGTACGCGACCGAGACGGGTATGTGCTTCAGGGCCTTGCTGAGCAGTAGGAAGGAGAGGGCGTAGCCCACCCCCACCGCGAGGCTCGGCCAGAGCCGGGTGAAGCCCTCGGTGAGCTTGAGGCAACTGGTGGCGCAGACCTCGCTGGTGATCGCCAGGGCGAGCAGCAGGTAGGCCATCAGGCGATGAGGGTGCTCAGGAAGGCCAGGTCGGCCTGCTCCAGGCTCTCCAGCAGGGTGATCCGCTCGGCGGCGGCGATCGGCACGGCCGAGGGCACGGCCAGCACGGCGCAGCCCGCCGCGTGGGCGGAGGCGACGCCGGTCGGGGTGTCCTCGACGGCGACGCAGGCACCCGGGGCGAAGCCGAGGCGGCTGGCGGCGGCCAGGTAGGGGGCCGGGTCGGGCTTGGTGAGCTCGGTGTCCTCGGCGGCCAGGGTGACGGCGAACCACTCGCGGCCGAGGCTGCCGAGCACCAGGTCGACCACCCGGCGCGGCGAGGCGGAGACCAGTGCGGTCGGCACGGCGGCGTCGCGCAGCTCGGCGAGCAGGGCGAGGGCGCCGGGGCGCGGCACGATCTCGCCCGCGACCTTGGCCGTGAACGCGTCGTTGAGCTGCTCGACCAGCTCCGCCTCGGCCCGCTCGGTGCGGCTGATGCGGTGCAGGTGGGCGGCGGTGTGCTCGACGGCCCGGCCGAGCACCTCGGGCACGTCCTCCTCGCCGAGCGTCAGGTGCAGCTCGGCGGCGAGCTCGGCGGTGGCCTCCCACCAGAGGTGTTCGGTGTCGACGAGGGTGCCGTCCATGTCGAACAGGACGGCTGACGGGTAGTCAGGCATGGCGGTACCTTAGGTTTTCTTGTTCGGGAACGACAGGGTGCGTCAGACCGCGCGGCGGTCGACCAGCACCGGGCGGTCCGGCAGGGTGAGGTCCGCGGTGCTGCCGACGGGCAGTGCGGCGGCGGCCTCGGTGGGCAGGTCGGCCTTGACCTCGGTGCCGTCGGAGAGCCGGACGGTGATCCGGGTGACGCTGCCGAGGAAGGACGCGCCGACCACCAGCGCGGTGCCGCGCTCGGCGGGGAGCAGGCCGACGTTCTCCGGGCGGACGAGCACCTCGAGCGAGCCGTCGGCCGGGATGGCGCCGTCGACGGGGTAGCGGCGGCCGAGCACCTCGACGCCCTCGCCCGTACGCACGCAGGGGATGCGGCTCATGGTGCCGACGAACTCGGCGACGAACGCGGTGGCCGGGCGGGCGTACAGCTCCGGCGGGGTGGCGCACTGCTCCAGGCGGCCCGCGCGCAGCACGGCGACGCGGTCGGCCATCGAGAGCGCCTCCTCCTGGTCGTGGGTGACGAACAGCGTGGTGATGCCGAGCTCCTGCTGGAGGCGGCGGATCTCCTCGCGGAGGTTCAGCCGGACCTTGGCGTCGAGCGCCGAGAGCGGCTCGTCGAGCAGCAGTACGCGGGGCTGGAGGGCCAGGGCGCGGGCCAGCGCGATGCGCTGCTGCTGGCCGCCGGACATCTGGTGCGGGAAGCGGTCGGCGTGCTGCGGCAGGCCGACGAGCTCCAGCAGCTCCTGGGCGCGCTTGCGGCGCTGGGCCTTGCCGGTGCCGCGCATCCGCAGGCCGAAGGCGACGTTGTCGGCGGCGCTCAGGTGCGGGAAGAGGCTGTAGGACTGGAAGACCATGCCGGCGTCGCGGCGGTGCGCGGGCACCCCGGTGATGTCCTGGCCGTCGACCAGCACCTGGCCGGAGTCGTGCTTCTCGAAGCCGGCCAGGATGCGCAGCGCGGTGGTCTTGCCGCAGCCCGAGGGGCCGAGCAGGGCGAGCAGCTCACCGGGGTGGACGGTGAGATCCAGCCCGTCCAGGGCCGTGGTGGTGCCGAACTGGCGGCGCAGCGAACGGAATTCGACGGTCGCGCCGCCGGGGGCGAGGGTCACTCCGGAGGCGGGGGCGGTAACCGTGGTCATGGGGGTTCTCCGAGGGTCGGTCAGGGGCGGGCGGGCTTGCGGCCGCGCCGTTCGCGGCCGGCGGCCGAGAGGGCGAGCAGCAGCACCCAGGCGAGCAGCAGGCTGAGCACCGAGACGGCGACGGACATCTGACCGTCGCTCTTGCCCGCCTCGTAGATCCAGACCGAGAAGGGCTGGTAGCCGAGGATCGAGGAGGTGGTGAACTCGCCGAGGACCAGGGCCAGGGTGAGGAAGGTGGCGTTCAGCAGCGAGCTGCGCAGGTTGGGCAGGACCACGGTGAAGACCGCGCGCGGCCAGCTCGCACCGCAGTTGCGGGCGGCCTCGACCAGCGTACGGACGTCGACCACGCGCAGCCCGGCGTCCAGCGCCCGGTAGGCGAGCGGCAGCGACATCAGCACGTACGCGAGCACCAGCACGACCGGGAAGGACGGGTTCTGGATCGCGACGATGGTCTGGAAGAGCGGGGTGTCCTTGAGGTAGTCGGGGCCCCAGCGCAGCACGCCGATGATCCCGGCGGTGAGCGCGATCACCGGGACGACCAGCGGCAGCGAGCAGACGACCTCGATGACGGTACGCAGCCGGGGCGAGCCGAGCCGGACGCCGACCAGGGCGGGCACCAGCAGGAGCAGCACCACCAGGATGGTGACGGCGGCGAGTTCGAGGGTGAACGTCAGGCTGTCGAGGAAGCCGGGCGCCTGGATCAGGCCGGTGTAGGCCTTGAGCGAGAAGCCGTTGACGTCGTCGACGCTGAAGATGACCGAGCAGGCCATCGGGACGATGAAGTACAGCCCGGCGATCAGCAGGACTGCGCCGCGTCCGAAACGGATGCGCCCACCAGGAGATCGGGAGGTCAGGCTAGCCATCGGGCACTCCGGCGCTGGAGGGGCAGGTAGACGGCCATCACGAGGGCGGCCACCACGATCATGTCGAGGCTGAGCGCGAGGGCGACGTTGCCCTGGCCGACCAGGACGTTGCCGGACAGCGCGTCGGCGATGTGCAGCGGGATCAGCGGGACGGACGCGCCGACCATCGCGGCCGCGGTCGCGTACGCGGCGAAGGCGCTGCCGAAGAGCATCACGTACCCGCCGAGCAGCGAGGGCAGCAGGATCGGCAGGGCGACGTGCCGCCAGTACTGCCAGTTGGTCGCGCCGTTGTTGTTCGCCGCCTCACGCCACTGCACCCGCAGCCCTTCCAGGGCCGGGGTGATGGTGATGATCATCAGCGGGATGAGGAAGTACAGGTAGACGACCGACAGGCCGGTGAAGGTGTAGAGGCTCCACCCGTGCTGGGTCAGCTTGAACGTCTTGGTGAGCTCACCGGCGTTGCCGAGGGTCGCGACGAACGCGAACGCCAGCGGCACGCCGCCGAAGTTGGCGAGCACGCCGGAGGCGGAGAGCACGGCCTCGCGCATCATCCGGAACCGGGAGGTCACCACGGCCTGGGCGAGCGGCAGCCCGACGACCGTGCCGATCAGCGCGGTGAGCGCGGAGAGCTTGATCGAGCCGAGCAGCGCCGTCCAGTACGCGCCCTGGACGGACGCGGTCATGTTGGACGTGGTGAAGGTGCCCGCGCCGGTGGGCGCGTCCGGCGAGAGGGTGAACGCGCCGATGACGATCGCGACGGCGGGGAGGCCGAAGCTGATCGCGAAGAAGACCAGGAGGGGGAGGGTGGCGAGCCAGGGCCCGCCGGCGGGCCGCAGCCGGCTGCGGCGACGGGCCGCCTTGGCTGCGTGGGGGGAGGACGGTGCGGTGCGGGGGGCCCCCGCACCGCCGCCGAGCTGCTCGGCGGCGGTGGAGGACGGCACCGGGGTGGGAGCCGTGTTCATGGTGATGATCAGCCCGCGATTGCCTTGGCCCAGCCCTCGGTCACGGCCTTCTTGGCCGCGTCCGTCTGCTCCTGGGTCGGGAAGGTGGTGAAGGGCTTGTCGATGACCGGCAGCTTGGCGACGGAGGTCGCGTCGAGCGTGCCGGCGGCCTTCATGCTGTCGAACAGGGCCGGGGTGGCGTAGCCGCCGAGGAAGAGGTTCTGGCCCTCGGCGCTGTAGAGGTACTCCTCCCACAGGCGGGCAGCGGCCGGGTGCGGCGCCCACTTGTTGATGGCCTGGTTGTAGTACTGGGCGTAGCTGCCGTCGGACGGGATTGCGACCTGCCAGTCGATGCCCTTGGGCTTGAACAGGTCGGTGTAACCGGCGTTCAGGTACGACCAGTCGATCGAGATCGGGGTCTCGCCCTTCTCGATGGTCGCCTTGGTGGTCTCGACCGGGTTGAAGTTGCCGGCCTTCTTCAGCTTGCCGAAGAAGTCGATGCCGGGCTGGATGTTGTCCAGCGAGCCACCGTTGGCCAGCGAGGCCGCGTAGACGGCGCCGAAGGCGGCACCGGCCTTGGTCGGGTTGCCGTTCAGGCCGACCATGCCCTTGTAGTCGGGCTTCAGCAGGTCCGCGAAGGTCTTCGGGCAGACCGCGACCTTCTTGGCGTCGCAGCCGATCGACATGTAGCCGCCGTAGTCGTTGTAGCGCGCGCCGTCCGCGTCCTTCATGGTGGCGGGGATCTTGTCGAACCCGGCGACCTTGTAGTTGGCGAGCAGGCCCTGCTTCGCCGAGCTCAGGGCGAAGGCGCTGCCCAGGTCGACGACGTCGGGGGCGCGGTCCTGGTCCTTGCGGGAGGTGATCGCGTTGATCTCGTCCTGGCTGGAGCCGTCCGGGTTCTCGTTCTCGATCTGGATGCCGTACTTGGCGGTGAAGCCGTCCATGATCTTGCCGTAGTTGGCCCAGTCACGCGGGAGGGTGATGGTGTGGAGCTTCCCCTCCTTCTTCGCGGCGGCAACCAGGGCGTCCATGCCCCCGAAGTCGGCGACGGAGGTGGCGACCTTCGGGTCCTTGGCGCCGCTGGCGGCGTCACCGGACTTCGCGGAGGTAGAGCCGGCGGAGCCGCAGGCGGTGAGGGAGAGCGCGGCGGCGGTCAGCACGGCCGCGAAGGCGGCGGCACGGGCGCGGTGCACGGTCACGGGTCTGTCTCCTGAATCGGGGGTGTCGCAGGCAGGGCAGCGGAGGGTGACGCTCGAAATCAAGGTGATGGTGTGTCGGCGATTACCGGCCAAGTTGGCTGTGCAACTTCGCTGACGGGGGTAAGTACGCCGGAGTCCGGTGACGGGAAGGTGAACGGACGGCCCATCTCGGGGGGCGGCTGCGGGAACGGTCGAGTCCGGGCCCCTGTGTGGTGATCGCCAGCGGATACAGTCGGTAGTGCCCGCAGCGAGTCGCTGACGTCGTCGTACGCCCTGCCGTGCGCCCCGTCGCGCGCAGTGTCGTACGTCGCTTCGCACGGGTAGCACCCAGCCCCAGGAGGGACATTGACTGTCGTGGCTTCGGACCCGGACCGCTCGGTCGGCACGCTCTACCGCAAGGTGGCCGCCGACCTTCGCGAGGCGATCACCTCCGGCGCGTACGGCGAGGCCGGTCGGCTGCCCGCCGAGGGCGCCATCGCCGAGCAGTACGGAGTCTCCCGCGGCACCGTCCGGCAGGCGCTCGCCGTGCTGCGCGCGGACGGCCTGGTGACGTCCCGTCGGGGCACCCGCCGGGTGGTGCTCGGCGCCACCCGGGTGCAGAGCTTCTCCGAACTCCTCAGCTTCACCCACTGGGCCCGCTCGATGGGCGAGGAGCCCGGCGGCCGCCTGGAGTCGCTCGTACGCCGCCCCGCCGACGCCACCGAGCGCGAGCAGCTCCGCCTGGAGCCCGGCGCCGAGGTGTACGAGACGCTGCGGCTGCGCACCCTCTCCGGCACCCCCGTGATGGTCGAGCGCACCATCTACCCGCCCTGGGTCGGCGAGTTCGTCGCCCAGCTGCCCCCCGACGTCGTCTCCCACACCGAGCCGCTGCGCGACCACGGCATCCTCTTCACCGACGCCGACCACACCATCGACGTGGTCGCAGCCAACGCCGACGACGCCCGCCTCCTCAGCTGCCGCCGAGGCAGCCCCCTGCTGCGCGAGCGCCGCCGCACCACCGACCCCACCGGCATCCCGGTGGAGTGGTCCCAGGACCGCTACCTACCCGGCACGGTGGCCTTCAGCATCCACAACTCCCTTGCCTCGTCCGCCCTTTCGCGGCACGCGCGGGAAGGCGATTGACAGGGCGCCCGTGCGGTGGTGCCGGTGGCCTCAGACCGTGACCTCGCGGGTGACCTTCGAGGCCCACGGGCACCAGATGTTGCCCGGCAGGAACGGGCCGCCCGCCTCGTCCAGGTGGTCCTCCACGTACTGCGGGTCGGCGTCGCAGACCTCGATCGCCTGGTCGAAGAAGCGAATCGATCCGGGGTCGAGGTGGAAGCTCCAGTCCGCGTTGTAGGGGACGGTCCGCTTGATGATCCGCCCCATGACGTGGACCTCGTCACGCTCCTTGCCGGAGACGATGTCCCGCGCGGCGGTGATCTTCTCGCTGTCGGTGAGCTCGAAGATGAACTCCTTGCCGCCCCTGCCGAGCATTTCGAACGCGAAGTACGCCATGGTGGCTCCCTGTGGTCAAAAAGTAGGACGGCCACGAAGCTATCCACCGCACGGGGCGGCCAGCAATCGCCCGAAAGGGTGATGGGCAGTATCCGACGAAACGTCAGATACTCGTACCGGCAGTCAAGTTGAGTACCCGCATCAGCAGCGGACGGAAGTCCGCGAACGGCGGCGTCGCGGCCGCCGCGTCCTTCGCCAGGTCGTCCCAGCGCCGGACGGCGACGGCGTCGGCTGCGCCCGGCAGGGCGGCGAAAGCGGCCGCCTCCGCCTCGTCCATCGGGCCGCCCTGGACCTGGAGGGTGTACTCGGACGCCTCGGAGAGCTGAGCCCGGTAGGCCGGCTCGATCGCGCAGAGGTACCGCTTGGCGGCGACGTGCAGCCGGACGGGCTCGGTGACGGACGGGTCGAAGTGCCGCGCCAGCCAGTCGGCGCCGGTGTGGCTGTGCCGGTTGTCGGTGCCCTTCATCAACTCCAGCCCGCTGCCGCCGAAGTGGCCGATGTCGTGCAGCAGGGCCGCCGCGACGAGGTGGTCCGGCGCCCCCGCCGCCTCGGCCAGTGCCCCGGCCTGAAGCATGTGCTGGGCCATCGTGACGTCCTCGCCGAGGTACTCCCCGGCACCCTCGCCCTCGAACAGCTCGGCCAGCGCGTCCAGCGCCGCCAGCCGGCGGTCGGTCACCGCGAGCGTGCTGGCCAGCGCGTCCAGGTCGGCGTAGCAGCCCTGGAGGTGCCGGTCGCCGTGCTGCTCGAAGGCGGTGCGGGCGTGCAGCAGCCTGACGTTGTCGAAGATCAGGCAGTCGCCCGGCCCGAGCCGGAGCTCCAGCTGGAGCTCCGGCCGCAGGGTGATCTCGGCGAAGCGACGGTACGCGGCGTAGAAGGCGTCCAGCTCGGCGGCCGGGAGACCGCGCAACGTACCGATCGAGCGGTTGTTGAACCTGATCTCGCGGATCCGGCCCAGTGCGTCGACCCCGATCAGCGGCTGCTCCGCCACCAGCTCCGTCGCGCGGTCCCGGAAGACGAACGGGACGGGCGTGCCGGCCAGCAGCCCGAACGCCTCGGGCGCCTCCTCGCGCAGCAGCGCCGCCGCCTTGAAGCCGTCGACCAGCCCCGAGTCGCCGCCCTCGGCGTCGCTCAGCAGGCAGTGCAGCAGCTGGAGGGTCGGGACGGGGTCGCGGTACGGGTTGTCGGTGTGCGGCGCGATGGCCGAGCTGGTGAAGGCCAGGTTGTTCGGGTCCGCCTCGACCCGGACGTCGAAGATCCGGCCGTAGTTGGTCTCCCGGACGTACCCGAAGCTCTCCGCGACCTCCAGCACCTTGCCCTCGGTCACCGGCACCCCGCGCAGCACCGCGAACCCGAACCGCCGCACGGCCCCGAGCACCGCCACCCGCTCGGCGGGCTCCGCCAGGTACGCCGACCAGTCCGCCTCCGGCAGGCCGCGGCTGAAGTCGGCTGCGGCCCAGAGGCGCCTGCCCTGCTCGGTGCGGCCGTCGCCGTCCGAGGTCTCCGCCGTCTCCTCCAGCCAGCTGAGTGGGTAGCGCGACTCGTGCCCGTCCGACCAGCACACCGTCAGCTCCCCGTCCGCCTCGGTCGACCCGGCGACGGCCAGGCCCTCGGGCAGATCGGTGATCTGGAACAGCTTCTGCCCGTTGCGCGGGTCCCGGCAGCCGGTGCACGGGCAGTTGTCGCGCAGCCAGTACGGGGAAAGAGACATCGGAGCTCCTCTGCGACGGTGAATTCGGCAAAGTTGTACAGACAACTTTGCCTCCCCATCGACTGTTCCGGCCCCCGGTGAGGACCAGCGGACGCCCAGGCGACCGGCAGGCGAACAGACGGTGTCCACCACCCGGCGTAGGCTGACTGAGAGGCCATGGCCCCACGGCCCCGGGGGACCGGCCGTCGTGGGGTCCGACCGAACGCAGGGACGTCGGGTGATCCTTCGTGGCGGTGTTTCTACTGGCGATCGGCTCGGCCTGCTGTCTGGGCCTGGGCTTCGTGCTCCAGCAGCAGGCGGCCCAGCGGGCGCCCAAATCGGACCTGCTGCACTGGCGGCTGCTGCTCGACCTGGTCCGGATGCCCGAGTGGCTGCTCGGCACGGCGTTCACCACCAGCGGTCTGATCCTCAGCGCACTCGCGCTGGACAGCGGCGAGGTCTCGCTCGTGGAGCCGCTGCTCGCAACCAACCTGCTCTTCGCGATGGCCCTCTCCCGGGTGATCACCAAACAGTCACTGGGCCGCTCCGGCTGGGGCGGCGTCGTCCTGCTGGGCCTGGGCGTCACCGCGTTCATCGTGGCCGGCCACCCGCAGGGCGGCGGCGCCGAGGCCGGCCCACTGCGCTACTGGCTGGTCTTCGGCACGGTCGCCGGGCTGGCCCTGCTGCTGGTGTCCACCGCCCGCCGCCTGCCGCTCTTCGAGGAGGCCACCCTGCTCGCCCTCGCGGCCGGGCTGCTCTACGGCGTCCAGGACGCCCTCACCCGCGTCACCGCCCAACGCTTCGACCGGGGCGGCCTGTCACTCGCCCTCACCGGTTGGCAGCTCTACGTGGTCATCGTGATCGGCGTGGTCGGCCTGCTGCTCGTCCAGAGCGCGTTCGAGGCCGCCCCGCTGAAGATGTCCCTCCCCGCCCTCACCGCCGCCCAGCCCCTGGCCGGCATCGCCTGCGCGGTCGGCTTCCTCGGTGACCGCCTCCGCGTCACGCCGGGCGCCCTCGCCTGGGAGGCCGCCGGGCTCCTCGCCATCGTCGCGGGCGTCCTCGTCATCGGCCGCCACCCGGCCATGCCGACGTAGCTTCACGCAACTGGCCGGCCCCCTGGGGTCAGCGCCCCACGGCGCGCCAGGCGGCTTCTGCGGCTGCCAGGGCTGCGTCGGCCGGGGTGTCGGTGGCTTCGGCGAGGGCCGTGAGGGTGGCGAGGACGGTGGGGAGGGTGGCTGCGGGGCCGTAGTGGTTGACGCGGAGCATGTCGGCGGCGAGGGGGCCGCCGCCGGGCTGGACGGGGAGGGCGGGGTCGAGGCGGGCGGCGAGGTCGTCGGCGCGGAGGCCGGGGGTGGTGCGGAGGGTGGTGGCGACGGGGGCGGCGTGGCGGTCGTCGGGGACGAAGGGGGTGAGGGTGCCGAGGGTGCGGGCTCCGGCCCGGGTCGCGGCGGCGGCGCTGCGGTGGCGGGCGATGGTCGCGGGCAGGCCTTCGGCGGTGATCCGGTCGAGGCAGGCGCCGAGGGCGAGCATCTCCAGCTGGGCGGGGGCGTGCGGCAGCGCCCTGCGTCCGGCGTCCGTCCAGCGTTCCTTCCAGTCCAGCAGGGAGAGGTAGGAGCGGCGCGGCGCGGCCGGGTTGGCGGTGATCCGCTCCCACGCGCGGGCGGAGACGGAGACGGCGGAGACCCCGGCGGGCCCGCCCATCGCCTTCTGGCCGCCGATCACGCAGAGGTCGATGCCCCAGGCGTCGGTGAGCAGGGGTTCGGCGGCCACCGAGGCGACGGCGTCGAGCATCAGCAGCGCGCCGTGCTCCCGCACGACGGCGGCGATCTCGGGGACGGGGTTGGTGTTGCCGGTCGCGGCCTCGGCGTGCACGAGGGAGACGAAGTCGATCTCGGGGTGGGCCCGCAGGGCGTCGGCGACCTGCTCGGGGGAGACCGCGCTGTCGTACGGGACGGCCAGGTCGACGACCTTGGCGTCGCAGTCGCGCAGCCAGTTGCCGAAGGTCTGGCCGTACGGGCCGGTGACGATGTTGAGGGCGGTGGAGCCGGGGTGGGCGGCGCTGCGGATCGCCGACTCCAGCGGGAGCAGCGCCTCGCCCTGCTGGACGATCACGTCGGCGGTGGTGTGCAGCAGGGCCGCCACCTGGTCCTCGATCGCGGCGAACTGTGCGGCGCCGAGCGGCGGAAGGTCGAGGAACTGGCTCATGGCTGGCCTTTCGGTACGTACGGACACCGTCGGCCAGTCTGCCGTACGGACCGGCGGTAGGGTGCTCGCCATGAGTGATGCTGGGGTGCTGCACATCAGGGGCCGGGTGCTGGTCGGTCCGGAGGACGTCCGGGACGAACTCTGGGTGGTGGGCGGCCGGGTGACCTTCGACCGGCCGCTCGGGGCGGCGGAGATCCGGACGGTCGAGGGCTGGGTGATGCCGGGCCTGGTGGACGCCCACTGCCACGTCGGTCTGGACGCGCACGGCGCGGTCGACGAGGCGACCAGCGAGCAGCAGGCGCTGGCCGACCGCGCGGCGGGCACCCTGCTGATCCGGGACGCCGGTTCGGCCGCCGACACCCGCTGGGTGGACGATCGCGAGGATCTGCCCCGGATCATCCGGGCCGGGCGGCACATCGCCCGCACCCGCCGCTACATCCGGGGGTACGCGCACGAGATCGAGCCCGGCGACCTGGCGGCGTACGTCCGGCAGGAGGCCCGGCGTGGTGACGGCTGGGTCAAGCTGGTCGGTGACTGGATCGACCGCGAGTCCGGCGATCTCGCCGCGTGCTGGCCGGGTGGTGCACTGAAGGAGGCGATCGCGGCGGCGCACGAGGAGGGCGCGCGCGTCACGGCGCACTGCTTCGCGGCCGAGTCGCTGCCGGATCTGCTGGCGGCGGGGATCGACTGTGTCGAGCACGCGACAGGCCTGACCGAGGAGTTGATCCCGCAGTTCGCCGAGCGTGGGGTGGCGATCGTGCCGACGCTGGTCAACATCGCGACCTTCCCGAAGCTGGCGGACGGCGGCGAGGCGAAGTTCCCTGCCTGGTCGGCGCACATGCGGCGGCTGCACGAGGCCCGGTACCGGACGGTCGGCGCGGCCCACGACGCGGGCATCCCGGTCTTCGTCGGCACCGACGCGGGCGGCGCGCTCGCGCACGGCCTGGTCGCGGCGGAGGTGGCCGAGCTGGTCAAGGCCGGTCTCTCCGCGAACGCCGCGCTCTCGGCGGCCAGTTGGGGAGCCAGGGAGTGGCTCGGCCGCGAGGGCCTGACCGAGGGGGCCTCGGCCGACCTGGTCGTCTTCGCGGAGGACCCCCGGGCGGACGTCCGCGTCCTCGCCGCCCCGCAGCGGATCGTCCTGCGGGGCAAGGTCGTTCAGTAGTCGCGCGCCCCGGTCGAGACCTGTTGCGGTGGGCGCGGCTGTCGGCCGTTAGGCTTACGGCATGGCAGCGCGTCCCCTGAACGAGATCGTCGAACCCGGCTGGGCCCAGGCCCTGGCGCCCGTCGCAGGGCAGGTCGCCGCGATGGGCGACTTCCTGCGCGGGGAGATCGCGGCGGGCCGCACGTACCTGCCGGCCGGGCCGGACGTGCTGCGGGCGTTCCAGCAACCGTTCGACGCCGTACGGGTGTTGATCGTGGGACAGGACCCGTACCCGACGCCGGGGCACGCCGTCGGTCTGAGCTTCTCGGTGGCGCCGCAGGTGCGGCCGATCCCGGGCAGCCTGGTGAACATCTTCCAGGAGTACGGCCGCGACCTCGGCCTCCCGCAGCCCTCCAACGGTGATCTGACGCCGTGGACGGAGCAGGGCGTGCTGCTGCTCAACCGGGCGCTGACCACCGCGCCCGGCAAGCCCGCCGCGCACCGGGGCAAGGGCTGGGAGGAGGTCACCGAGCAGGCGATCAGGGCGCTGATCACCCGTGGCGGCCCGCTGGTCGCGATCCTCTGGGGCCGCGACGCCCGCAACCTCCGTCCGCTGCTGGGCCCTTGCCCCGCGATCGAGTCGGCGCACCCGAGCCCGATGTCCGCAGACCGGGGCTTCTTCGGCTCCCGGCCGTTCAGTCGGGCCAACGACCTGCTGGCGCGTCAGGGTGCGCAGCCGGTGGACTGGCGCCTTCCGTAACTTCGGCCGGTCCTGACGGTGGGCACGGCCCGCCCTGGGCGCTACCTTCCTGGGCATGTCGTCATCAGCGCCCGATCCGGCCGTGGTCCGGACTCCGCAGGAGTTCGTCCAGCAGCTCCGTGAGCTCAAGGCGCACTGCGGCGAACCGTCGCTGCGTGAACTGCAACGCCGTTCCGGCCTGCCGCGCAGCACCCTCGCGGACACCTTCGACCCGCGCCGCACCCGGCTGCCCCCGCTGGACCGGATCACCACGATCGTCGCGGCCCTCGGCCTCCCGGCCGAGGAGGTGGACGCCTGGTCGGCGGCCTGGCGCAGCCTCCAGGGGCGGCTGGTGCAGCGTACGGAACCCGAGCCCGTCGCGCCGCTCGCTCCGGAGCTCGCGCCTGAGCCCCGCCGGCGGTGGTGGCGGCAGCTCGCCGTGGTGGGTGTGCTCCTGCTGCTCGCGGCCGTGCAGGCCTCGGACGGGCCGCTGCCGGGGCCGGCCGCTGCTGCCGCCGCCTCGGCGCAGCGGGGGCCCTGGCGTGCGCGGGTCGCGGAGGAGGCACTGGCACAGGACGGCACCTCCGAGACCTTGCCCGTCGCCCACCCGGCGCGCGGGGGCGACGCGTTGGTGCTGACGTTGATGCTCACCAGCACCACGCCCGGCCCGGTCACCGTCACCGACAGCCAGGGCAACCGCTACCGCATCGTCGGTGACGTCACCGACGCCCGGCACCACCGCACGCTGATCGCTGCGGCCTTCGCCGTGCGGCCGCTCATGGTCGGGGACGCGCTGACGGTCGTCCATCCGGCCGCGAGCAAGCACCACCTCGCCCTCGACGAGTACGGCGGCCTCACCAAGGCCGGGCCTTCGGCAACCGCCCACGGTGAGCAGCACGGCACGGTCTTCGGCACCGGCAGCACGCCGCTGGACGCCGCCCCGGGTGAGCTGCTGATCGCCGCCGTCGGCACCAACTCCGGTACGACGCCGGTGTTCGCCCCGGGGTGGCGGACGCTGCCCACGGTGAAGCTGTCCTCGTACCAGTTGAGCGTCGCCTACCGCGTCGTGGCCGCACCCGGCGCCTACACGGTCTCCGGGGCCACGAACGCGCAGTGGGGGGCGGTGCTGGTCTCCTTCGGCTGAGACCGACCGGCGAATGGGGGTGTCCGGAGTCGTCCGAGCCCGTCCGAGTCGGGGCGGGACGCATTGTCCGCCGCAGCCGGGGCTGTCGAGAATCGGCCCCGTCGCCCGGCGGACCGGCCCGGCGGCGCCCGAGAGGGAGGGGACCACTCATGCGATTCACCAGGACCGTGCGGCGTGCCGCAGGTGTGTCGGTGGCCGCGATCTACGACGGCCCCGGCCAGAGCCTGATGGCCTGCGTCTACGGCCCCGGCAACGGAGCCTGCGGCCCGTCCAACTGAGAGCGGCCCGGGGGTGGTCGACGCAGGGCCGCCCCCGGGCTTCACGGTCTGTTCACTCCAACGGGTGAAATGACGGACAGTGTTACCAGTGTGACGGACTGTTCGAAGAGACTGGCGGCAGTCGGGAGCGCAAGCCCCTCCCCCCAGCCGGTGCGGCCGTGCGGGGTGAGCCCGTGGCGCGCTCCGCCACCTCGTCCTGCGTAGGGATCACCGCCATGTCCGTTCCCCGTACCGCGCTCGCCGCCGCCCTCGCGGCCACCGCGCTCACCCTCCCGTCCACCGCCGCGCACGCCACCGCCGAGACCGGGCAGACCGGCCGGACCGGCCGGGCGAGTGCCGTCACCGCCGAACTCGCGCTGCGGGTCAGCCTGTTGGACAAGGCGGTGGACGTGCCCGTCGACATAGCGCTCAACAAGGTGGAGAGCCCGGCGCAGCACAGCGGTGCCCTGCTCACCGCCAAGGTGGCAGGCGTGGACCAGCAAGGCCCGGTCACCCTGGTCCAGGCGAAGGTCGGCACCTCCAGTACGCACGCGGACGCGAGCGGCAGCGGCGCCTCCGTCACGCTGGCCGACGCGGACGTCCACGCGCCGGGCCTGCCGGTCACCACGCTGATCGGGCTGGAGGCGCTGAGCGCCGAGGTCAGCTGCCCGGTCGACGGGCAGCCGACCGCCAAGGTCACCGCCCCGGCCAGGCTGACCGTGCTCGGCAGGTCGGTGACGCTCGGGCTGAACGGGCCGACGCACGTGGCCGTCCCGGGGATCGGCAGTGTGGACGTCGAGTTCTCCCGGCGTACCACCACCTCCGGCACCGCCGCCGCCACGGCCCTCGACATCCAGGTGGACGTCAACCCGCTCAAGCTCAACGTCGCCAAGGTCACCGGTCGGATCACCATCGCCTCGGTCGCCTGCGAGAAGCCCGTCCCCGCCCCGGCCGCCACGGCCCCCACGCCCCCCGCCGTCTCCGCAGCTCCCTCGACCGCCGCCGCCCGGCCCGTCACGACAGCCGTCACCCCTGTACTCGCCTCCACCGGCGCGAGCGGCACCCTCACCCTGCTCGGCTCGGCCGCGGGCCTCCTGGCCGCCGGTGCGGTCGCCCTGCGGGTGACCCGCCGCCGCGCCCGCCACCGCTGACCGGCCCTGTCGACCGAAAGTTGGTTGACGCCCTGCGCGGCGCGCGGTTCGCTGCTCCGGTGACTGATCTTCGTATTGAGCAGGTCGACCCGGTCGACGGCGACACCATGGCCAGGGACTGGCAGTACGTCCACAATCTGATCATCCCGACGGACCCGCTCTCCCTCGACGACGTACGGGAACGCGCGGGGCGCTTCCTGCTGGAGGTCGCGTACCTCGGCGACGTCCTGGTGGGCTGCTCCACCGTCCGGCCGCCCGCCGACGGGGCTGCGGTGGCCACGGTGATCGCCCGAGTCCTGCCGGACCACCGGCGGCAGGGGTTCGGTGAGCAGATCTACCGGCGGGGGCTGGCCGGGGCGCGCCGGCTCGGTGCCGAGGAGGTCGAGACGGTCGTCCTGGAGTCCAACCAGGACGGGCTGCGGTTCGCGCTCGGGCACGGCTTCGTCGAGACCGACCGGTACGTACTGGACGGTGACACCGTGGCCTACGTCGATCTGCGGCTCGTCGGTGGCGCTCTCACACAGCCTGGTGGCACTCTCACACAGTGAGCGTGCCACTGCGGACGGTTGGTTCACATGGGCGTTACATAGGAGGAACAACCGGGAAACGGCGGCTTGCGACGCTACGCGGGCACCCACCACTCAAGTTGCGAGGTAAGCCGTGGCAATCAAGGCCGAGTACATCTGGATCGACGGCACCCAGCCGACCGCCAAGCTCCGTTCCAAGACTCGGATCCTGGCCAACGCTGACAAGCTGCCGACCTGGGGCTTCGATGGCTCCTCCACCAACCAGGCCGAGGGTCACGCCTCGGACCGCGTCCTTGAGCCGGTCGCGTCCTTCCCGGACCCGATCCGTGGCGGCGACAACATCCTCGTCCTGTGCGAGGTCTTCGAGACCAACGGCACGCCGCACGTCTCCAACACCCGCGCCAAGCTGCGCCCGATCGCCGAGCAGTTCGCCAACCAGGAGGCGATCTTCGGCATCGAGCAGGAGTACACCTTCTTCAAGGGCTCGCGCCCGCTCGGCTTCCCCGAGGGCGGCTTCCCGGCCCCGCAGGGTGGCTACTACTGCGGCATCGGCGCCGACGAGGTCTTCGGTCGCGAGATCGTCGAGCTGCACCTCGACCGCTGCCTGGCCGCCGGCCTGTCGATCTGCGGCATCAACGCCGAGGTCATGCCCGGCCAGTGGGAGTTCCAGATCGGCCCGGTCGACGCGCTGACCGTCTCCGACCACATGTGGGTCGCCCGCTACCTGCTCTACCGCACCGCCGAGGAGTTCGGCATCGACGCCACCCTGGACGCCAAGCCCGTCCGTGGCGACTGGAACGGCGCCGGCGCGCACACCAACTTCTCCACCAAGGCGATGCGTGAGGGCTACGACGCCATCATCACCGCCTGCGAGTCGCTCGGCGCCACCCAGGAGATCGTGATCGAGCACGTCACCCAGTACGGCGACGACATCGAGGCCCGCCTGACCGGCAAGCACGAGACCGCCCCCTGGAACGTCTACTCCTACGGCGTGTCCGACCGTGGCGCCTCGGTCCGCATCCCGTGGCAGGTCGAGGTCGACCAGAAGGGTTACATCGAGGACCGTCGTCCGAACGCGAACGTCGACCCCTACGTCGTGACCCGCCTCATGGTCAACACCTGCTGCTCCGCCCTGGAGAAGGCCAACCAGGTCTGATCCGCCCCGCACTTCGGCCAACCCGCCGCTCCCCGCGAGGGGGCGGCGGGTTCCGCCGTTTCCGGGCGCGGTGTCACCAGCGGGTGAAGACGTGCATCCGCCCGACCGTGGTGAACCCCAGCCGGGCGTACCAGTGTTGCGGCCAGCCCTCGGCATCGGCGAGCAGGAACCGCAGACCGCACCCGGCCTCCGCCGCCCGCGCCAGCCCGGCCGTCACCACGGCCCGCGCCAGGCCGCGCCCCGCGCGGTCGTCGGCCGTGACGAGATCCTCGATCTGCGCGATCCCCGCGCCCTGGTCCAGATAGAGATCGGCCCAGGAGCCCACCTCGCCGTCCGCGTCCCGCGCGGCGAGGAACAGCACCTGCTCGGCCCCCCGCAGCCGGGCCGCCCGCCGGTCGACCAACTGCCGGACGGTCTCCGGCTCGGCCTGCGGCATCCACACCCGCAACTGCCGCGCCAACACCGGCCGGACAGCGGCCAGTTCGACCGGCTCGGCCCGGCCCGCGACGGGCGCCGGGCCGGTGTGGGTCATGACGACGACCGTTTCCTGCCCGTACCCCGCCGCCGCCAACACCGGTGCGCAGGCCAGCCCGAGCCCGTCGTCCGCCACGCTGATCCGGCGGTACGGCAGTTGCCCCAGGGTCTCCTCGGCCAGACCGGGCAGCTCCGCCGGGTCCACCGAACCGTCGATGACCAGCTGGTTGTGCTCGTGCGAGCGGGCGAACTCCTCGTCCGACACGGCGAACCCGCCCGGCACCTCGATCACCTGAGCAGCCTGCCGCCTGGCGAACTCGACGAGGAACGAACTGACGGCGCTGAGCTGGCTCGTGGACATCTGATCATCCTAGGACCGCCGATCCCCCCGCGCGTGGCTTCAGCGGTTCGACCCGGGGGCATGCATGAGGAGCGTCCGGCAGGGAGCCGTGACGACGTGGGAGGAGCGGTGATCGTGGGGGAACTGGACGGCAGGACGGCACTGGTGACGGGCGGTTCGCGCGGGATCGGCCGCGCGGTCGCGCTGCGGCTGGCCGCCGAAGGGGCGCTGGTCGCGGTCCACTACGGCGGCAACGACGCGGCGGCCGACGAGACCGTGGCGCTGATCGCCAAGGCCGGGGGCCGGGCGTTCACGGTGCAGGCCAGGTTCGGTGAGGGCGGCGCGGTGGACCGGCTGTTCGAGGGGCTCACCGCCGGGTTGGCGGAGCACGGCGAGGACGGCCTGGACATCCTGGTCAACAACGCGGGCATCCACGCGGTCGGTTCGATCGGGCAGCTCACCGAGGAGGACCTCGAACGGCTGCTCTCGGTCAACGTGCGCACCCCGATCTTCGTGATCCAGCGGGCGCTGCCGCTGCTGCGGGACGGCGGGCGGATCATCAACATGGCCTCGGCGGCCACCCGGATCGCGGCGCCCGTCCAGATCGGCTACACCGTCACCAAGGCGGCCCTGGCGGCCCTCGGCGCACCGCTCGCCAACGAGCTCGGCCGGCGCGGGATCACCGTGAACACGGTCAACCCCGGCGTGATCCGGACCGACATGACCGCAGGCTGGACCGGCGTCCCCGAGGCACTGGCCGGGCTCGAGTCGATCACCGCGCTCGGACGGCTCGGCGAGCCGGAGGACATCGCGGACGTGGTGGGCTTCCTGGCCGGGCCGCAGGGCCGCTGGGTGACCGGCCAGATCGTCGACGTCTCCGGCGGCACCTACCTCGGCCCGATCCCGGCCTAGGGCCCTAGGGTTGGGCCATGGACTTCACGCCGGAAGAGGTGGCCCGTGGGCGGGCGTTGCGGCGGGCGCAGGCGCCCTGGGTGCTCGGCGGGCGGGTGGCCGGGCTGGGGCTGACGGCCGTGCTCGGGTTCACCTCGGCGGGGGCCGGGCTGGTCACGGCGGTCGGCGGGGTGTTCGGCGGGTCGCGGACGGCCGAGGTGCTCGGCGGGGCGGCGGCGCTGCTGGTGCTCGGGCAGCTGCTCCAACTCCCGTTCGGCGCACGGGTCCGGTCCGTCCGGGCCGGGTACGGGCTGGTGACGCAGGGCTGGGGCGGCTGGGCGGTGGACGTGCTGCGCGGGCTCGGCCTCAGCCTGCTGCTCGGCCTCCCGGCGGTCTACGGGCTGTACGCGCTCACCGCGTGGTCGCCGCAGCGCTGGTGGCTCCCCGCCGCCGGGGCGGCCGCCGTCCTGCTGGTCGCGCTCTCCTTCCTGTACCCGCTGCTCGTCGAACCGCTCTTCAACCGCTTCACCCCCATGCCGCCCGGCCCGCAGCGCAGCGCCCTGCTCGGCCTCGCCGAACGCGACCGGGTCGCCGTCCGGGACGTCCTGGTCGCCGACGCCTCGCGCCGCACCACCGCCCTCAACGCGTACGTCTCCGGCTTCGGCGCCACCCGGCGGATCGTCGCGTACGACACCCTCCTGAGCACGGCCGAGCCGTCCGAGGTGGAGCTCGTCGTGGCCCACGAACTCGGGCACGTGAAGCACCGCGACGTGCTCACCGGCACCGCCCTCGGCGCGCTGGGAGCGGCGATGGCGGTGGCCCTGCTCGGCCTGCTGCTCACCCTCCGCCCGCTGCTGGACGCCTCGGGCGCGGCGGACGCCGCCGACCCGCGTTCGCTGCCGCTGCTGGCCGCCTGCGCGGCGCTGGTCAGTGCGCTCAGCGGCCCCGCGCAGTGCGCCGTCAGCCGCCGGATCGAGACCCGGGCCGACCGGCACGCCCTCGAACTCACCGGTGACCCGGCCCAGTTCATCGCGATGCAGCGCCGCCTCGCGGTCACCAACATCTCCGACGTCGACCCGCCCAGGCTGCTGGAGCTGCTCTTCGCCACCCACCCCAGCGCCACCCGCAGGATCGCGGCGGCCCGAGCCTGGCGGAGCTGATCAGGCGCCCGCGCTCTTACGGGCCACGCCGACGATGACGTACCGCCAGCCCTCGGGCACCAGGCGGTCGAGCAGGACCCGGTCCGCGGTGCCCAGCACCCGCCGCTGCCGCTCCGACCGGCCGAACACGCCGAGCAGCCCGAGCGTTGTCCGGTCGAGGGTCTCGAAGCCCGACAGGAGCGTGTCGGCCTCGCTCAGCGAGAGGTATCTCCACCCCATCCGGCCCCAGCCGAAGCGATTGTGGAGGAACTCGTGGACCCTGCTCCCGCACGCGTTCTCCGCGAACCACAGCTCACCGCCCGGCTTCAGCGCCCCGTACATGTTCAGGACGGCGCGCCGCTGCCGCTCGACAGCGCCGGGGCCGGCCATCCCGAGGGCCCCGAGCAGCGACTTGAACACGACCACGTCGAAGGCTCCGGTGTACGGAATGTCGAGCACGTCGACCTGCTCGTAGGTGATCGCGTCGGCGACGCCGTACCGGGCGTGCACGCTCCGCACGTCGGCCGAGGGCCGCTCGACCCCGGAGCACACCACCCGGAACCCGTTGGCGGCCAGCCAGAGCGAGAGGTTTCCGTGCTGCCCCGAGACCCCGACCTCCAGGGCGGACCGCGCACCCGGGCCCAGTGAGCTGTGCTGCTCCCAGAACGGGAGGCATCTCGCCCAGCTCTCGACGTCCCAGCCGATGCTGTCCTGAACGACCTTCGCCTGAGTCATCGCGATCTCCCACGGTGGGTCACTACCGGCTGCAGATTACCGTGGCCGCTCATCCGAATACGGGAAGCCGTAGCCCGGAGGGCCTGGCTATTCTGTCGGGATGATCAAGCCAATGGAGCTCGTGATATTCGACTGCGACGGCGTGCTCGTCGACAGCGAACGCATCGCCGTGCGGGTCCACGTCGCGCTGGGCGCCGAGTTGGGCTGGCCGCTCACCGAGGCCGAGGTGATCGAGAACTTCGTCGGGCGGTCCAGCCGGTCCATCGGCGAGCAGATCACCGCCAGGGTCGGCCGGGAGACGGCCGACCTCTGGTCGGACCGCTTCGTGAAGATGCACGAGGAGGAGGTCGACGCCGGGCTGGAGCCTGTCGACGGCCTGCCCGAGGCCCTCGACGCGATCACCCTCCCCAGCTGCGTCGCCTCCAGCGGTTCGCACGAGAAGATGCGGCACACGCTCGGCCGCACCGGTCTGTACGACCGCTTCGCCGGCCGCATCTACAGCGCCGGCGAGGTCGCCGCCGGCAAGCCCGCCCCGGATCTCTTCCTCCACGCCGCCCGGCAGCTGGGCGTCGACCCGGCGGCCTGCGCCGTGGTCGAGGACAGCAGGCCCGGCGTCGAGGCCGCCCGCGCGGCCGGCATGCGCTCCTTCGGCTACGCCGGCGGGTTGACCCCGGCCGAGCGGCTGGCGGGGCCCGGCACGGTGGTCTTCTCCGACATGCGGCAGCTGCCGGGCCTGCTGGCGGGGCTCCGGTAAAGCCCTACAGGGCTACAGGGCTACCGGGCTTCGGCCAGTGCGGTGAGGAAGCGGTCCGTCGTGGCCGGGTCGCGGACGGCGATGCGGAGCCAGTCCGGGCCGAGGCCGGGGAAGGTGTCGCCCCGGCGGACGGCGAAGCCGGCGGTGCGCAGGCGGGTGCGGACGCGGGCCGCGTCGGGGAGTTCGACCAGGACGAAGGACGCGGCGGGGGTGCCGTGGACGCGGACGCCGGGGGTCGCGGCGAGGCCGCGCAGCAGGTGGTCGCGGTGGGCGGCGTTCAGCGCGGCGGCCGCCTCGGCCTCGGCGAGGGCGGCGGGGGTGCTGCAGGCGATGGCGGCGGCGAGGGCGGGGGAGGAGACGGGCCAGAGCGGCTGGGCGGTGGCGAGGGCGGCGATCAGCGGGGCGGGGCCGAGCACGTAGCCGATCCGCAGCCCGGCCAGCCCCCAGGTCTTGGTGAGGCTGCGCAGCACCACGACGTCGCCCGGGAGTTGACGGGCCGAGGCGAGCGACTCGCGCTCGCCGGGGAGGGTGTCGATGAAGGCCTCGTCGATCACCAGGGTGCGGCCGGGGCGGGCGAGAGCTGCCAGCGTGGTGGCCGGGTGGACGACGGAGGTGGGGTTGGTGGGGTTGCCGACGACGACGAGGTCGGCCTCCTCGGGGACGGCTCCGGGGGCGAGCCGGAAGCCGTCCCCGGGGGTGAGGAGGACGCGGTGGACGGGGTGTCCGGCGTCCCGCAGGGCGGCCTCGGGCTCGGTGAACTGGGGGTGCACGACGGCCGCGTGCCGGGGCTGGAGCGTGCGGGCGAGCAGCACGAACGCCTCCGCCGCACCGGAGGTGAGCAGCACCTCCGGGGCGGGCCGCCCGTGCCGGGCCGCGACGGCGGCGCGGGCGGCGGTGCCGTCGGGGTAGGCGGCGAGGCCGGTGAGCGTGTCGGCGAGGTGGTCGCGCAGCCAGGCGGGTGGTGTGCCGGTCCGTACGTTGACCGCGAGGTCGACCAACTCGGTTCCTCCGGCGCGGACTTCGGCGTCGCCGTGGTGGCGGAGGTCGGGTTCGTGCGGCATCGGGGTGGCTCCTGACGGGCGGTGGCGGGCGATCGCGACGGTGGCCCGTGCGGAGGCCAGCTTGGGGACGAGCAGAGCGCCGCCGCCGTCGGCCAGGGCGGCCGCCTCCGCGACGCTCGGGGTGCCGACGGCGGTCAGCGCGGCGGAGGAGGGGTGCGGGACGGCGACGGCGGCGAGCAGCGCGGCGGGGTGGCCGACCAGCGGCACGCCGAGGGCGTCGGCGGTGGCGAGCAGCGCGGGTTCGGTGGTCTTGGTGTCGAGGGTGGCCAGCCGCAGCACGTCGTGCCTGGTCAGGCCTGCGGAGGCGAGCGCGGCGTCGACGAGGGCGAGCAACTCGCCTGCGGGGGCGCCACGGCGGGCACCGACCCCGATCACCACCATCGGGTGCTCCCTCCGTAAAATCCCTGGTCACGGCCCGGGAATCCCACCATGGGGCCGGTGACCAGGTCAATCAGGAGCCGCGGGGGGCGGGAGTGTCACAAGATGCGGACAGATGTCTGGACATGACCGTCTCCTGTCAGGACACTGCCAAAACGGCAGCCGCCGTTCGCCAGTTCTTCACCCGTAGCGGGATGTCCGGTCCAGGCTCGCGCTCCTATCGTTTTGGCGCTCCGCTCGCGCACGTTCGCCGTCCCCGCCCCCGGAGGTATGTCATGACGCAGTCCGCCCGCCGCCCCCGCCGCAAGCTCACCGCCGCTGCCGCCTCGCTCGGTCTCGCCGCCGCCTCGCTCGGCATCTGGGCCGCCACCGGCACCGCCGCGGAGGCCGTCACCGGCCTGCCCACGCCCGACCACCTGGTGGTCGTGGTGATGGAGAACCACGCCTACTCGCAGGTGATCGGCAGCTCCAGCGCGCCGTACATCAACAACACGCTGAAGGCGGGCGGTGCGAACCTCACCAACTCCTTCGGCACCACGCACCCGAGCGAGCCGAACTACTACGCGCTCTTCTCCGGCTCCACCCAGGGCCGTACCGACGACAGCTGTGTGAGCGTCGGCTCGATGACCGCGCCGAACCTCGGCTCCGAGCTGATCGCCGCCGGCAAGACCTGGGCCAGCTACAACGAGTCGCTGCCGAGCCAGGGTTCGACCACCTGCAGCAGTGGCAACTACGCGCAGAAGCACAACCCGTGGTTCGGCTTCAAGAACGTGCCGACCTCCAGCGCCTTCACCTTCGCGCAGTTCCCGACCGACTACACCACCCTGCCGAAGGTCTCCTTCGTGGTGCCGAACCTGTGCAGCGACATGCACGACTGCTCGGTCTCCACCGGTGACACCTGGATCAAGAACAACCTCGGCGCCTACGCGACCTGGGCGCAGACCCACAACAGCATCCTGGTCGTCACCTTCGACGAGGACAACAAGCTCTCCGGCAACAAGATCCCGACCGTCGTGTACGGCCAGCACGTCACGCCGGGCAGCACCTCCAGCACCACCTACAACCACTACAACCAGCTCCGCACGTACGAGGACCTGGCCGGCCTGACCAGCCACGCGGGCAACGCCGCCAGCGCCTCGGACATCACCGGCATCTGGAACTGACGCCCCGCCGGCACGGGCGGACATCCCGTCCGCCCGTGCCGCCCGCGCAGCCCAGGCCGCCCGAGCCACCACCCGGCCCGACCCACCGGAGGACCCGCCATGCCGTCGCACCAGGCACCGGCCCGCCGTACCCCGACCGCCCCGGCGTCCGTCCCCAGCGCTGCCGCCGCTACCGGCGTCCGGAGCTGACGCCGTGTACCTCGCGGACTCCCGGGCCGGCAAAGCCACCGCCGCCGCCCCCGCTGCCCCGGCCGACCTCCCGGCCCGGCGCCGGGCCGCCGTGCCCGGCACCGTGCTCGCCCTCGGCGCGGTCAGCCTGATCACCGACGTCTCCTCCGAGATGGTCAGCGCCGTGCTGCCGCTGTACGTCGTTGCCGGGCTGGGGCTCTCGCCGCTCGGATTCGGCGTCCTGGACGGCATCAACAACGGCGTCGGCGCCCTCGTCCGGCTGGTCGGCGGCCACCTCGCCGACCGGGGCGGGCGCGGCCACAAGGCCGTCGCCGCCTTCGGGTACGGCCTCTCCGCCCTCTGCAAGCCGCTGCTGCTGCTCGTGCACTCCGTCACCCTGATCGGTGGCGTGCTCGCCGTCGACCGCACCGGCAAGGGCCTGCGCACCGCCCCCCGGGACGCGATGATCTCGCTGGCCACCACCCCCGAACACCGGGGCCGGGCCTTCGGCGTGCACCGCGCGATGGACACCACCGGCGCCCTGCTCGGCCCGCTGCTCGCCTTCGCCGTGCTCCGCGCCGCCGTCGACGGCTACGACGCGGTCTTCGCCGTCAGCGGCTGCGTCGCGGCCCTCGGCGTGCTCGTCCTGCTGCTCTTCGTGCCGAGCCCGCCGCGCGCCGAAGCCGCCACCGAGAAGCCGAAGTTGAGCGAGTCGCTGACCCTGCTCCGGCTCCCCGCCCTGCGCCGGCTGACGCTCTGCGCGGTGCTGCTCGGCCTCACCACCGTCAGCGACGCCTTCCTCTACCTGCTGCTGCAACGCCAACTCGACCTGCCCACGCGGCTCTTCCCGCTGCTGCCGCTCGGCACCGCCGCCGCCTTCCTGCTGCTCGCGGTGCCGCTCGGCGCGCTCGCCGACCGGATCGGGCGCCGCACGCTCTTCCTGCTCGGCCACGGCGTGCTGCTGCTCGCCTACGGCGTCGTGCTCTCGGCGGGCGGGGCGGGGTTCGCCGTCGCGCTCGGCGTCCTGCTGCTGCACGGCCTGTTCTACGCCGCCACCGACGGCGTGCTCGCCGCTGCCGCCGCCGATGTCACCCCGCCCGGCCAGGTCGGCGCCGGGCTGGCCCTGGTGGGCACCGGACAGGCGCTCGCCCGCTTCGGTTGCTCGCTGCTCTTCGGCGCGGCCTGGAGCCTCTGGGGCGGTCACACTGCACTCACCGTCACCGCCGTCGCGATGGCCGCCGCCGCCGTCGCGGCCTGGGCGCTGCTGCGCCGCAACGCCTCCGAGGTCGCCGCATGAACCTCCGTATGAACCTCCGTATGAACCGCACCACCCGCCTACTGGTCCTGCTGGTCGCCGTCCTGGTGCTCGGCGGCATCGGCACCGGCGCGGTGCTCCACGCCGCCGACCGCTCGGGCAAGAAGGACCAGGAACAGCCCGGCGGCCCCCCTGTCCGGGCCGGGAAGGTGTCCCTCCAGGCCTCCCAGGGGCGGGAGTTGGTCTTCCGCAACATGGCCTGGGGCCCGCACCGCGACGAACTGGCCACCGTCCCGGCCGGGCAGCCGGACGGTCCGCGTACCGCCTCCGGCGTCAAGTGCCTGCGCTTCCATGCCGCTTCGGGCACCGGCATCTGCCTCCAGGCGGTTCACGGCGCGCTGGAGGACACCTACCGGGCCGTCGTGCTCGACGCCAACCTCCATGAACTGCACAGCTACCCGGCGGTCGGCATCCCGACCCGCTCCCGGGTCTCGCCCTCCGGCCACCATGTCGCCTGGACGGTCTTCGTCAGCGGTGACTCCTACTCGGGCACCGACTTCTCCACCCGCACGGCCATCGCGGACACCCGCAGCTGGGCGGTGGACGACAACCTGGAGACGTACGCCGTGATCAAGGACGGCCACCCGTACCAGGCGCACGACACCAACATCTGGGGCGTCACCTTCGCCGACGACAACCGCTTCTACGCGACGCTGGCGACCGGCGGCCACACCTACCTCGTGCAGGGCGACATCGCCGCGCGCACCCTGACCACCCTGCACGAGAACGTCGAGTGCCCCTCGCTCTCGCCGGACGGCACCCGCATCGCGTACAAGAAGCGGGTGCCGGGCCTGCCCGCCGACGCGCCCTGGCGGCTCTACGTGCTCGACCTGCGCACCATGACCGAGACGGCCACCGCCGAGCAGCGCGACATCGACGACCAGGCCCTCTGGTCGGACACCTCCACCCTGGTCTACGCCCTCCCCGGCGACTACGGCGCCGACCTGTGGACCGTCCCGGCCGAAGGCAGCGGCGCGGCCCGCAAGCTGACCGGCGCCGCCGTGGCCCCCGCCTACCTGGGCTGACTACCCGCGCTGCTCGTCTTCACCGTCACCTGCGGCTCGTGCCGCACCGGGAAGTTGACGGAGTTGGCGATGAAGCACACCTTGTGCGCGTCGTGGTGCAGCGCCACTGCCCGCTCCACCATCGCCTCCTCCGTGACCTCGATCCGGGGGTGCAGCACCGCCTCGGTGAACTGCCCGCTCCCGGCCGTCTCCGTCATCGTCCCGACCGGCTCGTCCGTGTACGCGGTGACCACCACGCCGTTCACCGCACACAGGTGCAGGTACGAGAGCATGTGGCACTGCGACACCGACACGAGCAGCAACTGCTCCGGATTCCACCGCGCCGGATCCCCCCGAAACGCCGGGTCCGAACTCCCGGGGATGCCCGGCAGCCCCTCCCCGGAGATCTCGTGCTCCCGGGTGTAGTCGCGGTAACTGCTCGTCCCCGTACCGGTGTTGCCGGTCCAGACGACCTTCGTGGTGTACGTGTGGAGCTTCGCCATGGTGCTTCCTCCAGCTCTCGTCGGTGCTGCCGAGTCTACGATTCGATGATCGTCCGGCCGTCCCGGGGCCCGAATGCTGTGAGCGCTTCGGCGTCGCCCGCCCGGGAGTTGAGGTAGTAGTCGGCCCACTCGGCGATCCCCGGGTAGGCGCACTGCTCGACCAGCGCGGCGACAGCGGCCGCCGGATCGAGGATGGTCCGGCGCAGCGTGACGCCGGGCCCGAGCAGGGCCCAGTGCGCGCCGCTGCGGCCGTACGGCATGCCGACGCTGCCGGGGTTGACGACCAGCCGGCGGTGCGCGAGCCGGGTGTACGGCATGTGGGTGTGCCCGCAGACCACCGTCTCGATGTGCTCGTCCAGGCCCGCGAAGACCTCGGCCCAGCGGTCGAGCCGGGAGTCGACCAGCACCACCTCCTCGTCGTCACGCGGGGTGGCGTGGCAGAACAGCACCTCGCCCAGGCCGTCGACCGGGAGGGTGACGGACTTCGGCAGCTGTGCGAGAAGTTCGACCTGCTCCTCCCGCAGTTGCCCGGCCGCGTAGGCGGAGATCGGGTCCGGTAGCTCGGTGCGCAGCCCCCGCCGGTACTCGACCAGTTCGCGGTCGGCGTTGCCACCGACCCAGACCACCCGGTCGCCGAGCCCGCCGAGCAGGTCGAGCACCTCGACGGGCTGCGGCCCGGCGGCGATGTCGCCGGTCAGCACGATGCGGTCGGCGGTTGCCACCTCCGGCTCGGCCAGCACCGCGAGGAGGGCGGGCAGCACCCCGTGGACGTCGGACAGGACGGCGAGAGTCTTCGGCATGCGTCCGAGTCTGCACCGGATCCGCCCGGGGAGCACGGCTGTTCACCGTCCGCTGATGCGCTGGTGCGGGCCGTGGCGGAGGTGACATAGGCCGGGGGAGGCGCTCTCGCGGGTGAGGGGGGGCTGGCTAGAGTCACGGCGGCTGCCGGGTGCCGTAGCTCATCGCCGGTGCTGCCGCTCCGCGTCTCGACTCCTGATCATCCGTGCCCGAGGGGGAACTTCCGTGCTGCGCAAACGACTTCTGCAGACTGCCGCGCCGCTGATCGTCGGCGTGCTGGCGCTGACCGGCTGCTCGAAGGGCGGCGACGAGGCCTCGGCCGACGGGAAGAAGCTCTTCCGGATCGCGTACGAGGGCCCGCTGACGGGGGAGAACTCGGCGCTCGGCGTGCACATGGAGAACGGCGTCAAGCTGGCGATCCAGCAGGCGAACGCCAAGGGTGACCTGCCGTTCACGCTGGAGTACGTGGCCGGTGACGACACCGGCAGCGCCGACCAGGCCCCGGCCGCCGCGCAGAAGATCATCGACGACGAGAAGGTCATCGCGACCATCGGCCCGGCATTCTCGGCGCCGACCAAGGCGGCCGGGCAGCTCTACTCGCAGGCCGGCCTGCTGGCGCTGACCTCCTCGGCGAGCAGCCCGTCGCTGACCACGCTCGGCTTCACCTCCTTCCTGCGCGGCATCCCGAACGACAACGCGCAGGGCGGCGGCATGGCCGCGTACTACGCCAAGAAGCTCAAGGCCAAGAAGGTCTTCCTGGTCGACGACAAGACCGAGTACGGCGTCGGCCTGGCCGCTGTCGCCGAGGCGGACCTCAAGAAGGACGGCGTGCAGGTCGTCCGCGAGGGCGTCCCGCAGAAGACCCCGGACTACACCGCCGTCGCGACCGAGGCGAAGAACTCCGGTGCCGACGCGCTGATCTACGCCGGCTTCTACGCCGACGCCGCACCGTTCGCCAAGAAGCTCAAGGAGGCGGGCTTCGACAAGCCGAAGATCGCCAGCGACGGCACCAACGACAAGAAGTTCGTCGAGCTGGCCGGCGCCGCCTCCGAGGGCTGGCTGCTGACCTGCCCGTGCGTCGACCCGACGGTCGAGCCCGGCATCAAGAAGTTCACCGAGGACTACCGCGCGGCCTTCAAGGTCGACCCGGGCACCTACTCGGCCGAGTCCTTCGACGCCGCCAACCTGGTCATCGAGCAGTTGAGGACGCTCGGCACCTCGGCGACCCGGGAGAGCCTGCTCGCGGCGGCCAAGAAAGCCGACTACAAGGGCCTGACCAAGCGCTTCCACTTCGACGAGAAGGGCGAGTTCCCGGACAAGGCCGCCTTCCTCTACCAGGTCGAGAACGGAAAGATCACCTACCAGGGCGACATCAACACGCTCGCCAACGGCTGATCCGGCGAGGGAGGTTGGAAGGAGTCGCACGATGTCGCTGAACGAATTCTGGGACTACCTCGTCCCCGGGATAGCCCTGGGCGCCCTGTACTCGGTGATCGCCATCGGCTACACCCTGGTCTACGGCGTCCTGCAGCTGATCAACTTCGCCCACAGCGAGGTCTTCATGCTCGGGGGGTTCGGCAGCCTGATCGTGCTGACCGCGATCACCCCCGCCCACCCGTCCGCGCTGGTCTCGGTCGGGCTGGTGATCGTCGGACTGGTGGTGGCCGCCCTGGTCGGCGGCGCCACCGCCTACGGACTGGAGAAGGTGGCCTACCGGCCGCTGCGGCGGCGCGGGGCACCCAAGCTGATCTTCCTGATCAGTGCCATCGGCGCCTCCTTCTTCCTCTACAACCTGGCGGGCAAGCTCTTCGGCCGCGACCCGCTGCCGATGCCCCGCCTGTACGAGAACAACGTGCTTTTCACGGTCTTCGGAGCGCGCGTCACCATCACCCAACTGCTGTTGCTCGGCTGCGCGTTGGCCATGATGGCCGGGCTCGACCTGCTGGTGAACCGGACCCGCCTCGGGGCCGGCATCCGGGCCCTGGCCCAGGACGCCGAGACGGCCAGCCTGATGGGTGTCGACACCGACCGGGTGATCTCGCGGACCTTCCTGATCGGCGGTCTGATGGGCGGCGTGGCCGGGTTCCTCTTCGGTCTCAACACCCAGGTCTCGTTCACGATGGGTTTCAACCCGGGCATCACCGCCTTCGCGGCGGCCGTCCTCGGCGGCGTCGGCTCGGTCCGGGGTGCGATGGTCGGCGGCCTGCTGCTCGGCCTGGTGGAGAACTTCGACGTGCCGATCTTCGGCGAGGAGTGGCGCTACGCGGCGGCCTTCGTCGTGCTCGTCGCCGTCCTGATGTTCCGCCCGACGGGCATCCTCGGCGTGAAGCTCGGGAGGGCCGCATGAGTGCCGTGATCGACCGGCGGCCGACCGCCGCCGTCCCCGTGGCGAAGCTCCGCCGGGTGCGCCGGCACCAGCAGCCGCGCTGGCGCCGACTCGGCTCGCTGCTCGCCCTCGGGGTGCTGCTCACCGTGATGACGGGCGAGCAGGGCAGCGGGAAGGACCTCCTGTACTCGCTGCGCGGCAGCCTCACGAGCAGCCGCCTCTGGGCCTGCCTGGGCCTGGCCGTGGTCGCCTGGGTGCTCGCCGAGACGGGCGCGCCCGTCCGCGCGGCCGTCCAGCGGCTGACCCGACCGGCAGTCCGCGCCAAGGGCGTGGCGCAGGGCTGGGCCGCCGAGCGGCGCGGCGTACGGCTCGTCGGCGCGCTGGCGGTGCTGGCTCTGCTGATCTTCGTACCGCTCACGCTCAGTCGGGCCACCAACCAGGTGCTGGTCGACTGGGTCGGCATCTACATCCTGCTCGCCCTCGGGCTCAACGTGGTGATCGGCTGGGCCGGGCTGCTCGACCTCGGCTTCGTCGCCTTCTTCGCCATCGGCGGGTACAGCGCCGCCTTCTGGACGGGTCACCTGCCCGTCCAACCGCCCTTCCACCTCAACCCCTTCCTGGTCATCCCGGTCGCGATGGCCACCTGCCTGGTCGCCGGAGTACTCCTCGGCGGGCCGACGCTGCGCCTGCGCGGCGACTACCTGGCGATCGTCACGCTCGGCTTCCACGAGGTCATCTACCTCGTCGCCAAGAACTCCGACGGCCTCACCAACGGCTCGCTCGGCGCCTTCGGCATCCCGCACTTCTCGATCGACCTCGGGCCCGTCCACTACCGGTGGAAGCTCGACCCGCTGGACTACTGGTGGCTGCTGGTCGCCCTGATCGTGCTGATCGTGCTGGTGCTGCGCCGACTCGAGCACTCCAAGGTCGGCCGCACCTGGGTCGCGATCCGCGAGGACGAGGTGGCCGCCGCCGCCCACGGCGTCGACACCGTCCGCTACAAGCTGATGGCCTTCGCCATCGGCGCCTCCACCTCCGGCGCCGCCGGGGTGGTCTACGCCAGCAAGGTCGGCTTCATCAACCCCGAGAACTTCCCGCTGCTCTACTCGGTGCTGGTGCTGGCGTACGTCATCTTCGGCGGCATGGGCTCCATCCCCGGTGTGCTGATCGGCGCCGGGCTGCTGGCCTGGCTGCCGCACGCGCTCAAGGATGTGGTCGACCAGAAGGACCGCTTCATGTACCTGGGCGCGCTGCTGGTGGTCATGATGATCTACCGTCCGCAGGGCCTGCTGCCCGCCAAGCGGCGCACCTCGGGAGGCACCCGGTGAACACGCTCCAGCAGGACACCGCCGTACTCGAGGCCGAGGCCCTGACGCTGCGCTTCGGCGGCCTCACCTCGCTCTCCGAGGTCTCGCTGCGGATGCGCGGCGGCGAGGTGCTCGCCGTGATCGGGCCGAACGGCGCCGGCAAGACCTCGCTCTTCAACTCCCTCACCGGCGTCTACCGCCCGCAGGAGGGCCGCGTCACCTTCCGCGACCCCGCCGGTGGCGAACACGAACTGCTCGGCCGTAAACCGCACTTGGTGAACCGGCTCGGTGTCGCCCGGACCTTCCAGAACATCCGGCTCTTCGGGGCCCTCAGCGCCCTGGAGAACGTCCAGGTCGCCGCCCAGACCCGGCAGCGCACCGGCCCGCTCGGCATCGCCCTCGGCCTCCCGCACGCCCGCCGCGCGGAGCGCGAGAGCAGCCAACGAGCCCGTGAACTGCTGGAGTTCGTCGGCCTCGGCGCCCGACTGGACGAACCGGCCGGCTCACTCTCGTACGGCGACCAGCGACGCCTGGAGATCGCCCGCGCCCTGGCGACCGACCCGCGCGTCGTCCTGCTGGACGAACCGGCAGCGGGCACCAACCCGACCGAGAAGCTCGAACTCACCGAGCTGATCAGGCAGATCAACCGTGAACTCGGCGTCGGCGTGCTGCTGATCGAGCACGACATGCGGCTCGTCATGTCGGTCGCCGACCGCGTCGTGGTGCTCAACTTCGGCCGGGTGATCGCCGAGGGCACCCCCGCCGAGGTCCAGCGCGACCCGGCCGTCATCGAGGCGTACCTCGGCGCCGAAGAGGGAGACCACTCATGACCAGCGTGACGGAGCCCCAGCTCGCCCCCGCACCCACCACGACCGCCCCCGCCATGCTGGAGCTGGCCGGGCTGCACGTCAGCTACGGCGCGATCGCCGCCCTCAAGGGCATCGACGTGACCGTCCGCCGGGGCGAGGTCGTCGCCCTGCTCGGCGCCAACGGCGCGGGCAAGTCGACCACCCTGCGGACGATCTCCGGCCTGCTCAGGCCCGCCTCGGGCGAGGTCCGCTTCGGCGGGCAGCGGATCGACGGCGTGCCCGCTCACCAGGTCGTCGGCCTAGGCATCGGCCACTCGCCCGAGGGCCGCCGGGTCTTCGCCGAGATGACCGTCCTGGAGAACCTCCGGATGGGCGCCTACCGCTTCGGCAAGGCCGACCACGTCGACCTCGACCGCGTCCTCACGCTCTTCCCCCGGCTCGCCGAACGCCGCCGCCAGATCGCCGGCACCCTCTCCGGCGGCGAACAGCAGATGCTCGCCATCGGCCGCGCCCTGATGGGACGCCCCGAACTGCTGCTCCTCGACGAGCCGTCGATGGGCCTCGCGCCGATCATCGTCGCCCAGCTCTTCGAGATCATCCGCGAGATCAACACCCAGGGCACCACCGTCCTGCTGGTCGAACAGAACGCCGCCCAGGCCCTGAAGCTGGCCCACCGGGGCTACGTCCTGGAGACCGGCGAGATCCGCATGCACGGCCCGGCCGCCGATCTCCTCCACGACCCCCGCATCCGCGAGGCCTACCTCGGAGAAGGGGCCTGACGGCTCAGAGCAACCACCTCAGGGGCGCGGGGAACTGCGCGATCAACCGTGCAGCGCCGTCACTCCCGTTTCGCGCAGTGCCCCGCGCCCCCTGGAGCCAACCGCTTACGTGAAGTTGGCTGCGCTGCGGACCAGTCGTTCGGCGAGCTGGGGTGCCCCTGCCCAGTGCAGGTGCAGGTAGGAGGCGTGGACCGAGCCCGCGACGAAGCCCTCGGTCTGCGGCCCGGCCGCCCCGCGCCAGCCCCAGGCGGGCTGGGCGCCGGCGCCCGGCTCGCAGACCGTACGGTGGAACTCGTGGCCCCGGACGCGGGTGCCGGCCGGGGCGAGGATGCTGTCGCCGAGGGCGACGGCCTCGCGGTAGCCGAGGGTGAGCCGGGGGGTCATCCGGGCCGAGGTGTCGAGCACGCCGCACATCGCCGCACCGTCCAACTCCCGCCCCAGGTACAGCAACCCGGCGCACTCGGCGCTCACCGGAGCCCCGGCGGCGGCCAGCGCCGCCACCGAAGCCCGCAGTCGCGCGTTCGCGCTCAGCTCGGAGACGTACATCTCCGGGAAGCCCCCGCCGACCACCAACCCCGAGACCTCGCCCGGCAGTTCCTCGTCGTGCAGCGGGTCGAAGGGGACGACCTCCGCCCCGGCGGCCGTCAGCAGCTCCGCGTTCTCCGCGTACGAGAACGAGAACGCCGCCCCGGAGGCCAGCGCGATCCGGGGCCGTCCGGGGACGACGGTGACCTCCTCCGCCGCCGACCACGCGTCGGCGTGCAGCGGTGGAGCGCTCCGCGCGAGTGCCATCACCGCGTCCAGGTCGACCGAGGCGCCGACGAGTTCGCCCATGTCCCGGACGGCCCGCAGGGCGTCCGCCGAGCGCTCGACGGCGGGGATCAGCCCGAGGTGGCGCGACGGGGTGGCCACGGCGGCCGTCCGCCGGACGGAGCCGAGCACCGGCACGCCGGAGCCCTCCTCCAGTGCCTCGCGCAGGAGTTGCTCGTGCCGGTCGGAGGCGACCCGGTTGAGGATGACCCCGGCGAGCCGGACCTCCGGATCCCAGGAGGCGAAGCCGTGCACCAGCGCGGCCACCGAGCGCGACTGCGAGGAGGCGTCGACCACCAGCACCACCGGCGCGCGCAGCAGCTTGGCGACGTGCGCCGTCGAGGCCAGCTCGCCCCGCCCGGCGGCGCCGTCGAACAGCCCCATCACGCCTTCGACCACCGCGACATCGGCCCCTGCCGCGCCGTGCGCGAAGAGCGGCGCGACGCGCTCCGGCGAGCACATGAAGGCGTCGAGGTTGCGTCCGGGCCGCCCGGCGGCGAGGCCGTGGTAGCCCGGGTCGATGTAGTCCGGGCCGACCTTGTGCGGCGACACGGTCAGGCCGCGCGCGGTCAGCGCGGCCATCAGGCCGGTGGCGACGGTGGTCTTGCCCGCGCCCGAGGAGGGCGCGGCGATGACGATGCGGGGGATGTTCAAGGACGGACCAGGCCTACCACTCGATACCGCGCTGGCCCTTGCGGCCCGCGTCCATGGGGTGCTTGACCTTCGTCATCTCGGTGACGAGGTCGGCGAAGTCGGTCAGCGGCTCCTTGGCGTAGCGGCCGGTGATCACCACGTGCTGGCTGCCCGGACGGTCCCGCAGCACCGAGACCACCTCCTCGACGTCGACCCAGCCCCAGTGCATCGGGTAGGTGAACTCGTCCAGTACGTAGAAGCGGTAGGTCTCGGCCGCGAGGTCGCGCTTGACCTGCTCCCAGCCCTCCTTGGCCGCCTCCTCGCTGGAGACCTCCATCTCGGTGGAGCGCTGCACCCAGGACCAGCCCTCGCCCATCTTGTGCCAGGCGACGCTGCCGCCCTCGCCGGACGCGCCGAGCACGCGCAGCGCGTTCTCCTCGCCGACCTTCCACTTCGCGGACTTCACGAACTGGAACACCCCGACCGGCCAGCCCTGGTTCCAGGCCCGCAGCGCCATCCCGAAGGCGGCGGTCGACTTGCCCTTGCCGGGGCCGGTGTGCACGGCGGTGATCGGCAGCGTGCGACGCTGACGGGTCGTCAGGCCGTCGTCGGGGACGGACTCGGGGATGCCCTTCGGCATGGCTCAGGCTGCCTTTCGGTCAAAGTGGGCAACAGATCGGTGCGCGTGCACCAGTGCCGCGACGCCCTCGGCGCGCAGCTCGTCCAATGTCACTGCGGTGCCGCCGAGTTGGCCCGCCAGTGTACGGGCCAGGCCGAGCCGCACCGGCCCGGCCTCGCAGTCCAGCACGACACTCGCCAGGCCCTGCCCGGCGAGCAGCCCGGCGGCCTGCCCGGCCCTGGCGAGGGCGTCGCGGCCGCCGGTCGCCCGGCCGTCGGTGACGACCACCAGCAGTGGGCGGCGGTGCGGGTCGCGCATCCGCTCCACCCGCAGCACCTCGTGCGCCCGCAGCAGCCCGGCCGCCAGCGGCGTCCGGCCGCCCGTCGGCAGCTGCTCCAGCCGGGCGGCCCCGACCTCGACGGAGGAGGTCGGCGGCAGGGCCAGCTCGGCGCCCGCGCCCCGGAAGGTGATCATGCCGATCTTGTCGCGCCGCTGGTAGGCATCCATCAGCAGCGACATCACGGCGCCCTTGACGGCGGTCATCCGCTGCCGGGCCGCCATCGAGCCGGAGGCGTCCACCAGGAACAGCACGAGGTTGGACTCGCGGCCCTGCCGCACCTGCTCCCGGAAGTCGTCCTTGCGCAGCACCAGCGCCCGCGAGTCCCGCCCCCGGGCGGCCTGGTGCGGCGCGGCGGCCTGGAGCGTGGCGCTCAGGTGCAGCCGGCTCAGGTGGCCCTGCGGCCGACGCGACCGGATGGTGTGCCCGCCGTCCGTCTCGGCGGGGGAGCGGCGCCCCTGGGCGCCCTTCCCGGTGCCGGGCACCTTGAACAGCTTCGTCCGGTACGGCTCCCCGGCGGAGGCCACCGGAGCCTTGGACGCGCCGCCCTGCTGCGGCGGCACCGCCCCACCGGGCTCCTCGGCGGGCGCGTCCGAAGCCGCGTCCCCGTCCGGCGCGTCACCGCTCGGCTCGGGAGCACCGCCACCGTCCGGGCCGCCGCCGTCCGGCCCGTCACCGTCCGGCCCGGGGCCGTCGTCCTCCGGGCCCTCCTCCGGCTCCGCGCCTTCCTCAGGCCCCGAGGTCTCCTCCAGCGTCCGGTCGAGCTGCTCCTCGTCCAGGCCCGGCGCGTCGAAGGGGTTGCGGCGGCGCCGGTGCGGCAGGGCCAGCTGAGCGGCCTTGCGGACGTCCTCCTCCTGCACCTCCGTCCGCCCGTCCCAGGCCGCCAGCGCGACAGCGGCGCGGGCCATCACGATGTCGGCGCGCAGCCCGTCCACCTCGAACGCCGCGCACACGGCGGTGATCTGACGCAGCGCCACATCCGTCAGCTCGACCTCGGGCAGCAACTCCCGTGCCGTGACGATCCGTTCGGCGAGCTGCTGCTCCTCGGCGCCGAACCGGTCGGCGAACGCGGCCGGGTCGGCGTCGTACGCGAGCCGCCGCCGCACCACCTCGGCGCGCTCGGCCGGGTCGCGGGTCGCGGCGATCTCCACCGTCAGCCCGAAGCGGTCCAGCAGCTGCGGCCGCAGCTCGCCCTCCTCCGGGTTCATCGTGCCGACCAGCAGGAAGCGCGCCGCGTGCCGCACCGAGACGCCCTCGCGCTCGACGTACGAGCGGCCCATCGCGGCGGCGTCCAGCAGCAGGTCGACGACGTGGTCCTGGAGCAGGTTGACCTCGTCGATGTAGAGCACGCCCCGGTGCGCCTTCGCCAGCAGGCCGGGCTCGTACGCCTTGACGCCCTCGGCGAGCGCTCGCTCCAGGTCGAGCGAGCCGACGATCCGGTCCTCGGAGACGCCGACCGGCAGCTCGACCAGGTACGCCGGCCGGTCGACCCCCTCGGGCGCGTGCAGGCCGTCCGGGCACTGCGGGTCCGGCGAGGCCGGGTCGCAGGCGAAGCGGCAGTCGGGCACGGTCGCGATCGAGGGCAGCAGCCCGGCGAGCGCGCGGACCATGGTCGACTTTGCCGTGCCCTTCTCGCCGCGCACCAGCACCCCGCCGACGGCGGGGGAGACCGCGTTGAGCAGCAGCCCGAGCCGCAGGTCGGCCATGCCGACGATCGCGGTGAACGGGTATCGGACGTCAGTCATCGGCTCTCAGCTCTCCATTGCCCGGGGCGCACCCGGCGGTACGAACGGCAGCCCGTCGGCGGGCACCCCGCCCTCGATCAGCTTCCACAGCGCGTCGGTGTCGGCGTGCTCCTCGATCAGATCCCCCAGCCGGTCGAGCCGCTCCTCGCGGGCCGCCGCGAAGCAGGTGTCCGGCGCCGGTACGAAGGCCCGGCCCGCCAGCTCGGCGACCTCCCGGAGCAGCGCCCGCCGGAAGCCGTCGTTCTCCAGCGCGCCGTGCCAGGTCGTCCCCCAGACCGCCCCGACCCGGCAACCGTCCAGGCTGCGTCCATGGTCATCAGAGATGAACACCTCGCCCCCCTCGACCGTCACCACGCCGTGGTGGATCTCGTACCCGTCGACCCGCTCGCCGTACGCCTCGCCGACCGGCCGGGCCAGTACCTTGTCGCGGCCGAAGACCACCCGGGTCGGCAGCAGCCCGAGGCCGGGCACCGTGCCGACCTTGGACTCGACCTCGTCGACGATCTCCCGGCCGAGCATCTGGTACCCGCCGCAGACCCCGAGCACCGGCCGCCCCTCGGCCGCCCGCGCCCGCAGCGGCCCTTCGAGCCCGCGCTCGCGCAGCCAGGCCAGGTCCGCCACCGTCGCCCGGGAGCCGGGCAGGATCACCAGGTCGGCGTCGGCCAGCTCCTCCGACCGGGTCGCCCAGCGGACGAGTACGCCGGGCTCCTGCGCCAGCGCGTCCAGGTCGGTGAAGTTGGAGAGCCTCGGCAGCCGCACCACGGCCACCCGCAGCACGTCCGCCCCGACCGGCCCGCGCACGTCGCCGCGCTCGACGACCGTGGTGAGGTCGAGCGAGTCCTCCGCGTCCAGCCAGAGGCCGGAGAGCATCGGCAGCGTGCCGAGCACCGGACGGCCCGTCAGCGCGTGCAGCATGTCCAGCCCGGGGGCCAGCAGCCGGGCGTCGCCCCGGAACTTGTTGACGAACCAGCCGGCCACGTGCCGCTGGTCCTCGGCGGAGAGCAGCGCCAGCGTCCCGTACATCGCGGCGAAGACCCCGCCCCGGTCGATGTCGCCGACCACCACCACCGGCAGCGCGGCGGCCACGGCCAGGCCCATGTTGGCGATGTCGCGGTCCCGCAGGTTGATCTCGGCGGGCGAGCCCGCGCCCTCGCAGACCACCACCTCGAACCGGCTGCGCAGATCCGCCAGGCACTCCAGCGAGCGCTCCAGCAGGACGGGCTTGCGCTCGCGGTAGTCCAGCGCGCCGACCTCGGCCACGGCCTTCCCGAGCAGCACGACCTGGCTGCGGCCGTCGGCGCCGGGCTTGAGCAGCACCGGGTTCATCGCCGCCTCGGGCTCGACCCGGGCGGCGGCGGCCTGCATCGCCTGGGCGCGGCCGATCTCGGCGCCGTCGGCCGTGACGAAGGAGTTCAGCGACATGTTCTGCGCCTTGAACGGCGCCACCCGCACCCCCTGCCGGGCCAGCCAACGGCAGATCCCCGCCGTCACCACGCTCTTCCCGGCATCCGAGGTCGTCCCCGCCACCAACAGCGCGCCGCTCATGCCCCACCCCTCTTCCTCAGCAGTCCGGCAGCGGCGGTGACCGCAAGTGCCAGCACCCCGACCCGGCGTGACAGTACGCAGGCCCGCTCGATGTCGTCGACGGCCACCGGCCGCAGCTCGGCCCCCAGCACCGGCCGGTGCTCGACCCGGGTGCCGTACGCGAGGGTGCCGCCGAGGCGCACGCCGAGTGCCCCGGCGAAGCTGGATTCGGCCTGCCCGGCGTTGGGGCTCGGGTGCGAGGAGCCGTCCCGCCGCCAGACCTGCCACGCGGTACGGGGTGCGGGCGCCGCGGCGACGGTCAGCAGGGCGGTCAGCCGGGCGCCGGGCCAGCCCGCGACGTCGTCCAGCCGGGCGGCGGCCCAGCCGAACCGGCGGTAGCGCTCCGAGTGGTGGCCGACCATCGCGTCCAGCGTGTTGACGGCCCGGAAGGCGAGCAGGCCGGGCGCACCGGCCACCGCCCCCCACACCAGGGCGTTGACCACGGCGTCGGCGGTGTTCTCGGCGACCGACTCGACCACGGCGCGGGCGATCTGCGCCTCGTCCAGGCCGCTCGGGTCGCGCCCGCACAGGTGCGGCAGGCGCTCGCGCGCCGCGTCGAGCCGACCGGCCGTCAGGTGCCCGCCGATGGTCCGGGCCTCCCGGGTCAGCGAGGTGCCGCCGAGCACCGTCCAGGTCGCGGCGGCGGCCAGCGCGGCCCGCCCGGCCCAGGCCCGCCCGAGGGTGCGCTCGGCGAGCACGGCACCGGCCGCGACGGCGCCCACGCAGGCGGTGGTGTGCAGCGCTCCGGCGCCCCGGTGGTCACGCCAGAGCGCACGCTCCAGGCGCCCGGCGGCCGAGCCGAAGACGGCGACGGGGTGGCCACGGCGCGGGTCGGCGTACCGGGCGTCGGCCAGATACCCGAGGACACTGCCGATCGCGAAGGCGGAACCCCGCCTCAACGCGCGCACGGCGCAGCGAAGGCTCGGTCGGTCGGCGGTCGGCTCGCGACCGGGGCAGCCTGCATGGCGTGCGTGTCCTCACTCAGGGTCCGCGCCCTGGATCGACGTACCGAAGGCGAGAGTCTCCTGGCTCCCGAGGTCGCCCGTGGACTCTCGTCCGTCGGCTCCCCGGTGACAGTGGCGGGACCGCGCCGGATTCGCACCGGCTTCCTCTCCTTGCCTCCGTTCGGCTGAAAGATCCCACCACGCCGTTCGACCGGGAGTCAACAAACGACTCCGGAGGGCTTGCTCACAGGCGGCACTACCCGCGTAGCCTCACTGCGCGTCGACGGTCCGTCATTACCTCCGAGTAGGGCGGCCTCTCACGGCCTGCCCGCTGTACGATCCACCAACTCCCGCTCGGGCCCGGCCGTCGGGGTTCGTGTCTTCAGCGGGTGTGAGACGGCCGAATCGCCCCCGTACGGTCACTTGAATGCGACGCAGACCGCCCAATCCTGCCCCCACCCCCGTGCCCTTCTCCCCGGCTGCCGCCCGCGCCCACCGCGCCGGCCTGGGCCTCACCCCGGGGCAGGTGGCCGAGGGCATGGCCGCACACGGCGTCCGGCTGCTGCCCTCGCACGTGATCGGCTGGGAGAGCGGCGAGCTGCGCCCCACCGAGGAGGAGTTCATCGCGCTGGCCCGCGCCCTCTGGTGCCCGCCCGCCCAGCTGATGGGCACTCACCCCGGCACCCTCCGCGACTTCCGCGTCGCCCGGGAGCTCAGCCCGGAGCAGGCCGCCCAGCGGATCGGCATCTCCGCCGCCGCCTACGAGAAGGTCGAGGCCGGCGGCAGGTGGACGGGCGACGCCGACCAGTCCCACGCCCTCGCCCACACCCTCGGCATGAGCCTGCGGGCCCTGCTGTACGTGACCAGCCGTCAGGACGAGCTCGACAAGCTGCTGCGCAGCTGCGTGGACGGCCGCTGGCAGGGCCAGCTGAAGCCCGTCGCCCGCCTCGTCCCCGTCCCCCGCGAGGTCCTCTCCGTCGTCCTGGCCGCCCTCCAGGCCGACTACCAGGTCCCCATGCACTGGGGCACCTCCACCCCCGCCGCCGACCAGACCCCCACCGTCCCGCTGGCCCAACGCTTCTGGGAGCTGCTCTCCCAGCACCACACGGACATCCCGGTCTGACGCAGGGGACTCTGTGCCGCCGGTTCCCCGCGCCCCTGGTGGTCAACGCCCCAGTATGTGAGCCCCACGGACGGGCGCCCCCCGCTGGCAGGGGGTCGGGCGCGGTAGTGGACTGGGAAGCACCGAACCGCCCACCTGTCACACCCGGGGAGTGCCATGCGCTGGCAGACCGCCACGATCACCGCCGCCGCTGCCGTCGGGACGGGAGCGGCGGTCCTGCTGCTCGGCCGCCGGGTCTCCGAGCAGACCGTCCGCCCCGGCGCCCGGCCGGCGCCCAGCACGGTGCTGCGGGTGCACGGCCTGGCCGCCGGGCGGGTGGCCCTGACGCGTACGCCGGAGACGGCCCGCCCCGGGCGGTACGCGCTGGAGTGGGGGACGGGCGGCCACGCGGTGGTCGGCGAGATCCTGGGGACGGACGTGCAGACCGTGACGCGCCGCCTGGAGCGAGCGGGCAGCGGCACGCTGGAGGTCGGCACCGAGCTGCGGATCACCCCCCGGGTGTACGTCGGTGACCCGATGTCCGCGCTCGCGCTGCCGTTCAGCGAGACGGCCGCCGAGGGTGAGCTCGGCCAGCTGCCCGCCTGGTACACGCCCGGCGTGCGCGGCACCTGGGTGGTGCTCGTCCACGGCCCCGGCGCGGACCGCTCGCAGGCGCTGCCGGTGCTCCCCGTCCTCGGCTCGCTCCAGCTGCCCACCCTCACCGTCACCTACCGGGGTGACGAGGACGCCCCCGCCTCCCCGGACGGGCTCGGGCACTTCGGCGAGACGGAGTGGCGGGACGTCGAGGCGGCCGTCCGCCTCGCGCTGGACAGCGGCGCCGGGCGGGTCATCCTGTACGGCTGGTCGCTGGGGGCGACCATCGCGCTCCAGACCGCCGCGCGCTCGGCCTGGCGGGAGAAGATCTGCGGGCTGGTGCTGGACTCGCCCGTCCTCGACTGGCCCGCGACGGTGCGGCGGGGTGCCGTCCGCACCGGTGTCCCGGCGCCGCTCGCCTCGCTCGGCGCGCTGGCCGCCGAAGGGCGGACCAAGGTCGACCTCGCCGACTTCGCCCGCCTCGCCTCCGGCGCCGACCTGCACGTGCCGACGCTGCTCCTGCACAGCCCCGCGGACACCCTGGCGCCCTGGGCGGCGGCCGAGCGCCTCGCCGAGCTCCGCCCGGACGTGGTCAGCCTCCAGGCCGTCCGGGGGGCCGACCACGCGGCCCTCTGGAACGCCGGCCCGGACACCTATACGGAGACCCTCCGCCGCTGGCTCACACCCCTGCTCTGAGGCGTTCGCCACTGGGCGAGTCGTGTTGCGGACATGCCACAAATGAGGGGGAGCCTGGCCCGGTTTGCGGCAGGTTGCCCGATCTCGGCCGAGGCTCGGCGGCAACTGCCGAAAGATGCAACGAACCGGATGTGACAGAAGGCCCGTGCACGGGGAAGACTGCACGGCGTGACGTCTCGGAACCCGCGCGACCGTGATGCCCCGCTCCCGCCGACGATCGGCCCCGGTGCGACGGTGACCCGTCTGCCCGGTGCGGTCCGCCGTGCCGACGGCGCCCGCCCGGCCGATCCCGCCTCGGCTCGCCGCCGCACGCCCGCCGCCAAGCCCGGACGCGGCCGGACGCCGGTGCCCGACGGCTTCCCCGCCCCCGCCGAACTGGCACCGCTGGCCCGCCGGATGCTCGCCGACGCCGTCAGGATCGCCCGCTGGGCGGGCGAGCTGGAGCACGTCGACAAGCGCGGCGAGCTCCTCCCCGAGGACGCCCGCGCGGCCGGCCGGGCCCTTGCCATGACCGTCGGCGCCGCTGCCAGGGCCTGGGGCCAGGCACTGGTCGTCGGGCTGGTCGAGGCGCGCGACGGCGGCGCCGCTCCCGGCTGGCGGCTGCACGCCTGGGAGCACGACGACGAGGCCGTCGTCCGTGGCTGGTCCGCCCTGTTCGACGCCTGGACGCTGCTCGCGCCCGTGCCGCCCGCCGCCCTGCGCGGCGTCTTCGCGGTGCTGGCCGGACAGGCCGTCGACCAGGCCCCGCAGCTGCTCTCCTTCCTGCACCTGGTGGACGGGCTCGTCCCCGACAGTGAACTGCTCGAACTGCTCCGCCGGGGCCTGGACGAGCGCCGCCACGGCGCGGGGGCCGGCGGAGCGCTGCTCTCGCCCGTCCCGCACGCCGCCTCCGCCGTCTCCGCCGTGCGCGGCACCTGCCGCGAGCCGCAGATCGACACCCCGCCCGCGCCCTCGGACGTCGCGGCCGTACTGGACTGGATGCTCGACGGCCTCACCGCCGTCGGCGCCGTCGTCCGCCGGGACGAGGCCGCCGAACTCTCCCCGCTCGGGCACTGGGCCGTGCGCGCGAAGCTGGAGGAGATCTGCACGGTCGCGCAGACCGCGGCCGGGCACATCGAGCAGAGCGCCCTCGAACTCCTCGACGCCTGCGCCCGGTACTCGCCCGGCCCGGCCCGCGCCGAGTACCGCGCCTGGGTCGCCGCTCGGCCCGCCGACCGCGCGGTCGCCGAGCTGTTGGACGCCGCCCAGGGCGAGGACGCGCTGCGGCGGGGTCTCGCCTTCGAGGCCCTCCGGGTCGCCGGGGGCACGGCCGAGCAGGCCGTCCGGGCGGCGGTGGACGAACCGGTTCTGCGGCCGTACGCGCTGCTCTGGCTGGCCGAGCAGTCCGACGAGGTCGGCGTCTCGCCCTCCGACGTGCTCACGGCGGAGGACGCCGCCTGGCTCTGGGTCGACACCGCCGCCGCTGTCCTCGACCACGGAGAGACCTCACTGCTGGTCGGCCACGTCGAGGGCGCCTCCGCCGGCGAGCCCGTCCGCCTCTTCAACCGCGCCCGCCAGTCGGGCCACCCCCGCGCCGCCTCCGTCCTGACCGCCGTCGCCTCGGTCCACCCGGACCCGGCAGTCGCTCGCGCGGCTCGGCGCAGCGCGTTCAGCGTCCACCGCGGCGGAGGGGCTTGACGCACCCGGCCAGCCCCTAGGGGCGCGGGGAACTGCGCGAAACGGGAGTGATGGCGGTGCACGGTTGATCTCGCAGTTCCTCGCGCCCCTGCGGTGGTTCGCCAACTGCCTACGCGAAAGGGCCCCGATCCAAGGTTCTGGATCGGGGCCCTTCTGCTCGGTGCGACGTCAGTTGCGGGACTCCGCGCGGCGGGCGCGGACGTCGCCGACCTTCTGGCCGACCTTGCGGCGGATGACCAGAAGGGGGGCCATCGCGGCGAGCGTGATCTGGGCGATCGCGCCGATGTGCATCAGGGTGTCGCCGCCGGGCAGGCCGGCCGCCCAGGCCGCGAGGCAGCCGATGCTGACGACGATCCAGCAGAGGGTCGCGGTGGCGAGGATGCCCTGAGGCTTGGGGTACTCGATCCGGCTGACCATCAGGTACGCGACACCGAAGATCATCGCGAGGCCGACCAGCATCGGCGGGTCGAGCAGCACGATGGCGATCACCGTCATGGCGCCCATCGGGCAGGGCATGCCCTGGAAGACCCCGGGCCGCATCTTCACGGCCGAGAAGCGGGCCAGTCGCAGCACGACGGCCAGCAGTACGGTGATCGCGATGAAGGCGGAGAGCTGCTGGTTGCTGTCGGGAGAGACGATGCCCCAGACCGCGACGAAGTAGGCCGGCGCGATGCCGAAGCTGATCAGGTCGGCCAGGTTGTCCAGCTCGGCACCGAGGGCGGAGGAGCGCAGCTTGCGCGCCACCAGCCCGTCGAAGAGGTCGCACATCGAGCCGATCAGCAGCAGCGTCACGGCGGTGGCGGCGCTGTTGCGGTTCGGCGCGCTGGCCTCGCCGGTGAGGTGCGGCATCAGGACCCCGGTGGTGATCGAGTAGATCGCCAGGAAGCCGCAGACGGCGTTCCCCAGGGTCAGGAAGTCGGCGGTGGAGAGGTGCTGGGGCGAACGCGGAGCGCGCAGCTCGCGGTCGCGCGCCCAGCGGCGGCGACGGAGATCCGTCTCCTCGTCGTCTCCGAGGCCGACCAGCGTCTCAGGATCAGTCACGGTCAAGGCGCGTCACCCCGGCAGTGGTCTTCTGGCCGACCTCGACGCCGACCTCGACGCCGGCCGGCAGGTAGGTGTCGACGCGCGAGCCGAAGCGGATCAGGCCGACCCGCTCGCCCTGCTCGACCTTGGTGCCGGCGTCCATGTACGGCACGATGCGGCGGGCCACGGCCCCCGCGATCTGCACCATCTCGATGTCGCCGAGCTCGGTGTCGAAGTGCCACACGACGCGCTCGTTGCGGTCGCTGTCCTTGTTGAACGCCGGGACGAAGCCACCGGCGATGTGCTCGACGGACGTCACGGTGCCGGGCAGCGGCGCGCGGTTGACGTGCACGTTGAGCGGGCTCATGAAGATCGCGACGCGGGTGCGGCCGTCCGGCCAGGCGTCGATGCTCTGCACCACGCCGTCGGCGGGCGAGATGACTCTGCCGGCGCCGATCTCACGCTCTGGGTCACGGAAGAACCACAGCATGCCCGCGCTCAGCGCACAGGCCGGTACGGCCGCCAGGGCCCACTTGCCGCTGCGCCGGGTGAGGGCGGTGGTGATCGCGGCGGTGGCCAGGGTCGGCACGAACCAGGGAGTGGCTCCGCGGGCGATGGTCACGCGCGGACGCCGACCATCGACCGGGGCGGCGAGGGCATCGCCGGCCGGAACGGAGGTGTGAGGGGACGGGCTGATGGGCATCGAAGACCTTAGTCGCGGGGGATCATGGCCGCTGGACGGGGGCCACCGCGGGGATCGAGTGAAAAGGGGACGGCTGCTGTCCCGGTGGATGCTATCGGGACCAGGCGGTAGGTGGGCAAGCCGCCTGCATGTTCAGGTGTCCGGAGCGGTGCCGATCTGTGCCTGCTATGTATACGACCGTAGCTCGGCGGAGTGCGGTTCCCCAAGGGGTTCTTCGGCCCGCGTGAGCCATGTCTCAATACGAACAGCGCCGCTCGGGGCGGACCTTCGGTCGATTGCGGGTGCGCGGGAGCGGCCGTAGGGCGCACACCTACCGGTGCGCGCCCTACGGCTTTCCCCGGGCCGCCGGGCCGTTCCCCCCGGCTGACCAGGCCAGGGATCGTCACGGCTGCGGCGGCAGTCGGAGGCCGGGCCCGCACGCCCGTCCTCCAAGTTCTGTGGTCCGGCCGGCGGCCGAAGAGATCCCGAAAACTGATCAATTCGAAATCCGACCGGCCGACCTTTTCCGTCGGCCGCCGGGCGGCTACTCCGCGATGCGGTACTCCTCCAGCAGGCGGCGGCCGACGATCATCTTCTGGATCTCCGCAGTTCCTTCACCGATGAGGAGCATCGGTGCCTCGCGGTAGAGCCGCTCGATCTCGTACTCCTTGGAGAAGCCGTAGCCGCCGTGGATGCGGAAGGAGTCCTCCACGACCTCCTTGCAGTACTCGGAGGCCAGGTACTTGGCCATCCCGGCCTCGAGGTCGTTGCGCTCGCCGCTGTCCTTCTTGCGGGCGGCCATCACCATCATCTGGTGCGCGGCCTCGACCTTCGTCGCCATCTCGGCCAGCTTGAACTGGATGGCCTGGTGCTCGGCGATCTTCTTGCCGAAGGTCGAGCGCTGCTGCGCGTACGAGATGCCGAGCTCGAACGCCCGCCGGGCGACGCCGCAGCCACGGGCGGCGACGTTGACGCGGCCGACCTCGACGCCGTCCATCATCTGGTAGAAGCCCTTGCCGGGGACGCCGCCCAGGATGCGATTCGCAGGGATACGGACGTCCTGGAGCACCAGTTCGGTGGTGTCGACGCCCTTGTAGCCCATCTTCTCGATCTTGCCGGGCACGGTGAGCCCGGGGACGCTCGGGTTCGGACCGAAGCCCGGCGTCTTCTCGATCAGGAAGGTGGTCATGTTCTTGTACGGCGAGGAGCCGCCCTCGTCGGTCTTGCAGAGCACCGCGACGAGGGTGGAGGTGCCGCCGTTGGTCAGCCACATCTTCTGGCCGTTGAGGACGTAGAAATCGCCGTCCTGGACGCCCTTGGTGGAGATCGCGGCGACGTCGGAGCCGAGGCCCGGCTCGGACATCGAGAAGGCGCCACGGATCTCACCGGCGGCCATCCGGGGCAGGAAGTACTCCTTCTGCTCCTGGGTGCCGTGCGCGTTGATCATGTGGGCGACGATGAAGTGCGTGTTGACGATGCCGGAGACGGACATCCAGCCGCGCGCGATCTCCTCGACCACCAGCGCGTACGTCAGCAGGGACTCGCCCAGGCCGCCGAACTCCTCGGGGATGGTCAGGCCGAAGAGGCCCAACTGCTTCATCCCCTCGACGATCGCCGTCGGGTACTCGTCCTTGTGCTCCAGCTCGTTCGCGACCGGGATGATCTCCTTGTCGACGAAGTCCCGCACGGTGGCGAGGATGTCCCGCTGGATCTCGGTCAGGCCGTCGGTCTGTGCGAGGCGTCCCATCGTGCGGCTCCAGGTCTGCGAAGAAGAAAAGAGGGTGGGAGGTGTTGTGGGGGCTCCGCGAAGCGTGACTTCCGCGGAGCCCCCGTACCGGGGTGGGGATCGGCCGATGACGGCGGCCTACCCGTCCGGGGTCTGGGGGAAGGGCTAGGCGAGGGGCTCGGGGCGGCCGGGCTGCTCGCCGCCGCGCGCCTTGATGTACGTCTCGGTCGGCACCATCACCTTGCGGCGGAAGATGCAGACGACCGTGCCGTCCTGCTTGTAGCCCTTGGTCTCGACGTACACGATGCCCCGGTCGTCCTTGGACTTGGACGGCCACTTGTCGAGCACCAGCGTCTCGCCGTAGATGGTGTCGCCGTGGAAGGTCGGCGCGATGTGCCGCAGCGACTCGATCTCCAGGTTGGCGATCGCCTTGCCCGAGACGTCCGGGACGGACATGCCGAGCAGCAGCGAGTAGATGTAGTTGCCCACCACGACGTTCTTGCCGAAGTCCGTCGTGTTCTCCGCATAGTTGGTGTCCATGTGGAGGGGGTGGTGGTTCATGGTCAGCAGGCAGAAGAGGTGATCGTCGTACTCGGTGACGGTCTTCCCGGGCCAGTGCTTGTAGACCGCGCCGACCTCGAACTCCTCGTAGGTGCGTCCGAACTGCATGGCTCAGGCCCCCGGAATCTCGAACTTGCTGGTGCGCTCCATGCCGGCGGCCCGGCCCTTGCCCGCGATGACCAGGGCCATCTTGCGGCTGGCCTCGTCGATCATCTCGTCGCCGAGCATCGCGGAGCCCTTGGCGCCGCCCGCCTCGGAGGTGCACCAGTCGTAGGCGTCGAGGATCAGCTCGGAGTGGTCGTAGTCCTCCTGCGAGGGCGAGAAGATCTCGTTCGCGGCGCCGACCTGGTCCGGGTGGAGCACCCACTTGCCGTCGAAGCCCAGCGCGGCGGCGCGGCCCGCCACCTCGCGGTAGCCCTCGTTGTTGCGGATCTGCAGGTACGGGCCGTCGATGGCCTGGAGGTCGTGCATGCGGGCGGCCATCAGGATGCGCATCAGGATGTAGTGGTACGCGTCCGCCGGGTAGCCGGGGGGCTGCTGGCCGACGACCAGGGTCTTCATGTTGATCGAGGCCATGAAGTCGGCCGGGCCGAAGATGATCGTCTCCAGCCGGGGGGAGGCGGCGGCGATCTCGTCGACGTTCACCAGGCCCTTGGCGTTCTCGATCTGCGCCTCGATGCCGATCTTGCCGACCTCGAAGCCCATGGTCTTCTCGATCTGGGTGAGCAGCAGGTCGAGCGCCTTGACCTGGGTGGCGTCCTGCACCTTGGGCAGCATGATGCAGTCCAGGTTCGGGCCCGCGCCTTCGACGACCGTGACGACGTCCCGGTACGTCCAGTGGGTGGTCCAGTCGTTGACCCGGACGACCTTGGTCTTGTTGCCCCAGTCGCCGTTGTTCAGGGCGTCCACGATGTTGTGGCGGGCGCTCTCCTTGACCAGGGGGGCGCAGGCGTCCTCCAGGTCGAGGAAGACCTGGTCGGCGGGCAGGCCCTGGGCCTTCTCCAGGAAGCGCGGGTTGCTGCCCGGCACAGCGAGGCAGGAGCGGCGGGGGCGGAGCCGGTTCACGGTAGTCATGAGGGTGGGGCAGTCCTTCCGGATCAGCTGGTCGCGGCGGTGGTGGTCGCGGCCCAAGGCTGGAGCCTGTTGGCCAGCCGGATCTCGTCGACGATCCGGCCGATGATGGTGGTGATGCCGAAGTCCTTCGGGGTGAAGACCGCGGCGACGCCGGCGGCCTTGAGGGCCTCGCCGTCCGCCGCGGGGATGATGCCACCGACGATCACCGGCACATCCTCCACCCCGGCGCGGCGCAGCCGGTAGAGCACGTCCGGCACCAGCTCCGGGTGGGCGCCCGAGAGGATGGAGAGGCCGACACAGTGCACGTCCTCCGCGACGGCGGCGGAGACGATCTGCTCGGGGGTGAGCCGGATGCCCTGGTAGACCACCTCGAAGCCGGCGTCGCGGGCCCGGACGGCGATCTGCTCGGCGCCGTTGGAGTGCCCGTCCAGGCCGGGCTTGCCGACCAGCAGGCGGAGCTTCCCGGCGCCCAGCTCGGCGGCGGTGGCGGCGACGGCCGCGCGGACGGCGTGCAGCTCGCCGCCGGGCTCGGCCGCGACGGCGACGGGGGCGCCGCCGACGCCGGTGGGCGCGCGGTACTCGCCGAAGACGTCCCGCAGGGCGAAGGACCACTCGCCCGTGGTGACCCCGGCGCGGACGCAGGCCAGCGTGGCGGGCATCAGGTTGGCCGTGGTGCCGGCCACGGCCTTGAGCTCGGCGAGGGCGGCCTGGGCGGCGGCCTCGTCGCGCTGGCCGCGCCAGGCGGCGAGCTGGCCGAGCACCGACTGCTCGGAGGCCGGGTCGACGACCATGATCGCGGTGTCGAGGTCGGCCGTGAGCGGGCTCTCCTCGGTGGTGTCGAAGCAGTTCACTCCGACGATCTTGTCCTCGCCGGCCTCGATCCGGGCCCGGCGCGCCGCGTGGGCGGCGACCAGGTTGGACTTCAGGTAGCCGGACTCGACGGCCGGGATGACGCCGCCCATCTCCAGCACCTTGGCGATCTCCGCCTCGGCGCCGGCCAGCAGCTCGGCGGTCTTGGCCTCGATCACGGCCGAGCCGTTGAAGATGTCGCCGTACTCCAGCAGGTCCGACTCGTAGGCCAGCACCTGCTGGATCCGCAGCGACCACTGCTGGTCCCACGGCCGGGGCAGGCCGAGCGCCTCGTTCCAGGCGGGCAGCTGGACGGCGCGGGCGCGGGCGTCCTTGGAGAGCGTGACGGCGAGCATCTCCAGCACGATCCGCTGGACGTTGTTCTCCGGCTGCGCCTCGGTCAGGCCGAGCGAGTTGACCTGGACGCCGTAGCGGAAGCGGCGCTGCTTGGCGTCGGTGATGCCGTACCGCTCGCGGGTGACCTTCTCCCAGAGCTGGGCGAAGGCGCGCATCTTGCACATCTCCTCGACGAAGCGGACGCCCGCGTTGACGAAGAAGCTGATCCGGCCGACGACCTCGCCCATCGCCTCGGGCGCGACCTGGCCCGAGTCGCGGACGGCGTCCAGCACGCTGATCGCGGTGCACATGGCGTACGCGATCTCCTGGACGGGTGTCGCCCCGGCCTCCTGCAGGTGGTAGCTGCAGATGTTGATCGGGTTCCACTTGGGGATGTGCGCGACGGTGTAGGCGATCATGTCGGTGATCAGGCGCACCGACGGGCCGGGCGGGAAGACGTGCGTCCCGCGCGAGAGGTACTCCTTGACGATGTCGTTCTGGGTGGTGCCGGTGAGCTTGGCGATGTCGGCGCCCTGCTCCTCGGCGACCACCTGGTACATCGCCAGCAGCCACATCGCGGTGGCGTTGATCGTCATCGAGGTGTTGGTCTGCTCCAGCGGGATGCCGTCGAACAGCGTCCGCATGTCGCCGACGTGGCCCACCGGGACGCCGACCCGGCCGACCTCGCCGCGGGCGAGGACGTGGTCCGAGTCGTAGCCCGTCTGGGTGGGCAGGTCGAAGGCCACCGACAGGCCGGTCTGGCCCTTGGCGAGGTTCTTCCGGTAGAGCGCGTTGGAGTCGCTCGCCGTCGAGTGCCCCGCGTAGGTACGCATCAGCCAGGGCCGGTCGCGGTCGCGCTTCTGATCAGTCATCGGGGCCTCTAGATGTCGCGGAAGCGGTTGATGGCCGGCAGGTGCTTCTCGCGCAGCTCCGCGTTGCGGACGCCGAGACCCTCCGACGGGGCCAGGCAGAGGACGCCGACCTTGCCCTGGTGCTTGTTCTGGTGCACGTCGAGGGCGGCCTGCCCGGTCTGCTCCAGGGTGTAGACCTTGGAGAGCGTCGGGTGGATCTTGCCCTTGGCGACCAGGCGGTTGGCCTCCCACGCCTCGCGGTAGTTGGCGAAGTGCGAGCCGACGATCTTCTTCAGCGACATCCACAGGTACCGGTTGTCGTACTGGTGCATGAAGCCGGAGGTGGAGGCGCAGGTGACGATGGTGCCGCCCTTGCGGGTGACGTAGACCGAGGCGCCGAAGGTCTCGCGGCCGGGGTGCTCGAAGACGATGTCGACGTCCTCGCCGCCGGTCAGCTCGCGGATGCGGCCGCCCAGGCGCTTCCACTCACGCGGGTCCTGGGTGTTCTCGTCCTTCCAGAACTTGTACCCCTCGGCGCTGCGGTCGATGATCGCCTCGGCGCCCATCGCCCGGCAGATCTCGGCCTTCTGGTCGTTGGAGACCACGCAGATCGGGGTGGCGCCACCGGCCAGCGCGTACTGGGTGGCGTACGAGCCGAGGCCGCCGCTGGCGCCCCAGATCAGCACGTTGTCGCCCTGCTTCATGCCCGCGCCGTTCTGCGAGACGAGCTGGCGGTAGGCGGTGGAGTTGACCAGGCCGGGGGAGGCGGCCTCCTCCCACGTCAGGTGGGCGGGCTTGGGCATCAGCTGGTTGGTCTTGACCAGGGCGATCTGGGCCAGGCCGCCGAAGTTGGTCTCGAAGCCCCAGATGCGCTGCTCCGGGTCCATCATCGTGTCGTTGTGGCCGTCCGAGGACTCCAGCTCGACCGAGAGGCAGTGCGCGACGACCTCGTCGCCCGGCTTCCAGGCGTTGACGCCGGCGCCGGTGCGCAGCACCACGCCCGCGAGGTCCGAGCCGAGCACGTGGTACGGCAGGTCATGGCGCTTGGTGAGCGGCGACAGACGGCCGTACCGCTCCAGGAAGCCGAAGGTGGAGACCGGCTCGTAGATCGAGCTCCACACGGTGTTGTAGTTCACGGCGCTGGCCATGACGGCGACCAGGGCCTCGCCCGGACCCAGCTCGGGGAGGGCGACGTCTTCGATGTGAAGGGACTTCCGAGGGTCCTTGTCGCGGCTGTCGAGGCCGGCGAACATCTGCTCCTCGTCCTTGTGGAGCGTGACCGCCCGGTAGGACTCCGGCAGCGCCAGTGCGGCGAAGTCCGCCGGGGTGCTGTCGGTGCTGAGGATTGCGTCGAGGATTTCCTGCATGGCTGCCTCCGTAGGCGTTACCTGTGTGAGGGGGGCACAGGGCGTCTGGGGGAGCCGGGAGCGGACACCGGCTTCGCTGTCGGTCTGAGGGATGGGTTTTCGGGCCTGCTGCGACGGCTGGTGGTGTCGCAACCGGACACGGCGCGCCAAGGTGGGGAGCCGCGGCGCCGCGACTGGTGAGTAACAAGGTAATGGCACCCTGTGCCACTCGTAAAGACACCGGGTGTCATCAATTCGAGTGGTTGCCGACACATGTTCGACCGACCATGGAAAGGCAGGCGAAAGGCCCGCCCCGACTGTCCGGGGCGGGCCTTGTGAACCGCTCTGACCTGCGAATATCTGAGGGGTCAGCCAGCCTGCCGAGAGGCCAGTGCGGCCCGGATGCTGTCCACCACGACGTCCAGCGGAGCGTCGGTGCGGGCCACTGTGATGAGCACCTCACCACCCGGGCTGGCACTCAGTGCGCTGAAGGCACTCGCCTCGAACGGCGTCACGATGTCACCGTTGGCACCGGGTGCCACACTCGACCCACGGCGCCGGCCGCCCTTCGGAGCCGTCGCCCAGAAGGTGCCCCGGATGACCGCGAAGGAGTGGTCCAGCTGTGCCTCCACGTCACCCGTGCCGCCCGCCCGCAGCCAGCGCCGCAGCACGTGGTTGTGGGCCGCCACGACCGCCGCCGCCGAGACCTCCGCCAGCATCGAGTCGTCGTCCCCGCCGCGCTGCCAGCCTGGCGGGATCTCCTCCGCCGCGTCGAACCGGCCCAGCAGGTACCGGGTGAACAGCCGCTCGTACCGGGAGACCACCGCGATCTCCCGCTCCCGCAGCGCCGGCACCTGACGGATCAACTGGTACCGCGCTACGGACACCCCCGGCGTGGAGGCGTACATCCGCAGCACCTCCTTGATGCCCCGGCAGACCACGTCGAGCGGGTGCTCCTCGAAGTCCGCGCTCGCCAGCAGATCGGCGACCCGGACGAGGGTGTCGTCGTGGTCCGGGAAGATCGCCTCCTCCTTCGACCGGAAGTACCGGAAGAAGGTCCGCCGGGCCACCCCGGCGGCGGCGGCGATCTGATCGACCGTCGTCTCCTCGTACCCCTGGGTGGCGAACAGCTCCATCGCCGCCGTCGCCAGATCCTGGCGCATCTGCAACCGCTGCGCCGCCGCCCGCCGGTTGCCCGCGCCCACCTCGGTGGCGGGCAGCGGGGCTACGGTGCTGGGCGATGACGACGTGCTGGATGTCTGCGGCCGGTCCATGCCAGGAACGCTACACGCCCCGGCCGGGCCGGTGACCGCCTTGGGCCTGCGCACCGGAGCCACCGGCGCGGTGACCACCGGCCGGGGCCACCGGGCCGACGGGGCACCCGGATTCCAGGCCGGCCGCACCGGCACGCCGCCGCCCGGGGCACCTGCCGCCGGGCCGCTCGCCGCCGGGCTGCTCATCGGCGTGCGTGGTCACGGAAACCACGCCCCGTCTTGCGGCCCAGGCACCCGGCCGCCACCAGGTGCTCCAGCAGCGGCGCCGCCGCCAGGCCCGGCTCGCGGAACTCCTGGTGCAGCACCTGCTCGATGGTCAGCGAGACGTCCAGCCCGACCACGTCCAACAGCTCGAACGGGCCCATCGGGTAGCCGCAGCCGAGCTTCATCGCGGTGTCGATGTCGTCCACCGTCGCGTAGTGCTCCTGGAGCATCCGCACGGCGTCGTTCAGGTACGGGAAGAGCAGCGCGTTCACGATGAAGCCCGCGCGGTCCCCGCACTCCACCGCGTGCTTGCGCACCTTGCCGCAGATCTCCAGCACCGTGGCGGTGACGTCCGCGCCGGTCAGCACCGTCGAGACCACCTCGACCAGCTTCATCGCCGGGGCCGGGTTGAAGAAGTGCATGCCGATCACGTCCTGCGGACGCGAGGTCGCCGTCGCACAGCTGATCACCGGCAGGCTGGAGGTCGTGGTGGCGAGCACCGCGCCCGGCTTGCAGATCTTGTCCAGCGTTGCGAACAGCTCGCGCTTGACCGCCAGGTCCTCCGCCACCGCCTCGACCACCAGGTCGGCCTCCGCCAGGTCGCCGTAGCGGCCGGTCGGGGTGACCAGGGCGAGCGCCGCGTCCCGCTGCTCCGCCGACAGGCGGCCCTTGGCCACCGAACGCTCGAGCGACTTCGTCAGCTGCGCCTTGGCGTTGTCAGCCTTCTCCTGGCTGCGGGCGGCCAGCAGCACCTGGTACCCCGCCTTGGCGAAGACCTCGACGATGCCGGTCGCCATCGTGCCGGAGCCGCAGACGGCCACCGAGCGCACCTCGCGCCCGGCCACCCGCTCGGCCGCCGCACCGGCCGCCTCGGCGACCACCTTGGACGAGCCCGGCGCCTCGTACGTGTAGAAGCCGCGCCCGGACTTGCGGCCCAGCAGCCCGGCCGCGACCAGCTGGCCGAGGATCGGGGCGGGCGCGTGCAGGCGGTCCCGGGACTGCTCGTACATCGCCTCCAGCACGGTGCGCGCGGTGTCGACGCCGATCAGGTCGAGCAGGGCCAGCGGGCCCATCGGCAGGCCGCAGCCGAGCCGCATCGCGGCGTCGATGTCCTCCCGGGTGGCGTACTTGGACTCGAACATCGCGGCGGCCTGGTTGAGGTACGCGAAGAGCAGGCCGTTGACCACGAACCCGGCCCGGTCACCGGCCGCGACGGGCTCCTTGCCGAGCTCGCGGGCGAAGGCGGCGGCCTCCTCGGCGACCTGAGGGGCCGTCAGCACGGTGCGGACGACCTCGACCAGCTTCATCGAGTGCACCGGGTTGAAGAAGTGCAGGCCGAGCACCCGCTCGGGGCGGGCGGTGGCGGCGGCTATCCGGGTCACCGAGAGGGCGGTGGTGCCGGTGGCGAGGACGGTCTCCGGCGGGCAGATCCGGTCCAGCTCGGCGAAGATCTCGCGCTTGAGCTCAAGCTGCTCGGGCACCTCCTCGATCACCAGTGCGGCCCCGGCGGCGGCCGCCAGCTCGTCGCCGACGGAGATCAGGGCGAGCAGTGCGGTGCGCTCGTCGGCGGTGAGGCGCTCGCGCTGCACGGCGTGCGCGGTGGCCTCCTCGATCCGGGCCAGCGCGGCAGCGGCGGCGGCGGGGTCGGCCTCGATGCCGATCACCTGGCGGCCGCTGCGGGCGACGGCGACGGCGATGCCGGCACCCATGGTGCCGAGGCCGACCACGGCGACGGTGGGGAAGGGACGCTCCATGTGTACCTGACTCCTTGTCATGGTCCCCGTGCGGCGGCGCCCCGGCGGCGGCCCGGCCCGCGGACGGGTACGGGTACGGGTACGGGGGCACGCTGGAGGAGGGCACGGCGGCACGGGGCTTCGGGAATGACGGTTGCGGCAACGCGCGGCGGGCCGGTCCGCTCCGGCCGTGCTGCGGGGGTGTGCCGTGGTGCTCAGGCGCGAAGGCGACTCTGCGCAGAAAGAGGAAACGCGCACCCCACCGCGATCCGGAGGACGTGCGGTCGGCACGTCGGACGGCGGCCCCGCTGGTGCGGCTCCCGAAGCCCAGCGGTGGTGCAGTGCGGTCACTGTAGCGAAGTTACCGCGACGTAGGAAGAGGGCCCGCTCACGGAAAAAGGGCGCGGGGAACTTTGCGAGCCCGGTAGGCGACTGGTCGGAGCCTTCCGGTTTCGCGCAGTTCCCCGCGCCCCTGGACAGTGCGACTAACGCAGTAGTAGCCCCACTGCTGATGCCAGCAGGAGTCCGCAGAGCGTCCAGAGGACGATCTCCGTGCGGGTGACGGGCGGGTCGGGGAGGTCGCCGGAACGGGCGGGCTGGGCTCCGAAGAGGGAGCGCAGCTCGGGGCCGGTCAGGGTGACGTTCTTGACCGCCGACTCGCCGAAGGCGGCCGTGGTGTCGATGCGGATGCCGGAGACCGGGTAGGGGAACTGCTCCCAGAAGACCCGGGCCTCGGCGTGCGCGAGCGCGAGGGCGTCGTCCACGTCGTGTTCCTGGCCGGAGTAGCTGACGTCCAGCCGGTAGCCGTCCGCCGTGCGGGCGCCGGCGGTGAAGCAGGCATACGTCGGCAGTGCGGCGACCAGCTGGTCGACGCCGGGGTACCGGGGCTGGCAGGGCCCGTTCCAGTGGTTGGCGGTGGCGGCCGCCCAGCCGGTCGCGAGACCGGCCGTCAGGGCGAGCGCCGCCGCGGTCCTACGCATCCGCGTCGCCATCAGATGCCGCTCTGGAGCGTGTAGAGCTGGCCGTTGCGGGCCTTCTGGTAGAGCTGGTGCTCGACCCAGCCGAGGCCCGCCCACCAGGGCGAGTTCTCCCAGGCGTAGTAGCCGCGCCAGTCGTTGGTGGTGTCCATGTACCCGTCCCAGTAGGGGCCCCAGCCGTCGTTCTCGTGGTCGAGCACCAGGTGGAACGAGCTCCAGCCGCCGTAGGCGTCGGCAGCGGCGGCCCAGACGGCGTGCAGGAAGGCGTCACCCATGCCGCTGCGGGCCCGGACGGTGTCGGAGGAGCGCCAGAAGTAGACCCGGCAGGCCAGGTCGGCCTCCGAGGCGGCGGCCCAGGTCATCGCGCAGGCCCAGCTGCTCCGGGCACCGTGCTTGCACTGCTCCAGCATGCCCCGGCCGCTGTGCGGCCAGTACTTCGGGGTGTGGTAGTTGTTGATCGGGCCGCCCGGGTCGATGCGGCGGCCGTCCAGGTCGTTCCCGGTGAGCGGGTCGGCTGGGTAGATGTAGGCGTTGGCGTTGCCGCCGAGCACCGGGTCGACGCTCAGGAAGCGCCCGAGCGAGGGGCTGTAGAGCCGGACGCCCATCAGGACGTCGCCGGTGGGCGTCTCCGCCGAGCGCTCCTGGCTGCCCAACCACCCGAAGCGGGCGTTCTGGGTGCCGGCCAGCGGGTTGCCGAACTCGTCGCTCGCCAGCACCACCACCGGGGCGTTGACGTCGTTCACGGGCAGCGTCATGCCGACGTCCCCGTGCACGTCCGTCAGCTGGAGCGTGACGGTGCCCGCCGAGCTCCAGCTCGCCGCGAGGCCGCCGCCGATGGCGGGGACGTAACGGGTGAGCGCGCCGGTCGTGGTGTTCTCCACGACCCAGGACGGCGAGTCGCCGTCGGTGTCGTAGTGGTTCACCCGGGAGGCGGTCTGCGTCCAGGTGCCGCCGGTGTTGGTCTCCAGCTGGTACGAGTGGAAGCGCCCGGCCGGGTCGAGCGACCAGGTGGTGCGGTTGGTACCGGTGGTCTGACGGCGCACCAGGTCGTTGTTCCAGTACTCGTTCGTGGTGCCGTTCGGCTCCGCGGTGACGCGTCCGAAGGCGTCGTACCCGTAGCCGGTGTCGGCCAGGCGGTCGGCCGAGTCGAGGCTGTGCGCCACCGTGGTGCCGCCCGACGTGGGGCAGACGGGGGCGGTGCCGGGGGTGGCGACGGCGCCCGTCGCGGTGGTCTGCGAAACCCGACTGGAGTCCTTGTCGAAGGCGTAGGCGCGGGTGGAGCAGACGGCGGTGCTGCCGTTGGTGACGGGCTCGGTCACGCCGGTCAGGCGGCCGTCCGCGTCGTACTGGTAGGTGTCGTCGACGCCGAGACCACCGGAGCCGGACCGGGCCCGGGTGAGCATCCGGCCGTCGGCCGAGTAGGAGACCTGGTCGGAGAGCAGCACCGAGCCGGAGCCATCGGTGTAGACCCGCGAGGTCGTCCGCCCGGCCGGGTCGGTCGCCGTGCTGAGGCTCACCGAGCCGGGCAGGCCCTGGCTGACGGGGTTGCCGTCGGCGTCGTACCCGGCGGTGAAGGTGCCGGCGTTGGAGTCGGTCTCCGAGGTGAGCAGGCCGCGCGGGTCCTTCGCCGTGTCGTAGCTGTACGTCAGGGTGGAGGGCGCCGAGTCGGTCAGCTTGGTCGGCCGGTCGAGGTTGTCGTACTGGAGGCCGGCGGTGTTGCCGTCGGCGTCGGTGTAGGCGAGGCGGCGGCCGAGCTGGTCGTAGCTCTGGTGGATCGAGGCGCCGTCAGGGGTGGCGGAGGAGGCCGGGAGGCCGGTTACCGGGTCGTAGCTGTTGGTGCCGGTCTGCACCGCCTGGCCTGGGCCGCCGCCGATGGCGACGGTGGTCGGGCGGCCGGCGGCGTCGTAACCGGTGGTGGTGGTGCGGGTGGTGCCGTTCGCCGTCTCGGTGAGCGTCACCGGGGCGCCGAACAGGTCGTAGGTGGTGGTCGCGGTGACCCGGTCGGTGGGGTTGCCGCCGCCGCCGGTGATCGCACCGGCCGGGGCCGTCCGGCAGACCAGGTCGGCCCACTCGGGGTGGCCGCCGCAGGGCGCGCTGCCGGTGGCGGTGTAGTAGGTGGTGGTGGTCGTCCCGGCGTCCGAGCCGTTCGAGCTGGGCTGGGAGCGGGAGATCATGGCGCCCGCCGCGTTGTAGGCGGTGCTGGTGGTGATGGCGAGGCTGCCCGGGTCCGTGGTGGCGGAGGTGGGCTGGCCGGTGTTCCAGTCGTAGGCGGTGGTGGACGTCCGGAGGTCGGCGTCCGTGGCGTAGCCCTGGACGGCGGCGCCGGTGACGGTGGTGGTCACCTCGCTGGAGACCTTCGCCGAGCCGTCGGTCGGGCGGCCCTCGTCGAAGGTGTTGTGGGTGTGTGCGCGGGCCGCGACCCTGGTGCCCGCGGGCATGGCGGCCGCGCTGCCGGAGGCGGCGAGGTCGTGCTCCAGGGTGACGCGGTGCAGCGGGCCGTAGGTGTCGGTCGGGTGGGTGGCGTCGGTGTAGACGTTCTGGGTGGAGAGCTGGACGGCCCGCTGGGCGGTCGTCATCGCGCCGAGCCCGAGCTCGATCAACCGGGGGTCGGTGCCGGAGCCGAGGGCCAGCTCGCGGTTGCCGGCCGTGAGGGTGCGGACGGTGTTGCCGTACCGGTCCCACTCGGTGGTGGTGAGGTGGCCGCCCGGATGGGCGGCGTTGGTCTCCCGGCCGCTCTGGTCGAGGTAGTGAACGGTGGCGCGGGCGTAGTCACCACTGGCCAGGTGGCCACTGCCGGTGTTCGCGGCGGGGGTCTGGTCGGCGGGGAAGACGGCGGTGGCGTCGGTCGGCAGGTCGGTCTGCGCCCAGGTGGCCGCCGAGGCGGCGTCCAGGGCGTACGGGCCGCTCGCCGAGGTGCCCAGCGGCACGTCGTAGACCACGGTTGTGGTCGAGCTGCCGCTGACGGTCGAGGCGGTGCCGGGCGCCAGGGCGGCGCGCGAGACGTTCAGCAGCCGCCCCGCGTTGGGGTCGCCGTCCGTGCCGGCGGTGCCGTAGGCGAAGCTCCAGGCGAGCTGGCCGGGCGGGGTGAGCGAGGTGACGCGCCCGGCGGCGTCGTAGCCGTAGGCGGTGACCAGGGCGGGGCTGATCCGGGGGTCGGAGACCTGGCGGAGCAGGCCGTCCGAGCCGTACGCGTAGTGGGCGACGACCGTCGCCTTCTCGGTGCCGGTGGCCGGGTCGGGCGCCCACAGGGTGAGCGTGGAGACCTGGCCGGTGTAGTCGCCGAAGCCGCTGGTGGTGCCGGTGGCCGTGGTGGCGGTGGCGTACCCCAGCTCCAGCAGGCGGCAGCCGAAGGCGGGCGTGGCCGCCGTCAGGCAGGAGCCGGCCAGGTCCGTGACGGCCGTGGTGGGGGCGGCCATCCGGGCCAGGCGCAGCAGCGTGTCCGAGCCGGAGGTGACCGAGTCGAAGCGGTAGCGGGTGTCGTTGCCGGTGCCGCCGGGGGTGGACGACGAGATCGCCCAGACCCCGCCCGCCGCCGCCGTGAACACGGTGACGGTGCCGGAGAGGTCGGTGAGCGCGTAGGTGTTGGCGGCGGCGTTGTAGCCGAGGCTGAAGTCCTCGTTGCCGGGGCCGGGTGTCCAGGTGCCGTCCGAGCCCTTGGTGAAGGGGATCTCGTCGCCGCCCGCGACCACCAGCTGCACGGCGTTGGCCGTGACCGGGCGGATCTCGGTGTAGGCGGTGCCCGCCGCGTTGGAGACGCCGCTGAGCGACCACTGCGGGCCGAACGGCGCGACCTGGCCCCTGGCGGCGCCGCCCGAGGGGTTGCGGGAGGAGGCGGAACGACTGAGCGTCAGGTCGAAGAACGCGGCGTCCTTGCTGGAGAGCAGGTAGTCGCCGGTGGAGAGGTTGAGGCTACCGGGGCCGATGTCGGTGGAGGCGGCCTGCGAGGAGTGGCGGTCGAGGGTGAGGTCGACGCCCGAGGAGGTGTAGCTGCCGGTGGCCGAGTCGGTGAACCGGCCGCGCACCTGGAGGGCGCCGTCGTCACCGAGGCTCGCGGCGACGTTCCAGACCAGTGGCGCGGAGACGCCACCGGTGATCGCGACCGGCCAGGCCGACAGCGCCACGTCGGCGACGGGGATGTCCGTCCAGGTGTCGGCGCCCGCGCGGCGGTACTGGAAGGTGACGGACTGCGCGGTCGCGCCGCCCGCCGCCGTCAGCGTCACGCGCTTGTCGGTGCGGTCGCCCTTGGCGGGCGAGGTCACGGCGCCGGTGCCCGCGTCGAAGTCGTACGTGGTCGGGGCCGAGAGGTTGCCCGCCAGGTCACGGGTGAGGACGGTCAGCCGGTGCGGGCCGTCGGCGGCCGGGGTGGCGGTGACCGTCACGGCTGCGCCGGTGGTGGGGGTGGTGGTCTGCGCGCCGTTGTCGAGCTGCCAGACCAGGCCGCCGGTGTCGCCGCCCGAGGCGGGCGGGGTGAGGGTGAACGAGCCGGTCTGGCCCGCCCCCTTGGCCCAGCCGCCGGCCGGGTAGTCGGCGGAGCTGACGGTGGGGGCGTTCGGCAGGGTGGTGTCGACCTTGAAGGTCAGCCCGCCGGGCACTGTCTGGCGGGACCAGAGCGAGCCGTCGAAGCCCCAGGGCCAGGCGGTGTAGGTGTGACCGTCCGTCAGCTTCCCGGCCGGGACCTGGGCGCTGGAGATGCCGCCGGAGGCCGTCCAGGAGCCGTTGAGGTTGGCGATCACCTGGGTGTTGCCGCCGCCGGTGGTGTCGTAGACGTTCCACTGCGTCATCAGGTTGCCGCCGTCGGCGTCCGTGACGGTCGCCTGGAGCTCGGGCGTCGCCGAGTCGCTCCACAGCGTGGTGGTGGAGCCCGAGACGGAGCTGACGCCGGGGGCGACGTTCGGCGTGGCGGCCATCGGGTACGCGTTGTACGTCACCGACAGGTACGGCACGTTGCTGCCGTTGTTGGCCGAGTAGAACCGCTTCCAGCTGTTGGAGTCGGTCTCGTTCGTCGCCCGCAGGCCCAGGTTGGCGTAGCTGTAGCCGTGGTCACCGGCGTACTGGAGGAACGCCGAGGGGTCGACCGAGACCCAGCCCGGGGCGATCGCGCCGCCGCAGGAGGCCGGGTAGCCCTTGGTCTGCGAGGTGGTGGCGTACTTCGTCGTCCAGGAGGGCTGGTTGGTCCACACCGTGGAGGTGCTCGCCGCGCCGGTCTGCCAGAGCTCCCACGAGTTCTGCACGCAGTTGCCGGACCAGTACTCGTACAGGTTCAGCGAGGAGGAGAGGATCTTGGTGTTGGCCAACTGCTGCACCGGGAACTGCAGGAACGACCGGGCGGTGTCGGCGCCGCCGTTGTAGGTGCCGAGCTTGAGGTCGGTCGAGGAGTACTGCGGGGTGGAGTAACTGGTCTGGGCGAAGGTGTCCAGCACGCTGGACAGGCTCGCGGAGGGGTCGACCGTGACGGGGTACTTCGTCGCCGGGTCGGCCAGGAAGGCCGCGTCCGGGGTCAGGGTGAGGTTCACGGTGTCGCCGGCCTGGGACATCGTCATCTTCACCGGCGCCCGGTGCGGATGCTCCAGCGACTTGGCGTCGAGGGCGGCATCCCACATCACCGGGGTGGGGATGACCCCGGCGGCCTTGCCGGCGGCGTCGGTGAAGGTGACCGAACCATCCGGGGTCTGAGCGGCCTTCAGGCCCTTGGCGGTGACGGGCAGCGTCACCTGGTACCCGGCGGCCGGGCGCCGCCCCAGCACGACGAACTGCTCGAAGCCCGTCCGCGTCGCCTGCACCGTCAGGTCGGCGCCGGGGGAGACCTCGGCGTAGGTCGCGGTGTCGCCGTGCAGCGAGGGCTTCGGCAGGGTGCCGTGCCAGCCGACGGCGACCTGGCGGTCACCGCTGCCGACGGCGGCGAGGGTGGTGTCCTTGCCGCCGCCCGCCAGCTTCAGGCCCCGGTCGTGCGCCTTCGGTGCGACCGAGCCGTCGGCGGCGGCGGTCAGGGTCGTGTCGACGTCCACCCACTGGCCGCTCTGCTTGACGCGCTGCGGGGCCGCGTACGCGTCGGTGGTCAGGGTGCCGTCCGGGTTCGCCCAGGTACGGGACTGGCCGGTGGCCCGGTCGAGCACCTCGACCTTGGCCTTGCGCAGCCGCGCGGTGGCCAGGGCGGAGGGCAGATCCGGGGCGGAGAGCGGGCCGCGGGGGGCCAGCGGGGCGGGCTTGGGCTTCGGGGCGGCCGGGGCGGGGGTGCCCCAGGCGACGAGCGGGGCGGTCAACGCGAGCGCCAGCGCGGCGCTTCGCATCCGCTGCGACGGGCTCTTCCCGACGGTGCGGGAGGGTTGTCTCATGGGCGGTTGCTTCTCCTCGTGAGGGCGCCCGGCCGGGGGAGGGCGGGGCGTCGGAGGGGAAGCTAGGTGATCTTGGCACTTCCGGAAAGTGCCTGGTCAACGGCCCTTTGAGGTGATTCCGTACGCTGGGTTAGTCGGCACCGGAATGACACGCCGGGTGCCATCGGGGGACGTCACGCAGAGTAGTGGTCGTTGCGGAGTGTAGGCACAGCCGTCATCGAATCGTGCTGATCGGCGCGGGGCCGGCCGGCACCGCCGGTGGAGGACTCGCGCGGCAGTTGCGGCAGCAGTGAAGGCCCGGCCGGACACCTGCCCCGGAAATGCCGTCGGCCTCCACGACCGGAGTGGTCGCGGAGGCCGACGGGGGTGTGTGCCCAGCGGGTCAGTGCGCCATCACCGGGATGGCGTCCTCGGCGTCGGCCGACTTGCCCTGCTGCCCGCCCTGGTGGCCGGCGTTGATGAGGACGGCGGCCACGGTCGCGGCCAGCACCAGGATGCCGAAGGACCACCAGATGGCCGTGGTGTAGCTGTGGACCATGGTCTCCAGCTTGAACAGGCCGAGCTCGGCCTTCGAGCCGCCCGCCGGGTGGTGGGACTTCAGGTAGGCGGTGCCGGCGCTGTTGGCGACGGTGGCCAGCAGGGCGGTGCCGATGGCGCCGCCGACCTGCTGCGAGGTGTTGACCATCGCGGAGGCGACACCGGCGTCGCGGGGCTCGACCCCGTAGGTGGCCAGGCTCATGGCGGGCATGAAGGCCGTACCCATGCCGAGACCCATCAGGACCAGGCCGGGCAGGATCAGCGTCGGGTAGTTCCCGTCCACCTTGATCTGGGTGAGGATCAGCAGGCCGAGCGAGGCGACCAGGAAGCCCGGCGCCATCAGGTAGCGCGGCGCGATCCGCGTCATCAGCCGGGCGCCGATCTGGGTCGAGCCGGTGATCATGCCCGCGACCATCGGCAGGAAGGCCAGGCCGGTGGTGACGGGGGTGTAGCCGAGCACGACCTGCAGGTAGTACGTGAGGAAGAGGAACAGGCCGAACATGCCGATCACGGCGAGGCCGAGCGAGAGGTAGACCCCGCCACGGTTGCGGTCCCAGATCACGCGCAGCGGCAGCAGCGGGGCCTTGACCATGCTCTCCACCAGTGCGAAGGCGATCAGCAGCACGGCGGCGGCGGCGAACAGGCCCAGGGTGATGCCGGAGGTCCAGCCGTCCGTCTCGGCGCGGGTGAAGCCGTAGACCAGCGAGACCAGACCGGTGGTGACCAGCAGCACGCCGGGGATGTCCAGGCGGTTGCGGTTGCGCCCGCCCTCGGGCTCACGGATGACCATGACGGCACCGGTGATCGCGATCGCGGCGAACGGGATGTTGACGAAGAAGGTCCAGCGCCAGTTCAGGTACTCGGTGAGCAGACCGCCGAGGATCAGGCCGATCGCACCGCCACCACCGGCGATGGCGCCGTAGATGCCGAAGGCCTTGGCCCGCTCCTTGGCCTCGGTGAACATCACCGCGAGCAGCGAGAGCGCGGCCGGGGCGAGCAGCGCGCCGAAGACGCCCTGGAGGGCGCGGGCGCCGAGCAGCATCGCGGTGTTGGCGGCGGCGCCGCCGAGTGCGGAGGCCAGCGCGAAGCCGCTGAGGCCGACGATGAAGGTGCGCCTACGGCCCCACAGGTCGGCGATCCGGCCGCCGAAGAGCAGCAGGCCACCGAAGGCCAGCGCGTACGCGGTGATCACCCACTGCCGGTTGGCGTCGGATATCCCGAGGTCGGCCTGGGCGGAGGGGAGGGCGATGTTCACGATGGTCGCGTCGAGCACGACCATCAGCTGGGCGAGGCCGATGAAGGCCAGGGCCTTCCACCGCCGAGGATCTGGCAGCAGGGAGGTTCCGGACATGGAGGTACCCACTTACGTGTTTCGGAGCGTGCGAGATGAGCGTCTGGTGTCGCGTGAAGTCTGGGAGTGGAGAGCGGGGCCGTCAGTGCTGGCGGCGGAGGTCCTCCAGGGTGGTGGCCCGGCCGGGCAGGACGGAGGGGGCCGGAGCCCGCAGGCCGTCGAGCAGCAGCTGCAGGTGGCGGTGGGCGTACGGTTCGAGGTCCAGGCAGGCGGTGCCCGGGAGCGGGCGGGTCAGCTGGGAGATGGCGACCACGATGTCGCCCGCGCCGACGTCGGCCCGCAGCACGCCGCTGCGGTGGGCCTGGGCGACCAGGCCGGTGACGGCGGCGTCCAGCCGGGCCTTGGCTGCCAGGATGTCGGGCGCGGCCTGGTCCACGTGGTCGGAGATCATCGGGCAGAGCGCGCCGATCCGTTCGTCGGCGGCCGCGTGCACGAATCGGCCGAGCGCCTCGAAGCTGTCGGGCTCCTCGGCTGCCGCCTTGTCGGCCTGGTCGGCGACACTGGTCATGACGGCCAGCGTCACGTGGTGCGCCAGCTCCCGGCGGTCCGCGAAGTTCCGGTAGAGCGTCGCGTTGCCGACGCCCGCGCGGCGGGCGATCTCGTCGAAGGGCACGTCGGCGCCCTGCTCGACGAAGATCTCCCGGGCGGCCCTGATGATCCGCTCGCGGTTGCGGGACGCGTCGGCCCGCAGGCGGGGCGCCCTGGTGGTCGTGGCGGTGTCGGTGGTCACTGGTGGTCTCCTCTCCGCCACATACCGGGGAACTCTTCCCCGCTTCAGCCATAGTAGCCAAACGGAGAAACTCTCCCCAGTTATTTCTTCGACCCCCCTCGACCCGCGGTGACCTGCCTCACATCATCCGACCGAGGGCGCACGGACGAGTGAACTCCCGCCCCGCGTCCGGCCGACGCCGCGCCCCGCCCGCCAGCATGGGCCCATGACCACCACGCACCCCCGCGCCGAACGGGCCGCGCGGGCCCGCCAGGCCGCCGCCCGACTGGCCGCCGACGGCATCGACGGGGTGGTGTTCGGCTGGGTCGACAACGCCGGACTCACCCGGGTCAAGTCCGTCCCGCTCGCCCAGCTCGAACACGCCGCCGAGTACGGCGTCGGCGCCGCCCCCTGCTTCGACGTCTTCCTGGTCGACGACTCGACCACCAGCAGCACCTTCACCGAAGGCCCCGCCGGAGACCTGCGGCTCGTCCCCGACCTCGACCGCCTCACCCCGCTCGCCGCCCAGCCCGGCTGGGCCTGGGCACCCGCCGACCGCTACGCCCAGGACGGCACCCCGCACCCCGGCTGCCAGCGCCGCTTCGCCCGCCGCACCGTCGACGCCCTCGCCCGGCGCGGCCTCACCTGCCGGGCCGGCATCGAGGTCGAGTGGATCGTCGCCGACCAGTCCGGAGCCCCCGCCACCACCGGCCCCGCGTACGGCATGCACCGCTTCGTTGACCACTCCGACTACCTGCGCGACGTGCTGCGCGCCCTCACCACCCAGGGCCTTGCCGTCCTCCAGCTCCACCCCGAGTACGCCCCCGGCCAGTTCGAGGTCTCCGTTGCCGCCGAGGGCCCGGTCGAGGCGGCCGACACCGCGATGCTCGTCCGCCACACCGTCCGCGCGGTCTCCGCCCGGCACGGCCTGCGCAGTTCCTTCGCCCCCGTCTTCACCGAGGGCGCCGTCGGCAACGGCGGCCACCTCCACCTCAGCCTCCGGCGCGACGACGGACTCGACCTCGCCCACGGCGGCCCCGGCCGCCACGGCCTGCACCCCGAGGCCGAGCACTTCCTCGCCGGAGTCCTCGCCGAACTCCCCGCGCTGCTCGCCCTCGGCGCCCCCAGCGCCGCGTCCTACCTGCGGCTCGTCCCCGCCCACTGGGCCGGGGCCTACCGCTGCTGGGGCCTGGAGAACCGCGAGGCCGCGCTGCGCCTGATCACCGGCTCCACCGCAGGCCAGGCCAACGCCGAGATCAAGTGCTTCGACGCCGCCGCCAACCCCTACCTCGCCGTCGGCGCCGTGCTCGCCGCCGGCCTGGCCGGCCTCGACGCCGGCCACCCCCTGCCCCCCGAAGTCCCCGGCGACCCCGGCACCGCCGAGCGCCTCCCCACCACCCTCCCCGAAGCGATCGACGCCTACGAGAAGTCCGTCCTCCTCCGCGAGGCCCTCGGCGCCCACCTCTTCGCCGCCGTCCTCGCCGTCCGCCGCGCCGAGGCCGAACTCTTCGCGCTGCGCACGGACGCCGAGATCATCGAGGCGACGCGCTGGCGGTACTAGGTCCTGGCGGGTGCCGCGCGGTCCGATGGCGCGGAAGGCGGGAATCGCGGCCTGGCGGACGCCTGCGGGGTTGGGCAGGCTGGGTGTGTGAGAACGCGCACCGTACTCATCGTGCTCTTCGAGGGCGTGGACGCGCTGGACGTCGTCAGCGCCGTCGAGGTGTTCTCCGCTGCCAACATCCACGCCGCCGACGCGGTGCCCGGCAAGGTCGCCTACCGCATCCGGACCGCGAGCCCCGGCGGCAGCCCGGTCTACAGCCCCAGCGGCCTGACGCTGGTGCCGGACACCGACCTGCACACCGTCGCCGCGCCGCACACGGTCGTGGTCCCCGGGCCCTACAGCGGCGACGGCAGTGTCGCCGTCAACGCGGAGGTCGTCCACTGGCTCAGGCGGCACGCGGCGCGCTCCCGGCGGATCGTCTCCATCTGCACCGGGGCGTTCCTGCTGGCCGAGGCCGGGCTGCTCGACGGCAAGCGGGCCACCACTCACTGGAGCCAGGCCGACCACCTCGCCCAGGCGTATCCCGACGTCCAGGTGGACTCCGACCCGATCTTCGTCCGCGACGGGCGGGTCTCCACCTCCGCCGGCGGCACCAGCGGGCTGGACCTCGTACTCGCCCTGGTCGAGGAGGACCTCGGGCGGGAGGCCGCCCTGGCCCTCGCCCGCCATCTGGTCGTCTTCCTGCGCAGGCCCGGCACCCAGCGGCAGTTCAGCACGCACCTGGAGGCGCAACTCGCCGACCGCCACAGCCTGCGCGACGTCCAGGACTGGATCGCGACCCACCCCGAGGCAGATCTCAGCGTGGAGACGCTGGCCCGGCGCGCCAACCTCTCCGCACGGCAGTTCACCCGCGCCTTCACCGCCGAGATCGGCACGTCCCCGGGCCGCTACGTGGACCGAAGCCGACTGGAGACCGCCCGCCGCCTCCTCGAGGACACGCACGACAGCATCGAGCACATCGCCCGTGCCAGCGGCTACCCGACTTCCGAGGCAATGCGCCGCGCCTTCCAACGCACCCTCGCCATCTCCCCGGCCCAGTACCGTCAGCGCTTCTGACCCGGAACAGCGGCGGCGATCGGGAACTCCCCTGCGATTCCCGATCGCCACCCCTGCGTCACCGGTCGGAAAAGGTGATCCGTCGTGCTGATTCCGCTAGGAATTCCGACCGGATCGGTGCCGATTCCAGGAAATACGGGCGAGGGTGAAGGTGATGCCCGCCAGGACGGAAAGGTTGAACGCCAGGAACGAACTGAGGCCGGGCGCCGGGGCCGGCACGACGTTGCTGCTGCAGACGTAGCCCACGGCCAGGACGACGGCGCCGGACGCGCTCGCGAAGCGCGCCGTCCTCCCCCTCGTGCCCGGGGATGGACAGCGGACCGGACCAGATGCCGAGCAGGCTGGCAAGCCCCGCGCCGCTGACGAGCTTGTTCGACTCGTCGCGGTTCAGGTACACCGTGCCGCTGATGATCCCCCAGGTCCATTTTGGGTCCGCGACCACCGGGTAGACGGTGCTCGCTTCGGTGCGGATCGTCTGGACCAGCACGTTGCCGTCCAGGCTGTACGACGTCGGGACGTCGAGCCCGCCGACCCGACTGGCTGGGATTCCCGAGGGCAGGTGATTCGCGGCGGATGCATGAGAAACCTAACGCGCCGAGGTCCAATTCGAAAAGGACCACAATCCCCCCTTTCCCGCCATGGCCAGGAAGGTGACAGTCGCCCTGTGCGCAGTAGGTGATGTCGTACGCGGCGGCGATGGGGTTGATCTTCGCCGGGTCCGGGTTGCCACCCTCGACACCCTCGAAACCCCCACCACCCGCCGTCCGGGAAATCTCACCGTCGCGGACGTCTACATGATCGTCGGCTGCCTGTCCGCGACCATCCGCACCGACAGCGGCGACTGGCGCCGGCTCGTCGACCTCACCCTCGACCGGCTGCGACCGCGCGGATCGTAGCTCGACCGCCGAGCCTGGCCCTGACAGGGCCAGGCTCAACACCGGTGCGAGGGGGCAGAATCAGGGCATGAGCACTACGACCGGCCTGGGCGCGTTCCTGCGGACCCGCCGCTCCCGCCTGCGCCCCGAGGATGTCGCCGTGCCGGACTTCGGCGGTCGGCGCCGGGTCTCGGGGCTGCGCCGCGAGGAGCTCGCCCAGCTCGCCGGCGTCAGCGTCGACTACTACACCCGGATGGAACAGGGCCGCGTGTCCAATCCGTCGGCGGCCGTCCTGGGCGCCCTCGCCCGCGCGCTGCGCCTGGACGAGGACGAGAGCCGGCACCTGCACCGCCTCGCCCAACCCGGCCCCGCCGCCCCGCGCGACCCCCGGCCCCGGCCCGAACGGCAGCAGGTGCGCCCGATGCTCCGGCGGCTGCTGGAGGAGCTGCGGGACGTCCCGGCCCTGGTGATGGGCCGTCGGATGGACGTCCTGGCCTGGAACGCGGCGGCGTGCGCCCTCCTCGGCGACTACGCCGCGCTGAAGCCCGCCGAACGCAACATCGCCCGGATGACCTTCCTCAACCCCGCCTCCCGGGAGCTCTTCGCGGACTGGACGGCCTGCGCCCGCGAGAACGTCGCCTACCTGCACCTGGAGGCGGGGCTGCACCCCGACGACCCGCAACTGGCGAGCCTGATCGGCGAGTTGTCGATGAAGAGCGAGGACTTCCGCCGGTGGTGGGCGGAGCACCCCGTCCAGGACAAGACCTCCGGGATCAAGCGCTTCCACCACCCCGTCGTCGGCGACCTGGAGCTGACGTACGAGACCCTGCGGGTTGCGGACGACCCCGGCCAGGCCCTGATCACGTACGCCGCCGCCCCCGACAGCCCCTCGCACGACGCCCTGCGGGTGCTGCTGGCGTGGGCCGCGCCGTCCGCCGCCGCCTCCGCTGCTGTGCGCAGGTCCGTCTCCGGAGGGTGATCGGCGGGGGTCAGCGGGTGCGGTCGGGGACGTGCTGGAGCCAGGCCGGGCGGCCCGCGCGGGTGGCCTCGGCGCGCTTCGCCGCCGTGGCCCGCAGCTCCTCCACCGAGGCGAAGCCGTCCGGCAGCCAGGCGGCGGACTGCGCGGCCCGCGCCGCCAGGTGCCGGACGTACGCCTCCCGGACTTCGCCGGCCGAGTCGAAGCCGGGCTCGTCCGCGAGCCAGCCGTCGGGTACGAGCGCGACGACCTCCCGCAGCAGCTCGGGCGTCACCAGCGGGGCGAACTCCGCGTCCGCAGCCCGGACGTCGGGGCCGTAGGCGCCGAGGGCGTGGGCGCTGAGGTCGTACGACTTGAGCAGTGAGGCGTGGGCGCCGGACCAGCGGTGGTGGAAGATCAGCCCGGCGCCGTTGTCGATCAGCCAGAGGGCGCCGTGCCAGACCATCAGATTGGGGTTGGCGCAGCTGCGGTCGACGTTGCCGGTGAGGGCGTCCAGCCAGACCACCCGCCCGGCCTCGGCGGGGGAGACGTCGAGCATGCCGGGCCGGAAGTCCCGCGAGCCCGGCAGGTAGTCCATCCCGAGGTTGACCCCGGCGCTGGCCCGCAGCAGGTCCTGGATCTCGGCGTCCGGCTCGTGCGCGCCGAGCGCCGGGTCGAAGTCGACGAGCACCAGCTCCGGCACCCGCAGCCCGAGCCGCCGCGCCAGCTCGCCGACGATCACCTCGGCGACCAGCGCCTTGTGGCCCTGGGCGGCACCGGTGAACTTGACCACGTACGTGCCCAGGTCGTCCGTCTCGACGATGCCGGGCACCGAACTGCCCGCCCGCAGCGGGTCCAGATACCTGAGAGCACTCACCTCGTTCAGCACACCCGCCACAGTAGCTCTGGTTTGGACCGGGCGGACGGCAGTGGTTGGCTTGGCCGGAAAGCACTGCCGCACCTGAGGAGAATCACGTCATGGGACAGGTCCAAGCCACCACCGAGTCGGTCTACCAGGCTTCTCCGCAGCGGGTGTTCGACGCGCTGGCCGACTACACGGCCGTCCGCCCCAGGCTGCTGCCGGTGCAGTACAGCGAGTACGAGGTCCGGGCGGGCGGCACCGGCGCGGGCACCCAGGTGCACTGGAAGCTCCAGGCGACCGAGAAGCGCACCCGGGACTGCCTCTTCGCCGTCACCGAGCCGTCCGCCCACCGCCTGGTCGAGACCGACGCCAACTCCACCATGGTCATCACCTGGACGGTCAGCCCGGTCGGCGCCGACCAGGCCAAGGTCACCGTCGAGGCGACCTGGCAGGGCGCCACCGGCATCGGCGGCTTCTTCGAGCGGACCTTCGCGCCCAAGGGCCTCAACCGCATCCACGACGAGATCCTCGCCCGCCTCGCCAGCGAACTGGGCTGACACCCCCGGGCGGCCGACGACCTGCCCGGGTGGGGCGGGGCCGCCTGCCTACCCGTACGAGTGGTTCTGCCCCGGAGAGGGTGAAAGCACGGCGGCTGGGCGGTGCCGCAGACCTAGGCTCGCGGCCGTGCGTATGACGATCCTTCACATCTCCCAGCCCGTCGACGGTGGAGTGGCCCGCGTCGTGGTGGATCTCGTCCGGGGCCAGCGGGAGGCGGGCTGCCGGGTGCTGGTGGCCTGCCCGCAGGGCGGTCGGCTGGCCGAGGAGGCGGCGGTCGCCGGGGCGCTGGTGCTGGACTGGCCGGCCGGGCGGTCGCCGGGGCCCGCGACCCCGGCGGAGGCGTGGCGGCTGCGGCGGATCGTCCGGGCGGCGAAGCCGGACGTGCTGCACCTGCACAGCGCCAAGGCGGGCCTGGCCGGTCGGCTCGCCACCAGGGGCAGCGTGCCGACCGTGTTCCAGCCGCACGCCTGGTCGTTCGCCGCCGTGGAGGGGCCGCTCGCGGCGGCGACGCTGCGCTGGGAGCGGTACGCCACCCGCTGGGTGCGGGCGGTGCTCTGCGTCAGCGAGCGCGAGCGCGCCGACGGCGAGGCGGCGGGCCTGCGGGCCCCCTGGCACGTCGTCCCGAACGGCGTGGACGTGCGCCACTACGCCCCGGCCGACTCGGCGGCCCGCCGGGCGGCCCGGATGTCGCTCGGCCTCGACCTCGACGCGCCGCTCGCGGTCTGCGTCGGGAGGCTCTGCCGGCAGAAGGGCCAGGACGTGCTGCTGGACGCCTGGCCCGAGGTGCTCGCGAGCGTGCCGGCGGCCCGGCTCGCGCTGGTCGGGGACGGGCCGGACGCCACCGCGCTCGCCGACCGGGTCCGGGATCTGCCGGAGCCGGCCCGGGTCCGCCTGGCGGGGGACGTCGCGGACCCGCGCCCGTGGCTGGCGGCGGCCGATCTGGTGGTGCTGCCCTCGCGCTGGGAGGGGATGGCGCTGGCGCCGCTGGAGGCGATGGCGATGGGCCGGCCCGTGCTGCTGACCGACGTGCCGGGGGCCCGGGAGTGCCTGCCGCCGGGGCAGCGGCCGCAGGCATTGGTGGAGCCGGAGAGTTCGGCGGATCTCGCGCGTGGCCTGATCGAGGCTTTGTCCGATCCGATCGAATGCGAACGCCGTGGAGCGATCGCCCGCGAACATCTGACCGAGCGACACGATGTGCGAAACGTGGTCGCCCAGGTGGACGCGCTCTATCGAACTCTCCTTCGGCGGGATTCCGCCGACGGCATGCCCCGTCAGCGCGGGGCGCACCGCAGGAGCCGTGTCCCTGGGCGGTCCTGATCGTTTCTCAGACCGTGAATGCTCGCCGCGAAGGTGCTGCCGTGTTCGCGCCTGGACAGGCCGGCCGAGGATTCATAATCCGAAAGTCTGATTAATGGGCAGGTGGAATGAAATGGCAAGTCAACTTCCTGAAATCAAGCCAGCGTTCGGTATTGTCTAATTTTGCCTGCTTCTTCACTATTCCTGACTGCCGACCCTCCGCGAGGCATTCCGGAAATGTTCGAATGCCGTCCTTCGGCATGCCACCCAAGGCAGCAGGTGCTACCTGGACCGCAGCCACCGGGCCGGGATCGCTGGGCCGGCTCGCCCCCGGCCCCGGGCGGCCCGTCGCGGCGGGTACACAGCAGGGGAGTTCGCGCGCTGATGACCATTGACCACGAGAGTGTGCCTCGGCCGGGCCGCCCCCTGCCGTCCTCCCGGCGGCTCGCCACCGGGCTGCTCGACCGCCCCGCCACCACCGCGCAGGCCCGCTCGGCCCCGCCGGTCGGCCGCCACCGCAGGGCGCTGCACTCCCTCGAGCGGACGGCCCTCCCGGCCGCCCTGGTCCTGGTCGACTCCCTCGCCGTCTGCGTCGGCGCCGCGCTGACCACCCTCGCCACCGAGGGCCGCGCGCACTCCCTGCTCGGCTCCGCCGCCGTCCTGCCCCTGCTGCTGCCGCTCAACCTGGCCGGCGGCCTCTACCGCACCCGGCTCACCCTCTCCGCCCTCGACGAGCTGCCCGCGCTCGCCGCCCGCGCCGCCGTCGCCACCGCCTTCGCCGTGAGCCTGGCCGCCTGCCTCGGCGCCTGGCCGGGCGGCGGCCCCGCCACCCCGCTCCGGCTCGCCGCCCAGCTCGCGCTCTTCCTGCTGCTCGCCGCCTGCGGCCGGGCCCTCAGCTACCACCTGCTCCGCCAGGCCCGCCGCCGCCGCCCGAGCCCCGTCCTGGTGCTCGGCGCCGGGCAGCTCGGCCAGCGCGTCGCCGCCGTGCTCACCGAGCGCCGCGAGTACGGGATGCGCCCGGTCGGCTTCCTCGACCCGCACCCGGTGCTGCTCGCCGACTCCACCCGGCTGCCGGTGCTCGGCGGCCGCGAGGTGCTCGAACGGGAGATCCGCCGCCACCGCGTGCACCACGTGCTCGCCACCGAGGGCGCCGCCGACGAGACCGAGACGGCCGCCGCCCTGCGCGAGGCCGCCCGGCTGGGCTGCCAGGTCTGGCTGGTGCCCGCACTGCGCGAGTACGGCGCGGTCGGCGGCCCGGCCCGTGACCACCTCTGGGGCTTCCCCTGCGTCCGGCTCGGCCGCCCGGCCATGCGCCGCCACGGCTGGGCCGCCAAGCGCGCCCTCGACATCACCGCCGCCGCCGCCGGGCTGCTCGCCCTCGCGCCGGTGCTCGCGGTCTGCGCCCTCGCCGTCCGCTTCGACACCGGCCCGGGGGTGCTCTTCCGCCAGCAGCGCACCGGCCTCGACGGGCGGGTCTTCACCGTCCTCAAGTTCCGGACCCTGCGCCCCAGCAACGAGCACGAGTCCGCGACCCGCTGGAACATCTCCCAGGACCACCGGATGGGCGCCGTGGGCCGCCTGCTCCGCCGCTCCTCGCTGGACGAGCTGCCGCAGCTGTGGAACGTCCTGTGCGGCGACATGAGCCTGGTCGGCCCCCGTCCCGAGCGGCCGTACTTCGTGATGCGCTTCGGCCAGGTCTACCCCGAGTACCCCGACCGGCACCGCGTCCCCGTCGGCCTCACCGGCCTCGCCCAGGTGAACGGCCTGCGCGGCGACACCTCGATCGAGGACCGGGCCCGCTTCGACAACCGCTACATCGAGAGCTGGAGCCTCTGGCAGGACGTCAAACTGCTGCTCCGCACCGCCGCCCTGATGCTCCACCCGGACGGGAGCTGAGCCCGATGGCCCTCGCCCTGCCGCTGCCCCGCGCCATACACGGCGTCAGGACCAGGCCCAGCCTGCTCGCCGCCGCGACCGTCCTGCTGGTCTGCGTCCCGACGGGGGAGAAGGACGTCGCGGCCGCCGTCCACATCACCCCCGCCGACCTCGCCTCACTGGCCCTGATGGCGCTCACCGCCGTCGACCTGCTGCGCGGCCGCACCCCGCCGCTGCACCGCACCGCCTGCGTGCTGTTCGGCGGCATCGTGGTCGCCGCCGCGCTGGCGACCATCGGCTCGATCGACCCGCAGACCAGCCTCACCGGCTTCGTCCGGCTGGTGCAGGTCTTCGTGCTCGTCCCCGCCGCGGTGGTCTGCTCGCTCCGCGACCGCACCGACCAGCGGCTGGTCCTCGGCTCCTTCGTCGCCGCAGCACTCATCCAGGGCGTGGTCGGCGCCGACCAGTACCTGACCCGCACCGGCGCCTCCTACACCGGCCAGCCGATCCGCGCGGTCGGCACCTTCGGCGCCCTCGACATCATGGCGATGTCCACCGTCGTCAGCTTCGGCCTGCTCGCGGCCCTCGCGCTGGCCCTCGCCGAGCGCGGCCCCGGCGGCGACCGGCGGCTGCGCCGGGCGATGTACGGGGCGGCGGCCTTCCTCGCCTTCCCGCTCGCCGTCTCCTTCAGCCGGGGCAGCTGGATCGCCTGCGCCGCCGCCGCGACCGTCCTGCTGCTGCGTGCCGACGCCCGGCTGGCGCTGCGCAGCGCCGTGCTCGGCGCCGCCGCCGTGGTGGTGCTCGTCGGCGGCCTCGGCCTCGGCTCCTCCGGCGTCACCGACCGGCTCAGCAGCATCGGCTCGGTCGAGGCCGCCCCCGACCAGTCGGTCAGCGACCGCTACGACCTCTGGGCCACCGCCCAGGCGATCTGGCAGGACCACCCCGTCACCGGCGCCGGCCCCAAGGCCTTCCAACAGCTCCGCGACAGCCACGCCCCGCTACGGCTCTCCTCCGGCAGCGACGCGGCCGACCCCACCATCGGCTTCCAGCGCGAGCCGCTGCTCTCCCCGCACAACATGTACTTCCTGGTCCTCAGCGAGCAGGGCCTGATCGGCGCCGTCGCCTACCTGGCGCTCTTCCTCACCCTCCTGATCGGCTGCCTCCGCCGCGCGGCCGGCCCCGGTCTGGCAGCTCTCGCCCTGCTCTGCTGGGTGCTGGTCGACTTCCTGTACGGCGACATCGGCGGGACGACGACCGTGCTCACCTCCGTCGTCCTCGGCCTCGCGGCGAAAGCAGCCCTGCCCGGCCCGGCAGCCCTGCCCGGCCCGGCAGCCCTGCCCGAACAGGGAGCGCAGCCCCGATGACGACCGACCAGCCGAGCGCGGTCGCGCCCCTGCTCCCGGCCGCCCGCAGCGTCGCCGAACCGGTGGCTGTCGAGCCCCCGGCCCCCGAGCCCGAGGCGCCCGGCCGGCGGGGCTTCCTGGCCCGTGCCTTCGGCGTCACCGCCCTGCTCAGCGCCGCCGGGTCGGCCCTCGGGCTGCTCCGGGACCTGCTGCTGGCCCGGTACTTCGGCGCGAACCAGGGCACCGACGCCTTCCTGGTCTCCTGGACGGTGCCCGAGACGGCCGCGCCGCTGCTGATCGAGGACGCGATGGCCTTCCTGATGGTCCCGGCCTTCAGCCTGGCCCTGGTGCTCCGCGAGGAGCGCCCCCAAGGGCCGGACCCGGTACGCCAGTTGGTCCGCGCGACGCTGCCCTGGCTGCTGCTCGCGCTCTGCGCGCTCTCCGCCGCCACCGCCCTCGGCGCCCCCCAGCTGGTCGACCTGCTCGCCCCCGGCCTGGCCGACCCGGGCCTCGCCGTGACCTGCACCCGGATCACCGCGCTCACCATCCTCCCGTTCGGCGTGGCCGGGTACCTCGGCTCGGCGCTGCGGGCCCACCACCGGTTCACCGCCCCCGCCGGGATCTACGTCGCCTACAACGCGGCGATCCTGACGGTGCTGCTGACCTGCCACGGCCTGCTCGGCGTCCGCTCGGCCGCCGTCGGCGTGGCGCTCGGCAGCGTGCTGATGGCGGGGCTGCTGATCGGCCCGTTCGGCCGCCGCCTGCGCGCGGGCGGGGCGGCCCGCCGCAGCGGCCGCCGCCCGGCCGGGCAGGGCCTGGTGCTGATCCCGCTGGCGATACTGCCGGTGGCGGCCTTCACCCTGACCCGGCAGGCACAGGTCTTCATCGAGCGGTACCTGGGCTCCGGCCTGCCGCCCGGCACCATCTCGCACCTCAACTACGCCGCCAAGGTCTCCCAACTGGCCATGACAGCGGCCATCCTGATCTGCACCGTGACCTTCCCGCTGGTCGCCCGCGCGCTCGCGGCGGGCGATCTGGCGGCGGCCCGGGACCGGGTCGAGAAGGACCTCGGCCAGGCCGCCGCCGTCGTACTGGTCGGCACCGCCTTCCTGATGGCCTGCGCGCCGTCCGTCGTCTCGCTGCTCTTCGAGCGCGGCGCCTTCGGCGCGCTCGACACCGCCGCTACGGCCGCCGTGATCCGGGTCTACAGCTTCGGCCTGCCCGCCCAGGCGCTGATCGGGGTGATGGTCCGCCCCTACTTCTCCGTCCGCCCCGTGGTCCGCCGCGCCGACCAGCCGCAGACCGACGACGGCGGGCGCCGCCTGCTCGACTGGTACCCCGTCGCGGCGATGGCCGTCGGGCTGCTGGTCACCGTCGTGGTGGGCCTGACCGCCACCTCCCGGTTCGGCGCCCTCGGCCTCGCGGCCGGGAACGCCGCGGGCATCACCACCACCGCCGTGCTGCTGCTCCGCGGCCTGCTGCTGCGCGGCATCGCGCTACGGCTCGGCCGGGTGCTCGGCGGGCAGGCCCGCCTGCTGGCCGCAGCCGTCGGCGCCGCCCTGACGGGCACCCTCGCCGGTCAGCTCGCGGCGGGCCCGCTGCTCGCCACCCTGCTCGGCGGCGGCTGCGTGCTGCTCGTCTTCGCCGCCCTCGGTACCGCGCTCGGCGCGGACGAGGTGCGCGGCCCGGTGCTCGCCCTCGTACGGGCGCTGAACCCGCCTCCCCCGGCCGCTGAAGGGAAGCTGCCCGATGGACGTTGAACCCGACCAGCGCCTGCGCCTACCGGCCCAGGCGACGTCGCTCAGGGCCGCGCCCTGGATCCTGATGTACCACTCGGTGGCCGACGAGGAGGAGGACCCGTACCTCCTCACCGTCAGCCCCCGCCGGTTCGCCGCCCAGATGGAGTGGCTGCACCGCACGGGCCGACGCGGCGTCAGCATCCGCGAGCTGCTGCGAGCCCGCGCCGAGGGCGGTGACGGGCGGCTGGTCGGTCTGACCTTCGACGACGGGTACGCCGACTTCGCCCGGCACGCCGTCCCGGTGCTGCACCGGTACGGCTTCACGGCGACCGCGTACGTCGTCCCCGACCTGCTCGGCAGCGACAACGGCTGGGACGTCGAGGGCCCCCGCAAGCAGCTTCTCACCGTCGACCAGGTGCCCGAACTCGCCTCCGCCGGCTGGGAGATCGGCTCGCACGGCCTCGGCCACCAGGCCCTCCCCGGCCTGCCCGCCGAGGTGCTCGCCACACAGACGCGGGAGAGCCGCCGCGCCCTGGAGGAGCTGGTCGGCGGGCCCGTCACCGGCTTCTGCTACCCGTACGGCGCGGTCGACCTGCCCGCCACCCTGGCCGTCCGCGACGCCGGGTACGAGTACGCCTGCGCGATCGGCCACAGCGAGCTGACCGGCCGCTTCGCCCTGCCGCGCTGCTACGTCGGCGACCGCGACGGCGCCCTGCGGCTACGCGCCAAACGCGGCCGCCACCGGCTGCGGGACGCCCTCGTCGGGCTGCGCCGGGTGGGCAGGGGGAGGGCGGCCCGATGAGAGTCCTGCACGTCATCACCGGCCTCGCCGCAGGCGGCGCCGAGCGCCAGCTCCAGCTGCTGCTGCGGCACCTGCCGGAGCGTCACCGCTGCGAGGTCGCCACCCTCACCAACCCCGGCGCCGTCGCCACCGCCCTGCGCGCCGACGGCGTCACCGTGCACGACCTGCGGATGCGGGGCAACCGCGACCTCGCGGTGCTGCCCCGGCTCACCCGGCTGGTCCGCACCGGCGGCTACGACCTGGTGCACACCCACCTCTACCGCGCCGGCCTCTACGGCCGCCTGGCCGCCCGGCTCGGCGGGGTGCGCACCGTCGTCGCCACCGAGCACTCGCTGCACCCCGGCGTGATCGAGGGTCGGTCCGTCACCCCCGGCGTCAAGGCCCTCTACCTGGCCGCCGAACGCCTCGGCAGCACCACCGTCGCCGTCTCCCGGCAGGTCGCCGGGACGCTGGACGACTGGGGCGTCCGCCGGGTCGACGTACTGCCGAACGGCGTCGACGCCGCCCGCTACGCCCTGCCCACCGCCTCCCGGGCGGCCCTGCGGCAGACCGTCCGCGCCGAGCTCGGCCTGCCGCAGCAGGCCTGGGTGATCGGCGGGGTCGGGCGGCTGGTGCCCGGCAAGCGCTTCGACCTCCTGATCGACTCGCTCGCCGAGCTGACCGTCCTCGCCGGTCAGCACCCGGCCCTGCGCGAGCCCTGGCTGCTGCTGGTCGGCGCCGGCCCCGAGCTCGAGGAGCTGCAGCACCGCGCGGCGCTGCGCGGCGTCCGGGGGCGGCTGGTCTGCACCGGCGAGCGCGACGACGTCCCCGAACTCCTCACCGCCATGGACGTGCTGGCCGCCCCCTCGACCGAGGAGACCTTCGGCCTGACCGTCCTGGAGGGCCTCGCCGCCGGTCTCCCCGTCCGCCACAGCGCCTGCCCCGCCCTCGACGAACTCCCCCCCGAGGCAGCCCCCGAGGCAGTCAGGATCCCCTCCGACGCAGCCTCCTACACGGCAGCCCTGTGCGAGCTCTGGAGCCGCCGCAGCCTCCCTCTGCCGCAGCCCCCCGCCGTCGCCCACTACGACATCGCCCGCATCGCCGACAGCCTCGGCCGCCTGTACGACCGCCTCGCGGTCGTCTGAACGGACAGCCAGTTCCCCGCGCCCCTGAGGTCGGCCGCTTGCGTGCAGCTCACCAGTTGCCTGAACCAACCGAACAGCCAAGGAGCCTCCCGATGTCCGAACTGCGCCGGAACGCCCGCGCCCTGACCCGTCGCTGGTGGCCGGTGGCGCTGGCCGTCCCCCTGGGTGCCGTGGCGGGGGCTGGTTACGCCGTCGTCTCGCACCCCAGTTACGCCGCCAACTCGTACGTGGTGGTCGTGCCGCAGAACCCCGGCGAGGGCAACACCGCCGTCAACTTCGCGCAGGCGTACGGCCGTCTCGCGGGCCAGCCGCAGGTGCTCACCGCGGCTGCCGCCGAGACCGGCCGCAGCGTCGCCCAGCTCGCCGGGATGGTCAGCGGCACCACCTCGCCCGACGCGCCGGTGATCGACATCACCGGCACCGGCCGCCGCCCGCAGGACGCGGTGCTGAACGCCGACGCCGTCGCCCGCTCACTGGTCACCTTCGCCAACACCAGCAGCAAGGAGACCGGGGTCCGGCTGGTGCCGCTGGCCGCCGCCGCCGAGCCGGACGCTCCGACCTCGCCCTCCGCCCAGCTGGACACGGCAGTCGGCGGGGCGGCGGGCGTCCTGGTCGGTGCCCTCGTAGTGATGACCCGCCGCCGCCCGGCCGAGGAGCCGGCGCCCGCAGCCGAGCCCGTCACCGAGCCCGTCACCGAGCCCGTCACCGAGCCCGCCGACGTCCCGGTGCCGCCGCAGCCCCGCACCGAGGCGCCCGCCGAGGAACCGCAGGAGCCCAAGCGAGCCGGGAGTCGACGATGACCACCGAGGAACAGCTCAGCACCACCACACTCCCCGCCACAGTCCCCGCCCAGACGACCCAGACGACCCAGACGGCCGAGACCTCCGGCCCCCGCTGGCGCACCGAAGTCCGCCGCGAGGACGACGCGCTGGACACCCTGGCCGCCGAGTGGGACGCCCTGGCGGCCCGCTGCGCGACCGCGACCTCCTTCCAGGCCGCCGCCTGGGTCCGCTCCTGGTGGCGGCAGTACGGCCGCCCGGGGGGTCTGGTGGTCGTCCTGGTCCGCCGGGACGAGCAGTTGGTGGGGGCCGCCGCGCTGCGCCGCCGTGGGCTGTTCGGCGGGCTGACCAACCTGGGCGCCGGCCTGGTCGACTACACCGACGTGCTGCTCGACGACGCCTACGCCGACCGCGCCGCCGCCGAGCTCGCCGGCGCCCTCCCGCTGCGCCGCCCCTGGCACAGCCTGGAGCTGCGCGAGGTGCACCCGGAGGCTGCGGCGCAGCGGGTCTTCGAGCACTGGCGCGGCCGCCGCCACCGTTTCGCCGACTCGCTCTGCCAGTACCTCCCGGCGGTGCCGATGGAGGAGCTGCTGAAGCGCCTGCCGGGCAAGACCGCCCAGCGCAGCCGGGTGAAGCAGCGCAAGATCGCCGAATCCGGCGTCCAGGTCAGCTCGGCGACCCCGGAGCAGGTGCCGGAGGCCGTCCGGGAGCTGCTCGACCTGCATTTCCTCCAGTGGCGCGAGCGCGGCGTCACCGCCGAGCACCGCACCGAGCGGTTCGCCGCCCACCTGGTCGAGTCCACCACCGGCCTGGTCGCGACGGGCCGGGCCGCCGTGCACCGCTACTCGCTGGACGGCGAGCCCGTCGCGGTGAACCTGCTGCTGCTCTGCCCGTCCTTCGGCGGCCTCTACATGTACGGCGCGCACCCGGCCCTGCGCGAGCGGCTGGACATCGCGGGGCTGCTCTTCGGCGTCGCGCTGGACGAGGTGCGCGGCGCGAACATCCCGGTGCTCAGCCTGCTGCGCGGCCAGGAGCCCTACAAGCAGCGCTGGCGCCCGGACCAGCTCTCCAACCAGCGCCTGGTGCTGGGCCCCGGCAGGCTCGCCCCGGCCGCTGCCGTGCGGGCCTGCCGGGTGCGGGCCCGGCAGGTGGCCGTGCAGCTGCTCAACACCCGGCTGCCCCGGCTCAAGGCGGCGCTACTGGCCCGGCGCCGCAGCTGAGCCGGTTGCCGCAGCTGAGCCGGCCGCTGCCCACGGGTTCGCCGCGCCCTGCGAGCCGGACATCAGCTGCTTGAAGACGGCGCTGGAGCGCGGGTTCCGGTCGCATCCCCAGAACCCGTGCGGGCAGTAGTCGGTGACGGTCTGGTAGCTGGTGTCGTGGGTCCGCATCCACTCCACCATCCGCCGGACGAACTCGGGGTTGTCGCCGTTGCGGAAGAGCCCCCACTCCGGGTAGGAGACGGGCTTGCCGCGCTTGGCCGCGAACTCGACCTGGTCCTGGAGCCCGTACGGCTCGGAGATGTACTGGTCGAAGGTGCCCCCGGCGGGCTGGTCGTAGCTGTCCATCCCGATGATGTCGACCACGTCGTCACCGGGGTAGCAGCGCGTCCACGGGATGGCGTCCAGGCCCCGGGTGGGGTCGAAGTCGAACTTGAAGTGCTGGCCGGGCACCGAGCGCATCACCGTCACGATCCGCCGCCAGTACGCCTTCCAGGCCGCCGGGTCGGGGCGGCACCGGCTGGTGTAGGTGGTGCCGTTCATCTCCCAGCCGAGGGTGAGCACGGTGTCGCCGCCGCCGAGCGCGACGAGCTTGCGGGCCAGCTTGAGGAAGTGCCGGTCGAACTCGCCCTGGTTGCCCCGGGCCAGCAGCTTGGCCACCTCGCCGTCCGGGATGTTCCCCTCGTTCGGCACCAGCATCGGCACGCCGAGCACGAGCTTGCGGCTCGGATCGGCCAGCCGCCACTGCGACCAGAGGCCGAGCACCACCGGATCGCCCTCGATGTCGTTCCAGCCGTTCCCGGCCAGGTAGGTGTGGCCGACCTGCATGTTGGCGCCGTTCAGCCACTGCGCCATCCGCCGGATCTGCGGGATGTAGTTGTCCCAGGAGCCGACGAAGGCTCCGAACGGCGCCTCGTGCCGGGTCCGCTGCACGGCGGGCCGGGGCGCGGCCCCGCGCGGTTGCACCGCGTCCGAGGAGAGCGCGGCCCGCCGCTCGGTCTGGTCCAACGGCGTCCCCGGCGGGACACTCGCGGTGGTCACCATCAACAGCAGCGCGGCGGCGGCCAGCGTAAGGCGGGCCAATCGCATGGGCTCTCTCCTCGGAGCGTCGCACCCGGGCCGGAAGGCGTCCGGTAAGCACGACGGTAAGCCCACAGACCGTCAGAAAAGCCTTATGTCACTCAAAAGTGGACAAGTCGCACACGCGACCGGACTCCGCCGTCAGTCACTGGGCGAAGGTGTTGCACTTCGTCATGTCCCCCGACCGGTACCCCACGGTGAACCACTGCTGCCGCTGCGCCGACGACCCGTGCGTCCAGCTCTCCGGGTTGACCCGCCCCTGGGCCTGCTGCTGGATGCGGTCGTCGCCGACCGACGCCGCCGCGTCCAGGCCCTGGGCGATGTCCGCGTCCGTCAGCTTGTTGATCAGCGGCCGCCCGGTGCTCGCCTGCGGCGTCTTCACCGCGTTGTTGGCCCACACCCCGGCGTAGCAGTCCGCCTGGAGCTCCAGCTTCACCGAGGCGCTGTTCGCCCCCTGCCGGTCGTTGCCGACCTTGTTCGTCTGCCCGGTCAGCGCCTGGATGTGGTGCCCGTACTCGTGCGCGATCACGTACGCCTCAGCGAACGGGCCGCCCTTCGCGCCGAAGCGGCTGCTCAGCTCGGAGAAGAAGCCGAGGTCTGCGTACGCCTTGTGGTCGCCGGGGCAGTAGAACGGGCCGACGGCCGAGCTGGCCGCGCCGCAGGCGGTGGAGACCCGCCCGGTGAAGAGCACGGTGTCGGCGGGGGAGTAGCGCACCCCGCGCCGGGGCAGCTCGCCGCTCCAGAAGGTCTGCACACTGTTGACCACGCCGACGATCCGGCAGTCCTGCCGCTTGTTCGCGTCCGCGCCGGTCTTGCAGGTCTGCTGCACCTGCCCGGCCGTGCTCGGGCCGGCCGAGGCGCCGCCGCCCCCGGCGAGTCCGAGCAGCCCGGGGTCGATCCCGAACACCAGCGCCAGCAGCAGGCCGATCACGCCGACCCCGCCGCCCACCGCGATCTTCCCGCCCGGCAGCCCCCGCCGGTCCTCCACCTGGGAGCTGTCGAGATCGGCCTGGTCGTCGAACTGCATCTGCGTACCACCTCTGTAACAGTCATCCCGCCGTAGCAGTGGCAAGATAGCGGGCACCGCCGCCCGCCGCCCAGCCGGAAGCCGCAGGTCGGCGCCGGAGCCCGACGGGGCGCGTAGCCGCACGCCCGTCCGGGTGGCGCGCCGTGTCCGACAGACGGACGTCTCGTTCGAGGGGTACGCTCCGCCCGTGTCCCGGAAGCCGCTGCGTGCCCTCACCCGTCGTTCTCTGCTCCCCGCCCTGGCCGTCGTGCTGGTCCTCGGAGCGGGTGCCGCCGCACACGCCAACCGCCCCGTGCCGTTCGGCGACCGCGTCGCCGAGCCCGGTGGCTCGGACGCCAGCCCCGTCAGCGCCCAGTCCCTCGACACCGGCTCCCTGGAGCTCAAGGTCGGCCCCGGCCTGGAGGCGTACGACCGCACCGGCAGCCACCTCTGGTCCTACCGCCGCGAGGGCGCGACCGCCCTCTACCTGGCGATGGCGGGGGAGAGCGCGGTGGTGGTCTGGGACGACGGGCTGGTCACCTCCGTCCGCCCGAGCGACCACTCCGTCCGCTGGCACCGGGCCGTGCCCGGTCTGAGCGAGTGGCTGAGCGCCGACGGCGAGCCCGGCGCGGCCACCCGTACGGACGCGGAGCGGCACACCGTCGCCGTCCGGCGCGCCGCCGCCGCGCTCCAGACGGCGACCGAGGACGAGCCCTGGGTGGCGGTGCTGACCCCGGCCCTGACCATGGGTTTCCGCGACCGCGACGGCGACCTGCGATTCAACTCCCGCCCGCTGAGCGGCTGCTCCTATGACCCGCTGCGGGCCGTGCACACCGACGACGCCGTGCTCGTGCCCCGCACCTGCACCGGCACCAACGGCGCCGGGCACCCCCTCCCGGGCGGCATCACCGGCTTCCGCCTGACCCAGCACGGCTGGCAGCTCAACGCGGGCCCCGCCGTCCAGCTCCACCGCCTCGACGGCCACCACGTCACCATCGACGACGGCCCGATCGTCGGCCGCCACGTCTTCGACACCAGCCAGGGCGCCCCCGAGACCCCCTGCACCGCGCCCGCCGCCTCCTTCGCCGCAGCCTGCCGCTGACCCGGCGGCGGTCGGCCCCTGGCGGCCGCACGGCTGGCGGAGCTTCTGAGGGCTCCCGGTAGACTGGGCCATATGGCTGTTCTCTCTGGGCATTAGCTGCCCGCCGTACCTACGCCGCCCCGAGCCCTGTGAACCCGTCCAGGCGCCCGCCCACTGCCCAGGAGTTCCCTCAGCCATGATTTCCGTCAACGCCCTAGAGCTGCGCGCCGGCGCCCGCGTCCTGATCGAGTCCGCCAGCTTCCGGATCACCCCCGGTGACCGGATCGGCCTGGTCGGCCGGAACGGGGCCGGCAAGACCACCCTCACCAAGGTGCTCGCCGGTGAGGGCCTGCCCGCCTCCGGCACCGTCACCAACTCCGGCCAGGTCGGCTACCTCCCGCAGGACCCGCGCACCGGCGACCTCGACGTGCTGGCCCGCGACCGCATCCTCTCCGCCCGTGGCCTCGACACCGTGCTGAGGAAGATGCGCGAGAACGAGGACCGGATGGCGAACGGCACGGGCGCCACCCGCGACAAGGCGATGAAGAAGTACTCCAACCTGGAGACCGAGTTCCTCACCAAGGGCGGGTACGCCGCCGAGGCCGAGGCCGCCACCATCGCCGCCGCCCTCGGCCTGCCGGACCGCATCCTCGGCCAGGAGCTGCACACCCTCTCCGGCGGTCAGCGCCGCCGCGTCGAGCTGGCCCGGATCCTCTTCTCGGACGCCGACATCCTGCTGCTCGACGAGCCGACCAACCACCTCGACGCCGACTCGATCGCCTGGCTGCGGGACTTCCTGAAGACGTACAAGGGCGGCTTCATCGTGATCTCCCACGATGTCGAGCTGGTCGAGACCGTCGTCAACAAGGTGTTCTACCTGGACGCCAACCGCTCGGCCGTCGACATCTACAACATGGGCTGGAAGCAGTACAAGCAGCAGCGCGAGGACGACGAGAAGCGCCGCAAGCGCGAGCGCGCCAACGCCGAGAAGAAGGCCGCGACCCTCAACTCGCAGGCCGACAAGATGCGCGCCAAGGCCACCAAGACCGTCGCCGCCCAGAACATGGCTCGCCGCGCCGAGAAGCTGCTGGCCGGCCTGGACCAGGTCCGGGTCTCGGACAAGGTCGCCAAGCTGCGCTTCCCGGACCCGGCCCCGTGCGGCAAGACCCCGCTGATGGCCGAGGGGCTCTCGAAGTCGTACGGCTCGCTGGAGATCTTCACCGACGTCGGCCTGGCGATCGACCGGGGCTCCCGGGTCGTCATCCTCGGCCTCAACGGCGCGGGCAAGACCACCCTGCTGCGGATGCTCGCGGGTGTCGAGCAGCCGGACACCGGCGAGGTGATCCCGGGCCACGGCCTGAAGATCGGCTACTACGCCCAGGAGCACGAGACGCTCGACCCCGAGCGCAGCGTGCTGGAGAACATGCGCTCCGCCGCGCCCGACACCGACCTGGTGCAGATCCGGAAGATCCTCGGGTCCTTCCTGTTCTCCGGCGACGACGTCGACAAGCCGGCCGGGGTGCTCTCCGGCGGCGAGAAGACCCGGCTCGCGCTGGCCTCGCTGGTGGTCTCCAGCGCCAACGTACTGCTGCTCGACGAGCCCACCAACAACCTCGACCCGGCCAGCCGCGAGGAGATCCTCGGCGCGCTGCACTCCTTCAGTGGCGCGGTCGTGCTGGTCACCCACGACGAGGGCGCCGTCGAGGCCCTCCAGCCGGAGCGGATCATCCTGCTGCCCGACGGTGTCGAGGACCTCTGGAGCCCGGCGTACCACGATCTCGTGTCGCTGGCCTGACCGGTCGACCGCTGGTCTAGACACCGGATCAGCTGTCCGTCGTAGAAAATCTCATCCCCGGAAGACCTCGGGAATGGGAGACTCCGAGATTCCGTTTTAGCCTGTCCACCACCGCCCCGACCGCGAATACGCGGCGGGGCGGTGCTGCTGATCAGCTCTTTCGTCCGAGGGGCTGCGGGAGGGCGGGGGCGCGTGTCCTGAAGCGAGCGCCCTTGTGCGCCGTGAGCACCACCGGCAGACTGCGCTTTCCCGGTATCGACCTTGTCGAATGGGTGGCCAGGACGCTGGCTATGGGTGATCATGGGAATCTGACCGAGCACAGCATATGAGGAGGCACGGGTGGCCGAGACTCTGAAAAAGGGCAGCCGGGTGACCGGTGCCGCGCGTGAGAAGCTCGCGGCCGATCTGAAGAAGAAATACGACTCCGGTGCGAGCATCCGCGCGCTGGCGGAGGAGACCGGGCGCTCCTATGGCTTCGTGCACCGCATGCTGAGCGAATCCGGAGTGATCCTCCGGGGCCGCGGCGGTGCTACGCGTGGCAAGAACAAGGCTACTGCGGGAGCTGGTTCCTGACAGGCCGTCAAAGCTTCTCCCGATGCGCTGCGCACTCGTCCCCCACGACACGTCAGACCCATGGGCGCGTGAGAGTGCGACTTCGCTGAGCAGTGGGAAATTCTGAGCGAGGACTTCCTTTCGAAGGCGCATTGGCTCCACAAAGCACAAGACGATTCGGCGGCCGGGCATCCGGGCCGCCGATCGTCATTTCCGGCACTGTCCGAGCAGTGTCCGAGCGCTGCTCGCGGCACTGTCCGTGGGGCTCTGTGCAGCGGGCCGCAGTTTTGTTACTCTCCGGTAGTTTCTGTCTGCCGTCCAGCTGGAGGTACCCGCCATGACCACCCCCGCCCTCGACGACCCGCAGCTCTGGGAGTCGGCCGGTGTCCGGCTCGAGCTGGACGGTGAGACGGCCGTCGTGACGCTCTGCCGCCCGGAGCGGCGCAACGCCCAGTCGCCCGCGATGTGGCGCGGGCTGGCCGCCGTCGGCCGGGCGCTGCCGGGGACGGTCCGGGTCGTGGTGCTGCGCGCCGAGGGGGTCTCCTTCTCGGCCGGTCTCGACCGGGCGATGTTCACCCCCGAGGGCCTGCCCGGCGAGCGGAACTTCCTCCAGCTCGCGGCGGCCGAGGACAAGGACGTCGACGACACCATCGCGGCCTTCCAGGAGGCGTTCAGCTGGTGGCGCCGACCCGACCTGATCAGCATCGCCGCCGTCCAGGGCCACGCCGTCGGCGCCGGCTTCCAGCTCGCCCTCGGCTGCGACCTCCGGGTCGTCGCGGAGGACGTCCAGTTCTCCATGAAGGAGACCTCGCTGGGCCTCGTCCCCGACCTGGCCGGCACCAAGCCGCTCACCGAACTCGTCGGCTACGCGCGGGCGCTGGAGATCTGCGTGACCGGCCGCTGGGTCGGCGCCGAGGAGGCCGTCGCCTCCGGCCTGGCCAACCTCGCGGTGCCCGCCGCCGAACTGGACGGCGCCGTACGCGACCTGACGGCCGCCCTGCTGGCCGCGCCGCGCAACGCGGTGAACGAGACCAAGGCGCTCCTCCAGGGCGCAGGGGGGCGCAGTTACGACGAGCAGCGCTCCGCCGAACGGGCGGCGCAGACCCGGCGCATGCGGGACCTCGCCGGGCTCGGCGACTGACCGAGCTTCGCCGGGCGCGACCCGGGGGTGCGGGGTGGCATCCGGCGGAGCGTGCCGTGCGGTGGCCGGTGTGAAATGTCAGAGTTGGGCTGGTCTGCGACAGACCTGGACGGAACCCCACAGGAGACCACCGTGCCTGACACCCCGACCCCCGCCGACCTGCACAAGAACGACCCGCACCGCGCCCCCGACCCGACCGCCGACCGGGGCCGGACGGCCCTCGCCGTCGGCGTGGTCGAGAAGATCGCCGGGATGGCCGCCCGCGAGGTCAACGGCATCCACGCGCTCGGCTCCGGCTTCTCCCGCACCTTCGGCGCGATGCGCGACCGGGTGCCGGGCGGCCGGTCCAGTGTCGGCCGGGGCATCAAGGCCGAGGTCGGCGAGAAGCAGACCGCGATCGACATCGCGCTGGTGGTCGAGTACGGCGTGGTCATCCCGAAGCTGGCGGCCGAGGTGCGGCAGAACATCATCGCCGCGGTGGAGCAGATGACCGGGCTGGAGGTCGTCGAGGTCAACATCGCGGTGAACGACGTCCACCTCCCGGACGAGCCGGACATCGACGAGGAGGAGGAGTCCTCCGGCCGGGGCCAGCGCCCCCGGGTGCAGTAGGCCCGGCCGGAGTCTCCGACGCGAACACCCGTTTCGTTGGCCCGATCCACTCGCGTCACGCTCTAACGTGACTGAGTGTGGTCATCCGGTCACCTCGGGTCGGCGCGCTCGGGGCATCCATCGCAAGGAGTCTCGATGAATCTTGCCCTGACGGGCCTGCTGGTCGGTATGGCCCTGGGCTTCGCCGGATACTTCGGCGGGTTCGCCGCCTTCCTCCTGGTCGCCGTGCTCGGCGCGGCGGGGTACGTGGTGGGTCGGCTGCTGGAGGGTGACATCGGGCTCGGGGAGCTCGGCGATCTGCTGCGCAGCCGCGACCGGCGGCGTTGATGGCCGCGCTCGGGGCGGCCGGTGCGCCCCGGCGGGCCCCGGCCGAGCGCGGGCGGCTGCGGCTGGCCGACCGGGTGCTCGCCGGGATCGCCGCCACGGCCGTCCGGGAGGCGCTCGCCGCAGCCTCCGGCGCCCGGCCGCGGACGCCACGGGTGACGGTCTCGGCGTCCCACGGCACGGCCCGCCTCACCCTCGGCCTGACCCTCCCCTTCCCCGCCGACCTGGCCGCCCTGGCGGCCGTCGCCCGGGACGCCGCAGCCGAGCACTGCCAGACGATGACCGGCACCCGGATCCGTGAGGTCGTCGTGGTGGTCGAGCGGCTCGTCCCCACGGACACCACCCGATGACCGCCGAACCGACGGCCGAACCGACGGCCGAGGGGAGTACGGAGAGGAGCGCCGAAGCACCGCCGGAGGAGCCCGTACGGCGGGTCCGCTCGCCCCGGACGCCGGCCGCCGGGCTGGTGGCGACGGCCGTGCTGGTGGTCGGCGGCGGGGTGCTGTACGACGTGATCGCCGTCCGGACGGGCCACCGGGCCAGACCCTGGCGGGCTCAGCTCGCCCACCAGCTGGCGACACGTCACCTGGACGACACCTGGGTGCTCGTCGGCGCCGGGGCGGCCGTGCTGCTCGGGGTCTGGCTCGGCGTGCTGGCCTTCACCCCGGGCATGCGGCGCTGGCTGCCGCTGCGGACACCGGGGCAGGAGGGGGCGGACACCGCCGTGCTGCACCGGTCGGGGTTGGCCGCGCTTGTCGCCACCCGGGCGCGTGAGCTCCCGGAGGTGACGGCGGTCTCGGTGCGGGCCGGGGTGAAGCGTACGAAGGTCACCATCCGGGGCACGGCCGATCCGGCGGCCGTCCAGCGGGAACTGCGGGCCGAGCTCGCCCGGGTGCCGCTGGGCCGCCCGTACCGGCTCGACGTCCGGACCCACCGAGCGGAGGGCCGATGAGCCGATCGACCGTCAACCGGGCCTTGCTGGGCGCCGTCGGGCTGGTGCTGCTCTGCGGCGGCCTGCTGGTGCTGGCCGGGGGCCTCGACCTCTACGGGCGGCTCGGGGTCGGCCTGCCGCACCACTGGCCGCTCCGCTCGCCCGACCAGCCGGTGGTCAGCACCGCCTCCCGGACGCGCTGGACGGACCGGAGCTGGTGGTGGCCGACCGTGATCGCCGTCCTCTCCGTCGTGGTGCTGGGCGCGCTCGGCTGGCTCACGGCGCAGCTACGCCGCAGCGGGCCCGGCAGCGTCCCGATCCCCGGCCCGCCGGGGACGGACCTGCGGCTGCGCAGCAGCGCCCTGGAGGACGTGGTCGAGACCGGGACGATCGCCCACCCCGAGGTCACCCGGGCCCGCACCCGCCTGACCGGCAGGCGGCGCAGCCTGCTGCTCCGCACCACCGTCCGGCTGGCCCCGGCAGCCACCCCGGCCCCCGTCCTGACGGCGTACCAGGAGGGCCCGTTGGCCGACACCCGCGCCAGTCTGGCCCTTCCCGGCCTGCCGTCGGAACTGCGGATCACCGTCCAGGGCCGCAGCGGGTCACGTAGCCTTCGCTGACCCCTGGCGGGACCGGTTCACAGCCCCCGGAGGGCTCCGCCGTCGGACGCGGCGGGGGAGAGCAGGAAGGCAGCGACCTTGCCGAACTCCTCCGGGGTGCCGTAGCGGCAGAGCGGGATCGCGGCGCTGCTGCTGACCCTGGGACGGGCCGGGGCGGGCCGGGTCACAGCCCCCGGAGGGCTCCGCCGTCGACCGGGACCATCACACCGGTCAGGTAGGACGCGGCGGGGGAGAGCAGGAAGGCAGCGACCTTGCCGAACTCCTCCGGGGTGCCGTAGCGGCCGAGCGGGATCGCCGCGCTGCTGCTGACCCTGGGACGGGCCGGGCCGGGTCACAGCCCCCGGAGGGCTCCGCCGTCGACCGGGACCATCACACCGGTCAGGTAGGACGCGGCGGGGGAGAGCAGGAAGGCAGCGACCTTGCCGAACTCCTCCGGGGTGCCGTAGCGGCCGAGCGGGATCGCCGCGCTGCTGCGGGCGCGGGCCGCTGCCGCGTCGCCGCTCAGGGCGTCGAGCTCGCGGACCCGGTCGGTGTCGATCCGGGCGGGGAGCAGGCCGACGACGCGGATGCCGCGCGGGCCCAGCTCGTCGGCGAGGGACTTGGCGGCCATCGCGAGGCCGGGCCGGAGGCCGTTCGAGATGCCGAGGCCGTCGATCGGCTCGCGGACGGAGCCGGAGAGCACGAAGCCGATGACGCCGCCCTCGCCGAGCACGGCGGCGGCCGCCCGCGCGATCCGCAGGGCGCCGAGGAAGACGGACTCGAAGGCGCCGCGCCAGACCTCGTCCTCGGCCGTGAGCACCGGCCCGGCGGCCGGGCCGCCGACGCTGACGAGCACGCCGTCGAGTCGGCCGAAGCGCTCTTGCGCGGCGGCGATCAGCCGCTCGGCCGAGGCGGGGTCGGCGTTGTCCGCCGCCAGGCCGTGCACCCGCTCGCCGCCGCCGAGGGCGGCGACGGCCGCCTGCACCGACTCCTCGGTCCGTCCGCTGATCAGCAGCCGGGCGCCGTCGGCGGCCAACTCCCGTGCGGAGGCGAACCCGAGACCCCGGGTGGCGCCGGTCACCACGTACACCTTGTCGTGCAGCCCTAGATCCATGGGCCCGATGCTATGCGGTGGCGGGCTGGGTCTCCGGCTCGGTCTCGGTCTCCGGCTCGGCCGCGCTCGCGGACCGGCGGGCGGCGGTGGCGAGTTCCCTCGCCTCGCGGCGGGCCAGCACGACCAAGCCGACCGGGATCAGGCCGGTGAACAGCCACCACTGGATGGCGTAGGCCATGTGCGGGCCGATGTCCGAGTGCTCCGGGTCGGGCAGCAGGACGGGCGTGGCACCGGCGGCGGGGCTGGAACTCGCGAGCTCCAGGTAGCCGCCGAGCAGGGTGACGCCGGTGGCCTTGGTCTGCTGCTCGCTGTTGATCAGCTTGAACTGACGGGACGGCAGGCCGCCGCGGTCCGGGATGCCGCTGCTGGCGGAGGTCTCGTCGGCGCGCAGGCGGCCGGTGGCGGTGATCTCGCCGGTGGGCGGGGCGGGGACGGTGGGGTAGCTGGTGGCGTCGCCGGGGGAGTCGACCCAGCCCCGGTTGACCAGCACGGTGCCGTTGCCGTCGGCGAGCTTCAGCGGGGTGATGACGAAGTAGCCGATGCTGCTGCCGCCGGGCTCGGTGCGGCTGCGGATGACGAACTCGTGCGCGGGGTCGTACGCGCCGACGGCCGTCACCGTACGCCAGGCCAGATCGCCGGGTACGGCCCGCCCGGGGGCGGTCAGCGAGTCGAACGGGACGGGCTTGTCGTCCAGGTTCTGCCCGATGAGGGCGTTACGAGCGACTCGGGCCTCGTGGCGGTGGAGCTGCCAGAAGCCCAACCGGATCATGGTGGGGATCAGCAGCAGGGCGATCAGTGTGATGATCGCCCAGCGCCGGGAGAGCAGAAATCGGTACACAACGGCACGCTACGCCCACGGCCCCCGGCGCTCAGACACCGGGGTGGGTGGCGACCTCGCGGAGCAGCTGGAGGAAGGCGTCCTCGCCGACCACGGGGGTGCCGTACTCGCGGGCCTTGCGGGCCTTGCCGCTCCAGCTGTCGGGCTCGTTGGTGACGAGCAGGCTGGTGAGGCGGCTCACCGAGGCGGCGATGTGCAGGCCGGCCTCGATCGCACGGTCCTCCAGCAGCTCGCGGTCGGTCGCGGTGTCACCGGTGATCGCCACCCGCATGCCCTGCTGGAGCGGCGTGCCGTCCTGCCAGCGCCCCGGGTTCGGGTAGGGGCAGGCGGGGCGCTTGCGCGCCGGGCGGTACGAGGAGGACCAGCCGCTGCGGGCCGGGGCCGAGGCGGGCGGCTCCTCGCCGAGGTCGGTGACGGCGACGCAGTTGGTCAGCGGCAGCGGCACACCGCCCTGGCGGGCCAGGTGCAGGCTCGGGCGGAAGGCCTCGGCGAGCACCCGGGCGTCGTCCAGCGCGTTGTGCGCCTGCCGCTGCTGGACGCCGAAGTACGCGGCCAGCGTCGCCAGTTTGCCGTTGGCCAGCGGAAGGCCCAGGTCACGCGAGAGCACCATGGTGCAGAGCCGCTGCTCGACCGGGGCGCGCAGCCCGGCCCGCGAGTACTCGCGGGAGATCATGTTCCAGTCGAAGAGCGCGTTGTGGGCGACCATCACCCGGCCGCGCAGCCGCTCGGCCAGCTCCCCGGCGATCTCGGGGAAGGTCGGCGCGCCCGCCAGCTCGGCCTGCGTCAGGCCGTGGATCCAGGTCGGGCCCGGGTCACGCTCGGGGTTGACCAGGGTGTACCAGTGGTCGGTGACCTCGCCGTGCCCGTCGAGTTGGTAGACACCGGCGGAGATGACGCGGTCGGAGCGGCCGAGGCCGGTGGTCTCGACGTCGACCACGGCGAAGCCGGGGCCCGGCTCCTCGGGCGCGGCGGAGCGCTGCGCCGGGAAGGGCGCCGCCCAGAGGTCGTCGCTCGGTGACTGGATCGCGTGCATGGTGAACCACTTTAAGGGCGCGCACCCACAGGAGCCGTCGTCCGGGGGCGGGTCAGTGGCGTACGCGACATTTCGACAGGGAGTGCGGGAGCGGCCGGAATAGAGTGGAGGGCGAGATGGTCGTATCACCAGCCGAACCATCTCTCCAGGTCACCGGCACCCCCGAAGGCCAGAGCCCGACGAAGGAAGACCCCTCATGCGCGCCACCGTGATCCACGGCCCGAACGACATCAGGATCGAGGAAGTCCCCGACCCGAAGATCCAGCGGCCGACCGACGCGGTCGTCCGCGTGGTCAACGCCTGCATCTGCGGCAGCGATCTCTGGGCGTACCGGGGCGTGGCGGCCCGCGTGGCCGGGCAGCGGATCGGGCACGAGTTCCTCGGTCTGGTCGAGGAGGTCGGCTCCGAGGTGACGGGCTTCAAGCCGGGTGACTTCGTGGTCGCGCCGTTCGTCTGGTCCGACGGCACCTGCGAGTTCTGCAAGGAGGGCCTCCAGACCTCCTGCCCGCACGGCGGCTTCTGGGGCGAGGTCGGCTCCGACGGCGGCCAGGGCGAGGCCGTCCGGGTGCCGTTCGCCGACGGCACGCTCGTCCAGCTGCCCAAGGAGGCGGCCACCGACGAGGCGCTGCTGCCCAGCCTGCTCGCCCTCTCCGACGTGATGGCCACCGGCCACCACGCCGCCGTCTCCGCCCGGGTCCGCCCCGGTGCGACCGTCGCCGTGGTCGGCGACGGCGCCGTCGGCCTCTGCGGGGTGCTGGCCGCGCACCGCCTCGGCGCGGGCCGCATCATCGCGCTCGGCCGCCACCAGGCGCGCACCGACATCGCCCGCAGCTTCGGCGCCACCGACGTCGTCGCCGAGCGCGGCGAGGCCGCGATCGAGGCCGTCCGCGAGCTGACCGGCGGCCTGGGCGCGCACGCCGTGCTGGAGGCCGTCGGCACCGAGGAGTCGATGCGCACCGCGATCTCGATCACCCGCGACGGCGGCGCCGTCGGGTACGTCGGCGTGCCGCACGGCGGCAGCGCGGGCGTCGACATCGGCCAGATGTTCAACCGCAACATCGCCGTCTGCGGCGGTGTCGCCCCGGCGCGGGCCTACATCCCCGAGCTGCTCACCGACGTCCTCGCGGGCACCATCGACCCGGGTCTGGTCTTCGACCGCACCGTCGCCCTGGACGGCGTACCGGACGGTTACCGGGCGATGGACGACCGCTCGGCGCTGAAAGTCCGAATTTCGTTCTGACCATCTCTGACGCACTGTCAGATGTGACGTTTCATCAAGTGGGGCGGTACCCAAGGCGGGTGCCGCCCCACCGGCGTTCTCCGAACTGTTTTCGGCCAGATCACACGACTGCGCCGGTCGGGTGCTTTCTGTAACCCGCGCGTCGCTCTACCATGCAGCGGCACCCTCTGCCTGTGACGTCCCTCACGTCCGGCACCTGTCTACGTACCCCGAAGACGTCAGGAGACACGAGTGGACACCCCGCCGACCGCCGAGACGCTGCCTCCAGAACTCCCCCCGGAAACCCAACGCATCGACCAGAGCCAGGAGTTCCGCACCCTGCGCAGCTCCTTCCGGGGCTTCGCCTTCCCCGTCACCGCAGGCTTCGTCCTCTGGTACCTGCTGTACGTGCTGCTCTCCTGCTACGCGTCCGACTTCATGGCCACCAAGCTCTTCGGGCACATCAACGTGGCCCTGGTGCTCGGCCTGCTGCAGTTCGCCAGCACCTTCGCCATCGCCGCCTGGTACTCGCGCTTCGCCGCCCGCAGGCTCGACCCGCCGGCCGCCGACATCCGCGGGCAGTACGCCCCGACCGCCCTCGTAGCGCCCCGGGAGGCCGGCGAATGACGATCCACACCCCCAACGTCCAGCTGGCGTCCTCGGCCGCCGACCACCGCGGCCTGACGATGTCGCTGTTCGCCGTCTTCGTCCTCGCCACCCTCGGCATCACGCTCTGGGCCGGCCGCCAGACCAAGGACGCCGCCGACTTCTACGCCGGCGGCCGCGGCTTCACCGGCCTGCAGAACGGCCTGGCGCTCTCCGGCGACTACATGTCCGCCGCCTCCTTCCTCGGCATCGCGGGTGTCATCGCGCTCGCCGGCTACGACGGCTTCCTCTACTCGATCGGCTTCCTGGTCGCCTGGCTGATCGCCCTGCTGCTGATCGCCGAGCCGCTGCGCAACTCCGGCCGCTACACCATGGCCGACGTGCTGGCCTTCCGGATGAAGCAGCGGCCCGTCCGCACCGCCGCCGGCATCTCCACCATCGTCGTCTCGATCTTCTACCTGCTCGCCCAGATGGTCGGCGCCGGCTCGCTCGTCGCGCTGCTGCTCGGCGTCAGCGGCGACAGCGCCAAGCGCTGGACCGTCCTCGCCGTCGGCGCGCTGATGGTCGTCTACGTCGTCGTCGGCGGCATGAAGGGCACCACCTGGGTGCAGATCATCAAGGCCGTGATGCTCATCCTCGGCGCCGCCCTGATGACCGTCCTGGTGCTCGCCAAGTACCACTTCAACCTCTCCAGCCTGCTCGGCGCGGCCTCCGCCGCCAGCGGCAAGGGCAGCGCCTTCCTGGAGCCGGGCCTCAAGTACGGCGTCACCGGGACGACCAAGCTGGACTTCATCAGCCTCGCGCTCGCCCTGCTGCTCGGCACCGCCGGGCTGCCGCACATCCTGGTCCGCTTCTACACCGTGCCCACCGCGAAGGTCGCCCGGAAGTCGGTGGTCTGGGCCATCGGCATCATCGGCGTCTTCTACCTGATGACCCTCGCGCTTGGCTTCGGCGCCGCCGCGCTGGTCGGCCCCAAGGCGATCAAGGCGTCCAACGCGGCCGGCAACACCGCCGCCCCGCTGCTCGCCGAGCACCTCGGCGGTGGCGCGGGCTCCACCGGCGGGGCCGTCCTGCTCGCGGTGATCTCCGCCGTCGCCTTCGCCACCATCCTCGCCGTGGTCGCCGGGCTGACGCTCGCCTCCTCGGCCTCCTTCGCCCACGACCTCTACGCCAACGTCATCCGGCGCGGCCGGGCGAGCGAGAAGGAGGAGGTCGGCGCCGCCAAGCTGGCCGCCGTCGCGATCGGCGCCGTCGCCATCCTGCTCAGCATCTTCGCCGACAAGCTCAACGCCGCCGCCCTGGTCGCCCTGGCCTTCGCCGTCGCCGCCTCGGCCAACCTCCCGACGCTGCTCTACTCGCTGTTCTGGAAGCGCTTCAACACCACCGGAGCGGTCAGCTCCGTCTACGCCGGCCTGATCACCTCCGTCACCCTGGTGATCTTCTCCCCGGTCGTCTCCGGCGCGAAGACCTCGCTCTTCCCGCACAGCGACTTCCACTGGTTCCCGCTGGAGAACCCCGGGCTGGTCTCCATCCCGGTCGGCTTCCTGGCCGGTGTGATCGGCACCCTGCTCTCCCGCGAGACCGCCGACCCGGCGAAGTACGCTGAACTTGAAGTCCGATCGCTCACGGGCCTGGGGGCCCACTAGGCCGGTCATCCTGCCGGATAAGCTGGCCCGGCCCCAGCCGCCGTGGCCGGGCCAGCTCCGGAAAGGAGGCCGCACGTGCTGCTCGACACCTACGGTCGCCAGGCAGTCGACCTCCGGGTCTCCCTGACCGACCGGTGCAACCTCCGGTGCACCTACTGCATGCCGGAGGAAGGCCTCCAGTGGCTCGGCAAGCCCGAGCTGCTCACGGACGAGGAGATCGTCCGGCTGGTCTCGCTCGCCGTCCGCGACCTGGGCGTGCGCGAGGTCCGCTTCACCGGCGGCGAGCCGATGCTGCGCCCCGGCCTGGTCGGCATCGTCGCCGCCTGCGCCGAGCTGCGGCCCCGGCCCGAGCTCTCGCTCACCACCAACGGCGTCGGCCTCGCCCGCACCGCCGGTGCGCTGCGCGACGCCGGGCTGGACCGGGTCAACGTCTCCCTCGACACCCTCGACCCGGACACCTTCTTCACCCTCACCCGCCGCCACCGCCACGACGACGTACTGGCCGGGCTGGCGGCGGCCGAGGCCGCCGGAATGACGCCGGTCAAGCTCAACGCCGTCCTGATGCGCGGGGTCAACGAGCACGAGGCGGCCGACCTCCTCGACTGGTGCCTCCAGCGCGGGTACGAGCTGCGCTTCATCGAGCAGATGCCGCTCGACGCCCAGCACGGCTGGGACCGCACGCAGATGATCACCGCCGAGGAGATCCTGGAGCGCCTCACCGACCGCTTCACGCTCACCCCGGAGCCGTCCAGCACCCGGGGCGCGGCCCCGGCCGAACGCTGGCTGGTCGACGGCGGCCCGGCGAGCGTAGGCGTGATCGCCTCGGTGACCCGCCCGTTCTGCCGCGCCTGCGACCGCACCCGGCTCACCGCCGACGGCCAGATCCGCAACTGCCTCTTCGCCACCGGCGAGACCGACCTGCGGACGGCCCTGCGCTCCGGCGCCGACGACGCCGAGATCGGCGAGCTGTGGCGCACCGCGATGTGGGGCAAGAAGGCCGGCGCGGGCATCGACGCCCCCGACTTCCACCAGCCCGACCGCCCGATGTCGGCCATCGGCGGCTGAGGCAGGACGGCCCGGGGCCCTACTCGGTGAAGTCGGCCAGAGCTATGACCTCTTTGAGGAAGCCCCGGACGCTCAGGAACTGCGAGAGGTGTTCGCGGTGCTCGTCGCAGGCCAGCCAGGTCTTGCGCCGGTCGGGCGTGTGCAGCTTGGGGTTGTTCCACACCAGCACCCACTCGGCGGGCTCCCGGCACCCTTTGCCGGAGCAGACCGGGGGGCCGTCGGGGCCGTCGGCGGGGCCGAAGAGGCTGTTCAAGGCGGGCCGTCCTGGGGAATGAGTGGGCGGGTGGGTGGGCACCGCCAGTCTTTCACCCGCTGTCGACGGCACGACGCCCGGGAGAAGGCATGACGACGCCGGGCAGCCACGGGGGGAGCCGCCCGGCGTCGGTCTGTCGCTCCGACGGGGGATGCGGAGCGCGTACGCAGTATGTCACGCCAAGACCCCCGGATGGCTAGGTCTTTCATGATTAATCTGAGGTTGTTCTGAGCTTTCTACCGGTCAAATGCCGGTAGATTCGGACAGAACGGGCGGGCGAGTTGAGGATCGCTCAGCTCCGGCACCGGCCGCGCTTCAGTCCTCGGCCGGGGTGCCCTGCCCACCGGCGCCGCCTGTACCGCCCGGCCCCAGCATCAGCGGCGTCTCCGGCGAGACGGCGAAGGTGCTCGGCAGCCCCGGCGCCCGCTCCCGCCCGGCGTTGGCGATCAGCACCGCGAAGTACGGCAGCAGCACCGCGCCCGCCAGCGCGGCGAAGGCCAGGAACCGCTGGACGTCCCACAGCACCACGGCGAGCAGCACGCACACCGTCCGGGCCAGCATCGAGATCACGTAGCGCCGCTGCCGCCCCCGGACGTCCTCGGAGAGGCTGGTGCGCGCCCCCGTGATCCGGATGACGTCCCCGTTCTTGCGCATCGCCTACCGCCCTCGTCCGTGTCCACACCTGTTGCGGCGCCGGTCAGCTCACGGTACGCCGGGCAACGCCCGTCGAGGAGGGCGGGGGCGGGAATCCCCGCGAGGTGTGGCGCCCCGGAGTGTGGCCCGGGGTGCGAGTGGGCCGGATGGGGCAAACACTGTGATCCAGAACGGGAGCGCCGCCGAGGGTCGGCGGCCGCGGCCCGTGGGAGCTGCGATGTGGGCAATCATCTCGGCGCTGATCGAGGGCCTGATCCTCGGTGGCATAGCGCGCCTCGTCATCCCCGGTAAGCAGGCGATCCCGATCTGGCTGACCATGCTGCTGGGCATGGCCGGCGCGATCATCGGCAACCTCGTCGCCCACGCCTTCGGGGTCGCCGACACCCGGGGCTTCGACTGGTGGCGCCATGCCTTCCAGCTCGGCGCCGCCGTGCTGCTCATCGTCCTGGCGACCCCGGCCTACGCCGCCCGCAAGAAGGCCTAGCGGCTCACTTCTCGTACGAGAGGTACTGCGGCGGGACGCCGTCCGTGAGCCAGACGCCGTTGGCGCTGACCCGGAAGAGGTGCCCGGTGGCGGCCATCGCGGCGGCGTCCACCGCCAGGACGACCGGCCGTCCGTGTCGGGAGCCGACCCGGACGGCGGTCTCCTGGTCCGCCGAGAGGTGGACGTCCCGGCGGGACATCGGGCGCAGGCCCTCCCGGTGGATGGCGTCCAGGGAGCGGCCGGTGGTGCCGTGGTAGAGCACGGCGGGGGGCTCGGCGGGCGGCAGCCCGAGGTCGATCTCCACCGTGTGGCCCTGGCTGGCACGGATCAGCAGACCGTCGTCGGAGTAGGCGAAGCGGCGCTTGTTGTTGGTCGCCACCACGTGGTCCAGCTCCGCCCGGCCGAGCCGGAGCGCGGCGAGCAGCTCGTCCACCGGCACCCACCCGGCCTCGTCCAGGGTGATCCCGACCGACCCCGGGTCGTGCCGCAGCACCTTCGAGAGCCGCTTCGAGACCTTGACGGTCTGCTTCTCGTCCATGAACAGAAACCCCCTACGACGCCTGGCTGACAGAGCTCATGTTGAAGTCCGGCACCCGCACCGGCGGCATCGCGGCCCGGGTGAACCAGTCGCCCCACTCGCGGGGCAGGCAGGGCTCGGTGCGGCCGACCTCGGTGATCCGGCCGAGCAGGTCGACGGGGGACTCGTTGAAGCGGAAGTTGTTGACCTGCCCGACGACCTCGCCGTGCTCGATCAGGTAGACGCCGTCCCGGGTGAGGCCGGTGAGCAGCAGGCTGGCCGGGTCGACCTCGCGGATGTACCAGAGGCAGGTGAGCAGCAGGCCGCGCTCGGTGCGGGCGATCATCTCGTCCAGCGTCGGTGCGGTCGACTGGTCCGCCGTCTCCAGCACCAGGTTGTCGACCATGGGGGCGACGGCCAGGCCGGTCAGGTCGGCGGCGTGCCGGGTGGTGAAGAGGTTGGTCAGCTCGCCGTCGCGGATCCAGTCCGTCGGGCCGATCGGCAGGCCGTTGTCGAAGACCGAGCCGTCGTCGCCGGAGGAGTGCGCGATCACGAACGGCGCGGCCTCCAGGCCCGGCTCGGCCGGGTCGGAGCGCAGCGTCAGCGGCAGCGGGCTGAGCTTCTCGCCGACCCGGGTGCCGCCGGGCGCGCTGAAGACCGTACGGCCCTCGGCGGCGTTGCGGCCGCTGCCCTCCCAGAGCATGTAGACCAGGAAGTCGGAGACGGCGGAGGGGGGCAGCAGCGTCTCGTACCGGCCGGCCGGCAGGTCGATCCGGTTGCGGCCCCAGGCGAGGCGGCGGGTCAGCTCGGCGTGCAGGGCCTCGACGTCGATGTCCTTGAAGTCCCGGGTGGCCGTGCCCGACCAGGCGGAGGCGCTGAGGTCGGCGGTCTTGGCGTTGAGCTCGACGGTGCCGGTCGGCTGGTCGTGGCGCAGCCGCAGGCCGGTCGAGGTGCCCAGGTAGCTGCTGGTCAGCTCGTGGTTGGCGAAGCCGTAGAGCAGCTGCCCGGCCTCGCGGGCGCGGGCGAAGGCGGCGCCGAGGGCGGGGGCGAAGTCGGCGAAGACCTCGATGGAGGTCTCGGCGGGCGGGGCGGTGAAGTCGGCGGTGCCGGGGCCGGCCGGGAGCAGCGGTTGGGCGTCCTCGGCGGGGTCGGCCGCGCGGGCGGCTGCCTCGGCGGCCCGGACGAGGCTCTCGACCTCGTCCAGGGTGACGGCCTCGCGCGAGACGACGCCGGAGGCCGCCCCTTCCGGCCCGTCGACGACCGCGATCACGGTGAGGCTGCGGCCCCGGGTGACGCCGTTGGTGGTGAGGGCGTTGCCCGCCCAGCGGAGGTTGGCCGTCGAGGTCTCGGAGGCGATGACCACGCAGCCGTCGGTCTCGGAGAGTCCGAGGGCGCGCTCGACGAGCTCGTGAGGCTTGTGCGCGTTCATCAGTTACCGGCCTCCTGCTGCGTGTTGAGCACGTTGACGTTGCGGAAGAGCGCGGAGGGGCAGCCGTGGCTGACGGCCGCGATCTGGCCCGGCTGGGCCTTGCCGCAGTTGAAGGCACCGCCCAGGACGTACGTCTGCGGGCCGCCGACGGCGCTCATCGAGCCCCAGAAGTCGGTGGTGGTGGCCTGGTAGGCGAAGTCCTTGACCTGCCCGGCGAGCCGGCCGTCGCGGATGGCGAACGCGCGCTGGCCGGTGAACTGGAAGTTGTAGCGCTGCATGTCGATCGACCAGGAGCGGTCGCCGACGATGTAGAGGCCCTTCTCCACACCCTCGAACAGGCCCTCGGTGTCGGGGCCGCCCGCGACGGGCTGGAGCGAGACGTTGGCCATCCGCTGCACGGGCACGTGCGCGGGGGAGTCGGCGAAGGCGCAGCCGTTGGAGCGGCCCAGGCCCTGCTGGCTCGCCATCGCGCGGTCGAGCTGGTAGCCGACGAGGGTGCCGTCCTTGATCAGGTCCCAGGACTGCGCGGCGACGCCCTCGTCGTCGTAGCCGACGCTGGCGAGGCCGTGCTCGGCGGTGCGGTCGCCGGTGACGTGCATCAGCTCGGAGCCGTACTTCAGCGAGCCGAGCCGGTCGAAGGTGGCGAAGGAGGTGCCCGCGTACGCGGCCTCGTAGCCGAGCGCGCGGTCGAGCTCGGTGGCGTGCCCGATCGACTCGTGGATGGTCAGCCAGAGGTTGGACGGGTCGATCACCAGGTCGTAGCGCCCGGCCTCGACGCTCGGGGCCTTCATCTTCTCGGCCAGCAGCTCGGGCAGCTCGGCGAGTTCGGCGTTCCAGTCCCAGCCCGTACCGAGCAGGTACTCCCAGCCGCGCCCGGCCGGCGGGGCGATGGTGCGCATCGAGTCGAAGGCACCCGTCCGCTCGTCGACGGAGGTGGCCTCCAGGTGCGGGTGCAGGCGGATGCGCTGCTGGGTGGTGACGGTGCCGCTGGTGTCGGCGTAGAACTTGTTCTCCTGCACCGTCAGCAGGCCCGCCTGCACGTGGGAGACCCCGTCGGCGGCCAGCAGGCGGCTGCTCCACTCGGCGAGCAGCGCCGTCTTCTCGGTGTCGGGCACCTCGAAGGGGTTGGTCTCGTACGCGGAGACCCAGGTGGCGTCCCGGTGCACGGGCTCCTCGGCCAGCTCCACCGGCGGGGCCCCGGCGGCGCGGCTGATCCCGCCGGAGAGCCGGGCCACGGCGACGGCCTGCTCGGCGACCCGGGCGGCGGAGCCGGGGTCGAGGTCGACCCCGGCCGCGAAGCCCCAGGCGCCGTCCAGCAGCACCCGGACGGCGAAGCCGAGCTGGACGTTGTCCGAACTGCCCGACACCCGGGCGTCACGCAGCCGCCAGGAGGCGCTGCGGACGCGCTCCAGCCGGAAGTCCGCGTGCGCGGCGCCGAGTTGCCTGGCCCGGTCGAGGGCGGCGTCGGCGAGCGCTTGCAGCGGGTACGCGAGGAACTGCGGGTCGACGGCGCGGGATGTCGGCGGCATCGGGCTCCCTGGATCGAGGGCATGGGTTGACACAGCATCATCGCCGGTCGACCTGCCCCCGTGCCAGCACATTTGAGCGCACGCAGCCGGCCAGCCCCAGGGGCGCGGGGAACTACCCGAAATCGGGAGTGACGGCGCCGCACCCTCCGCCTCGCGCCCCTGGATGGTGCAACTTGCCGAGGCCGTCAGGCGGAAGCCTCCCACCAGCCGTCGGGCTCCGGGGGGTTGTCGATGTCGACGCGTTCGCCGGGGCGGGGGACGGCGAGGGGGACGGCCTGGGCCTTGGCCTCGGCGAGGAGGCGTTCGACGGGCTCGGCCCAGGGGTGCAGGCCGAGGTTGAAGGTGCACCAGTGGACGGGCACGAGCAGCCCGGCCTTCAAGTCGAGGTGGGCGCGGACGGCGTCCTCGGGCGTCATGTGGATGTCGGCCCAGGCCGCGTCGTACGCGCCGATCTGCACCAGCGCCGCGTCGAACGGGCCGTGCTTCTCGCCGATCGCGGCGTAGCCCTCGAAGTAGCCGGAGTCGCCGGTGTAGTAGACCTTGCGGGTCGGCCCGGCGATCACCCAGGAGCCCCAGAGGGTGGTGTTGCGGGTGGTGGAGCGGCCGGAGAAGTGGTGTGCCGAGGTCAGGGTGAGGGTCAGCTCCCCCAGGGTGCAGGTCTCGTCCCAGTCGAGCTCGATGATCCGGTGCTCGGGGACGCCCCAGCGCCGCAGGTGGCCACCGATGCCGAGCGGCACCGCGAACGGCGCGGACTGCGAGGTGGTGAGCCGCTTGACCGTCGCCATGTCGAGGTGGTCGTAGTGGTCGTGCGAGATCAGCACGGCGTCGACCTGCGGCAGCTCCTCCAGCTCGACGGGCACCGGGTGCAGCCGCTTGGGCCCGACGTGGGCCGAGGGCGAGCAGCGGTCGCTCCAGATCGGGTCGAGCAGCACCCGGCTGCCCTCGATCTCGACCAGCGCGGAGGCGTGGCCGTACCAGACGATCTCGACGCCCTCGGCGGGCCCGGCGGGCGGCCCGGGGCGGACGACGGGCACCGGGGCGGTGGGGGTGCGGCCCTCGCGGTCGAACAGCATCCGGCGGACGGTGGAGCGGTCGATCTCGGGGTGCTCGGCGGGCCGGGCCAGCTCGGAGGGGGCGTTGTGGAAGACGCCGTCGCGGTACTGCGGGGAGTTGCGGATCCGGGCCGAACGCCCGTCGGGGCGTCGGCCGAAGGCGGCGGGCACGTCGCGCAGCGTCCATGCCGCACCGGCGGCCGCCGCCGCGGTCAGGGCTGCCAGGGCAAGACGTGTACGCCGTCCGCCGGGTCGTTGCTCGCTCATCCGCCTCTTCGCTCTCGTCGTCACGGGGTGGGCGTCATCGCCCTGTGCGACACCGTCGCGCATCGAGGGCCCTGAAGGCAACGGGCTCCGGCGGCCGGTTGTTCCCGGGCCGGTCGGTCCGTCGCCGTGCGTTTCTCCAGCGTGCCAGTGGGTGCACCGATTGTCGGGATACGACAGTTCGCGCTGGTGCGACCTGTCGGAGCTGGACCAGCCGCCGTATCGACAGGACCGATAGCGTCACACTGCGTACGCGCGCGCCGCGTACAGAAGCGGCCAGGTCGGCATTCGACGTGCTCACCCCCCCACGGCCGCCGTCAACCAAGGAGAGAGGTGGATCGTTGAGCCGCTCGGTTCTCGTCACCGGAGGTAACCGGGGCATCGGCCTCGCGATCGCCCTGGCCTTCGCCGAGGCGGGCGACAAGGTCGCCATCACCAGCCGTTCGGGGGAGGTCCCCGCCGAGCTGGCGAAGTACGAGGTCATCGCCGTCCGCGCCGACATCAACGACACCGCGCAGGTCGACGCCGCCTTCACCGAGATCGAGGCCGCGCACGGCCCGGTCGAGGTGCTCGTCGCCAACGCCGGTATCACCAAGGACATGCTGCTGCTGCGGATGTCCGAGGACGACTTCGCCTCGGTGCTCGACACCAACCTCACGGGTGCGTTCCGGGTGGTCAAGCGGGCGTCCGCCAAGATGCTCCGGGCCCGGAAGGGTCGGATCGTGCTGATCTCCTCCGTGGTGGGTCTGCTGGGTTCCGCCGGGCAGGCGAACTACGCTGCCTCCAAGGCCGGGCTGGTAGGTTTCGCCAGGTCGCTGGCTCGCGAGCTCGGCTCCCGCAACATCACGGTCAACGTGGTCGCGCCCGGCTTCGTGGACACCGACATGACCGCGGTGCTCAGCGACGAGCGCCGCGCGGAGATCGTGTCGAGCGTGCCGCTCGGCCGGTACGCCGCCCCCGCCGAGATCGCGTCCACCGTGACCTTCCTCTCGTCGGACGCGGCCGCATACATCACCGGAGCCGTCATTCCCGTCGACGGCGGATTGGGCATGGGTCACTGAGCATGAGCGGAATCCTCGAGGGCAAGCGCATTCTTGTCACCGGCGTACTCCTGGAGTCGTCGATCGCCTTCCACACCGCCCGGCTCGCGCAGGAGCAGGGGGCGGAGATCATCCTCACCGCCTTCCCGCGGCCCAGCCTGACCGAGCGGATCGCCAGGAAGCTCCCAGCCCCGGTCAAGGTGCTGGAGCTGGACGTCTCCAACGACGAGCAGCTGGCCGGCATCGCCGACCAGGTGCGCGAGCACCTGCCGACGCTGGACGGCGTCGTCCACTCCATCGGCTTCGCGCCGCAGGACGCCCTGGGCGGCAACTTCCTGCACACCCCGTGGGAGTCCGTCGCGACGGCCATGCAGGTCTCGGCGTTCTCGCTGAAGTCGCTCACCACGGCGCTGCTCCCGCTGATGCCGGACGGCGGCTCGGTGGTCGGCCTGACCTTCGACGCGCAGTTCGCCTGGCCGAAGTACGACTGGATGGGCCCGGCCAAGGCCGCGCTGGAGGCCACCTCGCGCTACCTCGCGCGTGACCTCGGCGAGCGCAACATCCGCTGCAACCTCGTCTCGGCGGGCCCGATCGGCTCGATGGCCGCGAAGTCCATCCCGGGCTTCGACATGCTGGCCGACGCCTGGAACCAGCGCTCCCCGCTGAAGTGGGACGTCTCCGACCCGGAGCCCGCCGCCCGTGGCGTCGTGGCCCTGCTCTCGGACTGGTTCCCGAAGACGACCGGCGAGATCGTCCACGTCGACGGCGGCCTGCACGCGATCGGCGCCTGACGCAGGCTCCGCCGGTGCCGCTAGGGCACCATGCACCACCAGGGGCGCGGGGAACTGCGCGAAATCGGAAGGCAACAGCGCCGCGCCTTCTGCTTCGCGCAGTTCCCCGCGCCCCTCTTGCTTGCCTGGCTGGTGCAGTCAGTTGTCCCGGGGCCCGCAGGCGCCGATCGACTTGCCGGCCTCGTAGGAGGCGCTCGCCGTGTCCCGGGCCCGGATCGCGTCCAGGATGCCGCCGTGGCCGAGGTAGCGCTCGGGGGTCAGCTCGGTGCCGACGTCGTGCCGCAGGTGGGCCCGGAGCACCTCGCCCAGGTCCGCGTAGACGGCCGAGATCACGTCGTTGTGGGCGGCGGCCACCACCGACTGGTGGAACGCCGCGTCGGCCTGGACGAACGCCTCCGGATCGCCCGAGTGCCAGGCCGCCTCGCGCCGCGCCAGCGCCGTCTCCAGCAGCTCCAGGTCACGGTCCGTCCGGCGGGCCGCCGCCAGCCCGGCGGCCGACGTCTCCAGCATCGCCCGCAGCTCGGCGACCTGCTCCTGGTCGGCGTCGGCGAACCGGCGGTGCATCACCCCGGCCAGCTCGCTGGTCGCCAGCACGTACGTCCCCGAGCCCTGCCGGATGTCCAGCAGCCCGTTGTGGGCGAGCGCCCGGACGGCCTCCCGGACGGTGTTCCGGGCCACCCCCAGCTGCTCGACCAGCGCGGACTCGGTGGGGATGCGCGAGCCGACCGGCCACTCGCCCGAGGTGATCTGAGCCCGCAGCTGGGCGATCACCTGATCGGACAGCGGGGTGCGACGGGTGGTCGACAGCGCCATGGCTCCCTCTCCTGGAAGGTCGAAGGTGTTCAGGATAGCGGGGTGCATTAATTCATCCCATCATTCTATGATGGCCGCTATGCCGACCGCAGCAGAGATCAACGCACCAGAGACCAGCACAGCAGTCACCCCTGCACCCGCCGACCGCACGACCGAGGCCGCCCGCACGACCGAGGCCGCCCGCACGACCGAGGCCGCCCGCACCCGCCGGGCCAAGCACCTCGGCTGGCTGCTCGCCTTCGCGATCGCCTTCGCCGCGCTCAACCTGCGCCCGGTCGTCACCAGCCTCGGGCCGCTGCTCGACCAGGTCCGGGCCGGGCTCGGCATGAACGCGACCGTCGCCGGGCTGCTCACCGCCGTGCCCTCGCTCTGCTTCGCGGTCTTCGGCCTCACCGCCCCGGCCCTGGCCCGCCGGGTCGGGCCCGTCCTGGTGGTCACCGCCGGCATGGGCGCCATCGCCGTCGGCGTCGTCGCCCGTTCCTTCGCCGGTGGCACGGCGGTCTTCCTGCTGCTCACGGCGCTGGCGCTGGCCGGTGTCGCGGTCTCCAACGTGCTCATCCCGGTCGTCATCAAGCGGTACTTCCCCGACCAGGTCGGCCCGATGATCGGCCTCTACTCGATGGCCCTCTCGGCCGGCACCGCCGTCGCGGCCGCCGTCACAGTGCCGCTCACCAGCTCCCTCGGTGGCAGCTGGCGGGTCGGCCTCGGCGTCTGGGGCCTGCTCGCCGCCGCCGCCCTGGTGCTCTGGCTGGTCACCGCCCTGCTGCGGCGCGAACGCCCCACCGCCCCCGGCGCCCAGGCCACCGCCAAGCTCCCCATCCTGCGCAGCCGCACCGCCTGGGCCCTCGCCGCCTTCCTCGGCCTCCAGGCCACCAGCGCGTACGGCACGATGGGCTGGCTCCCGCAGATCTACCAGGACTCGGGCGTCTCGGCCGGCACCTCCGGCGTCCTGCTGGCGTACGTGATGGCGATCGGCGTCCCCGCCTCGTTCATCCTGCCGAACCTCGCCGCCCGCCGCGGCGACCAGCGGATCTTCGTCGTCGTCCTGGCCCTGTGCGGCATCGCCGGGTACACCGGCCTGGCCTTCGGCGCCGCCGCCGCACCCTGGCTCTGGGCCACCCTGGTCGGCCTGTCGATGTGCGCCTTCCCGCTGGCCCTCACGATGATCGGCCTGCGCGCCCGCACCCCCGGCGGCGTCGCCCAGCTCTCCGCCTTCGCCCAGGGCCTCGGCTACCTGATCTCCATCCCCGGCCCGATCCTGATCGGCACCCTCTACCAGTCAACCGGCGCCTGGTACCTCCCGCTCGGCTTTCTGGCCCTCCTGCTGCTCCCGCAGATCGCCTTCGGCGTCCGCGCGGCCCGCGCCCGCCACATCGAGGACGAGGCCCGGCCGGCCCCGGCCCAAGAACTGGTCAAGGCATAACCCCCGGCTCCCCGGCGGCCGTCCTGGGGTGGGAGACTCGGCGTCATGCCAGTACTCGAACCAAACCCCCAGGGCGGCCAGAAGAAGCTGCTCCAGCTGCTCGGCCTCTTCGGGATCGTCGTCGTGGTCGTCGCCGTCGTCGCCTCCGTCGCGGGGACGATGGGCTAGCTCCACTCCTGCGGGTGGTGACACCCCCGGCGTCGCGCCTCCGGGCCGCTTTTCTGCAAAGCTCTGGGAGTATGAGCGCCGACACTGCCCGAAGGATCATTGTTCTCCGCCACGCCAAGGCCGACTGGCCCGACGGGGTCGCCGACCACGAGCGCCCGTTGGCCGACCGTGGGCGGCAGCAGGCGCCGGAGGCGGGCCAGTGGCTCGCCGACTCCGGCGCCCACCCCGACTACGTGCTCTGCTCCACCGCGCTGCGGACCAGGGAGACCTGGAAGCTGGCCGTCCACGAGCTGCCCGAGCGGCCGCACAAGACGGTCTACGAGGAGCGGGTCTACGAGGCCAGCCCCGGCGAGATCATCGCGGTGCTCCAGGAGACACCGGCGGAGTACACCGACCTCCTGCTGGTCGGCCACAACCCGGGCGTGCTCGGCCTGACCCAGGTCCTGGCCGGCGACGCGGGTGACCCGGACGCCCTCAAGCGGCTCGGCTTCGGCGGCTTCCCCACCGCCGCGATCGCGATTCTCAGCTTCACCGGCTCCTGGACGGACGTCGAGCCGGGCAGGGCCCAGCTCGACGCCTTCCACACCCCGAACGAATAGCTCCTCGGGGCTCGTTTCCTACTCGGTCGGAGTGCCGTCGAGCGCGTCGGCGGCCTCCACCTCCTCGCGGGTGATGCCGAGCAGGTAGAGCACGGTGTCGAGGAACGGCACGTTCACCGCCGTGTCGGCGGCCTCGCGGACGACCGGCTTCGCGTTGAAGGCGACGCCGAGCCCGGCGGCGTTGAGCATGTCGAGGTCGTTGGCGCCGTCGCCGATCGCGACCGTCTGCTCCAGCGGGACCTTCGCCTGCTCGGCGAAGCGCCGCAGCCACCGCGCCTTGCCCGCCCGGTCGACGATCTCGCCCGTCACCCGGCCGGTGAACCTGCCGTCCACCACCTCCAGGGTGTTGGCGGCGGCGAAGTCCAGCCCCAGCTGCTCGACCAGGTGGTCGGTGACCTGGGTGAAGCCGCCCGAGACGATCGCCACCTGGTAGCCGAGCCGCTGGAGCGTACGGATCAGGGTGCGTGCCCCCGGCGTGTACTGGACCTCCGCGCGGACCTTCTCAGTCACGGAGGCGTCCAGCCCGGCCAGCAGGGCGACGCGGGCCCGCAGCGACTCGGCGAAGTCCAGCTCGCCCCGCATCGCGGCGGCCGTCACCTCGGCGACCTTCTGCTCGCAGCCCGCATGGGCCGCGAAGAGCTCGATCACCTCGTCCTGGATCAGCGTCGAGTCGACGTCCATCACGACCAGGCGCTTGGCCCGGCGGTGCAGACCGGCCTCGACCACCGCGATGTCGACCCGCTGCGCGGTCGCCTCGGCGACCAGCTCGGTGCGCAGCCGCTCGGTCGCGACACCCGACACGGCCAGCTCGACGGCGACCACCGGGTACTTGGCCAGCCGGAACACGCGGTCGATGTTGCCGCCCGCCTCGGTGATCCGGGCGGTCAGCGCCGAGACGGCAGTGGCCGTCAGCGGGTGGCCGAGCACAGTGACGTGCGAACGGCCCTCGCGGCGCGGGCGGTTGTCGCCCGTACCGGAGATGATCTCGGCCTGGAGGCGCTGCTCCTCGGCCCAGCGGTGCACTGTGACCCGCAGCGCGCCCTCCGCGTCGGCCGAGCCGCCGGCCGGGGGAGTGACGAGTGCGCAGAGCGTTATCCGGCCACGGGTGACGAGCTGCTCGATGTCGATCACCTCGACCCCGAACTCGCCGAGGGTGGCGAACAGGCCGGTGGTGATACCGGGACGGTCCTTGCCGAACACCTTGACCAGCAGCGTGCGCTCGTCGTCAAAGCTCCGGGGCTGGTCGGCGGGGGCGGGCTCAGCGGCCGCAGACATAGCGTTCATGGTGTCACCCACGCTACCGGGCGGTCGGCCCCGGGCCGAGCACCCGTCCGCCCCCTGGACGCGTCCACCACGCCGCCTACCAGCTCGGTCACAACCCGGCGGGCCGACTTTCACCCACCGGCGCCCGGCTGGAATGATGCCCCACTGTCGGAGAGCGGATCAGCCGGGGGACCGGAGAGCGGGCGGGCGGACAGTGCCGCAACTGGTAGTGGACATCAACGGGCAGCAGCGGACACTCGATCCGGAGCGCTCCTACACCCTCGGGCGTGACCCCGGCTCGGACTTCCGGTTCGAGGACGCCCGGGTCTCCTGGCGGCACGCCACCATCAGCTGCACGGGCAACCGCTGGCAGCTGGAGGACCACGGCAGCACCAACGGCACGTACGACGGGAAGAGCCGCACCCGGCAGGCCGTCATCAAGCCCGGCACGGTGCTGCACCTCGGCAACGCGCAGAACGGGCCCCGGCTCGCCTTCTCCGCCCCCGTGGTGGTCTCGGCCGCCGTCGTGGCCGCGGCGGTGACCGAGGACTGGTTCGACGCGGCCACCCGGCTGGGCCCCGGCATCCCCGCCCCCCGCCCGGCGGCCGCCGTCCCGAGCCGCCCGGCGCCCACGATGATCCGCAACCTCACGCCCGCGATGCGGGTGCTGCGGATCGGCCGCGCCCTCGACAACGACATCGTCGTCTCCGACCTCCAGGTCTCCCGCCACCACGCCGAGCTGCGCCACCTGACCGACGGCCGGTACGAGATCGTCGACCTCGGCAGCCACAACGGCGTCTACCTGAACGGCCAGCCGGTGCAGCGTCAGCTGGTCGGCCAGCTCGACCGGCTGACCATCGGCCACTCGACCTTCCAGCTGGTCGGCGACCAGCTCCAGGAGTTCGTCGACACCGGCGCCGTCACCTTCTCGGCCCGCCACCTCACCGTCGAGGTCGAGCACAAGGGCGGGAAGAAGGTGCTGCTGAACGACGTCAGCTTCACCGTCCCCGAGAAGTCCCTGGTCGCGGTGATCGGCCCGTCCGGCTCCGGCAAGTCCACCCTGCTGCGCGCCCTCACCGGCTACCGCCCGGCCGACCGCGGCGACGTCCTCTACGACGGCCGCAACCTCTACAAGCAGTTCGCCGAGCTGCGCTCCCGGATCGGGCTCGTCCCGCAGTCGGAGATCCTGCACAAGGAGCTGACCGTCCGCAGCGGCCTCAAGTACGCGGCCCGGCTGCGCTTCCCCGGCGACACGGAGCCCGCCGAGCGCGAGCGCCGGATCGACGAGGTGCTGCGCGAGCTGCGGCTGGACCGGCGCGCCGACAACCGGATCACCGCGCTCTCCGGCGGCCAGCAGAAGCGCGTCTCGGTCGCCCTGGAGCTGCTGACCAAGCCCTCGCTGATCTTCCTGGACGAGCCCACCTCCGGCCTCGACCCGGGCATGGACCGCGAGGTCATGCAGACCCTGCGCGGCCTCGCCGACGACGGCCGCACCGTCCTCGTCGTCACCCACTCCGTCGCCGAACTCGCCCTCTGCGACCGCCTGCTGGTGATGGCGCCGGGCGGCTCGGTGGCGTACTTCGGGCCGCCGGCGGAGGCCCTGCACTTCTTCGGCTACGAGAGCTGGGCCGACGTCTTCCAGGCCTTCGAGAACTTCCCCGACCACGACTGGGCCGGGCGCTACCGGGGCTCGGTGCACTACCAGCAGTACTCGGCGGACGTCGACTCCGTCGCCGCGCAGTCGCCCGCCATCGCCCGCGAGCAGAGCAGCCGCCCGAAGCCGCAGAGCTGGGGCTCCCAGCTGTGGACGCTGATCCGCCGCTACCTGTCGGTGATCGCCTCCGACCGGGGGTTCATCGCGCTCTCGCTGCTGCTGCCGCTCGTGCTCGGCGTCGTCAGCGCGGTCATCCCCGACGACTGCGGGCTCGCCGCCTGCGAGGACAGCGGCCGCAACGACATCGCCCGGATGATCCTGCTGGTGCTGGCCTTCGGGGCCTGCCTCTCCGGCTCCGCCAACTCCGTCCGCGAGCTGATCAAGGAACGGGCCATCTACGAACGGGAACGCGCCACCGGGCTCTCCCGGTCCGCGTACCTGATGTCGAAGATCATCGTGCTCGGCGGCGTCAGCCTGCTCCAGGGCGCGGTGATCTCGGCGATCGGCTTCGGCCTCCGGACCCTCCCCGCGCACGGGCTGCTGATCACGGGGGCGCCGGGGGTCGAGATGGCCGTCGGCGTCGTGCTGCTCAGCTTCACCTCGATGATGGTCGGCCTGGTCATCTCCGCGCTGGTGAAGACCGCCGAGAAGACCATGCCGCTGCTGGTCATGTTCGCCATCGTCCAGATGGTCTTCACCGGCGCGATCTTCCAGCTCTTCCACAAGCCCGGCCTCGAACAGCTCGCCTGGCTGATGCCCGCCCGCTGGGGCGTCGCCGCCAGCGGCAACACCCTCGACCTCGCCCACCTCTCCCCGGTCGACAGCCACGGCCGCCAACTCGACGCCCTCTGGGAGCACTCCGTCGTCCACCTGACCGTCAACTGGCTCGCCCTCGTCGCCCTCTCCACCGCCCTCGCCTTCCTCGTCCAACGCCTCCAGCGCCGCCACGAGCCCGAAGTCATGCAGCGCGGCTGACCGCCGCCGGCTCGTGGGCTGGCCAGTTGCGTGAGGCTGCGTGGTCCTAGGTCCATGGGCCTGGGCCCGTCCGGGCCGGAGGCCGACGTTCCGGCGGTGGGTGCAGCGGTAGCGTGAGGCCATGCCGAGCGAACAGCAGCCCCGTGACCAGAGCCTGAGCAGCATCGAGGCCGTCAGCGCCGCCGTCCTCGACATGAGCCGCCATCTCGAAGTCCGCGAGGTGCTCCGCCGGATCACCGCCTCCGCCCGGACGCTGCTCGGTGCCGAGTACGCCGCTCTCGGGGTGCCCGACGACCACGGCGGCTTCGCCCAGTTCGTCGTCGACGGCGTCACCGACGAGCAGTGGAAGGCGATCGGCCCGCTGCCCCGCCAGCACGGCGTCCTCGCCACGATGCTGCACGAACTCACCCCCACCCGGCTGGCCGACGTCCGCCAGGCCCCCGCCTTCGAGGGCTGGCCCGAGGCGCACCCCGACATGAAGGACTTCCTCGGGATGCCCATCGTCGACGGCCCCGAGATCCTCGGTGCCGTCTTCCTGGCCAACAAGGACGGCGGCTTCACCGCCCACGACGAGGAGCTGCTGCGCATCCTCGCATCGCACGCCGCCCTCGCCCTCGGCAACGCCCGGCTCTACGAACGCAGCCGCGAACTCACCCTGGCCGGCGAGCGGGCCAGGATCGCCCACGACCTGCACGACGCCGTCTCGCAGAAGCTGTTCTCGCTGCGCCTCACCGCCAAGGCCGCCGCGACCCTGGTCGACCGCGACCCGGCCCGCGCCCGCGCCGAACTCGCCGAGGTCGCCCGCCTCGCCGCCGAGGCCGCCGACGAACTCCGCACCGTCGTGATCGAGCTGCGCCCCGCCGCCCTGGACGAGGACGGCCTGGTCGCCACCCTCGCCTCCCAGGTCCAGGTGCTCGACCGCGCGCACTCCGCCCAGGTCAGCTTCACCACCCAGGGCGTCCGCACCCTCCCGCCCGCCCAGGAGGCCGCCGTCCTGCGGGTCGCTCAGGAGGCCCTGCACAACGCGCTGCGCCACTCCGGCGCCGAGCAGGTCGACGTCACCCTGACCGGCGCCTGCGGCCGCGGCGCCCTGCTGCGCGTCGCCGACGACGGCCGCGGCTTCGACCCGGAGTCCGTCCGCCGCGCCGGGCGCCACCTCGGCCTGGTCTCGATGCGCGACCGCGCGGCGGCCGTCGGTGGCAGGCTTCAGCTGGAATCGTCCCCGGGCCAGGGGACCGTCGTCGAACTGGAGGTCCCCGGTGCCTGACACCGCGTCACCGATCCGCGTCCTGCTGGTGGACGACCACCAGGTCGTCCGGCGGGGCCTGCGCACCTTCCTCGAGGTCCAGGACGACATCGAGGTGGTGGGCGAGGCCGCCGACGGCGCCGAGGGCGTCGCCAAGGCCCAGGAGCTGCTCCCCGACGTCGTCCTGATGGACCTGAAGATGCCCGGCATGGACGGCATCGAGGCCCTCAAGCACCTCAAGGAGCAGGGCAGCCGGGCCCGCATCCTGATCGTCACCAGCTTCACCGAGCACCGCACGATGGTCCCGGCCCTGCGGGCGGGCGCCGCCGGGTACGTCTACAAGGACGTCGACCCGGAGGCCCTGGCCGGCGCGATCCGCTCCGTCCACGCCGGCCACGTCCTGCTGCAGCCCGAGCTGGCCGAGGCCCTGCTCGCCGACGACGCCCCCCGCGCCCCGCAGGGCCGCGGCGGCACCCTCACCGAGCGCGAGCGCGAAGTCCTCGGCCACATCGCCGACGGCCGCTCCAACCGCGAGATCGCCCGCAGTCTGCACCTCTCGGAGAAGACGGTGAAGACCCACGTCTCCAACATCCTGATGAAGCTCGACCTCTCCGACCGCACCCAGGCCGCCCTCTGGGCCGTCCGCAACGGCGAGGCGTAGCAGCTCAGGGCCGCAGCTCGCTCAGGGCCTCGGCTCGTCGACCAGCGAGTTGTACGCCGCCACCTGCGCCCGCCGGGCGGTCCGCAGCAGGGGGGTGAGGGCGTCCCGCCGGGCGGCCATCTCGCCGGCGCTGACCGCCGCGCCGTGGCCTTCCAGGGCAATGCCAAGAAGTGCCGAGATCTGCCGTGCGGACTCCAGCACCCGCACCGCACGCCCGGAGTACCCCGGTGCCAGCGGCTCGCTGTGGCCCCGGCGGCGGTACGCGTCCAGCGCCCGCAGGGCCTGGGGCCCGGCCCCGGCGACGTCCAGCTTGGCGAGCAGCAGGGTGGCCTCGCGCAGCCCGTCCGCAAGGCTCCACTCGGCCTCGTCCAGTGACGCCACGTCGGCCGACGGGCCGTCGGTCACGGTCGAGCAGCGCCAGAGCACCCGGACGCCCTGGTCTCCGGCCGGGCCGTAGACCTCCGTCTCGGGGATGAGCCCGAGCGGCAGGCCGACGGTGAGCACGGCCTCCCCGGCGTCCATCGCGGTGGTGTTGAACAGGGCGGGCCCGGTCAGGCCGAGCGGGTGGCCGGGGGAGGGGAGGGCGAGCCGCAGGCCGGTCACGCCCAGGGTGCGCAGCCGCCCGAGTGCCCAGGTGAGCCCGTGCAGGTCGCCGTCGGCGTCGCCGGGCAGGCCGGTGACGCGGTGCGGCTCGTCCTCGCCCTGGACGGCGAGGGCGGCGTTGTCCGGCGGGCTGAAGCCGCGCAGCAGGGAGTTGCCCCAGGCGGTCAGCCGCCCCGAGCGGGGCTCTTCGAAGAGGTCGGCAGCAGGAGAAGCAGGCATCCGGCCAGCCTACGGAAAACTCGCCCATCCGCGTGGCGTAGGTTTGCCCTGTGCTGCGAGCGGCGCACCCCTCCCTGGCCTTACCCGGCGGCGGGAGTAGGCTGCCCGCCCGCACCGACTAGTCGACACGAGTGGACCGCACCCCGAGGACCCGCGCGCTGCACCTCGGACGGCCGAATTCTGCATTGGGGAAGGCGTAGGCATGAGCGACGTGCTGGAGCTGGTGGACGTAACCGTGGTCCGGGAGGGGCGCGCGCTTGTCGACCAGGTCTCCTGGTCGATCTCCGAGGGCGAGCGCTGGGTGATCCTCGGCCCGAACGGCGCGGGCAAGACGACGCTGCTCCAGGTCGCCGCCACCTACCTCTTCCCGAGCACCGGCCAGGCCGTGGTGCTCGGCGAGAAGCTCGGCTCGGTGGACGTCTTCGAGCTTCGCTCGCGGATCGGCCTGGCCGGTGCCTCGATGATCGACAAGCTGCCCGCCGACCAGACCGTGCTGCAGACGGTGCTCACCGCCGCGTACGGCATGACGGCGACCTGGCGCGAGCAGTACGAGAGCACGGACGAGAGCCGCGCCCTCGCGCTGCTCGACCGCCTCGGCATGGCCGGCTACACCGACCGCAAGTTCGGCACCCTCTCCGAGGGCGAGCGCAAGCGCGTCCTGATCGCCCGCGCGCTGATGACCGACCCCGAGCTGCTGCTGCTCGACGAGCCGGCCGCCGGTCTCGACCTCGGCGGCCGCGAGGACCTCGTCCGCCGCCTCGGCGCGCTCGCCCAGGACGCGTACGCCCCCGCGATGGCGATGGTGACCCACCACGTCGAGGAGATCGCCCCCGGCTTCACCCACGTCCTGATGATCCGCCAGGGCAAGGTGCTCACGGCGGGCCCGATCGACACGGAGCTGACCGCCCGCAACCTCTCGCTCTGCTTCGGCCTCCCGCTCACCCTGGAGCGCCACGGCGACCGCTGGTCGGCGCAGGGCCTGCCGCTCGGCTGAACGGCCTGAAACGCCTGAACTCCCCGCAGTCGTACGCACGGCCGGTTTCCGCCCGTCCACCTGCGGGAACTTACAGCCGCGAGAGTCTCCTGCTCCCTAGGATGGATCTGTGGACAGCTGGATCTGGTGGCTTCTGGTCGCCATAGCGCTCGGCGTACCGCTGGTGCTCACGGCCATGCCGGAATTCGCCATGTTCGCCCTCGGAGCCGGTGCCGCGGCGCTCGCCGCCGGGCTCGGGGTGGGCGTGGTGCCGCAGTTCCTGGTGTTCGTCGGCGTCTCCGTCGCGCTGCTGGTGTTCGTCCGGCCGATCGCGTACCGGCAACTGCGGCAGGGCCCGGCGGTGAAGATGGGCATCGAGGCGCTCAAGGGCGCCACCGCAGTCGTGCAGGAACAGGTCGACGGCGAGGGCGGGCGGATCAAGCTGAACGGCGAGATCTGGTCGGCCCGCGCGCTGAACCCCGGCAGTGTGTACGAGCCGGGGCAGCAGGTCGACGTGGTGGAAATCCAGGGCGCAACCGCCCTGGTCGTCTAGGTCCGTCCAGCATCTGTCCAGGTCTATAGGTCTGTTTAGGGGAGAAGTCCGTGGAACCCGTCCTCATCGTGCTGGTCGTCCTGGTCGTGGTGGCCTTCATCGCACTGATCAAGACGATCCAGGTGATCCCACAGGCCAGCGCCGCGATCGTGGAGCGCTTCGGCCGTTACACCCGCACCCTCAGCGCTGGTCTGAACATCGTGGTGCCGTTCATCGACACCGTGCGCAATCGCATCGACCTGCGCGAGCAGGTCGTGCCCTTCCCGCCGCAACCGGTGATCACCCAGGACAACCTGGTGGTCAACATCGACACCGTCATCTACTACCAGGTGACCGATGCACGGGCCGCGACGTACGAGGTCGCCAGCTACATCCAGGCGATCGAGCAGCTCACCGTCACCACGCTGCGCAACATCATCGGCTCGATGGACCTGGAGTCGACCCTGACTTCCCGCGAGGTCATCAACGCCGGTCTGCGCGGCGTGCTGGACGAGGCGACGGGCAAGTGGGGCATCCGCGTCAACCGCGTCGAGCTCAAGGCGATCGAGCCGCCGACCTCCATCCAGGACTCGATGGAGAAGCAGATGCGCGCCGACCGTGACAAGCGCGCCGCGATCCTCACCGCCGAGGGCGCCCGGCAGGCCGCCATCCTGCGTGCCGAGGGTGACAAGCAGGCGGCGGTGCTCACCGCCGAGGGTGAGGCCCAGGCCGCGGTGCTCCGCGCCGACGGTGAGGCAGCCGCGATCCGCACGGTCTTCGAGGCGATCCACGACGGCAACGCCGACCAGAAGCTGCTCGCCTACCAGTACCTCCAGACCCTGCCCGAGCTGGCCAAGGGCGACTCCAACAAGCTCTGGATCATCCCGAGCGAGGTCGGCGACGCCCTCAAGGGCCTCGGCGGCGCCTTCACCGGCCTGACCGGCGGCGCTCCCACCCCCAGCGCCCCGCCCGCCGCCCCGGCAGTCACCCCGGTCACGGTCGACAAGCCGCTCACCCCGCCGACCGAGGGCACGGCCCGCCCGCGCGTCGAGCCCACCCGCCAGTACCCCACGATCGACCCGGAGTAGCACCGGCGCACAGCCAGGGCCTCACAGTCAGGAGCGGCACAGTCAGGGGCGCGGGCAACCGCGCCCCTGAGCCGTGTCCGGACACCGTCGGTTTTCGGTCATCCGCATCCTGGAACCCCCTAGCCACCGCCCGCAGGGCTGCTGCATGATCGGCATTGGCGACAGCAGTCTGGGAGGGGAAAGCACATGACGTTCTGGGAGGGCTTCCTCGTCCTGCTCGCAGGCGTCGGCGCGGGCAGCATCAACGCGGTCGTCGGCTCCGGCACCCTGATCACCTTCCCCGTGCTGCTCGCCTTCGGCCTGCCCTCCGTCACGGCCAACGTCTCCAACACCATCGGCCTCGTCCCCGGCACCGTCAGCGGCGCCATCGGCTACCGCCGCGAACTCGTCGGCCAGGGCCGCCGCCTGCTCAGGATGGGCACCGCCTCGCTGCTCGGCGGGCTGCTCGGCGCGTACCTACTGGTCAAGCTGCCCAGCAAGGCCTTCGACACGATCGTCCCCGTGCTCATCCTGCTCGCCCTCGTGCTGGTGGTGATCCAGCCCCGGGTCGCCCGCGCGATGGCCGCCCGGCGCGGCGACGCGGAGGGCCCCACCCAGGCCGGGCCGCTGCTGCTCGCCGGTCTCTTCCTGGCCGGCGTCTACGGCGGCTACTTCGGCGCCGCCCAGGGCGTGCTGATGATCGCCATGATGGGCATCCTGCTCCAGGAGACGATGCTGCGGATCAACGCGGCGAAGAACGTCCTCGCGCTGATCGTCAACGCCGTCGCCGCCGTCTTCTTCATCTTCGTCTCCACCGTCGACTGGACGGCCGTGCTGCTCATCGCCGTCGGTTCGGTGATCGGCGGCCAGGTCGGCTCCCGCGTCGGCCGCCGCCTGCCGGCCCCCGCCCTGCGCGGCATCATCGTGGTCGTCGGCCTGGTCGCCGTCACCCGCATGCTCATCGCCTGACCCGCTGAGGAGTACCCATGGCCCTGGAAATGCGCGAGATCTGCGAGCGGTGCGAGGTGTCGCTGACCGCCGACGGCCCCGCCTTCATATGCTCGTACGAGTGCACCTTCTGCCCGGCGTGCACCAGCGCGATGGCGCACGGCTGCCCCAACTGCGGCGGCGAGCTCGTGACCCGACCCCGCCGGGCCAGCGCCTGAGGAGACCGCCCGATGAGCCGCCCACCCCGCCTGACCGAGGACGAGATCGCCACCGGCCTCACCGCCCTCCCCGAGTGGACCCGGGAAGGCGACAGCCTCACCCGCACCGCCGAGACGGCGAGCTTCCCCACCGCGATCCGGGTGGTCGACGCCGTCGCCGTGACCGCCGAGCAACTCGACCACCACCCGGACATCGACATCCGCTGGCGGACGCTGCGGTTCGTCCTCTCCACCCACAGCGCAGGCGGCCTGACCAGCCTCGACCTCACCCTCGCCGCCCGGATCGACGAGGCCCTGAGCACCGTCTCCTGACGCCCGCTCAGCGTCCGACCAGTGCCCGGCCGGTCCCGATCCGGCCGGGCCGCCCTGCCGCTCGTGAGATGCTGGCAGCCGCAGCAAGCAGTCTGGACGGACGGAACGCATGGCTCAGGAGCACTCCGGCACCGCCGGGCAGGAGCCCGTCGGGTACGACTACCAGCAGCCCTGGTACCCCCAGCAGCAGGGCCAGGGGGCCGACCCGTGGGCCGACGGGCAGCAGCAGCCCTACCCGGGCCCCGACCAGCAGCAGTGGGGCACCCCCGACCAGGGCCAGGGCCAGTGGCAGTCCGCCCAGCCCGTCCAGCCCGGCTTCCCTGAGCAGCGCGAGCCCGACGCCTACCAGGGCTACGCACCCGAGGGCTACTACCCCGCGTACCCGGAGACCGAGCAGCAGCACCAGCTCTACGCACCGCCCGGCGCCGACGGCTACTACACCCCGCCCGGCGCCGACGGCTACTACGCCCCGTACGGCTCCGGCGAGCCCGCCGTCGACCCGTTCGGTCAGACGCCTCCCGCTGCGGATCCCTTCGCCTCCGCGCCCGTCGCGCCCGCGCCTTTTGCCGCTGCGACCGACCCCGTGCCCAAGGCTGCCGTCGCCCCTGAGGCCGACCCCGAGGCAGACGGTGAGCCCGCCGCCCGTCCCGGCCTGGTCGAGCGTGCGAAGGCCGCCGCCGACGCGGTGATCTCCGCCGACCACGCCCCCAGCCGCCGCGCCCTCGCGATCCGCGCCGGAGCCGGCGCCGCCGCGCTCGCCGTCCTCGTCACGGCCGGAGTCCTGGTCACCAGCGACGACGGCAGCAGCCCCGCCCCCGGCGACTCGACCGCAGCCGCCCCCGGCTTCGCCGTCGCCCACGCCAAGGCCTGGACCGCCCAGCCCGCCGCTGCTGCCCCGGCCGGTGCCGACGACAGCCTGGTCGGCAGTTGGCTGCTCGCCGAGGCCGTGGTCCGCGCCGACACCACCGGCGTGCACGCCTACGCCCTGGCCGACGGCAAGCCCACTTGGACGGTCGCGCCCCCCGCCCCCGGCGCGGTCGCCTGCGGTCTCTCACCCACCGTCAGCTCCGCCGGGCTCGGCGCAGCCCTGTTCCGGCCCCAGGCCGACCCCAAGAGCCCGTGCAACCTGCTGGCCGCCGTCGACACCAAGACCGGCAAGACCAGCTGGACGAAGACGCTCTCCGACGCCAAGGAGAACTACGCCGCGCACGTCTCCGTCACCGACACCTCGGTGATCGCGGTCGGCGACGACAAGGTCTCGGCCTGGGCCGCCGCCGACGGCAAGGACTCCTGGCAGTACGCCGGCCAGGGCAAGTACTGCACCCTCTCCGGCAGCGCGAGCGGCGCCACCGTCCTGCTGCACAGCAGCTGCGCCGACAGCGCCCCCGTCGACCAGGCCGTCGCGCTGAACGCCGGCGACGGCAAGGTCAAGTGGTGGCGCGGGCTCAACAACCAGCCGAAGACCGTCACGGTGCTCTCGGCCGAGCCCGCCGCCGTCCTCACCACCGGCGACAAGCCCACCGACGACAAGGTGTTCGCCTGGGGCGCTGCCGGAGACCCGGCCGCCGAGATCCCGCTCTCCACCCCGGCCGGCCGCCTCGACGTCTCCCGGGGCAGCTTCGACGCCGTCCCGAACGCGTATTTCCAAGGCCAGTCGATGGTCACCACGCTCACCCCGACGGACGGCAGCGCGACGTCGGTCACCGCGTACGACCTGGCCACCGGAAAGCCGCTCTGGAAGACGCAGCCCACTGAGAAGGGGAAGGCCCGCGCCGTCGGCTTCGACAACGGCGCGCTCCTGCTGGCCGTCGACGAACGCCTCGACCAGCCCGCCCACCTCAGCCGCTTCCCGCTCACCGGCGGCCAGGAGACGGCAGGCGGCGCCTACCCCCAGGGCACCGGCTCGCTGCTCACCTCCGGCCGGGTACTGGCAGGCGGCGGCAAGTTCGTCGTCGTCCCCGATCACTCGGCCAACTTCGGCATCGCCACCGCCTTCCAGTCCAAGAGCTAGGACACTCCGGGCCCGTACCCGCCGGTCAGGCCGCCGCAGGCAGCCAGGCGGCGAGCTCCCGGACCTCGCCGCCGCGCAGCCCGAGCGCCAGCATCAACGTCGCCTCGGGAGTCGGCTCGAACGGCTGCCGGAGCAGCCGCATCCCGGCCTGCTCCGGAGTCCGGTCCGCCTTGCGCTGGTTGTCCTCGGCGCACGCGGCCACGGTGTTCAGCCAACTGTCCGCCCCGCCGCGCGACTTCGGCTGAAGGTGATCGACGGTGGTGGCCCGCCGCCCGCAGTACGCGCACAGGTGCTGGTCCCGGACGAGCACCCCACGCCGCGACCACGGCGCCCGTTGTCGGAACGGCACCCGCACGTACCGGGTCAGTCTGATCACCCGAGGCACCGGTACGGCCACCCCCGTGCCACGCACCACCCGGATCGGGTGCGCGTGCTCGACCACGGCCTTGTCCTGCAGTACGAGCACCACGGCCCGCTGGAGCGACACCGTCGTCAGCGGCTCGTAGCTCGCGTTCAGTACCAGCGTGTTGCGCATCCCGGCCACCTCCCCGGCGGCTGTGCCCGACGGCCCAGCCGTCCTCGATCCACCCCGCCCGCCCGGACGGCGGTCGTCGACCCACTGTGAACCGCCACCACCCCCGGGAACAACGGAATTTCGCCCGCCCCCCGGGACCTCCCGGAGCGCCGACGGCCCACCGGAAAACTCGCTGGCCACGAACGCGTACTCTCTAGAACGCTGGAGTCGTCCAGGCGAGGGGCCCGATGGCCGGGCCGCCGAACAACACCTGGCGCCCGACCGAAGGAGAAGCGTGACCGTGACGGACATCGTCGACGAGCTGCGGTGGCGAGGCCTGATCGCCCTGTCCACCGACGAGGACGCACTGCGCAAGGCGTTCGCGGACGGCCCGGTCACGTTCTATTGCGGCTTCGACCCGACGGCCCCGAGCCTGCACCTGGGCAACCTCGTGCAGATCCTCACCATGCGCCGCCTCCAGCTGGCCGGTAACTTCCCGCTCGGCCTGGTCGGCGGAGCCACCGGCCTGATCGGCGACCCCAAGCCCACCGCCGAGCGCGTCCTCAACGACGTCGAGACGGTCGCCGCCTGGGTCGACCGCCTCCGCGGCCAGATCTCGAAGCTCCTCGACTTCGAGGGCGAGTACGCGGCCCGGATGGTCAACAACCTGGACTGGACGTCCGGCATGTCGGCGATCGGCCTGCTGCGTGACGTGGGCAAGTACTTCCGCGTCAACAACATGATCGCCAAGGAGGCCGTCGCCCGACGGCTCAACTCCGACGCCGGCATCAGCTACACCGAGTTCAGCTACCAGATCCTCCAGGGCATGGACTACCTGGAGCTGAACCGCCGCTACAACTGCACCCTTCAGACCGGCGGCAGCGACCAGTGGGGCAACCTCACGGCCGGCAGCGACCTCATCCGCAAGGCCGAGGGCAAGTCCGTCCACCTGGTCGCGACCCCGCTGATCGTCAAGGCGGACGGCACCAAGTTCGGCAAGACGGAGACCGGCACGGTCTGGCTCGACCCGGAGCTGACCACCCCGTACGCGTTCTACCAGTTCTGGCTGAACATGGACGACCGGGACGTCCCCAACTTCCTCCGGATCTTCTCCTTCCGCTCGCGGGAGGAGATCGAGGAGCTGGAGCGCGAGACGATCGACCGTCCGCAGGCCCGGCTGGCCCAGCGCGCCCTTGCCGAGGAGCTCACCACGATGCTCCACGGCGCGGACCAGTACGAGCGTGCCGTCGCCGCTTCCAAGGCCCTCTTCGGCCAGGGCGACCTCGCCGAACTGGAGGCCGCCACCCTGGCCGCCGCCCTCGCCGAGGTCCCCAAGGCGACCGTCACCGAGCTGCTCCCCGTCGTCGACCTCCTGGTCGAGGCCGGTCTCGCCCCCAGCCGTTCGGCCGCCCGCCGCACGGTGAAGGAAGGCGGCGCCTACCTCAACAACGCCAAGGTCACCGACGAGGAGACCATCCCCGCCGCCACCGACCTGCTGCACGGCCGCTGGCTCGTGCTGCGCCGGGGCAAGCGCAACCTGGCAGCCATCGAGTTGAACCCGACTGGCTGAAAGTGCACCGCAGCTGAGCAGTGAGTACGGACCCGAGGGGCCGGATCGAGTCAGATCCGGCCCCTCGGTGTTTGACGGAGCCCTTTCGTTGCCCTAACGTAGTCCGAGCCGCCTGTTACGGACGGACACACGGGAGAGCCGCTCGGCTCGCCCGGTCCGACTGAGATCACAGGTGGAACCCCGAATCAGATGAGCGGTTCGGCGCGCGCTTTTTCGAGAGTTTCGAGCGAGAAAGCAGCTCCGATAACTCTGATAGAGTTCGGGAGCGCCGAAAGGCACCGAGTAAATCGGAATGAATGAAACTCCGGAAAGCGGAGCGGAAAACGTCTGATAAGCTTGAAACACGAAAGAACGAAGCGCCCGGAGAGCTTGCGAGAGCGGCTTGAAGGAAGCGTCCGTTCCTTGAGAACTCAACAGCGTGCCAAAAGTCAACGCCAGATATGTTGACATCCCCGGCCTGGATCGTTTCGGCGTTCCGGGTTGGAGATTCCTTTAGTAATAAAACACAGCGAGGACGCAGTGCACGGGGCCGCCTATTCCGGTGGTTGTCGTGCCGCTCAACGCGAGTGTGAACCGGATATCCGGAAAACATTCACGGAGAGTTTGATCCTGGCTCAGGACGAACGCTGGCGGCGTGCTTAACACATGCAAGTCGAACGATGAAGCCTTCGGGTGGATTAGTGGCGAACGGGTGAGTAACACGTGGGAAATCTGCCCTGCACTCTGGGACAAGCCTTGGAAACGAGGTCTAATACCGGATATGACCTTCCTCCGCATGGGGGTTGGTGGAAAGCTCCGGCGGTGCAGGATGATCCCGCGGCCTATCAGCTTGTTGGTGGGGTAATGGCCTACCAAGGCGACGACGGGTAGCCGGCCTGAGAGGGCGACCGGCCACACTGGGACTGAGACACGGCCCAGACTCCTACGGGAGGCAGCAGTGGGGAATATTGCACAATGGGCGAAAGCCTGATGCAGCGACGCCGCGTGAGGGATGAAGGCCTTCGGGTCGTAAACCTCTTTCAGCAGGGAAGAAGCGCAAGTGACGGTACCTGCAGAAGAAGCACCGGCTAACTACGTGCCAGCAGCCGCGGTAATACGTAGGGTGCGAGCGTTGTCCGGAATTATTGGGCGTAAAGAGCTCGTAGGCGGCTTGTCACGTCGGATGTGAAAGCCCGAGGCTTAACCTCGGGTCTGCATTCGATACGGGCAGGCTAGAGTGTGGTAGGGGAGATCGGAATTCCTGGTGTAGCGGTGAAATGCGCAGATATCAGGAGGAACACCGGTGGCGAAGGCGGATCTCTGGGCCATTACTGACGCTGAGGAGCGAAAGCGTGGGGAGCGAACAGGATTAGATACCCTGGTAGTCCACGCCGTAAACGGTGGGAACTAGGTGTTGGCGACATTCCACGTCGTCGGTGCCGCAGCTAACGCATTAAGTTCCCCGCCTGGGGAGTACGGCCGCAAGGCTAAAACTCAAAGGAATTGACGGGGGCCCGCACAAGCAGCGGAGCATGTGGCTTAATTCGACGCAACGCGAAGAACCTTACCAAGGCTTGACATATACCGGAAACGGCCAGAGATGGTCGCCCCCTTGTGGTCGGTATACAGGTGGTGCATGGTTGTCGTCAGCTCGTGTCGTGAGATGTTGGGTTAAGTCCCGCAACGAGCGCAACCCTTGTTCTGTGTTGCCAGCATGCCTTTCGGGGTGATGGGGACTCACAGGAGACTGCCGGGGTCAACTCGGAGGAAGGTGGGGACGACGTCAAATCATCATGCCCCTTATGTCTTGGGCTGCACACGTGCTACAATGGTCGGTACAAAGGGCTGCGATGCCGCGAGGCGGAGCGAATCCCAAAAAGCCGGCCTCAGTTCGGATTGGGGTCTGCAACTCGACCCCATGAAGTTGGAGTTGCTAGTAATCGCAGATCAGCATGCTGCGGTGAATACGTTCCCGGGCCTTGTACACACCGCCCGTCACGTCACGAAAGTCGGTAACACCCGAAGCCGGTGGCCTAACCCTTGGGAGGGAGCCGTCGAAGGTGGGACCAGCGATTGGGACGAAGTCGTAACAAGGTAGCCGTACCGGAAGGTGCGGCTGGATCACCTCCTTTCTAAGGAGCACATAGCCGGATGCGAGCGAATGTCTCGCACGGTTGCTCATGGGTGGAACGTTGACTATTCGGCACACACGGTTGGTTCCGTTAGTACTGTCCTTCGGGGCGTGGAAGGCGGGTTATCGGTCGGGTGTGTCGGGCACGTTGTTGGGTCCTGAGGGAACGGCCACTTCGGTGGTTGTTGCTTCAGAGATGCCGGTCCTACTCGAGGGTCCTCAGTTGAGGGTCTGAGGGTGGGTGACTGGTCGTTGTTTGAGAACTGCACAGTGGACGCGAGCATCTGTGGCCAAGTTTTTAAGGGCGCACGGTGGATGCCTTGGCACTAGGAACCGATGAAGGACGTGGGAGGCCGCGATAGTCCCCGGGGAGCCGTCAACCAGGCTTTGATCCGGGGGTTTCCGAATGGGGGAACCCGGCAGTCGTCATGGGCTGTCACCCGCACCTGAACACATAGGGTGTGTGGAGGGAACGAGGGGAAGTGAAACATCTCAGTACCCTCAGGAAGAGAAAACAACCGTGATTCCGGGAGTAGTGGCGAGCGAAACCGGATGAGGCTAAACCGTTCTGGTGTGATACCCGGCAGGGGTTGCCAGTGCGGGGTCGTGGGAAAGTTCTTGATCGGTCTGCCGGCCGGTCGGCGAGTCAGAAACCGTATGGGTAGTCGAAGGACATGCGAAAGGTCCGGCGTAGAGGGTAAGACCCCCGTAGACGAAATCTGTACGGCTTGCTTGAGCTTCTCCCAAGTAGCACGGGGCCCGAGAAATCCCGTGTGAATCTGGCGGGACCACCCGCTAAGCCTAAATATTCCCTAGTGACCGATAGCGGATAGTACCGTGAGGGAATGGTGAAAAGTACCGCGGGAGCGGAGTGAAATAGTACCTGAAACCGTGTGCCTACAAGCCGTGGGAGCGTCGGACAGTGGGCTTGCCCATCTGTCTCGTGACTGCGTGCCTTTTGAAGAATGAGCCTGCGAGTTTGCGGTGTGTAGCGAGGTTAACCCGTGTGGGGTAGCCGTAGCGAAAGCGAGTCCGAATAGGGCGACCCTAGTTGCACGCCCAAGACCCGAAGCGGAGTGATCTAGCCATGGGCAGGTTGAAGCGCGGGTAAGACCGTGTGGAGGACCGAACCCACCAGGGTTGAAAACCTGGGGGATGACCTGTGGTTAGGGGTGAAAGGCCAATCAAACTCCGTGATAGCTGGTTCTCCCCGAAATGCATTTAGGTGCAGCGTCACGTGTTTCTTGCCGGAGGTAGAGCACTGGATAGGCGATGGGCCTCAACGGGTTACTGACCTTAGCCAAACTCCGAATGCCGGTAAGTGAGAGCGTGGCAGTGAGACTGTGGGGGATAAGCTCCATGGTCGAGAGGGAAACAGCCCAGAACACCGACTAAGGTCCCTAAGCGTGTGCTAAGTGGGAAAGGATGTGGAGTCGCAGAGACAACCAGGAGGTTGGCTTAGAAGCAGCCATCCTTGAAAGAGTGCGTAATAGCTCACTGGTCAAGTGATTCCGCGCCGACAATGTAGCGGGGCTCAAGCACACCACCGAAGTCGTGTCATTGCAGCATTAAGGGCCAACGCCTGCTGTGATGGGTAGGGGAGCGTCGTGTGCCGGGTGAAGCAGCGGAGGAATCCAGTTGTGGACGGTTCACGAGTGAGAATGCAGGCATGAGTAGCGATACAAGAGTGGGAAACTCTTGCGCCGATTGACCAAGGGTTCCTGGGTCAAGCTGATCTGCCCAGGGTAAGTCGGGACCTAAGGCGAGGCCGACAGGCGTAGTCGATGGACAACGGGTTGATATTCCCGTACCCGCTTTGAAGCGCCAACGTCGAACCTCTGAATGCTAAAGCCGTGAAGCCGGCCCGGAGTCTTCGGACAATGGGACGTGGTGGAGCCGCTGACCCAACAGGGTAGTAGGTGAGCGATGGGGTGACGCAGGAAGGTAGTCCAACCCGGGCGGTGGTTGTCCCGGGGTAAGGGTGTAGGCCGAGTGATAGGCAAATCCGTCACTCATTAAGGCTGAGACCTGATGCCGAGCCGATTGTGGTGAAGTGGATGATCCTATGCTGTCGAGAAAAGCCTCTAGCGAGTTTCATGGCGGCCCGTACCCCAAACCGACTCAGGTGGTCAGGTAGAGAATACCGAGGCGTTCGGGTGAACTATGGTTAAGGAACTCGGCAAAATGCCCCCGTAACTTCGGGAGAAGGGGGGCCGGAACTGGTGATCCGATTTACTCGGTGAGCTGGGGCCGGCCGCAGAGACCAGCGAGAAGCGACTGTTTACTAAAAACACAGGTCCGTGCGAAGCCGTAAGGCGATGTATACGGACTGACGCCTGCCCGGTGCTGGAACGTTAAGGGGACCGGTTAGTCACATTTCGGTGTGGCGAAGCTGAGAACTTAAGCGCCAGTAAACGGCGGTGGTAACTATAACCATCCTAAGGTAGCGAAATTCCTTGTCGGGTAAGTTCCGACCTGCACGAATGGCGTAACGACTTCTCGACTGTCTCAACCATAGGCCCGGTGAAATTGCATTACGAGTAAAGATGCTCGTTTCGCGCAGCAGGACGGAAAGACCCCGGGACCTTTACTATAGCTTGATATTGGTGTTCGGTTCGGCTTGTGTAGGATAGGTGGGAGACTTTGAAGCGGCAACGCCAGTTGTTGTGGAGTCGTCGTTGAAATACCACTCTGGTCGTGCTGGATGTCTAACCTGGGTCCGTGATCCGGATCAGGGACAGTGTCTGGTGGGTAGTTTAACTGGGGCGGTTGCCTCCTAAAGAGTAACGGAGGCGCCCAAAGGTTCCCTCAGCCTGGTTGGCAATCAGGTGTTGAGTGTAAGTGCACAAGGGAGCTTGACTGTGAGACCGACGGGTCGAGCAGGTGCGAAAGCAGGGACTAGTGATCCGGCGGTGGCTTGTGGAAGCGCCGTCGCTCAACGGATAAAAGGTACCCCGGGGATAACAGGCTGATCTTCCCCAAGAGTCCATATCGACGGGATGGTTTGGCACCTCGATGTCGGCTCGTCGCATCCTGGGGCTGGAGTAGGTCCCAAGGGTTGGGCTGTTCGCCCATTAAAGCGGTACGCGAGCTGGGTTTAGAACGTCGTGAGACAGTTCGGTCCCTATCCGCTGTGCGCGTAGGAATATTGAGAAGGGCTGTCCCTAGTACGAGAGGACCGGGACGGACGAACCTCTGGTGTGCCAGTTGTCCTGCCAAGGGCATGGCTGGTTGGCTACGTTCGGGAGGGATAACCGCTGAAAGCATCTAAGCGGGAAGCCTGCTTCGAGATGAATGTTCCCACCTCCTTGAGAGGGTAAGGCTCCCAGTAGACGACTGGGTTGATAGGCCGGATGTGGAAGCCCTGTAAGGGGTGGAGCTGACCGGTACTAATAGGCCGAGGGCTTGTCCTCAGACGCTCGCGTTCACTGTGTGGTTCCCGGGTAGCGAACAGCTATCGCCGGCAACCGAGTCGATTCAATCGACTCAGCCACGATTCAAGAAAACACTTATCAACTAAAAAGTGTGTTTCGCTGAATACCCGATAGGGTTTCGGTGGTCATAGCACGAGGGAAACGCCCGGTTACATTCCGAACCCGGAAGCTAAGCCTCGTAGCGCCGATGGTACTGCAGGGGGGACCCTGTGGGAGAGTAGGACGCCGCCGAACAATTATTCAAAGGCCGTGGGCCCCAGCGATTCGCTGGGGCCCACGGCCTTTTTGTTTTTTCTGGACGTACCCGACAGCCGGTCGGCCGGTGCCGCACAACGCGGGACGGCCCGGTATGTCGGACAATGGAGATGGTGTGTGGCCAGGTGGCCCGCATCAGACCGTGCCGGGCGATGACCTCGTCTCGGTAGCACGGTGCAGCAGAGCAGCAGAAGGAGTCACCACGATGTCGTACCCTCCCCAGGACCGTCCCGAGCGTCGATCGGACGACGGCCGCGGCCAAGACTCCCGGTCGCGTGGGAGCTGGTCGAACGACCGTGGGCCGCGCCGCGACGACCGTGGCGATCGCCCGACGGGCGGTGGCTACAACCGGGATGACCGTGGCGGTCGTCCCTCCGGCGGCGGCGGTTACAACCGTGACGACCGTCCGTCCAGTGGTGGCGGCTTCAACCGCGATGACCGTGGCGGTCGTCCGTCTGGTGGCGGTTTCAACCGTGACGATCGTGGTGGCCGCCCCTCGGGTGGCGGTTTCAACCGTGACGATCGTGGCGGTCGTCCGTCGGGTGGCGGGTTCAACCGCGATGACCGTGGTGGCCGCCCGTCTGGTGGCGGTTTCAACCGTGACGATCGTGGCGGTCGTCCGTCTGGTGGCGGTTTCAACCGCGATGACCGTGGTGGCCGCCCGTCTGGTGGCGGTTTCAACCGTGACGATCGTGGTGGCCGCCCGTCTGGTGGCGGTTTCAACCGCGATGACCGTGGTGGCCGCCCCTCGGGTGGCGGTTTCAACCGTGACGACCGTCCGTCGGGTGGCGGTTTCAACCGTGACCGTGACGACCGTGGTGGTCGTTCGTTCGGTGGTGACCGTCCGTCGGGTGGTGGCTTCCGTCGCGATGACCGTCCGTCCGGTGGGTTCAACCGTGACGACCGTGGCCCGCGCCGCGACGACCGTGGTGACCGTCCGTCGGGTGGTTTCGACCGTGGGCCGCGTCGCGACGACCGTCCGTCGGGCGGGTTCAACCGTGACGATCGTGGTGGTCGTCCGTCGGGTGGCGGGTTCAACCGCGATGACCGTCCGTCCGGTGGTGGCTTCCGTCGGGACGACCGTCCCTCGGGCGGCTTCAACCGTGACGACCGTGGGCCGCGCCGCGACGACCGTCCGTCGGGCGGGTTCAACCGTGACGACCGTCCGTCCGGTGGTTACGACCGCCCGCGTCGGGATGACCGTCCGTCGGGTGGCGGGTTCAACCGCGATGACCGTCCCTCCGGTGGTGGCTTCCGTCGGGACGACCGTCCCTCGGGCGGCTTCAACCGTGACGACCGTGGGCCGCGCCGCGACGACCGTCCGTCGGGCGGGTTCAACCGTGACGATCGTGGTGGCCGTCCGTCGGGTGGCGGGTTCAACCGCGATGACCGTCCCTCCGGTGGTGGCTTCCGTCGGGACGACCGTCCCTCGGGCGGCTTCAACCGTGACGACCGTGGCGGCCGTCCCTCCGGTGGGTTCAACCGCGATGACCGTGGCCCGCGCCGCGACGACCGTGGTGACCGTCCGTCCGGTGGCTACAGCCGTGACGACCGTGGAGGCCGTCCCTCCGGTGGCGGTTACAACCGCGATGACCGTGGTGGCCGTCCCTCCGGTGGCGGTTACAACCGCGATGACCGTGGCCCGCGCCGGGACGACCGTCAGGACTACGACGACCGCCGGGGCAACTACGAGCCCGTGCACCGGATGCCGATCCCGGAGGACGTCACCGGCTTTGAGATCGACGCCGATGTCCGCCAGGACCTGAAGAGCCTGCCGAAGACGCTGGCCGACGACGTGGCGCGCAACCTGGTGATGGTCGCCCGGCTGCTCGACTCCGAGCCGGAGGACGCGTACAAGTACTCCCGCGTCGCTCTGCGGCTGGCCTCCCGCGTGGCCTCCGTCCGTGAGGCGGCGGGCTTCGCCTCGTACGTGACGCAGCGGTACGCCGAGGCGCTGACCGAGTTCCGTGCGGCGCGTCGGATGACCGGCCGGGTGGATCTCTGGCCCGTGATGGCCGACTGCGAGCGCGGCCTCGGCCGCCCGGAGAAGGCGCTGGCGATGGCCGGCGAGCCCGAGGTCAAGCAGCTCGACAAGGCCGGGCAGGTCGAGATGCGCCTGGTCGCGTCCGGCGCGCGTGGTGACATGGGCCAGTTCGAGGCGGCCGTGGTGACGCTGCAGAGCCCTGAGCTGGGCTCCAGCACGATCCACCCGTGGACGGCCCGTCTGCGGTACGCCTACGCCGAGGCGCTGATCGCGGCCGGGCGTGGCGAGGAGTCGCGCGACTGGTTCGCCAAGGCTGCCGAGGCCGACACGGACGGTTCGACCAACGCCTCCGAGCGGCTGGCCGAGATCGACGGCCTGGAGTTCGTCGACGCTCTCGACCCCGAGCTTGAGGGTGAGGACGACGAGGAGTCGCAGGACGGCCCCGACCGGTCGGCCGCGCCGCGTGCGAAGGTCGCGGTGGACGACACCGGCGACAACCGCGACATCTACGAGGACGAGGAAGACGTCGAGGAGTACTACGACGAGGACGACCTCGAGATCGACGAGGACGACGACCGGGGCCAGCAGCAGCGCTGACCGGCTGTCTGACCGGGTGCGGTCTGACCAGGTGTGAACGAAGGGCCCTGCCGGGTGACCGGCAGGGCCCTTTCTCGTTCAACGGGTCTGTCGGGTCAGCCCAGTTCGAGGCTGCGCAGGACCAGACCGGTGGCGGGCTTCGGGCCGAAGGAGGTCGACTTGCGGGGCATCGTCACGCCCTGCTCGGCCAGCCGGCGGACGACGCTCTCCTTGACCGGGCTGAGCAGTACGGCGGTGCCCCCGGTGCGGGCGGCCTCGCGCTCGGCGGAGACGGCGGTGTGCAGGTAGCCGATGTCGTCGGGGCCGTCCGGGACACGCCAGGTGTGGTCGAGCAGGGTGGCGTGCAGCACGGTGGCGTCCAGGCGGCGCCACTCCTCGGGCTTGCCGGGCGGTACGGTCTGCGCGAGCAGGGCCTCGTCGGGCTCGCTGAGCAGCCAGAAGACGTTGTCGCCGCCGGTGAGCAGGAAGCAGTTGCCGCCCTGCCGCTTGGCCTCGGCGAGGGCCTGGAGCGCGGTGTCCAGCGGCCCGGGGACCTCCTTGACCTGCCAGTGGTCGCCGAGCGCGGCCAGGGCCTGGTCGACGGGCAGCCGGTAGAGCACGCGGTGGATGGCGCGGACCCGGAGCGGGTAGCGGGCGGTGTCGACCAGCAGGACGAGCCCCCTGTCCCAGGGGCTGCGGGGGAGGTGGCGGTGCTCGCGCTGGAGGCGCAGGTACATCTCCCAGCGGTGGTGCCCGTCGGCGATCAGCGCGCGGCAGGTGGCCAGGTCGCGGGCGACCTCGGCGAGCTCGGCCGGGTCGGTGACGGCCCAGAGGCGGTGGTGGGTGCCGTCGCTGGTGGTCGTGGTGAGCAGCGGTTCGCCCGTGACGGTGCGCTCGATCACGGCGGCGGCGTCGCCGTGGCCTCGGTAGGTGAGCAGCAGCGGTTCGAGGTTGGCCTTGGTGGTGCGCATCAGGCCGACGCGGTCGGCGACCGGGCGGGGCATCACGTCCTCGTGCGGGAGCACGACGCCGGCCTCCCTGCCGCTGACGGCGAGGGCGCCGATCAGGCCGCGCTGGAGCAGCTCGCCGCCGGGGAAGTCGGCGCTGGTGCGCTGCTCGTAGACGTACAGCGCCGGTTCGTCGTCGGCGGAGAGCACGCCCTCGCGCTGCCACTCGGCGAGCAGCCGGGCGGCGTGCCGGTAGCGGGTGTCGCGGTCGGGGCGGTGGCCGCTGTCGTCGGGCTCGGGCCTGGGGAGGATCAGCCGGACGATGTTGTGGGGGTCGGCCGTCTCCAGGTCGAGCCGCCGGTTGGGGTCGACGACGTCGTACGGAGGCGAGGTGACCGCCGCCAGGGTGCCGACCCGGTCCGGGACGTACCGCAGGCCGCGGAAGGGGGACAGGGACAGCCCTGCGGTGGCGACATGCCCGGGATCGCCGGGGCCGCCGGTCGGAGACTCCGCTCCGGTATCTGCACTGGGTGCACTCATTCTGGGCATGGTAACCGGGTATGCGTTGTTCAGAGATCAAGAGTGCCGAGAAGTGTCAGGTGACGAGCCGGGGCCGGGGCCGGGCCGGGAGCGGGGTACGGGATGGACGACGGGGTGGAGCAGGTGGGCGGCGGCCGGTCTGGCGTGCCGGAGGGCGACGTGTACGACTGGTTCCGCCGGGGGGCGAAGCTGTTGGAGCAGGGGCATCCGGCGGCTGCCGAGCAGTTGTTGGCGAGAGCGGCGGCGGCGGAGCCGCACTCGCGGAGCATCCGGGAGACGTTGGCGCGTTCGCAGTTCGACGCCGGGCTGTTCGCGGCGGCGCTGGAGAACTTCCGGGCGGTGGCGCTGGCCGATCCGTCGGACGACTACGCTCAGTTCGGGTGGGGCGTCGCGGCGGCCAGGCTGGGGGATTTCGAGACCTCGGCCGAGCATCTGGCGCTGGCGGTCGCGATGCGGCCGGAGGCCGAGCACTACCGGGCAGCGCTGCGGCAGACCCGCGCGACGCTGGCAGCGCGCGCCGGGGAGTACGGGCCGTTGCTGCCGGGTGCGCCCGGGTACTCGGGGCATGCCGGTGACTCCACGTGATGTCGACAGCGATCAGGACGAGGTAGGGCAGGCATGACGGACACGGCAGATGGGCAGCACCGCACCGCACCCGGGGGCTCCGACCGCCCGCTGACGGAGGCGTACGACACCGCGCTGCTGGACCTCGACGGTGTGGTCTACGCCGGGCCGTACGCGATCGAGCACGCCGTGGACGCGCTGGCGGCGGCTCGGGTGGCCGGGATGCGGCTGGCGTACGTGACCAACAACGCCTCGCGGCCGCCTCGGGTGGTGGCCGAGCACCTGACCGAGCTGGGGGTGCCGGCCGAGGCCGCCGACGTGATCAACTCGGCGCAGGCGGCGGCGCGGCTGGTCGCGGACAAGGTGCCGGCCGGGTCGAAGGTGCTGGTGGTCGGTGGTGCCGGGCTGGTCGAGGCGCTGGCCGAGCACGGGCTGACGGCCGTCCGCTCGCTGGCGGAGGGCCCGGTCGCGGTGGTGCAGGGCTACGACCCGTCGGTGGGGTGGCACGACCTGGCGGAGGCCTCGTACGCGGTGTCGGCCGGTCTGCCGTGGGTGGCTTCGAACACCGACCTGACGGTGCCGACGGCGCGCGGGATCGCGCCCGGCAACGGGACGCTCGTGGCGGCCGTCCGGACGGCCACGGGTGTCGAGCCGGAGGTCGCCGGGAAGCCGCTGCCGCCGATGCACCGCGAGACGGTCATCCGGACGGGTGCGCGGCGGCCGCTGGTGGTCGGCGACCGGCTGGACACCGACATCGAGGGCGCGTTCAACGGGGGTGTCGACAGCCTGCTGGTGTTCACCGGCGTGACGACGGCCGCGGACGTGCTCGCCGCGACGGTGCCGCACCGGCCGACCTACCTGGCCGCCGACCTGCGGGGCCTGCTGGTGGCACACGTGGCCGTCGAGGACCTGGGGGACGGGCGGTACGGCTGCGGCGGGTACTCGGCGTGGGTCGAGGACGGCGTGCTGCGGCTCGGCGGGGCCGGGGACGCGTACGACGGGCTGCGGGCGCTGTGCGGGGCCGCTTGGCGCTGGGCCGACGCGGGGGGCGCCGGCGGCGCTGGGGCGGACGGGCGCAAGGCGCTGGCGGAGCTGGGGCTGTAGGGGAGCGCATCCGCCCTGATCGGCCCCCGGGGGCGCGGATGGCGGTGTGGGGCGGGAGCGGCGGTTCGGTGGCTTCCGCCCTCGCGCAGGTCCCCGCGCCCCTGTTCCGGCTGCTCGGGGAGTCAGAGCAGGCTGCGGAGGCGGAGCAGGTCGCGGAGGCCGGCTTCGAGCTTGATGCGGCCGGTGGCCCAGGAGGAGGCGAAGGGGAGGGTGCCGCCGACCATGGCGACGAGGTCGTCGGAGGTCATGGTGAGGCGGATCTCGGCCTTGGCCGGCGGGGGGCCGGGGGTCTGGGTGACGTCGGTGATGCGGCCGTCCTGGAGGCGGCCGGAGAAGGTCACGTCGAGGTCGGTGAGGCGGCAGGTCAGGGAGCGGTCGAGGGTGGCGGCCTTGCGGACGTCGCCGTTGGCGCCGGCCAGGTTGCGGCTCAGTTGGTCCAGGGCCTCGCGGCACTGCTCGGTGCTGGCCATCGTCGTTGCTCTCCTTGCCGGTGCGGTCGGCGCCACGCTACCCGAGCCGGGAACGCCAGCGGCGGGAGGGCCGGAGGGGGTAGCGTCGTGGCGGGTGCCCGGTATGTCCGGGCGGGGCCCGGTGGGTGTTGCGAGGCTCGGAGGAGGCAGGCGGATGCTGCGGGATGCGGTGCGCGGGGTGACGGCGTTGGCTGTCGAGCTCACGGAGGAGGCCACCCGGCGGGCGGTCGGGGCGGCGACCGGGCTGCTGGAGCGCAGCGGGGTCGACGTCGCGGTGGTCGAGCGGGTGGTGGCGGAGCAGTTCCCGCCGTCGGTGAAGTCGCTCCAGATGCTGGCCGGGGAGGCAGTGACGGTCGGCCGGGCCGGAGTCGACCTGGCGGTCGGCGTCGCGCGGAGCGAGGTGGAGCGGATCTTCGAGCGGGTCGGCGACCAGGTGGTGAAGGTCGGCGTGGTGCTCGGCTATCTGGAGAGCAGGCTGCGGGACGTCGACGAGGCCCCGGCGCAGCCGGAGGGCCGGGCCGAGGGCCTGTTCGAGGCGGGCTGGGAGGCGGAGCCCGTACCCGAGGAGGAGCCGGCCTTCGAGGCGGTGCCTGAGCCCGAGCCTGAGCCTGTGGTGGCAGTGAAGACGGCGATGGTGAAGAACACCGCTGTGAAGAAGACGGCGGTGGCAAAGAAGACGGTGGCGAAGAAGACCGCTGTGAAGAAGGCTGCGCCCGCGAAGAAGGCTGCGGCGAAGAAGGCGACGGCGAAGGATGGCTGAGCCGACCGGGCAGGCCGAGGTCGACGCCGCGTTGGAGCGGTTGGCGGAGTTGGACGGGGTGGGGACGGGGGAGCACGTCGCGGTGTACGAAGATGTACACCAGCGGCTCGTGGAGACCCTGACCGGGCTCGATCAGGCGTAGTGACCGGCCGACCGGCCGGTGGTCAAGTAGCGGTACGTAGCAGCAGGAGCTGAAGCACCAGTGGCAGTGGCACGACGCCGACTCGACGCGGAGCTCGTCCGACGCAATCTGGCCCGTTCGCGGGAGCACGCGAGTGAGCTGATCGCGGCCGGGCGGGTGACGGTCGGCGGCACCACCGCGAGCAAGCCGGCGACCCAGGTGGAGACCTCCGCGGCCGTGGTGGTGGCCAAGGACGAGAACGACCCGGACTACGTGTCGCGCGGCGGCCACAAGCTGGCGGGTGCGTTCGCGGCTTTCGTGCCGCAGGGGCTGGTGGTCGAGGGCCGCCGGGCGCTGGACGCGGGTGCGTCGACCGGTGGGTTCACCGACGTGCTGCTGCGGGCCGGTGCCGTGCACGTGCTGGCGGTGGACGTCGGCTACGGCCAGCTCGCCTGGTCGCTGCAGAGCGACGAGCGGGTGACGGTGATGGACCGGACGAACGTCCGGGAGCTGACCTTGGAGCAGATCGGCGGGACGCCGGTCGACCTGGTGGTCGGCGACCTGTCGTTCATCTCGCTGGGCCTGGTGCTGCCCGCCCTGGCGGGCTGCTGCGCCGAGGACGCCGACCTGGTGATGATGGTCAAGCCGCAGTTCGAGATCGGCAAGGAGCGGCTCGGCAGCGGCGGTGTGGTGCGCAGCCCCGAGCTGCGGGCCGAGATGGTCCGCCGGGTCGCCGACCAGGCGTGGGCGCTCGGGCTGGGTGTCGTGGCGGTCACGGCGAGCCCGCTGCCGGGCCCTTCGGGCAACGTCGAGTACTTCCTGTGGCTGCGCCGGGGGGCTCCGCAGCTCGACCCGGCGGAGGCGGACCGGGCTGTGGCCGAAGGCCCCCAGTAGGGTACTTGGCAGACGTCCGACTGCTGCGGGGTGCCGTGGCGGCCGTGACCGGGCCAGCGGCGATCCGGCGAGGCGTAGGGAGAGGGCAGCAGCATGAGCGACGAACGTACGGTCTTCCTGATTGCGCACACCGGGCGGGAGGCGGCGCTTCGCAGCGTCGAGGGGCTGGTGCACGGCCTGCTCAAGGCCGGGGTCAGGATCAGGCTGCTCGCCGCCGAGGCCGTGGGGCTGGACCTCCCGGACGGGGTGGAGCTGGTGCCCGGGGGCCACGGCGCCGCCGACGGCTGCGAGTTGATCCTGGTCGCGGGCGGGGACGGGACGCTGCTGCGGGGGGCGGAGCTGGCCCGCGAGTCGGGGCTGCCGATGCTCGGGATCAACCTGGGCCGGGTGGGCTTCCTGGCCGAGGCGGAGCGGGACGATCTCGCGGTGGTGGTCGAGCGGGTGGTGAAGGCCGACTACGAGATCGAGGACCGGATGACCCTCGACGTGCTGGTGCGCACCAACGGCGATGTGGTGCACGAGGACTGGGCGTTGAACGAGGCGTCGATCGAGAAGGCCGCCCGGGAGCGGATGTTGGAGGTGGTGACGGAGGTCGACGGCCGTCCGGTCTCCAACTTCGGCTGCGACGGTGTGGTGCTCTCGACGCCCACGGGGTCGACGGCGTACGCGTTCTCGGGGGGCGGGCCGGTGGTGTGGCCGGAGGTGGAGGCGCTGTTGATGGTGCCGATCAGCGCGCACGCGCTGTTCGCGCGGCCGTTGGTGACCTCGCCGAACTCGGTGCTGGCGGTGGAGGTGCAGCCGAAGACCCCGCACGGGGTGCTGTGGTGCGACGGGCGGCGCTCGGTCGAACTGCCCGCCGGGGCACGGGTGGAGGTCCGCCGGGGTAGCCGGCCGGTCCGGCTGGCGCGGCTGCACCGGGCGCCGTTCACGGACCGGCTGGTGGCGAAGTTCGCGCTCCCGGTGACGGGTTGGCGTGGCCGAGCGGGAGGGTGTTGAGACCGTGGGCGGTCGGATAACGGCGGTGAGCCGTAGTGGCGGGCACGAGTTCAGCAAGCCGAACGAGCCGAGTGTGCGGCTGCTGGCCGGGCTCGGCGTCGAGGGGGACGCGCACCTCGGGGTGACGGTCAAGCACCGCTCACGGGTCGCGCAGGACCCGACGCAGCCGAATCTCCGGCAGGTGCACCTGATGCACGAGGAGCTGTTCGACGAGCTGGAGCAGGCCGGACACGCCGTCCGGGCAGGGGAGTTGGGGGAGAACGTCACCACCCGCGGGGTCGACCTGCTGGGGCTGCCGCGCGGGGCGCAGCTGCACCTCGGGCCGGAGGCGGTGGTCGAGGTGACGGGCCTGCGGAACCCGTGCCTGCAGATCGACGGCTTCCAGGACGGGCTGCTGCGGCTGGTGGTGGGCCGGGACGAGGCCGGGCAGGTGGTGCGGAAGGCCGGGGTGATGGGTGTCGTCCTGGCCGGCGGGGAGATCCGGCCGGGGGACGCCGTGAAGGTGGTCCTGCCGGACGGGCCGTTCGAGGCGCTGGAACGCGTCTGACCAGCCCCTGCTGCGGTTGCTCTGAGTGGTCACAGTGCCGGGGGTGGGGTGTCTTCCCCGGTGGGGCCTGCTGCGGCGAGGCGGGCGATGGCGGTGGGGGCGTCGGCCGGGGTGACGGTGAGCGGTAGGCGGAGGTGGTGCTCGAAGGCGCCGTCGATGCCGAAGCGGGCGCCGGCTGCCAGGCGCAGGCCCTGCCGGTCACCGGCCTTGGCCAGGGCCGAGCCCGAGTGCGGGCCGGTGGAGAGCCAGAGGCAGAGGCCGCCGGCGGGGAAGGCGAACTGCCAGTCCGGCAGTTGGGCGCGCAGGGCTGCTGCCAGGGCGTAGGCGCTGCTGCGCAGGCGGTGGTGCTGGTGGGCCCGGACGGCGGGGAGGTGCTCGGTGAGCAGCTCGGCCGCGATCAGCTGGTCGAGGACGGGTGTGCCGAGGTCGGTGAAGGCCCGGTCGTTGGCCAGTCGGCGGATCAGTGAGGGCTGGGCGCGGAGCCAGCCGATCCGTAGGCCGCCCCAGAGGATCTTCCCGGCGGAGCCGATGGTGACCACCTGGGCGGCGCGGTCGAGGGCGGCCGTGGGCCGGGGCATGGTGTCGGTGTCCCAGTCGAGTTCGGCGAGGGTCTCGTCGACGATGACGGTGGTGCCTGCGGTGCGGGCGGCGGCGAGCAGGGCCCGGCGCTGCTCCTCGTCGACGAGGGCGCCGGTGGGGTTGTGGAAGTCGGGGATGACGAAGGCCGCCCGGGGGGCCGCGCCGCGCAGTACCCGCTGCCACTCGGCGGTGTCCCAGCACGGCTGCTCGGTCGGGCCGCCGGGCCAGGTGTGCGGGACGGGCACCAGCCGGGCGCCGTCCTGCTGGAGCGACTGGAGGGTGTGGGCGTAGCTGGGGGCTTCGACGGCGACGCGGTCGCCGCGGCTCAGCAGGGCCTGGCGGGCGAGGTGGAGGGCGCCCATCGCGCCGGTGGTGATGAGGATCTGGTCGGGCGTGGTGGGCAGCCCGCGTTCGGTGAACCGGCGGGCGACGGCCTCCCGCAGGACGGGGACGCCGGTGGGGAAGTGGCCGTGCCCGGCGGCGTACGCGGGGAGCTGTTCGAGGGCCCGGGAGGCGGCCTGGCCGAGGTACGGCTGCGGGGCGGGGAGGGCGGCGACGCCGAGGTCGAGGGTGCGGCCGCTCTCGTCGGGCGGGACGGGGTGCAGGGCGTCGCTGGGGGGCCGGCTGCCCTCGGGGAGGGCCGTCCAGCTGCCGGAGCCCCGGCGGCTGCGCAGGTAGCCGTCGGCGCGCAGGGTCTCGTACGCGGTGGCGACGGTGGTGCGGCTGAGGGCGAGGGCGAGGGCCAGCTCGCGTTCGGCGGGGAGGCGGGCGCCGACCGGGAGGCGGCCCTGTGAGACGAGGGTCCGGATCTGGGTGGCCAGGCGCTGGTAGGCGGGGCGCGGCGTGGTCGTCGGGGTGGTGCCCAGCAGGCGGGCGAGCGCGGTCGGGGTCACGGTGCTCTGCCATTCGGCCATGAGATATGAGTCCACTTGGCTTGGATTGGCCCTGGAGGTGGCCCGGTCTGGCTGCCCATCATGGCACTGCGGCCCTGGAGCCGCCAGCACCAACAGCGAGGAACCCCGATGGCCGTCAGCTCCTTCCCAGCCCCCACTTCCTGGCACGGCGCCCGCCTCGGGCGCCGTCTCCCGCAGCTGCTGCTGGGCCTCGCGCTCTACGGCTCCAGCATGGCGCTGATGATGCGCGCGGCCCTCGGCGTGAACCCCTGGGACGTCCTGCACCAGGGCCTGCGCCTGCACTTCGGCCTCAGCATGGGCACCTGGGTCACCCTCACCGGCGCCGCCGTCCTGCTGTTCTGGATCCCGCTGCGCCAGCGCCCCGGCGTCGGGACGGTCGGCAACGTGCTGATCCTCGGTGCGGCCATGGACCTCACCCTCGGCCTGGTCGCCACCCCCGCCGGCTGGCCGTCGCGGGCCGCGCTGCTGGCCGTCGGCATCCTGCTCAACGGCCTCGCCACCGGCCTCTACATCGGCGCCCGGCTCGGCCCCGGGCCGCGCGACGGTCTGATGACGGGCCTGCACCGCCGCACCGGCCGCTCGCTGCGGCTGATCCGCACCGGAATCGAACTGACGGTGCTCGCGCTCGGCCTGCTGCTCGGCGGATCGGCCGGTGTCGGCACGGTGCTCTACGCTCTGGCGATCGGGCCGCTGGCACAGTTCTTCCTGCGTTGGTGCACGGTGCCGGAGTAGGCCCGGAAGGGATGAACTTGCCCCCGGGGCTCGGCCGCTCGTCGCGCGATGGGGGTCGGACCTCGTAAGGTCGTCTCCGTGCTGGACGAGATGCGGATACGGGATCTTGGCGTCATCGACGACGCAGTGGTCGAACTGGCACCGGGCTTCACGGCGGTGACGGGTGAGACCGGTGCGGGCAAGACCATGGTGGTGACCAGCCTCGGTCTGCTGCTCGGTGGCCGGGCCGACCCTGGCCTGGTGCGCCGGGGCGCCGAGCGGGCGGTGGTCGAGGGCCGGATGACGCTGCCCGAGGGCTCACCGGCCGCCGTCCGCGCCCTGGAGGCGGGGGCCGAGATGGACGACGGCGAGCTGCTGATCAGCCGCACCGTCTCCGCCGAGGGCCGCTCCCGCGCCCACGTCGGCGGCCGGAGCGTGCCCGTCGGCCTGCTCGCCGAGCTCGGCGAGGACCTGATCGCCGTGCACGGCCAGACCGACCAGCAGCGGTTGCTGCGCCCGGCCCGCCAGCGCGGCGCGCTGGACCGGTACGCGGGTGAGGCCGTCGCCACCCCGCTGGCCCGCTACCGCGAGGTCTACCGGGCCCTGCGGGAGTGCGCCGCGACGCTGGAGCAACTGACCACCCGGGCCCGCGAGCGCGCACAGGAGGCCGACCTGCTGCGCTTCGGCCTGGACGAGATCGCCGCCGCCGAACCGCTCGCCGGGGAGGACGTCGAACTCGCCGCCGAGGCCGAGCGGCTCGGCCACGCCGACGCGCTCTCCTTCGCCGCCACCCAGGCCCACGCCGCCCTCGCGGGCGACCCCACCGAGCCCGACTCCGTCGACGCGGGCACCCTGCTCGCCCAGGCCCGCCGCGCCCTGGAGGGCGTCCGCAGCCACGACGAGCGCCTCGGCGCCCTCGCCGAGCGCCTCGGTGAGGTCGGCTACCTGCTCGCCGACGTCAGCGGCGACCTCGCCGGGTACGCCGACGACCTGGACGCCGACCCCGTACGCCTCGCCGCCGTCGAGGACCGCCGGGCCGTGCTCGCCCAGCTGCTGCGCAAGTACGGCGGCACGGAGAACACCCTCGCCGAGGTGCTGGAGTGGGCAGAGGCGGGCGCCGCCCGGCTCGCCGAACTCGACGGCGACGACGACCGGATCGACGAGCTCGGCGCCCAGGAGAACGCACTGCGCACCGAGTTGGCCGAGCTGGCGGCAGTGGTCTCGGCCGCCCGGCACGCCGCCGCCGGCCGCTTCGCCGAGGCCGTCTCCGCCGAGCTGGCCGAACTCGCCATGCCGCACGCCCGGGTGACCTTCGACCTGGCCCTGGTGGACGACCCGGCCGGCATCGAGCTGGACGGCCGCGCCGTCGCCTACGGTCCGCACGGAGTCGACGAAGTCGAGGTGCTCCTCGCCCCGCACCCGGGGGCCGTGCCGCGCCCGATCGCCAAGGGCGCCTCGGGCGGTGAACTCTCCCGGGTGATGCTCGCCGTCGAGGTGGTCTTCGCCGGGGCCGACCCGGTGCCCACCTACCTCTTCGACGAGGTCGACGCCGGCGTCGGCGGCAAGGCCGCGGTCGAGATCGGCCGGCGTCTCGCCAAGCTCGCGCAGAGCGCCCAGGTCGTCGTCGTCACGCACCTTCCGCAGGTCGCGGCCTTCGCCGACCGCCACCTGGTGGTCGAGAAGACCAGCGACGGCACCGTCACCCGCAGCGGCGTCAAGGTGCTGACGGACGAGCAACGGGTACGCGAACTCTCCCGGATGCTGGCCGGTCTGGAGGACTCGGAACTCGGCCGTGCGCACGCGGAGGAGCTGCTCGCCGCAGCGCGTGCGCCACGCGGGCACTGACCGACACCACCGGGTGGGCCGGGCCAAGCTCTCCGACCCGGCCGCGAGCGTCGACTGTCCAAGAAGCCGCCCGACCTGGCATGGTGGCGGCTGGACACTGGCACCCCAGTCCCGAGCGCCGCTCGCGGGCCACACCCGCTGCGGCGTGAGTTCGTGAACGAAGTCGGAGCGACGACGTGGACCAATCCGTCACCAGGGCCACCGCACCCGAGCGCGAGCGAGCCGAGCAGGGACAGCTGCACGTGGTGCTCGTCCTCGCCGCCAGCACCGGCGGCATCGGCGCACACTGCCGCTCCCTGGCCCAGGGCCTGGTCGCACACGGCATCGGCGTGACGGTCTGCGCCCCCGCCGGGACGGACGCCCTCTTCGGCTTCTCCCGCACCGGCGCCCGCTTCCACCTCGTCGACATCACGCCCACCGCCGGGGCCCGCAGTGACGCCGCCGCCATCGGCGAACTCCGCCGGGCCTTCACCGGCGCCGACGTCGTGCACGCCCACGGCCTGCGGGCCGGGCTGCTCTCCGACCTCGCGCTGCGCACCGCCGGGCGCTTCCCGGGCCTGCGGCCGGAGACCCCGCTGGTCGTCACCTCGCACCACGCGATGCTCGCCACCGGCATGGAGCGCCGCCTCCAGCGCCTGATGGAGCGCAGGGTCGCCCGCGCCGCCGACCTCGTCCTCGGCGCCTCCTCCGACCTCGTCGCCCGCGCCCGCGAACTCGGCGCCTCCGACGCCCGGCTGGGCCCCGTCGCGGCGCCCCCGATGCCGCCCGGCGAGCTGGGCCGCGAGGCCGCCCGCGCGAAGCTGCTCGGGGGCCGGGCGGACCGGCCGGTGGTGCTGGCGATCGGCCGCCTCGTCCAGCAGAAGTCCTTCGGCCTGCTGCTGGACGCCGTCCGGCGGTTCGGCAACGACGCCCTGCTGCTGATCGCCGGTGAGGGCGCCGAGGGCGCCGACCTGCGGGAGCGGATCGCCGCCGAGGGCCTGCCCGTCGACCTGCTCGGCTACCGCACCGACGTCCCCGACCTGCTGGCCGCGGCCGACCTGGTCGTCCTCAGCAGCCGCTGGGAGGCCCGCTCACTGGTCGTCCAGGAGGCCATGCGGGCCGGTGTCCCGGTCGTCTCCACCGCCGTCGGCGGCATCCCCGAGCTGGTCGGCGACGCCGCCGTCCTCGTCCCGTACGGCGACCCGGCGGCGCTGGGCACCGCCGTCCGGGACCTGCTCGCCGACCCGGCCCGGCGCTCCGCCCTCGCCACGGCCGGCCGCCTCCAGGCCGAGACCTGGCCGGACGAGGCAGCCACCGTCGCGCAGGTGCTCTCGACCTACGACGAGCTGGTCCAGCGATCGAGGTGAGCCCCCGGCCAGGGCACGTCAGACCGTGGCCTGCTGCTGGGTCGAGAGGTAGGCGCCCGCGCAGGCGGTGAGGCGCAGCGCCGTGTCGATCAGGGGGACGTGGCTGAAGGCCTGCGGGAAGTTGCCGACCTGGCGCTTGGCCCGCGGGTCCCACTCCTCGGCGAGGAGACCGACGTCGTTGCGCAGCGAGAGCAGCTTGTCGAAGAGCTCGCGGGCCTCCTGGACGCGGCCGATCATCGCGAGGTCGTCGGCGAGCCAGAAGGAGCAGGCCAGGAAGGCGCCCTCGTGGCCGGAGAGGCCGTCGACGTTGTTGCCCTCGTCGTCGTGGGTCGGGTAGCGCAGCACGAAGCCGTCCTCGGTGGACAGCTCGCGCTGGATCGCCTCGATGGTGCCGATGACGCGCTTGTCGTCCGGCGGGAGGAAGCCGACCTGCGGGATGAGCAGCAGCGAGGCGTCCAGCTCCTGCCCGCCGTAGTACTGGGTGAAGGTGTTGCGCTCGGCGTCGTAGCCCTTCTCGCAGACGTCCCGGTGGATGGTGTCCCGCAGCTCGCGCCAGCGCTCCAGCGGGCCGTCGGCGGGGGACTGCTCGATCAGCTTGATGGTGCGGTCGACGGCGACCCAGGCCATCACCTTGGAGTGCACGAAGTGCCGCCGGGGGCCCCGGACCTCCCAGATGCCCTCGTCGGGCTCCTGCCAGTGCTGCTCCAGGTAGCTGATCAGCTTCAGCTGGAGGTGGTGGGCGTGGTCGTTGCGGGTCAGCCCGGTCATGTGGGCCAGGTGCAGGGCCTCGACGACCTCGCCGTAGACGTCGAGCTGGAGCTGCCCGGCCGCGCCGTTGCCGACCCGGACGGGCTGCGAGCCCTCGTACCCGGGCAGCCAGTCGAGGGAGGACTCGGTGAGTTCGCGCTCGCCCGCGATGCCGTACATGATCTGCAGGTTCTCCGGGTCGCCCGCGACGGCCCGCAGCAGCCACTCACGCCACGCGCGGGCCTCCTCGCGGTAGCCCGTGCGCAGCAGCGAGGAGAGGGTGATGGCGGCGTCCCGCAGCCACGTGTAGCGGTAGTCCCAGTTCCGCTCGCCGCCGATGTCCTCGGGCAGCGAGGTGGTGGGGGCGGCGACGATGCCGCCGGTGGGGGCGTAGGTGAGGCCCTTGAGGGTGATCAGCGAGCGGACCACGGCCTCGCGGTACGGGCCCTGGTACGTGCACTGGCCGACCCAGTCCTGCCAGAACTCCATGGTCTCGGCCAGCAGTTGCTCGGCGTCCGGCGTGCTGGGGGCGGGCAGGTGGGAGGCCTGCCAGGTGAGCGCGAAGGCGATCCGCTCCCCGGCGGCGACGGTGAAGTCGGCGTACGTGGTGAGGTCGCGGCCGTAGGTCTCGGCCTCGCCGTCGAGCCAGACGGAGTCGGGCCCGGCGACGGCGGCGGTGCGGCGGCTGCCGTCGGGCTGCTCGACGCGGTGCACCCAGGGCACCACCCGGCCGTAGCTGAACCGCATCCGCAGGGCGGAGCGCATCCGGACCCGGCCCGAGACGCCCTCGACGATCCGGATCATCTGCGGCACCGAGTCGACCCCGGCGAGCGGGCGCCGCGGCATGAAGTCGATCACCCGGACGCTGCCGCCCTGGGTGTCCCACTCCTGTTCGAGGATCAGCGAGTCGCCCCGGTAGCGCCGGCGGTCGGCGGGCAGCGCGGGGGCGGCGGCGGTCGGCGGCACGGCCGGCTGCTCGTCACCCGGCTGGGCGGGGGCCGGACGGGGGACGACCGGGGTGGTGCCGCCGACGGGCTCGGCCGGGCCGAGCCGCCAGAATCCGTGTTCATCGGTGCCCAGCAGCCCGGCGAAGACGGCCGGGGAGTCGAATCTGGGGAGGCAGAGCCAGTCGACCGCCCCGTCCCTGCTGACCAGGGCTGCGGTCTGCATGTCCCCGATGAGTGCGTAATCCTCGATACGGCCGGCCACGTGGGTCTCCAGTTCGCAAGTCGGCGGCGCCCGACGGCGGGGAGCGGGGGTGCTGCGCGGCCGGACACCCAGGAAGACAGGGCGCTCACGGTGAACTGGTACGGGAGGTGTCCGGTCGCGCATCGGGGACCGAGAGGCGTCGTCCTGACCCCCTCGCCCTCCCGCGTGCTCTGCTGTCGGCGATGCGTCCGTGCAGGATACGTCGGTGGGGTGGGGCGGGGCACGTGGAGAGCGCCCCGTCTGGCCGCAGTCACACCAAGATGAATCCAAAGTGGTCCGAGTGGAGCATCCCCGATGATCCTTCCGAGCCATCCGGAGCTGATCCCTCCGGGCCCCTGCCGCTTGGCCCGTGGGCCCTCCCGGCACCACCCGGACGGGTGTGCGGGGAGCGCGCCGGGGGCGCGTCGGAGCAGCCCCGAACGCGTCACGTGCAGGTCGCTGATACCCTGGTATCCCGTGGACTGGTGAGCTTCGGAGTGCCGAAGGCCCCGCCACCAGCGTCACTTTCGACACGCGACCCACGGGAGCCCCCTCTTGGCACAGCCCCATTCCGGCAAGGCAGCGAACAGCCGCGCCGTGACGACCAAGCACCTCTTCGTCACCGGGGGTGTCGCCTCATCGCTCGGCAAGGGGCTCACCGCCTCCAGCCTCGGTGCCCTGCTCAAGGCCCGCGGTCTCCGCGTGACGATGCAGAAGCTCGACCCGTACCTCAACGTGGACCCGGGCACCATGAACCCGTTCCAGCACGGTGAGGTCTTCGTCACCGACGACGGCGCGGAGACCGACCTCGACGTCGGCCACTACGAGCGCTTCCTCGACACCAACCTGCACGGCTCGGCGAACGTCACCACCGGCCAGGTGTACTCGACGGTCATCGCCAAGGAGCGCCGCGGCGAGTACCTGGGCGACACCGTCCAGGTCATCCCGCACATCACCAACGAGATCAAGTCCCGGATCCGCCGGATGGCGACCGAGGACGTCGACGTCGTCATCACCGAGGTCGGCGGCACCGTCGGCGACATCGAGTCGCTGCCGTTCCTGGAGGCCGTCCGCCAGGTCCGCCACGAGGTCGGCCGGGACAACGTCTTCTTCGTGCACGTCTCCCTGCTGCCGTACATCGGCCCCTCGGGCGAGCTGAAGACCAAGCCCACCCAGCACTCCGTCGCCGCGCTGCGCAGCATCGGCATCCAGCCGGACGCCATCGTGCTGCGCGCCGACCGCGAGGTGCCGCAGGCCATCAAGCGCAAGATCTCGCTGATGTGCGACGTCGACGAGGAGGCCGTGGTCGCGGCCATCGACGCCAAGTCGATCTACGACATCCCGAAGGTGCTGCACGGCGAGGGCCTGGACGCGTACGTCGTCCGCCGCCTGGACCTGCCCTTCCGGGACGTGGACTGGACCACCTGGGACGACCTGCTGCGCCGCGTCCACGAGCCGCAGCACATCGTCAAGGTCGCCCTGGTCGGCAAGTACATCGACCTGCCCGACGCGTACCTGTCGGTGACCGAGGCGCTGCGCGCCGGCGGCTTCGCCAACAACGCCCGGGTCGAGATCAAGTGGGTGACCTCGGACGACTGCGAGACGCCCGAGGGCGCCCAGGAGCAGCTCGGCGACTGCGACGCGATCTGCATCCCCGGTGGCTTCGGCGACCGCGGGGTCGACGGCAAGGTCGCCGCGATCACCTACGCCCGCGAGCACAAGGTGCCGCTGCTGGGCCTCTGCCTGGGCCTCCAGTGCGTGGTCATCGAGGCCGCCCGCAACCTGGCCGGGCTGCCCGAGGCGAACTCCACCGAGTTCGACGCGGCCGCCAAGTACCCCGTCATCTCCACCATGGCCGAGCAGCTGGCGATCGTGGACGGCAAGGGCGACCTGGGCGGCACCATGCGGCTCGGCCTCTACCCGGCGAAGCTCGCCGAGGGCTCGATCGTCCGTGAGGTCTACGGCGGCGAGCAGTACGTCGAGGAGCGCCACCGCCACCGCTACGAGGTCAACAACGCCTACCGCGCGGACCTGGAGAAGACCGGCCTGCAGTTCTCCGGCCTCTCCCCGAAGGGCGACCTGGTCGAGTACGTCGAGTACCCGCGCGAGGTGCACCCCTACCTGGTCGCCACCCAGGCGCACCCGGAGCTGAAGTCCCGCCCGACCCGCCCGCACCCGCTGTTCGCGGGTCTGGTGGCGGCGGCCATCAAGATCAAGACCGCGCAGTAGGCCTGCCGGTCGTTCTGTTTCGTTCCGTTCCGGACGGCGGTCACGCGATTCCCGCGTGGCCGCCGTCCGGCGTTTCCGGCCCTGGGCTATAGATTGTGTCGTACTGACGAAAAGGGGAGTGTGAGTAGCGATGACGGACTCGGGCCGGATGCGTGACGTGGCGGAGGAGTGGCCGGTGCGGACCACCGAGACGCCCTTCCAGGGGAGGGTCACCGGCGTCCGCACGGACGAGGTGCTGATGCCGGACGGCGGCTACGCCCGCCGGGACTACCAGACCCACCCCGGCTCGGTCAGCATCCTCGCCCTCGACCGGCAGCAGCGGGTGCTCGTCGTCCGCCAGTACCGGCACCCCGTGCGGCATCGGCTCTGGGAGCTGCCCGCCGGGCTGCTGGACGTGCCGGGGGAGAACCCGCTGCACGCGGCGCAGCGCGAGCTCTACGAGGAGGCCCACTGCAAGGCCGGGCAGTGGCGCGTCCTGGTCGACTTCTACACCTCGCCGGGCGGGACGGACGAGGCCCTGCGGCTCTTCCTCGCCACCGACCTGGAGGAGGCCCAGGGCGAGCGCTACGAGGCCCACGGCGAGGAGACCGAGATCGAGGTCGCCCGGGTGCCGCTGGCCGAACTGGTCGAGCTGGTCCTGGCCGGGGAGCTGCACAACCCGACGCTGATCACCGGAACCCTCGCCCTCCATGCCGCACTGACCGGTCAGGGGCTGGACGCTCTCCGCCCTGCGGATGCGCCGTGGCCGGCTCGGCCGTTCCAGGCCAGCTGAAGCGTTGACCCCAGGGGCGCGGGGCTCGGCCGGGCCTATCGGGTGATTTGCCGGTTGGTAGTACTGGTGTCAGGGGGTGTCGGTGGGGGTCGCCGAACTACGCTTCGCGGACGGGGGTCGGGGCTGGCGACTGGTCAGGAGTGACGCTGGTGGCGAGGAAGACGGCGACGATGGACGTGCCCGCCGGTGCGGAGGCGCTCGCCGAGGTGGCGTTGCCGGCCGGGCCGGCCGTCTGGGTCGGGCGGCGGGGTGAGTTCGCGGCGTTGGTGGCCGCGGCGGCCCGGCCGGACCGAGGGCGTTGCCGGGTGCTCGTGCTGGCGGGGCGGCCCGGGTCGGGGCGGACCTCGCTGGCGGTGCGGTTCGCCCGGTCGGTGGCTGCCGAGTACCCGGACGGGGTGCTGTTCGCGCGGCTGTCGGCCCCGGACGGCGGGCGGGTGCCGCCGGGGCAGGCCGCGCGGCGCCTGCTCGAACAGCTCGGCGCCGAGCCCGCCGAGGTGCTGCTGCCCGGCGGTGAGCCGGGGGAGCAGGACCCCGCCTGTGCGGCGCTGCTGGCGGCGCTGGAAGGGCGGCGGGTGCTGCTGCTGCTCGACGACGTCCGGGACGCGGGCCAGCTGAAGCCGCTGCTCGCCCAGGGCCCCGGATGTCTGGTGCTCGCGACCACGGCCGGGCCGCTCACCGGGATCAAGGACATCGACCCCGTCATCCTCGGGGGCCTCGGGCTGACCGCCTCCGCAGAGCTGCTCGGCGGCCTGATCGGCGGCACCCGGATCAGCTGCGACCCCGTCGGAGCCGCCGAACTGGCCGAGAGCTGCGCCTCGGGCCCGGCCGCGCTGCGGCTGATGGCGGGCTGGCTGCGCGGCAACGCGAAGGCGGCCGTGACGGATGCCGTCCGGGAGATCGCGGAGGCGACCGGGCACCCGAAGGCTGCCGAGCCCGCCGCCGGGCCCGACCCCGACGCTGCTCCCGAATCTGCTCGCGAGTCCGCTCGGGCCAAGGCGCGGCGGTCGAAGAACGGCGCGAAGCGCGGCAAGGGGGCGCGGAACGCGCCGCCCGCTCCCGAGACCTCGGCGCACGAGGCCGTCCCGGTGCCGGACAGTGACCCGCTGGCCGGGGCGTTCCTGCTCAGCTACCGGGCGCTGCCCGCCGCCCAGGCGCGGATGCTGCGGATGCTCACCCTCGCACCGGCCCAGCTCGCGGACCTGCGGACGGCCTCCGCCCTGGTCGGCTGCCCGGCGCCGGAGGCCGGGGCGCTGCTGGCGAAGCTCGCCGAGCGGGAGCTGCTGGACGAGGAGCTGCCCGCAGCCGACGGGACGCTGCGCTACCGGCTGCCCGGCCGGCTGCACGCCCGGCTGGTGGGCCTGCGGGAGAGCACGGACCGCCCGGCGGAGGTGGAGCTCGCGCGGGCCCGGCTGCTGGAGCGGTTCGTCCGGCTGGTCGACTCGGCCCGTGCCCTGCTGGACCCCGCCCACGGGCCGGTCACCGACCCGCTGCCGGGGCCGCTGCGGCTGCGTACGGCCGGACAGGCCCGGCAGTGGCTGCTGGGGGAGCGGGATCTGCTGCTGGGCGCCGTCGCCGACGCGATCGGCCGGGCCGATCTGGACGGTTCGGCGGGCCGGCTCGTCACCGCGCTGCTGCGGGCGCTGCCGCTCACCGGGGCCGCCGCCCCCGCCGACCTGCACCGCCTGCACGAACTGGTGCTCCAGGTCGCCGAGCGCTCGGGCGACCCCCGGCGGGTGACGGCCGCGCTGCTCAACCTGGGCGATCTCCAGGCCGCCGCCGGGCGCTGGGAGCGGGCGGCCGAGCGCTACCGGGCTGCGCTCGGGCAGGCCCGGGAGAGCGGGGACGAGGCCGCCTGCGCGCGGGCGCTGGAGAGCGTCGCCGGGTGCTGCCGGGCGCTGGGCGACGCGGTCAGGGCCGCCGACTGGTACGGCAGGGCGCTGGCCCTGCGGCAGAGCCTGGGCGACCGCCCGGCGGAGGCCCGGCTGCTGGTGCGGATGGCGGAGGCGCATCTCGCGCAGCGCCGGTTCGACGAGGCGGAGCGCGAGTACCGGGCCGCGCTGGCGGCCTTGCGGCGGTTGGCGGACGGCGTGGGCCAGACGGCGGTGTCCACAGCGCTGCGGCGGCTGCGTGAGCAGGTCGAGGGCGAGCGCGATCGGATGACTTCGGAGTAATGTCTGAGATGCGGCTTTGACCGCATTCTGAGGGGTTGATCCCCCTGCAAGCCTACGAACCTGCCAATGAGTCTGGCGAATTAATCCAGTTTGGAAGGCTGACGTAACCGCTGGGCTTCATTACACTCGACCTTAGTCGCGTAGCGAAGCGTGCCCCGGCGTCTCCGGAGGTCTCCACGTGCGCGTTGCCCGCCGGTGTTCTCCGGCCGGGCCCCAGAGGCAAAAGGGACGTGTTCAGTCGTGAAGGTCGGCATCCCCCGCGAGGTCAAGAACCACGAGTACCGCGTGGCCATCACGCCCGCCGGCGTGCATGAGCTGGTCCGTAACGGACACGAGGTCGTCATCGAGGACAACGCCGGTCTCGGCTCCTCGATCCCCAACGAGGAGTACGTGGCCGCCGGTGCCACCATCCTCCCCACCGCTGACGAGGTCTGGGCCGCGGCCGACCTGCTGCTGAAGGTGAAGGAGCCCATCGCGCAGGAGTACCACCGCCTGCGCAAGGGCCAGACCCTCTTCACGTACCTGCACCTCGCCGCCGACCGGCCCGGCACCGACGCGCTCGTCGCGTCCGGCACCACCGCCATCGCGTACGAGACCGTGCAGACCGCCAACGGCGCGCTGCCGCTGCTCGCCCCGATGTCCGAGGTCGCGGGCCGGCTGGCCCCGCAGGTCGGCTCGTACCACCTGATGCGTCCGGCCGGCGGCCGTGGCACCCTGCCGGGCGGCGTGCCCGGCACCCACCCGGCGAAGTGCGTCGTCATCGGCGGCGGCGTCTCCGGCTGGCACGCGGCGACCATCGCGATCGGCATGGGCTACGAGGTCACCCTGCTGGACCGGGACATCAACAAGCTGCGTGAGGCCGACCGGATCTTCGGCACGAAGATCAAGGCCATCATGTCCAACAGCTTCGAGCTGGAGAAGGCCGTCCTCGAGGCCGACCTGGTCATCGGCGCCGTGCTCATCCCGGGCGCCAAGGCCCCGAAGCTCGTCACCAACGAGCTGGTCTCCCGCATGAAGCCGGGCTCCGTGCTCGTCGACATCGCCATCGACCAGGGCGGCTGCTTCGAGGACTCCCGCGCGACCACGCACGCCGAGCCGACCTTCGAGGTCCACAACTCGGTCTTCTACTGCGTGGCGAACATGCCGGGCGCCGTCCCGAACACCTCCACCTACGCGCTGACCAACGCGACGCTGCCGTACGTCGTCGAGCTGGCCAACCGTGGTTGGAAGGAGGCGCTGCGCCGCGACGCCGCGCTCGCCAAGGGCCTCAACGTGCACGAGGGCCAGATCACCTACGGCGCCGTCGCCGAGGCGTTCGGCCTGGAGTCCGTCTCCCTGGAGACCGTGCTCGCCTGAAGTCTGACGTCCGGTCAGCCGTCCGACGGCTGACTCCGGACCGTCCCGTCGCCCCCGACCCGCTCCCCTCGGGCCGGGGGCTTCGGCATGCCCGTACGTACACGGTCCGTGTGCGACGGGTGTGGGGTCCGTGCACGACGGAGGTTCGATGGCCTGCGGGTGGAGACGAGATGTCAATTTATGTGCATCACGTCACCCGTGCGGTGAGGTGACCCTCCCTCGTCACCCTCGGGGGAGGGGTGGCCTCCGCTGAAACGTTAGGGTCACAGGCCCGCTCATCCCTTGACAGCGAGCGGCCCGACAGCCGACACATCCTGCCCACTACCGTGGATTGTGTTGCTGCGAACGCCGGAGACGGCCTAGAGTCGCAAATCGTCGGCATGCTGCCACGCTGACGAATCGACATAGAGTCCTGGACGCCCAAGGAGGTAAGACGACTTGTGAATGAGTCGACATTTGCTCCCGGGGGTGGTCAGCCAGGACTGGCGGAGACCCCCACTCTTTCTGCGGGCGCCGGGCAGCCGAACGAGGAGCACGCGGCCCGGCAGGCCACGGTGGGCTCGGTAGAGGTCGGCTCGGTCGCGGTCCGTACGTTCGAGGCACGCCAGAGCGCAGCCCCCACCACCGCCACCGAATACGACGCCGCCCTGCCCGCACACGGGTTGGCCTACGGCGACTTCGCTTACGGCTCCTACGACGACCCGGATGCCGAATACGAACCAGACCCGGAGTACGCCGCGACCCTGGCCCCTGACGCAGCCCGTCAGCGACGAGAGCGAGTCGGCCCGACCGGCCGTCCGCTGCCCTACTTCCCGATCCCCGCGCCGCTGGCCGAGCACGGCCCCGCGCAGATCATCGCGATGTGCAACCAGAAGGGCGGCGTCGGCAAGACCACGTCGACCATCAACCTGGGCGCCGCGCTCGCCGAGTACGGGCGCCGGGTGCTGCTCGTCGACTTCGACCCGCAGGGTGCGCTCTCGGTCGGCCTCGGCGTCAACCCGATGGAGCTCGACGTCACGGTCTACAACCTGCTCATGGAGCGGGGCCTGACGGCCGATGAGGTGCTGCTCAAGACGGCCGTCCCCGGTATGGACCTGCTGCCGAGCAACATCGACCTGTCGGCCGCCGAGGTGCAGCTCGTCAGCGAGGTCGCCCGTGAGTCCGCGCTGGCACGGGCGTTGAAGCCGCTGCTGCCGGACTACGACTTCGTCATCATCGACTGCCAGCCCTCACTGGGCCTCCTGACGGTCAATGCCCTGACGGCGGCTCACAGCGTCATCGTGCCGCTGGAGTGCGAGTTCTTCGCGCTGCGCGGGGTCGCGCTGCTCACCGAGACCATCGAGAAGGTCTGCGAGCGGCTCAACCCCGACCTGCGCCTGGACGGCATCCTGGCGACGATGTACGACTCGCGCACGGTGCACAGTCGCGAGGTGCTGGCCCGGGTGGTCGAGGCCTTCGGCGACCACGTGTTCCACACCGTCATCGGACGGACCGTCCGCTTCCCGGAGACGACCGTCGCCGGTGAGCCGATCACCACGTACGCGACCAACTCGGTCGGTGCCGCCGCCTACCGTCAGCTCGCCAGGGAGGTGCTCGACCGGTGCCGCCCCGCCGAGTGAGTCTCCCGGGTGCCGACGAGCTGTTCCGGACGACCGGCGGGATGGCCCTGTCGCCGTCCCTCGGGCGTCCGGCCGAGGCGCCCCGACCGGAGACCGCCCGAGCGGCCGAGCCGGCCCCTGAGGCCCCACAGCCGCCCGCCGGCCGGGAGGTGCCGCAGGCCCGCACCGAGCAGCACGCCGCTGCGGAGGAGCCCGGGGAGGCGGCCGCCCGGCGGCCCCGCCCCCGGGGCCGGGCCCCGAGGCGGCCCAGCGGGCGCGAGCGGCACGACGAGAAGATCACGGTCTACGTCTCCGCCGAGGAGCTGATGGACCTGGAGCACGCCCGCCTGGTGCTGCGCGGCGAGCACGGGCTCGCCGTCGACCGGGGCCGGATCGTTCGGGAGGCGATCGCGGTGGTGCTCGCGGATCTGGAGCAGCGCGGCGAGAGCAGCATCCTGGTACGGCGGCTGCGGGGCCGTTGACGGGCGGTGCGCGGCGCGCCGCCCGGCCTGCGGGAGGATGGGCCGGTGATGTCGAGTACTGCGGAAACGTCGCCGAACGCCGGGTTCAGCGTGCGGTTGGACAACTTCGAGGGGCCGTTCGACCTGCTGCTCGGGCTGATCGCCAAGCACAAGCTGGATGTGACGGAGGTCGCGCTGGCCCGGGTGACCGACGAGTTCATGGCCCACATCCGGGCGATGGGCCCGGACTGGGACCTGGACGCCGTGACGGAGTTCCTGGTGGTCGCCGCCACCCTGCTCGACCTGAAGGCCGCGCGGCTGCTGCCCGCCGCCGAGGTCGAGGACGAGGAGGACCTCGCTCTGCTGGAGGCCCGCGACCTGCTCTTCGCCCGCCTGCTGCAGTACCGGGCGTACAAGAGGGTCGCGGGCGTCCTGGCCGAGCGCTGGGCCGCCGAGCAGCTCCGGCGCCCCCGTACCGTCGGTCTGGAGCCGCACCACGCGGCGCTGCTGCCCGAGGTCGTGATCAGCATCGGCGCGGAGGGCCTCGCGCGGCTCGCGGCGGCGGCACTGAGCCGGGTGCCCAAGCCCGCGCCGGTCGTGTACGTCGACCACATCCACACCCCGGCGGTCAGCGTCCGCGAGCAGGCGGCGCTGGTCGCGGAGCTGCTGGCCGGTCTGGGAGAGGCCAGCTTCGGGCAGCTCGTCGCGGACGCCGACTCCACGCTCGTCGTCGTCGCCCGCTTCCTCGCGCTGCTGGAGCTCTACCGCGAGCGGGCGCTCGCCTTCGAGCAGCCGGAGGCGCTCGGGGAGCTGCTGGTGCGGTGGGTCGCGGCGGCGGGCCGCCCGGTCGAGGTGACCGACGAGTTCGACCGGCCGGTGACCGACGAGAGAGGGGAAGAGGCGTGACGCAGCCGAAGGCGCCCAGGCGGGCGCTCGGAGTACCCGGGCAGGGGTCGAGGCCCGAGGAGTGGTTGGAGCCCGCGTACGACCCCCCGGAGGCCGCTGAGGCCGTCCCCGGGCCCGTTGCCGAGGAGGGCGTGCCGCTGCGGGCGGCGCTGGAGGCGATCCTGATGGTCGTCGACGAGCCCGCGACGGAGTCGCACCTCGCCGCCGTGCTGGAGCGCCCCCGGGCCGAGGTCGGCGCCGTACTGCACGGCCTGGCCGCCGAGTACACCGCCCAGGGCCGCGGCTTCGACCTGCGGCTGGTCGCCGGTGGCTGGCGGTTCTACACCCGCGCCGAGTGCGCGGAGGCCGTCGACCGCTTCGTCCTGGACGGCCAGCAGGCCCGGCTGACCCAGGCCGCGCTGGAGACATTGGCGGTCGTCGCCTACCGGCAGCCGGTGTCCCGCAGCCGGGTGTCAGCCGTCCGTGGTGTGAACTGTGACGGCGTGATGCGTACCCTGGTACAGCGAGGGCTGGTGGAAGAGACCGGCTCCGAGCCCGAAACAGGTGCGATCCTGTATCGGACGACGAACTACTTCCTGGAACGGATGGGGTTGCGCGGCCTGGAGGAACTTCCGGAGCTGGCACCCTTCCTGCCTGAGGTCGACGACGTGGAAGCGGAGTCCCTCGAAGGCACGGTGATCGCGGAGGCGGTCTCCGCCGCACGCGCGGCGGACGACGGCGACGAGGCGGGTCGGGAAGTGCGCTGAGGTCGGCCGGCACGACTTGCACTTCGACTTGCACTTCCCAGACGGAAAACGACGTACGGACTCAATTAGATGCGTAGCAGCGGTAACGGCAGGAACAGCGGCGGCGGTGGCGGGAGCCAGGGCCGCGGAGGACAGGGCGGCGGCCAGGGTGGCAGCCGCGGCGGCGGTTCGTACGGTGGCGGCAGCGGGGGCTCGCGCTCCGGTGGCGGCTCGTACGGTGGCGGCAACAGCGGCGGCGGTTCCTACGGTGGGGGCAGCGGCGGCGGTGGCTCGTACGGCGGCGGGAACAGCGGTGGCGGCTCGCGCTCCGGTGGCGGCTCGTACGGTGGCGGCAGCGGGGGCGGCTCGCGCTCCGGTGGCGGCTCGTACGGTGGCGGCAGCGGGGGCGGCTCGCGCTCCGGTGGCGGCTCGTACGGTGGCGGCAACAGCGGGGGCTCGCGCTCCGGTGGCGGCTCCTACGGTGGCGGCAGCGGCGGCGGCGGTTCGTACGGTGGCGGCAGCGGGGGCGGCGGTTCGTACGGTGGCGGCAGCGGGGGCTCGCGCTCCGGCGGCGGCTCGTACGGCGGTGGCAACAGCGGCGGCGGTTCCTACGGTGGGGGCAGCGGCGGCGGTGGCTCGTACGGCGGCGGGAACAGCGGTGGCGGTTCGCGCGGCGGCGGTTCCTATGGTGGCGGCAGCGGGGGCGGCTCGCGCTCCGGTGGCGGCTCCTCCGGTGGCGGTTCGCGTGGCGGTTCGTACGGCGGCGGCAACAGCGGCGGCGGTTCGCGTGGTGGCTCGTACGGCGGCGGCAACAGCGGCGGCTCGTACGGCGGCGGTGCTCGTCGGGACGACCGCCGGGACGACCGGCGCGATGACCGGAAGCAGCACCCGGACCGTCCGCTGAGGCCCGAGGAGCGCAAGTACGACCGTCCGGAGTTCGGCTCCGGCGGCCACTACGGTGCCCGCAAGGCGCTGCCGCAGGCCAAGGGCCCGGCGCGTCCGCGTCAGCCCGGACAGGGTGCTCCCGGCGACCCGCGGCGTCAGCCGCAGCGTTCGCGGGAGCTGCAGGCCAAGATCGAGGACGCCGTGCTGGCGCGCCACGACAAGCCTGCCGTCGCGCTGCCGAAGACCTTCGGCGAGCCCGAGGGCGAGCGCTTGCAGAAGGTGCTCGCGCGGGCCGGCATGGGCAGCCGCCGGGCCTGCGAGGAGCTCGTCTCGCAGGGCCGCGTGATGGTCAACGGCCAGCTGGTGACCGAGCAGGGCAAGCGGGTCGACGCGCAGAACGACGAGATCAAGGTCGACGGCCTGACCGTCGCCACCCAGTCGTTCCTGTTCTTCGCGCTCAACAAGCCCGCCGGTGTCGTCTCCACCATGGAGGACCCGGACGGCCGTCAGTGCCTCGGCGACTACGTGACCAACCGGGAGACCCGGCTGTTCCACGTCGGCCGCCTGGACACCGAGACCGAGGGCATCATCCTGCTCACCAACCACGGCGAGCTGGCCCACCGTCTGACCCACCCCAAGTACGGCGTGACCAAGACGTACATGGCCGCCATCCAGGGCCCGATCCCGCGTGACCTGGGCAAGATCCTGGGCCAGGGCATCGAACTGGAGGACGGCTTCGCCCGCGCCGACAGCTTCAAGGTGCTCTCGAACGTCGGCAAGAACTACCTGGTCGAGGTGACCCTGCACGAGGGTCGCAAGCACATCGTCCGCCGGATGCTCGCGGAGGCGGGCTACCCGGTCGAGAAGCTGGTGCGCACGCACTTCGGCCCGATCGCGCTCGGCGACCAGAAGTCGGGCTGGCTGCGCCGCCTGACCAACCCCGAGGTCGGGCAGCTGATGCACGAGGTCGGTCTGTAACCGCCGTCCTCAGGATGAGGGCCTCCCCGCCGAACGGCGGGGAGGCCCTCCCGCTTTTCGGGGGGATTCCGCCGCGGTCGTGAGACCGGCTTGTCAGCCGGCGCGCCGGTGGCACAAGATGGCCAGCGACTGTCGGGCCGCCGTGTGGCGGGACTGCGCCACCAGTGCCGTGGCCAAGGGGGGAAGGAGGGTCGGTGCTCGACTCATTCGGAGTGCTCGGTCTGGGACGGCCGGACGGACAGGTCTACGCGGCGCTCGTGGTGGCGCCGCAGTCCACCGCCGAGGAGCTCGCCGAGCAGTGCGGACTGACGCTCGACCAGGGCAAGGCCGCCCTGGACCGGTTGGCCGACCAGGGCATGGCGACCCGCGCCCCGGTCGACCGCGCACGTTACCTCGCCGTCGCCCCCGACGTCGCCATCGGCACCCTGATCGGCCACCGCGAGTCCCAACTGCGCAGCGCCCGAGCCGAGATGCACCGACTGATGGACGCCTTCCGGGAGGCCTCCCGGTTCACCGACCCCGCGCACTCGGTCGAGGTGCTCAGCGGCGGTGAGGCGATCGCCCAGCGGCTGGAGCACCTCACCGAGACCGCCGAGTACCAGGTGCGCGGCTTCGACTGCCCGCCCTACATCCAGGACCCGGTGGCCAACCTGCCCCGGCAGCGCCGGCAGCTGAAGGCCGGGGTGCGGTTCCGGACGGTCTACGACAAGGAGGCCGTCGCCTGGCCCGGCAGGCTGGAGCGGGAGATCCTGGTCGGCGTCGCGGACGGCGAGGAGGCCCGCGTCCGGCCCGTGCTGCCGATGAAGATGATGATGGCGGACGACCGGATGGCGATCATCCCGATCAGCGTCGGGGACGCCGTGCTGGACGCCGCGTACGTCATCCACCCGTCCGCCCTGCTGCAGGCCCTGGACGGGCTGTTCGAGGCCGAGTGGGACCGCGCGGTGCCGTTGCAGGCGGCGATCGGCGGCGAGGGCGAGCAGGGCCCGGAGGCCGACCACCGCAAGCTGCTCGGGCTGCTGGCCGCCGGGCTCACGGACGAGTCGATCGCGCGGTCGCTCGGGTGGAGCGCCCGGACGACCCAGCGCCGGTTGCAGGCGCTGATGCGGGAGCTGGGGGCGACCACCCGCTTCCAGGCCGGCATGGCGGCCCGCGAACGCGGCTGGCTGTAGCCGTAGCGCCCCTGGCTGCTCCGCGCGTGAGCGGGTGTCAGCTCCAGGGGGTGAGGGTGGTCCAGCGGTTGTCGGGGCCGCGTTCGAGCTTCTCCAGGCCGAGCACGGCGGTGCGGTTCAGCCGGCCGTAGATGTGCGGGAAGAGCACTCCCGGCGTCGCGCCGTCCGGCGGGGCGCCGTTGGGGGCCTCCCACTTCACCATCGGCTCGACCAGCGTCTCCTCGATCAGCAGCGCCATCAGCGGCCCCTGCGCGTCCCGGAAGAAGGCGTTGGCCACGGCGAGCGCGGTCTGCTCGTCGGCCGAGCAGTGGATGAACCCGTCGGTCAGCAGCGAGGCGGCGGCGTACGGCCGCCCCGGGTCGTGCAACCAGTCGTCCAGCGGCGCGAGGTGGTAGATCATGACTCCCTTTCTAGCAGGGCTGTGACCTGGAACTCCGGAGGTTCACCGCCCGGTCACAGCCCGGCGACCTTGGCCGCCGCCGAGATCTCGTACGACAGCGTGACGGTGCGGCGGCCGCCCGGGGGGAGCGCGACGGACCAGTGGCAGATGCCGTCGGCGTCCAGCTCGTCCGGGACGGGGGAGCAGTGCTCCTTGCGCAGCCGCACCTCGACCGCCGAGAGCTCGGAGACCGGGATGCGCTCGCGGACGGAGACGAGCTGCTCGTCGTGCTCCTGCGGGCCCGAGAAGCGGGAGAGGTGCAGCCGGACCGTCCGGGTCACGGTGGAGCGCTGGGAGAGGCCCGCGGTGCTGCGGCTCTCCTCCGTCTCCCGGACCACCCGGTAGCCGTCCGTGCTGCCGAAGGAGAGCTCGCCCGGGGCCCCCGGCGCGACGAACGGCAGCTCGCCGCGCCCGGCGAAGCCGCTGCCGAGCACCAGGGCGACCGGCCCCGCGAGCAGGGCGTGCGCCGCCCCGTTGCGGAACCGCACCACCCGGGTGACCAGTGGTGAGAGCTCCGGCACGCACACGTACTCGGCCCGCGCCTCGGCGGTGAAGACGGTCAGCGGCACCCGGTGCGCCCGGCCGTCGCCCGGGACGGCGGCCGGCTCCGGGGCGGACAGCACCCGCACCTCGCCGCCGTCGTCCACCCCCGGCAGGCCCGCGCCCGCAGGCCCGGTCGAGCCGATCTCCTCCTCGCGCAGCTCGACCTCGACCGTGCGGCGCTCCTCGGAGGTGCGGTCGCGCAGCACCAACCGGTCCTCCGCCTGCCGGGGCGGCTCGGCGGCCAGCGCCGAGCGGGCGGTCGAGAAGGTCAGCCGCACGCCGGGCCAGTCCTCCCCGGTGCGCTGCCAGACCACCGCCTCCGTCTCCAGCCGCAGCGAGCCGTCGGCGAGCGTCGCCCGGTAGGCCGGGCGCCAGAGCGCACACGGCGTCAGGTGGCCGACCGTCAGCTCCACCGGGCCCGCCGCCTCCGCCGACACGGTGAGCTCGACGTACGCCGTCAGCTCGGCCTCGTCCTCCTCGGCCTCCTCCGAGGCCCGCCGGGCCTGGCCGAGCTCCTCCTCGACCGCGCGCAGCCGGGCCCGGCAGGCCCGCAGCTGCTCGCCGTACGACTCGCGCTCGGCGTCCACCCGGTCGAGTTCACGCGTCCAGCGGGAGCGCTCGGTCTCACCGTGGCCGGCGCCCTCGCCGATCTCCCGCAGCAGGTCGGCCGCGAGCTGGGCGAGCAGCGCGAGCCGGGCCTCCAACCGCTGCTCGCGGCCGGTCTCGGCGCGCTCCTCCTGTTCCAGCTCGTGCACGCGGTGCCGAAGGCCGGAGTCGGCGGCAGTGGGCGGGCCCGGCGGGCGCGGTGTCCACGAGCGGACGATCCTGGCCTCCAGCACGCGGGCGGCCGGGCCGTGGGCGGCCGCCCCGGTCAGCTCGGCGCGCAGGGAGTGGTCGACGGCGAGCGCGGTGACCGGGCCGAGTCGCAGCCGCTGCTCACCCTCGGCGAGGGTGAGGCGGGCGGTGCGCGTGACGAGGGCCCGGTCCTCCAGACAGGTGACGGCGGTGACGGGGAGCGCCGTGACGGGGTGGGTCGTGGTCATCGGTCAGTTCCTCCGGTTGCCGCCGAGCAGGGCCTTGCCGGCCGGGATGCGGATCTCGTAGCCGCCGTCCAGCTCCGCCGTGCCCTGGGCGGGCAGCACGACGCGGCGGCGGCGCAGCCCCGGTGGTGTCGGTTCGACCGGGTCGAGCGGTGACCAGCCGGGCCGCTCCTCGATCCGGACCTCGGCCTCGGTGCTGACCGGCACGCGCTCGCGGACCTCGACCGTGACGGGGTGGTCGAGGCTGTTGGCGAGCTCGACGTGGACGCGGTGGTCCAGCACGGTGGTGTTGTTGAGCAGCCCGGCCGTCGACTCGCGGAGCTCGGCCCGGCGCGCCACCCGGATGCCCTCCGCCACCCCGAGCCCGAGCCGCCGGGTGCCGCCCGGCGCGAGCGTCGGCAGGCGGGTCGTCAGCAGGTACTCGCCGTCGGCCGTCACCTCGACCGGCCCGGCGAGCAGCGCCTGCTCGGTGTCGTTGGCCAGGACGAGCACTCCGTACACGGTCGGTTCGACGGCGGGGACGCAGACGTACTCGCGGCTCAGCCCGACCGGGATCTCACCGACGGTGACGCTGTGCCAGCCGCCGTCCGACGGCAGGTCGACCCGGGCGGCGGCGTCGTAGCGGTGGTCGAAGGACCCGGCCGAGTCGCGCGGAGCGACGGCGTGCCGGGGCAGCGGCGGCGTCCTGGGCACGCTGACGCCGGGCAGGCCGGGGTCGGCGTCCCGGCGCAGCTTCCCCCGGCGGGCGTCGCCCTGCTCGGGCCCGTCGAGGACGAGGCTCGCGTAGTCGAGCCAGGACTCGGCCGGGCGCGGCGGGCCTTCGACGGCCGGCGGTGGTGGCGGGGGTGCCGGTGCGGCGGCCATCAAGGGGGCCATCAGCGGTGCGGCTGGCCCGGCCGGCCCGGCCGGCCCGGCTCCCCCGGCTGCGTCGGGCGCCGGTGCGGCGCGCTTGGCGTGGGAGCGGAGCAGGTCGGGGGCCGGTGCGCCCGCTGGTGCTGCCGGGGCCGGAGGGACCGGCTGGGCTCCGGGGCGCGGGCCTGACGCGTGGACGACGGCGGGGGCGGGCCCGCCGAAGTCGTAGCGCATGGCCCGTGCGGGGCGGCCGGTGCTGCGGCGGCGGGCGGCCGGGCGGGGCGCCGGGGGAACGGCCGTGTCGTACCCGGCGAAGAGCTCGCCCAGCCCCGGCGGGGGCTCGCGCCAGCCGGAGGCGGCCGGAGCGGCCTGGGCCCGGCCTATCCGGATCGAGTGCAGGCGGGGCAGGTCGCTGCGCCGGTGCAGATCGGCGGTGGAGAGGCCGAGCCGGACACCCGTCCAGTCCTCGCCCGTCCGCTGCGCCACCGAGGCGCGCAGCACCAGCGTCCCGCCGCCGTCACCCTGACGGTGGCTCAGCCGGTAGGTCGGCACCCAGACCGCGCCCGGGACGATGTACTCGATCTCGATCTCGACCTCAGCGGCCGAGGTGCTGTCGGCGGCGGTCAGTGTCAGGACGGCGGTGCGGGTGGTGGCCACCCGCCCGGCGGGCTCGGCGGTGGAGGCGCGGGCGAGCTCCTCCTCCGCCACGGCGGCTACGTGTTCGGCCTGCTGGTGCTCCTCCGCGAGGGTGTCCGCGCGGGCCTGGAGCCTGGTCAGACGCTCGTCGACGAAGTCGGCGAGGTCGAGCCAGACGTCGGCGGGCGTACGGCGGTGCGGGTCGTCCGGCCCACGCTGGGGCGGGATGGCCCGCAGCGCCGCGATCTCGTCGATCCGGTGCAGTTGGCGGGCGTGCCGCGCACGGGCCGCCTCGGACTCCTCGCGGGCCCGCTCGGCGGCGCGGCGCAGCTCGGGCAGCTCCTCGGTACGGCGCAGTTCGGCCGCCTGCTCCAACCGGGCCTCGGTGACGCGGTGGCCGTCGCCGCCGGTCACGGTGGCACGCAGCGAGCCCGGGTCCAGAGAACTGGGCAGCCCCGGCAGTCTGACCTTGCCGTCCGGCGGCACGAGCCCCCGCGCGCGGCGGCGGCAGACCGCGCCGGACGCGTGGACCACCACCGAATCGAGTGCAGACTCCCAGCTCTGTCCCGTCTCCACAGCCACCCCGTCGAGCCCCTTCTTCCGTCCCCGTACCCCGGCGGCCCAGTCTGCCCCCGCAGCCCCCCGGTGTCAGCGGATTTGCGCCGCCCTCGCGTGGCGCAGGCCCCGGAGGGCGCGGGCACCTGCGTGAAGTACGGCCGGACCCCTGAGAGGATGGAGCCGCACCTACCAGCCCGGACCGCCACAGGAGACGAACCCCGCCATGCGTACTGTCGCCGTTGTCGGCACCGGCCTGATCGGCACCTCTGCGGCCCTCGCCCTCACCGGGCGCGGGCTGACGGTGCACCTGGAGGACGCCGACCCCGACGCGGCGCGGACGGCCGCCTCGCTCGGTGCGGGCACCACCGACGCCCCCGACGGGCCGGTCGACCTGGCGATCATCGCGGTGCCGCCCGCGCTGGTCGGCAAGGTGCTCGCGGACTGCCAGCGCCGGGGGCTGGCCCGCTGGTACACGGACGTGGCGAGCGTGAAGGCGGGCCCGCGTACGGAGGTCACGGCGCTGGGTTGCGACACCGTGCACTACATCGGCAGCCACCCGATGGCCGGGCGGGAGCGCTCCGGCCCGCTGGCAGCCCGCGCCGACCTCTTCGAGGGCCGTCCCTGGGTGCTCACCCCCACCCCGGAGACCGACACCGAGACGCTGAACGCCGCGCTCGAACTCGTCGCGCTCTGCGGCGCGATGCCGATCGTGATGGACGCCGCCGCGCACGACCGCGCCGTCGCCCTCGTCTCGCACGCGCCGCAGCTGCTCTCCTCGCTGGTCGCCGCCCGGCTGGAGCACGCCGACGAGACGGCCATAAGGCTCTCCGGCCAGGGTGTCCGGGACGTCACCCGGATCGCCGCCTCCAACCCCGGCATGTGGGTCGACATCCTCTCGGCCAACGCAGGCGTCGTCGCCGACATCCTGGACGAGCTCGCCACCGACCTCGGCGAGACCGTCACCGCGCTGCGTGCCCTGGAGGCGGCGGACGAGGGCGAGCGCCGGGCCGGAGCGGCCGGGATCGAGGCCGTGATGCGCCGGGGCAACACCGGCCAGGCCCGCATCCCCGGCAAGCACGGCGCCCCGCCCACCCGGTACGAGACCGTCGCGGTGGTGCTCGGCGACCAGCCGGGCGAGCTGGGCCGGCTCTTCGGCGAGGTCGGCGCGCTCGGCGTCAACATCGAGGACGTGGTGATCGAGCACTCCAGCGGCCAGCAGGTCGGCTTCGTCCAACTGTCCGTCGCCCCCGGCGCCGTGAAGCGGCTGGCCGTCGCCCTGCGCGAGCACGGCTGGAGCGTACGCGCCGACTGACGGTCGGTTGGGGCCCCGCGATCGGGAGACAATCAGCTGAGGGGCCGTCCGGCCCCGCAGTGCTGTTGAGGAAGGTCGAGGCCGAATGTCGCAGCAGGTCAGGGGTGTCATCGCACGGGGCAAGGGCGAGCCGGTGCGGGTGGAGACCATCGTCGTGCCGGACCCGGGCCCGGGTGAGGCCGTCGTGAAGATCCAGGCGTGCGGGGTCTGCCACACCGATCTGCACTACCGGGACGGCGGCATCAACGACGACTTCCCCTTCCTGCTCGGCCACGAGGCCGCCGGAGTCGTCGAGAGCGTCGGCGCCGGGGTGACGGAGGTCGCCCCCGGTGACTTCGTCATCCTCAACTGGCGTGCGGTGTGCGGGCAGTGCCGCTCGTGCCGGCGGGGCCGCCCGCAGTACTGCTTCGACACCCACAACGCCAAGCAGCCGATGACGCTGCTCGACGGCACCCCGCTCTCACCCGCCCTCGGCATCGGCGCCTTCGCCGACAAGACCCTGGTCGCCGCCGGGCAGTGCACCAAGGTCGACCCGGCCGCCTCGCCCGCCGCCGCCGGGCTGCTCGGCTGCGGCGTGATGGCCGGGCTCGGCGCCGCCGTCAACACCGGCGGCGTCGGCCGGGGCGACAGCGTCGCGGTGATCGGCTGCGGCGGGGTCGGCAACGCCGCCGTGATGGGCGCCCGGCTGGCCGGGGCGGCGAAGGTCATCGCGGTCGACATCGACGACCGCAAGCTCACCACCGCCCTGCGGCTCGGCGCCACCCACACCGTCAACTCCGCGACCGGGGACGCCGTCGAGGCGATCCGCGCCCTCACCGACGGCAACGGCGCGGACGTCGTCATCGAGGCCGTCGGCCGCCCCGAGACGTACAAGCAGGCGTTCTACGCCCGTGACCTGGCGGGTACTGTCGTCCTGGTGGGCGTGCCGACGCCGGAGATGAAGCTGGAACTGCCGCTGCTGGACGTCTTCGGACGCGGCGGCGCCCTCAAATCCTCCTGGTACGGCGACTGCCTGCCCTCGCGGGACTTCCCGCTGCTCATCGATCTCTATCTGCAAGGACGGCTCGACTTGGACGCCTTCGTCAGCGAAACAATCTCCCTCGACCAGGTCGAGGAAGCCTTCGCCAGGATGCACGGCGGCGACGTGCTGCGTTCCGTGGTGATGCTCTGATGCGTCAGATGCCCCCCGAGCCCGTGATCGAGCACCTCGTCACCTCCGGCACCTTCTCGCTGGACGGTGGCACGTGGGAGGTCGAGAACAACGTCTGGATCATCGCGAACGACGCCGACGCGGTCGTCGTCGACCCGGCCCACGACGCGGCGGCCATCGCGGCGGCCCTCGGTGACCGCGAACTCCGCGCGATCATCTGCACCCACGCCCACGACGACCACATCGGCGCGGCCCCCGCGCTCGCGGCCATGACCGGCGCACCGATCATGCTGCACCCCGACGACCTGCCGCTCTGGAAGCAGACCCACCCCGGCGACGCCCCCGACGAGGACCTGCGCGACGGCCAGCGGATCACCGTCGGCGGCATCTACCTCCACGTCCGCCACACCCCCGGCCACACCCCCGGCGGGATCAGCCTCTACGTCCCCGCGCTGGACGCCGTCCTCACCGGTGACACCCTCTTCCAGGGCGGCCCCGGGGCGACGGACAAGTCCTTCTCGGACTTCCCGACGATCATCCGCTCGATCGAGGAGCGCCTCCTCACCCTCCCGCCCGAGACCGTCGTCCACACCGGCCACGGCCCGACCACCACGATCGGCGCCGAGGCCCCGCACCTCGCGGACTGGATCGCCCGGGGTCACTGACCCCCGATGCCCGTCTCACAGCCCCAGGTGGGCGGCCAGCTCGGCGAGGGTTGCCGCGTAGTGGTCGGCGCCCGGGAGCTGGTGCGGGGCGAGGCCGGTGGTCAGGCCGAGGACCGTACAGCCCGCTGCCCGGCCGGCCAGGACGCCGGCCGGGGCGTCCTCGACGACCAGGCAGGCGGCGGGGGCGGCCCCGAGCCGGGCGGCTGCCAGCAGGTAGCCGTCCGGGGCGGGCTTCCCAAGTGCCACGTCGTGGCGGTAGACCTGGACGGCGGGCAGCGGCAGACCGGCCAGCGCGAAGCGCTCGTGGACGGCGTCGCGGTCGCCGGAGGTCACCAGCGCCCAGGCGTCGCGCGGCAGGGCGGAGAGCAGCTCGGCAGCGCCCGCGAAGGCGGGGAAGCCGGTGGGTTCGGCCGCCAGCAGGCGGAGGAGCTCGGTGAACTCGGCCGCCGGGTCCAGCTGGGGGGCGACGTCCTGGACGGTGTCCTCGGGCGGCCGTCCGAAGGTGAGCGGCCAGACGACCTCCGGGTCGAGGCCCCGGGCCAGCGACCAGGCGTCCCAGACCCGGCGGTAGGCGGGGGCGGAGTCGAGCAGGACACCGTCGACGTCGAAGAGCACGGCCTCGTAGATCATGGCCCGCATCGTCCCAGAGGCCCCGTAAACCTCGACGGCCGGAGTCTTCGGCCGGGTCGACTAACCTTGGTGTAGTTGCCCAGCTTCCGAGACCCATGCCTGTGGAGAAAAGAGAGGTTCGCGCCGTGGACACTGCCGACCGAGCTCATGCCCCGGTCGTCGTCGCCATCGACGGACCTTCCGGCTCCGGCAAGTCGACGGTCTCCCGTGCCGTCGCCGCCCGTCTGGGGCTGAGCTTCCTCGACACCGGTGCGATGTACCGGGCGATGACCTGGTGGATGCTGGCCAACGAGATCGACGTGACGGACACCGAGGAGGTGGCCGTGGCGTGCGACAAGCCGGTCATCGTCTCGGGGACGGACGCGGCCGGACCGACCATCACGGTCGACGGCCAGGACGTCTCGGCGCCGATCCGTGGTCACGAGGTCACCTCGCAGGTGAGCGCCGTCGCCGCCGTACCGCAGGTGCGGACGCGGCTGGTGGAGCTCCAGCGGGGCTGCGCCGAGGTCGCCGAGCGCGGCATCGTCGCCGAGGGCCGTGACATGGGCAGCGTCGTCTTCCCGAACGCCACCGTCAAGATCTTCCTGACCGCCTCCGAGACGGCCCGCGCCGAGCGCCGGGCCGCCGAACTGCGGGCGAAGGGCATCGACGAGGCGACCATCACCGCGATGGCCGCCGACCTCGCCCGTCGCGACGCCGCCGACTCCTCCCGGGAGACCGCGCCGCTGACCCAGGCGGCCGACGCCGTCCTGGTCGACACCAGCGAGCTGACCCTGGAGCAGGTGATCGACCGCATCGTCGGCCTGGTCGAGGAGAAGGCCCGCCTCACCGCGGTCTGAACGCCGGACCGCTCGTAGTACACCCCCACACTCACGCGCCGCCCGACACGAGGGCGACGCGATCGCGCTGCCCCGCCAGGGGCAGGTACGCACGGCACGTCCCTGGGAAGGGCTGTGCCGGGAAACGGAAAACATAGATGAGCATCGAGACCGACTCCGGCTCGTTCGGTGAGATCGACGCGTCCGAGTACGCCGAGTTCATGGCCCTCGCGGCCGAGGAGGGCTTCGACCCCGAGGACCTCGACGGCGCGGAGGCCCCGCACGGCCCGCTGCCGGTGCTGGCCGTCGTCGGCCGCCCCAATGTCGGCAAGTCGACTCTGGTGAACCGCATCATCGGCCGCCGCGAGGCCGTCGTCGAGGACAAGCCGGGCGTCACCCGCGACCGCGTCCAGTACGAGGCGACCTGGAACGGCCGCCGCTTCAAGCTGCTCGACACCGGCGGCTGGGAGCTCGACGTGCTCGGCATCGACGCCATGGTGGCGGCGCAGGCCGAGCTCGGCATCGAGAGCTCCGACGCGGTGCTCTTCGTGGTGGACGCCAACGTCGGCGCCACCGACACCGACGAGGCCCTGATCAAGATCATCCGGCGGGCCGGCAAGCCCGTCGTGCTCTGCGCCAACAAGGTCGACGGCCCGTCCGCCGAGGCCGACGCCGCGATGCTCTGGTCGCTCGGCCTCGGCGAGCCGTACCCCGTCTCCGCCCTGCACGGCCGTGGCTCCGGCGACCTGCTGGACGCCGTGATGGCCGCGCTGCCCACCGCCCCGCCGCAGACCTTCGGCGTCGTCGAGGGCGGCCCGCGCCGCGTCGCGCTGATCGGGCGCCCCAACGTCGGCAAGTCCAGCCTGCTGAACCGCGTCGCCGGCGAGGACCGGGTCGTCGTCAACGAGGTCGCCGGCACCACCCGTGACCCGGTCGACGAGCTGATCACGCTCGGTGGCAAGGTCTGGAAGTTCATCGACACCGCCGGTATCCGCCGCCGCGTGCACCTCACCGCCGGGGCCGACTTCTACGCCTCGCTGCGCACCTCGTCCGCGCTGGACAAGGCCGAGGTCGCCGTCGTCCTGGTCGACGCCAGCGAGGTGCTCGCCGAGCAGGACACCCGCATCATCACGATGGCCGTCGAGGCGGGCCGCGCCGTCGTCATCGCCTACAACAAGTGGGACCAGCTGGACGAGGAGCGCCGCTACTACCTGGAGCGCGAGATCGAGCAGGATCTCGTCCAGGTGCAGTGGGCCCCCCGGGTCAACGTCTCGGCGCTGACCGGCCGCCACATGGAGAAGCTCGTCCCGGCGATCGAGACCGCGCTCAAGGGCTGGGAGACCCGGATCTCCACCGCCCGCCTGAACGCCTTCCTCGGCGAGCTGGTGGCCGCCCACCCGCACCCCGTCCGTGGTGGCAAGCAGCCACGTATCCTCTTCGGCACCCAGGCCGGCATCCGCCCGCCGCGCTTCGTGCTCTTCGCCTCCGGCTTCCTGGAGGCCGGTTACCGCCGCTTCGTCGAGCGCCGTCTGCGCGAGGAGTTCGGCTTCGTCGGTACGCCGATCTCGATCTCCGTCCGGGTGCGCGAGAAGCGCAGCCGCAAGAAGTAGTAGCTGTAGCTGTTGGCTACAGCCGGACGTGGCACTGAAACGGCCGGGCACTCCCCAGGAGGGGGTGCCCGGCCGTTTTCGCACCCCCGGTCAGCCCTGGCCGGGGACGCGGCCGGAGGGGAGCGAGAGCATGCTCCGGTGTCGCCCCGCCGTCGGGCCGGGTGGGGTGTGCGAGGCCGGGGCGAGGTAGCCCGTCGCGACCCAGCCCTGACCGGCACTGGCCTGGCTGCTTGCGTCCGGGCCCGCTGTGTTGTTGCTGCCCGTGTGCGGGTCGCCTGCGTGCGTGTTGCCTGAGCCCTGCCCGCCGGGGGTGCTGAAGGGCTGCTGTTGGGTCGGCATGAACTGCGGCGTCCCCTGGGCGTGGCCGGGGTAGGTGTGGAAGGTCTGCTGCTGCGGGTACGCCGTCGGGTGGTCCCGGGTCAGGTACGGCTCGGGGGCGGCGTAGCCGTCGCGGGCCTGGTAGCCGTCGCGCGGCGGGTAGGTCTCACGGGCGAGGTGGTTGTCGCGGGGGTGGTTGTCCCGGGCCTGGTAGCTCTCGCGGTACGGCTCCAGGGCGGGCGTAGTGTCCCGGGCCGGGAAGGGGTCGCGGACGGCGAAGCCGGTGAACCGCAGGTCCTCCTCGCCGCTCCGGTCGCCGGGGAGGGCACGGAAGAGGCGGCGGTACTCCGAGTACAGGCCGTCGTAGATCGGCGTCGCGGAGGAGGGGTGTTCCGCGTCGTACGACGGGCGCATGCCGGGGATGGAGCGGTTCGTGGTGGGCGGGCGGTGGGCTGCGGCGACGTCGTAGCTGTACACGTAGGAGCCAACGAGCGAGACCGTCGGGAGATGCGGGCCCGGGGCGGAGCGGCGTATGCCGGTGGCCTGCGCCGCCCCGGTGCCCGGTGTTCGCGCGGGTGGGCTCAGGTGCCGGCGAGCGGGAGGGCGGCGGCGACCAGCAGTCCGTGGCCGGCGGCGCGTTCGAGGGCCTGGCGGAGCAGGTCCTCGCGGGGCTGGCGGCCGATCGTGCCAGTCGGCGCCGCGTACACCACGACCTCGTTGTGGCGGCCGGCGGTGGAGCGCCAGCTGTCGGTGACCTGGAGCGGCTGGTGGGCCTGCCACCAGGCGCTGCTGCCGCCGGTCGCGGTCGGGTGCAGGATCGCGTGCAGCTGGCCCATCGCGAGCAGGATCGACCAGCCGGGCAGCGTGGCCGGGGGCGCGTCGAGGGAGGTGACGTGCTGGAAGCCGTGGTCGCCGAGGAGGGAGAGGAACTGGTCCGCCCCCGAGAGGTCGCCGGGGCGCCCGACCGGGCCGGTCGGTTCGACGACCAGCGCGGCGTAGCCGGTGCCGTTGCGCAGGACGAGGCCACAGGTGATGCCGAGTACGGCGGGCTGCCCGGCCGGTGGCGCGACGGGTGCCACCGGCTCGGCGGCCGGGATCGGTGCAGGCCCCGGCGCGGCCGGGGCGCCGCCCTGGGTCTGGCTGATGCTGCGGACGGCGCCCAGCAGCTGCTCCTCCGACACCGGCACCACCTGGGAGGGGATGCAGCGGGCGTGGGCGAACGCGAGCACGGCGGTCTCGTCACCGACGAAGAGCACGGTGCTGGTGGCCTCCTGGGTGGAGTCACCGTTGGTTCGACAGGAGGTGCAGTCGTAGATGTCGGGCGCGTGGGCGCCGGCCAGCAGGCGGTCGGCCTCGTCGTCGCCGATCTCGGCGCGGACCTCGTCGCTCACATCGAGCATGCGCGGCACGGGTACTCCTCGGGTCGTCAGGGTGTGGCAGGGGCGCGCCCGGCCGCCACTACCAACGGGCCGCTGTGGCTGGGGTCACGGGTGGGCTCGGCCAAGTCGGGATTTGCCGCAAATCCGACTGCGATCTGTGGACGACTGGTCACAATCTGTCGATCCTGTGCCCGAGGTCACAGGGCCTCCGGGGTGCCTGGGGAGTGACCCACGCCATACTCGGACGATGTTTGATCATGGAAGTAGGGGTCAAAACGGACATTTGGCCCATGTTTACTTGATCTTTACCGCCGGTAACGGCCCTCTGAGCTGGGACGACCCGAAACTGTTTGGCGCACGCCTACCCGGCTCGTAGCTTCGTAACCAGTGCAACGAGCACTACCCGGGTTCACCCCCGGAGCACGGCCCGCCGGTTCACCCCGGCGCGGCGGGTGCCCACCGACCGCGGCTCTTCCCGAGCGGCGCCGGTGCGCGGAGGGTGGCCGGGGCGGCGCGGCACGTCGGACACGTGCACGGCCGCCTTGCGGACGCGGTGAGCGAAATTCGGGCCCTCACGGGTCTGGTTCCGCATGCCCGCCCGGGGCTGTCGAGAGGAACCTCATGACCTTCCGTAACGAGACCGCCGCTGCCACCACCACCGCCCCGAAGCGCAACCGCGTTCGGATGGCCCTCATGGGTGGCGCCCTCGTGGCGCTCCCGGTGGCCGGCCTCGTCACGGCCACCTCGGCCTCCGCCGCCTCCGTGTCCACCTGGGACGCCGTCGCCCAGTGCGAGAGCACCGGCGACTGGAGCATCAACACGGGTAACGGCTTCTACGGCGGCCTGCAGTTCACCTCCAGCACCTGGGCCGCCTACGGCGGCACCCAGTACGCCGCCCAGGCCAACCAGGCCACCAAGGCGCAGCAGATCGCCGTCGCCGAGAAGGTGCTCGCGGACCAGGGCCCCGGCGCCTGGCCCGTCTGCTCCGTCAAGGCGGGCCTGACCAAGGGCGGCGCCGCCGCTCAGGTCGACACCTCGTCCTCCTCCTCGTCCTCCTCCGCTGCGGCCTCCCGCTCGGAGCAGCGCGCCCCGCTGGCCGCCACCCCGAAGGCCGCCGCGCCGAAGGCTGCTGCGCCGAAGGCCGCCACCCCGAAGGCTGCGGCCCCCGCCGAGGCTCCGAAGGCCGCCAAGAAGGCCCCGGCTGCTCCGGCCGCCCCGGCTGCCCCCGCGAAGAGCAACGGCGGCACCTACACCGTCAAGAGCGGCGACACCCTCAGTGGAATCGCCGCCTCCAAGGGCCTGGACTGGAAGTCGCTCTACAACCAGAACACCGGCGTCGTCGGCGGCAATCCGGACCTGATCTTCCCGGGCCAGGTTCTGTCCGTCTGATCCCTGCTTCACCCAGCTTCACCTGGCACCGCCGTCACCCGCATCCGGGTGGCGGCGGTGCTGCCGTTCCTGCCGGGGTGCGGGGCGGGGGCGGTGGTGCCTTCATAGGGTCATGCGACCGTTACTGCTGCTGGCCCTGCTCGCGATGGCGCCTTCCGCGCCCGTCACTCCTGCCCCGCCCACGCCCGTGGCTCCCGCTGCTCCCGACTCGGTCTGGGAGCAGCTGGCCAACTGCGAGAGTGACGGCGACTGGCACGCCGACACGGGCAACGGCTACTACGGCGGCCTCCAGATCTGGCCGCCCACCTGGCGTGAGGCCGGCGGCCTGCGGTTCGCCGAACGCCCCGACCAGGCCCCTCGGCGCCAGCAGATCACCGTCGCCGAGGAGATCCGCCGCGAACAGGGCTGGTCCGCCTGGGCCTCCTGCGCCCGCGAGATCGGGCTGCTGAAGCGGTCCTAGCGGCGCTGGGTGTGTTGGCTGCACTAGGCGTTCTAGCCACGCTAGCTGTCCTAGCTTTGCTAACGATCCCAGCTTGGCTAGGCGGGCTAGCTTTGCTAGCCGTCCTAGCTGCGCTAGTCCCGTGCAGGCAACCGGTTCCCCCGCGTCGCCGCCCGGGTGCCGAGTTCGGCGGCGAGTCGCAGGCCCGCGTCGGGGTAGTGCCGTTCGAGCTCGGCCTGGGCCGAGGCCGGGTCGGGGAACCGGCCGATCTCGGTCTCGAAGGTCCGTAGGTACTCCCGGGTCCAGTCGATCGCCGTCGCGTCGGTCGGTGCGCCGGCGGTGCGGTGCCCGGCGGCGACGAAGGCCGGCTCGAGGGCGGCCATGCCGTCCAGCAGGTCGATCCAGCCGGCGCGCTGGGCCGGTTCGGGGGTGTCGGCCGTCCAGACGTGCAGCCCCTGGAAGAGCAGGACGCCGCCGAGGAGGGCCCGCTGCCGGTGCTCCCAGAGGTAGTGCCGGTCCGGCAGCCGGAGGTCGGCGCCGCGCAGCTCCAGCCGGTGGCCCTCGAACTCGATCGCGTCGCCGTGCAGCGGCTCCGGCCGGACGAGCCGGGTCGGCAGTTCGTTGCCGAGCTGCGCCCAGGTGCGCCGCTTGTCCTCGTAGGTCTCCTCGATGTGGTCGATCACCGCCGGTGTCGCGAGGAACCGGGCCTGCGGGAACACCTCCTTGATGCCCTCCGCGCCGAAGTAGAAGTCCGGGTCGCCGTGGCTGACGAACACGGTGGTCAGCCGCCGCCCGGAGGCCTGGGCCTCCTCCGCGAGTCGTCGCCCGTCGGAGCGGGTGAAGCCCGCGTCGACCAGCAGGGCCTCCTGCGGCCCGGTGACCAGGACGGCGGTCTTGTGCAGGGAGGTCGCGGAGAAGTCGATGATCTTGAAGTCCAGGGCCTTCACGGCGGGTCTCCCTCGGGGTGGCGGTGAGACTCAGCCTGCTGCTGCGGCTCATCCCTTGCACCCGCTGCCCGCCGAACGGGCCACCCCGGCGGCCCTGGCTACCGGGCAGCCCTGGCCGCCCGGCGGTGGTGGTGGCTGCGAGGATGGCCGTATGGACGGACTCTTCCCTCCTCCCGCCCGCGAACGGGCCGAGCCGGCGCCCGGCGCCGTACTGCTGCCCGACTGGCTGACCCCGGCGGAACAGCGCGAGCTCGTCGCCGCCTGCCGGGAGTGGGCCCGCCCGCCGGCCGGGATGCGGACCGTCCGGATGCCGACCGGCGGCGTCATGTCGGTGCAGACGGTCTGCCTCGGCTGGCACTGGTACCCGTACGGCTACGCCCGGACGGTGGTGGACGGCGGCGGTGCGCCGGTCAAGCCCTTCCCGCCCGAGCTGGGTGCGCTCGCCCGGCGGGCGCTGGCGGCGGCGTACGGGGGCGCGGGTATCGCAGGAGCGGGCGGGTACGAGCCGGACGTCGCGGTGGTGAACCATTACCCACACGGCGCCAGGATGGGCCTGCACCGGGACAAGGAGGAGCGGGTCGACGCACCCGTCGTCTCGCTCTCACTGGGGGACACCTGCGTCTTCCGCCTCGGCAACACCGAGACCCGGACGCGGCCGTGGACGGATCTGGAGCTGCGCAGCGGCGATCTGCTGGTCTTCGGCGGCCCGGCCAGGTTCGCGTACCACGGGGTGGTGCGGACGCTGCCGGGATCGGCCGATCCGGAGCTGGGGCTCGGGCTGGTCGGGCGGCTCAACATCACCGTGCGGCAGTCCGGCCTGCCGGGCTGACCGGCGCGGCAGGGAATAGCGCTGGGAATAGCGGCGGGGAATTACGGTACGACCATCGGACTTCTGGATAAGCAGGCGGTGATGTCAGGGTGCTCAGGTCCCTGGTCGACCGGCCGAACGAGGGAGCGCAACTCATGGGTACACCCGTCGACCAGCTAGTGGACCTCCTCGATCTGGAGCAGATCGAGCTCAACATCTTCCGCGGACGCAGCCCCGAGGAGTCCCTGCAGCGGACCTTCGGCGGCCAGGTCGCGGGGCAGGCGCTGGTCGCGGCGGGGCGTACGGTCGACCCTGGGCGCCCTGTGCACTCGCTGCACGCCTACTTCCTGCGCCCCGGCGTGCCGGGGGTGCCGATCGTCTACCAGGTCGACCGCATCCGCGACGGCCGCACGTTCACCACCCGCCGGGTGCTCGGCATCCAGCAGGGCCGCAGCATCTTCGCCCTCACCGCCGACTTCCACCTGCCGGAGCACGGCGGCATCGAGCACCAGGACCCGATGCCCGACGTGCCCGCGCCGGAGGACCTGCCCAGCGCGCTCGAAGAGGTCGGCTCCAAGCTCGGCGAGCTGCCGCCGTTCATCAGCCGCCGCCAGCCCTTCGACATCCGCTACGTCGACCGGCTGCGCTGGACGAAGGAGGAGCTGGTCGACGTCGAGCCGCGCAGCGGCGTCTGGCTGCGCACCAACGGCGCCCTCCCCGACGATCCGCTGATCCACGTCTGCGCCCTCACCTACGCCAGCGACATGACGCTGCTGGACGCCGTCCGCGCACCGGTCGAACCCCTCTGGGGCCAGCGGCACTTCGACATGGCCTCGCTCGACCATGCGATGTGGTTCCACCGCCCCTTCCGCGCGGACGACTGGCTGCTCTACGACCAGGAGTCCCCGATCGCCCACGGCGCCCGCGGCCTGGCCCGGGGACAGATCTACGACCGGAGCGGCCAGTTGGTCGTCTCGGTGATGCAGGAGGGGCTGTTCCGGCCCCTGGCCGACTGACCGCCCACCAGCTACGGGAGGTACGCGTGATGAACGCGGCCGAGGAGTGGAAGCACTGGCAGGACTCCCGCGCGGCCTCGGCGAGCGCGCCGCACGGCCCGCTGGCGCTCACCGGGACGCACTGGCTGGAGCCCGAACCGGCCGTGCTGCCCGGCCTGCCGGGGCTCTGGTGGGCCTCGGACGGCCTGGTCCGGGTCCGGGCCACGGCGGCGGACGGACTCCGGGTCGAGGGCGCCGACGGCGGGCCGCTCGTCGGTGACGGGGTGCTGCGGCCGGACACCGCCTCGGCGCCGCAGCTGGCCGCGCTCGGTGAGGTGCTGCTCGTACCGATCGAGCGGGAGGGCGAGCTCGCACTCCGGGTGTTCGACCCGGCTGCGCCGGCGCGCGAGGCGTTCGCGGGGATCGCGGTCTATCCGTACGCGCCGGAGTGGGCGGTGAACGCCGTCTTCACGCCGTTCGAGCGCGCGCAGGACCTGCTCGTCCCGAACGCCGACGGCAAGGACCGCCCGCTCACCCTCGCCGGAGAGCTCGCCTTCTCGCTGGCCGGCCAGCCGCACACGCTGACCGTCAGCAACTCCGGCGAGCGGCTCAGCGGTGTCATCGCCGATGCCACCAGCGGGCGGGAGACGTACCGCTTCCGCTTCGTCACGCTGCCCGCGCCCGACGCCGAAGGCCGTACGGTGCTGGACCTCAACCGCGCCTACCTGCCGCCCTGCGCCTTTGCCGACCACTTCGTCTGCCCCTTCCCGCCGCCGGGCAACCGGCTGACGGTCGCGGTGGAGGCGGGGGAGAAGCAGGTGCTCTCCCGGTAGCCCCGGTGTGGGGGCGGCCGAGGGTCTCGCCGAGCATGGACTCTTGTGTCGACTAACCAACCTGCTGCCACCGATGCCGTTGCTTCTCCCGAGGGGGGTGGAGGCGGGGGCGGCGGACGGCTGCGCCGAGCCGCCAAGGGCGCCTTCGCGGACCTCAGCCCACTGCGCGAGATACCCAGCTACCGGCGGGTCTGGTTCGGCCAGTCCGTCTCCTCCATAGGCCAGCAGATGACGGCGGTCGCCGTCGCGGTCCAGGTCTACGACCTGACCCACTCCAGCTTCGCGACCGGGCTGGTCGGCCTCTTCTCGCTCTTCCCGCTGATCGCCTTCGGCCTGTACGGCGGTGCGGTCGCCGACCGGGTCGACCGGCGGCTGCTCGGCCTGATCGGCTCGGCCGGGCTGGCGCTCGTCTCGGCGGTGCTCGCCGCCCAGGCGCTGCTGGGCCTCGGTTCGGTGGCCGTGCTGTACGCGGCAGTGGCCGTCCAGGCCGCGTTCTTCGCCCTCAGCTCGCCCGCCCGCTCGTCGATGGTGCCCAGGCTGGTGCCGCCCCATCAACTCCCCGCAGCCAACGCCCTCAACACCGTCAGCATGAACCTCGGCATGACCGTCGGGCCGATGCTGGGCGGCGTCCTGATCGGCGCGTTCGGCGTCCAGTCCGCGTACCTGGTCGACACCGTCGCCTTCGCGGCGACGATCTACGCGATGTGGCGGCTGCCCGCGATGCGGCCCGGCGGCCCGGATGCGGCGCCCGGCGCCCCCCGCGCCACCGTGCTGGACGGGCTGCGCTTCCTGCGTGAGCAGCCGAACCTGCGGACCAGCTTCCTGGCCGACCTCGCCGCGATGATCTTCGGCCTCCCCCGCGCCCTCTTCCCCGCCCTCGCCGTCGGCCTCTACGGCGGCGGGCCCGGTACCGTCGGCCTGCTCGCCGCAGCCCCGGCCGTCGGCGCCCTCACCGGCGCCCTGTTCTCCGGCTGGGTCTCGCGAGTCCAGCGGCACGGCCTCGCCATCCTCGGCTCGGTCGCCGCCTGGGGCCTCTCGATCGCCGCCTTCGGGCTCGTCCGCGACCTCTGGCTCGGCCTGCTCCTGCTCGCGGTGGCCGGCTGCGCCGACACCGTCAGCATGATCTTCCGCAACACGATGATGCAGGTCGCCGCCCCCGACGAGATGCGCGGCCGCCTCCAGGGCGTCTTCATCGTCGTCGTCGCCGGCGGCCCCCGCCTCGGCGACTTCGAATCCGGCACCGTCGCCGCCCTCACCAGCCCCGCCGTCTCCGTCGTCACCGGCGGTCTCGCCTGCGTCGCCGCGATCGTCCTCCTCGCCGCCCGCCGCCCGGCCTTCCTCCGCTACGACGCCCGCCACCCCACACCCTGACCTGCGAACCCCCGCCCCCACCCCCATCCCACCCCGCCCCGAAACCTGGCAGCGAGCACCCCGTCCCGTGCTGTATTGTTTTCCACGTCGCCGAGAGATCGGAGACAGGGTCGAGAAGCCGAAGCACCGAAGCCCCCCAAGGCAACGAGGCGGACGCTGACGAGACCACGGGACGTGGCGCAGCTTGGTAGCGCACCTGACTGGGGGTCAGGGGGTCGCAGGTTCAAATCCTGTCGTCCCGACTGTGAAGTCGATTGTGAGAGCCGGTACTTGGGAATCCAGGTACCGGCTCTTTCTGTTGTTGCGTCAGCTGGTGGTCGCATGGTGGTCGCCGGGCCACATCGGCGCCGACAGGGTGGGTGTAGGTGCGCCAGGTGCCCTGCGCCTTCGGGGAGGGCCGCGATCCGGGTTTGGCGAGGTCACCCTCACCGGTGCCCCAGGTGGCGATCAACTCGCGTCGGTGAAGGTTGACGCCCCTCCGGTTGTATTTCCGTGTGCTGTCTGGGCGTTTGCCATTCTGACGCACCAGTAGGCGACCGGGACGTCGCGGCTGCGGGCCCTCTGCGTCCGATTGCCGACCGTCTGGCTTCTCGCCGGCCGGTGGACGGTCCGCCGTCAGGTCGCCGGACCATGTTGGTGGTCAAGGAGTAGCAGAGAAGGGGCCCACCGGAGCGGGCCCCTTCTGGTGTGCTGCTCAGGTTGAGGTCAGAGGGTGGAGCACTGGCCCAGGCGGGGGCCGGTCACGGTGTTGGGGTGGCCGTCGTTGGTGGGGGCCGGGGTGTTGGCGGTGCAGGCGAGGAACGAGCCGATGGTGTTGCCTTCGATCTCGGTGCGGGTGTCCTCGGGGAACGGGCCGGTGCCGGCCGTGCCTTGGACCTGGACGGAGCCGCCCACGTGGTTGGCGATGACTTCCACGCCGCTGTGGTTGTTGCTCAGCAGGACGGAGCCGTTGATCTGGTTGCCGGTGCAGCCGTCGTCACCGGGGTCGCCGATGATCACGTAGCCGCTCGCGCCGTAGACGCTGGTCGAGGCTGTGACGGTGGTGCCGCACATGCCGAACAGGGTTCCGGCGGAGGACAGTACGGAACCGTTGACCGTCGAGTTGCTGATGAACAGGGCGCCGTCGGCCGCGTCGTTGACGTTCCCGTTGACGGTGGCGCCGATGATGCAGGTGCTCTCGCCGCTGGTGTAGACGGCGCTGGTGGTGCCGGTGATCGTCCTGGTGCAGGTCACGGTCTGGGTGATCGACTCCAGGCCGCCGGCCAGGTAGTTGCCGTCACCGCTGTACTGGGCGGTGATGGTGTGGGTGCCCGGCAGCAGGTGGGCGAAACTGACCTGTGTCTGGGCGCAGTTGGTGCCGCCGCCCGGGGCGAGTGTGCCGGTGCCGAGCAGGGTGCTGCCGTCCCGTACGGTGACCGTCCCGGTGGGTGGGGCGGTCGGGTTGGTGCTGGGCGGGGCCGGGCAGACCGTGTCGGTGAAGGTCACGGCGTGGCCGAAGGCGGACGGGTTGGCGGAGGAGGCGAGGGTCGTGGTGACCGGGGCCTTGTTCACCTGCTGGGCGGGAGACAGGGTTTCGGTGGTCGCGGCGGTGTAGTCGGTGTCACCGGGGTAGTCGGCGGTGACGGTGTGCATGCCCACCGCCAGTGCCGCCGTGGTCACCTGGGCCTGGCCGCAGTTGGGCCCACCGCCGGGGCTCAGCGTCGGGGTGCCCAGGACGGTGGTGCCGTCCTTGATGGTGACCGTCCCGGTCGGGGCCGTGGTCGGGTTGGTGCTGGCGCCTGCGGCGCAGACGGTGTCGGTGATGGTCACCGACTGGCCGAACACCGAGGGGTTGGGTACGGAAGTGAGGGTGGTGGTGACCGGTGCCTTGTCGACCTGCTGGACGAGGGTCATCGCCGTGTCGCCGACGAAGTTCGGATCGCCGCTGTAGGTGGCGTCCACGTTGTGGGCGCCGGGGCTGAGGGTGGCGATGCTGTCGGAGGTGGCCGTCCCGGTCGTGGTGTTGACGGGAACGGGGCTGCCGAGCTGGGTGCCGTCCACCTTGAAGGTGACCGTGCCGCCGTCCGGTGCGGGGACGACGGTCGCGGTGAAGTTCACCGGCTGGCCGAACACCGAGGGGTTGGCGGAGGAGGCCAGCGTCGACTTGGTGGTCTGCGGGACGGCGAAGAAGATCGTGTCCGTCGGCTGGGCCGTGGTCTTGTCCAGGCCGCTGAGGTTGCCGACGAAGGCGCCGTAGAAGGTGTTGCCGACGGCCTTGAGCTGCTCGTAGTCGCCGAAGAGGCGCTCGTTGGGGTTACCGGCGGTGCCGACCTTCGTGGTGTACGACTGCAGCACGGTGTCGGTGAAGGTGGCGCCGTGGTCGCTGCTGCGGGCCAGGTGGGCCGAGAACTCCGGGAAGCCACTGGCGTTGGTGCCGTCGTTGGTGAGGTAGAGGACACCGACTGTCCCGTCGCCGAGCACCGCCACCGACGGCAGGGCCGCGTTGGTGGAGGCGGAGACGTTCACGGCGGCGCCGACGTTCATGCTGCCCAGGCCGTTGTCGGTGAGGCGGCGGATGCGGATCTGGTTGTTGCCGGAGACGTCGGCGCCGTAGGCCACGTACACGTCGCCGTTGGTCGGGTCGACGGCGGCGTGGTCGATGCCGCCCTGGAGGGAGTTGACGCCGCCGAACTTGTAGCCGGAGTTGCCCTGGCGGGTGTTGTCCGTGGTGACGGCGATGCCGTTGCTGCTGCCGCCCAGGGTCCAGTTCTGCCCGGCGTCGGTGGAGCGGTTGAGCATGAGGGTGACGTTCTCCGGCTGGGTGCCGCCGCCGCCCTGCTGGAAGAGCGCGTACATGGTGCCGTTGCGCGGGTCGGCGGCCAGGCGCAGGCCGCCGTTGATGACGCCGCCGCTGAGGGTGCCGGTGCCGGCCGCGTTGTCCCGAGCCATGTTGACCGGGCTGGCGTTGTTGAGCGAGACGTTCACCCGGTCGTGCGGGACGCTGTTGCGGAAGTCCTGGTAGCCGACGTAGACGTTGTCCTGGCTCGCCGTGGTCGTGTCACGGTTGACGATCAGCCAGGGCTGGTCGGCGTTGGTGCCGGTGGCGCTGGTGATCTGCGTGGTGGTGGGTGTCGGGTTGTTCCAGCTCCACGAGGCCGTCTTGGTCGGGTCGGTGGTCGAGCCGGTGACGATCTGGTTGCCGCCCGTCAGGAAGGTGGCGTAGAGGGTGCCGTTGCGGCCGAAGTCGATCGTCTGGTCGTTGGGGCCGCCCGCGGTGCTCGCCACGCCCGGAGGCGCGGGGATCGTGGAACGGTCCGTCCAGGTGACCCCGCCGTCGGTGGAGTAGAGCAGGTCGGCGTTGCTGTTCCAGGGGAAGGTGAAGCGGGTGATCGCGATCTGCTGGGGGTTGGCCGGGTTGACGGCGATGGAGGCCTCGCCGAAGGTGGTGGCGCCGACGGCGGCGTCCGTGTCGATGACATACACCCCCTGGGCGCGCACCGAGGGCCGCACCACCCTGGGCGTGGTCGGGGTGGTGCGTGGTGAGCGGTCGGGGGGCTGGTCGCTGCCGCCTTGGGCCGACGGCGCCGACGGGCTTTCAGCTGCCCACGCGTGTGCGGAGAGCAGCGTCGGGCCGGTGGCCAGAGCGAGCGCGAGGACGGCGCCGAGCGGCCGTCCGAGCGGGTTCGACCGTGGCCGAGGTCTTACGGGTGCCACCGTGACTCCTCTTGTTCGAATGCAGATTGATCACAGTGTGTGACTGGCCTGGGAGGGGAGGCCACAGGGCGGAGGAGTCGCCCGTCCGTTCGGGCGCGGAATCACTCCGTTCGGTCGAGCTGAGCGGGGGAGGGGGACGGAAGTGACGGTCGGCCTGACGCCGCCCGCCTGCCCGGCCACCGGAACGTCGCCCTGGGGCTCGGCGGCGAAGTGCTGGGCTGGACCGCGGTGAGCGCGGTCTCGGCCCGGCCTGCGTACGCCGGGGTGGTCGAGCGCCGCAGCCCAGCGGTGGACTGGCCGGGGGGCAGCGGCGGGCGGTGGCCGGCAAGCCGACAAGGGCCAGCAGCATCCAGGCCGTGAGACAGCCGAACGCGATGTTCGGAGAGGCGGCGCTCCACAGCGGGCCGGCGACGGCCGAGGCGGCGAGGTTGCCGAGCGACTGGAGTGCGAGCAGGCCGAAGGCCGAGCCGCGCAGGTTCTTCGGTGCGAGGACGGCGACCGCCGGGTGCTGCGCGGTCTCGACGGCGCCGATGCCCGCGCCGGCGAGTACGAACGGCACGACGAGGACGGCGACCGCCGGAGTGTCGATGGTGAACAGGCCGTAGGCGGCGGCGAACGCTGCGACCCCGGCCGTGAGGACCAGAGCCGGGCCGCGCCGCCCGAGGCGGTCGGCGAGGCGGTCGGCCGGGAGTCGGGGATCTGCGCGACGGCCTGGTCGAGGACGGTGATGTGGTCGGCCGCGGTGTTCGCTCCTGCGTTGCCCGGCCGCAGGAGACCTGCCAGGCAAGCCGGGAACGACACGCGCAGGACGACACGCCGACCCGAAGATCATGTTCCGTGGTCCTTGGGTGGTCGCCTCTGTTGGCCCTCGCGACCAGTGCGGTCGGCGGTCCCATCTCGCGTGCCGCGGGCTGCTGCCAGTGGCCCGCTGGCTGAAGCTTCCTCAGGTAGCTGCTACTCGCAGTGACTGGAGTGGGTTTCGAGTCCTGGGGACCATTTGGGGATCTGAGGCCCCTACTGCACTAATGTGCGGGCAGTTCCGGGCGCTGATGCTGGTGCCAGGGGCGATGGTCCAGGAGGCGGCGTCGACGGCCATCGGCATCGCGTACACCATGCCAACGACGGCCGTCACCTTTCGGCACCACCGATTGCGGGACAGATCCACCCGCCCGCGACGCCTCCCGATTACGCCGAGCATCCTCCTCTCCGCCGGGCCCGAACCGGCCAGGGAGCCGCGCGCCTTCGGCTGCACTGCCTCGGGCAGATCCACGTGTACGCCGACGATTCCTGCCACTGGCGGCGGGTGGGTCCGTTCCATCCGGCTCTCCGCCCCGAGGCGGACGGCAACTCACTCGGACGGGTGACCGCGATGGTTCGGCAGGCCGATGTGGGCCGCAGGGCTTCCTGCAAGCCTTGCGACAACACCCGCGCCAGCCCCGGAGATGACCATGCGCCCTGCACAGACGCCGACCGCCGACGCACACATGAACGCCGGCACCGACAGTCGTCCGGGCACCGTTGCCGATGCCGTGTCCCCTTCCGTGCCACGCTGGTTGAACCGGGCAGCGCATGCCGTGCCGCTGGTCGCCCTCCCGTCAGGACTGTGGCGGATGGCCATGGCCGTGGGGATACCTGTCGGCTTCAGCGGGCAGCTGGCGCAGGACTGGCGGCCCGGCCTCGAAACCTCCTCCTACATCACGCTGCTGACCCTCGTCACCGAGGCGCTCGCATTCCTGACGATCGGTCTGGTCCGACCGTGGGGCGAGAGGACACCGCGCTGGATCCCGGGTCTGGGCGGCAGGCGCATCCCGGTGTGGGCGGCGGCCGGCCCCGCAGCCTTGGGGGCACTCGCGGTGACGACGGTGATGCTGCTGATGTTCTGGAACGGCCTGCCCGCCTCCGAAGGCGGGTCCGAGGCCCCTCAAGGTGCCGCTGCCTGGATCATGAACGCCTGCTACCTGCCGCTCCTGTCGTGGGGGCCGCTGCTCACCATCGTCACGGTCGCATACGTCCGGCGACGCCGGCACACATCCTGACCGCTGCCAGTCCCCACGCCTGAACCAGTCCTGGTCCTGGCCGAAGAACTCGTGCTCCGTGACGACCGACGGCTCCAACTGGGTCGGCACGGTGACGGCCAGGTAGGCCGTCACTCCGAGTGGGACCAGCCGTCATGCGGCGGTGCGAGGCCAAACCGGTCGGGGCGGCTTCGACTGTCGCGCGGTCAATGGTGGGGCGCCGGGGGCGGCGCGCGCCAGCAGGCGGTCGGCCGGCGCCGCCGTCACGGTCGGGCGACCGGTCACCGGGCCGAGGCCGGTACCGGGCAGGCCACGGCGGCCGGCCGCCAGCAGCGTGGCGGGGACGTGCGGAGGTGGCAGCAGGCCGTGGTCGTAGGTCCGGCGGTGGGGCTTGGCGTCGTGTTCGTCGTAGGCCAGGACGAAGGTGGCGCTCGACGATGCCGGCGAAGGGAACCCCGCGCCGCACGACATAATCCCGGCGGATGACTCCGGTACCTCGCGGGGGTTACGAACGACACCGGAATGCTTACATCCGTGGGCTGATTCGACACGGAGCTGCGGAACCTAGCGTCGATCCCATGAAACGCAATCGCCGTATCAGCGCTGTCGCGGTGCTGACGCTCGCCGCCCTCACCACCGGAACCGGCGCCGGGTTCGCCGCCACGACCACACCGTCGGCCACACCGGCGGCCACGCACGCGTTCGACACCGCACCGGCGATGGCCACGGCCACCGCGCCCACGCGGTCCTTCCAAGGCACACTCCCCGCGCCGACCGGCCCCTATGCCGCCGGCGAGGACGTCATCCACCTCACCGACGCGAGCCGTCCCGACCCGTGGGTGCCGTCATCCGGCCCCCGCCAACTGACCGTCACGATGGTCTACCCGGCCGTCCCCGGGACCGGGACTCCGGCCCCTTACATGACCCTCGCCGAGGCAGCCGGAGTCATCCAGCGCCGGAAGACACCGGCGGGCTCCGGCGTCACCCCACAGAGCCTTTCCAGCGTCACCACGCACGCCTTCGACGGCGCGTGGCCGCAGCGCGGCAAGCATCCGCTGGTGGTCCTCTCACCCGCGTACGAGGACCCGCGCATGGTGCTCACCTCGCTCGCGACCGACCTGGCCAGTCACGGCTACGTCGTCGCGCTCGTCGGCCACACCTACGAGGACAGTGGCGAGACGCTGGCGAACGGCCAGACGCCGCCGTGCGCGATCTGCGATGACCCGGCGCTCGACTTCGACTCCGTCGCCGCCAGCCGTGCGCTGGACGTGTCCTTCGTGATCGACCAGTTGACGCGTGGCAATACCGCGTGGCCCCTGGCACACCTCATCGACAAGCACGAGATCGGCATGGCCGGACACTCCATCGGCGGAGCGGCGGCCGCCGCCACGATGATCGCCGACCCGCGAGTACGGGCCGGAGTGAACATGGACGGCAGCTTCCACCCGGCCCCGATGCCCGGCCAGATCAACCGGCCGCTCCTCATGCTGGGTGCGGCCGACAACCACCCGGTCGGCGGCCACGACACCTCGTGGGAGCAGACCTGGGCCGCCCTCGGCGGCTACAAGAAGTGGCTGACGGTCGCCGGCGCCGACCACTTCAGCTTCGCCGACCTGGACCTGCTTCTGGAGGAGGCCGGGCTTCCGACGCCGCCCCTCTCCCCGGAACGCGGGGTGGTGATCACCCGCGAGTACGTGACAGCGTTCTTCGACCAGACGCTGAAGGGGATCCACAGTCCGCTGCTGGACGGCCCCTCGCCGAACAATCCGGAAGTACTCTTCCAGCACTAGTGCCAACGCCGTTCAGTTGGGCGTTGGGGTTGTGTGTAAAGGCCGGTAGGCAAAGCAGTGGAGCTCCCGTAGAAGAGGTCTGTCCTCCAGGACATCCTCACCACGGGAGCTCCGCTGTTGGAACAGGCTGCAACCGGCGCGCACCTGTTGGTGCGGTGCAAGTCCGGGTACCGACCCTGACCGGGCCGGCTTCACCGTCGCCCTGTCGCCCCCGCCCGCCAACGGGTGACCCCTGCGCGCGTAGAGGCAACGCTGCGGGCAGTCAGCCCTCGTGAAGGGCTCCACCACGGCCGTCGCCGTCGTCGGTGGTGGGCGCCGGCCGCTGTCAGCGGCCTCCTGCCCCGCCCGGTCGGCATGGCGCCAGCTGGGCGTAGTAGGAGAACGGCGGGCCGATCAGCCGGGTCACGTGGAGCCCCACGGCATTGGCATGGCGAGCCAGGGTGGCGCGCCGCACCTGGTGCCGGTCGAAGAACTCGCCCACCACGATCCTCCCGGTCGGCTTGACCACCCGCTTCAGCTCCGTCAGCGTCACCTCCGGCTGCGGGATCTCGCCCAGGGCCGTCACCAGGTAGGCGGCGTCGAACACGGAGTCCTCGAAAGGCAGGTGGTGGGCGTCCGCCTGGGTCGGCGCGATGTTGGTGAGGCCGCGCTGTGCGGCCCGGCTCATCACGTGGTCGAGCATCTCCTGCTGGATGTCGACGACATCCAGTCGACCGTCAGGGCCCAGTTGCGGGGCGGTCTGCAGAGCCTGCAGGCCCGTACCCGGTCCGACCTCCAGGACCCGCTCGCCACGGCGCAACTCCAGCATCGAATCGAGCCGCCCCTGGCTGAGCAGCGGCAAGGGCAGATCGAGCAGCCGGCGCTGCGCGTACGGATAGGGGGCGGAGTCCAACATCCACCAGGACAGAGCCGCGGTGCCGGCCGCCGCCGCGGTCAACCCCCATCGCGCTCCGGGCCGACCGAGCGCAGTACGAAGATTCATGATCGAGGATCCTCTGTTTTCCAGTGATTGACGGTTGGTGTCGGAACTCGGAGCGGTCGCCAGGCGACGACCGCACAGACCACCGCAAGCGGCAGTTCGCCGAAGCACGCCATGGCCAGCGCCCCGGCGAAATCGCGGCCAGGCCCCGCTGTCATCAGGTCGAACCAGGAGTCGACCAGCAACAGCATCGACGTGGCCGCGGCAGACAGGACCCGTCGGAGATCGCCACGAGCTGCCAGGACCCCAGTGGCGATGAAGCCGAGCGCCTCCATGACGTCCAACCCGGCCCAGGCGGCCGACCAGTGCGCAGCAGTCGCCGTGGACGGTAGGGCGATGCAGAGCACGAACGCCCAGGCGAGTACTGCGACTCCGCAGCCGATGAGCGCCAACTCAGGCCACCGGCAAGGAGAACGGCGCCGATGCTGCGCGGGCTGCCTGCCCGTAGCGGCGCTGTCGTGGCTCGAATCGGACTGCGTCTTCGCCGCTGACCGGTCGATGACGCTCATGGCTTTTCCTCGCCCAGGGTGGACTTCCCACTGCCGGCACGGCCGAGGATCGCCGCACAATCACCGGACGCCACGGACAAGGTCACACCGGCCGGCGCGGGCGGGCCGTCGTCGTATTTCTTCGTCGCCTCGCGGACGTCGATCATCGGCGCGTTCGTCATGTTCACGAACCTACGAACAGAGCGTGATCCGTCGCGTCGGCCGGCGGATGTCACAACTCCCCAGGCCCTCGGCCCGGGGGTGTACCCCGCGTACATCCCCGGGGCGACGCGCGGAGCCGACGCGGCCGAATACGATCTCCGCATGGAAGAGCTTCTCCAGCGTCTCTCGACATCGGAGCGTATGACCTGGCTGACGGACCAGGCCGTGGTGCTGGCCATCGCCTGCTTCTACGCGGTGATGCTCTGCTGGTCGATCGCTCAGGTCCCGCACCACGACGGCCTGTTCCGGTTTCCCGGCCTCGGGCCCTTCCCGATCCAGATGATGGGTCTGTGCGTCGTGCTCGCCCTTCCGGTTCTGCTGATGCGCCGTCTGCCGGGGGCGGTCTTCGCGGCGATCCTGGGCGAATCGGTCCTCGGCGACTTCTTCGGCGTGCGGCCCTGGATCGTGTTCGTCCTGCTCGTCGTCCTGGGTGGGTACCTCGCCGTCCGGCGGCCGAAGGCTGCCGCCGTCGGCTCCGTCGCGGCCGTCGCGGCCGCGTTCGTCGAGAACATCGACGTCTACCCCGGGGAGAACGTCGGCGACGCGGCCCAGTGGGCCGGGCAGTTCGCGTTGTGGTTCGCGGTCGCGTGGGTCTTCGGGGGGGTGCATCGCAAACGCCGTGAATACCTCGGAGCCTTGCATGAGCAGACCGAGGCCCGCGTCGTCATGGCTGAGCGGCTGCGGATCGCCCGCGAACTGCACGACAGCGTCGCGCACAGCATCGGGATCATCACGGTGCTGTCGGGAGCGGCGGCGCGGGTGGTGGAGACCAAGCCCGAGCAGACGCGGCAGGCGCTGACCGGCATCGAGACCACCAGCCGGGAGACGCTGCTGGAGCTGCAGCGCATGCTCGGGGCGCTCCGCCGCGCCGAGCCGGACGACGCCATGCCGCAGGCCGCTCCGCTGGCGCCGGCCGGCAGCCTGGCCGACGTCCCGCAGCTCGCCGAACGCGCGGCCGGCGCCGGGGTGCGGGTCCAGGTGACCTGGCAGGGCGAGCGGCGTCCGCTGCCGCCGGAGATCGAACTGTCGGCGTTCCGGATCATCCAGGAGTCGGTGACGAACGTGGTGCGGCATTCCGGTGCGCGGACGTGCCGGGTCGCGGTGGGTTACGAGCCGGAAAGGGTGACGATCGAGGTGGTGGACGACGGGGACGACGGCCTTGGTGGGCCCGGCCGTCCGAGGCCCTCGGCGGCGGCCGGCGGGAGCGGCTTCGGCCTGCTCGGCATGCGCGAGCGGGTGACGTTGCTGTCCGGCCAGTTCAGCGCGGGCCGGCGTCCGGGTGGCGGGTTCCGGGTGGCGGCGAGGCTCCCGATATGAGTGTGCGGGTGCTTCTGGTCGATGACCAGCCACTGATGCTGGTCGGGCTCGGGATCCTGATCGGCGGCACCGACGACCTGGAGGTGGTCGGCGAGGCCGGTGACGGCCGCGAGGCGGTGCGCCTGGTGCGTGAGCTGCGGCCGGACGTCGTGGTGATGGACATCCGGATGCCGGGCATGGACGGGATCGAGGCGACCCGGCAGGCGACCGCCGAGCCGGACCCGCCCAAGGTGCTGGTGCTGACGACCTTCGACGACGACGAGTACGTCTACGGCGCTCTGCGCGCCGGGGCCAGCGGATTCCTGCTCAAGAGCATGGCCCTGGACGCGATCCTGGACGCGATCCGCGTGGTGGCGGCCGGCGACGCGTTGATCGCGCCGAGCGTCACCCGACGGCTGATCGCCGACTTCGCCGGAACCTCCGCCACCCCTGCGGCCCCCGCACCGGACACCGAGGCCGCCGCGGACTCACGTCTCATCGCGGGGATCACCGACCGGGAGCGCGAGGTGCTGGCATTGGTCGGACAGGGACTGTCGAACGGTGAGATAGCCGAGCGGTTGGTGATCAGCGTGGCGACGGCGAAGACCCATGTCGCGCGTCTGTTCGCCAAGCTCGAGGCTCGGGACCGCGTCCACCTGGCGATCATCGCCTACGAGAACGGACTCACGCCGGGTAGACGGTAGGGCAGGGTGAGAAGAAGGATCGCCGCGCGCGGTTCGTGAAGATCCACGCGCTCCGGCCCGTCCAGCGCTACTCCACTGACCTGGCCTTTCAAGGAACTCCGGGCAGAGCCCTGAAATTTCAGGGAGCGTCATCAACGTGGTTCGGGCGCCGGAGCCGGGTCCGGCTCGGGGATGGGCGGGGCCGGTGGCGGGATCGGATCGGGCTCCTCACCCGGGCGCGGGCCGGGGTAGGGGTGGGGGAACGGCTCGGTGTCCGGGTCGGGGGGTGTGGGGATGCTCATCGTGCTCACCTGCCGGGTCAGTGGCCCAGTGCGCGGGCCAGCTCACGCTTGTTCATCTTGGAGCGGCCGTGGATGTTGCGCTGCTTGGCCTCGTTGTAGAGCTGGTCGTAGGTCGGGCCCTTGGAGCCGCCGTGCGAGTGCAGCCCGCCCCGTCGGCCGGAGGAGATGTCGTGGGTGGAACTGCGGCTGGCCGTCTTCGACTCCCCGTGCCGGGCACGTTCCTTGTTGACGGTTCGCGCGGCGATCTCCTCGGCTCGCTTCTCGCTCTCGCCCCGCTCCAGCGCGCTCTCCCTGATGTGCTCGTACTGGCGCTCCCGCTTCGGGCTCGATCCGCGTGGCATGGGTCCTCCTCCGGGTGGGCGCTTCTGCTGGTCGCGTCTACCCGGGCAGAAGGTGACAAACCACGATATTCATGACTCAACAGAGTGCTGGGGGCAGGAAGAGAGACGCAGCGGCGGACCCGAAGCCCAGGAGATTCGGTCGTGTCCACCACACTTGACCGGCGCCATGCCGTCCAGGCCGGCTCGCCGCCCGCCGACCTGCCGCCCCGTCCCGCCAGGGACGAGCTGCGGGCGAGGTGGGCGCACCGGGCCTCCGGTCGTGGGTGCGATCCGCTTTGGCGCCTTACGGGCGCAGCTGCCGGGACCCGTGCACGTTTCCGTCGGCCGGGGTGGGGTATCCGGGAGGGTCACCGGGGCCGTGATCGCCCCGATGGTCCGGGTGGGCAAGCCCGTGGCCGAGCAGCAGGCGGAGGAGCCGGAGTCACCCGAACAGGACGAGGATTGACGGGCTGGACATGTGGTGGCGGGAAGCAGTGACGGACAGTCGGAAGACCTTGATGGCGAGGCTTCGCCAGATCGAGTGGGGGCTGCGGAGCCGCGTCTGGAGACTGATGGGAGGGGGTCGACCGTCGGCCGGCAGGTTCGAGCAGGCGGTGGAGGGCAGGCGCCGGTCATGACGCACAACGGTGGAGCTTCGGACGGCGGTGCCGGGAACTCGTTGTTCGATTCCGGGGGTGCCGCGACCGAGGATCTCCCACAGCCGGGAGGTTCCGGCGCCTGCCTGAAAGCAGGCGGATTCGCCTATCCATCGTCAACGGCCGGGGCCCGCGCGATGGTGTCGCGCGGGCCCCGGGGCGGTTGCGCGGTCAATCGGGCAGGCGGTCGATCAGCCAGCTGGCCAGTTCCTCGGTCACCTGGCTGTGCGTGGTGTTGGCGGAGGAGAGCAGGTAGTCGTCGAGGTCGCTCTGGTCGGGGGCGAGGAATCCGATCTGGCCACTGGGGCGCGGGGCCCCACGCGGCTCAGCTGTGCTCACTGCTCACGAGCCAGACGGTGAGTTCCGGGCGGGAGGGTCACCCGGTCAGGGCGCCGTCGACGGCCGGCGGCTCGGGCGGGGCGTCGCTCTCTTGGCGCGGTGTCCCTTCACCCCGGCGGCCGCACAGGAGCGGCCGCCGGGGTCGCGGCTCAGTCCTTCCCCGCGTCCTTGATCTTCTCGGCAGCCTGTTTCAGGTCGCTCTTCAGCTGTTGGCCCCGCCCTTCGGCCTCGGTCACGCGGTCGCCGGTAGCCTTCCCCGCAGCCTCCTTGACCTTGCCGCGCGCCTTCTCGGCCACGTTGCGGACCTTGTCGTCGGTGCCCATGTGCCTGCGCTCCTCTCGTCCAGGGGCGGTATCTGCCCTGGACCGCGCCTGCCCCGAATCCAAGGGTCCAATCCACGTCCCGGAGTGCCGGTCGGCGGGACGCCGGACGGGGTGTTCACCGCCGCCGGTGTCACCGCACCGGGCGCCGCCCGCCCCGCCGGAAACGGGCGACTCCGAGCAGCAGGGCCGCCAGGAACACGACGACGCCGATGACCAGCAGGTAGAGCAGGCCCTTGACCACGGCACCGACCAGGCCGAGCGCTATGGCGATCAGGACGAGGAGCAGGATCCAGGCCATGACGTGCGCCTCCAGGTTTGCTCAGCGGCGGGCGAGGCGGCGCTCGCCGCCGGCCCCGGGGGTGTGGGCGAGCTCGTAGTGCGCGAACACCGCGGGTTCGTCCTCGGCCGCCAGGACGCCGTCGGTGCCGATCGACGGCGCGGCCTTCACCAGGGACTTGGCGAAGGCCACCCGCAGGTAGGCAGGGCCGACGGTGGCGTCGTCGAGCGGCACGAAGACCAGGCGGCGCCTGGTGGGCAGGCCGACGGTGACGGTGGCGAAGGCCGGTTGGTCGGTGGCGGTGTCCACGTACACGGACTCCAGCGTCCCGATCCGCTTGCCGGTCGGGTCCACCACCTCCCGCTCGCGCCACTCCCGGATGTCGGCGATCTGGATCATCCTCGGCCTCCGATCAGCAGCGGTTCCCCCACGTCCTCTACATCCTGGCCGAACGGCGCCGCTCGTGCCCGATCGGCACCGCCGCCCCGGCAGTCCGGGGCGGCGGTGCCGACCCGGCAGTCCGGGGCGCCGGCCCGTCCCAGGACGCATGCAATCCGGGAAACGGGGGAGCCGACAGTCCGAGAGCGCGCCGCCAGGAAGGCGGCGCCGCTGGCTGAGGAGGCACCATGAGCAGCAGTGAGACCGGGGACTTCCGGATCTGGGACTTCCGTGAGACCGCCGGCCACGTCACGGGCACCGACCTGGTCGGCTTCCACGTCGAGGCCGTCGACGGCTCGATCGGCAAGATCGACAGGCTCTCCGACGACGTCGACGACTCCTACCTCGTGGTCGACACCGGGCCGTGGATCTTCGGCCGGCTCGTCCTGCTCCCCGCCGGCACCGTCCTGCGGGTCGACGAGGCCGACCGGAAGGTGTACGTCGACCGGACGAAGTCCGAGATCAAGCACGGCCCGGCGCTCGTCCCCGACTTCCGCGAGAACGAGAACGAGAACGAGACCGGCACCCGTGACCGCTACAGCTCTTACTACGGTCCGTTCTACGGCAACCCCGCCCGCTGACCGGACCCCGGCACCGTGCTCGGGTCCGGAGCTGTGCACGGCGGTCGAGGAGTTGGCCGAGTCCGGTTTCGTCGCGGTCCTGCTCCGGGTGGACGACGGGCAGCGGCGAGCGGGAGCACGGGGTGCGGCAGGTCGACCAACCCGGTAACCGGCCCCACGAGCGAGGGGATCAGTCTTTGGCATGAATCGGCCTGGTCGGGGCACACGCTGTGCCTGAAGGTCTCTCTCCTGCGTGGAGGTGGAACGAGATGTTGTTCCTCGTGGTGGTTCTGTTGTTGGTGCTTGTGCTCGGGGGTGCTGGGTTCGCCCTGCACATGCTGTGGTGGGTGGCGCTCGTCGTTCTCGCCCTCTGGGTGCTGGGCTTCCTGCTCCCGTCCGGTGGGCGCGGAGGCGGTCGTCGGTGGTACCGGTGGTGATGCGGCGCCGCTAGGCCGGTGCGCTCCGGCCTCCTCGCGATCGAGGCGGCGGGCTCCTGGTGTTGCGCTGTCTGCGGGGCCGGCTGGACGTTGGCCGGCCTTGTCGAACTGCCGTAGCCGGTAGGTCGCGGTCATGTGCGTCACGGGGCTTCAGGCCGTGCTGCTGACCGTCGTCTACGGTGTGGTCGGGCCCGGACATCTCGGCTACGCCGGCCAGGTGGTGGTCTCGCTGCCCGAACTGTTCCTCGGCTGCTACGCGAGGGTTGCCCTGGGCGGCGTGTCCGCAGCGGTCAGGCGGGTCTGAGGTGTTCGAAGTGGTCCCGGTCGTGGGCAGCCTCGACATCGCGCCGGCGGAGATCCGTGGCTCGCTGGCGGCCGAACTCCGGCGGCTCCCGGCCTCGGTGGATCGGAGAACGCCCGCAGAGCAAGTCGTCGCCGTCGAAGCGGCACTGTCCTTGGGCATGGTCGAGTGCCGAGCCCGCTGGAACCACGGAGGATGGCGGGACGTGCCGTTCACACTCGGGCGGCTCCCGTCCCTGTCGGGCCGCGCGCGCCGCGCCGCCCCGGGCTTCGCCGTTCCGCTCGCCGAACTGTGCGGCATGGCGGTGCGGTCGTGGTGGCCTGGGCTGACCCTGACCCTGCTCGGCGCCGCCCTCCAGCTCCAGCCCGAGCTCGCGGTCCTCATCGCGGTCTGCGTCCTGACCCTGGCCGGTTCGGTCATCCTGCACGAATGGGGCCACTTGGCCGCCTACCGTCTCGCCGCCGCCCGGGACGCTCCGGTGGTGGTCTCCGTACGGCCGGGCCGCTGCGCCGTCGTCCACGAAGCGACCGGTGACCGATGGAAGGAGGTCGCTGTCACGGTCGCGGGGCCGGCTTTCCCGGCCACCTGCGGCGTACTGTTCGCCGCGACATCCCTCCTCCCAGGGCTGGCCCGGGTAGTCGTCGCCGGCGTGGGCCTCGCTCATCTCCTGGGCCTGCTGGCCCCCGTGGGCGACGGGGCGAGCCTCCGCGCCGCGCTACGCGAGGGGCACGCGTCGTGATGTGCGGGAGGCGGGCCGCGTCACCGCCGTATTCCTGAAGGCGGGGTGGGGGCTCTCACCAGGGCACTGTGCCACCGTCGTTGAAGAATCCGCCGGTCGGTCCGTCGTCGGGCAGGGTCGCGAGGTGGATCGCGATCGCCGCGCCCTGGTGGGGAGTGCGGGTGCCCTGGAAGCCGTTGAGGTCGGTGGCGGTGAAGCCGGGACAGCCGGAGTTGATCAGGATTTCGGTGTCGCTCAGTTCCTTGGCGTATTGGACGGTGACGGCGTTGAGGAAGGTCTTGGACGCCAAGTACGCAGCGGGGATCGGGCCCATGTCGATGCCGGGCGTGGTCTGCAGGACGAGCGAGCCGACGCTGCTGGACATGTTCACGATCCGCGGCGATGCCGAGCCACGCAGCATGGGCAGCATCGCGTTGGTGACGCGGATGACCCCGATCACGTTGGTTTCCACGACGGCTCGTACGGTCGCGGGGTCGACCGTGGTGGGCGTCTGCGGCATGCCGCCGGTGATCGCGGCGTTGTTGACCAGGACGTCGAGCCCTCCGGCGCGGTCGGCGATCAGCTCGGCCGCGGCGGCCACGCTTGCGTCGTCCGCCACGTCGAGCGGGACGCCGAACGCGTCGATCCCGGCTGCGCGCAGCTTCTCCACGGCGGTGTCGCGGCGCTGTCGGTCCCGCGCGCCGACGCCGATTCGCCAGCCGAGGGCGCCCAGGCCCGCCGCGATCTCGTATCCGATTCCCTTGTTCGCGCCGGTCACCAGCGCGATGGTCTGTTCACTCATGTCGCCAAGCGTGGGGCGGACTCGGGTGGGACGTCCAAGACCGACTGGGTGGGCGGCGATACCGCACGGATATCGGTCGAGGTGAGGCCGGATACGATGACGCGGTGGAGACGCGGGAGCTGCGGTATTTCGTCGCCGTGGCGGAGGAGTTGCACTTCGGGCGGGCGGCGCAGCGGCTCGCCATGGCGCAACCACCGCTGTCGCGGGCGATCCAGCAGCTCGAGCGGCGGCTCGGAGTGGTTCTGCTGCACCGCACTGCTCGTGCGGTCGCCTTGACCGAGGCCGGGTCGGTGCTTCTGCGGGAGGGCCGGGCCGCACTCGAGGCGGTCGAGGCCGCCGAGCGCCGCACCCGCCGGGCAGCTGCCGGACCGGCCGGTGTGGTGCTGGCCACGAAGGCCGGAGCGGCCGGCGAACTGTTGTCGAAGCTGCTGGACGCCTACGCCGCCGAGCCCGGCGCGGTCGCCGTCGAGGTGATGCTGTGCGGGCCCGGCGAGCAGGAGGGGCTGCTGCGCGACGGGCGTGCCGACGTTGCTCTGCTCCAGCGGCCCTTCGACACGACGGCCGGACTCGACACCGAGGACCTGCACACCGAACAGCAGGTCGTGGTCCTGCCCGCAGGGCACCCCTTGGCCGACCGACCCCAGATGTCGATGGCCGAGGTCACCACCCTGACGGACCTGCCCCTGCCACGCTGGCCTCGACGGGGCGGGGGCTATCAGGACGGGCCTGGCCCGCAGGTGCGCGACCACACCCAGCTGTTCCAGCTGATCGCGCTCGGACGGGCCTGCGCGGTCGTGCCCGAGTCCCTCCGGGCCCACCTGCGCGACGGTCATGCGACGGTGCCGGTGCCGGACGCACCGGCTGTCACGACGGTCATCGCCTGGCCACCGCACAGCAGATCCCAAGCCGTCGCCGACCTCGTCCGCACCGCGACACGCCTCTAGCCAACGGCAGGGTGCCGCATGAACGCCTGCTCGGCCCGCCGGCCCCTGGTTTACCCGGTCTTGGTAGTTCTTTGGGCTGCGCTCGACCGAGTGGCCGCCCACTCGTGACTGCTCCGGGACCGGGGTGAGACCTGACGCCGCGAAGGTTGTTAGGTAAGCCTTCCCTGCTCTAGGTTGCATGACGGTCAGCCACCCCGCGTACCGAGCACCACGGTTGCGGGCGCCGACCGGATCCAGCCCAATCGAACCGGAGTACTCCTCGTGCGTAGACCTGCACAGACTGTTGTTGCGCTTGCCGCCCTGGTGGCCTCTTCGCTCGCGCTCGCCGGCTGCGGCAGCTCTGCGGAGAGCGCCGCCGCCGACCCGTCGGCGGCAGGCGGCCAGTCGATCACCGTCTACAGCGGACAGCACGAGCAGACCGTCAAGGCCCTGACCGCGGACTTCGAGAAGCGCACCGGCGTCAAGGTCGAGCTCCGCTCCGGCGACGAGGCCGAGCTCGCCAACCAGCTCCTCCAGGAGGGCAAGGCCTCCCCGGCCGACGTCTTCTACGCCGAGAACCCGCCGGCCCTGACCGTGCTGGAGAACCAGAGCCTGCTCGCGCCCGTCCAGCCGGACACCCTCAAGGCCGTCCCGGCCGCCGACAGCTCCCCGAAGGGCGACTGGGTCGGCGTCTCGGCACGCAGCGCCGCCTTCGTCGCCGCCACCGGGAAGGGCGCCGACACGGCTCCGCCCACCTCGGTGCTCGACCTGGCGAAGCCCGAGTGGAAGGGCCGACTCGGCGTCGCACCGGGCGAGACCGACTTCGCGCCCGTCGTCACGCAGGTGATCAAGTCCGCCGGCGTCGAGGGCGCGAAGAAGTGGTTGGCGGGTCTGAAGGCCAACGCCAAGATCTACGAGAACAACGAGGATCTCTCGGTCGCGGTGAACGCGGGCGAGGTCGAGGCCGGGGTCATCGACCACTACTACTTCTACCGCCTGCGCGACGAGAAGACCGCCGCCGGGACGCACGCCAAGCTGCACTACTTCGCCAAGGGCGACCCGGGCGCACTGGTCGACGTCTCCGGCGCGGCCGTCCTGAACGGCAGCAAGCACCAGCAGGCCGCCCAGGCCTTCCTCGCCTACCTGGCGAGCGCCCCCGCCCAGCAGCTGATCGCCGACTCGGCGAGCTACGAGTACCCGCTGGTGGCCGGGGTGAAGGGCAAGGCCGGGCTGGCCCCGCTGGACTCGGTCGGCACCCTCGCCTCCGTCGCCGACCTCGGCGACGGCAAGCAGGCCCTCCAGCTGCTCCAGGACACCGGTCTGCTGGCGTGACCACCCCTCCCCGCACCCTCCCCGACGGCCCGTCACCGCTGCTGCGGTGGTGGGCCACCGGCCTGCTCCCGGTCCTCGCCTTCGCCGTGGTCGCCGTCGTCGCGTCGCCGCTGGTGTTCGTCGGCATCCAGGCGGCACAGTCCGGCTGGGCCCAGGTGCAGCGCCTGCTCGGCCGCCCGCTGATCGCGACCCTGCTGTGGCACACCGCCACCCTCACGGCCGCCGTCACCCTCGCCACCGCCGTGCTCGGCTTCGGCGCCGCCTACCTGGTCGAACGCACCGACCTACCCGGGCGCCGCTGGTGGACGGTCGCACTCGCCCTGCCGCTCGCCGTGCCGGAGTTCGTCCGCGGGTACTCCTGGGTCTCGCTCTCCCGCTCCGTGCACGGCTACTGGGGCGCGGTGCTGGTGATGACCTGCTCGCTGTACCCGCTGGTCCTCCTCCCGGTCGCGGCCACCCTGCGCCGCAGCGACGCCGCGGCCGAGGAGGTCTCCCGCAGCCTCGGCCGGGGCCCCCTCGCCACCCTGTGGAAGGTCACCCTGCCGCTCACCCGGCCCGCGCTGGCCGGTGGCGCACTGCTCGTCTCGCTCTACCTGCTGGGCGAGTACGGCGCGTTCGCGATGCTGCGCTTCACCACGTTCTCCACCGCGATCTTCACCCAGTACCGCCTGGGCTTCGACGCCGCATCGGCCTCCCTGCTCACCCTGGTCCTGGTGCTGCTGGCGCTGCTGCTGGTGGGGTTGGAGGCCGGCACCGGCCGCCGCAGGCGGGTCACCCGCCGCGGCGCCACCGGCCGCCGGGCCGCACCGACCCGCCTGGGCCGCTGGACGCTGCCCGCGCTCGCCGCGCTGACGGCCCTCGTCGGCACCGCCCTCGGCGTGCCGGTGTACGCCCTCGGCTACTGGCTCGTCCGCGGCAGTTCCACCACCCTGCCCCAGGCCTCCGTGCTCTCCGCAGCCCTCACCACCCTCGGGTACGCGTTCGCCGCCGCCCTGGTCGCCACCGCCGCCGCCGTCCCGGTCGCGCTCTACGCCTGGCGGCGCGACACCCGGCTCGCCCGCACCGCCGAACGCGCGGCCTACCTCACCCGGGCGCTGCCAGGCATCGCGGTCGCACTCTCGGTCGTCTACTTCGCCATCCGGTACGCGACGCCGCTGTACCAGCAGCCGCCCATGCTCGTGGCCGGGTACGTGATCCTGTACTTCCCGCTCGCCCTGACAGCGGTACGGGCCGCCCTCGCCCAGGTGCCGCCGGGCGTCGAGGAGGTCGCCCGCTCGCTCGGCACCCGTCCGGCCGCCGTCCTCGGCCGGGTCACCCTGCCGCTCATCCTGCCGGGGCTCGGCGCCGCCGCCGCGATGGTGGCGCTCACCGCCAGCACCGAGCTGACCGCCACGCTGCTGCTCCGTCCGACCGGCACCCAGACGCTGGCCACCCAGTTCTGGATCTACACCAGCGGCCTCGCCTACGGCGCGGCGGCACCGTACGCGGCGCTCATGGTCGCCATGTCCGTCCCGCCCGTCCTCCTGCTCACCCGCCGCACCCTCGGCCCCAACACCCGCCCGGAGAACTGATGAGCGGCCTGTCGATCACCGCACTGCACGCCGAGCACGGCCGCAGCGAGGTCCTGGCCGGCATCGAACTCTCCGTCGAGGACGGGGCGCTCGCGTGTGTGCTCGGCCCCTCCGGCTGCGGGAAGAGCACCTTGCTGCGGGTCATCGCCGGCTTCCACTCCGCCACCCGAGGGCGGGTCGCCCTGGGCGAGCGGGTGCTGGACGACGGGCGCCGACGACTGCCCGCCGAACGCCGCCGGATCGGCTACGTCCCGCAGGACGGCGCGCTCTTCCCGCACCTGACCGTCGCCGGCAACATCGGCTTCGGGCTGCCGCGCGGCGAACGGCGCGAACGCGTCGCCGAACTCCTCGACCTGATCGGCCTCACCGGGCTCGGCGACCGCCACCCGCACCAGCTCTCCGGCGGCCAGCAGCAGCGCGTCGCGCTCGCCCGCGCACTCGCCCCCGCCCCCGAACTCCTGCTCCTGGACGAGCCGTTCGCCGCCCTCGACGCAGCCCTGCGGACCGAGCTCCGCACCGAGGTCGCCGCCACGCTGCGGCGGGCCGGTGCCACTGCGATCCTGGTCACCCACGACCAGGAGGAGGCGTTCTCCTTCGCCGACACGATCGCCGTGATGCGCGCGGGCCGGATCGTCCAGCAGGCGCCGCCGCAGGAGCTCTACCGGGAACCGGCCGACGCCGGGGTGGCCCGCTTCCTGGGCGAGGCCAACCTGCTCCCCGCCCGCCTCGACGGCGTCAAGGCCGACACCGCATTCGGTACCCTGCCGCTCACCGCTGCCACGAGCTCCGACCGGGACCTCGTCATGCTCAGGCCTCGGCAGCTCCGGCTGAGCACCGCGCCCGCGACCGGGATCGGGACGGTGCGCGCCCGCGTCGTTCGCCGCCTCTTCCGTGGCCACGACTGGCGGATCGAACTGGCCACCGAGGGGCACCACGACCTGCCCGAGCGCCTCATCGCCTACACGGACGGTGCCTCGTTCGAGACCGGCGCCCACGTCTATGTGGAGATCCACGGCCCCGCGCACCCGCTCGGTGACGCGGACCGGGGCTTCTCATGAGCGGGCTGCGGTGCGGAGCTGCCTGAGGGTCCAGCCGCGGCCCTCGGGGTCGAGGGGGCGGGTCGCGGTGGTGAACAGCTCGGCGGCCCGCCGGTAGGACAGACGGCCACGGCCGCTGTAAGGGCACAGGTCGGCGGCGGGGGTGCCTGCCGTGGCGCGGCGGTCGGTGAGGAACAGCGGCCCGTCGGTGCGGCCGACGACGAGGAGCGGTAGGAGGCGGGCTGTTCTGGCCTGCCAGGCCAGCGGCTGCCTGTCCGGCCGGGGGCGTCCGCATCGGCGGGGCAGGTCGAGGTCGTCGACATCGAGAGCAAGGACGTTCTCGATGGTCGCGCCGGTCTCGAACAGCAGGCGCCAGGTCACCTGTTCGCGCAGTGGCGCGCGCAGTGCGAACAGGGTGCGGAGATCGGCGGGGCCCAGCACCGCAGGCCCGCTCCCGGGCAGATCCCGTGGGCGGAGGTCTGCCGTCGGGTCGGTCCGGATCCAGCCCTGGGTACGCCACCAGGAGACGGCACTGCGCAGGATCGACAGCTCCCGGTTGACGGTCCTCGGATCGGCACCGGAGGCTCGCTGCGCGAGTGCGCCTTGCAGCCGGACAGCGGAGTGCGGGCTGTCGAGCAGGGCGAGCGGGAGCACCGGCGGCTGCGCACGGCGCCGGTCGCGCCCGGTGGGCACCGGGCGATCCACCAGGGGCCACGCCCAGGTGGCCAGGGCGATGCGGTAGATCCGGCGGGAGTTCGTACCGAGGGCCGTGGCGGAGAGGTAGCGCTCGACGGCGACCGCGTACTCCACCGGTTGCACTGCCGTGGGCTCTCTGGCCGCCATGGTGTCCCCGCCTTATTTCTACCGCAGTAAATACCCGTCTGAAGTACATCAGAGCCTTGACGGAAAGGAAAGGAGATCGCGCTTCAATGGCGGTTATCAGAGCCATTTACTGCGGCAGAGCCCAGCCTCTGAGAAATTGCTTCCACAAGACTCAGGTTTTTCGCCGAAGAACCTTGTGAACCGCTCACCGCCGACGGCAGACTTGCCACCCATGGCGATGGATTCGCAGGAGACCGACAGCTCCGCACGTGGCCTGACGGGTCGTCTGGCCGTGCTGGGAGAGCGCGACTTCCGCTGGTTCTTCATCGGGTACGCGACGTCGTTGTTCGGGTCGTCGATGGCGCCGGTGGCGGTGGCCTTCGCGGTGCTCGACAGTGGCGGCAGCGGTACCGAGCTGGGCTGGGTGATGGCGGGCAGAATTCTGCCGATCGTGCTCGTGCTCCTCGCGGGCGGAGTCGTCGCGGACCGACTGGGCAGCAGGCGCGTGATGCTGACGGCGGATCTGCTCCGCTGCGCCGTGCAGGCGGTGTTCGCCGCCGTGCTCATGGCGGGCCACCCGTCGGTATGGGCCATGGCCGTGCTGGTCACCGTCTGGGGTGTCGGAGAAGGGTTCTTCCTGCCGGCGCTGAGCGGGCTCGTCCCGGATCTCGTACGGCGGCAGAGCGGGCTGTCGGACGCCAACACACTGCTGGGCCTGGCCAGATCGGTGACCACGGTCGCCGGGCCGGCGGCCGCCGGGATCATCACGGCCACCCAGGGGCCAGGCACGGTACTGGTCGTGGACGCCGCCAGCTACGCGGTCTGCGCCGTGGCCCTCGCCCGGCTGTCCGCACCGGCCCGTACGGCCGTCGAGGAGCCGGAGTCCCCCCTCGCCGACCTGCGGCGGGGCTGGTCGGAGTTCCGTTCACGGACCTGGCTGTGGACCACGACGGTCCAGATGGGGCTGTTCAACCTCCTCGTCTGGGCGCCCTTCCTCGTCCTCGGCCCGCTCATCGCCCACCAGCAGCTCGGCGGAGCGCGCGTCTGGGGCCTCGTCATGGCCGCCTACGGAGCCGGAGCCGTCCTCGGCGGTCTGGCCATGCTCGGCCGTCGGCCACGCCGCCCGCTCGCGGTGGCCACCGTCGCCACCCTCGGCTGGGCGCTGCCCTCCGCCGCGCTCGCCGCCCACGCACCCGTCGCCGGGACGGCTCTCGCCGCGCTGCTCGCCGGGGTCGGCGCCGCCGTCTGCGAGACCCTCTACGCCACCACGACCCAACACCACGTGCCGCCCGACGTCCGGGCCCGCGTCAGCTCCTTCGGCGCCCTGGGTGCGTTCGTGCTCGGCCCGGTCGGTCTGGCCGCGGCGGGCCCGATCGCAGCCCGCACCGGCACCTCCTCGGTGCTGGCCTTCGGCGCCCTGTGGCAGCTCGCCGCAGGAGCTGTCGTCCTCGCGGTCCCCGCCGTACGGACTGTGGGACTCCGGCGCCGGCCTGATCCGCCGGCCCGCACAGCCGAGTGTCGTGCGCCGAACCCGACCGGACCCGGGGCAGAGTGATACCCGTTCCGGTACCACTCCGCCCACCCGGGAGAAGATCCTCTGTGAACGTGCTCCTCTTCGGCGCGACCGGCATGGTGGGCCAGGGGGTGCTGCGCGAATGCCTGCTCGACGACCGGGTCACCAGCGTCCGCGCCGTCGTCCGGTCGCCGCTCGACCGCTCGCACCCCAAGCTCACGGCCGTCGTGCACACGGACTTCACCGACTTCACCGCGCTGGCCGCGGAGTTCGAGGACGTCGACGCGTGCTTCTTCTGCCTGGGCGTCACCTCCACGGGCAAGCGCGAGGACGAGTACCGCCGCATCACCCACGACTACACCCTGGCCGCCGCCCGCGCCCTGCCCGCGAACCCGTCGCTCACCTTCGTCTACGTCTCCGGCGAGGGCACGGACAGCACCGAGCACGGCCGCCTGATGTGGGCCCGGGTGAAGGGCCGCACCGAGAACGAACTGCTCGCGATGCCCTTCCGCGCCTACATGTTCCGCCCCGGCTACATCCACGCCATGAACGGCGAACGCTCCAGGACCCCGGCGTACCGCTGGATCTATCCGGTGGCTTCCCGGCTGTACCCGCTGCTGCGCCGCGTGATGCCCGACAAGGTCACCACCACGGAGAACATCGGCCGCGCCATGATCGCCGTCGTCGGCCGGCACGGTGCGGGCGAGCACATCCTGCGCAGCCCGGACATCAACCGGGCCGCCGGCGAGGGCTGAGCCGGGTGGTCAGGGGAGGGTCGTCAGGGGAAACCGGTCAGGGGAGGGCGACGAAGGGGGCGAGGAAGGTGCGGGCCGCCGGGGTGTCGAGGCGGTAGGTGACGTTGGTGGCGACCAGGGTGAACCTGCCGTCGACGGTGGCGAAGTCGGGGCCGCCGGAGTCTCCGTAGCAGGCGCCGCCGTTGCCCTGCGGGGCGGGCATGGCGAGGCGGACCCAGGCGGGGTTGACGCGGGTGGCTCTCTTCGCTGTGGCGCTCGTCGAGGTTGACCGGGCCCGTGGCGTCCTCACAGGCGCGGCGGCGGGCGGTGCGCGCGCCGTAACGGCTCCGACGCGATCATCTCGGCTCGCCGCAACACGTGCTGCCTACGTTTGGTCGCCGGCGGGGCGTTCGGCGGTGTGCCGGTTGGACTGAGGGGGGACCGTGACGGGGATGGACGGCGGTCGGGTGCGGACGGTGTGCTCGTACTGCGGGGTCGGTTGCGGGATCGTGCTCGATCTGCAGCTGGGTGCGGACGGCCGCCGGAGCGTCGCCAAGGTGTCGGGGGACAAGGCCCATCCGGCGAACGGCGGCCGGCTGTGCACCAAGGGGGCGACCCACGCGGACCTGCTGGCTGCGCCCGGCCGCCTGGAGACCGCGCTCGTCCGCACCGCCCGCGGTGAACCGGCGACGCCGACCGACGTGGACGCGGCGGTGACGGCCGTCGCCGGACGGCTGCGGGCCGTCCTGGAGGAGCACGGCCCGGACGCGCTCTCCTTCTACGTGTCCGGGCAGATGTCGCTGGAGGCGCAGTACCTGGCGAACAAGCTGGCGAAGGGCTTCGTGCGGACGAACCTGATCGAGTCGAACTCGCGGCTCTGCATGGCGTCGGCGGGCTCCGGTTACAAGCTGTCGCTGGGCGCGGACGGCCCGCCGGGGTCGTACGAGGACTTCGAGCGGGCGGACGCGTTCTTCGTGATCGGCGCGAACATGGCGGACTGCCACCCGATCCTCTTCCTGCGGATGATGGACCGGGTCAAGTCGGCGGGCGCGAAGCTGATCGTCGTCGACCCACGGCGCAACGCCACCGCCGACAAGGCCGACCTGTTCCTGCAGATCAGGCCCGGCACCGACCTCGCCCTGCTGAACGGCCTGCTGCACCTGCTCGTCGAGAACGGCCACACCGACCCCGGGTTCATCGCCGAGTACACCGACGGCTGGGAGGACATGCCGGCCTTCCTCGTCGACTACCCGCCCGTGCGGGTCGCCGAGATCACGGGGATCCCCGAGGCGGACATCCGGCAGGCCGCGCAGTGGATCGGCGAGGCGGGGGAGTGGATGAGCTGCTGGACGATGGGGCTCAACCAGTCCACCCACGGCACCTGGAACACCAACGCCCTGGTCAACCTGCACCTCGCCACCGGCGCGATCTGCCGCCCCGGCTCCGGGCCGCTCTCGCTCACCGGCCAGCCCAACGCCATGGGCGGCCGCGAGATGGGGTACATGGGGCCCGGTCTGCCCGGCCAGCGCTCCGTCCTGGTCGACGCCGACCGTGCCTTCGTCGAGGATCTGTGGGGGATCGAGGCGGGCGCGCTGCGCACCGAGGTCGGCCGTGGCACGGTCGAGATGTTCGAGCAGATGGCCGAGGGCCGGATCAAGGCCTGCTGGATCATCTGCACCAACCCGGTCGCCTCCGTCGCCAACCGCAGGACCGTCATCCGGGGCCTGGAGACGGCCGAACTCGTCATCACCCAGGACGTGTTCGCGGAGACCGAGACCAACGCGTACGCGGACGTGGTGCTGCCGGGCACGCTGTGGGCGGAGTCCGACGGCGTCATGATCAACTCGGAGCGGAACCTCACCCTGGTGCCCGGCGTCATCGACCCGCCCGGCCAGGCCGCCCCCGACTGGCAGCTCATCGCCCGCGTCGCCTGCGCCATGGGCTACGCCGACGCCTTCACCTACGCCGGCGCGCAGGAGGTGTTCGACGAGCTGCGGCAGGCCTGGAACCCCACGACCGGCTGGGACCTGCGCGGCGCGACGTACGAGCGGCTGCGGGAGACGCCGGTGCAGTGGCCGGCCGCACCGGGCGGGCCGGGCCGCAACCCGATCCGCTACCTCAACGACGGCGTCAGCCAGACCCTCGTCGAGCACGCCGACGGCACCCGCCCGCGCCTGGTCTTCCCGACCGCCACCGGACGCGCCCAGTTCTTCGCCCGCCCGCACCTGCCGGCCGCCGAACTCCCCGACGACGACTACCCGTTCGTCCTCAATACCGGCCGCCTCCAGCACCAGTGGCACACCCTCACCAAGACCGGAAAGGTCGCCAAGCTCAACAGGCTCAACCCCGGCCCGTTCGTCGAGGTCCACCCCGAGGACGCCCGTCGGCTCGGCATAGCGGACGACGACCACGTCGAGGTCGCCTCCCGCCGGGGCCGGGCCGTCCTGCCCGCCGTCGTCACCGACCGCGTCCGGCCCGGGAACTGCTTCGCCCCGTTCCACTGGAACGACCTGTTCGGCGAGTACCTCTCCGTCAACGCCGTCACCAACGACGCCGTCGACCCGATCTCCTACCAGCCCGAGTTCAAGGCCTGCGCCGTGGCCCTAGCCAGGACCTCGGCCCCGGTGCCGCGGATCCACCCGAGCGCCGAGCCGGCCGGTGACTCGGCCGTCGGCCCGGCCACGGCCACCCTGCCAGCGCTGGCCGCGACGTTCGGCCTCACCGACCTCGCCCCGCCGCCGCTGGCCGAGCACGAGCGCCGCTACCTCTCCGGCTTCCTCGCCGGCATCGCGGCGGCCCCGCCCGCCGGTGTGCCCGTGCTGCCGTCGACCGCGCCGTTCGCCCCGGGAACGGCCCTGTGGGTGGACGGTGTGCTCGCCGGCCTGTACTCCCGCACCGCCGCGGCGCCCGTCGGCAGTCCAGAAGTAGCCGATGCCACCGCTGATGTCGGCGCCTGGGAGCCGCCGGCTCGTGGGCTGCTCGTACTGTGGGCCTCGCAGACCGGCAGCGCCGAGGAGTTCGCCGCCGCACTCACCTCCCGCCTCACCGAGGCCGGCCGCACACCGACCCTGCTCGCCATGGCGGACGCGACCCCGGCGCAGCTCACTGCCGGTACCGACGTGCTGGTCGTCTCCAGCACGTTCGGCGACGGCGACGCACCCGACAACGGCGCCGACTTCTGGCAGGCGCTCAGCGCGGCGGACGCCGTACGCATGGAGGGTGTGCGCTACTCGGTGCTCGCCTTCGGCGACTCCAACTACGACGACTTCTGCGGCCATGGCCGGCGCCTCGACGACCGGCTCGCCGAACTCGGCGCGACCCGCCTCCAGCCCCGCACCGACTGCGAACCGGACTTCGCGGACGCCGCCGACGCCTGGCTCACGGCCGTCCTCGCCACCCTCGACGCCCCTGCGCAGGCACCAACTCCCGCAGTGAGCCGACCGACGAAGAACGACCCCTACCGCGCGCGGCTCTCCGGGAACCGCCTGCTCAGCCTGCCCGGCGCAGGCAAGGAGGTCCGCCGCTTCACCTTCGACATCGGCGACCACGTGGAGTACGAGGCAGGCGACGCGCTGGGCATCCGCCCCACCAACTGCGCTGATCTGGTGAGCGAATGGCTGGCCGTCACCGGCGTCGACCCGGCCGCCGAAGTCGTCCTCGCCGGCACCGCCGCCGCTACCGGCACCGTCACCTTCGCCGAAGCGCTCGCCCACCACCTCGACATCACCCGCATCACCCCCGACCTGCTGCGCCTCGCCGTCGAGCACACCGGCGACCGCGAACTCAGGCAGTTGCTGCGGCCGGACAACAAGGACGGTCTCGCAAGCTGGAGTTGGGGACGCCAGGCAGTCGATGTCCTGGCCCGGTATCCGGTCCGGATCGGTGCCCAGGAGTGGACGGACTTCCTCAAGCGTCTGCAGCCGCGCCTGTACTCCATCTCCTCGAGCCCCCTCGCCACCCCCGGCAAGGTCAGTCTCACCGTCTCCGTCCTGCGCTACGAGGGCCCTCGTCGGCAGCGGCGCAAGGGTGTCGCCTCCACCTTCCTCGCCGACGCCGAACTCGGCACCGAGGTCCCGCTGTTCGTCCAGCGTGCCGCGTACTTCCGCCCGCCCGCCGACCCAGCCACCCCTGCCGTCATGGTCGGCCCCGGCACCGGAGTGGCCCCCTTCATGGGCTTCCTCGACCATCGCCGCGCCCTGGGCCACCACGCGGGCAACTGGCTGTTCTTCGGCGAACAGCGCCGCGCCACCGACTTCCACTACCGCGAGGAGCTGGAGGAGCTGCACCGCCACGGCACCCTCTCCCGCCTCGACCTCGCCTTCTCCCGCGACCAGCGCAACAAGGTCTACGTCCAGGACAGGATGCGCGAGCACGGCGCCCGGCTGTGGTCCTGGCTCCAGGACGGCGCCCACTTCTACGTCTGCGGCGACGCCGGCCGCATGGCCAAGGACGTCGACCGGGCGCTGCGCGACATCGCCGTCACCCACGGCGGGCTGGACGAGGACGGTGCAGCCGCCTACCTGAAGCAGCTGTCCGCCGACCGGCGCTACGCCCGGGACGTCTACTGAGTTCTTCGTTCACGGGGTCGCTCGTACGATCACGAGCGACCCTTCGTATGCCGGGCGGTCGCGCAGGTGGCCGAACTCCTTGTCCCAGGCGCCGGATTCGAGGTCGTGGCGGAGGGTCCGGTCGAAGTTCTCGCGGACCTGGTCGTCGACGAAACTCCAGGCCGAACACGCCTGGCGGGCGCCCGGGTCGAGCAGCATCTCGGGGCGGCCGTAGTACGCCTCGTTGAATCCGTCGGTACAGTCCAGCGGGATGGGCACGGCCTGCACGGTGCCGGTGCCGCCCAGGGCCGAGACCAGTTCGTCGATGGGCGGGTAGCGGCGCGCCTCGGTGTCGAGGACCTCCGGCGCGTAGCGGTACAGCCAGAAGTCCCGGACCAGGGCGGGGTCGCAGGTCAGGATGACCACGGGCCCGCGGGTCACCCGCCGCATCTCGCGCAGGCCGACCCGTACGTCGGACCACTGGTGGACGCTGAACAGCGTCATCGCCGCATCGAACTCCCCGTCGGGGAACGGCAGGTCCTCCACGACGGCGTCGATCGCGGGGGCGAACCGCGCGGGCCGCTGGGCGCGCATCGACTCCGAGGGTTCGACCGCCGTCACCGCGCGCGCCGCGTTCTCGTACGAGCCGGTGCCGGCGCCGACGTTGAGCACGGTCGGGGCGTCGCCCAGGGCCTCGGCGATGAACCGGGCGATCCGCTCGTCCGGCCGGCGGTAGGACGAGTAGCCGGTGCCGATGGTGCCGTAGTCGGCGTCGCCGGCGCTGCCGTCCGCGGTGCGTGTGGTCATACGGTGTTACCTCGCCTCGTGAGCTGGAACAGTGGGTCCTGCTCATCCTGCAGTTGTGGCTGAAATCCGACAATCATTTGGCAAATGCTTGGGTGACAGTGACAACGTCCTCGCATCTGCGAAGGCTGCTGTTGGAGGTAATGACAGTGCGGCCACACGGTGTGCCCGGTGCCCTGGCATGATCGGTGCATGGTCGAACGAGTCATCGCAGCCTGTGACGGAGCAGCCAAGGGCAACCCCGGGCCTGCGGCATGGGCCTATGTGGTCGCGGACAGTGCCGGGGTGCCGCAGCGCTGGCAGGCCGGCCCGCTCGGGCACAGCACCAACAACGTCGGCGAGCTGACGGCGTTGCAGGAGCTGCTGGCCGCGACTGACCCCGCTGCACCGTTGGAGGTGCGGCTCGACAGCACGTACACCCGCGACGCGGCGACGAAGTGGCTGGTCGCGTGGAAGCGCAACGGCTGGAAGACCGCTGCCGGAAAGCCGGTGGCCAACCGCGAACTGATCCAGCGGATCGACGCGCTCCTGGAGGGGCGGGATGTCACCTTCGTGTACGTTCCCGCTCACCAGGTGAACGGCGATCCGCTGAACGCCGTCGCGGACAAGGCCGCCAGCGACGCGGCCCGTACCCAGGAGGCCGCCGGTGGGACGGCGGCCGACCTCCCGGTGCCCGAGGCGGCTTCCAGTTCCTCGCCGCGCGGCGGGCGCTCCGCCTCCTCGTCCTCCTCGTCCTCCTCGTCCTCCTCGTCTGCGAAGAAGCCCTCGGGTGGCTCGCGGACCCTGGCCGCGCGCTACGCCGGCACGTGCCCGTGCGCCCGCCCTTACGCCAAGGGCGACACGATCACCAAGGTGGGCACCAGCTGGGGACACCCGCAGTGCGCAGGCGCTCACGCCTGAACGCCTGAACGCCTGAACGCCTGAACGCCTGAACCCCTGAACGCTTGATCGACGCCAGGCCCGTGCGGCCGGCCCGCCGTACCCGCGTGCACCGGTGTGATGCCGTGCTGACCGCCGTACGTCTCGCGGGCCGGCCGTAGCCGCTCCCGGGCCCGGATCTGCTCGACCCGAAGTGCGCCGGAAGCCGGAGCCGTTGAGCCCTCGCGCGCGGCGGCGGCTTCGCCTGCTCACGCCCCCCGACGCACCCGTCGCACGCGCATCGTGCACCTCCAAAACCCCCTTGGACTGCTGGTTCACATGTGACATAGTACTGCTCATCAGCCGCACCACGGGGGACTTTGACGACCAGTCACACCCCTCGAGGCTCCTGCCGCGGCGAGCTATCAGACACTTGGGGGAGTCGTGGCTGGCACTCTGCCGATCCGGTCACCGAGAGATTCGCCGCCGGCGCGCTACAAGGCAAAGATCGCAGGAGTCGAGCCGCCGGCTCGGCGTAGCCAGTTCGAGCAGGAGCCGGCCTGCTTTCTCGGCGTCAGTCTGGAGAACCAGCAGTTCACGCCCGCCAAGGTCGCCGCGATGGCGGAGTGGGTGTCCAGACGGTTCAGCCAGTGCACCGTCCTGGTCGGTGACAGCATCCACCGGCTCACCCTGGCGGCGACTCGTGACATCACGGAGCCTGCGGCCATGGCCGAGGCGCTGCGCCTCGGCCGCGAGTTTCTGGATGACAGCAGCGCGGCCTTCGACGCCTATCGGGCGCAGACCAAGTTCGAGTTCCTGACCTGCCACGAGGTGCAGACCTGGGACGACTACCACGACTATCACACCCACCTGGTCGACATCTTCACATCGGACCAGGCTTTCGCGACCTCCGTCCGCAGTTTCGGGCAGGCCTATCACAGGCGGCGCGACGAGGGTCTGCCGGAGTCCGAGCAGGAGTGGCGCATCGATCTGTCCTGCCGCTACTTCCTGGAGGAATTCGCCATCTTCGCCTGCCTCAAGCGAAGAGGAATCGGGGTGATGGTGTACCCCGGGTCGTTCAGCACGCTGGCCGAGCTGGCGTCCGGAGGGCACCCGCAGGCTCCGTCGGAGCTGCAAGAACTCACTGTTGTATCCCTACAGTTGAAGGGACGATGAGCGTGGCGATCGGCGCCCCTCAGGAAATACGAGCAGGGCGGATCTACCAGGACGTCTATGAGAAGCGCAGTGGCGACAGCCACGCTGCCCAGGCGACTGCGGAGGCAGACCTGGAGGTGGGCTGGATCGCGGACGGCGGGCTTTGCTTCCCCGACGAGGCGGCCCGCAGGCGCGCGCTGGGTGACGGGGTCTTCCTGCTGAGGATCCCGGCCGGAATCGACCCGGCGATCGGAGACCGGTTCGCAGACGGCTTCCACCGCGGGGCGGGGGAGACGCCGTACGGACACTTCCGCGAGCTCGGCCCGGAGCAGTTCGGCGATCCGCTGCTCGGCTACCACCAACGAATCAACCAGATCGAGCAGTTCCTGCTGGAGCGCCGATTCTGGCAGGAGACCTTTCCGGCCGAGGTCCGCAGGCTGGGCGAGGAACTGACCTTCCTGTCAAAGAAGTTGCTGCGGTCGGTCCTGGTGGACGTGGGAATCCCACGGGCTCAGTGGCCGCTCGCGACCGGGCAATGCTCCGAGGGAGCCGGGTCCTATCACCTGACGTTCAATCACTATCGGCCACAGCTCGCCGAGATCGGGCTGAACTCCCACAAGGACGACGGGTTCCTCACGATCCTGCGCACCACCAGTCCGGGCCTGGAGGTCAGCCGCCGGGACCAGTGGGAGCGGGTTCCGGTCGAGACCGGCTGCTTCGTCGTCAACTTCGGTCTCTCGATGGAGATCCTCACGGCGGCCAGTGCCTGCCCGGTGGCCGCGATCATGCATCGCGTCACCCGCCAGACGGTTGACCGGTCGAGCTTCGGCCACTTCACCTCCAGCGGCTGCGAGCCGGGGCAGGACCACGGCATCTACCGCTTCCGGTCCGGCTCGGGGCTGCAACGCGTGTGTTCCTCACGTGAGTTGATCGACTCCAACGATCTGGAGATCTACCAGGGCACCGAGCGCCCGGAAACGGAGAGCCGGTGACCGCCTCGATGGCGCTGCAGCGCGCACAACTCGCCGGAGCAGAGCTGTCCTTCGAGACCGCCGGTGGGTTGGCGCAGGCGCTGGCCGACGGGTGCCTGCTGCTGGCGATCCCCGAGGATCTCGACCTCACCCCGGGCATCCGCCTCTGTCGTGAGTTCCACCGGCCGGCTGCACCGGCCGGCACCGAGCACGCCGCGTACCGCGGGTTCCGCGGCCGCGAGGGCGTCTACTTCGACCGGGAGAACTTCCAGACCGAGCACCTGCTCCTCGACGGTCCCGGCAGGCTGCGGCACCTGCCGCCCGAGGTGAGCCGGCTGTGCGAGCGGATGGACGGGCTGGGGCAGCTGGTCCTCCGGGCCGCGCTGGCCGGGCTGGGCGTCAGCAGGGTACTCTGGCCGCAGCTCACCGGCGGCGCGGTGGACGGCGGTGGGACGCACTGGTTCGCAGCGAGTCACTACCGCACCGAGCGCCCCCTCCTGGGCTGCGCGCCGCACCAGGACACCGGGTTCGTCACGGTGCTCTACATCGAGCAGGACGGTCTGGAAGCCCGGGTCGGCGACGCGTGGGTACCGATCGACCCGGTACCGGGGTACTTCGTGGTCAACTTCGGCGGCGCGTTCGAGATCCTCGGCCAGTCGCTGACCCCCCGCGTCCGGGCGATCCTGCACCGCGTCCGGCAGTGCGAGCCCACGGTGGGCCAGGAGGACAGGTTCTCCTTCGCGGCCTTCCTCAACCCGCCGGCCCACGGGCGGCTCCACCGGGTCGGCCCGGACGGGGCGGTCGAGGAGTTGCAGACCGTCGAGGAGTTCCTGCGCGAGTTCAACCGCGCGACCTGGGACGATGCGTACGGTGACTTCGGCATCGTCGGCACCACGGCGGCAGGCTGATGGCCGGCCAGGGCCCCTGGCCACCGCTGGCCCACCACGGCGGCCCCTGCCCGACCACCGGCCATCAGGCTCCCTTTCACGAGGCCACCGTCGTCCACGGCGGCCAGGCGAGCGACTACTTCCGAGCGGCGGGGATCACCGCGCTGGCCGATGCCCACGGCGGGTTGTGCACCTTCCGGCTGGGCGACGAGACCGCGCTGTACCAGTCGACCAACACCCCGTTGGTCGGCGAAGCCGACCTGGCACCGTCGACGGCGGCCAACAGCGAGCTGTTCGGCGACTTCATGGGGTCGCTGGAGCACTCGCACCCGGACCGGCCGGCGAAGCGGGCCGTGGTCGAGCAGTCACTCGGCAACGGCGTCTTCGTCGAGGGTCGGTCGGCGGAGATCCGTCGGCACACCGTGGAGTTCCTGGAGCAGGCGGCCGGGCGAGCATGGCCCACCGAGGAGTTCGTACTGCAGCTGGTCGCCCATGTCGACAGCCTGCTGAACGGGGTGCTGGACCTGCGGCAGCGCCCGCTGACCCACTACCTCGCGGCTCCGGAGTTCGGCCCGGTGATCCGTGGCTTCTTCGACATCGCCTCGGAGGTGATCAGCAAGAACAACGACGGAGCGCTCAGGGAGCTGGACGCACTCGACGACTTCGTCCGCGCACTCCTGACCGACAATCAGGAGTCTTTGGCTGCCGCACCCGCCACCAATCTGATTACCAGTCAGTTGGCTCTGTGGGGCGTCTCTGTGGCGGATGCGGCCGAATTGCTGACCGGTGCGCAGCTCAAGGAGCTCGCCACCGTCGTCGTCGCCACCTTCGACACCACGGCGCTGAGCCTGCTCTGGCTGCTCTGCCATCTCGAAGGCACTCCGGGCGTCCGTGCCCGGGTGCTGGCCGAGAGCGGCGCCGGACGGCTGACGGCGCTGGACCTGGCCGTCCTCGAAGCCGTTCGGCTCGGCGGGAGCAATCCGACCGCGCTGTGGCGGCGCACCGTCGCGCCGGTCACGCTGGAACACCGGGGCGCGAAGGTGGAGGTGCCGGCCGGGACGATGGTGTGGCTCGACCGGCGGCAGGCCAACCAGGACAGTTCGGTCTTCCCGGCCCCCGAGCGCTTCGCCCTGGCGAACATCCGTGCCGTGATGCGTTCGGACCGCGAGACGGTCTCCTCGCTGATCTCCCGCAGTCGTTACGAGATCAACTCGTTCAGCATGGTCAACTCCCCGCGCAATCCGCGGAAGTGCCCGGGGCGGCTCTTCTCCGTCCGGATGCAGTCCGTCGTGGCCGAGGAGCTGTACGGCCGCTACGACGTCCACGCGGAGGGCATCGACCTACGCCTTCGCCGGCACTCCTCGATGCCCCGCCCGGCCGCTGCCGGGACCATCCGCATCCACCCCAGATCCATGGAAGGCCAGTAGATGACCGAGCCGACCGCCTCAGCCACCGTGCGGGCCGAAGTGCTGCTGCCGCCGATGCCGGGCGAGTCCGAAGCGGCCGTCAGGTACCGGACCGCCGAGCTCGAGATCGCCGGACTCGTCGGTGACCGACTGGCGTTCGCGCATCCCGGCGGCTTCGAGCGTGCCCTGCGCCAAGGGTTCTTCCAGGTGCGGATCCCCGACGGTCTCGATCTCGCTGCCGGTGACCGCTTCGCCCAGCAGTTCTTCCGGGAGCCCGTCGGCGACCAGGACGACCGCTACCGCGGCTTCCGGGACGTCGCCGTCCCCGGCGACTACCAGGGCTACTTCGACCGCGAGCACGACCAGTGGGAGAACTTCTACGTCGAACGCGGCAACTGGGCGCTGCTGCCCGACGACGTGTCAGCAGTCGGTGCCGCCATGGTGGATCTCGGCATCGGGATCCTCCGTGGAGTCCTGACCGAGCTCGGCATCTCCCCGGCGGACTGGGCGGAGATCACCGGGGGCCTCACCGAGCAGGCCGGCCACCAGATGCTCGCGTTCAACCACTTCCGCGCCGAGAAGCAGGTGCGGGGTTCGAAGTTCCACCGCGACTCGGGCTGGGTCACCGTCCTGCGATCCACCGAGCCGGGCCTGCTCGCTCTCATCGAGGGAGAGCTGTGTGCCATCCACCCGGCACCGGGCTGCCTGGTGGTCAATTTCGGCAGCTCCATCGAGGTGCTGACCGCACAGCTGCCCACACCGGTGCGCGCCAGTGTCCACGGTGTGGTGCGGACGGAGCGCGCCGCGGGGCGGCCGGACCGCTGGTCCTACGTCACGTTCCTGGACTCCTCGCTCAGCGGGACGATCTACCGCTGGCTCGACGGCCGGCCACACGCACTGCAGTCCGTGGCCGAGTTCGCCGTTCAGGAGGTGAGCCGCACCTACGACGGCGACAACGCCACGCTGTAGCACCGCCGCCCCGCCGGCACCTCACCACCAGATCCTTCGGAAGGGAAACCCGTGACCGACACCCTCGACACACCGGTCGGAACAGGCCGTCTGCGTCTGCCCCGCGCCGAGGTCCGCGCCGACCGCCTGTGGTTCGCCGACCCTGCGGAGGCCCGCCGCGCGCTCGCGTTGGGTGCCTTCCTGGTCGCCATCCCGGCGGACCTCGACCCGCAGCCCGGCCTGGACCTGTGCCGCAGGTTCTACGAGCCGCGCACCGAACCGGCCGACCTGTACCGCGGCCACCTGACCGAGGAGCACGCCGACTCCAAGCTCGGTTACTCCGACCGGCCGGACCAGGTCGAGCAGCTCCAGCTGGAGAGCCAGCACTGGGACACCTACCTGCCCGCCGAGGCGGTCGCCCTGCTGCGCCGCATGGAGGCCGTGACGCTGGCGACCCTGCACGGCGTCCTCGAGATCGCCGGGGTGCCCGAGGCAGACTGGGACACCATCACGGGCGGCGCGAGCATGGGCAACGGCTGGTGCCACTCGACGATCAACCACTACCGGTCCGACCTGCGAGGGCGGGCCGGCATCGTGGAGCACACCGACAGCGGCTTCATCACGCTGCTGCACGCCGACCAGCCGGGCCTGGAGATGCGGCACGAGGGCGCGTGGGTGCCGATCGAGGTGCAGTCGCAGGACTTCATCGTCAACCTCGGCGACTGCCTGGAGGTGCTGGCGAAGCACCTGCCGCAGCCGATCACCGCAGTGGTGCACCGGGTGCCGGAGAGCGAGCAGCGCGAGCTCGACCGCTCCTCCTTCACCGTCTTCATGGGCCCCCGCTACGACATGGGCATCTACCAGTACACGCCCGACGGCGAGCTGCTCGTCAGCCAGGGCTTCCGCGACTTCTCGGTCGAGAAGGCCGAGAAGCTCGGTTACGAGTTCCACCCCCGCCTCTGACGGCCCACCGACCAGCCGCCACCGACCACTGGAGGGACAGATGACCGCGCCACCGTCACCGGGCTGGGAGCACGCCCGGCTCATCGGGGAGCGCCTGGAGTTCGACCGGCAGGGCGGGCTCCGCCGGGCACTGCGGGACGGCTTCTTCTTCGTCGAGTCGCCGGCCGGCCTGGACCTCTCGCCCGGCGACCGGTTCGCCGACGAGTTCCACCGCCCCGCCGGCCCGGGGAAGCCGGACGCCTACCGGGGCTTCCGGCACCTGACCGCCGACCGGATCGGCCCCAGGCAGGGCTACTTCCGCCGGGACGAGGACCAGACCGAGCAGTTCTTCCTGGAGAGCCGGCACTGGGACGGGATCTTCCCGGCCGAGCTCACCCGCCAGGCCGAGGCGATGCGCACCTTCTCACTGAGTATCCTGCGCGCCGTGCTGCACCACCTCGACCTGCCGGAGGAGCTGTGGGACGAGGCCACCGGGCGCGCGCTGTCCGACCGGGGCACCTACCACCTGACCTTCAACCACTTCCGGCCGGAGGTCAGGGCCCGTGGCCTGAACATCCACAAGGACTCCGGCTGGGTCACCGTGCTGCGCTCCGTCGAGCCAGGGCTGGAGGTGGACCGGGACGGCCGCTGGTGCCCGATCACCCCCGTACCCGGCACCTTCATCGTCAACTTCGGCTGTGCGATGGAGATCCTGACCGGCGCGGCCCGGACGCCCGTCGCCGCCGTCGCCCACCGGGTCGTCGAGCAGGGCGCCGAGCAGGCCGCCGGGCAGGCCGCCGGGCGGGGCGGACGGCCGGATCGCTGGTCGTACGCGCTCTTCGTCGACAGCAGTCTCGACCCGCAGGTGAGCCCCGGCCTCTTCGGCTACCGACCGGGCACCGGCCTGCACCTGGTCACCGACTTCGACCGGTTCCTCACCGACATCGTGCACAACACGTACCAGCGGGACACCAAGGGCCTCTACCGGCCCGGCGAATCGCCGACCCCGGCAAGGGAGCAGAGCCGGTGACGGTACGCCAGGGAGCGCCCGACCTCGGGCCCGCCAGCCTGCAGCAGCTCGCGCGCCTGCGCGACGAGCAGGCCCATGGGCGATTCGCCTCCATCTCCAACCTCTTCGCCGTCCCCGGCGACGTCGGCGACGACCTGCTCCGCGAGCGCCTGGCCCGGATGCTCCGACGTGAGGACGCGCTCCGGATCGTCGACGGCACCCTCGAAGGAGGTGGACAGGTCCGCTACGCGGCAGACCTCGCGCTTCCGCTGGAGTTCCGGCGGTGCGAGACCGAGGCGGAGATGCAGGCGCTCGCCGAGAGCGCGGCGAGCCGCACCTTCGACCGCGGCGGGCGGGCCCTGTGGGCCGTCACCGTCATCGGCTACCGCGACGCTGCGGGCCTGCCACGGCGGGCCGCCGCCACGGTCTTCGACCACTTTGTCACCGACGGCCACAGCATGCACCTGATGCAGAAGGAGCTCTGCCAGGCCCCGACGGCCCGCCCGAGAACGGCCGTGGGAGCGTACCGGGACTGGGTGGCCTGGCAGCGGGCCGAGTACCCGCTGCCGGAGACCCGACAGGCCGCTCCGGCCCGGGAGTTCTGGCGTCGGCACCTGGCCGGGACCAGCCCGGACCGCCCCACCGCGCTGCCCTTCGCCACCTGCCCGGCGCCGGGCGCGCCCGGTGAGATCACCTCGCTCAACCTGGCGCTGCCCCTCGGGGCGGACGCGCTGCGCGCCCGCGCCCGAACGCTCGGCGTCAGCCCGTTCCTCGTCGTCCTGAGCAGCTTCGCCGCGACCGTGGCCCGGCTCTCGGCGGTCGACGACCTCACCCTGCGGGTGATCGTCGGTGGTCGCCCGGCCGGTCACCTCAACCGGCTGGGCTGGTTCGCCGACTCCGTCCCGGTCCGGCTGAGCCACTCGTCGGCGGCCGACCCACTGCGCTCGCTGCCCGAAGTCACCAGCCGCTGGAACGAAGTCCTGGCCCACCAGACGACCCCTGTCGAGTACATCCGCGCCACCTGCCCGGCCGATGCGGGGGCCGAGGTCGAGGGGCCGCTGCGCCGCATGCAGCTCGTCCTGAACTTCGTACCGCAGGACCTGGGCGGCATGTACTCCGAGGAGGTGCCGGAGCGGACGGTGCCCGGAGACATCGACGGACTGCACCTGGCCCTGCTTCCGGGCACCGGCCAACGCCTGCGGATCGGTGCGATGTTCAGCCCGAGCGCGTTCCCCAAACAGGCGACCCGGGACTTCCTGCAGACCGCCATCGCCGACCTCGCCGCACTGGTCAACGACCGGTGACGAGCCCGACCTCCGCTGCCGCGCAGCGCAGAGAGTGACCTCGCATGCTGATTCTGGCGCTCAAGCCCGGACACGACGGCGCGATAGCCGCCGTCCGGGACGGAAAACTGCTGTTCTCCCTGGAAGCCGAGAAGGACTCCGGCCGCCGCTACACCGATCTGACGGTGTCGACCGTGCTGGCCGCCGCCGAACTCTGCGACGAGATCCCCGACGTGGTGGCCCTCGGCGGCTGGTACCGGCGCGGCTCGATCGACCGGCGGATCGGCGCCGGGTACGAGGGGGACGCGATCCAGCGTGACCTGCGCAGCATCTTCGGGAAGAAGGTCCGGTACTTCTCCTCCAGCCACGAGCGGTCCCACCTGATGATGGCGCTCGGCATGGCGCCCGAGAGCAGTGCCGAGCTGCGCACCGTGCTCGTCTGGGAGGGGTACACCGGCGCGTTCTACCTGGTCGACGACCGTCTCGAGGTGGTGGACAAGATCCCGGTGCTCAGCCAGCCCGGGGTCCGCTACGCCTCGCCGTTCGCGATCGCCGACCCCGGCTACCCCGACGACTCCACCGACCAGCGCTTCGAGGACAGCGGCAAGCTGATGGCGCTGGCCGCGTTCGCCGACCCGGCCGACGCGGACCCGGGGACGGTCGCGGCGGTGGACCGCCTGATGCGCCCGGACGCGGTCCTCCCGTTGCCCAAGTCCGCGTTCCGCGACACACCGCTGCACAACGCGGGCCTGACCAGCGCCACGGCCAAGAGCGCAGCGGCCCTGATCAGCCACCGGATCTTCGAGACCTTCCGGGAGACGGCCGAGCGCCGCCTGCCGGCCGGCACACCGCTGCACATCTCCGGGGGCTGCGGCCTCAACTGCGACTGGAACGGGCTGTGGCGCCAGTCGGCGCACTTCTCCTCGGTCTTCGTCCCGCCCTGCACCAACGACTCCGGATCGGCGATCGGCACCGCGATCGACGCGATGTTCCACGAGACCGGCCGCTTCACGCTGGACTGGGACGTGTACAGCGGCCTGCCCTTCGACACCGACACGACCCCGGACCCGGACCGCTGGTCGGCCCGGCCGCTCGATCCCGCACGGCTGGCCGAGGCCCTGTCCGACGGCCGGGTGGTCGCCTGGGTCCAGGGGCGTTGGGAGATCGGGCCCCGGGCGCTGGGCCACCGCTCACTGCTCGCCGAGCCCTTCGACCCGAGGACCAAGGACCGGCTCAACGCCATCAAGGCGCGTGAGGACTACCGGCCGATCGCCCCCGTCTGCCGCGCCGAGGATGTGTCGAGCCTGTTCGACAGCGACTTCCCCGACCCGCACATGCTCTACTTCCGCCGGGTGCGCGGCCGTGAGCTCGGCGCGGTCACCCACGTGGACGGGACGGCCCGGGTGCAGACCGTCACCAGCGAGCAGGAGCCCACCCTGCACCGCCTGCTCAGCGCGTTCGCCGGGCGGCACGGCGCGGGAGTCCTGTGCAACACCTCGCTCAACTTCAACGGCCGCGGGTTCATCAACCGGATGTCGGACCTGGTGGACTACTGCGAGGCGCGGGGCGTCGACGACATGGTCGTGGACGATGTCTGGTACTCCAGGCCCGGCAGCCGGTGAGCCGCTGATGCCCGGCTTCGCGCCACGACGCCGAGCCGACGCCGCGAGCCCGCTGCGGCAGCGCTCCTTCCGGCTGCTCCTGATCGGGCGCACCGCTGTCTCGCTGAGCGACGGTCTGATGCCGGTGGCACTGAGCCTGGCGGTGCTCCAGCTGACCGACTCGGCCACCACCCTGGCCGCCGTGCTCTCCTGCGCGGTCGGTAGCCGACTGGTGCTGCTGCCGCTGGCCGGTGTGCTGGTCGACCGGATCGACCTGCGCCTGGCCGGGCTCGCCGCCGACCTCGTACGCAGCGCCGTCCAGGCGTTGGTCGGTGTCCAACTGCTCTCCCACGCACCGAATCTGACCGTGGTCGCGGTCGCCGAGCTGTTCGCCGGAGCGGCCTCGGCGGTCTCGCTGTGCAGCATGTCCCCCCTGGTCGCCGGGGTGGTGGCCGACAGCGCGGCCCGGCAACGCGCCAACTCCCTGATGGGGGTGGGGCGCAGTGCCACCCTGATCCTCGGGCCGCTGCTGGCCGGCCTCCTGGTGGTCACCGTCGGCGCCGGCTGGGTCTTCCTGATCGACGCCGTGGCGTTCGCGGGCGGCGCCGCCACCTTCACCGCGATCACGGTCGGTCGGCCGGAGCCGTCGCACCGCTCGCTGCGCGCCGATCTGGTGTCCGGATGGCGCCAGGTCTCCTCCCGGGACTGGCTCTGGAGCAGTCTCGTCGCCCATGCCGCCGTGAACTTCGCGGACATGGTGCTGGTCACCCTCGGCCCGCTGGTCGCCCTGCACCACCACAACGGCCGGGCCGTGTGGACGGCGACCGTCCAGGCGGGCGGGATCGGGCTGCTGCTGGGCTCCCTCCTGGCCGGCCGCTACCGGCCCCGTCGGCCGATCCTGGTGGGCAACCTCGTCCTGTCGGCCTGTGCCGTGCCGCAACTGATGTTCGCCCAGTGGCTGCCCGCGCCGCTGCTGGTGGCCGGGTACGGAATCGCCTGGGCCGCGATGGGGTTCCTGAACCCGGTGTGGGATTCGACGGTGCAGGCCGCAGTGCCGCCCGGCGAACTCGCCAAGGTCACCTCCTACGAATGGCTCGCCTCACTGGCCGCCCAGCCGCTCGCGCTGGCCTTCGCCCCCCTGGCCGCCGCGGCCTGGGGAGCCGGTACCGCGATGGCCGCCACCGCGGTGCTCGTCGCCGTGGCCTGTGCGGGCACCGCAGTGGTACCGGGGGTGCGCCGACTGCGGATGGTCGACGGCACGGTGCTGGAGCACGGGGCGCCGCACCGCTCGGCCGAGCCGGCCGGACAGCCGCGGTGAGCAGCGGCGCGACGGTGCGCCGGGTGCTGACCGGGGTGGGGCTGGCGGCCCTGTGCATCCAGTTCGACGCCTTCGCGGTCAATCTGGTGCTCCCCCGGATCGGCCGGGACCTCGGCGGATCCGGTGACCACCTCGGCTGGGTGGTCAGCGCCTACCTGCTCGCCTGCGGCTCGCTGATGCTGGGGGCAGGCCGCCTCGGCGACCTGGTCGGGCACGGCCGCCTCCTGCGCGCCGCGCTGATCGGCTTCGTCGGTGCCAGTGCGCTCTGCGCGCTGGCACCGACCCTTCCGCTCCTGGTCGTGGCGAGGGCGGTCCAGGGCGCGGCGGCCGCGCCGGTCATGCCGGCCGGCCTCGCGCTGCTGAGCCACCGTCTCCCCCCTGGCCCCCGTCAGCGGGCCACCGGTCTCGCGCTCGGGATCGGCGGGCTCGGTACCGCGTGCGGGCCGCTGGTCGGCGGTGTGCTGGCGCAGACGCTCTCCTGGCGTGCGGTCTTCTGGCTCGACCTCCCCTGCGCCCTGGTGGCCGTATGGCTGGTCGGCCCTTCCCCCGCTCCCCGGGGCAGACCGCTGAGTGCGGCGAACCGCGTCGGGCTCGCCTCCGTCACCGTGGCCCTGGCAGCGCTGGCCCTGCTCCTGGACCGTGGCCCGGTCTGGGGCTGGGGGTCGGCAGGCAGCTGCGGCCTGCTGGTCGCAGGGGTGCTGGGCTTCGGACGGTTCCTCGCGGCGGAACGGAGCGGCGGCGACCGGTTGCTCCGGCCGGAGCTGCTCCGGCAGGGCCGGTTCACGGTGCTGACCGCAGCGGGGGCGACTGCCAACGCCGCAACCGTCGTCGTGCTGCTCGTCGTCCCGTGGACTCTGCAGGAGGTCTGGGGGCTGAGCCCGCTCACGGCAGCCGCCGCCTTCCTCGCACCCGCGGCGGGCCTGGCCCTGGCCGGGCCGGTGGCAGGGCTGATCCGGGGTGCGGCGGCCTTTCCGGCGGCCGTGGCCGGTCTGGCAGCCGCCGCCGCTCTGCTGGGAGCCGCAGCAGGAGCCGTCTCGCTGCCGGTGTACCTGACGGCCGCCGCCGGCGCCACGACGGCGCTCGGCCTCACCAACGCCCTCGCCATGACGGCCACTCAGGCCCTGCTGCCACCGGCCGTCGCCGGCGAGGCCGCCGGTCTGACCAAGACCGTGCTCACCATGGCGGCCGGCCTGGGCGTGCTGTTGATCGGCCCGGGGGGCCGGCTCACCCGTGTGCTCGCCGCCCACGCCCTCGGCCGGGCGGGCCTCGCCTGTCTGGTGGCCGCGCTGCTTCTCACCGCCGGACGGCTGGCGACCGGCCGGCCCCGCCCGACAGCCGCTGCGCCCTGAGGCGCAGCTCCCGCCGCACCGGCCGCCCGACCGAGAGGACCGACATGCCCGACCGAGCACCCATCGCCTGCTTCGAGGAGCAGGCCCGCCGCCACCCCCGCAGGATCGCGGTCCGAGCCGCCGACGGAGCTCTCAGCTACGGCGAACTCGACACTCTCGCCGGCGGTTTCGCGGCAGCGGCGGCTGCCGCCGGGCTGCGGCCGGGCGAGCGGGTCGGCCTGCGGCTCACCCGGGGGGCGCGCCTCGCCGTCGCCGTGCTCGGGTGCGCGAAGGCGGGGCTGCCCTACGTGCCGTTGGACCCGGCCTACCCCTCGGAGCGCACCGCGCTCGTCGCGGACCGGGCAGCACTGGCGCTGACGGTCGGGGACGAGGATTTCGACGGCCTGGCCGTCCGGCTGCCCGCCGCCGTGCCCGCCGTGCGGCCGCCCACGCCCGGGGTCGCCTACGTGATCTTCACTTCGGGGTCGACCGGGGTGCCCAAGGGCGTCCCGGTCACCGTCGCTTCGCTGTCCGCACTGTTCGCGGCCACCGACCGGCTCTTCGACTTCGGCCCGGACGACGTCTGGGCGCTGATGCACTCCCACAACTTCGACTTCTCGGTCTGGGAGATGTGGGGAGCCTGGCGGTCCGGCGGCGAGCTCGCCGTGCCGGACCAGCCGACCCTGCGGTCGCCCGACCGCACCGCGCAGTGGCTCGCCGATGCCGCCGTCACCGTCCTGAACCAGGTCCCCACCGTCTTCGGGTACCTCGTCCAGGCGCTGGCCGAGCGCTCCTCGGCGCTGCCGGCCGTCCGGCATCTCGTCTTCGGCGGCGAGGAGCTCTCCGTGCCGGCCGTGCGCCGGTGGCGGGCACTCGGGCACCGCGCCGCCGTGACCAACATGTACGGCATCACCGAGAGCACCGTGCACGCCACCTTCCGGCGCCTGGCCCCGGACGAGCTCCCGCCCGACCACCCCACCCCGATCGGGCGCCCGCTGCCGGGCCTGGCCCACCGGGTCGTGGACGACGCCCTCCGCCCCGTCCGGGCCGGGCACGGCGGGCAGTTGCTGCTCAGCGGGGGGCAGGTCCTCACCGGCTACCTCTGGGACGAGGAGCGCAGCGCCGAGCGGCTCGTCCGGCTGCCGGACACCGGGGAGCAGCGCTGGTACGCCACCGGAGACCTGGTGGTAGAGGAGGCCGGCGAACTCCACTACCTCGGCCGCGCCGACCGGCAGGTCCAGCTCCGGGGCTACCGGATCGAGCTCGGCGAGGTCGAGGCCGCCCTGCTGCGGACCGGAGCCGTCCACGCGGCCACGGTCTCGGTCGCCTCGACCCCGCGGGGTGACCGGCAGCTGGTCGCCCACGTGGTGCCCGCCGCACCGGCGACCACCGCCGACCTGCGCCGGGCGGTCGCGGCTCTGCTGCCGGAGCACATGGTCCCCAGCCGGTTCGTCCAGGTCGAGGAGCTTGCTGTCACGGCCTCCGGCAAGCTCGACCGCAGCCCCACGGCAGCCCACCGCCCGCTGCCTTGAACCCCGCCGACCTCTCTGCCCCACCTGCCCCACCGGCCCCACCCGAAAGGAACCGACCGGTCATGACCATCGACATCCGTCTCGCCCTCGCCGAGCAGTGGGAGGACCTCCTCTTCGTCACGCCGGAGCCGGACTCGGACTTCTTCGCCGACGGCGGCCACTCGCTGCTCGCCGCGGCGCTGTTCGCCCGGCTCTCCGAGGCGTCCGGCACGGAGCTCGACCCGGCGCTGCTCTTCACCACCCCGACCTTCGCCGACCTCGCGGACGTGCTGGCAGGCCTGCTCCCGGCGGACCGGCCCGCCGGGACCGACCGATGACGACCGGACTGCCGGACCGGCCGCGCCTGCTGATCGTCTACGAGGAAGGTGCCGCAGGCGCGGGGGAACTGCTCCGGTCGCTCGGCGACCGCTACCAGCTCTGCTTCGTCGCCGCGGACACGCCGCACACCCGGGCGGTGCTGCCCATCCTGCGGGCGGCCGGGCCGGTGGTAGCGCTGGACGAGTGGCAGGCGCGGCTGACGGAGCTCCGGCGCTGGCGGCCGGACGGCATCACCACCTTCAGTGAGCTCATCCCCGCGACGGCGCAGCTCGCCGAGGCGCTCGGCCTGCCCTACCACTCGCCGGCCACCGCGCACCTGCTCACCGACAAGCACGCGCAGCGGGCCCGGCTGGCGGCCCTGAGCCTGGACAGCACCCGTACGGCGCTGGTCACCGGGCCCGCGGACCTGCTCACGGCCGCCACGGCGGTCGGCCTGCCCGCCGTCCTCAAACCGGTGGTCGGCAAGGGGAGCACCGACACCAGGCCGCTCACCGACGCTGCCGCCGTTGCGCGGGCAGCAGCGACCCTCCACCCTGGCCGGGCCTACGTCCTGGAGGAGTACCTGCGGGGCGAGCCGATCGCCGGCCTGGGCGACTACGTCAGCGTGGAGACCGTCCTCGCACCGGACGGGCCGCGCCACCTCGCCGTCACCGGGAAGTTCCCGCAGGCGGAGCCGTTCCGCGAATGCGGCCAGTTCTGGCCGTCGGGCCTGACCGCCGCCCAGGAACGGCAGATCCACGGCCGCACCGAGCAGATCCTGGCCGCCCTGGGCGTCCGAGTGGGCATCGCCCATACGGAGTTCAAGTGGACAGCGGACGGACCCCGCCTGATCGAGGTGAACGGGCGCCTGGGCGGCTGGATCGCGGAGCTGGCCGGGCGGGCCACCGGGGCGGACCTGCTGACCGTCGCCGCGGACCTGGCCTGCGGGGGCGAGGGCCGGGAGGCCGTCCCGTACGACCGGGCGGGGGTCTGCTTCCAGTTCTGGAACCAGCCGCCGCTGGAGGCCGCCGAGCTCCGGTCCCTCCACGGCGTACGCGAGGTGCGTGCGACCGCCGGGGTGCAGCACTACTTCAACCTGGTGCCGCCCGGCCCGCTGGCCCTTGGGGTGTCGACTCAGCGGCTCGACCTGACCGCCGGTCACGTCGAGTCGCACCCGGCCATGCTGCGGCTCGTGGCAGCCGCGCTGACGCCGCTCTCCTTCACCTTCACGGACGCCTCGGGCCGGCAGTTCACCGAGGCCGCCGAGGCACTGCCGTCGTGGAAACGCTGATCACACTCCAGGAGGGGACAGGCATACCATCACGATTGTGGTGTTTTCAGCCCAGTAGGATGGTCGGTCATGCGTGTACTTGTCCTTGAGGACGATCCCGAGCTCGGGCCCGTGATCGTCAGGGGGCTGCGGGAGGCGGGTTTCGCCGTCGACTTCGCCGCCGATCTCGCCGACGCCGACTTCAAGCTCGCGGTCAACAGCTACGACTGCCTGGTCGCGGACCGCACGCTGCCCGACGGGGACGCGCTCACCCTCCTGGCCGCCCAGCGGAAGGCGGGCTCCACCCTCCCGGTGCTGCTGCTCACCGCGCTCGACGCGGTCACCGACCGGGTGGCCGGCTTCGAGCACGGCGCCGACGACTACCTCGTCAAGCCCTTCGCCTTCGCCGAGCTCAGCGCCCGGGTTCGCGCGCTGAGCCGTCGCGGCCAGCCCGCCCGGCTCCCCGAGCTGAGGGTCGGCGACCTGGAGCTCGACCTGCCGCGCCGCCGGGTGCGGCGGGACGGCGTGCTGCTCACCCTCACCGCGAAGGAGTTCTCGGTGCTGGAGGTGCTGATGCTGCGGGCCGACGAGGTGGTCACCCGTACCGAGCTCGTCGAACGCTGCTGGGACGAGCAGGCCGAACCGCTCTCCAACGTCGTCGACGTCCTGATAGGCCAGCTGCGCCGCAAACTGGGCCCGCCCGAACTCATCACGACCGTGCGCGGCGTCGGCTACCGCATCGGCGACCCGGGCGCCGGCCGGTGAGGTCGCGCACCCCCGCCGTCGCGCGCCTGCACCGCGCCCGGTGGGCGATGACCGTACTCTTCGCCGCGACCACCGCCGTCTGCCTGCTCGTCCTCGCCACCATCGCCGTCCGCACCGACGGCCAGTCCCGGGCCAACGACCTGGACCACGACGCCGTCCACCGCGCCGACGGGCTCGCCCGTGCGGTGTTCTACGACGCCGGCGGCGGGCTGTACCTCGACCCCCTGCAGGACGACGACCTGGCGCGCGGCGCCGACGCGCTCGGTGTCCTCCAGGGACCCGCCGAGGGAGCCGCACAGACCGGAGCCGCGCAGACCGGACCCGAGCAGACCGGACCCGAGCAGACCGGACCCGAGCAGACCGGACCCGAGCAGACCGGCCACGCGCAGGTCAGCCACGCCTACACCTCCCCGGCGACGCTGCCCGACCAGGCGAATCTCGACGAGATCTGGCAGCTCGTCCAGCACGACCAGCAGACCGTCCAGTTCACCGCGCAGGCCGTGGGCGGCCGGGAATTCCACTGGGCCGCCGCCCCGGTCTGGAACGGCGACCGGATCGGCGCCGCAGTGCTGGTCGGCGACGATCCGGCCCAGAGCGAGGCGGCCCACAGTCGGCTGCTGCACTGGCTGGCCCTGGGCTGCGCCGCCCTCGTCCTGGCGGCCGCCGCCGTCGGTCACCTGCTGTCCGGGCGCGCGATGCGACCGGCGCTGCGCGGGCTCGAGCAGCAGGAGCAGTTCCTCGCCGAGGCGGCGCACGAACTGCGCACCCCGCTGGCCACCCTGCGGCTGGTCGTGGAGACCGGCAGCGCCTCGCCCACCCGGGCACCCGCCGCCCTCGACGAGGCCGTCCGGCTGGTCGACCGGCTGGGCCGCCTGGTCACCGGGCTGCTCGCCCGCGCCCGCCTGGAGGCCGGCACCCAGGAGATCGAGCTGACCCGGCTGCGCCTCGACCAGCTGGTCGAGGCGACCGTCGAGGAACTGCCGGACCACACCGGCGTCACCGTCACCACCGAGCCCGCCATCGTCGACGGCGACCCCGAACTGCTCGGCCAGGCCGTCCGCAACCTGGTGGAGAACGCGCTCCGGTACGGCGGCGGCACGCCGGTCGAGGTGACCGTCACCGCAGGCCGGGTCGCCGTACGCGACCACGGCCCCGGGGTGCCGACGGAGGACCGTGAGCGGGTCTTCGAGCGCCGCGTCACCGGAGCCGCCGGTACCGGCACCGGGACGGGCCTCGCCATCGTCCGCTGGGTGGCCGAACTCCATGGCGGCACCGCCCGGCTCTCCCAGGCGCCCGGCGGCGGGGCACTGGCCGAACTGCTCCTGCCGCAGCACACGGGCAGCTGACCCGCGCGGCAGGGCCCGAGTCGTCCTGCCACCAGCCTCATCTTCATCTCATCCGACGCCGGGCAGGGTGGAGCCATGTCCAGCTCCCTCGCCGGTCTCCGGTGGCGCCCGCGCTCCGCCGCACTGCTCGCAATCGTCACGATCGGCATCGCCGCGGTCTTCTGCGCCCTGCCCGTGGACCGGGCCGACGGCCACTCCGGTCCGGCCGCACCGCCCACGGCGCGGGTCCACCAGACCGGCCACTCCCGGAGCGAGACCAGGCAGGTGTCCCTGCCGGGCTCGGGCGCGGCACCTGGCCGGGCCGGGCTCCGCCAGCTCCGGCACCTGTTCGGCGCACTGCACGCGTCCGCGCTCTGCCCAGGCTGCCCCGCCGCGAAGTGACCGTGACGACACCGGCCCGACCCCACCGGAGTACCCCCATGAACCACACCACCGTGCAGCGCGGCGTCCTCGTCCTGGCCCTGGCCGTCCTCGGCACGGCGGCGCTCGCGGGCTGCGGCCCCGACGCCGGGGGCCCGAAGGCGCCGCCCCGGGCCGCAGTGGCCGCAGCAGCTGCGCCCCCCACCGAGCCCGCTGCCCAGGAGTCCCTGCGGGCCTTCTACCAGCAGAAGTTGAGCTGGACCCCGTGCGGCGACCAGCAGTGCGCCACGCTGACCGTCCCGATGCACTACGCGCAGCCCGCGAACGGCAGGACCTTCACCCTGCCGGTGATCAGGACCGTCGGCACGGACCCGGTCAAGCGCCTCGGGTCGCTGGTCCTCGACCCCGGCGGGCCGGGCCAGTCCGGGGTGCGCGACATGAAGTCCGGCGGGATGGCAGCGTTCGGCCCACGGATGCGAGCCTCGTTCGACGTGGTCGAGTTCGACCCGCGCGGTGTGGCCGGCAGCAAGCCCGCCCTCGACTGCGGCTCGCCCGACGACGCTGCCAACCAGGGCGGGCCCGACGACGTGCCGCGCCCGCTCTACCCCAGGACCGACGCTGAACGCCGAGCCGCCCTCGCCGACGCCGAGGCCACCGCCGCCGGGTGCAAGGCCCACAGCGGCGACATCCTGTCGCGCGTCGGGACGTTGGACGTCGCCCGCGACATGGACGTCCTGCGGGCGGCTCTCGGCGACGAGAAGCTCAACTACCTCGGCTGGTCCTACGGCACGTACCTCGGCGCCACGTACGCCGAGCTCTTCCCCCAGCGGGTGCGCGCGATGGTCCTCGACGGCGCCGACGACCCGGCCAAGAACTGGTCCGAGCGCACCATCATGGAGGGCAAGGCGTTCAAGCGGGCCGTGGACGGCTACGCCGACCAGTGCGTCACCGTCGTCGGCGACGCGTGCCCCGCCGCCACCCCGGAGGCGATCCGCCAACTCATCACCGACCTCTACACCAAGGTGGCGCACCGGTCGCTGAAGATCCAGGGCACGTCGGACCGGCTCGACGTACACATGCTGAACACGGCCGTCACCATGTCGATGTACACCCCTGAAGCCCAGTGGCAGCCGCTGTCCGAGGCCCTGAGCGCCGCGCGCCGTGGTGACGGCACGAAGCTGGCCGCGCTCGCGGCGCCGCACCCGGCCGACCAGGCCGACGGTTCGGGGGCCTCCGCGCCCACGGCGTCCCGCCCGGCCGCCCGGGACCGCCGCTCCGACGGCTCCAGCAGCTCCGACGGGCAGGCGCCGGACAACTCCGAGGCCGCGCTGCTGGCGGTCAACTGCCTCGACGTCCCGCACCCCAAGGACCCGCAGGCATACTGGGACGCCCTCGCCCCGGCGGACCGGGCGGCGGGCCCGTTCGGGACGGCCGGCGTGCTCGCCGACCTCAGCTGCAAGGACCTGCCGACCGGGCCCCGGCAGCCGCACCGCGTCGACGCGCCGGGCCTGCCCCCGGTCCTCGTGGTCGGCACCACCGGTGATCCGGTGACCGCGTACGAGAACGCGCAGAGCCTGGCCTCGCAACTCCCCGGGGGCATGCTGCTGACCTTCCAGGGGCAGGGCCACACCGCCTACGGGCGCAGCAACGCGTGCGTGACCGACGCCGTCGACGCGTACCTGGTCGACCTCAAGCCGGTGAAGACCGGAGCGACCTGCTGACCCGGCGCCGCACGGACGGTCCGTACGGACGGCCCGTGCCGGGGGTCGTCCTCAGCGCCCGCTCACCCGGTCGGCGAGGCGGGCCGCCCAGTCGGTGCCGGCCCGGCCGCCGGCCAACTCGCGGCGGTCGGCGCCCCGGTAGACCGCGTACAGGCCGTGGACCCCGAGCCAGCGGAGGGGTTCGGGCTCCCAGCGGCGCACCGGGTGGCCGACCCAGGGCAGCGTGGTGAGCTCGGTGGGGCCACCCTCGCCGGAGTCGAGCCGGATGAGATCACGCAGGGTGCGCGCGGCCAGGTTCGCCGTCGCGACCCCGCTGCCGACGTAGCCGCCGGCCCAGCCGAGACCGGTGGAGCGGTCGAGCTCCACGGCGGCGCACCAGTCCCGTGGCACGCCGAGCACCCCCGACCAGGCGTGGTCGATCGCCGCGCCTGCCGTGGCGGGGAAGAAGCGGACCAGGATCTCCCGCAACGCCTCGATGGTGGCGGCCTGGGTCCGCCCGTCGTTGTCGGTGCGCGAGCCGAAGCGGTACGGGATGCCGCGCCCGCCGATCGCGATCCGGTCGTCGGCGGTGCGTTGCGCATACATGTAGGAGTGGGCCAGGTCGCCGAGGGTCTCGCGGCCCTCCCAGCCGATGGTTTCCCAGACCTCCGGCGGCAGCGGCTCGGTCGCGATCATGGAGGAGTTCATCGGCAGCCAGGTCCGCTTCTGGCCCTTGAGCGCGGCCGTGAAGCCCTCGGTGCAGCGCAGCACGTACGTCGCGCGGACGGTCCCGTGCGGGGTGACGGCGCGTCGCGGTTCGATCGCCGTCACGGCCGTCGACTCGTGGACGACCACACCGAGGCCCTCGACGACGCGCGCCAGGCCCGCCACCAGTTTGACGGGGTGGACCCGCGCGCCGCGCGGGGTCCAGCTGCCGCCGAGGGTGCCGGCCACCCGGATGCGCTCGGCGGACTCGGCCGCGCCCAACAGCACGCGGTCGTGCTCGCCGAAGCCGGTCTCCGCCTCGTGGAAGGCCTTCAGCCGGGCGAGTTGGGCCGGGGTGCAGGCCACCTCCAGCACACCGCCCCGGTGAATGTCGGCGTCGATGCCCTCCGCGGCGGCGACCCGGATCACCTCGTCCACGGTCTCGTTCATCGCGTGCTGCAGTTCCACGGCGGCCCGGTGGCCGTGCAGCCGGGCGTAGCGGTCGCGGCCCGCGATGCCGTTGTAGAGCCAGCCGCCGTTGCGGCCCGAGGCCCCGTAGCCGCAGAACTCCTGCTCCAGCACGGTGATCCGGAGGGAGGGCAGCGCCTTCTTCAGGTAGTACGCCGTCCAGAGCCCGGTGTAGCCGCCGCCGACGACGCACACGTCGGCCGTGGCGTCGCCGGGCAACGGCGCGCGCCGCGCGGGAAGTCCGGTCTGCGCGTACCAGAAGGAGATGCCGCCGTTGACGGTGCTCATGGTGCCCCTAGCCGCTCGTAATCGTTGGTAGTCGTTCGTAGCTGTTCAGATCTGGGTGGTGATCTCGCCCGCGACGCGGACCCCCGAGGCCACGGCGGCGTTCAGGGTGGCGTTGTCCACGTCGGTGTGCTCGCCCGCGAAGTGGATCCTCCCCTCCTGGACGCCTTCGTAGCCGGCGAAGGCGGTGTACTGGCCGACCTTGTAGTAGTGGTAGGCGCCCAGGTGCCACGGGTCGAGGGACCAGTGGTCCTCGTACGCCTTGCCGTTCCAGGCGGCTGTGGTGCCGGGGTAGACCTGCTCGATCTGTGCGAGGAACTGGTTCACGTCGGCGGTCGGGGCCGGTCCGTGGGCCGCTCCGGTGAGGGTGGTGCGGGCGCCGTCGCCGCCGAGGAAGTTGACGAGCAGGGCGGGTGCGCCCTTGGCGCCCAGATCGACCGAGCCGTCCCAGGAGGTCTGGTAGCCGAGCGGCCCGGTGTTGGAGATGCCGTTGAAGCCGAGCGCGGGCCAGGTCTTCCTGGTGACCTGGGTGACGAGCTTGGCGTTCTGCCCCATGCCCTGGCGGCGGATCGCACCGAGCTTCAGGGCGGAGAGGTTGGCCCGGGACAGGTCGACGTTGCGCAGGGTGCTGAACGGCAGGGCCAGCACCACGTGGTCGGCGGGGACCGAGACGGTGCTGCCGTCGTGCTTGAAGGTGCAGGTGTAGCTGCCGTCGCCGTTCTGGCACAGCGCGACCAGCTCGTAGCCCTGTTTGACGGCACCGGTCGGCAGCTGCCCGACCATCCCGCTGACCAACTGGTCGTTGCCGCCGGCCAGATGGAACTTCTCGTCGAAGCCGCTCGCGCCGTCGAAGGTGCTGGACGCCCCGAGGAAGCTGATCATGTTCAGCGCGGAGGACTGCGCGGGCTCACCGCCGGACTGCAGCTGGATGGACTGGATCAGCTGGCCGAGCGGGGAGTTCGCGGGCAGGCCGATCTCGGCGAGGTAGTCCAGGCAGGACAGCTGGTCGATCCGGTGCGCCTCGGCGGTGTAGTTGTCGTACCGGGGGGTGCCGATCGCCTGGTAGGAGGCGCTGAAGGCGGCGAAGGCCTCGGCCGTCCAGTCGGCCTGCTGCTGGTCGCCGTCGTAGGGCGCGCCGTTGATCCGGGCGGCGTAGTCGCCGGCGTCCAGCGCGCCGCCGTTGGCGTACTCGCGCTGCAGGCCCAGGCTGTTGGCGAGTTGGAGGACGGCGGTGTCGGTCGAGCTGATGAATGCGCCGCCGTGCTCGCTGACCTGGCCGCCGGTGAAGAAGCCGCGCAGCGACCAGCAGCGGCCGCCGAGGTGGCTGGTGTCGGCCTCGTAGACCGTGGCGGCGATAGGGTTGCCCCGGTTCCAGAGCTTGTGGGCGCAGCGCAGCCCCGCCAGGCCTGCCCCGACGATCACCACCCGGGGGGCGGTCGCCGCAGTGGCCCGGGTGGGGGCGAGCAGGCCCGCCGGTACGGTCGCGGCGGCGGCGACCGCCCCGGCGGTGCCGAGGAGCCGGCGGCGGCTGAGCACCCGCTCGGCCCGCTCGGCCCGCTCACCGGCGACCTCGGCGACGGGCATCGCGCGGCGGCGCGCCTCGGCGTGGGTGGCGAAGAGGGCGCGCAGCGGCTCGGGGAGGCCGGACCGGTTGCCGGGGATCGCGGGGGAGTTGGGTGCACGGTGCATGAGGTGCCTCTTCTCGTGGGGGCGGCCCCGCTGCGCGCAGCGCGCGGCAGGCGGCAGGTCGAGAGGCTCGCGCGGCGGGGTGGGGCCCGTCGCGTTTTTCGAGTTGCTGGGGAGTGAAGCGCCGGCACATCACTGTTGTCAACACTGTTGCGCAAACCGCTGTCCGAGCGCGCCCCCAGGCGCGGCCACTCCTGGGAGTGGGCTCAGGCCCCGCGGACGCCCTCGGCCTGCTGCTCGATCGCCGTGATCAGCGCCTCGACCCGGGCGTGGAAGATCTGGTCGTGCGTCACCTCGGCCAACTGCTGGCCCAGCCGGGTGATGTGTGGGAATCCGTGCGCGTCCACCAGCCGGTACTCGCGGGTCCACGAGGACTCGTCGGCCGCCCGGACCTCGGGGTCGAAGAGCAGGTAGGCGGCCCGCTGGCCGACGTAGGCCAGCAGTGAGTCGCCGACCATCCGGTAGTGCACGGCCGCGTCGGCGCCGTCGAGACCGGCCTCGGTGACCGCGCCGAGGATCAGCTCGACCACGCGGAACTCGTTGCTGCGCCGGGTGGTCCGGCTGGCCATGATCGAGCTGACCGCCGGGTACTTGAGTGCGACGGCCAGTGAGGCGTCGGCCAGCGCCCGCAGTCGGCCCTTCCAGTCGAGGCCGGGCGGGATGCTGTCCAGCACCTCGCCGAGGGTCCGGTCGGCGACGGAGAGCAGCAGCTCGTCCTTGTCGCGGAAGTGGCGGTAGATCGCGGTCGGATCGGCGCCCAGCTCCTCGCCGAGGCGGCGGACCGTGAAGGCGTCGGCGCTGCCACGGGCGGCGATGCGCAGGCTGGCCTCGATGATCGCCTCGGGCGTCAGCTGGGAGCCGGCGCGCTTGCTTCGGGCGGGGGGTGCGGGTGACTTCGACATGGTGGCGCCAGTGTATCGAGGTGCGGGCAACTTCGCGCAACACTGTTGACAACAGTGTTGCGCTGCCGTTCACTCCTCCTCAACAACACGCCGAGCGGGCCTGCCCGCCGAGCCGGAGGAGCCGTTGATGGCACACACCAGCCCGCAGGTCGACACCGTTTTCGTGGGGGGCCGGGTCTTCACCGGCACCTCGTCGGAGCCGGTCAACGCGGCGGTGGCGGTCGGCGGTGGCGTGATCCTCGCCGTCACCGACGAGGCCACCGTCCGCCTGCTGGCCGACGAGGCCACCGAGGTCGTCGACCTCGCCGGCGGCCTGCTCGTCCCCGGCTTCCAGGACGCCCACGTCCATCCGGCGGTGGCCGGCGTCCAGATGCTGCGCTGCGACCTGGCCGCGCAGCGCTCGGTGGACGGCTACCTCGCGGTGATCGCCCGGTACGCCGAGACCCACACCGACCAGGAGTGGATCCTCGGCGGCGGCTGGTCGATGGACGTCTTCCCCGGCGGCCTGCCCACCCGTGCCATGCTCGACGCCGTGGTGCCCGACCGTCCCGTCCTGCTCACCAACCGGGACGGCCACGGTGCCTGGGTCAACTCGGCGGCCCTGCGACGGGCGGGCGTGGACCGCGACACCCCCGACCCCGTGGACGGCCGGATCGAGCGGGAGGCCGACGGCACCCCGGCCGGCACCCTCCAGGAGGGCGCGATGGACCTGGTCGCCGACCACGTCCCCGTCGCGACCCCCGAGGAGGCGCAGGCCGGCCTGCTCGCCGCCCAGCAGCACCTGTTCTCGCTCGGGGTGACGAGCTGGCAGGACGCCATGATCGGCGCCTTCCCCGGCAACCCCGACAACTACGACGTCTACCTGCGCGCGGCCGCCGACGGCTCGCTCCGGGCCCGCGTGGTCGGCGCCCTCTGGTGGGACCGCGAACGGGGGCTGGAGCAGCTGCCCGATCTGGAGGAGCGCCGCCGCACCGGCCGGGTCGGCCGGTTCAGTGCCACCACCGTGAAGATCATGCAGGACGGCATCGCGGAGAACTTCACCGCGAGCATGCTGGAGCCCTACCTGGACCGCTGCGGCTGCCCCACCGGGAACTCCGGACTCACCTTCGTCGGCCCGGAGTTGCTCGCCGAGGCGGTCCGCGCGCTGGACCGGGCAGGCTTCCAGGTCCACTTCCACGCACTGGGCGACCGCGCCGTGCGGCAGGCCCTCGACGCACTGGCCGCCGCCCGCGCCGCCAACGGCGAAACCGACAACCGCCACCACCTGGCGCACCTCCAGGTGATCCACCCCGACGACCTGGCCCGCTTCGCCGAGCTGGGGGCCGCAGCGAACATCCAGGCGCTCTGGGCCGCGCACGAGCCGCAGATGGACGAGCTGACGATCCCCTTCCTGGGCCCCGAACGCGCCGCCCTGCAGTACCCGTTCGGCGACCTCCAGCGGGCCGGCGCCCGGCTCGTCGCCGGCAGCGACTGGTCGGTGAGCAGCCCCAACCCGCTCTGGGGAATTCACGTCGCGGTCAACCGCGCCGTGCCGGTGGACGCGCCGAACGCCCCGGCCGACCACCGCCCGCGCGAACCGTTCTACCCGGAGCAGGCCCTGACCCTGGCCCAGGCGCTGACCGCCTACACCGCCGGAAGCGCCTGGGTGAACCACCTGGACGACGTCACCGGGACCGTCGAGGTGGGCAAGTACGCCGACCTCGTCGTGCTGGACCGCGACCCCTTCGAGCACCCGGCCGCCGAGATCGGGCTGACCCGGGTGCTGCGCACGTACATCGACGGCCGAGCGGTCTTCACCGCCGACCACTGACGCTCCGAGCGTCACGGCAGGCTCCACACCCCACCGCCCCCACCGAACTCCCGGAGGGAACCCCCATGTCCGCAGACCGTTCCAGAACCACCCCGCGCCGCCTGCTGGCCGGCGTCGTCGCGGCCACCGCGCTCGCCACCAGCGCGTGCAGCGGCGTCGCGCACCCGGACGCCGACGGCGCCGCTGCTGGTGCCGCCGCCTACCAGCTGACGAGCACCACGGCCGACGCCGCGAGTGACATCGACTCCTTCACCTGGTCGCTCTTCGCCGAGCCGACCTCGATCGACTACGCCTACTCCTTCGACTTCCCGCCGAACCAGATCCTCGCCAACGTCTGCGAGAGCCTTCTGCGCTGGAACCCGGACCTGACCACCTCACCGAGCCTGGCCACCTCGTACGCCAACCCGACGCCCACCACCTGGACCTACCGGATCCGCCCCGGCGTGCACTTCCACGACGGCTCGCTGCTCACCGCCGACGACGTCGTCGCCTCGCTGCGCCGCAACCTCGACCCCGAGGTGGCCGGGGACTGGAGCTACCCGTACCGCAACGTGAAGTCGGTCGACCGGACGGGCCCGATGGAGGTCACCGTCACCCTGAAGACGCCGGACTCCACCTTCAACGAGTACATGGCCGCCAGCCCCGGCACCGTCGAGTCCGCCGCCACCCTGGCCAAGGACGGCAAGGACTACGGCAACCCCGCCCGCGGGGTGAACTGCACCGGCCCGTTCGCGTTCTCCTCCTGGACCTCCGGCCAGTCACTGGTGCTCAAGCGCTTCGACGACTACTGGAACCCCGAGCTCAAGGCCAGATCGGGCCAGGTGAAGTTCGTCTTCCTCTCCGACCCGACCACCCGGGTCAACGCCTTCCGCACCGGCGAGGTGGACGGCGGCTGGATGGTCCCGCCGGACGCGTACGGGCAGCTGCGGAGCAGCCAGGCCGGCACGCTCTACTTCGGCCGGAACACCACGGTCGCCGACGAGGTGGTCAGCAACCTCAAGGGCCCGCTGGGTGACCCCCGGGTCCGCCAGGCGCTGCTGATGGCCGTCGACCGCAAGGGCATCGTCAAGGCCGGTGCCGGCGGGGTCGGGGAGGTGGCCGACTCGCTCGTGACCGACAACACCTGGGGAAGCGCACCGGGCTCCGCCGCCGCCGACGCGCGCCGGGCGCTGCCCGCGTACCCGTACGACCCGGCCAAGGCCAAGGCGCTCGCCCAGCAGGCCGGGGTGACCGGCCAGAAGGTGGTCATCGCGACCAGCCCGCTGGACTCCCAGACGACCATCATCACCCAGGCCGTCGCCCAGGCCGCCACCGCGATCGGCCTGAAGCCCGAGATCGACACCATCTCCGCGGACAAGTACACGGCGCTCTTCACCGACCCGGCCGCGCGCGAGGGCATCGACCTCTTCCTGACCTTCTGGTACACCTCGATCACCGACCCGCTGGACATGTACGGCTCGCTGCGGACCGGGGCGTTCAGCAATTACGGCGCCTGGTCCGACCCGGCGTACGACGCGGCGGTCGACCGGGCCGTCGGCGCCTACGATCCGGCCGAGCACGCCGCCGCCACCCGGCAGGTGCAGCAGATCGCCATGGAGCAACTGCCCTGGCTGCCCCTGTACACCGAGCCGGTCAGCGTCTTCCTGGGCAAGCGGATCACCGGCGTCCAGCCGTCCATCGCCTACCTGTACTACCCGTGGGCGGCCCGGATCGGGGCGAAGGGATGACGGCCGTCGCAGCTCTCCGGGCGGCCGGGTCGGCGGCGCGCAGGCTGCTGGGGATGGCGCTGACGCTGCTCGTCACCTCCTTCCTGGTGTTCTCCTCCCTCTATCTGGCGCCCGGCGACCCGGCCGCCTTCCTGGTCCGCGGCCGCAGCCCCAGCCCCGCCGAGCTCGCCGCGATCCGGCACCAGTACGGCTTCGACGAGCCGTTCCCGGTGCGCTACTGGCACTGGCTGGACGGCGTGCTGCACGGCGACTTCGGCCGCTCCTACCTGTTCCACCAGAGCGTCGGCGAGGTGCTGTGGTCGCGGCTGCCGGCCACCCTGCTGCTGGTCGGGGTCGCCACGCTGATGATCGCCGTGGTGGGCATCGGCGCCGGCATCGTCGGTGCCCTGCGGCGCGGCACCCGGACGGGGGCCGCCGTGCTGCTGATGGTGACGGTCGGCGCGGCCGTGCCCTCCTTCGTCGCGGCGATCGTGCTGCGTTCGGTCCTCGGCGTGCGGCTGGGCTGGTTCCCCACCATCGGCAACGGCACCGGGGTGCTGGACCGGCTGCACCACGTGGTGCTGCCCGCGATCGCCCTCTCGGTGACCTTCATGGCCCTGGTGACCCGGGTGACCCGCTCGGCGATGCTCGACGAACTGCGGCGCGAACACGTCGAGGTCGCGCTCAGCCGGGGGCTGCCCCGGCGCACGGTGATCCGGCGTCACGTGCTGCGCAACGCACTCGGCCCGATCGTCACCGTCTGCGGCCTGCTGGTCTCCGGGATGTTGGTCAGCACCGCGATCGTGGAGACCGCGTTCGGGATGTCCGGCGTCGGGTCGCTGCTGGTGCAGTGCGTGGACGAGCTGGACTTCCAGGTCGTGCAGGCGGTCGTGCTGCTGGTCGTCGCCGCCTTCGTCGTCGTCAACACCGTGGTGGACCTGGTGTACCCGCTGATCGACCCGCGCGTGGGCGCGGAAGGAGGAGCCCGATGAGCGCCCTGAGCCCCACCGCGCCCCGCTCCCCGGCGCGTGGCCCGCTGAGCCGGCTGCGGCGGATCGGCGGCGGGCTGCTGCTGCGGGTCTGCGTGCTGATCCTGGGCCTCTTCGTCCTGGTCGCGTTGTTCGCCCCCTGGCTCGCCCCGCAGGACCCGACCTTCGGCTCGCTGGGCAGCACCCTGGCCGGCCCGAGCGCCGACCACTGGCTCGGCACCGACAAGGGCGGGCACGACACCTTCTCCGCCCTGATCGAGGGCACCCGCACCAGCCTGGCCGGCCCGCTCGCCGTGGTGCTCTTCTCCACCGCCCTCGGCGTAGGCGTCGGCCTGTTCACCGCCTGGCGCGGCGGCTGGGTCGACACCGTGGTCGGCCGGCTGCTCGACATCCTCTTCGCCTTCCCCGCGCTGCTGCTGGCGATCCTCGCCGTCGCGCTGTTCGGCAAGGGCCTGACCGCGCCGGTGCTCGCCATGGCCGTCGCCTACATGCCCTACACCGCCCGCCTGGTCCGCAGCCTCACCGCCCAGGAGAAGGTGCGGCCGTACATCGCCGCCTACCGGGTGCAGGGCCACTCCGCGTTGTTCGTCGCGCTGCGCCGGCTGCTGCCCAACATCACGCCCACCGTCCTCGCCCAGTCGACGGTCAACTTCGGCTACGCCCTGCTCGACCTGGCCGCACTGTCCTTCCTGGGCCTCGGCGTGCAGCCGCCGACGCCCGACTGGGGCGCGATGATCAACCAGGGCCAGGCGGCCGTGCTGCAGGGGCAGCCGCTGTCCGCGGTCGTCCCGGCCGTCGCGGTCGTCCTGGTCGTCGTCGCCTTCAACGTCGTCGGGGAGCACCTCGGCGACCGGCTCGCGGGGAGGGAATCCTGATGCCGCTGCTCGTACCGCCGCTGCTCAAACCGCCGTTGCTCTCCTACGAGGGCCTGAGCGTCGCGCTGCCAGGGATGGCCCGCCCGATCCTGGACGGCGTCACCCTGAGCGTCGCCGCCGGGGAGGCCGTCGCACTGGTCGGCGAATCCGGGTCCGGCAAGTCGGTCACCGCCCGCGCGGCGCTGGGGCTCCTCCCGGCCGGGGCCCGGACCGGCGGCCAGGTCCGCGTCGACGGCACCGGCCTGGTCGGCGCGGACGCCGCGAGCCTGCGCGCGGTGCGCACCGGCACGGCGTCGATGATCTTCCAGGACCCCCGGGCCGGCATCAACCCCGTGCGCCGGATCGGCGACTTCCTCGCCGAGGCCCTGCGGGTGACCGGCGGCCGGTCCAGGGCGCAGGCCGACGACCGTGCGCTGGAGCTGCTCGCGGCCGTCGGCCTGCCCGACCCGGCCCGTCACCTGCGCCAGTACCCGCACCAGCTGTCCGGCGGCATGCTGCAGCGCGTCATGATCGCCGGCGCCCTGGGCAGCGACCCCCGGCTGCTGCTCTGCGACGAACCGACCACCGCCCTGGACGTCACCACCCAGGCCGAGATCATGGCCGTCCTGCGGCAGGCGCAGCGCGATCGCGGCCTCGGCCTGCTCCTGATCACCCACGACCTCGACCTCGCCGGCGCCACCTGCGACCGGATCTACGTCATGTACGCCGGGCGGATCGTCGAGACCGGCACCGCCGCCGATCTCCTTGCCGCCCCCCGGCACCCCTACACCGCCGGGCTGCTCGGCTCCTCGCCGCCGCTGCACGGCGGCCCGCAGCGGCTGACCCCGATCCCGGGCGTGCCCATGAGCCTGGCGGAGAGCGCACCCGGCTGCGCCTTCGCGGCCCGCTGCCCGCTGGCCCGTCCCGGTCTCTGCGACCAGTCCCCGCCACCGCTGGAGCCCGCTGCGGCCGGGCAGCACGGCCCGGCGCTGGTCGCCTGCCATCTGAACGAGGAGAAGCGTTGACCACCTCACCGGTACTCCTCCAGGCCGACGGCCTGCGCAAGACCTACCCGACCGGCACGGGGGAACTGGTCGCCGTCGACGACCTCTCCTTCGCGCTGCACGCCGGCGGCGCCCTCGGCATCGTCGGGGAGTCCGGCTCCGGCAAGACCACCACCGCGCGGATGCTGGTCGGCCTGGAAGCCCCGGACAGTGGCGAGATCCTGCTCCAGGGAAGGCCGCTCGCCACCCGGACCCGTGGGCGCGCGGCGCGGCTGGCCCGCGCCAAGGCCGTCCAGATCGTCTTCCAGGACCCGTACCTCTCGCTGGACGCCCGGCTCACCATCGGGGCCACCCTCGACGCGGTCCTGCGCCTGCACGGCCACGCCGACCGGACGGCGCGGGCCGGCCGGGTCCGCGAACTCCTGGCCCAGGTCGGCCTGGGCGACCGCGAGGCGGCCGCCCTGCCCCGCCGGCTCTCCGGCGGACAGCGTCAACGGGCCGCGATAGCACGGGCGTTGGCGGTCTCCCCGGCCGTCCTGGTGTTGGACGAGGCGGTGTCGGCGCTGGACGTGTCGGTCCAGGCGCAAGTCCTCAACCTGCTCTCCGGCATCCGCCGCGACACCGGCATCGGTCTGGTCTTCGTCAGCCACGACCTCGCGGTGGTCCGCTACGTCTGCGACGAGGCGCTGGTGATGTACCGGGGCCGGACGGTCGAGCACCGGCCCGTCGCTGATCTCCTCGGCGCACCTCAACACCCCTACACCCAGCTGCTGTTGGCCTCTGTGCCGCATCCCGGCTGGGACCCCGATGCGATCGGCCGCCGACGCCGCGACCTCGCTGCGGCTCATCCCTCGTAGCGGCCTGCCGTGCTGCGGGTGGACCCTCGTCAGGCCTACCCGCAGCTTCTCTCTGGCGGTCGGGGGAGTGTTGTAGGGGGCGGCCCAGGTCTGGTTGGCCTGGATCGCGCCCGGCGCGAAGCCGCAGTCGTAGAGGTCGACGGGGGTGCCGGTGGTCGAGGTGTCGTCGCCGTAGACGTCCAGGCGGCTGCTGGTGCCGGCCAGCTTCAGGTTGCCGTCCCGGTTGTACGTCCAGGTCTGGTGCCCCGAGGCGGAGCCGCACGGCGCGACGGTGACCCACTGGCCCGTCTGGCCCGCTGGCCCAGGGCGTGGCCGCACGCTTGCAGGAGCAGGCGAATCCGTCGCCTTGTCGGCCCTGCTGGACGCCTTCCCGACCCCGCGTCACCACCGGCCCGGTCGACGCCACCCACGACGGCCTGTTGGAGGAGGCGCCCCGGCACCTGATCGCCACCTGGCTCGGTACCCGCCTCGGCTGAGGCGGCGCCTAAGTAGGCTGTTCGCATGATGGATTCGTACGCTGACCCGGGCGCGCCGGATCACCGAAGTGCGGCGCGTTACCTGTGCTGGCTGACCATGAGTCAGCGTCGGCGGGTCGTGGGTGGTGCGGCGCTCGGCACCGTCTGGATGGTCTGCTTGTTGCTGCCGCCGTACCTCATGGAGCGGGCGATCGACGACGGCCTCCGGGCGGGGCGTACCGGTGTCCTGGCCGGCTGGGTGAGCGCGCTGGTCGCTGTCGCGCTGCTCAACGCCTGGCTGGGCATCATGCGCCACCGGACCATGACGCGGGTGCGGATGGACGCCAACTTCCGGACGGTCAAGGCCGTGGTCGCGCACGCGACCCGGCTGGGGGCGGCGCTGCCGCGGAAGGTCTCGGTCGGCGAGGTGGTCAGCATCGGGACGGGCGATGTCGCGCAGATCAGCCAGACGCTGACGATCACCGGCCCGGGTGTCGGCGCCGTCATCGCGTACCTCGTCGCGGCGGTGCTGCTGCTGAAGGTCTCCGGCCTGCTCGCGGCCGTCATCCTGCTCGGGGTGCCGCTGCTCGCGGTGGCGGTCGGGCCGCTGCTGGGGCGGCTGCAGGGTGCGGAGGCGGAGTACCGCGAGCAGCAGGGTGTGCTGACGGCCCGGATCGGGGACATCGTCGGCGGCATGCGCGTCCTCAACGGCATCGGCGGCAAGGAGCTGCTGGCCGGCCGCTACCTGCGCGGTTCACAGGCCCTGCAGCGCGAGGGGTACCGGGTCGGGGCCGTGGCCAGCTGGATCCAGGCGCTCGCGGTCGGTCTGCCCGCCCTCTTCCTCGCCCTGGTGACCTGGCTGGCCGCCCGGATGGCCGCCGAGGGCAGCATCACGCCCGGCACCCTGGTCGCCGTCTACGGCTACGTCGCTGTCCTGGTGGTGCCGGTCTCCTCCTTCATCGAGGGCGGCTACGACCTCACCCGGGGCCTGGTCGCCGCCGGGCGGGTGGTCAGGATGCTCGACCTGACACCCGCCGTCGAGGACGCCGCGACCGTCCGCCCGGCCCCTGACGCCCCGTCGGCCCTGCACGACCCCGACTCCGGCGTGGCAGTGGCCCCCGGGCGGCTGACCGCGATCGTCAGCGCCCGCCCGGCCGACTCCGCCGCCGTGGTCGACCGGCTCGGCCGCTACAGCGAATCCGCCGCCACCTGGGGTGGCGTCCCGCTCGCCGACGTCGCCCTGGCCGAGGTCCGCGAGCGAATAGTGGTGGCGGACAACGACGCCGACCTCTTCTCCGGCCTGCTGCGTACGGTGGTCGGGGGCCAGGCCGAGCGCGCCGACGCGGCCATCGCCCAGGCCGTCCGGGACGCCGCCGCAGCCGACATCGTGCAGGCGCTGCCCGACGGTCTCGACACGCCCGTCGAGGCCCAGGGCAGCAACCTCTCCGGCGGGCAGCGCCAGCGGCTTCGGCTCGTACGCGCCCTGCTGGCCGACCCGGAGGTGCTGCTGCTGGTCGAGCCCACCTCCGCCGTGGACGCCCACACCGAGGCGGCCATGGCCGCCGGGCTGCGCCGGGCGCGGGCCGGACGCACCACCGCCCTCACCTCGACCTCCCCAGTCCTGCTGGAGCGGGCCGACACCGTCTGCTACCTCGCCGACGGCCGCCAGGTGGCCGCCGCCCCGCACCGGGAGCTGCTCGCCGCGGAGCCCGGCTACCGCGCGCTGGTGGCACGTGGCGACAGTGAACCGACCGCCGCGCTCTCCGAGGAGGCCGTCCGATGACCGCTCAGAGCGAAACGGGCCGGCTCCCGATCGCCGAGCCCGCCGAGGTCCGCCGGGCCGCCGTGCGCCTGGTGCGCCAGGACGGCCGTGCGTTCGTCGGGCTGCTGGCCCTGGCCGGGCTGGCCGCAGTGGCCGGGCTGGGCAGCCCCTGGCTGCTCGGCCGCATCATCGACGACGTCAAGCACGGCGCCGGGGCCGGCCATGTCGACCGGCTCGCCCTGGGCATCCTCTGCTTCGCGCTGGCGCAGCTGCTGCTCGGCCGCTTCGCCCGGTACGCCGGGCACCGCTTCGGTGAGCGCACCCTGGCGCGTATCCGTGAGCAGTTCGTCGAACGGGCCCTGGCCCTGCCCGCCTCGGTGGTCGAGCGCGCGGGCGCCGGTGACCTGATGACCCGTGGCACCGCCGACGTCACCACCGTCGGCACCGCTCTGCGCGACGCGGGGCCGGAGGTCTTCGTCGCACTCGTCCAGGCCGTCTTCATCCTGGCTGCGATGCTCGCGGTCAACGTGCTGCTCGGCCTGTTCGGGGTGCTCTGCCTGTCCGGGATCTGGTTCGCCACCCGCTGGTACCTGCGCCGCGCCCAGGCCGGCTACCTCGCCGAGGGCGCAGCCACCTCCGCGCTCGCCGAGGTGCTCGGCTCCACCGCCGCCGGGGCCCGCACCGTCGAGGCGCTCAGCCTGCAGGATCGCCGGATCGCCGCCACCGCCGAGGCGATCGAGCGCAGCAGGCTCACTCGTACCCACACGCTCAACCTGCGCACCGTGCTCTTCCCCGTGGTCGAGTTCTCGTACATCGCCCCGGTCGCGGGCGTCCTGCTGCTCGGCGGCGCCCTGGGCGACACCACCGCGGTCATCACCTGCGCCCTCTACTTCTGGAAGCTCGCCGAGCCGCTGGACAGGGTCCTGTTCTGGATCGAGCAGCTCCAGCGCAGCAACGCCTCGTTCGCCAGGGTCGAGGGCGTCGGCCAGGTCGACGCGCCGGTGGTGACCGGCAGCGAGCAACCCGTCGGCGGCCGGATCGACGTGGTCGGCGTCCGGTACGCCTACCAGGGGGAGCGGGACGTCCTGCACGGCGTCGACCTGACGGTCCGCCCGGGAGAGCGACTGGCGGTGGTCGGCCCCTCCGGTGCCGGGAAGTCCACCCTGGGCCGGTTGCTGGCCGGAGCGGAGGCACCGCGCACCGGCCGGGTGACGGTCGGGCAGGTGCCCGTCGCCGAGCTGGACCCGGCGCAGCTGCGTCGGCACGTCGTGCTGGTATCGCAGGAGCACCACGTCTTCCTGGGCACCGTCCGGGACAACCTCCTGATCGCCGCGCCCGGCGCCACCGACCGGGAGCTGCACGCGGTGCTGGCCGCCGTCGACGTCGACTGGGTGGACGAGCTGCCGGACGGGCTGGACACCGAACTCGGCTCCGGCGGGCACCGCCTGGACGCCCAGCAGGCCCAGCAACTCGCCCTGGCCCGGGTGGTCCTGGCCGATCCGCACACGCTGATCCTGGACGAGGCGACCTCCCTGCTCGACCCGACCACGGCCCGGCACACCGAGCGCTCGCTGGCGGCCGTGCTCAAGGGCCGCACGGTGATCGCCATCGCCCACCGCCTGCACACCGCGCACGACGCGGACCGCGTCGCGGTCATGGACGGCGGCCGGATCACCGAACTGGGCAGCCACACCGAGCTGTTGGCGGCAGGCGGCGGCTACGCGGCGCTGTGGAAGTCCTGGCACGGCGCCTGACGCGCCGCCGGCTTCGTCTGCAGCCGACCGAGGCCCAGCTGAAGGGCGAGCGTGCAGGCGACGGCAGTGCCGAACGCGGCGCCGCCGCCCAGTGGTTCGGCGAGGACGGCGACCAGGAAGCAGAAGGCGGCGAAGCCCCAGAGGCCGCGCAGGACACCGCGCAGGGTCGCTGCCGCCACGGCCGGCCCGCCCTGGGCGAGCGCGAAAGTGGCGACGACGCTGGTGCCGATCGGGAAGGGCGCGAGCACCCCCGTCAGGTCGGGCCCGAGCTGCGCGGCGGCGGTGGTCAGCGCCGTGACCAGCAGCGCCGTGGCCGCGGCGCGGGCCGGGAGATCCCAGCGCGGTGGCGGCGGCACCGCCGGTACGTGGTCGGTGCTGGTCCGGGCGAGCGCCTTCACGCCGCAGGCGGTGGCGGCCAGGGACAGGCAGAGCGCGACCGGCGCAGGCACCGGGACCAGCGAGAGCACGAGGTCCGCGACGAGGCAGGCCGCCCAGGCCAGCGGCAGCGTGACCGCCCAGCGCCCCGTCCGAGGCATCCGGGCCAGCAGGGCGAACACGACCGTGAACAGCGCCAGCGACACCAGCCCCAGCAGCGACGCCCCGGCCGCACGCGCGACGAACCCCGGGCCGTGCTCGAGGCAGGTGATCCCGAGGATCGGCCCGGCCACGATCGGCAGAGCGACCAGAGTGCCCGCCAGCCCCGGCCCCCAACGGCGCCCGGCCAGCGACGAGGCGACCACGAGCGCGGGCGCGAGGAGCAGCTTCAAGATCAGTATCGGCACTGGCGTCATCCTGGCACACCCCGACCTGTCCACCTCGCGCCGGTGGTGAGCCGACCGCACAGTTGATGGTGCGTCGCCGGCGCTCAGACCTTGATCACCTCGACGGAGGGTCCGCAGAGGAGTGCCAGGTCCTCGGGGTCGGAGGTGAGGACGGTGACCGGTGGCGGTGAGGTGCGGGCGATGGTGGCGAGGACGGCGTCGATGGCGTACTTGTGCCCGTGCAGGTGGTGGGTGCGGAGCAGCGCGGCTGCCTGGTCCGCGATCTCTCCGGTGACATCGAGGATGTCAATCCGCGAGAGGACCCACCTGATCCGCGCGCGGTGGATGCGCTCGTAGTCGGCCTCGACTGTCGTCATGGCTGTGGTCGCCACCCGTACGCCTTCTTCGGCGGCAGCCTGGACCAGGGCCATGACGGTGCGGTCCTTGAGGTAGAGCTTGGACAGGCCCTCACTGTCCAGCAGAAGGGTGCCGGGCATCAGGCGGCGGCCCCGCCCACCTGGCGGTGATCATGGCGCAGCAGTGCTCGTGCTGCCTCGATCTCGGCGCGGGTCAGCGCGTCGTTGTCGGTCTCGAAGTCCGCGACGATCTCCCGGAGCTTGTCCATGGCGACGCGCTGCTCAAGGGCCTCGGCGACGTATGCGGAGAAGCCACCGGGACCGACTTGGGCGCGGACAGTCTCGGCAAGGTCCTCGGGCAGGCTGATCGAGTACTTCTTGCTACTGCTCATGGTCCCGATGCTACCACTGGTAGCAGTGATCGATCAGGGCCGATGCGTTCTGGTGGGGCGGCAGTCCGTGTCGCACACTGACCGGGTACGGCGGTTCCGGGTAGCGCACGCGCGGCACTCTGGGGGGAAGCCGATGGAGTACGTACCGATCCTGCACGGCAAGCTGGGCGAGTTCCTCGCACTGCGCAACATCGGCCCCGAGGTGCAGGCGCGGATCCGGCCGGTGCTCGAAGTCGTCCCGGACCTGCAAGTGGCCGATGTGGTGCAGAACTTCGCGGGGCGGATCGGCGAGCATCTGCCCAACGGCCTTGTGGTGACGGTGGACTGTGGGCGTCTCTGGGAGCGGGGTGCGGTCGGCACGGGGTTTCGCGGCCACGCGATGCGGTGGCTGAGCGAGTCCTTCGAGCAGTGGCTCCACCGGCTCATCCCGGCCTTCCGAACAACTGACGCGGAAGGTGCTCTCGATGAGATCCGCGTGGTGCAGCTCGCGCATGGCGCAGGCGGCTGCCTTCGCCTCGACCTGCGTGACCTGCCGGCGACGCGGGACGAGCTGACGGGCTCCGTGCTCAAGGCCCTCGACGTGGTCGCGTTGGACCCTCGGGCGGTCGATCTGCTGCTGGACGCGGGCTACCTCCCCGACGCGGACGCGGTCACGAGGCTCGCCGCGCGGGCGGTGGGGGTGCTGGACTGGGCCCGCGCGCTGCCGTGGCGTCATGTGACGCTCGCCGGTGGTGCCTTCCCGGCGACGCTGCGGCGGATCACGCCGCACGTGATCACGGCGGTACGCCGCTTCGACGTGGACCTGTGGCAGCGGGCCACCGCCCGACTCGGCGGGCAGCTACCGGACTTCGGCGACCACGGCGTCACGCACCCCGCGCCGCCCGCAGGCGGGCGCGGCGGCCGAGCGGCTCCGGCCAACCTGCGCTACACCAGTGGTCGCCACTGGCACGTGGTCAGAGCCGTCGGCATGGCGGGCGTCGACGCCGTCCGGATCTGCAGACAGCTGACCGGATCCGACCTCTGGCCCGGCGACCCGACGGCCGTGTCGTGGGGGGACGGTGAGATCCACGACCGGGCGGAAGGGCTGACCGATCTCCCCGGCAACTCCACCCAGCGGCGTGCCTGGGAGACCTCGCACCACCTCGCCGTGGTGGCCCGCTCGATCGCCGAGTCCGGCAGCCCGTGAGAGGTCGTTTTCATCTGTTCCACCCGCATATAGGTCAATTCTCGGAGAGCGTGGGCGTGGTGCGGAAGAGGCGGCAGGTGTGGCTGGGGTATGGGGGTCGGACGGGGTGACAGTTGGGGCAGAACGCGGTTTGCGCCTGTCTCATCCCAAGACGTCCGGCCTTCGTGACTGCGTGCTTCTGGTGCCATCGACGCACGCCTGGGCGCACTCGGTCCGCGGCGGTACGCCGAAAGCATGCCGACGCGACGCCCGTATCCGAGTGATCTGTCCGATGCCCGCTGGGAGTTGATCGAGCCGGTCCTGTCCGCCTGGCGCTTCGAGCGCCGCGGCCGGGCACTGGACTTCGGCCGGCCACCGGAGCACGACCTGCGCGACATCATGGACGCGATCCTGTACGTGGACCGCACCGGCGTCCAGTGGCGCTACCTCCCACACGACTTCCCGCACTGGAACACGGTCTACGGCTACTTCGCGAAGTGGCAGCAGGAAGGCGTGTTCACCCAGCTCAACGGCCTGCTCAGGCAACTGTTGCGACAGAAGGAGGGCCGGGACGGCGAACCGTCGGCCTGCGTGATCGACGCCCAGAGCGTCAAGACCTCCACCAGCGTCCACGCCTCCACCCAGGGCATCGACGCCGGAAAGAAGATCGTGGGCAGGAAACGCAGCATCGTCGTCGACACACTCGGCCTCCTGCTCGCGGTACGGGTCACCGCGGCCAGCGTCCAGGACTCCGTCGCCGGCACCCGGCTCCTCGACCAGGTCGCGGCCGAACACCCCGGCATCCGCAAGGTGTGGGTCGACGGCGGCTACCGCCAATACCTCGTCGAACATGCCGCCACCCTTGGCATCGACCTGGAAATCACCACACGCACCCCGGGGACCAGGGGATTCACCCCGATACCGAAGCGTTGGGCAGTAGAGCGAACCTACGGATGGCTCATGCTCCACCGCCGCCTGGCCCGCGACTACGAAACCCTCCCAGCCCGCTCCGAAGCCATGATCCACCTCGCCATGACCGACCTCATGGCCCGCCGCCTCACCGGCGAGAACACCATCTCCTGGCGCGACCCGACACCACAGACCAAACAGCTGATACCGGGATAAAACATGGGGAGAAAACGACCTCTGACGGGCCAGGGCCAGTGCCAGGTTCAGGGGCTGGCCACCAGGGGGCCGTGGGGCGCGGTGCGGCTGGTCGGGATGCCGTCGAAGAATTCGAGGATCTGCCGGTTCACCTCGTCCGGTTGTTCCAGGTACCCGTAGTGGCCCGCGTGGGTGATCAGCCGGTGGGTGGCGCCGGGGATGGCTCGGGCCACCTCGGCGACCAGGTGCGGGGGAGTGACCAGGTCGTCGGCGAAGCCGATGACCAGGCAGGGGGTGGTGATCGCGGCGTAGGCGGTGAGGCGGCCTGGGTCGGGCTTGATGGCGAGTTGGTGGCGCAGCCCGGGGCCGGAGGTCAGTGACTGCTCGAAGACCGACAGCCAGTCGGACACCTCGAGGTCGTCGTTGAGCGTGTGCGGGGAGAGGTTCTCCAGCGCGCGCAGGGTCGCGTGGTAGCGGGGCGGCAGCGTGATGCCGGAGTCCAGCAGCTCGATCTCGGCCCGCGCGGCGGCGGCCCGCAGCTGGTCGTCGCGGCCCCTGGTGGCCATCAGTACGGCGGCGGTGGCCAGGTCGGGCCGGGTCAGCAGCAGCTCCTGCACCACGTGCGCGCCGAGTGAGGTGCCCACCAGGCGGCACGGCCCGAGGTCCAGCTGCTCGATGAGCCCGGCCAGGTCGGCTGCGAGATCGCCGACCGAGAAACCCCCCACGCCGGGATCGCTGGGGGGCACGCCCCGGGAGTCGTACGTGATCACCCGGTAGCCGGCCTCGGTGAGCGCCGGTACCTGGTAGAGGTGCCATGCCCGGCCGCGACCGCCCGCGCCCATGACCAGGACGACCGGCTCCCCGCCGGCCCGGCTGCCGCCGTCCCGGTCGCGGGGTGCCCGGTCGTCGTAGTGCAGCTGTGTCCCGCCGACGGTCGCGACGGCCATCAGCGGGTGGCCATCCGCTCGGCCAGGCTCTTCGGGCGCATGTCGGTCCAGTGCTCCTCGACGTACGCGAGGCAGGCCGCGCGGTCGGTGTCGGGCAGCACGACCGACCACCCGTCGGGAACGGCGGCGAACGCGGGCCAGAGCGAGTGCTGGCCCTCGTCGTTGACCAGCACCTTGAAGGTCGCCTCGGGGTCGTCGAACGGATTGCTCATCGTCTGCTCCTACAGGGGTGATGGGTGGTCAGCTGAGGGCCTGGCCGGAGACGAGCGTCTCGGCGTACCCGAAGACGTGGCCGCGCCCGACCGAGACCGGCCGCAGCGATGCGTAGTCCGCGTCGAGGTTGTCGAAGATCTCGAGGGTCGCGTCGCCCGACCACACCTCGGAGAACTCGACCCCGGTGACGGTCGAGGTCACCAGCCCGACGGGCGGCTGCTCACCGTCGAGCCACGGCGGCTGGACCCGGCTGTGCACCAGCGGCACGGTGTGCAGCTCCGGCGGTTCGGCGGCCAGCTCGGTCACGCTCACCGAGGCCTGGGCGATCCGGCGGCCGCCGGTCGAGGCGGTGCCGTGGTACGTGCCTGCGGCGGAGCCCAGCGGCCCGGCCTTGCCGACGCGCATCGGCCGGGTCTGGTGCACCTCACCGAACTGCTTCGGCATCCCCTGCACCCAGCCGCGCAGCAGCGGCACGGGCTGGTCGACCCAGGCGTACGGGCACCGGGCCAGCCGGCGGCCCCGGTACTCGCAGCCGAGCAGGATCAGGAACTCGCTGAACTGGCTGGCGCCCGGATCGGCCAGCTCGGCGCCCGGCTCCGAGCACCACTGCCAGTGCGCGAAGACCGCCGCGGCCTGCCCGGGGTCGACGCCCGGGTCGAGCTCGGGCGGCAGGAACGCCGCTGCCGCCGCCGGATCCACGCGGTAGTCGACCATGACCACCTCGCCGGAGAAGTGCCAGGGCGGGGGAGTGAGCGCGGCCGAGGTGCCAGACGGGGAGAGCGGGAGGCTGAAGCCGCGCAGGCTGCTGACGAGGGGACTGATCATCGGAGGGTTTCCTCATTTCTCCAGGCGGCAGCGAGCCGCGCGGCTGCCTCCGCCAGACGGTCGGGCGAGTTGAGGCTGTACGCGAGCCGCAGGTGGGTGCCGTCCGCGCTGCCGAAGCGGGAGCCCGGTGCCACCACGACGCCTGCCCGTTCGGCGGCGGCGAGCAGCGACTCCTCGCTGCGCCACGGGTCGAAGGTCAGCCAGACGAAGTAGCCGCCGGCCGGGCGGTCGATGACGACCGACTCGCCCAGGCCGGCCCGCAGGGCGGCCACGAGCGTCTCGCAGCGCAGCCGGAGTTGTTCGCGCAGCCAGGCCAGGCGCCGGTCGTAGCGGCCGTCGCCGATCAGCATGGCCACGGCCAGCGAGGTCAGGTGGTTGAGCGCACCGCCGCTGACCAGCTGTCCTCGGTTGGTCAGCGTGTCGATCAGACCCGGCTCGGCCTCCAGCCAGCCGAGCCGCAGGCCCGGCCCGAGGGTCTTGGCGAACGACCCGAGCCGGATCACGCCCCGCCGCCCGGCCAGCGCGGCGAGCGAGGGCGGCGGGGCGGTGCGGCCCAGGCTCAGCTCCGCGTACGCGTCGTCCTCCACGATCGGCACGCCGTGCCGGGCGGCGACGGCGAGCAGCTCCCGGCGGCGCGACACGCCCGCGACCGTGCCGGTCGGGTTGTGGAAGGTCGGCGTCAGGTAGACGAACGCCACGTCGTCGCCGTGGGACAGCGCCCGGTCCAGGGCCTGCGGCCGTACGCCCTCGCTGTCGGCGTCCACCTCGCGCAGGCGCAGACCGTGGTCGGTCATGATGCTCCGGGCCAGGTCGTAGCAGGTGTGCTCGACCACGGCGGTCCGGCCGGGCCGGCCCAGGGCGGTGCACAGCAGGGTCAGCGCCTGCGAGGTGCCGGCGGTGACCATGATCTCCTCGGCCGTGCAGCCGTGCCGGGCGGCCAGCAGGGCGCGCAGCGGCTCGGCTCCGGCGTTGTGGCCGTAGCTGAGCGCCGCCGGGCCGAACTCGGTGAGGGCCTCCGCGTAGAGCGGGAGCACCTCGTCGACCGCCAGCAGGCTCGGCTCGAGGTAGCCGGGGCCGAGGTCGATGACGCCGGGTGGGGAGACGGCCTGCACCACCCCCGCACGCCACCAGCGGGCGTGCGGGAGCGAGGAGACCGTCGTGTCGGGTGGAACCATCAGCGGTGCCGCTCCGGCGTGTCGAGCAGGGCCGAGCGCAGCACCTCTGCGCCCGCGAGCAGGGTGGAGGGGTTCCGGGAGAGGGCCAGGCGCAGCATCCGCTCGCCCTCGTTCGGCCTCGCCCAGTGGAACTTCTGGCAGGGCAGCACGTAGAGGTTCTGCGACCGGACGGCCGACCAGACGTCCATGCCCATCCGCGAGCCGACGTGCAGGCGCTCGACGCTGACCCGGGCCTGCTCGTCGACGAAGCTGATGTCGGGCACGCCTGCGAGCTCGGCGCGTACGAGGGCCCGGTGCTCGGCGATCGTGCGGTGCAGCTCGGCGAGGCCGCCGTCCGCCCCGTCGTCGGAGAACCGCTTCACCATGAGCAGGATCAGCGGCGAGGTGCCGAGCAGGATGTCCGAGTGGATCTTCTCGATCGGCAGGTCCACGTTGGCCGAGCGGGCCAGCCAGCCGATCTTGAGTTCGAGGGTGGGCCAGAGCTTGCCGGTGTCCTCGATGACCACCCAGCGGCAGCCGCTGGCCTCGAGCACGGCGTAGTGGTCGAACTGCGCGGCGGTGTCGAAGCCGCGGAACGAGGTGTCCAGCGCCAGCACGACGTTGTACTCGGCGCACTGCTCGGCGAGCCTGCGCAGGCGGGCCTCGGTCATCACCCGCCCGGTGGGGTTGTTCGGCGTGGTGATGAAGACGCAGCCGACCTGTTCGAGCAGCTCGGCCGGCAGGTCGTCGTCGTGGGCCTGCTCCTCCTCCACCGGGATGAGCTTCAGGCCGACCCCGGCCAGGATGTCGGGGATGTTGTCGAACGTGGGGTGGAGCAGCGCGATCGCGTCGGAGGTGGTGACCAGCGAGCGGGCGAGGATCTCCATGGCCAGCGAGGACGAGTAGCAGCTCAGCGTTCGCCCGGCGGCGAAGGGGTGGCTGTGCTGGCCGAGCATGCCGAAGAACGACTCGGCGGCCTCCTGCTCGATCTCGGAGACCGGGCGCATGATGGCCTCGGCCCACATGTCCGGCAGCTCGGCGACGATCTTGCTCTGCGCGGAGGTGAGTTGCTGGCGGGCGTGCCCGTCGGCGAGGTTCATCGAACTGTCGAGGGCGAGGGTCTCGAACTGGGTCAGGTTCTCAGCGGAGACCGTCGGCTGAATTCTGTTCACAAGCACCTCTCGTGTGAGTGTCAGGCGTGTGCTTGGAGCCACGGCGGGCGCCGGGACTCACCGGCGCTCGGGCGCCGGGATAGGAATCGGGTGACATCTGTCAACAGAAGGTGAACCGGGGGAGCACGGGCTCGGCATCGTCGGTACGGCCCGCGTGGCCAGGTGCGGACCGACCCGGGGAGATCGAACACGGTCGACCGGAGCTGCGAATAAGCCTGCAGGGCGGGCGCTTTTCCGGATTCGCGGGAATCATTGTTCGCATGATTACCCGGTGGTAAAGGGCCCCTGGTTCGTCGAGAAGTATTCCGGTGTGCGCGACCGAGCGGCCATCTTGTTGACCGCAGAGTGAAACCCCCAGCTCGGAGCCGCTTCCCGGGCTGCTCGGGGGCCTCCGGGCGGGGATGGCCTGGCGCGGACGTGACCTGACGGTCGGTCAGGGCGTCGCTGGGGTGTTCGGGCCGGCCCCAGAAGTTCACCTGCCGGAGGTCAAGATCTGGTCAGGAGATCCGCTGGGTCGGACCCGAAGAAAAGAGCGCAGGTGGGAGCTATTGCCGGCGGGTCCTCGACGCGGAGTTGAAGATCGTCTTCCGCTGGAGACGGGTTGATCGGGTACGGCGTCAGGCGGTAGCGTTCCCCGCAAAGTGGGGAAGGGTGAGCAGTGACTAATAGGTATGCTCTCTTATTGGAATCCGTGACAAAAATCTACGGTTCCGGGCGTAATGCGGTAACGGCCTTGGACGACGTGACGATAGGCGTACCGCGCGGGACATTCGTCGCGATCATGGGGCCCTCGGGCTCGGGTAAGAGCACGTTCCTGCACTGTTCGGCGGGTCTGGACAAGCCCACGAAGGGCGGTGTCGTCCTCGGCGACACCCGGCTGGCCGGCCTGGACGAGGAGCAGCTCACCGAGATCCGCCGGGAGCGGGTCGGGTTCGTCTTCCAGGCGTACAACCTGCTGGACTCGCTCACCATCGCCGACAACGTGGGCCTGCCGTTCCGGCTGGGCGGTGGCCCGGTGCCCCTCGACCGGGTGCGCACCGAGCTGGCGAACGTCGGGCTCGCCGACATGGAGGACCGCTACCCCGGGCAGCTCTCCGGCGGTCAGCGGCAGCGGGTGGCCATCGCCCGCGCCCTCATCACGGGGCCCGACGTGATCTTCGCCGACGAGCCGACGGGCGCGCTCGACACCCGTAGCGGCAAGCAGATCCTGCAACTGCTGCGGGGGGTCGTCGACCGGGCCGGCCAGACCGTCGTGATGGTGACCCACGACCCGGTCGCCGCCTCGCACGCGGACTCGGTGACCTTCCTGGCCGACGGTCGGCTGGCCGGCGAGCTCATCGGGCCGACGCCGGACAAGGTGGCCGACCGGATGACCAGGCTGGGTGAGTGGTGAGCCGCAGGAGCGACGCCAAGACGGCGGATCCGCCGGTGGGACCGAAGCTCAGCAAGCGGGCCGCCAGGAAGGCGGCGAAGAAGGCCGACAAGAAGGCCGCCAAGCTCGCCGCCAGGGTCGCGAAGAAGAAGGTCCGCACGCTCTCGCGCCAGAACCTCTCGCTGGCCTGGAGCACGATCCGTGGCCGCAAGGGCAGCTTCGCGGCGGTGCTGATCGCCGTCGCGGTCGGCTCCGCCGTGATCACCGCCTGCGGTGTGCTGCTGGAGACCGGCATCAGCTCGGGCGTCCCGGCCGAGCGGTACGCGCGGGCGGCCGTGGTCGTCGGCGGCTACCAGGCCATGCCCGTCGAGGGCGACAACGACCCGAGGCTCTCCGAGCGGGTCAGACTGCCCGCCGACACGGTCGCCAAGGTCGCCGCGGTCAAGGGCGTCGAGCACGCGGTCGGGGACATCAGCGTCCGGATGAGCGTCCTCAAGAAGGCCGCCGTCCTGGACGGCCCGCCCGTGTACGGGCACGGCTGGTCCGCCTCGGTGCTGGCGCCGTTCACGCTGCGCGCGGGCAGTGCGCCGCAGGCGGCCGACGACGTCGTGCTCGACAGCGACCTCGCCCGGCGGGCCGGGGTCAGCGCAGGGGACACCGTCACGCTGGTGGCCGGGTCGGCACCGGGGTCGTACCGGGTCAGCGGCGTCGCCGAGCCCTCGGTCTCGTTCGACCGGCAGTCGGCGGTGTTCTTCACCGACGACCGGGCGGCGCAGCTCTACGGCACGACCGACAGGATCGACGCGGTCGGTGTGCTGGCCGCGAAGGGGACCGACCCCGGTGACCTCGCCGACCGGATCAACAAGGCCGTGCCCGGGGCGGCCACCTACACCGGCGACGACCGCAGCGATGTCGAGACGCTCGACGTCGGGCAGATGCGGTCGTTCGTCGTCGAGGTGGCCAGTGCGTTCGGCGCCACCATGATCCTGCTCGTGGTCATCGTGGTCTCCGGCACTCTGGCCCTGTCGGTGCAGCAGCGCCGCCGTGAGCTGGCCCTGCTGCGGGCCGTCGGCGCCACCCCCCGGCAGGTGCTGCGCATGATCGGCGGCGAGGCCGTGATCGTCGGCGGGATGGGCGCCGTGCTCGGCGCCGTCCCCGGCATCCTGCTCGCTTCGCTGCTGCACAGCGTGTTCACGGCGGTCGGCGCGCTGCCGCCCGGGTTCTCCCTGGTGACGACGCCGCTGCCGGTGCTGTTCGCGGTGCTGGTCTGCGTCCTCGCCGCCCGGATCGGCGGCTGGCTCGCGGCCCGGCGGGCCGCGAAGGTCAGCCCGGTCGAGGCGCTCGGCGACGTGGCCGTGGAGCCGAAGAAGCTCGGCTGGGTCCGGCTCACGATCGGCGTGCTGCTCGTGCTCGGCGGCCTGGCCGTCGCGATCGTGCTGCCGATCGCGCTGCCCGGCGAGTCGGCCATCGACGGCGCCGCCAGCTCCGCCCTGGTGCTGGTGATCGCCGTCGGCCTGCTCGGGCCGAAGCTGTTCGGCGGCGTAGCGGCGCTGCTCAGCCGTCGCCGTGCAGGCGGTGTCACCTGGTTCCTGGCCGTCGCCAACTCCAGGGCTCGGGCGCGCCGGCTGGCCTCCGCCACGACCCCGCTGATCATGGGCGTGACCATGGCGTCCGCCCAGCTCTTCAGCGCCACGACGCTCGCCGCGACCGCGCACGACCAGGTCGTCGACGGCGTGATCGCCGACCACGTGGTGACCTCCGACAGCGCGGGGATCTCACCCGAGCTGGCCGACGTGCTGCGCGGCGTCCCCGGCGTCCGCACGGTCGGCCCGGTCGCCCGGACCTCGACGATCCTCACCTGGCCCGACGGCGACGCCATCCAGTACCGGGTCTCCACGGCGCAGGGCGTCGACCCCGCGGCCGTGCCGGACACCATGAGACTGGACGTGCTGCGCGGCGACCTGAGCGCCCTCACCGGGCCCACGGTCGCGCTCAGCCGGCTCGTCTCCGGCACGGTCGGCGCCGACGTCGGCGGCAGCGTCGACGTGCACCTCGGCGACGGCACCGTCGAGAAGGCCAAGGTGGTCGCGGTCTACGAGAACGGGCTCGGCTTCGGCGACGTCACGCTGCCGCACGACGTCGTCCTCGCACACACCACCGACCACCTCGACCAGTGGCTGATGGTGAACTCCGACCCGAAGGCGGACCTGGCAGCGGCGCTGAAGCCGTACCCGACGGTGGGCCTGCACGACGCCGAGGCCGTCACGGTCGCACCGACCGACAGCGCCGACAACGGGATCAGCCTGGTGCTGAACGCCGTACTGCTGGGCTACCTCGGCATCGCCGTCGTCAACACGCTGGTCATGGCGACGATCTCCAGACGCGGCGAGTTCGCCCTGCTGCGCCTGGTCGGCACCCGCACCAGCCAGGTCCAGTCGATGATGCGTCAGGAGGCGGGCATCATCGTGCTCTGCGCGATCGTCGTCGGCACGGTCGCCGCGCTGCCGTCGCTGGTCGGGATGAGCTACGCGATCCGGCACACGGTGTTCCCGTCCATCCCGCCGCTGACCTATCTCGGCATCGTGGTCGCGGCCGCGCTGATCGCCTGGCCCGCCGTGATGGTGCCGGCCCGGCTCGCACTGCGTCCCCCGGCCGTGGAGGCGATCTCGCGGTAGCAGTGCCGGTGACGCAGGGCCGGTGACGTCCGGCCGCTTTCGCAGGTGAGGCGTGGCTCCGGCCACGCCTCACCTGTTTTTCGTACCCCCGTGGGCCCCGCTTCCTCACCGCTTTCCTCACCGCTCAAGAACGTGGAGCCGGTAGGCCTTCGCAGGCGAAGCTCGACCGCCGACAGATCCGCGCGCCACGCGTCACCAGTGGAGGGCCGAGCATGTCCCACGGTTTTGACAACACACCCGCCAACCCGGCGAGCCGGGCCGTCCACCACGTCGTCGCCGCGCACGCCCGGCGGGCCCCCGACGCGCCCGCGCTCGTCGACGCCGACGAGACCGTCACGTACGCCGAGTTGGACGAGCGCGCCAACCACCTGGCCCACCGCCTGGTCGCCGCGGGGGTGACCACCGAGTCGCGGGTCGGCATGCTGATGGGCCGCTCGGGCCACTCGCCGGAGACCGTCGTCGCCATGCTCGCCGTGCTCAAGGCGGGCGGGGTCTACGTGCCGCTGCACGAGAGCTACCCCGAGGACCGGGTCCGCTGGATGCTCGCCGAGACGGCTGCGGTCGTGCTGATCGCCGACCGTTCGACCGCCGACCGGGCGGCGACCGCCGGGCCGCCGGTCCTCGTGGTGGACGGCGCGGACGGTGTGGACGGTGCCGGCCAGGGCCGACGCCCGGACGCCCCGCAGGTGGTCGTCGACGAGGAGCAGCTCGCCTACATCATCCACACCTCGGGCTCGACCGGCCGCCCCAAGGGCGTCTCCATCACCCACCGCAACATCGTGGCGCTGGCCGGGGAACGCCACGTCCGGGCCGCCTTCGGCCGGGCTGCGCTGTTCAACGCGCCGATCGCGTTCGACGCCTCCACCTTCGAGATCTGGCTGCCGCTGCTCAACGGCGGCCGGGTCGTCATCGGGCCCGCCGAGTTGACCGCGCCGGTGCTGGCCGGGCTCATCGCCGAGCACGGCTTCGACGCGGTCTTCCTGACCTCGGCGCTGTTCCGGCTCTTCGCCGAGGAGAGCCCCGGCTGCTTCGCGGGGGTGCGCGAGGTCTGGGCCGGCGGCGAGGTGCTGTCGGCGACCGCCATCGAGCTGATGCAGCGCGCCTGCCCGGACATCACCTTCATCAACGTGTACGGCCCGACCGAGTGCACGGTGCTGGCCACCGCGCACCGGATGACGCCGGAGGACGCGCGCACCCGGTCGACGGTGATCGGCACGGCCCTGGAGGACACCGAGGCGTACGTGCTCGACGAGCTGCTGCGGGCCGTGGAGCCGGGCGGTGTCGGCGAGCTGTACCTGGCCGGTGACGGTACCGGCCGGGGCTACTTCGAACGCCCCGCGCTGACCGCCGAGCGCTTCGTCGCCAACCCGTTCACGCCCGGCGACCGCCTCTACCGCACCGGCGACCGGGTGCGGCTGACGGAGGACAGGCTGATCGAGTTCCTCGGCCGCACCGACCACCAGGTCAAGATCCGGGGGTTCCGGATCGAGCTCGGCGAGATCGAGGCCGCGCTGCGCGGCTGCTCCGGCGTCACCGACGTCGTCGTGCTGGTGCGCGAGAGCGGCCCGACGCGCAGCATCGTCGCCTACCCGACGGGGCCGCAGCCGCTCGCGGAGCGGGAGCTGCTCGGCCGGCTGGCCGAGCGCCTTCCGGCCTACATGGTGCCCGCGCGGATCGTCTGGATGGACCGGCTGCCGATCAACGCGAACGGCAAGGTGGACCGGCCCGCGCTGCCCGAGCCCCCGGCCGACGCGGAGGCCCACCGCGAGCCGAGCACCGACACCGAGCGCGAGCTCGCCGCGATCTGGGCCGAGACGCTCGGCGTCGAACGCGTCGGCACCCGGGACGACTTCTTCGCCCTCGGCGGCGACTCGGTGCTGACCATGAAGATTGTCGCGCGGGCCCGGACCAAGGGGCTGGTGCTGAGCACGGCCGACGTCTTCGCCCACCCGACGGTCGAGGCGCTGGCCGGCACGGCGACGCGGCTCGCCGAGGCCCCTGCGGCCCCGAACGCGGCGCCGCAGGCGGGCAGTTACCCGCTGACCTCGATGCAGAGCGGCATGCTCTTCGACACCCTCATGCTCGACGACCCGGCGCTGCACCTGGTGCAGTTCGTCGTCCGGCTCGGCGACGTCACCGACCCCGGCCGCCTCGGCGAGGCCTGGCAGCAGGCCACCCGGCGGCACGCGGTGCTGCGGACCGAGCTGCGCTGGGCCGATGTCGAGGAGCCCGAGCAGGTCGTCCGGGAGGAGGTCACGCTGCCGGTCGTCCAACTCGACTGGAGCGCCCTGCCGGAGGCGGAGCGCGCCGTGCGGCTGCGGGAGCTGCTGGACGCCGACCGCGCCGCCGGGATCGACCTCACCCGGGCGCCGCTCAGCCGCGTCACGGTCGTGCGGCTCGGCCCGGACACCGTCGAGCTGGTCTGGACGATGCACCACGTGCTCACCGACGGATGGAGCTCCGCCGAGCTGCTGCAGGACGTGATCGACGGGTACCGGGGCCAGCCGGTGCCGGCCCGGCCACCGTTCCAGGACTTCGTCCGCTGGCTCGCGGGCCAGGACCTGACCGCCGCCGACGAGTACTGGCGCGGCCGGATGGCCGGCTTCACCACCCCGGTGGCCGTGCCCGGCGACCGGCAGCCGGCCGAGGGCCACCGGCCCACGGCCAGGCGGTCGGTGCAGCTGACCGTCCCGGCGGAGACGGCCGCGCGGGTCTCGGCGTACGCGCGGCGCACCGGGCTGACCACCAACACGCTGATCCAGGGGGCGTGGGCGATCCTGCTGGCGCGCCTGAGCGGCGAGCGCGACGTCTGCTTCGGCACCAGCATGTCGGTGCGGCCGGCCGAGCTGCCCGGCATCGAGTCGATGGTCGGCATGATGATCAACACCCAGCCCGTCCGGGTCCGGGTCGGTGACGAGGAGCAGACCCGGCCCTGGCTCGCGGAGTTGCAGCGCGAACAGGCCGTGGCACGCGAGTTCGGCTACGCCCCGCTGAACCGCGTGCAGTCCTTCGCCGACGTGGCACCCGGGGCCGCGCTGTTCCACACGGCCGTGGTCTTCCAGAACTACCCGTTCGACCGCGCGGTGGTCCGCGCCTTCGACGTCGAGTTCGCCACCAACTACCCCCTGGCGCTGAGCGTCTTCCCCGGCGAGTCGCTGGTCATGCGGCTGCTCTACGACGAGACGGTCTTCGAGCCGGACACCGTGGAGCGGGTCGCCGCGCGGCTGGTCACGGTGCTGGACGGGCTGGCCGACGAGTCCGCGCCGAGCGTCGGCGACGTGACCGCGCTGACCGGCGCCGAGCGGGAGCTCATCCTCGGCGAGTGGGGCGTGGCCGCTCCCTCCGAGTACTCCGTCGAGCGGCGGGTGCACCAGCTCATCAGCGAGAGCGCCGCCCGACGGCCGGACGCCGTCGCCGTCGAGCGCGGCGACCAGCGGCTCAGCTACGCGGAGGTCGAGGAGCGCTCCAACCGGCTCGCCCACCACCTGGCCGCCCTCGGCGTCGGCCCGGACGTGCTCGTCGCGGTCTCCGTCGAGCGCGGCCCGGACTTGGTCGTCGGCGTCCTCGGCACGCTCAAGGCCGGTGGCGCGTACGTGCCGATCGACCCCGACTACCCCGCCCAGCGCGCCGCCGCGATCCTGGACGAGGCGCGCCCGGCGGTGGTGCTCACCCACGCCCGTCACCGCGACGTCTTCGCGGGCACCACGACCCCGCTCGTCCTGCTCGACGAGGACTGGCAGGCCGTCGCGGCCCGCCCGGCGACCGCTCCGGCCGACCACGGCAGCCCCCGCGATCTGGTCTACACCGTCTACACCTCCGGCTCGACCGGGAAGCCCAAGGGCACCATGGTCGAGCACCGGTCCATGGTCAACACCATCGAGGCGGTCACCCCGCTGCACGTGCGCCCCGGCAGCCGGATCTACCAGCTCGCCCCGATGAGCTTCGACGCCGCCTCGCTCGTCCTGCTCAGCACGCTCGCGGGCGGCGCCACGCTGGTCGCCCCGGTGACCACCGGGACGTACAGCGGCGCCGAACTGATCGAGCAGCTGCGCGAGGCCGACGTCACCGCCGTCACCGGGGCGCCGACCGTGCTGCCGGTGCTCGACCCGGCGGCGCTGCCGCACCTCGAGTCCATCCTGTGCGGCGGCGAGGTGCTCACCCCGGACGTCGCCGCCGCGTGGTCACCCGGCCGCCGTCTGCTCAACGGCTACGGCCCCAGCGAGTGCGCCGTCGCCGCGACGCTGTTCGCCGTGGAGCCCGGCGCCCGGTACGACAACGTCCCGATCGGCAGACCGATCCCCAACACCAGCGTCCACGTCCTGGACGACCGGCTGCGCCCGGTGCCGCCCGGCGTCACCGGGGAGCTCTACCTCGGCGGCGCCGGCGTGGGCCGGGGCTACGTCGGGCGGCCGGACCTGACGGCGGAGCGCTTCGTCGCCGACCCGTTCGGCGGGCCGGGCACCCGGCTGTACCGCACCGGCGACCTGGTCCGCTGGCGGCAGGACGGCCTGCTGGAGTTCGCCGGCCGGGCGGACGACCAGGTCAAGATCCGCGGCTTCCGGGTGGAGCCGCGCGAGGTCGAGAACGTGCTGCTGCGGCACGAGGCGGTGGCCGAGGCCGCCGTCGTCGTCCAGGCCGACGGGGCGGGCAAGCGGCTCGTCGCGTACGTGGTGCCGCGCACCGGCACGCCGACCGCCGACGAGCTGCGCGCCCACGTCGCCCGGCACGTGCCCGCCTACATGGTCCCGGCCGCCGTGGTGTCGCTGACGGCGCTGCCGATCAACCGCAACGGCAAGCTCGACCGGGCGGCGCTGCCGGTGGCGCAGACCCGCCCGGACGAGGACTCGTACGTGGCGCCGGCCAACCCGACCGAGCAGGCCCTCTGCCGGATCTGGGGCGAGGTGCTGGACGTGCCCCGGGTGGGCGCGTACGACAGCTTCTTCGACCTCGGCGGGGACTCGATCAACGCGATCCGCCTGGCCGTCCGGATGCGCACCGCGTTCGGCGTGCCGGTCTCCCCGAGGGACCTGTTCGAGCACCGCCGCGTGAGCGACCTCGCCGGGGTCGTCGAGGAGCGCATCCTCGCAAGCCTGACCGCCCTCTCCGGTGCCGAAGCGCCCGGCCGGATCTGACCCAGGAAGGAACGCAGATGACCCAGTCCGACGAGAAGTTCGCGTCCGTACCGGCACACCTCCGGGCGGAGCTGCTGCGCCGCCTGGCCGGCGAGTCCGCGCCCGTGGACCAGCCGATCCCCACCGCCCCCCGCGGCGCCCTGCCGCCGATGTCCTCGGCGCAGGAACGGCTCTGGTTCCTGGCCGAGCTGGAGCCGGACAGCGCCGAGTACAACGCGCTGCGCGCGCTGCGGCTGCGCGGCGAGCTCGACACCACCGCGCTCGGCGCCGCACTCGACCAGGTCGTGCACCGGCACGAGACGCTGCGCACCACCTTCGACGCGGTCGACGGCCGGGGTGTCCAGGTCGTGCACGAGCCCGCCGACCGGCCGCTGCCGACCGTCGACGTGTCGGGGCCCGACGCCGCGCTCACGGTCGAGCGCTTCCTCGCGGCGGAGCTGAACACCCCCTTCGACCTGCGCCGGGGCCCGCTGCTGCGGGCCACCCTGCTGCGCGTCGGCGCCCACGAGCACGTGCTCGTGCTGGCCATGCACCACATCGTCTGCGACGGCTGGTCGACCGGCCAGCTGCTCGGCGAGCTGGCCGCCGCCTACGACGCGGCCGTCGGCGGCGTCGCGGCCGACCTGCCGCCGCTGCCCCTGCAGTACGCCGACTTCGCCGTCTGGGAGCGCGAGCAAGCCGCCACCCTCGACGAGCACCTCGGCTACTGGCGCGACCGGCTCGCCGGGATGCGCACGGCCGACCTGCCCACCGACCGGCCCCGGCCGGCCGTCCGGACGCCCGCGGGCGCGACCCTGCCGCTGGAGATCCCCGCCGACGTGCTGGGCCGGCTGCGGGAGCTGAGCCGTGGGCGCGACGCGACGCTGTTCATGGCCCTGGTCACCGCCACGAAGGTGCTGCTGGCCCGGTACTGCGGCGAACCCGACGTGGCGGTCGGCACCGTCACCCTCGGCCGCCCGAGGCCCGAGCTGGAGAACCTGATCGGCTTCTTCATCAACACCGTGGTGCTGCGCTCCCAGGTGGAGGAGTCGCTGTCCTTCACCGAGCTGCTCGGCCGGGTGCGCACCGGCCTGCTCGACGCCTTCGCCCACGACGACGTGCCCTTCCAGCGCCTCGTCGACACCCTGCGGCTCGACCGGGACGCCTCCCGGCCGCCGCTGGTGCAGGTGATGGTCAACCTGCAGAACATGGCCGACACGCTGCCGGCTTTCCACGGGCTGGACGTCACCGAGATCCAGCCGCCGGTCGACGTCGCGAAGCTGGACCTCACCTTCGACTTCTACGAGGACGCCTCCTCGCTCGTCTGCTACCTCGAGTACAGCACCGACCTGTTCGACCGGGCGACCGTCGAGCGGCTCGGCGGCCACCTCGTCACCCTGCTGCGCGCGGTGACCGACCGGCCCGAGGCGCCGCTCGCCGGGCTGTCCATGCTCCCGGCCGACGAGCTGCGCACGCTCACCGCCGACTGGCAGTCCCCGCCCGTCGCCGCGCCGGACGCGCGGACCCTGCACCGGATCTTCGACGAGCAGGCGGCCCGGACACCCGACTCCGTCGCGGTGAGCGACAGCAGCCGGCGGCTCACCTTCGCCGAGCTGGCCGAGCGCTCCAACCGGCTCGCGCACCACCTGGTCGCGGCCGGTGTCCGGCCGGGCGTGCTGACCGGCGTCTGCCTCGACCGGGGCGTGGACGCGATGGTCGCGCTGCTGGCCGTGCTCAAGGCCGGTGGCGCGTTCGTGCCGCTGGACCCCGAGCACCCCGAACAGCGGCTGGCGATGCTGCTCGGCGACGCCGCCGCCCCGGTGCTGATAACCGACTCGGCGGCGGTGGGCGAGGGTGACTGGGTCACGATCCGGCTCGACACCGACCAGGACGCGATCGCCCGCCACCCCGCCACGCCGCCCGTCACGGCCGCCGGGCCGGACGACCTCGCGTACGTCGTCTACACCTCCGGCTCGACCGGCCGCCCCAAGGGCGTGATGGTCAGCCACCGCAACGCGACCCACATGATGCACGCCTGGGACGACCGCTACGGCCTGACCGGGCTGGCCGGCCGCTCCCTGTCGGTGTCCAGCCTCGCCGTCGACCTCTTCCTCGGCGACTTCCTGATGTCCGCGATGTACGGCGGCGAGATGGTGATCTGCCCGGCCGAGGTGATCGCCGACCCGCCCGCGCTCGCCGCGCTGATCACCGAGACCCGGCCCCAACTGCTGGTGACCACCCCGTCGCTGGCCAAGGCCGTCGCCCAGGAGCTGTCCTGGACGGGCAGCCGGGCGGACTCGCTGCGCGTCCTCGCCGTCGGCTCGGAGGCGTGGCTGGCCGACGACGCGGCCGCCACCCTGGAGGTGCTCCCGCCCGAGGCCGTCGTCACCAACAACTACGGCGCCACCGAGACCACCGTGGACTCCACGACGTACCAGCTGCGGGCCGGCGAGCCGGTCGGCACGGCGGTGGTGCCGATCGGGCGGCCGCTGAGCAACACCCGCACGTACGTGCTCGACCACCGGCTGCGCCCCGTCCCGGTCGGCGTGCCCGGCGAGATCTGCATCGGCGGCGGCGGCGTCGCGCAGGGCTACTGGAACCGGCCCGAGCTCACCGCCCAGCGCTTCATCGACGACCCGTTCAGCGACGGGCGGCTCTACCGCACCGGCGACATCGGCCGCCTGCGGCCCGACGGGAACCTGGAGTACCTGGGCCGCGCGGACGACCAGGTCAAGATCCGCGGCTTCCGGGTGGAGCTCGGCGAGGTCGAGGCCGCCCTGCTGCGCCACCCCGGCATCACGGCGGCCGCCGCCGCGGTGCGGCCCGACCAGGCGGGCCGCGACCGGCTGGTCGGCTACCTGGTCGCGGACGGCGCCGCGCCCACCCTCACCGAGCTGCGCGCCTTCCTCGCCGGGATCGTGCCCGACCCGGCCATCCCCTCCGCGCTCGTTGTCCTCGACGGGCTGCCGATGACCCCGAGCGGCACGCTCGACCGCAAGGCGCTCCCGGCGGCCACCGACCACGCCACCCGGGACCACGTACCGCCGCGCAACGGCACCGAGGCCGAGCTCGCGGCGATCTGGGCCGAGGTGCTGGGCCTCCAGCCCGGCACGGTCGGCGTCACCGACAACTTCTTCGAGCTCGGCGGCGACTCGATCGTCGGCCTTCAGGTGGTGTCGAAGGCCCGGCGGGCCGGCCTGCGGCTGACCGCCAAGCAGATCTTCCTGCACCAGACCGTCGCCGACCTGGCCGCCGTCGTCCGGACGGAGGAGCAGGCGGCGCCGCAGCCGGCCACCAGCGCGGTCGGCGAGGTGCCGCTCACCCCGGTGCAGCGCTGGTACTTCGAGCAGTACCCGGAGGGCGCCCGGCACTTCAACCAGTCGATGTTCGTCGAGCTCGCGCCCGGCACCGACCCGGCCGCCCTGCGCACGGCGGTGACGGCGCTGCTCGACCACCACGACGCGCTGCGGCTGCGCGCCGTCCGCACCGACGGCGCCTGGCGCCAGCACTGTGCGACCGCCGAGACGGGCGAGCCGCTGCGCCGGGTCGACCTGGCCGGCCTCGACCCGGCCGCCCGCGAGCAGGCCGTCCGCGAGGCGGTCACGGCCGCCCAGACCGGCTTCCGACTCGACGCCGGGCCGCTGCTCGGCGCGGTGCTCCTCACCGGCGCGCCCGAGCCCGACCGGCTGTTCCTCACGGTGCACCACCTCGTCGTCGACGGGGTCACCTGGCGGGTGCTGCTCTCCGACCTGGAGCTCGCCTACGGGCAGGCGGCGCAGGGCCTGCGAGTCGGCCTGCCGGAGAAGTCCACCGGCTTCCGGGAGTGGTCGCAGCGGCTGACCGAGGCGGCCGGAGCCGGTCGCTTCGACGGCGAGCGGCCTTACTGGCAGGCCGTCGAGGCCGCCTCCGCCGCCTGCCCGCCGCTGCCGGTCGACCGCACGGCGCCGGACACGCTCGTGGACGCCCGCACCGTCGAGGCCGGTCTCGACGCCGAGCTGACCCGCGCACTGCTGCGGGACGTCCCGGCGGCGTACCGCACCCAGGTCAACGACGTGCTGCTGACCGCGCTCGCGGCGGCGCTGGCCGACTGGACCGGCGGCGACGCCGTCGCGGTCGAGCTGGAGGGCCACGGCCGGGAGAACCTCTTCGACGACATCGACCTGTCCCGCACGGCGGGCTGGTTCACCACGCTCTTCCCGGTCGTGCTGCCCGTGCCGGGCGAAGACTGGGGCACCCGGCTCAAGGCCGTCAAGGAGACCCTGCGCGCCGTCCCCGAGGCCGGCATCGGCTACGGCGCCCTGCGCTACCTGACCGACGGCGCCGGGCTGGGCGGCGGCCGCTGCCGGATCGGCTTCAACTACCACGGCCACTTCGACGTGGCCACCGGCGACGGCCTGCTGCGCGGCTGGCAGCCGAGCCCGGCCCCCGACCGCAGCGCCGACCTGGCCCGCCCGAACCTCCTGGAAGTCACCGGGATGGTCCGCGAGGGCCGACTCGAGTTCTCCTGGGAGTACTCGGCCGCGCTGCACGACGAGGCGACGATCGCGGCCCTCGCGGCCCGGTTCACCGGCGCGCTCGCCGAGATCGTGGCGCACTGCGCCCAGGCCGGCGGCTGCACCCCGTCCGACTTCCCGCTCGCCGGGCTCGACCAGGCCGGTGTCGACCGGATCGCCGGGGACGGCCGCACGGTCGAGGACGTCTACCCGCTCACGCCGATGCAGAGCGGCCTGCTCTTCCACTCGCTCGACGCGCACGAGGACGACATCTACTTCACCCACCTCGGGCTCGTCCTCGACGGCGTCACCGACCCCGCCCTGCTGGCCGAGGCGTGGCAGCGGGTCGTCGACCGCACGCCCGTGCTGCGCACCGCGATCGCCGAGGCCGAGAGCGGCCGACCCCTCCAGGTGGTCCACCGGGACGCGACCGTGCCGGTCGTCGTCGAGGACTGGTCGGAGCTGACCGAGGCTCAGCAGCAGGAGCGCATCCGCCTGCTGGCCGAGACCCCGGGCGAACCGCTCGACCTCGCCCGGCCACCGCTGCTGCGGCTGCACCTGGCCCGGCTCGGCGCGTCCACCGTCCACCTGCGCTGCTCCTCGCACCACCTGCTGCTCGACGGCTGGAGCTTCGCCGACGTGCTCGGCGAGGTCTTCGCGGAGCACGCCGCGCTCAGCGGGCGCCAGACCGCCGCGCCGCGCCCGCGCCGGCCGTTCCGCGAGTACGTGCGCTGGCTCGGCGAGCAGGACACCGCCGCCGCGCAGGAGTACTGGACCGGCCTGCTGGCCGGGTTCTCCGGCCCCACCGCGCTGTCCTTCGACCGGGTGCCGATGCGCTCGCACCAGTCCCGCGACACCGGCCACCTCGACCTCGTGCTCACGGCGGCGGAGACCGCTCGGCTGGAGGGCTTCGCCCGGGAGGCCAGAGTCACCGTCAACACCCTGATCCAGGGCGCCTGGGCGCTGCTGCTGTCCCGTTACAGCGGCGACCGGCAGGTCTGCTTCGGCACCACGGTCGGCGGCCGGCCCGCCGACCTGCCGGGCTCGGACGACATGGTCGGCCTGTTCATCAACACCCTGCCCGCCCGGCTGACCGTCTCGCCCGGCAGCGACCTGCGCGCCTGGCTTCGCGAGATCCAGGAGCAGCAGGTCGACGGCCGCCAGTACGAGTACGTCTCGCTCGCCCAGGTGCGGCACTGGGCCGCCGTCCCGGCGGGCACCGACCTCTTCGACAGCTGCGTGGTCTTCGAGAACTTCCCGTACGACGAGCACGCCGCCGAGCGCCACGGGCTGGGGGTGCGGTCGCTGGCGGGCCTGGAGACGTCGAACTTCCCGCTCACCTGCGTGGCGCACCTGGTGGACGGGCTTCACATGCGGCTCGGCTACGACCCGCGTCTCTTCGACGACGCCACTGCGGCTCGCTTCGCCGACCATCTGCTCGGCCTCCTGGACGCGATGGTGGCGCCGCCCGGCACCACCCTGCGGGACCTGCCGCTGGTCCGTGGCGCCGAGCTCGACCGGCTGGTCGTGGAGTTCAACGGCACCCCGTCCGGCTACCCCGAGCGGTGCCTGCACGAGCTCTTCGCGGAGGTCGCGCGCGAGCACCCGGACCGGCCCGCGATCGTGGCCGGCGACACCCGGCTCACGTACGCCGAGCTGGACGCCCGCGCCGACCGGCTGGCCCACGAGCTGGCCGGGCGGGGTGTCGGCCCGGAGGTGCCGGTGGGGATCTGCCTGCCGGGCGGCGCCGAGATGATCACCGCCATGATCGCCGTCCTCAAGGCGGGCGGCGCCTACGTGCCGATCGACCCCGGGTACCCGGCGGAGCGCCTGGCCTTCCTGATCGGCGACTCGGCCGTGCCGGTGATGCTGACCAGCGCCGCGCTCGCGCCCGGTCTGCCGCCGACCGGCGCCGAGACCCTGCTGGTCGACGACCTGCGGCCGGGGCCGATCGCCGGGCCACCGCTCTCGCGCACCACGCCGGACAACGTCGCCGTGCTCGTCTACACCTCCGGCTCGACCGGCGCGCCCAAGGCGAGCATGGTCACCCACCGTGGCCTCGTCCGCCTCGTGCGCGCCAAGGGTGAGCACACCTTCGGCGATGCGACCCGGCTCGTCCAGCACATGTCGATCTCGTTCGACGCCGCGCAGAACGAGCTGTGGCAGGCGCTGCTGAGCGGCGCGTGCCTGGCTGTGGCGCCCGGCGACTTCCACTCGGTCGACGAACTCGAGAAGTTCCTGGCCGAGCACGAGGTGGAGGCCATCTCGTTCGCGGCGGGCTTCTTCCACGCCGTCGCCGACACCGACCCGGGCATCCTCGCGGGGCTGCGCAGGGTCGTGGTCGGCGGCGAGGCGCTGTCCGCAGCGCACTGCGCACGCGTGCTCGACCGGCTGCCCGACCTGGAGATCATCAACGAGTACGGGCCGACCGAGTGCTCGGTGACCTCGACCTGCTTCCCGGTCGAGCGCGGCGGGCCGCCCGGACGGACCGTCTCGATCGGCCGGCCCACCGCTGACGCCCGGGTCTACCTGCTCGACCAGGACCTCCAGGTGGTGCCGGTGGGCGTGACCGGGGAGGCGTACCTCGCCGGGGACGGCGTGTGCCGTGGCTACCGGGACCGGCCCGCGCTGACCGCCGAGCGCTTCCTCCCGGACCTGTTCGGCGCGCCCGGCGCCCGGATGTACCGCTCCGGCGACCTGATGCGCTGGCGCCCGGACGGCACGCTCGAGTTCGTCGGCCGCAGCGACGACCAGGTGAAGCTGCGCGGCTACCGCATCGAGCTCGGGGAGATCGAGCAGGCGCTCGCCCGGCACCCGGACGTGGCGGGGGCGGCCGTCGTCGTCCGCGAGGACCAGCCGGGCCGCCGACGCCTGGTCGGGTACGTCGTCTCCGAGCAGGACCCGGCCGAGCTGACCTCGTACCTGGCCGCCCGGCTGCCCGAGTACATGGTCCCGGCCGCGTTCGTCCGGCTGGACGGGATACCGCTCACCGCGCACGGCAAGGTCGACCGCCGCGCCCTGCCGGAGCCCACGGCCTCGGCCGTCGGCCGCGCCCGGGTGGAGCCCCGCACCGAGGACGAGCGCACGATGGCCGCGATCTGGGCGGAGGTGCTCGGCGTGGAGCGGGTCGGGGTGACCGACGACTTCTTCGACCTCGGCGGCGACTCGATCCTCAGCATCCAGGTCGTCTTCAAGAGCCGCCGGGCGGGGCTGCAGGTCTCCTCCAGCGACCTGTTCCGGCACTCCACCGTCGAGCAGCTCGTCGCCGCGGCCGGCCAGGACCGCCGGATCGCCGCCACCCAGGAGGCCGAGACCGGTGAGCTGCCGCTCACTCCCATCCAGCACGACTTCTTCGCGCGCAACACGACGGCCCCGCAGCACTTCGCCCAGTCGATCCACGTCGAACTCGCGGCCGGCGCCGACGAGGCGGCGCTGCGCGCCGCGCTCGCGGCGGTCGTCGGGCACCACGACGCGCTGCGGATGCGGTTCACCCGCGACGAGCAGGGCGGCTGGTCGCAGCACAACGCCGCCGCCGAGACCGGCGAGCTGATCGAGCGCCACGACCTCTCGGGGCTGCCCGACGAGGAGCTGCCCCCGGTGATGCACCGGCTCGCCGCGGCCGCCGACCGGGGCTTCGACCTGGCGGCCGGCCCGCTGCTGCGGGCCGTCCTGTTCGACCTCGGGCCGGACCGGCGGGCGCACCTGCACCTGACGGTGCACCACCTGGTGATCGACGCGGTGTCCTGGCGGGTCATCAACCACGACCTGGACCTCGCGTACCGGCAGGCTCTCGACGGCGAGGCGGTCGACCTCGGCGCCAAGACCTCCTCCTTCCGGCAGTGGGCCACCCGGCTCGCGGCGCACACGGCCGACGGCGGCTTCGCCGACCAGACCGCGCACTGGGAGGCGGTGCCCGAGCCGACGCCGCTGCCCACCGACGGCCCCGGCCCGAACGTGGTGTCCTCCCGGCGGATCATGCCGGTCCGGCTGGAGCGGGACGAGACCGCGGCGCTGCTGCACGTCGCGCCCGGCCGGTTCCGGGCCCGGGTCAGCGACGTGCTGCTCGCCGCGCTGGGCTGGACGATGTGCCGCTGGTCCGGCGACGACCGGCTGGTGATCGAGATGGAGGGCCACGGACGCGAGGAGATCTTCGACGACGTCGACCTGTCCCGCACCGTCGGCTGGTTCACCAGCTCCTACCCCGTCGCGCTGGAGGTGCCCGGACGGACGGACGCCGAGGCCGACTGGCCCGCCGTGGTGCGGTCGGTGCGCCGCAGCCTGCGCGCCGTCCCCGGCAACGGGCTCGGCTACGGCGCGCTGCGCCACCTCGCCGGGGCCGGCACGCCGCTCGCGGAGCACGCGCCCCCGGCGGTGATGTTCAACTACCACAGCCAGACCGAGGAGATCACCCAGATCGCCGACCGTTCGCTGTTCCACGCCTTCCACGACCCGATCGGCGAGGAGCAGGACGACCGCGAGCGGGTGGTGCAGGCGCTGGAGGTGGTCGGCGCGGTCGAGGGCGGCCGGCTCGGCTTCGACCTCTACTACTCGGTCGACCTGCACGAGCCCGGGACGATCGAGCGGGTCGGCGCCGAACTCGTGGCGGCGCTGCGGTCGATCGCCCGCCTGTGCGACCCGGCCCTCGGTGCGGAGGACGCCCGGTGAACGAGCTGCTCACGGAACTCGCGCTCCGGCACGGCGTGCCCGGCGCCCAGCTGGCGATCTGGCGCGACGGCCGCCTCCTCACCACGGAGACCGGTGAGGAGGCGGCCGGATCGGGCCGGCCGGTGACGGCCGCGACGGCCTTCCCGCTCGGGTCGCTCACCAAGCCGTTCACCGCCACGCTCGCGGCCCTGCTGGTCGCCGACGGCGAAGTCGGCCTGGACGAGCCCCTGTCGGAGCAGCTGGGCGAGCTGCGCGCCGGCCCGGAGTTCACGCTCCGGCAGGCGCTCAGCCACACCGCCGGCCTGGCGGCCAACACCGCCGAGCTGCCGCCCGGCACCACCCGCGCCCGCTGGCTCGCCCGCCACGCCGCCGAGCTGGCCGTGCACGAGCCGGGCACGGTCTTCTCCTACTCCAACCCGGGCTACCTGATCGCGGGCCGCCTGGTCGAGGAGATCACCGGGCTGGGTTGGGCGGAGGCCGTGGACGCGATGCTGCTGCGCCCGCTGGGGCACGACGCCGCGGCGCCGACCGCGCTGGGCCATCTCGTCCGCCCGGACGTCCGGCCCTGGCCGATCCAGGAGCAGTCCGTACCGCCGCTGGAGGACCCGGCCGCGGGCTTGCGGGTCAGTGCCCGCGACCTCGCCGTGTTCGGGGCCGCGCACCTGGGCCTCGGCCCGGGGGCGGCCCTGCTCGACGCCGGGATGGCGCGGTCGATGCGCGAGGACGCCACGGCGGGGTTCGCCGTGGACGCCTTCGGGCTGGCGGCCGGCTGGGGCGCCGGCTGGTCGCGGTACGGGGCCTGGTTCGGCCACGACGGCACCGGCGACGGCGCCTGGAGCCACCTGCGCGCGGACCCGTCGACCGGGACGGTGGTGGCGCTGACCGCCAACGGCAGCACCGGCGCGCGCCTGTGGGAGTCGCTGGTCGGGCGGCTGGGCGAGACCGGCCTGGTGATCGGCGACCACCCCCGGGACATGAGCGACACTGCGGCGGCACCGGCGCCGCCGCAGTGCGCGGGGCACTACGTGAACGGCGGCTGGGAGTGCCGGGTCGAGGCCGACGGCGACGGACTCCTGCTGTCGGTCGCCGGGGCGGAGCCCGTCCGGCTGCTGGTCGCCGAGGACCTCTCCTTCCGTACGCCTTCGGACGGCGGCCCGCGCGCGGCGATGCCCTACCTCGGGCGGTTCCTGCGCGACCCGGCGACCGGCGGCGTCGACCGGGTGCAGATCACCGGGCGGCTCTGTGTCCGGCAGGGGTAGCGCCCGGCGGAGGCCGTCAGGACGCTTCCAGGTAGGTCAGTACGGCGCGGACCCGCCGGTGGCCGGCGTCGGTCTCGGTGAGCTCGAACTTCGCGAAGATGTTCCCGATGTGCTTGTGCACGGCGTTGTCGGTGATCGAGAGCTTCCTGGCCAGTGTGGCGTTGTCGTGTCCCTCCGCCATCAGTGCCAGGACCTCCCGCTCCCGCCGGGTGAGCGTGCACAGCGGCTGCGTCCGCCGGGCGAGCAGCTGCGTCACCACGTCCGGGTCGAGCGCCGTGCCGCCGGTGGCGACCCGGTCGAGGGCGGCCAGGAACTCGTCGACCCGGCTGATGCGGTCCTTGAGCAGGTAGCCGACGCCGCCGCCGGAGCTGGAGAGCAGCTCGGAGGCGTACGTCTGCTCCACGTACTGGGACAGGACGAGGACCGGCAGGCCGGGGTGGACCCGCCGGGCCTCGATCGCGGCCCGGATGCCCTCGTCGCGGAACCGGGGCGGCAGCCGCACGTCGACGATGGTGACGGCCGGGCGGTGCCGGTCCACGGCGGCCAGGAACCCCTCGGCGTCGCCGGCGACCTCGGCCACCTCGTACCCGGAGCTGGTCAGCAGCAGCTCCAGGCCGGTCGCGAGCAGGACGTTGTCCTCGGCGATGACTACCCGCACGGCAGCTCCACGGTGATCGTGGTGGGGCCGCCCGCCGGGCTGACGATCGTGACGCTGCCGTCGAGCGCCTGCGCGCGGCCACGGAGACCGGCCAGCCCGCTGCCGCCGTTCTCCCGGGCGCCGCCCACGCCGTTGTCGGTGACGACGACCGTCAGCACGTCCGCGACGCGCCGCACTCTCAGCTCCACCTCGGTGGCCCGGCTGTGTTTGGCGACGTTCGTCAGCGCCTCGGTGACCACGAAGTAGGCGACCACCTCGATGGCGGCCGGGATCCGGTGCAGCTCGCCGATGTCGAGCGAGACCGGCACGCCGCCCCGGGCGGCGACGGTGCGCAGGGCCTCGCGCAGGCCCCGGTCGGCGAGGATCGGCGGGTAGATGCCGCGGAGCACCTCGCGCAGCTCGACCATCGCCTCCTCGTTGACGTCGGTCGCCTCGGCCAGCATCCGGTCGACGGTGGCCAGGTCGTGGTCGAGGCACCGCCGGGCCACCGCGAGCCGGATGGCCACGGCCACCAGCCGGGCCTGGGTGCCGTCGTGCAGGTCGCGCTCGATCCGCCGGAGCTCGGCGCCGTGCGCCTCCAGCGCGTCACTGCGGGTGCGGGTGAGCGTGGCCACCCGGTCGGCGAGCTGCTGGGCGCGCGAGCAGGCGAGCACGGCGAGCGTCAGGCGGGCGTAGGTCGTGGCGAGCGCGGGCAGTGCCAGACAGCCGACGGCGAGCAGGATGCTCCCCACCGACGGGCCGGTGACCGCTCCGTGCCAGCCGGCCACCGGGATGTCCAGCACCGTCTCGGGGCTGTCCCGGGCCGGAACCGCCCACCACAGCGGCAGCGTCACCAGGAGCAGCAACGCGTTGCCGACGCAGAGGAACGCAGTGATCCCACCGGCGAGACCGACCGTGACGTGCAGGGCGAGCCAGGACAGATGACGGGGGAGGGCGATGCTCTGCGCGTGGACCGGGCGGCCCAGCAGCCGACCGGCTCGCTGCCGGTGCCACTCGGCCCAGGCCTGACGGATGCTCGGGTGACTGAGCAGCAGGAACGACGGCAGGCTCATGGTCGCGGTGCCGAACTGTCCGAGCAGGTAGGCCGAGGCCCGCACCAGCGACGCCCAGGCCCGGACGGCCGGAGCACACCGGGCCGCAAGGCGCACTACAGCAGGCTGTAGTTCTTTCCCTGTGGCAGGGGGTATGGGCGCAGCAACGCCGGAGGCCATAACATGCTGATCAGGCCGAGTGGCAGAAACCGGAGATGGATGATAAAAGCCCACCTCCGCCGGAGCGGAACGGGGACGGCGGACCGTTGGCACAACCTACCTCCCGAGCGTTGAGAGAGATCACCATGACTGACCAGTGTCCGGCTCTGCAGTTGTTGCACGTCGGCACGATCGGAGCCGGGGGCATCGAGTCCGGACATGTGATCGAGAACGTCACTTTCGCGTGCGAGAGCGGCACTTGGACAGCGTTGGCCGGGCCGGCCGCCGAGGACCGGACCAGCATCCTGCGGTGCGCCGCGGGTCTGGACGAGGTGACGGTGGGCGAGGTCCGTCTCGCCGAGGGCCTCCGGCTCGCGCACGTCGGCCTTCGGCCGGCGGCGGAGCAGCTGGCGGCGGTCGGCACGCTCGCCTCGGTGCTCGGCCGGCTGCCGGCCGGGGCGGCGGAGCTGCTGCGTGAGGCACTGCACCGGCTCGGCCTCTGGGAGGAGCGGGACACTCCCGTGGCCGACCTGACGGAGAGCCGGCAACGCCTGGCGGCGGTTGCGGTCGCGGTCGCCGACGGCCCCGACGTGCTGCTCGCCGACGACCTCACCGGCGGGCTTCCGCCCGACACCGCGGCGGCGGTCCTGGACTTGCTGCGCGACCTGGTGGACGGGCAGGGGCTGTGCGTCGTGGCCTCGGCCCAGGGCCTGGCCTCGCTGGAACGGGCCGACGCGGTGGTGCTGCTCGCCGACGGCCGCGTGGTCGAGACACGGGTCATGCCCTAGAGCTGCGAAGCCCCGGGCTGCCCCACAGCTCACCCGCCTGCGGGTTGGTCGGGCCGCCCAGGAAGCTGGTGAGCTCGCTGGGCAGCTCCCGCTGCAGGAGCGCCAGGCCCAGCGGCGTGAGGGTGTGCATGGCGGTCGTACGGTTGCGCAGGGTCGTGATCAGACCCGCCTCGCGCAGTACGGTGGCCTGCTTGCTGGCGCCGGAGAGGGAGATGCCGAGCCGGTCGGACAGATCGCCGGTGGTGCCGCTCTCGGACAGTGCGCGCAGGGCGGCCGCCCGGGTGGCTCCGACGAGGGCGGCCAGCGCCCGGTCGCCCTCGACCTCCGAGTCCTCCGGGGCCGATTCCAGGTCGTTGAGATCCAGCGGCACGGAGAAGACGAGTGCGGGCACGCCGGACTGCCGCTCGGAGCGTACGAGCACGCAGGTCTTGGCGGGGAGGAAGAGCGAGGGGCTCAGGATCAGGCCGCGCCCGTCGAGTCTGATGTCGAGGTCGACGTTGGACGCGATGCGCAGCTCCGACTGCTCCCAGGTCACCTTGGGGTGCAGGCCCGCGAGCAGGAACTCGATGCCGTTCGTGATGGCCATCCGGCCGCGCACGTCACGCTCGATCTCCAGACGGGCCTGCATCCGCGACCAGTAGGGCAGGATGCCCGCGCAGCAGAACATGACGACCAGTTGGGCGAGGCTGCGAGCACGGGCCCGTACGGCGGGCGGCACCGACTCGGACTCGGCCCCGCCCCGCTCCAGCAGCCACAGAAGATCGGGGAGCACCCGGTACTCGGACACCACCTTGTCCACGGCGGGCAGATCGTCGCCGAGCCGCTCGCGGACCATCTTGTGCCAGCTGACACCGCCGCGAGCCCGGTCGCGGCCGAAGCGGTGGAGTGCGAAGACCGCTTCGGCCATTGGCCCCAAGGTATGGACCATTCTTAACCGTTGAATGTCCTCGCTGGTTACGCGAATGCGTAACACTAGCCACCCCCGTGTCACACCCGAACCGCTTCCTGCACGAGCAGAAGACTAAGGGCGTATCGGCGGAAATGGCAAGATCGGGCTCGTACTTGTCGGGTTGCCCCCGACATACCGGATGCCCTTGTTCCCTTAGTGAAGCGAACTGGTGGGTAGGGTGGGCGGGGCGGGCGGAAACGATCTTCAGTAGATCACCCGCGACTCCGCCGACAGCCGCGTGTGGCGGGACTTCCGCAGGTCACGGGCGATGTTCAGGCGGCGGAGCCAGCGGTCCGTCCCGTCAAAACGCGCCTGGAAGGGCTTACGGCCGTGAACTACCCGGTAATTGTCGATGAATACGATATCGCCGGGCGTCAGAGCCACTCCGCCCATCGCGCCGTCCAGGGCCTTCCCGATCTCGTCGAGGGCCTGCTGCTCGTATTCCCCCTGTACACCCTGCATGTAATAGGGATCCACCCGTACGTATGGATCCTTCGGCGAGCCGAAGAGAACCGCGACCGGTTCGGGGGAGTCCAGAGCGCGCTCCACCCGCTCGGCACTGAGCCTCCTCAGCTCGGCCACCTCCGGGTCCTCCAGGCCGCCCGCGACCTGGTTCTGCGGGCGGTGCGAGTCGTCCGGCAGGATCCTGAAACGCTCCTCCGCCAGGGCCGCGCGCGTCGCGTCGTCGAGGTGGACGTCGGCGATGTCGGCGAAGGTCGTCTCGACCTCGTCGGGGTTGCGCAGGCACATGAGACCCAGGTAGTCGGTGCGCAGGGGGTGGAAGGCGTCCTCGGTGTGCCAGGAGAGCGTCTCGGCGCTGCCCCAGCCGATCTGGCCGTACTCGTGGGCACGGATCGGGAAGATGTCGTGCATGATCCGCCCGTCCTGCTGGGTGGCCCAGCCGATCGGCTCGCCGAGCAGGCAGCTGATCAGCAGGAACGGGATGTCGAGGCGCAGCGTCGCGTCGGGCGCGGCCTTGTCGCGCCAGTCCGGCGGGGTCGGGCCGAGCGCCGCGTCCTCGACGGGCAGGCCGGACACGACCAGCACGCCCGACGGCTCGGTCAGCTTGAAGTCGACCAGTGCGGTCCGTAGTTCGCGGGGCAACTCGTGCGCGAAGACCTGGGCGGCCTGGTGCAGGGCCGGGTCCTCGATGGACGAGAAGCGTCCGGCGACCTCCGCGGTGATCTTCTCGATCGCGACGATGTCCTCGTCGCGCAACTGCAGTCTCAGCATCTTCTTCCTCCGTTGTCGGTGGGCGCGCCCTCGACGACCGCCCACGATGCTTCCGCGACGGGGTGGTTCCCGCCACGAAGTTGACCCGTGGATGAAAAACCGAGGCCAGCCCCACGGCCTGCGCAATGTCGGCACGGCTCAAGTTCGTTGAGGACTGAGGTGCGCGCGTCGATATTGGAGCGCTGAGTCGTGTCCGGCACCGGGCACGGAAGACGAGCCACGACGGCAGGGAGTCCCTTATGGCTTTCGCGACAGCGACCGTTTCCTCGGAACAAGAGGCGTCCACGCCGCCGGAGGGGTTGACCCCGGTGCCATGGCGGCCGGTGTCCCTGATCGCCGCCGCGATGACGCTGTTCCTGCTGGTGCTGGCCACCCGGCACGGCTACCACGTGGACGAGCTCTACACCCGGGTGGCGAGCCGTCATCTCGCCTGGGGCTACGTCGACCAGCCGCCGCTCGTCGCGCTCGTCGCCAAGGTCGAGATGGCGGTGTTCGGGGACAACGTCTTCGGCTTCCGCGTCGCGCCGGCGCTGATGGCCGCCGTCGCCGTGCTGCTCGCCCCGCTGATCTCCCGGGAGCTGGGCGGCGGCCGCCGGGCGCAGATCCTCGCGGCGTCCATGGCGTTCGCCTCGGGCCTGGTCATGTACACCGGCCACATCATGGGCACGAACAACTGGGACGAGCTGTCCTGGATCATGGCGTCCTGGCTGCTGATCCGAATGGTCCGCACCGGCGACACCCGCCTCTGGTGGGCGATCGGCGTCGTGGTCGGCGTCGGCCTGACCGCCAAGTACCTGCTGGTGCTGCTGCTCCTCTGCCTCGGGGCCGGTCTGCTGGTGTTCGGGCCGCGCTCGGTCTTCCGGACGTGGCGCTTCCCGGCCGCCGTCGGCGTGGCCGCGGTCATCGCCTCGCCGGTGCTGATCTGGCAGCTGACGCACGGCATGCCGCAGCTGGAGATGAGCTCCGCGCTGTCCAAGGCCCTGGCGACGCTGTCCCGCAGCACCTTCATCCCGATGCAGCTCCTGCTCATCGGCTTCTTCCTGAACCCGGTGTGGATCGCCGGGCTGGTCGCGCTGCTGCGCCGCCCCGAGTGGCGCGCCTACCGGTTCGTCGGCTGGTCGTACCCGCTGATGGTGGTCGTGCTGCTGGTCATCGGCGGCCAGGGCGCCTACACGACGGCGCTGCAGTACGTGCTGCTCGCCGCCGGGGCCGTGGTCGTCGACCGGTGGGCGCGCAACGGCAGGCGGCTCGGGGTGCTCGGCGGGCTGACCGCGCTCAACGCGGTGAGCTGCGCCGTCCTGCTGCTGCCGACGCTCCCGATCAACACGTACGCGAACACCCCCGTCCTCAAGGACCTGGCCATCGTCCAGTTCGACCAGGCGGGTTGGCCCGAGCTGACCCGTCAGGTGGGCGCCGTCTACCACTCGCTGCCGGCGGAGGAGCAGGCGCACACCGTCATCTACGGCAACCACTACGGCCAGGCCGGCGCGCTCGACAAGTGGGGGCCCCAGGACGGGCTGCCGGCCGCCTACAGCGGCCACAACTCGTACGCCGACTTCGGCGTGCCCGGCGAGGACAAGACGACCGTGATCACCATCGGCGTCGACCCGAAGCAGTTCGGCGCGCTCTTCCAGTCCTGCGAGGAGCGCGGCGAGTACAAGAACGACCTGCCGGTGTCTGACAACGGCCAGAAGTTCATGGTGTGCCGTGGGCCGGTGAAGCCCTGGCCGCAGCTGTGGGAGCAGCTGCGCTGGATCGGCTTCCAGTGCCCGTACACGGCCAAGGCGATCACGGCCACCAGCACCGGAGAGTGCGACTGATCCCGCCCCGGGAGCAGCGCCGGTCGGCCGGGTTCAGCAGCGCACCAGCAGGGTGGTGATGTTGTCCCGGCCGCCGGCGTTCATCGCGGCGACCCAGAGCGCCTTCACCGCCCGGACGTCGTCGTCGGAGTTCTCGGCGAGGATCAGCTCCATCTCGGCCACGCCCACCAGATCCGACAGCCCGTCGGTGCAGATCAGCCACCGGCTGCCCGGCACGTAGGGCTCGGTGCCGGTGTGCGGGTGGACGGGCTCGAAGCTCGGGGCGCCGCCGAGGGTCTGGAGGACGAGGTTGGTGACGTCGGCGGGCGAGTCGTCCACCGACACCTGCCCGAGGTAGCCGCCGTGCTCGCGGTAGAGCCGGGAGTCGCCCACGTTGAACCAGCGCACCCGGTGCGGGGTCAGCCACAGCCCCACGGCGGTGGTCCCCGCACCGGCGCAAGCCCGGTCCGCAGTGGCCAGCTCGTACAGCTCCGCGTTGATCTCCCGGAGCAGCTCGCCGACTTCGGTGCTCCGGGCGCGCTCGGCCAGCCTGCGGACGGTGAGGGCTGCGGCGATCTCGCCGGCGTTGTGGCCGCCGAGGCCGTCGGCGGCCGCGACCACGGCGGGCTCCTCGACCAGCAGGCGCACCACGACCGGGTCGACGGTGTCCACGTTGGCCGCGGTCAGCGTCCCGATGACGAACGCGTCCTCGTTGCCGGTGCGGACGGCGCCGCGGTGGGTCATCGCGGTGACGGTCACCTCGACCGCCGTCCGGGGCCCGGTCATCGCCCGCCCCCCTCGCCCGGCCGGTCGACGGCGATCCCGAGCGTGCAGTCGGCGGCCAGCCGCAGCACGTCACCGTCCCGCAGGGGCGTCCGGGCACCCGGGCTCGCCGGGCTGCCGTTCACGAAGGTGCCGTTGGTGGAGTGCTCGTCCCGCACCCACGCGGTGCCGTCCGGCTCCAGGCCGACGGTCGCGTGCTGCCGGGAGACGTTGTCGTAGCGCTCCAGCAGGCCGTGCGTCGTGTGGGCGGCCGGGGCGCGGCCGAGCAGCAGCGTGCTGCCCGGCGTCACGGTGCGCTCGACCGCACCGAACCGGATCCGCAGCACGGCGGTGGGGGCGTCGCGGCGGGTCGAGTACACGTCCACGCCCCGCTCGCCGGCGTCGGCGGTACGGGACGGGCGCACCTCGCCCAGCATCCGCTGGCAGACCACGCACACCTGGTTGGTCGGCACCGGCACGGGGGCGCCGCAGTGCGGGCAGACCCGCGGCTGCTCCTCCTCGGCCTGGTCGTCCTGGCCCACCGGGTAGCGGGCGCCGACGGAACGGCTGAGGTTGCCGGAGCAGCCCCGGCAGACGAGGTCGTCGTCCTCCGCCACCAGGCCGCAGGACGAACAGGTCAGCTGCGCCACGACACATCTTCCATGGTGATGCCGGCCGACCGGAGCCGGGTGCTCAGGCGATCCATGTCGCCCTGGCGGGGGACGCCGATGAACCAGATCCGGCCGTCGGCCACCTCGACCTGCATCGGCGGGGAGTCGACGGGGGCGGTGCCCTCGTACCGCTCGCGCCCGAGGCCGGTCAGTGCGGTCAGCCGCTGGTTGCTCGAACCACGCCAGCGCAGCCCGGGGCTGTTGAGGCGCTCGACGTACGGCCCGGTGAGCACCGCGTCGCACCGGCCGAGCAGAGCGGAGTGCTGCTGCCTCAGCCGGGCGAGGGGGTACCCGCTGTAGACGAGCACGTCCACGGGTGTGGCCCGGTCGCGGCGCCAGGCGTGGACCCACTCCAGGAGTGCGGCGAGCGCCTCCGGCTGCTGGAACGGCTCGCCGCCCGAGACGGTGATCCCGTCCAGCGGATCGGGCAGGCCGGAGAGCCAGGCCTGGAGCGCCGTGACGTCCACGGACGTGCCGGGGTCGGCCGCCCAGGTGTCCAGCGAGACGCACCCGGTGCAGCCGATGGTGCAGCCCTGCGTCCAGATGCCCGCCCGGGTGCCGGGGCCCAGCGAGGTCACCGGGTAGTGCGCCTTGTTCAGCATCAGCTCGACGGCGCGAGGGGCGGCGGGGGAGCCGGGCGAGCCGGGGGAGGCCGTCATGCCAGCTCCACGGAGACGATGTCGCCCTCGCGCCGCAGGCCGGTCACCCGGACGTGCGGACCTGCGGCCGGGTCGCGGTCGAACAGGGCGCGGGCGAGCGGATTGACGAACTGCGACTCCAGGGCCATGCCGATGCCCCGGCCGCCCGTGTGCGGGTTGTCGGTGCAGCACTTGCGCAGTGCCTCCTGGACCTCCGGGTCCACCTCCAGGGTGATGCCCTGCTCCTCGTGGACGCTGGAGATGATGTTGTCGAGCTGGAGGCCGAAGATACGGACGGCCGCCGCACGGTCGATGAAGTTGAACACCACGATGTTGTCCCCGAAGCGGTTGAGCAGCTCCGGCCGGCCGAGGACCCGGGTGAAGTGGTCGCTGATCGCCGCCTTCATGCGCTCCTCGATCTCCTCGTACGGCATGGCGGGGTCGATCCGGGGCACCAGCCGCCCGCTGCCGTTCTCCACGTTCGTGCCGAGGTTGGAGGTGAAGACGAGGACGGATTCGGAGAAGTGCACCGTCGAGCCGCGCCCGTCCGTCAGCCGGCCGTCCTCCAGGACCTGGAGGAACTTGTCCAGGATCCTCGGGTGGGCCTTCTCGATCTCGTCGAAGAGGATCACCCGGAAGGGCTGTTGCCGTACCGCGTTGGTGAGTTCGCCGCCCGCCTCGAAGCCGACGTACCCCGGCGGCGCCCCGATCAGCCGGTCCCCGGCGTGCTCCGAGGAGAACTCGCTCATGTCGAAGCGCAGGTAGGCGGACTCGTCCGCGAAGATCAACGACGAGACGGCCTTGGCCAGTTCGGTCTTGCCGACGCCGGTGGGGCCGGCGAAGAACAGTACGCCGCGCGGCCGGGCCGAGCCCTTGGACTGCTGGGCACCGGACAGCCCGAGAGCGGCCCGCTTCAGGATGTCGAGGGTCTTGGTGACGGCCTGCGGCTGTCCGACGACGCGCTGCGGGATCGAGTGCTGGCCGTCCGTGATCCGCTTGCGGAGGTACTCCCGCTTCCAGGGGTTGTCCATGACGCCGAGCTTGTAGATGCGGATCGCGTCCGGGAGCTCCGTCATCGTCAGGCCGCGGTCCCGGGCCAGCCGGGTGACCTCGATCATCGCCTGGAGGGTGAGCCCGTCCGTCTGGGCCGCGAACGCGTCGCACGCCTCGGCCGCCTGCGGGTCCGCGTCGAGGTCCGTGACGCCGAAGAGCCTCATCAGCAGGCGCGCGGTGGCCTGCCGGTCGCCCAGATCCGGGCCGGGCAGCCCGATGGACCGGATCTGGTCGTTGCCCGAGGTGAGCCAGGCCGGTAGATCGCCCTCGCGGTCCGCCAGCCAGATCACCGGGTTGTAGAGCGGGGTCGTCCGGCCGCTCTGCGCACCCACCGGGACGGCCGTCCGGGAGAGCCTGGCGCAGAACCTGAAGAAGTCCCGCTCGTTCGGCTCCAGCTCGGTCGCGCTGCGGGCGATCCGGGAGGCGTCCTCGATCGCGAGCGCCGCCCTGATCGGCTGCGCGGGGCGGGCCAGTTCGGCCAGCAGCGTCCGCAGGGTCTCCAGCGAGGGGACGGTGCCCGGCCGTGGGCGCCGTGGCAGCAGCCGGGACGCGGCCTCTTCGGCCTGCTCGCACTCCTCGGCCGTGGCCCCGGCCGGCAGGTGCACCCGGAGGCCGTCCACGGGGTCGTGCACGAGCAGGCAGGCGTAGCCGCTCGTCCGGAGCGTCTCCCAGAGCACGTCCAGCAGGGCGAGCAGCCGGGGGCGGCCGCTGCCGTGCTCCCGGACCAGGAAGCTGTCGTGGCGGTTCCCCCACAGCACGAACTGGGAGTGGACGGGCAGCGTCGCCTCGAACTCCCGGACGAACGGCGGCCCCGCCGGGTGGCTCGTCGGGTGGGTCACCGCTCACGCTCCCGGTGGCCGGGCCGGGCCTGCGTGCTGGGGGAGACCTGGGCGACGACCAGGGGCACCGGGACCTGCCCGGGTGGCGCCGCGACCTGGATCTCCGTGCTCAACCCCGCCTGGGCGAGGCGGCCGCGCAGTTCGTGGAAGTCCTCGCACCACTGTTCCTCGCGTTCGACGTCGAGGCGCGAGCCGTCGTCACCGCCCCCGGCGGCCGTGCGCACCACGGCGGTGCGCAGCTGACCGCTCTGCTGGTCGACGACCAGGTTGACGGCGTGCTCCGGCCACTCGCTCCGCGACAGGCGGAGGGCGCCGTTGCTGACGGTGAGCGTCTCGAAGCCCTGACCGACCTCGTACCCGAGGTCGGTCAGGGCGTCCGTCACGGTGTTGACCACGTACCGCTGCTCGGCCTCCGCCTCTACGGCGGCCTGGCAGCCGGACACCCGTCGGCGCAGCGCTTCGTCGAGGGTGCGGCGGCCGGCCACGACCTCCGCGAGCAGCGCCCGCACCGGGTCCGCGTCCGCCCCCCGGGCGTTCACCAGGTCGTGGAGGAGCCCGACCGCCTCGCCGGCGTCACGCCGCTTGGCCTCCGCGCCCGCATTGGCCCGTTGGACGCGGAGTCGCGTCTCGGTCAGCCAGCTGCGCGCCTCGTCGGGACCGGCCGCCCCGGCCACCCGCGCGGCGGCCAGCTGAGCGGCCGCCCGGTCACCCTCGTCGCAGTCCGGGAGGAGGCGGGACAGCACCCGGGTCACGGTCTGTTCGATCTCCTCGACACCCGTGGGCTCCGCGAACAGCTCGGCGGCATCGATCAGCCGCCGCTCGGCGGCGGGCCCGGCCACGTCGGCGAACACGGCCGTCGCGGCGGCGCGAGCGGTCTGCTCCCCCAGCTCCCGTTCGGCGGCGGCCAGCGCGTGGTCGGCCTCGGCGCACCAGGTCTCCAGCTCGGAGGTGGACTGGGTACCGAGGGGGAGTGGTTCGAGCGGCCGCACGGTGACGGCGGTGCCGTACTGCTTCTTCAGGCCCTCGCCGGCCTCGGCGAGAGCCGTGATCCACGCGTTGCGGGTCTTCACCGCGCGTACGGCCGCGTCCCGGGCCGCCGCAGCCCGCAGCGCCGCCTCGCGGGCGGCCTCCTCACCGCGTCGGGTGGCCTCGCGCACCGCCGCGTCCTCCGCCGCCGCGCGCAACAGCGCGGCGGTGAGGGACTGGTCACGCTGGTACGTCGTGCATTTGGGCCCGCTCATCGCTCCCCCAGAACCTGTGTCTGCTGTGCCTGGTGCTCCGTGCGCCAACCCCGGTACCGGGTGAACGACCAGAAGCCGTACCCCACCGCGACCACGAGCGGGATCGGCGTCCAGGCCTGGACCGTGACGATCAGCCAGGTCACGATCCCGATCACCACGTGCAGGAGGCAGCCCCCGCCGAAGGCGATCGTCCTCCTCCGCATGGGCCGCAGCTGCGTCGCCAGCGCTCTCCCTCCGCCGGACAGGCGACGGCCGACGTCGCCGAGGCGGGCCTGCAGCGACCAGCGCGGGTGGTAGACCTGTCCGAGCTTGGCCGCCAGCACCAGCTCGCAGGCGAGCGGCACCCCGCAGGCGACCGTCACGGCGGGGACGAACCGCTGCAGGAAGTCGTCGGCGCCGAACACGGCGGCCACGAGCAGCGGCACCCCGACCGGCAGCGCGAAGAGCAGGGCCACTCCGCCGAGGGCGCGCAGCACCGCCTCGCTGGTACCCGACTGCCGCTGCTCCTCGGAGTCCTCCCACTCGCGCTGCTGGACCGCCGCCGTGGCTTCGTTGGCTCGGCGCACCTCCTCCAGGCGGCGGGCCTCGGCGACGGCGGCCGGGAGGGTGCGGGTGGCTGCCAGGTGACGGACCGGGTCTCCGCCGTCGGCCAGCAGCGCGTCGAACCAGCCCGTCCCGCCCTGGACGGACTCGGCGGAGGTCTCGATCCGCTTCCGTAGCGCCTGGGCCCACTCCGGGGCCACCGCGATGGCGAGTGCCTCGACCCGGATCTCGGAGCCCAGGAGCTCCCGCCGGATCCTGGGCGGCAGTGCGGGCGAGTCCTGCAGCCCGTCCCACCGGGCGTTCAGGTCGCGCCAGCGCTGGTCCACACCGGCGAGCTGGTGGGCGCCTGCGCCGAAGGTCGCGAGGGTGGCCAGCAGGTCGCGGGTGTACAGCTCGTCGACGAGCCCCCGCGCGGCCCGGCGCCCGTCGTCGTCCTCGGCGGCCGAGGCCTGTTCGGCGAGCGTGAGCAGGTCCTCGGGGAGCATCCGCTTGCCTCGGTAGACGGGCGGCATCGTCGGATCGAGCCAGTGCAGCAGCCTCAGCACCTTCGTGTCCGGTGCGTCGGCGCCGGGGAGGTGGACGTCGATCAGGTCGACGAGCTCCTCGACGTCGTCGTGCTCCAGATCGTCGAACTGAGCCAGCCAGTTGCGCAGTTGGCGCCAGCCCTGGCTGGGGTCGTCCCGTTCCCCCATGGCCACGAAGAAGCGGCGGGCGGCGGTCTCCCAGTCGGCCGCCAGCGCTCGGGCCAGCGCGGCCCGCTCGGTGTACTTCACCCCGTTGAACTGGAGGGGGCTGCGGCCGGTGGCGCCGCCAGGCTCGGTGCCCGAGCCGGGTAACTCCTCCGCCACCTCCGGGGTGTCGCCGTCGAGCCACCTGCGGACCTCGGAGGCACCCCACCGGCGGCCCGGATCCCTGACCAGCAGCCCGCTGCACAGCAGCCGGACCCGCTCGTCCGCCACATCCGACAGATCGACCGGCCGGGTCGCCAGATGGTGCCGGACGGCCTGCTCCGACAGGCCCTCGAACGGCACCCGGCCGGTGGCCAGCTGCTGGGCGATCACGCCCACCGCCCACCAGTCCTGCGAACCGGAGACCTCCGCGCTGAACAGGTACTCCGGCGCCGAGTACGCCAGCGTCCCGAACACGCGCTGGGTGAACCGGGACGTCGTGTCCAGTGACTTGCTGACGCCGAAGTCCGCCAAGGCCAGCTCCAGCGGCTCCCGGCGGCGCAGGAGGACGTTCGACGGCTTCAGGTCGCCGTGCACGATCCCCGCGCCGTGCAGCTGCGCCACCGCCTCCGTCAGCTGGGCGACGACCCTGGCGAGGACGGCCGGCGACACCACGGCCCCGACCCCGACCAGGTCCTCCAGCGACCCGCCGGGGATGTACTCCGCGACCTCGAAGTCACGCCCGTCGGAGAAGCCCGTCTCGACCACCCGGACCACACGGCTGGTGTCGAGCCCCCGCAGGCGCTCCCAGACCTCGGGCATCACCCGGACACCACTGCGGTACACCTTCGCGACGAACTCGCCGCCCGCCGCGTCGCGGACCAGCAGCACGTCCGCCTCACGCCCCTGGTGCGGTAACTCCCCGACCACCACGAAGCGTTCGGCCAGCGCCGACGGCAGCCGCAGCAGCGCCGCAGGACCTCCGCCGTCACGGCGCGTCACCGTGGGATCGGGCACCTCGTTACCGGAACTGGCATCATCACGACGCGTCACATCAGATGACACGGCCCACTCGTCCACACCGTCACCCCCGCGGCAAGATTCTATCCGGGTGCGTCCTGCCGTAGGTGCCAGTCCCGCAGACCGGTACGCCCGATCCGGTGGAGGAGTCGCGCCCGGACCGGGCGGGTGTTATGGATGGGAGGTGATCAGACCCCGACGGTGGTCCTCGAAGCGCCGTGGCCACGGTGCTCCGCCGTCGCGAGGACAGGGTCGGCTGCGCTCGCTGCTGAACGTCCGCAGCCTGGCCGGCCGGATCTTCCTGGTCGAGATCGTCATCGTGGTGCTGCTCGTCGCGGCCGCGCTGACGGCGATGGTGCTGCAGGCCCGGTCCAGTACGACCAGCGAGGCGCAGCGCGTCACCCGGGGGGTGTCGGAGTCCTTCGCGCACGCTCCCGGTGTGGCCCAGGCACTGGACGGCCCTGATCCGTCGGCCGTGCTGCAGCCGCAGGCGGAGGCCGTCCGGCAGGCGACCGGGGTGGACTCGGTGGTCGTCTTCTCCACCGCGTTCGTCCAGCTGACCTCGCCGTTCCCGGGCTACATCGGGAAGCCCTACGACCCGCCGGCCTACGTCCGGGAGACCGTCATCCCCGAGCTGCGGGCCGGCCGGACGGTCACCTTCACCCTCGACGAGCCCGGGTACCGCTCCATCGCCACGGCCGTCCCCGTCTTCGGCGCCGACGGCGCGCCCAAGGGCGTCGTCGCGGTGAACATCGCGGTCGAGAAGGTCGACGCCGTCGTGGGCACCCACCTGGCGGTGCTGCTGGCGGGCGCGGCCGGTGCGGTCGTGCTGGCCGCGGCGGGCACGGCGCTGGCCTCGCGGCGGCTGCTGCGGCAGACCCGTGGTCTCGGCCCCGACGAACTGGCCCGGATGTACGACCACCACGACGCCGTCCTGCACGCCGTGCGCGAAGGCGTCCTGATCATCGGCGACGACGGGCGGCTGATGCTCGCCAACGACGAGGCCGTGCGGCTGCTGGCGCTGCCGGCGGACGCCGAGGGCCGGCCGGTCGCGGAGCTGGGACTCGATCCGGACACGGTCCGGCTGCTGACCTCCGAGGAGGAGGTGACGGACGGAGTGTTCCCGGCCGGTGACCGGCTGCTGGCGGTGAACAAGCGGCCCACCGCCCCGTACCGGGGACTCCCCAGCAGCGTGGTGACGCTGCGCGACTCCACCGAACTGCACGAGCTCACCGGCCGGGTCGAGGCCGCCGGGCGGCAGCGCCGGCTCCTCTACGAGGCGGGCGTCGGCATCGGCCGGACGCTGGACATGACCCGCACCTGCGAGGAGCTGGCGACGGTGGCCGTCCCCCGCTTCGCGGACCTCGCCTCGGTCTCCCTGCTGGAGGCGGTGACCCGTGGCGAGGAGCCGGAGCCGACCGACCGGCGGATGCGCCGGACGGCGGTGCGGGGCGCGCCGCAGGCGGGGCGGCCGCTGCCGTTGGGCGAGACCGTGACGTACCCGCCCTCGACGCCGCAGGCGCGGAGCACGGACGACGGGCACGCGGTGCTCGGCGGCGACCCGGCCGGCGCGATGATCTCGGTGCCGCTGCGGGTCCGGGGGGTGGGTCTCGGCCTGGCCGAGTTCTGGCGGTCGCCGGAGCACACCCCGTTCGGCCAGGACGACCTGTCGCTGGCCGAGGAGCTGGCCGCCCGCGCCGCCGTGGCCGTCGACAACGCACGCCGCTACAGCCGCGAGCACAGCATGGCCACCACCCTGCAGCGCAGCCTGCTCCCGGGCAGCCTGCCCGGGGCGACCGCGCTCGATGTCGCGTTCCGCTACCTCCCGGCGCGGGCCGGAGTGGGCGGGGACTGGTTCGACGTGATCCGACTGCCCGGCTTCCGGACCGCCCTGGTCGTCGGCGACGTCGTCGGCCACGGCATCCACGCCGCAGTCTCGATGGGACGGCTGCGCACCGCCGTCCTCAACTTCTCCGCCCTCGACCTGCCGCCCGACGAGGTGCTGGGCCGGTTGGACGAGCTGGTCGCCCAGCTGGACGGCGAGGCCGAGGAGGCCGGCGGCTCGGAGATCACCGGATCGACCTGCATGTACGCGGTCTACGACCCGGTGTCGGGCATGTGCAGCCTGGCCTCCGCCGGACACCTCGGGCCCGCCCTGGTCGCCCCCGACGGGTCCGTGGACTACCCCGAGGTGGCCGTCTCCCCGCCGCTGGGCATCGGCGGCCACCCGTTCGAGGTCACCGAGCTGCGCCTGGCGGCCGGCTCCCAGCTCGTGCTCTTCACCGACGGCCTGGTGGAGAGCCGCAACCGCGACCTGGACGAAGGGCTGGACCGCCTGCGCTCGGCGCTGGCCCGGGACGGGTGGCGCAGCCCCGACGAGGTCTGCCGGGCCGTGACCGGCGCCATGCTGCCCGCCCACCCCGTCGACGACGTCGCCCTCCTGGTCGCCCGCACCCGGCTGCTGGGGCCGGACCAGGTGGCCGAGTGGGAGGTCGCGATCGACCCGGCCGCTGTCGGGCCCGTCCGCTCGGCCTGCGCCCGCCGCCTGGAGGAGTGGGGGCTCGGCGAGCTCGGCTTCGCCACCGAGCTCATCCTCAGCGAACTGATCACCAACGCCATCCGCTACGGCGCCCCGCCCGTCAGGGTCCGCCTGCTGCACGACACCAGCCTGGTCTGCGAGGTCTCCGACGGCAGCAGCACCTCACCCCACCTCCGGTGGGCGGCCACCACCGACGAGGGCGGCCGGGGCATCTTCCTGGTCGCCCAGCTCGCGAACCACTGGGGCACCCGCTACACCCCCGAGGGCAAGGTCATCTGGTCCGAACAGCCGGTCCAGCCCGACACCTTGACGGACGACAGCTGACCGAGGCGAGTGCGGCATCCGCCCGAAGTTGTCTGAGCAAGTTCTGCCGGAGTTCTTCCGCCGGACAGCACCGACCGATACCTATGGTCCGCCCATGGTGCACAGCCGGGGCAACCACCCTCACCAACGGACGAGGTATCCCTATGCGTCTGCGCTCGAGCTCGCTCGGCGGGCTGCTCGCCGCCCTCCCCCTCCTCGGCGCGCTGGTCGTCGCCGCCCCTGCCCCCGCCCAGGCAGCGGGGAGCAGCGGCAACCTGATCGTCAACGGCGACGCGGAGACCGGCGGCACCTGCACCACCGACTGGAGCGCGGCCACCACGCTCCCCGGTTGGACGGTCCAGGCCGGCGGCAACGACGTCATGTGCCACACGGCAGGCTCCTTCGGGCTGCCGAGCGACGGCCGGACGCCCGGCAAGGCCTTCTTCGGGCCGGGAAACTTCGGGGACGGCGCGATGTCGCAGACCGCCGACGTCTCCTCGGCGGCAGCGGCGATCGACGGCGGCGGGGTGAGCTACAACCTGAACGGCTGGCTGGGGGGTTGGGCCGCCTACAGCGGCTACGTCGCCGTCAGCCTGCACTTCAAGGACGCGTCCGGCAGCCCGGTCGGCGCGGCTGCCACCCTGCCGACCGTCTCCGCGACCGACCGGGGTCTGGCCACCAAGTTCATCTCCCGCAGCGCCACCGGAGCCGTCCCGGCCCGGACGCGGTCGATCCAGGTCGAGGTGCAGTTCCGCTCCACCTCGAACGAGAGCGGCTACCTGGACAACCTCTCGCTCACCCTCAGCACCCCCGTCGCAGCACCGGCGCCGGTCGCACCCCCGGTGTCGAGCGTCCCGGGCTACGACCACGTGTTCACGGTCATGATGGAGAACACCGACTACTCCCAGATCATGAACGACCCGGCGGACACCCCGTACATCCACAGCCTGATGTCCCAGGGCGCCACCCTCACCGACGCCCGCGCCGTCTACCACCCGAGCGACGAGAACTACCTCGCCATCGCCGGTGGCGACACGTACACCAAGGGCGCCACCTACTGGCCCAACATCAACTCCCCGCAGCGCAACCTCGGTGACACGATCGAGGGCGCCGGCAAGAGCTGGAAGGCCTACGAGCAGGGCATGGGCACGCCCTGCAACACCAACAAGAACTACGACAGCGAGTACATGCCCGACGATGCGCCGTTCATCAACTACACGGACATCAGCGGGAATCCGGCCCGCTGCGCGGCGCACCTGTTCGACACCACGCAGCTGACCACCGACCTGCAGTCGGCAGCCACCACGCCGAACTTCTCCTGGATCGCCGCCGACGACTACTACGACGGCGAGGGCTCCGGAAACGGCAACGCCACCAGCCTCAAGGTGCAGGACGGCTGGCTGAAGCAGACCCTCGCCCCGGTGCTGTCCTCCCCGGCGTGGACCCAGCAGCGCTCGCTGCTCCTGCTGACCTGGGACGAGAGCGAGAACGAGGGCTACAACCACGTCGCCACCGTCGTCGTCGGCTCGCAGGGCACCGTCCCGGCCGGGACGAGCAGCCCGCTGCACTACGACCACTACGGCATCGGCCGCACCATCGAGTCCGCCCTCGGCCTGCCGGGTCTGACCGCCAACGACACCTACGCCACACCGCTCAACGCCGCGTTCGCGCCGTCCACGGCGACCCGGCCGACGCTCACCGGTGACCTGAACGCGGTGGCGAACGGCGGCAACGCCACTCTCCGCTACGCCACTTCGGCCGCCTCCCAGATCAGCGCGAAGAACTGGGTCGGCATCTACCCGGCGGGCGTGACCCCGGGCGCGCAGTCCGCGCTGACCTGGGCCTACACCCCGAACGCGAGCGGCGCGGTCACCCTCGCGACGAGCAAGCTGAGCGGCGCGGGCCGGTACGACGCGTACTACCTGGCCAACGACGGCTACTCGGTGCTGGCCGGCCCGTTCACCCTGACCGTCGGCTGACGCCCGGTCACTGACGCATGGTCACTGACGCCCGGCCTCCGGCGGATACCGCCGGAGGCCGGGCGTCGGGCTGTCCGGGCCGTGCCGGTGGCACGAGGTGGTGGAGGGCGTCGGCGCAGTCCCGGGCCGCCTCGGCGGAGCGGGGCAGCATGGTGGCCTCGTAGGCGCGGACGGCGTCTTCGACGGTGGGTTCGGCGATGAGGGCGTGGGCGAGGTCGGCGCCGTCGAGCATGGCGAGGTTGGCGCCGAGCCCGACCGGGGGCATCAGGTGCGCGGCGTCGCCCAGCAGGGTGATGCCGGGGAGGTGCTGCCAGGTGTGCGGCGCGGGCAGGACGTACAGCGGCCGGTTGACGAAGGCGCCGTCGTTGTACCGCAGGAGGTGCAGCAGGCCCTCGCTCCAGCCGTCGAACCTCGCCAGGAGGTGGGCGCGGACGGCCGTCCGGTCGCCGAGGTCCACTCCGCTGCGCTGGTGCCAGTCGTGCGGGGCGCGGAGGGCGATGTAGGCGCGGATGTGGCCGTTGCTGTTCCGCTGGGCGAACAGGGCCTTTCCGTCGGAGTGCGCCAACAGGCTGCCGTTGCCGACCATTCGGGCGAGGGCGGGGTGGCGGAGCTCGCAGTCGTCGAACCCGGCCTCGACGAACGTGACGCCGGTGTAGGCGGGCGCGGCGGGGGAGAGCGCCGGGCGGATGCGGGACCACGCGCCGTCCGCACCGACCACCAGGTCGGCGTCCTCGGTGGTGCCGTCGCCGAGCAGCAGACGCCAGGTGCCGTCCCCGAGCGGGGTGACGCCGCTTACGGTGCTGCCCCAGCGGACGGTCTCCGTGGTGAGCGACTCCAGGAGCAGGCCGCGCAGCTGGCCGCGGTCGATCTCCGGGGACTCCTCGTCGTGGACGGGCCCGTGGAAGGGCAGCAGGGCGCCGGTGGCGGGGTCGAGCTTCCGCCACTCCTGCCCTTCGGGCCGGGCCAGGGTGTGGAACCGGTCGAGCAGGCCCGCCGCGCGCAGAGCGGCCTGGCCGGTGCCTGCGTGGATGTCGAGGGTGCCCCCCTGGGGCCGGGCGGTGGCGGCGGTCTCTCGTTCGAAGACCGTGACGGGGTGGCCGTGGCGCTGCAGGACGGCGGCCAGGGCAAGGCCGCCGAGACCGGCGCCGACGACGGCGATGCGGCGGTCGGGAGTGGAGTTCATGGGATCCAAGAAAGCACAGTCGCTAAGAAAGTGCAATGACTACACTTTTGGAGTGAGTTCATCTTGGGCTACGATGCAGAGGTGACCGAACCGACCGGGCGCCGCGAGCGCAAGAAGGCCCAGACCCGGGCAGCACTGGCCGACGCCGCACTCGGGCTCTTCCTCGACCGTGGCTACGACCAGGTCGGTGTCAAGGAGGTCGCCGATGCCGCCGACGTGTCCGTGACCACGCTCTTCAAGCACTTCCCCAGCAAGGAGGCGCTCGTCTTCGACCAGGACGACGACCTCGAAGCCGCACTGGTCGCCGCCGTCCACGACCGGCCCCCCGGCCGGTCGATCCCCCAGGCGCTGCGCGAGCACATCCTGCTGAAGCAGACTCAACTCGGCGTCCGTGACACGGACCCGCGCTTCGCCGCCTTCACCCGGCTGGTGCAGGACACCCCGGCCCTTCGCGAGTACGCCCACCGCATGTGGACCCGCCACGAAACGGCCCTGGCCCACGCCGTCGCGCGGGAGGTCGGCGCCCCCGACGACGACATCACCTGTGCGGCCCTGGCCCGCTTCGCACTCGAGGCCCGGCTCCTCGTCCAGCGGCACCCCGAGGACCCACGGCGCAGCGCCGAGCAGACGTTCGCCCTGCTCGAACACGGCTGGGCAGCCCTGCGCCCGGATCACTGACCGGCGGACAGCAGCGCTCGGTACTCCGCCAGCGCCGCAGCCGTGTCGGTGAGCGGGAAGCGGGCGCCGATCTGGCCGTCCGGGCGGATCAGCAGGCCGGTCGGCCCGTCGGGGCGGTAGTGGCGGGCGAAGTCCCCGGCGGCGTCGCGGTAGGCGGCCAGGGCTGTGGCGGCGGGGGTGGCGGCTTCGCAGGCGAGGACGGCCACGGTCTGGAGGTCCGGCTCGGTGGCGGCGTCGGTGGCAGCGTCGGTGCGGGCGGCCGCGAGGGCGGCGGCGTCGGTGGCGTACAGCACCAGCACGTGGCCCGCCCGCCCGCGCAGGACGTCGAGCAGCCGCAGCGGGTAGCCGGCGAGGGGCGAGACCAGGCCGATGCAGTCAGGGGCGCGGTCGCCAGGCTGCGGTGCGTCGGCAGGGCCGTGGCCTGGACCGGCGAGCGGGCCGCCCCGGTAGCCGACGAGCAGCTGGGCCTCGCGCAGCGACCGGGTGGCCAGGTCGTCGGGGTCGGCCTCGAAGCCCTGGGTGGCGTGCCGGACGGTCCGCCCGACCACCTCCTCGCCGACCGGGCGACGCTCGGCGTCGTAACTGGCGAGCAGGCCGGGGCCTGCCGCTCCGCCGATCACCATGGCGAGCTTCCAGGCCAGGTTGCAGGCGTCCTGGATGCCGGTGTTCATGCCCTGGGCGCCGGTGGGCGGGTGGATGTGGGCGGCATCGCCCGCGACGAAGACCCGCCCGTCGCCGTACCGGTCGACGATCCGGTGGCTGATCCGGAAGACCGAGGACCAGCGCATCGTGGACAGCACGGCCGGCCGGGGCGCGAGCCGGTCCACGACCGCCTGGATGTCGGCCAGCTTGGGTACGAGCCTGCCCTCGCCGTCGGCCCCGGTGGAGAGCTCGGGCGGGACCGTCATCGACATCCGGTAGCGGTTGGTGCCCGGCAGCGGGATGCAGACCAGCAGGTCGTCGGTCGAGCCGTCCTCGGCCCGGTGGCTGGAGCGGAGGCCGTACCCGGGCGGGAAGTCCCAGTCGGCCTCGACGTCGGCGAGCATGTACTCGTCGGGGAAGGCCCCGCCCTCGAAGCCGAGCCCCAGCTGCTTGCGGACGGCGCTGTGCGCCCCGTCGCACCCGATCAGGTACCCGGCCCGGACCTCCTCGGTGCCGCCGAGGGCGCTGGCAAGGCGGGCGGTGACGCCGTCCGAGTCCTGCTCGAAGGAGACCAGCTCCAGGCCCCGCTCGATGCGGGTGCCCCAGCCCTCGACGTACTGCTCCAGCAGCCGCTCGGTCTCGTACTGCGGCAGCGCCGCGAAGCCGTACGGCACCTCGGGCGGCAGCCTGAGCTCGATCGGCGCCTGTTCCTTCCCGTCGACGTAGGCGAGCTGGCCGCGCAGCGGGACGGCGGTCTCCAGGAAGTCCCGGGCCAGGCCCATCCGGTCCCAGAGCTCCAGGGTGCGCGGCTGGATGCCGACGGCCTTGGCGTACGGCATCCGCCCCGGCAGCCGGTCCACCAGCCGGCACTGCACCCCGTGCCGGCGCAGTTCGGCGGCCGCGCTCAGCCCGACGGGGCCGGCGCCCGCGATCAGTACCTCGGTCGTCCGGATGTGCGTCACGGGGTGCCTCCCAGAGCTCTCGGCCCCTCCCTCCATCCTGGGCCGGGGGCCCGGGGTCGGCGAGCGGGCGGGCAGGCCGGTGGCGGGGGATCTCCGACGGGCTGTTGAGGGGGAGTTGGTTCGGTACTACTATCGGCCGACGACTTTTCGAGGTGGCGTGAGGGGGATTTCATGGCCATCGAGCTGCCGGGCGAAGTGGTGTCCCTGCTGCAGTTCATCGGGGTGAACTGGCCTCAGGTCAACGAGGACAAGGTCCGCGAGTTCGGCTCGCACGTACGGGAGTTCGCCGACAACCTGGACCAGACGCACCAGGCCTCCACGGCGACGATCGGCCGGATCGGCGAGGCGTACCAGGGCGCCGGGTACGAGGCGCTGCTCGCCAAGTGGGGCCAGCTGTCCGACAGTCACATGCGCGAGCTGGTCGAGGCCTGCCACGTGGTGGCCACGGCGCTGGACGTCGCGGCCGACGCGATCGTGGCGATGAAGGTGGAGGCGATCGCCGAACTGGTGGTGATGGCAGCCGCTTTCGTGGCCGACCAGGTCGCCGCCGTGGCCACGCTCGGCGCCGCCGAGGCCGCGTTGGTGCTGATCGAGGAGGCGGCCGAGAAGCTGGTCGACTTCCTGACCCAGCAGCTGGAGCAGTACATCATCGGCCAGGTCATCGAGGCCGCGGTCAGCCCGCTGATCGAGACGGTGGGCCGGGCGGTCAGCGGGCTGGTCTACCAGGCTGCCGAGTCCGCGCTCGGGGTCTCCGGCGGTGGTGGCGCGGCCGGGGAGGGCTTCCGGATCGAGCCTGCGGCGCTGACGGCCCACGCGGCGACCATGCGCGAGCACGCCGAGACGGTGGCCGGCCACGCGGAGGTCTTCCGGTCGAAGATCTCGGGGGTGAGCTTCGAATGACCAAAGGTGCGGCCAAGGCGCTGGAGGACACGGCGCAGAAGCTGGAGAAGACCCTCGTCGAGGACGCCGGCCAGGCGGTCTCCAAGCTCTACAAGGACACCCACGAGGGCCTGGAGAAGTCCCTCAAGAACCACCTGGAGAACGACGCCGAGCACGCGGCCTCGCTGCGGAAGTACTTCCTCGACGACAAGGGCGGCCTGCACGAGATCCGCGACGGTGAGCTGCACGCCCTGGAGAAGGGCGACGGCTCGGGCATCCACTCCCTGCTCGACTCGGAGGGCAAGAAGGTCAAGGACCCGTCCAAGGCCGAGATGAAGGACAAGTACCACGCCCGCAAGGATCCGGCGAACCCGGAGGAGAAGGGCGTCGAGAGCCACAAGCTGGAGGAGCCGCACGACCTCTCCCGGGCGGTCGAGGAGGCGCGGCTCGCGAACAAGGACTACGGCGGGAAGAACTACGCGGCGCTGCACTACAAGGACGAGGACGGCCACGAGTTCATCCTGGTGGGCCGCAGCGGCGACAACCGCAGTCACTCCGAGCGCTCCATCGGCAAACCCTTGCTGGGCGGCAACGAGCACAACATAAGGGACCTCTACACCGAGCGGGCGCCCTGCCAGGACGGGCCGAACTGCGAGCGGTGGATGGGCAGACACCTGGAGCCGCACAACTCCGACCTCAACGTCTCGCACGGCGTGGAGTACGACAACTCGATCCCGAGGGCCGAGCGCGACTGGGGTCACAAGGCGTACCTGGAGCAGTTGGAGAAGGACCACACCGAGGGCCGGACGGGCGGCACGATGGGCAGCCACGACTTCGACGAGAAGGGCGAGGGGCTCCAGCAGGCCGCACGGACGAAGCGGGCCCGGCGGCATCGGTAGAGTCTGTCCGACGGCCCGGGAAGGACCGGGACGGGCGGGCTGGGACGGGAGGAGCGGGACGTGCTGGTGGCAGCGGACTGGCCGGGGATCGCGAGCGACATGCGGCCGGGAGGGCTGCTCAGGTTCCGGCCGGAGGTCGCCTCGGCGATCTGGCCCGACCCGGAGGACGCACGGTTCGCCGTCGAGTACGGCGTCCCGCACGCCGGCGGGCTGTTCCGGATCGCCCCGGGTGTCGCCCAGCCGGACCCGGCGATCCCGGACGAGGCGTTCGCCCGGGAGGTCGGGGCCGAGCCGGTCGAGACGCCGCACGGGAAGCTCCAGCCGCTGGGCGAGCTCTACCAGGCGGATGTCTTCGTCAAGCTCGACGACGGCACGATCTGGGTGTCCGACCCGGATTCGGAGATCGAGTTCGAGCTGGTGAACCAGGACCTGTCCTCGCTGTCCTACCTGGTGTACATGTTCGAGGCGGAGCGGCCCGGACCGGACGAGCGGCCGACCCCCTACGACTGGGCCGACATCGAGGAGATCATCCGCGAGGACATCGCGGCCTGGGACCAGCGCCCGTTCGACGCCGGGACGCGCTTCTGGGAGACGTATCTCGACTCCTACCCGATGATGTGAGTGAGAGATGACTGACGATCTTCAGGCCGCGCTCCGGGCGCAGTTCGGCGACAAGGGGCTGTGGAGCGTCCCCGGCAGCGCCATCGGGCTGCCGCTCCAGGTCGGCCCGTACTTCGAGGCGCCGGAACCGTCCGAGCCCGCGCTGCTCGGCGACTTCGCCGCCCTCCTCGACCGGGAGGCCGGGCCGCTGGCCGGGCAGCTGCGGGTCGGCTACGACAGGGGCGCCCAGCTGTACGTGGCCGAGGGCGGCGCCGTCCGGGCCCTCGTGTTGGGCACGAGCCTGCCCGAACTCGCCGTGAACAGCAGTGTCGAGGCGTTCGCGGCCGGGCTGCTCCTGCTGGACCGTCACCTCCCCGCCATCGGCGACGGCCAGGACGGACGGGCCGCCTTCGCCGCCTACCAGCAGCTGCGCCAGGGGCTGGTGGAGCTCGACCCGGCGGCCTTCGCCGACCGGGAGAGCTGGTGGCCCCGGGTGCTGGACGACCTGCGGCGGCCGCTGAACACCGTCTCCTCCGCGGCCTTCGAGTTCGTCGACGAGGGCGGCGAGAAGCGGATCGTCACCGCGATCGGTGGCCCCGGGATGCCCCACCCCGAGGAGATGGTCTGGCACCGCCTCCGGGCGGCCGGCGTCGAGCCCGAGCAGATCACCCAGGTCTACTGCGAGCTGGAGCCCTGCGTGCTGCCCGGCCACTACTGCTCGCTCTGGATGGCCGACGTCTTCACCGGGGCGCGGTTCACCCACAGCTTCGACTACGGCCGCAGCGCCGAATCGCGGGAAGAGGGCGTCAAGGCTCTGATGATCAGCGTCGCGGAGCGCCAGGGCTAGAGCCTGTCCTACGGCTTGGGAGGGGACGAATGAACGTGTCCGACGCAGGGCGGCAGGCCGCCGGCCTGGCGCTGCTGGGCTGGCTGGACGACGAGGGCGCGGCGCGGCTCTGCCGCATCACCGGTGCCCCCGGCGCGGGGAAGTCGCACCTGCTGGCCCGGTTGGTACGGGCCTGCACGGCCGCCGCGACGCCGAGCGCGCAGCGCATCCACGGGGTCGTCCCGGCGGCCGGGCTCTCGCTGCGCGGCGCCGTCTGGCTGCTCGGCCAGCAGTTCCACCTGGTCGCGCACACCCCTGGTGAGCTGCTCGCGGCCCTGGCCCGGGACGGCCGCCGCACGGTGATCTGCGTACCCGGGTTGGACGAGGCCGTCGATCCGGGCCGGCTGGTGGCCGAGCTGCTGAACCCGCTGCTGGAACTGCCGCACGTCCGGCTGCTGGTGGAGGATGCGCCGCACATACCGGGCTTCGAGGCCGTGCCCGAGCCGGTGGTGCTGGACCTGGACGACCAACGGTGGACCGACCGGGGGCAGTTCGCCGCCTGGTGCGCCGGGGTGGGCGCGGACGGAGGCCAGTACCCCTCGCCGGGGCGGGCGTTGGGCGAAGCGCCGATCGTCGAGGACGTCACCGCCCTGATCGCGCGGGTGCCCTCGGCGGCCGACGGCAGCCGCGACCTGCGGGCAGCCGACGAAGAACTCCTCACCAGGATCTGGGAGTTGGCAGGCCGAGTGGCGGACCTAGGCCCGCTGGCCACCGACCCCGTGCTGTACGCGCTGGCCCGGCCGGCCGCCGTCACGGCGGCCGTCGAGGGCAGGGACGACGCCCTCGCGCGGGCCTGGCGGGCGGCAGGTCCGGGCCTGATCGACGAGCCCGCCCCAGGCGTCCGCGCCGCCGTGCTCCGGACCCGGCTGCTCGGGGTCGACGACAAGGCGGCGGCCGCGCTGGCCGGTGTACCGGGTGAGTGGGCGACCCGCTGGGTGTCCACCGGCCGGGGGGCGGTGGCGATGGCGGCCGCCGGGCCAGGCCCGTACACCTCGCAGCTGCTGGCGGCCGACCGGGACGGCACGGTGCGGACGTACGACTCCGCCACCGGGCGGCGGACCGGCGTGGTCGTCGTCCCCGGGCCGAAGCCGCTGCGCGGGCTCGCGGTGACCTCCGGTGGCACGGTCGTCCTGCTGGACAGCTGGGGCGGGGCGGAGCTGCTGCCCGCCGAACAGGCCTGGCCGGGCCTGGAGCCGTACCAGCTGACCGAGGCGATCGCGGCGATCCGGGTGGAGGCCGCCGAGCTCACCGCCGTGGCCGCGATCGGCCGACTGCCGGGCGCCGCACCGGCGTTCGGCGACGCGGCGGGAGCCGTGCACTGGGCCGAGCCCGAGGAGACCGTCAGCGCGCAGCTCCACCGGGGCCCGGTGACGGCCCTCGCGGGCGTCGCGCTCGGCGGTGGTGGCCTGTCCGAGCCGGACCTCCCGCTGCTGGTCAGCGGTGGTCTCGACGGCGCCGTCCAGCTCTGGGGCCCGGCCGCCGAGCCGATGCCCGAGCCTTCCGACCGGCGGGGCTGCCCGGTCACCGCCGTCGCGGCCGGGGCGACGGCGGCCGGGGCGCTGGTGGCAGCGGCCTGGTCCGACGGCGTGGTCCGGGTGCGCGACCTCGCCGCCGCCGGTGCCGTGCTCGACCTCCGGCTGGGCTCGGAGGTCTGGTCGATGGCCCTCGTCGGCACGCTCCTCACCCTCGGCACCCCCGACGGCCTGGTCACCGTCGACCTCCGCCGCCGCACCGGGCGGTGAGCGCCGCGCCTATGCTGCGTGCGTCACGTATGTGATCACACGTCAGTCATGTCGCTGGTCATTGATCATTGGTCATTGGGGGAGCCGTCGGTGAGTCGTCTGCAGTCCGTTCGACGTTGCGTGTCCATAGGCGCGGTGGCGCTCGCGGTGGTCGCCGGAGCCGGCCCGGCAGGAGTCGGCTCGGCGGTCGCGGGCACCGCCGCGGTCTGCGGCAACCCGGCGGCCACTACTCCGGTGGCGGCCGGCCGGTACGGCGTCAGCCCAGGCGCCTGGAACACAGACTTCGCCAAGGCCAACGTCTGCGTCACCACCACCGGAGCCGCGCAGTTCACCGTCTCCAGCAGCACCCTGACCACGACGCCCGAGGTGCGGCAGAAGCCCGAGGGCCCGGCTGCGTACCCGTTCATCACCCCCACCTCGGTGAGCCCGGCCCACCAGCTGTCACTGGCCACCCTGGGTGACAGCACGACCAGTTGGAGCATCACGCAGCCCGCAGCGGGCAGCTACGACGTGGCGTACGACCTCTGGTTCAGTCACGACGGTGTCGGCTGCTCGCCGACCGCCAGCGACGAGGTGATGATCTGGCTGAGCGCCCGAGGTGCCACCCCGTACGGTGATCCGGTCGGCACGGCCACGGTCGGCGGCACGGACTACAGCCTCACCGCCACGGCCGTCAGCTCCGAGCACATGCTGATCAACTACCAACTGCCGGACAGCACGACGTCGGTGTCCCGGCTCGATGTCCGGCCCTTCGTCCTGGACGCCGTCACCCGGGGCCTGCTGAAGCGCTCGGAGTCGCTCTGCGGCGTGTCGGCGGGCTTCGAACTGTGGGACGGCGGCGCCGGGTTCGCGACGAACTCGTTCTCCTTCGAGCGGGTGGCCGGCAGCCCGACCGGCACGGTCGCCGCCGGGCTGCCGGGCCGTTGCCTGGACGACTACCACTCGCAGCCGGCCGACGGGAATCCCGTGGTGCTCTACGGCTGCAACGGCACCGACGCCCAGAGCTGGACCGCAGCCATCGACGGCACGCTCCGGGTCTTCGGGAAGTGCCTCGCGCCGGTCGGCGACCAGCCGGCGGTGAGCACGCCCATCGTGCTCACCACCTGTGCCGACAACCCGGCCGGGGACGGCGCCGCGGCCACCCAGCAGTGGCGGCCGGGGCCGGCCCACGCGCTGGTCGACGTCGCCTCGGGGCTCTGCCTGGACGACCCCGGCTCCTCGACCACGCAGGGCATCCAGCTCCAGCTCTACACCTGCAACGGCACCGCGGCCCAGCAGTGGCGGCTGCCGTACAACGGCGCGCAGGTCTCCGGCGGTCTGACCAACGCCGCCGGTGGCAACTGCCTCACCGGCACCGCCGACGGGGCCCCGGCCGCCCTGCTGGCCTGCACCTACACCGGATCACAGATCTGGACGCTCGCCAACGACGGCACCCTCCAGGCGCTCGGCAGGTGCCTCCAGCCCTCGGCCGCCACCCCCGGCGCCACCGCGCTCGCCACCTGCGACGGAAGCTCCGCCCAGCGCTGGGCGGTCCACCCGGACGGCTACCTCAGCCACCTGCTGACCGGCGACTGCCTGGGCGACCCCCAGGGCTCGGTGCTCCAGCTCGCCCCCTGCACCGGCACGGCCGACCAGACCTGGTACCTGCCGGTCTAGAGCTGTCTGAAGGTACGCCGACGGCGTCAAGGCGCCGTCAAGGTCCTGGTGCCCCCCGTATGGAGGGCGTCAGGGCCTCCGGCATGCCCGGAATCCGCTGATTGGCTGGTCACGCCGGTCGTCAGCCGGTGCTGCCGGGCCACTGCGGAGTACGCGGAGCCCGGCGGGCAAGCACTGAACCAGTTGGTGGAGCACATGCTCGATCTCGTCTTCGTCGGCATCACGGTCGCCGTGTTCGCCGTCATCGCCCTGATAGCTCGGGGGGTGGAGAAGCTGTGAGTGCCGAGAACGTCGCAGGTCTCATCGTCGCTGTCGCGCTCATCGGCTACCTCGTCGTCGCGCTGATCTACCCGGAGAAGTTCTGAGATGGGTGCCACCCTCGCGGGCTGGCTGCAGGCCCTCGCCCTGGTGGGCGCGCTGGCTCTCTGCTACCGCCCCCTCGGCGACCACATCGCCAAGCTCCTCACCACAGCCAAGCACCTGAGAGCCGAGCGCGGCCTCTACCGGCTCATCGGCGTGGACGGTGACGCCGACCAGCGCTGGCCCGTCTACCTGCGCTCGGTGCTGGCCTTCTCGGCCGTCTCCGTGCTCTTCCTGTACGGCCTGATCCGGCTCCAGACGCACCTGCTGCTCAGCCTGGGCGTGCCGGAGATGGCGCCGCACCAGGCCTGGAACACCGCGATATCCTTCACCACCAACACCAACTGGCAGTCCTACAGCGGCGAATCCGCGATGGGACACCTGGTGCAGATGGCCGGGCTGGCGGTGCAGAACTTCGTCTCCGCCGCCGTCGGCATCGCCGTCGTCGCGGCGCTGATCCGTGGCTTCACCCGCAACCGCACCGACCGGGTCGGCAACTTCTGGGTCGACCTGACGCGGATCGTGCTGCGCCTGCTGCTGCCGGTCTCGATCGTCTTCGCGCTGGTGCTGGTCGCGGGCGGCGTGGTGCAGAACTTCCACGGCTTCCACGACCTCGCCACCCTCGGCGGCGGCACCCAGTCGATCCCCGGTGGGCCGGTGGCCTCGCAGGAGGTCATCAAGCAACTGGGCACCAACGGCGGCGGCTTCTTCAACGCCAACTCCGCGCACCCCTTCGAGAACCCGACCGGCTTCACCAACGTGCTGGAGATCTTCCTGCTGCTGGTGATCTCCTTCTCGCTGCCCCGCACCTTCGGCCGGATGGTCGGCGACCACCGCCAGGGCTACGCGATCGTCTCCGTGATGGCGCTGTTCTGGGTCGCCTCGGCCACCTTGATCACCTTCGCGGAGTCGCACCACGGCGGTGCGGCGCTGCAGGCGGCGGGCGGGGCGATGGAGGGCAAGGAGCAGCGCTTCGGCGTCGCGGCCTCCAGCCTCTTCGCGGCGTCCACGACGCTGACCTCGACCGGCGCGGTGAACTCCTTCCACGACTCGTACACGCCGTTCGGCGGCGGTCTGACCGTCTTCGACATGATGCTCGGGGAGATCGCGCCAGGCGGCACCGGTTCGGGTCTGTACGGGATGCTGATCCTGGCGATCGTCGCGGTGTTCGTGGCGGGTCTGATGGTCGGCCGCACCCCGGAGTACCTGGGCAAGAAGCTCGGCGGGCGGGAGATGAAGTTCGCCTCCCTCTACATCCTCACCACGCCGACGCTGGTGCTGATCGGCACCGGTGTAGCGATGGCGCTGCCCGGCGAGCGGGCGGGGATGCTCAACTCCGGTGCGCACGGCTTCTCCGAGGTGCTGTACGCGTTCACCTCGGCCTCCAACAACAACGGGTCGGCGTTCGCCGGCATCACGGTGAGCACGCCGTGGTACGACACGGCGCTGGGTCTGGCGATGGTGCTGGGCCGCTTCCTGCCGATGGTGTTCGTGCTGGCGCTGGCGGGTTCGCTCGCCCGGCAGCAGCCCGTCCCCGCCACTCCGGGCACCCTGCCCACTCACAAGCCGCTGTTCGTGGGCCTGCTGTCGGGCGTCGTCCTGATCGTCGTCGGCCTCACCTACTTCCCGGCGCTGGCTCTCGGGCCGATCGCGGAAGGTCTCCACTGATGTCCACCACGCTCACTCCCGCCCCGGCCGCCGAGCCGGAGGCCCCGGCCCCGGCTCCGCACAGGGTGTCCGGCGGCCTGCTCGACCCGAAGCTGATCGCCAAGTCCCTGCCGGATGCGGTGAAGAAGCTCGACCCCCGGGTGATGGTCAAGAACCCGGTGATGTTCGTGGTCGAGGTCGGTTCGGTGGTCACCACCGTCGCCGCGATCGCCGACCCGTCCGTGTTCGCCTGGTCGATCACCGTCTGGCTCTGGCTGACGACGGTCTTCGCCAACCTGGCCGAGGCCGTCGCCGAGGGCCGGGGCAAGGCGCAGGCCGACACGCTGCGCAGGACCAAGACCGACACTATGGCCCGCCGCCTGCTCGACTGGCCCGGCTCGCAGGCCGAGGAGGAGGTGTCCGGCACCGCGCTGCGGCTCGGTGACCACGTGGTGGTCGAGGCCGGGCAGGTCATCCCGGGCGACGGTGACGTGGTCGAGGGCGTCGCCTCCGTCGACGAGTCGGCGATCACGGGTGAGTCCGCGCCGGTGATCCGCGAGTCGGGCGGTGACCGCAGTGCGGTGACCGGCGGCACCAAGGTGCTCTCCGACCGGATCGTGGTGAAGATCGCCTCCGAGCCCGGCAAGTCCTTCATCGACCGGATGATCGCGCTGGTCGAGGGCGCGGCGCGGCAGAAGACGCCGAACGAGATCGCGCTCAACATCCTGCTCGCCTCGCTGACCATCGTGTTCCTGGTCGCCGTGGTGACGTTGCAGCCGATGGCGACCTTCGCCGGGGCCCCGCAGAGCATGATCGTGCTGGTCGCACTGATCGTCGCGCTGATCCCGACCACGATCGGCGCGCTGCTCTCGGCGATCGGCATCGCGGGCATGGACCGCCTGGTGCAGCGCAACGTCCTGGCGATGTCCGGGCGGGCGGTCGAGGCGGCGGGTGACGTCAACACGCTGCTGCTCGACAAGACCGGCACCATCACGCTGGGCAACCGGCAGGCCGCCGAGTTCCGGCCCGCGGCCGGTGTCACCGTCGACGAGCTGGCCGATGCCGCCCAGCTCTCCTCACTGGCCGACGAGACCCCCGAGGGCCGCTCGATCGTGGTGCTCGCCAAGACCGAGTACGGCCTGCGGGCCCGCGCCCAGGGCGAGTTGGCGCACGCCACCTGGGTGCCGTTCACCGCGCAGACCCGGATGTCGGGCGTCGACGTGGACGGGAGCCAGGTCCGCAAGGGCGCGGCCGGGTCCGTCACCAACTGGGTCACCGAGCAGGGCGGTTCGGTCGGCCGGGACGTCGCCGAGCTGGTCGACGGCATCTCCGCCGCCGGTGGCACGCCGCTGCTGGTCGCCTCCCGGGCCGGCTCCGCCGCGCCGCGCGCCCTCGGGGTGATCCACCTCAAGGACGTGGTCAAGGAGGGCATGAAGGAGCGATTCGACGAGCTGCGCCGGATGGGCATCAAGACCATCATGATCACGGGTGACAACCCGCTGACGGCGAAGGCGATCGCGGACGAGGCGGGCGTGGACGACTTCCTCGCCGAGGCCACGCCCGAGGACAAGATGGCCCTGATCAAGAAGGAGCAGGAGGGCGGCAAGCTGGTCGCGATGACCGGCGACGGCACCAACGACGCCCCCGCCCTGGCCCAGGCCGACGTCGGTGTGGCGATGAACACCGGCACCATGGCGGCCAAGGAGGCCGGCAACATGGTCGACCTGGACTCCAACCCGACCAAGCTGATCGAGATCGTCGAGATCGGCAAGCAACTCCTCATCACCCGAGGGGCGTTGACGACCTTCTCGATCGCCAACGACGTCGCCAAGTACTTCGCGATCATCCCGGCGATGTTCGCCAGCGTGTACCCGGGCCTGCGCCACCTCAACATCATGGGCCTGCACAGCCCGACCTCCGCCATCACCTCGGCGATCGTCTTCAACGCCCTGGTCATCGTCGGCCTCATCCCGCTCGCCCTGCGTGGCGTCAAGTACCGCCCCTCGGACGCGAGTTCGCTGCTGGCGCGGAACATCGGGGTCTACGGCATCGGTGGCCTGGTCGTCCCCTTCGTCGGGATCAAGGCGATCGACCTGATCGTCCAGTTCATCCCCGGCCTGAGCTGAGAGAGCAGACCATGCCCACTTCCGTACGCACCCACCTCACCGCCCTGCGGCTGCTGCTGGTGATGACGGTCATCCTCGGCCTCGCCTACCCGCTGCTCGTCACCGGCGTCAGCCAGGTCGCGTTCTCCGCCAAGGCCAACGGCTCGATCGTCAGCACCGACGGCAAGGAGATCGGCTCCAGCCTGATCGGCCAGAACTACGACCTCCCGAAGAAGAACCCCGACGACCCGAAGGAGCAGGCCCGGCCGGACCCGCAGTGGTTCCAGCCCCGGCCGTCCGCCGCCGGTGCGGGCTACGACCCGAAGTCTTCCGGCGCCTCCAATCTCGGCCCCAACAGCGACGACCTGCTCAAGGCCGTCGACGACCGCCGCGCCGCCGTCGCCGCCTTCGACGGAGTCGACCCGGCAGCCGTCCCGGCCGACGCGCTGACGGCCTCCGGCTCGGGTCTCGACCCGCAGATCTCCGTCGCCTACGCCCACGAGCAGGCCGCCCGCGTCGCCGAGGCCCGCAAGCTGCCCGCCGACACGGTGGCCGGGCTGGTCGCCGAGTACACCGAGAGCCGATCGCTCGGCTTCCTCGGCGAGCCCGGCGTCAACGTCGTGCTCCTGAACAAGGCACTCAGCGAGCAGAAGTGACGTTGCACGCCTCGAACCGCCGGGGCCGGTTGCGGGTCTACCTCGGATCGGCCCCCGGCGTCGGCAAGACGTACCGGATGCTGGACGAGGCCCACCGCAGGCGCGACCGGGGCGCGGACGTGGTGGTCGGCTACATCGAGTGCCACGGCCGACGGCACACCGAGCACATCCTCCAGGGTCTGGAGGTCACGCCCCGGCTGAGCCGCCACTACCGGGGGAGCGACTTCCCCGAGATGGACCTCGACGCGATCCTCGCCCGCAGGCCCGCCGTCGTGCTGGTGGACGAGCTCGCGCACACCAACACCCCCGGCGGCCGCAACGCCAAGCGCTGGCAGGACGTCCAGGAGCTGCTGGCGGCCGGGATCGACGTGATCACCACCGTCAACGTCCAGCACCTGGAGTCGCTGAACGACGTGGTGCAGAAGATCACCGGCATCCCGCAGCGCGAGACGGTGCCCGACGAGGTCGTCCGCCGGGCCGACCAGATCGAGCTGGTCGACATGGCCCCGCAGGCGCTGCGCCGCCGGATGGCCCACGGCAACGTCTACCGCGCCGAGAAGGTGGACGCCGCGCTCTCCCACTACTTCCGGGTCGGCAATCTCACCGCGCTGCGCGAGCTCGCCCTGCTCTGGGTCGCCGGGCGGGTCGACGAGGGCCTGCGCGACTACCGCGCCACCCACGATATCGACCGGGTGTGGGAGACCCGTGAGCGGGTGGTGGTGGCCCTGACCGGAGGGCCCGAGGGCGAGACCCTCGTCCGCCGGGCCGCCCGGATCGCCGACCGCACGGCCGGGGGAGAGCTGCTCGCGGTGCACGTCACCCGCAGCGACGGCCTCGCCGGGGCCTCGCCCGGAAACCTGGCCGAGCAGCGGCAGTTGGTGGAGACCCTCGGCGGCAGCTACCACGTCGTGGTCGGCGACGACATCGCCACCGCGCTGCTCGCCTTCGCCCGAGCCCACCACGCCACCCAGCTCGTGCTCGGCACCAGCCGACGCGGCCGGGTCAACCGCTTCCTCACCGGCCCCGGCATCGGCGAGACGACGGTCGACCGCTCCGAGGACATCGACGTCCACATGGTCACCCACGAGTTCACCGGGCGCGGCCGACTGCCCGCCCTCGGCCGCCGCCACTCCAGGCGGCGCGCCGTCGCCGGCTATCTCGCGGGCCTCGTCCTGCCGCTGCTGCTGACCGCCGCCCTCTCCCAGGCCCGGTCCGCCGTCAACCTCACCACCGACACGCTGGTCCTCCAACTCGGAGTGGTGGCGGTCGCGTTGCTGGGCGGCGCCGCCTCGGCCCTGCTCGCCGCACTGGCCGCCTCCCTGCTGCTGAACTACTACTTCATCCCGCCCGTCCACACCTTCACCGTCGCCGAGCCCAACAACGTCATCGCGCTGGGGGTCTTCGCGGCCGTCGCACTCACCGTCTCCACCGTGGTCGACCGGGCCGCCCGGCTCACCACCCGGGCCGCCCGCGCCACCGCCGAGGCCGAGACGCTCTCCACCCTTGCCGGCAGCGTGCTGCGCGGCGCGAAGGCCCTGCCCGCGCTGCTGGAGAAGACCCGGACGGCCTTCGGCATGGACTCCGTCACCCTGCTCGACCGCGTCGCGGGCGAGGTCGTCGCCCGCACCGACTCGGCCGGCACTGCTGCGGCCCCGGATCGTATTGTGAGTGAAGTCCCGGTCAGCGACCACGCGTTGCTCGTCCTGACGGGCCGTCGGCTGCCCGCCGCCGACCAGCGGGTGCTGACGGCCTTCGCCGCCCACGTCGCCGCCGCGCTGGAGCGCGACCGCCTCGCCACCGTCGCTGCCGAGGTCGAGCCGATCAGGGCCGCCGACCGGATGCGCACCGCCCTGCTGGCAGCCGTCAGCCACGACCTGCGCACCCCGCTCGCCGCCGCCCTCGCCGCCGTCGGCTCGCTGCGCAGCCCCGAGGTCGAGTTCTCCGCCCGAGACCGGGCCGAACTCCTCGACCTGGCCGACGAATCCCTCGTCAAACTCACCCGGCTGGTCGACAACCTGCTCGACATGAGCCGCCTCCAGGCCGGCGCCCTCACCCTGCACCTCGCACCGATCCGGCCGGCCGAGGCGCTCGTACGGGCCATGGACTCGCTCGCCCGGCCCGACGCCGCCGTCCAGCCGCTGGGTCTGGACACCGCCCCGGCGGTGCTGGCCGATCCGCCGCTGCTGGAACGCGTGTTGGCCAACGTCATCACCAACGCCCTGCGGTACAACGCCCCTGGCGAGCCCGTCCTGGTCGCCGCCAGCAGCCTCCGGGGCCGGGTGGAGATCCGCGTCGTCGACCGTGGCCCCGGCATCGCGCCGCAGGACCGCGACCGGGTCTTCCTCCCCTTCCAGCGCCTCGGCGACACCGACAACACCACCGGTGTCGGCCTCGGCCTCGCGCTCTCCCGTGGCCTCGCCGAGGCGATGGGCGGCTCCCTGGAGGTGGAGGACACCCCGGGCGGCGGCACCACGATGCTGCTCACCCTCCCGGCCGCCACCGGCTGATCAGGCGACGGCCGGGAGGGTGTCGAGGAAGTCGATCACGCGCCGGGTGAGCAGCCCGGTGGCCTCCGGGGCGTACGCCGGCAGCGAGCGGTCGGTGAAGAGGTGCTGGTCCCCCGCGTACAGGAACAGCTCCGCCGTCGCCGAGCAGGCGACCAGCTCATGGGCGGCCTCGGCGTCCTCGGCGAAGAACGGGTCGTCCGCCGCCGCGTGCACCTGCACCGGCACGCCGTCGGGCCACGCCGTACCGAACTCCGCCACCGGGACGCAGCCGTGCAGCAGCAGCGCGCCCAGCGCACCCGGCCGGGTCTGGGCCAGCATCTGGGCAGGAAGCACGCCGAGCGAGAGCCCGCCGTAGACGACTGCCTCCGGCAGCTGCCGGGCCGCCCGGACACCACGCTCGACGATCTCGCCGAAGCCCACCTGCTTGGCGTACCCGACGCCCTCCTCGATCGAGTCGAAGGTGCGCCCGTCGAAGAGGTCGGGCGTGTGGACGGTGTGCCCGGCCGCGCGCAACTCGTCGGCGAAGGCGACGACTCCGGTGGTCAACCCCTGGGCGTGGTGGAAGAGTACGACGTCGGTCATCGGTCGGGATCCTTGCTCGCGCTGTCTGCCGGTCTGCCTGGTGACGGATACGACGACGCCGGGGTGCCGTAACGGCACCCCGGCGTGACATCGAAGGCGAGGAGAGCGAAGGGACTATTTTCAAGTTGGATTGAGAAGGAAGCCCGTTCATGGCCTCGCCGGTGCCAACCGTAGCAGTCAGCGGGGGATCAGGTCGCGGAGATTTTCGGGGGTGATGACCACCGAGTCCGGGTGCAGCCCCTCCGGGCGCGCCAGGCCGATGTACGTGACCGGGTCGTCCGGGGCAGCCCCGCCGTCCCACAGCGTGGTGGTCGTGGCGCCGCCGCCCATCAGGTCGGTGAGGTGGCGGACCGTCAGGTAGTCCCGCTCGACGACGCTGCGCAGCAGCATCGCGACCGACACCCGGTTGCCCTCCACCCGGTTGGCGACCGGAGCGCCCTTCAGGTACATGTGCAGCCACCTCGCCCGCCAGCTGCCGTCACGCCCGCGCACGAACGCCAACGGCAGCGCGACCCGGCCGGGACCGCGAAGCTCCGACTTCATCCGCACCGTACGGGCCTCGAAGGGGCGCCCCTGCTGCTCGGCGTCGCGCAGCATGAAGCCGAAGAACGACTCCTCGACCTCCTCGAAGCCCTCCCCCGAGTAGATGTTGACCTGCGGCACGATGAAGGTGCTGCGCACGGCGGCCAGCCGCAGGTCGATGAACTCCGAGGCGCCGTCCGGTGCTTCGGTGATGTCGCCCGAGTGCGAGCCCTCGAACTGCGTGAGCTCGGTGTACGACAGCCAGCAGACGGTCTCGTACGAGGCGCCCAGGAGCAGCGCCGACAGGTCGAAGTCGGTGGTCTGCTCGGCCTGCTTCCAGTAGACGAAGAAGCGGAGCAGCTCCCCTCGGACGGGGGAGAGCGACCCCCGGGGCAGCACCCCGAGCCCGGCGGCCGTCGCCTTGCCGCTGAGCGGGAGCGCGACGTCGAGGACGTCGGGGTCGATCAGCAGCCGGCCCGGCGCCGGGAGGCGGCGGCGGGTCTCCGCGTCCAGTGCGGCGATCAGGCGCTTGCGCTCGGTCGCGGGCAGGGGTGCGCGGGTGTCGGCCGTCACCCAGGCCCGGCCGAGGCGGTTGACGAAGATGCGGCTGCTGCTGGTCGTCTCGGTCCGGTTCTGGAGGTGCTCGCGGACCGACAGCAGGATCCGCCCGGCGGCCTGTGGCGCGACCTGCTCGGCGGCGGCCACGACGGCGTCGCGCTCGTCCTGGGTACTGCACGAGCGCAGCAGCCGGTCCAGGGCACGGAACAGCCTGCCCGGCGCGGCCGTCAGCAGCCGCGCCGCGCCGGTGACGTCGCCCGCGTCGAGCAGCTGCTCGACCCGGCTGTCGAAGGTGCGGGCCTCCAACTCGCCCCGGGCGACGGCGAACACGTCGGCCGCGTGCGGCCAGCGCGGGTACTCGTGCGGGTGCAGCCGCTCGCCGAGGCGCTTGAACGCCTCACGGTGCGCGAGGACGTCGCCGAGCTTGGCGGGTGCCTCGGCGACGACCGCGTCGAGCCCGGCGAGCAGCGCGCGGCGGACCGGCCGGGTGAGGGAGCGGAACCGGGTCGGTTCCGCGAGGGTCACGTCCCCGTCCGACAGTGCGCAGGCCAGGCGGAGCACGTCGGTGACGGTGTCCAGCAGCAGGGCCGCCCCGGCGTCGAGCCGGGCCCGGTTGACGACGGCCCGGTTCTCCCGGACGGGGATCTCCTCGGGCTGCGGCCCGTCCGCGCAGTGCCCGGCGAGCACCCCGAGGTCGCGCAGGCCCTCCTCGCCCAGCGGCGTGCTGCTGCCCGCCAGGGCCAGGTACAGGGCGGTGGCCTCCTCGGCCACGCCGGCGCCCACGTGCAGGACGGTCATCCGGTCGCCCGCAGCGGCGATCAGCTCGTCGTGCGCGGCGAGCATCTCGGCGTACGTGTGCTGGTAGTTGCCGTACGACGGGAGGGTCAGCAGGTCGACCACGCCGGTGCGCAGCTGGGCGAGCGTGCTCGCGCGCGTCGCGTCGTCGGCGAGTGCCCCGGCGATGCAGCGCATCCAGAAGTCGAACGTGTCCGGCACGTTGGCCGGGAAGTCGACGAAGTAGACATTGTGCTGCACGTGGTCGCCGACCAACTCCCGTACGGCGCCCAGCGTGTGCGCGGCGGTCTCGACCACCGTCTCCTCGGCGAGCCCTGCCAGCCGCTCCAGCAGCTCCGCCGAGAGCTTGAACCCCACCGACATCAGCGCGGCGTCGAACTGCCGCGCCGCAACACCCCCTTGTCCGGCAGGCCCGGTGGGGGAGGGGACGCGGTGGGTGTGCCGGACGACGACGTGTTCGAGACGCTGGGACATCGGGCCATGCTCGCAGAACCGCCTGAGCCCCCGCACCCGGGTTTTCGCACCGGCGAAGCCAAGCTGACACGCCGCCTGAACACGCCCACCGACGGCGGAAGGCGGCCCGGGGACTCCGGCCCGGTGTTAGACCGGGTGGGACCATTCCCTCCGAGGCGACCTGGATGCGACGTATGCAGACCGGACCGATGGCCCACCCCGCTCCTGACCGGACCCCGACGGGCGGGGGCCGCCGAACAGCCCGGAGGCGGGCCACCCGTGCCCGGCCCTGGGCCGCGCTGCTGCTCGCCGCCGTGCTGCCGCTGACCGCCGCGACGCCCGCGCTGGGCGCTCCCGTCGGCGTGCAGGGCGTGCCGGGCGTGCGTGCGGCGGCCACACCGCCGTTCGCGGAGCAGCTGACGCCGGATCTGATCGCGATGATGCAGCGACTGCGCATCCCCGGGGCGATCGTCTCCGTCAGCACGCCCGAGTGGGGCACCTGGACGACGACCCTGGGCACCGGTGACCTCGCGACCGGTGCGCCCATCCGGACCGACCAGCACCTGCGGGTCGGCAGCATCACCAAGACCTTCACCGCGACGGTAGTCCTCCAGCTGGTCCAGGAGGGCAGGCTGACGCTGGACGACCCGGTGTCGGCCTTCCGCCCCGAGGTGCCGGACGGCGAGCACATCACCGTTCGCCAACTGCTCCAGATGACCAGCGGGCTGTACAACTACTCCGAGGACCCGGCCTTCAACGAGCGGCTCGACCAGCGGCCCGAGAGCGAGTGGACGCCGCAGGAGCTGCTGGACATCGCCTTCGGCCACCCGGCGTACTTCCCGCCGGGCGGCGGCTGGCACTACTCCAACACCAACTACGTACTGCTCGGCCTCATCGCCGAGCAGCTCACCGGCCGGCCGCTCGCCCGGCTGTTCCAGGAGCGGATCTTCAACCCGGTCGGCATGCACGAGACCACCCTGGACAGCGACGCCACGATCCCGGAGCCGCACGCCGAGGGCTACCAGTTCATCAGCAACGTCGCCAGCCTGACGGCCCCGACGCTGACCGGGAAGGACGCGGCCTGGGCGGACTGGTCGGCCGGCAACCCGTACAACGTCACGCACGTCAACGCCTCCTGGGCATGGGCTGCAGGCGCCGCCTCCTCCACCGTCGACGACCTGCGGCGCTGGGCCCCGGCCCTCGCCACCGGCACCCTGCTGAGCCCGGAACTGCAGCGCGAGCGGCTGAACTTCATCCCCACCTCCGACCAGCCCGGCCGGCCGACCTACGGGCTCGGCATCGCCGATGTCTTCGGCTTCCTCGGCCACGACGGCCAGATCCCCGGCTACAACGCCTTCGTCGGGTACGACCCCGAGCGCTGCGCGACCGTCGTGGTGCTCGTCAACCTCAACCAGTCACCGGACGGCACGGCACCCTCCGACGAGCTGACCAAGCTCATCCTCGCGAAGCTCTTCCCCCAGCACTGACCACGGCGGCGCCTCAGCCGGGGCCGGAGGCCGAGCAGCTGCCGGTGGGGCAGTCCGGGATGTCGTCGGGGTCGTTGTCCGGGGCGGGGCCCGGCCCACCAGGTGTCCCCTCGGCACCTGGTGGGACGCGCCCGGCTGCGGTGGCCGCGCGGTACTTCCCGGCGGCGAAGGCGGCGGCTCTCGCCAGGGGGAGGCCGGCCGGGGTGCTGAGCCTGTTGGCGAGGGGCCGGTGTTCGGCCAGGGCCCACAGGCAGGTGACGAAGGCGTGCGGGCCCCGCCAGACTTCGCCGGTGTCGCCCACGACCGTGATCTCGCCGAGCGAGGCGTCGTGGTCGAGCCCCGGGAACCGTGCGTGGGCCTCGGCCGAGGCGACGGCGACGAACTCCAGCGGTACGAGCTGGCGCTGCCCGCGCAGCCAGGCGGTGAGCCGGCGGCAGAGCAGGCAGGCCGGGTCGTGCAGCACGGTGAGCAGCCGGACGGGCTGCTCACTCACTTCGGCATCCAGGGGTCGACGCCCCCGGGCATGGCCGGGACCATGCCCTGCGGCCGGACCGGCGGCCGCTCCTGCTTGTCCAGCGCCCCCCGGCGGCGGATCTTGTTGAGCACGTACACGTTGCCGAGGTGCATCACGCCGAGCAGCAGCAGCACCGTGCCGAGCTTGTAGGAGAGGTTGTCGAAGACGCCCTGGACGTCGGCTATGTGGGCGTCGCTGCGCATCCACAGGGCGACGAAGCCCAGGTTGATCAGGTAGAAGCCGACCACGAGCAGGTGGTTGACCGCGTCGGCGAGCTTCTCGTCGCCGGCGAAGACGTCGGCCAGGAAGATCCGGCCGTTCTTGCTGAGGGTGCGGGCCACCCAGACCGTGACGCCGGTGGCGATCGGAAGGTAGACGGCGTAACTGACGACCGTGTAGTCCACGGGGAACTCCGTTTCGAACGTGTTCAAAACCTGATGGGGATGATCCTAGGGGGAGTTTTGAACACGTTCAAGCCCGGGGTGCGGATCAGGTCAGGGACTTCCCGGACTCCACGACGACGCCGTACAGGTCGGCGATGGTCGCGAGCGCGCTGTGGTGGATCTGGGCGGCGGGCAGGTCGTCGTCGATCGACCGGAGCTGGGACCGGAGCGGGCGGGTCGCGCAGGCGTCGGCGACCACGGTGGGCCGGTTGCCCCGGAGGAAGGCGCCGGCGGCGGTGAACGTCACGCACATGTGCGTCATGAAGCCGATGACGATGACGTCCTCGTGCCCGGCGGCGTCCACGTGCTGACCCAGGTCGGTGCCGACGAAGGCGTCCGGGGCCTGCTTGACGACGACGGGCTCGCCCTCGGTCGGTGCCACCCTCGGGTGGATCCCGCCGATCTCCGCCCGGATGTCGTACGGGCTGCCCTCGCCGCCGTCGTGAATGACGTGGATGATCTTCGAGCCCGCCGCACGGGCCCGCGCCAGCAGATCGGCGGCGGAGTCGAGCGCGGGCTGCCAGCCGTCCAGCTCCAGCACTCCGCCGACGTAGGTGTTCTGGTAGTCGACCAGGATCAGGGTCGATTCGGCGAGCGACGCGGGCTTCTCGTCGAAGCTGTTCAGCGCGCGCAGGGTCGTGGTCTTGGGAGTGGTCATGGGACTGGTCATGGGGTGCCGCCTCAGGTCTGGTGCCGGGTCCTTCGCCCACTTGCGGTGGGCCGCACCAAGAACGCTACGGTTGGCTTCGGATGTCGGCAATGACGTCCAACCCGCAGAAACCGACATCGGGTCGGACGGCTGAACGGAGCACCCGATGAGCCAGGACGGAGACCCCATGACCACGGTCGGACGACTCATCGTCGTCGTCCTCTTCGAGGGCGTCGACCTGCTCGACGTCACCGGGCCGCCGGAGGTGTTCTCGCTCGTGCAGCGCGAGACGGCGGACGCGACCGGCTACCACGTCGTCCTCGCCGCCGAGACGATGGACCCGGTCACCACCGCCGCCGGGGTGCGGATCCTGCCGGATCTCACCTTCCACGAGGCGGCGGCCCGAAGGATCGACACCCTCCTGGTGCCCGGCGCCGTCGAGGTCGACAGCAGCCGCCGGGTGCAGCCGCTCACCGACCCCGCCGTGGTCGGCTGGGTGAAGGTGCTGGCAGCCGGGTCGCGCCGGGTCGCTTCGGTCTGCGTCGGGGCGCACCTGCTCGCCGCCGCCGGGCTGCTCGACGGCAGACGCGCCACCACGCACTGGTCGACCGCGCCTCAACTCGCCGCCGACTACCCGCAGATCGAGGTCGATGCCGACCCGATCTTCATCCGGGAGGGCAATGTCTGGACGGGTGCGGGGATCAGCGCCTGCCTCGACCTGTCGCTCGCCCTCGTCGCCGAGGACTTCGGCGAGACCACGGCGCTGCGCGTCGCCCGGCAGCTCGTGATGTACCTGAAGCGCCCCAGCGGGCAGAGCCAGTTCAGCGTCCCGCTCGAACCGGTCTCCACGACCCGGCGGATCGAGGACCTCCGCCAGCACATCGCGGGCCACCTGGGCGACCGGCTCACCGTCGCGGATCTCGCCGCGTACGCGCACGTGAGCGAACGTCAGCTCACCCGGATCTTCAAGGCCGAACTCGGCACCACCCCGAGCTCGTACGTCGAGTCGGCCCGCGTCGAACGGGCCCGCCAGCAGCTGGAATCCACCGACGTGACGCTCGAACGCCTCGCGTCCAGCTGCGGGTTCGGCACCACCGACACCCTCGTCCGGGCGTTCCGGCGCAAGCTCGACACGACGCCCACCGAGTACCGGCTCCGCTTCCGCGCAGGGTGAGATCGGCAGGACTGTTACAGAGTCGGCCGGTGGCCGTTACAGAGCCGGGCGATCACCGTGAGGTGGGCTTCCTAACGTCTGCTCTACCAACTCCCGGCGATCGGGCCGGGGGTGGTGAGCATTCGGAGGAAGCTTCATGTCAGGTACCACGACCGTCCGCCACGCGGTGCGCCTCGCCCTGGTCTCCGTCGGTCTCGTCGGCGCTTTCGCCGTCTCGGGCTCGGCGGCCTTCGCGGACGGCACTCCGTCCGCCGCTCCGGCCTCGCCCAGCGTCTCCGCCTCGGCCAAGCCGAGCTTCTCCACGACGCCTCCGGGCGTTGCACAGCCGTCCGTCGCGCCGACGGCGGCCGGGACGGGCTCGAACCCGCAGGTGCACACCGTCCCCAAGGGCGGCGCCCAGACCGGTGAGGGCAACACCGGCCCGTCGACCGGCACGCTGGCGGCCGGTGGCGGGCTCGCCGCCGCGGGTGTGGCGGGCATCGGCTTCGCCGTCATGCGTCGCCGTGCCGGCGCACGGGGCTAGCCGACACCGTCGCCGCCGGCGCCCCAGGTGGGCGCCGGCCGCGGCGGTCGGCGCCCTCACCCTGACCCTCGGCGTCGTGGTCATCGGCCACGGCTCCGACCACCCGCCGGTCCGAATCAACACCTCCCAGCAGCTCCCGGCGACACCGGCCACCTCTGCTACCTCTGCCACACCGAAGACACCGGGCACCGGCGCAGTCCAGCCGACCGGCCACCCCGCCGCCCCGCCCGTCCACCTGACGATCCCCGGGATCGGGGTGGACGCCCCGGTCGAGGCCGGCGGTCTGAACGCCGACGGCACCGTGGAGGTCCCGCCACTGGACCGGCCCGGCCAGGTCGACTGGTACCGCGAGGGCCCCGCCCCCGGCGAGACCGGCCCCGCCGTCCTGCTCGGCCACCTCGACACCCACAAGGGCCCGGCCGTCTTCAGCCGCCTGCGCGACCTGAAGCCCGGCGACCGGATCGACATCCGCCGTCAGGACGGCAGCACCGTCTCGTTCCGGGTGCGCGAGCTCCAGCAGTTCCCCAAGGCCGACTTCCCCACCGAGCTGGTGTACGGGAACACCACCACCCCGCAGCTCCGGCTGATCACCTGCGGCGGCAGCCTGGGCGGCAACGGCCACTACAGCGACAACATCATCGTCCTCGCGGACCAGCTGCCCTCCTGACCTGCTGCCTTCCTGACGAGCTGCCTGTCTGACCAGCTGTCCTTCCGACCAGGCCCCCGGAAGGCGCGCGGCATCCGGTGTTGCAGACTGGACCACCGACCGACCACCGACCCGGCGCCCGCGCGTCACCGCAGCTCCCGAAAGGCGCACCCCACGTGAGGACCTGGATCGGAGGGATCGCCCTGGCGGTCCTGGCGCTCGCGGCGGTGACCGGCTGCTCCGGCTCCGGGCAGCTCCACGACGCCGGGCAGACCCGCTCTGTCACCGCCCACCCGAGCCCGCAGTTGCTCTGGCCGGCCGCCGTGGTCTCCCCGTCGCCCACCGCCGTGGCGCCCGCCGACCAGCCGCCGCCGACCGCGCTGCCGGGGCTCACCGCGCCGAGCGGAGACCCCCGGAGCCTGGACGCCCGCACCGTCCTGGCCAAGGACCCCGGGCTGTCCACCGAGGAGCGCGCCGCACTGGCGGGCTGTCAGGGCTGCCTGGTCCAGGACGCGAAGTACCGCGACCTCAGCGGGGACGGCCGACCGGAGCTGATCACCGCCGTGGTGACCGCCACCGAGGGCGCCTACCTGCACGTCTACACCGTGCGGGACGGTCAGGTCTTCCCGGTGCTGGGCCAGAAGGTGCTCGCCGGCTTCACCGCCGACACCGCCGGTTCGGAGCTCGTCGTGCACGAGCCGAACGGCCCGGACTCGCAGACCAACACCCGGTACGGCTGGCGGTCCGTCCGGATGGTGCTGATCGACCGGCAGATCAAGGGGACCGGCCCGACCTTCTCCCCGACGGTCTGCGCACCCACCGCCGGGCCGCCCCGGCCGTCGAGGAGCGCCTCGGACAACGGCACCTCCGACGGCAACCCGCGCCCCGGGCCTGCGGTCTCGGCCGCCCCGACCTTCGCCCTGCCGTCCGGGCTCCCCTCAGGGGTCCGCTCCGCAGCCCCTTCCGCCGTCCCCTCCATCGCCCCTGTGAAGCCGTCACCGTGAACGAGGCCAGCACCGTGAACCCGAGCACCGTGAACCCCAGCCCCGTGAACCCGCCTCCCCGCATCCTGCTCGTCGAGGACGACGAGGTGATCCGCGAGGCGACCCGGATGGCGCTCGAACGCTACGGCTTCCCGGTCGAGACGGCCGAGGACGGCCTGGAGGGGCTGGAGCGCTTCCGCGCGCAGCGCCCGGACATCCTGCTGCTCGACGTGATGCTCCCGCTGCTCGACGGGGTGGGGCTCTGCCGCCGCATCCGGGAGGAGAGCCAGCTGCCGATCCTGATGATGTCGGCCCGCACCGACCCGATCGACGTCATATCGGGCCTGGAGGCCGGGGCCGACGACTACATCACCAAGCCCTTCGAGAGCGCCGTCCTGGTGGCCCGGATCCGTACGGTGCTGCGCCGCACCGGCGTCACGCCCCAGGCAGGGACGGAGCCTCCGGCCGCCCCGGAGAGGGCGGTCCGGGTGGTGGACGGCCTGGAGCTGGACACCGAGGCGATGGAGGTCCGGATCGCCGGGCGGCAGGTGCCGCTCACCCCGACCGAGCTGCGGCTGCTGCTGGAGTTCACCGCCGCGCCCGGCGTGGTGCTGGAGCGTCAGACGCTGCTCGAACGGGTCTGGGACTACTCCTGGGGCGCCGACAGCCGGGTGGTGGACGTCCACGTGCAGCGGCTGCGCGCCAAGATCGGCGCGGGCCGGATCGAGACCATCCGGGGCTTCGGCTACAAGCTGCGGCGGGCCGGGTGAACCTGCGGCGGCAGATCGCCGCCACCGTCGCCCTGGTCTCCTTCCTGGTCGCCCTCACCGTCGGGCTGCTGGTCCATCAGGCCTCCGTCCACCAGCACACCGCGCAGGCCAGGAAGTCGGCGGAGAACGCCCTCGACTCAGCTCTCACCGGCTACGACCGGACGGGCGAGTTGGTGGGCTGGAACACCGTCCCCAACGATCCGGCGCTCCCGCCGGAGCTGCGGCGGCTCGCCGAGCGCGGGCGGCAGGGGTCGGCGCTCGGCCCAGGGCCGAACGGCACCGCGATGTGGGGCGCGGCCGGGATCGGCGGGGGCCCCACGCCGGTGCAGGTGGTGTCCGTCCGGGTGGACTACGCGGACGACGAGAAGGCCATCGCCGAGCTCGACCGGACGATCCTGGTCTCGGCCGCCCTCTCGGTGGTCGTCACCGTCCTGGCCGGGGTGTTCGCCGCCGACCGGATCAGCCGCCGGCTGCGGATCGCCGCCCGGACGGCCCGCACCATCGCCCAGGGCGACCTGGCCGCCCGGATCGGCCCGCTGGGGCGTCCGCGCGACGAGGTCGCCGAGCTGGCGGCGGCCGTCGACTCGATGTCGGCGGTGCTGAGCAGCAAGCTGGCGAGTGAGCAGCGCTTCACCGCCGACGTCGCGCACGAGCTGCGTACGCCGCTGACCGGGCTGCTCACCGCCGCCGAACTGCTGCCGCCGGGCCGGCCCACCGAGTTGGTCCAGGACCGCGTCCGGGTGCTGTGCAGCCTGACCGAGGACCTGCTGGAGGTCTCCCGCCTCGACGCCCGCGCCGAGCGCCCCGAGCTGGCGGTCGTCCCGCTCGGCCCGGTGGTGACCCGGATGGTGACCCGGATGGTGGCGGCCGCCGGGCAGCCGACCGAGCTGCGGGTCGTCGCCGATGCCGTCGTCACCACGGACGTGCGCAGGCTCGACCGGATCGTCTCCAACCTGGTCGCCAACGCGCACCGGCACGGCCGCGCCCCGGTCCTCGTCCAGGTCGACGGGCCGTGCCTGACCGTCCGTGACCACGGCGCGGGCTATCCCGAGGACATCCTGCGGGAGGGCCCGCAGCGCTTCCGCACCGGCGCCCGCGAACGCGGCCACGGCCACGGCCTGGGCCTCACCATCGCCCAGGGCCATGCCGAGGCCCTCGGCATCACCCTGCACCTGCGCAACGACCAGGCAGGCGGTGCGGTCGCCGAACTCCGGCTGCCGACCGACTGACGCATAGCGCCCGCTGGGGGACGAAGCACCGCGAATCGTAGGGGCGATGACGCCTGCCCGAAAGCTATATGACGTGTGACATTGTTCATTCGCTCATCCGGTGGCAGGATGCACGTCAACTCCCCCTCGCCCGCGCTTGACGTCCAGTCAGCTCCCCCCACAGGTGAAGGATTCAGCAGTGCGTCTGCGAATATCACTCCCCACCGTCATGGCCGTCGTCGCCGGCTGTGCCACCGCCGCCACCATGCTGCCCGCGCCCGCGCTGGCCGCCACCGGCCCCGTCACCGCCAAGGCGTCGGCTGTGGGCTCGCTCGTCGCCCCCAAGCCGCTCGGTCCGATCGTCGCTGCCGCCGCCGAGGACTCCGCCCCGGTCGCCGCCCCGCTGCCGCCGGCCCTGCTCGGGCAGGTCGTGATGGGCCAGCCGGCCGGCACCGCCGTGCAGACCACCCCGCGCCCGGCGCAGCAGAAGGCGTCGGCGGGCAAGCCCGTCAAGTCGGCCGCCGGTGCCGCAGCGGCCGCCGTCGGCAACGCCGCCGCCCCTGCGGCCGCGGCCGCCCAGAGCTGTACGCCGGGCGACTTCGGCAGCCGGACGGGTGCCGATCTGGTCGCCTTCGTCGAGAGCTCGACGACGGACTGCGTCAAGACGCTGTACAACGTCACCGGCACCGACGCGGGCAACATCTTCAAGGAGCAGCAGATGCTCTCCGTCGCCAAGGCCTTCCAGGCCCTGGCGGCGAACTACACCGGTGACAACTCGACCGGCATCTGGCAGCTCGTGATCTTCCTGCGGGCCGGCTACTACGTCCAGTCCTACAACGCCGGTGCCGTCGGACCCTACTCCGCCGCGCTCACCGCCGCGACCAAGGCCGGTCTCGACGCGTTCTTCGCGAGCAAGCACTGGGCGGACGTCAGCGACAACAACGGTTTGGTGCTGTACGACGTGCTCGTCCTCACCGACAGCGCGAACATCCAGGGCAGCTACCTGAACGTCTACAAGCAGGTCCTGAACGGCTACAACAACTCGTACAACGCCTTCCCGAAGATGGTGAACGCCGTCAACTCGGTGCTCTCCGCGCCGCTCTGGCGGGCCAGCTGGAACCCGGACTTCGTCGCCGCCGTCGGCGCCGACCCGAGCATCCTGAACACGCTGGGCAGCTTCGCGCTCAACCACAAGGACCTGCTCGGCACCGCGAACGCCTTCCTCGACGTCAACGCGGGCAATGACCTCGCCCGGATCTCCGGTGACAGCCCGACCATCGAGGCCGTGGCCAAGCCGCTGGTGAAGGCGGTGCTCGACTCCGCGCAGATCACCGGCGTCACCGGCTCGCTCTACGTGCACACCGCCTTCCAGGCGAACCAGTACGACGGCGCCCAGTGCGGGTACTACAACACCTGCAACCTGCCGGCGAAGCTCACCGCCGCCGTCCTGCCGCACACCCTGGTCTGTGACAACCGCACCGTCCAGGCCGAGGCGCTCACGGCGGCCGACCTGGCCGCGGTCTGCGCCAGCCTCCAGGGTGAGGACACCTTCTTCCACAACCTGGTGAAGGACAACGGCCGCGTCCCCGGCCAGTACGACAAGAACATCACCCTCGCGGTCTTCGCCAACCAGGCCGACTACCTCACGTACTCCTGGGCGATCTTCGGGAACTCGACCGACAACGGCGGTCAGACCCTGATGGACCCGACCGACCCGAACAACCAGGCCGTCTCGGTGATGTACCAGAAGTCCTGGATCGACGGCTTCACCGGCAACGTGTGGAACCTCAACCACGAGTACACGCACTACCTCGACGGTGTCTACGACATGAAGGGCACCTTCTCCCAGGAGATGTCCGTCCCGAACATCTGGTGGGTCGAGGGCGTCGCCGAGTACCAGTCCTACACCTACCGCGGCACCACCGACACCCAGGCGATGACGGAGGCGGCCAAGCACACGTACAAGCTCAGCACGCTCTTCCAGAGCACGTACGGCAACTCGGACTCGACCCGTGTCTACCCGTGGGGCTACCTCGCGGTCCGGTACATGTTCGAGAAGCACCCGGCCGACATCTACTCGATGCTCGGGCACTTCCGCACCGGTGACTACCAGGGCGGCTACGCGGTCTACAACAACATCGGCACCGGCTACGACGCCGACTTCGACGCCTGGCTCAACACCTGCGCCGGCGGGGCCTGCTACGCGGCCGGCCCGACGTCCCTGTTCGACCAGTCCGTCAGCGGCCCCACGGTCACCCTGACCGACCGGTCGATCGTGACCGCCAGCTCCAACAAGATCACCTCGTGGCACTGGAGCTTCGGCGACGGCACCACCGCCGACGTGCAGAACCCGACCCACAGCTACGTCGCCGCCGGTACCTACACCGTCGACCTGACCGTCACCGACAGCGCGGGCAAGAGCGCCAGCACCCCGACCTCCGTCACGGTGGCCGTCGGCACCGGCACCGCCACCCTGCCGACCTGCACCGACACCCGGACCGACGCGATGGGCCAGAACTGCTCCCGCGCCAACCGCGCCCGCACGGCGGGCAGCACCGACTACATGTACGTCTACCTGCCGGCCGGCACCAGCACGCTGAAGGTCACGACCTCCGGCGGCACCGGCACCGCGTCGCTCTACTACAACGCGGACACCTGGGCCTCGCCGAGCGCCTTCACGGCCTCGTCCACCAACCCCGGCACCACCCAGGCCATCACCGTCACCAACCCGACGGCCGGCTACCGCTACATCAGCCTCTACGCCAACTCCGACTTCAGCGGCGTGACGATCAGCACCCAGTTCTGATCCGGCACTCCTGACCCCGCGTCACCCCGGGCAGTCACGGCCGGGCGGTCCCCACCGCCCCCGTGGCTGCTCGTCGGCGCGTCCGGAAGACGAAGGCGTCGAAGTCGGGCAGGCGCCGCCACGGTTCGGCGCGGGGCAGGAACGGATCGAACCCAACGGCGCGCAGCCGCGAGGAGGTCACGTCCTCCACGTATGACTGGCCGGTGGTGAGCCGGTTGATACGGTGCAGGTCCACGTCGTAGCCGACGACGCGATGGCCCACCTCGGCGGCGCGCGCGGCGAGTGGCAGTCCCACGTAGCCCTGACCAGCGACAGCAACATCCATGACGACTCCAACCCGGGTGAGGAGCACCGCTGTGCCCCTGGTTTCTGTGGTGATGCCGGTGCACAACTCGGCCGCCACTCTCGGCGCGTCGGTGCGCTCCGTACTCGCGCAGACCCACGCCGATGTGGAGCTGCTGGTCACCGACGACGCATCCACCGACGGCTCCATGGGCCTGCTGCAGGACCTGGCCCGCCAGGACGAGCGGGTGCGCCCGCAGGCGGCTCCCGAGCAGGGCGGCGCGGCCAGGGCCCGCAACCTCGCCCTGGCGCGGGCGCGGGGGGAGTACGTGGCCTTCCTCGACAGCGACGACATGTGGCTCTCGGAGAAGGTGGAGCGGCAGCTCGCGTTCGCCGCCGAAGGCGATGCTCCACTGACCTTCACCTCCTACTACAAGGTCGCCGGCGACTACACGGGCGAGGCCGCCGACTTCGTCCCGAACGGGCGGGTGGTCGCGGCACGAGAGAGCGTGACGTACCGGGACATGCTGGTGCAGGACCACATCGGGGCTCTGACCGCGATGTACTCCCGGACGGTGCTGGGCACGCGGCTGATGCCGGACATGCCGAAGCGCCAGGACTACGCGTTGTGGCTGGCGATCATGCGGGACGGGCACCTCGCCCGGGGTCTGCAGGAGCCGCTGGCCGTCTACAGGTCCGGCCGGGCGGGGTCGCTCTCCTCGAACAAGATGGCGCTGGTGGAGCACAACTGGGCGCTGTACCGCGAGCACGAGAAGCTCTCGGTCGTCCGGTCGACGCGGGCTCTGGCCGGGGCTGCTCTGCACTCGCTGCGGAAGTCGCGCATCTAGCGCGGGCGGCGCGACGACTGCGTGCGCGCCCTCCTGGCCGCTCGCTCCGGTCTCACCTTCTGCCGGCCGTCTTCGGGGACGTACCCGGCTGACCTGGGCGGCCATGTGGGTGGGGTGGTGGCTTGGGGGTGGGACCGGTCGAGTGATCGCGGGGGCCGAAAGCTAGCATGTGAACATCGCCTAACCCGAAAGATGGACCTGTGACTGTCAACGAGGACGTGTTCACGAACTGGAAGAACCGAGAGGAGATCGCGGAGTCGATGATCCCGATCATCGGGAGGCTGCATCGTGAGAGGGACGTCACCGTCCTGCTTCACAGCCGCTCCCTGGTGAACAAGTCGGTGGTCAGCATCCTCAAGACTCACCGGTTCGCCCGCCAGATCGCCGGTGAGGAGCTCTCGGTCACCGAGACGCTGCCCTTCCTGCAGGCGCTCGCCGCGCTGGATCTCGGCCCTTCCCAGATCGACATCGGCATGCTGGCCGCGACGTACAGCGCGGACGCCCGCGGCCTGTCGGTCGAGGCGTTCACCGCCGAGGCGGTGGCCGGTGCCACCGGCGCCAACAAGCTGGAGCGCCGTGAGCCGCGCGACGTCGTGCTGTACGGCTTCGGCCGGATCGGCCGTCTGCTCGCCCGCCTGCTGATCGAGAAGGCCGGCTCGGGCAACGGGCTGCGGCTGCGTGCCGTCGTCGTCCGCAAGAGCGCGGGTGACGACCTCGTCAAGCGGGCCTCCCTGCTGCGCCGGGACTCGATCCACGGCCAGTTCCAGGGCACGATCACGGTCGACGAGGCGAACAACAAGATCATCGCCAACGGCACCGAGATCACGGTGATCTACTCCGACGACCCGACCACGGTCGACTACCCGGCGTACGGGATCAAGGACGCGATCCTGATCGACAACACCGGCCGGTGGCGTGACCGCGAGGGCCTGTCGAAGCACCTCCAGCCCGGTATCGCCAAGGTCGTCCTGACCGCACCCGGCAAGGGTGACGTGCCCAACATCGTGCACGGGGTCAACCACGACTCGATCAAGCCCGACGAGCAGATCCTGTCCTGCGCGTCCTGCACCACCAACGCGATCGTCCCGCCGCTGAAGGCGATGGCCGACGAGTACGGCGTCCTGCGTGGTCACGTGGAGACCGTCCACTCGTTCACCAACGACCAGAACCTGCTGGACAACTACCACTCGTCCGACCGTCGTGGCCGCTCGGCACCGCTCAACATGGTGATCACCGAGACCGGTGCGGCCTCGGCCGTCACCAAGGCGCTGCCCGACCTCAAGGCGAAGATCACCGGCAGCTCGATCCGGGTGCCCGTGCCGGACGTGTCGATCGCGATCCTCAACCTGCAGCTCGCCCGCGAGACCACCCGCGAGGAGGTCCTCGACCACCTGCGTGAGGTGTCGCTGACCTCGCCGCTGCGCCGCCAGATCGACTTCATCAGCGCCCCCGACGCGGTCTCCAGCGACTTCATCGGTTCGCGCCACGCCTCGATCGTCGACGCGGGTGCCACCAAGGTCGAGGGCGACAACGCCATCCTCTACCTGTGGTACGACAACGAGTTCGGCTACTCCTGCCAGGTGATCCGGGTCGTCCAGCACGTCTCCGGCGTCGAGTACCCGACGTACCCGGCCCCGGCGGCCTGACCTCAGCGGTCCGACCCCGACGCCTGACCCCGACGGACGGGGCGGTGGTGCGCTGCACCGCTGCCCCGTCCGTTCGCGTTTCCCGGGCCGGGGAATCGGACTGACCGACTGTCACTTTCCGTTCCCTGCACGTTACTTGTCGTGTCAGGGCCGCCGTGGAACGATTGCCGCCCGGCACCGGTCCCGGTGCCGGGGGGTTGGGTGGGTGTGGGGGCGCCCGCCCTGTGTGGGGGGAGAGACAGATGGCACTTCAGTTCATCGGCCTGTTCGCGAACGACCCGATCTTCCAGGCGGCTCAGGCCGAACTGGCGCTCTGCGACCGCCCGGCGGCCGCAGCCGACGCGGTCTGGGGGCTGTGGCCGGCGCCCGCGATCCTGGGGGCCACCATGCTGGGCAAGTTGGCGAACATCCCCGGGGCCAACGTGGTCGTGCGGGGCGCCCAGGGGCGGATGCCGGTCGGGGAGACCGAGTTGATCGGTGTCCCGGCCGGAGGCCAGCAGCAGGACCTGACGGCGGAGACCGCCGGTTCGCTGCGGGTCTGGCTCGCGGCGCACCCCGGCGCGGCGCTCACCGTGGTGGTGAAGCTGACGACGAGCGCGAGCACCCGATTCGCCGGGACGATCGTGGAGATCCTCAACCACGAACTGGCGGCGCACGCCGAACCGTACGCCGACTTCCTGATCGCGGAGGCGGCCGCCCCCGGGACGGGTGTGCTGGGCACGGCCGCTCAGCAGCACCTGGCCCTGGCCGCGGGCAACCCCCGGTACCGGCTGATCGGCGCGGAGTACGTGACGACCCACCTGGGAGCCGACCAGGCGCCGCGCTACCGGGCCCGGATGGCGCAGGACACCGTGGCGAACGCGACCCTGCCGCCCGGGGTCTGACCGTCGAAGATCGCCACCCCGCCGAAGACCGACCGGCGGGGTGGCGCGCCGGGGGCGGACGGCCGTTGACAGGCGGCGGCGCGGCTCGGTGTAATTCGGGGAAGACGCGGCCGGACCAATTCGCGCCGTTCCCGGGGGAGAGCAGGAAGTCGTGGGCGCGGAAAGCGGTTCGGCCGCCGTGGGGAATTCCAGGATCGCCGCGCTGTACGAGCGTGACCAGGCCTGTCAGAGCCTAGGAATTGCGCTCGAAGAGGTCTCCGTCGGGCGGGCGTCGATGCGGATGCGGGTGACCGCGAGCATGGTGAACGGGCACGGGATGGCGCACGGCGGCTTTCTGTTCCTGCTCGCCGACGCGGCATTCTCGTACGCCTGCAACAGCTACGGCCCGGTGACGGTCGCGCAGGCCGCGCAGGTGACGTTCCTGGCCCCGGCGGCCGTGGACGACGAGCTCGTCGCGGAGGCGGTGGAGCGGGTGCGTGCCGGGCGCAACGGGATCTACGACGTCACCGTCCGGCAGTCGACCGGGAAGGTCGTGGCGGAGTTCCGGGGGCAGAGCTTCGTGCTCGCCGGAAAGCCGCGCACCGACTGACGGATCGGTCGGTGCGCGGCTGAGAGCCCGGCCCGGTCAGGCCGGTGGGCGCTCGTCGATCACCTGCTGGAGCTTGCCCGTCCGGGGGTTGGTGGCGAGTCCGGAGCGCGGCACCCACTCGACGACGAGGTGGTGGATGGCGCCCAGTGCGACCTCGGAGGGGTAGAGCGGGCGGGCCCGGTAGACCGCCTCGACCAGGCGGGCGCTCAGCTCGGCGGGCGGCTGCTCGGTGCACCCCAGCCGCAGGATCAGGCCGTCCCGGCCGTCCCAGCGGCGCTGCACCAGCTGCATGCCGGAGATGAAGTGGTCCCGGTCCGCCTCGATGAGCACCGCGCGGATCTCCTCGGTCGGCATCGCGACCGTGCCGACCCGGGCGCCCTCGTTCGACCGGCCGACCAGCCGGAACCGCTGCCGCCCGGGGTCCACCCACTCGGCCCGGTCACCGGTCGGGTAGCGCAGGATCGGCATCAGCGTACGGAACAGGTTGGTGACCACCACCCGGCCGGGGACGCCCGGTTCGGTGATCGGCTCGCCGGTCACGTCGTCGACGAGCTCGACCACCGTACGATTGGGGAAGGCCTCGTGCACCCGGACGTCCTCGCCCGGCACCGGTGCGCCGACCAGCCCGGCATCGACCGAGGCGTAGCCGAGCGAGGAGACGGCCGCCTTGGGGAAGGCCCGGGTGAGGATCGGGCGCAGGTCGGCGAAGAGCAGGTCGCCGCCGAAGAGCAGCAGCTCGATCGAGTCGGCCGTCCGGTCGTGCCGGACGAGGTGCTCGGCCACCGCGCTGAGCTTCATCGGCTCGCCCGCGAGCACGTGCACGCCGAACCCGGAGATCAGGTCGGCGATGTACTCCTCGGAGGCTGCGCCGCCGACCGGCAGGCGGACGTTCTCCACCGGTGCGTGGTGCAGGGCGTTCTCGATGTAGAGGAAGCCGCCGTAGAGCTCGCCGGCGCAGAACAGGTTGGCCACCCGGTGGCCCGGCCTCAGCCCGGCCTGGACGAGACCGGCGCCGAAGGCCGTCACCGAGTCGGCGTGCTCGGTGCGAGTCCAGGGCGAGAACTTCGGAACTCCGGTGGTGCCGCCGGTCTTGTAGACGCCCGCGTCGGTCAGCGGGCCGGTCAGCAGGCGGTTGTCCGGCCAGGTGTTGGCGGCCCAGAAGGCGCCCTGGTCGATGACGGGGAGCTGGGTGAGGTGGGAGATGGTCTGCGGCACGTCGCGGTAGGTCTCGGCGTAGAACGGCGAGTTCGTCCGGGCGTGGTCGACCAGTGCTTGGAGTGGCTTCGCGGGCACTGCGGGCTCCTGTGCGGCTGGAGGGTGCGGGTAGTGGGCGCGGCGCGGCTAGGGGGTGGTCGGCGGGCGGCCGATCCAGGTGCGGGCGAGGGTCTGCACGGTCGAGCCGTCGCGGTCGGTGAGCTTGTGGGCCAGGTAGTCGGCGGCCCAGGCGTTCGCCGGGACGCGGAACGGCGGCCGGTCGGCGGCGAGCGTCCGCAGCACGACCTCGGCGACCTCCCGGGCGGGCTGCCCGGCGGCCTCCCAGCCCTGGCTTCCGATCCAGCCGAGGTAGTCGGCGAAGGTGTCCGCGTACGGGCCGGAGGCGGCCTTGATGGTCGTCCGGTCGATGTCGGGGAAGACGCCGAAGGAGGTGTCCGGTACGTAGCCGGGCACCACCACCGACACCTGGACGCCGTGCGCCCCGGCGACCGGCGCGAGGCTCTCCATGAACCCCTCGACGGCGAACTTCGCCGCGCAGTAGGCCTCGTTGAACGGCTGGCCAACGACGCCGTGCACGCTGCCGATGGTCACCAGGCGGCCCCGGCAGGCCCGCAGCAGCGGCATCGCGGCCCGGCTGACGGCGACGACGCCGAAGAAGTTGACCTCCAGATTGGCCCGCAGCGCGGCCGTCGTCGACATCTCCATGGTGGGGTCGGAGTTGGAGATCCCGGCGTTGTTGACCAGCGCGTCCAGCCGGCCGTACGTGTGCTCGACGCCGGCGAGGCAGTCCGTGACGGAGTCGGGGTCGGTGACGTCGAGGCGGCGCACGTCCACGGTGACTCCGGCGTGCCCGGCCGCGTCGAGCAGCGCCTCGGCCCGGCCGGGCACGCGCATGGTCGCGACCGTGGTGTAGCCGGCCTTCGCGGCGGCGACGGCGGTGGCCAGGCCGATGCCGGAGGAGGTCCCGGTGATCAGCACCGTCCGGTGGCCCGCCGTCATGACGCGGTTTCTGTCAACGCAGGGGCCGTGCTCGGCACTTGGGGATCCTTGCGGTCGGCGGCGTCCAGCAGTGACTGGATCCGCAGCGCCGGGAGGAAGGAGCAGGCCGCCAGCAGGGTGCCGCCCGCCATCACGGCGCGGGCCGCGTCGAGGACGCCGAGCGGGCCGGTCAGCAGGGTGACGGCCAGGCCGCCGGCCAGGGCGGCCAGCGGGATCACGCCCCAGGTGACGGTGCGGAACGCGGCGTGCATCACGCCCTGGTGCTGCGCGGACATCCGGGACTGCCGGGTGGGGGCGCTGCACACGTTGATGCAGGACATGAAGAAGCCGTAGCAGCCCATCGTCACGGCGATCACCGGCCCGGCGGGCAGCGACGGCGCGGCGAGCACGCCCAGGCCGACCAGGCAGTGCAGCAGCAGCGACCACGCCAGGGTCCGTCCGGTGCCCATGCGTCGGCTGATCCTGGGGGCGACCACGGCCCCCGCCAGTGCGCCGACCGCCGCGACCGACATGGCCGCGCCGAAGACGCCGACGGTGAGGCCGAGCCCCCGGTAGGAGAGGACGGGCAGCACGGTGACGAAGACCGGGCCGCCGCAGTTGAGCGTCACCGCCGCCAGCACCACCCGGCGCAGCACCGGATCGGCCCAGTTCAGCCGGAAGCCCAGCGTCAGCCGCTGCCACACCGAGCCCTGCACGACGGTCCGTTCGCCCCAGGCGGGCATGGCGCGGAAGCACAGGGCCGAGACCAGGTAGCTGGCCGCGTCCACCAGCAGGGCGGCGACGCCCAGTGCGCTGTAGAGCCCGGCGGCGATCGACGGCCCGGCCACCTCGGCCACCGAACCGCTGCCCTCCAGCCGGGCGTAGGCGCGGACGAGGTGGTCCTTGGAGACGACGGCGGGGACGGCGACCAGGTACCCGACGTTGAAGAAGATCGTCGCGCTGCTGATCACCGCCACGCAGCCGACCAGCAGCGGCGTGGAGAGGAAGCCCTGCCAGTACGCGAGCGGGACGACCGCCACCGCCACCAGCCGGACGAGGTCGCAGACCAGCATCGTCCAGCGCTTGTCCCAGTGGTCGACCAGCACCCCCGCGACCGGCCCGAGCAGGGGGATGCCCAGGTACTGGGCCATCGCCACCACGCCCACCTGGAGGGCGCTCGCGTGCAGCACGAAGATCATCAGGGTCGGCACCACGAAGACCGTGACCCGGTCGCCGACCGTGCTGACCGTCTGGCCGAGCCAGAACAGGTTGAACCTGCCGCCGAGCGAGGCCGGTCGGAGCGCCTTCAAGACTCCTCCCGTACGACGAAGTTGGCCGTCTTGCCGGTGCGGTCGTTGCTGACCAGTGCCGGGACCTTCCGCACTCGGACGGCCTGCGGGTCGTGCTGGAAGCCGGTGCTGAGGGTGAACGTCGCGCTCAACAGCTCGGCGCGCAGCCGGTCGGCGTCCACGGCGGTGCCCAGCCCGGTCGGGTCGGTCAGCAGCAGGACGTCCACGCCGGTGGCGCGGCCCTGCTGCTCGGTGATCACGATCTGCGCCCGGGAGATGCCGGGCTCCCGCTCCAGCTGCGCGACGATCTCGTCCACGTGCAGGCCGAGGCCGCGCACCTGCACGACGTTGTCCCGGCGGCCGAGCACCTGCATGGCTCGGCCGGGCCGCCCGCAGGGGCAGTCGGTGATCCGCCCGGCGTCGCCGGTGCGGTAGCGCAGCACCGGGTTGAGCATCTCGGGGTTGAGCGTGGTGAAGTCCAGCAGGTCGTCGGGGCCGACGTGCACCAGCTGCTCGGGCAGGGTGTGGAAGGTGTCGTCCGGGCAGGCCGGGGTGTTGGTGCCGACGACCCAGGTCTCGGTGCTGCCGAACATGCCCCAGCGGCGGGCGTCCGGCGCCACCACGGCCATGTCCTCGGCCAGTTGGGGCTGCCAGGCCTCGCCGAGCCAGAGCACCTTGCGCAGCGCCGGGAGCTTCAGCCCGGCGGCGCGGGCGTGCGCGAACCAGAGCCGCAGCACGCTCGGAGTGCCGCCGATCGCGGTCACCCCGCGCGCGGCGAAGAACCCCAGCCAGTCGGCGTACTCCTCGCCGGTCACCGAGCCCAGCGCGATGACCTGGCAGCCCGACAGGTCGGCCAGGGCGGCGGCGAGGAAGTGCGCGCCCCACATCCGGCCCGCCCCCCAGGCGTTGACGAACACGTCGGCCGGGCCGAGCGGCTGCCACTGGGCGTGCACGCCGGTCATGTAGAAGCCGGTGGGCGCGTAGCCGAGCTTGGGTGCGCCGGTGCTGCCGCCGCTCTGGAACAGCCAGGTGGCACCGTGCTCGGCCTGCGGCTCCAGGTGCGCCAGGGCGGTGTTCAGGTCGTCCTTCAGCAGCGGGGGCAGGGCGGCCAGTTCGTCGAGGGTGCGGACGGTGTCGTGGCCGGTGTAGCGCGCGGCCAGCCCCGGTACGGTCCGCAATCGCGTCAACGTGCGCTGGGCCACGCCGAGTCGGGGTGCGGCGGCCTCGGGCGGGAGCGAGAACTGCTCGGTCATCTCTGGTCCGTCCCTGAGTGGTGGTGGCGGGCGCCGTCGGCCAGCCACCTGGCGTGGGCGTCGCGGTAGGCGGTGAAGCGGGCGCGGGTGATGTCGCGCTGGAGGGTGCGCTGCGGGTCGTCGAAGTCCGGTGCGATCACGCCGTCCGGCTCCAACTCGGAGAACCAGTACCGCTCCCCGTCGAAGAGGAAGTCGACGCAGAAGAACGGGATCGGCAGCCGCTCGGCGAAGTAGGCTGTGGCGGCGGCCAGTTCGTCGGGGACGTCGGGGAACTCCATCAGGCCGCCCCGGCTGGCGTTGGCCACCGGCGAGCCCGGTTGCGGGGTCCGCTTCATCACGGCGTACGGCTTGCCGTCGACGACGTACACCCGGTAGTCGACCGTGCCGTCCCCGAGGTAGGGCTGCACCACGAGCGTGGTGTCGCCGCCCTGCGCCAGGCTGGCCAGGCCCCGGATGTCCTCCCGGCTGCGAGCCAGGTTGATCCCGCCGCCGCCGCACCACCCGGAGGGCTTGACGATCGCCGGGTAGGTCATGGCGTCGAGCGCCACTTCGTAGAGGTGCTTGCCGACGTCCCGGCCGGTGCCGATCCGCACCGTCGGGATCGCGGGCACCGGCGAGCCGCCGAAGTGCAGCAGGGTGGCCAGCTTGTCGTTGCCGATCAGCGACACCTGCGGCGGGAACGGCAGGTAGAAGCCCGCCTGTTCGAGCACCGCGTACAGGGCGTACTGGTTGAAGATGTCCATCGACTGGTAGGGCAGCGAGTAGAGCGCGGTGACGAAGAGCGTGTCCTGCGGGGTCACCAGCTCGTCGTCGACGTAGACCAGCGGCTTGCCGGGGCGGGTGGCGTCGACGGTCACGGCGTCGGGGGAGTGCCGAGTCCAGCTCATGCCCAGGCCTGCGGCGGTCTCCGCGTAGAGGTCCCAGAAGAAGTGCTCCCACATGGCGGTCGCCCGGGTCGACTCCCGGTCGGGGAAGATCCAGCACATCCGGCGCAGCGGGGGTGGTTCGCTGTTGGTGAGGGTCACGGCGGGTCCTTCAGCGGGAAAGGTTGGGGTTCAGACGGCCGGTCGGCCGGGCTGCTCGGACCACCAGCGGCGGCCGGGCTCGGGCAGGGTGTCCAGCGGGTCGTAGTACGGGTGCCGCCGGTCGAGCGGGGCGTCGGGCTCGCCGTCCAGCCCGGTGCGGTAGTTCTTCGTCCAGTACGAGATGCCGCGCTCGCGGTCGTAGGCCACCGCCTGGTGCACCCAGCGCTTGCCGACGTCCGGCACGTCGCAGACGATCCGGGGCGTGGCGTAGCCGGGCAGGTAGCCCATGATCGCCTCCTGGAGCCGCTGGGCCTCGTGTACCGAGGTCCGCCAGTGCTCGGCGCCCGGGATCATGTCGCACAGGTAGAAGTAGTAGGGGAGGATGTTCGCCTCCCCCTGGAGGGCGAAGCAGAGATCGAGCAGGTCCTCGGCGGTGGCGTTCACGCCGCGCATCAGCACGCCCTGGTTGCGGACGTCCCGGACACCCGCGTCCAGCATGGCGCGGGCCGCCTCGGCGACCAGCGGTGTCACCGACTGCACGTGGTTGGCGTGGGTGTGCACGGCGAGGTTGACCGAGCGACGGGCCGCGACGGCGGCGACCCGGCCGAGACCCTCGACCACCTGCGGCTGGAGCCAGTGCTGCGGCAGGCCGACGACCGCTTTGCTGGCGAGCCGGACGTCGCGGATCGACCCCAGCTCCAGCAGCCGCAGCAGGAACGACTCCAGTTGCGGCCAGGGCACGTTGGCGAGATCGCCGCCGGAGACCACCACGTCACGGACGGCCGGGGTGCGCTTGAGGTAGTCGAGCATCTGCTCCTGCCGGTCGGCCGGCCGGAGCAGCAGCTTCGCCTTGGTGACCTGGGGGGTGGAGTTGCCGACCAGGTCCATCCGGGTGCAGTGCCCGCAGTACTGCGGGCAGGTGGCGACCAACTCGGCCAGCACCTTGGTCGGGTAACGGTGCGTCAGACCGTCCACCACCCGCATCTCCGCCTCGTGCAGCGAATCCCGCTCGGCCATCGGGTGGCTCGGCCGGAGCTGCTGCCGGTCGGCCCGCACCGGCAGCATGTAGTGGCGGACGGCGTCGGCCAGGAACGCCTCGGTGAAGGAGGCCGGGTCGGTCGGGGCGTACGGCGCCATGGTGTTGAGCATCTGCGGCGGCAGCAGCATCGACATCGTGGCGAAGTCGGCCTGGTCGGCGGCGAGTTCCTCGTAGAACCGCTCGGTGAGCAGCCCGCCCACGACGGCCCGCAGCTGGCGGATGTTCCTGATGCAGTGCACCCGCTGCCACTGGGCGTCCCGCCACTGCGCCACGGTGACGTCGCGCCAGCCCGGCAGCCGCCGCCAGTCCGGCTCGGCCAGCGGGGTCCGCACGTACTGGTACGGCTGTCGGATCGTGTGCTGGAGCATCGGGTGCTACTGGCCGGTGAAGAGGGTGGCGAAGCGCGTCCGCAGCTCACGCTTGAGCACCTTGCCGGTCGGCCCGAGCGGGTAGTCCTCCGGCGTACGGGCGATGCTCACGGCGGCGAGCGCGGCCAGACCGGCGTCGGCCAGCGCCTTGTTGGCGGCCTGCTGGATCTCCTCGGCGCTGCTCCCGGCCGCGTCGGCCTGCAACCGGACGACGGCGAGCGGGAGTTGGCCGTCGCCGGCCGTCCCCGGCACGCCGATCACCGAGCAGTCCTGCACCAGGTCGGCGCAGTCGGCCAGCAACACCTCCTCGATCGGCAGGCTGTGGACCGGGCCGCTCGCGGTGTCGATGACGTCCACGGTGCGGTCGAGGTGGTAGAACCGGCCCTCGGCGTCGCGCCGGGCCAGGTCGCCGGTGAGCCAGTACCCGGCCAGCTCGAAGCTGCCGGTGAGCTTGGGATCGTTCCAGTACCCGGGCGTCCGGGACGGGGTGACGACGCCGAGCAACCCGACGGCGCCGTCCGGGAGTTCGTTGCCGTCCTCGTCCAACACCGCCGCCTTGAGCACCACGTCGAGCGGTTTGCCGACGCAGCGGTCGTCGCGGGCGCTCTCCGGGGTGGTGACCTGGCCGAACAGCGCCATGCCCATCTCGGAGGAGCCCAGGCCGTCGATGAACTGCGAGCCCGGCAGGGCGGGCCGCTCGGCCTTCTGCTGAGGCAGCAGCCAGGGCTCGATCAGCCCGGCCGGCCGCTCTCCGAGCTGCACCAGGCGGCGGATGTGCCCGTAGTGCGCGCTGTCCCCGGTGTTGAACCAGGAGTGCACCCGGGCCGCGCCCGCGACCGGCAGCTCACCGGTGGCCAACTCGACGAACGTCCGGGGGAAGGACGCGACCATGGTGGGTCGGAAGGCCTCCATCACCGGCTCGACGACCGCCCGCCGCCAGTCCGACATCACCACGGTCGGCAGGCCGAGCAGGGTCGCGGTGAGGAAGTAGCTGAGGCCGCCCGCGTGGGTGTGCGGCATCAGCGACATCAGCCGGTCGTACGGCTCGGCGGGGAAGCGCTCCATCCGCGGCTGCTTGCCGTCCCAGAACTGGCGGTGCGCCAGCATGGTCGACTTCGGGGTGCCGGTGGTGCCCGAGGAGTGGATCAGCGCGACCACGTCGTCGGCCGCGTGCCGGTACGGGTACGCCTCGGGGAGCTGCGCCGACCCGGCCTCGAAGGCCCGGATCTCGGCCGCCATCGCGATGAAGCGGGGCCGGTGCTGCGGGGTGTCGCGGTAGGCCGAGGCGAGCCGGGTCGGGTCGTCCGCGACGACACCGACCACGCCGACGTGGTTGAGGTAGCGGACCATGACGTCGTGCCGCATGGCGTCGTTGACCAGGGCCGGGACGGCGCCGAGCGCGGTGAGGGCGAAGAAGTGCAGCAGCGGCTCCAGACCCTCGCCGACCACCACCCCGACCGGCTCGCCCGGCCGCACGCCGTTCGCCCAGTACCACTTGGCGTAGTGGTCGCGCAGCAGGGCGAGGTCGAGCAGGCTGTGGCCGCGCAGCACGACGCCGCCACGGTGGTCGGTGTAGTGGCTGAACGCGAACGGCACCGCGCGGTTGGGGTTGACCGCGATGGCGTGGTCCAGGAAGTTGCCGGCCCCGAGGGAGGGCTCGGTCATCAGCTGCTGTCTTGCGGCGAGGGGTGCGACGGAACTCCGGACGCTCATGGCGGTCTCCCAGGGGCGGACTGGTGGTGCGGTGCGGGGGGTGGGGGTGGTCTGGCGGCGTACGGGATGTGGGGGCGGGATGTGGGGGCGGGCCCGGACAGCGGCGGGCCGGGTTCAGTGGCGGGCGAGGACCTCGGCGGCGGCGCGGCGGCCGGAGCGAATCGCGCCCTCCATCAGGCCGAAGTACTCGGTGCTCGTCTCGGTGCCCGCCCAGTGCACCCGCCGGTGCGGGGTGGTCAGCGTCGGGCCGAGCCGGAGCCAGTCGCCCGGACCGAGGAGCGCGGCGTAACAGCCCTTGCTGTACTGCTCGTTGACCCAGTCGGTGAGGTGGAAGCCGATCGGCTCCGGGAGCATCGGGAACAGCCGGGCGGCCTGCTCGACCGCTGCGGCGCGCTGCTGCTCCGGCGCCAGTGCGCCGTACCGGTGGGCCTCGGAGCCCGTGACGAAGCCGGTCAGCACGCCGACCGTGCCCCCGGCGGGGGAGTCGTCCACGGTGGAGAGCAGCGGGCCCTCGGCGTTGACCGACCAGCCGGAGAGGCCGTGCGAGCGCCAGAGCGGCTCGGGGTAGACCAGCTGCACCTTGACCGCGCAGCCACGGGCCGTCCGGCCGCCGGCCCGTCGGGCGGGCAGCTCCGGCCGGTACTCGACGGCGTCGGCCAGCAGCGGCGGCAGCGCCACTACCGCGACGTCGGCCCGGTGGGTGCCGCCCGTCGAGTGCACGGTCACGCCGGACTCGTCCTGGTGAACCGCCAGAACTGCTTCACCGAGCTGGAGTTGGACGCCGGGCAGCTCCACGAGCCGTTCGCACAGCTGGTGCGCGCCGTCGGCGATCCGGTCCTGCTGGGCGCCGCCCTCGAAGGCGTTGAGATAGCGGATGCCGCCGCCCGAGCGCAGGTAGAACGCCAGGTGCAGGACGGAGACGTCGGCCGGGTCGGCGGCCATCATCTCGCCGAGGAAGAGCGGGAAGAAGAGCCGGGCGTCCGGGTGGGTCAGGTGCTGGTCGGCCCACTCGGCGGCGGTCAGGGTGTCCAGCCGCTCGGCGTCCGGGGTCAGCCACGGCGCGTCCGGCCGGACGGCGGCGGTCAGTTCGTCCAGCAGCTCGAACATGTCACCGAGGGCCACGGCGTTGAGCGGCGGGAACCGCCCGTCCCGGGTGGTGTCCTCGGTGCCGAGTGCGAAGCGGCTGGCGCCGAGCATCGTGGTCGGCGTGGTCTTGAGCCCCAACCCGGAGGCCATCTCGAGCAGTTCGGTGTGACGATCGCCGAGGTAGGCGGCTCCGGCATCGACCCAGCTCCCGGGGGCGACCTGGAGCCCGTGCGTCCGGCCGCCGACTCTGTCCCGGGCCTCCAGCACGGTGACCGCGATGCCAGCGGCCGCCAGCCCCGCCGCAGTGGTCAGCCCGGCCAGCCCCGCGCCGACCACGACGGCGCTGCTGACGCCGCCGCTGACGTCGCTGCCTCTGCCGCCGCCGTCGCTGTCCTGCCCGCTCATCTGGCGGCCGCGATCAGCTCGGCGAGCCCCTGCGGGGTGGGGGCGAGTACGAAGTCCTCGAAGGTGAGCTCGACGCCGTGGCCGCGCGCGATCGCACTCAGCACCCTGGTGGCGAGCAGCGAGTCGCCGCCCAGCAGGAAGAAGTCGGAGTCCGCCGTGACGTCGTCGCTCTCCAGCACGCGTCGGAAGACCGCCACCACGGCTTCGGTGGTGGTGGGGGTGGTGGTGTCAACGCTCATCGAAGGTCTCCTTTGACCTGAAAGTGTCCGACCTGACCGTGGGGGGTGTGCCGCCGGTGCGTGCCCGCCCGGTCGACCTTTCCGCTCGCGGTGAGCACGAGTTGCGGGACGACGGCTATCCGGCTCGGCACCAGGTGGCCGGGCACCCGGCCGCGCAGGTGGGTGAGCACCTCGGCCGGCAGGGTCGTTGCCGTCGCCGGGGCCCGTGGCACCACGTACGCGACCAGTGCGGACCGTCCGGCCAGCATCGCTCCGGCCACCGCCACCGCGCTGACCTCGGGGTGCGCCGCGATGTGGGCCTCGACCTCGGCCGGGTCCACCCGGATGCCGCGCACCTTGATCTCGCCGTCGAGCCGGCCCCGGTGGGTGAGGACGCCGTCCGGCGAACTGCTCACCCGGTCGCCGGTGCGGAAGCACCGCTCGCCGTCGACGACGGTGAACCGGGCCTCGGTGGCCTCCGGCAGGCCCAGGTAGCCGAGTGCGACGGCGGGCCCGCCGATCAGCAACTCGCCCTGGTCGCTGATCTGTTGGACGACGTGCGGCAGGGCCCGGCCGATCGGCGCCGGAGTGTCGGCACTCCATCCGGTCGTCCGGGGGAGGGCCTGCGGGCCGTGCAGGTCGACCGCGTGGGTGATCAGTGTCGTCTCGGTGCACCCGTAGGTGTTGAGCAGGCGGATGTGCCCGGTGTCCAGTCTGCTCCAGTCGGCCAGCCGCGCCGGGCTCGCCGCCTCGCCGCCGATCACCAGCAGCCGGACGCAGTCGGGCAGGCCGAGCCCGTCCTCGGCGAGGTGGAGCACGAGCTCGTGCCAGAAGGCGGTCGGCAGGTCGAGGACGGTGACGCGCTCCCGTTCGACCATCCGCAGGAAGCGGGGGAAGGACCCGGAGTGCGCCTCGGCGTCGATGACGAGGGCGGCTCCGGCGGTGAGCGTCGGCAGGATCTCCTCGAAGCAGGTGTCCCAGTTGAGCGAGGCGAACTGGAGCACCCGGTCGTCCGGTGTCAGCCCGAACAGCTCGCGCAGCGAACGCACGGCGGCGGAGACGGCGCGGCGTGGTGTGACGACTGGCTTGGGCTGCCCGGTGGAGCCCGAGGTGAAGAGAATGTAGGCCGGGTCGTCGGGATTCGGGGTGGGATTCGAAGCCGGATTCGGGGCTGGAATCGCGCCGGGATTCGCGCCGGGAATCGGCTCCGGATTCCCTTCGGGGCTCACTGTTGTCCGGCATCCCGTGGCCGACAGCATCGCCTGTCGGCGCTGCAGCGGGAATGCCGGGTCGACGGGGCAGTAGACGCCGCCGGCGGCGAGCACCCCGAGGAGCCCGACCACCGTTTCCGGCGTGTGCACCGCCCGTACGGCGACCACGCCGGGGGCCGTGCCCAGGCGTCCGGCCAGCCCGTTTGCCAGCTCGGTGAGCTGACGATACGTCAGAGTCTGCCCGTGGTGGGCAATTGCCGGACGATCCGGATAGTGAAGAGCAATTTCCGTGAATACGTCAAGCAGGTCGGATGCGACCGCGTTGACGCCGGGGTTTCTTGACATGGCCGCCCCAAGCAATGTTTTGCGAGCGCCTGTCCGTGCTCGGCGAACCGGGACTCTACCTTCGAACATGCGGAGCCACAATGGTTGTTGAGGACGTCAGTTCAAGATGGCGTGGTGGAACTGTGAACCCGTCCGGGTGTCCGAATGATGACAGAAGTCGGTGCGCCGGAGCTCTGGAAGATATGACGACCGGTCAGTAGTCTCGCCGCATGCGATGTGGAGTGTGCGGGTCCGAGCGGCTCGGCCCGCTGGGGGAGCTGACCTCCGGCAACCGGCCGGGTGACCAGCGGTACCTCCGGCTGCGCTTTCCCCGGCCGAAGTTGCTCAGTGCCCGCCCGCAGTACGACGCCTACTACGCGCGGGCGTGCCGGGACTGCGGCGCGGTGATCCCCTTCCTCGGCCCGGCCGTGCTCAAGCGCTTCGCCGCCGAGGCCGAGGGCCTCGAAGGGCTGGAGGGCGAGGAAGGCGGCTGAGCCCGACAAGCCGGAAGTGGCCGCATGAGCTGCGGTCTCCGGTGGGTAGGTCTTGGCATGTCCTCCGCCATGCGGTCCTGCCAGTCCACGGGATTCCAGATGAGCCCAGCCCCCACCTCCGGCCCCACCAGAACGAAGGGGGTGCTGCTCCCACTGCTCGGCGCCGTCCCGTTCGTCGGGATACTCGGCGGGATCTTCTTCGTCAACCGCGTCACGCCGTACGTCCTCGGGATGCCGTTCATCCTGTTCTGGTCAGTCCTGTGGCTCGTACTGACCTCCGCCGTGATGGCGGTGGTCTACCGGCTGGACCCGGCCAACCGGGAGCCGGACGGGCCGGGGAGGGTGTCGCCGTGACCGCGCTGCTCGTCATCGCCGCCTTCCTGCTACTCGCCGTCGCCCTCGGCGTGCGGGCCCGCCGAGGGCGCGACATGAGCCTGGAGGAGTGGTCGGTCGGCGGCCGGGGCTTCGGCTCGGTCTTCGTCTTCCTGCTGCTGGCAGGCGAGATCTACACCACCTTCACCTTCCTCGGCGCCTCCGGCTGGGCATACGGGAAGGGCGGCCCGGCCCTTTACATCCTCGGCTACGCCGCGCTGGCGTACGTGCTCTCGTACTGGCTGCTGCCCGCGGTCTGGCGGTACGGGAAGGAGCACCGGCTGGTCTCCCAGTCGGACTTCTTCGTCCGGAAGTTCGACAGTCCGGGGCTCGGCGTGCTGGTCGCCCTGGTCGGGGTGGTGGCCATGGTGCCGTACCTGGTGCTCCAGCTCACCGGCCTGGGGATCATCGTCTCGGCCTCCTCGTACGGGCACGTCTCCTCGCACGTCGCGGTCGTCGTCGGCACCGTCGCCCTGACCGGCTACGTCGTCCTCTCCGGCATCCACGGCTCCGCCTGGGTCTCGGTGGTCAAGGACGTGTTGATCGTCGGCGTCGTGGTCTTCCTCGGGATCTACCTGCCGCTGCACTACTCCGGGGGCATCGGCGCGATGTTCCACTCCGTCGACGCCGCCCACCCGGGCTTCCTGACCCTGCGGCGCAGCGGGCAGAGCCCGGCGTGGTTCGTCTCGACGGTGCTGCTCACCGCGCTGGGCTTCTACATGTGGCCGCACACCTTCGGCGCGACCTACAGCGCCAAGGACCCGAGGACCTTCCGGCGCAGCGCCGTCTTCATGCCGCTCTACCAACTGATGGTGCTGTTCGTCTACTTCGCCGGATTCGCGGCGCTCGTCGCCGTGCCGGGCCTGAAGGGGGCGGACGCCGACCTATCGCTGCTCAAGGTGACCGTCAGGACCTTCGACCCGTGGTTCGTCGGCCTGGTCGGCGGGGTGGGGCTGCTGACGGCGCTGGTGCCCGGCTCGCTGTTGCTGACGACCTCGGCCACCACGCTGGCGCAGAACGTCTACCGGCTCGCCCGGCCGGAGGCCTCGGACCGGGCGGTGCGGCGGGCCGCGAAGCTGCTGGTGCCGGTGATCGCGGCGGTGGCCCTGTTCTTCGCCTTCAACGGTGGCAGCACGCTGGTGAACCTGCTGCTGATGGGCTACTCGCTGGTGACCCAGCTCTTCCCGGCCCTGCTGCTCAGCCTGCCGGCCCGTCGCCGGATCACCAAGCAGGGTGCGGCGGCCGGGATCGTCGCGGGTGTCACCACCGTCGCGGTGGTCACGCTCACCGGCACCACCGTCGCCGATCTGCTGCCCGGCCTGCCCCAGCCGGTGAAGGACCTCAACGTGGGGGTCGTCGCGCTGCTGGTCAACCTGGTGGTGCTGTTCGCGGTCTCGGCCGTCACTCGCCCGGCGGCCGGTACGGTCGCCGAGCCGGCCACTGCGACGGGTTGACGGGTCGATGAGTTGACGGTTAGACCCCGCCGGCCAGGTCCTCCCCTCCCCTCGTGCGGGAGGACCTGGCCAGAGGGGTGGTCTACTTGGCCGGCCCGCGCCAACTCGGGCTGGTGGCCAGGGCCTTGAGCTGGCTCAGGGTCAGCGCCGGGTCCTTCCGGGTCGGTTGGCCCGCCGGTGACTCGGCGTTGAACGAGTGCACCAGCACCCGCAGCTTGTCCGGCCGCAGGATGTCGACGCCGTTGCGGACGATGCCCTTGTGCCCGCCGAAGTCGCTCTCGCTGTAGGAGAGCACCTTGGTGCCGTCCGGCAGCGTGTCGGCATCGGTGAACTCGGTGCTGATGTCGGCGCCCGGCGACTGCCCCGGCCTGAAGTCGCTCCAGTCCTGCACGGTGACCTCGATCAGGCTCTTCCCGTGGCCGTCGTCCACGGTGAAGTGCGCGGCGCCGAAGGTGTCGTCGCCGCCCGTGTCGGCCCGCTTCAGCCCTTCCGGCAGCAGCGTCGCGGCGGTCACCAGGATCCGGTCGAGGGCGGGCGCGGTGAACGCCATCTTCGGCTGGTGCACCCCGCCGCCGGTGCCGCCCGGGACGGCGATCGCGGCCAGTACGGGCGCCCAACGCCGGTCGGTGACCACTGCGGTGAGCTGCGCCGGAGTCAACGGGGGCTCTTGCCGGGTGAGTTGGTAGTCAGCCTGGTCCGGCGAGTTCCACTCGTTCAGTTCGACCAGCGTGCCGTCGGGGTGGCGCAGCATCGCGTACCACTGCTTCAGGCCGCCCGACTTGTCGGGGTGCAGGTAGCGCTGCAGGACGGTGAGGCCGGAGCCGTCCGGCTGGGTGGTGTGCGTGCAGACGGTGTTGGGCTCGTACGTGGGGTCGGGGCAGCCCGCCCAGTCCGCGTTCATGTCGACGGGGGTCGGCTCGCGGCGCAGGGTCAGCATGACGGAGCCCTTCCCCTGCCCGTCGTCCACGGTGAAGCCGGCGAAGGTCGATCCCATGAGCTCCTTCGGGCCCGGCTCGGTGCCGTGGCTCTGCGGGTTGCTCAGCTGCCAACCCGCCGGGAGCAGGGACTTGAAGAGGCTCAGCACCTCGGCGTCACCGACCGGCGCGGCGGGTGTGGTGGCAGTGGCCGACGGGGTGGCCGTCAGGCTGGGGGACGGTGAGGGCGTGGCGGGGGTGGCGAGGTCGGTCGCGCTCCGCGTGCCGGGAAGGGCCGCGATCGCGCCCGCGCCGCCCGCCACCACGACCACCGCGACCGCACCGGCGACGGCGTTCCTGCGCAGCCGCTTGCGCCGCCCGCGCAGCGCGGCGCCGACGGCCAGCTCGTCCGCCCGGTGGATCGGCCGGACATCCGCCGCATCCCGCAGCGCGGAGGCGAACTCGTCTTCAAAAGTCATGACTGTGCACCGTTCTCGGGAGTGGGGAGGTCAGCGAGCGACCTGGGCGGCGAAGCTGTCGCCGAGCAGGGCGCGCATCCGCCCGAGTGCACGGTGGCTGCGGGAGCGCACCGCGGTGGAGGACAGCTGGAGGGCGGCCGCCGTCTCCTCGATGCTGCGGTCCTCCCAGAACCGGAGCACCAGCACCGCCCGGTCCTGCGGGGAGAGATCGCGCAGAGCCTGGAGCAGCGTCAGCCGCAGCGCCGGGTCGCCGTCGTTGACGGCGACCTCCGGGAGTTCGTACGTCACCCGCTCCGTGTTGCGGCGGAGCCGACGGTACGACAGGAAGGTGTTGGCCAGGACGGTCTGGGCGTAGCCCGCCGGATTCTCCAGCCGGGACAGCCGCCGCCAGCGGACGTACATCCGGCTGAGCGCCTCCTGGACGAGGTCCTCGGCGAGGTGGGCGTCACCACCGGTGAGCAGGTACGCCGTCTTGAAGAGCTGCCCTCCGCGCGCTGCGGCGAACTCCAGGAAGTCGAGCGGCCCTGGTGCCGTCGCGCCGCTGGTCGAGGTGTGGTCCATGCCCTTCTAATGCTGCGACAACCCGGAGATGTTGCAGGTGTGTTCCAGATCACTTCCAGGGCGAGGAGTGGCGGGGCCGAGAGGTCATATTCGATTGATCGCCGGGATGGCGCCCGGCTAGCGTCCCCGCCATGACGACCACTCCGGACTCCGCCGACTGGCGCGCGGCAAACCGCGCCAACTGGGACGAGCGCGTCCCGGTCCATGTCGCCGGCCCGTTCTACGACCTCCCCGGCTTCGTCGCGGGTGAGGACAGCCTCCGGAGCTTCGAGCTCGCCGAGGTCGGTGACGTCTCCGGCCGGTCGCTGCTCCATCTGCAGTGCCACATCGGCCTGGACACACTCTCCTGGGCCCGGCGCGGAGCCGTCGTCACCGGCCTCGACTTCTCCGAGCCGGCGGTCGCCGCGGCCGGTGACCTCGCCGCGAAGATCGGCGCCGACACGGCCCGGTTCGTCGCCGCCGACGTCTACGACGCCGTCGACGCGCTCGACGGGCGGACGTTCGACATCGTCTACACCGGCTTCGGCGCGCTCTGCTGGCTCCCGGACATCGACCGCTGGGCCCGGACGGTGGCGGAGCTCCTCGCGCCCGGCGGATTCCTCTACCTGGCCGAGTACCACCCCTACGCCGACCTGCTCGCCGAGGACGGCCGCACCGTCGAGCACGACTACTTCGAGCGCGCCCCGATCGTCGTCGACGCCCCCGGCACCTACGCGGACCCGGACGCGGTGACCGAGGCGACCCTCACGGTCGAGTGGCTGCACGGTGTCGGCGACGTCGTCAGCGCGCTGGCCGCCGCCGGTCTGCGCCTGGAGTTCCTGCACGAGCACGACCGAGGCCACTTCCGCCTCGCACCCGGCCTGCGCGTCCCGCTGGTCTACTCGCTCCGCGCGGCGAAGCCGGTGTGACCTGCCCTCTGACGCCTGCCTGAGGCCTGCCCCTGGTGTCAGGGGAAGGTCCAACGGGTCGGGGAGCCGGTGAAGTCGGCGTCGGTCAGGCCGAAGACCGTCACCGGCCGGACGCGGACGGTCGCGTTGACGGCCGGGTCGAGGAAGTCGAGGCCGTACGCGGTCGCGTACTTGGCGTTGAGGGCGTCCAGGAAGGCACCGATCCCGGCCGGGTCGGTCACCACCTCGGCGGGCCCGTCGAGGACGACGGGCTGCCGGGGGTCGTCGGTGGTCAGGACGCAGGCCGGGCGGGCCGCCAGGTTGCGGTACTTGCGCGACCGGCGGCTGGTGCTGAACCAGAGCGCCCCGCCGAGCCAGACGCCCCACACGGGCATCGCGTGCGGGCGCCCGTCGGGGCGGACGGTGGACAGCCAGTAGTCGTGCGAGTCGGTCAGCCGCCGCACCGCCCAGGACCACGGCAGCAGGCCGGTGCCCTGACCGGCGGGCCGGATGCCGTACCCGGGCATGTACGGGCGGGCCGCACCCGGCTCCGGCGTACCGTCGACTGCGCGGCCGGGCATGCCGTCAGCTGCCGCCCATCGCGGCGGCGGCCCGTGCGGCCATCTCCTCCGGCGGGACGTCCTCGACGTGGCTCGCGACGCTCCAGCGGTGTCCGAACGGGTCCTCGAAGCTGCCGCTGCGGTCGCCGTAGAACTGGTCGGCGAGCGGCCGCAGTTCGACCGCCCCGGCGGCCAGCGCCTTCGCGAAGACGGCGTCGACGTCCGCCACGTACACGTTCAGCAGCACCGGCGAGCCGCCGACCGTCTTCGGTCCGAGCGCGCCGACCTCCGGGTACTCGTCGGCGAGCATGATCACCGAGTCGCCGAGCTGAAGCTCCGCGTGGCCGACCCGCCCGTCCGGCCCGGTCATCCGGTCACCGCGCTGGGTGGCGCCGAGCACCGAGGTGTAGAAGTCGATGGCCGCCGCGGCGCCGTCGACGAACAGGTACGGCGACACCCTCGGGTATCCGTCCGGGATGGGCTTCACACCGGGCATCCGTGGCCTCCTTGGGGGTAGGGTCTCTGCCGCCTCACCCTGGCACGGGCCCTGAAGCCGTCCCGGGCGCCGCACCGGCCGCCGCGCGCCACCGTCCACCGGGTGGGCCAGCGGCGGCGCGCAGTTGTGCGAATTCGGTGGCGGCGGGCGGCGGCCACGGGTGATCGTGGAGCCGTGGCAACCGCGGTACGGACAGCCGACCGTTCGACCGCTCGACAGGAGCACTGCACACCCACCATCGTCTGACAGCTCTATCAGCCTCATCAGCCCCGTTTGCCCCAGAAGGACCCCACGATGGCCGACCACCGCCCGCCCACCGACGCCCGGCCCGTGCTGATCACCACGCCGCAGCGCACCAGCACCGGGCTGCTCCTCGCCGAGGCGGCCGGGCGGCGCGGCCTGGACCACCACGTACTCGACAGCCCGGCGGCCACCGACACCCTCGCCGGGCGGGACGTGCACTGGTACGGCGGCCCGCTCGCGGCGGACCGGCTCGGCGCCCGGCTCGGGCTGGCCCTGCTGGAGCCCGCCGACGCCTGGCTGGCCGAGCTGCCCGAGGAGTTCACCGGGCGCCGGGTCGTGCTCACCACCCTCTCGGAGGCGTGGGCAGCCCGCCGCCCGCAGTTCGTCAAACCGCCGAGCGACAAGCAGTTCCCCGCCGCCGTCTACGCCGACGGCACCCCTGCCGCGCACCGGCGACCGGATCGGGCCCGACACCCCGGTGCTGCTCTCCGACGTGGTGACCTTCGCCGTCGAGTACCGCCTCTTCATCCTCGACGGCCGGGTCACCACCGGCAGCCGCTACGCCCGCTACGGCCGCCTCGACCCGGCGCCCCTGCCCGGCGACCTGCACGAGCAGGCCGTCCGGTCATTCGCCGAGGCCCTCCTCCTCGCCCACCGGGACACCCTCCCCAGCGCCGTGGTGGTCGACGTCGGCCTCACCCAGGACCCGGACACCGGCACCGAACGCTGGGCCGCCGTCGAGGCCAACATGCCCTGGTTCGCCCACACCTACGCCGCCGACCCCGACCGCGCCCTCGACGTCGTCCTCCGCGCAGCCGGCCCCCGGGCCCACGTCACCCCGGCCGACCGTCGCTTCGTCCGAGCCCTGGAGCGGTCAGCGGCGTAGGGCGTGCCCGCCGAAGCCGTTGCCGCCGCCGGCGGCCTGCCACCAGGCCTCGACGGCCGACTGGTCCATGGCGGGCCAGTCGGGGGTGTCGAGGACCTGGGCACTGCCCAGGCTGCGGCCGAGTTCGAGGGTGGCGCGGCCGACGGGGGCACGCTCGGCGTCGTACATCCGCAGGGCGGCGTCCCAGCTGTCGGTGGAGCGCAGGGCGCGTTCGAGGGCGGCGCCGTCCTGGAGGGCCTTGACCGCGCCGCTGCCGGTGTTCGGGCGGGCGATCGAGGCGGCGTCGCCGAGCAGGGCGAGCCGCCCGGCGGCGTAGTGCGGCACGGCCATGTCGTACATGGGCTGGACGAAGGTGTTCGCGGTCGGTGTGAGGTGCACGACGTCCTCCCAGAACGGCGGGAACCACCGCTCCATCACCATGTTCTGATGATCCGTCAGGTCCTCGGTGATGGCCCGGGGGTGGGTGGTCGTCGGGTCGCCGAAGCGCTCGTTGGCGGCGGGTGGTGGGGTGGTGTAGAAGACCCAGTTCACATCCGTGCCCAGGCCGCCGGGGCCGGGGATACGGTAGACGATCATGTGGCCGCCGGGGAAGCAGACCGTCGGGGCATCGTGCTCGAGGAACGCCTCGGCCGGGCCCGGCAGTTGGTCGGTCGGCAGGGTGCCGCGCCAGGCCAGGTACCCGCCGTACTCGGCGAGGGTGCCGGGCAGCATCGCGGCCCGGACGACCGAGCGGTAGCCGTCCGCGCCGACCACCAGGTCGAAGCGCTCCTCGCTTCCGTCCGCCAGCCGCACCACCGCGCCGTCCGGCTCGGGCCGCACCGCGTCGACGACGGCGCCCGTCCGGTAGTCCACGTTGGCGGGGATGCGGCTGCGCAGCTCCTGCCAGAGCGCACCCCAGTTGTACGAGCGGAACGGGAACGGCAGCGCGCCGATCTCGCGCCCCGCCCGCACCGCACCGGCGCGCACCACCCAGGGGCGCCGCGTTATCCGCGCCCACGGCATCCCGGCGTCGAGGTAGCCCGCCGCCTCCAGCTCGGCGTACCGGTCACTGTGCAGGGCGAGGCCGACACCCCGGTCCTGGAGCCGCCCGAGTGCCCGCTCGTACACCACGACCTCGTCCGCACCGGTCCGTGCCGCAGCCAACGCGGCGGCACAGCCCGCGATGCTCCCGCCCACGACGGCGACTCGTCCTCCGCGCAACTCCCCAGCCCCTTCCGTCCGGCCCCTCGAAGGCGGGGCACCGGAAGAGTACCGGCCCCGATCCGCAGGCGCCGTGGCCGATGGCCGGATCTGTACCGTCAGGTGTCACTCCGTCAGTAGGCTGGCTCGCCATGGGAACCCCCACCGGGCCGCGCGCGCGGCTGACCACCTTCGGGCACGAACTGACCGAGATTCACCAGTGGCTCCGCGAGGAGCTGGCACAGCTCCGGGCCGACGTCGACGCCTACCTGGACGGCCGGGCCGCCCGGCCGCGCGAACTCAAGGCCCACTGCCTCTCGTTCTGCACCGCACTGACCAGGCACCACACCGGCGAGGACGCCGGAGCCTTCCCGCTGCTCGGCGATCTGCACCCCGAACTCAGGCCGGTAATCGCGAAGTTGGAGGAGGACCACCAGCTCGTCAGCTCGATCGTCCGAGGGCTGGAGCAGCTCCTCGACGGCATCACCGACACCCCCGACCCGGCGGAGGCCAAGCGCGTCCGGGGAGAGCTGGACGGCCTGAGCGCCATCCTCGAATCACACTTCACCTTCGAGGAACGGCGGATCACCGCCGCCCTCGACGCCCTGCCGACCGAGGCGGGCACCACCGAGACCCTGTTCGGCCTCACGGTGGGCGAAGCCTGAGCCCGTGGCTCATGCCGCCGAGGTCAGCTCCGCGAGCAGGGCCGGCCCGGACCAGGGCGCGGCGGTGCCCGGGGCGGCGGCTTCGGCGGCCTGGACGAGAGCGATCATGCGGGCGTTGGCCGGGGCCCGGAGACCGTACCTACTGGAGAGGGAGACGATCTCTCCCTGGAGCGTGTCGATCTCGGTGGGCCGCCCGCGCTGGAGGTCCTCCCACATCGACGACCGCGCCTTGGCGTCGATCCGCAGCGCCGCGCCCGCGAGCCGCTGGAACAGCCGGTCGGGCAGCCGCAGCACGTACGGCATCAGGCTCGCAGGCACCGGCCCGAGCCGGCCGGGCGTGATGTCCGCCCGCCGGAAAGCGGCCAGCCCTTCGCGCTGGCAGAGCGCCAGGCAGCTGCGGTACGCGCGGCGGCCGAGCTGCTCACGCAGCGGGAGGTCGGAGAGAGCGTTCACCGCGTTGTTGAGGTTCAGCAGCAGCTTGGCCGCCTGGATGCCGGGCATGTCGTCGTGCAGGACGAGATCGAGCCCGGCAGCCCGAGCGGCCTGCGCAAACTCTGCGCTCGCCCCGGCACTCTCCAGCATCACCTGCCCGCCGCTGCCCTGGTGGACGGCGGCGGCGCCCGCCCGGACCACGTTGTACGGAACCATCCCCGCCAGCACGCGGTGGCAGGGCAGCTCCTCGCGCAGCAGCGCGGTGTTGTGCAGACCGTTCTGGAAGCTCGCCACCACGGCGCCGGGGGAGAGGTGCCCGGCCAGCTCCCGCGCGGCCGAGACCGTGTCGGCGGACTTGACCGTGACCAGCACGTAGTCCGCCTTTGCCGCCCCCTCCGGGCCGGTCGCCACCCTGAGGTCGCCCGGCACCCGCAGCTCCCGCCGCGCCGCACCGGCCCCCGTCAGCGTCAGCCCGTCCCGCTCGATCGCCGCCATCGCGGCCGGGCGGCCGATCAACGTCACGTCGGCGGCGGCCGCCAGCATGCCACCGAGGTGACAGCCGATACTGCCCGCACCGAGCACGGCGATCCGTGGGCGGGACGGCTCGGGGGTCGCAGACACGGGCACTCTCCTCGGAGGCAGCGGGTCGGAGGCGGCGGGACGGGCGTCAGTCGAACAGGTCAGGGTCGGACGCGGTGATCTGATCCCACAACGGGCGGGCCTGGAACCAGCCTGCCAGGTGCGTGCCCAGTTGACCACGGGTGATCAACGCCGTCTCACGGTCGATGAGTTGCGGAGTGCCGGCCGCCATCGCGAGCAGCTGCGCCTGGCAGGAGCGCTCCATCGTGACGAACCACCAGACCGCCTCCGCCACCGACTGCCCGACGGTGAGCAGGCCGTGGTTCTGCAGGATCACCGCCTTGCGGTCACCGAGGGCGGCGGCGATCCGCTTGCCCTCCTCCAGCTCGTTCACCACACCCCGGTAGTCGGTGTAGAGGGCGTGGTCCTCGAAGAAGGCGCAGGCGTCCTGGGTGATCGGGTCGAGCGGGATGCCCAGGCTGGAGAACGCCTTCCCGTACAGCGAGTGCGAGTGCGCGGCGGCCACCGCGTCCGGGCGGGCCGCGTGCACCTGCGAGTGGATGACGAAGGCAGCCCGGTTCACCGGCCGCTTCCCGTGCAGCAGCGTCCCCTCGTGGTCGACCAGGATCAGATCCGACGCCTTGATCTGGCTGAAGCTCATCCCGAACGGGTTGACCCAGAACCACTGCGGGTTCTCCGGATCGCGCACGGTGATGTGCCCGGCGACTCCCTCCGAGAACCCGAACCTGCCGAACAGCCGGAACCCGGCCGCGAGCTGCTCCTTGCGGTACTGCCGCTCGGCTTCGAACGAGTCGAAGGTCGGCGGCATCGGGAGGGTGACCCCCTCCGGTACGGGCCCGACGGCAGCGGCCAGGGCGGACGGCAGCGGGTTGCTCATGGCGGGCTCCCAGAGTCGGTCAGCGGTGCGGACATCCGAAAGATACAGCGATGTATCCGATACGTCGATGCATCCGATGCGGATATCGTGGGAGCCGGACCAGCCCGGAACCGCCGGACCGGCACAGAGAGTGGGGGCGGCAGATGCCCAAGGGAGTCACCAAGCGGCGACCGCGCACGCGGGCCGCCCTGCTGGGAGCGGCACTGGAGGCCTTCGCCGAGCACGGCTTCCACGCCGCCTCGATCGAACAGATCTGCGAGCGGGCCGGCTACACCAGGGGAGCCTTCTACTCGAACTTCAGCAGCAAGGAGGAGCTCTTCCTCGCCCTCTTCGACGAACACAGCGCCCGGATCGTCGCCCGGATCACCGAACTGATCGACTCGGTCGCCGACCAGGACCTCACCCTCCAGGGCCTGGTCGAGATCCTCGCCGACGTCGACCCGGCCGAGCGCGACTGGTACCTCGTCACCACCGAGTTCACCCTGCACGCCATCCGCGACCCGCAGGCCGCCTGGGTGCTCGCCCAGCACGACGCCCGGCTCCGCGCCGAAATCGCCCGTGGCCTCACCGAACACCTCCACCGCACCGGCCGCACCCTCACCGTCGACGCCGACGCACTCGCCCGCCTCCTCATCGCCATCCGCGAGGGCGGCCTGGCCCAGAGCTACGTGGAACCCGACCAGCTCCCGCCCGGCCAACTCGAACGCCTCTTCCTCGCACCGCTGCTCGCCGCCCTCAGTACAGAGGACGACACGACCACCGGTGGGCCCGCAGCAGTGCTCTGACAGGGGATGTTTGCTTCGGGCGACGGTTCGGCGTAGTGTTCACTGGTCGCTCGGCAGGGAGCACCGGACACGCATCAGCGCGGACGGTCCCGGGGCGGCCAATCCTCTGAACCACCTCTTCTTCTCGTGGCTGAGTCGTCTTCTGTGGCGGCTCGGTTCGAATTGTTATGTGCGTTTATCGGATTGGGGCTGGATTCGCTTTTCGGAGCGGGGATCGGCTAAGGTTTGAAACGTCGGACAGGCCGTCAGGTCGCAGTCCGGCAGGGAAAACCAAGTGGAAAGCGAAGCGGAAATCATCTGCTAAGCTGGAAACACGAAAGAACGAAGCGCCCGGAGAGCTTGCGAGAGCGGCTTGAAGGAAGCGTCCGTTCCTTGAGAACTCAACAGCGTGCCAAAAGTCAACGCCAGATATGTTGACATCCCCGGCCTGGATCGTTTCGACGTTCCGGGTTGGAGATTCCTTTAGTAATAAAACACAGCGAGGACGCAGTGCACGGGGCCACCCTATTCCGGTGGTTGTCGTGCCGCTCAACGCGAGTGCTACCGGATATCCGGAAAACATTCACGGAGAGTTTGATCCTGGCTCAGGACGAACGCTGGCGGCGTGCTTAACACATGCAAGTCGAACGATGAAGCCTTCGGGTGGATTAGTGGCGAACGGGTGAGTAACACGTGGGAAATCTGCCCTGCACTCTGGGACAAGCCTTGGAAACGAGGTCTAATACCGGATATGACCTTCCTCCGCATGGGGGTTGGTGGAAAGCTCCGGCGGTGCAGGATGATCCCGCGGCCTATCAGCTTGTTGGTGGGGTAATGGCCTACCAAGGCGACGACGGGTAGCCGGCCTGAGAGGGCGACCGGCCACACTGGGACTGAGACACGGCCCAGACTCCTACGGGAGGCAGCAGTGGGGAATATTGCACAATGGGCGAAAGCCTGATGCAGCGACGCCGCGTGAGGGATGAAGGCCTTCGGGTCGTAAACCTCTTTCAGCAGGGAAGAAGCGCAAGTGACGGTACCTGCAGAAGAAGCACCGGCTAACTACGTGCCAGCAGCCGCGGTAATACGTAGGGTGCGAGCGTTGTCCGGAATTATTGGGCGTAAAGAGCTCGTAGGCGGCTTGTCACGTCGGATGTGAAAGCCCGAGGCTTAACCTCGGGTCTGCATTCGATACGGGCAGGCTAGAGTGTGGTAGGGGAGATCGGAATTCCTGGTGTAGCGGTGAAATGCGCAGATATCAGGAGGAACACCGGTGGCGAAGGCGGATCTCTGGGCCATTACTGACGCTGAGGAGCGAAAGCGTGGGGAGCGAACAGGATTAGATACCCTGGTAGTCCACGCCGTAAACGGTGGGAACTAGGTGTTGGCGACATTCCACGTCGTCGGTGCCGCAGCTAACGCATTAAGTTCCCCGCCTGGGGAGTACGGCCGCAAGGCTAAAACTCAAAGGAATTGACGGGGGCCCGCACAAGCAGCGGAGCATGTGGCTTAATTCGACGCAACGCGAAGAACCTTACCAAGGCTTGACATATACCGGAAACGGCCAGAGATGGTCGCCCCCTTGTGGTCGGTATACAGGTGGTGCATGGTTGTCGTCAGCTCGTGTCGTGAGATGTTGGGTTAAGTCCCGCAACGAGCGCAACCCTTGTTCTGTGTTGCCAGCATGCCTTTCGGGGTGATGGGGACTCACAGGAGACTGCCGGGGTCAACTCGGAGGAAGGTGGGGACGACGTCAAATCATCATGCCCCTTATGTCTTGGGCTGCACACGTGCTACAATGGTCGGTACAAAGGGCTGCGATGCCGCGAGGCGGAGCGAATCCCAAAAAGCCGGCCTCAGTTCGGATTGGGGTCTGCAACTCGACCCCATGAAGTTGGAGTTGCTAGTAATCGCAGATCAGCATGCTGCGGTGAATACGTTCCCGGGCCTTGTACACACCGCCCGTCACGTCACGAAAGTCGGTAACACCCGAAGCCGGTGGCCTAACCCTTGGGAGGGAGCCGTCGAAGGTGGGACCAGCGATTGGGACGAAGTCGTAACAAGGTAGCCGTACCGGAAGGTGCGGCTGGATCACCTCCTTTCTAAGGAGCACATAGCCGGATGCGAGCGAATGTCTCGCACGGTTGCTCATGGGTGGAACGTTGACTATTCGGCACACACGGTTGGTTCCGTTAGTACTGTCCTTCGGGGCGTGGAATGCGGATTGTCTAATCGGGTGTGTCGGGCACGTTGTTGGGTCCTGAGGGAACGGCCACTTCGGTGGTTGTTGCTTCAGAGATGCCGGTCCTACTCGAGGGTCCTCAGTTGAGGGTCTGAGGGTGGGTGACTGGTCGTTGTTTGAGAACTGCACAGTGGACGCGAGCATCTGTGGCCAAGTTTTTAAGGGCGCACGGTGGATGCCTTGGCACTAGGAACCGATGAAGGACGTGGGAGGCCGCGATAGTCCCCGGGGAGCCGTCAACCAGGCTTTGATCCGGGGGTTTCCGAATGGGGGAACCCGGCAGTCGTCATGGGCTGTCACCCGCACCTGAACACATAGGGTGTGTGGAGGGAACGAGGGGAAGTGAAACATCTCAGTACCCTCAGGAAGAGAAAACAACCGTGATTCCGGGAGTAGTGGCGAGCGAAACCGGATGAGGCTAAACCGTTCTGGTGTGATACCCGGCAGGGGTTGCCAGTGCGGGGTCGTGGGAAAGTTCTTGATCGGTCTGCCGGCCGGTCGGCGAGTCAGAAACCGTATGGGTAGTCGAAGGACATGCGAAAGGTCCGGCGTAGAGGGTAAGACCCCCGTAGACGAAATCTGTACGGCTTGCTTGAGCTTCTCCCAAGTAGCACGGGGCCCGAGAAATCCCGTGTGAATCTGGCGGGACCACCCGCTAAGCCTAAATATTCCCTAGTGACCGATAGCGGATAGTACCGTGAGGGAATGGTGAAAAGTACCGCGGGAGCGGAGTGAAATAGTACCTGAAACCGTGTGCCTACAAGCCGTGGGAGCGTCGGACAGTGGGCTTGCCCATCTGTCTCGTGACTGCGTGCCTTTTGAAGAATGAGCCTGCGAGTTTGCGGTGTGTAGCGAGGTTAACCCGTGTGGGGTAGCCGTAGCGAAAGCGAGTCCGAATAGGGCGAGTGAGTTGCACGCCCAAGACCCGAAGCGGAGTGATCTAGCCATGGGCAGGTTGAAGCGCGGGTAAGACCGTGTGGAGGACCGAACCCACCAGGGTTGAAAACCTGGGGGATGACCTGTGGTTAGGGGTGAAAGGCCAATCAAACTCCGTGATAGCTGGTTCTCCCCGAAATGCATTTAGGTGCAGCGTCACGTGTTTCTTGCCGGAGGTAGAGCACTGGATAGGCGATGGGCCTCAACGGGTTACTGACCTTAGCCAAACTCCGAATGCCGGTAAGTGAGAGCGTGGCAGTGAGACTGTGGGGGATAAGCTCCATGGTCGAGAGGGAAACAGCCCAGAACACCGACTAAGGTCCCTAAGCGTGTGCTAAGTGGGAAAGGATGTGGAGTCGCAGAGACAACCAGGAGGTTGGCTTAGAAGCAGCCATCCTTGAAAGAGTGCGTAATAGCTCACTGGTCAAGTGATTCCGCGCCGACAATGTAGCGGGGCTCAAGCACACCACCGAAGTCGTGTCATTGCAGCAATACCCCCAACGGGGGCTGTGATGGGTAGGGGAGCGTCGTGTGCCGGGTGAAGCAGCGGAGGAATCCAGTTGTGGACGGTTCACGAGTGAGAATGCAGGCATGAGTAGCGATACAAGAGTGGGAAACTCTTGCGCCGATTGACCAAGGGTTCCTGGGTCAAGCTGATCTGCCCAGGGTAAGTCGGGACCTAAGGCGAGGCCGACAGGCGTAGTCGATGGACAACGGGTTGATATTCCCGTACCCGCTTTGAAGCGCCAACGTCGAACCTCTGAATGCTAAAGCCGTGAAGCCGGCCCGGAGTCTTCGGACAATGGGACGTGGTGGAGCCGCTGACCCAACAGGGTAGTAGGTGAGCGATGGGGTGACGCAGGAAGGTAGTCCAACCCGGGCGGTGGTTGTCCCGGGGTAAGGGTGTAGGCCGAGTGATAGGCAAATCCGTCACTCATTAAGGCTGAGACCTGATGCCGAGCCGATTGTGGTGAAGTGGATGATCCTATGCTGTCGAGAAAAGCCTCTAGCGAGTTTCATGGCGGCCCGTACCCCAAACCGACTCAGGTGGTCAGGTAGAGAATACCGAGGCGTTCGGGTGAACTATGGTTAAGGAACTCGGCAAAATGCCCCCGTAACTTCGGGAGAAGGGGGGCCGGAACTGGTGATCCGATTTACTCGGTGAGCTGGGGCCGGCCGCAGAGACCAGCGAGAAGCGACTGTTTACTAAAAACACAGGTCCGTGCGAAGCCGTAAGGCGATGTATACGGACTGACGCCTGCCCGGTGCTGGAACGTTAAGGGGACCGGTTAGTCACATTTCGGTGTGGCGAAGCTGAGAACTTAAGCGCCAGTAAACGGCGGTGGTAACTATAACCATCCTAAGGTAGCGAAATTCCTTGTCGGGTAAGTTCCGACCTGCACGAATGGCGTAACGACTTCTCGACTGTCTCAACCATAGGCCCGGTGAAATTGCATTACGAGTAAAGATGCTCGTTTCGCGCAGCAGGACGGAAAGACCCCGGGACCTTTACTATAGCTTGATATTGGTGTTCGGTTCGGCTTGTGTAGGATAGGTGGGAGACTTTGAAGCAGCAACGCCAGTTGTTGTGGAGTCGTCGTTGAAATACCACTCTGGTCGTGCTGGATGTCTAACCTGGGTCCGTGATCCGGATCAGGGACAGTGTCTGGTGGGTAGTTTAACTGGGGCGGTTGCCTCCTAAAGAGTAACGGAGGCGCCCAAAGGTTCCCTCAGCCTGGTTGGCAATCAGGTGTTGAGTGTAAGTGCACAAGGGAGCTTGACTGTGAGACCGACGGGTCGAGCAGGTGCGAAAGCAGGGACTAGTGATCCGGCGGTGGCTTGTGGAAGCGCCGTCGCTCAACGGATAAAAGGTACCCCGGGGATAACAGGCTGATCTTCCCCAAGAGTCCATATCGACGGGATGGTTTGGCACCTCGATGTCGGCTCGTCGCATCCTGGGGCTGGAGTAGGTCCCAAGGGTTGGGCTGTTCGCCCATTAAAGCGGTACGCGAGCTGGGTTTAGAACGTCGTGAGACAGTTCGGTCCCTATCCGCTGTGCGCGTAGGAATATTGAGAAGGGCTGTCCCTAGTACGAGAGGACCGGGACGGACGAACCTCTGGTGTGCCAGTTGTCCTGCCAAGGGCATGGCTGGTTGGCTACGTTCGGGAGGGATAACCGCTGAAAGCATCTAAGCGGGAAGCCTGCTTCGAGATGAATGTTCCCACCTCCTTGAGAGGGTAAGGCTCCCAGTAGACGACTGGGTTGATAGGCCGGATGTGGAAGCCCTGTAAGGGGTGGAGCTGACCGGTACTAATAGGCCGAGGGCTTGTCCTCAGTTGCTCGCGTCCACTGTGTTGTTCTGAAACAACGACCCCATCCCTGGCCAGGGGTGGTACGGTCATCTGGTTTCATAGTGTTTCGGTGGTCATAGCGTGAGGGAAACGCCCGGTTACATTCCGAACCCGGAAGCTAAGCCTCAAAGCGCCGATGGTACTGCAGGGGGGACCCTGTGGGAGAGTAGGACGCCGCCGAACAATCTTTAGGAAGGCCCCCATCCGGGAACGGATGGGGGCCTTTCGCATTTCCGGAGACAGCGTCCGATATCGTCGGCGGCATGACGACTGCCGCTGCCACAGCCGGGACGGGTGCCGAGGTCACCGTGGGGACGCTGCTGCGCGGGTGGCGGGAGCGACGGCGGATCAGTCAGCTGGAGTTGGCACTGCGGGCGGAGAGCTCGGCGCGGCACATCAGCTTCGTCGAGACGGGGCGGTCCAGGCCGAGCCAGGCCATGGTGTTGCGGCTGGCGGAGCAGTTGGAGGTGCCGGTGCGGGAGCGCAACTCGCTGCTGGTCGCGGCGGGTTATGCGCCGAGCTTCCGGGAGACTCCGTTGCAGGACCCGGCGATGGACGCGTTGCGTACGGGGATGGAGCAGTTGCTGTCGGCTCACGAGCCGAATCCGGCGCTCGTCATGGACGGGATGTACGACGTGGTCAGTGCCAACCGGGGTGTCCACCTGCTGGTGGACGGGGTGGCCGAACATCTGCTGCGGCCGCCGATGAACGCCATCCGGCTCACGCTGCATCCGGAGGGTCTGGCGCCGCGGATCCGGAATCTGGGTGAGTGGCGGGCGCATCTGCTGGAGCGGATGCGGGGGCAGATCGCGATGCGGGGCTCCGCGCCGTTGCGGAGCCTGTACGAGGAGGTGGCCGTCTACCCGGCGCCGGCCGGGGACAGGCATGAGGACGGGTACGGGGACGGGCATTCGCCGGCGGCCTACCCCTTTGCGCTGCCGTTGCGGATCGAGGTGAACGGGCAGGTGCTGTCGTTCATCTCGACGGTCACGACCTTCAACACGCCCATGGACGTGACCGTCTCCGAACTGGCGATGGAGATGTTCCTCCCGGCCGATCCGGAGACGGCTGCCGCCCTGCGCGCCTTGTGAGTTGCTGCCGGAGTCAGGACGGGAGGCGGTCGAGGAAGCCGCTGACCGAGCTGATCCGGCCGTCGTCGGCGAGGGTGACGACGTCGAACCCGGCGGCGGGGGCCGAGTTGTCGGCCTTGGAGACCAGGTCCCAGGTGAAGCGGACGAGGTTGTGGTGCCCGTCCGGGGTGCCGGTCCGGACGAAGCCGAAGCCGGGGAACTGCTGCTGTGCGCCGCTGATCACGGCGGCGAGGCCTTCGTGGCCCCGGACCTCGGCCAGCGGGTCGGTGTAGGTGGCGTCCTCGGTGAAGGCGGCGGCGACGGCCTTCTCCAACTCCTCCTGGCTGGTGGCGTTCCAGGCGGCGAAGTAGCGCTGCACGGCGTCGGTGCGGGCGGCGTCGTCGTGGGCGGAGGCGGTGAACGCGGACATGGTGGTTCCCTTCGGCTGCGCGGACCGGCCGTGACCAGGGGCTCGATGCCCTGCGGCTGAGGCCCTGCGGCCTCCCCGGTTGCGATGTCTCTACGATCCCGCAGCCGTGCGGAAGGGTCGATTACCGCTGAGGTAATGGCCGGTGAGCTCCTACCAGCCATCCAGCCGTCCGCTACTCGAAGCTGACGCCTGCGAGTTTGGACTGGAAGGCCTGGGCGTGGCCGGCGATGGTCTCGGCGTGCTGGTTCATCGTCTCGGCGTGGGACTCCAGCGCGACGGGGTTGATGCGGAAGCCGGTGCCCCCGGCGCTGCCGCCGCCTCCGCCGGAGCCCTCCGCTCCCTGGAAGACCAGGCCCGTCACGGCGTTGCCGACGATCTCCACCAGCGGATTGATCGCGGCCTCGATCACCTGGCCGATGATGTACTGCTCCAGCTGCTGTTCGAGGTAGTTGACGAGCTTCTTCGCCGCCTCCTCGATCGCGATCATCGCGGCCTCGGCGAGACCGAAGGTGGCCACCGCCGCTGCCTGGTCCGCGATGAACGACGCTGCCAGCACCACGAGTTCGGCGATCGCCTCGGCCTTCATCGCGACGATCACCCCGGCCGCCGCGTCCAGGGCGGTGGCGACGACGTGGCAGGCCTGCACCAGGTCGTTCATGTGGCTGCCGGAGAGCTGGGTCCACTTGGCGACCAGGGCCTCGTACGAGGCGCCCTGGTAGGCCTCGGCGATCTGCTGGACGGTGTTCGTGCCGTCCTGGTGGGTGTTGCTGATGTTGTCGGCGAACTCCCGTACGTGGGAGGCGAACTCCTGTACCTTGTCCTCGTTCACCTGCGGCCAGTTGATCCCGATGAACTGGAGCAGCGAGACGACCTCGCCAGGCAGTTCGATCGCCATGGTTTCCCCCTTGGTCATGACGGACACCCGCCAGGGTAGTGCCCGTCATGACCGGGCGGAAGGTCAACAGGCGGAGCGTCAGGCCTTGAGCTCGCGGGGCATCAGCAGGGCGGAGAGGACGGCGGGGACCGCGCCGATCACCAGCATCACCACGGGCCAGGAGGAGACGGAGAGCAGCGTCGGGATGAGCAGGGGAGTTGCGAAGGCCCCGGCGAAGACCATGGTGTTCTCCAGGCCGAGGGCGGTGCCGGAGCGTTCGGCTCCGGCCATGGTGGCGATCTCGGCGTAGTGGACGCCGTGCCAGCCGCAGGCGAGGAAGCCGGCGGTCACCAGCAGGCCGGCGACCAGCCAGGTGGGGCCGGGCTGGAAGGCGGCGACTCCGGCGAAGGCGAGGGCGATGATCCAGCTGTAGATCGTGACCAGCGTGCGGCGGTAGCGGCCGCCGTGCTTGTCGGTCCAACGGCCGCCCCAGACCCGGGAGATGGCGCCGAGTACCTGGACGACGACGAGCAGCACGGCGATGGTGCCGATCGAGACGTGCTTGACGGTGTGCAGGAAGACGGAGCCGAAGGTGAGCACGGTGAACTGCGGGAGGTCGAGCAGGAAGGCGGTGATGGCGACCCGCCAGATGTCCCAGCGCCGCAGCGGGCTGGGCGTGGTGGCGGCGGCGACGCCGCCTTCGGACTTGGTCCGGGCGAGCGGCGGTTCGTCGAGCCAGACGGCGACGGCGACGGTGGCGAGCAGGCAGCTGAGGGTGAGGAAGGCGAAGACCCAGCGGAAGCCGGCGCCGAGGGCGAGCGGCGGCAGGACGGCGGCGCCGATCGCGCCTCCGGCGGGGACGGCGGCGACGCGCAGGCTGATCGCGAACCCGCGCTTGGCGGGCGGGAACCAGCCCATCACGGCTCGGCCGGAGGCGCCGTTGACGCAGCCGCCGAGGGCGCCCGCGAGGAACAGCACGACGGCCAGGGCCGTGTACGAGGGCACCACGCCGCCGTGCGGGACGAGGAAGGCGGTGACGGCGGCGAGGGCGATGGTGGTGCCGGAGAGGCCGGTGATCAGGACCTTCCGCTCGCCGATGCGGTCGGAGAGGATGCCCCAGAAGACGTCGGTGATGAAGATTCCGGCGGTGACGGCGGCGAGGACGATGCCGAGCTGTCCGGTGGTCAGGCGGTAGGCCTGTTGGAGGATGGAGCCGGAGGTGGGGATGCCTTGGAAGGTCGCGCTGAAGGCGGCCTGGGCGCCGATGCCGATGCCGAGGATGCCCCATTTGTAGCGGGCGGAGTGCACCTTGCCGGAGCGCCCGACCGAGGGCCCGAAGGAGGAGTCGGCGGGCGCTCCGGCGGGTGGCGCCGGGGCGGTCTGGACCTGTTGGGACATGGCGGAGAGCCTCCTGTGGGAGTGGGTGCGGGCCGCCGCCGCGCGCCCGTACCCGGAGGTGGGACGGGCGCGCGGCGGCCGGTGCGGTCGGGCCGGTCAGACCGTGAGGTAGGGGGCGCCGTCGAGGGCGAGGCCGTCGTCGGGCAGCTCGCCGGGCTTCAGGGGGAGGGTGCGCTTCTCGCGGATGACGAGCATCTTGCAGCCGTTGGGGCTGGAGACGCGGTGGATGCTGTCGGGCCGTTCGACGACGAGGGTGCCGGGGAGGTAGCGGTCGCCGTTGTCGTTGACGAGTTCGCCGGCGAGGATGAAGAGCATCTCGAAGCCGAGGTGGCGGTGCACGTCGCCGTGGGCGCCGGGCATGAAGTGGGCGATGTAGGCCTCGGCGCCGTCGGGGCCGGTCTCGTCGCCGGTGTAGAGCCAGCGGACGTCCACGGCCTGGCGGCCGGGCTGGACGTACGGGCGCCAGTCGATGTGGCCGTCGGTGAGGCCGTCGCCCAGGAGGTCGGGGAAGACCTCGATCTCGCGCTGCTGCGGGGCGTACGTCATCGCGGGTGCGGACATGGCGGGTGCGGACATGACTGTTCTCCTCTGAGTAGCGGTTACAGCCCGGGGGCGGCGTGGGCGATGGTCCGGTCGAGCAGGTCCTCGGCGCGGTACTCCAACTGGGCCGGGGTGGTGCGGAGTTCGGCCCGGCGGATTTTGCCGGAGGTGGTCTTGGGCAGGTCGGCGAATTCGAGCAGCGCGATCTGCTGGTGCGGGGCGAGGGTGCGGGCGGCGAACTCGAGGACCGAGCGGGCGGTCGCCTCGCTCGGGCGGTGACCGGCGGCGGTGGCGACGTACGCCTTCGGCACCTGGTAGCCGATCGGGTCGGGCACGGGGACGACGGCGGCCTCGGCGACCGCCTCGTGCCGGAGCAGCACGCTCTCCAGCTCGAACGGGGAGATCCGGTGGTCGTAGGACTTGAAGACGTCGTCGCTGCGGCCCACGTAGGTGAGGTAGCCGTCGGCGTCCCGGGTGGCGATGTCGCCGGTGTGGTACAGGCCGTCGGCGAGGGTCTTGGCGGTCTTCTCGGGGTCGCCGAGGTAGCCCGTCATGATGCCGACCGGCTGCCGGCTCAGGTCGACGCAGATCTCGCCCTCGTCACCGGCCCGGCCGGTGCGGGGGTCGATCAGGACGATCGGGTAGCCGGGGAGCGGCTTGCCCATCGAGCCGGGGCGGACGGCCAGCCCGGCGGTGTTGCCGATCTGGGCGGTGGTCTCGGTCTGGCCGAAGCCGTCCCGGACGGTGATGCCCCAGGCGGTGCGGATCTGCTCGATCACGGCCGGGTTGAGGGGTTCGCCGACCGAGGACGCCTCGCGCAGCGCGGCGGGGCGGCGGCCGAGGTCGTGCTGGAGCAGTGTGCGCCAGGCGGTGGGCGGGGCGCACAGGCTGGTGGCGCGTTCCTGCTCGGCGATCTCCAGCAGTAGCCGGGGCGAGGCTCCGGCGGGCAGGTTGACGGAGAGCACCGTCGCCTCGGCGTTGAACGGGCCGAAGAAGCTGGACCAGGCATGCTTGGCCCAGCCCGGGGCGGAGACGTTGCAGTGCACGTCGCCGGGCCGCAGGCCGTTCCAGTACATGCCGGTCAGGTGGCCGACGGGGTAGCTGACGTGGGTGTGGCCGACCATCTTGGGGCGGGAGGTGGTGCCGGAGGTGAAGTAGAGGAAGAGCAGGTCGTCCGCCATCGTCTCCTGCACCGGCCGGTAGTCGGTGGATTCGGCGTAGGCGTCGGTGTAGTCGTGCCAGCCGGGCACGGGGGCGCCGACGCAGATCCGGGTCAGGTGGCCGGCGGCGGCTGGGTTGGCGTCGAAGGCGCCGGTGAGGTGGTCGGCGGTGATCACGTGGGTGACTTCGCCGCGCAGCAGGCGGTCGGCGAGGTCGTCCGCCGAGATGGAGGTGTAGGTCGGGATGATCACGGCGCTGAGCTTCATCGCCGCCAGCAGGGCTTCCCAGACGGCGAGTTGGTTGTCCAGCAGGAGCAGCAGGCGGTCGCCGGGGCGGACGCCCCGGGCGCGCAGCCAGTTGGCGACCTGGTTGGAGCGGGCGGAGAGCGCGGCGTAGCTGAGCTCGGCCGGGTGGGGGCCGCCGTCGACGATCCGGACGGCCGTGCGGGTGTTGTCCGCCGCGATCTCGTCGAACCAGTCGAGGGCCCAGTTGAAGCGGTCCGGCCGGGGCCAGGTGAAGCGGGCGACGGCGGCGTCGTGGTCCTCGCGCAGCTCCAGCAGCAGATCGCGGGCTGCTCTGAACTCCTCGGTGGCGCCGGGGTGGTAGCCGGTCATGAGGGGCCCTCAGCTCTGTCGGGCAGGGGCGTCGCCCGTGCGGGGTGAGGTGGCGAGGAGGTCGGCGGCGATGGCGTCCGCGTCGGCGTGGAAGCCGACCATCGGGCCGGGGCGGCCGTTGCCGATCTGGGTGAACCAGCGCAGCTCCTCGGTGGGGATGCCGAGTGCGTACAGGCCCTTGGTCGGGCGGCCGGCGGCGTCGATGACGCGGAACGGCTTGCCCGTCACGGCGAGGGCGCCGGTGGTGAAGCGGGCGCCGTCGCGGGCGCTGATGTTGGTGTGGGTGGTGGCGCAGCCGTCGCCGATGAGCTGGCGCATCAGCGGGGAGGCGTCGACGCGGACGTCCGCGCGGGGGATGCGGGCGTCGATCAGGGTGGTGGCGGTGATCTCGGAGCCGTCCACCTGGCCGGAGCCCAGGGAGAAGACGCCGGTGTCCTCGCACTGGCCGAGGTCGAGGCTGGGGCCGACGACGGTGAGCACCCCGGCCTCGATCAGGGCGATGGCCTGCCTGATCCGCAGGGAGGGGGGCCCGGCGGAGACCATGGTGTTGATCGGGTTGAACCAGGCGAGGAACTCGTCGCGCTGCGAGTCGGGGTGCAGGCTGGAGAACTCGACGGCGTCCCGGACGACGCCCCGGATGTCCCGGAGGATGTCGAGGGCGGCCTTCAACGGCCCGTCCACGTTGCCCTGTTCGGCCTCGGCGGCGTCGGCGGAGAGCACCCCGAGCAGCCGGGTGTGGAAGCTCTCGGGGGAGTCGAAGTGTTCGCCGGCGAAGGGCCGGGCCATCCGCTCCAGGTCGATCGGCGGCACGCCGGTGAGCCCGGCCTCGGCGAGCAGTTTGCAGACGGCCTGCGGGTCGTCCGCGACGGCTTGGAACCCGGCGGAGAAGGCCTGGGCGGCCTGCTCGCCGTCGCGGCGCAGCAGGTGGGTGCGGTAGTAGACGTGGTCGACCTCGCGGAGCATCAGCGGCAGGACGTGCTCGCGGAAGCGTAGTTTGACGCTGCCGGATTCGTCGAGCGCGCGCCGCCGGAGCCCGGCCAGGGCTGCCTGGGTGAAGAACCGGGGTGTGTACCGGTAGTCCGCGTCCTTCTGGTTGCGGCCCCGGGCGAGCAGGGGGAGGCCGCTGCGGGAGCCGGCCATGATCTGCGGCTCGTGGCCGGAGGGTTCGTAGCGCAGGCTGCCGTCAGGGCGTTCCAGGTAGCGGCCGCCACGGCCGGAGGTGAGCACGGCGGTGACGTCGTAGAAGGTGAGGCCGAGCCCGATGACGGCGACGGGCTTGCGGGGCGGGAGGTCGTCCAGGCCCATGTCGGCGGCGGAGTCGCCGCGCAGGTAGGTGGTGCCGCGGTGGCGCGAGGCGAAGTCGAGCAGGTCGCGGTCGGCGCCGCCGGCGAAGTTGTGCGGGTGGCCGGTGGTGAGGATGACCTTGTCGGCTTCGAAGCGTTCGCCGTTGGCGGCGGTCAGCAGGTAGTCCCGCTCGGTGCCGCGCCTGGCCCAGCGGGCGCGGGCCCGGACGGGGACGACCGTGACGGAGGGGGGGAGATTGGCCAGGACGCGCTGGTACACGTCGTGCAGGTAGGTGCCGTAAATCCGGCGCGGGGCATAGACGTTGGGGGAGAGCAGCTCCGGGTGGCGCTCGCTGTCGGCGCAGAGCCACTCGTGCAGCGAGGGCCCGGCACCGGCCCGCCAGGGGCCCTCGTCGGGTTCGCCCGAGTAGAGGCTGACCTCGCCTGCGGCGGTGTTCATGAGCAGCCACTCGGACTGGTCGGTGCGCCAGACCCGGCCGGCGCCCTGTTCGGCCGGGTCGACGGTGTAGATCGTCACTTGGCGGGTGGGCCGGTCGCTCTGCTCGGCGGTCAGCCGGGCGACGAGACGTTCCAGCACCGAGAGCCCGCGGGGTCCCATACCGATGATCGCGATGTGCAGTGTGCTGTCCAGCATCTGTGCCTTCCCTTCTGGGGTTGGTAACCGTCTGCTGTGCTGTCTGCTCCATGGGTGGCGGTGCACCGGAAAAAGATGCACCGGAGATCAAATTTGTCCTGCAGGTGAAGTGAGCACCAGTGTGGTGTAGACCGGCGTGACTAATCGGCTGATACCGGGAGATAGCGCGAAGACGATCACGAAGTCCGTCAGGTCGCCCACGCCCGGCGCGGTCCGGTGACGGCTGCGCATGGTGGTATGACTTCGATGCGGAAGAAATGTTTCTGATGGGGGATCACATGCAGGCGACAGCACCGGCTATCGGTCGGAGAGAGCGCAACAAGCAGAGGGTCCAGGAGCGTCTGTACGAGTCGGCGGTGAGCCTGATCACCGAGCGTGGTTACGACGGCACCTCGATAGACGACATCGCCGAGCGGGCGGACGTGGCACGGGGGACGTTCTTCAACTACTTCCAGCGCAAGGAGGACCTGATCAGCGAGTGGGGCGAGCGTCGGCGGACGCGGCTCGCCGCAGCGCTGGAGGCGGACGGGGTCGGGGCCGCGACGGGTTCGGTCGTCCGGCTCGAACGGTGCATGACCCTGCTCGGGCGCCTCAACGAGGAGGAGTACGAGGTCACGGTCGCGATGCTCACGGCCTGGGTCAAGGCCGGACGGCCGCTGCTGGAGGAGCCGTTCGTCGGCGACACCTTCGCGAGCATCATCGAGACCGGCGTAAAACGGGGCGAGTTGCGGGGCGGTCTCAGCCCGGCGCAGGTCGGCGAGGTGCTGCGCGATCTCTACCTGGGGACGCTCTACCGCTGGTCGCGCGAGTCGGTGCCCGGCGAGTCGGGTGTGCTGGAGGCCGAACTGATCGCGGTGCTAAGGCTGTTGGTCAGAGGCATCGCTGCTGCTGACGGCCGCTGACGGCTGCGGGCGGGTGGAGGTGTCCGGTCAGAACAGCATCGGCTCCAGGGCGCCTTCGTGCGCCAGCAGGTGCTGCTTGCGCTCCACCCCGCCCGCGTAGCCGCGCAGTGTCCCGTCCGCCCCGATCACCCGGTGGCAGGGGCGGACGAGGAGCACCGGGTTGGCGCCGACGGCGCCGCCGAGGGCCTGCACGCCGTCCAGGGAGACCCCGAGCTCGGCGGCCAGCCGGCCGTAGGCGGTGGTGGAGCCGTACGGCAGGCCGTCGAGCGCCGCCCAGACCCGCTCCTGGAAGTCGGTGCCCCGGGTGGCGAGCGTCAGCTCGAAGTCGCGCAGCTCGCCGGTGAAGTAGGCCGCCAGCTGCCGGGCCGGCTCGGCGAAGGCCGACGGCAGGTGCGTCCAACCACCCTGCACGGCAAGGGCGTTGCGCTGTCCTCGTATGGTGAGGCCGGTGAGGGCGAGGCCGCCGGGAGCCGCCGCGTCCGGGAGGCCGGTCAGCAGCAGCTCGCCGATCGGGCTGTCGAGGGTGGTGTACAGCGTCATGGCTACGGTCCTTCACGGGCAGCGGCGGCGGGCAGCGGGTGAGGAGGTCCGTACCTCTCCCATCCGATCATCGTCCGGCTGGGGGCCCGCAGGCCAGCGGAAATCGGACGTCGCGTTCCGAATCCGGTACGGCACGCCGCCCGGCACAGGTTGTCTGGACCAGTGGGCCCACCCCGGCGCCCGCACGGTGCAACCCGTTCGCCTCCGACGGTGTTGAGGTACCTGATGGACGAGACAGCCCTCCCGCTCACCGAACTGCTCGCGACCGACCTGGACGACGGCTTCACCGAGCTCGTCCGGACCCAGGCCGGTGCCGTACGGTCGGTCCTCCTGCGCCTGTCCGGCTCCGCCCGGGAGGCCGACGACCTGGGCCAGGACACCTTCCTCAGGGCCTACACCGCGCTGCGCGACTACCCGCCCGCGCGGCGGCGCGAGCTGCAGCCCAGGGCCTGGCTGCTGACCATCGCGGCCAACGTCTGGCGCAACCACGTCCGCACCGCGACCCGCCGCCCGGCCACCGCCGACGGGCTGGAAGCCGCCCAACTGGACCTGCCGGACAGCACCCCCGGCCCCGAGCAGCGCGCGATCGAGGGGACACAGCGGGCCCGGCTGGTCTCCGCGCTCGCCGAGCTGCCGGAGCACCACCGGCTGCCGGTCGTGCTCCGGCACGTCGGTGAACTGAGCTACCAGGAGGTCGCCGAGATCCTGGCGTGCCCGGTCGGGACGGTGAAGGCGCAGGTCTCGCGCGGCCTCGCCGCGTTACGGTCGGCGCCACTGCTCGCGGCCGACCGGGCGGCGGGCCACGACCCGCTGCGAGCGAGCGAGCATGCGGCAAGGGAAGGCGGAGTGAGGAGGTGACGGGATGAACGACGCGGACGACAGTGACGGCGGCGACGGCAGGCTGCTGGTGGGGCCGGAGCCGGCACCGGCCGGGTTCGCGGCTCTGATCCTGGAGCGGGCGGGCGTGCCCGCGCACCGGTACGACCGCTACGCGCAGGTGGAGAGCCCGGTCGGGCCGCTGTACGTGGCGCACGGCCGGGGAGCCGTCACGGCCTCGGCCGCCGTGGAGTGGTACGACTGCCCGGCGGGCTTCGAGGAGGCGCACCGGGCCCGGACCGGCCGCTCCGCGCTGCCCGTCGAGAAGCCGCCGCCCGGACTGCTCGGGGCGCTGCGCACGGGGCGCGACAGGCTGCTGCGGTACGAGTTCGGGCCGGTCTCCGCCACCCAGCGGGCCGTCCTGGAGGCCGTCCGGGCGATCCCGTTCGGGCAGCTGCGGCCGGCGGTCTGGCTGGCTCGGGAGGTCGGTGGCGCGGTGACACCGGCCGAGGTGCTGGGCGCGGCGCGGGCCAACCCGGCGGCGGTGCTGGTGCCGACGCACCGGCTCTGCCTGGCCGACGGTCGGCCGGCCGACTGCGGGCTGCCATCGGGCTTCGCCCGTCGGCTGCGCGAGCGCGAGGGAGTCGACGAGGAGCGGGTCGACCGTCTCGTCCGCGCCGGGGCGTGCCTCCTCGGCAGCGCGACGACGCGGATCTTCTGCTACCCCACCTGCGCGCACGCCCGGCGCATCACGGGCCGCCACGAGGTGCCGTTCGCCTCAGCCGGCCAGGCCGGTGCGGCGGGCTTCCGGCCGTGCCTGAGCTGTCGGCCGGTAACGGTGCGGTGAGCCCGCACGCCGGTACGGGCTCACGGAGTGAGCAGGAGTCGGGCGGCGAGGGCGAGGAAGACCAGGCCGACAGCCGCGTCCAGCAGTCGCCCGGTGCGGCCCGAGGCGGGGCGGCGGCTGCGCAGCCAGCGGCTGAGGCGGTGGGAGGCCTCGACCAGGAGGGCCAGCCACAGGGAGCCCAGGGAGAGGTAGACCGTGGCGAGGACGACCATGGTGGGGGCTGTCGGGGCGCCGGGTGGGACGAACTGCGGGAGGAAGGCGAGCAGGAAGAGCCCGACCTTGGGGTTGGTGCCGGTGGAGGCGAGCCCGAGCAGGTAGTGCCGCCGGGCGCTGCCCGCTGCCACGGTGGGGACGGCGGTGGCGGCCGGGCCGGGGTGCCGGGCGGCGCGGAGGGCGCGCAGACCCCACCGGAGCAGCAGGGCGGCGCCGGCCAGCCGGAGGGCGGTGAGCAGCGCGGGCAGCGCGGTGAGCAGGGCGGCCACGCCGGTGACGGCCAGGGTGGCGTGCCCGGCCCCGGCGGTGATCATGCCTGCGGCGGCTGCCAGGGCCGGGCCCCGGCGCTGGTGCCGGCGGACCAGGCCGGTGACGAGTACCGCGTCCGGGCCCGGGGAGGCGATCACCGCCGCGCAGCTGCCGAGGAAGGCGGGCGAGCAGGCGGCGGCGAGTGCGGCCGCGCTCATCCGCGTACGGGCGCCACGGGCTCGGGCTCGATGACGAGTTCGGCCTCCAGCCTGCGGACGGTCGCGATGTCCGCGCGGATCTGTTCCTCGTCCTCGTGCGTCAGCACGACGAAGCCCAGCTGGAGGGTGTCCAGCAGGTCGCGGGTGGCGTGCACCCGGTCGCCGTCCTTGAGACGGATCGTCGAGCGGTGGTGCGAGGCGAGTTGCTCGACCCCGCCGAGGGCGGCGGTGTTGCGGACGGTGCCGGAGCTTCGGGCGATCAGGAAGAGCACGGACATCTGCCGGTGCAGCCGGTAGCTCTTGGGGATGGTGCTGCGGTCGGTGAACCAGCGGACGGCGCGGTGGAGTTGGCTGTCGCCGGTGGCGGTGAGGCAGAAGTCGGGGTGCCCGCCGCCGTGTGGACGGGAGTTGACCTCGACCAGGCGCGGGCCGTCGGGGGTGAGCATCACCTCGATGTGCGCGGTGCCGTAGCGGAAGCCGACGGCGTCCAGCACGGCCTCGGCGTACTCGGTGAGGGCGGGGACGACCGGGTCGGTGGGGGAGACCCAGCTCAGGCTCTCGTACACGGCCATCTGCTCGCCGTTGTCGATCTTTCCGTAGCGGCAGACGTCGGCGACGGTGTGCCGGCCGCCGTGGCTGAAGGTGTCGACCACGTACTCGGTCCCGAGGGCGTACTCCTGCACCACCATGCGGTCGTTGAGGTTGCGCCACTGGTTGGTGCGGCCGAGCTGGGCGTCGAACGGGACGCGCCAGTCGCGCCCGGCGGGCACCCGGGTGACGCCGTCGGTGCTGCCGCTCTTCGGCGGTTTGACCACCAGGTCGCGTCCGGTCAACTGCTCTTCGGCGAGCCAGCGTTCGACCTCGGCGGGGTCGTCGGTGCAGATCTGCCGGATGCCGGGCAGCCCGGCCGCCCGGACGGCGAGGGCCATCGCGCCCTTGTCGCGGCGGGCGGCCGCCAGCGCCGGGGTGTTGACGGTCTCGGGGTGCAGCCGTTCGGTGAGCCGGTCGGCCAGTTCGACGCCGCTCTCGGCGCCGGGCAGCACGCAGCGCGGGGCGAGCGTGCGCAGTTCGGTGACCAGCCGCTCGATGTCCCCGTCGAAGGCGAGCACCTGGGCGAAGTCGCCGGGCCGGAAGGAGTCCGCGTAGGCGGCGGGTACCTCGGGGTGGGAGGTGACGGCGACCACGGGCACGCCGGCCGCGATGAACGCGGGCGCGTACATCCCGCCGGAGGAGAACGGGTCGACGATGACGGCGGGTCGGTGCGGTGCGGGCGCGGCCACGGTGCGGTCCTTGTCTGTCGGGAGGCCGGCCACCCGGGGGTGGCCGGCCTGGGATCGAGCACGGTGCTGGGAGCGACTACGGTGCTGGGATCAACTGTGCTGTCGGCAGCCGGGCTTGAGCTCCCGGCTGAGCGGCAGACGGCGGTGGACGACCGGGCTGCCGGGCGGCGCGGGGATCACCGCGGTGACCAGTGCCCCCTGGCGGACGGCCGGGATCTCCTTGCGCAGTCTGCTGAGCGAGGTGCCGCGTTCGTGCCACGGGCAGACGAGCTGCCGCCCGGTGCTGTCGGGCACCGCCAGGTGCAGCGGGCCGCCCCGGTGCGGGCAGCCGGCCCGTAGGACGAACCCGCCGCTCCCGGCGTCGGCGTACACGTAGGGAACTCCGCCGACCTCGACGCAGTTGCCGGGGCCGCTCACCGCGAAGGTCAGCACGGCGAAGGTCGGCGCCGCGACGTCTGGCGCCTCGGGGCTCAGCTCAGGCATGCCTGGTAGTCCCCCACGGAGTGGATCTGGTAGACGCACTCGTCAGACTCGATGATCGCGCCGTGCAGGCGGTTGCGCTGGATGACGGTGCCCTCGCCCGCCTCCAGGATCTGGTACGAGTTGAAGCCGCTGACGAAGCGCATGGTGCCGGAGACGATGTGGCAGAGCTCGTCGCCCTCGTGGCTGTGGGTGTTGGAGAGCTCGCCGAAGGGCTCGACGATGTCCGCCACCGGGGCGGTGACCCGGCCCTCCAGGATGGCCTGGTGGACGGGGCCGTGCAGCTCCTTGTACCGGGGGCCGTCGTCCATCCAGGCGATCTGGGTGGCGAAGTCCTCGTCCGCGAGGGTGCTCAGGGCGCGGAACTCCTCGATGCCGCGCACGATTTCGGGGATGATCTGCTCCCCGTGCTCGGCGATCAGCGGCTTGATGAGCTTCTCCAGGGCCATCCGGCCGTGGTGCTGGTCGATGTGCACGTGCTCGGTGAAGTAGCGGGTGTCGGCCTGGCCGTCGAAGACCTGGTCGAGCAGGTCGGTGGCGCGCCGGCAGAAGTCGACGAGGGTGCTCTCGGTGTAGTAGAGCGCGCCGATGTAGCGGAAGAAGTGCTCGTGGTTCTTGCCGAGGTAGTGGAAGTAGTTGTTCATGGCCAGGCTGCTGACCAGGTAGTACTGCCAGTACCTGTGCAGGTCGGAGCTCAACTCGACGGACTCCAGGGTGCGTTCGAAGAGCTGGCTGTGCTTGGTGTCGTGCACGCCGTACCCGTACTCGTCAATGACGATCTTGAACCACTCGGACTGCGTCTGCCCGTAGTAGCCGAGCACGTTCCGGATCATCGGGGACGCCTCGGAGAGGAAGTCGGGGGCGAACTGGATCAGCCACATCCGGGCGGCGCGTTGCGGGTCGGGAGACTTGAGGATGGCCTGCTCGGCGAGCGAGGCCTGCCCGGTGGCGTCGACGCCGAGCGACTCGAGGTAGCCCTCCAGCGCGGCGGTGTCCCAGCTGCCGCTGACCTCGACCTCCTCGTCGAGGAAGCCGAAGGCGAACCGCTCCAGCGCCGGGCGGATCAACTCGCCGCGCGCCCGGTTGCCGGGGCTGTAGTAGGAGCGGAAGTCGTCGTCCAGGCCGCCCAGCCCGGCTTTGGGGAAGAAGACCAGATCGGCCTCGTAGATGCTGGTGAGGATGCGCTGCGCGGCCAGGCTGCTGTACTCCAGGGCCCGGTCGCGGCCGGGCACCCGGTCGAAGTCCAGGTGGGGGAGCACCTGCGGGCGCAGCTGGCGGTGGTACGGGTTGTCCGCGTTCTCCCACTCCTCGTTGTCGCGGTAGATGGGGTTGGCGGCGTAGGCGATGACGGCCTGGCGGAGTTCCTCGCCGGTCAGGGCGAAAGGCACGTGGGGGGCCGGGGTGTGGGACACGGTCCGGGTTCCTTCCGTTCGTTGGGGCGGGTCAGTGGAGCTCGAACCGGGTTTCGGTCCAGGAGAGTTCGAGTGTGAGCGGATCGGCGGGGGAGACCTGTACGGGCTCGGGCAGCGGGATCATCGCCTGCATCCAGTGCGAGCTGACGTTCTCGGGGCTGTTGCGCAGCGTCACGCCGCCGCCGAGGTCGAGCTCGAACCAGGCGGCCAGCGCGTGGGCGGTGCCCTCGGCCCGCACGGGGATCTCCAGGGTGCTGCTGCCGGGGCCCAGCTGCCCCGACTCCAGGTCGAAGGAGGCGAGTTCGACCGGGGCCGAGAGCAGGCGGTGCGGCCAGGTGTGCAGCCGGACGGGGAAGTGGCCTGCGGTGGCGAGCGTGTTGAGCAGTGAGACGTCGAAGCCGCTGGCGTTGTCGACGCGGTTGAGACCGGCGGCGACCTCGCTCTGGACGAGGGAGCCGAGCACCCGGGCGGCGCGTGGCAGCATCACCCCGCCGGGGCGCAGCAGCGACTCGCGGGCGTGCCGGACGCTGGGCAGCAGCCCCTCGCCGATCAGGCCGCAGTCGACGATCTCGGAGATCACCGCGTCGACCCGGCCGGGCAGGTCGCGGCCGACCACCAGGTCGGTGGAGAAGGTGCCGAGCACGGTGATGGAGTCGGCGAAGCCGTGGTCGGCGACGACCTGGCGGGCGATCTCGGCCATCACCGGGTTGGCTTCGCAGCTGTAGACGTGCCGGGCGCCCGCCTTGACGGCCATCATGGCGAGCAGCCCGGTGCCCGCGCCGATGTCCAGCACGGTGGCGCCCGCCGGGACGACCCGCTCCAGCGCCACGGCGAGGGCGTCGTTGCGCTCGTGGTCGTTGAGCATGGCGAAGTGCCAGCGCGGCACCGTCTCCCGTGCCAGGGCAGCGAATTCGGGGCTGGTGACGCTGAGCGCGGCGGCCGGGTCGGCGAGGGCGTCGACGGTGGCGGTGGCCAGCCGCCCGAGCTCCTCGGCTCTGGCGCGTAGGCCGGCCAGCGCTATCCGGGCGTACCGGTCCGTGCCCGGGTCGGGGACGGCCGGGGCGTGGCCGGGTTCGGGAACGGCCGGGCCGGGGGCGGTCGCGGTGTCGAGTCGTGCGGTGGGTACGGCCATCGTCGGGTGCACACTCCTGAAAGGGTGACGGGATTACGGTGGCTGACCGGGCGTCGGGGATTCGCGCGCGGATCGGGGCGGTGCGCCGGGGAATAGCGACGGTGAAATCCCCCGGACTCCATGGGATTTCTCGCTCCGTCGACAAATGGAGTAGACCATTTTGGTTCGGAAGTGGGCAAGGAATCACCGTAGGGAGCGGTACTTGGCGGTGTCCGCCGTGGTCAGCGAGCTCTCGGGGCCGGCACCGGCACCGGCACCGGCCCCGGCGGCCGGGCGGGTCTCGCGGACGGCGGCGGCTGCCATCGCGAGTGTGGTGTGCCGGTACCAGGCCACCCACCCGCGCACCTGGTGGCTCCCGAGCCCGGCGTGGCTCGCCGCGCGACGTACCGTCAAGTCGGCCGTGCGGCGTGCCAGTACGGCGTCGACCATCGACGGCAGCGGCGTGGGGTCGGGGGCGTGGACGAGGTGTACGGTCTCCTCGCCGTCGAGGCCGCGGTGCAGCAGCAGGGTGTGCCGGAAGCCGTCCGCGGGCGGCCCCCAGGTGCTCCGGAGCAGGGTCCTGTCCCGGCAGACGATCTGCCAGTTGCCGTTCAGTCGCGGGCAGTTGAGCACGTGCAGGCCGGTCTGGTCGACCATCCGGGCGGAGGCGAGGGCGGCCCGGCCCGCCTCCTCGGGCAGCTCCAGCGCGTACGGCAGCCGACGTCGGCGCAGCCAGCCGCGCAGGTGTCCGTCCTGGCTGAACTCGGCGCCGCCCACGACCCAGGAGAACGGCATCCCGCCTGCGGCGGCACGCTCGGTCATCTCCCTGGCCAGGGCGGTCTTGGGGCGGAAGCGGCTCTGCTCCTCGGGGATGCCGGCCGCTGCGCAGCGCGCCGGGTCGTCGGCCCACTCCGGTGGCAGGTAGAGCTCGCGGTCGACGATCGCGCTGCCGTGCGCCGAGACGTAGCAGAGCAGTACGCCGAGCTGGCTGTTGCGCAACTGCTGGTCGCGGCCGCCGGGTTGGCGGGCGACGGCGACGGCCTGGCTGCCCGTCCGCAGGTTCTCGTGCTGGCAGAGCACCAGTTTGGCGGACGGCCGGGCGAGCCGCCCGCCCAGGTAGTCACGGACGCGGTCCCGGAAGGCTTCGGCGTCCCAGCGGGCGCGGGTCAGCAGGCGCTGGGTGCTCCAGGCGGTGCGGTTGCCCGCGTGCTCCGCGAGCCTTCTGCTGTTGCCGAGTTCGGCCGCGTTGAGCAGCCCGTCGATGTAGGCGAGCGCCAGGCGGCGTGGCTCGGCGCGGGCGAAGAGCGGTGCGACCAGCTCGGCGAGTTCACGGGAGTCGTCAAGGAGTAAGCCCGGTCGGTGCATGGCCTCGCTGCCACCCCCTCAAGGTCTAGACCAGTGTGGACAAGCCGACCATAGGCGCCGACGGATCGGGACAACAGCCTTGAACTCCGGCGGCGGAGCGGCTAGTCACGTCAGCTGAATTCACCGACCGGCCGACCGGTTTCCTGGAATCGGAAAGGGCGTTCGGTGACCGATGCAACCGGTCGGACACGATCGGTGTTACCTCTCCCGGCAGTACCGCCGGACAGCTGTCGGACAGCTGTCGGGCAGAAAGGGGAACCGATGACCACCGACGCAAACACCAGGACCGGCCTGGCCCGCGCCGTGCGCCCCGCCGCGCCGCCGGGCCGCTCCACCGGCCTGCTGCTGCTCGTGCTGCTCTCCGGGCAGGCGATGGCCAACATCGACACCGCCGTCGCCAACGTCGCGGCGCCCGCCGTCCGTGACGACCTCGGCACCTCCGACGGTGGGCTCACCCTGGTGGTCGCCGGGTACGCGCTGTTCTTCGCACTCGCCCTGATGCCCGGCGCCCGGCTCGGCAGCAGCCTCGGAGTCCGCCGGGTCTTCCTGGGCGGTCTGGCCCTCTTCACCGTGGCGTCGCTGCTCTGCGGTCTGGCGCCCGGCACCGGCACCCTGATCGCGGCCAGGCTGCTCCAGGGCGTCGGGGCCGGGCTGATGGTCCCGCAGATCCTGATCGGTATCCACCGCTGGTTCCCCGACGGGCAGCGGGCGCGGGCCGTCGGCCTGTACGCGGCCACGCTCTCCGGCAGCGCGGCCCTCGGTCAGGTGCTCGGCGGCGTCCTGGTCTCCGCCGACCTCTTCGGCACCGGCTGGCGGGCCGCCTTCCTGATCAACGTCCCCGCCGGGGCCGCCGCCCTGCTGGCCGGCGCCCGCCTGCTGCCACGCACCGGCGCCGACGAGCCGGCGGTCGACCGGCCCGCCGCCGGCGGCGGTCTGGATCTCACCGGCAGCGCCCTGCTGGCCCTGACCACCCTCGCCGCCCTGCTGCCGCTCACCCTCGGGCCGGGCCTCGGCAGCCCCTGGTGGAGCCGGCTCGTCCTCGCCCTCGCCGTGCCCGCCCTGGCCGCCTTCCTGCGCACCGAACGCCGGGTGATCCGCCAGGGCCGCCGTCCCGCGCTCGACCTGCGGCCGCTCGCGCTCCCCGCCGTCCGCTGGGCCCTGCTCGCCCAGGCCGGGACGACGCTCACGTACTTCTCCCTGCTGTACGTGCTCGCGCTCCACCTGCAACGACAACTCGGCCTGAGCGCCTGGCAGTCCGGCCTGGTGCCGCTCGGCTGGGTGCTCTGCTTCGGCGTCACCGGGCCGCTGCTGCCCCGGCTGCCCGCCGCCCTCCGCCGCCTGCTGCCGGTGCTCGGCGGCCTGCTGTTGGCCCTCTCGTACGGGGCGATCGCCCTGCTGCAGGCCGCCGGAGCAGCCGGGCCGTGGCCGCTCGCGGCGGTGCTCTGCGTCGGGGGCCTCGGGCTCGGCACCACCTTCAGCTCGCTGCTGACGCTGCTCACGGACGCGGTGCCGCCGCGCTTCGCGGCCGACCTCAGCGGCTCGGTCAGCACCCTCACCCAGCTGGCGGGCGTCCTCGGCGTGGCGCTCTTCGGCGCCGGCTACCCGTGGTTGGCGTCCCACGGCACCCCCGGCACGGCCTTCGCGCTGGTCGCCCTGGGCCTGGCGGCAGTGGCCACGCTGAGCACGGTGGCGGCGGCGCGAGCGCTGCGGCGTTGACCGGCTGCATGTGCAACCGTCCGGCCGGCGGCGGTGTTTCAGAGGTACAGACCACTGAAGGCCGCATCCCGGAAGAGGCAGTGATGACCGAGCTGACCGACCTGACCGCCCATGAGCTGGCCGCGCGGGTCCGCCGTCGTGAGATCTCCCCGGTGGAGGTCGTGCAGGCCGCGCTGGACCGGATCGAGCAGGTCAACCCGACCGTCAACGCGTTCGTCACCGTCTGCGGCGACCGGGCGCTCGCCGCCGCCAAGGAGGCCGAGCGGGCGGTGGAGTCCGGGGCCGAGCTGGGCCCGCTGCACGGTGTGCCGATCGCCGTGAAGGACCTCGACCCGGTCGCCGGGGTGCGGATGGCCCGGGGCTCGCTGGTCTTCGCCGAGGACGTGCCGACCGAGACGATCCTCTGCGTCGAGCGGCTGGAGCAGGCCGGGGCGATCGTGGTCGGCAAGACCAACACCCCCGAGTTCGGCTTCAAGGCGACCACCGACAACGCCCTCTTCGGCCCGACCCCGACACCGTTCAACCTCGCGATGAACGCGGGTGGTTCCTCCGGCGGCAGCGCCGCCGCCGTCTCCGCCGGGCTCGTCCCGCTCGCCCAGGGCTCGGACGCGGGGGGCTCGCTGCGGGTGCCCGCCGCCTTCTGCGGTGTCTTCACGCTGATGCCGACCTTCGGCCGGGTCGCCGTGCAGGCCAAGCCGAACGCCTTCCGCCGCCTTAACCCGATGGTGGTCTACGCGCCGCTGGCGCGTACCGTCCGTGACGCCGTCCTCGGCCTGGACGTGATGTCCGGCCCGCACCCGCGCGACCCGTTCTCCTTCCCCGTCGGCGACCGGCTCGTCGACGGCCTGGACGGCGACCTGACCGGCCTGCGCGTCGCCTACAGCCCTGACCTGGGTGGCTACCCCGTCACCGCCGAAGCCGAGCGAATCGTCCGGGCCGCCCTGCCCGCCCTCGCGGAGGCGGGCGCCGTGGTCGAGGAGGTCGACTTCCGGCTGCCCTTCCCGCACGAGGAGCTGACCGCCATGTGGCGGCGCTACCTGTCGGTCTGCCACGCCGAGTCCGCCGAGATCTCCCGCCGCGCCGGGATCGACCTGGTCGCCGACCACGGTGGCTCGATCGAGGCCGGGTACCTGGACAGCGTCCGGGTCGGCGGCTCGTTCAGCGCCGTCGACTTCCGGCTGGAGGACCTGATGCGCACCCAGGTGCTGACCGCCTTCGAGGACCTCTTCGACCGCTACGACCTGGTGGTCAGCCCGGTCAACGGCGTCACCGGGGTGCCGAACGGGACCGACCGCGACACCGTCGGCCCGCACGAGATCGACGGCCGTCCGGTGGACCGCTTCGTCGGCTGGTCGCTCACCAGCCCGTTCAACCTGATCGCCAGCCCGGCCGCCTCCGTCCCGGTCGGCCGCGCCGCCAACGGCGTCCCGGTCGGCCTCCAGCTGGCCGCCCGCCGCCACCACGACCTCACCGTCGTCCGGGGTGCCGCCGCGCTGGAGGCCCGGCTGCCCTGGGCCGACAGCTACCGCGACCTGCGGCTCGCCGCCAACTGAGAACCACCAACACCACCAGCACCACCAGCACCACCACCGCGATCCCCCTCAGCCAAGGAAACCTGACCATGCACCTGCACGAGCGCGCCGCCCTCTTCGACCTCGACGGCACCCTGGTCGCCACCGAGCACCGCAGCCGCGCCGCCTGGACACGGCTCTTCACCACCCACGGCCTCCCGGTGGACGACGCACTGCTGGCGAGCTTCGTCGGCCGCCGGGGCCAGGAGTCGCTCGCCGACCACGTGCACCGCTTCCCCGGCCACACCGTCGACGAGCTCTTCACCGAGGCCGTCGGCTACCTGAACGGCCCCGACATCCCCCCGCCGTACCCGGTGCCCGGCGCGGCCGAGCTGATCGCCGGGCTGCACGCCGACGGCGTCCTGCTCGCCGTCGTCACCTCCGGCCTGCGCGAGCACGCCACCGACCTGCTCGACCACGTCGGTGGCGCCGGGCTGTTCAAGGTGCTGGTCACCGCCGAGGACGTGACGGCGGGCAAGCCCGACCCGCAGGGCTTCCTGGCCGGCTGCGCCGCGCTCGGGGTCGACCCGGCGGAGGCGGTGGCCTTCGAGGACGCCCCCGCCGGGATCGCCGCAGCCAAGGCGGCCGGGCTGCGCTGTGTCGGGCTCACCACCACCCACGACGCCGGGGCGCTGGCCGCCGCCGACCTCACCCTGCCCGATCTCACCGGCGTCACCTGGACGGGAGCGGGGGCGAGGTGACGCAGGCCCCTGCGGCACGGGCCGGCGGTTCGCTGCCGGCCACCGTGCTGTCCAGATTCTTCGACACCGGCTCGTTGCCGGACACCCGGGGGCACCGCCTGTTGGTCGGCGCCCTCAGCGTGGACACCCTCGGCGTCGGCCTGTTCCTCCCGCTGGCGTTCTACTTCTTCACCGTCACCACCGGCCTGCCCGTGGCCGGGGTCGGCCTCACGATCAGCGCGGCCACCCTCGGTGCACTCGCCCTCGGTCCGTTCGGCGGTCTGCTGACCGACCGGCTCGGAGCAAAACGCACCGTCGTGCTCAGCAACCTGCTCTCCGCCGCCGGTTACGCCTGCTACCCGCTCGCCGACTCCTACCTCGGCATCCTCGGCTGCGTCGCCCTGGTGATGACCGCCGACCGGCTCTACTTCGCCAGTTGGCCGACGCTGATCACCAGCGTCTCCAGGCCGGGCCAGCTCGACTCCTGGTTCGCCCTGGTGCAGGCCGTCAGCGCGGGCAGCCTCGGCACCGGTGCGCTGGTCAGCACGGTCTTCCTGGCCAACCACGGCACCGGCGCGCTACGGGTGATCGTCCTGGTCAACGCGGCGACCTGCCTGCTGGCGGGGGTGCTCATCGCCTGCTGCCGGGTCACTCCGGCCCCCGCCACCGCGACGGCGTCGGACGGCGCCGCACCCCGGGCGACCCGGCGGCACGTCTTCGCCGACCGGGCCTTCCGCCGTCTGATCCTCGCCCAGCTGCTGATCGCGGCGGCCTGGACGGTGCCCGCGGCCTTCCTCCCGCTCTACCTCACCCGGGTGCTGCACCTCGGCCAGTGGTACGCCACCCTCGTCTTCGCGGTGAACTACCTGCTGCTCTTCGTCGCCCAGCTCTGGGTCACCCACCGCGTCCGCCGGGCCCGCCGCACCCGGGTCGTGCTCGGCGGTACCGGTCTGCTGCTCACCTCGCTCGCCCTGACCAGCTGCGCGGCCGGGTTCTCCGGCTGGCTCGCCGCCGCCTGCGTGCTGGCAGGCGTCGCCGTCTACAGCTTCGGCGAGATGCTGGTCTCGCCGTCCTCGTACGCGCTGGTCGCCGCCCTCGCTCCGGACGAACTGCGCGGTTTCTACATGTCGTTGTTCCAGATGACGGGGGCGATCGCCTTCGGCATCGGGCCCGGCGTCGCCGGGCTGCTCTTCGACCTCGCCCCACTGGCCGTCCCGGCCGCCGTCGCCGGGTGCGTGCTCGCGGGCGCCGCGCTGCTCTACCTCGGCGAGGGGCTCTTCCCGGCCTTGGCGCAGCGGCGCACCGAACCGGCCGAGCTGCCCGTCGAGCCGTCGCCCGTCACCTCCTGACCACGCCCGCACCCCACCTGGAGCCCGAGATGTCCACCCTGCCCGCGAGACCCCACGACGCCGTGGCGCTGGCCGCCGCCGTCGTCAGCAGTGTGATCCTCGCCCACGACCCGGTGGCGCGGGCCGTCGCCCCGGACTACTGGGACTGGTCGGCCGAAGCCCACCACCGCACCGCCGACGCCGTCCTGGCACTGCCCGACCTGCCGGTCGCGGCCGCCGCCGAACGGCTCGCCAAGGACCCGGCGGACGACGGATCGGCCGCCGAACTCGCCGACCTGCTCGGCTCGTTGTTCGGCGGGGCAGCAGGTGCAGCAGGCGCGGCGCGTACGCACGGTCCGGTGGCCGCGCTCGCCGAGACCGCCGCCGAGACCGAGACGCTCTCCCGGCTGCTCGCCAAGCCGGGCCGGGCGGGGGTGCCGGCGGCGGGCGCCGTGCCCGGCGCCGCCGAGTTGCTGGCCGGGCTGCCCCGGCCGCCGCACCGGGGGCGGCACCCCGTCGACGCGGCCGTGGTGATCCCCTACCGGGCGGCCGACGACGCCGAGGGCCGGGTACGTAACCTCGCCGCCGTGCTCGCGGCGCTCGCCGACCAGAGCCACCCGCGCGAGCGGTACCGGGTGGTCGTGGTGGAGAGCGACGCCCGGCCGAGGTGGCGCGAACTCGTCGAGGGGGTGTGCGACACCTACCTCTTCGCCCCCGATCCGGGCCGCTTCAACAAGTCCTGGACGGTCAACGTCGGTGTGGTGCACGGCGCGAGACCGGCCGAGCTGGTCTGCGTGCTGGACGGCGACATCCTGGTCGACCGCGACTTCGTGGCCCGCGCCGTCGAGCGCTTCCGGGAGCCCGGCACCCAAGGGCACTGGCCCTACCGGGACATGCTCTTCCTCGACCCGCAGGCCAGCGTCCGGGCCGTCCGGGCCCGCTGCATCGACGGCCAGGGCGCGGTCGACCAGAGCGTGCACCGTGGCGTCCACCTGCGGCGGCCGCCCGGCGGCTGCGTCTGGCTGCGGGAGTCGTTCTTCAGCCGGATCGGCGGCATGGACGAGCGCTTCTCCGGCTGGGGCGGTGAGGACCAGGACTTCGTCTGGCGGGCCGAACGCTACGGCCCGATGGACCGGCACGCCGACCCGATCGTCCATCTGCACCACGACCGCGCCCCGCACCGGGCCGAGGACGGCGTGCCGTTCTACGAGGAGGTCGAGCAGGCCGGCTTCTGCAGCTGGCCGTGCGACTCGGTGATCGGGCAGCTCGATCGGCACGTGCCCGCAAGCTGAGCCGGGTGCGCGGCGAGCCGTCGAGGGCCTGCTCGCGCCGCCGACCGCGCTGTTCCGGCCGCCCGTCCTGGCCGCGGTGCTGCGGGGGTGAACGGGCGGCCCGCGCGGCTCAGTTCTTCGCCAGGTGCTCCAGGAGGGCGGGCAGCAGGCGCGCCGCGTCGGCCTCCGGCAGCCAGTGGGAGGCGCCGGTGAGCGGGAGGAAGCGGTACGCGCCGGTGACGAACTCCTCCGTCAGCACGGCGGCTTCGATCCCGAGCGCCTGGTCCTCGGTGCCCCAGACGTACAGCGTCGGCACGGCCACCGGCCCGGCCTCCACCAACAGGCCCTTCTCGGTGGCGCGGTACCAGTTGAGCCCGGCGGTGAGCGCGCCGGGCTCGGTGAGCCGCCGGAGGTTGGACTCCAGCAGCCACTCGGGCAGCGCGCCCCGGTAGACGCCGCGCAGCGGCGCCGCGCCGTCCGCGAGCAGCGCCTGCTCGGCGGCGTGCTCCGGTGCGCGGAACAGCCCGACGTACTTCGAGCGCTCCCGCTGCGCCTGCCCGCCGGGGCCGTCCAGCGCCTTGACGAGCGCGCTCGGGTGCGGGGTGGCGAGCACGCTGAGCGTCCGGACCCGGTCCGGGTGGGCGGCGGCCACGGCCCAGGCGACCAGGCCACCCCAGTCGTGGGCGACCAGGTGGAAGTCGTCGGCCCCGAGCGCGTCGGCGAAGCCGAGCACGTCGGCGACCAGCAGGTCGACCCCGTACGCGGAGACCTCCTCGGGGCGGGCGCGGGGGGAGTAGCCGCGCTGGTCGACGGCGACGGCCCGGTACCCGGCCTCGGCCAGGGCGGGCAGCACGGCGTACCAGGAGTCGGCGAACTCGGGGAACCCGTGCAGCAGCAGTACCAGTCTGCCGTCGTCCGGCCCGGCGGCCAGCGCGTCGAAGGTGTGCGGGCCGACTGCTATCTCCAGCCGTTCCACCTGTTCGTCCCAGGGCGTGTGCATGGGTGACTCCTCAGTGTCGGCGTTGTCCCTGCCTTCACCATAACCGGCCCCGACCACCGGGTGGTCGGGGCCGGTTGACCGATGGTCAGGGGAAGGAGACCACGTTCGACGGGGTGGTGGAGGTGCCCGAGGTCGCGGCGCCGGTCGAGTTGACCACGTGGTCGAACTGTCCGTCACCGCCGAGCGAGACGACCAGCAGGTCGTGGAACTTCACGCCGGGGGTGACGGGCGTCTCGAAGGCGTGGTCCATCCGGATGGTCGGGTCGACGTTGAAGTAGCAGTAGCTGCCGAGCCCCCAGCCCTCGTGGGTGCGGACGGTGTCGTCCACCTTGTACGCGGCGAAGCCCCGGGTGCCGCCGTTCTGCACGGCGGCCTGGTTGGGGGCGTCGTAGGCGATCTCGTTCTGGAAGAAGATGGTGCGCCCGCGCTCGCCGGACCACTCGACGTCGTACTTCTTGAAGTGCTCGACGAACAGGCCGGTGGCCAGCACGTCGTTGCCGTGCACGACGAGGCCGTAGTCGGCCGGGTTGACGTCCCAGCCGACGCCGGTGCCGTGGTCGGCGCGCCAGAGCCAGGTGTGGTCGACGATGGTGCTGTTGCTGTTGACGACCACGGCCGTCCCGGCGGAGCCCGCGCCCGCGCCGCCGACCCGCACGAAGACGTCCTGCATGGTGGTCGGGTCGGCCGCGTGGTCGGCGCCCGCACCGTCGGGGCCGATCTGGAGCAGCACCGGCGACTTGACCGCCCCGGCGTCGATCAGCAGCCCGGCCAGCCGGATGCCGTCCACGTCGGCCGTCCGCAGGGCGGTGACGCCGTTGTCGGGGACGAGGGTGGCGAGGCCGAGGCCGAGCACGACGGTGTCGGGCCGGTTCACCGTGACGGGCTGGTCGACGTGGTAGACCCCGGGCGTGAACAGCAGGTTGAGGCCCTGGGCGAGCGCGGCGTTCATGGTCGCGGCGGTGGTGCCGGGCTTGACGACGTAGAACTGGCTGAGCGGCAGCGAGCTGCCGGGGGTGCTTCCGTTCGCCCAGGAGACGCCGACCGCGTCGGTGCGCTTGGCGGGCACGAAGACCCGGTAGTTGCCGCCGCCGTCGAGGTAGAGGTAGGGCTTCTCACGGGAGACGGGCGTCGAACCGAGCGTGGTGTAGGGCGGGTTGGGGAAGCTCTGGGCGGGGGCGCCCTGCACGCCGGAGAAGGTCTGGTTCCAGACGCCGTTGCTGAAGCCGCCGATGGAGCTGTCGCGGGTGTACCACTGCTGCTGCGAGTAGTTGCCGATCTGGCCGTCCACCCGGGAGTCGGCGATGTACCCGCCGCTGGCCCAACCGTAGCCCGCGGGCGAGAGGTTGAGGCCGCCCTTGATGTGCATCCGGCGCAGCGGAGCCGCCTGGGCGACGGCCCAGCGGTCGGTGCCGTTCACGGGGTTGAGTGCGAGGTTCTCGGCGGAGCGCCAGAAGTTCTGGGTGGCGTTGCCGTTGAACCAGCCCGCGTCGACCGTCAGATCGCCGTTGATGGTGGTGTCGTCGGGGTTGAGGCCGAGACCCGAGACGGAGGTGTAGAAGCCGATCTGGGCGTTCAACCCGCCGTTGTACGTGCCGGGTTTGAACAGCAGCGCGTACCGGTCGGTGCCGAACTGGTTGCTCTCCTGCTTGGCGAAGACGGCGTCGACCTTCGCCTGGATGTCCGTCATGCCCGGGTCGAAGACCAGCACGTTCGGCCCGAGATCACCGCCGCCGGGCAGCGGCACGCCGCCTCCGCTACTGGTGTGCACGCCGAACTCCCAGAGCGAGTAGCCGTACTGGGTGCCGCGCGCGGTGCCGTTCATCCGGACGTACCGCCCGGTGCCGTTGACATCGATCGTCTCGTTGCCGCCGGTGCCGCTGCTGGTGGAGTAAAGCGTCGTCCAGGCGGTGCCGTCGGTGGAGGTCTGGAGCTGGTACGACTTCCCGTACGCAGCCTCCCAGTTGAGCACCACCTGGCAGATCTGCTGGGTGGTGCCCAGGTCGACCTGGAGCCACTGCGGGTCGCTGAACGCGGAGGACCAGCGGGTGCCGGTGTTGCCGTCCACGGCGTTGGCGGCCGGGAGGCCGGCGTTCTCGGTGGAGGAGGCGGTGGCCGGGCGTCCCTGGGCGGCGTCGGCGGTGCCGCAGCCGGCGGCTGCCGAGCGGGTGGTCGTGGCGGCGGTCGCGTTGGCGGGCAGCGCGAGTGCGGACGCCGCCAGCAGGGCCAGGCCGAGCAGGGCGGACGTACCGGTACGGGGGCGTGCTGAAGTGAGCCTCACGGGCTTCTCCTGCGATGGGGCGGGTGGGGGACGGGGCGCGGCCGGGCCTCGGCCCGAGCTCACGGAGGGCTCCCTGCCTGGGAGTCTCGGGGCCGCCGACCGGCGGCGTCAACCCCTCGCACCGACTTTCTTCACGCCATGAACTCACTTGGGCGGCAGACACCGTGGGGAGAACGGGGGTCGCGGCCTCAGGACCTGCGGTCCCCGTCCGGCGCCGCCGACGGGTGCGGCGGGGTCGCAGGCGCCCCGCCGTCAGGGGCGGCGGCCGGCGGCAGCGGCGGCGGGCCGACGCGGTTGGCGAGGGCAACGGCGGCGACGGAGGAGTGCACGTCGAGCTTGAGCATCAGATTCTGCACATGGGTGCGGACGGTGTTGGTCGACAGGAAGAGCCGGCGCCCGATCTCGGGGCGGCTCAGGCCCGCGCACAGGCAGCTGAGCACCTCCCGCTCGCGGGCGGTCAGCGCGGCGAGGCGCTCGGCGCCCTCGTCCTGCGCGTCCCGGCGGGTGACCAGTTCGTCGATCACCCGGGTCAGCAGGGGCGGCGGCAGCCAGGTCTCGCCGCGCAGGACACCCCGGATCACCACCAGCAGGTGCTGGAGCGAGCTGTCCTTGGACACCCACCCCCGGACCCCGGCCCGCACCGCCTCGACAGCCAGCGCGTCACTGCGGCCGCCGTCGCTGAGCACCACCACCGGCGCGGCCAGACCCTGCCCCCAGTCGAGGCCGGCCAGGTGCGCCGAGTGCCGCCCGGCGGCGAGCAGGCCGATGTCGGCGACCACCACGTCGGCCCGCCCGGCCTCGGTGAGGCGGTGGACCTCGGCGAGTGTGGTGACGGCCTGGGTCGTGACCCCCGCCTCGTGGAGGCCGGTGGCCAGGACCACGGCGACGGTGCGTCGCCGGTCGGCGACGACGACCCGGATTGCGCCCGACATGCCTTCGAGGCTGCCACGGGCGCTGCGGGGCTGCCAGATGTGGACGAGGGTGGCGGCTTCTGTTTCCCTGGAGAGGAGAAAAGGATCTCCGGGGTGCCACGGGCGGAGGAAGTTCCGCGGATCACCGGGCATCGGCCCGGACAGCCGAAGGGAGGGCCCGCGGTGGTTTCGAGCCAGCACTCCTCCGGCCAGCACTCCTCCGGCGCGCGGTCCGCCCGGCCCGGCGGGAGCCCGGGGGGCAGCAAGGCGGCGCTGGTCGTCGCGGACGCCGAACGGCTGCTCGCCGAGGCCCTGGCACTCGCCCTGACCGGGCGCGGCTACCGTGTCCGGGCCACCGCCACCAGCCGCAGCGGGGTGGTCCGGGCGGTGCTCGCGCACCGGCCCGACGCCTGTGTGCTGGACCTGCGCCTCAGCGACGGCCGGGCGCTGGACTCGATCGAGCTGATCCACCGCTCCGCCCCCGAGGTGCGCATCCTGGCGCTCTCCCGCGACCCGGACCCGGGCTCGGTGGAGCTCGCCGTCGCGGCCGGCGCGGCGGGCTATCTGAGCAAGGACCAGGGCATCGAGGTGCTGGACCGGGCGCTGACCCGGATCGGCGCCGGTGAGCTCTTCGTCGAACCGGCCCTGGCCCTGGAGGCCGCCCGGCTGGCCCGCAGCCGCCGGGGCACCGGGCCGGACTCGCTGCGCTGGCTGACCCACCGGGAGCTGGAGGTGCTGCGGCGGCTCACCGAGGGTGACGGCACGGTGGAGATCGCGCGGGCCCTGAGCATGACCACCAACACCGCCCGCACGCACGTCCAGAACGTGCTGGACAAGCTGGGCGTGCACTCCCGGCTGGAGGCGGTGGCGCTGGCCAACCGTCTCGGCGCGGAGCTGCATCCGAACTGACATGGCTAGGGCACGCTCGTCGGCAGGACGTCCCGGTTGCCGTACTGGGAGACCCAGGCGGCGAGCCGGTCGGTGCCGATGGCCTTCCACAGGGCGGGGGCGCGGTTCGGGTCGAGCGTCAGCGCGCTCTGCCCGTCGATGGTCACGAACTGGCCGAGCGGCGGCCGGACGAAGGTCACCGAGCCGGTGCCGAGACCGCGCAGGCTCAGCGCGAGGTCGCGCAGCTCGCTGTTGGAGAGCTGGTCGTCGACGCTGACGGCGTGGGCCGTGGCGTCCAGCAGGCGGCTGAGGGCGAACGGGTCGGTCAGCGAGACCTGGCCGGCGGCCTTGGTCATCAGGGCGCGCAGGAAGTTCTGCTGCCGGGCGATGCGGTCGAGGTCGCCGCCCGGGAGGCCGTAGCGCTGGCGGACGTAGGCGAGCGCGGTGGCACCGTCCATGGTGTAGGTGCCCGGGGTCCAGTGCCGCTGCTGCTCGGAGTCGTAGCTCGCGTCCGGGATGGTGAGGGTGACGCCGCCGACCGCGTCGGTGAGCGATTTGAAGCCGCTCCAGTCGATGGCGGCGAAGTGGTCGATGTGGATGCCGGTGTACTGCTCGACGGTCTCGATCAGCAGCGGCGGGCCGCCCCAGGAGAAGGCCGCGTTGATCTTGGCCGAGCCGTGGCCGGGGATGGCCACCCAGGTGTCCCGGGGGATGGAGACGACGTACGCCTGCTTACGGTCGGAGCTCAGGTGCAGCACCATGATGGTGTCGCTGCGCTGCGCGCCGTACGCCCATAGCGGGCCCTTGGCGGCGTCGCCGGTGGTCGGGAGGTCGGACCGGGCGTCGAGGCCGACCAGGACGAAGTTCAGCGACTTGCCCGCCTCGGGGGGCTTGACCGGGCGGGAGGACGAGGGGGTGGTCGGGAGGGCGCCGGAGATGCGCTGCACCTGGCCGGCGTAGTGGTTGGTGCCCCACCAGAGGCCGCCGACGCCGAGCAGGACCAGCCCGAGCAGCACGGCGAGGGCGGAGATCAGGATGCGGCGGCGCCTGCGGTGGCGGTTCATCAGAAGTCGTCCGGGTAGGGGGCGGAGGCGGCGATCGCGGCCAGCGGGCGGGGCAGCGGGGCCGGCCGGGGCGCGGGGAAGCCGGGCAGCAGACGGGCCAGCCGGCGGCGTACCTCGGGGGCGTCGTTGCGGGCGGCCGCCGCGTACAGGCCGGGCAGTTCGGTGGCGAGGTCGGGGCGGTCGGGGGAGGCGGTCGCGTGGATGCGGGGGTGCGCGGTGGGGCGGCGGCGCTCGTGGGCGGCGAAGAGCGTCTCGTTGAGCTTCTCGCCGGGCCGCAGGCCGGTGAAGCGGATCTGCAGGTCGGGCGCGTTCACCTGTTCGGCGTAGGTGCGCACCAGGTCGAGGATGCGGACGGGCTCGCCCATGTCGAGCACGAACACCTCCCCGCCGGTCGCCAGCCGGGAGGCCTCCAGCACCAGCCCGGCGGCCTCCTCGATGGTCATGAAGAACCGGGTCATATCCGGGTGGGTGACGGTCACGGGCTGCCCCGAGCGCAGCTGTTCGGCGAGCACGTCGAGCAGCGAGCCCCGGCTGCCGAGCACGTTGCCGAAGCGGACGGCGGTGAAGACGCAGGGCGAGGCGGGCGCGTTCTGGACGATCAGCTCCGCCAGCCGTTTGGTCGCGCCGAGGACGGAGACCGGGTCGGCCGCCTTGTCGGTGGAGATCAGGACGAAGCGTTCGACGCCCGTCCGGGCGGCCGTGCGCACCAGGTGCTCGGTGCCGAGCACGTTCGACTTCACGCCCTCGCAGGGGTGGTGTTCGAGCATCGGCAGGTGCTTGTGCGCGGCGGCGTGGAAGACCACCTCGGGGCGCAGGTCGCGGAAGACCTGGAGCAGCCGGGCGCGGTCGCGGATGTCCGCGACGACCACGTCGTCGTCGTGCAACGAGGAGCCGTAGAGCTCCAGTTGGAGGCGGTGCAGGTTGGATTCGTCGTGGTCGAGCAGGTAGAGGCGGCTCGGCCCGAAGCCGTAGACCTGGCGGCACAGCTCGCTGCCGATCGAGCCGCCGGCGCCCGTCACCAGCACCCGGCGCCCGGCGATCACCCGGCGGGCCCCGGCGCTGACCACGTGCACCTCCTGGCGGCCGATCAGCCGGTTGACGTCCAGGCTGCGCAGGTCGCCGCCGACCACGTCGCGGCGCAGTGCGGCGACGAAGGACGGCAGGTACCGCACGGTGCACCCGGCGTCGTTCCCGGCCGCCGTCACCTCGTGGAAGCGCTCCGGCGGCAGGCCGGGGACGGCCACCACGACGACCTCCACCCCGTGGGCCCGCGCCACCGCGCCGGTGTCGGCCAGCGTGCCGAGCCGGGGGAGGCTCTCGTTGCCCTGCTTTCCGGGGTCGTCGTCGACGAAGCCGACCGGTTCGAGGCCGTACTCGGGCACCCGGAGCAGATCCCTGGCCAGTGCCCAGCCCGCCTCGCCGGCGCCGACGATCAAGGTGCGGAGTCCTGGCGGTGCGGTGGTCATGACGGGGCCTTCCCGAGGTCGGCGAGCGCCGCGCAGACCCGGTCGACCTGGGCCTCGGTGAGGCCGGGGTGCAGGGGCAGCGAGAGCAGCTCGGGGAAGAGCGCGTCCGCGCCGGGCAGGCCCTCCGGCGGGCGCAGCGCGGTGCGCCGCAGGTAGCCGAGCCGGTGCAGCGGGATGAAGTGCACCGAGCTGCCGATGCCGAGCTCGGCGAGGCGCAGCACCAGCCGGTTGCGGCGCAGCGGGTAGCCGGGCCGGACCCGGACGACGTACAGGTGCCAGGCGTGCAGGCCGTCGGTGGGCGGCTCGGGCAGCACCAGGCCGGGGACTTCGCGGAGCCGGGCGGTGTAGCGGGCGGCGAGGTGGGCGCGGCGCTGCTGCCAGCCGGGCAGGTGGCGCAGCTGGGCGCGGCCGATCGCGGCCTGGAGGTCGGTCATGTTGGCCTTCAGCCCGGCCTCCTCGACGGAGTACTGCCAGGAGCCGCCCGGCAGGTGCCGCCGCCAGGCGTCGGTGGACATGCCGTGCAGCCGGGCCCGGCGGCAGTGCCCGGCGAGGTCGTCGTCGTCGGTGGTGATCATGCCGCCCTCGCCGATCGGCAGGTTCTTGGTGGCGTAGAAGCTGAAGCAGGCGGCCCGGGTCAGTGCCCCCACCGGGCGGGCGCCGAGGTGGGTGCCGAGCGCGTGCGCGGCGTCCTCGACCACCCGGTACGGCGGCAGCCCGGCGGCCTCGCCGAGTTCGCGCAGGGGCGCCGGGGCGCCGCCGTAGTGCATCGCCATCATCGCCTCCGGCCTCCCGAACGCCCGCACGGCCCGGGAGACCGTCGCCGCCGAGGGCATGCCCGTCGCCGGTTCGACATCGACCAGCAGCGGGCGCAGACCCGCGTGCAGCACCGCCTGGGCGGCGCCGCAGAACGTCAGGTCCGGTACCAGCACCACCCCGCCCGGCGGCAGCCGCATCCCCCGCAGCACCAGCTCCAGCGCGGCCGTGCAGGAGCTCACGGCCACCGCGTGCCGGGCGCCGACGTACTCGGCGAACTCGTCCTCGAAGGCCTGTGCCTGCGGGCCCGTGGTGACCCAGCCCGACTCCAGCACCACCCGTGCGGCTTCCCGCGCCTCGGCGCAGATCTCCGTACGGGCGAACGGGACGGACAGGTCGTCAGCGGGCGGCAGTCGCACGGTGGTGATGCCCCGGGGTGAGGTCGAGGTGCTCATCGGCGCGACTCCTTACGTGTGGTGGTGGTACTCGCAACCTAGGCAGCGCGGGCGGGCCGAGGATCCGATGGCAGGACGACTTCTCGTACGCCATCTGTTGGTCGGGCCCGGCTGCCCGCGACGGGGCGGGTTACGGTGCCGGGGGAGGTACCGCAAGGTGAGCCGTCACGTACGCCCCGGTCTGTTCGACGGCGTCGGCTGGAGCGCGATCGCGCAGGCCGCGCCGCTGGTGGTGAACGTCGCGCTGATGCCGTACCTCGTCACCCGGCTGGGCGTGGACCGCTTCGGCGTCTGGTCGCTGATCCTGGTCTTCCTGTGGAGCTTCACGACGCTGGACGGCGGCGTCAGCGCCTCGCTGGCCCGGTTCTTCTCCGTCCACCGGGCCCGCCGGGACCGGGCGGGGACGGGCCGCCTGCTGGTCGGCGCGCTGCTAGTGCTGCTCACCGTCGGGGTGCTCGTCACGGGCGTCTGTCTGCTGCTCCTGCCCGCCGCCAGTGGTTCGCACATCCCCGCGCCGCTGCACCGCGAGGCCGCCGAGGTGCTGCGCCTGCTGGGCCCGCTCGTCACCCTCGCGCTGCTCAGCAACTCCGCGACGGCGCTGCTCCAGGCGAATGCGCGGTTCCGGGGCCTGGCGGGTGTCACCCTCACCTCGTGCGCGGTGTACGCGGCGGCGGTGCTGCTGCTGGTCGGCCCGTCCGGCACGCTCCCCGCGCTGGCCGCCGCCACCGCGCTGCGGTTCGCCGTCCTGCTGGTCGGCGGGCTGGCGCTCGGTGCCCGGCACTTCACGCTGCACCGCCCGCTGCTGCCGCCGAAGGCGGAACGCCGGGAGTTCGGCGGCTACGCCCTGCGGATGCAGCTCTCCGGGTTCACCGTCTTCCTCAACGGCGAGATCGACGCCTTCGTGATCGCCGCCGTGCTGCCCGTCCGGTACGTGGGCGTCTACGCCGCCGGGTACCAGGCGGCCGCCGCGCTGCGCAGTCTCCCGCTGTACGCCTTCCCGCCCCTGCTCACGCGGCTGACCACCCGGTACGAGCAGCAGGGCCTGCCCGGCGCCGTCGGGCTGTTCCACTCGCTCCAGGCCCGGTGGCTGCCCGCCGTGCTCGGCTACGGCGCGGTGACGACCGTCGCGGTGCTCTTCGCGGTGCCGGTCTGGCTCGGCCCCGGCTTCGCGCTCGGCGGGGCCGTCGCGGCGACGCTGCTCGCGGGCTACAGCCTGCACGTCGCCCTCACGGGCATCCGCACCTGCTTCGTCCGGGCGGTCGGCCGCCCCGGGCTGGAGACCCGCTACTCCTGGTACGCGACCGTGGTCAACACCGTGCTCACCGTGCCGCTCGCGCTGCTGTTCGGGGTGGTCGGTGTGGTCGCCGCCACCGCGATCGGCCTGATCGCCGGGTCCTGGTACTTCGTGGTGCTCTGCCGCCGGCTGGCAGGCCTGCACGAGCAGCGGGCCCCGCGCCGCTGGGCGTACGCGACCGGGCTCGCGGTGCTCGTGACGGCGGCCGGCGAGCTGCCGGTCGCCCGCTCCGGCTGGCACGGCACGGCCGCGCTGCTGCTGACCGGGCTCCCCGCGCTGGCCGGGCTCGCGCTGCTCGCCGCCGTGGCGGTCGGTGCGCCGGGCAGTGAGTCGGGCAGTGAGCCGGGGGCCGGGGCGGCGGTCGAGGAGCCGGCCCCGGTGGCGGCCGAGAAGCTGGGAGGCGCGTGATGGCGAGAGTCCTGCTGCTCTGCCAACTGGACGGCTATGCAAATCAGTTGAAGCCCGTCGAGGTGGAGCGCTTCCTCCGTGAGCGCGGCCACGAGGTGCAGGTGGTCGACACCTCCCTGCTCAGCCGGTCGACGACGAGCCGCCGCCTCCCCGGCCGCAGCGCCCGGCAGGCCGCGCTGTTCGCGGTCGAGGGCGCCGCCCGGCTCGTCCGCCGCCACGAGCTCACCCGGCGCCACCTCTCCCACCCGGCCCTCCGCGCCGACCAGCGGCTGCGCCGGGGCATCCTGCGAGCCACCCTGCCGCTCGCCGGTTTCGACCTCGTCATCTGCGAAGAGCCCTACGACGCCTGGGTGTTGGTCGACGCCCCGAAGTCCCTCTACGACTGCCCGACCCCCTGGGCCGACGAGCTGTTCCACGAGGGCAGGCTCACCCCGCGCCAGCACCGCGCCATGCGCCGCAACGAGGCGCGGCTCTTCGAGACCGTCGACCACCTCGCCTTCCACTGGGAGTCCTACGCCCGCTACGCGAAGCTGCACTACGGCATCAGCGGCCGCAACCTGCTGACCCTCAACTTCGGCTGCACGCCCGCCGACCGGCGGGCCGTCTTCGCCGACCCGCCACGGATCGCCTACCTCGGCTCGCTCGGCTCCCGTTTCATCGACCTGCCGCTGCTCGCCCGGCTCAGCCGCCGCTACCCCGTCGACGTCTACGGCGGCCCGCCGCCCGACCCGGCCCTCGGCCTGAACCACCGTGGCTACGCGGCCCCCGGCATCCTCGCCGAGTACCAGCTCGGCCTGATCACCTGCACCCGCGACGAGCTGCGCCGCGAGGGCTTCTCGGCCAAGCACCTGGAGTACCTCGCGCACGGCCTGCCCGTCCTCGTCCCCGCCTGGCGGCGTGGGCTGGGCGGCCTGCGCGGCTCGGTGGCGTACGAGGAGGAGACCTTCACCGAGGTCGTCGCCGGGCTCGGCCGGGCGGCCGAGTGGCAGCGGCTCAGCGACGAGGCGTACGCCGAGGCACAGCGGCTGGCCTGGGACGAGACGCTGCGCCCGTTGGAGTGGTTGCTCGGAGACTGACGGCGGTGGCGTGCGCGCCGGAGGGCCGAGCGGGGGGCACCGGGGAGGGCAGCCGGACCTTCGCCGTCACCGGCAGCAGGGCGGTGGCGACCAGGGTGAACGTCAGCCAGTCGCTGATGCCGAAGGACCACGGCCGCTCCAGGCAGGCGGCGACCAGCACCGGGGTCAGCAGGCAGGAGGCCAGGGCGAGGCCCTGGCGCCCGCCGCGCAGCAGCAGGTAGGCCAGCAGGGCGAGGAAGAGCACCAGGCCGGTCAGCCCGCCCGCGTACAGCACGTCGATCCACTGGTTGTGCGGTGAGTACGTCAGCGCGACGGGGATCTGGCCGACGTGGTACAGATCGCCCCAGGCCTTCGCGCCGAAGCCGAACAGCGGTGAGCCGGGCAGCTGTTCACGCGCCACGGCCCAGAACTGCGCGCGCTGGGAGAACGACTCCGGGGCGAAGGGCAGGAACGGCAGCATCAGCCCGACGGCCGCCGCCGCGCCCGCCGCGCCCAGGGCGCGGGCCGGGCGGAGGCGCCGGGGGCCGTCCTCCGGCAGGTGCGGGCGCAGGACCAGCAGGAGCAGCAGCGCGACGGCGGCCGTCACGATCGCCTGCCTGCTGCCGGTCGCCACCACCACGGCCGCGACGTAGCAGGCCAGCACCACCCGGACGCGCCCGCGCAGCCCCAGCCAGACGAACGGGACGGAGAGCGCCAGGGCCAGGCCGAAGGTGTTCTCGTTCGGGAACACCCCCGTGTACAGCACGCCGAGCACGCCGCACTTGTCCGACCGGCAGTCGCGGAAGACGTCCTGGGCCCGGAGCAGCGCCCGCAGGCCGCCGAGCACCGTCAGCAGCAGGCCGCAGGCGGCCGCTCCGAGGAAGGCCGGGCGGCCCGGCCGGGCGACGGCGGCCGCCAGCAGGACGGCCAGCAGCACGACCTGGCGGCTGGCGAAGATCTGGTGCCCGTTCAGGCCGTCGGAGACGGCGGTGACCAGGCAGATCGCGGCGGCGATGAGCGGCGCGACGTTGACCTTGGCCCGCCCCGAGCAGCACCGGACCACGAAGAACACCAGGCAGGCGGCCAGCAGCGTGGCGTTCGCGGCCTGGTCGAGCCGGTAGGCGGTGGCGGAGAGGCCCACCTGCACGGTGCCGAAGGCGTCCGTGGCGGGGGTCTGCTGGGCCGCGAGCGAGGCGAGGGCGGTCGGCAGGCTGGCGGCGAGACCGGCCAGCAGGACGAGACTCGACGTCAGGTCCCAGTCGCCGTGCCCGACCGCCCGGCCCAGGCCCAGCCCGGCCGGCACCAGGGCCAGCAGGGCCGTGATGCCGAGCAGCAGGGCGAGCACCTGGGGAGACATGAGGAGGGCTCAGGTCCGGCGCTCGGGGGCGGGCTGCGGGCTGCCGTTCACCAGGACGGAGGTGTGCGGCGGCTCGTGCCAGGGGGTGGCGGACTGCGCCCGGGGGCTGGTCCGCTGCGAGGGGCCGGCCCGGGTGGGCGTCATGGTCAGCACGACACCGAGGACGTGTGCGTCGACGGCCGCCAGGCTGTCCAGCGCCCGGCGGGCCGGGGCCCGCTTCGTGCGGCCGCTGCGGACCACCAGCAGGGCGTCGCCCGCCTCGGCGGCCAGCACCGCGCCGTCGGCGAACGGCAGCAGCGGCGGACTGTCCAGCACCACCAGATCGGCCTGCTCCTCCAGCCTGCGGAGCAGCCCGCCGAGCGCCGGGGAGGCCAGCAACTGGGCCGGTTCGCCCGCCGGTTCGCCCGCCGTCACCACCCGCAGCAGCCCGCCGCCCCAGTCCTGCAGCGCGGCCGACAGCCCCGCCCGCCCGGCCAGCAGCTGGCCGAGCCCGACGGCCCCGGGCAGGCCCAGGTACTCCGCCAGCCTCGGCCGGCGCAGGTCACCCTCGACCAGCACCACCCGGCGGCCCGTCCGGGCCAGGCTCACCGCCAGGTCGACGGCGGTCGCCGTCCGGCCCTCGTCGGGCAGCGCACTCGTCACCACGACCGAGCGGGGGCGGTGGTCACCGCCCAGATAGCGGATGTTGGTGCACAGCTGGCTCAGCGCCTCGGCCCGCTGCGACCCCTCCGCCTCCGGCAGCTGCCGGACCCGGCGCAGCGCCGGGTCGGCCGGGACGCTGCCGACGGTCGTCAGGCCGAGCCCGGTCCGGACGTCCTCGCGGCTCTTCATGCGGGTGTCCAGCGCGCTGCGCAACAGTGCGCCGCTCACCCCGACGCCCAGCCCCGCCAGCACCCCGATGCCTAGGTACAGCACGGGCTGCGGGCTGGCGGGGGAGGTCGGCGCGGCGGACGGGCCGACCACGCTGACCTTCACCAGCGCGGAGCCGTTCGGGGAGGACTGCTCGATCTGGGCCACGAACTGGGTGAACTGCTCGGCCGTCGCGTTGGCGATCGCCTGCGCCCGGGTGGGGGAGGCGTCCGTCACCTTGATGTCGATCAGCACCGTGTCGAGCGGCGCCGTCGCGCTGATCTGCTTCGCGAGGCGCTCGGGCGAAGTGTGCAGGCCGAGCGCGGTGACCACCCGGTCGACCACCGGCGGGCTGTTGACGATCTGGGTGTACGACTTCACCCGCTCCTGCGAGAACAGGCCGCCCTGGTAGGCGTTGGCACTGCTCACGTCGCTGGTCGCGACGAAGAGCTGGGCGTGCGCGTTGTACGTCCTGGTGGTCAGCGCGATCGCCGCCACCGCCGCCAGCAGGCCCGCCAGCAGGCAGACCCCCACCAGGCGCCACCGCTCACGCAGCACCCGGGCGTAGTCACGTAGCTCCATCAGGCAGCCCTCCTTGGCCAGGCCCCTCCACGCTACGGAGCACACCGGGGCGGGCGGATGCGGTGTCGGCGGGACTTCCGCTACGTCATTCGGGGGAGAGCCATCTGCGGACCCAGGGGCGCGGGGAACTGCGCGAAATCGGAAGGAACCGGACCGTCACTCCCGATTTCGCGCAGTTCCCCGCGCCCCCGGCGGGCTGGCCGGCTGCGTGAGGCTTACTGCGCGCCGGGGTAGTACGCGATGATCTCTGCAGGGTTCAGGGCGCTGTCGCTGCGGCGGCCGAGGAAGTAGCAGGCGCCCGCGCTGTCCGCCGCGTACGGGGGCGGGACGAGGGCGTCGAGCCAGCGCAGCCAGGACAGCAGGGCGCGGACGGCCCGCCCGGCGAGGGCCGAGCGGCACAGGCCCCGGGCGAGGTGGTCGAGGCTCCAGAGCAGTTGGGTGCCGGGGCCCGTCACGGTGCCGGCGTCCAGCTGGGTGAAGCGGCGGAAGAGCCGGCGGTGCCCGCTGGGGGTGAAGCGGGTGAAGTCGTACGGCCCGGCGTGGACCTGCTGGAGGAAGGGCGTCTCGGCGTACACCAGCCCGTCGCACCGCAGCACCCGGTGGATCTCGGCGACCACCTCCTCCGGCGCGAGCACGTGCTCCAGCACCGCCTGCACCACGACCGCGTCGACCGAGCCGTCGGCCAGCGGGATGCGGTGCGCGTCGGCGACGAACTGGGTGAGCGGGCTCACCGCGAGGTCGAAGGCGATCACCCCGAGGCCGGGCGCGGTGTACAGCGCGCCCACCCCGTTGCCCACGGTGGCGCCGCCGACCACCAGCACCACCGGCCCGGCACCCGGCAGCAGGGTGGTCAGCCGGGCGATGTTCCGCTCCGCGACCCGGTTGACCGGCTTCCAGAGCCGTCGGAGCACCCGCGGCAGCCGATCGCCGAGCGCCGGAGCGAGGGCCGCCCGCCCCAGCTCGGAGCGCCGCAGCACGCTCTGCTCGAAGTCCACCAGCACCGGCAGGCCCCCGGCCGACGGGAACTCCAGCGCGCACCCCGGCGCACCGCACCGCAGGCCGCTGCTGGGCCCGCTGCTGGGCCCGCTGCTGGGCCCGCTGCTGGGCCCGCTGCTGGGCCCGCGCACCAGCGGCGAGCGGCAGCGCGGGCAGACCAGCAGTTCGGCGACGGCCTCCGGCTCCAGCAGCGGCATGCGGCTCCTCCCTGCCCCGGACGCAGGCTTTCTCGTCCGATTGCGGGAGCCGCAGCGCACGCGGCTCCGGTTTGCTGAGTCCCATACAGATCTGAGTCTCGTATAGATCTGAGTGTCGTACAGACTTCGGAGCCGGAGATGGAGAGCCGTATTCGCACCTGCGTGGTCACCCCGTACGGGCGGGGTGCGGGCAGTGCACGCGTGCGGGTGTTCGAGTGGCTGGACCGTGCGCCGGAGCTGGCCGGTGACGACTTCCAGCTCAGCAGCTACCTCTCCCGCCGGGACGCCGCCCCCGCGCAACTGGCCCGCCGCCCGGTCGCCGTGGCACGGGCCGAGCTGCGGCTGCGGGCGCTCGCCGCCGACCGGCCGTACCGCCTGCTGCTCCACCGGGAGGCCTCCCCACTCAGCCGGGGTGGCCTGGAACGGCGGCTGATCACCCGTTCGGAGTTCGCGGTCTACGACTTCGACGACGCCCTCCAGTGGGACCAGGGCGACGGCGGCCTCGCCCGGCGGGTCGCGCCCAAGGCGGCGAAGGCGGTGCTCGCCGTCGCCTGCGCCGACCGGGTCGTCGCCGGGTCGCCCGTGCTCGCCGACTGGGCCTCGGCCCGCCACCACGACGTGCGGCTGATCCCGAGCTGCGTCGCGCCGCAGAGCTACCGGCGCAAGAGCGGGTACGCGCTGCACGACCCGCCTCGGCTCGGCTGGATCGGCTCGCCCGGCAACGAGCCGTACCTGCTGATGATCGCGGACGCGCTGGCGGAACTTCACCGCCGCACCGGCGCCCGGCTCACCCTGATCGGCACCACCCGCCGCACACTCGGCCCGCTGGAGGCCCTGATCGACCGGGTCGCCTGGTCCGAGAGCGTCCAGCGGCACACCCTCGCGGAGCTCGACCTCGGCCTGATGCCCGTCCCCGACACCCTCTACAACCGGGGCAAGTGCGGGTACAAGCTGCTGCAGTACGGCGCCGCCGCCCTCCCGGCCGTCGCCAGCCCCGTCGGGGTGAACGCCGACCTGCTGGCGCACTTCGGCCTGCCCGGCCCCCGGGGCACCGACGAGTGGGCGGACGCCCTGCTCGGCCTGCTCGACGGCCCCGCCACCGTCCGCGCCGCCCTCGGCGCCCGCGCCCGCGACATCACCGACCGGCACTACTCCTACCGGGCCTGGCTGCCCGCCTGGCGAGCCGCCCTGGAACTTGAGGCCGCGTCATGAACGGCCCCGCTCCGCTGGTGGGCCCCGCTTCCACAGTCGACATCGTGATCGTCAACTGGAACACCGGGGAGCTGCTGCGCACCTGCCTGCGCTCGATCGAACGCACCGACCGGTCCGTCCTCGACGTCCACCGGGTCGTCGTCGTCGACAACGCCTCGCACGACGACTCCGCCGACACCCCCACCAGCCTCCCGCTCACCACCCTGCGCAACCGCCGCAACCGGGGCTTCGCGGCCGCCTGCAACCAGGGCGCCGCCCGGAGCACCGCCGACTACCTGCTCTTCCTCAACCCCGACACCGAGCTCTACCCCGACACCCTGCGCGCCGTCGGCGACTTCCTGCGCGGCCCGGCCGCCGACGGGGTCGGCATCTGCGGGGCCCGTGTCCTCGACGCGGACGGCGCACCCGGCATCTCCTGCTCCCGCTTCCCCACCCTCGCCGGCTACCTCGGCCGGACGGCCGGTCTCGACCGCGCCCTACCCACGTTCTTCCCACCGCACCACCTCCGGCCCACCGAGCTGCGGAGCTCCCGCCGGGTCGACCAGGTGATCGGCGCGTTCTACCTCGTCCGGCCGCAGCTCTTCCGGGAGTTGGGCGGCTTCGACGAGCGCTACTTCCTCTACCTGGAGGAGGTCGACTTCGCGCTCCGGGCCCGCCGGCTCGGCTGGCTCTCGTACTTCGTCGCCGAAGCCCGCATCCGGCACATCGGCAACGCCAGCTCCGACCAGATCCGCAGCCGACGGCTCTTCTACTGGCTGCGCAGCCGCCGCCTCTACGCCGCCCGCCACTGGCCGCCCTGGCAGGCGCGGCTGCTCACCGCGCTGAGCCTCACCGCCGAACCCGCCGCCCGGCTGGCGCGGGCCGCCCTGCGCCGCAGCCCCACCGAGGCCCGGGAGACCGTCGCCGGGTACGGCGCGTACCTGCGTTGGCTGCTGCACCCGGCCCGCGCCGGTACGATCGACGCCCTCCGGAGCCGGTGATGGACGCCGTCCCGATCGGACCGGCCCGGCGGGCGCTCGACCTCGCGCTCGGCCTCCCCGCGCTGGCGCTGCTGCTGCCGCTGCTCGCCGGGCTGGCGCTGCTCGTCCGCATCACCAGCCCGGGGCCCGCGCTCTTCCGCCAACTCCGGGTCGGCGCAGGGGGAGAGGAGTTCACCCTCTACAAGTTCCGCTCGATGCGCACCGGCGCCGCCGGGCCCGAGGTGACCACCGCGACGGACCCCCGGGTCACCCGGATCGGGCACACCCTGCGCGACACCAGCCTGGACGAACTCCCACAGCTCATCAACCTCGTACGCGGCGACATGACGCTGGTCGGCCCGCGCCCCGAGACCCCCGGCCTGGCCTGCCGCTACCCCGCCGACTGCCGCTGGGTCTTCGCCCACCGGCCCGGCCTCACCGGCCCCGTCCAGCTGCGTGCCACCGAACTCGCCGCCCCACCGGCCGAGTCGGCGGGTGACCCGGAGACGTACTACCTCGACGTGCTGGTGCCGCGCCGGGTCGCCCTGGACGCGCAGTTCCTCGCCGCGCCGAGCCTGCACCGGGTGCTCGGGCTGGTGCTGCGCACCGCCGGGCGGGTCGCCGCCTCGGTGGGCTCGGCCCTGAGCCGCTGAGCGCTCCGGCCGGTCAGTTGCCTGTCAGTCGTGTATCAGCCGTCGTCAATCGGAGGAGGTGGTCCTGGTGCGGACAATCGTGACCGGGGCAGCCGGATTCATCGGATCGCACCTGTGCGAGCACCTGCTCGCGAGCGGTGACGAGGTGGTCGGCATCGATGCGATGACCGACTACTACGACCCGATCCGCAAGGAGCGCAATCTCGAACTCCTCGTGGGCCGACCGGGGTTCAGATTCCAGCGCGGTGATCTGCTCGCCCTCCCGGCGGGCGGCCTGGCCGGGGCCGACGTGGTCTACCACCTCGCCGGTCAGCCGGGCGTCCGCGCCTCCTGGGGCGCGCAGTTCGCCGACTACGTCGACCGCAACGTCCGGGCCACCCAGCACCTGCTGGAGACCGCCCGGGGCGAGCCCGGCCTGCGCAAGCTGGTGTACGCGTCCAGCTCCTCCGTCTACGGCGACGCGGAGACCTACCCCACCACCGAGAGCCTGCGCCCCCGGCCGGTGTCCCCGTACGGCGTCACCAAGTTGGCGGCCGAGCACCTGTGCGAGCTCTACCGCACCTGCTTCGCCGTGCCGACCGTCTCGCTGCGCCTGTTCAGCGTCTACGGCCCGCGCCAGCGGCCGGACATGGCCTTCGCCCGGCTCGTCCCGGCCGCGCTCGCCGGCACGCCCTTCCCCCTGCACGGCGACGGTGAACAGAGCCGCGACTTCACCTACGTGCGGGACGTCGTCACCGCCATGCGGCAGGCGGCGCTCAGCAGTTGGTGCGGCGTTGCCAACATCGGCGGCGGCGAGCAGGTGACGATGAACCAGGTCATCGACATCGTCGGCGCCCTGGCCGAGCCGGTGCTGATCGACCGGCTGCCCGACCAGCACGGCGACGTGCGCCACACCGCCGCCGACACCGCCCTCGCCCGCGCCGCCTTCGGCTACCGGCCCGTCACCCGCGTCCGGGAGGGCCTGGCCGCGATGGTCCGCGCCGAGCGCGAGCTGCTCGCCCTTTCGAGGGTGGCGTGATGGCGCACTGGCCCACCGCACCCCGCACCGTGGTATCCGCCGCCCTGCTCCCGCCCCAGCCCGGCCCGCCCCGGGTCAAGGTGCTGCACGTGATCACCCGCTTCTGGGCCGGAGCCGGCGGCAACACCCTGCTGACAGCTGTCGGCACCGACCCGGAGACGTACGAGGTGTGGATCGCCGGGGTGCCGGGCGGCGGCCTCTGGGAGCGGGCCCGCGCCGCCGGGGTGCGGACGGTCGAGATCCGGGGCTTCCGTGAAGTGCTGACCCCTGTGGATGTGTTGGTGCTGGTCCGGCTGGTTCGGCTGATCCGGCGGGAGCGGTTCACGGTCGTGCACACGCACTCCGCGAAGGGCGGCTTCCTCGGCCGGATCGCCGCCTGGCTCTGCCGCACGCCCGTCGTCGTGCACACCTTCCATGGGCTCAGCTTCCACGACCGGATGCCGCCGCTGCGCCGCTTCGCGTACCGGCGCCTGGAGCGGCTGCCGCGCCGCTGCACCCACGCCTTCCTCGCCGTGGCACCGCAGCTCGCCCGGGAGGTCGTCGAGCAGCGGCTCGCGCCGCCGGGCAGGGTGGAGGTGGTGCCCTCGGCAGTCGAGCTGGACGGCATCCCGATGGGCTACGACCCAGCCCTGCGGCGGGAGTTGGGTATCCCGGAGGGTTCCCCGCTGATCGGCACCGTCGGCCGGCTCGACCGGCAGAAGGCACCCTCGGACTTCGTCCGGATGGCTGCCCGGGTGCGGGTGGGCCACCCCACCGTCGAGTTCGTCATGGTCGGCGGTGGGCCGCTGGAGAGCGAAGTCCGCACGCTCGCGGACGAGTTGGGCGTCCGACTGCACCTGACGGGCTACCGGGCGGATGCCGCCGGGCTGGTCGCCGGGCTCGACGTCTTCGTCATCTCCTCGCTCTACGAGGGGCTCGGCCGCGCCCTCACCGAGGCACTCGCCGCCGCCCGCCCGACGGTCGCCACCTGCGTCAACGGCATCCCCGACCTCGTCCGCCCCGGCGCCACCGGCCTGCTCGCGCCGGTCTCCGACCCCGAAGCCCTGGCCCGGTGCGTCGGTTGGCTGCTCGACCACCCGGCCGAGGCGGCGGCGATGGCCCGGCAGGGCCAGGAGCTGGTGCGGGAGGGCTTCACGCCGGAGGCGATGTGCGCGGCCGTCGACCGCTGCTACCGCCGTCTGCTCGGCCTGCCGACCCCGGCCGCCCGGGTGGAGATCCGGGCACTGTCCGTCAACGGCACTCGTTCACACGTTGGTTGATGGCTCACGGCCGGGGTGCCTTCTCGCCATGGACGGCGGTGTACTCGGCCGCCAGCCACGGCCCGAGATCCTCGACCATCATCCGCAGGGCGTCCGGGTGGGGCGTCCGGGCCGCCGCCGCGGCCTGCCGCATCTGCCCGGCCCGCTCCGGGTAGTAGCGGCCGAACACCTCGGCGGATTCGGCGAGGTCGCTCGTCCAGCCGCCCCAGCGCGGCATCACCAGCGTCAGCCCCGTCCGGACGATCCGGCGGCCCACCGCGCGGTTCAGGCGGGTGAGGTCGGCGGTGGCCAACTGCTCGCGCCAGCGCGGGAGCGCGAGGTGCAGATCGCCGTTGGTCTCGCGGGCGAGCAGCGAACTGGGCCGGTAGTGGGGGAGCTGCTCGGCGAGGTCCGCGCCGAGCAGTGGGGTGCAGAGGCAGGCCACGAACCAGCCCAGATCGTGGCGTTCGAGCTCGCTGAGCACCGTGTCGGCGTCGAAGAGCAGGATCCCGACGCCGTCGATCTGCGGGAAGGCCCGGTCGAGTTGCGCCGCCAGGGCGTCGGCGTCGGCCCGGTCGGCCAGGGTCGGCGGGCGGTGCAGCACGAGCAGCAGATCCAGGTCGGAGCTGCCGGGCCGGGCGGTGCCGCGCGGGATGCTCCCGTACAGGTAGGCGCTGTGCAGGCGCGGCACGCCGAAGACCTCGGCCGTCCGCAGCCGGGCCGCGTCCACCACGGGGGCGAACTCCTGCGACACCCGGCTCAGCGAGCCCTCCCGGGCGATGAAGCCCTCGTCGTCCAGGCCTTTGATTGTCATGTCCCCCACTGCCTTTCCCGCCACCTGCTGGCCGAAAAACACTACTGGTGACGCGCTGCGTACTTTGCGTAGTATCGCCTGCGCACTAGTGAAGATCATCTTACGAGGGGGAACCATGGGCGAGAGTACGCAGGCCGCACCGGCGTTGGGCACGCTGCTGGCGGCGTTGGCACAGGCGCCGGAGACGGCGGGCAAGTTCGACTCCTGGGTCGGTGGCGGGTCCAACGAGCCGCTCACCACCGAGGAGGTCACCGCGCTCCTCCCCGCCGAGACGCTGGCCACCCTGGCCGAGCAGGCCGGTGTGAGCGAGGCGGAGGCGGCCGCGAGCCTGGCGGTGGAGATCCCGGCCCTGGTCGACGCGATGCCCGCCGAGGCGATCGAGGCATTCCGGGGCCCGGGGCGGATCGCGGCCCTGACCCCGGCCGAGCTGGTGGCCGCCGAGCAGCTCGCGGTACTGACCGAGCAGTTGGCGGCAGTCCTGCCCGAGGGCTCCTCCTGGCTGGGTGAGGGCGCCAACCAGCCGATCACCGAGGAGCAGGTGCGGCAGGCCTTCGGTGACGAGACGCTCGCCGAGGTGGCCGAGGCACGTGGCGAGGACGTCGCCGAGGTCACCCGGCAGTTGGCGACCACCATGCCGGCCTTCATCGACGCGGTCTCCCCCGACGGCGTGGTCGACCTGGACCTCCTGCTCCTCATGCTGACCCAGGAGGACGTGATCATCGTCGAGGGAACCCCCGCCTGACAGCCTCCGGCGCCACACCGCACGGACCGCAGACCAACTCCTCCTGGGGGACAGCAAGATGCTGACGCTCAACACGAACATCATGTCGCTCACCACGCAGAACTACCTGAACATCACCGGCTCGACCATGGGCGTCGCAGCCGAGCGCCTTGCCTCGGGCAAGCGCATCGTCTCGTCCAAGGACGACGACGCCGGGCCGGCCGTCTCCGACCGGATCGCGTCGCGGAACAGCAACGAGGCCGTCTCCCTCGCCCAGACCACCGAAGGCGCGCTCAAGGAGGTCACCAACAACCTGCAGCGCATCCGGATGCTCACCGTGCAGGCAGCCAACGGGATCTATGCGGTGGCCGATCGTGCCGCGATCCAGCAGGAGGTCGCTCAGCGCCTCGAGGCCATCGACACGATCTCGCAGCAGACCCAGTTCAACGGGATCAAGGTGCTCGCGAAGAACACCAGCATGAACTTCCAGACCGGCGCGAACGACGGCGACATCATCGCCGTCGCGATGAAGATGCTGAACGTCAACACCCTGGGCCTGGAAGGATACGACGTCAGCAAGACCCTCGTCTTCACCTCCTCCGACGACCCGACCCGGGCCACCTGCACCGGTGACGACGGAACTGTGCAGACCGTCGCCGTCACCGACGCCACGGACGACCCCGAGTACCTGCTCGACCCGCTGTCCCGGATCGACTCGGCACTGACCGAGGTCAGCGGCCTCCGGTCGATTCTCGGCGCGGTGCAGAACAGGTTCGAGTCCAACATCAGGACGCAGGACACCGGCGTGGTGAACCTGAGCGCAGCACGCGAGCGCATCGAGGCCACCGACTACGCCCTGGAGACCGCGAACTACACCCAGGCCAGCATCCTCCAGCAGGCCGGTATCTCCGTGCTCGCCCAGGTCAACGCCCAGCCGAAGAACATCCTGCCGCTGCTCCAGCAGCTCGGCTAGCGGCAGCGGAGCGCCCCGGTCCGGACACCGGGGCGTGCCGCTGGACGACTCCGGCTCCCGGTCACGAGGCCGGCATCAGCACCGTGTCGATGATGTAGACCGTGGCGTTGGCGGTCTGGACGTTGCCGCAGAGGACCTTGGCGTTGCCGTTGACGGTGAAGTCCGCACCGGAGCCGGTGACGTTGAGGTCGGAGCCCTGGAGGGTCTTGTGGGTGCCGGCCAGTGCGGTCGGGGCGAGCCTGGTGGGGCTGACGTGGTAGGTCAGGATCTTGGTGAGCATCGCCTTGTCGGCGAGCACCGAGGCGAGGGTGTCCTTGGGGAGCTTGTTGAAGGCGTCGTTGGTCGGGGCGAAGACGGTGATGTTCTGGGCCGAGTTGAGGGTGTCGACCAGACCGGCCTGCTTCACGGCGGTGACCAGGGTGGAGAGCAGCGGGTTGTTCGACGCGGCGGTGGCGACGGGGTCCTGCGCCATCCCGGAGAAGCTGCCCGCGCCGTCCTTCGGCACCGCCGCGCAGGCCGCTCCGAAGGGCTGGTCGCTCGCGGTCGAGGCGGAGGAGGTCGACGGGGCAGCGGAGTTGGCGGCGTTCGAGGTCGAACTCCCGCTGCTGGAGCAGGCGCTGAGGCTGACGGCGAGACCGGCGGCCGCGCAGAGGGTGGCCAGCGTCTTGGTGCGGGTGGTGGTCATGGCGGTACTCCTTGAGAGAGGTGTGCGGTGGGCCGAGCGGGTCAGATGACGGTCACCACGGTGCTGTGCCAGCCCGTGGAGCCGGAGGGGAAGGGTGGTTTGCGGGCCTCGGTCTGGACGGCGCCGGTGGCGTCCGTCGCACGGACCTCGATCCGGTGGGTGCCGGGGCGGGCGTTCGGCCACTCGTACGTCCACTGCCGCCAGACGTCGGGCCCCGCGTCGGCGGCGAGTGCCGCCTCGGCCCACGGCCCACCGTCGGCGCGGACCTCCACCGCGGCGATCCCGCGCCGGGTGGCCCAGGCCGTACCGGCGACCGTCACCGCCCCGGCGGGGACGTGGGCGAAGGGCGCGGGCACCTCGATCCGGGAGGCCGTCCGGACCGTGCCCGTTCGGTCCCACCCGCGCCGGACCCAGTACGGGTCGTACGCCGCGAAGGTGGTGACCTCCAGGTCGACCAGCCACTTGGTGGCCGAGGTGTAGCCGTAGAAGCCGGGGACGACGGTGCGGCAGGGGAAGCCGTGGGCGATCGGCAGCGCCTCGCCGTCCATGCCGACGGCCAGCAGCGCCGGGCGCCCGTCGAGCACCGAGGCCAGCGGGGTGCCGATCGTCATCCCGTCCTTCGACCGCCCGACCAGCTGGTCGGCGCCCGCCCGCACACCCGCCTGCCGGAGCAGCGCGGGCAGCGAGGCGCCCAGCCACCGGGTGGTCGACACGTACGGGCCGCCGACCTCGTTGGAGACGCAGCTCAGGGTGTGGTCGAGCTCCTCCAGCGGGCGGCGCAGCAGCTCGTCGAAGCTCATCAGCAGCGGGTGGTCGACCAGTCCGTGCACCCGCAGTGTCCAGCGCCGCGGGTCGATCCGGGGCAGTGTCAGCGCGGTGTCGACGCGGTAGAAGTCGGCGTTCGGGGTGCGGAAGGGCGAGAGACCGGGCACGGCCGGGTGGGTGCCGAGCGGGACGGGCTTCGCCGGGACGGCGGGTGCGGGCAGCCGGACGGCGGCGCGGGCACCGGCCACGTCGTTGCGGCTGTCGGAGAGCCGCCGCCCGCCGTATCCGGCCAGCGCCGCGACGGCCAGGGTGCCGCCGGTGGCGATCAGCACCGTGCGCCGACCGGGGCCGGCGGGCTCCGGCGGCGGGGGAGTGCGGTGCAGCTGCCGACCGAGCCAGAACATCACGGCTGCGCCGACGGCCCCGGCCACCACGGCGGGCAGCACGCCCGCCGAGCGGGAGACGGCCGCCCAGCCGCCCACCCCGCCGAAGGCCGCGAACACCGCCGCGCCCAGCGCGGGCCGCCGGGCCGCGATCAGCCCGGCCACCGCCGCGAGCGCGGCCATGGTCAGGTAGATCCCCGAGAGCAGCACGAGCTTGTCGTGGGTGCCGAAGGTGCGGACGGCGTACTCCTTCAGCGGAGTCGGCGTCAGGTCGATCGCCGCCGAGCCGACCGCGATCACCGGCGCGCTGTCGGGCCCGGTGAAGGCGGCCGTCAGCTCGCCGGCCCCGACTGCGGCTGCGGCGGCTGCCAGCCCGGTCGCCGCAGCACCGACCGCCCGCAGCACCCCGTCGCGGCGGCGGCGGGGAGCCGGGGCGGGCTCTGGTGTGCTGTCGTTGGTCACATCTGGCGTTCGTGGCCGCAGTTGGGCCGGATGGGTGGCGATCGCCGACTCATCCAGGTGAGTGATTCGGGCGGGTGGCCACCAATCCGCAGGCCTGGCGGCTTCGAATGGCAGGTGTTGACAGATCTGCCCGGAGGAGGTGGCGGTGTGAGCACCGCCGTACATGTGTCCGGCCCTCGATGGCGGGGGCCGGATCTCAAGGAGCTGGTGGCCAAGGTGGCCTTCGGCGACCAGGACGCGTTCGGCCGGCTCTACGACGTGGTGGCCGGGCCGGTCTTCGGGCTGGTGCGGCGGGTGCTGCGCGATCCGGCACAGTCGGAGGAGGTGACGCAGGAGGTGATGCTGGAGCTCTGGCGGACCGCCGGGCGTTACCGGCCCGAGCGCGGCGAGGTGATGTCCTGGGTGCTGACGATGGCGCACCGCCGGGCCGTCGACCGGGTCCGCTCCGCCCAGGCGGCCGCCGACCGCGACCGGAAGGCCGCCGCGCGCGAGCACACCCCGGTCTTCGACGAGACCGCCGAACAGGTCGAGGGCCGGCTGGAGCGCGAACAGGTGCGGCGCTGCCTGAAGATGCTGACCGAGCTGCAACGCGAGTCGGTGACCATGGCGTACTACCGGGGCTACTCCTACCGCGAGGTGGCGGACATGCTCGGCACCCCGCTGGGCACGGTGAAGACGAGAATGCGGGACGGACTGATCCGCCTGCGCGACTGCCTGGGGGTGGGGGCATGACCAACACTGCCGATCTCCACACGCTGACCGGCGCCTACGCCGCGCACGCGCTGGACGAACTCGAGCGGGAGGGCTTCGAGCGGCACCTCGCGCAGTGCGAGGCCTGCGCCCAGGAGGTGTGGGAGTTCTCCGCCACCCTGGCCCGGCTCGGCGCCGCCGAGACCGCGCCGGTGCCGCCGGAGCTGCGGGCCAGGGTGCTGGCCGGGATCGGGGAGATCCGCCAGCTCGCGCCGCAGGGCTTGCCGGGCACGGCATCAGGCACCGGCCGCACCCGGCGCAGGCTGCTGCCCGGGTGGTCCCGGCTCGCCCTCGCCGCCTCCGTCGCGTTGGCGGCCCTGCTCGGCGGCATCGCCGTTCAGCAGCACGACCAGGCCCAGCAGGCCAGGACCCAGGCCGCTCAGCTCCAGCAGGACCGGGCCCGCTTCGGCGAGCTGCTCACCGCGCCCGACGCCCGGACGGTGAGCGCCAAGGACGGCCCCGGCCAGGGCACCGTCGTCTGGTCGCAGAGCCGGGACCAGGCCGCCTTCCTGGCCTCCGGGATGCCCGCGCTGCGCGCGGGGACGACGTACCAGCTCTGGTTCAACGACTCCGGCACCATGCGGCCGGCCGGGCTCCTGCCCGGCGCCGACGGCTCCCTGATACTCGCGGGCGGCATCAACGGCGCGGCCGGTGTCGGCGTGACGGTCGAGCCGGCGGGCGGGTCGGCCCACCCGAGCGGACAGCCGGTGATGCTGCTCTCCTTCGGCTGACCGCTGACCGCTGACCGCTGACCGCTGACCGCTGACCCGCCGGGCCGGCTGACCCGGCGGCTCAGTCGGCCTTGCTGCCCGACTTGCCCCGGGCGAAGCGGTCGCGGGCGGTGGCGCCGCGCCGCTCGATCGGGAGGACGCCATGCGCGGCGGCCAGGCCGTACGCGGGCATGTCGAAGTAGATGGACTCGTACGAGCCGGGCTGGACGATGTAGGTCTCGTGCCAGAGCCCCACGTGCCGACCGGACTTGGGCTCCATGAGGTTGATCATGGACCAGGCCTTGCGGTGCAGGCGTTCGGGGGCGGCGGCGTACGCCAGCAGCTTCTCCTTGGACTCCCAGTACTGCACCACGTAGTAGGTGCGCGGTGAGCCGGTGAGCAGGTGGTACCCGAGCAGTCCGCCGTCCGGGTGCTTGGAGAGCTCCTTCAGCATCCGGGGCATCTGGACGAAGACCGGGAACCAGTGGTGCAGCGCCCAGAAGTGGTTGATCCGCATCCCGATCAGGAAGACGGTGACCTCCCCCTCGGCGGCTGCGGTGGTACGGCCGGGAATCGGCTTGGCGAACATGGCGCCCCCCTGGCGACCGGCGGTGCGGCTGCGCCCGCCCGTGATTGGATGGTCCCGCATTGGATAGTCGCGCTGTCCAATGCATCGGATAGTGGCACTATTCAATGAGGGGCACAAGACCATGCGCCTGGCCGATCTGAGCGAGCAGAGCCGGGTCTCCATCGCCACGATCAAGTACTACCTGCGTGAGGGCCTGCTGCCGCCGGGCCGCCTGGTGAACGCCACACAGGCCGAGTACGACGAGTCGCACCTGCGCCGGTTGCGGCTGGTGCGGGCGATGATCCAGGTCGGGCGGATGTCGGTGGCCGCCGTCCGCGAGGTGCTCGTCCAGGTCGACGACGAGTCGCTCGGGCGCACCACCCGGCTCGGCGCCGCGCTCTGGGCGCTGCCCCGGGCAACCGAAGCCGCGCCGGACGAAGCCGAGCAGGACGGCCACGGGCAGGACGAGGCCGGCCAGGACGACCCCGCGACGGCTGCCGCCCGCCGGCAGATCTCCGACCTGATCGCCCGGCTCGGCTGGGCCGACGTGGCCGCGATCGGCCCGCTCTCCCCGGTCTACCGCGAGCTCGTCGCGACGGTCGCCTCGCTGCAGCGGCTCGGCTACCCGCTCGACGCGGACGACCTCGCGCCGTACGCCCGGTTGATGGAGCAGACGGCGGTCCACGACCTCGACCGGATGGAGCGTCTGCGCACCTCCGTCGAACAGGTGGAGGAGGCCGTCGCCTCCGCGGTGCTGTTCGATCCCGTCCTGCTGGGCCTGCGCGGTCTCGCCCAGCAGCAGGAGGCGGCCCGCCGCTACGGGCTGTAGCCGCCGCGAATTGTCAGGCAGGCCCCTACTGTGGAGCCGGGGGCCGGATTGGTGCCGAGGAGGCCGCTGTCATGAGCGATGAGGTCGTGAACACCGAGGGCGTCAGTAATGCGCAGAGTGCCCGGGAGGCCGTCAGGCGTGTCCTGGGGGAGGTGCACACCGAGATCACCGAGTTCCCGGCCGGGAACGTCGCCGTCACGGTGAGCAGCGACCGGCACTCGGCGACCATCGACGGGCACCCCGACACCGGCTACGGCTGGACGGTCGACCCGGGTGAGGACGACGGCTTCACCGGCCACGACGAACTCGCCCCGACGCTGGACGACGCGCTGAAGGCCGTCCGCGCGGCCTTCGCGGCCGGGCCCGCCTAGAACTCGCCTCCCGGGAGCCCGAGTTCCGCCTCGACCAGGTCGGCGTAGGTGTCCCGGCGGCGGATCAGCCGGGAGCCTTCGCCGTCGACCAGCACCTCGGCCGGGCGCAGCGAGGAGTTGTACTGGCTGGCCATCGCCATGCCGTAGGCGCCTGCGCCGAAGATGCAGACCAGATCGCCTTCGGTGAGCCTGGGCAGCTCCCGCTCGCGGGCGAGGTAGTCGGTGGACTCGCAGATCGGCCCGGCGATGTCGTACGTGCTCAGGCCGGGCAGGGCGACCCGCTCGGCGCGGCCCGGGGGCACCAGGCCGTCGGCCGGGCGGACGGGCCACATGAAGTGGAACGAGTCGTAGAGGGCGGCGCGGATCAGGTTGTTCATCCCGGCGTCGACGATGGCGACGCGGTGCGGCCCGGCGTCCTTGAGGTAGCGCACCCGCGTCAGCAGTACGCCCGCGTTGGCGGCGATCGAGCGGCCGGGCTCCATCACGACCCGGCCGCCGCCCTCGACGAAGGGCTTGAGGACCGGCACGATGGCGTTCGCGTAGGCGCCCCAGCCGGGGGCGACGCCGGTCTCGTACTCGGCGGCGAACCCGCCGCCCATGTTGACGAGTTCGATCTCGTGCCCGTCCGCCCGGAGCTTGTCGACCAGCTCCAGCACCCGGGTGAGCGCGGTGACGTACGGCTCGGGGGAGTAGATCGGCGAGCCGAGGTGCACGTGCACGCCGATCAGGCGGACGTGGTCGAAGAGGGCGGCGCGGGTGAACAGCCGGGGCACCCGCTCCAGGTCGATGCCGAACTTGCTGCCCTTGGTGCCGGTGGTGGTCTTCTCGGGGGTGCCGTGGCCCTGCACGTCGGGGTTGACCCGGATCGCGGCCCGGACGGTGCGGCCCATCGACTGGGCGACGCGGGCCAGGAGTTCGAGCTCGGACTCGGATTCGATGTTGACACAGGCGATCCCGGCGGCGACGGCCTCGCGCAGCTCCTCCTCGGACTTGCCGACCCCGGCGAAGACGATCCGCTCGGCCGGGATGCCCGCTGTGAGGGCCCGGTGGAGTTCGCCGCCGCTGACGACGTCGGCGCCCGCGCCGCCCGCGCCGAGCTCGTGCAGCAGGTGCAGGTTGCTGCAGGTCTTCACCGCGTAGCAGACCAGTGGGTCCAACTCGGCGAAGGCGGCGGTCAGATCCGCGAGGTGGGTGCGGAAGGTGTCGCGCGAGTAGACGTACGTCGGAGTGCCGTGCTCGACGGCCAACGCCTCCAGGTCCACCCCCTCGCAACGCAGCACTCCGTCGTGGTAGCGAAACCTGTCCACCGTGCGTCCTTCCGAGAGCCGTGCAGTCGGTTCAGTCGTGGCGATTCTATCGGCGCCGGTGGGTCGAACACGTTACCGGCAGGGCGTGTTGATCATCCGTCAGACCGCAGGTTCCGGCAGCGCGCGCCGCCGGGGCAGCGGCGAACAGATGATCGCCAGCGGCCCGAGCAGCAGGGCGCCGGACATCACCCAGAGCGCCTCGCGCAGCCCGATCGCGGTGCCGAGCGCGCCGCCCGCGAGGGTGCCGAGCGGCACCGTGCCGTACGCCACGAACCGGAAGGAGGCGGTCATCCGGCCGGTCAGCGAATCCGGGGTGAGGGTCTGCCGCAGCGAGACCTGGAGCACGTTGGAGACGCCGGTGGCCAGACCGGAGAGGGCGAAGCCCGCGCACACGACGGCGAAGACGGCCGGGCGGCTGCCCGTTGCGGCGGGCACCAGCAGGTACGCGCCGCAGCCGACCGCCGAGCCGGCCACGATGGTCGGGCCCAGGCCGATCCGGCGGGCCGAGCCCTCGGAGAAGAAGGTGCCGATCAGTGCGCCGACACCCGCCGCCGCCAGGGAGACCCCGAGCAGCAGCGGCGAGAAGCCCAACTCCCGTACCGCATAGACCAGATAGAGGACCAGGGCACCCTGCTCGCAGGCGTTGAACACGGCCGTCTCGATGGCCAGGGCCCGCAGCTCGGGCTGGCCGAAGACGAACACCAGCCCGACCCGGACGTCCTGCCACCAGGCGGCGGCGGTCTGCCGGGCGCTGCCGCGCGGCAGCTTCTCGACGGACTGCCGGGCCACCGGCCTGATCAGCGCCAGGGTGACGGCCGAGCAGACGAAGGAGACCGAGTCGAGCAGCAGGGCGGCAGGTGCGCCGACCGCGCCGCAGATCAGCCCGCCGAGGCCGGGCCCGCCGAGGTCCGCGGCGGACTGGCTGGCCTGGAGGTTGCGGTTGGCCCGGGTCAGCCTCGCCCGGCCCACGAGTTGGGGTACGAAGGCGAGATAGGCCGAGTCGAAGAGCACCTGGAAGATGCCGAGCAGGAACGGCACGACGTACAGCCACCACAGGTGCAGCCGGCCCACCGCGTACAGCACCGGCACGACCAGCACCAGTACCGCCCGTGCGGCGTCCGCGATCAGCATCAGCCGTCGGCGGTCTCCCCGGTCGACGAGCGGGCCGAGCGGCAGTGCGAAGAGCAGGAACGGCAGGTAGCGCAGCGCCCCGATCACCCCCAACTGCCCGGCGCTCGCGCCGAGTGACACCACCGCGACCAGCGGGATGGCCAGCATGCCGACCTGGGTGCCGGCCAGCGAGAGGCTCTGGCCGAGCCACAGGGCGCCGAATCCGTACCGCCGGCGCGGTGGTGCCGTCACGTCGTTCCGTACTCCTCGTGCGTCAACCGCTGGTCTCGATCAGCGGTTTGCGGTGAATACCGTCGTACTGGTCGATCAGGTCGCCGTTCAACTCCCGCATCATGCGGAGTCGTTCGTCGAGAAGATCGTAGTAGGAGAGATGCTCGCTGTTCATCGGCGAGAGATAGACACTGATCACCTCGGGGTTCTGTTCGATGTCGAACTCCAGCCGCTGGTGCTTGTCCCGGAAGTCGGCCGTACCGGGCAGCAGGGTGCGGTTGTAGACGTTGAAGTACGGCACCACCCGGGAATCCCGGCTGAGCAGCGCCTCGCGCAGTTGGAGGCTGCGGCGCAGGTAGTGGTCGATGGCCGCCCGGTCGTCGCCGTCGTGGCCGATCAGCACGTTGAAGGTCTGGTAGGTGACGCCGAAGCCGAGCATCGCGTCGAGGATCTCCAACTCCTCCTCGAAACCCCGCAGTTTGTTGAACTTGGCGGTCGGGTCATCGCCGAGGAACTCCAACGGGATCTGCACCCGGTAGCAGCCGCGCCACTCCTCGCCGGAGCGGTCGCTCCAGAACAGGTGCTCCATCAGTTCCAGATCCGGCTTGCCCAGGTCGAGGAACTTGCCGAACTCCAGCCCGTTGGCGAACTCCCAGGAGAAGCCGTACTCCCGGGCCATCCGGAAGATCTCGAAGACCTCCTCGCGGCCGCTGCGGTGCAGCATGGTGCCCCGGCCGCTGCGCTGGAGCCGGGAGAGGATGTTGTCCTCCTGGAAGAGGATGTTGCGGATGCCCATCTCGCGGAAGTACGCGAAGTGCTTCTCGACCGCCTCGGGTGACATGTGGCGGTACTTGCCGCGCATCGGCGTCGCACAGAACGAGCAGGTGCGGTAGCAGCCCCGGGAGGACTCGAAGCAGATGAACGGCGTGGCGACGCTCTGCGGCGGGGTGCCCTCGCCGGTGTCGTTGTAGTCCTGGTAGTTGGGGACGAGATCGAGGGCCATCGGCTCCAGCTCGTCGAGGTTGAGGGTCGGGCCGCCGAAGACGATGTGCCCGCCGTGGTACTCCCGGCAGAACACCGCCTCCTTGAGCGGCTGCCGCTTGGCGACGGCCTCGACCACCTTGGCGAAGAGGTACTCGCCGTCCAGCTGGACGATCACGTCGAAGCCGTTGTCGAGGTACCACTCCGGCCGGGCGGTGGCGTCCATGCCGCCGCCGACCACCAGGGCGTTCGGGTTGACGGCCTTCGCGTGCTTGGCGAAGTCGGCGACGGAGCCCGCCGAGTTGGTGAAGTTGTTGGAGATGCCGATGACGTCGGCCTCGCGCAGCGTGCCGTCGTAGCGCTCGAACCGGCCGCCGTAGCGCAGGCATTCGATGGTGCGCGGCCCGTAGGCGAAGGACTTGTAGAGCACCGGCTCGTCCTCGTCCACCTGGGTGTCGATGATCCGCAGCTGGGCCTCGACCCCCCACTGCGCGAGGTAGCTGCGGGTGCCGGCCGCGAGCGTGGCCAGCGCGCTCTTCGGGTTGAGCACCCGGACGGGGCTGATCGTCTCCGCCTCCCCGGCGAACCGCTGGCCGGGGTAGGGGGCGTAGTACAGGTCGACGCGCATGCCGCTCACACCCCCGGGCCGGCGATCGAACCGCTGCCCGCGTAGATGCCGTCGTAAAGACGGTGCAGCTCCCGGTCGTTGAGCGAGTTGGTCATCTCCAGCCGCTTCCGGTAGATGTCCCAGTAGCTGAAGTGCGGGGTGTCGATGGCGGAGAGGAAGATCCCGATCACCTCCGGGTCCGCCTCCACGTCGAAGGCCAGCAGATTGTGCAGCGTCGTCCAGTCCCGCGCGCCGGGCAGCAGCGAGAGGTTGAAGACGTTGAAGTACGGCTGGTAGGCCGAGCCGCCGAGGGTTCCCAACTCGTCCTTGATCCGCAGGCAGTATTCGTTGAACTGGTCGATGGCGGCGGCGTCCTGCTCCGGGTACCCGATGAAGAGGTCGTACGTCTGGTGGCCCACGCCGTAGTCGGTGAGCATTGTCGCCAGGATATCGACCTGCTCGTCGAAGCCGAGCAGCTTGGGGAAGCGGCTCTTGCCGATGTTCATGTTGTCGAGCGGAATCTGTACCCGGTAGCAGCCCGTCCAGCCGTCCGCCGACTTGTCGTTGCCGAGCAGTGCCTCGGCCAGCTCGTGGTCGAAGTGGCCGCCCCGGCTGAACTTGCCGAACTCGATGCCGTTGGCGAACTCCCAGGCGAAGCCGTACTCGCGGCACAGCCGGAAGATCTCCAGCAGCTCCTCCCGGCCGCTGTCGTACAGGAAGTGGCCGGTGCCGTTCTGCTGGATGCGGGAGAGCGGGTTGTCCTCCTGCCAGACGATGGTGCGGATGCCCAGCGAGCGGAAGTACCTGAGGTGCTTCTCGACGGCGGCGGGCGACATGTAGCGGTACTTGCCACGGGAGGGGGCGGTGCAGAACGAGCAGCGCCAGGCGCAGCCCCTGGACGTCTCCCAGCAGATGAAGTTGCTGCCGACCCCCTCCGGCGGCGGGCCCTCGGCGGTGTCGGTGTAGCGGGAGAGGTCGCCGACGAGGTCGAGTGCCATCGGGGGCAGGGTGTTCATGTCGAGGAGGTGCGACATGTCGACCTTCGGGGTTGTCCGGGCCCGGGTCGCGGTGTTGGGCACGGCGGCGCCGAACACGCCCTCGGCGCCGCCCTGGGCCCAGGCCTGGACGACCCGGGAGAACACCCACTCGCCCTCGCCCTGCACCACGAGGTCGACGCCGCGCTCCAGGTAGTACTGCGGCCGGGCCGTCGGGTCGACGCCGCCGGCCACCACGAACGCCTTCGGGTTGACGCTCTTGATGAACTGCGCCAGATCCGCCGTGATCTGCGCGCTGTTGGTGAAGTTGCAAGTCAGCCCGTGGATCTCGGCGTCCTTGACGGTCTCGACGTAGTCCTCGAACGGAGAGCCGAAGCGGAAGCAGTCCAGCAGGTGCGGGCCGTACGGGATGGTCTTGTAGGGGACGCGCTGACCGCCGAGCTGCATGTCGACGATCTCGATGTCGCAGTCGAACCCCATGCTCCGGGAGAACATCCGCAGGCCGGTCGCCAGTGTCGGCAGGGCGCTCTTGGGATTCAGCGGCCGCTCGGTGTTGATGGGCTCGTCGCAGCCACGGAACATCTGCGAGGGGAATGGTGCGTAGTAGAGGTTGACCTTCACGCGATGGACTCCCAGGAGAGTGGCCGAAGTGCGGGGTCGCTCGAAGGAGTCAGTCTTGCCGAATCCCGGACGATCGGTCAAGAACTAATGATTGCAAGGAAGTTGGAAGATTATTTGACGATAGATCATTCAGCAGGCATGTCCGTAACGAGGGTTCTGCGGGAGAAATTCTTCGGCGCCGATGCTGTTTCGGAGGAAATTCTGACGCCTTCTTGTGCGGCGTCGCACCGATGTGCAGCATCTGCACCGTGGACACCTCAGCCCCCCTCGCCGCGCCGGTCCTTCGCACCGACGAATCCGATCTCGAACTCCGCAAGCTGAAGCGCCACTTCGGCCGCTTCGACATCCTCTTCTTCCTGCTCTGCACACTCGTCGGCCTCGACACCATCGGCACCGTTGCCGCCCACGGGCCGCAGGCCTTCACCTGGATGATCGTGCTCGCGGTCGTCTTCTTCGTCCCCTCCGCCCTGCTCACCGCCGAGCTCGGCACCGCCTTCCCGCAGGAGGGCGGCCCCTACCTCTGGGTCCGGCTCGCCTTCGGCCATCTCGCCGCTGCCGTCAACAACTTCATGTACTGGGTCACCAACCCGGTCTGGCTCGGCGGCACCCTCTCGGTCTCCGCGGTGACGGCCTTCACCACCTTCTTCCGGGACGGCAGACCCTTCGGCACCCTCGGCTTCTACCTCTTCACCCTCGGGTTCGTCTGGTTCGGCATCCTGGCCGCCGTGCTCTCCTTCCGGATCGGCAAGTGGATCCCGGTACTGGGCGGCTGGGCCCGGCTGGTGCTGCTCGGGCTCTTCACCGTCACGGTGGTGGCCTATGCCGCGCAGCACGGTGTGCACGGCTTCGGCGCCGCCGACTTCAGCCCCGGGTGGGCCGGATTCGTCGCCCTGGTACCGGTGTTGATGTTCAACTTCGTCGGCTTCGAACTGCCCAACAGCGCCGGCGACGAGATGGTCGACGCCCAGCGGGACGTGCCCTTCGCGATCTTCCGCAGCGGCATCCTCGCCGTCCTGCTCTACGGCGTGCCGATCCTCGGCATCCTGGTCGTCCTGCCCGCCAAGGCCGTCACCGGGCTCGGCGGCTTCCTCGACGCGATGCGGCAGGTCTTCACCGTCTACGGCGGCTCCACCGGGGCGGACGGCGCCGTGACACTCAGCGGCGCCGGTCTGGCCCTCGGCGACGTCTGCGCGGCGCTCTTCATCCTCACCGTGCTCTCCTCCGGCGTCGCCTGGCTGATGGGCACCGACCGGGCGCTGGCCGTCTCCGGCTACGACGGCGCCGCGCCGCGTGCGCTCGGCGTCATCTCCGAACGGCTCGGCACCCCCGTCCGGGTCAACCTGCTCAGCGGGCTGGTCGCCACCGGCGTCCTGGTGCTCGCCCACCAGCTCACCGAGGGCAATGCCGCCAAGCTCTTCGGTGCGGTGCTCTCGCTCGCGGTCTCCACCACCCTGCTCAGCTACCTCGGGATCTTCCCCGCCCTGCCGGTCCTGCGGCGCAAGTACCCCGACGTCCCCCGCCCCTACCGGGTCCGGTACCCCCGTGCGGTGGGCTGGCTGTTGACCGTCCTGATCGCCTTCGCCACCGTGGAGCTCCTCCTCCCCGGCCTCGGCTCCGACTGGTTCGGCCCCGGCTACGCACCGTCCGGCTGGGCCCCCTCCGAACGGTGGACCTACCTGGCGACGGAGGCCGTACCGCTGGTGGTCTTCGTCCTGATCGCCGTCGCCTTCTGGGCCGCAGGGGCGCCGACCCGGCGGCGCTCTCGATAGCCCTGTGGCCGGCCGGTTGCGTCAGGCCGTGATCCGGCGGGCGTAGGCGAGGAGTTCGGTGTCGGTGGTGGGGTGCCAGGGGAGGCCGCAGGAGTCGGCCAGTTCGGTGCCGCGTTTGGCGGAGAAGCGGGTGCGGGCGTCCTGGAAGAGGCTGCGCAGGCCGTCCGGTTCGGCCGACGGGTCCGGGAGGAGCGCCTGGAGGGCGGTGCTTCGGTCGTCGGCAGTGACGGCCCGGTGGAAGTCGGGGTAGTCGACCGGGCGCAGCGGCACCAGGGAGCCCAGGGCGGCGAGGGCGCGGTCGAGGCGGACGGAGCCGGGCCGCAGCAGGTGGAAGGTCTCGTTCTCCCGGCCCGCGCGGAGGGCGCCGACCACGGCGGCGGCGACCTCGTCGACCGGGGTCCAGTCGGTGACGGCCGCCGTACGGGGGCTGAGCCCGAGGCGGGCGCAGCTGCGCAGCAGCAGATCGAGTTGGGAGCGCCGGTTGCCCGCGCCGGTGCGGGAGTGCGGCATGACCTCGCCGAGCCGGTGGACGGTCACCGGCACGCCGCGTCGGCGGGCGGCGGCGAGCAGCCGTTCGGCGGCCCACTTGGAGCGGCCGTAGCCGTCCTCGGGCAGGGTCTCGCCGGGGTGGTCCTCCTCCAGTACCGGCCCGCTGCCCGGCTCGTTCGGGAAGACGCCGAGAGTGGAGAGGTGGTGCAGCCGTTTCGGCCTGCCGGTGGTGGCGAGCCGTAGCAGTTCCTCGGTGCCGAGCACGTTGGCCCCGCGCAGGCCGGGGTAGCCGAGCAGCAGGTTGACGAGTGCGCCGCTGTGCAGCACCGAGTCGAGGTGGGTGGCGAGGTGGGCCCACTGCTGGTCGGTGAGGCCGAGCCGGGGCCGGGCGAGATCGCCGAGGACGGGGACGATCCGCTGCCGGTCGTTCGGCTGCCCGAGCTCGGTGAGGTGGCCTGCCTGGTCCTCCGTACGGACCAGGCAGTGCACCACCGCGTCGGTGCGGTCGAGCAGTTCGGCCAGCAGCTGGGCGCCGACGAAGCCCGTCGCGCCGGTGAGCAGGACGGTGCGCGGCTCCCCGGTGGGCGGCGGGCCGGGGGCGGGCCGCAGGTCGGCGGTGCGGGTCAGGTCGGCGAGCAGCAGGGTGCGGTCGGCGGGCCCGGCTCCGCCGTGGCTCAGCAGGGCGGCCTGTTCGCGCAGTGTCGCGGCGGCGGCGAGCTGCCGGGGCGCGATGCGGAGGCCGAGGGTGCGGTGCAGGGCGGCGGAGAGCCGCTGGAGGGTGAGCGAGCTGCCGCCGAGGGCGTAGAAGTCGGCATCCGGGCCGGGGAGGGCGTGGTGCAGGTCGGTCAGCAGGCTCTGCCAGAGCTCGGCGACGGCCCGCTCGGCGGGGGTGAGCGGCCCGGTGCCGGCGTGACCCGCCAGGTGGGCGGCGGTCAGCTCGGCGAGCGCCCGGCGGTCGGTCTTGCCGTTGGGTGTGAGCCGCATCCGGTCGAGCGGCAGGAAGGTGCGCGGGACGGCGTGTGGGGGCAGCAGGGCGCGGCTGTGTGCTTCCAGCTCCGCAGGGGTCGGGGCCGGGGCTCCGTCGGTGGTGACGCAGCAGACCAGGCTGCGCAGATCGCCCTCGCCGTGGACGAGCGCGCGGGCCCGCAGCACCCGGGGGTGCGCGGCGACGGCGGCCTCCACCTCCAGCAGGTCGATCAACACCCCTCCCAGCTTGACCTGTTGGTCCTGCCGCCCGACGAACATCAGTAGCCCGTCCGGCCGTTGCCAGGCCAGATCACCGGAGCGGTAGAGCCGGGAGCCGGGGATCTCGGGGAAGGGGTTCGGCACGAAGGCGGCGGCCGTCCGGGCCGGGTCGTGCAGGTAGCCCGCGCCGAGGCAGTCCCCGCCGAGGTGGATCTCGCCGACCCGGCCCGGCTCGACCAGGCGTCCGCTGTCGTCCAGCAGCACCGCGCAGGTGTTGTCGATCGGGCGGCCGATCGGTATCGCGCCGGTGTCCTCGTCGACGATCTCGTGGAACACCGATCCGATCGAACACTCGGTCGGGCCGAAGGTGTTGGTGAGCCGGACCTCCGGCAGCAGGGCGCGGAAGGACCGGACGGCGCCGGGGTCGATCGCCTCGCCGCCGATCAGCAGGTGCCGCAGGGAGGAGAGCCGCGCGGTCAGGCCGGGGTCGGCGTCGAGCAGCTCCACCAGGGTGTTGAAGACCGAGGGCACGAAGTCGGTCATCGTGACGCGGTGCCGGGCGATCTCGTCGACCGTCCGGGTGAGGTCGAGGATGCCCTCCCGGCGTGGCAGCACCACCCGGCTGCCCTTGGTGAGCGGCCAGAGCAGTTGCCAGAGCGAGGAGTCGAAGACGTGGCGGCTGTTCTGCAGCACCACGTCCGGGCCGGTGCCGAAGCGGCGGCTCATGGTCAGGAAGCGGTTGAGCAGCCCGAGATGGCCGTTGAGCGCGCACTTGGGCAGGCCGGTCGAGCCGGAGGTGAAGAAGCCGTAGATCAACTCGCCTGCCCCTGGAGCCGCGTGGCTCACCGGCGGTGCGCCGGAGCCGGGCGCCGCCAGGCCGGTCAGGCGCAGCACCGGCAGGCCGAGCGCGGGTGGGCCGAGCGTGGGCAGCGGGCCGGGCCCGGTGCGTACCACCAGTGGGGGCCGCAGCGCGGCGACGCTCTCGCGCAGGCGGTGCTCGGGCCAGGTGTCGTCCACGGGGACGAACGGCGCGCCGAGCTTCATCGCGGCCAGCATCGCCACGGCCAACTCCGGCCCGCCGCCGGTGATCACGGGTACGAAGTCGCCCCGGCGGACCCCGAGGCGGCGCAGCTCGCCCGCCCAGGCCGCCGCCAGTGCGAGGAGGCCGCCGTAGGTGAGGCAGGAGTCGTCCCGGAGCAGCGCGGGCCGGTCGGGTGCCCGCCGCGCCTGCTCCTCGATCAGATGGATGGTCGTCCGGTCGCTGGGGTAGGGCACCCGGCGCCCCTGGAAACCGACCAGGAGTTGGTGTCGAAGCGCGGACTGCACAGTGCTCCCCTCACGGTCATGGCAAGGTCAATCCTGTACTGTTCCAATACGATTGACCCTACGTCCGAGAGGGGTTCCACCGGTGCGTCTTCGTCGCTTCGGTCGGGCTGGATGGCAAGTCGGCGAGATCGGCTACGGCATGTGGGGCATCGGTGGCGGCCCCGGTGGCTGGACGGGCGGTGACGAGCAGGGCGGGCGCGAGGCGCTGCGGCTCGCGGTGGCCGAGGGCTGCACCTTCTTCGACACCGCCTGGATCTACGGCCGGGGCCACAGTGAGCTGCTGCTGGGGGAGTTGTGGCGGGAGCACCCCGACCGGCAGCTCCGGCTCGCCACCAAGATTCCACCGCTGGACCGGAACTGGCCGCCCCGCCGGGGTGCGCGCTTCGCCGAGGTCTTCCCCGACGCCCACGTCGAGGAGTACCTGCGGCTCAGCCTGAAGAACCTCGGGGTCGAGCGGATCGACCTGATGCAGTACCACGTCTGGGACGACAGCTGGGCGGGCGAGCAGGAGTGGCTCGACCAGGCGGCCCGGATGAAGCGCAGCGGCCTGGTCGAAGCGGTCGGCATCAGCGTCAACCGCTGGGAGCCGGCCAACGTACTGGCCGCCCTGGAGACCGGCCTGGTCGACGCCGTCCAGGTGATCTACAACATCTTCGACCAGGCGCCCGAGGACGAGCTGTTCGCCGTCTGCGCCCGGCACGACGTCGCGGTGATCGCCCGGGTGCCGTTCGACGAGGGCACCCTCACCGGCACCCTGAGCCCGGACTCCCACTGGCCCGAAGGGGATTGGCGCAACAGCTACTTCGTCCCGGCCAACCTCGCCGCCAGTGTGGAGCGGGCCGAGCGGCTGCGCCAGGTCGTGCCGGCGGGGATGACCATGCCGGAGCTCGCACTGCGGTTCATCCTCCAGCACCCCGCCGTGAGCACCGTCATCCCGGGCATGCGCACCCCGAAGCACGTCCGCGCCAACCTGGCCGTCAGCGACGGCTCCCCGCTCCCGGACACGCTGATGGCCGCGCTGCGCCGCCACCGCTGGGACCGGGTGCCGACGGAGTGGTCCCAGTGACGGGCGCCGGGGCCTCCGGGCGCCCGGTGGTGGTCGTGGTCGACCCCGTCTCGACGGGTGCGCAGCTGGCCCCGGAGTTCGCCCGGCGCGGCTGGGGCGCCGTCGCCGCGTTCAGCCCCGGCGAGGTGCCGCCCGCCCTCCGCCGGGCCTTCCGCCCGGAGGACTACCTGGCCGTGGTGGACACAGGCGCGGTGGACGACCCGGTCGCCGAACTGGCTATCCATCAGCCCTCGTTGGTGATTCCCGGCTCCGAGTGGGGTGTCAGTGCGGCCGACCACCTGGCCGAGCGGCTCGGCCTGCCCGGCAACGGCACCCGGCTCAGCCCCTCGCGCCGCGACAAGTACGCGATGGTCGAGGCGCTGCGCGCGGCCGGGGTGGACGCGGCGGCGAGCACCGTCTCCGACGACATCGAGAAGCTGCTCGCCTGGGCCGACGCGGGCGGCCACTGGCCGCTGGTGGTCAAGCCGTTGGCGAGCGCGGGCTCCGACTCGGTGGCGATCTGCGCCGACGAGAGCGAGGCCCGTGCGGCCTTCGACCGCATCCACCTGCGGACCGACCAGATGGGCGGCTTCAACGAGCGCGTCCTCGCCCAGGAACTCCTGGTCGGCGACCAGTACTTCGTCAACACCGTGAGCCGGGACGGGCGGCACCACGTCCACGAGATCTGGCGCGAGCAGCGCGCGAGCGTGGACGGCGCCGTCGTCTACGACCACCAGGATCTGCTGCCGCCCGTCGGCGAGACCCAACGGGCCCTGGCCGCCTATGTGGTGCGGGTGCTCGACGCCCTCGGTATCGCGCACGGCCCCGCGCACGCCGAGGTGATGCACACCTTGCGCGGCCCGGTGCTGATCGAGGTCGGCGCCCGACTGGAGGGCTCCGTCACCTCGCGCGGCCCGGCCGCCGCCACCGGCCACAGTCAGGTCTCGCTCACCGTCGACGCCTACACCGACCCCGGCGGCTTCGCCCGGCTGCCGGGCACCGACTACGAACTGCGGCGCAGCCTGCGGGTGGTCTGCCTGATCGCCCCGCACGGCGGGCACATCGCCGCCGCTCCGCTCAAGGCCCTGCGCGCCCTGCCCAGCTACCTCTGCGGCTCGGTCGACGCCCTGCAGGCCGGCGCCGAAGTCCGGCGCACCGTCGACCTGTTCAGCTCACCCGGGCACCTCTACCTGCTCGGTGCGGACGCCGGGCAGATCGAGCGCGACTACCGGCGCGTCCGGGAGATCGAGCGGGACGGGCTGTACGAGGGGGACGGGCCGTGCGAGGGGGATGCGCTGCCCGAGGGGGAGCCGGCCGGATGAGAGTACGGTCCGTCCGCAGCGTCACCGAACTCGAACCTGCGCTCTGGGCCCGGCTGTCGGCCGACCGCACGGTCTACCTCGGTCACCCCTGGCTGGCCTGGGCCGAGCGCTCCGAGGACTACGAGAGCCGCTACCTGCTCGCGGAGGAGCGGGACGGCACGGTGGTCGGCGCCCTGCCCTGCTACCTCTGGCGCGGCGGCTCCGGCGTCTCGATGAACCAGGCGTACCACCCGCTCGACCTGCTCGCCGTACCCCGGCTGGGCGCCGGGGCAGAGGCCGACCGGCCGCTCTGGATGCCGCTGCTGCTGCTCGGCTCCCGGGCCGGCTACCACGGCGGCGCGCTGGTCGGCCCGGCCCTGCCCGGCCCGCGCCGCTCCCGGGTGATCGCCCGACTGTTCGAGGCAGCCGGGGAGTTGGCGCAGAGTGTGGGTGCCGCGGCGATGGCCATGCTGTACGCGCCGCAGGCGCACGCCGAGGAGTGCCTGGCCGCCCTCGCCGAGCACGCGCCCGGCCTGCCGACCCCCTCGTATGCCCCGCTCTCCGCCGAGGCGGTGATCCCCGTCGCGACGGTCGAGGCCGAGCGCTCGGCCCGGCGCCGCCGCGAGTGGCAGCGCGAGGCCCGCGCCTTCGCCGCCTCGGGCGGCTCGGTGCACCGCGCCCGGCTCTCCACCTGCTACCGCGAAGCCGGGCCACTGCTCGGCCGGTTGCAGCGCAGGTACGGCGAGGACGACACCGACGAGGCGATGACGGCCTACCTGGAGCAGCAGGCCGGCTGCCTCGACGACTGGAGCGAGGTGATGCTCGAACGCCGCGACGGCCGCCTCACGGGCTTCGCCCTCTGCTATGCCTGGGGCGACACCCTGCACGTCCGCGCCGCCGGGTTCGCCCAGGACGCGGGCCCCTACGCGTACTTCAACCTGGCCGTCTACCAGCCACTCGCCCTGGCCGCCGAGCGCGGCCTCGACTGGGTCGACCTCGGCACCGGCGCCTACCGGGGCAAACTCCTGCGCGGCGCCCGGCTGCGCAGCACCCACGCCCTGGTGTGGCCCCCGCCGGGCAGCTCCCCGGCCGTCCTCGCGACGCTGTCGCTCCCCGGCGAGGACTACCTCGACGCCATCGCCTGACACCCATGAGGGCAGGAAGGCGAGGGCAGGAAAGGTGGGAAGCACGTCATTGCCGCCATCAGCGCCCGCTGCGAGGGTGAACGGCAGTGCCGACCGCCGACCGAGGGAGCCCCGCCGTGCAGATCGCGATCCTGCTCTACGACCGTTTCACCGCCCTGGACGCCGTCGGCCCGTACGAGATCCTGGGTCGTCTGCCCGGGGCCGAGGTGGTGTTCACCGGAGTGGCGGCCGGGCCCGTGCGCAGCGACCTCGGCAGTCTGGTGCTCACCGTGGAGCGGCCGTTGGCCGAGGTGACCGCCCCCGATCTGCTGCTGATCCCCGGCGGGCCGGGCACCGAGGCGCTGCTCGCGGACCGCGCGGTGCTGGAGTGGCTGCGGGCGGCGGACGCCGCCACCTCCTGGACCACCTCGGTCTGCTCCGGGTCCTTGCTGCTGGCGGCCGCCGGGCTGCTGGCCGGGCGCCGGGCGACCTCGCACTGGGCCGTCCTCGACCAGCTCGCCGCCCTGGGCGCCGTGCCGTGCGACGAACGCGTCGTCTTCGACGGCAAGTACGCCACCGCAGCCGGGGTCTCCGCCGGTATCGACCTGGCCCTGCATCTGGCGGGCCGGATCGCGGGTGACCGTACCGCGGAGGCCATCCAACTCGTGGTCGAGTACGACCCCCGGCCGCCCTACGACGCGGGCTCGGTCGCGACCGCCGCGCCCGAGCTGGTCGCCTCGCTGCGGGCGAGCGGGCTCGTCGTGACGGGCGGCTGAGGGCGGCGGGTGGCCCGCCGGAGCCGATGGGCGGAGAGCAGCGCCGCCCCCAGAAGCAGCAGATCGCGGGCGGCCAGCAGCCCGGCGGCGGTCGGTGAACCGTCGACCAGGGCCCGGCCCATGAACGGGAAGACCGCCATCGTCAGCGGACAGGCGGCCAGCACCAGGTAGGCCACCGGCCGTTGCGAGGTCCCGGGGTGCACCAGGCAGACCGCCGCCAGCGCCACCAGCCAGACCAGGTACTGCGGGCTCAACACCCTGCTGGTGACGGTGAACAGCAGCACGGCGGTGAGCGCGGCGTCCGGCAGCACCCACCCGCCCCGCAGGTCCGAGGTGAGCCGCCACCACACCAGCCAGCCGAGCGCGAGCACGGTCCCGACCTCGCTCAGCACCGTCACCAGCCCGACGTACGGGCCGAGGAACTCCGTCGAGCCGTAGTGCACCGCGAGCCGCCCCGACCAGCCGTGGTGCCGGGCGAGGTGGAACGGCAGCGCCCCCAGCGACTCGAACTGCACGCCGCGCTCGCGCTGCGCGGTCAGGAAGTCGAAGGCCCCGGGGGCGGCCAGCACGGCCGCGCCGGACGCCAGCACGCCCGCCGACAGCGCGGCGGCCCAGGACCGGCGGGTGCGCGGGCCCTGCTCCGTACCGATCAGCAGCAGCACCGGCCACGCCTTGACGAGCGTGCCGAGCGCGACCAGTACCCCGAACCACCCGTCACCGCGCGGGGTGCGCCGGGCGCCGGCCAGCAGCGCGGTCGCGGTGAGCGCGGCCACCACGATGTCGAAGCGGGTCCACGGGACGGTCCAGAGCAGCGGCAGCGCGAGCGTCCACAGCCAGGCCGCTGCCGGACCGGCGGCGCGGCCGCCGCCCTCCGGCGCCCGGCGGCCCGCGCGGACCAGGGCGGCCAGCACCACCGCGTCGCACAGCGCGCAGAGCAGCACGAACGCGCGGTCGTACCCGACGAACGGCACCAGCCCGGGGGCGAGGATCACCCCGGCGGCGCCGGGCGGGTACTGCCAGGTGACGTCGCCGACCGGGAAGCGGCCTGAGGCAAGTACGTCGAACCAGCCGTGGTAGACGTGCGAGACCGAGTAGTCGAGCGGGTCGTCGGTGGCGAACGGCCCGATCTTCAGCGCGCCGGCGACGAGCACGGCCCGGCTGAGCAGCCAGCAGAGCACGGCCCACGCCGCCGCCGGGACGCGGGTGCGTGGTGCCCGCAGGTGGGAGGGGGTCGGGTCGGTCTGTTGTCTGGCGGTCCGCATACCGAGTAATTGTGAGGTCCGTCGATCTGCGGTCATCCACCGCCCCCCGGGCGCGCCGGGGCGACGAGGATCCTCACGGCCTCGTCGCCCCGGCCGACCGCTCAACTCCGGCTGTACACCCGGGCGCCGCCGACGAAGGTCTGCTCGACCCGGGCGGTGGCGATCTCGGCGGCGGGTGCGGTCAGGATGTCGCGGTCGAGGACGACCAGGTCGGCGAGCTGGCCGACTCGGAGGGTGCCGGCGTCGTCGTAGCCGTTGAGGTGGGCGGAGCCGGCGGTGTAGGCGGCGAGGGCGGTGGTGAGGTCGAGGCGCTGCTCGGGGTAGAAGACCCGGTCGTGGTCGGCGTCGGGTTCGAGCCGGTTGACGGCGACGTGGATGCCGGCGATCGGGTCGGGGCTGCTGACGGGCCAGTCGCTGCCTGCCGCGAGGGTGGCACCGGCCCGCAGCAGTGAGCCGAACGGGTACTGCCAGGCGGCGCGCTCGGGGCCGAGGAAGGGGATGGTGAGCTCGTCCATCTGTGGCTCGTGGGCGGCCCAGAGCGGCTGGATGTTGGCGATCGCGCCGAGCTGGGCGAAGCGTGGCAGGTCGCTCGGGTCGACCACCTGGAGGTGGGCGAGGTGGTGCCGGGTCGCGCGGTGGCCGTTGGTGCGGCGGGCGGCCTCGACGGCGTCGAGGGCCTCGCGGACGGCGCGGTCGCCGAGCGCGTGGAAGTGCACCTGGAAGTCGAGCCAGTCCAGCTCGGTGACGTACTCCCGCAGGGCCGCCGGGTCGACGAAGCTGAGGCCGCTGTTGCCGGTGGCGCAGCCGCAGCCGTCCAGGTAGGGGGAGCCCAGGGCGGCGGTGAAGTTCTCGGCGATGCCGTCCTGCATGATCTTGACGGAGTCGGCGCGGAACCGCCCGTGCCGCAACGCGGCGCGGCGGGCGACGAGTTCGGGGATCTGTTCGGAGCCCCGGTCGCGGTCCCACCAGAGCGCGCCGTTGACCCGGGCGGTCAGCGCGCCCGAGCGGGCGGCGGTGAGGTAGGCGTCGGAGGGGTCGGGCTGGCCGTTGAAGACGCCGAGCAGGGCGTCCTGCCAGCCGGTGATGCCGAGCGAGTGCAGCAGCTCCTGCGCCCGGAGCAGCCCGTCCAGCCGCTCCTGGGCCGTGGTCGGCGGCACCAGGCGGGCGACCAGCCCGGTGGCGCCCTCCTGGAGGGTGCCGCTGGGGGTGCCGTCGGGCTCGCGCTCGATCCGGCCGTCCGCCGGGTCGGGGGTATCCCTGGTGAGCCCGGCCAGCTCCAGGGCGCGGGTGTTGGCCCAGGCGCCGTGGTGGTCACGGTTCAGCAGGTAGACCGGCCGGTCGGGCACCACGCTGTCGAGCAACTGCCGGGTGGGCAGGCCGCCTTCGAAGCTCTCCAGCGACCAGCCGCTGCCGGTGATCCAGGCCCGCTCCGGGTGGGCGTCGGCGAACGCCCGGACGAGCCGCAGGTACTCGTCCGGGCCGGTGGTCCCGCTCAGGTCGCACTCGCCGAGCTCGACCCCGCCGTACACCGCGTGGATGTGCGAGTCCTGGAAGCCGGGGATCAGCAGCTTGCCGGCCAGGCTGACGACTTCGGTGTCCGGGCCGATCAGCTCGCGGACCTCGTCGTGGCCGACGGCGGTGATCCGGTCGCCGGTGACGGCGAGGGTGGTGGCCCGGGAGCGGGCGGCGTCGGCGGTGAAGACCGGTCCGTCGGTGAAGACGAGGTCGGCGTGGTTCATGGTGGTGCTCCAGAGTGCGTCGAAATGCTGGGGGTGGGGGTCAGACCCCGGGGAGGAGGTCACCGGCTTCGGCGTCGGTGCCGCGCCCGGTGACGAAGTACTCCGAGCGGCGGCCGTAGCGCGCCCAGGCGGCGACCAGCAGGCCGCTGGCGATCATCAGGCCGGGGCAGAGCAGCTGGAACCAGCCGTTGTCGGCGCTGAGTTCGAAGTGGTCGGCGGAGTCGTAGAACGTCCAGGCGAGGTAGCCGCCGACGCCGAGCAGCACGACCGCGCCGAGCAGCGGGGCGACGACCGCCCGCAGGGCCTCCAGCGGGGCGGTGCGCAGCAGGCCCCGGAAGCGGACGGCGGCGGCGATGGCGGTGAGCGCGTAGTAGAGCGCGACGACGATGCCGATGCCGTTGACGGCGGCGTTGATCAGCTCGGTGACGGTCGGGATGACCAGGGTGCCCAGTGAGATGACGCCGGCGATGGCGGTGAGCAGCAGGGTCCCGGCGACGGGGGTGGCGTAGCGGGGGTGGATGCGCGTCCAGACCGGGCCGACGGTGCGGTCGCGGCCCATCGCGAACATCCCACGGGCGGAGGGGATGACGTTGGCCTGGAGCGAGGCGACGGCGGAGAGCGTCAGTGCGACCAACGGCAGGGCGGCCAGCGGCTGGTGGGCGAGCCGCTCACCGAAGAAGGTCAGGCCGTGGGCGCCGTTGCCGGCCAACTCGTCGATCGGGAGCACGCGTTGGAAGGCGGTGGAGGCGAGCAGGAAGAGTCCGAGCACGGTGACGAGCGCGATCATGCCGCCCCGGGAGGCGTCACGCGGGTCGCGGACCTCCTCGCCGACGGTGAACACCGCCTCGAACCCCCAGTAGCAGAACACCGCCTGGACCATGCCCTGGGCCAGCGCGCTCAGCGAGGGGATGCCGAACGGGTCGAACCAGGAGAGCGAGAAGGGCTGGTCACCGGCGAACAGGCCGTAGCCGCAGAAGCCCAGCAGCACGGCGTACTCGAAGATCAGCAGGTACTTCTGGAGCCGGGTCGCCAACGCCACGCCCCGGATGGCGATCAGCGTCGCGCCGACCAGCACGAACAGGCCGATCAGCGTCGACTGCCAGGTCGAATCCGGGTCGAGGGCGAGCCCGCCGATGCTGTGCAGGCTTGCCTGGCCCGCGAGTTGGAGCAGCGCCGAGCCCGTCACGGTGGTGGTGTAGGCGAGGAAGACGACGGTGCCGACGACGTTGACCCAGCCGGTCAGGAAGCCGAGCCAGGGGTTGAGCGAGCGGCCGACCCAGGTGTACGCGTTGCCCGCGTTGGGCTCGACCCTGTTGAGCCGTCCGTACGCCCCGGCGATGGCCAGCACCGGGAGGAAGGACACCAGCATGATCGCCGGGAGGTGCAGCCCAACCACGCCCGCGATCAGCCCGAGGCCGATGCCGATGCTGGAGGTCGCTGCCGTACTGGACGCGGCGAGCACCACGCCGTCCACCACACCGAGCGACTTGTGCATCGTCGTGTGCGTGCCACCGGCCGTCGTGCCGCCGGTTCTCGCCGCGCCCTGGGTTTCTGCTCTCAACGCACCCACCACCTTGACCCGAGGGGCCTGGTCACGGCCCCGGTGGGTGGACATGAAACTCCCGGCGGCCTTCACGCGTCAACGCCGTTGACATAAGGTGGCGGCACGTCGCACGGTGTACGGACGTCGAAGACGCGGTGTGCCCGGCCTCGAAACCGGTGCGCGGGCGGCGAAGGGGTGGTCCTCCGATGAGTGAACGAGTCGTACCCGGGCCCGAGCGCAGGCGCCGCAAGCCGACCAAGACCGGCACGGTGCTCTCCGAGGAGATCATCGTCGAGACCGCCCTGCGGCTGATCGGCCAGCACGGCGCCGAGGCGCTCACCGTACGCCGCCTCGGCCTGGCCCTCGGCGCCGACCCCAGCGCGCTCTACCGGTACTTCCGCAACGCCGACGACCTGCTGCTCGCCGTCGCCGACGAGCTGATCGGGCGGGCCCAGCGCGGCTGGGAGCCCACCGGCGACTGGCAGGCCGACCTGCGCGCGATCGGCCTGCGCATCCACGCCTCGTACCGGGCCCACCCGCAGGCCGCCCGCCTCGCCGGGTACCGCACCACCGGCCGCCACAACGAGATGAACGCCGTCGAGGGCATCCTCGGCGTGCTGCGCCGCGCCGGATTCCCCGACCCGGAGGCGGTCAGGATCTACCACGCCTTCGTCGACCAGGGCCTCGGCTACGCCATACTGGACGCCGCCGCCGACGCCCTGCCCGAGGCCGCCCGCGAGGCCGACAGCGCCGTCTGGGACGCCCGCTACGCCCAGCTCCCCGCACACACCCACCCGAACATCGCCGCCACCGCCCACCTGCTCATCGCCGACATGCCGCGCTCGGCCTACCCGCTGGCGCTGGACCTGCTGCTCGCGGCGGCCGCCCAGTGGCTGGAGCGGCTGCGGGGTTAGCCGGTGGTCACCAGTGCCGGGCCGCGCGGAGCAGCTCGGCGCGGACGAGGGCGATGTGCGGGTTGCCCGCCGGGCCGGGGCGCTGGACGAGGTAGGCGGTGTTGATCGGCGGGTCGGCCGGTTCGAGGAGGGCGACCAGCCTGCCGTCCGCCAGCTCGTCCTGGCAGAGGTAGCGGGGGAGCACGGAGAACCCGCCCCCGGCGGCCACGGTGGCGAGCACGCCCCGCAGGTCGGGCACCACCACGGCGGCCCGGCAGCTGAGCCGCAGCCCGAACACGTGCCGCCAGTACCGCCGGGCGATCGGCAGGTCCTCGGCGTACGTGACCAGCGGGACGCCGCGCAGGGCGGCCGGCCCCTCGGTGCGGACCCGGTCGGGCCCGATCCGGGCGGCCCAGGCGGAGGCGGCGACCAGCACGAACTCCTCGTCGCCCAGCGGCGTCGCGAGCAGGGTCCGCCCGCGCGGGCGCGAGGTGGCGACGGCCAGGTCGTGCCGCCCGGCGCGCAGCCCGTCCAGCAGCTCGTCGCTCAGGCCGGTGCTGATGCGCAGCCGTACGCCGCGCTCCACGAGCGGGGCCAGCGCGGGCAGGGCGCGGGTGCAGAGCAGCTCGGCGGGCCCGGCGAGGTGGACGGGTTCGGCCGGCCCGGCGCCGTCCGGCCCGCCCCGGTCGGCGACCGCCGCGAGGGCGTCCAGCGGCGCGGCGACCTGCGCCGCCAGATCGTCCGCGTACGGCGAGGCCAGCACGCCACGCGCCCGGCGCTCGAACAGCTCGCGCCCGAGCCGGGCCTCCAGGGCGCGGATCTGGGCGGTCACCGTCGGTTGCGAGAGCCCGAGCAGGCGGGCCGCGCCGGTGAACGAGCCGGCCCGGTGCACGGCGAGGAAGGTGCGCAGCTGGGTGAGGTCGAGGGCGGGCGGCGGCTCGGCTGTCGGCCCGTCCGTCGTCCCATCGGAATCCTGATGGCTCATGTCGTCGAGCCTATTGGAGCCGGATGGCTGAGGGGGCCTAGGTTCGTGGGGTACGCGAGAGCCCGAGTGAGATGAGAGACGGCATGTCGAAGATCCTGTTCGTGATGACGGGCGTCGACCACTGGACGCTGAAGGACGGCAGCAAGCACCCGAGCGGCTTCTGGGCCGAGGAGTTCGTGGCGCCGTACCAGGCCTTCACGGCGGCCGGGCACGAGGTGGTGGTGGCCACCCCGGGCGGTGTGGTGCCGACGGCCGACCCGGCGAGCGCCACCCCCGAGACGGCCGAGGTGCTGGCCGGGGCCGCCGAGCTGCGGAGCCCGCTGACGCTGGCGCAGGTCACCCTCGCCGACTACGCGGCGGTCTTCTACCCCGGCGGGCACGGGCCGATGGAGGACCTCGCGGTGAGCGCCGAATCCGGCGCCCTGCTGACGGCGGCGCTCGGCTCCGGCCGTCCGCTGGGCGTGGTCTGCCACGCCCCCGCCGCCCTGCTGGCCGCGGTCCGCCCCGACGGCAGCCCGACCTTCGCCGGCTACCGGCTGACCGGCTTCACCAACGCCGAGGAGACCCAGGCGGGCCTCGCGGACAAGGCCCCCTGGCTGCTCCAGGACCGGCTGGTCGAGCTCGGCGCCGACTTCGTCGAGGGCGAGCCCTGGGCCCCGCACGTGGTCGTCGACCGCAACCTCGTCACCGGCCAGAACCCGGCCTCCTCGGCGCCGCTCGCCGCAGCGCTGCTGGCGGCCCTGGAGGTGTAACGACCTCGGCAGGACCTTATGCAACTTGTTGCATAAGTGGGGGGTGCGGACCTACCGTGGGGCGACGACTTCGCCTAGGAGGCGCTGGATGAGTGCGTACCCCCACCTGCTGAGCTCGCTCGACCTGGGCTTCACCACGCTGCCCAACCGGGTGATCATGGGCTCGATGCACGTCGGCCTGGAGGAGGCCGAGAACGGCTTCGAGCGGATGGCCGAGTTCTACGCCACCCGCGCCCGTGGCGGCGTCGGCCTGATCGTGACCGGCGGCATCGCGCCGAACGAGGCCGGCCGGCCCTGGGGCGGTGGCGCCATGCTGACCACCGAGGCGGCCGCCGCCGAGCACCGCGTCGTCACCGACGCCGTGCATGCGGTGGGCGGCCGGATAGCCATGCAGATCCTGCACTTCGGCCGGTACGCCTACCACGAGGACCTCGTCGCGCCCAGCGCCGTGCAGGCCCCGATCAGCCCCTTCGTGCCGAACGAGCTCACCGACGAGCAGGTCGAGCAGACCATCGAGGACTTCGTCCGATGCGCCGAACTCGCCCGCAGCGCGGGCTACGACGGCGTCGAGATCATGGGCTCCGAGGGCTACCTGATCAACGAGTTCATCGCCGCGCAGACCAACCACCGCACCGACCGCTGGGGCGGCAGCTACGAGAACCGGATGCGCTTCCCGGTCGAGATCGTCCGGCGGGTCCGCGAGCGGGTCGGCGCCGACTTCATCCTGATCTACCGGCTCTCGATGCTCGACCTCGTCCCCGGTGGATCGACCCTCCCCGAGGTCGTCCAGCTCGCCCAGGCCGTCGAGACGGCGGGCGCGACCATCATCAACACCGGCATCGGCTGGCACGAGGCCCGCATCCCGACCATCGCCACCTCGGTGCCGCGCGGCGCGTACAGCTGGGTCACCAAGAAGGTGATGGGCTCCGTCGGCATCCCGCTGGTGACCAGCAACCGCATCAACACCCCTGAGCTGGCCGAGCAGTTGCTCGCCGAAGGCCGCGCCGACCTGGTGTCGCTGGCCCGGCCGCTGCTGGCCGACCCGGAGTTCGTGGCCAAGGCCGGGGCGGGCGCCCCGGAGGCCATCAACACCTGCATCGGCTGCAACCAGGCCTGCCTGGACCACACCTTCAGTGGCAAGATCACCTCCTGCCTGGTCAACCCGCGCGCCTGCCACGAGACCGAGCTGGTGCTCTCACCGACCCGCCGCCGCAAGCGGATCGGCGTCGTCGGCGCCGGCCCGGCCGGGCTCGCCTGCGCCGTCACCGCCGCCGAGCGCGGCCACGCGGTGACGCTCTACGACGGCGCCGAGGAGATCGGCGGGCAGCTCAACATCGCCCGCCAGGTGCCGGGCAAGCAGGAGTTCGACGAGACCCTCCGCTACTACCGGCATCAACTGGCCAGCCACGGCGTCGAGTTGCGGCTCGGTGCGATGGTGGACGCGGCGGCGTTGGCCGCCGACGGCCACGACGAGATCGTCGTCGCGACCGGCGTCACGCCCCGCACGCCCGACATCGAGGGCATCGGACACCCCAGCGTGCTCAGCTATGTCGACGTCCTGCGGGACAAGGCCGAGGTCGGCCCGAGGGTCGCCGTGCTGGGCGCGGGCGGCATCGGCTTCGACGTCGCCGAGTACCTCACCGACCCCGGCAAGTCGGCTGCTCAGAACCCGGCCGCCTTCTTCGAGCAGTGGGGCGTCGACACCGAACACCGCACCCCCGGCGGTCTCGCCGAGCCCGTCCGCCCGGTCTCGCCGCGCGCCGTGCACCTGCTCCAGCGCAAGACCAGCAAGATCGGCGCAGGCCTCGGCAAGACCACCGGCTGGATCCACCGCACCGAGCTCAAGCACCGGGGCGTCACCAGCATCGCGGGCGTCAGCTACGACCGCATCGACGACGACGGCCTGCACGTCACCGTCGACGGCGAGGCCCGGCTCATCCCCGTCGACACCGTCGTCCTCTGCACCGGCCAGGAGCCCCGCCGCGGCCTGTACGACGACCTCGCCGCCCTCGGCCTGACGCCGCACCTGATCGGCGGCGCCGACGTCGCGGCCGAGCTCGACGCCAAGCGCGCCATCGACCAGGGCACCCGGCTGGCCGCAACGTTCTGACCCGGCGGGGCAGTTGGCAGCTCGGGCCGCAGGTACTCGTTCGAGTGAACGCGAGGTTCGGCGCCGAGCGGACGGGTAGTCCTGCCTGCGAGGTTTCGTGCACGACCTGACAGAGCCGACCGGCCTGACGCCCTGGGAGGGCACATGTCCGCTCCACGCCGTACGCCCAAACTGCTCACCACGACAGCCGTCGCGGTCCTGCTCACGCTCGCCGGTGGCGGCCTCGCCGCCCCGGCGGGCGCAGCGGCTGTCACTGCCGCGCCGAGGGCGGTGCAGTCCGTCCGGGCGGCCGGGTTCTACGCAGGCGGGGTCTGGGATCTCTACCAGAGCAACGGCAGCAACGCCCGGGTCAACCTGTCGCAGGACGGCAACGGGCACCTCTACGGCAGCGCCACCTCCGGCGACATGGTCGGCACCCTCCAGGACGGCGCACTGGTGGACGGTGAGCACATCTACTTCACCATCACCTGGAACAACGGGCCGGTAGGCCGCTACACCGGGGTCAGGGGCGCCGACGGACGCCTCTCCGGCACTACGGTCGACCTGAGCGACCCGTCCAGCCAGGCGACTTGGTTCACCCAGCGCACGTTCTGAGCCGGCGCACGTCCCGCCCGGGAGGGCTGGTGGGGACCGTAGGATGCGACACATGTCGCTGCCGCACGCCATCCTCACCGCCCTCCTGGAGCGACCCTCCTCGGGGCTGGAGCTGACGCGCCGCTTCGACCGCTCGATCGGCTTCTTCTGGTCCGCCACGCACCAGCAGATCTACCGCGAGCTGGGCAAGTTGGAGAAGGCGGGCCTGATCCGCGCCGTGCCCGGCCGACCCGCCCGGGGCGGCCGCAAGGAGTACGAAGTGCTCCCCGCCGGGCGCGCCGAACTGACGGCCTGGGTCGGCGAACCCCAGGACCCGAAGCCCATCCGCGACCCGCTGCTGCTGCGTCTGCGCGCGGCGGCGGCAGTCGGCATGCACGGCCTCGACGCCGAGCTCGGCCGCCATCTCGCCCTCCATCGCGCCCAGTTGGCGGAGTACCTGGAGATCGAGGAGCGCGACTTCCCCGCCGCGAAGGTGGAGACGGAGAACCGCCTGCAGCACATGGTGCTGCAGGCGGGCATCCAGCTGGAGACCTTCTGGGTCGAGTGGCTCACCCAGGCACTGGCCGGGTCAGCCGACGTCTGACCCGGCCCCCAGGTCGCCCGGGTCGGTGTTGGCGCCGCACAGCACCACGGCGACCCGCTCCCCGGCGTCGGCCCGGTACACGCCGTGGGTGAGCGCCGCGAGCGCGGTGGCCGCCGCGTGCTCGACGGCGATCCGCCGGTCGTCCCAGAGAGCCTGACGGGCCGCCACGATCGCCGAGTCCGGTACGAGCACCGACTGCACGCCGTCGTGCTGCGCCGCCGCCAGCGCGGTCCGCGAGGTGATCCGGGCGCCGAGCGAATCCGCGGCGACGGAGGCGACCGGCACGTCGACCGGCCGCCCGGCCTCGATGGCCGCGTGGAGCGCCCGGCTGCCCTCCGGCTCCACGGCCACCACCCGCACCCCGTGCTCCCGCGCGGCCGTGGCCACCCCGGCGAACAGGCCGCCACCGCCGACCGAGACGATCACCGTGTCCAGCCCGGCGAGCCGCTCGCGGATCTCCCCCAGCAGCGTCCCCGCCCCGGCGGCGATCAGCGGGTGGTCGTACGCGTGGCTCGCCAGCGCACCGCTCGCGGCCGAGTGCTCCGCGCAGGCGGCCAGCGCCTCGGCGTACTCGGTGCCGACGAGGCGTACCTCCGCCCCGTACGAGCGGAGCTTGGCGACCTTCACCGGCGGCGCCGTGGTCGGCAGGAAGACGGTGGCCCGCACGCCCTGCTGCCGGGCGGCCCAGGCGCAGGCCAGCCCCGCGTTGCCGCCGGAGGCGATCGTCACCCCGGCCCCCGGCAGTGTCCCGGCCTCGCGGTGCGCGGCCAGGAAGTTCCGCGCGCCCCGGGCCTTGAAGCTGCCCGTGTGCTGGAGGTACTCCAACGCCAGCCAGGCCTGCGCGCTCCCGGGGGTGCCGAACGCGCCCGGTTCGGTCGGCGCGAGCGCGACGGGCCTCGTCCGGCCGTCGATCCGGGTGGCGGCGGCTTCGATGTCGGCGTACGTCAGCTCGTGCACGGGGGAGGCCTCCAGGGGCGGCTCGGGAACGTTCACCGCTCGATTCTCCCTGCTCGCCGTGGCTGGTGGGGGTGCTGAGCGGCAGGGAGTTTTCACCTGATCGGATGACGGGGTGTCGGGGACGGCGGCCCGGAGCCCGGCGTTGTTCCTGATATGGGAGTTCCGGGCAGGCGTCGGGGAGCGGCCGTCGTGGCGGCCGTGCTCCTCGGGCTGCTCGCACTCCTCGGGGCCGGGCCGGGGGAGTGCCACGGCCACCGGGCGCAGCAGCACCAGGACGGGTCGGGGCTCCCGGTGGCTGCGGCTGGGGCGGCTGCGGCGGCCCGCTGTGCTCCTGCCGTACCCGCGTCCGCCGACTGCTGTGCCACGCCGGGTGCGAGTTACGCCGCGCCGGGCCACGTCCCGCCCGAGGGGCCGGAGGGCCCGAAGGGCGGGCCGGTGCCCGGTGCCACCGCCGATGGCCCGTCGGTCGCCGCCGGGGTGGCCCCCGGGCTGCCACCGCCGCGCCCCAGCGGCGGGCGCGCCACCCTCACGGGCATCTGCGTGAGCCGTACCTGAGACCGCACCAGCGCTGCACCCGGGCCGGACGGGACAACCCCGCCGGCCACGGGCCGACGCCGCCTGCCCGCGCGCGTCGGCAAGCCAGCCACCGGCGTCCGTCGGTGGCCCGACAGCCTGGAGCCTCCGCATGACCTCGTCCGCAGTCCACACCCCGCCCGCCCTGGACGGTCCTGCCCTGGGCGGTTCCGCCCCCGCAGCCGCGCCGTTCGCCGTCCGTGCGCTGACGGCCGGCTGTGCCCGGCTCGCCGCCCGGCGAGCGCACGCCTGTGTCGGCATCAGCCCGTTCAACGGCTACTTCCACGCCCGGCGGATCGCCGAGCTCGCCCGCTGGGCGCTCGGCTCGTTCGACCAGGTGCATTTCTTCCTGCCGGACTCGCTGGCCGCCCACACCCTCGAAGCCGTCGGCTACCCGCCGGAGCGTGCCGCGTTCAAGGCCCGCAGGCAGGGCCAGCACCTGCACAACAAGATCACCACGGCCCTGCACGAACTCGGCGTCCCCGACCCGGCTTCCCGGGTGCTGACCTCCACCGCCCTGGCCGACCACCCCCGCTACGCCGACCTGCACCAACAGGCCCGGTGCCTTTTCGACAGCGATCCCGGCTTCCGCTCCGCCTGCCTGGCGGCGGGCAACTGGGTGCTCGAACGCCGCCTCCCGCCCGGCACCGCCCCCAGCGACGCCCAGCTGCTCACCGCCGGTCGCTACCTGCTCGGTGAGCTGCCGCTCTTCCTCGACACCCCGGGCCTCACCGGCGTCGCGGAGTCCGTCTTCTGCTACCACCAGACCCCGCGCTTCCTCCGTGACCTCTTCGAACGCCGCCTCGCCTGCACCCCGGAGCTGACCCAGGGCTACCTAACGGTCGTCCCGGCAGCGGTGTAGCGGCGCCCCCGGCCGACCGGCGCCGAGGTGGCCTGCGGCAGGATGGGAGGGTGCTGAACTACGACGACGAAGCAGCCAGTTACGACCGGACCAGGGGCGGGGACGCCAGGGCCGAGGCGACAGCCGAGGCCCTGGAGACCCTGCTGCCGCCGGGCGTCGCAGTGCTGGCCGATCTCGCCTGCGGTACGGGCATCGTCACCACCCGGCTGCGGCGCCCGGGTCGGGAGGTCATCGGTGTCGACCTGTCACCCGGCATGGCGGCCCTCGCCGCCGCCCGCCTGCCCGGCCGCATCCAACTCGCCGACGCCACCCGTCTCCCGCTGGCGGACGCGTCGGTCGACGCGGCCGTCCTGATCTGGCTGCTCCACTTGCTGGACGGCCCGACCGCCCAGGCGGCGTTCATCGAGGCCGCCCGCATCCTGCGCCCCGGTGGCGCGCTCGTCACCACCGTCGACAAGAACGACGCCGCCTTCGTCCCCGACAGTGACGTCGCCGACCTGATCGTGCCCGTCCGGGCGGCCTGCACCGAGCCCCGCGCGGATGCGCTCCCCGTCCTGACGGAGCTGGCCACCCGGCTCGGGCTGGCCCGCACCGCCCGGACCACCTTCGCCGGCCTCGGCCAGGGCCGCTCTCCCCGCGCCTGGCGTACCCAGCTGCTCGCGGGCCGCTTCCCCTGGACGGCCCGCACCGACGAACTCCCGCAACTCTGCGCCCGGCTCCAGGCCCTCCCCGACCAGGACCGCCCCCGGCCGGACCCGGTCTACCAGCTGGTCCGTTTCACCCGCCCCTTCACCCGCCCCGACACCGCCGGGGCGTAGCGGACCGGCGGGGTCAGGGGGTCCGCCGCCCACCGGCTGCGATGCAGCGGGCGAGCGCCGTCCGTCCGCGCAGGTAGGAGGCCCGCAGTACGGCAGCCATCCGGTGCCTGATCATCGCGTCACCTCCTCGTGCTGCATCGCCGGTGCCCCGGCGGGCACCTGGAGCGAGCCGTAGCGCTCCATCCGCTGCCAGCGCAGGCGGGACCCGGCAATCGCGGTGACCACGGACTGGATGACCACCAGGTACATCAGCTGCCGGTAGACGAACTGCTGGAGCGGGAGGCTCCAGAGCGGGCCGAGCCGCTCCTTGTCCAGCCTGAAGGCGTAGACGCCCATGGCGAGTTGCAGGGCCAGGAAGGCGAGCCAGAGGCCCAGGATCCGGACCGGGTCGAGGAAGACCAGGCCGTAGACCGCTGTCACGTCGACGGCGGGGGCGAGCAGCGGCAGCAGCACCTGGAACATCAGCAGGTAGAGCAGCCCCCGGCGGCCCAGCTTGCCCGACTGGCCGCGCTGTCCGAGCGCGCTGCGGTGCTTCCACATCGCCTGGAGGGTGCCGTAGCACCAGCGGTAGCGCTGCTTCCAGAGCGCGCCTAGCGAGGCGGGGGCCTCCGTCCAGGCCTTGGCGCGCTCCTCGTAGACCACCCGCCAACCGGCGCGGCAGAGCGCCATGGTGAGGTCGGTGTCCTCGGCGAGGGTGTCCTCGCTGACGCCGCCGAGCCGCAGCAGGGCGGAGCGGCGGAAGCCGCCGACGGCCCCCGGCACGGTCGGCATGCACTGGGCGAGGTCGAAGAGCCTGCGGTCCAGGTTGAAGCCGATGACGTACTCGATGTGCTGCCAACGCCCCAGCAGGCCACCCCGGTTGACGACCTTGGCGTTGCCGGAGACGGCGCCGACGCTCGGGTCGGCGAACGGCTGGACGAGCATCCGTACGGCGTCGGGCTCGAAGACGGTGTCGCCGTCGACCATCACCACCAGCTCGTACGAGGCTGCGCGCAGACCGGTGTTGAGCGCTGCCGGCTTACCGGCGTTCTGCTGCCGGAGGACCCGGACACCGGGCAGCCGGAGGGATTCGACCAGGTCGGCGGTACCGTCGGTCGAGCCGTCGTCGACCACGAGGATCTCGACCGGGTGGTCGGAGGCGAGCAGCGAGCGTACGGCGGCCTCGATGCCCGCCCGCTCGTTGTAGGCGGGGACGATGACGCTGACGGGGCCGGTGATCGGCGGCCCCCAGGGCGCGTCCCGGAGGCGGCGGTGCCGCCGGGCGGCGACCAGCACGGCGACGGCGCGCAGCAGGCTGATCGCGCCCGCTGCGTACAGCAGCCACCCGAGCGCGCGCAGACCCCAGCCGCTGGCCTGCAGCACCCCGATCAGCGCGAGGCCCTGCCAGTGCTCGGAGGTGGAGGCCGGGTGGTTGGCGGTGGGCAGGGCGACGGCGTCGGAGACGGTCGCGAAGTGGAAGCCCGCCGCCCGGAGCCGGGGGAGCAGCGTGGTGAGGGCGGTGACGGTCTGGGAGCGGTCGCCGCCGGCGTCGTGCATCAGCAGCACCTGTCCGGTGCCGGGCGCGGGGGTGGCGCCGGCGATGATCCGGTCGACGCCCGGCTTCCTCCAGTCCTCGCTGTCCTGGGTGGTGAGGACGGTCAGGTAGCCCTCGCGGCCCGCCTGCCGGACGGCCTGCCAGTCGGCGTCACGCAGCGAGTCGTTGCCGGAGGAGTACGGCGGGCGGAGCAGCGCGCTGGTGACGCCGGTCGCACCGGCGATCGCCAGCTGGGTCTCGCGCAGCTCCATCGACCGCTGCCAGGAGGGGAGCCCGGCGAGGTCGGGGTGGCTGAAGGTGTGGACGCCGAGCTGGTGGCCCTCGGCGACGATCCGCCTGGTGAGGTCCGGGTTGGCCGCGACCTGGGTGCCGACCACGAAGAAGGTCGCGTGCACGCCGTTGCGGCGCAGCACGTCCAGGATCTGTGGTGTCCAGCGGGGGTCGGGGCCGTCGTCGAAGGTCAGCGCGATGGTTCCGGGCCTGGGCGCGGCCGTCCGGGCCGGGTCGGCCGCGCTGTCGATCACCGGCCCGCCGTGCGCGACCTGGCTCGGCACGGCGGCGGACGACCCCGTGTGGTCGGCGGCGCCGTCCGGGGTGGAGCCGAACATGTGCTGGGTGTAGCCCTGGATCAGCAGCGCGGCCGAGAGGGTCAGCACCAGCGTGGTGAGCAGCAGCCAGTGGGTGCGCAGCGGCAGTTGCCGCACCTTGCCACGGCGTCCGGAGCGGGTGAGCGCGCGGGCGCGGGCGGGTGCCTTGCGGCGGGAGTGGGACACGGGGGTGCTCTTTCGTCCGCCTGGGCTCAGGTGTGTGACGGCTGGTGGCTGGGGTGCGGCGGGTGGGTGCGGCTGGGGCCCGGGGTCGGTGGGGAGGTGGGCTTGCCGGGCGTGGCGGTCGTGCCGGTCGTCGGGGCGGCCGAGGTGGTCGGTTCGCTCGGTGCGGCGCTCGCACCGGGGGTGCCCGGCGGGTGGCCGGGTGTCGTCCGGGCTGCGGCGCTGCGGTGGGCGGTCGCGGTGGTGTCGGGCGCGGCGGGTGGCTCCGCGCCTGCGGCGACGGGGGGCGCGGCCGACCGGCTGTCGGCCGGTGCGGGCGCCTGCGAGGCCGGGGGAGCGGGCAGCGGGATGAAGGGGGAGGCGACGGTCGGCCCGCCGAGCAGGGTGCTGACGAGCAGCCCGAGGTAGCCGACGGCCGGGACGGCGAGCAGGCGCCCGAGCCGCCGGACGCGCCGCTGCCGCCGCCCGGAGCTGTCCACGAAGACCGGAGCGGTCGGCTGGGTGAGCCGTCGGGGCGGCCGACCCGGGGGGTTTCCGGGCACGACGGTGTCGGGGCCGGGGTCTGTGTTGATCCTCATCTCACTTGCCCAGCGCCCCGGCGTTCGATTCCGTCACTGCCTTGGGCTGGGGGTTTCGCGGAGATCAGGTGACGAATCGGTGCGCCCCGGCGTCCCACCGGGCCGACCGGCCGGCCGGCCGGGCTAGCGGCGGCGGAGGGCGGTCGGGGTGAGGTCGGCGAGGGTGGGGTAGCCGTCGATGGCCATCAGGAGGTCGGTCTCGGCGAGGAGGGAGCGGAGGACGTGGACGATTCCGTCCTCGCCGCCGACGGCGAGGCCGTAGACGTAGGGGCGTCCGATGCCGACGGCGGTGGCGCCGAGGGCGAGGGCCTTGACGATCTCGGCGCCGCTGCGGATGCCGGAGTCGAAGAGCACCGGGAGGCCGTCGGCGGCGGCCACCACGTCGGGGAGGGTCTCGATCGCCGGGAGTCCGCCGTTGGCCTGGCGGCCGCCGTGGTTGGAGCAGTAGATGCCGTCCACGCCGGCGTCCTTCGCGCGGCGGACGTCCTCGGGGTGGCTGAGGCCCTTGAGGATCAGCGGCAGGGAGGTGAGTGAGCGCAGCCAGGGGAGGTCGGCCCAGCTGAGCGGGTTGGCGAAGGTGCCGGCCCAGTGCCGGACGGCGGCGGCCGGGTCCTGCTCCGGGGGCTGGGCGAGCGAGCGGCGGAAGACCGGGTCGCTGGTGTAGTTGGTGAGGCAGTGGCCGCGCAGCTGGGGGAAGTTGGCGGTGCTCAGGTCGCGTGGCCGCCAGCCGGTGACCCAGGTGTCGAGGGTGACGACGATGCCCCGGAAGCCGGCCGCCTCGGCGCGATGGACCAGGCTCTCGGCGAGGGCGCGGTCGGCCGGGGTGTAGAGCTGGAAGAAGCCGGGGGTCGCGCCGAACTCCTTGGCGACCACCTCCATCGGGTCCTGCGAGAGCGTTGAGGCGACCATCGGAACGCCCGTCCGTGCGGCGGCCCGTGCGACTGCGAGATCGCCGTGCCCGTCCTGCGCGCACAGCCCGACCACCCCGACCGGCGCCATGAAGAGCGGTGTGGCCAACCGCAGCCCGAAGAGCTCCAGCGAGAGGTCGCGCTGCGCCGCGCCGGTCAGCATCCGGGGCATCAGCCCCCACTGCTCGAAGGCGGTCACGTTCGCCCGCTGGGTGTGCTCGTCCCCGGCGCCGCCGGCGACGTACGACCACAGCCCGGGGGACATCGCCGCCTCGGCCCGTGCGGCGAGCTCCGCGAAGCTCATCGGCAGCTCGGGCACCACCCCGCCGAGGCCGCCGAGGTAGATCTCCAGCTGGTAGTCGCCGAACTGCTGCGCCATCGGTTTCCCTTCTCCCTGTTCTCCCTGGCCGGCCGGTCGGCTGGTCATCCGGTCATCCGGTCATCCGGTCAGCCGCCGAAGTTGAGAGCGTAGAGCGGACGGACGGAGGCGGCGGTGACGTAGTCCATCGGCACGACACCGAGCACCGGGCGGGCGTTGTGGTCGAGCCCGGCGAGGTAGCCGGTGAGCCGGGGGCCGATGGCGTCGGCGGCCTGCGCGGGCCAGAGGCCCCAGCCGGAGGAGCTGGTGAAGGTGAGGAAGAGCCGCTGCGGGTCGGTCGCGGCTCGGGCCGCGTCGAGGTGTGCGGAGACCTCGGGCCACTTGCGGGAGGCGATCTCGAAGACCGTGCCGATCTGATAGTCGTCCTCGATGTCCGTCCGCGCGCCGCCCCAAGGGATGCCGGGCACACCGGAGTTGTCGGCGAGCACCACCACCCGGCCACGCACCTCGCCCAGCCGGGGGATGCGGTCCTCCGTCCAGAACAGGCCGGGCCTGGCGGCCGCGTACCCGGCGAAGATCGTGCCGAAGTCCTGGTCCGAGACGGTCGAGTACTCCTGCTTGACCCGCATCAGGACGGTCTCCTGCGGGTGCTGCGCAAGGAACGCCTGGCACTGGTTGAGCACGTCGCCGAAGAAGATGTGCTGGAAGAACGAGCTGTGGTGGATCGCGAACACCCCGTCGATCGCTCGGCAGCGGATGTCGAAGAACCGTACCCCGGCCGCGAGTTGGTCGGGCACCGAGAGGGTCTGGGTCTGGGTGATCGGGCCGCCGTAGAGCGAGCAGGTGTCGTGCGTGCCGGGGACGGTCAGCCGCGAGAGGTATGTGTCGGCGCCGAGTGCACCCAACCAGTCCGTACCGGCGGGTACTTGGGCGGCCTGGGCCGGCGTGGCCGAGCCGTAGCCGGACCAGGCTGCGCCGACGCCGAGCGCGAGCGCCGACCGCAGCCCTGTCCGTAGCACCGTCCGACGGCTCAAGCTCCCGATGTCCGAGTGGTTCCCCATGCTCCGCTCCCGCCCGTCGGCCCGGTTGCCATGAGCATTATCAGCAGCAACAGGCGGACAGGTACAGGCCCGTGCGGCCCGAACCTGCCCGCCGATCCGCCGAGTTGTCAGGAGACCCGGGAGAGGTACCCGTTGTCGACGAGCCACATGACGTTCAGCCGCTCCGGGCCGCCGGGCAGCAGGGCGGCGTCCAGCTGGTACTGCCAGCCGTAGCCGGGCTGGCCGAACCACGGCGCGATCGGGCCGGCGTCGACGGTGAAGGGCTTCAGCACCTGGTAGTCGTGGTAGTTGCAGGCGGCGGCGGGGGTGCCGTCGAGGCTCTGCGGCGGGATCGACCGGGTCGCGTACGGCAGGCCCTCGGGGGCGAGGAAGGAGCCGTACTCGCTGCCGAAACGGTCGATCCGCTGGCCGGGGCGCAGGGTCTGCTGGATCTCCACCGGGTTGCCGTCCGGGGTGAGTACGTAGCCGTTCTGCGGGGGGTACTTCCAGGAGCCGGCGGCCGAGTCGTAGTAGGTGTCGAAGAAGGCCTGCTCCGACAGCCGGCCGGTGCGCTGGTAGCCCCAGAGCTCGACCCCGACCCGCCCGAGGACGGGCAGCTGCTCCGGGCCGAGCCGCTTGTCGCCCTTGAAGTACTCCGCCGAGCACTGGTCCAGGGCCACGGTCGTGGCTCTGGTGGCCGTGACGCCCACGGCGGAGGCGGGTGCCGCCCCGACCGTCACCGTGCCGGCCAGTACGGCCGCCGCCGCCCCGACCGCCGCGAACGCTCGTCGAATCCCCATGAAGCTCCCTCTCGCAGGCCGCCCTCCGGCGGGTGCCGGGCGTGGCTGATCAGACACGGACGGTGATCATTCAAGCGGCCTTGTCCTTGCCGCGTCAACCGATCACGGGATTCCCGTCGCCCGATCTGATGACCTGTCACCCTCACGCGTCGGCGGTCGGGTCCTCCCAGGCGAACGCGGCGAGCTGCGGGTCGAGCGGCGCCCGGGTGAGGCGGTTGGCGAGGGTGGACATGGTGTAGGCGCCGATGCCGAGCACGACCTCCAGGGCCTGCTGCGCGGTGTAGCCCTCGCCGAGAAACGCCTTGAGCGGCGCGTCGGCGACCGCGCCCGAGGTGGCGACGACTTCGAGGGTGAAGCGGCGGAGCGTCTCCAGTCGCGGGTCGGAGAGCGGCTGCCCGGTGCGCAGGGCCTCGATCAGCGCCGGGCTCGCGCCGAGGGAGGTCAGCTTGCCGGTGTGCATGGCCACGCACACGTGGCAGGCGTTGCGGGTCGCGATGGTCATGATGACGGTCTCGCGTTCGAGCGGGGTGAGCGTCGTGGTCTCGAACAGGGCGCTGAGCTTGAGGAAGCCGTCGAGCAGCTGGGGCGAGTGGGCCAGTCGGGCGACCGGCGCCGGGAGGTAGCCGAGGTGTGCGGTGGTGGCCTCCATCGCCCGGCGGGCGGCGGCGGGGGCGGTCTCGGGGGTCAGGGCAGCAAAGGGGGACACGTCCGGGCTCCTTGGACAGGTGTGCTGACGGGGTAAACTCGTCAATGTGATTGACGAAACCGTAAACCAGATTGACGATATCGGCAAGGGTCGGGGTGACCGTGACTGAGCGCCCCGGGCGCCCCGGGTACGAGCTACCACTTCTGCTCTTCGCCGGATTCCGCTCCCTCATCGACGAGTTGCACGCCGAGTTGGCCCGTCAGGGTCATCCGGAGGTGCGCCCGGCATACGGCTTCGCGCTGCAGGCCGTCGGCCTCGACGGCGCCACGGCCACGGAGATCGGGCGGCGGCTCGGTGTCTCCAAGCAGGCCGCCGGCAAGACCGTCGACCGGCTGGAAGCACTCGGCTACGTCGCGCGGGCCGACGACCCCACGGACGGGCGGCGCAAGCTCGTCCGGCTGACCCCGCTGGGGGTGGACATGCTCGGCCGTTCGGCGGTGATCTTCTCGGAGCTGCGGGCCCGCTGGGCCGCCCAGCTCGGCGAGTCACGCCTCGCCGAGCTGGAGGACGACCTCGCCACGGTGACCCCGCGCGGGGCTCTCGGTCTCGACGCGGCAGCGTGGTTCGGCGGCTGACGGCGTGTCGGGTGACGGTCTGTTGACCGACAATGGGCCGGTCGCGGCGAAGTTCACCCGCGCCCCTTGGGTGAAATGGGTGGATTGCGGCTTACGCTCGCGGATGTGCTGAATGTGCCGCAGGTGATCAAGCGTCTGGTGATCGGCAGGGCCATGCGCAGCGAGGAGCTGGGCGAGACGCTGCTGCCCAAGCGGCTGGCGTTGCCGATCTTCGCCTCCGACCCGCTCTCCTCGGTGGCCTACGCCACCCAGGAGATCCTGCTGGTGCTCACCGTCGGCGGGACGGCGTTCCTCTACCTGGCCCCGTGGGTGGCGGCCGGCGTCGTCGCGCTGATGGCGGTGGTGGTGCTGTCGTACCGTCAGGTGGTGCACGCCTACCCGAGCGGTGGTGGGTCGTACGAGGTGGTGTCGACCAATCTCGGGGCGAACCCGGGGCTGGTGGTGGCCGCCTCGCTGCTGGTGGACTACGTGATGACCGTCGCGGTCTCGGTCGCCTCCGGCGTCGACAACATCATCTCGGCGCTGCCCCGGCTGGCCGACTACCGGGTCGCGCTGGCGGTCGGCTTCGTCGCGGTGCTGACGGCGATGAACCTGCGCGGCGTGCGGGAGTCCGGGAATGCCTTCGCGGCGCCCACGTACCTCTTCATCGGCGGCATCGTGCTGATGGTCGCCACCGGCCTGGTGCGGATCGCCTTCGGCCACGGGCCGGTGGCGGCCAGCGCGGTGTACGGGATCGTGCCGCAGGAGGGCAAGGACACGCTCGCGGGGCTGGGGCTGTTGATGCTCGGGCTGCGGGCCTTCGCCTCCGGCTGCACGGCGCTGACCGGTGTCGAGGCGATCTCCAACGGCGTGCCGGCCTTCCGACGGCCGAAGTCGAGGAACGCGGCGACCACGATGTCGGTCATGGGCATCACCGCCGTAGTGATGTTCGTCGGCATCACCGCCCTCGCGCTCACCGCGAAGGTGCACATCACCGACGACGCCTGCCGTCTCACCGGCTTCCCCGGGCAGTGCAGCGGCGCCCCGGAGCAGACGGTGATCGCCCAGCTCGCCGCGTCCGTCTTCGGCGGCGACCACAGCGTGCTCTTCTACTACATCCAGACGGTCACCGCGCTGGTGCTGATCCTGGCGGCGAACACCGCCTTCAACGGCTTCCCGCTGCTGGCCTCGATCCTCGCCGAGCACAGCTATCTGCCCCGGCAGATGCACACCCGGGGTGACCGGCTGGCCTTCTCGAACGGGATCATCGCGCTGGCGGTGGTGGCCGGTGGCCTGCTCTGGCTCTACGGCGCGAACGTCACCAGCCTGATCCACCTCTACATCCTCGGGGTCTTCACCTCCTTCACGCTCTCCCAGATCGGCATGGTCCGGCACTGGAACGGCACCCTGGCGACCGAGACCGACCCGGGCGTCCGCCGGGCCGCCCACCGCTCCCGGGTGATCAACGGATTCGGGGCCTGCGTAACGGCGCTGGTGCTGGTGATCGTGCTGATCACCAAGTTCACCCAGGGCGCCTGGCTGGCGGTCGTCGCCGCCGTGCTGCTGTTCCTGATGATGCGGGGCATCAAGCGCCACTACCGGGCGGTGGCCGAGGAGTTGGCCGTCGACGACCCGCGCGCGGAGTCCGTCCGCCCGGCCCGGGTGCACGGCATCGTGCTGGTCTCCAAGCTGCACAAGCCGACGCTGCGGGCGCTCGGCTACGCCCAGGCCTTCCGGCCCGACACGCTGGAGGCGCTGACCGTCTCGGTGGAGAAGGAGTCGACGGAGACGCTGAAGGCGCTCTGGGGCACGTACGAGATCCGGGTGCCGCTGAAGGTGCTCGACTCGCCGTACCGGGAGATCACCAAGCCGATCGTGGCGTACGTCCGCTCGATCCGGCGGACCAGCCCCCGGGACATCGTGGCGGTCTTCATCCCCGAGTACGTCGTCGGGCACTGGTGGGAGCAGGTGCTGCACAACCAGTCGGCGCTCTGGCTGAAGAGCCGGCTGCTGTTCACTCCCGGGGTGATGGTGATCAGCGTGCCCTGGCAGCTCTCCTCCGCGCCGCGCGCGGATCATCCGGCCCGGCGCGCGCCCGGCTCCGTACGCCGGGGTGAACCGGCGCGCGGGCGGAGCTCGCACGAGTAGCCGGGGACCGCCCCTGGGACCGGCTGCGGTGTGGCTGTATGTTTGTCATCAAGCGAAGACATCGCCTGGTGACAAGCAGGGAGTTCCCGGTCGTGGAGCAGACGGAGCGGGCAGCGCAGGCGCAGCAGACGCAGTGGAGGCAGCGGGCCCTGGTGCCCGTCCTGGTGTTCCTCGGGCTGGTGGTCGCCGTCATCAGCAGCCTGGGTGCCCCGCTGGTGCCGACCATCGCCGTGCTCGACCACGTCTCGCTCTCCGGCGCCCAGTGGTCGCTGACCATCACCCTGCTGGTCGGCGCCGTCGCCACGCCCACCATGGGCAGGCTCGGCGACGGGCCGTGGCGCCGCACGGTGGTGCTCGCCGGGTCGGCCGTCGTGCTGGCGGGCAGCGTGCTCGCCGCGCTGCCGCTCGGCTTCGGCTGGCTGGTCGTCGGCCGGGGGCTGCAAGGCGTCGGGCTCGGCCTGACGCCGCTCGCCATCGCCACCGCCCGCGACAGCCTCCCCGAGCACCGGGCCCGCCCGGCCGTCGCGCTGCTCTCGATCACCACCGTCGCCGGGGTGGGCCTCGGCTACCCGCTCACCGGGCTGATCACCGAGGCGTTCGGCGTGCACGGCGGCTTCTGGTTCGCCGCCCTGATCGCCGCCGCCGCGCTCACCGCCACCGCCCTTGTCCTCCCGTCCACCCGCGACCGCGCACCGCGCCCGCTCGACACCCTCGGCGCCGTCCTGCTGGGCCTCGCCCTCGCGGGGCTGCTGCTGGTGCTCAGCAAGGGCGAGACCTGGGGCTGGGCCTCGCCGGGCCTGCTCGCGCTCGCCGCCGGTTCACTGCTGCTGCTCGTCGGCTGGACGCTGCACGAACTCCGCACCGAGCACCCGCTCGTCGACCTCCGTCTCGTCCGCCACCGCACCGTGCTCACCAGCAACGTCACCGGCCTGATCGCGGGCATCGCGATGTACCTGCTGATCTCGCTGGTCACCCGCTTCGTCCAGACCCCGACCACCGCCGGGTACGGCTTCGGTACCTCCGTCGTCGTCACCGGCCTGGTGCTGCTGCCGTTCTCCGCCGCCAGCGTGCTCGCCAGCAGGACCGTGCCGGTGCTGGCCCGCCGTACCTCCTCCGCGCTGGTGCTGCCGATCGGCTGCCTGATCTGCCTGCTCTCGCTGCTGGTCTTCGCGCTCGCCCGGAGCAGCTTCTGGGAGCTGTTCGTGGTGATGGGCATCGCCGGGTTCGGCGTCGGCTGCACCTTCGCGGTGATGCCCGGCCTGATCGTCAGCGCCGTCCCGGCGGGCGAGACCGGCAGCGCGATCAGCTTCAACCAGGTGCTGCGGTACGTCGGTTACTCCACCGGCAGCGCACTGAGCGCCGCCGTCCTCCAGGCCCGGACGCTGCCCGGCGAGCTGCTGCCCAGCGGCTCCGGCTACACCGTCGCCGCGCTGATCGGCTGCGCGGTCTCGGCCGCCGCCGTGCTGGTGGCGGTCGTGCTGCCGCGCCGGGCGGCCCCCGCGCCGCTCCTCCCGACGCCCCGGCCGGAGCGTACGGTGGCCCGGTGACAGAACCACCCGCCAAGCCCGCCCGCCGCCGTGACGCCGCCCGCAGCCGGGAGCAGCTGCTCCAGGCCGCCCGCGAACTCTTCACCGAGCGCGGCTACGACCGCACCACCACCCGGGAGATCGGCGAGCGGGCCGGCGTCGACCCGACGCTCATCGCGCGCTACTTCGGCGGCAAGACCCAGCTCTACATCGCCGCGCTGAACGCCGAGTTCGGCTCCACCCCGCCCGCCGACCTGCTCGACGAGGAGCGGCTGCGCGGTCTGCTCGAACGCGTCGCCCGGCGCGGCCCCGGCCCGGCCTTCCGGGTCGCTGCCACCCCGTACGAGGACCCGGCTGTCCAGGACGCCGCCCGCACCCAGCTCCACGACCGCCTGGTCGCCCCCCTGCGGGAGCACTTCACCCGGGACGGCCTGTCCGACCCCCAGCTGCGTGCCGAGCTCACCGTCGCCGCCTTCGTCGGCGTCGCCCTCGGCCGGAGCAGCGGCGCCTTCCCCGCTCTCGCCGCCGCCGACCCGGACGCGCTCCTCGCCCTGGTGCAGGGGCTGCTCGCTCCCCAGGTTGGGTGACCATGGCATTGATCACTCGTTCGAGTGATCCTGATCAGTTCGATCCCTGACGGTCCGTCCGCTGCCCTAGCTTCGGTGACGACAGTGCGGATTGATCGCGGTTCCCCCGCGGTTCCACCGCGGCGACGGACAGGGGTGGGGCTGTGGAGCAGCAGCAGAGCGGGTTGACCAGGCGGCGCTTGATGGCGGCCTCCGCCGCGCTCGGCGGCGCGGGCTGGCTGCTGCGCGGGGTCGTCGGCCCCGACAGCGCCCAGGCCGTCGGCACGGCCCCGCCCACGCTGCCGGGCGGGCTGGTGCCGTACCAGCAGGTGTACGAGAACTGGGCGGGCGAGATCCGGACGGACGCGCTGTGGGTGTGCGCCCCCAGCGCCCCGCAGCAGGTCGCCGACCTCGCCGACTGGGCCGTCGCCAACGGCTGGCGGCTGCGCGCCCAGGGGCAGCGGCACGGCTGGGCCCCGCTCACCGTCGCCGCCGGGGAGCCCGGCTCGTCGCAGGTACTGCTGGTCGACACCACCCGGTACCTGACCGCCGTCTCCCTCTCGGGGAGCACTGCCGTGCGGGTGCAGACCGGCGCCTCGATGGAGAGCCTGCTCGCCTACCTGGCGGCCCACGGCCTCGGGGTCGCCGCCTGCCCGGCCCCGGGCGATCTCACCGTCGGCGGCGTGCTCGCCATCGGCGGCCACGGCACCGCCGTCCCGGCCGACGGCGAGCCGCCGGTGCCCGGCCAGGGGTACGGCAGCCTCAGCAACCAGGTGCTCTCGCTCACCGCCGTCGTCCACGACCCGGTCGCCGGGCGGTACGTGCTGCGCACCTTCGACCGCACCGAGGCCGACAGTGCGGCCTTCCTGGTGCACCTCGGGCGGGCGTTCCTCACCGAGGTGGTGCTCCAGGCCGGCGCCGACCGGGCGCTGCGCTGCGTCAGCCGAGTCGACATCCCGGCCACCGAGCTGTTCGCTGCGCCCGGCAGCCCGGCCGCCGCCGGGGGCCGCACCTTCGCCGACCAGGTCGCCCGCACCGGCCGGGTGGAGGCGATCTGGTTCGCGTTCACCGCCAACCCCTGGCTGAAGACCTGGGAGCCCACCCCCACCCGCCCGTTCCTCAGCCACGAGGTCAGCGCGCCCTACAACTTCCCCTTCTCCGACAACATCCCGCAGCCCGTCGCCGAACTCGCCGGCCAACTCGTGGGCGGCTCCTGGGGCCTGGCCCCGCTCTTCGGCCAACTCCAGTACCTGATCACCAAGATCGGGCTGACCGCCGACCTCACCGACCTGCTGCTCGCCCCCGGGCTGCTGCGCAGCCTGCTCAGCGGCGACACACTCACCCACCTGCTCGCGGGCGGCCTGCGCTCCGACCTCTGGGGCGCCTCCCGGCACCTGCTCCAGTACGTCCGCCCCACCACCCTGCGGGTCACCGCCAACGGGTACGCGATCCACGCCCGGCGGGCGGACCTCCAGTGGGTGATCAGCCAGTTCACCGGCTACTACCAGCAGTTGCTGGGCGAGTACCAGGCCCGGGGCGAGTTCCCGATCAACGGCGCGGTGGAGATCCGGGTCACCGGCCTGGACGACCCGGCCGCCTCCGGCGTCCCCGGCGCCAGGCCCCCGCTGCTCTCGGCGCTGCGCCCCCGGGCCGACCGCCCCGAGTGGGACACGGCCGTCTGGCTCGACATCCTCACCCTCCCCAACACCCCCGGCTTGCACCGCTTCTGCCGTGACCTGGAGCAGCACCTGCTCGGCGTCTTCGACGGCAGCCGCGCGGGCCTGCGGGTCGAGTGGTCCAAGGGCTGGGCCTACACCGCCGACGCGGCCTGGGCCGACACCGACGTGCTCGGCCGCACGATCCCCGACAGCCTGCGCGCGGGCGGCGGAGGAGGGTGGGACGAGGCGGTCGCCGTGCTCGACCGCCACGACCCGTACCGGGTCTTCGGCAACCCCTTCCTCGACGGTCTGCTTCGCTGAGGCGGTGCTCCGCTGAGGCGCTGTTCCAAGATTCGTACGTCGACGGGGAAATCGATAAGGTGTCTGGTCAAGACCGCACCCGGTAATCACGGGCAGGCCAGGGCTCTGCCGCAGTTTCGTGGCATCTCCACGCTGCCATGTCGGCGCCCGCCTGCCCGAGTCCTGGTGCCCAGGGCGGTCGGCACGGCCGGGCAGTCGGGCCCCGGCCGACGGGTCAGGAGGAACGAGTGGCACAGGTCATCGCCGAGGTCTCGAGGACGTTCAACGAGTTCCTGCTCCTGCCCAACCGGACCAGGACGGACTGCTCGTCGGCGACGGTCGACCTGCGCACGCCCCTGGTGCGGCACGTCGTGGGCGAGCGGTCGGCGATCGAACTCGGCTCCCCGTTCACCTCTGCGATCATGCAGGCCGTCAGCACCCCGGAGCTCGCGATCGCGCTCGCGCGGAACGGCGGCTTGAGCTTCCTGCACCACAACCAGTCGATCCAGGACCAGGCCGCAGCCGTTCGCCAGGTGAAGAACTTCAAGGCCGGGTTCGTCACCAGCGACACCAACGTCCGTCCCGACGACAGCCTGAGCCACCTGGTCGCCGTCATGCAGCGCACCGGTCACAGCACCGCCGCCGTCACCCACGACGGCAGCGCCACCGGCCGCCTGCTCGGCCTGGTGACCTCGCGCGACTTCCACCCCCAGCGGCATGACCTCGACGGACCGGTCGGCGGTCGGATGACCGCCGTCGCCGACCTGCCCCACGCCGAGGCCGACATCACACTCTCCGAGGCCAACGCCCGGCTGTGGGACCAGCGGCTGGACTGCCTCCCGGTGCTGGACGCCGGGGGCCACCTGCAGTACCTGGTGTTCCGGTCCGACTACGCGGACAACAAGCGCTTCCCGAACCAGGCCGTCGACGCCGCCAAGCGCCTGCGGGTGGGCGCGGGCATCAACACCCACGACTACCAGGAGCGCGTCCCCGCCCTGATGGAGGCGGGCGCGGACGCCCTGTGCTTCGACTCGTCCGACGGCTACAGCGACTGGCAGGCGCAGGCCCTGACCTGGGTGAAGAAGCACTACCCGGAGATCCCGGTCGGCGGCGGCAACGTGGTCGACGGCGAGGCGTTCACCTTCCTCGCCGAGGCCGGTGCGGACTTCGTCAAGGTCGGCGTCGGTGGCGGCTCCATCTGCATCACCCGCGACCAGAAGGGCATCGGCCGCGGCCAGGCCAGCGCGGTGCTGGACGTCGCCGCGGCCCGGGACGCCTTCCGCGACCGCACCGGCGAGTACGTGCCGATCTGCTCCGACGGCGGCCTGGTGCACGACTACCACGTGGCCCTGGCCCTGGCGATGGGAGCCGACTTCGTCATGATGGGGCGTTACTTCGCCCGCTTCGACCAGGCGGCCGGCGCGAAGCTCCCCACCCGGGACGGCTTCGTGAAGGAGTACTGGGGCGAGGGCTCGAACCGCGCCCGCAACTGGCAACGCTACGGCCAGGGCGGCCAGGGCCTGATCTTCGAGGAGGGCGTCGACGGCTACGTCCCCTACGCCGGCGACCTCAACGAAGGGCTCGCCCTGACCATCGCCAAACTCCGGACCACGATGGTCTCCTGCGGCTCCGTCACCCTCCCGGAGTTCCAGTCCACGGCCCGGCTGACCCTGGTCTCCGACCAGAGCTTCCAGGAGAGCCACGCCAACGTCACCGTGCGGGACACCCCGTCGACCGTCGCCTGAGAGGCTGCCGAAGCCTGACGCCCCTCCACCGATCTGCCGACAAGCGGGCCGAATTCGGCCCTTGAGCAGTAGGCTCGATCGGGAGCATTACGCCCGCGAGTCGGTCGGATATCGAGGTGCTGCAGACCGCGCGGTGGGTTCATCCTCGTCTGTGTCGAGTGGTGGGAGACCGATGAGACGGTTCCGCTTCTTTCGCGAGGCTGGGTTGGCCATTGCTGTGGCTCTGGTCGGATTCGGTGTCATGTCCATCATGTACACATCGACCAGCTGGCCGGTGACACCGGGGCTGCCGTACTTCCGCAGTGCCACCTGGGGCGATGGTCTGCTCATTCCGTTGGCCTCAGCGCTGTTGCTCAATCTGGTCCGAACTCTGAGCGGATCACGGGCCGAATGGAAGATTTCGGCAGTCTGTTCGGTGGGCGGGCTGCTCGTTGGTGGAATGCTCACCTGGTTCTGGCTCCGCGACCGTTCGCCCGCCCTGAACTGGACGCTTCCAGGGCCCGGGAGACTGAATTCGGCAGGCATCTACCATGCCGTGTTCCTTGCCGTCTGTTCGGCTCTGCTGGCAGGTCTCTCCGGGCTCCTGTTCGTGCGCCTTCGCAGGCTCGGCCGGACCATGCCCGGTGCTGCCGACAGGATTGTCACCTCGCCCGCGTGGGTCGGTCTTCTGGCGTGTCTCCTGGGGTTCGCCGGACTGGTCGTCACGGACAGCAGGCAGGCGACCGGAGCGGCGAGCCTCAGCTCACTGGGCGCTCTCTCGCTGGCGGTCCTCGCCGCCCTCGTATGCCTGCGGGTGGTGTCCAGGGTCGGTACCAGAAGCATCGTCGCCTCCACGGCCCTGGCCGTCGTCATGTCTGCGCCTCTCCTGATCGCGTCCTCCTATCGCGGGCCTCTCGATGGGAACGCCGGACCGCTTCTCGGGATCGCGGTCGGCTGTGCCGTGGCCTTCTCGTCGGCATACCCGGGACCGGCGGACCGGGGACGCCGTCCCTGGGGTGTGCTCGAATTCCTCGGTGCCCTGTCGACCTTCGGGGGTCTTGCCGTTGCGCCGACCGTCCACCGGGGCGCTTCGCCCATCGAGATCGGGTTGATGCTGATCGGGACGGCCGTCAACCTTGCGCTGTTGCGCGGCCTGACCGTCATGCTCCAGGCCCGGCAGACCGGAATTCCCGGGCAGGGGAACTGGCGGACCACGGTGGAGATCGCCGCACCCGCCTGGGCACTCATGGCGCTGGCGGTGGGATCGGCATGGTTCGCCCAGGAGAATCGCCTGACATCGAACTCCGGAGCGCTGGTCATGCTCCTGATCTCGCTGGCGATCGTCAACATCATTTCGCCGATTCTGCAGCGGAGTTACGATCGATTCGTCAAGGCCGAGGAGAAGGCGACCCGTTGGGGGCCCACATCGGAGGAGCAGAAGTTCTTCGGCCGCCGCGTCGCCCTGAACACCACGGGAACCGCGTTCGCCGGAGTCGGATGCCTGCTTCTCGTGACCTTCTCCGTGGCCGAGAAGAAGGGCTTCCAGCGGGGCGTCGACCATGCCACGGTGTGGCCGTTCCTCGTAGTGGCGGCTGGAGTCGCTCTCAGCCTGGTGGGAGGCGCCGCCCGGTACGGCCGGCGGCCTGAACGATCGCGTGGAGTCGTCCAGGCCGCGAGCGCCGTGGCCGCCACCGGATGGTCGGTGGCACTCCTTTCCGAGGTCGAGCTTTCGGGTCTGCGCTGGGCTGCCGTCCCGATCGTCGCCCTGGTGGGGACGTGGACGACAGAGAGCATCAGGAGTAACGGCAGGCTTCTGCAGAGGCAGGATGTGACCTGGGGCCAGTCCCTCGCGGCGGCGTCGGTCGGGCTGGCGTCAGCCTCCTCCGTACTGTGGGCCGTCACCTCGGGCCTGCGGTGGCGCGACCAGCCGGCGAACATCTACTGGTCCGCGCTGGGGCTCGCCGTTCCGCTGCTGGTCACGTTCGCGATGGCCGTCGCGGTCACGTCTGCCTTCCCCGAGCCGCCGACGACGGGTGGCACGAACTACGGTCCCTCGGCCGGGGTGCAGCAGGACCAGGCGATGATCGGCCTGCTGGTCCTCGTGCTGGTCTGGATCCCCGCACTCCTCGTGGCCCACGTCCCGAGGAACGCGAGTGAGCGCTGGCTGCAGATCCCTCAGATCGCCTTCGGCTTCATGCTGCTGTTCACCGCGATCTTCTGCTGGATCCTTCGGTACAACACGCGACACTCGGCCTTCCGGCGGCACCAGCTCGTCGCGCCGGACGAGCCCTGGCCGGACCGTGAGAAGTACCCGTTGATTCACGCCGCCAGGATCCCCGGTGCCATGAGGAACATCGTTCGACGCCGGGCACCGGCAACCGACGAGGAGTGGGTGGTGGCGCTCGACGATCACGTCACGCTGCAGAACCTCATCGCGCTCACCGTCGTGGTCGTGTGCGTGATCGGCTGGATCCCGCTCGCCAAGGAATTCAAGCTGTCCGCGCCCAAGTAGTGAGACCGGCAGCTGCTCCATGAAGGTCGGCGGCGAGGTTGGTGACGGTGTCGGCTGACGGGGGAACGGTGCGGGTCGGAACAACTAGCATGGGTGGCCATGAAGCGTGCTTGGATACTGCCTGTACTGCTCGTGGTCTGCGGTTCGCTCGTTGCGACCATGATGGTCGTCAGGGGGCTCCCCGGCACCGCCGTTCCGCTGCTGCTGATGTTCGTCCTGCTCGCGGGAGTGAACTCGTCATTGGTGTTCCCACGGTCGATCGGCGCGGCGGAGGCCCAGCGCCGCAGCGCCGCCGACGGCCGTCCGATCATCTACTGGCGGCCGGGCTGCAAGTACTGCCTGCGCCTGCGGATCCGGCTGGGCCGCAACGCCGGCCGGCTGCACTGGGTCAACATCTGGCACGACCCGGCCGGGGCAGCGGAAGTGAGGGCAGCCAACGACGGCAACGAGACCGTGCCGACGATGGCGATTCCTGGATCGAACGGCACTGAGTCGGTGCTGACCAACCCGTCCATCGCTCAGGTCAAGATGGCGCTTGCGCTCTGACTCCCCACGCGCGCAGACAAGCCCCCGGCTCAATGCCGGGGGCTTCGATGGCTACGGGACGTACTCGTACCCGATGGTGAAGCGGGGAGGAAGACACCACTCCCCGTACTCGATGACACCCTCTGAGTCCGACCACCGGTGAGCACCCGCGAGGATCGACGACCCGACGGCAATCCCGAGCGCCGATGCCTCCCGCGCGTCTGCGTCTCGGCCGTGCATGTCGTCACGTGCGTGGGTGATGGTGCGGCCGGTGGCTTCCAGGACCTTGGCGGAGATGCCGGCGTTCCGGCCAGGGGCGGTGTTCAACAGGTCCGGCACGAGCGCGGCGAAGTGAGCCGGGTACCAGATGACGGCGAAGCACGTACGGGACTGGCCACGGCCGGAAAGCCACTCCCGGCGGACCACCTGAGCACCGGGGTCAAGGTCGAACAGCTCGGCGACGTACAGCGGGGGCACGACCAACCCGGCCGCCGTCACCCGGCTCGTCTCACCCTCGGCAAGGAAGGACTTGACCCGCTGGACCCTGGCCAGCCTGTCACGCGGCGAGAGGGTCACGCGGGGATCGTCGGCTACGAACGTGCCCCGGGGCGTGGTCCTGATGTACCCCTCGACCTGCAGAGCTTGAAGCGCCCGGCTCACGGTGGCGGCCGCCACCTGCCACTGACCGGCGATCTCCCGGTTCGTGGGCAGCTTCTCGCCGGGTTGCAGCTCCCCCGAGAGGATTCGGTCTCGGAAGTGGTCAGCGATGAGCGTGAACGTCTTTGCACTGGGCATCTGCCGTGCCTCTCCGCAGTATTGACGTGCTATCAGCGAGCACACTAGTGCACCGGAAACCGTAGCGGGAGTGCTTCGGCCAAGAGGAGAGTGAACTAGAGCACTCATTCAAGGAGGCCGCGATGTCGGCGCCACTGAACAGACCCACCACGACGGCGACACTGACCAGCAAGATCATGCGATACGAGGTTGTTGCGGCAGCGGGATCGCACGTCCTGCGAGATACGGTCCTGGGCGAGTTCTGCACGCTCCCGGACCCGTCAGGAACGCCGGTGCTGCTGGCGTTCCCGGACGCCTATCACGCCCGGCTGTGGCTGATGATGGCCGACACCCGCCGGGCCCGTGCCGCGAGTGAGGTGCGGATCAGGGCCGCGAAGCGGTGGAAGCCGACCGCAGTACAGGCCGGGCTGTTGCTGTTCGACCTGTACGCGCCGCAGGACGGCGCTGGGTGAGTACCGCGAGGTCGTACGAGGATGCCCGCGCGCTGGCGCGGGAGATCGCTGACCGAATGGAGTGGCTGCTCGGGAGGCGGCCCTCGATCACGTGGCTGGAGCAGGGCGGCCTTCACGTCTCGGTGAAGCTCGGCCCGGCCACCGCTCGTGACCCTGTGCTTGGGCTGAAGGCACTGGACCCGCTGAACATGGGCGACCGCTTCGGGCACCGCTGCTCGGACCTGCCGGAGCGGCCCAACTACGTGTGGACACAGGTGGACTTCGTCGGCCCGAGCGGCAGCACGGAAACGGAGGAGGGGACGCTGTGAGTCCTGTCGAGTTCTACCCCCGTGGGTTGTTCGGGCTGCACTGGGAGGCAGCCGGAGACGATCCGGAAGGTTTGCTGTTGGCGCGGGTGGACCGGGAACGCGTAGCGGTGGCCAGTGCCCGGCAGCCTGACGCCGTGCTGGTGATGACCTCCGCCGATCTTGGGGTGCTGCGGACGGCGCTCGTGGGGAGCGAGTTCAAGCACCTCCTCCCGGACGATCGTGCGTCGGTGCGCTGCGCGTCGGAAGAGTGCCGCACGGCGCCCCTGGGCCAACCGGAAGCCGGCCGCCCGAGGTCGGTCCAAGGGGCTGCGTCCGGCAGATCCCTGCGGCTGGTCCGGAGCTATCGGGCTTCGGTAGCCGCCTGGGTGGTCCTGCTGGCCACGTGGCTCGGTTGGCTGGTGGTGCGGAGGTGAGGCACCAGCTCGTCAGGAAGTGTGCCGCCGGTCGGAGGACTGGTCGGCGGGGGTTCTGGGTACCGGGATCCGGTATGGACCAGCACGTACTTGCGCAGCGCTTCGCGACCCTGACCACCGCTCACCTGGCCGATGCCTGTCTGCGGGCCCGGCTTCCCGTCCGGTGTGTGCCGTTGCGCCCGGTCGTTCCGGGGATGCGGCTGGCGGGACGGGTCGTGCCGGCCCGGCATGTCGGTAGTGTCGACGTCTTTCTGGAGGCTCTCGAGGCTGCTGAGCCGGGGGATGTGCTGGTCGCCGACAACGGCGGGCGGCTGGATGAGGCGTGTGTGGGGGATCTGGTGGTGCTGGAGGCGCAGGCCGCCGGGCTGAGTGGTCTGGTCGTCTGGGGGCTGCACCGCGACACCACCGACATCCGGGCGATCGGCCTGCCGCTGTTCAGTCTCGGGGCCACCCCGACCGGGCCACAGCGGCTCGACCCCCGCCCGGCTGACGCCCTGACGGCCGCCACGGTCGGTGAGTGGCCGGTGAGTGGCGAGGATCTGGCGCTGGCCGACGACGACGGCGTCCTGCTGCTGCCCGCCGCGCAGGCCGCCGAGTTGTTCACCCTTGCCGAGACGATCCGCGACACCGAGCGCCGCCAGGCCGACCTGATCCGGGCCGGATCCCCGCTGCGGGCCCAACTCGGCTTCGCCGACTACCTCGCCGCGCGGCGCCGCGACCCCGCCCTGACGTTCCGCGAGCACTTGCGCGCGACGGGCGGGGCCATCGAGGAGTGAGTGTGCTCCGGGCTCAGCCCTTCAGGAACGCCGCCACGGTCGAGCTGAAGAGCTCCGGGTCGTCCAGCCAGGGGTAGTGGCCCGCGCCGGGCTGCACGAACAGCTCGGCCGAGGGGAGCAGCGCTGCGGTCTCGGCGGCGACGGACGGTCGCGGGGCGCCGTCCAACTCGCCTGCCAGCACCAGTACTCGGGCGTCGAGGGCGGCGACGGCGGCCTTGGCCGCGGCCGGGTCGAAGGCGCCCTCCGACGGGTAGAGATCGGCGGCCTCGTCGTTGCCCAGGTCGTCGGTGGAGCGGGCGTGCTCCTGCGCGGTGGTGTCCCAACGGCCGTAGTGGAACGGGGAGATGGCGTCCCACTGCTCGTCGGTGGCGTTGTCCGGGTCGGCCAGGATCGCTTCCATCGCGGCCTGAGCGGCCGGGTACCACGGCTCGGCGGCGCGCAGGGCGCGGGCCTGTGCGCGGTGCTCCTCGGTGAACTGGAGGCCGATTGCCCGCGCACGGGCGGTGACCAGCGTCAGGGTGCGCAGGCGCTGCGGGTACCGGGCGGCGTAGAGGAGCGCGAGGTCGCCGCCGGCCGAGTGCGCGATGACGTCGGCGGTCTCCAGGCCGAGGTGCGCACGCAGGGCCTCGACGTCGTCGACCTGCCGGTCGCAGCGGTACGTCGCCGGGTCGGCGGGGGTCGCGGAGTCACCGGTGCCGCGCAGGTCGAGCAGCACCAGCTGCCGGTGCTCGGACAGCCCGCCCAGGTCGCCGAGATACGCGGAGGCGACCATCGGCCCGCCGGGTACGACGAGCAGGGGCTCGCCCTCGCCCAGGAGGTGGTAGGCGAGTTCGGTGCCGTCGGGCGCGCTGAAGGTGGGCATGGGCGTCATCCTGGACAGGGGCGGACGGTCGGGGCAACCGATTTACCGCCACGGCGGGGCGCCCCCCAAAGAAGGATGAGGGGCGCCCCGCCGTACGCGTCAGCCGGCCGTTGGCGGGCGGCGGTCGAGGATGGTCGAACGATCCGTCATGGGGACTACATATATCGTCAACCGTCATATGCAGTCCAGGGGTCGCGCGAACTCGCCTGCCAAGAGCGGTGATTGAGCCGGCCTTGCCCGCTTTCGTCATCCCCCCAGCAGGGCCGAGACCTCCGCGCCGGTGGGCAGTGACGCTTGGGCGCCGGGGCGGGTGGCCGCGAGGGCACCGGCTGCGCAGCCCTGCCGCAGGGCTTGCGGCAGCGGGAGGCCCGCGCCGAGGGCGAGGGCCAGTGCGCCGCAGAAGGCGTCGCCCGCGCCGACGGTGTCCACGGCCGCGACGGCGAACCCCGGCTCGCGGTAGCTGCGTTGGGCGTCGACCGCCAGTGCCCCGGCTGCGCCGAGCGTGACCACGACCGTGGCCGGGCCGCGCGCACGCAGCGCCGCCGGGTCGGCGCCCAGCCCGGCTGCCTCGCTCTCGTTGACCACCAACACGTCGACACAGCTCAGCAGTTGGCCGAGCAGGCGGTCGGTCTGCGGGCCGGGAGCGGGCAGCGGCGCGGCGTTGAGCACGGCGAGGGCCCCAGCCGCGCGGGCCGCGTGGGCGGCGGCGAGGACGGTGGGCAGCGGCACCTCCAGCTGGAGCAGCACGGTGTCACCGGGCCCGGCGAGCCGCCCGCCGGTGAGCCGCTCCAGAGTCGGTACGTCCAGCCGGGCGTTGGCCCCGGGGGAGAGGGTGATGGTGTTCTCGCCGTCGTCCTGCACCACGATCAGCGCCAACCCCGAGGGAACACCGTCCAGTTGGCCCACCGCGCGGTCGTCGACCCCCTCGGCGGCAAGCCCTGCCCGCAGCTCGATGCCGAACGCGTCGTCGCCGACCAGCCCGACCATCCGCACCCGCCCGCCGAGCCGGGCAGCGGCCACCGCCTGGTTCGCGCCCTTGCCGCCCGCCCCGCGCACCACGTCCGCCCCGGCGACCGTCTCGCCGGGAGCGGCGAGCCGTGGCACCGCCACCGAGAGGTCCATGTTCAGGCTGCCCACCACGATCAGTTCCCCGGCCATCGCTCACCACCGCTGTCCTCGTCGCCGTCCGTCCTCTGCCGCAGCCCAGCGTACGAGTGGCTGGGTGGCGTGAGCCTGTGCCACGATGCGGGCTCGGCGACGGTTTGCACGGATGGGGGACTCGATGAGGGACGGACTGGCGGCGGCTGCCCGCGCGGCGTTCGACGGTGGGCGGGAGCTCAGTGGACGGGAGCTCAGCGGGGTGGAGCGGCTGCGCGGGGGCAGCAAGAAGGGTGTCTACCGGCTGGCGTTCGAGAACGGCCGGACGGCGATCGCGTACCTGTGGAGCGCCGAGGAGAACTTCTGGCCGGGCGGCACCGGCGAGGACTCGGACCCGCTCTCGCACGCCTCCGGCCTCGCACTGTTCGAGGCCGCGCACGCGAAACTGACCGGGCTCGGCCTCCGCACACCCGAGCTGTACCTCGCCGACCGTACCGGCAGCTTCCTCCCCGCAGACCTCGCGATCGTCGAGGACGTGCCCGGCGAGAACCTGGAGGCGCTGCTCGACCGCGATCCGGCCGCCGCCGAGCCGGTGTTGGCGCGGCTCGGTGAGCTGCTCGGGGTGCTGGCGCGGCACACCTCGCCGACCCCGGGCAAGCTCGCCTGGCTGGCCGACTCCCCGACGGGGGAAGGGCGTTCGTGCGAGGCGATGGTGCTCGACCGGGCGTTCGTCGACCTTGCCGAGGCAGCCGGGCGGGACGCCCGGATCGCCGCCGCCCGGCCCCGGCTGGCCGAGAGCCTGCACCGGCTGGCCGAGGCGGTGCGGCCGCGCGCGGAACACGCGGTCGTGCACGGCGAACTGGGGCCTGACCACGTGCTGGTGGACGCCGCCGGGCAGCCGGTGCTGATCGACATCGAAGGGCTGATGCACTTCGACGTCGAGTGGGAGCACGCCTTCCTGCGCATCCGCTTCCACGAGCACCACGCCCGCCTGGTCGACCCCGCCCGCCCCCTGGACGAGGACCGGCTCGCCCTCTACACCCTGGCGATGCGGCTCTCCCTGGTGGCCGGGCCGCTGCGCCTGCTCGACGGTGGCTTCCCCGACCGCGCGCTGATGGCGGAGATCGCCGAGCACAACCTGCGTGAGGCGCTGCTGCTGGTCTGAGCGGCCGCGATCGGTCAGGTCCTAGCGGAGGCGGGCCAGCAAGTGGGCGTCGAGGAAGCCGCGTTCGGAGGTCGGGTCGTGGATCAGCCGGGCGAGGACGAAGAGCCCCGCCTCGGCCAGCAGCCCGGCGAACCGGTCCACCGGCCAGCTGTAGGCGGGCGTCACCTTGTGGTCGAACCGCACCGGCTCGGGGCCGTCGGTCGCGAAGAACGAGGCCAGGAGCAGGCCCCCCGGCGCCAGGACGCGGACCTGTTCGGCGAGCAGCGCGGGCAGTTCCCCGGGAGGGGTGTGAATCGTCGAGTAGTGGGCCAGCACGCCGCCCAGCGTGCGGTCCTCGACCGGCAGGGCCTCCATCCGCGCCTCGTCGAACCGCAGCGCCGGATGGGCCTGCCGGGCGTGGTCGACCATGGCCGGGGAGAGGTCGAGCCCGAAGGCGTCCAGCCCCATCTCGTGCAGCATGGCCGTCAGGTGTCCGGGCCCGCATCCGACGTCGGCCGCCCGCAGGTTCCCCGTCCCGCGCACCAGCTCGGCGAAGCTGCCGAGCATGGCCCGCGCGAACGGCTGCGTCTCCAACCGGTTGGCGAACAGTGAGGCGTACAGCTCGACGACTCCGTCGTAGGCCGCCCTGGTCTCGTCCTGGTGCTCCGTCACGGGGTGGAAGCTAGCATCCACCCCGTCCCAGGGGGCGGTCAGGCCGGGCTGCCGTGTTCGATCTGGTGGATGAGGCGCTTGAGGTGGGCGACCTCGTCCTTGAGGGCCTGGTCGCCGGCGGGGGTGAGGGACGCCCAGGTGCGCGGGCGGCGGCCTTCGTAGCCCTTCTCGATCTCGACCAGCCCGGCCTTCTCCAGGACGGTGAGGTGCTGGCCGAGGTTCCCGGCGGTGAGGTCGAGGGTGGTCCGCAGGAAGCCGAACTCGGCGCGGCGGGCCTGGTGGACGACGGTGAGGATGCCGAGCCGGACGCGTTGGTGGACGACGTCGTCGAGGCCGTTGGCCGGGTGCTGGTCCATGGGGCCCATGAGGTCGGTCATGAGGTGCTGCGGCGCCGAGGCGACTGGGTCAGGGCGAAACCGAGGCTGCCGAGCAGGAGGAACGCCCCGGGGACGGCCAGCCGGGGGAGAGCCGACCAGGGTGAGGTGGCGTCGATGCCCGCCCAGCCGGTGTCGATCGGCGCCAGCTCGACGAGCAGGTAGACCAGGGTGAAGAGCAGCAGGGCACGGTTGCGCTCCAGCCAGGACAGCACCAGCAGCGGCAGCCCGACGCACGCGGCCCCGCCGGTGAGTTGCATGAGGGAGGTCGACAGCCCGCTGCCGGGGGAGACCTGCATGCCCCAGATGTGGACCGGGGCGCCGGGCGCCCCCTCCTGGGTGCCCCAGAACGCGGTGGCGGCCAGCAGGACGGCGATGCCGACCCCGGCCAGGACGTACGGCCGGATCGGTGTGCCGACGCCCCGGTTGCGGGAGCGGCGGGTGTAGAAGTACGCGGTCGCGGCGTAGGCGAGGGTGAGCCCGAGCACCCAGTAGAGCGGCGACCCCTGCTTGGTGAGCGTGCAGCCGATGCCCGCGTCCGCGCCTGTCGAGGCGAGGTCCGGAAGGCAGTTGACGGTCCGGATGCTGAAGGTGAGGCGGCCGACGACGATCGCGCCCAGGGTGAGCGCACCCATGAGCAGCAGCGGGAACCAGGCGTCGCGCTGGGCGGCGCGGACCTTGCGGGTCAGATCGCCGAGCGCGGCCAGGACTTCGTGAGGGGTGCCGTGCGACGGCACCGACGCATCTGTCATGCAGTCAGCTTTGCATTACAGACCAGTCGTGGCAAGAGACTGCGGGAGATCAACCTGAGGACTGGACCCGGTCGAACTGGGCGAGGGCCTCGGCGGGGTCCGGGCTCACGAGGCGTTCCAGACCAGCCGTCGTGATCTCCGCCCACCGGCCGGCCCGTGCCCACATCCGCTCCTCGAAGGCGCGGACGGCCTCGTCCAGATCTCCGGGGCCGGTGGCGATGGACTCGGCGAGTTCGGCGCCCTCCAGCATCGCGAGGTTGGCGCCCGCTCCCAACGGGGGCATCAGATGGGCGGCGTCGCCCAGGAGCGTCACCCCGGAGACGTGCGCCCAGCTGTGGCCGACGGGCAGGACGTGGAAGGGGCGGTGGACGAAAGCGGTGCCGTGGCGGAGGAGTTCGAGGACGGGAGCGGCCCAGCCGTCGAACAGGGCCAGCAGGCTCGACCGCACGGCCTCGGCGTCGGCCAGGTCCAGATCCGCGTGCCAGTCCAGCGGCGCGCGGAACTTGGCGTACACCTTGACGTGGCCGCCGCTGTTGCGTTGGGCGACGACGGCCCGGTTCGCGCCGTACACCGCCACGGAGCCGTCGCCGATCAGCCGGGCGAGGTCGGGGTGGCGGGTGCCGACGTCGTCCAGGGAGGTCTCGACCGAGGTGACGCCGGTGTAGTGCGGCGTCACCGGCGAGACGGCCGGGCGGACCCGGGACCAGGCACCGTCCGCGCCGACCACGAGGTCGAACGTCTCTTCTCGCCCGTCGGCGAAACGGACCAGTACGCCGTCCCGGGCCCCCGGCACCACATGCGTCACGCCCCGGCCCCACTGGACGTCGAGCGGGCCGAGCAGCAGGTCACGGAGTTGCCGACGGTCGATCTCGGGGTTGGCCCGGTCGTCCGGACGGGGTCGCCAGTCGCGCAGGACCGTCCCGTCCGTGTCCAGGATGCGCATGGCCTGCCCCTCGGGGCGGGAGAGCGCCTCGAACTCCGCCAGCAGCCCCGCCTTCTCCAGCGCGAGCTGGCCCAGCCCTTCGTGCAGGTCCAGCGTGCCGCCCGGGGGTCGGGCGTCGGGGGCGGGGTCGCGTTCGAGGACGGTGACGGGGTGGCCGTGGCGGTGCAGGACGCGGGCGAAAGCAAGGCCGCCGGGGCCGCTTCCAACTGCGGCGATACGGTGTCTCATGTCGATACACTGTATTGGTCACTACGATGTATCGCAACAGAACAGAACGGTGTGACCATGACTGTGTGGGACCGGCCGGAGCCGCCGACTCGCCCCGCGCCGCTCGATCGGGAGCGGATCGTCGCCGCCGCCGTCGCGCTGGCGGACGAGGGCGGGCTGGAGGCGGTGTCGGTGCGCAAGGTCGCCGCCCGGCTGGACGCGGGCCCGATGCGGCTGTACGGATACATCTCCACCAAGCAGGAGCTGTTCGACCTCATGACGGACGAGGTCCACGCCGAGATCCTCCCCGAGGAGCAGCCCGGTGGCCCCGGTGACTGGCGGGAGGCGCTGCTCGTCCTCGCCCACCGCACCAGGCTGGCCGCCCTCCGGCACGAGTGGCTGGCCGACCTCCTCGGTGGCCGCCCGACCCTCGGCCCGAACGGCCTCGCCGTGACCGAGGCCAAGCTGGCCGCCCTCGACGGCCTCGCCGACATCGACACTGTCATGCGCGCCGTGGAGACCGTCAGCGCCTACGTCACCGGCGCGATCAGGCGCGAGATCGCGAACCTGCGGGCCGAGCACGCGACGGGCCTGTCCAAGCAGGACTGGCGGCGCGCCTCCGGCCCGCACGTGACGAGGATGTTGGCCACGGGCCGCTTCCCGGCGCTGGCCAAGGCCGTGCACGACGGCACGGACGTGGACGCCGAGGCATCCTTCGCGACCGGCCTGGACTGGGTGCTCGACGCCGTGGCCGCGAAGCTCAGTCGGCCGCCGGCGCGGCACTAGCGGTAGTCGTCCTCGTCGAGCTCGACCACCCGGGCCTGCTCGGCGCGGTCGGCCTCGTTGGCCGTGTCGGGGTCGAGGCCGTTCAGCTTGTCGTCGCGGCGCTGGGAGACGTCGGTGTGCTGCTCGGCGGCGTCGGCCTCGGGGGCCTCGACGTCGAACTCCGCCGGTTCCTCGTCCTCGAAGGTGTCAGGGTCGGTCGGGTCGACGGACATGGGGCCTCCTCGGCGCCGTGCGGCTGCGGACGTACCGGAACGTATCGGTCCCGGAGTCCGGTGCGCCGCAGGCGCGCTGAGGTGCCCTGCGAGGGTGCTGCGCTGATGCGGTGTGTGCTGATGTGGCGTCAGGTGTCAGCTGTCAGGAGCGGACGAGGCGGGCGATCGCGTCGTTGGCTTCCTTGAGCTTGAGGGTCGCCTCGTCGCCGCCTTCGGCGACGGCGCGGCTGACGCAGTGCGCGAGGTGCTCCTCCAGCAGCTGGAGGGCGAAGGACTGCAACGCGCGGGTGCTGGCGGAGACCTGGGTCAGGATGTCGATGCAGTAGGTGTCGCTCTCGACCATCCGCTGCAGGCCCCGGATCTGGCCCTCGATGCGGCGCAGACGCTTGAGGACGTCGTCCTTGTTGTTGGTGTAGCTGACCATGGCCCTCTCCTCTGCCGGGACGCGGGGGCGGCATCCTATGTCACCTTACTGTACCGGGGGGTGGTATCCGAGAGTGCGGAACGCGGTGCGGCTGGGCAAGTGCGGTCAGCGCGCCGAGCGCCAGCAGGCCCGCGCCGATGGCCAGCCCGGCCGCCGTGCCGCCGGGGCCGTCGGAGAGCGCCCCCGCGAGCACCGGGCCCAGGCACTGCCCTAGGGCGAAGGCGGTGGTCAGGCCCGCCAGCGCCGCCGTCCAGAGCGGTTGCGGCAGGCTGTCACGGGCGGCGGCGGTCATCGCGGTGACGACGGAGAGGAAGGCGACGCCGAACAGCAACGCCGACAGCACACCGACCGGCAGCGCCTGGCTGACCAGCGGCAGCGCGGCGCCGAGCGCCGTCACGCCGATCACCAGCGCCCCGCCCCGGCCGCCCGGAAGCCGGGCGAGCACCGGGCTCCAGGCGAGCGCGCCGAGCACGGCGGCCGCACCGAGCAGCACCCAGAAGGTGGTGACCCGGCCGTCGGTGGCCCCGCCCTGGCGTAGGTAGGCCACGATGAAGGTCATGTACGCGATGTACCCGGCGCCGTAGAGCCCGTACGCGGCGAGCAGCGGGAGCAGACCGCGCACCGGCCAGCGGACCGGCGTGCCGGCGGGGGAGCGGCCGGCGGCCTGGGCGGCGCCGGGCAGGCAGGCGGGGGAGACCGCCAGCGCCAGGGCGGCGAGCACCAGCCAGGCGGTGCGCCAGTGGGTGCCGTCCAGGAAGAGCGGCACGGTGAGGCCGGAGACGACGATGCCGAGGCCGCCGCCCGCGAAGTAGAGGCCGAGCAGCAGGGTCGCCCGGCGGGGCGGGGCGTCGGCCCCGAGCCGGGCGGTGAGCGCGCCGCCGACCACCAGGGCCACCGCGCCGCCGACCCCGGCGGCCAGCCGCACGGCCAGCAGGTACGGCACCGAGCTGCCGACGGCGGTCGCGGCGAGCGCGGCGACGGTGACGGCGAGCCCGCCGAGCAGTGCGCGGCGTTCGCCGAGGCGGGCCACCAGCAGGGGTGTGGCGAGTGCGCCGAGCAGGTAGCCGAGGGCGTTCGCCGTGCTCAGCGCGCCTGCGGTGGCGAGTGACCAGTGCAGTGAGCTGCGCATCGCGGGCAGCAGCAGCGCATACGCGAAACGGCCCAAGCCCAGGGACACGGCCGGGACGGCAGCCAGTCCGAGAGCTCGGGCCATCGCCCGCCGCGCCGTGACCGGGGAGGGGTCGGCCGTTTCGGTGGTGGCCATCGCTCCTCCTCGGCATCCCGTCGGGTGGGCCGCCGGGTGGCGTACGGCCGGGCCCGTCGGAGTACGGGGGGACTCCTCCGGGCCCGGCCGGCTTCAGGGGGTCGGGTGTCCGGTCGGGACACCCGGGTGGGGCGTGGGCGTTGGCGTGGGCGTCAGGCGGAGACGAGCCCGGTCAGCTCGTAGCCCGCCTCGTCGACGGCGGCCGCGACCTCGGCCTGCGCCAGCGGCTGCTCGCTGTCGACGGTGACGTGCCCGGTGGCGAGGTCGACGGTCACGTTGGTGACGCCGCTGATCTTGCTGACCTCGGCCGTCACGGACCCGACGCAGTGCCCGCAGGTCATCCCGGTCACCACGAACACCTCGCGGACGCCGGAGACCGCGGCCTCGTCGGCCGGGGCCGTCCCGCAGGAACTGCCGCCGCAGCAGCCACCGGTCGACTCGTCGTTCTCGATCAGGAGGTTCTCGCTCATCTGCTGCTCCCTTGGCGGAGGTGGTACAGGCCCGCGGCCGACCCGCGTTCTTCTACGAAGGTACCATACCCCCCTATGGTTTATCTGACACTGTGTGTGAGAGCTCGGGGACAGTGGGAGCAGGGTGGGGTACGGGCCTCGGCCTCAGCCGAGGACGGGCCCGCAGGTCATGAAGTACGGCAGCGCGGCCGCCGCCAGACCGAGCAGCAGGATGCCGCAGTGCGCGACGGGGTGCAGCGGTGCGCTCGGCCGCAGCAGCCGCCGCAGCCTGGTCAGCACCGCCGCACTGCCGGCCGCGAAGGCGGAGCGCGGCACCCCGCCCGCCGCGACCTCGCACATCGCATCCGCCAGGGCCCGCGCGGAGCTGCTCCGCAGGGCGCGGTCGTCGCAGGCCATCTCCAGCAGCTCGGCGGTGCTCTCGCGGGCCGCGCGCGCCAGCGGCAGCCCGCGGAAGGCGCGGGCGAAGGCCTCGGTGGCGGCGGTGGCGAGGTGGTGGCGGCCGGTCAGGTGGGCCCGCTCGTGCGCCAGAACGGCCTGGAGCTGCGCGGTGCTGAGGGTGCGCAGCGCGCCGCTGGTGAGCACCACCCGGGGGCGGCGGCCGGGCAGGCAGTAGGCGGCGGGGGTGTCGTGGTCGAGCACGACGGCGCGCAGCTCGGGCGCCGGGCGCCCGACCAGGTCGAGGAGTTCGGCGTGCCGACGCCTGCGGCGGCGGGCTGAGGTGGTGACGGCGACGAAGCAGGCGGCCGGCCAGATCGCGGTGAGACCGATCGGCAGCAGCAGCCCGGCGCCCTCCGCGCCGTGGACGGGCGGCTCGCCGTCGGGGCCGTTCAGCCACTCCTCGGCGGCGCCGAGCAGCCCGTGCAGGTGCTGGCCGGAGGCGGTGACGTGGTACCAGGCGAGGGCGAGCGTGACGACGAAGGAGACCATCAGGGCCTGCCAGACCAGGATGGCGGTCTTGGGTGCCCGCAGGGCCCACTTGGCCCGCGCGAGCGGGCCGGGCACCGCGCAGCCGATGAGTGCCGCGTACCCGGCCAGCACGACGGAACCGATCACACCTGCTCGCCGGGCGTGAGGTCGCCGGGGGTGAGGGAGCGCAGGGCCTGGCGCAGGGCCTCCTGCTCGTCCGGGGTGATCCCCTCCACGAAGTGGGCCAGTGCGCTGGAGCGGTTGGCGCTGACGCCGAGTGCGTCCTGCATCAGGGCGGCGGTGTACGACTCGCGGCTGCGGGTGGGCTCGTAGAGCCAGGCGCGGCGCTCCTTCTCCCGGCGCAGCAGGCCCTTGCGGTACAGGATGTCGGCCACGGTCATGACGGTGGTGTAGGCGAGCGGGCGCTGCCGGTTGAGATCGTCGACGACCTCGCGGACGGTCGCCGGACGGCCCCATGTCCACAGGCGGTCCATGATCTCGGCTTCGAGCTCTCCCAGTCGTCGCACTCCCGCTCCCCCCAACGCGTCGCGTACCGCTGTCCGGGCCCATGGTAGCCCGTTCGAGCGATACCGGGGAAGGCGTGGTGAATCCGCCGTCATACCTCAGGGGGGTAAGGTATCAAAGCAGACGATTAGCATCATGCCTGGTCAGAGGCCATGTCTGTGTGCGGACCTGACGAACGTGCAGCGGAGCAGGCCGCCTCGACGGCTGTGCGCCCGCATCCTGACCCGTATGACCACCTTCGCCGAGGCCGATCCGGCCGCCTCCCCGAACGCCCCCGGCGCCGCGGCCGCAGCCGCTCCGCGCCGGGCGCTCGACCCGCAGACCCGCGCCGTGCACCCGGCCGTCCCGCCACTGGAGGGCGGCCGCCCGCTCAGCCCGCCGCTCTACCAGACCTCCGGGTTCGCCTTCGACAGCGCGGACGCGATCGCCGAGGCGATGGCCGGGCCCGAGGGCGCCTACGTCTACACCCGCCGCGCCAACCCCACCACCCGTGCGCTGGAGACCGCGATCGCCGACCTGGAGGGCGGCGCGGCCGCGATCGCCACCGGCTCCGGGATGGGTGCGATCAGCTCCGTGCTGCTCTCGCTGCTGCGCCCCGGTGACCACGTCATCGCCCAACGCTGCCTCTACGGCGGCACGTACGCGATCCTCACCGACCTCGCGGAGCGCTTCGGCATCGAGGTCACCTACATCGCCGCGGAGGACCCGGCGGAGGTCACGGCCGCGCTGCGCCCGCGCTCCCGGCTGCTCTACCTGGAGACCATCGCCAACCCGATGACGCAGGTCAGCGACCTGCCCGCGCTGTTCGCGGCGGGCCGGGCGGCGGGCCTGCTCGGGGTGGTCGACAACTCGCTGGCCTCGCCGCTGCTCTGCCGCCCGATCGAGCACGGCGCCGACATCGTCGTGCACTCCACCACCAAGTACCTGGGCGGGCACTCGGACGTGATCGGCGGCGCGGTGGTCTTCGCCGACCCCGAGCTGCACCGGTCGGTCTGGGCGCGGGCGGTCGAACTCGGCTCCACCGCCGACCCGTTCGCGGCCTGGCTGACGCTGCGCGGCATGCAGACCCTGCCGCTGCGGATGCGCCAGCACTGCGCCAACGCCGCCCACCTCGCCGGGCGGCTGGCCGCGCACCCGGCCGTCGCGGCGGTGCACTGGCCCGGCCTGGCCGGGCATCCGACCCACGAGACCGCCACTCGGGTGCTCGACGGCTACGGGGGCGTACTCGCCTTCGACCTGGCGGGCGGCCGGGAGGCGGGGCGGCGCTTCGTCGAGGGAGTCCGGCTGGCCTCGCTGGCGCTCTCGCTCGGCGGCGTCGAGACGCTCGTGACGCACCCGGCGAGCACCTCCCACCGGGAGTACGGCGAGGCCGAGTTGGCGGCCGCCGGGATAGCCGCCGGCACCGTCAGGGTGGCCGTCGGGGTGGAGCACCCCGAGGACCTCTGGGCGGACTTCGAGCAGGCGCTCGATGGTGTTTCGGTGCGGCTCTGACACAGTATCGAGGCCCGCTAGATTTGGCTTGACCAAAGAAACGGGCCAGCCATATGTTGAATCCGGCCTTGAGGACTTCGGGCAGACACAGACAAGGGGCAGCAATGCACTACTTCGAGGACTTCGAAGCCGGAGACGTGCACGACCTCGGCACGGTCTCGCTCACCGAGCAGGAGATCATCGACTTCGGCACCCGCTGGGACCCGCAGCCGTTCCACACCGACCCCGAGCTGGCCGCCGCCTCCGCGTACGGATCGCTGATCGCCAGCGGCTGGCAGACCGCCTCGATGTTCATGCGGCGCTACGTCGACGGGCTGCTCGCCGACAGCGCCTGCGTCGGCTCGCCCGGCGTCGACGAGATCCGCTACCTGAAGCCCGTCCGCCCGGGGGAGGTGCTCCGGGCCAAGGTCTACATCCTCGGCTCCAAGCCCTCCTTCGGCCGGCCGGACACCGGCATCGTCCAGCCGCGCTGCCAGCTGGAGGCCGAGGACGGCAGCGTCGTCTTCAGCATGATCCTGCACAGCATTTTCGTCCGTCGCACCAGCCGTGCCTTCGGCCGGTCGCTCGACCCGTGTCACCCGTAACCCCCGTACCGCCAGCCGTACTTGTCACGCACCATCACCCGACACAGAGGGGCCTCCCGTGGAAGCCGTATCCCGTACCGCCCAGTGGACCGCCGCTGCGCGCGCCCTGGAATCCGAGCGGGAGAACCCGCTGTTCGTCGACCCGTACGCCCGCACCGTCGCCGCCGGGATCGGCTTCGACCTGCTGGAGCGCTACGCCGGGGCCGGGACGGTGGAGTTCCTCGCCATCCGCACCGCCTACCTGGACGCGGCGATCGGCAAGGCCGTGACGGAGCAGGGCATCCGGCAGATCGTCTTCGTCGCCTCCGGCATGGACACCCGCCCCTTCCGGCTGGAGTGGCCGGACAGCGTCACCGTCTTCGAGCTGGACCGGCCCGCGCTGCTCGCCGCCAAGGCCGGGCTGCTGGCCGAGGCCGAGCTGCCCGCCGGGGTCTCCCGCCACCCCGTCGCCGTCGACCTCGCCGGGGAGTGGGCCGGCTCGCTCGCCGAGGCGGGCTGGCAGGCCGACGTCCCGACGCTCTGGGTCGTCGAGGGGCTGCTCTTCTTCCTGCCCGAGGACGCGGTGCGCCGCCTGCTCGGCACCGTCTGCGAGCTGACCGGCACCGGCAGCGTGCTGCTCGGCGACGTCGCCAGCCGGGTCTCGCTGCAGAACCCGCTGGCCCGCCCCTTCCTGAACGCCCTGAAGGCGGACGACTCGGCCTGGCTCTTCGGCACCGACGAGCCCGAGAAGTTCCTCACCGAGTGCGGCTGGATCGTCCGCGAGGTCAAGCAGCCGGGCGAGCCGGGCGCGGAGTTCGGCCGCTGGCCGTACGCGGTGGTCAACCGCGACGTGCCCCGGGTGCCGCGCTCCTTCCTGTTCACGGCCGACGTCCCGCAGCGCTGATCCCACCACCTCCCGGAGGCACCCCTCATGACCGAGACGATCACCGAATTCCACCAGCGCGTCATCACCGACGCGGGCGCCGCCGTCCGTGGCCTGACCGTCGCCCTCGGCGAGCGGCTCGGCCTCTACCGTGCGCTCAACGGCGCCGGGCGCCTGACCATCGCGCAGTTCGCCGAGAAGGCCGACATCCAGGAGATGTACGCCCGCGAGTGGCTGCACGCCCAGGTCAGCGCCGATTACGTCACCCACGACGCCGAGACCGACACCTTCTGGCTGACCGACACCCAGGCCGCCGTGCTCGGCGACGAGGACAGCCCGGTCTACGCCGCTGCCTTCTTCACCGCGATCAAGGCCCTGTACGCGACCGAGGACCTGCTCGTCGAGGCGTACCGCAACGGCGGCGGCGTCGGCTGGGCCGACCACCACGCGAGCCTCGACTCCGGTATGGGCAGCTACTTCCTGCCCGGCTACCGCGCCAACCTGGTCTCCAAGTGGATCCCCGCCCTGGAGGGCATGGCGGAGCTGCTGGCCGAGGGCGGCAAGGTCGCCGACATCGGCTGCGGGGTCGGCTACTCGACCCTGCTGATGGCCGAGGCCTTCCCGAACGCGACCTTCTACGGCTACGACTACTCCGAGGAGGCGATCTCGCAGGCCAAGGAGGTCGCCGAGAAGGCCGGGATGGGCGACCGCGTCCACTTCGAGGTCGCGCCCGCCGAGGGCTACCCCGGCGAGGACTACGACCTGATCACCTTCTTCAACGTGGTGCACGACCTCGGTGACCCGGAGACGGCCGCCCGCGAGGTCCACCGCGCGCTCGCGCCGAACGGCACCTGGATGATCGTCGAGCCCAACGCCCACGAGGCCGTCGGCGACAACACCACCCCCGCCGGGCGGCTGTTCATGAGCCTCTCCGCCGTGATGTGCCTGCCCGTCGCCGCCGCCCAGCGCGGCCCGTACGCACTGGGCAACCACTCCGGCGAGCACGCCCTGCGCGCGATCGCCGAGAAGGCCGGCTTCACCCGCTGGCGGCGTGCCACCGACTCCGCCGTCAGCGCCGTGTTCGAGGCCCGTCCCTGACCCGGTCGCCCCGCCGACCCGACCACACTTCCCCCGGAGGCACTCATGTCCGCCGCCACGCTCGAAGTCACCGACCGGTTCCGCGAGTTGCTCGACCGGCTGACGCAGAAGTCCATCGACGACTACTACAACCCGTACCAGCGCTTCGTCTGGCCCGACAGCCTGCCCGACGACGCCTGGTGGATGAGCCCGGACCTCATCTCGGTGTACGGCACCCCCCTCTTCGACAGTTACGACGAGCAGACCCTGAAGGCCCTCTCCAAGTGGGAGAGCATCAACTTCTACAGCCTCAACGTGCACGGCATCCGCGAGCTGCTGATCGAGGTCGTGGACCGCATCCACACCCCGCACTTCGACGTCGCCTCGGACTTCTTCCACCACTTCATCGGTGAGGAGAACGAGCACATGTGGTTCTTCGCCGAGTTCTGCAAGCGCTACGGCAAGAAGCTCTACAAGGGCGCGGCGCTGAAGTCGGCACCCACCGAGAAGTTCGAGCCCGAGGTGGAGAACTTCCTCGTCTTCGCCCGCATCCTCTTCTTCGAGGAGATGGTCGACTTCTACAACACCCGGATGTCCCAGGACACTTCGCTCAGCGAGACGATCCGCCAGGTCAACCGCATCCACCACGAGGACGAATCCCGGCACATCGCCTTCGGGCGCGAGCTGGTCTCGCACCTGCACGGGCGGATGAAGGCGGCCGTCAGCGCCGAGCGGCTGCGCGAGGTCGAGGTGTACCTGAAGCGCTACATCGTCTTCAGCCTGCACTCCTTCTACAACCCGCACGTCTACCGCGACGCCGGGCTCGCCAACCCTCTGGAGGTGCGCGAGACGCTGATCGCCGCCGAGGGCCGCCGAGCCGCCGAGCGCAAGGTCATCCGCAAGCCGATGGCCTTCTTCCTCAAGTCCGGCATCTTCGCCGACGACACCCTCCCGGTCTGACGCCGCGTCAACTCCGGTTGCCGAACTGCCGAACCACGAGGTGAACATGAGCCCCAACCCCACCGCCCCACTGGACACCACCATCGAGCGTAACGGCCTCTCCGCCCTCGGCCCCGAGGCGACGGCGCTGCTGCGCCTGCTGGACGACACCTTTGCCGGCTGGGGCATCGACGCCGGTGCGCTCTCGATGACCATGCCGCCGGTGCTGCCCGCCGCCGAGCTGAAGAAGCTCGACTACTACGACAACTTCCCGCACCAGGCGATCCTCGCCGCACCGCTCGACCTCGCCGCCCGCGAGAGCGCGCCGTTCGACGAGGAGGCGGGCGCCTTCCCGCACCAGGCCCTGGAGCCCGCCGCGCTCGGCCTGCCCTCCGCCGCCTGCTACGGCATCTACCTGCACCACGCGGGTACCCAGCTGGCCGCCGACACGCTCGTGACGGTCGTCGGCCGGTGCTTCCGCAAGGAGACGCACTACGAGAACCTGCGGCGCCTGCTCGGCTTCCACATGCGGGAGATCGTCGCGATGGGCTCCCGCGAGCACGTCGAGGAGCACCTGCGGCGCTCCACCGAGAAGATCACCGCGTTCGCCGAGGCGCTGGAGCTGCCGCTGCGCAAGGAGGCCGCCACCGACCCGTTCTACGACCGTGGCGGCGCCCGCCTGCTGCTCCAGCAACTCTCGCCAGTCAAGCACGAGTTCCTCTACGAGGACCTGGCGATTGCCTCCGTCAACGTGCACCGGAACTTCTTCGGCGAGCGCTGCGACATCACCATGGCGGAGACCGGTGACCCGATCTTCACCAGCTGCGTCGCCTTCGGCCTGGAGCGCTGGCTCTCCGCCCTCACCCGGCGGCACGGCAGCTGGGAGGCTGCCACCAGTGCCGTCGCCTGGGCCAGGTCGGCGGTCTGACCATGGAGGAAGGCGCCGTCCCTGACCGCGCCCCGAGCTGGGCCAACCTCGGCATGGACATCGTCTCCGCGCAGCGCGTCCGAAAGATCATCGAGGAGAACGGCGAGCCCTTCCTCGGTCGGATGCTCACCGAACGCGAGCTGGCGGACTGCCGGACAGACGGTGGCCTCCACCTGCTCACCGTCTGTGGCCGGATAGCCGCCAAGGAGGCCGCGTTCAAGACCCTGCGGGTCACCGGCCGGGCGCTTCCGTGGCTCGACATCAAGATCCGCCGTGGCTCCGGCGGCTGGCCGCTGGTGGAGCTCACCGGCCGGGCCGCGGCGCTGGCCGCCGAAGCCGGGATCGAGAGCATCTCGGTGAGCATCAGCCACGACGTGGACTACGCCGTCGCCGTGGGCGCGCCCGTCCTGAGCAGCGCACCGGCGATCTGACGCACCGTCCCCGAGCAGACGCAGACCCATTTATCATCCGCACACCGTCTACGAAGGAGCAACTGTCATGAGCACCGATCTGCAGCAGGTCAAGGCCTGGATCCTCAAGCGTCACCCCGAGCGGGACGACATCGACCCGGACCTCGACCTGATTGAGAACCGACTGATCGACTCGCTGTCGTTCGTCGAGTTCGTCTTCCTGCTGGAGCAGGTCAGTGGCAACCCGATCGACATGGACACCCTGGAGGTCGACGACCTCCGGAGCCTGTCCAGCATCGAGGCCCGGTTCTTCGCCGCGGCCGTCACCGGCTGACCGAGCCCCCCGCCGTTCCGGGCGGTCCTCCGGGGCCGCCCGGCGGCAGCGCCGCCAACCCGACCACCACCCGAAGGGCCCGCACACATGTCACGTCGTCTGTTCACCTCGGAGTCGGTGACCGAGGGTCACCCCGACAAGATCGCCGACCAGATCAGCGACTCGATCCTCGACGCGCTGCTCCAGGGTGACCCGACCTCCCGGGTGGCCGTCGAGACCCTGGTGACCACCGGCCAGGTCCACATCGCCGGCGAGGTCACCACCTCCACCTACGCCGACATCGCCACCCTGGTGCGCGACACCGTCCTGCGGATCGGCTACGACTCGTCGAAGAAGGGCTTCGACGGCGCGTCGTGCGGCGTCTCGGTCTCGATCGGCGCGCAGTCCCCGGACATCGCGCAGGGCGTCGACACCGCCATCGAGTCCCGGCTCGACGGCGCCTCCCAGAGGGACGACTTCGACGACCTCGACAGGCAGGGCGCCGGCGACCAGGGCCTGATGTTCGGCTACGCCTGCGACGACACCCCCGAGCTGATGCCACTGCCGATCACGCTGGCGCACCGCCTCGCCGAGCGCCTCACCCAGGTCCGCAAGGACGGCACCATGCCGTACCTGCGCCCGGACGGCAAGACCCAGGTCACCATCGAGTACGACGGCGACAAGGCCGTCCGCCTCGACACCGTCGTCGTCTCCACCCAGCACGCCGCCGACATCGACCTGGAGACGCTGCTCGCCCCCGACGTCGAGCAGTTCGTCGTCCGGCCGATCGTCGAGGCCCTGGAGCTGGACACCGAGGGCTACCGCCTGCTGGTCAACCCGACCGGCCGCTTCGAGATCGGCGGTCCGATGGGCGACGCCGGGCTCACCGGCCGCAAGATCATCGTCGACACCTACGGCGGCATGGCCCGCCACGGCGGCGGCGCCTTCTCCGGCAAGGACCCGTCCAAGGTCGACCGCTCGGCCGCCTACGCGATGCGCTGGGTTGCCAAGAACATCGTCGCCGCCGGGCTCGCCCGCCGCGCCGAGGTCCAGGTCGCCTACGCCATCGGCAAGGCCGCCCCCGTCGGCCTCTTCGTCGAGACCTTCGGCACCGAGACCGTGCCGGTGCTCGACATCCAGAAGGCCGTGCTGGAGGTCTTCGACCTCCGCCCTGCCGCCATCGTCCGCGACCTCGACCTGCTGCGGCCCATCTACTCCCAGACCTCCGCCTACGGCCACTTCGGCCGCGAGCTGCCGGACTTCACCTGGGAGCGCACCGACCGCGCGGACAAGCTCCGCCAGGCCGTCGGCGCCTGACGCCACGCCCCGGGTGCGGGGAGCCGTCGCCGTAGCGCGGCTCCCCGCACCCCTGCCCGGCCGCTCGCGCCGGGCCGCACGCCGGGCCGAGCGCCGCCGTTCCCGGCCGAGCGCACCCGCTGCCGCCGCTGCACCCGACGCCGCCGTCTTCCGGCCGTGCCGCGATCTCCGAGACTCAACTCTCGCAACTCAACTTCCGCCCGCTGACCGGGCGTTGCAGCGGCATGCCCGGAGGGCCCGGTGGGGCCGGACCCCGGTGGGCGGTCCGACGACACGAACCGAGACGAGGACCAGCATGCGTATAGCCATCACCGGGTCGATCGCCACCGACCATCTCATGGCGTTCCCCGGCCGCTTCGCCGAGCAGTTGATGCCCGACCAGCTGGCGACGGTGTCGCTCTCCTTCCTGGTCGACGACCTCGAAGTACGGCGCGGCGGGGTCGCGGCCAACATCGCACTCGGCCTCGGTCGGCTCGGCCTCGCCCCGGTGCTGGTGGGAGCGGTCGGCCCGGACTTCGGTGCCTACGACGGCTGGCTCCGGCAGCACGGCGTCGACACCGCCTCCGTCCGCGTCTCGACCGAGCGCCAGACAGCGCGCTTCATGTGCACCACGGATCTCGACCGCAACCAGATCGCCTCCTTCTACGCCGGGGCGATGAGTGAGGCCCGGGAGATCGAACTCGCGCCCGTCGCAGCCCGGTCGGGCGGCCTGGATCTCGTCCTGGTCTCGCCCAACGACCCGGCCGCGATGGTGCGGCACACCGAGGAGTGCCGGGCCCTGGGCCGCCCCTTCGCCGCCGACCCCGGGCAGCAGATCGCCCGGATGGACGGCGCCGACCTGCGCTGCCTGGTCGACGGGGCATGGGTGCTCTTCACCAACGAGTACGAGGCCGCCCTGCTCTGCAAGCACACCGACCGCACCCGGGAGGAGATCCTCGACGGCGTCGGCACCTGGATCACCACCCTCGGCGCCGACGGCATCCGGATCGAACGCTCCGGAGAGGAGCCGCTGATGGTCGCCGCAGTGCCGGTGGCCGACCCCGTCGAGCCGACCGGCCTCGGCGACGCCTTCCGGGCCGGCTTCCTGGCCGCCACCGCTTGGGGCCTCGACATGCAGCGGGCAGCGCAACTGGGGTGTGCGTTGGCAGCTGTGACGCTACGTCAGATCGGTCCGCAGGGTGATGAGTTGGACTTCCCGGTGCTGCTAGCGGAGATCCGCGCCGCCTACGGCGACCAGGCGGCCGACGAACTCGCCCCACACCTCGACGCGTTGGTTGGAGAGCAGCGATGAGCCGGAGTGACGCTCTGCGTGAAGCGCTTGCCACGCGTGTGGTGGTTGCTGATGGTGCGATGGGCACCATGTTGCAGGCGCAGGATCCGAGTATGGAGGACTTCGAGCAGCTCGAGGGCTGTAACGAGGTGTTGAATGTGACGCGGCCGGACATTGTGCGGTCGGTGCATGACGCGTATTTCGCGGTGGGCGTGGACTGTGTGGAGACGAACACGTTCGGGGCGAACTTCGCGGCGCTGGGGGAGTACGACATCCCGGGGCGGATCTTCGAGTTGTCGGAGGCGGGGGCGCGGATCGCGCGGGAGGCGGCGGATGCGTTCACTGCGGTGGATGGGCGTGGGCGGTGGGTGCTGGGGTCGATCGGGCCGGGGACGAAGCTGCCGACGCTCGGGCATGCGGAGTATGCGGTGCTGCGGGACGGGTTCGAGGAGAACGCGGCGGGTCTGATCGCGGGTGGCGCGGATGCGTTGCTGGTGGAGACGTCGCAGGACTTGTTGCAGACGAAGGCGGCGATCCTGGGGTCGAAGCGGGCGATCGCCGCGGCGGGGCTTGATCTGCCGGTGTTCGTGCAGGTGACGGTGGAGACGACCGGCACGATGCTGCTGGGCTCGGAGATCGGCGCTGCTTTGACGGCGTTGGAGCCGCTGGGGGTGGACTTCATCGGGCTGAACTGCGCGACGGGTCCGGCGGAGATGAGCGAGCACCTGCGCTACCTCGCCAAGAACGCCCGGATCGGGTTGTCGTGCATGCCGAACGCGGGGTTGCCGTTGCTGGGCAAGAACGGCGCGCATTATCCGTTGTCGCCGGCGGAGCTGGCGGACGCGCATGACACGTTCACCCGCGAGTACGGCCTGTCGCTGGTCGGTGGTTGCTGCGGCACGACGCCGGAGCACCTGCGGGCGGTGGTGGAGCGGGTCCAGGGGCGTCCGGTCGTCGCACGGACCCCGCAGCCGGAGCCGTCGGCGGCGTCGCTGTACCAGGCGGTGCCGTTCCGGCAGGACACCTCCTACCTGGCGATCGGTGAGCGGACGAACGCCAACGGGTCGAAGAAGTTCCGGGACTCGATGCTGGCGGGGGACTGGCAGGCGTGTGTGGAGATCGCCCGGGACCAGATCCGGGACGGCTCGCACCTGCTGGACCTGTGCGTCGATTATGTCGGCCGGGACGGCGTCGCGGACATGCGCGAGGTCGCCGGACGCCTGGCGACCGCCTCCACCTTGCCGATCGTGCTGGACTCCACCGAGGTGGACGTGCTGCGCGCGGGGTTGGAGAAGCTGGGTGGGCGGGCGGTGCTGAACTCGGTGAACTACGAGGACGGCAACGCCGAGGATTCGAGGTTCGCGCGGATCGCCTCACTCGCCAGGGAGCATGGTGCGGGTCTGATCGCGTTGACGATCGACGAGGAGGGGCAGGCCCGCACCGCCGCGAAGAAGGTGGAGATCGCCGAGCGGCTGATCACCGAACTCACTCAGGACTACGGGATCGACGAGGGCTCGATCCTGGTGGACTGCCTGGCGTTCACCCTCGGCACCGGGCAGGAGGAGTCGCGGCGCGACGGCATCGAGACGATCGAGGCGATCCGGGAGCTGAAGGCCCGCCACCCGAAGGTGCAGACGACGCTGGGCCTGTCGAACATTTCGTTCGGACTGTCGCCGGCGGCGCGTCAGGTGATCAACTCGGTGTTCCTGCACGAGTGTGTGCAGGCGGGGCTGGATTCGGCGATCGTGCACGCGTCGAAGATCCTGCCGATCGCCCGCATCCCGCAGGAGCAGCGCGAGGTGGCGCTGGACCTGGTGTATGACCGCCGGGCGGAGGGTTACGACCCGCTGCAGAGGCTGTTGCAGTTGTTCGAGGGCGTGAGCACCGCGTCCAGTGCGGCGTCGAAGGCGGAGGAGCTGGCGGCGCTGCCGCTGGAGGAACGGTTGCAGCGCCGGATCGTGGACGGTGAGCGCAAGGGCCTGGAGGCGGACCTGGACGAGGCCCTCACGACCCGTACGGCGTTGGACATCGTCAACACCACCCTGTTGGCGGGGATGAAGGTGGTGGGTGAGCTGTTCGGGTCGGGGCAGATGCAGCTGCCGTTCGTCCTGCAGTCGGCGGAGGTGATGAAGACGGCGGTGGCGCACCTGGAGCCGCACATGGAGAAGTCCGACGACGAGGGCAAGGGCACCATCGTGCTGGCCACCGTCAAGGGTGACGTCCACGACATCGGCAAGAACCTCGTCGACATCATTCTCTCCAACAACGGCTACACCGTCGTCAACCTCGGCATCAAGCAGCCCGTTTCGGCGATCCTGGACGCGGCGGTCGAGCACCGCGCGGACGTGATCGGCATGTCCGGGCTGCTCGTCAAGTCGACGGTGATCATGAAGGAGAACCTCCAGGAGCTCAACCAGCGCAACCTCGCCGCCGACTACCCCGTCATCCTCGGCGGCGCGGCGCTGACCCGCGCCTACGTCGAACAGGACCTCCACGAAATCTACGAAGGCGAAGTCCGCTACGCCCGCGACGCCTTCGAAGGACTGCGCCTGATGGACGCGTTGATCGCGGTCAAGCGTGGTGTGCCGGGTGCGGTGCTGCCGGAGTTGCGGCAGCGGCGGCACGCGAAGGTGGAGGTCGAGGAGGTGGAGGAGGAGAACCTCGGGCAGATCCGCTCCGATGTGTCGGTGGGTAACCGGGTGCCGGAGCCGCCGTTCTGGGGGGACCGGATCGTCAAGGGGATTCCGTTCGCGGACTACTCCTCCTGGCTGGACGAGGATGCGCTGTTCAAGGGGCAGTGGGGTCTGAAGGCGGCCCGCAGCGGCGGCCCCAGCTACGAGGAGTTGGTGGAGACGGAGGGGCGTCCGCGGTTGCGGATGTGGCTGGACCGGTTGCAGACCGAGGGCTGGCTTGAGGCGGCCGTGGTCTACGGGTACTACCCGGCGGCGTCCAAGGGCGACGACCTGATCGTGTATGCGGAGGACGGCAGTGAGCGGACCAGGTTCACGTTCCCGCGTCAGCGCCGGGGCCGCAGGCTGTGCCTGGCGGACTTCTTCCGTCCGGAGGAGAGCGGCGAGAAGGACGTGCTGGGTCTTCAGGTCGTCACGATGGGCAACCGGATCTCGGAGGCCGCGAACGAGCTGTTCGCGGCCGACGCCTACCGCGACTACCTGGAGCTGCACGGCCTGTCCGTGCAACTCGCCGAAGCCCTCGCGGAGTTCTGGCACGCCCGGGTCCGCTTCGAGCTCGGGTTCGGCAACGAGGACCCGCAGGACGTGAAGGACATGTTCGCGCTCAAGTACCGGGGCGCACGGTTCTCCCTGGGCTACGGGGCCTGCCCCGAACTCGAGGACCGCGCCAAGATCGCCGCCCTGCTGAAGCCCGAACGGATCGGCGTCGTCCTCTCCGAGGAGTTCCAGCTCCACCCCGAGCAGTCCACCGACGCCATCGTCATCCACCACCCCGAAGCCAAGTACTTCAACGCCCGCTGACCTGGCTCGAGCACCATGAAGAGGAGGCGCGTCGTGTCCGACGAAGTCATGAAGGACTACAAATGCCTGCGGGCGCAGCTGAGTTCAGGCGAGCCGACGTACTCCTTCGAGTTCTTCCCGCCGAAGACCCCCGCAGGGGAGGCCTCCCTCTGGCAGACCATCCGCCGGGTCGAGGCGGTCGCCCCCGCCTTCGTCTCCGTGACCTACGGCGCCGGCGGCTCCTCGCGGGGCCGGACGATCGAGACGGTCGAGCGGATCGCCGACGAGACGACGCTGCGCCCGGTTGCGCACCTCACCGCCGTCGGTCACTCGGTCTCGGAACTCCGTTCTTTCATACGCCAGTTGGCTGACTCAGGAATCCGTGACGTCCTTGCTCTGCGCGGCGACCCGCCCGGTGACCCGGGTGGCCCGTGGGCCCGGCACCCGGAGGGCTTCGAGCACGCCGCCGATCTCGTCCGGCTGGTGAAGGAGTGTGGGGACTTCACGGTGGGCGTCGCTGCCTTCCCCGAGCGGCATCCGCGCTCGGGCAGCTGGGACGACGACATCCGACACTTCGTCGACAAGTGCCGCGCGGGGGCCGACTACGCCATCACGCAGATGTTCTTCCGTGCGGAGGACTACCTGCGGCTGCGGGACAGGGTGGCAGCCGCCGGGTGCGACACCCCGATCATCCCGGAGATCATGCCCGCGACCAGCTATGCCCAGATCGCCCGTTTCGCCGAACTGAGCAATGCGACCCTCCCGCCCGAGCTGACGGCCCAACTCGCAGCCGCCGCAGGTGACTCGCAGGCCGGCCACCGGATCGGCGTCGAGCACGCGACCGCGCTGGCGAGCCGCCTGCTGGCGGAGGGCGCGCCCGGACTGCACTTCATCACCCTCAACAGGACGCCCGCCGCCCTGGAGATCTACCGCGATCTGGGCCTGCCTCGCGCTGCCCATCTCGCCTGTCCCGACCGGGCCGCGCTCAGCGCCGCGGCCTGAACACCCCTTCTCGACAATGGAGTTCCCGTTGACCACCGCTTTTGACTACAAGGTTGCCGACATCTCCCTCGCCGCCTTCGGCCGCAAGGAGATCGACCTGGCCGAGCACGAGATGCCCGGTCTGATGTCGATCCGCAAGGAGTACGCGGCGTCGCAGCCGCTCGCGGGCGCCCGGATCGTGGGCTCGCTGCACATGACCATCCAGACCGCAGTGCTGATCGAGACCCTGGTCGCGCTCGGTGCCGAGGTCCGCTGGGTCTCCTGCAACATCTTCTCGACCCAGGACCACGCCGCCGCTGCCATCGCGGCCGCCGGCATCCCCGTCTTCGCCTGGAAGGGGGAGACGCTGGAGGAGTACTGGTGGTGCACCGAGCAGGCCTTCACCTGGCCGAACGGCGAGGGCCCGAACATGATCCTGGACGACGGCGGTGACGCCACCCTGCTCGTCCACAAGGGCCTGGAGTACCAGCAGGCGGGTGCCGTGCCGGACCCGTCGACGGCGGAGAACGAGGAGCTGGCCATCGTGCTGAAGCTCCTCCGGGGCAGCACGATCGACTGGGTCAAGCTCGCCGCCGACATCAAGGGTGTCACGGAGGAGACCACGACGGGTGTGCACCGTCTGTACGAGATGCACCGCGACGGCAAGCTGATGTTCCCGGCGATCAACGTCAACGACGCTGTCACCAAGTCGAAGTTCGACAACAAGTACGGCTGCCGTCACTCGTTGATCGACGGCATCAACCGTGGCACGGACGTGCTGATCGGCGGCAAGGTCGCCGTCGTCTTCGGCTACGGCGACGTGGGCAAGGGCTGTGCGGAGTCGCTGCGCGGCCAGGGTGCCCGGGTCATCGTCACGGAGATCGACCCGATCTGTGCGCTGCAGGCGGCGATGGACGGCTACCAGGTCACGACCCTGGACGAGGTCGTCTCGATCGCGGACATCTTCATCACCACGACGGGCAACAAGGACATCATCCTTGCTGCGGACATGGAGAAGATGAAGCACCAGGCGATCGTCGGCAACATCGGTCACTTCGACAACGAGATCGACATCGCGGGTCTGTCGAAGCTGCCGGGCATCGTGCGCACCGAGGTGAAGCCGCAGGTCCACGAGTGGCGCTTCGCGGATGGTCACACGATCATCATGCTGTCCGAGGGTCGTCTGCTGAACCTGGGCAACGCGACGGGTCACCCGTCGTTCGTGATGTCGAACTCCTTCGCGAACCAGACGATCGCGCAGATCGAGCTGTTCACGAAGACCTCGCAGTACCCGGTCGGCGTCTACGTCCTGCCGAAGCACCTGGACGAGAAGGTGGCCCGTCTGCACCTGGACGCGCTGGGCGTGAAGCTCACCGTCCTGTCCAAGGACCAAGCCACCTACATCGGCGTCCCGGTCGAGGGCCCGTACAAGCCCGAGCAGTACCGCTACTGACGGACAGTCGGACACTCACCAGAAGGAGGTCAGCAGTGATCACCGTCGTCGACACCCGCGACCCACAGCTCCCCGGGCGGTTGCTGCTGACCGAGCGGGACGAGTTGCTGCCGCTGCTGCGGCGCACGCCCCACGCGTACTTCGACCGCCCAACGGCCTGCCCGGGGTGGACCGTCCGCGAGGTGCTGGCGCACTGTGGGGCGGCACTGGTCCGGATCGTGGAGGGCAGGCTGCCCGCCTTCACCCCGGCGCACAACGCGGCCGACGTGCTGGAGCGCGTCGACTGGCCGCTGGAGCGGGTGTTGGACGAGCTGGACGAGGCGATGGTCACGGCCGGCCCGGCGATCGCCGCAGCGGACGGGGAGTTGGACGTCATCGCGCTCGGCGAGTGGGTGCACGCCGGTGACGTCCGCGACGCGCTCGAGGAGCCGGGGGCCTACCAAGGCGCGGGTCTGGAGGACGCGTTGACCCTCCTCGCGACCGCCAGCCGGGTCCGCCTGACACCCAGGGTGCACGCCACCACCCGGCTCGGCGGCATGACCTTCGGCAACCTGGTGGAAGGCCGCCCGCCGGCCGAGTTGGAGACCGACCCGGGTACGTTGATCCGCCTCTACGCGGGCCGCTGTCCCGAGCCGTCCCGCTACCGCCTCTCCGGCGCGACGGCGCCGGAGCTGGTCATCTACCGCTAGGGCCGCGCCCGGCAGGGTCTGCCCCCTCGGCGCAGCTCAGGGGAGGTACCACTCCTGGGAGGTGTTGCCGGGGGTGCAGGTGTTCATGGTGAGCTGGTTGCCTCGCCCGTTGTCGGTGAGGCACGACTGCCCGAGGTAGTCCTTGATGTAGGAGGAGCCCGACACCTTGGCGCCGCTGATGGTGAAGGACGTGGTCCCGGCGCCACCGGCGATGAGCACCATGCCGGTGCCGCCGTAGAAGGGCATGCCGAGCCCGGGGTCGTTCAGGTTGCAGACGTTGAGGCGGTTCCAGTAGTCCGGCTGCGACAGGACCCAGCCGAACTCGGTGTGCCCGCCCATCACCACCTTGACCCCTCCCGCCGGGTCGTCCTGGGCCAGGCCGACCTTGAGCCCGTCGCCGACGTTGGTGATCGCGCCCCAGCCGTCCCCGCCGCACCCGGCGGGGACGGTCTGCACGGGTGGCGGGGTCGAGGTTGGTGAACTGGGCGCCGGCTTGGGGCTGTTCTGGGGTGGGGTGACGACGGGCGGCGAGGAGTGGACCGGGGTCGGGGACGTGACCGGCGCCGGGTTGACGGGGTTCGGTTTGACGGGAGTGGTACCGCCTCCGCCGCCGCCCTGCACGGTGCCGCCGCCGGTCGTACCGCCGCCGGTCGTACCGCCGCCGTGCGCGGCGCCGCCGCCCGTGGTTCCGCCACCCTGGGTGCCGCCGCCGCCCTGGATGATGGTGATGCTGCCACCGGGCTGGGTGCCCGGCGCGGCTGCCGCGCCCGGGGTGGTCGGGCTGAGGGTGGAGGGCGTGATCGCGGCGCTCGTCGTGGGGGAGCCCGAGGTGGGTGTGCTGCTGACGTGCGGGCTGGAGACGGTGACGGCCGGTGGCTGCACGGCTGCGTTCGCGTCGGTCTGGAAGGGGGCGTGATCGATGAGCAGCGCCGATCCGGCGCCGACCGTGATGATGCAGGGGACGAGGATGGGCACCAGGAACCGGCGCCGCGCGTGCCGGGGGCGGGCATGGGCGACGGTCGGGGCGTCGGCTTCGGCCTCGGCTTCCTTCGCCGGCCGGAAGGGCGCGGGGATCGCGAAGCCGACCGCTGCGGCGCGGGCGGCGGCGGCCATCGCGAGGGCGTCGGCGAAGCGGTGTGCCGGGTCCTTGGCGAGCGCGGTGGCGACGAAGTTGCGGACCGGCTCGGGGAAGGTGTCGGGGAGGTCGGGTGCGGGCTCACGGACGTGCTTGAGGACGACTTCGAGCACCGTCTCACCGGTGAACGGGAGCTGTCCGGTGAGCATTTCGTAGCAGACGACGCCGATGGCGTAGAGGTCGGAGGCGCCGGTGACGGCCTTGCCCTCGGCCTGTTCGGGCGCGCAGTAGAGGGCGGTGCCGAGCACCGAATGGGAGGCGGTGATCGTGGTGGCGGCCATCGCCCGTGCGATGCCGAAGTCCGTGACGGTGAGACGGCCGTTGTCACGGAGCATCAGGTTGGCGGGCTTGATGTCGCGGTGCACGATGCCTTGCAGGTGGGCGGCGTGCAGGGCTTCGAGCGCCTGGGCGGCGACGTCGAGCGCCGTGCCGATCGGTGCGGGCCCGGCCGTCGTGAGGATCTCGTTCAGCGCTCTGCCGTCGATGAGTTCCATGACGATGTAGGCGAGCTGCTGACCGGACTCGCCGGGGCTCTCGCCGTAGTCGTGGATGTCGACGATGCCGGGGTGGCTGATCGTGGCGAGCACGCTGGCCTCACGGCGGAAGCGCCGGGCGAAGGTGTCGTCGTTGAGCAGCGAGGGCAGCAGGATCTTGACGGCGACCTGCCGCGCCAGCACGCTGTCGTCGGCCTTCCAGACGTCGCCCATGGCGCCGCTGCCGATCCGCTCGCTGAGCGTGTACCGGCTTCCGAGTACGGTGCCCCGACCCCACATGTCCATCCCCCGAGTTCATGTCCGGCCCGACCGGGCATACGTGCCCAGTCCTAGCCAAGTGTGGACCGGCCGACGGCCGGTGTGGAGACCTTTTCTAGAAAATCTTTCCAGTTTCGGCGATCAAGGGGTACGCCATTCCTGGGCGGTGTTGCCGGGCGTACAGGTGTTCATGGTGAGCCGGTTGCCCGCGCCGTTGTCGGTGAGGCACGACTGCCCGAGGTAGTCCTTGATGTAGACGGCTCCCGACACGTTCGTGGTTTCGATGGTGAGGGAGACGACTCCGGCACCGCCGGCGATCAGTTGGATGCCGTCGCCGCCGTAGTAGGACCAGCCGATCGCGGGATCGCCGAGGTTGCAGGCGTGGAACTGGTGCCAGGAGTCGGGGTGCGAGTGCACCCAGCCGAACTCGGTGTGCCCGCCCATGACCACGGGGACGTCCGCCCCGGGACTGTCGCTCGCCAGGCCGACCTTGAGGCCGTCGCCGACGTTGACGATCGAACCCCAGCCGTCGCCGCCGCAGTTCGCCGGCCGGGCCGGGCCGGGGACGGGTTGGTTCACGGGGGAGGAGGAGTGCGTCGGAGCAGGCGAGTTGACGGGGGCTCCGCCACCGCCCGGCGTGCTGCCGCCGTTTCCGGATCCTGAGCCACCTCCTGAGCCTGAGCCTGAGCCGGTTCCGGTGCCTGAGCCACCCGAACCGGTGCCGGTGCCCGAGCCGCCGCCGTTCGTTCCGCCGTTCGCGCCGCCGGTCTGGGGCGGGTTGGGCGCGCCGTTGCCGCCGCCGACGATGACGGTGTAACCCGGTGCGGGCGTGCCGGCGGCCGGGCTCGACGGAGCGGTGCTGCCTCCGGGCGAGTTGGCCGTCGTGGGTGTGCCGCTGCCGCCGTTGCTGCCGGTGGTCGGGCCGGGGACGGAGGCGGAGACCGAGACGGACGGCGAGGAGCCCGCCTTCGCGTCGGCCTGGAAGGGCGCCCGGTCGACCAGCAGGGCCGTCCCGGCGCCGGCCGTGATCACGCACGGGATGATGAGCGGGACGAGCAGGCGCCGCCGCACCCGCTGCGGGCGGGTCTCGGCAGTATCGGCCGCCTGCTCGGCTTTCGAGGCCTTCGGGGCCTTCAAGGTCGTCGCGGGCCGGAGCGGGATGGTCGCGGGTGTTCCCGCGGCGATGGCGCGGGCGGCGGTGGCCATCGCGAGGGCGTCGGGGAAGCGGTGCTCGGGGTCCTTGGCGAGCGCGACGGCGACGAAGTCGCGTACGGGCTGCGGGAAGGTGTCGGGGAGGTCGGGCGCGGGGTCGCGGACGTGCTTGAGGACGACTTCGAGCACCGTCTCGCCGGTGAACGGGACCTGCCCGGTGAGCATTTCGTAGCAGACGACGCCCATCGCGTAGAGGTCGGAGGCGCCGGTGACGAGCTTGCCCTCGGCCTGCTCGGGGGCGACGTACAGGGCGGTGCCGAGTACGGAGTGCGAGGCGGTGATGGTGGTGGCGGCCATCGCGCGGGCGATTCCGAAGTCGGTGACGGTGAGGCGGCCGTCGTCGCGGAGCATCAGGTTGGCGGGCTTGATGTCGCGGTGCACGATGCCCTGGAGGTGGGCGGCGTGCAGGGCTTCGAGGGCCTGCGCGGCGATGTCGAGCACCGTCTCGGCGGGGGCGGGGCCGTTGGCGGTCAGGAAGTCGTTCAGTGGCCGCCCGTCGATGAGCTCCATGACGATGTAGGCGACCCTGGGGCCGTCCTCACCGCTGTTCTCGCCGTAGTCGTGGATGTCGACGATCCCGGGGTGCCGCAGCGCGGCGAGCACGCTCGCCTCGCGGCGGAACCGCCGGGCGAACATCTCGTCGTCGAGCAGCGCCGGGAGCAGCACCTTGACGGCGACCTGCCGCGCCAGCACGCTGTCGTCGGCCTTCCAGACGTCGCCCATGGCGCCGCCGCCGATCCGCTCGCTGAGCGTGTAGCGGCCTCCGAGCACGGTGCCCCGACCCCACATGTCATCCCCCATGTCATGCCCGAATCAGACCGACCGCAGGCCGTCTGGCGGTGCACCAGTCTGCCAGAGGGGTGTCATGGCGCGTACTTCGGCCTCGAAGCACTGCGGGAGCTGGGACTTGACCCGGTGACAGGCCGGGAGCACCGGCGGCCGTTCTGGAACATCTTTCCAGTTCAGCGGAGTGCTGAGGCGGGGTCGCCGCCCCCGCCGGAGGTGGGTGACAGCCCACGGAGAGCCGCCCACCAGACGCTGTGCGGGGCCGCGACGTGCAGGGTGAGCTCCTGGGCGACCGCGGGGGAGAGCCGGGCCACCAGGCGCAGCTCCAGGTGGTTGAGGGCCGCCTGGTGGCGGCCCCATCGGTGCAGGGCGGCGTCCTGGACGAGCAGGGCCGCGACCTCGGCGCAGTGCAGGGCCGGGTCGAGCACGGCGGCGGTGTGGAGGTGCCGCAGGGCGGTGTCCAGGGTGCTCGCGTGCTGGTCGCGCGGGTCCTGCCCGGCGAGGATGGCGAGGGCGAGGCGGTAGTGGGCCACCGCGTCGCGCGGGTGCGCGGCCAGGTGCTGCTGGAGCGCTTCGGTGGCGGCGGTGTAGTCCTGCGCCCGCAGGGCTGCCGTCCCGGTGGTGAGGTGCTGCACGGCGGTATCGGTATCCATCGACCTGGTCCCCCCGACCTTGTCACGGATCAGTGCCGCCGGATCGGGATTCGTCCGGCGGTCGGTTGAATTAACCCGCCAACTGCCCTCCGGTGCAAGTCGCCTGGCGAGAGCGGAGAGCACGTCTCCGTAACGGGTGCGGCGGGGCGAACCCTGCCGGGCGCGGCACTAGACCCGGACGACCTGGAAGGCCTCCGCGAGCCGGCCGGGCGGCAGGCCGCCGTCGCTGGCGTGCTCGGCCTGCCAGCTGCGCAGCAGGGCCGCGAGGTCGTCCAGGTGGGCGGTCTGCGAGGTGTGCTGGCCGAGGGCGGCGAGCTTGCGGGGGAACTGCTCGGTGACGTCCACCCAGTGGTTGGGGGTCGGGCCGGTCATCAGCCAGAGCTCGGGGACCTCCCAGATCTCCAGCCCCTCCTCCTTGAGCAGGGTGGGGTGGGCGAAGGGGTTGCGGGCGTCGGGGTAGACGGCGCGCAGGGCGGCCTCGCCGGCGGCGCGGTGGTCGGGGTGGAGGTCGGGCATCCGGCCCCAGTTGATCTCGGGGCTGGGGAAGATCATCACCTGCGGGCGGGTCTGCCGGATGACCCGGGCCAGATCCCGGCGGAGGTCCATGCAGGGTTCGAGCCGGCCGTCGGGGTAGGAGAGGAACCTGACATCGTCCACGCCGCATATCTTCGCGGCCATCCGCTGCTCGGCGCGGCGCAGCGGCGAGATGGTCTGGCGGGGGAGGGCCTTGTCGAAGCCGCCGTTGTCGCCGTCGGTGAGGACGCAGTAGACGACCTCGGTGCCCTGGTCGGTCCACTGGAGCACCGTCCCGGCGGCGCAGAACTCGATGTCGTCGGGGTGGGCGGTCACCACGAGTACCCGCTCCGGGCGCTCGGTCGCGGCGAGGCCCGGTGCGTGCGGCGGGGTGGCGGGCGTCATGGGATGTCCTCTCGGGGGTGGTTCGGCACTGCCCGGCCAGCATCACGCGGGCGCGGGAGTGGTCACAACCGGTGACGAAGGCGGGTGCGCGCCATGGCGACGGTGCGCCAACTCCTGGACCGGAAAAATATCATGCCTGTAAAGTAATTTGGCCAGACCAAAACTTGACGGAGTGTCCGGAGCGGGGCCAGAGCGGCGGCCGACGGGCCGTTTCCGGGAGGTGGCGTCCCCACGCCAAGGCGCGCATGCGCCTGCTCCCGGCCGGGTGCGAGCTGCTCCGGGCTGGCAGCATGGCTGGGGCGAAGCGAGCAGACCCGGGCCGGCCCGCCCTGCGGACTTCGTCACCTTCGGTAGCGCCCCGGCCCCGGCGGCCGGCCCCAGCGCGACGACCGGCTCTTCCACCACGACCCCAGGTGAGTGCGCCAGACCCCACTCGCACCCTGCACCGCCACGAGAAGGAGGTCCCACCCGTGACCGCCGCAGCATGGATCACCGCGACCCCGCCCACCCCCAACGGAGAACTCCACGTCGGCCACCTCGCCGGGCCCTACGTCGCGGCCGACGTACTGCGCCGCTTCCTGCGGGCCGACGGCGAGCCCTGCCGCCTCACCTCCGGCCTCGACGACCACGACAGCGTCGTCGAGCTGTGCGCCCTCACCCAGGGCCGCAAGGCCGAGGAGGTCGCCGACGGCTACGGCGAGGCCATCACCGTCGACTGGCGCCGGGCCGGGGTCGAGTTCGACCAGGTCGTCCACCCCCGGGCCGAGCCGGGCCACCTGGCCCAGGTCGGCGCGCTCTTCCGGGAGTTGCACGCCGAGGGCGTGATCGTGCCGCGCAGCCGCCTGCTGCCCCACTGCGCGCCCTGCGACCGCCTGCTGCACGGCGCGTACGTGCGCGGTGGCTGCCCCTCCTGCGGGGCGCCCGCGCAGGGCAACCTCTGCCGCTCCTGCGCCCGGCCCAACGACTGCGGCGACCTGCTCGACCCGCACTGCGTGCTCTGCGGCACCCCTGCCGGGCTGCGCCAGTGCCGCCGCCTCTACCTGCCGCTGGAGAACTTCCGCAAGGAGCTGACGGAGTACTGGGCGAGCGTGCCGATGCCGCCCCGGCTCGCCGTGCTCTGCGACCGCCTCCGCCACGACGGGCTGCCCGAGGCCGCCGTCAGCCACCCCGCCGACTGGGGCGTCGAGGTGCCCGTCGAGGGCTTCGCCGACCAGCGGATCGACCCCCGCTTCGAGCTCGCCGCCGGACGGCTGCGCCAGCAGGAGGACGGTGGACTCGCCGCCGGGCCGGTGGAGTTCTTCGGCTTCGACCGGGCGTACGTGCACCTCGCGCTGATCCCGGCCGTGCTGCTCGCGCGCGGCGCGGCGCTGCCCACCGGCTTCCAGGTCAACGAGCAGTATCGGCTGGACGGCCGCCGCTTCTCCACCGGCGCCCGGCACGCTGTCTGGGCCCTGGACGCGCTCACCGAGGCGGGCTCCGACACGCTGCGCCGGCATGTCCTCTCGGACCGCCCCGACGGCCGCCCGGCCGACTTCCGCCCCGCCGAGCTGGACGCCACCCGCGAGCACCTGCACGCGAGTTGGAACCGCTGGCTGACCGGCCTGTTCAGCGCGCTGCGGGAGGACTGCGACGGCCTGCGGCCGCAGGAGCCGGCCGGTGGCGCGGGCTGGGAGCAGCTCTGTGAACGGCTCGACCGGGCGGTGCAGGACCTGCGCTGCGCGTACGGGCCGGCGGGCTTCGCGCCCCGGCGGGCGGTTGCGCTGCTGGACGAAGTCGTGCGGCTGGCGCAGGACTTCCACGCCGTCAACGCCCACGAGCGGGACCGGCCCAGCGGCGCCTCCCGCTACCGTGCGGCGCTCACCGCCGAGTTGGCGATCGCCTCGGCGCTGACCGCCTGGGCCTGGCCGGTGATGCCCGAGGGCGCGGCCCGGCTGGCCGAGGCGCTCGGGCTGACCCCGGGCGGCCCGGTCTCGGCGGCCGCCCTGACACCGCCGCCGCCCGGCACCCGGCTGGTGCCGCCCACCGGCCCGGTGTTCGGGTTCTGAGACCGGCCCCGCACCACCCCCGCTGTTCCACGTCGGGCGCCCGCTGCCACGGCAGCCGGCGCCCGACGGGCTGTCCCCGTACGTGACCGATCTGCCCCGACGAGCACGAGGAGCGTGTCCAGGTGAGGAACCTGACTGTCCAACCGACGTACGTGTCGTCCCTGCCCGGCGTGAACCGGCCCGCTCCGGCCAGGCCCTCGCTGAGCCGGGGCGGCGCGCGGGTCCGGCGGGTGGCGATGCTGAGCGTGCACACCTCCCCGCTGCACCAGCCGGGCACCGGCGACGCGGGCGGGATGAACGTCTACGTCCTGGAGCTGGCCCGCAGACTGGCCTGCCTCGGCACCGAGGTGGACGTGTTCACCCGCCGCACCTCGCTGGAGCTGCCCGAGGTGGTGGAGGCGGCCCCCGGCGTGCGGGTGCGGCACGTGGCCGCCGGACCGCCGGGCCCGCTCGCCAAGGAACGGCTGCCCGCCCTGCTGCCCGCATTCGCGGAACAGGTGGTCCGGGCCGGGCGGGAGGACGGCCGGGGACGCTACGACGTCGTCCACTCGCACTACTGGCTCTCCGGCCAGGCCGGGCGGGAGATCGCCCAGCGCTGGGACGTGCCGCTGGTGCACACCATGCACACCATGGCGAAGGTCAAGAACGCCGCGCTGGCCGAGGGCGACACCCCCGAGCCGCTGATCCGGGTGCTCGGTGAGATGGGCCTGGCCGACACCGCCGACCGGCTGATCGCCAACACGGCCGCCGAGCAGGGCGAGTTGGTACGCCACTACGGCGCGCAGACCGAGCGGACGGCCGTCGTGCACCCGGGCGTCTGCCTGGACAACTTCCGTCCGCTGGACGGCCGCGCCGCCGCCCGCCGCCGCCTCGGCCTCCCGGCCGGTGCTCTGGTGGTGCTCTTCGCCGGGCGGATACAGCCGCTCAAGGCGCCCGACGTGCTGCTGCACGCCGTCGCCGAACTGCTGCGGCTGCGGCCCGGGTTGCGGGGGCGGCTGTTGGTGCCGGTGATCGGCGGGCTGAGCGGCGCGGGCGCGGCGTACCCCGATCGGTGCCGGCGGCTGGCGGAGGAGCTCGGCGTGGCCGACAGTGTCAGCTTCCGCCCGCCGGTCCGCCAGGCGGACCTGGCCGACTGGTACCGTGCGGCGGACGTGCTCACGGTGCCCTCGCACAGCGAGTCCTTCGGGCTGGTCGCGCTGGAGGCGCAGGCCTGCGGAACTCCCGTGCTGGCGGCGGCGGTCGGCGGTCTCCCGGTGGCCGTCCGGGACGGTGTGACGGGGCTGATGGTGCAGGGTCACGACCCGGCCGCGTACGCGCGCGCGCTCTGTCGGTTCGCCGACGACCCGCGCTGGGTCGGGCAGTTGGGCCTGGCGGCCGTCCGCCACGCCGCAGGCTTCGGCTGGGAGGCCTGCGCCCGCGCCACCGAGCGGGTCTACGCCGAGACCCGGACAGCCCGTTGGGCCGCGCGGCACCTGGTGGGCGCAGCCGCTTCGTAGACTGTGTCAACTCCCCTTCCGCTGGCACATCCACGCCATGGCCGGGGGGCGACGGGCCAGGTGCTGGAGATCGGCCCCGGCGCGGGCAAGGATCGGAGCAGCGCCCGGTACCGACGGCACGAGGCCGGGCACCGCGACCTCCTGGAGGAAGAGCATGCCTGCGTCCCCGTGCGCCAGCCCCGCCCACTCGCCCGCTGCGGGCGACATCCTGTGGCCCCCGCCCGCGCCGCCCGTGCCGTCCAAGGGCTGACCGGCGCCTCCGTGCACCCGCCCGTCCCGTACCGCACCCTCGGAGGACCAGCGTGACGACAGCTGTACGACCCACCCCCACCACCGCCCGGCGGACGACCCCCCACGGTCGGCGCCACGGCCACCCCGTGCTCCGGCAGAGCGCACCGCCGCAGCCCCCGGCCGACGGCGGCCAGGCCCTGGCGGGCGGCCCCGGCTGCGCCCTCCCGCCGCTGCACATCCTCGCCTTCGACCCGCAGGACCTGCCGCCGGGCCGCCGCTCCGGCATCCCGGCGGCCGATCTCGCCGAGCACCACGCCCAGCTCGCCACCCTGCGCCGCGCGGCGGCCGCGGGCGACGCCCGGCTGTTCGGCGTCACCTCGACGGCGGCGACGTTGCTGCTCGTCCGGCACCGCCCCCGGCCGGTGGTGGACCGCCTGCTGACCCGGCTGGAGATCTGGGGTTCGCTGGGCCTCCAGTCCGAGCAGGACAGCTCACTGCTCGGGCTGCTCTACACCCCCGACGCGCCCAACCTGGAGCGCCGGGTGGAGAAGTCCCGCGCGGGCCTGGCCCGGCTGGGCATCAACCGAACCTGGCGGTTCGACGCCGGGGCGCTGTAGCGGCCTCAGGACAGGGGGCCTCAGGCCAGGGCGGTCGGCTGCTTGCGGCAGTCGGGGCACTCGCCGTGGAAGACGATCTCGGTCTCGGCCGTCAGCCAGCCGCGCAGGCCCTTCTTCGGCGGCTCGGGCACGGCGGTCACCACGTTGGCGACCCGGCCGCAGCGGCTGCACAGGGCGTGCTGGTGCGGCTCCCCGGCGAGCTCGAAGACGGCAGGACGGCCGGGGCGTTCGAACTTGCGGACGAGTCCGGTCTCCATGAAGTGCCGCAGCATCTCGTACACCGCCTGGCTGGTCAGTGTCCCCAGCCGGACCCGGGCGAGCTCGGTGATCGACTCGACGTCGAGGTGCTCGCCGGAGGTGAGGATCTGCAGGACCTCCATCCGGGGCCCGGTGACCCGCAGACCCACGTCACGGAGCCGCTGCACGACTGCGTCGCGCTCCGTGGCCACACTCCCGCGCTCCATCAAACCGCCAACTGCTTCGGACGAACGGCCAAAGTCTTTGGCCGAGGTCAAGTTTACGCACCTGGCCGCCCGAGCAGGGGCGACCGCCTCAGTCGAGCCAGCCGAGCTTTGCGGCGCGGACGCCGGCCTCGAAGCGGCTGGTGGTGCCCAGCTCCTGCATCACCTCGGCGAGCACCCGGCTGAGGGTCCGTAGGGAGATGCCGAGCGAGCGGGCGATCCGCTCGTCCTTCATGCCGGCGCCCAGCATCCGGATCGCGGCGTGCTGCTGCTCCGTCAGGCGGTGGCCGCCCCGGCGCTGCTCGGTGTCCCGGCCGAAGACGGCCGAGGTGTGCCAGCAGTACTCGTACAGCGCGAGGTAGGACCGCACCAGGGCCGGGCCCCGGGCCAGCAGGGCGCCGGCCTGGGGCCGCTCGGGGTCGATCGGCAGGAGGGCGAACCGGCGGTCGCTGAGGATCATGTTGAGCGGCACGACGGGGGAGAGCCGCACCTCGACGCCGAGTTCGGTCTGCTGGGCGAAGAAGTCGGCGAGGGCCGGGACGGCGGCGAAGCGCTGCTGGTAGATCGCCCGGACGTGGGCGCCCGAGCCGACCAGGCGGCGGTCGCGCTCCAGGGCCTCGTGCAGGAACTCGCCGGTCGGCAGGGCGCCGGGGTGCATCGAGGCGATCTCGTGCTTGACGGTGTCGGAGAGGTCCTCCAGCGCCTGCGAGATCCGCCGGGGGCTGGTCAGCAGCTCGACCTCGATCTCGGCGTTGGTGGCGCCGCCGCCGCGCATGTAGCGGCCGGCGAGGTCCTCGATCGCGGTGTAGCGCTCCTCCGCGCGCTGCTGGCGGGCGCGCATGTCCTGCTGCTCGTAGGAGAGCATCCGCAGCAGGGCGATCTCGGGGTCGACCACGGCGATGGTGGTCGGTTCGTCGTCGGGGCCGGGCTCGGCGATCAGGCCGAGCTGGAGCAGCTCGACCCAGCAGCTCTGGGCGTCCTGGTCGGTCATCCCGAGGTCGGCGGTGAGTTCCCCGAAGTTGCAGGCCCCACGGGTGCGCAGCTCCTGGTAGAGCTCCAGGGCCTGTTCGGACGAGTTGCCGTTGGCCGTCCTGGACACCCCGAACACCGTCCCCCATGAATTGTCCACGCACTTCCGGCCCCGACCTTTTCACATTCGGGCGGTCGGACCAGGGCGGACGCCGGTGATGTGAGCTGGATCACGTCCGTTTCGCGGTGGTACGGGGGGATTCAGCGGCGGCGGCAGAGCAGGAAGACGCTCTCCGTCCGGGCGTCCAGCGGGTGGCTGTCCCGCAGGCCGATCCGGAAGCCCGCCGCGCGCAGCTCGGCGCAGAGCCGCTCCGGGTCGACGATCCACTTGCGGGTGGCGTGCACCCGCCGCAGGCCGCCGCCGGAGCCGTTCGGGCGGGTGAAGTACGTGATCTCCTCGCGATCAGCCTCGGCGTCGAAGTGCTGACGGGCGATCACCATGTCGTCGGCGGCGCCGTACCGGGGCACCCGGAAGACCCAGTTGCGGGTCGGGTCGGCCGTGAGCCCGGCGGGTCTGTGCACGGTGTAGTCGAGGGCCAGCGTGCCGCCGGGGTGGAGATGGGCGGCGATCTCGGCGAGCAGGGCGGGCCGGGCCGCCGGGCGGACGGCGGAGATCATCGCCCCGGCCAGCATCACGAAGCCGTAGCTGCTGCGGAGTTGGAGCCCCTCCAGCTCGGCGCGGGTGGCGGTCACCGAGTCCCGGGCAAGCGGTCCGCTGCGCAGTGCCCAGGAGCGCAGGCGGCCCAGACAGGACTCGTCGCGGTCCACCGCCTCGACCTGGAAGCCGTGGTGGGCGAACGGCACCGCCAGTCGGCCGGCCCCGCAGCCGAGGTCGAGCACCGGCCCGCCGGTGGCCCGTGCGGCCCGCAGGTACCCGAGGATGTCCGCGCTGTGCGGGCTGAGCAGGAAGTCCTGCAGCCAGCCGGTCTCCTGGTGGGCGGGGGCGACGGACTCCAGGCCGGGCAGCCAGTCGGGCGCACGGTACTCGGGTGCGCGGTACCCGGGCGCGGCGCGGTTGTGCGCGGGGTGGTTGTGCGCTGGGTGTCGGCGGTCCTCGGGCAGGGCGGACGGGACTGCCCCGGACAGGCTGATGGCGGCCATGGCTCCTCCAGGTGTACTCGGAACACCTGGAATCCTTGCCGCCGCGCCCCGGCGGCAGCCAGCGGACGGCGGGGCGGCCACCTGCGATGGCGTGCGGACGCCACCTGACATACTGCCGAACCCGCAGGTGGGAGGGGGTTTCCGGGCCGACCGGCGGAAGGCCGGACGGTCGTACCCCGTCAGGTCCGCGACACTGTGTCAGGTCGATGTCAGGTCGCGCGGCAGCGGGCCGGGGAGGGTCAGACCGCCCGGTGCAGGCGCAGCACGGCCGGGCCGCCGTCCTCGTCGGTGGTCGCGGCGGCCGGTACGGTCTCGGGGGTGAAGCCCTGGCCGGCGTAGAAGGGATACATCGGGTCCTCCGGGCCGTAGACGGCGACCCACTGCTCGGCTGCGCCGCGCTCGCGCTGCTGCCGGGTGACGGCGTCGATCAGCGCGGCGCCGACCTCCTTGTGGTCGGGGCTGGTGCAGAGGGTATAGACCTCTCCCGATCCGACGGTGGTGATGCCGCCCGCGCCGGCGCCTGCGAGTTCACCCTCCGTACGGGCGATTAGCCAGCCGAGCCAGCCGTCGCCCGCGCCGGTCGCGCCTATCTCGGCGGAAATGCGCTCCACCGCGCAGTAACGGGCGATCAGCCGCTCCGTGCGGTACCCGCCGAGGAACTCGGCGTAGTTCTCCCGCCAGGCCCGTGCGAGGAGCATGGAGATCTCTGCTGCCTCGGCCGCGACGGCGGGCCGCAGTTCCAGCATGTCGTCCATCACACATCCCTTGTATTTCGACGCCTGGGCTCTGCGGGCCGCTCGGGTGGCGCCGGGCCGTCGGGAGTCAGTAAAGCGAGTATATTCACCCGGATCAAGATCGACGTGAGAACCGCGATATTTCGATTCCGACTGTTGCCAGTGCCATCGGCCGTGGTCGGAAATGGCGTGCTTTGCGTTTCGCCGGTGTTGCCCTATGTTGCCGCACCGCGAAATTACTAAGGAATATGGTAGATGGATCTGCCGCTATTCCGGCCGGTGCACGCCAAAGGGGCGCGGTACCCCGCGCCCCTTGAGTCGTGCCCTTTGACCGTGCGTAGGCTGGCCCGTGCGTAGGCGGTCCAGTCGGTGCCGTCACCCGGCCTGGTTGTCGGGCAGCGCGGCGAAGCTGCGCAGCCGCAGGCTGTTGGAGACCACGAAGACCGAGGAGAAGGCCATCGCGGCCCCCGCGATCATCGGGTTGAGCAGCCCGGCGGCGGCCAGCGGCAGGGCCGCCACGTTGTAGGCGAAGGCCCAGAACAGGTTGCTCTTGATGGTCGAGAGCGTCTTGCGGGAGAGCCGGATGGCGTCGGCGGCGACCCGCAGGTCACCCCGGACGAGCGTCAGGTCGGCGGCCTCGATCGCCGCGTCCGTGCCGGTGCCCATCGCCAGGCCGAGATCGGCCTGGGCCAGCGCCGCCGCGTCGTTGACGCCGTCGCCGACCATCGCGACCCGGCGGCCCTCGGCCTGCAGCCGCCTGACCACGTCGACCTTGTCGGCGGGCAGCACCTCGGCGATGACCTCCTCGATGCCGACCTCGTCGGCCACCGTCCGGGCCACGGCCGCGTTGTCACCCGTCAGCAGCACCGGCGTGAGCCCCAGGCTGCGCAGCTGCCGGATGGCGGCGGCGGAGGTCGGCTTGACCACGTCCGAGACCACCAGCACCCCGCGCGCCTTCCCGTCCCAGCCGACCGCGACGGCGGTGCGCCCGGCCGCCTCGGCGGCGGCCTTCGCGGCCGTCAGATCAGCGTCCAGCGGCTGGCTCCACTCCTCCAACAACCTTGTGCGGCCGACGAGTACGGCGTGCGTGACGCCCCCCTCGCCCATGACCACGCCCTGCACGCCGAGGCCCTCGACATTGCTGAAGCCGTCCACCTTGGGCAGCTCCCCGACCCGCTGGGTGGCGCCCTTGGCGATCGCCTGGGCGATCGGGTGCTCGGAGGCGTCCTCCAGCGCACCGGCGAGGCGCAGGATCTGCTCCTCGCTCTCCCCGGTCGCCGCGACGACCTCGACCAGCGACATCTGGCCGGTCGTCACCGTGCCGGTCTTGTCCAGCACCACGGTGTCGATGCCCTGGCTCGACTCCAGCACCTCGGGCCCCTTGATCAGGATGCCCAGCTGCGCACCGCGCCCGGTGCCGACCATCAGTGCGGTCGGCGTGGCCAGCCCGAGGGCGCAGGGGCAGGCGATGATCAGGACGGCGACGGCCGCCGTGAACGCCGCGCTGATGCCCGCGCCGGTGCCCAGCCAGAAGCCGAGGGTCGCCACGGCGAGCGCGATGACTACGGGTACGAAGATCCCCGAGACCTTGTCGGCGAGCCGCTGCACCTCCGCCTTGCCGTTCTGCGCGTCCTCCACCAGCCGTGCCATCTGGGCGAGTTGGGTGTCCGAACCGACCCGGGTGGCCCGTACCAGCAGCCGCCCGCCCGCGTTGACCGTCGCCCCGGTGACGCTGTCGCCCGGCGAGACCTCGACCGGCACCGACTCGCCCGTCAGCATGCTCGCGTCGATCGCCGAGGTGCCCTCGGTGATCACCCCGTCGGTCGCGACCTTCTCGCCGGGCCGCACCACGAAGACGTCGCCGACGCTCAACTGCCCGACCGGCACCCGCTCCTCGCGCCCGTCCCGCAGGACGGCCACGTCCTTGGAGCCGAGCTCCAGCAGTGCCCGCAGCGCGGAGCCGGCCTTCCGCTTCGAGCGCACCTCGAAGTACCGCCCGGCCAGGATGAAGGTGGTGACGCCCGCCGCCGCCTCCAGGTAGATGTTGCCCGCGCCGTCGCTGCGCCCGATGGTCAGCTCGAAGGGGTGCCGCATGCCCGGCGTCCCCGCCGTGCCGAGGAAGAGCGCGTACAGCGACCAGCCCATCGCGGCCAGCGTGCCGACCGAGATCAGGGTGTCCATGGTCGCCGCGCCGTGCCGCAGGTTCTTCCAGGCGGCCCGGTGGAACGGCCAGGCCCCGTACGTGACGACGGGCGCGGCCAGGGTGAGCGAGAGCCACTGCCAGTACTCGAACTGGAGCGCCGGGACCATCGCCAGCAGGATCACCGGGACGGACAGCACGATCGAGGTGACCAGCCGCTCGCGCAGCGTCCTGGTCGGGTCCTCGCCCGGACCGTCCGCCGCCGTCTCGGCGGGGGCGCCGTCGGCGGCCGGGGGCGGCGGCAGGAAGGCCTGGTAGCCGATCTTCTCCACCTCGGCGACGAGGTCCGCCGGCGCGACCGTGCCGGCGTAGCTGACCTTGGCCTTCTCGGTGGCGTAGTTGACGGTGGCGGTGACGCCCTCCATCTTGTTCAGCCGCTTCTCGATCCGGGCCGCGCAGGAGGCGCAGGTCATCCCGGCGATCTCCAGCTCGATCTGCTCGCCGCTCGTCCGGTCGGGCAGGGTGGTGTCCTGGGTAGCGGAGCTCATCGCCCCTCCTCACAAGGTGTGGTGGTCGGCTCGGTCAGTGGTGGTGGGCGGTCTCGGACGCCGCCGGGGCCGGGCCGGTCGGCTCGACCGCATGGGCGGTGAAGGAGGCGGTGTGCACGGTGTCGCCGTGCTTGAAGTCCATGAACAGCCGGTAGTCGCCGCCGCTCGGCACGGTCGCGTAGAAGGTGATGCCGGGGCCGGACGGGGTGTGGCCGTCACCGGGAGCGCCCTCGGGGTGCACGTGCAGGTAGGCGAGGTCGCCGTCGCGCAGCGCGACCAGGTGCCCGTACGCGGCGAGGTAGGGCTGGAGGTCGGTGACGGGCTTGCCGTCCTGGCTGACCGTGAGGGTCAGCTTCGATGTCCGCCCGGCCTCCAGCTTGCCGTCCAAGGTGACGGTGTATCCGTTGATTTCCGACACGGTCGAGGCGACCGGGAGAGGCGCGGGCCGGTAGTCACCGGCGGCCGAGAGGTCGGCGCCGAGGGTCATCGCCTTGTCGGCGCCGGCCGGTTCGAAGTCGGTGAACATCCGGTACTGGCCCGGGGTCGGCAGCGTCAGCGGGAAGTGCCAGGTGCCGTCCGCGTCCCTGGTCGGGTGCACGTGCTGGAAGTCGGTGAGGTCCCGGCGGACCACGATCAGGTGCAGGTCCTTGTCGTGGGTCGGGGTGAAGCCGGTGACGGGCTTGCCGTCCGGGCCGTGGATGACGAAGGCGAGATCCTGCGGCTGCCCGGCCGTGAAGCTGCGGGTGACGGGTTCGAGGGTGTAGCCGTGCTGGGAGATCATCAGTCCTCCTGGGACGTCCTCGCTGGTGGGAGCGTTGCCGGCCGGCTCGTCATGGCCGGCGTGGTCGGCCTGGCCCGGCTGGTCGGCCATCTGCATCGCGGCGTGTGCGGCAGGCCGGGCCGTGCCGCCGACCGGGCCGACGGCGTGGCCGATGCCGGCCGCCCCGCCGAGCACGACGGCAAGGCCCAGGGCGAAGGTGGCGAGTTTGGCAGGGGTGTTCAAGGCGGGCTCTCCTCGGTTCTCGGTCCGGCGCGGCTTCTCGGTCCGACGCTGTTTCTCGGTCCGGCGCTGGGTGGGCTTCAGGAACGCAGCAGGCGGGCTATCGCGGCGGAGGCCTCTCTGAGCTTGGCGTCCGCCACCGGGCCGCCGGCCGAGGCGGCCTCCGCGATGCAGTGGTTCATGTGCTCGTCCAGCAGGCCCAGCGCGACGGCCTGCAGCGCCTTCGTGGTCGCCGAGACCTGGGTGAGGATGTCGATGCAGTAGGTGTCGCTCTCGACCATCCGCTGGAGGCCGCGGATCTGTCCTTCGACGCGGCGCAGGCGCTTGGTGTAGTCGCCCTTGGAACCGATGTAGCCGGCCATGCCGTGGCCTCCGATCTTCTCGGCTGATCTCTCGGCGTATGGGTAGAACGTACCCCTGGGGGGTATCAATCGCAAGTACCCCCCAGGGGTTTAGGTCACCGACTTGTGAAGCCGTGCCGAGCCCGTGGATCGAGTGCTATGTTCCTTCGCAGATACCTGGCAGATACCCCCAACCGGTATGGAGTACCTGATGTCTTCTCCCGGCGCACCCGCCAACTCCCGTAACAGGGCCGCGCTCTGGCTCATCGCTGCGGCCCAGTTCATGGTCATCATGGACACCTCGATCATCGGCGTGGCCCTGCCGAAGATGCAGGGTGACCTCGGCTTCACCCAGGGCAACCTCTCCTGGGTCTTCAACGCGTACGTCGTCGCCTTCGGCGGGCTGCTGCTGCTCGGCGGCCGCCTCTCCGACCTCTTCGGCGCCCGCAAGCTCTTCAGCACCGGCTGGGCGATCCTCGCCGTCGGCTCGCTGACCGCCGGTCTCGCCGGGAACGTCACCGTCGAGCTGGTCGGCCGCGCCGTCCAGGGCGCCGGCGCCGCGCTGATCGCGCCCGCCGCGCTGACCCTGCTGATGATGCTCTTCGGGCACGACCCCAAGGAGCTGACCCGCGCCTTCGCCCTGTACGGCGCGGCGGCCCCGGCCGGCGGCACCGCCGGTGTCTTCCTCGGCGGCGCGATCACCGAGTACATCAGCTGGCCCTGGGTCTTCTACATCAACATCCCGGTCGCCGTGATCGCGCTGCTCGCCACGCCCAAGGTGATGCCCGCCGCAGGCCGCCGCAGCGGCCGGGTCGACGTGATCGGCGCGCTCACCGTGACGCTCGGCCTGGCCGCCGCCGTGTACGCCATCGTCCGCGCGCCCGAGGCGGGCTGGGCGTCGGCGCAGACGCTGCTGGTGCTCGCGGCCGCCGTGCTGCTGCTGGTCGTGTTCGTCGCCATCCAGTCCAAGCGGGACGAGCCGCTGATGCGCCTCGCGATCTTCCGCGCGCCGAACCTCGCCGGGGCCAACGTCGCCCAGCTGCTGCTGGCCGGAGCCTGGATCCCGATGTGGTTCTTCCTCAACCTCTACCTCCAGCAGGTGCTCGGCCTCGGCGCCTTCCCGTCCGGCGCGGCGCTGCTGCCGATGACCGTCGCCATCATGCTCATCATGATCACCACGGCGCCGAAGCTGATCGCGAAGTTCGGGCCCAAGCCGCTGATCGTCGCAGGCCTGTTCATCCTCGCCGCCGGGCTCTTCTGGCTCTCCTTCGCCCGCCCCGACGGCAACTTCTGGGTCGACGTGCTGCCCGCCTCGCTGGTCGCCGCGATCGGCATGGCCGTCGCCTTCATCCCCTCCCTCGGCACCGCCATCTCCAGCGCCCGCCCCGAGGAGGGCGGCCTCGCCTCCGGCATCGTCAACACCAGCTACCAGGTCGGCTCCGCGCTCGGCCTCGCCGCGATGACGGCCGTCGCCGCCTCCTACGGCGCGGACAAGCTCGGTGACACCGGCTCGCTCACCGAGGGCTTCTCCGCCGCGTTCGTCGGCGCGGCGGCCATCGCCGTGGTCGGCGGACTGCTCGCCGCCGTCATGCTGCGCACTCCGAAGCCGACGGCCGCCGAGGTCGACGCGGCCTCCGAGCCCGCGACAGTCTGACGCGACCGGCCGGACAGGGGCGCGGGGAACCTGCGCGAGATCGGAAGCGACCGCCCGGTGCCTTCCGTCTTCGCGCAGCTCCCCGCGCCCCTGGTGGTGCACCGGCATCCCCCGGCTAGGGTGGCCCGGGACGGAAGGAGTGGGGGAGTGCGAGGTTTCGGGCAGTTGGAGGCCGAGATCATGGAGCGGCTCTGGGCGTGGGGGCGCCCGGCGAGTGTCCGGGAAGTCGTCGACGACCTCAACCGCACCCGGCCGGTGGCGTACACCACGGTCAACACCGTCGCGGACATCCTCTACACCAAGGGGTGGCTGCGGCGGCACAAGGAGGGGCGGGCCTGGATCTACCAGCCCACCCGCTCGCGCGAGGCCCACAGCGCCGACCTGATGCGCGAGGCGCTCGGCGAGAGTGGCGACGAGCAGGCCGCGCTGCTGCTCTTCGTCGAGAGCATCGACGACGACCAGGCCCGGGTGCTGCGCGCGCTGCTGGACCGGGGGCGGCCGGAGTGAGCGTCCCGCTGCTCCTGCTGGCCTTCGTGCTCGCCGTCGGCTGGGTGCTGCCGGGCCGGCTCGCCGCCACCCGGTGGGCGGCCCGCGCACCCCGGGCCGCGATCGCCAGCTGGGCGGCGCTGATCGCCGCCTGTGCGGTGGGCGTCGCGATGGCGGTGCACTGGGCCGTGACACCCGAGCATCACGGCGAGGCCCCGATGAGCTGGCTGCTGCGGCCGGGCGCCGCGAGCGAAGGCTTGACCGGCCACGGCGAGGCACTGGCGCTCGGGCTGGCCGCGCTGGCCGTCCCGGGTGTCGTGGTGGCGGCCGGCTGGCAGCGTGCGGCGCGGGCCCGAACCCGGCACCGGGAGGCGCTGGAGCTGGTCGCGCGACCCGGCGGCGACGGCTGGTGGGTGCTCGAGGGTGACCGCCCGGCGGCCTGGTGCGTGCCGGGCCGGGGCGGACGGGTCGTGCTGACCCGGGCGGCGGCGGAGCAGCTCTCGCCCGAGCGCCGGGCGGCCGTGCTCGCCCACGAGCGTGCCCATCTGGCCGGGCGCCACCACCTGTTGACGGTGGGCGCCACGGCGCTCGGCCGCGCCCTGCCCTGGCTCCCGGCGGCGAAGGCGGCCGCAGCCCAGGTGCCGCTGCTGGTGGAGATGGCGGCGGACGACGTCGCGCTGCGCCGCTGCGAGCCGAGGCTGCTGGCGGAGGCGCTCTGCGTGGTGGCGGCCGGCCGGGCGCCGGTGGGCGGGCTGGGTGCGGGCGGGCACGCGGTGGTGGCGCGGGTGCAGCGGCTGCTGGCGCCGGGGCGCGGGCTGCCGGTGGCGGCCCGGGGGTTGTGGTGGGTGCTGGCGGTGCTGCTCCCGGCGGTGCCGGTGCTGGTGGGCTGCGGGCCGTAGGACGGGGATTCGCCCGGGGTGGGTGTGCTTTCCGGCGATTCATCTACTAAGTTAATTGGAAGATGGCTCGCCGTCGCTCACAGCCGCACCCTGCTCACACCTGCCCCCTGCCCGAAGGAGCCCGCCCGATGGGAAACCGCCGAAAGCCGAGCCCGCCCGGCCGGGCCCGGCTCGCCGTGGTGACGGTCGCCGTCGCGGGTGGCGGCCTGCTCGCCCCGGCCGCCGCGCAGGCCGAGCCGACCCCCTCGCCGGCCGAGGTCAAGGCCCAGGTCGAGCAGCTCAACGAGCAGGCCGAGGCCTCGATCGAGCAGTACAACGGCCTCCAGGAGAAGCAGCAGCAACTCCAGGGAGAAGCAGGCCGGTTGCAGGACAGAGTGGCGCGCGGGCAGGACGAGATCAACCAGATCCGGACCCGCCTGGGCAGCCTGGCGGCGGAGCAGTACCGCACCGGCGGCCTCGACCCGACCCTGCGGCTGATGCTGACGGCCGACCCGGCCGCCTACCTCGGCGGCGCGGCCCTGCAGAGCCTGGCGGCCGGCTCCCAGGCCGACGCACTGCGCGAACTCGCCGCCCAGCAGCGCCGCCTGGACCAGCAGCGCTCGGAGGCTGCCGAGGCGCTGGCACAGCTGGAGAGCGGCAACACCCGGCTGGCCGCTGAGAAGCAGGGCATCCAGGCCCGGCTCGCCGAGGCCAACGCCCTGCTCGGCCGCCTCTCCGCCGCCGACCGGGCCAAGGTCAACGCCCAGGACGCCGAGGCCCGTTCGTCCCGCTCGGCCACCCGGGAGACGTACACCGGTCCGGCGACCGGCCGCGCGGCGAGTGTGCTCCAGTTCGCCTACGCCCAGCTGGGCAAGCCCTACCGGTGGGGCGCGACCGGTCCGGACTCGTACGACTGCTCCGGCCTGACCGGCGCCGCCTGGCGGGCCGGCGGCGTCGGCCTGCCCCGGGTGTCGCAGGACCAGTGGAACGCCGGGCGGCATGTCGCGCGGGCCGATCTCCAGCCGGGCGACCTAGTGTTCTTCTTCGGAGACCTGCACCACGTCGGCATCTACATCGGTGACGGCCGGATGATCCACGCCCCGCGCACCGGGAAGAACATCGAGATCACCCCGATCGCGTACATGCCGTACATGGGCGCCGTCCGGCCCTGACCGTGCGCGTCGGGCCCGCGCCGCGCCCGTGCCGACTGGTAGATGTGTCAGGGCCCGCCCGACAGCGCCGAGGAGGCCGCCGCCGATGCACGCCGTACTGCATGCACTCTCCATCACCGGGTCGATGACCTGGGAGATCACCTGGGCCCTGGTGCTCGGATTCGTGCTGTCGGCCGTCGTACAGGCCGTCGTGCGCCGGTCCACCGTCGTCCGGCTGCTCGGCGACGACCGGCCCCGGACGCTGGCGATCGCCTCGGCCCTCGGCGCCGCGTCCTCCTCCTGCTCGTACGCGGCCGTGGCACTCGCCCGCTCGCTCTTCCGCAAGGGCGCCGACTTCACCGCTGCGATGGCCTTCGAGATCGCCTCCACCAATCTGGTGGTCGAACTCGGCGTGATCCTGGCCCTGTTGATGGGCTGGCAGTTCACGGCGGCGGAGTTCGTCGGCGGGCCGGTGATGATCGTGGTGCTGGCGGTGCTGTTCCGCCTCCTGCTGCGCGGGCCCCTGCTGCGGCGGGCCCGCGAGCAGGCCGAGCGCGGTCTCGCCGGGTCGATGGAGGGCCACGCGGCGATGGACATGTCGGTGCAGCGGCAGGGCTCGTTCGCCCGGCGGCTGTTCTCGGGCGAGGGCTTCACCTCCGTCGCCCACGTCTTCGTGATGGAGTGGGCCGCGATCCTGCGCGATCTGGTGGTCGGTCTGCTGATCGCCGGGGCGATCGCCGCCTGGGTGCCGGACACCTTCTGGCAGGCCTTCTTCTTCGCCGACCACCCGCTGGCCGCCAAGATCTGGGGCCCGCTGATCGGGCCGCTGGTCGCCGTCGCCTCCTTCGTCTGCTCGATCGGCAACGTGCCGCTGGCGGTGGTGCTCTGGAAGGGCGGCATCAGCTTCGGCGGGGTGGTGGCGTTCATCTTCGCCGACCTGCTGATCCTGCCGATCCTCAACATCTACCGGAAGTACTACGGCCTGCGGATGGCCGCCTTCCTGCTCGGCACCTTCTACCTCGCGATGGTGGTCGCCGGGTACGTGGTGGAGTTCGCCTTCGGCGGCCTCGGCCTGATCCCGGACCAGGCCGACGCGAAGATCCCGACGGAGGGGGTGACGTGGAACTACACCAGTTGGCTCAACATCGCCTTCCTGCTGCTCGCCGCCACCCTGGTGTGGCGCTTCCTGCGGACCGGCGGCCGGGAGATGCTCCGGATGATGGGCGGCTCACCGGAGGCCGACGCTGCGCACGACGCGCACGGCGGTCACCACAGCACCGGCAGCTCCTCCACGCCGTAGACGAGCTGCTGCTCACGGAAGCGCAACTCTTCGACCGGGACGGCCAGTTCGATGCCCGGCAGCCGCCGGAGCAGGGTCTCCAGGGCGATCTGGATCTCGACGTGCGCGAGCCGGTGACCGAGACAGCGGTGGGCGCCGAAGCCGAAGGCGAGGTGCTGGGCGGCGCCCCGGCCGAGGTCGAGATCGTCGGGGGAGGGGAAGGCGGCGGCGTCGCGGTTGGCGGTCGGGAGCATGCAGAGCACGCCCTCCCCGGCACTGATCCGGCGCCCGCCCAGGGTGGTGTCCTCGGTGGCCACCCGGGAGATGCCGCTGTGCGCGACGGAGAGGTAGCGCAGCAGTTCGTCGGTGGCCTGCTTCGTCAACTCCGGCTCGCGCCGCAGCCGCTGCCACTGGTCGGGGTTGCGGAGCAGCGCGAGCACCGAGAGGGCGATCATGTTGGCGGTGGTCTCGTAGCCGGCGAGCAGCAGCAGCTGGCCGATCCCGGCGATCTCCGGCCGGCTCAGCTCGCCCTCGGCGGCGAGCCGCCCGATCAGCCCGGTCTCCGGGCCGACGGCCCCCGCCAGCTCCTCCAGATATCCGAGAAGTTCCTCTGCCGCCCGGCGCTGGTCGCCGAACCGGCCGCCGTGGTCGACCAGCAGCCGGGCCCGTTCGTCGAAGAAGGCGTGGTCCTCGTACGGGACGCCGAGCGCCAGGCAGATCACCCGGGACGGGATCGGCAGGGCGTACTCGGCGACCAGATCGGCGGGGCCCGGTCTGCTCGCCATCCGGTCCGCCAACTCCTCTGCGGTGCACCGGATCTGCGGCCGCAGCGCCTCCACCCGGGCGGTCCGGAAGTCGGCCGAGATCAGCCGTTGCAGCCGGGTGTGGCCGCCCGCGTCCAGCCCGTGCAGGGCCGGGTTGTGGATCATCAGCGCCTTGTAGCCGGCGGTGGGGAAGGGGAAGCCCGGCCGGTGCGGGTCGGCGCTGAACCGCTGGTCGCCGAGCACCGTCCGGACGTCCCGGTACCCGGTGACCAGCCAGGGGTACGAACCGTCCCAGAGGGTGACCCGGCCCACCGGCACCGCCGCGTAGTCGGGCGGCGGGGCGAGCGGGCACTTGCCCCGCAGCGCAGGGAAGGCGGGGAGGGCCGTCCGGGCGGCGGGGGAGGTCAGCGGCGCCGGGGTGGCGTGATTGGCGGTGCCGCTACTGGCGGTGGCGCGACTGGCGGTCAGCGGGATCACTCTCCTGGCGTGGGTGGTGGGTCGGACAGGCCTCGGACCTCCGCCCGCATCGGCCCGTCCGGGCACATGACCACACCGAAGAACGTGCTGCTGGGCAGCTCTCGGTAGAGCAGCCCGTAGGAAGGAAGCAGCAGTTCGAGCAGTGCCACCATCTCGCGGAAGGAGAACTGCTGGCCGAGGCAGGCTCGGGCGCCGAGCCCGAAGGGGTAGAAGCTCCCCTGGCGGGTCGGGCGGCGGCCCGGCTCGATGAACCTCCAGGGGTCGAACTGCTCCGGCGCGGGCCAGAGTTCCGGATCACGATGGGTCAGGTACGGGCAGACCAGCACGTGGCTGCCCGCCTCGACGTGAAAGCCGTCGAGGGTGTCGTCCACTGCCGCGTGGCGCGGGATCAGCCAGACCGCCGGGTGCAGCCGGAGGGTCTCGTTGATCAACGCGTTGATCATCTCGCGGCGCTCGGTCTCCGACCCGGAGCGACACACGGCCACTGCGCGCGTCCGCACCTCGGGGTTCTGTTCGAGTCGGAGGAAGAGCCAGGCCAGCGTCTTCGCGGTGGTCTCGTGACCCGCCACCAGCAGGTTGACCAGCTCGTCGCGGATCAGCCGGTCGGTGTACTCGGGCCTGGTCCTGGCCGCCTCCAGCAGCAGGTGCAGCAGCCCGGTCTGCTCCGGAGCCAGCCCGTCACGGCTCTGCTCGCGCGCGGTGGTGATCGCCCGAGCGCAGGTGGCGTCGATCTGGGCCAGGGCCTGCTCCACCCTCGCCGAGTCGGCCGGCGCGGTCGCGGTGAGGGCCGACAGAGTGGCCACCACGACGTTGATGTTGTCGAGCTCGTGGTGCGTCCGCTCATCGAGGGGCAGGCCGGTGAGCGTCCGCCAGATCGTGTCGAGGGCGAAGAACTGCATGTCACCGGCGACGTCGGTCGCCTCGCCCGTGCGGGCCAGCTCCGCCCAGCGGCGCTCGGTGCGCCGGGCCGCGTCGGCGATCCGCTGCTCCCAGCGGCGGAGCCCGATCTGGGTGAACTGGCTCTGCAGCAGCTTCCGTTGCTGCCGCCAGGGCTCCCCGGCGGCGGAGATCACCCCGTCGCCGAGCAGCACCCCGGCGCGGTGCGACTGCTTGACGTACCCGTCGTTGTGCTGGCCCAGCACGTGCTGCACCTGCTCCGGCCCGGTCACCAGCACGGTACGCCGGGGGCCGAGGGTGAAGGCGCTCAGCGGCCCGAGTTCGCGGGCCCGGGTGAGCAGTTCGACCAACGGGCCGCCGCTCGCCTGCCACTCGGCGACCACCTCGGGGGGCAGCTCCGGCAGGGCGGTGGGCCCCTGCGGTGGGCTCGGCGGGCGCTGTCCGGCGAGGCGGTCGGCTGCCGTGGTCATAGGGGTCTCCCCAGGTAGGCCCCGGTCCGCGCCTCGACATGGCGTGACAGGGCGATGACGTGACTCACCGGATTCTATTCGATACGGTGAGCAACAGGTGATCTTCCCTGGCTCGGTGACCAACTGCCGGGTGGCAGTGACAACGGAGGTAGCGGGTGGGCGGGATGCCCGAGGAGACGGTCGACTACGTGGACGAGGACGACCGCCTGGTCGGCGCCGGGCCGCGCGGAGGGGCCGCCGAGCTCGGCCTGTACTACCGGGTGTCCGCGACCGTCTGCCACGACCCGCAGGGCCGCGTGCTGGCCTACCGGCGGCGGCCCGACGCGGCCGTCTACCCGGGCCACCACGACGTGCTGATCGGCGGCTCCGTCCGCGCGGGGGAGACGTACCGGGAGGCAGCCTCCCGGGAGTTGGCGGAGGAGCTCGGGATCGACGTCGCACCGGGCGAGGTGTTCCGCGCCCGGCACGACTCCCCGGCGGGCCCCTGCTGGCTCGCCGTGCACCGGGTCGAACTCACCGGCGAGCCGCTCCGACCCGACCCGGCCGAGATCGCCTGGTGCGGGTACCTGCCGGTGGCCGGGGTGCTGGCGGGGGAGCTCCGGCCGTTCGTGCCCGCCGGGCGGCGGGCACTTGAGCGGCTGACCCGCAGAGACGGTCGGTAGCAGTACCCGGGGGGAGGCGCGCGCCGGACGGTCCGCGCCGTCAGCGGCCGATTCGCGCAAGCCCCGCGCCCTGTGGGCGGGGGGCCGGCCCCACGTACGTCCCACGGAAGGCACCGATGCTCACCACCCTGCTGCTGCCCGCCCCCCGCGCCACCCGGGAGGGCACCGCCGCGCTGCGCTGCCGCGACCGGCTGGCCCGGCGGGTCGCCGAACGCGTCGGGCCCGACGGGCTGCTGGACGCACCCTGCGAGAGCCGGGTGCTGGAGTCGGCGCTCCTGCTGCACCTGCTCACGGTCGAGGAGGGCCCGGCCGCCGCCCGCGACGGGCTGGTGCGGTATCTGAAGACCACCCTCGACGTCAGCCCGCCGGACGCGATCCAGACCGCCGCCGCCCGTGCCGCGCTGGGGGAGGCCGTCCCCGGCGACCGCTACGCCGTCGCGGCACTGGCCTCCTTCGACCACTTCACTGCCGCCCGCAAGCGGGTGATGTTCGAGACGCTGCTGGCCGAGCTCGGCGCCGCCGACTTCCGGCCCGTGCCGCCCGAGGCCTTCCGGGTGGACGGGCAACAGAGCTGGCTCCGGCTGGAGATGGCCGCACTCAAGGTGATGTCCGCCCACGGAAACGGCCACCCGGAGGCCGTCCGCGCCGAGGACTGGGCGGCCCTCGAACCCGCGCTCGGCCCCGGCCGGGTCTGGGAGGCCAACCACCTCGCCCGGCTGATCGGGCTGATCGCGCTGCGCAGGTGCCCGGGGTACCGCCCGGCCGTCCGCCGGGCGCTCGCCCGGGTCACCGCCGATCTCCGGCCGGACGGCGGGCTGCCGTTCATCACCGGGATGGACGTCTTCGCCACCGCCATCGGCGGGTTGGCGTTGGCGGGCACCACCCGCCCGGCCCGGCTGCTCGCGGAGATGGCCGAAGCGCTGGCCGCCCAGCAGCACCCGGACGGCGGCTTCGGCTTCACCCGGGGCGTGGCGCAGAGCGACGTGGACGACACCTCGTACGCCGTCGAGTTCCTGCGGCACGGTGTGCACCCCGGCTCGGGCCGGGTGGTCGCGGCGGCCGAGAACTACCTGCTGGCCCAGCGCAATCCGGACGGCGGCTTCCCCACCTTCGCCCGTGGCACGCAGTCCGAGATCGCGATGACGGCCGCCGCGGTCAACGCCCTCGCGCCGAACCCGGCCCACCGGGAGGTGGTCGGCCGGGCGGTGCGGTTCATCGCCGGGCACCAGCAGCCGCAGGGCGCGTCGGCACTGCTGGAGCGGAGTTGGAGCCGCAACGTCAGCAACGCGGTCTTCCGGACGGTGCTGGCCTGTGACGCCGCACCGGCCGGCATGGACGGGCTCAAGCAGCACCTGCTGGCCCAGCTCGTCCTCGGGCAGGGCGGCGACGGCGGCTGGGGCCACCAGCCGGGCGACCCGAGCGACCCGATCAGCACGGCGTACGCGGTGATCGCGCTGAGCCGCAGCCCCCGGTATGCCGAGCGGATGAACCGTGCACTCGGCTATCTGATGAACTGCCAGCAGCCGGACGGCGGTTACCGCAGCAGGCCGGACCAGGCCGGGCCGCGCCCGCTGCTGTACGACGCCCCGGCGCTGGCCGACGTCTGCGTCCTGCTGGCGTTCGCGCACGCGATCGGGCCCCGCGACTGAGTGTTGCTCCGGTGCCGCCGCCCGGGTGACGGCGTTCACTCGTTGGGGGCCGGAGGGTAGGTCGGCTTGTGGCGGGCGGCGCGGGCGCGGTTCGATCGCCGTCTGCCCGGCCACGGTCCGGACGGCTCTGGAAGGGAGCAGCCAGTCGTGCGCCAATCGCCCGCCCCCGCTGTCGTGCCGGGAGCCCTGCCAGTGATCGGCCACGCCCGCCAACTGCTCGGGCACCGGCTCGCGTTCCTCGAATCCCTGCGCGAGTACGGCGATGTGGTGACGATCCGGGTCGGGCCGGGCCGGGCCTACGTGGTCAACGACCCCGCCCTGGTGCGCGAGGTGCTGACCAGGCGGGCCGCGGAGTTCGGGCTGAGCCCGCAGTTCCGGGTGATGAAACGAATCATCGGCAACGGCCTGCTCGCCACCGACGGCACCTTCCACCGCCGCCAGCGCAGGCTGATCCTGCCGGCCTTCCACCACTCGCGGATCGCCGGTTACGCGCAGTCCATGAGCTCTCTCGCCGAAGAGCGGCTCGGCCGCTGGCGTGACGGCGAAGTGGTCGACGTGGACCGGGAGTTCGGCGAGCTGGCGACGGAGATTGCCGTCCGCTGCCTGTTCTCCGAGGGCGTCGACCAGGAGGGCGTCGCGGAGGTGGTGACCGCGCTGCCGCACCTGATGAGCTGGGCCGGGAGCCGGGGCCTCGACCCGACCGGGCTGCTGGCCCGGCTGCCGACCCCGCTGAACCGGCGCTTCCGCCGCAGCATGGCCGGCCTCGACGAGCTGCTCGGCGGCATCATCGCGCGCCGCCGCGCCGACGGGCCTGGCCCGGAGGGCGACTTGCTGGCCATGCTGCTCTCGGCGCAGGACGCCGAGACCGGTGCCCGGATGCCGGACCAGCAGGTGCACGACGAGGCGATGTCCTTCCTGGTCGCGGGGACGGAGTCGGTCTCCCGTACGCTCGCCTGGAGCGTCTACCTGCTGGCCCGCAACCCGGAGGTGCGGGAGCGGCTGCAGCACGAGGTCGACACCGAACTCGGCGGCCGGACGGCCGGGTTCGAGGACCTCCCGCGCCTGCGCTACACCCGGATGGTGCTGCACGAGGCCCTCCGGCTCTACCCCCCGGGGTACCTGATCTCGCGGGCCGCGAAGGTCGACACCGAGCTGGGCGGCCGCCGCATCCCGGCGGGCGGCGTGGTGATGTTCTCCTACTACGCCCTCCAGCGTGACCCGGCCCGCTTCCCCGATCCGGAGCGGTGCGACCCGGAGCGCTGGCACCCCGACCGGCCCGAAGCCGCCTCGCAGGAGGCCTTCCTCCCGTTCGGGCTGGGAGCGCACGGTTGCCTGGGGGAGGGCTTTGCCTGGACCGAACTGGCGATCGTGCTCGCCTCGTTGGCGGCCCGCTTCGACCTCGAACCGGTCTCGCCCGAGCCTGTCACCCCGGTGCCGACCTTCTCGCTGACCCTCGACGGGCTGCGGATGTCGGTCCGGGAGCGCCGCGGGCCCGCCCTGCACCACCCCGTGCCCCCTGTCGCCCGCACCCGCACCTGACTGACGGAGACGAGATGTCGTTCGAGGAACTCAAGGCCCTGCTGCTGGAGATCGGCTGCCCCGAGGACTGCATCGAGCCGGACTCGGTCCGCGAAGAGGCGGGGCTCGACTCGCTGGCCGTCGCCGAACTCGTGCTCGTACTGCGGCGGGAGAAGGGCGTGCTGGTCACCGAGGAGGAGATCCACGCCGTCACCACGCTCGGTGAGCTCGCCGAACTCCTCGCCGAACTCCGCGCCGAACTCCCCGGCGAACGCCGGGCGGTGGCCTCTTGAACCCGGCCGAGATCGGCGTCACCGGGGTCGGCCTGCTGACCCCGGCGGGCGACGGCCGCGAGGCGGTCTGGGAGCGGGTCTGCAAGGGGCTGCCCACGGCCACCCTGGTGCCCGGCCCGGGGCCCGCCCATCTCGCCTGCCACGCACCGGCCTTCGACCCCGACCGGCTCGGCCGGGCCCGCGCCCGCAGGCCGGACCGGGCCACCGCGCTCGCCCTGCTCGCCGTCCGCGAAGCGCTGGCCGACGCCGCCCTGGACGCGGCCGACTGGGACGGCGCCCGAGTCGCCGTGGTGGTCGGCTCCGGCCTGGCGGGCGCCCACACCTACGAGACCGAGCACCGCACGCTGCTGACCGGCGGGCCCGAGGAGCTGTCCGCACTGGCCTTCCCCAGCGTCTTCGGCAACTCGCTCTCGGCCCAGCTCTCCATCGAACTCGGCGTCACCGGGGCCTCGTTCACCGTCAACACGGCCTGCGCCTCGGGTGCGACGGCGATCGGCCTGGCCGTCGACCTGCTGCGGCTCGGCCGCTGCGACATCGCCGTCACCGGTGGTTCGGACGCCGCGATCACGCCGTACTACGTCGCCGGGTTCGACCGCGTCCGTGCGCTGTCGCACCGCTTCGACGACCCGTCGGGTGCGCTGCGGCCCTTCGACGCGGGCCGGGACGGGTTCGTGATCGGGGAGGGCGCGGGGGCGCTGGTCCTGGAGCGCGTCCCTGATGCGCGGGCGCGCGGCGCCCGAGTCCGGGCCCGGCTGCTCGGGCACGGTGCCTCCTCGGACGCGCACCACGTCGTGAAGCCCCGGCCGGACGGCGCCGGGCTGCACGCGGCGGTGCGCGCCGCACTGGCCGACGCCGGTGCGGCAGCCGTCGACGTCGCCCACGTCAACCCGCACGGCACCGGCACGCCGCTCGGCGACCTGGTCGAGGCGACCGTGCTGGCCGGGCTGCTGCCGCACGGCCCCTCGGTGAGCGCGACCAAGGCCGTCACCGGCCATCTGCTGGGCGCCGCCGGGGCGGTGGAGGCGGTGCTCACCGTGCTCGCCGTCGAGACCGGCCTGGCCCCGCCGACCGCCAACCTGACCACCCCCGGGCCGGGCATCGACCTCGACCTCCCGACCACGGCCCGCCCCGGCCGCATCCCCCTCGCGCTGTCCACCTCCGTCGGCTTCGGCGGCCAGAACGCCGTACTCGCCATCGCCCCGAGCTGACGCCCGCGCAGGCCCCTGGCGCCCGCCCGCCCCTAGAGAGGCCCCCATGACCCCTGTGATGAAGAGCGAGTCGAGCACCGGGTCGGCCACCTCCCCGGCCGCCGAGTCGGCCGCCGCGCCGCCCGCGCTCTCCGTGCAGGACCGGATCGTGCTGGAGCTGGCCCGTCGCGGACCGGACCCGGCGATGCACCTCGGGCTGGTGCTGCTGCTGGACGGCGAGCCGCCGAGCCTCGGGCGGCTCGCGGAGGAGCTGGCACCCCGGCTGGCGAACCTGCCCGAACTGACCTTCCGGCTCGGCGGCTCGGCCCGCCGCCCGCGCTGGGAGCCGGACCCGGCCTTTGACCTCGCGCGGCACCTGCACGAGCTGCCCGGCCAGCCCGCCATCGACGGCGGCGACGGCACCGACGGCGGCGGGCGGGACGCCGTACTGACGGCGCTGCTCGACCTGCCGCTGCACAGGGACCGACCGCTCTGGGGCATCTGGCTGGTCCGGCGGCCCGGCGGCTTCGCCCTCTGCTACCGCGCGCACCACGCCTTCCAGGACGGTCTGGCCGCCGTCGAGACGGTTGAACGGCTCTTCGGGCCCCCGGCGCGTCAGAAGCAGCCGCGTTCCAGCGCGGCGGCCGAGCCGGACCGGCCGCCGCGTTGGAACGCCGACCTGCTGCGCGAGTTGCTGCCGCCCGTCCGCCGCACCGCCAGGTGGTCGGCGCTGGCGAGCCCGCCGAGCGGCGAGCGCGCCGCGTACACGGCCGACGTCGACCTCGCCCGCCTGCACCGGATCAGCCGGGCGACGCGGGCGAACGTGAACCAGATCTGCCTGGCGGTGCTGGCCGCCGCGCTGCGCGCCTGGCACCCCGCCGACTGGTCGGCCCCGGGGCCGGGTCTGTGCGCGACGCTCGCGGTCAGCGTCCGGGCGGCCGACCACCCCTACCGGCTGCTCGGCAACTGCAGCGGCGTCGCGCGCGTCCCGCTGCCCTGCCCGGAGGCCTCACCGCTCGGGCGGCTGCGGCTCCTCCAGGAGCAGGTGACCTTCGCGCGCTTCGCCGAACTGGGCCGCCGGCACCGGGTGCTGTACCAGCGGATGCCCTACTGGTGCGGCAGCCTCAGCCTGAGCCGCAGCATCGACCCGCGCTTCACGCCGCTCACGCTGGCGGACGTACGCCTGCGCAGGGAGCTGGAGTTCGCGGGGGCGCCGGTCGGCGCCGTACTGCCGCTGCCGGTCTCGGTGCCGGGGCAGCCGCTCTTCGTCGCGTGGACGACGCACCGGCGGCGGCTGTACACGACCTTCCTGGCGGATGCCGGCGTGCCGGGAGCCGGGGCACTGCCGGGTCTGTGGGAGCAGGAGCTCGACGCGCTGGCGGCCGAGGCGGAGGCCGCCCGAATTCCCGGGCCCCGGCAGTAAGTTCAGCCCAGCTCGCTGAGCGGCGGTGCGTACACGGTGCCGAGCGGCTCCGGGCCGACGTACCGCTGGCAGGTGCACGGTGCGGGGGCGTAGCCGGTGGGGTTGCGGTCGGCGTCCCAGCCGGTGGGTGCCTGGACGACCTCGTGGCAGCGGCCCTCGCGGTCGTGCTTGGCGAGGTGGTGCTCACAGCCGCAGACCGGGTCGGCCGGGCGGTCGCGTGCCTCCAGTGCGGCCTGGCGCTTCTCGGTGGCCTCGATGACGGCCATCTTCCGCTGGTGCCTGTCCTGTTGGCCCCGCCGGATGACGTCCCGGGCCCAGCCGCCACCTGTGAGCACAGCCGGTATCAGCGCCCATATCCAGCCGCCCATGCCACTCTCCCCTTGCCCCGTGTCGGACCGATCAGCACGCAGCTTGATCGACACGTAAACGTACCGCACCGGGGACCGGCTGGTCAGCGGGCGTGCGGCAACGATCCGGGCAGGTGACGGCGGGTCAGCTGTTCGTCACCTGCCGGAAAACCATCGTTCAGGGCTCTTCCATGACCATGTGATGTATGCAATGGTACATGTCACACTCCCCACCGTGTGCACGACAGAACGGGCACCCAGCCCGGCTCCCGTCACGTCATGCGGTCCGCACCTCCAGGCTGCGCACCCCATGGCGCAGCCAGACCGGCCGGGAGGCCCCCCACATGAAATCCGCCCCCACGCGGCACGATTTCGCGAGAGTGCTGATAGCACTCCTCGCGTGCTGCCTCGGTTTCGGCCTGTTCGCGCCGGCGGCGCAGGCCAGTGCCCTCGTCCCGCTCTCCGGTGGCAAGGCTCCCAAGCCCGCCCCCGCCGCCCGCCCCGGGCTCGCTCCGCAGCCCGCCGCCGGGACGGTGGCCGCGCTGGCCACGCCCGAGGAGGGCAAGCCGACCAGCAAGGCCGACGCCGCCGCGCACCGCGCCCCGCTCCAGCCTTCGGTCACCCATCAGTCGGCCGCCAAGGCCAACGGTCTGGCCGCCGCTGCTGCGGCCGCCGGCTGCACCGCCGCAGACTTCGGCGGCCGCAGTGGCAGCGCGCTCGTCCAGCAGGTCACGGCCTCCAGCCTGGACTGCATCAACTCCCTGTTCCCGCTGAAGGGTTCGGACGCCCACGCGGTGTTCCAGGAGTCCCAGATGGTCACCGTGGCGAACGCTCTGCGCGACGCCTCGGCCAGCTACCCGGGTGACGACAGCACCTCTGTCGGCCAGCTCGTGCTCTTCCTGCGGGCCGGCTACTTCGTCCAGTGGTACGACGCCGCCGACGTGGGCACCTACGGCACCGCGCTGCAGACCGCCATCCGTGGCGCGCTGGACGCGTTCTTCGCCTCCTCGCACTCCCGCGACGTCACCGAGGCGAACGGCGCGACCCTCGCCGAGGCCGTCACGCTGATCGACAGCGCGCAGCAGAACGCGCGTTACCTGTACGTCGTCAAGCGCCAGCTGGCGAGCTACAACAGCTCGTGGAACACCTCCTGGTCGATGAAGGCCTCGCTCAACAACGTCTACACCGTGCTGTGGCGCGGCCACCAGAACGCGGACTTCCTGCCCGCCGTCCAGGCCGACCCGAGCATCCTCACCGCACTGCACGACTTCCCGGTCACCAACAGTGCGCAGCTCGGCACCGACGTCGACTACCTGGTCTCCAACTCCGGTCTGGAGCTCGGCCGCTTCCTCCAGCACCCGGAGCTGCTCAGCACCGTCCAGCCGCTGGTGAAGGACCTGATGAACCGGTCCTCCAGCACCGGCCCGTCCTCGACCCTCTGGGTCAACTCCGCCAGTGAGGCGTACTCCTACGACCTGGCGAACTGCTCGCTCTACGGCATCTGCGACCTGCCGGCCCAGCTCAAGGCCTCGGTGCTGACCACCAAGTTCGTCTGCAGCCCGAGCATCACGATCATCGCCCAGACGATGACGGCCGACCAGCTGACCGCGACCTGCACCAGCCTGACCGGCGAGGACGCGTTCTTCCACAACATCGTCCGTGACAACGGCCCGGTGGCGAACGACCACAACACCAACATCGAGGTCGTGGTCTTCAACTCCAGCTCGGACTACCAGAAGTACGCGGGCATCATCTACGACATGAGCACCGACAACGGTGGCATGTACCTGGAGGGTGACCCGTCCTCGGTCACCAACCAGCCGCGCTTCGTGGCCTACCACGCCGAGTGGGTACCGGACTTCTCGATCTGGAACCTCAACCACGAGTACACCCACTACCTCGACGGCCGCTTCGACATGGCGGGCGACTTCAACGCCGGTGTCAGCACCCCGACCATCTGGTGGATCGAGGGCTTCGCGGAGTACGAGTCCTACGCCTACCGCAACGTCACCTACACCGACGCGATCACCCAGGCGGGCCTCGGCACCTACAAGCTGAGCACCCTCTTCGGCACCACGTACGAGAACACCGACCAGACCCGGACCTACAACTGGGGCTACCTGGCCGTGCGTTACATGCTCCAGTCGCACCGCGCGGACGTCGACACCATGCTCGGCTACTTCCGGGCTGGCAACTGGGCGGCCGCCCAGACGCTCTTCAACACCACCATCGGCACCCGCTACGACGCCGACTGGGCGACCTTCCTGGCCGCCTGCGCCAAGGGCAACTGCGGCAGCCTCGGCCAGACCAACCAGCCGCCGACGGCCGGTATGGCCGCCGTCGTCAACGGTCTGACGGTCAACTTCACCGACGCCTCGAAGGACTCGGACGGCACCATCGCCTCCCGCGCCTGGGACTTCGGTGACGGCACCACCTCGACCGCCGCCAACCCGTCGAAGACCTACGCGAAGGCGGGCACCTACACCGTCAAGCTGACCGTCACCGACAACCAGGGCGCCACCGCGTCGGCCACCCAGGCCTTCACCGTGGCGGGCACCGCGCAGTGCACCGACCCCGACACCCGGGTGCTCGGCAAGAACTGCAGCCGCAGCAACCTCGCGGCCACCACCGGGAACTACAGCTACATGTACCTGTACCTCCCGGCCGGCGTCTCCACCCTGAAGATCAACTCTTCGGGCGGCACCGGCAACGCGGACCTGTACTACAGCAACAGCGGCTGGGCCACCACGAGCAACTACACCACGGCCTCGGTCCGGACGGGCAACACCGAGTCGCTCACCATCAAGAACCCCCCGGCGGGCGCGACCTACATCAGCCTCTACGCCAAGACGAGCTTCAGCGGAGTCACGCTGACCACGTCCTACTGACCGTAGGCGGCAGACAGTAGAAAGGCGGTGCGGAGGGGCCGAGGCCCCTCCGCACCGCCTTTTCCGACAGCTCTCCCAGCTAGTCAGCCGTGCGGGCGGTGACCAGGCCGGTCTCGTAGGCCGTGATCACCGCCTGGGCGCGGTCGCGGACGCGGAGCTTGGCGAACAGCGCGGTGATGTGGTTCTTCACGGTGGAGACGCTCAAGTCCAGCTCGGCGGCGATCGCGGTGTTGTCCAGGCCGGCGGCGATCAGGCGCCAGATCTCCACCTCGCGGGGCGTCAGCCCCTCGGCCGCAGGTGCGGCGGCGGTGGCGCGGGCGGGCTGCGGGGCCCGGACGTAGGCGGCGATCAGGCTGGTGAGCAGGCGCGGTGCGACAGCCGCCTCACCCGCGTGGACGGTGCGGATCGCGGCCGTCAGCTCCTCCGGCGAGACGTCCTTGGGCAGGAAGCCCGAGGCCCCCGCGCGCAGGGCGGCCACCACGTACTCGTCCAGGTCGAAGGTGCTCAGCGCGAGCACCCGGCAGCCCGGCAGCTCCTCGGTCAGCCGGGCGGTGGCCGCGACACCGTCCAGCACCGGCATCCGGATGTCCATCACCACCACGTCCGGCCGCAGCTCGTGGGCGAGCGTGACGGCCCGCTCGCCGTTCTCCGCCTCGCCCACCACCGCGAAGCCGGGGTCGGGTGTGAGGATCAGTGCGAGGCCGCGCCGGACCAGCGGCTGGTCGTCCGCGATCAGCACGGTGATCCGTTCGGTCATGCTCGGTGCCCCTCGGGTCAGGCGGTGGGTGTGGTCTCGAGTGGGAGTCGCCCGCAGACCAGGTAGCCGCCGGCCGGCAGCGGACCGGCCGTCAGGCTGCCGCCGTGCAGGGCGACGCGTTCGCGCATCCCGAGCAGACCGTACCCGGCCTGCCCGGACACCCCGCCAGGGGGTGGTGCGGCCGGGCCGCCCGCGCCGTCGTCCCGCACCTCCACCAGCAGCTCGTCCGGCCGGTAGGTGAGCTCGACCACCGCCCGAGCCCGGCCGGCGTGCTTGCGGGTGTTGGTGAGGCCCTCCTGGACGATCCGGTACACAGTCAGGCCCTGTGTCGGCTCCAGCGGCCGGGCCTCGCCGACCACCCGCAGGTCGGTCGGCAGCCCGGCCCGGACCGAGTCCTCGACCAACCGGCCGAGCTCGCCGACCCCGGGCTGCGGGGCTTCGGGTGCTTGTGGCGCCGCCGGGGTGCCGGGGCCGCCGCCCGGCGCCGACTCGTCGCCCGCCCGCAGCACACCGAGCAACTGGCGCATCTCGCGCAGCGCGAGGCGGCCGGAGGACTCCAGGGTGACCAGGGCCTCCCGGACCACCTCGGAGTCGCGGTCGAGGTTGGCTCGGGCTCCGCCCGCCATCAGCTGCATGGTGGTGATGTGGTGCGCCACGATGTCGTGCAGCTCGCGGGCGATCCGGCGGCGCTCCTCGGCCAGCGCGCGCTCGGCGAGCAGCCGGCGGTTGGCCTCCAGCTGCTGCTGCCAGCGCCGCGCCGCCACCGCCGCGACGGCCACCAGCGCGGGCGCCACCGAGTTGCTGAGCGCCTCCGGCCAGGTCAGCGCCCGCCCGTGGGTCTGGGTCAGCACCGTCGCCAGGGCTGTCCCGCCAGTGGCTGCGACCCCGACCGCGGGAAGGCAGAACCGGACGGCCGAGTAGAGGGCCACGGCCGGCACCGCTCCGAAGTGGGTCAGCTGCGGCTCCGACAGGTTGAACCCCGCCGAGAGCAGCAGCACCGCGCCGAGTACCGCTGCCGGCCACCGGCGCCGGACCAGCAGCGGCACCGCTGCCAGCATCAGCAGCAGGTAGCCGGACACGCTGACCGGCAGGCCCTCGCGGGAGTTGCCGAGCGAGTACCCCAGCAGGTCGACGGCCGCAACGCCGACGGCCACCAGGGCGTCGGAACGCGTCCACGGAGCCTTGTCCACTGTTCCCGTCTCCCGTTCTTCTTGCTCGGCGTCGGTCCAGTGTCCCAGGGCCCGGGTGGCCCGAGCCGCGCCGGGAGGTGGGGTTCCGACCGGGACCAGGGTCCTGGTCGGCCGCCCGCACCCGGTGCCCGGGGCCTGGCGGCGGATCATCCGTGGCCAGGACGCGAGCAGGGGTGCCCGGCTGATGGTCTTGAAGTGGCCCGGGACGACCCGGTGCCACCCCGTGCAATTGGAGGACCACCGTGATCAGCGCCCTCACCGGGTACGCGACCCGGAACCCCTGGAAAGTCATCCTCGTCTGGGTCGTGCTCGGCTTCACGCTGACCGGCGTGAGCGGGGCACTGATGTACCGCGTCACGCAGAACCAGACCGGCGACTTCCTGCCCCGCAGCTACGACTCGGCGGCCGCGCTGCGGATCGCCGAGGACAGTTTCGGTGTCAAGCCCGACGCCGACGCCGTCACCCTGCTGGTCGCCCGCACCGACGGCGCCCCGCTCGGGGAGGGCGACCAGCAGCGGATCGCCGCCACCGCCGAGAAGCTGGCCCGGCAGCGGGTCGCCACCCCCAGCGCGGCGGACGGCGCCCCGGCCTTCCTCGGCGAGGACTACTCGCAGACCCCCACCCTCACCCCGGTGATGCTCGCCCCCGACGGCCGCTTCCAACTGCTCTCCGCCGGCCTGGTCGGCAACGCCACCGACCCGGCCCTCCAGCGCACCTTCAAGGTCTTCCGTGACTCGGCCCGCACCGAGTTCGGCGCCCAGGGCCTGCGTACGGGCTTCACCGGCGGGCTCGCCGACATGGTGGACGCCACCGACGCGGACGGACTCACCACGAAGATCAGCGGAACGCTGGTGCTGGCTCTGATCGTGCTGCTCAACGTGCTGGTCTTCCGGGGCGTGCTGGCCGCGGTGCTGCCGCTGATCGCCGTCACCCTGATCGGTGGCGCCGCCGCCGGGGCCGTGGTCGGCACCGCGCTGCTCACCGGCATCAAGCTCGACCCGAGTACGCCCTCGCTGATCCAGGTGGTGTTGCTCGGCATCGGCACCGACTACCTGATCTTCCTGCTCTTCCGCTTCCGCGAGCGGCTGCGGGCCCGGCCGGAGGCCGACCGCAAGGAGGTCGCCGCCGAGACGGCCGGCCGGGTCGGCACCGCGATCACCTCGGCCGCGCTGACGATCGTCGCCGCCTTCGCCACCCTCGGGGTGGCCAGCTTCGGACAGTTCCGGGTGCTCGGCCCGGCGATCGCCGTCTCCGTCCTGGTGATGCTGCTAGGCAGCCTCACCCTGATGCCCGCGCTGCTCGCCGCCTGCGGGCGGAAGATGTTCTGGCCCTCCCGCGCGCTGCACCTCGAACCTCGCCCCGGCCTCGCCGCCCGCCTCGGCACCCTGACCAGCCGGCGCCCGGTCGCCGCCGCCCTGGGCTCCTTCGCGCTGCTCGCGCTGCTCGCCGCCGGCCTGATCGGCATCAGGATGGACTACGGCTTCGGCGCGGACGGTCCGAAGACCGCCGCCACCGCGACTGCCGCCGAGATCTCCCGGGCCCTCCCGGCCGGGGTCTCCGACCCCACCACGGTCTACGTGACGGCCGGGGCCGACGGCTCCGCCCTCGATGCGGGCCGGCTCGACGGACTGGGACGGGCGCTCGGTGCGGTCACCGGGGTCGGCCGGGTCGGTGCCACCACCCTCGCCCCGGACCACCGGGCCGCCCGGATCGACCTCTACCTGGCCGCCGACCCGCAGTCCCAGCAGGCCCGCGACGTGGTCGCCGGCCCGCTGCGCGCCGCCGTCGCGGCCCACACCCCCGCCGGGCTCACCGCCCACGTCGGCGGCACGGCCGCGATCTTCGTGGACGTGGCCACCGCCGTCGACCACGACCTGCGGATCGTCTTCCCGGTCGCCGCCGCCCTGATCGCGCTGATCCTCTTCATGCTGCTGCGCAGCCTGCTCGCCCCGGTCGTCCTGCTGGTCTCGGTCGGCCTCTGCTTCGCTGCCACGCTCGGGGCTTCGGCCCTGGTCTTCCAACACGCCGCCGGCCGCCCCGGCGTGGCCTTCACCCTGCCGCTGGTCCTCTTCCTCTTCGTCGTGGCCCTCGGCACCGACTACAACATCCTGATCACCGACCGGATCCGGGAGGAGATGGCCCACCCCGGCCCGGCCCGCGCCGCCGTGGCCCGCGCCGTCCGCCACACGGCCCCCGCCATCGCGACCGCCGGTCTCGTCCTGGCCGGCTCCTTCGCCACCCTCGGTGCCACCCCGGCCAGCCGCCAGGTCGGCTTCGCCACCGCCCTGGGCATCCTGCTCTCCGCGTTCCTCATCTCGATGGTCCTGGTCCCAGCCCTGGCCGCGCTGCTCGGCCGCAGCCTCTGGTGGCCACTGCGGCCGTGCCTCGCGCCGGAGCCGGTGGCTGCCGACCGCTACCGCGAGCCGGTCAGCTCGGGCCGGCAGTAGGCGGTCCTGGCCCGGTCCGGAGGTGGTCGGCTCCGGTCCGGGCCCAGGCCGTCCTGACCGCGCGGCACTAGCCCCGGGGCAGCACCATGGACTGCACCGTCGGCAGGTGGCGCCAGTCGCTGGAGACGATGCTCGCGTGCGCGGCGGCCAACTTCGCCGTCCGGGCGGCGGCCTGGTCGGCCGTCGGGTCGGTCGCGCTGATCGCGGGTGCGACGTTCTGGGCGTCCGTCATCACCAGCAGGTAGTGCCGGGTGTCGTACCAGGAGGTGTCGATCCCGCCGCCGAGGTACGCCGAGGCGTCACCGTCGAAGACCACGAACCACGGCCGGATGCTCGTCTCGCTGTACGCGGCGCGCGGGTCACCGGCGGCGGCGTTGTGCACCACGGGGAAGACCTGTGCCTGCCCCGCCTTCCCGGCCGCCGTCAGGTCGCGCAGGTGGCGGGCGTACTCGACGTCCGTGTGCAGGGAGTCGAACGGGTTGCCCTCCTCCACCGTGCCCGGTATCACGTCGACCAGCACCCGGCCCGAAAGGGCGGACCGGCTGGGCCAGTTGCCCGCCTTGGCGGCGTCGTCCAGGGTCGCGTACGAGCCGCCGCCGGGCTTGGCCAGCAGATCGGCGGGGCGGAAGACCTTGCTGCCCAGGTGGGCGGCGATCACCGAGTCCAGCTGGGTCGGGCCGAGCCCGAGGTTGGCCGAGAAGCCCTGCTTGAGCTCCAACTTCACCACCAGCGGCCCGGCCTGCGGATGCGCACCGAGCCAGACCCGGATGTCGTCGAAGCAGCTCTCCAGGTCCTTGTTCGCCCCGCCGGAGTACAGCTGGGCGGTGCTGCTCGCGTCGACGCAGTTGTTGCTGTTGCCGAGCGGGTTGGCGTGGCTGACCTTCCACTCCTTGGTGAACACGTCCGTCCAGACGTCGAGTTCGACCATGCCGGTGCCGGTGTCGAGGGCCTGCGCGAGGTACGGGAAGGCGGCCGGGTCGTACGTGTTGTGGAGCCCCACGGTGGTCGCCGAGGCGAACGGCAGCGCCCCGGTGCCGCCGGCCGTCGCCTCCTGGGCGGGGAACGCGAACGCGGCTGCGGCCACGGCGAGCAGGGCGGCGGCGAAGGTACGACGGACGGTCAACTGAGTCTCCTGTGGCATGTCGGCTCGGCGCCCCGGATGGCGGCCGCAGACAGCAGCATGCGCCATCCGGGCGGATTCGAAGTGACATGACAAGAAACTCTGCTGACCGATTGTCAGCGGAGCAGCAGGATCGGTCTTACTTCAGTAGCCGGGAGAGCCTGCGGTCGGCCAGGACCTTGCCGCCGGTCTGGCAGGTCGGGCAGTACTGGAGCGAGGACTCAGCGAAGACCACCGAGCGGACGGTGTCCCCGCACCGGGGGCAGGTCTCGCCCGCCCGGCCGTGCACGGCCAGGCCCGCCTTCTTCTCGGCCTTGAGGGTGTCGGCCGCCGCGCCCCGGGCCCGGTCGAGCGCCGCGCCGAGCACCTCGCGGACGGCGGCGTAGAGCCGGGCCAGCTGCTCGGCGTCCAGCGCGGAGGCCAGCGCGTAGGGGGAGAGCCGGGCGGCGTGCAGGATCTCGTCCGAGTAGGCGTTGCCGACCCCCGCGAGCGACGTCTGGTCCGTCAGGAAGTTCTTGAGCCGGTGCCGGGCCGGGCCCGCGAGAGCGGCCAGCAGCTCAAGCGTGAAGGAGTCGGCCAGCGGGTCGGCGCCGAGCCTGGCGACCCCGGGCACGAGCTGTGGGTCGTCGACGACGTACGCGGCCAGGCGCTTGGTGGTGCCCTGCTCGGTGACGTCGAAACCCGAGCCGTCGTCGAGCAGCAGCCGCAGCGCGAGCGGCCCACGGCCCGCCCGCAGCGGCTTAGAGCGGGCGGGGAAGGAGTCGTGCGGCCGGATCCAGCCGGCGCGGGCGAGGTGCAGCACCAGGTGCGGGCCGCCGTCCGTGCTCAGGTCGAGGAACTTGCCGTGTCGCCCGACGCCGCTGACGGGCCGTCCGTACAGCGCGGTCACCGGGGGGTCGAAGGTCTTCAGCACCTGGAACGACAGCACCTCGACCCGCTCGACCGACCGGCCCGCGCAGGCGGCGGCCATCCGCTCGGCCAGGGCTTGGACCTCGGGCAACTCGGGCACACCACCAGTATGCCCAGCGGCCCGGCAGCCGCGCCGCCGTCAGCCGATGGCGCGGGCGAGGCGTTCGACGCCCTCGGTGAGCTGGGCCGGGCTCTGGGCGAAGGCGTAGCAGAGCCGCAGGAAGGAGCCGGGCGGCTCGGCGGCGAAGTACGGCCGTCCGGCGGTGACGGCGACGCCGGCCCGGAGCGCGGCGGCGGTGACGGCGGCCTCGTCCATGCCTTCGGGCAGGCGCAGCCAGAGGTGGTAGCCGCCGAGGCCCGGCCGGTCGGGCGAGGAGTCGGGCAGCAGCTCGGGCAGGGTGCGCCGGAGTGCGGCGACGGTGGTCTGCCGCCGCTCCCGGAGGGCCTCGGCGAGGGTGCGCAGATGGCGCGGCCAGGCGGGGGAGCTGACCAGCTCCAGCGCGGTCTCCTGGAGCGGGCGGGGCACGAAGAAGCTGTCCACCGACTGCACGGCGCGCAGCCGGGCCAGCGCGGGGCCGCGCGCGGTGAGGGCACCGACCCGCAGGCTCGGCGAGGAGGGCTTGGTGAGCGAGCGGACGTGCACCACGACGCCGTCCGGGTCGTCGGCGGCCAGCGGGGCGGGCAGCGGCGGGGCGTCCGCGTGCACCAGGCGGCGGGCGAAGTCGTCCTCGACGACGAACGCCCCGGCCGCGCGGGCGATCCGCAGCACCTCGCGCCGCCGCTCGGGCGCGAGCACGGCGCCGGTCGGGTTCTGGAAGAGCGGCTGGCAGACCAGCACCCGGGCGCGGGTGGCGTCGAAGGCGTCCGCGAGCAGGTCCGTCCGCAGGCCGTCGGCGTCCACCGGCACCGGCACCGGGCGCAGCCCGGCGGCGCGGGCGACGGCCAGCGTGCCCGGGTAGGTGGGGGATTCGACCAGCACGGGTGCGCCGGTCGCGGCGAGCGAGCGCAGCGCGGTGGTGAGGGCGCTCTGGCCGCCGGCGCAGACCAGCACGTCCGAGGTGCTGACGTGGCCGCCGATGTCGCGGGCGAACCAGGCGCGCAGCTCCGGCAGCCCGTCGACCGGCGGGCGCTCCCAGGCGCCGGGGCGGCGTCCGGCGCGGGCGAGCGCGGCGGCGAGGGCGCGTTCGGGCTGGAGCGAGGGGTGCAGGTAGCCGCTGTTGAGGTCGATCACGTCCGGCGGCTGCACCGTGAGGGCGGAGAGCACGCCGGAGCTGTCGGTGCTGCGGGCCGGTGGCTGCCCGGCCTCGGCGCTGAGCGCGACCTCCTGCCAGGAGAGGTCCGCCGGCGCGGCGGCGGAGGCGACCCGCGGCCCGGCCCGGAAGACCCCGGCGCCGGGGCGGGAGACCACGGCGCCCTCGGCGGCCAGGACGGCGATCGCCCGGGAGACCGTCACCGGGCTCACCTGGTGCCGCTCCATCAACGCCCGGCTCGACGGCAACTTCTCACCCACCGAGTAGCGGTTGAGCTCGGCCCTGAGGATGGCTGCCAGCTCGGCCACACTGCTACGCTCACCCATGACAGCACAAGATAGCGCTACTCTGCCGAAGTCGATAGCAGTGCCCCGGACCGACCGCCCCCGTGGTCTCGGCGGCACCGGGCTCGCCGCCCTCGCGGTGCTCTCCTTCTCCTTCAGCTTCCCCGCCGCCTCCTGGGCCCTCCAGGGCTTCGGCCCGTGGACCAGCACCGCCCTGCGCGGCCTGATCGCCGCCGTGACGGCCGCGATCTGCCTGCGGGTCGGCCGGACCCCACTGCCGGAACGCCGCCACTGGCCGGGCCTGCTCGTGGTCGCAGCGGGCTGCGTGCTCGGCTTCCCGCTGTTCACCACCCTCGCCGTCCAGGCCTCCTCCACCTCCCACACCGCCGTGGTGGTCGGCCTGCTCCCGCTCGGCACGGCGACGGTCGCCGCCCTGCGGACGGGCGTCCGCCCGGCCCGCCGGTTCTGGTACGCGGCGCTCGGCGGCGCGGCCGCCGTACTCGTCTTCACCGTGCAGCAGAGCCACGGCGGCTTCTCGCTCGCCGACCTCTACCTGCTCGCCGCACTGCTGGTCTGCGCGGCGGGCTACGCCGAAGGCGGCCGCCTCGCCCGCGAGATGCCGGGCTGGCAGGTCATAGCCTGGGGCGTCCTCGCCGCCCTGCCGGTGATGCTGCCCGCCGCCGCACTCGCCCTCGCCGCCGAACCGGCCCACCCCACCTGGCACGCCGTCACCGGCCTCGCCTACCAGGGCCTGATCTCCCAGTTCGGCGGCTTCGTGCTCTGGTACCGGGGGATGGCCCTGATCGGCATCCCGAAGGCCAGCCAACTCCAGCTCGCCCAACCGCTGCTCACCCTCGTCTGGGCCGTCCTCCTGCTCGGCGAGCCGTTCTCGCTGGCGGCCCCCCTCACCGCCGCCGCCGTCCTCGCCAGCATCGCCATCACCCAGCGGAGCTAGTGGCGAGCCGAGGCTCCGGCACGGCGGTCGCCACGACGCGGCGGCGGCGGGTCGGCAGCAGCAAGGTCGGGTGGGAGATGCTCCACGCCGCGCCCGCGCAGATCAGTGCCTTGATGCGGGCACCGGTCCGGCCGGTGAAAACACTGGAGGTGACCTGGTCGTCCTCGGTCACGCGCTGGAGCATCCCGTCGCGGCGCCCGAGGCTGATGCACTGGGCGGAGTAGCCGATCGTGGTCCCGGGCACCTTGCGGCCGGTCAGGCGGGCGGCGAGGGCGTCGGCGGCCAGCCACGCCATCGGGGTCGCCGTGGCGCAGGACATCCGCAGCGGCTTGCCGCCCGCCCCTTCGGCGAGCGCGGCGTCGCCGACGGCGTACACGTCGGGGTGCGAGACCGAGCGCATGGTGGCGTCGACGACGATCCGCCCGGTGTCGGACACCTCCAGGCTGGTGGCGGCCGCGATCGGGTGCACGGCGAACCCCGCGGTCCAGACGGTCACGTCGGCGGGGATCTCCTCGCCGGTGGCGGTGACCACCCGGTCGGCCTCGACGCGGGTGATGTCGGCCCGCTCGTGGACGGTGACGCCGAGCCGGTCGAAGGCGCCGCGCAGGTGGCGCTGCGCCTTGTCGCTGAGCCAGCCGCCGACGCCGCCCCGGGCGGCGATCGCGACCCTGAGGTGCGGGTGCGCCTCGGCGATCTCGGCGGCCGCCTCGATGCCGGTCAGGCCGCCGCCCGCGACCAGTACGGCCGCGCCCGGCCCCAACTCGCCCAGCCGCGCCCGCAGTCGCAGGGCGGCCTGCTTGCCGGAGACGTCGTGGGCGTGCTCGCCGACCCCGGGGATGCCGTGGTCGGCGTTGGTGCTCCCCAGGGCGTACACCAGGGTGTCGTAGTGGAGGGTCTCGGTGCCGAGCGTCTCGGTGCCGAGCGTCTCGGCGCCGTGCTCGGTGGTGAGGTCGACCGTCCTGCCGTCCACGTCGACCGCAGTGACCCACGCCGTCCGGACCTGCACGCCGGTGCCCGCGTAGAGGTCGCGCAGCGGACGGGCCGGCAGGTCCTGCCCGCTGGCGAGCTGGTGCAGACGGATCCGCTCGACGAAGTCGGGGTCGCTGTTGACCACGGTGATCTCGACGTCGTCGCGGTGCAGCCGCTTGGCCAGGCGGCCGGCGGCGGTGGCTCCGGCGTACCCGGCTCCGAGGACGACAATGCGGTGCTTCATGGCTCGCTCCTATCCGGTTGGGTTCACCTCCTGAACCGGACAGCCCGTCGATCCCTGACAGGAAGCGGCTGTGACGTGGGTCACCAGATCTCCGCGAGGGGCCGGCGCGGCCCGGCGCCCGCCCACCGGCGCGTGATGCGCTCCAACTTGTCGGGGTTGACCTGGATGTTGATCGCCCCGATGCCGTCGGGGGTCGCTCCGAGGCAGATCACGCCGAGCACCTGCTCGCCGGCCGCGATCAGCACGGCGGGCCCGCCGTTGACGACGACGGCATGGAGGGCGACGCTGCCGCCGGTGACGGCCCGCTTGGCGGCGCTCGGCCGGAACAGACCGCGCAGGTACCGGGCGATGCCGAGCGCACCGACGACCGGAGTCCGGCGGGCCTGGACCTTGGCGCCGCCGTCGGCCACGCTGACCGCGTCGTCGGTGAGCAGCCGGATCAGCGGCTCGGTGTCACCGCTGAGGGCCGCGGCGAGGAACTCCTCGACGACCTTCCGCGCGGCGGCCGCGTCGATCTCGGTACGGGCCCGCTCGGTGGTGAGGTGCAGCTTGGCGCGCCGGTGGATCTGCTGGCAGTTCGACTCGGTGAGGTCGAGGATCTCCGCGATCTCGCGGTGCGCGTACCCGAACGCCTCGCGCAGCACGTACACCGCGCGCTCGTTGGGCGTCAGCCGCTCCATCAGGGTGAGCACGGCGATGGAGACCGACTCGCGCTGCTCGACGGTCTCGGCCGGACCGAGCATCAGGTCCCCGGCCAGCACCGGCTCGGGGAGCCACTGCCCCACGTAGGTCTCCCGCCTGGCCCGCGCCGAGGTGAGCTGATTGAGGCACAGGTTGGTGAGCACCTTCGTCAGCCACGCCTCGGGCGTCTGGATCAGGCTCCGGTCCGCCGCGTGCCACCGCAGGTACGTGTCCTGCACCGCGTCCTCGGCGTCACCGGCGGACCCGAGCAGCCGGTAGGCGATCGCCTCCAGACGGCCCCTGGAGCTCTCGAACAGATCGGCCTCGTACGTGCGGAGCGACATCGCGTCATGATCGTCCATCCACGCGGAGCCCGTCCACCCGCCGACCGTGCCCGGGTCAGCTGACGCCGGCCTGCTGGCAGGCGGTGGCCAGCTCGGGGGTGCAGATGTCGGCTGCCTTGTAGAGGCCGCCGCGGATGACGGTGTCGGAGACGGTCTGCTTGGTGACGACGATCGGGGTGAGCAGCATGGAGGGGATCTGGGCGTCGCCGCTCTGCGTCAGGGAGCTGGCGACGGCGGTGATGTCGAGGCCGTTGAGCAGGTAGACGGCGATGTCGGCCGCCGCGTCGGCCTCGGGCTTGTACGGCTTGTAGATGGTGAAGGCCTGGTCGCCGCTGAGCACGCGCCGGATGGCGTCGACGGAGGCGTCCTGGCCGCCGACCGGGATCTTCATCCCGTTGGCCTTGAGGGTGTCGACGATCGAGGCGGCCATGCCGTCGTTGGCGGAGTAGACGGCCTGGATGTTCTCCTTGCCGAGCGCGTGGATGGCCTCGTTCATCTTCTGCGCGGCCACCTCCGGCTTCCAGTCGCCGGACTGCTCGTAGCCGATGGCCTTGACCTTGCCGTCCAGGGAGTGGTGCGCCCCGGTCTTGAACATCGCGGCGTTGGGGTCGCTCTCGGCGCCGTTGATCATGACGACCTGGGCGTCCTGGGCCTTCGGGCCGATGGCTTCGAGCAGGGCGTGGCCCTGGAGTTCGCCGGTGCGCTGGTTGTCGAAGGAGACGTACGCGGCGACGTTCCCGGCGGCGAGCCGGTCGTAGGCGATGACCTTGGCGCCCTGGCGGGCCGCGGCGTCGACCCAGGAGGCGGTGCTCTTGGCGTTGACCGGGTCGAGCAGGATCACCTTGACGCCCTTGGCGAGCAGCGCGTCGAACTGCTCCCGCTGGGTGTGCTCCTCGCCGTTGGCGTTGGCGTAGTCGACGGTGCACTTGGTGCAGAGGCCCGCGATGGACTTCTCGATCAGCGGCTTGTCGAAGGACTCGTACCGGGTGGACGAGGCCTTCTCCGGCAGCAGCAGGCCGATGGTCTTGTTGCCGGTGGCGGAGGCGCCCGGCGTGCTGCCGCCGCCCTGTCCGCAGGCGGCCAGTGCCAGTGCCATCGCCACGGCCGTGCTGCCGACGAGGGTGCGACGCGTCATCGCGTTCATGGTGGGTGGTGCCTCCCTGACTGCGCCGCAACGTTGCGGCTGAGGGGAGGGAGTCAAGCGCCAGCACCGACTTGGCGTCAACAATTAAAGCATTCTCCCGGATACCGCTCCCAAGTCGTTACGTACTAAAAGGCTTTTCCACCCCTGAAGCCGCAAGCTGGGCTGTGACATTGACAACTCTTCAACGCAGTGGAGATGGCTCGCCCAAGGGTGGTCCGACTACGAACCAGATTTCTCGGTGCGCACCACCAGACAGACGCCGCCCACCACGATCGCGCCGCCGACCAGGATCGGCCAGGTCAGCGGCTCGGCCAGGATCAGCCAGCCGAGAAAGACCGCGACCACCGGGTTCACGTACGCGTACGTCGAGACCAGCGGCAGCGGCGCGTGCTGGAGCAGCCAGGCGTACGCGGTGAAGGCGATCAGCGAGCCGAAGACGACCAGGTACGCCAGCGCGACCCAGGAGCGGGTCGAGACGTCGGCGAGGTCCAGCGTCTGCGGCTCGCCGCGCAGGGCGGCCAGAGCGAGGCAGCCGAGGCCGCCCGCGAGCATCTCGTACGCGCTGGCGACCAGGGCGTTGCCCGGCATCGGGAGCTTCGAGGCGGAGAAGGAGCCGCCCGACCACATCACCGTCGCGCCGAGCACCAGCAGCACGCCCGACAGCCGGGTCTCGCCGCTCAGGCCCGGCACCGTCAGCACCGCGAGCCCGGCCAGCCCGACCAGCACTCCGGCGACGGTCGCGCCGGGCGTGCGCTGGCCGGTCAGCCGGCGCAGCACCACCACCCAGAGCGGCACGGCCGCGACCAGCAGCGCCGCCAGCCCGGACGGCACCGAGCGCTCGGCCAGCACCACCAGACCGTTGCCGCCGACCAGCAGCATCAGGCCGACCAGCGCGGCCGAGCCCAGCTCGCGCCGCGTCACCCGGAGCACCCCGGGCCCCTGCCGCCAGGCCAGCAGGCCGGCCAGCAGCAGGCCCGCCGTGACGAACCGGGCCGCCGCCGAGAGGAACGGCGGCATCGTCTCGACCACGACCCGGATGGCCAGGTAGGTCGAGCCCCACACCACGTACACGATGCCGAGCGCCGCCCAGGCGGCCCCGGAGGTCCGGCCCGGACCGGAGGTGATCGCGCTGACGGGCGGTCTGGAGGTGGACTGGTCCGACCCGGCTGTCATCTGTCTCTCCTGTTGTTGGTCCTGTACACAGTCTTGCAGGCCGTATGGCACCACACCGGGGCCGTCCGGCGCGACAGCGGGGACGGTCCCAGTTGGGGCGCCCACCTCCACCGGGTGCTGCCGAGCGGCTGAACCGCCGGGCCTGCGCCGCCCGGCGCGCGCCGACCCGGCGGCCGGAGGTGGTAGACCCGTCCGGTGGAGTGGTTCTCGGCACCCGACTACTGGCTCGGACGGCTGCTCTTCCAGCGGCTGACGGCGGCCGTCTACCTGCTCGGCTTCCTGGCCGCCGCCCGGCAGTTCCGCGCGCTGATCGGCGAGCACGGCATGCTGCCGGTGCCGCGCTTCCTCGCCCGCACACCGCGCCGCGCCGCCCCCTCGCTGTTCCGGCTGCACTACTCCGACCGCGCCTTCGCCGCCGTCAGCTGGACGGGCGCGGCGCTCGCCGCCGCCGTGCTGGCCGGGGCGGCCGAGCTGCTGCCGCTCGGCGCGGCGATGGCGCTCTGGGGGCTGCTCTGGCTGCTCTACCTCTCGATCGTCAACGTCGGCCAGACCTGGTACTCCTTCGGCTGGGAGTCGCTGCTGCTGGAGGCGGGCGTGCTGGCCGCCCTGCTCGGCAACGGGCGGGTCGGGCCGCCGGTGCTGGTGCTCTGGCTGGTGCGCTGGCTGCACTTCCGGGTCGAGTTCGGCGCCGGGATGATCAAGCTGCGCGGTGACAGCTGCTGGCGCCGCCTCACCTGCACCCGCTACCACCACGAGACCCAGCCGATGCCCGGCCCGCTCAGCTGGTTCTTCCACCACCTTCCGGCCCCGCTGCACCGGGTCGAGGTGGCGGCCAACCACGTCGTACAACTGCTCGTCCCGTTCGGCCTGTTCCTGCCGCAGCCCGCCGCGAGCGTGGCCGCCGCCGCGATGGTCGCCACCCAGCTCTGGCTGGTCCTCTCGGGCAACTTCGCCTGGCTCAACTGGCTCACCATCGCGCTCGGCCTCTCCGTCGTCTCGGCCGACGCGGCCGGCACCGTCCTGCCGCTCCCGGCCGCGCCCGCCCGCCACCCCGCCCCGCTCTGGTACGAGGTGACGGTGTGTGCGTTCACCGCCCTGATCGCCGTCCTCAGCTACTGGCCGGCCCGCAACCTGCTCTCCCGCCGCCAGCAGATGAACCGTTCGTTCAACCGCCTGCACCTGGTCAACGCGTACGGCGCATTCGGCTCGGTCAGCCGCGTCCGGCTCGAAGTGGTGGTCGAGGGCAGCGCGGCGTCGGTGCTCTCCGAACACACCGTCTGGCGGGAGTACGGCTTCCGGGGCAAACCCGGAGACCTGTGCCGGATGCCCCGGCAGTACGCCCCCTACCACCTCCGCCTCGACTGGCTGATGTGGTTCGCCGGGATCTCCCCTTCGTACGCCCGGCCCTGGTTCACCGCCTTCGCCGCCCGGCTGCTCGTCAACGACCCGCCGACGCTTCGGCTGTTGAAGCACAACCCCTTCCCGTACGTGCCGCCCGTGCACGTCCGCGCGCGGGTCTACCGCTACCGGTTCACCAGCCCGCGCGTGTTGCGCGAGACCGGCGCGTGGTGGGAGCGCACGCTGGTCCGGGAGTTCCTCGCGCCCGTCACACTCCACCAGCTCGGCCGTCTGCTCGACTCCAGTACGTACCCGGAGGGTCCTTGAACCGAGCCACGGCAGGCCGCAGCGGACAGGTTGCGTGCACCCCTCGAACGCCCACCCGTATCCTGGGCGCGGCCCGCAGCCTTCCCGCCCGCGCCGCCCCAGTAGCCAGTCAAGCCCCTGCCACCCTGCCTGCCTCTCCTGCCACGAAGCGGACTTCACCATGACAGTGAGCTACCTGAACGACACCGACCCCGAGGCAGTCGACCCGGCGGACGGCCCCCGCGAAGCCCTCGGCCGTTTCGCCGAACTCGGCGGCTTCACCCTCACCGTCGAGACCAACCCCTGGTACGCCGCCGCCGAGGCCGTCACCGGCCCCGAGGACGCCCGCTCCGCCTCGACGCTGCTCGCCGAGCTCCGCAGCCTCGACGTCGCCGCGACCCGAGCCGCCGTCACCGCCTTGGCCCCCGAGGGCTCCCTCGGCGATCTCGACACGCTCGTCGCCCTCGGCCTCGTCACCGGCGTGCTCCAGCGCATCCACGGCACCGCCGCGCGCCTGCACCCCGATGCGTACGACGCCGACCTCGACGCGCTCGTCGCCGCCACCGCGGGAAGCCGCTGGCGCAAGGAGCAGGGCGTCAAGCTCTCCTGGCTCCAGCGCCGCGCGCTCCGCGGCCTGGCCAAGCGCCTCACCGTCGGAAAGCGCGGCCGCCGGGCCGACGTGCACGAGGCACTCTCCGCCGCCGTCGCCGAACGCGCCGACTGGACCGCCCTGGCGGGCGCCACCCGCCCGGCCGTCCCCACCGACGCCACCCGCCTCGCCGAGGCCGCCCAGGCCGTCGACGCCCTCGCCCAGGCCGCCCGCGCGCTCGGCCGCCTCCTCCCCGGCCACGACCTGGAGGCCACCCCGCTCGCCGACCTCGCCGACCTCATCGACCGCCTCGCGGCCGACGAGGGCACCCTCTACCGCCTCCCCACCCTCCGCGAACTCCGCGCCACCCTCGCCGGTCACGGACTCGACCCCCTCGTTGCGGAGCTGACTGGCCGTCAGGCCGACCGTGAGACTGCGCTCGCCGCGTACGACCGCGAGTTCGCCCCGGCGGCGGAAGCCCCGGCCCCGGCCCCGGCCGCCGTGCCGGCCCAGGCGGCCAGCCCGGAGGCTGTGCCGGAAGCTGCGCCGGAGCCCGTCGAGGAGGTCGCTGCGGAGGTCGTTGCGGAGCCCGTCGCGGACGCGATCCCCGAGCCCGAGCCCGTCGCTGTCGTGGAGCCGGAGCCGGAGCCGGAGCCGGAGCCGGAACTCGTCGTCGAGCCCGAGATCGTCGTCGTGCCCGAGGCTGTCGTCGAGCCCGTCGCAGTAGCAGTCGCCGCTGTCGAGCCCGAGGCTGAGCCCGAGCCCGAGCTGGTTGCTGTGGTGGCCGACGCTCCTGCGGCCGCCGAGCGGCCCAAGCGCGTACGCCGCCCCAAGAAGCCCGAGATCATCCCGGGCCGCGCGGTCACCGCGTACAGCGCCGCCGAGCTGGCCGCCCTGGTCCGCTGGATCGACACCGACGGAGACACCCGCACCGAGGACGAACTCCTCCGCGCGGCCATGAAGGAGCTCGGCTTCGCCCGCCTGGGCCCCCGCATCAAGGAGGCCCTCAGCGCCGCCATCGCCGACGCCCGCAGCTGACCCCGTCGGGTCCACCCTGCACCACGAGCCGCCCCGCCTCCCTCCCGGAGGCGGGGCGGCTCCGTCGTTTTCCTGACCGCTCCTCAGAACTAGAATAGTTTTCTAGAAAAATGCTTCACGGCGACTGCGTGGCGAACCATACTGGGCGGGAGGGCCCGAGGGTCACGACGTGTCACCATGGAGTTCACCGATGCCGACAGAAGTCACACTCACCCTGACCCCGGCGGAGGCTGCCTCCGGTGTCACCAAGGTCGTCAGCCTGCCGTCGGGCTCGCGGACCGTCCGGTTGCCCCCGGTGCGCGACGCCGACGTGATCCGGGTGGCCACCGAAGAGGGCGAGGTACTGCTCCGCATCCGTGTGTACTCCGGACCGCCCCGGCCGAGCCGGCTCGGCGGCCTCGGCCGGCCGCTCCTCGGCCTGGGCGTCATCGGGTTGAGCATCTTCATCGGTGTGGCACTGTCCGACCACGACAGCTCCTCCTCGTCGGACGCGTATGTGCCTCCCGCCCACACCTACACGACTCCGGCCGCCGCTTACACGCCCCCAGCCCCCGCCTACACGGCACCGACGCCCGCGTATTCGCCCTCTGCCTATACGCCCCCCGCCCAGGCCTACTCGCCTCCCGCATACAGTCCTGCGCCATCGACCGCCAAGCCCCACCTCACCGGCACCTGCCTCAACGGCACCCTCGTGGACTCGACCACCGCGCAGCGGGTGAACGACGTCAGCGAGGTCGCGTGCTCCGCCCCCGACGCCCACTACCAGGTGATCCGGGCCTTCCCTGCAACAGCCGACATGAGCAGGTGCGCAAGCGTTTCCGGCACCCAGTACTCCTTCTCCTCGAAGGAGCTCTTGAACGGCGCGGTCATCTGGTCCTACGTGTACTGCCTGGTCGGTCTCGGTTCCTACGCGCGCTGAGAAGGTGCCCCTGTGAGCTGGTTTCGTCGGAAGCGCCGGCCCCGGTCGCAACCTGGGGAGTGCTCCTTCTGCGGACGATGGACGGACCGTCTGAGCCAGGCCGGCGCATCGTGGAGATGTGACTCGTGCCTGCGCCGCCTGTTCGCCGACGATCGCGAGCCCGATCCCGAGCCGCACCCGAACTGCCCGCTCGGCAAGGTCGGCTGCACGGGCTACCACCGCGACGACGAGCTCTTCGGACTGTGAGCCGTCGCCGTCCCGGGTTGCGCCGGGCGGGTGAGACGGGGTGGCGGGAGGTCGGAAACGGGGTCGGCGAGCCTAGCATCAGGACGTGTACGTCCAATCCTGATGGAGGAAAGATGAGCTCACGGCAGACGGTTCAGATCGCTTCGGCATGCGTGAACGGCGCGCAGCAGAGCCCGCTGGTGACAGCGGTTCAGTCGGGGTCGAGCTTCGAGGTGAAGGGGTATCTCTCCAGCCCGAAGCTCATGCAGAGTTGGACCATGGCGGTGGTCGACTCCGACAGTGCGACCAAGATGGTCCGCTCCATGAGCTTCTCGATGGCGATCGGCGGCAAGCAGCTGGGGCTCGCCCGTGGCAGCGTCGGTGCGCCCGTTCTCCTGAAGTCCTACGACCCGGCCGACTCGAGCCAGCAGTGGTCCACCGTCTTCGGCAGGCGGAGCGGACAGATCAGCCTCGGACTACCTGGCGACCGCCCGACCTGCCTCGATCTCTTCCAGTCGAACACCAGCGACGGGACGCCGCTCAAGCTCTACGACATGAACTGGCCCAGCACGGCGAACCAGGGCTGGAACCTGCGGTTGGTGGAGGACCTGCCCGGCTCCCAGCTGCCGCAGCAGTACGTGATCGTCGACACCGTCATGCGGCTGGCCCAGGACAACCCGCTGGTGCGGGCGAACCTCCTCGCGAACCCCGCGCAGCTGCTCGCCGACGCGGGCTATCCACTCCAGATCGAGCAGCAGCGGTCCTTCAACCGCTTCTTCCGTGAGCGGGAAGGGCTGGTGGCGGCCCTCACCGACGGCGCGTCACCGGAGGCCGTGGCCGGTTGGCAGTGCCGGATCTGCGAGATCGGTGCGTGGACCTTCATGTTCATCCTGGTGAGCATGGGCGCGGCAGCGCTCGCGTTCCTCACCCCGGAGGCGGCTGTCGTCGTCGCGCTCGCGACGTACGCCGGGGTCACGGCCGTACGTGCGCTGGCCTTCATCCAAGTTGTCGTCGCTGTCGGCGAGTTCACCATCGACTCCGTGCTCTCCAAGCTCTGCAGCTGGATGGGCGTCTGCCCGTAGCGCACTCTCCGGGCTCGCTCCGCCGTGGCGTGTGGCACGATGCCGGGATGATCTCCAGCTGGCGCATACCCGCCGTCGTTCCCGCAGGTCGGATGGCGCGGGGCGGGCAGCCGGTGCTCGGCCTTGCCGGCGGCCTGGAGCTGCGGCCCTGGCGCACCGATGACGTCGATGCGCTGGTGGAGGCCGGTCAGGACCCGGCGATCCGGCAGTGGAATCTCCTGGTCGTGGAGACGTCGGAGGAGGCCCGCGCCAGGATCGAGCGCATGCATCGGCGGTGGCAGGACGAGCGCGGGGCGATCTGGGCCGTCGCCCGGCCGGACGGCGGCCGGGCCGTCGGGCTCGTCGGGTTGAACGACATCGATCTCGAAGGCGGCAGCGCCGAAGTCGTCTACTGGCTGCTGCCGTCGGCGCGTGGCGGCGGCGTCGTGGTCGAGGCCACGAAGCGCGTCAGCCGGTGGGCGCTGGACGAACTCGGTCTGCACCGGCTGCGGTTGTGCCACTCGGTGCTCAACCCCGCCTCCTGCCGGGTGGCGGCCAGGGCCGGATACACCGCCGAGGGCACCATGCGCAGCGCGCTGCTGCACGCGGACGGCTGGCACGACCAGCACCTGCACGCCCTCGTCCAGGGCGACGCCTGAACCCCCAGCCTGAGCCTCCGGCCGCTACGCCTGGCTCGGCCAGTGCTGCAGGGTGAGGTGGAGGGCGGCGACGGTCTGCTCCCAGGAGGCCTGGACCGGGCGGGAGTGGGCGAAGCCGTTGGCGGCTTCGAGCGTGACGAAGCCGTGGAAGGTGCTGCGCATCATCCGGGCGGCGTCGGTGAGATCGGGCTCGGCGAGGCCGTAGGCGCGCAGGACGGCATAACAGACCTCGGCGGCCCGTAGGTGGCTGCTGAGGTCCAGGTCGGTGGCGGCGAGGTCGATCCGGACCTGGCCTGCGGCGTAGCGGCCGGGGTGGGCGAGGGCGTAGTCGCGGTAGGCGTCGGCGAAGGCGGTCAGGGCGTCCCGGCCGGAGCGTCCGGCGACGGCCAGGGTGATGCGTTCGGTGGACTCGGTGGCGGCCAGGACGGCGATCCGCGTCCGCAGGTCCTGGAGGTTCCGGATGTGCGAGTAGAGGCTGGCGTCCTTGACGCCGAAGCCGCGCGCGACTGCGGAGACCGTCACGTTGTCGAAGCCGATGGTGTCGGCGAGTTCGGCGGCGGCCAGGACCACCCGCTCGGTTGTCAGACCTGCACGAGCCACGGGTGTGCCTCCTAGGAACCTAGAGCAATTAATGTTTTGCCTAATATACCTAGGCAGGTTAGCGTCGACCACATGAAGCCACTGACCGAGACAGACATCCGGGCGTCGTTCGTCAACTGCTCGAAGGGGGAGGCCCAGCGCCTCGCCGTACCGCGTGACCTGGCCGAGCTCCCCTGGCCGGATCTGGACTTCGTGGGTTGGCGCGACCCGGGCGCGCCCGACCGCAGTTACCTGGTCGCCGAGCGCGACGGCCGCCTGGTGGGCGTGACGCTGCGCTCCGCCAGCCAGAGCCGGGGGTTCCTGCACCGCAGCATGTGCAGTCTCTGCCTGACCACCCACCCCGGCAGCGGGGTCTCGCTGCTGGCCGCCCGCAAGGCCGGCCAGGCCGGTCGGGACGGCAACACCGTCGGCCTGCACATGTGCACCGACCTGGCCTGTTCGCTCTACGTGCGCGGCCTCAAGTCGCCCCAGGCGGGCAACCGGCTGGAGGAGTCGCTCAGCCTGGAGGAGCAGATCGAGCGCACCCGGGAGAAGCTGTTCGGCTTCCTCGACAAGCTCTACGTCTGAGCGGGGTCGGCGGCCGCCGGTCGCAGCCCCAGGTAGCTCCAGCTCACCCCGGGCCGGTCGTGCGGGTCCGCCCGCTCGCTGAGGTGCAGCAGGTCGAGCCCGTGGTCACGGGCCAGTCGCACGGTCTCGTCCGCCGAGACGTCGAACATCCGACGCCCGGCCGGGACGGGGCCGTGCCGCAGCGAGAGGACCAACCGGCCGCCGGGGGCGAGCAGTTCGCGCAGCGCTGCCATCGCCGAGCCGCGCTGCTCCGCGTCCAGGTGCATCCAGACCGCCGTCAGCAGGATCAGGTCGAAGGACCGGCCCGCCTCGCGGAGCGTCCGCAGCCCGGGGAGCGAGTCGTCGACCCATTCGACCGCCTGGTCGGCGTGGATCTGCCGGGCCAGGGCGCGGAGTTCGCCGGTCGGCTCGACGGCGACGACCTGGTGCCCGAGTCGGGCCAGCGCGGCGGCGTCCCGTCCGCTGCCCGCGCCGACATCCAGCACTGCTGAGGGTCGGGTGGGGAACAGGTGCAGCACGTCGCGGTGCACCTCGGCGAGGGTGACGCTCTCGTACTGCTCCGCGAGTGCGTCGGCGGCCTCGGCGTAACCGGCTGTGCTGGCAAGTGTGTTCGGATCGATCATCCGGACAGCCTAGTGCCGCGCCCGGCAGCTCTACTCGCCGATGTCCTCGGACCACAATTCCGGCTGCCGGTCGATGAATTCGGCCATCATCGTGGCGCACTCCGGGTCGTCCAGCACCGTCACCTGCACGCCGTGCTCGGCCAGCCAGTCGTGGCCGCCGACGAACGTCCGGGCCTCGCCCACGACCAACCTGCCGATCCCGAACTGCCGTACCAGGCCCGAGCAGTACCAGCACGGCGAGAGCGTCGTCACCATCGTCGTCCGCCCGTACCCGCGCAGCCGCCCGGCTGCCCGGAAGGCAGCGGTCTCCGCGTGCAGCGACGGATCGCCGTCCTGCACCCGCCGGTTGTGCCCGCGCCCGAGCACCTCGCCGTCCGGCCCGAAGAGCGCCGCACCGATCGGGATGCCGCCCTCCGCCAGCCCGGCTCGGGCCTCCTGGACCGCCACCGCGAGCATCCGCTCAGCCACCGAACGCTCCATCGGAACTCCTCCCACCGACCCGACCGGACCTGCCCCGCCGACCTTTCGGAAGGTACCCCACTCAGGCGGCCCGGACAGCGGCCTGCCGCCGGGTCGTCAGCTGGTGGACGAGTAGGGCGGCGGCCGCGCCGACGACGTAGCAGAGCAGGTCGGCCGGGTTGAAGGTGGTGCCGAGGACGAGCCGGGCGGCGGTGCTGTGCGCGGAGAGCTCGGCGGGTACGGGGCTGAGCTGGGCGAACTCGACGGCCCAGCTCAGCCCGAGGGCGACGGCGGCGGCCGTGCGGGGCCGCACCCGGGGTACGGCGAGCACGACCAGGGTGTGGAGCAGCACGGTGTAGAGGGCGTCCCCGGCGTACTTGGTGAAGTCGCCCCCGGCCGCCGCCCGGAGGGTGAGGGCGGTGGCGATGGTGAGGGCACCGGCGCCCGCTGCGGCGAGCCGTCGGCGGCCCAGGGCGGCTGTTCCTTGGTCGTCCATGATCGTCACCCTAAGACCGACCGGCGAACGGAAAACGCCCGGCCGCCCGTGACGTGGGTGTCACGGGCGGCCGGGGCGGTTGCTGCTACAGCGGTCAGACGTTGACCGAGTGAGCGCGGAGGTACGCGATCGGGTCGATGTCCGAGCCGTAGTTCGGGGTGGTGCGGATCTCGAAGTGCAGGTGCGGGCCGGTCACGTTGCCGGTCGCGCCGGAGAGGCCGATCTGCTGCCCGGCGGTCACCGACTGCCCGGCGGACACGCCGATCGAGGACAGGTGCGCGTACTGGGCGTACTTGCCGTCGGCGAGCTTGATGATGATCTGGTTGCCGTACGCGCCGCCGTTCCCGGCGGAGACGACGGTGCCGTTGCCGACGGCCCGGAGGCTGGTGCCGACGGAGGCGGCGAAGTCGACGCCGGTGTGGTGGCCGCTGGCCCACATGGTGCCGGGCACGCCGTACGCCTCGTTGATGTGCGGGTTGGCCACCGGGGCGGTGAAGCCCGAGGTGCTGGCGACGGCGGCCGGGGCGGGGGCGGCCTTGGCGGCGGTCTGGGTGCTCGCCTTGGTGCTGTACGAGACCGTGGTGGTGGCGGGCTTGGCCGGCTTCGCGGGCTTGGCGGCCTGCGGCGCGGCGGCGGGGGCCGGGGTGGCGGGCTTGGCAGGGGCCGGGGCGGCGGCCGGGGTGGCCTTGGCGCCGACGGTGAGCTGCTGGCCGGCGAAGATCAGGTTCGGGTTGCCGCCGACGACGGTGCGGTTGTCGTCGTAGAGCTTGTGCCAGCCGCCGTCCACGTGCTGGGCGTCGGCGATCTTCGACAGGCTGTCGCCGCCGACCACCTTGTACGTGGCCGGAGCCGCAGTGGCGGGCGCAGCGGCCGGAGCGGCGGCGGCGGGTGCGGCCGCCGGGGTGGCGGCGTGCGTCGGCACCGTGACGGCGTCGGCGCTGGTGCGGAAGGAGTGCGGGGCGGCCGGGGCCTGGTCCGCGTGGGCGGAGGCGGCGCCGATCAGGGGGAGGGCGAGCGCCGAGGCGGCGAGCGCCGTGGTGATGCCGATACGGGTCAGACGAGTACGGCCGTGGTTGCCCAGTGCGGACATGGGTCAGTTCCTCTCCGACGCCGGCGAGGTGAGCTGTCGGGTTCGGGCTGGAGTTGCCCGGCCGCAAGCGCGGCTTCACCCCAAGCCGGCCGGACAGTGTCCGGTCGGCAACTTACCTGGGTCCCCCGCTCCTGCCGTTACAGAGCTCAGTGGTGTCCGACGGGTGCCGGCAGGACTAGGCGTTGCACCCGTTGGGCCTGCTCGGTCAGTGGCCGGGCAGTCGCTGAAGCAAAACTCATTGCCCGTCGGGAAGCAAGGTTGGTGGTCGAACAAGGGCCCAAAGGCCGGGAATTCGATGACGCTGCGAACAGGGGATCAAGCCGTGCGTGTGCGCACCGACCGCGCACGGTGACCACTGCTCGCCGAGCGGTGAGTTCGGCGCCAGGCCGCGCCCGTGTGGTCACGGAGCGCAGCCGTCAGGCGTCCGCGCGGTGACCCTGCTCACTCTTGTTGCGCATGCGTCAATTCAGGAGAGGTCGAAGCCCGTGAGGAAGGCGGCGAGTGCGGCCTCGTCGCCGAAGGTCTCCAGCTGCCCGGGGGAGCGGCGCTGCCAGAGCAGAAGGAGCAGGTCGGAGGCGGTGCCCCGGACGGCTGCCGCGCCCTTGCCGTGCTCGTGGGTGACGGCCCAGGCGCCGTCCACCGCGCGGACGGACCACTCGCCGGGGCCGTCGGTGGCGTGCAGGTGGAACCCGGCCGCGGGGAGTCCGGTGGGCAGCTCGTCGGCGGTGAAGTACGCGAAGAACTCGTCCACGCCGTCCCGGGCGAGCGCCTGCTCGACCGGTTCGTCCCGGCCGGCGGCGGCGAGCGCGTCCCAGCAGTGGACGGCCGTCTCCTGGGCCATCCGCCGCTGGATGAAGCCGACGTCCTTCCTGCTAGCCCAGGTCCAGCGCGGCAACGCGGGGTCGAGCACCTCCAGCGCCGCGGCGCAGGTCTCGACACCCTCGGCGAACCACTCGACGAGCTCGGCGTCGTCCGGGAGCGGCGCATGCTCGAACGTCGACGGGTCGGCGAGCGCCTGCTCGGCCATGGCCGTCCAGAAGCGGTGCACCCGGCCGGTGTGCCGCAGCAGCTCGGCGACCGTCCAGTCGGGGCAGCTGGGCACCTGAAGGTCGAGCCGGCCGGCGGCGGCCTCGGCCATCCGCGCGCCGTCGCGGCGCAGGGCGTGCATGTACTCGGTCTGATCCATGGTCAGTGACGGTAGCCGCCGCCGGGCAGGGGGACCATCGGTATCCCCGGCGGCGCCGTCGTAGGCTGCCGGGTATGCGAGATTTCGGGACGGGGATCAGCTGCCTGCTCAAGGGGCAACGCTGGGTGGCACGGCACGGCCGGTGGTGGGGCTTCGGGATGATCCCGGCGCTGATCACGATGGTCGGGTACGTCGCGGCGCTCGCCGCGCTGGCCGTGTGGTCCGGTGACCTGGCCGACTGGGCGACGCCGTTCGCCGACGGCTGGGGCTCCCCCTGGCAGGGGCTGCTGCGCGGGGTGCTGACGGCGGCGCTGATCGGTGGCGGGGCGCTGCTGGCGGCCGTCACCTTCACGGCGGTGACGCTGCTGGTCGGCCAGCCGTTCTACGAGTCGCTCTGCGCGAAGGTGGACGAGACCGAGGGTGGGGCTCCGGCCGCCCCCGAGGTGCCGCTCTGGCGTGAGCTGCTGGTCTCGGCCAGGGACAGCATGTCCGTGCTGGTGCGGGTGGTGGGCTTCGGGCTGGTGCTGTTCGCCTGTGGCTTCATCCCGGTGCTCGGGCAGACCGTGGTACCTGTGGTCGGGGTAGGCATTTCGGGGTATTTTCTGGCGGTCGAGCTGACGGCGGTCGGTCTCCAGCGGCGCGGTTTCGCCCAGCGTGAGCGGCTGCGGATGCTGCGCGGTCGGCTCGGGCTGACGCTCGGTTTCGGGGCGCCGCTCGTCCTGCTCTTCCTGGTGCCGATGGTGACGGTGCTGCTGATGCCGGGCGCGGTGGCCGGGGCGACGCTGCTGGCGCGCGAGCTGGCGCCCGTACCGACCGAGGGCCCCGAACTCGATGCGGAGGTAGGGGTCGAGGATGAGGATGAGGCGCGGATTTCTAGGTAAATAGTACCAAGCAGGGCAATTTGACACCCGGTCAGCCAATGCGCCATAAAATGCGCATGAGCGCACCGGGTGTTACCGCGAAGGTCGAATCCGTACCCGGGCCGAACCCGGCGGAGCCGGAGTTCTGGCGGCTCCCGGCCGCCGACCAGGCCGCCGAGTTCGCCCGGCTCCGCGCGCTGGAGCGCCCGGCCTTCTGCACCGACCCCCGCACCGGCAAGGGCTTCCATGCGCTCGTCCGGCACGCTGACGTGGTCGAGGCCAGCCGCACCCCGGCCGTCTTCGTCAGCGAGCCCGGCGTCACCACCCCCGAACCCGCCCGCTGGGTCCGGACGCTGTTCGGCGACTCGATGGTCAACCTGGACGACCCGCGCCACGCCGACCTCCGGCGGATCGTCTCCCGCGCCTTCACCCCGCGGCTGATCGCCAAGGTCGAGGACGACATCCGGGAGATCTCCGCCCGGATCGTCGACGACCTCACCGCCCGGCGCCCCGAGGACTTCGTCACCGCCGTCGCCGCCGAACTCCCCTACCAGGTCATCTGCACCATGATGGGCATCCCCGAGCGGCAGCGCCGCGAGATCCTCCGGCAGATCGACCACGCCTCCGAGAACACCGGCGTGGCCCGCAGCCGCCTCCGGGTGCCAGGCCGCGGCCTGCGGGCGCTGGCCCGGATGCAGGGCGTGATCGCCGCCCTCGGCCGCGAGCGCCGCCGCCACCCCGCCGACGACCTGATCTCCGCCCTCGTCACCGCCGACGTGGACGGCCGCCGCCTCGGCTCCCGCGAGCTGGGTGCCTTCTTCTCCCTCCTCCTGGTCGCCGGGGTCGAGACCACCCGCAACGCCCTCGCCCACGGCCTGCACCTGCTCACCACCCACCCCGAGCAGCGGGCCCTGCTCACCGCCGACCTCGACGCCCGGCTCGGCGGGGCGGTCGAGGAGATCCTCCGGTACGCCACGCCGATCATCCAGTTCCGCCGCACCCTCGCCACCGACCACGAGCTCAACGGCGCCCCGCTCGCCAAGGGCGACAAGGTGGTGCTCTTCTTCGGCTCGGCCAACCGCGACGAGGCCGTCTTCCCCGACCCCGACACCTTCGACATCACCCGCTCGCCCAACCCCCACCTCGGCTTCGGCGGCGGCGGCCCGCACTTCTGCCTCGGCGCCCACCTCGCCCGCCAGGAGATGAAGGTGCTGCTGCGCGAACTGCTCACCCGCCTCCCCGACATCCGCTCCACCGGCGAGCCCGTGCTCGTCCCGTCCAGCTTCGACAACCGCGTCCGCTCGCTGCCCTGCGCCTTCTGAGCCACCCCGTTCCGACCCGCCGTGCGCGGCGAGCGCCAGCGGCGAACCGTACGGTTCGGCCGCGCCGGTTGTCCGTTCCGGCGCGGGCCGGGAGCGGGCGGGGCCCGTAGCTTTCCGGGAACACCACGTCCCCCCGGAGAGGCGGCCCCTCGTGTCCGAATGGCTCATCCACGACTACCGCGAGGACGATCTCGCCTCCGTCGTCCACCTCATCGACACCACGGCGGGCAGCGGGCAGGAGTCGGTCTTCTCGCTGGCCGAGTGCATCACCGCCCTGACCTCGCGTCAGCCCGCCGTGGTCGCCGTCAGCCAGGGTGCACCTATCGGCGCGGCCCTGGCCCACCTCGCCGGGGACAGGGCCTGGGTGATGCGGATAGCCATCGCCCCGGGTTGGCGGGGCCGGGGCCTGGCCAGCGCGCTGCTGCGCGAGCTGGAGCGGCGGCTGCTCGACCGGCGGGTCCGCCGGATCGCGTACGTGCTGCCCGAGGAGGAGCTGCTCGGCGAGGGCCTGCGCAACGCCGGCTACACCCGCCGCCCGGCCGTCGCCTACTTCGAGAAGGCCGAGCCGCCGACCGGGCCCGGCGCCAACCTGCTGGCGGAGCTCGGCGGGCGGCTGCTGCCCGGCGACCTCTGGGACAAGGTCGCCGGCATGGAGGCCGAGAAGAACCTGATCGAGCGTCGGATCGTCCGCCCGCTCGCCGAGCCCGAGCGGGCCGCCCGGCACGGCGTCCGGCCGCCGCGCGCCATCGCCCTCTTCGGCCCGCCCGGCACCGGCAAGACCACCTTCGCCCGCGCCGTCGCCTCCCGCCTCGGCTGGCCGTTCGTCGAACTCCTGCCCTCCCGCCTCGCGGACGAGGGCAATCTCGCGGCCGCGCTGCGCACCGCGTTCGCCCGGATCGCCGAACTCGAACGGGTGCTGGTCTTCATAGACGAGGTCGAGGAGATCGCCCCGATGCGCGGCGCCGGGGCCTCCGGCGGGATGCACGGCGTCACCAACGAACTGCTCAAGCTGATCCCGGGCTTCCGCGAGGGGGAGGAACGGCTGCTGGTCTGCGCCACCAACTCCATCCGCTCCCTCGACTCCGCCTTCCTGCGCCACGGCCGCTTCGACTACCTCGTCCCGATCGGCACCCCGGATGCGGCCGCCCGCACCGCCATCTGGTCCCGCTACGCCGCCACCCGCGCCGACGTCGACCTGCCCGCCCTGGTCGCCGCCAGCGAGTACTACACCCCCGCCGACATCGAACACGCCGCCCGGACAGCCGCCCAGGCCGCCTTCGAACGCGACCTCGCCGACGCCACCCCCCACGGCGTAGGCGCCACGACGGCCGACTACCTCGCCGCGATCTCCCACTGCCGCCCGACGGTGACCCCCGAACTGGTCGAGGCCTTCACCGCCGACATCTCCTCCCACGCCCGGGTCTGACGAAGGCTCACCGGGCACCGAGCGTGCGGTCAGGCCGGGTCGCGGAGCAGCTCGGTGGTGGCCAGGTCGAAGCCGAAAGGCGCGGGGACCGGCACCCGGTCACCGAACCGGCCGTTCCAGCGCCGGTGGTAACTGCCGCCGGCCGGGTCGGAGAAGAGCGTGATCTCGCCGTCGCGCGGGTCGATCAGCAGGTACAGCGGGATGTTCATGAGCGGGTAGTCGCGGACCTTGCCGATCAGGTCGTTCTCCGGGTTCGACGGGGAGACGATTTCCACGGCGATCGCCGCCAGCTCCGCCGGGACCTCGTTGCCGCCGCGTTCGACCACCGTGATCGGGATGTACGTCAGGTCCGGGTTGCGCAGCTTGCCGATGTTCGGCGATGCCAGATCGGTGTTCTCGCTCGGCATCAGGTCGGTCGGCCGGTGCGCGTCGAACTGCTCGCGGACGACCAGCAGGTTGCGCTGATGGACGACCGACGGGCCCGCCATCATGATGATCTCGTCGCCGGAAACTTCGATCTTCCAGCCGGATGGTGGAGTCAGCGTCTGGGCGTACTCCAGGAGCTGGGCATGACGGTCGGGGAGCCGGTACTCGGTCATGGCTCCATCCTTCCATCGCGCCGCCGACGGTGTGACGGACCCGCCTGCCCCGGGGCAGGCGGGCCCGTCGGTCCTGGCGGCTACTTCGTCATTGCTGTGGGGCGGGTGCCGACGGCGTCGCGGATCTGTTCGCCGAGGCCGCCGTCGCGGCGGGCGCAGTTGGCGCAGCAGAAGAATTTGCCGGAGACCTCGACGCCGTGGCCGACGATCCGGACCTCGCAGTACTCGCAGCGAGGTGCCAGCTTCTCCATCGCGCACTCGAAGCTGTCGAAGGTGTAGGTGTCGCCCGAGACCGTCCGGATCTCGAAGGACAGCCAGTAGTCGTTCTTGCACACCACACAGACCGCCATGGGCCGTGCCCCGCTCTCTTCAGTCGATGGCCCGGCCTCTGGCGGGCCGGGCGCTTCCGAGTCTTCGGTGGGCCCGGCGCCCCGGCAACAGGCACGCGTCCGAACGGTTAACCGCACGGCCCGCGGGCGGAGACGCGGGCGGACAATGGGAGGGGAGCCTCGGGAAGGGGCTGATCATGATCGTGCGGGTTTGGGAGGCCGAGGTGCAGCCCCGGCGGGCGGAGGAGTTCTGGGCCAGGTTGGTGGGGGAGGCGGTGCCGGGGCTGGCGGGGGTGGACGGGTTCCTCGGGGCGGAGCTGTGGCGGGGGGTGACCGAGGGTGACCATCGGGTCCTGATGGTGACGCGCTGGCGGGACGAGGCGGCCGTCCGGGCCTATGCCGGGCCGATGTGGCGGATCAGGCCGGTCTGGGCGGAGGGGGAGTTCGAGGCCCTGGAGCACCCGCCGCGCGTCTCGCACTTCACGCCGTTGGACGCGGCCGGTTGACGGAGGTGGGGATGCCCCGGTCGGCCTTGACCTGCTTCATCGTGAGGTGCGAGTTCACCTGGGCGATGCCGGGGAGCCCGGACAGCACGTCGGTGATGAAGCGCTCGTACGCCGCGATGTCGGCGACGGCGATCCGCAGCAGGTAGTCCGGGTCGCCGAAGAGGCGGTGGGCCTCGACCACCTCGGGCAGGTCGGCGACCCGGCGCTCGAACTCGGACACGGTCTGCTGGTCCTCGTGCCGCATCACGATGGTCACGAACGGCTGGAAGCCCCGGCCGAGCGCAGCCCCGTCCAGCAGCGCGCGGTAGCCCCGGATGACGCCGTCCTGTTCGAGCTGCCGTACGCGGCGCAGGCAGGGGGAGGGGGTCAGATCCACCCGGGTGGCGAGTTCTGCGTTGGTCAGGCGGCCGTCCTGCTGGAGCTCGTGGAGGATTCTGCGGTCGATGCGGTCCATGGCGCAACATTCTGCCGCAGCGGCGGCCCGGCGAGCACGAAGTGGCCATCGGCTGCTGCCCTCTTCCGGCTACTTTCGGTCACTGCACAGCAAGACCCGAGAGAACGAGGCCATGGACCCGCATTCACTGCTGCTCTTCCTGGGGGTGGACCTGCTCCTGGTCTGCACCCCGGGCCCCGACTGGTTGTACATCGCCGCGCGCGGTCTCGGCCAGGGCCGCCGGGCAGCACTCACCGCCGTCGTGGGCGTCTGCGCCGGGTACGCCGTGCACACCGCGCTCTCCGCCGCCGGGCTGGCCGCCGCGCTGCGCGCCGTACCCGCCGCCCTGCCGGCCCTGCGCTGGACGGGCGCCGCCTACCTGGCCGTGCTCGCCGTCACCATGCTGCTCAGCCTGCGCCGCAGCGGCGGCGTCCTGCCCCAGGCGCGGCCGCAGCCCACCGCGACGGTGCTGCGGCAGAGCCTGCTGACCGCGCTGCTCAACCCGAAGGGCCTGCTGCTCTACCTCTCGCTCGTCCCCCAGTTCGTCGACCCGGCGGCCGGGCTGCCCGTCAGCGGGCAGGTCGCGACCCTCGGGGCACTCAACGTGCTGAGCTGCGCCGTGGTCTACGGCGCGGTGGCGGTGGCCGTGAGCCGGGTCGGCGGCTCGCTGGCCGGCACCCCGAAGGCGGCCCGCCGGATGACCACCGTCTCGGCCGTCCTGCTCCTGCTCGTCGCAGGCGTGACGGCCGGGGCCTGACGGCCGGGGCCTGACCCGCCGCAGCGGGCCAGGCCCCGGACTCCCGGACTCCCGGGGTTACGAGCCCAGCGCCCGGTCGACCAGCGGGCCCGCCGCGCCGGTGTAGGCAGCCGGGTCGCAGAGCGCGGCCAGCTCCTCACGGCTCATGACGCCGGCCAGCTCGGTGGCGTCACGGAGCAGCTCGGCCAGTGGGCGGTGTTCGGCGGCGGAGCGGGCCGAGACCTCGGTGAGCAGCCGCCGCGCGGGGCCGCGCCCGAGCAGCGGGGCGAGGACGGCGGCGAGCCGCTCGGAGACGATCTGCCCGTCGGTGAGCTTGAGGTTGGCCGCCATCCGGTCCGGCCGCACCTCCAGCCCCTCGGTCAGTTCGACGGCCGTGGCCGCCGCGCCGCCGGCCAGCCGCAGGCACTCCCGCAGCAGCAGCCACTCGGCGTGCCAGGCGCCGCCCGAGCGCTCGTCCTCGGCCAGCAGGCACTGGGTCAACCCGGCTGCCATCACCGGGACCTGGAGTGCCGCACTGCGGATCAGCGTCGCCAGCACGGGGTTGCGCTTGTGCGGCATCGCCGAGGAGGTGCCGCGCCCGGCGGCGGTGCCGGCCGGCTCGGCGACCTCGCCGATCTCCGTCCGGGTGAGCGTCTGCACGTCGATCGCGATCTTGCCGAGCGCCCCGGCGGTGAAGCCGAGGGCGGCGCCGAGATCGGCGATCGGGGTGCGCAGGGCGTGCCACGGCAGACCGGGCCGGGCCAGGCCGGTCTCGACGGCGTACGCCTCGACCAGCTGGTCGAGGTAGGCGCCCGGGTCGGTGTGCCCGCCGTCGATCCGGCCGTACTCGAGGTACCCGGCCAGGGTGCCCGCCGCGCCGCCGAGCGAGACCGGCAGCCCGGCCTCGACGACGGCGAGGCGGTGGTCGGCGTCCAGGACGAGCTGGCGCCAGCCGGCCGCCTTCAGGCCGAAGGTGGTCGGCACCGCCTGGAGGGCGAGGGTCCGTCCGGCGACCGCTGTGTTGCGGTGCCGGGCGGCGAGCCGGGCCAGCGCGCCGGCCGTCCGGGCCAGGTCGGTCCGGACGATGCCGAGCACCCGGGAGGCGACCAGCATGGCGCCGGTGTCGAAGATGTCCTGGCTGGTCGAGCCCCGGTGGACGTACTCGGCGGAGCGTTCGTCCTCCGCCGCCACCAGCCGGGTGAAGGCCTGGACGAGGCCGACCACCGGGTTGGCCGTCTCGCGCGAGGCCAGCGCGAGCGCGCGGACGTCGAGCAGTTCGGCCCGTGCCATGCCGCTGATCACCTCGGCCGAGGCCTTCGGCACCGTCCCCAGCCGGGCCTGGGCCCGAGCCAGGGCGGCCTCCGCGTCGAGCATCGCCTGCACCCAGGCGCTGTCGCTGACGGCGGCCTCGGCATCCGTACCGGCCCGGACGGGGGACAGCAGCCCGCTGTCCCCCGCACGGTCGAGTCGGGAGGTCAAACGATCACCCCGGTGAGCTCCTCCTCCGAGTACGGCGGCCGGACGTCCGCCGGGACGTGCGCCACCGGCTGGAGGGCCAGTGCGGCGCGCGCTATCGAGTCCGAGTCGCCGAGGGTGACGGAGTCGACGCCGGGGCGGATGCCCGCCGCGGTGACCCAGTGCACCGCCTCGGTGGGGACGCCGTAGGCGAAGCGGCGCGGGTGCGCCCGGCCCTTGGCGTCGAGCATCCGGTACGGGCGCTCGGTGACGGCCAGGCCGCCGGTCTCGTAGCTGGTGCCGCCGAAGCCGTCGATCCGGAAGGTGGTGGCCTGCTCGGTCTTGAGCAGGTGCAGCAGCAGCGGGTCGGCGGTGCGGCGCAGGTCGGGCTCGGGCAGCCGGGCCTCGATCAGCACCGTCGAGCGGACGGCCGGGCCGGGCACGGCGTCGGAGGCCATCACGTACGTGCCGTCGTTGATGTCGATCCGGATGACGGTCTGCGGGCCGGTGAGCTCCAGCACCCCGGCCTCGATCAGGGCGATCATCTCCTCGATCCGGGAGACCGGCGGGCCGATCGAGAGGAAGGCGTTGAGCGGGGTGTACCAGCCCTCCAGGTCGTCCCGGTGCGAGGTGCCCTCCAGGCCGCCGTGGTCGACGGCGAGCCGGATCTCGTTGCGCAGGTCGCGCAGCACGTCCAGGGCGGCCTTCAGCGGGCCGGTGACGTTGCCCGCGTGGGCCGCCTGGACGTCCCGGGCGAGGTGGTCCAGCAGCCAGGCCCGGAAGTCCGAGCGGTCGGTGAAGACCCGGTCGCCGTACGGGCGGGAGAGCCGCTCCCAGGACCAGCGCTCGTCCGGGGCGATCTCGAACTCGTCGAGCAGCGCGTCGAGTTCCGGGTCGAGGTCGGCCGCGAGGTAGCGCTCCACGAGCTCCTCGGCCTCGGCCGTGCGGCCGTAGGAGACCAGCAGTGCGCGGTAGTAGACGCTCTCCACCTCGCGGGTGATCAGCGGCCAGAGATCCAGGCTGAACTGCACCGGGTCGTCCGAGCCCGTCCGCTTGCGCAGCACCGAGATGTACTCGGCGGTGAGCAGCTTGGGGTAGTAACGCCCGTACGCGCCCTTCTCGTTGTCGCCACGCGCGTGGTACGGCACACCTCGGCGCGAGCTCGCATACAGCTTGGGCTCGAAGCCCGACGGACGGTACGTCAGCCGGCCGCCCGCGCGGACGAAGTGGCCGCCGCGGCCGGCCGTCAGCAGGGCCATGTGGTCGAAGAAGTTCAGGCCGAGGCCCCGGATCAGCACGTTCTCGGCGGGCTTGATGTCGGCCAGGTCGAGGTCGGCCGGGTTGGCGGGGGTGACGTACGTGAGGTGGTGGATGCGCGAGAGCGCCGCCGTCCGCTCCTCGCGCGGGGTGAGCCGGGCCGGCACGTGGCCCTGGGCCAGCACGATGGCGTCCAGCTCGTTGAGCCGGGTGCCGTCCTCCAGCCGGACGCCCTGCGGGCCGCCGGTCACGCCGTGCACGTCGGACATGGCGACGGCGCGACTGCGGTGCACCAGGATCACCACGTGCTCGGGGGCGCGCTCCACGATTCGGAGGAAGCTCGCGTTGAGGTAGCTGCCGTAGAACGCCCGGCTCGGGTAGGTGTTGGGGCCCAGATCGCGCGCCTCGGCCAGCGTGACGTCGTCGGCCTCGCCCCGGCCGCCCGGCTCCAGCAGGCTCTTGGCCCACTCGTGGAGGCTCGGCCCGTGCTCGATCGGGCCGTCGATCTGCACACTGTCGTCCGTGTAGACGGTGATCTGGGAGGCGACGGTGTTCATCAGGAGGTGACGCGACTGTTGCGGCCGCCACACCGCCCCGGCGCCGGGCGCCTCGGGGTCGACCACGTGCACGGTCACCTGGGGGTGGCTGGGGGAGTGCCGCTCGTTGGCGCAGAGCCGCTCGAGGACGGAGAGTCCCCGAGGGCCCGCGCCCACGATGCAGATCTCGATCTGACGCTTGCTCATTGATGCCCTTTCGATCCCGCCGGGTCGGCGTGGTCTCGGCTCGGGAGTTGTGCTGCTGGCTGGAGCATCCCAGCGCTTTCGGGCATGTTTGAGTGCACTATCGCCTGGTTCGTCAGCTCTGCGGCCGGTTCGCCACGAGTTCGTCAGGTCCCGCGCGGTCCTCAGGCCGTGGCGAGCAGTCGGCGGCCGAGCGCCGTCGCCACCCCGACCACCCGGCGGGTCTGCGCGTCGACGGCCGCGATGCTCTCCGCGCAGGCGTCGCCCGGCTCCTCCTCCGGCGTCTGGGTCGACGTCTGGGCCGGGGCCCGGCGCAGGGTCGGGACGATGACGGCGCCCCAGTGGTAGAAGGCGTTGTCCAGCGCGGGCAGCCCGGCCTCGTACCCCGCGTGCGGCCCGGCCGCGCAGACGAACGAGGAGACGACCTTGCCCCGGCAGCAGATCTCGCCCGTGGTGTCGAGGAACCGCCGCAGCTGGGCCGCCGGCTGGCCGAAGCCGCTCGGGGTGCCGAACAGCGCGGCGTCGGCCCACTCCAGGTCGGCCAGCGAGGCGGTCGGGATGTCGGCGGTGGCCTCCGCGTGGGCGGCCCAGGCCGGATCGGCCGCGACCAGCCCGGGGGGCGCCAGCTCCGCGACCCGGCGCAGCCGCACCCGGGCGCCCGCCCGCTCGGCCGCCGTGACGGCGGCCTGGGCGAGCCGGTGGACGCTTCCGTTGGACGAGTAGTAGATGACGGCGACATTGATCACTGCGGCTGCTCCCGGGCTCGGGGCCGCCCGCTCCGGGGGACGGCGGTCATGGTCAGGATGCGAGCGGCTCGCGGCAGCGGCCATCGCGCAGCGCCGACTCAGTCAGCTCGGCGCCCCTGGAGAGCGAAACCGGGCCTGTCCTCACAGCAGTTGCTCGACGACCTCGCGGCAGCCCCCGCACCCCGTGGTGGCCCTGGTCAGGCGGGCGACCTCGGGGAGGTCGGCGGCGCCGGAGCCGGTGATCTCGGCCTTGGTGACGGCGTTGCAGTGGCAGACCACGGCGTCGTCCGGCAGGTCGGCCGGGTGCTGTGCCTCGGCGGGGGCGGCGGTCGGGAAGAGCAGCAGGCGGCGGTCGCGCGGCACCGTGCCCTGGCGGTCGTAGAGCCCGGTGACGGTGCCCAGGGTCGCGCTCTCGCCGACCATCACCGCGCCGATCACCTTGCAGTCCCGGACGACGACCTTCTGGTAGATGTGCCGCCGGGTGTCCTGGTAGACCACCACGTCGATGTCGTCCTCCGTGCCGTCGGCCGAGATGTGGCCCATGCTGGCGAGGTCGATGCCGGTGGTCTTCAGCCGCGTCACCACCCGGCTCTCCAGGTACGGCCGTTCGCCCGGCCGGCCCGCGATCGTCCGGGCCGCCACCCGGGCCTGCTCCCAGGCGGGTTGGACGAGGCCGTGCACCGTGCCCCGGTGTTCGGCGCAGTCGCCGACGGCGAACACCAGCGGGTCGGTGGTGCGCATCGAGTCGTCGACCAGGACGCCCCGCCCCACCGCCAGCCCGGCGGCCGAGGCGAGCCCGGTCTCCGGCCGCATGCCGGTGGCGAGCACGAGCAGGTCACCGGGGACGAACCCGCCGTCCTCGCACTCGACCCCCTGGAAGCGGCTGCGGCCCGCCACCGCCAGCACGGCGGTGTCCAGCCGGACCGTCACGCCGACCGCCCGGGTGGCACCGAGCAGAGCGCGGGCCGCGCCCTCGTCCAACTGACGCTCCATCAGCATCGGCCCGAACTGGAGCACTTCGGCCCGGTGCCCGCGCTGCACCAGGCCGCGCGCCGCCTCCAGGCCGAGCACCCCGCCGCCGAGCACCAGCGCCCGCGCCGGGCGGCCCCGGCTCGCGGCGGCCTCGGCGGCGAGCCGGAGGATCTCGCGGCAGTCGTCCAGCGTCCGCAGGGCGACCACACCGGTGAGCAACTCGCCGTCGTCCCGGGTGAGTTGCTTGACCGGCGGCAGGGCGGCCGAGCCGCCGGTGGCCAGCACGAGCGCGTCGTAGGGGGTGCTGCTGCCGTCGGTGGCGGTCACCCGCCGGGCCGCCCGGTCGATCCCGGTGACGCAGACTCCGGCGCGCACGGTGACGGAGGGGGCGTCGAGGGCGGCGTCCGCCAGCCGGATGCTCTCCTCGTCGGCCTTTCCGGCGATCAGGTTGCTCAGCAGCACCCGGTTGTAGGGGGCGTGCGGCTCGGCGCCGAACACCGTGATGTCCAAGCCGGGCTTCAGGGACAGGAGTTCCGAGACCACCCGGCTGCCGGCCAGGCCGTGGCCGACGACCACCACGCGCGTCATGCGATCCGCTCCAGCCGGACGGCCGAGAGCTTGAACTCCGGCATCTTGGAGACCGGGTCGAGCGCCGCGCCGACGACCGAGTTGGCCCGGCCCCGGCCGCCCCAGTGGAAGGGCATGAAGAGCGTGTCGGGGCGGATCGCCGGGGTGAGCCTGGCGATGCCCTCGGCGCTGCCACGGCGGCTGGTCACCCGCACGTGGTCGCCGTCGGCTATCCCCAACCAGTCGCCGAGATCGGGGTGGAGCTCCACGAAGGGCTCGGGTGCCGCCTCCGTGAGAGTCGGCACCCTGCGCGTCTGCGCGCCGCTCTGGTAGTGCTGCATCACGCGTCCTGTCGTCAGGTGGAGCGGGTAGTCCTCGTCCGGCTCCTCGGTCGAGGGCCGGTGCTCGACAGGGAAGAAGCGGGCCCGGCCGTCCGGGTGCGCGAAGCCGTCCAGGAACATCCGGGGCGTGCTGCCGCCCTCCGCCGGGGCGGGCCAGAAGACACCGTCCTCGGCGTCGATCCGCTCGTAGCTGATGCCCGAGTAGTCGGCCGGTGCGCCGCGCGTCGCCCGCCGCAACTCCTCGAAGACGGCCCGGGGTTCGGCGTCGAACCGGGCCTTGCTGCCGAGCCGCTCCGCCAGCTCGGCGAGCACGTCCAGATCCGTCCGCACCCCGGGCGGCGGCGGGCGCAGCCGTTTGCGGTGCTGCACCCGGCCCTCCAGGTTCGTCATGGTGCCCTCCTCCTCCGCCCACTGGGCGACCGGCAGCACGACGTCGGCGAGCGCGGCCGTCTCGCTCAGCACCAGGTCGAACACCACCAGCAGGTCGAGCGAGCGCAGCCGCTCCTCGACCCGGCGGGCGTTCGGCGCGGAGACCACCGGGTTGCTGCCCAGGACGAACAGCCCGCGCGCGCCCTCCCCGGTGCCGAGCGCGTCCAGCATCTCGTACGCGCTGCGCCCCGGGCCGGGCAGCGAATCGGCGGGGACGCCCCAGATCGCGGCCATCTCCTCGCGGGCCTGCGGGTCGTCGAGTCTGCGGTAGCCGGGCAGCTGGTCGGCCTTCTGGCCGTGTTCGCGGCCGCCCTGGCCGTTGCCCTGGCCGGTCAGGCAGCCGTAGCCGGAGCCGGGGGTGCCGGGCAGGCCGAGGGCGAGCGCCAGGTTGATGACGGCCGAGACGGTGTCGGTGCCCTTGCTGTGCTGTTCCGCGCCGCGCGCGGTGAGGATGATCGCGGAGCCGGCGTTGCCCAGCAGCTGCACGGCCCGGCGCTGCTGCGGCACCGGCACTCCGGTGATCCGCTCGACCCGCTCGGGCCAGTAGTCGGCGACCGTCCGCCGTGCCTGGTCGAAGCCCGTGGTGCGGTTGGCGATGTACGCCTCGTCCAGGTAGCCGAGCGCGATGGCGATGTGCAGCAGGCCGTTGGCCAGCGCCAGGTCGGTGCCGGGCAGGGGTTGCAGGTGCAGGGTGGCCTGTGCGGCGGTGGGGGTGCGGCGCGGGTCGACGACGATCAGCGAGCCGCCCGCCTGCCGCTGGGCGACGAGGTACTGGGCGAGCGGCGGCATCGTCTCGGCGGGGTTGGCGCCGAAGAGCATCAGCGCCCCGGCCCCGGCGAGGTCGGCGATCGGGAAGGGCAGGCCCCGGTCGAGGCCGAAGGCGCGCATCCCGCCCGCCGCGGCCGAGGCCATGCAGAACCGGCCGTTGTAGTCGATCGCGGAGGTGCCGAGCCCGACCCGGGCGAACTTGCCGAGCTGGTAGGCCTTCTCGTTGGTCAGACCGCCGCCGCCGAAGATGGCGACCGCGTCCGGCCCGTGGTCGCGCCGGAGTTCGACGCAGCGCTCGGTCACCAGGCCGAGTGCCTCCTCCCAACCGGCCTCCTGGAGCCTCCCGTGGCGCCGCACCAGCGGCGTGGTCAGCCGGGAGGGCGAGTCGAGCAGCTCGACGGGAGGTCCAGCCCTTCTGGCAGAGCCCGCCCCGGTTGGTGGGGAAGTCCCGGGGCTGCACGGTGACGGCCCCGGCCGCGTCGGTCTCCAGCCACATGCCGCACTGCAGCGCGCAGTACGGGCAGTGCGTGGCAGTGCGGTCGGTCGCCGGGGCCCGCCCGCCCGTAGCCGTGGTTGTGGCTCTGGCCGTGGCCCTGGTCTGTCCTGCCTGGCTCATCGTGTGCCCGCCCGTCGTCGTGCCCGCATCCGCACCGTGAAACTGCCGGTGCGGCGCGGTCGCGGCAACGACGGGCCGGGCACTTCGTCAGCTCGACGGCCGGTCGGTCGGGGCCGGCCCGGTCAGCCCAGGGCGGAGTTGCTGCGGTAGGCGCGGACGTAGTCGACCGCCATGACGGCGGGGAAGACCGTCGTGGCGTCCGGCGGGCCGGGGAAGTCGCCGCCCACGGCCAGGTCGAGGACGAGGTAGAACGGCTGGTCGAAGACCCAGCGCGAGCCCGCCTCGCTCTGCAGCACGGTGTGGTGCACCTGCCCGTCGACCAGGAAGTTCACCCGGTCTACGTGGCGCTCGGCGGCGTACACGTGGTAGTCGTCGCAGAACCGCCCGCCCCCGGGGAGGGAGTACGCGGTGACCCGGTCGAAGCCGCCGGGCCCGTGCAGCGCCGAGTGCACCGTGCCCGGCTCCGCGCCGGTGTTCTCCATGACGTCGATCTCGCCCGCGTTCGGCCAGCCGAGCAGGTCGGTGCGGGTGCCGAGGGCCCAGAAGGCCGGCCAGAGCCCCTCCCCGCAGGGGATCTTGATCCGGGCCTCGATCCGGCCCGTCCCCGCGCTGAAGTGCCCGGCGGTGTTCAGCCGCGCCGAGGTGTACCGACAGGGCCCGTACCAGCAGGGCAGCCCGGCGGCGTCGTCCGCGCGGGCGGTCAGCAGCAGGTGACCCGCGCCGTCCAGGCCGGCATTGGCGGTGCCGGTGGTGTAGTACTCCAGCTCGTTGTTGCCGTGCCCGAGCCCGTCCGTGTCGTGGTTCCAGCGCCACCGGTCGGGCGCGGTCCCGGCCGCGCCCGTGAACTCGTCCGACCAGACCAGCGTCCAGTAGGGGGCCGGGGCCGCCTGGGCGGGCGGAGTGTGCGCGAGCAGCGCCAGGGCGAGCCCCAGCGCACCGAGCGCGGCGGTGCACCGGCGGCGGATCGTCGGCATGGCGGCTCGCTCCCCTTGGTCGGACGTACACCGAGCTGTCTACCCCCGGCGGTGATCCTCCGTTCGCAGGTTGACGATCAATCAGTCGTCCGGCCGTCACCCGTACGACCGATCGGCTCAGTTACACTCCGACGGTATGACGCATGAAGGGTGGGGGGCCCTGCCGGTCGAACCGCTGCCGGTCGAATCGTTCAGCAACCATTACATCGTCTGCGGCGGCAACGCCCTGGCCCACCGGCTCGTCCGCGAGCTGGTCGAACAGTACGAAGTGCCCGTGGTCGTGGTGTTGCCCGAACTGACCCGTGACCACGCTCCGCAGATAGCGGTACTGCCCGGGGTCGCCGCCGTGCTGGAGTACGGCACCGTGACGGCGGCAGCCCTGAGCGCCGCCGGCATCGGGACGGCGCGCGGCATCGCACTGGTCGACGGCTCCGACCAGGACAACATCCACGCCGCCCTCGCGGCCCAGACCCGGAACCCGGGCATCCGGATCGTGCTCCGGATGTTCAACCACCGGCTCGGCGAGCACATCGGGCGGCTGCTGCCGAACTGCGCCGCGCTCTCCGGCTCCGCCACCGCCGCCCCGGCCTTCGCCAACGGCGCGCTCAGCCGACCCAACTCCGTCCGGGTGGGGGACCGTTACCTCTACGTCGCGTACGACGGCGAGATCCAGTCCAGCCAGATCTGCGTGGTCGCCGACCGGATCGACCAGCAGGACATCGGGCGGCTCCGGCTGCTGCCCGAAACCGCGGGCCGGGCCGCCGAGTTCATCGCGCTGGCCCGCCGCACCGCCTCCGACGGCCCGGTCGGCTTCGGTCAGGGCCCGGACGCACTACTGCTCGACACTCCCGGCGGTGTCGCCGCCCTGCAGGCCCTGAGAAACGAGCCACCGATCGCCATCGCCTGGCGGCATAGGGTCAGTTGGGCCCTCCAGGACACCCTGCGGTACTTCACCAGCGCCCGGCTGCGGCTGTTGCTGATCACCGCGCTGGTCGCCGTGCTCGCCTCGGCCGGGGTGATCTGGTACCTCGACGGCCGGTTCGGCTGGGCGGTCTACCTCACCCTGCTCGACATGGCCGGCGCCGCCCAGCCCGACGCACCGGGCGACCCGGGCGGCGGCGGGGTCTGGCAGCGCGTCGCCCAAGTTGTCATCACCTTCTGCGGCATCACCTTCGTGCCGGTCGCCACCGCGATCGTCGTCGACGCCCTGGCCACCGGCCGCCGTGGCCTGCCCAAGGCCCCCGGCGCGGGCACCCGGGACCACGTCGTGGTGGTCGGCCTCGGCAACGTCGGCACCCGTGTCGCCACCCTGATCCGCGAGGCCGGGGTGCCGGTCGTCTGCGTCGAACGCGACCCGCAGGCCCGGGGCGTCGCGGCCGTCCGGGCCCTCGGCCTCCCGGTGCTGGTCGGTGACGCACCGCTGGAGAGCCAGCTGTTACGGGCCCGGGTGCAGCACTGCCGCGCACTGGTCGCCCTCACCGCCGACGACGCGACCAACCTGGAGGCGGCGCTCGAAGCCCGCGCCCTCCGGTCCGAAGTCCGCATCGTGGTCCGGCTGTTCGACGACGACTTCGCCCAGCACGTGTACGCCACCCTCGGTAACGTCGTCTCCCGCTCGGTCTCCTACCTCTCCGCCCCCGCCTTCGCCGCCGCCCTGATGGGCCGTGAGGTGCTCGGCACCCTCTCGGTCTACCGACACGTCCTGATGATCGCCGAACTCGCCGCCGACGAGGGCTCCGGCCTGCTCGGCCGCAACCTCCACGACGTCGAGGACGGCGGCGGCGTCCGGGTGATAGCCGTCCGCCTGGCCCGCCGCCCCGACGACTACCAGTGGAACTACGCCGACCGCTCCCGCCCCCTCACCCTCGGCGACCACATCGTCGTCGCCGCCACCCGCAGCGGCCTCGCCCGCCTCAGCAGCCCCCCACCGGAGGAGCCGGAAGTGGAGGCGGCGGCGTCCTAGGCCGGCCGCGCCCAGCGGCCGGGCCGGTGGCGGAATACTGCAGAGATGTGTCATTGCGGACGGACCTCCGGCAGGCGAGAGTAGCGGGCACGGACGGTCCGGCCGAGACCTTCGTCCGCACCCTCAAGTCCCCCTGCCCCCCGAAGGAACGATGCCCTCATGGAACACCGCAGACTCGGCGTGAACGGCCCCGAGGTCTCCGCTCTCGGCCTCGGGTGCATGGGCATGTCGGGCGTCTATGGCCCCGAGACCGGCGACGCGGACGAGTCCGGCTATGTCGAGGTGATCCATCGCGCACTCGATCTCGGCTGCACCTTTCTCGACACTGCCGACATGTACGGCAGCGGCAGGAACGAGCGCCTGGTCGGCCGTGCCCTGGCGGGCGCGCGCCGTGACGGGGTGGTCCTGGCCACCAAGTTCGGCTTCCACACCGCCACCGACGGCGTCAGCACGATCCGCAACGACGCGGCCTACGTCCGCGAGGCTGTGGACGCCTCACTGACCCGCCTCGGGGTCGAGCACATCGACCTGTACTACATGCACCGCCGCAACCCCGAGGTGCCGGTCGAGGAGTCGGTCGGCGCCATGGCGGAGCTCGTGCAGGCCGGGAAGGTGAGGCACCTGGGGCTGTCCGAGGTCAGTGCCGCGACGCTGCGCGCGGCCCACGCCGTCCATCCGATCTCGGCGCTGCAGAGCGAGTACTCCCTGTTCACCCGTGGCATCGAGGCGGAGATCATCCCGGCGGCGCGCGAACTGGGTATTGCGATCGTCCCGTTCTCCCCGGTCGGCCGGGGGCTGCTCACCGGGACGATCACAACCTTGGACGGCATGTCCCCGGACGACTTCCGCCGCCAGAACCCGCGGTTCCAGGGCGACAACCTCGACGCGAACCTGAAGCTCGTCGCCGAACTGCGCGCGATCGCCGGGGAGAGCGGGCACAGCGCCGTCCAACTCGCCTTGGCCTGGCTGCTGGCCCAGGGCCCGGACATCGTCCCGATCCCCGGGACCAAGCGGATCACCTACCTGGAGGAGAACACGGCCGCCGCCGGGATCGAGCTGACGGCCGGGCAGATCGCCCGCATCGAGGCGGCCGTCCCCGAAAGCGCCGTCATCGGCGAACGGTATGCAGCATCCGGGCGGGCCCACCTCGAACGCTGAGGCGACATCAGCGGTCCGGCAAGCGGGAAGGGGGCGCGGGGCTTGCCCCGCACCCCCTGTGGTCAACGCCTGCGTGCCGTCAACGGTTCTGGAACTCCGGGGGGCGCTTCTCGGCGAAGGCGGCCATGCCCTCCTTCTGGTCCGCGGTGGCGAAGGCGGCGTGGAAGAGGCGGCGTTCGAAGCGGACGCCCTCGGCGAGGGTGGATTCGAAGGCGCGGTTGACCGACTCCTTCATCATCACGGCGGCGGGGGTGGACATGCCGGCGATGGTCTCGGCCACGGCGAGGGCCTCGGTCATCAGGTCGGCGGCGGGGACGATGCGGGAGACCAGGCCGGCGCGCTCGGCCTCCTCCGCGCCCATCATCCGGCCGGTCAGGCACAGCTCCATGGCCTTGGCCTTGCCGACCGCGCGGGTCAGCCGCTGGGAGCCGCCGATGCCGGGGATGACGCCGAGCTTGATCTCGGGCTGGCCGAACTTCGCCGTGTCGGCGGCGAGCAGCACGTCACAGAGCATCGCCAACTCGCAGCCCCCGCCCAGCGCGTAGCCCGAGACGGCGGCGATGACGGGCTTGCGCAGCTGGCCGAGGCGGTCCCAGGGGCCGAGCCAGTCGTCGAGGTAGACCTCGGGGAAGCTGTTGCCCTGCATCTCCTTGATGTCGGCCCCGGCGGCGAACGCCTTCTCCGAGCCGGTGATCACCATCGCGCCGATCTCCCGGTCGCGGTCGAACGCGGTGGCGGCGGCCACCACCTCGTTCATCACCTGCGTGTTCAGCGCGTTGAGCGCCTCCGGCCGGTTGAGCGTGATCAGCCCGACCCGCCCCTTGCGCTCGACCAGAATCGTCGCGTACTCAGCCATGAACCGTGCTCCATCCTTGCCGGACATCTGACGCCGCCTACGATCTACGACAGACGGCCCCTCGCGCCAGTCTCAGCAGCCGAGACGGTGGTCACCCGGCGGCGGAGAGCCGCAGCTCGCCGTCGCCCAGCGGGGCGAAGAAGCGTTCGACCGCCTCGGGTGTGACCTCGGCCAGGGTCGCGGGCGACCAGCGCGGGTTGCGGTCCTTGTCGATGACCTGGGCGCGGATGCCCTCGGGCAGGTCGGGGGTGGTGAGGGCCGTGACCGAGAGGCGGTACTCCTGGTCGAGGGTCTCGGCCAGGGTGGTGTGCGTACGGGCGCGCCGCAGCGCCGCGAGGGTGACCTTGAGCGCGGTGGGCGACTTGCCGAGGATCTGCTCGGCCGCCTCCTTGGCCTCGGGCAGGCCGTACGAGTGGAGCCGGTCGACGATCTCCTCGACGCTGTCGGCCGCGTAGCAGGCGTCGATCCAGTCCCGCTGACCGCTGAGGGTGGAGGCGGGAGCGGCGGCCGTCAGGCCGGGCAGCTCGGCGAGCGGGTCGGCCGCGCCGACGAGGGCGGGCAGGGCGGCGGAGGGTACGAAGTGGTCGGCGAAGCCGCAGTGCAGGGCGTCGGCGGCGTCCATGGTGGCGGCGGTGAGGGCGAGGTGGGTGCCGAGCTCGCCGGGGGCGTGGGCGAGCAGGTGGCTGCCGCCGACGTCGGGCATCAGGCCGATCCTGGTCTCGGGCATGCCGATGGCGGAGCGCTCGGTGACGACCCGGACGCTCCCGTGGGCGGAGAGCCCGACGCCGCCGCCCATCGTGACGCCGTCCATCACCGCCAGGTAGGGCTTGGGGTAGCGGGAGATCAGGTGGTTGAGCCGGTACTCGTCCCGGAAGAACGCGCGGGCGCCCGCCCCGCCCGCCTTGGCGTCGTCGTGCAGCGCTCGGATGTCGGCCCCGGCGCACAGCCCGCGCTCGCCCGCCCCCGTCAGCACGACGGCGGTGACGGCCTCGTCCACGGCCCAGGCGTCGAGCGCCTCCCTGACCGCCTGCACCATGCCGTGGGTGAGCGCGTTCATGGCCTTCGGCCGGTCCAGGACGATCCGCCCGATGGAGCCGTCGATGTGCAGCTGTACGTCGGTGGGCATCGGCCGTTCCCGTCCCTCAGAGGGCATATGCCCGTCGCGTGATCTCCCGGACACCGTACTCGGCCCGCTGCGAGGATCTGCACCCAGAGCCCGTCCACGAACGGAGTTGGGAGACACCTGTGTTCCGGAGCCCACCCGGCGCGCCCCGCCCGCACGTCCCGACGCCCGAGGAGTGGATCGCGAGCTTCGGCCGCCGGTTCGCGATGCTCGCCGAGCCGCCCGCCGAGTGGCGGCTGCTGGTCGGTACCTCCAGCCAGGACGACTTCGTCCGCGAGTTGCAGGTGCAGTACATCGCGGCGAACCGCCGGACGCACGCGATGGTGCTCACGGCCCAACCCCTCCCCGCGAACGCCCGGTACCCGGCGGAGACGACGCTGGCCGGCACGATGGTGAACTTCGCCGACAACGCGAGCCCCCGGCAGGGCCACTTCCGCTGGCAGGACTTCGAGGGGGAGACGACGCCGGCCTCGCTCCTGGTGGACGGGAGCGAGGTCGAGGGGTCGAGGTTCGCGTTCGGGGGCTTCTTCGGCACCATGGTGACGGTCGGCGAGGACGAGCAGATCGTCGTCTGCGGCCGGGAGGAGGCCGAGGACACGGCCCGCTCCCTGGTGCTCGGCACGACGTTGCGCGGCGAGGTCTGGCCGCGTCCCCTGTGGGCTACTTGACGGAGCCTGCGGTGAGGCCGGAGACGACCTGGCGTTCGATGAAGGCGAAGAGGATGACGACGGGGAGGATGGCGACGACTGATCCGGCGAAGAGGTAGTTCCACTGGACGGTGTAGTTGCCGATGAAGTTGTTGATGCCGACGGTGAGGGGTTGGCTGTCGGGGACGGTGGTGAGGCGCAGTCCCATGACGAATTCGTTCCAGGCGGAGATGAAGGTGAAGATCACGGCGGTGACGATGCCGGGCATGGCGAGGGGGATGGTGACGCGGCGTAGTGCGCCGAGTCGGCCGAGGCCGTCGATCTGGGCGGCTTCCTCGAGTTCGACGGGGATGGAGGAGATGTAGGCGGTGAGGATCCAGATTGCGAACGCGAGGTTGAAGGCGGCGTTGCAGATGATCAGGGTCCAGACGGAGTTGAGCATGTGGAACTGGTAGAACTCGCGGTAGAGGCCGACGAGGAGTGAGGTCGGCTGGAACATCTGGGTGACGAGGACGAGCAGCAGGAAGGCGCGGCGTCCGCGGAAGCGCATCCGGGCGGTGTAGTAGGCGGCGGGGAGGGCGACCAGTAGGACGAGGAGGGTGGAGCCGCCGGCGACCAGGAGGGTGACCTGGAGGTTGGTGCCGAGGGTGGAGTCGCGCCAGACGTTGATGAGGTTGGACCAGGCGAAGTGCTTGGGGAGGTAGGTGGCGTCGCGCAGTTCGTCGGCGGGGCGCAGCGCGGTGACGACCATCTCCAGGTAGGGGAGCAGGAAGAGCGCGGCGAGCAGCCAGGCGACCGCGGTGATGACCAGCGTGCGGGGGCTGAACGAACGGGTCCTGGGCGTCAGGGGCTTGGGCGTCAGGGGCTTGGTGGTCATCAGCTCTCCTCGTTCCAGCGGCTGACCTTCAGGAAGGCCAGGACCATGACGACGATCAACGCGAAGTTGACGACGGACATCGCGGCGGATTCGCCGATGTCGGTGTTCATCAGCTGGAACGCGAAGACCGTTGTGGTCGCGGTGGCGCTGTCCGGGCCGCCCTGGGTGGTGCCCCAGATGACGGGGAAGGAGTTGAAGACGTTGATCAGGTTGATGACCAGGCCGACCAGCAGGGCCGGGCGCAGTAGCGGCAGGGTGATCAGCCGGTAGGTCTGCCAGCCGGTGGTGCCGTCGACCTTCGCCGCCTCGTACACCTCGCCCGGGACGGTCTGGAGACCGGCCAGCAGCGTGTAGGTGGTGAAGGGGAGGGACACGAAGACGGCGATCAGGATCATCCAGGGCTTGGCGCCGGACGGGTCGCCGAGCCAGTCCCTGGGGGCGTCGATCAGGCCGAGGTCGGTCATCGCGGTGTTGAGGACACCGGCGGTGCGGTCGAGCATCCACTTGAAGCCGATGGAGGTCATCAGCACGGACGCCGCCCAGGGGGCGATCAGCGCCCAGCGGGTGAGCCGGCGGCCGGGGAACTGCTGGTTGAACAGCTGCGCCAGGGCCAGTGAGAGCACCATGGTGAGGGCCACCACGGCGACCGTCCAGACGACCGTCCAGCCGAGCACGCTGTAGAAGTCGGGTTCGCCGAAGAGCTTGGTGTACTTGTCGAACCCGGCCGAGCCACGGACGAAACCACTGGTGCTGATCCGCAGGAACGAGGTGTGCACCATCTCGTAGACGGGCCAGAGGACCACGAGCAGGATCAGGATCACGGCGGGGGCGATCCAGGGGAGCGGGCCGAGCCGGGCGAGGCCGGAGCGCCGGGGCCCTGGTGCGCCGGTTTTGAGCGACAAGGTCGTGCCTTTCCTTGGGGCTGCGGGAGGTGGGCGGCCGCACCGTCGGGGCCGCCCACCTCCCGCACTGAGAACAGGGACTACTTGTCGGCGGCCGCTGCCTCGGCCTTCTTCTGGAGGTCGCCGAGCACCTTGGCCGGGTCACCGGAGACGGCGGTGCCGCCGCTCTTCTTGATCTCGGCGGAGACGGCGTCCCAGCTGGTGTCGCCCAGCGGGTAGAAGGTGGCGGTGGGCAGCAGGGTGAAGAACGGCGCCAGGTCCTTGTGCTTGCCGTTGCTGTTCATCTCGGCGAGCGTGTCCTTGGTGACGGGCATCAGGTTGTAGAGCTCGTCGAACTTGAGCGTGTTCTCCTTGGAGTACGCGAAGTCGAGGAACTTCTTGATCTCGTCCTTGTGGCCGTTCTTGTTGAAGGCCATCATCCAGTCGGCCACGCCGAGGGTGTTCTTGAGCGGGCCGGTCTTGCCGGGGATGGCGGTGGCGGCGTAGTCGACCTTGCCGTCGGTGGCCTTCTTGATCAGCGAGGGGTGGCCGTTGAGCATGGCGGCCTTGCCGGCGGCGAAGTCCGCGAAGGCGGTCTTGCGGTCGGTGGTGGCCGGGTTCGCGTAGGTGAGGCCCGGGTCGACGAGGTTGGCCTTCAGCCAGCTGAAGGTGTCGATGTCGGCCTGGCTGTTGAGCGTGTACTTGCCGGAGGCGTCGGTGTAGCCGCCGCCGTTGCCGAGCTCCCACATCATCGACTCGCCCTGGGCCTCCTCGGGGCCGAGCGGCAGCGCGTACGGCGTCACACCGGGGACCTTGGCCTTGATCAGCGCGGCGTCGGCCTTGACGTCGTCCCAGGTCTTCGGCGCGTCGGTGATGCCGGCCTGCGCGAAGATCGCCTTGTTGTAGAAGAAGGCACGGGCGGAGGAGACGAACGGGATGCCGTACTGGGTGCCGCTGACCTGGCCGGCCTTGGCGAAGGTGTCGATGAAGTTGGCCTGGGTGGCGGGGGACAGCACGTCGCTCGCGGGGTAGAGCAGCTTGTCGGTGACCTTGTCCGCGTAGCCGCCGGTCTGCAGGATGTCCGGCACGTTGCCGCTCTGGATCATCGTCTTGACCTGCTTGTCGATGTCGTTCCAGTTCACGACCTGCAGATCGACCTTGATGTTCGGGTTGGCGGTCTGGAAGCCCTTGACCACGTCGCCCCAGTACGCCTGCGAGGAGTTGGCCGCCGTGTCGCCGTAGTCGGCCGCGACGAGCTTGAGCGTGACGGGGCCGCCCTTGGAGCCCGCGTCGTCCTTGCTGCTGCCACTGCCGCCGCTGCTGCCGCAGGCGGTGAGGGCGAGCATGCCGACGGCACAGACTGCGGAGAGGTTGAGGAGCTTCTTGTTCATCGTGTACCGCCCTTGACGTGGCCGAGCTGCCTGCGACAGCGCTCCGGCGTGGAGGTGGGGGAGGCCGCGGCACTGCCATCGGCCTGGTGCTCAAAGGTGCGTGACGGTTCGTGAGTTGGGCCGGGCGAGTGTGTGCCCCGGGGACGGACCCAGAGTGCACCTCACGCGAACAGAGGTCTACACCAGTTATTGAAGTGCGGGGGTTCGTTGCACCCCGTGCAACCCCAAAACGGTCAAGGCGCCCATAATGTCGCTTGGTACGTACCAACTCGGCCAACTCCGTCAGATCCGGCCGCACCCCGGACATGCCACCGCCCCCGCTCCCGGAACGGGGGCGAGGGCGGTCTGCGGATGAACGCCGGGCGCGGCGGTCAGAGGTCGGTCATGGCGCCGAGGCCGAGGGTGCGCAGCGTGTGGTCGGCCATCCGGCGGTGGCCGACGGCGTTGGGGTGGGCGGGGTCGTCGAGCCAGGAGAGCGGATCGGCGGCGCCGAAGTGGGCCAGCCAGTGGGCCTCGTGGTCGACCAGGACGGCGCCGGTGTCGGCGGCGATCTCGCGGACGGCCTGGCAGTAGGCGGGCAGTTCGGGGCGGGCCTCGCGGCCGCTCCAACTGGTCAGTACAGGCGTGTGCAGCACGATCCGGGCGTCGGGCGTCCTGGCGATGATGGCGCGCATCGACTCGTGGAACTCGTCGAGCCCGGCCAGCCCCGCGCGGGCGTCGTTGGTGCCCAGCGAGATGGACAGGACGTCGGGGGAGAACCGGCCGATCAGGTGGTCGTACGAGCCGAGCACGTCGACCGCACGCCAGGCCGACACCCCGGAGTTGACCACCAGGTCGGTCAGCCGGTCGAGCTGCCAGCGGACGCGCTCGTGCACGTGCTCCACCCACCCACGGGCGCCGTAGGTGTGCAGCACCGCCTGGGTGATGCTGTCTCCGGTCATCACCCAGGTCATCGGCTCGCTGGACAGCTCGATCACGTCGTCATCCCCCTGCAGGTGGTCGTACGGTTCCGCAACCGGACGATCATAAGCTGCGGCCGTTCGCAGCTCACGGGACGATGCGGCCCGTCACCTCGCCGAAGCCGACGACCGTGCCGTTCGGGCCCGGGGCGGTGGCGGTGATCGTGACGGTGTCCTCGTTCTCCAGGAAGGTGCGGGTGGTGCCGTCGGGGAGCTCGACGGGGTTCTCACCGTTCCAGGTGAGCTCGATCAGGGCGCCTCGGGTCTCGACCTCGGCGCCGCTGACGGTGCCGGAGGCGTAGAGGTCGCCGGGGCGCAGGTTCGCGCCGTTGACCGTCATGTGGGCCAGCTGCTGGGCGGCGGTCCAGTACATGGCGGCGAACGGCGGCCGGGAGATGACGTGGCCGTTGAGGCTGACCTCGAGGGAGATGTCGAGGCCCCAGGCCTCGGCCTCGCGGTCGTCCAGGTAGGGGAGCGGCTCGACGTCGCGGGCCGGCGGTGCGACCCGGGCGGCCTCCAGGGCGTCCAGCGGGACGACCCAGGGGGAGACCGAGGTGGCGAACGACTTGCCGAGGAAGGGGCCGAGCGGGACGTACTCCCAGGCCTGGATGTCGCGCGCGGACCAGTCGTTGAGCAGCAGGACGCCGAAGACGTGCTCGCGGAAGGCCTCCAGCGGCACCGAGCTGCCGAGCGCGGTGCCGGCGCCCACCACGAAGCCGACCTCGGCCTCGATGTCGAGGCGGCGGGACGGGCCGAAGGAGGGTGCCGGGTCGGTGGGGGCCTTGCGCTGGCCGTGCGGGCGGATCACCGGGGTGCCGGAGACCACGACCGTGCCGGCCCGGCCGTGGTAGCCGATCGGCAGGTGCTTCCAGTTGGGCGTCAGCGGCTCGGAGCCGGGGCGGAAGATCTTGCCCAGGTTGGTCGCGTGGTGCTCGGAGGCGTAGAAGTCGACGTAGTCGGCGACCTCGAACGGCAGGTGCAGCTCGACCGAGCCGCGCTCCAGCAGGCAGGGGCTGACGGCGGCGCGGTGGCTCTCGTCGGTCAGCCACTCGGTGAGCGAGGCGCGCACCGAGCTCCAGACCGGGCGCCCGGCCGCCAGCAGCGGGTTGAGGGTGTCGGCGTCGAGCAGGGTGGAGGGCGCCCCGACGGCCCGCGCGGCAGCCCCCGCGTCCAGCACGAAGTCGCCGACCGCAACGCCGATCCGGCGGCGGCCCGGCTGGTCGGGCGCGGTGAAGACGCCGTACGGCAGGTTGTGCAGGCCGTACGGCGAATCCTGCGCGGAGGCGAGCCAGCTGGTCAATGGTTCTCCAGGTGCGGAAGCAGGCCGAGTTCGGCCAGGTCGGCGAGCGGTTCGGCGATGCTACAGGTGCCGAAGGCGGTGAACGAAGCGCGGGCGGCAGTGATCTGAGCATCCGTCAGATCCAGTGCGGCGGCGGCGAGTACCTTGCCCGAGCGCTCGGCGAGCAGCTCGGCGGCCGACGACGGATCGGCGGCGGCGAGCAGCACGTTGAGGAAGCCGTGGTGCTCGAAACCGGTCTGCCCGTCGGTGTGCCGGACGGCGTTGTGCAGCCCGGCCGTGCACTTGTACGGCAGCCCGCGCTCGGCGCAGCCAGTCACGAAGGCGGCCAGCTCGGCGACGGTCGGGAAGGCGTCCGCGGTCAGGCCGCCGGTGCGGTACTTGGCCCGGTAGGGCGTGCCGGCGAGCACGTCCAGGGCGGCCGACAGGCCGTCGCCGCGCGGGAGTTCGACCGATCCGGGGACGCCCGGCGGCAGCTGGGCGTCGAGCGCGGCGACGGCCGCCCGGACGTCCGGGAGGGCCGCGATCTCGACCCCGGCCAGCTCCAGGCCGTGCCCGAGTGCCGGGGCGAGCTGGTCGCTGCCCCCCGGCAGGACCAGCGCGACCCGCAGCCCGGGGGCGGCGAGCTGCGCGAGCTCGCCGAGGCGGCCCGCCCCGCAGAGGAACGGGCCGACGAACTCCGCGTACCGGGAGGCCCGGTGGGCCAGGTGCGCGGGCACGGCCTGCGGCAGCGGCAGGTCTCCCGGCGGGAAGACCGCCGCGTCGTCGAACAGGCCCCGGAAGAGCCCGAGGGGCAGGGCGGTGCTCACCGCTGCGGCCCCCGCCCCGACCAGGTCCAGGCGTAGCCCGGGTCCTCGCTCGAAGTGGCGCCCTCGCCGAGCTCCAGCGGCTTGAAGGTGTCCACCATGACGGCGAGTTCGTCGAAGAACTCCGCACCGATCGACCGCTCGTACGCCCCCGGCTGCGGGCCGTGGGTGTGCCCGCCCGGGTGCAGCGAGATCGAGCCCTGGGCGATGCCCGAACCCCGGCGCGCCTCGTAGTTGCCGCCGCAGTAGAACATCACCTCGTCGCTGTCCACGTTGGAGTGGTAGTACGGCACCGGGATGGACAGCGGGTGGTAGTCCACCTTGCGCGGCACGAAGTTGCAGATCACGAAGTTGTTGCCCTCGAAGACCTGGTGGGCCGGCGGCGGCTGGTGGATCCGGCCGGTGATCGGCTCGTAGTCGCTGATGTTGAGCACGTACGGGTAGAGGCAGCCGTCCCAGCCGACCACGTCGAACGGGTGGTGCGGCACGGTGTACCGGGTGCCGACCACACCGCCGGGGCCGGAGCCCCGGTGCTTGACGAGGATGTCCACGTCCTCGCCCTCGACCAGCAGCGGGCCGACCGGGCCGCGCAGGTCCCGCTCGCAGTACGGCGCGTGCTCCAGGAGCTGGCCGTACTTGGAGAGGAAGCGGCGGGCCGGGGTGATGTGGCTGTTGGCCTCGATGCAGTACGCGCGCAGCGGGGCGTCGCCCCCCGGCACCCAGCGGTGGGTGGTGGCCCGGGGGATGACCACGTAGTCGCCCTGGCCGACCTCCAGCGAGCCGAAGACCGTCTCCAGCACAGCCTCGCCCGACTCGACGTAGACGCACTCGTCACCGAGCCCGTTGCGGTAGAGCTCGCTCGGGGCGCCCGCCGCGACGTAGCTGATCCGCACGTCCCCGTTGCCGAGCAGCAGCCGGCGGCCGGTGACGGCGTCGGTGCTCTTCCACAGCTCGGCCGGGAAGAGCTCGTGCAGCTTGAGGTGCCGGGGCAGCAGCGGCAGGTTCGGCGTGGTCGCCTGCTCCGGCAGCTCCCAGACCCGGGCGTCCACGACCGAGGACGGGATGCCACGGTGGTAGAGCAGCGAGGAGTCCGAGAAGAACCCCTCCTCGCCCATCAGCTCCTCGTAGTACAGCCCACCCTCGGGAGTGCGGTGCTGCGTGTGCCGCTTGGGCGGGATGCTGCCCAGCTGGCGGTAGTGCGCCATGGTCGACCTCTCCTCGGTCTGGCTGGCCGGCTGTCAGAGGTTGCCGCGCCGGTCCTGCTCGCGCTCCAGCGACTCGAACAGCGCCTTGAAGTTGCCCTTGCCGAAACCGAGTGAACCATGCCGCTCGATGAACTCGAAGAACACCGTCGGCCGGTCGCCCTGGGGCTTGGTGAAGATCTGCAGCAGGTAGCCGTCCTCGTCGCGGTCGACCAGGATCGCGCGCTTCTTCAGCTCCTCGACCGGCACCCGCACCTCGCCGATGCGCTTGCGCAGCTCCGGGTCGTCGTAGTACGAGTCGGGGGTGTTGAGGAACTCCACGCCGTTGGCGCGCAGGATGTCGACGGTGGTGAGGATGTCGTTGGTGGCGAGCGCCATGTGCTGGCAGCCGGGGCCGCCGTAGAACTCCAGGTACTCGTCGATCTGCGACTTCTTCTTCGCGATCGCGGGCTCGTTCAGCGGGAACTTGACCCGGTGGTTGCCGCTCGCGACGACCTTGCTCATCAGGGCGGAGTACTCGGTGGCGATGTCGTCGCCGACGAACTCGGCCATGTTCACGAAGCCCATGACGCGGTTGTAGAAGCTGACCCACTCGTCCATCTTGCCGATCTCGACGTTGCCGACGGCGTGGTCGAGGGCCTGGAACAGCCGCTTGGGCGCACCGGCCGGGCGCGTCACCTTCGTCTCGGCGACGACGTAGCCCGGCAGGTAGGGGCCGTGGTAGCGGGACCGGTCGATCAGGGTGTGGCGGGTCTCGCCGTAGGTGCCGATCGCGGCGCGGCGCACGGTGCCGTTCTCGTCGGAGACGTCGTTCGGCTCCTCCAGGATGCGGGCGCCCTGGGCGCGGGCGTGCTCGATGCACTTGTCGACGTCCGGCACCTCCAGCGCCAGGTCGACGACGCCGTCGCCGTGGCGGCGGTGGTGGTCCAGCAGCTCGCTGTCCGGGGAGACCCCGCCCTTGATCACGAAGCGGCAGGAGCCGGAGCGCAGCACGAAGGCCTTGCGGTCACGGCGGCCGGTCTCCGGGCCCGAGTAGGCGACCAGGTCCATGCCGAAGACGGTCTGGTAGTAGTGCGAGGTCTGGGTGGCGTTGCCCACCACGAACACGATCGCGTCCTGCGCGATGACCGGGAAGGGGTCACCGGCGGCGTCGTGCTCGACCAGGCCCACCAGGCGGCGCAGCTGCTCCGCGTCGAGGCCGGCTTCGAGCTCCTCGGGGGTCAGTTCAACGGCGTTGGTGGTCATCGGTGGTCCCTCCACGTTGAGGCTTCCGCGGTGCCCTGGGGTAGGTGACGCGGTTGAGTGCTGAGCTTGGCCCTGTCGGACTGATTGGGCAACAGCTGGCTTCTGGACTGCTCAATGTGTACAAGGTGAGCAGGTCGGGCCGGTTGGGGCTGGTCATAATGTCCAGTGATCCTCCCCGGTGTGTGCGAACTGCCCGAACCATCTGGTGAACCATTCGGCGGCCAGTTCGCCGACCGCCTCCAGGGCCCGCGGCTCCTCGAAGAGGTGACCGGCGCCGGGCACGACGGCGAGGCTGTTCTCGCAGCGCAGCTGCGCGCGGGCCTCCCGGTTGAGCTCCAGCACCCCCACGTCCGCCCCGCCGACGATCAGCAGGGTCGGGGCCCGGACGTGCGCCAGCCAGGGCCCGGCCAGATCCGGGCGGCCGCCCCGGGAGACCACTGCCGCGACCGGCGAACCGGGCTCCGCCGCCGCCCGCAGCGCGGCGGCCGCGCCGGTGCTCGCCCCGAAGCAGCCGACCGGGCCGTCGAGGTCGCCCAGGCCGTCCAGGCTTCGGAAGGCGGCGCCGAGCCGCTCGGCGAGCAGCTCGACGTCGAAGACCTTGCGGCGGTCCGGCTCCTCGGCGGGCGTCAGCAGGTCCAGCAGCAGGGTGGCTAGGCCCGCCCGCTGGAGCGTGGCGGCGACCTCGCGGTTGCGCGGGCTGCGCCTGCTGCTGCCGCTGCCGTGCGCGAACACCACCGTACCGGAGGCATTCTGAGGCACCGTCAGATCAGCGGGGAGGGCGATGCCGCCTGGGACCTCGACCGTGACGGCCCGGGTGGTGGGGGCGGGGGCGCTGTGGGCCAGGCAGGCGAGCACCTCGGCGTCGGAGGTCTGGCCGAAGTCGGCGTAGAACTGGCCGATCGCCCAGAACCGGGCCGGGGTCAGCGGGCAGACCAGCTCGTCCGCCGCCCCCGCCATCGTCCGCTCCCAGTCGGAGGGCGCCACGGGCACGGCCAGCACCACCCGGCCCGCCCCCCGGGCTCGGACGATCCGGCAGGCCGCCAGCGCCGTCGAACCCGTGGCGAGCCCGTCGTCGACCACGATCACCGTACGGCCGCGCAGCTCGACGGCCGGCCGGCCCCGGCGGTACCGCCCGGCCCGGCGGGCCAGCTCGGTGCGCTCGCTCCGCTCCACCTCGGCGAACTGCGCGGACGTCACGCCTGCACCCCGGATCACCCGCTCGTTGCGGACCAGTGCGTCGCCCTCGCCGATCGCCCCCATGGCCAGCTCCGGCTGCCCGGGGCAGCCGAGCTTGCGGACGACGCAGATGTCCAGCGGCGCGGCGAGCACTTCGGCGACCTCGGCGGCCACCGGCACCCCGCCACGCGGCAGCCCCACCACGACGGCGTCGCTGCCGCGCAGGTGGGTGAGCTCGGCGGCGAGGCGGCGGCCCGCGTCGGCGCGGTCGGTGAAGTTCATGGCGCACGTTCCTTCGGAGAGTGCCCCTCCTGTCTCCACGGTACTGACACGACGGTCTCCGGGCGGGCGTGGGCTGGGGCGTGTGGGACATGGACGTGACCGGACGCCCGTGTGTCCGGGACGTCGGGCGGCCGACTGTTGGGAGCCGAAGCACTTTCGAGTACGAAGGAGGCCGCAGTGCCTGCCAAGCGAAACAACCGCGACTCCCACGGGCTGTTCACCCTGGGGGAGCCGGTCACCGGGTGGACGGTGACGACCGCGTTGCCGGTCACCTACGAGGTGACCTTCACTCCGGGGGTGCTCTCCCCGGCCAACCCGGCGCTGGCCGCCGCCGGGGCCTTCCCGGGCCGCCGGCTGGTGGTGGTCGAGGCCACCGTCCACGAGCTGTACGGCGACCGCCTCCGGGCGTACTTCGAGGCCCGGGGGCTCGCGTACGAGCTCTGTGTGCTGCCCGCGCACGAGCAGGTCAAGACGATGGACTCGGTCTTCCGGGTCGCCGAGGCGATGGAGCGCTTCGGGCTCGCCCGGCGGGGTGAACCCGTCATCGCGATGGGCGGCGGCGTGCTGATGGACGTCGTCGGCCTGGCGTGCAGCCTCTACCGGCGGTCGACCCCGTTCGTCCGGGTGCCGACCACGCTGATCGGCCTGGTGGACGCCGGCGTCGGCGCCAAGACCGGCGTCAACTTCGGCAGCCACAAGAACCGGCTCGGCACCTACCACCCCGCCGCCGCCACCCTGCTCGACCCGGCGTTCCTCGCCACGCTCGACCCGCGCCACCTGAGCAACGGCCTGGCGGAGATCCTCAAGATCGCCCTGATCAAGGACCGCCGCCTGTTCGACCTGCTGGAGCGGCACGGCGAGGAGCTGATCGCCCAGCGCTTCCAGGGGCCGACCCCGGCCGCCGAAGTGCTCGTCCGGGCCGTGCACGGGATGCTCCAGGAGCTCCAGCCCAACCTGTGGGAGCACCGGTTGGAGCGCTCGATGGACTACGGCCACTCGTTCAGCCCGACCGTGGAGATGCGGGCGCTGCCCGAGCTGCTGCACGGAGAGGCGGTCTGCGTCGACATGGCGCTGACCACGGTGCTCGCCCAGCGGAGGGGACTGGTCGAGCCCGGCGAACGGGACCGCATCCTCGCCCTGATGCGGCGGCTGGGGCTGCCCGTCTGGCACCCGCTGATGGAGCCGGAGACGCTCGGTGAAGCCCTCACCGACACCGTCCGCCACCGCGACGGCAGGCAGCGGCTGCCGCTGCCCGTCGGGATCGGCGGCGGCTGCTTCGCCGACGACCTCACCGCGAGCGAACTCGCGGCGAGCGCCGATGAGTTGCGGGAGCTGTCATGCGCCACGCGGTGATCGTCGCCGACACCCGGCAGCCCGCCGACGTGCACGGCGTGCACGGTACCCGGGGCCTGACCCAGTGGGCCTGCCTGGCCCGCCGGGCCGGGCTCCGGGGCGGCTGGGAGGCCGTCGAGTGGGCCCGGATCCCGCCCGGCGGCGTCAGTGGGGAGCACCTGCACACCCGCACCGAAGAGGTCTACGTCCTGCTCGGGGGGCAGGGCGAGATCACCCTCGACGGCAGGCCCACCCGGGTCACGGCCGGGGACGCCGTCCTCACCGGGCTCGGCACCACCCACGGCCTGCGCAACACCGGTACCGAAGCCCTGGAATGGCTGGTGATCGAGATGCCCGCCGCACCCAACGCCCCCGCCCCTGCCCCCGTGCTGCGGCACGCCGTCATCACCAACCTGCGGAGGGTCGGCCCGGTCGACCCCGGGGTGGTCTTCACCGGCCCGCTGCGGCGGCTCGAGGTCGTCCGGCTCGCCCCCGGCGAGAAGGCCGTTCTGGAGACCGACGGCGTCGAGCACACCGTCTTCGTGACCACCGGCTCCGGCCGGGCCGCCACCGGAGACGTCCGCGTCCCGCTGATGCCCGGCCGGGCGCTCACCCTGCCGCTCGGCACCGGCGCCGCACTGACCGCCGGGCTCGACGGCCTCGAGTACGTCCATGCCGTACTCGCCGTCACGGAAAGGGAGTCGACATGATCGTCGCCGACATCGCGCACGCCGTGGTGCACCTCGGGCCGGGCACCCAGCGGATCCGCACCCGGTGCCTGGCCCGCCGGGGCATGCTGCACAGCGAGTGCGAGGCGGTCGACCACGTCCGCCTCAGCCCCGGCGCCTGCTACGAGCTCACCGGCCGCAGTGGCACCGAGGCCGCCTGGTACGTCCTCCGGGGCCCCGTCGCCCTGATCGACTGCCCCGTCCAGCCCCAGCGCACCCTCACCGAGGGCGACCTCCTGCTGGCCCCCGACGGCGCAGCCGTCCACCTGCACGGCGGTCCGCTTGGCGCGGAGCTGCTCTGTCTCACCGTCCTGCCGGCCGGGGTCAGCAGCGAACTGCCGCCGCGAAAGCCCGACTTGAACGGGAGTGGCCGCCCCTGCGGTGGTTGATGTGAGGGAGGATCGGGATGGCTTCGTACGATCTCGACCGTGAGCTGCAAGCGGGCAGCGTCCACTTCCCCGTGCGGGTCCGGAGCGGCGTGACCGGGTGGGACGAACTCGCGCGTGAGCTGGCCGGGTTGGAGGCCGACCTGTACGTGATCGTGACCGACCGGGCCGTCCCCGAGGGGCTGGCCCGGCGGGTCGGGGGGCTGCGGTTGCGGGTGCCCGGCGGGGCGACGCTGCAGACCGTGGAGCGGCTGGCCGAACGGATCGTCCAAGGCGGTGCCACCCGCCGGACGGTCCTAGTGGCGGTGGGAGGCGAGGAGCTCGGAGCGGCCGCCGGGGTGCTGGCCGCGCTGCTGTTCCAGGGGGTGCGGCTGGTCCGGGTGCCGACCTCGCTGGGGGCGCTCTGCGGGGAGGCGCTTTCGCTCAGCCGACGGCTCCCGGCAGAGATGCTGGGACTGCACCACGCCCCCACCCTGGTCTGGGGCCAGCTCGACCTGCTCGCCGAGGAGCCGGCTGACGAGCTGCGGGCCGGTCTGACGACGGTCGTGCGGCACGTACTGGCCGTCTGCCCCGCCCACTACGACCGGCTCGCCGCCGTCCTGAACCCCGAGGCGGCGTACGGGCCGCGCGAGCTGGCCGCGTTCGTCGCGCTGTGCGTCGACGCCCGCGCAGCCGTCGTCGCGTACGACCCGTTGGAGCGCGGCCCGGCCAGGGCGTTGGCGTACGGGCGCAGCCTCGGCCGCGCCGTGCGGGCGCTCACCGGCGAGGCCCTGCGCCCCGGCTGCGCCGACGCTCTCGGCCTGCTCGCCGCCGCCCGCATTGCGGCCCACCTGGGCCTGCTCGATGCGGCGGACGAGCGGGCCCACCAGGAGCTGCTGCTGCGCGCCGGCCTGCCCGTCGCACTGCCGGTCGTCCTGCCCGCCGGGGTGGACCCGGCGGCGCTGCCCGCCGCCGTCCGGGCCGCGTTGGCGGTGGGCGGCGAGGACGGGCTGCTGCTGCTCGCCGGGCTCGGCCGCCCGCACGTCGCGGACGGCAGCCTGCTCACCCGGGTCGGCGCCGACACCCTGCGGGCCGGGCTGGAGGTCCTGCGCCCGGGACAGCAGGGCGGTGTCCCGGGCCGTGTCCCGGGTGCGGTCCCGGGAAGCCGGACCGCGCCGGTCCTGGCTCCGGCCGACCGCTGAGGGGCCGAGGACAGGACCGGGCTCCCGTGCGACCGGGACAGCGGGCGGGCGACCGTGGTGGAGAAGCAACGGACCAGCGAGGAGCACCAGATGTCCAGCACCGCGATCACCGCCCTCCACCGGGGCCGCGCCGTCGACCCGGGCTCGGTGCTCACCGGCCCGCTGTGCGGCGTCGGACTCTCCTGGCTGGAGCCGGGGATGAGCATCTGGCTCGACGCCGACGACGTCGAGCACACCGTCTACGTCACCGCCGGCGGCGGCTACGCCACCACCGAGGACGAGGGCGTCGAGGAGGAGGACGTCGTCGACGTCCCGCTCGCCGAGGGCACCGCCCTCACCCTGCCGCTCGGCGGCCAGGCCACCCTGGTCGCCGGCGAGGAGGGCCTGGAGTACTTCCACGCCGTCCTGACCGTCACCCGAGGAGGTGCACGATGATCGTCACCACCGCCACCGCGTCCGCCATGGTCGTCCTCGGCCGGGGCAGCGAACGCACCCGCGTCCTCTGTCTGGCCCGTCGCGACCTCCTGCACAGCGACTGCGAGGCCTTCGAGCACGTCCGGCTCAGCCCCGGTGCCCAGCACCGCCGGGCCGCCCGCCCGGGGACGGAGACCGCCTGGTTCGTGCTGCGCGGCCCGGTCGTCGCCGAGCAGAGCCCCGACCCCGTCCAGCACCTGGCCGACGCCGGTGACCTGCTGCTCGTCGGCGGTGGACAGGACCTCGACCTGCAGGCCGGCCCGCTCGGCGCCGAGCTGCTCTGTCTCACCCTGGCCACCGCCCCGGCCCACCGGGCCGGCGCCCGGCAGCCCCGCACCCGAAGGACCACCCGGCCATGACCGTCGCCACGACCACCGGAGCCACCTCCCCGATCCCGATGATGACCGCACTGCGGATCGAGGCCCCGCACCGCGTCCGCCTCGCCGAGGTGCCGCGCCCGGTGCCCGCACCCGGCAGTGTGCTGGTCCGCATCGCCCTGGTCGGCCTCTGCGGCACCGATCTGGAGCTGCTGCACGGCACCGCCTCCTACCTGATCGACGGCCGCGCCCGCTACCCGCTGGTGATCGGCCACGAGTGGACGGGCACCGTCGTCACCGGCGGCGCCGAATTCGCCGCCGGGGAGAGGGTGGTGGGCCACACGATGCTGCACTGCGGCTACTGCCGGATGTGCCTGCGCGGCCGCCGCGCGCTCTGCGAGCGGCTCCGCGAGGTCGGCCTCTACGGTCACCAGGGCGCCGCCGCCGAGTACCTGGTGATGCCCGAAGGTTCGCTCTCCCGGGTGCCCGACGCGGTGTCGGACGAGGCCGCCGCCCTGGTCGAGCCCGCCGTCACCGTGGTCGGCGGCCTGGAGCAGGCCCGCTGTCGGCTCGCCGACCGCGTGGCGGTGATCGGCACCGGCACCATGGGCCTGCTCGCCGTCCAACTCGCCGCCCGCCTGGGCAGGTTCGTCGACGCGATCGGGATCGACCAGGCCGGCCTCGACCTCGCCCTCCGGTGCGGCGCCCGCCAGGCGCTGCGGCCGGAGGAGGCGCGGCCCGGCAACTACTCGCTGGTCGTCGAGGCCAGCGGAGCGCCCACCGCCTTCCGGCACGGGCTCGACCTGCTGGAGTCCGGGGGCCGGCTCGCCGTGATCGGCGTCGCGGGCCGGCCCGTCGAGGGCTTCGTCCCGGGCGAGTTGGCGCTGCGCGGGCTGGAGGTGATCGGCGTCCGGCACGGACTCGACCACTACGACCGGACGCTGCGCCTCTTCGAGGACGGCGTGCTCGACGCCGGCCCGCTGATCGCCGGGGTGTTCCGGCACACCTTCGGGCCGAAGACCTTCGACCTGCTGCAGAGCGGTCGCAGCGGCCCGCCCAAGATCCTCATCGACTTCGGAGGTCTCCGATGATCCTCGTACCCGCAGCCATTCCCGAGCGGGCGCCGTGCTTCCGGCGGCTGATCGACCCGCAGATGTTCCCGCAGGCCCAGGGCGGGGTGACGATCGAGGCGCTGCCCGCCGGGGCGGTGGCCGAGGAGGCCACCGGCGCCGAGTCGGTGACGGTGCTGCTGGCGGGCCGGGCCGGCTGGGGCGGGCGGGTGCTCGCCCCCGGCTCGGGCCTCTACCACCCGCCGGGCAGCCGGTACGGGCTGAGCGCCGGGGTCTCCCCGGCGGTGGTGCTCACCGTGCACGCCCGGCCCGCGCTGGCCCCGGTGGAGGACGCGGTGTCGGTGCCGCTGGCCCGCCGCCGCGAGCGCGGCACGCTCAACCGGGCGGGCGGCTTCGCCGGGATGTCGGTGCACTGGATGGCCACCACCGGGACGGTCGGCTCGCGCCAACTGGCTCTCGCCACCTCGACGTTCACCCCGGACGGCAGCCACGACCTGCACCGGCACCCGGACGCGGACGAGTTCTTCCTCGTGCTGTCCGGCGGCGGTGACCACCTCACCCAGGGCGGCCGCGTCCGGCTCGCCCAGGGCGATCTGGCGTACGTGCCGGCCGGGGAGTGGCACGGCTTCCGGACCAGGCGGGGTGTCACCACCGTCGCGCTGTACGGCTACCTCGGAGCGGGCAGTCTGGAGCAGGCCGGGTACCAGGTGCAGGAGGCCGCCTGATGGCCGCCGTCGTCACCGGTGCCAGCTCGGGGATCGGCCGGGCCACGGCCGTCGCGCTCGCGGCGGCCGGGCACACCGTCGCGATCGGCTACCGCACCGACCGGGCCGGCGCCGAGCGCACCGCCGAACTCGCCGGTCAGGGCCTGGTGTTCGCACTGGACCTGGCCGACCCGGCCGCCGCCGCCGAGGCGGTCGGCCGGGCCGCCGACCGGCTCGGCAGACTCGACGTGCTCGTCAACTGCGCCGGGGTGAACCGCCGTTCGTCCGTCCTGACGGAGACGCTCGCCGACTGGCAGCGCATCCTCACCGTCGACCTCACCGGCCCGTTCGCCTGCGCCCAGGAGGCGGCTCGCCGGATGGTCGCCCAGGGCACCGGCGGGCGGATCGTCAACGTCACCTCGGTGCACGAGTACGTGCCGATCCTCGGCGGCGCCGCCTACTGCGCGGCCAAGGGCGGCCTCGGCGAGCTGACCAAGGTGCTGGCCCTGGAGCTGGCCCCGCACGGGATCACGGTCAACGCCGTCAGCCCGGGGGAGACGGCGACACCGATGAACGGCGTGGCCGACGGGCAGGACGCCGCCGCCATCGCCCGCCCGGCCATCCCCGTCGGCCGCCCGGGGCGGGCGGCCGAGGTCGCCGCCGCCGTCGTCCACCTCGCCGCCCCCGAGGCGGCCTACACCACCGGCATCACCCTCACCGTCGACGGCGGCCTCGCCCTGACGGCCGCCGTCGCCAACCAGCAGTACGCCGCCTACCGACACCCCCAGGAGTGAAGCCATGACCGGCATCCCCGGCGCGCTCGCCGTGCACCACGTCGCGTACACCGTGCCCGACCTGGACCAGGCCGTCGACTTCTTCACCGAGGTGCTCGGCGCCCGACTCCTCTACCGGATAGGCCCGGTGGAGGACACCGAGGGCGACTGGATGGCCCGCCAGCTCGGCGTCGACCGGGCCGCCTCGGCCCAGATCGCGATGCTGCGGCTCGGCCCGGTCACCAACCTGGAGCTCTTCGAGTACCGCGCCCCCGGCCAGCGCCGCACCCTGCCCCGCAACAGCGACTGGGGCGGCCACCACCTCGCCATCGCGGTCGAGGACGTCGACGCCGCCGTGGCGTACCTGCGGGCGCAGCCGGGCGTCGAGGTGCTCGGCGAGCCGCAGACCATCACCGACGGCGGCCCGATCGACGGCGACCGCTGGGTGTACTTCCGCACCCCCTGGGGCCTGCAACTGGAGGTGCTGGCGATGCCGCCCGGCATGCCGTACGAGCGCACGACCGACGCCCGCCTCTACTCGCCCACCATGCCCTGGAGTTGACCATGTCCACCGCAGCCAGTGCCATCACCGCCACCGCCGCCGTGGTCAGGAGCGCGGGTGCGCCGTTCACCCTGGAGACCGTACGCCTGGACGCGCCGCGCCCGGACGAGGTGCTGGTCAGGGTGCTCGCGGCCGGGGTCTGCCACACCGACCTGAGCGTCCGGGCCGGTCTCACCCCCGGGCCGCTGCCCGCCGTGCTCGGCCACGAAGGCGCCGGGGTGGTCGAGGCGGTCGGCAGCGCGGTGACGCGGGTGCGCCCCGGGCAGCGGGTGGTGCTGACCTTCGACTCCTGCGGCGGCTGCCCGTCCTGCCACGCCGGGCTCCCGGTGCGCTGCGACCACTGGCCGGAGCTCAACCTCTTCGGCGGCAGCCGCCTGGACGGCTCGGCCACCCTGCGGGCTGCCGACGGCACGCCGTTGCACGGGCACTTCTTCGGTCAGTCCTCCTTCGCGACGTACGCGCTCGCCACCGAACGCAACGCCGTCCCGGTGCCGGACGACGTGTCGCCCGAGCTGCTCGCGCCGCTCGGCTGCGGGGTGCAGACCGGCGCCGGTGCGGTGCTGCTGGTGCTGCGGCCCGAACCGGGTGACACCCTGGCCGTCTTCGGGGCGGGCGCGGTCGGCCTCGCCGCCGTGCTGGCGGCGCGGCTCACGCCCGCCACGGCCGTCGTCGCGGTGGACGTGCAACCCGCCCGGCTCGCGCTCGCGCTGGAGCTCGGCGCGACGGCCGTGGTCGACGCCCGCACGGAGGACCCGGTCGCCGCGATCGCCGCCCTGACCGGCGGTCGGGGCGCCGAACGCACCCTGGAGACCAGCGGCAACCTGCGCGCGCTGCGGCAGGCCGTCGACTCGCTCGCCGTCGGCGGCACCTGCGGGGTGGTCGGCGCCCCGCCGGCGGGCAGCGAGGTCGCCCTCGACGTCCCCGCGCTGCTCGGCCGGGCGCCCAGGATCGTCGGTGTCAACCAGGGATCGGCCGTCCCCGCGCGCTTCCTGCCCGCGCTGGCCGCCCTGCACCGGGCGGGGCGGCTGCCGGTCGACCGACTGGTCCGGGTCTACCCCTTCGCCGAGATCGAGCGGGCGGCCGAGGCGGCCCGCTCCGGCGAGGTGGTCAAGCCCGTCCTGCTGATGCCGTGAGCCCGTCTGATGCCGTGAGCCCGTCGGGGCCGATTCGGTCCGGGGCCGCCCGACCCCCGTGCGGGCGGCCCCCGACCTCCTTCCCGGAGCGGCTCGGGTGCACCGAGCCTGACAGAAGCCGCTTTCCGACCGCTTACCGACCGCTTACCTCGCGGCCCGGGGGCTGGTCAGTGCCGGGCGAAGTCCTCCAGCGAGACGGTGAACTCCTGGGCCTCGGCCCTGTACCGCACGCAGTACTGGCGCGGGTACCAGCCCGGCTGCTGCCAGGCCGACGGCTGCTTGATGTCCGAGCACTCGGACTGCGCCGAGCCCGCCTCGGCCTGGTGCAGCGCCCGCAGGGTGACCATCGGCTCCAGGAAGGTGATCCGGGCGTCGTACGCGCCGTAGATCATCGTCCGGACGAACGGGACGCCGTGCCACTCGGGGGCGGTCGGGTCCTGGAGGTGGTTGCCCATGGCGGTCTCGGCGATGCCCTTGTCGACGTAGTCGGCCGGGAGGTACTCGGTCGCGATCGGCTCGGTCGCGGTCTTGAAGTCCTCGCAGTTGATCAGGATGCCGCACCGGCCGGCCCGGATGGCGTCCCGCTCGCTCTTCGGTCGCAGGTAGAAGTGGACGTCGAAGTGCGGCGTGTCGAAGACCCCGGGCGGTCCGTGCCCCATCGGGCTCCAGTTGACCAGCGCCCACTCCAGCGGCATGCCGGGCAGCGACAGCAGCGCGGGCGGCAGGTCGAGGACGTGCTCGTGCCCGCCCGTGCACTCCTTCATGTCGTCGATCGTGCCGTCGCCGTCGACGTCGAAGCAGTGGTGCCGGTCTGTCGGCTCCGTCGGCAGGTTGTCGAGCGCGCTGCGGGTGAACACCGCCCCGACCGCGACCGGCCGCTTGCCGTCCAGCTCCGCGTACGTCCGCAGGGTGCCCGAGCCGAGCGGCTGCGCGGCGCCGTACGAGATGCCGTCCGGAGCGGCCGGAGCGGGCGCGGCCCGAGTGGGGGAGGCCAGCGGCAGGAGGAGGGCGGCGAGTGCGAGCGTGCAGGCCCGTCGGATCGTCAGTGCCATGGCAGAACCTCTCAGTTCGTCCCGGTTCACCCCCGCCTGTCAGCATGTCACACTAAGTCATAAATCCATCACTGGTAGTGTCGGCCAGGTGGATGACCAGCAGAGTGACACCCGGCCGGTACGTGTACTGATCGTCGACGATCACCCGCTGTTCCGGGAGGGGCTCAAAGCCGCGCTGGAGAGTGCCGACGGCGTGTTGGTGGTCGGCGAGGCGGAGACCGTCGCGGCCGTCGCGGATGCTGTCGACCAGTGCCTGCCGGACGTGGTCGTGATGGACCTCTCGCTGCCCGACGGCTCCGGCCTCGACGCGGCCAGGCAGCTCGCGGGGCGGGTGCCGACCGCGCCCGTCCTGATGCTCACCATGGCCGACGACGACGGCAGCCTGCTCGCCGCCCTCCAGGCCGGGGCACGCGGCTACCTGGTCAAGGGCGCCGGGCGCGACGAGGTGCTGCACGCCGTCCGCACCGTCGCGGCGGGCGGCGCCGTCTTCGGCGCCGAGATCGCCACCCGGATCACCTCCCTGCTGGCCGGCACCCGGCTGCGCGAGGCCGGGCAGCTCTTCCCCTCGCTCACCGCCCGGGAGGCCGAGGTGCTCGGGCTGGTCGCCCGGGGCTTCGACAACCACCGGATCGCCCGCGAGCTTTTCGTCGCCGAGAAGACCGTCCGCAACCACGTCACGCACATCTTCGAGAAGCTCCACGTCGCCACCCGCGCCGAGGCCGTCGCCCGAGCCCGCGACATGGGCCTCGGCGACAGCTGAGCCCGATTGTCACGGACCGGGACAGGACCTCCAACCCTCGCCCCTGGGACAGCGGGCGACGCACGATGGGCCCGCCACGAGGTCCCAGGAGGGTCGCCATGAGCCAGACCGCCCCGCCCCGCGCTCCCGTCGCCGCCGCCGCGCGCGCCACCCCCGCCGGCCGGGCCCGACAGCGGTGGGCGCTGGCCGCCTGCGGGCTGAGCCTGCTGAGCGGCCTGGCCTGGGCCGTGATGGCCGTGGCCCACCCCCACGCCAGCTACCTGTACTTCTACTACGGGGGTCAGCTCGGCCTCGCCCAGTGCTTCGCGCTGCTCGGGGCCGCGATGCTGATCGCCCGGAAGGCGGGCCTGCTCGGCGTCCTCTTCCTGGCCGCCGGCCTGCTGAAGTCGCTCGGCCTGGCGATCGCGCTGGCGGCGCTGCTGACCGGGGCCGGCGGAGCGGTCCTCGACGCGACCGCCGCCGTCCGCACCGCGTTCGAGCTCGTCAACACCTTCCTGGTCATGGCCTACTCCCTCTGGCTGCCCGACTGGCAGCTGCCTCGGGGCCCGGCGAGGATGTTCGCCGTGGTCACCGGCCTCGCCGCGGTGCCGCTGGGCTACTTCGGGGCGGTCGGCGGCCGATTCTGGTTCGACCTTCCCAACCCCATGACGGGCGGGGCCTGGGACAGCATCGAGAACGGGCTCAGCAAGGTCCTCGGTGACCCGCAGGCGTACATCAGCACCGGGCTGCACATCTTCACCGGCATCATCGCCGTCAACCTGCTGGTCGCGCTGGTCCGGTGGTACCGCTCGCCCGGTCCGCACCCGCGGATGGCCGCGCTGCTGCTGCCGTACGTGGCCTGGGCCGTCACGGTCACCCTCCCGTGGTACCTGGAGGTCCGGACCGAGTGGGTCCTGAACCTCCTGCCGCTGATCGGCCCTGCCGTCGCCGTCCCCTGCCTGGTGCTGGCCTACCAGCGGGACAGGTCGCTGTCGCTGGACAGGTCCACGCTCCGCTGGCTCGGCGCCTGCACCTTCAGCGCCTCGCTGTACCTCGTGGTCTTCGCCGCCGTGTACGTGGTGCACGAGCTCTCCCCGGGGATCAGCCGGGGGGCGGCCTGGTGGTGGAGCGTGATGGGCGCCCTGGCCGTCGGCATCCTGCTGCGCCCGGCCGCCGCCCGGGTCTTCCGGGCCGTCGACCGGTACTACTACGGCGACCGCGCCCGGCCCTACCAGGTCGCCCGAAGCCTCGCCGAGCACCTGCGGCAGACCGTCGACCCCGCCGACACGCCGACCCTGCTCTGCGAGACCGTCGTCGGCTCGCTCGGGATGCCTGCCGCCGCCGTCCGGGTCGAGAGCCGGACGGGGCTGCGGCAGCTCGCCGCGCTCGGAGCCCACGACCGCGAGGGCGAGAGCTTCCCGCTCACGTACGAGGGCGTGCCCATCGGCGACCTGCACGTCTCGCCCCGCACCGGGCAGCCCGCACTGGACCGGCAGGACCGCGAGGTGCTCCAGCTGCTCGCCGACCAGGCCTCGCCCGCGATCGCCTCGCTGCGCCTCTACGAGGACCTCCAGGCCAGCCGGAAGCAGCTCGTGCTCGCCCGCGAGGAGGAGCGGCGGCGCCTGCGGCACGACCTGCACGACGGCCTCGGCCCGGCGCTCTCCGGGCTGCGCCTCCAGGTGGACGCGGTGGTGGCCGGGGTGCCCGGCGGCTCGGCCGCCGCAGCGCCGCTCGCGGGCGTCTCGGCCGGGATCGGCCAGGCGATCAGCGAGCTGCGGCGGATCACCGACGGCCTCTCGCCCGCCGCCCTGGGCAGCGAGGGCCTGGCCGGCGCGCTGCGGCAGCTGGCCGACCGCCTGAACGCCAGCACCGTCCGGATCTCCCTCGATGTCACCCCCAACCCGCTGCCGCCGCTCCCGGCGGCCGTCGAGGTGGCGATCTACCGGATCAGCGGCGAGGCGCTCAACAACGTCGTCCGCCACTCCGGTGCCACGGACGTCCGGCTGGTGGTCCGGGTGGACGACCAGGACGTCACGGTCGAGGCGCAGGACAACGGCGCGGGCTTCCCGGTGCACGCCGACGGCGTGGGCGTCGGCCTGCGGTCGATGGCCGAGCGCGCGGAGGAGCTCGGCGGCCGCTTCAGCGCCGCGAACGACCTCCAGGGCGCCGTCGTCCGCGCGGTCTTCCCCCGGCCCGCCTAGGGCCTGTCTGGCGTAACCGGGTGTCCCGGGAGAAGTTGGGACGACGGGCTCATGTGGTCGGGACGGTGCCGGGGCGATAGTCGAGGCATCGAACGGTTCCCCAAGTTTGGAGACACGATGGGATCGATATCCGCACGGAAGGGCGTGGCGGTCGCCGGTGCGCTGGCCGTGGCCGGAGCGGCAGTGCGTTGGGTGCGCTGCCAGCTCGGAGCGCCGGTCTCGCTGTCGGGCGGCGGCGCGGGCAGTGACCCGAAGCCGGTCCAGGGGCAGCCCTCAGCCCCGGTGATGCAGTTCGGTGAGACGCCGCCGCCCAAGCACTGAGCCCTTTACTTCCCCCCTGAAGGCCCGGCCGGTACGGAATCTCCGTACCGGCCGGGCCGTTGTGTGCAGTCGCTACATCGGGCCCATGCCGCCCATCCCGGTGACGTCCATGACGGCGCCGGGGGCGACGGTGAAGGGCCGCATCATGCCGTCGTCCTCGTGGTCGAGGATGTGGCAGTGGTACATGAACCTGCCGGTGGCGCCGGTGAACTGGCCGGCCACCCGGACGAGTTCGCCGGGCCAGATCTTGATGACGTCCTTCCAGCCCTGGTCGGCGGGGACGATCGGGGTTTCGGCGTCCCAGGTGACGGGCTTGCCGATGGTCGTGCCGCCTTCGGCCTGCTGGAAGGCCGAGACGTCGCAGGCGGCCCTGGTCAGGGCCTGGAAGCGGATCAGGTGGATGTGCACCGGGTGCAGGGCGATGCTCAGGTTGATGATCGTCCACTGCTCCCAGGAGTCCTGCCGGACACGCCAGTTGAGCGTGTCGTTGAAGTCGGCGGAGAGCCTGCGATAGGTCCGGACGGGGCCGGTGCCCTGCTGCACCTGGACGTAGCCGTCCCGCACCGTCCCGGCCGGCGGCACCTCGGAGTCCGGCACCTCCGCCATCTCCCAGAGCTGGAACACCCCGGCGGGCGAGCGGCCGAGCATCAGCACCCGGTGGTTGTGCTCGGGCAGCGTCTGGTGGGAGAGCCGCTGGTACGACTGCGCCAGCACGGCGGGCAGGGTGAACGGGTCGGGGTCGGGCTCCGCGTCCGGCGCGACCCGGAACTCCAGCACCTCGGGGTCGGGCAGCCGGTTGGCCGGGTTGGGCACGCCGACCGGGTCGGTGTCGCCGATCGGCTGGCCGTCGTAGGGCTGCGGGGCGGAGTTGACCAGGCGCAGCGTGCGGCCCCCCAGCGCGCGGAAGTCGACCAGCAGGTCGGCCCGTTCGGCGGGGGAGAGGGTCAGGCCCTGCGGGGAGAGCGGGGTCGGTGCGCCGAGCAGGCCGCTGTCGGTGCCGATCTGCCAGGCCGCGTCGGGCACCCGCTGCCCGGTCTCGTCCACCAGGTGCAGGCGGTAGGCGCGGGAGCTGGAGGTGTTCAGCAGGCGGAAGCGGTACCAGCGCTGCCGGACGTCGTGGTGCGGCCAGATGCCGCCGTTGACGAGGGTGTAGCGGCCGGCGAAGGGCAGCGGCCCGACGGTCTTGAACAGCAGCTGCCCGGTCGGGGTGCCGTCCGGCGCGGTGGCCAGATTCCGGTCGCAGAGCACCAGCGGCACCTCGAACTCGTCGCTCGGCAGCCCGAGCCCGTCCTCCTCCTCGTCCCGGACGAGGTAGAGGCCGGCCAGCCCGGCGTTGACGTTGAGCCGGGTGATGCCCATCGCGTGGTCGTGGTACCAGAGGGCCGTCGCGGGCTGGTCGTTCGGGTACTCGGAGAGCTGCGACTCCCCGGCCAGGATCGCGTTGTCCGTCCAGCCGTCGTGGCCGGCGCCGGTCACCGCGCCGTGCAGGTGGGTGACGGCCCAGGCGGGCAGGGCGGCGGCCTTCGGGTCGAGCAGCGCCGGGTCGATGCCCGGCACGTTCTCGGCGGGCGGCGCGGTGATCGCCGGGAGCCTGCCGACCTGCGCCGGGTAGGGGGTGGTGATCCCGTTCTCCCAGGCGACGCGCAGCCGCTGCCCGCGCCGGACTTCGACGGTCGGGCCGGGGAAGCTGCCCTCGTACGTCCACATCGGGGTGGGCGGCAGCTCGGAGTGCAGCTGCACCTCGGCGGAGGTCAGCCGGACGGTCAGCTCGGGGCCGGGCCGCAGGGTCGGCGGGATGCGCAGCGGGTCGGCGAACTTGGTGAGGTCGGCAGGGTCGGTAGGTGCGGTCATGACAGGCTCCCTGAAAGGTGGCAGTAACCCCCTCAGGATCGGCGGGCCGACGTCCCGGGTGCATGGGGTCACGGTCCCGGAGCCGCGCACGCCGAAGGGCGCGGTACCGGCGTACCGCGCCCCCCGACGAGCCTGCCGGCAGCCGCCGCTACGGCTGCATCTCGTACGCGCCCGAGAGCGCCTCGACCTGGGCCCAGACCCGGGCCGCGCGGTCGGTGTCCGCGACGGGGCGGCGGACGTTGGCGAGCGCCCAGGCGGCCTGCTCCTCGGTGGTCGAGGTCTTGCCGTGCAGCTCCGTCGCGTGGGCGGAGAAGTCCCGGACCAGGATGTCGAAGACGTGGTCCAGCAGGTCGGCGTCCAGGCCGGTCAGCTCGGCCTGCTCCAGCACCAGCTGGCCGTAGACGACCAGCGCGAAGAGCTGGCCGATCTCCAGCAGGAAGTCGAGGTCGGCCTGCTGCGCCTCGCTCGGTGCGTGGGTGAGCAGCAGGGTGCAGAGGCCGTCGGCCTGCTCGCGGAAGCGGGCGACGTTCGGCAGGTGGGCGTGCTTGTCGTACGCGGTGCGCCAGTCGTGGAAGCGGATCGCGCCGAGGCCGCGGGCCGGGCCCTGCTGGAAGAGGAAGGTGTCGTCGGTGGCGTCCAGCCGGCTCGGTACGGCCGGGTACTCGGCCGGGGCGAACAGGTAGTTGGCCATGAACTTGAGGATCAGTGCCAGGTTGACGTGCACCGTGCCCTCGAGCTTGGGCAGGCCCCGGATGTCGCGCGCGGCCTTGTCGAAGTAGGTGTCCGCCTCGAAGCCCTTGGCCGCGATGACGTCCCACATCAGGTCGATGACCTTCTCGCCCTCGGTGGTGACCTTCATCTTGGTCATCGGGTTGAAGAGCAGGTAGCGGCGGTCCTCGGGCGAGGCGGTGCGGAAGTAGTCCACGGCCCGGTCGCTGAACAGCTTCATCGCCGTCAGGCGGGTGTAGGCATCCGTCAACTCCCGCCGCACGTGCGGGAAGTCGGTGACCTTCTGGCCGTAGAGCTCGCGGTTGTGGGCGTGCGTGACGGCCTCGTACATCGCGTGCTCGCAGATGCCGATGGAGGCGGTGCAGAGGTTGAACTTGCCGACGTTGACGGTGTTCAGCGCGGCGTCGAAGGCGGGCTTGCCGGTGTGCAGCACGTCCTCGGCGCGGACGGGGTAGTCGTCCAGGCGGAACTCGCTGACGTACATCTGCGCGTTCACGACGTTCTTCACCAGGTGGTACGCCTCGTGCCGGCTGTCGGCGGCGAAGAAGACGTAGCCCTCGGGGCCATCGACGTCCGAGCGGCGGCCGAAGACCGAGACCAGGCCGGCCACGTTGCCGTTGCCGATGTAGTACTTCGAGCCGTTGGCCGTGAAGGTCATCTTGCCGTCGGCGCCCTCGCCGGCCGGGGTGAGGATCATGTCGGTCGAGTAGATGTCGGCGCCGTGGCTGCGCTCGGACAGCCCGAAGGCCATCACGTGACCCTCCGACAGGAGCTTGGCGGCGCGAGCCCTGACGGCCTCGTTCTCGCTCTGCCAGACCGGGCCGAGGCCCAGGATGGTGACCTGCCAGGTGTACCAGTAGCCCAGGCCGTAGAAGCCGAGGATCTCGTTCAGCTCGGCGATCCGCGCGGTGTCCCAGCGCTTCTGGGGGTCGGCGGAGGAGGGCGTCAGGAACTCGGCGAACAGGCCCTCCTTCGCGGCGAACTCCAGGAAGTCCCCGTACCAGGCGCGGTCGATGTAGGTGTCGATCAGCGCCTTCTTGCCCCGGGACTCGAACCAGTCGACGGTGGCGCGCAGCAGGCGGCGGGTGGTGTCGTCGAACTGCGCGGGGTCGTAGGTGCGCGGGTTGAAGAGCAACGTAACTCCTGGGGAGAGAGGGTCAGTTGGATTGTTCGGCCGAGGTGGCGAGGCGGCGCAGGGTGGCGAGCACGTCGTCCAGCCAGGCCAGCGTCATCCGCTCGTACTCGATGCCGCCGCGGAGAACGACGTGCTGCAACTCCTGCTGCGCGTCGAGGTGTTCGAGATCGGGGAAGTCGCGCTGCTCGCCGCTGAGATAGCGGGTCAGCAGGGCGGCGTGGGCCTCCCGGTGCCGCTCGACCTCGGAGATCAGGGCGCCCGGGTCGTCGAAGGCGGCCGCCCGGATCTTGACGGCCAGCTCGTGCCGCACGGTCTCCGGCTCCACGGGCTCGCGCAGCCAGCCGGCCAGCGCCTCCCGGCCCGGCCCGGCGGCCTCGTAGACCTTCTTGTCCGGCCGCCCGCCCTGCGCGATCTCCTCGACCGCGACCCAGCCGTCGGCCTCCATCCGGCGCAGCACGCGGTAGATCTGCTGGTGTGTCGCCGTCCAGAACCGCCCGATCGACCGGTCGAACCGCCGCGCCAGCTCGTACCCGGAGCCGGGCTGTTCCAGCAGGGAGACGAGGATCGCGTGTTCGAGGGCCATACCGGCATCCTCCTATGCAACGAGTTGCATAGGCAATGACAGGCGGTGAGATGCGAGTCACTTCACACGTGTGACCGTCAGCGATAGTTGGCGGAGGCCACAGGCGTGCGCGCAGATGACCGGGTGGCTTGGCAGCGCTAGTTGGCGGTTCCTGTCAGCGGTAGTTGGCGGACGTTCTTCGTATTGATTACGAACCGTAGTCACTTGACCGGGTAGGAGTGGCGAGCGCTTTGGCGTGATCGTCCCAGAGCGTGTCGTTGACCGTGTCCGCGGGCTCACTCCCGAAGGTTCTTCGACCAGTCACCCTTGAAACGATAAGCACGGCCGTCACCGGCCTGCTTCAGCCCGTCCGGGACGACGTCCCCGTGGTACGGATACTGTTCCGTCACCGCCGCCAGCAGGAACTCCAGGAAGCCGCCCTCGAACAGGTCCCACTCCCGCATCGAGTGGAACTTGGCAGCGACCAGCCACCGGTCCGGGTCCGGGCCACGCATCAGCCAGAAGAAATGGTCCGAGTTGTAGTTGTTGCCCCACTTCAGCAAGCCTCCCTCGGCCGGGAACAGCGGATACGGGCACTCGTCGAAGTCCCCGTCCCGGTAGACCTCGGCCAGCCAGGCGCAGTATCCGTAGGGCTCCGTCGTGTTGTACAGGAACCCCTCAAAGCCGAGCGGCTGCCCGATCTGGGGACTGGGCGCTTCCGATGGTGTGTAGATGTGTAGCTCGTCCATGATGCTGACCATCCCGTACCGGTCGGCGAACGCCCGGTAGTCCGCGGGCAGCTGGAAACCGAGCGCCTCGGGCCCCAGCTCCCACGGGACCGGGACCACGCCGTCCGCAGGCGGCGGCCCGATCACCGCGCCGAGCCGGTCCAGCATCTCCTCGATGTTCACGTCCACGCCTGTCAGCCGCCCCTTCTTGCCGGAGGCTATCCGTTTCCGGTGACACCGGAGGCAGTAGGGCCCAGCCCCGCAGTGTCCTGGCACCCGAGCTGTCTACTCGGGTTCTTCTCCTTCTGCGGGAATCGTCCAACGCAGCAGGGTGGTGGTGCCGCGCTGTTCGAGAGTGACTGCGTAGACCTGATTCCAGGCTCGTTCGCCGTGGTGGCGCATGGAGTGGTCGCCGGGATCCCAGCCCAGGCCCAGGACCTGACATCCGCCGATCTCAATCTGTCCGGCGAGCAGGGGGTGAGTCTGGCCGGCCCGGTCGAGGAGGTGGAAGTGGGTGTGCGCGTCCACGGAGACCACCAGGCCGATTCGGGGCCCATCCGCCAACCAGCTCTGGAGCTGACTGGCGAACTCGTGGGCTTCGCGTAGGGGGAGGTCGAGGCGCCCGTAGGGCCCCTCGACCTCGTACTGGGGTGTCCGTTCGCCGCCGAAGCGGGCGTGGGCCTCGTCCTCGTACTTCCCCCAGTACGTGACGTCGGCGAGTCCGTCTATCGACTCACCCGGCAGCCCGACGAACGAGTCGAGGGCGCGGGCGTCCCCGAGGACCATGCCGCACCGGTCGATCGGCAGGTCACCGAGTCGGATCGGCTCTCCGTCGGGGTCGCCCGGCCAGGGCACGCCGAGGTCGACCTCCAGGACCGTGACGACCGGCCCGTCGTACGACTCCCCCGTTTCGGCGCGCACCTTCAGCGGCCGGTCGGCAGCGGCCGGCACCGCGACCGCCTCGCAGGACCAATCCCGGCTCGGGCCGTCCGCAGGCTCGTGCAGGTGGCCGCCACCTTGCTTCGCCGCGGCCAGTGCCCGCACGGACAACGGGTCGCCGAGCTCGGACCAGTGATCGATCCAGCCAGCCATGCCCAGGACCAGCACACCGGATGGCGCGGTGACGACTCCCAGGTCGACAGAGGTTTCACTCATCCGCTGATTCAACCAAGGCGGACTGTCACTGACAGCGACGGGAACCCTGATCGCCAACTATCGCTGACAACCGCCAACTATCGCCGACAGTCACAACACGGACGGCCTCGGGCGGCCCTGTGCGGCAAGGTGGTGCCGTGACTGGTGATGCGGAGATCCTTCGGTGGCGGATGCACGCGCAGTTCGGGCCGTCCGGGGGCGGGGTGGCGGAGATCGCCCGGCGGGTGGTCGGGGTGCAGGCGCAGGACGCGGGGGCGGTGCGGCTGGGGCTGCGGGCGCGCGGGCTGCGGGACGAGGAGGCGGTGGGGCGGGCGGCTGCGGCGGGGGAGGCGGTGAGCAGCTGGCTGATGCGCGGCACGCTGCACCTCGTCGCGGCGGCGGACCTGCGGCCGATGGTGGCGCTGTTCGGGGAGCGCAACGCGGCGGCGTACGCGGGCCGGAGGCGGCAACTCGGGCTGACGGAGGAGGTCTGCCGCCGGGCTCTGGCGGCGCTGCCGGAGGTGCTCGCGGACGGGCCGCTCGGCCGCGCGCAGCTGATCGCGGAGCTGAACGAGCGCGGCGCCGGGGTCGACCCGAAGGGGCAGGCCCCGGCGCACCTGGTGATGCTCGCGGCGGCCCGGGGCCTGCTCCACCGGGGTGCGGACGTGGGCCCGCGCGAGCCCGGGTACGTGCTGACCGGGCCGGGCGCGGCGGAGCCTATGGAGCTCGGGGAGCTGGTGGAGCGGTACGTCGCCGCGTTCGGCCCGGCCGGGCCGGAGGACTTCGCGGGGTGGTCGGCACTGCCGCTGACGCGGGCGCGCCGGGAGTTCGAGCGGGCCGCGCTGCGGGAGGTCGCGCCCGGCCAGTACGTCGCGGCGGGCACGGCGGGTGCGGCGGAGCCTCCGCCCGGACCGCCGCTGGTCCGGCTGCTCGGTGCGTACGACGGCTACCTGCTCGGCTACCGCGACCGGGCGCTGATGCTGGACCAGCGGTTCGCCAAGCGGATCAACGCCGGGGGCGGGCAGATCCGGCCCGCCGTGGTGGCGGACGGGCGGGTGCTGGGCACCTGGCGGCGGGCGGGCGCCGAGCTGGTGGTCGAGCCGTTCGCCCCGCTCCCCGCTCCGGTGCGGTCCGCGCTGGCGGCGGAGGCGGCCGAGCTGGGCTGCTTCCTGGGCTCCGGCTCGACCCTGCGGGTGGCCGCGCCCTGACGGACCCGAGGCTCCGCGCAAACCCGTGCCACAAAAGGGGACGAAGTGTTATTTATGGCACAGAATGGGTAGTGGGCATGCGCCTGCCACGTTACTGAGGTTGAGGAGGTGGTCCCGGTGTCGACCCAGCTTCCGATGAGCATGGAGCACCACCCGGACATCATCGAACTGCGTGACCGGGCCGAGCGAGCGGTGTCAACACCGCGGGCGCAGGCCGTCGAGGCGCTGGCCATCAGCGCCGGTCTCTTCCTGGCTGTCTCACCCTGGGTGGTCGGCTACACCGCCTTCTCCACCCTGACCGTCTGCAACCTGATCCTCGGTCTCGCCTACACCGTCCTGATGGCCGGGTACGGCTCCGCCTACGAGCGCACCCACGCTCGGGCCTGGGCTGCCACGCTGATCGGCGCCTGGACCGTCATCGCTCCGTGGGCCATCAACGGCGGAGCGCACGTGCGGCGGACCATCCTGACGAACACGATCACCGGCGGAGTGATGGTCTGCCTCGCCATGGCCGCCGTCGGGATGACGATGACGATGGCCGGCCTCCGTCGCTCCCGGGCGGGCGGATAGCCGCTCCGGGCCGAGCGGAAGACAGGCGCTACCCCTTCTGAGGCCGCGTCATCCGCAGGACGTCGAGTGCGTCGTCCAACTGGGCCGCTGTCAGCAGGCCTTGGTCCAGGTACCCGCGCTCCAGCACCACCTGCCGGATGGTCTTCCGCTCGGCCAGTGCCTGCTTCGCCACCGTCGCGGCCTCCTCGTAGCCGATGAACCGGTTCAGTGGGGTGACGACGGAGGGCGAGGACTCGGCGTACTCGCGGGCCCGCTCCACGTTGGCGGTGATGCCGTCGACCGTGCGGTCGGCCAGCAGCCGGGCGGCGGCGGCGAGCAGGCGGACGGACTCCAGCACGTTGCGCGCGATCACCGGCAGCATCACGTTGAGCTCGAAGTTGCCGCTCGCCCCCGCGAGGGTCACCGTCGCGTCGTTGCCGACGACCTGGGCGGCGACCATCAGGACAACCTCCGGCAGCACCGGGTTGACCTTGCCGGGCATGATCGAGGAGCCGGGCTGGAGATCCGGCAGGTTGATCTCGCCGAGGCCGGTGCGGGGGCCGGAGCCCATCCAGCGCAGGTCGTTGGCGATCTTCGTGAAGCCGACCGCGACGGTGCGCAGCTGCCCGCTCAGCTCCACCAGGCCGTCCCGGGCGCCCTGCGCCTCGAAGTGGTCCCGAGCCTCGGTCAGCGGCAGGCCCGTCGTCGCCGCGACCTCGGCGATCACGGCGGCGGAGAAGCCGGGCGGGGTGTTGATGCCGGTGCCGACGGCGGTGCCGCCCAGCGGCAGCTCGGCGACCCGGGGCAGCGTGCTCCGCAGCCGCTCGACGCCGTACCGGACCTGCGCCGCGTACCCGCCGAACTCCTGCCCGAGCGTGACGGGCGTGGCGTCCATCAGGTGCGTACGCCCCGACTTCACCACCTCGGCGAACTCCGCCGCCTTGGCCTCCAGCGCCTCGGCGAGGTGCTCCAGCGCCGGGACGAGTTCACCCGTGACGGCCGCCGTGGCGGCGATGTGGATCGAGGAGGGGAAGACGTCGTTCGAGGACTGGCTCGCGTTGACGTGATCGTTCGGGTGCACCGGGCGGCCGAGCCGCTCGGTGGCGAGCGTCGCGATCACCTCGTTGGCGTTCATGTTGGACGAGGTGCCCGAGCCGGTCTGGAAGACGTCGACCGGGAACTCCTCGTCCCAACGGCCCGCCGCGACCTCCTCGGCCGCCGACCGGATGGCCTCCGCGGTCTCCGCGTCCAGCACCCCGAGCCGGCCGTTGACCACCGCGGCCGCTGCCTTGATCCGGGCCAGCGCCGCGATGTGGGCGGGCTCCAGCCGCTGCCCCGAGACGGGGAAGTTCTGCACGGCCCGCTGCGTCTGGGCCTGCCACTTCGCCCGGACGGGCACCCGCACCTCGCCCATCGAGTCGTGCTCGACCCGGTACTCCTGCTCGTCGCTCATGATCGGTCGCACCTCCTGAGCACCAGAGCCGCGCAGCCGTCACGGCTATTCCCGCCCTGGGCCGGCCGGGTGCCCGGAGGTCAGACCGGCTTGGCCTCGGAGCTCGGGCTGCCGCTCGGGTCGGCCGGCCGGACGGTGTGGGTGGTGACGGCCGGAGGAAGGCCCAGGCCCGCGCGGACGGCCTTGGTGAGGGCGTCGTCCGGGTGGTCGATCGCCTCACCGATCTCGGCGATCAGAGTGGCGTTGTCGGTGGAGCGGTAGGCCGACTGCCAGTGCGGCAGGGACTGCCGCAGGTCCGCCAGCAGGCCCGCGACCGGATCGGCCGAGCCGTGGCTCCAGCTCGCCTCCGACAGCTGCCGGATCTCCTCGGCGAGCCCGTCGGCGACCAGCTCCGCCCAGGCGCGGTACGCCTGCGGATGGTCGGAGACCCGCCCGTCCGGCTGCTTGTCGAGTGCGATCTCCACGTGGTGCAGCGCCTGGAGGTAGGCCAGCTGCTCGCCGGTCAGCGTCGATCCGTCCCGCCGGAGACTGCCCGTCAGCCGGGCGTCGCCGCTGACGAAGATGCAGGTCGCCGTGTGGACGTCCAGCTGCTTCCAGCTCGTCTCGTCCGGGTAGAAGAAGTGCAGGTCGACGCTGTCGGGCAGCGCCTCGCGGTCCATCGCGTACGAGTCGACGAGGTCGGCGCAGCCCTTGTCGGCCTGCTTGATCAGCTCGGCCTTCCCGGGGTAGCCGACGGAGCCGATCGCGGCCGAGCCGAAGACCTCGCCGTCGTGCGCGAGCGAGCAGGGCTGCGTGGTCACCTGGGTGACGCTGGTCGGGTCGTGGTCGAGCCGGTCGAAGCAGTCACCCGGCCTGAGCTCGAAGACACTGACCGACCCGGCGGGGCCGCCGGCCGGCCCGAGCGGGTCGAACCGGTGGGAGCCGGTGCCCGGGTGGGCGATCAGCAGGCCGGCGGTGAGCACCACGCCTACCACCGGCCAGACCACGCCTGCCACGATGCCGGCGATCGCCATGCCCCGGCCCTTCTGGTTGCGCTGCGGGATCTGCCGGAGCGCGGCGATGCCGAAGGCGATGGCGGCGACCCACAGGAAGCAGGCGATGCCGAGCAGGCCGGTGACGAGCGAGGTGATGGCGTACCCGTTGTAGCCGGTGGGCGGACCGGGCGGCGCCTGCCAGTACGGGTACCCGGCCGGCTGCGGGTAGCCCGGGGCCACCGGGTATCCGCCGGGGGCCGGGTACCCGGCGGGTATCGAGTCGGCGGGCACGGCGCCGAGCTGCTCGCCGCCGGGGGGCGGGGTGCGGACGGCCCACGGGTCGTCGGAGGCCGGCTGCGGCGCCACGGCGGGCTTGTCCAGGCTGAAGGCCGGCGCGGGGCCGGGCTGCCCGCCCTGCCCGTCCGCGTCCTCGTCCGACGGCATCGAGATCCCCTCCCAGGGTGCGTGGCCACCGCACACAGCTGTTCGGCAGACGCGCGACTCTAACCGATCGTGGCCGGGCTGCGCCTCTGCGTTTCGCCGTTCGTCGTGCCGTTCGTCGTGCCGTGGGGAGGGCGGGGCGCGGGGCTCAGAACCGCTGGTTCACCAGCGCCTGACGGTCGGTGGTCGCGACCGCCGTGTTGATCAGGGCAACCACCCCGAAGACCAGGGACAGCGTGTGCCGGTCGATCACCCAGAGGCCGACGGTGGCGCTCGCGAACACCAGGAACTTGACCGTCAGGACACCCGACAGCGGCACCTGGAAGCGGGCCTTGGGTGCGGCGAACATCCCCCAGACCACCGCCGCCAGCACCGGCGTGCCGAGCCCCAGCAGCAGGTGGACGCCCACGTTGCTGCCGGTGCTGAAGCCCCACCAGCAGAGCGCGGCCAGGGCGGCGACCTCCAGGATGAAGGCCAGCCCCTCGTTGAAGATGTGCAGTGGCTTCGGAAGTCTCATGAGTCCATGGTTCCCGCCAACGCCGCTGTGACACCACTCATTTGATTCGCCGACAGATCCGGCCGGTCGTGGCGCCCGGCGGCGGCCCCGGCCGGACGGCAGGATGGCCCCATGACGGAGAACACGGACGCGGCCGCCCGCTACGAGGAGATCGCCGAGGAGCTGGCGCCGCGCGGCGCCCGGCGGTCACAGATGTTCGGCATGCCCTGCCTCAAGGACCCGGCCGGAAAGGCCTTCGCGGGCCTCCACCAGGGCGAGCTGGTCTGCCGCCTGGGCCGCGACGCCCCGGCCTTCGAGGAGGCGATGCGCCTCCCGGGTGCCCACCTCTTCGACCCGGCCGGTGGCCGCCCGATGAAGGACTGGGTCTGTGTGCCGCACGCCTCGGCCGCCCACTGGGACAACCTCGCCGAAGCAGCCCTCGCGGCCAAGCGGTAGCCCCGAGCGGCAGCCCCGGGGGTAGCCCTCAGGCAGGTTCGCCGGGGTCGTGGGTGATCACGTCTCCCGGCTGGCACTGCAGGACCTCGCAGATCCTCGACAGCGTCGAGAAGCGGATGGCCTTGGCCCGGTCGTTCTTGAGCACGGAGAGGTTGACGACGGTGATGCCCACCTGAGCGGACAGCTCGGTCAGTGTCATGCCGCGCTCGGCGAGCAGGCGGTCGAGGTGGACCCGGATCGCGTGCGGTTCCTCTTCGGGCATCAGATGGTCCCTTCGAGGTCCTCTCGCATGCGCACACCCTCGCGCATGATCTTCCCCATGATCACCGCGGCGAGGCCGGGGAGGACGAGCACCAGTGGTCCGGAGAGCGTCGGCCCGGAGCCTACCGTCGGCGCCATGCTCCCGACGAGCCAGGACTGCGACCAGCCGACGACGAGGGCGGCCAGCGGCGTGCCGGCGGTGATGAACCAGCCGAGCACGGAGAGCCGCTGCGCCACCGCGTCGGTGAACGGCCCCTGCAGCAGAACGGCCTTGAGCAGCCGGGAGAAGAGCAGCAGCGCGAGCGCACCGAACAGCAGCCAGGGCAGCTCGCCGCCGAGGTCGGCGACGCGCTGCCCCGCCGACGGACTCTCCTGGCAGAGCCGTGTCGCAGTGCTGGACATCGTCACGCCCGTGCCCGCCGACAGCTGGTCCGCCAGGGTGGCGTTGCGCCAGAAGTCGGTCTGCGCGCAGACTGCCCCGTCGTCGAGCAGGTGTGCGCCGGCCGTGCCGACGAAAGTCAGCCCGCTGAGCACTGCCAGCGCAAAGGTCACCGAGGCCAGAGCCCTCGTGAGTCGCGTGTTCATTGCTTCCCTCCCCATCGACTTTCGATATGCCGAAGGTACAGGGGCATATCGATATTCGACAAGTCGGGCCCTGGTCGGGGTTGCGGTCGGGGTTGCGGTCGGGGTTGCGGTCGCGGGGTGGCGCGGGTCAGCCGTGGTACTTGGCGACGATCTTGGAGAAGGCGTACGCGGACTGGCCGATCCCGCTGCAGCTGTCGCCGGCGGACTCGCCGGAGCCGCACGGGCGGTCGCGGTTGACGGCCCAGAAGGTGAACCGGGCCAGGTGGTGGGTGGTGGCGTAGTTGAGCATGGTGGTGAAGTCCGCGGTGGAGACCGACTCGTCGGCCTCGTCGGTGGCGCCGTTCATCGAGGAGATCCCGATGTGGCGGTAGGCGGTCGCCGAGTCGTAGCCGTACGCGGAGGCCACCACGCCCTTGAGGCCGTCGGCCGCCTTGGTGGTCACCGAGCCCATCGAGCCGCTGTGGCTGCCGAAGTCGAACGGCATGATCGTCCAGCCGTCGACGGCGACGCCGGTCGCTGCGCCCTTCTTCACCAGGTCGGTGCCGCTGGAGTCCGGGCCGGTGGGGGTGGTGCCGAAGGTGACGTACGCCTTGATGCCGGGGTTGGCGGCCTTCACGGTCTTCAGCGCGCTGACCACCCGCTGGCGCACCGTCGCGCTCGCCACCTCGGTGTTCTCGATGTCTATGTCGATCGCCTTGAGCCTGTAGGCGTCGATCACCTTCTGGTACGCGCCGGCCAGGGCGGACGCCGAACTGCACTTCTCGCCCAGCTTGTTGCCGCTCCAGCCGCCGAAGGAGACCACCACGTCGCCACCGGCCGCCCGGATGCTGTTGATCGCGGACTGGTCGCTGCCGCCGGTCAGCGCCCGGGTGCCGTCCCACTTGGGGTTGCAGCCGCCGTCGCTGAGCATGAAGGCGAGCGTCAGCTGCTTGGCGCCGCTTGCCGCCATGATGTCCGTCGGCTTCTGCGGGTTGCCCCAACCGAGGTACTCGTACGGGGCGTTGAGGCCGACCGGGTCCGTGGTGGCGGCCTGGCCGACCGGGGCGAGGGCGAGGCCGCCCGCCGCCAGGGCGGCGGTGGTGGCGAGGGTGAGCAGCGGGCGGAGCAGGGTGCGAGAGGTCATGGTTCACCGGTCCGTGGGGAGTTGGGGGGTACGGAGGGTGGTGCATGGCGCCACGTTAGGAAAGTTTCCTAACTGCTGCGGACATGCGGAAGAGAGAACCAGTTGGCCGTGCCCGCGTCAAGAGCCCCGGCACGAAGAGGTGTGGGCAGCGTCTCGTACCCGGCCGGGGGCCCGGTGCGCGATACTCGTCGCCGCGGCCCACCGGCCGCCGCTCCGCCCGCGCGATCCCTTCCGCGCACATCCGTTCCGAGGAGTCCCGCCATGGCAACCACCCCTGCCCGCCTCGACCCGGCCGACCTGCTCGCCGTCGGTGACCTGCTCACCGACGAGGAGCGGCTGATCCGTGACACCGTCCGGAAGTTCGCCGACGAGCGGATCCGGCCGTACGTCGGCGAGTGGTTCGAGCAGGGCGTCTTCCCGGCTCGTGAACTCGCCCCCGAGCTGGGCGCGTTGGGCGTGCTCGGGATGCACCTCGACGGCTACGGCTGCACCGGCTCCTCGGCCGTCGCCTACGGCGTGGCCTGCATGGAGCTGGAGGCCGCCGACTCCGGGCTGCGCAGCTTCGTCTCCGTCCAGGGCTCGCTGGCGATGCGGTCGATCCACGCGTACGGCTCGGAGGAGCAGAAGCAGCAGTGGCTGCCGGAGCTGGCCGCCGGGCGGGCGATCGGCTGCTTCGCGCTGACCGAGCCGGATTTCGGCTCCGACCCGGCCAACATGCTGACCAGGGCCCGCCGCAAGGGCACCGACTGGGTGCTCTCCGGCACCAAGATGTGGATCACCAACGGCAGCATCTCCGACGTCGCGGTGGTCTGGGCGCAGACCGAGGGCGGCGTCCGGGGCTTCGTGGTGCCGCGCGGTACGCCCGGCCTGACCGCGCGTGACGTGCACGGCAAGCTCTCCCTGCGGGCCTCCGTCACCAGCGAGTTGGCCTTCGACGAGGTGGTGCTGCCGGCCGACGCCGTGCTGCCGGGGGTCGAGGGTCTGCGCGGGCCGCTCTCCTCGCTCGGCGAGGCCCGGTACGGCATCCTCTGGGGCACCGTCGGCGCCGCCCGCGACTGCTACACCACAGCGTTGGACTACGCGAAGACCCGCATCCAGTTCGACCGGCCGATCGCGGGCTTCCAGCTGACGCAGGCCAAGCTGGTCGACATGATGCTGGAGGTCGAGAAGTCCTACCTGGTCGCCCTGCGGGTCGGCCGCCTCAAGGACGCCGGGCAGTGCCGCCCCGCGCACATCAGCTTCGGCAAGCTCAACAACGTCCGGACGGCGCTGGAGATCGCCCGCTCGGCCCGGACGATCCTCGGCGCGAACGGCATCACCACCGAGTACCCGGTGTTGCGGCACGCCAACAACCTGGAGTCCGTCCTCACCTACGAGGGCACGTCCGAGATCCACACCCTCGTGCTGGGCGAGGCCATCACGGGCGAGTCGGCCTACCGCTGAGCCACCGCTCCGGACCACGCGCGGGCGGTGAGGGGCGGGCGTACGGTGAGAATGTGAACCCGTGACCCATCCCGTGACCCGATTCGGTGGTCCGGAGCGCCTCTGGGGGCAGGTATGCCGACGGAGAAGAACAACGACCCGGTGACAAGTACGGACCAGCTGGAGCGGGCTCGTGCCAAGGCGGGAATGTTGGTGGTGCTGGGCAGTGACGTGGCGATCGCGGTGGCTGCGGTGCTGGGCGTCTTCTGGCTCCGGCTGAGCGGCGACACCACGAACGGCACCGAGATCGCCGCCGTCCTGACCAGTGCTTTCACGGCCATCGGCACCATGACCACGGCCTACTTCGGCATCAAGTCGATGTCGAACACGGCGCTCTCCATGCATCGGAGGGAGCCGGACGCCGTCAGGCCGGTGCCGACGTCGGTGCCTGTGCCGCCGGAGCCCGCCGGGCCGGTGGGCCCTGGGCCGGGCAGCCCCGCCCCGGGCCCGAGCGACTCAGGCCTGACCGGCCCCGGCCCCGGTCCGGGCACGGTCGGGTAGTGCCGACCAGTCCTGCCAGCTGATCTCACGGCCGATCAGGGCGGCCTGCTCGAACGGCCACTCCTCGGACAGCCAGCGCGGGACGAGCGCGTCGAGGGTGCGCTCCAGGTCGGTGCCGACCTGCCCGTCCACCACCCACCAGGAGATCTCGGCGTCGAAGCCGGTCTTCTCCGGCGGGTCGATGTAGACGCAGCCGAGCAGCTCGGTGCCCGCGTTGTCGAACAGCGCGTAGTTGAAGGACTTGTGGGCCTCGATCTCGTCCGCGTGCCGCACCAGGTCGTCGTAGTCCTGCTGGTACGTCATGCTGGCCGGCGGCCAGCCCCAGGCCTCGCCGTAGATGGACCAGAGCCGCTCCCGCGACCCCATCACCGCCGGGTAGTCGAGCTCGGTGTCGGCCCCCGAGATCGGGCGCAGGTGGTGACCGTCGCCGACGGCGACACGGACGGGGTGGACGAAGTCAGCAGGGAGCCAGTTCATGGCCCGGAGATTAGCCGAGCGCTCCCCGGGCCGCACCGGGTTATTGCATCGGGTTATTGCACCGGGTTATTGCAGGTCCGGCGCCCCGAGCAGATCCAGCTCCCCGACGACCTCGTCGCCGGTCATCTCGCCGGTCGGCCGGAAGCCGAGTCGGCGGTAGAACGGCTCCGGGCCGTTGTCGGCGACGTGCCAGGAGGTGGTGAGCCGCTCCCAGCCGCGTCGGCGCAGCTCCTCGGCGACCTGCTCGACCGCGAACCGGCCGACCCCGCGCCCCTGGTGCTCGGCCCCGACGTTCAGCCGCCACAGCCCGGCCCGGGAGACCCCGGGCGGGTCGGCCTCGAAGGGCACCCCGATGAACGCCATCACGAAGCCGACGATCTCCTCGCCGTCCATGACCAGCCGGGGCCAGGCCGTCTCCCCGAACGCGTACGCCAGCCCGAGCGAGTGCCCGACCGGGTGCACCAGGCCCTCCTGGTCGGGACGTACGGAGAGTTCGAGGGCGGCCTCGATGTTGTCGGTGGTGATCTCCACCAGGCGGAATCCTGAGTTCATCCGAAGACCCTACCGGCCGCCGGGTCGGGGCGGCAGCAGGGTTCTGATGAGCTGATCCGCGGCCAGGCGCCTGCGCTCGCTGTCGGCGATCTGCGCTGTGAGGAGCTGAATCCGATCGTTCAGCTGTCTGACCGTGGCCGCGTTCTCCTCCGAGCGGGCCCAGGCGAAGTAGAGCTCGGCGCGCCTGTCGTTCAGCGTGCTCTCCTCCTGGGTCAGGCCGAGCTTCTCCTCCCGCATCAGGAGCAGCTCCTGGTTCAGGTGGAAGATCCGCTGGTTGAGATCGTTCCGCTCCTGCTCCAGCGCGGTGATCTCGCGGCGCAGCCTGTCCTTGTCGCTGCGCTCCTGGGCGAGCTGCTGCGCCAGGCGGTCGATCGCGTCCTTGACCCCGTCGCGGACCGCGATGGCGGCCAGGAGTTCGTGGCTGGTCGCCGTCTCCTGGTCACCGATCTCGGACAGCTGCTCCTGCACCTCCCCCTTTGCAGCCTCGAGTTCGAGGAGGGTGGCGGAGGACGGCAGTGCACGGGCGTCGCGGGCCGGGGGCCGGACACGCGGCGGGGGCTGCCGGAGGCTGCCGTACGTTCGCCGGTACTCGATCTGCAGCCGGGAGACCTCCTCCCAGCGTGAGCGCCAACGCCTGAGCCGCTCGTCCGTGTCGTCCAGTGGCTGACCGGTCTCGTGTTCGTAGAGGGCCCGGACGATGGCGAGCAGGTTGTCCCGCTTCGGCAGGTACTTCCCGCTGATGGCATCGCTGATCACGGAGGCCGCCAGACCCGTCTCCTTGGCGATGTCGCCCCGGAGGGTGGGCCTGCCGCAGCCGTTCCACAGGCCGGTCAGCTCCTGGGCGAAAGCGATGCGTGCCGTGGGGTAGTCCTCTGGCAGGCTGCGAGCTGCTTCCGTGGGCAGGTCGGCCATCGGCGCTCCTCTGACGATGTGTGAGATACACCGTAGGCCGTGGGCCGGCAGCCCGGACGGGCTTCGGGAATGTCGCCGAGCCACGATGCTGCGCCGGTCGCGGGACCGGTCGCGGGACCGGTCGCCGGACAGTGCCGGACGCCACCGGGTGCGCCCGGACAGTGGCGGCATCCGGCAACGGCCGCTCTCGGCCGGGTCGGTACGGGTCCGTCCGCAGATCCTTCCGAGCAGGTCGGAGCGGTGCTGCACTTGGTGGCATGGACGACTACGAGACCACCGCGTACACCCCTTGCCCGCCGCCGGAACCCGTCCGGCCGCCCGGACACGATCGGTGGCTCGACCTGGTCGGTCTGGTGGCGCTGATCATCCTGGCGACGGTGGTTTTCACCGTCGCCGGGCCGACCGGTCTCACCTCGGTGACCGGTGTCGGGGCGGGCCTGTTCGCCACCTGGCGCTCCGCCCGGCGCCCCTGACCGGCGACTACTCCGCCTCTGCGGCGGCCTCGTCTGCGGCCTTGGTCAGGGCGGCGAGGACGGCGCGCAGGCCGTCGAGGGTCGCGGGGTCGGTGACCAGGCCGTCGGTGATCTTGGGGCCGGCGACCGGGATCGGCATCGACTCCGGGAGGATGCGGGCGCCCATCACCTCCAGGGTCTCCTTGAGCCAGGCCTGGGCGCGGTCGCCGCCGGTGATGCCGGGGGAGGCCGTGACGATCGCGGTGGGCTTGTCGGTGAGCTCACCGCCGCCGACGATCCACTCCAGGCCGTTCTTCAGCACGCCAGAAGTGCCGTGCGCGTACTCGGGGCTGACGATCAGTACGCCGTCCGACTCCTCGATCTGCCGCCGCAGCTCCAGCACCGACTCCGGCGGGGCGGACTGCTCGACGTCCTGGTTGAAGAACGGCAGCAGGCCGAGCCCCTCGTAGAGGGTCACCGAGTCGGGCGCCTCGCAGAGCGCGACGGCCGTCCGGGCGACGGCCTTGTTCAGGGACTTGGCCCGCAGGCTGCCGCAGATGGCGAGGAAACGGCGGGGAGTGGTGTCAGCGTCGGGCTGCGGCATCGGTACCTCCGGGGTCGGTGCTGGGACAGGTGGGGTGGAGGAGCAGGAACTCCCTCCCCGGTGTGCCGAACAGCCGCCATGGGGGCTGGAATTCCCCCGCGAGGGCAGCCGCGGCGGGGTGCGGCGTGCTGTACGGCGTGCTGTTCGGCGTGCCGTCCGGGCGCAGCCGTCCGACGGCCGGGCGGGCCACGGCTGCGGCGACGCCCGGCTCGACCGGGAGATCGGTGACCGTCCAGGTGTCCGGGCCGTCGCCGACGGTGTGCCGGACGGTGACGGGCCCGGCCGAGCCGGGCGAGACGCAGACCGCCCGCAGATCGGTCACGATGCCGACGCCGCTCGCCTTCGTCACCGCCTCCTTGCGCACCCAGATGCGGTAGAAGGCGGTCAACTGTTCACCGGGCGGCAGGTGTTCGAGATGGGCGGCCTCGGCGGGGGAGAGGTAGTGCCGGGCGAGCGTGGCGAGATCGGCCGGCCGGACGGTCTCGATGTCGACCCCGACCGGGCCGCCCGGGGCGACGGCGATCAGGGCGTGCCGGGCGGCGCCCGAGAAGCTGAAGCTCAGTGAGGTCTGCGGCGACGCGACCCGGGGCGGGCCGTGCTCGGGGCTCCCGCAGCCGGGGCACACCTGATGTCCCAACTCGATCACCCCGGGCGGCACCCCGAGATGCCGGGCGAGCACCCGCCGGGTCGCCGCTCGCCCGGCGGCGAACCGCGCCGCGTCCTCGGGCCGGACGTACCGGGCCATCCGGGCCCGCTCGTCGGGGGCGAGCAGTGCGATGTCGGCCGGCTCGGGCGTCGGGCCGATGGGCAGCGCCCAGACAGCGACGTCGAGCGGCGGCGGCAGCTGGTCGGGGCCGGGGGCGGGTAACACCTCCGGGGCGGGGGCCGTCACGACGGGACACCCAGCGGGAGGTGCCGGGCCAGCTCGGTGGAGGCGGCGATCTGCCGGGCCACCGCGGCGCGGTGGCGGCGCAGGTAGAAGTGGTCGCCGTCGTAGAGGTGCAGGCCGAGGTACTGCCGCGCCTCCACCGCCCAGTCGGCCAGCCGCTCGGGGCCGACCACCTGGTCCCGGTCGCCGCCGAAGACGGAGAGCGGGACCCGCAGCGGCGGCCCCGAGCGGTCGGGCCGCCAGGTGTCGACCAGCTTGAAGTCGCTGCGGAAGATCGGGCCGAACATCCGCCAGAGGCTCGCGTTCTCGAGCAGCTCGGCGGGGGTGCCGCCGACCGCCCGCAGCCAGGCGCGGAGGTCCTCGTCCGAGAGCTCGTGCCGGGGCTCGCGCACCGGCTGGCCCAGCCGGTCCGACTCGTCCGGCAGACCGCAGGCGGAGAGCCCGAGCCAGACCGGCTCGGGCCCCGCCGTGTCGGCCAGCCGCCGGGTCAGCTCGTACGAGAGCAGCGCGCCCATGCTGTGGCCGAAGAACGCGAACGGGCGGTCCAGCCACGGCAGCAGGTCGTGGTGCAGGTAGTCGACCAGCTCGCCGCTGCTGTCGATCGGCTGCTCGCCGACGAGTTGGGCCCGACCGGGGGCGTCGACCAGGCACACCTCCCAGTCAGCGGGGAACTCCCACTCCCAGTCCCGGAAGAGCAGGTGGGAGCCTCCCGCGTGGTGGAACAGGAACAGCCTGAGTGCGGCGCCCGGCACCGGCCTCGGGCACGTCACCGTGCCCCGCACCATGGCACGGCGGCGGGTCGGTCCGGTCTTCAGCTGGGCCATGGTCGTCCGTCTCGTCCTTGTCCGTCGTGCCTGTTGCCGGAGGGCCCTGCTACTGGGCCGATGCGGTCTCCTGCTCGGGGGCGGCCTGGGCACTCGCGTGCAGGTCGCGGGTGCGGATGAAGACGAAGGCGATCAGCGCGCCCACGGCGGCGACCACCGCGCAGATCGCCATCACGTTCGTCAGCCCGTGCACGAAGGCCGACCGGGCGGCCGCCGCGACCACGTCGCCGAGACCGGCGGGGGCCGCCTGCGCCGCACCCGAACTCCCCTGCGTGGCAGCGAGCTTGCCGAGGCCGTCGGCTGCCGTACCCGCCTGGGCGCCAGCCGTCGAGTGCACGAAGGAGTCGACCACCTGGTGGTGGAAGAGCGCACCGAAGCCCGCGATGCCGATGGCGACACCGACCTGCTGGAAGGTCTCGCCCATGCCCGAGGCCATCCCGGCCTTCTCCGGCGGCACGACACCGATCGTCACGGCCGCCCGGGGCGGGTTGAACAGGCCCATGCCGATACCGGTGACGATCATGCTGGGCAGCAGGGCCGTCCAGTCGCTCCCCGGCTCCACCAGCGTGACCAGGCCCATCCCGCCCGCGATGAACGCGATCGACAGACCCACCAGCACGCCCGGCGGCACACTGTGCAGCAGACCGCCGGTGAGCGCGGCCACCACGAAGAGCGTCAGCATCATCGGCATGAACCGCAGGCCGGTCTCCCAGGGCGAGTAGCCCAGCACGTTCTGCACGTAGCTGATCTGGAGGAAGACCGCCGCCAGGCTGGTCGCGTTGGAGAGCAGCGTGGCCAGGCAGATGCCCGCGAAGGTGGGGATGCGCAGCAGTGAGAGATCCAGCATCGCCGCCGCCGCACGGCGCCGCTCGACCACGACGAAGACGCCGAGCAGCACGACGCCGCCGACGAAGGCCGCCACGATCGGGGCACTGCCCCAGCCGGAGGACTCACCGCGCAGGAAGCCCAGCACCAGCAGCGCCAGCGCGAGGCCGAACGTCACCATGCCCGCCCAGTCCGCCCGGTGGCTCTGCGGGTTGCTCGACTCCCGCAGCTTCGCCGCGCCGACGAAGAGCGCCACCGCGCCGATCGGGACGTTGACCAGGAAGATCCAGCGCCAGCTCAGCGAGTCGGTGAGGAAGCCGCCGACCAGCGGGCCGAAGGCGAGCGCCAGCCCGGCGATGCCGCCGAACACGCCGAAGGCCTTGCCCCGGTCCTTGCCCTGGAACTCACCCGCGATCAGGGCGGGCCCGACCGAGAACAGCACAGCGGCGCCCACGCCCTGGGCGCCGCGCGCCAGGTTGAGCTCCAGCACGTTCTGCGCCAGGCCGGCGACCAGCGAGGAGAGCGTGAAGATCGCCAGGCCGGTGTTGAACACCCGCTTGCGGCCCAGCCGGTCGGCGAGCGTGCCGCCGGTCAGCAGGAAGGCCGCGAGGGTGAGGGTGTAGGAGTCGATCACCCACTGCAGGTCGGAGAAGTCCGCCCCCAGCGAGGTCCGCAGATGCGGGAGCGCGACGTTGACCACCGTCACGTCCAGCATCAGCATGAACATCGCGGCGCAGACCAGGGTGAGTGTCCAGGTCTGGGCGCCGCTGCCCGCGCTGGTGTCTGCGGTCTTGCCCGCGCCGCTCGGCTGCTCGGCAGGCCGGGTCTCGGCTGCTGCTTCGGCTGACATTGCTGTCTCCTCGTTGTCGTGCTCGGTCTGTCGGGCCTCGCCGGGTGCGTGGCTCACCGCTTGGCCCAGGCCTTGGTGCGGGTGTCGTACGTGCCCTTGGCGGCCCCGCTGATGCCGCCGACCCGGATCAGCGCCCGGCCGTCGGCGGCCACCGCCGCGCAGTACTCCGCGCCGGTCGCGGGCTCGTACCAGTGCCGCAGGGTGATCTCGCCACCGGCCTCGGCCAGCGCCAAGTCGTTGGCGGTGGTGTGGAGTTCGATCGAGCCGAGCGCGGTCGGCACGATGACGCCGACCTGCTCCGGGTGCCGCCCGTCCAGTACCACGGTGCGCAGCAGGCAGTCCAGGGTGATGCTCGGCAGGACGAAGCGGTCGAACGGGCCGGCCTCCGGCGGTACGGTGAGCCGGAGTTCGGCCGAACCGCCGTCACTCTCCAGGCGCGGGCGCTGCAACGCGCTGAACACGCCGCCGAGTTCGACCGGGGTGCCGGGCAGCTCGTACGTGTTCGGCGCGGCCGTGCCGCCGGGCGGCGGGGCCGGGCACCACGGCGCGGGCGTCAGGGTGCGGCCCAGGTGGACGACCATCCGGGTGTGCTCACGCTCGGGCACCGGCCCGGCGGCCGGGCTGGTGATCCGGACCCGCACCTGGTCGCCCTCGCGGGTGGCGATCACGTGCAACCGCCGGGGCCAGCGGTTCTCGGGGGCCCGGATGAACTGGGAGAGCGTCACGTCGGTGATCCGCACCGGGGTCAGCCCGGGGGCCAGCAGGCAGGCCGCCTCGGCTGCCATCTCCAGGATGAACGTTCCCGGGACGGTCGGCCGCAGGTCGACCAAGTGGTCGCGCAGGTAAGGGTGTTGGTCGAGATCGACGTCGATCGCCCAGACCGTCTCGCCGTCGAGCTGTGCGGGTTGCTCTGGCTGCGTGGTCAGGAAGGCGTACGGGCCGGACCTCGGGAGGGTGTGCTGGGCCGGTTCGGCGGGGGCTTGGAGGCAGGCCGCCCGGAAGCCGGGGGCGCGGCGCTGGAGCGTCGACCAGTCCGCCTCGCCGATCCAGGTGGTCGCCAGGCCGTGGCTGCCTCGGGCCGCCAGCTCGCGGCGGAAGAACTCCCGGCCCTGGCGGTCGGTCAGCTGCCCGATCTCGCCCTGCCGGGCGAGGAAGGCGCCGCCGGGGGTGTCGGCGGAGGCCATGCCGGATTCGACCCAAAGGCCCGAGCAGAGTGCGACCTCGTCGCGGCCCTCGACGGCGCGGGCGCGGGCCGCGGCCAGCAGCAGGAACTCGTTGCCCGCGCCGTAGTCGGGCTCGCCCCGAAGGCCGGTGAAGGCCGACACCGAGCTGACGCTGCACCAGAGTGCGGGCTCCCGACCGGCCAGCGCCGTACGGAGGTTGGCGTACCCGAGCACCTTGACGTCGCGGACCGTCCGGTAGTCGGTGAGCTTCTTGCGGGCGAGAACGGCGCTGCGGGCCAGCCCGGCGCCGTGGATCACCACGTCCAACTGCCCCTCGGTGGCGTGTATCTCCGCCACCAGCTGCTGCACGGCGCCCGCGTCCAGGACGTCGCACTGCCGGTAGTGGACGTTGCCGACGCCGCACACCTTCTCCAACTCGGAGACGGTGGCTTCTCGTTCGGCCTGCTGGAGGCTGCGGTCGTAGCGGCGGCTGAGGGCGGCCAGGTTCTCCGCCGGGTAGCGGGCCATCAGCACCCGCAGGGCCTCCGCCCTCGGCACCCGGGGGCCGGCCCCCGGCTCGGGCGCGGTGGCCGGGCTGGTGCCGAGCAGCCAGACACTGCGCGGTTCGCAGGCTGCGACCACCTCGCCGACCAGGTGTGCGGTGAGGCCACGGGCCCCGCCAGTGGCCAGGATCACCGGCCGCTCGGGCAGAGTGGGCACCGCATCGGCCGGGCCCGGCTCGACCGGCACCAGCAGCAGCTCCGACCGATGGCCGGCCGCGCGGTAGGCCAGCGGGACGAAGCGGTGCAGTGCCGACTCCTCGGCCAGCTCCGCCAGCCCGGCCGCGGCGTCCTGGGCGGAGGTCACCACCGCGAACACCAGGGTGCCGGTCAACTCCTGGGCCAGACTGCGGACCAGACCGCCGTAGACACCCACGTGCGGGGCCGGCACGCCGCCCTCGAAGGCGCCGAGCAGCAGCACGGCGAAGCAGCCCTCGTCCTCCAGTGCGGTGGCGCAGGACTGCGCGGCGACGAAGGCGAGGTCGTTCAGCGCGAGGGTGTCGGCGGTGCTCGCCGGGGCCTGGACCAGCACCCGGACCTGGCCGTAGCTCCGGTCGCTGTCGGCGATCACCCGGGCGAGATCGGCCGCGTCGTCCAGGTAGCGCACGGCGTGCCGGGCGCCCGGGTCACGCGGCGCCCCGCCGGGGGCCACCAGCAGGCAGCCGTCCGGGAGTTCGACCCCGGCCAGAGCGGCGGGGTCGTCGGTGAGCAGCAGGCTGCCGGCGGGGATCGCCGCGACGGCCGGACGCACCGGGCGGGCCGCTGCCGGGCGCAGCGTGAGCGTGTGCCGAGAGAGGACGCTGTCGAGGCCGTCGGGGTCGGTGACGGTCGCGGCGGCCGTGTCGGTGGTCGCGGCGGCGGTCATGTCGGTGGTCGTGTCGGTGGCTCGCTCGGGTGTGACGACGAGTGCCGGGGTGTGGCCGTCCTCGGCCGGGCGCAGGGCGGTCCGCAGAGCGGGGGAGCGCAGCGCGGCGAGCAGCGCGACGGCGCCCTCGGCGCCTCGGAAGGTCCGGTCGCCGGGGCTGGGCGGCGTGGCGTCGTCTGCCTTCGCGGCACCGGCACCGGCACCGGCCAGGTCGAGGCGGGCCAGTACGGGCAGGCCGCGCTCCTCGGCGATGCTCCGCCGGGTCAGTACGAAGCCGAGCGCGCCCTCGGCGACCTCCCGGCCGTCCGGGCTCGGCACGAACCGCGCGGCCGCGTTGACGCCCATCACCACGGCGAGGTCGAGATCGCCGTCCCGCAGGTAGCGGAAGGCCGTCGCCAGCGCCGAGTTGACCGAGTCCAGGCCCGAGTCGAGGGTCATGTTCGGGCCGTGCAGGTCGAGCCGTTGGGCGACCCGGGCGGCGATGATGTTGGGCATCAGGCCGGGGTACGAGTCCTCGTTGGCCGGGCGGACCATCGCGCGGATCGGGTCGGCGAGCAGCTCGGGCGGCAGCCCGGCGGGGCCGGTGAGCTTGCTGGTCAGGTCGTCGAGGTAGCAGCGCAGGTCGTAGCCGATCGCCGAGCGGGTCGGGCCGGTGTGGCCGACGAGCACGCCGGTGCGGGCGGCGAGCGCCTTGTCCCGGACCCAGTCGCCCGCGAGCAGGTCGGCGCAGCGCATCGCCATCAGCTGGCTGCGGTCCACGGCTGCGAGCGCGGCGGGGGCGAGGCGGGCCTCGACCGGGGTCGGCGCCGGGTACTCCTCGCCGAAGGTGGCGGGCCAGCCTGCCGGTGCACCGGCCAGCCAGTCGGTGAGGCTCTCCTCGTCCGGGCCCCCGGGCAGGTGCCAGCCCTGCGCCACGACGACGACCGGATCGTCCGCGACGGCCTTCCGGCGCTGTGGTGTCGGCACCGGCGCCGGGCGGTCGGCGAGGATGAGGTGGCCGTTGGTGCCGCCGAAGCCCATCGCGGAGACGCCGACCAGGCGTCGCCGCTCCGGCGCGGACGGCCACGGCAGGTCCGCCGTCGGCACCCGGATGCCCTCTGGGACACCTGCCGGAAGGGCGTCGAACTGCTGCTGCGCGGGGATGGTCTGGTGGCGCAACCCGAGCAGCGCGTGCACGGCCGACACCGCACCGGCCGCCCAACCGGAGTGGCCCACCAGCGACTTGTTGGAGGTCATGGTCCAGGTCTTGCCGGGCCCGGCGCTCTGCGCGAGGGCCGTCATCTCCGTCCGGTCGCCGGTCGGCGTACCGGTCGCGTGGGCGACGATCCAGTCGACGTCCTCGGGCGTCACCTCGGCAGCCGTCCAGGCGCGGTCCAGAGCGATCTGCTGGCCGGAGGCGTTGGGTGCGTAGATCGCCTTGCCACGGCCGTCCGAGGAGGCCCCGAACCCGGCGACGAAGCCGAGGATCTGGTCACCGTCCGCCAGTGCGCGGGCGTGCGTCTTGAGTGCGAGCACGGCCGCGCCGTCACTGAACAGCACGCCGTCCGCGCCCTTGTCCAGGGCCCGCACCCGGCCCGAGCGCGACAGGCCCTTCAACTTCGAGAACAGCACCACGCTCTGCGCGTTCAGCGCGAACGCGCCGCCGCAGAGCGCGACGTCGGCCTCGCCCGTGCGCAGGGCACGCACCCCGAGGTCGATCGTGTAGAGCGAGGAGGAGCAGGCCGTGTCGACCACCACGATCTCGGCCGAGTCCGGCAGCTCCGGCACCGCCATCCGGGCGATCCGGTACGGCAGCACGTCCACCGGGGAGGCCCCGCCGAGTGGGTAGAGCTTGTCCAGCCCCGGCGGCACCTCGACTCCGGCCTCGGCGAACAGCCCGCGCACGCCGGTCGTGACGAGGCTCTGCTCCAGGTGCTGGCTGCCGTCGGGAGTCAGCCCGACGGCGAAGAACTGCCGGTCCTCCGGGCGGACGGTGACGCCCTCGGTGGCCTGGAGGAAGGAGTGCCGCAGCCAGAGCGCGGTGAACTCCTCGGCGTCGAACCGTCCTTCCGCAAGCTCCGCCCGGAGGCGGGGGTGCGGCTCGAAGCCGGTCATGAAGCCCGAGACCCGGGCGTACGTCCGGTCCTCCGCCGCGAGGTCGGCCGACCACATGGTGTCCAGGTCGAGCCGCTCGCCGGGCCCGCCGAAGACCGGCTCGCTGCCGCACAGCAGCTCCCAGAACGCCTCCGGCGAGCTGGCCCCCGGCACCGCGAGGCCCATCCCGACCACGACCACGGCATCCTCGTCGACCGCGCCCGTCTGGTCGGGCACACCCGCCGGCTCGGACACGGCGATCAGCTGGCCGTTGAGACCGTCGGCTGCCGGGCCGGCCAGGAGGGCCGCCAGTTGGGCTGCCCCCTCGGAGCTGCCTACGACGGTGTTCACCCGCAGGCCGGTCCGGTTCAACTCGGTGGTCAACGAGCCGAGTTCGCCGTCCGCTTCGTTCACCAGGCCGACCAGCACGCCCCCATCCGAGCCGTACGCCGCAGCGACGGCAGCGCCCAACTCCTTGAGCTCACCGGCCGATCCGGCCACCACGACGACCGCGCCCGGTCGACCGTGCCGGTCGACGATCTGCGCCAGCTCCTCGGCCGTGGAAGCCCGTACGACGTGCGCACCGGCGGCGGCGAGGTGACGGGTGACGGCCTCGCCTTCGGGCAGGCGGCCGCCGCTGACCACGATGGTCCGGCTGGATGGGTCGGGGGACATGCTGCTCCCTGGTCGTCGATCGGAGATCGGTTGGCTGGTGATGCCGCTGCTGCTACCGGGCCTCGGCGAGCGTGTTGGTGATGAGTTCGGCGAGTTCGGTGAGGGTGGGTTGGGCGATGAAGCGGACGTCGTCGGCGTGGTCGAGGAGGCCGAAGTGGGCGGTGACCTTGCCGAGCATTTCGGCGCGCTTGAGGGAGTCGATGCCGAGGTCGGCTTCGAGGTCGGCGTCGCCGGTGATGGCTTCGACGGGGTAGCCGAGGGTGGTGGCATACAGCTCGCGCAGCTCCTCCAGGACGGAACCGTTGTCGGCGGCGGGAGTTGCGGCAGCGGGGGCGGCGACGACGGCGGGGGCCTGGACTCCGCCGGCGAGGGTGTTGGTGATGAGTTCGGCGAGTTCGGTGAGGGTGGGTTGGGCGATGAAGCGGACGTCGTCGGCGTGGTCGAGGAGGCCGAAGTGGGCGGTGACCTTGCCGAGCATTTCGGCGCGCTTGAGGGAGTCGATGCCGAGGTCGGCTTCGAGGTCGGCGTCGCCGGTGATGGCTTCGACGGGGTAGCCGAGAGTGGTCGCATACAGCTCGCGCAACTCTTCCAGCACAGAGCCGCTGTCGGCGGCCGGAGTCGCAGCGGCGGGGGCAGCGACCGCGACCGTGACCGGGGCGACGGCGGGCGTGGCGGCGGATGCGATGGCAGCTGCAGCGGCGGGTGCGCCGACGGTGCCCGAGACGGTCACGTCCGGGACGCTGCGGCGGACGAGCCCGGCGAGCCCGGCCTTGCCGCACTCGACGAAGTGCCGGGCGCCGTCCGCGTGCAGCTCCCGGACGGCCGCCAGGAAGCGGACAGGGGAGGTGAGTTGGCGGGCCAGCAGAGCCTTCAGGTCGGCACTGTCGGTGAGGTAGGCCTCGGCGACGGGGGAGTAGACGGCCAGCCGCAGCGGGCGCTGGCGGATCGCGCCGATCTCGGCGGTGAAGGCCTCGGCGGCGAGCGCGAGCAGCGGGCTGTGGAACGGGAAGGGCGCATTGAGCCTGGTTGCCTGCACGCCCAGGGCTTCGGCCAGCCGGGCGACCTTGGCGACGGCCTCGTCAGTGCCGGAGACCACCGTCTGCTGCGGGGCGTTGGAGACCGCTACGGCCAGGCCGGGGGCGTCCACGGCGCCGACCAGGTGGGCGGTGCGCGAGGCGGTGAGCTCCAGGGCGACCATGCCGCCGGGGAGTGGGAAGTGCGTGCTGAGGGCTCGTGAGCGGTGGCACACCAGCCGGGCTCCGTCGGCGAGTTCGAAGGCGCCGGCGACGGTGAGGGCGGCGATCTCGCCCATGCTGTGGCCGACCACGAGCTGGGCGGCCTGCTCCCGGGTGGCGATCCGGAAGCTGCCGACCCCGGCCGCGAAGACGGCGAGCTGGAGCGCGAAGGAGTCGGATCGGACGAGCTCGGCCGCGCTCGGTCCGTCCGGGCTGGTCAGGTGGGCGGCGACGCCGCCGTGCCCGAACTCGCCGGCCACCTGGTCGGCGATCCGCAGCACCTCGGCGACCTCCGGCGAGCTGTCGCCCGCGAAGATGCCGGGGCGGTAGCCGCCCTGGCCGGGCAGAAGATGAACAGTCTCAGCCACCATCACACTCGTCCTCGTCCCTCGTCGGATTGATCGGCGGTACCTGCCTTGCGTGCGCGGGTGCCGCACTAGCAGTGCTTGGCGTGCTCACCAGGCGACCGGCAGTTCGCGCACCCCGTAGAGCACCATGTCGTGGCGGAACGGCAGCTCCTCCAGCGCCCGTTCGAGCCGCAGCTCCGGCAGTCGCTCGAACAGTCCGGCGAACACCGTGGTCAGCTCCACCCGGGCGAGGGTGAGGCCGATGCACTTGTGGAAGCCGTGGCCGAAGGCGACGTGCGACTGCGGCGAGGTGCGGTGGATGTCGAACGAGTCCGGCGCGTCGAAGACGCTCTCGTCACGGTTGGCGGCGTTGAGCATCACGATCACGCCGTCCCCGGCCTTGATCTGCTGTCCGCCGACGGTGAGGTCGGCCGTCGCCGCGCGGGGCAGGCCCGCGTGGTTGATGGAGAGGAAGCGCAGCAGCTCCTCGACGGCCTGCGGGTAGAGCGAGGGGTCGGCCTGGAGGTCGGCGAGCTGGTCGCGGTGGTCCAGCAGGGTGGCCGCGCCGAGGCCGATCATCTGGGCCATGGTGTCGTAGCCGGAGAGCAGCAGCAGCGCGGCCAGCCCGACGAACTCGGCGTGGTCGAGTCGACCCGCCTCCTCCTGGGTGACCAGGCGGCCGAGCATGTCCTCGGTCGGGTGCTGCTTCCGCTCGGTGACCAACTTGTCGAAGTACGCCATGAGTTCGCGCGCAGCGGTCTCGGCCTGCTCGGGCGTGCTGCTGCGGTCGAGGATGGTGTCGGTGAGCGTGACGAAGATGCCGTGGTCCTCGTACGGCACGTTGAGCAGCTCGCACATCACGGTCGCGGCCATCGGGAAGGCCAACTGCCGTACCAGGTCACCGGATCGGCCCTTGGCCTGCATGTCGTCGAGCAGCCCGTCGAGGATCACCTTCATCCGGGGCCGGAGCGCCTCCATCTGGCTGACCAGGAACTCGCGGGTGACGAGCCGCCGCAGCCGGGTGTGGTCGGGCGCGTCCTGGTTGAGGAAGAAGCCGGGCGGCAGCGGGGTGTCGCCGTTGATGTAGGTCGGGTAACCGGGGGTCTTCGGGTCGGAGCTGAACCGCAGGTCGGTCAGCACCGCGCGGGCGTCCTCGTGCCGGGTGACCACCCAGACCAGCTCGCCGCGCGGCGTGCGGACCTGGAACACCGGCTGTTCGGCGCCGAGTTCGCGGTACTGCGGCGGCGGGTCGAGCGGGTGGGTGCGGGGCATCGGGAACTCGGGGGTCACGGTCGCGTTCATGGCGGTGCTCTCCACTGGTTCTGAGGACTAGTTCTGGGGGCGGTCGGCGTCGCCGGGAGGGGCCGGGAGGAACCCGGTCTCGACGAAGTACCGCAGGTAGCGGTCGAACAGCGTGCGGTCGACAGGGGCGCACTCGATCCCCGAACCGGCCAGTGCCGCCCGGAGGTTGTCCGCGCGGAACTCTGGCTTGCTGCCTGCGAAGCCGACCTCCTCGGCCGGCTGGTCCTTGCCGAAGAGCGGGAGGTAGAAGCGCATCTCGTTCTCGTCGCCGCGCTCCAGCGCCGCACTCAGCTCCTGGTACCAGGCGCGGTACTCCAGCCGGCGCAGCGGGTAGCCGAACCCGACGATGAGGTCGAAGACCTCGTTCATGCTCACCGGCCGGGCGCCGGGCAGGTTGAGCACCGGCTCGGGGCGCGGGCCGGCGAGGGCGGTGTGCACCACGGTCGCGGCGCAGTAGTCGACGGGGACGAGATCGAGCACCAGGTCGAAGTCGAGGTAGGCGCCGAGCTGGATGCAGCCCTTGATCAGGTGGTTGATGAAGGTGTCGGTGGAGCACGCCCCGGTGCTCTGGGCGCCGGTGATCGCCCCGGGCCGGTAGACCTGGGTGGGGATGCCGCGCTCGCGGGCCGCCGTCATCAGGCTGTCGGCCACCCACTTGGACTGCCGGTAGCCGCCGACCACGTCCTGGGGGTCGGAGAGCGTCTCCTCCGCCCAGACCCGGACGCCGAGGTGGCCCGGGTAGACGCCGGTGGTGGAGATGAAGTGCACCGGCTTGACGCGGTGCTTGCAGGCCAGCCGCAGCACCTCCAGCGCGCCGAACACGTTGACCGGCTTGATCTTCGGGTACGGCACGATCCAGCTGGAGATCGCCGCGTTGTGGATGATCATCTCCACCCCGGCGGCCAGCGCGTGGTAACTCTCCCGGGAGAGGCCCAGGTACGGCCGCCCGGTGTCGCCCGGCACGCCGGCGATCCGCAGCTCGTCGCCGTCGCGTCGCAGACCGTACTCCGCCAGGTTGGCCAGCACCCGCTGCCCCGCCTGCGCGGGGTCGTCGGCGCGGACGAGCACGGAGACCTTCGCCGTCGAGCGGTCCAGCAGTTCGCGCAGCAGGAAGGCGCCGGTGTAGCCGGTGCCGCCGGTGAGCAGCACGCTGCGGTACGGTCCGGTGGCGGGCGGCAGGGCGCCGGCCTCCGGGTGGACGTCGTCGGGGAGGACGGCGTCGGCCGTCATCTCCTCGGCGCTGACGCCGCGCGGGTTGCCCGCGCCGGTGACCGCCGGGTCGGCCTGCGAGCTGACCATCCGGGCGAGTTGGGCGACGGTCGGGTCCTCGAACATCCGCCGCAGGTCGAGCCGGACGTCGTAGACCTCGCGGACCTGGGCGGCCATCTGCAGCACGGTGAGCGAGTCACCGCCCAGGTCGAAGAAGCTGGTCTCCACCCCGACCTTCGGCAGACCGAGCAAGTCCTGCCAGATCCGCGCGAGTTGGGTCTCCACGGTCGAGCGCGGGGCGACGTAGGCGGTGTCGCCGCTCTCGTCCCCGGTCAGTGCGGGCAGACTGCCCCGGTCGACCTTGCCGTTGGGCAGCTTGGGCAGCTCGGGCAGCACCACGAAGTGCGCCGGGACCATGGCCTCGGGCAGGTGGGTGCGGGCGTAGGCCCGCAGGGTGGAGCGGAATCCGGCGGCCCAGGAGGAGGTCAGCGGGTCGTTGGCGAGTTGGCGTGTCGCGCTCATGCGGCGTCCCCGGCGGTGTCGGCGGTGTCGGAGTGGGCGGAGTCGGTGGACGCCTCGAAGGCGACGTCGAAGGTGTCGAGGCGGCCGTCCGGTGCGACGGTGACGTAGACCTGCCGTTCGGCTTCGGCGGCCAGCTCGTACATCTCCTCCGGGTGCACCCCGGCGCTCTCGTCGACCTCCCAGAGCAGGCGCTCCAACTCCCAAGCAGTGGTGCGGCCTTCGGACTCGGCGAGGGCGCGGACGGCAGCGGAGTTGCGGAGCAGACGGGCGTTCGACAGGCCCGTGACGGTCAGGCTCCCGGGCTCCGCCGCCAGCAGCTTGCGCAGACCCGCGACGCCGTCCTCCAGCGCCTCCCAGGCGAGCCGCCGCTCGGCGGCCGGGGCTGCGGGCTCCCCGATCAGCAGGGTGACGTCGTACCGGAAGAGCGAGAGCTCGTTGGCGGCCCGGCCGCGCTTCAACTCCAGCCGCACCGCGCCGATCTCGGGCAGCTCGGCGGCGAGTGCGCGGAAGAAGGCGGGGGAGAGGCAGAGTTCGCGTTCGTCCGCCAGCTGCCGGGCGATCAGCGAGTTGATCTCCTCGACGGTGTTCAGGGCGGAGGCCCGGTGCAGCTGCACCTCGGTGTGGAACTCGGACAGCATCTCGACCGAGCGGACGTCACCGACGAAGACCGCACCGCCGGGGCGCACCGCCCGCACGGCGTCCCGCAGCACCTGCCGCAGGTAGTCGGTGCCGGGGAAGTACTGCGCGACCGAGTTGATCACGACGGTGTCCAGCCGGCCCGGCTCCAGCGTCGCGAGGTACTCCGGGCCGGACTGCACCAGCCGGACGTACTCGGGCAGCGGGCGGCCCAGGCACCCGGCGGCGGCGGTCAGCGCCGCGGCGGAGATGTCCAGGCCGTGGTATTCGCCGACCTGTTCGGCCAATGAGCGCAGCACCAGGCCGACGCCGACGCCGACGTCCGCGACGGCGGTCGGCCGCAAGGCGCGCACGCGGTCGACGGTGTGGCCGAGCCACTCGCGCATCTGCGGCTCGGGGATCGGCTCGCCGGTGTAGCTGGAGAGCCAGCCCGCGAACTCCGAGCGCTCCTCCTCCGGCGTGGTGTACGCGCCCTCCCACACCTCGCTCCAGCGGCGTACGTGCGCCTCCTGCACGGAGGAGTCGCCCAGTGACTCGGCGGGCGACACGTAGGCCACCAGCTCGGTGCCGTGGGCGCCCTCGACGGCGATCACCGCGACGGCGTCGAGCTGGGCGTGCCGGGAGAGCACGCTCTCCACCTCGTCCGGCTCGACCCGGTGGCCGAGGATCTTGACCTGGCGGTCGACCCGGCCGAGGAACTCCAATAGCCCGTCGGCGCGTTGGCGTACCCGGTCGCCGGTGCGGTAGAAGACGCCGGGGCCGGGGACGCCGGGGACGAAGCGTTCGGCGGTCAGTTCGGGGCGGCCGAGGTACCCGGCCGCGACGCCGTCGCCGCCGATCCACAGCTCGCCGGACACCCCGACGGGCACCGGGCGGCCGTGCGAATCCACCACCCTTACCTCGGTGTTGGCGATCGGGCGGCCGATCGGGATGGTCCCCGCCTCGGCGTCGCGCCCGGCCTCCAGGGCGTGCACCGTCGACCAGATGGTGGTCTCGGTCGGGCCGTACATGTTGAAGACGCCGACCCCGGGCAGGCCCGCCAGCAGGCGCTGGGCCAGCCCGGAGGGGAAGGCCTCGCCGCCGATCAGCAGGGCGCGCAGCCCGCGCAGGGCCTGCAGCGCCTCGGGCTCGGCGGCCACGGCGGTCAGCAGCGAGGGTGTGCCCTGCACCAGCGTGACGCCGTGCCGGCTGCACAACTCGGCGAAGGAGTGGCCGTGTTCGGCGGCCTCGACCTCGTGTGCGTCGCGCAGCCGGTCGACCCAGGTGAGGCTCTCCAGGACGTCCTCCGGGGCGACGCCGAAGTCGACCAGGCAGGCGATCTCGTCGATCCCGGCCTGGGAGAGCTGCCGGACGAGGTCGGCGCAGGTGTCGGGGGAGCCGAAGAGGCCGGAGGATTCGAAGTACCGGTCGATGGCCATGTCGACCACCGCGTCCAGGTACTCCTCCGCGCCCATCTCCGGGAACTCCTGCCCGGTGGTGGCGAAGAGCGTGCGCCAGAGTTCGGTGGAGCTGCGCAGGTAGTCGCGGAAGGGGTCGCGGGCGCGGGCGCGGGCCTGCTCGGTGTCGTCCGACATGAAGGTGTGCACCATGGCGGTGACGTGGCCGGGCCCCTGGTGCCCGGCCTCGGCGCGGGCCCGGCGGTAGGCGGCGATCTTCTCGGCCAGCTCCACCGGGTCCTGCCCGAGCAGGTGGGTGAGCAGGTTGACGCCCGTCGCCCCGGCCTTCTCGAAGGTCTGCACGGTGCCGACGGAGGTGAGCCAGATCGGCGGCTCGGCCTGCACCGGCGAGGGGAAGATCCGGACGTCCACCATCTCGCCGCTGCCGCCGACCCGCTGGACGGGCTCGCCCCGCCACAACTTGCGGAACTCCGCGAGCTGTTCGGTCATCAGCTCCTTGCGTCCGGCGAAGTTCTCCGGGCGCAGCACGAAGTCGTTGGAGTTCCAGCCCGCCGCGAAGGCGAGCCCGACCCGGCCGTTCGAGAGGTTGTCGACGAGCGACCACTCCTCGGCGATCCGCACCGCGTCGTGCAGCGGCGAGACCACGCTGCCGCAGCGGATCGCGATCCGCTCGGTGACGGCTGCCAGGGCGGCGGACATCACCGAGGGGTTCGGGTAGAGGCCGCCGAACTGGTTGAAGTGCCGCTCCGGGGTCCAGACCGCCTCGAACCCGTGCTGGTCGGCGTACCGGGTGGCGTCCAGCACGAGCTGGTACCCGGCCCGGTTCGACCCGGCGGAGGCGGCGAAGAAGAACAGACTGAAGCCGACCGCCTTGTCGGCCGAACCCTCCTGCGGGACGAGGTTGTTGATGATCCGCTCGCCGGCCACCACGACCTTCGCCCCGTGGGTGAGCGGCCAGAGCAGCTCCAGGACGGAGATGTCGAAGGACACGCTGGTCACCGCGAGCACCACGTCCGCCGGACCGCAGCCGATCCGGTCGTCCATCCCGGCGAAGAAGTTGACGGCGTTGCGGTGCCGCAGGGCGGTGCCCTTGGGCTTCCCGGTGGAGCCCGAGGTGTAGATGACGTACGCGGTGTCCTCGCCGGTCACCTCGATGCCGAGCGGGCTCCCGGGCAGGGTGGCGATCGCCTCGGCCTCGACGGCCAGGTCGACGACGACGGGCGCGGTGATGCCCTCGGGGGCGCCCGGTCCGCGTACCAGGCAGCTGATCGCGGCGTCGGCGGCGATGTTCTCCAGCCGTCCGCGCGGGAAGGACGGGTCCATCGGTACGTACGCCGCACCGGTCTTGAGGACGGCGAGCAGGGCCACCACCAGCTCGGCGCCGCGCCGGAGGCTGACGCCGACCAGATCGCCCCGGCCGACCCCGGTGGCGGCCAGGCGGTGCGCGAGCTGGTTGGCTCGGGCGTCCAACTCCCGGTAGTCGAGCTCCTGGTGGCGGTGGGCGACGGCGGTGGCGGCCGGGGTTGCCAGTGCCTGGCGCTCGATCAGCCCGTGCACGGTGGCGGCCCGGTCGTACGGCCGCGCGGTGTCGTTCCAGTGCGCGAGCCGGGCCCGCTCGTCGGGGCCGAGCAGCTCGACGGCGGCGATCGGGGTCTCGGGGTGCTCGGCCACGGCGGCGAGCGCACGCTCGTAGTAGCCGGCCAGCCGGGTGCAGAACTCCTCGGGCAGGACGGCGAGATCGCAGTCCAGCCAGAGCTGGAGGGTGCCCTGCTCGGGGTCGATCAGGAAGTTCACCGCGAGCGGGTAGTTGGTCTCCGCGATGCCGACGGTCACCGTCATCAGGGTGTCCGCCGCGCGGTGCCGGTCGCGGTGGAAGTCCATGAAGTTGACGTAGGAGTCCAACCGCAGCTCCGCGCCCAGGTCGTGCTGCATCTGGGCGAACGGGTAGCGGCGGTGCGGGGCCGAGTCGCGCTCGTGCTCGAAGGCCAGCCGGGCGGTGTCCAGCAGGGTCGCCCCGGCCAGATCGGCGCGCAGCGGCAGGGTGTTGAGGAAGACGCCGATGGTCTCGTCGCCGCCCGCCTCCTCCAGCCGCGCGTTGGCGACCACGCCGGTGAGCACTTCGTCGCTGCCGCCGACCAGCCGTAGCACGGCCAGGTGGGCGGTGGTGAGCAGTGACTTGAGCGGCAGGCCCGCGCGCTGCGCGAGGGTGCGCAGGGTGCCGGCCAGCTCCACCGGCAGCGGCACGTCGTACCGGCGGTTGGCAGCGGGCCCGTCGGCGGCGCGGGTGGGCAGTTCGGTCGGTTCGGCGCCGCGCAGCAGGTCGTGCCAGTAGGCGCGGGAGCTCTCGTCCGCCACGGCCCGCAGCTCGGCGGCGACGAAGTCCCGGTAGGTGGAGGGGACTTCGGGGAGGCCGAGCGGGCCACCGGCGAGCCGGGCCCGGTAGTGGTCGACGACCTCCTCCAGCATCCGCATGTCGCTCCACCCGTCGAGCACGACGTGGTGCTCGATCACCGAGAGGTGGAAGACCTGCGGCCCGGCGGGGTGCACGACGAAGCGCAGCAGCGGCGCCACCTCGGGGTCGAAGGTGGTGTACTTCGCGCGCTCGACCCAGGCGGTCAGCTCGGTGAGCTGCTCGGCCTCGCCGAGGGCGCCGAGGTCGTCCGCGGTCTCCAGCGGCACCCGGACGTCGCGGTGGACCAGTTGGAGCGGCGTGGAGTAGCTGGTCAGGTCGAAGGAGCAGCGCAGCAGCGGGTGGCGGCGGGCGGTGTCGTCGAGGGCGTCCTGAAGGGCCGTCAGGTCGAGGGCGGTCGCGACCCGGACGCTGGTCACCACGCGGTAGACCGCGGACTCCTCGGTGATCGCGGCGTGGTAGAGCATGCCGGTCTGCATGGCGCTGAGCGGGAAGGCGTCGTCCAGGCCCTCGGGCAGCTGGGCCAGGTCGGCAGCGGGCACCAGCTCGAACGGCCGGGACTTGGCGGCGGTCGCACCGCTCGCGTCCAGGGGGCGGATGACCCGGGCGAGTTCCCGGATGGACGGCCCCTGGAAGAGCTCGGAGACGGCGAAGGTCCAGCCCTGCCGCTCGGTCTCGGTGCGCACCCGGATGGCGTGCATCGAGTCGCCGCCGAGCGCGAAGAAGGAGTCGTCGACCCCGGCCTCGGGCAGCTCCAGCACGGCGCACCAGGCGGTGTGCAGCAGTGTCTCGGCGGCGGTCGTGGGCCGGGCGCCGGTGGCCGGGCGGGTGGCCTGCGGGGCGGGCAGGGCCTTGCGGTCGAGTTTGCCGTTGGGCAGCAGCGGCAGCGCCGCCAGGGCGACGACGTGTCCGGGCACCATGTACGCGGGCAGTTGCGCGCGCAGCCGCTCCGCCAGGTCGGCCGGGGCCTTCGGCACCACGTACGCAACCAACTGCGGCTGGCCGTCCGGCCCGTGGGGTGCGGTGACGACCGCCTGAGTGATCTCGGGGTGGGCCAGCAGGGCGGATTCGATCTCGCCGGGCTCGATCCGGAAGCCGTGCACCTTCACCTGGTGGTCGAGTCGCCCGTGGTAGAGCAGCACGCCGTCGGGCCGCCGCACGGCGAGGTCGCCGGTGCGGTAGAGCAGGCCCGGCCCGAAGTGGTTCGGGACGAACCGCTCGGCGGTGAGCTCCGGCCGGTTGAGGTAGCCGAGCGCGACCTGGGTGCCGCCGATGTGGAGCTCGCCGGGCAGGCCGTCCGGCACGGGGTGGCCGGCCCGGTCGAGCACGTACAGGCCGGTGTTGGCGACGGCGCGGCCGATCGGCACCGGGCCCTGGGCGTCGGCGGGGCTGCACGGCCAGTAGGTGACGTCGACGGAGGCCTCGGTCGGCCCGTAGAGGTTGTGCAGCTCGATGCCGTCGTGCTGCCGGAAGAACCGGCCGACGGTCTCCGGGCGCAGGGCCTCGCCGCTGCAGAACACCCGCTTGAGGGTGGGTAGTTCGGCGGCAGACGGTTCGGCGAGGAAGAGGTCGAGCATCGAGGGCACGAAGTGCGCGGTGGTGACGGCGTGCTTGCGGATTGTCTCGGCGAGCGCACGCGGGTCACGCTGGGCGCCCGGCGCGGCCAGGTGCAGGGAGGCGCCGGTGAGCAGCGGCCAGAAGAACTCCCACACCGACACGTCGAAGGTGAACGGGGTCTTCTGCAGCACCCTGTCCTCGGCGGTGAGCCGGTACTCCTCCTGCATCCACAGCAGGCGGTTGACCACGCCCCGGTGCGGCACGGCGACGCCCTTGGGCAGGCCGGTCGAGCCGGAGGTGTAGATGACGTACGCCGCGTCCTCGGGGACCGCCCCGGCGCGGACCCGCTCGGCGGGCGGCAGCTCGGGCAGCGTGGTGTCGACCGAGATCAGCGCGGCGCCCGTGCCGGCCAGCCGCCCGGCCAGGTCGGTGCGGGTCAGCACCGTCCGGACTCCGGCGTCCTCGATCTGGAACGCCAGCCGGGCGGTGGGCAGTTCGGGGTCGAGCGGCAGGTAGGCGGCGCCCGCCAGCTGGACGGCCAGCAGCTCGATCACCAGCTCCAGCGAGCGCTCGCCGTGCACGCCGACCACGTCGCCGCGGCCGACACCGCGCTCGCGCAGATAGGCCGCCAGCCGGTTGGCCTGTTCGATCAGTTGGCGGTAGGTCAGGCCGTAGCCCTCGACCGAGGCGGCGACCGCGTCCGGGGTGTGCAGGGCCTGGGCCTCGACCAGTTCGTGCAGACAGTGGCTGAGGTCGTAGTCGCGGGCCTGCGCGGTGGCCTCGGCGGTGAGCCGGCCCCGCTCGGCCGGGCTGAGCAGGTCGAGTTCGCCGATCGGCAGGCCGGTCGCACCCGGCTCGGCGATCGCCTCCAGGAAGGCGGTGAAGCGGCCCTGGTGGGCGTCGAGCGCCGCCGGATCGTGCCGCGCGGCGGTCGCGTCGAAGGAGAGCCGCAGCTCCGATCCGTCGGTGCCGCCGAAGAACTCGAGCGCGAGATCGCGGACGGGCCCAGAGGAGAGCTGGTGCACGGCGCCCTGGTGCCCGCCGAAGACGATCCGGCCGTCGAAGGAGACGACGTTGACGACGACCCCGGCGGCCTCGCCCGCGCCCTCGGAGCGGCGCAGCTCGCGCTGCAGCTCCTCGCCCCGGTAGCGCTGGTGGCTGAGCAGCTCGCTGACCTTCGCCGAGACCTGCGGGATCAGCTCGTCGAGCCCGGCGGACGGGTCGACCTCCAGCCGCAGCGGCAGGACGTTGGCGAGCATCGCCGGTGTGGTCAGCGAGGCGCGGGTGGTCCGGGCCCGGACGGGGAGGCCGATGACGACCGTCTCCTGCTGGGTAACCCGGTGCAGGTAGGCGGCCGTCGCGGCCAGCACCACGGCGGACCAGTGGGTGCGGTGCTCGGCCGCGATCCTCCCCATCTGGTCGACGCGGGAGGAGAGTTGGAGCCGCTCCGGCGATCCGTCGCGCAGCTGCGGGTCGGCCAGGCTGATCCGCTCCGGCACCCCCGAGACCACCGAGAGCCAGTGCGCGCGGTCTGCCTCGTACTGGTCGGAGCCCCGGTACTCGGCCTCCTCGGTCAGCAGTTCGGCCAGCGTGCCCGGGGTGCGTGCGGGCACCGGGGCGCCCTGAGCCAGCGCGGAGTAGATCTCGGCGAGCCGCCGCCAGTAGAGCACCTGGCCGAAGCCGTCCAGCACGATGTGGTGGTACTGGAACCAGAAGAGGGAGTGCTCGGGTGCGAGCCGCAGCAGCGCGTGGCCGAACAGCGGCCCGGTGGTCAGCTCGACCGGCACGGCGAGCCGCGCGCGCATCCAACTCTGCGCTTCGGCAGCCGGATCGGCCTGCCCGGTGAAGTCCACCGTCTCCAGCGGTGCGGCCGTGGGGCCCGGGATCTGGGTGGCCACGCCGTCGGCGTCGGCGGTGAACCGCACTCTCAGCGTCTCGGACTCGTCGACCGCCCGCTGCACCGCCTCGGCCAGCGCCCGGCCGTCGAGCGCCCCGCGGATCTCGACGTAGCCGCCGCAGTTGTGCAGGGCACCGCTGGAGTCGAGTTGGTGCGCGATCCAGACTTCCTGCTGGGCGACGGACAGCGGCAAAGGCTGCCCCGCGAAGGCATGCACGAGTCACTCCTCATCTGGTGGCACTGATTTCGGAATTCGGTGTCCGCAAGGCGGCGGACGGGAGGGGACTCCCCGACTCCCGGCCGACGGCGCGAATTGCGTTCACGGCAGGCCGAAGCCCGCCGCCCGATCGGGCAGCGGGGTCGCTCACCTGCGCTCGGAAACCCCCGTCTCGGGTCCGTGGCGTCGTAGGTCCGTGTGGCGTCCTGCCGATGGAGTTCTTGGTCCGTGGGGTTCTCGGTCCGTGGTTCAACCTACGGTCAGGGACGGTGCCGAGGAACAGATCGGGCCCGACCTGACAGACACGACGGGGATGTGTCGGAACTCCCGGTGCCCGAAGCCCTCCCCACGGCCCCTCCGCCTACCGTCGCCCCGTAGCGTAGGCAGCCATGACGACGCCGACACTGCTCGCCACCCGCCGCTGCTACAACGCCTTCCACCCCGTGCACGCCGCCTACTACTTCGCGCCCGAACACGACGAGCAGTACGCCGGCCTCGGCCTGGAGCCCGGCCCGATGGCCTACCTGGCGGGGCGCTCGGCGCCGCTCGGGGCCGTCAGTGCCGGGGCCGTCACCGCGCTGTTCTACTCCTTCCGGCCGAGCCTGGTCGGGGCGAAGCTGCCCGTCGCCTGGCAGCGCACCTCACCGGCGGCGGTGCTGGAGGCCCGGCTGCGGATCGCCGACGCCTGCCTGCGCCGCCTGCTCGGCCCCGAGGCGCTCGCCTCCCGCGAGATGGCCGAGGCCGCCACGCTCGCCCTGGCCGCCGCCGAGGCCTGCGGCAGACCTGGCCGCCCGCTCGCCGCCGCCAACGCCGACCTGCCGGTACCCGGGCCCGCACACCTGAAGCTCTGGCACGCGGCGACCGTGCTGCGCGAGCACCGGGGCGACGGCCACCTGATCGCCCTCGGCCAGGCCGGGTTGGACGGCATCGAGGCACTCGTCAGCCACACCGCCACCGGCACGGCCTGGAAGCCGCACTTCCTCCGGGCCACCCGGGGCTGGACGGTGCAGGACTGGGCCGCTGCCCAGGGCCGCCTGCGCGAACGCGGCCTGCTCGACGAGGACGGCGAACTGACTGCCGTCGGGATGGAGTTGCGCCGCGAGCTGGAGGCCGAGACCGACCGCCTCGGCCTCGCCCCGTACGCCCATCTCGGCGCCGACGCGACCAAGCGGCTGACCGATCTGGCCGGGGGCTTCACCCGGACCGTCCTGGCCGGCGGTGGCCTGCCGCTGCACGACATGGGCAAGGGCTGACCGCGACCCGCCGGGCCCACCCGCAGACCGACCTCCGAGGAGCCACCCCCGCATGCCAGTCCCCGCCGTCGGCGACCAGCCGGCCGCCACCGAGGCACCGCCCGAAGCCGCCCCGAGCCGCGCCACCGTCGTCCTGCTCGGCGGCCTGGTCGCGCTCGGGCCGCTCACCACCGACCTCTACCTGCCGGCGTTGCCCGCGCTCACCCACGACCTGGGCTCCACCGCGCCCGCCGTCCAACTCACCCTCACCTCCTCGCTGATCGGAATGGGCCTCGGCCAGCTGGTCTTCGGCCCGCTCAGCGACCGGATCGGCCGCCGCCGCCCGCTCGTCCTGGGCCTGGCCGTCTACGCCCTGGCCACCGTGCTCTGCGCCGTCGCGCCGTCGGTGCCCGTCCTGGTGGCAGGGCGGGCCCTCCAGGGGCTGGCCGGAGCCGCCGGGCTGGTGATCGGCCGGGCCGTCGCCCGCGACCGTTACGCGGGCCCGGCGATGATCCGCTTCCTCGCCACCCTCGGCGTGATATCGGGCCTCGCGCCGATCCTCGCCCCCGTGGTCGGCGCCCAGTTGCTGCGGTTCACCTCCTGGCGCGGCACCTTCGGCGTGCTGGCCCTGCTCGGGGCGCTGCTCACCGTCGGCGCGCTGTTCGCCCTCCCCGAATCCCTCCCGCCGTCCCGCCGCCACGCCCAGGGGCTGGGCAGCACCGTCCGGGCGATCGGCGGCCTGCTGGGCGACCGGGCCTTCCTCGGCTATTTGCTCACCAGCACCTTCGCGTTCGGCGCGCTGTTCGCGTACGTGGGCGGCTCCTCGGTGGCGCTGCAGAGCGTCTACGGGATCTCCCCGCAGACCTTCAGCCTGCTGTTCGCCACCAACTCCCTTGCCGTGGTCGGCTTCACCCAGCTCAACGGGAGAGTGCTGGTCCAACGCTTCGACGGGCACCGGCTGATGCTCGTCGGCCTGGGCTGCGCGGGCGCCGCCGGGCTCGCCCTGGTGCTCTGCACCGCCGTCTGGGACACCGGCCTGGCGGGCGTCTGGCCCGCGCTCTTCCTGCTGATGGCCTCGATGGGAGTCATCCTCCCCAACTCCTCCGGCGCCGCCCTCACCATGGCCCCCCACGCGGCGGGCTCCGCCTCCGGCCTGATCGGGCTCGGCACCTTCCTGTGCGGCGCCGTCGTCGCCCCGCTCAGCAGCGCGGGCGGGGAGCCGTCGGCGGTGCTGCTGGGCGTGGTGGTGCTCAGCTGCGCGGTGCTGGCCTTCGCGGCGTTCGCCGTACTGTGCCGCCCGACCCCGGCGGGACCGGCTCGATGACCGGGACCGTCACCGACGCCACCGGGCCACGGACGACGGTGGACGCGAGCCGGACGCGCCTCGGTCGCTACCGACCGCGTGCGAGCAGGCGGTCGTGGGCGTAGCTGCTGAAGGTGGGGCCTGCGGCGGTGGCGACGGGGTCGGCGGTGGTGCCGCCGGGCTTGAGCGTGCCGGAGACCGTGTAGTAGGTGTAACGGCCGATGGCGCCATGGGTGTTGGCGCAGCTCGGGCTGGTGCAGAAGGAGGTCGAGCCGGGGGTGACCAGGCCCTGGGCCTGACCCTTGTAGACGGCCTGGGCGGCGTCCGCCTGGCTGCGGTGGTCGAAGACGCCGACCGCGACGGTCACGGCGCTGCTGCCGGAGGCGTACGTCGCGCGCAGCATGCTCTGGCAGCTCTGGGCGGCGAGGGTGTCGCCGAGGCCGCCGGTGGTGGCCTTGTAGCACGGCGTGGTGGTGACCGTGGTGATCCGCGTCCAGGTGCGGCCGCCGACTGTGAGGGTGTGGTCCGCGAAGAGGACGGCCGGGTCCAGCGATGCAGTGTCCGTGGCGGCGGAGGAGATGACCGTCAGCGGGTCGGGCGGTGCGCTGCTGGACGGCGCGACCGGGCCCGGAGCGGGGGTGGCGGGCGCCGACGCGGGCCGGGAGGCCGAGTTGCTCGCGCCGGGCTTGGGGACTCCGGCCGAACCCGATGCCGTCGCTGATGCTGTCGCCGAGGCCGAAGGCGACTCGGAGGCGGCATTGGAGGTGGAGGCGGACGGGGATGCCGAGTCGGTGGCGGTGAAGCCCCGCGACGAGTTGTCACCGGCCGTCGAGGCCGGGCCCGGTGCGGCCAGGGTGGCGGTGCCTGTGGCGGCCGTGCCGCCCTTCCTGTCGGCGCCCTTGCCGGCGAAGTTCACCGCCGTCGCGGTGATCCCGCCGATGACCAGGGTGGCGCCCACCACGGCGCCGACCACCCGCCGTTGCTTGCGTCGGCGGGAGTCCTGCTCGTTCCGGTCGGCGAGCGCCGCCCAGTCGGGTTCGGAGCCGCCCCCGGCCGCACTGCCCCATCCGTGTCCGCCCTGCGGCCCCTCGCTCATGGGAAGTGATCCTAGTGTCGGGCGGTGCCGGATGGACGGCCGGGTGCCCGGCCCGCCTGAGGCGGACCGGGCACCCGGGACGAGCGGGGAGATCAGGCGATGGAGAAGTCGTCGCCGAAGACGTTGCCCTGGCCGAACCAGCCGTGCAGGTAGACGGTGACGGTGCCCGAGGCGCCCGTGGTGAACGGGACGCTCAGCTTCGTCCAGCCGGTGGACGAGGTCCAGGTGCTGGCGGTCGCGCCGCCGCTGACGCCGACGAAGGCGTAGCTGCCCTGCACCCAACCGGTCAGCGTGTACTTGGTGTTGGGCGCGAGGGTGACGGTCTGGTCGCACTCACCGGTCTGCCCGGCAGTGGCCGCCGCCTGCAGGGCGTGGGCGCCGCTGTGCACCGGGCTGCTCACCACGGCGCCGCCGGTCTGGCAGGTCCAGGGGCCCAGGCTGCCGGTCTCCAGACCGCCGTTGACCAGGCCGGTGGCGGCCGTACCCGTGACGGTCAGGGTGTAGGTGGTGGTGCGGGTGCCGGAGGTGGCGGTGCCGGTGACGGTCAGCGGGTAGCTGCCGGGGGCCGTGGTGGCGGTGGTGGCGATGGTCAGGGTGGCGTTGGTGCCTGCCGTGACGGAACCGGGGTTGACGGTTGCGGTGACGCCGGTGGGTGCGCCGGTGACGGTGAGGGTGACGGGCTGGGCGTTGCCGGAGGTGACGGCGGTGGCCAGGGTCGCGGTGGTGCCGGAGCCCGCCGTGACGCTGCCTGCGGCGGGGGAGGCGCTCAGTGAGAAGTCGTTGACCGGGGTGCCGCTGCCGCTGGTGAACGGCTCGAAGGTGTGGCTGAAGTCCCAGGTGCCCTGGCTGACGCCGGAGCAGGCGTCGTTGCCGGCGGTGCCGACGCAGCCGCCGTTGTCACGCTGGAGGGCCCAGAACGAGAGGGTGTTGACGCCCTTGCTGGTGGCCCAGTTGTAGACGCTGGTGGCGTCGGCGGTGCTGAAGGTCTCGGCGGCACCGAAGTCGTCGATGCCGATCATCTCGATGATGCCGATCGAACTCCACAGCTGCGCGGCGGTCTTGCTCGGGTAGAGCTTCGCCAGCTGGTTGTAGAGGCCGGTGGTGGCGGTCTGGGTGTCGGTCGCCATGTTGTGCGTGGCGTTGTCGTAGTAGTCGAAGGTCATCTGGTTGACGACGTCGATGCGGGCGTTGTTCTGCACCGCGTTCTTCAGCACGTTCAGCCCGCTGGAGGCCAGCCCGCTGGTGGTGGTGGGCAGCGTGTACGAGAACTGGATCGAGCGCCCGTTGGTGGCGGCCCAGTCCTCCACGACCTTGATCGCCTTGTTGCGGCGGTCGATCCCGGCGGTGTTGGTGAGCGAGTTGTCCTCGATGTCGAGGTCGATCCGGCTGATGTCGTACGTGGTGATGATGTTCTCGAAGACACCGGCGATCGAGTTGACGTCGGTGCAGCTGTCGGCGATCTCGGTGCCGCCGTTGTCGGCGGTGTAGCCGCCGAAGGACGGGATGACGTCGCCGCCGTTGGCCCGGATCTTGGCGATGTCGGCGCCGAAGCTGGAGGTGGCGATCGGCATGCCGGTGTCGCCGTTCCAGTACGCGGTGCAGGAGCCCTTGGTGGCCGCCTGGACGAAGGCCATGGTCAGGTACTTGGCGCCGGACTGCTGGGCCAGAGTGGCGGGGCTGTCGCCTGTCCAGGCCTCGAAGTACGGGGCGAAGACGTGCTGCGGCAGCGCGGTCGCGGCGTGCGCGGTGCCGCCGCCGACCACGGCCAGGCCGAGGGCGGCGGCCAGCGTGACTCCGCTGGTCAGCAGCGACTGGATGGATCTGTGAAGGCGCATGAGTGCTCCAACAGACGTGTGTGTGAAAGCCGTTCGCCCGGATTTGGGCATGACGGGGCCTGACTCGGGTGCTGGGGTGGTACGGCGGTGCGACAGCACAGCCGGCCGGTGTTCACACCCCCACAGTGCAGCTCCGGTCGGAAGGACAACGCCTATGGTTGGTCTGGACCACTCGTCTGTCAAGAGTCCTAACAGTTCGTCAACGCTCTTGTCCGCCAGCTGGGACGGCTTCCGGGGTTGCCATTTCATTTGCGGCCGGATGCCGCGATCGGCCATGATCGAGCACGTGTGCGACAGCTGCGGGGGCGGCCGGATGCGCCGTCGAAGCACGGCGAGCCGGGCGACCGCCATCCGGGGCCCGCGCCAACTCGGCCACCGCACCCAGGTGTTCACGCAGCCTCGGCCGGTGCCGGTCGTCAGCAGGTGCCCGCTCACACCCAGCAGCGCGGGCTCGGACTCCGTCCGGCGCAGCGCCTCCAGCACCACCCGACGCCGCTCCGGATCGTCCAGGTACTCATTCACCTGCCCCATCAGCCAGGCCGCCCCCTCCAGCCCGTACTGCCCGGTCGGCGTCAGCCCGGCCGCCCGGAACTCCTCCGGCACACTCGCCGGGTCGTGCAGGTACGCCGTGGTGAAGACCGGCGCCTCCGCAGTCGGCGCCAGCAGCCCGCTCTCGACGCAGGCGTCCGTGACGGCCCGCAGCCCCGGATCGAAGTACGCTCCCGCCCGAAGCGTGTCGTGCAGCCCCGCGAACCGGTTGATGGTGGCCGCCACCACCAGCCCGCCGGGCCGCACCGCACGCCGCGCCTCCGCCAACGCGGTCAGCCGGTCGGCCCGCTCGGGCAGGTGGTAGAGCGGCCCGAGCAGCAGCACCACGTCGTACGACCCGTCCGCCACGTCCAGCGCACGGGTGTCGCCGAGCCGGGCGGTGACCCCGGGCAGCCCGGCGGCCTGGGCGACATGCAGGGGGACGGGGTCCACCAGCTCGACCAGGTGCCCGTCCTCGGCGAGCCGGCCCGCGTGGGCCCCCGGGCCGCCGCCCACGTCGAGCACGCGCTGCGGGCCGTCGCCCAGTAGGCGGCGCAGCACGTCCTGGGTCCGCCAGAACTCCAGTCGGTCGTGGCCGCTGAACAGCCTGCGCTGCTCCTTGCCCCGGTTGTAGTAGTCGAGGACGTCCTCGCGCAGTAGGTGGGGTGAGCCGATCTCGTCCGTGTCCATGGCGGACAGCCTGGTGCCCGTGCGGTCGCCGGGACAGCCGATTTCGGTGTGGGCGCGGTCGCGTTGGGTGACGAAGGGGGTGGGTGGTCGGTGACACCAGCCACAAGGGTTTCCAAGCAACTACGCACGATCGTAGACACCGCGCCGGGGTCGCAGGCCGTGCGCCAGGCGGTTCGCGGAAGTGAAGGCGGCTGGCGCGACTACGACGCGGCGTCGTAGTGGGGGTGGTTGATGCGGGGTGGGGGCCGCGTTAACACTGGGTCGAGTCGCAAGGCGCTCCGCCCTGTCGGCGCCGGTCTTCGAGCCGGGCCGGCCATCGGGGGAGCGCGAATCGTCCGGCACCCGTACGTGGCCCGTCTCCACGGGCTCGTACCGCTGGGTGCCCACGGCCATCGGCACAGCACCGGCAGTTGGCGGCCTCACGCCGCCGTACTGCTGTGCGCCCATGGCCGGACCAACCCGACCGAGGCCAGCTCGGTCCAGGAAGGCCACACTTCATGCGTAGCTCCCTCATTGCCGCCATGCGCCGACGGTCCACCCTCGTGGTGGCGTCCGCCGGTCTGGCGACTGCCTGTGCCGCCTCCGTCGTGGCGGTGGCACTGCCCGAGGACAACGCTTCCGCTGCGGTCGTCGCCGCCCAGGCCCCCGCCGCCGCCCCCGCTGCTCCGGCCGCCCCCGCTGCTCCGGCCGCCCCGGCAGCTCCCGCTGCGCCGGCTGCTCCCGCCGCCCCGGCCGCCGAGAAGCCCGCTCCGGCGGAGCAGCCGCAGGCCGCCTCGCGTTCCGAGGAGCGCCCGGCGCTGGCCGCCGACACCAGCCCGAGCGGCGTCAAGGCGCTGGCGAAGAGCATCGTGCCCGCCGACCAGTACGCCGCCTTCAGCAACATCATCAGCCACGAGAGCGGCTGGAACATCAAGGCGACCAACGCCTCCTCCGGCGCCTACGGCCTGGCCCAGGCCCTGCCGGGCTCCAAGATGGCCTCGACCGGCTCGGACTGGCGCACCAACCCCGAGACCCAGATCAAGTGGGCCCTGAACTACATGAACGAGCGCTACGGCAGCCCGAACGGCGCCTGGACGTTCTGGCAGAACCACCACTGGTACTAAAAAAAACCAACAGAAGGGCCCCGCAGCTGAGCAGCAGCTGCGGGGCCCTTCTGCGTCTGGTGCTAGGCGGTCGTGTACAGGCCCGTCTCACGGTCGCGCTGGATGGTGCCGGCCTTGCGCAGCTGCTCCAGGTCGCGGCGGACCGTGCGGGGGTCGGGCTGCTCGTAGTAGGTCTCGCGGGCGCGGTGCCAGTCCCAGGAGCCGCCGCCCTGCCGCATCGCCAGCAGGAGCTGGTTTCGGCGTTCGATGGCTGAGGTGGGTGCGAGGGGGAGTTCGTCGGTCATGCGCACATTATCTCCCAGGCTCCCGGCTGGGGAGTGCGCCCCGGATCAGCTCAGGCCGTTGGCCTTCAGCCAGTCCTTGGCGACGGCCGACGGGTCCTCCTTGTCGATGGCGACGCGCTTCATCAGCGCCGTCAGCCCGGCCGTGTCGAGCTTGCCGGAGACGGCGTTCAGGGCGGCGGTCGTCGTCGCGTCCACCCCGGCCTTGTTGACCAGCGGGGTGATGTTCTGCGAGCTGAAGAGGTTCTTCGGGTCCTCCAGGGTGACCAGCTTCAGCTGGACGATCTTCGGGTCGGTGGTGAAGACGTTGCCGACGTCGATCGCGCTGTCCTTCAGCGCGTTGGCGGTGGTGTCACCGGTCGGCTTCCACTCCTTGAAGGTCAGCCCGTAGACGTCCTTGAACTGCTGCTCCCGGCGGGACTTGAACTCCGGCGGCCCGCCGATGGTGAGCGGCCCGGCGCCCGTGAGGTCGGCGATCGACTTGAGGTGCTTGGCGTCGGCCGTCGCCTGCGAGACGGTGAGCGAGTCCTTGTCCTCGGCGGCGGCCGAGTCCAGGACGGCCAGCGTGGCGGGCAGCTTCTGCTGCAGTGCGGCGTTGACCGCCTGGGTGCCGGCCGCGGTGTTCTTGGCGTCCAGGTAGCCGAGCAGCGCGCCGTTGTACTCGGGCAGCACGGTCAGGTTGCCGCTCTCCAGCTGGCCGTAGAGCACCTCGCGGCTGCCGATGTTGAACTTCTCGGTCACCTTGACGCCCTTGGCCTTGAGCGCCTGCGAGTAGATGGAGGCGAGCAGTACGTTCTCGGGGAAGTTCGCCGAGCCGACCACCACGGTCTTGCCGGAGGCGGCGGAGCTGCCGGTGCCGCCCGAGGCGGCCAGCGGGTCCTTCCCGCTGGAGGAGCCGCACGCCGCCGCGCCGAGCAGCAGCGCGGCGGCGGTGACGGCGGTGACAGGGCGGAACACACGCGAGGTCATGGGAGTCCTTCGGCAGTAGTCAGTAGCGGCAGGAGCATTGGGTTCAGGAGGTGGAGCGGTCAACGCCTGCGGGCGGCGGCGCGCTGGGCCCGCAAGCCCGGCGGCAGCCCGTACCGCAGCAGCGCCGCGAAGCACAGTTGGGCCGCGACGGCGAGCAGCACCACGAGCAGTGCCCCGCCCGCCGTGGCGGGGAAGTCCCGGGTGGCCAGCCCGTCGATGACGTACCGGCCGAGCCCGCCCAGGCCGACGTACGCGGCGACCGTCGCGGTGGCGATCACCTGCACGGTCGCGTTGCGCAGCCCGGCGAGCAGGGTGGGCAGACCGGCGGGAAGGCAGACCTGGAACAGGACTTGACGGTGCGTCAGGCCGATGCCGCGAGCCGCGTCGCGCAGCTCCGGGTCGGTGCCCCGGATGCCCTCGACGGTCGCCACCAGCAGCGGCGGCGCGGCCAGGGCGACCAACGGGACGAGTACGGCGGTGTCGCCGACCCCGGCGAGCAGCACCGTCAGGGTGACCAGCCCGAGGGTGGGCAGGGCGCGAGCGACACCGGTCAGGGTCGTCACGGCGACGGCGCCGCGACCGGTGTAGCCGATCAGCAGGCCGAGCGGGACGGCGATCAGCGCGGACCAGAAGAGCGCCTCGCCGCAGAAGACCAGGTGCTCCCAGACCCGGTGGACGATCGAGTCCGGGCCGCTCTGCCGGGCGGGCGCGGTGAAGAAGGTGTTCAGCCAGTCGAGCCAGTTCACTGTGCCGCGCCCTTCTCCCGGACGGCCCACGGTGCGAGCAGTCGCCGGGCCAGCACCAGCAGCAGGTCGGTGACCAGCGCGAGGGCGGCGACCAGCACGATCCCGGCCAGGATCGGCGTGGTGAAGGTGAGCTGGAAGCCGTTGAGGAAGAGCTCGCCGAGCCCGCCGAGGCCGACCAGCGCGCCGACGGCGGCCAGCGAGATGCTGGACACCGCTGCGACCCGGAGGCCGGAGATCAGGTACGGCAGGGCGGCGGGCAGCTCGACGGCCGCCAGCCGGTGCCACGGGCCGTACCCCATCGCGGTGGCCGCCTGCCGGACGGACTCCGGCACCGAGCGCAGCCCGTCGACCGTCGTCGGCAGCAGCACCGCGAGGGCGTAGAAGGTCAGCGGGATCATCACCGTCGCCCGGGTGGCGAGCCCGGTGTACGGGATCAGGAGGACGAAGAGCGCCAGCGACGGCAGTGCGTACGCCACGTTGAGGACCACCGACACCGGCTGGTAGAGCCGGGGCAGCCGGGCGCAGACCAGGCCGAGCGGCACCGCGACCAGCAGTGCGATCAGGACGGGGACCAGGGCGATCACCGCATGGGTGCGCGTGAGGTCGAGCAGGTAGCCCAGGCGGTCGCCGATCCAGTACCAGCGGACGAGCGGTTCACCGTCCACTGGGGCTCACCGGCCGGTCCTCGGCCAGGGCCGCGAGCACGGCGGCGCGGTCGGCGACGCCGACGGCCCGGCCGTCCGTGTCGACGGCGACGGCCAGCCCGCTCGGGGAGAGCACGGCCGCGTCCAGGGCGGTGCGCAGGGTGTCGGTGTCCGGTCGGAAGCCGGGTGCGGGGTGGGCGGTGCCCGTGCCGTCCCGCCAGCCGGTCGGGCGGCCGTGCTCGTCCTGCTCCAGCCGCCAGCCCACTGGTACGGAGGTCAGCGGCTGGACGGCCACCCCGGCGGCCGGGCGCAGGCCGAGGCCGCGCAGGCCCCGGTCGCGGCCCAGGAAGGCGGCCACGCCTTCGTCGCTGGGTGCGGTCAGCAGGGTGTGTGGATCGGCGAGTTGGGCGATCCGGCCGTGCTCGCGCAGCACCACGATCTGGTCCCCGAGCCGGACGGCCTCCTCGATGTCGTGCGTGACGAACAGCACGGTCTTGTTCAACTCGCTCTGCAGGCGCAGCAGTTCCTCCTGGAGCCCGGCGCGTACCACCGGGTCGACCGCACTGAACGGCTCGTCCATCAGCAGAACCGGCGGGTCTGCGGCCAACGCCCTTGCCACGCCCACGCGTTGCTGCTGGCCCCCGGACAGCTGGAAGGGGTAGCGGTGGGCCGTCTCCGGAGCCAGACCGACCAGCTCCAGCAGCTCGGCAGCCCGCGCTCGGGCCCGCTTGCGGTCCCAGCCGAGCAGCCGTGGCACCGTCGCCACGTTGTCGATCACCCGGCGGTGCGGGAACAGACCCGCCTGCTGGATCACGTACCCGATGCCGCGCCGCAGCTTGGCGGCCGGCAGCCCGGCGACGTCGGCGTCGTCCAGCAGCACCCGCCCCGAGGTCGGCTCGACCATCCGGTTCACCATCCGCAGGATGGTCGTCTTGCCGCACCCCGAGGGCCCGACCAGCACCGTTATTCGCCCGGCGGGTACGTCCAGGTCGAGCCCCTCGACGGCGATCGTGCCGTCGGGGTGGCGCTTGGCTGCGCCGTCGAATCTGATCACGGGAACGATCCTAAACTTCGGCGCCTCGCGCCGTCCGGAGCTTATGGTCTGACAGTGTGTCGGGCCTGAACCCGGGACCGCCTCCGGCTACCCCAAGAACCCCCAAGCTAAACCTCATTCTCAGGCGGTAGGCAGCCCCTCCGTAGGCAGCCCCTCCGCCGCCCAGGCGACGAAGCCGCCCGCCAGGTCGGTCGCCCCGGAGAGACCCAGCTCGCGCAGACTCGCCGCGGCCAGACTGGACGCGTAGCCCTCCGAGCAGACCACGATCACCGGCACCTCGTACCCCGTCGCCTCCGGGATGCGGTGACTGCCCGCCGGGTCCAGCCGCCACTCCAGGACGTTGCGCTCGATCACCAGGGCGCCCGGGATCGAACCCTCCCGGCCGCGCTGCTCCTGCGGGCGGATGTCCACCAGCAGCGCCCCCGCCGCAGCGGCCTCGTACGCCTCCCGAGGCCGGGGGCGGTGCACGCCCACCCGGGACCGCGCCACCAGATCGTCCACCGTCGTCACCACTGCTCCGGTCCTTCCGTCGAGGTGCGGACCAGGCCGGCGGCCCGCAGTTCGTAGCGTGACATCTCGTTCAGCGGCGGCGAGTACGCGTGCAGCGTGACGGCCGGCCCGGCCGCCGTGTTGCGGATGTCGTGCAGATAGTCGGGCCCGAACTCCCGCGCCACCCCCGGGCCGACCCGGCGGGTCAGCAGGCCCTCCTCGGCTGCGCCGAACGAGAGCTCCTCCAGCTCGCCCAGCGCCACCACGAACGCGCCGCGCGAACCACCGTGGTCGTGGAAGCCGGTCGACTGCCCCGGCAGCCAGCTGATCAGCCACACCTCGTAGTCGTCGGCGAGCGCGATCCGCTCGTACCACCGCTCGCCGGCGGCGAGCCGGACGCGGTGCAGCCAGCCCTCCGGACGCTCGGCCAGCTCCTGGACGATCTGCCGCAGCGTGGCGGGGTCCAGGGCGGTGCGAGACGTGGGGGCGGGCGCGAGATCAACAGTCATGGGGCATCCTCGGACAGCTGGGAGGAGGCCGCCGTACGGCACGGCGAGAGGCGCGGACGGCAGCCGGGGACGGCGTGCACGCGGGGGCGCGGATCAGACCCTGGCAGGAGTCACAGGGCGGGGTGATCCGTCAGCAGGCACACATCGCGCTCGCCTGGCGTCGCAGATCGACGTGCAGGCGGCAGACCAGAGCGGTGCCGGTGTCCATGTGCCGATCGTGACCGAGAGCAACCCCGCACGTCAAGCACCGCCCACGGGCTGGTCACCGCGCGCCTTCCGCCGAGGCCGCCCCCGGCCCCATGATGAGGGTCGATCAGAATCGGGGGACCACTTTGAGTATCAGCTTCCTGTTGACGTCACTCGCCATCATTGCGACACCCGGGACGGGCGCCCTCTACACCGTGGCCGCAGGCCTCGCGCGCGGCACCCGCGCCAGCGTGATCGCGGCTCTCGGGTGCACGCTCGGCATCGTGCCGCACATGCTCGCCGCCGTCACCGGCCTCGCGGCGCTGCTCAACGCGAGCGCGACGGCCTTCCAGACGATCAAGTACGCCGGGGTCGCCTACCTGCTCTACATGGCCTGGGGGACCCTGCGGGACAAGGGGGTGCTCGCCGTCGACGAGGACGTCCCCGAGCTGCCCGCGTTCAAGGTGATCACCACCGGCATCGCGATCAACCTGCTGAACCCGAAGCTCACGATCTTCTTCTTCGCCTTCCTGCCGCAGTTCGTGCACACCGACCGCTCGGACTCCTGGCTGCCGATGATCCAGCTCAGCGGGGTCTTCATGGCACTGACCTTCGCCGTCTTCGTGCTGTACGGGCGCTTCGCCGCCGCCTTCCGCGACCGGGTGGCGGCCCGTCCCTCGGTCGTCACCGGCATGCGCCGGGTCTTCGCCGGGGCCTTCGCCGCGATGGCGGCGGTGCTGGCCTTCGAGGTCTGACGACGGACGCACCACGGTCCCCCGGCAGGCGCCGGGGGACCGTGGTGCGTCGGGGCTCCGAGGAGGGCGACGGGCGGCGGGGAGAGCCGTCCGGGCCCGTCGGCTCAGTTGTTCTGGGTGGCGTCCGTCTCCGCCTGGGCGGCGGCGCTCTCGGCGCTGTCCACCTTCTGCTGCATGTCCTGGACCTGCTGCGCGTCCTCCGAGCTGGTGGCGGCGGGCTGCTTGGCCTGGTTCGGGCCGCTCGCGTTCGGGCCGCAGGCCGTCAGCAGCAGCCCGGCACCCAGTACGAGGGTCGCGAGGCCGGCCGCCGCCCGGCGTGCACCGGTCACTTCCCGGCCTCTGCGGCGCCCTGGGTGACGCACCAGCTCGCCACGGACTTCAGGTCGTTCTGCCGGGTCTCCAGCGTGGGCAGCAGGCTCTTGCGGAAGGTCAGCCGGTCGTTGAGGTAGGTGTAGACCTCGGTGTGCCCGGCGGCCTTGGCGTCCGCCACCCGCTGCTCTAGTCGGGCGACCGAACCGGGGACGGTCGCGTCGCCGCCCAGGCGCTTGAGCGACTCGGCGACGCGGGCCTCGGTCTTCGGCAGCCGCTTGCAGATCGCCTTCGCGCCGTCCCCCTTCGGGGCCGACTTGGGTGCGGCGCTGGGGCTGGCCGTACCGGTCGCGGCCTGCGCGGGGGCGGCGGCGAGCAGTGCGCCGGCCAGGGCGATGGCCGCGGTCATGGCTGCGGTCCGACGGTTCGGGAGCATGGCTGTGTCTCCTTCGATGCCAACTCGGTCGGACCGGAATCGGCCCGACGGAGCAGGACGGTAGACCGCCTCCTTGTGGATTCCCTGTGACGCGGTGCCCGCGCCCCTCGCAGCGGGTCGGCCCACGGCCTCAGAGCCAGTCGCGCCGCAGCGGGAGCATGAGCGTCGGGGTGTCCGGGCGGGTCAGGGGCAGCCGCACCTCGAAGCGCGCGCCGCCGCCGGGGGCGTCGCCGACGGTGACGGACCCCTGGTGGAGAGCAGCCTGCTGCGCCACCAGGGTGAGGCCGAGCCCCGAGCCGGGGCTGCCGGGGCCGTGGTGGAAGCGGAGGAAGACCGCCTCCCGCTGGTCGGCGGGCACGCCCGGCCCGTGGTCGTCCACGGTGAGTACGGCCCGGTCGCCCTCCGTCCGCAGCCGGACGGCGACGCTCGCGGGCTCGCCGGGCCGGTGCCCGTGCACCACCGCGTTGCCGAGTAGGTTGGCCAGCAGGATGCGCAGGCCCGCGTCCCAGCCGAAGACCCGCACCTCGCCCGGCAGTTCGGCTTCGAGAGTCGCCTCCGGGTGGCGGCGGCGGGCCTCGGTGGCGGCGGCGTCCACCAGGTCGGCGAGATCGAGCGGGCTGAAGGCCGACACCTCGACGAGGTCGCCCTGGGCGAGCATCCGCAGCGCGGTGAGCAGCTCCAGCAGGCGGGCGTGGTCGCGTTGCAGGTCCCGTACCACCTCGGCGCGTTCCTCGGCCGGGAGGTCGGGGTGGGCGGCCAGCACGTCCAGATCCGTCCGCATGCTCATCAGGGGGGTGCGGAGCTCGTGCGAGGCGGCGGAGGAGAACGACCGCGCGGTGTCCAGGGCCTGCGTCGTACGCGCCGCCTGCTCGTCGTAGCGGGCGAGCAACTGGCTGATGGAGCGCGAGAGTTCGTCGACCTCGGTGATCCTGGTCGGGGTGCTGGCGAAGGCCGCCGCACCGGCGCGCGGGTCGAGCTCGGCGGCCCGGCGGCTGAGGCGGCGTACGGAGGCGGTCGCCCGCCCGGCCAGGCCGTACGCGAGCAGGCCGGAGACGGGGGCGGCAACGAGGGCGACGAAGACCACCCGGCGGCGGACGGCTGCCAGCTGGGGGTCGGTGGCGGAGGCGGGGGCGAACAGCCGCAGGGTGCCGGGTGCGGCGCCGCTCACGGGCACCACCAGCACCCGCCAGCTGTGGCCCCGGTCCTGGAAGGTGACCGGGCCGTTCGGCGTCCGGTCGGGCAGCCGGGCGGTGTCGGTGGGCTGCGGGCCGCCGGTCAGGACGACGGTGCCGTCGGCCGCCTGCACCTGGATGCCCGCGTCGAGCACGTCGTCGAGGACCTTGCGGTGCTGATTCTGCTCGACCTTGGGGCGGCCGTTGTGATCGGCGGCGAGCAGGGTGCGGATGCCGGGCAGGACGGCGGAGGCGCGGTCCTGGAGCCGGGTGTCCTGCTGGCTGTGCAGGTCGCGGCTGACCAGCCCGAGCACCACCAGCCCGGCGGTGATCACCAGCAGCGGCACCACGACGGTGACCGAGAGCGCTATCCGGGTGGCGAGCTTCACCGGGCGCCCTCGGGAAGGCTCTCGGGGAGCCGCTCGGGGGGCCTCTCGGGGAGCCTCAGGACGAAGCCGACGCCCCGGACGGTGTGGATCAGTCGTGGCTGCCCGCCCGCCTCCAGCTTGCGGCGCAGGTAGCTGACGAAGGTGTCGACGGCGTCCGTGCGGACCTCGAAGTCGTAGCCCCAGACCCGCTCCAGCAGCTGATCCCGGGTGAGCACGATCCCGGCGTTCCGCACCAGCTGCACGAGCAGCTCGAACTCCCTGCGGGTCAGCCGTAGCTCGACACCGTCCCGGTGGACCTCCCGGGTCGCCGGGTCGATCAGCAGCGGGCCCGCACGCAGCACGTCGGTGGGCGCCTGGGCGGGCCGCCGCCGCAGCAGGGCCTGGAGCCGGAGCACCAGCTCCTCCAGCGCGAAGGGCTTCACCAGGTAGTCGTCGGCCCCGGCCTGGAGCCCGGCCACCCGGTCGGCGACCTCGTCGAGCGCCGAGAGCATCAGAACGGGTGTCTCGTCGCCCCGGGCGCGCAGCAGACGGCAGACCTCGGTGCCGGTGAGCCCCGGCATCGACACGTCCAGCACCACGACGTCCGGCTCCTCGGCGGTGAGCACCCGCAGCGCCTCGGGGCCGTCCGCCGCGAGCAGCACGCGGTAGCCGCTGAGCCGCAGGCCGCGCTCCAGCGACCGCCGGATGGCGGCGTCGTCGTCCGCGACCAGCACGCGTCCCGTGCCCGCCCTGCTCTCCATGCCGCCTCCTGGCCTGCCGGGTCCTGCCGGGTCCTGCTGTCCGGGGTGGTCCCGGGTGGTCCGGCGCGATCGGGACCGAGGGTACCTGGATGCCGGCACGGAACCGGTGGGGTCCGGAACCGGTGGGGTCCGGAACCGGTGGGGTCCGGAACCGCTCGGGCCCGGTCGGCGTCCTGGTCGGTAGAGCGGCCGCGACCGGTGCGGGCGGTGGAGGGCAGGAGAGAGCACCATGGGCATCGTCAGCTGGATCGTCCTCGGCCTGATCGCCGGGGCGATCGCCAAGATCCTGCTCCCCGGCCGCGACCCGGGCGGCCTGATCGTCACCACCCTGATCGGCATCGCGGGCTCGTTCGTCGGCGGCTGGCTCTCGTCGACCTTCCTGCACCGGCCGGTCGGCAAGGACTTCTTCGACGCGGCGACCTGGGGCTCCGCCATCGTCGGGTCCTTCGTGCTGCTGGTCGCCTACCGGCTGCTCTTCGGCAACTCCCGTAGGTAGTACCGTCGTTCGGGTATGACACTGGGGGCCGCAGCGCTGCTGCGGCCCCCAGTGCTGTTACGCCGTGTCGTTACGCGGCGGTGGTCAGGAGATGGTGGTCAGGAGATGGTGACCGCCGTGTCGTCCACGACGAAGCTGGTCTGGAGCGAGGGGTCCTCGACGCCGGTGAACTTGAGGGTCACCGTCTGGCCGGCCAGTGCGGAGAGGTCGTAGGTCCGCAGCTGGTAGCCGGCGGCGGCGTTGACGTTGGTGAAGGTCGCCAGGGTGGTGGAGTTGGCCGTGACGGTGAGCTTGTCGTAGGCCGTGCTGCCGCTCTCGGCGGTGTCGATGTGCAGCCAGAAGCTGAACGACGCCTTGCAGCCGGACGGGATCTTCACGGACTGGCTGAGGGAGTCCGTGTGGGAGCTGCCGTAGCCGTCCAGCCAAGCCTTCCAGCTGCCGGAGTGGGCGGCCTGGCCGGTGGAGTTGTCGAGCACGCCGGCGGTCGCCGTCCAGGGGGCGGGGCTGCCGGTCTCGAAGCCCTGGTTGCCGAGGAGCTGGACCGGCGGGCAGCCGGTGCCCCCGCCGGTGACCGTCCAGCTGAAGCTGGTCGAGCCGGAGGCGTTGGTGGTGTCCGTGGCCGTCACCGTGACGCTATAGGTGCCCGAGGTGGTCGGGGTGCCGGTGATCAGGCCGGTGGCGGAGTTGATGCTGAGCCCTGCGGGCAGGCCGCTGGCGCTGTAGCTGAGCGTCTGGCCGGTCGAGGAGTCGCTCGCGGTGATCTGCAGGCTGACCGAACTACCGGGCGCCGTCGACTGGTTGCTCGGGTTGTTGACGGTGACGGTGTTGCCCGTCGAGCCGCCCGAGGTGAAGGCGGTGGTGCCGTTCGGGGTGCCGAGGCCGGTCGGGCCGTCGTAGCCGGTGCCCGCCGTGCAGAGGTAGGACGGCGAGCAGCTGCCGTTCGAGCCGCTGGTCACGTCGAAGAGCGCGCTGGTGTGCGCGTACGGGTACGAGGCGGGGTCGGTGCCCGCGCCGGGGGTGCCGGCCAGCGCGTACACGGCGGCGATGATCGGGGAGGAGGCGCTGGTGCCGCCGTAGACGGCCCAGCCGGAGCCGCCGTAGGTCTGGTAGACCGCGACGCCGGTGGCCGGGTCGGCGACGGCGGAGACGTCGGCGACGGTCCGCATGTTGCAGCCGCTGTCGGCCTGCCAGGTGGGCTTGGCGTCGTTGGCGGAGCAGCCGGAGCCGGCGCCGTTGCCACCCGAGCTTGAGCCCCACACGCTCTCCGTCCAACCGCGGCTGTTGGAGCTGCGGTTGAGGGTGGTGCCGCCGACGGCGGTGACGTACTTCGAGGCGGCCGGGTACTCGACGCCGTAGCCCGAGTCACCGGAGGAGACGGTGATCGCGACGCCCGGGTGGTTGAAGTACGAGGTGTCGTACCCGGGGTCGCTGGAGGACTCGCCGCCACCGTAGCTGTTGGAGACGTACTTGGCGCCCTTGGCGACCGCCGTGTTGACGGCGGCGCCGAGGTTCTCCATGGTCGCGCTGTCGGCCTCGACCAGCATGATGTGGCAGCTTGGGCAGACGGCGCTCACCATGTCGACGTCGAGCGAGATCTCGCCCGCCCAGCCGCTGTCGGCGGCGGGGTAGCTGGTGCCGCCGCGCTGGTCGAGCTTCTGGAAGCAGCCGTTGGCGGTGGTGCAGGCGGGAAGGCCGTACTGGGAGCGGTACGCCGCGAGGTCGGACTCGGCGTTCGGGTCGTCGTTGGCGTCGACGATGGCGACGGTCTGGCCGGCGCCGCTGGAGGGCAGCTTGTAGGCCGAGACGAGGTCGGTCGGGCCGAGGCCGGAGGGGGTCGCGTTCGGCGCGAGCACCAGGGGCTGGACGAGGTCGGTGCGGGCCAGCGCCAGACAGGCCATCTGGCCGGGGTGGCTGGGGGCGGCGCAGACCCGCTTGGTGGCCACCTTGCCCGCGTGCGCCGATGTGGCGTCAGCTGCGGTTGCGCCGGTGGTGGTTGTGGCGAGCAGGCCGGTGGCGGCCATCGCCAGGGCGGGCAGTACGGCGACGAGCCGGCGCAGCCTGGGCGGCCGGGTGTCACTGGGGGTGTGGGTGCGCAATGGTCAACCCTCCGTGGGGGGCGGGCCGTTGGCGCCGGTCTGGGTACGCCGGTGCGGGTGGGCCCGGTGCTTGGCGGATCTCGGCACGTGCGGGTGGGGCGCGGCGGGTGGCCGCGGACCGGTGTGTCGGAGTGCGCGCTGTGCTGTTGGCGGCGGGGTCGGCGCAGGCGAGGGCCGCTTGATGGCATGGGCATGACAGCAAAATGCCCGCACGGTTCCGGCGGGTACCGGACCGTGCGGGCAGAACGTTACTGGCGGGTTCGGGCGGGCGGCAAGGGTGGGGTGGAAGGCTTTGCCAGCCCTTGCCGGTCTGCGGCTCCCTGGCCTACGACAGGTGCGAGACCAGGGAGTTGGCGGTGTGTGTGCTGCGAGAGGTGCGGGAGGTGCCGGGGCCCGGGGGTGGTGCTCAGGCCGCGCGGAGGCCGTTCAGGAGGAGGGCCCAGACGCTCTCGAAGTCGCTCTCCGCGCGCGGGGAGGACCACTCGTGGGAGTGGACGGGGTCGTGGAAGTGGGCGGTGGCCTGGAAGATCGCGCGGGCGGCGGTGCCGACGTGGGTCGGCCTGAACTCGCCCTGGTGGATGCCGTCCTGGACGATCCTGCCGATCTGCTCGATCAGCGTCTCCAGGTGCGCCTCGACGATGGCGCTGGTCTCGCCGACGAGCGTCAGGTAGGTGGCGAACAGCTCCGGGTCGTCCAGGGCCTTGTGGCGCTTCGCGGCGAAGAGCGTCGCCAGCCAGCGGTGCAGCCGTTCGGCGGCAGGGCCGCGCTCGGCGGCGATCGCCGCGAGGGCCAGGTGCGCCTGGTCGAGCCAGCGCTGGGTGACGGCCTCGCGCAGCGCGGCCTTGCTGGGGAAGTGGCGGTAGACGCTGCCGTGGCTGACGCCCAGGACGCGGGCGATGTCCACGACGGTGGCTTTGGCCGGGCCGAACCGCCGCAGGACGTCCTCCGCCGCGATCAGGATCTGCTCGGGGGTGAGAGTGCTGTCCGTGGTCACGGGGTGGTACGTCCTAACTGGAGCGGCGGGTCGGCTGGGCTGCGGGTCTGTGGGCTGCGGCTTTCTTCGGGAGGCTCAGTGCTCGCTGTCGAGGTGGGCCATCTGTGCGGCAGCGTACCTGTCCCCGGCGGCGGACCCGGCCGGGACGGCGGCCTCGATCGCGGCGAGGTCGGCCGAGGTCAGGGCGATGTCTAGGGCACCCAGGGCCTCGGTGAGGCGGTCCCGCCGACGGGCCCCGACCAGCGGGACGATGTCCTCGCCGCGCGAGGCGACCCAGGCGATGGCGACCTGCGCGACGCTCGCGCCCTTCGCCTCGGCTATCACCCGCAGGGCCTCGACCAGGCTGAGGTTGTGGGCGAGGTTGTCGCCCTGGAAGCGCGGGCTGAAGCCCCGGAAGTCCGTCGCGGCGACTTCGCGGTCGTTGCTCCAGTGGCCGCTGAGCAGGCCGCGCGAGAGGACGCCGTACGCGGTGATGCCGATGCCCAGCTCGCGGGCGGCGGGCAGGACGGCGGTCTCCAGGCTGCGGGAGATCAGCGAGTACTCGATCTGGAGGTCGCTGATCGGGTGCACGGCGGCGGCGCGGCGCAGGGTGTCGGCGCCGACCTCGGAGAGGCCGATGTGGCGGACGTAGCCGGCCTTGACCAGGTCGGCGATGGCGCCGACGGTCTCCTCGACCGGGACGCTCGGGTCGAGCCGGGCCGGGCGGTAGACGTCGATGTGGTCGGTGCGCAGGCGGCGCAGGGTGTAGGCGAGCGCGGTCTTGGTGGCGGCCGGGCTGGTGTCGTAGCCGAGCCAACTGCCGTCCGGGCCGCGCTGGGCGCCGAACTTGACGCTGATCTGGACGTCCTCGCGGTTGCGGCCGCGCAGCGCGTCGTGGATCAGCAGCTCGTTGTGGCCCATGCCGTAGAAGTCGCCGGTGTCGAGCAGGGTGACGCCGGCGTCGAGCGCGGCGTGGATGGTGGCGATGCTCTCGGCCTCGTCGGCGGGGCCGTAGAGGTCTGACATGCCCATGCAGCCGAGGCCGATGGCGGAGGTGGTCGGGCCGGTGCTGCCGAGGGTGGTGCGGGCGGGGCGGGTGCTCATGGCTTGGGCTCCTGGGGGCGTTGCGATTTCAGAGAGGTGCTGACAGGTATTGACTATGGCATGTCGGATGACAGATTTCAATATCTGTCATCCGACATCTGAAATCCGATACCTGACAGTCAACCGCCCGTCACCCAAACCAGGCCGTCACCCGCGCCCTCACCCGCCTCACCCCCCGCACGCCCCGCTCCGGTCGCAGTACGGCCCGTCCTCGCTGGCCCCACACCCGCACAACATCGCCCGCGTCGTCTCCCGCACCTCGCCCTCGCCACCCGTGATCCGCAGCTCGCCCCGCATCAGCAGCCGCCCGTCCGTCGTCCGCACCACACTCGTCGGCCGCGCGGGCTGCTCCACGCCCCCGTCGGCCGCGCCCCCACTCGCGAGCCGGTAAGTCAGCGCACCCGTCGGACAGCGCCGCACCACCTCCGCCACCGCCTCCGGCGCAGCGGCCCCAGGCGTGATCCAGGGTCGCCGCCCGGTGTCGAACACCTCCGGAAGCCCGCGCACGCACTCCGCCGCGTGCCGGCACACCGCCGAGTCGAAGGTGACGGCCACCCCGGCCGCCTCGTACGTCTTCGCCGTCCCGCTCGTCATCGGGCCCTCACTCCCTGCCTCACGCCCTGCGTCAGTCGCTGCCTCGCGCCCTGCGTCAGTCGCTGACATCGCTGCGGTTCTCGTACGCGAGGTCGGTGAACTCCGGGTGGCGGAGCATCCACGCCTTGATGAAGGGGCAGGTCGCCAGCACCGGGAGCCCTCGGGTGCGGGCGTCCTCCAGGGCGGTGCGGGCGAGTGCGGCGCCGATGCCCTGGCCCTCGAAGGCGCGCTCGACGACGGTGTGCGGGTACACGACCAGCGAGGCGCTGCGGATGTACTCGGCGAAGCCTGCGAGTTCGCCGTCGACCCGGGCCTCGAAGCGGTTGTTGGCGGTGGCGTCCTCGATCGTGACTGCCATGTCGATCTCCGAATCTCTCGTCGCACGTTCGTCAGGTCGGTTGCGCGGGCGCCGACCGTCATACCCGGTCGAACTGGTGCAGAACCGGCTCGGGCTCATCATCGAGTGAACGTCCGCCGAACCCCTGGTGCGCCACGCCAGCCGGGGCGCCCTGGGCTGACCGGGCGTCACCCGTGGGCGCCGCTGGGCGCGGTATTGGTGATTCATGGTGCCGATGCTGGGGCTGAGGTTCATGGTGGGGACAGGGCACGTTCAGGTCGGAACACCCGCAAGGGCGACGCCCGGTGGACAGCCGCCCCGGCCGCCCACCGAGGCGACGTAGTATCAGGCCACCTCGCAGGGGAACGAACGAATCTTCTAGGCTCGCCTCGGCTTCCCTGCACCCGTGCCCCCCAGCATCGACGCACCGAGGCCACCGTCCCGGAGCCCCGGGACGAGCCGGGGCACCGGACCGAGCGAGGAGGACGCAGTGTTGCCCAGCCCGAGGTCGCACCACCCGGCGTTGCCCGACGGAGTAGCCAGCTGTCGCACCTGGACCGGCCACGCTGCCGGGCCCGCCGACACCGCCCCGTCGCTCACCCGGATCACCCGCTCCACGCACTACACGCGCCCCACCCGCTCCGCCCGCTTCACCCCGACCGCCGGGGCACTCCCCGGCTCGTCGTTCGGCAACTCGCTGAGTACCGGCAGCGTCCGGGGAGGTGTGCGTTGAGCTCTCATACAACCGCCGGGCCAGCTGCCCCCGTCGCCTCACCCATTCCCGCAGCCTCTCCAGCTACCCCGGAGCAGGAGAATCCCGAGCCCGCCGCAGCCACCCCGGCCGCCACAACTCCCGCCACAACGACGGCCACCACCGCGACCGCAGCCGCGATGACCGCAGCCGCCGCCACCGCGGCGCTGCCCGGTCTCCCGTCGGCCCTGACCTCGCGGGCCCGCACGCTCGCCGCCGCCGTCCGCAGCCGTTGCGGCGATCTGGTCGCGCTGGAGTCGCCCTCCGGCGACGCCCCCCGGCTGGACGCGCTGGCCGAGGAGCTGGCCGCAGGGTTCCGCGCGACCGGTGCGCAGGTGCGCCGCGAGCCCGGCCCGGCCGGTGACCACCTGGTGCTGGAGTGGGCCGGGCAGGAGGAGCACCTGCCGCACCTGCTGATGGTCGGCCACCATGACACCGTCTGGCCCGCCGGCATGATCAACGACTGGCCGGTCGAGGAGCACGACGGGCTGCTCAGTGGCCCGGGGGTGCTGGACATGAAGGCAGGCCTGGCCCTGCTGGAGGGCGCCTTCGCTCTGCTCGCCGACCTCGGCCAGCGCCCGCACCGGACGGTGCGGCTGGTGGTGGTCGCGGACGAGGAGATCGGCAGCCCGGACGGGCGCCGCGTGGTCGAGCGCCAACTCCCGGGCGCTGCCGCCGTGTTGGGCCTGGAGCCGCCGCACCCGGACGGCCGCGTCAAGACGGCCCGCCGGGGCAGTACGCGCGTGCGGCTCACCGTCACCGGCCGGGAGGCGCACTCCGGCAACGCGGCCGGCCAGGGCATCTCGGCCGTGGACGAACTCGTCGACCAGCTGGTCGCGGTGCGCGGCCTCGCGGGGCTGCCGGGTACGGAGCTGAACGCCGGGCGGATCACCGGTGGCAGCCGGGCGAACGTGGTCGCAGGCCGTGCGGAGGCGGAGCTGGGGCTCAGATTCTCGACCGCCGAGGCGCAGCGCCGCACGCTCGACACCCTGGCCCACCTCACCGCGCTGCGGCCAGGGGCCCGGGTGCGTACGGAGGTGCTCTCCAGTCGTCCGGCCTGGCCCGAGCGGTCGGGCAATCCGCTGCTGCGGCACGTCCGTTCGCTGGCGGCGGTGCTCGGGCAGCAGCTGGACGGCGCTCCGGCGGGCGGTGCGGGTGACACCAACCTGGCCGGTGCGCGGGGTCTGCCGACGCTGGACGGCCTCGGCGCCGTCGGCGCGGGCGCCCACGCTCGAACGGAGCACATCGACACCACCCAGCTGGCGCCCCGGATCGCGCTGCTCGCGGCGCTGCTCGCGGTGCCGCTGCCCCGCCTGCGCGAGCGCACGTAGCCACAGCCACAGCCGCAGTCACAGTCACACTCATAGTCACAAGCACAACAGGGGTGCGGGGAACCGCGCCCCTGTTGTGCTTGCCGCTGCGTGGAGTGGCGGGCCTTGTCAATCAAGGGTCCGAGTGCGCACAATGGAACCGACCGAACGGTCAGTCGGGAGGCGGGTGTGGTGGAAGCAGTGGCAACGAGCACGGTGGCCGGGGTGGTGGACGACCCGGAGGCGTACTTCGAGAGTGTCGTCGCGGCCGAGCAGCGGATCGAACCGCGTGACTGGATGCCCGACGCCTACCGAGCGACGCTGATCCGCCAGATCGCCCAGCACGCGCACTCCGAGATCATCGGCATGCAGCCGGAGGGCAACTGGCTCACCCGGGCGCCCTCGCTGCGCCGCAAGGCGATCCTGCTGGCGAAGGCCCAGGACGAGGCGGGGCACGGGCTCTACCTCTACGCCGCCGCCGAGACGCTCGGGGTCGACCGCGCGGAGCTCACCGAGAAGCTGATCTCCGGGCGGCAGAAGTACTCCTCGATCTTCAACTACCCGACGCTCACGTACGCCGACGTCGGCGTGATCGGCTGGCTGGTCGACGGCGCGGCGATCTGCAACCAGGTGCCGCTCTGCCGGTGCAGCTACGGGCCGTACGCCCGTGCGATGGTGCGGATCTGCAAGGAGGAGTCGTTCCACCAGCGCCAGGGCTACGAGCTGCTGATGACGCTGATGCGCGGCACCGAGGCGCAGCGGGCGATGGTGCAGGACGCGGTGGACCGCTGGTGGTGGCCCTCACTGATGATGTTCGGGCCGTCGGACGGCGACTCGCCGAACACCGCGCAGTCGATGGCCTGGCGGATCAAGCGGCACACCAACGACGAGCTGCGACAGCGATTTGTCGACATGACGGTGCCGCAGGCCGAGCACCTCGGCGTCACCCTCCCCGACCCGGCGCTGAGCTGGAACGAGGAGCGCGGCGGTTGGGACTTCGGCGAGCCCGACTGGTCGGAGCTCAAGCAGGTGATCAAGGGCCAGGGGCCGTGCAACGCGCAGCGCGTCGAGCGCCGCCGGGCCGCCCACGAGGACGGAGCCTGGGTGCGCGAAGCAGCCACGGCGTACGCGGAGAAGAGGCGGAAGTGACGGAGTCCAAGGCCGGTTGGCCGCTGTACGAGGTGTTCGTGCGCCCTCGGCGCGGGTTGAACCACGTGCACGTCGGCTCCCTGCACGCCGCCGACGACCGGATGGCGCTGCTCGCCGCGCGCGATCTCTACACCCGCCGCAACGAGGGCGTCAGCCTCTGGGTCGTCCCCTCCACCGCGATCACCGCCTCCGCGCCGGACGAGCACGACCCGTTCTTCGCGCCCAGCGGCGACAAGGTCTACCGGCACCCGACCTTCTACGACATCCCCGAGGACGTCCCGCACATCTGACGGGAACGCACACCGGGACACCAACTTCGACGGGGAACGACATGTCCGACGATCACGTGTACCTCTCCCTCACGGAGGCGTCCGGCGAGCCCGAGGGTGAGGCCCGCTGGGCCTACGGCACCGGCTTCTCCGACCCGCTGCTCGGCGTCGACACGGCGATCCCAGCCGGGGTCGACGGCCAGGACCTGGCCGCGTACTGCCTCATGCTCGGCGACGACGCGCTGATCCTCTCCCAGCGGCTGATCGAGTGGTGCACCCGCGCCCCCGAGCTGGAGGAGGAGGTCGCGCTCAGCAACCTCGGGCTCGACCTGCTCGGCCAGGCCCGCCAACTGCTCACCCGGGCCGGGCAGGCCGACGGCACCGGGCGCGGTGAGGACGACTTCGCGTACTGGCGCGAGGAGAGCGACTTCCGCAACGTCCGGATGGTCGAGACGCCGAACGGGGACTTCGCGTACTCCGTCGCCCGGCTGCTGCTCTTCGCCACCGCCCGGCACGCCCTCTACGAGCAGCTCGCCTCCTTCGCCGACCCGGTGGTCGCCGCCGTCGCGGCGCGCGGGGTCAAGGAGCTGGCGTACCACCGCGAGTACGCCACGGCCTGGACGCTGCGGCTCGGGGACGGCACGCCGTACTCCGCCGAGCGGATGCAGGCCGGGCTGGCGGCCGTCTGGCCGCTGCTGGACGAGCTGTTCACCGCCCACCCGGTGGAGACCAGGCTCGGCGTCGACCCGGCGGTGCTCCGCGAGCCGGTGCTGGCCGAGCTGGCCGCCGTCGTCGCCGAGGCCGGGCTCAGCCTGCCCGGCACCGCGCCGCTGGCCCGGATCGGCGGCCGCGCAGGGCGGGACGGCGTGCACACCGAGTACCTCGGCCCGCTGCTCGCCGAGCTCCAGGTGCTCGCCCGCGCCCACCCGGGAGCGACGTGGTGACCGCGACCAGCGCCTGGGAGGTCGCGGCGGCCGTCCTCGACCCGGAGCTCCCGATGCTCACGCTGGCCGAGCTGGGTGTGCTGGCCGAGGTCGAGGAGAGCGGCGGCGCCGTGACGGCCTGGCTCACCCCGACCTACTCGGGCTGCCCGGCGATCGCCGAGATGGCCGCCGACGTCGACGGCCGGCTGCGCGCGGCGGGCTACGCCGACGTCCGGGTACGGCTGCGGCTGGACCCGCCGTGGAGCACCGACAGCATCACCGGGGACGGTCGGCGCAAGCTCGCCGAGGCGGGCATCGCACCTCCGGGCCCCGCAGCGTCCCCCGCGAGCGGGCTGCTCAGGCTCGGGCCGACCCGGCACGTGGTGAGCTGCCCGCAGTGCGGCAGTCAGGACACCGAGGAGCTCTCCCGCTTCGGCTCCACCGCCTGCAAGGCGCTCTGGCGCTGCCGTGCCTGCCGGGAACCCTTCGAACGGATCAAGGAGATCTGACTTGAGCGCCACCGCCGTGCGTCGGCCGACCTTCCACCAGCTGCGGATCGAGTCCGTCGAGCCGCTCTGCGAGGACGCGGTCGCCGTGACCTTCGAGGTGCCGCCGGCGCTCGCCGACGACTTCGCCTTCCGGCCCGGCCAGACGCTGACCCTGCGACGGATCGTGGACGGCGCCGACGAGCGGCGCTCGTACTCGATCTGCGCGCCGGTCGGAGAGGCGCTGCGGATCGGCATCCGGGAGGTGCCCGGCGGGCTGTTCTCGCGCTGGCTGGTCCACGAGGCCCGCGCGGGGGAGAGCGTCGAGGTGCTGCCGCCCTCCGGGCTGTTCAGCCCGGAACTCGGCACCCCGGCCGAGCACGTGCTGATCGCGGCGGGCTCCGGCATCACGCCGATGCTCTCGATCGCCGCCTCCGTGCTGGCCGCCGACGAGGGCTCGCACGTCACCCTGGTCTACGGCAACCGCCGCAGCGACACAGTGATGTTCGCGGACGAGCTGGCAGACCTGAAGGACCGCTACCTCGGACGCTTCCAGCTCCTGCACGTGCTCTCCCGGGAGACCCGCGACGCCGAACTCCTCAGCGGCCGCCTCGACCCGGAGCGCGTCCGGGCGCTGCTCACCGCGCTGGTGGACACCGCCGAGGTCGACCACTGGTGGCTCTGCGGCCCCTTCGGGATGGTCACCGGCACCAAGCAGCTCCTCGCCGACCTGGGGGTTCCCGGCGAACGGGTGCACCAGGAGCTGTTCCACGCCGAGGACGAGCCGGTCGCCGACCGCGTCGAGCAGCCGCTGGACGGCGAACTGAGCGAGGTGACCGTCGTCCTGGACGGCCGTTCCGGCACGCTCGCCCTGCCGCGCGACCGCTCGATCCTGGACGGCGCCCAGCGCTCCCGCCCCGACCTCCCGTTCGCCTGCAAGGGAGGGGTCTGCGGCACCTGCCGCGCGCTCGTCACCGACGGCGAGGTCGAGATGCGGCGCAACTTCGCCCTGGAGGAGAAGGAGCTCGCCGCCGGCTACGTCCTGACCTGCCAGGCCCGCCCGATCACCGACCGCGTCACGGTCGACTACGACCGGTAGGCCGAGGGCCCGCCCCGGGTCAGCCGACTGCGTACGCGGGTTCGCCGAGCAGGTGCGAGATCGCGATGGCTGCGCTGCGGCCTGCGCGGTTGGCGCCGATGGTGGAGGCGGAGGGGCCGTAGCCGACCAGGTGGATGCGGGGGTCGGCGGCGGCCTGGGTGCCGTCCATCCGGATGCCGCCGCCGGGGCCGCGCAGGCCGAGCGGGGCGAGGTGGGTGATCTCGGGGCGGAAGCCGGTCGCCCAGATCACCGCGTCGACGGGGAGTTCCTGCTCGCCCCAGGCGATGCCGTGTTCGGTGAGGCGGTCGAACATCGGGCGGCGCTCCAGGGCGCCGAGCTCCTTGGCGCGGCGGAAGGCGACGGACGGGCCGAGGCCGGTCACGCTCACCACGCTCCGCACGGGCAGGCCCTCGCGGACGCGCTGTTCGACCATGGCCACGGCCTCCCGGCCGGCCTCCGGGCTGAACGGGCCGTCCCGGAAGACCGGCGGGGTGCGGGTGACCCAGACCGTCTCGGCGACGGCGGCGACCTCCGAGAGCACCTGAACCGCCGAGGCGCCCCCGCCGACCACGACGACCCGCTGCCCGGCGAACTCCTCGGGGCCCCGGTAGTCGGCGTAGTGCAGCTGCCGTCCGGCGAAGTGCCCGGGGTAGTGGGGGAGGAAGGGCCGCGTCCAGGTGCCGGTGGCGTTGACCAGCGCCCGCGCCGACCAGCTGCCCGCGTCCGACTCGATCAGCAGCCGCCCGTCGGGGCGGGAGCTCACCGACCGGACGTGCACCGGCCGGACGACCGGCAGGGCGTGCCTGGCCTCGTACGCGGCGAAGTAGCCCGGCACCACCTCGCGGGCGGGGGCCTGCGGGTCGGGGGCGGGCAGCTCGAAGTCGGGGAGGTCGTGGAAGCCGTGCACGGTGGCCATCCGCAGCGAGGGCGAGCGGTGCGCCCAGGCACCGCCCGGTGCGGCGTCCGCGTCCAGCACGACGAACCCGTCGTAGGGGGCGAAGCCGCGCCGCCGCAGGTGGTAGGCGGCGGACAGGCCCGCCTGCCCGGCGCCGATCACCACGACGTCCACGTCACTCATTGCACGGTCAACAGTCACGACCGTGGAACATGCAGCCAGGAAGGGATGTTCCCCGGCTCAGCCCGCCGGGGCGATCACCACGGCCGTGCCGTACGCGCAGATCTCCGTCCCGAGATCCGCCGCCTCCGTGACGTCGAAACGCATCATCAGCACCGCGTTGCCGCCACGAGCCTTGGTCTGCTCGACCAGCCGCTCCATCGCCTGGTTGCGGCTCTCCACCAGCGTCTTGGTCAGGCCGCGCAGTTCGCCGCCCAGCATCGACTTCAGCGAGGCGCCGATCTGCGTCCCGATGTGGCGGCTGCGTACCGTCAGACCGAACACTTCGCCGATCACCCGCTCGACCCGGTAACCGGGCACGTCGTTGGTCGTGACCACCAGTACGTCGGCCTGCGGGCCCTGCCCGCCGCCGTACTCATCCAGGTTGCTCATCGCACTATCGTGCTGGCCCCAGCGGGCCGGAGGCCAGGGGCCACGCCGGGCTGCGGCGAAGAACCTGGCACGCACCGGTGAACCGGAGAGGGTAAAAGCCGTACGGTAGGGCGCATGGGCGAGCGAAGCGATCATCCACAGGGGCCGGGCGCGGCGGAGGACTCCGGCGCGCAGGAGATCGAGGCGACGGTGGTGCTCGGCATCCGCATCTCCGACTGGCCCGCACTGCGCGCGGCCGCGCAGGCGGCCGTCGAGGAGCTGGACTTCGTCGGCATCGACGCGGCCGGGCAGCGTGAGGCGATGCTGCGGGAGGTCACCGAGGACCCGAACGCGGCCCTCGGCGCGCTGCTCCACCCAGACAGGCTGACCGCCGCCATCCCCGGCATCGAAGCGCTCGGCGGCACCCTGGAGATCAGCGCCACCGACGACTTCGCCCCCGATTTCGCCGAGCTCTTCCCGCTCGACGCCGAGATCGAGGACGGTGGGGCGGTCGGCGACTGGATGCTCACCCCGCGCACCGCCTGCCTCCTGCACACCCAGCTGATCACCCTCGCCGACGCCGCGTACGACGACCTGGAGGAGCACGAGGGCGACCCGGTCACCGACGAGGACGAGCAGGAGTGGGCGGTGCTCGCCCGGCTGCCCCACCGCACGTGGGGGATGCACCGGGCCTGGCGCCGCTCGTTGGCCCGCACCTTCGACGACCTCGCCGACGACCTCGCGCTCGGCGAGTGGCCGCTGCCGCGCTGCCTCGCCGAGGAGGTGGCCCTGCGGTTCGCGCTGGCGGACGCCCGGGAGCTGCTCGGCGCCCAGCCGCAGGCCGTCGCCGACATGATGGGCGAGCTGCCCGTCGACCTCTACGACTACGACTGGGACGGCTGCGAGGACGAGCTCTTCGGCGTCTACGGCCCCGAGGACGCCGACGCCGACCCGGAGGCCGACAGCACCGCCCGGACGGAGGAGCTGCTCGGCGCGACCCACCCCGAGGGCTGGTTCCTCAACTACGAGGACGCCGAGGAGCGCGACCCGTCCCGCGGCTACCGCCGGTGACCCGGCCGTCGGTGACCCGACCGCCGGTGATCACACCGTCGGCAGCTCCTGGCATCCTGATGGCGTGACTTCCCAGGACAGCCCCAGCCCGTTCGAGGCCCCCAGCACTCCCGCCGCCAGCACTCCCGCCGTCGTGAACGAGCGCGATGCCAACCCGCAGTACGTGCTGCCGCTCCTGGTACGCCTGGAGCGGGCCACGCCCCCGGCCCGTACGGACGCGCTGGAGACCTCGGCGCGCGCGGTGCTGACGCTGCTCGCCGACCCCCGGGTGACCGAGCCGGACGGGGAGTGGGCCGAGCGCGTCACCGCGTGGGAGGACGCCCGCATCCGCAAGGTGGTCCGGCGGGCCCGGGGCGGCGAGTGGCGCAAGGCCGGGGAGCTGCCCGGCATCACGGTGCAGGGGGCCGAGGCGGAGGTGCGGGTCTTCCCGCCCGTGCCGCTGGACGGCTGGCCGAAGGAGCTGGCCAAGCTCCAGGTCTCCGGCACCGACCTGGACGACCCCGCCGAGCCGCCCGCCCCGGCCGCCGGGGTGCCGGTGCTCTGGCTCAACCCCGAGCTGGAGATGAGCGCGGGCAAGACCATGGCGCAGACCGGCCACGCGGCCCAGCTCGCCTGGTGGCGACTGGACGACACCCAGCGCAAGGAGTGGGCCGAGGCCGGCTTCCCGCTCGCCGTCCGCACCGCGACCCTCGCCGCCTGGGCCGAGCTGACGGCCAGTGACCTCCCGCTCGTCCGCGACGCCGGCTTCACCGAGATCGCCCCCGGGCTGACTGTTGCACTCGAAGGCGGCGAACGCTACTGCCCCGTTGGACGCCTGCGACGCCCGTGAACGCAGCACGCTGACCTCGACACGGCAGCGCAGCGGGCGAGGAGCGCGCGTTCCGGGAATCAGGCCGCGACGAGTTCCCGTTCGCGGTCCGGCGTCCTGACCTTGGGCTTCTTCGTCGGCAGCGAGAGCCGGAAGACCTTGTGCCACGCGGAGAACACCTGCTTGGGCAGCGGCCCGGTGACGTACTCCAGCTCGTACTTCTCGAACAGCGCGCGCACCTTCACCGCGACTTCGGCATACCGGTTGCTCGGCAGGTCCGGGAACAGGTGGTGCTCGATCTGGTGGGACAAGTTGCCGGTCATGAAGTGCATGGCCCTGCTGCCGCTGATGTTCGCCGATCCCATCATCTGGCGCAGGTACCACTGGCCGCGTGTCTCGCCATTGATCGACCGGCGCTCGAAGACCTGTACGCCCTCGGGGAAGTGCCCGCACATGATCACCGAGTGGGTCCAGATGTTGCGGACCACGTTCGCGGTGAACGTGGCGGCGAGCGTGGTGAGGAACGACGGGCCCGACAGCAGCGGGTGGATCACGTAGTCCTTGAGCACCTGCTTGCGGATCTTGCGGCCCACGGCCTTGGCCTGCGCTCGGAACTCCGGGGTCCTGCGGCGGTGCTTCTGCAGGTTCTTGCCGAGCTCCAGGTCGTACGCTGCGATGCCGTACTCGAAGAAGCAGGCGTTGATGAAGTTCCACAGCGGCTGGCCGAGGTGGAGCGGGTGCCACTTCTGGTCCTCGTCGACGCGCATGATGCCGTAGCCGAGGTCGTTGTCCTTGCCGATCACGTTGGTGTACGTGTGGTGCAGCTCGTTGTGCGAGTGCTTCCACTGCTCGGACGGCGAGACGTGATCCCACTCCCAGGTGGTGGAGTGGATCTTCGGGTCCCGCATCCAGTCCCACTGGCCGTGCAGGATGTTGTGGCCGATCTCCATGTTGTCCATGATCTTCGCCACCGACAGACCGGCGGTGCCGAGCAGCCACGCGGGTGGGAAGATCGAGAACAGCAGCACGCCCCTGCTGGCCAGCTCGAGCTTGCGCTGCGCCGAGATGACCTTGCGGATGTAGGCGGCGTCCTTCTCGCCACGGCCGGCGATCACGTCGTCGCGGATCGCGTCCAGCTCTCGGCCGAGCTCCTCGATCTGCTCCGCGGTCAGGTGGGCGGTGGGGTCAATGGCGGTCAAGGTGCGTCTACCGTTCGATGTCGCAGGGGCCCGCCGCGGCGGACACGCAGGTCTGGATGAGGACGCCCGGCTCGGCCTCGGTGATCTCGCCGGTGCGCAGGTCGCGGACGGCGCCCGCCTTGAGCGGCGTGACGCAGCCGAAGCAGATGCCCATGCGGCACCCGGAGGGCATGAGCACGCCGGCTTCCTCGCCGATGTCCAGCAACGGCGTGGCGCCGTCCGCGTCGACGGTCCTGCCGGTGACGCTGAACGTGACCTCGCCACCGCCGCCACCACCGCCACCGTCGCCGGCCACGACGGTGCGGGGGCGGAAGCGTTCGGTGTGCAGGCGCTCCTGGAGGCCGTGCTCGGCCCAGTGCTCCTCTGCGGCGTCGAGCAGGCCCGCTGGCCCGCAGGCCCAGGTCTCGCGCTCGGCCCAGTCGGGCACGAGTTCGCCGAGACGGGCGATGTCGAGCCTGCCGTCCGTGTCGGTGTGCACCTCGGTGAGGCGCAGCTTCTCGTCCGCGACCAGGTCGTGCAGTTCGTTGCGGAAGATCACGTCCTGCGGCTGTGGCGCGCAGTGGACCATGACGACGTCGTCGAACTCGACGTCGCGCAGCATGCCCATCACGGGCGTGATGCCGCTGCCGGCCGTCAGGTAGAGCACCTTGGCGGGCTTGGCCTGCGGCAGCACGAAGTCACCGGCCGGCTGGTCGAGCTGGACCAGCGTGCCCGGTGTCGCCCTGCGGACCAAGTGGTTGCTGACCTTGCCGCCCGGGACCGCCTTCACGGTGATCGTGACGCGGCCGTCCTGCCGGTCCGTCGGCGAGGTGATGGAGTAGGCACGCCACAGGCGCCTCCCGTCGACGTCGACCCCGATCCGCACGTACTGACCGGCCGTGTGGCCGCGCCAACCCCCTCCCGGCCTGATCACGATGGTCGCGGCGTCACCCGTCTCGGGGTGCACGGCCTCGATGCGCCCACGCAGGTCGGCGCCCGCACGCAGCGGGCTGACCAGATCGAGGTAGTCCGACGGCAGCAGCGGCGTCGTGACCATCTCCAGCAGTTTCCATGCCCTGCTGCGGAGGGCTGCACTCGTCATGACCCCAGCTTGCTGCGCCTCACGGCGTAAAGTCCTGACCGTAGGACGTAAATCTGGTCGGCTGAATTGTTCGCAGGGAACAGAAACGTGAGCCATGCAATCCGGAGGGCCAGCGAGCTGGTCCTGGACGAGACGACGGTCACGGCGGTTCGGGCCGCGCTGGCGGCCACCGCCGACGAGGTCGTCGAGGCGATCATCGACGAGGTCCCTCCCTACGCCAACGCCCTTTCGGGCCGTATGGGCGGCACCATCCGCCGAGCCGTCCGCACCGCCCTGGGGCACTACCTGGACCTCGCGAGCGGGAACGCCGTGGGTGGCGACGCCGGTGACGCAGCCTACGAGCTGGGCCGCGGCGAGGTGCGCGACGGCCGTTCGATGGACGCCCTGCTCAGCGCCTACCGCGTCGGCGCCCGGGTGGCCTGGCGGTGCCTGGCGGCGGGTGCCGTGCCCGCAGGTCTGCCCGCCGCCGAGGTCGCCAAGTTCGCCGAGCTGACCTTCGCCTACATCGACGAGCTCTCCGCCGCGAGCGCCGCGGGCCACGCCGACGAACTGGCCGCCCGGGGCAGGGCCCACGAGCGCCACCTGGAACACCTGGCCCGTGACCTCCTCGCCGGCGCGAGCCCGGACGTGCTGCTGGCCTCTGCCCAGCGGGCCGGGTGGCAGCCCCCGGTTTCGCTGACCGTGGTCCTGCTGCCCACCGCCCAGGCCCGGCCTGCGTACCGCGCGCTCGATCCGAGCACTCTCGTCCTCGACGATCTGCCGGACGCCACCGGCGTGCTGCTCGTCCCCGACGCCGACCGGTCACACCTCTTGCGGCAGCTGACCGACCGCTCCGCCGTGGTCGGCCCGGCACGGCCTTGGACCCGTGCGTCCGCCTCGTACGCACGAGCCGTACGCGCGCGCTCCCTCTCCTCCGACATTCGCGACACCGAGGACCACCTGCCCGAGCTGGTGCTGAGCGCCGACATGGACGCGTTCGCAGACCTGCGTGCCCGAGCCCTCGCACCGTTGCGGAGCTTGCCTGTCACGACCGCACGGCGGCTGGAGGAGACGTTGCGGGCGTGGCTGCTGTACCAGGGCAGGCGGGACGAGGTGGCGGCGGCCTTGTTCGTCCATCCGCAGACAGTCCGGTACCGGATGTCGCAGCTGCGGGAGCTGTTTCCGGATCTCGCATCGCCGCACCGGGTCCTCGAACTGACCCTGGCGGTGGGTCTTCGGGCCGGCTGACGCGTACTTGCCCGGTTCGGGTCGGCCAGGCATCGCGTCCACGGCCTGGAGATCGCGCCCGGCAGCTGCACCGTCGTCGGTCAGGCGCGGGCGGCCAGGGCCTCGGGCCGGAGCGTGGCCAGCCGTTGCAGGCAGCTGCGCCGCTGGACGAGCGATATCCCGGTGACCGCCGTGCCGAGGGCCAGCCAGCCGACCGGTCCGGCGGTCATCACGGCGCCGGTCAGCAGCAGCGGGCCGAGGGACTTCTGCACGGACTGGGACATCCCGGCCACGCCCAGGTAGGAGGCCCGTGCCTGCGGTGGGGCGAGGCTGACCGCGAGCTCCCAGGAGCTGACCGAGCGCATCAGCTCCGCCAGGGTGACCAGCACCGCTGCCAGCAGTAGGGCGATCGACGCCGTCCAGGCCCCGCCGCCGGTGCTGGTCGCCAGCACCAGGCAGCAGGCGAGCAGCGACACCCCGTACAGGGCGACCGCCCCGGCGGCCCGGCGTGGGCCCTCCGCCCTTGCCGACACCCGGAGTTGGAGCACCACGACCAGCACGGTGTTGAGCGCCAGGAAGGCCGGTACGAAGATGTGCGGCGCGGTGGTGTGGTTGACCAGCCAGAGCGGGAGGCCGACGTTCAGCACCGAGTCGTCCAGGCACATCGGTATGTCGAGCAGGACGAAGAGCAGGTATCCCCGGTCCCGCCACGGGCTGTGTGCGGGCTCGGCCGCCGGAGCCGTTCCGGTCGGGGCCGGCTCGGCGGTGGGAGCCGCCACCCTGGGCTCCGCAGTGCGCCACACCAGGGCTGCGGCCAGCACGAACGACAGGGCGTCGGCGATGATCAGCGCCCGGTAGGCGTCCCGGGTGCCGATGGCGAGGCCGATCGCCGCGATCCCCGCCCCCAGCGCGGTGCCGGCGTTCGCCACGGTGCGGAAGAGCGCCTGGTACGTGCCGCGCTTCTCGCCGGCCACCCGGGTGGCGAACAGCATCTCCAGGGTCTTGGCCGCCCGTTCGCCGAGGCAGGTGACGGCGACCACGAGCAGCAGGGCGTCGAAGCTGCTGAACACCAGCAGCAGGCCCATCGTCACCAGCCGCAGCAGGTGGGACCCGATCAGCAGCCCGCGCACCGGCATCCGTTCGGCCAGCCACCCCGCGATCGGCGATCCGGCGATCCCCGCCACCGCCGCGACGCCCAGCAGGAGACCCACCTGTTGGGCGTCCAGGTGCGTCACATAGGTGAAGTACAGCACCGAGGCCGCCGCCCACACCCCGGACCCGGTCCGGTCCAGGAACTGCGCGAGCAGCATGATCCGCGCATCCCGCCCACCTGGCGGCCTGCGCAGTTGTGCTATCAGTCCGTCGTCCCGCCACTGCATGTCCGGCCCCCGGTTCCCTGAAGATCAAGGACCAGACTGCCCCAATTTAATCTCGACGTCAAGATACTTGATATCGACATACCTGGTGCAGAGGTGGGCTCAGCCGCCCCAGCCGACCGACGCCGCGCCGACCGGTTCGACGTGCAGCGTCGGGTTGTCGCTCTGGGCGAGGCAGAGGAAGCGGGTGCCGGTCAGGGCGGCCCGGTGCGAGTGCTCCGCGACGATGTCCAGGACGATCCAGGCCTCCCGGGGGCAGGCCGCGGCGAAGCGGTCGTAGCCGTCGAGGACCAGGACCAGGCCCGTCGCCGTCGGCGAGGCGCCGTACTCGAACGCGAGGACGTCCCGCAGGCAGTCGTTGAGCGCGTCCAGGTTGCGGCCGTAGTAGGCGGGGAAGTGCAGCGCCGCCGCGATGTCCCGGTGCAGGTCGCCGGGAGTCGCCCAGGTGCCGGCCGGGAGACGGACGACCTGGTAGCCGGCCTCGGTCAGCCGGGCGACGGCCGGGCCCGCCGCACGGACGAGCGTCACCGGGCCGTTCCGCATCAGGCGGTAGCCGGGGTCGGTCGGGGAGACGTCGGGAGGGAAGGCGGCCATACCCCGGGACTGTAGACCCTCAGGCCGGATAGGCGTGGGTCTGCGCCGCCTTGACGGAGGCCCAGACGGGGGTGCCGGGGGCGAGGTCGAGCTCGGCGGCGGAGGCGGGGGTCAGGTCGGCGGCCAGCGGGAGGGCGCCAGTCAGGTCGACCCGGACCTGGTCGCCGTGCAGGTCGAGACCGGCGACCTCCAGCTGCCAGACGTTGCGGGCGCTGGAGTCGGGGCGGCTGCGCTGGAGCACGACGGCGGCCGGGGGGAAGGCGACGAACGCCGGGCCGGACAGCTCCTCGGTGGTGGTCAGCTCCACGCCGTCCGCGAGCCGGACGAGGTGCCCGTCCGCCGTGCCCTGGTAGAGGTTGAGGCCGACCAGGCGGGCGATGTAGTCGGTGCGCGGGTGGCGGGCGATCTCGGCGGGCGTCCCGGCCTGCACCTGGGTGCCGTCCTCGATCACCACCAGCCGGTCGGCCAGCACCATCGCGTCCAGCGGATCGTGCGTCACCAGCACGGCCACCGCCTCGAACTCGGCCAGGTGCCGCCGCAGCTGCGCCCGCACCTCCAGCCGGGTGCGGGCGTCCAGCGCAGCGAGCGGCTCGTCCAGCAGCAGCAGCCGGGGCCGGACGGCGAGCGCGCGGGCCAGCGCGACGCGCTGGGCCTGGCCGCCGGAGAGTGCGCCGGGCCGGGCGTCGGCATGATCGGCCAGGCCCATCCGCTCCAGCCAGGGCAGCGCGGTCGCCCGTGCGGGGCCACGGCGCAGGCCCTGGCAGCGCAGGCCGAAGGCGACGTTGTCGAGGGCGCTCAGATGCGGGAAGAGCAGGTAGTCCTGGAAGACCACGCCGACCGGGCGGTGCTCGGCGGGCGTGTGCAGACCGGCGGCCGGGTCCTCCAGCGGGGCGCCGTCGAGGCGCAGGTGGCCGGAGGAGAGCGGCAGCAGCCCGGCGAGGGCGCGCAGCGCGGTGGACTTGCCCGCGCCGTTCGGCCCGAGCAGCGCGATGACCTCGCCGGGGGCGGCGGTCAGCGCCAGGTCCAGCCGGAAGGCGGCGCGCTCCACCCGGAGCAGGGCGTCGAGTGTCATGGCGTGCTGCTCCCGGTGGACATCCAGCGTTCGCGCAGCCCGCCGAGGACCGCGATCGAGACGGCGAGCAGGACGAGGCTGAGGGCGATCGCCGCCTCCGGGTCGGACTCCATGGCGAGGTAGACCGCGAGCGGCATGGTCTGGGTCTGCCCGGGGAAGTTCCCGGCGAAGGTGATGGTCGCGCCGAACTCGCCGAGCGCGCGGGCCCAGGCGAGCACCGCGCCCGCCCCGATGCCGGGCGCGATCAGCGGCAGGGTGACGCGCCGGAAGGCCGTCAGCCGGGAGGCCCCGAGGGTCGCGGCGGCCTCCTCGTAGCGGGGGTCGGCGGCGCGCAGCGCGCCCTCGACGCTGATCACCAGGAAGGGCATCGCGACGAACGCCTCGGCGATCACCACGCCCGAGGTGTGGAACGGCAGGGTGATGCCGAAGGCGGAGTCGAGCCAGCGCCCGACGATGCCGTTGCGCCCGAGCACCAGCAGCAGGGCCACGCCGCCGACCACGGGCGGCAGCACCAGCGGCAGGGTGACGAGCGCCCGGATGATCCGGCGGCCGGGGAAGTGGGTCCGGGCGAGCAGCCAGGCGAGCGGCACCCCGAGCACCAGCGAGACGCCGGTGGCGGCCGTCGCGCAGACCAGCGAGAGCCGCAGCGCGTCCCAGACCTCGGTGCTGGAGAGCTGGCCGGCGAGCGAACTCCACGGAGCCCGGACGAGGAGCCCGACCAGCGGCAGTACGAGGAAGGCCAGCCCGAGCAGGGCGGGCAGCAGCAGCGCGTACGGGATGCGGGGTGCACGCCGCCGCCGGGCCCTGGTGGTGACGGGCCCGGCGGCGGTGGGTGGCTGAGGCTTGGTCACGGGGCCTGGAAGCCCGCGGCGGTCAGCACCTGCTTGCCCTCGGCCGACTCGACGTAGGCGACGAAGGCGGCGGCACCGGCCGCGTTCGGGGCCTTGGCGAGCGGGGCGATCGGGTAGTCGTTCACGGCCTTGGCGGCCTCGGGGAACTCCACGCCGTCGATCTTCGCAGCATCGGCCTGCACATCGGTCTTGTACACGAGGGAGGCGTCGACCTCGCCCAGCTCGACCTTGGTGAGCGCGCCCTTGACGTCCTGCTCCAGCGTGACGGGGGTCAGGTCGACCGCGCCCGCCTTGAGGGCGGTGACGGCGGCGGCGCCGCACGGCACCTCCTTCGCGCACAGGGCGACCTTCAGCCCGGCGCCCGCGAGGTCCTTGAGGGCGGCGATGTGCTTCGGGTTGCCCTTGGGCACGGCGATCTCGAGGGTGTTGCGGACGAAGACCTTGGGGTCGGTGGCGCCCTTGGCGTCGGTGACGGTCTTCATGGTGGCGGGGCTCGCGGCGGCGAAGACGTCGGCCGGGGCGCCGGAGTTGATGCTCTGGGCGAGCGCCGAGCTGCCGCCGAAGTTGAAGGTGACCTTCACGCCCGGGTTGGCGGCCTCGAACTTCTTGCCGAGGGCGGTGAAGCTCTCCTTGAGCGACGCGGCGGCGAAGACCGTCACGGTGCCGGAGACCTTCGACGTCGCGGTGGCCGCCGTCGACGGCGCCGAGCTGTCGGCCGCCGCAGGCTTCGAGCCGCTGCTGCCGCAGGCGGTGAGGCCGCCCGCCAGCGCGAGGACGGCGACGGCGGCGACGGCGGAGCGACGCGTGGTGGTGGTCATGAGGTGTTCCCCTCCTGCCGCGCCGGGTCGGGCGCGGGGGCTACGGTGGTGAGGCGATCATCATGCCGCATGTGCGGGACGAATGTCCGCTGTCACATCGCACAGGCCAGGGTGGGGAGGTTCGGATGCCCGCATGTGCGATGCGTTGAAGCAGGTCGGGCGGGGTGTGCGCCGGTGGTGCCGGCCCCCCGGGTCAGACCTCCAGCTCTGCCTCTATCCGGGCGAGCTGGTGGCGCGCCATCGCGAGGTTGGCCCGGGACTTGTCGAGCGCAAGGTAGAGGAACAGCCCCTTGCCGCTGCGCCCGGTGAGCGGCCGGATCAGGTGGTACTGGCTGGTGAGCGTGATCAGGATGTCCTCGATGCCGTCCTTGAGGCCGAGCATGTCCATCGTCCGCATCTTGGCGCGCATCACGTCGGTGTTCCCGGCGGCCGCGACGGTGAGGTCGAGCCCGCTGGCGCTGTCGAGGGTGCCGAGGGCCATCCCGCTGTTGTAGTCCACCAGGGCGGCGCCGATCGCGCCCTCGATGCTGCTGATCGTCTGCCGGAGCGCGGCGTCCACGTCTGCCATGTCGGTTCTCCTCATATAGGGGTGCGGTCGGTCGTGCAGTCGTACGGTCGGCGGCGGGTGACGGCGGGGGCCGTCACTCCACCTCCTTGGGGTCCTTGGGGCCGAGCGCCCCGTCCAGCAGGGCGCCGATCCGCTCGGCGGAGCGCCGCCCCTCCAGGTGCAGGCGGCCGACGTTGACGTCCGGGTAGGAGAGCGCCGTCAGCACGCAGACGGCGCCCGCCGCGTACGTCGCGACGTAGCCGTGCTCGCCCCGGACGAGCGACTCGCGGAACTCGCCCTGGCCGGTGGCGTCGGCCAGGCGCTGCGCCACGCCGAGGGCGGCGGCCGTCAGCGCGGCCAGGCCCGAGGGCTCGGTGTCGTGGGTGTTGTGGGCCAGCAGCAGGCCGTCCACGCTGGCGACCAGACCGCCCGCCAGGTGCGGCACCCGCTGCCGGAGCGAACGGAGTTCGGCCAGCAGTTCCGCCTCCAGTGAGACCAGCTGCCGTCGTCCGACGCGCTGCTTGAGCGCCCGCCTCATGGCCACGAGGGCGGCGCTGCGGGCGGAGCTGCGGGCGGAGAGGAAGTCAAAGTCGGGCCTCCAGTGCGGTGAGGACCCGCGTCAGCAGGGCGACGTCCGGGTCGTGGGCGGTCGGCGGCGGGGGCGCCGAGGGGCGGCTGTGCCGTGCGCGGCTCGCCCCCGGCGCCCGCCGGGGCAGCAGCGGTGCCCCGGCCCCGGGCGGTACGAGGGTGAGCTGTCCGGCCGGGGGGAGCCGGCCGTCGGGGGTCTCGATCAGCCCGGCGGCGGCCAGTCGGCGGACTTCGGCGGTGGTGGCGAAGGCCGAGCGGCCCAGCAGCAGGGCGAGGTCCACGGGCGTCCGGCGGCAGTCGGCCAGCGCCAGCAGCTCGCGCCCGCGCGGGCCGATCCGGGGCCGCCCCCGCCGGTCGCTGCGGCCGGGCGGCCGGGTGAGGGGGCGGGGCGGCGGCGTCACAGCGGCGGGTATCAGGGGAGCGGTGTCGACCTGCGGCCACGGCCAGATCCCGGCCAGCAGGCTCCGGCGGCGTACGGTCTCGCGGTGCAGCGCCCGCGCGCCGACCCGGCTGACCGGGCCGAGCCAGTGCCGTACGCCGGGTTCGAAGGACACCGCCGAGGGGTGCGCGGAGAGCGCGAAGTAGGCGGCGTCGTAGAGCGCCCCGAGGTGGCAGATCTCCAACTCACCCCGGGTCAGCAGGCCCTGCTCGACCAGGACCCGGCCGACCCGGTGGTCGGCGCCGTGCACCAGCAGGGTCTGCCGCCAGGCCGGGTGACTGATCCGGCCGCCGGTGGTGAGGACGGCGGCCATCCCGGGGGCGAGCGGGCTCTCGGCGTGCACGACGGCGCCCTCGGCGAGGTAGACCGTGCCGCACTCGCTGCGCAGCGCGCCGGTCGCGCCGGAGCGGGCCAGCTCCTCGACGAGCGTGCCGCAGCCGTCGGCGTCGCGTTGCGGAGCTGCATGGGAGGGGGCCGGGGCGGGGAGCGTCATCCGAGGACCAGCTCCTCGGCCAGGGCCTGGAGGCGGAGCCGGGCCACCGCCAGGTTGCCGTGGGTGCGGTCCAGCCAGAGGTGCAGCAGCAGCCTGCTGTCGAAGGCGGTGTCGACGAAGCGGAGCAGGTGGTAGCTGCGGCCGGAGGTGACGATCAGGTCCTGCAGCGGCATCCGGGCGTCCTCCGGATCGGCGAAGGTCGGGTTGTCGGCGGCGGCGCGGGCCAGGTCGGTGGCCTCGGCGGCGCCGGTCTCGTGGTCGCCGCTGGGGCTGTCGCCCAGATGGCCGAGGGAGAGCCCGCTGCTCCAGTCGGTGAGGCTCACCCCGCGCGCACCGGTGATCGCCATCGCCTCGCTCAGGCAGTCGTCGATTCCGGGCACACGGGCTCCTTCGGGCGGACGGGGGCATCGTCACGTCGAGTGGCGTCTCCGGCACGGAAGGCTACTGGGGGTGGTGGTCCGATGAAAATGTCGTCGTCATATTCAGGTGTTCGACCGCTGTTTTGAGCCAGCCGACGTCGGGCGGGCTGGGCGGCATTCGCGTGCCGACAGCTGGCGTTCCGTCAACTCCCATGATCTGCACACGGGTTGTCAGGTTGGCCGGATAGAGCACTCGCCCCGGCGCACAGGCGGCTCCAGGGGGTGGTGCCGGGGAATTCCCTGCGTATGCGCCCTGTCCAGCTGATGATCAGTCAGTTAGCTTGTGGCGCAGGCACACCAGTTCCTATTCGGGAGACGACGCATGCCGACCACTCGAACTCCTGGGCCCTCCGGCCTGCCCCTGATCGGCTCTCTGCTCGACCTCGCCCGTGACCCGCTCCGGACGATGGTCGAAGCCCAGCGCGAGCACGGCGACGTGGTCCGCTTCACCGTCGGGCCGCCCGGTCTGCGGACCGAGTTCTATGTGGTCTTCTCGCCGGACGGCGTGCAGCAGGTGCTCGCCGGGCAGGCGGCTAACTTCCGCAAGGAGAACGTGCTCTACGAGGAGATCCGGCTCAGCATCGGCAACGGCCTGCTCACCGCGCAGGACGCCGACTACCAGCGTCAACGCCGCCTGATCCAGCCGCTGTTCACCCGCCGCCGGGTCGACGGCTACGGTGCGGCCGTCGCGATCGAGTCGGCAGCGCTGATCGAGCGCTGGGCGGCGGTGCCGGACGGCGTGGTGGAGGCGGTCGGCGAGATGTCCAGGTTCGCGCTGCGCACCGTGGCGCGGATCCTGTTCGGCACCGACGTGGAGGCGGCGGCCGAGGCGGTGCGGGTCAACTTCCCGATCCTGGGGGAGTACATCGTCGGCCGGGGTTTCGCGCCGCTGCGGGTGCCGCGCCAGTGGCCGACCCCCGGTAACCGCAAGGCGGTTGCGGCCCAGAACGAGCTCTACCGGGTCTGCGACGAGATCGTCGCCCGGCGTCGCGCGGCCGGCACAGCTGAGGATGCGACCGGCGACCTGCTCGGCCTGCTCACCGAGGCCCGGACGGAGGACGGCGAGCAGTTGGACGCGACCGAACTCCGCGATCAGGTCCTGATCTTCCTGCTCGCCGGGCACGAGACCACCGCGACCTCGCTGGCCTTCGCGCTGCACCTGCTCGGCAAGCACCCCGAGCAGCAGCGGCGGGCCCGCGAGGAGGTCGACGCGGTGCTCGGTGACCGGCTCCCGGAGGTCGGCGACTTGGCCCGACTGACCTATCTGGAGCAGGTGTTGAAGGAAGCGATGCGGCTCTACCCGGCCGCCGGGCTGCTCGGCCGCCGAGCCGTCGCCGACTGCGAGGTGGACGGCCACCGCATCCCCGCCGGGACGGACGTGCTGATCTCGCCGTGGGTCACTCACCGCCATCCGGGCCACTGGGACGACCCGGAGGCGTTCGACCCCGACCGTTTCACCCCCGAGCGCGAGGCCGCCCGGCACCGCTACGCCTGGTACCCCTTCGGCGGCGGCCCCCGGGCCTGCATCGGCCAGTACTTCTCGATGCTCGAATCCGTCCTGAGCCTGGCCGCCGTCCTGCGGGCCTTCGAGGTCGAGGCGGTCGACACCGACGTCCCGATCAGCCAGGGCCTCACCCTCCAGGCCGATGGCCCGGCCCGAATCCGCCTCACCCCCAGGGCAGGCCGGACGGGCCCGGCGGGCTGCTAGAACGGGCCGTCAGGGCCACGGCACAGGCGCCAACCATTCGAGCACAGCTGCGGCGAGGAGTGGGCAGCTTTTCACATCTTCGGTGGGGCGGTTGGGGGCACTGGATAGCGTCACGGCATCCGAGACCGAAACGCACGCCCGGTCGGCATACAGCCGTTGGCATATGACCAACCACCGGGGCGCACGGTCGAAGACAGCCCGGGGGCGGAGTCCTCCGAGCCCGACCGGTCACCCGGAGGCCCCACATCATGGGAACCCTGAACCACTTCAGCTTCGGCTGGCTCACCCCCGCCATCTCGTACGTGATGGCCTGCGTGGGCGCCGCGCTCGGCCTGCGCTGCACCCTGCGCGCCCTCTCCGCGACCGGCCCCTCCCGGCGCAACTGGCTGCTCACCGCCGCCGCCGCGATCGGCTCCGGCATCTGGACCATGCACTTCATCGCGATGTTCGGCTTCACCGTCGACGGCACCGAACTGCGCTACGACGTGCCGCTCACCCTGCTCAGCCTGGTGATGGCGATCGTCGTGGTCGGCGTCGGGGTCTTCGTGGTCGGCTACGGCAGACACCGCGGCCGGGCCCTGCTGCTCGGCGGCCTGACCACCGGGCTGGGCGTCGCCGCGATGCACTACACCGGCATGGCCGCCGTCCGTCTGCACGGCGCTCTCGGCTACAGCCCCGGCGCCGTCGTGCTCTCGGTGCTGATCGCCGTCGGCGCCGCCACCGCCGCGCTCTGGGCCGCCGTGACCATCCGCAACCTCTTCGCGGCCGCCGCCGCCTCACTCCTGATGGGCGTCGCGGTCAGCAGCATGCACTACACCGGAATGGCGGCCGTCCACGTCCATCTGCACCCCGACCGCACCGGCCTCGGCGGCGCCACCCCGATGCAGTTCGTCTTCCCGCTGGCCGTCGCGCTCGGCTCCTTCCTCTTCCTCGCCTCCGCCTTCGTCGCCCTCTCCCCGACGGCCCAGGAGCACGCCGCCTACCGCGAAGCGGGCGAGATCACCGTCGAGGAGCTCGACCGCGCCGCCTGAGGCTCCGCCGGTAACCATGCACCACCGGCGGCGCGGCGAGGCCGACCCGGCCGCCGACCCCGAGAACCCGAGAAAGGGCATCACACTCATGCGAGTACGCCGCGGCACCCCCCGCAGCGCACCGACGGCGACCCCGAGCGCCGCGCGCGGCCCCGTCCGCCCCGGCGCCACCGGCCAGCGCCGGGGTGCCCACGCCGGCCCGCCCGGGAGACCGGCGGCCCGGCCGATGCCGCGCCGGGCGGGCTCCCCGGCGGGCCCGGCGGCCCGGCCTGGCCGAGGCCACGCACCGTACGCGCCAAGATCGTTGCCCTGCTGATGGTGCCGGTGGTCTCCGTGATGGCCCTCTGGGCCTTCGCCACCGTCACCACCGCGCAGAACGTCTGGGAGCTGCTCCGCCTCCAGGACACCGACCGCACCGTGCTCGCCCCCGTCGACGCCACCCTCGCCGGGCTCCAGGCCGAACGGGCCGCCGCCGGACAGCTGTTGGCGGGCTCCGGGGCCGTCCGGGAGAGCGCCCTGCGCGACGCGGCCGCCGCCACCGACCGGGCACTCGCGCCGCTCGTCCTCGGCGACCGGTACAACCGCGCCGACGCCCAGGGGCTCGGCGCCGAGACCGCCACCCGGATCGACGCCCTCGACGCGGCCGTCACCGCGCTGCCCGCCCTGCGCACCCGCATCCTCGCCCGCGCGGTCGGCTGGGACGAGGCGTACGCCGCGTACAACGCCGCCGTCGACCGGGCGTTCGAGGTCAAGGGCGCCACCACCCAGCTCCAGGACCACCAGGCGGCCTCCGACGCCCGGGTGCTGCTCGAACTCTCGCGCTCCCGCGAGCTGTTGGCCCGCGAGGACGCGACACTGCGCACCGGCCAGAGCGCCGGGGCCCTCACCGACCCGCAGCTGCGCGACTTCGCCGCCGCAGTCGCCGCCCGGCGGCTCTTCGAGCAGACCGCCGCCCCCGACCTGCGCCCCGCCGACCGGGCCGCCCTGGCGGCCGTCATCGGCGGCGCCGACCACCGCGATCTCGCCCGCGCCGAGGACGCCGTCGCCACCGCCGACAGCGGCGCGCTCGCTGCCACCGCCGTCAGCGCCGACCAGTGGTCGGCCGCCGCCGACAGCGTTGCCCGCGCCCTGCGCGCCGTCGAGACCGAGGCCGGCACGGCCGCCGTCCAGCGCGCACAGCCGTACGCGCTGGGGCTGTTCACGCCTGGCGGCACGGCCGTGCTGCTCGGGCTGGTCGCCGTGATCGCCTCGCTGCTGATATCGGTGCAGATCGGCAGCGGGCTGGTCACCGAGCTGATCGCCCTGCGGAACAGTGCACTTGAGCTCGCCGGACGTAAACTCCCCGCCACCATGCGGCGGTTGCGCGCAGGCGAGGAGATCGACGTGGAGACCGAGGCGCCGCTGCGCCCGCACGGGGACGACGAGATCGGGCAGGTGCACGGCGCCCTCGACTCCGTGCAGCGGGCCGCCGTCACGGCCGCCGTCGAGCGCGCCGAGGTGCTCTCCGGCGTCTCCGGTGTCTTCGTCAACCTGGCCAGGCGCAGCCAGGTCCTGGTGCACCGCCAACTCACCCTGCTGGACGCGATGGAGCGCCGCACCGAGGACCCGGCCGAGCTGGAGGACCTCTTCCGGCTCGACCACCTGACCACCCGGATGCGGCGGCACGCCGAGGGCCTGATCATCCTCTCCGGCGCCGTCCCCGGACGGGCCTGGCGCAGGCCCGTCCCGCTGATGGACGTCGTCCGGGCCGCCGTCGCCGAGGTCGAGGAGTACGCCCGGGTCGAGGTGCACCGGCTGCCGTACGCCGCCGTGGCGGGCCCGGCCGTCGCCGACCTCACCCACCTCGTCGCCGAACTCGTCGAGAACGCCACCGGCTTCTCGCCCCCGCACACCAAGGTGCACATCCGGGGCGAACTGGTCGGCAACGGCTACGCCCTGGAGATCGAGGACCGGGGGCTCGGGATGGGCGCCGAGGCGCTCGCCGACGCCAACCAGCGGATCGAGGCCGCCCAGCAGGTCGACCTGTTCGACAGCGACCGGCTCGGCCTGTTCGTGGTCAGCCGCCTGGCCCGCCGCCAGGACGTCCGGGTCGCCCTGCGGCCCTCCGCGTACGGCGGCACCACCGCCGTCGTGCTTCTGCCCAACGCCCTGCTGGAGACGCGCGAGGCGGAGCAGCGGCAACCGATGCCGGAGCTGGCGGCCGTCGGCGCTCCGGCAGCGGCCCCGGCCCCGGCTGCCACGGCGGTGGCGGTGGCGCGGCCGGGTGCGGCCCGGCCCTTCGGCGCCGGGGGCGGGCACCCGGGCGTGCTGCGCCCGACGCCGTTCGCGGTGCCCCGGCTCCCGGCACCCCCGACTGTGCCCCCGACTGTCTTGCCGGCCGTACCACCAGCTGCTCCGCTCGGGCCGGTGGCAGAACCTGGCCCCGACGGTGAACTCCCGCGCCGCGTACGGCAGGCGAGCCTCGCGCCGCAGCTGCGGGAGGCCCCGGCCCGGCCGTCGGGCGGCGGGGCGCCGCAGACGGGACGCAACCCGGAGGAGGCCCGCGCCGCGATGTCCGCGTACCAGCAGGGCTGGGCCCGGGGCAAGAGTCGCCGCCCGGCCCGACCGACCCCAGAGGAAGGAACGCACCGATGACCGGCAGCACCCACCACGTAGGTGAACTCAACTGGCTGCTCGACGAACTGGTCTCGCGGGTGGCGCAGATCAGATTCGCGGTGATGCTCTCCGCCGACGGTCTGGCGATGGGCACCTCGGCTGGTCTGGGCCGGGAGGACGGCGAGCACCTGGCGGCTCTCGCCTCCGGCTTCCACAGCCTCGCCAAGGGGGCCGGTCGGCACTTCGACGCAGGTGAAGTCCGGCAGACGATGGTCGAGTTGGAGCAGGGCTTCCTCTTCGTCGCAGCTGCGGGGGAGGGCACCTGCCTGTCCGTCTTCTCCGGCGCGGAGGCCGATCTCGGGTTGATCGCCTACGAGATGGCCCGGCTGGTGCGCCGGGTCGGGGAACACCTGCACAACCCGCCGCGCGCCGCGGCAGGGGGGTGAGCCGGGTGCCCTACCCGCCACGCCACTACCTGCCGGACTCCGCCTTCGGCTACCCGCCGCCGCCCCAGGAGCCCGCCCGCTGGTACGACGACGCGGCCGGGCCGATGGTCCGCCCGTACGCGATGACCAAGGGCCGGACCCGGCCGGTGGGGCAGGAGTTCGACCTGATCGCGCTGGTGGTCAGCGATGTCGCCGACAGCGCCGAGCCAGGCGTCGGGCCCGAGCAGGGCCTGATCCTCGACCTGTGCCGGAACAACGCGCTCTCGGTCGCCGAGATCGCCGCCGAGACCGACCTGCCGCTGGGTGTGGTCCGGGTGCTGCTCGGCGACCTGCTGGCCGCCGAGTACATCCGGGTCAGCCGCCCCGTGCCGCCCGCCATGCTCCCCGACGAACACATCCTCCGTGAGGTCATCAATGGACTCCGCGCTCTCTGACGCGTCCGACAGCCCCGTCCTGGCCCTGAAGATCCTGGTCGCCGGCGGCTTCGGCGTCGGCAAGACGACGCTGGTCGGCTCCGTCAGCGAGATCCGTCCGCTCCGTACCGAGGAGCAACTCACCGCCGTGGGCAGGGGAGTTGACGACATCGGCGGCGTCGAGCAGAAGACCACCACCACGGTGGCGATGGACTTCGGCCGGATCACCATCCGGGAGGGGCTCTCCGTCTATCTCTTCGGCACGCCGGGCCAGGACCGCTTCTGGTTCCTCTGGGACGAGCTGGCCCAAGGGGCGCTCGGCGCCGTCGTGCTGGCCGACACCCGGCGGCTGACCGACTGCTTCCCCGCCGTCGACTTCTTCGAGCACCGGGGCATCCCCTTCGTGGTCGCCGTCAACCGGTTCGCCGGGGCCCGGGACTTCCGTCCGGAGGAGGTCTCCCAGGCGCTCGACCTGGACGGTGACACACCGGTGCTGGTGTGCGACGCCCGGCAGCGTGCCTCCGGCAAGGAAGTGCTGGTCAGCCTGGTCGAGCACGCCGGCCGCGTGCACGCGGCCCGGCTGCTGGCGCGGGCGGCGCCCTGACGCCGACTCCCCGTTGTTCGCAGGCCGCCTGACAGACTGTCACCGTTGTTTCCAAGGATACCTGCGGGCCATCCGGCCGACCGCCCGGTGTTACCTCGCCGTCTTCCTGCCGTTCGCATTTCGTCTCTCTGGCCTTGTGCTGGGCCGGATTTGCTGGGCGCCGCACGGGTGCGTGATCACGTCAGGGGTGATCCCCCGCACGCGCACCGGACCGGTTCGGCGAAGGGCACGCGAGATGACCAAGGGCAGCAGACCGTTCGGGCGGGGCTTCGGGGTGGTGGTGGCGGCGATCCCGCTGCTGGCCCTCGTCGCCTGCAGCAGCTCCCCGGCGGCCGGGGGCGGCAGCGCGGGTGGTGGCGGTGACGTCGTCGTGATGACCTGGGCCCCCTCGGACACCGGCACCGACGACCGCCCCGGCGTCACCGCCCTCGCCGAGGCGATCGGCCGGGACGTCGCCGACCACGGCGGCCTGCACGGCCGCAAGCTGCGGGTCCTCACCTGCAACGAGCACAACAGCGCGGACGGCGTCGGGGCCTGTGTGCGGCAGGCGATCGACAGCAAGGCCGTCGCGGTGATCGGCTCCTACAGCCAGTACGGCGACACCTTCATGCCCGCGCTGGAGACGGCCGGCATCCCCTACCTCGGCGGATACGGGCTCTCCGGGCCGGAGTTCAGCAGCCCGTTCTCCTACCCCGTCGCGGGCGGCACACCGAGCCTGATCGCGGGCAGCGGCCGTCAGCTCGTCGCCGCAGGGTGCCGCAGTGTCGCGATGATCCGCCCGGACACCCGGGCCGGTGACACCCTGGCCCGCTACCTGGACGGCGCCCTCAAACCCGACGGCGTCGCGCTCACGGACGTCAAGGTCACCGACAGGACCGCCGACTTCGGCGACATCGCCCGCAAGGCGGTCGGCGGTGACCGGTCGGGCAACTGCGTCACCGACGCCCTCGGCCCCGAGCAGACCCTCAAACTCCTCGACGCCTACCGCAAGTTGTCCCCCTCGCGCACCCAACTCGCCTCCGTCATCGGCAGTATCCAGCAGTCCGTGGTCGACTCGACGGGCGGCGCCGACGGCCCGCTGAACGGCGCCTTCGCCACCGGCTGGTACCCGCCGGAGACCGCCCAGGTCTGGGACGGACTCCGCTCCGTCGCCGGAGCCGACAAGCGCATCGCCACCTCCGACCTCGCCGTCCAGACCACCTGGGTCGCCTACCAGGTGCTCCTCCAGGCCGCAGACCGCCTCAACTCGGCCGGTACCGCCCTCACCGCGAAGTCGCTCCGCATCCTGCTCGACAGCGGCGACACCCTGGAGACCGGCGGCGCCACCCCGCCCCTCACCTGGGGCCTCACCGAAATGCTCCCCAGCGCCGACACCCCCCGCCTCACCGACACCTGGGTCACCTTCCAGGAGGTCAAGGCCGGCCGCCTCGTCCAGCAGCAGAGCGGCTTCGTGGACGTCCGCTGGGCCCTCACCAACGGCAAGCCCCCGCAGTGAGGCGGTAGTCCGCCGGCCGCGAGCTCCGCTGCTCCCGACGATCTCGCGTGACATGCCTCTCAGCACGACATGTCGCCCGAGGTTCTGCGCCAGAATGTTCGCCATGCCAGACGAGAGCCTCACCCCGCGCCGGATCGCTGACGACTACGTGGCCCGTGTGATGGCTCACGACCCCTCCGTCGCCGCCTGGTTGGGCGAGCGGGTGGGCGAGGACCGGCAGCCGGAGTTGTCACCGCAGTGGTTCGAAGCGGGCGCCGAACTGGCCCGCGATGCCCTGACGGCGCTGGACGCGGCGACGGCGGCGACCGCAGCGGGCGGACCGGGCGGACCGGGCTGGTCCGATCCGGCGGAGGCCGACTGCGCGCGACTGCTGCGTGAGCGGCTGACGGCCGAGCTGGCCTGCCACGAGGCCGGCGACCACCTGTGGTCGGTGCGCGCGATCCACCCCCCGTTCGAGTCGCTGCGGAGGATCTTCACGCTCTCGCCCACCGAGACCGAGGCCGACTGGGCGAACGCGGCCGCCCGGCTGCGGGCTCTGCCCGGAGCACTGGACGGCTACCGCCGGACGCTGCGCGAGGGGATCGGGCGCGGCCTGCTGTCGGCGCCGCGCCAGGTCGAGGCGGCGATGCGCCAGCTGACCGCCTGGACCGGGGAGCAGAGCGGCGGGCCCAGCTGGTTCACCGGCTTCGTCGCGGACGGGCCCGGACACCAGCGCGCCGAGCTGGACCGCGACGCCCTCGCGGCCACCGCCGCGGTCGCGGAGTTCCGTGACTGGCTGCGCACCGAGTACGCCCCGCGGACCCTCGATGTCCCGGACGCGGTGGGGCGGGAGACGTACCTGCGCTCCGCCCGCCGGGCCACCGGCGCCGACCTGGACGTGGCGGAGGCGTACGCGTGGGCCTGGAGCGAGTTCCACCGCACGCTCGCCGAGATGCGGGTGGCGGCCGAGGCGGTGCTGCCCGGTGCCACCGTGCTGGAGACCATGGCCCACCTGAACACCCACGGCCACGCGATCGAGGGCGAGGAGGGCATCCGGGCCTGGCTGCAGGAGCTGATCGAGCAGGCGATCGAGGACCTGGACGGCACCCACTTCGACATCGCCGGGCCGCTGCGCCGGGTGGAGACCCACATCGCGCCGCCCGGCGGCTCGGTCGCCCCGCACTACGCGGGCCCCAGCCTCGACTTCAGCCGACCGGGACGCACCTACCTGCCTGCGCTGGGCCGCACCGTCTTCCCGACCTGGCAGCTGGTCAGCACCTGGTACCACGAGGGCGTGCCGGGCCACCACCTGCAGATCGCCTCCTGGACGGCCGGCCTCAGCCGCTACCAGGTGACGTTGGGCAAGATCAGCGCCAACGTCGAGGGCTGGGCCCTGTACGCCGAGCGGTTGATGGACGAGCTGGGCTTCCTCACCGACCCGGCCAACCGACTCGGCTACCTGGACAAGCAGATGCTGCGGATCATCCGGGTGATCATCGACATCGGCATGCACCTGCGGCTGGAGATCCCGGCCGACTCGCCGTTCCACCCGGGCGAGCGGTGGACCCCGGAGCTGGGCACCGCGTTCATGGCCGCCTACCACGGCAGCCCGGCCGCCCGCCGCGACGGCGAGATCGAGCGCTACCTCGGCTGGCCGGGCCAGGCGATCGGCTACAAGCTCGGTGAGCGCGCCTGGCTGCTCGGCCGTGCGGAGGCCCAGCGGCGCCGGGGCGCGGGCTTCGACCTCAAGGCCTGGCACATGGCGGCACTCTCCCAGGGCTCACTCGGCCTGGACGACCTGGCGGAGAGCCTGGCCGTCCTCTGACGCACGCTCAGCGCTCGCCGGTGGGGCTCAGGAGCTGCCCGGGGCTGCTCCCGGCCTCACGCAGCACCGCCCACCGCCTTGACCTGCGGAAGCGGTGTGGCAGACTGCGCCGATGCCTACCGAAGCGAACACGAACAACGCCGCCGCCGCAGGCACTTGGACCCTTGGTGACCTGACGGTCAACCGGATCGGGTTCGGTGCGATGCGGCTGACGGGCAGCGGGGCGTTCGACGCCGGTGTGCCGAGTGACCGGGAGCGGGTGATCGGTGTGTTGCGCCGCGCGGTCGAGCTCGGCGTGAACCACATCGACACGGCGTCGTTCTACTTCTCCGCGCTGCGCTCCGCGAACGAACTGATCAACCGTGCCCTGGCGCCGTACTCGGACGAGCTGGTGATCGTCACGAAGGTCGGCCCGAGCCGGGACCAGTCCGGTGAGTGGATGGACTGGCCGACGCCGGAGCAGCTGCGCGGCCAGGTCGAGGAGAACCTGCGCCAGCTGGGCCGTGACCACCTGGACGTGGTGAACCTGCGCCGGCTGCGCCCCGGTTCGATCGCCGAGCACTTCGGTGCGCTGGCCGAGCTGCGGGAGGCGGGGCTGATCCGCCATCTCGGCCTCTCCAACGTCCAGGCCGATCAGCTCGCCGAGGCGCAGGCGATCGCGCCGGTGGTCTGCGTGCAGAACCGGTACAGCGTCGACTCCCGTCCGGCCGGGTCCGACGAGCTGCTGCGGCTCTGCGGTGAGCAGGGCATCGCGTTCGTCCCGTTCTTCGCCATCGCGGGGGAGGGTCGGGAGGACGGCGCGGGCGGCGTCGAGCCCGAGGCGGTGCAGGCCGTCGCCGACGCGCACGGCGCGACTGCGGCGCAGGTCCGCCTCGCCTGGACGCTGCACCAGGGCCCGCACGTGCTCGCCATCCCGGGTACCGGCAACCCCGACCACCTGGACGAGAACATCGCCGCCGGGGCCCTCCGCCTCACCGACGACGACCTCGCACGCCTGACCGCTGCGTGACGGCTGCCGGACGGCCGCCTGATCCGAGCCTCGGCCGCGCTGCGAGCTGATCCCGCATCAGGCGCCGTACGCTGAAAATGTGATCACCTACGAGGACCGCAGGCTGCGGACACTGGCTGACCAGGAGCGTTGGACGGAGCTGCTCGGCCTCTACCGGCGGGCCAGGGCCGCCGGAGGGGTGACGGAGGCTGCACCCGCCGGGCATCTGCTCGCGTACGGGGCTCCGCCCGAGCTGGCCGCGCGGCTGTTCGATCCGGACGGCGGGCCGGGCACCGCGGCCGACGAGGCGGACCACGACGCCGGGCCGCTCTGGGAGGTGCTGGCGACCAGGCACTCCTGGCGGCGGCTGGCCCCGCTGCTCGGTCCGCCGCCGGTCCGGCGGCTGGTGCTGCACACCCGGGCGCTGCTCGGCGAGGACCTGCGGCACGGGGCCGAGCCGGACGAGGAGGGCGTACCGCTGGAGCTGGCGCCCTGGGAGATCGCGGGCTGGGACGAGCGCAGCCGGGTCCGGGAGTACCTGCGGACGGGCGGTGCCCGGCGGGCCCTGCTCGCGCTCCCGGCCGGACGGGAGGGCCTTGGCCCGGTGGAGCTTCCGGAGCCCGGGGAGCCGGTGCGGGGGCTGGCGGCGACCAGGCTGCTGGCCGCCTGCGCGCCCTGGTTGCAGGTGGTCTGCGTACGCGGCTCGGGGCCGGACGCCGCCGCGCAGCTGGCCCCGGGCGGTCGGGTGACCGGCGGGTACCTGCCGTTCGGCCAGGCCTACCCGGGGCTCGTCCAGGCCGCGTCCGACACCCCGGCCGTCGGGTCGGCCCAGGGCCGGATCGCGCTCTGGCGGGTGCTGGCGGCGATGACGGGCGAGCGGACGGTCGACCTCCGGGAGGTCACCGCCCTGGTCGCCCGGTTGCGCTGCTTCACCTGGTCCGAGCCGACCGACGAGCTCCGCTACCTCCACCTCGCCGTCGAGGACCCGGCCACCGGCCTCGCCTGGGCGATGAGCGGCTGCACCCCGGAGCCCAGCTACGTCTGACCCCGGCCCAGAGCTCGAGAGGGCCCCGGTCTCAGGCGGTGACGGTCTCCGTGGATCCCGGCTGGGCGGGGATGCCCGCCGGAGCGGCCGGGGTGTCGACCATCGTGGTCTCGTCGAAGGGTGCCTGGCCCGCGAGCACGCGGTGCAGGCGCTCGTGGTCGAGCTCCTTCGTCCAGTGGCCGATCAGGACGGTCGCGACGGCGTTGCCGGCGAAGTTGGTGAGGGCACGGGCCTCGGACATGAAGCGGTCGATGCCGACGATCAGGCCGACGCCGTCGACCAGTTCGGGCCGGTGGGACTGGAGGCCGCCCGCGAGGGTGGCCAGGCCGGCGCCGGTGACCCCGGCCGCGCCCTTGCTGGCGATGATCATGAAGAGCAGCAGCGAGAGCTGCTGGCCGAGCGACATCGGCTTGTCCATCGCCTGCGAGACGAAGATCGAGGCCATCGTCAGGTAGATCGCGGTGCCGTCGAGGTTGAAGCTGTAGCCGGTCGGGACGGTGATGCCGACGACCGGACGGCTGACGCCCAGGTGCTCCATCTTGGCGATCAGGCGCGGCAGTGCGCTCTCGGATGAGGAGGTGGAGAGGATCAGCAGGAACTCGCGGCCGAGGTAGCGCAGCAGGGCGAAGATGTTCACCCCGGCGACCAGGCGCAGCAGCAGCCCGAGCACGACGACGACGAACAGCGCGCAGGCCAGGTAGAAGCCGACCATGATCACGGCCAGGCTCTTGAGCGCGGCCGTGCCGGTGGCGCCGACGACGGCCGCCATCGCGCCGAAGGCGCCGACCGGGGCGACCCACATGATCATCGACATGATCCGGAAGACCAGCTTCTGGAGGTGCTCGACGCCGCGCAGCACGGGCTGCCCGGCCGGGCCCATCGCCTGGAGGGCGAAGCCCGCGAGCAGCGCGACCAGCAGGGTCTGCAGCACCTTGCCCTCGGTCAGGGCGGAGAACATGCTGGTCGGGATGGTGCCGAGGAGGAAGTCGGCGGTGCCCTGCGAGCCGCCCGCCGCCTGGGCGTGGCCGGATTTGGCGAGGGCCTGGGTGAGGTGCAGGCCGGAGCCCGGCTCGATCAGGTTGCCGACGACCAGGCCGAGCCCGAGCGCGACGGTGGACATCAGCAGGAAGTAGCCGAGCGCCAGCCCGCCGACCCGGCCGACCTTGGCGGCCTTCGAGACCGAGCCGATGCCCAGCACGATGGTGCAGAAGATCACCGGGCTGATCATCATCTTGATCAGGTTGACGAAGCCCGTCCCGACCGGCTTCAGCTCCTTGGCGAAGTCCGGCGCCGCCAGCCCGACCACGATGCCCGCGACCACGGCCAGCAGGACGGCGAGATACAGGCGGTGGGTGCGGTCGGGCCGTCTGGCGGCTGCTCCGAGGGTCGTCGTCACGTGCGGCTCCTTCGTCTCCTGGCGGCCCCGGGGGGAGGGCCGATTCGTACTATGGCCACTGCGGTGACGCGGGTCACGTTTACGTTCATAGAGTTCACGGCCTGCCGTGCGGCACCCCGCACGGGGCACACTGGCTGGCATGACCGCGACCCCGTTCCGCCTGCCGCACCGCCTGCCGCGCCGCCTGCGCGCGCTCGCGGGCCGCAGCCTCGCCGGTCAGCTCTTCGCCGTGCAGATCGTGATCGTCGCCGCCGTCGTCGCGGGCGGCGCCGTGCTCGGGTACCTGTTCGCGGCCGACCGCGCCGAGGTGACCGCCCGCCGCCAGGTCACCGCCACCGCCCGCGCGGTCGCCGACGCGCCGACCGTCCGGGACGCCGTCACCCCCAGCGCGCAGGGCGCCGTCGCCGGGGTCGGCCCCTCGGCGGTGCTCCAGCCGTACGCCGAGCGCGTCCAGCGCGACACCGGGGTCTCCTTCGTCACGGTCATGGACACCCACGGCCTGCGCTGGACGCACCCCGACCCGGCCCGGATCGGCAGGCCCTTCCTCGGGCACTACGAGCAGGCGCTCTCCGGCGAGGTCGTCCAGGAGACCTACACCGGCACCCTCGGCCCGTCCGTCCGGGTGGTCGTCCCGGTGCTGGACGACCGGCAGCGGGTGGTCGCCCTGGTCAGTGCGGGCATCACGGTCGAGTCGATCAGCGCCGGGCTCCGGGCCCCGCTGCTCGCGCTGGGCGGCATCGCGCTCGGCGCGCTGGCCCTGGGCGCCGTCGCCAGCTTCCTGGTCGGGGCCCGGCTGCGGCGGCACACCCACGGGATGGGCGCGGCCGAGCTGAGCCACCTCTACGACTACCACCAGGCGACGCTGCACTCCGTACGGGAGGGCCTGGTGCTGCTCGACCAGCGCCACCGGGTGGTGCTCTGCAACGACGCCGCCCGCGAACTGCTCGGCCTGCACGGCGAGTTGGACGGCCTCCCGGTCGACGCCCTCGGCCTGCCGGAGTCACTCGCCGAAGCGCTCGCCCGGCCCGCCGAGGTCCGCGACGAGGTGCACCTGACCGCCGAACGCGTCGTACTGCTCAACACCTCCCCGGTCGGCGCCGGTCTCGGTACCGTCGTCACCCTCCGCGATCACACCGAACTCCAGTCGCTCACCGGTGAGTTGGATTCGGTACGCTGCTTCGCCGACGCGCTCGGCGCCCAGGCGCACGAGGCCGCCAACCGGCTGCACGCCGTCGTCTCGCTGATCGAACTCGGCCGCACCACCGAGGCGGTGGACTTCGCCACCGCCGAACTTGCCCTCGCCCAGCAGCTCACCGACCGGGTGGTCGCCGCCGTCAGCGAACCGGTGCTCGCCGCGCTGCTGCTCGGCAAGGCCGCCCAGGCCGCCGAACGCGGCGTCGACCTCACCCTCACCGAGGACAGCCAGATCGACGACGGCGTGATGCCGCCCGGCCTCACCCCGCGCGATCTCGTCACCCTGCTCGGCAACCTCGTCGACAACGCCGTGGACGCCGCGATCGAGGCCGCCGCCGAGCGGTCTCCCGAAGTCACCGTCACCGCACGGGTGGACGGCGCCGAACTGCTGCTCCGGGTCGCCGACACCGGGCCCGGCATCGGCCCGCAGGCCGTGACGGAAGTCTTCGAACGCGGCTGGACGACCAAGAGCGGCGGGCGCGGCCTCGGTCTGGCGCTGGTGGCCCAGACCGCCCGCCGCAACGGCGGCACCGTCGAGGTCGGCCGCGACAGCGGCGCCGTGCTGACCGTCCGCCTGCCCCTCCAACGGGAACTGCCCCAGCGAGATCCCCTCCAGCGAGAGACCGTCCAGCGAGAGACCCCCCAACGAGAGCCCGCCGCACGATGATCGACGTACTGGTGGTCGAGGACGACCTCGTCGCCGCCGACGCCCACACCCTCTACGTGCGGCGCACCCCCGGCTTCCGCGCGGCCGGTACGGCGCACAGCTGCGCCGAGGCGCTGCGCCTGCTGGACCGGGCCCGCGCGGCCGGCCGCCCCGTCGACCTCGTCCTGCTCGATCTCCACCTGCCCGACGGCCACGGCCTTCAGCTCTGCCGCACGCTGCGCGCGGCCGGCCACGGCGCCGACATCATCGCGGTGACCTCCGCCCGCGAGCTGGTGACGGTCCGTCAGGCCGTCTCGGCGGGCGTGGTCCAGTACCTGCTGAAGCCGTTCAGCGGCGCCGCCCTCGGCGAGCGGCTCGAACGCTACGCCCGCTACCGGGACACCCTCGCCCGTGCCGGCCAGGCCACCGGCCAGGACGAGGTCGACCAAGCCTTCGCCGTGCTCCGCGCCCCCGACCGCACCGCCCTCCCCAAGGGCCTCACCCCAGCGACCCTCGACACCCTCGCGGCGATCCTGCGCAGCGCGGCCGACGGCCTCTCGGCCGCCTCGGTCGCAGCCACCGCCGGAGTCTCCCGGATCACCGCCCGCCGCTACCTGGAGCACCTGGTCGACACCGGCCTGGCCGTCCGCGAACCCCGCTACGGCCAGGTGGGCCGCCCCGAACTCTGCTACCGCTGGCGCGGTTGAGCCCAGTACTCGACGGGGTCAGCGCTCGGCCGTGGCGAGGAAGCGGTCGTCCGCGTCCAGGTAGCCGGTGAGCCGCCAGCCGGTGGCGGCGAGCAACGGCCGGAGGTTGGGCTCGGCGCGGAGGTCGGCGGGGGTAAGGGTGCGGCCGTGCCGGGCGGCGAGCGCGGCCCGGCCGATCGGGTAGAAGAGCGCGAGGAGGCCGCCGGGGCGGCAGACCCGGGCCAGTTCGCGGAGGTTGGCGGCCGGGTCGGGGAAGTGCGAGAAGAGACCGCCGCCGAAGACCACGTCGACGGCGCCGTCGCGCAGTGGCAGTCGACCCACGTCGCCGGTGACGAGCCACTCGCCGTGCCCGGCCGCCACCCGCAGCATCTCGGGCGTCAGGTCCAGCCCCAGCACGGTGCCGGAGGCGCCGACGGCGGCCCGCAGCAGCGGCAGCGCGCGGCCGGTACCGCAGCCCGCGTCCAGTACGAACTGCCCTTCCTTGAGCCCGAGTTCGGCGATCGCTGCGGCGTAGCGCGGCCCGTCGTCGGGGAAGCGGGCGTCCCAGTCGGCCGCTCGGGTGGCGAAGAACTCCCGGGTGCTCGCCAGCTCGCTCTCGTACGTCACCCGACGGAGCGTACGTGACCTCGGGGCCTGTCGGTCGTTGAGGGGGTGTCACTCGGTCGGGTGGAGTTCGGGGCGGCAGGGCATCGGGCGAGCTGCGGTGAGTAAGGTTAGGGTTACCTAACTCAAAGGGAGCCCGTCTTGACCCTCACTGCCGAGACCGCCGAGACCGCTGCGGCCGCCGTGCCCGGTGAAGCGATCCTGCGCCGCCAGCGCGTCCGCGAGTCGGCCGCCCGCACGTACGCCCGCTCCTTCCCGATCGTGCCGGTGCGGGCCAGCGGGATGACGGTGGAGGGCGCCGACGGCCGCCGCTACCTCGACTGTCTGTCCGGCGCGGGCACCCTGGCCCTCGGTCACAACCACCCCGTGGTGCTGGAGGCGATCCGTCGCACGCTCGACAGCGGCGCCCCGCTGCACCTGCTCGATCTCGCCACCGCCGAGAAGGACGAATTCACCAGCGCCCTGTTCGCCAGCCTGCCGCCCGCCTTCGCGGAGGGCAGCAAGGTGCACTTCTGCGGCCCGGCCGGGACGGACGCGGTGGAGGCGGCGCTCAAGCTGATGCAGACGGCCACCGGTCGGCGCGGCGCCCTCGCCTTCACCGGCGCCTACCACGGCATGACGGCGGGGGCGCTGGCCGTCACCGGCAGCGTCGCCGTCAAGTCCCCGCTGCCGAGCGGCGGCGAGGTCACCCGGCTGCCCTACCCGTACGCGTACCGCTGCCCGTTCGGGGTCGGCGCGCAGGGGGCCGAGCTCTCCTCGACGTACGTCGAGCGGCTGCTGGACGACCCCTCGGGGGGAGTGCTGCCGCCCGCCGCGATGATCCTGGAGGTCGTCCAGGGCGAGGGCGGCGTGGTGCCCGCGCCGGACAGCTGGCTGCGCGAGATGCGGCGGATCACGGCAGAACGTGGCATTCCGCTGATCGTCGACGAGGTGCAGACCGGCGTCGGCCGCACCGGCTCGATGTGGGCCGTCGGCCACAGCGGCATCCAGCCGGACGCGATGGTGCTCTCCAAGGCGATCGGCGGCAGCCTGCCGCTCGCCGTCGTGGTCTACCGCGAGGAGTACGACGGCTGGCTCCCCGGTGCCCACACCGGCACCTTCCGGGGGAACACCCTCGCGATGGCCGCCGGGGTCGCCACCCTCCGGTACGTCGGCGCCAACGGCCTGGTCGAGCGCGCGGCCCGGGTCGGCGCCAGGATGTCGGCCCGGCTGCGGGCGCTCAAGGACCGGCTGCCGGTGATCGGCGACGTCCGGGGGCGGGGCCTGATGATCGGCGCCGAGCTCGTCGACCCGAGCGGGCCACCCGACAGCTGCGGCGCCCACCCTGCCGACCCCGCGCTGGCCCGGCGCGTCCGGGAGGCCTGCCTCCAGCGCGGCCTGATCGTCGAACTCGGCGGCCGCCACGACGCGGTGCTGCGCCTCCTCCCGCCGCTCACCATCACCGATGAACAGGCCGAGGCCGTCCTCGACCGCCTCGCCGACGCCGTCGAGGCGGCGAGCGCCGCGTGAACCGCATCGACAACGACGGCCCCCTGAGCGCCACGGCCCTCTCCGGCGGCGTCGCCGGCCCGGACGCGCTGCGCCCGCTGCTCGACCTCGTCCTCACCGGCCTCTCCGTCGGCGCCGCGCACCGGGCCGGGCCCGTCCCCGCCGGAGGCCCGGAGCTGATGGCCGACCGCACCGCCGCCGCGCTCAGCCTGCTCCACGACGAGGACGCCCTGCTCCGGCTCACCGAGTTCCTCGCCTACGGCAGCGCCGACCCCGCCGACCCGGCCTGCGCCGCCCACCTGCACTGCCCGCCGCTCGCCATCGCCGTCGCCGCCGACCTCGCCGTCAGCGCCCTCAACCCCTCGCTCGACTCCTGGGACCAGGCGCCCGTCGCCACCACCCTGGAGACCACCCTGCTCGGCGAACTCGCCGCCCTGGTCGGCTTCCCGCCAGACCAGGCCGCCGGGGTCCTCACCTCCGGCGGCACCGAGTCCAACCTGATGGGCCTGATGCTGGCCCGCGACCAGATCCTGCCCACCGAGGTCGAGTTGGACGGCCTGCCCGCCGACGTGCGGCCGAGGATCATCGCCTCCGAGGCCGCCCACTTCTCCGTGCAGCGCGCCGCCGCCCTGCTCGGCCTCGGTGAACGCGCCGTCCGCAGCGTCCCCGTCGACCGCGAACTGCGGATGGACCCGGCCGCCCTCGCCGACGTCCTGGCCGAGACCACCGCCGAGGGTGGCACCCCGATCGCCGTCGTCGCCACCGCCGGGACGACCGACACCGGCGCGATCGACCCACTGCACCGGGCCGCCGACCTCGCCGCCGAGTACGGCACCTGGCTGCACGTCGACGCCGCGTACGGCGGCGGCGCGCTGCTCTCCGACCGCCTCGCCCCGCTGCTCGACGGCATCGCCCGCGCCGACTCCGTCTCGCTCGACTGGCACAAACTCGGCTGGCAACCCGCCGCCGCCGGCGTCTTCCTGGCCCGCCGCGAGCAGACCTACGCCTCGCTCGCCCGCCGCGCCGTCTACCTGAACCCCGAGGACGACGAGCAGGCCGGATACCCCAGCCTGCTCGGCCAGTCCCTGCGCACCACCCGCCGGGCCGACGCCTTCAAGATCGCCGTCACGCTGCGCACCCTCGGCCGCAGCGGGCTCGGCCGTCTGGTCGACGCCTGCCACGACCTCGCCCACGCCGCAGCCGCAGCCGTCCGGGCCGACCCCGCCCTCGAACTCCACTGCGACCCCGTCCTCACCACCGTGGTCTTCCGCTACCTCCCCGCCTCCGGCGACCCCGCCGACGCCGACCGCTGCAACGCCGAACTGCGCCGCCGACTGCTCCGGGAGGGCCGCGCGGTGGTCGGCCGCACCGAACTCCCCGGCCGGGGCCCCGGCCGAGTCCGGCTCAAGCTCACCCTGCTCAACCCCCACACACCGCCGACGGCCGTCGAGGCGCTGCTCACCGCAGTCGTCCGCGCGGGCCGCGCCGTCGAGTAGTCGGACGGTCGCGCCCCCGAATCCGCAGGAGGCGCGGGGCGCGGGCCATCCGTGAACATACCGTCTGACGCAATGTCCAGCCCCTTTCGGTCATGCTGGCGATCAGTTCAAGCCATCACCAAGATCGGGCTTGCGCACCCACCGCGCATCAGCGGTAACTTCGGGTAGCCGCCGCCACACCAGGAGCACACGGCCCCTCGGGACTAGCGGCGCAAAGGGGGCTCGCCATGCGCGCCCGTGTTCACGCCGCCACCACGGCATGTCGTCCCATGACACGCCGTCCGGCCTCACTCGCGCTGCCGTTCGGGCCGCGACCTCTCAGCTAGACCCTCTCTCCGGCACTCACCACCGGCACCCACCACCGGCCCGACCGGCGCGGCACCCTGCCCCGGCGCGGTCGTACGTCCGCCCTGCCCGCTGATCGGCCCTGGCACGGGCGTGCCCTCTTCGGCTCCCCACTCGCGGTGAGCCCCGCTCCACGCACCCATGTCCTGCACACCCATGCCTGCACACCCATGCCTGCACACCCATGTCCTGCTCCAGTCCTGCGACGCGAAGGCCCGCGCCATGAGCGACCTGCTCCTGAGCACCACAGCCAGCTCCCTCGACGACCCGCACGTACGCTTCGAAGCCCTGCCCTACTCCGGCCGCTGCCACCGGGTCTGGCAGCGTGGTGACCACCTGCTGATCGGCGTCAGCCCCGGAAACAGCTACTTCAGCAGCCAGCGGATAGCCCAACTCCTGCGGTGGGCTTCGGAGTTCTTCCGATCCATCGACATCGTGTACGCCGACCTGCATGTCGACACCCAGTTCGCCGCCGGTGGCTACAGCCCCGAGAACGCCCAGCGCCGGGCGGCCAAGGAGATCAAGACCACCCATCGCCGCATCCAGCGCGGCGTCGAGGAGGCCGCCGTGCCGGGCGTCGGTATCCACGGGCTCTCCGAGTTCCGCGACGACCCGGTGTACCAGCGGCTGCACCGCAGCGTGCTCGACGCGCTGGCCGGTGACGAGGTCTTCCGGGAGGCCACCGAAGGCATGGCCCGTGGCTTCCTCGCGGCCCGGGGCGGCGAGGTCTCGGATGCCCAACTCGCCGCCGGGGTCGCCTACATAGCAGCCGAGCTGCCGTTCTTCCTGGACACCCCGGCGCTGCTCCGGGTGTCCAGCTCGGTCTCCTGCTACCACGTCCAACTGCCGCTCACCCCAGTCCTGTTCGGCCGCACCGAGGGTCTGCGGGCACAGCCCGCGCAGGCGTACGCCGTGATCCGCCCGCTGCCCGCACTGCCGCACGCCGCCGCAGCGGCCTGAACCCACCACCACCGCCACCATCACCAGGAGTGAAAGCCCCATGATCCAGGCCGATTTCACCTTCCCGCTGTCCCGGCGCGGCGACGTGCTGCCGGAGGAGGCGCAGCTGCTCTGCGCCAAGCACCCCGTCGCCAAGGTCCGCACCATGACCGGCGACGACGCGTGGCTGGTCAGCAACTACGCCCTGGCCAAGCAGGTGCTGGAGGACGAGCGGTTCAGCCTCAAGGACACCGCCAACGCCGGCGTGCCTCGGCAGTACGCGCTGACCATCCCGCCCGAGGTGGTCAACAACATGGGCAACATCAACAGCGCGGGCCTGCGCAACGCCGTGATGAAGACCCTCTCTCCGCGCGCGGACCACGAGTTGGGCGGCTGGCTGGAGGCCGAGGCGCACCGGCTGCTCGACGTGCTCGTCCAGCAGGGCCCGCCCGCCGACCTGCGCGACGGCTTCACCGAGCCGTACTCGGCCGCGCTGCACTGCCGCCTGCTCGGCATCCCGACCGACGACTGGCGGCGTCTGATGTCGGGCATCGACCTGGCCTTCGTCACCAGCCCCGCCGTCTTCGAGGGCTCCACCCCCAACTGGTACCGCGACCTCGGCTACATGACCGCACGGCTGAACGCCGACCCCGAGCCGACCGAGGGCCTGCTCGGCCGCTTCGCGGAGCTGCGCCGCTCGCCGGACGTCTCGGACCGGGTCAGCGACGAGCTGCTGGCGACGGTCGCGCTGTCGCTCTTCGGGGCCGGTGCGGTCTCCACCTCCTCGTTCCTGCTGCACGCGATCATCCACCTCGCGCAGCAGCCGGAGCTCGCGGAGCGGCTGCGGCAGGAGCCCGCCGTGATCGGCCGGGCGGTGGACGAGCTGCTGCGCTACAACCTGTCGATCGGCGACGCGCTGCCCCGGCTGGCGATGGCCGACGTGCAGGTCGGCGAGGTGCTGATCAAGGAAGGCGAGCTGGTGCTGGTCCTCGTCGAGGGCGCCAACTACGACCCGGAGGTCTTCCCGCACCCCGAGAAGATCGACTTCGACCGGACGGAGAACCCGCACCTGGCCTTCGGCGCGGGCCGGCACTTCTGCCCGGCCTCGGCGCTCGGCCGTACCCACGCCGAGATCGCCCTGACGGCGCTGGTCTCGCGACTGCCCGAGCTGCGGCTGGCCCTCCCGGTCGAGCAGCTGGCCTGGCGGCCGGGCTTCATCAAGCGCCTGCCGGAGCGGCTGCCCGTGATCTGGTAACCCTCACGCAGTGTGGGGCCCCAAGGGGCGCGGGGAACTGCGCGATTCGGGAGTGACGGGCCCGTGCCTTCCGCTTCGCGCAGTTCCCCGCGCCCCTGGACGGTGCTAGGCCAGCGCGCCGCGGACGCGTTCCCAGGTCGCCGGGTCGGCGGCCACCAGCAGGCCGTCGGGGCCGCCCGGCGGCTCGGGCTGGTAGGGGGTGCCGTCGAGGCGGGCGCAGACGCCGCCGGCCTCGGTGACGAGCAGGCCGCCGGGGGAGTGGTCCCAGGGGAGGGTGCGCCAGTAGAGGATGAAGTCGAGCTCGTCGTCGGTGATCATCGGGTACTCCATCCCGGCGGCGCTGCGGCCGGGGGTGACCTCACCGAAGACCCGGGCGCCGGTCTGCAGCCGGTGCTGGGTGGCGGGGTCGAGGAAGCGGGTCTTCAGGACGCCCCGCCACTTCTCGGGGTCGCCGCCCGCACCGGCCCGGCTGAGCGGGCTGTCGTTGCGCCAGGCTCCGGCGCCCAGCTCGGCCGCGTACGCCGTGCCGGTCGTGGGCTGCCAGATCCAGGCGGCGACGGTCCGCCCGGCGCGGACGAGGGAGGCCATCACGGCGAAGTCGGGGTGGCCCGCGACGAAGTTCGAGGTGCCGTCCACCGGGTCGACCAGCCAGGCGGCGGGCTCCGAGAGCAGGGCCCGCGCCAGCGCGGGGTCGGCCGAGACGGCCTCCTCGCCCACGACCGGAACGGGCAGCAGCTCCCGCAGCCGGCGGGAGATGATCGCCTCGGCCTCCCGGTCGGCGACGGTGACCACCTCGCCGGGGGCCTTCTCCATCACCTCGCCGGACGCCAGTGCGCGGAACCGGGGCTCCACAGCCTCCGCCGACGCTTCGCGGAGGATCTCGGCGACCTTCTCCATCAGCATGTGCCCGCTCCCTTCGGTCGTTACCACTCTCGCACGTCGGTGCGGCCCCGACCTGCGGCGGGTCAGGTCGCCGCAGCGGGGCGCCGAGCGGAGAGTGGAAGAGGGGGCGAGCGGCCTGCCCGCCGCCCGCCGTGCGGAACGTGCCTGCGAGGGACAACCATGCCTCTGCCCAACTACGGCGTCGTCGTCGGCAGCTACCACGACTTCAACCGCGACCCGACCCACGACTTCGGCCACTGGTACCACGGCCACCTCTTCCTCGACACGCCCGAAGGCGTCTACCAGGCGGCGCTGGACGTGGACGCGCCCGCCAGTGTCGGGGTCAGCTACCGCGTCGTCGACGACCTCCGGGTCGCGGACATCGCCACCGTGCACGGCCTCCCCGACGGCTTCCACGCGCTGGCCTCGATCGGCTCCTCGGGGGCACTCGACTACGCCCGCAGCCCGATCCTCCAGGACCGGATCTGGTTCCGCTGCATCGCCCAACTCGTCGGACGTCTGCACCAGTTGGTCGGCCGCCACCCGCCGGGCGGGCCGGTGTACGGGCCGGACGCGGCCGACGACCTGGCCGAGCTGGTCCGGAAGCTGCGCGCGGAGCTGGGCCGCCGGGACATCCTCACCACGCTCTGGCCGCAGCTGCGGTTCTTCCCGTGGGTCTCCAGCGACGGCGACAACGCGCTGGACGTCCTGGTGCCCCACCTGCAGCCCGCCGCCCGGATCTACTGCTTCGGCCAGCGCTTCACCACCGGGCTCGGCGTCCACGACGTGCACTGCAACCAGGGTGACCCGCCCGGCACCCAGTGGTACCCGACGGACGGCATCCGGCAGGACGGCGCGGTCGTCTGCGAACAGGCCGACGGCAGCGTGGTGGCCTGGCAGATCAAGTTCAACACGCAGACGCTGAACACCGACGGTGCCGGGCATCCACGCTGAGGATTCTTCAGTTGATCATCTGCTCGTAGGCTTGGCCCACAGACGCCGAGCCGAGGAGCCGCTGTGACCACGATCGCCGACCCGATGTTCACCTTCCCGCTGGGCCCCGACGCGGTGCTCATCCCGCGCACGGCCGACCTCGCCGAGCCCTACCACGCGGTGCTCACCGCCAATCTGGAGCGGCTGGCCCGCTGGGAGCCCTGGGCGCTCGGGGAGAACGGCCTCGCGGACACCGCCGCCTTCATGAAGGCCCGCTCGCACGACTGGCTGGACGGAAAGATGCTGCCGGTGCTGATCGGCGTTGCCGCCGAAGGGGGCTGGCAGCTGGTCGGCAGCGCCGGCGTGAGCATCGACGCCGGTGCCCGCTCGGCGGTGGTCGGCTACTGGATCGACGCCGCGTTCGAGGGGCACGGCCTGGTGAGCCGTACGGTCGGCGCGCTGCTCGACCGCTGCTTCGGGCCGCTCGGCCTGGAGCGGGTCGGGCTCTACACCGAGACCGCCAACACCCGTAGCCGTGCTCTCGCCACCCGCCTCGGCTTCACCGAGGAGGGGGTGCTGCGCGGCGCCATCGCCTTCCCCGGGGAGCGCCGCGACCAGGTGGTGTACGGGATCCTGGCCGAGGAGTGGCGGGCGCGGCGGCTCGCCGAGCAGCCCGAGCAGCCCGAAGCCTGAACAGCCCGATCAGGCGGCGGCGGTCAGGGCCTGATCCAGGCCCCGCGGACGGGGACACCGGCCGAGCCCGTCCGGGCCAGCTGGGCGACCTTGTCCCCCGGCAGTGGCCGGTCCCAGACCTGGACGTCGGCGATCGCGCCGTCCCAGAAGTCGACCCAGTGGGCCTTGTACCGGGCCCGGCCGATCTCGATCGGGCCGGTGGTCACGAGGATGCCCGGCACCGGGGTGGTCTGCGCGAGCACCCCGTCCACGTACAGCGAGATCGCCTTGGCGGAGGCGTCGTACACGCCGGTCAGCGTCGTCCACCGGCCGGCCGCCGCCGGGGTGGGGGAGAGCGCGAGCACGCTCTTGCCGGTCGCGGCGGCGGTCTGCACCTTGAACACCCACTGGTTGTGGGCGCCGCCCGCGTAGTCCTCGCGGCCCAGGTAGAAGGAGAAGAAGCCGTCGCTGCCCTGGGAGACCACCGCCCGGGTCTCCGCCGGGGCGTCGTTCCGGACCACGGCGGAGACGGTGAAGCTCGCGGCGGTGTCCAGCACGACCGACTTGACCTCGGCGTATCCGTCGTGGACGCCGTGCGTGGTCAGCGCCGGGCCGCTGTGCCCGTCGACCGGGTCGAGCCGGTCGGAGGCGCCGAGCCGCAGGTCCTTGCTGCCCCGGGGCGGGGTGGCCGATTTCGTACCGGTGGGCTTCGTACTGGTGGGCTGGGAGGCTGGGCCCGAGGCTGTGGGCTGCGTGCGGCCGGAGCCCTGCCAGGCCACCGCACCGGCTGCGGCGCCGCCCAGGGCGAGCGCGCCCGCCACGCCGACGGCGATCCACCGCTTCCGCTTCCTGCGGCCCTCGCGTTCGTGCGCCTCGGCCATCGCGGCCCAGTCCGGCCCGCCGCCGACCACGCCGGGCTGGTGCCCGGGTGCGCCCCAGCCGCCGTTGCCGTTCTGCCCGCCGCCCACGCCAAACCCAGCACTTTCCACGGGCTGAAACTCTAGGTGACGCCGGTCGGCGCGTCGGCACCGGGTGTGACAGGGGCGGGACAACTGCTAGACCCGGACGGCCGACTCCGGGGCCAGGACGGCGAGTTCGCGGCGGCGGTAGCGGCTCTCGGTGGCGGTCAGGGCGGCGAGCAGCAGGGCGGCCAGCGCGGCAGCGGCGGTGACGCGGAAGGGGGCGGTCGGGCCGTACTGTTCGGCGACCCACCCGGCGGCCAGGGTGCCGGCCGACTGGGCGAGCGTGATCGAGCTGACGAGTGCGGCCATCGCCTCGCCGAGCCGCCCGGCCGGGACGGTCCGCTCGACCAGGCCGAACATCGTGATCATCTGCGGCGCCACCGCGACCCCCAGGCAGCCGATCGCCAGGGCCAGCCCGCCGACGCCGCTGACCGTCAGCAGTGGCAGCGCGGCGCCGAGCAGCAGGGCCGTGCCGATCCGCAGCCGCGCCGGCAGGCCCACCCGGGCGGGCAGCGCGGCTGTCGCGACCCCGGCGAACGCGCTGGTGCAGCCCAGGAATCCGTAGATCAGCCCGGCTGCGCCCGGGTGCCCGAGCTCGGTGGTGGTCGCCGTGACGCCGACCTGCACCGAGCCGAAGCACACCCCGAGCAGCGCCATCCCGGCCAGCAGCAGCGCGTACGGGGTGCTCAACAGCGGGCCGCCGGTGCGGAGTCGGGCCGGTGCGGCCCCCGGTGCGGTGGGGTGCACGGCGAACAGCGTGCCGCAGACGCCGACCAGGGCGGCGGCGAGCAGCAGTCCGGCGGCCGGGTCGAGCAGGGTGGCGAGTACGCCGATCAGTGCCGGGCCGGTGGTGAAGCTGATCTCGTCCACGGTGCCGTCCAGGGACAGCGCCGCCGACGTCAAGTCGCAGTCCCCGTCCGCGAGTCGGAGCCACCGGCTGCGGGAGAGCGGGCCGATCAGGGGCACCGAGGCGCCGATCAGGGCGGCTGCGGCGAGCTGCACCGGCAGCGGCATCCCGGCGCCGGAGGCGAGGACGAGAGCCACGATGGCAAGGGAGTTGACCCCCGCCGCGACCAGCCCGACGGTGCGCTGCCCCCGGCGGTCGGCGAGCCGGCCGACCAGCGGCCCGCCCGCCGCCTGGGCCACGGCGAGGGCCCCGGTGACGGCCGAACCCTGCCACACGCTCCCGGAGTTGTGGGTGACCAGCAGCAGGGCGCCGATCGGGCACATCGCGTTCGGCAGCCGCCCGAGCAGCGACCAGAGCAGCACCCGGCCACCGGTCAGCCTCGCGGCGGTACGGAACGTGCGGACAACAGCCATCGGAGGACGCCCCCAACGGGCCGGTCTCGGGGCGCCCGCCTCCCGTCCACCGACCCAGCAAGGTAGTAACCGTCCTGCGGGTGAGGACTCGAAGTTATCACCTGTACGCAACCGGCCGACCACAGCCAGGCGTCACTCAGGCGACCGGCCGGCCACCGCCGGGGGTGCCGCCTGCCGGTTGGTCGGCCGGCTGGCCGGGCCGTTCTTGGCACAGGCTGTGCTCGTCCACGAAGCTGCCGTACTCGGCCATCACCCGGCGGTCCATCGCGAGCGCGAACTGCGCGTCGGCGACGGTGCGGGCGAGCGGGCGGACGCGCTGGATGAGGTCGGTCAGCCGGGTGGCCTCGGCCGGGGGGAGCTCCTCGGCGTGGGTGAGCGCGCCGAGGAGCTCGTCGCGGATCAGCGTGGTGAAGACCCCGGCGACGGCGTCCGCGTAGTCCTGGGCCTTTCGGCTGGCGGCGAGGACGGCGGCGAGCGGGACGCCCTCGGCGATCAGGGCGGTGGTGGCCTCCATCAGGCGGCGGCTGACGTGGGTGATGCCGTCGTCCTCGACCGTGATGTAGCCCTGGGCGACGGACTCGGCGGTGTTGGCGTCGGTGAGTTGGTCGCCGAAGGCGTCGGCGAGTTCGGTCCAGCTCAGGTGCACGGGGGTCTCGTCCGACCAGGGTGCGGTGATCGCGGCCTGGAGGCCGATCAGCTCGGCGACGTCCTGCCCGCTCTCCCCGGCGCCGATCAGCTCGGCGATGCCGCCGAGGGTGTGGCCGCGCTCCAGCAGCTCGCCGATCACCCGCAGCCGCTCCAGGTGCTCGGCGCCGTACCAGGCGATCCGGCCCTCCTTGCGGGGCGGCCCGAGCAGCTTGCGCTCGCGGTAGAACCGCAGGGTGCGGGTGGTGATGCCGGCCGCCCGAGCGAGCTCCTCGACCCGGTACTCCTGCGCCACGTCGCTCCCCGGCGATCCGCTGATCTTCTCCACGCCGCCCAGCATAGGGCTGCCCGGCCCCGCCGAGCAGAGCCGAAACAGAGGCTGTCAGCCTCCTTCCGCGCGGGTCGCGCAGCGGCTACCCTGCCAATCGTGCCAGTGATTACTGGCGCGGTTCTAATGGACGTGGGCTCCCTGCGTGGGCTCCCCACCCCCACCCCCTCAGGAGGCCGGCCCGATGGCATCCAGCCCCAAGCGCACCAAGCAGACCGCCGAGCGGCCCGAGCCGACCCCGCACGTCCGGGTGGCGGTGATCGGCTCCGGCTTCGGCGGCCTCGGTGCCGGTGTCCGGCTGCGCCGGGCCGGGATCACCGACTTCGTGATCCTGGAGCGCGCCGCGTCCGTCGGCGGCACCTGGCGCGACAACAGCTACCCGGGCTGCGCCTGCGACGTGCCCTCGCACCTGTACTCCTTCTCCTTCGCGCCCAACCCCGAGTGGCCGCGCAGCTTCTCCTTCCAGCCGGACATCCGCGCCTACCTGGAGCGGGTCGCCGACACCTTCGGCCTCCGCCCGCACCTGCGCTTCAATGCCGAGGTCACCGAGGCCCGTTGGGACGAGCAGCGGAACCAGTGGCAGGTCACCACCGCGGCCGGGCAGTGGACGGCCGACGCCCTGGTCTCCGCCGCCGGTCCGCTCGCCGACCCGCAGATCCCCGCCGTCCCCGGGCTCGCCGACTTCCCCGGCAAGGTCTTCCACTCCTCCCGCTGGGACCACGACTTCGATCTCACCGGCAAGCGCGTCGCGATCGTCGGCACCGGCGCCTCCGCCGCCCAGATCGTCCCGGCGATCCAGCCGAAGGTCGGCAGGCTGACGGTCTTCCAGCGCACCCCCGCCTGGGTCCTGCCCAGGGCGGACCGCGAGATCAGCGGCGTCGAGAAGTGGCTGCACAGCGCGGTCCCGGCGACGGGCAAGCTGCGCCGGGCCGTGCTCTTCGGGCTGCGCGAGCTTCAGGTGGACGCCTTCGTCCGCCGCCCCGGGGCGCTGCGGCTGGTCCAGCAGCTGGCCGTTCGCAACATCGAACGCGGCGTCAAGGACCCGGAGTTGCGCGCCAAGCTGACCCCGGACTACCGGATCGGCTGCAAGCGCATCCTGCTCAGCAACACCTACTACCCGGCGCTCGCGGCGGCGAACACCGAGGTCGTCGCCGCCGGCCTCGCCGAGGTGCGCGGCTCGACCCTGGTCGACGCCCAGGGCGGCGAGCACGAGGTCGACGCGGTGATCTTCGGCACCGGCTTCCACGTCACCGACATGCCCATCGGCGAGCGGGTGTTCGGGGTGGACGGGCGCAGCCTGCGGGAGGAGTGGAAGAACGGCATGGAGGCGCTGCGCGGCTCGACAGTGCGCGGCTTCCCCAACCTGTTCTTCGTGATCGGCCCGAACACCGGCCTCGGCAACAGCTCGATGATCCTCATGATCGAGGCCCAACTGAACTACCTGATAGACGCGTTGAAGACCCTCGACGGCACCGGCGCGGCCGCCATGCAGCCCACCGCCCAGGCCCAGCGCCGCTGGAACCTCGAACTCCAGCACCGGATGACCCGCACGGTCTGGACGACCGGCGGCTGCCGCAGCTGGTACCTGGACGACCAGGGCAAGAACACCGTGCTCTGGCCCGGCTCCACCAGCAGCTTCCGCCGCGCCACCCAGCAGGTCGACCTCGCCGAGTATGAGCTCATCAAGCACACCGCCCCCGCCACCCCCGCCACCCCCGTCTCCCCCCAGGAGGTCTCCGCGTGAGTCTCGCCACCGCTCCCGCCATCGCCGCCGACTGCGTGCCGCCCGCCCCGGCCGAGGTCTACCGCATCCGCTCGGCCGACGGCCACTGGGTGCACGCCGAGGCATTCGGGCCCGAGGGCGCGCCGCTGGTGGTGCTGGCCCACGGCTGGACCTGCTCGATCGCCTTCTGGGCCCCGGTGATCCGCCAACTCACGCCCGAGTACCGGGTGGTGGCGTACGACCAGCGCGGCCACGGCGGCAGCGACCTGCCCGCCACCGCCGCCGGGTTCTCCACCGCCAAGCTCGCCGACGACCTGGAGGCCGTCGTCACCCACGTCGTCCCGGCGGGGGAGCGGGCGGTGCTGGCGGGCCACAGCATGGGCGGCATGACGATCATGGCCGCCGCCGACCGCGCCGAGGTCGCCGCCCGGACGGCCGCCGCCGTGCTGGTCTCCACCGGCGCGGGCGATCTCGTCGCCGAGCTCAAGGTGGTGCCCGCCTTCGTCCGGGGCGCCGGGCTGCGCCGGGTGCTGCACCGGCAGATCCTGGAGTCCCGGCTGCCGCTCGGGCCGGTCAACGGCGCCAGCTCGGCCGTGCTCAAGTACGCCGTGATGGGCCCCGAGACCCCGGCCGACCGGGTCGCCGCCGCCGCGCACGTGGTGCACGCCTGCCCGACCCGCGCCCGCCACCGCTGGTCCAAGGTGCTCGGCACCCTCGACGAGTACCACCAGCTGCCGAGGCTGGCCGCGCCCACCTCGGTGATCGTCGGCAGCCACGACAAGCTCACCCCGCCGGTGCTCGCCCAGCGCATCCTGGCCGCCCTGCCCGACCCGCAGGGGCTGCTCGAACTCCCGGGCGTCGGCCACATGTCACCCGTCGAGCGGCCCGCCGAGGTCGCCGCCGAGATCCGCCGCCTCGCCGCGATCGGGGCCGCCGCCAACCAGAGGAGCGCCAGCTGATGCCCGCCGCACCGCCGCTCTCCGCTCAGGTCGTCGTCGTCACCGGTGCCGCTCGCGGCGTCGGCGCCCTGACGGCGCGCAAGCTCGCCCAGCGTGGCGCCAAGGTCGCCCTCGTCGGCCTGGAGCCCGAGGAGCTCAAGGCCGTCGCCGCGCTCTGCGGCCCCGCCGCCTCGTACTGGGAGGCGGACGTCACCGACATCGAGGCGCTGACCGCCACCGCGCGCGCCATCCAGGACAGGTACGGCCGGATCGACACTGTCGTCGCCAACGCCGGGATCGCCATCGGCGGCCCGCTGCTCGACAGCGACCCCCGGGCCTTCAACCGGGTGATCGAGGTCAACCTGCTGGGCAGCGTCGCCACCGCGCGGGCCTTCCTCCCGGCGCTGGTCGAGAGCGGCGGCTACCTGCTGCAGATCGCCTCGCTGGCCGCGATCACCCCGGCGCCACTGATGGCCGCGTACTGCGCCAGCAAGGCCGGGGTCGAGGCCTTCGCGCACTCGCTGCGCGCCGAGGTCGCCCACCAGGGCGTCAAGGTCGGTGTGGGGTACCTGAGTTGGACCGACACCGACATGGTGCGCGGCGCCGACCAGGACGACGTCCTGCGGCAGATGCGGGCCCGGCTGCCCTGGCCCGCCAACAAGACCTACCCGCTCGCCCCCGCCGTCGACCGACTGGTGGCGGGCATCGCCCGGCGCTCCGCCCACGTCTACGCCCAGGCCTGGCTGCGCGGCATGCAGCCCGTCCGGGCGCTGCTGCCCACCCTCATCGCCGCCGTCGGCAGCCGCGACATCGCCAAGCTGGCACCCCAGTTGAAGGCCACCGCAGGCTCCCGGCTCCGGCCGGTCGGGGCGGGCGGCGACGCCGACACCGCCGCCCACGGCGGCTGAACCCGGGCCCCGGGCCGGGCCGGGCCGCGCCGTTCGTGACCGCTGTCGTGATCCCCGGCCGAGGGGCACGGCCGAGGGGCACGGCCGAACGGCGCAGCCCGGCAGGCCCCGGCCGGGGCCGCAGGTGACGATGGCGGCGAAGCCGGCCGCGCGGGTGGCCGGTGCGAGCGGGTCACCTGGGAGAAGCGGCACATGACGATCGACCGACGGCAGTTCCTGGCGGCCCTGGGGGCCGGTGGCGCGATGGTGGTGGCCGGGGCCCGGGGAGCGGCGGCCCGCGAGGGCCACGGCCGGCCGCCGACGGTCGACGCCTGGCCGGCGCGGGCCCGCGCCTCGGACCTGCCGCCCGACTGGCAGGCCCTGCGGAGACGACTGGACGGGCGGCTGCTGCTGCCCGACGACCAGGGCTACGGGGTGGCCCGGCTCGGCTACAACGAGCTGTACGACGATCAGTTCCCCGCCGCGGTGGCCCGGTGCACCTCACCGGCGGACGTCCAGGCCTGCCTCGAAGTGGCCCGGGGCCACGGCGTGCCGATCGCGGCGCGCAGCGGTGGGCACAGCTACCTCGGCTACAGCGTCCCGGGTGGCGGGCTGGTGATGGACCTGCGCTCGATGGCCCGTGTGCAGGTGCGGCCCGACGGGACGGCGGTGGTCGGCGCGGGCGCCCGGCTGATCGAGGTCTACGCGGCGCTCGCCCAGGCCGGCCGGCTGCTCCCGGCCGGGTCCTGCCCGACGGTCGGCGTCAGCGGGCTCACCCTGGGCGGCGGGATCGGCGTGCTGACCCGCAAGTACGGCCTGACCTGTGACCGGCTGGCCGAAGCGCAGGTGGTCACCGCCGACTCCTCGCTGCTCACCGCCTCGCCCGGCTCGGAGCCCGATCTGTACTGGGCCCTGCGCGGTGGCGGCGGCGGCAACTTCGGCGTGGTCTGCGAGTTCACCTTCCGGACGGAGCCCGCACCCGGGCTGACGGTCTTCTCGCTGGCCTTCCCCGCAGGCTCGGCCGCCTCGGTGGTCGGGGCCTGGCAGGAGTGGATGCAGGGCGCGCCGTTCGAGCTGTGGTCCACCTGCCAGATCTCCGGGGGCGAGCCGCCGAGCTGCCGGATCGTCGGCTGCTACGTGGGCACCGAGAGCGACCTGAACCCGCTGCTGGACGAGCTCTTCGCGGCGGCCGGTGTGCAGCCGAGCTCCCGCAGCGTGCAGCCGAAGGACTACCTCGACGCGATGAAGTACATGGCCGGGTGCGCCCACGACACCATCGAGCAGTGCCACCTGATCTCGGAGGGCGGCGTGCTCCCGCGGGCCTCCTTCGTGGCGGTCTCGCGGATGCTCGGCCCGACCCCGCTGGACGCGGGCCGGGTGGCGGACCTGATGGCCGGGCAGACCGGGGTGGACCTGCTGCTGGACTCGCTCGGCGGTGCGGTCGCGCAGCTCGCCCCGGACGCGACGGCCTTCCCGCACCGCTCCTCGCTGGCGAGCGCCCAGATCTACGCGAGCACCACCCTCGCCGGGCAGCACGCGGCCACCGCCACGGTGGACGCGATCCGCGACGAGCTGGCGGCCCTGGGCGCGGAGGGCGCGTACGTGAACTACATCGACGCGTCCCTGCCCGACTGGGGGAGGGCGTACTACGGCGCGAACCTCGACCGGCTCAAGGCGGTCTCGCAGCAGTACGACCCGGACGGGGTGTTCGCCTTCCCGCAGTCGGTGATGTGCGGCTAGTGCCGCGCCTGGCACCGAGGCTTTGACGTCCGGCCGGGCGGCCAGGCCCGCAGCAGCCGCTCGGCCGGGCGCTCGACGGCGTGGTGGCAGAGCGCCGCCAGCGCCGTCCCGGCCGCCAGCCAGCACAGCCAGAGGGCGGCGGACCGCCAGGGGTCGTACGCGGAGTCCCCGTACGGGCCGATGCCGAGGCTGCGGGCGGTGAGGTGCAGCAGCGGGTAGTGCACCAGGTAGAACGCGAAGGACCACTGCCCCAGCAGGACGAACGGCCGCCGCCGCAGGCCGAGCTGTGGGCGGCCGCGCAGTTCGCCGGCTGCCACGGCGGCGATCAGGACGGCGAAGCCGGGCGCCAGCGCCTGGTCCGACCACCAGTAGCCCCACCAGCCCTGCAACTGGCCCGCCCAGACGGCCGGCAGGGCGCAGCCGAGCGTGCAGAGCACGGTCGGCACGCCGCACCGGGGCCGCCACCCGCTGCGCATCGCCAGGGCGGCGGCCATCCCTAGGACGAACGCCGTGATCCGGTAGACCGGCAGCCGCAGCACGAGGATCAGCGTCGGCGTCGGCATCGGCTCCAGCTGGTGGAAGGCCAGCCACCGGTAGGCCCAGGCGGCCGCGACGGCCGCCACCGCCACGCCCGCCAGGGCACGGCGGGACAGCCGCATGCCGCAGGCCGCGAGCAGCGGGAACAGCGCGTAGAAGTAGGCCTCGCAGGACAGCGACCAGCTGACCGGGTTGCCGGCGGGTGGCCCGCCCGGCAGCCACGCCTCCAGCAGCAGGAGGTTGCGCACGACACCCGGCCAGGCCGTCGACCACACCTCGCCGAGGGCGGGCACGGCGAGCAGCGTGCCGAGCGCGAGCATCGGCCAGATCCGGGCGAACCGCCTGCGGTAGAAGACGCCCGTGGGTGTCCCGGGCTGCCACGACCAGGCCAGGACGAAGCCCGAGAGGACGAAGAAGAACGTGACGCCGCCGTCGCCGCACATCTCGGCGAACGACGAGGGCCTGCTCGCCGTCAGCTCCCAGGCGTGGCAGGCGAAGACCGCCAGCGCCGCGAACCAGCGCAGCGCGGTGAGCGAGTCCAGCCGCCCGCCCGGCCCGGACACCTCGGTGCCCGGGTCACGGACGGCGGCTGTACGAAGGGTGGCGAGGCTCAGCGCGAGCCGGCCTCGGCCACGGCGGCGACGGTCGCCTGCGGGTGGGCAACCGCGACGGTGGCCTGCGGGCGCGCTGCGGCGACGCTGGTGGCCATCGGGTGCGCGACCGCGACGGTCGCCTGCGGCTGTACGGCGGCGACGGTGGCCTGCGGCTGTACGGCGGCGACGGTGGCCTGCGGCTGTACGGCGGCGACGGTGGCCTGCGGCTGTACGGCGGCGACGGTGGCCTGCGGCTGTACGGCGGCGACGGTGGCCATCGGGCCCGCAACGGCGACGGTGGCCTGCGGCTGCGCTGCGGCGACGCTGGTGGCCATCGGGTGCGCAACCGCGACGGTGGCCTGCGGGTGCACGACGGTGACGGTGGCGTGCGGCTGCGGGGCGCCGTACTGGCCGGCGTGCGGCTGCGGCGTGGCGGCGAAGGCCGCAGCAACGTTCCCGGACAGGAAGCCGAGCGTGGCGAGGGTGGCCGTGCCGACCCCGGCCACGATCAGGCCGGCTTTGATGCGCATGGGGAATCCTCCGTCAGATGTCGCCGGGCACCCGACTCCAGGGCGGTGGGCCCGAGTCGTCCCACCGGGCGGTGTACGAACCGGCCGAGGTGACGGCCGCTGCTCGGCAGCCTAGTTGATCTCCACAGGGCCGCCCGCACCGCTGCCCGTCCGGCCCCGAGGGTCTGCCTGACCAGGCATTTCGTCTCGATCCGGGCCGGAGGTGACGGGCCGTCGGCGGGCCGGACCGTTCTGGCTGCGCGGCAGCGTTACCGCGCAGTACGGTCAACGCATGACCACTGCTCTCATCACCGGCGCGACCGCCGGAATCGGCGCCGCCTTCGCCCGTCGCCTCGCCAAGGACGGGCACGACCTCGTGCTGGTCGCCCGCAGCACCGAGCGGCTCGCCGCCTCCGCCGACGAACTCGGCCGCGCGTACGGCGTGCAGGTGGAGACCCTGGCCGCCGACCTCGCCACCGACGCGGGCATCACCGCCGTCGAGGAGCGCCTGCGCGACGGCGAGCGGCCGGTCGGCATCCTGGTGAACAACGCCGGCTTCGGCCACAAGGGGGCCTTCCTGGCGGTGCCGCTGGCGGAGGAGCTCGACATGCTCAAGGTGCACGTCGAGGCGATCCTGCGGACCACCACCGCCGCACTGCCGGGGATGCGCGAGCGCGGCTTCGGCGGCATCGTCAACGTCGCCTCCGTCGCGGCCTTCCTGCCGCGCGGCACCTACGGCGCGTCCAAGGCGTGGGTGGTGAGCTTCACCCAGGGCATCGCCCGGGATCTGGAGGGCAGCGGCGTGCGGCTGCTGGCGCTCTGCCCGGGGTTCACCCGCACCGAGTTCCACGAGCGGGCGGGTATGGGCACCTCGAACATCCCGTCCTGGACGTGGCTCTCGGCGGAGCGGGTGGTGGACGACGCGCTGCGCGACCTCGCGCACGGCCGCTCGCTGTCCGTCCCGGGCAAGCGGTACAAGGCGCTGCTGGCGGTGGCCCGGCTGCTGCCCGCCGGCAAGCTCGGCGGGGTGTCGTCGAAGGCGGCCCGCACCTACCGTACGAACTGACCCGGCTGTGCGTGCGGCCCAGCAGCGGAGAGCAGCTCATTATTAGCTTGCCTAACTATGAGCTATTCTCTGTATGCTGGGCCGTGCCGGTCACCCCGGCATCCGACCACCGGGAGGACGCCCTTGAGGCCTGAAGGCATCGAATGGACGGCGCCCCAGCGCGCCGAGGGCGAGGACCGCCCGCCCGCGCAGCTGCGCCGCATCATCGCCCTGTTCCGCCCGTACACCGGGCGGCTCGGCCTGGTCGGCCTGCTCGTTGCGGCCTCGGCCGTGGTCTCGGTGACCACGCCGTTCCTGCTCCGGGCGGTGCTCGACACCGCCATCCCGCAGGGCCGCACCGGGCTGCTCAGCCTGCTCGCCCTGGGCATGATCGCGGCGGCCGTCGTCAACAGCATCTTCAACGTGCTGCAGACGCTGATCTCCACCACCGTCGGCCAGCGCGTCATGCACGACCTGCGCACGGCCGTCTACAGCCACCTCCAGCGGATGTCGCTCGCCTTCTTCACCCGCACCCGCACCGGCGAGGTGCAGTCGCGGATCGCCAACGACATCGGCGGCATGCAGTCGACCGTCACCTCCACCGCGACCTCGCTGGTATCCAACCTCACCGCCGTCGTCGCGACGGTCGTCGCGATGGTCGCCCTCGACTGGCGGCTGACGCTGGTCTCGCTCGCGCTGCTCCCGCTCTTCGTCTGGATCAGCCGCCGGGTCGGCAGCGAGCGCAAGCGGATCACCTCGCAGAAGCAGAAGCAGCTCGCCCTGATGAGCTCCGCCGTGCAGGAGTCGCTTTCCGTCAGCGGCATCCTGCTGGGCCGCACGATGGGCCGCTCCGACTCGCTCTCCCGCGAGTTCACCCAGCAGTCGGACGAGCTCGCCGACCTCCAGATCCGCTCCAGCATGGCCGGGCGCTGGCGGATGTCGACCATCGGCATCGTGATGGCCGCGATGCCGGCCGCGATCTACTGGGCCGCCGGGCTCGCCTCCGCCGGGGGCGCGCCGATCGTCTCGATCGGCACCCTGGTCGCCTTCGTCTCGCTCCAGCAGGGCCTCTTCCGCCCGACGGTCAGCCTGCTCTCCACCGGCGTCGACGTGCAGACCTCGCTCGCGCTCTTCCAGCGCATCTTCGAGTACCTCGACCTGCCCGTCGAGATCTCCGAGGCGGCCCGGCCCGTCCGGCTCGACCACATCCGGGGCGACGTGACCTTCGAGAACGTCGAGTTCCGCTACCAGGGCGACCAGGCCGAGCCCACCCTCACCGGCATCGACCTCAAGATCCCGGCGGGCAGCTCACTCGCGGTGGTCGGCGAGACCGGCTCCGGCAAGACCACGCTCAGCTACCTCGTGCCCCGGCTGTACGACGTCACCGGCGGCCGCGTCACCATCGACGGCACCGACGTCCGCGAGCTGTCCTTCGCCTCGCTCGCCGACGCCACCGGCGTGGTCTCCCAGGAGACGTACCTCTTCCACGCCTCGGTTGCCGACAACCTCCGCTTCGCCAAGCCGGAGGCCACCGACGCCGAACTCGTCGCCGCAGCCGAGGCCGCCCAGATCCACGCCATGATTGCCGCCCTCCCGGAGGGGTACGACACGGTCGTCGGCGAACGCGGCTACCGCTTCTCCGGCGGCGAGAAGCAGCGGCTGGCGATAGCCCGCACCATCCTGCGCAACCCGCCGGTGCTGATCCTGGACGAGGCCACCAGCGCACTCGACAACCAGACCGAGCTGGCCGTCCAGCAGGCCATCGACGCCCTCGCGGCCGGGCGGACCACCATCACCATCGCGCACCGGCTCTCCACCGTCCGGCACGCCGACCAGATCGCCGTCCTCGACCACGGCCGGGTGGCCGAGCTCGGCACCCACGACGAACTCCTGGCCCTGGACGGACGCTACGCGGCGCTGCTGCGCAGGGCCGACCAGCGAGGCCTGGTGAAGCCCGAGCCCGAGCCCGAGCCCGAGCCCGAGTCTCAGGCGGCCAGCGGGCGCTCGTTGTAGACCTCGGCCGGCTCCTGGCCGGAGAGCTGCTGGATGGCGGCCATCACCTCGTCGGTGACCTGGCGGCGGGCCTTGGCGTTGCGGGCCTGGCCGTGGAGGTCGGAGAAGTCCAGCGGCGCGCCGAAACGGACCGTCACCTTGCGCAGCCGCGGAATGCGCTTTCCTACGGGCAGGATCTCGGCAGGGCCCTCCAGCGCCACCGGCACGACCGGCACACCGGCCGTCAGTGCGAGCCAGGCGACACCGGTCTTGCCCCGGTAGAGGCGGCCGTCGAGTGAACGGGTGCCCTCGGGGTAGATGCCGAAGGCCTTGCCGTCCCGGAGGATCTCCAGCGCCGACTCCAGCGAGGCCTGGGCCGAGCGGTAGGTGCCGCGCTCGACCGGCACGGCGTTGATCGCCTCGAAGAAGGAGCGGGAGAGCGCACCCTTGAGCCCGGTGCCGGTGAAGTACTCGGCCTTGGCGAGGAAGAAGACCTGGCGCGGCGCGGTCAGCGGGATGACCACGCTGTCGATGAAGGAGAGATGGTTGCTGGCCAGGATCACCCCGCCACCGCGCGGCACGTTCTCCAGGCCTTCGATGACGGGCCGGTAGACGGCCTTCGCCAGCGGCTTGAGCACAAGCTTGGTGATGAGGTTGATCATGGACCCTCCCTGGCCGGTGACTTCCCCGGGCACACACCGGGGCCGAGGTCAGACCGCAGATTACGTCATTCCGCTAGCGGCTCGCCCCCGTGACGGTAGTGCGCGGACTGCGATCCTGGTCACGCCCCGCATATGGTTGTGCGCAGAAGTGACGAGCAGTCCGGCGCGTCGCCCGGACGGGTGACGCCGCGTCGGCCGGATGACCGTAAGTGCCCAGACGACCGGAGGCCCGCACGGGTGAGTGGTGTGACAACAGTCCTGTTGCTGGTGGTGCTGGCCACCGCCGTAGCCACCGGAGCCCGGCGGTGGAGCGTCCCCGCGCCGTCGCTGCTGGTGGTGGCAGGCGTGCTGGTCGGGATGGTTCCGTTCGTCCCGAGCATCGAGGTGCCGCCCGAGGTGATCAGCGTGGCGGTGCTGCCGCCGCTGCTGTACGCCTCCGCCGAGGACATCTCCTGGCGCGAGCTGCGCGCGGTCTGGCGGCCCGTCACGGTGCTCGCGCTCGGGCTGGTGCTCGCCTCCGCCTTCGCCGTCGGCGCGGTCGCGGCCGCCGTCACCGCACTGCCGGTGTCGATGGCCTTCGTACTCGGCGCGGTGCTCGCCAGCACCGACCCGGTCGCCGTCACCGCGCTCGGCCGCAAGCTGTCGCTGCCGCCGCGCATCCAGACCCTCGTACAGTCCGAGAGCCTCTTCAACGACGCCACCAGCCTGGTGCTGTTCAAGATCGCGGTGGCGGGCGCGGTGACCGCCGGCTCCATATCACTCCCGGCCGCCGCCGGGCAGTTCGTACTGCTGGCGGGCGGCGGAGCGGTAGTCGGCGGAGCCGTCGCGGCGGTCGTCGCGTTCATCCGCAGCCGCACCGAGGACCCGGTGCTGGAGACCGTCACGGCCCTCGTCACCCCCTACGCCGCGTACGTCCTCGGCGAGGACCTGCACACCTCGGGCGTCACCGCCGTGGTCGTCGCCGGGGTCGCCCTCGGGGCGCACGGCCACCGGCTGACCAACGCGCAGATCCGGCTCCAGGTGCACGCCGTGTACGGCACGGTCGTCTTCATGCTGGAGAGCGTGGTCTTCGCGATCATCGGACTGGAGCTGCCCGGCACCATCCGCGACCTGCCCGGCGAACGCTGGAGCTGGGTCTGGCAGGCCGTGCTGATCGCGCTCGCCCTGATCGTCGTCCGGCTGCTCTGGATCGGGCCGACCGCCTGGTTCATGCACCGTCACCGCGCCCCCGCCGAGACCGCCGGCCGACCGCTGTCCTGGCGGGTGCCCGCCGTGATGACCTGGGCCGGCACCCGGGGCGTGATGCCGCTCGCCGCCGCGCTCACCATCCCGCTGCTCGGCGACGACGGCGCACCGCTGCCCTACCGCGAGCTGGTGCTCGTCCTCACCACCTCGGTGGTCGCCTTCACCCTGATCGTCCAGGGCTTCTCGCTCGCGCCGGTGGTCCGGGCCTCCGGCATCGCCTTGGAGCCCGAGGACACCGCCCGCGAGGAGGCCGAGACGGCGGGCCTGCTGCTCACTGCAGCCCTCGACCGGCTGGAGGAGATGGTCGCCACCGACGCGGTGTCACCCGTCGTCGCCGACCGGATGCGCCGCGATCTGGCCGCCCGGCTGGAGCAGGCCCGCCACTCCCACCCCGACCAGGACGGCACCCGCCCGAGCGTCGAGGACGAGGCCACCGTCACCGCCTACCGCCGCCTGCGCCGCGACCTGATCGCCGTCGAGACCGAGACCCTGCACCGCCTCTACACCGAACACCAGGTCAGCGACGCCGTCCGGGCCGGCCTCCAGCACGCCCTGGACCTGGAGGAGGCCGGGCTCGGACGGCTCTGAAACTCATCTCCCGCCACCTGTAACATCGCCCGCCCGTCATCGCGTCATCAGAGTGTCGGCCGAGGGTCGGCCAGGGTCGGCCGAGAGTGATCGGCGCGCGTGAGCAGGGGGAGAGACAGTGTCGAGGAGCCGCACGGCGCGTGAGGCCGAGTACCTGGAGTTCGCCGCCGCCAGGACGAGCCACCTCTACCGCTCGGCCTGCCTGCTGACCGGCGGCGACACCCACCTCGCCGAGGACCTGGTGCAGGAGACGCTCGGGCGGATGTACGTGCTCTGGCGCCGCAGCGCCTGGTTCACCGGCGGCACCCGGATAGACAACCCGGCGGCGTACGCGCACACCGTGCTCGTCCGCACCTTCCTCACCCACCAGCGACGGCGCAGCAGCACCGAGAGCCCCGTCGGCGAACTCCCCGACAGCCCCGGGCGCGAGGGCGACCCGGCGCTGCGCCTCACCCTCCTCGATGCCCTGGCCCGGCTCTCGGCCCGGGACCGTGCGGTGCTGATCCTCCGTTACTGGGAGGACCGCAGCGTGGAGGAGACGGCCGAGGTGATGCGGGCCGGCTCCGGCGCCGTCCGCACCCAGAGCGTCCGGGCACTCGCCCGGCTGCGCGCCCTGCTGGGCGACTCCCTGGTCGACTTCGCCGACCGCTGACCCCTGCTGCTCCTGCTTCCCTTTCTGCTTCCGCATCAGACGAGAGACGGTGATTTCGGTATGTCCGTAGAGATCGATGCCCCCCGGGGCGAGTTCGAGGACGCGTTCGTGCGCTCGCTCTCCGAGACGGTGGAGGGGTTCGAGACCGACGCGGAGCCGCTGATCGCCTCCGGCCTGGCGATCGGCCGCCGCACCCGCCGCCGCAGGCGGGCCACGGCCGGGGCGGCCGCACTCGTCGTCCTGGTCGCCGTCGGCGGCGCACTGACCACCGGCCTGCCCGGCAGCCGCTCTGCGGTGGCCCCTGCCGCGCCGAGCCCCTCCGCCGCCACCTCGGAGAAGCTGCTCAGCCCCGAGGCGCTGATCTCCAACCTCCGCCGCCTGCTGCCGCACGGCGCCGTCACCGCAGGCGCCGGCCGGGTGGACGACCCCGGCGTCAGCACCGCCGCCCGGTACGACGACGGCCACGGCGTGGCCGGGCTGACCCTGAGCGTCCTGCGGTACGACGTGCACCGCGCGTCGCAGCTCCAGCTGTGCGGCGAGGGCGACACCTGCCAGACCGGCAAACTGCCGGACGGCTCCACGTACACGCTCGTCAAGCGCAAGCCGGTCGGGGTGCTGCCGCTCGACTGGTCCGCCGAACTGATCGGCCCCGACGGCCGGCTGGTCACCCTGCACGAGTACAACGCCCCCGACGACCAGGGCACACCGGCCACCCGCGCCGAGCCGCCGCTCACCCTCCAGCAGCTCACCGACGTGGTCGCCGACCCGGCCTGGAGCCGCATCGCGCTCGCCGTCCCCGCCGCCCAGGCCGTCCGGCAGCACGGCACCGTCTCCGGTCAGCAGATCCTCGACACCCTCGCGCGCCTCCTCCCCGCCGGGCTCACCCGCCGCACCGTCGAATCCAACGAGGGCTTCGCGAGCCTCACCCTCGACGACGGCCACGGCCGCCGCCTCGTCCAGATGAACGCCGAGGACTGGGGCGACACCGCCGCCCACGAACACACCGACGAGCCCACCGAGGTGCTCGGCTGGCAGAAACTCCCCGACGGCACCCGCATCACCACCACCGAAGGCCCCGACACCCTCGCCGAGGGCGGCAAGCACCTCGTCCTCCGCGCCGTCCAGGTACTCCGCCCCGACGGCCTCCGGATCGCCATCACCGCCATCAACAGCCCCAGCCACGGCCAGAGCGCCACCCGCCCCGACCCCGCCCTCACCCTCGACCAACTGAAGACGATCGCCCTCAGCCCCGAATGGAAGCTCACCTACGAGGCAGGCGGCTGAGCGGCGAAACCCGGCCGGCCCACGATTCGCCGATTCCCGAGGTGAGACGCCCCGTGTTGACCGGAGGGGCCCCCGTGGATGGGGGTCAGCGTGTGCTCGACACCGCGCTGGTCCTTGGCGGTACGGGCGAAACCTCTCGCGGCTCCGAGGCTGCTCGGCTACCCTGCGTTCATGACTCTCTCCGGACCGCACTGACTGATCGTCAAGTCCGCCCCTGGTTGCCGGGGCGGCGCGTCGATCCGTCATGCCCGTGCGTCACCAGGCGGCCGCCGCCGGTGCGTTCACTTCCGGAGATTCCCATGCCACGCCCCGAAGGGGGCAGTGCGTCGTATCGCGCTGTCCTTGCACTGCCCTATGCCCGCAGGCTGTTCGCCGCCGCCATGCTCGCGCGGCTCTGTTATGCGCTGCTCGGCCTGCCGCTGCTGCTCGCCATGCGCGATGGCACCGGCTCGTACACCGTCGCCGGAGCCGCGACGGGCCTCGCCGGTCTCGGCACGGCGCTGCTCGGCCCGTACCGGGCCCGGCTGGTGGAGCGTCACCATGCCGCCCTGACCGCCCTCGCCTGGAGCTATGCGCTGCTGCTCGCCGCGCTGGCGGCGGCCTGCGCCGGGCGCGCACCTGTGCCGCTCACCGTCGGGCTCGCGCTCCTCGCGGGTGTCTGTCCGCCGCCGGTCGGTCCGCTGATGCGGACGCTCTGGGGTCGGCTGACGGTGGGTGAGGCCCAGCGGCAGTCCGCGCTCAGCCTGGACACTGCAGCGGAGTCGACCGTCTTCGCGCTCGGCCCGGTCGTCGGCGGCCTGCTGGCTGCCGCCAGCTCCGCGCCCGCCGTGCTGGCGGGCTGCGCCGTCGTGGTCGTCACCGGTTTCGGTCTGCTGGCGAGGGCCCTGAGGCTCGTCCCGGAGCGTACGGCTCCCGGGCCCGCCGCGAGCCGGAACCCGCTCAGGGCGCCCGGTTTCGGTCCGCTGCTGCTACTCGTGGCTGCCGCCGCAGCCGCGCTCGCCGGCACCGAGATCGCCGCTCTCGCCGCCTGGGGCAAGGTCACGGCGGGGGTGCTGGCCACGCTGTTCTCGGTCGGCGGCGTCCTCGGTGGTCTGCTGTACGGGCGCCGCTCCTGGCCCGGCCCGCTCACCCGGCGCCCGCTCGTGCTGGCTGCCGCGTGCGCCGCCTGCTATGCGCTGCCCGCCCTGCTGCCGGTCGCCCCGGCGGCCGGCGTGGCGCTGCTGCTGGCCGGGGCCTGCACCGACGTCCTGCTGATCACGGCGTACCAGCTGGTGGACCGGCTCGTCCCCGAGGGCTCCCGTACGGAGGCGGGGGCGTGGGTCAACACGGCCTACAACCTGGGGGCGGCGTTGGGCGCGGCCGCCGGAGGTGCCGTGACCGACCGTTCGGGCCCCACGACGGCCTTCGCGGGGACAGCGCTCGTGCTGACGGCTGCCGCCACCACAGCCGTGCTCCCAGGCCGCCTAGGGTCCGTCCTCAAACCCCCACGTGCGGGCCGGCGCCGGGGCACGCACCCCACTTGCCCGCCAGTGGGCAGCAGGGGCCCTGAACGACCGGCCTGATCCCCTGGGCCGACGGCGCCCCGGGCCCCGGCCGGGCCTCCCGGGGTGCCCTCACCCCTGCGCCGTGCCGTGCAGTGCCGCGAGGAGCACCTCCCGCAGCCGGGCGATGTCCGCCGCCATGTCGATGGACGGTTCGAGCAGCCACTGCACCTGCAGCCCGTCGGTGGCGGCCAGCAGCACCCGGGCCGCCCAGGCGGCGTCCGCCTCCCGCTCCTGCGGTGCGCCCGCCCGGCCGTCGGCCAGCGCTCCGGTGTAGCGGGCCCGCAGGGTCTCGTACCGCTCGGTGAAGAACTCGTGCGCCGGGTGGCCCGGCTCGGCCCCGGCCGCCGCCAGATCGACGAACAGTTTGACCAGCCCGGGTGTCCGGGCGTTCTCCGCGAGCAGGTCGGGGCGCCACAGCGACTCCTCCTCGCCGTAGCGCTCGGCCGCCGCGACATCCCGGGCCGCCAGCACGGCGGTCAGCAGCGCCTCGCGGCTGCCGAAGTGGTGCAGCACCCCGGCGTCGGTCAGACCGACCCGTTCGCCGATGTCGCGGACCGACACGCCCCGGCTGCCCGCCTCCGCGTAGGCCGCCAGGGCGGCGTCGAGGATCAGCTGCCGCTTGGCCGCGCTCTTGGCATAGGGGCCCCGGGGGCCACGCGTACTCACCTTCGCACTGTAGCCGGGCACCCGTTTCTTCAAAACCTTGCTTCACTAGGTTTTCAGATTTACCGTGGCAGGACCGGACGGTTCCCACCCCGCCCGCCCCCACCCCAAAGGACCCCTGCCATGCTCGCCTGCGCCCAGGGCACCCCCTTCCCGGCCGGATTCCTCTTCGGCGCCTCCACCTCCGCCCATCAGACCGAGGGCAACAACACCAACAGCGACCGGTGGCCGCTCGAACACGGCGGCGCCCTGCTCCCCGAGCTCAGCGGCGACGCCGCCGACAGCTACCACCGCTGGCCCGTCGACATGGACCTGCTCGCCGAACTCGGCTTCACCGACTACCGGTTCGGCATCGAGTGGGCCCGGATCGAGCCCGCCCCCGGCCGCTTCTCCCGGGCCGCCCTGGCCCACTACCGCCGGATGGTCGACGGCTCCCGCGAGCGGGGCCTGCGCCCGATGGTCACGCTGCACCACCTCACCGTGCCGCGCTGGTTCGCCGAGCGCGGCGGCTGGCGGGCCCCGGACGCCGTCGAGCGATTCGCCCGGTACGTGGCCGCCACGGCACCCGTCCTCGGCGAGGGTGTCGAGTACGTCTGCACCGTCAACGAGCCCAACGTGGTGGCCGCCTTCGCCGCCGGGGCTGCTGTCACCTCCCCGCCAGTCGGCCTCCCGCTGCCCGACCCGGAGCTGACGGCCGTCCTGATCGAGGCCCACCGGGCCGCCGTCGCCGAGCTCAGGGCGATCTCCCCGCAACTCAAGGCCGGCTGGTCGGTGGCGAGCCAGGTCTGCCAGGCCGTCCGGGGAGGCGCGGCGGCCACGGCTGCCTACCGGCGCCCCCGCGAGGACGTCTTCCTCGAAGCCGCCCGGGGCGACGACTGGGTCGGCGTGCAGGCGTACACCCGCACCCGGGTCGGCCCGGACGGGCCGCTGCCGCCGCCCGCCGGGGCCGAACTCGCCCTCAACGGCTGGGAGTTCTACCCATCCGCGCTGGGCGAGGCGCTGCGCCACGCCGCCGCCGTGGTCGGCAACGTGCCGATCGTCGTGACCGAGAACGGCATCGCCACCACCGACGACGAGCGCCGCATCGCGTACACCCAACAGGCACTGAGCGGCCTCGCCGAGGCACTCGCCGACGGTCTCGACATCCGGGGCTATCTGCACCGGAGCGCCCTCGACACCCACGAGTGGGGCACTTCCCGGCCCACCTTCGGCCTGATCGCCGTCGATCCGCGGACCTTCCTGCGCGCCCCCAAGCCCTCCGCGCGCTGGCTCGGCCGGATCGCCCGCAGACGCACTCTCCCGGCGTGGCCGTTCTGACGCTGCGCCCAGAGCCGTCCGGGCGGTTCTCCCCGACTCGCCGCCCGCGCTGCCGTCGCCGCTGCGGGCCGGGGGACACGATCCGTCCGAACCGAGAGGAATCTCCATGCCCGAGCAGCAGCCGATCCGGCCCGACGCACCCCTGCTGCCGCCGGCCTACCTGCCGCCGCCCGCACCGGTGGTCGCGGCCGACGGGAGCCGCCGCTTCGACGGTGCCACCTACGCGGCGGTCTCCGGCTACCGGCCGCTGCTACTCGACATCCACCTTCCGCCGCGCGGGCCCGAGCCGGTACCCGTCGTCCTCTGGATCCACGGCGGCGGCTGGGCCGAGGGCGACCGCCGCTACCCGCCGCCGACCTTCCCCGCGGAGCTACTCTTCGGGGCCTTCCTCGCCGTGGGCCTGGCCGTCGTCTCGCCCGACTACCGGCACAGCCTCGAAGCCCCCTTCCCCGCGCAGCTCCACGACGTCCGCGCCGCTCTCCGCTACGTCCGGCACTTCGCCGCCGACCTCGGCCTCGACCCCGGCCGGATCGGCCTGTTCGGCGAGTCGGCCGGTGCCCACCTGGCCGTCCTGGCCGCCCTGGCCCCGGCCACCTCCCCGGCGGGCCTCGACCTCGAAGGCGATGCCGGCGTCACCGGTACCGTCGACGGCGGCCTGCGGGCCGTCGTCGACTGGTACGGCCCGGTCGAGATCGTCACCGCTGCCGCCGCCTTCCCCGAGGCCCTGTGCCATCCCCCGGTCGGCAACCCGCTCCACGCCCTGCTCGGCGGCAGCCCGGCGGACCGCCCCGAGATCGCCGCGGCCGCCAACGCGATCGACTACGCGGACCACCCGGTCCCGCCCTTCCTGATCATCCACGGCACCGCCGACCAGGTCGTCCCGTACCACCAGAGCGAGCTCCTCGCCGAACGCCTCCGCCCCCACACCGAGGTGGAACTGGTGACCGTCCCTGGCGCCGACCACATCTTCATCGGCGCCCCCGACCCGCGCGCCCTCCTCGACCGCACCGTCTCGTTCCTCGCCCACCACCTGAAGGGCGATGGTGACGGCGGCTCGGCAGGATTCGTGGGTCAGCTCTGAAGACGACCGCTAGGACTTCGACGAGCTGCTCGACAGCGGAGCTGACGCCGAGGCCGATGTCGTGCCGCCGCCCAGCTCCTCGTGCCCCTGGCGGGCCCCCGGGCTCACCGGGAAGACCTTGCGGACGACCCGCTCCGCCGCGTGCCCGTCGTCCCAGGGGCAGAACCGGTCCCGGAAGGCCCGGCGGGCGGCCGGGGCCGGGTCGCCCGCGAGGAGGGCCTCGGCGAGCTCGGCCGGGTCGGTGGCGACCGCGCCGGGGGGAGCGGCGAGCAGGTCGAAGTAGACGCCCCGGACGCGGCGGTACTCGTCCCAGTCGGGGGCGAAGACGACGATCGGGCGGTCCAGGACGGCGTAGTCGAACATCATCGACGAGTAGTCGGTGACCAGCACGTCGGCCGCGAGGTAGAGGTCCTCGACGGTCGGGTGCGCGGAGACGTCGACGATCGCCGCCGAGCCCTCACCGGCCGTCAGGTCGCCCGGCCCGCCGGTGTGGAAGTAGTGGGTGCGCACCAGCAGGGTGTACGAGGGGCCGAGCGCGGCGGCCAGCTCACCGAGGTCGGCCAGCGGTACGTACCCGCCCTGGCCCTCCCGGTGGGTGGGGGCGTAGAGGACGGTCCGCTGCCCGGGTGCCAGGCCGAGCCGTTCGCGGACGGCGGCCGTCTCGGCGGCCGTCGCGAGGGCGAGCCGGTCGTTGCGCGGGTAGCCGGTCTCCAGCATCTCGTACCGGCCGGGGAAGGCCCGGCCGAAGTGCTCGCTGGTGTGCGGGTTGGGGGAGACCAGGTAGTCCCAGCGCCCGACGGCCTCCAGCAGCCGGTCGAAGTCCATGCCGTCGGCGGCGACCGGATGGTCCCTCAGGTCCATGCCCATGGTCTTGAGCGGGGTGCCGTGCTGGGTCTGGAGGTGCACGGTGCCGGGCCGCTTCGCCATGGTGTGCGGGAAGTTGACGTTGTTGACGAAGTACTTGGCGGTGGCCATCGCCCGCAGGTAGCCCGGCGAGTTCAGTAGCACGTACGGCACCCCGGCGGGCAGCGTGGCGGCCTGGGCCCTGGTCTCGACCACCCAGACACCGCGAACCTGCGGCGCCAGCTCGCGCGCCTTCTCGTAGATCGCGGCGGGGTTGCAGGCGTAACCCCGGTGCCAGTACGCGGCGTAGACGGCGAGCTGCCCGTCCAGCGGCAGCCGCCGGAAGGCGTTGTACGCGGTGAAGCGGGCCCCGCTGCGCACTCCACGGCGCAGCACGGGCGCGACGGCGCGGGCCTGCCTGCGCAGGGCGCGCGGGAGGCGCCCGGTGCGGCGCAGTTCGCCGTACGCGCGCCGGGCGCCGATGGCGGCCAGCCGGTACTGGATGCCGCGCAGGCCGCTCGGGTAGCGGTACCCCGCAGGGCGGTGGCGGCCGATGTGGTCGGCGATCCGGGCGAAGAAGTCGGCGCGCAGGCCGGTCGGCACCAGCCCGGGGGTGTCGTAGACCGTCAGCGCCTGCTTGACGGTGCGGTCGAAGACCAGCCGCGCGGTCAGCGGGTCGACGGGCCGTCGGGCGAGGAAGGCGAAGATCGCGTCGTACTGGGCGAAGGCGTCCGCGTGCTTGGGCGAGGCGGTGTTGGTGATCGCCCCGGGGCGGCCCCGGCGGTAGTTGTAGCAGGGGCGGTCGAGGTAGCGCAGGCGGCCGGCGGCCAGCAGGGCGGGGTAGGTGACCGAGATGTCCTCGTAGTAGCCCCGGCCGAAGGAGACGTCGAGGCCGAGCAGGTAGTCGCGGCGGAAGATCTTGTTCCACACCGCCATCACGGTCTGCAGCAGCGCCGGGTGCTGGGCCGCCGTGCAGCCCCCGACCAGCGGGGAGCCGCGCAGCAGGTGGCGCCAGGGGTTCGGTTCGCTGCTGCCGTCGGGGTAGTGGTGGCTGAAGTCGGTGAGCAGGACGTCGGTGGGCTTCTCCCGACTCTCGGCCTCGCCGTCCTCGCGCAGTGCGTCGAGGAGGGCGGCGACGGTGTCCTCGGGCAGCCAGTCGTCGCTGTCGACGAACCAGACGTACCGGCCGGTAGCCTCCGCCAGTCCGGCGGTGCGGGCGCCGCCGAGGCCCTGGTTCTCGGCCAGGTGCAGGACGCGCAGCGCGGGGTTGCGGGCGGCGTACGCGTCGAGAAGCGCGCCACAGCCGTCGGGTGAGAGGTCGTCGACCGCGATGATCTCGACCTCGTCGAGCGCTGCGTCGGTGCTGCCCGGCCGCCCCGGGCCGGTGAGGCCGAGCGAGTCGAGGCAGCGCGGCAGGAAGCGCTCCACGCCGTGGACTGGCAGCACAATGCTGAGGAGAGGACTCACGCTCGTTTCACTCCGCGAAGGGTCCTGGGTTTCGGCAGGTCGCCCGGTGGAGGACACTCTACCGACCTTGGATGAACTGCCGGTTCGCGCCCGTGGGTGACCGAGTGAACGCCTTGCGTGGAGGTCGCGTGGAGGGCGGGTGGAGGCGTAGGTCGGCCCGGGGGTGCGACCGCCGGTGCCGCGCCGTGCGAGCGGCGACACCGGCAGTCTGGTTGGCGACCGGACCGACCCTCAACGGTCGGCCGCCGTCCGTCCACCAGGGAAGCCGGGCCGCCGCAACGTCGAGACGGCCGGACAGTGACTTGCCCTGGTGTCGGAAGTACTGACGATCGCTTCTGTGGCCGTTGGTGTTCAGCTGTCGAAGCGGATCTTGGTGCATTGTGCCGCACTGGGTCGGGAGCTCCCGGCCTTCGTGCGTCCTTAGAGATATTGCTTGTAGGTTTCGACCGCGTCAATCCCTCGGATGTGTTCAATTCCTGAAGCCTGTCAGGGTCATTGCCGGAGGGCGCCCCGGCTCCTATATTGACGCGAAGTCTCATAAGGGTAGCCGCCACCCCCGCAGGAGTCTCCGTGAGCCAGCAGCCCCAAGCCCACCGGCCGGTCAGCCGGGCCCTCAAGGCGCTGATGCTGGCACCGCTGGCCTTCGCCGCCGGCTGCACCTTCCTTGCCCTCACCTTCTTCAGCGGCAGCACCGCGAGCTACTTCGCCTGGCCGATGAGCGGCCCCACCGCCACCCTCCTCGGCGCGGCGTACGGCGGCAGCGCCGCCATGCTCGCCCTCGCCCTGCGAGCGGGGGAGTGGGTCAAGGTGCGCGTCGCCACCGCCACCAGCGCGCTCTTCATGCTGCTCATGCTCGGCGCCCTCCTGGCCGGGCACGGCACCCTCCAACTCACCGGTGGCACCCTGGTTGCCGTCCTCACCGCCTGGGGCTGGCTCGGCGTCCACACCGTCGCCCCGCTGATCGGCCTGGCCGCCCTCGCCGCCCAGTGGCGCACCCCCGGCGCCGAGCCGCCCAGGCCGCCCCGCCTGCCCGGCTGGGTCGCCGCCCCGATGATCGGCAACGGCACCGTCGTCACCGCCGCCGGAGCAGTCCTCTACGCCTTCCCCGACGCCACCGCACGCCACTGGCCCTGGACGGTCACCGCACTCGACGTCCGGGTCCTCGGCGCCTGGTGCCTCACCTTCGGAATCGCCCTGCTGCTCAGCGTCCGAGAGGCCGAACTCCGGCGCGTACGCAGCGGGATGGCCGCCCTGGTCTGCACCGGGTCGTTCGGCCTGCTCGGGCTCCTCCGGTACGGCGACCGGATCAGCTGGAGCTCGCCCGGCGCCTGGGCGGTGCTGCTCGTCCTGCTCTCCTTCACCGGCCTCGGCCTCTCCGGGTACGCCGCCTCCGCGCTCCTCGACCCGCCCGAGCCACTGGTGGTGCGCCCCACGCGCACGGCCTGAGCTGCACGCCGGTCCGTGCTGCCGGCCTCCGACTCCGGGTTTGATCCGGGCTCCGCGCCGCACGCTGATGCGCAGTCGTGACCGAGGCCACGGGATTCTGGTGAAGCGTCAGTTCGCTTCGCACGATACGGTGGCAGAACACCAGGACGGTTGCGCGAAGGCCGTCTCTCACGGATAGTCTTCGCCTCACGGCCCTGGCGCCTCGTAGGGGTGGGAAAACTGATGGAACACGTCATGCAAGTGCGGAGTCGGCCCCGGGTGCCGGCGATCCAGTGCGGTGTCGGCGCGACCGGCCGTCGGATCGAACGTCACCTGGCCGTGCTCGGAGCACCGGCGATCTCGGTGGTCGAAACCACCGAGGCACTGGGGCTCATAAGGGAGCTGACGCCGCGAGGCGTGAGCACCCACGCAGCTCCGCGCCGTACGGCGCGGGTGCTGCTGCTGGCGCCGCTGAGGCGGCTGAAGCGAAGCCTGTTCGGCGGGCGCGGCTAGGGCCCACCGGCCTCGGCCAACCGACCCGATGGATCCAACAGTCCATCGGGTCTGTGGCATGCCCGGCTCCGGTCAGCCCTCCCGCCGCCCGCCGTGGTGTCGGCTGCACCGGCCCGCCGCTCTGGGCCAGGATGGGCCCATGGCGGACAACACCTCCCACACCAGCACTTTTCACACCATCACCTTCGAACTCACCACCGGCAGCCAAGAGGTTGCGCTCGACATCACCGACCGCTGCGCCGCGTTCCTCGACAGCACGGCACCCGGACGTGACGGACTCCTGAACATCTTCGTCCCGCACGCCACCGCCGGGATCGCCGTGATCGAGACCGGCGCGGGCAGCGACGACGACCTGCTCGCCGTCCTGCGCGACCTCCTCCCGGCCGACAGCCGCTGGCGGCACCGCCACGGCACCCCCGGCCACGGCCGCGACCACGTGCTCCCCGGCCTGGTGGCCCCGCACGCCACCCTCCCCGTGGTCGGCGGCCGGCTCGCCCTCGGCATCTGGCAGTCGATCGTCCTGATCGACACCAACGGCGACAACCCCCGGCGCACCGTCCGGCTCTCCTTCCTGGGCTGACAGCCGGGGCGACAGCCGGGGGCCAGTCGGGCTGATGCTGGGCCGGCGGCCAGGCTGGCAGGATGGGCGCATGACGGATGACACCCCGAGCTCCCGCCCGGCCCCGAGCTGCGACCTCGTACCGACCATCGACCCCGTCCTCGCCCTCACCCCCGCCGAGGACGACGGCCCGCGCGCCGACTGCGTCCACTGCGGCGAGCCCACCGAACTCCCTGCCGACCACCCCGGCCTCACGCTCTGCCCCGTCTGCACCTGGCAGGAGGCCCAGCGCATCGCCTGCTCCGGCTGACCCCGGTGGTTCCCCCCACGGCCCGGCCGGTACGAACGAGGCTGCTGCTCGGCGCCCGCGCCTCGGCTATCCGCCGTACCCGGTGGCGATGTGGGCGAGCACCGCGGCGGCGCCGTCCTCTTCGGCGATGTGGCGGCCGAGTTCGGCCGCGCGGTGGCGGTGGGCCGGCTCGGTCACGCAGGCCGTGATCGCGGTGCCGAGGGATTCGGCGGTGAGATCCTCGAACGGCACGGGCCGGGTAGCAACTCCCAGCCGGTGGAGCCGGGCTGCCCAGAACGGCTGGTCGGCCATGACGGGCACCGGTACGGCGGGCACTCCGGCCCGCAGCCCCGCCCCGGTAGTTCCCGCCCCGGCGTGGTGCACGACGGCGGCCGTGCGTGGGAAGAGCCAGTCGTGCGGGACATCCCCGATCGCCAGGACGTCGTCGCCGCCACCGCTCAGCCCGGCCCACCCCGCCTGCACCACCGCACGCACCCCCGCCCGCTGCACTGCTGCGGCCACCAGCTCACCGAGCCGTTCCCCCTGGCCCGGTGCCATGCTGCCGAACCCGATGAAGACCGGCGGCGGGCCCGCCTGGAGGAAGTCGACCAGATCGGCCGGAGGACGCCAGCCGTCCGGCCGGGACGGCCACCAGTACCCCGTCACCTCGACCTGGGACGGCCAGTCGGCCGGCCGCGGCACCACCAGAGGGCTGAAGCCGGCGAAGACGGGCCGGGGGTCCCCTCCCGGCGGCGGGCCTGTGGGCAGCCCGAGGCGGTCGCGCAACCGGGAAACGGCACCTGCGAACAGGCCGTCCCGACCCCGCACCACCGCCTGACCCGCAGCCAGGTAGCCCTCCGGCCCCGAGCCGTCGGTGTCCGCTGCGCCGGGCAGCGCGAACTCCCTGGTGGCGACCGCCGGTACGAGGTGGGTGTCGATGACGGGGACACCGAGAGCCTCACCGGCCGCCTGGCTCAGCGGCGCCGGAGCGAAGGCGGTGAGCACCAGGTCGGTGCCGTCCGCCACGGCCGTCGCCACACCGTCGGCGAGGCCGTCGACGTACGCCCTCGTCAGCGCCCGAGCCTCCTCCCGCGACCCTGCCTGGGCCCAGCCACGGATGAGCTCCTCCGGGTCTCCCGGCAGCGGCCGATGCTCGAGGCCGCACCCGCCGACGAGGGCGGCGAACAACTGATGAGCAGCCACGGCGACCTCGTGCCCGGCATCGAGCAGGCGCCGCCCCAGCCCGGTGAACGGCGCGACGTCTCCCCGGGAACCGGCGGTGATGATCAGAATCCTCATCCGGCGATTCTCCTCGTACAGGGTTGCTAGTGTCGGACCCCATGTCAGAGGATCGTGGATCGCACCAGGTCGGATCGTTGACGGCGCGGGCGTTGGTACCGGGGTCGGGGTCGGGGTCGGGGCTGGTCACGGCGGCCGATGTCGAGCTGTCCGTCCGGAGTGCAGTCACGGCGCTGACGAGCGCCTTCTCGGCGGACTGGCGCGTCCCGGCCGGTGAGTTGGCGTGGGACTGCTGGGAGACCTTGGAGCACACTGCTGACGGGCTGTTCGCGTATGCGGCGCAACTCGGCCCGGAGCGACCGCCGTTGGACGGCTTCGTACCGCTGCGTTGGCAGCGTGACCGGCCGGACGGGCCGCCCAACGTGGTGTTCGTGGACCGTGCCGCCGGCCCCGCCGGGCTGCTGCAGGTCCTGGAGACCGGCGGTGCGCTGCTGGCGGCCATGGTCCGAACCGTGTCCCCGCAGGTCCGGGCCTTCCACGCCTACGGGGTGTCGGACCCCGAAGGGTTCGCCGCGATGGGGGTGGTGGAGACCCTGGTGCACACCCACGATGTCGCCGCAGGTCTCGCGCTGCCCTGGACCCCGCCCGCCGACGTGTGCGACCGGGCCCTGGCCCGGCTCTTCCCCGAGGCGCCCACGGACACCGACCGGTGGCCCACGCTGCTCTGGGCCACCGGACGCGCCGAGCTGCACGACCACCCACGGCGCGCCTTCGAAAGCTGGCACAGCGCTCCGCTGGGGGACAGGGCTCCGGTGATCGAGAACCGCCCGGTTCCCGGCTGATTCGGGCCAGGGCGGCGGTGCGCTCGCGGGCGGCGCTCGCGCTGCGGCGGCCCGCAGGCTGGACCACCGCAGCCCTACCGCCGCCGTTGTCGCCAGCGACGGCGGGCAGCAGCGTCCCGTCGTCCAAGGGGAGGCGGGCGAGACCAGTTCTGTGGCCTCGACCGCCGGCTCGCCCATCCTCGACGGACGTCCGGTGGTCGGCCCTACTCCGGTGCCTGGAAGCCGCCGATCTTCTGCTCGAGCAGTTCGGCCAGCCGCAGCGGGGTGCGGTCCTCGAACATCGGGCCGATGAGCTGTACTCCCACCGGCAGGCCGTCGGAGGCCCGGCCCGCCGGTATGGCGGTGGCGGGCAGGCCGGGCATGGTGGCCAGGCCGGCCCAGACGAGCTGGTCGAAGTACGGGTACTCGACGCCGTCGATGTCGATCCGGCGTGCCAGCGGATTGGGGTCGTGGTCGTGCGGGAACGCGGGGGTGGGCGTGATCGGGCACACCACCACATCGAACTCCGCGAACAGTTGCCGCCAGCCGTGGCGGTGCAGTTCGCGGCGGTGGTTCGCCTGGAGCCAGTCGCCGTGGCTGAACACCATGGCGCGCAGCCGTGCCGCGTCGAGGCTCTGGTCGTCCGCGCCCAGTCCGGCGACGCGGGCCCGCAGCTGATCGTACGAGTCGACGGGAAAACGTGCGACGGAGCCCGAAACCAGCAACTGGCTGTAGACCGTCCCGGCCTCGGCCAGATCGGGTAGCAGCGGACTGTGCCGTTCGACATGGGCGCCGCCGTCGACGAGCGCGTCGGCGACTCGCTTCACGCCGGCCCGTACCGCCGACCCGGTTGGGATGAGCGGATGTTCGTCGAGGATCAGCACCCGGAAGTCGCTGAGCCGTTCGTGGCGCGCGGGCGGCAACCTCAACTGGTGCGCCACGCCGAGCGTCAGCGGATCCGGTCCGGCCATGACGTCGAGCAGGAGGGTGAGGTCGCGGGCGGTGCGCGCCATCGGACCGACGACGGCGAGGTCGAGGTCGACCGGCAAGGCCGGTGCGGTCGGCGGGACCATCCCGCGGCTGGCCGCCAGCCCGAGTGTCGGCTTGTGTGCGTAGACACCGCAGAAGTGCGCGGGGGTGCGCAGCGAACCGCCGATGTCGGAGCCGATCGACAGCGCGCCGAATCCGCACGCCAGAGCCGCCGCTGATCCGCCGGAGGATCCGCCCGGCGTGCGGGCGTGGTCCCACGGGTTGTTGGTGGTGCCGTAGATCTCGTTGAAGCTCTGGATGTCCTGCAGCCCCAAGGGCACATTGGTCTTGCCGAGGACCACCGCGCCTGCTGCCCTGAGCCGCGACACCTGCACCGCATCCTCGGCCGGCACATAATCCCGGTGTTGCGGCATCCCCCAAGTCGTCGGCATCCCGGCGACGTTGTAGGACTCCTTGACCGTCACCGGAATACCCAGCAGCGGCCGGTCCTCGCCGCGGGCACGCGCCTGGTCGGCGTCACGCGCGGCGGCCCGCGCGCGGTCGAAGTCCGGCACACAGATCGCGTTGACCGCCTTGTCGTCCCGCTCGATACGGGCGATCGCCTCGTCGGTCAGTTCCGCCGACGTCACTTCACCGGCACGCATCGCGGCTGCCAACTCTTCGGCTGTCTGAAAGCTCCATTCCATGAATCCGACCATAATGTCCTCTCGAACAGGCCATGAAATGATGGTTCGCGCAATGGAATTGATGCCTCAACTCGTCATGTGTTCTCCGCCGACAGAGGATTCGCCCGACCGCCGACCAGGCGATATGGCGCGGGGGTCTCTGGAGCTTCAGGAGGCTGTGAGGCGTCCGAGGGTCAGGGCGGCCTTGGCGTCGTGCAGGGCAGCGCGGACTCGGGCGATGCCGCCGGGGGTTGCTGCTGCGCCGCCGCCGACCCCGAGCGGGCGTGGGTGGAGGCCTGCGCACGGGCCGCAGAGGCCCGGCTTTGCTGCCGGGTCATGGCACTTGGGGCATTCGGGGCGCTGGGGTGGTGCGGGCGGGGCCGGGGCGGGTGGCATTTTGTGGGTCAGCCGGTGGCGGAGGACGGCTGCGGGGGAGTGCACGGTGGTGGGCAGGCCGGGGAGCAGGGCCTGGGTCAACTGGGTGATGTTGCTGCCGCGTTCGAGCCACTGGGTGACGAGCGGGGCGAGTTTCAGGGCTTCGGCTTCGCCCAGGTGCAGGCGTGGTTCTGGCCGGATGACCCGGAACAGTGTCGCGATTGCTTCGCGGGCGTGCTGGGTTTGCGGGGTGGGGAGGGTGGGTTCTTCGGCCGGGTTCTTTTTAGGAGGGGTGTCAGGGTGGCCGGTGGTCGCGTCACCGGGGGTCGGACGGGGGACATCCGGCAGGTCCGGGCGCTGCGGGGTGTCGTAGGCGTGGGCCTCGCTGCGGATCGTGCCGTCGGGCATCCGGACTCTGACGACCCGGTAGTACCCGGCTTCGGTGAGTTCTTTGAGGGCTTTGCGGATCGCGCCGCGCCCCTGCGGGCTGGTGTCGGCCATCGAACGGCCGTCCTCGCGTCGGCCGTCGGGGCGCGAGAGGAGGTCGGCGAGCAGGCCGCGGGCGGTGTAGCTGAGCCGACGGTCCTGGAGGAGCCCGTTCGGCAGGACGGTGAATGAGCGCACGTGGGCGCTACGATGTACACGCATTGGGAGTTGCTGCTCCTGCTGTCGGGCCCCGGGGTGTTGGCGCACCGCCGGGGTCATCTCTGTCTGCTCTGCGCTACGTAGCGTAGTGCACCCACCCTTGCACGGGTGGCGGATTCATCGGGCTTTCTCGACCAAACTGCCACGCCACGCCGATGGTTGAGCGACTCCGGCCGCCCCCGAGGTCGAGCGGTTCACTACGAAGAGTGAACATCATCCAGTGCTGCAGGTGGTGTTGAGGGTCTGGATGTCACTGTTCGTCCTGCTGACGGCGGCGGCGTAGTCGTCGGCGATGGCGCCCTCCAGGATGAAGCGCATGGTGCTGAAGTCGCCGGAGAGAGCAACGATGACCGTGTAGGCCGCGCCGCCGTCGGTGGCCAGGCCGGCTCGCATCATGCCCTGGTAGGCCTGGGAGGCGGCCGCGTCCTGGCTGGTTCTGGTCGGGCCGACGGTGCGGTTGTAGGTCCGGATCACGGCGAGAGCCTCGTCGCAGCCTGCCGGGAGGAGCGGCGGCAGGGACAGTGCGGGGGCCGGTGAAGGGGCGTGCGGCGTAGGGGAGATGGCGGGGGAGGAGGCGGAGGGGCTCGGCGCGGGCTCCGGGGGAGCGGTGGTGGCCGGGGTTGAAGGCGAAGCCGGGGCTGGCGAAGGGGCCGAGGGGCTGGTGACCGGCAGGAGGTAGCCGGGCTTCGGCGGAGGGCCGGGCCTCGGGGCGACGTACGCCAGGAAGGCGACCAGGGCGGCGACCACCCCTGCGACTGCCGCGACCGCGCCCCACTTCGCTTCAGACCCCACGGCGACTCCCCCGAAGTGCTCGCAACTCGCCCGGCTCGCCGGCATCTTGAGGGTAGCGTCAGGGCAGTCCGCCGGCAGGTCCCGAGGGGCTACCCCGCCAGCGTCGCCAGCCAGGGGTGGCCGGGGTGCACGCGCTCCAGCCAACCGCTGAGGGCGTCCCGCCGGGCCCGGCTCAGCAGCGGCAGCACACCGTCGAAGTCCGCCTGGTCCTTGGGTCGCGTCGCCTTCGCTTTGAACAGCAGCACCAACTCCGGTGCCAGGTAGGGGATTCCGTCCGCCGTCCGTTCGATGATCGCGTCGTACGGCAGTCGCAGGCTCGCGTCCCGGCGGCAGATCCAAGTCCCGCCCTCGTGCGGTTCGCGGAAGACGTCGAACAGGAACCGACCGGTTTCCGGCTCCCGCAGCCAGGTCTGGTGGGTGGCTGCCAGTGCCTCGGCCCCAGCTGCCGGCCAGACCCGTCCCGAACCCGCCGCATCGAACACGTACTCGGGGAAGCGGCCCCGAATCGCCGGAAATCCCGCTGCGGGCACCGCGATCTCCAGATCGCCGTGCGGCCGCGACTGCCTCCCACGGAACAGATCCAGCGCCCAGCCTGCCGCGATGCACCAGGTGGTGCTGACCCCGCTCAGCCGCTCCGCGACCTGCTCGGGACGCCACGCCTGTGCCCACCGGGCGTCCAGCTCCTCCGCACTGTGCACAACGCCGCCGGGCGGCAGGGATTCGGTCATCGTCACAACCTACTGCCGCAAGCTACTGCCGCAGCCCGAAGCGGTCGGTCAACCTCGTAGGTCGGCGAGGTCCTCGTGGCTGAGGTTGAGGTCGTTCGCAGCGATGTTCTCCTCCAGGTGATCGAGCGAGCCGGTGCCCGGGATCGCCAGCACCGAAGGGGACTTCGCCAGGAGCGAGGCGATCCCGACCTGTGCGGCGGTCGCGCCCAGGCGCGCTGCGACCTTGTCGAGTCGTTCGGTCGCGGGCGGGCCACCGACGCCGCCGCCGAGCGGGAAGAACGGCACGTACGCAGTGCCGCCTTCCTCGCATTCCGCGAGCAGCCCCGCATCATCGGTGTACCGGTTCTGAACCGCCGAGACGGGCGCGATCGTCCGGGCCTCGGCGAGCTGGGCGGCGTCGACGTTACTGACGCCCAGGTGCCGGATCAGCCCCTCCGCGCGCAACTCGGCCAGCACCGCGAACCGTTCGGCGATCGACTCGCCGCCCGGTCCGGTCATCCCGCCGACCCGCAGGTAGACCAGATCGAGCCGGTCCAGCCCGAGGGAGCGCAGATTCGCCTCGACCAGGCCGCGCAGCTGGTCAGGTGTTGCCTGCCCGCTCGGCACACCGTCCGGCCCGCGCAGCGGCCCGACCTTCGTCGCGATCACCAGGTCGTCCCGGTACGGGGTCAGCGCCGTGCGGATCAGGTCGTTGGCCCAGACCGCTCCCCTGCCGTAGAAGCCCGCCGTGTCGATGTGGTTCACGCCCAGTTCCACCGTGCGCCGGAGCACCGCGACGGCGCCCTCCGGCGGTCGCGACGGGCCATCAAAGCTGTTCATCACCAGGCGCATTGCGCCGAAGCCGAGCCGGTTGATGGTCAGGTCTCCGCCGAGGGAGAAGGTCTTGATCGTCATGACGCTCATGGTGTCCGCCGCCACGATGCCCAGCCATGGCGTGACAGCTTGCTGCCACACTGGCGGGATGCGAAGCGAACAAGTCTATTCCGTCCAAGGGGACGCGGAGTTGATCGCGCGTGCAGGTCATCTCTTCGAGTCCGTGCAGACCGAGTTCCTGTGCGCCGCCCGGGATCTCAAGACCTGGTCGCAGCCGGAGGCCAGGGCCGCGATCCGGAACAGGTGGCGGGCTGCGGCTTCCTCGGACTTCACCACTCGTAAGCTGCTCAGCCCGGTCGCGCTCGCCGACGAGGAGGCCCGCGCGCACCTGCGGCTGGTGCAGAGCAAGGGCGCTCTCGTACGGATCAGCGGCTCGCTGCTGCCGCACGAGACCATCCTCCTCGACCGGCGGGTGATGATCCTGGCCGGACAGGAGACCCACGCCGGCCGCGAGTACACCGTGACGACGTCGCCGATCCTGGTCGAGGGCGTCCACTCGCTCTTCCGCGCGATCTGGGACACCGCCGTCGACCTCGACGCCTACCTGCGCAGCGACGTCCCGCACCTCGATGCCGACGGTCGCATGATCCTCGACGCGCTCGGTTCGGGACTCACCGACGAATCGGCGGCCAGACGGCTCGGGGTCTCGCTGCGAACCTATCGGCGGCGGGTGGCCGAGCTGATGGCCAAGCTCGAGGCCGACTCCCGCTTCCAGGCCGGGCTGCGTGCGGGCGAGTTGGGGCTCTCCGGCCAGGCGCGTGGTGGCCTTCCCCGGTCAGCGGTCAGCACGCCGTAGTGCTCAGGCCGGTCAAAATCGGATTGGGTCGGTGCTCCGGCGCCTCTACTGTGGGGCGGTGATGACCCAGGTGATCGTGCTCAACGGTGGTTCCAGCTCGGGGAAGTCCGGCCTCGCCCGGTGTCTGCAGGCGGTCCTGCCGGAGCCGTGGCTGGCCTTCGGGGTCGACACGTTGATCCAGGCCATGCCCGCGTCGATGAGGGCGTCGGAGGCGGGGATCGAGTTCGCTCCGGACGGCGAGGTGGTGGTCGGGGCCGCGTTCCGGGCACTGGAGGAGGCGTGGATCGAGGGGATCACCGCGATGGCCCGCGCGGGTGCTCGGGTCGTCGTCGACGAGGTGTTCCTCGGCGGAGCGGCGTCCCAGCAGCGGTGGCAGAAGGCTCTCGGCGGGTTGCAGGTGCTGTGGGTCGGCGTCAGATGCGAGAGCGCGGTCGCTGCGGGCTGCGAGGTCGCACGAGGTGACCGGCTCACCGGGATGGCCGAAGCGCAGGCAGAGCTGGTCCACCAGGGGGTGTCCTACGACCTGGAGGTGGACACGACGCATACCGAGGCCCTGGAGTGCGCGCGGATCATCGCGGCGCAGGTCCACTGATCTCGAGATACCCGGCGCGTCCAACGGGCGTGCACACGCGACGCGCAGCCCTGCCGTTCGTTGGTCCGTCTCGCCGTGGTCGAGCTCCATCGCGCCGTCTTCGACACTCGGCCCGCGAACATACCCGCCAGGCCCAGAGGCCAACCCCGAAGGACTTACGAGTCGGCCACTTGGGCCGGCGCCCCCAGACCGGCCGGACCCGACGGCGGGGTGTGCCAACGGCCCGCCGCGGCGCTGCGGCGGGCCGTCCGACTCCGAGGGCGTTGCGAGCTCTTCGCTCAGCCGAGCGGCAGCTCCAGCCGGGCTTCGCCGACGCTCGGCGAGGAGATGAAGGTGGTGCTGCCGTCCGTACCGGTGAACTCGTACAGCTCGTCGCGGCTGTTCACGACCAGCGTGAGGCGGTGGCCGGTCGGCAGGTCGTAGGCGGCGGGCTGAAGCTGCCAGGCGACGGCGCGGTCCTCATCCGCAGTCAGGTTGTACGCGGTGAACGGCTCGTGCGTGATGATCCGCGCGGTGCCGTCCGGGGCGACGTCGAACAGGTAGGCCACCAGGGTGGCCGCGTCGGCCGTGCTGCGGACGGCCAACCGCAGCGTCGCGGTGCCGCGGATGCGCCGGGCCACACCGCCCTGCCCGTCCAGCGGCTCCGAAGACCAGACCAGCAGCTGCGGCCGCTCGAACTTGGCCAGCTGGTATTCCAGGGGGTTGCCGAACCACTCCTTCTGCCCGGTCTTCAGGATCGCCTCCATCGCGGTGGCGGAGGTCAGGCTGCCGGCGGTGAAGTCCCGCTCCCAGCCGGGCGTCGGCTTCTCGGTCAGGGCGCCGTCGCCGGAGCCGCCGGTGCCGGTGAGGTACCAGACCTCGCTGCTGCTGGTGACATCGCCCCACGACGGGCTCGTCTCGCGGCGGGCCGGGGTGGTGATCCGGTGGCTGCCGCCGGGGACCGGGGCCGTCTTGTAGGTGAACATGACCTGGTTGTTCACCTCCGGCCAGTCCGGGACCTCGTTGTCGACGCCGAGCAGGTAATGGTCCAGCCAGGCGTACGCCTCCTGCATCGGCGTCCGCAGCCCGGGGAACGGCAGGCCGCTCACCAGCCCGGCCAGGCCTGCGCCTTCGGGTGCACCGTGGTTGCCGATCCACATGTTCAGCCGCTTCGGCACCTGGAGCCGGGCGAACGTGTCGACCATCGACTGGGCCGGGAACAGGCTCTCGTGCCAGGTGTTCGAGATGAAGGTGGGGGTGCCGTTGTTGTTCGTGTGCTCCACGTACGTCTGCGGGGACCGCTCGGCACCCCACTCCACCACCGCCTCGGTGGCCGCACCGTTCAGGAAGCCCTCGAAGAGCTGGTAGGTCGCCGGGTCGAACTTCTCCTCCCGCTCACCGCCGGTGAAGTCCAGCAGCAGCTCGGCCGCCTTGATGTGCCGGGTGCCGTTGTCGTACAGGCTGGTCGCGAGGTTCCCCCAGGTGCTCAGCGCGACCACGGCGGCCACGCGGTTCTCCGGGTCGTGCGCGGCGACCAGCTGACTGATGCCGGAGCCGTAGGACTCGCCGAGGAAGCCGATCCGGCTCGGGGTGAAGTACTCCTGCGCGTAGTTGATCACGACGGAGCCGTCGGCCCAGTCGCTGGGCCCGCCGACATCGATGAAGCCCTCGGAGGTGGACGGCCACCCCGGCGTGCCGAGGCCCCGGGGGGTGTAGGCCAGCACGTGGTAGCCGCGCAGCGCCAGCGAGACGTAGGAGTACATGAACGGCAGCCAGCCGTACGGGCTCCAGCCCGCCGGCATGATCACGACCGGGTGCGGCTCCCCGTCGTTCAGCTTGATCGAGAAGGCCGACAACTTGATCTTGCCCGACTGGATGTGGGGGAAGTCGACGATGGCCCGCTGCTGGACGTCGGCCACCTCACCCGCGATCTCCACCGGGAGCTCGCCGACCGCCTCGCCCTGGAATGCCGCGAGCAGGGCTCGGGCCACGGCGAGGACCGCCGGGCTGGGGTTGAGGCCCGCACCCTCCCACATGCCGTTGGTCGCAATGTCGGTGAGCGTCGCGTCGGTGATCGACGGGATCGGCTCTCCACCAGAACTAGCCATACGAACCACCCTTTTCATGACTGCCGGCGGCGCACCTTGAGGGCGCCATCCAGGCGCATCATGTTCCGAGGGGGCGGAGTTAAACTGACACGGCGTCAGCTGTCATCCGATCGAGTGGACATGCGTCAGAATCGCTCTCCGATCGGGCGGAGGGTGGAGCCTCGGCGGCCCTTGCGGACCAGCAGTTGGGCCGGGACGCGGGAGCGCAGGTGGGGGACGTGGCTGACGATGCCGACCGCGCGGTCGCGCTCGCGGAGGCCGTCCAGGACGTCCATCACCTCCTCCAGGGTCTGTTCGTCCAGACTGCCGAAGCCCTCGTCGACGAAGAGGGTGTCGAGTGGCATGCCGCCGGCCTCGTCCGTCACCACGTCGGCCAGGCCGAGGGCCAGGGCGAGGGAGGCGAAGAAGCTCTCGCCGCCGGAGAGCGTCGCGGTGTCCCGCTCGCTGCCCGTCCAGGCGTCCACGACCCGCAGGGCCAGGCCGGAGCGGCGGTTGCCGGAGGCGCGGTCGTCGCTGTGGACGAGGGTGTAGCGGCCGCCTGACATCCGGACCAGCCGGTCGCTCGCCGCCGCCGCGACCTGCTCCAGCCGGGCCGCCAGGACGTACGACTCCAGGCGCATCCGCAGCTGGTTCTCCGTCGAGGTGCCCGCCGCCAGGGCGGCGAGCCGGCCGATCCGGTTGAACAGGTCCAGTGCGGGGGCCAACTCGGCGGTCAGGGCGGCGAGTTCCTGGCTGATCCGGGCCAGTGCGGCGGTGCGCTCGCGGGCCGCGCTCTCGGCGGCGGCAGCCTGCCGCAGCCGCGCGGTGGCGGCCCGCAGGCGGTCCTGCGCACCGGGCAGATCGGCGGCGGCCAGCGCGGCGGCCGCCACCAACTCCGGGTCGGCCAACCGGGCCTCGGCCGAGGCCCGAGCCGCCCGCAGGGACTCCAGCCGGGCCTGCAGCGCCGTGCGTTCGCCCGCGGGGAGCAGCGCCGAGCGCGCCTCCTCGGGACCGTCGAAGCCCGCCGCCCGCGCGGCTGCCAGCAACTCCCGCTCCGCGTCCGCGAGGCGGGACTGCGCCTCCGCCAGCCCACGGGCGGCGGCCAGCGCCGCCCCGAGCGTGTCCGCCTGCGCCGCGAGTGCCGCACCACGGGCGGCGACCGAGGGCGCGTCGCCGCGTGCCTCGGTGACCCGCCGCCCCAGCTCCGCGCGTTCGGCGGCCAGCGTCACGAGCTGCGCGGACAGCGCGGCGCCGCGCTCCCCGGCCTCCCGCAGCCGGGCCTGCCGCTCGCGCTGCTCGGCTTCGAGCCGGGCGATCCGGTGCGCCGTCGCGCCGAGCCCGTCGGCCGCGCCCAGTGCCTCGCGGCGGGCCGCCTCGGCCGCGCCCAGCTCGGCCCGCAGCTCCGCGACACCGAGGCCCCCGGCGGCGCCCGCCGCCTCGGCCTCCGCCACCCTGAGCGCCGTCAGCGCGGCCTCGGCGGCGCTGGATGCCCGTTCCGCGCGGGCCTGTTCGGCCAGGGCGCGGTCCTCGTCCGCCGCGCTGACCTGGGCGCCCGTCGGCCGGGCCGGGGCCGGGTGCACCGCCGAGCCGCAGACCCGGCACGGCTCGCCCTCGCCCAGCTGCGCCGCCAGCTCGGCGGCCATCCCCGCGAGCCGCCGCTCGCGCAGCTCCAGGCCGAGCGCTCGGGCGTCGAGTGCGACCCGGCGGAGCGTCAGCAGCTCGCCCTCCGCCTCGGCGACCTGCCCGCGCAGCCCGTCCCGCCGCTGGGCGGCGGCCAGTCGATCGCCCAACTCTGCTCGCTGTACGTCTAGTTGCTCGACCCGAATCCCGGCCGCCTGAGCCCGCTCCTGCTGCTCCTGGAGCACCCGCACCCGCGCGTCGTAGTCGACCAGCCACTCCCGGGACTCCTCGGCCAGCTCCTCGGCCCGGCTCTGGTCGGTGGTCAGCTGCGCGGCCTGGCGCAGCAGCGCCTCGTGCCGCTGCTCGTCCGCCCGCGCCGCGGCGAGCCGGCCGAGCTGCTCGCGGATGCCCCGCTCGGCCTCGGCGAGGTCCTCGATGCGCTGACTATCGCCCCAGCCGTCGCCCGGACCGCCGCCCCGGCCGTCGCTCTGGTTGAGAGCGCGCAGAGCTGCCGTGCGCAGGCCCGCCTCGCGCTGGGCGTTGTCGCGCAGGCGCAGCAGGGACTCCACCCCGAGGGCGGCCTGTGCGGCCGACAGCCGACGCTCGGCACGGGAGCTCTCCTCGGCGCCCCGGGCCAGCTCGGCGGCCTCGGTGACGGCGGCGCGGTGACGGCGCTGGCGGTCGGCGAGCTCACCTGTCCGCTCCTGCCACTGCTGGGCGGCCGTCTGCTCCGCCTCGGCGGTGCCGAGCGCGCAGTGGGCGACGGCCAGCTGCTCGGCGGCCCCGCCGCGCAGGATCGCGGCCCAGGCCGGCAGGGCGTCGGCCGGCCCGGCCACGCCCGCGTCCTCGGCGGGCACCCAGTCGTCCAGCGGTTCCGCGCCCGGACCGGCGGCCTCCGCCGCCCGGCTGGCCAGATCACGCAGCCGCAGCCGCCCGGCGGCGACGGCCGCCTCGTGCCTGCGGCGCTGCTCGGCGAGCCAGCGCTCGACCTGCTCGAAGCGGCCGGTGTCGAAGAGCTGGCGCAGCAGCGCCGCCCGCTCGCCCGCGTCGGCCCGCAGGAAGCGGGCGAAGTCGCCCTGCGGCAGCAGCACGACCTGGCAGAACTGGTCGCGGCTCATCCCGATCAGCTGCCGGATCTCCTCCCCGGCCTCCTGGTGCGAGCGGCTGACGGCCCGCCAGCCCGGCTCCCCGTCACCGGCGTCGGCAGCCCACTCGCGGAGCAGGGTCTGTGCCTTCTCGGTCGTGAAGCCGCTGCCCCGGCGCTTGGGGCGCCGCTGCTCGGGCGAGCGGGTGATCTCCAGCCGCCGCCCGCCGAGGGTGACCTCCAGCCGCACCTGCGTCGGCACGTCGGCCTCGGCGTGGTCGCTGCGCAGCGGGTTGCCCCGGCGCGAGCCGGGGACCTCGCCGTAGAGGGCGAAGCAGACCGCGTCCAGCACGCTGCTCTTCCCGGCCCCGGTCGCGCCGCGCAGCAGGAACAGCCCGGCGGCGGCCAGCTCGTCGAAGTCGACGTGCTCGGTGCCGGCGAACGGGCCGAAGGCGGTGACCGTCAGCTGATGCAGTCTCACCGGGGCAGCTCCTGCTCGTGGTCGGCGCTCTGCCGGACGGTCTCGAACGCCTCGCGCAGCCAGCGCAGCTCCAGCTCGTCCGGCTCGCTCCCCGGGCGGACGTGCCGGACGAAGCCCTCGGCGACCTCCAGATCCGGCCTGCCGCTGACCCGGGACGCGTACGAGGGGTGCTCGGTCCCCGGGGTGTGCTCGGGGTCGAAGAGCAGCTGGAGGGTGTGCGGGAAGCGCCGCCGCAGCTGCTCCATCGGCTCGGCCGGGCGAGCCGGGTCGGTCAGTGTCGCCTGCACCCAGGCCTCCTCGTGCACCGCCAGCGCCTCGTCGGCCAGCAGGTCGGCCAGCCGACCGCGCAGCACGGCCAGCGGGCGGGGCTGCGGGCAGTCGACCCGGTCGGCGGTGACGGAGCCGTCGGCGGCCAGGTCGACCAGCCACATGGTCTTGCGGTGGTGCACCTCGGAGAACGAGTACGCCAGGGGTGAGCCGCTGTAGCGCAGGTGCGGGGCGAGCGTCTGGCAGCCGTGCAGGTGGCCCAGCGCGGCGTAGTGCACGCCGTCGAAGACCCCGGCGGGGACGGCGGCCACCCCGCCCACGGTGATGTCCCGCTCGCTGTCGCTCGGCTCGCCGCCGACGACGAAGGCGTGCGCCAGCACCACCGCCCGCGTCCCCGCCGGCCGTGCGGCGAGGTCGGCCCGGACCCGGGCCATCGCGGCGGCGATCACCTGCTCGTGCCCGCCGCGCTCCAGGCCGAACCGCTCACGGGTGAGGGCCGGCTCCAGGTACGGGAGCCCGTAGACGGCGACCGGGCCGTGCCGGTCGGCGAGCAGCACCGGCACGGCGCAGCCGTCCGGGTCCGTCCGCAAGTGGATGCCGGCGCGGTCGATCAGCCCGGCGCCGACGCCGAGCCGCCGGGCGGAGTCGTGGTTGCCGCTGATGAAGACCGTCGGCACGCCGAGCTCGGCCAGCCGGTGCAGCACGTCGTCGAACAGCCCGACCGCCTCCAGGCCGGGCAGCGCGCGGTCGTACACGTCCCCCGCGACGAGCACCGCCTCGACCTGCTGCTCCCGGACGACCGCCACCAGGTGGTCGAGGAAGGCGCGTTGGGCGTCGTGCAGGCTCTCCCGGTGGAAGGAACGGCCGAGATGCCAGTCGGAGGTGTGCAGAAGTCTCACGCACCGAGTATCACAGCAGCCTCCGACAATCCCTCCCGTCGCCCGCCCCCGCTCGGTGACACTGCGTCGAATGTCAGTCACGGTAGGTATGTTCGGCGGCGTCGGTGGCAGCGCCGGCGCGGGTGGCCCGGCGTCGGCCGGGCCCGTCGAGCAGGGAGAGTTCATGGCGAAGAAGCGCAGGCCCGAGCACGGCAGGGAGCGGACCAGGTTGCGCGCCCCGGGCGGGCCCGGCCGGGCGCCGCTGCGGCAGCCCGTCGCGCTCGCGGTGGCGGCGAGCACGGCGGACTTCGCGAGCCTCGGGCGGCACGGCCTGTTCGGGTCGGCCGACTACGCGTCCTACCTGGAGCAGACCGAGGTGCAGCTGCGGGTGCTGCACCGGCACGGCGTCGACGTGCACCTGCGGGTGCTCGCGCCGGTCGACTTCGAGGACTTCTGCGAGGAGCACCAGCTCGACCCGGCCGACCCCGTCGCCCGGGTCGCGTACGCGGCCGACCCGGAGCTCGCCGGGGAGCCGTTCCGGTACGGCGGCCAGGCCCTGCCGTCCCTGCTGCCCGCCCTGGAGGCGGACCAGCTGGCCCGCCTCCAGGTCACCGTCGGCTGCGCCTCGCTGCTGGAGTCGCTGGGCTGGGCCGAGCAGCCCGAGGAGCGGCTGACGGAGATCCTCCAGTACGTCTCCGAGGTCTACCTGGCCCTCGCCGCCGGGGCGGGGGAGGGCTGCCACCGGCTCTCGATCCGCTCGGTCGGCCTGGTCGACGGGGAGGTGCTGGCGGCGGGCTCCGCGCTGTGCACGGGCTCCGGCGAGTCCGCGTCGGGCGGGCGTGACGTGGAGGCCTTCTGCGTGACGCTCGCGGCGGCGGTGGCGGGCTGCGGCGCGGGTGAGCTGCTGCTGCACTCCGAGGGGCGCGCGTACGGCTGGGCGCTGGTCGACGGCTGGCTCCGGCCGATGACCGCCCGTGAGACGGCCACCGTCGTCCCGGCGGCGGAGGCCGGTGGCGCGCAGGCGGGGTTCCCGCTGGGGTGACGCGGCCGGCCCCAGGGGTGCGGGGCTGCGCGGCCAGGGGTCCACGGACGTGGGTGGTTGGTCGCGCACGCAGTGAGTAGGGCAGAGCCTCGCGCCCCCGGCTCCGGCCCCGGGTCACACTTCCGGCCCCAGGGCGGGCGTCAGGGCTGTTCATCGGTCGCGTGTTCGGGGAAGATCAACAGTCGGGCGCGCCGGGCACCGGAGGGAGGACGTATGGGCCGTATCGAGTACAGCGCGGAGATCGCCGAGCTGCTCGGCCGGGTGCGGCGGCGTCCGACTGCGGGGTGGCCGTGGCGTCCGGGGGAGGGCGTGCCGGAGGGGCTGCCGGTGAAGCAGTCCTGGGGGTGGCTGTTCGTGCCGGACGGGCGGGTGCTGACGCTGGTCAATCCGAAGGACGGTGTGGTCAGTCTGCCGGGCGGCTCGTTGGAGCCCGAGGACGGCGGCGATCCGGCGGCCGCGCTGGCGCGCGAGGCCGCCGAGGAGGCCCAGGCGGTGATCGGCGCGCCGCACTACCTGGGGTACCTGTACGACCGTGTGGGCTCCGCGAACGGCGGGCACGAGTGCGCCCGGGTGCGGATGACGGCCGCCCTGCGCGGGGTGGGGCCGACCGCGCCGGATCCGGCGTCGGGGCGGCACTACCGGCGGCTGCTGGTCGCCCCGGGGCTGGCCGTCGAGCTGCTCGGCTGGGGTGCGCCGGGGCTCCGGCAGGCCCGGGTGGCGGTCGCGACCGCCGTGGTGCGGCTGGGAGTCCCGGCGGCGGCGAACGAGACGATCGAGGAGCTCCCGCCCGGCGGTGCTGCCTTCCTGTCCGGCCGGTGACTACTCCCGGCCCTGCCGTTCTGTCAATAGCCGTGCAATGCCGGTGAGTTGACACTCTCCTGAACTGAGTGCGCCACAAGAGCGACCATCCGCAACAACTTTGGCATGACCACTATCCGTACCAAGCTACTGCCTGGTATCAAAAGTGTGACCCACACCACCCACCCGTGGAGGAGCTCATGCGAACGGCCCGTGTTGTGTCCGCTGCAGGCCTGGCGATCGCGCTTTCCCTGTCCACTGTCGCCGCCGCCGGCACCGCCCAAGCGGTATCGGTCAACTACGTCGCGCTGGGGGATTCGTACTCCTCCGGTGTCGGCGCCGGGAGTTACACCAGCGAGAGCGGCAGCTGCTACCGCAGTACCAATGCCTACCCGTACCTCTGGAAGAACGCCCACAGTACGACCTCCTTCACCGACGTCGCCTGCTCGGGCGCGGTGACCGACGATGTGCTCAACAACCAGGTCTCGGCGCTCAACTCCGCCACCACCCTGGTGAGCATCACCATCGGCGGCAACGACGCCGGCTTCGCCAGCACCATGCAGACCTGTGTGCTGGACGACGAGAGCGCCTGTCTCTCCGCCGTCAGTGCCGGGCAGGCGTACGCGACCAACACGCTGCCCGGCAAGCTCGACCAGCTCTACTCGACGATCCACAGCAAGGCGCCCAACGCCCATGTGGTGGTGCTCGGTTACCCGCACCTCTACCAGATCGGCGGCAGCTGCATCTTCGGCATCGGCGACACCAAGCGGGCCGCCATCAACAGCGCCGCTGACACCCTCGACGGGGTGATCGCCAAGAGAGCCGCCAACGCGGGCTTCACCTTCGAGGACGTGCGCAGCCGGTTCACCACCCACGAGATCTGTGGCAGCGGCACCACCTGGCTGAACAGCACCACCTGGCCGATCTACGAGAGCTACCACCCCAAGGCCGCCGGCCAGTCGGGTGGCTACTACCCGGCGTTCAGCGCCGGCGTCTGACCGGTCCGAGGCCTGTGAACCGACGGGGGCGCGGGGAGTGATCCCCGCGCCCCCGTCGTGCTGCTCGGGTCAGCAGGGGCCGTCGTCGGCCCAGACGCCCCACTGGCCGCTGGCGCTCGGGTTCTCGTTCTGCGTCCACCACTTGGCGTGCCACTTGTGGCCGCCGTAGGAGACGGTGTTGCCCGCCGTGTAGACCTTCGTGCTGTCCCAGGCCGCCACCGCGCAGCCGCCCGGCGAGGACGGGGAGGACGAGGGCGAGGAGGACGGCGAGCCCGACGGGGGAGAGGTGGGCGGGGTCGCCCCGGCGAAGCGGACGGTGTACTTGGTGAAGTCCCAGTCGTTCTGGGCGACGCTGGAGCAGGAGCCGGAGAGCCCCGGGTCGACCGTCCCCGCGCACTGGCGGTCGCGGTTGACCGACCAGTGGGTGAAGCGGGCCAGCTTGTGCGCGGTGGCGAAGTCGAGCACGGTCTGGAAGTCGGCCTGCCGGAAGTACTCGGCGGCGTCGGTGCGCCCGTTCATCAGCGAGACGCCCTCGTGGGCGTACGCGGTGGCCTCGCTCCAGCCGAAGGTGGACTGGAGGATCGCGTTGAACTTCACCAGCGCGTCGGTCTGGGCCGCCGCGCCGTTGAAGCCGCCGTCGAACGGCATGATCGAGTAGTTGGCGGGCGTGAAGCCCTGCGACTTCGCCTCGTTCAGCATCTGGGTGCCGAACCAGCCGGTGCCCGCGTTGGTGCCCGCCGTGGTGATCGAGACGTACAGACCGGCGTTGTTCTGCTGGAGGATGCGGGCCGCGCTGATCTCGTTGTGGATCGCGGCGGTGTTCTCGTACTCCGGCTCCTCCAGGTCGAAGTCGATCGCCTTCAGCCCGTACTTGTCGATCACCTTCTGGTACCCGGCGGCGGTCGCCTCCGGGCTGCCGCAGGTCTGGCCGAGCTTGGTGCCGCCGTAGCCGCCGACCGAGACCGAGACGTCGCCGCCCTTGTCCCGGATGGTCTTGATCACGGCGGGCATGGTGGTGTCGGTGTCGATCGAGGACGTGCCGCCCCAGGCCGGGCGGCAGCTGCCGCCGTCCAGGATGAAGGCGAGCTGGAAGGCCTTCTGGCCGGTGGCGTCCATCACGGCGGCCGCGTCCGGCGGCGAGTTGTCCTCGGGCATCAGGTAGGGGGCGCTGGCGTACCAGTTGCTGCCCAGGGCGGTGGTGGCCGAGGCGTCGGCGCCCGCCGCCAGGGCGGCGACACCGCCGGCCAGCAGGCCGAGTCCGAGCACGGCGGCGAGCGGGCGACGGGCGCGCGCTCTTCTGCGCGACTGCGTGGGCGGGGGCGACTGCGTGGGCGGGGTGATCCGGGTGCGTTCCATGTGGGGTGGAACCTCCTGAGGACGAAGGGGGATTACCGCAGGTAGTCGGTCACACCGGCAGGCTTCAGACCGGCCGCCTGGGCGGCGGTCAGGGCCCGCTGGAGGTCTGTGGCGAGGGTGTCGGTGAAGTGCATCAGCACGACGTCGCCGGGCTGGAGGGCGCCGCCCCGGTAGACGTTGGACGCGCCCCAGCTGAAGTCGGCGGTGGCGGTGAGCACCGTCCTGATCCCGCAGTTGGCGGCGGCCTGGAGGGTGTCGGCGTTCCAGGTGAGGTACGGCGGGCGGAAGATCGTCGGCGCCGTGCCGTAGAGCCGCAGGTCGGTGTCGCGCGCGGAGCAGATCTCCGCCTGCTGCTCGGCGGCCGAGAGCGTGGTGAGATCGCGGTGCGAGACGGTGTGGTCCTGGACAGACGAGCCGGGCACGGCGGTGACGCTCTTGAAGTAGTCCGCGTTCCAACCCGATGGCATCGGCAGCGGGAAGGCGGTGATGGGGAGTTGGTGGTCCGCGATGAACCGGGCGGCCTCCGGGGTGGCCTGCCAGCCGTCGTCGATGGTGAAGAAGACGACCTTGTCGTCGGTCGGCACGTTCCAGGTCGCGTGCGCGGGCTCCGGCGCCGGGCCGCTCAGTTGGACGTCGTCCGCCGTGAACGCGCCCTGCCCGTACCAGCCGTGCAGGGCCAGCCGGACGGAGGTGTCGGCGGCGCCGGTGGTGAAGCTCGTGGTGAGCAGCTGCCAGCCGTCGCCGGTGCCGCCCGTCCAGGCGGGCGGCACGTCGTGGCCGGTGCCGGTGGCGCCGAGGAAGACGTAACTGCCGTGCACCCAGGCGGAGAGGGTGTACGTGCTGGACGGGCGCACCGAGACGGTCTGGCTGCACTCGCCGGTGCTGTCGGCGTTCGCCGGGGTCACCGCCAGGGCCGAACCGCCGCTGTGCGCGGCCGTGCTGAGGCCGGCCTCGGCCGCCCCGCAGTTCCAGCCGGGGATCGAGCCGTAGTCGGCCAGCGGCAGGGTGGGGATCTCGAAGCCGGGGTTGGTCGCAAGATTGACCGCCGGAGTGGCAGAGACTGCCGGGCCGCCGTCGGCGTGCGCGGCCGGGGCGGCGAGGCCGAGCACCGAGAGGGCCGCCGTCGCGGCACATGCGGACATGCGGCGGCGAAGAGTGGTGGGCACGAGGACAACTCCTGTGTGGGGGCAGGGTGGAAGGCTCCCGGAGGGGCGGGAGCGGGTCGGCATGCCGCACACAGGCCGTGCCACACAATGGACTGGACCAGACGGCCCGTCAAGGGGGCACGGCCAGGTCTGTCAGGCCGTGTAGAGCTCCTCGACGTCGGCCGCGTACATCTCGACGATGGCCCGGCGGCGCAGCTTCAGCGAGGGCGTCAGCTGGCCCTGGCCGACGCTGAACTCGCCCGGGAGCAGCCGGAACGCACGGATCGACTCGGCGCGGGAGACGGCCGTGTTGGCGGCCGCGACGGCCCGCTGGATCTCGGCGTGCAGCTCGCTGTCGGTCAACACCAGCCAGGGGTCCAGCTGTTCGCGCCCGTGGGCCTTCAGCCAGTACGCCAGCGCCTCCGGGTCGAGGGTGATCAGGGCGGCGACGTACGGCCGGTTGTCGCCGACCACCAGGCAGTGGTTGACCAGCGGGTGCGCCCGGACGCGCTCCTCCAGGGCGGTGGGGGAGAGGGTCTTGCCGCTGCTGGTGACGATCAGCTCCTTCTTCCGGCCGGTGATGGTGAGATGGCCGTCCTCGTCCAGGACGCCCAGGTCACCGGTGCCGAACCAGCCGTCGTACCAGTCGTCCGCGCTCGGCGGCAGGCCCAGGTACCCGGCGAAGACGGTCGCCCCGCGGACCCAGATCTCGCCGTCCTCGGCGATCACCACCGAGACGCCGGGCAGTGGTGTGCCGACGGTGCCCGCCTTGGCGCGCCCCGGGCGGTTGGCGGTCACGGCGGCGGTGGTCTCGGTCAGCCCGTAGCCCTCGTAGACCGGCATCCCGGCGCCGGTGAAGAGCAGCGCCAGCTCGCGGCTCAGCGTCGCCCCGCCGGACATCACGCTGCGCACCCGCCCGCCGAACACCGCCCGCAGCCGCTGGTAGACCAGCCGGTCGTACGCGGCGTGCCGCAGTCGCAGCGCCGGGCCCGGCCCCGGGCCGCGCCCGAAGGCGCGCTGCTCGCGGGCGGCGGCCCACTCCATGGCCACCTCGGTGGCCTGGGCGAAGAGTTCGCCGCGCCCGGCCTCCTCGGCGGCCTGCCGGGCCCGCTGGTACACCTTCTCGAAGATGTACGGCACGACGTGCAGGAAGCTCGGCCGGAAGGACGCGATGGCGGGCAGCAGCGAGTCGTTGGAGAGCAGCCCGTGGTGGCCCAGCCGGATGCCGCCGCGCACCGCCGCGACCTGGATCACCCGCGCGTAGACGTGCGCCAGCGGCAGGAAGAGCAGCGTGGCCGGGGGTTCGCCGCCGGAGTCGCGGAACACCTCGCCCCAGCCGGAGAGCAGCGCGTCCGCCTCGGCCGCGAAGTTGCCGTGGGTGATCAGGCAGCCCTTGGGGTGGCCGCCGGTGCCCGAGGTGTAGATCACGGTCGCGACGGACTCGGGTGTGACGCCCAGGCGTTGGCGGTGCACCAGGCTGTCCGGCACCCCCCGGCCGTCCTCGGCGAGGGCGGCCACGCAGCCCCGGTCCAGCTGCCAGATGCCGGTGAGGTCGGGCAGTGCGTCGCAGACCGCGCCGACCGTCATCGCGTGGTCCTCGTGTTCGACCACGCAGGCCACGGCCTGGGTCTCGGCGAGGATCCAGCGCACCTGCTCGGCGGCGGAGGTGGGGTAGACCGGCACCGGGACGGCGCCGATCGACCAGAGTGCGTAGTCGAACAGCCCCCACTCGTACCGGGTGGTGGACATCACCGCGACGCGGTCGCCGTACCGGACGCCGCGTACCAGCAGGCCCTTGGCGACGGCCATGACCTCGTCGCGGAACTCGACGGCCGTCACGCCGGCCCAGCGCTCGCCCTCGCGCCTGGAGAACTGCACCAGGGCAGGGGTGCGCTCGGCGGTGTCGAACACCGAGTCGGCCAGCCCGCCCACCGCCGGGGCGGGCATCGCGAGGTCGCCGCCTTCGCGCAAACTCCCGCCCCCGATTCCCGTACGCCAAGCCCGGCTTCGCAGCCGACCCGTGCCCTACCGTCCCGGTTCGCACCTCCCGGACGGTCCGGACGAAGCTACCCGATCACCGCAGCGCTGCCCAGACCGTACGGGCCGTTCCGGCGGATCGGCACGTGCCAATGCCCAGGGTGCCGCCGGTCACCCGGTGGCGTGGGTGGGGGCGGGGGCCGGGTGGACGGGCCGCCGATCCGGTCAAAGCGGGCGTATCCGGCAGATCCGGATGATCACGGCAGCTGCCCGAACCCTTCCCTCCAGGCCCTTCGAACGAGTGGTCAGGGAGTAGTAAGCTCGCGCAGATCCGTCGGCCGGGCAGTGCCGTCGGGCGACCCCGAAGCCCACTCCCTCGTCCACGCCTGGCCTTCCCGACCGAGGACTCCATGCGTCTGCGCCGCAGCTCGATCCGCGCGAAGATCATCGCGCTGCTCATGGTGCCCATCATCGCGCTCACCGGCCTCTGGGTGTACGCGAGCCTGGTGACCACCGGAGACGTCTGGGCCCAACTCGACGTCAGCACCGCCTACCGGGCCTTCGGCACGCCTACCGACCAGTACGCCCGCGACCTCCAGGAGGAGCGCCGCGCGGCCGTGCTGCGGCTGGCCGACCCCAACGCCCCGGCCGCCCAGGAGGCCTACCGGCAGGCCCAGGCCGTCACCGACCGTGACCTGGAGCTGCTCCGCTACCAGTCGCACGGCTCCGACGCCGGCTCGCTCGACCGCAACCAGCGCGCCCGCTTCCAGGACGTGCTCGCCGAGGGCGACCAGCTGACGACGCTGCGCCGCCAGGTCGACCGCAAGGCCAACAGCTGGTCGTACGTCATCGGCCAGTACAACGACCTCGTCGACCCGGTCTTCGCCTTCCGCTCCGCCTTCCTCAGCCGACAGAGCGGCCAACTGCCGCGCCAGGGAACCATCCTGATCGAGCTGGTCCGTGCCCGTGAGTACCTGGCCCAGGAGGACGCCGCGATGGAGGGTCTGCGCGCCACCTCCAAGCCGTCCGACCAGATGGTGCAGGCGGCCCTCGACGCGCTGCACAACCAGCGCGCCCTGCTCGGCATCTACGTCCGCGAGCTCGGCGCGCAGGACCAGACCGACTACCGCGACCTGCGGGCCGGCAGCAACTGGCAGGCGATGGTCAGCCAGGAGGACTACTTCCAGCAGAGCCAGGACCACATCCAGGCCGTCAAGTCCGGCGCGGACAACGCCTGGCACTCGACCGCTGCCAGGGCCCTGGACGACCTCGGCGACCTCAACACCCGGCTCACCGCCACCCTCGGCGCCCGCGCCAAGGCCTACGCCGTCAACCAGCTGGTGCGCGGCGGCATCGCCGGGCTCGTCGGCCTGATCGCCGTGGTGCTCTCGATCGTCATCTCCTACCGGATCGGCCGGGGCCTGGCCCGCGAGCTGATCAACCTGCGCAACGCCGCCCTCGACCTCTCCGGCACCCGGCTGCCCGCCGTGATGCTCCGGCTGCGCCGGGGCGAGGCGGTCGACGTCGCCGCCGAGTCCCCCGGGCTGGAGTTCGGCCCCACCGAGATCGGACAGGTCGGGCGGGCCTTCAACGAGGTGCAGCGGGTCGCCTTCGAGGCGGCCGTCGAGCAGGCGGAGCTGCGCCGTGGCGTGTCGGCGGTCTTCGTCAACCTGGCCCGGCGCAGCCAGGTGCTGCTGCACCGTCAGCTGACGCTGCTGGACACCATGGAGCGCCGCACCGAGGACCCGGGCGAGCTGGAGGACCTCTTCAAGCTCGACCACCTGACGACGCGCATGCGCCGTCACGCCGAGGGCCTGATCATCCTCTCCGGCGGTTCGCCGGGGCGGGCCTGGCGCAAGCCCGTCCGGATGGTCGACGTCGTCCGGGCCGCCGTCGGCGAGGTCGAGGACTACGCCCGGGTGATCGTCCGGCCCTTCCCCGGCACCGGGCTGCTGGGCAGCGCCGTCGCCGACGTCACCCACCTGATCGCCGAGCTGGTCGAGAACGCGGCCGTCTACTCGCCTCCGCACACCCAGGTCACGGTGCAGGGCGAGGTCGTCGCGCACGGCTTCTGCCTGGAGATCGACGACCGGGGCCTCGGCCTGAGCGAGCTCGCACTCGCCGGGATCAACGAACGGCTCGCCGAGGAGCAGGAGTTCGACCTCGCCGACACCGACCGGCTGGGCCTCTTCGTGGTCAGCCGGCTGGCCCGTCGGCACGGCATCCGGGTGCACCTGCGGCCCTCGCCGTACGGCGGCACGGCGGCCGTGGTGCTGATACCGCGCGAGCTGCTCGCCGAGGCGATGGAGCCGGCGGCGCCGCCCGTGGCCCAGACCCCGGCCCGCCCGGTCAGCCACCGGGGCCAGCGCGAGCTGGTCTCCGTGCCGGCGCTCGGCGAGGACGGCACCCACCGGCGCAGCCACGCCGCGCCCGTCACGGCGGACGAGCCCGTACGCACCACCGAGCGTCCCTCGGGCGGCCCCCGCCCCGCCGCCGCCGAACCGGCCCGCACCCCCGGCGGCCTCCCGCGCCGCCGCTCCACCACGGGCGCTGCAGCAGGGGGCAACGCGGAGGGCGCCGACGAGAGCGGCACCGGCCGGCACCGCCGCGCCGACCACCCGGCTGAGCCTGGGGCACCGGCCGGCGCACCGGCGGACCCGGCGGCCGAGCTCGCCGCCGGTGGGCTGCTGCCGCGCCGCGTCCGGCAGGCCAGCCTCGCGCCTCAGCTCAAGCCGGTCACCGGCGAGGCCGCCGCGCCCGCCGAAGCCACCCGGGAACGCTCGCCGGAGGAGGCTCGTTCGACCTTCGCCTCCTTCCAGCGCGGCTTCCAGCGCGGCCGGAGCGACCGCCTCCAGCCCGCCTCGCTGACGGTCGTCCCCGACCCGCCGTCCGTGCCGGTCCCCACAGCCGCACCCGCACCCGTCCCTGCACCCGGCCCGATCCCGCAGCCGCTCCGCGCGGCGCTCACGGCCTCACCGGTGCCCCCGGCCCTCCCGGCACCGCCGAGGCCGGTCGCACCACGCGTACCAACAGCACAGCCTGCTTCATCAGTGGAAGGAACCGAATCATGACCGTTCCGGCGCAGCCGTCCGGCGAGCTCAACTGGCTACTGGACGACCTGGTGGGACGCGTCGCGGCCCTGAGGCACGCGGTGATCCTCTCCAGCGACGGGCTCGCGACCGGCACGTCCAGCGGTCTCGCCCGCGAGGACGCCGAGCACCTGGCGGCCGTCGCGGCCGGGTTCCACAGCCTCGCCAAGGGCGCCGGCCGGCACTTCCAGGTCGGCGGAGTCCGGCAGACGATGGTCGAGCTGGACGAGGCGTTCCTCTTCATCACGGCGGCGGGCGACGGCAGCTGCCTCGCCGTGCTGAGCGAGGCGGAGTCGGACGTCGGCCAGATCGCGTACGAGATGGCACTGTTGGTGAAGCGGGTCGGCGAGCACCTCTCCGCCGACGCGAGGACCGAGCCCGCGCCGTAGCGCGGGTCGGAGGGGGGATGACCGTCGCGATGAGTACCGAGGAAGCCGCACCCGAGGCCGGGCCACCGGTCTCCGGACCGCCCGTGCAGGAGCGTTGGTTCGACGACGAAGCGGGCCCGGTGGTGCGGCTCTTCTCGATGACCCGGGGCCGGGCCCGGCCCGCCGACGGCCTGTTCGACCTGATCTCGCTCGTCACCGCCACGGAAGCGCCGCCCGGCCAGGCCCCGGCCCCCGAGCTGCATCCGGAGCTGCACCCCGAGCACCACACCATCCTCTCCCTCTGCCGGGACGAGCCGCTGAGCGTCGCCGAACTCGGCTCGTACACCGATCTGCCGGTCAGTGTCGTCCGGGTGCTGCTCGGTGACCTGCACGACGCCGAGCTGATCAGCGTCACCCGACCCGTTCCGCTCACCGGGCTGCCGGACGAGCGCCTGCTACGAGACGTGATCAATGGCCTCCGTGCTCTCTGACGCCCCGTCCTCCCCCTGGGGCGCCGTCGCCCTCAAGATCCTCGTCGCCGGAGGTTTCGGCGCGGGCAAGACCACGCTGGTCGGCGCGGTCAGCGAGATCCGCCCGCTGCGCACCGAGGAGCAGCTGAGCGAGCTCGGCCGCCCGGTCGACGACACCTCGGGGGTGGAGGAGAAACGCACCACCACCGTCGCGATGGACTTCGGCCGGATCGACCTGCGCCCCGGCCTGGCGCTCTACCTCTTCGGCACCCCGGGCCAGGACCGGTTCTGGTTCGTCTGGGACGAGCTGGCGCAGGGCTCGCTCGGCGCGCTGGTGCTCGCCGACACCCGGCGGCTCGCCGACTGCTTCCCCTCCGTCGACTTCTTCGAGCAGCGCGGCATCCCGTTCGTCGTCGCGGTGAACTGCTTCGAGGGCACCGAGGTCTTCGCGCCGGACGACGTCCGGGCCGCGCTCGACCTGGATCCGGGGGTGCCCGTGCTGCTCTGCGACGCCCGCCGCCGCGAGGACGGCAAGGAGCTGCTCATCCGGCTGGTGGAACACGCTGCCGCAACGCGCGCACAACATTGTTAACGGAAGACCTCCGACCTGATGAGGCACAACGCGTCCTCCATCTGATTGAATGACCGCATGAAACACGTCGTGGACAGCGCCCAGGGTCGATTCGACCTTGAGCCGTTCTGGCCGTCCCGACAGCCGCACCTCTTCGACCAGACGTGTCCGGGTTCACCCAGCGCGTCCCGGCGCTCCGCCCGCTGACCCTTCGTCAGCCCGGTAGCACGCCAGGTTCGACGCGCAGACGACCCACCATCCGTCACGCGCGAAAGAGCGGCACCATGTCTTCCTTCACGGCCACCCTTCCCCTGCCCTCCGCGACCCCGCACCTGCGCGCGGTCCGGTCCGTCCCTTCGACCGCTGAGCGCAGGTACCCCCCGGTGCCGCACCAGCATCCGCAGCCCGCCCTGGCGGAGCTCGTCGACAACCTCCCCGCAGGCGCCACCGTCGTCGCCACGCTTCCCCAGTCCGCCATCCCGCAGGACCTGTTGGCGCAGTACGGCGCCCAGCTCGGCACGGCCGCGACCGGCCGGCCGCTGGTCGGCTACCTCGTCCTCGTACCGACGGCACCGACCGGACCGACGGCACCGACCGGACCGGCTGCAACCACCGGACCGGCCGCCGCCTCTCCCGTGGCGGAGCCGGTGTCGCGGGCGCTGCCCCGCCCGCGCGGCATCAGCGTCGATGTCGAACGCCGCAACGCCTGGGTGGACGGCAAGCTCCTCGACCTCACGTACCTGGAGTTCGAGCTGCTGGCCCACCTCACCGAGTACCCGCAGCGGGTGCACACCCGCGACCACCTGGTCTCCGCCGTCTGGGGCTACGGCCACGTCGGCGACGGCCGCACCGTCGACGTGCACGTCGCCCGGCTGCGCCGCAAGCTCGGCGCCGCCTACCGCGACACGATCGTCACCGTCCGCCGGGTCGGCTACAAGTACGCCCCGATGGCCTGAGCGACCAAGCGACCAAGCGGCCCGAGGGCCCGGCAGGCGACACTGCCGGGCCCCTGGCCGCCCCGACCACCGACTGACACACTGCTGCGGTGAGCATTCGGGGGAATGGTCGACCAAGTCCGCAGTGGGGCAAGCTCCAGCCGTTCGCGCTCCGCCCGGTCCTGGCGGTCGGCGCCCTGCTCGCCGCCGTGCTGATCGCCCTCTCGGGGCGGTACGGCTTCCACCGCGACGAGCTCTACTTCCTGATGGCAGGTCAGCACCCGGCCTGGGGGTACGTCGACCAGCCGCCGCTGACCCCTCTGCTGGCCCGCGCCGCCTCGGCCGTCCTCGGCCCGACGCCGACCGGCCTGCGGGTGCTGCCCGCCCTGCTGTCGGGGTGTTCCGTGCTGCTGACGGCCCTGCTGGCACGCGAGACCGGCGCCGGCCGGGGCGGGCAGCTGCTCGCCGCCGGGTGCTGCGCCTGCTCGGGGTACGTGCTGGCGGTCGGCCACCTGCTCTCCACCAGCACCTTCGACCTGACGGCCCAACTGGGCGTCCTGCTGCTGACCCTGCGGCTGCTGCGGACCGGGGCCGCCCGGTGGTGGCCCGCCCTCGGCGCGGCGGTCGGCGTCACGCTGCTCAACAAGCAGCTCGTCCTGTCGCTGCTGCTCGCCCTCCTGGTGGGCGTGCTCGTCTCCCGGCCGCCGCGTGGCTCCCTGCGCCGACCGGTGGCCGGTGTGCTGCTCGCGCTGCTGGTCGCGGCGGCCGTCTCCGGGCCGACCCTCTGGTGGCAGGCCGCCCACGGCTGGCCCGAGCTCGAGGTCGCCCGGGTGATCAGCCACATCGAGGGGGTGTCCGGGCGGCTGCTCTTCCTGCCGCTCCAGCTGCTCCAGTTCTCACCGCTGCTGGTGCCGATCGCGCTGGTCGGCCTGCGCAGCCTGCTCCGCTCCGAGGAGCTACGGTGGGCCCGGCCGCTCGCCGTGGCGTACCCGGTGCTCTGCGGGCTGGTCCTGGTCGGGGGCGGGAAGCCCTACTACCCGCTCCCGCTGCTGCTCGCGGTGACGGCGGCGGGCTGCGAACCCGCCCTCCAACGGGCCGGGCGGTCCTGGCGGAGCCTCCGGCCCCAGCTGCTGCTGGCGGCGGCGACCAGTGCGCTCGCCGCCCTGCCGCTGCTGCCGGTCTCGACGCTGGCCGTGCCGAACGCCGTGGACGCCGACCAGGGCGAGCAGGTCGGCTGGCCAGAGCTGGTCCGCGCCACGGCGGCGGCCTGGGCGGTGATCCCCGCCGACCAGCGGCCGCACGCCGCCCTGCTCGTCTCGAACTACGGCGAGGCCGGCGCCCTCGCCCGCTACGGCCCGGCCCAGGGGCTGCCCACCGCGTACTCCGGCCACATGAGCCTGTACGACTGGGGCCCGCCCCCGGACGGTGACGACGGGCCCGTCCTGCTGCTCCACCAGGCCGACTCCGCCCGCCTGGAAGAGCCCTTCACCGACTGCCGCACCCTCGCCCGGATCGACAGCGGCCACCACCTCGCCAACCAGGAGCAGCACGCCGCACTGGTGCTCTGCACCGGCCCGCACCGGCCGTGGTCAGCGCTCTGGCCGGGCCTTCGTCAGTACTGACCCCGCCCGGCGGCCTGCATCGGTCAGCTGCTCAGCCGGTCGATCTCGGCCAGCTCCTCGGCCGTCAGCGGGCCGCCGGCGAGCGCGTCGAGGTTCTGGTCGAGCTGGGCGACACTGCTCGCACCGATGATCACCGAGACCACCCGGTCGTCCCGCAGCACCCAGGAGAGCGCCAGCTGCGCGAGGCTCTGCCCACGCCGCTCGGCGATCTTCGCCAGGGCCCGCAGCTGCTCCAGCTTCGCGGCGCTGAGCGCCTCCTCCTTGAGGAAGTGGCCGACCGACATCCGCGAGCCGGTCGGGATCTCGCCGCTGAGGTAGCGGTCGGTCAGCAGCCCCTGGGCGAGCGGGGAGTAGGCGATCAGGCTGGTCTGCGTCTCGCCGACGGCGTCCAGCACGCCGTCGCGCTCGACCCCCCGGTCGAGGATCGAGTACCGGGCCTGGTTGAGCAGCACGGGCGTGCCCAGCTCCCGCAGGATCGCGACCGCCTCGCGGTGCTGCTCGGCCGGGTAGTTGGAGATCGCGGCGTAGAGCGCCCGGCCCGAGCGGACGGCCTGGTCGAGAGCGCCCATGGTCTCTTCCAGCGGCGTGCTCTCGTCGTAGCGGTGCGAGTAGAACACGTCGACGTACTCCAGCCCCATCCGGCCGAGCGACTGGTCGAGGCTGGCCAGCAGGTACTTGCGAGAGCCGCCGTCGCCGTACGGGCCGGGCCACATGTCGTAGCCGGCCTTCGAGGCGATGAACAGCTCGTCGCGGTACGGCCGGAAGTCCAGCGCGTAGAGCTGGCCGAAGTTCCGCTCGGCGCTGCCGTAGGGCGGGCCGTAGTTGTTGGCGAGGTCGAAGTGCGTGACGCCCCGGTCGAAGGCCCGGCGCAGCACGGCACGCTGCACCTCCAGCGGCTGGGTGTCGCCGAAGTTGTGCCAGAGGCCGAGCGAGACCGCGGGGAGCTGCACCCCACTGCGTCCGGCCCGGCGGTAGGTCATCGAGGAGTAGCGGCCGTCGGCGGCGAGGTAGGTCATGCCGTCAGCCTAGACCGACCGGGCGGGAGGGAGTCGGCGGCCGCCCAGTCGGCGGACAGTAGCAACACGGGAGTGTTAATAGCGGACATACCGTCATAAGTACGATCTAATCGCACTCATGATCAGACCTCTGCACTCCACCCGGAGCTGCCCCGAGCCCCCCACGTCAGGGGGCGCACGGTGAGCCTGCTGCGTGAGAACGCCGTCCTCGCCCTGTTCGCCTGTCTGGCGCTCGGCTACCTGGTCGGCAAACTACGGGTCGGCCCGATCCAGCTCGGCGGGATCTGCGGCACCCTGATCGTCTCGATGCTGCTCGGCGCCCAGCACGTCGCCGTCAACAGCGACGTGAAGAACGTGGCGTTCGCCCTCTTCATCTTCTCGCTGGGCTACATCGCCGGGCCCCAGTTCTTCGCCAACCTCAACGCCAAGGGGCTGCGCTTCGGCATCCTGTCGGTGCTTGAGGCGCTGGTCGTCATCCTGCTGGCCCTCGGCTTCGCCAAGGGCTTCGACCTCGACGTCGGCACCGCCGCCGGCATCCTCGCGGGCGCCGCGACCGAATCCGCCGTGGTCGGCACCGCGCAGGAGGCCATCACCAAGCTGGCGGGCATCACCCCCGACCAGTCGAGTGAACTCCAGGCGCACGTCGCCACGGCGTACTCGGTCTGCTACCTCTTCGGCCTGATCACCATCGTCATGCTGACCAGCCAGATCTTCCCGATGATGATGCGGATCAAGCTGCCGGAGGCGTCCCGGCAGATCTGGGAGCGGATGCGCGGGGCGGACGCGAGCCTCGGCGCCGACGAGCAGGCTTCGCTGCCACCGTTGGTCGGCCGCACCTACCTGGTCTCGCAGGGCGAGGGCAGCAGTGTCGGCGAGCTGGAGGCCGCCTCGCGGCAGCTGGTCTCGATCGAGGGCGTCAAGCGGGCCGAGCAGGTGCTCACCGTCGAACCGGCGCTCAAGCTGCGCCGGGGTGACCGGGTGCTGGTCGTCGGCCGGCGCGAGTCCGTGATGGACACCGGGCACGAGCTGGGCCCGGAGACCTCCGGCGTGCCGGGGCTGGACAGCCCGCTCGCCGTCCGCGAGGTCGTCGTCACCAACAAGGCCGTCAGCGGACGGACCGTCACCGCGTTGCGGGCGAGCGAGCCCGAGGCCGTCGGCGGCGTCTACCTGACCGACATCCAGCGCGTCGACCACCACCTGCCCGCCGTCGGCGAGACGGAGCTGCACCAGGGCGACACCCTCACCGTGGTCGGCTCCCGCGCCAAGGTGGAGCGCTTCGCCGCCAAGGTCGGCGCCACCGTCCGGCAGGACACCGCCGACTACATCTACCTCAGCCTCGGCATCTGCGTCGGTGTGCTGCTGGGCATGGTCACCGTCCACGCCGGAAGCGTCAACCTCGCACTCGGCACCGGCGGCGGCTGCCTGATCGCCGGCCTGGTCTTCGGCTGGCTGCGCGCCCAGCGGCCGACCTTCGGCGCGTACCCCCCGGTGGCCGCCCAGACCGCCAAGGACCTCGGCCTGTCGATGTTCATCGCCGTCACCGGCCTCGCCGCAGGGCCCGACGCCGGGCCGCTGCTCAAGCAGTACCCGGTGCTGCTCCCGGCCGCGGGCATCCTGATGGTCGTCGTCCCGGCCCTGCTCTCGCTCTTCGTCGGCCGCAAGCTGCTGAAGATCGACCCGCCGATCCTGATCGGCGCGATCGCCGGGCAGCAGTGCTCGACCCCCGCGATCACCGCCGTCAGCAACGTCGCCCAGAGCAGCGTCCCGATGCTCGGCTACACGATCACGTACACCCTCTCGAACTTCCTGCTCCCGCTGACCGGGCCCGTCCTGGTCGGCATCCTCGGGCTGTCCTGAAGCACCTGATACGACGCCGTCCCCCCGTAAAGGATCAGCATGGACTGGATTACCTCACACGTCTTCAAACCGTATCCAGAGCTACTGATCTTCCTCACCATCGCGATCGGCTTCCTGGTCGGCAAGGTCCGCTACAAGGCCATCGGCCTGGGCGCCGTGACGGGCTGTCTGATCGCCGGGCTGTTCACCGGCTGGGTCACCGACGTGACGATCAACGGCACGGTGAAGTCGGTCTTCTTCATCATGTTCCTGTTCGCCCTCGGCTACAAGGTCGGCCCGCAGTTCTTCCGGGGCCTGAAGAAGGACGGCCTGCCGCAGGTCGGCGTCGCCGTCGTGGTCTGCGTCACCGGCCTCGGCGTCTGCTACGGCTTCGACAAGTTCCTCGGCTACGGGCCCGGCCTCGGCGCCGGTCTGCTCGGCGGCGCGCTCACCCAGTCCGCCGTCATCGGCGTCGCGCAGGACGCCATCGGCCACATCCAGGGCCTCACCGCCGACCAGATCACCGCCGAGCAGAACCTCGTCCCGATCGGGTACGCGGTCACCTACCCGCTCGGCACCATCCTGTGCGCGATCCTGCTCGCCAACATCGCCCCCCGCCTGCTGAAGAGCAACCTCGCCGCCGACAGCAAGCAACTGGCGATCGAGCTGGACGCCCCCGAGTCCAACCCCGACCTCTCCGAGGGGTACTACGAGGTCGTGCTGCGCGCCTTCAGCGCCGTGAACGGGTTCGTGGGCCGCACCATCGACGACATCGAGGCGCAGCAGAACGAGCTCGGCCGCCGGATCTACGTCACCCGGGTGCGCCGCGAGGGTTCGATCCTCGACCACACCCAGCAGACGGTGATCGAACGCGGCGACGTGGTCGCCGTCAGCGCGCTCCGGCACGACCTGGTGGACTTCGACCCGGTCTCCCACATCGGCCCGGAGACGGACGACGCCGGGCTGCTCAGCTACCAGACCGAGCAACTGCACGTGGTCGTCTCGGAGAAGGCGTACCTGGGCAAGTCGATCGCCGAGGTGCGGCGCGAGCCGTTCATGGTCGGTGTGTTCATCGACAAGATGTACCGCTCGGGCGCGGAGTTCCCGTACCGGCTCTCCACCAAGCTGGAGCGCGGTGACACGCTCGTGCTGACCGGCCCGAAGCGGCTGGTCGACCCGGCGACGAAGGCGCTCGGCAAGACCGTGCCGACCAGCTTCGCCACCGACATGATCTGGGTCGGCCTGGGCATCTTCCTCGGCGGCTGCATCGGCATCCCCGCGCTGACCGCCGGCGGCGTGCCGATCAGCCTCTCCACCTCCGGCGGTGCGCTGATCATGGGCCTGGTCTTCGGCTGGATCCGCGGCCGGTACCCGACCTATGGCAACGTGCCGCCCGGCGCCCAGTGGTTCATGGACACCTTCGGGCTCTGCGCGTTCATCACGATCGTCGGTGTCAACGCCGGGCCCGGCTTCACCAGCGGTCTCTCGCAGGCGGGTTGGGGCCTGCTGGTCTGGGGCGCCGTCGCCACCGTCATCCCGCTGATCGTCGGCATCCTGGTCGGCCACTACGTGTTCAGGATCCGCACCCCGATCCTGATGGGCGTGGTCGCCGGGGCGCAGACCACCACGGCGGCGATCGGTGCGATCAACGAAGAGGCCAAGAGCCAGATCCCGACGCTCGGTTACACCATCCCGTACGCGGCAGGCAACGTCCTGCTCACCATCTGGGGCGCCATCATCGTCGCGCTCCTCGGCTGACCCGGCCCCCTACAAGGAGAGTTGACACACCCATGAGCAAGCCTTCGATCAGCCGTGACGAGATCCGCCGCCTCTCGCAGCTCAGCCCCTTCGAGCTCAAGGGCGAGTTCATCAGGCTCGCCCAGGCTTACCAGGCCGACCAGCCGGGCCAGAAGGGAAAGTCCAACTCCCACATGCTCAACGCCGGTCGTGGCAACCCGAATTGGATCGCCACCGGCCCGCGCGAGGCGTTCCTCGCCCTCGGCCACTTCTCGCTCTCCGAGAGCCGCCGGGTCTGGACGGCCGACAACCTCGGCGGCATGCCCGAGCAGCTCGGTATCGCCGACCGCTACGACCACTTCGCCCGTACGCACCCGGAGTTGCCCGGCATCGAGCTGCTGACGGCCTGCATCGACCTGGCCGTCGAGCGCTTCGGCTTCGACCGCGACGCGTGGATCCACGAACTCGCCGACTCCACCATCGGCGACAACTACCCGGTGCCGGACCGGATGCTCGTGCACGGCGAGCAGGTCGTCCGGGCTTACCTGCGCGAGGAGTTGATGGACTCCGAGCCGCCGGCCGACCAGCTCGACGTGTTCGCCACCGAGGGCGGCACGGCGGCGATGTGCTACATCTTCGACAGCCTGATGAAGAACGGCATCCTGCACAAGGGCGACAAGATCGCCCTGATGGTGCCGGTCTTCACCCCGTACATCGAGATCGCCGAGCTGGACACCTTCGGCTTCGAGGTGGTGAACATCGAGGCGAGCACCTTCACCGAGACCGGTGTCCGAGGCTGGCGCTACCCCACCGAGGAGGTCGCCAAGCTGGAGGACCCGGCGGTCAAGCTGGTCTGCCTGGTCAACCCCTCGAACCCGCCCTCGCTGGCGCTCTCCCAGCGGGTGGCCGACCAGATCAAGCAGATCGTCGCCACCAAGAACCCCAACCTGATGATCGTCACCGACGACGTCTACGGCACCTTCGTCAACGGCTTCCGGACCATCGCCGCCGAGCTGCCCCGCAACACCCTGCTCGTCTACTCCTACTCCAAGCACTACGGCGCCACCGGCCACCGGCTCGGCGTCATCGGGCTGCACCAGGACAACGTGATCGACGAGATGCTCGCGGGCCTGCCCGCCGACGAGAAGACCCGGCTGGCCCGCCGCTACGGCACCCTCACCCTCGACCCCGAGAAGCTCCGCTTCGTCGACCGCCTGGTCGCCGACTCCCGGCAGGTGGCGCTCAACCACACCGCCGGGCTCAGCCTGCCGCAGCAGGTGCAGATGTCGCTCTTCTCGCTCTTCGCGCTGCTCCCCGAGGGCAAGGCCTACAAGGCCAAGGTCCAGGGCATCGTGAACCAGCGGCTCGCACTGCTGCTCGAAGGCTCCGAGATGAAGATCTCCGACGACCCGCAGCGGGCCGGCTACTACATCGAACTCGACCTCCAGGCCGAGGCCGAGCGCGTCGCCGGGCCCGAGTTCGCCGAGTACCTGCTGAAGACGTACGAGCCGACCGAGCCGCTCTTCCGCCTCGCCGAGCAGACCGGCGTGGTGCTGCTCAACGGCGGCGGCTTCGACGGCCCGGAGTGGTCGGTGCGGGTCTCGCTGGCCAACCTCGACGACCTCGACTACCTCAAGATCGGGCACCACCTGCGGCAGATCTTCCTCGACTACCGCACGGAGTGGGAGGCATCCAAGGCGTGAGCCGGGCTCCCGTGGGGCGCGGGCGTGGTGCCCGAGCCCCACGGGAGAGGCATGCTGGAGGGCAGAGCCTTCCGTCCCCGGCCGGGGTGGGCCGCTGCGCCACGGAGGGCACGGAGCTCTCCGGGAGTTGATCATGAACGGTAGATCCCCCGCAGGCGTGGTGGCCGGTGTCGACGGCTCGGCCCCGGCCGCCGCCGCAGCCGACTGGGCGGCCCGGGAGGCCGAGCGGCGGGAGTGCCCGCTGCACCTCGTCCACGCCGTCAACACCGGCACCGTCACCCTCTCCCCGAGGGCGGGCGCCGCCGTCACCGACCTGATCCTGAAGAACGCGCAGGCCGTCCTCGACGAGCAGCTCGACCGGCTGATCGCCGCCCATCCCACCCTCCGGATCACCGGGGACGTCGTGCCCAGGGACGCCGCCCCGGCCATCCTCACCGCCGCCGAGCACGCCGAACTCGCCGTCCTGGGCACCCGGGGTCACGGCGGCTTCGCCTCCCTGCTGCTCGGCTCGGTCAGCCTCCGCGTCACCGCCCACGCCGCCTGCCCGACCGTCGTCGTCCGGGGCAGTGGTACCGCCGGCGGCGACATCCTGGTCTCGATCCGGGACGACGGCGACGTCCCGGCGCTGCGCTTCGCCCTCCGGGAGGCCGAGATCAGCGGGCTGCCCGTCCGCGCCCTGCACAGCTGGGCCACCGTCGTCGCCGACGTCGGCCACACGGCGCCGATGGCCGACGAACTCGGCGAGGAGACGGCCCTGCACGAGCAACTGCTGCGCCGCACGGTCGACGCGATCCACCCCGACTACCCCGACGTCGACCTCCGGGCCGAGCAGGTCAGCGGCGCCACCGCCGCGCTGCTGGTCGAGGCGTCGAAGCGGGCCGCGCTGCTGGTCATCGCCCGTCACGCACCGGCCCCGCACTTCGGGTTGCGGCTCGGCAGCGCCGTCCACGCGGTGCTGCACCACGCCCACTGCCCGGTCGCCGTGGTGCCGCTCTGATCCGGCCCGTGACGCGCGGTGGCAGAGGTCCGAGCTCACCCGGCGGCAGCCGATGGTGCAAGATGTCCTCATGTCCACCAACGTTTTCTTCGACATCACCATCGACGGCGAGGCCGCAGGCCGGATCGTCTTCAAGCTCTACGACGACGTCGTCCCCAAGACGGCGCAGAACTTCCGCGAGCTGGCCACCGGTCAGCACGGCTTCGGCTACGAGGGCTCGGGCTTCCACCGCGTCATCCCGGAGTTCATGCTCCAGGGCGGTGACTTCACCGCCGGCAACGGCACGGGCGGCAAGAGCATCTACGGCGAGAAGTTCGCCGACGAGAACTTCCAGCTCAAGCACGACAAGCCGTTCCTGCTCTCGATGGCGAACGCCGGTAAGAACACCAACGGCTCGCAGTTCTTCATCACCACCGTCGTGACCTCCTGGCTGGACGGCAAGCACGTCGTCTTCGGCGAGGTCGTCGAGGGTTCGGACCTGGTCAAGAAGATCGAGGCCCTGGGCTCGCAGTCCGGCGCCACCCGCGCGAAGATCGCCATCGGCAAGTCCGGCGTCGTCGCGTAGTACCCCTGGCAGGCCGGGCTGACCCGGGCGACGTACGAGCATCACCGACGCCGCCCACCAGCCCGGCCGCCCATCAGCAGGATCTCGCGCAGCGCCTCCCGGTCCACGGGGTGGCGCTGCTTTTCTGTGCCCGCGTAGCGCTGCGGCATGTCACCGGCATGTCACCGGCAGAGCGGCAGGCCCGCCGTCAGTTCCCGGATGCACCGGGCCGCCAGGTCCGCTGCGGCGGTGACGGGCGCGTCCGAGGCGGCCCAGGTCTCCATCGCCACCCGCATGCCGGTGTTGGCGGCCGCCGCCGTGAGGCGGATCTCCAGCGGGTCGGCGTCGGGGCCGGCCAGGGTGGCGAGGGCGGGGGTGAGGGCCAGCTCCGACTCGTGGTGCACGCGGTGCCAGACGGCCAGCAGGTCGGGGGCCCCGGGGACGACCCGCAGCAGGCCCCGCGTCCAGCTGAGGGCCTCGGCGGGCCGGTTCGGCGCGGGGGTGACGGCGATCCGGGCGGAGCGTTCGAGCGCGGCCCCGAGGGAGAGTTCCGGCGGCGCGGCCGCCAGCTCGGTGACCCAGTGCCGGACCCCGGCGGAGAGCAGCGGGGCGACGGCGTCCTCCTTGGTCCGGAAGTACCGGTAGAAGGTCCGCAGTGAGACCCCGGCCGCGCGGGCGATGTCCTCGGCGGTGGTGGCGTCGGGGCCGTGCTCGGCGAAGAGCAGCGCGGCGGCGAGCGCGATCTCCTGCTGGGTGGCGGCCTTGCGGCGCTCGGTCAGGGAGGGGCGCGGGGTGGTCTCGGGCACAGCGGAATTCTAGCCGACGGGCAGGCGCGCAGTGCGAATGTGGCACAACGTGCCACCAAGGCGTACCGTGCAGGAGTAGGCAGTAGGAAGACCACGTACGACTCCACAGGGAGAGCACCATGAACCGCTTCGACGGCCGCCGCGTCCTCATCACCGGCGCGGGCTCCGGCATCGGGCAGGCCACCGCCCGCCGCGTCCTCGCCGAGGGCGGCCGGGTCGTCGGCGTCGACGTCGCCGAGCCCGGTCTCGCCGCCACCCGCGAGCTCGCGCTCGCCGACGGCACCGCCGAGCGCCTCGCCACCGCCGTGGTCGACATCTCAGACGAGGCCTCCGTGCAGGGCGGGGTCGCGGCGGCCGTCGCCGGGCTCGGCGGCCTGGACGTCGTCGTCAACGCGGCCGGCATCCTGCGCTCCTCGCACACCGAGCAGACCACGCTCGAGTTCTGGAACCGCGTGCTCGCGGTCAACCTGACCGGCACCTTCCTGGTCACCCGCGAGGCACTGCCCGCGCTGCTGGAGTCCGGCCGGGGCGTGGTGGTCAACTTCAGCTCCACCTCGGCGACCTTCGCCCACCCGTACATGGCGGCGTACGCGGCGAGCAAGGGCGGCATCCAGTCCTTCACCCACGCGATCGCGCTGGAGTACGCCAAGCAGGGCCTGCGCGCCGTCTCCGTCGCCCCCGGCTCGATCAGCAGCGGCATGACGGACGCCTCCGGCGCGAGCGGCCAGAACCGCGGCCCCGGTATCCCGGACGACGCCGACATGTCCCTCTTCGCCAAGCTCAGCCCGGCGCTCAACCCCGCCCACAGCGCCTACGGCTTCGCAGGCCCCGAGGCCGTCGCCGGTGTGGTCGCGATGCTGGCCTCCGACGACGGCGCCTTCGTCACCGGCACCGAGATCCGCATCGACGGCGGCACCCACGCCTGACGGCCCCGGGCAGCTCGGCCTTATCCTGCTCGGACCGTGCCGGACAGGGCCGGTGCTTCACGACGGGGGACGGCAGATGACGAACGGCAGGAAGAGACCCGGGCCCGGCGCCGGGCGGGACCGGACCAAGTACGGCCCGACCCCGTCCCGGCGGCCGAAGGCCGGTACCGGTGTGCGGCTCGGGTTGCTCGGCTTCGTGCTGATGACCGTCGTCGGGCTGGCGCTCGTGGTGGGCGGTGGCGCGGCGTTCAAGGGCGTGCTCGGTGACTTCCGGCTCGCCTCCGGGCTGACCGGCGGCTCCGGCCAGATGCACTTCGGCACCTGCCTGGCGGACCACGTCGGGGGGCGCGGGACTTCGTACGAGTGCTTCGGCTCGGTGCAGCCGCTCTCCGCCGTGCCCGAGGCCTCGGGGGGCCTGGCGCTGATGAGGGACGTCGGCGAGAACATGTCCGGCCGGTACGAGCAGGTCGGCTGCACACCCACCGGCACCTGCGTGCCCGGCGGCACGCACGCCGCGCTGGGCGACGCCATGGGCCTGACCTTCGCCGTCGTGGTCATGGGTGGCGGGCTGGCTCTCCTCGTCAGCTCGTTCGCCGCCCGTAGGAGCAGCCTCGGCGCCGCGTACGAGCGGCGGTTCCGCAGGGTCTGCCAGTGGAGCTTCGGCGCGCTGGGCTTGGTCTTCGTCGGCCTGCTCGTGCCCTTCTGGGCGTCATAGGGCTCGAAGAGCGGTCACTCTGGCGCGTCGTCAGTGGTGGAAACACTCCAAGACCGGCTCGTGATCATTGTTCCCGGCAGGGCCACTGCACGCGGGCGGGCTGGCACAGACTGGCAGGGCGCGGCGGCCCGGCAGGTCGTCGCACCCCTGTTCCGGCCGACCCAAGGACTGCCATCGTGACCGAGCGCGTTCTCACTCCCCGCAATCGGGGCTTCCTCTTTCTCGACTCCCACCCGGCCGGGTGCGAGCAGCTGGTGGCCGACATGTGGCAGGCCTGCCCCGCCCCCGTCGCTGCGCCGGAGGGCGACGGGCCGGTCGCGCTGGTCATCGGCTCCTCCGCCGGGTACGGTCTCGCGGCCACGCTGGCCGGACTCAAGCGCGCCGGCATCCGTGGCATCGCCGTGTCCTTCGAGAAGGCCCCCACGGCACGGCGTACCGCGACGGCCGGCTGGTACCGCACCGCCGCCACCGCCGGCATCGCCCGCACTGCCGGGCGGGACGTGGTCTTCCTCAACGGCGACGCGTTCTCCGACACGATGAAGGACGAGGTCGCCGAGCTCGTCGAGCAGCGCTTCGGCGGTCGGCTGGACTACCTGATCTACTCGGTGGCCGCGCCCCGGCGTACCGACCCCGCCACCGGCACCACCTACGCCTCGGTGCTCAAGCCGATCGGCCGGACGGACCGCACCAAGTCGCTCGTCTTCGACGAGGAGGGCGTCCCCGAGGTCCGCGAGGTGGAGACCGGGCCGGCCGAGGGCGACGACATCGAGCAGACCGTGGCCGTGATGGGCGGCGCGGACTGGGAACGCTGGATCGACCACCTCGCCGGGCGGGGGCTGCTCGCCGACGGCTTCGCCACCGCCGCACTGTCCTACATCGGCTCGTCGCTGACGGCGGCGATCTACCGGCAGGGCACCATCGGCGCGGCCAAGGCCCACCTGGAGGCCACCGCCCGCACCCTGAACGAGCGGCTCGACAAGCTGGTCGGCGGGCGGGCCGTGACCTCCGTCAACGGCGCCGCCGTCACCCAGTCCTCCACCGCGATCCCCGGCATCGCCCTGTACACCGGCCTGCTGCGCGGCGTCCTCGGCGAGGGCCTCGTCCCGCCGATCCGTCAGCTCGCCGCCCTCTGGGACCAGCTCACCGGCGCCGCCCCGCTCGCCCCGGACGACGAGGGACGTGTCCGCCTGGACACCTTCGAGATGACCGACCACGTCCAGGCGGCCGTCGCCGAACGCTGGGAGACGGCCACCACGGAGACCATCGCCGACCTGGCCGATGTCGACTGGTTCCGTGCCGAAGTCCGACGCCTCTACGGATTCTCCGTACCCGGCGTCGACTACACCGCCCCGGTCGCCACCGACGTGCCCTGGCCCGCCCTCACCCCCTGACACCCGCCGGTGCATACTTGACGCGCGGACGGGCCGGTGGCCCGGTGGAGCGTACGGAAGCGGCGGGGACGATGGGCCTGACTAGCCACAAGGTGCTGGCGGTGGCGGTGATGCTCGCCGTCCTGGTGATGACGGCGACGGTGTGGCTCTGGCCGAGACTGTCGGGGCGGAACTGGCGGGCGGTGCTCGGGCGGGTCGGGGCGCTGCTCGGCACCCAGCTGGTCGTGATCTGCGCGCTGGGCCTCTTCGCCAACAACTACTTCACGTTCTACAGCAGTTGGGACGACCTGCTCGGCACGGGCGACCAGGGCTCGATCGACGTCCGGACGAAGGCGGTGGCGGCCGGGACCGAGCGGAAGGCACCGGCCGCCGTAGTGCAGGAGTTGGGCAAGGAGGCCGTCCAGGGCGGCGGCGCGCTGGGCCGCGACCCCAAGCAGGCCGGTGAGATCCGGGTCGTCCGGATCGGCGGGCCCAGCAGTGGCCTCAGCACCGACGGGTACGTCTACCTGCCCCCGCAGTACTTCCAACCCGAGTACGCGGCCCGCAAGTTCCCCGCCGCGATTGTCATGACCGGCTTCCCCGGCGATGCCAAGAACCTGCTCACCCGCCTCAACTACCCTGGAGCGTCACTTCAGTTGATGCAGGCCGGGAAGATGCAGCCGACCGTCCTGGTGCTGATGCGCCCCTCGCCCGCGATGCCCGCCGACACCGAGTGCGAGGACATCCCCGGCGGCGCGCAGTCCGACGCGTACTTCAGCCGGGACGTCCCCAAGGAGATCGAGGGCTCCTACCGGGTCTCCGCCGACGCCCACGCGTGGGGCATCGTCGGCAACTCGACCGGCGGCTACTGCGCGCTGAAGCTGGCCATGCGCCACCCCGACGTCTTCCCCTCCGCCGTCTCGATCTCCGGCTACTACAAGGCCGCCGAGGACGCCACCACCGGTGACCTCTTCAAGGGCAGCCAGCAGCGCCGCGACGAGGCCGACCTGATGTGGCGTCTGAAGAACCAGCCGGCCCCGAAGATCGCCGCGATGCTGGCCGGCAGCGACGAGGGCGACGGCAACTACAAGCACGACACCGACCAGTTCGAGGCGGCCGTGCAGGCCCCGATGGCCGTCACCACGGCGGAGGTCCCGACCGGCGGCCACAACTTCCAGACCTGGACGCGCCTGCTGCCGCCCGCCCTGGAGTGGCTCTCCGGGCACCTCACCGTCCCGGCCGGCGCCAGCTGACGCGCCGGTTATTCGTACACCCGCGCCGCCGAGAGCTGCAGGGCGACCGACCGCCAGGTGACCGGCTCCAGCTCGGCGTGCAGGGGCGATTCGGCCGCCACCCAGGCACTCCAGGCGCCGAGCCAGCTCGGCAGGGCGTGGTGCGCCCAGCCGCCCCGGGCGGTCAGGGCGCTCAGGGTGCGCTGCTCGCGCTCGTCCCGGAGGAAGTCGGCGGCCAGGGCGTCGAGGTAGCGGCGCAGCTCCGTCGCGGTGGTCACCTCGTCGGAGATGGAGTCGGAGTCGGCGGCCGGGTCGGCGAGCACCGGCCCGGAGCCCGGCGGGGTGGCGCGGGCGGTGTCGAGCTGCCGGGCGAGGCCCTGCCAGCCCAGCTGCCCGGTGGTCTCTCCGTACGGCGGCTCGGTGCCGTCGGCGAGGCCGTCCAGCACCCGGCCCCAGCCGCGCAGGAAGCTGTCGATGCTCCGGTGGGCCCAGCGGCGGGCGGCGGGGGCGCGGCTGTCCGGCGCGAGGCAGGCCCGCTCGCTGTCGCGGGCGAGGAACCAGAGGTGGGCGGCGAAGCCCTGCCGGGATTCGACCTGCTGCCAGGAGTCGATGCTGCGGGGTACGGGCACCCGGCGAGGCTACGGGCCGGGCCCGCCCGCGTCGACGGGTTTCGAGCCACTGGCCGGCCGGTGGCTCAGGCCAGCTGCTCCAGCTTGCCGGTGTGCAGCTCGCCGACCCGGCCACCCTCGCCCTCGTACGTCCAGAAGGCGCGGACGGTCATCGCGGTGAGGTCCATGACGTGGCTGACGGTGATGCCGCTCGCCTCCGTCCAGCTGACGAAGTAGAGCGCGGGGCCGACCTGGGCGACGTGCAGGGAGACGTCCTCCCACTGGCCGGCCGACTCGCCGAGGCCCTCCCAGCGCAGCCGCGTCCCGTCGGCGGAGTAGGCGTTGCGGAAGGCGGCGCCGTTGTCGACCTGGAAGAGGTAGGTGCGTCCGGCGAAGCCTGGCAGGGGCGCGGTCATCTTCGGGAGGTCCCTCGTCTCGGTCTCGAAGCGGCTGGTGCTGCACCTGGGGGTGCGGCGGTGGGTGCGCCCGGAGAGCCGGTCGCACCCACCCAACCTATCCGACCGGGGCGCTGCGCCGTGGTTGCAATTCGGTGGCGGTGGCGCGGGGCGGCGAAGGGTGTGGCAGGGGTCAGCAGCTGAAGTTGACCTTGTAGAACGTCACGTAGTGGTCGGAGGTGTAGTAGTCCTCGTGGTACGTCTTGCCGGTGATGATCCGGCGGGTGCCTCTGGTGGGGGCACCCGGGGTGATGACCGTGTACTCGTGGTAGTACCCGGTGCTCTGGGAGGGCAGCACGCCTTCGCGGTTCTGGAAGACGACGCCGTCCTGCGAGTAGGGGTAGGGGCCGCCCTTGGCGATCAGGGCCAGGGTGTCGTTCGCCTGGCTGGGCAGGGCGGTCTTGCAGACGCTGCCACTGACGGTGGCATGGGCGTCGGCGGCGAACACGACGGTGGGGGCCAGCGTGAGCAGGCCGACAGCTGCAGCGGAGACGGCACGCGTCTGCAACGCGCGTAGAGTGATTCGCATGCCAGCAGTCTGGAGGCCCGGCCGGGCCCGGCGGAAGCCCTGAGCGAAGACTTCACCCACGGGTAACTAGCAGGGAACGCGGGCGACTTGTGGCGTACGGACCGACCTCGGAGATCCGCACGCCAGTGCGGTGCGCTGCGGTGTGAGCCTTGTCTCGCGCCGTTTTCTTGTTTGATCACGAACAAGCTGCCTAGCCTGCACAGGTCGTCCGCGTCTCGCGGACCCTGCCGTCGGGACGCCGAATCCTGTCCACCCGCCGGCAGGCAGCCGAACCGGAGAAACCGGACAGGAGCGGGGGAACCAGGTCAGTCGCCGTGCTCCTCGCGCCTACGGGCGCGCCGGGGCCCGGCTTGGGGTGAAGCCGCTCCCACAAGCGGCCGGGCCAGACCCTTGAGGCCCGAATCCGACAGCTCACCTCGCAGGCGTCTCAGAGGGCCACCCCCATGCGCATACCCGCCACCCCTGCCCGTCTCGGAGCGATCGCCGGCGCCGCCGCCCTGGTCGCCGTCCCGCTCGCCGGCCAGGCTCAGGCCGCCGTCGGCGTCACCCAGGACCGTCTCACCCCCGCCGCGATGGCTGCGGGCACGGCCGCCTCGGCGGGCCTGACGGTGCACTCCAGCTCCTGCTTCACGGCGAAGACCCTCGGGGTCGGCGTCCGTGACGCGGCCGGGCGCAACCTCGACTTCCCGGGCTCCGCCTCCAACGTGCGGATCTGCCCGAGCGGGGTGTCGATCACCACCGGCGCCCGCACCCTCCCGGCCGGGACGTACACCCAGTTCGGCTTCTGGCAGGACTACTCCGGCAGCTGGCACAACCTGGCCGCCCACGCGCTGACCGTCTCCGGCGCGGCGCCCGCCCCGGCTCCGGCCCCCACGCCCGCCCCCGCGCCGAAGCCGACCCCGACTCCGACACCCACCCCGGCCCCCACGCCCACCCCCACCCCGGCGCCCACGCCGCCGCCGACCCCGAGCACCGGTTCGCCGGTCCCCGGCAAGGCGCTGACCTGGTCGGACGAGTTCAACAGCGCCGTCAGCTGGGGCGACCGCTGGGTCGGCGACCAGAGCACCGCGTACAAGTACGGCAACCACAACCCGGACGACAACAAGCTCGACTGGCTCAACAAGAGCAACGTCAGCGTCGCCAACGGCGTGGCCACCTTCACCGCGACTCCCTCCAGCCACACGCTGGAGAACGGCAAGCAGGCCTGGGACACCGGCCTGCTGACCACGGAGGGCTCGAAGGAGGGCTTCCAGGTGAAGACCGGTGACTACGCCGAGACCCGGGTCAAGCTGCCCGCCGGGTCGGGTGCCTGGCCCGCGCTGTGGACGTGGAAGAACGGCAACGGGGAGATCGACTCCTTCGAGTACCACCCCGACAACCCGAACCTGCTGGAGCTGACCAACCACGTCAAGTCCGGCTTGAAGTACTACACCGACGCCAACGCCGTCGGCGCCGACAAGTGGGTCACGATCGGCACCTACTACGGAGCGAACTCGGTCGACTGGTACGTCAACGGCGTGAAGGTCTTCTCCGACGGCACCGGCGTCGGCACCAACTGGTCGGCGTACCTGATCCTGAACCTGTCGGTGGGCGCAGGGCAGTACCACCCGGGCCCGTCGGGCTCGGCCCCGATCACCATGGCCGCCGACTACGTGCGGGTCTACCGCTGACCGTCACCTCGTGACCCTCATGTGACGGTGAGGGTGAACGGCGTGCCGTTGTTCCCCGGGTGGCGGTCGTCCAGCCCGAACACCCTGACGTGCCCCTCGGCCTTCGTGCCGGGGGGCACGTTGCCGTTCACCCGGACCGGGGCCAGCGCGGTGGCCGTCCGCCCCTGCGGGAGCCCGGCGCCGAAGGTGCAGCGGACGACGTGCCCGGCGGCCGACCGGACGCACCCGGCGGGGAAGTACGGCCCCTCGAAGGTGAACCCGACGGGCACGTCGATCTCCACCGTGAACGGCGAGGCCGCCGCCTCCGGGCCCAGGTTCGCCACGAAGCCGTGCACGGTGGTGAGACCGCCCGGCGGGGCCGCGTCCGGATCGATCCGGACGACCTCCAGATCGGAGTCGGAGGGGGCGGCCGCCACCGTGCCGACCATCGCCAGAACCGCCGCCGCCACCGCGAGCACCGCTCGCCCACCGAAAGTACGCATGTGGTGACTATAAGCAGCGGCGTAGCCTGGAGTGACGGAGGTGAGGGCGATGTCCGGACAGGTGTTGAGTGAGGTCAGTGCGGTCGTCCCGGCGGGCCGCGAGGACGAGCTGGTGAGGTCGTACCGGGAGTTGGTGGCAGGGCCACTGCCCGACGGGCTGGTCCGGACGGAGCTGCTGCGCGGGCCCGACGGGCTCTGGCGGGTGCAGAGCCTCTGGCGGGACAAGGCAGCCCTGGACGCCGTCCGCTCGAACCCGAAGCTGGCCGCGGCGCCGAGGCTCTTCAAGCAGGTCGGCGCCGAGCCGCAGCTGACCGTCTTCGACCTGACGGTCACCCAACCGGGCCCGCTGGCAGTCGTCTGACCGAGGCGCGATTACACGGCCACCACGCAGTTGTCCGAGCTGCCGGCGCCGTAGACGCTGACCACGCCCGCGGTGCCGTCGCCGAAGAAGCGCGCGAAGATGCCCGCCGGGCGGCCGCCGAACAGCAGCGGGCCGAACACCGGGGCCACCGAGGCCTCGTGGGCCTCGTCCGCGCCGTCGGCGATCATCACCTGCGGGCAGGTGAGCGGTGCGACGAAATCCTGCAGCACGCTGGTGCCCGCCTCGGCGGCCCGGTGCACCGCCGCCTCCCAGGCGGCCTGCTCGGTCTCGCGGCCGAGCACGACCTGCTTGCCGCTCATCCCGATGCTCTCCTTGAGCACCAGCAACTCCCGGTTGTCGACGGCGAACCGGACGAGGTCGACCTTCTGGTCACCCCGGTTCGTCCAGCGCTGCGAGAGCACCCGCGTCCACGGCAGGTAGCGGTCGACCAGGGCGCGTTCGGCGGTGCTCATCCACGGCCGCCCCTCCGACAACAGGCCCATGGTCAGCTTGCTGGAGAGGAAGGTCGAGGTCTGGGTGCCGACCAGCAGGCAGCCGTTGTCCAGCGCGGCCTGCACCGGCGCCCGGTCGATGCCGAGATCCACCCAGTCCGGGATGGTGAAGTTCCGCAGCCCCAGCGGGTAGCGCAGGTGCGGTGCGCAGTCCCAGGCCTCGTGCAGGTCCTCCGGTTCGAAGAAGCGGGCCGTCACCCCGTGGTTGTTGAGGTAGTCGGTCTCGATCTCGAAGTACCGGGCGGACTCCACCCCTTGGTCCCGGGCGCTGCCGGCCACCGCCAGCCGGGGCGCCACCCCCAGCTCGGCCACCAGGTCCCGGAACATCCCGGCCCGCACCGCGAACGGGTCCTGTGAGGCGAACGGCAGTCGGCCCTGGTCGTCGGCGTACAGCCTGCGCCACACCTCCAGCCGGCAGTGCGTCTCCACCACCCCGCCGAGCGCCCCGCTGACGTTGAACTCCAGGAACTGCGGCCCGTTCTCGCCGATCACCACATCCGGCCGGGCCACGCAGTCGGCGTACCGCTCCTCGGTGAACTGGTCCGCCACGAACAGCTGGTGCTCGCTCTCCGGCATCGCGTACGCCGCCAGCCGCCCGGCCGTGTCGGGCGCGCTCTCCAGCGCGGTGCGGCGGATCAGGTCGAGCAGCGCCGCCGTCACCCGGAACAGCTCGGTGTACGAGGCGCGCGGCAGCGTGAGCGGCGCCCCGGGCAGCAACGGCTGGTACGGCCAGCCGGTGTCCCGGATCTCGTGCCGCAGCATCTGCCGGACGGTGTCCGCCGACGCGGCGGGCGCGAACTGGTGGCTGCCGAACCACGGGTGCCCCGAGGCCGCACGGGTGCCGCTGGGGGTGAGCGCGTTCATGGGTGTTCTCCAGAGTCTGAACGTCTGTACGGATAACCTGGTGGCCGACCGAGCTGCCACCCAGGGGAGGGCCGACGCATGACGCTGCGCCGAGTGCAGGACAACGAGTACGTCGAGGAACACGGCGGGGACTACGAGGACTTCGAGCCCGGCATGACGATCCGGCACTGGCCGGGCCGCACGCTCACCGAGACGGACAACACCTGGCTCACCCTGCTGACGATGAACCAGCACCCGCTGCACTTCGACCGGCACTACGGCGAGAGCGCCGAGTACGGGCGGGTGTTGGTGAACAGCGGGATCACGCTGTGCCTGGTCGGCGGCATGACCGTCCAGGCGCTGTCGGCCCGCGCGGTGGCCAACCTCGGCTGGGACAAGGTCCGCCTGAAGGACCCGGTGTTCGTCGGCGACACGCTGTACGCGACGAGCCGGATACTCGACAAGCGGCTCTCCAAGTCCCGGCCGGGGCAGGGCATCATCACGGTCGAGACCACCGGCATCAAGGCGACCGGTGAGACCGTCATCGTGTTCGAGCGGTCCTTCATGGTCCGCTGCCGAGAGGCGAGTTGATCTCGCCCCCCGGCATCAGCCCCTAGCGTCCGCCGACGGCCGCCTCGTACAGGGCGGCCGCGGCGGCCGTGTCCTCGATCGCCATCCCCACGCTGCGGAAGACCGAGGTGCGGCCGTCGGGGCCCGGTGCCCCACGGGCCAGGGCGCCCAGCTCGTGCAGGTCACCGGCCTTGATCAGCCCGGCGGCCAGCGCGGCCCGTACCTCCCCGGCGTCCTCCACGGCGACGGCCCGGTCCTCGACCAGGACGAACGAGTCTGCCAGCAGGACGGGTTCGACCTCGATCGCGTCCTCGTGCGTGCCGCCGATGACGTTGACGTGCGCGCCGGGCGCCACCCAGTCGGCCGCCACCACCGGCTCGCGGCCGCTGGTCGAGGTCGTCGTGCAGATGATCTGGGCGTCCAGCACGGCGGCCTTCGCCGTGTCGCAGACGGTGACCCGGACATCCGGCCCGGCCTCCCCGCGCGCCCACTCGGCGAACGCCTCCGTACCGGCCGGTGTCCGGGAGTGCACCCGGACGTGCCGGATCGGCCGCACGGCCGACACCGCCCGCAGCAGCGCGCGGGCCTGCACCCCGGCGCCGATCAGCGCCAACTCCTCGGCGCCTTCGGGCGCGCAGAGCCGCGTCGCCAGTGCGGCCACCGCGCCGGTGCGGACGGCGGTCAGCTCGGCGCCGTCCAGCAGCGCCGTGACCCGCCCGGTCTCCAGGTCGGTCAGCACGACCACGCCGTGGATCAGCGGCAGCCCCCGGCCGGCGTTGTCCGGGGTGAGCGTGGTGATCTTGACACTGCCCACCCCACGCCGCTCCCAGACCGCCGTACCGGCCACCAACAGCTTCGGCTCAGCCGGTTCGCCGTCGGTGCCGCCTCCGTCGCGGACGCCGTGCCCGACGACCGTCCGGGGTGGCGAGACCGTCAGCCCCGCCGACAGGTCGGCGAAGGCCTCGGCGAGGGCGTCGACCACCCGCAGCAGGCGGTCCGGGCCGGCCATGTCTCCGGCGCCGACCAGCAACGGCGAGACTGCCTCCGGCCCGGTCATCGGGCTGCCCGCTTGGCGCTCAACTCGGCCACCACGTCCACGATCAGATCCTCCTGGCCGGCGATCGCCTGCCGTCGGCCGAGCTCGAAGAACACGTCCCGGGGGTCGACCCCGGCCCGCCCGGACAGGTCCAGTACCTGGTGCTTGAAGCCGGAGAACACCCCGGCCAGGCCGCTGACGATGCTCAACGAGCCGGTCACCGGCGGGGCCGGCATCAGCTCCCGCTCGGCGAACTCGGCGGCGTCCAGCAGTGCGTACAGATCGATGCCGGTCTCGAAGCCGGTGCGCTCCAGCACCGGTACCAGCACCTCGAGTTGGGTGTTCCCCGCACCGGCGCCGAAGCCGCGCGCGCAGCCGTCGATGATCCCGGCGCCCGCCTCGGCGGCCGCCACCGAGTTCGCGACGGCCATGCCCAGGTTGTTGTGCCCGTGGAAGATCACCGGTACGTCGACGGCCTTGACGATCGCGCCGATCCGCTCGGTAACGTCCTGCGGCAGGAAGTACCCGGCCGAGTCCATGATGCCCACGGCCCGAGCGCCGTGGCCGACCACCTGGGCGGCCTGCTCGCCCAACTCCTCCGGGGTGGCCATGTGGCTCATCATCAGTACGCAGTGGGCCTCCGCGCCCTGCTCGGCGAGGAAGCCGAGGTGGCGCTCGGCGAGCGAGGTCTCGGTGCAGTGCACGCCGATCCGGATCACGTCGGCGCCGTGCGCGACGGCCTTGCGCAGGTCGTCGGAGGTGCCCCAGCCGGGCAGCATGAAGACCGCCATCCGGCTGGTGCGCAGGGCCTCCCGGACGGTGGACAGCATCACGTCGTCGCTGACGGCGGCCCGGCCGACCTGGAGCGAGGAGGCGCCCAGGCCGTTGCCGTGCCCGACCTCCACCACCGGGATGCCGGCCGCGTCGGCCGCCTCGGCGTACCCGCGCAACGCCGCCACGCCGAGGCTGTGCCGCACCGCGTGCTGGCCGTCGCGCAGTGTCGGGTCGTGGATCACCACCGCGCTCATCCGGTCACCCCCGTGCCGGCGGCCTGGGCGAGCCGGGCCGCGTGCTGCTCGGCGACCAGGATGGCGGCCGAGTTGATGATGTCGAGGTTCCCGGCGTAGTGCGGCAGCACGTCGCTGCCCGCGGTGACCTCGACCGAGACGACGACCTCGTCGCCGTTCACGGTGCAGGCGACCACGCGGTACCCGGGCGCGAACGCCCGGACCCGCTCGGCGGCCGCGTCCACCACGGCGCGCACCTTCCCGGCGACGGCGCCGGGCACCACCGCGTGGACGGCCGTCCGGAAGACCGCCGGGGGCACGGCCGGGCTGATGTTGAGGATCGCCTTGGTGTCACGGACGCCGGAGAACTGCGCGACGGCGTGCTGGGTGGTGGCCACGTACTCGTCGAGGTTGAGCCTGGTCGCGCGGCCGGCGATGGTGCTGGCGACGGTGGAGACGACCTCGATGTACTCCACGGCGAAGCTCCCGGCCAGCGCGTGGGCGATCGGGACGCTGGCCTGGCCGCCGCAGCTGACCAGGTTGACGTTGCGTACGGCGGGTGCGTCGGTGCCGGTGACGGTGGGCACCACCATCTGGCCGACCCGGCTGGGCGTCAGGTCGATCAGGAGGGTGTCCAGCGGCTGGAGCAGTCGCCAGTGTTCGGCGTGCGACATCGCGTTGGTCGCGTCGAACACCACGTCGAAGGGGCGCGGCGCGGCGAGGACGGCGTCGATCCCGCCGGCCGAGACCGGGCAGCCGAACCGGGCGGCGTGCCGCAGGCCCGCCGACTCGGGGTTGCGCCCGGCGACGAGGGTGCACTCCAGCACGGGGGAGCGGTGGATCTTGGAGACCAGGTCCTGGCCGATCGCCCCGGTGCCGATGACGGCGACGGTGGCGGGCGGCGGTGCGGTGACCGGGCCGGGTGCGGTGCGGTAGTCACTGACCATCATGAGCAGCCCCCGCACTCTCGCTGTTGCTGTCGCTGTTGCCGGCTGCTCCGCCGAAGCGCTCGGCCCAGGCGTCGCCGAGCGCGACCGTCGCGCGGGCCATCCGGGCGAACGGCGGGCCGACCATGTTGCCGTCCAGGACGGCTATCCCGCCGGCCGCCGCCCGTACCGCCTCGGTCACCCGCCGGGCCTGCCGCAGGCCCTCCGGGTCGGGCCGGAGCGCGCGGTTGATGGTGGCGAGTTCGCTCGGGTGCACGGTGGCCTTGCCGTGGAAGCCCAGCTCGCGGCCCAGGGCGATCTCCTCGGCCAGCACCTCGGGCTCGGCGAGACGGTAGTTGGCGGTGTCGATGCAGGCGGTGCCGTAGCGGGCGCAGGCCATCGCCATCTTCTGCCGGGCCGAGAGCATGCCCGCCCAGGTGATCTCGACGCCGAGGGTGGCGGCCAGATCCGCCGAGCCGAGGATCAGCCCGTCGGCGGCCTCCGCGATCGCGTCCAGGTCGGCCACGGCGGCCGGGGTCTCCAGCGTCACGTAGATCTGCGGGTGCACCCCCGCCGAGGCCAGGGTGGACCGCATCAGCGCCACCTCGACCGGGGAGTCCACCATCGTCATCACGACGAACCCCGGCTTCACCGGGCACTCGGCGAGCAGCGCGAGGTCGTGCACCGCCTCGACGGTGCCGAGCTGGTTGACCCGGACGGCGATGTTGGCGGGGTTGGGCGCCTTCTCCAGCGCCGTCCGGAAGATCCGCCGGGCGGCGGGTTTCTCGGGTGGCGGGACGGCGTCCTCCAGGTCGATCAGGTGCACGTCCGAGTCGTAGCTCCAGGCCTTCACGACCCGCTCCAGCGACAGCGCCGGGGTGTAGAGGATGCTGCGGGGGACGGCGCGGGCGGTGCCGGTCATCGGCCCGCCTCCTCCGGGAGGGCGGTCGCCTGCTGGGCGCCCACCTCGACCAACACCCGGCACAGGCCCCGGATCTGCTCCTCGGTCTGGCCCGAGCGCAGCATCACCCGCAGGCCCGCCGTGCCGCGCGCGACGATCGGGAAGAACACGGGGGAGACGTAGTACCCGGCCTCGTACACCCGGCGGCCCGCCTCGATCACCGTCTCGTCCGTCATCGGCACGACCCGGATCGGGTACGCGTTGCCGGTCTGCTCGGTCTTCACGTACGTGTCGAACAGCTCGATGTGAGATCGCAACTGTGCTTGCAGCCGGGGGAGTTCCTCGGTGCGGTGGATCTCCGCCGAGGCGAGCGAGGCGCCGACCGCCGCGGTGTTCATCGGTTGCGAGTAGCTGAGGGCACCCGCGAAGCGCTCGATCACCCGCTGGGCCTTCTTCGAGTAGCCGTCGAGCATGATCGCCGCGCCGCTGGCGCCGAACGCCTTGTTGAGCGTCGCGACGGTGATCGTCCGCTCGTCCAGCACCGGGGCGTGCGAGCGGATGTAGCCGATGCCGCGCTCGCCGTAGGCCGAGATCGAGTGCGAGTCGTCGTAGTAGACCAGCAGGCCGTACTTCTCCTGGAGTTCGGCCAGCTCGACCACCGGCGCGTACCCGCCGAGGCTGTCCGAGCCGTCCACCACATAGCAGACCCGGGCGTACTGCTTGCACATGTCCTCGAGGAAGGCAAGGTCGTGGTGGGCGCCGGTGACGACCTCCGTCTCGTCCGCGCAGGCCGGTTTCGCGCCGGCCATCGAGACGTGGCAGTTCTTGTCGAACACCATCAACGGCCGGACGCCGCTGCCCAGATGGCCGGAGGCGATCAGCGGCAGCAGGCCCGCGCTGGCGACGCCCGCCGAGATCGCGCTGACCACGTCGGCGCCGAACAGCTCGCCGAGCGAGGCCTCCAGCTCCAGCAGGGCGGGGATCTGCACCCGGCTGCGCGGGATGCAGTGGTCCAGCACCCCGAAGCGGCGCAGCGCGGCGACGGCGCCCTCGATCACCTTCGGGTGCGAGTCGAGGTCGAGGTACGAGCAGCAGGTGAAGTTGACGAACTCGTGGCCGCCCTCGGTGTGCAGGACACCGTCCTGCAGCTCGGCGACGATCCCGGCCAGGCCGTTCTGCTCGGAGAGGTCCCAGAACTCGTTGCCGATGCCGATCAGCTTGTCGTTGTTCCGGTAGCGGTGCGGGGGCGTGATGATCTTCCGCTCGGTCATGACGCCACCTCGGTGGGCTGGTAGTTGTAGACGCCCTTGACCTTGCGGTACGCCGCTGTGTAGAGCGCCACGCCGAGCACGTACGGGCGGCGCAGGATCTTGGCGTCGCGCAGCCAGAAGTTCATGTTGATGTTCATCTCGTCCAGCGACTCGGCCTGGTGCCACCAGCCGAGCGGGAGGTAGAGCATCTCGCCGGGTTCGAGGATCAACTCCCGGCGCTCGGCGAGCTTCGCGGCGAGCCTCGGGTAGCGGCGGCGGTCCACGTCGTCGAAGTCGGGGCACTGCGACTTGTCGCCGAATCCCTTCTGCACGGATCTGGGGTAGTACTCCCAGAATCCGGGTGGGGCCAGGACGAACCGCTTGCGGCCCTCCAGGGCTATGTTGAAGTTCTCCAACTCGTCGAAGTGGCTCTGGGTGAACACGCCTTGGTGGCTGATCCACAGGTTGGCCGCGTTCATCGTCCGCCGGTAGTCGAACAGCTTCCCGGCGTCGAATCCGAGGATCGCGTCGACATCGGCGGGGCTGTTGCGGATGTTCGAGACGATGCGATTCCAGGTGCCCGGATCGGTCAGATAGCGTTCGTCCTCGAAGAACTCGCGGAGCTGGATGTCCTTGGTCGTCCAACGCTCGGAGTTCTGCTTGTTGCTCGGCTCGGTGAACAGCGTCACCGCCATGTTTCCGAGGCGCTCGGCCACGCCCTCCCGGCCGAGGCCGTGGGCGCCCTTCGGCAGGGTGATCACCACCGGGACGTCGGCCCGGATGAGGGCCTCCCGCCCGAAGGCCATGAACTCGTCGAACGAGAGACGGGGTACGGGTACGCCCCCGAGGCTCTCCCGGCCGGACACAGGATGTGCTGTCGTCACAACTCTGTCCTCTTCGTTCATCGTTCCAGTACCGCCACTTTCGAATCCGGTTCCGGAGCCGCCTGCTTCGCGCGCCAGGACGGCTGTCCTGCGATGGTCAGGGCGAGGGCGAAGACGCCGCCGCCGACGGCTGCCCAGGCCGCCCGGTCGGAGCTGCCCAGGTCGGCCAGCCGCCCGCCGACGGCCGTGCCGAGGCCGATGCCGAGGGCACCGGCGCTGCTGAGCCACGAGAAGCCCTCGGAGAGGGAGCCCTTCGGGGCCTGCGACTCCAGCAGGGTGCTGCCCGCGATCAGCGCGGGGGAGATCGCGACACCTGCGACGACGGCGAGGAAGGCCATCAGCGGGAGTGACCCGACGAAGGCCAGCGGGATCACGCCGAGCGTCAGCACCAGGGCGGTGACGGAGATCAGCCTGGCCTGCGGCAGGCGCCAGTCGACCGCGCCGTAGGCCGAACCGGCGATCAGGCTGCCGACGGCCGTGAGCGCCATGAACACACCGCCGAGCCCGGACGCCGACCGCTCCTTGGCGAAGGCGACCAGCGTCACGTCGACTGCGCCCAGCAGGAAGCCCATTCCGGCGTACGAGAGCGTCAGGATCTGCACCCCGCGCACCGCGATCGCCCGCTGCGGGCCCCGGCCCGGCGTCTGCTCGGCGGAGGCCGGTTCGGACCGGCCGTGCAGCGCCACGGCGATCGAGCCGGCGGTGGTCAGCACCACGCAGGCCACCAGCCCGGCGGCGGGGTGCACCACCGAGGCCAGCGCGGTGACCAGCAGCGGCCCGAGCAGGAAGATCGTCTCGTCCAGCATCGACTCCAGCGCGTAGGCCGTCCGCAGCCTGCGCTGGTCGACCATCGCGGCCCAACGGGCCCGCATGAACGAGGTGAACGACACGCACGAGCACCCCGTCGCCACCGCCGGTACGAGCATCAGCCAGAGCGGCGCCCGGAGCAGGATCGCCGTCAACAGCGCTGCCATCCCGACCGCGTGGGCCACACAGGCGGTGAGCAGCACCCGCCGCTGGCTGAGCCGGTCGGCCAGCCGCCCGAGCACCGGGCTGGCCACGCCCTGGGAGACCAGCATCGCCGCCGCGACCGTCCCGGCCTCGGCCAGCGACCCGGTGAGGTACGAGATCAGCAGCAGGCAGCTGAGCGACCGCATGGCGATCGGGAACCGGCCAACCACGCCCCAGAGAGCCAGAGTTGACGCGCCGGGTGCTCGCAGCAGTCGGAAATAGGACCCGAGCCCGGAATTCGGCTCAGCTGTACCCTCGGACACAGTGCTCCCGTCGGCGCAGAAACGGCTGGTGCGAAAAATCCCCGATGAAGGTCCGACAATTCGGGCCGACATAACAAGCCCCGTGACACGTCGGGGAATGGACCTATTCCCTGTCGACCGTGCCGAACTCCGGTGCTCCCAGCCCCGTTCAGATCGTTACGCTAGGCGTGCCATGGCACTGTGTCAATGACCAAAATGCGGGCTGATTCAGGCAGTTGAACGGCAGAATCGCGGTCACGAGCTGAGACCGCCGAGCCCCCGCACCCATACAATGCGTGCCGACCGCAGGTGACTCAGGAGGCAGCCGTGACTGAACGTACGTCGGACAACCAGGCGACCGGCCAGGAGCCGGAGGGCGCCGAGGGCGTGGCCATACAGCAACGGAAGAACGGTCTGGACCTTTCAGTGAGTCAGGAACTTGCCGAGAACATGAAGCAGGGCTGGGCCGACACCGAGCGGCACGGTCTGGAGCCCATCGCGCAGGCCGCCCACACCGCCCGCCGCCGGGCCGAACTCTCCACCCGCTTCCCCGGCGAGCGGCTGGTGATCCCGGCCGGCAACCTCAAGGTGCGCTCCAACGACACGGACTACCCCTTCCGCCCGTCCTCCGACTACGCCTATCTGACGGGGGATCAGAGCGAGAACGGCGTACTCGTCCTGGAGCCCGAGGCGGACGGCGGCCACCTGGCCACCGCCTATCTGCTGCCCCGATCCGACCGGGAGAACGGCGAGTTCTGGCTCTCCGGGCAGGGCGAGCTGTGGGACGGCCGCCGCAACAGCCTGACCGAGAACGAGCAACTGCTCGGCCTGCCCTGCAAGGACGTCCGCAAGCTGGCCGACGAGCTCCGGGCAGCCGCCCGCCCGTCCCGCGTGCTGCGCGGCTACGACGCGGGCATCGAGGCGGCGACGGCGGGCAGCTCGAACGCCGAGGGCGACGAGGAGTTCGGGGTCTTCCTCTCCGAACTGCGGCGCATCAAGGACGAGTTCGAGATCGCCGAGCTGCGGTTGGCCTGCGAGTCCACCATCCGGGGCTTCGAGGACGTCGTCCGCACGCTGGACCGGGCCGAGGCGACCAGCGAGCGCTGGATCGAGGGCACCTTCCACCTGCGGGCCCGGGTCGAGGGCAACACCGTCGGCTACAGCACGATCGCCGCCGCCGGTGCACACGCGACCACCATCCACTGGGTGCGCAACGACGGCGCCGTGCGCTCCGGTGAGCTGCTGCTGCTCGACGCCGGCGTGGAGACCCGCAACCTCTACACCGCCGACCTCACCCGCACCCTGCCGATCAACGGCCGGTTCACGCCGCTCCAACGGCAGATCTACGACGCGGTGTTCGAGGCGCAGGAGGCCGGCATCGCGGCCGTCCGGCCGGGCGCCGACTACCGGGGCTTCCACCTGGCCGCGCAGCGGGTGCTCGCCGAGAGGCTCTTCTCCTGGGGCCTGTTCGGGGGCCTGGACCTGGAGAAGGTCTACGAGCTGGGCCTGCACCGCCGCTGGACGATGCACGGCACCGGCCACATGCTCGGCATGGACGTCCACGACTGCGCGGTCGCCCGCACCGAGATGTACGTCGACGGCACGCTGGAGCCCGGCATGGTCCTCACCGTCGAGCCGGGGCTGTACTTCCAGGTCGACGACCTGACCGTCCCCGAGGAGTACCGGGGCATCGGCGTCCGGATCGAGGACGACATCCTCGTCACCGCCGACGGCAACGAGAACCTCTCCGCCGCCCTGCCCCGCCGGGCCGACGCCGTCGAGGCCTGGATGGCGGGCCTGCGCGGCTGACCTGCCTCCGGCCCCCTGGCGTCAACGCTGCGTCAGGGGGCCAGCACCTGGCCCAGCCGGGCTGAGATGTGCCGCATCACCGGGACGAGCCCGGCGTTGCCCGCCTGCTCCTCCAGCGCGCGGATGCGGGCCTCGGGGCCGGAGACGGAGAGGGCGGTGGGGGTGGGCGCGCCGGGGACGGCGACGGCGATGCAGCGGACGCCGATTTCCTGCTCCTGGTCGTCGACGACGTACCCGCGCTCGCGGGCCTGGGCGAGCTGGGCGAAGAGCTCGGCCGGGTCGGTCACGGTGTAGGGGGTGTGCGACTGGAGCGGGGCGTTGCCGAGCACCGCGCGGGCCTCGTCCTCGGGGAGCTGGGCGAGCAGCGCCTTGCCGACGCCGGTGCAGTGCGGCTGCACCCGGCGGCCGACCTCGGTGAACATCCGCATCGAGCGGCGCGACTGCACCTGCCCGACGTACACCACCTCGCCGCCCTCCAGCACGGCCAGGTTGGCCGTCTCGCCGGTGGCCTCCATCAGCTCGGCCAGGTAGGGGCGGGCCCAGCTGCCGAGCAGGCGGCCCGAGGTCTCGCCGAGGCGGATCAGGCGCGGGCCGAGGGTGTAGCGGCGGGCGGTGTCCTGGCGGACATACCCCTGCTGGACGAGGGTACGAATGAGTCGGTGGATCGTGGGCATCGGCAGGCCGGAGGTGGTGGAGAGCTCGCTGAGGGTCGCCACCCCGCCGGAGTCGGCCAGTGCCTCCAGCAGCTGGAAGGCGCGCTCGACGGACTGCACGCCGCCGCTGGCGCGGTCGGTGCCTGTGGGTGCTGCGGCGGGGGTGCTGGACACCGGCGTTCCCTTCGCTGTCGGGGGAGGAGTAGAGTCCCAGCGATCTACCTCAACAAACCGTTGAAATTCTGTATCGCGGAAACTAGTCTCCACCCTACAGAAGGAAACCCGCCAGTAGGTGGGTTTCAGATCAGGGAAGTTCCCACCGGAGCTCCCTTCGCTGGCTCAACCGTCCAAGGAGTGTCCTGCCCATGGCTGCAGATCAGGGACCCGTCGGCGCTTCCCCCGCCGCTCCGGTCGTCACTGTCGCCGGTCCGCGCGTCGCCCGCGCCGAGGAGGTGCTCACGCCGGAGGCGGTTGCCTTCGTCGTCGGTCTCCACCGCGCTTTCGAAGGTCGACGCCAGGAGCTCCTGACCCGACGAAGGACCCGCCGCGCGGAGATCGCGGCCGCCGGTACCCTCGACTTCCTGCCCGAGACGGCCGAGGTCCGGGCCGGTGACTGGAAGGTCGCCGAGGCGCCGCGCGCGCTGCAGGACCGCCGGGTCGAGATCACCGGCCCGACCGACCGCAAGATGGTCATCAACGCCCTCAACTCCGGCGCGAAGATCTGGCTCGCCGACTTCGAGGACGCCACCGCCCCCACCTGGGAGAACGTGGTCAGCGGTCAGGTCAACCTGATCGACGCCTTCGAGGGCCGGATCGACTTCACCGCCCCCGGTGGCAAGTCCTACGCCCTCAAGCCCGCCGCCGAGCTCGCCACCGTCGTGGTCCGCCCGCGCGGCTGGCACCTGAACGAGAACCACCTGCTGGTCGACGGCACGCCCGTCGCGGGTGCCTTCTTCGACTTCGGCCTCTACTTCTTCCACAACGCCGCCCGCCTGCTCGGGCGCGGCGCGGAGGACCCGAACTCGGGCCCCTACTTCTACCTCCCGAAGACCGAGAGCCACCTCGAGGCCCGGCTCTGGAACGACGTCTTCACCCACGCGCAGGCCGCCCTCGGCATCCCGCACGGCACCGTCCGCGCGACCGTCCTGATCGAGACGATCACCGCCGCGTTCGAGATGGACGAGATCCTCTACGAGCTGCGCGAGCACGCCGCCGGGCTCAACGCCGGCCGCTGGGACTACCTGTTCTCGATCGTCAAGAACTTCCGCGACGCGGGCGAGCACTACATCCTGCCCGACCGCAACAGCGTCACCATGGCCGCGCCGTTCATGGCCGCGTACACCCGCCTGCTGGTGCAGACCTGCCACAGGCGTGGCGCCCACGCGATCGGCGGCATGGCCGCCTTCATCCCCTCCCGCCGCGACCCCGAGGTCAACGCCGCCGCGCTGGAGAAGGTCCGCACCGACAAGGACCGCGAGGCCGGCAACGGCTTCGACGGCTCCTGGGTCGCCCACCCGGATCTCGTCCCCGTGGCCCGCGCCTCCTTCGACGCGGTGCTCGGCGGCCGGCCGAACCAGAAGGACAACCCCGGCTCGCCGGAGGTCGTCACCCCCGCCGAGCTGCTCGACATCGCGGGCGCGGGCGGCAGCTGCACCGAGGCCGGCCTGCACAACGCCGTCCAGGTCGGCGTCCGCTACATCGAGGCGTGGCTGCGCGGCCTGGGCGCCGTCGGCATCTTCAACATGATGGAGGACGCCGCCACCGCCGAGATCTCCCGCTCGCAGATCTGGCAGTGGATCCACAACGGCGTCGTGCTCGGCGACACCGGCGAGAAGGCCACGGCCGCGCTCGTCCACCGGCTGGTGGCCGAGGAACTCGCCGCGCTGCGTGCCGAGTTGGGCGACGAGGCGTACGCCGGTGGGCGCTGGGCCGAGGCCGCCAAGCTGTTCGAGCAGGTCTCGCTCGCGGAGGACTTCGCGGACTTCCTGACCCTGCCCGCGCTCGCCCTGCTGGACTGACCGGCCCTGCTGGACTGCCCACAATCTATCCGCCGGTGATCGCCCTGCCGCCTGCCAAGCTGTAGCACTGGCGGCGGCGATTGCTCCGGTCCGTACGTCGCGGCCGGGCGCCCTGCCCGGCCGCGACGTTCTTTCCTCCCCTGGAGCTCCTGATGGCCCGTATCTTCTTCAACGGCCAGGCCATGGTCGGCGGCCCCTTCCACGCCTCGGTCGCCGACGCCCTGATCGGCCCCGTCACCACCGCCCCCGGCTACCGCTTCTTCTCCATCGACGACGTCTGCCCCGGCCTCCACCCCGACCCCGCCGCCCCCACCGCCATCGAGGGCGAGCTCTACGACGTCTCCCTGGAGCACCTGCGCGACGTCATCCTCCCCGGCGAACCCCGCGAGCTGGAGCTCGGCGTCATCCAGCTCGCCGACGGCAGCGCCTGCCTCTCGATGCTCCTCGCCCGGGGCGAGGCCGAACGCGGCATCCACCGCGAGATCACCACCCACGGCGGCTGGCGCGCCTACCTCGCCACCCTGGGCCGCACCGCCTGAGCCCCGCGGTCTCCGGGCTCGTCCCGGCGATGAGTCCTGACCGTGCCCGGAGTCCTCATCAGTGAGGGCCGCGCACCCGCGCGCTCTCGGTACCGACCGAGGAGTTCGGGATGTCCACGCAAGAAATCGCCGGAACAGAAATCGCCGGAACGACGGCGCTCGTCACCGGCGCGGGCCGGGGCTTCGGCCGCGGTGTCGCGACCGCGCTGTGCCAGGCAGGGGCCCGGGTCGTCGGGGTGGCCCGGAGCAGCGGGGAGTTGGCAGAGGTCCAGGCGCAGCTCGGTGACGGTTTCACCCCGGTGACCGCCGACGCGACCGATCCCGTCGTGGCGGGCCGGCTGATCGACCGGTACCGGCCGCAGGTCCTCGTGCTCAACGCGGGGGCGAGCCCGCTGTCACGTCCGATCCACCGCCACACCTGGGAGAGCTTCAGCCGCCCCTGGGAGGTCGATGTCAAGCAGGCGTTCCACTGGACCCGCGAGGCGCTGCTCGCCCCGCTCGACCCCGGCAGCGTGGTCATCGCGCTCTCCAGCGGAGCCGCGGTCTTCGGCTCGCCGATCAGTGGCGGTTACGCGGGGGCCAAGGCCACGGTGAGGTTCGTCTCCGCCTACGCCGGCGAGGAGTCCGAGCGCGGGGCCCTGGGCATCAGGTTCGTCTCGGTGCTCCCGAAGCTCACCCCCGCCACCGGCCTCGGCGAGACGGCGGTGGCGGCGTACGCGGCGCGCGCGGGTGTCGACGTCCCGACCTTCCTCGACCGGGTCGGGCCGACGCTCACCCCGGAACAGGTCGGCAAGGCCGTCGTCGAGCTCGTGAGTGATCCCGGCCACGACCGGCCCGCCTATCTGCTCGGCGTGGAGGGGCTGAGTGCGCTGAGCTGAGAGCCGAGCCGACCGATGAGTTCTCCCGGCCCGCGCGGTCTTCACCTACGAGGGCATGCGGGCCGGAGGAGGCAGGATGACAGGGACACTGGATGCGCGGCGGGTGCGCCGGACGGAAGGGGCGACGCCGATGCCCGAGGGCGACGAGGAGTTCACCCGGCTCACCGACGGCTACCGGACCGAGCTGTTGGTCCACTGCTACCGCATGCTCGGTTCGATCCACGACGCCGAGGACCTGGTGCAGGAGACGTATCTGCGCGCCTGGCGTTCGTACGGTCGTTTCGAGGGCCGGTCCTCGCTGCGCGCCTGGCTGTACAAGATCGCCACCAATGCCTGTCTGACCGCTCTCCGGCACCGGAGCACCAGAGTCCTGCCGTCGGGCCTGGCCGGCCCGAGCGAGGACCCGGAGCAACCACTCGTCCTGGCCACGGCCGGGGTCGAGTGGGTGGAACCGCTCGCCGACCCGGCGGCTGTCGTCGCTGCCCGGGGCAGCGTCCGGCTCGCGCTGATCAGCGCGCTGCAGTACCTGCCGGCCCGGCAGCGGGCGGTGCTGATCCTGCGTGACGTGCTGGCCTGGCGGGCCTCCGAGACGGCCGAGCTGCTGGACACCACGACCGCCGCCGTCAACAGCGCCCTGCAGCGTGCCCGTGCCCAGCTCGAACGGCTGGCACCGCTGGAGGACGAGATCGCCGAGCCGACCGGGCCGGAACTCCGCCGACTGGTCGACCAGTACGTCGTCGCCTTCGAGCAGGCCGACATGGACGGCCTGCTGCGACTGCTCCGGGAGGACGTCGCGCTGGAGATGCCGCCGCACCTGACCTGGTTCCGTGGCCGCGAGGCCGTCGGCCGCTTCATCGAAGGCACGGTCCTCGGCGGCCCCGGCGTCAACCGGCTGCTCCCCACCACGGCCAACGGCCAACCCGCGCTCGCCATCTACCGGCGGGAGGGCGACGGGCTCCACCACGGGCACGGCGTCCAGCTGCTCACCGTCACGCCCACCGGGATCGCCCGGATGGTCACCTTCCTCGAACCGGAGCTCGTCGCGGGGTTCGGCCTGGCGCCGGTCCTGGAGTGACGCCCGCCTCCGCGCCCCGCCGGCCCAGGCCTACCCGAGCTGCTTCCCGAGGGCCTTGGTGTCGAGGACCTGATCGGCGGCCGGAGCTTCGACGGTGACGGGCTTGTCGAAGTCCCTGAAGACGATCTGGGTGGGAACGGTGGATGCCTGGTCCTCGAGCTTCGTCAGGTACGGCTTGCCGGTGGCGGCCACGTAAACCTGGCTTGAGCTCCCGTCAGCATCCGTGACGGTGAGACTGATGCTCAGCACACCTTCGGTGACCTGGACCGGCCCCTTGACCACCTTGGTCGCGCCGGCCAGTCCCTTGGGGATGTCCGACATCGTCCTGCACAGCTCGGTCATCCCCTCCAGGCCCGAATCTCCCGGCCCCGCTGTCAGATATCGGCCCTCGACTCGGCCCGCCACAGCCGTAGCGACCTCTGCGGAGGCTCCCTGCTTGACGATCAGGGCCTGCCAGCCGACGGCATCGGGCTTGATCCACGTCTGGGTGGCTGAGTGACGCACCTCGAACCCGCCCGCCTTCCGCTCCCGCACGGTGCCGACGCAGTTTCCCTGTCTGTCCGCAGCCAGGTCCAGCGCGGCGTTCCCGTCCCCGTCCGCCACCTCGCCCACCTCTCGGAACGACGATGCCTGCGCCATCGCCTGCTGCGCCTGCTTGAGGATCTCCTCACCACTCAGCTCGGTCAGTGCCGGAGTCGCCGTCGCCGTCGCCGGCGCTGAGGCGGACGGGTCGGCCGCAGCGTGCTTCTCGGTGCCGCCGCAGGCCGCGGTGGTGAGAGCCAGCAGCAGGCTGACGGCGACGGTGGAAAGGGACCGCTGGGAGGTCATGGGGCCTACTTCTTGAAGGGCTGGATTGCGGAGCGCGAGACAGTAGGATAAAGGGATTTCGTGCGCGATGGGAGGATTTTCTTCCTATGCGTTCGAGTACGATCGCGGTGGACCGCGATGGCCCCAATTCGGGCATTTGGGTCGCCCGTGCCGGAGTTCAGCTCGCCCATCGAGTCGCCAAGCAGGTTCTCGGCCATGATCGGCTTCCGGCCCATGTCACCGCTTTCACAGCAGGCGTGGCAAGCCTCTCCTTGGTGCCCGCTACTTGCCTGCTAGTCATGAGATATGACCTCTTGTCACCCGGTCCGGTCGCCGAATTCGAAATGGCCAAACGTAGGCAGCCGATAGTGACGTCACCTTTGACAGAATCCTGTCAGTCAAGTCGCCCGGCTCAAGCCGGAGGCGACAACACGGCACGGGGAAGAGGCCAGGGATGTTCGGAATATCCAAGAAGATGCGTTATGCGGCGACCGTTGCCGGCGTGGGTGTCTCGGCGATGACACTCATGCTGTCCGCGGCCCCGGCGGCGAGTGCGGCAAGTGGATGGGAGATCGCCAACGTCGACAGCGGTAGGTGCATGGACGCCTCCTGGAGCCACTCGGACGGCACGGCCGTCGTGCAGTGGGGCTGCTACGGCGGCAACACCCAGCGTTGGTACACGGTTGCCGTGGGCGGAGCGTACGAGGTCGTGAACGTGGACAGCGGCAAGTGTCTCGATGCTTCGTGGAGCCACTCGGACGGCACGGCCGTCGTGCAGTGGGCCTGCTACGGCGGCAACACCCAGCTCTGGAACTCGGTCCCCAAGGGGGGAGGGTACGAGATGGTGAACGTGGACAGCGGCAAGTGTCTCGATGCCTCGTGGAGCCACTCGGACGGCACCAGCCTCGTGCAGTGGGGCTGTTACGGCGGCAACACCCAGCTCTGGAACGCGCGGTAGCGTCCGGCAGCCGGCCGGTGACGCCCTCGTGGGGCGCGCCTACCTCTGGCGTGCGGCGCCCTTCTTCGCGGCGTGCTGTCCGTGGAAGACGGTGCGTTCGAGGGCGTCACCGGCCGGGGCGGCGCAGTGAGAACCCCGGCGCCGTGACGACTGTGCCGAAACTGTCGACGTTCAGTCAGACCGCTTCCGAACCATCGGAGTTTCGTGCCAGAGTGCCGCTTGCGCCACCGAAGCGGTCGGCGCGGTAGGCGCGGTCAGGCGACGAACCCCCGGGGGATCGACATGGATTCCGCAGTTGTCACGTCCGGTTCCCCGTCCGGCTCCCCGGGTGCCGACGGCGCCCGGGTGCGCGATCTCGTCCGCGACATCGTGGCCGAGCTGGCTCCGGACGAGACGCCGCTGGTGGACGGGCTGTTCCGGTTCGACGACGCCACCGTCGTGCGACGGCTCGGCGGCAAGGGCGCGCGGCGCGAACCGCTGGGGTTCGGCATGGGCGAGATCGCCGTGCTGGTGTCGCCGGTGCTCTGGCTGGCGCTCGACGAGGCGGCGAAGCGGATCGCGGGCATCGGGGTCGAGCTCGCCGAGAAGGGGGTGAAGGCCGCGCTGCGCAAGGTCCTCCGGCGCCCCGTCCCGCCCGTCACCATCCCGCCGCTGACCCGCGAGCAGCTGGGTGAGGTGCAGCAGTTGGTGCTGGAGACGGCCCAGCGGCGGGGGCTGTCGGCCGAGCGGGCGCAGGAGCTCGCGGACGCGGTGGTGGCCAAGCTGGCGCTGGCCGGGCCGGACGCCGCACCCGCAGTCGGTGAGTGACCCCGATGGCCACCGCCGTCCCACGGCCGCGGATCGACGAGCGGGCGCTGGGTGCGGGCACGACCGTGCGGTTCGCGATGCTGCTGGTGCTGTTGCTGGCGGCCAGCGGGTCGATGATGCTGCCGGCCATCTACGGCGGCCTGCACAGCGATTCCGTGCTGGGGTACCAGAGCTGCGAGCTCGCGGCGGGGGTGGACCCGGTGCGCGGGGGCGACGCGATCTCGGCGGCCGGGGTGCTGGGGCAGGACGTCGCCTTCCTCGCCTGCCTGGCCAAGTACGCGCCGCCACCGCCCTGGTGGGAGATCGTCGGATGGCCGGCCCTGCTCTCCGCGGCGGCGGGGGTGCTGCTGCTGGCTCTGCCCGCCTGGAAGGCCCGGCGCGGCCGGGTCGTGCCGCTGGCCCTGCTCGACCAGGACGGCGAACTCGGCGACCTGCTGGCCGGTCTGGCGGCCACCGCCGGCCTGGCCCGGGTGCCGCGGGTGGTGGTCGACCCGGCTGCCGCATCGACCGGTGCGGTGGTGTTCGGGCGGACCCGTAGGCCGGTCGTCTGTCTGCACGGCGGCCTGCTCGCCAGCCGGCGAAGTGACCTGGAACGCTTCCGCGCGGTGCTGCTGCACGAGCTCGCCCACATCGCCAACCGGGACGTCTCGATCACCTACGCCACCGTCGCCCTGTGGCGGACGTTCCTCGCCGTCGTGTTCGTCCCCTACCTGGCCTGGCAGGGCAGCCTCATCCACAGTCAACTCCGGTGGTGGAACTGGCACGACAACGGGCCGTCGGCGGTCCGGAACCTGCTGCTCCCCGCCGTCATGGTCGCCCTGGTGCACCTGGCGCGGGCGGACGTGCTGCGCAGCCGGGAGGTCTACGCCGACCTGGCCGCAGTGCGCTGGGGCGCGGACCCGCACAGCTGGGCCGTCACCGTGCCCGACTCGGGCGGCCGCCTCCGGCGCGCCCTCGCCCGGCTCCGGGAGCCGTGGAGCACACACCCGCACTGGCACCAACGCCGGGACGCGCTGACCGACCCTGCGGCGCTGTTCGGTGTCCAGGCGCTGCCGATGTTCCTGACCGGGGCCGCCACGACCCTGATCGCGTTCCACCTGTTCTACGCCCTGGCGCCGTACAACCTGGGCAGCGAGGGGCTGGAACAGCTGGTCGCACTCGCGCCCGCCGCGCTGGTCACCGGGATCGCCGGGGTGGCGCTCTGGCGGTCGGTGGTCTACGCCGTCCTGACCTCGGGCCGGGTGCCGACGGGTATCCGGGCGGGGCTGTGGCTGGGCGCCGGATCAGTGGCCGGCGCGCTGCTCACCGGCTATGCCTTCGGGCCGAACTGGCTGCCGGACCGGCCGTACTTCCTGCTGCTGCCCGTGGTCGCCGGTGGAGCATTCGCCTGGTGGGTCACCCAGTGCGCCAGTCTGTGGGCCGCCAGTTGGCGCCGGAGGACGCTCCGCCCGGTCCTGCTGCTCAGCCTGGTGGCGTCGTGCCTGGTGCTCGCGTCCTGGTTCACCTGGTGGTGGGTGAACGGGATGGTGTACGTCGGCGGGTTCTCGTACGGAACCGCCGGGATCCGCCGGATGATCGAGCAGGTCTTCCCCGGCTCGGCCGTGGCGCACCCCGTCATGGTCTCCGCCGTCGCCGTGGTGCTGCCGATCCTGGGTGACCTCATCCGCCCGCCGCTGGCTCCGGTCTCGGTGGCGGCCCTGTGGGTGCTGCCGCTGGCCGCCTGGTCGCTCGGTTCGGCCGCCACCGGCACCCCTGGATGGGCGGGTGGCGCCCCGGCAGCACCAGCGGGGGAGCCGCTGCCACGGCTGCGCCGGGTGCTGCTGCCGGGCCTGCTCGGCGGGGTGCTGGCCTGGGTGGGCGTGGCCGGTGTGCAGGCGTACCTGCACACCTCGCAGCGAGCGGCGCAGGGCCACGACGGTCCGTACGTGCTGAGCTACCTGACCTGGGTGTTCGTGGCTCTGGTGGCGGGCACGGCGGTGGCAGCCGTCACCGCCGTCACCGCCTCCTCCCGGCACCGGCTGCTCGGCACCCTGATCGCGGCCGGGACGGCGGCGGTGCTGGGGCTCGGCGGGATGTTCCTGCTCGTCTCCTCGGACGGGTGCGTCAGGGCACTGAACACCCTCGAACGCAGCTGCGCCTGGCGCCCGGCCTGGAAGCTGATGCGCTGGGACCTCTTCCCCGTCATGCTGACCGGCACAGTGGTGCTCGGTGCGATCACCGCCGCCCTGGTGGCCGCGACGGCGTCACTGCTGCGGCGGGTGCGGCCGCGCCGGGCAGGGAGGCCGCGCCCGCACCCGCCGGGGGCGCGCCGTGGCTCGCGCGGCGTCCGGCGCCTGTGCGTGAGCCTGCTCTGTGTGGCGGCGCTGGGGATCGCCGTGCCGGACACCGTCTACCGGACGCGGCAGACCGGCCCCATCGCCAGCCCGGCCATCGCCCAGCGGAACACGCGGCAGTGGGCGGATCTCACCCCCGTGACGGTCTCCGCCGAGGTCAGGGCGGGTCAGGTGTACAGCTGGCGCCGCCTCGGCGGCGGCTTCCTGCTGAGCCAGGCCGTCGCCGACGCCAACTGGTTCACCAGTCTGCTGCGCGCGGACACCAAGGCCAACGACATCAGCTGGCCCCAGCTGAGCAAGGTCCGTCCCACCTGCGAGGACCTGGGCCGGGTGGCCGGCTGGGAGAACGGCTACTACTTCCGGGTGCCCGACCCCCAGGCCGAGATCGCCTGGCACGCCGTCGCCACCCAGGCCTGGCAGGGCAGCCAGGACTGCGTACATGCCCTCGACCAGAAGGACATGCCACTCTTCCTCACCGCCGTACGCGAGTTGGTCGCCGCCGGGCAGAGCGCCACGACGGCCACCACCCGAATCGACAAGGTGCTGCACGAGGCCGGGTACCAGGGGAACTACCTCACCCCGTGCCCGAAGTGCGCCCAGCCACCCCGGCCCCGCCCCTGAGCCACCTCGTTCAGCCCGCCGCCGACGGCCCCCGCAACTCCAGGCACCAGTCGTTGCACGGCTTGAAGCTGCCCTTCGGGTACTCGAACTCCACCTCGCCCAGCAGGGCGAACCCGGCCCTGCGGGCCACCGCGTTCGAGGCCGCGTTGTGGACGGACGGGTACGCGTGCACGCTGCGGTACCTGCCCTCCGCGCGGGCGGCCTCGACCACCGCCGCGACGGCGACGACCGCGAGGCCCTGGCCCTGGTGGGGCGTCAGGATGCCCCAGCCGGCCTCGTACACCGTCTCGCCCTGCCAGTCGCGCTTCCAGAAGCCGACCGTGCCGACGGTCTCCCCGTCGGAGAGCCGGACGACGCTGAACATCGTGCCGTCGCCGCCCGCGCCGCCCATCTCCAGGTAGCGGCGGTGTCGCTCGGCCAGCTTCTCCTCCGGCTCCGGGCCGCCGAGGTGGGCCGTCATCTCCGGGGTGTTCTTGGCCAGCAGCAGCCAGAGGTTGCCCTCGGCCCAGGGCTCGATCCGTATGTCAGCCATCTCCCCGCACCTTCCCGATCATGGTCTGTGGGTGTCAGCAGACCCTGCCAGGTGCCTGCGGCAGATGCCAACCCGTAGGGAACCCGTAGTCCTGTGGACGGACGGATCGTAGACCTCCGGTCTGACGGGGGCCGGACGGGATACACCGCTGAGGGGACGTCAGTTTCCGTGCTGCCTTCTAGCGTTGCGGTCATGAACAGAATCCGCCGCACGGCCGCCGCTGCCGTCCTCGCCCTCGTCCTGCCGCTCCCCGTGATCGCGGCGGCTCCGGCGCTCGCCGTCCCCACGTCCACGTTCGCGCACTCCGCCACGGCGCCGGAGGCCGTCCACGCGGACCTCCCCCGCCCGACCGGCCAGTACGCGGTCGGCCGCGAGATCCTGCACCTGGTCGACAAGGACCGGCCGGACCCGTGGGTGCCGTCAGCCGGGCCGCGCCAGCTGATGGTGTCGATGTACTACCCCGCCCGGCCCGGGACGGGCGGGCCCGCCCCGTACATGACCCTCGGCGCGGCCCAGGCCATGCTGGACCTGAAGCTCCCGGGGACGACCGTCACGGCCGAGCAGCTCACCGAGACCCGCACCTGGTCGCACACGGACGCGCGCCCGCAGCCGGGCAGGTACCCGCTGGTGCTGCTCTCGCCCGGCTTCACGATGCCCCGCACCGAACTCACCAGCCTCGCCGAGGACCTGGCCAGCCGGGGTTACGTCGTCGCACTCGTCGACCACACCTACGAGAACGCCGGCACCACCTTCCCCGACGGGAAGACGCTCACCTGCGCCATCTGCGACACGCCTCCCGCCGGTGGCCCCGGGGTCATCGAGCAGAGCCGGGCGAAGGACATGTCCTTCGTGATCGACGAGCTGACCGGCCACCACCAGCCGGCCTGGAAGTACGCCCACATGATCGACCCCGGCCGGATCGGCATGGCCGGGCACTCCATCGGCGGCGCCGCTGCCTCCACCACGATGGCCGCCGACAAGCGGGTGCTGGCCGGGGTGAACCTGGACGGCACGATGTTCGAGCCCGTCCCCGCCGCCGGCCTGGGCGGCCGCCCCTTCCTGATGGTCAACCACGACCTGGGCGGCGAGCAGGACCCGAGCTGGGTGGACGCCTGGGCGAAGCTGGACGGCTGGAAGCGCTGGATCACCGTCGCCGGGTCGAACCACGGCAGCTTCACCGACATACCGGTCCTCGCCGAGAAGGTGGGCATCCCCTCGCCGCCCGGCACCACGATCGGTGCCGAGCGGTCGGTGCAGCTCACCCGCAGCTACGTCGCGGCCTTCTTCGACCAGCAGCTGCGGGGCATCCCGCAGCCGCTGCTCGACGGCCCGTCGTCGGCCTTCCCCGAGGTCAGCTTCCACCACTGACGGACCGGCGGCGGCGGGCCACGACGGCGGCCGCCACCAGTACCACGGCGGCCGCCACCAGCGAGAGGATCATCTGGATGCGGCCGTCGTGGTCGGTGAACATGTAGACCACGACGAAGGCGATCAGGCCGATGGTGGCCCAGGTTAGGTAGGGGTAGAGCCACATCCGGACGGTGAGGCGCTCGGGGCTCTCCCGCTCGATGATCTTGCGCATCCGCAGCTGCGAGAAGCAGATCACCAGCCAGACGAAGAGCGCGACGGCGCCGGAGGAGTTCAGCAGGAACTGGAAGACGCTGTCCGGGTAGGTGTAGTTGAAGAAGACCGCGACGAAGCCGAAGACCACCGAGGCGAGGATCGCCGTGCGCGGCACGCCCCGCCCGGAGACCTTGGCGAAGGCCCGGGGCGCGTCGCCGCGCCGCCCGAGCGAGAAGGCCATCCGGGAGGCGGTGTAGAGGCCGGAGTTGAGGCAGGACAGCACGGCGGTGAGCACGATGACGTTCATCAGCTGCGCCGCGCCGGGGATGCCGACGTGCTCCAGCACGGCGACGTACGGGCTGGACTTGACCGAGGCCGAGTCCCAGGGCAGCAGGGTGACGACGATGGCGATCGAGCCCAGGTAGAAGACGCCAATCCGCCAGATCACGCTGTTGGTGGCCTTGCTGACGGCCTTCTCCGGGTCGGCGGACTCGCCGGCGGCCAGGGTGACGATCTCGCTGCCCATGAAGGCGAAGACTACGGTCAGCATGCCGGTGAAGACCGCGCCGACGCCGTGCGGGAGGAAGCCGCCGTGGCCGGTCAGGTTGCTGGCGCCGACGGCGTGGGTGCCGGGCAGCAGGCCGAGCACGGCGAGCACGCCGACCACGATGAAGCCGGCGATCGCCACCACCTTGATGCCCGCGAACCAGAACTCGAACTCGCCGTACGAGGAGACCGAGAAGAGGTTGGTGGCGGTCAGCACGGCCATCACGATCAGCGCGAAGGCCCACTGCGGGACGCCCGGCAGCCAGCCGTTGAGGATCTTCGCCCCGGCCGTCGCCTCGACGGCGAGCACGACCACCCAGAAGAACCAGTACAGCCACCCGATGGTGAACCCGGCCCACCGGCCGAGCGCGCGGTCCGCGTACGCCGAGAACGAGCCGCTCTGCGGGTCCGCCGCGGCCATCTCGCCGAGCATCCGCATCACCATCACGACCAGCACCCCGGCCAGCGCGTACGACAGCAGGATGCCGGGGCCGGTGGAGGCGATCCCGGCGCCGGAGCCGACGAAGAGGCCGGCGCCGATCACCCCGCCGATCGCGATCATGGAGAGGTGGCGGTTCTTCAGACCGGCCTGGAGGTGGCCGTCGCCGGGGGTGGGCGGGCTGATGCTGGAGGGCTTGGTTTCCGTGCTCATGACGGGTAGCAAACCCGGACATCCGGGATTTGGTAACCCCGGAGCCGATTCCCAGAGCTTCTTTTGAGGGTTACTCGCAAGTTACCCGTAAGTTCACGTGTGACAGCCCCGGACTCTCGCCGTGAGTCCGGGGCTGCTCTCCGTTCCCCCGCGCGGTCTCCCGAGCGGGGGCGGAGTCCGGGTGTCGCGCCGTCCCAGGCGCGGCCCGGAGTCTTCGGGGTGGGTCAGCCGCGGGCGGCCAGCTCCTTGGCTGCGCGGGCGCAGTCCTGGGCGATCTTCTCCTCGTTGACGGTGGTCAGCAGGCCCTTCTCGACCACCGGGTTGCCGTTGACGAGCAGCAGCGCCAGCGGCGGCAGGGCGCCCAGCGAGAGGGCGGCGACCGGGTCGGCGATCGAGGAGTGCATGATGCCGTCGATCTTCCAGAGCGCCAGGTCGGCGAGCTTGCCGACCTCGATCGAGCCGATCTCGTTGTGACGGCCGAGCACCCGGGCGCCGCCCATGGTGCCGAGGCGCAGCGCGGAGCGGGCGGTCAGCGCGTCCGGGCGGCCGTGCAGGCGGTTGATCAGCAGCGCGTTGCGCAGCTCGGTGCCGAGCTCGCCCGACTCGTTGGAGGCGGTGCCGTCGACGCCGAGACCGACCGGGACACCGGCCTTCAGCATGTCCGGGACGCGGGCGATGCCGGCCGCGAGGCGGGCGTTGGAGGACGGGCAGTGCGCGACACCGGTGCCGGTCTCGGCGAACTTGGCGATGTCCGAGTCGTTCATGTGGACGCAGTGCGCCATCCAGACGTCCTCGCCGAGCCAGCCGGTCGACTCGAAGTAGTCGGTCGGGCCCATGCCGAACAGCTCCTTGCAGAACTGCTCCTCCTCGGCCGTCTCGGAGCCGTGGGTGTGCAGGCGTACGCCCTTGCGGCGGGCGAGGAGGGCGGCCTCGCGCATCAGCTCGGTGGAGACCGAGAAGGGGGAGCAGGGCGCGATGGCGATCTGCAGCATCGAGTCGAAGGAGGCGTCGTGGTACTTGTCGACGGCGGCCTCGGAGGCGATCAGGATGTCCTCGGTCTTCTCGACCGCGTGGTCCGGCGGCAGGCCGCCGTCCTTCTTGCTGCGGTCCATCGAGCCGCGCAGCGCGGTGAAGCGCATGCCGAGCTCCTGGACGGCCTCGATCTCGGCGCCGAGGATGTCGCCGCCGTCCTTCGGGAACACGTAGTGGTGGTCCGAGGCGGTCGTACAGCCGGACTTGAGCAGGGCGGCGGCCGAGCCCTGGGCGGCGGCGTGCACCAGCTTGTCGTCGATCCGGGCCCAGGTCGGGTAGAGCGCGACCAGCCAGTCGAAGAGGATGTTGTCCTGGGCCAGGCCCCGGGTGATCCACTGGTAGAAGTGGTGGTGGGTGTTGACCAGGCCCGGGGTGATCAGGTGGCCCTCGCCGTTGACCCGGCGCACCACGTTGTCCAGCCACTGCGGGGCGGGGCCGTTGCCGACCGACTCGATCTTGTTGCCGAGCACGACGACGTGGCCGCGGGCGTACTCGGTGTCGTTGGCGTCGACCGTCGCGATCGCGACGTTCTCGATCACGATCCGCTGGTCGGCGGGCGGGGGCTGGACTGCCATGGTGTGTCTCCTATGGGGGAGGGTCGGGGGCGCGTAATGAGCGGTACGCGCCCCCGACCGGTCAGGACGGTGTCGCCGTTGGCACCGTCGCGCCGGGTGCCTCCGGGTTTGGGGCCCTACGGGCGGCACCGACGTGGTGGAAGAGCAGGTTGAGCAGGACGGCCATCACGCAGCCGGCCGAGATCCCGGAGTGCATCAGGGTGCGGACGGCCTCCGGGAAGGCCTCGTAGAAGTCCGGGACGGCGATCGGGACGATGCCGATCCCGAGCGAGACGGACACCAGGATGGTGTTGCCGCTGGACTCCATCCCGGCCTCCGCCAGGGTCCGGATGCCGCTCGCCGCGACCGTGCCGAAGAGCACGATCCCGGCGCCGCCCAGGACGGGCTGCGGCACCAGTGACACCAACGAGCCGAGCACCGGGAAGAGACCCAGCAGGATCAGGATCCCGCCGCCGGCCGCGACCACGAAGCGGCTGCGGATCTTCGTCAGTGCGACCAGCCCGATGTTCTGGGCGAAGGCGCTGCAGGCGAAGCCGTTGAAGACGGGGCTGAGTGCGGTGGCCAGCCCGTCGGCCCGCAGACCGGCCGTCAGCGTGCGCTCGTCCGCCTCGCGTTCGACGATCTGGCCCAGCGCCAGCATGTCGGCGGTGGACTCGGTCATCGAGACCACCATGACGATGCAGAACGAGGTGATCGCCGCCGCGTCGAACATCGGGGCGCCGAAGTGGAACGGCGAGGGGAGCGCGAAGACCTGCGCGTCCCGCACCGCGCCGAAGTCGGCGAGACCGAGGGGGAAGGCGAGCAGCGTGCCGGCGGCGAGCCCGACGAGCAGCGAGAGCTGCTGCCAGAAGCCGCGGAGCAGCTTGTTGCAGAGGACGACCGCGGCGAGGGTGAACGCGGCGAGTCCGATGGCCCGCATGGAGCCGAAACCGGGTGCGGCGGGTGAACCGCCACGGGCCCAGTTGACCGCGACCGGCAGCAGGGACACCCCGATGAGGGTGATCACGGTGCCCTGGACGACCGGCGGGAAGAACCGGATGAGCTTGGAGAAGTACGGTGCCGCGAGGAAGCACAGGACCCCCGCGACGATCACTGCTCCGAAGATCACCGGTAGGGCGTCCTTCGGGCCGTGTTCCTTGGCGATCGCGATCATGGGCGCGACCCCGGCGAACGAGACGCCGTTCACGAACGGCAGCCGTGCGCCTATGCGCCACACGCCGAGCGTCTGGAGCAGGGTGGCCAGGCCCGCGGTGAACAGGCTGGCCGAGATCAGGAGGGCGAGCTCGGCGGGGGTGAGACCCACGCCGGCCCCGACGATGAGCGGGGGCGCTACTACGCCCGCGTACATCGCGGCGACGTGCTGGAGACCGGTGCTGATGAGTTTCACCGGGGGCAGCAGCTCGTCCACGGGGTGGACACTGGGGACTTCGTGTCCGGACGGTGCATCGGGGAGGTTGGTTGACACACCGTCCGGACCCGAAGGTCTGGAAGGGGTGGAACCGCCGTCTTTGGTACGGGTGAAGCGGAGTGCCATGTCGAGCCCCTCTTGTGCTCGTGGCTCTCGGCGCGCCCGCGGCGCTGGAGAGGGTCCGGGGGCGGGACGGCGGAGCAAGGGTCCCCCGGGCGGCTTCTCCAGCTCCCCGGGCCGGCCGCCGCGAGGCGAGCACGATCTCCGGTTGGTGGGGGTGGAGAAACAGGTGGTGCAAGGGCCCGTCCGGTACCGTCCAGAGCTGTGGGCCTGGTGGGTGCAGCGGTGCCGGGCGGGAGTCATGGGGTGGTGCTGGGTCAGGCGACCGGGATGACCGGTACGACGCCCTCGCGGTGCACGGTGCCCTCGATCAGGCCGTACATGCGGTCCGCGGCGTAGTACACCTCGTTGTCGTTCTTGAGGCCGAAGGGCTCCAGGTCGACGAGGAAGTGGTGCTTGTTCGGGAGCTCCAGGCGGACCTCGTCCACCTCGGCGCGGTTGTTCAGCACCCGGGTGCCCATGGCGTGCAGGGTCTGCTGCAGCGAGTACGAGTAGGTCTCGGCGAACGCCTCCAGCATGTGGCGGCGTACGTGGGCGTAGGAGCGGTTCCAGTTCGGCTGGGCCTCGCCCTCCGCGCCGCTGAAGGAGTACTTCCAACGAGCCGTCACCTGGGTCGCCAGGATGCGGTCGTAGGCCTCCTTCAGGGTGGTGTACTGGTCCTTGATGTAGCCCCAGAACTCCGAGTTGGTGGTGTTCATGACCACCAGGTCCTTGAGGCCCGAGATGACCTGGACGGTGGTGCCGTCGTAGGTGATCTCGCAGGTCCGGGTCTCACCGCCGTTGCGCGAGAAGGAGTGCCCGACCTCCTCGGAGCCGATGAAGCGCGAGGAACTGTCCGGGGTCTTGATCCGGTCCCAGGTGTACTCCTCGATCCGGATCCGGGCGCGGTGGATCGGCTCGTTGTTGTCGACGAAGTGCTTCGCCAGCGTGATGCCGAAGGCCTCCGCCGACTCGATGCCGTACTCCTTCGCGAACGCGAAGACGGTGTTCTTGGTGGTGTCGGTGGGCAGGCAGTTGGCGTTGGAGCCGGTGAGGTGGACGTCGTCGAGGTCACCGGAGAGGGCGACCGAGACGTTCAGGTCCTTGATCTCGTGACGGGTGCTGTCACGGTAGACGCGGACGATGCGGTTCTCCGCCTTGCCGTACTGGTTCTGACCGAGCACGTGGGCCATGGCGTGGCTCCTAAGCTTTTCGCGGTCTAGCTTCCGCGGTAGACCGAGTATCCGAACGGGTTGAGCAGCAGCGGCACGTGGTAGTGGTGCTGCGCGGGTGCGACCGTGAAGACGATCGAGACCTCGGGGAAGAACGGCTGCTCGTCCGACTTCTGCGCGTAGTAGGCAGCGGTGTCGAAGAGGAGCCGGACGACCGAGCCCGCCTCCACGGCCGGCAGGTCCTTGGCCCGGCCGTCGGAGTCCGTGGCGGAGGTGCCGAGCACCTGCCAGCCACCCTCGGTGTGCAGTGCGAGCTCGACCGGGACACCTTCGGCCGGGCGGCCGAGGCTGGTGTCGAGCACGTGCGTGGAGATGCCAGTCATGGGTGAAGAGACCTTAACTTTGGCAGAAGTGACGAGCCGTCAGCCGACGTACTCGTCCAGCAGGCGGTTGATGCGGATGTCGTTGATCTTGCGCAGCTCGCCCCGGACGATCTCCGCCTCGGCGGGGGCGTCGTTCGGGTAGCGCTCGCGGAGCGAGCCGAGCATGGTGGCCGCGGTGCGGCCGGTCGCGCAGATCAGGAACACGTGGCCGAACTTCGCCTCGTAGGCGGCGTTCGCCTCGTGCAGTTCATCGAGGAGAGCGGAGTCCACTCCCTGGATGCCGGCCTGTTCGCGCTCGGAGGTGGCGTCGCCCGCCTTGGGCTTGCCGATCCGGGCGTGCCCGGCCATCGCGTCGGCCAGGTCACCGGTGGTGAGCGCAGCCATCGCGGCCGCGTTGGCGGCCAGCAGTGCAGCGCGGTCGGCCCAGGGCCGGGAGCCGGCGACGGCCTCGGCCCAGCTGGGGCTGGAACAGATCTCCAGCAGGGTCTTCGTCAGCTCGGCGGCGGGTGCCGCCGCCAGCGCCTCGAGGGCGGTGGTCGCGTCGGAGGACGGAAGGGGGTGGTTGGTCACGGGTGGACCTCCTGAAGAGTGGTGCCACCCGCAAAAGCTAGATCGACCACCCCCGGCCGTCAACACTTTGTTGAACGGTTGGTGGTTACGTTTTGGGCAGAGGCCCCTGACCGGCCACTTTCGTGTGCGATTCGCCAAATGTGCCCGGTGTGTCAGGTGGGACAGACTGGGCGAAGCCGACCGCAGGGCCGGCGCTCGCGGGTCAGCTCTTGGCCGTCCCGTCCTGGCGGTTCAGATAGTTGTACACCGTGAACCGGCTGACGCCGAGGGCCGAGGCCACCGTCTCCACCCCGTGGCGGACGGTGAACGCGCCGCGCTCCTCCAGGAGGGCGACCACGCGCTGCTTCTCCCAGCGGTCCAGATCGGCCAGCGGGCGGCCGTCGAACTGGCGGGTCATCTCCGCCAGCATGCGGTCGAGGGCGCTGCTGAGGTGCGGCAGGCGCACGGCGACCGCCGGGGCGCCGTCCCACTCCAGCACCACGTCCTCCGGGCGCGCTTCGGCGACCGGGACGGGAGTCGCGCCGACCGCGTCGAGCAGCGGCTTTATCGCTGCGGCGAGCGGGTGTTCCAGGGCGTTGCTCACTGCGTACCCACTCCTTCCGGGGTGTTGTCCTTGTCGCCGTCCTTGCTGCCGTCCTCCGTCAGCACGCTGACCTGGACGGAGATCCGGGTCGCCCCGGCGGCCAGGGTCTCGTGCAGCAGCTTGGTCACCGCCGCGAGGATCTGCTCGGCCTCGCCCTCGGCACCCGTGCCGAACGGGCCGACGGCGACGGCCAGCCCGGCCTCGTCGACGACCCGCTGCGCGGCCACCGCGTGCTCGGGGAACGTGTCCAGCTCGAACGGTTCTGTCGTGAACTCCACCATCAATCGCACTCGCTCACTGTATCGAGCGGGCCCGCAGATGGGAGGGGGCGGGCGACTGCTTCAACAAAATGTTGCGGCGGCCTTGACACCTCCTCGGTTCCCGGAGCAAGCTTCCACCAAGCAGAATCCCTCTTCCGGATCGTGGAAGTTGGATGTACGGAAGAGTGAAAGGTGATTGACGTGACTGCCGCTTCCAAGCAGAGCTATACGGTCAACCTGTCGATCCTGTTCAGTGAGCTTCCGCTCCTGGAGCGCCCCGCCGCCGCGGCCGCCGCCGGTTTCACGGCCGCCGAGCTGTGGTGGCCGTTCGGTGCGGACCACACCCCCTCGCAGGCCGAGCTGGACGAGCTCCGCAAGGCCTTCACCGACGCGGGTGTGCAGCTCACCGGCCTCAACTTCCTCGACGACCTCACCAAGGGCGCCAAGGGCACCCTCTCGGTGCCGGCCGAGAAGGAGCGCTTCCGGGAGAACCTCCCGGTCAGCATCGCGCTCGCCGAGTCGCTGGGTACCAAGGCGCTCAACGCCCTCTACGGCAACCGGGTCGAGGGCGTGGACCCGGCGGAGCAGGACGCTCTCGCCCTGGAGAACCTCACCCTCGCCGCGCAGGCCGCGCACGCCATCGGCGCCGTCCTGCTGATCGAGGCCCTGAACCGGAACGACGCCCCGGACTACCCGCTGCACACCGCGAAGGCCGCCGTCGAGATCGTCGACAAGGTCAACGCCGCCACGGGCCTGGGCAACGCCAAGTTCCTCTGCGACTTCTACCACCTGGCGGTCAACGGCGAGGACCTCGTGCAGGTCATCGACACCTACGCCGACCGCTTCGGCCACGTGCAGATCGCCGACAACCCGGGCCGCAACGAGCCGGGCACCGGCACCCTCGACTTCGAGGACCTCTTCGCCCGGCTGACCGCCGCCGGCTACACCGGCCGGATCGGGCTGGAGTACCGCCCGTCGACCGGCGTCAGCGCCGACAGCTTCGAGTGGCTCCCGCGCGACCTGCGCGGCTGAGCGGCGCAAGCCGCCAGAGCAGTCTGAGCTGCACCTCTCCCTCCCCCCGTACGTAAGGAACGCGACGCGATGAGCGCCTCCCGCAAGATCGCCTTTATCGGCCTCGGCATCATGGGCAGCCCGATGGCCGCCAACCTGGTCAAGGCCGGGCACCACGTCACCGGCTTCAACCTCCAGCAGTCCGCGATCGACGCCCTGGTGGCGGCCGGTGGCCACGGCGCGAGCAGCATCGCCGACGCGGTGAAGGACGCCGAGGTCGTCATCACGATGGTCCCCGCCGACCCGCAGGTGCTGCAGGTCATCCTCGGTGAGGGCGGTGTGCTGGAGAACGTGAAGCCCGGCACGCTCGTGATCGACATGTCCAGCATCACCCCGCAGACCTCGATCAAGGTCGCCGCGGCCGCCAAGGAGAAGGGCGTCCGCACCGTGGACGCGCCGGTCTCCGGTGGCGAGGCCGGTGCGGTCGAGGCGGTGCTCTCGATCATGGTCGGTGCCGACGACGCGGCCGACTTCGCCGAGGCGAAGCCGCTCTTCGACGCGCTGGGCACCACGGTCATCCACGTCGGCCCGGCCGGTGCCGGCCAGACCGTGAAGGCCGCCAACCAGCTCATCGTGGCCGTCAACATCCAGGTCCTGGCCGAGGCGGTGGTCTTCCTGGAGAACGCGGGCGTCAACCTGGAGGCCGCGCTCGACGTGCTCGGCGGCGGGCTGGCCGGTTCGACCGTGCTGAACCGCAAGAAGGCCAACATGCTGAACCGCGAGTTCGCCCCGGGCTTCCGGATCGACCTGCACCACAAGGACATGGGCATCGTCACCGACGCGGCCCGCGCCGTGGGCGCGGCGCTGCCGGTCGGCGCGGTCGTCGCCCAGCTGGTCGCCTCGGCCCGCGCCAACGGTGACGGCTCGCTGGACCACTCCGCGCTGCTGCGCGGCGTCGAGCGGCTCTCCGGCCGCACGATCTAGTCCCTCCAAGCTCCTCCTGGTGGCGTGTACCTGTCCGGTCGTGCCCGCGTCACCAGGAGGCTCAGTTCGGTCGGCAGGAGAGCTGGTGCTCAACCGTTCTCCTGCTGACCGTGCCAGACCGGCGACGCGCGCCACCCCTCCCGGGGGCACTTCGGTCGTGCCGCGCGCATCGCCCGGCCCCCTCCCTCGCCGAGGGGAGCCTCTCGTACGTCGGAAGCGGGACGAGAGGAACGGCGGGGAGGGGGTCGCACCCCGACTTTCCCGAGGTTTTACGTACAGACTCGGTAGCAGCACCCAGCTCCAGATCAACCCGTACCGGAAGTGAGGCCCACGCCATGCCCGCCACCCCCACTCAGGGTCATGTCGTCGTCGCCCCCGACAAGTTCAAGGGCACGCTGGAGGGCGCGGAGGTGGCCGCCCGGATCGCGGACGGCATCCGCCGCGTCGCGCCGGAGCTGGAGATCCGCGAGCTGCCGGTCGCCGACGGCGGCGAGGGCACCCTGGCCGCCGCGCTGGCGGCGGGCTTCACCCGCGTACCGGCGAAGGTGGCCGGGCCGACCGGCCTGCCGGTGGACGCCGCGATCGCCGTGCGCGGTGACACTGCAGTGGTCGAGCTGGCGCAGTCCTCGGGCCTGGCCCGGCTGCCCGGCGGCCGGACGGCCCCGCTCGGGGCCGGCTCGTACGGTGTCGGCCAGCTGATCGCCCGCGCCCTCGGTCAGGGCGCCAAGCGGATCGTGCTCGGCCTCGGCGGCAGCGCCTGCACCGACGGCGGCGCGGGCATGGTCCAGGCGCTCGGCGTCGGCCTGTACGACGCCGAGGGCGCGGAGCTCGCGCCCGGCGGCGGCGCGCTGCGCAAGCTGGCCCGGATCGAGCTCGGCTCGCTCGCGGACGGCCTCACGGGGGTGGAGATCGTCGTCGCCTGCGACGTCGACAATCCGCTGCTCGGGCCGCGCGGTGCGACGGCCGTCTACGGCCCCCAGAAGGGCGCGGACGGCGATGACCTGGTGATCCTGGAGGAGGGCCTGACCCGGTTCGCGGACGTCGTCCGCGACGCCACCGGGCGGGACTTCCGGGACGCCCCCGGCGCCGGGGCGGCAGGCGGAGTGGGCTTCGCGGCCCTCGCCCTGCTCGGCGCCACCATGCGACCCGGCATCGAGCTCCTGCTCGAACTGCTGGGCTTCGACGAGGCCGTGCGTGGGGCACGCCTCGTCGTGACCGGCGAGGGCTGCCTGGACGCGCAGACGCTCCATGGCAAGGCTCCCGCCGGCGTTGCCGCGGCGGCTACCCGGGCGGGGGTTCGGGTAGCCGCAGTGGCAGGGCGGCTGGAGCTGTCCGAGGACCAGTGGCGGTCGGCGGGCTTCGTCGCCGCGTACGCGCTGACCGACCTCGCCGAGCAGCCAGGCGACAGCATGACCCGGGCGGCGGAGCTGGCCGAGGTCGCGGGGGAGCGGCTGGCGGCCGACCTCCTCACGGGCTGACCGGAAGCTGACAGAGCCCTCGTACGTTCCTACATTGACGTTTTGTTGAAGGCGGGCCTAGGCTCCGAGCAATCGCAGTGGAAGTCCGATCATCAGACTTCCCAACTGCCGTGCGGCGACTGCCTGCCCGCCTTCGACGACCCCCAAGCCGTACATCCTTCCCGGAGGTCCAGATGTCCCTCAGCGAGACGCCGTCCGCGACGGTGGTGATCCGCTCCCGCCGCGTGGTCCTGCCGGAGGGTGAGCGCCCCGCTGACGTCCTGGTCCGGGACGGGAAGATCGTCGCCGTCGCCGACCACGGCACCTTCGCCGGAGACCGGATCACCGACCTCGGCTCGGTGGCCCTGCTGCCCGGCCTGGTCGACACCCACGTGCATGTCAACGAGCCCGGCCGCACCGAGTGGGAGGGCTTCGCCACCGCCACCCGGGCCGCAGCCGCCGGTGGCGTCACCACCGTCATCGACATGCCGCTCAACTCCATCCCGCCGACCACCACGGTCGACGGCCTGGAGACCAAGCGGAAGATCGCCGAGGGTCAGGCCTGGGTCGACCTCGGCTTCTGGGGCGGCGCGATCCCCGGCAACGCCGCCGACCTCGAACCGCTGCACCGCGCGGGCGTCTTCGGCTTCAAGAGCTTCCTCGCCCCCTCCGGGGTGGACGAGTTCCCGCACGTCGAGCAGGCCGACCTCGAGCTCGCGCTCGCCGAGCAGGCCCGGATCGGCGCGCTGGCGATCATCCACGCCGAGGACCCGGCTGTGCTGGAGGCCGCCCCGCAGCAGCCCGGCGTGCACTACCGCGACTTCCTCGCCTCCCGCCCCGACGATGCCGAGGCCGCCGCCGTCGCCCGGCTGCTCGACACGGCCCGCCGCACCGGCGCCCGGGTCCACATCCTGCACGTCTCCTCGGCGGCCGTGCTGCCGCTGCTGCGCCAGGCCCGCGCGGACGGCGTGCAGGTCACCGCCGAGACCTGTCCGCACTACCTCACCCTCGCGGCCGAGGAGGTGCCGGACGGCGACACCGCCTTCAAGTGCTGCCCGCCGATCCGCGACGAGTCCAACCGTGACCAGCTCTGGGCGGCGCTGGCGGCCGGCGAGTTCATCGCCGTCGTCTCCGACCACTCGCCCTCCACCCCGGATCTGAAGCTGCTCCAGCGCTACGGCGGCAGCGGCGACTTCGCGGCCGCCTGGGGCGGCATCGCCTCGCTCCAGCTCGGGCTGCCGGCGATCTGGACGGAGGCCCGCAAGCGCGGCCACTCGCTCGTCGACGTCGTCCGCTGGATGTCCTCCGGGCCTGCCTCGCTGGTCGACCTGACCGGCACCAAGGGCGCCATCGCCGTCGGCAACGACGCCGACCTGGTCGCCTTCGACCCCGACGCCGCATTCTCCGTGCACGCCGAAGAGCTGCACCACCGCAACCCCGTCACCCCGTACGCGGGCAAGACGCTGACCGGGGTCGTCCGCACCACTTGGCTCCGCGGCCGGGTCGTCGACGTGGACGCCGAGCCGTTCGGCCGTCAGATCACTCGTCACTAGGAGAGACTCAGATGAGTACCAGTCAGATACCGAGCGCTCCCTTCACCGAGCTGGTCAACCTGGCGTCCCGGCTGCTCGGGGCCGGTGTGGTGGCGACCAACGAGGACACCTTCGCCGACGCGGAGAACCTGCTCGTCGCCAAGCCCGCCGAGTTCCGTGCCCACACCTTCGGGCACAAGGGCCAGATCATGGACGGCTGGGAGAGCAAGCGCCGGCGCGGCGTCTCCGCCGAGCAGCCGCACCCGACCGACGAGGACCACGACTGGGCGGTCGTCCGGCTCGGCGTCGGCGGCGTCATCCGCGGCGTGATCGTGGACACCGCGCACTTCACCGGCAACTACCCCGAGTCCGGCTCCGTCCAGGGCGCCTCCATCCCGGGCGTGCCGTCGGTGGAGGAGCTGGACGCGGCCGAGTGGGTCGACCTGGTACCTCGTACCGCGCTCCAGGGCAACACCGCCCACGAGTTCGCGGTCGAGGACGACACCCGCTACACCCACGTCCGCCTCAACATCTGGCCCGACGGCGGCGTCGCCCGTCTGCGGGTGCACGGCGAGGTGCTGCCCGACCCGCGCGACCTCGACGGTCTGACCTTCGACCTCGCCGCGCAGGAGTTCGGCGGCGTGGCCGAGGCCGCCTCGGACCGCTACTTCTCCTCCCCGCACAACCTGAACTCTCCCGGCCGAGCCTCCGTCATGGGCGAGGGCTGGGAGACCCGGCGTCGGCGCGACAAGGCCAACGACTGGGTACAGATCGCCCTGGCCGGGGGCGGCGAGGTCCTTGCCGCCGAGGTGGATACCACCCACTTCGTCGCCAACGCCCCCGGCTGGGCCGACCTGGTGGGCTACGACGCCTCGAACGGCGGCAACCCGTCCGACGACGCTGATGGCTGGTTCGAGATCCTCCCCCGTACGCGGCTCCAGCCCGACACCCGCCACCGCTACCGCCTCGCGGGCGGACGCACCGTCACCCACGTGCGGATCAACGTCTACCCCGACGGCGGCCTGGCCCGCCTGCGGCTCACCGGCAAGCTCACCGAGGCCGGCCGTGCCGCCCTCGCGCTGCGCTGGTTCAACGCCCTCCCGGCCGCCGAGGCCGAGACCGCACTCACCGAGGCCGGCCTGAACCCGGCGGAGGCCACCGCGCTCACCGCCGCCCGCCCGCTCGCGGACGCCGCCGCGACCACCGCCGCCGTCACGGCCCTCCAGCCCACCGACGGCCCCGACGGTGAGCACGCCTCCCGCCGCCGGTCCTCGATCTGGCGCCTGCTCGGCGTCTGATCCGACCGTCCGACCGTCCGGCCGGAAAGAACCTCTTCTCCTTGCACCGCCTCTCCTCAGAAGGACCCGTCATGTCGAAGATCCTGACCACGGAATCCGGCGCCCCGATCGCCGACAACCAGAACTCGGCCTCGGCCGGCGAGTACGGCCCGCTGCTCATCCAGGACCAGCAGCTCATCGAGAAGCTCGCCCGCTTCAACCGTGAGCGCATCCCGGAGCGCGTCGTGCACGCCCGTGGCTCCGGCGCGTACGGGTACTTCGAGGTGACCGACGAGGTCTCGCAGTACACCAAGGCCGACTTCCTCTCGGCCGTGGGCAAGCGCACCGACGTCTTCCTGCGCTTCTCCACCGTCGCCGGTGCGCTCGGCTCCTCCGACGCGGTGCGCGACCCGCGCGGCTTCGCGCTGAAGTTCTACACCGCCGAGGGCAACTACGACCTGGTCGGCAACAACACCCCGGTGTTCTTCATCAAGGACCCGATCAAGTTCCCCGACTTCATCCACTCGCAGAAGCGCGACCCCTACACCGGCATCCAGGAAGCCGACAACGTGTGGGACTTCTGGGCGCACTCGCCGGCCTCCACCCACCAGATCACCTGGCTCTTCGGTGACCGTGGCATCCCGGCCTCGTACCGGCACATGAACGGCTACGGCTCGCACACCTACCAGTGGGTCAGCGAGACCGGCGAGGCGTTCTGGGTCAAGTACCACTTCAAGACCAACCAGGGCGTGCGCTCGCTGGACGGCAACCAGTCCGCCGAGGTGCTCGGCGCCGACGCCGACAGCCACCAGCGTGATCTGCACCAGGCCATCGAGCGGGGCGTCTTCCCGTCCTGGACGCTCTACGTCCAGCTGATGCCGGTGGCCGAGGCGGCCAACTACCGCTTCAACCCGTTCGACCTGACCAAGGTGTGGCCGCACGCCGACTACCCGCTGGTCAAGGTCGGCCGCCTGGTGCTGAACCAGAACCCGGACAACGTCTTCGCCGAGGTCGAGCAGTCGGCGTTCTCGCCGAACAACTTCGTCCCCGGCATCGGCGCCTCCCCGGACAAGATGCTCCAGGGCCGCCTCTTCGCCTACGCGGACGCCCAGCGCTACCGCCTCGGTGTCAACCACACCCAGCTCGCCGTGAACGCCCCCCGGGCCACCAAGGCGGAGAACTACGGCCAGGACGGCCTCTCCGCCGTCGGCCGCGGCCGCGCCAAGAACTACGAGCCCAACTCGTACGACGGCCCGGCCCAGACCGACAGCGCGCTGGCCGCCCCCGTCCGCCTGGACGGCTACACCGGCACGTACACCACCCCGGCCCACACCAAGGACGACGACTTCTTCCAGGCCGGTGAGCTCTACCGCCTGATGTCGGCCGGTGAGCAGGAGCGCCTGATCAACAACATCGCGGGCTTCCTGGCGCAGGTCAGCCGCGACGACGTGGTCGAGAAGAACCTCGCCCACTTCCACGCCGCCGACGAGACGTACGGCGCGCGCCTGGAGGCCGCCGTCGCCAAGCTCCGCGCCGGCGACGAGGGCTGACCACAGCCCGGCTGACACCTGAACCACCTGACCAACCCTCATCGGTCGGCCCGAGCCACCCCTCGGGCCGACCGGCTGACGGGCCTCTCCCCCCGGACAGTGGGGGAGGGGCCCGTTCTGGCGTCCGCCCGCCGGTCGATCCGCTGGTCGATCCCCGTTCTGGCATATGCCTCCTGACAATCCCTCATGACCTGCGTCAATATCCGGTGAGCAGGGCGTGCAGCGGCCGTCCGATGGATAGTCTGGAGAGGCTCGCCGCCCGTCGGCGCGCCAGGACGCACCACGGAAGGGGTCGCCATGTCGGCACAGAGCCGGGACCGTCAGGCCACGCTGGCCGAGGGCGGCCGGGGCCCGTTCCGGACCCTCCAGCGCGCGCTGCGCCTGCTGGAGGCCGTCGACCGGCACTCCGGCGGGGTCACGCTCGGCACGCTGGCCCGCGAGCTGACGATGCCGCTGGTGGCCGTCCAGGAGCTGGCCGAGGTGCTGGAGGTCGAGGGCTACCTGAGCTTCCAGGACGGCGCCTGGGTGCTCGGCGGCACCTTCTCGCTGCTCGGCAGCCAGAACCGCGAGCAGCTGCTGCGGACGAGGCTCGACCAGAAGCTGCTCGAACTCCGGGACGAGCTGGGCGCAGCCGTCTACTTCAGCCGCTACCACGACGGCGAACTCTCGGTGGAGGCCGTCTCGGCCGCCGACCACGCCCCCGCCGTCCACGAGTGGGTCGACTTCCGGGCCACCGCCCACGCCAGCGCGATCGGCAAGTGCCTGCTCAGCCAGCTCGACCACGACGGCCGCCGCGACCACCTCTCCCGGCACCCGATCGCCCGACTCACCTCCCGCACCATCACCGACGCCGAACAGCTGATGCACCGGCTGGAGCGCCAGCCCTCGACCGTCCCCGTCCTGGACATCCAGGAGTACGCCCTCGGCACCGTCTGCGCCGCCGTCCCGGTCACGGCAGGCAGCACGGTCGGCTGCCTCGCCACCTCGATGCCGGTCGAGAACATCCACCGCCTCCGGGCCGCCGCCGAACTCCTCGCCGAGCGGGCGGCCCCGCTGATGGTCGCGATGGCGGTCTGACGGTCTGACGGTCTGGCGGTCTGACGAGCCGTGTGAATCCGGGCTTCCGACGGGCCTTCGTGATCCCATGGCACGGTGATCACTTGGCTGCCGGCCCCCGTCCCGTCCCGGCGCTCGGTCGTCGGGGCCGCCGTCGCCGCACTCCTCGCGCCAGGCCGCCCGGCCGCCGCGCAGGGGCTGCCGACCTCCGATCGCAGCCTCGTCCTCGCCGCCGACCAGGCCAGCGGCCGGGTCCTCCTGGTGGACCCCAACGACCTGCCCTGGCACGACGGGCGGGCGGACGTACGCGGCCCGGCGGCCGCCCGGCTCGCGCTCTGGTCCTGGTCGGCCGCGGACGTGCTCGGGCTGGGCGGGGACGGCCTGGGCGGGGACGGCAGTTGGTGGGCCGTCAACGAGGCCAAGTACCGGCGGTGGCGGGGGGAGGGGTGGGTGCTCACCTGCGCCTCCGGCGGGCTGGCCGCGATGGTGTCCTTCCCCGAGGGGCGGGTCCGCTGGGCGGCCCGGCCGGGCGGGAACCCGCACAGCCTCGAACTGCTGCCGGACGGTCGGCTCGTGGTCGTCGCCAGCGATCCGGGCTTCGTCCGCCTCTACTCCTCGTCGACCCGGTACACCCAGTACGACCTCGCCGGGGCGCACGGCGTGCAGTGGGACGCCGACCGTCGACTCCTCTGGGTGCTCAGCGACAGGGCCCTGACCGCCTTCACCACCGGGGATGCCCTCGCGCCCGTCCGGTCCGTCCCGCTGCCCACCCCCGGCGGCCACGACGTGGGCCCGGCCGCCCCCGACCGCCTCTGGGTCACCACCAACCGGCACGTGTACCAGTACTCGATCCCCGCCGACGCCTTCGTCCGCTACCCCGGCGACCGCTCGATCGACGGCCCGGGAATCAAGAGCATCGGCAGCGACTCCCGCAGCGGCGAGATCCTCACGGTCAACCCCGACTCCGAGAACACCTACCCCTGGTGCACCTCGAAGCTCACCTTCCACCACCCCGACGGCACCACTCGCCTGGCCGGCGCCAGCCTGTACAAGGCCCGCTGGCTCCCGGGCTGACCGGGCTTATTAGACTCGATGTCGATAAGAGTTGCCGAAACCCTTGTCCGTCGGTCTACCCGCGAGTAGTTTGCTGTTGGTCCCGCCGCCACCAGCAGGTCAGGAGGCTCCTCATGCCCCGCACCACCGAGCCCACCAACGTCCACGACAGCCTCGTGCTGGAGCCCCGGGACGTCCGCTTCGACTGGGGGCAGCTCCCGCTGCACTGGATTCCGGGCGAGCCGATGGCCACCCACACGATCAACGTGCTGCACCTGCTGCTGCCGGAGGGGGAGCGCTGGTTCGTCCGGCTGTTCAAGGACGCGCTGCCGATGATCACGGACGAGCAGCTCCGCGAGGAGGTGCTCGGGTTCATCGGGCAGGAGGCGATCCACGCCGAGGCGCACCAGGAGGTGCTGGAGCACCTGCTCGGCCAGGGGCTCGACCCGGCGCCGTACGTCCGACAGGTCAGCTGGCTGTTCCAGCGGGTGCTGGGTGACCGCCCGACCCTGACACCCGCCCAGCAGCGGGAGCACATCATCGAGCGGGTCGCCGCCGTGGCCGCGATCGAGCATTTCACGGCATTTCTCGGCAACTGGATTCTCAACTCGCCCGGCCTGGACCGCGCCGAGGCCGACCCGACCATGCTCGACCTGCTGCGCTGGCACGGCGCCGAGGAGGTCGAACACCGCAGCGTCGCCTTCGACCTGATGACCCACCTCGACCCCGGCTACCTCCGACGGGTGCGCGGCATGGCCATCGCCGGCCCCGTCCTGATCCACCTCTGGGTACGCGGCGTCCGCTTCCTGCTCGCCGCCGACCCCTCCCTCAGGGGCAGGGTCCGCCCCACCTGGCGCGAGGTCCAGCTGATCGCCCGCCGCGGCCTGCTGCCCGAGCCCGGCCGGATGGCCCGCTCCGCCGCCCGGTACTTCAAGCCCCGCTACCACCCCACCCAGGAGGGCTCCTCCAGCCAGGCCATCAGCTACCTCGCGACCTCCCCCGCCGCCCGGTCCGCCGCAGCGGCACACTGAGGCAACCGGCCCGCCCCTAGTGGTTAACGCATCCCCAACCGACCCGGAGCTGACCGGATGGACCTGCTCAACCCGCCTCCCGACCTGTACGGCCGCCCCGGGCCCGACCGGTTCCTCCGGCGGCTCACCGCGTTCAGCGACTGGTACAACCCGTCGCTCGGCCGGCCGCTGCTGCGCCGCAGGCCGGGCCTCCCGCCGGCCCGGCCGACGCCGCCGCTGCCGCTGGCCGTCACCCGCCGCACCGAGATCGCCACCGACGTGGTCGAGCTGCACCTCGCGTCCCCCTTCGGCGACGAGCTGCCCGCCTGGCAGCCCGGTGCCCGGCTGCTGCTCACGCTGCCCTCGGGCCGCGAGCGGCACTACTCGCTCTGCGGCGACCCGGCCGACCTCGCGACCTACCGCATCGCCGTCCGCCGAGTCGCCGACGGCGGTGGCGGCTCGGCCGAGATCCACGACAGCCTGCACGTCGGCAACCGCCTCACCGCCCGCCGCCCGCGCAACGGCTTCGCGTTCTGCGGCGAGCCCGCCGTGCTGCTGCTCGCGGGGGGCATCGGCATCACCCCGCTGCTCCCGATGGCCCGCGAGGCGCAGCGCCGGGGCCTCGACTGGCGGCTCGTCCACACCGGCCGGGACGCCGCCTCGATGCCGTACGGCGACGAGCTGCGCGCCCTCGACCCGCGCCGGGTCGAGCTGCTGACCGACGACCGCGACGGCACTCCCGACGCGACCGAACTGGTGGCCCGCGCGCCGAAGGGCGCTGCCGTCTACTGCTGTGGCCCGGCCCCGATGCTGGCCGCAGTGCAGGCCGCCGTCGCGCCCGGCGCCGCGCTGCACTTCGAACGCTTCGGCGCCGCACCGATCCTGGACGGCAGGCCGTTCGCCCTCCAGCTCGGCGAGGACGGCCCCCGGCTCGAAGTCCCCGCCGACCGCTCCGCGCTGGACGTGCTGCGCGAGCAGCGGCCCGACCTGCCGTACTCCTGCCACCAGGGCTTCTGCGGCACCTGCCAGGTGCGGCTGCGCTCCGGCACCCCCGAACACCGCGACCGCCGGCTCACCGAGGAGGACCGCGCCGCCGGGGCCCTGCTGCCCTGCGTCTCACGCGCCCCTGAGGGCGAGACCCTCGTGCTGGATCTCTGAAGGAGAGCACCCATGGCACCCAAGCCCTTCGCCTTCGATGCCGACGACCTCGACCGCTTCCGGGAGACCCAGCAGCTCGCGTACGCCTGCGCCGAGCAGGTCGCCGCCTGGATCGAGCCGGGTGTGACGGAGCGTCAGGCCACTGCCAAGCTGCGCTCCTGCCTGGTCGCGGCGGGTGTGCAGGACTACTTCCACGTCCCGTTCGCCTGGTTCGGCGACCGCACCGCCTTCCGGCACTTCCACACGCCGCTCCAGTTCTTCGCGGGTGGTCGCAAGCTGGAGGAGGGCATGCCGTACGTGCTGGACTGCGCGCCCGTCGTCGACGGTTACACGGCCGACATCGGGTACGGCGGCAAGGTCGGCGACAACCCGGTCTGGGACAGGCTGGCCGCCGACCTCCAGGTCTACCGCGAGCTGATCCTCCGCGAGGTGAAGGCCCGGAAGCCGCTGAACGAGGTGTACGCCGCCGTGGACGCCCAGATCGCCGCGCACGGCTACGACAACCGCCACCAGGTCTACCCCGGCCGGGTGATCGGCCATCAGGTGACGCGGATGACCGCGCGGGGCCCGGCCGGGGTCAACCTCTTCGGGTTCGGCGTCCGGACGATCCAGACGCTCGGCCGTGAGCTGATCAGCGAGCGCCTCCAGGGCCGTTCCCCCCTCTGGGCCGACGGCCGCTCCTCCCGGCACGCGCCCACGCCCGGCCTCTGGGCGGTCGAGCCGCACATCGGCTTCCGCGAGGTGGGTATCAAGTTCGAGGAGTTGCTGGTGGTCACCGAGGACGATGCCTACTGGCTCGACGACGACCTGCCGCACGTCCGCCGCTGGGCCCAGGCCCCGAAGGAGACCGCCAAGTGAGCATCCGCCGCAGCACCGTCCAGGCCACCGACGGCCTCCCGCTGGCCGTCTTCGAACAGGGCGACCCCGGCGCGACCACCGTGCTCCTGGTGCACGGGTACCCGGACACCCATGTGGTCTGGGACGACATCGCCGCCGATCTCGCCGCCGACCACCACGTCGTCCGGTACGACGTCCGCGGCGCCGGCGACTCCGGCGTGCCCCGCACGCGTGACGGGTACCGGCTGGCCCAGCTCGGCGCCGACCTGTTCGCCGTCGCCGAGGCCGTCAGCCCGGACCGGCCCGTGCACGTCGTCGCCCACGACTGGGGCTCGGTGCAGTCCTGGGAGGCCGTCACCGAGCCCGGTGCCGAGCGGCGGCTCGCCTCCTTCACCACCATGTCCGGGCCCGCGCTCGACCACGTCGGCCACTGGATGCGGCACCGGCTGCGCCGCCCGACCCCCCGGCACCTGCGCCAGCTGCTCGTCCAGGGCGCCCACTCCTGGTACATCACGGCCTTCCACCTGCCCGTGCTCGCCCCGGCGACCTGGCGGCTCTGGCTGGCCCGCGCCTGGCCGCGCGTGCTGCGCGACCTGGAGGCCGTCAGCCCCCGCCCCGGGCACCCGCAGGCGACCCTCAAGCAGGACGCGGTACGCGGCATCGAGCTCTACCGGGCCAACATGCGGCCCGCCGTCCGGCACCCGCGCGAGCGGAGCACCGAGCTGCCGGTCCAGCTGATCACCCTGGCCCGGGACCACTACGTCTCCGACTTCCTCTCCGAGGGCCTGGAGCGGTGGGCGCCGAAGCTCACCCGGCGCACCGTCAACGCCACCCACTGGTCGGCGCTGCTGGAGAAGGGGCCGCTGGTGGCCGGGATGGTCCGCGACTTCGCCGCCCGGGTCGAGGCCGGGCAGTCCCAGGCCCCGCCGGACTCCGGCCAGCTCGTCGTGATCACCGGCGCGGGCAGCGGCATCGGTCGGGCCACCGCACTCGCCTTCGCCGAGCAGGGCGCCCGCGTCGTCATCGCCGACCTCGACCTGCCCGCCGCCGAACGCACCGCGGAACTCTGCACCCTGGTCGGCGGCCGGGCCCACGCGTACGCGCTCGACGTCAGCGACGGCGCCGCCTTCGAGGCCTTCGCCCAGGAGATCGCCGCCGCCCACGGCGTGCCCGACGTGCTGGTCAACAACGCCGGCATCGGCCACTCCGGCACGTTCCTGCAGACCACCGAGAAGGAGTGGCAGCGCGTCCTGGACGTCAACCTCTGGGGCGTCATCCACGGCTGCCGCGCCTTCGGCACGCTGATGGCAGAGCGCGGCGAGGGCGGCCACATCGTCAACCTCGCCTCCGCCGCCGCCTACCTGCCCTCCAAGCTGCTCGCCGCGTACGCGACCAGCAAGGCCGCCGTCCTGATGCTCTCCGACTGCCTGCGCGCCGAACTCGCCCCCGCAGGCATCGGCGTCTCGGCGATCTGCCCCGGCATCGTCAACACCAACATCACCCGCACCTCGACCTTCTCCGGCCTCACCGCCGCCCAACAGTCGGCCAAGCAGGAGAAGGTCTCCAAGATGTACGCCCGCCGGGGCTTCCCGCCCGAGAAGGTCGCGGCCGAGATCCTGCGGGCCGTCCGCACCGGCAAGCCGGTCGTCCCGGTCACCTTCGAGGCCAAGGCCGCCCGGCTGCTCGGGCGGATCAGCCCGGCGCTGCTCCGGCGCGCCGCCCGGCTCGACCTGGGCTGAGTTGGTACTCCTGGTGGGGTCGTCCCGTCCCGCGCGGAGGAGCAGCCGATGGCCACCGGAGTCGTGAAGACCTACAACGTGCACCACAGCTACGGGGTGATCACCCCGGACGACGGGGGCCCCGAGCTGACGGTGTACTTCGACTCGATCGAGGGCGGTGAGCAGCGCGTCCTCGCCGAAGGCCAGAAGGTCGCCTACGACCCGACGGAGCAGGAGGGCAGGCCCGTTGCCGAGCACGTCCGCGCCCTGTGACAATTGCGGCTCATGGGGATATCGGCAGCACTCTGGTCCTTCGCCCTCGTCGTTGGGCTCCTGACTCTCACGCCCGGCCTCGACTCCGCACTGATCCTGCGGACGGCCGCGCTCGGCGCCCGTAGGCAGGCCTGGGGGGTCGTGCTCGGCATCCAGTGCGGCACCCTCGCCTGGGGCACCCTCAGCTCGCTCGGCGTGAGCGCGCTCCTGACGGCCTCGCAGCTCGCGTACGAGACGTTGCGCTGGGCCGGGGTGGCGTACCTGCTCTGGATGGGCGCGCGGATGCTCCGGCCCGGGGCCGCTGAGGACGCCCACGGGGACGAGCCCGAAGTCACGGCGGGCGGCCTGGCCGCCGGCTGGCGGCGTGGCTTTCTGACCAACCTGCTCAACCCCAAGGTCGGCGTCTTCTACGTCGCCGTCCTCCCGCAGTTCATCCCCGCCGGTGCGCCGCACCTGGCCACCGGCGTCCTGCTGACCTGCGTGCACGTCGCGGAGGGCCTGCTCTGGTCGGCCGTCCTGGTCGGCTTCGCCCGGGTGCTGGGCGGCTGGCTGCGGCGGCCCGCGGCCCGGCGCGTCCTCGACCGCGTCACCGGCATCGTGGTGGTCGGCTTCGGCGTACGGCTGGCGCTCACCGACTAGGCGCTCGTCCGTCAGGAGCTGATCGCGCTCATGGCGACCACGAAGCCGGCGATCAGCGCGACCAGCAGCAGCGAACGCGGGTTGCCCAGATTGACCGTCCAGCCGATGCCGAGCCGCTTCGGGACGAGCAGCGCCGGGTCCTGCCGGTTGGCGTAGACGGTGCCGGCCAGCCGCCAGTACCGGTCGTCGTCGACGTGGACCAGGCCGGTCGGCGGTTCGGCGGCGGTCGGTCGGCTGCCGGCCTTCCCGGTACGGACGGCGACGACCACGACGGCGGCCAGACCGAACAGGACCGGCGTGAGCAGCTGGGCGGGGGAGATGGTGCGGTCGCCGTGCCAGATCCGCAGGGCGGCCAGCAGGATCGTGAGGTCGGCGGCACCGGCCAGCACCAGGATCGCGGCGCTCGTCCGTACGACGAACCGGCGGTGGCGCGCCGCACTCGCGGCAGGCTCCGCCGGGTCGAGGTCGGCCCGGCCGCGCAGGACGAGCCAGACGGTCAGCAGGATCACCGCCGTCAGCCCGAACTGCGCGAAGACCGGCGCGAAGGCGCTGGCGACCGACTTCGGGGCGAAGCGGTCGACCGTGCCGTCCGTGCCGAAGTGGGTGGCCAGCTGCGGCGGCATCCCGCCGTACCGGGTGACCCCGATCGCGGTGGTCGCCGCGACGATCAGCACGGCGGGCACGGCCCACGGCCAGGGGAACCGTACGGGCCGCGTCCGCAACGAGGTGTCGGCGGCCGTCCCCTGCCGGAGGCCCTGGTACCACCCGCCGCTCTCCTTGGCGGCCAGGACGGCCCGCCTCGCCCGGACGTACCCGCTCGCGCCGACCCCGAAGGCGGCGGCCACCGGGGCCAGCCCCAGCACGGGGTTCCAGCCACGGAACGCCATCGCGACCCCGCACGCCACCACGACCCCGCCCCCGACGCCGAGCCACCTGCGGTAGGCGCGCCGCTGCTCGGCGAGCACCGCCTCGCCCTGCCGCGCCGCCGGTATCCGCACCCCGAACGGCAGGCTCGGAGCGGCGAAGGCCGGCACCAGCCAGGCCATCACCAGAATCACCACCGGGACGCCCACCCCGGACACCACTGTCGTCGTCATGACCGTTCCCCCTCGTCTGCTGCCGTACGCATGTCCGCTGTCCCCTGCCCGAACCCGCCCACCGTCGCCGCACAGGACGCCAGCACCTCGGCACCGTCCATCCCCTGCGCCACCGCCTCGGCCAGCAACGTCCGCAGCCGGCCCCCCCACTCCTCCCCGAACCCGGCCTCCGGCGGCCCGGACCGGGCATCCCGCCGCACCACCGCCCCACTCTTGCGGTTGAGCTGCAGCAGCCCCTCCCGCCGCAGCAGGTCATAAGCCTTGTTGACGGTGTGGAAGTTGATCCCGAGGTCACCCGCGAGCTGCCGCGTCGACGGCAACGGACTGCCCTCGACGAGCCCGCCACCGGCGATGGCCTCCACCACCTGATCCCGGATCTGCTGGTAGATCGGGACTTCGCTGCCCAGATCGATGCTGAGGATCACACCTGCGCCCACCCCTTCTCGCGGTCTGTTCTATTACTTATAGAGCAGATGGCCGCAGAAGGGCAAGGCACCGAGCTGCGCGCGGCTGCCGCGCTGTGCCGTCAGCTCCCCAACTTGGCGAGGCCTGCGGCGAGTTCGTCGGCGTTCATGCACGGCGTCAGCGAGATCTTGGCGTTGAGCTCCAACCAGAGCGGTTCGAGGCTCGGCACGATCGAGGACGGGTCCGCCAGGTCGAAGACGAGCAGCGCGCTGCGGTGGCCGTCCTTCGCGAAGAAGTAGGCGGCCTCCGGCTTCAACTCGCCCAGCGTCGACTGCATGAAGGCCGGCAGCGTCCCGTCGGTGATCTTCTTGTTGCTCGCCTCGGTGTCCATCTCGATCTGCAGCAGGGTGCGCATGACTCGGCCGTCCCTTCCCGTGAGGCCAAACCCCCCTCTACCCCAGCCTCCGGCCGCCCGCGACCCCGCGCAACCTGCCGTGCTGTCGCGGCGCCGCAAGCTGACGCAGCGAAGCGCCGTCTCCCGGAGAGGACGGCGCAGGCTCGTGTCGCAGGTGCCAAGGAAAACCCGGTGCGGCCAGGCTGCGCCGGGTCGCGCCGGGCGGTCAGGCGGCCTGGGTGGCCTGGGTGGCCTGGGGGGCGGGGGTGCTGCGGGCGAGGTCGTGGTGGATCGGGCCCTGGCCGGCGGAGAGGGGGAGGCAGCTGCCGCCGCGGCGGTGGGCGACGATCTCGGCGGCGACGGAGACCGCGGTCTCCTCGGGGGTGCGGGCGCCGAGGTCGAGGCCGATGGGGCTGCGGAGGCGGGAGATCTCGGCGTCGGTGAGGCCGATCTCGCGGAGGCGGGTGTTGCGGTCGCGGTGGGTGCGGCGGGAGCCCATCGCGCCGACGTAGCCGACTGGGAGGCGCAAGGCGCGCTCCAGCAGGGGGATGTCGAACTTGGCGTCGTGGGTGAGGACGCACAGGACGGTGCGGCCGTCGATCCGGTCGAGCTGGGAGTCGAGGTAGCGGTGCGGCCAGTCGACGACGACCTCGTCGGCGTCGGGGAAGCGGCGGGTGGTGGCGAAGACCGGGCGGGCGTCGCAGACGGTGACCCGGTAGCCGAGGAACTTGCCGATCTTGACGACGGCGGCCGCGAAGTCGATAGCGCCGAAGACGATCATCCGGGGCGCGGGCACGTACGACTCGACGAAGAAGGTGATCGTCCCCTGCGCAGCGTCGTCGCAGGGCCGCCCGTCGAGGCCGAGGACGAGCTTGCCGGTGCGCCCGGCGTCGAGCATGGCGCGGGCCTCGGCGACGGCGGCGCGTTCGAGGGCGCCGGTGGTCGTCGGGGCGGGGGAGAGCGAGCCGTGGTGGGTGTCGGCGGTGACGGCGACGGTCGCGCCGAGCAGCCCGGTGGGCCCGTCGACCACCCGGGCCAGGGCGACCGGCGTGCCGGAGGCGATGTAGGTGATGCCCGCGTCGAGGCCGGGGTCGGCGCCGGGGGTGACGGGCTGGACGAAGACGTCGAGCAGCCCGCCACAGGTCAGGCCGACGGCGAAGGCGTCCTCGTCGCTGTAGCCGAAGTGCTCCAGGACGGGGCGCCCGGAGGCGATGGCCTCCTGGCAGAGCTCGTACACCGCACCCTCGACGCAACCGCCGGAGACGGAGCCGATCGCCTCGCCGGAGGCGTCCACGGCGAGGGCCGCACCCGGGTCACGCGGGGCGCTGCCGGAGACGCCGACGACGGTGGCGACGGCGAAGGAGCGCCCGGAGGAGTGCCAGGCCAGCAGCTGCTCGGCGATGTCCTGCATGTCGGGTGCTCCTGTCGTCAACATCGGGAACGGGGAGTGCCGCCGGTACGGAGGGGCCCGTACCGGCGGCGTTCGGTGCTAGTGCACACCCAGCCAGGACTTGATCGGGGTGAGCGCGAAGTAGACCACGAAGACTGCGGTCAGGATCCACATCAGCGGGCCGGGCTCGCGCCACTTGCCGGTGCCGGCCTTGATGACGGTGTACGAGACGACGCCCGCGGCGACACCGGCGGTGATGCTGTAGGTGAACGGCATCAGGACGCAGGTGAGGAAGGCCGGGATGGCGACCTCGCGGTCGGACCAGTCGATGTGCCGGGCCTGGCTCATCATCATCGAGCCGATGACGACGAGGGCGGCCGAGGCGACCTGGACGGGCACGATCGCCGCGATCGGGGAGAAGAAGAGCATCAGGGCGAACACGCCACCGGTGACGGTGGAGGCGAGGCCCGTCCGGGCGCCGTCGCCGACTCCGGTGGCGGACTCGACGAAGACCGTCTGGCCGGAGGCTCCGGCCAGGCCGCCGATGGCACCGCCGGCACCGTCGATGAAGAGCGCCTTGGAGAGGCCGGGCATCCGGCCCTGCTTGTCGGCGAGACCGGCCTCGGTGCCGACGCCGATGATGGTGGCCATCGCGTCGAAGAAGCCGGCCAGCACCAGGGTGAAGACGGCGACGGAGGCGCTGATCGCGCCGAGGCCCTTGCCGCCGAAGGCGCCGAAGAGGTCGACGTGGCCGAAGAGGCCGAAGTCGGGCGCCGAGACCGGGCTGCCCGGCCAGACGGGGGCGGAGCCGCCCCAGACCTTCGGGTCGAGGTGGCCGACCTTGTTGACGACGACCGCGACCACGGTGCCCGCCGCGATGCCGATCAGGATCGCACCGCGGACGTTGCGGGCCATCAGGACGAAGATCGTCAGCACGGTCAGGCAGAAGATCAGCACGGGCCAGCCGGACAGCTCGCCGAAGGGGCCGAGCGAGAGCGGGGTCGGACCGCCGGTGTGCACGAAGCCGGCCTTGTAGAAGCCGATGATCGCGACGAAGAGACCGATGCCGATGGTGATGGCGTGCTTGAGCGGCAGTGGAATGCCGTTCATGATCTTCTCGCGGAGCCCGGAGACGACCAGGAGCACGATCAGCAGACCGTAGATCACACAGAGGCCCATGGCCTGCGGCCAGGTGGTGTGTGGCACCACGAGGGCGGATATCGCGCCGGAGACGGAGAGTCCGGCGGCGACGGCCAGCGGCACGTTGCCGATGACGCCCATCAGGATCGTGGTCACTGCGGCGGCGAGCGCGGTCGCGGTGGTCAGCTGCGCGTGGTCCAGCTTGAGGCCGTTGACGTCGGCGCCGCTCAGGATGATCGGGTTGAGCAGGACGATGTAGGCCATCGCCATGAACGTGGTGAGGCCGCCTCGGAGCTCGTTGCCGAGGGTGGACCCTCGGGCGGAGATCTTGAAGTAGGCGTCCAGTGCGTTCTTCGGCTGTACTGCCGGTCCCGCCGTGGGGGCGTCGGGCTCGGTGGGTGACTCTTCGGTGGTGCCGGGCTCCGTGGAGGTCCGGGTCATGTCCACTCCCAAGGTTCAAAGGGGGTTGGGGTGGGCGAGTCGACCTGATGTGCCAAGCCAGGGAGCAGGCGCAGGGGGACTGTTCGACTCACGTTGAGCTGTGCACACGGTGTGCTGGCGGTGCGGGGTGGAGCGCACCGCTGCAGAGCCCCGGCGTGGGAGAGGCAGCGGCTGGTGCACATGAGAGCTCTTGTTCGGTGCTGCCCCGGGGCGGTGGGGAAGACTTGCTGTCGCCGCCCCGGGGAGGTCTTGTCGAGACTGCTAGAGCGTCCCGGTCAGGTGCTCGGGCCGGACGGGAATGCGGGTGAGCGCGATCCCGGTGGCCTGGCGGATGGCCGCGACGATGGACGGCGTGGCGGAGACGGTGGGGGCCTCGCCGACGCCGCGCAGCCCGTACGGGGCGTTGGGGTCGGGCAGCTCCAGGATGTCCACCGGGATCGGCGGGGTGTCCAGGATGGTCGGGATCAGGTAGTCGGTGAAGGAGGCATTGCGGACCTTCCCGTCCTTGACGATGATCTCCTCCATCACGGCCAGGCCGAGGGCCTGCGTGCAGCCGCCCTGGATCTGGCCGACGACGGAGAGCGGGTTGAGCGCCTTGCCGACGTCCTGGGCGGCCGTCAGCTCGACGACCTTGACCAGGCCGAGTTCGACGTCCACGTCGACGACCGCGCGGTTGGCGCAGAAGGTGTACTGGACGTGGCCGAAGCCCTGCCCGGTCACCTTGTCGAAGGGGACGGTCGGGCGGTGGTGGTGCTCACGGGTCAGGTCGATCGCCTCGTCACCGAGCAGGTCGACCATCGAGATCAGCACACCGGCGGAGTCGGAGACGACCTTGCCGCCCACGAGCGTGAGGTCGTCGTGCGTCCAGCCGTAGCGGCGGCGGCCCTTGTCCAGGACGGCCTGCTTGACGGCCTCGGCCGCGTACTTCACAGCGCCACCGGTCATGTACGTCTGCCGGGAGGCGGAGGTGGAGCCGGCCGAGCCGACCTCGGTGTTGGCCGGGTGGATGGTGACCTGCTCGACGCCGAGCTCGGTGCGGGCGATCTGGGCGTGCACGGTGACGCCGCCCTGGCCGACCTCGGCCATCGCGGTGTGCACCATGGCGACCGGCTCGCCGCCGATGACCTCCAGGCGGACCCGGGCGGTCGAGTAGTCGTCGAAGCCCTCGGAGAAGCCGACGTTCTTGATGCCGACCGAGTACCCGATGCCGCGGACGATGCCCTCGCCGTGCGAGGTGTTCGACAGCGCGCCGGGCAGGGCGCGGACGTCCAGGTTGTCCAGGTCGAGCGGCGGCGGCAGCGGCATGTCCTTGACCCGCTGCAGCAGCTCGGCGACCGGGGCCGGGGAGTCGATGACCTGGCCGGTGGGCAGGTGGTCGCCCTCCGCCATGGCGTTCAGCTGGCGCAGCTCGACCGGGTCCATGCCCAGCTCGGCGGCGAGCTTGTCCATCTGGGTCTCGTAGCCGAAGGCCGCCTGCACCGCGCCGAAGCCGCGCATCGCGCCGCAGCTCGGGTTGTTGCTGTAGAGGGCGATGGCGTGCATCTTCACGTTCGGGATGACGTACGGGCCGTGGCCGAGCGAGGCCGCGTTGCCGACGACGGCGGGGGAGGCGGAGGCGTACGCGCCGCCGTCCAGCACGATCCGGCAGTCGGCGTAGACGAGCTTTCCGTCGCGGGTGGCGCCGTGCTCGTAGTGCATCCGGGCCGGGTGGCGGTGCACGTGGCCGAAGAAGGACTCGTCCCGGGCGTAGACGATCTTGACGGGCTTGCCGGTGTGCATGGCCAGCAGCGAGGCGTGGATCTGCATCGACAGGTCCTCGCGGCCGCCGAAGGCGCCGCCGACACCCGCGAGGGTCAGGCGGACCTTCTCCTCGGGCAGGCCGAGCACGGGGGCCATCTGCTGGCGGTCCACGTGCAGCCACTGGGTGGCGATGTAGAGGTCGATGCCGCCGTCCTCGGCGGGCACGGCGAGGCCGGACTCGGGGCCGAGGAAGGCCTGGTCCTGCATGCCGACCTCGTAGTCACCGGAGACGATGACGTCGGCCAGCGCGCGGACCTCGTCCGTCACGCCGAGGCCGGAGACCAGCCGCTGCTCGTGGCAGATGTTGTCGTAGCCGTGCGACTTGAACTCGTGCGGCTCGTGCACGTAGCCGTGGGTCTGGGGGTCGAAGCACTGCTCCTCGGTGACGATCGGGGTGAGCACCTCGTACTCGACCTTGATCTTCTTCACCGCGCGGCGGGCCGTCTCCGGGTGGTCGGCCGCGACGAGCGCGATCGCCTCACCGTGGTAGCGGACCTTGTCGATGGCCAGGGCCGGCTGGTCCTGGATCTCCAGGCCGTAGAACTTCGTGCCCGGGATGTCCTGGTGGGTCAGCACGGCGTAGACGCCGGGGACCTTCAGGGCGTCCGAGATGTCGACCGAGAGGATGTTGGCGCGGGGGTGCGGCGAGCGCAGCGCCATGCCCCAGAGCATGTCCTCGTGCCACATGTCGGAGGAGTAGGCGAACTCGCCCTTGACCTTCAGGTTGCCGTCCGGGCGCAGCGGCGAGCCGCCGATGCCGTCCTTGCTGGACTGCCTGATGTCCTGGAGGTTCTTCTGACCCTGGATGGTGCGAGTACTCATGCTCCATGCCCCTTACCAGCGCACTTACGGGCGGAGGCGAGCCGCACCGCGTCCATGATCTTCTCGTACCCGGTGCAGCGGCAGAGGTTGCCCGACAGCGCCTCGCGGATGTCGTTGTCGCTCGGCTGCTCGTCCTGCTCCAGCAGCGCGTCGGTCTGCACCAGCAGACCGGGGGTGCAGAAGCCGCACTGCACGGCGCCGGCGTCGACGAACGCCTGCTGGACGAGGCCCAGCTCGCCGTTCTCGTCGGTCAGACCCTCGACCGTGCGGACCTCGCGGTCCTGCACCTGGCCGGCCGCGACCAGACAGGAGCAGACGGGCGTGCCGTCCAGGTAGACGGTGCAGGAGCCGCACTCGCCCTGCTCGCAGGCGTTCTTGGAGCCCGGCAGGCCGACGCGCTCGCGCAGCACGTAGAGCAGGCTCTCGCCCTCCCAGACGTCGTCCGCCTCCACGGGCTTGCCGTTGGCGGTGAATGTCACCCTCATGCCGCGCTCCTGATCTGCTTGCTGTAGTCGTTCCACGTCCAGGTGAGCGTGCGCCGGGCCATCACGGCCAGCGAGTGCCGGCGGTAGTCGGCGGTGCCACGGACGTCGTCGATCGGGGAGGCGGCGGCCTTCACCAGCTCACCGAACTCGCGGATCACCTCGGCGCCCAGCAGCTCGCCGGACTCCCAGAGGCCGCGCTCGGCGAGCACGCCCTGGAGGTACTCCTCGGCCTGGACGGCGCGGCGCGGCGTGGGGGCAGCCGAACCGATACCGGTGCCGACGGTGCCGCTCTTCGGGTGAAGGGCGAAGCCGAAGGCGCAGACCGCGATGACCATCGCGTTGCGGGTGCCGATCTTGGAGAACTGCTGCGGACCGTCGGCGACGGGGATGTGCACCGCACGGATCAGCTCGTCCTGCTCCAGCGAGTTGCGCTTCACGCCGACGTAGAAGTCGTCGATCGCGATCATCCTGGTACCCCGGACGGACGCGGCCTCGACGAAGACGTCCCGCCCGGCGGCGAGCAGCGCGGGGTGCGCGTCACCGGCGGGGGAGGCACCGCCGAGGTTGCCGCCGACGCCGCCGCGGTTGCGGATCTGGGGCGAGCCGACGGTGTGCGCGGCCAGCGCCAGGCCCGGCAGCGGCTCGGAGAGCTCGTTGATGATCCGGGTGTACGGGACGGAGGCGCCGAGCCGCACGACCTCGTTGTCGATCGACCACTCGGTCAGCTCGGTGATGCGGTTCAGGTCGAGAATCGCGGATGGCCGGTGCACGTCGAAGTTCATCTCGACCATGACGTCCGTACCACCCGAGATGGGCAGCGCGGTCGGGTACTCAGCCTTCGCCGCGAGAGCCTCGTCCCAGGTAGCGGGCCGAAGGAACTCCATGCGGGTGTCTCCTCAAGTCGTCGCCAATGCCGGACATTTGGGCATTTTGCCCGGTACTCGGTGTATCGGACGGTGTCGCCGCGTCGTTGCCTTCGCGTCGCGTCCTGGTCACCGGGGTGTGTCCGGCGGCGTGTGGCCAGTGAACCGCTGTGACGGGGCCCACTGGCAGTCACCGATGGCATGAGCCCCGACTTCGCAGTCGCCCGGCATCCTGTACGTTCCTCTAAGCGGGACAATTGCCCTGTACAGGGCTCCGCTTCCCACTACCTACGACCGTAATCCGGCCGTGATTCCAAGGCTATGGGCCCGTGACCCGGGAGCCGATTGATACGTAACACCCACTGGGCGATCTCGTGCACACTGTGAGCCCCCCGAGTGAGCCCCCCACCCCCAGACGAAGGAGTCCCGGATGCGTGTCCGTGACCTGCTCGCCCCCGGCGCCCCGAGGCTGCGTCTCCTCGCCGCCGAGGACGAGCTAGACCGGCAGGTCAGCGGTGTCATGACCACGGACCTGCACGACCCCGGCCGGTACCTGCACGGGGGAGAGCTGGTGCTCACCGGGATGCTCTGGCGCACCGCACCGGAGGACTCCGAGCGGTTCGTCCGGACGATCGTGGCGGGCGGCGCCGTCGCCCTCGCGGCCGGTGAGGCGGAGGTCGGGCCGGTGCCCGACGACCTGGTCGACGCCTGCCGCAGACACCGGATGCCGCTGCTCGCGGTGCCCGACGACATCGCCTTCGGGGCGGTGGTCGAGTACATCGGCCGCCAGGTCTCCGCCGACCGCGCCGCCGACCTCGCCGCCCTCGTCGACCGGCACCGGGTGCTGGTCTCCGCCGCGGGGGGCGGCGGGCTCGACGCGGTGCTCGACCTGCTCGGCGGCGATCTCGACCTGGACTGCTGGGTGCTCGCGCCGACCGGACGGGTGATCGCCGGGCCCGCCGACCGGCTCTCCGCCGAGGACCGCGACCAGCTCGTCCGCGCCCATCTGGCCGCCCAGCGCCAGCGCCGCCGCCCCCCGCACCGAGCCAGGCTCAGCACCGGCTCGTACTCGCTGCTGCCCGCCCCCGGCGCACCCGAGGCCGACAGTCCGCTGGCCGACTGGGTGCTCGCCGTCGCGGGCGACGTCACCGAGTGGACGGGCAAGCGCCAGCAGCTCGCCGACAACCTGGCCCGGCTGGTCGCCGCCGAGCGGACCCGCCGGGACGAAGGCCGCAGGCTGCGCCGCCGGATCGCCGACGAGGTGCTGACGCTGCTCCAGCGCGACGCCGACCCGGCCGAGATCAGCCGTGCGCTGCACGCCTCCACCGCGATGGCCGCCCGCTACGAGGGCACGCCGAGGGTGCCCGAGACCGAGGGCAGCTGGCTGGTCGCCAGCGCCGAGGGCACCGGCCTCCCGGACGGGGCCGTCCGGGCGATCCTGGAGGAGGCGCTCACCGACGCCACCGACCGCGCGCTGGTCGCGGGCACCGGCAGCGGCGCCGTGGTGATCGTCCCCGCGCCGAGCGGCGCCGTCCCGGCCGACGCGCTGCGCGAGCTGCTCGCCCCGCTGGAGGCCGGCCTCGGCTCGGAGGGCCGGATCACCGTCGGTGTCTCCGCCCCCGCCCAGGAGGCGGGCGGCCTGCGCGGCGCCCTGGAGGAGGCCCGGCACGCCCGCCGGATCGCCGCCGCCCGGGTCGGCCGGGTCTGCGTGGCAGGCCCGGAGGAGCTGGCCTCGCACGTCCTGCTGCTGGCCGCGGTGCCGGACGAGGTCCGCCGGGCCTTCCGCAGCCGCCTGCTGGACCGGGTGATCGCGTACGACATCGAGCACCAGGCCGACCTGGTCCGCACCCTGGAGGCCTTCCTGCGATCGGACGGCTCGTGGACGCGCTGCGCGGCCCAACTCCACGTGCACGTCAACACGTTGCGCTACCGGATCGGCCGGATCGAGGAGCTGACCGGACGTGACCTCTCGCGGCTGGAGGACCGGGTGGACTTCTACCTGGCGCTGGAGCTCGCCTGAGCGCCCCCGGCCCCGGAGCTGTGCTCCGGGGCCGGGGTCAGGGTCCGGGGGGCCGGGGTCAGGACTTCGGCACGGTGTTCACGTAGTCGGTGCCGGCACCGTAGAAGCCGTCCACCGTCTTCTGAACGTCCGCCGGTGAGACGGCCTCGCCGGCCTTGTAGTAGAACCAGTTGACCTTCATGTCCCAGTTGCGCGGGCCGCCGGTGAAGGGAAGGTCGATGAACCAGTCGCTGAAGTGGATGTCCATCTTCTCGCGCGGGACGTACTTGCCGGAGCTGGTGAACAGCTCCTTGCCGTCCATCGAGTAGGTCGCCTTCCCGTTCACGGCGGTGATCACCATGACGTGCCAGCCCTTGAGGTGCTGCTTGACCGCGTGGGTGACCCGGTCCGGCGGATCGGACTTGAACCAGCTCGTCGTGTCGAGCTGCGGGCCCACCGAACCCCAGCCACCGTTCGCCATGTACTCGTAGTCGAGTTCGCTGTAGTTCGCCGAGGTGTCGTCCGGGGAGATCGCCGAGAAGGACTGGACGATGTGGTCGCCGCCCTTACCGCTCGTCGGCTCGTCGCCGAGGTAGATCCGCGCGGCGAAGGTCCCCGTGAGGAAGGCCGTGCCGGTGCTCAGCACCTCGGTCTGCTTGGTGCCCTGCTTGGTGCCGTCGGTGGTGGCCCGCAGCTGCAGGACCCGGCCCCCCTGGGCGGTGGTGTCCGAGGGGAACCCGGCACCGGCGGGGGACCAGGTGTCCTTGATGCCCGGGGTGCCCCCGTCGGTACGGACCTGCCAGCCGTGGGCGGCGAGCGAGGGGTCGTCGGCGCCGCTGTAGTGGAAGTTGTCGAACAGGGTTCCCGGTGGTCCGGTCGGGGTCGGCGAGGCGCTGGGGGCGGCCGTGCCCTGTGCGGGGGCGGCGTTGTCGGCCCCCCGGCCGGTGGCGGGTCCGGCAGCGGGGCTCGCGGAGCACGAGGCGAGGACGCACACCAGGACCGGCAGTGTGAGCACGGCCCACGCACGGCGACGAGAGGTGCGGCGGGGCTGGCTCACTCGGGCTCCTTTGAGGATCAGCGGTTGATCACATGGAAGGGGGACATCCTAACGAAGCGCGCAACTCCCACCCCTCGGCGGTGATGTGCAGATCGGCATTTCGATCCGATTACAACGACCGGGCAGATGGCGCCAAATGCGGACATCAGGACTAATTCGCCTCAGGTCGGTGCACTAGTGTTCGCTCTACCTTTTCGCGGTCTTAGTACCTGCCCCAAGTACCTGCCTACGTACCTGCATTGAAAGGCCCCGCAAGGTGCGCCCAGTCATGACTTCCAACGAACAACCATCGGCGCACCGGGTGCAGCCTGACATGCATGAGTCGAATTCCGAAGAGCCCGCTCCCGCGCCGGTTTTCGTCGACCAGACGGGTCTGCGCGGCCGTCTGCTGCGGGGCCTCGGCTGGCCGGTCTCGGTGGTCGGCGCGGTTCTGGCGGCGGCCATGGCCGGCAGCCTGATCGGTGTGCAGTCGGACGCCCCGGCGATGGGGATACCGGCGCAGCCCTCGCTGTCCCCGACCCTGTCCCCGTCGCTCCCGCCCGTGCCGTCGCCCACCCCGTCGATCCCGTCGTCCGCGCCTCCCACGGCCACCCGGTCCGCGCCACCCCGTGCGAGGAGCTCGGCCACCACGTCGAAGCCCACGACCACCACGTCGAAGCCCACCACGCCGAAGCCGACGACGTCGAAGCCCACGACCAGCACCCCGCACCGGGCAACGCCTCCGGGTCTGCCCACCAAGCACGCCTGATCGTCCGCACCACCCATCTCCAGGAGCGCCATTGTCCCGCCACCAGCGCCGCCGGCAGTCCCTGCTGAGGCAGCGCCGACTGGCCGCGCCGCCACTGCGCTTCGTCATGCCGCTGTCGCTGCTGGCCTGCCTGCTGGCGCTCCTCGTCCTGCGCGGCCTCGCCACCAACGAGGTGTTCCACGACACCCGGATCGCGACCTCGGTCGACAAGACGACCGTGCCGGACGACCTGCTCAAGGGCGGCCCGATCATCGACGCCCGTGGCGCCAAGAACGCGAACCCCGTGAGCTACCGCATCCCGGACCGCACCGTGGTGCTGAGCTTCGACGACGGCCCCTCGCCGGAGTGGACCCCGAAGATCCTGGCCGTGCTCGCGGCCCACCACATCAAGGCCGACTTCTTCGTGACCGGCTCGATGACCACCCGCAACCCGGAGCTGATCCGGCAGATCGTCGCGGGCGGCAACGAGATCGGCGTGCACACCTTCACCCACCCCGACCTGGTGTACCAGTCGCACGCCCGGATCGCGTGGGAGCTGGCGCAGACGCAGGTGGCACTGGCCGGCGTCGCGGGCGTCCACAGCGCGTTGTTCCGCCCGCCCTACTCCTCCGACGCCTCCGCGCTGGACGACTGGACCTACCCGGTGATCAAGTACGTGGGCGCGCACGGCTACCTCACCGCGTTCATCGACGCCGACACCGACGACTGGAAGCGCCCCGGCGTCGACGCGATCGTCAAGGCGGCGATGCCGCCCACTCCCGGCGCGGGCCGGCTGATCCTGCTGCACGACGCGGGTGGTGACCGCGCCCAGACCGTCACCGCGCTCGAGCAGATCATCGACAAGCTCCAGGGCGAGGGCTACCACTTCGCCACCATCTCCGAGGCGCTCGGCGCTCCCAGCGCCATGGTGCCGGTGCACGGCTACCAGCTCTGGGCGGGCAAGGCGTTCATCTGGGCGACCCAGGCTGCCGTGTTCAGCCTGCCGGTGCTGGTCGGGCTGCTGGCCGTCGTCGGCTTCCTCAACTTCGGCCGGTTCGCGCTGATGCTCGTCCTCGCACCGATCCACGCCCGCCGGTCCAAGCGGCGCGACGCCTGGGGGCCGCCGATCACCGCACCCGTCACGGTGCTGGTACCGGCCTACAACGAGCTCGAGTGCATCGCCAACACCCTCAACTCCCTGGCCGCCAGCGACTACCCGATCGAAGTGATCGTCATCGACGACGGGTCGACGGACGGCACCTCGGAGATCGTCGAGGCGATGAACCTGCCGTTCGTCCGGCTGATCCGCCAGGTCAACGGCGGCAAGCCCGTCGCGCTCAACACCGGCATCGCGGCCGCCTCGTACGACATCATCGTGATGATGGACGGCGACACCGTCTTCGAGCCGTCCACCGTGCGCGAGCTGGTCCAGCCCTTCGGCGACCCGGCGATCGGCGCGGTCGCGGGCAACGCCAAGGTCGGCAACCGCGACAGCCTGATCGGCGCCTGGCAGCACATCGAGTACGTCCTCGGTCACAACCTCGACCGCCGGATGTACGACATGCTCAACATCATCGTGACCATCCCCGGGGCGGTCGGCGCCTTCCGCCGGGAGGCCCTGGAGCAGGTCGGCGGGATGAGCGACGACACCCTGGCCGAGGACACCGACATCACCATGGCGGTGCTGTGCGAGGGCTGGCGGATCGTCTACGCCGAGCGCGCCCGCGCCTGGACGGAGGCCCCGGCGAGCCTCCCGCAGCTGTGGTCCCAGCGGTACCGCTGGAGCTACGGCTCCATGCAGGCGATGTGGAAGCACCGCCGCGCCGTGACCGCCAGCGGCCCGGCCGGGCGCTTCGGCCGGCTCGGGTTGCCGTTCGTCGTGCTGTTCGGCGTGGTCGCCCCGCTGCTCGCGCCGCTGGTCGACCTGTTCTTCCTGTACGGCGTGCTGTTCACGAACGCCCCGGTCACCCTCGCCAGCTGGGGCGGCTTCATCGTGCTGCAGGGCGTCCTGGCCTGGTACGCCTTCCACCTCGACGGCGAGAAGCCCTGGCACCTGATCACCCTGCCGATCCAGCAGTTGGTCTACCGGCAGCTGATGTACATCGTCCTGCTGCAGTCCTCGATCACGGCGCTGACCGGAGGCCGACTGCGTTGGCAGAAGCTCCGGCGCACCGGCGAGGTTTCCGTACCGGTGGAGGCCTGACCATGACCGCATCGATCGAGTTCGGGTTCGGCCAGGACACCGTCCAACTGCGCATCCCCGACATGCGGCTACCGGAGCCGGGGCCTGAGCCCGAGCCGGAGGCTGCGCCCAAGCGCAAGGGCGGTCGGGACCGCTACCTCGACCTGCTGCGCGCGCTGGCGCTGGTCCGCGTGGTGCTTTACCACAACTTCGGCTGGTTCTGGCTGCCGATCGTCTTCCCGTCGATGGGCGTGATGTTCGCGCTGGCCGGGGCGCTGATGGCACGTTCGCTCAGCCGACCCGCCCTCGGCGTCATCCGGAGCCGACTGCGCCGGCTGCTGCCACCTATGTGGCTGTTCGGCGCGATCATGATCACCGCCCAGATCCTCGACGGCTGGGGGCCCGACGCCGAAGGCCACCCCAACTGGTGGTGGGCCAAGCTGGCGTTCTGGATCCTGCCGCTGAGCACTCCGCCGTACGCCGACTCGCTGAACGGCTTCCACCACCACCTGGAGCACATCTGGGCGGAGCAGACCGTCGTCCCGCTCTGGTACCTCCGCGCCTACCTCTGGTACGTCCTGCTCTCACCGTTGATGCGGTGGGCGCTGCGGCGGCTGCCGTGGGTGACGCTGTTCGTGCCGCTGACGCTGTCGATCGTCATGAACGCGCTCTTCGCGAACCAGGAGTTCATCTACGGCCGGGTCTGGGAGACCGCGACCGACTTCACCACCTTCGGCTCCTGCTGGATCCTCGGCATGGCTCACCAGGAGGGCCTGCTCAAGAAGATCCCGCAGTACGTCGTGCCGTCCATCGCGCCACTGGTGATGGTGGCCGGTTGGTGGTACCTGCAGACCCGGCCGGCCGATCCGAGCAGTCCCACCGACATCGAGAGCTGGCCGATCGCTCAGGCCCTGTGGTCCTTCGGCTTCGTCGCCATCCTGCTCCACGTCAGTCCGTCCTGGGAGCAGTGGCCCAGTCCGCTGGAACGCTGGAACGGCCTGGTCAGCCTGCTGAACTCGCGGGCCGTCAGCGTCTACCTCTGGCACGAGACCGCCCTGGTGCTCGCCATTCCGCTGATCGATCCCCTCTGGACAGTCGACTTCATCTACAAGCACTTCCACTGGCTGCTGACCAGCCCGTGGTTCCCGCTGATGGTGGCGCTCCCCGTGATCGCTCTGCTGGTGCTGGTCTTCGGCTGGGTCGAGGACGTGGCCGCCAAACGCTCCCCGCGGCTCTTCCCGTACCCGCGCCGCCAACGCGGCAAGCGCCGGGCCGCCGTCTGAGCCGAAACGCGCGCGGGCGCCGGCTCACGGCGCCGTAGGCTCCCACGTCATGCACAGCACCCTGACGGAGTACGCCCGGTGCCTCTACGGCGACGAGTACCGGCCCGCGCCGAAGTGCGGGCGCGACCACGATGACCACTACTTCGTCGAGCGTCTGACCTTCGCCGAGGCGGAGTCGATCCTGGCCATGCTGCGCGAGCTGTGCCCGTACGTGGTCGACGGTCTGCTCCCGGTCTGGGTCCGCAACCTGGCCTACCGGCTGGTCCTCCTACAGCGGCCGGATGATCCGGAGCTGATGCGCACGGCGGCACACAGCCTCTACCTGCACGGCCCCGACTGGGACGACATCGCGGCCGAGCTACGGCAGCGGGCCGACGCCCTGGACGAGGCACAGCGCCGACGAGGGCAGTAGCCGGACACCCAGAAGCCCCGGCCGGTCGTGGGCCGGGGCCTGCGGATGGAGCGTCAGATCGTGCCGAACGCACCGGCTGCGGCGGCGGTCGCGAACGCGGCCCATGCTTCCTTGGTGAAGTGGAGCTGTGGGCCCGAGGGGTCCTTGCTGTCGCGGACGGGCACGATGCCGGCGGACAGGAGATCCTCGCTGATCTCGATGCAGTTGCCGTTGTTGCCGCCGGAGTAGGTGCTCTTGCGCCAGGTCAGGTCAGTTTTGCTCATGTGCGTGGTCCTCCGCCGCCGAGTCGAGCAGGGCCAGGGACGCCTCCGGCGACAGCGCGGCAGCCCTGACCAGATCGTAGGACAGCAGGCACTTCGCCACAAAGGCCGGATCATCAATCAGTTGACCGGCGTGCGGCCCTTCGACGTAGGCCACCGGGGGAGCGTCGGCGAAGGTCATCAGGCAGAGCGCGCCTTCGAGCAGCGAGTGGGCACCGGCCGCGAACGGCAGTACCTGCACGATGATGCGGCAGTCTCGCACCAGGGCCGCGAGGTGCGAGAGCTGACCGTGCATCACGGCCGCCCCGCCGATGGGCCTCCGGACGGCGCTCTCGTCCAGGACGGCCCAGAACATGGGCCTTGTTGGATCGTGGATGATCTGAGCCCGCTCCATGCGGCGGACGACCCAGTCGTCGATGTCGGATGCCGACCGCAGCGGTTGAGCCGCGCGGAAGACCGCCCGCGCGTACTCGGGGGTCTGCAACAGGCCCGGGACGAGAGCCGGCGCGTACTCGCTGATCGTCAGGGCTATGGCTTGCAACTCGGCGGCCTTGGTGAAGTACTCGGCGAAGCCGGAGCGCGTGACCATCGGACAGAGTCGGGAGAAGTGCCCGTCCGTGCCGAGGGCCGTGTCGAGGCGCTCGGACAGATCCTGCTGGGGCCTGCGGGTGGCGGCCTCGATCTGGCCGATGTAGGTGCCCGAGCAGAACACCCGCTCGCCCAGTTGGTCCTGCGAGAGTCCGGCGGTCTTGCGCAACCGGCGAAGTTCCGCCCCGTAGAAGGCCTTTGGGGATTCGGAGGGGTCAAGATCCCGAGGGCTCACCACAGCTCGGCACCGCTTCCTGAACACAGCAGTTGTTGGGTCGTCAGCACTGTTCAGGGTAGTACGGGTTGCCGAAGCTTGAAGGGCAGGAAGTTCGGTTCGATGAGGGCCGGGCTGCAAACCCCCACGGGTGTCCGCCCGTTGGGCACAACCAGTCAGGGAGTGATCGTGATCCTTCGGAACGACGGTGGGCACGGGGGCGACCCCGCGCCGATCCAGCCGCCCGCACCACCGCCACCGCCGTCACCCGACGGCCAGAGCCCGCCCGGTGACGGGGGCCACCGCAAGTGAGCGAGACCCTCTCGGAGGGAGCGGGCCGCCTCGGCAGTGAGCTGGGGCGGGTCCTGCTCTCCAACGGTTCGATGGCGCCTGAGTGGGCGGAGACGTTCGAGGCGGTGCCCCGCGCGGCGTTCACACCTGATGTGGCCTGGGCGTTCGACATGGCCACCGGCCGGAATGCGGCGGTGGACCGCAGTGAGGCCCCCGACGCCTGGTCGACGGCCGTCGGCGCCGACGTACCGCTCGTCACGCAGTGGGACGACGGCGACCACACCGGCACCGACCCGGGCAGTGTGGCGACCAGCAGCCTGAGCATGCCGAGTGTGGTCATGTCGATGCTGGGCGACCTGGACGTGCGGCCCGGCATGAAGGTGCTCGATCTGGGCACCGGGCCGGGGTGGAACGCCGCCCTGCTGGCGCAGCGGATCGGCTCCCGGAACGTGGTCAGCGTGGAGGTGGACGAGTCGGTGTCGCAGCGGGCACGGCACAGGCTCACCCGCCACGGCCTCTGGCCGGAGCTCGTCACCGGTGACGGACAGCTGGGCTGGCCCAAGGGCGGTCCGTACGACCGGATCATCGCGACGTACGGAGTCCGGGACATCCCCCGCGCGTGGGTCCGGCAGACCGGGCCGGGTGGGGTGATCGTGGCGCCGTGGGGGACCGACTTCAGCGCGCTGGACGCTGTCGTCAGGCTGACCGTGGGCGACGGGAACGCGGCCTCCGGGCACTTCACCCGCATGGTGGAGTTCATGAAGGCCCGCAGCCAGCGGCTCGCCTTTCCCGAGCACGCCGCGTACGTGCCCGAGTTCCCGGGCGGTGCCGACGCGAAGCACCGGACGACGCTCGCGGCGGACGACCTCGGGGACCGGTGGTCGGTGCAGCGGTTCGTGATCGGCCTCGCGGTGCCGCACCTGACGCACGTCGCCCAGCAGCAGGGCGACGACACCACGACGGCGTGGTTCTACGGGCTCACCGACAGGTCGTGGGCGGCGGTGCGGTGGGAGCGGGCCAGTACGACCGTGTACCAGGCGGGCCCCCGGCGGCTCTGGCAGGCCGTGGAGCGCGCGCTGGCCTGGTGGGAGCGGCAGGGCAGGCCGGAGCTGACGCGCTTCGGCCTGACCGTGGAGTACACGCGCTGCACCCCGTGGCTGGACTCCCCGGACAACCCCGTGCCGCAGCAGCTCTGAAGCATGGCACCTCAACAGCACAGCGCCCCGCCCGGTACAGACGGGCGGGGCCGGCGGGTCAGTGCTGGGCGGGGATGAGGGTCGACAGCCACTTGAAGACCTCGGGGACCATCGGGCCCCAGACGTCGCTGCTGTGGGCGCCGGAGGTCTCCTGCACGGTGACGGTGGTGGGGGCCTTCGCGGCGCTCTTCAGGGCCAGGCCGCCCTCGTAGCCGTCGCCCTTGTTGCCGCTGATGAAGAGGGCGGTCTTCGGCGGGGTGGTGGCGCTCTTGAGGATGTTGAGCGGGTTGGAGATCTGCCGCAGGTGCGGGTCCTTCGCGGTGAGCGACTTGTCCTCGGCGGCCGGGTCGTTGTAGCCGGAGAGGCTGATGCCCGCGCGGTAGCGGTCGGGGTGCGACAGGGCGAGCTTCGCCGCGCAGTGCCCGCCGGCCGAGTAGCCGGCGACGGCCCAGCGGTCGGGGGAGGGGTCGACCCGGAAGTTGTCCAGCATCATCTGCGGGACGTCCCGGGAGAGCCAGGTGTCGGCGTTGACCTTGCCGGGCACGTTGGCGCAGCCGGTGTCGGCGGAGTTGCCGAGCAGCAGCGTGCGCGGCGACATCAGGATGAAGGGGGTGACCTGCCCGTCCTGCATCAGCGGCTTGAGCCGCTCGGAGACCTTGAGCGTGCCGTACCAGGTGCTGGAGGAGCCCGGCCAGCCCGGCAGCAGCTCGACGACCGGGAACTTCTTGTCCTTGTACGCCGGGTCGTTGTACTGCGGCGGCAGCCAGACCAGCACCTCGCCGTCGACGCCGGAGACCCGCCCCTGGAGCTCCGTCCGCTGGACGTCGCTCGGCACCACCGGGTCGTCCACGCTCTTGAACTGCTGGATCACCTTCGGCTCGGTCTTGGCGTCGTTGCTGCCCGAGGCCCCGTGGGGGTTGTCGGCGGGGATCTGCGGCACCGCCCGGATGTGGTTGCCCGTCCCGAGCAGGTCGTCCCAGCTGCCGTAGATCAGGTTGGCATTGTTGACCATGACGAAGACCGTCGTCACGGCCGTGATCTGGGCGAAGAGGATCATCACGAGTCTGGCGAGGAACTGGACGGGCTTCGGCCCGCGCACCCGTCCCCACAGCAGCATCGCCACCGCGATGGAGAGCGGTACGAGGACCACCGTCAGGATGAGGAAGGGGGTGCCAGTCAGTTGCATCAAGTTCTCGTATCCGGGTCGCCAGCCGACCGGGCCCCACTTGCCCGGTACGCATTCAATGAGGTCAGACGGTGTCGAACGGGTGATCAGTTGCCAGCGACCGGAAAAGGAAGCTGAGAGGAACATCACGTTTTTCTGAGAATCGGCTGTACAGCCGTATCCAGTCTGCCATCCGGGCCGGGAAGTCCGACGGACGGCCCCAGGGTTCTCCCAGCGAGTCGGCCGGACGCCCAGGCCTCCCGCAGCCGACTGTCAGATCGTCAGACTCCGCTCACCCGCCCGGCGGTGCGCAGCGGCGCCACCGCCCCCGGCCCCCGACACTGGGACAGTGAAACGTACCGCAGCGCTGCTGCTGCTCCTCGTACTGGTGGCCGGATGCAGCAGCACGGGCGGGCTCCGCGCCGAGCAGGCCCGGACACGAAGCTCGGCCGGAGCGGGCGGGGCCGTGGACACCCCCCGCTGGCGGGTGGCGATGGTCACCCACGCGGGGGCGGGCGACGCCTTCTGGGACACCGTCCGCAAGGGCGCCGAGCAGGCCGCCGCCAAGGACAACATCACCTTCCTCTACTCCAACGACGCGCAGACCCAGGGGCAGGTGCAGCTCGTCCAGGCTGCCGTCGACCAGCACGTCGACGGCCTGCTGGTCTCGCTCGCCAAGGGCGACGCGCTGGCCGCCGTGCTCGGCAAGGCGAAGGTGGCGGGCATCCCGGTGATCAGCATCAACTCGGGGGCCGAGTTCTCGGCGAAGTTCGGCGCCCTCACCCACATCGGCCAGGACGAGACCACCGCCGGGCAGGCGGCGGGCACCGCCCTGACCGGGCGCGGGCGGCACGCGGCGATCTGCGTCATCCACGAGCAGGGCAACGTCGGGCAGGAGCAGCGCTGTGCGGGCGCCGCCGCGACCTTCTCCGGCAGCCTCCAGACCCTGTACGTGGACGGTGTGAACCTCCCCGACGCGCGGGCCGCGATCGCCGCGAAGCTCCAGGCCGACCCGGCGCTGGACACCGTGCTCACGCTCAGCGCCCCGCTCGCCGCGACCGCCCTGCACGCCGTCCAGGACGCCCGCCGCCCGGTCGAGACCGACACCTTCGACCTCGGCACCGACGTGGTCGCCGGGCTGCAGGCCGGCACCGTCGGCTTCGCCGTGGACCAGCAGCCGTACCTCCAGGGCTACCAGGGCGTCGACCTGCTCTGGCTCCACCGCTACAACCTCGACGCGCTCGGCGGCGGCAAGCCGGTGCTCACCGGCCCGCAGGTGCTGACCAAGGACGACGCGGCGGCGCTGGCCCGGTACGTGGCCCGGGGCACCCGGTGAGCCCGGCGGGCGCGCCGCCCGACCTGCTCACCGCTGAGCCCCGGGTGCGGCGGCGCAGGGCCCGGCCGGAGCTGGGTGCGCTGCTGGCGGCCGTCGCTGTCTTCCTGTTCTTCTCCGTCACGGCCGACAGCTTCCTGCGGGCCTCTTCGATCGGCACCGTGCTCTACGCCGCCTCGACGATCGGGATCATGGCCGTGCCGGTCGCGCTGCTGATGATCGGCGGCGAGTTCGACCTCTCGGCGGGGGTGCTGGTCACCGCCGCCGCGCTGACCTCCTCGATGGTCTCCTACCAGCTGACGGCCGTGACGTGGGTGGGCGTGCTGGTCTCGCTCGTGGTGGCGCTGGCCGTCGGGGGCTTCAACGGCTGGGTGCTCAGCCGCACCAGGCTGCCCAGCTTCATCGTCACCCTCGGCACCTTCCTGATGCTGACCGGCGCCAACCTCGGCGTCACCAAGCTCGTCTCGGGGACGGTCAGCACCAAGCCGATCGGTGACATGCAGGGCTTCGAATCCTGCCGCCTGCTCTTCGCCTCCGAGTTCACCGTCGGCGGCCTGACCGTCAAGGCGACCGTCTGGTGGTGGCTCGGCCTGGTCGCGGCGGGCAGCTGGGTGCTGCTGCGCACCCGCTTCGGCAACTGGATCTTCGCGGTCGGCGGCGACGCGGCCGCCGCCCGCGCGGTCGGCGTGCCGGTCGCCCGGACCAAGACCTGCCTCTACCTGGGCGTCGGCTTCTGCGCCTGGGTGCTCGGCCAGCACCTGCTGTTCTCCTTCGGCACCGTGCAGTCCGGCGAGGGCGTCGGCAACGAGCTGATCTACATCGTGGCGGCGGTGATCGGCGGCTGTCTGATCACCGGCGGCTACGGCTCCGTCGTCGGCTCGGCGCTCGGCGCGCTGATCTTCGGCATGACCAGCAAGGGCATCGTGTACGCGCAGTGGAACCCGGACTGGTTCAAGTTCTTCCTCGGCGCGATGCTGCTGCTGGCGGCCCTGCTCAACAGTTACGTCAAACACCGCGCGGAGCGGGGGCGAGGGCGATGACGCTGCTCGAACTGGAGGGCGTGGGGAAGACGTACGGCTCGGTGCGGGCCCTGGAGGACGTCTCGCTGACGGTCGAGCGGGGGCGGATCAGCTGCGTGCTGGGGGACAACGGCGCGGGGAAGTCCACCCTCATCAAGATCATCGCCGGGCTGCACCGGCACGACGAGGGCCGCTACCTGATCGGCGGCGAGGAGGTACGGCTCGACTCGCCCCGGCAGGCACTGGACCGGGGCATCGCCACGGTCTACCAGGATCTCGCCGTGGTGCCGCTGATGCCGGTCTGGCGGAACTTCTTCCTCGGCGCGGAGCTGGGCGGTCCGTTCCGCCTGGACACCGCCCGGATGCGGGAGATCACCCGGGACGCGCTGGCCCGGATGGGCGTCGAGCTGGCCGACGTCGACCAGCCGATCGGCACCCTCTCGGGCGGCCAGCGGCAGTGCGTGGCGATCGCGCGGGCGGTGCACTTCGGGGCGGAGGCGCTGGTGCTGGACGAGCCGACGGCCGCGCTCGGCGTCAAGCAGTCCGGGGTGGTGCTCAAGTACGTCGCGGCGGCCAAGGCGGCCGGGCTCGGCGTGGTGCTGATCACCCACAATCCGCACCACGCATATCTCGTCGGAGACCACTTCACGCTGCTGCGACGAGGCAGGATGGCCGGTAGCCACCCGCGCGCGGAGATCAGCCTCGAACGGCTGACCACCGAGATGGCGGGCGGCTCCGACCTGGCCGAGCTCTCCCACGAACTGGCCCGGCCGGACGACCGCAGCGACCCGAAGGAGCGACCGCCCCAGTGACCACGCCCAAGCCCACCACGCGGGTCACCGCCCTGCCGACCCTGCTGGGCATCGGCCCGCGCGCCGAGCGCCGCCGCCGGGCCCTGCCCGCGAGCCTGCTGCGGCTGCCCACCGTCGGCATCGACATCGGCGGCACCAAGGTGGTCGCCGGGGTGGTGGACGGCGAGGGCAAGGTGCTGGAGAAGCTCCGCACGGACACCCCCGACAAGAGCAAGAGCCCCAAGGTCGTCGAGGACGTCATCGTCGAGCTGGTGCTTCAGCTCGCCGACCGGCACGACGTGCACGCGGTGGGCATCGGCGCGGCGGGCTGGGTCGACGCCGACCGCTCCCGGGTGCTCTTCTCACCCCACCTGAACTGGCGCAACGAGCCGCTGGAGGAGGCGCTCAGCCAGCGCCTGCGCTTCCCGGTGGTGGTCGAGAACGACGCCAACGCCGCGGCCTGGGCGGAGTGGCGGTTCGGCGCCGGGCGCGGCGAGGACCACATGGTGATGCTCACCCTCGGCACCGGCATCGGCGGCGCCGTCGTCCGCGAGGGCTTCGTCGACCGGGGCAAGTACGGCCTGGCGGGCGAGTTCGGCCACATGCAGGTGGTGCCCGGCGGGCACCGCTGCCCCTGCGGCAACCGGGGCTGCTGGGAGCAGTACTCCTCCGGCAACGCCCTCGTCCGGGAGGCCCGCAGCCTGATCGCCGAGGAGTCCCCGGTGGTCGAGCCGCTGCTCGCCCGCGCCGGCGGCACCCCCGACGGCCTCACCGGCCCGCTGATCACCGAGGCCGCCCAGGCGGGCGACGCCGTCGCGGTCGAGCTGCTCTACGACATCGGCACCTGGCTGGGCGTCGGCATCGCCAACCTGGCCGCCGCCCTCGACCCCGGCCGCTTCGTCATCGGCGGCGGCGTCTCCGAGGCGGGCGATCTGCTGATCGCGCCCGCCAAGGAGGCCTACCGCCGCACCCTCAGCGGCCGGGGCTTCCGCCCCGAGGCCCAGATCGTCCACGCGGCCCTCGGCAACGATGCCGGCCTGGTCGGCGCCGCCGACCTGGCCCGCCAGGTCGCCCGGCGCTTCCGCACCATCAAGCGGCACCGGGTGGAGCGGGTCTAGCCGGTCTGGGCGGTCCAGTTGGTCACTTGGTGAAGTAGCCGAAGAGGTCGGCGACGACGTGGGTGGTGCCGGCGAAGTTGTAGACGTCGAAGGCGCCGTTGGTGCCGAGCGGGGTCGTGACGTGGTTGGGGACGGTCTTTCCGGCGAGGAAGTTGAGGTTGGAGGTGCTGGGCCTGGCGGCGCCGTCGGCCCAGACGGTCAGGTAGCCGCCCGCGGTGGGTGCGGTGCCGGTGATGTTGAGGACGGCGCCGGTGGAGCCGGCCGGTGCGCCGGAGGGCACGCTCAGGACGCCGCCCTGGCCGAGGGCGGTGTGGCCGGGGGTGCGGGTGTCGACCAGGCGGGTCGGGGCAGTGGGGACGAAGAGCGAGGAGCCGGACGGGCTGTAGTAGCCGAAGACGTCGGCGACCACCTGGGTGTGGGTGGAGTGGTTGTAGAGCGAGACCTTGCCGTCCGCTCCGATCGGCACGATCACCTGGTTGGCGACCGTCTGCCCGGCGCTGAAGTTGAGGTTCGAGGTCCCCGGGCGGTCGGTGCCGCTCGGGTAGGCGGTGAGGTACCCGGCCGACGCGGCTTCGGTGGTGGTCAGGTTGAGCACCACGGCCGTCGCGTCCGCCGGGACACCGGCCCGGCCACGGATCGGGAGCGAGACGGTCTCGCCGTTGCCGACGCCGCCGGTCGGGCGGGTGTCGAGCAGCCGGGAGGGGTCGAGGGCGGTGAAGCGGTTGCCGCCGCTCGGCGTGTAGGTGCCCATCAGGTCGACCACCACGTCGGTGCTGCCGGAGAAGTTGTAGATCGTCACCCGGCGCCCGTCGCCGACGGGAGAGGTCACCAGGTTCGGGACGTTCTGCTCGGGGGTGAAGTTGACGTTCGAGGTCGCGGGCCGGCTGTTACCGGTGGGGTAGACGCTGAGGTAGCCGGCCTGCGAGGGGGTGACAGCGGTGACGTTCAGGACGGCCGCGTCGCCCGTCCCGGGGATCGTCACGTCGATGGACTGGCCGGCGCCGAGCCGCTGCCGGGTCGATCGGGTGTCGAGCAGGCGGGTGGGCGTGGCCGGGGTGTAACCCATCGGCTTGTAGGCGACGTGCAACGAACTGGTGACGCTCGCCGTGCGGCCCATCTCGTCGGTCTCCGTCAGGGTGACCTGGTAGTCACCCGGCTTCTGGTACGAGTGGCGCGCCGTCGACGGGGAGATCTCGCCGACGGTGCCGTCGCCGTAGTCGATCCGGTACGAGTGGACCGGCCAGGGGCTGGCCGTGACCCCCGCTACGACGGCGAACTGCAGGGGGCCGCCGCCGAGTTCGTACGGGGCGGCCGTGATCCGGAGGTCTGGGACCAGCGGGCCCGGGTCGGTGATCTCGACCGTGGCGGTGTTCTGCGAGGTCCAGTTGACGCCGGTGCCGGCCGCCGTCGCCGTCACGGTGTAGCTGCCCTTGACCGTGTAGAGGTGCTCGGCCTGGGGGTCGGTGCTGACGACCGGTGCGCTGCCGTCGCCGAAGTCGAAGGTGTACGTGGTGGTACCGGGCCAGTTCTGCCTGATGTTCACCGCCGCCGTGATCTTCTGCGGGTGTGGCGCGCGGTAGATGTCGAGCTGGAGGTACACGGCGGCGTACGCCGGGAGTTCGCCCGCCCCCCGGTCGTAGTAACCGTCGCCACCGAGGCCGGTGTTGGCACGCTGCGGGTCGTCCACCCGGGGGTTGCCGTTGAGGTCGGTGTCCAACTCGCCGGGCGCGGTCGCGTCCGCCGAGTCGGTGGCGCCGGAGGCGGCCGTCGGTGTGAACCCGTCGGGCAACGAGGTCGGCTGGACGCCCGGGGCGCCGAGCAGGTCGTGCGTGCCCTGGCCGGTGGCCGCCGTCAGTTCGGTCGGGGTCTTGAACGTCTGCCCGCCCCAGGAGTACGCCGAGCCCTTCGGGTCCGTGAGGTTGTAGTCCAGCTTCGTCCCGGCGCGGGAGTCGGCCGAGACCGACAGCTCGACATCGCGCGAGGGGTCGGGGGCGGTCGGGGTGCTGGACCGCATCACGATGTTGTTCTCGACCGTCGCATGGTCGGAGCCACCCACCAGCGCGACACCGATGCCCCCGCTGTTGCTGACGGTGTTGCTGGTGATCACCGTCCCCGGCGCGTCCGCCACCCGGATGCCCACCGGGCCGTTCATCGCCACCCCGTTGGTGGTGATCACCGTGCCGGTCACGCCCGGGTCGACGACGATGCCGTCACCCAGGCTGTGCGCGACGGTGTTGCGACTCAAGGTGAGGTCCTTGCTCGCGCCCGTCACCCGCAGTCCGGGCCGAGGGCCGCCTGCCTCCCGCATGCGCCCGGTGGACTTGACCTCGTTGTGGTCGACCACGACCCGGGTCGAGCCGCTGACCAGGATGCCCTCCTGGGGCGTGCCGAAGACGTGGAAGTTCTGCACCGTCACGTCGTGGACCTGGTCGAGGACGAAGCCGTGCAGGAGATCGGTGTCCATGTTCAGCGCACTCTGGCCGACCTGAACGTCAGGACCGGCGGCCTTGACCACGATCGGCCGCCCCGGCTCGCCGGAGTGCGTGAGCCGCACCTGCTCGCGGTAGTACCACCCGGCGACCAGCACCGTCTGCCCCGCCCCTGCGGCGTCCACCCCCGCCTGGATCGAGCAGAACGGCTGCGCCTGGCTGCCCGAGCCGGAGTCGCTGCAGGTGGCGGCGGTGTTGTCGACGTACAGCGTGGAGGCTGTCGCGGCGACGGCGGGCAGCGACCACCCCACCCCCACCAGCCCGGTCGAGGCGACGACGACTGCGGCGGCAAGTCTTTGACGACGGCGTGCAGATGACATGTGAAGATCCCCCCGTGGTGTGGTGTGCGCGGTGGCGCAGGTGAGGTTGTAGCACCATCCGGCCCACCGCACCACGGGAAATCCTCGCGGGCCCGTCAGTCGAGCGGCAGGCAGGTGGCTTAGTCGGTGCACGGCTGTTGTGGCTGCAACGGAACCCGAGTAAGAACGGGGAGTTGACGCTGCCTCAGGAGGCCCGATGAATTCCTTGGCCCGACTCACCCCAGCACTCGCTCTCGCCGCAGCACTGGTCGGCTCGGCCGTGGCGCCCGCCCAGGCCGCCGACGGGCTGACGCCCAAGTCGCCGGAGGCCGTCGGCTACGGCGGCGCCGTGGCCAGTGTGGACGCCGACGCCACCGCCGCCGGGATAGCGGTGCTGCGCAAGGGCGGCAACGCCGTCGACGCGGCCATCGCCACCGCCGCCGCGCTCGGTGTCACCGAGCCGTACTCCGGCGGGATCGGCGGCGGCGGGTACTTCGTCCACTACGACGCCCGCACCGGCAAGGTCTCCACCCTCGACGGCCGGGAGACCGCCTCCCACACCGCCGACCAGTCGCTCTTCCTGGAGAACGGCAAGCCGCTGGCCTTCGCCGACGCCGTCACCAGCGGCCGTTCGGTCGGCGTGCCCGGCACGGCCGCCATCTGGAACGAGGCGCTGCGGCTCTGGGGCACCCGCTCGCTCGGCGACATGCTCAGGCCCGCCGAGAAGATCGCCGACCAGGGCTTCGTGGTCGACCAGACCTTCCAGGACCAGACCGCCCTCAACCAGGCCCGGTTCAAGGACTTCCCGGCGACGAAGGCGATCTTCCTGCCCGGCGGCGCCCTGCCCGTCGTCGGCAGCAGGCTGAAGAACCCCGATCTCGCCGCCACCTACCGCGAGCTCGGCCGCAAGGGCGTCCAGGAGTTCTACCGGGGGCAGCTGGCCACCGACATCGTGAACACCCTCCAGCACCCGCCCGTCGACCCGGCCTCCGGCCGTAACGCCCGGCCCGGCGCCGTGGACACCACCGACCTGGCGAACTACCGGGTGCACCAGCAGCAGCCCACCCACGTCAGCTACCGGGGCGACGACGTCTACAGCATCGCGCCCTCCTCCTCCGGCGGGACGACCATCGGGGAGGCGCTCGGCATCCTCGGCCACAGCGACCTCGCCGCCCTCGGCCGGACCCAGTACCTGCACCGCTTCCTGGAGGCGAGCCGGATCGCCTTCGCCGACCGCAACCGCTGGGTCGGCGACCCGGCCGCCGTCGACGTGCCGACGAAGGAACTCCTCTCGCCGGCGTACGCCGCCGCCCGTGCCTGCCTGATCGACCCGGCCCACGCCCTGACCAGCCCGCTCGCCCCCGGCGACCCGCGCCACCCTGCCGCCTGCGCGAGCAGCGGCCCGGCGGTGCCGGAGACGTACGAGGGGCCCAATACCACCCACCTCACGGTCGCCGATTGCTGGGGCAACGTCGTCTCGTACACCATGACGATCGAGCAGACCGGCGGCAGCGGGATCACCGTGCCCGGCCGGGGCTTCCTGCTCAACAACGAGCTGACGGACTTCTCCTTCACGCCCGTCGTCCCCGGTGTGCCGGACCCGAACCTGCCCGGCCCGTCCAAGCGCCCGCGCTCCTCGATCTCGCCGACCATCGTGCTGCGTGATGGCAAGCCGTTCTTCGCGGCCGGCTCGCCCGGCGGGGCGACCATCATCACCACCACCCTCCAGGTGCTGCTCGGCCGGATCGACCGGGGCCTGAGCCTGGAGCAGGCCATCGCCGCGCCGCGCGCCAGCCAGCGCAACTCCGCCACCACCGGCGCCGAGCCGGCCTTCCTGAACGGCCCCGACCGGGCCGCCCTGGAGGCGCTCGGCCAGAGCTTCGTGGACGCCGGCGAGATCGGCGCCGCGACCGGCGTCGAGCGGCTGCCCGACGGCCGGTGGATCGCCGCCGCCGAGCCCGTCCGCCGGGGCGGCGGCGCGGCGGCGGTGATGTGGCCCGCGCGCTGACACCCGCTGTCGGTGCCTGACGGTATGTTCGGGGTGGGCCAGGCCTTCGGGTCGGCCCACCCCGTCCGTACGTGTGGGAAGGCCGTCCGTCGTGACCATTCGCGTCGCCACCTGGAACATCAACTCCGTCACCGCCCGGCTGCCCAAGCTGCTGGAGTGGCTGGGCAGCGCGGAGCCCGACGTGCTCTGCCTCCAGGAGCTCAAGTGCGCGACGGACGCCTTCCCGTTCGAGGCCGTCCGCGAGCTCGGGTACGAGACCGCCGCCCACGGCACCGGCCGGTGGAACGGCGTCGCCATCCTCTCCAAGCTCGGTCTGGAGGACGTCGTCAGGGACTTGCCGGCCCAGCCCGGCTTCCTCGCCGACGACGCCCTGCTGTCGACGGTCGAGCCCAGGGCGATCGCCGCGACCTGCGGGCCCGTCCGGGTCTGGTCGGTGTACGTGCCGAACGGCCGCGAGGTCGACCACGCCCACTACCGCTACAAGCTGGAGTGGTTGGAGGCCCTGCGGCTGGCCTCCGCCGAGGACGCGGCCGGCTCGCGCCCGTTCGCCGTGCTCGGCGACTTCAACGTCGCGCCGACCGACGAGGACGTCTACGACCCGAAGGTCTTCGAGGGTCAGACGCACGTCACCCCCGCCGAGCGCGCCGCCCTCGCCGCCCTGCGCGACGCCGGGCTCCAGGACGTGATGCCGCGCCCGCTCAAGTACGACCGCCCCTACACCTTCTGGGACTACCGCGCCCTGGGCTTCCCGAAGAACCTCGGCATCCGGATCGACCTGACGTACGCGAACAAGCCCTTCGCGGACGCCGTCACCGACAGCTACGTCGACCGCGAGGCGCGGAAGGGCAAGGGCACCTCCGATCACGCGCCGGTCGTCGTCGACCTTGGGCTGTGACCTTGAGCTGTGCCCCTGCTCGAACGGGTGTCCAGCGGTGGCCGGGTGGAGTAGGGGTGCCTAGCGTCAGAGGTGACAGGGCGTAGCCGCTCGATCACGCGGACGACGGAGTCCCCGGCTGCGCCCGAGAACCTGGAGGTACGCCATGGGCCTCACGCGGATGGCAACAGTCGCCCTGCTGGGCGCGGGCACAGTGGCCGGAGCCCCGCTGCTGGGCCTGGGGTCGGCCTCGCCCGCCAGCCCGGCCAAGGACGTCCAACCGGCCTGGGTCAGCCCGGCCGAGGCCGCGCCGGAGCAGAGCGTCACGATCAGCGTCACCTGTGACACCAGCTCGGCGAAGACCATCACCGCCAACTCGCAGGCCTTCTCGACCGGCTCCGCCACGCTCACGGTCGGCCCCGACGGCAAGTACAGCGGCACCGCCCGGCTGGCCTCCAAGGCGGAGTTCGGCACCAAGGGCCCGGACAAGGCCGGCAAGGGCTCCAGCTGGGGCATCGACGGCAGCTGCCCGAACGGCGACACCTTCACCGGCGCCGTCGCCGTCGAACTCGGCGCGGAGGGCCACGCGAGCCCCGGCACGGCGCCGGACGGCCACTCGGGCTCGTCGTACGGCTCCGGAGCGGCGGCCGGGTCGTCGGGGCCGTCGGGGTCCTCGGGGTCCTCGGGCGCCGGTTACGGCTCAGGCTCGGGTTCAGGCCCCGGCTCGGGTTCCGGTCCCGGTGCGGCGGAGCAGTCGCCGCACGGCGCCGTGCACACCGGCCTCGGCGGCTCGGTCGGCAGCGCGGGGCCCGGTCAGCTGGCCACCGGCGGTGCGCTGGTCGCGGCGGGCGTGGGCGGGTTCTGGCTGCTCCGCCGACGCGGCGCCGCCGACGCCGAGGACTGAGCGGCGCCCCGCCACCGGGGGCTACTCGTCGGTGCTCGCGTGCTTCAGGGTGCCGCTGGCCAGCAGGTACTGGGCGACCACGTAGGTGGCCATGATCCAGAACTCGTGGCCGGGGAGCTCCTTCCACTCGGCCAGCTGGGTCGCGATGAGCGTGTCGGAGAGCAGGAAGAGGCCGCCGCCGAGGCCGGCCCGCCAGTTGATGCCGGCCGAGGTGACGGCCGTGGATGCCAGCAGCAGGCTGTAGACGGCCACGGGTATCTTCAGCTCGCCGAGGCCGGGCCAGAGCTGGCTGATCATCCCGGCCCAGGCGGCGCCGTACGCGGCCGCGACGACCGCGCTGCGGCGGCGGTCGGTGAGGGCGCCGCGCTTGACGAACATCGTCACGTAGCAGACGTGGGCCGCCGCGAAGGAGCCCATCCCGGCCAGGAAGGCCGTCTCGCCGCCGAGCTGCAGCGCGACGTCGCCGCCCGCGCTGAGCAGCAGGGCGGGGGCCAGCAGCTTCGGCGCCTTCTCGGCGGTGGCCAGCGAGTGCGCGGCGAGCAGCGGCATCAGGGCGGGCTTGGTGGCGTGCTGGAGCACACTCGCACCGGTGACGATCGCGCCGAGGTGGGCGGCCGAGGCGGCGGCGTAGCCGGAGAGCAGGCCGCGGGCGGCGCGCAGGCGTCGGGTGATGGTCATGCGGTGGTGCCCTCCGGGCGGTCGGTGGGGCCGGGCTGCCAGCCGGGGCCGTTGGTGAGGTGGCGCAGGCGGTCGCGCCAGGTGGTGGCCTTGGCGAGGTCGCGGGCGATGGAGGCGTACTCGTGGGTGGCCACGCGCAGCGGGTTGAAGGTGTCGAGGTTCTTCGTCAGGCCGTAGACGGGCCGGGTGGTCTCGGGGGTGAAGGAGCCGAAGAGCCGGTCGAAGACGATCAGGATGCCGCCGAAGTTGCGGTCCAGGTACCCGCCCTGGGAGGCGTGGTGGACTCGGTGGTGCGAGGGCGTGTTGAAGACGTACTCGACTCCGCGGGGGAGCCGGTCGATCCGCTCGGTGTGGATCCAGAACTGGTAGACCAGGTTGGCCGAGGAGCAGAAGGCCAGCGCGGCCGGGTGGACGCCCGCGAGGATCATCGGGACGTAGAAGACCCAGGTGGTGGCGCTCGTCCAGGGCTGGCGCAGGGCGGTGGAGAGGTTGTAGTTCTTGCTGGAGTGGTGCACCACGTGGCAGGCCCAGAGGATGCGGATGACGTGGTGGCCGCGGTGCGACCAGTAGTAGAAGAAGTCCTGGGCCAGCAGCATCAGCGGGACGGTCCACCACAGCACGGGCACCCGAAGCGGCGTCAGCTCGTACAGCGCGGAGTAGATCAGCGCGATCGGGATCTTCCACCCGGCGTCGAAGAGCAGGCTGCCGATGCCCATGGAGAGGCTCGTCGCGGTGTCCTTCTTCGTGTAGCCCTGCTCGTCGTCGTCCGGATGGAACCGGTAGGAGACGACCTCCAGGACGGTGAGCAGCACAAAGGCGGGTATCGACCAGAGCACCACATTGGGCAGGTTCGGCATGACCGTGACGATAAGCGACGGGCGGCCGGACGGGGAAGGGGTTGTTACTGGTGCGTAGCCAATTTCTGACCAAGCCTGGCGGGTGAGTGCCGGTGGCGGGCACGGGCAGCGTCTAGTCTGGTCCACGACATGGAGCAGCACGAGTACGCGACCGGCCCCGGGGAGGGGCGCGGGGGCGTGACAGGCGGGCGCGGGGCGGGGGCGGGGCAGCTCACCGCCGCCGTCTGTGCCGACGTACACGCGAGCGGCCTGGCCGACCGGTTGGCGGCGGCGGACGCCGAGGCCGCGCACGAGCTCTTCACGGCGGCCTTCGGGCTCTACGGCGCGAGGCACCTCGGGTGCGTGGCGGGCTTCGCCGAGGCCGGGGTCAGCTGGTGGCACGGGCCGACCGTCGGGTCGTCGGGTGGGCGCCGCGTCCGGGAGAAGGGCCTGCGGCGGGCCCCGCGGGAGGACGCGCGCGGCGCGGTCGTCACGGTGGGGCGCGGGCGGCACCGCAAGCCGGAGCGCTCGCCCGGCTGCACCCCGCACGAGATCGCGGTCGAACGCCGCACCGCCGCCCGCCTGCTGGTGGCCCATCCGCTGGTCAGCGAGGCCGGGCCGCACGGCGCCGGCTTCCCGTTGATCCGCCGTCATGCCGACTGGCTCGCCGAACGCTTCCTGACCGTCCTCGGCTACCCCCTCACCATCGGCCACGCCTACGCCCGCCTGCACAAGGCCGGGCTGCCCGGCCGTGGCCTGCCCGGCTTCGGGCCCGCCGGGTACGCCTGCCTGGTGCGGGCGCTGTCGGCGCTGGCCGAGGGGCGGGAGGCCGAGCTCGGCGAGCCCGGGGTGCGTCAGTTGCTGGCCGACTGGCGGGTGCTGACGCCCGGCGGTGTCGACCGCGAGCTGGCGCGGGCGCTCGGCCCGCTCGCCGCGCCGCCCGCCACCACCCCCGAGCTCTCCGTACGCCGCAGGCTGGCCGAGACGCCGGTGCTGCTGCTGGACGAGCTGACGGCGCCCGAGCGGTCCTGGCTGTTGGGCCGTCAGCAGGCCGAGGCCGAGCTGTTCGCGGACTTCCTGGGCCTGGAGGCCGAGATCCGGGCCGAGGGGATGGCCCTGCTGGACCCGGCGGACGAACTCACCGATCTCGCCCTGCCCGGCACCGGCACGCTCGCGCAGGCCGCACTGCTCCTGGTCGAGCGGCTGGTGGAGGAGCTGCGGCCGCTGCCCGAGGAGGCTGCGCCGCCCGCCGTGCTCATCCCGGACGCCCTGATAGACGGCGCGCTTGGTGACGTCACCGACGAGCACGGCGAGGGCTGGAGCCGGGACTACCTCGCCGACCTCACGGCCTTCCGCCGTGACGCCCTCGACCTGCTGCACCGGATGCAGCTGATAGCGCCCGCCGGGCGGGCCTGGGTCCTGCGCGCCCCGGCCGCGAGGTACGCGCCGCAGGCCGAGCTGGACGCCGGACCGGGCCCGGGGCGGCACTCCCGCCGGGTCGGGGCTCACGACCCCGGACGCTGACCGACGGTGGCTCGGCGGCGACGGCTCAGCGGGGGGTGATGGCCACGGCGACGGTGGTGTCCTGGGCGACGGTCTCGACGGTGGCGGCGACTCCCAGGCTGCCGAGGGCGATCGAGGCGGCCACGGCGGCGCAGGCCAGCAGGCGGCGGTGCCGTTGGGGGAGCGGGAAGCGCTCCGGCGGTGGGGCCGGGAGGCCCGCGACGGGTTGGGCGTTCATGTCAGAGAGCATTCCAGTGCGGTGTTAAACGACGACTACGCGTGGGTGAAGTCTGGGCGGGGGCTGAGCGTCGGGACATCGGCGCAGGTGGCGGGGGTGGTGCGCCGGACGGGTAGCAACAGCCGGGGGAGGCAGGCGGCCAGCAGCTGCTGGGCCATGCCGTAGAAGAAGATCGGCAGCAGCACCGCCGGGTGCCCGCTGAACTGGCTGCCTGCGAGCGCGGCGGCCGCGCTGGTGTTGTTCATGCCGGAGGCGAGGGTGAGGGTCGCCGTCCGGCTCTGCCCGGTGCGGGCCCGGCAGGCGGTCAGCCAGCCGGTCAGGAAGGGCAGGGCGCAGACGACGCTGCCCGCGAGCAGGGCCAGGCCGACCAGCCGGGGCTCGGGGCGCCGGCCGATCTCGCCGAAGACCCCGGCGGCGTTGAGGAAGGTCAGCCCGAGGGCGTTGGCCAGGCCGGTCAGCCGGAGCCAGGGCAGGGCGGCGGCGCGGGCTCGGCCGCCCGCCAGCCCCCGGGTGAGGCGGCGGGCGGCGAGCCCGGCCAGGCAGGGGGCGGTGACCCAGAGGGCCATGAACCCGCAGGTGCTGTCCGCCTGCGCGAGCGAGTCGAGCACCTGGCGCGGCCCGCCGCTCTCCGGCCCCTCGGCCAGCACCAGCCCGAGCGGCACCGTCAGCGGGCTGGCCAGCGTGGTGGCGAGCACCAGGCCGACGCCGAGCGGGCCGTCGGCCTGCGCCTTGGCCCCCCAGGTCTGGGCGGCTCCGGCGACGGGCATGGTCGCGGTGAGCGAGAGGCCGACCACCAGCCAGAGCGCCTCGCGCTGGTCCGGCCAGCAGCCCGCCGCCCGCTCGGCGCCGAGCAGCACCACCATGCGCAGTAGCAGCGCCACCCCGAGCCCGCTGAGCAGCAGCCCCGGCCGGAGCAGCACTCGGCCCAGCTCCGCAGCCCGGACCTCGAACCCGCCGATGAACATCGCCGTGAGCAGCATCAGCATCGGCGGGGTGACCCCGGCGGCCGGGTGGCAGTGCCGGACGGCGGCGCCGAGCCCGGGGAGTGCGCAGCCGAGGCCGCAGGCGAGCAGGGTGGCGGCGGCGAGGTGGGCGCGCAGGGCGCGGTCGGTGGTGGTCGCGGTGACGGCGGTCGGTAAGGGCATGGTGCTTTCTCGGCAGGTCGGACGGGTGGGCCGCCCGCAAGCATGCCACTGATCTGACTGTCTGTAATGCTGTGTCGCTGTCCGTAGTGGGAGGCGCCGGGGTCGTCCGGTCAGGCCGGGCACGGGACATCCCGGGCCCGGAGGGTCGTCCGCGACCTGTCCGGTTTCACTCGGACGGGGGAGGTTGGCGCCCGGCGCGCTGGCTCGCCATGGCCTCGCCGACGGCCACCCGGACGGCGTCGCGCATCCCGTGGGTGGGGTGGAAGCGCGACGGTCCGGCCGCCGGGTCGGTCCGCAGCTCCTTGACCAGGGAGACGCAGAGCAGCAGCATCACCACGACGAACGGCAGGGCGACCAGGATGGTGGCGTTCTGCAGGGCCGTCAGCCCGCCGGCCAGCAGCAGGGCGGCCGCCACCCCGCCCATCAGCACGCCCCAGACCACGACCAGCCCGGTCTTCGGGTGCAGGGAACCCCGGCTGGAGAGCGAACCGAGCACCAGGGAGGCGGAGTCGGCGCTGGTGATGAAGAAGGTCATCACCAGCAGGACGGCGACCACGCTGGTGACGCCGCCCAGCGGCAGGGCCTTGAGCATCTCGAAGAGCGAGGCCTCCGCGCCGCTCGGGATGGTGCCGACGAGGTCGGCGATGCCGGTGGAGTCCAGCCGGATCGCGGTGCCGCCCATGACGCAGAACCAGATGACGGTCGCGCCGCTCGGCACCAGCAGCACGCCGAGCAGGAACTGACGGATCGTACGGCCGCGCGAGATGCGGGCGATGAAGGTGCCGACGAAGGGCGCCCAGGAGAGCCACCAGGCCCAGTAGAAGATCGTCCAGGAGCCGAGCCACTTCTCGTCCGTGAAGGCGCCGGTCTGGGTGGCCATCGCGGTCAGGTCGCTGAGGTAGCCGCCGACGGTCGAGGGGATGGCGTCGAGCACGTAGATCGAGGGGCCGAAGACGAAGACGAACAGCATGATGATGCTCGCCAGCACCACGTTGGCGGTGGAGAGCCACTTCACGCCCTTGTGCACGCCGGAGAACGCGGAGAGCACGAAGGCGGCGGTGAGCGAGCCGATGATCACGAGCTGCACGTTCTGGGTGTTGCGGACGGAGGAGATGTAGCCCAGCCCGTCGGCGACCTGGAGCGCGCCGAGGCCCAGGCTGGTGGCCGAGCCGAAGACGGTCGCGAAGACGGCGAGCAGGTCGATCGCCCGGCCCGGCCAGCCGTCGGCGCCCCGGGTGCCGATCAGCGGTACGAAGGCGGCGCTGATCCGGTTGCCGCGGCCCTTGCGGAAGGTCGTGTAGGCGAGGGCGAGGCCGCCGACGGCGTAGATCGCCCACGGGTGCAGCGTCCAGTGGAAGAGCGAGAACTCCAGTGCGGACTGTGCGGCGGCGGCGGTCTGCGGGTCGATGCCGGAGCCGGGCTGCGGCGCCGCGTACAGCTGGAGGGGCTCGCCGACGCCGTAGAACATCAGGCCGATGCCCATGCCCGCGCTGAACATCATCGCGACCCAGGCCAGCGTGCTGAACTCGGGCTCCTCGTCGTCCCGGCCGAGCCGGATGCGGCCGAAGCGGCTGAGGGCGAGCAGCACGGTGAGCACGAGGAAGACGTCGGCCGCGACGACGAACAGCCAGCCGAAGTTGTGCAGCACCCACCCGAGCGCGGAGCTGGAGGTCCGCCCCAGGGACTCCTTGGCGAAGACGCCCCAGGCGACCACCCCGAGCACCAGGGCGGCACTGACACCGAAGACCACCCGGTCGGTGGGCAGGGTCGCGTGCGGCTCCTCGGTGCCGGGCGGTGGGCTGCCGGGCGGTGGGTCGGCGGGAGGCGGGTCGGCGGGCTGGCTGCTCATGGGACTCCTGCTGACGACACGTCGATAAAACAGTTACATGTCGTACTATGTCCATTTTGGCTGCCGGGTCAGGATCTGACGCGCCGGAGGAAGCTCTCCAGGGCGGCGAGCAGCTCGTTCCGGCGCTCGGTCAGGACGAGGTGACCCGAGCGGAGTTCCAGCAGCTCGGCGCGCGGGACGCCCCCGGCGAACAGGCGGTGCTGCTCGGGGGTGGCGAGGGCGTCGGCGGTGGCGGCTACCACCAGTGTCGGGACGGTGAGGCCGGGCAGGTCGGCCCGGACGTCCAGGCTGCGGACCAGCTCGAACTGCCGGCGGAAGCCGGGCGGGGTGGTCGCCGCGATCAGCTTGGCCAGCGCCGTCAGGTCGCCCTCCGGCTGGGCGTTCACCCACTCGGGGCTGAAGAACAGCGGGATCGTCAGCTTCGCCAGCAGCAGCGGGTCGTGCTCGTGGGCGGCCATCAGACCCTCCGTCAGCAGCCGTAGGTGCGGTGCGGCGTGGGCGACCCCGGCGACCAGGACCAGCGACCGGACCCGGCCCGGGTGGCGGGCGGCCGCCCGGACGGAGACCGCCGCGCCCATCGAGAAGCCGACCAGGTCGAAGGTCTCCAGCCCCTCCTGCACCGCCGCCGCGACCAGCCGGTCGGCCAGGTCGTCGAGCCGCAGTGGCCCGGCCTCCAGCGGCGTACGGCCGGAGCCGGGGAAGTCCGGTGCGACGACCGTGCGGTGCCGGGCGAGCGGGGTGATGAAGGTGCCCCAGTTCGCCTCCGCCCCACCGCCGCCGCCGTGCGCGAGCACGACGCCGGGGCCGGAGCCCCGGGTGATCCGGCCGAGCGGCGGGGAGCTGGTCAGGGCCTGCGGCATCGGAGTCTCCGGAGGGTGCTGGTGGGGGCGGTGGTCAGGTGATCATGACGGAGAGCTTGCGGAGTGTGTCAAGGCCGGGTGTTCTCCGGACATGACCATGCCCACGCCCCTACGATCGTGCACACAGCAACCAGCCCGGCCGGAGCCCGGCGGCCGGTCGTGTGCCCCGATCCGGAACGGAGCGTCCCGATGGACGAGTTGGAGTACGACCGCCGCCGACGCCGCCAGTGGCTGGCGGGCACCGCGCGGGCCGAAGGCGTCGAACGCCGCACGCTGCTGCGGATGATGGCCGCCGCCGGGGTGCCGGCCTTGGCCCAAGTGCTGGCACCGGCACGGGCGTTCGCGTCCGCTCCCGGCAGCCCTGTGCCGGGGATCGTCAAGCCGCTGCCCGCCGAGTGGTTCGTCCCGCGCGGCACCAACGCCGAGATGCGCTGGGACACCTTCCCGCCGCACACCTCCCAGGTGCCCGCCGAGCGCTTCTTCGTCCGCAACCACACCAGCACCCCGCTGATCGACGCCGACACCTGGCGGCTGCGGCTCTTCGGCAGCGGACTGCCCGGCTCCGCAGTCGAGTTCAGCCTCGACCAGCTGCGCCGGATGCCCGCGGCCGGTGTCACCGCCATCGTGGAGTGCGCGGGCAACGGCCGCAGCTTCTACACCAGCCAGCAGCAGCAGAGCGTGCCCGGCACCCCCTGGACCCTCGGCGGCGTCGGCTCCGCGCACTGGCGGGGCGTCCGGCTGTCCGAGCTGCTGCACCGGGCCGGGCTCCGCCCGGACGCCGTCGACGTGCTGCCGACCGGCCTCGACCCCGAGTACCTCACGGCCGACGGCACCAACCTCGGGCACGTCCGGCGCCCGCTCCCGATCGCCAAGGCCCTGCACGACACCCTCGTCGCGTACGAGATGAACGGCGAGCCGCTGCTGCCCGACCACGGCGCGCCCGCGCGGCTCGTGGTGCCCGGCTGGGTCGGCGTCGCCTCGATCAAGTGGCTCGGCAGCCTGGAGGTCGCGGCCGAACCGCTCTACTCGCCCTGGAACACCGACTTCTACCGCCTCTTCGGCGCCGCCTACCCGCCCGGCGGCAGCGCGCCGCTCGCCGAGCAGGTGGTGAAGAGCGCCTTCGAACTGGCCCGGGGCGCCGTGCTCCCGCAGGGCCGGGCGACCCGCCTGGAGGGCCGCTCCTGGTCCGGCTCGGGCGCCGTCCGCAAGGTCGAGATCAGCACCGACGGCGGCGCCAGCTGGCGCCCCGCCCACCTGCGGGACGAACCCCGGGCCGACACCTGGACCCGATGGAGCTACGACTGGCGGCCCGAGCACCCCGGCCCGTACGAGCTGCGCGCCCGCGCGACCGACCGGCGCGGCAACACCCAGCCGGACACCGCCGTGCTCAACCGCGAGGGGTACCTCTTCGGCGCCGTCGTCGCCCACCCGGTGACGGTCGCCTGACACCCCGCCGCCCTGACACCCCCGCCCTGTTCACGCGCCGTTCGCAGGCGGGTGGCGGCGCCGTATCATGGGGCGGGTGACCAAGGTTGACCTGTCACCGAGGCCGGTCGAGGCGATGTCGGCCCGTCAGCTCGAACGCCGCCGGGCCCTGATCGCCGCCGCGCTCGCGGTGGTGAACGAGACCGGAGTCGAGAGACTCCAGATGAAGCAGGTCTGCGAGCGCTCCGGGGTGGCGCTCGGCACGGCCTACCGGTACTTCTCCTCCCGGGACCACCTGCTCGCCGCCGCGATAGCCGACTGGCACCGGCTGCTGCTCACCGACCTGACGGCCGAACTCCGGGGCCCCCGAGCCGTCCTGACGCCCACCGACCGGGTGGTCCGGTTCGTCCGGCACGGCATGCGGGCCTACCAGCGCCAGCCGCAGTTTGCCCGCCTCCGGGTGGCGGTCGCCGCCTCGACGGACCCGTTCGCCAGCGAGGTGCTCCAGGGGATGGCCCACGCCGACAACGCCGCACTTCGTCTGGTGATGGCCCAACTGCCCCCGGTCGGCGGCGAGATCGTCCGGCACATCGTCGGCCATGCCTGGCAGGGCGAGCTGACGGCATGGGTCACCGGGCGCACCACGCTGGACGACGCCCGGCGGCGGCTGGAGGACGTCGTCCGGCTGGTGCTGACGCCGTACGAGACGTCGGCACCTTAGACCGGTCGGCCCTACGGTCACTGATCGCCGTGGGAGTCCGGGTTGAGGAGGGTGTTGGCGGTGAGCGCGGCGGCGACGGCCAGCGAGCGGAGCGGCTCCGGGAGCGGGTGGAGGAACTCGACGTAGTAGTGGTCGGTGCCGCCGAGCACGCTGAGGGTGAGACCGAGGCCGTCCCGGGCGATCCGGCCGACCTCGGTGCCGTTGTGGTCGGTGACGGTGAAGGTGAACGCGTACCAGCCGTCCGCCCGTAGGTGGCCGACGGGTTGACCGCCCGCGAGCAGGTCGAAGCTGATGTGCCCGACCACCTGCTGCTGCACGATCTCGCCGACCGGCGTGCCGTCCGGCCGGTTCACCGCGACCTTGGCCCGGACGACCTTGGTGCCCCGGCTGAGCACCAGGAACGGCACCCCGGCGGCGTCGCGGATCTCGAACTGCCGGGAGAGGTACTTGTCCATGTTGCTCATCAGGCGGAGCGCCTTGCGGGCGCCGTTCTGCCCGGTCTCGGCGACCGAGCCGACGGTCGCGCCGTGCCGGTCCAGGATGTTGTAACTGGTGCTGATGTCGACCCACTTGAAGTTCTGGTCGACGACCAGCGCCTGCGCACCGAGCAGCGCTTCCGGGCCGTGGGTGGACGGGCCGTGGGCCTGCGCAGGGATCGGAGCCGGAGCCGGAGCCGGCATCGGAGCCGGGGCGTGCGGCGGGGGAGGGGCGGTGGGCGGCTGACGGGTGTGCTCCGTCCACGCCGCGCCGTCCCACCAGCGCACGGCGGGGTGGCCGAAGGGGTCCTGGTACCAGCCAGGGGCTGCGGTCTGGGTCACGCCCCGAGCCTACCCGCCGCCGTCAGCCGCGCCGTTCGCGCAGCAGCGTCTCCTGGACGGCGGAGGCGACCAACTCGCCGTCCTGGTTGTAGAACTCACCGAGCGCCAGGCCGCGCCCGTCCGAGGCGGAGGGGCTGCGCTGGGCGAAGAGCAGCCAGTCGTCGGCGCGGAAAGGCCGGTGGAACCACATCGCGTGGTCGAGCGAGGCGAGGATGATCCGGGGCGCCTCGCGGCGCTGGATGCGGTGCGGCTGGAGGTGCAGCGCGGTGGTGGAGGCGAGCGTCAGGTCGGAGAGGTAGGTGAGCGCGCAGACCTGGAGCAGCGGGTCGTCCGCCGGGAGCGGGCTGCCCGTCCGCAGCCAGACGAACTGCTGCGGGACGCCCGGGAGTTCGGCGGGCATGCCGGGAGCGTCCGGCGGAATGAAGCGCATCTCCATGGTGCGGAAGACGGTCGCGCGGGCGTAGCCCTCCGGGTCGGCCTGTGCCCAGGCGGGCATCGGGTCCGGCAGCTCGTCCGGGCCGGGCACCGGCGGCATGGTGCGCTGGCGCTCCGGCGTCGCCTCGGCGGTCTTGAAGGAGGCGGAGAGCGTGAAGATCACCTCGTCGCGCTGCACGGCCGTCACCCGCCGGGTGGCGTACGAGAGCCCGTCGCGGACGCGGTCGACCTCGTACGTGATCGGCTGCTGCGGGTCGCCGGGCCGGACGAAGTAGCTGTGCAGCGAGTGCACCAGGCGCTGCGAGGTGAGAGTGCGTCCGGCGGCGGTCAGTGCCTGGGCCGCGACCTGCCCGCCGAAGGCGCGCATCGGCGCCCCGGCGTGACAGCGGCCCCGGAACAGGTTCTCATCGAGCTGCTCGATCCGGAGCAGCTCGGCGAACGGTCCGGCCTCGGCCTCGGGCTGTGCATCCTGTCTGATGGCGTCTTTCACGTGCACATACTGGCAGACGACGCGCGATCGGCGGTGTGACCTGGGTAACTGGAGCGTGGTAGAACGCGTTCCAGGTCGGTGTCGGCCGGGGAGCCCTCCGCTCCGGGGCCGCGCGCGCGTGACAGGGTGGGGCACTGCCCCCGACACCTGGAGAGACCGTGCTGCACCTGCGGCTGATCGTGCCCACCGAGCTGCGGGACGCCGTGCTCGCGGTGCTCGACGACTGCGTCGGCGTCACCCACGTCGTCCTGCTGCCCGACGCGGCCGTCCGGCCCGCCGGGGACCTGGTGCTCTGCGACGTCGCCCGGGAGGCGGCCGACGAGGTGCTGGCGGGCCTGCGAGCGACCGGGCTCGCGGAGACCGGGGCGATCGGGGTGGAGGAGGTCGGGCTGACGATCTCCCGGGCCGCCGACGAGGCCGAGCGGCTGGCCCCCGGCGACGGCGCGGACGCCCTGGTCTGGGAGGCCGTCTCCGAGATCACCCACGAGGAGTCCACCCTCACCGGCGTCTACCTGGCCTTCATAGTGGTGGCGACGATGCTCGCGGCCTGCGGTTCGGTACTCGACAGCGCCGTCCTGATCGTCGGCGCGATGGCCGTCGGCCCGGAGTTCGGCCCGCTCGCGGGCCTGTGCGTCGCCGTCGTCCAGCGCCGGGCCCGGCCCGCCGTACGGTCGCTGACCGCGCTGGTGGTGGGCTTCGCCGTGGCGATGGTGCTCACCACCGGCTTCTCGCTGCTTATGGATTCGCTCGGCCTCTTCACCGTCGAGCGGTTCGCCGGCCTGCGCCCGAACACCTCGTTCATCTGGCAGCCCGACGCGACGTCCTTCGTGGTCGCCCTGCTGGCGGGCGTCGCGGGCCTGCTATCGCTGACCTCGGCGAAGGCCGGCGCGCTGGTCGGGGTGGCGATCTCGGTGACGACCGTACCGGCGGCCGCCAACGCGGCCGTGGCACTCGGCTACAACTCCTACCAGCAGGCCTGGGGCTCGGTGGTGCAGCTCGGCCTCAACCTGCTCGGCATCGTGATCGGCGGCGTCCTGACGCTGCTGGTGCAGCAGTGGGCCTGGCGGCTGGTGCGGCGCCGCCGGGCCGCCTGACCGCCTGGCTGGTGGATTGTCAGACCGTCACGCCGTCGTCCTCGACCCGGCGGGTGTCCGACGGCTGGGTGGCGAGCTCCGGCACCAGCAGCTCGGCGCCCTTGGGCATCGCGGCGACGGCCCGCCACCAGAGCTTGAGCGGCGGCGGCACGGCGGGCTCGAAGGGCCGGCCGGGGAGCGGCACGGCGAGGGTGGCGCCGAGCGCCTGGGCGGCGGCGAGGGAGCGTTCGGCGGGCTCCTCCCACGGGTGCGGCGCGAGGTTGAAGGTGCACCAGTGGACGGGGAGCAGGGTGCGGCCGCCGAGGTCCAGGTGGGCCCGGACGCCCTCTTCCGGGGTCATGTGCACCTCGGGCCAGAAGTCGCTGTACGCGCCGATCTGCATCATCGTCGCGTCGAACGGCCCGAGTCGGCGGCCGATCTCGGCGAAGCCCGGGAAGTACCCGGTGTCGCCGCTGTGGAAGATCCGGTGCTCGGGCCCGGCCACCACCCAGGAGGCCCAGAGGAAGTGGGTGCTCGTCCGTGGGCCCCGGCTGCAGTAGTGCCGGGCCGGGGTCGCCGTCAGCGTCAGCCCGCCGACCTCCGCCGACTCCCACCAGTCCAGCTCGACGATCCGCCCGGTCGGCACCCCCCAGTGCTCCAGGTGCGCGCCGACGCCCAGCGGCACCGCGAACACCGCGCCCGTGCCGCGCAGCAGCGCCTGGACGGTGTGCATGTCGAGATGGTCGTAGTGGTCGTGCGAGATCACCACGACGTCGACCTGTCCCAGCTCGCCCAGTGGCACCGGCACCGGGTGCAGCCGCTTGGGGCCCGTCCAGCCGAACGGCGAGCAGCGCTCGCTCCAGACCGGGTCGAAGAGCACCCGGCGCCCGTCCAGCTCGGCCAGCACCGTGGCGTGGCCGAGCCAGGTGAGCCGCAGGCCCGAGTCGGGCGCGGCGGCGAAGTCGATCGGCCGCGGGCGGTGCAGCGGCACCGCGGCGGCGGGGACGCGGCGGGCCCGGTCGGCGGTGAGCTGCGCCCGGCTGATCTCCAGCGGCGTGCGCTCGTAGACCAGCCGCCGGGTCGGTACGGGATTCTGGAAGGCGCCGTCGGCGAAGTTCGGCGAGTGCAGGATGCGGGCCAGCCGCTCGCCGCGCGGCTCGGCGCCGAAGGCGTCCGTGCGCAGGCGGTGCCAGGCGGCGCGTGCGGCGCTGGTGTGCCGGGTGTTGCCGCCGGGGCCGGTGGTCGTGCCTGCTCCGAGGGCGCCGGGCGGAGCGGTCGGCGCGGTCGGAGCGGTGACCCGGGGGATCCAGGGGAGACGACTGGGCACGGAACCTCCAGGAGCGACCTCGGCCTACGCACGGCTCGTACGGCAGTGCGCGAATACCCGCACTGCCGTACGACAACCATCTCTTCGGGACACTACCGGCCCACCCCTGTGCGGACGCGGTGAACGCGAGCACGTCACGCCGTTCGGCGTACCGCTGCGGTCGGGCGGTGGTCAGGTCGTGCTCCGGCCGTGCTCTGGCGGTGGCCAGGCGGTGCTCAGGCCGCGTAGAAGCGGGTGATGGTCTCCGCGACGCAGTGCGGCTTCGCGCTGGCCTCGCTGGTGATCGTGTAGCGCACCAGCGCCTGCACGCCGCCGGGCACCTCATCGGCCGAGACCAGCTCGGCGCGGGCGCGGACGGCAGTGCCGACCGGGACGGGGGCGGGGAAGCGGACCTTCTCGGAGCCGTAGTTGAGCGCCATCCGGATGCCCTCCACGCCGTAGCACTCCTTGGCGAGCACCGGGATCAGTGAGAGCGTCAGGTAGCCGTGCGCGATGGTGGTGCCGAACTGGCTGGCCTTGGCACGCTCCGGGTCGACGTGGATCCACTGGTGGTCACCCGTCGCCTCCGCGAACAGGTCCACCCGCTGCTGGTCGATGAGGTGCCACTCGCTGGTGCCCAGTTCGCTGCCGACGGCGGCGGTGAGATCGGCGAGGGAGGCGAAGATCGTCACGACATGCTCCTGGTGGGTGCTCCTGACTGGACCTCGGAGAGTATGCCTACCCGGGAGTCACTTGTGCAGGGGGCCAGAGCTTGCCGTCCGGCTACCGGTCGGCCGGCTTCCCGGCCGGGAGCAGCCGACGGCCGCTGACCAGCTCGGGGGTGAGCACCACGAAGACCTGCTCCCGGCCGTCCACCCAGGGGCGCGGGCCCTCGTGCAGCAGGTGCTCGTACAGCACCGGGTCACGGACCACCTCGGCCCGGCCGTGCACCAGGACGCTCCACCCGGTCTGCGTCGCCGGGTCCAGCTGGTCCGCCTGGAAGGCCGCGACCGTGCCGTCCAACGCCCGCGTCACGGTGCTGCCCGCGCGCAGCGCGAGCACCAGAGTCCCGTCCGCCGCGACCTCGAACGCCACCGGGAGCACGGCGGGCAGCGCGTGCTCGGTGTACACCACGCGCCCCACGGGCACGGTGCTGAGCAGGCTCAGGCACTCGTCCTCGCCCAGGGTGTCCACACGGGTGTCCACGCCGGTGTCCACGCCGGTGTTCGTACCGGTGTCCATGCCGGTGTCCGTACGGTTGTCGCGTTCCATGACTTGATGGTCCCGCGCCGAGCTGGAAGCCAGTAGGGCCCATGGTCCCGGAAAGCTGCCCGTGGCCGTGCACGGCGGGCGATACGTTGTGCGCCGTACGGGGCGGACCGACCCCGGCACCCGGTGGGGCGGAGGGACAGGTGCGGATGAGCGGCGGCATCGAGCTCGTGGTGATCGGCGCGGACGGCGGCCCCGAGCGGGGCCACGCCGGATCGGCCCGGGTGGCGGACGGCGCGCGGCTGCTCGCCGACACCCTGCCCGGCAGAACCTTCGACGCGGGCTGCCGCGTCACCCTGGTGCCCCCGGACGCGGACGCCAACACCATGCTCACCGCGCTGCGCGCCGCCTCGCAGCGCCCCGCCCGCTGGCTGGTGGTCTGCCTGCTCGGCCAGCTCACCGCCGACCCGCGAGGCCGACGGCTGGCCCTCGTCACCGGCGGCAGCACCCCCGACAACGCCTACCGGCGCGGGCTCGCCTGGGACTGGGTGGTCAGCACGATGGTGCACGGCGACCAGGAGGAGACCCTGCTGCTGGTCGACGCCGTCGCCGACCGCGACACCTGGACGGCACTGGAACGCGGCGGCGAGGACGGCGCCGGTGAGCTGCTCGCGCACTCCCGGGTGCCGCTCTGGGGCCGCCTCGGCCGCTACTCGGCCGGCCGCCGCGGCCGCGACGCCGTCCTGCCGGGCGGCGACGGCTCGTTCAGCTGGGCCCTCGCCCGGGTGCTCGACCACGGCGTGCCCGGCGCCCCCGCCGCCGTCGGCCCCGGCGAACTCGGCCCCGCCGTCGAGGCGGAGCTCGGCCGCCCCGAGTACGCCGGAGGCGGCGACGGCGCACGGTTGCTGACACCTGGCGAGAACGGGCGCCTCCTGATGCGCAATCGGGCCTCGGTACGGGGTGCATTGGCCGGATTGTCGCTTTCGGAAGAACTGTTGGCAGTTCTGTGGCGAGAAAGTGCCCCAACCGATCCGCCTTCCGCGTAGTGTCAGGTGGCCCAAGGTGTTGCCGGGGCGGGGCAGGTTGGCGAAGAATCGACCCTTCGACGGCGCACGGCGGGCTGAACTGTACGGCGGGACGGCGGATTTCTTCTGGCGGCACGACCAACACCCCTGCGGTCGAAGGGGCGTTGGCGGCCGCGACAAGGTGGGGCGATGCGGCAGCGTGGAATTGTGTTGCGCCCTGGGGTTGTCGGGGCTTGCGGTGGCCTACTGCTGGTGTTCCTGACGGCCTGCGGTGCCGGCGACACGGCTGGTTCCACCGACCGCCTAGCAACTCCCGGGGTGGGAGTGACGAGCGTGACCCCGGTAACTCCTTCGGGTGGTTCGGGCACCGGCACACCGCCCCCCACCGACGGCTCCGAAGGCGCAGTCGGCCGACTGGTACTGAGCGCCTATCAGGACTGGTGGAGGGCACAGACCGAGGCTTTCAGCCGATCGGATTCGGACGGTTCCCAGCTGCAGGTGTACTCCACCGGAAAGGCCCTCAGCGGGGCACTGGCAAGCCTGCACCAACTTCACGAAGCCAAGCTGGTGATGATCGGAGCGCCCCGGAACTCTCCGGTGGTCCGGGCGCTGAATCCCACTTCTGCGCCGAACACTTCGACGATCGAGGACTGTCTCGACGTGACGGGGTGGCACCAGGCCGACGCCGTGAGCAAGGCGATAAGGGACCCGCAGCAACGCCTGACCCGTTACCTCGCCACTGTTTCGCTCCGCAGGACCGAGGGCCGCTGGATCATCGTCGACTTCGAGCGCGAGGTGGACCGGACATGCTGAACTCTCTTTGGCGATCGGTGATTCGCTTGGCCGTACCGATCGCAATGATCGGCGCGACAATCCTCCCGGCTGCTGCCGATACCGATCCGACCGGGGGCGTGAATCCCTGCGCTGTCCGCGATATCTGCATCGTCATCACCGGGCCCGGCGGTACTCCCAGCCCCGGGTCGACCTCTCCCGGTGGGGCAGGGGGCGGGGCCGAGGTGCCGACGTGCCACTGGAACGGGCGAGAATGGCCCTGCTGGGACGACGATCTGGGGTGGTTCATGACCTCGGACGGGTGCTACTACAAGAGATCGAATCCGCAGCCGGAGCCCGGCGACAAGGCGTGGGCCGGGCACGATCCGGCCAGCGGAGCGGTCTATGAAGTCAACTGCCGGGACGTCGGTAACGTGCTGACGGCGAAGGACCCGGAGTTCTTCACGCAGCCCCCGGGCGGGCCGCCGCCGGACCGGCCGGTTGATCTCGCCTGGCAGGCGATCGGGTTGATGCGGTTCCACGTGCCGAAGCTGCACGCGGCTCCGGCCGGTACCGCCGTGGTCGGGGCTCCGGTCTGGCTCTGGTACGAGCGGGGCGACGGCACCTCGGACCCCCAGACCGCGACCGTCAGCGGGCACACGCTCACCGTCACCGCCAAGGCCGTGGTCGACAACGTGCACTGGGACACCGGCGACCACGGCGCGGTCGACTGTGCCACCCCCGGTACCGAGTACGCCCCGGGAGCGACGGCCTCCGACTGCACCTACACCTACCGGACTGGCTCCGCACTCCAGCCGCAGACCTCCTACTACCTGACGGCCGTGATCACCTGGCACGTCACCGCGACCATCGTCGGCCGGAACAAGCAGGTGATCGACTTCATGTACCCCATCGCCAGCGACGTCCCGCTGCAACTGCGCGTCGGCGAGATGCAGGTCCTGAACAACTGACCGTCGGCAACCCCCGTACGAAAGGCCGAAGCCCGGTGGAGAACCGAACCTTCCCGTCGCCGAGCCCCGGCACCGGCACGCTCGCTCCCGAGCCCGTGCGGGCGGCGCCGCACGCGCCCGCCCGCACGCTGCGGGCCCGCCGCCGTCGGCCGGCCGTGCTCGCCATGGCGGTCGCGCTGATCGCGGCGGGCGGGCTCGGCGGGGCCGTGCTCTACAACAGCACCGGGCAGCGGATCGCCGTGCTGGCGCTGGCCCGTGACGTGCCGATGGGGCAGGCGCTGACGGCCGACGACCTGGTGGTGGCGCGGATCGCCGGTGACCCGGCGCTGCATCCGCTGGATGCGCGGGACAAGAACCGCACCGTCGGCCTGCGGGCCACCACCGACCTGCGGCGCGGTGGGCTGCTGCTGAACGCCGATGTGTCGGCCGCGCCGGTGATCACGCCGGGGCAGGTCACCGTCGGGCTGGCCGCCAAGCACAGCCAACTGCCCGCCACCAGGCTGCAGCCGGGCCTGCGGGTGCTCGTGGTCTCCACCCCCGACAGCTCGGGGCAGGGCGGCACGACCCGGACGCCCGAGGTGCTGGCCGCCACCATCGTCACCCTCGGGCGGACCGACGCGGACGGCGGTCAGGTCATCGATGTCGCGGTCGGGCCCGGCGACGGCGCCCGGCTCGCCGGGTGGGTGGCCGGCGGCAAGTTCCAGGTCATCCTGGCGCCGCGTGACGCGAACAGCCAGGCCGCGCCGTCCACCGCACCGTCCGGCTCCCCGTCCGCGTCCCCGTCGGCCTCGGCGGGGGGCGGTGCCTGATGGCGGTCGTCGCGGTGGTCGGCGGCCCGGGAGCGCCCGGGGCCACCACCTCAGCCCTGGCCCTGCTGCTCGCCTGGCCGCTCCAGCCCGGCCGCCGCCTGCTGCTGGTCGAGTGCGACCCGGACGGCGGCGCCGTGCTGGCCGGAGCCCTGGAGGGCCGGGTCGAGGCGGTGTACGGGCTGCGCAACCTCGCCGTCGCGGACCGGCGCGGCCTGCTCGCCCAGACCATCTGGGAGCAGCTGATCGACCTCTCCCCGGAGGGCAACGGCGAGCGGCTGCTGCTGCCCGGCCTCACCGACCCGGCGCAGGCGCCCGGCCTCGCGTACACCTGGGAGCCGCTGGTGGAGGCGCTGCACGGGCTGGAGGCGCAGGGCTACGACGTCATCCTCGACCTCGGGCGTTCCGGCGCGGTCGGGCCCGGTGCGGTGCTCGCCCGGCGGGCCGACGTGGTCGCCGTCGCGGTGCGCAGCACGCTGCGCGGGCTCAGCGCCGTCCGGCCGCGGCTGGCCGCGCTGCGGGACGACCTGGAGCAGGCGGGGACGGGCGCGGACTCGCTCGGGCTGCTGCTGATCGCGGAGGGCCCGTACCCCGTCGCGGAGGTCTCCCGGCAGTTCGGGGTGCCGGCGCTGGGGCTGCTGCCGTTCGCGCCGCGTACCGCCCGGCTGCTCTCCGACGGCGGGGACATCACCGACCGGCGGTTCGTCCGCTCGGAGTTGATGCGGACCGCGCGGTCGGCGGCCGACCAGATCCAGCTGCTGATCCGGCGCCGCCGCCAGCGGCTCACCCCGGCCCCGCAGCCCGCCCAGCCTCAGCCTGCCCACCCGCAGCCCGTCCAGCCTCAGCACCCGACGTACCCAGCCGTCGAGTCGCACCCGCTCGCGTACCCGCCGCAGGGCCCGGCCCAGCACCCCGGCCCGTACGCGCCCCAGCCGCCGGTGCCCGAGCCGTACGCACCGCAGCCCTACGCACCGCAGCCCTACGCACCACAGCCCTACGCGCCCCAGCCGGGTGCGCCCGCCAACTACCCTGCGCCGCATGTGCCGCAGCCCGCTGCTCCCGAGCCGTTCCCCCCGGCGTCGGGGCAGATCACCTACGGGGAGGTGCTCCGTGCGCGGTAGCCCGCTGCATCAGCGCCCGCCGCAGGCCGACCCGGCGGCGCTGCCCTGGGCCGTCGCGGCTCAACCGGTGCCGCCTGCGGCCGAGTTCAGCCCTGGGCCGGTGAAGGCGGTGCCCGCGCTGCAGCCGGTCGGCATCAAGCCTGCTGTCGACCAGCAGGTCGCCCGCGAGCTCAAGCGGCAGGTCGCGGCCGAACTCCACCAGCAGCTCTCCCGGTTGGCCGACGGCTCCGGCCTGGAGGCCGACCGTGCGACCCGCCGCCAACGTGGGCGGGCGCTGATCGAGGAGGCCGTCGCCCGCTGGTCAGACGCGTACGCGCAGACCCACGGCATCCCGCCGACCCGCGAGCAGGACCGCGCGCTCGCCGAGGCCGTCTACGACCTGCTGTTCCGGGCCGGGCGGCTCCAGCCCTATCTCGACGACCCGGAGATCGAGAACATCCTGATCAACGGCTGCGACGACGTGTGGATCTCCCGCGTGCACCAACCCCTGCGCCAGGTGCCGCCGGTGGCCGACAGTGATGAGGAACTCGTCGAGCTGCTCCAGGACTTGGCCCGTCAGCACGGCGGTGGCGAGCGCAGCCTCTCCACCGCCAGCCCGACGCTCGCGCTGCGGCTGGAGGGCGGCATGCGCCTCCAGGCGCTGACGGAGGTCACCCCCCGCCCGTACGTGGCGATCCGCCGCCACCGGGTCGCCTCGGCGACGCTGGCCGACCTGGTCGCACTCGGCACCGTCGACACGACCCTGGCGGCCTTCCTGGCGGCGGCCATCCGGGCCCGGAAGAACGTGATGATCACCGGTACCCAGGGCGTCGGCAAGACCAGCCTGCTGCGGGCGATGGCCGCCGAGATCCCGCCCGACGAGCGGATCGGCACCCTGGAGTCGGAGTTCGAGCTCTGGCTGCACACCCTCGGCCACCTGCGCCAGGTCGTGCCGATGGAGGCCCGCGAGGGCAACGGCGAGCGGGTCGACGGCCGGGCGGCAGGGGAGTTGACGATCGGCGAGCTCATCCCGGCCGCGCTGCGGATGACGCTCTCCCGGATCATCGTCGGCGAGGTCCGCTCCGGTGAGGTCGTCCCGATGCTGCGGGTGATGACCAACGGCGAGGGCGGCTCGATGTGCACCCTGCACGCTCGCGCCCCGCACATGGTCGTCGACCGGATCGCCGAACTCTGCCTGGAGTACGGCTCCCACATGACCGACAGCCTCGCCTACCGACTCACCGCCAACGCCGTCGACCTGATCGTGCACGTCGCGATGGTCGACGAGACGGCCGTCGGCGGCCGTCGGCACCGCTTCGTCTCGCACGTCCTGGAGGTCACCGGCCTCGGGGAGAACGGCCGCCCGGCGATGAACACCGTCTTCGGCCCCCGCCCCGATCTCGGCGAGCCCCGGGCAGTGCCGCACACCCCGCCGCAGTGCCTGGACGACCTGCGCCGGACGGGCTTCGATGCGGGCAGGCTCCAGTCCCCGTACGGGAGTTGGACGGCTCCGCTGGCGCTGCGGATCGGTGGGGCGCACTGATGCTGCTCTTCGTGGTCTGCGGCCTGCTGCTGGCCGGCGGTGTCACCGCCCTGGTCGTCGGCCTGATCGGCGCCGAGCCGGCCGACATCGACGAGAACCCGCTCGCCGGGCGGCTGCACGTGTTCTGGTACGGCGCGCCGGGCGCCGCCGCGCCCGGCGTCGTCCGGATGCGGCGCGTCCAGAGCGCGGCGGCGCTGGTGGGCGGCCCGCTCGCCTGGCTGTTCACCGGCATCCCGCTCACCGCGCTGCTGGTGCCGCTCGCGGTCTTCGGCGTGCCCTGGCTCTTCGACACCACCCGCTCGGACACCCGCCGGATCGAGCGCTTGGAGGCCCTCGCGGAGTGGACCCAGCGGCTCGCCGACGTCCTCCTGCTCGGCGTCGGCCTCAACCAGGCGATCCTCACCAGCCGCCGGACGGCGCCGCCCGCGCTGGACGCCGAAATCGCCGAGCTGGCCGCCCGGTTGCAGTCCCGCTGGCGTCCGGAGGACGCGCTCCGGGGCTTCGCCGACAGCCTGGCCGACGCCACCTCCGACAAGGTGCTGGCCGCGCTCGTGCTGCGAGCGGGGGACAGCGGGCCGGGCCTGGCCCGCGCGCTGGCCGACATGGCCGACTCCGTCCGGGACGAGGTCCGCCAGCGGCGCACCATCGAGGCGGACCGGGCCAAGCACCGGGCGACGGTGCGCTGGCTGGTCGGCATCATCCTGCTGGTGATAACGGTCGGCGCCTTCAACCCCCGTTACACCGCGCCCTACACGACGTTCACCGGCCAGATCGTGCTGGGAGTCGTCTCGGTCTCGTTCGTCCTGGTGATCGCCTGGATGCGAGCCCTGGCCCGGCACACCCCGCTGCCGCGCCTGCTGGAGCCCGACCGGCGGAGCAAGGCCGGGCGGCTGCCGAACACGGCGCCGGTGCCGGGTGACGAGCCCGCCGCCCTGGCCAAGGAGGCCCGATGATCTCGCCCTGGGCCGTCCTCGCCGGCGGCGCCGCAGCGGCCGGTGTCGCCGTGCTCGTCGCCGAACTCCGCCCGGCGCCGCCGGATCTGGGGCAGGCCCTGGACCGGCTGCACCGCGCCCCGGCGGACCACCGGAGCGACGGCGACCAACGCCTGCCCTGGTACGACCGGTTGGGCGAGAGCGGCCTGCGGCTGCCCGGCGCCCGCATCCCGCACCAGCAGCTCGCGCTGATCAACCGCACCCCGGCCCGGTTCATGGCGCACAAGCTGCTCTTCGCCCTGATCGGGCTGCTGCTGCCCGGGTACGTGGTGGCGGTGGCCACCCTGGTCGGCTCCGAACTCCCGGTGGCCGTACCGCTGCTGGCCGGCCCGCTGCTGGCGCTGCTCGGCTGGCTGGTGCCCGACGCGATCGTGGCCGGCGAGGCGAAGGAGGCCAAGACCGAGTACCTGCACGGCATCGCCGCCTACCTCGAACTCGTCGCCCTGGAGCGCGCCGCCGACTGCGGCCCGGCCGAGGCCCTGCGCCGCGCCGCAGCCGTCGGCCGGGGCACCGTCTTCCGCCGCATCCGGGACGCCCTGGAGCGCGCCGCCACCGACCGGCTGCCGCCGTGGGACGGCCTGGAGACCCTCGCCGAGGAGCTCGGGCTGACCCCGCTCCAGGACGTCGCCGACATCATGCGGCTCTCCGGCACGGACGGCGCCGCCGTCTACGACACCTTGCGGGCCCGCGCCAAGGGCCTGCGGGGCGAGTTGCTCGCCGAGGACCTCGCACGGGCCAACACCGACAGCGAACGCATGGTGGCGCCGGGCACCCTGCTCACCCTGCTGATGACCTCACTGATCGTCTTCCCCGCGCTCTACCAGATGCTCAACGTCACCTGATCGCCCGCTCGTCCCCGCCCCCGTCCCGCTCCGCCCCTGTCCCGGAGGATCACATGGCCCGCGCCCGTCACCTGCTCTCCTTCCTTCTGCTGCCCGTACAGCTGGCCGTCCTGCTGCTGCAGTACCAGATCGGCCGTGTCCGGGTCGCCCGCGCGGCCGGCGACAGGGGCGCAATCAGCATCGAACTCGCCCTGGCGATCGTGGCGTTGGTGGGCATCGCGATTGCCGTCGTGGCCGTCCTGAACAGTCTGGCCGGCCGAGTCGAGACCAAGGTCAACAACACGGTGGCAACTCCGTGATCCGAAGTCCGCGCCCGGCAGGCCGGTCCGACCGGGGGGCGATGGCGATCAGTCTGGCCATCGTCTTCCCGGCCGTCCTGGCCATCGTCCTGCTGGTCGTGCAGGTCGCACTCTGGTGGTACGCCGGCCAGGTGGCGATGAGCGCGGCCCGCGAGGGCGCGGACGCCGGACGGGTCTACGACTTCTCCGGCAACCCGGCCGCCGCGCGGGATGCGGCGGCGAAGCGCGGGGCGGGCTTCGTCCAGCGGTTCGGCGGCCTCGCCGAGTGGCGCGGCGCGGACGCCGCGGTGGTCGGCACCACGCTCCACATGAGCGTCACCGTCCGGCCGTTGAGCCTGCTGCCGATCCTCTCCGCACCGGACATCACCCGGCACGTCGACGTCCCGGTCGAGCGGTACGTGCCGCAGGGCGGGGGGTAGGCGTGCACCGACGGAGGACTCTGCGGCGGGCCACCGCTCCCGCCCGCGCCGGTCGAAACGGCGACACCGGCAGCGTGGCCGTCGAGGCGGCGATCCTCGCCCCCGCGGTGGTGATGCTGGTGCTGATCGTCGCGCTGGTCGGGCGTATTCAGAGCACCGGCGGGGTAGTTGATGCGGCAGCCCGTGCGGGTGCTCGGGCCGCTTCGCTGGAGCGCACCAGGGAGGGTGCGCAACAGAAGGCCGAGGCAGCCATGCGGGACGTGCTCGACAGACAGCACGTGGCGTGTGCGGAGCTGTCCGTCCCGCCGGTCGTCTTCACACCGGGGGCAGGCGGGCTGGTCACCGTCCACGCCGAGGTGCGGTGCACGGTCCGGTTCGACCGGTTGACACTCAACGGAGTACCTGGCCGGACGGAGTTGACCGGGCAGTTCGCCTCGGTGGTTGACCGCTACCGGGGCACCGGCTGATCATCAGGCGGACGAAGCCGCCAGGCTGAGGAGGGGACTTGAGGACACTAGGGCGGGACAGGGCGGTACAGGGTGCGGACAGGGGAGCGCTCTCGGTCTTCGTGGCGATCACCGTCGCGGGCCTGGTGCTGGTCTCCCTCGCCGTGCTGGACTCCAGTGGCCGGCTGCGCGACTTCGAATTCGTCGACTCCGTCGCCCAGGAGGCGGCGCGCGCCGCAGGGCAGCAACTCGACCAGGCGGCGCTGCTCCAGGACGGGGAGTACCGGATCGACCAGGGCGGGCACGTCGCCGAGAAGATGGCCAACGCGTACCTCGACCAGAACTACCATGATCAGCAGATGTCGGCCGAGGTCCACTTCAAGGACGGCCGGACGCTCGAAGTGAGCGTCAGCAAGACCTACCGCACCTTCATGCTCGGTCTGTCCTTCCCCGTCATCGGGCACGGGACGGCCACGCTGGTGCACGGAGTCACGGGACCGGAGAACGGCTGATGGCCGCGCCACGAGCGAACAACACCAAGAACCCCGCGCCCGACGCACGTCCGGGCCCGCCCACCCCGCCCAGTCGCCGCCCGGTGCCGCTCAGGCCGCGCCGCCGCCGCACCCTGGGCTCCGTCGTCACCGCCCTCGCGGCGCTCGTGACGCTGGCCGGGCTGCTCCTCGGGCTCCCCGCGCTGCTGCTGTACGGCACCAACGCCGTGACCGCGATGGGCGGTTCGACCAGCGGCGGCGTCGTCGACCTGCTGACCAGCCCGGACGACGGGCGGCTCTTCCTCTGGGCCCTGGTGGCCGTCGGCTGGGTGGCCTGGCTCTGCTTCGCGGCGGCCGTCCTGCTGGAGATCCCGGCCCAGCTGCGCGGCCGGATCGCCCGGCGCATCCCCGCCTTCGGCTGGAGCCAGCGGCTGGCCGCCGGGCTGGTCGGCTCGGTGCTCGCGCTGCTCCCGGTGGCCGGTTCGGCGTTCGCCGCCGTACCCGAGCGTGCCCCAGCGGTCTCGGCGCCCGCCCAACTCACCGCCGCACCCCAGTACGCCGCCCTGCCCGCCGGGGCGGCCGCGTCGGCCCTGGCGCCCGCCGCCGGCCAGCAGCTCGGCTACACCGTCCGCGACACCCGCCCGGCAGACAGTCTCTGGTCGATCGCCGAACGCCAACTCGGCTCGGGTGGGCGGTGGACGGAGATCGCCAAGCTCAACGACGGCCGCCTGATGGACGATTCGGGCACCCGCTTCGACGCGGACCGGCCGATCCAGCCCGGCTGGAAGCTCCTCATGCCCGCCGACGCCAAGCCTGACCAGGACGCGAGCCCGGCGGCGCCCAGCAGCCCGGCGGCTGCTGCCACCCCTGCGACCTCCGGGACGACCGGGACGACCGGGAGCCATCGGGCCACCGTGCACTCCGGCGACACCCTCTCGGCCATCGCCGAGCGGGAGATGGGCGACGCGGAGGCGTGGCCGCAGCTCTTCGAGGCCAACAAGGGCGCCAAGGCTCCCGACGGCGAGACCTTGACCGACCCGGACGTGGTGATCCCGGGGATGGTCCTGACCGTCCCGGGCAGCACCGCCCAGGCTCCGGCGCCTGCCCCCGTGCCCGCTCCCGCCCCCGTGCCCGCTCCCGCCCCCGTGCCCGCGCCGGTACCCGCTCCGGCGACGCCGACCCAGGGCAGCACGTCGCCCTCGGCCGCACCGGCGGCCCCGGCGAGCCAGGGCCCGGTGGTGCCCTCCGCCCCGGCCTCGCACACGGCATCCGCGCCCGCCACCGCGCACCCCTCGGCCCCCTCCAAGGCCCCGACCAAGGCTCCCAGCAGCGCCCCGGCCAAGGCCCCCGCCACGACGGCGGCCAAGGCGGCACCCAGCGGTGACTACACCGGGGCGCTCGCCGCCTCCACCATCGGCGTCCTGCTCGCGGCCGTGATGATCGGCACCGTCCACCGCCGTCGGGGCGACCAGCAGCGCGCGCGTCGGCCCCGACACCGCATCACGCTGCCCCCGGCGCCCGCCGCCGCGTTCGAGGCGGAACTGAAGGTCCGTCAGAGTGCAACGGGTATCGACCTGTTGGACCGGGCGCTGCGGACTATGGCCCGCAACACCGTCCGCCAGGGCAAGCGCCTGCCCGCCCTGGTCGCCGTCCGGGTCACCCCGGGTCGTACGGTAGAGCTGCACCTCGCCGCGCCCGCCGCACCGATCGCGCCCTTTCGGGCGGCGCACGCCCCCAACGTCTGGTGGTGCCCGGAGGATTCGTCCGAGCTGCTCTCGGTCGGCCAGGCCGCGAAGAGTGCGGCGCCCTACCCGGCGCTGGTCACCCTCGGCAGCGCACCGGACGGCTCGGTGGTGCTCGCCGACCTGGAGACGGTCCGGCTGATGCACCTCTCCGGCCACCCGGAGGACGCCCGCGACGTACTGCGGACGCTGGCCGTCGAGCTCGCCCACAGCCCGTTGGCCGACCGCCTGCACCTGCACCTGGTCGGCATCCCCGACGACCCTGCGATCAGCGGGCCCGCCGCCGAGCGCGTCCACCGGTACGACACCCTCCAGGAGGCGCTGACCGCCCTCGGCCCCCGGACGGCGAAGGCCAGGGCGACGCTGCTCGCGGCCGAGGCGACCAGCCCCAGGGACGCCCGCAGCCGTGGCCATGCGGACGAGTCCTGGGTGCCCGAGATCGTCCTCTCCGTACAGCCCCCGAGCGGCAGCCTGCCCGCCGAGCTCGGCCGGCTGCTCGACGGCACACCACGCACCTGCCTGGCCGTCATCGCCCGCGCCCCGGAGCGCGGCAGCGGGCCGGTCGCGCGGTGGACGCTGCCCAGCACCGGGCTGGCCACGATCCCCGGCCTGCACCTGGGGGTCGAACTCCAGCGCCTCACCCCCGAGCAGTACGACCAGTGGGGCGAGTTGCTGCGCAGCTCCGGCGACCACACCCAACACCCGGCCCCCAACTGGACGTTGGGCGGGCCGGACGAGGACGAGCCGCTGCTCCCGGCGGCGGCCCCGTCGCCCGTCCTGGTGTCGGTCGGCAGCGGCGTCGCGGCCGGAGCCTGCGCACCCGAGCCGCCCGCCCGCCAGGTGGTGACCCGGGTGATCGGCTCCGGCGCCAGCCCCTTCGCGGGCATCAGCCCGATCTCCACCCCCACCCAGCGGACGGCCCGCCACAGCGCGAACGGCGTCGGGCTGAGCTTCGTGAAGCCCGCCCCGGCGGCCCCTTCAGTCGAGGTGCCGGCCGCACAACCATCCGCACAACCATCCGAGCAGCCATCCGAGCAGACCGCCGAACTCCCGCCCTACCGACCGCCGTTGCCCCCGGCCGACCCGCCGGTCGCGCCGGCTCGCCCTGCCGATCCGCCCACTCCGACCACCCCGCCCGCCGCGCAGCCGCCCGAGCCGCACCCGACCCACGACGCGGCCCCGGCGCCCGACAGCCACCCGGCCGAGTCCCGGCCGGAGCCGCCCGAGATCCCGGCGCAGCCGGCAGCCCCGCGCACCGACAGTGACGACCTGCTCGCCATCCTCCGCTCCCCGGAGGCCCACAGTGCCCGGACAGCCCCGCGCATCCGGCTGCTCGGCCCGGTCGACGTGCTCGGCGCCGCCGGGCCGGCCGATCCGGCCGGCGTCCCGCGCCTCACCGAGATCGCGGCACTCCTCGCCCTGCGGCCCGGTGTCGACCACGACACCCTCGACCGCGCCCTCCACCCGGGCGCCGCCCACCTCGACCCACGCCAGGGCGAGGACCGGCCGGAGACGCCACTGCCGGGCCGACTCGCCGAACTGGCCGGCTGGCTCGGCGAGTCGGCGGACGGCCGGGCCTTCCTGCTCCCCGACTCCCCGGACGGCTACGCCTTCGCCCCGACCGTGACCTGCGACTGGGACGAGTTCCGCAGCCTGTACCGACGCGGCATGCGCAGCACCAGCAGCACCGCCGACGCCGCCCTCGCCCACGCCCTCGCCCTCGTCCGGGGCGCCCCGTTCGCCGAGGCCCCGGCCGACGCGTACGGCTGGGCCGAGCCCGAGCGCCAGGACATGCTCGCGGCCATCGTCGACACCGCCCACGAACTCGCCGGCCGCAGGCTCCAGTACGGCGACCACCGCAGCGCCGAGGCCGCCATCTTCCGCGGCCTCGCCGTCGCCCCGGACGTCGAACTCCTGCACCGCGACCTCTTCTACGCCTATGCCTCCGCCGGAGCCCGCGACCAACTCGTCCGCGCCGTCAACCGCCTCGACGCCCTCAGCCGCCGCACCGGCCGCGACCTCGACCCCGACACCGTCGCCCTCCTCCGAGACCTCCTCTCCGGAGGCTGACCGCCGACACTCGTGAACTGGCGATCGATCAGGTCATCACCGTGAACCCGGCCGAGGCCACCGTCACCGTGCGCTGCATGCTCGGGCCGGTTCGTCGCGGCGCCCGCTTCGACCGCATCCGCGACTCGGCGGAAGCCATCGACCTGGAACTGACGCAGATCCTCGCCTACCGCCGTTCCGTCGAGGAACTCGACCCCGTCCACACCGCGCTCGTGACCCTCCGCGGCACAGGGGTAGTGTGCTCCTGATCCGCGCGGCCTCCGGTGGGCCGCGGAGGACTCAGCTTCGCGGTGCGGTCGTGATCACCTCGTACGCGTATCCGTCCTGGCGGAGTGCCTCCACGATGGCTTCGGCCTCCACGGCGGTGCCGAGGGATCCACCGGTTCTGGATTCCTTGAACTTCGCCAGCGCCTCGGCCGGGGTGTAGCCGAACATCGCGCGGAGGTGTTTGACGGCAGGGACGGTGCCGTCCCGACCCTCCACGAGTCGCACTCCGTATCCTCCGAACTCCTCCAGCAGGCCTCGCCTGAGATCCTCCGACCCGGGGCCGTCCCCGAAGTCGTCACTCACCAGGCCGCAATTCGGGCACTCCCATTCGACGAACCAGCCGAGCCCCGCCGGTGTGATCCCGGCTTGATTCTTCGCCGCAAACCCCGGCGTTTACGCCGGGGACAAGGCGATCCTTGGCCCGGAGTCGCGCAGCGGCGTAGGCCTCCGCGTTGTCGGTGGCCCGTACTAGGGTGACCAGCATCAGCTCGAAGGGGGGTGTTCCATGCTGCAAGGCCGCAGGTACCGGCTTGAACTGACTGATGATCAGAGCGTGTTGTGTCAGACGTTCGGTGACATATGCCGGTCGGTGTGGAATACCGGTCTTGAGCAGCGCCGGGAGTACCGGCGACGTAGTGCGTGGATGAACTACGTGCCGCAGGCCGCTGAGCTCGCCGACGCCAAGCGTGAGTTTCCGTGGCTCGCCGATGCCCCCTCGCACGTGTTGCAGCAGACCCTGAGGGACTTGGACCGGGCGTGTAGGGATCATGGGACGTTCGGGGTGCGGTGGCGGTCGAAGGCGCGTTGGTCACCGTCGTTCCGGTTCCCTGCCGGGAATCTGATCACGGTCGAGCGGATCGGCCGCAAGTGGGGCAGGGCGAAGCTCCCGAAGCTGGGTTGGGTCCGGTTCCGTTGGTCGCGTCCGCTTGGTGGCGTGGTCCGGTCCGTGACGGTCACCAGGCAGGGGGCGCACTGGTTCGTGTCGTTCCTGGTCGAGACCGGCGCCGCGACGCCGGAACGGCACGCGATGCCGGACACCGCCGTCGGTGTCGACCGGGGCGTGAAGACCTTCGCGATCACCTCCAACGGCGAGTTCCTTGACCGGCCGTACGTCACGACGGGTGAGGCAGCGCGGCTTCGCCGGTTGCAGCAGAAGCAGGCCCGGCAGAACCGAGGGAGCGCCCGGCGTGCGGTTACCGTGCAGGCGATCAACGCTGTCACCGGCCGTGTCCGCAACCGCCGGGCGGACTTCTGCGCGCAGACCGCCGCCACCCTGACCGCGATGAATGCCGTCGTGGTGCTGGAAGACCTGCGGACCCGCAACATGACCGCGTCCGCGAGGGGCACGGTGGAGCAGCCCGGCGTGAACGTGGCGCAGAAGCGGGGTCTGAACCGGGCCGTCCTGGACAAGGGGTGGCACATGCTCGAACTCGCGCTCCGCAACGCGGCGCGCACCACCGGAACACAGGTCGTGCTGGTTCCGGCGGCGTACACCTCCCAGACGTGCCACGAGTGCAAGCACGTGGACCCGAACTCGCGCAAGAGCCAAGCCGACTTCGAGTGCACCGCTTGCGGCCACACCGCGCACGCCGACGTGAACGCCGCGAAGAACATCAAGGCCGCCGGGCAGGCGGTCTCAGGGCGTGGAGACCTCGGGGTTACCCGGTCTGTGAAGCGCCAACCACCGGCGACGCGCAAACGCACGGGGCGAAACCCCCGCGCGGAACGCGCGGCCGGAGTCCCCGTCCTTTAGGGCAGGGAGGAAGTCAACTGCTGGCCCCGCCACCCTGCCGCACGGTGCCCGCAGGCGCTGCAGGTCGGTTGAAGTTCGAGTGCACACTCGGTCAATGCTTGCTCCAACCACGCATGTTCATGTACCTCGTGACAAGCAGCTCGAACTTCACCGTCTGCGGGTGGGTCTGATCCCTGGGTCGCCGGCACCGGCAAGGGCAAGGACGGGGCCGCTGACCTGGCCGAGCGGGATCGTATCTTGCGCGATGGGTTGGCTGTCCTTGGTCCATGCGTTGCCTCCGCCGGGAGAACCGGGGCTGACCTGCGCGGAGGGTGAGTAGACGACCGCTCCGTGAATCAGGGCCGGGTAGTCCTCGCCGAGGAGTAGAGCAGCCTTGCTGCCGCGCGAGTAGCCCATGGCGACCACGCGCGCGGGGTCCGTGCCTGGCTGGGCTGCCAGCAGGCGGGCTGCGGAGGCGAAGTGCTCCAGGGGGATGTCGTGCAGGGTTGCCGGCAGTCCCGGGAGCGCGAAGTTGCCCAGTGCGAGGGCAGGGTAGCCGTGTGAGGCTAGGAGCGCCGCTGTGTACTTCTTCCTTCGGACAACAGCCCGCCTGTCAAGCCGCCAATTCCCATCCATCCACAAGTCTTGACGATTTCTCCGGACGGGGATGCGGATGCCGATGTCCGCGCCGATGTAGCCCTTGTCCGCCAGGGTCGGGAGGCCGTCAGCCGCCGCCTTGTACAACGCGGGCAGGGCGTGGATCCGGACGCCGGTGAGGCGGTCTGACTCGATCATGGTGCCGCCCATGATCACGTGCGTCATGCCCTCGCGCCGGCAGCGGGCGAGGACTTCGTGCAGTTCTGGGGCCTGGTCGGCGATGACGTCGATGCCTGCGTACAGGTAGCGGTATCCGGTGGCGTGCGAGACGCCGGCGTCGCGGGCCAGACAGTGCACGCAGCCGCGCTCCCGGAACCAGCGCAACACCAGTGCCGCCTGGCGGAACGGTTTCAGCGCGCGGGAGCCCTTCGGGGTGCCGAGCCGCTGCCGGTGGGCGGCCAGGTGGCGGGCGAGGAACTCTACGACGTGGCGCGGCACGTCGAGTGTGGCAACACAGGTGACCAATGTGAGGCCTCTGGTGGCTACGGACATGAAACCTCAGTGGGCAGACCGTCCCTCACGTTTCACAATGCCAGCAGCGGAGCGGGAAGGCTGAGTGAAATCTCGAACCGGGCTCGCGCGACATCGGCCGCCGTCGCACTCATGCCCGCCTCATCCGGGCTCGCACCCGCAGGTACCAGACGAGAGCCGCAATCCCAGCGAGCAGCATGACCGCCGAAGCCGCCAGAGCGAACACGTCCAGTGCGCTGCGGCCGAGGGTGCTCCAGAAGCCGACGCTCGACGCAAGGGCCACCAGCCCGGTGTTCCGCGGGTCGTACACGACGATGACGGTCTGGCCTTTCTCAATGTCGCTCGTCACATAGGCCAGCCGCGCTTCGACGGTTCGCCCATCGGATGCCTCGAAGCGCACCCGGCAGTGAGAGTTGGCCGACGTGGAACCGTCATCGTTCCTGCCCACCGACACGCACTCCGTGACGCCTGCCCGGACACGTAGACCGCGATCATTGAGGACCGATGCCACGTACGCGTCATGAGGAATGAAGTACGCCACCGCCAGGACGAACAGCAGCAGCCCGCACCCGAACATGGCCAGGGCCGCACGCCCTAGAGTCCGGTGGTGACCGCGCACGAAACCCGGTACCGCGTCCATGCGTCTCCTCCTCTCGGAGCTGTCTCGACTCAGCGCCGGTGCCAGGCATCAGAGGTGAGGGCGCACCCCTGCCGAGTGATCATTTCAAGGTCACCGAGTAGGCCGCAGCGGCGCATCCGGGGAACCGCGCATGAGGGCTTGATGCTACTGGGGGGCGAGCGGGCGGCCAAGTACCGGTCCTCATCGTTGCCAGTGAGGTTTTAACGGCTCCGGCAGGGTGAGGCGACTGGTGGGCTCAACTGCCGGATCCGCTGTGGCTCAGGCTCTCCTCGTACCGCTGGAACCCGTCCTCGACCCCCAGTGTCACGTCGCCCAGCACCAGGTATCCCTGGCTGATCAGCACGGAGTCGCGCAGCTCCTCGACGAGGAAGTAGTACGCCCCCAAGTCCTCGGTCTCCAGCAGGACGAAGTCGGAGAAACGGGTGTTGAACGCCTCGGCGTCGAAGAAGCGGGCCGAGACGCGGTCCGCATACCGCGCGAAGATCGGCTGAATGTGGGCGGCCCGCATGGCGTTGCGCTCCTCGCGACTGAGCGCCAGCCACTTCGGGGTGAGGGTGTAGCCCAGAACGATCGTGTACTTCATGTGAGTCCCCCTGTGTGTGCCGACTGCCAAGCGGAAGAGTTAACGATGTTCACTCTTGGGGGCAAGCTAAAGTGATAGGTGTTAACTCTGTCAAGCCGCGGCCACCGTCACCTGTTGCCGCCGACCCCGCTCGGCCAGGAAGGGCACAGTGACCAGTACGGGCAGCACCGCACCCAAGCGCCGACAGCGATCGCGCGAGGACGCGCTGGTCGAGATCCTGTGCACCGCCCGCCGGCTTCTGGTCGACCAGGGCCTGGCAGCCGTCTCCCTTCGTGCCATTGCCCGCGAGATGGGCATGACCGCCCCCGGCCTGTACCGGTACTACTCGGACCATCAGGACCTGATCCAGGCCCTCGCCTCCCACCTCTACGACGAACTGGCCGACGAACTGGCCGCCGCCCGCGACCACTGCCCCGATCTCGACCCGGGCCCCCGCCTGGAGGTGGTCTGCCGGGAGCTGCGCCACTGGGCGCTGACCCATCGGCGAGAGTTCGGCCTGCTGTTCGCCAGACCCATCAGCGACGCCGACCCTGCTCCCGGCAACCCCGCCCACGACCCGAGTTGGCGGTTCGGCGGCGTCCTCCTCGACCTGATGGTGCAGCTGTGGCAGCAGGGTGGCGTCCGGCTGCCCGCCGAAGGCGAACTCGACCCTGCCTGGCTCCGGCAGCTGGAGGAGGTGCGCGAACACCTCGACGGCGAGCCCGTCCCGCTGGAGGTTCTGTACGTCTTCGTCCATGCCTGGGCGCGGATCTACGGCATGGTCGCCATCGAGGTCTTCGGTCACCTCAACTTCGCGCTCACCGAACCCGAACCACTCTTCGAGCGCACACTGCGGGACGTCATGACCGACCTCGACGGCGGCGGGCGGCGGGCGTCTGTCACGGGTGCTGGAAGGTGACCTCGGGGTTGGCCTGGGACGGGCCGTCGAGCAGGGGTTGGGGGAGGCCCTTCAGGTGGAGGTCGAAGAAGGCCGCGACGTAGGCGCGGGTGATTGCTGCTGAGCGCTCGGCGGAGATGGTCGCATCCGGGATCGGGACATTCAGCTGGGAGGCGAGGAGGGGCAGGTCGGTGAAGCTGACGTGATCGGTCCCTTCGACGGTCAGCCAGCGCTTCCAGCCGTCGAGGTTCGCCCAGGCCTGGTCCCAGGAGGCGTCGTTGCCGGGGGCGTGGACGGACTGGGTGCCGAGCAGCAGGAAGGGGCGGTGGTCCAGGCCGGTGGCGGGGACGGGGATGTCGAACGTGCCGTCCATGTCGACTCCGGCGCGCACCCGCTTGTCGGCAGTCATGGCCGATGCGGCGGCGCTGCCGCCGACGGAGTGGCCTGCCATGCCGATACGGCCCGGGTCGATCATGTGGTGGTGCTGCCAAGGTGATTGACGATTCGTCAGTTGGTCGATGACGAACGAGACGTCCTTGGCCCGGCTCTGGTTCACCACCGGCCACCCGCCCGGGATGCTGTCGCAGACGACACAGGCGAGCGTCCGGCCGTCGGGGAAGGTGGTTCCCGAGTCCTCGTACGTGTGGTTGACCAGGGCGACCACGTAGCCGCGGCTGGCCAGGTCTTCGGCAAGGCTGGTGAGAGTGGAGCGCGGCATGGTGAAGCCGGGCGAGAGCAGAACCAGGGGGAAGCGGCCGGGAGTCGGCCGCGCGTCGGTCCGTGCCCAGGAGCGGGTGCCGCTGACCGCTTCGGGCTGGATTCCGGCACCCGGCGCTTTCCGCTCGAGCAGCAGCGCTGCCTCCTCCGTGGTCATGTAGGGGGCGGGTTCGCCGGTCCCGCGCCGGGCGGGGTAGAACACCGACACCATCAACTGACGCGGGCCGGCGGCGGGCACCCAGGGGTCCGGGCGGCCGGTGTCCACCAGGTGCAGTGTGCTGAGGCCGACCGCGAACGGGCCGGTGGGGCGGGGAAGCTCCAGTTGCGTTCCCACGTCGGCCTGGGCAACCGACCGGGTGGCAGTGGGAGTTGGGGACGCGGCCTCTGCCGTGGCGATCGGCAGAATCATCGGCAGGGCGAGCCCGAGCGCGAGAAGGAGAGGTACTGCGGTGCGATGAGTTCGGGTCATGGCGTCAACCTAGGCTCCGCAGGCTGACGTGGCGTCAGTACGGGGAGTGAGGTTGCCCCGCTTTGACGGACAGGTTCGGTGCGGTGGTCAGGCTACTTGAAGGGCTTCGTATTCGGCGGGGCTGCGGTAGTCGAGGCTGCTGTGGAGCCGGCGGAGGTTGAACCAGGACTCGATGAACTCGAAGATCGCGGCGTGGGCGGCAGCCCGGGTGGGCCAGGTCCGGCGGTCGATGAGCTCGCCCTTGAGGGTGGCGAAGAACGATTCCGCGAGGGCATTGTCCCAGCACTGACCGGTGCGACCGACCGACAGTCGAATACCGAACTCGCTTGCCAGGTCGGCGAATTGGCGACTGGTGTACTGGCAGCCGCGATCCGAGTGGAACACCACCCCGCGTGCCGGGCGCCGCCGGTGGCAGGCCTGACGCAGAGCGTCGGCGACCAGGTCGGTGCGCAGGTGGTCGGCGGTGGCCCAGCCGACGACGCGGCGGGAGGCGATGTCGATGACGGTGGCCAGGTAGAGCCAGCCCTCATCGGTGGGGATGTAGGTGATGTCGCCGCACCAACGGCGGTCGGTGGCAGCAGGGTTGGGCGTGAAGTCGCGCCGGATGAGGTCCGGCCGCGAGGGCGCGGCCGGGTCGGGGACCGTCGTGATGTGCCGACGTTTGGGGCACCGTCCCGCAAGTCCGGCGGCGCGCATGAGCCGGGCTATGCGCTTGCGTCCGCAGGCGGTGCCTCCGCGCTGAAGGGCGGCGTGCACGCGCGGGGCGCCGTAGGTACCGCGCGAGTCCTGGTGCACCTGGGCGATCTTGCCGGTGAGCTCCAGGTCGCGGGCCCGTCGGGCTCCAACGGCGCCAGTGCGGCGGGTGTAGAAGGCGGCTCTGGAGACCTGCAGCAGCTCGCACGCGCGTTTGACGCTGTGTCCGCCTTCTTTCTCCGCCTCGATGAACGGGTGCACGTTCACCGGGTCTCCTTCGCGAAGAAAATTGTCGCGCGCTTGAGGATCTCGACGTCCTCGCGCAGGCGCCGGTTCTCGCGGCGCAACGCCGCCAGTTCCTCGCGCTCGACGCTGGTCAGGCCGTCGCGCTCGCCCGCGTCGACCTCGGCCTGCCTGACCCAGTCCCGCACCGCCGTCACCGTCAGGTCGAAGTCCTTGGCCACCCGGCCGACCGAGCGGTCGCCCTGGCGGCACAGCGCGACGATCTCGGCCTTGAACTCCGGCGTGAACGACCGGCGAGGCCGAGGCTTCTTCTTCCCCATGCTCTCCATGATGGACATCCTCCCGGGGGACACAAATCCCCTGAGCTCAGGTGTCCGTCAAAGCGGGGCAGGGCCAGGAGGGACCGGAACGGCAATGGCCCGTAGGGGTTTGCCAGGAAGGCGCCCTGATGATCGCGGCAGCACCGGGTGTGTCTGCACAGGTGCGTCTCGGCAGGATCCAGTGCTCACCAAATCGTGGACGCGCACTGTCCTTGCAGGACTAGGGTGAGCGCCATCTGACACGGCCCTTCGGGGTATGGGGGAGAGGTTCTCAATCATGACCGGACATCTGAGACAGTGGCGGGGCATCCGCTCCGCCGCTGCCGCCGCCACGACGGCCGCACTCGGCCTCGCCGGCGTACTGGTACCCGCGGGGGACGCTGCGGCCACCATGGGCGTGGAGTCGGTGCCGTTGGCCTCGCTGGCCTACACGGATGCACAGACCCCCACCACCGGGTATCCGCAGTCGGCGGGCGGTGACATGCCGCTCGGCAGCTGGCTCGACGCCCAGGGGGTCACCCACGACTCGCGGGTCTACGCGACCTTCGACCTGACCGGGTTCGCCGCCAAGGACGTGGCCAAGCGCGTGGTCACCGCCTCGCTCCTGCTCGGGGAGTCGCAGGCCACCACGTACTCCCGGCGCAGCATAGAGGTCTGGCAGACCGCGACGCCGACCGCGCCGGTCAGTTGGCGCCGGGCGCCCGCCGAGAAGCAGCTGCTGGGCACCGTGGTCACCACCGCGTCCGGCCCCGCCGGGTACATGCAGCTCGACCTGACCGCTGCGGCGGCCGCGGCGGCCCTCGCCGGGCACCACACGCTCTCGCTCGAACTGCGGCTGCCCGAGGCCGAGGAGAAGGACCCCGCGCTGGGCCGCCGCGTGGTCGGCTCCTCCCGGCTGGCCATGTACGCCAAGTCCAACTCCCGGCCCGGGGTGCCCACCAAGACCTTCACCGCCCCCTATGCCTGCAGCACCAAGGGGCCGTACCCGTACGTCTCCTCGCTGTCGCCCTCGCTGATGGCCATGCTGCACGACCTCGACGGCGGCACTGATCTGAAGGGGAACTTCGCCGTCTGGCCGGTGGACAACCGGGACCAGCGCAAGGAGTTCACCGCCGACATGCCCGAGGGCCGCGCGGCCGCCGCGACCGTCCCGCCGGGCATTCTCGCCGACGGGGGCACCTACGGCTGGCAGGTCCAGGGTGACGACGGAACTGACCAGTCCGCCTGGTCCCAGCCCTGCTACTTCCACGTCGACGCCACCCGGCCCACGGCGGCCACGGTCGTGACCTCGTCGAACTACCCGGCCGACCAGACCGCGCCCGCCGGTGTCCCGGCGGAGTTCACCTTCGGCGCGGGCGGCGTGGCGGACGTGGCGGGGTACCAGTACTCCTGGACCCAGGACATGCCTGTCGACGGCTGGAGCGCCGGCCCGGACGGCACCCCGCAGTGGACCGACCCGTACAACCTGCCCGGCCACGTCCGGGCCTCCCGCCTCGGCGGCACCGCGAAGGTCACTCTGACGCCGCCCGACGCGGGCCCGCAGCGGCTCTTCGTCCGCAGCCTCGACCGGGCGGGCAACCCGTCCGACGTCACCATGTACCAGTTCTACGTGCCCAGCACGATGCCCGCCGTGGCCGGCGCCCCGGACAACGTCCGCCTGGGTGTGCCGTTCACCCTGCAGCTGGCCCCGAACGCCGCCGTCGCGCCGGTGGACAGCTACACCGTGCAGGTCAACCACGACGCGGTGCGGACCGTGCCCGCCAACGCGGACGGCAGGGCCTCCCTGCCGGTCACGCTGACCAACACCGGGGGCAACACGATCACGGTGCGCAGCCACAGCACGAACGGCTGGGTGAGCTCCACCAACGAGGTGCACGTCAACGTGGACACCACGCCGACCATCAGCTCCGACGTCTACCAGGAGGAGACCGAGACCCCGGTCAACTCCGGCGGGGTCGGTGTCAGCGGTGTCTTCACCTTCGCGCCGAAGGTGGCGAACGTGGCCTCCTACACCTACTCCTTCGACTACAGCCGCGAGACGACCGTGCGGGCCGGCGCGGACGGCACGGCGCAGATCTCCTGGGCCCCGTCCGAGAGCGGCCAGCACACGCTGTACGCGTACGCGACCGACGCGGCCGGGAGGGTGTTCGACACGTACTACTACTACTTCGACGTGAACTGACGGCCGGTGGGCTGCGGCGCTTCGGGCGCCGCAGCCCAGGGGCACCTCCTCCGCCGGTACGTGCCGGGTTCCGGCGCCCCGGCTGTCGGCGGGTGTTTGACCGTCAAGTGATTAGCTGCCATATTAGTTTCATGACGAGGGACGGGATCGACGGCGAGACGCCCACGCTGGACCAGGCCAGGCAGCAGATCTCGCACTACGGCCTGGAGGCCGACCCGCAGGCGGTGCTGGTCGCGGTGCGACTGATCTCCGCAGGTGCGAGGGTCGGCCGGGCAGCCGAGGCCCACTTCGCCAGGTTCGGACTGTCGACCGGGCGTTACCGCCTGCTCGCCGATCTCGAGGCCCATGGCGGGGAGAAGTCACCCTCGCAGCTTGCGGCCGACCTCGACGTCTCCAGGGCCACGGTCACCGGGCTGCTTGACGGTCTTGAACGCGAGGGCCTGATCACCAGGCGGCCGTCCGCCGAGGACGGGCGCGGCACGGTCGCCACCCTGACGGCGCGCGGTGCGCAGTGCCTGCGCGACATGGCGCCCGAGCACTTCGGGCGGCTGGAGGCGATGGTGGGAGGGCTCAGCACCCAGGAGCGCACGGTCTTCCTGGATCTGCTGGCCCGCGTCGTGCGCGGCAGTACGGCCCTGACCGCCGACTGATCCGGCCGACCGCTCCGGGCCTTGCCAGGTCCGGAGGAGGGCCTTTTTGCAATGTAGTAGTTAGTCGCCTAATTATACGCCAGGGCATCCGGAACGCGAACGAGAAGACGAGGCCAGCATGCCCGCAACGAAGCACAGATCCGGCCCGAGCCCCGCAGGCCCCCGACCCTTCAGGCTGTGGCTCGAGGTCCTGACCGCCTACGCAGCCCCGGCACTGACCGCCGGGACGGCAGGAGTCCTCACACACCAACCAGACCTGACGCTCGCGGCCTGCACCTCCATCGCGGGGACCTCCGCCGCCGTCGCACTCCTCGTCGGCACCTGGCTGCGCCACGGGGGTCGGCCGCGACCGTGGACCACCGCCCTGCCACGCGTCGCCCTGACGGTCTTGCTCGCCATCGTCACGGTCGGCACTGCGGCAGGGCTCGGATGGTTCGCCGCCCAGTGGCTGCCGGCCCACACCCCGGTCCCCGCCGCCTCCTGGCTGGAACGCCTGCGGATCGACCTGCCCGTCTCCGCCGCCCTCGCCACCACCATCGTCACCCTGCGCTGGCGCAGCACCGTCAAGGCCCCCCGCACCCGACCCACCCCCGCCGCGGCGCCCGCCGCCGCCGGGAAGACACCAGAGAACGAGGGAACACGATGATCGTCGTCATGGGAGCGACCGGCACCACCGGCACCGCCCTGCTCCACAGCCTCCGCGCACTCGGCACGCCCGTCCGTGCACTGACCCGCACCCCGCAGCGGCCGCTGCCCGGCACCGCCGACGCACACCACCTGCCGATCCAGACCCAGTACGCCGACGCCACCGACCCCAGCTCGCTGCGCAGCGCCTTCGAGGGCGCCACCCAACTCTTCCTCGCCATGGCCAACAGCCCCGCACAGGTCGAACTCGAAACCCGCGTGATCGACATCGCCGCCCGCACAGGCATCGAACACATCGTCAAAATCTCCGCACCCGCCGCCGAACCGGACTCACCCGTCGCCATATCCCGTGGGCACCACGCCATCGAGGAACACCTCCGGGCCGGCGGGCTCACCCACACCGTCCTGCGCCCGTACGCGTTCATGCAGAATCTCCTGCGCCTCGCGCCCACCGTCACCCACGGAGTCCTCGTCGGCGCGATGGGCGATGCCCCCTGCAACTACATCGACGCCCGCGACATCGGCGAGGTCGCAGCCGCCGCACTCACCCGGCCCGCCATCGCGGGCGGCACCTACACCCTGACCGGGCCGGAGGCCGTCTCCTACCCCGATCTCGCCGCCCGGCTGGTCACCCTGACGGGTAGTCGGATCCGCTATGTCGATCTCACTCCGGACGAACTGCGCGACCACCTCGTCCAGCGCGCTCACATGCCCCCGTGGCTCGCCGCCCACGTGGCGGAGATCCAGCAGCTCGCCGTCGCCCGGCCCGAGGCCCCCACCGGCACCGTCGCCGACATCCTCGGCCGACCGCCCCGCACCCTCGATGCCTTCCTGGACGAACACCGCGACCACTTCCGCCGGTAGGCCGACCCGGTCGGTCTCAGGGTCTCAGGGATCAGAGGCTCAGGGCTCCGGCTCGGGCAGTCCGCTCGTCCGCAGGCGTTCGAGCAGGGTGTCGAGGTCGAGGTGCCGGTCCTCCTCGCCGAACGGGACGAGCTGCCCGGTGCGGGCGAGGAAGCCGGCGACGGGGGCGCGCGGTGCGTGGAGGTGGACGGTCGAGCCTTCCCCGGTCAGCGAGATGACGACGGCTCGGGTGGCCTCGTCCACGGCCGGGCGGACGCAGACCCGGCCTGCCCCGGACCATCCGCCGAGGCCCTCCGCCAGGAGGTCCCGGGCGAACATCCACGTGATCGGCGCCCCCTGGCCGACGTGGCAGTCCAGGAAGACCGCGTACGGGTCCGCAGGGGTGTAGCGCAGGCGGGCGTCCATCGCCGCGCTCACCCCGGGCGCGACCGTGACCCAGAGGCGAAGGTGCACCACGCAGCCCCCGGCGCTCGTACGCTGCGCCGGCACCCGCGCCCCGGCGGCGTCGTTCACCGGCGTACTCCCGCTCCCGGCAGCAGCGTGCCCCGGCCCGGTGGCTCGGCCCGGCCTGGCGGCTCGGCCCGGAGCGGTGCCGGTTCCGGTGGCCGGCACTCCGGGGACGGGCGGAACACGGGTGGCTGCGTGAGCCGCTGCCACTCGGCGTCGGCCTGCCCGGGGACCATCCGGCCCGCGCTGCGCCACAGCATCGCGAGCCGGGCGAACACCGGCGAATCCTGGCGCAGGATCGTTTCTTCATCACGGCCCGCGAGGCCGAAGTCGGTTGTCACAGCACCATCAACGAGCAGGGCGGCCCGTGGTGACACCCTTGCCGTGTGCTCAACCCGAAGTGGGGGCGCTCACCCCGGACGCTGGGGTGCTCATTCGGGCTGCGGGGTCCAGCGGTGCAGGCCCTTGCGGTCGTAGTAGCGCGTCATCGCGAAGCCGAAGGCCAGGGCGACGGCCGTGCCGATCGCGATCATGATCCAGGCGCGGGTCAGGCCCGCGTCGGCCTGGGCGTCGAAGAAGAGGATCGCCCGGATGCCGTCACTGAGCTGCCGCATCGGCTCGAACTGGCCGAGGAAGCGGTAGAAGCCGGGCACCGCTTGCAGGGGGATGGTCGCCCCCGAGGAGGGCAGGGCCAGCGCGATGAAGACGAACATGGACACCAGCTGCCCGATCCCGCCGAGCGCCGCGTTGAGTGCCTGGACGCCGAGGCCCACGGCCAGGCTGGCGCAGTAGGAGAAGAGCCAGAGCAGCGGCCGGTGCGGCGCGTCCATGCCGAGGATCGCGATCGTGCTGACCATCACCAGCGTCGTGGTCAGCAGCGTGATGCCGGCCGTCATGACCATCTTCAGCAGCAGGGTCTGCGTCCGGTTGACGGGTACGGTCGGCCGCCGGGTGTGCCAGGGGCCGATCTCGCTGTCGGCGTAGCCGAGAGCGGTGTCGACACCGCTGCTGATGATGTTGGCGCCGATGAAGCCGGACAGCACGACCAGCAGGGTGTAGTAGAACGCGCTCAGACCGAGCCCGCTGTGGCTGCCGATCGGGTGGCCCGGCCGGGTGGTGACGGTGATCGGGTCGGCGAGCAGGGCCTGTGTCGTGGGGCTGGGTGCCAGCCCGGCAGGGCCCGAGGCCACGGCGGCCAGCTGCTTCCCGATCGTCAGGGACGCCTGATGGGCGGCGGCCTGGTTGATCTGCGAGGCCAGCGAGGAGCCGAGGCTGCCGAGACCGGGGTTGGTCAGCACGGTCAGGGTCGGCCGCTGGGTCGCCTGCGTGGTCGTCAGCGCCGCGACCGAGGAGGTGAACCCCTGCGGGATGAGCAGGGCGCCGTAGACCTTGCCCGAGGCGAGCTGGTCCTGTGCCTCGGCGGCTGTGACCTGCCGCCAGTCGACGGTGCTCCCGGGCGAGGAGGCGACGATCGTACGGCTGACCTGTGTCCCGATGTTCTCCGGCTGGCCCGGCAGCGGCGGGCTCCGGTCCTCGTTCACGATCGCGATCGGGAGCCGGTGCAGGTGCCCGTTCGGGTTGAGGATGCTCCCCATGTAGAGCAGCGAGAGGAAGAGCGCCACCAGCCCGGTGAGGACGGTCGGGAAGAGCCACAACTTCCAGAGGCGCGCGAGGGCGAGGGCCCGCGCCTGCGGCGGCCCGTCGGAGGAGCTCGTGGAGGCCATGCCGCTCCCTCGGGTTCGGGCACAGCCTGCTGCTGCCACCGATGGACTTGGAGAGAGGTTCCGTGACGGCCCGAGCCCCAAACCACCGCCACCCGATCAGCCGACGTCGACCACGACAGCCGGTTTGGGGCGGTGTGCACAGCTGACGTCCGGGCACTTCCCAGGAAAATCTCATTCGGAGGCAACCGACCGGGCCCGACCTGGTGTCTCCACCCGTGAGAACGCACAGCCCGGCCGGGCAGAAGTGACCCGTCGGCTGTCCTGACGATCCGGGGGGATCCATGCGCTCGCGCTTTCTGTTGACGGCTTCCGTACCCCTGCTGCTGGCCGGGCTCGGCCTGACGGCCTGCAGCTCCAGCTCCACGACCAACCCGCCGAAGGCCGGTTCGGCCGCTCCGGTGTCCGCCCCGCCGGTCGGGACGCAGCCCGCGAACCAGCCCGGGACGCAGCCTGCGACCCAGCCGGTGGTCCAGACCTCCGCCACGCCCGTGGCCGCCGCCGGGATCACGACGCCGAAGGGCTCCGACGGCTCGCCGGCCGCCAAGTGCTCCACGGCGAACCTGAAGTGGACGCTGACCCGGATCACCGAGCCGGACGCCGGCACGAAGGACCCGGCGAACGCCGAACTCGTCGCCGTCAACTCCGGCCCCCACAGCTGCACCCTGGCCGGCTACCCGAAGCTCGAGTTCCACCTGGGCAAGGGACCGCAGGCCGACGGGGTCGGGAAGGGCACCCCTGCTCCGGTGATGCTGGGCGCGGGCAAGAAGGCCGTGATCGCCCTGCGCTACTCCGAGATGAACGGCAAGGGGCCGGACAGCGGCAACTGCGTGCTCGTCACCACCAGTTCCGCCATCGTGACCGCGCCGGGTGAGAGCACCGAAGTCCGGGTCCCGGTGGTGGATCAGCACGGCAGGTCGACGGAGGTCACCATCTGCGGCGACGAGGTCCGAATGAGCCCGCCCGTCGCCCGGTAGGCGGTCGTGGGGGAGGGTGCCGGGGGCGTAGGGGAGCTGTGCGATCCTGTCCGCCATGACGACAGGTATCACCGGCGCCGCCGGGCAGACCGGCACGACCCATCCGCCTCGGACCGCCGCCCGGCAGACCGTGAGCAGCCTCAGCAAGGTGCCGGAGGTGACGGCCTGGTTCTGGCTGGTCAAGGTCCTGACCACCGGTATGGGTGAGACCACCTCGGACTACCTGGCGAACAAGCTGCTGACCCCGGTGGTCGCGGTCGGCCTGGCCGGGGTGGCGCTGGTGGTCGTGCTGGGGGTCCAGCTGAGCACCAAGAAGTACGTCGCCTGGATCTACTGGCTGGCGGTCGTCATGGTCAGCGTCTTCGGCACGATGGCCGCCGACGTGCTGCACGTGGGCCTCGGCGTCCCGTACGCCGTCTCGACGGCCGCGTTCGTGGTCGCACTGGCCGGTGTGCTCGGCCTCTGGTACCTGAGCGAGCGGACGCTCTCGATCCACAGCGTCCGTACGCGGCGCCGCGAACTCTTCTACTGGGCCACGGTGATGGGCACCTTCGCCCTCGGCACCGCCGCCGGTGACCTGACCGCCGTGACGATGCACCTCGGCTACTTCTCCTCCGGCCTGCTCTTCGCCGCGCTGATCGCCGTCCCGGCGCTGGCGCACTGGAAGCTCCGGATGAACGCGATCCTCGCCTTCTGGTTCGCGTACATCGTGACCCGGCCGCTCGGCGCCTCCTTCGCCGACTGGGCGGGGGTGCCGACGGTCCGTGGCGGTCTCGGTCTCGGCACCGGCCCGGTCAGCCTCGCCCTGGCCGTCGTCATCCTCGCCCTGGTCGGCTACCTGACCGTGAGCCGCAAGGACGTCGCCGCCGGGAGCTGACCCGCCACTCGAAGGGGTGGGCCGGCTTGGGAAAATCGTTGCAGGTCAAAGGCCGTGGCCGACTACGATCCGGTCATGACAGAAGCTGCCCGCACGGTGCCCCCCAAGCCTGCTCCCGGTGACCGCGTCGCGATCCTCTCGCCGGCCGCCGGGCTCTCCGAGGTGCTCCCGTTGCCCCACGAACTCGGTCTGCGCAGGCTGGTGGAGGAGTACGGCCTTCAGCCCGTCGAGTACCCGACCACGCGCAAGCTCGGCTCCAGTGCCGAGGCACGGGCGGCCGATCTGCACGCGGCCTTCGCCGACCCGGAGATCAAGGCGATCATCGCGAGCATCGGCGGCGACGACCAGATCACCGTACTGCCGCATCTGGACGCCGAGTTGATCCGCGCCAACCCGAAGCCCTTCTTCGGGTTCAGCGACAACACCAACCTGCTGATGTACCTGAGCAACCTCGGCATCGTCGGCTACCACGGCGCCAGCGTGATGACCCAGTTCGGCCGGGCCGGGGCGATGCACCCGCTCACCGACGCCTCCGCCCGCGCCGCGCTCTTCACCACCGGCGAGTACGAGTTGACGCCCTCCAAGGACACCAACGACGTCGAACGCCGCTGGGAGGACCCGGCCACCTTCGAGAGCGCGCCCGTGATGGAGGCCGCCGAGGGCTGGTACTGGCACCGGCCGGACCGGGTCGTCGAGGGCGCGGCCTGGGGTGGCTGCGTCGAGGTGCTGGCCCAGCTCCTGATGGCGGACCGGGAGATTCGGCCGGTGGAGGACTACCGGGGCGGGGTGCTCTTCCTGGAGACCTCCGAGGTCATGCCGACAGCCGGTGAGGTCTACCGCATCCTGCGCAGCATGGGCGAGCGCGGCCTGCTGCGACAGTTCCCGGCCCTGCTGATGGGCCGGGCCCGCTCCTGGTCGTTCGACCAGCCGTACGACGCCGAGGGCCGTGCCCAGTACCGCGCGGAGCAGCGCGCGGTCGTGCTGCGGGCGCTGGCCGAGTACGCCCCCGAGACGATGGCGGTCTTCGACGTCGACCTCGGCCACACCGACCCGCAGCTGGTGATCCCGTACGGCGGACTCGTCCGCGTCGACGGCCCGGCCCGCCGGGTGACCGTCACGTACTGACGGCGGGGGCGGCCGCCTGGGGATCACGCCCTGGCTGGCTGCCCGGCCTGGCTCCTCAGTAAGGTGGCCAGCGGCAGATCAGGCGTACGTCGCACAGGCGGCGGGGTGGGGTGGTGACCGACGGTGGCTGACACGACATCCTCCTCCGGAGCGGCCGGGTGGCCCTCGGCGACGGAGGAGACGACTGTGCTGCCCCCGTTCGACGACTCGGTGCCGCCGGCGGAGCGCACGGCCGAGCTGCCCTGGATCACCGACGCCGCCGCCACGGTGCCCGCGCACCCGCCCGCCCCACCGCTGGCGCCCCCGCTCGCGCCGCCCGTCTCCACCGGGTGGACGGCTCGGCTGCCCGCCGCTCCGCCACCCGCTGCCGCCGGACCGCAGCCGATGCAGGCACCCGTACCGGCGCCGGCATCTGCGCCCGCGCCTGCTCCTGCTCAGGGGTCCGCGCCGACCGGCCTGGGCGGCGGGCTCCGGGGTCGCATCCTGGTGGTCGAGGGCGGCTACGGAAGCGCCGGGCGGCGGCCCTGGGGGCGGACCGGCTCCGCAGGACAGGCGCCGGTGCTGTCCGCCATGCTCGCCTCCGTCTCCCCGCAGATCCTGCTGGCGGCCGACGCGGTCGACGCCGTCCACCTGCCCGGCGCGTCCGACCCGCAGAGCGTGCTCGCGCACCTGCGGGCCGCCTCCCGGCACGTCGGCCCGCTGCTCGTGCACATCGGCGGCCACCTGGTCGCCGACCGGCGCGGTGGACACCTCTACCTGACGTTGCGTGACTCCAAGGGCGCGGGTACGGTCCGGCAGGACGGGCTCGCCTGGCAGGCCATCGCCGACGAACTGCGGCACCGCTCGCCCGAGTGGGACACCCTGGTCATCGCCGACCTGAGCGCCGAGCAGGCCGCCTGGCCGCAGGTGCAGAGCTCGATCTCGCCGCTGATGGACGGCGTGCCGCTCTGGGCGGTCGTCAGCCCGGACCCGGAGCAGATCGGCACCTTCACCCGCGCCCTGATAGAGGCACTGCACATCGGTCGCCCCGGCGCGGAGGCCGTCCTCGCCCCGGAGCACCTGCGCCAGCAGGTCCACTCGGTGCTGCGCCCGGACACCATCATCCTCTCCTCCTACCCGGCGGACCGGCCGGTCTTCCGCAACACCGCGCGCCGCCTCGGCGACAGCGCCCCCGACCCCGAGGCGTCCGTCGGCCCGCGTCCGTCCGCCGTGATGCCCAAGCCCCCTGCCAGGTCCGCCCGTTCGCGTCCGGCAGCCGGTCGGGTGGTGCTCTCGAAGCCGGAGCCCGACGTCACGCCGGTGTCCTCGCGCGGCCCGGTGACGCTGCTCAAGGCCGGTGTCCCGCCGACCCCGCCGCGCCCGGCCCGCCCGGTCTCGCTGCTCAAGCGGACTCCTGAGACCGCAGGCGCGGTGGCGGCCCTGATCAGCCTTTCGAAGCCGGACGCGGCAGCCCCGAAGGTCGCGCTCACCAAGCCGGAGCCGAGCGCGGTGCCGGAGGCGGCGCCTGTGCAGGTGCCCGATCCTTTCGGCACCGAGCGGGCCGAGGTGGTCAGCCTCTCCAAGCCCGGGGCTGCCACTCCGGCTGCCGATCCGTCCGCTGCAGAGCCCGACTACCGCGAGATGATCGGCCGGATCGTTCAGAGCGCGGACGCCGGCGAGCACGAGACGGCAGCCCGACTCGCCCGGGAGCTGGAGGAGTTGACGACCACCGCGCACGGTCCGGTGGCCGCGCCGGTGCTCCAGGCCCGCCAGGTGCGGGCCCACGTCTCCCGGCTGGCCGGGCAGCCGGTGGTCGCCGCCGAGATCTACCGCGAGGTCGCGCTGACGCTGCTCCGCGCGCAGGGGCCGGACCACCCGGAGACCCAGCGAGCGGCCACCAACGCCGAAGCCTGCTGGCGGGCCGTCACCGACCGGGCCGAAGCGATCCGGATCGCTCCGGAGATCATCGAGCTCCGCGCCTACCTGCCGGGCCCGGAGGGACGCAAACTCCGTTCCTCCGAGCGGTACTTGAAGCAGCTCGTCGAGGCTCAGGCAGAATTGGCGGAGCAGGCTGAGAAGCCTGGCTGAGCACGCGAGGCCCCGCCCGGCAGCACGCCGAGCGGGGCCCGCGCCGCGTCAGGCCGTCACAGCCGGCCCGGCGGTGATCCGTTACCGTCCGGCGATGGCGTGCACGAAGCGCGCCGCGTCGATCGTGCCGAGGCCCGCCGCGAGGTCGTAGCCCTTCGTGGCGGGGTAGCCGGCGACCTTGTCCCAGCCGTTGTCACCGGTGGTCACGTCCACGATGCCGCTCCACTTGGTGGGCAGGTTCGCGAGCGCGTAGAGCCGCCAGTTGATCTCGCCGAGGCGGTGCCCGGCGAGCTGGTCGGCGAGCGCGACGACGCCGGAGAAGATCGGCGTGGCCTCGCTGGTGCCGCCGGTGAGGTGCCAGCCGGCGCGGGTGGGGTCGTACGACTCGTACGTCCAGGCGGCGCCGTCCACGGCGGAGCTCATGCTGATGTCGGGCGTGCCGCGGTGGTTGCCGGTGACACCCGCCGCGCCCCACTGGTACCACGGGCGGTCGAAGACGGCGGAGACGCCGCCACCGCCCGCGCCGTAGGCGTCGTGCCAGACCGCGTCGGGCGCGGTGCGGTTGCCGTCGTTGTCCAGGGTCAGCTGGGTGCCGCCGATGGAGGTGACCAGCGGGTCGCTGGAGGGCCAGGAGTTGACCTTGTACGGGTAGAGGTCGTTGCCGCTGAGCTGGGCGCCGGTCACACCGTCGTCGCCGGAGGCGGCGAGCACGGTGACGTTGTGCGCGGCGGCGTCCTTGAAGGCGTACCGCAGGTCGGTGAGCGACTTGAAGTTGCCCTTGTCGAAGCCGGGGAAGGTGTTCTCGGTGGCGGAGAAGCTCTGCGAGATGACGTCGCCCCGACCGGACTTGATCATCGCCTTCTCGGCGTCCATCATCTCGGGGAAGCCGGTGACGCCCTCGGTCTCGGCGACGGCGGTCTCGACCAGCACGATGTGCGCGTCGGGTGCCACGGCGTGGGCGTACTCGACGTCCAGCGTGGTCTCACCGGCCCAGCCGGTCTGGGTGGAGTCGGTCGGGTCGAAGACCGGCACGTTGCCCCACTTGACCACCTCGACGTTGGTGTCGGGCAGCCCCCACTGCTTGTCGAACACCTCCAGGTCGTGCTGGACGGTCGGCGAGCCGTAGGAGTCGACGATGACGATGGTGCGGCCCTTGCCGGTGACGCCCTGCTGGTAGAGGGAGTCGAGGTTGTAGGCCTTGCGGTACTGGAGCGGCGAGTAGCAGTGGATACCGATCTGGGCGACACAGTCGGAGGTCGATATCGGCGCCACCCGCGAGGTCGCACTGATGTGCCCGGCGGAGGCGGGGCGCACGTGGACGGTCGGCAGGCCGGCCCGGTGGCCTGCCAGGGTCGTCGTCTGCGCGGTGACACTCGCCGCGGTCAGGGCGGTGGCCCCGACGGCGAGCAGCGCCAGCACGCGGGTGGACAGGGAGCGTCGGGAGCCCGCGGTGGCGGGGGAGTGACCCATGGAACTCCTTCGGAGGGCTGAACCGATCGTGCGATCGGCCCCGTCATCCCATCGGCCGGAGCGCCAACCTTCCATAGTCAGAACGGGGTCGGTCGGCATGGCCCGTACCGGCTACTGAAACAGGTAATGGCCGTACCGGCATCAGGTAATACCCGTGCTGGTACGGCCATCTGACGCGGCATCAGGTCAGGCGTCAGGTCGTGCCCGAAACGTATCCCACTCCGTGCCCGAACTCACGCCGACGCGCCATGGCAGGCGCTTGTCAGCGGGCTCCGCCGTTCACGTACAGAGTCTGTCCGCTCACGTACGAGGCCTCCTCGCTGGCGAGGAAGACCACCACCGAGGCGACCTCCTCCGGCTGCCCGACCCGGCGCAGCGGGGTGCGGTCGGCGACCTGGCTCTGGTGCTCCTCCGGCGTGGCGCCGACCCGCTCGGCGGTGGCGGCGGTCATCGAGGTGGCGATGTAGCCGGGGGCGACGGCGTTGACGTTGATGTTGTACGGGCCCAGCTCGATCGCGAGGGTCGCGGTGAGGCCCTGGATGCCGGCCTTGGCGGCGGCGTAGTTGGCCTGGCCCCGGTTGCCGAGCGCGGAGCGCGAGCTGAGCGAGACGATCTTGCCGTACTTCTGCTTGACCATGTAGCCCTGCGCGACATGGCTGCAGTTGTAGGCGCTGGTCAGGTTGACCGTCAGGACGGCGTCCCAGTCCGCCTTCGGCATCTTGAAGAAGAGGTTGTCGCGGGTGATCCCGGCGTTGTTGACCAGGATGTGCAGCGCCCCCAACTCCTCGACCACGGTGGCGAAAACGGCCGCCACGGCGTCGTAGTCGGCGACGTCGCAGCCGTACGCCCTGGCCGTGCCGCCCTTGGCGGTGATCGCGTCGGCGGTGGCCTGCGCCCGCTCGGCGGTGAGGTCGACGACGGCGACCGTCGCACCCTCCTCCGCGAGCCGGAGCGCGGTGGCCGCGCCGATGCCCTGCGCGGCGCCGGTGACGACGGCGACCTTGCCTTCGAAGCCCGTGAAGCGGGTCATGTGATCGTTCTCCCTCAGCTGTTCTCGACGAGTACGGCGGTGCCCTGGCCGACGCCCACGCACATGGTGGCCAGGCCGCGCTGCGCCCCGGTACGGCGCATCCGGTGCAGCAGGGTGGTGAGGATGCGGGCGCCGGAGCCGCCCAGCGGGTGGCCGAGCGCGATCGCGCCCCCGCTCGGGTTGACGAGCTCCGGGTCGAAGCCCAACTCGCCGACGCAGGCGAGTGCCTGGGCGGCGAAGGCCTCGTTGAACTCGGCCTCCTGGACGTCGCCGACCTGCCAGCCGACCCGCTGGAGCACCTTGCGGGTGGCCGGCACCGGGCCGATGCCCATCACGTCCGGGTGCACCCCGGCGGAGGCCCCGGCGACGTACCGGCCGAGCGGCTCCAACTCCAGCTCCCGCAGAGCCTCTTCGCTCACCAGGAGCAGCCCGGCGGCGCCGTCGTTCATCGGCGAGGCGTTCCCGGCCGTCACCGTGCCGCCGGCACGGAAGACCGGCTTCAGCTGGGCCAGCCGCTCCAGGGTGGTGTCCTCGCGGATGCCCTCGTCCTGGGTGACCGTCACGCCGTCGGCCCGCAGCACCGGCAGCAGTTCGGCGTCGAAGTGGCCGTCCTTGCGGGCGGCGGCGGCCCGCTGGTGGCTGCGCAGCGCGAACTCGTCCTGCTGCTCGCGGCCGATGCCGTAGCGGCTGGCCACCTCCTCGGCCGTCTCGCCCATGCTGAGCACGCCGTGCAGGTCCTTCATGCGCGGGTTGGTGAGCCGCCAGCCGAGCCGGGTGTCGTGCGTCTCGATCCGGTGCGGCAGCGCCTCGTCCGGCCGGGGGAGGACGAACGGCGCACGGCTCATCGACTCGCAGCCGCCCGCGACCACGATCTCGGCCTCGCCGGCCGCGATCGTCCGGGCCGCCATGGTGACGGCCTCCATGCCGGAGGCGCAGAGCCGGTTGACGGTCGCGCCGGGCACGCTCTCGGGCAGCCCGGCCAGCAGCACGGCCATCCGGGCGGCGTTGCGGTTGTCCTCGCCGGCCTGGTTGGCGGCGCCCCAGTAGACGTCGTCGATCCGGGCCGGGTCCAGCTGTGGCACCTCGGCGAGCAGGCCGCGCAGCACGGCTGCCGACAGGTCGTCGGGCCGTACGCCGGAGAGTGCACCGCGCAGCCGCCCGATGGGGGTGCGGCGGGCGGCGGCGAAGTAGACAGGACGCACTTCTTCGGGCTCCTCATCATGATGGCCAGCTGATAGGTGTCGACAAATCGTCAGAACGCGTTGACGCCGGTGAGCGACCGGCCGATGAGCAGCTTGTGGATCTGGCTGGTGCCCTCGTACAGGGTCATCACCCGGGCGTCGCGCAGATACTTGCCGACGGGGTACTCGTCGATGAAGCCGTACCCGCCGAAGACCTGGAGCGCGTTGTTGGCGGCCCGCACGGCGGCCTCGCTGGCGAACAGCTTCGCGACGGAGGACTCGGTGGCGAACGGCAGGCCGCGCTCGATGTGGTCGGCGACCTTCCAGGTCAGCAGCCGGGCGGCCTCGACGTCCACCGCGATGTCCGAGAGCAGCTCCTGCACCAGCTGGTAGGAGGCGATCGGCTTTCCGAACTGCTCGCGCTCCCCGGCGTAGCCGACGGCGGCCTCCAGGCAGGCCCGCGCGATGCCGACGCACCCGGCCGCGACCGACATCCGGCCCTTGGCGAGGGCCGACATCGCGACGGAGAAGCCCTTGCCCTCGTCGCCGAGGCGGGCACTGTCCGGCACCCGGACGGCGTCGAGCACCAGCTCGGCCGTCGTCTGGCCGCGCAGCCCGAGCTTGCCGTGGATCTCCCGCCGCTGGAAGCCGGGGGAGTCGGTCGGCACCAGGAAGGCCGTCACGCCCTTGTGGCCGGGCTGCCCGGTGCGGGCGAAGACCAGGGCGACATCGGCCCAGGTGCCGTTGGTGATGAACATCTTCGAGCCGGTGATCAGCCAGTCGCCGTCGCCGTCGCCGTCCCCGTCCCGCACGGCGCGGGTGGTCAGGTTCGCGGCGTCCGATCCGGTGCCGGGCTCGGTGAGGGCGAAGCAGCCGAGCGCCTCGCCGGAGGTGAGGCGGGGCAGCCAGTGCTGCTTCTGCTCCTCGGTGCCGTACGCGTTGACCGACTTCGCCACCAGGCCGAGCGAGACGGAGACGATGCCGCGCACCGAGGAGTCGCCCCGGCCGAGCTCCTCCAGCACCAGGCAGTACGCGAGGTGGTCGCCGCCGCTGCCGCCGTACTGCTCGGGGATGGTCAGGCCGAGGAAGCCGATCTTGCCCAGCTTGCCGATGATCGCGCGGTCGACCGACTCGGCCCGGTCCCACTCGGCTGCGTACGGCGCGATCTCGCGGTCGGTGAAGTCGGCCGCCAGTCGCCGTACGGCGGCCTGCTCCTCGGTGAGCTCAAGGTCCATGGCGGTGGGCACCTCGTCCTGTCGGGTCGGCCGGCCGATAAACTAGCACTGCCAGTTTTACGGCGACTGTAGCCCGCACCGACCGGAGTGGGAAGGGGGCCCTGCAAGAATGCTGACCGGCGGCTGTCAGCTGATCGGCCGATATCAACGGAGGAGGCGAGAGTGGCCCGACCGCGCACCCCGCTGCTGAGCCGCGACCGCATCGTGGGCGCCGCCCTCGCGCTGGTCGACGCCGAGGGCCTGCCCGCGCTCTCCACCCGCCGGCTGGCCGCCGGGCTCTCGGTCAGCGGCCCCTCGCTCTACAACCACTTCGCCACCAAGGACGAACTCCTCGACGCCGTGGTCGACAGCGTGATGGGCGAGGTCGACCTGTCGATGTTCGCCCCCGGCGCCGACTGGCGCACCGCCCTGCGCGACTGGGCTCGCTCCTACCGCGCCGCCCTGGCCGCCCACCCCAACATCGTCCCGGTCCTGGCCCAGGGCCCCGGCCGCCGGCCCAACGCCCTCCGGCTCGCCGACGCCGTCTACGGCTGCCTCACCGAGGCCGGTTGGCCGCGCGGCCAGGCCACCCGGATCGGCGCGCTGATGCGGTACTTCATCACCGGCTCGGCGCTCGGCTCCTTCGCCGCCGGCTTCCCCGAGGACGCCCAGCTCTACGCCGCCGACTACCCCCACCTGGGCGAGGCCCACCTCCTCGCCGAGCACCGCCGCAGCATCGACGAGGGTGCTTTCGAGACCGGCCTGGCCGCTCTGCTGGACGGCCTCGACCTCCGCCACCCGCAGCAGAACCAGCCCTGAGCGGTCGGCTCAGGGCAGGGTGAGGATGCGCGGGCCGTCCTCGGTGACGGCGACGGTGTGCTCGATGTGGGCGGCCCGGCTGCCGTCGGTGGTGCGCAGGGTCCAGCCGTCGGCGTCGGTGTCGTAGTCGTTGCGCCCGCCCGCCATCAGCATCGGCTCGATGGCCAGGGCCAGGCCGTGGCGCAGCGGGTAGCCACGGCCGGGCCGTCCGTGGTTGGGGACGTGCGGGTCCTCGTGCATCTGGCGGCCGATGCCGTGGCCGCCGAAGCCGGTCGGCATGCCGCAGCCGTGCTCCCGGGCGACGGTGCTGATGGCGTGGGAGATGTCGCCTATGCGGTGGCCGACGACGGCGGCGGCGATGCCCGCCTCCAGGGCCTGCTGGGTGGCGGCGATGAGCTCCAGGTCGCCGGGGCGCGGGGTGCCGACGGTGAAGCTGATCGCGGCGTCGCCGGTCCAGCCGTCGAGCTGGGCCCCGCAGTCGATGCTGACGAGGTCGCCGTCCCGCAGGCGGTAGTCGTCCGGGATGCCGTGCACGACGGCGTCGTTGACGGAGGCACAGATCACGGCGGGGAAGGCGACGGGGGCGAAGGAGGGCCGGTAGCCCAGGAAGGGTGAGCTCGCCCCGGCCCCGGTCAGGACTGCGCGGGCGGCTTCGTCGAGCTCCCGCAGGCTGACCCCCACGGCCGATGCCTCGCGGACTGCCGCGAGTGCGTTGGCCACGACGCGTCCGGCCTCCCGCATCGCGTCGAGCGCCGTGTCGGTCTTGATCTCCACCATGTGCCTTGACTCCCCTGTGTCGCGACGCCGCCGTCGTGACATCACTGCGGCGGCGTCGCCCAATACTTATACCGGTATTAGTATCACGGGTATGGTGAGAGTTCCTTTGAGCCCGCAGGAGCGGCAACGCGGCGAGCGCTTCGGCGCCCTGCTCCGCCAGGCCCGTGGCGAGCGCAGCATGGTGGACGTGGCGGCGGCGGCCGGAGTGTCCGCCGAGACCCTCCGCAAGATCGAGACCGGCCGGGCCCCGACCCCGGCCTTCTTCACCGTGGCGGCCCTGGCCCACGCGCTCGGCCTGTCCCTGGACGAGCTGGCCACCGCCTGCGCCGACGACCTCGACGACCTCGGTGACGGGCGGGCCGCCATGTCGGCATGAACGCCGGGGCCGCCCGCCCGCTCAGGGGGTGCGGGGGACGAAGGCGGGCCGGGCCTGCGGGTCCACCGGGTCGTAGTAGCGGTGGTAGACGGGGGTCAGGCCGCCCGAGACCGGCGGGACGATCCAGCTCCAGTCGGCGGGGGTCGGGCGGCCGAGCCGGGTCTCCTGGGCGATGTGCCGGAGGAAGCGCTCGGACTCGGTGTGGTGGTCGGCCATCGTGACGCCCGCCTCCTGGAAGGAGTGCAGTACGGCGATGTTCAGCTCGACGAGGGCGCGGTCGCGCCAGAGCGTCCGCTCGCTGGAGGTGTCCAGGCCCAGGCGACGGGCCACCTCGCCGAGCTGGTCGTAGCGCTCGGCGTCCGCGAGGTTCCGGGCGCCGATCTCGGTGCCCATGTACCACCCGTTGAAGGGGGCGGCGGGGTAGCGAACCCCGCCGATCTCCAGCGTCATGTCACTGATCGCGGGCACCGCGTACCAGCGCAGCCCGAGCTCCGCGAACCAGCTGAACTCGGGGTGGGTGAGCGGCACTTCGAGGCTCGCGTCCTCCGGCACCTCGAACCACTGCGACGGCCCGCCCGGCCGCTCCTGGACGAGCAACGGCAGCACCTCGAACGGCTCCTGGCCGCCCTTCCAGCCCAGACCCCGTGCCGTCGAGGTCAGTTCGCCCGTCGCCGGGTCGCCCACCCAGCCACCGCCGTCCTCCCGCCGGTGCCCGGCGTACCGGACGAGCTGGGAGTTGACGATCCGTGGGGCCGGGATGCCGGGGCGGTCCGGGGCGAAGACGGTGATCACCGGCCTGATCCGGCCGCCGTTGGTGGCGATCCGCAGGTGCTCGAAGCACTCCTCCGCGATCGCCTCGGCCCCGCCCACGTGCCGCAGGTCGCGGACCACCAGGCTGCGCCAGTACAGCCGGCCGATGCAGCGCGCGGCGTTCCGCCAGGCGACCCTGGCGCCGAACGCCAGCTCGGCGGCGGTGTGTTCGTACGTCCCCGTCCGCTCGATCTCCGCCAGCACCTGCCGCACGCGTGGCGCGGCGTCGCCCCCGCCCGGCTGCTCCTGGTGGAACTGCCGGACGAAGGCCACGGCCTGCCCGACCGCCGAGTGCTCGTCCACCGCCCGCACCGGTACCACCGGTGCGGGTGCCGGTATGTGCTGGTGCGCGTGCGGGCACGCCTGAACCGCCGTGCGCCCGCTCCGAATCCGACCGAAGATCAAAGGATCACCCCTCCCGCACCCATGAGTACCGGAGGTGGTCACCCGGCCGCACGGAGTGACCGAATCCGCCCCACCGGACCCCGAACGGGGCTACAGTGCGGGCGGAACGGCCACCCCGCAGTGGCAGACCACGCGGTGGGCCGTCAGGCGGGCACGGCCAGCGAGAGCCCGAAGCGCCCGGCCCGGTCGGTCCACCACTCGGTCAGCCGCAGCCCGGCCGCCGCCAGCTCCTCGGTGACCCGGGCCCGGCTGAACTTCGCCGAGATCTCCGTCCGCAGCTCCTCGCCCGCGTCGAAGTGCACGGCCAGGTCCAGGGCCTGCACCTTGACGGTCTGCGCCCGCCGGGAGCGCAGCCGCATCTCGATCCACTCCTCGGCCGCGTCCCAGAGCGCGACGTGCTCGAACTGGGCGAGGTCGAAGTCGGCGTCCAGCTCCCGGTTGAGCACCGCCAGCACGTTCTGGTTGAACTCGGCCGTCACGCCCGCCGAGTCGTCGTACGCCGCCACCAGCACCTCGGGGGCCTTCACCAGGTCGGTGCCCAGCAGCAGCGCGTCCCCTGGCGCCATCCCCGCCCGCAGCGAGCGCAGGAAGGCGGCCCGCTCCGGCGGCAGCAGGTTGCCCAGCGTGCCGCCGAGGAAAGCCACCAGCCGGGGGCTGCCGGACGCGGCCGAGAAGCCCAGGCCGTGCGTGAAGTCCGAGACCACCGCGTGCACGGTCAGCCCCGGGTACTCGGTGACCAGGGCCTTGCCCGCGCCGTCGAGGGCGCTCTCGCTCACGTCCACCGGCACGTACTCGTTCAGGGTGCCGAGTGCGCTGAGCGCGTCCAGCAGCAGCCGGGTCTTCTCCGAGGAGCCCGAACCCAGCTCGACCAGCGTCCGGGCCCCACTGGCGGCGGCGATCTCGCCGGCCCGGTCGGTGAGGATCTCCCGCTCGGCACGGGTGGGGTAGTACTCGGGCAGCCGGGTGATCTCCTCGAACAGCTCGCTGCCCCGGGCGTCGTAGAACCACTTGGGCGGCAGCCACTTGGGATTCGCGGTCAGACCGTGCTGCACGTCGTGCCGCAGGGCGTGGCTGAAGTGGTCGGCGGGCAGCAGCCTGGTCAGGTCGTAGTCGGTCACGGTGGATCGTCCTCTCACGGGTTCAGCGGCCGGACGGTCCGGCTCTCGGCGGTGGCGAGCAGCAGGCTCCGGTCGGGCAGGTGGTGCCAGCCGGGGGAGTCGTCGAAGGGTTCGGAGGCGACGACCACGCCCCGGCCGGGGTCGACGCGGTAGCAGAGGTTGTCGCCCCAGCTGGTGGCGGCGATCGAAGTGCCGTCGGTCAGCAGCAGGTTGAGCCGGGCGTCGGTGTGCCGCGCGACGGCCCGGCAGGTGTCGGCCAGCGCCTCGCCGAGCGTGGCCCCGGCCCGCAGCCGGTGCAGCACGAGCGCCCAGACCAGCGCCGAGTCGCTGCGCGCCGCCAGCTCCAGCAGCGCCTGGGCAGGCAACTCGGCTGCCAGCTTGCCGAGTTCGCCGGGCCAGCCCGGCAGGGTGCCGTTGTGGCTGAACAGCCACCGCCCGGCGGCGAACGGCGCGGCCGCCGCCTCCCCGGCGGCGCACCCAGCCGTCGCGGAGCGGACGGCTGCCAGCAGCGCCCGGGTGCGCACCACCCGGGCCAGGTCGGCGAAGCCGTCGTCCGCCCAGATCGGCCCGGCCCGTCGGTAGCGCGCGGGGGTCTCGTCGCCCTCGGCGTACCAGCCGACGCCGAAGCCGTCGGCGTTCAGGCTGCCGTATTGCTGGAGCCGGGGCGCCCAGGACTGCCGCCAGAGCCCCGACGGCGGCTCGACGACCAGCTCCCGGATGGCCACCGGCTCACCCAGGTAGGCGAGATGGCGGCACATCAGGCGGTGTCCGCCGATCGGGCGGTGCGGAACCCGGCGAAGATCTGCCGCCGTACGGGGTAGTCCCAGTTCCGGAAGGTGCCCCGGCAGGCGACGGGCGCGACGGCGAAGCAGCCGCCGCGCAGCACCTTGTACTCGGGCCCGAAGAAGACCTCCGAGTACTCCCGGTACGGCCAGGCCCGGAAGTCGGGGTAGGGGCGGAAGTCGCTCGCCGTCCACTCCCACACGTCACCCATCAACTGCCTTGCGCCGTACGGGGACTGACCGGCCGGGTAGCTGCCGACCGGGGCGGGCTGGAGGTGCCGCTGGCCCAGGTTCGCCAGCTCGGGGCCGGGGGCCTCGTCACCCCACGGGTAGCGGCGGGAGCGGCCGGAGGCCGGGTCGTGCCGGGCGGCCTTCTCCCACTCCGCCTCGGTCGGCAGCCGCCGCCCGGCCCAGCGGGCGTACGCGTCGGCCTCGTACCAACTCACGTGCAGCACCGGCTCGTCGGCGGGCACGGGCTCGACCGTGCCGAAGCGGCGGCGCAGCCACTGCCCGCCGTCCTCGACCCAGAACAGCGGGGCCCGCAGCCCTGCCGCGCAGCGGTGCGCCCAGCCCTCGGTCGTCCACCAGCGCGGCTCCCGGTAGCCGCCGTCGGCGATGAACGCCTGGTACGCGCCGTTGCTGACCGGGGTGGTGTCGAGCCAGTACCCGGGGAGGTCGACCAGGTGGGCGGGGCGTTCGTTGTCCAGCGCCCACGGCTCGGTGTCGGTGCCCATGGTGAACGGGCCTGCAGGGACGAGCACTTCGGCGGGGAGCAGCTCCTGGTGCGGGGGCGGCGGCGGGGCGACGAGCGCGGCCGGGCCCTGCCGGAGCTGGTGGGTGATGAGCATCGTCTCGTCGTGCTGCTGCTCGTGCTGGGCGATCAGGCCGAAGGCGAAGCCGCCCTGGAGGAGTGGTTCGGGGCCCTCCAGCGGGGTGCCGGCGAGCAGGTCGAGCACCCGGCCGCGTACCTCGTGCGCGTAGGCGCGGGCCTCGACGGGCGGCAGCAGCGGCAGGCTGGGGCGCTCGGAGCGGGGGTGCTCGAAGGCGTCGTAGAGCGGGTCGATCTCGGGGTGCATCGGGTCGCGTCCGCCGACGTTCCGCAGCAGCCAGAGCTCCTCCTGGTTGCCGATGTGCGCGAGGTCCCAGACCAGCGGCGACATCAGCGGGGAGTGCTGGGCGGCCAGGTCGTGGTCGTCGACGCAGTCGGTGAGCGCGGCGGTGCGGGCGCGGGCGGCGAGCAGTTCGGTGGCGATCCGCTCGCGCAGCGCCTCGGGCGTGGCCGAGGCCGGTTCGAGGATGTCCGTCATCGTGAGGGCTCCTGGGAGACGGGGTCGGCGCCGGCCCGCAGCGCGTCGAGCTGGTCGTCGGCGGGGCAGCGGCCACGGGCCGGGTAGCGCTCGGCGAAGTCCGTGAGGGCGGTGCGCAGCCGCTGGGCGCCCGGTCGGCGGCCGAGCGCCTGGTCGGCGGCGCCGAAGCAGGCCAGCGTGGCGCGGCGCAGCTGCGGGTCGGTGAGGGCGAGGGTGGCGGCCCGGCGCCAGAGCTCGGTGCGCGGCGGGCGGGTGCCGTTCGGGCAGCCGAGCGGCTCCAGCGCGGCGCGCGCGGCGTCGGCGGCCACCGGGTCGTCCAGCAGCGCGGTGACGAGGGCGAGCGGCGCGAGCCAGCCCTCGCCGGGCTGCGCGTCGATCATGCGCAGCTCCAGGTGTCCGCGCGGGCGGACGGGCGGGAAGAGCGTGGTGCGGTGGTAGTCCAGATCGGCGGCCGACGGCGGGCGTTCGCCCGCGCCGCGCAGCCACTGGCGGAAGGTGAGGCCGGCCGGCGCCGTCCAGGGCTGCCCGGCGGGGCGGCGGACGCAGAGCACCTCGGCGTCCAGCACGTACCGGGCGTAGGCCTCGCGCGGGTCCTCGTCCAGGCTCGGGGCGAGGGTGCGGCTCGGGTCCATCCGGGACCAGACCAGCTGCCGGGTGGAGCGGTGGCCGGTCGGCCTGCCGTCCAGCAGCGGGGAGTTGGCGAAGGCGGCGACCAGCACCGGGCCGAGCAGGTGGGCCAGCCGCCAGCGGTCGGCCAGCGCGTGCGGGCCGCTCGCGGTGCCCGCGTCGACGTTGACCTGCACGGAGGCGGTGCCGCACATCATGATCCGGCCCCACGGGCCGGTCCGGTCGAAGTGCTTCTCCATCGCCTGGTAGCGCGGCTGGGCCAGCTGCATCCGGCGCTCGCGGGGGTGCGGGTCGGTGCCGGTGCCGGTGAGCCGCAGGCCCTGGGTGGCGAGGGCGGTGCGCAGCAGGGCCTGGTCGCGCAGCAGGTCCTCGGCGCAGCGGGCGGGGTCCTCGGCGGGCGGGGAGCTGAGCTCGACCTGCCCGCCGGGTTCGCGGGTGAGCCGGGCGCCTGCGGGGAGCAGCGGCGTCTCGGCGGGGAGCGGCTGCACGGGTGGTGCCTGGCCGTCGGGCGGTGCCGGGGTGTCCGGCGGCACGGGGCCGTCCGGCAGGGCGGCGAGCGCCTCGGCGATCCGGCCGGGGTCCACGGGGAGCCCGGGACATCGTGCGTCATGGACGAACCACTCGGCCTCCACGCCGGTCAGCGTGGGCGGGCCGATCTTGAAGCAGATGCCGAGCAGATGGCTCTCGGCGGTCGACTCCGTCAGCGGTGTCACGGTAGGTGACGTCGTGCTCGGCTCCGGTTGCTGTGCGGGTGCCTGGTGCGGGCGTACGGGTATCACCGGACTCACCATCCTCGGTTCGCGATTGCGGCCCGGTTCTTCCTGCTCAGTCTGCTACGACCCAAACATGAACGCCGCATGTGCGACATCCGGCCAGGTCAGAGCCGGTGCAAACGGGTGAGCGCAGCCTGTAGCCGCTCGGTCGGCAGTGCGTAGTTGAGCCGCAGGCAGCCCGCCCAGGCCGCCCCGAAGTCGGTACCCGCCGAAAGTTCGACGTCACGCTCCGTCAGTAGCGCCTCGCGGGCCCCGACGGCGGGCAGCCCCAGCTCGGTGGCGTCCAGCCAGAGCAGGTACGAGGCCTCGGGCGGCGAGATCACGGCTGCGGACAGCGTGTCGGCGGCCAGCTGGCGGTTGACGGCGAGCAGCGCGAGCAGGCCGTCCAGCCACGGGCCGCCGTGCCGGAGGGCGGCCTGCTGGACGAGCTGAGGCAGCAACCCGCCCTCCCAGAGGCCGTACCCGGCCATCACCGTGACCAGCCGCTCGCGCAGCCCGGGGTCGGGGACGAGGGCGAAGCAGCTCGGGATGCCGGAGGTGTTGAAGGTCTTGCCGACGGAGTTCAGCGTCACGGTGTGCCGGGCCAACTGGCCTGCGGCGTCCACCGCGACGGTGTGTCGCAGACCCAGGCCCCGGTGCACCAGGTCGGGCTGCACCAGGTCGCCGTGCACCTCGTCCGAGACCAGCAGCCCGCCGCTCCCGGCGGCGAGTTCGGCCAGCGCCCGGATGTCCTCGCGTGGCCAGACCCGGCCGGACGGGTTGTGCGGGTTGCTCAGTAGCACCACGGCGGCGCCCGCGAACTCCGCGACGGGCAGCCGGTACCCGTCGTCGCCGAGCTCCAGCGGCACCGCCCGGTAGGGCATGCCGGCGACTCGGCAGAGCTGCTCGAAGCCGCCCCACTCCGGGGTCGGCGAGAGCACCGGCCCGTCCGGCTCGGCCGCCGTCAGCAGCAGCCGCAGCGCGGTGCGGGCGCTGAACGGCATCAGCAGCACCCACTCGGGGTCGACGAGCGCGCCGTGCCGCTCCCGGTACCAGCGCGCCACCAGCTCGCGGCCGCCCGGGTCGCACACCGTGTACCCGTACGCCCCGTGGCGGGCCCGCGCCGCCAGTGCGGCGCCGATCTCCGGCGGGCCCGGCAGGTCCATGTCCGCGAGCCCCAGGGCGATCCGCCCCGCGCCCGCGCGGGCCCACTTGACGCTGCCGGTGCCGGTGCGGTCGAACGCTTCCATCGTCGGCTCCCGAGGGTCTCGCCCCACGCTACCCGGGCTCGGGCGAGGGCAACCCTGACATAGTCGGTACGGGAGGGGCCCAGGCCGGGCCGGGCCCGGACGCTGCGGCTTACGCTGAAGTGATCACGGGACTGGGGACGGGTATGAGCGACACGGGTACGAGTGGCACCGCTGACACGGCCGGTAGCACCGAGACCGCGCAGGGCGGCGGCGCGGTCACCCTCCTGGTGGCGCACCAGGTCGACGAGGGATACGAGGAGTCGTTCGAGCTCTGGGCGCGACGCATCCTCGCTGCTGCCGCCGCACACCCCGGCAATCTGCGGACCGGCCTGCTGAAGCCCGCGGGCCCGGCCGACCCCTGGCAGCTGGTGATGCACTTCAAGGACGCCGAGGCCTTCAGCACCTGGCAGGACTCCCCGGAGCGGGCCGCCTGGCTCGGCGCCGCCGACGGCCACCACGTGCTCGTCGACCGCCACGAACTGCGCGGCATGGAAGGCTGGTTCGCCAGCACTGCCGCCACCGCCGGGCGGGTTGCCCCGCCTCGGTGGAAGCTCGCGATAGCCTCCGCACTGGCCATCAGCCCGCTCACCATCAGCGCCAACCTGTTCCTCACCCCGCACCTGCTCGAACTGCCGGTGGTGCTGCGCTCGGTCATCCTGGGCAGCGTCCTGAGCACCCTGATGACGTACCTGGCCCTGCCGGTCGTCAACCGCCTGCTCAAGCGCTGGCTCTTCCCGCACCGGGGCTGACCCGGCGTCAGCCTGCGGCCAGGCGCTTCTCCAGCGGTGTGCGGAAGCGCGGGGTGGTACGGGTGTCACCGAGCCAGTCGCGCAGGCGGGCGGCCTCGGCGGCGACGGCGGCGCGGGCGTCCCGGCCGAGCGGTTCGAGGGGCTCCCAGACCACCTCGCCGTCGGGGCGTTGGGCCCAGCCGCCGACCACCCGGCCGTTCCACCAGACGGTCGGGCCGATGTTGCCGGAGCGGTCGAAGAGTTCGGCGCGGTGCTCGCCGGGCAGGTACCAGTCGCGCTGCTGCCAGCCCATCGGAGTCGGGTCCAGGCCCGGCAGCAGGGCGGCCCACGGCTCCGGCACGGGGACCGGCTCGAGATCCCCGGGCAGCGCCCGGCCCTCCCCGGCGGCCAGCGTGACCGGGACGGCGCCGCAGGCGTCGAGGGCGGCCCGGACCTCCCGCAGCCCCCACCCCGTCCACCACTTCAGGTCCTCCACGGTGGCGGGGCCGTAGGACTCCAGCCAACGCCGCGCCAGGGCCGCCTGCGCCTCGGCCACCGGCAGCAGCTCGGGCACGGGCTGCGCCTCCCACCAGTACTGCCCGCTCGTCCAGCCGCCGATCGGGCGGCCCCGGACGATCGAGCCGTCCATCGCCAGCACCCGCAGCAGGTGCAGGCCGACGGTCTGCGAGGCCGCGTACGGCTTGCCCGGCGAGACCAGCACGGATTCGCGCAGCTCCGGTACGAGCGCCCCGAGTTGGTTACTGGTGGCCTCCCCGGCGGCGGTCAGGGCGGCGACGGTGCGCTGCTCGACCTCGGCCAGCCAGGCGGCGTCGTGGCCGGCCTCGGCGACGAAGGAGAGCAGGCCGCGGCGCTCCTTCTCGGCGACCTTGAGGCTGGTCGAGGAGTGCACGACCGCCGCCAGATCGGACGGTACGACGAAGAGGGTGCGGCGCATGGCGTGCATCCGGACGAGACTGCGGTCCTGGTGGAGGGCGCGCTCCAGGCCCGCCCGGTCCGGCTCGGCGAGCCGGGCGGCGGTGGAGAGGAAGACCGTCGCCGGGTCGCTGGCGTGCAGGACGAGCACCGCCTCGGCTGCCTCCTCGGGCCCGGCGGCCCGGTGGGCGGGGGCGAGCAGGTGGCGCAGCGCCAGCCGCGCCCGGCGCTGCTCGTCGTCGATCGTCGGGCGGGCACTCATGCGATCGGCCTCCGGGCTCTTGGGCGGGGGTCAAGCCTTGCACGCCGCACTGTCAGAGGCCGGTAGCGTGGGGCGCCCGTACCGTCAGGGGCCGACGCCCTCAGGTGCCCGTGCCGTCGAGGGCGAACGCCGTGTTGACCAGGGCGACGTGGGTGAACGCCTGCGGCATGTTGCCGAGTTGGCGCTGAGCCTGCGGATCGTACTCCTCGGCCAGCAGCCCGAGGTCGTTGCCGAGCGCCAGCACCCGCCCGAACAGCTCGCGGGCCTGTGCGGTGCGCCCGGTCAGCGCGAGGGCGTCCGCGAGCCAGAACGAGCAGGCCAGGAAGGCCCCTTCGGCCCCGCGCAGGCCGTCGCCGCCGGGCCGGGTGGAGTACCGCCGGACGAACCCGCCGTGGTCGAGCCCGTCGCGGACGGCGTCGACGGTCCGCACGACCCGGGGGTCGTCCGGCGGCAGGAAGCCGCTCTTCACCACGAAGAGCGTGGCCGCGTCCAACTCCCGCCCTCCGTAGTACTGGACGAAGACGCCGCGCTCGCTGTCGTACCCGTGCGCCAGCACGTCCGCGTGCACGGCGGCGCGCATCGCCCGCCAGCGGTCGACGGGCGCGGGCAGGCCGGTGGCGGCGGCCAGCCGGACGGCCCGGTCGGCGGCGACCCAGGCCATCACCTTGGAGTGCACGAAGTGGCGGCGCTCGCCCCGGATCTCCCAGAGCCCCTCGTCGGGCTGGCGCCAGTGCGTCTCCAGGAAGTCCATCAGGGCGAGCAGCATCCGCCAGACCTTGCGCTCCATCGGCAGCCCGGCCGCCGTCGCCAGCTGGATGGTGTCCACCACCTCGCCGTAGACGTCGAGTTGGAGCTGCCGGACGGCGGCGTTGCCGAGCCGGACGGGGGTCGAGCCCTGGTAGCCGGGCAGCCAGGGGGCGTGCGTCTCGGGCAGCCCACGTTCGCCCGCGACGCCGTACACCGCCTGGACGTCGCCCGGGTCTCCCGCGATGGCCCGCAGCAGCCAGCTGTGCCAGGCGGCGGCCTCCTCGCGGAAGCCGCCGCGGAGCAGGGCGGAGAGCGTCATGCTGGAGTCCCGCAGCCAGCAGTAGCGGTAGTCCCAGTTGCGTTCGCCGCCGATCAGCTCGGGCAGCGAGGTGGTGGGGGCGGCGACGATGCCGCCGGTCGGGCGGTAGGTGAGGGCCTTCAGGGTGATCAGCGAGCGCAGCACCTGCGCCCGCCACGCGCCCCGGTAGTGGCAGGCGGCGGCCCAGTGCTCCCAGTCGTCGATGGTGCTGCGGAGCAGCTGCTCGGGGTCGGTGCGCGGTGCGGTGCTCAGGTGGGAGGGCTGCCAGGTCAGCACGAACGGCACCCGCTCGCCCGCCCGGACGGTGAACTCCGAGGTGGTGGCGCCGGATTCGCCGAAGGTGTGGACGCCTGGCGGCACCCGCAGCCAGGCCGAGTCCGGGCCCGCGACGGCGACCCGGTGGTGGTCGGTGCGGCGCACCCAGGGAGCCACCCGGCCGTGGTTGAAGCGCAGCCGCAGGGTGCTGCGCATCACGCTCTCGCCACTCAACCCCTCGATGATCCGCAGGAGTTGGGGGAGTTGTCGGCGTCTGGGCATGAAGTCGGTGACCCGGACGGCGCCGGAGGGCGTCTGCCAGTCGGACTCCAGCACGAGGGTGTCGCCCCGGTACCGGCGGGTGGTGCAGGCGCCGCCACCGGCCGGCCCGATCCGCCAGCCGCCGTGGCTGTCGTCGCCGAGCAGTGCGGCGAAGCAGCTGGGGGAGTCGAAGCGGGGCAGGCAGAGCCAGTCGACCGAGCCGTCCCTGCCGACCAGGGCGGCGGTCTCCAGATCTCCGACGAGGGCGTAGTCCTCGATGTGTCCGGCCATCGCCTCCCCAGTCTGCGCCCGGTCGGCCGGTCCGCGCCCGATCGGCGGCACGGGCGGCCGGGTGTTCCGAAGCGGGCCCTCCGGTTGCGGGGGACCTCCGAAGATAGGAAGATCTTTATGCCCTGTTGTCATCTTCGGAACCGGAAGGGGTGCCGTGATGCGGCGACCGAACTGGGTGCCCGCCGGAACCGATCTGGACAAGCCCAACGCCGCCCGGGTGTACGACTACTACCTGGGCGGTTCGCACAACTTCGAGGCGGACCGCGAGATGGCGCGCCGGGCGATGGAACTCTGGCCCGAGCTGCCCGCGATCATGCGCTCGAACCGGGCCTTCCTGCGCCGGGCCGTGCAGTACCTCGCCGAGCGCGGCCTGACCCGCTTCCTGGACATCGGCTCGGGCATACCGACCTTCGGCGCCGTGCACGAGGTCGCCCGCGCCAGCCACCCGCAGGCCCGGGTGGTGTACGTGGACCGTGACCCGGTGGCCGTCGCGCACAGCCGCCTGCTGCTGACGGACGACGAGCGCAGCCAGGTGGTCGAGGCCGACCTGCGGGACGTCGGTGACCTGCTGCACCGCCCCGAGGTCGCCGGGCTGCTCCAGCCGGGCGAGCCCGTCGTGCTGATGCTCGTCGCGGTGCTGCACTTCATCACCGACGCCGAGGAGCCGGCCAAGCTGCTCGCGGCGCTGCGCGACGCCCTGCCGCCCGGCAGTGCGCTGGTGCTCTCGCACGCCTCGCTGGAGGGCCGCCCGGACCAGGCCGGCCCGCACCAGGCGCTCTACCGCCGCACGCCGACGCCGCTCACGATGCGCAGCCGGGAGCAGATCATCGACTTCTTCGAGGGCTTCGACCTGGTCGACCCCGGCGTGGTCTACCTGCCCGAGTGGCGGCCGGAGAACCCGGCGACGGTCGGTCCGCACCCCGAGCGGATGACCGGCATGGCGGGCGTCGGAATGCTCTCGTGACAGCCCAGGGCGGCGCCGGGCCAGGGAGCGGTACGAGCGGCCGCTTCGCCGAGGAGTGGGCGCTGCTGTTGGAGAGCGGGCACGGGGTCGCGATGCACCCGGACATCCTGCAGCAGCTGATCCTGCGCACCGCGGTCCTGCTGCACCGGGCCCAGGCCGAGGAGCCGTTCCGGTCCGTGTTCGCCGCCGAGGCGGGCGCGCTGCTGGTGGAGGCGCACTTCACCGACCCGGCGGTGCTGGCCCGCGCGGTCGAGCTGCTGCAGGAGCACCCCGTCGCGGACGGGCGCGGGCCGGCCCTGTGCGGCGCGTTCGCCGCGGGCTGGGCCGCCGCGCTGCGCGAGCGCACGCTGCAGGAGCAGGAGTCCATCCGGCTGGCGGCCGACACCGCCCGCCAGGAGGTGGAGAAGGCCCTGCGCGCCTCGGAGAACCGCTTCCGCGCGCTGTTCGAGAGCGCGGCCATCGGCATCGGCATCGGTGACGTCGAGGGCAACATCCTGGCGGTCAACCGGGCGCTCCAGGAGATCTTCGGGGCCCGTCCGGAGGACCTCCAGGGGCACCGCGTCAACGAGCTGATGCACCCCGAGGACACCCCCGGCGTCTGGGAGGCGTACGAGGAGCTGATCACCGGCAAGCGCGACTTCCTCCAGGTCGACAAGCCGTACTACCGCCGGGACGGCGAGGTGGTCTGGACGCACCTGACCGTCTCGCTGATCCGCGACGACGACGGCCGGCCGCAGTACCAGGTCGCGATGCTGGAGGACATCACCGACCGCCACCGGCTGCAGGAGCGGCTGCGCCACCAGGCGACGCACGACCCGCTGACCGGGCTGCCGAACCGCTCGGCCTTCTTCGAGCGGCTGGAGAAGCTCTTCGAGGACCCGGAGGCGGGTGCCCGCTTCGGGCTCTGCTACGTCGACCTGGACGGCTTCAAGGTCGTCAACGACAGTCTCGGCCACGACACCGGTGACCAGTTGCTGGCCGCCGTCGCCGGTCGGCTGGAGGCCGCGCTGACGCCGCTCGGGCACATGGTCGCGCGGCTCGGCGGCGACGAGTTCGTGGTGCTGCTGGAGAGCTGCCGGGGTGAGCAGGAGGCGGTGGCCGCCGCCAAGACCGTGCTCGGCGCGCTCGCCAAGCCGGTGGTGATCGGAGACCACACGCTGGCCGTCGGCGCCAGCGTCGGCGTGCTGGAGCGCCGGGTGGCGACCACCACCCCGGGCGCCGCCGTCCGGGCGGCCGACCTCACGCTCTACCGTGCCAAGGAGGCGGGGCGGGGCCGCTGGACGCTCTTCGACCCGAAGGAGAACGCGCGGTCGGTCAGCCGGTACGCGGTCTCGGTGCGGATGCCCACCGCCCTCGACCGGGGCGAGTTCTTCATCGACTACCAGCCGCTCTGCTCGCTGCAGGACGGCAGGCTGGTGGCCGTCGAGGCGCTGGTGCGCTGGCGGCACCCGCAGCTCGGCGTGCTCGGGCCGGAGGAGTTCATCGGCGCGGCCGAGGAGACCGGGCTGATCATGCCGCTCGGCCGCTGGGTGATGGAGCAGGCCTGCGGCCAGGCCGCGGACTGGGTCCGCCGCTTCGGTGACGCCGCTCCGCAGATCAACGTGAACCTGGCGGTCCGTCAGGCGCGGAGCGCGGGCCTGACCACCGACGTGGACCGCATCCTGCGCTCCACCGGCCTCGACCCGGTCAAGCTCCAGTTGGAGATCACCGAGAGCACCGTGGTGGGGCCCGAGGACGAGACGCTCAAGGCCCTGCACGGCCTGGTCGACATGGGCGTCTCGCTGGCCGTCGACGACTTCGGCACCGGCTGGTCCAACCTCGCCTACCTGCGCGACCTGCCGGTCTCCGGTCTGAAGATCGCCGGCTCGTTCGTCGGCGACCTGCACGACCCGAGCAAGGACATCCATCTCGGCTGGCGGATCGTCAGCGGCCTGGTCTCGCTCGCCCACACCCTCGGACTCACCGTCACCGCCGAGGGCGTGGAGAGCGGAGCGGACGCCGAGCGCCTGCGGCTGATGGGCTGCGACTGGGCCCAGGGCTGGCACTTCGGCCGCCCCGTCCGGCCCGCGGAGATCGCCCGCCGCATCAGCCAGTAGCGACGGCGGTACGTCGAAAAGCGGACAAATGACGTAGATAGAGCCAATTCGCCTTGACGCACCGTGCGGGCCGCGCCGATGATGAGGGCCTGGCACCAGCACACGGCCAGTGGTCGGTCCGATCGGCGCCTTCCGCGCCCGGACCACTCCCGGCGCCTGCCACGCCCGGGACCACGATCGGCGCCCTTCGCGCCGGAGAACGGCCGACGACGCGGTACAGCTTGGGGAGCTGTGGTCCGTGACCCGCGTCGCAGCGGCGCTCCACACCCTCCGGGGCCCGAGGCCCCGCCGTCGGCGTACGCCTGAGTCCTTCGGCGTACCACCGCCTCACGAGAGACTGTCCGCGATGAGCAGCACCTTGCCTCCCAATGTCCTTCCCTATGCCGGGCGTGACGGAATGCCGATGCGCCGGGCGGGCGACCGCGCGGACGGCCGGCAGCCGATGCGGCGGGCGACCGACGGCTACGCCAGCCGTCACACCGTCAGCCTGGTCGTCCCGGCCCGCAACGAGGCCCGCAACATCCCCTGGGTCTTCGAGCAGATCCCGCGCTGCGTCGGCGAGGTGATCCTGGTCGACGGCTCGTCCAGTGACGCCACGCTGGCGATCGCCGAGCACTGCCTGCCGAGTGTCCGCAGCGTCCAGCAGAGCGGGCCCGGCAAGGGCAACGCGCTGCGCACCGGCTTCCAGGCCGCGACCGGCGAGTACATCGTGATGATGGACGCCGACGGCTCGATGTGGCCGGGCGAGATCCCGCACTACCTGCACTTCCTCGACAACGGCTACGACTTCGTCAAGGGCTCGCGGTGCATCGCCGGCGGCGGCTCACTGGACTTCACCCTGCTGCGCTCGCTCGGCAACCGGGCCCTGCTGCTGGTGGTCAACCAGCTCTACCGCACCCGGCTCACCGACCTGTGCTACGGCTTCTGCGCCTTCCGGCGCAGCTTCCTCGACACCCTGGACCTGCGCTCCTCCGGCTTCGAGATCGAGGCGGAGATGATCGCGCACGCCCTGCGCTCGGGGCTTCGGATCGCCGAAGTGCCCAGCCTCGAACTTCCCCGCCGCAGTGGGCGCTCGCACCTGCACGCCGTCGCCGACGGCCGCCGGGTGCTGCGGACCCTGCTCGCCGAGCGCCCCGGCGCCCGGTCCGCGGCGTCCCACACCGTGGGGGAGCGATGATGAATGGCTCCGACCGGCGCACCGCAGCTGCCTGCCCCTGCCCCGCCGCCCGCGACTCGCTCTGCACCCCCGTACGGATGGCCGAACTGGACCTGGACGCACCGGGCGAGCTGCGCTCGCCCGGCGGCCTCGGCCCGGCCGACCCGGACGGACGCGTGTTGGCGTTGGTGCGGCTGCACGGACACCCGCTCGGCTTGGTCAAGGCCACCGGAGCCCCCGGCGACACCGCCGGACTGCACCGGGCGCTGGTCGATGCCGCCTACCGGGAACTCCCCGTTCCCGCCCTGTCCACCGCGACACCCGCGGCGCGCCGAAGTCGGGTCGGCCGCGCCCGGGTGCCGGCGGAAAACCCCACCGTTAGCGTGGTCGTGTGCACCCGCAACCGGGCGGGGATGCTACGACGCTGCCTCGACTCCCTGCTGCGGACGGGCTACCCGCGCGTCGAGGTGATCGTCGTGGACAACGCGCCGGACGACGACGTCACCGAGGCGCTCGTCCGAGCGCGCTACCCCGGCCGGGTCCGCTACCTGCGCGAGCCCCTTCCGGGCTCGTCCCGCGCCCGGAACTGCGGCCTGGCCGCCGCCGGCGGCGAGATCTGCGCCTTCGCCGACGACGACGTGATCGTCGACGCCGGCTGGGTCGAGGCGCTCGCCGACGCCTTCACCACCGACACCCGGATCGCCTGCGTCACCGGGCTGGTGCTGCCCGCCGAGCTGGAGACCGAGGCGCAGGCCGTGCTGGAGCGCTACAGCGGCTACGCGCGGGGCTTCACCGCCCGCAGCTGGTCGCTGCAGGAGTACCCCGACGACCCGCTGCTGCGGTTCTCCGTCGGCCGCTTCGGCACCGGCGCCAACATGGCCTTCCGGACCGAACTGCTGCGCGCTGTCGGCGGGTTCGACCCCGCGACCGGCGCCGGCACCCCCGCCCACGGCGGCGAGGAGCTGCTCGCCTTCTTCCGTGTCCTGGGCGCCGGACACACCATCGCCTACCAGCCCGAGGCGATCGTCTGGCACCCCAGCCCGCGCACCGCCGAGGACCTCGCCCAGCACGTGTTCGGCTTCGGCGCGGGCTTCGGCGCCTACCTCACCGCCGCCGTCACCCACCAACCCGCCGTCCTCGCCGAGCTGGTGCGCCGCCTGCCGCGCGGCGTCCGCCAGTGGTACGCGGCCCGCCGCGCGCACTCCGCCGCCGCCCCGGACGTCTCGCTCGCCCGCCTCGGCCGGCTGGAGTTCTGCGGGCTGATGTACGGGCCGGTCGGTTACCTGCGCAGTGTCCGGCACCAGCGCACGGCAGTCCGGGCAGCCGCGGTCAGGGCAGGGGGGTCGTCATGACCACCCTCACCGCGCCCGCCGCACTGGCCCAGGTCGTCGAGTACGAGCTGGACGACCCCGGCGAGCTGCGCGCCCCCGGCGGAGGCCGGCCGGTGCACCCCGCCGGGCCGGTGCTGGCGCTGCTCCGGTGGCACGGCCACCCGCTCGGCCTGGTCAGGGCCACCGCCGCACCCGGCGACCGGGCGGGGCTGCTCGGCGAGCTGGCCGCCGCCGCCCGCGAGCACCCGGAGCCGGGGCCGCGGCACCCGCCGTGCACCGACGGCCCGCTGGTCAGCGTCGTCCTCTGCACCCGCGACCGCACCGAGCTGCTGCCCCGTTGCCTGGACGCCCTGCTACGGCTGACCCACCCCTCGTACGAGATCGTGCTCGTCGACAACGCGCCCGCCACCGACGCCACCGAGCGGCTCGTCCGGGCCCGGTACGCCGACCGGGTGCGGTACCTGCGCGAGCCGCTGCCCGGCCTCGCGCGGGCCCGAAACACCGGGCTCGCCGCGGCCCGGGGCGAGATCTGCGCCTTCACCGACGACGACGCCCTCGTCGACCCCGGCTGGGCCGGTGCGCTGGCCGAGTGCTTCCGGGCCGACGAACGGATCGGCTGCGTCACCGGGCTGGTGCTGCCCGCCGAGCTGGAGACCGACGCGCAGGCCGCCTTCGAGCGGTACTGCGGCTTCGCCCGGGGCTTCACCGCCCGCAGCTGGTCGCTGCGCGAGCACCCCGACGACCCGCTCTTCCCCTTCGCCGGCAGCCACTACGGCACCGGCGCCAACATGGCCTTCCGGACCGAACTGCTGCGCACCACAGGCGGATTCGACCCGGCGACCGGCACCGGCACACCCACTCACGGCGGCGAGGACTTCCTCGCGTTCCTCCAGGTCATCACCGCCGGGCACACCCTCGTCTACCACCCCGACGCGCTGCTCTGGCACCGTCACCGCCGCACCACCGAGGCCCTCGCCGCCCAGATCCACGGCTTCGGCGTCGGCTACGGCGCGTACCTGACCGCCGCCGTCGTGCACCGGCCGCCGCTGCTCGCCGACCTGCTGCTGCGGCTGCCCCGGGGCGTCCGGCAGGCCCTGCGGCCGAGCCCGGACGGCGGCGCCGACCCGGCCCTGGCGCGGCTGCACCTGCGCGGCCTGCTGCACGGGCCGACCAGCTACCTGGCCAGCCGCCGACTCCAGCACCGCCTCGAACGCAGCCTCGAACGGCGCCTCGAACGCCGCGCCCAGGGAGGTGAGTTGCCGTGACCGCCGGGCTCGCCACCCCCACCCGGAGCTGCTCCTGCCCGCTGCCGCTGCCCTGCGAGTGCAGTTACCGGGCGCTGCTGCTGGCCCGGAGCCGGGCCGCCCGCGTCCAGCTGGCCAGTGAGCCGCTGCTGCGCAACGGGCATCTGCTGGCGGCAAGTTCGGTGGTCGCGGCCGGGCTCGGCTCGGTCTTCTGGGTCTTCGCCACCCGGTGGTACAGCGCCGACGACGTCGGCCGCAGCTACGCCGCGCTCTCCGCCGTCGCGCTGCTCTCCGCGTTCGGCCGGTTCAACCTCGACAACGTGCTGGTCCGCTTCCTGCCCGCCGCCGGGCGCCACACCCGCCGCCTGGTGCTGCGCTGCTACCTGGTCAGCGCCGCCGCGAGCGCGCTGGCCGCCGGGGTGTTCCTGCTGATCGTCCCCTGGGTCGCTCCCGAACTGACCTTCCTGCGCGGCCCGGTCATGGCCGTCTCCTTCGTCGTCGCCGCCGCCGGATTCTCGATCTTCGTGCTGCAGGACGGCGCGCTCACCGGCCTGCGCCGACCGGGCTGGGTGCTCGGCGAGAACAGCATCTTCGCCGTCGCGAAGGCCGCCCTGCTCGCCCTCTGCGCGGTGGTCGCGCTGACCAACGGCATCCTGGTCTCCTGGTCGGGCGCGCTCGTCGTCGCCGTCGCCGTCACCAATCTGGTGCTCTTCCGCTCCGCCGTGCCCGCCCACCACCGGGCCGACCGGGCAGGTGCCCCCGCACCCCAGCGCGTCGCCCGCTACGCCACCGCCGACTACCTCGGCAACCTCTCCGGGATAGCCGCCGCCAGCGTCCTGCCGCTGCTGGTGCTCGACCGGCTGGGCGCCGAGCAGAACGCCTACTACTCGCTGGCGTTCGTGATGGCCGACACCCTCTACGTCGCCGCCTTCAGCATGGGCAGCTCGCTCGTCGTCGAGGCCGCCCGGACACCGGAGCAACTCACCGCGCTCGCCCGCCGGATGCTCCGCCACAGCGGTGTGCTGCTGCTCGTCGCGGTCGCCCTGGTGGTGGCCGGAGCGCCGTGGATCCTGCGGCTCTTCGGGCCCGGCTACGCCGAGCACGGCACCGTCACGCTGCGCCTGATGGCCCTCTCCGCCCTGCCGAACGTGCTGTTCAGCGTCGCCCTCGGCGTCGCCCGCGCGCGCCGCGCGCTGCCCTGGCTGATCGGCCTGCAACTCGTCTTCTCCGTCCTGCTCGTCGCCCTCGTCCTGGTGCTGCTGCCCGTCGCCGGGCTCGCCGGCGTCGGCCTCGCCTGGCTGCTCACCTCGACCGCCGTCGCGCTGCCCCTGCTGCTGACGCTGCCGCGCTGGCTGCCCTCACCCCACCGGAGCCCGCGATGACCACCCCGACCCTCTCCGTCGTCATCTGCAGCTACACCATGAACCGCTGGGACGACGTCTGCGCTGCCCTCGCCTCCGTCCGGGCCCAGCTCCGGCCGCCCGACGAAGTCGTCCTGGTGGTCGACCACTGCCCGGCCCTGGTCGAGCGCCTCGCCCTGCACGACCCGACCGCCCGGATCGTCGTCAGCGCCGGCCGCCCCGGCGTCTCCGGCGCGCGCAACACCGGCGTGGAGAGCTCGCACGGCGAGATCGTCGCCTTCCTCGACGACGACGCCGTCGCCGCCCCCGACTGGACGCAGCGCCTGCTCGCCCCCTACCGCGACCCGGCGGTGCTCGGCGTCGGCGGCCTCGTCAACTCCTGGTGGGAGACCGGCCGGCCCAGGTGGTTCCCGCCCGAGTTCGACTGGGTGGTCGGCTGCTCGTACCCGGGCTCGCCCGAACAGACCTCCGCCGTGCGGAACTTCATCGGCGCCAACATGTCCTTCCGACGCGCCGCCGTGGTCGAGGCGGGCGGCTTCCGGGCCGATCTGGGCCGGGTCGGCACCAGCCCGTTCGGCTGCGAGGAGACCGAGCTGTGCCTGCGCCTCAGCAGCCGCAACCCGGGATCGGTGCTGCGGTACGACCCCACCGTCGTGGTCCGCCAGCACGTGCCGAAGGCCCGTACCAGCTGGTCCTACTTCGCCGCCCGGTGCTACGCGGAAGGGCGCTCCAAGGCCCAGGTCGCGCGGTACAGTGGCACCCGCTCGGCGCTCTCCAGCGAGCGGCGCTACCTGCGGCGCACGGTGCCGTCCGCCGTCGGCCGGGCCGTCCGGCAAGGGCGGGCCACCGAGGCCGCCGCGCTGTTCGGCGGCGTCGCCACCACGGTGCTCGGGTACGGCGTGGGCCGGGTCCGCCCGGTGTCCAGGACGGGGCAGGACGAGCTGTGCGCGAGTGTCACCCCGCGCGCCGCGCGCCTCCCCGCGCCGCTGGCCTGGTGGACCAGGGCCCGCGCGGCACGTCCGAGGAGCCGGACATGATCGCTGTACCGGTGTTCCTCTACCACTCCGTCGCCGACGACCCGCCCGGGTGGATCGCCCCGTACACGGTGCGACCCGCCGTCTTCCGGGAGCAGATCGCCAGGATCGCCGACAGCGGGCGCGAGGTGGTGCCGCTGCGGAGGCTGCTCGCGGCCATCCACGGCGGGCCGGCGCTGCCGCCTCGGGCGGCCGTGCTGACCTTCGACGACGGCTTCGCCGACTTCTACTGGACGGTCGCGCCGTTCCTCGCCGACCTCGGGCTGCCCGCCACCCTGTACGTCACCGTCGGCGCCGTCCACCCGCCCGGCGGCCGCCCGAGCGGCAGCCTGCTGCCACCCGCGCCGATGCTGAACTGGCGCCAGATCACCACCCTCGACGCCACCGGCGTCGAGATCGGCGGCCACTCGCAGACCCACGCACAGCTCGACGTCGTCCGGGGCGAGCGCTGCACCGACGAGATCGTCGGCAGCAAGCACCGGCTGGAGGAGGCCCTCGGCCACGAGGTGTCCGCCTTCGCCTACCCGCACGGGTACTCCAGCCCGGCCGTCCGCCGCCAGGTCCGCGACGCCGGGTGGCACTCCGCCGCCGCCGTCGAGAACAAGTTCAGCTCCGAGGCCGACGACCCGCTGCGGATCTGCCGCCTGATGGTCCGCCCCGACACCCCCCGGCAGGTGTTCCAGAACTGGGTGGCGGGCGAGGGCGCCCGGGTCGCCCCGATCCCCGAGAGCCTCTACACCCGCTACTGGCGCGGCTACCGCCGACTCCGGGCCGCCATCGGCAGCCCCGTCGGCGGCCCACCGCAGAGCTGACGCCCCCCCACACGGACACACCCCGACCCCGACCCCGACCCCGACCCCGACCCCGACCCCGACCCCGACCCCGACCCACGCGCTGAACCGCTGGCCCAAGGAGGCCAACCCCGATGGTTGAGCAGCAGACCCGCCCCGCCCCGGTACGCGGCTCCCGACCAGCCGCCCCCCGGGCGAGCCGGACCGCCCGTGCCCTGCTGCCGATCGCCCTCGGCCTCTGGGCCCTCGCCCTCAGCGGCGCCCGGCTGGACCGGATGGGCGACCTCGGCCTGATCCAGGCCCTGCCCGTGGTCTACTGGCTCGCCGTCGCCCTGCTCACCGTCGGCTTCGTCACCGCCCTGCGCGACGCCGCCACCCCGCAGCGCTGGCCCGCCGCGTACGTTGTCGCCCTGATCGCCGTCATCCACGCGACCCCCAGCCTGCTCTACCCCACCCTGCGCTACGGCTGGGCCTGGAAGCACATCGCGATCATCGACGCCATGCTGCGCCACAACGGCGCCGTCCCCGACGCGCACAACCTCGACCTCTACAACCAGTGGCCCGGCTTCTTCCAGCTCAACGTGGTCTTCCTGCGCGCCACCGGGCTCTCCTCCGCACTCGGCTACGCCTCCTGGTACCCCGTGCTGGCCAACCTGCTGCTGCTCGCCCCGCTGCTGCTGATCTACCGCACCGTCACCACCGACCGGCGGCTGGTCTGGGGGGCGGTCTGGCTGTACTACTCGACCGCCTGGATCGGCCAGGACTACTTCTCCCCGCAGGCCTTCGCCTACCTGCTCTGCCTCACCGTCCTCGCCCAGGTGCTGCGCCGGCTGCCCGCCGCGCCGTCCACCACCGGGGCGAAGGCCCTCAGCTGGTCCGACACCCCCGCCCGGGGCGGCTGGCGGCCCGCGCCGTTCGTCCTGCTGGTGGTGCTGACGGCCGCCATCGTCTGCTCCCACCCGCTGACCCCGCTGATGCTGATCAGCACCCTCGCCATACTCGCGCTGCGCCGCCGCAACCGGCGCGTCGTCCTCCCCGCGCTCGCCGTCGCCGTCGCGCTCACCCTGGCCTGGGACGCCACCGTCGCCCGCCCCTACATCTCCGAGAACCTCTCCAAGCTCGTCGCCGCCCTCGCCTCGCCTGACAACAACGCGCTGCCCGGCCTCTCCCGGCTGGCCGACCCCGCCCGCGCCCAGGTGCTCGCCTCCTGGGTCGAGCGAGGCCTGATCGTCCTGGTGCTGCTGCTCGCCGTGACAGCCGTCATCCGCCACCGCTGGGTGCGGCGGACGGCGCTGCCGCTGCTCCTGCTCGGCCCGCTGCCGCTGCTGCTCGCCAACAACTACGGCGGCGAGATGATCTTCCGGGCGTACCTCTTCGCGCTCCCCGCCGCCGCCTTCCTCACCGCGACCCTGATCATCCCGACCGGCCACGGGCACCGCCTGCGGGTGTGGGTCTCCGTCGCCACCATGCTGGCCCTGCTCGGCGCCTTCTTCGTCGGCTACTACAGCAAGGAGGAGATGAACTACTTCACCCCCGCCGAGGTCGCGGCCGCCCAGTACGTCGCCCACGTGCCGCCCGGCTCCCGGGTCGTCACCGTCACGGCCGGCCTCCCCGGCGGCGAGCTGCACTACGACCAGCACCAGTGGGTGGTGCTCGCCCAGACGCCGCTGGCCGAGCGGCAGCTGCTGCTGACCGACCCCGCAGCCGTCCTCGCCACCACACTGGACGACCCCACCCTGACCGGCCCCTCCTACCTGGTGCTCAACCGGGCGCAGATCGCCGAATGCCGCCTCACCGGCCTCTTCCCGGCCGACACCGTCGACCGGGTACGGGCCGTCGCGTCAGGCTCCGGCGCCTTCCGGCAGGTCTTCGCCAACCAGGACGCGGTGGTCTACCTCTACGCACCGGGCCCGGTGCCCGCCGGGGCAGGTGGGCAGCCGTGATCCCGTCGCCGACCCTCTACCGGGCGCTGCTCGCCACCTCCGGGTGGCTCGCCCTGGCGGCCGCCCAGCTCGGCCCGGGGACCGCCCTGCGGACGGCCGTCACGGCCGTCTTCCTGCTCAGCTGCCCCGGGGCGGCGGCCCTGCTGCTGGCCAGGCCGACCCGGGCCGGGCTCCCCGGCGGCGCCGGACCGCTCGGCGCGGCCGCCGCCGCCCTGGTGCTGAGCGCCGCGCTTACCACCCTGACGGCGGTCGGCCTCGCGCTGGCCGGCGTCCTCGGCGCCAGGGCCACGCTGACAGTGCTGGCTTGCCTCACCACCCTGCTCGCCGTCCTCCCGCGCCGGTACGGCCCCGGCACCGCCCGCCGCACCGTCCGACGCACCCCGCAGGGAGAGGCGGCCCGGCGGCCCGCCGACCCGCGCCGCCGGGCCGCCGAGTGCGCGGGCGCCGCACTGCTGACGCTCACCGCCGCCTGCGGCGGGGGCCCCGCCGTCTCCACCGCCACCCGGCCCCCGCAGGCGACGGCCGGGCCGACCAGCAGCTCGGTGCCGCTGGACCAGCCCGCCGCCCCCGGCCCCTGGCACTCGGCCTTCCACGACAACTTCGCCGGCCCGACCCTCGACCGCGCCGACTGGGTGAGCTGCTTCGACTGGAACGACAACGGCTGCACCAACCAGGGCAACCACGAGGACGAGTGGTACCGGCCCGGCCAGGTCGGCTTCACCCAGAGCGGGCTGACCCTGACCGCCGAACGCCGCGCCACCTCCGGCAGCGACGGCACCAGCTACCCGTGGGTCTCCGGCATGATCAGCACCGGCCGCGACTCCTGGAACGGCACGCCCCGGCACACCTTCACCTACGGCTACTTCGCGGCCGCCATCAAGGCCCCGGCCACCGCCGCCGGATTCTTCCCCGCCTTCTGGCTGATCCCCGCCGAGGCCCGGAGCACCCCGCCCGAGATCGACGTCGCCGAGTTCATCAACACCAACCAGCAGGTCGACATGAACCTGCACTACCGCACCGCCGACGGCAGCGACGCCCACGTCGGCCAGACCACCGCCGCAGCCGACTTCGCGACCACGTACCACGTCTTCGCCATCGACTGGGAGCCCGACTCGGTCACCTGGTACGTCGACGGCGTGCAGCGCTTCCAGGTCACCAAGCCGACCTGCGTGCCGCACGTCGCGATGGAGCTGGTGCTCGACCTCGCCGTCGGTTTCCAGGAGGACCCGCCGGCCTCCGTCGACTCCGCCCAGCTCCAGGTCGCCTGGGTCGGCGTCTGGCAGCACTGACCAGGTAACGGGAGGTGAGAGAAGATGACCCCCGAGCTCGACCGGGACGTCCCCGTCCTGCTGGTGAAGATAGGCCACTACCCGCAGTCGTACAGCGCCCTCGGCGCCGTCCGCTCCTTCGGCCGCCTCGGCGTGCCCGTGCACGCCATGGTCGAGGACAGGTTCACGCCGACCGCCCTCTCCCGCTACCTCGACCGCGCCTTCGTCCGCCCCAGCACCGGTTGCGAGCCGCCCGAGCAGTTGCTCGCCGCCGTCACCGACGCCGCACGGGCGATCGGCCGCCCCAGCGTCGTCGTCGCCACCGACGACGAGGCCGCCGTGCTGCTCGCCGAACACGCCGAACAGCTCGCCCCCTACCTGCTGCTGCCCCCCGTCCCCGCGACGCTGCCCCGCCGCCTCGCCAACAAGGCCGAGCTGCACGACCTCTGCCGGACGCACGGCGTGCTGACGCCACGCACCCAGGCATGTGCCGACCGCGACGAACTGCTCGCGGTGGCACGTGAGTTCGGCTACCCGCTGGTGCTGAAGAACCTGGAGGCCTTCACCCGGCTGCGCCGGCCCGTCGTCACCCACACCACCGTCGTCCACGACGAGGCCGAGCTGCTCGTCCTCCGCCCGCCCGAGGGCTGCCTCTCGGTGCTCGTCCAGGAGTACCTGCCGTCCGAGCGGTCCGAGGACTGGTTCACCCACCTGTGCTGCGGCGCCGGGGGCAAGCCGCTGGTCGTCTTCACCGGCATCAAGCTGCGCTCCTGGCCCCCCGGCGGCGGCGTCACCACCCGGGCCCGAGCCGTCTCCAACCCCGAACTCGCCTCACTGGCGGCCGACTTCTGCCGCCGAATCGGCTACAGCGGCACCGCCGACCTCGACTGGCGGCTCGACCTGCGCGACGGCGGCTACCGGCTCGTCGACTTCAACCCGCGCACCGGCGCGCAGTTCCGCCTGTTCGAGACGACCGACGGCATCGACGTCGTCCGCGCCCTGCACCTCGACCGCACCGGCCGGCCCGTCCCGCAGGGCACCCAACTGCCCCGCAGCTACGCCGTCGGCCAGCTCGACCTGCTCTCGGTGGCCGCCACCACCTGGCGCGACCGCCGCCCCCCGCAGCGCATCCGCCCCCGCCGCCCGGCCCAACGCGCCTGGCTCTGCACCGACGACCCCGTCCCCGTCGCCGCCGAAGCCGCCCGCTTCGGCGCAAGGGCGGCGCTGCACATCGCCCGCCGGCTGCCACGAGCCTTCAGGTGAACGAGGCTGCCGGCCAGCCCCTGGGCCGGCCGTTCTCAGGCCAGGGCGCGGCTGATGCGGCGGGCGGCGAACCCCGTGCCGCAGACGAACCGCATCACCGGCCCGAAGGTGTCCGCCGATGACAGCCCGGTGAAGTACAGGCCCGGCACCGACGACTCGAAGTGCTCCGACAGCCTCGGAGCGCCCTGGGGCGTGCACCGCACGCCCCGCCGTACGTTCTCGTCCAGCAGGCCGAGCCGGTCGACGTCGACCTGGTAGCCGGTGGCGGCCAGGACGTGGTCGGCCTCCACCGTCCCGGTCGGCCCCTGCAGCCGCAGCCGGGCATGGCCGTCGACGGCCTCGGCATGGTGGACGGCGTGGCCGGTCAGCACGGTGACGCGGTCCTCCACCCGCTCGCGCAGCCACCAGGCACCGGCCGGGCCCAGCACCGTCCGGACCAGCTCCCGGCGGGTGTCGTCGGGCAGGTGCCGGAAGGCGGCGGGCAGTTGGCTGTAGCCCAGCAAGGGCCACCCCTCGCCCAGATTCGAGCCGGGGTGGGCGATCCGCGCGCGCAGCGGGCGGTCACCGGGCCGTTCCCGCGAGGGCGGGGTGCCGAAGACCAGCCGCCGGGCCCGCGCCACCACCGTCGGCTGCGCGCCGGCCTCGTGCAGCAGCGCGGCGCTCTCCAGCGCCGACTGCCCGGCGCCGATCACCGCGACGCGCTGCCCGGCGAAGTGCGCCAGGCTCGCGTGTTCCGACGAGTGCGAGGCGAGCCCGGCCTCGGCCAGCGGCGCCAGCGCCTCCGGCATCCTCGGGTACGGCCCCAGCCCGGTGGCGAGCACCACGGCGCGGCTGGCGTACTCCTCGCCGGTGTCCAGCCGCAGCCGCAGCCCGCCCGGCCCGGCGCTGACACCGGTCACCGTGCTGCGCTCCAGCTCGGGCACGCACCGGCGCTGGAACCACTCTCCGTAGCGGACGAACTCCTCGACCGGCACCGGGTACCGGTCGCCGACCCAGCCGCCGCCCTCCTGCGCGCGGAAGTCGAGGAAGCGGTGCCTGGCCGCCGGATCGGCGATCGCGGAGGCTCGGGGCGTCGATTTGAGGTACATCCCGGCGGGCATCCGCTCGCGCCAGCTCTCCATCGGTTCGCCGAGCACCCGTACCGGGACCTGACGTTCCTTCAGGTGCGCGGCGACGGCGAGCCCGTACGGGCCAGCGCCGACCACCGTGACCGGTCGTTCCAGCGACATCGGAGGGCTCCCCTCGGCAGCACGGCCCCTCTCCCAAGGGTGCACCGTGCGGCGGCTGTGCGCGACGTCACAGTTTGTCGGGCCACCCGCTCCGACCAGCAGTTTTGGACGTGTACATGCCTTTCTCGGGTGCTCGGCAGCCCGTCGGGCCTTGCCCCGGCGCGGGCTCTTCCCGCAGGCTCCAACACTGTGAGTCCGCGGCCTCCCTGCCGGAGCGGCGCGGGCCCGCGCCTGTCCGAGGGGGGAGTCAGCACGAAAGGGCCTTCCCCACAGCATGCCCAATCACCCCAAGCACCGTCGTCGCACCGCCCTCTCCCGGCGCAGCTCCGCCGCACTCGCGCTCGCCCTCGTCGGCGCAGGTGTCGGCACAGCCGCCTGGGCGGCCCCCGCCCGTGCAGCGGCGCCGGTCGTCGTCGACTCGCTCTCCGTCACCCCGGCCTCGCCCGCCGCCGGAGCCCCGGTCACCGCCACCGCGAAGCTGCACGCCGGCCAGCGCGTCAAGGTCCAGGCCCTGACCATCGCCGTCCGCTCGGCCACCGGCGCGAACTACGACTTCCGCGGCACCGGCGCCACCACGCTCACCAGCCAGCCGCGCACCTTCACCCCGCCGAGCCGCACCCTCCCGGCGGGCAAGTACACCTACTTCGTGGCGTACGAGACGAACAACACCTGGCACAACCTCGCCCCGGTCGGCACGGTCACGACCGGCAGCACCCCGGCCCCGACGCCGACGCCGACTCCCACCCCTGCGCCGACTCCCACGCCGACTCCCACGCCGACTCCCACCCCCACACCGACTCCCACCCCCACTTCCACGCCGACACCCACTCCTGCGCCCACTGCTGGTGGGCCGGTCGGGATCGCGGGCAGCTGGCGGTCGGTGTTCGCGGACGAGTTCAGCGGCAGCTCGCTCGACTCCAGCAAATGGACGGCGAACTGGTTCGGCTGCGCCACCTGCACGACGGTCCCGGTCAACAGCTACGAGAAGGCCGCCTATGCGCCCTCGCAGACGACGGTCAGCGGCGGCAACCTGCACCTCACCGCGGTCCAGCAGCCGACCACCGTCAACGGCACCACCTTCCCGTACCGGTCGGGCATGGCGCAGAGCAACGGCAAGGCCCAGTTCACGTACGGCGCCTTCGAGGCCCGGATCTACCTCCCGGCCTCCGGCGGCCAGATCGCCAACTGGCCCGCCTTCTGGACGGACGGCCAGAGCTGGCCCGCCGACGGTGAGATGGACATCATGGAGGGCCTCGGCGGCAACGCCTGCTACCACTACCACTCGCCCTCGGGCGGCCCCGGTGCCTGCGCCTCCGGCAACTACAGCGGCTGGCACACGTACGGCGCCGACTGGGAGCCCGGCTCCGTCACCTACTACTACGACGGTCAGAAGGTCGGCCAGATCACCTCGGGCGTCTCCTCCTCGCCGCAGTACCTGATCCTCAACAACGCCGTCTACGACGACAGCGTGACCGTCGCCCCGGCGGACATGCAGGTCGACTACGTCCGCGTCTGGCAGCACTGACGCACCCGCTGGTCGACGGCCCCGGTACGGCTTCTGCCGTGCCGGGGCCGCTGCGTGCTCAGCCCCGGTTGTGGTCGCCGGTCGCGCCGTCGATCAGCTCGCGCAGGACGTCCAGGTGGCCGGCGTGCCGGGCGGTCTCGGTGGCCATGTGGATCAGCACCCAGCGCAGCGTCACCTGCTCGCCGAACCACGCCGTGCCCCGGTCGTCGAGCTCCAGCTCGGCCACCGCCCGGTCGGCGGCGGCGCGGGCGCGGGCGTAGAACGCCAGGACGTCCGCCGTGGACTCACCCGGCTCGACGCGCATGTCCGAGCTGTCGTCGGCATCGAGATCGAACGGCATCGGCCCGGTCTCCCGCCCGAAGGTCTCGCAGAACCAGCCGAGTTCGGCGCCCCCGAGGTGCTTGACCAGCCCGAGCAGATTGGTGCCCGAGGGCGTCATCGGCCGCCGCAGCTGCTCGTCGTCGAGCCCGCCGAGCTTCCACAGCACCGCGTCGCGATGCCGGTCGAGGGCGACGTACAGACTCTCTTTCTCGCTGCCGGTGAACGGCACTCGCTTCATCATGCGCGGACGCTACCAGCCGTGATCACAGGGGCGAGCGGCAACGGCCAGGCGGGCGGAGCGGGCAGCGGGCCGTCCGTGGTGAGTGCGGAGCCGTTCGCGCGGCCGCTGAGCCAGGCGAGCAGCGCGTGGCCGGGACCGGTGACGACCGGCCCCGCCGGGGCGGGTCGCCAGGAGCGGCCGAGGTCGGTCGCCTCGACGCGGGCGAGCGGGAACTGCCGTGCGGCCAGGGCCGCGAAGGTGTCGTCGAGGGCCCAACTCACGTATGCCTGCGGCCAGTCGGTCGGCCGGTAGCCGACCGCGAGGTCGATGTGATGGGTCTCCAGCTCCCGCAGGCAGCGCCGGAGCGTGTACCGGGCGGGGTGCTGCCAGCCCGCGAGCGCCGTGACCGGGAAGTCCCAGCGGTCGCCGGGCATCGCGGCAGCCGCTTCGGCCAACTGGTCGAGCCGGCCGCGCAGATCGGCGGCGAGCTCGGCGGCGGAGCGGCCCGCGCCCTCCTCGACGGCCCGCGCGATCGCCGCTCCGTCCGCCCGGGGGCCGGGCTCGGCGCCGGTCCGGGCCACCGCCAGCAGCCACAGGTAGGCGTCGACACTTCGGGCGACATGGGAGACGACATGCCCCCGGCTCCAGCCGGGCAACGCCGACGCCGCCCGCATCCCGCCGTCGCCGAGCTGCGCGACACTCGCGGCGAACCGGGCCCCTGAGCTGGCGACTTCCTCGAAGAGATCCTCCACAGCCGTACTGTAGCGAGGGAGTTGACGGTAGCTGCCGTCGGGTGAGCCGTGGGGACACGCAGCTCAGGCACACCGGGAGAAGACGATCATTCTGGGGCTGCGGGTGGAGACGCTGTTGTACGTGCGGTTTCAAGCGACGGTGCCGAACCGGCGAGGAACGTACCCGGGGGTGTTCGCGTTGCTGAACGGTCTGGCCGGGGAGAACAGGCTCACCGTTGAGCAATTGGCGTTCAAGCAGTCGGGTTACGAGTGGTTCGACGCGAACCTCACCGACCCGTCCACTGTGGATCCATCGCTTTACGACCGGGAGCTCCACCCGTGTGCGGGTGCCTGGTTCAAGGCATCCGCCCACGAGCACATCGAGCGGGCCAACGGGTACCTGGAGATCCTCGAGGAGCACGGCGTGGGCTGCGAGGCGGTCTGGGTGCAGATTCCCGGGATGGTGCTTTACGAGGACGAACACCAGGTGGTCGCCATGCCCGAGCCCATCAGTGTGGAAGAGGGGCCGCTCAGGCGCCGAGGGGGAGGTGGGTGAGGCCGTGGGGGCGGGTGGCGGGGGTACCGGTGGCCTTGGTGCGGAGGTAGTGGAGGTTGCTGGGGGAGAGGTGGAGGCCGGTCGGGATGCGGTCGGTGACGGTGATGCCGTGGGTGGTGAGTTGGGTGGCCTTGTCGGGGTTGTTGGTGAGGAGGCGGATGGTGCGGGCGCCGAGGGTGGTGAGCATCTGGGCGGCGGCGGTGTAGTCGCGGCTGTCCTCGGGGAGGCCGAGCGCGGTGTTGGCCTGGTAGGTGTCGAGCCCGGAGTCCTGGAGCGAGTGTACGCCCTTCCACCTCCGCTCTGAGCTGGGCAAAGAGCCAGAGGTGGACGCTTATGCGCTTTGGCGGGGCAACGCGATTCCCAGAGCCTCGCCCGCCTCGGCCCGCACGGCCTTCGAGTGCTCCCGCAGGCGCGCCATGGTCAGCTCGGCCTCGGCCAGCGTCTCGGTCGGAAGGTAGACCACCCGCCCAGCAGTGGGCCCGTCTCGGGTTATCTCGACTTCGAGCCCGATGATAGGATTCCTATCCGCCTACTGCGGAGGCTGAGGGCACGGCATCGGCTCTGGGTCATCCGGCCAGTGGTACGGACACGGCACCACGGCAAGGTGGACCTTCGTGGGAGCCCCCGGCTCTGGGTACCACCAGGACCAGACGTCAGGCTTCCCGAGGGAAAGAGTCCGCTCCGCGAACTGCTGCCGGCTCTCGGGGTCCTTGTGCGTGATCTTCGGCGGTGAGGCGTCCCACTGCTCCCGCATCCACTCGGCGGCCTGCTTGGCCGACTCGAACGTGGCGGCCACCAGTCGGCGCTTAAGCAGGTAGTGCCGCGTTGCCTCGGGGGGCAGGTCCGACGCGTCGAAGTCGGCCGTGCCCGGGTTCCGCTGGCTCTGCATCTTGTAGCTCTCCAATAGCCCGCCCTGGCCGGACCAGCGGAAGCAGTGGAAGTGCAGTCCCGGTACCGGGTCACCCTGTAGGTACTCGTTCCAGTCGATCGGTGCCATGGGGCTGGATTTGCGCCTTTCAGCGGGGAGTTGGGAGAGCTGGAGTGGGAGAGCTTCCCACACCCGCGACCGGAAGCCCGGCAGGGAAGGGCTCCGGGTGCGCCGCGCGCCGGACAGCGTCGGCCAGCTCGGCTATGTCCGCACGGGCCAGGGCCCCGACCAGGTACGCGCGGGCCTCTTTGACGGCCCCCGCCGGGTCGTGCAGGGCCTCCGGGGCCAGGGCCGCCCGCATCGCCGGGTCGGCGAGAGCCTGGCGGAGGACCAGGCCGGCCACCTCGGAGGCAACCCACTGGCCCGTCCTCTCCTTGAGCGCGAACGTCAGGTGCAGCGACGGCTCGTCCCCGACCGTGTACGGCGAATGGACGAACCCGCGCGGGAGCCACATCACGTCACCCGGCTTGAGTACTGGGGTCTCTTCCGGCGGGGTGTGCTCCAGGAATTTCCGCTCGTCCGGCGTGAACCCCCGGGTGTGGAAGCTCCCGTATTCCCGTACCGGGTTCTCCACGAACGGGCGATGCAGCGGCCACGCCTTCTGTCCGGACAACTGCACGATCAGCGTCACGTACGGGTCGTAGTGGTAGCGGAGCCCGTGCGCTCCGGCCGGGGTGTAGTACGCGTTCGCGTGGACCTCGTATCCGGTCTCCGCCGCGATGGCCCGCGCCATGTCGGCGACCATAGGCTTCATCTGATCCAGGGCCCGGACGGAGAGCGTCCCGCCGTCGTTGAGGAACCGCCGGATGTACCCCTGCCGGGGCATGTCGCCGACCACGTACAGGCAGGGGTCGACGGGGCCACCGTCCTTGAGCAGGACGATGTTTCGGCTCGCCAGCGTGTTCGTGTCGATCAGCGCGTCTAACTCCTCGCGGTGCAGCAGCAGCCCCGCGAACCGGTCGGGGTGATGGTGGTAGAACTGCGGCTCCGTCGGGCAGGAGTTGAGGACGCCGGACAGCTCGGGGTCGAGCAGCAGGGACAGGCTCACAGGGGCTCCCTGGTCAGGTGAGTACGCTACGGGGTGTGGGCCGTCCCCGGTTCCAGCGGGGACGGCCCACGTTTGGCCTAGCTGATCAGCTGTCAGGCCGCGGGGGTGCCCTCACCGAACATGGCGAGGATCTGGTGCGCGCCGTTCACCAGCTCGGCCTTGGTGTAGCGGAGCTGGGGGCTGGCGTCGCCGAGCTTGGTGTCACCGACGGCGTAGCCGATGCCGCCCGCGAGCGCTGCGACGGACATGCAGTCCTCCATCGACCCCGAGCTGTTGTCCCCGCCGCCGCACAGCGCGGTGAACGGTCCGGCCACCTCAACGTCCGGGCGATACAGGTCGGTCATGATGGTTCCCTTCCATTGGTTGGTGTTCGCCCGCGTCGCCTCTGATGCGGGCGCTACTGCCTTGCAAGCGGCCAGAGGCCGACTGAGCTTGCTGGCGGGCTGACTCCTCCGCCAGCGGGCCCGAGCATGCCCCCCTTCCACGGGGACTGCGCGGGAGATTTGTGGTTCAGGGCAGCCAGCCCAGGCTCGAAACGGACTGCCGGTTGGCCTCACGGTTCTTGGCCCGGATCGTCCTCATGGTCTCGGACTCGTGGACCGGCTCCAGCGTGGGCCGCGCGGGCTCGGTCTGGTCGTCGGTGCCTCGGACGGCGACGTCGCGGGAAGGGCTGCGCGGTCGTCATCAGACACCCTCGCCCCCGTCCTCGGGGTCCTTGAACGTGCCCCCGCGCGTCGGGTCGTCGCACTCGCCCCACTCACGGTGACGGTTACGCTGCCGGCCGATCCACGGGTTCGCCTCCGAGGAGGTGCCCTGCGCCGCCACCACAGCCCAGGCGTCGAACAGCTGGCATCCGTGGCACGAACTCGTCTTGCGACCCCGGGGGTTGACGTGGGCGTTCTCCGGGATCTCGGGGACGGGGATGGCCTTCGGCTTGGGCTTCTCCGGCCCGTACCTCACAGCAGCACTCATCTCGCGCCCCTTCCTCCGGTCCGCGCAATTGCACGTGAGATTGCGTCAGCAAGACGGTAGGGATTCAGGCAGGCACGGTTCCAACAAGTTGCACCGAGTTGCACACCTAGCTGATGGAGCCCAGGGCGGCCCTAACCAGGAGGCGGGCGTCAGCGCCGTATACAGCGTCTGCGGCCAGTTCGCCGAACCGGGCCACGTACGCGCCTACTTCGGACGGCTGGGTTATCTGGAGATACCCAGAGACGAGCTCGACGTTGACCTGCGCCGCGTCGTAGATCCAGAAGCCCTCGACCTGCATGGAGTGCCGGCGCATGTTCCTCGGGATGATGCCCAGGCTCAGGTTCGCAAGGGAGCCTACGGTGATCAGATGGCTCAGCTGGCCGGCGGCTACCTCGGGACCACCGAGGCCGTGATAGAGGCTGGCCTCTTCGATCAGGAAGGCGAACGTCTTGCCGTGGTCACTCAGGATGGCCTGCCGCTCCATGCGGACCTGCACGGCCTCCTCCACGTCGTCCACGGCCACACGTCGTCGCTGGGTGGCTTGCAGGACCGACCGCGTGTAATCCCGGGTCTGGATCAGGCCGGGGACGATGCCGGGCGAGTAGGACCGGAACCGAGTGGTGCGCTCGTAGAGCGGGAGCACTGCCGCCTGGGCATGCTTGAGGCCGGTGCGCTCCATCCGTCGCCACTCGGTGAACATGCTCTCAACGGTGCGGAGGCTGGCCACCATGTCTTCGGCGCGGTCGTCAGCCTCACAGGCCCGGCACCAGTCCCGGATGTCCTGTTCGGAGGGTGCTGTAATGGCGTTCTCGATGCGGGACACCTTCGACTTGTGCCAACCGCAGAGAAGCGCGAGAGCAGGCCCGGTGTGCTTGGCATCCTTGCGGATCTCCCGGAGCCGGTCGGCGAGAGCCTTCCGGGCCTGCTGGACGCTCGAAGAGCGTGAGGTGCGCATGACGTTCGACTACCGGAGTACGTACTCCTCGTGGGGAGTCGCACGTTCCCAGACCGTCTCGAAGGCGTTCGTCACGAGCTGGACGACTCCGGGGTCCGTGGTCCACTCCCGGTCCACCACGTCTCCGTCGCCGGAGAAGTACGTGAACATGATCTTGGAGTTGTCGAACATCCACAGGTCAGTGCCAGGCAGCGCGATATCCGCCGCCAACCTGCGGGGGAGCCAACGTACTTGCTCTCCGACGGCCACGTTCAGGTAGGTGACGTGGTGCTCGTACCTGATGTACTCGGTCACCGGCTCGGAGACGATCCGTGCCCGGCGCAGGACGATGCCCCGACCAATCGCCTCCGAGGCGAAGTTGGTCCAGGTCTGGAACCACTCCGGGCGGTCGTCGGGGCCGTACCGCAGGCCCTCCCGGTAGCGCTGGAACTGCGGGTCGTTGGGCGTATAGCTGTCGCGCATCTCCAGGTGCACGGCCGAGAACTTGGCCTCGGCCATGGCCGCGTCGATCGGGGTGGGCACGCTACTCCTTCTGCTGGTTGGCAAGGTCCGTGATGAACTTGATCATTACCTCGGGGAGTCGGATCACGGTCTCGTGCTCGGGCACGTCGGTGGAGTGGCCCGGGATGGAGCCAACTTCCTTGCACCGCCTCAAGTCCTCTTCGCTGGCCTTGTACGACTGGATGAGCAGGTCCCCGTTCTCCGGGTCCAGCCAGATCGTAGGACTGTCCGTCTCCGGCGTGTTGGGGATGATCCCGAGAAACTGTAGTGGCTTCATGTTGCCCCCTGGCGAGTTGGTTCCGCGCGGTTGCACGGTCCCGCAGACCTACCCGCCTCCTCCGGGATCTAGCCTCGCACGAACGAACAACTTTTTGACTGCTCGTCACCTTGTGCTTACGCACTGTGCCGGGAGCGACGAAAGGCCCCCGCCTCGTCCGCTGGGGGAGGTCGGGGGCCTTTGAGGGGGAGGGGGTGGCGGCGACCCCGGGGGCTGACGGCGCTGGAGTCTGCCAGTCGAGCCTTCGAGCTGCACTGCCTGCACTGTGAGCGACTGGCTACAGGATGGAATTGTCCCAGGTCAGGTGGGTTCGGCGACGGTGGTTAGTGTAGTTATGTATGAAATGTATCTATTCAAAAATACATAGAACACTAGAGAGTAGAGCTAAGGGTTACCGGGAGCCTGATACACACCGCACTTTCTGCACTGGTGCACTCCTGGGGCTTCCTCTGCACAGGCCCCGGAGGGGCCGCCCGACGGCGACGCCGCTCACGGTCTCCGTCCGGGCTACCAACGACAAGAAGGCCCCGCCACCCCCTGGTGGGGATGACGGGGCCGCTGTGCCCCCTCCGGGGGGCCTGGTGCCTACGAGCCCGAGGATGCGGCGACGATCACGAAGAACACCGTAGCCAGCGCGTACCCCACGGTCCCGATGATCGAGCACACCAGTCCGGCCGTGGCCTGGCCGTGGCCCTTGCCCTTGCGGGCGAGGACGATCCCGAGGGGGCCGGTCACGAACCCGACGAAGGGGATCACCAGCGTCACGATCCCGAGGACCAGGGCAGCGGTAGCGGAGCCTGGGGTGCGGACGGGGGCGGTGGTGCTCACGGTGGTGCCTTTCGGAGGGGAGGGGGTGGGTCCTGGTGTCACGGCGGGTGTCGGCCGGGAACTCCAAGCCTGCCGGGTGCCGGCGGGGGACGCATCGGGCCGAAGGTCCCACAGGAGGGAGGGGTGGGGCCCGGTGCCAGACGCCCACCTACGCGGCGGGGATGTACCGAAGTTGGCCCGCGTCGTCGTGGGTTAGGTACGGGGCGATGATGGCGGGGATCGGCATCGTGTCGGGTTCCCCGCGCAGGGCCGCTCCCCACTCTGCCATGAAGGCCCGGCCGATGTACTCGGTATAGGCCGGGGGGATGGCCTCAGTCAGCTCTGTGTGGACATCAGTCCAAGTTATGCCCATCGCGGCTTGCATCTCGGCGACGGTTCCCTTACCGCCTCCCTTCCCGTACGCGGCTATGTACGGGCCGTCCTTCCACACGCCGTGGCGTATCCCCCGGACGGGGCCCCTGTGCTTCGGGTGCGGCATCTGCTCCGGCTCGTTGCCCGACCACTCGATCTCGAAGTACCGGTGGCGGATGACCCCGAGCCCGAAGCTCTCGCCGCAGAGGGTGAGGTCCCGCCGGATGTCGGACCCGGGGACGTTCTCGATCACCCACGGCACCCCGTACCACCGGCACAGCTCGCGCATCTCGGGAATGAGATCGACGTACTCCCTCCCCTTGTTGGTCCCCTTGGTCAGAGCGCAGCTGCTCTGGCAGGGCGGGGAGGCGTGGACCAGGTCGAAGTCCTGGCACATCTCCCGCATGGCGTCGAGGGCGTCGCCCTCTATGAACTTGAAGGGGTACCGGGGGCGGGGCGTGATGTCCACGCCGACCACGTCGAAGCCAGCGCGGTGGTAGCCCATGCCCGCCCCGCCTGCGCAGCAGAACAGGTCGAGGACTCGCGGTCGGCGGTGGCGGGAGGGGGTGGGCACTGGTGTCTCCGGGTGAGAGGGGGTGGGGCCTGGTGTCAGGCGGACAGGAGGGGGTGACCCCTGGTGCCAAGCGGCCGGCAGGGGAGTGGGGAGGGCGGGGCCTGGGCCCTACGCGCCGTGGTCCTCCTGGTCGTTCCAGCCCCAGCGGTACGCGAGGATGGCCATGTCCGCCGGTTCGGTGTCCGGCTGGAGCCCGAGGTGGGCGGTCACCTGCCGGTAGGTCCAGCGGGGCCACCCGCCGGACCGCTCGGCGTGGCTCTGTCCGAGGGCGTACGCGGTGGTCTCCCGCGCATCCTCCGGCCACTCCCCGGCCGGACCCTGCTCGGCGGCCCACGCTGCCCGCATGCACGGTGTGAAGGTCACCCGCCACGGCATCGCGTCCCCGGGTCGCTCCCACACCCGCACGGTCACCTGCCCGTGGTCCTGGGGGATCACGTCCACCCGTGTGGCCCGTCGGGCGTGGCGGACGACCATGGCGTTGATCCGTATCGGGGTGAGGCCGGGGGCGTCGTCCGCCGTGGCGGTGAGCTGTATCCCGTTGGTCACCAGGTGGGCGGTCGCGCGTCGGGCAAGCTCGCCGGGGTCAACGTCGGGGGTGCTGTGCATCGTGGTCATGGTGTCCTCTCCCTGGCCTGAGGCCGGGCGTACAGCGGTCTACGGGACCCGGGCCGGTACGCCACCGGCCCGGGGTGTGTTCGGGTGTCCTGGGCCCCTCTCAGTGCTTCCACTCGAAGTCGTCCAGGTTGGGGCTGTAGCCGATCAGCCGGACGTTGACGTAGATCCGCGCGGACGTGACCGCGCCCATGGCGTCCCGGTCGTGGCGGAACGTCCGGCAGTACCGACGGCCGGTGTCCAGCCCCTCCCACGCGACCACGTACGGCCCTGGCTCCGCTGTGTCGGCGACCAGTGCGATCGGTTCGCTGTCCACCCACGCAACGAGCGCGTACGGGGTCGTCTCCATCGCCCGGTCCAGGGTGTAGACCACGGCAGCCCGGTCGGTCCCCTCCAGTTCCTCCAGGACGTCCCACGCTGCCCCGCGTGCTCCCTGGTGAACCGTGGCCGTCCCGCTCCGCATGAATCCGGCCCAGTCTCCGGCGGGCTCCAACAGGTCCAGGGTGGTGATCATCGTGTCTCCAGGGGTCAGCGCGTGCCGCGTATCGGCCGCATGGTCGTGTTGGGGTCGAGGGCGTCCCGGTCTCCGTGCTCGCCGCAGTAGGCGGTGGAGAGGAACCGGGGGTGCCCGTGGTGGGCGAAGTCGGCCCACCGAACGGCGGGGGCTACGCACTCGGTGCGGTAGCAGAGGAGTTCGCCGCCGGGGCCGGTCCGGAAGTGTCGGACGCTGGCCCGGGTGCCGCTCACTTGGCAGTCTCCAGGGTGGCCAGGATGGTCCGCAGTTCGTTGACCACAGTGTCCAGGCGCAAGGCGTCCTCATGAGCACGGTCGTCGTCTAGCTGGTCGTAGTCGCCCATCTCCCAGTCCTCACAGGGCTGGTCGCAGCGGGCCTGGGCGTCGGGGTCGTAGGTCCGGAGGTTGGCCCGGAGGTACGCCGCCCACCCGTCGGTCAGGCTGTCGTGCTCGGTGATGATCTCGCGCAGCCTGTTGGTGATGGTGGTCACGGTCACAGCTCCATTCCGGTGAGGTCGGCGTCCGTGGCCACCACGGCGTCCGTGATGGCGAGATCCAGGTCAGCGGGGGCGTCCTTGCCGCACCCGTCACAGCTCACGGTGCAGTCTTCGTACGCCACGCCGTAGATCTCCAGGGTGGGCTGTCCGTCGGCACCCTTGGTGACGTTGAACCACAGCCGGGCGGCGGCTTCGATCCGGCCGCCGCACTCGCAGCGGTACATGTCGTACTCGTCAGCGTCCAGGGTGGGGATCACGGGCATGGTGGGGGCTACGGCGGTGCTCACGGGGTGTCTCCGGGGGGTCAGGTCGGGCGGTGGTTGTTCGGGTGTCTGTGCACCCTTGGCGCGGGTCCGCTGTGAGTCGGACCCCACCAGGGGCGCGCAGCTCAGATGGAGCGGAAGACGTGGCCGTCGCCGGTGATGAAGTAGTCGCACTGCCAAGCGATCACGTCGAGTTCCGGACGCCACCCCCGGAATCCCTCCATCGCGGCCCGGTACTCGTCGTCCAGTTCCATGAGCTGGTCGTGTGCGAAGTCCTCCAGGCTGGACCACTGGCCCTGGTAGGCGTCTTCGAAGCTCTCGACGGCGTATTCGGCCCCGCCCACGTGTGCGGCGTACTGGGTTAGTGCTTCGATCTCAACGAACAGCCCGGCATCCTCGGCCAGTTCGGTCAGGTAGTCAGCGGTGCGGCTCATGGGGGTGTCTCCTGGGTCAGTGGTGGCTGTACAACGGTGGGGGTCAGAGGCCAAGCGCTTCGTCCATCACGCTGTCGAGTACGGACCCTGCGCACCCCTCTGCCCGCATGTCTCGGAAGGCGGCGCAGATGCCGCGCGCGTCCTGGGGGTTCTCGTAGGCGAGTCGCGCCAACCGAGGCCAGTAGCCGGACAGTTCGATGGCTTCCATGCGGGTCATCGGTGCTTCCTTTCCTTCGGGCCGGTCTCTCGCGGCCACATCTCCAACGTACGTGCATGAGCGTTGTATGTCCAACGCTGCCAATGTGCGCCCGGCCACATCACGCGGCCCGGCCGTAGGTCTGCCGGTAGCCGTCCGCCGAACCGCGCACGATGGCGCGCACGTCCTCGCGGTAGGCGCAGCCCAGCTCTACCGCCCGGCCGTCCAGGTAAGGCGTCAGAACGGCCGTCAGGGGGCTTCCCAGCTCATACCGGGGTGACTCGCTAAGGGTGGTGGGCATGACGCGCACGCTCGGCCGTGTCTCCTCCACTGCGCAGCCACGGCACAGCGGCTCACCTTCCCGGCCGGTGGTCGGGGACAACCACTCGGAGCAGTCCGAGCACGGGGCGTACCCGAGCGTCCGCACGGCGTCCATCACGTCGTCATACCCGATCCGGCCCAGCTCGGGGCAGGCCAGTTCCCGGAGCACGTCCGAAGCGTCCACGTCGTCCGGGTATGCGCCCGGCATCTCGCTGTCGATCTCCTCGCACATGGCGTTCCACTCCCGCTCGGAGTGGTCCGATTCGTCCAACAGGGGGTAGTCGGCGAGCGCCCCCATGAGGCCGTCCACGGCGTCCGTCGCGGTGGTGCTGTTTGCGTCGAACAGGCACCGGCCGCCGACGCGCACCCACGTGCCGCCCTCCTCCCCGCAGGCATCGGCCATGGCTTGCGCGAACGCCGCTGCGTTGCTCTGGGCCATGATCTCCTCCGCCGGGCCCGAGAAGTAGCCGTCCGCGTCCACGTCGAACGCGCTGCCTGTGTGGTCCACGGCGATGCCCATCAGGGCCCACCCGTGCGCGTCTCCCTCGCTCCGGACGTTGTCCTCCGTGCCGTACGGGGCGTACCGCAGGGCGGTCAGTGCGTTGGCGGTGAGTGCGGCAGTCATGGTGTTCCTCTCGGTCGTTCCTGCGTTGTACTTACAACGTACCTAGCTCAACGTTGGATGTCCAACGCTGCTACCGCCCGGCCTCGCGGAGCCACCCGCAGGCGTAATCGCTGCCCTGGTCGCAGGCGTCGAACATCCCTTCCGTCCACCCGTCGTTGAACGCCTGGACCAACTCCGGCTGACTGGCCGGTGCGGGGGTCACAGGGGTCGCGCTGGTCACTCCGGCCGTCCATCCGGCGACGGTGGCGACAAGGGCGAAGAACAGGGCTGCAAGGGTCGTGCGCATGGGGGGTTCTCCAGGGGTTTAGGCGGGTGGTGGACGGCGGGGGAGGGTCAGCCGCGCTCAAGCCGCTCACGAAGCTCCGCGAGAGCTTCCGCGTGCTCCCGGTCCCGGTCGTACGCGGTCTGCCTGCTGCCCTCCGCCGGGGCATCCTTGGCCGCCCGCCCTGCCCGCCCGCGCTTGATCAGGGCCACCCCGCACTGAATGCCCGTGGCCAGCAGCCACACCAGGCCGGACGCCGCAAGCCCCCCGCCCCAGTTGCCCGACTGCCAGGGGTTGCCCGCTGCCAGCATGGCCAGGGCCAGGATCAGGGGGGCTACGTGCTTGGGCATGGTGTGCTCGTTCCGTCGTCGGTGCGTTGTGTCTCCAACCCTGCCGACAGAAGTGTCGAATGTCCAACGCAGCTCATGTGCGGGCGCTCACATCGCAGCGCGTGCACACATGGGCACAGGGCAAGGCGAGCCAAAGTGAGCGAGAGAACAAGCGCGCTGCGAGATAAGCGACTTGAACGAGAAAGCAAGCGCACGCGCGATGTTGTCGGCTGTCTCACGCCGCATCGAATCGCTTGACGCAGGGGCACCCGGGGGGGTACTCCCGTGCGCGCTCCATTCATGCCCGGACGGTCATGGCAGTCGAAATCCGCTACGAACGCGGCGCGACCTCCTCTTTGCCCACCGTGATCGCCGCCCGGCCGGCACCCCCACGGCCGCCAAGTCCTTGCATGCCTCTCTGTCATGAACCAGGCACGGAGAGTGAGGCCGCAGGTGTCCACCACCCGCCTTAATACCTATGAGGCCCCCTGTGCCTGCCCGCGCGAATACGAGAAGCGGGGCCATCGGGGGCTAAGGCTGCCCCGTCAGGGCGTGCTCCCCAACGGACCTCTCTCCCCGTCGGGTTGAGCCCCTGGCGGGGCCTTCAACGTCTTCCGGAGGTACCCATGGCGGCAGCCTCGCGGCGTACGCGCCCCCTCCCACCTCATTGGCTCCGCCTCCGCCGCGCGGTGATGAACCGCGACCACTGGATGTGCCAGCACATCCGCTACGACACGGGCGAACCCTGCGGAGAACCCGCCCGACACTGCGACCACGTCGTCCCGGCCTCCGAGGGGGGCTCCGACGACCCCGAGAACCTTCGTGCCCTGTGCGACTGGCACGTGGCCGCGAAGGACGCCCAGGACGCGGCTGCCGGCCGCCGCCGGAAGCGTGAGGCCGCAGTACAGGCCCGCCGCAAGCCCCACCCCGGAGAGGTCCGCCGTTGAACATCGACCACACCGAGCGCGACGCCACGAAGGTGCGCGCGGCCCTGATCGAGCTGTACGAGGAGGACTTGGACCTGGAGTCCGCCGACCTTGCCGCGATCGACATCGCCGCGCCGATGCTGGCCCGCGCGGCTCAGCTTGACGCCCTGGTGAAGCGCGACGGTCAGATGATCGAGGGCGGCAACCGCAAGGGCATGCAGGTGCTCAACCCCGCGATCACGCAGGCCCAGCAGAACCGGCAGCAGGCCGGCAATCTCCTGGCGAAGATCCGCGGCGAGGGTGACGGCCCGAAGCGCGGCCACAACTCCCGTGACGCCCTGGCCGTCCGCTGGGGCAACCGAACCTGACAGGAGGCCGCCATGGCTCGCCGCAAGGCCCGCCGCGACAGCGGCCCCTCGGACGAGGCGATCCGCACCGCCCGGACGATCACCTATTACGAAGCGTGCCTGGACTCCGAGGTCCCCCACGCTGTCGCCCGCGAACTGTGGGCGCACGACATGACGAAGCCCTTCACGGCTGGCACCCACGTCTCCGAGACGGACGCCCGGCTGCTGGAGGAGCGCGCCCTCCTTGGGGCCGCTCCACTGTGATCTGCGCCACAAGTATGAGCGGTACTCATAAAGCGTGACGATCGCTCATAACAGGAATTTGCTTCCCGCTGAAGTGCTGGTCTACTGCCTTCATGTTGCAGACAACGGGCTATGCAGCCCTGGCCTACATCGTGCTTGTCGGAGCCGTCGCCGTCCTTGCGGTGCTGCACCGTAACGCCGAAACGCGGAAGCGTGCGCTCGCTGTTCTCAGGGTCCTTCTCCCGCGAAAGCGGTAGGCCGGTAGTGCGTAGGAGGTTCGTTGCTTACCTACGACCCCATACGCACCATCCCCGACACGGTCCCCGCCCCGAACCGCACCCTCGCCGGGGAACTTCTCCGCTGGTCGGCCTACGCCTTCCGGCCGGACTTCAAGTTCACCCCGGAGCAGGTCCGCATCCTGGCCCGCTGGTACGAGTTGCGCGACGACGCCGTTCCCGAGGACCCGAACGACCCCGAGACCTGGGGTCGCGGCTTCCGGCACGAGTCCGGCACCCTGCGCCGCCTCAAGGGCTGGGGCAAGGACCCGATGATGGCGGCCGTCTGCGCGATGGAGTTCGTCGGCCCGTGCCGCTTGACCGGCTTCCGCCGCGACGGTTCGCCGATCGGTGGTCCGCCGCAGGAAGCATGGGTGCAGATCTTCGCCACGGCTGCCGGTCAGAACGTCAACACGATGTCGGCCTTCTCCACGATCTTCTCGCAGGCTGCGATCGACCGGTACGAGATCAAGCTCGGCCAGGAGGTCTGCTACGCCTCGCAGGTCGATACGGACGGCCGGCAGTGCCGTCTGGAGGCGAAGGCGTCGTCCTTCCGTGCTGCCGAGGGTGGCCGCCCCTCCTACGCGCTGCTCAACGAGACCTGGCACTGGGTGGAGGGTAATCACGGCCCCCGCCTGGCGGCCACGATCCGCCCCAACGCCACGAAGGTTGGCGGCCGGACGATGGAGATCACGAACGCCCCGGTGATCGGGGAAGACTCCGTCGCCGAGGGGTCCTGGTACGCCTTCGAGAAGCAGCGCGACGGGGTGAACCACGACGCCGGTATCTACTACGACTCGGTGGAGGCCCCGCCGGGCGTGGACCTCGCCGACGCTGACCAGCTCCGGGCCGCGCTGCTGTGTGCCCGTGGCGACGCGGTGTGGATCAACCCCGACCGCGTGATGAAGGACATCTGGTCCGCCTCCACGTCCGAGGACGAGTCCCGCCGCAAGTACCTCAACCAGCTCAGCTCGCACGACGACGCGCTGGTGGACCGCGACCGCTGGGAGGCAGGCGTGGTCGAGGCCGCCGAGGCGATCAAGCCGGGCGAGCGGATCGTCCTGGGCTTCGACGGTGGCAAGACGGACGACGCAACTGCCCTGGTGGCGATGCGCGTTCGGGACAAGCTCGTCCAGAAGCTCGCCGTCTGGGAGAAGCCCGACGGCCCGGCCGGCAAGGGCTGGGAGGTGGACGGCGAGGAGGTCTCCGACTTCCTCGCGTACGTCTTCAAGCGCTACACGGTCGTGGCGTTCTTCGCCGACGTGGCGGGCTGGGAGTCCTACGTGGCCACCTGGTCCGAGCTGTACGGCCCGAAGCTGCTGATCAAGGCGTCCGGCAAGTCGTCGTGCGGCTTCGACATGCGCGCGAACCAGCGCGAGATCACGGTCGAGCACGAGGCCCTGGTGGGCGCGATCGAGAAGGCCGACTTCCCGCACGTCCGCGACTACACGCTGATGCGCCACGCCCTCAACGCCCGTAAGCGGCCCAACAAGTACGGCATCGGCTTCGGCAAGGAGTCGCGGGAGTCGGCCCTCAAGGTCGATGCCTACGCCGCAATGCTCATCTGCTGGATTGCTCATCGCCGTCTCACCGAGAGCGGCAAGCTCAAGGCCCCAAAGACGCCGGGCCGACTCACTATGGGAGGTGGCTTCTGATGACCGACTCCGTGGTGGTCCGTGCCCAGCACGGCCGGGAGTTGATATCCCGGGACTACGACCGGCTGAACCTCGCTGATCGCTACTACCGAGGCTTGCACCGTGCACCGTGGATGCCGCGCAAGGCCAACGCCGAGTTCAAGGACCTGGTCAAGCGGTCCATCCTGAACCTCACCGGCCTGATCATCGACACTCCGTCCTCTGCGCTGCGGGTGGACGGCTTCCGCCGGCCGGGCTCGGGCGAGAACGCGCCTGAGTGGAAACACTGGCAGAAGAACCGGCTGGACTCCCGCCAACGGGCGGTGCACAAGGCCGCGTTCGTCTCCGGAGCTGCCTACGTGGCGGTGACACCGGACCCCCGCCGAGGCCGCAAGGGTCCGGTGGTCCGGGGCTTCGACGCGATCAACACGACCGTGGCGTTCCAGGACCCGACGATGGACGAGTTCCCGCTGTACGCGGTGCACGTCCCGGAGAACCAGCCCGACGACGGCACGGAGGTTGCCATGGTCTGGGACGACCGGGCGGAGTACCGCGTCGTACTCGACGGCCCGAAGGGCTCAAAGGTCGTCACCACGATCCCGCACGACATAGGCGTCTGCCCCGTCGTCCGTTTCGCCCCGGAGACCGACCTCCGGGGTCGCTGCCGGGGTCTGGTGGACCCGCTGATCGTCTCGCAGGACCGCCTCAACCAGCAGGTCTTGTCGCTGCTGCTGTCGCAGCACTGGGGCGCGCACGCGATCCGCTTCGGCACGGGCCTGGCTCCGACGGAGAAGCTGGACCCGGAGACGGGCGACCCGGTGTGCGACCCGGAGACGGGGGAGCCGGTCTACGAGGTGCCGCTGCTGGACCCGTCCGCGCTCCTGATGGCCCCGAACTCCGACGCGAAGTTCGGCCAGCTGCCGGCCTCGCCGACGGGCGACCTCCAGAAGTCCATCCGCGCCACCATGGAGGAGATGACGGCGCTGGGCGACGTCCCGCCGCATCACCTGATGGCCGACATGGTGAACCTGTCGGCCGACGCCATGGCCGCCTCGGAGTCGTCCTTCAAGGCCGCGCTGGCCGGGTTCCAGGAGTCCTTCGGGGAGTCCTGGGAGACGGTCCTGCGCCTGTGCGCCGTGGTCGAGGGCGGCTCCCTGGATCAGGACGAGTCTCAGGTGGAGTGGGCGGACAAGTCGATGCGCTCGCTCGGCCAGGCGGCCGACGCGATGACGAAGCTGATGCAGCAGGGCGTCCCGCTGGCTGTGGCTCTCCGCAAGGTGCCGGGCTTCACGCAGTCGGACATTGACGAGTCGGTGAAGGCGGCCGAGGAGGCTGCCGCGAAGGAGGAGGCGCGCGAGCAGCGTGCCCTTGACGCCGCGAAGGAGACCCGCGATGGCGTGGACACCCCGAACGGCCGACGTGCTGAAAACGGCGGCGGCGTTCAAGCTGGCGCAAAGCGCTCTGGCTGACGACTTCGCCGAGCGCTGGGCGGTGGTGCTGGCCGGCACCACCGCCGCCGACCTGGCGGGGTCGATGACCTCGCTGGGTGCCCAGTACCGGGCGGCTGTGACGGAGGCCGCGGAGGCGTCCTACGCCTTGGCGGTCTCGTACTACCGCCTGGTGCGGGCCCTTGAGACGGGGCATGTGATCGGCGGGCCGGGCTTCAAGCCTCGTTCCTCCCTGGGCTCCCTGTGGTCGGACTTCAACGGCCGGGTGGGCCGCCGGGTGGGCACGGGCCCGCGCGAGGTGCTGCCGTCGCTGACCCGCGATCCCTTCCCCGCGAGGGACGTTGAGCGGATCGCCAAGGACGCGGACGCTGCGTTCCGGGAGCACGTCCGGGAGAAGGCGGAGAAGGTCCGCAAGGACCGGCCGAAGCCCTCGGGCGGCCTGGACGACCCGGAGCTGATCGCCTGGGAGAAGGAGTTCCAGGAGTCCCTGGCCTCGGGCTCCACGGGTGCCGGCCAGACCATCGCGCAGGACGGTGGCCGAGACGTGATCCACCAGACGATCCACGACGACCCGGGCGCGCTGGGCTACTTCCGCGACCCCTCGCCCGGGGCCTGCTACCGCTGCGTGATGCTCGCCTCTCGCGGGGCGGTCTTCAAGTCGCGCTCCGCTGCGGCGGCGAAATTCCACGACCACTGCAAGTGCCAGCCGGTGCCGATCTTCTCCCGCCGCTACCGGCTCAAGGAGTCCACGCAACACGCGGTTGACCTCTGGAAACAGTTCGTCCGAGAGACGGGCGGCGGCAACCAGGAGGACTTCCGGACGTGGCTCCACCACAAGGGATACCGCAAACGACGCTAGGAGAGACCCATGGCTGAAACCCCCGAGACCCCCACCCCGGCCGACGTGAAGCCGGGCGGCGTGGAGAACCCCGCGAACCCCCCGAAGCCGGAGGTCCCCGAGACTCCGAAGCCGTCGGAGCCCGACTACAAGGCGCTCTACGAGAAGTCGCAGGGCGACCTCGCGGAGCTGGGCGAGCGGGTCACCGCCGCGAATGGCGAGAAGGACGAGGCCGGCATCGAGGCGGACGAGCTGCGCGCCCAGGTGACGCACCTCCAGGAGAAGGCCCTCCGGGACCGGATCGCTGCCGAGTACAACCTGCCTCCCGTCCTGGCCAAGCTCGTGCAGGGCGGTGACGAGGCCGCCGTCCGCGCCCACGCCGAGGAGCTGGCCGCCGTGGCCGATCCGAAGCCGGTCCTGGGCTCGGGGGGCCTGACCCCGGCCGCCCCGAAGAAGTTCGACCCCGACGAGGTGGCCCGGCGCGCACTCGCCCCGCTGGCCTGGTAAGGCCCCCGCTCCGTCAACTCCCCTGGGCCCACAGGATTCCTGTGGGCCTCATTCATGAGAGGAATCACCATGGCCGACATCCCGAACTCCTTCCTCACCGAGGAGGAGGGCCACATTGCGTCCACCGCCCTGAGCATGCTCCGGGACTCGCTGATCCTGGGCCGCCTGGTCTGGCGCGACGCGGAGAACGACTTCCACGGCCGGGTGGGCAACCTGGTCAACATCGAGATCCCGGGCCACGCTGGCGGCGCGATGGACATCGCGGCTACCCCCGGCGATCTGGACAAGGGTTCTAAGATCACCGCCTACAACGGTGTCAAGGACCAGTCTCAGCCACTCAAGCTGACGAACCACTTCGCCCACCCGGTCAAGCTCTCCGCCAAGGAGATGACCCTGGATCTCGACAACTTCGCGGCCCGTGTGCTGCGCCGTCAGGTCAAGGAGCTGGCCGAACTGGTGGAAGCCAGCGTGGCCTCCCTCATGAACACCGAGATCGCTGCCGCGACGGTCAACGCGACCGAGAAGGAGGCCCTTCTCGACGCCATCACCGACGCTGGTGTCTTCCTGGACGAGAACGGCGTTTCCGAGGACGGCCGGATCATCGTCGCCTCCCCGGCCGCCTACGGCCTGCTCGTCAAGAACGAGATCCTGACCCGGGTCAACGAGTCCGGCACCTCCGGCGCGCTGCGCAAGGCCGAGGTCGGCGAGATTCGCGGCTTCACCGTGTACAAGTCGAACTTCCTCAAGGACGGCATGCTGTGCATGACCCGCGAGGCGTTCGTGGCGGCCGTGGTCGCCCCGGCAGCCGCGATGGGTACCAAGTCGGCTACCGCCAACGAGGGCGGCTACTCGCTGCGCTGGCTCCAGGACTTCGACATGGGCAGCGTCTCGGACGTGTCCGTGCTGGACACCTTCTTCGGTGCGGTCAAGACCGACCCGCAGGAGACCTACGACGGCGGCGAGCTGTACCGCTGCACTGCGATCAAGACCGTGAAGGGCGAGCCGTCTTTCTGACGGCCCCGACCGGCCTCAAGGCGGAGAGCGTCACCGAGAAGTCGGCGGCGCTCTCCTGGGAGGCCGTGAGCGGGGCCAATCAGTACCAGGTCACCATCAACGGTGGCACTCCGAAGCAGGTGACGGAGCCGAAGTACGCGGCGTCCGGCCTGACTGCGGCCACGAAGTACACGTGGACCGTGGTGGCTCAGGACACCACGGGTGCTGCCCAGGACTCCCCGGCGTCCACGCCGGCCGAGTTCACCACGAAGGAGACGCCCGAGCAGCAGGAGGTGTCGGCTGCCCGCGCGTCGGCGGTTCGCCGACGCACCCGCACCGCTGAGTAAGGAGTCCTGATGGCGCTGACGGTTGAGTGTCTGTTCAAGCGCCTGGGCAAGCCCGTTCCCGAGGAGGGCTCTCCTGACTGGGAGCGGGCTTCTGCCGCGCTGGACGACGCCTTCTGGGTTATCGCCGCGTACGGGCATCCGTGCTGGACGCCGGAGAAGCACCCGAAGGTGATCCGGACGCTGGCCCTGGTGGTCGCGGAGCGGCGCTTCCGTAACCCCGAGGGCTACGTTCAGGAGCAGGTCGGCGAGGTCTCATACCGCATGTCGGACGGGACGCCGATGGGGCTCTCCCTCACGCGAGGCGAGCAGGCCCTCATTGACCGTGTGTCAGGCCGCGGTGGCCTCAAGTCCGTGCGGGCGACCCGCGACGTGGTCTCGCGGGGGATGCAGGTCGGGTATCCGTACCCGAACCCCGAGGGGCCTTGGGGGGCAGCATGAGCCTCCTGGACCGAGGCCGTACCGAAGTCCTGATCCACAAGGTGGAGATGGTGGACGACGGCTACGGCGACAAGCGCCCCTCCGCCGCTGGCACCGTGCGCGTCATGGCTTGGGTGATGCCGGTCGGCGACGCGGCTGGTTGGCGGGCCCCGGTGGGCGCGCAGGTCGGCTGGTCTCCGCCGATCCGGAAGAAGGTCGTGTTCCCGGCTGGGACGTTGATCGACAAGTGGTCCGCTGTGGAGTTCGCCGACCAGGCCGAGGGCGATCCCGGTGTGTGCTGGACCGTGGTGGACCCGCCGCGTCCGCACCTCGGGGCCTCGGACCGGATGCGGTTCGTGACCGTGGTGGTTGAGGGGGGTGGGCAGAGTGGCGGAGGTTCGCCCTGACCTGGACTCCGTGGTCGCTGGGCTTCCGGGCGTGATGGCGGTGTTGAAGCTGGAGGCCCTGGAGCGCGAGCAGCGCATCCGGGCGAAGGCTGCCGCCCACGTGGACACGGGGCAGTTCATCGCGGGTCTCAAGGTGAAGCGTCACCGCAAGGGCTACGCGATCGTGAACAACGACCCGGAGGCGGCTCACAAGAACTGGGGTGGCTACAACCACCGAGCGAACCGGTTCGTTGACGGTATTCACGCGATGGAGGCCGCCCTGTGGTGACGATCTCCGAGGACTTCGTGATGCCGGACTCCGAGCGGCTGCTGCTGGACGGCCTGCGGCTGGTGTTCCCGGACTACCGCTGTGCGGTGTACCTGCCGACGGATTGGCAGATCGCCCTCCGGGAGGCCGGCGGCCTGGTGGTTGCCCGCCGTGTCGGCGGTGTCGTCCGGGAGAAGCGCTTCATTGACGACGGCATGTTCAACGTCCAGACGTACGCGACTTCGCGTTCGCACGCCTCCTGGATGGCCCGCAAGGCGCGCGCCGGCCTGGTGCAGCTCACCCGGGCCCAGTGGGGCAACGACGACGGCCATTTCTCCCGCTTCCGTGAGGCGACGGGCCCGTTCATGACGACCGACCCCATGACCGAGGCCCAGCCGGATTTCAGCCGGTTCACGGCCAACTACATGATCCAGACCCGTGCCCGGCGGCGCGGGCTGCGAAAGGAGACTGAATGAGCACCCCCGCCGAGCAGAGCGTCCTCGTCCCGGGTACCGGCTACATCTACGTGGCGGAGCCGGGCACCCCGATGCCGAAGCTGATCAAGGGCTTCGACCCGAAGGACCCGAAGACCTGGGGCACCGACGGCGCGAAGTGGACCAGCGTCGGGAACACCTCGCTCGACAACGGCATCGAGTACAGCGTCGATGGCGACGAGCCGGAGACCCTGGGGTCCTGGCAGAACAAGGCCCTCAAGGTCACCAACCCGGGCAAGGTCTACGCCGTGACCATCAACCTGGAGGACTTCACCGAGGAGAGCTACAAGCTCTACTACGGCACCGCGAAGGGTGTGGGCGCGGACGGCATGTTCGTCATCCCGAACTCTCCGGCGGCCCAGCCTCGGGCCCTCCTGATCGTCGCCGTTGACGGCGAGCACGCGGTGGTCTGGCACTACCTCAAGGCCGAGATCATCGGTTCGGACGGCACCACCCTGGACCCGGCGGCCCTGGCCGAGATGCCCGTGAAGGCCACCGTGGTCTCGCACAACACCTCCGCCCCGCTCGGCACCGTGTCGCCGGTCTTCGACCTGAACGACGGCCTGCCCGGCCAGGAGGAGCCCGGTGGCGGCGACTCGTACGAGCTGGCCGACGAAGCCCCCTCCCTGGTCAAGCCGAAGGCCATCGGCCTTCGCTGACCCGTCTGCCCGGTCCTGGCGTCCTGCCGGGGCCGGGCAGCGCTGTATTCACAACGCTGTAGGAGAGATTGAGAGACCGTCATGAGCACCCTGAATTTCGCTGACCTCAAGGCCGAGGCGGACAAGAAGCACGCCGGTGGCCTCAAGTTCGTGGCCGCGAACGGCAAGAAGATCCGGCTTCGTCGGATCGAGGCGGTTCCTGCCGGGGACCTCCAGGCCATCATGCAGTACATGGACGTCATGCAGTCCGAGAAGGTGTCCGATGCCCGCCGGATCGAGGCCATGGGCAACATGGTCGTGGCGGCCTCCTCGGACAAGAAGGCGATGCGGGCCTCGGTGGACGCACTCCCGCTGGATTCCCTGATGACCATCTGCGAGGCGTGGATGGAGGAGGCCGCGCCGGGGGAAGCGTCGGCCTGATCAAGCTGCTGGACAAGCACGGAGCGGAGATCGCCGCCGACCTGCGCCGCTTCTGCGGCGTGGACATCGTTGACTGGGTCCACGGCCGGCACTCGGCCCGCTTCGTCCTGGGCCTGATCGGGACCTTCCCTGACGAGTCCGCCACCGTGGCAGCGATGCGCGGTGGCCGCGAGGCCCTGGGATGGGGCCCGCAGACGTACATCCTCGCCGACCTGGTGGACGCCGTGCAGGCGTTGACCCATGTACAGGTGGCGAAGGCGAGCAAGAACCCGCGCACGGTGGACAAGCCGAAGCCGTACGCGCGGCCGTACGCGAAGCGTGCGAAGGGTGGCGGGCCGAACCCGTTCGCCAAGGCGCTGGCCCGTGGGGTCGGCGAGGGTGGCGGAGTCCTCACGGAGGACGCGGTGGCCACCCCCAACCAGTTCAAGCTACCGGCGGCCGTGGCCGCGCGCTCCGGCTCGCTGCCGAAGGCTCCGCCGGTCCGACTCACGTAGGAGGTGGGAATGGCCGGTCCTGGTGGCAAGGAAGCCGGTCGAGTGCACGTCCGCGTGGTCCCGGATACGGACGGCTTCCGCCAGCGTCTCAAGCAGTACCTGGAGATGCTGGAGAAGTACAGCAAGCTCAAGATCAAGGTCGAGCTGAATGACGGCGGGGTTGGTGCCCGGCTGAATCAGCTCACCCGTGATCGCCGCGTGAACATCCGGGCGGAGGCCGACACGGCCGCTGCTGCGGCTCGCATCGCGGCGCTTGCCCGGGACCGCAGGGCGCGAATCGACGTAGACGCCGACGTGCGCGACGCCGAGCGGCAGGTCCGTGGGTTCACCGGACGCCGCTGGCGACTGCTGATCAACATCCACATGGCCCGGGGCGGCATCGACCGCATCAAGTCCGGTATCGCGGACATGGGTCGGGGGCTGGCCACGATCGGCCGGGGTGTGGGCCAGCTGTTCACACAGGCAGGGCAAGCCGTCTCGACGCTCGCAGACGGCATCACGGGGATGGCCAGGGGAGCGGCCGGCATGGCTGCGGGCTTTGCCCAGACGGCTGCTGCGGCGCTCCCCCTGCTGGCCACCGTGATGGCCATCGCCGCCTGGGTGACCGTCGTCGCCTCGGGCCTGATCGCCGTCATCGCGCTGGCGGCCCTCCCGATCCTCCCTATCGGTCTGGCGGCCATCGCTGCGGCCGGGAACATGAAGGAGCTGGGCGACAAGGCCGAGGACGCGATGATCCGCGTCTCGGAGGCGTTGAAGCCCGCAACGGCTTCCATGCGCGAGGAGTTCGGCGGCGCGCTCAAGGACATCACGGCCTGGTTCAAGCAGGCCGAGCCGATGATCAAGGGTTTCTTCGACTCCGGAGCCCAGTTCGTCCGGCCGATGGTGGACTCGATCCTCCAGTTCACGGACGTGCTGTTCCCGAAGCTCACGGCCGCCATGAACTCGGCCGGGATGAAGCAGTTCACCGACGCGCTGCCGGCCGCGCTGGTCGGGATCGGCGATGCCCTGGGGGACTTCTTCGTCACCCTGGCCGACGGCGGAGGCCGACTCAAGGAGATCCTTCCTCCGCTGGTCTCAATCCTGGATCAACTGCTCCAGGGCATAGCCAAGTTGGCTGTCCAGTTCTCACCCCAGATCGCCGAGGCGGTCCAGAATTTCGCCGACGCGATCGGGCACTTCTTCCGGATCTTCGCGGACAACGCGGACGCCACGGTCTTCCTCATGAAGGCCGTGGACGTGGCCCTGAACCTGCTGCTCGCCTCCTTCGAGGTGGCGATGACGGGGCTGGACTTCATCGTCGGCGCGGCCAAGGCGGCCTGGCAGGGCATCCAGGCGGCCTGGGACGGGATCGTGGCCGGCACCTCCGCCGCCTGGTCCGCCGTGGTCAGCGTCGTCTCGGAAGCCTGGGAGTCGATCAAGTCCGGTGTCTCCTCTGCGGTTTCGGCGGTGGTCTCGTGGGTCTCGGAGGCGTGGAACTCCGTGAAGTCCTGGACCTCGGATGCATGGAACTCCGTGAAGTCCTGGACCTCGGACGCGTGGAACTCCGTGACGTCGTTCGTCTCGGACGCCGTGGAGAACGTGAAGTCAGCGGTCTCGGGGGCCTGGGACAGCGTCAAGACCTGGACCTCCGAAGCTTGGGAGACGGTCAAGCGGGCCGTGTCGGATGCCTGGAACTCGATCAAGGAAGCGGTGTCGCAGGGTATCTCCTCGGTCGTCGGCTTCGTCTCGGAGCTGCCGGGGAAGATCATCGGCGCACTGGGTGACCTCGCGGGCTCGATGTTCGATGCGGGCAAGAAGGCGATCCAGGGCCTTGTGGACGGCTTGGGGTCGATCGACGTCATGGGCGTGGTTGGCGGAATTCTCGGCAAGGTGAAGGACGCGGCGTCGGGCATCGGCAGCATCCTCGGGTTCTCCGTCCCGGTGGAGGCGGACACGCAGAAGCTGCCAGCCCCTGTGCCTGTCGCCTCTCCCCTTCCCAACGTCGCCGACCAGGTGGGTCGCCTGGACGCCTACAGCTACGGCCGGTCGGCCGCCCGTGCTCTCCAGCCGGGTACCGAGGCGGCGCTGTCCCGTCTGGGTCGCGGCCCGTCGATCACGGTCAACGCGCGCACCAACGCGGACCCGTACGAGATCGGCAAGCAGATCGCATGGGAGTTGAAGACGAGTGGACGCTGAAACGTTCCTGCACGAGTTTGCCCGTCCGCAGTCGGACGTTCCCCCCGGAAGGCCGTCTGCGGATACGCCCTTCACAGGCGAGGAGTGGACGGCCTGCTTCGACGGGGCCCTCCTCAACGGGAACTCCCCGATCATCCTGGAGGAGGTCTCGGGTCTCCTGGACGCCCCGGAGATTCGCACCTCGGACGCGGAACTGCTCCAGCGCGACGGGTTGGTGCCGGGGACTGACTACATGGGCGGTCGGTCGGTCGGCCTGTCCTTCCTGGTGACGGACCCACAGGCGGTGCCCCGGGTGCTGTCAGCATTCCGGGCCGGGGGAGACGAGCGCTTGTTCCGGTTCTCCTTCCCGGGCATAGCCAATGGCCTGGGGCAGCTCTTGGCCCGGGTGCGTCGTCGGTCCGCCCGGTTGGACGAGCGATACGTCGCGGGTGCTCGTCGCTTCGACGTGGAGCTGTTCGCCACGGACCCCCGTGTCTACGCAGGCGGGACGAGCCCACAGTCGGCGACGATCCCTGTGCAGGTCCCGCGTGCGGGCAAGGCGATCTTCCCTCTGTCGTTCCCGTTCACGCTGGCGGACGAGGAGGACGCGACCCCGTACGCGAGCCCGACGGTGGTCAACTACGGCTCTGCGGTGGCGTATCCGGTGATCACGTTGGTGGCCCGCGACGGCACGGTGCAGGACCCCGAGTTCTCGCTGTGGACGGCCGGCACCGAGCTGACGTTTTCCACGGTCGGTCTGACCCTGGTGCGCGGCTCAACGCTGGTCCTGGACATGGCCAACCGCCGCATCACGGTGGGCGGTTCGAGTCGGGCCCAGCACATCAAGCCGGGCTCTCAGTGGTTCGGCATCCCCCCTGGTGAAGGCCAGTTCCAACTTCGAGTCAAGGACGGCCCCGAGGGGCTCGCCGCGGAGGCCGTGTGGCGCTCCGCCTGGTTGTGAGGAGACCGAATGGCAGGCAGTGACCTCCGCGCGCCCATGTACGCCCAGAAGGGCCTGTATGACGCGCTGGACTTCCGGAACCTGACGGGCCGCCTTCGGGGCGGGCACGTGGGTGTGGCGGGATCTACGGCCCTTCACGTGACTCGCCTCGGTGAGGAGACGCACAAGCTCAACGTGGCGGCGGGCTCGCTGTGGCTCCCGGACAACGCAGAGGTGCGGCACGAGGCGTCACTGTACTTCGCCCACCTGGACGCGGACCTGGCGCTGGAGGTGGTGACCGAGGGCGCGGGCGACGCCCCGCTGGAGGCGGCCGTGGTCGCGTACGCGGACCCGGACGCGAAGGAGCCGGGCTCCCGCTCGCGGAAGCACACCGATCCCCGTCTCATGCTCCCCCCTGGCGGCATCGGCGACCCGTCGGTGCACGCCGCCGACGAGGAAGAGCGCTACTACGGCGGGTGGGCGATCGACATCGTCTATCCGAAGGACGGGCAGGACGGCCTCGCCATCCCCCGGAACGCCCTGGTACTGGCGAAGTTCAAGTACAACAACCAGGGGCTCGTGGACCAGCCGGAGGATTGGCGGTTCCACTCCGGCGTCGCCGAGCTGGTGCCCGGCCAGGTCCAGGTGGACACGACCCCGCTCCTGCACCTGCGGACGGCCGGCTCGCAGTCCCCGGCGGAGCTGGCGAAGCAGGCCCCCGAGGGCTCCCTGATCTACGACCACGTCCGCCAGACGATGGTGATGGTGACCAACCAGGCCGAGGGCCTGGTCAAGGGCATGTACGAGCAGCGCCACATGGAGTACCTGCGCGGCCCGGACAACTGGGAGGGCGACCTGTGGTGGCGCGACGAGGCTTCCCCGTCGAACTGGTTCCTGTTCCGGGAGTTCGAGATCCCGGCGGTGCCGTACGACCGATGGCTGGACTTCGTGTTCTTCCTCCAGGGCCACGACACGGTGGCGAACGCGGACTACCAGGGGTGGCTTCGTCTCTACTACGGCGACCAGTTGGTCAGCATCCGCGAGCCCCACGCCCCCGGCCGGGGCCAGCACATCACGCTCGAAGGCGGCAAGACGAAGGAGCTGCGTGCCGGCCAGTCCGCGAAGTTCCGCGTCGAGGGCGGTTGCACGGGCGGCATCCAGTGGACGAAGGGCCGCAACTCCTTCATCTCCGTGACCATGCAGCCGAAGTAGGAAGGAGTGCCTATGGCTTCGGCCTCCGAATACCGGGTGCTGATCTCGGAGTTCAAGAGCAAGGACGGCCTACCGCCAGCACTCAAGGGTGAGTTGCCGGTGTCGTCCATCCGGTTCCGGTCGATCTTCTCGGCCCCAGGGTCGGCGACGATTACGATCCCGCTGTCGGCGAACCCGTTGGCAGGGCTGGACTTCTCGCTGGTCTCGCCGTGGCGGGCCCTGATCCACATCCAACGCGGCACGCGCATCCTGTGGGCGGGCCCGCTGCTCTCCTGGAACGTGGACCTGTCTTCGGAGTCCGTGATGCTGGACGTGCTCGGCCTCTGGGGCTACTACCGGCGCTGCATCATCAACCGGGGTTCGTCACGGCACCCCGAGGGCTACATCGTCTCGCAGCTTGGTCAGCACACCATCGCGCGTGAGCTGATCCAGGAGTTCGGCGATCGGCCGGCACTGTGGGACCAGAACGACGTGTACGCCTCCAACGGGCCGAACGCGCTGAGCTTCGACCCGGCCCAGGACCCCGGCAAGCTCCGGGACCGGACGTACATCTGGTACGAGTGGAAGAACCTGGGTGAGGCGGTCGAACAACTCGCGGGTGTGATCGACGGGTTCGGCTTCCGCATCGACCACTCGCAGGACGCGGAGACGGGCCGGATCTCCAACCACTTCGTCTTCACCCCGCAGACGGGGGAGCCAACCCGCTTCATCCTGGAGCACGGAGTCAACTGCGATGTCACGTCGCTGACTTCGGACGGCGATCAGATGTGCACCGAGCCCTCCATGAACGGGCAGGGCGAGGGCTGGGGGCAGCTCAAGACGTGGTGGTACAACTGGGGTCTTGAGGGGGACGCGGATCGCCGCATTCCCCGGCTGGCCGTGGTGGAGACGCACAACTCCGTGTCCCGCCCGGAGACGCTGGCCGCCCACGCCTGGCGCACGGCCGCTGTCGGCCAGACGCCCATGGTCATCCCCGACGTGCGCTTGCACCCCAACGGCGACGTGACCCCCGCGAACCTGCGGGTCGGGCACATCGTCCGCGTCCGCATCGCGGTCCCTAACTGGCCATCCCTGGACGCCGATTACGTGGTGGACGAGATCGACGTATCTGTGTCGGGGACGGGCGAGGAGACCACCTTGGCCCTGGTCCCGCTCGAAATCTACAAGCGCGTGGAGGGCCTGGAGCCCGGCGACGGATCACCCACGGAGGAGCCCGAGTGACCTATGTTGGAAAGCCAACGCTGAGCCGGGAGTTCGGACGACTGGACTCCCGGCTCAGTGCTGTGGAGCGCCAGGCGACGGCGACCGGCGCAACGCTCCCCGTTGCCGAGTTCGAGGTCAACGCCACGCGCCACAACTGGCTGGCGGCCGGGGCGATCAGCACGCTGAACCTCGCCCACCCGACGATCCGGATCGACTTCCGGGTGGGAGTGCGAGCCGGATTCAGGGGCCACTACCGGCTGTTCGACGCGGACGCCGGCAGGCCCGTCTCGGACCAGTGGACCGTAGACGGCGTGGAGGGTGCAGCTCTGCGGTGGGCCACGGTCGAGTGGATGCCGCCCCGGTCCCTGTACGGCATCGGCGTGTGGAACCGCGTGACGCTCCAGCACCTCCAGGAGAGCCCAGAGGATGCCGGCGGGGTGTCCACCCGGATCGGCATGGCGACCGCGATGCCCCTGTCCAGCCTCCCCAACGCCACCCCTGGCGGAGTGTGGGGGCTGACCCCGCCGCCTCCCGGCTACAACACCCCCTTGCGCGAGGAGACGTTCCCCGCAATCAACTTCGAAAGGTGACCATGTCTCTCGACGCAACCCTGAACGAGGCCCGCAAGTGGGCCGACGAGAACTACCGGGGCGGCAAGTCCCCGAACGGCAAGTTCTACGACACCCCCTTCGGGGCGTGGTACGGCATGAACCATCAACCCTTCTGCGACATGTTCGTCTCGTACTGCGCCAACACCGCAGGCGAGCTGGGCTCGGTCGGCAAGTACGCCTACTGTCCCTCGCACGTCCAGTTCTTCAAGGGCAAGGGCCAGTGGATATCCCGCAACGGCGCGGCCAAGCGCGGCGACGTGGTCTTCTACTCCTGGGATGGTGGCCCGACTGCCGACCACGTGGGCTTCGTGCTGGAGGACTCCGCGCCTGGCCAGTCGGTGAAGACTGTGGAGGGCAACACCGTGGCTGGCGACGGCCCCAACCAGGGCTCGGGCGGCTCGGTCTGCTACAAGGTTCGGCCCCGCTCCAGCGTCCTGGGCTTCGGCCGCCCCGCCTACGGCAACTCGGCCGGCACTCCGCCGACCGGCGGCCAGGTCGTCATCGACGGCAAGGCGTACGGACCGGGCTCCGCGGGTGACCACATCACCACGATGGGTCACGCTCTCGTCCGTGCAGGGTGCTCTCGCTACCTGGAGGGCCCTGGCCCTTCGTGGGGTAGCGCTGACACCGAGTCGATGCGGGCCTACCAGGTCAAGATCGGCGACCACGACAGCGCTGACGGCGTCCCGGGCCCGAAGCAGCTCGCCAAGCTGCTCACCGAGTACGGGGCCCCGGCTCCCGACCCGGAGCCGACTCCGCCCCCGGCCGACGGCTGCTGCTGCCCCGGCCACGGCTCGGGCTCCCGCTCGACTGGTCGGGCGAAGAAGGCCGCGATCGTCGGCGGCCTGGTCGCTGTGGTCACCGGTTCCGGCGTCGGCGGCGCGGTGCTGGCCACCGAGGACGCCCTGGCCCCCGAGGCTCCCGTGGTCCAGGAGGACCCGGCCCCCGCCCCGGCCGAGGCCGAGCTTCCTGCCGGTGACTACGTGGTGGTGCCGGGGGACACCCTCTCGGAGATAGCCGAGCGCGCGGGCGTCTCGCTGGAGGCGCTTCTGACCGCGAATCCTGAGCGGACTGCGAACCCGGATCTGATCTACCCTGGCCAGGTCATCGTGATCCCTGGTGACGGTGTAGTCCCGGGCCCGCCTGAGCCGGTGGTGTACGTCGCGCCGGAGCCTGCCCCCGAGCCCGCTCCGGAGGCCCCCGCCGAGGAGGTGCCGGCCGAGGCCCCCGCCGAGGAGGCTGCGGCCCCGGCCGCGAGCACCAGCTACTCGAACAACCTGGACGGGTGGATCGAGGAGGCGCGGGACATCCTTCGGGCGAACGGCGACCAGGTCCCCTCGCACGACGCGATCCTCGCGCGGGTCATGACCGAGTCCAGCGGGAACCCGCAGGCGATCAACCTGTGGGACTCGAACGCGGCGGCGGGCACTCCGTCGAAGGGTCTCATCCAGACCATCGACAGCACCTTCCAGACGTACCGCCTGGCCTCGCTGCCGGACGACCCCTTCGACCCGGTGGCCAACATCGTCGCGGGTGTCCGCTACGGGAACGCGGTCTACGGCTCGTTCGAGTCGGTGGCTTTCAACTCGGGCGGCTACTGATGCGCCCCGAGGTGTCCCGGGCCCTGCCCTTCGCCGTGATGGCGGGGGCGGGGCTCGCCTCTCTCATGAGCCCGACCCTGCTGGCCGGTCTGGGCACAGACGGCCCGCTGGAGCACGCCCTGTTCGGTTCGGCCCTCCTACTGGGTGGCCTGCTGTGCACGGTGGGTTCACTCCGCCGGGACGAGCTGTGGTGCTTCGTCGGCCTGCCGCTGCTGGTGACGGGCTACGCGGCTTATGCGGTGGCGTCGGCTGGCAACGGTTTTTGGGGGCCGTTCCTCGCCTACCTCGCGGTTGTCGCGTGGCTGGGCAGCAAGTTCCTGCGGCTCCGTCGAGCCGTCAACGACCATCGAAAGGAGACCCGCCGTGGTGCTTGAGATCCTGGCCGTGGTGTTCGGCGCTGGCGGGGCCGCGACCCTCGGTGTTGTGTTCAAGGCGTGGCAGGCACGCAAGGATGGCTTCCAGTCGGCCCGCCGCGAGCACATCGCTGACCTGGCGGCCTGGCGTGAGGAGGCGCACGACCACGCCCGTGAGCTGGCGGAGCTGCTGGACTACTGGCGCAACGTGGCGGCGTCGTACGAGTACCAGCTTCGGTCCCACGGGATCGAGCCGACGCACAGTGTGCCGACCCCCAGCGTGAAGGAGGAGATCGCGTGAAGCGGTGGATCAAGGACAATCCCGTCCGCGCTCGCTCGGGCGTCGTAGCCCTCCTGGCCCTGCTCGGTCTCCTGGTCCCGAGCTTGGCCGGGCTCCAGACCAATGAGACGGTGATTGGCCTGGTGCTGGTCGCGGCCTCGCTGCTGGGCGGGCACTCGGCCGGTAAGCGGGTGGTGACCCGCGAGGCCGATGAGGCGTCCACAGCGGCGGCGCTGGCGTCCGGCCGCCGGGAGTGCTGCGCGTGTCCGCACGCCCTGCCCGAGCCGAACGAGCCGGAGACGGCTACCCGCATGGTGCTCCGCGCGAAGGTGAAGCGGTGACCTTGGCCCCTGGCCTTCCTTCGGGAGGGCTGGGGGCCTTTCGTCATGTGTTGGGCACCACTGCTGAGAATAGCCACGGCCACAGCGTTGGGTGTGCAACACTGGGCCCCAGAGGGCTACGACGAAGGAGCAACATGGCTGAGAAGAAGACGACCACTCGGAAGTCGGCGGCCACCAATGCTGCGCCGATTAAGAAGGCCGCGAGTTCTCGGACCACAGCCGCGAAGAAGGCAGCAGCGCCAGCCAAGAAGGCGGCCGCCAGCCCGCCAGCCGCCCCTGTGAAGAAGGCCGCTAGCAAGAAAGCCACCGCTCCGGCAAGGGTACTCACGGGCGTGGTCGTGGAGCGCAAGGAAGCCTCGGTGGACTGGCACGACGTGAACGGTGCCCAGGACGCGATGGACCGGGCGCTCCCGCTCGCGCTGGTGGCGCGGGACAATTACACGGGCATGGCGCGGTCGATGGCCCCGCTGGCCGAAGTGGCCTTCGACGCGGCTCTCCTGTTCACTAACTCGGACGGCATGCCAGACATCCGGCGCGACTCCTTCGCGGCCCGCCAGTGGACGGCTGACCTTCTGGACGGGGTCGGCCTCAAGGTCGAGGACTCCGACGACTTGGACGAGAAGGTCCGGAAGGAGAGCGTTCGGAAGAAGCTGTCCCAGGCCCTCCGCGAGGCGATGTCCCCTGTGCGTGTCCTGCGCATCCGGGCCCTGGACGACGACCCGGAGCAGATGGCCGAGCTGTTCCCGGGCTTCTCGGCGGCGGCGGACATCTTCAAGCACTACGACATCCTTCCGAAGACTCAGGCGGAGATCCGGGCGGAGAACTACCAGCGCAGGGCCCTGCTCCAGCAGGCGGGCGCGGCGGCTCTGGAGGAGGGGGAGAGCACGGCGAAGACGATTTCCCCTGAGCGGAGCGCCGAGGTGGTGCGCCGCGTGCGTAAGTCGGTGGCCGCTCTGGTCCCGTCCTCCTTCGGTGCCGTCACGCACGACGAGGCCGTGGAACTCCGGAAGGAGATCAAGGAGGCCCGCGCGGCCCTGTTGAAGATCGAGAAGGCTCTGCCGCAGTAGGCGGCCGGCATCCATAGGCCCCGCCTCTCCCGCAAGGGAGGGGCGGGGCTTTTGCGTGTCCACCACCCGCCTCAACACCAGCGAACCGACGAGAGGAACTGGTGTGAACGGCGTGGCGTTGATCGGCCGGTCGAGGGCTGGCAAGGACACAGTGGCGGAGCGGCTGATCTGCTTCCACGGCTACACCCGTGTGGCCCTGGCTGACCCGCTCAAGGCGATGGCCCTGGACGTGGACCCGGTGGTCGGCCTGGAGCTGTTGGGCGTGAACGCCCCGGTGCCGCTCCACCTGGCGGACGCTGTGGACCGCTACGGCTGGGAGCGCGTGAAGGACCAGTTCCCCGAGGCCCGCCGCTTCCTCCAGCGCCTCGGGTCGGAGGGCGTACGCGACCACGTGGACCCCGAGTTCTGGATTCGCCGCTGCCTCCGCAACCTGGCCGAGGCCGACCGCCCGGTGGTGGTGACGGACGTTCGGTTCCCGAACGAGGCGGACGCCTTCCGCAGGGAGGGCTTCGAGCTGTGGTTCATCGACCGAGGAGCCCCGGCGGGCGACCACGCCAGCGAGGCCATGGGGCCCGAGCACGCTGACCGTGTGATCCCGAACTTCGGCGGCTTCGATCTCCTTCACCACCACACCGACATGGCAGCGGGCGGCTTCCCGCCTGCTGCGCAGAACTGAGAGGACTTCCCCGAATGAGCATCCGAGACAACCTGGACATCATCGACCGCGTGGCGACCGCGATCGAGTCGAAGATGTACCGCATCCACGAGCCCGCCCCCGAGACCGCCGAGGCGCGCGAGGTCCGCCTCAAGGCCGAGACCGCCGCGAACCGCCGCGTTGCCAACGAGGTGCCGGCCTACTGCGACACCCTCCCGTCGCTGCCGTGCTGTGGCTCCGGAGGCTGCTGACGGCCCCTCATTTCCGCGGTGGCCTGTCCCGACTTAGGGGCGGGCCTTTTCCATGCCCAAACAAGGAGAGAGCATGTCCGAAGGCGTCCGCACGATCCACCAGAAGGGCTCGCGCTACTACGTCCACCCGGAGACGGAGGCCCTGGCCCCGTCGGTGACTTCGATCTTGAACATGGAAAGCAAGCCTTTCCTCCAGCAGTGGTCCGCCACGATGGCGGCCGAGTGCGCGGTGACGGACCTGGAGGTCGTGCAACGCATCGCGGACCGCGACCGCGCGGCTGCCGTGGACTTCCTCAAGTTCGCGGCGAAGAGGTACACGAAGGTACGGGCTGACGTGGGTTCACTGGTCCACGACTACTTCGAACTTCGCCTGCGCGGGGAGACGGTTCCCTACCCGCATCACGACGTGGAGCCCTACGTCCCGCACATCGAAGCGTGGCTGGACAAGTACCAGCCGGAGCTGTGCTACGCGGAGGACGTGGCCTGGTCGTCCCAGCACGACTACGCGGGCAGCTTCGACTTCATGGTGAAGATCGGCGGCGCGACGGTCCTGGGCGACCTCAAGACCTCCAAGTCCGTCTACCTCTCGGTGGCCTTGCAGCTCGCGGCGTACGCCCACTCGGACAACCTGATCACCGTTGACCGGGAGATCCTGCCGTTCCCGCAGGTGGACGCTGGTGCGGTCCTGCACATCACCCCGGAGAAGGCCGAGTTCCGGAAGGTCGAGGTCGGCGACGCCATCTTCGGCCGGTTCCTCAACCTGCGCCGCGTCTTCACGGACTCCCGCGCCTCGGACGCCGGGATCATCGGCCGCGCCGCCTGGAAGAACGAGCTGTCGCGCGCCACCGGCACCGCCCGCCGGTCCTGACTGTCCACCACCCGCCTAAACCCAATCGAACAGGGGCGACGGCCCCGCAGAACAGGAGAATTACGTGAGCGCTCTCGACAACATTTTCGCCTCGGACCCCGAGCTGGCCGAGAAGGCGGAGGCGGCCGAGCGTGCGTCCGCCCCGGACATCGCGGGCACCTTCCGCAACTACGAGGCCAAGCCGGGCGGCGGCTTCCCTGATGCCCTCCCGGACGGCTGGCGGGTCACCTGCGCCGTGCCGGCCACCGCTCGCGCCGTGGCCGAGCTGTTCGAGGCTCCGGAGCCCTTCGAGCGGGACACCGAGGGGGAGGACGCCATGGCGGTGGACACCGGCCACAACTCGGTGGAGGTCATCATCGACGGCCCGGACGCCATCGAGATGGACTTCAAGCAGTGGGTGAACGGCAAGCTGGCCCACCACTGCGACGCGCGGACCTTCCTCTCCCCGCCGGAGGACGCGGGTGTCCCGTGTCGGTGCCCCGGCACCATCGCGGACCTCAAGCTCCGCGCGAAGGACGAGCGCGGCCCGAAGCCGTCGATCCGGATCAAGTTCCGAGTGGCCCACGATCCGGAGATGGGCGAGTTCTGCTACAAGTCCTCCGGCTGGTCATTGATTTCGGAGCTGCCCGCGCTCAAGAACGCCCTGGCCAAGGTCGGCGAGCCCGCGCTGTGCCGCCTGGTGAACGAGCGGGTGCAGTACACCTCCAAGGCCGGGCGCGATGTGGACTACCAGAAGCTCACGGTCAAGGTGGACAAGGCGTTCGGCGACGCCATCGCGGACGAGCCGCACTCCGGCTACTCAGAGGAGCCCCCCTTCTAACAGGGAGCGCTGTACGTACAACACTGCGGAGCCGGTCCTTCGGGGCCGGCTCCGCTCCCTTTCCAGGAGAGAGACCCCTTGCAGATCGACAGCACTTCCACGGCCAACCCGATGGTGGACGCCGGGCGAGGCCAGGAAATCATGCGCATGGCCTTCCGGCCGACTCCGGCCCGCCTGCTCCCCCCGGAGGAACGACGCGCCTACGCCCTGGCCTATCCGGACCGCAACCCCTCGGCCGCCCGGGGCACCGGCAACTCCCAGGCCAAGATGACCGAACGCAAGGTCTATGCGATCCGCCGAGCCGCCGATGCCGGGGCCTCCCTCCAGCATCTCGCGGAAGCCTTCGCCATCTCTGTGCGGGCCTGCCGCCACATCGCCCGCCGAACTTCCTGGGCCCACCTGCCGGAGGAGAACTGACCATGACCACCTTCGACGTCCCGCTCTGGCTGATCGCCCCCGCTGACCGCAAGCGCTTCGCCAACGCGCGCAAGCGCGAACTGGCCCCGGAGGGGCCTCTCAACTCCCGCCGCAGGCGGGATGGTAGTCCACTTCGGGTGCTCGCCGACGACGCGAGCGCCTTCACCGACTACGCCGCCCGGCCCGACGGTGAGGAGTGGCTGTGATCTACCGAATCGGTGCTGGAGTCGCCCCGGCCCTAGGTGAGGTCCAGGCCGCCGGCCCCGGGGACACGGTGATTTTCATGCATGACGCCCGCGAGCGCGACGACTTCCAGCGCTACTGGCTGGCGGCCGGGATAGCGACGTTCCGGGGCGCGTTGGTGAAGGTGGTGGCCCCGTGATCGCTGACGCCACTCTGACGGCCTTCGTCCTCCTGGTCGCCGTCTGGTTCGCCATCAAGGGGCGTGAGCCGCGTGTCTAACCGCAACAAGTCCAAGGGCACCGCGCACGAGACAGCAGTGATGCGGTTCCTGAACACGGAACTCGGCCTCGGGGAGTGGCAGGAGTGGCAGAAGCGCTTCGTCTTCGCCGACCCCCACAACCCGGACAACATCAAGCGCCAGGTCCAGACCGGCAAGGACGACGTGGGCGACCTGCACGCCCGGCCTTTCGTGGTCGAGTGCAAGGACGAACAGACGATCCGCCTGCCGGAGTACGTCCGCCAGGCGAACCGCGAGGCCGCGAACGCGGGCTTCCCCTACGGCGTCGCGGTCGTCAAGGCCCGTCGCCGGAAGATCCAGGACGCCTACGCGGTGACCGACCTGGGGACCTTCGCCCGCATTCTTCGGGCCCTGCGAGAGAACACCACAGAGGCGGGAGAGTCCTGTGCGAATGCAAGAGATTCTGGACCGCCTTGAGGAGTGGCACGACTACCAGCCGGGGCAGTGGGTCGCTCGCTGTCCGGCGCACAACGACGGGAAGCCGTCGTTGTGGCTGAACCTCAAGGCGACCGGCACGGTCGGCCTGGCCTGCCGGGCGGGCTGCGACTTCGAGGACATCGTGGCCGGGATGGATCTCCTTCCCCGGCACCTGTTCAACGTGACGGCCGACGGCTTGGAGTCGGTGACCGAGGCCCGGCCGGAGCCGGTCTCGCCGATGTACACGGCGGCCCTTCGGTCGTGGCTGGACTCGCTCCCGATGGCCTGGGGTGACCCCGAGACGGCTCGTTACGTACGCCGCCGGTTCGGCATCCTCGCGGGAGAGGGTGAACGCCTGGGCCTGCGCTACTGGCCGGGGCCGCAGCCGTGCCCGGACTGGGTGCCCACATCGTTCGTCCGGTACCCCCGGCTGGTGGTGCCGATGCGGGACTTCGACGGGGTGGTGCGAGGTGCTCAGGGCCGTGACCTGTCCGGCCGCTGCCCCGTCCGCTGGATCTCGCTGGCGAACCCGGAGGGCTATGCCTGGAAGCGCTTCGGTGTCTTCCGGGGCCCGGACCCCGGAGCACGGTGGATCGTCTGCGAGGGCCTGTCCGACCCGCTGACGGCGGTGTCCGCCGGGTTCAACGCGGTGGGCCTTCGCGGGGCCGGCATGGTCCGCAAGGACCCCGAGGTCATGGACGAGATCGCTGCCGGCCTCCGCGGCCTGGACGTGGAGGTCTGTGGCGACAACGACCGCTCGGGCCAGCGCTTCGCCTGGAGCCTGATGACCGCTCTCCACGAAAGGGGGGTGGCGACTACGCAGCTCCATGTGCCCCGCCCCTTCAAGGACTTGACCGAATGGAGAGAGCACGGATGACCTTCGACATCACCACCGCCGAGCGGACTCCCTACAGGCCGCAGGCCGCCCCGAAGCCGGGTGTCGGCGAGCTGTTCACGGTGACCTCGGAGCGCACCCGGGCGGCCGTCGATGCGTACAAGGCCGCTGTGGCCACCTACGGCGCTTCGGACGTGGTGAACTCCTACACCCTGGTCAACTACATGGCTGGTGGCGTCCGTTACGCCGAGGGCCTGGGCTTCATGGTCTGGGACGGGGTGAAGTGGGTGCGCTCGCGCGTCCAGGTCCGCCAGGCCGCCCATGACCTCGGGGCCGCGCTGACGGCCGCTGTGCCGGTACGCCGGGCGGAGCTGGAGGATGAGGCCCGCCGGGACACAAGCGATCTGACGGAGGCCGCCAGGCGGGCGAAGGCTGCCGAGAAGGACGATCCGATGATCAAGGCGGCTGCCGGGTTCACGGCGTCGTCGCGGATCGACAACATGCTCAAGGAGTTGGCCTCGGTCCGGGGTGTGTATATCGAGCCGGAGGAGCTGGATTCGCACGCCCCGTACCTGACCTTCGCCAACGGGACCGTGGACCTTCGCACGGGCGAGCTGCTGCCGCACGACCCGGACCACCTGATCACGACGGCGCTGCCGTACGACTACAACCCCGAGGCGAAGTGCCCGCGTTGGGAGAAGTTCCTCCAGGAGATCTTCCCGGACCAGACGGAGATGCCGGGCTATATGCAGCGGCTCACCGGGTACGGGATCACGGGCAGTACGGCCGAACAATGTTTCGCGGTGATGATCGGCAAGGGCGCGAACGGCAAGTCCGTGTATCTGGACACGCTGACGTACGTCTTCGATGAGATCTCACAGACGACGGGCTTCGAGACCTTCGAGGCCGACCGGGGCGCGATCCCCGCCGACCTCGCCGCGCTGCGCGACGCCCGTCTGGTGATGGCGTCGGAGGGTGAGTCGGGCAAGGCCATGTCGGAGAGCGTCCTCAAGCGCGCGACCGGCTCGGACAAGATGACGGCCCGCTTCATGCGGGAGAACTTCTTCACCTTCCAGCCGCGCTTCCTCCTGTGGCTGGCGACCAATCACCGCCCGAACTTCAAGTCGCAGGACAACGGGCTGTGGCGTCGCGTGAAGCTGATCGAGTTCACGAAGACGTTCGCCGAGCACGAGAAGGACCACGGCATCTTCGAGAAGCTGCGGGCCGAGCGCGAGGGCATCGCGGCCTGGGCGGTTCGGGGCGCGATCGATTGGTACGCCAGCAAGCTCGGGGAGCCGAAGCGCATCAAGGACGCCACGGCGAACCTCCGCGAGACCAGTGACGCGCTTGCCGAGTTCCTGACGGACGTGATGGTCAAGACGGAGGACGAGGGCCACCGAGTCCCCCTCCAAGAGGCGTACAACGCCTACCGCGACTGGTGCGAGGCGTCGAACGAGCGCCCCTGGACGAAGCGGGGCTTCGCCGCCGCGATGGACGAGCGCGGTATCCGCAAGGTCCGGGCGTCGGCCGGCATGGTCCTGACCGGCGTGCGCATGGTGGGCGCTGACGCCCCGGCGGGCCCCGGCATCTTCGCCAACGACTAAGGAGAGACATGCGGGTTCACCCGTACAAGCTCGCCGGGCAGCCGGTTGAGATCAAGATCCCCCAGAACGCCGATGACCTCCGCGACTTCCGTCGCTGGTGGGTGGACCACGCGCAGGCCGGCACGCTGGTCGGCTTCGACACGGAGACGACGGGCCTGGACTGGTACTCGGGGGACTTCCGCGTCCGCCTGGTGCAGTTCGGCGACGAGACGACGGCGTGGGTCATACCCGTGGAGCGGGGACAGCCCTTCCTCAACGAGGCCCATCTAGCCCTCGCCCGGCTACCGAACCTGGTGGCCCACAACCTGACCTATGACGCCCTGGTTGCTGACAAGCACCTGGGCGTTTCGCTTGAGGACATCTACTCGCGGGCGACGGACACACGCATCCTGGGCCATCTCCTGGATTCCCGCCAGGACTTCGAGGGCGGGGTGGGCCTGTCGCTCAAGCCGCTCTCGGCCTTCTACATCGACCCGTCGGCCCCGGACACTCAGGGCGACCTCACGAGCGTCTTCCGGAGCCTCGGGCTGACGAAGGCGACGGGGTGGGCGGGTATCCCCCTGGAGCACCCGACGTACGAGCTGTACGCGGGGTTGGACGCCATCCTGGTGGCCCGCCTGCTGCCGAAGCTCCGCGACCGGTACGCGGCCGAGGGCCTGCGGCTGGCGCTGATCCCGTACGAGCACCGGGTGGCCCTGGTCTGCGCGAAGATGCAGCGCCGGGGCATGCTGATCGACCCCGCTTACACTGCCGGCCTGGTGGAGCGCCTGGCGGACGAGCGCCGCCACTACGAGGCCGTTGCGGCCGAGTACGGGGTGACCTCGGTCAACGCCCCGAAGCAGGTGGCCGCCGCGCTGCTAGGCATGGGCGAGGTGCTGACGGACAAGACCGCGACGGGCGCACTGGCGGTCGGCAAGGAGGTGCTTCTCCCGATGGCGGACATGGGAACCGACTGGGCCCGCCTGGACATGCGCGCCCCGAACCCCCTGGCGGACGCAGTGCTCCGTGCGAAGCGGGCGGGGAAGTGGTCCACCAGCTACGCCGAGGCGATGCTGACGAACGTGGACGTGGACAACCGCATCCACCCGTCGATCAACCCGCTGGGGGCCCAGACGGGCCGTGCGGCCCACTCCAACCCCCCGCTGGCCCAGCTCCCGTCGAAGGGTTGGCAGATCCGCCGCTGTGTGGTCGCTGAGCCCGGCTCGGTGTACTTCTCGGTGGACCAGGCGGCCGTCGAACTCCGGGTGCTCGCCGCGTTGTCCCGCGAGTCCCGGATGATCTCGGCTATCGCGGCCGGGAAGGATCTTCACGGCTTCGCCGCCGAAATGATGTTCGGTGAGGGCTTCACCACTGGCCAGCGGACCCTGGCGAAGATCGCTGGTCTCGGCACGGCCTACCAGGGAGGTGCGGTGACTCTGGCGAAGCAGACGGGCCAGCCGGTGCCGGTCATGAAGGACACCCTGGCCCGGTACGGCCGGGCCTTCCCGGGGATCAAGCGGTGGGCTCGGGCGATGCAGCGCCAGGCGCTCGCGGAGCGCTGCACGATGACGACGCTGGTCGGCCGACGGCTTCACCTGGACCGGGACAAGCTCTACAAGTCGGTGGCGTACGCCTGCCAGTCCACGGCCCGGGACACGATGGGCCAGGCGCTGATCAACATGGACGACCAGGGCCTCACCCCCTTCCTCGCCATGTGGGTGCACGACGAGGTGGTGGGCACGGCCCCCAAGAAGGACGCGAAGGACGTGGCCGAGGCATGCGCCAAGGCCATGAAGATGACCCTCAACGGCGTGCCGCTGGACACCGACTGCGAGGTGTACGGCCCGAGTTGGGGTGACGGCTACGGACTCCCGGAGGAGTGGGCGTACGTGAACTAGGAGGATGGATGGCGCTCTGGACGAGCGACGAGGACGACCCGAACGTGAAGCGGTGCGAGGTGTGCGACGACCCGAAGCCACTGGGGCAGTACGGGAAGCGCAAACGGTCCCCGGACGGCCGCAACAACGTGTGCCGGCTGTGCGTCCAGGCGGCCCAGCACAAGGCGAGCCGCGACCCGCAGGTGATCCGCAAGCGCCGTGACGCGCGCCTACGCCGCGTCTACGGGATCACGCTCGCCGACTACGAGCGGATGGGGCGGCAGCAGCGCTGGAGGTGCGCGATCTGCGGCGAGAGGGCTGCCGCTGGCGAGCGCCTGGTGGTGGACCACGATCACGACAAGCCGGTGGGCAAGGCGGTCCGCCGCCTCCTCTGTCGTGGCGAGAACTCGGCCCTGGGGCACTTTGGTGACTCTTCGGTCCGCATGGGCCGAGGGGCCTCCTACCTGCGTTCATTTGGCAAGTGAGTGGGCCCCATAGGGCAACCCTATGGAAGAAAGTTAAAGAAGGTAAAGCCCCAGGGTGCGGGGCATGATCGGGACCAAAGGCCCCCCATCCGACTGGGCCTTTGGTCCTTGATCAGCGTTGCGTCTCCAACGCTCGTCCTCGTATGGTTATGCGAGTTGGTGGCAATGCAGTCACCCCTTGTGCGCCGGAAGGAGATGGCTGTGAAGTACACACGTCGCCACTTCGGCGTACTGATGCATCGCGTGCGCGTCTGGCTCGCGGCGTATACCCCGGTGTGCTCAATTGCCTCCCGATTTAGGGCTATTGGCCTCGCCATGGACCCGGCCGGCCCTCTGTGTCGAGTCGGGAAGGCTCGCCGTCGCCGCGCTCGGGCCCTTCGTGATCAGCGAATTCTGGCTGGGGCCTGGGCACAGTGCTACCGCGCCGTTCGATGCTCTCGAAACAGCACCCGCACCACTGTCGCCAAGCGTCGCCGCCTCGCCGGCAGTATGGCGCTCCGCGTGCGACGACTCACCCTTGCCTCGGCTCCGGCTCCCTGTCGGAGCGCACTGGGTGTCCCCAACTGACCTGATTCCAGGTCTTCTTAGGCCCCTGTCCTTCGGCTGACGACCGAACGGCAGGGGCTTTCTCGTGCCCCGATTCGGCTGCCGTGCCGGACGGGGCTTCTTCATGCCCTCTTCCGGTCGGTCGGCCCGCGATGGCGCACGCCCGCCTATTTGTCCCGTACATGCCAAACCAGGAGTGCCACCATGTCTGTCGCCTGCAACAACGCCGAGATGATCGTCGCTGCCAAGGCCGGTGACCCGACCGCCAAGCACGCCGTACTCGACTCCATCGGCGGCATGATCCACGACATTGCGGCCCAGCAGCTCGCGGCCACCCCGATGGGCAACACCCTGGAGGACTTGAAGCAGGACGCCTCCGTGGCGGCCCTCCAAGCGCTGGACTCCTTCTCCCCGGGCAAGGCCAAGTTCTCCACCTTCGCCTACAAGGTGATCACCGGCGAGGTGCTGTCCTCCGCGTTCCGCAACGGCACCTCGGGCGTCAACGAGAAGCACGTGAAGACGTACCGCTCCGCGCTGGGCAAGACCGACGGCGACCATGAGGCCGCTGCCGCGATCGTCACTGACTCCGCGCAGGTCGGGAAGATGGCGATGTCCGATGCCGCCGTCCAGGACGTTCGCGCCGCGCTGGCCCCGACGACCACGTGGGACGAGGTGGGCGAGGAACTGCACCCGCTGTCGTGGGCGGAGACGGAGGACTTCGACCTGGCCCCGGAGCTGCGCGACGAGTCCGACGCCGAGCGCGCCCACCGCACGGCCCGGGTGGAGCTGGCGCACGCTGTGCTGGCCACCCTGCCGGCGGGCTTCATAGCCGCGCTGGAGCTGGTGTACGGCCTCAATGAGCAGCCCCGTCTGGTCCACATGGACCCGGAGAGCCCTCAGTTCGGCCAGCCCGACGCCCACGCCTTGGCTGACCACCTGGGCGTGTCCCACCTCGCGGCCCAGAAGGTCCAGCAGCGCGCCCACGCCCGCCTCGCCGAGGCCGGGAAGTCTGCCGAGTTCACCACGCTCCCGCTGGAGATCGCTGACCTGTATCGCGCCGACCAGCTCCGCCCGGAGCCGCGCAGCAACCGTCCGGTGGAGAAGCGTCCCGCCGGACGCCACAGCGGCCCGACCGCCAAGCGGTACTCCGGCGGCTTCGCCTGCTCCGGCCGCGCCTTCGAGGTCCGCGACACCTACTTCCGGGCCTGACCTGTCCACCACCCGCCTCAACTCCAGCGAACCGACGAGAGGACCCCACGATGAACGCCCTGACCGGCACCTACGCGATCCCGTCCGGGACGACGCTCCACATCTTCGCCAGCACGGACGGCACGTACCAGCTTGAGGTGACCCGGCGGGGCGAAGCCGTGTCGTACACCGGGGGCCACTCGGACCGCGAGGTCCGCGCCTTCCTGTCCCTGATCAAGTAACCGGAGAGAGAACCATGAACGAGACCACTGAGCACAAGGCGACCATGCGTCCGGCGTTCGGCTCCGTGATTGGGGTCCGCACCGACACGACGGGGAACCGCCTCCTCCTCACGGTGTCCGCCGAGACGACCAAGGGAGCCCAGCTCTCGGCGGAGGACTGCCGGAAGCTGGCAGCTTATCTGACGCGCCAGGCAACGGAGTTGGAGAAGTCGGAGAGGGTGGCGCGCGTGTCCTCGCCGCTGAAGGGCCTCTACGACCGCGACCCCGCCCTGCCGCTGCGGGGGATCGACTCGGCGTGGGAGAAGCCGGGGACCTCAGTACTGGACGAGTGGAAGCGTACGGCCGGCCGGCGATTCCCGTGACCCGCGCCGAGGCTCTGGCCCTCGCCGAGAAGACGGTGAGGGAGATGTCCACCAACTCCCGGGGCTATCAGGATGGTTGCCCCTTCGAGGCCCGCGTTACCGCCGTGCTCCGCATGGCCGAGTTCCTGATGAATGGAGAGACCCCCGCATGACGACCACCCGCATTGGCGACCAGAAGTTCCCCTGCAAGTTTAACCCGGACGACGACTTCGCCAAGCTGTCCATGGATGCGGAGGGGGACATCATCCTCACCGTGGAGGAGTCAGGGGAGCACTCCACGTCGGTCTACCTGGACCCCCACGTGGCCGAGGCGATGGCCTCCGCGCTGGACGCCCGAGCGGAGGAGTCCCGCTCGGTCCAGGAGGACATCCGGCGGGCCCGTGCGGACGAGGCGGAGGAGGCCGCGCGGCTGGCGGAGCTGGACCAGCGGCAGCGCGCGGGGGAGGCCCGGAAGGCGGGCAAGCCCTCGCTGGTGCCGGGTGGGAAGACGGACCCGGCCGAGACCCCGAAGGTGCCGACATTCGCGGACACGATGCTGCCGCAGCCGGGGACCGAGACCCGTGAGCGCGCCTTCCTGCGGGCGACGGAGATCCTGCCGGACTCGGCGGGCTTCGACGCCCAACTGGCACTGGCGCACTACCTTCTGGAGGAGGCGAAGTGACCGTACCTGTTGTCTACGGGGTCGTGCAGACCGAGGCGCGCGCCTACGAGGCGAAGACCCCCGGAGGCCGGACCGTGGTGGCCCTGGAGCTGGTCCACAGGGCCGGGGGCACGGTGACGCGGTACGTGTTCCCGTTGCCGACGGACCTGGCGCTGGAACTGTCCAGTGAGATCGAGGAGAGTGTCTGGTGACTTCCTGTCTCCTTATTCCGGCGTGGCACGATGTTAGATCTGCGAAACTGATGCCCCCCGCCATTGTTGCATTCGCAACGATGGCGGGGGGCATTTGTCGTTTTCGGGACGTGCCTTGCTGGCTGCGATCGCCGGGTGAGTCCAGGGGCGGCATCGCCCGAATGAGCGCACCATGGAGGTGTGACAGACCCCGATGAGAAGAAGAGCGAGCGAGACTCAGGTGTCGCTAGCCTAGCGTACGATGCGGTCTTGCGTGGATTGTCTCTCCAGGACACCATGCTCACTAATTTGCGAAACCGGGCTAGCACCCTCCTATCGGTTTCTGCATTGGGAACCTCATTTGCAGCGGCGGCGAGTAGATTTCGTGTTGCCAATTTGACGACCACTGACAGAGTCCTGGCGAGCCTGGCAGTATTCGTAATGATAGTCATTGGATATCTCGCTATTTCAATTCTTAGGCCAGTCGACTGGCATGTTGGGCCATCGGTGAGGGAGATTCTGACGCCCCGGCCGGGCACCCTGGATGACATAAAGGTTGACCTGACTAGAAAGCTTGATGCTGCATTTCAGGACAACAAAAGGCAGATCGAGAGCCTGGCCAAAATCTACGATGGTGCAGTCATTCTTCTGGTGGTGCAGGTCCTCCTGCTGGTCTCGCTTGCGATCTTCCGATGAGGGAGGCATCTAATGCCGAACTTCTGGTTCTGGCGACGGCGACGCCCGAAGAAGGTCGGAGTTGAAACGATCAGGCAGGGGCTGGGAAAGGGTAACTATGCCGTCGTTGCATTCTTGGTGATCGGAGGTGCGGTGCAGCTCCAAGGTGCTAGGCACGAAATGGAGAAGGCGGTCGCCATTGCGCGATACTATGCTCAGGTGGCGCATAGTAGTGAAGCCCCCGCAGTAATCGCGGTCGAACGTATTGGTAGGACCCTCTTTCGATAGGCTGCGGTGGTAGTGCCCAGGTAGAGAGGGGTCCGCTGGTGACGTGTCAGCTCAGTAGGTCATGAATGGCGGTGAAACGTCGTTGCTCAGTTGCCAGGGGCACCTGTCGGAAGCACGAGCAGTCACTGCTCATGCTTCTCCTTCCACCCCCTCGGCTTCTTCCACTCGATCACCAGCCGCTCCGGAGTCACCCGCTGCCCGGAGTAATCCGCCTTCCGGATGAACACCTTGTCGATGGCAAGCCGGAGCAACTGGCCCCGGTACGTGTCGGTGGACTCCTCCCACAGCTCGGCACAACGCGCCGGGTCGGTCAGGACGCTGATGTCCGCCATTGGCATGGCCACCTTCTCCCACGCCGCCTTCGCGCTCTCCAAGTCCTCCACGGCGTTCCGCCTGAGCTTGATGAACGTGGCCTCCCCGTCGTGGCCGGGGTAGGCACCAGCGGCGTTGAGGCGGTCGAGTCGCCGGACGGCCTCCTCTGCCACCTTGATCAGCCCGCGTGCTTCCTGCTCGGTGTTGCTCTCCGTCGGGTGCGCGAGGGCTACCCATCCCTCGGCGACGGCCAGCATGGTGGGGTCCAGCGGGTCCTTCGCGGCCAGCCGCTCCTTCCACTCGGCGAGCACAACGCGCAGTACGCCTGTTCGGGTGGCGGTGCACGGCTCCGGGCACGGGACGCCCGCGATGTGAGCTGCACAGCGGAACGCGTTGCCATTGGACGTGGCGCGGTGGCCCGTCTTCTCCTTGAACCCGCCGCCCGCGCACCACGTGAGCCCGGCGACGGGGCTGTCTTCCGCCGGGGCCTGGCCCTCGGCCCGGTCGCTACCGAAGCCTGCCGGCCGTTCCACCCCTGCGCGGACGCGGTGGTGCTTGTCCCAGATCTCCTGCGGGATGGTCGTGGCGCTCTTGGCGAAGACCCGTACCTTCCTGCCCTTCTCGTCCATGAACGCCTGCGGTGCTCCCTTGACGGTGACGACCTGCCACCCGAGGTAGACGGGGTTCCGGAGGATCTTCCCCACGGTGCTGGCGCGCCACGGCCCGCCCTTGGGCGCGGTGTACCCGTCGGCCGTGAGCCCGGCGGCGATCGCCCGCTGGGACTTCCCCTCGGCGGCCTCTCTGTGAATGCGCTCCAGCAGGAACCACTTCTTGCCGTTGGTGAGCTTCCGCTTTTTGGTGAGCTTGCATCCGAACGGCAGGGTGGCCAGCCACTTGCCCGCCCGGCGCTGCTCGGCCTTCGTATCCCGAACCTTCTGGGACAGCACGCGGCTGTACTCGCGGTCTCGCTCGGCGTCCTCAATGATCCGCCGACGGTCCTCGGGACGCTCAGTGTCGAGCCCGTTGATATCGAAGACCAGCCGCTTGCCAGGGCTGTCCAAGATCTTCAGCACGTCGCCCGCGCCCTTGCGGCTGTACCGCGAGGAGTCGTAGGCCCACAGGCAGTCCGACTCGCCTTCGAGTAGCGCGTGCACCGCCGCGTCGAAGTCCGGCCGCTTCACCCCCGGCTTGTACGCCGACAGGTTCTCGCGGAAGATCCGGCGGATCGTGTAGCCGTTCCGCTTGCCCCAAGCGCGGCCACGGGTCTCCTGCGACTGTAGGGACAGGATGTCGTGGGCCGCTGTGCCCCGGACGATCTGTGACTTCCGCAGGAGGAGGTCCAGGTAGCGGACCTGATCGTCTGCCGTGCGCGCCATGGGATCACTCTCCAGTCAGTGGCGCGCACCCGCACCCGGAGAGGTGGCAGCCTGGTTACGCGCTCTGGAGGGCGTAGGCGTCGAGCTTGTTGTAGAGGCCGATGCCGCGGCCCTCCTGGCGGAGGTAGAGGAGGTAGCCGCCGGTGTTGGTGATCCGCTCGGCGGCCTCGCGCAGTTGGGGGCCGCAGTCGCAGCGGGCCGAGCCGAAGACGTCGCCGGTGAGGCACTCGGAGTGCAGGCGGACGAGCGGCGGTTCGGTCGGGTCCGGGGTGCCGAGGGCGAGCGCGAGGTGCTCGGCGCCGTCGGCCAGGCCGTGGAAGGTGTGGACCTCGGCCTCGGTGCGGTAGCCGTCGCCGAAGGTGAGCGGGACTCGCACTCGGGAGCGGATGGCGGCGGCGGGCAGCTGGGTGGTCTCGGTGTCCGGCATGCCTGGCCTCCAGTGGCTGCGGTGGTTCACGTTTCAAACGGTCTGGCTGGGCCTGACCGTACACTGTAGTTCCAATTTGAACAACTGCCGTCCACGTTCGGCGCAGCCCACTCCCCACCCCGTCGGACCGCCCCGCAAGCTGGGAGGCGGGGCCAGGGAGCGGGGGGCTTCGACGTGGAGGTGAGGATGTCGCGAGCGTTCGGGTTCAAGGCGTTCGGCGGGCCGGAGAACCAGGAGTTCCTGGACCGGCCGCCGCCCGTGCCGGGCCCCGGCCGGCTGCTGGTCGCGGTGCTGGCGGCCGGGGTCAACCCGGTCGACTGGAAGGTGCGGCAGGGCTTCCTCGGCACGGAGCTGCCGCTGCCCTTCGTCCTCGGCTCCGAGGTCTCGGGCGTGGTCGAGAGCATCGGCGCGGGAGTGACCGGCTTCGCCGTCGGGGATGCGGTCTTCGGCCATCCGCTCGTCGGCGGCTACACGGAGCACACCCTGATGGCAGCCGAGCAGACCGCCCGCAAACCTGAGGGCGTCTCATATCCGCAGGCCGCCGTGCTGCCGGTGGCCGCCGCCACCGCGTACGACGGGGTGCGCCAGCTTGCGCTGGAGCCGGGGCAGACCCTGCTGATCCTCGGCATCGCGGGCGGCGTCGGCAGCGCCGCCGCCCAACTCGCCCGTGAGCAGGGCCTGACGGTGCTCGGCACGGCGAGTGACGCCAACCGCGAGTACGTCGGGTCGCTCGGCGCCCGCCAGGTGCGGTACGGCGAGGGCGTCGCGGAGCGGATCAGGGCCGTCGCCCCCGGCGGGGTGGACGGCATCCTCGACCTGGTCGGCGGGGACGACGCCCGCGCGGCCGCCGAGACGCTGGCCGTACCCGGGCGGCTGGTCAGCACCGTCGACCCCGTCACCGCCACCGAGCTCGACGGGGAGTTCGTGCACCGCACCCACGGCCCCGCCGCCCTCGAGGAGCTGGCCGCGCTCGTCGCGGCGGGGAAGCTCAACCCCCACATCACCGCTGTCTACCCCCTGGAGCACGCAGCCGAGGCGTTGGCGTCCGTCGAGTCGGGCCACGCGCGCGGCAAGGTCGTGCTGGAGATCGGAGCCGGAGCATGAAGATCACCGAACCGGCCCCGGGCGCGCCCTGCTGGGTCGAACTGGGCACCTCCGACCCGGCGGCCGCCAAGCAGTTCTACGGCGAACTCTTCGGCTGGCGCGCCGAGACCGACCCCCGCCCGGAGGCCGGCGGCTACACGACCCTGCTGCTCGGCGAAGCCCCGGTGGCCGCGTTGACCCCCCTCTACACCCCCGGGCAGCCGACCGCCTGGCAGGTCTCGTTCGCGGTGGCCGACACCGACGAGACGGTGGCCGCGCTCGGGGCGCTCGGAGGGTCGGTGCTGATGGAGCCGACGGAGGTCTTCGACCTGGGCCGGTTCGCCGTGGTGGCCGACCCGGCGGGGGCGGTGTTCTCGCTCTGGCAGGCGCGCGCCTTCCGGGGCGCCGCCGTGCTGAACGAGCCCGGCGCGCTCGGCTGGGTCGAACTCGCCACCCGTGACACCGGTGGGGCCAAGGAGTTCTACCCTCGGATCTTCGGCTGGAGCGTCACCTCCGGCGAGGACTACACCCAGTGGGGCCTGGCCGGGCGGGACTTCGGCGGGATGCTCGCCATGGGCGAGCAGTTCCCCGCCGAGGTGCCGCCGTACTGGATGCCGTACTTCGCCGTCGCGGACGTGGACCTGACCGCGGAACGGGCCGTCGCGCTCGGCGCGAGCGTCATGCTGCCGCCGGTGGAGATGCTCGGCGGGCCGCACCTGTCGGTGATCCGGGACGCGCAGGGAGCCGCCTTCGGGATCTACCTGGCGCGGGAGTGAGAGCCGGGCCTCACGGCCGCATGGGGGTGGCGGTGGCGCTCTCCTGCTCCGCAGGGGGAGCCTCCGCCCCCGCGTCCGTGGTGGAGCGGCGCCGTGCGGCGACCAGGCCGAGCAGGGTGACTGCGGTGATCACGACGGCGGCCCGGGGGGCCCAGTCGCCCAGGCGGTCGTACCAGGTGCGGGCGGTGGGGTCGGCCAGCGGGAGGCGGACGGTCACCGAGCCGGTGGCGTCGGTGTCCAGGTGGGCGAGTCGGCGGCCCTGGCGGTCGTACGCCACCGACTCGCCCGTCAGCGAGGCCTGAACGACCGGGCGGCCGGTCTCGGCGGCGCGCAGGGCGCCGAGCGAGGCGTGCTGGGCGGGGGCCCAGGTGCCCTGGAAGGTCGAGGTCGCCGACTGGTAGACCAGCAGCCGGGCGCCGTCGTCGGCGGCGGCCCGGGACATGTCCGGGAAGGCCGACTCGAAGCAGATCAGCGCACCGAGGGGCAGCGGCCGCCCGTTGCGGTCGGCGGCCGGGAGCAGGTGGAAGGCGGCGCCCGGGGCACGGTTCTCCCCGGCGGCCTTGCTGACCCCGGCGATCCAGCCGAGCACCGGGCGCAGCGGGATGTACTCGCCGAACGGGACGAGCCGGATCTTGCGGTAGCGGGCGGCGATGCCGTCGGGCGTGACGAGCACGGTGTCCTTGGAGATCCGGCCGTCGGCCTTGCGGGCGTCCTCGCCCGCGAGCAGCTGGGCGCCGGTCGCGGCGGAGAGCTCCCGCAGGCGGGTCAGCGCGGTGGCGTCGCGGTCGAGGTCGGCGGCGCTGCTGCTCTCGCCCCAGACCACCAGGTCGACGGCCTGCCCGGTGAGCCCGGCGGTGATCCGGGCGCTGGCGTCGAAGCGGGCGGCCGGGTCGTTCACCACCCCGGGCTGGACGAGGGCGACGGTGGCGTACTCGCCGGGGCTCGGCTGGGTGCGCAGCGCGAACAGCACCGGCCCGGCGGCGATGGCGAGGGCGGTGACCCCGGCGCCCAGCACCTTGAGCGGCGGCCGGGGCGCCGTCAGCAGCACCAGCACGCCGGTGTTGGCGGCGACCACGGCCGCACTGACCAGCCAGGCGCCGCCGACGGAGGCCAGACCGAGGATCGCCGGGTGCTGCCACTGCGTCGCGCCGAGCAGCGCCCAGGGCCCGCCGAGGGCGTGCCAGGAGCGGGCGTACTCGGTGGTCACCCAGACGGCGGGGACGGCGACCAGCGCGGCCAGCGCGCGGGCCGGGCTGAGCGGCGCGTGCAGCAGCCGGTGGACGGTCAGCCCCAGCACCGCCTGGAGCGCCCCGAAGAGTACGGCGAGCACCAGCAGCCCCGGCCCGACGGAGGGGATCAGCCAGTACATCGCCGTCAGGATGAACCCCGCCCCGAACCACCACCCCCGGACGGCAGCCTCCCGCCCACTCGGCGCCTGCTGCATCAGCAGCAGCCCCGGCACCAGCGCGACCCAGGCCAGCGAGGCCAGCCCCGGCGCGGGGAACGCCAGTACGGGGACCGCCCCGGCGGCGAGTGACGCGTACCGGGGCGGTCGGGAGAGGGCGGCCCGAAGAGTCATGCCCCGATTGTCTGCTTTTCAGGCAGCGAAGGGGACCACTTCGGGTGGTGTGTTCGGGGATCTCGTCACATGACGGGTGGACCCCGGGGTGAAGGAGGTCAGCTGTCGCCCTCGAGGTTGCCCTCGGTCTCCAGGAAGGCGGTGCGGAGGGCGTCGATCAGGGCCGGGTCGGGCTCGGCCCAGAGGCCGCGCTCGGCGGCTTCGAGGAGTCGCTCGCTGATGCCGTGCAGGGCCCAGGGGTTGGCGCCGTCGAGGAACTCGCGGTTGGTCGGGTCGAGGACGTACTCCTGGGTGAGCTTCTCGTACATCCAGTCGGCGACCACGCCGGTGGTGGCGTCGTAGCCGAAGAGGTAGTCGACGGTGGCGGCCATCTCGAAGGCGCCCTTGTAGCCGTGCCGCCGCATGGCCTCCATCCAGCGCGGGTTGACCACGCGGGCGCGGAAGACGCGGGCGGCCTCCTCGGTGAGCGTCCGGGTGCGGACGGTCTCGGGGCGGGTGGAGTCGCCGATGTACGCGGCCGGGGCCTTGCCGGTGAGGGCGCGGACGGTCGCGACCATGCCGCCGTGGTACTGGAAGTAGTCGTCCGAGTCGGCGATGTCGTGCTCGCGGGTGTCGGTGTTCTTGGCCGCGACGGTGATCCGCTTGTAGGCGGTCTCCATCTCCTCGCGGGCCGGGCGGCCGCCGAGGTCGCGGCCGTAGGCGTAGCCGCCCCAGACCGAGTAGACCTCGGCGAGGTCGGCGTCGGTGCGCCAGTCCCGGCTGTCGATCAGCTGGAGCAGGCCCGCGCCGTACGTGCCCGGACGGGAGCCGAAGACCCGGATGGTGGCCTTCCGCTCGTCGCCGTGCACGGCCAGGTCGGCCTGGACGTGGGCGCGGACGAAGTTCTGCTCGTCCGTCTCCTCCTGGGCGGCGGCCAGCCGGACGGCGTCGTCCAGCAGGGCGACGACGTGCGGGAAGGCGTCCCGGAAGAAGCCGGAGATGCGCAGCGTGACGTCGATCCGGGGGCGGCCGAGCTCCTCCAGCGAGATCGGCTCCAGGCCGGTGACGCGACGGGAGGCGTCGTCCCAGACCGGGCGGACACCGAGCAGGGCGAACGCTTCGGCGATGTCGTCGCCGGCGGTGCGCATCGCGCTGGTGCCCCAGAGCGAGAGGCCGACCGAGGGCGGGCAGGCGCCGTCGTTGTCGGCCTGGTAACGCTCGACCAGCGAGGTGGCCAGAGCCTGGCCGGTCTCCCAGGCCAGGCGGCTCGGGACGGCCTTCGGGTCGACGGAGTAGAAGTTGCGGCCCGTCGGGAGGACGTTGACCAGGCCGCGCAGCGGCGAGCCGGACGGCCCGGCCGGGACGAAGCCGCCGTTCAGCGCGTGCAGCACGGCGTCCAGCTCGTCGGTGGTCTTCGACAGGCGCGGGACGACCTGGAGGGCGGCGAAGGTGAGCACGTCGGCGACCGCTGCGGGCAGGCCGAAAGCGACCTTCTCGACGGCCTCGGGCGCCCAGTCGGCCGCCTCCATCGCCTCGACCAGCTCGCGGGCCTGGGCCTCGGCCGCGTCGGTGGCACCGAGGGTGAGCGCGGCCTCGTCCAGGCCGAGCGCCTCGCGCAGGCCGGGGAGGGCGCTGACGCCGCCCCAGATCTGCCGGGCGCGCAGGATGGCGAGCACGATGTTGACCCGGTCGACCCCGGCGGGGGCCTGGCCGAGCACGTGCAGGCCGTCGCGGATCTGGGCGTCCTTGATCTCGCAGAGCCAGCCGTCGACGTGCAGCAGGAAGTCGTCGAAGCCCTCGTCCTCGGGGCGCTCCTTCAGCCCGAGGTCGTGGTCGAGCCGGGCGGCCTGGATCAGCGTCCAGATCTGGGCGCGGATCGCGGGCAGCTTGGCCGGGTCCATCGCGGCGATGTTGGAGTGCTCGTCGAGCAGCTGCTCCAGCCGGGCGATGTCGCCGTACGAGTCGGCGCGGGCCATCGGCGGCACCAGGTGGTCGACCAGCGTCGCGTGGGCGCGGCGCTTGGCCTGGGTGCCCTCGCCCGGGTCGTTGACCAGGAAGGGGTACACCAGCGGGAGGTCGCCGAGCACGGCGTCCGGGCCGCAGTCGGCGGAGAGCGCGGCGGTCTTGCCGGGCAGCCACTCCAGGTTGCCGTGCTTGCCGAGGTGGACGACCGCGTGGGCGCCGAAGCCGCCGTCCTCCTGCGCGGCCGCGATCCAGCGGTAGGCGGCCAGGTAGTGGTGGCTCGGGGGGAGATCCGGGTCGTGGTAGATCGCGACCGGGTTCTCGCCGAAGCCGCGCGGCGGCTGGATCAGCACGAGCAGGTTGCCCGAGCGGACGGCCGCGAGCACGATGTCGCCGTCCGGGTTCTGCGAGCGGTCGACGTACAGCTCGCCCGGCGCCGGGCCCCAGTGCTCCTCGACGTGGGTGCGCAGGCCCTCGGGGAGGGTCGCGTACCAGCGGCGGTAGTCGGCGGCCGGGATGCGGACGGGGTTGCGGGCGAGCTGGTCCTCCGTCAGCCAGTCCTGGTCGTAGCCGCCGGCCGAGATCAGGGCGTGGATCAGCGCGTCGCCCTCGTGGCCGTCGCCGGTGATGTCCAGGCCCGGCAGGTCGGTGCCGAGGTCCATGCCCTCGGCGCGCAGGCGGGCGAGCAGGCGCATCGCGCTGGCCGGGGTGTCCAGGCCCACCGCGTTGCCGACCCGGGCGTGCTTGGTCGGGTACGCGGACAGGACGAGGGCCAGGCGGCGCTCGGCGGCCGGGGTGTAGCGCAGCCGGGCGTGGGCGACGGCGATGCCCGCGACGCGGGCGGCCCGCTCGGGGTCGGCGGCGTAGACGGTGAGGCCGTCCTCGTCCAGCTCCTTGAAGGAGAACGGGACGGTGATCAGGCGGCCGTCGAACTCGGGGACGGCGATCTGCGTCGCGGTGTCCAGCGGCGAGAGGCCGTCGTCGCTGGACTCCCAGGCGGCGCGGGACCAGGTCAGGCAGAGCGCCTGGAGGATCGGGCGGTCCAGGGCGGCGAGCGCGCCCGCGTCCCACGCCTCCTCGTCGCCGCCCGCCTGGGCGTCGGCCGGGCGGGTGCCGCCCGCCGCGAGGACGGTGGTGACGATCGCGTCGGCCCGGCCCAGCTCGGCCAGCAGATCGGCGTCGGCGCCGCGCAGCGAGGAGCAGTAGAGCGGCCTCGGCCGGGCGCCCTTGGCCTCGATGGCCTGGCAGAGCGTCTCGACGAAGGCGGTGTTGCCGCTCATGTGGTGGGCGCGGTAGTAGAGGACCGCGATGACCGGGCCGTCGGTGTCGGCGGCGGTGCGCTCCAGCGGGCCCCACTCGGGCGCGGAGGCGGGCGCGGCGAAGCCGTGGCCGGTCAGCAGCACGGTGTCGGAGAGGAAGGCGCCGAGCTCGGCCAGGTTGGCCGGGCCGCCGTGCGCGAGGTAGGCGTGCGCCTCGGCGGCGATCCCGGCGGGGACGGTGGAGAGCTCCATCAGCTGGGCGTCCGGGGCCTGCTCACCCGTCAGCACGATCACCGGGCGGGGGCCCGCGAGCAGCGCGTCCAGACCCTCCTGCCAGGCCCGGCGCCCGCCGAGCAGCCGGACGACCACCAGCTCGGTGCCCTCCAGCAGCTCGGGCAGCGCCTCGGCGGTGAGCCGGGCCGGGTTGCCGAGGCGGAAGTCGACCGGGCCCTGCGAGGCACGGGCGCTCAGCAGGTCGGTGTCGGAGGTCGAAAGGAGAAGGATCATGCGGAGGCCCTCCCGGCCACGAAGACGCCCCGAGCGGCAGGGAGCGAAGGAGTGAGATGCGACGGCACGGCGAGAGACGGCTCTGGGAGCAGGGGCGTGCGACAGCGGCGCATAGGTCTTGCCTTCCTCGGGGTCCGCGCCCCGTGGGATACCCCTGGTGGGGGCTTGTCGAGGACGGCAGGAGTTCCTGGCTCCCACGGCCGGTGAGCCGTGGTCACAGTGGCGGGACCGCACCGGTATTGCACCGGTTTCCTCCCCTTGGCGCCGTCGCTGGCGTGGGCCCGCCGCGAGACGAGCCCGGGAGCATCGTACGGGGTGGTGATGGGCGGGGACAGGGAGCCATCGGATCGGGTGTGATCCACACGGCAGCGGTACGACGGCGGATCGTGGGTATGCTCGCCGCCATGTCACCCCGACCCGACACCGCCGAGCCGGGCCCCGGCGCGCCCGACCGCGCGCGCTCGGACGCCTGCCCCGGGGCCCTTCGTCTGCACACGGCCGACGACGGAGCCCTCGCCCGGGTCCGGATACCGGGCGGACTTCTGACGGACCGTCAGGCGCGCGCACTGGCCGACGCCGCGAGCGAACTCGGCGACGGAGCGCTGGAGACCACCTCCCGCGGCAACGTCCAACTCCGTGGCCTGCCCGCCGACTCCGGCCTCGAACTCGGCCGCCGGTTGCGCGCCGCCGGGCTGCTCCCCTCGGACACCCACGAACGCGTCCGCAACATCGTCGCCTCCCCGGCCGCCGGTCTCGACGGCGACGGGCACGCCGACGTCCAGCGCTGGACGCGCGAGCTCGACGCCGCGCTCTGCGCGAGCGGCTGGGCCGCCGCCCTGTCCGGCAAGTTCCTCTTCGCCCTCGACGACGGGCGCGGCGACGTCGCCACCCTCGACGCCGATGTGACATTGATCGCAACCCCCGACGGCGGCGCCCTGCTGCGCCTCGGCCGAGCCGCCACGGCCCGCCGGGTGCCGCCCGATGAGGCCGTGCAGCACGCACTGGAGGCGGCCCGGGAGTTCCTGGACGCCGTCCGGGACGCGGGCATGCGGGCCTGGCACGTACGCGAACTGCCGCTGCCCCCGGGCTCCGAGCCGCTGCCGGTCCTCGCCGTGGCCGCTCCGCAGGTCGGGGTGCTGCCGGGCGGGCTGTCCGTCGGCCTGCAGTTCGGGCGGGTGAGCGCCGCGCAGTGGCGGTCGCTCGCGGACGCCTCGGCGGGCTCACTGCGCGTCACGCCCTGGCGGACGGTGGTGCTGCCCGGCGCCGCCCCCGAGCGGCTCGCGGAGCTGGCGGCGGCCGGGCTGCGGACGACCCCCGGCACGGCCTGGGAGCGCGCCAGCGCCTGCACCGGCGCCCCCGGCTGCGCCAAGTCGCTCGCCGACGTACGGGCTGACGCGACCTCGGCGCTCGACGCCTCACACGGCGGCGGGCTGCTGCCCGTGCACTGGTCGGGCTGCGAACGGCGGTGCGGGCACCCTGCCGGGGAGTGGGTGGACGTGCTCGCGACTGGGCAGGGCTACCGGGTGGCCGTCGTGGGGGCGGCCGCGACCGCAGGTGCTCCAGCAGCTACTCCAGCAGGTACTCCAGCAGGTGTCCCAGAAGATGTTCCAGCAGAAGTGACGACAGAGCAGATGGCCGAAGCAGTGGCCAAGGCCCGGAGGATGAAGTGATCGAGTACGAGAAGGACGGCGCGGCGATCTACCGCCAGTCCTTTGCCACCATCCGGGCCGAGGCCGACCTGGCCGGGCTGCCGGCCGACGTCGCCCAGGTCGCGGTGCGGATGATCCATGCCTGCGGGATGACCGACCTGGTCGCCGACCTGCTCTGGTCGCCCGGGGTGGTCGCCGACGCGCGGGCCGCGCTGCGCGCCGGGGCGCCGATCCTCTGCGACGTCTCGATGGTCGCCAGCGGGGTCACCCGCAAGCGGCTGCCCGCCGACAACGAGGTGGTCTGCACGCTCTCCGACCCCTCGGTGCCCGAGCTGGCGAAGAAGATGGGCAACACCCGCAGCGCCGCCGCGATGGAGCTCTGGCTGCCCCGCCTGGAGGGCGCGGTCGTCGCCGTCGGCAACGCCCCGACCTCGCTCTTCCGCCTGCTCGAGATGATCGAGGCCGGTGCCCCGCGCCCGGCCGCCGTGATCGGCGTGCCGGTCGGCTTCATCGGCGCGGCCGAGTCCAAGGAGGCGCTGGCGGCGCACCCCTCGGGCCTGGAGCACCTGGTGGTGCGGGGCCGTCGTGGCGGCAGTGCGATAGCCGCTGCCGCCATCAACGCGATTGCGAGTGAAGAAGAGTGACGGAGCATCAGACAGGCCACCTTTACGGAGTCGGCCTCGGGCCGGGTGACCCGGAGCTGATCACCGTCCGGGCGGCCGCGCTGATCGGCAAGGCCGACGTGGTGGCGTACCACAGCGCCCGGCACGGCCGCTCGATCGCCCGGTCGATCGCCGAGCGCTATCTGACGGGCAGTCAGATCGAGGAGAAGCTGGTCTACCCGATCACGGTCGAGACCACCGACCACCCCGGCGGCTACCGGGGTGCGCTGGACGACTTCTACGAGGAGGCCTCGGCCCGGCTCGCGGCACACCTCGACGCGGGCCGCGACGTGGTGGTGCTCGCCGAGGGCGACCCGCTCTTCTACGGCTCGTACCAGCACATGCACAAGCGCCTCGCGCACCGCTACCCGACCGAGGTGGTGCCCGGGGTGACCTCCGTCAGCGCCGCCGCCGCCCGGCTCGGGAAGCCGCTGGTCGAGGCGGAGGAGGTGCTCACCATCATCCCGGGCACCCTCCCCGAGGAGGAGCTGACGGCCCGGCTGGCGAGCACCGACTCCGCCGTGATCATGAAGCTCGGCCGCACCTTCCCCGCCGTCCGGCGAGCGCTCGAGCGCTCCGGCCGACTGGCGGAGGCCCAGTACGTCGAGCGGGCCACCATGGCGGGGGAGCGGACGGCCCCGCTGGCGGAGGTCGACCCCGAGAGCGTGCCGTACTTCTCGGTCGCGGTGCTGCCAAGTCGCGTTGCGGCGGGCGGGGTCGCGGAGGTTTCTGAGTCGGAGATCGGTGAGGTCGTCGTGGTCGGGACCGGCCCGGCCGGGCCGCTCTGGCTGACCCCCGAGGCGCGGGGCGCGCTGGCCAACGCCACCGACCTGGTCGGCTACACCACCTACATCGACCGGGTGCCCGTCCGGGCCGGGCAGCTGCGGCACGGCTCGGACAACAAGGTCGAGGCCGAGCGCGCCGAGTTCGCCCTCGACCTGGCCCGGCGCGGTCGCCGCGTCGCCGTCGTCTCCTCCGGCGACCCGGGCGTCTTCGCGATGGCCACCGCCGTGCTGGAGGCCGCCTGCGCCGACCCGTACCGCTCGGTGCCGGTGCGCATCCTGCCCGGCATGACCGCCGCGCACGCCGCCGCCTCCCGCGCCGGTGCGCCGCTCGGCCACGACTACGCCGTGGTCTCGCTCTCCGACCGGCTCAAGCCGTGGGAGGTCGTGGCCCAGCGGCTGCGCGCCGCCGCCTCGGCCGATCTCGTCCTCGCGCTCTACAACCCCGGTTCGCAGAGCCGCACCACCCAGGTCGGCCTGGCCCGCGACCTGCTGCTCGAACACCGCGCCTTCGACACCCCCGTGGTGATGGCCCGCGACGTCGGCGGCCCGACCGAGCGCGTCCGCACCGTCCGCCTCGGCGAACTCGACCCGGCGCAGGTCGACATGCGGACCATCCTGCTGATCGGCTCCTCGCAGACCCAGGCCGTCCAGCGTGACGACGGCACCGAGGTCGTCTGGACCCCGCGCCGCTACCCGCCGGTCTGACCGCCCGCGCCAGGGGCGGGGCGAACCGTACGCGATCAGGAGGGACGGCGCTGCGCCGTCCCTCCTGTGCGTGCTCTTTCGCGCCCCTGGATAGTGCCTGGCGGGTGTGGTCAACTGGGTTGTGGGAATCCGGAGTTCGGGGTGGCCGGTCTATGCCGGGGTGATGTCGCTGGGGGTTGCCGCCGCGGTTGTCTCGCAGGTGTGGCTCTCCGGTGCCCCCGCCGTCGGCATCGGGGCGGTGGCGGCCGGGCTCGGCTACCTCGCGGACCGGGTGGCCGGGCGGGGCGAGGAGGGTGGCCGGCCGGCCCGGGGTGCGCTGACGCGGGGGCGGGCGGGGCGGCTGCCGCTGGTGGCGCAGGTCGACGACCCGGTGGCGGTCGGGGTGCACCCGGCCGAGTGGTCGGCCGACGGAGCGCCCGCGTACATCGCCCGGGACGCCGAGCCGGAGCTACGGCAGGCCCTGAAGGACCACCAGTTCGTGCTGATCCTCGGTGAGTCGACGGCGGGCAAGACCCGGCTCGCGTACGAGACCGTGCGGGAGCTCTTCCCGGAGCGGCTCTTCGTCCGGCCGCTGGGGAAGGACGCGCTGCCGCTCGCGTTCGAGCAGATCCGCCGCCGGCGCCGCGACAGCCTGCTCTGGCTGGACGACCTGGAGAGCTACCTCGGCGCGGGTGGGCTGACCGGGCAGGAGCTGGGCGAGCTGCTGGCCGAACGCCCCGGCCGCGTCACGGTGGTGGCCACCATGCGGACGGAGGAGCACCGCCGCTACGACGCCCGTGAGGAGAGCCGCCTCACCGGCTCGGACCGCGACCTCTGGCGCACTGAGCGCGGTGTCGTCCAGGCTGCCAGGGCGATCCGGATCGCCCGCCGGTGGAGTGGGCCGGAGTGCGACCGGGCCAGGCTGCTGGCCGAAGACCCCCGGATCGAGAGGGCGTTGCGCAGCAGCCGCCGGTTCGGGGTCTCGGAGGTGCTGGCCTCCGGGCCCGCGTTGCTCGACTCCTGGCGGGACGGCTGGGCGCCCGGGGCCAACCCGCGCGGTGCGGCGCTCGTCGCCGCCGCCGTCGACTGCCGACGGCTCGGCCTGCGCCGCCCGCTGCCGCAGGAGTGGCTGGCCGAACTGCACCAGCCCTACCTGGCCGCGCGCGGCGGCGAGGCGCTGAAACCGGAGCCGCTCGGCCCGGCGGTCTCCTGGGCGAGCCAGGCGGCACACGCCACCAGCAGCTTGCTGATCGGCAGCGCCGGCACCGGTTGGACGGCCTTCGACTACCTGCTCGACACCCCCGGCCTGCGGCCGGTGCCCGATCACCTGTGGGACGGGCTGCTGCCCCGGGTCGGCCCCGAGGACTGCTACGACCTCGGGCTGGTCGCCCACCAGGAATCCAGACTCGGCCGGGCCACCGTCGCGCTGCGCCGCGCCTGCGAAGGAGCCGTACCCGGCGCCGACTTCGCCCTCGCGATCGTCCTCGGCGACTCCGGGCAGCCCGCGCGGGCCGTCCAGGCGCTCGGGCCGATCCTCCGGCAGCGCACCGAGACGCTCGGCGCCGACCACCCCGACACCCTGGCCGCCCGCCATCAACTGGCCTTTTTCACCGGCGAGTCGGGCAAGGCCACCGAGGCCGCGCAGCTGTTCGCCACCCTGGTGGCCGACACCACCCGTGGGCTCGGCGCCGACCACCCGGACACCCTGGCCGCCCGGCACCAACTCGCCTACTACACCGGCGAGTCGGGTGACACCGCCGGAGCCGTCCGGCAGTTGCGGGCCCTGCTCGGCGACCGTGAACGGGCGCTCGGCAGCAGACACGCACAGACCCTGGCGACCCGGCGCAGCCTGGCCTGGTACCGGGGCTGCGGCGGCGAACTAACCTCCGCCCAGATGGAGTTGTCCCTGCTGGCGACGGACGCCGCCGCCCTCCTCGGCCCGGACGACCCGCACACGCTGGCGGTGCGCGGGGCCTGGGCGTGGTTCGCGCTGCTCACCGGCAGCCCCGCCGAGGCGGAGGCCGAACTCGCCGCGCTGGCGGCCGACCGGAGCCGCCTGCTCGGCCCGGACCACCCGCACACGCTCTCCACCCGCCTCCAGCTGGCCCGTGCCACGGCCGCCCTCGGAGACCTCGAGCGCGCGCTCACCGCCGCTACCGAGCTGCTCGCGGACGCCGAACGGCTGCTGGAGCCCAGCCACCCCCGGATCGCGGCGGTCCGGGCCTTCCTGGTCAGCTGGGCGGAGTAGCTGCAGGCGACCCGCGTGGAACTCAGCGACTCGACGGCACCGGGAAGTTCGAGCGGATGACCGCGTCGAAGGCGGCGTCCGGCAGGGCCCGGCGGGCGATCATGATGGCGCGGGCCATCGCGCCGATGGCGTACCGGGCCCGGGGGCGCGCGGTGGTCGCCGCGCGGACGATCACCTTGACGGCGGCCTCGGCCGGGACGGCGCCGTTGCGGCGGCGGAAGGCCTTGTGGGCGTACATGTCGGCGAGTTGGGCGCGGAAGCTGCCGTACGGGTCCTGGGGGTCGGCCGAGGTCTGCATGGTCTCGACCGCCGTACCGGCGAACTCGGTGATGGTGGGACCGGGTTGGACGACCACGACCTCGACGCCGAAGGGCGCGACCTCCAGCCGGAGCGAGTCGCTGATGGCCTCCACCGCGTGCTTGGTCGCGTGGTAGAAGGCGCCGCCGGGCGGGGAGAACCGGCCGCCCATCGAGGAGATGTTGACGATCCGGCCACGGCCGGCCCGCCGCATGCCGGGCAGGACGAGCTGGGTCATCCGGACGAGCCCGAAGACGTTGGTGTCGAACTGTGCCCGGACCTCCTCGGGCGAGGCCAGCTCGACGGGCAGGTGCAGCCCGTACGCGGCGTTGTTGACCAGCAGCCCGACCGCGCCGTGGTCGGCCTCGACCCGGGCGACGGCCTCGGCCATCGAGGTCTCGTCCGTGACGTCGAGCGGGAGGACGGTGAGCCCCTCGGCGGCCAGCTCGGCGAGCGTCTCGGGGCGGCGGGCGGTCGCGTACACGTGGTGGCCGAGCCGGTGCAGGGCCAGGGCGGTGCTGCGGCCCATGCCGGAGGAGCAGCCGGTGATCAGGACGGAGGTGGGGCGCGGGGTGCTCATGCGGTTGCCTCTCGGTGCAGGAGGGCCCAGACGGCGTCTTCGGCCTGGGTGAGAGCCTCGGGGGGAAGGGTGGCGATGCCGCCCGGAGGGAGGTGCTTGACCAGCCCGGCGAACGCGCCTAGCGCGAGCGCGACGATCAACTGCGGTTCACCGTCGCGGAGTTCGCCCGCCTGCTGGCCGCGCACGATGAAGTCGGTGGCGAAGCTGTCGACCTCGGCCGCGAGTGCCAGGCTCTCGGGAGCGAGGAAGGTGTCGTGCTGCTGGTGCTCCAGGAAGACGAAGGCCGCGTGGTGGCGGCCCGCGTAGCGGGTGAGGCCCCGCCAGAGCCGGCCGAACTCCTCCCGGGTCGACCCGACCGGCCCGCCCTCGGTGTGCGCGGCGGCCAGCTCCGCGAGCAGGCCCCCTTTGGCGTACTGGAACGCCGCGTTGCCGAGCGCCTCCTTCCCGGGGAAGTACCGGTAGATGCTGCCGACCCCGACCCCGGCCCGCTGGGCGACGGCCGGCACCTGGGTGCCCTCGTAGGTGCGCTCGGCGAAGAGCTCGATGGCGGTGTCGAGGAGCAGCTGGGAGAGATCGCCCTTGGCTCGGGGCTTCGCGGGTTTCGCAGTCACGGAATGAATGTTCATTCCGCAGCGGACGGAAGTCAAGCCTCCCAGGTCAGAGGGGCTCGGTCAGAGCGTCGCGGTCAGCCAGGCGACGGCGGCGGCGACGTCCGGGGCCTCGGGGAGGCCGGCCGGCGGGGTCGGGCGGCGGACGACCACCACCGGGAGGCCGAGCTCGCGGGCGGCGGTCAGCTTGGGGGCGGTGGCGGCGCCGCCGCTGTCCTTGGTGACCAGCACGTCGATGCGGTGCTCGCGCAGCACGGCCCGCTCGCCGTCGAGGGTGAACGGGCCCCGGTCGAGCAGCACTTCGGTGCGGGGCGGCATCGGCGCCTCGGGCGCGTCCACCGAACGGGCGAGGAAGAACAGCTCGGTGAGCCCGGCGAAGGCGGACAGCCCGAGGCGGCCGGTGGTCAGGAAGACCCGGCTGCCCAGGCCGGGCAGCGCGGCGGCCGCCTCGTGGAGGGAGCCGACCGGGTGCCAGTCGTCCCCCGGAACCGGTACCCAGCTGGGGCGGCGCAGGGCGAGCAGGGGAACATGGGTCTCGGCGGCCGCGAGGGCCGCGTTACGGCTGATGACCTCGGCGAAGGGATGGGTGGCGTCGATGAGCGCGTCCACGTGCTGCTCGCGCAGCCAGGCGGCGAGCCCGGACGCCCCGCCGAACCCGCCGATCCGCACCTCCCCGGCGGGCAGCCGGGGCTCGGCCACCCGCCCCGCCAGCGAACTGGTGACCTCCAGCGCCGGGTCGGCGGCCAGTTCGGCAGCCAGGCGGCGGGCCTCCGTGGTGCCGCCGAGGATCAGGACGTGGTGGGCAGCAGCCGCTACGGGCATCGGGACTCCAGGGGATCTTCGTGGGTGAGACGGCAGCGGATGGCAGTGCGGTGACTGACAGCGGTGCGGTGACTGACGGCGGTGCGGTGACTGACGGCGGTGCGGTGACGGGCGGTCGGGCCGGTCAGCTGAAGAGCAGCGGGTTGCGGCACGGCTGGACGACGGGCGCCTGCGCGACGGCCGCGACCGCCGCCGCGTACGAGGCGCTGCTCGGCGGGGAATTCCCCGACCCGGTGCAGATCACCCTGCCGAAGGGCCAGCAGCCGGAATTCGCGCTGGCGGTCGAGGAACTGACGGATGATCAGGCAATGGCCGGGGTGGTGAAGGACGCCGGGGACGACCCGGACGTCACCCACGGCGCGCTGATCCGGTCGACCGTACGGGCCGGGCTCCCCGGCACCGGGGTGGTCTTCCGGGCCGGGCCGGGGGTCGGGACGGTCACCAAGGCCGGGCTGCCGCTGCCGGTCGGGGAACCGGCGATCAACCCCGTGCCCCGGCAGATGATCCGGGACGCGGTGGCGGGGATCGCCGACCGCCACGGCGTGAGCGGCGACGTCGAGGTGACGGTCTCGGTCGACGGGGGAGAGGAGATCGCCCGCTCCACCTGGAACCCGCGCCTGGGGATCCTCGGCGGCCTCTCGATCCTCGGGACGACCGGCATCGTGGTGCCGTACTCCTGCTCGGCCTGGATCGACTCCATCCGGCGCGGCGTGGACGTCGCACGGGCGGCAGGTCGTACGCACGTCGCCGGGTGCACCGGCTCCACCAGCGAGAAGGTCGCCGTCGCTGTGCACGGCCTGCCCGAGGACGCCCTGCTGGACATGGGGGACTTCGCCGGGGCCGTGCTCAAGTACCTGAAGCGGCACCCGGTCGCGCGGCTGACCATTGCCGGGGGCTTCGCGAAGCTGTCCAAGCTCGCCGCCGGGCACCTCGACCTGCACTCGGCCCGCTCCCAGGTCGACAAGGGCTACCTCGCCGAATTGGCCCGGGTGGGCGGCGCAGACGCCGCCCTGGTGGCGGCGGTCGCCGGGGCCAACACCGGGCTGGAGGCCGTCCAGCTCTGCACGGCGGCCGACGTGCCGCTCGGCGACCTCGTCGCGGAGGCCGCCCGGCAGACGGCGCTGGACGTCCTGCGGGGGTCGCCGGTCGCCGTCGACGTGATCTGCATCGACCGGGCCGGGACGATCGTCGGGCAGGCCGGCTGAAGCCTCGCGGCGAGCGATGCGAAGCAGGGGCGCGGGGAACAGCGCGAAACGGGAGACTGCGGCCGGTACTCGGGCTTGCCGAGCAACTGAGCACCCCGGAGCCGACGTGCGCAACGGGGTGCCTCCTGAGGTCTGAGGAGCAGTCCGGGGGCGTGGGAGTGGCTGTTCGCGCAGTTCCCCGCGCCCCCGGCCGCCTGCGGCGGCTAGCAGCGGTGGCGGTCGGTGGAGTAGAGGTGGCTGTCGCGGAACCCGGCTGCGCCGAGGGTGCGGCCGACCAGGATGACGGCGGTGCGGATGACACCGGCCTCCTTGACCTGGGCGGCGATGTCGCCGAGGGTGCCGCGCAGGATCAGTTCGTCCGGGCGGCTGGCCATCGCGACGACGGCGGCCGGGCAGTCGGCGCCGTAGTGCGGCAGCAGCTCGTCCACCACGCTGTCGACGTAGCGGGTGGCCAGGTGCAGGACGAGCAGGGCGCCGCTGCGGCCGAGGGTGGCGAGGTCCTCGCCCTCGGGCATCGGGGTGGCCTGGCGGGAGACCCGGGTGAGGATGACCGTCTGGCCGACGGTCGGCACGGTCAGCTCGCGCTTGAGCGCCGCAGCCGCCGCCGCGAAGGCGGGAACGCCGGGGACGACGTCGTACGGGATGCCCACCGCGTCGAGCCGCCGCATCTGCTCGGCGACGGCGCTGAAGACCGACGGGTCGCCGGAGTGCAGGCGGGCGACGTCGTGGCCCTCCTCGTGGGCGCGGACGATCTCGGCGATGATCTGGTCGAGGTCGAGCCCGGCGGTGTCGACCAGCCGGGCGCCGGGCGGGCACTCGGCGAGGAGCTCGCGCGGCACCAGGCTGCCCGCGTACAGGCAGACGCTGCTCGCGGCCAGGATGCGCTGGCCCCGGAGGGTGATCAGATCGGCGGCGCCGGGGCCGGCCCCGATGAAGTGGACGGTCACGCGGACTCTCCTCGCGGGTGAAGTGCGGATGCGGGCTTGACGGCCGACCACTGGGTGACCGGCATCGCCTGCCGCCAGCCCGTGAAGCCGCCGACCGGCACCGCATGGGCGACGGCGAGGCGCAGCAGGTCGCCGCCGTGGCGGCGGTACCACTCGGTCAGCAGCGCCTCGGACTCCAGCGTCACGGTGTTGGCGACCAGCCGTCCGCCGGCGGGCAGTGCGGCCCAGCAGGCTTCGAGCAGGCCGGGGGCGGTCAGGCCGCCGCCGACGAAGACGGCGTCGGGGGTCGGAAGCCCGGCGAGGGCCGCCGGGGCCGGTCCGGTGACCACCTGGAGGCGCGGCACGCCGAGCGCGGCGGCGTTCCGGGCGATCCGCCCGGCCCGGACGGCGTCCCGCTCGACGCTGACGGCCCGGCAGGTCCGGTGCGCCCGCAGCCACTCGATCGCGATGCTGCCCGAACCGCCGCCGACGTCCCAGAGCTGCTCGCCGGGCCTCGGCGCGAGGGTCGCCAGCGTCGCGGCCCGGACGTGCCGCTTGGTGAGCTGCCCGTCCGACTCGTACGCGTCGTCCGGCAGGCCCGGCACGAGGGGCAGGCGCCGTGCGTCGGGGGTGGCGGCGCACTCCACGGCGACGATGTTCAGCGGGTCGCCCGCCGGGTGGGGCCAGCTCTCGGCGGAGCCCGTCCGCTGCTGCTCGGCCGGGCCGCCGAGCTGCTCCAGGACGTGCAGGCGGCTGGGGCCGTAGCCGCGATCGGTGAGCAGGGCGGCGACGGCGGCGGGGGTGGTGGCGTCGGCGCTGAGCACCAGCAGGCGGCGGCCCGGGTGCAGCGCGAGGGTGAGGGTGTCGAGCGGGCGGCCGACCAGGCTGACCACCTCGGTGTCCTCGGCGGGCCAGCCGAGGCGGGCGCAGGCGTGGCTGACGGAGGAGGGGTGCGGCAGCACCCGCAGCGCCGCCGGGCCGACGACCTCGGCCAGGGCGCGGCCGATGCCGTAGAACATCGGGTCGCCGCTGGCCAGCACTGCGAGGCGCTGCCCGGCGTGCGCGGCGAGCAGCGCGGGCACGGCCGGGCGCAGGGGGGAGGGCCAGGGCACCCGGGCGGCGCGTACCTCGGCGGGCAGCAGGCCGAGCTGGCGGGGGGCGCCGATCACGGCCTCGGCGTCGAGCAGCGACTCCCGGGCGGTCTCGGTGAGCCCGGCCCAGCCGTCGGCACCCAGCCCGACGACGGTGATCGGCCGGCTCGGCGCAGCGGCGGTCGCCAACGGGCTCTCCTCGGTTTCTCGCAGGTGGGAAGGTCGCAGGTCGGACGGTTACAGGTCGGAAAGGGGCAGCCGCAGCCTACCCGGGGCCGGTCGGCTCGGGCCCGGCGGGAGGGCGGGGCGACCCCGGCCCGGCCCCTGCCCAGCCCTGGACCGCCGACGGATTGCCTGCCGGACGGGCCGCGCAGTAGCCTCGCGGAGCGTGGTGCCTGACCGGCCGACAGCGGTTGACGGCGGAACAGGCCGACGATCGCATACGGGGGTTGAGCAGGGATGAGTGGTGTCGGAGACATCGGCAAGGAGATCGGCAGGGGCATCGCCGGGCTGATCGGCGACGCTCCGCTCGGACACATCCGGGCGGAGCTGGAGGCGCTGGCCGGCCAGGCGGGCGAGATCGCCCAGGAGCTGGAGCGGGCCCGGGGCTCGGTGCAGTGGACGGGCAGCGCCGCCGACGCCTTCCACGAGCACGCCACCCGGCGGGTCCAGGAGCTGCACCAGTTGATCCGCGAGCTGGACGGCGCGGCCGGGGCGGCGGGCGCGGTGGTCGTCGCGGGCGGGCTGCTGTAGCCCTGCGGTACGGCCTAGGTCTGGCCAGGTACGGCCAGGTAGGTGGACGAGGAAACACGGGGGACGGACGACATGTCAGGCGAAGCGCACTACCGGGTCTCGCCCGAGCAGCTCGACCGGCTGGCGGGCAGCTGGCAGGCCGAGGCGGCCAAGCTGGAGCAGCTGGCCCGCAAGGTCGAGGCGGTGCTCGGTGAGTTCGGCAAGGCCGAGCTGACGACGCTGCTGACCAGGGGGCTGCTGGCCGCCGAGCTGGTGGTCGAGGTCGAGAGCGTCGTCAAGGATGCCGGGCGCTCGGCCGCGAGCCTGGCCGCCGAGCTGCACAAGGATGCGGCCGGTATCACCGCGTGCGCGAAGAACTACCGCGAGGCCGACGCGGAGGCCGCACGGCACCTGCACCACGGCGGCAAGCACGCGCCGGTGCCGCCGCCCAAGCACTCCTCCGGCGGCTCGGGCTCCTCCGGCGGCTCGGGCTCGGGCTCAGGGTCGAGTGGTTTGAGTGGTTCGGGCGGTTCGAGTGGTTCGGGCGGGTCCGGTGTTTCGGGTGGGGACGGCGGCCACTCGTCGGTGCCCAAGGGCAACTACGCCAACCGCGAGCAGGTGACGGCCTGGATCAACCAGGCGTTCGACATCCTGAAGGCCAACGGCGTGCCCGCCGACAAGCTCAACGCCGAGGGCGTGCTGCTGATGATCGAGCACGAGTCGAGCGGCAACCCGCGCGCGATCAACAACTGGGACAGCAACGCCAAGGCGGGCCACCCCTCCAAGGGCCTGATGCAGACCATCGACTCGACCTTCGGCGCGCACGCCCTCCCCGGCCACGGCGACATCTACAACCCGGTCGACAACATCATCGCCGGGGTGCGCTACTCGCTCAGCACCTACGGGTCTATCGACAACGTGCCGGGCGTGAAGGCCGTCAGCCACGGGAAGCCGTACGTCGGCTACTGACCCAGGTGAAGTGCGCGCAGGGCGACCTCGGTGGCGAACCGGCCGTCGGGGTCGGTCAGTTGGGGGCCGAACGCGCGGTCCAGGAGCCGCATCCGGTAGCGGACGGTCTGCGGGTGGACGCCGAGGATCTCGGCCATCTGGGCGGCCGTGCCCCGGGTGGTGAGCCAGGTGCGGAGGGTGTCGATCAGGCGGTGCCGCTGGGCCGGGGTGAGCGAGGTCAGCGGGGCGAGGTAGCGGTCGGCCAACTGGCGTACCAGGCCCGGGTCACCGAGCAGCCAGAGCGGTAGCAGGTGGTCCTCGGAGCGGGTGAGCGGCTGGTCGGGGATCATGCCGCTCTCGGCCAGGGCGAGGGTGTGCCGGGCCCAGCGCAGCGAGTCGGCCGCCTCGCCGAGCGGCGTCGTCAGACCGAGGGCCGCGCGGCAGCCGGCCAGCGCCGTGCCGAGCGCGTCGCGCCGCCGCTCGTCCAGCGGGCCGGGGATGAGCAGGTGCGGCTCGGGGTCGCCGAAGTCGACCAGGATGTCCCGGTCGAGGGCCGCTCGGGCGGGGGTGGCACCGGCCCGTAACGCGACCAGGGTGACTACCTGGGGCAGCGGCCAACCGGCGTGCTCGGCAAGCTCGTTGAGGGAGCTGTGGGCGACGGCGGAGCCGGTGAGGATGCGCCGCAGCAGCCGTCGGCGCCGGTTGTCGGGCTCCTCGCCGAGCTCGGTCATCGCCTGCTGGTAGCCCTCGCGGGAGAGTTCGGCGATGTCGCCCATGTAGGCGAAGAGCGCGTCGGCGAAGGCGAGCATCACCGTCACCGACAGGTTGTAGCGCTTGCCGACGGTACGGACGCGGCGCAGTGCGACCTGACAGCCGATCCGGTACGCGGCCTGGAGCATGTCGAGGCTGCGTCCTTCGTACGCCTCGAACCGCCCGAAACGGCGGCAGATGTCGTCGCGTAAGGAGGTGGTGGCGGTGGGGGCGGCGATCTGGTCGACGAAGGTGGCGATGTTCTGCTCGATGCCGACCCGGATGACCCGGGCGTTCGGCCCCTCCAGCAGCTGCCCGTACTCGGGGATGGCCGCGACGATCTCGGAGGCCATCTCCTTGAGCAGACTGGGGAGTTCGGGCCGCATCACGGCGGCGAACTCACGTGGGATCGGCCCCAGCGGCTCGGCGTGCTCGGGGGGCTGTCGTGCCACGGCCATGACTGCCCCTCGGGCTTCTCGGGCTCGGACTTGGACTGTCGGGCTCGGATCGTCGGGCTCGGGGGAGCCCAGGGCGCGTAGCGTACAAACTTGTTGCGGCATCGTGAAAGATAGACCACCCGGCCGCGCGGCGCAGCACCCCGGACAGGAAAGCTTCCAGTCCGGTGGACTCCGGGCCCCGGCGGGCCCCGGCGGGCCCGCTGCCGCCCGCGCAGGGGCCGTCGGACGGCGATGCTCATTTCCTCACAAGGACAAACTCCGTTCTGTTGCACGGGAGATAAGAAAATACCCGCCGGTAAGTCCGCGCCGGGAATCTCTGACCGGAGTGTTGCGCCCTCAGTTACCCGTGCGTAACGTCCAGATTCATGACGGCGGCCGAGTCGATTCGGTGCAACGTCCCAGCCAGCGGGCCGCCCGGAATACCAGCGTCGAACCGCGCCCGGAATTCCGTGAATCACGCCTGCCAACTCCCCGGAAAGGAACAGCACGTGCGCAAGCTGACCAAGACCACCGTAGTTGCCGCCGCGGCGCTCACCGCCGCGCTCGGGCTCACCGTCGGTTCGGCCACGGCCGCCGGCACCTGGACGGCCACCCCCGGCGGGGCGTGGACGGCCAAGGCGACCTCCCCCAAGCTGACGGACACCAGGACGGGCACGCAGCTGAGCTGCTCCTCCTCCAGTGCGGCGGGCACGCTGGGCAGCGGCTCGGGCCTCTCGGGCACGGGCATATCGTCCATCACGTCCGTCGGTTGGACGGGCTGCACCGGCCCGCTCGGCATCACCTTCTCCGTCACCGCGCAGGGTCTGCCCTGGGCGCTGAACGCGGCCACCTACAACTCCACGACCGGCGTCACCTCCGGGACGATCACCGGGGTCAAGGCCCACATCAGCGGCGCCGGCTGCACCGCCGACTTCGGCGGCCCGACCAGCGGTTCGACCGCGACCCTCAACGGTACCTACACCAACTCCAGCCACACGCTGAGCCTCAGCGGCGGCGATCTGCACGCCTACAACGTGTCGGGCTCCTGCCTCGGCCTGCTCAACAACGGGGACGCGTCGAACTACGTCGCGAACTACGTCCTCAACGGTGCGCAGACGATCACCTCGCCGTGATCCGCCGGGCCTCGCGGTGCCCGTCCCGGGCCCCGCGAGGCCCTTCGCCACTCATCCGAAGACAAGTACGCCAGTGCGAATTTGTCATCGGATGACAAGAAAACAACGCACAGTCGGATCGCTGAACTTTCCTGTGCACGGTCACTTGTCGCTGCTTGTTACCGGACCGTAGTGTCCTGCGTCCCGAACGAATTCAGCCCGGGTCGGCCGCCCGTCCGCCACCCCGGACCACCACCACCGCCACGCCCCGGCCCCGGCCGGGGTCTAGGAGTGCAGCGATGAGGGATGCAGTGAGCCGGCGCCGCTCGGTGCGTCTGGCGTCGGTCGCCGCCGCCGGGCTGCTGGCGGGGCTGCTGCCCGGCACCGACTCCGCATCGGGCGGCCAGTCGGCGCGGCTGCCACTGACGTACAACTGCGGCTTCTCCGGCGGGAGTCGGACGCTGACGGCCGAGATCGAGCAGCTCTACCCGGCTGCTGCTGCGGCCGGAAAGCCCTTCCAGCCCGGCCGGTTGACCGTCCGGCTGGCCGTGCCTCCGGCGGCGCTGCCGGCCGGCACGATGGCGGTCGGCGGCACGGCGAGCCTGGCCGCCCGGATCAGCCAGGGCAGCTCCGCGCTCACGACCGACTGGGGTGGGCTCGTCGCGGCGCCAACTCCGGTGGTAGGGCCGGGTGGTGGCCTGCTGGTGTTCGCCGGTGCGGTCGCGCCCGTCACGGTGACCGACAGCGGCGCCGTCACCTTCGCCGCCGGGGCGCTCTCCCTGGACCTGCTGGTGCAGCGCGCCACCCCGGGCACACCGCCCGCCGCCTCGCCGCCCGCTGCCTCGCCGTCGCCCGCCGCCTCGCCGTCGGCCGCTGCGTCGGCGCCGACCGCTGCCGCCGAACGGATGCCCGTCGCCTGCGCCCTGCAGCCGGGCCAGAGTGCGCAGTTGGGGACGGTCCAGGTCGCGGCGGGCGACCCCTCGGCCGAGCCCTCGCCGTCGGAGTCCACAGCCGGGCCCTCGTCCTCCTCTTCGCCCTCCGCCTCCACGAGCCCGTCCGGCAGCTCGTCCGGCAGTCCGTCCGGTAGTGCCTCGGGCACGCCGAGCCCGAAGGTCACCCCGTCCCCGACCCAGTCTCCGGCCCCGTCCGCGTCGACGCCGCGCGGGAGCATCACGGTGCGGCCCGCCGTCCACTCCGGTGTGGACGTCTGCCCGGAGCCTCCGGACGGGCGCCTGGACGAGCGCCGGCTGCCCCCGGTGCCGCCGGGCGCGATGGTGCTGCCGGGGCCGGACGACCCGCCCTTCCCGCCCGTCCCCGCCTGTGCCTATGCCGACGGCTTCGCCAACGTCGCGAAGCTCGGCGAGGCCGCGCTCGTCAACGACCCGACGAAGAAGCCCTCGCTGGTCGGCCTCAACCTGACCAGGCGGCTGGTGATGCTCTGGGGCGACAACACCGGCTACTTCGAGGCCGACTCCCTGGGTGAGTTGAAGCTCCCGGTGGCCGACACCACGTTCCTCACGTACGGCTTCGTGCCGACCACCGCCAAGCTAGAACTCACCCCGCTCACGCTGCTGACCATCGTCGCCACGGGCAACGCCAACTGGAACCAGCCGAGCGAGTTCACCATCAGCGGCTACCAGTCGATGCGCCTGTACGACGTCAGGGTCAACGGCACCTCGCTCGACGTCGGGCCGAACTGCCACACCTCCGCGCCGGTCGACCTGGTGCTCAAGGGGCGGCAGGACGGCTACCTGCCGGGCGGCGGCGACGGCAAGCCCGACTACACCCTCCAGGGCGGTGGCCCGCTGAGCCAGACCGACCTGTACGTACCGGCGTTCTCCGGGTGCGGCAGCCATGGCGAGGACCTGGACGCGCTCTTCACGGCCGCCGTCTCCGGGCCCGGCAACTCGCTGAACCTGATGCAGGGCGCGATCTGCACCCCGACCAGCGACCAGCCCAACGGCTGCGAACCGGAGATCGTCATCCCCGATCCGCCGACCCGCCGCTGACCCCGTAGCTCGCTCTCAACCCCAACCCCGGGAGGTGTCATGGGAATCGAAGTGATCGTCGAAGGTCTGACGAAGTCCTTCGGACAGCAGACCGTCTGGCAGGACGTGACGCTCACGCTGCCGCCAGGCGAGGTCAGTGTGATGCTGGGCCCCTCGGGCACGGGCAAGACCGTCTTCCTCAAGTCCGTGATCGGCCTGCTCAAGCCGGAGCGCGGCCGCGTCCTGGTCAACGGCGTCGACATGGTCAACAGCCCCGAGCGGGAGGTCTACGAGGCCCGCAAGCTCTTCGGGCTGATGTTCCAGGACGGCGCGCTCTTCGGGTCGATGACGCTCTTCGACAACATCGCCTTCCCGCTGCGCGAGCACACCCGGAAGAAGGAGAGCGAGATCCGCCGGATCGTCATGGAGCGGATCGACATGGTCGGGCTCGTCGGCGCCGAGGGCAAGTTGCCGGGCGAGATCTCCGGCGGCATGCGCAAGCGGGCCGGCCTGGCCCGCGCCCTGGTGCTCGACCCGCAGATCATCCTCTGCGACGAACCGGACTCCGGGCTCGACCCCGTGCGCACCTCCTACCTCTCGCAACTGCTGATCGACCTCAACGCGCAGATCGACGCCACCATGCTGATCGTCACCCACAACCTCGACATCGCCGCGACCGTGCCCGACAACATGGGCATGCTCTTCCGCCGTGAGCTGGTCGCCTTCGGCCCCCGCGAGCTGCTGCTCACCAGCGAGGAGCCGGTCGTCCGGCAGTTCCTCAGCGGGCGCCGGGCCGGGCCGATCGGCATGTCCGAGGAGAAGGACGAGGCCGCGCTCGCCCTGGAGCAGCTCACCGCCGCACCGCCGGAGCAACCACGGCCACTGGCCCAGCAGTTGGAGCCCTCGCCCGGCCTCGGCCCCCGGCAGGCGGTGCTCCGCCGCCGGGCCCGGGTGCTGGCCATGTGGGACGGACTACCCCCGGCCGCCCGGGAGGCCGTCCGCGCCGGGCTCGCCCCCGCCCAGGGAGGCCCGGAGTGACGATCTCGGTGCTCGGCCCGCTGCGGCAGACCGGACGGCTCTTCCAGCTCTCGGCGACCACCGTCCGGGACACCTTCCGGCGGCCCTTCCAGGTGCGGGAGCTGATCGAGCAGTTCTGGTTCGTCGCCAGCGTCACGATCCTGCCCGCCGCCCTCGTGTCGGTCCCGTTCGGCGCCGTCATCGCCCTCCAGGTCGGCTCGCTCGCCCAGCAGTTGGGTGCTCAGTCGTACACCGGCGGCGCCAGCGTGCTGGCCGTCGTCCAGCAGGCCAGCCCGCTGATCGTGGCCCTGCTGATCGCCGGGGCGGGCGGCTCGGCGATCTGTGCGGACCTCGGCTCGCGCAAGATCCGCGAGGAGCTGGACGCGATGGAGGTGATAGGCGTCTCGCCCGTCCAACGGCTCGTCGTGCCACGGGTGCTCGCCACCATGCTGGTCGCCGTGCTGCTCAACGGGCTGGTCTCGGTGGTCGGCACGCTCGGCGGCTACTTCTTCAACGTCCTGCTCCAGCACGGCACTCCGGGCGCCTACCTCTCCAGCTTCTCCGCCCTCGCGCAGCTGCCCGACCTCTACGTCGGCGAGTTCAAGGCGCTGGTCTTCGGCTTCATCGCCGGGATCGTCGCCGCCTACCGGGGGCTGAACCCCCGGGGTGGGCCGAAGGGCGTCGGCGACGCCGTCAACCAGTCCGTCGTCATCACCTTCCTGCTGCTGTTCCTCGTCAACGTCGCCATCACCGGCATCTACCTCCAGCTCGTCCCGCAGAAGGGAGCCTGAGCCATGGCCCTCCTCGACAAGCTGGACGAGACCGGAGACCACCTGCTCTTCCACCTCACCGCGCTGCTCTGGGTGCCCCGCACCCTGCGCCGCTACTCCCGGGAGGTCCGTCGGCTGCTCGCCGAAGTTGCCTTCGGCAGTGGCGGGTTGGGTGTCATCGGCGGCACCGTCGGCGTGATGATCGGGATGACGCTGTTCACCGGCACGGTGGTCGGCCTACAGGGCTACGCGGCGATGAACCAGCTCGGTACCGCAGCCTTCACCGGCTTCATCTCCGCCTACTTCAACACCCGGGAGATCGCCCCGCTGGTGGCCGGGCTCGCCCTCTCCGCCACCGTCGGCGCCGGGTTCACCGCGCAGCTCGGCGCGATGCGGATCAACGAGGAGGTCGACGCCCTGGAGGGGATGGGCGTGCGGAGCATGCCGTACCTCGTCACCACCCGGGTGATCGCGGGCGTCGCCGCGATCGTGCCGCTCTACGGCATCGGCCTGCTCAGCAGCTACGTCGCCTCGCGGGCCGTCACGGTGTTCCTCAACGGCCAGTCGCAGGGCACCTACGACCACTACTTCAATCTCTTCCTCTCTCCGGCGGACGTGCTGCTCTCCACCCTCAAGGTGCTGCTGTTCAGCGTCGTGGTGATCCTCGCGCACTGCTACTACGGCTACACCGCCAAGGGCGGCCCGGCCGGGGTCGGCATCGCCGTCGGCCGGTCGGTGCGCAATGCGATCGTGGTGATCAGCATCGCCGACTTCCTGCTCAGCCTCGCCATCTGGGGCGCGACGACGACGGTGCGGGTGGCCGGATGAGCGCCTCCCTGCGGACCGTCCGGCGGCGGACGGCCGGTGTGGTCTTCCTGCTGGTGCCCGCGCTGCTCGCCTGGCTGGCCGTCGCCGTCTACGACAAGGCGTTCACCAGCTCGGCCGAGGTCGTGGTGGAGGCGGGCAGCGCGGGCCACGAACTGCACGACGGCGCGGACGTCAAACTGCGCGGCGTGGTCGTCGGCCAGGTCCGGGAGATCAGCAGCGACGGCACCGGCGCCCGGCTGCGGCTGGCCATGGACCCGGCCCAACTCCCGCGCATCCCCGCCGACATCTCCGTCCAGCTGCTGCCCACCACGCTCTTCGGCGAGCGGTACGTCGCCCTGGTGCCCACCACCACGACCGGCGTGGGCGGTCACCTCAGCGCGGGCGCGGTGATCCACCAGGACCGCTCGGCCGACGCCATCGAGCTCCAACAGGTCCTCGACCACCTGATGCCGCTGCTCACCGCCGTCCAGCCCGCCAAGCTCTCCGCGACCCTCAGCGCCGTCGCCACCGCGCTCGACGGCCGGGGCGCCGAACTGGGCAGCACGCTCACCCGGCTGGACGCCTACCTCAAGCAGCTGAACCCCGAACTCCCGGTGCTCAACGCCGACATCCAGCAGCTCGTCAAGGTCAGCCAGGTCTACGACCGGGCGGCGCCCGACCTCGTCCGGGCACTCACCGACTTCACCCGCACCAGCTCCACCATCGCCGAACAGCAGGCCGGGCTGGCGGCGCTCTACGGCTCCACCACGGCCGCCGCGCAGGACCTCACGGCCTTCCTCCGGCAGAACAAGGACAACCTGATCCACCTGACGGCCGACAGCGTCGGCACCCTCAACCTGTTGGCCGAGTACGCGCCGTCCTTCCCCTGCACGCTGCGCACCATGGCGACCTTCGTCCCAGCGATGGACCGCGCGCTCGGCAAGGGCACCGGTCAGCCCGGCCTGCACATCAGCGTCGCCACCCTGCCCTCGCGCGGTAAGTACCTCGCGGGCCAGGACGCCCCGGTCTACCGCGCGACCGGCGGCCCGCAGTGCTACGCCGTCCCGTACACCGGCCGGACGACCCCGCTCGACCCGGCGGCCGCCGTCGGCGCCGCGAGCCCGCTCGACCGGGTGGGCGGGCTCGGCCTGCCCAACTCCCCGCAGGAGAACGAACTTGTCACCGAGCTGCTGGCCCCGGGCCTGCCGACGGCAGGCGCGGCGCAACTCCCGGACTGGGCGGGCCTGCTGGCCGGGCCGGTGTTTCGCGGGGCGGAGGTGACGGTCGGATGAGACGGCAGAGCCTCGCGGGCCCGATCGCCAAGTCGGCGGTCTTCGTGCTCGTCACCAGCCTCGCCACCGGCGCACTCGCGCTGAGCATCGCCGACACCGGCGTCGGCCCCACCGTGGGCTACCAGGCCCGGTTCACCGACGTCACCGGCCTCGCGGCCGGTGACAGCATCCGGATCGCCGGCGTGCGGGTCGGGCAGGTCGACAGCGTCGAGGTGGTGGACCACCGGATCGCCCAGGTGCACTTCTCCGTCGACCGGGGCCGTCAGCTGCCCGAGTCGGTCACCGCCTCGGTCAAGTACCTCAACCTGGTCGGGCAGCGGTACGTCGAGCTCCAGCGCGGCCCCGGCGCGGTCGACCGTACGCTGCCGCCCGGCGGCACGATCCCGCTCGACCGGACGACGCCCGCGCTCGACCTCACCCAGCTGTTCAACGGCTTCCAGCCGCTCTTCCAGGGCCTCTCGCCGAGCGACGTCAACCAGCTCGCCAACGAGATCGTCCAGGTGCTGCAAGGGGAGGGCGGTACCGTCGACAGCCTGATCCGCACGGTCGGCTCGCTCACCAGCACGCTGGCGGCCAAGGACCAGGTGATCGGCCAGGTCGTCGACAACCTCAACTCCGTGCTCGGCACCGTCAACAGCCGGGAGGCGGGCTTCAACGACCTGGTCGCCACCCTCCAGCAGCTGGTCAGCGGATTCGCCGCCGACCGCGAGCCGATCGGCCGGTCGATCACCGCGATCTCCCAACTCGCCGACAGCACCGCAGGTCTGCTGGCCGACGGCCGGGCCCCGCTGAAGGAGACCGTCGCCCAACTCGGCCGGCTCTCCACCAACCTGGCCGACAACACCCCGCAGTTGGAGAGCTTCCTACGCAACACCCCCGAGAAGATGCGCACGATCGGCCGGCTCGCGTCCTACGGCTCCTGGCTCAACCTCTACCTCTGCGAGGCCAAGGTCAGCGGCGTGACCACCTCCGACGGCAGCAAGCCACCGACCGGCCTGCCGGTCACCGAATCGAGGTGCCAGGGATGACACCCACCACCAGGGGCCCGCTGTTGCGCCCGTTGCGCGAGCGCAACCCCGCCGCCGTCGGGGCCGTCGGCCTGCTGCTGCTCGTCCTGCTCGCCGGGCTCGCGTACCGGGCGGACGCCCTGCCCGGTCTCGGCCACGGCGCCACCTACACCGCCGAGTTCACCGACGCGGCCGGGCTGCGGGCGGGCAACGAGGTGCGGATCGCCGGGGTCAAGGTCGGCAAGGTCACCGCCGTCGGCCTGGACGGCGCCAAGGTGAAGGTCGGCTTCGACGCCGGGAGCGTCTGGATCGGCGACGCCAGCACCGCCGCGATCAGCATCAAGACCCTGCTCGGCGAGAAGTACCTCGCCGTCGACCCGCTCGGCACCCGGCGGCAGGACCCGGCCGACCGCATCCCGCTGAGCCGCACCACCTCGCCCTACGACGTCACCCAGGCCTTCGACGGGCTCGGCAGGACGCTCGGCGCACTCGACAGCAAGCAGCTGGCGCAGAGCTTCCAGACCATCGCCGACACCTTCAAGGACACCCCCGCCTCCGTGCGCAGCGCCGCCGACGGGCTCTCCGCACTGTCGAGGACCATCTCCGGACGCGACACCCAGCTCGCCCAACTCCTCGCCGGGAGCAAGCAGCTCACCAAGACCCTCGCCGACCAGGACGGCCGCTTCGAGCAACTCCTCTCGGACGGCGACCTGCTGCTCGGCGAACTCCGGCAGCGCCGCGACGCGATCCACCAACTGCTGACCGGCACCCAGGCCCTGAGCACCCAGCTGAGCGGCCTGGTCGCCGACAACAACAAGCAGCTCGGCCCCACCCTGGACGCCCTGGACCGCGTCACCGCCGTGCTCGTCGCGAACCGGAGCAGCCTCGACCAGGCCCTCGCCCTGGCCGGCCCGTACTACCGCCTGCTCGGCAACACCCTCGGCAGCGGCCGCTGGTTCGACAGCTACCTGTGCGGCGTCGTGCCGAAGAACTACCTGCCCGCCAACAGCGCCCCCAAGAGCGGCTGCCTGCCGCCCGACCCCCGAGGCGGTCACTGATGACAGCGCACCCCGCCAGGCGCCGGGCACTGGCCGGCGCCGCCGCGCTGCTGGCCGTCGGCGCGACCGTGACGGTCGCCGTCGAAGCCGCCCAGCCGTCCGGAGGCAAGCACCTGACGGCGTACTTCGACCACGCGACCGGCGTGTACGCGGGCTCCGACCTGCGCATCCTCGGCGTGAAGGTCGGCACGGTGGACTCCGTCCAGCCCCAGGGCACCCGAGTCCGGGTCACCTTCACACTCGACCACGGCGTGAAGGTCCCCGCCGCCGCCAGCGCGGTCGTCGTCGCCCCGAGCGTCGTCTCCGACCGTTACGTCCAGCTGACCCCCGCCTGGACGGGCGGCCCCGAGATCGCCGACCACACCGAGATCCCGATCGGCCGCACCGCCAACCCCGTCGAGATCGACCAGCTCTACCAGTCGGTCACCCAGCTCAGCGACGCCCTCGGCCCGCACGGCGCGAACGCCACCGGCGCGCTCTCCCGCCTGCTCGACACCGGCGCCAAGAACCTCGACGGCAACGGGAAGGCGATGGGCGACACGATCGCCCAGCTCGGCCAGGCGAGCAAGACCCTCGCCGGACACAGCGACGACCTCTTCGCCGCGCTCGGCTACCTCCAGTCGTTCACCACCATGCTCAAGGACAACGACAGCAAGGTGCGCAGCGCCACCGACCAACTCGCCGACGTCTCCGGCTTCCTGGCCCAGGACCGGCAGGATCTCGGGGCCGCCCTCCAGCAACTCGCCACCGCGCTGGGGCAGGTGAAGGGCTTCATCCAGGACAACCGCGAGCGGCTCAGGACGGCCGTCGACCGGCTGGTGCCGATCACCCAGACCCTGGTCGACCAACGCGCCTCGCTCGCCGAACTGCTGGACACCGCACCCAACGCGGCCGACAACGCGTTGAACGCCTTCGACACCGCCCACGGCACCCTCGACGGCCGGGTCGACCTCAACGAGCTGAGCGGCCCACCACTGCCGCTGCCCCGCGTCGGTACCCTCACCCCCACCACCCCGGGAGCGGCCCGATGAGACGCGCCACCCTCGCCACCGCGGCCCTCGGGCTGGTGCTCGGGCTGACGGGCTGCTCCTTCCACGGCATCCAGGACATGCCGCTGCCGGGCGGCGCGGAGCTCGGCGCGCACCCGTACGAGATCACCGCGCACTTCGCCGACGTGCTCAGTCTCGTCCCGCAGGCCGCCGTCCGGGTCAACGACGTCGCGGTCGGCCGGGTCACCGCGATCAGGTTGGAGCCCGCCGACTGGTCGGCCGTGGTCACCATGAGGATCAACGGCAGCGTACGGCTGCCCGCCAACGCCTACGCCCACCTCGAACAGTCCAGCCTGCTCGGTGAGAAGTACGTACAGATCGCGGACCCGCCCAGCGGCGAGGCCCAGCAGGGCAGCCTGGCCGACGGCGCCGCCATCCCCGCCGCCCGCACCGACCGGAGCCCCGAGGTCGAGGAGGTCTTCGGCGCGCTGTCGATACTGCTCAACGGCGGCGGAGTCAGCCAACTCAAGACCATCACGGTCGAGTTGAACAAGGCGCTGACCGGCAACGAACCACAGATCCGCTCCATGCTCAGCCGGGTCGACACCCTCGTCGGCGATCTCGACGCCCACCGCAAGGACATCACCGACGCCCTCGACGGCGTCAACCGGCTCTCCGCCACCCTCGCCACCCGCGACCGGCAGATCGGCACGGTGCTCACCGGACTCAGCCCCGGGCTCAAGGTGCTGGACCAGCAGCGGGGCTCGCTGCTCACCATGCTCCGAGCGCTCGACAGCCTCTCCACCGTCGCGGTGGACACCGTCGACCGGAGCAAGGCCGACATGATCGCCGACCTCCGTGCGCTGGCCCCCACCCTGCAGCGGCTCGCGGACGCGGGCAAGGCGCTGCCCGACTCACTCCAGGTGCTGCTGACCTACCCGTTCACCGACGAGGTGCTGCGCGGCGTCAAGGGCGACTACCTGAACGTCTACCTCGACCTCACCGCCGCTCCCGGCACCCAGATCATCCCGGCCCTCGACCCGGCCGACAACGCGGCGCCGCCACCCAGCCCCTCGCCGACGGACACCCCGACCGACGAGCCCACGGACACGCCTACCGACACGCCTACCGACACGCCTACCGACACGCCTACCGATACACCCACGGACACGCCTACCGATACCCCCACCGACACGCCGACCGACACCCCGACGGACCCGTCGGCAGCGCAGAACCGTCCCGGGCCGCTCCCACTCCCGCTGCCCCCGGTCACCCCGCCCACCGGAGGAGGGCACTGATGATCACCCTCGCCACCCGGCTGAAGAACATCGCCTTCCTCGTCATCGCCGTGCTCGTGCTCGGCTACCTCGGCATCCGGTACGCCGATCTCGGCCGGTACGTCGGCCTGCGCGGCTACTACACCGTGCAGGTGCAACTCCCGGAGGCTGGTGGCCTGTTCGAGCATGCCAACGTCACCTACCGAGGCGTCTCGGTCGGCCGGGTCGGGCCGATCAGGCTCACCGACCACGGCGTCGAGGCCGAACTGCACATCGACAGCTCGGCCCCCCGCATCCCCACCCGGCTGAAGGCCGTCGTCGCCGACCTCTCCGCCGTCGGCGAGCAGTACATCGACCTGCGTCCGACCGCCGACGCCGCGCCGTACCTCACCGACCACGCCGTGGTGGCCCAGCGGGACACCACCGTCCCGCCGCCCGTGACCAACCTGCTCACCAGCGTCGACTCGCTGGCCGGGTCGGTGCCGCTGCAGTCGCTGCGCACCGTGGTCGACGAGTTCGGCGCGGCCTTCAACGGGCAGAGCGCCAACCTCCAGGCACTGCTGGACAACAGCAGCCACCTGATCGACTCGGCGAGCAAGGCCCTGCCCGACAACATCACCCTGATGACCGACGGCCGCGCCGTCCTCACCACCCAGGTCGAGGAGGGCGCGGCACTGCGCTCCTTCGCCACCAGCGCCGCCGAGCTGGCCGGGCAGCTGAACGCCTCCGACGCCGATCTGCGGCGGATCATCGCCTCCGCGCCCGAAGCCACCGGCCAGGTCAGCGCGCTGCTGCGCGACCTCGACCCCGGGCTGGGCGTGCTGCTCGCCAATCTCCTCACCACCTCCGACCTCGCCGTCACCCGCCAGCACGGCATCGAGGAGCTTCTCGTCCGGCTCCCGGCGGTGGCCGCCGCGGGCGCGACGGCCGTCGACGACAAGGGGGCCCACATCGGGATGGCCGTGACCTTCTTCTCCCCGCTGCCCTGCACCTCCGGCTACGGCGGCACCACCCGCCGCAACGGCCTCGACACCGGCCCGGCCCCGGCGTTCAACACCGCCGCGCACTGTGCGTCCGCACCCGGGACGGGAGTTGACGTCCGAGGCTCGGCCAACGCACCGCACGGCCCAGTGCCGACTCCGGCCCGCCCCGGCTCGCTCCTGCCGGCCACGCAGACCGCGCCGGGCGCCGCCGCGACCCCCGGCGCACTCGCCCTCCCCGCGCTGCCGCCCGGTGGCCCCACCGACCTGGCCGGGCTGCTCGGACTCACCGGGGGCACCCAATGACCGCCCGAAAGCTGCTGGCGTGGGCGGCAGTTGTGCTCGCGGCCGGATACTGCGCGCTGGCCGCCGGTTGGTACGCGCAGGCCCGTACGGCGGACGCGCGCACCTTCGGCGCGGCCCGCGACACCGCGCTCAGCTCCGCCCGGGAGGAGCTCGCCCAGCTCAACACCGTCGACGCCGCGCACCCCGACGACGGTCTTCGGCGCTGGCTCGACGCCACCACCGGGCCGCTGCGCGACCAACTCCGGAGCAGCAGCGCGACCGATCTCGACACGCTGCGCCGGGACGGCACCTCGGCGCACGGCTCGGTCACCGACGCGGCGCTCACCGAGCTGGATACCCGGGCCGGGACGGCGCGCCTGATCGCCACCGTCACGGTCGACCTGACCCCCAAGTCGGGGCTGCCGAGCACCGACCGCAAACGCTTCGAGGCCGGTCTCGCCAGAACGGCCGACGGCTGGCGGATCACCTCGCTGACCGCCGTGCCCGTCGGCGCGAGCTGAGAGGACCCTCCCCATGAGCACGCTGGAAGATCTCGCCGCGCCCCCGGAGGCTGCCGCCGACCTGGTTGAGCGCCGTCGGTCGCCTGCCCGGGTGGTCGCGGTCGCCGCCCTGGTGCCGGCGCTCGTCCTGGCCGGGAGCGGACTGCTCTACCTCGGCGCCCACGCCGGGGGTCCGGCCGCCGCCAACCGAGCCCTGACCGACGCCCAGACCACCACCGAGGTGGTCGGCGACGTCGGCAACGCGCTCGGCAAGGTCTTCTCCTACACGCCCGCCGACACCGGCGCGACGGCGCGGGCGGCGGGAGAGCTGCTGGACGGCCCGGCGGCGGCGCAGTACCGGACGCTCTTCGGGCAGGTGCAGCAGCAGGTGGTGGCGCAACGGCTCACGCTCACCTCGCGCGTCGTCCGGGCCGGGGTGGTGCGGCTGACGGCCGACCAGGCGCAGCTGCTGGTCTTCCTCGACCAGACCAGCCAGCGCGAGGGCAAGGCCGCCACCTCGGCGGCCGCCCAACTCTCGGTGACCGCCCGCCGACAGGGCGGCCACTGGCGCATCGTCGAACTCAAAGCCCGGTAGGGGAGCGGAAGATGGCGGTACGGAGGATCAGCCCCGTCCTGGCGGTGGCGGTCACGCTCGCACTGGCGGCGGCGGTGTTCGCCGGCTGGTCCTGCTGGTCGTGGTACCAGGCGGCGCACGACGACTCGGCGGCCTACGCCCGCGCCCGGGACCAGGCGCTGGCGGCGGGGGAGCAGGCCGTGCAGAACATGAACACCCTCGACCACGGCGATCTCGCGCACGGGCTGGATCTCTGGGAGGCCTCCACCACCGGCGATCTGCACAGCCAACTGGTCCAGGGGCGGGCCGACTTCGCCAAGCAGGTGCAGCAGGCGCAGACGGTGACCACCGCTCGGGTGCTGTCCGGCGCCGTGACCGAGCTGGACGAGCGGGCCGGCCGGGCGAACGTGATGATCGCGCTGCGGATCACCGTCCAGACCCCCAAGGCGCAGCCCGCCACCAAGGAGAGCCGGATGCTCGGCGAGCTGACCCGCACGGCGGGCGGCTGGAAGCTCAGCGCTCTCGGCCAGGCCCCGATGGGCGACTCCACCCCGTCCGCTCCGTAGCCGGTTGAGAGGCAACCCGTGTCGACGACCCGTCATCTGATCAACCGTCAGCGCCGTCTGGCGGCTGTCCGCCCAGCCGTGCAGGCGGCCCCTGCCCCCGTCAAGCCCGCCCCCGGCCGGGCGCGGCGACTGCCGGTGCTGCCCGCGCTCGCGATGGCGACCGTGCTGCTGGGCGGGTTCGCGGCCTGGGCCACGACGCACGCCGCTGGGCTGCGCTCCGGCCCGGCCGTCCACAACTCAGCCCTCGCCGACCCGGCCCGGACCAGTGAGGTCAAGGGAGCGGTCGCGCAGGCCGTGAACACGCTCTTCTCCTACAACTACGCCGACACCGCGCGGACGGACTCCGCCGCCAAGACCCTGCTGGTCGGCCAGGCCGTCCAGCAGTACGCCGCGATGCTCACCCAGGTGCACCAGCAGGCGCCGCAGCAGAAGCTCGTCCTCACCACGACGGTCACGGACAGCGGCGTCGAGCAGCTCGACGGCGACCGCGCCCGGCTGCTGCTCTTCGCCGACCAGCGCAACACCAGCACGGCCGCCGCCGGGGCGGGCGGGAAGGCGGACGCGAGCACCTACGCGGCGGCGATGTTCGCGGTGGACGCCGTCCGGGAGGGCGGCAGCTGGCGGATCGCGAACATCGACACCTTCAACCAGTGAGCACGCTCAACCGGTGAGCGCGTGCGCTCAGAACTCCGAGTTCGTCACCCAGTGCGCGAGCAGCGCGTCGTCGCCCTCGCAGCTGAACGCCTCGGCCTGCCGGTCGAGGCGCCCGTAGACCAGGAGCAGCAGATCGGCTGCCGCCCCGGCGACCTCGGCCTGCGCCGCGACCTGCCCCGGCTCGGCGCTCTCGAGGCCGAAGCCGTCCGGCCTCAGGCCGACCAGCCACTCCTCGTCGCCGTCGGTGCAGCGGAAGCGGATCGCCTCGCCGGTGCCGCGCAGCTCGGCCACCTTCGGCGCGAAGCGGGTCGCGAACGGCAGGTTGGTGAGGAACTCCGCAACCCCGTCGACCGCCGCCGCCCGGTCGATCCGGGGCGTCAGCCCGAGGGCCACCTCGGCGTCCACCCGGTGCAGCAGGGTCTCCATGTGCATCCGGCGGGCCCAGAACCGGGCGTGCTGGTCGGCGCCCCAGGCCCACATCGGCGCCGCCGGATCACCGGCGGCGAAGGCCTCTGCCGCGACCGCCGCGCTCGCGGCCAGCCAGTCGGCGTACCCGTCGGCCCGCTCCGGCAGCGCCAGCTCGACGTCCCGGGTGAGCGGCGGCTCCTGGATGCGCCCGTTCAGCAGGACCGAGAACCAGCGCTGCACGCTGCCGGTGTGCCTGGCGAGGTCGGTCAGCGTCCACCCGGGACAGCCGGGCACCGGGGTGTCGAGGTCGGCGTCCTTCAGTAGCGCCACGAAAACCGCCGTCTCGGCCGCGACGGCCGCCGGGTGGTCGATCGGGGCGGCCCCGGGGACGGAGTGGTCCGAAGTCTGCATGTGCTCTCCCGTTGTCCAGCTGGGTACGGCCCTGTCCTGCCGCAGCCTGTCCGACCCGCAGCCTGTCACACCGCACCCGGCGGGCCACACAGCGCGCCACCCCCGCCCGGGGGTGCACCCTGGACAGAGGCCGGAAGGCGGCGGACGGGAGAGCGGGCCGATGGGTCTGACCAGCCACGGAGTGCTCATGCTGGCGGCGCTGCTCACGGTCGCGCTGGTCCTCGGGACGCTGTGGGTCTGGCCCCGGCTGGCCGTCCGCAGCTGGCCCGCGATGTTCGCCCGGCTCGCCACCGTCCTGGTCACCCAGCTCGCCCTGGTGTGCACGCTCGCGCTGCTCGCCAACGACTACTTCGCCTTCTACAGCACCTGGGGCGACCTGCTGGGCACCGACCACGGCGGCCCGGTCACCATCCGGAGCGTGGCCACGACCCCGGGTGCCGCGACGCCTGCCACCCCGGCGCCCGGGGTGCTGCCACTCCCGGCCGACGGCGTCCGGGGGCCCGGAGCGCCCGGCTTGCCGCCCGCCCAGGTTGGTGCGTTGCAGCACGTACGGCTCCCCGGCGCGGTCAGCGGGCTCAGCAGTGACGGGTACGTCTACCTGCCGCCACAGTACTTCCAACCCGCCTACCAGGGGCGGAAGTTCCCGGCGGTGGTCGCCCTGACGGGCTTCCCCGGGGACGCCCGGAATCTCGTCACCAAGCTCGACTACCCAGGCGTGGAGCTCCAGTTGCTGCGCGACGGCAAGACCGCACCCTTCGTGCAGATCCTGTTGCGGCCCTCCCCGTCGATGCCCCGGGACAGCGAGTGCGAGGACATCCCCGGCGGCCCGCAGGCCCGGACGTACTTCAGCACGGACGTGCCGAGGGCCGTCCAGGCCAGCTACCGGGTGCTCGCCGGGGCCCGGAACTGGGGCGTGATCGGCGACTCCACCGGCGGCTACTGCGCTCTCAAACTTGCCCTGGCCAGCCCGGACGCCTACTCCGGCGCGGTCTCGTTGGCCGGCTACTTCAAGGCGGCCGAGGACCTCACCACCGGTGACCTCTTCGGCGGCAGCGCCCAGCGCCGCGCCGAGGCGGACCTCGGCTGGCGGCTCGCCCACCTGCCCCAGCCGCCGGTCTCGCTGCTGCTCGCCAACAGCAAGCAGGACGGCAGCTCGTACGCCGAGTCGCAGACCTTCGCCGCCGCCGCACACGCCCCGCTCACCGTCGACCAGGCAACCGTCGACACCGGCGGCCACAACTTCACCACGTGGCTCAGGCTGCTCCCGTCGTCCCTGGAGTGGCTCAGCACCCACCTGGGCGGCCCGGCGTGATCAGCCGCCCTCGGTGGCCGCCGCACCGGTCAGTCGGGTCTGAGGGAGCGCCAGATGCTGTCGGGCAGCACCTGAGCGGCCTGGTCGAGGTCGATGTCGTAGGTGCAGGAGAGCCAGCGGCGGGCGGCCTCGGCGGCCGGGCCCATCACCAGGACCTCGATCAGCGCGGGAGGGATGGGCACGATCTCGCCGCGCTCGATCCGGGGCCGCATCCAGTCCGCGATGACCGCCAGCTTGACCGCCTTGATGTCGCGGATCTCCTCGGCACGCGCGGCCAGATAGCCCGAGTAGGCGGAGGCGTGCAGGAAGAGCGCCTCGTCGCGGTGTTCGGTCGTGAACCGCAGGTACGCCTGGACGAGTGCGCGGATGCCGGTCCGGGCGGTTCGGCTCCGGGTCACGGCGACGATCATCTCGTCGAAGAGTTGCTCCATGCACCGGGTGAAGAGCGCGGCGGCGAGGCCGTCGAAGCTCCCGAAGTGGTGGTAGAGACTGCCCAGGCTCACCCCGCTCGCGGCGGTGACGGCGTTGACCGTGAAGCCCTGCTGGCCCGACTTGGCGAACACCTCCAGGGCGGAGGTCAGGAGCAGATCGGCCGTTACCTCGCCGCGCTGTTGCTTAGGAGCCATCGTTGGACCGCCGACCGACCACGAGGACCGCCTCCATGACCTTGTGCACCATTTGTCGGAAAGCATAGAGCAGATCTAGAACTAGAGATATGTTCTAGAAAGTCTCTTGGTGTACACGTGCTGCCCGGTCATCCTGGGTACAGTGCCGGTGGCACCGCGCGCAATCAGGGGAGCCGGGTAATCACGGGGGTGGGGGCACTGATCACGTTCGTTCGAGCCTTTGGCGATCCCGGGCTGCGGCGGAGGCTGCTGCTCACCCTCGGCGCCGTCGCGCTGTTCCGGATCGGCCAACTGCTGCCCCTGCCGGGGGTGGACCCCACAGCGCTGAAGGCAGCCGTGGCGACGACGGCCGGTCAGGACCAACTCTACGGCGCGGTCGACCTGTTCACCGGCGGAGGTCTGCTGAGGCTGTCGGTGTTCCTGTTCGGTGTCCTCCCGCTGTTCGCCGCGCGGTTCCTCATGGAGCTGCTCGGTCTGCTGGTTCCTCGGCTGGCGGCACTGCTGCGCGAGGGCTCGGCCGGTCGTACCGTGGTCGCACGTCTCACGCGTCTCCTCACCGTCTGCCTGAGCGCTCTTCTGGCCGTAGCAGTCGTGTTCCTGGCGGCCGACGGCCACGTCACGGTCCTTCACGACACCAGCGTGCTCACCCTCGTCAGCATGGCGGCCTGCGCGACGGCCGGCAGCGCACTGGTCCTGCGCCTGGCGGAGCTGATCACCGCTCGTGGTATCGGCGACGGGGTGCAGGTGTTGTTCCTCGCCCAGCTCGTCGCGGTGTTCCCGGGTCAGCTCTGGAGCGTACGGGAGGCGCGGGGCGGGCCAGGGGCGACGGCCGTGCTGATTCTCGTGCTCGTCCTCGGCGTGGCCGTCTCGGCGGCGCTCATCGCCACCCGGACTGCCCAGCGGCCTGTCCCGGTGCAGTACGCGAAGAGGATGATCGGCCGCCGGGCCTTTGGCGGCACCGCCTCGTACATCCCGCTCAGGGTCAACCCGGTCGCGGTCACCACCTTGGTCGGTGTCCTCGCGCTGCCCTATCTGCCGCTGCTGGCGGCCCGGTTGTGGCCCGGCGCCGACTGGCTGCGGGTGGTGGCACCCTACGTCCAGCAGAGCAGTCCCTGGTGTCTGGCGGTCTCCTTCGTGCTCGTCGTCCTCTGGGTGTACGTCTGCGCGATGATCGAATTCGACGACGAGGCGGTCGCCGACAACCTCAAGCGATACGGGGCGTTCGTCCCGGGAATCCGGGCGGGTCTGCCCACCGCCGAGTATCTCGGCTACGTGCGGGCGCGGGTAGCCCTGTCCGGCGCGCTGAGCGCCGGGCTCATCGCGCTGACCCCGGCGACCGTCCTCGCGCTGTTCGGGGTCGCGGACCGGTACGCCTTCGGCGGCCCCAGCATCCTGCTCGTCGCAGGCATCGGGACGGGCATCGCCTTCGACATCATCCGCGAAGTCCAGTCCGAGAACAGCCGGGAGGCCTACGCCGCGATGCTGCGTTAGAACGGACTTCCCGCTCGCCCCGGGCGGGGGTGAAGTCCTGAGTCCACCGGTGCAGCCTTGGAGACACCCGGCCTCACCGCCCGTACCCTGAGGGGATCAGGAGATCGGCGCAGGCACGGCCCGGTGGAAGGCGTGGACGCATGCCAGGTTCCGCGATCGCGATCGAATTCGACGCGCTGACGAAGCGTTACGGCTCCACCGTCGGCGTCGAGCAGCTCGGCATCACCGTCCGGACGGGGGAGGTCTTCGGCTTCCTCGGCCCGAACGGCGCCGGGAAGACCACCAGCCTGCGCTGCCTGGTCGGGCTGCTGCGCCCCACCGAGGGCCGGGTGCGGGCCCTCGGCCTCGACCCCGTCGCCGACCACCGGAAGCTGGCCCCCGCGCTCGGCTACCTGCCGGGCGAGCTGCGCCTCTATCCGGAGTTGACGGGCAGTCAGACCCTCGATCTGCTCGCCTCGCTCCAGGGGGCGCCGACGCCCCGGCGGGCCGAGCTGTGCGAGCGCCTCGGGCTGTCGCAGGCAGCGCTCGGCCGCAGGGTCCGGGAGTACTCGCGGGGGATGAAGCAGAAGCTCGGTCTCGTCCAGGCGTTCCAGCACGAACCCGAGCTGGTGGTGCTCGACGAGCCGACCGAGGGGCTGGACCCGCTGGTCCAGGAGGCGTTCTTCACCCTGCTCGCCGAGGCCCGGGTGGCCGGACGCACCGTCCTGCTCTCCAGTCACGTGCTCCCCGAGGTGCAGCGGACCTGCGGCCGGGTGGCGATCATCCGGGGTGGCCGCCTGGTGACGGTGCAGAGCGTCGCGGAACTGCGCGAGGTCCGGGCCAGGAAGGTCCGGCTGTCGTTCGCCGACGGCCTCGGCCGCCGCCCGCTCGGCGAGGCGGACCGCTGGTCGCCGCAGTGGCAGGACGACCGGGTCGAACTGCTCGTACCACCGGACGAGTTGGTGGCGGCTCTGCGCGGTCTGCTGACCCTGCCGGTGGCCGACCTGACGGTGGAGGAGGCCGGCTTGGACGAGGCGTTCCTCGACCTCTACCGCGACGAACCGACCGGCTCGGACGAGGAGTTGTCGTGAGAAGCCGCTTCCCGCTGTTCTGGCTCGCGCTGCACCGGCGCCGTCGGATGCTCATCGCCGTCCTGCTCGGCATGGTCCTGTTCGAGACGCTGATCGTGGTCATCGCCGGCACGCTCTCCCCGACGCAGCTCTTCGCGGGCGGCGGGCGGACCCCACCGGGCGCGTTCAAAGCGTTCAGCGGCTCCACCGGCGACGTTTCGATCGCCAGCTACCCCGGTCTGCTCGGGGCCGGGCTCGTCCACCCGTTCTGGATCGCCATGCAACTGACCGTCATCGGCTCGCTGGCCGCCGCAGCGGTCGCCGCCGACGTCGAATCCGGCACCATCGAGCTCCTGATGGTCCGCCCGGTCACCCGCAACCGGCTGCTGGCCGAACGCACGGCGGCGCTGGCCTTCGCGACCTTCGTGCTCAACGCCGCCGCGACCCTGGCCATCGCCGTCGGCGTGGCACTCTCCTCGAAGATCCACCAGAGCGTCCCGCTGAGCGGGGTGTTCGCGGCCGGACTGCTCGGCTGCGCGTTCTCCCTCTGCCTGACCGGCCCCGCCCTCGCAGTCTCGGCAGTGGGCCGTAGCCGGGCCCAGGTGCTCGGCGCGGTGATCGCCTTCGGCGCGGCCGGTTTCGCGCTCAACTTCGTCACCCTCGCCTGGTCCAAGGCCGCGCCGCTGCGCTATCTCAGCCCCTTCCACTACTACACCCCGGGTGACGCCCTGGCCCACGGCTCCGTCCCCTGGACGGCGCTGGCCGTGCTGACGGGCATCGGCCTGGCCGGGCTCGCGGCAGCTTTCGCCCTGCTGGCCCGCCGCGACCTCGCCCCCTGAACCCGGCCCCTGACGTTCCCGCGTCAGGTTCCGGCAGCGACAGAAGTCTGACCGGTCGTCAGATCGGCTGTCGACGCCGCAAGGTGGACGCTGAGGACGGCCAGGACGGCCGGCAGCAGCTGCTGAGCGTAGTCGGCGTACCCCTGGGCGGAGGGGTGCACGCCGTCGGGCGAGAGGAGCACGTCCGCGTGGTCGCGGAACCGGTCGGTGGAGGACGGACCGACGGCCGCGCCGACCCGCAGCGCCGCACGGGTCTGGAGCCGGGCCAAGCGGCGGGCGCGCCGCGAGGCGGCGAGCCGGACGAGTACCCGGAAGCCGGGCGCCGAAGCGGGGTCGGGGCAGGGCACCACGACGGTCTCCCAGCCGTCCGACCGCAGGCGGTCCAGCGCCTGGGTCAGCTGCCGCGCCGCCCGGCCGACCGACACGGGGAGCATGCTGTCGTTGCCGCCGACGATGACGACGGCCAGGCCGGGGCGGAATCGATCGGTGCGGGCGAGCTGGCGGTGCATCGCCTGCGTGGTGGCCCCGGCCCGCGCCAGGACACGCAGGTCGACCGGGCGGCCGGTCTCGCGGCTGACCCCCCTCGGCGAGCTGTGCCCCCAGGGTTTCCCCGGGCCGGGCGACGCCGACGCTCTGGGCGAGCGAGTCGCCGAGCAGTAGCAGTGTGAGGGGCGCGCCGTCCGGCGTTCCGTACCGGCCGTCGGGTGCGGGGACGGCCCAGTCGGTGGGCGGGTGCTTCATGAACAGGCGGCTGAGCAGCCGGGCGGCGGGCGCGAACTTGCGGGGCATGGGCGAGTCCCAGGGTCGGAGCGGGCAGCGGGCAGCGGGCAGCGGGAATCGGGGGTTATGGGCTGGTCAGGACGACGGCCGCGTTCTGCCCGCCGAAGCCGCTGGAGACCGAGAGGGCGGCGTGCGCGATGACCGGGCGGGGCGCCTTGGCGACCACGTCGAGGTCGACGGCCTCGTCCAGCCGGTCGAGGTTGGCGGTCGGTGGGATCAGCCGGTGCTGCAGGGTGAGGACGGTCAGCGCGGCCTCGACCGCCCCGGCCGCGCCCATGGTGTGGCCGATCACGCTCCTGTTCGCCGTCACCGGCGGAGGCTGCGGGAAGACCCGGCGCAGCGCTGCCGCCTCGGCGGCGTCGTTGAGCACGGTCGAGGTGCCGTGCGCGTTGACGTGGCCGATGTCGTACGAGGCGAGACCCGCGTCGGTCAGCGCCGTCCGGATGGCGCGGGCGAGCCCGGAGCCGTCCGGGGTCGGCGCGGTGAAGTGGTACGCGTCGCAGGAGGCGCCGTAGCCGGCCAGCAGGGCGCGCACCTTGGCGCCGCGCCTCCGAGCAGCCGCTCGCAGTAGGGATCGCCGCTGAGCCTGCCGGTGTTGCGGTGGCTGACCCTGGTCGCCAGCTCCTGCACCGCCGCGTACGCGACCGCGCCCAGCACGCCCGGGAGGGTGGTGGCCGCGCCGCTGCCGACGTGCGCCATGCGGGCACGTTCGAGGGCGACGGGTCGACGGCACGGGTGACGTGCAGGTACGACCGCATGGCGGCCGCGTGCCGGTCCTCCTCGGCAGTCCAACGGTGCAGCCAGGCACCCCAGGCGCCGTCCCGCGCGGTCCGGGTGGCGATCGTGTGGTGGTAGCCGGGGAGGTTGTCCTCGGTGAGCAGGTTCACCACGAGTGCGGACCGCACGGCCGGCGCCAGGGCCGACTGCTCCTGCTCCCAGGGCGTACCGCTCAACGGGCCGTCGAAGTCCCGCCCTCGGCCCCACGGGACGTGCTGGTGGGGGAGCCACTCGCGGGCCGAGGTGAGATGACGCTCGGTCAGATCGGCGACCGCGGACTCAAGTTCGATGATCCAGTCGGTACGGCCGGCTCGGCCGGACGGTTCCTGCCAGGGGTGTTCCGTAGCGATCTTCACGGAATGTGATCGTTATGCAGCGGGCATGCCTCTGCAAAATTCCTGCACCCAGGCGGGCGATATCACCGACAGTCCGATCGTCGTACGGAAGCTGGGCTGCTCCGTGGCGCCACCTGGCACCGATTGGCACCATGTGGTGCCAGCCGGTGTCACTCTTCGCTTTTCGCAGGTCAGAGTGGTCGCAGTGGTCCCCGTCCCCGGTTTGGCGCCACGAGGGCTTGCGAGTGACGCCAATGTGGTGCCATCATGGCGTCATGGACCTCACGCCGTATGTCGACAACCTCCGCCGCGAACTCGCGGTGGCCGCCGAAGCCGGCGGCGCAGACGCCCGCGAGCTCGCCGAGAGGCTCACCGCCCCTCTGGAGTCGGCGACCAGGCTGACCATGCTCAATGTGCTCTCCGCCGCGATGGACGAGATCACCCGCGAGCTCGCCCCCGGCTCGGTCGACGTACGGCTGCGCGGGCTCGACCCCGACTTCGTGGTGACGCTGCCGCCCACCGGCAGTGGCCATGCGGAGGCGGCCGCTGTGCCCGTCGAACAGATCGCGGTTCAGGCGCCCATCGATGGCGGCGACGATGGCGGCACCGCCCGGGTCAATCTGCGCCTGCCCGCCCACCTCAAGGCGCGCGCCGAGGAGGCCGCCAGCCGCGAGGGCCTGTCGGTCAACGCATGGCTGGTACGGGCGGTGTCGGCCGCGGTCGACGGCGGCGGCGCGCGGCCGCGTACGACGGAGAAGACCCGCACGATCGGCCAGAGCTTCACCGGCTGGGTCCGCTAGTCACGCCCACGCCCACGCCCACGCCCACCCGCATCCGCATCCGCACCGCTTCACCCACGCCACGTCCCACCAGCGGGGACGACCCCAGGACTCACGAGGACGGTACAGCCATGCCTTCTTTCGACACTCCCGCACCGATTTCGGCCAACGCCCACGTGTCCGCCGGCTCCATCCGGTTCACCGCGGCCGACCGCCTCGACACCGTCGTCGAGGTGCGCCCCCGCGACCCGCAGCGGGACCAGGACGTGCGCACGGCCGGTCAGACCGAGGTCACGTACGTGAGCGGAGTCCTGACCATCAGGACTCCCAGGCAGCGCAGTCTCCTCGGGCGCTCCGGCGTTGTCGACGTGACGGTCGAACTGCCCACGGGTTCGCGCGTCGACCTGACCGGCTCCTGGGCCCAGGTGCTCGGTGAGGGCCGGCTCGGCGAGGTCCGGGTGAAGACCTCGTCCGGTGACGTCCGCCTCGACACGACCGGGCCGCTCCAACTGACCGCCTCCCACGGCTCGATCACCGTCGACCGGATCGAGGGGATGGCCGAGATCACCACCAGCTCCGGAAGTCTGCGCGTCGGCACCGTCGACGGGCCCGCAGTGCTGAAGAACTCGCACGGCGCCACGACCGTCGACACCGCGATCGGCGACCTGCGGGTGAGTGGCGCCAACGGCGACATCACCGTCGCGCGCGCCGAGAGCTCGGTCGTCGCCACCACTGCCCACGGCACCCTGCGTGTCGCCGAAGTCACCTGCGGCACCGTTCAGTTGGAGACCTCGTACGGCGCCATCGAGGTCGGCATCCGGGAGGGCACCGCCGCCTGGCTCGATGTCAGCTCCGAGCGCGGGCAGGTGCGAAACACGCTCGCCGCCTCCGACGGCCCGGAGCAGACCGAGGACACCGTGAAGATCCGCGCCCGGACGCGCTACGGCAACATCGACGTGCGCCGCGCCCGAGTCTGAGGACCGGCCCGCCAACTCGCCGTAGCCTCGGACACTTCAGCCACTCCAGTCGCTTCAGTCCCCGAAAGGGAGAGCCCCATGCCCTCATCTGTCATGCCCACGCCAAGAAATGGTGACCCGCTGGCGCCCGCCGCCGTCACCACCGTCGGTCTGCGCAAGTCGTACGGCGACAAGACCGTGCTCGACGGCATCGATCTGCGCATCCCGGCCGGGTCCGTCTTCGCGCTGCTCGGGCCCAACGGCGCCGGCAAGACCACCATGGTCCAGATCCTCTCCACCCTCATCGCCGCCGACGGCGGGCACGCCCAGGTCGCGGGCCACGACATCACCACCTCACCGGACGGCGTGCGCGCTGCGATCGGCGTCACCGGGCAGTTCGCCGCGCTCGACGACCTGCTCACCGCCGAGGAGAACCTGCTCCTGATGGCCGACCTGCTGCGCCTCGGCAAGCGTGAAGGGCGGTCCCGTGCCAGGGAGTTGCTCCAGCGGTTCGACATCGCGGACGTCGCGCACAAGCGCGCCGCGACCTTCTCCGGAGGCATGCGGCGCCGACTCGACCTCGCCATGACGCTGGTCGGTGACCCCCAGGTGATCTTCTTGGACGAGCCGACGACCGGGCTCGATCCGCGCAGCCGCCGCACCATGTGGGACACGGTGCGCTCCCTGGTCGCTGGCGGTACCACCGTCTTCCTCACCACCCAGTACCTGGAGGAGGCCGACCAGTTGGCCGACCGGATCGCCGTGCTCGACGGCGGCCGGATCGTCGCCGAGGGCACCGCCGACGAGCTCAAGGCACAGATCCCCGGCAGCCACGTACGCCTGCGGTTCACCGACTCCGCCGAGTACGAGCGCGCGGCCGCCGCCTTCCCGGGGGCGGCCCGCGACGACGAGAACCTCGCCCTGCGCGTGGCGGGTGACGGTGGCCTGGACGCGCTGCGCGCCCTGCTCGACCGGCTCGACGCCGCCGGCACCCGGGCCGCTGACTTCTCGGTGCACACCCCTGACCTCGACGACGTGTTCCTCGCGTTGACCGGCACGAACACCACTTCTCCCCTTCAGGCCCTTCAGGCAACGGAGACCCTGTGATGAGCACCCTCACCTACGCCGTGCACGACTCGATGACGATGCTGCGGCGCAACCTCAAGCACGCGATGCGCTATCCGGCGGTGTCGCTCGGCAGTGCCATGACCCCGATCCTGATGCTGCTCCTGTTCGTGTTCGCCTTCGGGGGCTCGATCGGCGCCGGAATGGGCGGTGGCCGGGACGCCTACCTGGAGTACCTGACGCCCGGCGTCATCATCATGGGAGTGGCGGCCGGGGCGATGTCGACCTCGATCGCGATCTGCTCCGACATGACCGGGGGCATCATCAACCGCTTCCGCACCATGAACATCACCCGCTCGTCGTTCATGACCGGCCATGTCATCGGCAGCGTCGTCCAGACGATGGCGAGCCTCGTCCTGGTCGTGGCATTCGCCCTCGCCCTCGGCTTCCGGTCGGACGCGAGCCCGCTCGACTGGCTTGCCGCCGTCGGCCTGCTCACGGCCATCGCCTTCGCGGTGACCTGGCTCTCGGCGGCGCTCGGACTGATCTCCAAGACCGTCGAGTCCGCGAGCAACAAGCCACTGCTGGTGCAGTTCCTGCCGTTCCTCGGTTCCGCGTTCGTGCCGGCCAACTCGATGTCGCCCGGCCTGCGTTGGTTCGCCGAGTACCAGCCCTTCACGCCGATGACCGAGACGCTGCGCGGCCTGCTCTCCGGCTCGGAGATCGGCGACAACGGCTGGATCGCGCTCGCCTGGTGCGGCGGCATCGCCCTGGTCGGTTACGTCTGGTCGCGCTCGCTGTTCAACAGCACCAGCAAGCGCTGAGAGCTCGCCTTCCGGCCTGTCGCCACCTGCCGAGAGCCGCTGCCGGGTAGCGTGTCGCAACGACTGGTGACAGAAAGTGACAGGCCGGCCCGGAACTCAAGGAGTGCTGCTGTGGTACGAACCGCGTCGTTCGAGGTGGTCGCGGTCGAGAAGCCGGCCGACGTCAACGTGGTGATCGGCCAGGCCCACTTCATCAAGACCGTCGAGGACCTGCACGAAGCCCTGGTCGGCGTGAGCCCGCACCTGCGCTTCGGCCTGGCGTTCTGCGAGGCATCCGGCCCCCGCCTGGTCCGGCACTCCGGCAACGACGGCGAACTCGTCGAGCTGGCCACCGCCAACGCCCTCGCCATCGGCGCCGGACACACCTTCGTCGTCATGCTCCGTGAGGGTTACCCCCTCAACGTCCTCAACCCCCTCAAGGCCGTGCCCGAGGTCTGCACCATCATGTGCGCCACTGCCAACCCGGTCGACCTCGTCATCGCCGTCACCGACCAGGGCCGAGGCATCGCCGCAGTCATCGACGGCTCCCCACCCGCAGCCGTCGAGACCCCCGACGACGCCACCGCCCGCCGGAAGCTCCTCCGCGACATCGGCTACAAACTCTGACCCACCCGCTGCCGGTGCTCCGGCGAGAGGCGGACGACGAAGCCCGCCACAGGTTCATGGGCTCACGCCAGCCGAGTTTTCGGCGTCCCACCACGGTCGGTGCGGGACTACAGCAAGGACCTCGCCGACGCGAACCGGCGCTGCAAGGAACTCGCCGTCTGCTGGGCCGCTGACGACCGACTGGTCGAGATCCATCGCGAGAGCTGGGCCGGCCAGGCTGCTCGGCGGGCCCTCCTCGCCCACGCGGGCATCGCCCTCCCCGACGATCTGGGCGAGGTCGGGTCGGTGCCTCCGGACGACATCCTCGATGCCGCAGCCGCCGCCTGGACCGCACATCGCTTCCTCGACGGCCAGGCGGTCAGCCTCCCGGACCCGCCCCAGCTCGACGCCCGAGGCCGCCCGGTGGCCATCTGGTACTGACCCTCGGTCGACGTCCACCCACCGCGCGGCCCGGAGGGCATGGACGGAGCAATCGGCGGCGCTACGGCGGGCGGGTGATCCACCTTCCACCCACTATGGGGACAAGGACGATCATGTCCCTGTTTTCGTGCGTGCTAGTGGCTGGGAGGCCGCCGTGGACGACTATCCGCTGCTCAACCTGTTCTGGACCATGATGTGGCTCTTCCTCTGGGTGCTGTGGTTCTTCCTGCTGTTCCGGATCATCACCGACATCATCCGCAGCCACGACATGGGTGGTTGGGGCAAGGCGGGCTGGATGGTCTTCGTGATCGTGCTCCCGTACCTCGGGGTCTTCGTCTACCTGATCGCCCGGGGCGGGTCGATGGGCCGGCGGGACCAGGAACAGGCGCAGAAGGCCGACGCAGCCTTCAAGGAGTACGTCCGCGAGGCCGCCGGCAGCGCGGACGGCGGCGGTAGCGGCAGTGGCGGTCCGGCAGCCGGCCATGCCGACGAACTGGCCAAACTCGCGGACCTCAAGGCCCGGGGCGCCCTGACCGACGACGAGTTCCAGCGGGCCAAGGAGAAGCTGCTCGCCTGAGTGGAAGTCCTGAGCGGAAATCCCGTGGCAGGCCGGGAGGGTGAGCGATAGTCTCCCCGCGATGATGACTCACTCTGTTGACAGAATGGGGGCTCCGTCCGCGCAAGGTGAGTGCTGATGCTCACTCAAGCCGTGGACGGGGATTCCCGCCTTTCCTTCTGGCTGCGCGTGCGCGAGTTCGCCGTGCCGCCCTCCATGATCGAGACTGCCACCGCCCGGCGCCACGCCGGGGACTGGGCAGGCGCCTGCGCTGCCGCAGGCATCGACGTCGACCTCGACCTGCGCTCCGTCGCCCGTGCCCACGGCCGGGAGCTCGCGGCCCGCCTCCGGACCGATCTCCGCCACCTGGCTCCCGACCTGCTGCGATGGCACCTGCCCAGGATCGCTCCGGACGGGCTGCTGCGCCCGGGGCTGACCATCTCGCTCGCCCGGTATGGGCCGGCGGGGGAGGTCGGCGTACAGCCGGTGCATCTGGTGGTCCGGACGGCTCCGGCCTGGGCCGATGCGGGGCAGCGGATCAGCCTCGCGCTGTGGGACGGCTCCGACGGCCGGGCCGATGCCGCCAGCAGGCACCGCGCCCGTCCCGACAGTCGTTCCCGTCCCGACCGGCGCTTCCGCCTCGACCTGCACCGACACCTCTGGGACGTGCGCAGGACGGCGGAGCTGCGGGTCCGGTCCGGGGCCGATACCGCTGCTGCGCCAGCCCTCGCCCGCCTGCTGCCGCCGGGACATCACTGCGCCGTCGACCGATGGGCGGCAGAGACGCAGATCCTCCTCCGCGCTGAAGGTCGGAGCACCGGCACTGTCGGTGTCCGCCTCGGGGGCGGCCGTCGGCTGGCCCTGGACGTGCTCGCGGACCGGGACACCCTCGGGCCGCCCGCACTCCGGATCACGCCGGTGCCCCGGGGCGGCGCGGCCTCCGCTCTGCCGGTCCTGCCCGACGCGGCGACCTGGGTGCTGCCCGACCTGGACCTGATCCGGGCCGGTCTGATCGAGGCCGACCGACTACATCCCTTGGTCGCTTCGGCCCTCGTGCCGGGCCACCGCCCCCGTGCCCGTACCCAGGAACGGGCAGGGCACCCACTCCTCGTGGAGTGCCAGGGAGCCCAGCACCGGATCGGCCTGGTCGACGGAGTGCTCGCCCCGCTCGACCACGACCCGGCCGAGATCCGCCGCGAGGAGCTACTGGCTGCTCTCACCGGCACCCCGATGCCCTGCCTCCAGACGATAGACACGGCCCACCGGCGTCCGGACTGCCTCACCGGCGTCCGCGAACGCCTCGACCACGGCGACACCGCCGGCGCACTCGCCGTCGTCGAGAGCCTGCTCGGCCCTGACGCGCTGCTGCGCAGCGGCGAGCTGCGGGACGCGCTGGAGGCGGCCGCGCGCCGACGGATCACGTACGGACTGTTCCGGGCGGGGCTGGCCCTGCCGGGGCCGGGCTCTGTCCACCCAAACGTTCCCCAGCCCGGCATCCATCGCCGTGACTGTCGCACGCACCCCCGCCACGCGACCGTCCGCTGACCCGGGCCCGCTCTCCCCAGTTCACTACGAACCCACCAAGGTGATCAAACATGCCCACAGGTACCCTGCCCACCTCCCAACTCGACGTCGCAGCCCAGCTGTTGTTTCTGCTGCGCGACTCGACCACCGAACCCCGCCCCGACACGCAGCTGGAGGCCCTGACACTCGCCGTCGCCGCCGATCTCCCGGTGCTCCTCTGGGGCGAGCCGGGGATCGGCAAGACCGCTGCGCTGACCCAGCTCGCGGAGGCCCTGGACCTTCCCCTCACCACGGTGATCGCCAGCGTGCACGAGCCGTCCGACTTCTCCGGGCTGCCCATCGTCGGGGACGACCCCGCTGAGCAGGGCGTCCCGATGGCGCCGCCGGACTGGGCGGTGCGGCTGGTCCGGGCCGGCCGGGGGTTGCTGTTCCTGGACGAGCTGTCGACCGCCCCGCCCGCCGTCCAGGCGGCGCTGCTGCGCCTGGTGCTCGAACGGCGCATCGGTGCGCTCCAACTGCCGCCCGGAGTAAGGATCGTGGCGGCCGCCAACCCGCAGGCCTCGGCTGCCGACGGCTGGGAGCTGAGCCCGCCGCTGGCCAACCGGTTCGTCCACCTCCAGTGGACCCACGACCACGAGGTCGTGGTGCGCGGCCTCGGTGGCACCTGGCCCAGGGCCACCCTGCCGAAGCTCGATCCGGACAGGCTGCCGTCGGCCGTCGCCTTCGCCCGCCGCGCGGTCTGCGGCCTGCTCGCCGCCCGCCCGGGGCTCGTGCACCGGCTGCCCAGCAGCGAGGCCCGCCGGGGCGGCGCCTGGCCGTCCCCGCGAAGCTGGGAGATGACGCTGCACCTCATCGCGTTCGCGACGGCCGCAGGATCCTCCCGGGAGGTCCTGTCCCTGCTGGTCAGGGGCACGGTGGGAGACGGCCCGGGGTTGGAGCTGCTGGCCGGCCTGGATCGGATGGACCTCCCGGATCCGGAGGCGCTGCTCGCCGATCCGTCGGCCGCCGTCCTGCCCGAGCGGGGGGATCTGCGTCAGGCCGTGCTGGACGGAGTGGTGGAGGCCGTCCGAAGGCGCCCGGAGAAGTCCCGCTGGGACGCGGCCTGGGCACTCCTGGGCCGCGCGGTGGAGACCGGGGCGCCGGATCTGGTGGTCGTCCCCGCGACCACCCTCGCCACGCTGCGCCAACCGGACTGGGAGGTACCGGAGTCGATCGATCGGTTGGCCGGCGCGGTGTCGCTCTCCCGCCGCGCGGACCGCGCGGACCGCGCGGTGGCCCGGGTCGCGGCCGAGGCGGGCCGGTGAGGAACCCGACCGGGCCGGGCCTGGACCTCGACAAGCTCTTCGCGGCCCGCCTGCACGCCGCCCGCGTCCGGCCCTACCTGGCGACGGCGCTGTTCGCCCTGCACACCGTCGAGTCGCGGCGGGTGCAGACGATGGCCGTCGACCGGCACTGGCGGTGCTACGTCTCCCCGGCCTTCGTCGCCCGGACGCCGGTGGAGGAGCTGGCCGGGGTGTGGGTGCACGAGGTGTCGCACCTGCTGCGTGACCATCACGGGCGCAGCGACCGGTACGCGCACGCGCACGGGCTGAGCGGCCCGGGGGAGCGGCTGCGGATGAACATCGCGGCGGACTGCGAGATCAACGACGACGTGTTCGGTGACGGGCTGGCCGAGCCCGAAGGCGTCGTCGTCCCCAGGAACTTGGGGCTGCCCGTGGCGAGTCTGATGGAGGACTACCTGCGCATGTTCCGGCTCGGGCCGATCACCCAGGGCCTAGCCTGGCTGGACTGCGGGAGCGGCGCCGACGGGCTCGACCGGGAGTGGGACCTCGGGCCGGACGGGGCGCACGGGCTCAGCGACCAGGAGCGCGACGCGGTGCGCTTCCGGGTGGCGCAGGGCATCACCGGCCGCCCGGGGAGCACGCCGAGCGGGTGGCGGCGGTGGGCCGAGGAGGCGTTCCACCCGCCGCAGCCCTGGCGGGAGTTGCTGGGCGCGGCGGTCCGCTCGGCCACCTCCGGCGGCGCTGCCGGGGAGGACTACACGTACGGCCGCCCGGCCCGCCGCTCGGCGGGGGTGCCCGGCGCCGTGCTGCCGAGCCTGCGACGCAGGCCGCCCCGGGTGGCCGTGGTGATCGACACCTCCGGCTCGGTCAGTGATGTCGAACTGGGCAGCGCCCTCCTGGAGGTGGCCGCGATCTCCCGCGCGGTGGGCGGCCGCCGCGATCTGATCACCGTGCTGCCGTGCGACGCCTCGGCCGAGACCGCACACCGGCTGTGCCGCGCCGAGAACATCCCCCTGCTCGGCGGCGGAGGCACCGACCTCCGTACGGGCTTCGCCAAGGCCCTCCGCTCGGGCCCCCGCCCGGACGTCATCGTCGCCCTGACCGACGGCCAGACCCCCTGGCCGAGCACCCGGCCGCCCTGCCGGGCGGTGGTGGGCCTGTTCCAACGCCCGCACCAGCCCCACGCCCACTACGAGAACGACCCCGACTACCGCCCGGACGCCCCACCTGCCTGGGCCCGCGTGGTGGAGATCGGCCGGTTCCACGGCAGCCGGTGAACCGGTGAACCGGTCCTCAGGCACCGCCCGGAGTCACGGCCGCCGGGTCGTTGTCCGGGGCGGGCAGACCGAGTGCGGTGACGTCGGCGCGGGTCCTGGCCGTGATCGGCAGCCCCCAGGCGGTGAAGAAGTCGATCAGGTTCCGTCCGGAGACGCGCGAGGCGTTGACGATGAAGTACTGCTCGGCGTCGTCGGCCGTCGCCGCCCGTCGGGTGAGCCGGTGCAGGTCGGTGAAGAGGCCGTCGCCGAAGGCGAGCCGCAGCTGCTCGAACATGGCCAGTTGGAGGAAGGGGTCGCTGTCCTTCGCGTCGTACTTCCGCTCGGCGGCGGGCCTGGCCAGGTAGCCGCGCACCGCCTCGGGTGTCCCGTCCTGACCGAGCCGGGTCGGCCGACCCGCGTCGCGCTGCACGGCGAGGCTGTAGACGTTCACCGTCACCTCGCTGACGCTGTCCCAGGTCCACGAGGTCTGCTGGTGCATGTGTCCGAGCTCGTGCCACATGCCCCAACTCTCCTTCAGTGTCGAGACGTTCAGGGCCTCGTCGATCGAGTCGGAGGGGTAGCAGACCCGGAAGTAGTACGCGTTGGGGTTGATCTGCTTCTTCCCCTCGGAGACGAAGTACCGCAGCGGGCTGCGCCGGTCGCGCGGGTCCTTCCCGTCCAGGCCGCTGACCGCGTCCTCCACCGCGAGGATGTGCTCGTACTCCCGCAGCAGCGCGTCCGGGTCCTGGCCGCTGCTCCGGCGGGCCGAGTCGAGGTGGACGGTCAGCACCAGGTGCGCGCTGACGAGTTGCGCCACGGGCACGTCCTTGGCCGCGTCGAGCACCGACCGCCACTGCGCGGCGGGAGTCCTCCCCACGACGTGGTACGGGACGGGGCGGGCCGCCTGGCCGAAGTGCACCGTGATCCCGGGGGCGGCGGCCTGACCGTCGCGGGTGTAACGGACGTACAGCAGCCCGCCGGTCGGGTCGCTCACCGTGGTTGTGGCGCCCTTCAGTTCGTACGGCCGGGGCTCCTCCTCCTCGCCGCTGTCGGTGCCGTCGAGGCCGTACGTCCCGACCAGCAGCGCGGCCGCCGGAGCACCGGCGGGCCGGTCGACGGTCACCGTGACGGGCGTGTTGGGCGGCAGGTACAGCCCGGTGGTCTGGGCGTCGTCAGGGTGGAACGTCGTGGCCAGCCGCTTCTGCTCGGCCTCGACCGACGGTGTGGCCGCGAACGCGAGATCCCGGGGCGACGAGGGCGAGTGCGAGCCCGACGACGGTACCGAGAGCGACGGCTGCTGCGGTGATGACCCGCCGCTGCACCCGGTCAGCAGGGCCCCCGCCAGCAGACCGGCAGCCGGGACCAAGGCGATGCCGCGGCATCGGTGAAGACGTGTGATCATCGCTGAAACGTTCTCTCGTCCACTCGACAGGTTCGTGCGCGCCGAGCCATCACGAATGCCGCCGCGCCGTGGGACATCGAGGCGGCGCCCGCTTGCGGGGGGACTCGGGGCGCCGCCGTCGACCTCGGAGAGTGTCCCTGGAGCAACGTGAGGATTCGATGAGCGAGGACGAGTACCGCCACGTCAGTCCAGGACGGCGTCGCCGTCCTCGGCGGCGGTCGGCCTCGGCTGCGCGGCCCAGTGGTGGGCGGCGTGGGCGAGGGCCCGTGTGTCCAGCTCGGCGACCAGGTGCTCGAAGAGGCGGACGGCGGCGGGGCCGCTCCAGTCCTCGGTCAGGACCTCGGGCGGGAGTCCGGGGTCGCGGAAGGGGAGTTTGCGCCAGTGGTCGACCACCGAGAGGTAGGTGACGAAGGCGTGCTCGCCGTCGGTGAGGGAGCCGGCCGCGAGGCGGTCGCTCGCCGGCTCGAAGTCGTCGATGAACTCGCGGTAGCGCAGGTCGATCTCGGCGAGGTCCCAGCCGCTGCGGACCATGGCCGTGAGCTGCTGCCCCGCGACGTAGTCGCCGACGAAGACGGCGCACTGTTCGGTGAGATCCAGCTCGGCGATGGCGCGTTGCGCGGCCGGGAGCATCCGGGCGGGCGCTATCCACACCGCCGAGCCGATGTTGCCGAAGCCGAGCGAGGTCAGGTGTGCGGTCAGCTGGTGGCGCACCGCGCGGGCGGACTCCGGCACGGAGAAGTTCACCAGGCACCAGCCGTCGCCGAGATCGGCCGGCTGCCGCGCGTGCCAGATCACCTCGTCACCGGCCGCGAGTGCCTCCAGCGCGGTGGGTGTCAGGGCGTAGCCGCGCAGGCCGGAGCGGGTCTCCGACTCCAGCCAGCCGCGCTTCTTGAGCCGGAAGACCGCCGTCCGGACGCTGGAGGCATCCAGGCCCGCCTGGGCCAGGAGCTCCACCGTGCCCGCGATCGGCATCCAGTTGCCCATGGGCCGGACGACCGCGCCGAGGAAGCTCACGAGCAGGGTCCGGGAACGGCGGGTGGCTGCCGGGGGCCGGGCGCTCTTCGTCTCGCTCATCCCGTCATGATCGCACCGGCCCGTCCGGCCCCGGCGTCCACCGTAGGTGCACCTGGCCGGCGGCTCCCTCCCGCAGCAGCTCCAGCCGCGGCGGGATCCGGTCGGTGCGGGAGCTCGGGGGTTTGCGGCGGCCCGCCTCCCACTGGACCGGCCACTGGGCTCCCGCCCCCCGGTACTCCTGTTCGGCGGCGGCCTGCAGCGTCCACTGCGGGTTGTAGAGGTGGGTGCGGCCGAGGGCGCACAGGTCGGCCCGCCCGGCGAGCAGGATGGAGTTCACGTCGTCGTACGAGGAGATGGCACCGACCGCGATCACCTTGACGCCGGCGGGCCCGGCCACCCGATGGCGGATCTTGTCGGCGAACGGCGTCTGGTACGAGCGGCCGTACGCCGGTTTCTCGTCCTTGGTGACCTGCCCCGAGGAGACGTCGATCGCGGCGGCGCCGTGCTCGATGAACGCGCGGGCGATCTCCACGGCGTCGTCCTCGGTGTTGCCGTCCGGTACCCAGTCGGTCGCCGAGATGCGGACGGTCACCGGGATCCCGGCGGGTACCGCCCGGCGGACGGCGTCGAAGACCTCCAGCGGGAACCGCAGCCGGTTCTCCAGGGGCCCGCCGTACTCGTCGGTGCGCCGGTTGGCGACGGGAGAGAGGAAGGAGGACAGCAGGTAGCCGTGGGCGGCGTGCACCTCGATCAGGTCGAAGCCGGCCTGCACCCCGCGCTCGGCGGCCGCGGTGAAGTCGGCGACGACCTGGTCCAGATCCGCCCGGGTGGCCTCGCGCGGGACGTGGCAGCCGGGGCCGTACGGGATCGCGGACGGGCCGATCACCTCCCAGTTGCCGTCCTCCAGCGGCTCGTCCATGCCCTCCCACATCAGCCTGGTCGAGCCCTTGCGGCCGGAGTGGCCGAGCTGCAGCCCGATCCGGCCGGTCGTGCCGGCGTGCACGAAGTCGGTGACCCGGCGCCAGGCGTCGCGCTGCTCGTCGGTCCACAGCCCCGGGCAGCCCGGGGTGATCCGGCCCTCGGGGGAGACGCAGACCATCTCGCTCATCACCAGGCCCGCGCCGCCGAGCGCCTTGGAGCCGAGGTGCACCAGGTGGAAGTCCCCGGGGACTCCCTCCACCGAGGAGTACATGTCCATCGGGGAGACGATGACGCGGTTCTTCAGCTCGAGCGGACCGATCCGTACCGGCTGGAACATCGCCGGAGCGACCTCGGGGGCCTGCTCGTGCCGGGCGAACTCGCTCTCCATCAGGGCGGCGAACTCGGCGTCCCGCTCCCGGAGGTTCTCGTACGTGATGCGGCGCGACCGGGTCAGCAGGTTGAACGCGAACTGGGCCGGGGCCTGGCCCGCGTACATGCCGATGTTCTCGAACCACTCCAGCGAGGCCTGCGCGGCCCGCTGGGTCGACTCGACGACCGGCTTGCGCTCGGTCTGGTACGCCTCCAACGCCTCGGTGACGGTGGGGTGTTCGTGCAGGCACGCCGCCAGCGCGAGCGCGTCCTCCATCGCGAGCTTGGTGCCCGAGCCGATCGAGAAGTGGGCTGTGTGGGCGGCGTCCCCGAGCAGCACCAGGTTGTCGTCGTACCAGCGCTCGTTGCGGACGGTCGTGAAGTTGATCCACCGCGAGTTGTTGGTGAGGACCTGGTGGCCCTTCAGCTCCTCGGCGAAGAGCTCGCGGATCCTCGCGACGGCGTACTCGTCCGAGACGCCCGGCGGGAGGTCCTCGCCCTCGGTCCGGTCGAAGCCGGCCCGCCGCCAGACGTCCTCGTGCATCTCGACGATGAAGGTCGAGCCGGTGTCGGAGTAGGGGTAGCCGTGGATCTGCATGGTGCCCCACTCCGTCTGCCTGACGAAGAACTGGAACGCCTCGAAGACCAGGTCGGTGCCGAGCCAGATGTACTTGTTGCACCGCCGGTCCAGCGACGGCCGGAAGACGTCGGCGTACTTCGTCCGGATCGTGGAGTTCTGCCCGTCGGCGGCGACGACCAGGTCGTGGGAGGCCCGCAGCTCGTCCACGTCGGGCACCTGCGTCCGGTAGTGGACGGTGACGCCGAGATCGGCGGCCCGCCGTTGCAGGATGCCGAGCAGGTCCTTGCGGCTCATCGCCGCGAAGCCCTGGCCGCCCACGGTGAACCGGTGGCCGTCGAACTCGATGTCGATGTCGGTCCAGCGGGCGAACCGGCTCTCCATCGCGGTGTGCACGACCTCGTCGGCGTTGTCGATCCCGCTGAGGGTCTCGTCGGAGAAGACGACGCCGAAGCCGAAGGTGTCGTCCGGCGCGTTGCGCTCCCAGACGGTGACCTCGTGCGCCGGGTCCAACTGCTTCATCAGGGCGGCGAAGTACAGGCCTCCCGGGCCGCCGCCGGCGATGGCGATCCTCATGCCTGGTCCTCCGGGTTGTTGACGAGCAGGCGCAGCTTGAAGTGCTGGAGCTTGCCGCTCGGGTTGCGCGGCAGCGCGTCGGTGAAGCGCACCTCGCGCGGGTACTTGTACGGGGCGATCTGCTGCTTGACGTGGTCCTGGATCTCCCTGGCCTTCGCCGCGTCGCCGACCACTCCGTCGCGGAGCACGACGAACGCGCACACGACCGAGCCGCGGTCAGGATCGGGTGCGGCGACGACCGCCGTCTCGGCCACGTCCGGATGGGTGATGACGGCGGCTTCGACCTCGGGCCCGGCGATGTTGTAGCCGGAGGACACGATCATGTCGTCGTTGCGCGCCTGGAACCAGAAGTACCCGTCCTCGTCGCGCAGGAAGGTGTCGCCGGTGACGTTCCAGCCGTTCACCACGTAGTTCGCCTGCCGCTCGTCGTCGAGGTAGCGGCAGCCGACCGGTCCGATCACGCCGAGCCGTCCCGCGACGCCGGGCGCGACCTCCTCGCCGTCCGGGCCAAGAATCGTGGCGCGGTAGCCGGGGACCGGACGGCCGGTCGCCCCCGGGCGGATGTCCTCGCCGGTGGCCGAGATGAAGATGTGCAGCATCTCGGTGGCGCCGATGCCGTCGATGACCTTGATGCCGAGCTCCTGGCGCAGCTTCTCCCACAGGCCCTGCGGGATGTGTTCCCCGGCACTGACGGCAACGCGCAGGCCCGAAAGCTGCCGCACCGCACCGGACTTGACGATCTGCTGGTACGCGGTCGGCGCGGTGGCCAGCACCGTCACGCCGTGCTCGGCGACCAGCCGGGCGAGTTCCACCGGGGTGACGGTCTCGGTGAGCAGGGCACAGGCGCCCGCCCGGAGGGTGAAGACGACCAGCATGCCCAGGCCGAAGGTGAAGGCGAACGGCGCGGTGCAGGCGACCAGGTCGTCGGGGCGCAGCCGCAGCGTGCACTGCCCGAAGGTGCTGTCGATCGACAGGATGTCGCGGTGGAAGTGCACGGTGATCTTCGGGACACCGGTGGTGCCCGAGGTCGGCCCGAACAGCGCGACGTCGTCGGCGGCGGTGTCGACCGCGGCGAACCGCCCCGGCTTCGCCCCGGCCCGGCGGCTCAGGTCGTCGGCCGCGCCACCGCCGTGGGGTACGACGGCCAACTCCGGCGCGACCGTGTCCCGTACGGCGAACACCTCGTCGAGGAACCGGTGGTCGACCAGCGCCACGGCCGGCCGGGTCTTCGCCACGATCGGGGCCAGCTCGCGGGCCCGCAGGGCGGCCATGGTGGTGACGACGATGCCACCGGCCTTCAGCACGCCCAGCCAGGCGGCGACGGCCCAGGGGGTGTTGGGGGAGCGCAGCAGCACCCGGTTGCCGGGCACCAGGCCGAGGTCCTCGGTGAGCACCTGGGCGACCTGGTCGGCCCGCCGCTGGAGCTCCCCGTACGTCCAGACCTCGCCGTCCGGCATGCGCAGTGCGGGCCGGTCCGGGCCGACGGCTGCCACCGTACGGTCGATCAGTTCGACGGCGGCGTTGAGGCGTTCCGGGTACTGGAGCAGGTCGGTGGTGAACTCCAGCACCGGCCACTGCCCGGCCGGGGGCAGGTGGTCGCGGGCGAAGGTGTCGGTGTGGGCCGTCGGCGGGGTCATCCTCTGCCTGCCCGGATCATGCCCTCCTGGACGACGGTGGCCAGGTGCGTGCCGTCGGGGGTGAAGAAGCGGCCCGAGCCGAGGCCGCGCCCGGCCCCGGCCGCGTCGGCCTGCTGGGCGTAGAGCAGCCAGCCGTCCACCGCGCCCGGCGGCAGCGCACGGTGGAACCACATCGCGTGGTCGAGACTGGCGGTGACCAGCCCCTCCTGCGCCCAGTGCAGGCCCAGGACCCGAAGCACCGGCTCCAGGATCGTGTAGTCGCAGACGTAGGCGAGGGCCGCCGCGTCCCGCTGCGCGTCGGTGAGCCCGTCCACCGGCCGGAGCGCGTCGAACGGCTTGACCCAGACTGCCTGGTGGGGCACCCGCGCACCCTCGACGGTCAGGTAGACCGGCCCCGGCACGTGCCGCATGTCGAAGCTGCGCCCGGTGGACCAGTAGGCCTTCGAGCCCGGCGTCATCGTCCCGCCGGTGAGGTCCGCGAGGTACTCGGCGGAGGCGGGCAGCTCGTCGGGCCCTACCAGTTCAGGGGCCTCGCAGTGGTAGCTCGCGCCGGGCTCGCCGGCCGCGAAGTTGGCCAGGCAGACGTAGAGCGGTTTGCCGTTCTGGTAGCCGCGCACCTGCCGGGTCGCGTAGCCCCGGCCGTCGCGCAGCAGCTCGACCTCGTAGCGCACCTCCTTGCCGATCTCGGCGGGGCGCATGAAGTAGGAGTGCATGGAGTGCAGCGTCTTGCCGTCGTCGACGGACCTCATGGCGGCTGCGGCGGCCTGGGCGACCAAGTCTCCGCCGTAGGCCTTCGGCCACGGGCAGGGCTGGGTGACCGCGGTGAACGCGAGGTCGAAGTGTTCCGCCTGCGCGGGGCTCAGGGTGACCGCGGCGGTGAAGGGTTCGGAGGTGGTGTCGCTCATCAGGGCCGCTCCAGCCAGTCGCGCAGGTCCGCGTCCGGGACCTGGGGGAGGTTCACCACGATGTTCTCCGGGGTGCGGGTCGTCATCCAGGTCAGCGGCCTGTTGCGGTCGAGGTTGCACTCGATGTGGGGCATGAACGGCGGGACGAAGACCCAGTCGCCCTCCGCCATGTCGAGGTAGTCCTCGAACTTCGCACCGAAGTAGATCCGGCCCCGGCCGGAGAGCAGGTAGCCGCCGGTCTCGGCCTCACCGTGGTGGTGCGGCACCGAGCGGTAGCCGTTCTCGTTGTGGACCTTGCCGAACCAGATCCTGGTGGCCGGGGTGTGCTGGATGCTGACGCCCGAGATCCGGGTGGCGCCGTCGGACTGCCCGGTGTCCCCGGGCTCCGCACCGGCCCGCGTCACGACCGGCACCACCAGGCCGCTCGCCGTGGCGTACATCGAGTTGTCGCCGTCGAGGACGTACTCACTGGGCGTGTGGTCCATCGAAGCTCCTTGCTGGAGATGGCTGGGGATGGGGGGAGAGCGTCAGTTCGTGAACCGCACGGTGTTGCGCAGCCTGCCGATGCCGGGGATCTCGGTCTCGACCACGTCGCCGTCGGCGAGGAAGCGTTGGGGTTTGCGGGCCGCGCCGATGCCGCCGGGCGTGCCGGTGAGCACCAGGTCTCCCGGTCGCAGCACGGTGAAGGTCGAGATGTACGCGAGCAGGTCGGCCGAGTCGAAGACCAGCGTCCGGGTGTTGTCGTGCTGGACCTGCTCGCCGTTGACCCGGCAGATCACCTCCAGACCCTTGGCGGGGTCGATCTCGTCCGGCGTGACGACCACGGGACCGACGGGGGTGGAGGCGTCCCAGGCCTTCCCCTGGAACCACTCCAACGTGCGGTACTGCCAGTCGCGCACCGAGATGTCGTTCGCCACGGTGTACCCGGCGATCCCGGCGAGAGCCGTCGCCCGGTCGGCGCGGCGCAGCGTCGTGCCGACCACGACGGCGAGCTCGGCCTCCCAGTCGACCTGTAGGCCGGGCGGCAGGACGAGGTCGGCCTCGGGGCCGGTGAGGCTGTCGGCGTACTTGGTGAACAGCGTCGGGTAGGCCGGAAGCTCGCGTCCGGTCTCCCGGATGTGGTCCGCGTAGTTCAGGCCGCAGCAGATCACCTTGCGGGGCGCGGGCAGCGGAAGCACCGGAACGGCGCCGTCGATCACCTCGCCCGTCAGGGTGACCGCAGCTGGCCCTGCGGCCAGGAACGCCGACAGGTCGGCGGCCGGCAGTGCCCGCCAGATGTCGCCGTCGAGCACCGCAGCGCTCGTACCGGTTGCACCGGTTGCACCGGTTCCATGGGCGACGGTCGCGAGGTGCATGACCGCTGGTCCTCCTTCGCCTTGCCTGGCATCTTGTATTTCATTATTTCTGCGACCGTCACGAATCTGTCAATAGATGTTACGGTGACGGCAACCAGTTCCCGTCCCGCAGGAGCTCTCCATGGCGACCGATACGACACCGGTTCCGGTCAACCCCGCGTCCCTGCCCAGGCCCAGCGGCTACTCGCACGGGACGCTGAGCGGCAACACGCTGCACCTGGGCGGCCAGACGGCCCTCGACCGGGACATGAGGATCGTCCCGGGCGGCATCGTCGAGCAGTTCCGGCAGGCCTTCGGCAACGTCCTCGCGACGCTGGCCGAGGTGGGCGGCCTCCCGCAGGACCTGGTGAGCGTGACGATCTACCTGACCGACATTGCCGACTACCAGGCGCACGGCAAGGAGATCGGACAGGTCTGGCGCGAGCTGGCCGGCCCGGTCTACCCGGCGATGGCCGGCATCGGCACCACGGGGCTTTGGCAGCCCGAGGCCATGATCGAGATCCTCGGCGTCGCGGTCGTCCCGGACGAGCGCCTGGTCCGGCCCTTGACCGCCTGACACCACCTGCTGCCATGGAGGCCGCCGTGTCGTCGTCCAACCCGCCGTTCGCGGACCTGCTGCTGCGCGCGGGCCGCATACACACACTCGTCCCCGGCCAGACACCGCAGCGGGCACTCGCCGTGCGCGGCGATCGGGTGTTCGCGGTGTCGGAGGCGGCGGATGGGCTCGACAGCCTCGCCGGCCCGGCCACGACGCTGCTGGACCTGCCCGACTCGACCGTGCTCCCGGCCTTCGACGACACGCACACGCACCTGATCGCGGCCGCCGACAGCGCCCACGACGTGGCCGTGGACGGCGCCCGTTCCGTCCAGGAGCTCCTGGAGCTGATCCGCACCCGGGCCGACCGGACGCCGCCCGGTGAGTGGATCCGCACCGCCGGGCACTGGCAGGAACTCAACCTCGCCGAACGCCGCTTCCCCACCGCAGCCGAGCTCGACCGCGCGACCGACCGGCATCCCGTGCTGGTGCTGCGCGGGGTGCACAACCAGGTCCTCAACGGCTACGCGCTACGCCTGTGCGGCATCGACGCCGACACCCCCGACCCGGTCGGCGGCAGCATCAGCCGCGCGGCCGACGGCAGGCCCGTCGGCCACCTGCGCGGCGGCCTGGCCCTGATCCGGCCGCACCTGCCAGCACCCGATCCGGCCACCAAGCTGGACGGGCTGCGCCTGGCCTCGCACGCCTACGCGGCGACCGGCATCGGCACCGTACGCGACACCAACTCCTCCCCGGCCGACCTGGCCGCGCTCCAACAGCTCAGCCGGAGCGGCGAATTGGGCTGCCGCGTCCGCGTCCTGCTCTCCACCATGGGCTTCACCTCGGTGCAGCAGGTCGAGGAACTCCTCGACGGCATGGAGGCCTGGCGGGACACCGCCGACCCCTGGCTGCGCGTGTGGGGTGTGAAGTTCTGGATGGACGGCGGGATCGAATCCGGTGCCCTGGAGGCCCCGTACTGCCCGGCACACTGCCCGACGCCCGGATACACCGGCCAACTTGCCTGGGAGCCTGCTGAGTTGGAATCCGCCGTCCGGCGGGTGGTGCGGCGCGGCTGGCGGGTCGGCATCCACGCCTACGGCGACCGTGGCGTCCGTACGCTCCTCGACCTGTACGAGCGCGTCCAGCACCGCATCCCCGGCCTGCCGCACGGCGCGCTGGTCATGGAGCACGGCGGCCTCACCGACCCGGAACAGCGGCGCCGAGCAGTGCAGTTGGGCATCCCGGTGACCATCCAGCAGCCGCTGCTCCACGACGCGGCCGCCATCCAGACGGAGTACTGGGGCAAGAAGCGGGTGGCCGCCCTCTTCCCCGCCCGCGCCTGGCTCGACGCGGGCGCCGACATCTCAGCCGGCTCCGACTACCCCGTCGGCGCCTACGGAGCCGCCCACTCGCTCCACGGCCTGACCACCCGCGCGACCGTCGCCGGAGTCCTCGGCCCCTCCCAGGCCATCACCCGCGCCGAAGCCCTCACCCTCCACACCACCGCCGCCGCCCGCCTGACCGGCGAGACCCACCTCCGCGGCCAACTCACCCCCGGCCGCCTCGCCGACCTCACGATCTGGCCCGACGACCCGACAACCGCCCCCGAGACCACCCTCGACAGCCTCCTCCCCACCCACACCCTGCTCGGCGGCTCCCTCGTCCACGGCCCCCGGACCTGACCACCGCTGAGACCCGGCGCAGTGGTGCCCGGTGCAGGTGGCAGCGGGGCATCGGCGGTGCGATACAGTCTGGGCCGCTCGGACTGAATCGTCTGATGTGATGGTCGGAACGGCTTGGGGGATGCGCGGTGGCGATTGACGATCTGCCAGGGCCGGTCGTGACGTTCCTCAACGTGATAGGCGTGCCCTGGCCGTATATCGACGAGGACCAGATCCGCCAGTTCGCCGTGATGGTGCGCCAGTTCGGCCAGGCCGTGGAGCGGACGCACGCCGATGCGACCCGGACGATGGAGAACTTCGCCCAGGCATACCAGGGCGCGGCCACCCAGCAGATGCAGTCGGGTTGGGCCCGGATGTCCGAGCGGCACACGCAGGAGCTGGTGGCGGGCTGCCATCTGCTCGCCGATGCGCTGGACGTCGGTGCGGGCGTGATCGTCGCGCAGAAGGTCGAGGCGCTGGCGGAGCTGGCCGTGATGGCCGCCACCTTCGTGGCCGACCAGGCGGCCGCTGTGGCGACGTTCGGGCTGGCCGAGGCGGCCGTGCCGGTGATCATCGAGGTCGGCAAGAAGCTGCTGGAGACGCTCAAGCAGCAGATCATCCAGTACATCATCGGCGAGATCATCGAGGCAGCGGCCAAACCGCTCTTCGCGAAGATCGAGCACGCCATGTCCGGTCTGGACTGGTCGCAGACGGGCGGCGCAGCGTCCGCCGGCGCAGGGGACGGATTCATGCTCCATCACGAAGCGGCCGGCAGCCATCTGCAGATACTGCGCGGTCACACCGACACCTTCCGTGAACACGCGCAGCAGCTGCGCAGCGGGCTGGAAGGTCTGGCCTTCTGATGTCGGCCGGGGGAGAGGAGAAGGCGGTCTTCCACGCGCTGCGGACCGACGCGATCGACGCGCTGCCGAAGATCGCCGAGAAGCACGCCGCCGTCGTCGAGGACGCCGTCGACAAGGGCGCGAAGAACCTCGCCGAACACGCCGCCAACGACGCCAGACTGGCTGAGGATCTCAGGCCCAGGACACCCGCAGGCGAAGCGCAGGCCATCGAGGCGACCGGTCCTCGTACGGCGGGCGAGGGGGTCACGCTGCCGGGTGCCGATGGCGAAGTCCGGCCGGCCTTCGGCAACAGCGCGTTGCGGGACGGCCCCAGCTACCAGCAGGAGATCGACGACCAGCTGGGCGCCCGCGGCCTGGACCGCGCCGAGCACGACAGGCTCCGGACCTCGCCCACCAACGACCTGTCCGAGGCGGAGGCCCGCCAGGTCGTCGAGGTCCGCGACACGATCAAGCTCGGCGAGGGCCGGATGGTGACCAAGGTGGTCAAGCCCGAGATCGCCGAGGCCTACCTGGAGAACGCCACCACGCTCGGCGCACGCGACTTCAACCCCGGCGAGTTCCGTGGCTCCGTCGCGCGAGGCTCGGATACCGCCGACCTGCGGAGCATGGACGACCTGCGCGACGGGCTCGCCCTCGACGACGGCGGCGCCGGCTGGACCCCCGTACCGCCGGGTGCGTCCGAGGCGTACCAGCTGCGCTTCCCCGCGCCGCACGGCATGGAGGCCGACCCGACGCTCGGTGCGGTCGGCGACCAGGCGCTGGCCGACCGCGTCGCCGGCATGGCCGGGCACAGCCCGGGGCGGGCCTGGGACGAGCCGTTCCTGGGGACCGGCTACACGGGCGGTGGGGTCCCGGAGTGGGAGGCCAAGCCGACCGGCTTCCCGCACCATGCTGAGATATGGCGTATGAACGCCGACGGCACCGAGGAGGCCGTCGGCTATTTCGACAAGAACGAGGGGCTGTGGAAGTACCATGACTGACCCTGTAGCCCGCAGCTATCAGGTCAAGGGTGAGGTCGCCGCCTTCCGGGGGGAGCTCGTCCCCGCTCGGGCCGCCACCGGCCTGTGGCCGTACGTCGAACTGCTGCCCGCCCCCGGCTCGCCCGCGCCCGAAGGCGTCGCACCACGGCACGCCGCCGACGGCTCGGTCGTGGGATACCCGCTGCCACCGGATCGCCTCGACGCCTGGTACGCCGTGCACTGGACGTTCCGGTGGCGCGGTGAGCTCTTCGAGTGCACCCACGCCACGGACAGCACGGTCGCCGGCAACTACCTCGGTGATGACGCGAGTTTCGCCAAGGAGCACCTCAAGCGCCGGGTCAGGGGCTACCGAGGCGAATTCCCGCGCGGCGAGGTCACCGAGCTGACGGAGCATCGCGAGGACCTGCTCGGCCCGCTCACCGCCCTGGTCCGGCGCCTGGTCGAGGCGAACCACTTCCGCCCCGAGACCTACGCCGTCCACCGAGGCAGGGCATATCCGGCCGCCGCCCAGGCCGACGCCTCGGGCCGGATCGCCCTGACCGGCGTCGACCTCGACATGTCCGACCTGCCCGCCGACCCGCAGGACCCGACCGGCCGTCGCCACCTGGCCGCCCCGGAGCAGCTGGACGCCTGGTGCCGGACGCACTGGACGTTCTCGTGGCAGGGCGGCCCGTTCGACGCGGTCGGCACGGCAGAGGGCCGGATCAAGGGTGTCTACACCGGTGCCAGCTGGGGCTTCGTCGACGGCTTCCAGCTGACCCAGGAGACGGCCCCCGACGGCGCCCACACCTGCTACACCGTCGAGGTTGACCTCGATGGTGTCACCGACCTCGAACAGCACCGGACCGACCTGCTGGCCGCCGACGGCTGACCGCTGCGCCGCAGAATCGAGCCACCCCGCCGGGCAACCTGATCCACGCAGGTCGTGGTCTGTACAGGTGAGGGGGGTGAGGCTGATGGGCAGCTACGAGGAAGAAGCGGAGTTCAGCGGCTTCGTGCAGGCCAGGTGGGCCGGGTTGGTCCGGACGGGGTACCTGCTGACCGGGAACCGGCACGACGCGGAGGACCTGGCGCAGACCGCGCTGGCCAAGGTGTACGCATCCTGGCGACGCGTGCGCAGCAGTGACAGCCCGGACGCGTACGTGCGCCGCATCCTGGTGACGAGCAACATCGACCGCTTCCGCAAGCGCCGGGTGACGGAGTACCCGACCGAGCTGCTGCTGGAGCCGATAGGTCTGCACCCGGCGGACGCCGGCGCGCAGGTCGACCAGCGCCAGGTGCTCTTCGCCGCGCTCGCCACGGTGCCCGCGCGGCAGCGGGCCGTGGTGGTGCTGCGCTACTGGGAGGACCTCTCCGAGGCGCAGGTCGCCGCCGCGCTCGGCTGCTCCGTCGGCACCGTCAAGAGCCAGGCCGCCAAGGGGCTGGCCAAGCTGCGCGCCCACGCCGGCCTCACCGATCTCGGCACGCCGGCCACCACCGACTCCCGATCGAAGGTGCTCCGATGATCCGGCCCGACGAGAGCCGCACCCCCACCGACGAACCGGGGCTGCGCCGTGCCCTCGCGCACGGCGCGGCGGACCTCGTCGTCTCCCCGGCGCCGTACGCGGCGATCGTCCGCGACGGCCACGGGCTGCGGCGGCGTCGGGCGGCGGTGCGTAACGGGCTCATCGCGGCGATGGTCGTCGTCCCCGCGCTGACCCTCGCACTGCTCCCGGGCCGCCACCCGGCGTCCGCACCTGGGCCGGCTGCCGACAGGCTCGACCAGCCCAAGGCCGCCGCCACCCAGCAGTGGCACGGCGTCGAACACCCGGGGGTGCCCAAGGACGTGAAGGAGACCCAGCTCAGGGGCCGGCTCTCCGGGGTGGACGGGGAGGTGCTGGTCTGGACGCCGCCGCAGTACGACGACCCGGCGTACAAGGACAGGACCTTCCCCGTGGTCGAGTTGCTGGCCGGCTTCCCCGCCTCCTCCAGTGCCTGGTTCGCCAACCTGGACGTGTCCGAGCAGCTGGCGCCGCTGATGAAGTCGGGTCGGATCGCACCGTTCATCCTGGTCGCCCCGCGGGTCACCCTGCTGTCCGAACACCAGGACACCGGCTGCGCGGACGTCCCTGGCAAGGTCAATGCCGAGACCTGGCTCTGGCGGGACGTGCCGCAGATGGTGCTCGACAACTTCCGGGTCGACCCGGCGGCCGACCACTGGGGTGTGGCGGGCTACTCGGCGGGCGCGCACTGCGCCACCCGCCTGGCCATCGCCCACCCGGACCGCTTCCGGGCGGCGATCGCGATGTCCGGCTACAACGACCCGATGGCCGAGGTGAGTTCGCTGACCGCCGAGGACCCGCACCTGCGCGAGGTGGACAACCCGCTCCACATGCTGACCCACGCGCAGACTCCGCCGGACGTCGCGCTCTACCTGACCGGCCGCAAGGGTGACGGGCTGGAGGACGCCCAGGCCCTGGCTCGGGCGGCCGAGCCACCGACCACGGTCGACCCGGTGGAGACCACCGGCCCGCACGTGAGCTCGGCCTGGAAGCCGATGGTGCCGACCGCCTTCACCTGGCTCAGCCAGTACGTCAAGCCCTGACCGGCGCCAACATCTGGCCCCGGTGGACCGTGCTGATCCACCGTCAACCTCGAACTCTGGCACTTCCCTGTCAGATCCTTGCCACGGAGATCTTCACCTTCCTAGACTCGAGATCCAAGGTTCGGCGCGTCCATGTCATAGATGTCACCCGCTCGTGAGCGAGTCGGTGTACGGATGGGCGTGGCAGAAACAGCCTGCCGGTGTCCGTGGATTGGCTTGGGGGAGGGGCTGAGGTGCGGCGTTTCCGTCTGCTCGTCGTGGGCAACGCGGTTTCCGCGTACGGTAGTTATCTCAACATGGTCGCGCTCAACGTCTTCGTCTACCACCTGACGGGCAGTGCTCTGACGGCCGGTCTGTACATGGCGGTACGGCTGCTCACCAGCGTGGCCTCCGGGGTCGTCGCGGGCTCCCTCGCGTCCCGGATCCCGCGTAAACGCCTCATGGTGGGCTCGGACCTCACCCAGGCCACCGCTTTGGTCCTGCTGCTGCTGGCGCCCTCGGGCGCCCGCGTCACGCTGCTGTTCGTGCTTGCCGTCATCGCCGGTGCCTGCTCGACCGTCTCGGGGGTGTCGCTGCGCAGTGCGGTGCCCGAGATCGTCGGGGCGGACCTGCGGACGAAGGCCAACAGCCTTCTGGCGACCGGCCGTTCGCTGGCGATGGTGGCCGGGTTCGGCTCGGCGAGCATCATCGTCGCGCAACTCGGCTACCGCTGGGCCTTCGGCTTCGACGCGCTGTCGTTCGTCGTATCGGCGAGCGTGCTGCTGTCGCTGCCGATCCGCACGGAGGCCGCGCGGGAGACCGACGCCCCGGCGTCCGCTGCGAAGGCGGAGCAGGGCGGGAAGGGCGAGCGGACGGACGGCGGCAGGCGGTGGGCCACGCTGGTGCTGCTGCGGTCGATGCCCGTGGTGGCCGTGATGGTCCTCGTCCGGGCGGCGGACGGCCTGGGCTCCTCGTCCCACAACGTGGCCCTGCCGATCTACTCCGACCTGCTCGACCCCGCCCATCCGGCCGCGTTCATCAGCCAGTTCTGGGCGACCTGGGCGATCGGCAACATCGTCATGCAGCAGATTCTGTCCCGCTACACCTCCCGTACCGGCCGCAGTCCCGGTGAGCGGGTCTTCGCGTTGGGTGCCTGTGTGATGTCGGCCGCGTTCATCCTCGTCTTCAGCGGGCTCCCGACGGTCCTGGCGGTCGCCGCGGCACTGGTGGCCGGCATGGCGGACGGCCTGACCGAGGTCGCCTACGTCTCCCGGCTCCAGGCCGCCCCGGACGCGCAGCGGGCGCGGCTGTTCGGCCTGTCGGCGTCGGTGGAGAACCTGGGCTTCGGCCTGGGCATGATTCTCAGCGGCGCGCTGCTGGAACACTTCTCGCCGCTGCAGGTGGTGGGCGGCTTCCACGGGCTCGCGATCCTGCTGTGCGTCGGGTTCCTGGTGCTGCTGATGCGGGGCGCGGTGGCGGGACGGGCCACCCCGGCTCGTGAGCACGGGACGGAGGAGGCGGCCGACGACCCGGTACCCGCGTCCGAAGGGGGACGGGCATGACCACCCCCGCCGACCGCCGGGTCGCCGTCATCGGGGTCGCTCTCCGCCTTCCCGGCGCGGAGAGCGAGGACGCCTTCTGGCGGCTGATACGCGACGGTGAGGACCGCATCCGGCATTTCACGGACGAGGAGCTCGCTGCCGCCGGAATCCCGGCAGAGAAGTACCAGGCACCGGACTTCGTGGGCGCGAGTGCCGTCCTGGCAAGTGACGTCTCACGTTTCGACGCACCGTTCTTCGGCATGAGCGCCCGAGAGGCCACCTACACCGATCCGCAGCACCGCCTCTTTCTCGAAGTCGCCTATCACGCACTGGAGAACGCCGGTTATCCGCAGGAGCGTCCGGGCACGCGCATCGGTGTCTACGCCACCACCGGGTACGAGCTGTATTCGCTGCAGACCTATCTGATCAACAACGTGCTCCAGGAAATGACCGAGGCGGACTGGCTCTCACGCATGCAGGTGATGGTCGGCAACTACCCCGATTTCACCGGCACCCGTGCCTCGTTCCGGCTGGGCCTCACCGGCCCGTCCATCAACATCCAGACGGGGTGCTCCAGTTCGCTCGTCGCGGTCCAGGCCGCCGCACAGGCCCTGCTGTGCGGCGATACCGACATCGCGCTCGCCGGGGCCACGGCCATCCACACTCCGCAGGTGCTGGGCTACCAGTACGTCAAGGGCTCGATCCTGTCGAAGACGGGCCGCCTGCGGGCATTCGACGCTGCGGCGGACGGCACGGTCGGCGGCAACGGTGTGGCGGCGATCGTCCTCAAGCGGCTCGACCGTGCCGTCGCCGACCGGGACACCATTCACGGAGTGATCAGTGGTTGGGGCGTCAGCAACGACGGCGCCACCAAACACACCTACACCGCGCCCAGCGCGGTCGGCCAAGAGGCCGCGATCCGACGGGCGTTGGAGACGGCCGGGGTCAGCGCGGACGAGATCGGCCTGCTGGAGACCCACGGCACCGGCACGCTCAAGGGCGACCCGATCGAGTTCGACGGTGCCACTGCCGCGTTCCGCGCCGACACCGACCGCACCGGCTACTGCGCGATCGGCTCGGTCAAGGCCAACATCGGTCATCTGGACGTGGCTTCGGGCCTGGTGGGCCTCATCAAGGCGATGCTCGCCGTGCGACACGGGGTGATCCCGCCGATGGCCAACTTCGAACACCCCAACCCGGCGCTCGACCTCGCCACCAGCCCCTTCTACATCCCCCGCGAGGCCCGCCCGTGGCCGCAGGACGGTCGCCCGCGCCGGGCCGGGGTCACCTCGCTGGGCGTGGGCGGCACCAACGTCCACATCCTGCTGGAGGAGCCGCCGCCCGCGTACCCCGTGCCGGAACACGACGCTCACCCCGCTCCCGGCGTGCTGCTGGTCTCCGGACGTGACCCGCAGGCGCTCACCGCGAACGCCCGTGCCCTCCGCACCCACTTGCGCCGACACCCGCACACCTCCCTGCCCGATCTGGTCACCACCGCTGCCCTCGGCCGCAGCCACGGACGGCACCGGCTCGCCGTGCGCGGCGACAGCCCGGCAGCGCTCGCCGACGCGCTCGACGGCTGGCTGACCGGCACGGCCCCCGCAGGCAGTAGGCGCGGCCCGGTGTCGTCCGGCCTCACCCCGCGCGAGGGCGCGACCTCGGTCGGCTTCCTGTTCGCGGGCCAGGGCAGCCCCTCCCGGGGTATGGCCGCCCCCTTCGACGGAAGGTTCCGGGCGGTGGCGGACGTCCTCGACGCGTGCGAGGCGCAGTACCGCCGGGAGTACGGCGCACCGCTGCTGGACGCGTTGCGCGGCGGCACGGAGGCCACCGAGCACGAGATCTGGCCGACGGACACCGCGCAGCCCGCCCTGTTCGCGTTCCAGGTGGCACTCACCCGCATGTGGCAGGAGGCCGGGGTACGGCCCGCGATCGTCGCCGGGCACAGCGCCGGGGAGTACGCGGCGCTGGCGGCCGCCGGGGCGCTCACCGTGGCGGACGGGCTGCGGCTCACCGCCGAGCGCGGCCGGCTCATGCAGGGCTGTCCTCCCGGCGCGATGGTCGCAGTCGCCGCCGACCGGACCACCGCCGAGCGGCTGGCGGCCGAGCTGGCCGAACTGGACGTGGACGGACTGGAGGTGGCCGGACTGGAGGTGGCCGTCGCCAACGGTGAGCGGTCGCACGTGCTGGGCGGCCCGGTGGAGGCGGCCGAGAAGCTGCTCGGCCTGCTCGCCGAGCGCGGCATCCCCGGCGAGTGGCTCCCGGTCGACCGAGCCTTCCACACGGCTCTGACGGAACCGGCGCTCGGCGCGTTCCGTACGGTGCTGGAGGGCATTGCCTTCCGGCCACTGACCGTCCCGTTCGTGAGCGGGCTGGACGGCGTCGTCCGTCCCGTGGGGTGGGTGCCGGACGCGGACTACTTCCTGCGGCACACCCGGGAGGCGGTGCGGTTCGACGCCGTGCTCGCGACGCTCGGGGCGTCCGGCGATCCCGTGCTGCTGGACATCGGCCCGCACCACACGTTGGGCGGCCTGGCCAAGCGCGCCCTGCCCGGCGCCACCGTGGTCTCGGCGATGCGTCGCGGCGCGGGCATCGAACCCCTGTGGTCCGCCGCCGCCGCCCTGCACTGCGCGGGCGTGCCCGTGGACTGGCATCACCTGCTGGAGGGCACCGGCGGCGGTCGCACCCCGCTGCCTGCCTACCGCTTCCAGCGTCGGCACTACTGGACAGGCCCCGAACCGGCGATCAGCACGGTCGGTGCACTAGTGGAAGATGAGGACGCAGTGGAACTGAGCAACGCGGGGACGGCCACCGCCGACGACGTACGCCGTCACATCGTGGAACTGACGGTCAGTCACTTGGGGGCCGAGTCGGGGGCGGTGATCGACGACACCTCGTTCTTCGATCTGGGCGCCGACTCGCTGCAGATGATCCACATGCTGCGGCTCATCGAGCAGGAGCACCAGGTCAAGGTCGCCATGCGTGAACTGTTCGAGGAGGCCGGTACGCCGCGTCTGCTGGCCGAGCTGATCGTGGGCCGGATGCCGGGGGCCGCTGCTATAGCTGCCGCGCCGGTGCCTGCTCCGGCAGCTCCGGCTCCCGTTCAGGTCCGGGTGCCTGCACCCGCCGCGCCTGCGGCTCCGGCCGCCGTCCCGGCGGCGGTCGCGTCCCCGGAGTACGCGACGCGTCAGGAGATCGATGACCTGGCCCGCCAGATCCAGCAACTCACCCAGATCCAGCTCCAGATGATGACGCAGCTCTCCGACCTGGTGACCCGTCAGCTTCTCTCCCTCTCCGGCGGTACGTCGAACGCGGCCGGTGGCCGGTGAGCGCGCGGCAGCACCAGGACGGTCTCGCGGCCGTCACCGCCGCGACCGACGGCGACCTCGCCGCGATGGCGGAGCTGTCGCGACGGATCGCCGAGCAACTGGCCGTGGCAGCCCCGCCCGCAGCCCCCGTTGCCGCTCCGGCACCGTCGGGCGCCGCGCCGAAGATGCACGGCCCGCGGGTGGCCGTCGACCGAGGGTCCGGCATGGTCAGCGGAGGCGGGCCCGAGAGCCGCAAGCGGCACCTGGACGATCTCGTCCGCCGATACACCGCGAAGACGCCGACGTCGAAGGAGCTGGCGCAGCGCCACCGCCGGGTGCTGGCCGACAGCCGGGCCGTGGTCGGCTTCCGCTCCAGCACCAAGGAGATGCTGTACCCGATCGCGTCGCGCGGCGCGTCCGGTGTGTCGATCACCGACATCGACGGCAACAGGTACACCGACATCACCATGGGCTTCGGCGTCTTGATGTTCGGCCACGAGCCGGCGTTCGTCCGCGAGGCCGTGCGCGAACACCTCTCGCGCGGAGTGCAGTTGGGGCCGCGCAATGCCGAGACGGGCGAGGCGGCCGAACTGCTCGCCGAGATCACCGGCATGGATCGGGTGGCGTTCGCCAACTCCGGGACGGAGGCCAACTCGGCTGCGATCCGGCTCGCCCGCGCCGCCACCGGACGCCGGAAGATCGTGACCTTCCACGGCTCGTACCACGGTCACGCCGACAACGTCCTCGGCCGTTCGACGGGGACGGGCGAGGAGCGCGCCACCGCGCCCGTGTCGATCGGCATCCCGGACAGTGCGGTGGCCGATCTCCTCGTCCTCGACTACGGCGACCCGGCTTCGCTGCGTGTCATCGAGGAGCAGGCGAAGTCCATCGCGGCGTGCATCATCGAGCCGGTGCAGAGCCGCCACCCGTCCCTGCAGCCGGTCGAGTTCGTCCGGGAGTTGCGCGAGCTGACGCAGCGTCACGGGATAGTGCTCATGTTCGACGAGATGCTGACCGGCTTCCGTCCGGCGCTGCGCGGCGCGCAGGAGCTGTACGGCGTGACGCCGGACCTGGCCACCTACGGCAAGCTGCTCGGCGGCGGCTTCCCGATCGGTGCCATCGCCGGGCGGTCCGACATCATGGACGGTGTCGACGGCGGCTACTGGAGCTACGGGGACGCCAGTTACCCGCCGGGTGAGACGACGTTCTTCGGCGGCACCTACATCCAGCACCCGGTGTCGATGGTGGCCGCCCGCGCCGTCCTCACCCATCTCAAGGCGCAGGGCCCGTCCCTCCAGCAGCGTCTCAACGGCCGGACGGACGAGTTCGCGGCCAATCTCAACGGCTTCTTCGAGGCCGAGGAATTCCCTTTGCGGCTCGCCCACTTCGGCTCGATGTTCCGCTTCGAGCACCGCGCCGACATGGAGCTGCTCTACCACCACCTGCTGTTGCGCGGGGTGTTCGTCTGGGAGTGGCGGAACTTCTTCCTGTCCACCGAGCACACGGACGAGGACCTCGCCGTCGTCACGGACGCCGTCCAGGGTTCGCTGCGCGAGCTGCGCGACGCCGGATTCTTTCCGGGGGCCCGCATCCTGACCCCGTCGGCCGCCGCGCCGACCGTCATCCCGGCCCCCGCGCCGGCCGTCGTCCCGGCCGCCGCGCCGGCCGTCGTCCCGGCCGTCGTGCCCGCACCGGTCGGGGCGATGTCCCTCTCCGGGCCGGCCCGCGACCGCACCCCGGCCCCGGCACCGGTGCCGCCCCGCACGTCCGGCCCCGACTTCGGTGTCTACTTCTTCGGCGACTACCCCCAGGAGGATGCTCCCCGCCTGGACAAGTACGCCATGATCCTGGAGACCGCCCGGTTCGCCGACACCCACGGATTCCACTCGCTCTGGATGCCCGAACGGCACTTCCACTCCTTCGGTGGCCTGTTCCCCAACCCCGCCGTGCTCGGGGCGGCTCTCGCCCGGGAGACGGAACGCGTCCGCATCAACGCGGGCTCGGTCGTCCTGCCGCTCCACGACTCGATCCGGGTCGCCGAAGAGTGGTCGATGGTGGACAACCTCTCCGGCGGACGGGTCGGCATCGGCTGCGCGAGCGGCTGGCACGCGAACGACTTCGTCTTCTTTCCGGACCGGTTCGGCCGTCACAAGGAGTCGATGTACAGCCAGCTCGCCGAGGTCCGGAAGTTGTGGCGCGGCGAAGCCCTCACCCGCGCCACCGGGGACGGGGGCGAGGCCGAGATACGGCTGTTCCCGAGCCCGGTCCAGGACATGCCGCCGATGTTCACGGCGGTCGTCGGCAACCCGGCCTCCTACGAGCTGGCCGCCCGCCACGACCTGGGCATCGTCACCAACCTGATGTCGCAGAGCGTGGACCAGCTGCGCGACAACATCGCCCTCTACCGCCGCACCCGTGCCGCCCACGGCCTCGATCCGGCCACCGGGCGGGTCGCCATCCTGCTGCACACCCTCCTCGGCAGCGACCACGACCAGGCGCGCGAGGCGGCGTTCGGGCCGCTCTCGCGGTACATGCGGGCCTCGCTCTCGCTGTTCGGCGGGGTGACGAACAGCCTCGGGTTCAACGTCGACCTGTCGGCGCTGAGCGAGGACGACCAGGACGTGCTGTTCGCGCGCGCCTACCAGCGGTACTGCGACGACCGGGCGCTGATCGGTACGGCCGACAGCGTGAGGCCCGTCGTGGACGCCGTCACGGCGGCGGGCGTCGACGAGATCGTGGCACTGGTGGACTTCGGGGTCCCGGCGGTGACGCTGCGGGCCGGGCTGCCCCATCTCGACTCGCTGCGCCGCACCTACGCCCGGCCTGCCGCAGCTGCGGCACCGCCCGTGGCCGCCGAGCCCCGGGAGCCGGAGGCGCAGCACCCGCTCTCCTTCGGCCAGCAGCGCATCTGGATGCTGGAGCAGATGATGCCGGGCGGCGCCGCCTACAACGAGTCCAAGGCCCTCCTCCTGGACGGCCCGCTGGACGTCCCCGCGCTCCGGTCCGCCGTGCGGTCGCTGGTGGCCCGCCACGAGAGCCTGCGGACCGTCTTCCGCGAGCAGACGGTCGGCTCGGGCGAGCCCGTGCAGGTCGTCCTGCCGCCGCACGAGCCGGACTTCGAGGTGATCGACCGCTCGGCGTCGACCCCGGCCGGGGCGGACGCGCACGCCGCCGTCCAGGACGTGCTCGACGCGGAGAGCACCCGCCGCTTCGACCTCGTGGACGGCCCCCTCTTCGTCACCCGGCTGGTGAAGCTCGGCGCGCAGCGGCACGTCCTGGTGCTCTCGCTCCACCACATCGTGATGGACGCAGTGTCGGCGGCCGTCCTGACCAGCGACCTCTCCGCCCTCTACCGGGCCGAGTCGGCCGGCCGGACGGCCTCGGACGCCGAACTGCCCGCGCTCACCTGGTCGTACGGTGACCATGCCCGTGCGCAGCGGGCTGCCGCCGGAAGCCCCAAGACGTCGGCGGACCTCGCCTACTGGCGCGAGGCCCTCGGTGGCGAGCTGCCGGTGCTGGACCTGCCCACCGACCGGCCCCGCCCGTCGGTGATGACGTCCAACGGCAAGGCCGTCTTCCGTACGCTGACTCCCGAACTCTCCGACGGGCTCCGGGCGTTGAGCCGGGGTCGGCGTGCGACGCTGTTCATGACGCTGATTGCGGGCTATGCGGCGCTGCTGCACCGCCTCACCGGCGACCAGGACGTGGTGATCGGCACGCCGATCTCCGATCGTCCCGAGGGTGCGGAGCAGCTGGTCGGCTTCTTCGTCAACACCCTGGCGCTGCGGGTCGACCTGTCCGGCGACCCCGACTTCGGCACCCTCCTCGACCGGGTGCGACGCACCGCGCTGGACGCCTACGACCACGCCGACGTCCCGTTCGAGTCGGTCGTGCGGGAGCTGGCGCGGGGCCGCGCCACCGACCGCACGCCGATCTTCCAGGTGCTCGCCGAGTTCGAGCGGGACGAGCCGTTCCGCTTCGACCTGCCGGACGTGCGGGCCACCGCCCTGGACGCCGGGCCCGACAAGGCCCTCACCGACCTGTGCGTGTACTTCACCGACGGCGGCCCGACGGAGGGCATCCGCTGCCACCTTGAGTACAACACCGACCTGTTCGACCTCGCCACGATCGACGGCTGGTTCACGGCGTTCTCCGACATCCTGCGGCGGGCCGTGGCGGACGCCGCGACGCCACTGTCGCAGCTGGTCACTGCAACCACGGCAACCGCTGCACCGGGGGCGGACGGCTGGCTCCGCGGTCCGGTGCGCGAGGTGCCCGAGACGACCGTGCACGCCTGGATCGCTCGGCAGGCGGCCCGCCTCCCCGGTCACGCGGCCGTCGTCGACGGCGAAACCATCCTGACGTACGGGGAGTTGGAGCGCCGGGCGTCCCGGCTCGCCGCCGTCATCCGGGCTCGGATCGGCGCGCCGGTGGCGGGAGTGGACCGCCCGGTCCCGCTGTGGCTGAACCGCTCACCCGAGCTGATCGTGGCGATGCTCGCCGTCCTGAAGGCCGGTCACGGCTATGCGCCGATCGATCCGGGGCTGGGGCTCGCGCGCGCCAAGGCCGTTCTGGCCGACTGCGGTTCGCCGCTGCTGGTGACCACCGGGGACGCAGCGGCTGCCCTCGACCTGCCCGCCGACATCACCGTCCTCGACGTCAACGGCCCCGACGTCAACGCCCCCGGGCTCGCCGAGGCCGACGGCGACACGGCGACGCCCTCCTCGCTCTGCTACGCGCTGCACACCTCCGGGACGACCGGACGGCCCAAGGGCGTTGCCGTCCCGCACAGCAATCTCGTGTCGTTCTGCCGATGGCACCACGAGCACTTCGCGACGACGTCCGAGGACCGTGCGGCACTGCTGTCCAGCGTCAGCTTCGACGGCTCGCTGATGGAGATCTGGCCGGCGCTGACGGCGGGCGCGACGCTCGTCGTGGCCGACGACGAGACGCGCAAGGACCCGCTGGCGCTGGCCCGTTGGTACGCCGTGCACCGCATCACGTTCTCGTTCCTCACCACGGCCTTCGGCGAGTCGCTGATGGGCCTGGAGGAGCGGCACCAGCCGCCGCTGCGTCATCTGGTGCTCGGTGGCGACGTGTTGAGGGTGCGGCCGCACCCGTCGGCGGCGTACCGGGTCACGAACGTGTACGGGCCGACGGAGACCACGATCCTGTGCACGGCGGAGACCGTCGCGCCCAAGGGCGCCCAGGCCGGCCCGATTCCGATCGGTCTGCCCGTCGACAACGTCCGGGTGCGGGTCGTGGACGCCGACGGTGGGGCGGTGCCCGACGGGACTGCCGGTGAGCTGTGCGTCGCCGGAGCCGGGGTCGCGCGCGGCTACCTGGACCGGCCGGACGAGACCGCCGCGCGCTTCCTGCCCGACCCGGCGGGTGGCCCGGGTGCGCTGATGTACCGCACGGGTGACCTCGTGCGACGCAACGCCTCCTCCGGCGTGCTGGAGTTCTGCGGGCGCGCCGACGACCAGGTGAAGATCCGGGGGTTCCGGGTCGAACCGGGCGAGGCGACCGAGCAGTTGCGTCAGGTGTGGGGCGTGAAGGAGGCGGCCGTCGTCGCCCGGCGTGACGCGCGCGGGGATGCCTTCCTCGTCGGCTATGTCGTCCCGGCCGAGCCGCTGGACGGCGACGACGGGACGGCCGTCGCGCAGCGGACGGCCTTTGCGATCCTGACCGCCGGGGCGCTCGGGCGCCGGGTGCCGGAGTACCTGGTGCCGCGTGCCTGGGCGGTCCTGCCGGCGCTGCCGCTCAACGGCATCGGCAAGCTGGACCGTTCGGCTCTGCCCGAGCCGGGCATCACCGTCCCGGCGACGCCCGCTCCGCAGGCGGTCCCGGCGTCCGGACCACCTCCCCGTCCGTCGCGGACGGTGGAGCGGGTGCGTGAGCTGTGGGCGGCCGAGTTCGGCATCGGTGTGGAGGCGGTCGGCCCGCAGACGTCGTTCTTCGACCTGGGCGGGCACTCGATCACCGCGATCCGGTTGGTGAACCGGGTGCGGCAGGCGCTCGGGGTGGACGTGCCGGTGACGCAGCTCTTCCAGGGGCCGACCCCGGCCGCGATGGCTGCCTTCGTGGACGCGTCCGGCTCGTCGCCGGACGGCGGCCAAGCGCCTGAGGCACCCGTGACGTCGGCCTTCGGGCCCGATCGCCCCCCGCTCACCGAGGCGCAGGCGAGGTTCCTGGAACGCCTGGGCAAGATCCCCGTGCCCGAGGTGTTCAACGTCGCGCTGCGGCTCGTCATCACCGGCCCGCTGGACATCGCCGCGCTGCACACCGCTCTCACCGGTCTGACGGAGCGGCACGAGTCGTTGCGCACCCGGTGTGCCCGTGACGACGAGGCCGGGGAGTGGTGGCAGGACGTCCAGCCCGTCGTCCCGGTGGAGCCCCCGGTGGAGGATCTGCGGGCCCTGACGGAGAGCGAGCGGGAGGCCGAGCTGTCGCGGATCAGCACCGAGGCGACCTGGCACCGGTTCGACATCCAGGAGGGCGTCCAGCCGGCGATCCGGCTGGTGCGCACCGGCGAGGAGTCCTGGGCGCTGGTGTTCGTCATGCACCATTCGATGTGCGACGGCTGGGCCGTCAGCATGCTGCTCAAGGACCTCGCGGCCCTGTACCGGGCGGCGGTGACCGGCGAGCCGCACGGCCTGCCGGCGGCCGTCCAGCAGATCGCCTACGCCCGGTCCCAGCGGAGCCGTACCGACGCCGCCGACCGCGAGGAGGACTACATCTACTGGGAGAGCCAGTTGAAGGATGCGCCGTTCAAGCACGGCCTCCCGCTGGACCGGCCGCATCCCGAGGAGCTCAGCGGCCAGGGGCAGGTGGCGCAGTTCACGGTGTCGCCGGAAGCACGGGACCGCATCGAGGAGCTGGCCAAGCGGCTGGGCACCACCCCGTTCGCCGTCACGGCCACCGCCTTCGGACGCTTCATGGGCACCCTCAACGGCCGTGCGGACAACCTCCTTCAGGTCGCGTACGCCAACCGCGTGGGCCGCGACGAGGAATCGCTGTTGGCCTGCACCGTCTCCTCGTTGCTGCTGCGGGTGCGGACCGAGCCCTCGATGTCGTTCGCCGACCAGGTGCGCACCACGTCCCGCGTCGCGGGTGAGGCCCTGGAGCACCTGACGCCGATGTCCCGGTTCGCGCCTCGGCTGCGCGAACGCGGCTACCCGGACATCCCCGACCGGCTCGACTACGGCTTCCAGTACCAGAACTCCCTGGAGACCGACATCGACCTCCCCGGCCTCACCGTCCAGGTCGAGGACCTCACGATCCCGGCGGCGCGCAGCGAGTTCAACCTCGGCGTCATCCCGGCGGGCGACGGCCTCGCGGGCTACATGGAGTACTCGACCGACCTCTGGAACGCCGAGACCATCGCCTCCTGGACCAGCCGCTACGTCGCCCTCCTGGACGAACTCGTCACCCAGGCCCTGTCCGACACCCCGGCGGGCGCCTAAAGGCGCCGCTGACGCCGCGCCGTAGCCGGCGCGGCGTCAGCGCGGTCACGCCGGTGACGCGCCCGGTCAGAGCTTGAACATCGCGCTGTACGGCTGGGTGATGCGTTCCTGCCGTGATCCGAAGTCGACGAGGACCGCGCTGCCGCTGAAGGGGCTGGTGGGCAGGTGGCTGCGGACTGCTTCAGATTTCGTCATTCCCTCCAGTGTGCGCTGGGAGGCTTTCGCGGAATCGGGGTGAAATATTCCACCACGGCGGGCCGAGGCCTGCTAGAGTGTCCTTAGTTGCAGTAGTGGTTCCCATGAACTTTGTGTGCGCCTGCTGATGTGTCGCAGGCGCATTTTTGTTTCCCGGCTCTTCCCCGGGTGGGTGCTCATCGCGGCGACTCGAAGCCCGCACGGTGCGTGCTTCGGACAGCCCCTTGAAGGAGATTTTTTTATGGCTAATGGCACTGTGAAGTGGTTCAACGCGGAAAAGGGCTTCGGCTTCATCGAGCAGGAGGGTGGCGGTCCTGACGTGTTCGCCCACTACTCGAACATCAACGCCAACGGCTTCCGTGAGCTGCTCGAGGGCCAGAAGGTCGAGTTCGACGTCACGCAGGGCCAGAAGGGCCCGCAGGCCGAGAACATTCGTCCGCTGTAGTTTTTCTGCCAAGGCACCCGCCTAGCAGCGAGGGGCCCGCACCGCGTACATGCCCGGTGCGGGCCCCTTCAGCAATGCGTCAAGCGCATCCCAAGGCCGTTCAGGCCCCTTGGCTCCGCCACCGGCGGCCATCCCACGCGAGACGCACAGCGTCGCGTCCGGATCGGCGCCCTGCCGTGACATTCCACGGTTCGAGGTTCTTCGCTCCCGCCCCTTCGCGGTGAGCGCCGACCGTAGGTGACGTGCCGCACGGTTCTACCGTCCACGCTCCGCCCGTCACACTTTTTCGGCCCGTTCCCTTGCGGTCTCCGCGCTGCCCTGCGCCACGGAGCCTTCCTCGTGACGTGCCGCCCTGAGGAAGGTTTCCCGCATGAACCGCTCCAGTCGTTCCTCGTACCAGAACGCCAACTCCCGCTCCTCCGCAGGTTCCCGTTCCGGTGGCGGCTCCCGCTCCGGCGGTAGTTCCTTCTACGGTGACCGGCCTGCCGGCGGCCGCCACTCCTCCGGTCGCGGTTCCCGTCAGGGATCGTCCCCGCAGGGCGAGTTCGCGATGCCGGTGAGCACCACTCCGGCGCTGCCGGCCGTCGAGTCCTTCGACGAGCTGGAGATGCCGAAGGCGCTGCTGTCGGTGCTCACCCGTCAGGGCGTCACCGCGCCGTTCCCGATCCAGGCCGCGACGCTGCCGAACTCGCTGGCCGGTCGCGACGTCCTGGGACGGGGCCGGACCGGCTCCGGCAAGACCATCGCGTTCGGCCTCGCCGTCCTGGCCCGCACCGCCGGGCAGAAGGCCGAGCCGCGCCGCCCGCTGGCCCTGGTGCTGGTGCCCACCCGTGAGCTCGCGCAGCAGGTCACCGACGCCCTCACCCCCTTTGCCCACGCGGTGCGGCTGCGGATGGCGACCGTCGTGGGCGGGATGTCGATCGGACGCCAGGCCCAGGCGCTGAACCGCGGCGCCGAGGTCGTGGTGGCCACCCCCGGGCGGCTCAAGGACCTCATCCAGCGCGGTGACTGCCAGCTGGACGGCGTCGCCATCACGGTGCTCGACGAGGCCGACCAGATGGCCGACATGGGCTTCCTGCCGCAGGTCACCGAGCTCCTGGAGCAGGTCGCCGAGGGCTGCCAGACGATGCTGTTCTCCGCGACCCTGGACCGCAACGTCGACCGCCTGGTGCGCCGCTTCCTCAAGGACCCGGTCACACACTCCGTGGACCCGTCGGCGGGAGCGGTCAGCACGATGGAGCACCACGTGCTGCACGTGCAGAACTTCGACAAGAACGCGACGATCGCCCACATCGCGTCCCGCGACGGCGGGGTGATCATGTTCATCGACACCAAGCACGGTGCGGACCGCCTGGTTCAGGACCTGCTCGCGAACGGGGTGAAGGCCGCGGCCCTGCACGGTGGCAAGTCCCAGCCGCAGCGCACCCGCACCCTGGAGCAGTTCCGTCAGGGGCACGTGACCGCACTGATCGCGACCAATGTCGCCGCTCGGGGCATCCACGTCGATGGTCTGGACCTGGTCGTCAACCTGGACCCGCCGGCCGACCATAAGGACTACCTGCACCGGGGCGGCCGCACCGCCAGGGCCGGCGAGTCCGGCACCGTCGTCACGCTGGTGCTGCCCAACCAGCGCCGCGAGATGGCCCGGATGATGACCACGGCCGCCATCACCCCCGTCACCACCAGGGTCAGCGCCGGCGACGAGGACCTGGCCCGCATCACCGGCGCCCGCGTGCCCACCGGCATCCCCACCGTGATCGCCGACCCCGTCGTCGAGCGGCCGCGCCGCAGCCCGTCCACCAGCCGTGGCCGCCGCGGCCGCCCCGCCTCCACCGGCGGCGACACCCGGGCCACCTCCGGCCGCGACAGCCGGGGCTCCTCGGGCCGCCGTCGCGCGCCCGGGGGCGTGGCCCTCGCCGCGTAGCACCCGCCGGGCCTGGCTCGCCGTGCGAGCCGGGCCCGCAGCATCGGCGACACCGGCTTCCCGCGACGGCCGCACGCGCGATCCGCCGGCAGCGCCGCTCCGGCGGACCCCGCCCACCGTCCCACCGACCGTGCCCAGATCACCGCCAACCGCGGCGGGAGAGACACGAAGGAGTCCGCCCATGACCATCACCCTCGAACACCCCGCGAGCACCGCCACGGTCGGCGACCTCATGAAGCACCCGGAGCTGCAGATCAGCGACGATGTCATGGTCGACACCGCGATGGACATCCTGCAGAGCTCCGGCGCCGACCACCTCCTGGTCCGCGACGAGGACGGCCGCTGCACCGGGCTGCTGACCCGCCTGCACCTGGCGCCTTTTCAGGCCCGGTCCTGGTACACCGAGCGCACCCCGGTGCGCGACGTGGTTCTCGACCGCGCCCCGTTCGCCACCCCCGGCATGCCCGCCGACACCGCGGCCGCCGCCATGCGCTCCCGCGGCCTGCACGTTTGGCCGGTGGTGGACCATGACGGCCACGCCATAGGCATCCTGAGCCTCTAGGTCACACCCACCGGGCGCCAAACGCGCCAGATCGGGCACCCGCTCTCGGTGACCGGACGCGGCGGTCACGCCCGCGAGGCGGGAGACTGACCTGACGGCCCGGGTTCAAGCAGTGAACACAGTAGGGGCGCGGTCGCCCTCCAGTGTCACATCTCTTGACTTCAGAACGTCAACTGGCAAGAGTGGCAGAGCAGCTGGCCCCGCAGTGCTCCCCCCACCCCCAGCAGCGGATCGGCCCGGCCCCGCCTCTCCCAGGAGGACCCGTGATCGCCCGCAGGACCCTGATCAGCGCCTCGATGGCCGCTCTCGCAGCCCCCATCCTGCTCACCACCCAGGAGCGCCGCGCCACCGCGGCCGCCGTCCCTGCGGCCCGAACGCCGGGCCCGGCCGCGACACCTGCCACCCTCAGCGTCGACCTGGTGAACAGCAGCTCCACCGACACCGTCTACGCCTACGTCCTGGGTCTCGACCCCGACCAGGGCAACAGCTGGGCCTTCCTCCAGGCGGACGGCCGGACGCTCCACCACCCGCCATCCCCCGCCGCCCCCGGCGCCCCGCTCGGCACCGACTGCGCGATCGCCCTGCCCGCGCGGGGCGCCGCGCCCCGGACGATCGCCGTCCCCCACCTCGCCAGCGGCCGCATCTACTTCTCCCTCGGCCGCAAGCTCGTCTTCCTGGTCAACCCCGGCCCCGGCATCGCCATGCCCTCGGTGAGCAACCCCAGCGATCCCAACATCGCCACGGCCTACAGCTTCTGCGAGTTCACCTACGACCAGAGCCAGCTCTACGCCAACATCAGCTTCGTCGACTTCGCCTCGGTGCCGATCTCCTTCGCCCTGCAGACCCCGCAGGGCACCCAGACCGTCCAGGGCCTGGCGGCCGGCGGCCTCGACACCGTCTGCAGCGCCCTGCGCGCGCAGGCGGCCGCGGACGGCGGCGACTGGGCCAAGCTGATCGTCCAGGACTCCGCGGGCGGGAACCTGCGGGTGCTCAGCCCCAACCTGGCCATCGCCGGGAACCCCGCGCTCTTCCCCGGATACCTCGACCCGTACATCGACCAGGTGTGGCAGAAGTACCAGTCCACCGACCTGGTGATCGACACCCAGTACACCTGGGGCACCGTCAGGGGGCGGGTGGCGGGAGGCGTCCTGACCTTCCCCGGCGTGGGCAGCTTCGGCAAGCCGTCCACCGCCGCCGTCTTCAACTGCAGCACCGCGCCCTTCACCACCGGCAACGACGAGATGGGCAACCTCAGCGCCCGACTCGCCGCCGCGCTCAACCGCACGACCCTGCTGGCCGACGCCAACCAGCCCGACGGGGAGAACCCGGCCGCCTTCTACGCCCAGCCCCGCACCAACCACTACGCCCGCATCCTGCACGCGACCACACCCGACCACCTCGGGTACGCCTTCCCCTACGACGACGTCCACCCGGCGGGCGTCGACTTCGAAGGCAAGGTCCAGTCCGCTACCCCGACCCTGCTCACCATCACCGTCGGCGCCGTCGGCCAGGGCGCCGGCACTCCGCCACCGACCGGCACCACCAGCGCGTACGGCACGATCCAGGCCGAGGCGTACAGCTCCCAGTCCGGCACCGCTACCGAGACCTGCACCGACACCGGCGGTGGCCAGGACGTCGGCTGGATCGCCAACGGCGACTGGCTGGGTTACGCGGGCGTCGACTTCGGCGCCACAGGTGCCACCCAGTTCCGCGCCCGGGTCGCCTCGGGCGCCCCTGCGGGCGCCGGCGGCCTGGTGGAGGTACGCCTCGACAGCCCCACCGCCACCCCCGTCGGCAGCTTCGCCCTCGCCGCCACCGGCGGCTGGCAGACCTGGACGACGGTTCCCGCTGGCATCACCCGCACCACCGGCGTCCACACCGTTTACCTCACCTTCACCAGTGGCCAGCCGGCCGACTTCGTCAACATCAACTGGTTCACCTTCGCCACTGCTTGAGCCGTCATCGGCCCGTCCGGGCGCCGGCCGAGCCCGCCCTCCGCGAGCGCCGCTCCCCGGTGCGGGCCGACCGGGCAACGTGCAGACTGGAAAGCGGCTCCACGGGCGGACGGACGGGTGTGCGAGAGGCGGGATGCGGGGCGCGGCTCAGGAGGTGACGGCCTTGACGGCACGACGGCGATGGCTGACGGTGACAGCGGATCACCGCGGATGGTCCACCCTGCAGGGCGCCGCACACGACCGGCGCGGCGCCGGCGCACGGCACGGTGGCCCCCGCGAACCGCGCGGCAGTACGCACGGCCCCGGCAGCACGGAGGCGTTCCTGCAAGCGCTGGTGCAGAACGTCTCCGATGTCGTGATGATGGTGGACCACGCCGGCTGGATCCGCTGGGCCAGCCCCTCGTCCGCGCAGGTGCTGGGCTTTCCGGGCCGGGCGGGCAGACCCCTGGTGGAGCTGCTCCCCGCACACGACCGGCAGGCGTTCAGCCACATGCTCGAGCTGCTGCGGGTCGGCGACCCCAGCGCCATGCGCGACTACTGGTGGATGGTGCGCGGTGACCGGACCCCCGTGAAGATCGAGCTCAGCTGCAGCTCACCGCTGCGGCTCCCCGGAGCCCACGGCCTGGTGCTGGTGCTGACGCTGCACGACGTCACGGCCGAGCACGAGCAGGAGCACGAGCCCGGGTCCGGACTCGGGGATCCGTACGGCCCTGCGGCCACCCCCGCCGTCGGCCACCGCGCCTTCCACGATCCGCTGACCGGTCTCGTCGGCCGGGCGCTGCTGCTCGACCGGGTCGACCAGGCGCTGACCGAAAGCGTGCGCGAGGGTACCGTCATCGGCCTCCTGCTCATCGACATCGACGACTTCGCCGCCGTCAACGATGCGCACGGCCATGACACGGGTGACATGCTGCTCGTCGCCCTGGCCCTGCGGCTGGCGACGACGCTGCGCGCCTCCGACACCGCCGCCCGCCTCGGCGGCGACCGCTTCGCGGTGCTCGTCCGGGACAGCGTGACGCCCGGGGACGTCGAAACGGTGGCCGAGCGGATCACCGACCTGTTCACCGAGCCGTTCCCGCTCGACGGCCTCGGCACGGAGCGGGTCACGGTCCTGGTGGAAGTCAGCGTCGGCATCGCCACGACGGAGGACAGCCTCGACACCGCCGAGTTGCTCGGCAACGCCGACCTCGCGCTGCGGGAGGCGAAGGCCGCGGGCAAGGCCGGCTGGCGGCGGCACCGTCCCACACCACTGGACGGCCTCAGCCCCACCGACTGGCTCCAGGGTGAGCGGGGCCTCGCCCGCGCCCTGGAGAACACCGAGTTCAGCGTGCTCTACCAGCCGATCGTGAGGCTCGCCGACGACAGCCTGGTCGGCTTCGAGGCCCTGGTGCGGTGGCCGGGGACCTCCCAGGGCCCGGAGTTCCCCGACCAGTTCCTGCCGCTGGCCGAGCAGAGCGGCCAGATCCTGCCGCTCGGCGCCTGGGTGCTCGACCAGGTGACCGCCGAGATCGCGCGCTGGGCGGACGATTCGGCGGCGACCGGCGCGCGAGCGGGACGCCGCGACAGCGGCGGATGCCGTCCGCCGTACGCGAGCGTCAACGCCTCCGCGCGCCAACTGCGCGACCCCGGGTTCACGGACACCGTCCGCCGCTCCCTCGACCGTGCCCGGATCGCCCCGGCCTCCCTGGTGGTCGAGCTGCCGGAGAGCGCCCTGCGGCGTGGCGACCACCGGGTCGCCTCCTGCCTGGAGGCACTGGCCGGCCTTGGCGTCCGGATAGCCATCGACGACTTCGGCACGGGCTACGCCTCGCTGGGCTTCCTGCGTGACCTGCCCGTCTCTGTGCTCAAGATCGACCGGTCGTTCATCGACCAGCTGGGTCACTCCCCTGAGCAGTACAGCCTGGTCGAGGGTGTCGTCGCGATGGCCGAGAGCCTGGGCGTGGAGGTCGTCGCCAAGGGTGTCGAGAACGCGAGCCAGCAGCTGCTGCTCCTCTCCATGGGCTGCCCGCTGGGCCAGGGATTCTGGTTCTCCACACCGCTGGCCGCCGACCGCGCGGCGGCCGTGGCGGCGGAGGGCACGGTGGGGGTGACGAACTGGACGCGCGACGAGCGGGGTCCCAGTCGGCCGACGTCCTAGGGTCTGCCGTGAAACCCATGAGCCGCCAGAAGCCGGAGAGTTCACGATCTCCTTGGGGATCCCGTAACGACGTCACCGGCAACACCCCCGCCATCACCGGCACCACTTCGAGCGCCTCCAGAGCCCGTGCCTCCCGGACCGTGCCGTAAGCGAGTCGATCATCGACGCCGCACGCGGTCGGATCCCGCAGATCCCGCCGGAGCTGACGCTCTCTGAACGGGTGAGAGCGCACTTCGGACGGCCGAGCGCGATCCGTCGACGGCCGGAGTCCCGGATCGGACCCTGTGTGAGGTGCTGATCGCGGCGGCTTCCAGTTCGGCAGGCCCCGACGGGCCCGTTATCCAGATGTAACAGGTATTACATCTACCGACAAAAGCTGGTCACATGTAACGTCCTCCTCATGTTCGACGCCGGCGCCAGTCGTCGGCGGCACGTCAGAGGAGGGTCCGACCGTGTTGCTCACCCGCCCGATCCGTCATACGGCCGCCGCAGTCGCTTTGTCGACAACGGCCGTCGTGGCACTCGCCGCCTGCGGCGGGAACGCCGCCGATGGAGCTGCAGCCGTCCCCACCCAGGCAACCGTCGCCGGGGCGCAGGTCACTCGCGACCCGGCGCTGCACGACGTGCTTCCCGCCCAGATCCGCCAGAGCGGCACCGTCCGGGTGGCGACCGACGTGCCCTACGCGCCTTTCGAGATGTTCGCCACCGAGGGCAGCTCGGACCTCACCGGACTCGACTACGACCTCGGTCAGGCGCTCGGCGCCAAGCTCGGCGTGCGGTTCGTCTTCACACCGCAGAAGTTCGACGGCCTGGTGCCGGCCGTTCAGGCGGGAAAGTTCGACGCCGCCATGTCGGCGCTGACGGACAGCAAGGAGCGCCAGCAGGTGCTCGACTTCGTGGACTACTCGGTCTCCGGCTCGGGAATCCTGGTCGCCAAGGGCAATCCGTCCGCGATCACGAAGCTGGACGACCTCTGCGGCCGGCAGGTCGGGGTCGAGGCCGCCAGCCACCAGCTCCAGCTGCTCCAGGCCCACCAGTCGACCTGCACGGCCGCCGGCAGGCCGCCCGCAGGGATCCAGACCTTCCCCAAGGACTCGGACGCGCAACTCGCGCTGCGCGCCGGAAAGGTCGCCGCCGACCTGCTCACCAAGCCGGCGGCCGGCTGGACCGCCAAGAACGCCGACGGCGGCTCCGCCTTCGAGGTCGTCGACGACCCCGCCGCAGGTGGCGGCTACGACGCGACGCCGAACGGCATCGGCGTCAGCAGGCGGCTGCCACAACTCACCGAGGCCATCCGCAAGGCGCTGCAGCAGCTGATCGACGACGGCACCCTCACCAGGATCTGCGCCGCATACGGCGTGCCGTCGATCGCCGTGAAGCAGGCCACCGAGAATGCGGGGGTGTCCTGACATGGCCGCCGCCTCGACCCCCGCCTCGACCTCCGCCGAGACCGCCCGCTCCGACGCCCCGGTGCCGCGCGACCTGGTCGCCGTGCCCGTCCGGTACTGGGGCCGCTGGATCGCCGCCGTCGCCGCCGTCGCTGCGCTGATGGGCCTGGCCGGCTCGCTCGCCCAGAACGCCAACCTGCACTGGGGCGTCGTCGGCCACTACCTGTTCGCCGGACTGATCTTCGACGGACTGGGTACGACGCTCTGGCTGACCACGGCCGCGATGGCCGTCGGACTCGGGCTCGGCACGCTCGTCGCCGTGATGCGGCTGTCGGCCAACCCGGTCCTGTACGGCCTGGCGACGCTGTTCGTGTGGGTCTTCCGCGGCACGCCGCTGTTGGTCCAGATCCTGTTCTGGGGCTATGCGGGGGCGCTGTACAAGCACATCCTGATCGGCATCCCCTTCACGCACGTCACCTTCCTCCAAGCGGACACCAACAGTGTGCTGACACCGACGATCGCCGCTCTGCTGGCCCTCGGGCTCAACGAGGCCGCGTACGCCAGCGAGATCGTCCGGGCCGGGATCCAGTCGGTCGACGAGGGGCAGACCGAGGCCGCACACTCGCTCGGCATGCGCCCGGTGCTGACGATGCGCCGGATCGTGCTGCCGCAGGCGATGCGCGTCATCGTCCCGCCCATGGGGAACGAGGCGATCAACATGCTCAAGATGACCGCCCTGGTGTCGGTGATCTCGGCGCACGACCTGATGTCCAACATCCAGGACGTCTACGCCCAGAACTACCAGGTCATCCCCATGATCGTGGTGGCCAGTTGCTGGTACCTGATCCTCGTCACCCTGCTGGGCGTTCCGCAGTCCTGGCTGGAGCGCCGCTACGGACGCGGCTCAGGGCGGGGCGGCCACAGCAGCCCGCTATGGCGCCTGGTCGCGGGGACCGCGCTGCGCCTGCCCGTCCTTGCTTCGCGGCCCAGGCGGTCGCCCGCCACCGAGCCACACCCGACCGGACAGCAGGGGTGAACGTGACAACTCCCATGGTGCGCGCCGAAGGTGTGCGCAAGAACTACGGAAATCTCCAGGTCCTCAAGGGTATCGATCTCACCGTCGGACGCGGGCAGGTCTGCTGCCTGCTCGGGCCCTCCGGCTCCGGGAAGTCCACCTTCCTGCGGTGTATCAACCACCTGGAGAAGGTCGACGCCGGGCGACTCGCCGTCGACGGCGAGCTGGTGGGCTACCGCCAGCACGGCGACAGGCTGCATGAGCTCAGGGAGCGCGAGGTCGCCCAGCGCCGCCGTGAGATCGGCATGGTGTTCCAGCGGTTCAACCTGTTCCCGCACCTGACGGCGTTGGAGAACGTGATGGAGGCCCCGGTCCGGGTCGGCGGAACCGGCCGGACCGAGGCACGAGGCGAGGCCGAGCGGCTGCTGGAACAGGTCGGCCTGGCCGACCGGGCGGGCCACTATCCGGCTCAGCTCTCCGGCGGCCAGCAGCAGCGGATCGCCATCGCCCGAGCTCTGGCGATGAAGCCCAAGCTGATGCTCTTCGACGAGCCGACCTCGGCCCTCGACCCCGAACTCGTCGGGGACGTCCTGGACGTCATGCGCCGACTCGCGGCCGACGGCATGACGATGGTGGTGGTCACCCACGAGATCGGGTTCGCCCGCGAGGTCGCCGACACCGCCGTCTTCATGGACGAGGGCGTGGTCGTCGAGTCCGGCGACCCCCGCCAGGTCCTGACCGATCCTCAGCAGGAGCGCACCCGCGCCTTCCTGTCCAAGGTCCTGTGAGCGCGTCCGCGCGGCAGCAGCGCCGCGACACCTCCGTGCTGCTGGCCCTGGCGGAGCAGCGGCTGGGCTCCTACCTGGACGGACTGGCCGAGCTGGTGGCGATCGACTCCGGCTCCTACACTCCCGACGGCGTCAACCGGGTGGCCGACTGGACGGCGGCCCGGCTGGCCGCCCTCGGCTTCCGGGTCGAGCGGATCGCCGTACCGCCGGCCCACGGGCACCGATCCGGTGACGTCCTGGTGGCCCGCAGGTCCGGCAGTCTGCCGGTGGCCGACGGCGGCCGGCGGATCCTGCTGGCGGCGCACATGGACACCGTCTTCGAGGACGGCACCGCCGCCGAGCGGCCGTTGCGGGTCGACGGCCCGCGGGCCTACGGCCCCGGCGCCAGCGACGACAAGGGCGGGCTGCTGGCCGGGCTCACCGCGCTGGAGGTCCTGCACGCCGCCGGGCTGGACGGGTACGCCGAGGTGGTGTTCCTTGCCACCCCGGACGAGGAGATCGGCTCCCCGGCGAGCCGTTCCGTCACCGAGCGCACGGCGCGCGGCATGCACTACGCGCTGGCGCTGGAGTGCGCACGTGAGAACGGGGACCTCGTCGTCGCCCGCAAGGGGGTGGCGGACTACGTGCTCACGGTCAGCGGCCGTGCCGCGCACGCCGGTGTGGAGCCGGATCGCGGGGCGAACGCCGCCCTGGCGGCAGCCCATCTGGTCGTCGCCCTCCAGGCCCTCAACGGCCGGCTGGACGACGTGACGGTCAACGTCGGCGTCATTCGGGCCGGCGACCGCGCGAACATCGTCTGCCCGGCGGCGGAGCTGCGCGTCGAGGTGCGGTCCGCCACCGGTGCGGGCCTGGAGCGCGGTCGGGCCGCGCTCGAAGAGGCCGCAGTTCACACCCGTATCCCTGGGACGTCCGTACGGGTCGAGCTGCTGGAGGTCTGCCAGCCGATGGAGGACACTCCCGGGGCCCGCCGCATCCTCGCGCACGCGCTGCGGGCCGGGGAGCAACTGGGCCTGGTGTTCGGCGCGGCGGCGACCGGCGGTGTCGGTGACGCCAATCTCATCGCAGGTGCCGGGGTGCCGGTGCTGGACGGCCTCGGCCCGGTCGGCGGAGCCGACCACACCCCGCAGGAGTGGCTCGACGTCACGACCGTCCCGGCGCGGGTCGCCCTGCTGGCCGCCCTGATCGTCCGGCTCGGCGACGAGCGGACGGGCTGACCCGGGGCCACAGACCTCCTGCACCGGTTGTCACGCGCCGTGGCCGGTGCAGGAGGTTGTGGCCCCGGCCTCACGCGCCGTGGCCGGTGCAGGAGGTTGTGGCCCCGGCCTCACGCGCCGTGGCCGGTGCAGGAGCCCACCTCACGGGCGGCGATCACTTCGGGGCCTGCGGGCCGTCGACTGCACAGTAGGCTCGCGGGACACGGGCGGCGCTGACGGGACGGCGCCGACAGCAGGAAAGGCAGGCAGGACGATGGCCCGCAGCACGCTGGCTGAGGAGATCCGGCAGAAGCTGGGGGAGCTCAGTCCTGCCGAGCGCAAGGTGGCCCGGGTGCTGCTGGCCGCCTATCCGTCCGCCGGGTTCGAGACCGTCGCGGTGCTCGCCGGACGCGCGAGCGTCAGCGCGCCCACCGTCGTCCGCTTCGTCAACCGCCTCGGCTACCGCGGCTTTCCCGACTTCCAAGCCTCCCTGCGCAGCGAGCTCGACGAGCGCAACGCATCACCGCTGTCGCTGTACACCACCCCCGGACACGGCCGCGAGCCCGAGGCGCAGGAGGTAACGCCGGACCAGGTCCTGGGCCCCGCTGTCACCCGCACGCTCGCCGAACTGCCGCCCCATGACCTGGAACGGGCCGTTCAGCTGCTGGCCGATCCGAAACGCCGGATCACACTGTTCGGCGGCCGGTTCACCCACCTGCTCGCCGAGTACCTGGGTCTGCACCTGATGCAGCTGCGCGACGACGTGCGCCTGGTGCCCGGCCGCGACGTGGAGCGCACCGCAGTCCTGGCCACGCTCGGCCGCCGCGACGTCCTGGTGGTGTTCGACTACCGGCGCTACGAGGCCGATAAACTGACGGTGGCTCAGGTTGCGCAGGAATGCGGCGCCAGCGTGGTGCTGTTCACCGACGCCTGGCTGTCGCCGGTGGCGCAGTACGCCGAGGTCGTGCTGGCGAGTCAGGTCATCGTGCCGTCGCCGTACGACAGTTACGTGCCGACCCTCGCGGTCGTCGAGACGCTCATCTCGCGGGTGCTCTCAGCGCTCGGCGAGGACGGCCGTCGCCATCTCCAGGCCGCCGAGGAGGCCGCCGAACGCGCCGGGCTGTACGACCGCTGACCCGGAGCCGGGCGACGCCCCAGCGTCCTATCCGCCGCCGGGGCGACCTCCAACAGGAGAGGAGGTGCGAAACGACAAACGCCCGCACCTGGCCGAAGGCCAAGTACGGGCGCCGATCCGCGCTGCGCCGAAACCCGCAGCGGTGTACAAAAAATGTGTCCGAGGGGGGACTTGAACCCCCACGCCCGATAAAGGGCACTAGCACCTCAAGCTAGCGCGTCTGCCATTCCGCCACCCGGACAGGGTGTGTGCCTCGGGGTTTTTCTTGCTGTTTCCCTTGGCGACAGAGAGAACACTACCAGGCCCTGGGAGTGCTTCTCACCTGCGTTTCTTCCGGCTGGGGGTTGTGCCGAGGGGTGTGGAGTGGGGCTTATCGGGACGGATCACCGTAAGACGGGCATGAGGTGATTCGAGGGAGTGGTGGAGGTGGCTGCGGTGGACAGGGCTGTTCTTCTCGCTCTCGCTGCTCTTCGACGGCCTCGGGGTGGCCGGCATCGGTGGCGGCGGCCGCCGGGTGATCGGCGTGGTCGGGGAAGCGGGGGCTGCCGAGAGCCTGAAGGCGGCGGGAGGCGGAGGCGGCAGGGGAGGCTGGGGTGGCCCCTGGCGTGGGGAAACTGCCGCAGCAGTGAATCTTTCGGCACGATTGCGATCTGTAGCTGCACGAGATCGGCCGTAAATGGACACCGGTCGATCGAAAGCGGTCTCCTGGCGCCAAGTTGGCTGTCGCTGCCACACGGGCGCCCGGTGCTCTCCTAGCCTCGGTGGACCGAGGGAGCCGTGAGCGGAACGCCTGGTTCCCCGAGACACCCGGAAGGCCGGGCGCTTCCTGCCACGGCGCGGACCGTTGCGAACCAGTGCGAACCAGTGCGAAGGGCGGCCTGGAGTGGAGCAGATCAGTGGGGCGGCCGAGTCCGTCGTGAGACGGCCTTCGGCGGTGCCGGTGGAGGGTGTCTGGCGGTTCTCGGCGGTGGCGCACGAGGCGGCGGTGCCGCAGACCCGGCACGCCGTCAGGGACCGGCTGCTGGCCCAGGGCATGGCCGGCCAGCGCTACCAGGAGCTGATCGACGATGTGCTGCTGATCGTCTCGGAGCTGGTGAGCAACGCCGTCACGCACGCGGCGGTGCTCTCGCCGTACCTCACCGCCGAGCTGTCGATCGCCGAGGGCTGGGTGCGGATCTCGGTCGAGGACGGGCACCCGTACCGCCCGAGGGCGTTGGAGAGCGACCTCGGGCAGCTGGGCGGGCGGGGCCTGCTGCTGGTGAAGAGCGTGACCCTGCAGGCGGGTGGCGTCTGCGACGTCGAGCGCACCGGCGAGGGGGGGAAGATCATCTGGGCCTCGCTGCCGATGCCGACGGCGGATGGGTACGGCGACCCGCAGCCGTTCGACGGTGCCGTGGAGGACGCCGACGTGCACCACGCCCTGGGCTTCGCGGCCGACCTGGACGAGATCGAGCCCGGTCACAGCTGCCAGGAGAAGGGCGAGGACGACCGGGGCGTCTGGCACTCGCGCCAGACACCCCTGCAGCGATAGCGCCGGTGGTCGCGCCTACCAGTCGCGGCCGGCGATCTCGCGGATGCCGGGGAGGGCGGCCTCGAAGACCGTCCGGAACCAGACCGAGAACGGGCGCTCGGCCTCCAGTGCCTTGAGCTCCTCGGCCGTCACGAAGCGGGTGTCGTCGACCTCGTCCGGGTGGGGTTGGACGGGGGCGGTGATCAGGCCGACGAAGAGGTGGTTCCACTCGCGCTCGATCAGGCCGGAGGCCTCGTCGGGCAGGTCGTACCGGACGGTGCCCGCCTCGCAGAGCAGGGCGGGGGCGGCGCCGAGTTCCTCGGCGGTGCGGCGGGCGGCGGCGACGAAGGGGGGCTCGTCGGGGTAGGGGTGGCCGCAGCAGGTGTTCGACCAGACGCCGGGGGAGTGGTACTTGCCGAGCGCGCGGCGCTGGAGCAGCAGCCGCCCCTGCTGGTCGAAGAGGAAGACCGAGAAGGCGCGGTGCAGTCGGCCCGGCTGCTGGTGGGCCCAGAGCTTCTCGGCGGTGCCGATGGTCGCGCCCTCGTCGTCGACGAGCTCCAGCAGGATCTCGGGGGCGGTGGCCCCGGCCGTGACGCCCGGCCCCGGGTCGACGTCCGGCGCGCTCGTCGCGTCCGTCGAGTGCTGGGTCTGGCTGGTCGGTCGGGTCTCGGGCATGAGGCCTCTTTCGGCAGGAGGACCGGAGCCGCACCGGGGCATGCGGACCCGGCCCGGCCCACCTGGTCCGGCGGTCGGCTGCGCGTCGCCGGGGCCCGCGCTCACCCGGTCAGGGGTACGCCGCGGGGCTGAACCGGCGTCGGGGCCAGTCTGCCGTATGGGCCAGGACCCTGGGTGACGTGACGCTCACATGCTCATGAAAGGTTCGAACGGGATCGAACGTACTCGAACGGCCCGCCAGGTTGTTCGATTTGTGAGCGACTTGGTCGGTCGCGCTTCACCTCCTGTCCGTCCTGCCGTCAGGCCCCTGTTCAGCCTTGACCGGTAGGCGGCTTGAACGTGGGGCATGCCGTCCGGAATGATGATCTGCACGGTCCAGGGTCGTCAGCTGCGGATAAGTGCTGCCCGCTGCCGTTTCGAGGGCGAACTGAGGGTCCGGTAGCCTCGATCGGTGCGCTCGGTTCGCTCGGAAGCGCCGCTGTCGCACAAAGTGCCGCCCTCTCCACGAGATCGGTACGGCGTGGGCACGGTTCTCACACCGGGGCGGTACCGCCCCAAGCCGCCCCGAGTCGACCCGAGCCGCCGCACGCCCCCACCGTCCTGACCGTCCCCCCGCACTACGTTGTGGCCGGACCGCACACCACCGCCAGGGAGTGAGTCCCGCTGTCCACTGTGATCGTGACCGGCCCCGAGCTGCTCGCGTCCGGGAGATCCGGCGCTGCGCACCGCTCCGTCGACCACTCCGTGCACGGCGGCTCCCAGGCCGTCCTGCACGCCGGTGCGCCGACGCTCGCCCCGGCCGCCCCCACGCTCGAAGCGGATCTCGTGGCCCTCGGCTTCCGGCAGATCCTCCGCGCCGACGACGCCGAGCAGCTCGCCGCCCTGATCGCCGCCCTGCCGCAGCCCGCGCCCGGGACGCGCGGTTCGCGCCGCAGCGGCCAGGACGAGCGGATAGCGCTGATAGACGCCGGCTTCGTCGGCCACCGCCACGCGCTGCGCCTCGCGCTGACCGACCCGCGCTTCCCGGCCGCCGCGATACCGGGCGCGGTCGTGGTGGCCGGCCCGCAGGCCCGCACCACCCTCGCGGCCGCCGTCCACAGTCTCACCGGCACCGGCACCGGCACCGACGCCACGACGGCAGCGGGACAGGCCACCCACGGCACCCCGATCCCGCACCAGCTGACCGAAGAGCCGACCCCCCGCCCCCGCCGCACGCTCCCGGACCAGCTGGCCGAGGCGCTCACCGAGCAGGGAGTCGCCGTCCAGCGCCCCGAGCTCGGCGCCCTGGTCGCGACCGTCCCCGCGAGCGGGAGCGAGCTGCGCGCCGCGCAGGCCGCCGTCGGCGAGGTGGACGAGGAGGCCGTGCGGCTGCGCCGCGCGGTGAAGGCCCGGGACGGCTTCTTCACCACCTTCTTCATCAGCCCGTACTCGCGTTACCTGGCCCGCTGGTGCGCCCGGCGCGGCTTCACCCCGAACCAGGTCACCACCGCCTCGCTGTTGGTCGCCCTGCTCGCGGCGGGCTGCGCGGCCACCGGCACCCGGCCCGGCTACGTCGCGGCCGGGGTGCTGCTGATCGGCTCCTTCGTGCTCGACTGCACGGACGGTCAGCTGGCCCGCTACGACCTCCAGTACTCGACCGTCGGCGCCTGGCTGGACGCGACCTTCGACCGGGCCAAGGAGTACGCCTTCTATGCGGGCCTGGCGCTCGGCGCCACCCGCACGGGCGACCACGTCTGGGCCCTCGCACTGGCCGCGATGGTGCTGATGACCTTCCGGCACAGCGTCGACTTCGCCTTCATGGCGGCCGACCAGACCAGCGCCGCCTCCGCCGCAGCCGCCACCGCGAAGGCGACGGGCTCGAAGGCGACCGGAGCCGCGGCAGCGGTACAGCCCGCCAACAGCAGCCCGACCGCGCAGTTCTCCAGCCGCCTCGACCGGGTCGGCTGGACGGTCTGGGCCCGCCGGATCATCGTGCTGCCGATCGGCGAGCGCTGGGCGATGATCGCCGTGCTCACCGCCTGCACCACGCCGCGCACCGCCCTGAGCGTGCTGCTCGTCGGCTGCGCCCTCGCCTGCTGCTACACCACCGCCGGCCGCGTGCTGCGCTCGGTGACCCGCCGCCGCCCGCGCTCCGACCGGGCGGCCGCCGAGGTCGCCACGCTCGCCGACGGCGGCCCGCTGGCCGAGCTGCTGGCGCCGGTGCTGCGCCCGGTCGCCCGCCGCCTCCCGGCGCTCGCCGTGCCGCTGCTGGCGGCGCTGGCCGCCGCCGGGCTGCCCGCCGCCGTCTACCTCACCGCCGGGACGTGGCAGGCGGTGGCCGCCGCGGGCGGTTACGTCCTGCTGAGCAGCCTGCTGCTGGCCCGCAGGCTGAACGGCTCGCTGGACTGGCTGGCACCCGCGTTCTTCCGGGCCGGCGAGTACCTGACGGTGCTCGCGGTCGCCCTGCGGCTGGACGTCGCGGCCCTCCCGGCCGCGTTCGGGCTGGTCGCCGCGGTCGCCTACCATCACTACGACACGGTGTACCGCCTGCGCGGCGGCACCGGGGCGCCGGCCCGATGGCTGGTACGGGCGACCGGCGGGCAGGAGGGCCGGGCGCTGCTGGTGACGGTCGTCGCGGCGCTCGCGTACGCCGGCAGCCCCGCCGGGCCCCTCGGGCACCAGGGTGCCGGGGCGGTCGCACTGCAGGGCGCGCTGGTGGCCCTGGCAGCCGTACTCGCTCTGGTCGTGGTCGCCGAGAGCATCCGCTTCTGGGTCCTCGGGGACGCCACCGCCGAACACGACGAATCAGGAGACACCGCATGATCGGCCTCGTTCTGGCAGCCGGTGCAGGCCGCCGCCTGCGCCCGTACACCGACACCCTGCCCAAGGCGCTGGTTCCGGTCGACGGGGAGCGGACCGTCCTGGACCTCACCCTCGGCAACTTCGCCGAGGTGGGCCTGCGCGAGGCCGCCATCGTGGTCGGCTACCGCAAGGAGGCGGTGTACGACCGCAAGGACGCGCTGGAGCAGAAGTACGGCGTCAAGCTCACCCTGGTCGAGAACGACAAGGCCGAGGAGTGGAACAACGCCTACTCGCTCTGGTGCGCCCGTGAGCTCTTCGCCGAGGGCCTGCTGCTCGCCAACGGGGACACCGTGCACCCGGCCTCGGTGCAGCGCACCATGCTCGACGGCAACGACCGGATGATCAAGGAGGGCAACGCCCCCGGCATCCTGCTCGCCCTGGACACCGTGAAGAAGCTGGCCGACGAGGAGATGAAGGTCGTCGTCGACCCGGCCACCGGGATGCGCCGGATCACCAAGCTGATGGACCCGGCCGAGGCGACCGGCGAGTACATCGGCGTCACGGTCATCAACCCGTCGGCGGCCGAGGACCTCGCCAGCGCCCTCCAGGCGACCTTCGAGCGCGACCCGCAGCTGTACTACGAGGACGGCTACCAGGAGATGGTGAACCGGGGCCTGCGGATCGACGTCCAGCCGATCGGCGAGGTCTCCTGGGTCGAGGTCGACAACCACGAGGACCTCTCGAAGGCGCGGGAGATCGCGTGCCAGTACTGACCCGTCTGGTGCCCTCGCCGGTCTTCGTCGAGATCCGCCCGGGGGCGCTGGACGCCCTCGGCGGCATCCTCGCCGACCAGCGGCTGTCCGCCTCCGGGCGGATAGCGGTGGCGATCAGCGACGGCTCCGGCGCGGTGCTCCGCAAGCGCCTGGAGCCCGCGCTGCCCGGCGCGGACTGGTACGAGGTCACCGACGGCAGCATCGACAGTGCCGTCCGCCTCGCCGACCAGATGCGCGCGGGGCACTACGACGCGATGGTCGGGCTCGGCGGCGGCAAGATCATCGACGTCGCGAAGTACGCCGCCGCCCGGGTCGGCCTGCCGCTCGTCGCGGTGGCCACCAACCTGGCGCACGACGGCCTCTGCTCGCCCGTCTCGACGCTCGACAACGACGCCGGGCGCGGCTCGTACGGAGTGCCGAGCCCGATCGGCATCATCGTCGACCTGGACGTGATCAGGGAGGCCCCACGGCGCTTCGTGGCGGCCGGGATCGGCGATGTCATCTCCAACATCTCGGCCTGCGCGGACTGGGAGCTCTCGCACGCCGTCACGGGCGAGCCGATCGACGGGTTGGCCATCGCGATGGCCCGCTCGGCCGGTGAGAACGTGCTGCGCCACCCGGGCACCCTGGACGAGCCGGGCCTCCTGACGACGCTCGCGGAGGCCCTGGTACTGTCCGGCATCGCGATGAGCATCGCGGGCAGCACCCGGCCGTCCTCAGGTGCCTGTCACGAGATCTGCCACGCCCTGGACGTGCTCTACCCGAAGCGCTCGGCGCAGCACGGTGAGCAGTGCGGGCTGGGTGCGGCCTTCGCCAGCCACCTGCGCGGCGAACGCGAGCTGACCGGTCTGATCGTGGAGCGGCTGACGCACCACGGCCTGCCGGTGACTGCGGCTCAGATCGGTTTCACCGAGGCGGAGTTCACCAAGGCGGTGCACTACGCTCCGAACACCCGCCCGGGACGCTTCACCATCCTGGAGCACCTCGACCTCTCCCCTTCAGACATCAGGGACGCGTACGCCGACTATGTCCAAGCCGTCAACAGCTGACCGCCCCCCGGTGGACCTCACCCGCCGCCCCTCGATCGAGGAGCTGCGGGCCGTCATCCACCCGGAGGGGATGCTCCAGCGCCGCAGTGCGGAGCACTGGGCCGGCCGCTACTACATGCGGAGCATCTCGCTGCGCATCACCCGCGTCCTCTCCACCGTGACGGTGATCACGCCCAACGGGCTGACCTACCTGATGATGCTCACCGGCATCCTCGCCGGTGCCGCCCTGGTGATCCCGGGCCTCGCGGGGGCCGTCCTCGGCGCCCTGCTGATCCAGCTCTACCTGCTGCTCGACTGCGTGGACGGCGAGGTCGCCCGCTGGCGCCGCCAGACCTCGCTGACCGGCGTGTACCTGGACCGGGTCGGCCACTACATGTCCGAGGCGGCGCTGCTCACCGGCCTCGGCCTGCGCGGCGCGGACCTCTTCCACCACGCGGGCACCGCCTCGCACTGGGAGTGGGCCTTCCTCGGCACGCTGGCCGCGCTCGGCGCGATCCTGATCAAGTCGGAGACCGACCTGGTCGACGTCGCCCGTGCCCGCAGCGGCCTCACGGCCGTCGAGGACGCCGCCGCGGTGCCGCGCTCCTCCGGCGTCGCCAAGGCCCGCAGGGCGGCGGCCTTCCTGAAGTTCCACCGGCTGGTCGGCGCGGTCGAGGCCTCGCTGCTCATCCTGGCGGCGGGCATCGCCGACGCCGTGCACGGCGGGCTGTTCTTCACCCGCCTCGCGGTCGTCGTGCTGGCCGCCATCGCGATGCTGCAGACCGTCCTGCACCTGCTCAGCATCGTGCTCTCCAGCAGGCTGCGATGAGCACCGCCGACGGCTTCAAGCTGGGCGCCGTCATCATCACGATGGGCAACCGCCCGGACGAGCTGAACGCGCTGATCGAGTCGGTCCGGCTCCAGGAGGGCCCGCCGGTCGAGCTCGCCGTGGTCGGCCAGGGCGCCGCCCTGCCGCCGCTGCCGCCGGGCGTGCGCTCCGTCGAGCTGCCGGAGAACGTCGGCATCCCGGGCGGGCGCAACGTCGGCATCGAGCTCTTCGGCCCCGACGCCCGGGAGGTGGACGCCGTCCTCTTCCTGGACGACGACGGCTCGCTGCCGCTGAAGGACTCGGCGAAGCTGCTCCGCGAGGCGTTCACCGCCGACGCGGAGCTCGGCATCGTCTCCTTCCGGATCGCCGACCCGGACACCGGCGAGACCCAGCGCCGGCACGTGCCCCGGCTGCGGGCCAGCGACCCGCTGCGCTCCTCCCGGGTCACCACCTTCCTCGGCGGCGCGAGCGCCGTCCGGAGCGCGGTCTTCACCCAGGCCGGCCAGCTCCCGGGCGAGTTCTTCTACGCCCACGAGGAGACCGACCTGGCCTGGCGGGCGCTGGACGCCGGCTGGTCGATCGACTACCGCGCGGACGTCGTGCTGCACCACCCCACCACCTCCCCGGCCCGGCACGCCTCGTACTTCCACAACGTGGCCCGGAACAGGGTGTGGCTGGCGCGACGGAACCTTCCGGCCCCTCTGGTGCCTCTTTACCTGGGAGTCTGGTTGCTGCTCACCCTGGCCCGCCGCCCTTCGGGGGCGAATCTGCGGGCCTGGACGGGCGGTTTCCGGGCCGGCTGGAGCGAACCCTGCGGTCCGCGACGGCCGATGAAATGGCGTACTGTATGGCGATTGACCAGGTTGGGCCGACCGCCAATCATCTGATCGCAGTAGCCGGCAGCCTCCTGTTGCCGGTCGGACTATCCCCCCGTGAACCCTGTGGGTCCGCCCGGTTCCCCGCCTCCCCCGAGGTGAACCGGATCTTCGATCCCGTGAAGGACGAATGTGTCGACAGTGAGTGACTCCGTCAGCCTCTCCGCTCCGGTAGGAGCGGACGCCGGCCTGACCCCGAAGCAGCTCGCCACCAAGTACGGCCTGACCGTGAGCGGCAAGCGGCCCGGCCTGGTCCCGTACGTGCGGCAGCTCTGGCAGCGGCGCCACTTCATCGTGGCGTTCGCGACCGCCCGGCTGGTCGCGCAGTACACGACGGCCAAGCTCGGCCAGGTCTGGCAGGTGCTGACCCCGCTGCTCAACTGCGCGGTGTTCTACCTGGTCTTCGGCGTGATGATGAAGAGCCGCAACGGTGTGGAGGACTACATCGCGTGGCTCTGCATCGGTGTCTTCGTCTTCCAGTTCACCCAGAGCGCGGTGATGGCCGGCACCCGGTCGATCTCCGACAACCTCGGGCTGATCCGGGCCCTGCACTTCCCCCGCGCGGCGATGCCGATCGCGTTCACCGTGATCCAGCTCCAGCAGCTGCTGATCTCGATGGTCGTGCTGGTCGGGATCGTGCTCTTCTTCACCCCGCCGGTGATGAGTTGGCTGCTGGTGATCCCCGCCCTGGTGCTCCAGTGCATCTTCAACACCGGGGTCGCCCTGGTGATGGCCCGGGTCGGTGCCAAGACCAGTGACATGGCCCAGCTGATGCCCTTCCTGCTGCGCACCTGGATGTACATGTCCGGCGTGATGTACAGCATCGACAGCGCGATCAAGCACTTCCCGCCGATCGCGAAGGCGATCCTGGCCGTCAACCCGGCCTCGGTCTACATGGACCTGATCCGGGTCTCCTTCCTGCCGGACAACCACTACCACACCCCGCACCACGTGTGGCTGATCGCCGTGGGCTGGGCCGTCGCGGCCGGCGTGCTCGGCTTCCTCTTCTTCTGGAAGGCCGAGGAGGAGTACGGCCGTGGCTGAGACTGCAATGACCGAGACCCGAGGAGCTGCGCCCGCGATGGCAAGCCAGGCCAACACCGACGCCCGTATCCCCACCGTGGTCGCCGACGACGTGCACATCGTCTACCGGGTGCACGGCGCCGGCTCCGGCAAGGGCAGCGCCACCTCGGCGCTGAGCCGGATCATCTCCAAGAAGCGCTCGCCCGCGATCCGCGAGGTGCACGCCGTCCGGGGCATCAGCTTCACCTCGTACCGGGGCGAGGCGGTCGGCCTGATCGGCTCGAACGGCTCCGGCAAGTCGACCATGCTGGCCGCCATCGCGGGCCTGCTGCCGACCGAGAAGGGCGCCATCTACACCAACGGCCAGCCCTCGCTGCTGGGCGTGAACGCCGCGCTGATGAACGACCTCACCGGTGACCGGAACGTCATCCTCGGCTGCCTGGCCATGGGGATGTCCCCGGAGGAGGTGAAGGCGCGCTACCAGGAGATCGTCGACTTCTCGGGCATCAACGAGAAGGGCGACTTCATCTCCCTCCCGATGCGCACGTACTCCTCGGGCATGGCGGCCCGTCTGCGGTTCTCGATCGCGGCGGCCAAGACCCACGAGGTGCTGCTGATCGACGAGGCGCTCGCCACCGGTGACCAGAAGTTCCAGAAGCGCAGCGAGGCCCGCATCCGCGAGCTGCGCAAGGAGGCCGGCACGGTCTTCCTGGTGTCGCACAACAACAACGCGATCCGGGACACCTGCGAGCGGACCATCTGGATCGAGAAGGGCGAGATGATCATGGATGGCGAGACCACCGAGGTCGTCCGCGAGTACGAGAAGTTCAACCGCGGCTGAGGCTGCGACCGGGTAGTGGCCGTGGGGGCCGGTGAGCGACCGAGAGGTGCGCCACCGGCCCTCCGGTGTGTCCGGGTGTTCGATCCCCAGGCGTGTCCGAGGTGGGCGGCCGGGTCCGCGCGGTGTAGAACGGGGGAGTGACGGCAGTGGCGGCTTCGGCCAAATCCGACAATCAGACAGATGGCACGACTCTGGCCAAGGCCGACCTGGAGAACTTCCCGGTCGCCCCCGCCTTCCTGCCCGCCGCCTGGCGGACCGACCTGATGGCCGTCTACGGCTACGCCCGGCTGGTCGACGACGCCGGTGACGGCGACCTCGCCGACCCGGTCGGCGTAGCGGCCCTGCTCGGAGTCGAGGACGGGCACTCGCGGCTCGCCCTGCTGGACGGCCTGGAGCGCGACCTCGACCGCGTCTTCGAGGCGGCGCTGCCCGGGGGAGCGGCCAAGGAGCAGCCCCGGCACCCGCTGCTGCGCGCGCTCGTCCCGCTGGTCGGCAGGCACGCGCTCACCCCCGAGCCGTTCCGCCGCCTGATCGAGGCCAACCGGCTCGACCAGCGGACCGACCGCTACCCGACCTACCAGGACCTGATCGCCTACTGCACGCTCTCCGCCGACCCGGTCGGCCGGCTGGTGCTGTCGATCGCCGGGGTCTCCACCCCGGAGCGCATCGCGCTCTCCGACGCCGTCTGCTCGGCCCTGCAGATCGTCGAGCACCTCCAGGACGTCGCCGAGGACTTCGGCCGGGGCCGGATCTACCTCCCCGGCGAGGACCTGGAGCGCTTCGGGGTGACCGAGGCGCACCTCGCCGAGCCGACCGCCGGGCCCGAGGTCCGCAGGCTGGTCGCCTTCGAGGTCGAACGGGCGCGCACCCTGCTCGATCGCGGCGCGCCGCTGGTCGGTACGGTTCGGGGAAGGCTCCGACTGCTCCTCGCGGGATTCACCGCGGGTGGGTACGCGGCCCTGGCAGCCATCGAGGCCGCCGGGTACGACGTGCTGGCCCAGCAGCCGAAGCCCGGCAAGCGCCGCCTCGCAGTGAAGGCGGCGGCACTCTTCGCGAAGGGAAGGTGAACGCCCGCGTGGCGGCATCACCACTGGCATCGGCGCAGGTCATGGCGGCGTACCGGTACTGCGAGGCGGTCACCGCCCTCCAGGCCCGGAACTTCAGCTACGGCATCCGCCTGCTCCCCGAGGCCAAGCGGCTCGGCATGTCCGCGCTCTACGCCCTGGCCCGCCGGGTCGACGACATCGGCGACGGGGACCTGCCCGAGCACCGCAAGGCCGAGCAGCTGCGGCACACCCGCGAGCTGCTCGACGAGATCCGCCAGGGCGCCGTCAGCGAGGACGACACCGACCCGATCAAGGTGGCGCTCGCCGACACCGCCCGGCGCTTCCCGATCCCGCTCGACGGCTTCGACGAGCTGATCGACGGCGTCGAGATGGACCTCAAGGGCGCCGAGTACGAGACCTTCGACGACCTGAAGGTCTACTGCCGCTGCGTCGCCGGAGCGATCGGCCGCCTCTCGCTCGGCGTGTACGGCTGCGAGGACCCGGTGCTCGGGGCCGAGTACGCCGACACCCTGGGCCTGGCGCTCCAGCTCACCAACATCCTGCGCGACCTGCGCGAGGACGCTCTGAACGGCCGGATCTACCTGCCGACCGAGGACCTCGTCCGGTTCGGCTGCGAGCAGGGCTTCGCCCTGTCGAAGCCCCCGCTCGGCGCCGACTTCACCGGCCTGGTCTCGTTCGAGGCCGAGCGGGCCCAGCAGTGCTTCGAGGAGGGCCTGCGGCTGCTGCCGATGCTCGACCGCCGCAGCCGCGCCTGCACCGCCGCGATGGCCGGGATCTACCACCGGCTGCTCGGCCGGATCGCCGCCGACCCGGAGTCGGTGCTGCGCGGCCGGGTCTCGCTGCCGGGCTGGGAGAAGGCATACGTGGCTCTGTCCGGGCTCGCCGGAGGGCGTTCTTGATTCTCGGGCCAGTTCTGTCACGCTGTGTCAGCATGGATACGCACCGGTGCGGACACGTGTTGTCCATGAGCGAAGAGCGACACCAGGGGAGGGGGAGGCGGCGATGACGTCACGACCCGAGACCCCCACCGCGCTGGTGATCGGCGGCGGCCTCGCCGGGATCACCACCGCGCTGCGCCTGGCCGAGGCCGGGCGGCGCGTCACGCTGGTCGAGACCAGGCCCCGGCTCGGCGGCCTGGCCTTCTCCTTCAAGCGCGGCGAGCTGACGGTCGACAACGGCCAGCACGTCTTCCTGCGCTGCTGCACCGCCTACCGCGGGCTGGTCGACCGGCTCGGCGCCACCAGGCTCACCGAGCTCCAGCCCCGCCTCGACGTGCCCGTCCTCGGCGTCTCGCCCGACGGGCGGCGCACGCTGGGCCGGCTGCGCCGGGCGGGTCTGCCGGTGCCGCTGCACCTGGCGGGCAGCCTCGCCACGTACCCGCACCTGGGCCCCGTCGACCGCCTGCGGGTGGTCCGCGCCGCGCTCGCCCTGAAGGGGCTCGACCTCGCCGACCCGGCGCTGGACGACATCTCCTTCGGCGAGTGGCTGCGCCGCCACGGCCAGACCCCGGCCACCCTCGCGGCCATGTGGGACCTGGTCGGTGTCGCGACCCTGAACGCGACCGCCGACCAGACCTCGCTGGCGCTCGCCGCGATGGTCTTCAAGACCGGCCTGCTCTCCGACCCGGGCGCCTCCGACATCGGCATGGCGAGCCGCCCGCTCGGCGAGATCCACCACGACGCCGCGCTGGCCGAGCTGGAGCGGGCCGACGTGCGCGTCCTGCTGCGGGCCCGCGCCGTCGAGCTCAAGCCCGGCGACGGCCAGCACTGCGTGCGGCTGGAGAGCGGTGAGCTGCTCACCGCCGACACCGTGGTGCTCGCGGGCGCCCAGGAGGCGGCCGCCTCGCTGCTGCCCACCGGGGCCGTCCGCGAGCCGATCGGCGAGCTCGGCCACGCGCCGATCCTCAACGTGCACGTGGTCTACGACCGCAAGCTGCTGCGCCGTCCGTTCTTCGCCGCGCTCGGCTCGCCGGTGCAGTGGGTCTTCGACCGCACCGCGCACTCCGGGCTGGCCACCCCGGGCGCCCAGTACCTGGCCCTCTCGCAGTCGGCCGTGCAGGACGAGATCGACCTGCCCGTCGCCGAGCTGCGCCGCCGCTATCTGCCGGAGCTGGAGCGGCTGCTCCCGGCCGCCCGGGGGGCCGAGGTGCTGGACTTCTTCGTCACCCGCGAGCGCACCGCGACCTTCGACCCGGCCCCGGGCACCGCGGCCGTGCGGCCGAAGGCCCGGACGGAGGTGCCCGGCCTGCTGCTGGCCGGCTCGTGGACGGCCACCGGCTGGCCCGCGACCATGGAGGGCGCCGTCCGCAGCGGCCACGCCGCCGCCGACGCGGCGCTCGCCGCGAGCGGCCGCCGCCTCCCGGCCGACCGGGGTGACGGCAGGTGGCCCAGGTGAGCACCGCCCCAGGCACCCGGACCGGCCCAGACACTGACACCGCACCAGGCCGGACGCCCGCAGCGCTCCGGCGACCTCAGGGAGAGGGCAAGCACGTGGAGCCTCGTACCGGCACTGCCGCCAGACCAGGGACACCGGTCAAGGAGGTGCCGTCGGTGCCCGAGCTGCTGGCGCGCGGGCGCACCCTGTGCACCCCGCCGCTGAAGGCGGCCGTCGCCCGGCTGGCGGCGCCGATGGACACCGTCGCGGCGTACCACTTCGGCTGGATCGACCGGGAGGGGAAGCCCGCCTCCGGGGACGGCGGCAAGGCCGTCCGCCCGGCGCTCGCGCTGCTCTCGGCGCAGGCCGTCGGGGCGCCCGCCGAGGCGGGGGTGCCCGGGGGCGTCTCCGTTGAACTGGTCCACAACTTCTCGCTGCTCCATGATGATCTGATGGACGGTGACGAGACCCGACGGCACCGGGCCACGGCCTGGACGGTCTTCGGCCCGGCCCAGGCGATCCTGGTCGGCGACGCGCTGGCCACCCTGGGCACCGAGGTGCTGCTCGACGCCGCCGTCACCGGCGGGGCGAGCGCCACCGACGCGGCCCGCGCCGTCCGGCTGATCACCTCCGCGACCCGGAAGCTGATCGACGGCCAGGCGATGGACGTCTCCTTCGAGCAGCGCGACAGCGTCACCGTCGAGGAGTGCCTGGAGATGGAGGGCGGTAAGACCGGCGCCCTGCTCGCCGCCGCCTCGGCGATCGGCGCGGTGCTGGCCGGCGCCGACGACCGCGTCTCCGGCGCCCTCCAGCGCTACGGCTACCACCTCGGCCTCGCCTTCCAGGCCGTCGACGACCTGCTCGGCATCTGGGGCGCCACCGAGGTCACCGGCAAGCCGCACTGGGGCGACCTGCGCCAACGCAAGAAGTCGCTGCCCGTCGCCGCCGCGCTCGCCGAGGGCGGCGCCGCCTCGCGCACCCTGGCCGCCCAGCTCGCCGACCCGCAGGGCCGGGGCGAGGAGAGCGAGCCGGTGCTCGCCGCCCGCGCCGCCCTGATCGAACAGGCCGGCGGCCGCGCCTGGACGCAGGGCGAGGCCCGCCGCCAGCACAAGACCGCCCTCGCCGCACTGGACGAGGTGCCCATGGCCGACGAGGTGCGCGAGCACTTCGTCGCACTCGCCGAATTCGTGGTGGTACGAGAGAGGTGACGTCAAGTTGACAGCAACCGCGGACGGCCGGCTCGACCCTGAGTACGATTCCGAGCCGGTCGCGGTGAGCGACCGCCCGCCGGTGCCCGAACGGCTGAACGGCCGTCAGGCAGTGGCGGATCGTTCCGCCCTGCCGTACGGGGCGAAGCGGTGGGAGCCGGACGGAGCGTCGCCCGACGTCCCGACGGGAGCCGCCGAGGCACTGGCCCGCGCCACCGGCCACCTGCTGTCACTTCAGCACGCCGACGGCTGGTGGAAGGGCGACCTGGAGACCAACGTCACCATGGACGCCGAGGACCTGTTACTGCGTCAGTTCCTCGGCATCCGGACTTCTGAGCAGACGGCGGCCACCGCCGCCTGGATCCGCTCGCAGCAGCGTGCCGACGGCACCTGGTCCACCTTCCACGACGGCCCGCCCGAGCTCTCCACCACTGTCGAGGCGTACGTCGCCCTCAAGCTGGCCGGGGACGACCCCGAGGCCCCGCACATGCGCGCCGCCGCCGCCCACGTCCGCGAGCGCGGCGGGATCGCGGCCGCCCGCGTCTTCACCCGGATCTGGCTCGCGCTCTTCGGCTGGTGGCCGTGGGAGCGACTGCCGGAGATGCCGCCCGAGATCATGTTCCTGCCCAGATGGCTGCCGCTGAACATCTACGCCTTCGGCTGCTGGGCCCGGCAGACCATCGTGCCGCTGACCGTCGTCTCGGCCCACCGCCCGGTGCGCCAGGCGCCCTTCGCCCTCACCGAGCTGCACACCGACCCGGCCGACCCCTACCCCGAGCGGCCGCTCGCCCCGCCCGCCAGCTGGGACGGCCTCTTCGAACGCCTCGACCGGGTGCTGCACACCTACCACCGCTACGCGGCCCGCCCGCTGCGTCGCCTCGCACTGGCCCGCGCCGGGCGGTGGATCGTCGAACGGCAGGAGGCCGACGGCTGCTGGGGCGGCATCCAACCGCCCGCCGTCTACTCGCTGATCGCCCTGCACCTGCTCGGCTACGAGCTCGACCACCCGGTGATGAAGGCCGGGCTCGACTCCTTCGACCGCTTCACCGTGCACACCGAGGACGGCCGCCGCTGGATGGAGGCCTGCCAGTCCCCGGTCTGGGACACCTGCCTGGCGACCATCGCGCTCCGCGACGCCGGGCTGCCCGCCGACCACCCCGCGCTGGTCTCCGCCGTCGGCTGGATGCTCGACGAGGAGATCACCACCCCCGGGGACTGGGCCGTCCAGCGCCCCGGGCTCACCCCCGGCGGCTGGGCCTTCGAGTTCGAGAACGACAACTACCCCGACATCGACGACACCGCCGAGGTGGTCCTCGCGCTGCGCCGCGTCACCCATCCGGACCAGGCCCGCCTCGACGGCGCGGTCGACCGCGCCGTCGAGTGGAATCTCGGCATGCAGTCGAAGAACGGCGCCTGGGGCGCCTTCGACGTCGACAACACCAGCACCCTCCCCAACAAGCTGCCGTTCTGCGACTTCGGCGAGGTCGTCGACCCGCCCTCGGCGGACGTCACCGCGCACGTGGTCGAGATGCTCGCCGAGACCGGCCGGGCCGACGACCCGCGCACCCGGCGCGGCATCGCCTGGCTGCTGGCCAACCAGGAGGCCGACGGCTCGTGGTTCGGCCGCTGGGGCACCAACTACATCTACGGCACCGGCTCGGTGCTGCCCGCCCTGGTCGCGGCCGGGATGCCCGTCGGCCACCCCGCCATCCGCCGGGCCGTCGGCTGGCTGGAGAGCCGGCAGAACGCCGACGGCGGCTGGGGCGAGGACATGCGCTCCTACGACGACCCCGAGCAGTGGTCCGGCCGGGGCGACTCCACCGCCTCGCAGACCGCCTGGGCCCTGATGGCCCTGCTCGCGGCGGGCGAGGGCCTCGCGGGCACCCCGAGCCCGGCCGTCGAGCGGGGGGTGCAGTGGCTGGTCGACACCCAGCTGCCGGAGGGCACCTGGGACGAGCCGCAGTTCACCGGCACCGGCTTCCCCTGGGACTTCTCCATCAACTACCACCTCTACCGGCTGGTCTTCCCCGTCACCGCGCTCGGCCGGTACGTGCACGGCACCCCGCTGGGCGGTGGCCGGACGTGAGGCCCGCACCGCTGCTCGTGGTCTGCGCGCTGGCGCCCGAGGTCTGGGCGCTGCGCGGCGGCGACTGGACGGGCGCGCTCGGCCCGCCCGTGCTGGCCCGCACCGGCATGGGCCCGCTGCGGGCCCGTGAGCGTGCGGCGGCGCTGCTCGCCACCGGCGGGTACGGTGCCCTGGTGGTGGCCGGTTTCGGCGCCGCCGTCGGCCCCGGCATCCGGCCCGGGGACGTCATCGTCGCCGACGGCGTCCGGGACGCCCAGGGCGGCGAGCACCCGCTCGACTCGGCCGGGCCGCTGGCCGCCGCCCTGCGGGCCCGGGGCCTGACCGTGCACACGGGGCTGCACCACACCGCCGACCACGTCGTCCGCGGCCTGGAGCGCCGCGCCCTGCACGCCCAGGGCGCGCTGGCCGTGGACATGGAGGCGGCCGCCGTCCTGGCGGCCCGCGCCCGGCTCCGCCCCGAACTGCCCGCAGCCGTGCTGCGGGTGGTCGTCGACACCCCCGAACGCGAGCTGCTGCGTCCGGGCACCCTCCCCGCCGGGCTGCACGCCTGGCGGACCCTGCGCGCCGCCGTACCGGCGCTCACCGCTTGGCACCGCTCCGCGGCCCACGCCAACGAAACCCTGCCCTCGACGCTCCCTCAGGAGGCGAGCTAGTCATGGCCATGCCGCTGCGCCAGACCGTACGTGTCAGCACGTACCTCATGCAGCAGAAGCTCAAGCGGCGGGACAAGTTCCCGCTGATCGTGGAGCTGGAACCGCTCTTCGCCTGCAACCTCGCCTGCGAGGGCTGCGGCAAGATCCAGCACCCCGCCGGGGTCCTCAAGCAGCGGATGCCCGTCGCCCAGGCCGTCGGCGCGGTGCTCGAATCCGGGGCGCCGATGGTCTCCATCGCCGGCGGCGAGCCGCTGATGCACCCGCAGATCGACGAGATCGTCCGGCAGCTGGTGGGGCGGCGCAAGTACGTCTTCCTCTGCACCAACGCGCTGCTGCTGCGCAAGAAGCTGGAGAAGTTCACCCCCTCGCCCTACCTCACCTTCACCGTGCACATCGACGGGCTGCGCGAGCGGCACGACGAGTCGGTAGCCAAGGAGGGCACCTTCGACGAGGCGGTGGCGGCGATCAAGGAGGCCAAGCGGCGCGGCTTCCGGGTCACCACCAACTCGACCTTCTTCAACACCGACACCCCGCAGACGATCATCGAGGTGCTCGACTACCTCAACGACGAACTGCACGTCGACGAGATGATGATCTCCCCGGCCTACGCCTACGAGAAGGCCCCCGACCAGGAGCACTTCCTCGGCGTCGAGCAGACCAGGGAGCTCTTCCGGAAGGCCTTCGCGGGCGGCAACCGGCGCCGCTGGCGCCTCAACCACAGCCCGCTCTTCCTGGACTTCCTGGAAGGCAAGATCGACTTCGAGTGCACCGCCTGGGGCATCCCCAACTACTCCCTCTTCGGCTGGCAGCGCCCCTGCTACCTGATGGCCGACGGGTACGTCCCCACCTACCGCGAGCTGATCGAGAAGACCGACTGGGCCAAGTACGGCCGCGGCAAGGACCCGCGCTGTGCCAACTGCATGGCCCACTGCGGCTACGAACCCACCGCCGTCCTCGCCACCATGGGCTCCCTCAAGGAGTCCCTGCGCGCCGTCAAGGAGACCCTGGGCAGCACGAGCTAGGGCCGGGAAGTGCAGGGCGGGCCTCCGCAGAACAGGCGCGCCCTGCGCAACCGCTGCACGCTGAGTAGTCAGAAGCTTCGGACCGAGCCGCGAGGTGAAGCCATGTCACTCCTGAACACCGTCAAGGGCCCCGCCGACCTGAGGGCGCTGGCCCAGGGCGAGCTGCCCGTGCTGGCGGAGGAGATCCGGGACTTCCTGATCGACGCCGTCACCCGGACGGGCGGACACCTCGGGCCCAATCTCGGCGTCGTCGAGCTGACGATCGCGCTGCACCGCGTCTTCGACTCCCCGCACGACCGCATCCTCTGGGACACCGGCCACCAGGCCTACGTGCACAAGCTGCTCACCGGCCGCCAGGACTTCACCCGGCTGCGCGCCAAGGACGGCCTCTCCGGATACCCCTCCCGCGCCGAGTCCGAGCACGACGTGATCGAGAACTCGCACGCCTCCACCGCCCTCGGCTACGCCGACGGCCTGGCCAAGGCACACCAGCTGCTCGGCCGCCCGGACCGCCACACCGTCGCCGTGATCGGCGACGGCGCGCTCACCGGCGGCCTGGCCTGGGAGGCGCTCAACAACATCGCCGAGGCCACCGACCGCCCGCTGGTCATCGTCGTCAACGACAACGAACGCTCGTACGCCCGCACCGTCGGCGGCCTCGCCCACCACCTCAGCACCCTGCGCACCACCCAGGGCTACGAGCGCTTCCTCGCCCTGGGCAAGGGCGCCCTCCAGCGCACCCCGCTGGTCGGCCAGCCGATCTTCGACGCGCTGCACGGCGCCAAGAAGGGCTTCAAGGACGCCTTCGCCCCGCAGGGCCTGTTCGAGGACCTCGGGCTCAAGTACCTCGGCCCGATCGACGGCCACGACATCGGCGCCGTCGAGCAGGCCCTGCGGCAGGCCCGGAACTTCGGCGGGCCGGTCATCGTGCACTGCCTCACCGTCAAGGGCCGGGGCTACCGGCCGGCCGAGCAGGACGAGGCCGACCGCTTCCACGCCGTCAACGCGATGGACCCGTACACCTGCCTGCCCGTCTCGCCCTCCGCCGGGGTCTCCTGGACCTCCGTCTTCGGCTCCGAGCTGGTCGCGCTCGGCGCCGAGCGGCCCGAGCTGGTCGCGATCACCGCCGCGATGCTGCAACCCGTCGGGCTGGCCAAGTTCGCCGAGGAGTACCCGGAGCGGACCTTCGACGTCGGCATCGCCGAGCAGCACGCCGTCGCCAGCGCGGCCGGGCTCGCCACCGGCGGCCTGCACCCCGTCGTCGCGGTCTACGCGACCTTCCTCAACCGGGCCTTCGACCAGGTCCTGATGGACGTCGCGCTGCACCGCCTCGGCGTCACCTTCGTGCTCGACCGGGCCGGCGTCACCGGCAACGACGGCGCCTCGCACAACGGCATGTGGGACATGTCGATCCTCCAGGTCGTCCCGGGCCTGCGGCTCGCCGCCCCGCGCGACGCCGCCCAGCTGCGCGCCCAGCTGCGCGAGGCCGTCGAGGTCTCCGACGCCCCGACGGTGCTGCGCTTCCCCAAGGGCGAGACCGGGCCCGCCGTGCCCGCCCTGGAACGGATCGGCGGCGTCGACGTGCTCCAGCGCACCGGCCCCGCCCCCGAGATCCTGCTGGTCGCCGTCGGCGCCCTCGCCCCCGCCTGCCTGGACGCCGCCGCCCTGCTGCTTGCCGAGGGCTTCACCACCACCGTCGTCGACCCGCGCTGGGTCAAGCCCGTCGACCCCGCCCTCGTCGCCCTCGCCGCCGACCACCGCCTGGTCGTCACCGTCGAGGACAACGGCCGCGTCGGCGGCGTCGGCTCCGCCATCGCCCAGGCCATGCGCGACGCCGACGTCGACGTGCCGCTGCGCGACCTCGGCATCCCGCAGGAGTTCCTCCAGCACGCCTCGCGCGGCGAGATCATGGAGGAGATCGGGCTGACGGGCACCGGGGTCGCCGCCCAGACCGCAGTCTTCGCCAAGCAACTCCTACCGATCCGAGGAGCGAACCCGCACCATGCCGGCTGACCACGGCCTCGACCTCGCCGCCCTGCTCGCCGAACGAGGCGCCGAGCGCTACGAGTTGCACGCCAAGTACCTCAACCCGCAGCTGCCCCGGATGCTGCACACCATCGGCTTCGACAAGACGTACGAGCGCGCCGAGGGCCCGTACTTCTACGACGCCGAGGGGCAGGAGTACCTCGACATGCTCGCGGGCTTCGGCATCTTCGCGCTCGGCCGCCACCACCCCGCCGTACGCGACGCCGTCCGGCAGGTGATGGACCTCGACCTGCCGGACCTGACCCGCTTCGACTGCGCGCCGCTGCCCGGCCTGCTCGCCGAGCGGCTGCTCGCCGAGGCGCCCGGCCTCGACCGGGTGTTCTTCGGCAACAGCGGCACCGAGGCCGTGGAGACCGCCCTCAAGTTCGCCCGCTGCGCGACCGGCCGCCCGCGCGTCCTCTACTGCGACCACGCCTTCCACGGCCTCACCACCGGCGCACTCTCCGTCAACGGCGAGGGCGGCTTCCGCAAGGGCTTCGGCCCGCTGCTGCCGGACACCGCCGTCCCGCTCGGCGATCTCGGCGCGCTCGCCCGCGAGCTGCGCAAGGGCGACGTCGCCGCCCTGATCGTCGAGCCGATCCAGGGCAAGGGCGTGCACGCGACGCCGCCCGGCTGGCTGCTCGCCGCCCAGCAGCTGCTGCACGAGCACAAGGCGCTGCTGATCTGCGACGAGGTGCAGACCGGCATCGGTCGCACCGGCGACTTCTTCGCGTACCAGCACGAGGAGGGCGTGCTGCCGGACCTGGTCTGCGCCGCCAAGGCGCTCTCCGGCGGCTACGTGCCGATCGGCGCGACCCTCGGCAAGGGCTGGATCTTCGAGAAGGTGTACTCCTCGATGGACCGCGTGCTCGTGCACTCCGCGAGCTTCGGCTCCAACGCGCAGGCGATGGCCGCCGGGCTCGCCACCCTGCACGTCATGCGCGAGGAGAAGGTGGTCGAGAACGCCCGCCGGGTCGGCGACCTCTTCCGCGAGCGGCTCGCCGAGCTGGTCGAGCGGTACGAGCTGCTCGCCGAGGTGCGCGGGCGCGGCCTGATGATCGGCATCGAGTTCGGCCGCCCGAAGTCGCTCAAGCTGCGCACCGGCTGGACGGCGCTCCAGGCGGCCCGCAAGGGCCTCTTCGCGCAGATGGTCGTGGTGCCGCTGCTCCAGCGCCACCGCATCCTCACCCAGGTCTCCGGCGACCACCTGGAGGTGATCAAGCTGATCCCGCCGCTGATCATCACCGAGCGCGAGGTCGACCGCTTCCTGACCGCCTTCACCGACGTGATGGACGACGCCCACCGGGGCAGCGGCCTGATGTGGGACTTCGGCCGCACCCTGGTCAAGCAGGCCGTCGGCAGCCGGTGACGAGCTAGAGCTCGGTACGGCGGCGGCGGACCACGACCCAGAGGTCCACCGCCGCCAGCAGCGTCAGCAGACCGCAGGCCACGGCGAACACCGTCAGCGTCCCCTGGGTGGGCACCGAGCGGTCGGTGGACGCGGCGGCCCAGACGGCGAAGGCGGCCGTCAGCAGGGCGAAGAACGGCGTGAAGACCACCGAGAGCAGGAACCGCAGCTTCAGGTCACTGCGCGCGGTGGTGGGCTCGGTGCCGCTGCGCCAGGTCTTCGGAGTCTTCGCCGGTCGCATCGTCGCCTCCTACCTCGAAGGCTAGTGCTCGGCGGCCGGCGGGCGCCAGAGTGCGACGACCTGCCGGTCGATCGCGGTGACGTACGGCTCGGCCAGGGGGAGTGCGAGGAGCACCAGCGCGCCCGCCGCCCACCCGGCGAAGACGTCCGAGATCCAGTGGGTGCCGAGATAGACGGTGGTGAGGCCGATCGAGACGGCCGTCAGGCCGGCCAGCAGGGCGCCGGTGCGGCGCCAGCGGACTGCCAGGTAGGCGAGCACGCCCCACGTCACCACGGCGTTGGCGGTGTGGCCGGAGGGGAAGATCTGGCCGCCGGAGAAGAGCTCCGGCGAGTCGATCCAGTGCGCGTAGTGCGGGCCGAGGCGGCCGGTGACGATCTTCACCGCGCCGACGGTGATGTTGAGCAGCAGCAGCGCCGCGCCCATCACCAGCAGCGGCCGCAGCGACCGCACCCGGTACGAGCGCCAGCCCAGCCAGGCGCAGGCGACGATCGCGGACGGCCCGCGCTGCCCCGCCACGATCCAGACGTTCAGCAGCGGCTGCACCTCGGGCCAGCGCTTGTACGGCCGCAGCTGCTTCAGCGCCCAGTCGAGCTCGACCAGCCGGGTGCCCCGGAGCACCTCGACGACCACCAGCAGGTACACCAGCCCGGTGAGCCCGAAGAGGACGGCATGGCGGCGGGTCATCAGGGGCGCGGCGTCGGATTGTCGGATTTGGTCTTGCACGGCCATGACACTACCGGGTGGACCTTGGGGGGCGGGGAACCGCGCGCGGCAGTTCCCCGCCCCCCCGGGGCCCGGTGTGGCTCAGGCGCAGTGGAACTTGGCGTCGGCCCAGTCGCCGTGGTCACCGGCCTTGGTGGCCGCGACGTTGAGCTTGAGGTGAACCCGGTCCGCCGTGCCCAGCGGGACGGTGACGGGCAGCGGGGCCGAGGCGCCGCTCAGGACCGGGGAGGTCCAGAGCGTCTTCCCGTCCGCGACCACCGAGAACGTCACGCTGCCGTAGCCGTTGATCTCGTCGTCGACACCGACCGTGGCCGAGAACGACGAGCAGTGCCCGCCGGTCTGGATCTCGATGTCGGAGTCCGCGTGCGCCCCGATGCCCTTGGCGAAGACCGTGCCGTTCAGGGTGATCGGGTGGCCGTCCGCCGCTCCGGTCTCGCCGTTGCTGCGGTCGCGCTCGGCCGGCCCCCAGCCGTTGGTCTGGCTGACCCACGGCAGGTCACTCGCCCAGCTGTCGGCCGTCGGGCCCGCCGGCGTGCCGCCGACGGCGCTCGCGCCGTCCAGCACCAGCTGGAAGGCGGTGGCGGTGCTGATCGTCGCGGTCTTCACCTGGACCACCCCGCCCCGGTCGGCGCTGTCGTACCACCAGCCCTCGGAGGCCGCGTCGAAGGCGGCCTTGCTGGCCAGCCGGGGGAGGACCCGCCCGCCGAGGCCGACCTGACCCGGCGCGGTGCTGCTGTGCACCGTGAAGAGGTACGGCCGGGCGGTCTGCTTGCCGGTGAAGTCCCCGACGCTCGCCGAGACGTCCACGGTGACCCGGCCAGGCCCGCTGAGCGGCGCGTCCACGACGGCCGTCTGGGTGGCGGACTTCCCGTCCCGGTTCTCACGGGTGACGCCGTCGTCCTCGTACAGGCTGAAGCTGCTGTGGCCCTGCGGGTACACGTCCCAGGCCAGCGGCGAGCCGGCCGTGCGGTCCTGGTACGAGTTGATGCCCGGCCACATCGGTACCGAGGCCCCGGCTTTGACGAAGAGCGGCAGGGTGTCCAGCGGCGCGCTGTACCCGTTCACGGTGGTCGGGCCCTGGTAGGTGCGGCCCGACCAGTAGTCGACCCAGGTGCCCTTCGGGAGGTAGATGCCGTCCCGGGTCGAGGTGTCCGAGTAGACCGGGGCGACCAGGAAGTCCTCGCCGCTGAGGAACTCGTACTTCGCGGCGTCCGTCGCCGTGACCGGGTCGTCCGGGTACTCCAGCGCCAGCGGGCGCACCGGGCCGACGCCCGTCCGGCTCGCCTCCGCCGCGTAGCTGTACATGTACGGCAGCAGCGACTCCTTGAGCTTCAGGTACTTGCGGTTGATCGAGGTGTACGGCTCGCCGTAGCGGAAGGGCTGCTTGTCGCTCGGCGCCCAGCCGTCCATCGACATCAGGACCGGCAGGAAGGACTTCCACTCCAGGTCCCGGGTGTACGTCTGCGGGCTGCCGCCGAAGATGCCGTCCACGTCACCGGTGTTGTAGGCCATCCCGGACATCGTCGACCCGGCGTAGGTCGGGATCTGCCAGCGGATGTAGTCCCAGCTGCCGGACTGGTCGCCGCTCCACTGCACCCCGCAGCGCTGCGCCCCGGACCAGCTCTCGGGGGCCCAGGTGAAGCCGCGGGCGTTGCTGTTCGCCTCGATGCCCTGGTACGCGGCCTTGCAGCCGTCGAGGGCGAACTTGTACCCGTTGCCGACCCAGGCGACGTCCAGCTTGGCGACCCGCTGGCCGGCCTTGACCTGGTCGGCGAGCTGGCTGAGGCCGTTCTCCGTCCAGAGGCCGAGCTGCATCTTGTGCTGCTGGAGGCCCTGGGCGGTCTGCGCGAGGTTCTCGTACCCGCAGCCGTAGCCGTCGTTGACGAGCATCCAGCCGTTCGGCATGTCGTTGGCCGCGTACTGGTCGGCGACGTTCAGCGCGTCCAGGGTGTGCCGCTCGCCCCGGTTGGCGTTGTGCAGGTAGCAGTCCGAATCGCCCATCTCCAGGCCGTAGACCGGCGGGAGGAAGGGCTTGCCGGTGAGCGAGGTGTACTGCCCGATGACGTCCTTGGGGCCCGGCCCGGCGAAGTAGTACGCGTCGAAGCGCATCTCCTGCTCGGTGGTGGTCACCGGGTCGTTGAAGGCGTAGCTGCCGGGGGCGTACGTGTTGCGGTAGACGCCGTACCCGGCGGAGGAGAGGTAGAAGGGGACGGAGTTCGGGTGGCCGCCCTCGTCCCAGGTGTAGTCCACGCCGACCTGGCGGGTGGTGCCCCGGTGGGAGAACGAGCCGTTCTGCTCTCCGGTGCCGTAGTACTGCTCGGTGGCGCCCCGGGCGAGGGTCTGGGTGGTGGCCTTGCCGTCCCAGGAGAGCGGCTTGGTCTCCTCCCAGACCTTCGTGCCGTCGGTGCGGTAGAGGGCGAAGCGGAGCGCGGCCTTGTAGACCCGCAGGACGACGGCACTGGTGGAGATCTCGTAGTGGTCCCCGGCGTCGCGCCAGCCGACGGCGGGCGGTGCCCCCTGCGGCAGCACGATGTCGGTGCCGACCGGGTCGGTGAAGGGGCCGCTGGGGGAGAGCTCGATCCGGAAGACCTGGGTGGTGACGAAGCTGACCCGGGCCTTGCTGTTTCCGGCCGCGATCGAGAAGACGGCGCCGTTGGCGCTGAAGCCCGTGACGGCGCCGACCGAGCTGGTGGCGGCGGCCGCGTGGGCGGGGGTGGTGAGGGCCGGGGTGAGTGTGCCTCCGGCGACGGTCAGAGCGGCTGCCAGGGCCAGTGCGGCCGGGCGGCCTTGCCAGTGATGCAAAGTTCTGCGCATATGATCCCCTCATCATGCAAGAACGAACACTGATGGGCAGGTATAGCGCAGTTGGGGTGCCCTTGACTACACCGCCTGCGGCACGCGACGGGCGCGCGGCGGGCATGTGCCGGGCATGCGAAAGCCCCCGAGGGCGGGGGCCTTGGGGGCTTTCGAGGTCGGACGGGTCAGGGGAGGTAGCGCTCGAGGGCGGCGGCACCGTACTTGTCGATCTGCTCCTGGGCCCGCTGGAGGCGCTCAGGGGTGAGGTCGCGGCCCGAGACCATCACCAGGTCCTCGGGGTCGAAGGGGCGCTCGCCGCCGGTGTAGAGCCGGGTGGTCGGGGTGGACTTGGAATCGACGTCGCTGGGCTCGTTCATGAGTGCCTCCCGGGGTTCGGGTGCCGTCGGGTCCGACCCCGGCGGTCGCCGTGTCTTGCCCGTGCAAGACCTCCGCACCCCCGAGTCTCCACCTGACCCGCCTCGATCGCATCGCGAGCGGCCTGGGCGCGCCGGACCGAATCCGCCCCCCCTCTGCGCGGGCCGCTATGCCGGACCCCTATATAGGGGACAGGAAAGAAGCCGAACGACCGGTTTTCCGGTCGGCGGCGGGAGGGATTCCGGAAAGCCGCCGGGCAAGATCGCGCGCGGACGGACGGTCCGTACGGGACAAGGCGAAGCGCCCTCCGGCCGGGTGCTTGTCGGTCACCGGTCGGAGGGCGCTCCGGAATGCGGGGTGCGGCGTTGTCGGTCGGTCTTAGTCGAGTGGCCCGCCTGCGACGTAGATGACCTGACCGGAGACGAATCCGGCGGCCTCGGCGGCGAGGAAGGAAATGGTGTTGGCGATGTCCTCCGGGGTGCCGACCCGGTTGACCGGGATCTGCGTGGCGGCGGCCTGCTTGAACGCCTCGAACTCCATCCCGACCCGGGCGGCGGTGGCGGCCGTCATCTCGGTCGCGATGAAACCGGGGGCGACGGCGTTGGCGGTGACGCCGAACTTGCCGAGCTCGATCGCCAGGGTCTTGGTGAAGCCCTGGAGGCCGGCCTTGGCGGCGGAGTAGTTGGCCTGGCCGCGGTTGCCCTGGGCGGAGGAGGAGGACAGGTTGACGATCCGGCCGAACCCGGCGTCCACCATGTGCTTCTGCACGGCGCGGGTCATCAGGAAGGCACCACGCAGGTGCACGTTCATGACGGTGTCCCAGTCGGACTCGGACATCTTGAAGAGCAGGTTGTCGCGGAGCACCCCGGCGTTGTTCACCAGGACGACCGGCGCGCCCAGCTCGGCCGCGATCCGCTCGACGGCGGCCTGCACCTGCTCGGCGTCCGAGACGTCGGCCCCGACGGCGAGGGCCCGGCCGCCCGCGGCGGTGATCCGCGCGGCGGTCTCGCGCGCGGACTCCTCGGTCAGGTCGAGCACGGCGACGGCGTAACCGTCGGCGGCGAGCCGCTCGGCGGTGGCGGCGCCGATGCCGCGCGCCGCGCCGGTCACGACGGCGACCCGGGGGGTGGTGCTCTGCTCGGTCATGCTCGTACTCGTCTCTCTCGGTTGGGTGACGGTCCGGGGTGGCCCCGGGGGATTTGCGCAACCCGGATGAGTGGTGGGGAGAGCGTTGCGGCGGCAACCCTACCGGCGGGTAGCCTTCCGGGCCAGAGTGCAGAGTCGCAGGTGACAGAGGGTGAAGGTCACTGTTTTGTGCAGAGCTGACCGAGGACTCGTCGTGATCGCGACAGGCTGTGGAAATATGCCAACTTCAACGAACAAGCGTCTACTATTGGCCCCCGCCTGCCGGTACGGGCCGACCGTTTGTATAGTGTGCGCCAGCAGCCACCGGCTGCACGGCTGGCGCGCTTACCTTCACAGCAGGACGCTCACTCGCCGTTACTGCCCCGCCCGGGTGTCCCACACACACCGGGTGTGACATCGGGACGGATTTCATGGTGCTGGGGGAGATCCCGACGACCCGTGTGCCAGGTCGACTGCAGCAGTCGCCCGGCCACCTCATCCGCGTGGCCCAGCAGGTACACACCCGCTTGTGGTCCGAGCACGTCGGAGCCGAACTGACGGCTCCACAGTTCGCCGTACTCCTGGTGCTCGCTCTGGAGCCGGGCGCCGACCAGCGCACGGTCGGCGAGCGCGCCTCCCTGGACAAGGCGACGATGGCGGAGATGGTCGCCCGCCTGGTCAGGCGTGGTCTGGTGCTCCGGCGCCGTGACCCCGCCGACGGCCGACGCAAACTGCTGGCCCTCTCGCAGAACGGTGCACAGGCCGTCCGCGAGGCGACCGGCGGAGTGGTCCGCGTCCAGCGGACGCTCCTGGAGCCGCTGGCTCCCGAGGAGCAGACGGAGATCGTCCGGGTGATGGCGAAAATAGCCAGGCTGGAGCCCGCGGTGGTCGCCGTGGTCACCGACACCCGGCCGGTGCTGGACGCGCAGCGCGCGCTCGGCTACCTGATCCGAGTCAGCCAGCAGGTGCACACCAAGCTGTGGTCCGACAAGGTCGGCTCCGACCTGACGGCGCCTCAGTACGCGGTGTTGGACGCGCTGGAGACCGAGCCGGGCGCCGACCAGCGCACCGTCGGCGAGCTGGCCTCGCTCGACAAGGCGACGATGGCGGAGATGGTCAGCCGCCTCGTCCGGCGCGGCCTGGTGCTGCGTCGGCGTGACCCCTCGGACGGGCGGCGCAACCTGCTCTCGCTCTCTCCGGCGGGCCAGGAGCTGCTGCACCGCTCGACGGCCGGCGTCCGCGCCGTCCAGGAGCTGCTGCTCGCACCGCTGGAGCCGCACGAGCACGAGACCGCGCTCGCACTGCTCGCCAAGGCCGCCCGGCTGTAACGATTCGTCAAGGTCAGGGCAGCAGGAACGATTTACCAGTTGGCGCCTTACCCGGCAGCGCGCTGCCGCCTCTCCCGGGCATCGGTGGTCCCGGGGAGTGTTCGAACGCCCGTACCGAGAGGCCGGCACCCCATGGGTGCCGGCCTCTCGGCCTGCCGGTCAGTTCCAGTCGAAGCCCTGCGGGTCCGGGCCGAGACGCTCGCCCGTCTCGGAGCCGGCGATCGCGGCCATGTCCTCGGCGTCCAGCTCGAAGCCGGCCACGTCGAGGTTCTCCTTGATCCGGGACGGCGTCACGGACTTCGGGATGGCGATCACACCGCTCTGCAGGTGCCAGCGCAGTACGACCTGGGCGACGGTGCGGCCGTGCTTCTCGGCGATCTTCACCAGCGCGGGCTCGGCCAGCAGCTCCTTGCCCTGGCCGAGCGGGCTCCAGGCCTCCGTCGCGATGCCGTGCTCGGCGTGGTACGCGCGCAGCTCGGTCTGCGGGAAGTGCGGGTGCAGCTCGACCTGGTTCAGGACGGGCACCAGGTCGGACTCCTGGCGCAGCGCGTCGAGCTGCGCGGTGCCGAAGTTGGAGACGCCGACCGCCTTCGCCCGGCCGTCGGCGGCCAGCTTCTCGAAGGCCTTCCAGACGTTGCCGAAGGTGCCGTGCATCGGGCGCGGCCAGTGGATCAGATAGAGGTCGACGTAGTCGAGGCCCAGCTTGGCCAGCGAGTCGTCGAAGGCGCGGAGCACCGCGTCCTGGCCCTGGGCGCCGGACCAGTCCAGCGTGCCCGAGTTCCACAGCTTGGTGGTGACGTACAGCTCCTCGCGGGGCACGCCCGCGGTGGCGACGGCCCGGCCGGTGCCCGCCTCGTTCTCGTAGATCGCGGCGGTGTCGATGCTGCGGTACCCGGCCTCGATCGCGGTGCGCACGGCCGCCTCGGCGCCGTCGTCCGAGACCTGCCAGACACCGAAGCCGAGCTGCGGAATCCGGCTGCCGTTGTTCAGGGTGATGCTGGGAATGGTGCTCACTAGAAGGGGAACCTTCCGGATTGTCCGATACTGCCGGTGGAGAGCAACCAGCCTCGGATCGGGAATGTTCCCAGTTCGGGGGAATTCACCTTAAATGGTGAACCATCAGCTGCAGCGAGCCACCGTGAGGCCCAACGAACGGCCTCCCCGATCCGCGCCCGGAAAACCTGTTGCGTACGTCACTCCGCGCCCGGCAGGCTCGATCTCCCATCAGTCGGTACCGCCAACCTCCCCCGGGTCGGGCCGCCCCTCGCAGAGTCGAACCGGCATGCGGATATCCCTCGCAGGTGCGAGGGATCCGGGCCGCGAATTCACTCCGGTTGCATTCCGGCCCCTCCCGATCCACCTCGGCTCACCACGGCCGCCCCGGCTCACCACGGCCGCCCCCTGCCCGTACCACCCCTGTGACGGAGCGTCATGCCGCTCGAACATCTGCCGATGACCGACCCCGGCAGCCCGGATCTCGGCTCACCCCGGGCCTTCCTGCGCTGGCTCCAGCGCAGCCAACGGCGCGGCCAGCTGCTCGCCACCTGCTGGGGGGTGCTGGAGCTGGGCTGCCAGGCCGCGCTCCCCGCGGCGCTCGGCCTCGGCATCCAGGCCGCCGTCGACGGCGACACCGGCGGAGTCTGGCGGGCGGGCGGGCTGGCCCTCGTCCTGGCCGTGCTCCAATCCGTCGGCGGCGTCAACCTGCACCGCCAGGCCGTCTGGAACTGGATCACCGCCGCCGCCCAGACCCGCCAGCTGGTCGCCCGCCAGGCCTCCCGGCTCGGCGCCGGGCTCTCCCGCCGGATCGCCACCGGCGAGATCGTCGCCGTCGGCAGCGGCGACGTCGAGAAGATCGGCTGGTACGTCGAGCTGACCGCCCGCGTTCGGGCCGCCGTCATCGTCTGGCTCGCCGTCAGCCTGGCCGTGCTCGCCCGGCAGCCGCTGCTCGGCGCCGCCGTGCTGCTCGGCGTCCCGGTGCTGGCTCTCGCCGTCTGGCCACTGCTCGGGCCGTTCGAGCGCCGCTACAGCGAACAGCGCGCCCTCGGCGGCAAGGCGGGCGAGCTCGCCGCCGACACCGTCGCCGGGCTGCGGGTGCTGCGCGGCATCGGCGGCGAGGAGCTGTTCCTCACCCGGTACCGCGAGGCCTCGCAGCGCGTCCGGGGCGCGGCCGTCCGCAGCGCGCGGATCCGCGCCCTGATGCAGGCCCAGCAGGTGCTGCTGCCCGGCCTCTTCGTCGTCGGCGTCACCTGGTACGGCGCCACCCTGGCGCTCGACGGGCGGCTCGGCATCGGCGAGTTGATCGCCGTCTACGGCGCCACCGCCTTCCTGGCCGCGCCGCTTCGCATCCTCGGCGAGGCCGCGCACGCCTGGAGCGTCGCCCAGGTCTCCGCCGCCCGCGCCGTCCGGGTGCTCGCCCTCTCCCGGGGCGCCGACACCCCCGGGGCCGCGCAACTGCCCGACCCGGCGCCGGCCGACCTGTACGACCCGGTCACCGGCCTGACCGCCCGCGCGGGCCGCCTCACCGCCGTGGTCTGCGGCGACCCGGATCTCGCGGGCGAGCTCGCCGCCCGGCTCGGCGGGCACGTCCCGCTCGCCGACGGGGAGCAGCCCCGGCCGTCCGCCCGGCTCGGCGGCGTCCCGCTCGACGAGGCCGCCCTCGCCGAGGTGCGGGCCGCCGTGCTCGTCCACGACAAGGAGCCGGTGCTGCTCTCCGGCACGCTGGCCGTGCTCCTCGACGTACCGGCCTCCGGTCGGGTCGCGCCGCTGCAGGCCGTCGCGGCCGCGCAGGCCGAGGACGTGCTGGAGGCCCTGGTCGACGGCTCGCCCGAGTGCGGGGGAGACCCGCTGTCGGCCGTGGTCACCGAGCGCGGCCGCTCGCTCTCCGGCGGGCAGCGCCAGCGCCTCGCGCTGGCCCGCTCGCTGATCGCCGACCCGCCGGTACTGGTGCTCGACGAGCCGACCAGTGCCGTCGACGCCCACACCGAGGCCCGGATCGCCGTCGGGCTGCGCGGCCTCCGGGCGGGCCGCACCACCGTCGTGCTGGCGACCAGCCCGTTGCTGCTCGACCAGGCCGACACGGTGGCCGTGCTGGAGGACGGCCGGGTCGTCGCCACCGGCACCCACCGCGAGCTGCTGCGCGGCCACCCGTACTACCGAGCCGTCGTCACCCGTGAAGAGAGCCCGCGCCCGCAGCCGCCCGCGCAGGTCGTCACTCTGGAGGAGGTCGTATGAAACCCCCGGCCCATCAGGAGCTCGGGCCCGCCACGATGCTGCCGGTCGGCTCACCGGCGGCCGTCCGCGCCTACGTCCGGCTGCTCGCCCGGCGGCACCGGGCCGGCTTCGGCGCGGTCGTCGCGCTGCACTCCGTCTCCGCCGTCGCCGGGCTGGTCGGCCCCTGGGTGCTCGGCGGGCTCGTCGAGCAGCTGAGCGCGGGCACGGCCCAGGGCAAGGTGCTGGCCGCCGTGGGCTGGTACCTCGCCGCGCTCGCCGTCCAGTCGGCCTTCATGGGCTGGTCCCGGCTGCGCGGCGGCGTGCTCGGCGAGGAGGTGCTCGCGGACCTCCGGGAGGACTTCCTGGTCCGCTCCGTCGCGCTGCCGCCGGGCGTGCTGGAGCGCGCCGGGACGGGCGATCTCGTCTCCCGGGGCACCACCGACATCGACCGGCTCGCCAAGTCCGTCCGGGAGGCCGTGCCCGAGCTGGCGGTGGCGCTGGTCTCCGTCGTCCTGGTGCTCGGCGCGCTGCTGGTCACCTCACCGTTGCTCGCCCTCACCGCCGTGCTCGGCGCCCCGATCCTGCTGGTCACCTCCCGCTGGTACTTCCGCCGGGCCCCGCAGTCGTACCGGGCCGAGTCCGCCGGGTACGCGGCCGTCAACACCGTGCTCGCCGAGACGGTCGACGCGGGTCGCACCGTCGAGGCGCTGCGCCTCGGCGACGAGCGAGTCCGGCTGACGGACCGCAAGATCGCCGAGTGGGTCGCCTGGGAGCGGTACACGCTGTGGCTGCGCACCATGTGGTTCCCGAGCGTCGACGCGACGTACGCTTTCGCCGTGCTGGCCACCCTCACGCTCGGCGGGATCTACACCGCCCGAGGCTGGATCGGCGTCGGCCAGCTCACCACCGGCGTGCTCTACGCCCAGGCGCTGGTGAACCCCGTCGACCTGATCCTGCGCTGGTACGACGAACTACAGGTCGGGCAGGCCTCGCTGGCCCGGCTGGTCGGCGTCCGCGAGGTCGAGGACCCGGAGACGGACGAGCACGCCCGGCCCGACGGGCGGCGGGTGGCGGCCGAGCAGGTCAGCTTCGGCTACCGCGAGGGGGCGGACGTGCTGCACGACATCAGCCTGGCGGTCGCCCCTGGCAGCCGGGTCGCGCTGGTCGGGCCGTCCGGCGCGGGCAAGTCGACCCTCGGCCGGCTGCTCGCCGGGATCTACGCCCCGCGCCTGGGCAGCGTCACGCTCGGCGGCGCCGCGCTCTCGCGGATGCCCGCCGAGCGGGTCCGGGCGCAGGTCGCGCTGGTCAACCAGGAGCACCACGTCTTCGTCGGCACCCTGCGGGACAACCTGCGGCTGGCCCGGCCGGAGGCCGACGACGCATCGTTGCACGCCGCGCTGGAGGCCGTCGACGCGGCGGAGTGGGCTGCCGCCCTCCCGGACGGCCTGGACACCGAGGTCGGCTCCGGCGGCGCCGCCCTCACACCCCCGCAGGCCCAGCAGCTGGCGCTGGCCCGGCTCGTCCTGGCCGACCCGCACACCCTCGTCCTGGACGAGGCGACCTCGCTGCTCGACCCGCGCGCGGCCCGGCACCTGGAGCGCTCGCTCGCCCGCGTCCTGGAGGGCCGTACGGTGATCGCCATCGCCCACCGGCTGCACACCGCCCACGACGCGGACGTGATCGCGGTGGTCGAGCGCGGCCGGATCAGCGAGTACGGCAGCCACCCCGAGCTGGTCGCGGCCGACGGCCCGTACGCGGCCCTCTGGGCCTCCTGGCGGGACGAAGGGTGAGCCCGGCCCCGGTGCAGGTTCCACGACACAGTGGACAGCGCCTGCACACTATGGACAGCGGAGTGGGAAATTCCAGAATTCTGTGGGAATGGCTCCGGGCAGCAGCTGTGAAGGCCCACCGGGTCGAGTCGTTCAAGCTGTCGACCAGCCTGTTCCTTATCGACAGAGTCCACGGCGTCGTCGAGCCCGCTGTATATATGACGATTCGCCCTTGCAGGTGCAGTTTTCATACGCACTATGTTTGGCGCCGTCAATTCGTGCTGTCATAGCTGTGCCAGATCCCCCGGCACGCATCGCACTTTCGCGGGAAGGCAGGAAGATGGGCAGATCCACGTTCGCGGCCACGACGATGGCCGTCGCACTGACGGCTTCGGGATTGCTCGCCGCCGCAGGGAGCCCGGCCCACGCCGAGGCAGGGCAGGACACCATCGGCATGTACAAGCAGGAGAAGACCCAGTGGTGCTGGGTCGCCTCCGGGCTGACGATCGCCAAGTTTCATGGCTACGGCAGCACGCAGACGGATTTCTGCACCCGGGCCCAGCCCTACTACGGCTGCAACAATCAGCCTGCCACGCTGGACGACATGGCCAAGGGCTGGAGCAGCCTCGGCATGACCCACCCCGGCTCGGGCCTGAACAGCGCGGCCACGTTCAACCAGGTCTACACCGACGTCAAGGCGGCCCGGCCTGTCGCCGCCCGCATCGGGTGGACGTCCGGCGGTGGCCACATGAACGTCGTCTACGGCTTCGACACGTCGAACAACACCATCGGCGTCGCCGACCCGTGGCCGGACACCGCCACCTACACCTGGTGGAACTACAACGACTACGTCAGCAACAGCTCGTTCAAGTGGACCCACTCCCGGATCGGCATCTCCCGTTAAGGCAGGCGGCATGCACGAAACAAGAACGTCCAGCAAGCGGGCGGCCTCCCGACGCTCCCGCCTGACCACCGTCCTGGTACTGAGCGCATCCGCGCTGCTGTCCGTCGCCGGCCCCGCCCACGCGGCCGCACCCATGGACCCGCTCCCGGCGGACATCCCGGGCTACCAGGCCGCCCTCGACCTGGTGAAGTCGGCCGACGTCCGCAACGCCGTCTGCCGCTTCCTCAGCATTCCGGTGCCCCAGGGGGACGGGGTCGGGGCGCCGCAGCCGATCCCCGACAAGGCCGACCCGTGCGAGGGCATGTCGGCGTTCACCGTCCAGGACCCGTTGGCGCTGAACGAGATCACCCCTGGCTTCGCCGCAGGGACGTCCCTGCCGATCGCCACCGAGGCCGTCAAGCTGAGTTATCTGGTCTCCGCGCTGAACGCCCCGGTCAACGGACGGAACGCCACCGTCATGCTCGCCCCCACGCAGGGCGGCGGGTGGCACTTGGCGGCCGTGCGCGAGGGCGACAGCGACGCCACGTACGCGGGCCGGGCCACGGTGGGGACCGTGGTGTTCGCCGAGCCGCAGATCCGTGGCTGGTACCAGCTGAAGCTCACCACGGTCGAACCGCTCAACGACCAGGCGCGGCAGGGTCTGGGCGGCCAGCCGTCGGTCTCGCTGAGCGACTACCAGAAGCTGGTCAAGGCCCGTTATGCCGACAAGCTGCCCGGCTCGGTGTACGACACCACGGGCATGTCCAGCGGCTACGGCGCCGCGAAGAAGACGGAAGGCGCCTCCTCCTCGACGCCCGCGCTCGTCGGCGGTTCGGGCGCAGCCCTGGCGCTCGCGGTCGGCGCCTTCGCCCTCCGCCGTCGGCGCAACGCCATCGCCTGAACTCGGCCCATTCGCCCCGACCCCCGTCTCGGCCGGGGTCGGGGCGCAGCCGTGTCCCATGGCCCGTGAGCCCGCCACTCGTCCTCCTCCTGGGTCAGTCCCGGGCTTGCCGGGCCGCCCCCCGCCGGTGCTGTCCGACGGCGTCATCGAGTGGCACGACCAGCGCACGGTGAATCCCTGGGGGCGACCGGGAGAGTCGACCTGTCAGGGCTGATGGTGCGTTATCCAGCGTTGGCTGAAAGCGACTTGGGTGGATCGCCGGGCGTGCGTTCACATGATGACGATGCGTGCCCAGTGCCGTCCGGACGCACTGTTACCGCGACCGCGCTTGGAGCGCGCCGATCACCTGTACGGGTGGACGGCGTTGGGCTGTCCGGGGCATGCCCGCGTGGGGTGCGACCGTGCGGGCCGTGCGGCGGCGCAGACTGCGGAGGTGACCAAGACTTCAGACGGTTCGTCAGCCGGTAGCCAGCGGAAGGGCGAGATCGCGGGCATCCCCACCAGGGTGATCGCGATCGGCGTCCTCGTGATCCTCGCGGTCTGGTTCCTGTTCGCCAATCTCGACAAGGTGAAGATCCAGTTCTGGGTCTTCACCGTCACCGCCCCGCTCTGGATCGCGCTGCTGGCCACGCTGCTCGCGGGCGGCGCGCTCGGCTGGCTGCTCAAGGGCCGCCGGAGCAGGTGAGCACCGTCTTCGCGCCGCTGATCGAGCTGAGCGGCGTCAACAAGCACTTCGGTGCCCTGCACGTGCTGCGGGACATCGACCTCACCGTCGGGCGGGGTGAGGTGGTCGTGGTGATCGGCCCCTCCGGCTCCGGCAAGTCGACCCTCTGCCGGGCGATCAACCGGCTGGAGCAGATCGAGAGCGGCAGCATCACCATCGACGGCGTGCCGCTGCCGGCCGAGGGCAGGGGCCTGGCCCGGCTGCGGGCCGAGGTCGGGATGGTGTTCCAGTCGTTCAACCTCTTCGCGCACCGGACGGTGCTGCAGAACGTCGCGCTGGCACCGGTGAAGGTGCGCGGGCGGCCGAAGGCGGAGGCCGAGCAGAAGGGCCGCGAGCTGCTGGAGCGGGTCGGCCTGGCCGACCAGGCGGACAAGTACCCGGCGCAGCTCTCCGGCGGGCAGCAGCAGCGGGTGGCGATCGCCCGCGCGCTCGCGATGGACCCGAAGGCGCTGCTCTTCGACGAGCCGACCTCGGCCCTCGACCCGGAGATGATCAACGAGGTGCTGGACGTGATGCGCGGCCTCGCCCACGAGGGCATGACGATGGTCGTCGTCACCCACGAGATGGGCTTCGCCCGCGCCTCCGCCAACCGGGTCGTCTTCATGGCCGACGGCAGCATCCTGGAGGACCGCACCCCCGAGGAGTTCTTCAGTGCCCCGGAGACCGAGCGCGCCCGGGACTTCCTCTCCAAGATTCTTAAGCACTGAGGGGCCGCCCGGTGACCCGGAGACTCGTTGGGCCCGCCCTTCTTGCGCTGGCCCTGCTGGCTGCCTGCGGCAAGCCCGGCACCCCGCCGCCCAAGGGCCCGCAGGCCAGCTCACTGCCCAGCTACCAGGTGCGCAGCGCGGACTCCGTGCACGGCTCGCCCACCCTGGACGGCGCCCGCAGCCGGGGCCGTCTGGTGGTCGGCGCCAAGGAGGACCAGCCATACCTGGGCCAGAAGAACCCGGCGACCGGCGAGTACTCCGGCTTCGACATCGAGATCGCCAAGATGGTCGGCGCGGACCTGGGCTTCGCGCCCGCACAGATCCAGTTCCGGACGATCGCCTCGGCCAACCGCGAGACGGCCCTGCAGAACGGCCAGGTCGACTACTACGTCGGCACCTACACCATCAACGACAACCGGAAGAAGCTGGTCGGCTTCGCCGGCCCGTACTTCATCGCCGGGCAGAGCCTGCTGGTGCGCAAGGCCGACACCGCCATCCACGGCCCGCAGGACCTGAACGGCAAGAAGGTCTGCTCGGCGGCCGGTTCGACCCCGTACCAGCGCATCCAGAAGCAGTACCCGAAGGCCCAGCTGGTCGCCTACGACACGTACTCGGCCTGCGTGGACAACCTGATCACCGGTCAGGTCGACGCCGTGACCACGGACAACGCCATCCTCCAGGGGTACGCCGCGAAGGTGCCGGACGAGCTGAAGATCGCCGGGCAGCCGTTCTCCACGGAGCCGTACGGCATCGGCACCCCGCACGATGACGCCGTGCTGCGTGGTGCCATCGACGACGCGCTGCTGCGGCACGAGCAGAACGGCGACTGGAAGGCCGCCTACGACGCGACGCTCGGGCTCTCCGGGGTGCCCGCACCGACCCCGCCGCCGATCGACCGGTACTGAACCGACTGCTACTGGCTCGACCGCTACTGAGGATGGGGGCCGCGTGAAAGTCCTGACCGACAACTTCTCGACCTACTGGCACGGCTTTCTGGGCACCCTCGCGCTGACCGCCGTCAGCGCGGCCCTCGCGCTGGCCCTCGGGGTGCTGATGGCGGCCTTCCGGGTCTCGCCGGTCGGGCCGCTGCGCACGCTCGGGGCCGGCTGGGTCACCGTGCTGCGCAACACGCCGCTGACGCTGCTGTTCTTCATCGTGGTGCTCGGGCTGCCGCGCTTCGGGGTCTCGCTGCCGTTCTTCACCTTCGCCGTGCTGGCGCTCGGGTGCTACACCTCGGCCTTCATCTGCGAGGCGCTGCGCTCGGGGATCAACACGGTGCCGACCGGGCAGGGCGAGGCGGCGCGCAGCCTGGGCATGACCTTCGGCCAGACGCTGAGCCTGGTGGTGCTGCCGCAGGCCTTCCGCTCGGTGATCCCGCCGGTCGGCAGTGTGCTGATCGCGCTGGCCAAGAACACCGCGATCGCCGGTTCGTTCAGCGTGGTCGAGCTGCTCGGCACCTACCGCACCATCAACGAGCTGGGGTACAGCATCCTCTGGACCTTCGTCTGGATCGCGGTCGGCTACCTGATCATCACCCTGGCGATCAGCGCCCTCTTCAATCTGCTCGAACGACGGCTGGCGGTGTCCCGGTGAGCTCCTCGGCGCTGTACGACGTACCGGGCCCGAAGGCCGCCGCCCGGCACCGCCGGTACGGGGTGCTCGCGCTGGTGCTGATCGCCGCGCTGGTCGGCTGGGTGGTCTACGAGCTGTTCCACACCCACCAGTTCACCTACCAGAAGTGGATGCCCTTCGAGTACCGGGGCATCCAGCGGCTGCTGCTGGACGGGCTCGGCAACACGCTCAAGGCCTTCGGGCTGACGGCGCTCTTCGCGCTACCCTTCGGCGCGCTCCTCGCCGCCGGGCGGCTCTCCGACCACCGGGCGGTGCGCTGGGTCTCGACGTTGGTGGTCGAGTTCTTCCGGGCGATGCCGCTGCTGGTGATGATCTTCTTCATCTTCGTCGCGATGAAGGTCCAGCCGCTCTGGGCGCTCGTCGCCGGGCTGACGCTCTACAACGGCTCCGTCCTCGCCGAGGTCTTCCGGGCCGGGGTGCTCGCCGTCCCCGGCGGCCAGCGGGAGGCCGCCTTCGCGCTCGGCCTTCGCAAGACCCAGGTGATGGCGTACGTCCTGGTGCCGCAGGCCAACCGGGCGATGCTGCCCAGCATCATCAGCCAGCTGGTGGTGGCGCTCAAGGACACCTCGCTCGGCTTCCTGATCACCTACGAGGAGTTCCTGCACGCGGGCAAGCTGATCGCCGCCAACCTCGACTACGACCTCCCGTTCATCCCGGTGGTGCTGGTCATCGCACCGGTCTACATCGGCATGTGCCTCGCCCTCTCCTGGCTGGCCCGCTGGGTCGAGCGGCGCGGCCGACGCAGCCCACGGGTACGCGGCGGCGCGCCGATGGCGAAGGCGGGGGTGGCCATGGGGCTGCCGCCGGAGGCGCAGCAGCCCTGACGGCGGGGTGGTCAGGCCCCTGCCTGTCGGGTCTCCTCAGGCGGCCTGCCGGGCGGGGAGTTGATCGCTGGTGGGTGCCGGCTCGGCGAGAACGGCGGACCTCGGGATTCGGGCGGATCACTCCGGTAGGGTCCTGATTGGTTACCAGTGAGTAGAAGTGACGGGGCGGCACTGCCGCCGTTTCGTCCCGCCCTGCTCCGGGGCCTCGGTGGGACTGGATACGGCGGGGGTGCCGTGGTGGGTACGTGGCGATGGTGGGTCGGTCGTGGCCGGTGTCCGGGGCTGACGTCCCGGGTGTGGGGGTGGTCGGGTGAGGACGTTCGGTGAGATTCTGCTGGGGTTTCGCCGGGCTGCGGGGCTGACCCAGGAGGAGCTGGCCGAGGCCGCCGGGTTGGCCGCCAGGTCGATCAGGGATCTCGAGCGGGGCCGCAGGGAGCGGCCGCAGCGTCGCACGGTGGAGATGCTGGTGTCGGCGCTGGGGCTGGCCGACGCCGACGCGGCCACGCTGCTGGCGGCCGGCCGTTCCGGCCGGCCGGGGGGTGTGCCGGCGGAGCACGGTGTGCGAGGGCTGGGCCTGCTCGATCGCCAAGGCCAGCTGGCCATCCTCGAACGGGCGGCCGGTACGGCACGTGCCGGTGGGGGCACGGTGGTGCTGGTGCGTTCGGGCGCGGGGACGGGCAAGACCTCGCTGGTGAACACCTGGGCCGCCGCCGAGCAGGCGCGTGGGATCCGGGTGGTTCGGGCCTGCTGCGGAGAACTGGAGCAGGACTTCGCGTTCTCGGTGCTCCGGCAGCTGGCCGAACCGTTGCTGGCCCGAGCCGGTCGTGCCGGGCGGGAGCGGCTGCTGTCGGGCCCTGCGGAGCTGGCGTCGCACGCCTTGCGCGTGGATGGCGCCGGCGAGGGCGCGGGGCTGCTGCCAGAGGCGCCACCGGGTGTGTCGCTGGGTGTTCTGCACAGCCTGTACTGGCTGATGGTGCATGTCACGGATGACGGGCCGGTCGCGCTGGTGATCGACGACGTGCACTGGGCGGACGGCCCGTCAGTACGGTGGCTGGCGTACCTGGCGCGGCGTCTGCGTGGTCTGCCGTTGCTGCTGGTGCTGACGGCACGGCCGGACAGCGGGACGCAGGTCGAGCCGCTCCTGGAGCAGATCGCCGGACAGCCGGACTGCCTTCAGGTCGAGCTGCCTGTCCTGGCCGGCGACAGCCTGGCCCGGTTGGTGCGGACGAGTCTGGGGCAGGACGCCGAGCCGCCGTTCGTCGCCGCCTGTGCCGAGGCGACGCAGGGCAATCCGCTGCTGCTTCGCGAGTTGCTGCGGACGCTGGCCGACAATGAGGTCAGGCCCGCCGGCGATCAGGCATACCTGGTGGAGGAGTTCCGCGGCCGGATCCTGGCCGCCACTGTGGTCAAGCGGCTGGCAGGCCGGCCGGAGCCGACCCGGCGGCTGGCCAGGTCCCTGGTGGTGTTGGGCGACGGGGTTGCCTGGCACGTCGCGGCCGAACTGGCAGGACTGGGCGAGGCCGAGGCCCGGGAGCACGGCCGACAGTTGCGGCGGATCGGTGTCCTGGGGCCGGGCGAGGTGGCGCGGTTCGATCATCCGCTGATCCGCGCCGCGGTCGCCGAAGCCGTCATGGGACCGGTGGAGCTGGCCGCCGGGCACGCGCGGGCGGCCGAACTGCTGCGGCGCGAGGGCGGGGCCGGCGATCAGGTGGCCACCCATCTGCTGCTGGCCGAACCGAGCGGTGAGACCTGGCGGGTGGACGCCCTGCGGGAAGCGGCGAGGGTGACCCGCGGCCGCGGGGCTCCGGAGATCACCATGACCTATCTGCGCCGGGCCCTGCGGGAACCGATGTCCACCGCACAGCGCGGTCCCCTGCTGCTGGAGCTGGGCGCCGATGAGCTGCAGGTCGACGTCGCCGCGGCCAGGCATCACCTGACGCAGGCCTCGTCAGCGCTGGCCGACCCGTACTCCCGGGCCCACGCGGCCCACCTGCTCGCCAACGCGCTGTTCATCGAGCATCAGCACGCGTGCGCCGTCGACGTCCTCGCCCGCGCCGTGGAGGACCTGCGGCAGACGGACGACGGCACCGGACTCGCCCGCGAGACGTCCTGGTACCTGCAGGCCCAGATGCTGCTGATCGGCTATGAGCACCTGCCCACCCTGCCCGCGGCCCGGCAGCGGGCCAGAGAGCTGTGGGACCACAAGCTGGCCGGTGACACACCGGGAGAGTGCGCGGTCCTGGCCGCGCTGTCCGCCTCGGCCGTGACCGGGGATGCCAGTGCCTCGGTCACCAATGACCTCCTCGACCGGGCCCTGCGCGGCGGGCTGGCGGGAGTGGACCAGGCCGGAATGCTCGTCAGCCTGGCCGGGATGGGCTTCGTGACCACCGACCGCCTCGACGACGCGGCGGCGCGGTTCGACCAGGTCGCCGACCTGGGCGCGCGGTGCGGCTCGTTCCGGATGGTGTCGGCGGCGATGATGTGGCAGCTGACGGTGCGGACGCGTCGGGGTCAGCAGCGCGCGCTCACTCCCGAGATCGGACATCCCGGCACCACGACCGGGGACGGCATGGAGCACCGGGTGAGGCTGGCGATGATGGCCCAGGTGGGCGAATCGCTGATAGAGCGGTGCGACCTGGCCTCGGCAACCGAGGTGCTCGTGCCGGATGCCGACACCGACCGGGCGGGCTGGCTCTGGCAGGGGCCGACGCTCCTCGTCCGCAGCCGCCTGTACGCCGAGCGGGGTAATCCGGCCGCCGCCCTCGCGGTCCTGCTGGAATACGGCGCGCAGGAGAAGCAGGCGCAGGTCACGAATCTGGCCATGATGCCCTGGCGGTCGAAGGCGGCGCTGCTGCACCGTGCACTCGGACAGCAGGCGGATGCGCTCCAGCTGGCCACCGAGGAGCTGGAGTTGGCCCATCGGTGGGGCACCGGGCGGGCGATCGGCCTGGCGTCGCGCTGCCTGGGTGTCGTCGTGGGCGGCCCCGAAGGGCAGGCCCACCTGCGCGAGGCCGTGGCCGTGCTGGAGCAATCCCCGGCCCGCCTGGAGCTGGCCCGCTCCCGGTACGAGCTGGGGACCGCTCTGACGCGAGCGGGCGAGACCGGCCAGGGCCGCCGCCTCCTCACCCAGGCGCTGGACCTCGCGCAGACCTGCGGCAGTGTCCTGCTGGCCGGTCGGGTGCGCCGGGCGCTGGCCGCGGTGGGGGTACGCCCGCAAGCCGCACCGCCGGTGGCCGGGAGCCTGTCGATGACCGAGCACCGGTTGGTGGAGCTGGTCGGCGCCGGTCACAGTGACCGTCAGGTCGCCCAGGCCCTGCTGCTGACTCCGCAGGACGTGACCGCGCTGGTGGAGCGGGTGGGCCGCAAGCTGGGGGCGGTCGGCCGGGCGGACCTGGCACGCTTGGCCGGGGCAGGCGGCCACCGGGGCGTTCGGCCGGACGGGCCCTGAGCCGCCGCTCGGTACGCATGCGGCAGGGCCTGGACCTCCCGTACGAGAGATCCAGGCCCTGCCTGCTGACCATCGTCCTACTGACTGTCGGCCTCGACGGCCGGGCAGCCTCGCTCACGTGCCATGCGGCCGTGCGGACAGGCGAGCCGTGCGGACCGGCCGGCCGCGCGACCGTCTACTGGAACCTCTCCCCGACGCCGGCGCCGTCCGAGCGGGCACGGAGCATGCCGTTCTGGTCGCCGCTGTAGCCGACCTCGGCCGAGACGTACTGGCCGCTGGCGGCCGAGCGGATGGTGTAGCCGGAGCCGGAGCGCTCGATGCTGAACTGCTCCCAGGCACCGATGGCACCCGACCGGGCGCGGAGTTCACCGTACTGGTCGCCGCCGTAGCCGAGTTCGGCTGTGACGTAGTTGCCGTTGGCCACCGACCGGACCGAGTAGAGGCCGTTCTTGTTGTTGCGGCACACGTTGTACTGCTCCCAGGGGCCCAGGACGCCGGCGCGGGCGCGCAGCATGGCGTTCTGGTCGCCGCCGTAGCCGAGTTCGGCCGAGACGTACTTGCCGTTGGCCTGCGCCCGCAGGGAGATGGCCGTGGTCACGCAGGCGGTCTCATCGGGGGCGATGCCCCCCAGCAGGGTGTTCAGGTAGGACTGGTAGGACTGCAGCGTTTCGACGGCCTTGCCGAGGGTGGGGCGGGCGGCCGGGAGCTCGTTCCAGGTCAGCTCCCGCTGGTTTCCGTGCCGCCAGCCCCGGGTGTGCACCGGATCGATGCGCGGGTCGTCGCCGTCGGGGCTCTTGGCGTCGATGTTCTGCCCGCTGTCCTGGTAGGACTGCAGGGAGGAGGCATTCCAGCTCTCCATGCCGCCCCAGGAGAAGAGCTGCTGGTTGGGGGCGGGGTACAGCAGGTTCTGCATCACGACGGCCCCTTCGTTGCCGCCCAGGTAGCTCGCGACCTTCTGCTTCTGGGGGTTGAAGAGCAGGAATCGGCCGCGCTCGCCGATCTGGATCCACTGGCAGTAGAGGTTCGAGGCGTCGAACTGCTCGAGCCAGACGCTGTCGTCATCGGGACTGGCGCACAGGACCTGGTCGTTCCACCGCCCGTTGGTGAGGAACACCGGGGTGAGCACCGACTGCGTCGGCGTGGCTGCCGAGGCGGAGGTCGCGGGCAGGCCGGCCAGGCAGACCAGCGCCGTGAGGAGGGCCACGGAAGCGGTCCGCAGGCTCCTCACGGCGGAACCGGCGGTGCGCAGGAGACTAGTCATAGGTCTGATGTCCTCAGCTGTTCGGGGTCAGCGTGTAGCGGACGGTCTGGGTCTGGATGAGCCCGTCGCGGAAGACGAACGTGTCGACGCCGTGCCGTGCCTGGTTCGTGTCGGAGTCGGCGGCCCACTCCAGGAAGAGGAGGTCGCCCTCGAAGGTCTGGATCTTCAAGTCCCAGGTGGCATGCGGGAGGTCGGCGAACAGTCGGGCGAAGCCCTCGCGGACACCGGCCCTGCCGTGCCTGACGCCGGCCGGGGTGATGAAGGCCGCGTCGGGGGCGTAGTTCGCGACGATCCTGTCGAGGTCCTCGGCGATGAGCGCCTGTCCGTGACTGCGGAAGATCTCCTGGGGGGTCCGGGTGGTGAGGTCGTTCACGGGCAACACCTTCCTGTGCTCGATGAGGTGGGGATCGCTCCGGCCACTCGGGGCAGCGCGCCGTGGTCCCCGTGCCGGCAAGCGGTGGGGGACCGTGGAGGACCCTGGCGCTTGACCGTGTACAGCTGAACACCCCGGCGGAAGGGGGCACCAGGAAGGACCACCGGAAGGTCCACCGGAAGGCTCACCGGAGAAGTCCGCGAAGTCGCAGGTGGCGTCGGCGGACGCGGCTCGCGCGCCGGGCTCCCGCTCACCTGGGTCCGGCAGCTCCTCGGCGATGGTGGAGGGAGTCCAGGGTGGCGAGTTGGTCTTCGGTGAGGCGGAGTGCCCCGGCGGCCACGTTGGGGGCCAGGTGATCGGGGTCGCCGGTGCCGGGGATGGCGAGGACGTGCGGGCCTCGGTGCAGGGTCCACGCGATCCGGACCTGCGCCGGAGCGGCCCCGTGGGCGCGGGCGACGGCCAGCACCTCGTCGTCGGCCGCGCCGCTCGCGCCCGCCTCGCCCCCGGGCCCGGCGATCGAGTAGAACGGCACGTATGCGACGCCCAGCCGGCCGCAGGTGTGCAGGAACTCGTCGTGGTCGGGCCGGATGCCGAGGCCGTACCGGTTCTGCACGCAGACCACCGGCGCGATGGCCTGGGCCTCGGCGAGGTGGTGCGGGTGGACGTTGGAGAGGCCGAGGTGGCGGATGAGCCCGGCGTCGCGCAGGTCGGCCAGCGCGCCGAACCGCTCGGCGATCGGAGCGGTGCCGACGATGCGCAGGTTCACCACGTCGAGGTGGTCGCGGCCGAGTTGGCGCAGGTTCTCCTCGACCTGGCCGCGCAGCTGCGCCGGGGTGGCATGCGGGAGGAACTCGCCCGAGGAGCTTCGGCTCGGCCCGACCTTGGTGGTGATGACGAGGTCGTCCGGGTAGGGGGCGAGCGCCCGGCTGATCAGCTCGTTGGCGGAGCGGAGCCGGGAGAAGTAGAACGAGGCCGTGTCGATGTGGTTCACCCCGAGCTCGACCGCGCGGCGCAGCACACCGACCGCCCGGCCTCGATCGCTCGGCACGGCGTCGGGGGCGAAGGCCTCGCCGTTCTGGGTGAGGCGCATCGCGCCGAAGCCGATCCGGTGGACCGTCAGGTCGCCGAGCTGCCACGTGCCCGAGGCCGCTGCGCGAACAGGGCCCGCTCGGCCCACGGCTGCGCAGCCTGCACGCCCGGCCCACCGCCCAGCTGGCCAGGGTCGCGGAGGAGATCCGGACCTACTGGGAGCTCGCGCTGGCCCCCTACTGGGCGCGGATCCGGGCGGTGCTCGACGCCGACGTCTTCCACCGGGCCCGGCAGGTCGCCGAGCACGGCGCGGTCCACCTGCTGAACGACCTGCACGCCTCGGTGGGCTGGGACGACAACGTGCTGCGCCTGGGCCGCCGGACGAACCCGATGCCCCGGCGGACGGCGGGTGCGGGGCTGCTGCTGATCCCCTCGGCGTTCATCGGGCCGGTCCCGCTCACCCGTGTGACGCCGCCGGACCCGCCGCAGCTCGCCTACCCGGCGCGGGGCATCGGCTCACTCGGCGAATCCCGGCCCGTCACCGGGAGCGCGGCCCTCACCGCCGTCCTCGGACGCACGCGGACCCTGCTGCTGGCCGAGCTGGAGGTGCTGGCCTCCACCACCGAGCTGGCCCGGCGCACCGGGATCTCCCCGGCCGGGGCCTCCCAGCACCTGACCGCGCTGCGTGACGCGGGCCTGGTCAGCGCCCACCGCGCCGGGCGCTCGGTGCTCTACGCCCGTACCTCGGCCGCCGAATCCCTGCTTACCGCCGCTGCGGCCGGGGCAGCGGTGAGCTGCTGAGACGCGGGGAAACCAAAGGTGTGGTTGAGGTAGTGGTCCGGCGCCCCAAATTCTGCTTATGATTCACCGGTGTTCGACTCACGGCACATCAAGACCTTCCACGAAGTGGTCAGCTCCGGCTCGTACTCGGCGGCCGCCCGTGCGCTTGGCTACACCCAGCCCGCCATCACCCAGCAGATGAAGGCGTTGGAACGGACCGTCGGCGTGCCGCTCTTCACCCGGGCGGGCCGGGGCCTGCGGCTCACCGAGGCCGGCGAGGCGCTCGCCCGCCACGCCGAGCTGATCCTCGGCAGCCTGAGCGCCGCCCAGCAGCAGCTCACCGCACTGGCCAGGCTGCGCGCCGGGCGGGTGCGGATCTGCGCCTTCCCGAGCGCCAACGCCACGCTCATCCCCGAGGCGATGGCCCGGCTGCTCGCCGACCACCCGGGAGTGCGGGTCGAGCTGCTGGAGGCCGAACCGCCCGAGTCCGTGCACCGCCTGCTGCGCGGCGAGTGCGACATCGCGCTCGCCTTCACCTACCCGGGCTCACCCGCCGCACCCGGGGCGGAGAACGCCGAGAGCCCCGACGGGCTGGTCGAGATCCCGCTGCTGGAGGACCAGCTGACGGTGCTGCTGCCCGTCGGCCACCCCCTGGCCCGGCGGCACGCCGTACGGCTGCGGGACCTCAGCGAGGAACGCTGGATCGCCGGCTGCCCGCGCTGCCGGGCCAACTTCCTCCAGGTCTGCGCGGAGGAGGGCTTCACCCCCGACGTGGTCTTCACCACCGACGACAACCTCGCCGTGCAGAGCCTGGTCGCCGCCGGGGTCGGCATCTCCATGATGCCCGCCCTGGTGCTCTCCTTCCTCAGCCACCGGAAGGTCACCGGACGGCTGGTGGAGCCGCACCTGCGGCGCAAGGTCTCGGCGTACGTCCTGCGGGAGCACCTGCGGGTGCCGGCCACCGCACTGGTGCTGGACGAGCTGCGCGCGGTGGCCGCCGCCCGGCAGGGGTGCTGAGAGCTCCGTTCCATTCATAAGCCACAGTTTGAAAGTGGCGAAAGAACTGTCGTTGGACGTGATGGGCCGACCGGCCGGACGCTGACAACATGACAGAATCCGCGACCATCGGTGTCAGCTGCCTGACGGAGCGCATGCACAGCCTGATCGGCGAACTGCGCACCGTCGTCGACCGGGGCCTCGCGCCCGAGTTGACGGCCTATCTGGCGGCCGAGACACTCGCGCCCCACCTGGGCAGCGTCGACCTCCTCACCGAAGGCCAGCGGATCGGCCACCCCGACCGGTACCGCCAGCACCTCCTGCACGCCGAGGCCGACGGCAGCTTCTCGCTGGTCGCCCTGGTCTGGCTGCCCGGACAGGGCACCTCCATCCACGACCACCTCGCCTGGTGCAGCACCGGCGTCCACGAGGGCGAGGAGACCGAGCGCCGCTACCGCCTCGTCAGCGACGGCCGCGCCGCCCGGCTGGTCGCCGATGGCGAGATCCGCAACGGCCGGGGGGACGTCTGCGGCTTCGCCCCGCCCGGCGACATCCACAGCGTCCGCAACTCCGGCACCGGCACGGCGATCTCCCTGCACGTCTACGGCGCCGACATCGGCCGGCTCGGCAGCAGCGTCCGCCGGATCTACCAACTGCCCGCCGGGGAGTGCTGACCCGCCGATGGCACTGACCCTCCGGGCCGCCGCCCGCCCTGCCAAGGCCACCTCCGCCACCACCGCCCCCTCGGGCCTGCGCCGCGACGCGCCCGGCCTCGCGTTCGCCGCGCTCGGCGTCGCCGCCGCCTGGGCCGTCCACGCCGCCGTGCCCGCCGTGCCCCGGCTCACCGCCGCCGTGCTGCTCGGCGTCGCCGCCGCCCACCTGCCCGTCCTGCGCCCGCTGGTCAAGGGCGTCGCCCGCCCCGGGCTCTCGTTCGCAGGCAAGCGGCTGATGCGGGCCGGCGTCGTCCTGCTCGGCCTCAAACTCAGCCTGCACGACGTCGCCGGGCTCGGCTGGGCGACCGTCGCCATGGTGCTCGCCGTCGTCACCGCGACCTTCTTCGGCACGGTCTGGCTCGGCCGCCGCCTCGGCCTCCCAGGCGACCAGCCGCTGCTGATCGCCACCGGCTACTCGATCTGCGGCGCCTCCGCGATCGGCGCCGTCAGCCAGGCCGCCGGGAGCGAGGAGGAGGACATCGCCACCTCCGTAGCCCTCGTCACCCTCTGCGGCACCCTCGCCATCGCCGTCCTCCCGCTGCTCCACCAGCCGCTCGGGCTCGGCCCGGAGGCCTTCGGCCGCTGGGTCGGCGCGAGCGTCCACGACGTCGGCCAGGTCGTCGCCACCGCCCAGACCGGCGGACCCGCCGCCCTGCGGGAGGCCGTCCTGGTCAAGCTGATGCGGGTCACCCTGCTCGCGCCGCTCACCGCCGGGGTCGGCCTGGCCCTGGCCCGCCGCCGCAAGGCCGCCGGGAGCACCGCCGCCCGCCCGCCGCTGCTGCCGCTCTTCGTGGTCGGCTTCCTGCTGATGATCGTGCTGCGCAGCGTCGTCGACCTGCCCGCCGGAGCTCTCGACACCGCCCAGACCCTCCAGGAACTCCTGCTCGCCGCAGCCCTGTTCGGCCTCGGCAGTGCGGTCCACCTGCCGACCATGGCCCGCACCGGCGGCCGGGTGGCGGCCCTCGGCCTGGCCTCCTGGGTGGTCGTCGCGGGTGTCAGCTACGCGGGGGTCCTGCTCACCACCTGACGCGCCGACGGGCCCTCGGAAAATCCCTGGTGGCCGACGGCGAAACCTCTAAGCTGGGTCGGGTACGGCGGATCACCCAGCTCACGAGGTACGCGATGTCACTTCCCGACCAGCTCATCGACCGGGACAGCCTGGCCGCGCCCGTCACGCTCGACCGCCGGGAGGGCCCGTTCGGGGAGGTGGTGCTGCGCCGGCGCGGCGAGCACTACGAGATCATCGCCAACGGCTGCTTCCTGATGGACACCGCCGACGGTCGTTCGGAGCGGCTGCTCGTACAGGCCGCGCTGGACCAACTCTCCGTCGGGCGACCGGCGGTGCTGATCGGCGGGCTCGGGGTCGGCTTCTCGCTCGCGTACGCCGCCGCGGAGCCCCGGTGGGGGCGGATCGCGGTCGCCGAGCGGGAAGGGGCGATCATCGACTGGCATCGGGAGGGCCCGCTCGCGGCGTTCTCGGAGGGCGCGTTGGACGACCCCCGGGTCGTAGTGCTGCACACCGACCTGGTCGAGTACCTGGACACCGGCGCTGAGAGGTACGACGCGCTCTGCCTCGACATCGACAACGGCCCGGACTGGACGGTCACCGACTCGAACGCCGGGCTCTACGGCCCGGCCGGTCTCGCCGCAGCCCGGCGCAGGCTCAACCCCGGTGGGGTGCTGGCGGTCTGGAGTGCGCAGCCGTCCGCCGCCTTCGAGCAGGCGCTCCGCGCGGCGGGCTTCGCCGGCGTGCGGACGGTGGAGATCCCCGTCCTGCGCGGCGTGCCCGATGTGGTGCACCTGGCCCGCCGCGCCTGACGAACTCCGTTACTACTTCAGGCCGTTGTCCACGGCTGCCATCAACTCACCGTTGCTGGTGTCACCGTCGAACGACCAGACCATCGCACCCGCCAACCCCTGGGCTTTGATCCAGGCGGTCTTGCGGGCGATCTCGGTCGGGTCGTCGTAGGTGTAGAAGACCGAGCCGTTGTAGATGTACGAGTACCCGGCGACCGGGTCACGGTAGATGGTGTAACCGCCGCTCGCCGCCATGTCCTTGAGCTTGTGGTAGTCCTCGTACCCGTTCTCGTACGTGCCGGGTGCGGGGCCGGTGCCGGTCTGGAACAGGCCGTGCGTGCTGCCCGCCGGGACGCCCGTCCAGCCGCGTCCGTAGAACGGGATGCCGAGGGTGAGCTTGCTCTTCGGGGCGCCGCCGTTGACGTAGGCGTTGATGGCGATCTCGGAGCTGAACTTGAGCGGGCTCGGGTCTCCGGCAGGGAGCGAGATGGCCGACTGCTGGTTGGTCGTCGTCTCCCAGGCGCCGTGGTAGTCGTAGCCCTGAATGGTCGCGAAGTCGAACTGGCCGAACAGGCCGGGGATGTCGATGCCCGCCGAGATCTTGGCCGGGTCGGCCGGGAGGAAGGCGCTGAGCGTGTAGTGCTTGCCGTTGGCGGCGCCCAGGGCGTCCAGCTGGCGGCGGAACTCCTGTGCCAGGAGGGTGTAGTTGGCCTTGTCGGCGGGCTTGTAGATGTTGCCCAGGTGCCCGTCGGCGTTCGGCCACTCCCAGTCGAGGTCGATGCCGTCGAAGAGCCCGGCCGCCGTGCCTGCGCCGCCCCGGCCGTCGATCACCGGGAGGTTGCCCTTGAGGTACAGGTCGATGCAGGAGCTGACCATCGCCTTGCGGGACGCGTCGGTCGCGGCGGCGTCGGAGAACCACTTGCTGTAGGACCAACCCCCGATCGAGATCTGGACCTTGAGGTTCGGGTACTTGGCCTTGAGCTGCTTCAGCTGGTTGAAGTTGCCCGCGAGCGGCTGGTCCCAGGTGTCGGTGGAGCCGTTCACCGAGGAGCCGCCGTCCCAGCCCTTGCCGAAGTCCGCCCAGGCGTCACCGGCGCCGTCACCCGCGTTCGGGTCGGAGTCGTTCCCGGCCGCGTGGTTGGTGATGAAGCACTTCTTGCTGGTCGGATCGATGTTGGCGAAGGCGTAGTTGAGCGTGGTCAGCCGACCGGCGCTGCCGGAGGTGTCGAGCTGCTTCACGCTGTAGCCACGGGCGTAGATGCTCCACTGGGTGAAGTAGCCGATCTTCAGCCCACCGCCGGGGTTGGTGCCGCCGGTCTGCGTCCGAGCCGTCACGGCGCCGGAGGCGGGCGAGACGTTGCCCGCCGCGTCGCGGGCCTTCACGGTGAAGGTGTACGCGGTGTCGGCGGCCAGCCCGGAGACCGTCGCCGAGGTCGAACTCACCGTCGCGGCAAGGCCGGCGCCGTTGTAGACGTCGTAGGCCGTCACGCCGACGTTGTCGGTCGCGGCGGTCCAACCCAGCGACACCGACGTCGAGCTGGTGCCCGTCACGGTGGGGGTGCCGGGGGCCGTCGGCGGCTGGCTGTCCGGCGGTGGCGGCTGGACGGTCACCGAGACCGGCCCGCCCGGGGCCGAGCGGTTGCCCGCCGCGTCGAAGGCGACCACGGTGAAGCTGTAGGTGCCCGCAGGCAGCCCCGTCACGGTGGTGCTGGTGCCCGTGACGGTCGCGACCTTGCTGCTGCCGTTGAACACGTCGTACCCGGCCACCCCGACGTTGTCGGTGGAGGCAGTCCAGCTGAGGGCGGCCGAGCCGTTGCCCGCCGTCCCCGTCAGACCGCCCGGCGCGGTGGGCGCCTGGGTGTCGCCACCGCCGGTGCCGTCGCACGGCTTGCCGTTCAACTTGCAGTTGAGCAGCGGCGCGTAGGCACCCGAGTAGGCGATGTTGAAGCCGAAGTTGTACGAGGCGCCAGGGGCGATGGTGCTCTGCCAGGACGGGTTCTTCACCGTGACGTGCGAGGACGCCGTGGTGTAGGTGGCGTTCCAGAGCGAGGCCACGGAGTTGTTGGCCGGGAGGTCGAACTCCAGCGTCCAGCCGTTGATGGTGCTGCCGGTGCCGTTGTTGATGGTGTAGCTGCCGCCGTAACCGGAGCCCCAGTCCTGGTCCTTGGCGAAGGTGGCGGTGGCCGAGGCGGCGTGGGCGGCGCCCGGCAGGGCGACGGCCAGGAACGGGGCGATCAGTGCCCCTGCAGCGAGCAGGGGAAGGCGGATCCGACGTCTGCGCATGGTTTCTGAGCTCCTGTCCGGGAGCGTCCGGCCCGGCGGAAGCGGGCATGGAGGCTCCCCTACCTGTGGGGAGGTGTGCAGGTGCGGCTCGGCTGCCGCAGGGCAGCGCGGGGCAGAGGTCTCCGGGCCGTCGGGGTGCCACGGAGGTCTGTTGTCTTGGAGGGTAGGGATGTGACGGTGCGCTGGCAATAGGTCTGGACCACGCACAGCCAGAGACGCAGCCGGACATGCCGAGGGGGCGCGGCGAACCGCGCCCCCGGTGGGTCGGTCAGTCGGTCGGCCGGTCAGCCGAAGGGGTTGTGGGCGGGCGGAGCGGGCTGGGCCGGAGCCGCCGGAGCAGCGGGTGCGGCCGGGGCGGCGCTCTGGCCGAAGGGGTTGAAGTCGGCCGGGGGCACGTGGACCGGCGTGCTGCCCTCGCCGTCGGCGGTGGCCGTGGCGGCCGGTGCCGGTGGAGCGAAGGGGTTGAAGTCCGCCGGCGGGACGTGGACCGAGGTGCCCTTGGCGGCGCCCTCCGCCTCCGGCGCGGCGGCCTGGGCCGGCACCGGGAGGGACGGCGGCGCGAACGGGTTGAAGTCCGCCGGGGGCACCTGGACGCTCGTACCCTTCGGTTCCTCTGCAGGCTGCTGCTGCGGCGCGGGGGCGGCCACAGCCGGGGCCGGAGCCGGAGTCGGGGGAGCCATCGGCGGGGCGGCCGGAGCGGGCGGGGCCGCCTGCACCGGTGCCGCCTGCGCCGGGATCGGCGCGACCGGCGGCTCAGGCTGAAGAGGGGCGGCGGCCTGCTCGAGCGGGCGGCTGGTGGCGAGCACGCCGTCCCAGCCGAGCTGAAGGCTCGTCAGCAGCTCGGCGAACGCACCCGCGTACAGCTCCCAGTCCTCCGAGCGGACGGTGCCGAGCTGGGCGGTCAGCACCGTGCCGCCGTCCGGCAGCGGCAGGAAGGCCTGGGCGACCGAGGAGATCGCCCAGCGCCGCATGCCGTCCGGGCTGAACGCGGCGGGCAGCGGGGCCGTCCGGCCCTCCACCAGCACCACGGCGGGCCCGGCGGGCAGCAGGACGGTCCACACCTCGGCGTTGGGGCGGCTGTCCGCCAGCTGCGTGGCCAGCTCGGTGACGGGGGTGCGGTCGGCGGTCAGCGAGAGGACCAGCGAGGCGTGGCTCGGGCGGTCGCCGACGGTCAGGGCGGCGAGCCCGGCGAAGACCACCCCGGCCGCGTGCAGCGGCTCGGCCAGCACCGCGCTCAGCACGGCCCACTCCTTGCGGGCCTGCGCGTCGGCCCCGGCGAACAGCTCCTCGGCCGTCTCCGCGAGGTGGGTGGCCCGGTCGGCGCTGCTGCCCCGGGCGGAGAGCGGGTGGAAGACGGGCGGCACCACGAGGCGCACCTCGACCCCGGCGCCCGTCGCCAGCTCGTCCGCGACCAGGGTCTCCCGGTTGGAGGCGAGCGCGGCGAGCACGGCGGGGAAGGGCGGCCGCAGGCCGGGGTCGGAGCTCTCGGCCCGGACCGGCAGCTGGAAGTGCCCGGCCGTCAGACCGCCGGCCGCCCCGGCGTCGACGCCACGGACGGACCCGCCGCCGTAGCGGGCGAGCAGCGCCGCGGCGGTCTCCGCCCCGGCGCCCTGCTCGGCCGGCCGGGCGGTGCTGCCGTCGACGACCGTGCCGAGCCCACGCACCGTCAGCGCGCCGTGCCCGGTGCTGCTCAGCCGCAGGCCGAAGAGCGCGTCGGTGGCCGGGTGGTCGGCCCGGTGGAAGTCGGTGAGCGAGTCGACGGGGTAGTGCGAGGCCCGCCCGTCGAGCAGTGCCTCGGCCAGCACGTCGAGCGTGGCCCCGATCCGCTCCGCGCCCGCGAAGTCGTCCTGAGTCATGGTGCTGAGCCCCCCTCGCTCTAAAGCTCGTAAACGGTGAAACGCTGCCCATTTTCTATCAGACGGGCCTGACGCTCCGGCACCCTGCCCACGGGCGCCGGGCCGCTGGGGCGGCTCACTCCGCCGCTCACTCCGCCGCGAGCCCCGCGGCGAGCCGCCCCAGGGCGTCGGCCAGGCCCGGGACGCCGAGCAGCCCGGCCAGGTCGCGTACGAGCCGCCCGGTCGGCCCGTCGGGCTGCTCGGCGGTGAAGAAGTCGGCGAGTTCCAGCGCCAGGCCCGGCTCCCGGGCCGCCGTCACGGTGAGCGCGACGACGAACTCCTGCACCAGCTGCAACTGCAGCTCCTCGCGTGGCACGCTCCGCTCGCCCAGCCACTCCAACGAGGTGATCTCGGCGTTGGCGATCCACGCCCGCACCGTGCGCCGCACCCCGGCGCTCGGCTCGCGCAGCGCCAGGTGCAGCAGGATCTGCTCGTACGCGGCCCGCCGCACCTCGTCGATCACCGCCGTCGTCCCCGGGCTCGCCGCGACCGAGCCGCCGCGCAGCAGCGCCGCGAAGCCGGGCCCGTGGCTGTCCACGAAGTCCAGGTACCGGCCCATCACCCGGTGCAGCCGCTCGGAGAGCGCCCCCTCGGCCTTCTCCTCGAAGCGCCCCGCGAGCTCCTGCCCGGCCCGGCGCAGCGACTCCTCGTAGATCGCCTGCTTGCCGGGGAAGTAGTGGTAGACCAAGGGGCGGGAGGCCCCGGCGGCGGCGGCGATGTCGTCGATCGACACCTCCTCCGGCGGCCGTTGGGCGAAGAGGTCGAGGGCGACGGCGATCAGCTGCTCCCGGCGCTCGTCCACGCTCAGTCTGCGCCGCGGCGTCCGGCCGACGGGCCGCTGTTCGTCCTCGGACCGGTCCGCGACCGGTGGCGTACGGGAAGCCATGGCGGAAGCCTATCGGCGGAGTGTGACGAAAGTCTGACGTGGAGCCGCCGGCTCTGGCCATCGGGCCGCTGAGCTGGTCGAATCGAAGGGTGAGCAATTCTTCGGACGACGCCGAGCGGGCCCTCGGCACCCCCGTCGGGCGCCGGGTGGTGCTCGGCATGCTCGGGCTGGGGGCCGCCGGGGTGGCGGCCGGGCCCTACCTCCAGCGGGCCGTCGAGAGCGTGACGAGCAAGGACCCGACCGGCCTGAGCGGGCTGCTGCCGGGCGGTGGCGGATTCCGCTACTACTCGGTGGTCGGCTCGGTGCCGACCAGGACGGCGGCCGACTACACCCTCACCGTCGACGGCATGGTCGACCGCCCGGCGACGTACCGGCTGGCCGACCTCCAGGCGATGCGCCAGCAGCGGGTGGTGCACGACGTGCAGTGCGTGACGGGCTGGCGGGTGCCGAGCGTGCCGTTCGAGGGCGTGCCGCTCGCCGACCTGCTGACGGCCGCCGGGGTGCAGGACGGCGCGACGGCCGTCCGGTTCAGCTGCTTCGACGGCTCGTACACCGAGAGCCTCAGCCTCGACCAGGCCCGGCAGGCAGGCGTGCTCGTCGCGCTGAAGATGCAGGACGGGCAGATCGGCCACGCGCACGGCGGCCCGGTGCGGCTCTACGTCGCGCCGATGTACTTCTACAAGTCCGCGAAGTGGCTCTCCGGCATCACCCTCACCCCGACCGTGCAGCCCGGCTACTGGGAGCACTACGGCTACGACGTCGACGCCTGGGTCGGCCGATCGAACGGACGCGACGATGCCCCGACCGGCTGACCGCACCCGCATCCCCCGGTTCACCCCCGCCGAGCGGTGGGTGCACCGGGCCACCGCCGCCCTGATGCTCGTCTGCCTGGCGACGGCCGCCTGCCTGTACTACCCGCCGCTCTCCGAACTGGTCGGCCGCCGCCGACTCGTCACCGCCCTGCACGAGTGGTGCGGCCTCGCGCTGCCGGTGCCGCTGCTGCTCGGCCTGGCCTCCCGCGCGTTCCGCGCCGACCTGGCCCGCCTGAACCGCTTCGCCCCCTACGACCGGGAGTGGCTGCGCGCGGTGCGCCGCCGCTCGTACCGGCGCCCGGCGGGCAAGTTCAACGCGGGCCAGAAGCTGTACGCGGGCTGGATCGCCGGGGCGGTGCTGGTGATGACCGGCACCGGGCTGCTGATGTGGTTCACCCACCTCGCTCCGCTGGTCTGGCGCACGGGCGCGACCTTCGTCCACGACTGGCTGGCGCTCGCCGTCGCGATCGTGGTCGGCGGGCACGTCTGGATGGCCGTCAAGGACCCGGAGGCCCGCCGGGGCCTGCGGACCGGCAGCGTCGACCACCTCTGGGCCGCCCGCGAGCACCCCGACTGGGATCACGCCCGCGATCACGCCCGGGATCACAAGGCCGGGCGCAGCTCCAGATAGCGCCGGTACGCCTCGCGGCCGTCCGCGACGAACTCCCACTCCGTCAGCCGCTGCGCGAGCTCGTCCTCCGTCAGCCAGTCGTGCCAGGCGACCTCCTCGACCTGCGGCGAGACCGGGCCGTCCCAGGCCGCCTCGTACATGTCGCACCACCACGGCCCGTCGGCGTACAGGAACCTGAAGAGCGGCCTCGGCTCGATGCCGGTCACCCCGAGTTCCTCCTCCGCCTCCCGGACGGCCGCGCTCGCGTACGTCTCCCCGGCGCCGACCACGCCGCCGACGAAGCAGTCGTACGCGCCCGGGGCGAAGAGCTTGGTCTCCGTCCGGCGGTGGGTGAAGATCCGGCCCTGCGGGTCGCGGACCAGGATGAACACGCACCGGTGCGTCAGCCCGAGCCGGTACACCTCCCCCCGGACGGCCTGGCCGACCACCCGGTCCTGCTCGTCCACCACGTCCAGCAGCTCTTCGGCGGGGTTCGTCATGACGAAGAAGGTACCGAAGCCCGGTGCCGGATCGGCGCGGTACCGGCGCGCCGACTATCGTTCGGGATGGTTTTCGAACGACGGAGGGCAGCGCTGTGGTGGAGATCTGGGGCGAGACGGCGGCGGGCTTCGAGCCCGTCCGGGAGGCGTTCGCGCAGAACTTCCGCGACCACGGCGAACTCGGCGCCGCCTTCGCGCTCTACCTGGACGGCCGCAAGGTGGTCGACCTCTGGGGCGGCGACGCGCGGCCCGAGGTCGGCGGCCGGCCCGCCCCCGCCGTCGGCTGGACGGCCGACACCGCGCAGGTGCTGCGCTCCGTCACCAAGGGGCTCACGGCCACCGCCGCACTCCACCTCGCCCAGCAGGGCGGGCTCGACCTGGACGCGCCCGTCGCCTCGTACTGGCCCGAGTTCGCGGCGGCCGGCAAGGAGCGGGTGCCCGTCCGCTGGCTGCTCTCGCACCAGGCCGGGCTGCCCGTGCTGGACGTCCCGCTGCGGATCGAGGACGTCATCGCCTGGGAGCCCGCCGCGGCCGCCGTCGCCGCCCAGGCCCCCGCCTGGGAGCCCGGCACCGCACACGGCTACCACCCCTACACCTTCGGCTGGCTGGTCGGCGAGGTCGTCCGCCGCGCCAGCGGCCGCACCGTCGGCCAGTACTTCGCCGAGGAGATCGCCCGCCCGCTCGGCCTCGACCTCTGGATCGGCCTCCCCGCCGCAGCCCGCCCCCGGGTCGGCCGCCTGGTCGACCTGCCCGCCCCCGAGGCCGCCCACGCGGGCCCCAGCGGCCTGCGGCTGCGCCCCCGGCAGGCCGTCGTCGACGCCTACCAGAACCCGGCCTCGCTGACGGCCCGCGCCTTCGCCGCCGTCCGCCCCGCCGTCGACCTCAACGACCCGGCCGTCCAGGCCGTCGAGATCCCCGGCGCGGGTGGTATCGGCACCGCCCGCTCCGTCGCCCGCTTCTACGCCGCACTGATCGGCGCCGCCGACCGCCACGGCGGCAGCCCCGGCGAACTGCTGCCCCCGCTGCTCTCCGCCGAGCGGCTCCACGAAGCGGTCGGCCCGGCGGTCAGCGGCCCGGACCGCGTCCTGATCATCAACACCTCGTTCGGCCTCGGCTACTTCCGCCACGGCCCCACCTCCCCGATGTCCTCCCCGGCCGCCTTCGGCCACCCCGGCCGAGGCGGCTCCCTGGGCTTCGCCGACCCCGACCTGGGCCTCGGCTTCGGCTACGTCACCAACGGCATGCAGCCGGGCGTCACGGGCGACATCCGCTCCCGCACGCTGATCGCGGCGGTGCGGCGCTGCCTCGCCTAGCCGTGGGGGCACGGGTGCGAGGTCAGGCCTGGCCGGTGGCGAAGTGGGTGATCTTGTTGCCTGCGACGGTGAAGCGCCAGCGGGTCCGCATCTCGCCCCAGGTGTCGTTGCGGTAGTCGGCGACCAGGGTGCGGCCGGCGTCCGCCTCGGAGCGGACCTCCAGGTGGCCGTGCGAGGAGAAGATCTCGCGGTCGATCCACTGCTCAAGGTCACGTTCGGTGCCGTCGTCGGACATCGTGGCGTCGGGGGCGAGCAGGGCGAGGAAGGCGGCGCGGTCGTTGGCGTTGATCGCGGTGACGAGCGAGCGCACGGTCGGGTCCGAGAGCCGGTCGTTGGCGATGGTCATCGGTGGTGTCTCCTGGGTCGCGGGGTGGCCGGGAGCGGCCTCTCGCACCGTCGCACGGGCCCCCGGCCGCTGCACTCCGCGCTGCTCCGACCGGCCGTCGGGCTTACCGGGTCGCCGTGCGCCGGTGTGCTTAGATGCCCGATATAGGGCGATTAGCCGTCCTGTGACCCGGGAAGGAAGCCACCGATGGGGCCGGCCGAACTGCTCGTCCTGACGTTCCCGCAGGAGACCATCACCGTCGAGGCCGCGTCCGCGCTGGTCAAGCTGCGGACGGCGGGCGACATCCGGGTGATCGACTCGCTGGTGGTGACCCGGCACGCCGACGGCGAGGCCTCGTACGGGGAGCTCTCCGACTTCGAGCACCTCAGGGGTGTGGTGGTGGAGGGCAGCCACGCGCTGCCGCTGATCGGTCCGGAGGACGCGCAGGAGGCCGCCGAGCTGCTCGAACCCGGCACGGTCGCCCTGCTGGTGCTGATCGAGCACGTCTGGGCGGAGGCCGCGGCGGAGGCCCTGCGGTCGGTCGGCGGCCGGATCGCCTCCGGGGTCCGCATCCCGCCCGAGAACATCGAGGAGGCCGTCCGCGTCGCTCAGGCGCGCGTCGCGGCGGCCGGAAAGTGAGTGCGTGATGCGAGGACCGATGCGTCCGATCCGGCCGGTCGGAGCTGTCCGGCCGGTGGGCACTCCGCTGGTGCGGGGGCTGGTGGTCGGCGGCGCTGCGTACGCGGCGGGGCACGGCGAGCCGCCGCTCGGCGGTGTCGCCGGGGTGCTCGCCGAGCTGGTGCGGCGGGGGCTGCTGACGGAGGAGGAGTTCGCGTTGGCCACGTCGGGGCTGGGCGACTGAGCGGTGGTGCGGTCGAGAGGCGGGGAGCCGCGCGCTGCGGCTCCCCACCGTGGCTCCCCACCGTGGCTCCCCGCGGTGCCTCAGCGGCCGAGGATCGCCGACTCCTCGTCGGTGAGCAGGCGTGACCGGGTGAGGAAGCGCAGGCCGGTCGGGGTCTCCAGGGAGAAGCCGCCGCCCCGGCCGGGGACGACGTCGATGGTGAGGTGGGTGTGGGACCAGTAGGCGTACTGGTCCCGGGCCATCCAGACCGGGACGGGGGCCAGGCCGTCGATGTGCAGCTCGCCGAGCAGGTGGTCCGCCTCGGAGGTGAGGAACTCCCCGGCGGGGTAGCACATCGGGGCCGAGCCGTCGCAGCAGCCGCCGGACTGGTGGAACATCAGCGGGCCGTGCTCGGCCGAGAGGCGGCGCAGCAGCTCCGCCGCCTCGGCCGTCACGGCGACCTGGGAGGGCGGCATCCTAGAAGAACCCCAGCGCCTGCGGGGAGTAGCTGACCAGCAGGTTCTTGGTCTGCTGGTAGTCCTCCAGCATCATCTTGTGGTTCTCCCGGCCGATGCCGGAGTTCTTGTAGCCGCCGAACGCCGCCGCCGCCGGGTAAGCGTGGTAGCAGTTGGTCCAGACCCGGCCGGCCTGGATGGCCCGCCCCGCCCGGTAGGCGACGCTGCCGTCCCGGCTCCAGACGCCCGCGCCGAGGCCGTAGAGGGTGTCGTTGGCGATGTCGATGCCGTCGGCGAAGTCGTCGAAGCGGGTGACGGCGACGACCGGGCCGAAGATCTCCTCCTGGAAGATCCGCATCGAGTTGCTGCCCTCGAAGACCGTCGGTGCGACGTAGTAGCCGCCCGCCAACTCGCCGCCGAGGTCGACGCGTTCGCCGCCGACGAGCACCTTGGCGCCCTCGGCCTGGCCGATGTCGATGTAGGAGAGGATCTTCTCCAGCTGGTCGTTGCTGGCCTGCGCGCCGACCATGGTGTCGGTGTCGAGCGGGTTGCCCTGGCGCATCGCGCGGACGCGGGCGAGGCCGTCGCCGAGGAAGCGGTCGTAGATCGAGCTCTGGATCAGCGCGCGGCTGGGGCAGGTGCAGACCTCGCCCTGGTTCAGGGCGAACATGGCGAAGCCCTCAAGTGCCTTGTCGTAGAAGGCGTCCTGCTCGGCAGCGACGTCCGCGAAGAACAGGTTGGGGCTCTTGCCGCCGAGCTCCAGGCTGACCGGGATGAGGTTGGCGCTGGCGTACTGCATGATCAGGCGCCCGGTGGTGGTCTCACCGGTGAAGGCGATCTTGCCGATCCGGGGGCTGGCGGCGAGCGGCTTGCCGGCCTCAACGCCGAAGCCGTTGACGACGTTGACGACGCCCGGCGGGAGCAGGTCGGCGGTCAGCTCCATCAGCAGCAGGATGGAGGCCGGGGTCTGCTCGGCGGGCTTGAGCACCACCGCATTCCCGGCGGCGAGCGCCGGGGCGAGCTTCCAGATCGCCATCAGCAGTGGGAAGTTCCACGGGATGATCTGACCGACGACGCCGATCGGCTCGTGGAAGTGGTAGGCGACGGTGTCGTCGTCGATCTGGGAGAGGCCGCCCTCCTGGGCCCGCAGCGCACCGGCGAAGTAGCGCAGGTGGTCGACGGCCAGTGGGAGGTCGGCGGCGAGCGTCTCGCGGACGGGCTTGCCGTTCTCCCAACTCTCGGCGACGGCAAGCTGTTCGAGGTTCTCGGCCATCCGGTCGGCGAGGTTCAGCAGCACCTGCGCGCGCTCGGCGGGGGAGGTCCGACCCCAGGCGGGGGCGGCCGCGTGGGCGGCGTCGAGGGCCGCCTCGATGTCCTCGGCGGTGCCCCGGGCGACCTCGCAGAAGGTCTTGCCGGTGACCGGGGTCGGGTTCTCGAAGTACTGCCCCCGGACGGGTGGCGTCCAGCCGCCGGCTATCCAGTGTTCGTAGCGGGAGCGGTAGTTGACGATGCTGCCGGGCTGTCCGGGAGGCTGGTAGACCGTCATGCGCGGTGTCTCCTCAGTTGCAGGCTGTGAGCTGACACGTACGCAGCGCACCCTAGCCCCGACCGGCACGGTCCGCCATGGTGCGGGCCGGCCGGGGGTGCGGGGCTCGGCGGACGAGCAGGGCCCCGCACCCCCGGCCGGGCTACGCCGCGTGGTAGCGGCCCGTCCGCTCCTCCCAGTGGAGGTAGCCGGCCAGCCAGTTGGCGAGGCCGTCGGTGTAGCGGCGGGCGGCCTCGCGCTCTGCCTGGCTGAGCTCCAACCAGCGGTACACGTCGGGGAGTTCGGTGGACAGTTCGGCGAAGCGGTCGACCATCACCTGCGCCTCGTCGATCACCACCGCGCAGGCCTCCTCCACCGAGCAGGCCCGCTCGCGTTGGGCGATCAGCACCAGGTTGCAGACGTCCCCGCGCGGTGCCTCCAGCGGGTACGAGCGGACGTCGTTGGTCAGCGAGGGTATGTCGGCGGCGAGTTGGCGGAGCTGGCGGAGCACGGGGTGGTGCAGCACGGCCTGCGGCACCTCGAAGCGTCCGAGTCGTTCGATCATGTCGAAGACCGTCTCCATCGCCGCGGTGCCCCGCCGCAGCATCAGGTAGCCCTGACGGTCCGGCAGGCGGCCGGAGTTGCGCCCGGCGGCCTCTGCGGCGTGGCTGGCGAAGTACCACTCCCAGTCGTAGGCCGCGCGGGACTGCCAGCGGGCGGGCATGCCCTGGAGGCTGCGCCGCCAGATGTCGGCGAAGGCCCGCTCGACGGGTGAGTTGCCGTCGGGGCGGGCGCCGTGCAGGACGGCGCCGAGCCGCTCGCAGATCCGGGCGATCTGTTCGGGGCGGCGGCCGAGCGGCCCGTCGAACTGGTCGTCGAAGAGGAAGTAGAAGCCCAACAGGTCGGTGGCCAGCCCGAGATCGGCGGGGGAGCACTCGGGGTAGCTGAGGGCGGCGAGCTCGACGATCTCCCAGTGGGCGTACGCGGTCTCGCCGGTGGCGGCCGCCAGGTCGCGGTGGCGGTGCAGCCACTCCTGGTGGTGTGCGGCGGCTTGGGCTCGGTGGGGGCTGCGACGGTGGGGGAACGGAAGCTCAAGTGAGGTGTCGTCGGACATCGGACTCCCGGCGCTGCTGAAGGTGCGGTGTGTGCGTTTGGGCTGGTCTCCGTGGGGTGGTGTTCCGTGTACGGGGCAAAGATGATCTTTGGTCCTCGCCGGGGCGAAGAGTATCCGATCTGATCATCAGATGGCAGAGGTGTCAGGGCATTTGCCCGGGTTGCCGGGTCTGAACCCCCGTAGTGCTCCCCGGCCTGCGTGAATGCGCCCCAAGGGGGCGCGCGCAGCGCTAAGGTCGGCGGGGAATACCCCGAGAGCGGAACAGCCCTGGCGGAGGACGTGTCCGCGGGCACGCCGAGGGGCATGCCGCGAGGGCGGGCTCGAAGACGGAACGGCGAGGCGGAGGCGGGGCAGTGGCCGGACAGCAGGACGCGCTGCAGGGCGAGGGCGAGCACAGGCCGGGCGCACCCGCCGGCGGAGGGCAGCGGCTGCTCGAACGAGAGGCCGAACTCGCCTCCGTCGCACAGTCGCTGGCCAAGCTCTGCGACGAGTTCGAAGCGGGCGGCACCGAGATCGGTGAGCTGCTCACCTTCTCCGCGCCCGCCGGGCACGGCAAGACCTCGGTGCTCGACGAGGTCCGCCGGATGGCCGGGCTGCGGAAGAACTGCACCTTCCTCTCCGGCCGCGGCGGCGAGCGCCAGACCAAGGAACCCTTCCACGTCCTACGGCAGTTGCTGCTCCCGGTGCTCGGCAGCCTGACCGAGACCGAGCGTGCCGAGGTCTTCGGCGGCTGGTACAGCATCGTCGGCCCGGCGATCGGCCTCGTCCCGCCCTCCGGCGAGATGGAGCCGCTCGACCCGCAGGGCGTCCGGGACGGCCTCGACTACGTGCTCACCCAACTCGCCCCGCGCCGGGCACCGTTGGTGATGGTCGTCGACGACCTGCACTGGGCCGACCTGGAGTCCCTGGGCTGGATCGCCGACTTCGCCGGCCGCTCCCGCAACCTGCCCGTCCTGCTGGTCTTCGCCTACCGGGGCGACGAGATCCCCGAGGACGCCGTCGCCTTCCACCGGCAGATCGAGAGCCAGGCCACCCGCAAGCACACGCTGCGCATGCTCAACCCGGCCTCCGTCGCCGAACTCGTCAAGGACGCCCTCGGCGGCGAGGCGGAGGCGGCGTTCTGCCGACAGGTCTGGGCCGTCACCGCGGGCAACCCGTACGACACCGGCACGCTGCTGCGCGAGATCCGTGAGCAGTCACTCGCACCGGTCGAGGAGAACGCCCCGCAGCTGCACGACCTGGCCGCGTCCGCCAAGGGCATGGACCGGCAGTACTGGCTCGACAAGCTCGGCCCCAGCGTGCTGCGGTTCGCCTGGGCCGCCGCCCTGCTCGGCACCGACATCAAGCAGAGCATCGCCGCCAACATCTCCACCCACACCCCCGCCGAGGCGGACGAGGCCGTCCGCCAGCTCCGCCGCCACCGGGTGCTCACCACGAGCCCGAACGGACGGCTCGACTTCGTCCACTCGCTGATCGGCACCTCGATCTACCAGTCGATGCTCCCCGGCGTCCGCACCGGCATGCACGGCATGGCCGCCGCAGTGCTGGAGAACGCGGGCACCGGGCTGCTGGAGGCCTCCCGGCACCTGCTGGAGACCCACCCCGAGGGCAACGACGAGATCGTCCGCAAGCTGCGCAAGGCCGCCGTGGAACACCTGGCGATCGGCGCCCCCGAGGCCGCGTACCGGTGTCTGGAGCGCGCCCTCAACGAGCCGCCGGACGAGGACGACCGGGCGGAGGTGCTGTACGAGGCGGGCTGCGCCGCGCTGCTCACCGACCCGGCCGCGACCGTCAACCAGCTGCACCTCGCGCTCGAACTCGACGGCGGGCTCAGCCCCGAGCTGCGGATCGACGCGACCTTCCGGCTCTCCGAGGTGCTCGCCCACTCCGGCGATCTCTTCGCCGCGGCCGAGACCTGCCGCGAGGAGGCCGACCGCACGCCGCCCGGCCCCGGCAGGCTCAGGCTGCGGGCCTCGCAGCTGATGTGGCGCTTCTGGCAGCGGGACGAGGAGGACGGCCCCGGACGCTCGGTCAAGCTCCGAGAGATGTACGACAACCTGACCGGCGAAGAGGATGCGGCCCACGCCGTCCTCGCCCTCCTGGCCTGGGACCTCACCCTGCGCGGCAAGCCCGTGCACTCCGCGCTCGAACTCGTCGACCAGGCCCTGGTCAACGGCAAGCTGCCGCCCGAGCTGGGCTGGCGCGGCACCACCTGGGGCTTCGAACTGCCCGCCATCGTCGGCCTCACCTACGCCTACACCGACCAGCTCTCCCGCGCGGAGAAGCTGTTCTCCGACGCCATTCTCGAGTTCGAGGTCGCCGGGTGGAGCGGCGCGCACCTGGGCTTCGCCTACTTCCTGATGGGCCTGGTGCGCTTCCGGCGCGGCTTCCTCGCCGAGGCCGAGGACTTCCTCCGGCGCGGCCTGCGGCTCTCCGAGCGGATCGCCCCCGACCTCCCGCTCCAGTGGGACGTCGTCGGCGTGCTCGCCGACACCCTGCTGGCCAGGGGCCGGACGGAGGAGGCCTGGGAGCTGGCGGTCAAGTACCGCTTCGCGCCGCCCTTCCACCCCACCGCCATGGTGCTGCCCGACGCACCCACCCTCTACGGCAAGCTGCTGCTCGCCCGGGGCGACAACGCGGGCGCCATCGCCGCGCTCACCGAGGTCGGCGCGCAGCTGGACGCCCGGGGCAGGCGCAACACCGTCTGGGCGCCCTGGGCCTCCCACCTCGCCGTGGCGCTCGCCCCCACCCAGCCCGAGGAGGCCCGCCGGATCGCCGAGGACGCCGTCGCCCGCGCCCGCGAGTTCGGCACCGCCTCCGCGATCGGCACGGCCCTGCGCCTCCAGGCCGCCGTCTGGGAGGGCCCGCGCGTCGTCGAACTGCTGGAGGAGTCCGTCGGAGCCCTCACCCAGTCGCCCGCCGGGTACGAACTCGCCCACGCCCTGGTCGACCTGGGCGAGGCGCAGCGTCGCTCCGGCCGGCTGGAGGACGCCGCCGAGTACCTCTACCAGGGCATCGAGCTGGCCCAGCACTGCGGCGCCGACGGCCTGGTCTCGCGCGCCCGCCGCGAGCTGGCCACCTCGGGGGTGCACCCCAACCGCCTGCGGACCCTCAGCAAGGACGCACTGAGCCAGCCCGAGTGGGACGTCGCCAAGCTCGCCGTCGCGGGTGTGCCGCCGCAGCGGATCGCCGAGCAGCTCGGCGTCCAGCTGAGCCTGGTGCACCGACGGCTGGCCAACGTCCACCGCAAGGCCGGCACCGGCCCGGAGGGTCTGGCGGCGGCACTCGGCCTGCCCCAGCCCCGGGCGCTGCCCGAGTCCGACCAGCCGGAGTGACGGTCCGAAGGTCTGACGGGCCGAAAGACTGACGGTCCGGAGGTCTGATGGGCCGTGCAGGTCTGCCGGATCGTGAGGCGCAACGGGGGAGCGCGGAGGGTCGTACGCGCTCCCGAGGCGGGCGCCGGGGCTAGGCTCTGGTGCCAGACAGGATCACCCCGCGCGGGTACCCGGGCGGGCGGAGCGAGGAGCGAGCCATGACGGCGTCGGCAGCAGGGACCGAGGTCAGCCGGGAGCCCTTCGAGGCGACGGGCGCGGGCGCCGCCATCGAGCGGTGGACGCTCCGCAGCGGCCAGGTCGAGGCCACCCTCCTGACCCTCGGCGCGACCCTGCACACCCTCACCGCCCCCGACCGGTCCGGCACCCCGGGGCAGGTGCTGCTCAGCACCGACGACCTCGGTTCGATCCTCGGCGCCGCCCGCCACTACGGCACCACCGTCGGCCGGTACGCCAACCGCATCGCCGACAGCCGGATCACCCTGGACGGCGAGGAGCACCGGCTCGCCCCGACCGGCGGCGGCGTCACCCTGCACGGCGGCCCGGACGGCTTCGCCCACCGCATCTGGCAGGCCGAGCAGACCCCGGGCGGTGTCCGCTTCCACCTGCACAGCCCGGACGGCGACCAGGGCTTCCCCGGCGCGCTCGACGTCTGGGTCACCTACACCCTCACCGGCGCCGAGCTCGCCCTCGACTACCGGGCCGTCACCACCCGCCCCACCGTCGTCAACCTCACCAACCACGCCTACTTCAACCTCGCGGGCGAGGGCAGCGGCGACATCCTCGGCCACCTGCTCACCCTGGACGCCGACGAGTACACCCCCGTCGACGAGCGCCAGATCCCGTACGGCCCGTACGAGCCGGTCGCGGGCACCCCGTTCGACTTCACCACCGCCCGCCCGGTCGGCAAGGCCATCGACGACGACCACCCGCAACTGCACGGCGGCTACGACCACAACTGGGTGCTCCGCCCCCGCCCCGCCGACGGCACCCCGGCCCACGCGGCCTTCCTGGAGGACCCGGGCAGCGGCCGCACGCTGGAGGTCCGCACCACCGAGCCGGGCATCCAGGTCTACACGGCCAACGGCTTCCACGGCGCGGTGAGCGGGGCCCGAGGCGTCCCGTACGGCCCGTACGCGGGCATCGCCCTGGAGACCCAGCACCACCCCGACTCGCCCCACCACCCCGCCTACCCCGCCACCGAACTCCGCCCCGGCCAGGAGTTCCGCTCTACCACCGTCCTCCGGTTCGGCACCGGCCAGCAGTGATTCCGGGGCGTTCGGCTACTTGCTGAAGTAGCCGAAGAGGTCGGCGACGACCTGCGAGGAGCCCGAGAAGTTGAAGACGTCGAAGGCGCCGTTGTTGCCCAGCGGCGTCGTCACATGGTTCGGCACGGTCCTGCCCGCCGGGAAGTTCACGTTCGACGTGCCCGGCTTGGCCGCACCGTCCGCCCAGACCGTCAGGTAGCCGTTCGCCGTCGAGGCCGTGCTGGTGACGTTGAGGACGGCACCCGTCGCGCCCGCCGGGAGGCCGGTGTCGACCTTCAGGAAGGCACCCGTGCCGAGCGCCGCCTGCCCGCCGGTGCGGGTGTCGGCCAGCCGCTTCGGAGCGACCGGGGTGAACAGCGACGAACCCGAAGCACCGTAGTAGCCGAAGACGTCCGCCACCACGTGCGTGTAGCCGAACCGGTTGTAGACCGACACCTTGCCGTCCGCACCGATCGGCACCACGACCTGGTTGGCGACGGTCTGCCCCGCAGCGAAGTTGAGGTTCGACGTCCCGGGCAGCGCCGTCCCGCTCGGGTACGCGGTCAGGTAGCCACCGGCGTTCGACCCCGTACTCGTCAGGTTGAGCACCACTGCCTTCGCGTCCGCCGGCACCCCCGCGACGCCCCGCACCTGGATCGACGTACTCGCGTCGGGGCCGACCGCGGTCGACTTGCGGGTGTCCAGCAGCCGCGACGGCGCCAGCGCCGTGAACCGGTCACCCGCATCCGACTCGTAGACGCCCATCAGGTCCACCACCACGTCCGTGGTGCCCGAGAAGTTGTAGACCGTGACCTGGTTGAACGCGCCGGTGGGCACGGTCACCAGGTTCGGCACCGTCTGCCCGGCCGTGAAGTTCACGTTCGAGGTCGACGGACGGTCGGTGCCGCCCGGGTAGACGCTCAGGTACCCGCCCTGCGTGGGGTTGACCGCCGTCACGTTCAGCACCGCTGCATTCGCGTACCCGTGACCGGGCACCGTCGGCACGTTCACGGTGATCGACTGGCCTGGGCCCAGCCGCTGGGAGTGCCCGCCCGTGTCCGGCCTCCTGGTGTCGAGCACCCGGGTCGGCGTCATCGGTGTGAAGCCCAGCCGACCGTAGCTGACGTGGAGCACCTTCGAGACGCTCGCCGTCCTGCCGCCCTGGTCCTTCAGCGTCGCGGTGACGGTGTAGTCACCGGGGCGCTGGTAGCTGTGGTCCGTCCCAGCAGCCCCCAGCGGCGTGAGATTGACGGTGCCGTCCCCGTAGTCCAACTTGTAGTCGGTGATGAGCCAGGGGCTGGTGCTCTGACTCATGTCGAAGGTGTAGCCGAGGGGGCTGTAGGAGGCTCTGTGCTCCTGCAGCGCCGGCACCAGGTCACCGGGCTCGTCGACCAACACGGAGGTCTGGGCCTTGACGTGGGCGGTCCCGGCCGTGTCGCGTGCCGTCACCGCTACGTCGTAGGTGCCCTTCGCCTGGTAGACGTGCTGCACCGTGGCGTCCGTGGTGACCAGCGGGGCACTGCCGTCACCGAAGTCGTAGGTGTAGGTGGTGGTGTCCGACCAGTTCTGCTTGGCCGTCGCCGTGACCGTCACCGGCAGCGGGAAGGGGCCCTTCTTCGGGGTGGCGCTCACAGAGAAGGAAGCGAAGGCCTGGAGCTCCACCGCACCACGGTCGTAGTACCCGGCGCCCGTGCCGGAGTCGGCGGCCTGCGGATCATCCACCCGACGAGAGCCGAACAGGTCCGTGTCCAGCTCGCCGGGGGCCGAGGCGTCCGCCGAGTCGGTTGACCCGGAGGCGGCGGTCGGTGTCACCGTGTCGCCGTTGTACCCGTCCAGGCCGAACGCAGGGGCCTCGCGGAGGTCGTGCGCGCCCTGGCCGGTGGCGGCCAGCAGGTCGGCGGGCTGCTGGTAGTCGGTACCGGCCCAGGAGTAGGAGGCGTTGCCGCCCCACGGGTAGATCGAGTTGTAGGCCACCTTCGTCCCCGCCACGGACGCCGCTGCCACGGACAGCTCGGCAGGGTTCGGCCGTGGACCGTCGTTCCCGTGCTCGTGGGCCAGGACGTTGTTCTCCACCACCGCGTGGTCGGACGTGCCCTCCAGCAGGATCCCCGCCCCTCCGGTGGTGACCACGGTGTTGCTGGTGACCACCGTGCCCGGCGCGTCCGTCACCCGGATCCCGCGCCGCTGGTTGTACATCAACGCGTTGGTGGTGACGACCGTGCCGGACACCCCCTGCTCGACGGCGATGCCCTCGGCGACACCGAGCCTCAGGATGTTCCGGCTGACCGTCACTCCGGAGCTTGCCCCGGTCAGCCGAATGGCGGGGGCCCCGGACGGGACGGCCGGGGGCTCCCCGTTCTGGCTCCAGCCGCCACCGCGGCCGGCCCAGGAGATCTCGTTGGCCTCGATCGTGACCGCCGAGGAGCCCTTGACCAGGAACGCCTCCGCCGCAGGACTGCTCGTCTGGAAGTTCCGCACCGTCACGTCGTGGACGTGGTCGAGTACGAAAGGGCTCGCGTTCCCCGGCTTGGCAGCGCTCGCGTAGACGCCCACGTCCGGCCGCCGATCCGGCGCGCCCGTCACGACGATCGGCTTACCGGGCGCACCGGAGCTGTGCACGGTGACCTGCTCCTGGTACCGCCCCTTCCCGTACGCGACCTGCACGGTCTGGCCCGGCTGGGCCGCGTCGACGCCCGCCTGGATCGTGCAGAACGGTTGCGCCTGGCTGCCCGGACTGGAGTCGGAGCAGCCCGTGACGGAGTCGTCCACGTACAGCGTGGTGGCTTCGGCAGCCACGGCGGGGAAGGTCACACCCGCACTCACCAGACCGGTGGAGGCGACTACGACAGCGGCGGCCAACTGACGGCGACGGCGCATGGATGACACGAGAATCCCCCGAGATGGAACAGCAGAACGAACAAGAAGAGGGGACAGGTGTATCAGCGGGCCCGCCGGTAGCGGACAGCGGGGGGCGGGTGAGTTGGCGAGGCACCAGGACCGGCACGGGTCTTCTAGACTTGGTCGGATGGAGACCAGCGACCCCGGCGTGCACAAGGCGCTCGCCGTGCCTGCCCGGAGGGCGCTGCTCGCTGCGCTGACCGAGGCCGCCGAGCCGCTGGACGTCAAGCAACTGGCCGAGCTGCTCGGCCAGCACGTCACCACGCTGCGGCACCACCTCGCCGCCTTGGTCGAGGCCGGTCTGGTCGAGACTGCCCGGGACGAGAGCGCCACCGGGCGCGGGCGGCCCCGGCTGCGGTACGCGGCCGTGCCGGTGCGGGAGCAACTCGCCGCCTACCGCACCCTGGTGGACGTCCTCGCCCGGGGCTACGGCGCGGACCGCGGCGAACGAGCGGCCCGCGCGGAGCGCGCCGGGCGGGAGTGGGGCACCGCCGAGGAGGCCGACGAGGGCACCCTCGCCGACCAGGTCCTCGCCGAGGCCACCCGCTGGGGCTTCGAGCCCGAACTCCGCCCCGAGGGCCGCGAGATCGTGCTGCACGGCTGCCCCTTCCAGCAGAACGCCGCCACCCACCCCGAGGTCGTCTGCTCCGTCCACCAGGGCCTCCTCGACGCCATCGCCACCCGCAGCGGCGACCCGGGCGCCCTCAAGCTCCACCCCTTCACCGGCCCTCACACCTGCACCATCTCGTTGAAGCGTTGACGCCTCAGTTCGGGCGCCCCGCGAGCCAGAGGTCAGGGCCGAAGACCTCGTAGTGGATGTCCTGGCTGGGGACGCCCCGGCCGAGCAGCTGGGCGCGGGCGGCCCGCATGAAGGGCAGCGGCCCGCACAGGTAGGCCCGGACGCCCTCGGGTATCTCGATCCGGGTGAGGTCGACCAGGCCGGTGCCGTGGTCGGCTGCGCCGTCCTGCTCGTACCAGCGGTGCAGGGCTGCGCCGGGGAGGCGGTCGACCAGCAGGGCCAGCTCGTCCGCGTGGGCGTGGTCGGCGGGGGAGCGGTCGCCGTGGACGACGGTGACGGCGCGGGCGGAGCCGCTGTGCGCGAGGTGGTCGAGCATGCCGACCATCGGCGTGCAGCCGATCCCGGCGGAGGCGAGCAGCAGGGGCTCGGAACCCTCGGGGAGGGTGAGGTCGCCGCAGGGGCGGGAGAGGGTGAGCCGGTCGCCGGGGCGGACGGTGTCGTGCAGCAGGGTGGAGACTTCGCCGTCGCGCTTCACGGTGATCCGCCGGTCGGCCCGGCCGGGGGCGGCGGAGAGGCTGTACTGGCGGATCTGCCGGGCGCCGTCGGGGAGGCGGACGGCGACGCCGACGTACTGGCCGGGGGTGAAGGCGGGGGAGGGGCTGCCGTCGGCGGGCCGCAGGGTGAGGGAGACGGCCGAGCGGCTCTCCTCGCGGCGGGCGACGACGGTGTACTCCTGCCAGACCTGGCCCGGCTCGACCCCGGCCTCCTGGTAGAGCTCGGCCTCCAGGGCGATCAGCTCGTTCGCCATCAGCCAGTAGACCTCGTCCCAGGCGGCCGCGACCTCGGGGGTGACGGCCTCGCCGAGCACCTCGACGATCGCGGCGAAGAGGTATGTGTGGACGATCCCGTACTGCTCGGCGGTGATGCCCAGCGAGACGTGCTTGTGGGCGATCCGGGCGAGCATCGCGCCGGGCCGCACCTCGGGGTGGTCGACCAGCATGGTGGCGTACGCGGCGATCGCGCCCGCGAGGGCCTTGCGCTGCCCGCCGGCGGCCTGGTTGGCGCGGTTGAAGAGGTCCCGCTCCAGCTCGGGGTGAGCGGCGAACATGCCGGAGTAGAAGAGCGCGGTGATCTCGTCGAGTGCTCCGCCGACGGCGGGCAGGGTGGCGCGGACGACGGTGGTCGACTCGGGGGAGAGCACGGGTTCCTCCAGGGCTGGGAACGGAAGGCTGCGGCGGTGGCCGCGCTCTCAATATAGAGGACGGGGATCCTTTTAAATGCACGAGGGCGTGCTGCTGCCCGGCTGGGGTCTCCGGCCGTGGTTCCCAGCTGTAGTCGAAGTGGCAACGCCCAGGACACGCGGGCGTAACGATCGCAGGATCTTGCAGAAACTTGCTGCAAGGACTTTCCGCAGCGATTCCATCGCTGTTACGTTCCTCCCCAAGCCCGACGGCCGGTAACGGCGCAGTCGGAGCGGGACAGCCATTATGCGCCGTCCAACCCCCCTCTCGGGCACCCCCACCTTCCAAGGAGTTCTCATGCGGCGTGGCATCGCGGCCTCTGCCCTCGTTGCGGCCCTCGCGGTCTCTCTTGCGGCCTGTGGTAGCAGCGGCTCCGGCTCGGACAGCAGCAAGGCCGACAGCGGCCCGGTCACCATCACGTACTGGGACACGTCGAACGCCACCAACGAGGCGCCGAACTACCAGGAGCTGGTCAAGAAGTTCGAGGCCGCCAACCCGAACATCAAGGTCAACTTCGTCAACGTCCCGTTCGACCAGGCGCAGAACAAGCTGCAGACCGCGATGGGCGCCTCCGGTGCCCCCGACGTCTTCCGCTCCGAGGTCGGCTGGACCTCCGCATTCGCCAAGGGCGGCTACCTGGAGCCGCTCGACGGCACCCCGGCCGCCGCAGACACCTCCGCCTTCCAGGCCAGCCTGATCCAGCAGGCCAAGTACGACGGCAAGCTGTACGGCGTCCCGCTGGTCACCGACACCCTCGGCCTGATGTACAACAAGGCGCTCTTCGCCAAGGCCGGCATCACCGCGGCCCCCAAGACCTGGGACGAGCTGAAGGCCGACGCCGCCCAGCTCAAGGACAAGGCCGGGGTCGACGGCTTCTGGATGCGCGCCGCTGACGGCTACTACGCGATGCCCTTCCTCTACGGCGAGGGCACCAACATGGTCGACGCCGCCGCGAAGAAGATCACCATCAGCTCGCCGGAGGCCGCCAAGGCCGTCGAGACGTACAAGTCGATGTTCACCGCGCCCGGCACCGCCAAGGCCGACGTCACCACCGACTCGTACGCGCACATGATGGACGCCTTCAACACCGGCAAGGTCGCGGCGATCATCCAGGGCCCGTGGGAGATCACCAACGTCTACAAGGGCGCCGCGTTCGCCGACAAGGCCAACCTCGGCATCGCGCCCGTCCCGGCCGGCTCCACCGGCAAGGCCGGCGCCCCGACCGGCGGCCACAACGTCTCGGTCTACGCCGGAGCGGACGCCGCCCACAAGGCCGCCGGTGAGAAGCTCGCCGCGTTCCTCACCTCCGCCGAGAGCCAGACCTTCCTCGCTCTGAAGAACTCCACCCTGCCGACCCGCTCGGACGCCTACACCGCCGAGGTCAAGGCCAACCCGGGCATCGCCGGCTTCCAGGCGATCCTGCCCGCCGCCCAGCCGCGCCCCGAACTGCCCGAGTACAGCTCGCTGTTCGGCTCCATCGGCACCAACCTCGGCAAGATCGTCCAGGGCCAGTCCAGCACCCAGGCCGGTCTCGACGCCACCGCCGTCGACTACGCCAAGCTGCTCCCCGCCTTCGGCAAGTAAGCCCCACCCGGGCCGCCCGGTTCCCTTCAGGAGCCGGGCGGCCCACGGCCGTCAGGTACGTACAGCAGCCGGGCAGGCTGCGGACCGAAGAAGGTGTCAACAGATGGCAGTCGCCGTGCAGGGCGCTCCCGGAGAGCGCAGCCGCGAGCGGGAGCAACGGGCCGGGCTGGTCCAGCGCCTGAAGCTCTCCTACAGCAAGTACTGGTACGCCTACGCGATGATCGCGCCGGTCGTCATCGTGCTCGGTGTGCTGGTCGGCTACCCGCTGGTCAACGGCATCTACCTGACGCTGACCGACGCCAACAGCCTCAACTCGGCGCGGCAGATCGGCCTCAAGCACATCCCGGCCAGCTACCACTTCATCGGCCTGCACAACTACGCCGACGTGCTCTGGGGCCCAGGCTCGTACGACCGCTTCTGGTCGCACTTCGTCTGGACGGTCGTGTGGACGGTCACCTGCGTCACCGTCACCTTCGCGATCGGCCTCGGCCTCGCCATGCTGATGAACCAGAAGCTGCGCGGCCGCGGCCTCTACCGGATGCTGCTCATCCTGCCCTGGGCCGTGCCGACCTTCGTCACCGTCTTCTCCTGGCGGCTGATGCTGGCCGACGGCGGCGCCGTCAACTCCCTGCTCGGCGCGGTCGGCCTGCCCGAGCCCTCCTGGCTCTCCGACCCGTTCGCCCAGAAGACCGCCGCCATCCTGGTCAACACCTGGGTCGGCGTGCCGTTCATGATGGTCTCGCTGCTCGGCGGCCTCCAGTCCATCCCCGCCGAGCTCTACGAGGCGGCCGAGATGGACGGCGCCAGCCCCTGGCAGCGCTTCCAGCACGTCACCCTGCCGAGCCTGCGCAGCGTCAGCAGCACCGTGCTGCTGCTCGGCGTGATCTGGACCTTCAACCAGTTCACCGTGCTGTACGTGCTGTTCGGCAACAACGCCCCCGACACCCAGATCCTGGTCACCTGGGCCTACTACCTCGGCTTCGGCCAGCAGCCCCGGGACTACGCCCAGTCGGCGACCTACGGTGTGCTGCTGCTCTCCATCCTGATCGTCTTCACCACCTTCTACCGCCGCTGGCTGGCCCGGAACGAGGAGTCGTCCCGATGACCGCACGACCCGTCAAGACCCGCCGCCGCGGCGAGAGCAGCCCGCTGGCCACCGTGCTCTCGCACGGCGCGCTGATCACCGCCAGCCTGGTCGCCCTGCTGCCGGTCGCCTACATCGCGTACATCTCGCTCGGCCCGGACAAGATGGACTACCTGCACCCCGGGGCGATCCTCGACAAGGCGACCTTCTCGAACTACGCCAAGGTGCTGTTCCACACCGACTTCTTCACCTGGTTCGGCAACTCCGTGATCGTCGCGGGCGGCACCACCGTCTTCGGTGTGCTGGTCTCCGCCACCACCGGCTACGCCGTCTCGCGGATGCGCTTCGCCGGGCACAAGCAGCTGATGTGGACGCTGCTGGTGACCCAGATGTTCCCGATCGCCGTGCTGATCGTGCCGATGTACACGATCCTCTCCGAGCTCAAGCTGCTCGACGGGTACCTCGGCCTGATCATGGTCTACTCGGGCACCACCGTGCCGTACTGCGCCTGGCTGCTGAAGGGCTACTTCGACACCATCCCGGTGGAGATCGACGAGGCCGGCCGGGTCGACGGGCTCACCCCGTTCGGCACCTTCTGGCGCCTGATCGTCCCGCTCGCCCGGCCCGGCCTGGCGGTCGCCGCGTTCTACTCCTTCCTCACCGCCTGGGCCGAGCTCGCGTACGCCTCGACCTTCATGCTCAGCTCCGGCAAGTACACCCTCGCCGTCGGTCTCCAGACCTTCGTCAGCCAGTACGAGAGCCAGTGGAACCTGATGGCCGCCACCTCCGTACTGATCGCCGTCCCCGCCGCTCTGGTCTTCTACCTGGTGCAGCGTCACCTGGTCTCCGGCCTCACGGCCGGCGCCGCGAAGTCCTGACCGCGCCCGCCTCGCGCTCCGTCCCGCAACTCCGTTGCCGCTGATCCCCAAGGGATGACTGTCCATGACCCAGAACCTGGCCGACACCTCCCGGCCCGCCGCCGCGCCGCTCGCTCCGAACGGTGCCGCGTCCAGAGGTTGGTGGCGGGATGCGGTCATCTACCAGGTGTACCCGCGCAGTTTCGCCGACTCCAACGGTGACGGCATGGGTGACCTGCCCGGCATCCGCAGCCGTCTGCCGTACCTGCGCGACCTCGGCGTGGACGCCGTCTGGCTCTCCCCGTTCTACGCCTCCCCGCAGGCCGACGCCGGGTACGACGTCGCCGACTACCGCGCGGTCGACCCGATGTTCGGCACCCTGCTGGACGCCGACGCGCTGATCCGCGACGCGCACGGGCTGGGCCTGCGGATCATCGTCGACCTCGTCCCGAACCACTCCTCCGACCAGCACGAGTGGTTCCAGCGCGCCCTGCGCGAGGGCCCCGGCTCCGCCCTGCGGGAGCGCTACCACTTCCGTCCGGGCAAGGGCGAGACCGGCGAACTGCCGCCCAACGACTGGGAGTCCATCTTCGGCGGCCCGGCCTGGACGCGCTCGGAGGACCCCGACGGCACCCCGGGCGACTGGTACCTGCACCTCTTCGCCCCCGAGCAGCCCGACTTCAACTGGGACAGCCCGGCCGTCGCCGACGAGTTCCGCTCGATCCTGCGGTTCTGGCTGGACATGGGCGTCGACGGCTTCCGGATCGACGTCGCCCACGGCATGGTCAAGGCCCCCGGCCTGCCCGACCTCGGCGGCGCCGACCAGCTCAAGCTGCTCGGCAACGACGTCATGCCGTTCTTCGACCAGGACGGCGTGCACGAGATCTACCGCACCTGGCGCACCATCCTGGACGAGTACCCGGGCCAGCGGATCGGCGTCGCCGAGGCCTGGACCCCGACCGTCCAGCGCACCGCCAACTACGTCCGCCCGGACGAGCTGCACCAGGCCTTCAACTTCCAGTACCTGGGCACCCACTGGGACGCCGCCGCGCTGCGCGAGGTCATCGACGTCTCGCTGGACGCGATGCGCCCGGTCGACGCCCCGGCGACGTGGGTGCTCTCCAACCACGACGTCACCCGGCACGCCACCCGCTTCGCCAACCCGCCCGGCGGCACCCAGATCCGCACCGCCGGCGACCGCGAGCTCGGCCTGCGCCGCGCCCGCGCCGCCAGCCTGCTGATGCTCGCCCTGCCCGGCTCGGCCTACGTCTACCAGGGCGAGGAGCTCGGCCTGCCCGACGTCACGGACCTGCCCGACGAGGTCCGCCAGGACCCGTCCTTCTTCCGCCAGGCCGGCCAGGACGGCTTCCGCGACGGCTGCCGGGTGCCGATCCCGTGGTCCGGCACCGAGGCGCCGTACGGCTTCGGCCCGGTCGCGGGCGGCCCGAGCTGGCTGCCGCAGCCCGCCGAGTGGGCCGAGCTGAGCGTCGAGAGCCAGACCGGCGACCCGACCTCCACCCTGGAGCTCTACCGCAGCGCCCTGACGATCCGTCGGGAGCACCCCGCGCTCGGCGCCGGGACGGACGTGACCTGGCTGGACGCCCCCGAGGGCGTGCTCGCCTTCCGCCGCGAGGCCGCCGACGGCACGTCCTTCGTCTGTACCGCGAACACCGGCACCGAGCCCGTCCGGATGCCCGCCCCGGGCCGTATCCTGCTCTCCTCCGCCGAGGCTGTCGCGGTGGAGGGGGAGACGGTTCTCGCGGCCGACAGCACCATCTGGTGGGCGGTCTGACATGGGTGCAATAGGCTCTGGGATCGTGACTACGGCGCGACTCTCGGACATCGCGGCGCAGGCGGGGGTCAGCGAAGCGACCGTCAGCCGCGTCCTCAACGGAAAAGCAGGCGTTTCCGCCACCACACGGCAGACCGTGCTGGCGGCCCTGGACGTGCTCGGCTACGAGCGCCCCACCCGGTTGCGGCAGCGCAGCGCGGGTCTGATCGGCCTGATCACCCCCGAACTCAGCAACCCGATCTTCCCCGCGCTCGCGCAGGTGATCGAGCAGGTGCTGAGCCGGCACGGCTTCACGCCGGTGCTATGCACCCAGACCCCCGGCGGGTCCACCGAGGACGAACTCGTGGAGATGCTGGTCGAACGCGGCGTCGCGGGCATCGTCTTCGTCTCCGGCCTGCACGCGGACTCCACCGCCGACCACGACCGGTACGCCAAACTGACCGGCCGCCAGGTGCCATTCGTCCTGATCAACGGCTACAGCGAGAAGATCGCCGCGCCGTTCATCTCCCCGGACGACCGCTCGGCGATGTGGATGGCCGTCCAGCACCTGGTCGAGCTCGGCCACGAGCGGATCGGCCTGGCCGTCGGCCAGCGCCGGTACGTCCCCGTGCTGCGCAAGATCGAGGGCTTCACGGCGGCCGTCCAGGAGCTGCTGCACCGGACACCGGAGGAGGCCGAGAGCCTCGTCCACCACACCCTGTTCAGCGTCGAGGGCGGCCACGCCGCCGCCGGAGCCCTGCTCGACAAGGGCTGCACGGCGATCGTCTGCGGCTCCGACATGATGGCGCTGGGGGCGATCCGGGCCGTCCGCCAACGCGGGCTCTCCGTACCCCAGGACATCTCCGTCGTCGGCTTCGACGACTCGCCGCTCATAGCGTTCACCGAGCCCCCGCTCACCACCATCCGCCAGCCGGTCGAGGCGATGGCCACTGCCGCCGTCGACGCCCTCCTGGAGGAGGTCAGCGGCAACCCCGGCCAGCGCGCGGAGTTCATGTTCCAACCGGAACTCGTCATGCGGGGCTCCACGGGCGCCAACCCGCGGAGCTAGTCGACGGACTCTCGCCGTAACGGGCCGGCCCTGCTCACCTGAGCAACGGGCCGGCCTTCGGCGTCCGTACGGGCGTCAGCTGCGCCCTGTGCGGCTCAGCCCTCCTGGACGATGGGCTTCGGGTTCGTGACCCGCTGCCCGTCGGCGGCGTCACCGGTCCGGGCCTCGGTGCGGTGACCCCGGGCGAGGAAGTCACGGACGATCAGCTCGACCGCGTCCTGCGGGCTCTTCGTACCCGCCAGCAGCATCGCCTCGATCGCGATGTCGGCATCGAGCGTGACGGTCACCTGGGCCATGGCGGATCTCCCCCTGAAGCTGTTACGGGGGCCCAGCATGCCCCGCCGGACCGGACGTGGACAAGGGCCTGCCCCCGGAGACGACCAGTTCTCCGGGGGCAGGCCCTTCTGCCGTCGCGGCGGCGACGGATCAGATGCGATCAGACGCGACCGGCGAAGTCCGGGGCCCAGTTGCTGATGGACTCGGTCTTCACGCCCGCACGCGGGTTGGCGGCCTCGACGTACTGGCCGTCACCGACGTACAGGGCGACGTGGTAGACGCCCGAGTTGCTGCCGTTGTTCGACCAGAAGAGCAGGTCGCCCGGCTGCAGGTTGTCCAACGAGACGCGGGTGGAGGCGTCGGCCTGGTCCGCGGCGACCCGCGGCAGGGAGATGCCGGCCTGGCGGAACGCGGCCTGGGTCAGACCCGAGCAGTCCCAGCCACCGTCGCTGGTGCCACCGTAGACGTACGCCTGGCCGAGCTTGGACTCGGCGAACGCGATCGCGGCGGCCTTGCTGCCGGTCGCGGCCGGGGCCTGGGTCTGCGCCTGGGCGGCCGGGGCCGCGCTGCGCTTGGCCGAGGTGGTGCGGGTGTTCGACTTCGGGGCGGTCTGCTGCTGCGGAGCCTGCGCCGGGGCCTGCTTCGGGGTGGCGACGGCGACGTTGCCACCCAGGGCCAGCTGCTGGCCCGGGTAGATCACGTCGGGGCCCTCGGTCAGGACGGCCTTGTTGAGGTCGTACAGCTTCTGCCAGCCGCCCTCGACGTGGTTCTTCTGCGCGATGGTGGAGAGCCAGTCGCCCTCGGCCACGGTGTAGGACGCGGCGGCGGGGGTCGCGGCGGCGGCCTGCTCGTTGCCCCAGTTGCCCCGGCCGTTGCCGGAGTCCCCGTGGTTCCACTGCTTCGGGACGGACTGCTGAGGTGCGGCCTGCTTGGGGGCGGCCTGCTTGGCGGCGGGCTTCGCCGAGGAGGACGAGGTGTCGACCTGGGCGGCGGCGCCGCCCTTGGTCAGGCCGGCCTTGACGGAGCAGACGGGCCAGGCGCCGGGGCCCTGGTCCGCGAGCACCTTCTCGGCGGTGGCGATCTGCTGCGCCTTGGTGGCCTGGTTGGCCTGGGCGGCGTACTGGGTGCCGCCGTAGGCGGCCCAGGTGCTGGAGGTGAACTGCAGGCCGCCGTAGAAGCCGTTGCCGGTGTTGATGCTCCAGTCGCCGGTGCTCTCGCACTGGGCGACCTTGTCCCAGGTGGAAACGTCGGCGGCCGAAGCGGCACCGGCGGTCAGGCAGGGGATGGTGAGACCGATGCCGACGACGCCGGTTGCGGCGATCAGACGGCGAGCACGCTTGGTGGCATTGATGGGCAGCATGAAGGTGCGTTCCTCTCCCACGCCTGCGAGGTGAGCTGTCGGATTCGGGCTGGAGTTGCCCGGCCGTGCAAGTGCACGGCTTCACCCCAAGCCCGGTGGCGGTCCGAGGACCGCTCCGGGCGACTTACCTGGTTCCCCCGCCCCTGCCGTGGTGCGCTATTCGCTGCCAGCTCGTCCGGCGGCAGGACTCGGCGTCCCGGATGAGTTGGGTCCGTGTGACCACGAACGGGAGGACATTAGGCAGAGTTAAGTTGAATCTGCAAACAGTGTGACGGCCGTCACAGATCATTTCCGAACTCTTCACGAGCCGTCAGTTCGTGTCCGCCTGGACCGCCCTGGGCGCCGACCGTCAGGACCCGTACGAGGGGCGAAAGATGGCGCCCCCTCAGGCCCGGCGCCTGATGGCGGGTCCGATGCCGTCGCCCGCGCCGCATCGCGTCGTCCGTCGGCCGAAGGGCGTGAGCCGAATCGTTACCAGGGCCGAAGGTCCTGCCCTGCCGGAGACCCCCTGGGGCATGCGAAAGGGGCCCCTCGCGGGGCCCCTTCGGGTTGATCGGGTTGATCGGGCGGAGCGGCGGCGCTGCCGGTCAGCCGGCCGGGCGCTCCTCGGCCTGGGGGGCCTCCTCGCCCGGCGGCAGCTGAACGGCGGCCAGGTACGTGGAGGCGATCAGCTGACCGACGGCCTGGTAGGTGCCGATCGGCGCGGCGCTCGGGCAGCCGGTCTCCTCGGCGGCCGTGGCGAGCAGCTCGGGGTCGACCTCGGGGCCGATCACCAGCGGGGCCAGGGCCGGGCGCTGGGAGCCGGTGGCCCGCAGGTGGTCGACGGCGGCGGCGACGGAGCCGGGCACGTCCAGTGCGGCGGCCACCACGGGCACCGCGAGGCGGGCGGCCAGCAGCACGCCGGTGATCCCGGCCGCCGCGGCGGCCTCCTCGCCGCCGGCGGTGGTCAGCACGACGCCGTCGGCGGCCGTGGCGATGGCGAACAGCCGGGCCCGGTCGGCGCGGGCGAGCCCGGCCTCGGAGAGGCGCACGTGCACGGCCTCGGCGAGCAGCGGGTGCGGGCCGAGCACGTCGGTGACGACCGCGCCGGATTCGGCGGCCAGCTTGTGGAGGTCGGCCAGGAAGCCGTGCGGGCCGGCCAGCAGCGGCACCAGGACGGGCGCGGGCAGCCCGGCCTCGGCGGCCTGGGCGAGCAGCCCGGCGACCGTCGGGGTCTCGGGGGAGTCGCTGCCGTCGAAGGCCGGCAGATAGGCGGCGGCGGCCTCGATGCCCGGCTGTTCGCCGCGCACGACGGAGAGCAGCTCGTCGACGACGGGCCGCGTGTCGGGCCCGGCCGTGGCCGGAACGGCGAGCACCAGGGCGGGGGCCCCGGTCGGGACCTCCGGGCGCTCGGGACGGCGGTGGCGCCCCCGCGCACGGGAGCCTGGAGTGCGTACGGGCAGTGGCGCGCCCGGGATGGCTGCGGTGCTCATGGCGGAGATCGTAGGACATTAGGCGGACATGCCCCCAGTCGGCTCCCGTTCCCCGGGCGTGTACGTGCGGTCATTTCGGGCATTCACCCCCAAATCTCCGACTCGGCCTGTTGACGTGCCGTCTTCCGGACTCCCGACGGCCGTGCGGCGGCTGATCCCGTGTGACGTGCCTCACAGCACCGTTTCGAGGTGACGGACCGTGAATCGAGATGGCGGGGTCGAAGATCAACGCGCCGCCGCGCCCTCGGTACGGGGCGTCATCGAACGAGTTGCCATTCACCCGGCTTTGTCCGCTTACGGGGGGTCAACTGCCCTGAAGTGCAAGGAGAACAACGGCTCACGACAGTGGCATATGCACGCGCAATTGCCCGTGCTGATGCACGTGCATTGGAGCTATCATCACGTCAAGTGAGGCGAACGCCAGGCAGGTCGGGAGAGTAACGATGCAGAACACGTACAACGGCATGGCGGCTGCGGACCTTGAGGGTGTGGTCTGGCAGAAGAGCCGGCACAGCAACTCGCAGGGCAACTGTGTCGAGTTCGCCGCGCTGCCGGGGGGCGAGATCGCGATGCGCAACTCGCGCTTCCCGGAGGGGCCCGCGCTCATCTACACCCGCGCCGAGATCGAGGCGCTGCTGTTGGGGGCGAAGGACGGGGAGTTCGACCACCTGGCGGCCTGAATCGCCCGTCACACCGTCAGTGCCGCAAGGCCGTCGTAGGTCACCGACCTCGGCGGCCTCTGTGCTGTCCGGGGTGGTGTTCGGGGCGGTGTTCGGGGTGGTTCTCCGGTGAGGGGCTGTCGGCCGGAGGGGCCGGGAACAGCGCAGGGCCTGGAGTGTGGATCACTCAGGCCCTGGGTGCGTGCTGGGTGTTGCCGCTGGGTGTTGCTGTGGGGTGTTGCCGGGGTCGTGCGGGTCAGGCGGAGCGGCGGTGTCGCCCGGCGGAGCCGGTGCCGTCCAGCTGGCCGTAGTTCTCGGGCTCGGGCTCGGCCTCGAAGACGGCCCAGACGACCTTCCCCGCCCCGGCCAGTGGGTGCCAGCCCCAGGAGCGGCTGAAGGAGTCGACCAGGTGGAGGCCGCGCCCCGACTCGGCGACGAAGTCAGCCTCGCGGGCGACCGGCCCGCTGCTGCTCGGGTCGCTCACCGCGCAGACCACCTGCGGCGCACGGTGCACCAGGCTTATTCGGATCGGCAGCACACTGCCCGCGCCCGCCTCGCTCCCGGCCCGGGGGCCCGGCTGCACGGGGAACCGGCTCGGCTCGATCGCCGACCGGAGGTCGACGGTTGGTGCGAGGGCGTGCCGCAGGGCGTTGGTCACCAGCTCCGACGCGACCAGCGCGACATCGTCGAAGAGTCCGCCCAGGCCCCAGTCGAGGAGTGTCGATCTGGCGAACTCCCGTGCGGTTCGCACGGCTTCGAAGCGGGGTGCGAGGGTGCAGGTGACCACGTGGGGGTCGGCCACGACAGCCGTACCTGTGCTCATGAAGAGCTCCTCCCATAAGGGGGCCGACACGGCTGGACCCGCCGGGGTCATGCCGGTCACCTCCGACTCGCTCGGTCGCGCCGACACCGCCTCGACGCGCCACGCGTGCACACGTGAACCCAGCCGCGGGAAGCCACGACCGGGTGCTGTGTGCGGAATCGCGTGTGGGGTCGACGCGGTGCCCGCGGCATTGCCAGGGATGTGCAGGTGCACGTGCACCATGGTCCTCTGCGCCCACTGCAGATGCAAGAGTCGATTCACGTGCAGTCGTATTACTGGCATATGCAAGCGCCGGATGCACGTGCATCATGGGGGATCTGATGCAGAACTGGTAGATCGTTGCTTCAGTACCAGCACCGTGAGCGCTCAACTGATGGCAGACTGTGCGCTGTTTGTCCAAGGCGGAGGTTTCGACGGCATGACCACAGTTCAGCCCGGTGGTGGCTCGATGGTGCGCCGCATCCTCCTCGGCTCCCAGCTCCGCCGGCTCCGCGAGGGACGCAGCATCACGCGCGAGGACGCGGGCTACGCGATCCGCGCGTCCGAGTCCAAGATCAGCCGCATGGAGCTCGGCCGCGTCAGCTTCAAGGAGCGGGACGTCGCCGACCTGCTCAGCCTCTACGGCGTGGACGACGGCGGCGAGCGCGAGGCCATGCTCGGCCTGGTCCGCGAGGCCAACAAGTCCGGCTGGTGGCACAGCTTCAACGACGTCCTGCCCGGCTGGTTCCAGACCTATGTCGGGCTGGAGGAGGCGGCCACGATGATCCGCACCTACGAGGTGCAGTTCATCCCCGGCCTGCTCCAGTCCGAGGAGTACGCCCGCGCGATCTTCGCCCAGACCCGCCCGGTGATCAACGAGGACGAGCTCGAGCGCCGCCTCGGCCTGCGGATGCGCCGTCAGAAGCTGCTGGCCAGCGGCGAGAGCCCGATGCTCTGGGCCGTCATCGACGAGGCGGCCCTGCGCCGCCCGGTCGGCGGCCCCGAGGTGATGCGGGCCCAGGTGCAGTACCTGATCGACATGGCCCAGCAGTCGAACGTCGTCATCCAGGTGATGCCGTTCCGCTTCGGCATGCACGCGGGCGAGAGCGGCGCCTTCAGCATCCTGCGCTTCCCCGAGCAGGATCTCGCCGACGTCGTCTACCTGGAGCAGCTCACCAGCGCCCTCTACCTCGACAAGCGCGACGACGTCGACGCCTACGTCCAGGTCATGGAACGGCTCTGCGTCGACAGCATGACTCCGGACCGCACCATCGACCTCCTCTCCGCCATCCTCGTCGAGAGCTGACGGGCCGAGAGCTGAGGGCCCCTACGGCTGGTCGGCTCTCGGCGGTGGTGTGCCCAGCTCCCAGGCCAGGCCGTAGCGGGCGAAGAGATCGGCGCGGATCAGCGGCAGAGGGGTGGCGGCGCCCGGCAGCAGGACGCCGATGCAGCCGCCCATCAGGGCGCTGCGCAGCACCGCGTGCTCGGCGACGGCATCGGCCGCGCCCCAACCCCGCAGCAAGTCCTGGAGGATCGCGCCGAGCTGCTGCTGCTCCGGGTCCTGCACGAAGGCGCCGACGTCCGGGTCGAGGATGAGCGCGAGGTGCGAGCGCATCACCCGGGGGTGCTCCATGGCGAGCGTCAGGATCGCGTCGATCCCCCGAGCGAGCCGGGCCTGCGCCGAGGCGTCGGGCGGCAGCTCGGCGAGGGCGCCGGACAGCTGCAGGTGCATCAGGCGGTGGGTGGCCGTCTGCATCAGGAGTCGTTTGCTGTCGAAGTAGTACGACAGCAGCCCCCGGGCCAGGCCGGCCTGCTCGGCGATGTCGCTCAGCGTCGTGCGGGCGTATCCGTGCTGGTCGACCAGCGTGATGGTGGCCCGGAGGATGCGTCTGCGGGAGCGTTGGCGCATTTCCTCGTTGACCGAATCCCCGCGAGGTGCCATCGTGTCTGCTCCGTACGTTGGTTGGCTCCCGGCCAATATACTGGCCGGGCCCGGACGGGTGCTGCCCGAACCTCGATCCTCCGTTCGACGGAGTGCCCGTGGTGCGGCGCGTGCCGGCCCCGTACGGAGAGCCGACTCCACCAACACGGGGGTTTGGTGGAGTCGGCTCACACCCTGCTCAGCGCCCTGCGAGTACCGGACGACGCGTGTGCCGGAGGGTGCGCGCCGTGCGCCGGTCGAGCACCGCGCCGACGACCGCCACCAGCAGGCCGAGCAGTGCGACGCCCGTCACCAGCAGCAACGCGGGCCGGTAGCCGTCCAGTTGGGCCTGCGGGCTCTCTCCGCCGTGGCTGCCCGCAGTGATCACTGCGGTCGTCGCGGCGAGCACGAGGGCGGTGCCGACCTGTATCGAGGTGTTCACCAGCCCGGAGGCGAGCCCCTGCTCCTCGTCCGCGACGCCGTCGGTCGCCGCGATGTTGACGGACGGGAAGGCCAGCGCGAAGCCGACGCCCAGCAGCAGCATGCTCGGCAGCACCAGGCCGAGGAAGCTGCTGTGCTCGTCCAGGCGGAGGAACAGCACGTACCCGGCGGTCAGGGCCAGCACGCCGATGGGCAGCAGGCGGCCGGTGCCGAAGCGGTCGACCAAGGCGCCCATCCTGGTCGCGGAGAGGGCGATCAGGGCGCCGGTGGGGAGGAAGGCGAAGGCCATCTCCAGGGCCGACCAGCCGAGCAGCCGCTGCAGGTAGAGCGTGGCGACGAACTGGAAGCCCGCGTAGCTGCCGACCAGGGCGAGCGCCGCCAGATTGGCCCGGCTGACACTGCCGTTGCGGAAGATGCCGAGCCGCACGAGCGGGTGGGCGCTGCGCTGCTCGACGGCCAGGAAGGCGGCGGCGAGCAGGGCGACGACCAGGAGCGAGCCGACGGTGCGCAGGCTGGCCCACCCGGCGGACTGCGCCTCCGTCACGGTGAAGACGAGCAGCAGCAGCGCGCCGGTGCCGGTGACGGCGCCCGCGACGTCGTACCCGCCCCTCCCACGCTCTGCTGCGCCCTGCCGGGGGAGCAGCACGAAGGCGGCGGCCAGTGCGGCCAGGGCGATCGGCACCGGCATCAGGAACGTCCAGCGCCAGCCCACGCTGGTGAGCAGCCCGCTCAGCACCAGGCCGAGCGAGAAGCCGCTCGCGCCGCAGGTGGTGTAGATGCTCAGGGCGCGGTTGCGGGCCGGGCCCTGGGCGAAGGTCGTGGTGATGATGGAGAGCCCGGCCGGCGCGGTGAAGGCGGCGGCGACGCCCTTGAGGAAGCGGGCGGCGATCAGCAGCGCGCCGTCGTCGACCAGCCCGCCGAGCAGCGAGGCGGCGCCGAAGGCGGCGAGCGCTATGAGGAAGACCCGGCGGCGGCCCAGCAGGTCGGCGGCCCGGCCGCCGAGCAGCAGCAGCCCGCCGTACCCGAGGACGTACCCGCTGACCACCCACTGGAGGGTGGCGGTGGAGAGCTTGAGCTCGGTGCCGATCGAGGGGAGCGCGACGCCGACCATGGAGACGTCGAGCGCGTCGAGGAAGAGGGCGGCGCAGAGGACGACGAGGGTGCCCCACAGGCGTGGGCTCCAGCGCTCGGCGCCGGGTGAGGCGGAGTCAGGCGCCTTGGCCGGGGCGGCAGTCACGGTGGTCGGGCTCGCTGAGGTCATGGGAAGGACACTTGCATGCATGTGCATGAGATGCAACTGCATTTAATGTCCTTGCATTGAACGCATGGGCAGCTGCTAGCCTGGGCGTGTGCCGTACCCAGACTTCATCGCCCCCGACTCGCCGGAGCCGACTCTCGTCGCCGAGTGGCGCGAGCTGCTGGCCCGCCATGCGACGACGGCCTGCGCGCTCGACCGCGAGTTGGGGGAGCGGCACGATCTGGGCATGAGCGAGTTCGAGGTGCTGGAGCGGCTGGCCGAGCGGCACGTGGCCGGAGACCAGCAGCGCCTCCAGGAGCTCGCGCCGACGGTGCACCTGAGCCAGAGCGCGCTCTCCCGCCTGATCGGCCGCCTGGAGAAGGCCGGTCTGGTCCGGCGCGAGATGTGCACCAGCGACCGGCGGAGCATATTCGTCGTCCTCACCGAGGCCGGCTGCAAGCGCTACGAGGAGGCCAAGCCGCTCCACCGCGAGGTGCTTGCCCGCACCCTCGCTACGCCCACCGAAGACTGACATTCCGTCAAGTCGGCTGCAGCGTCGCCGAGTCCGCCCGGCCCGGCGGGCCGCCTCAGAACAGCGTGGCCAGCCCCGGTGCGGCGGCGAGCAGCAGCACGGCGGCCGGTGCGGCGAGGGCGGCGAGCGTCAGCCGCAGCCGCCGGTCCACCGGCAGGCGCGGCTCACCGGCGAGCAGGCGGTCCACCCGGCGCGGTGCCTGGGCCGCCGACTGCGGGGCGCGGGCGGTGAGTTGTGGTGCTCGGGTGGTGAATTGCGGCGTGCAGGCGCCGAAGACGCCCCGGCCGGAGTTCAGTTCGACGAGCGCCAGCGCGGTGGTCAGCCGGCCGTGCCGACGGGCCGCGCGGTCGTCCGCCGCCAGCTCGACCAGCTCACCGACCTGATCCCGGAACGCACTGAACATCGCCACCCCGGGGAAGCCGCCGGCGAGTGCCTGCGCCCACTGGGCCAGCCAGTGGTGCCGGGCCCGGACGTGCCCCCGCTCATGGCTCAGCACCGCGGCCAGCTCACGGTCGGTCAACTGCTGCAACGCGCCCGTCGTGACGACCAGCCGCGCCCCCGGTCCGGGCAGCGACCAGGCCTCCGGGCGGACGTTCTCCAGCACCACCAGCCGCTCCCGCCCGGCCCGCCCCCGGCGCCGACGCGGCGTCAACTCGCCGGGCAGCTCAGGCGCGCGGCGGCGCAGCTGCGCCTGGCGCCGGTCGCGCAGCGCGCGCGCCGAGCGGATCTCCCGGGTGAGCGAGTACGCCGTCCACAGCCCGCCGAGCGCCAGCAGCGCGGCACAGAGCCGGCCCCACCCCTCGCCGTCCGCCAGGCCGTACGCGGCCTCGACGCCGGTCGGCGCGCCGGTGAAGACCAGCGCGCGCAGCTCGGGCAGTGCGGCGGATCCGGCCAGCAGCAGGCTCAGCAGACAGCAGAGCAGCACGGCGACCACCAGGCACTGCCACACCAACAGCGCCAGTACGGGTTCTCGCTCGGCCCAGCCGGCCCGCGCCAACCGGCCCGGCACGACGGTGGCGAGCAACGACCCCAGCAGCAGCAGGCTCAGCAGGGCGGTCATGACAGGTGCTCCCCCTGGAGGAACGGGAGCGCGGCGTGCGCTCGCCCCAACCTACGCCCGCCACCACCCCCACGGAACGCCTTCCCCCGCCAGGTGACCAACACCACGCCGCAGTCCCCGCCAGGAACCACCCGGCCCCGGGTTCACCAGGTGCGTCACATCGTCAGGAGCATCGCGAACATCCCCACGCCCATGGCGAGGCGGCACGCGCGCGACACCGCGACACCTGCGGCCTGGGAGCCGCCGACCTGGACGACACCGGCCTGGACGACGCCTCCGGTGGTGGTGAGCAGGCGGCTGCCCGTCCAGAGGGTGTAGCCGCCGAAGTACAGCAGCAGTGCGCCCGTGAGCAGCGGCAGTCCGGCGGGGGCGCTGTGGTGGTGCATGCCGGAGGGGGCCATCGCGAGTGCCATGTAGGCCATCGCCGCGGCGCCGATGCCGTGGTGCAGCCGGTGCACCCGGCGGGCGGCGGCGCCGGGGCCGGCTGCGGTCAGCAGCAGGAGGGCGGCGAGCAGGCCGTACAGCCAGCCCCAGCCGGTGGACGGCCAGAGGGCCATCGCGGCCATCCCGAGGCCCATCACGGCCTCGGCGGCGTCGGACTCCCTGGCCGTCCACCGGCCCGCACCGCCCGGAGTGCCGCAGGCGTCACCGGCGCGGCGCAGCCGGCTGAGGCAGTAGAGGCCGGAGGAGGCGGTGAGCGCCGCCAGCAGCCAGCTGACGACGGCCGGTCCGTGCATCGCTTCCCCTCTCGGCGATGGTGTACGGGAGTCCGTCCACCGTTGCCGATCAGGGCGTGGGGCAGCAGGGCGCGCGCGGGGGCGCACGGAGGTGACCGGGCACCTCAGGCTTCGGGTGCGAGCCTCCCGGCGGCCACGATCCGGCTGAGGAACTGCTTGGTGCGGGCCTCCTGCGGGTCGCCGAAGACCTGCTCGGGCGGGCCATGTTCGAGCACCACGCCGGCGTCGAGGAAGCAGACCTGGTCGGCGACCTCCCGGGCGAAGCTCATCTCGTGTGTGGAGAGCACCATCGTCATGCCCTGGGCCTTCAGGTCGCGGACGACGGCCAGCACCTCGCCGACCAGTTCGGGGTCGAGCGCGGCGGTGATCTCGTCGAGCAGCAGCAGCCTGGGCGAGGTGGCGAGCGCCCGGACGATCGCGACCCGCTGCTGCTGCCCACCGGAGAGCCGGTCCGGGTACTCCTTCGCCTTGGCCGCCAGCCCGAGCCGCTCCAGCAGGTCGAGCGCGGTGGCCTCGGCCTCGGCGCGGCCGGTGCCGTGCACCCGGCGCGGCGCCAGGGTGATGTTGTCCAGCACGGTCATGTGCGGGAAGAGGTTGTACGCCTGGAACACCACCCCGATCCGCCGCCGCACCTCGTCCTGCTGCGCGCGCGGATCGGTGATGTCCGCGCCGTCCAGGAAGATCGCGCCGTCGTCGATGTCCTCCAGCAGGTTGGCGCAGCGCATCAGCGTCGACTTGCCCGACCCGGAGGCGCCGATCAGCGCCGTGACGGAGTGCGCGGGCACGTCGATGTTGATGTCGCGCAGCACCACCTGGGCGCCGAAGCTCTTGCGGACGGACTCCAGCCGCAGCACGGGCTGGGCGGTCGGCTCGGGTGCGGTGGCGAGCGCGGCCTCGGTCATACGGCCCCTCCCTGGTGCTGGCGGCGGTTGGACCGGGCCGTCACCCAGTCGGTGAAGCGGGTCATCGGCACCGTCAGCGCGATGAAGACCAGCGCGGCGACGACGTACGGGGTGTAGTTGAAGGTCTGCGAGGTGATGATCTTCGCGCCGTACACCGCGTCGATCACGCCGCCGATCGAGACCAGCCCGGTGTCCTTCTGCAGCGAGACCAGGTTGTTGAGCAGCGGTGGCACGACCCGCCGCACGGCCTGCGGCAGCACCACGTACCGCATCGCCTGGGCGTTGCTCAGCCCCAGTGACCGGGCCGCCGCGCGCTGGCTCGGGTGCACCGACTGGATGCCCGCGCGGAACACCTCGGCGACGTACGCCGAGTACGTCAGCACCAGCGCCGCGCCGCCGAGCAGCAGCGGGTCGGTGGTGACGCCGGTCAGCCGGAGGGCGGGCACGCCGGTGATCATGATCAGCAGGCAGATGATCATCGGCAGGCCTAGGAAGAAGTCGACGTACACCGTCGCCAGCAGCCGCACCGGCAGGAAGACCGGCCCGCGCAGCGTCCGCAGCACCGCCAGCAGCAGGCCGAACGCGAGGATCAGCACCCCGCAGCCGGCCATCAGCTCCAGATTGACCCGCAGCCCCTTGAGCACCTCCGGCAGCGCCTGCTTCGCGTAGTGCGCGCTGAAGAAGGTCTCCCTGGTCCGCTGCCACCCCGGCGAGTTGACCACGACGAGGTAGAGCACGAGTGCCGTCGCCCCCGTGCTCACCGCCGCGATCAGCGCCGAGCGCCGGGCCCGCCCGCGCCGGTACGCCTCGCGGGCGAGCCGCCGCTCGGACGGGCGGTACGGCTCGGTGCCGACCGGGCTCAGAGTGTCGGCCGGGCTCACTTCAGCACCGCTCACTTCAGCACCGGCGCGGAGACGGCGTCCGACAGCCACTGCTTCTCCAACTTGGCCAGCGTGCCGTCGGCCCGCAGCGAGTCCACGGCCTGCGAGACGCAGGTGGTCAGCGCGCTGCCCTTGTCCAGCACCAGGCCGAACTGCTCGGTGCCGTTGCCGCTGCCGGTCAGCTGGCCGACCACGGCGGCGTCGGTCACCTCGGCGCCGGTGATGTAGAAGGCGGTCGGCAGGTCGACCACCAGCGCGTCGATCTGGCCGTTCTTCAGGGCCGCCTTCGCCAGGTCGTTGTCGTCGAAGACCGAGGGCTGCGCCGAGGGCTTGATCTGCTCGGTGATCGTCGCCAGGCTCGTCGTGCCGACCTGTGCGCCGAGCTTCGCGCCCTTCAGGTCGGCCAGGCTCTTCGCCCCCGCGAGCTTGGACGTCTTCAGCGCCACCACGGCCTGACGCACGTCGTAGTAGCCGGAGGAGAAGTCCACGGCCTTCTTCCGCTCGTCGTTGACCGAGACCTGGTTGATGTCGAAGTCGAAGTCCTTGGCCCCGGGGGCGAACGCCTTGTTGAACGGGCTCACCACCCAGCTGACCTTGTCCGTGGCGTAGCCGAGCCGGTCCGCCACCGCGTAGGCGACCGCCGACTCGAAGCCCTTCCCGTTCTCCGGCTTGTCGTCGGAGAACCAGGGCGCGTACGCCGGCTTGTCCGTGCCGACCGTCAGCGTGCCCGCCTTGTGGGTGCCCAGCTGCCCCTTCACGCACCCGGCGGCCGCCGAGCCGCTCGGCGCCGAGGTCGTGGCGTCCTGCGGGGCGCAGGCACTCAGAGCGGTGGCCGCGACGACGAGCAGGGCGGCCAGCGGCGCGAGCCGGGCCGGGCGCAGGGCAGGGGCAGAGGTCATGGCAGGGCTCCAGACATGAGGAAGGGGAGAGACGGGACACCGTGGGGGAGAGTGCCCGGCGCAGTGGGCGGGAACACCGGGAATCTCCGGTGGCGGCGCTGCGGGGCCCGGGGCATGGTCGGCGTACGGCAGCGTCTCCGCGGTGCCTCCCGAGCGGGCGTCAGCGGCGGCAGCGACAGCCGTGCGCGCGACAACAGGAGCACACCCGGAGCAGGCCGATGTGGCGCTCGGCCACCTGGCCGACACGCCGGGTGAGGTCCGCCGGGAGCATGACGGGAGGTTCGCATCCCATCCGTGGATCTGTCCAGATGATCCAGAACGGTGTCCACATGCCGGACAGCAGGTCGGCGCGTCGTCTCCCGACCCGACCCCCCTTGAACAGGAGAACCTCTCGAACTTATGGTGTCTCTGTCGAAATAACTCCTGTCTAAGTGAGTCTCAGATGCAGAATCTTTCGCCAGGGCTCGCTGTGGCGGCCGACCTTCCCGTTCAGCCAGCCGCAGGCCCCGCCGCGCACCCCGCCTGGCACCGCCTCAAGGACGCCGTCGAGGCCCTGCGCCCGCTCCAGTCCAAGGACGGCTCCATCGACCTGGCCGCCGTCCAGCGCCACACCGTCGACCCCCTGGTCGAGACCGTGACCGGCGCCGTCGAAGAGCTCGCCCCGCTCTTCCCGCACGACGCCGACTACCTCACCGCCGTCCTCACCGACCTCAGAAAATGGGGCGAGACCGGCTACCGCGAGCCCGACTTCCTCGACTCGCTGCTCGCCTTCCAGCCCGCCGCGCAGCGCGAGGACGGCCTGCAGCACCTCGTCGTCTTCCCGATGTACACCCAGAACGGCAACCCGAACCGCAACCTCGAAGCCGTCCTCCTGAACGTCGTCTGGCCCGAGTGGCTGGCCGAGCTGGAGCGCACCCGCTTCGACAACCCGATGTTCGTGCCGATCACCTTCACCGACTTCACCGCCGGCTACGACACCAACTCCGCCGTGCTCTTCCCGGAGACCGTCGCCGTCCGCAAGGCCCCCGAGCGCTTCACCTGGGGCGGCATCTTCTGCGACCGCGAGGCCGCCCGCTTCCGCGCCGTCACCACCTCCGCCGTCGCCCAGCTCGGCCTGGAGATCCCCGCCGACGCCGCCGGCCTGCTCGACGACCAGGCGCGCGCCCAGCAGACCTTCGTCCTGTGGGACCTCGTCCACGACCGCACCCACAGCCACGGCGACCTGCCGTTCGACCCCTTCATGATCAAGCAGCGCAGCCCGTTCTGGATGTACGGCCTCGAAGAGCTCCGCTGTGACCTGACCGCCTTCAAGGAGGCCGTCCGCCTGGGGGCCGAGGGCTACGAGCAGGGCCGCGACGTCCAGTACGCGATCCTCTTCGACCGCCTCTTCCGCTTCCCCGTCAGCGGCGACCGCGTCCGCAACTACGACGGCATGGGCGGCCAGCTGCTCTTCGCCTACCTCCACAAGCACGACGCGCTGCGTTGGCGCGACAACCGCCTCAGCATCGACTGGGAGCGCGTCGCCGACGTCACCAACGCCCTCTGCGGCGAGATCGAGACCCTCTACCGCGACGGCATCGACCGGCCGAAGACCGCCCACTGGATCGCCGCGTACGAGCTCGTCTCGCAGTACCTCACCCCGCACCCCGCCTCGACCTGGGCCAAGGGCCCCGAGGCGCTCCCGCTCACCGGCGCCGACGAGAAGGCCCTCAAGAAGGCCCTCTGCGACGCCGTCCTGCCCGACGAGTTCCCCCTCAGCATGTTCTACGAGGCCCTCGCCAAGAAGCTCAGCGGCGTGATCGCCGCCACTACCGGCATCACCGGCAACGGCGCCAAGGGAGTCGCAGCGTGACCACCACCCCCGACATCGCCCGCCTCGACGGCAAGGTCATCGCCGTCGCCGGAGCCAGCGGCCCGGCCGGCCAGGCCGTCCTGCGCCGCCTCGCCGCCGCCGGTGCCACCGTCATCGGCGCCGACATCGACCAGCAGCGGCTCGACGCCGCCCTGGCCGCCGTCCGCACCGCCGTCCCCGGCGCAAAGGTCAGCGGACAGGTCATCGACCTCCTCGACCCGCAGGAGGTCCACGACTGGGCCGACCACCTGGAGGCCGAGCACGGCCACGTCGACGGCCTGCTCCACCTGGTCGGCGGCTGGCGCGGAAGCAAGACCTTCTTCGAGAGCCGCATAGACGACTGGGACTTCCTGCACGACACCGTCGTCCGGACTCTCCAGCACACCTCGCTGGCCTTCCAGCCCGCCCTGCTCCGCAGCGAGTCCGGCCGCTACGCCATGGTCTCTGCCTCAGCCGCCCACAAGCCGACCTCGGGCGGCGCCGCGTACGCCGCGGCCAAGGCCGCCACCGAGGCCTGGACCCTCGCCATGGCGGACTCCTTCACCAAGGAGACCACCGCCGAGGACGGCACCCCCACCGCCGCGGCTGCCATCCTGGTGATCAAGGCCCTGGTCTCCCCGGAGATGCGCGCCGAGAAGCCGAACGCCAAGTTCGCCGGCTTCACCGACACCGCCGACCTCGCCGACACCCTCGCGGGCCTCTGGGCCCGCCCGGCAGCAGAACTGAACGGACAGCACCTGTGGCTGACAGCCCGATGAGCCCCCACACCGACGCCGTGGTCCACCACGACACCTCGGTACGCGGCTTCGCCAGCGACAACTACGCGGGCATCCACCCCGAGATCCTCGCCGCCATCGCCCTCGCCAACGGCGGCCACCAGGTCGCCTACGGCGAGGACCAGTACACCGAGCACCTCCAGACGGTCTTCCGCAAGCACTTCGGCGACCGCGCCGAGGCGTTCCCCGTCTTCAACGGCACCGGCGCCAACGTCGTGGCCCTCCAGGCGCTGCTCCCGCGCTGGGGCGCCGTCATCGCCGCCGGCACCGCCCACATCAACGTCGACGAGTGCGGAGCCCCCGAGAAGATCGCGGGCATCAAGCTCCTCACCATCACCACCCCCGACGGCAAGCTCACCCCCGAGCTCATCGACCAGCAGGCCTGGGGCTGGGGGGACGAGCACCGCGCCCAGCCGCTCGCCGTCTCCATCACGCAGAACACCGAACTCGGCACCGTCTACACCGCCGAAGAGATCAAGGCGATCTGCGACCACGCCCACGAGCACGGCATGCTCGTCCACCTGGACGGCTCCCGCATCGCCAACGCAGCCGCCGCACTCGGCCTCCCGCTGCGCGCCTTCACCACCGACGCGGGCGTCGACGTGCTCTCCTTCGGTGGCACGAAGAACGGCCTGATGCTCGGCGAGTGCGTCGTCGTGCTCAACCCCGAGCGCGTCAGCAACCTCAAGTACCTGCGCAAGATGTCGATGCAGCTCGCCTCGAAGATGCGCTTCGTCTCCGTACAGTTCGAGGCGCTGCTCGCCGGCGACCTCTGGCTGCGCAACGCCTCGCACGCCAACGCCATGGCCCAGCGCCTGGCCGCCGCTGTACGCGACGTCGACGGCGTGACGCTCGTCCGCCCCGTCCAGGCCAACGCGGTCTTCGCGATCCTCCCGCGCGAGGTCAGCGAGCGCCTGCAGAAGCGTTACCGCTTCTACTTCTGGGACGAGCACACCGGCGAGGTCCGCTGGATGACCGCCTTCGACACCACCGAAGCCGACATCGACGCCTTCGCCGCCGCGCTCGTGGAGGAGATGGGCCGGGGCTGACCGCCTCTGCTGCTTCCTGCACCTTCCTTGCTGCTCTCTGCCCTCCCCTGGATCCGCTTGGATCTTCGGGGAGGGCAGTTTGCATGGGGCGGGGGATCGGCGTAGTGTTCTCCGGGTTGCCCCACGACCGGGGCGTTCTTCCTCCGAAGCAATTCGGAGCCGGAAATCCGGTCGAGAAACTCTGCTAGAGTTCGGGAGCGCCGAAAGGCGGAAAGCAAATCAGAAAGAGCCCGGTGATAATCCGCCGGAAAACATCTGATAAGCTTGAAACACGAAAGAACGAAGCGCCCGGAGAGCTTGCGAGAGCGGCTTGAAGGAAGCGTCCGTTCCTTGAGAACTCAACAGCGTGCCAAAAGTCAACGCCAGATATGTTGACATCCCCGGCCTGGATCGTTTCGGCGTTCCGGGTTGGAGATTCCTTTAGTAATAAAACACAGCGAGGACGCAGTGCACGGGGCCACCTATTCCGGTGGTTGTCGTGCCGCTCAACGCGAGTGTGAACCGGATATCCGGAAAACATTCACGGAGAGTTTGATCCTGGCTCAGGACGAACGCTGGCGGCGTGCTTAACACATGCAAGTCGAACGATGAAGCCTTCGGGTGGATTAGTGGCGAACGGGTGAGTAACACGTGGGAAATCTGCCCTGCACTCTGGGACAAGCCTTGGAAACGAGGTCTAATACCGGATATGACCTTCCTCCGCATGGGGGTTGGTGGAAAGCTCCGGCGGTGCAGGATGATCCCGCGGCCTATCAGCTTGTTGGTGGGGTAATGGCCTACCAAGGCGACGACGGGTAGCCGGCCTGAGAGGGCGACCGGCCACACTGGGACTGAGACACGGCCCAGACTCCTACGGGAGGCAGCAGTGGGGAATATTGCACAATGGGCGAAAGCCTGATGCAGCGACGCCGCGTGAGGGATGAAGGCCTTCGGGTCGTAAACCTCTTTCAGCAGGGAAGAAGCGCAAGTGACGGTACCTGCAGAAGAAGCACCGGCTAACTACGTGCCAGCAGCCGCGGTAATACGTAGGGTGCGAGCGTTGTCCGGAATTATTGGGCGTAAAGAGCTCGTAGGCGGCTTGTCACGTCGGATGTGAAAGCCCGAGGCTTAACCTCGGGTCTGCATTCGATACGGGCAGGCTAGAGTGTGGTAGGGGAGATCGGAATTCCTGGTGTAGCGGTGAAATGCGCAGATATCAGGAGGAACACCGGTGGCGAAGGCGGATCTCTGGGCCATTACTGACGCTGAGGAGCGAAAGCGTGGGGAGCGAACAGGATTAGATACCCTGGTAGTCCACGCCGTAAACGGTGGGAACTAGGTGTTGGCGACATTCCACGTCGTCGGTGCCGCAGCTAACGCATTAAGTTCCCCGCCTGGGGAGTACGGCCGCAAGGCTAAAACTCAAAGGAATTGACGGGGGCCCGCACAAGCAGCGGAGCATGTGGCTTAATTCGACGCAACGCGAAGAACCTTACCAAGGCTTGACATATACCGGAAACACCTAGAGATAGGTGCCCCCTTGTGGTCGGTATACAGGTGGTGCATGGTTGTCGTCAGCTCGTGTCGTGAGATGTTGGGTTAAGTCCCGCAACGAGCGCAACCCTTGTTCTGTGTTGCCAGCATGCCTTTCGGGGTGATGGGGACTCACAGGAGACTGCCGGGGTCAACTCGGAGGAAGGTGGGGACGACGTCAAATCATCATGCCCCTTATGTCTTGGGCTGCACACGTGCTACAATGGTCGGTACAAAGGGCTGCGATGCCGCGAGGCGGAGCGAATCCCAAAAAGCCGGCCTCAGTTCGGATTGGGGTCTGCAACTCGACCCCATGAAGTTGGAGTTGCTAGTAATCGCAGATCAGCATGCTGCGGTGAATACGTTCCCGGGCCTTGTACACACCGCCCGTCACGTCACGAAAGTCGGTAACACCCGAAGCCGGTGGCCTAACCCTTGGGAGGGAGCCGTCGAAGGTGGGACCAGCGATTGGGACGAAGTCGTAACAAGGTAGCCGTACCGGAAGGTGCGGCTGGATCACCTCCTTTCTAAGGAGCACATAGCCGGATGCGAGCGAATGTCTCGCACGGTTGCTCATGGGTGGAACGTTGACTATTCGGCACACACGGTTGGTTCCGTTAGTACTGTCCTTCGGGGCGTGGAAGGCGGGTTATCGGTCGGGTGTGTCGGGCACGTTGTTGGGTCCTGAGGGAACGGCCACTTCGGTGGTTGTTGCTTCAGAGATGCCGGTCCTACTCGAGGGTCCTCAGTTGAGGGTCTGAGGGTGGGTGACTGGTCGTTGTTTGAGAACTGCACAGTGGACGCGAGCATCTGTGGCCAAGTTTTTAAGGGCGCACGGTGGATGCCTTGGCACTAGGAACCGATGAAGGACGTGGGAGGCCGCGATAGTCCCCGGGGAGCCGTCAACCAGGCTTTGATCCGGGGGTTTCCGAATGGGGGAACCCGGCAGTCGTCATGGGCTGTCACCCGCACCTGAACACATAGGGTGTGTGGAGGGAACGAGGGGAAGTGAAACATCTCAGTACCCTCAGGAAGAGAAAACAACCGTGATTCCGGGAGTAGTGGCGAGCGAAACCGGATGAGGCTAAACCGTTCTGGTGTGATACCCGGCAGGGGTTGCCAGTGCGGGGTCGTGGGAAAGTTCTTGATCGGTCTGCCGGCCGGTCGGCGAGTCAGAAACCGTATGGGTAGTCGAAGGACATGCGAAAGGTCCGGCGTAGAGGGTAAGACCCCCGTAGACGAAATCTGTACGGCTTGCTTGAGCTTCTCCCAAGTAGCACGGGGCCCGAGAAATCCCGTGTGAATCTGGCGGGACCACCCGCTAAGCCTAAATATTCCCTAGTGACCGATAGCGGATAGTACCGTGAGGGAATGGTGAAAAGTACCGCGGGAGCGGAGTGAAATAGTACCTGAAACCGTGTGCCTACAAGCCGTGGGAGCGTCGGACAGTGGGCTTGCCCATCTGTCTCGTGACTGCGTGCCTTTTGAAGAATGAGCCTGCGAGTTTGCGGTGTGTAGCGAGGTTAACCCGTGTGGGGTAGCCGTAGCGAAAGCGAGTCCGAATAGGGCGATTGAGTTGCACGCCCAAGACCCGAAGCGGAGTGATCTAGCCATGGGCAGGTTGAAGCGCGGGTAAGACCGTGTGGAGGACCGAACCCACCAGGGTTGAAAACCTGGGGGATGACCTGTGGTTAGGGGTGAAAGGCCAATCAAACTCCGTGATAGCTGGTTCTCCCCGAAATGCATTTAGGTGCAGCGTCACGTGTTTCTTGCCGGAGGTAGAGCACTGGATAGGCGATGGGCCTCAACGGGTTACTGACCTTAGCCAAACTCCGAATGCCGGTAAGTGAGAGCGTGGCAGTGAGACTGTGGGGGATAAGCTCCATGGTCGAGAGGGAAACAGCCCAGAACACCGACTAAGGTCCCTAAGCGTGTGCTAAGTGGGAAAGGATGTGGAGTCGCAGAGACAACCAGGAGGTTGGCTTAGAAGCAGCCATCCTTGAAAGAGTGCGTAATAGCTCACTGGTCAAGTGATTCCGCGCCGACAATGTAGCGGGGCTCAAGCACACCACCGAAGTCGTGTCATTGCAGCATTAAGGGCCAACGCCTGCTGTGATGGGTAGGGGAGCGTCGTGTGCCGGGTGAAGCAGCGGAGGAATCCAGTTGTGGACGGTTCACGAGTGAGAATGCAGGCATGAGTAGCGATACAAGAGTGGGAAACTCTTGCGCCGATTGACCAAGGGTTCCTGGGTCAAGCTGATCTGCCCAGGGTAAGTCGGGACCTAAGGCGAGGCCGACAGGCGTAGTCGATGGACAACGGGTTGATATTCCCGTACCCGCTTTGAAGCGCCAACGTCGAACCTCTGAATGCTAAAGCCGTGAAGCCGGCCCGGAGTCTTCGGACAATGGGACGTGGTGGAGCCGCTGACCCAACAGGGTAGTAGGTGAGCGATGGGGTGACGCAGGAAGGTAGTCCAACCCGGGCGGTGGTTGTCCCGGGGTAAGGGTGTAGGCCGAGTGATAGGCAAATCCGTCACTCATTAAGGCTGAGACCTGATGCCGAGCCGATTGTGGTGAAGTGGATGATCCTATGCTGTCGAGAAAAGCCTCTAGCGAGTTTCATGGCGGCCCGTACCCCAAACCGACTCAGGTGGTCAGGTAGAGAATACCGAGGCGTTCGGGTGAACTATGGTTAAGGAACTCGGCAAAATGCCCCCGTAACTTCGGGAGAAGGGGGGCCGGAACTGGTGATCCGATTTACTCGGTGAGCTGGGGCCGGCCGCAGAGACCAGCGAGAAGCGACTGTTTACTAAAAACACAGGTCCGTGCGAAGCCGTAAGGCGATGTATACGGACTGACGCCTGCCCGGTGCTGGAACGTTAAGGGGACCGGTTAGTCACATTTCGGTGTGGCGAAGCTGAGAACTTAAGCGCCAGTAAACGGCGGTGGTAACTATAACCATCCTAAGGTAGCGAAATTCCTTGTCGGGTAAGTTCCGACCTGCACGAATGGCGTAACGACTTCTCGACTGTCTCAACCATAGGCCCGGTGAAATTGCATTACGAGTAAAGATGCTCGTTTCGCGCAGCAGGACGGAAAGACCCCGGGACCTTTACTATAGCTTGATATTGGTGTTCGGTTCGGCTTGTGTAGGATAGGTGGGAGACTTTGAAGCAGCAACGCCAGTTGTTGTGGAGTCGTCGTTGAAATACCACTCTGGTCGTGCTGGATGTCTAACCTGGGTCCGTGATCCGGATCAGGGACAGTGTCTGGTGGGTAGTTTAACTGGGGCGGTTGCCTCCTAAAGAGTAACGGAGGCGCCCAAAGGTTCCCTCAGCCTGGTTGGCAATCAGGTGTTGAGTGTAAGTGCACAAGGGAGCTTGACTGTGAGACCGACGGGTCGAGCAGGTGCGAAAGCAGGGACTAGTGATCCGGCGGTGGCTTGTGGAAGCGCCGTCGCTCAACGGATAAAAGGTACCCCGGGGATAACAGGCTGATCTTCCCCAAGAGTCCATATCGACGGGATGGTTTGGCACCTCGATGTCGGCTCGTCGCATCCTGGGGCTGGAGTAGGTCCCAAGGGTTGGGCTGTTCGCCCATTAAAGCGGTACGCGAGCTGGGTTTAGAACGTCGTGAGACAGTTCGGTCCCTATCCGCTGTGCGCGTAGGAATATTGAGAAGGGCTGTCCCTAGTACGAGAGGACCGGGACGGACGAACCTCTGGTGTGCCAGTTGTCCTGCCAAGGGCATGGCTGGTTGGCTACGTTCGGGAGGGATAACCGCTGAAAGCATCTAAGCGGGAAGCCTGCTTCGAGATGAATGTTCCCACCTCCTTGAGAGGGTAAGGCTCCCAGTAGACGACTGGGTTGATAGGCCGGATGTGGAAGCCCTGTAAGGGGTGGAGCTGACCGGTACTAATAGGCCGAGGGCTTGTCCTCAGTTGCTCGCGTCCACTGTGTTGTTCTGAAACAACGACCCCATCCCTGGCCAGGGGTGGTGCGGTCATCTGGTTTCATAGTGTTTCGGTGGTCATAGCGTGAGGGAAACGCCCGGTTACATTCCGAACCCGGAAGCTAAGCCTCAAAGCGCCGATGGTACTGCAGGGGGGACCCTGTGGGAGAGTAGGACGCCGCCGAACAATCATTCACGAAAGGCCCCCATCCGGGAACGGATGGGGGCCTTTCGCATATCCGGGCTCGGAGCTGCCGAACGGATGAAAACCCCTTGTGCGAGGTCGCGGTGCCGGGCGGGCGGCGGGACCATGTATCTGGTACGGACGGGGTCCGGACAGGGCTCCGCGCTCGGATACAGGAGGTACCGATGACTTCCGAGGGTTTCGTCACATGCCTGTGGTTCGACGGGCAGGCCGAGGAGGCGGCGAACCACTACACGTCGATCTTCAAGAACGCCAGGATCGGCAAGATCAGCCGGTACACCGACGCCGGGCCGGGGCCGGCCGGGTCGGTGATGGTGGTCGAGTTCGAGATGAACGGGCAGAAGTTCATCGGGCTGAACGGCGGGCCGGAGTACAAGTTCACCCCGGCGGTCTCGTTCCAGATCTTCTGCGCCGACCAGGCGGAGGTGGACTACTACTGGGACCGGCTGACCGAGGGCGGCAGTGAGGTGGCCTGCGGCTGGCTGGTGGACAAGTACGGGCTGTCCTGGCAGGTGGTGCCGACCGTGCTGATGGAGATGGTCGGTGACCCGGACCCGGTGAAAGCGAAAAAGGCCACCGAGGCGATGCTCTCGATGACCAAGTTCGACATTGCCGCCCTCCAGGCGGCCTACGCGGCGAGCTGACAGAGGCGAGCTAGCCCCGGGCGGCGCGGCGTTCGGCCTTGGCGGCCGCCTCGGCCTCGTCCTCGGCCTCGGCGGTCTCCAGGGTGGGGGCCGTGCCGCCGAGCTGGGCGGGGAGCCACCAGGAGTCCTCGGGGCCGGCGGGGGCGGCCGGGTACTCGCGCTGGGCGCGGTCGAGCATCTCGCTCATGGCGGCGCGCAGGCGGCGGGTGACCATGACGGGCTTGTCGCCGGGCGCGAGCACGATCGGCTCGCCGATCATGATGGTCACGGGGACGTGACGCTTGGTCAGCGTCTTCGGGCGGCCCTTGGTCCAGAGCTGCTGGGTGCCCCAGAGGATGACGGGCAGCAGCGGGGCGCCGGAGTCGGCTGCCATCCGGGCCGCGCCGGTCTTGAACTTCTTCAGCATGAACGAGCGGCTGATCGTCGCCTCGGGGAAGACCCCGACGACCTCGCCGGCCCGCAGTGCGGCGACGGCGGCGTCGTACGCGGGCTGGCCGTCGGTGCGGTCGACCGGGATGTGCTTCATGCCGCGCATCAGCGGGCCGGAGATGCCGTGCTTGAAGACGTCGTCCTTGGCCATGAAGCGGGTCTTCCGCTTTCCGCCACGGAAGGCTCCCAGCCCGGCGAAGAGGAAGTCCAGGTAGCTGATGTGATTGCTCACCAGCACCGCGCCTCCGGTGACGGGGATGTTCTCGGCGCCCTCGATCTTGATCCGCACGTCGAGCGTGCGGAAGACGGCGAGCGCCGTACGGATCACTGGCGGGTAGACGAACTCTGCCACGGGGTCAGCCCTAACTTCCCACGGGCGAGGTGCCCGGTTCGGCGGTACCCGGGAGGAGGGTGGGCCGACGGAGTCAGCGGCACGCCGCGGCTGCCACGGGTGGTACATGGGAATGATCCCCCGAAGGGGTGCGGTCTGTCACCTGAGGGTCTCTCCGACGTGATGCATCCCGCACCCGTCCGGTCCGGGCGGTGTGATGCCGCACACTTGAGCGGCGTCGGACCTGATGAATTGGTGGTGGATGGTGGGCGGGGAGCAGGCGGTACGGCTGTCGGCGGCGGAGCTGGGGTCGGCGCTCGGGGAGCGGGCGACGCTGGTGCAGTTCTCGTCGGCGTTCTGCCAGCCGTGCCGGGCGACCCGGCGGGTGTTGGTGGAGGTCGCGGGGATGGTGCCGGGCGTCGAGCACGTGGAGATCGACGCGGAGGAGCGGCTTGAGCTGGTGCGACGCCTGGAGATCCTGCGTACGCCGACCGTTCTGGTGCTGGACGGCGCGGGTCAGGTGGTGCGGCGGGCGGCGGGGCAGCCACGGCGGGCGGACGTGATCGCGGCGCTCGGCGCGATCGTCTGAACTGCGGGAAACGGGTGTCTTAAGGCTGCTGAAAGGGCGGTGCGGCAGCTTGTGGCGGACGAGCGTCCGGCCGAGTGGATCTGTCAAGACCGTTCAATCTCACAGCGGATCTGCCGCGCAGTCAGGGGGTAGGGGCTCCGCACTGGGGCAGGATGGGCGCAGACGGCAGTGCAGCTGTCTCGCACCTGTCCCGGCCAGGGAACTCAGGGGGTGCGAGGCGCTTGGCCGGGACCTTGCAGCGCTAAGCTACTGGCCAGTAGTGACGGCTAAGCTACTGGCGAGTATGCTGCCAGGAAGTTCCGGACGGGCACAGGAATACGCTGCCCGGAGTTGGGCCTGGAGTGTGTCTCCTGCCCCGCTTGCACAGCCGCAGCCGCCGGACGAGACCAGTACAGGAGACAGGCCGTGAGCTTGAGGATTGTTGTCTGTGTGAAGTACGTGCCCGACGCGACCGGTGACCGTCGCTTCGAGGACGACACCACCACCGACCGGGATGGCGTCGACGGCCTCCTTTCGGAGCTGGACGAGTACGGCGTGGAGCAGGCGCTCCGGATCGCCGAGGCCCACGGCGACGCCGAGGTGACCGTCCTGACCGTCGGCCCGGACGACGCCAAGGACGCGCTGCGCAAGGCGCTGTCGATGGGTGCCGACAAGGCCGTCCACGTGAACGACGACGACATCCACGGCACCGACGTGATCGGCACCTCGGCGATCATCGCCAAGGCGCTGGAGAAGACCGGCTACGACCTGGTCGTCTGCGGCATGGCGTCGACCGACGGCACCATGGGCGTGCTGCCGGCCCTGCTCGCCGAGCGCCTGGGCGTGCCGCAGGCCACCCTGCTGTCCGAGGTCACCCTCGACGGCACCACGGTGAAGGGCCGCCGCGACGGCGACGCCGCCACCGAGCAGGTCGAGGCCGAGCTGCCCGCCGTGATCTCCGTGACCGACCAGTCGGGCGAGGCGCGCTACCCCTCCTTCAAGGGCATCATGGCCGCGAAGAAGAAGCCGGTCCAGGAGTACGACCTGGACGACCTGGGCATCGACGCGGACGAGGTCGGCCTGGCCGGGTCCTGGACCAAGGTCGAGGACATCACCGCCCGCCCGGCCCGCACCGCCGGCACGATCGTCAAGGACGAGGGCGAGGGCGGCAAGCAGCTCGCTACCTTCCTCGCCGAGCAGAAGTTCATCTGACCCGTTGACGTGGTGGCTGCCCGGCTCGTGGAGCCGACGGGCAGTCAGGAGAAACAGGAGACATTGAGCAATGGGTGAGACTCTCGTCCTCGTAGACCACGCCGACGGTGTGGTCCGCAAGCCGGCCCTCGAACTGCTGACCCTGGCCCGCCGCATCGGCGAGCCCTCGGCGGTCGTGCTGGGTGCCGGCTCCGCCGCCGCCGACATCGCCGCCAAGGCGGCCGAGTTCGGCGCGGTCAAGGTGTACGTCGTCGACGGTGCCGAGTTCGCCGACCAGTTGGTCGTCCCGAAGGTCGACGCGCTGGCGCAGATCGCCAAGACCACCGGGGCGGCGGCCGTGCTGGTCACCTCCTCCGGTGAGGGCAAGGAGATCGCGGCCCGCGTCGCGCTGCGGCTGGGCTCCGGCATCATCACCGACGCCGTCGACCTGGAGGCCGTCGACGGCGCCCCGGTCGCGACCCAGTCGGTGTTCGCCGCCTCCTTCCAGGTGAAGTCCAAGGTGTCGAACGGCGCCCCGGTCATCACGGTCAAGCCGAACTCCACCAGCCCCGAGGCCGCCCCGGCCGCCGGGACCGTGGAGAACGTGACCGTCGAGTTCACCGGCAAGGCCGCCAAGGTCGTCGCCCGCACCGCGCGCGTCTCCTCGGGCCGCCCCGAGCTGACCGAGGCCGCGATCGTGGTCTCCGGTGGCCGTGGTGTCGGTGCCGCCGAGGGCTTCGGCGTGGTCGAGCAGCTGGCCGACTCGCTCGGTGCCGCCGTCGGTGCCTCGCGCGCCGCCGTGGACGCCGGCTGGTACCCGCACACCAACCAGGTCGGCCAGACCGGCAAGCAGGTCTCGCCGCAGCTGTACGTCGCGGCGGGCATCTCCGGCGCTATCCAGCACCGGGCCGGCATGCAGACCTCGAAGACGATCGTCGCGATCAACAAGGACCCCGAGGCGCCGATCTTCGAGCTCGTCGACTACGGCGTCGTCGGTGACCTGTTCGCCGTCCTGCCGCAGCTGACCGCCGAGGTGCAGGCTCGCAAGGGCTGAGCAGCAGCGTTGCACCGAAGGGCGCGGCCCCGGGTTTTCCGGGACCGCGCCCTTCGGCGTACCCGGGCCGCTAGAGTCCCGAGGCATGGGAGAAGGTGCGGCGCGGCCGCTGCTGACGGCACTGGCGGGTGGCGTCCGGGACGAGGCCGACGCGCTGCGGATCGACGGGTACGCGATGTCGCGGGAGCAGTTGCTCGGCGCGGCGACGGCGCTCGCCGGGCGGGTGGCGGGGGCGCCCGCGCTCGCGGTGCTGGCGCGACCCTCCGCCGAGACGGTGGTCGCCGTGGTGGGCGGGCTGCTGGCGGGCGTGCCGGTGGTGCCGCTGCCGCCGGACTCGGGGCCGAAGGAGCGCGACCACATCCTGCGGGACTCGGGGGCGGCGCTGCTGGCGGTCGGGGCGGGCGACAGCCAGGTGGACGGAGTTGAAACCTTCCAGGTGGAGCTGACGGCCCGTTCGGGGGGCGCGCTCACCGAGCCCGCGCCGGAGCGTACGGCCTTCGTGCTGTACACCTCGGGCACCACCGGAGCGCCCAAGGGCGCGGTGATCCACCGCTCGGCCGTCGCCGCCGGACTGGACGCGCTCGCCGACGCCTGGCAGTGGACCGCCGACGACACCCTGGTGCACGGCCTGCCGCTGTTCCACGTGCACGGCTTGGTGCTCGGCGTGCTCGGCGCACTGCGGACCGGCAGTCGGCTGGTGCACACCGGGCGGCCCACGCCGGGGGCGTACGCGGAGGCGCGCGGGAGCCTGTACTTCGGGGTGCCGACCGTCTGGTCACGGCTGGCGGCGGACGAAGGCGCGGCGAAGGAGCTGGCCTCGGCGCGGCTGCTGGTCTCCGGCAGTGCACCGCTGCCCGTCCCCGTCTTCGAGCGGCTGGCCGCGCTCACCGGGCAGGCCCCGATCGAGCGTTACGGCATGACGGAGTCGCTCATCACCGTGAGCACCCGGGCCGACGGCGAACGCCGCCCCGGCAGCGTCGGGCTGCCGGTGGAGGGCGTCCGGACCCGGCTGGTCGGCGAGGACGGCGCCCCCGTACCGAACGACGGCGAGACGGTCGGTGAGCTCCAGGTCTGCGGCCCCACGCTCTTCTCCGGCTACCTCGGGCGGCCGGACGCCGATGCGGAGGCCTGGACGGCCGACGGCTGGTTCCGGACCGGGGACGTCGCGGTGATCGGCCCGGACGGCTTCCACCGGATCGTCGGCCGGGCCTCCGTCGACCTGATCAAGAGCGGCGGCTACCGGATCGGCGCGGGCGAGGTCGAGGCCGCCCTGCGGGACCACCCGGCGGTGGCCGACGCGGCGGTCGTCGGCGCGCCGGATGCTGACCTCGGGCAGGTGGTGGTCGCGTACGTGATCGCCGACGGCGCGGTGACGGGGGAGCAGCTGAGCGCGTTCGTCGCCGAGCGGCTGTCGGCCCACAAGCGGCCCCGGCGGGTGGTGCTGGTCGAGGAGCTGCCGCGCAACGCGATGGGCAAGGTGCTCAAGAAGCAGCTGCTGGAGTAGGACCCGGTGGGGGAGTGGCCTTGGCGGAGGCATGGGCACCGGCCCGGGGCGGGTACCACCTGGGGTGGTGGGCCCCGGCACGAGGGTGCCGGGGGAAGCGAAGGCAGGGGATGCTGTGATCGTCTGGGTCAATGGCGCGTTCGGGGTGGGCAAGACGAGTGCCTGCCGTGAACTGGTCGAGTTGCTGCCCGGCAGCCTGCTGTTCGACCCGGAGACGGTCGGGCAGGAGCTGCGCAGGCTGTTGCCCGCGGACCGGATGACGCCGGTCTCCGACTACCAGGACCTGCCCTCCTGGCGCCGACTGGTGCCGGAGGTCGCGACAGCGCTGCTCGCGGAGGTGCCGGGGCCGCTGGTGGTGCCGATGACGCTGCTGCGGGAGGACTACCGGGACGAGCTCTTCGGCGCACTGGCGGCCCGGGGGCTGGCGGTGCACCACTTCGTCCTGGATGCTGCGGAAACGATCCTGCAAGAACGGATCGCGGCTCGGGAGGAGTGCCCCGGTGATCCGGCGGCCAGCGCCCGGATCCGCACCTGGTGCCTCGAACACCTCCCGCAGTACCGGCACGCGAAACGCTGGCTGACCCGCGACGCCGAGCTGGTCGACACCGGCGGGCTGGACGCCGTCCGGACGGCCGAACGGCTCGCCGAGCTGATCAAGGACGGGACGGCCCGCTGCCCCATCGTCCAGAGCACCGACTCGACCGGCGACACCGTCGCGGCCGCCGTACTGCTCTTCGACGAGCAGGACAGGGTGCTGCTGGTCGACCCCGTCTACAAGCCGTCCTGGGAGTTCCCGGGCGGGGTCGTCGAGCGCGGGGAGGCGCCCACCGACGCCGCCCAGCGGGAGGTTGCCGAGGAGCTCGGGCTGCGGCTGGAGACCTCCGCCCTGCGGCTGCTCGCCGTCGACTGGGAGCCCCGGACGGGCCCGCGCCGGGGCGGCCTGCGGCTGGTCTACGACGGTGGCCGGCTCTCCGGCAACGCGCTCGCCGCCCTGCGGCTGCCGCCCGAGGAGCTGCGCGGCTGGCGGCTGGTCACCCTGGAGGAGGCCGGCGCGCTGCTGCCGCCGGCCCGGCAGCGGCGGCTCGGCGCGGCGCTCGACGCCCGCGAGCGCGGCGAGCTGCGGTACCTGGAGGCCGGCGTGCCCACCGCGGACGGGGCCAGGCGGGCGCCCAGGGTGGACGGGGTGCCGAGGACGGAGTGAGGTGCCCGGCCTCGGGGTGCGGCTGGGGGTCGGGTCGTCGCGGGTTTGGTACGGCTTTCGTGGGCGGGGCAGGATGGGGCCATGCCTTTCACGTTCAGCCATCCCGCCGCCGTCCTTCCGATGCTGGACGGTGCCCGGGGGCGGGGGCCGCTGATCGCCTCGGCGCTGGTTGCGGGCTCGATGGCACCGGATGTGCCGTACTACGCCGAATCGTTCCTGCCCGGGGCCTTCGCCGTCGGGGATCTGATCCACCAGTGGTGGGCCGTGCCGACGGCGGACCTGGCGGTCGCGGGCGCCCTGGTGGCGCTCTGGCACGGCCTGCTGCGCGGGCCCGTGGTCGCGCTGCTCCCCGGGCGCTGGGCGGCGGTCGCCGAGGCTGCGACCGCACCCGCCGGTGGGTGGACGGGCCCGGGGGCGAAGGGGCGGCCGGGGTGGTTCGCGGCCTCCGCCGTGATCGGGGCGGCCACCCACGTCTTCTGGGACTCCTTCACCCACGACGGCGCGGCCGGCGTCCGGGCCTTCCCGGTGCTCGACCACCCCGTCGCTGGAGTGCCGCTGCATGCCGCACTGCAGTACGGGACTTCGCTGCTCGGCCTCGGGTACATCGGCCTGCACCTGCGACGGGTGGCCCGCAGCGGCGCCGAGGCGCAGCCGCTCACCGAGCCGGTGCGGCCGCGCGTGCGGCGCGCCGTGCTCGGCGGGCTGGCCGTCGCGACGGTGGCCGGGGTCGTGCAGCGGCTGGCCCGCGGGGAGCGGGACTTCGTCGGGGAGTTCTGCTTCGGCGGCGGCGCCGGGCTGGCCGCGGGCCTCGTGGTCTACGCGGGCGCGTCCCGCCTGCTCGCCCGGCGGCGGCGCGAGCCGAGCCGGAGCCACGCAGGGGTCTGACAGCCTAGGCGTGAAGCCAGATCCGCAGCGGACCGACCGGCTCGAAGCCGTGGCGGAGGGCGGCCGCCAGGTTGTCGCCGTGCTCGTAGCCGACCACCGGCAGGGTGGGGAACAGCCGGTGCACCGCGTCGAGTACGACCGGCCAGGCCGCGTCGGGGTTGCCGTCCAGCGCGAAGACGTTGGAGATTCCGACCGCCTGGTCGCTGCGGCTTGCCACCGCTCCGACGACCACGCGGCCGTCGGCCGGCTGTCCGGCGAGCACGAACGTGGCCGGGTCGTCGAGCAGTTCAGGCCGGAAGAGGTCCGCGTTGCCGTCCGCGCCGCCCCAGGCGAGGGCCCAGGCGCGCAGCGCGTCCGGGTCTCGGACCACAGCCCAGGCGAGGTCCGATGCGGTGGCGGGCGCACCCGCCGGGCGGTGGATCCACTGTGCCTCGAACAGCACCTCGAAGCCGGAGGCCGTCAGGTCGAGGTCGGCGAAGCTGTCCTTGACGGAGGCACCGGGCGCGGTGGTGTCGACCTGGGCTGCCAGCGCGGCCGGGTCGGCACCCGGCAGCAGCGTCACCGCGTCGGGGTAGTACAGCGGCGTCCGGGCCGGGGCGGCCCAGGCCTGTGCGCCGAACTCGCCGACCAGGCCGTGCGATCGGCTCATCGCGGCGCACCACTCGGCGTTGTTGCGCGCGGCGGCCCGGATCAGGAGGTGCGTCGGCATCGTCACGAGTGTGGATCATGGTCCACCCCGGCCGCGCCTGTCGAACGGCTTCCGGTGCCCGCAGGAACGGCGGTACGGGCGAGGAGGCGGCGGAGCCAGCGGGTGCGGGCGGCGCGGGCGTCCTGGCTGAGGGCCGCCTGGGGGGCGAAGGTGTCGAAGCCGTGGAAGGCGCCTGGCCAGACGTGCAGTTCGGCCTCGCCGCCGGCCTGCCAGATCGCGTTCGCGTAGGCCACGTCCTCGTCCCGGAAGGTCTCGGCCGAGCCGACGTCGATGTAGGCCGGGGGCAGGCCGGCCAGGTCGGTGGCGCGGGCGGGGGCCGCATAGGGCGGCAGGTCCGCAGCGCCGTACCGGTCGCCGAGCAGGGCCTGCCAGGCGGTCGCGTTGGAGGTGCTGTCCCAGGTGTCGAGGCCGGTCATCTGGCGGCTGGAGAATGTGGTGCCGCGGTCGTCGAGCATCGGGCACAGGAGCAGCTGCCCGATCGGCACGGGCCCGCCCCGGTCACGGGTGAGCAGGGCGAGTGCGGCGGCGAGCCCGCCGCCGGCGCTCTTGCCGCCGAGGAGGATGCGGTCCGGGTCGATGCCCAGGCGGGCCGCGTGCTCGGCCGCCCAGGTGAAGCCGGCGTAGCAGTCCTCGACCGGGCCGGGGTACTGCGCCTGCGGGGCCAGCCGGTACTCGACGGAGATGACGGCCAGCTCCAGTGGGAGGGCCCACTCGCGCAGCAGCTGCGGGAGCACCGACCAGGCGTTGCCCATGATCATCCCGCCGCCGTGCAGGTAGTACAGCAGCGGCAGCGGCCGTGCGACACCGGCGGGCCGGGCGCTCACGAGTGTGACGTCCGGCGCGCCCGGCGGGCCCGGGGCGTGCAGCTCCGTCACCTCGAAGCGGCCGTCGGCAGCGAGCTCCCGGGCGGTCGGCCGGGGGCGGGCCGCTGCGTCCCGGGCCTGCCGGGCGGCGAGGTTCTCCGGGGTGACCGGCCCGCCGGCCCGCTCTCCCAGGGCTGCCAGCGCGAGCCGCAGTTCGGGGTCGAGCGGGGGCGCCGCCGCCGGGCCCGGACGGCACGTCAGCCCGCCTGTGCGGGTGGGGAAGGCTCGCCCTGCATCCATGCGTCGAAGCCAATCACCTGTCGGGCGAGCGCCACAACGGGCCCGGCTGAAGATCACAGTTCTGGGTGGAGAGCGGCTGGGCCCGCGAAATGAAAAGCTCCCCGGCGACTCGTCTGGAATGCTCGCTCGGAACCCCGAGGAGGAGAAGACCGATGACAGTTCAGCTCGATGACACCCCGAAGGACCGCCGGGTGCGGGTGCAGGGCGAGCACGTCGACGCGTACCCGCTGCTCGCGCCGGAGGTCGAGCGGGGAGCGGTGCGCCGGATCACGGTCGTCGGGGAGGAGATCCTGCACCGCCGGTGCCGGGAGGTGACCGGGTTCGGGACGCCGGAGCTGGCCCGGCTGATCGACGACATGTTCGCCACCAACCAGGTGGCCGAGGGTGCGGGGCTCGCCGCGAACCAGGTCGACGTGGACCTCCAGCTGTTCGTGTGGGACATCACGGACGACTGGGGCGTCCGGCACGTCGGGCACATCGCCAACCCCGTCCTGGGCGAGCTGCCCGCCGAGCGGCGCAGGCTGGTCGAGGAGGACGAGGGGTGCCTGTCCGTCCCCGGCCCCTACCGGACGGTGGCCCGCCCGGACCATGCCGTCGTCCGGGGCTTCGACAAGGACGGCGGGCCGCTGGTGATCGAGGGCCACGGCTACTTCGCCCGGTGCCTCCAGCACGAGACGGACCACCTGCACGGTCAGCTGTACCTGGACCGGCTCTCCCAGCGGGACCGCAAGTCGGCCCTGCGCGAGATGGCCGCGTCGATGGACGAGACGTTCGCCCGGCGCGCGGCCCTGGCCGAGGAGCTCGGCAAGTGACCCCACCTCCCGCCACGGCCGCCTCGCCCGCCGACCACGCCGCCACGGCGCTCGACCAGGCGCTGCGGCTCACGGCCGAGGCCCGCAGCAAGCAGCTCCGGCGGGTCTGCCTCGCCGCGGTCGCGCCGGTGCTCGCGGGCGTCGCCGAGGCGACGGCGCTGGGCCTCGCCGCCACCCTGGAGGACGAGGACCGCAGGCAGTCGGTGCTGGCCGACATCGCGGTGGCCGTCGCCGCCACCGATCTCCGCCGTGCCGTGGACAGCGTGCGCGACTTCCACGAGGCGTACCGGGCCAAGGCACTGGCGGACATCGTGAAGGCCGAGGACCCCCGGCGTCCCGGCAACGGGACGTACGTCCTCGACACGTACATCCTGGGCGCGGCCCCGCCCGCCGGGTGGAGCCCGCAGTCGGCCGCCGAATTCGCTTCGGCCGTCGCCGAGTTCGCCCCGGACCGGGCCGAGGAGATCGCCGCCGGGATCGATGCCGGGTACTCCCGTACGGTGGCGCTGGCCGGTGTCGCCCGGTCGGTGGCGGCCACCGACCCGGGCCGGGCCCTGCGGCTGCTCCCCGACCGCTACGACCCGTGGGCGGCGCCCGCCGTCGCGGAGGCCGTGGCACTCGTCGACCCCGACCGGGCGCTGAGCCTGGTGGCATCGCTCGCCGACCGGAGGCAGCGCCCGCACGCCCTGGCCGGAGTCGCCCGGTCGGTCGCGGCCACCGACCCGGACCGGGCTGTCCGGATCGCCGACGGCATCACCGACCGGGCGCAGCGGGCGGAGGCGCTGGCCGCCGCCGCAGCGGCCGTCGCGGTCACCGGGCCCGGCCGGGCGCTGGAGGTCATCTCGATGATCGGCGACCGCGACTTCGAGGAGGCGGCACGCGCGGACCTCGCCCTGGTGGTCGCCGCCCACGCTCCGGACCGGGCCGTACGCCTCGCCGAGGGCCTCGCGGTGCGCGGCGGCGACGTGCTGTGGCGGGTGCTCGCGCTGGCGGGCGTCGCGTCCGTGCTGCTCGGCACGGGGCAGCGCCGGACTCCGGCCGTCCGGTTGGCGGCCGGCCGGAGTCGCTGAGGGTGAGCGCGTGAGCCGGCGTCAGTTGTGCAGCGAGGCGTACTTCTGCAGGAAGAGGGCCTCGGTGAGGGCCATCCGCTCCAGCTCCAGCGGGTCGACGCTCTCGTTGACGGCGTGGATCTGGGTGGTGGGCTCCTCGACGCCGATCAGCACGATCTCCGCCTGCGGGTAGAGGGTGCGCAGGGTGTTGCAGAGCGGGATGGACCCGCCCTCGCCGGAGGCGACCATCTCCTTGCCGAAGGCCTCGAGCATGGCCGCGCCCATGGCCTCGTACGCCGGGCCGGTGGTGTCCGCGCTGAAGGGCTCGCCACCGCTGAGCCGGGTGACGACGGCCTGCGCGCCGAACGGGACCGCTGCTTCGAGGTGGGCGACGAGGGCGTCCTGAGCGGGCTTCAGGGCGGTGCCCGGCGGGATGCGGAGGCTGACCAGGGCCTTGGCGGCGGACTGCACGGAGGAGGTCGCGCCGATCACCGGCGGTGCGTCGATGCCGAGGACGGTGACGGACGGGCGGGCCCAGAGGCGGTCCGCGACGCTGCCGGTGCCGGTCAGCTCGACGCCGTCCAGCACCCTGGCGTCGGCCCGGAACTGCTCCTCGGTGTACTCGACGCCGGACCAGGCCTGGTCCGTCCGCAGGCCCTGGACGGCGACGTCGCCGTGCTCGTCGTGCAGCGAGGCGAGGACGCGGACGAGGATCTGCAGCGCGTCCGGGGCGGCGCCGCCGAAGGCGCCCGAGTGCAGGTTGCCGCCGAGGGTGGTGATCGCCAGCTCCACGACCGTCATGCCGCGCAGCGAGGCGGTGACGGTCGGCAGGCCGGCGGCGAAGTTGCCGGTGTCGCCGATCACGATGGCGTCGGCGGCGAGCAGCCCGGGGTGGGCCTCGGCGTACCGCTCCAGGCCGCCGGTGCCCTGCTCCTCGGAGCCCTCGACGATCACCTTCAGGCCGACGGGGTAGCTGCCGTCCGTCGCGCGCAGGGCGCGCAGGGCGGTGAGGTGCATCAGCAGGTTGCCCTTGCAGTCGGCCGCGCCGCGCCCGTACCAGCGGCCGTCGCGCTCCGTCAGCTCGAAGGCCGGGCTGTGCCAGCCGGCGTCGTCCAGCGGCGGCTGCACGTCGTAGTGCGAGTAGAGCAGCACCGTCGGCGCGCCGGCCGGGCCGGGCAGCTCGGCGTACACCGACTGGGTGCCGTCCGGGGTGTCGATCAGCCGAACGCCCGTCAGGCCCTCGGCGGCGAGGGCGTCGGCGACCCAGCGGGCCGCCTTCTCACACTCCTCGACCGGGAACTGCCGGGGGTCGGCGACGGACGGGAAGGCCACCAGCTCGGCCAGGTCGGCCTTGGCGCGGGGCATCAGGGATCGGACGGCCGCCGCCAGGGACTGCTGGGTCATCAACTTCTCCGAGGGGTTGGTCGGGGAGCGGTACAAGGGGTCGTCCGATCATAGGACCCGGCGAGCCCCGGCCCGGGGCATGGCTGGTCCGTTGGTGGAGCCTCTAGGATTGGTGGTCGTGACTGATTCCGGTAGCTCCCTCGGCCGAGACCGCATCGACCCCACCGCCCTGCCCGACCCCGCCGGGGTGGGCGAGCCCGATCCGCTCGACGGCGTCTGGGACGTGGTCGTGGTCGGCGCCGGGCCGGCCGGGGCCTCGGCGGCGCACGCGGCCGCCACCCAGGGGCGGCGGGTGCTGCTCCTGGACAAGGCCGAGCACCCCCGCTACAAGACCTGCGGCGGCGGCATCATCGGCCCCTCCCGGGACAGCCTGCCGCCGGACTTCAAGCTGCCGCTGCAGGACCGCATCCACGCCGTCACCTTCGCGCTGAGCGGCCGCTTCACCCGCACCCGGCGCTCGAAGCGGATGCTCTTCGGGCTGGTCAACCGAGACGAGTTCGACCTGCGCCTGGTGCAGGCCGCCGAGCAGGCCGGGGCGGTGCTGGTCACCGGCGTCACCGTGACGGGCGTCGAGCAGCAGGGCGGTGACACCCGGACGGTGGCCGTCACCACGGCCGACGGGCGCCGGGTCGAGGCCCGTGCGGTGGTCGGCGCGGACGGCAGCGCGAGCCGGGTCGGGCGGCACGTCGGTGTGACGTTCGACCAGATCGACCTGGGGCTGGAGGCCGAGATCCCCGTGCCGGAGTCCGTCTCGCAGGCCTGGGCCGGGCGGATCCACCTCGACTGGGGCCCGCTGCCCGGCAGTTACGGCTGGGTCTTCCCGAAGACCGACTCCGGCACCCTCACCGTCGGCGTCATCTCGGCGCGCGGCGACGGCGAGCGGACGAAGCAGTACCTGGCCGACTACATCGGCCGCCTGGGCCTGGCCGGGTTCACGCCCAGCATCGAATCCGGCCACCTGACGCGCTGCCGCGCCGAGGACTCGCCGCTCTCCCGGGGCCGGGTGCTCGTCGCGGGCGACGCGGCCGGGCTGCTGGAGCCGTGGACCCGCGAGGGCATCTCGTACGCGCTGCGCTCCGGGCGGCTCGCGGGCGAGTGGGCCGTCAAGGTCGCCGAGGCGAACGGCTCGGCGGACGTGCGGCGGCAGGCGCTGAACTACGCCTTCGCGATCAAGGCCGGGCTGGGCGTCGAGATGCGAGCGGGCAAGGTGATGCTGGACGCCTTCGAGCGCCGGCCGTACCTCTTCCACGCCGCCGTCTGCCTGGTCGCCCCCGCGTGGCGGGCCTTCGCCCGGACCACGCAGGGGCACACCACCTTCGCCCAGGTGCTGCGCGACTACCGCGCCGCGCGGCGGCTGGCGGCGATCGCCGCCCGGTGACGGCAGGGCTCCCTCGGCGGCGTCACTTCAGGCCACTGTCGAGGGTGCTGATCAGGGTGCCCGTCGGGGTGTCGCCGGACATCTCCCAGATCATGGTGCCCAGCAGCCCCTCGGCCTTCACGTAGGCGGCCTTCTGGGTGATCGACCACGGGTCGTCGAAGGTCCACCACTGGCCGCCCGCGCCGGTGTAGGCGTAGCTGGCGACGGCCTGGGTGTCGTGGTAGACGGTGAGGCCGGGCACGCCGGTGATCAGGTTGTTGTACCCGCGTGTCCCGGCCTCCTCCTGGAACTGGCCGGGCGCTGCGCCGTTCGCGCTCTGCCAGAGCCCGTGCACGCCGCCGTCGGTGACGGTCTGCCAGCCCCGGCCGTAGAACGGGATGCCGATGGTCAGCTTGCGCGGGTTGACCCCGGCGGCCAGGTAGAGCTGGACGGCGGCGTCGGTGCTGAAGTGGAAGCCGTACGGGTCGGTGCTGGAGGCGTACAGGTTGGCCTGGTGGCCGGTGCGGTTCGGCTCCCAGGAGTTGTCGCTGCCCGCGCCGTGGAAGTCGTAACCCTGGATGTTGCCGACGTCCAGGGAGGTGAAGACCTGGGAGAGGTCCCAGCCCGCGTTGATCTTGTTCTGGTCGGCGGGGGTGAAGGCCGTCAGCAGCCTGTGTGGGCCGCCGAGGGCGTCCAGCTGGCGGCGGAACTCGGCCAGCAGCAGCGTCAGGTTGCCCTTGTCGGCGGCGCTGTAGTGGTTGCCCGGGTGCCCGTCGGGCGAGCCCGGCCACTCCCAGTCGATGTCGATGCCGTCGAACACCCCGGCTGCCGAGCCTGGGCCTCCTGCGCCGCTGTAGGACGGCAGGTTGCCCTTGATCCAGGTGTCGATGCAGGAGGAGACCAGCTTCTTCCGGGAGGCGTCGGTGGCCGCCGCGTCCGAGAAGTACTTGGAGTACGTCCAGCCGCCGAGCGAGACCACGACCTTGAGGTTCGGGTACTTGGCCTTGAGCTTCCTCAGCTGGTTGAAGTTGCCGCGCAGTGCGCCCCAGCCGTCGTCCGCCACGCCGTCCACGGACTGCGCCGCGCTCATCGGGCGGGCGTAGTCGGCGTCGGCGTCGCCCGCTCCTGTCCCCTGGTCCGGGTCCTCCGGGTCGGCGGTGGTGCCCTTGGTGACGCCCGCGAGGCAGGTGAGGTTGACGGGGTCGATGTTCTCGAAGGCGTAGTTGACCACGTCGAGCTTGGCGGCGCTGCCCGAGGTGTCGAGGTTCTTCACGAAGTACTGGCGGCCGTAGATGCCCCACTGGGCGAAGTACCCGACCTTGGCGTACCTGCCCTGCCCGGCGATGTCCCCGGTGCTGACGGCGAGCGGGTCGGAGGCGGGGGAGGTGTTGTCGGCGGCGTCCCGGGCCTTCACCGTGAAGCTGTACGCGGTGGCGGGGGAGAGGCCGGAGACCGTCGCGCTGGTGCCGGTGACCGTCTGGGCGAGCGTGCCGCCCTGGTACACGTCGTACGCGACCACGCCGACGTTGTCGCTCGCCGCGTCCCAGGCGAGCGAGACGCTCGCGGACGTCACGCCGGTGCTGCGCAGGTGGCCCGGTGCGGTCGGCGGCGTCGGGTCACCCGCCGGGTCGACGGTGCGGGCCGTCAGGGCGGGGCCGATCGGGCCGGTGTTGCCCCGGCTGTCCCTGGCCCGGACGGTGAGGGTGTACGCCGTCGCCGGGGTCAGGCCGGTCACCGTCGCGGTGGTGGCGGCGGCGGTGGTGCTCGCGAGCACCGTGCTGCCGCTCAGCACGTCGTACGAGGCGACCGGGAAGTCGCCGGGCGCGGCGGCGGGCCAGCTCAGCGCGAGGGTGTGCGCGGTCGCCGTGGTGAGCTTCGGTGCGCCGGGGGCGCCCGGCGGGACGTCCGCGCTGCCGTCGCACTTGTCGCCGTTGATCCGGCAGTTCAGCGGCGCGCCGATCGGGCCGGTCGCGACGAACCAGAAGCTGTACGGCTCGGTGGTGCCGTGCGCGTTGACGGTGCCGTTGTAGTAGGCGTTGACGGCCTTCAGGTGGCTGCCGGTGACCGTCGCGGTGCCGTTGTAGGTGTTGCTGACGGTGACTCCGGCCGGGAGGTCGAACTCCAGCGTCCAGCCGGTGACGGCGGCGGCGTTGTCGTTGTGGACGACGTACGTGCCCTTCCACCAGGAGCCGTTGTCGGCCGAGGCGAAGGCGGCGGTGAGGCGCCCGGCGGCGTGCGCGGGTGCGGCGACGAGCAGGGCGAGCGGGAGGACGAGGGCCGCGAGCAGCGCGGCGGCTCTCGCCCGGTGACGGTGACGATCACGCATGGTGGTGCTCCCTGTGTGGTGTGGGGGTGCCGTACAGGGGTGCAGGGAGTGCGGGGTGCCTGCGCGCACTGTAGGAGGACTGGACCACTCCGTCAACAGGACTAGACCATGCGGGAGTTGGGGTTGGGCAGTGCGTCAGCCGTACAGCTCGTCGGCGAGCGGGCTGCGCGTGTAGAGCACCATCCGGCCGTGCCGGGCCCGGGTCACCAGGCGGGTGGCGTGCAGCACGGCGAGCTGCTGGCTGACGGCGCCGGGGGTGACGCCGAGGCGGGCGGCCAGCTCGGTGGTGGTGAAGGGCTCGGCGAGCAGGGCCAGCAGCCGGGCCTTCGGCGTGCCGAGCAACTGCTCCAGGGCCTGCGGGGTCGGCGGGGGCTGCGGGGTGCCCGCCATCGCCGCCCGGCCGCGGGCCGGGTAGTTGATGACCGGCGGGCAGTCGTCGCCGATCGTGGTGATCGCGCCCCGGGCGAAGAAGGTCGGGAGGAAGACCAGCCCGCGCCCGTCGACCACGATCTCGGCGTTGCTCGGCCCCCAGTCCCGCAGGATCGTCAGCGTGCCGTCCTCCCACCGGACCCGCCCGTCCAGATCCGCGAAGAGCGCCGCCGCACCCCGCTCGCCCAGTATTCGGGAGCGGTAGACGATGTCCGAGTGCAGCACCGAGCGGGCGCGCGGCCACCAGCCGGGGGCCAGGCAGCGCTCCCAGTACTCCTCGAGCGCGTCCGCGATCCGCGTCAGCAGCCGTGCCGGGTCGGCCAGCCCCGCCGCCAGCACGGGCGGCAGCTCGTGGTCGTGCGGCAGGAAGGTCCGCTCCAGCTCCTCCGCCAGCAGCTCCGGCGGCAGCGCGCGGACCACCGCCAGCTCGCTGTGGAAGTCGGGGAAGGCCGTCGTCGGTCGGGGTGTCAGGAAGTCCGGTACGTAGCGGTTGCTGGTCGCCACCAGCGAGCAGAGGAACTCCGTGTCGAGCCGCTCGAACTCCGGCCGGAGCCGCTCGAACCAGGCCGTCTGCCAGGTGTAGACCCCCGGGTGCTTCCACATCCGCAGGCCCAGCACCGCCTCCTGGAGCGGCGAACAGGCGAACGACGCGTCCGCCAGATCGGCCAGCTCCAGCCTGAATCGGTACATTTGAACCCCCATCCGTTAGCCAGAGACTAAATCAATTCCGCCGCTTCGCCGCATCCGGTGTGATCACCGCATGACCGCCATCGACACGGCCGATCCGTCGGCAGCTCCCGCACGCCCTCCACGCCTCCTGCACCCCGATCCGATCGTCCGCCGCCTGGCCGTGATCACCATGGTCAACACCCTCGGCAACGGGCTGCTGATGACCCTCAGCGCGCTCTTCCTCACCCGCATCCTCGGCTTCGGCCCCGCCCAGGTCGGCATCGGCCTCACCGCCGCCGGGCTCTGCGGCGTCCTCGCCAGCATCCCCGCCGGACGCGCCGCCGACCGCTGGGGCAGCAAGCCCGTACTGATCACCCTGTGCACGCTGGAGGGCATCGGCACCGCCGGGTACGTGCTGGTGCACCAGTTCACCGCGTTCGTCCTGCTCGCCTGCTTCGTCACCGCCGCCGACCGGGGCTCCGCCGCCGTCCGCAACGCCCTCTACGCCGAGGTGCTGCCGGCCGACCGCCGGGTCGCCGGGCGCGCCTACCTGCGCGTCGTCACCAACCTCGGCCTCGGCGGCGGCACCCTGGCCGCCGCGCTCGCCCTCCAGGCCGACACCCGCGCCGCGTACGTCGCCGCCATCCTCGTCGACTCGGCCTCCTTCTTCCTCGTCGCCGTGCTCTTCACCACCGTGCCGGTCGCCGCTCGGGCCCGCGCCGTCGCCGAGGCCGCGGGGGCCCCGGCGACGGCGCGGACCCGCAACCCGGCGCTGCGCAACCTGCCGTTCCTCGCCGTGACGCTGCTCAACGCCGCGCTCGGCATCCAGTTCGCCACCATCGAGATCGGCGTCCCGCTCTGGATCGCCAAGCACACCGAGGCCCCCCGGGTGATGGTCGCGGGCTCACTGATCGTCAACATGGTGTTCGTGGTCGCCCTCCAGGTCCGTGCCACCAAGGGCACCGAGGACTCCGCGGCCGCCGCCCGGATATTCGCCCGGGGCGGCCTGCTGGTCGCCGCCGCCTGCCTGGTGGTCGGCCTCGCCCACGGCGTGTCCGCCTGGGTCGCCGCCACCCTGGTGGTCCTCGGCGTCGGCCTCCAGGCCCTCGGCGAGATCTACTCCCAGGCCGCCGGCTGGGCCCTCAGCTACGACCTGGCGGGCGAGGGCGCCCACGGCGCGTACCAGGGCGTCTTCAACGCCGGGATGTCCGCCTCGATGATGCTCGGCCCCGCCCTGGTCACCACCGTCGTGATCGGCAACGGCCTGCTCGGCTGGGCCCTGCTCGCCGCCCTCTTCGCCGTCTCCGGCCTGGCCATGGGCCCTGCCGTCCGCTGGGCCCGCGCCCGCGTCGCGGCACAGCCCGCCGGGGCGTCGGCGTAGCCCACCGGGGTGGCGCGCGTGGCGGGGGCTGACCGGATGCAGCCCCGGCCGCCCGGCCCACCGGGAGTAGGGTGTGCGGGATTCGGGCCAGTGGGACACGAAGGGCACGGCGATGGACGAGGACGAGAGCCTCCGCCGGTACGGGCTGCGCCCCACCGGCACGAGCCTCGGCGAGGTGCGCGAGCTCCTGACCGCACAGACCCGGCTCGAACGGCGGGCCCAGGGCGACGGCGACACCGCGCTGATGAAGCTCTGCTGCGTCCAGCTGTTCCACGCGGGCGGCCTCGACGACGTCCTGCTGGTGTGGAGCGCCAAGACCGCGAGCTTCGACTCCGACTGCTCGATCGACATCCAACTCCTCTGCGGCGCGGGCCTCCCCGAGACCAAGGCGTGGTTGGCCGCGCGCTCGACGCCTGAGGCCGGTGAAGCGCTCCGGCGGCTGCTCGACTGCGAGGCGGCCGACGACTTCGAGGGCTTCTCCGTCGGGACGCGATCGGCCTGGTACGCCGAGTACTACACCTCGTGAGGTGATGTGACGCGCCCGACGCGGCGCTGACCAGGGGTTTTCCGGCGGGGTCTGGATCAAGGTGGTGGCGGCGTGCCAGAGTCCTCCCGGCGCGCACGTACCGGTGCCGCGCACTCCCGACCCACACCCTCAGCCGGAAAGCAGGCCAGCCGCGATGACCCGCGAAGCACCGCTCGTCCGCATCACCAGTGCCGACGCCGTGACCACCCTGGAGCTGGACTCCCCGCACAACCGCAACGCCCTCTCCACCCGGCTGATGGCCGAGCTGACCAAGGGCCTCGCCGACGCGGCCGCCGACCCCGCCGTCCGGGCGGTGGTGCTCGGGCACACCGGCAAGGTGTTCTGCGCGGGCGCGGACCTCTCCGAGGCGACCGGCAGCGACCCGACGGTCGGGCCGCGCGGCCTGGTGGACATCCAGCGGGCCCTGGTCGACTGCCCCAAGCCCGTCGTCGCGCTGGTCGACGGCCACGTCCGGGCCGGGGGCCTCGGCCTGCTCGGCGCCGCCGACATCGTCATCGCCGGGCCGCTCTCCACCTTCGCGTTCACCGAGGTCCGCCTCGGCCTGGCCCCCGCCGTCATCTCGCTGCCGCTGCGCCCGAGGCTGACCTCGCGGGCGGTCTCGCGCTACTACCTGACCGGCGAGACCTTCGACGCCGCCGAGGCCGCCCGGATCGGCCTGATCACCGAGGCGGCGGACGACCCGGCGGCCGCCCTCACCGCCGTGCTGGACGCCCTCCGCCTCGGCTCCCCGCAGGGCCTCGCCGAGTCGAAGCGGCTGACCAACGCGGCGGTGGTGGCCTCCTTCGAGGAGCACGCCGAGGAGTTGGTGCAGCTGTCGGCCCGGCTGTTCGGCTCGCCCGAGGCCCAGGAGGGCATGCGGTCCTTCCTGGAGCGCCGCCCGGCGCCCTGGGCCGCCCAGGTCTGACGGCCCCGGGCGGTACGGGCGCTCAGCTCCAGCGGATCTGGGCGCTCTCGCGCCAGAGGTCGAGCACGCCCTGATCGCCCGTCACCTCGACGGCGCTGAGCGGGAGGCGGTTCCAGAGCAGCAGGTACAGCTCGCCGGCGGAGCCGCTGAGGGTGCAGTCGGCGGCGCTGTCGGCGTCGGCCGACACCTGGAGCGGGTCCGGGCCGATCCGTACCAGCAGGGGCGCGTCGGCGTCGGTGGGGCGGATCAGCAGGGTGCGCTCCTGCTCGCTGCGCAGCCGGCTCTTCGGGCGGGCCAGCAGCCCGGTGACCAGCTCCTCGATGCCGTCCCGGCCGAAGGCGGCCGGCACGGCCCTGGCCGGGCGGCCGGCGGCGGCCTCGGCGTCGACGCGGTGCACCGCCGTCTCGTGGGCCTGCCGCCGGGCCCAGAAGGCGAGCGGGGAGGGCGCGGCGAGGAAGGTCCAGCAGTCCAGCTCGGCGGGCGCCCCGGCGAGGGCCGCGACCAGCCCGTCGTGGCCCTCCCGGAACCAGTCGAGCAGATCCGCGTCCGCCGGGGGCCGGGAGTCCGGGGCGACGGGCTGCCGGTGGCCCTCGGCCACGTACGAGGTGGCCCAGCGGTGCACCTGGCCGGTGTGCTGGACGAGATCACGCAGCCGCCAGTCGGGGCAGGTGGGGACGGGTGCGTCCGGGTCGGTGGCGGCGATCGCGTCGGCGAGGAGGGCGCCCTCGCGGCGCAGTGCGTCGATGTGCTCGATGATCTCCATGCCCGGGAGTCTGCCAGGCGTGGCGCGGGCTGTGTGAGCTTTGTCGCCCCGCAGTCCCGTTCGCCCGAACGGCCGATAGCGTGGGGCTCATGCCGAACGCCCGTACCCTCCTGACCGCTGCTCGCCACCGAGGCCGCCGGGCCGCCGGGCGGCTGGTGCACCGGGGGTGGCGCTGGGTGCAGGGCGTGGGCGCCGTCTCCAACGACAACCCCGGCCCCTACCGCTTCCGGGAGTTGGGCGACGGCACCAAACTGGCCTTCCCGCTCGGCGCGGTCTTCAACGAGCAGTGGATCACCATCGGGCCGTTCTCGATCATCGGCGAGCGCGTCACCATCTCGGCGGGCTTCCTCCCCGGCCTCGACCTCGGCCCCGACCCCGTCGTCCGGCTCGGCGGCGGCTGCGTTGTCGGCCGGGGCAGCCACATCGTCGGCCACCAGTCGATCACCCTCGGGGACGACGTCTGGACGGGCCCGTACGTCTACATCACCGACACCGCCCACAGCTACCACGACACCGAGCTGCCGATCGGCAAGCAGTGGCCGCGCAACGAGCCCGTCGAGATCGGCTCGGGCAGCTGGATCGGCACCGGCGCGGTGATCCTCCCCGGCGCGAAGCTCGGCCGCAACGTCGTGGTCGCCGCCGGGTCCGTCGTCCGGGGCGAAGTCCCCGACAACAGCGTCGTCGCCGGCGCCCCGGCCAAGGTCGTCCGCAGCTGGACGGAGATCGAGGGCTGGCAGCCCCCCTTCCGCCACGACCCGCCGGTCCCCTTCCCCGAGGGGCTCTCCGCCGAGGACCTCCGCGCCCTGGTCGGCTGGGACCTCCGCCCGCCGACGCGGCGTTAGCGCTTGCTCCGTTCGGGGAGCCTTGTGGGGCTACCCGGCGCGCACCGCGCCCAGTTGGGCACTCCGCCGATATGACTAGGTGGTGAAACGATCCGGTCGTACCCTGTCGGCGCCTTCCGTCGTGAGCTCCTGCACGCTGGCCTGCGGTCTCACCGCACTGACGCTCTTCCAGGTGGCCGGCACCGCGAACGCCGCGCTCGCTCCGGGGGAGTTGGCGAAGGCGACGCTGGTGCAGCTCACCGACCAGTCCGTCCCCGCCATCGGCCTCAAGGCGTACACCGGCACCTACGGCAGAGCCGTGAGCAGCAGCGTGCCCGACACCGACAACGGTGACTTCTCGGACCCTGACGGAATGCTCACCCGGATGTCCATCGCGACCATGACGACCCGGACCGCGACCGACCCGGCGAAGTACTACGCGCAGGCGCAACTCACCGCGCTGGAGGTGAAGTTCAACTCCAAGAACCTGGTGGCCGTCGGGCCGACCAGCGCGGGAAGCGTGGCGTCGCTCGACTCCTACGCCGAGTGCGTGCCGCCTCCCGTCGGCCCGTACGCGCTGGCCTACAACCGCACCGACTCCGGACAGATCACCGTCCTGGGCCAACTGGTGACCGTCGGCACGACCACCCTGCAGATCACCGGCAGCGACCTCGGCCTGTCGACCATCGGCCCCAGCACCCTCACCGTCGTGGTGACCCCGCACCAGATCCCGGCGGCCCAGAGCCGGGACTACGCCGCGGAGGCCTGGCTCGACATCGACATCAGCGCCGTCTTCAACGACACCGCAGGCAAGCAGGTGTACCAGGGCGCCGTCGTCCACCTGCGCCTGGGCGAGGTCGAGGTCACCTGCAGCGCCAAGCCCACGCCTCCTCCGACGCCCCCTCCCACGCCTCCGCCGACGCCGCCGCCTCCCCCCACCCCGACCGACTCCAGCACGCCGACCCCCACGGACAGCCCGACCCCCGTTCCCACCGACTCGTCGCCCACCCGCCCCGCCCCGCGCCCGACGCACCCGGGCGAACTGGCCGACACCGGCCGCCCGGACAGCTGGCTGGAAGATCTCGGAATCACCGCGTCGGCGCTGGCGGTCATCGGTGCCGCACTCCACCGCGCGAGCAGGCGGCGCTCCCCCCATTAACCCGGGGCACGGATGCCCCTGCCTGGGCTACGATCACGCGGCTCGATCGGGCATTTCAGCGTTACGGGTACGGGTACGGGGGCGGGTAGATGGCTGACGAATTCGTCGAGCTCAGCAAGGGTGCCAGGAGTGCGGCCGTTCAGGTGGGAGCAGCGGTGGTGCTGGTCTCGGCTGTGATGGCCGCGTGGGGGCTGGGCCTTTTCGGCGACCCGTCGGGAGGAAAGCGCAAGGCGGCCGTGTGTGAGGCGCCGAAAGCCACGGATTCGCCCGGGTATCCGGCGTTGTGCGCCGCGCTGAACCGGCCCGATCTGCCGACGCTGCTCGGCATGCCGGAGGAGTACGTCTCGGTGGCGTACTCCGGGAGCGGGCCGACGACGTTCGCGGACGGGACGAAGGAGGACGACCCGTCCGCGCGCGTGCAGGTCGGTTCCGTCGACGTCGAGATCACCGACTACCCGCACCTCTCGGTCAAGGACTTCGCCATGTTCTCGGACTCGAAGGCCGGCTCGACGTCGGTGCTCGGCCGTCCCGCGATGACCTACTCGGACCACACGCTGGCGATCACCCTCGGCGGCACGAAGGCCGGCTCCGGCACCGGCGGCATCGCGCGCCACCTCGTCGTGGCGAAGGACCCCAAGGGCGGCGACGGGTCCTTCGAGATCGCCATCTGGCGTCAGGACAGCGCGACGCCGGACGAGGCGGCGCTCTTCCGGATAGCCGAGCAGGTACTGCCGACGATCCACGGCTAGGCCCGGGGCTAGCCCCGGGTCGGCTGCCGGAGGGTCGCCCAGGCGTCGGTGATGAGGTGGTCGAGCGTGGAGCGGTGGGGGTGCCAGCCGAGCTCGCGGGCGGCGCGGGTGGTGTCGGCGACCAGGCGGGGGGCCTCGGGCTGGGCGGGCCGGTGGACGAGCGGGACGGGGCGGCCGGTCACCCGTTCGACGGCGGTGACGATCTGACGCATGCTCGCCGGGGTGGCCCCGATGTTGTAGACGTCGTACGCCCCCGGCGGGCGGGGGGTGGTGAGCGCCAGCGCGTACGCCTGCGCGAGGTCGTCGACGTGCACGAAGTCGCGGACGGTGCTGCCGTCGCCGTTCAGCTCCAGGTGCGGGTGCTGCCCGGCGGCCACGGCCAGGGCCTTGGGGATGATCCGGGTCTGGTCGACGTCGCCCGTGCCGCCGACGTTGAAGCACCGCAGCACCACGGCCGTGACCTGCCCGGCCAGCGCGCGGCGGGCCACCTCCTGCTCGGCGGCCAGCTTGGAGGCGCCGTACGGGTTGCCGGGCGCGGCCGGGGTCTCCTCGGTGATCGGCTGGTGCTCGGGTGCGCCGTACACGGCCGCCGTCGAGCCGAACACGACCAGCGGCGGGGGCCCGGAGTCCGGCCTGGCCGCGAGTGCGTCGAGCAGGGCGGTGGTGCCGCCGAGGTTGACCTCCCAGTACCGCTCGGTGAGCGCGCCGGAGGTGCGACCGTTGGTCAGTGCGGCGAGGTGGCAGACCGCGTCGACTCCGGCGACGGCGGGGCGCAGGGCCTCGCGGTCGGTGATGTCGGCGTGCCGGACCAGCTGCACGGGCAGCGCGGGCAGCGGCCCGCCGGGCGGACGGTGCGTCAGCGCCCACACCTCGTGGCCGTCACCGGCGAGCCGCCGCACGACGGCCTGCCCGACGAAGCCGAACGCCCCGGTGACGAGTATCCGCACCTCAGCCCACCCGGCGGAGCGTCACCACGGCGGCCACGCCATCCACCCGCAGCAGGTCCTCGCCGCTGTTGAGCAGCACGGCGTCGAACTCGCCGAGCCGCAGGTCGGCCGCGCCCAGCTCGGCGGTGCCGGACAGGCACACCACCAGCACGACGGCCCCCTCGGGCACCTCGACGGAGCGCTGGAAGTCCGCGATCTCCACCACGGCCTCGGCCCGCCCCCGGCGGGTCATCACGTTGAAGTCGACGACCGGCCCGCCGAGCAGACGGCAGTCGGTCTCCACGTCACCGGGGAAGGCGAACGGCCGGTACGGCTGCGCGAGCCGGTGCTCCTCGCCCGCGACGGTGAGCGCCATGCCGGCGCCCCGGACCACCGTGATCACCCGGTCCACGCCCTCGAAGCGGGAGAACGGCCCGCCCTCGCCGACGTCCGCCAGGCTGACCCGCCACTCGAACTCGCCCAGCCCCGCACCCGCCGGTGCCCCGGCCACCTCCCGAGTCACCCCGCCGCCGTTCAACCACGGCGTGGCGGGGCGCTCCTCGGCGCGCAGTACCTGAACCGTCATGTGCTGTCCCGTCCTCCGTGCAGCGATCTCTCGCCCCGAGACTAGCCGCACGTCTCGGCTTGCCCTGGCCCCGATCGTTCTCATTCGCCCGCAGTGTCTTCGGCCTCCCAGCGAAGAAGGTCGCCCGGCTGGCATCTGAGCACCTCGCAGAGCGCGGCGAGGGTCGTGAAGCGCACCGCCTTGGCGCGGCCGTTCTTGAGGACCGCCAGGTTCGCGGGCGTGATCCCCACGCGGTCTGCGAGCTCGCCCACGGACATCTTCCGCCTGGCCAGCATCACGTCGATGTCGACTGTGATCGGCATCAGATCACGTCGTTCAACTCGACCTGCATCTGAGTCGCTTCGACGTCTCGGGCGAGGGCCTGGGTGAGCAGCATCCGCAGCACGAGCACGATGAGTGCGACTCCCAGGATGGCCAGGCCGATCCCGGCCATGATGCCGGTGACGCCCGGGTCGTCCCGCTGGCCGGGTGCATTCATGGCCGTGACCGTGAACCACAGGAGCGCGACCGCGACGATCGCGCCGATGATGCCGTCCACGTACCGGAAGGCGGCGTGGGAGAACACGGTCCCGCGTCGCACCATCGTCACCAGTCGCCAGACGCAGACCAGCGCGACCTGGACCGCCCCGAGGCCCAGGATCGTGATCACGCGCATCGGGGTCAGCAGGGGGGCCCCGTTCTCCGGGTCACTCCCGCTGGCCAACGTCCACACCATCAACGCCTGTACCAACACGGTGCCGGTGAGCACCACCGCGAGCACGGCGCGCAGCGCGCGTACTGTCAGCTTTCCCATGACCCACTCCTCCATCGAGCTACGATGGGAATCTATCGATTCTCGATAGGTGAAGCAAGCCCCGGGTGCCTCAGGTGCCTCAGACGACGAGCGCGCGGATCGCCTCCAGGGGGTACGGGGTCTGCCTGCTCTCAAAACGGAACTCGCGGTAGTAGTCCGTCATCACTGCGGCGATCGGGGCGTGGCGGGTGAGGATCGCCGCGAGCTTCGGCGGGATGCCCGTCGGAGGTTCCCCCTGGGCGCAGGCGTGCACGAACGCGCTGCGCTCGTCCCGCTCGTACCCGTACAGGGCGGCGGTGAGCCACTGCACCAGGTGGGTGAGGGTGTAGCAGTGGTCATAGGTCCGGTGTTCGGCGAAGAAGTCGGCCTCCTCCTCCGACAGGTCGAACCGGGAGGAGATCGCGAGGCCGTAGTCCGTGAAGAACAGGCGCTTGCCGTCGGTCAGGATGTTCTGGAAGTGGCCGTCGAAGTGCAGGAGCCCGCGGGCGTTCATGAAGGAGACCCCGGCCTCGAGTTCCTTCGCCACCATGGCGCATGCCCGCTCGGCCGTCTCGTCGTCGGCCTTGACCTGAATGTCCAGCCAGTCGTGCAGGTTCTGCGGGATGTACTCCAGGAACAGCGCGACGCTCGCCGAGGAATCCCGCAGCTCCTCGATCCGCCGGCGCACCTGCGGTCCGCCTCCCCAGTAGGCGACGGCCTTCTCCACGTCGGCCAGTTCCTCGGGCAGCGTCTGCCCGGGGTGCGGCAGCACCCGCCAGTGGTACATCAGCGGGAAGCCCTCGTGGTCCTGTGCGAGCACCCAGTTCGTCGTCATGGTGTGCACGGCCAACTCCCGCCAGGCCCCGAGGCCCGGCCCTGCTGGGACACCGAGACCGAAATGACAGAAGGCAGGCAGCCCGAAGAGGTTCGCCGTGGACCGGACGTTCTCCGGCTGCCTCTCCAGATCGGTCAGCGGCACCCGCTTGACGAAGACCGGGGTCCCGCCGACCTCCAGTAACGCCGACGTCCCGCCGATTCCGGAGCCCAGCGGTGCGGCCGTCTCCACCAGGTCGCGCAGTTCGCGGTCACTGCACAGTGCCAGGGATGTCGAGACGGCACTGTAAGCAGCCAGACGGGCACCACGCGACGCGTCAGAGCTCTCGACGGCGACCTCCACCACGACACCAACCTCTCTGACGTACCAACACACTTCGTGAGAGCGCGAGGCTAGCGCCGGGTGGCCGTTCGGGCGAGGACACCTGCCAGGGCGGCGGCTGCGGCGACGGTGGTGAGGGCCGTCGGCAGACTCGCCGCGTCGGCGAGGAAGCCGATCACCGGCGGGCCGATCAGCATGCCCGCGTAGCCGAGGGTGGAGGCGGTGGCCACGCCCTGGGGGCCGCCCGCCGCACCGGCCTGGGCGATCGCCAGCGGGAAGATGTTGGCCAGCCCGAGGCCGACCAGGGTGAGCCCGGCCAGGGCGACGGGGACGGACGGGGCCAGCGCGGCGGTGAGCATGCCGCCGCCTGCGGTGAGCCCGCCGAGGAGGATCAGCCGGGTCTGGCCGAGCCTGATGGAGAGCCAGGTGCCGCCGACCCGCCCGGCCGTCATGGCGAAGGCGAAGGCGGCGTACCCGCCCGCGGCGATCCCGGCGCTCGCGTGCACGTCGTCGGTCAGGTGCAGGGTCGTCCAGTCGGCGAGCGCCCCTTCGCCGTACGAGCTGCACATCGCGGTCAGCCCGAGCAGTACGACCAGCATCCGGGCGGTGCGCACTGCGGTGACCTGCTGCGGCCGTACAGGCCGTACAGGCGGTACAGCGCGCGCCACGGCGCCAGGCGTGGCGCCGCGCAGCAGCGCCGCGCCGGCGACGGCGGTGACCAGCAGGCCGAGCGCGCCGCCGAAGGCGAGCGCCCAGGCGGCGGTGAGCCGCCCGGCCAGCAGGCCGCCGACGGCCGCGCCGAGCAGGCCGCCGAGGCTGTACCCGGCGTGGAAGCTGGGCATGACCGGGCGGCGGAGTTCGGCGACGAGATCGACGGCGACGCTGTTCATCGCGACGTTGGCCGCGCCGTAGCCCGCGCCGAAGAGCAGCAGGGCCGCGCCGAGGCTGAACACCGAGTGGGCGTGGGCGGGGAGTGGAAGGGCGAGGCCGAGCACCGCCAGAGAGGCTACGGTGACCCGGCGGGAGCCGTACCGGACGCAGAGCCGCCCGACCACCGACATGGTGGCGACGGCTCCGGCGGAGATGCAGAGCAGGGCCAGGCCGAGGGCGCTGTGCGAGGCGCCGACCTGCGCCCGGATGTCCGGGATGCGGACAACCCAGGCGGCGAAGAGGAAGCCGTCGACGGCGAAGAAGGCGGTCAGGGCGATCCGGGCGGTGCTCCAGACCCGGGGCGCGGCAGGGCCGTCCGGGTGGAGCTGGGCGGCGGAACGGGCGTGGGTTTTGTTTAGGAGCGGCACAAAGTAAGAATAGGGGAGTGCCGCACTCACCGACAAGCCAGAACCCGTCCGACCGCGGGCCGACGGCGGAGCCGCGCCGTCCCGCGCCCGACCGGGGCCGTACGCTGCTCGGCCCCGCCCTCGCGCTGATCCACACCGGCCGGGCCCCCACCCGCTCGGCGCTGACCAGCGCCCTCGACGTCACCCGGGCCACGGCGGGCGCGATCAGCGCCGAGCTGGAGGCGCTCGGCCTGATCACCGTCGACTCCCGCCCGGCCGGGAGTGGCCGGGGCCGCCCCTCGCACCGGCTGGCCGTCGACCCCGCCGGGCCGGTGGTGATCACCGCCCAGCTGCACGCGGACGGCCTGAGCGTCGCGCTGGCCGGGCTCGGCGGGCACCTGGAGGAGCCCGTCCACCACCCGCTGCCCGCCGCGACCGACCCCGTCCGGCTGCTGCGCGCGGTGGCCGAGGCCGGGGCGGCGCTGGCTCGCGCCACCCCTCGGCGCTGCCTCGGCGCGGCTCTTGCCCTGCCGAACCCGGTGACCGAGCCCGACGGCGCCGCGCTGGTCGCGCTGCACTTCTCCTGGCCCAGCGGCACGCCCGTCGCCGACCTCTTCGCCGAGGAGATCCGCAAGGCCGACCTCGGCCCGCGCGCCCGCACCCCGCTGCCGACGGCCGTCGCCAACGACGCCAACCTCGCCGCGCTCGCCGAGCACCGGCACGGCGCCGGCCGCGACGCCCGACATCTGCTGCTCGTCACCTCCGGCCACCGGGGCGTCGGCGGCGCGCTGGTGATCGACGGGCGGCTGCACACCGGCAGCGCCGGGCTGGCCCTGGAGGTCGGGCACCTGACCGTCGATCCGCAGGGCCGCCGGTGCCCGTGCGGCACCTGCGGCTGCCTCAACGCCGAGACCGACCCGGAGGCGCTCTTCGCCGCCGCCGGCCGCACTCCGGACCCGGCCCGCCCGCTGCTCGGCCAGGCCCGCGAGCTGGCCCGCTCGGCGGCCCACGACCCGGTGGCCCGCGCCGCCGTCGACCACGTGGTCGACCGGCTCGGCCTCGGCCTGGCCGGGCTGGTGAACATCCTCAACCCCGACCGCATCGTGCTCAGCGGCCTGCACCGCGACCTGCTCGCGGCCGCGCCCGAGCGCCTCGCGGCGGTGGTCGCCGCGCGCTGCCTCTGGGGGCGCAGCGGGCGGGTGCCGATCGTCGCGGCCGAGGTCGTGCACGCCGGGCTCGCCGGTGCTGCCGAGCTGGCCTGGGAGCCGTACCTGTGCGACCCGCAGTCTGTGACGGCCCGTTAGATCCCCGTGCAGAGCCCCGTGGCGTGACTTGACGGCGACCTGACGGCATCGGCGCGCCAATGGAGACGATAAGCATTTCATGGAGATATCGTAAAAGTAACTTATCGTAGTTAACGGTTACACTCGGTATGGAAGTCGGGGCTGTCCCGGCATTTGTCGAGGAGATGCGTGATGGCTGCCGTGACCATGGATGTGGACCGCTCCGATGTCGCCTACCGGGCCTGGCTCAAGGAGGCCGTCCGCAAGGTCCAGGCGGACGCCAACCGCTCGGCCGACACCCACCTGCTGCGCTTCCCGCTCCCCGAGGAGTGGGGCATCGACCTCTACCTCAAGGACGAGTCGACGCACCCGACCGGCAGCCTCAAGCACCGGCTGGCCCGCTCGCTCTTCCTGTACGGGCTCTGCAACGGCTGGATCCGCCCCGGCAAGCCGGTGATCGAGGCGTCCAGCGGCTCGACGGCCGTCTCCGAGGCGTACTTCGCCAAGCTGATCGGGGTGCCGTTCATCGCGGTGATGTCCAAGAGCACCAGCCCCGCCAAGATCGACCTGATCGAGTTCCACGGCGGCAGCTGTCACCTGGTCGACAATCCCGGCGAGGTCTACGAGGTCTCCGCCCAACTCGCCGAGAAGACCGGCGGCCACTACATGGACCAGTTCACGTACGCGGAGCGGGCCACCGACTGGCGCGGCAACAACAACATCGCCGAGTCGATCTTCCTGCAGCTCAACCTGGAGCCCCACCCCGAGCCCGCCTGGATCGTCGCCACGGCAGGCACCGGCGGCACCTCCGCGACCATCGCCCGGTACGTCCACTACATGCAGTACGACACCCGGATCTGCGTGCCCGACCCGGAGAACTCCTGCTTCTTCGAGGGCTGGGTCGGCCAGGACCCGGAGGCGGTCTGCCCCAATGGTTCCCGGATCGAGGGCATCGGCCGCCCCCGGATGGAGCCCAGCTTCGTCCCCGGCGCCATCGACCGGATGATGAAGGTCCCCGACGCCGCGTCGATCGCCACCGTCCGGCTGGCCGAGCGGGTGCTCGGCCGCAAGGCGGGCGGCTCGACCGGGACGGGCCTGTGGAGCGCTCTGCGGATCGTCGCCGAGATGCGGGCGGCCGGTCGGCGCGGCAGCGTCGTCACGCTCTTCTGCGACCCCGGCGACCGCTACCTCGACAAGTACTACTCCGACGAGTGGCTGGCGGCGCAGGGCATCGACATCGCGCCGTACACCGCCATGCTGGAGAGCTTCCTCGACGGGACGGGCCAGCTCGACTGATCCGGGGAAACCGCTGGCCGGGCCGGTGGTGAGTGTGATACTCAACGCTGCATGGAAGACCTTCTGACTGCACGTTTGATCCTGCACCCCTTCACCGCCGAGGAGGCCCGGCAGGTCGCCGCGGCCGACCGCCGCCCCGACAGCAACTGGGCCCCCGACTACCCGACCGAGGGCGAGCAGACCGGCGCCCGGATGTTCGTGCTCGCCTGCGAGGCCGTCGGCGACCCGCAGCCCTTCGGCGGCTACGAGATACGCCTCGCCTCGGACGGCTCGGCCGTCGGCGGCATCGGCTTCCACGGCGGGCCCGACGAGCGCGGCTTCGTCGAGATCGGCTACGGCCTCGCGCCGTCCGTGCGGGGCAAGGGCTACGCGGCGGAGGCGGTCCGTCGCATGATCGAGCTCTGCCGCGAGACGGAGGGCGTCAAGATCTTCGGCGGCAACACGGACCTCGACAACGTGCCGTCCCAGCACGTGATGGCCGCCGCTGGGCTCCAGCTCGTCCGCGAGGACGAGGCGCTCAAGTTCTACGAGCTCCCGCTCTGACCCCGGCGGGCTGACCGCCCTACCCGGCGAGGATCAGCTCGCGGACGTGCTCGCGGGCCGCGTCGGCGGCCTCGGCGGGGAGGGCGGTGTCCGTCACCCAGGTGTCCACCTCGGCGAGCTCGGCGAAGGTGGACAGGCCGACGATGCCCCACTTGGTGTGGTCCGCGACGGCGACCACCCGGCGGGCCGAGGCCACGAAGTTCCGGTTGGTCTCCGCCTCCGCCAGGTTCGGGGTGGAGAGCCCGGCCTCGGGGGAGAGCCCGTGGGTGCCGAGGAAGAGCAGGTCGAAGTGGAGCGAGCGGATCGCCCGGTCCGCGACCGGGCCGACCAGGGAGTCGGAGGGCGTCCGCACACCGCCGGTCAGCACCACCGTCGCCCCCGGCGCGCCGCTCTGCCGCTGCGCCCGTTCGAAGACATCGGCGACCCGCACCGAGTTGGTCACCACCGTCAACTGCTCGATCTCGGTGAGGTGCTGGGCCAGCGCGAAGGTCGTGGTGCCGCCGGAGAGCGCGATCGCGCTGCCGGGGGTGACCAGCTGCGCGGCGGCCAGCGCGATCTCCTCCTTGGCGGAGAGTTCCAGCGCCGACTTCGCCTCGAAGCCGGGCTCGTGGGTGCGGGCCTCCTCGACCACCACCGCGCCGCCGTGCACCTTCTCGATCACGCCGGAGCGCGCCAGCGCGTCCAGGTCGCGTCGGATGGTCATGTCCGAGACGTTCAGCCGCCGGGTCAGCTCGTTGACCCGGACGCCGCCGCGCCGCCGGACTTCGTCGAGGATCAGCGCTCGGCGCTGCTCCGCGAGCAGGTTGCTGTTGTCGGCCACGTGGTCTGCCCTCCCGATCCGGTACTACCGGCCCATCCTTGCAGACTCCCGGCCTGGAAGGTCGTCGGGGAGCAGGAGTTGCAGCTCCTCGGTGGAGGGTTCGGCGAACGAGGCGAGGCGCATGGCGTGCCGCTCGACCATCGTCTCGAAGACCTGACGGGCCGTCCGCCCGTTGCCGAAGCCCGGCCCGCGCTCCATCGCCGCGAAGTGCACCAGCAGCGCCTCGGCGGCCGGCTCGCTCAGTACGTACTCGTGCTCGACACACTGCGTCCGGGCGATCTGGAGCAGCTCGGCGGCGGAGTAGTCCGGGAAGGTGATGGTGCGGGAGAAGCGGGAGGAGACCCCGGGGTTGGCGGAGAGGAAGCGCTCCATCTCGACGGTGTAGCCGGCCACGATCACCACGACCTCGTCGCGGTGATCCTCCATCAGCTTGACCAGGGTGTCGATCGCCTCCCGCCCGAAGTCCCGCGCGCCGTCCTCGGGCGCCAGCGCGTACGCCTCGTCGATGAAGAGCACGCCGCCCCGGGCCTTGTCGAAGGCGGCCTGGGTGCGGATCGCGGTGGAGCCGATGTGCTCGCCGACCAGGTCGACCCGGGCGACCTCGACGAGGTGGCCCTGCTGGAGCACGCCGAGCGAGGCGAGGATCTCGCCGTAGAGCCGGGCAACGGTGGTCTTGCCGGTGCCGGGGGAGCCGGTGAAGACCAGGTGGCGGCGGAGCGAGGGGGCCTTCAGCCCGGCCTGGCGGCGTCGGCGGCCGACCGAGATCAGGTCGATCAGGGTGCGCACCTCCTGCTTGACGGTCGCCAGGCCGATCAGCGCGTCGAGCTCGGCGAGCGCCTCGTCGGCCGGGCGGCAGTCGGGGATCGGTGCGATCTGCGCACCCGCCGGGGCGACCAGCGGGGCGGGGGCGGTGGTCAGTTGGGCGGTGCGCGGCGCGGGCAGCTCGGCGGCGGCCGGGGCGACGTCGTCCGAGGTGCAGCCCTCCGTGACGGGCCCCGGCTCGGCGAACTCGAAGCCGGCCCGGCCGTTCTGCTCGGCCCGGCAGCGGGTCAGCTCGGTGCGGCAGCCGTCGATGATGTGGAAGCCGAAGCCCTTACCGCCCGAGACCCGGCAGTCCTCGAAAGTGCCCTTCCCCTGCGCGGAGACGTAGACGGCGGCCTCGGTCGAGCCGCGCACGGTGCACTCGCGCAGCTCCGGGTCGGCGCCCTTGGTGACGATCACCCCGGTCGCCACCTCGGAGATCTCACAGCCCGTCAGCCGCCCGCCGCTGCCGTGGTCTCGGAACCACAGGCCCGTCCCGGCCTCCTGGATGCGGCAGTCGGCGAGCGCGACACTGGCGCCGCCGCTGACCGAGACGGCGGAGCTGCGGATGCGGCTGAATGAGCAGTCCTTGGCGGTGGCGGAGGACTCGCGGTCCAGCACGAAGAGCGCGTCGGGAAGGTCGTGCAGCGAGCAGTCGGTGAGGGTCAGGCGGGCGCCGTCGCTGACCCAGACGGCCGGGTAGTCGCCGGTGCTGGAGTGGATCTCGCTGGAGAGCGCCTCGGCCAGGGTGCCGTTGTCCCAGACCGAGAGCGCGCCCCGGCCGAACTCCCGGACGGTGCTGTGCTCCAGCGTCAGCCGGGAGCGCCCGCGCAGGTCGGCGGCGTTCTCCGGGAGGTCGTGCACCCGGCAGCCGATCAGCACGAGCTCGGCCTCGGTGTCCAGCGTCAGCCCGTTGCCGGTGACCCGGCTGATGTCGCAGTCGGAGAGCCGCCCGCGCGCCTGCGCCTCGGCCTGCACGCCGCTGCCCCGGATCTCGTAGATCTCGCAGCCCGTCAGCTCGGCGCTGCTGCCCGGGTCGACGAGCAGCACCCCGGCGCCGCTCGCGTGGTGCAGGCGGGTGCGCTCGACCCGGGCGGTGGCGCCACCGAGCACGGCCAGCCCGGCCTGGCCGGAGTCGAGCACCTCACAGTCCTCGATCACGGCGGCGGCCCGCGCGCGCAGCCGGATGCCGAGCCCGGCCGGGTTGCTGATCTCGCAGCCGCGCAGGGTCGCGGTGGCCTGCTCGGCGATCTCGACGCCGACCGCCGAGCGGGTCTCCACCCGGCAGCCGGACAGCTCGGCCGCCGCCCCCGGGCCGGTGACGAGCACCGCCGGGGCGGAGCTCTCCGAGCCCTCGATCACCAGCCCGCGCACCACGGCCGCCGCCGTGACGGTGAGCGGGACGCCGGACGGAGGGTCCAGCCGGACGCTGCCGGGGCCTTCGGCGGGCTGGAGGGTGACGGCCTTGTCCAGCAGCAGGTTCTCCCGGAAGACCCCGGGCCGGATCGTCACGGTGTCGCCGGGCTCGGCCGCCGCGAGGGCCTCGCGCAGCGTCTCGTACTCGCCGGCCCGCCGCCGCCACCGCGAGGCGCTGTCCTGCGTCACGCGGACCCTGTGCTCAACCATCCTTGTGCTCACCCATGACGATCCGTCGCCCCACCTTCGTCTTCGTCGCGTACGTCGAGACCCGGCCCGCCCGCCGAACACTGCCTGCCTGCCGGACCGCTGGCTGTCACACTGCCGCCTGTCACACGGCTGCCCGGCTCACCAGCTACAACGAGCGGGCGGGCGCTCGGTTCCTCAGTGGCCGAACCGGTTCACTGCTCGGTCAGCGGGTCCGGGACGAGCCGGGGGCCGTCCTCCAGCACGGTGAACTCGTCACCGAGCCGGACGGTGCCCAGCAGGTCGCCGGTGACACCGGCCGGCCGCTCCGGGACGAGCTGGACGCCGAACGCCAGGCTCTTGTCGAAGCGGTGGTGGCGGCCGAGCGCGCGCAGCGGCTCGGGGCCCCGGCGCACGCCGGTCTCCTGGTCGGTGGTGGTGACCACGCAGCGGCCGCAGGGCTTGGTGACCCGGAAGGTCAGCTCGCCGACCTGGATGCGGCGCCAGCCGTCCTCGGCCCACGGCTCGGTGCCGGAGACCACCAGATTGGGGCGGAACCGCTCCATCGGCAGGGCCGCGCCCTTGCGCTCGTCGTCGGGGTGGTCGGCGGCCAGCAGCTCGTTGAGGGCGGCCAGCGAGGAGGTCGTGGTGATCAGCAGCGGGAAGGCGTCCGCCAGGCTGACGGTCTCGCCGGGCTGGGCGTACTTGGGGTTGACGGCGCGGCTCAGCGGGTCGTCCAGGTGCACCAGCCGGACGGCGCCCACCCGCCGCTGGAAGCGCTCGCCGAACCGGTCGGCGAACCACGCGCCGACCTCCGCCGGGGCGGCGGCGACCTTGAAGACCGTGCCGAAGACGTCCGCCTCGACCAGCGGTGCACCGGTGGCGACCGACGGCGCGGGGATCTCGATGCGCGCCCCGTCGGGTGCGGTGACGGTCAGGGTGCCGTCCGGCGCCCGCACGATCCGGAGCTGACCGAGCGTCGGCTCCTCGCGCTGGGTCACGGCCCGGCCGTTCTCGTCGACCAGCATCCAGCGCCGGTCTCCGGTCAGCCCCCAGGGCTCGACCTGGGCGCTCTCCGGGCTGAGCCGGTAGGCCGACTTGAGCGGGTAGACATGAAGTCCGATCAGCTGTGGCATGTGCTCATCCTAGGAGGTTGGGCATGGGCAACCGTCCCGCCCCTGGGCCCGGCAATGTGCAGCACGAAGGCCGCCCGGATCGGTGATCCTGGCGGCCTTCGTGGTCGACCTCATGCCCTGACGGCGCCGGCCCCCCTCGTGTGCCGGTACCGCTGATGACGGGCGGTGGTGCGGGAGCGTCAGTAGGCGTTCCCCTGGTACCCGGCCTGCGGGTACTGCGCCTGCTCGCCGTACTGTGCGGGCCTCGGCTGCGGCACCGGCCGCACCGGCGCGACCGGACCGGCCGTCGGGCGGAACTGGTTGCCGCCGAGGCTCTGGTCGGCGAAGCCCTGCGGGGCGGCCTGCTGCGCACCGAAGGCCTGGCCGCCGAAGCTCTGCTGCCCGCCGAAGGACTGGCCCCCGAAGGACTGCCCGCCCACGGCCTGGCCACCGAACGGCTGCCCGCCGAAGCCCTGCGGCGCGGTGGCGAAGGAGTTCTGGCCACCGAAGCTCTGGCCGCCCTGGGGCTGCGGGAACTGCGGCGCGCCCTGCTGCTGGAACGCCGGGGCCGGAGCCTGCGGACGCGGCTGCTGCACGTACGACTGCGGGCCGCCGTACCCGGGGGCGGGCGACTGCTGGGCCGTCGCGTAGCTGCCGGCGGACGGCTGCGGCGGGAGGTAGGTGGTGGCGGGTCCGCTGCTCGGCCCGGGGCCGAGGGCGAGCCGGGCCGGGGGCAGGGCGGGCAGGTTGCTCGCCGGGCTGTCGAAGCCCTGGGAGGCGTAGCCCTGGCTGCCGTAGGCCGAGCCGTAGCCCGGCTGGTAGCCCGTCGAGAGTGCCGGCGGCAGTGCGGCCGGCACGTTGATGGGGGCGATCTGCGGGACACCGCGCTCTGCGACGAGGCTGTCGTAGATGGGCGTGCCGGAGGAGAAGGACGGAGAGGGGTAGCCGACTCCGTCGTAGGAGCGGGGCGAGGTCATGGGGCATACCGTAAGCCCACAATGCGCCTGCTGAGGAGAGTGGGAGGCGGAGGAGTTCGAGTGTTTACACAGTCTTCGCTAGAACAGAACTCTCGAAAGTATGAATATCCGACATATGGGCGTCGACTTCAGGCCAAGTCCCCGCCGGTCGGCGGGTCGACAAACAGTCGACCATCGGTCGAACAGTCGACGAACGGACCGGGAGTCACCCCGCCGACACCCCCGGTGGCGGGCCGAGGGCGCGTGTCGGACCTCGACGAGCCCCCCACGGACACGGCCGGGCCCGGCAGGCAGCACGCCCGCCGGGCCCGGCCGGATCACGTCGCAGGCGTCAGCGGGTCTGCAGCGCCTGAGCCGGGAAGCCGGGGCGGCCCGCCAGCTCGGAGGTGCAGAACGAGCAGCGCACGGCAGCCACCGGGACGGCGCTCAGGCACTCGGGGCACTCCGTCTTCGCGACGGGCTTCGGCTCGGTCGGCTCGAACCGGGCCTGGAGCTTGCCCACCGGCAGCACCACCGCGAAGTAGATCACCGCGGCCACGATCACGAAGCTGATCAGCGCGTTCAGGAAGGCGCCGTACGGGAAGGTCGTCCCCGCGACGCTGAACGCCTCCTTGCTGAAGTCACCGATGCTGCCCGTCGCGACACCGAGCAGCGGGGTCAGGAAGGCGGTGACGAACCCGGTGACGACGGCCGTGAACGCCGCGCCGATGACGATACCGACCGCCAGGTCCACCACGTTGCCGCGCAGCAGGAAGCTGCGGAATCCCTTGAACACCGGGTGACTCCAAATCGTGCCAGGGCCGGCCGGGCCGACCTGTCGAGGGTGGGGCCGGAAGGCCCGACGGGCCATCCTTCCGACTCAACAGGCGTGTGGTCCAACCCAGTTCACCCGATCTGCCTAACGCCCACCCGGGCCGCCGGGCGGTGCGCCGACCCTCCGCGTACGTGCGAGCGGCGGGCCCGCCCGGCCCCCGTCCGGACGATCTCCGGCGGCCCTCCGATGGCTGGAACCCGATTGCCCGGGGTGCCCCACAGCCGGGAAACAGCCACCGGAGATCGCCTGTCGGCCTGCTTCGCCGAACGGCCTGCGCGGCGGGACAGCCCTGTGCCAGGGTCAGGCACATGTCCGACGCCGTGTCAGCCCCACCCCGCGTACTGCACCTGATCACCGACCCCCGGCGGCACGGCGCCCAGAACTTCGCCCGCGAGCTGAACGCCGAGCTCCGCCGCCGGGGCCAGCCCTCCGAACTGCGGGCGCTCCGCCCCACCGTCGGCCCCGACGCCGCCGCAGAGCCCTTCGACCCCTTCGACGACGCCCTGGTGCTGGGCCCGCGCACCCTGCGGGCCGTCCGCGAGGCCGCCCGCGAGGCGGACGTCGTCCTCGCCCACGGCTCCGGCACGCTGCCGGCCGCCGCCCTCGGGCTGCTCGGCACCGGGGTGCCGTTCGTCTACGTCGCCGGGGACGGCCTGCGCTGCCGCACCCGCGAACCGCTGCTGCGCACCCTCCCGCACGCCGCCCTGCTGCACTGCGGCGCCGCCGTGGCCGCCCCCTCGGACGGCGCACGGCAGGCGATGATGCGGCGCTTCCGGCTGCCCGCCGCCCGAGTCCGCACCATCTCCGGCGGCCGGGCCACCGAGCCCCGCCCCCCGCGCAGCCCCGAGCAGCGGCTCAAGGCCCGCGCCGAGCTGGGCCTGCCGCAGCACGGCCCGCTCGTCGCCTGGGTCGGCGCCGCGACCGCCGAGAAGCGCCTCGACCTCGCCCTGGAGATGCTCAGACGGCTGCCCGATCTGCACCTTGCCGTCGTCGGCGAGGACCAGGCGCCCTACCCCTGCCCGGGAGGCGCCCCCCGGGCCCACTTCCTCGGCCGCCTCGCGGACGCCGCGCCGCTCTACCGGGCCGCCGACTGCCTGCTGCTCACCAGCGACAGCGAGGGCGTGCCCGCCCAGCTGATCGAGGCCGCACTCGCCGGGCTGCCCGCCGTCGCCACCGACGTCGGCTGGGTCCGCGACCTCGTCCAGGACGGCGTGACGGGCGCACTCGTCCCGCCCGGCGACGCACCGGCCCTCGCCGAGGCACTCGGCCGCACCCTCGCCGCCGCCACCGAACTCGGCGCCGCCGCCCAGGAGAACGCCCTGGCCCGCTTCGACCTCGCGGCCGTCACCGACGCCTGGCAACTGCTGCTGCAACAGGTCGCCGGACGCTGACCGAGCCTCAGCCGACCGCGCCTCAACCGACCGTGCTCACCGCCCCCCTGTCCGGAAGGCGCCGGGCGCGCGCATACTGGCGGGCGCGGCCCGCACCCGCGCGACAGGGCCGGCACGGCCCGGCCCGGGGCGCCGCGACGCGGAAGGTCGGGGACAGACGTGGCAATTCTTGCGGTCGTCGTGGGGCTGGGCGTGCTCTGGATGGTGACCGGCGTGCGCGTGGTGCAGCAGTACGAACGAGGGGTGGTCTTCCGGCTCGGCCGGGTCCGCAAGCAGGTCCGCGAACCCGGGCTCACCCTGCTCGTCCCGGTCGTCGACCGGATGCGCAAGGTCAACGTCCAGATCATCACCATGCCGGTGCCCGCCCAGGAGGGCATCACCCGCGACAACGTCTCCGTCCGGGTCGACGCGGTGGTCTACTTCCGGGTGATCGAGCCGATCCGCGCCACCGTGGACGTCCAGAACTACACCTTCGCGATGTCCCAGGTCGCCCAGACCTCGCTGCGCTCGATCATCGGCAAGAGCGAGCTCGACGACCTGCTCTCCGGCCGGGAGAACCTCCACCAGGGCCTGGAACTGATGCTGGAGACCCCCGCCACCGCCTGGGGCGTGCACATCGACCGGGTCGAGATCAAGGACGTCGCACTGCCCGACTCGATGAAGCGCTCGATGGCCCGCCAGGCCGAGGCCGACCGCGAGCGGCGGGCCCGCATCATCACCGCCGACGGCGAGTTCCAGGCCGCCGGCAAGCTGGCGGAGGCGGCGAGCATGATGGACGCCACCCCGGCGGCGATGCAGCTGCGGCTGCTCCAGACCGTGGTCGAGGTCGCGGCCGAGAAGAACTCGACCCTGGTGCTGCCGTTCCCCGTCGAGCTGCTGCGCTTCTTCGAGGCCGCCGCCGGGAAGACCACCGCCCAGGCCCCGGCCCCCGCCCAGGTCCCGGTCCAGGCCCAGGTCCCGGTCCAGGCCCAGCCGACCGCGAGCGACTGACCCCGGACGACTGACCCGACCTAGCGGCGGAGCTCCTCGGCGACCCGGGCGGCGGCGGGTGCCACCTGCCCGCCCGCCCGGCCCCGGGAGGAGCGCGACAGTGCGACGTACAGCGCGGCCGCGACCAGGCCCGACAGCAAGAAGCTGACGTCGATCCCGCCGGTCAGCGACAACAGCGGGCCGCGGTAGACCGGGGTGTCGACCGCGCCCAGGCCGACCAGGCTGCCGACTGCCCAGGCGGTCGTCGCAGGGATGCTCCAGCCTGCCCGGTACCAGTAGACGCCGCCCTTGGTGCGCTGGTTGTAGACCTGGAGGGACTGCCGGTCGTAGTCGCCCCGGCAGCGGCGGAAGCCGATCAGGGTGATCACGGCCCACGGCGTGCCGATCGCGGTCAGCACCAGGACGAACGAGGTCACCACGTCCTGGGCGCTCCACACGAAGTGCCCGAGGAAGACCAGCACCGTCGCCAGCGCCGCGACCACGTAGGTGGCCTGGCGGCGGCTGGCGCGCGGCAGGATGGCGTCCAGGTCCAGGCCCATGCTGTAGAGCATCAGACCGGTGTTGCCCGCGCTGCCCAGCAGCCCGTTGACCAGCAGCGGCAGCAGGAACCAGGCGGGCGCCCCGGCCAGCAGGCTCGCCACGTAGTTGTCACCGGCGCCCGTAGCGACGGCGGTGAAGGTGCCGAACAGCTGCGGGATCAGCAGGCCCACGAAGAGCCCGCCCGCCGTCGCCCACAGCACCTTGCGCGAGCTGTGCCGGGCGGGGGAGACGTACCGGGTGTAGTCGCCGAGCAGCGTGATGAACGCGATCGGCCCGCTCAGCCCGGCCGACACGACCGCCAGCAGCCAGGTCGGCCAGAAGCCGCCCAGCAGGTACGAGCCGTGCGCGGAGGCGTCGAAGTGCGGGGCGAAGGCGATCAGGCCCGCCAGCAGCAGGCCGGACATCGCCCACATCAGCACCTTCTCCAGCCGCAGCAGCAGCCGGTAGCCGAAGACCGCCGCCGTCGCGCTCAGCACCGCCAGCACCGAGTACGTCACCACGTACGCGGCGCCGTTCGTCGGCAGGCCGAGCAGCCGGTTCAGGGCGCCGACCACCACGTCGCCGCCGACCCAGAGCGAGAGCGCCGTGTAGCCGAGCGAGAGCAGCAGGCCCACCAGCGAGCCGATCAGCCGGCCCCGGACGCCGAAGTGCGCGCCGCTGCTGGTGGAGAGGTTGGTCGCGGTGCGCAGCGAGATCAGCGCGAGCGGCGCCGTCAGCAGGATGCCGAGCGCGGTGCCGAGCACCAGGGCGCTGGTGCTGGCCCAGAACGACAGGCCGAAGGAGACCGGCAGCCAGCCGAAGACCACCACGCCGAAGGCGAGGTTGGAGCCGATCAGGATGCTCAGCACGTCCCGTGGGGTGCTGGTCCGTTCGGCCTCGGGGATCGTCTCGACACCGTGCTGTTCGATCAGTCCGGCAGAGGGGGAGTGCGACATGGAGGTGGTCTTCCTGGTCTCCTCGACTCGGCGGCCCGAGGGGGGACGGGCAGCCGGTGGCTCCACGGACGTGACTCTCGCGGGCTTGTTCATGATTCGGGTCGGGGCCCTTCGGGCACAATGTCGGATCATCCACGAGCATGGGTGGCTTGCCCGGATTTGTCTGTGCGGTCGTACCGCCACAAGGTCGACCAAACTACGCCGACCGGGTGATTTCGGGGCCTGCGGCCGACCATGGTTGGCCGGTGGCTCTCCGTCACTGGCAGGCTACGGCCGTGACTTCCTCGCCGCTGACACGCTCCCTGCTGCGCACCGCCGTCCTGCTCGCCTTCACCGGCAGCAGCCTGCTCACCGTGCCGACCGCGCTGGCCGCAGTGCCCCACGCGGGTCTGCCGCACGCCGTCGGTCCGCAGGGCAGCGCCCCGCAGGGCAGCACCAAGTACGCCCGGCTCGTCCACCCGCAGCCCGTCCCTTCGGCGGCGACCCGGGACGCCGTCGAGTTCTTCTGGTACGACTGCACGCACTCCGAGCAGCTCGAGGCCCCGCTGGAGCGGTGGGCCGAGCGCCACCGGGCGGACGTCACGCTCCGGCGCGTCCCCGCGGTCTGGCCCGGCGGCCCCGACGAGCGGGCCCAGCGCGCACACGCCCGGCTCTACTACGCGCTGGAGCGCCTCGGCGTCGTCGACCGCCTCCAGGCCGACACCTTCCGGGCCGTCCACGACCAGCACACCGACCTGACCACCGAGGACCTCGCCACCGCCTGGGCCGGGCGGCAGGGCCTGGACCAGTCCCGCTTCCGCGCCGCCTACCGTTCCCCGGAGGTCGACCGCGCCACCAACGACGCCCCCGCGCTCTTCACCCGCTACGAGGTCGCCGAACTGCCCACCGTCGTAGTCCAGGGCCGCTACCGCACCGGCCCCGGCGCAGCCGGTGGCGTCGACCAGGTCCCACCCGTCCTCGACCGCCTGGTCGCTTCGCGGGAGTAGCTGTGCGCCCCTGGCCCGCGCCCCTGGCCCGCGCCCCTGGGGTTGACGCCCCGGCGCGCGCTAGCGCCTCCGCAGGACCAGCGTGACGAAGCCGTCCGTGCCCCGGTCGGCGAGCCAGGCCGTCCGCTGCTCGGCGGCGAGGGCGGCGACCTCCGCGTCGTCGTGGTCGAGGGCCCAGGCGGCGAGAGCGCCCGTCCGGGCCCAGGCGTACGCGTCCAGCTCCTCCTGGCTGCTGATGTGCCCCTGGACGGGCACCCAGCCGGCGGCGGTCACCTGCTCCACCAGCCCGTCGGGCCCGCGCCCCGTGAAGGGCGCGCCGACCACCGCGACACCGCCCGGGGCCAGCCAGTCACCGACGGCGGCGAGCAGCGACAGCACCCCGCCGAAGACGCCCGACGCCCCGACGCCTAGCACCACCTGGAACGGCTCCGGTGGCCGGAAGTCACGGGCGTCCTGGTGGTGCAGCCCGATCCGCCGGGCGACGCCGAGCAGCTCGGCGGCCTCCCGGGCCCGGTTCAGCCGCTCGGGGTCGGTGTCGACCCCGACGGCCCGCAGCCCGGGGTGGGCGGTGAGGGCCCGGAGCAGCCACGGCGCCTCGCCGCAGCACACCTCCAGCACCCGTCCGTCGTCCGCGCTCGCGCCGTCCGCCCATCCGCCGTCTGCCCGGCCGGTGCAGGCCAGGTCGAGCAGCCGCCGGACGGTGCCGTCCGAGAGTGGTGCGGTGACGGGGTGGTGGGAGTGGGCGATCCGCGCTGTCTGCTGACGCTCCATCGGCCCAGTGTGACGGAACGACTGTCGGAATGTCAGTCCGGCTGCGGATAGGTCCGGCCCTTCCAGGCCGCCCCCCGCCCCCGCCAGTGCTGCACCGCCGAGTCCACCGTCATCAGCAGGTACAGGAATGCCGTGAACGGCAGCAGTACCGCCGACCCCGCCGGCTGCCCGTAGTACCGCACCATCGGCAGGAACGTCCCCGCCATCAGCACCCAGGCCGCCCCACCCGCCACCAGCACCCCGGGCGCCCACCCCAGCAGCCCGACCAGCACCGCCACCGGCGGCACCAGATACACCAGCGCCAGCCCGAGCACCGTCCCGGCCAGCAGCAGCGGCGAGTACCGCAACTGCGCGTACGCGCTGCGCGAGACCATGCGCCACAGCTGCGCCAGCTCCGGGTACGGGCGGACGCTGTCCACCTGCTCGGCCAGCCCCAGCCAGGTCCGGCCCCCCGCGCCCTTCACCGCCCTGGCCAGTGACACGTCGTCGATCACCGCCCCCCGGACGGCCGCCACCCCGCCCGCCCGCTCCAGCGCCGAGCGCCGCACCAGCGAACAGCCCCCGGCCGCCGCCGCCGTCCGCGCGCCCGGCCGGTTGCTCCGCCGGAAGGGGTACAGCTGCGCGAAGAAGTACACGAACGCCGGGACGACGAGCCGCTCCCAGCCCGTCGACACCCGCAGCCGCGCCATCTGCGACACCAGGTCCAGCCCGTTGCTCTCGGCCGCCGCGACCAGCTCCGCCAGCGAGGTCGGCCCGTGCGCGATGTCCGCGTCCGTGAGCAGCAGGTACTCGCACTCCCCGGCCAGTGCCACGCCGTGCCGCAGCGCCCAGAGCTTGCCCGTCCAGCCCGCTGGCAGCGGGGGAGGGGTGGTGACGGTGAGCGGCAGCCCGCCCCCGGCGCCGTCCCCGCCGCCAGCGCCGAGCCGCTCGGCCAGCGCGCCCGTCCCGTCACCGCTGTGGTCGTCCACCACGATCACCCGGGCCCGGCCCGGGTACTGCTGGGCCAGCAGACTCGGCAGGCTGACCGGCAGCACCTCGGCCTCGTCCCGCGCCGGGACGACGATCGCCACCGACGGCCAGCGCGCGGGCGGACGGCGTGGCGGGAGCCGCTGGTCGGTGCGCCAGAAGAAGCCGTGGCAGCACGTCAACCAGAGCCAGCAGAGCAGGGACGAGGCCGAGATCCACAGCAGCACGGTCACCCCGGCAGTCTGCCGCACCGGGCAGCCGGAGGGCGGTCGGCCGGGCTGATGCCAGTAGAGTTTCGCCCTATGAAGATCGCAGTGATGGACTCCGGCATCGGTCTGCTCGCCGCCGCAGCGGCGCTGCGCGGACTGCGGCCCGACGCCGACCTGGTGCTCTCCTCCAACCCCGCCAGCATGCCCTGGGGCCCCCAGACCGCCGAAGAGATCACCGAGCTCGCGCTCGGCTGCGCCCGCGCCGCCGCCGCACACCGGCCGGACGCCCTGGTGGTCGCCTGCAACACCGCCTCCGTGCACGCCCTGGACGTGATGCGGGCCGAGCTGGAGCCCGGCATCCCGGTGATCGGCACCGTGCCCGCGATCAAGCCCGCCTCGGCCGTCTGCCGCCGCGTCGCCATCTGGGCGACCCCGGCCACCACCGGCAGCCCGTACCAGCGCGACCTGATCCGTGAGTTCGGCGGCGCCGCCGAGGTCACCGAGGTCGCCTGCCCCGGCCTGGCCGACGCGGTCGAGCACGGCGACACCGCCGCCATCACCGCTGCCGTCGCGGACGCCGCGGCCCGCACCCCGGCGGGCACCGACGGCATCGTCCTCGGCTGCACCCACTACGAGCTCGTCGAGGACGTCATCCGCGCCGCAGTGGCCGCGACAGCGGCGCCGACCCTCCGCTTCTTCGGCTCCGCCGACGCGGTTGCCGCCCAGGCGCTGCGCCGGATCGGCCCGGCGGCGGCCCGCCTCGGCACCGGCACCCTCACCGTCCTGCACGCCGGGCAAGAAGCCACTCTCCCGGCCGCCGCAGCCCGTTACTCGGCGCTGGGGCTGGCCGTTCGCTAGCACCGCTAGCACCGCTAGCACCGCTAGCACCGCTAGCACCGGCAGAGCCTTGCGTCGGCGCCTCAGCCGTGGGCGGCCAGGCTGCTGCGCCAGCGGTGGAGGGTCGGTTCGAGGCCCGAGAGGATGGTGTCGAAGCGGCGGATGCTGGTGGTGGAGTCGACCTGGAGACGGCTGATCCGCAGCGGGTGGGCCGGGAGACGGGGGCCGAGCCGCTGGTCGGAGAGGAAGCCGAGCCGGTAGCCGAGCTGGCGGAGCACCGCGTCGGCCCGGGGGTCGTGGCCGCCGTCCGGGTAGGCGAACGCGGTGGGTGCCTCGCCGAGCCACTGGGTCAGGGCCAGGTGCGCGCCGGTGATCTCCGCCCGCACGGTGGTGCCGTCGCAGCGGCTGAGGCTCGGGTGCCCGAGGGTGTGGTTGCCGATCGCGATGTCCGAGCCGCGCAGCACCCGCAGGTCCTCCGGCCGGAGCTGCTCCTGCGGGGGCGCCTGCCGGTCGGCGCTCACCCGCAGCTCGTGCAGGCTGCGGCGGCGGTCCGGATCGGGCAGTGCCTTGAGCCCGGCCAGCAGTCGGCCGGGCTCGGTGCGGGAGCCGAGCGAGCGGGCCCGGCCGCCGTGCCGGGCGAGGAACTCCGCCTCGTGCCACCAGAACGGCTGGTCGGTGCCGATCAGCTCGGCGATGACGAACGCGGCCGCCGGGATGCGCCGCGAGGCCAGCTCGGGCAGGGCATGGGTGAACACCGTACGGTCGGCGTCGTCGAAGGTGATCAGCACGCTGCGCGGCGGCAGCGGCCGCCCCTCGGCGACCGCCCGCTCGACCGCCTGGAGCGAGACCGGGGTGGCGAGTCGGCGCAGTCGGTCGAGCTGGGCGCCGAACGACCGGGGGTCGGTCACGCCGTGGTACGCGAGGACGGCGAGCCGCCCGGCGGCACGGGCTCGGAACAGCGGCTGGACGGGGGAGAAGCGCAGCCAGTGCGCCCGGCCCCGGCCGGTCGGCGGGCCGGTGACGGCGCCCGGCGGCAGGTTGGTCATGGTCGTGGACAAGGAATACGGCACGGTTCCCCCCTCGGTCGCCCTGACGGCGCGGCGGTACCGCCGGAGGACCGGACCCGGGCCTCCGACAATCGGGCGGCGGCGGCTCCGCCTCCCGACTCTGCGGCCTGCGACGGGGGACTCCCAACCCGTGTCGAGGCCGTTCCTGGATCGCTCAATGTAGTGGAGACCACTGACTCACGACGAAGGTTGTACGGCAGTCGGCAGCTTTTCGCGGCGAGGCGCGCGGTGGTTTTGCGAAGCCCGCACCGTCGGCTCCCCTGCACCGGGGCGGGTCGGCTGCCTTCGGACCTCCCGAGGTATACCGTGGGTTCCATGGCCGAAACCCAACGTGATCAGCCGGCGCCCCGGGCGCCGGGGCGCTGGAGCGGCGGCGCCCTCGACCGGCACCCGCTGCTGCTCGCCACCGTCGGCGCGGCCTGCATCGGGGTGGGCATCATGATCGCGGTGGTCGTGCCGGAGAGCGACGGCCCGGCGTGGGTGATGGCCGTCGCGGGCTGTCTGGCCGCCGGGGTGATGCTGCTGGGCCGGGTCGCCTTCGCCCGGCTCCGGCCGGGCAGTCGCGCCGCCCTCTAGGGCGGGCCCGACAACCCCTGCCCGACAACCCCTGCCCGGCAGGCCCCGGCAGACACCACCCGGCCGACGGGCCTCGGCTGGTAGGCCCCGGCCGATAGGGTCGGCCCATGCCTATTCCGCCGTTCCTGGCCGAGCTCCGTTCCTTCGTCGGCACCCGCCCGCTCTGGCTCTCCGCCGTCGGGGCCGTGGTGGTCGACGACACCGGCCGGGTGCTGCTCGGCCGACGGGCCGACAACGGCCGCTGGGCGGTGATCGGCGGCATCCTCGACCCGGGCGAGCAGCCCGCCGACTGCGTCGTGCGGGAGTGCTTCGAGGAGGCCGGGGTGGTGATCGCCCCGGAGCTGCTGAGTTCGGTGACGGTCTCGCCGATGCAGCACTACCCGAACGGTGACCAGGCCCAGTACCTGGACCTGACCTTCCGCTGCCGGCTGGTCTCGGGCGAGGCCCGGGTCAACGACGACGAGTCGCTGGAGGTCGGCTGGTTCGCCCCGGACGCGCTGCCCGAGCTGGACGACTACTCCCGGGAGCGGATCGCCGTGGCCCTCGCGGCCGGGCCCGCGACGGTGTTCTCAGCCCTCGGCTGAGCCCTGGATCTTGCGCTGGCGGTACATCTCCTCCGCCGCGTCCAGCACCGCCGTCAGGTCCCCGCCCGCCGTCGCGGTGGCGACGGCGGCGACCGCGCCCTCCACGAAGGGCGCGTCCGCGAGCCGTACGGGGAAGGGCAGGCCGTGCTCGTCCGCCTCGGCGAGCAGCGCCTGTACGGTCTCCACGGCGCCGCCCAGGTCGGCGAGGACGGCCACGCCGTGCCCCTGGTCGACCCGCCTTGCGGCCGCAGCGATCAGGACGGCGCTGGCGCCCGGCCCGTCCGCGAGGCGGCCGCCGGTGGTGGCGACGGGCGCCGGGTCGGCGTTGCCGCCGAGGGCCACCGCGAGGGTGCCGACGGCCGAGGCCAGCTCCTCGCTCTGCGAGACCAGCACCACGCCCACCCGGCCATGGCCGGAGGGGCGGGTGGGCGTCTCCCCGCCGTCGGCGGTGTCCGGGGTGTCCGGGGTGTCCTGGGCCGCCTCGGCGTCCTGCTGGCCCGGCGTGGTGGCGGAGGGCGCGGCCGAGATCGGGATCACCTCGGCGCGGTGGGCGTCCCTGCGGTCCATCGGCTGCTCCTGAGGGAACGGGGCATGAGGGCAACACTCTCGCAGCCCGCGCGCCCGCTAGCACACTCGCCGCCCCGAAGCGCCGCGATCCGGGCATCTCGGCCCGTGCGGAGGAGGCTTGGGCGGAACGGCCCCCCGCCGGTGGGGGCGTGGCTACGCTGGGAAGCCGGACGAGGACGACCGCGGGAGGAGCTGCAGCGTGGCGGCGAACATCGGTACCAATGTGGAGAGCAACCGGAAGCCCGAGCTGGATCTCACGGGGGCCGACTGGCTCTCCAGCAGCCACGGCGTGGGAGATGTCCAGATCGCGTTCGTGGAGGGCTTCATCGCGATGCGGGACGCCCGTCGGCCCGAGGGGCCCGTCCTGGTCTTCACCCCGGGGGAGTGGCGGGACTTCGTCCTCGGGGCCCGCGACGGCGAGTTCGACCTGACCTGAAACGCGGGCCTGCGCTCTGTGTCAATCCCAGATTTGTCGTTGACTGTTCGACAAGGAACAGCTCACAGTATGAGCAGCAGGCAGACGCCGTGCCCATCGCCCCCACGCGACCGAGCACGGCGCCTGCTGTGATGCCCGGCACGAGTGCCGGACTCCTCCCGAGGTGAATCCCGAACGCACCGGGGTGCGCCGGCCCGCCTCGGCCCCGAAGGGCCGAACAGTCGCCGGGAGGCGGTGGCTCCGGCGTCCGAGAGCGACTCGGGCGCTGGCGCCGGGTGCCCGAGATCCGCACGCCCCCACGCGGCGGTGTCCCGGGCAAGGTTCGCGGTGCGACGGGCCGGGGCCCCGCGAACCTGGCTTGTGAAGTCTGGTGTCAGCTTAGGTGTATCTGTCAGGTCTTGAGTGAAGTTCTGACGTCGTTCTGACGTGCTTCGAACGATCTTCCGAATGGTCTGACGGTCTGTGGACAACAGGAACTGCTCAGGCGGTTCAGGTGTGTCGCACGACGATGTACATGGTTGCGGAACGCGCACACAGGCGCGCTGCGACGTGCCGCCCCCCGGTGGATCGAGTCCACAGCGGCTGTCGTGCAGAACCGAACGTAGCCCGGACGGTTGCTCAGAGTCAACATTGGTCTCTGAGCGTGGATCTGGCCCGGACCGCCGACCCGGCCCGTGAGCAGGGCGTGACGGGCACGTACGATGGTGTCATGTCATTTCTCCGCCGTCGCTCCGGCTCGCCCGCAGGCCCGGACTTCGACGTGCTCGCGATGGACCCGGGCGACTGGCCGGGCCACTTCGGCGCCATGACGATGACCGGCACGGACGGCTCGTGCCAGGGGATCTTCCTGCGCTACGACCTCTTCGGCGGTCGCGGTCCGGCCATGTTCATCGGCAACCTCCCCGACGGCTCCCCCGCCCGGGACGCGGCTGACGGAGTCCCGTTCGAGATCCGTCAGCTCCTCGCGGCCCTGGAGAACCAGGAACCGGTCGAATTCGTCTCCGCCGAGGACTTCCCCGTCATGCTCGGCGACGACCTGCTGATCGTGAAGAAGATCAAGGTCAGCGAGGAGCGGGTGTTCTGCGCCCAGTTCGGGCGCAGTGACGGTGTCCAGGTCACCATCGCCTCCTGGGACAGACCGATCGCGGACGACCTCTACCAGTTGCTCAAGCCGCTGCCCGGAGACATGTTCCTCCAGGGCTGACGTCAGGCCTGACAACGGATTCCGGCCATGCTTGACGTGTTCGATCAACGCTTCGTACAGTCACGAGCATGTCTCCCCGCCGCCTGCTGCTGACCCGTCGCAGCTATCTGGACCTGCGGCGCACCGCCAGCGCGGCGTGTCCGTGGACATGAGCCAGAGCCACAACCGGCTCTGAGGCACGGCCCCGGCCCTTGCCGGGCGCCGTGCGTGCGCCTCTCCGGGCGTGCCTTTCCGCTGTCCGCCGAGACCACGCTGCCGCCCCGGGAGGCGCCGCCATGACCACCCCTACCGCCGACCAGAAGACCGCACCCCGACAGTTCGGCGCCGTTGACGGCCCCGCCGACCCGGCCGGCCACGACATGCTGGCCGGGCTGCCCCGGGTGGTCGACCTGCTGGCCGCCCGCGCGGAGGAGCACGACCGGGACGGGACCTTCCCGTACCAGGGCGTCGAGGCCGTGCACGAGGCCGGGCTGCTCACCCTGACCGTCGGCCGGCGGTACGGCGGCCCCGGCGGCGGGCTCGCGGACACCGTCACCGTGCTCTCCGGCCTCGGCCGGGGTGATGCCTCGGTGGCCGTGCTGACGGCCTGCACACTGCTGCGCCACGCCGAGCAGGCCCGCACCGGCAGTTGGCCGGCCGCCGCCTACCGGCGGCTGCTCACCGAATCCCGGCGCGGGCCCGCGCTGCTCAACACGCTGCGCGCGGAGCCCGGCAGCACGGCCGCCCTCCCCGGCACCGTCGCCCGACGGGACGGCGAGGGCTGGCGCCTGACCGGGCGTAAGACCTTCTGCGCCGGCGCGGAGGCGCTGGCCTGGATGGCCGTCTGGGCCCGCACCGACGAAGCCACCCCACGGACGGGGCTCTTCCTCGTCCGCGGCGACAGCCCGGGGATCGAGATCGACCCGGTCTGGGACCAGCTCGGGCTGCGGGCCAGCGCCGGGCACGACGTGCTGCTGACGGACGTCGAGGTGCCCTCCGGCGCCGTGCTCGGCCTCGCCGAGCCGGACGGCCCGCGCGGCGCCCGGCAGGCAGCCGGGCAGGCAGCCGGGCAGGCAGCCGGGCAGGCGGCCCGGCAGCTCGCCGAACGGCGGCTGGAACTCGCCTGGCACGACCTGGCGTTCGCCGCCGTCCAGCTGGGGGTGGCCCGCGCCGCCCAGGACTGGCTGATCCGGCACCTGCACCAGCGCACGCCCGGCGGTCTCACCGCCCCGCGCCACCGGAGCGCCGTCGGCGAGCTGGAGAGCTCCCTGATCGCGGCCGAGGACCTGCTCGCCGGGCTGGCCGCCCGGATCGACCACGGCGACCCGGGCGCCGCCACGCGCACCGGCGCCGCCCAACTGCACGCCGGGCGCACGGCCACCGCCGCCGTCCAGCAGGCCGTCACCCTCACCGGCAACCCCGGCCTGAGCCGCCGTCACCCGCTGGAGCGAAACCTCCGGGACGTCCTGACCGGGCGGGTGCACTTCCCCCCGGAGGAGGCGGTGCTGGACTCGCTCTGCGAGGCCGCCCTGGAGCGGAGCCTGCACCGCACCCCTCGGGGCTGACACCTCAGCGGGTGCCGACCGCGGCGCGGACGGCCCGGCGGGCCAGCGCGGCGTCGTCGTACAGGCGCCGGATCATGATCCGCTGCTCCTCGCCCGCGCCCGGGACGTCGTGCAGGCGGATCTCCCGCATCAGGACGAGGACGAGGTTGACCAGGAAGGCGTCCCGGGCCACCGTGCCGCCGGACTGCGCGAGTTGGCTGATCTGGCGGCGGGCCGCAGTGTCCCCGGAGAGGACGCTCCACAGCACCGCGAGGTCGTAGCCGGGCAGGTACCAGCCGGCCTCCTCCCAGTCGACCAGGACGGGCCCGGAGGGCGCGAGCAGCATGTTGCCGAGCAGGGCGTCGCCGTGGCAGAGCTGGAGCGGCGTGTGGGCCAGGCCGTGCAGCAGGCCGCGCAGGTCTCCCGCGTCACGGTCGGTCAGCTGGCCGACGGAGTGGAAGCGGGCGATCTCCAGCTGGTAGTCGAGCGGCTTGCCGAAGACGTCCGTCGGCGGGCGCCACAGGTTGAGCGTCCGGATGGAGCCGAGGACGGCCCGCACCTCGCCCGGAGTGGGCGCGTTGACCGGGTGCCGTTCGCGGGAGGCCGGGCGGCCGGGCACGCGCTCCAGCACCAGGACGCAGCGGTCGTGGTCGGCCGCGACCAGCCGGGGCAGCCGGATCGGCGGGCGGTGCCGGACGAACGCCCGGTAGACCGCGACCTCGTGGTGGAAGCGCTCGACCAGCTGCGCGTGCTGGTCGCTCCGCAGGGCCTGCGGAGCGAGGCACTTGGCGACCACCGGGGCCCGGCCGATGGTGCCGGCGATCAGGATGTGCCGACTGCCCTCCCGCAGCACCTGGCGGGGGAGGAAGGCGGGACATATCCGCGAGATGTTGGCGAGCGCTGCCCGCACGCCGGGGGTCTGGAGCGTCGCCGGGTCGACCCGGTCGACGCCGGTGTCGACCGGCCGGGCGCGCAGCAGGCGGTCGGCGCCGGGGCGGCCGGCCAACTGGTCGGCGGGGCGGGCCAGCGGAGGGCGGACGGCCAGCGCGCGGGGGTCGCGCAGGTCGCTGCTCCGGGGGGCGGGCCCCTGGCCGGCCCGGCCGCCGACCGTGGTCGGGGGGCGCAGGGCGGTGCGCGTCGGGGCGGAGGTGCCGGTGGTCGTGGAGGAGTACATGAGGGGTTGAGAATCCCTTCCTTGCCGACGGTGGCCTCAGCCTGTGAGAGCCGCTGCCGGGAACCGCCGCCGCCGGTGAGGGCGGTGCGGGTGGTGGCGGCTGACCCCCGCTCGTGCGGACGGAGAGCGGGGCGGAGGCGGGTGGGGGACGAGGTGGAGCGCGGGCGCCGGGCGCGGACGCGGCCTCCCGGTGATCACCCGCGCCCTGGGGAGAGCGGGTGCCGCCTGGCGGTCGCTGCCGTGCCCGGCGCCTCCGCGCCACCCGGCCGCGCCACCCCCTCGGATGAGGCCACGGGAGTGCCGTTGACACACCGTCAGAGCCCAGCTCCGACGGGGTTTCCGGCCCTCCCGACCCGAAGTTGGGGTGGCGCAGCTCTACATGACACCCGGAAGCCACTGGTACACCATGTGGCGGACCCTGGCGAAGCATGGCGAATGGTCGCGTGGCAATTGCCGGAGCACTAGGGTCGGAGGCAGCCGAGGAACCTGGGGGCTTCACGTGAGCAAGGGGCCGAACACCAGACTGGCCGACCTTTTCGCCCTGACCGGCTGGTCGAAGGGCGAGTTGGCGAGGCTGGTCAACCGGCGCGGTGCGGCGGTGGGTCAGCAGCAGCTGTCCACCGACACCTCGCGGGTGCGGCGCTGGATCGAGCAGGGGGAGATCCCCCGCGATCCGGTGCCGCGGGTGCTGGCCGCCGTGTTCACCGAGCGGCTCGGCCGTGTCGTCACCACTGAGGATCTCGGTCTGACACGACACCGGCCCACCAGGCCCGGCAGTACACGCTCCGCCGACGCCACGGCGGAGCCCTGGGAGCCGGATCGGACGGCTGCGGTCCTCACCGAGTTCACGGGAATGGACCTCATGCTCAACCGACGCGGATTGGTCGGAGCCGGAGCCGCGCTCACGGCCGGGGCCGTCATCGCCGACAACCTCTACGACTGGCTCAGCGGCCCGGACGTGGCGTACGCAGCCACCCGTCCCGGCCCTCGATCGGTGATCACCCAGGGCGGCAGCCGCCCGTTGAGAGACGTGTACGAGCCCGGCCCGGTCGGCCCCGAGGAGGTCCAGGCACTCGAACACGCGGTGGAGGTCTTCCGGGCCTGGGACGCCTCCCGGGGCGGCGGGCTCCAGCGCAAGGCGGTGGTCGGTCAGCTCAACGAGGTGGGCGGTCTGCTGACGCACGATCTGCAGCCGGCCGTGAAGACCCGGCTCTGGACGGTCGCGGCCAATCTCGCCGTGCTGGCCGGCTGGATGTCCCACGACGTGGGGCTGGAGCCCACCGCGCAGCGGTACTTCGTGATCGCCGCACAGGCGGCCAAGGAGGCCGGCGACCGCCCCCGGGCGGGGGAGGCGATCTCCCGGGCGGCCCGGCAGATGATCCACCTCGGGCGGGCCGACGACGCGCTGGAGCTGATCCAGCTCGCCCACGCCAGCAGTGGCGACCGCGCCCTGCCCCGGACGCAGGCCATGCTGCGCACCGTCGAGGCGTGGGCGCAGGCCTCGCTGGGCCGCTCGGAGGCGGTCAGTCGGGTGCTCGACGAGGCGGAGAAGCTGTTCGTCCAGGACACCGGCGAGGCGGCCCCGAGCTGGATGCAGCGCTTCAACGAGGCGGAGCTGCACGGCATGGAGGCGCTGGTCTACCGCACCCTCGCCGAGCACGACCCCGGGGCCGCCCGGCTCGCCGAGCTGCACGCCCGGCAGGCCATCGACCTGCGGGAGAAGACCGGCCTGGAGCGCTCGGCCCTGCTGGACCGGATCACGCTGGCCTCGGTCTACTGGATCTCCGGCGAGCCGGACGAGGCGCAGGTGCAGGCGAAGCTGGCGATGGCCGTGATCGGCCAGAACTCCTCGCTGCGCACCTGGGACCGGCTCCGGGAGATGTACCGGCTGTCCGGCCGCTACCAGGGCATGCCCGGGGTCGCCGAGCTGCGGGCGGAGATCGACATCGCGATGCCCTCGCCCCGCCGGGAGGTGTAGGTCACCCGGCCGAGGTGACGGGGGGAGCGCCTCGGCCGTACCAGAATTCTGCCATGTCCCCGTCATGTTCGGCGACGGTTGGCGCAAACTCGACGGAGATCCGGCGGCGGCGGATGCCTTTCGGCCGCTTGTCGGCCTTGTGTGCGTATGGGGCGCCCAGGCGGTAACCTTCGGTGATTCCGGCGCGCCGGCGCCTCCGCAGGACCCTCCCAGACCCCCGGCGACGGAAATCCCGTTGCCACCAAGACCGCCGCAACGGATGCTGACCTCATGTTCGAGCCAGTGATAGCGCCCAGTGCCAGCCTCCTCGGCCTCCTCCAGCGGGGCCGCGGTGACGGACAGTTGCATGCGCTGGCCGCCGACCGCACCGAGGCGATCGCCGCGCTGGAGCAGTGCGTCACCAGTGACCCCAGGGCCTGCTGGCAGCTGGAGAACCGCTCCCTCTACTACGCACGCCTCTACATGGAGCTGGAGGCCCCGCTGACGGGCCTCGAGATCCACCTGCACGCGGCCGAGGACGTCCTCGACCCGGACGACAGCCGCACCGGTCTCGCCCTCGCCGTGCTCGGCCACCTCGCCGCGTACGGCCGCCGGGACGCGCTCGACCTGCTGCGCGGCTACGCCGCCGTCGGCACCAACTGGGCCTGGGCCCTGGACGAGCTGGCCCTGCGCGACGACGACCGGTCGCTGATGCGGCTCGCCCCCTCCGTGCTCGCCCGCTTCCCGGAGGACCCGGAGGGCGAGGCCGGGCTGCGGGCCGCCGTCCGCGCCGCCTACGAGCCCCGCCCATGGCGGCTCTGGGCCACCCGCCACCCCCGGATCGCCGCCGCGAGCGAGCAGTCACCCTTCGACCTCTGGCAACGACAGCTCAACCGCAGCGGCGTCACCCCCGGCTGGAGCGCCCTCGACGTGCTCGCCTGGGCCGACCAGCCCGAGACCGCCCCCGCAGCCGGCCCGGTCGACCCGGCCGCGCTGGTCGATCCCGAGGCGGTCGCCCGCCGTGCCGCCGCCGCCGCCCGCTGCCTCGCCGCCGTCGTCCGCCCGCAGGACCGCGAGACCGTCCTGACGGCCGCCCGCAGCGGCGAGCCGGGCGCCCGGCTCGCCGCCCTGCGCTACCTCGTCGACCAACGGGACGAGGCCGTCGCCGCCCTGATCGAGGCTGCCGCCGCCGACGCCGACCACCGCGTCGTCGACACCGCCCTCGAACTGCTCGGTCGGATGCGCGGCCCCGAGGCCCTCGCCCACGCCCGCCGCTGGGCGGACCCCGCCACCGGCGGCGCCGACAGCGCCCTCGGCGAGGCCGCCGTCCGCCTGCTCGCCGACGCGGGGGAGCCCGCCGACGGCCCGCTCGTCGTCGCCGCGCTGCGCCGCTGGATCTCCGAACGCGGCGTCGCCGGCGCCGGGCTCGGCACCCTGGTCGACGGCGTCGGCCGGCTGGCCGCGTCCGGAGCCGTCCCCGCGCTGCGCCACATCTACGGCGAGGCGCCCTCCTCCGAGCTGCGCGGCCGGGCCGCCCAGGCACTCGCCCTGCTCGACACCTACTTCGCCCGGGGGATAGCCGTCGAGTGCCTCTGGGACTGCGAGGAGGCCACCCGCGAGCTGGCCGCCCGGCACGTCACCACCACCGGCGACGTACGGGTGCTGGAGCGGCTCCGCCGCCTGGCCGCCGACCCGGCCGAGGAGGCCGAGGTGCACGCCGCCGTCCGGGGCCGGCTGACCGCGCGGGACCGCACCTGACGGGGTGCGGCACCGGTCCGCCCACGGGGGGCTGCCGGGTGGGGCATGATGGGCCGGTCGTGCCCGTCCCGCCGTCGGAGGCCCCGCGCCCATGAACCGTCCTCGCACTCTCGCCCGTCTCGCCGTCCCGGCGGCCGCCCTGCTCGGCGCGATCACCCTGGCGGGCCCGGCCTCGGCGCACGTCGAGGTGGAGCCGGGCAGTGCACAGGCGCTGGCGACCGACGTGGTGGTCGGCTTCAACGCCGAGGGCGAGTCCGACACCGCCGGGATCAGCAAGCTCCAGGTCGTGCTGCCCACCGGCCTGACCCCCGCCGACGTCACCCTCGCCGAGGGCGCGGCGGGCTGGCAGCTCACCGCCACGGCCGACGGCTACACCGTCACGGGGCCCGCGCTGGCGCCGGGCAAGAGCGCGGACTACAAGATCAAGATCCGTCGGCTGCCGGACGCGAAGGAGCTGGCCTTCAAGACCCTCGTCAGCTACACCGACGGGCACGTCGACCGCTGGATCGAGCTGCCGCAGGGCGGCGCCGAACCCGAACACCCGGCGCCCGTCCTCAAGCTGACCCCCGCCGCAGCCCCCACCGCGTCCAGCACCCCGAGCGCCTCGACTTCACCTTCGGCTGCCCCGAGCACGCCGTCGGCCACCCCGAGCACCACCTCGGCGGCTCCGGTCCCGTCCTCCTCGGGCTCCTCCTCGTCCAGCAGCGCCGCGCCGGTGGTCATCGGCGTCGTCGTGGTGATCGCCGCCGCAGTCGGCGGGGTCTTCTGGTGGCGCCGGCGGTCCTCCGCGAGCTGACGCGCACGGCACGGGCGCCTCGGAGCCGGCACCACGACCTACGCCGACCCGGACAACCAGCTCGTCGGGATGCTGCTCACCCAGGCCGCGACCGGGCGGGTTGCCGGTTACCGGCCACGCCCGTCGGAGTCGGGAGGCTGGTGGCCCACACGGGTGGCGATGCCGTCGAGGAGGCAGGCGAGGCCGAACTCGAAGGAGTGGTCGAAGCCGTGGTCCTCGGCCTCGATGACCCGGCGGGCGAACTGCGGGTAGGCGCCACTCTCGACGATCCGGTGGATGTACGGGCTGACGCTGCTGCGCCATTGCTCCTCGGTCATGCCGGTGCGGCGCTGTGCCTCCTGCTCGGCGAGTTCGCGCGAGACGACGCCGATGACGTAGTCGAAGACCAGTGAGACGACGTCGGAGGCCAGGGTGATGTCCTCCGTCGCCGCGCCGACCGCGGCGAGCGCGTGGTCCATCTGCCGCAGTGAGTTGGGGCCGAGGGCGGGCCGACTCGCCAGTACGCTGCCCAGCCACGGGTGGCGCAGCAGTGCCGTCCGTTGCCCGCGTGCGACGTCCGCCAGGTCGGTGCGCCACGCCCCTGTGAGGGGCTCCGGTGCCGCTGCCGCTCGCGCAGTGTCGATCATGAGTTCCAGGAGCTCGTCCCGGCCGGTCACGTACCGGTAGAGCGAGGTGGTGCCCGACCGGAGGTCGGTGGCGACGCGGCGCATGCTGAGCGCGTCGAGTCCTTCGCTGTCGGCGATGCCGATCGACACCTCCACGATTCGCTCGACACTCAGCACCTGCCGTTTGGGGGTGTGCCGTTCCTTGCTCCAGACCAGCGCGGGGACTGACTTCTCTTCGGCCATGGCGCCCATCGTACACATGTGGGTACAGTGTTCCCATGAACGGGAACGTTGTTCCCATCAAGAGGGGGTAGTCATGTCCGAGTCCGAGGTTCTGATCGTCGGCGGCGGTACCGTCGGCCTGAGTGCGGCGGTGTTCCTGGCCCACCACGGGGTCCGGGTCCATCTGGTGGAGTCGGCGGCCGGTCCGCAGCTCCACCCGCGTGCCACCGGCGTGGGTATGCGGACGGTGGAGCTGCTGCGTGAGGTCGGCCTGGATCGCGCGGTGAACGAGGCCGCCGTCGACATGGCCGCGAGCACGCTGGGCAAGATCAGCACCGAAACGCTGGCGGCCGCCGCACTGCCCGCTCTTCCCGTCCAGCCCGCAGGTGTCGGCCCGGCCACGCAGCCGGCCTTCACGCCGGCCGCACTGCGTGGCACCTGCCCGCAGAACCGCCTGGACGCCGTCCTGTTGTCGGCCGCTCGTGAACGCGGCGCGCGGGTGGAGTACGGGACTGAACTTCTCTCGTTCGAGCAGGACGCGCAGGGTGTCACCGCCCGCCTCGGCGACGGCAGGACGATCCGCTCCCAGTACCTGGTGGCAGCCGACGGGGTACGCAGTCAGGTGCGCTCGGCGCTCGGCATCGCCTCCTCGGGGCCGGGCAACCTGGGCGAGGTGATGACGAACACGCTGTTCCGGGCGGACCTGCGCGAACTGACCGGCCCGCACGGCTTCGTCGCCTGCCAGATCACCCACCCGCAGGCCCCCGGCATGCTGGTGACCATCGACGGTGCGAAGGAGTGGGTGCTGCACACCGGCCCGGACCACCGGCCGACCCCCGACTTCATCCGGACCGCCCTGGGCGCCCCGGACCTGGACGTCGAGATCCTGAGCTCGCTGCCCTGGCGGGTGCGGGCCCTGGTCGCCGACCGCTTCGCCGACGGACGGGTCTTCCTGGTCGGCGACGCCGCCCACGCGATCCCGCCGCTGGGCGCCTTCGGCATGAACACCGGCATCGCCGATGCCCACAACCTGGCCTGGAAGCTGGCCTTCGTCCTGCGCGGGCAGGCCGGCCCAGCACTGCTCGACAGCTACGCCGCCGAACGCCGCCCGGTCGCCCAACTCGCCATGGAGCAGTCGGTGTTGCGGCTGGCCGATCCGAGCCTGCACTGGGAGCGCGGTCCGCAGGGTGCCGAGGCCCGCGCGAAGGTGGGTGCGGTCAATGCCCCGATCGTCCACCTCGGCTACCGCTACAGCTCGGCCGCTGTCATCGAGGCGAGCCCCGAACTGCCGTCCACCGAGGACGTCTCACTCGCCCTCGACGGCTCTGCGGGCTCCCGCATGCCGCACGCCTGGGTCGCCGACGGCGTCTCGACGCTCGACCTGATCGCCTCCCGGTTCACCCTCTTCACCGCTGAGGGCGGGGCAGGCGCCGACTGGATCGTCGCCGCCGAGCGGCTGGGGCTGGCCGCCCACGGGGTCGATCTGCCGCAACTCCCGCCGGGTGGCGCGCTACTGGTCCGTCCGGACGGCTTCGTCGGATGGCGAGCGGCGAGAGGCCAGGCACAGCAGCTCCCCGCCGCGCTCGCCGCCCTCCTGAGTGTCTCCACGCCGGGCTGAACCGGCATCAGGAAGCCCGCAAGCCCGCCGGCCGGCAGTGGGTCAGCAGCCGAGCGTGAAGCGCAGGGGTGTCCCCGGGCGGGCCTGGGCTGCGGCGGGGAGGTCGGGCTCGGGGACGACGCCGATGACGGGGTAGCCACCGGTGGTGGGGTGGTCGGCGAGGAAGATCACCGGGCGGCCGTCGGGCGGGACTTGGACGGCGCCGAGGACCATGCCCTCGCTCGGGAGTTCGCCGGTGCGGGCCCGCGTCAGGGCGGGGCCGTCCGTCCGTAGGGCGATCCGGTTGCTGGCGGCCGCGACGCGGTAGCGGGCGCGGGGGAGGCCGGCCAGTGCCTCGGGCGTGAACCAGTCGGCCCGGGGGCCCGGTTGCAGGCGGAGTACGAGCTCGGTGGGCGGGCCGGGCAGCGGGACGAGTTCGGCGGCCGGGCCGTCCGGCGCGGGGCCGACCGGCAGCAGGCCGCCGGCCCGGAGCGGTGCGGGGCCGAGCCCGGAGAGCAGGTCGGCCGACCGGCTCCCGAGGAGTTCGGGCACCGCGATGCCGCCCGCCACCGCGAGGTAACTCCGCACGCCGTACGTGGCGGGCCCGACCTCGACCAGCTCCCCGGCGCGCACCGGCACCGCCGTGCCCCACGCCGCCGCCCGCCCGCCGACCCGCACCGGCGCGGGTGCCCCGGTCACGGCGATCACCACCGTCGTCAGTGCCCGCACCGCGACGCCACCGACCGTGGTCTCCAGTGCGGCGGCCCCGGCCGGGTTGCCGAGCAGCCGGTTGGCGGCCAGCAGGGCCGGCAGGTCGAGCGCCCCGGCCCTGGGCACGCCGAGGTGGGCGACCCCGCGCCGCCCCAGATCCTGCACCGTCGTCAACGGCCCCGGCCGTACGACCTCCAGCACGCCCCCCGTACCCCCTAGCTGTCTCGAACGGCGGTGAACCGCACCCGAGTCCCGGGCGCGAGCAGCGCCGCCGGTGTCCGCCCGGTGTCCCAGAGGGTGAGGGCGGTGCGCCCGACCAGCTGCCACCCGCCGGGGGATGGCCGGGGGTAGACGCCGGTGTAGAGGCCCGCGAGCGCGACCGACCCTGCCGGGACGGCGCTGCGCGGGGTGGCCCGGCGGGGCACCCCGTAGTGGTCCGCCAGGCCGGTCAGGTAGCCGAAGCCCGGGGCGAAGCCGCAGAAGGCGACGCGGTACTCGGGCTCGGTGTGGATGCGCACGGCGGCTTCCGCCGAGACCCCCCAGAGCCCGGCGACCTCGTCGAGGTCGGGGCCGTCGTAGACCGTCGGCACCTCGATCAGCGGCCCGGCGGCGGGCGGCCGGTCCGGCACCTGCCAGGAGGCGAGCTGCCGGGCCAGTGCGGCCGGGTCGGCGACGCCGTCCAGCAGCACCGTCCGGGCGGCCGGGACGATCTCGCCGACCTCGGGCAGCTCCGCCCGCCGGGCCAGCAGCTCGGCGTACAACGCGGCGACGCGCCCGGTCGTGTCGGTCTCCAGCAGCAGGGCGTGCGCCCCGACCAGCCGTACCGTGATCGACCCTGCCGCCGCCATCAGACGAACGCCTCCACCCGGACTCCGGCCGAGGCGAGCGCCCCCCGCACCCGCCAGGCCAGCTGGGCGGCGCCGGGGGTGTCGCCGTGCACGCAGAGCGAGCGGGCCTCGACCGAGACCAGCTCGCCGCCGACGGCTGTGACCTGCTTGTCGCGGGCCAGGCCGACCGCGCGGGCGATCACCGCCTCGGGGTCGTGCACCACGGCGTCGGGGTCGCGGCGCGGCACCAGCGTGCCCGCCCAGGTGTACGCCCGGTCGGCGAAGGCCTCGGTGACGACCGGCAGCCCGACGCCCTCGGCGACCATCAGCAGTCGCGAGCCCGGCAGCCCCAGCACCGGCAGCGGCCCGTCGCAGACGGCGCCCGCCCGCAGCACGCCGGCGACGACCGCCTCGGCCTGCTCGGAGTCGCCGACCACCCGGTTGTAGAGGGCGCCGTGCGGCTTGACGTAGCTGACCCGCGAGCCAGCCGCACGGGCGAAGACCTGGAGGGCGCCGATCTGGTACGCGATCTCGTCGGCCAGCTCCTCGGAGGGGACGTCCATCGCGCGGCGGCCGAATCCGGCGAGGTCACGGTAGGAGACCTGGGCGCCGATCCGTACTCCGCGCTCGGCGGCCAGGGCGCAGACCCGGCGCATGGTCGAGGGGTCACCGGCGTGGAAGCCGCAGGCGACGTTGGCGCTGGTCACCACCGAGAGCAGGGCCTCGTCGTCGGTCAGCGTCCAGCGTCCGAACCCCTCGCCGAGGTCCGCATTGAGATCGATCACCGAATCGGCCACACCACGACCTGTCTTCCGCGCCAACTTCCCTGGGGTGATCGTAGGGCCTGCCCGCAGGCGCCCGTGCACCTGACCCGGGCCCGGAGCGCACACCTGGCGGCACACACTCCCCCGACCGGCGGAACGTTTCTCAAGCGGCCCTCGTGGCGACCGCCGCCGACCACTCCAGCCGCCGGATGCCGCGCAGCACGATCAGCAGCGGCACCACCCCGACCACGCCGAACGACATGTCGACAAACCGCCAGTACAGCGGGATCCCGCGCAGCGGACCGCAGATCAGCGCCAGCGGGATGATGCCCGCGCAGGTGACCATCGCCCACTTGATCACCCAGACGTTGCGCACCGGGTCGCGCAGCGGCCCCCAGAGCGCGACGGCGATGGCCAGATGGGCGAAGGCCGGCCAGTCGGTGCCGTAGGCGAGGAAGGGGTAGCGGGCGTTGGTGTCGGCCACGCCGTCCCGCACCCGCACCACCCAGTCGGCGAGGGCGGGGAAGTGCGCGGCGACGGGCGAGCCGTCGACGGCCTCGGCGAGCCAGCGGGTCTCGCTCTGGAGCGGGAAGGCCGTCAGGCCGCTGAGTGCCAGGCAGACCACGAAGACCCACAGCCAGCGCCGCACGGCCCGAGCGGTCGCCGCGGCGTCCCCCGCCGCCCTGCCGTCCCCCGCCCTGCCGTCCACCGTGGAGTCGCTCGAGTCGCTCATCAGGAAACCCCCATGCCGGGTCGGGCCGCCGGAGCCGTACTCCGGCGGCGTCACGGCGACTCTAGACCCCGGTTTGAACGCGTTCAAACCGGGGTTGCGGGCTCCCCGGAACCGGTACAAGAAGGCTCGTTTCGGACCTTGTCGGTGCGAACCTCTAATCTTGTCCACCGTGACCGCCATCGCAGACCAGCCAACCTGGCCGGCCGACCCCACGCCCAGGCCGCCCGCCGGGCCCGCCCGGCCCGCCCCCGGCCCCGCAGCCGACGAGGGGCTCGCCCGTCGGCTCAAGGCGCTGGCCTGCACCGCGCCGCTGCACGACCTGGAGAGCCGCAAGGTCAACCTGGCCGGCGAGTACGGCTCGTACGCGATGGCCGAGATCGGCCTCGCCGTCATCGACCTCGTCACGCTCAACATGGACTTCGACACCGGCGCCGACCGCGACATAGTCCTCGGCCGCCTGCTGCCCCGCGTCGCCGCCCAGAACCCGGCCCGTCCGGTCGTCGAGCATGAGCGCGTCGCCCGCTGGGTGCTGGAGTCGCTGATCAACGTCGGCAGCGTCGACCGGGGCTTCCGCGCCGTCTACGGCACCTTCGGCTCCGACGGCACGTACGTCAGGCGCGACTACGACTTCAAGCTGCTGGAGGAGGTGCCCGGCCCGGACGGCGGCGTCTACCTGCGCAGCACCGACGAGGCCGTCAACGTGCTGGTCGGCGCCCTCGACACCGACGTGACCTCGGCCCAGATCGCCGCCGAGGTCAAGCTGGAGGTGCTGATCCGGCGCGGCCGCCTGGCCGACGCCCAGCTCGCCGCCGAGCAGGCCCGCTACCGCACCGTCCAGTACGCCGAGACGCTGCGGCGCGCCCTGGAGGCGACCCGGCGCAACGTCCGCGCCGTCGACTGGATGCAGGCCGTCCCCGACCTGATCGACGAGGCGCTCGACCACATCGCCGACCGCTACCGGCACGAGAACGCGATCCTCACCAACATCCGCAAGGCCCGGGACGAGGCCGAGGACCAGGAGCACAAGCGCCGCGCCGCCGAGCTCGTCGACATCGTCAAGGACTGCATCCGCCGGCACACCCAGCTCCAGACCCGCCTCCTGGAGGCCGGGCCGCTGTTCCGCGCCGAGCAGGACCGCCAGGCCTTCGCCGCCCCCGCCGCCCGCAGCGGCATCGACCTCTACGGCCAGCTGCTCGCCCCCCTCCTCGGCCTGCCGATAGCGCAGGCGACGCGGCCCACCGACGCCTTCTTCGCCCAGGGCATCGGCCTGCGCACCCCCGTCTCCGTCCGGGTCGCCGACCTGGTCGAGCTGCTGCTCACCCCGCCGGTCGAGCGCGAGCACCTCGGCGCGGAGCTGCCCGACCCGGATCTGGTCGCCACCCCCGACGACAGCCGCTTCTCCGAGGCCCAGCTCGAAGCCGCCCTGGTCCTCCTCGACCTCCCCGCCGACGCCCCGCGCCGCCTCTCCGGCCTCCTCGCCGAAGCCCGCCGCCAGGACCCGGAACTCCCGTACCTCGTCGCCCTGCTCGCCGTCCACGCCGCCAGCCCGCCCGTCGGCACCGCCTACCGCCAAGGCGAGGAGCGCCTCCTCTTCGCCGTCGACGACGGCACCCCCCTCGACGACCCCGAATTCGGCGGCGCCGACCTCATCGTCGGCAGCGCCCTCCTCGACGCAGCCGGCATGGCCGCCGACCGCAAGGACGCGGCCTGATGCCGCGACGCAAGGTTGCACCTCCCCTGAACATCCACCGTCAGCTCATCAAGGAGCCACGTCCGTGACCACCACCCCTGACACGGACGAGGCCGTCCCCGCAGCGGCCCCCGCTGCCCTGACCCCCGCCGACGTCGCCGATGCCGCGCGGCTGGTCTCGTTCGGGCTCCAGGCGAAGCTGCTCCCGGCGCGTGACGCGGAGTACGCCGAGCTGGTCCGCCGGTACCGCGAGGACCCGGGGTTCGCCCGGCTCGCGGATGCTGTCGCGACCGGGATGGGGCTGGTGGTGCTGGAGGTGTCGCCCCGGGCCGGGATGGCCGTGGCGGCGGCCGAGGACTCGGTGTTCGCCGTCCGGATGGGCGACTACTCGCGGCGGGCCGCCAGCGAGTCCACCGACCGGTTCCTGCACGGCCTGGCGCACCTCGCGGTGGCCGCGATGGCCTTCCCCCGGCCCGAGGACCTTGCGGACGACGGGTACCTCGGGCGGATCACCACCAACGGCGTGGACGCGTTCGTCCGCCAGGCGTGCCGCAGGCTGGCGGAGCGGGCCGACGCCGACGGCGCCAACACCGACCCGGTGAGCGACGCCCCGGGGCTGGAGGCGGCCTGGCGGGTCTGGGCCCGCCGCAGCGCGACCGGCGCGACCAAGGACGCCCGCCGACTCTCCGGCTCGACCATCGGGATCGTCTCCAAGGCGGTGCTGTTCCTGGTCGACTCCGGCTTCCTGCAGAAGACCTCCGACGACGCCGGCGGCACCTACCGCACCACCGCCCGCTACCAGCTCCAGGTCCGCGACCTGGCGGGCGGCGCCGCGATGGCCGAGCTGCTCGACCTCGGCGTGGTCGCCGTCAGCGACGGCACCCCGACGCTGATGCCCGCCGACCACACCGACGACCTGGTCGCCGACGCCGGCCTGCCGTTCCACTCGCTCTAGATCCAGCCTGTCCAGGAAAGATCACACTTCATGTACGAGCTCAACCGGGTCCGCCTGTACTCGATCGGACCTGCCGGTGCCCGCTACGCCGACACGGTGCTCGACCTGCGCGGCGTCGGCGAGCCGGTGGCCGCACCGGCGCCGCAGCAGCCGGGGCTGTTCGGCGAGCAGCCGGACGGGCCGCCGCGCCGCCCGGCCCCGGCCGGGGTGCTCTTCCTGGAGAACGGCGGCGGCAAGTCCGTCCTGCTCAAGCTGATCTTCTCGGTGATGCTGCCGGGCCACCGCAACACCCTCGGCGGCGCCAGCTCGGGCGTGCTGCGGAAGTTCCTGCTCGCCGACGACTGCGGGCACGTCGCGCTGGAGTGGCAGCACACCGTCACCGGCGAGCTGATCGTGGTCGGCAAGGTCAGCGAGTGGCGCGGGCGCCAGGTCTCCTCCGACCCGCGCAAGTTCGCCGAGACGTGGTACTCCTTCCGGCCCGGCCCCGGCCTGACGCTCGACTCGCTGCCCGTCGCCGAGCGGGTCAGCCTCGCCGGTGACCAGAAGGCCCGGGGGCGGCGCCGCACCATGAAGGGCTTCCGCGACGCCCTCACCGAGGCCGGGAAGGCGCACCCGTACCTCGACCTCACCTTCGAGGACGGCCACGACCGCTGGACGGAGCACCTCGGCGACCTCGGGCTCGACCCCGAACTCTTCCGCTATCAGCGCGAGATGAACGCCGACGAGGGCGAGGCCGCCGGCCTCTTCGCCGTCAAGCACGACGCCGACTTCACCGACCTGCTGCTGCGCGCCGTCACCGACACCCGCGACACCGACGGGCTCGCCGACCTCGTCCACGGCTTCGCCGCCAAGCTCGGCCGCCGCGCCGAACTCACCGCCGAGCGCGACTTCACCGCAGGCTCGCTCGACCTGCTGCAGCGGATCGTCGACGCCACCGCCGCCCGCGAGTCCGTCCGCGAGACCCACCGCACCGCCGAGCGCCGCACCCGCCGGCTCGCCCACAGCCTGGCCGCCCGCGCGGGCGCCGAGCGCGAGCGCGCCCAGGACCTCGCCATCGAGGTCGCCGCCGCCGCGAGCGCCGTCACCGCCGCCGAGAGCGACCGCACCCGGCACTCCCTGATCACCGCCGAGCTCACCCACCGGCACGCCACCCTGGGCCTGGCCGCCGCCACCGCCGAGGCCGCCGGGCTGCGCCGCGAGCTGACCGAGGCCCGTACGCTGCACTCCGCCTGGCAGGCCGCCGAGGCCGTACTGCGCCACCGCGCCGCCGCCGACCGCGTCGCCCGGGTCGCCGTCGCGATCCGCGAGGCCGAGTTGGACGCCGCGCCCGCGCTCGCCGCCCGCGCCCGCGCCGCCGGGGCGCTCGCCCGCGCCCTGGAGACGGCCGCGCTCGCCGCCGAGACCCGGGCCGACCAGGAGGAGCTGCGCGCCGAGGAGCTCCAGCAGGACGGCTCCACCGCGCAGAGCGAGGCCACCGCCGCCGCGACGGCCGCCCAGAAGGCCCGCAGCGAGGCCGAGCACCTGCGCCAGCGCCTCGCCGAGGTCGAGCAGGAGACCCAGGCCGCCGTCGAGGCTGGCTGGATCGACGGCTCCACCGCCGAGCCGGACCCGGCCCGCGCCGCCCTGCACGCCGCCGACGCCGAGAAGGCCGCCACCGCCGCCCTGGAGCAGGCCCGCGCCGCCGCCGAGCAGTCCGCAGCCCGGCTGCGCGAGACCGCTGCCGCCGAGGGCCGCGCCGAGCTCGCCGCCGCCCGCGCCAGCGACGCCTACAAGGACGCCCACCGGGCGCTGGCAGCCGAGCAGCGCACGGCCGCCCAGCTCGCCGCCGAGCCCCGCCTTGCCGAGCTGCTCTCCCTCCAGCCCTACCAGGACGGTGCCGAGGGCGTCCTCACCCCCGCGATCCTCGACGCGGCGGCGCAGGATCTGCGCGAGCAGCTCGACCAGTCCGTCGCCACCGCCGAGCGCACCCTCTTCGACCTCCGCACGGCCGCCGCCGACGACTCCCGCATCCTCGCCGCGCTCGGCGACGGCGGCCTGCTGCCGCCCGGCCCGGACGTGCTCGCCACCGTCGAGTACCTCGGCGAGCACGGCGTCCCCGCCCTCCCCGGCTGGCGCTACCTCGCGCAGTCCGTCGACCCGGCCGACCACGACGCGATCCTGGCCGCCCGCCCCGAGCTGGTCGACGGCGTCGTCGTCACCGACCCGGCCTCGCTGGAGCGCGCCCGGGAGACTCTCCAGGCCGCCGCCCTGCTGCCCCGCTCCACCGTCGCCGTCGGCACCGCCGCCGCGCTGATCGCCCCGATCGCCGACCAGCCGCCATTCTTCCTGGTGCCGCCGAATCCGGCCATGCACGACGAGCGCGCCGCCGACGACGAGCGCCGCGAGCTGCGCACCCGGGCCACCGCCCGCGAGGAGCACATCCGCGAGCTGGCCGCCCGCCTCGGCGGCGACCGCGCGCTCGCCTCCCGGCTCGCCTCCTGGCAGCAGCAGTGCCCGCCCGGCACCCTCGCCGAGCTGACCGAGGCCGCCCGCGCTGCCGCCGCCCAGGCCGAGACGGCCGCCGCCGAGCTGACCACCCTGCGCGCCGAGCACACCGAGGCCGAGACCGACCACGCCGCCGCCGCGTACGCGCACGAGGAGCGCCGAGAGGCCGCCCAGCGCACCCGCCGCCGCGCCGACGCCCTGGCCGGGCTCGCGTTCCGCCTGCGCGAGCGCGCCAACTGGACGCGCCGCAGCCGCGAGCTGGCCGAGGACGCCGCCGAGTGCGACCGCCGCCAGACCGCCTGCGCCGAGCGCGCCCGCACCTGCGACGAGGACCGCCGCGCCGCCCAGCGCGCCGCCGACGACGCCCGCCGCACCGCCCGGACGCTGCGCGCCGAGCGCGCCGAGCTCTCCGCCACCGCCGAGCCCGTCGACGCAGGCGAGCCCCCGGCCTCGCTGCCCGCCCTGCGCGAGGCCTACCGGGCGGCCTCCCAGCTCTACGAGAAGGTCGGCGTCGGCGCCGACCTGCGCGCCGAGCAGGCCCGCGCCGAGGGCGACGCAGCCGCCTCCGTCACCGAGCTGGACCGCCTCACCAACAAGGTCCGTACCCGCGCCGAGGAGCTGCTCGCCAGCCCGGACGGCGCCGACGGCCCGGCCCGCCAGGCCGCCGCCGGGCGCGCCGAGGACCTCGTCGCGACCATCGAGGCCCGCTCGGCGACCGCCAGCGAGCAGCTCGGCCGCCTGCGCGGCGAGGCCGAGCGCTCGGCCCCCGTCAGCGGCGAGGCGCACACCGAACTGCCCGAGGACCTCGTCCCGACCGACCCCGAGCACGCCCAGCTGCTGCTGCGCACCGCCACCACCCGCCTCGCCGAGCGCCGCGAGTGGCTGGAGACGGCCCGCACCGAGCACGCCGACCTCCAGCGCACCCTGGACACTGCGCAGAGCGCCGCCGCCGACTTCGACGAGGCGGCGGCCCAGCTCCGCGACGGCCTGCGCGACCACACCCCGGAGGAGCCCGAGCAGCCCGCCGAGCCGTACCTCGGCCACCTGGCCGAGGCGCGCGGCACGGCGGCCGACACCCGCCGTACGCTGCGCACCGCCGCCGCCGAGCTGACGGCGGCCGAGCTGGCGGTCCGGGATGCCTCCGACGGGCTGATCCGGCACGCCAACGCGGCCCGGTACGAGGCCGTCCGCACCCCGGCCCGCCAGCAGATCCGCGAGCTGCCCGCCGCCGCGCTGCCCGACCACGCCGCCGCCTGGGCCGTGGCCTTCGCGCCCCGGCTGCGGGTGCTCACCGACGAGCTGGCGCAGCTGGAGCGCAACCGGGGCTCGATCGTCGACCGCCTGCGCGGTCTCGTGGAGAGCTCGCTCGCGACCCTGCGCGCCGCCCAGCGGCTCTCCCGGCTGCCCGAGGGGCTGGGGGAGTGGTCCGGCCAGGAGTTCCTGCGGATCCGCTTCGACGACCCGGACCACGCCCTGCTGGTCGAGCGCCTCGGCGAGGTGATCGACGAGGCGACGAGCGCCGCCGTCCGCAAGAACAGCGACCTGCGGCGGGACGGCATGTCGCTGCTGCTGCGCGGCGTCGCGGCGGCCATCGGGCCCAAGGGCGTCAGCGTCGAGATCCTCAAGCCGGACGCGGTGCTGCGAGCCGAGCGGGTCAGCGTCGGCCAGATGTCGGACGTCTTCTCCGGCGGCCAGCTGCTCACGGCCGCGATCGCCCTCTACTGCACGATGGCCGCCCTGCGGGCCAACGACCGGGGGCAGTCCCAGCTGCGGCACGCGGGGACGCTCTTCCTCGACAACCCGATCGGCCGGGCCAACGCGACGTACCTGCTGGAGCTCCAGCGTGCGGTGGCCGACGCCCTGGGCGTGCAGCTGATCTACACCACCGGTCTGTTCGACACCACCGCGCTGGCCGAGTTCCCGCTGGTCATCCGGCTGCGCAACGACGCCGACCTGCGGGCCGGGCTGAAGTACATCTCGGTCGAGGAGCACCTGCGGCCGGGCCTGCCGGCGCCGCAGGACCCGGACGGCCCGGCGATCCACGGGGAGATCACCGCGACCAGGATGTTCAAGCGCCCGGCGGAGCCTGCGGCGGGGTGACGGCAGCGGAGGACGGGAGTTGAAGAACTCTTCACATTCATAGATGCTGTAGCCCTTGGGAGCCCTCGGGACGGGAGGCTGCTGTGACTGACGTGTTCGAGCAGGAGTTGAGCGACCAGCTCGCCCAGGCCCGCCGCGAGCTGGCGGCGGCCCGCGCGGCGGGCGACCCGGAGGGCGTCGACGCCTACCGGGGCCGGATCACCGGGCTGCTGCACATCGCGGCCCGCCACGGGATCACCCTCCCGCACACCCCGGAGGAAGACGAGGAGGAGGACTGAGCATGCCGGTGCCGCTCTACCAGGCCAAGGCGGAGTTCTTCCGCACGCTCGGCCACCCGGCCCGCATCCGCGTCCTCGAACTCCTCCAGGACGGCCCGCGCCCCGTCCGCGAGCTCCTCGCCGAGATCGACATCGAGGCCTCCAGCCTCTCCCAGCAGCTCGCCGTCCTGCGCCGCACCCAGCTCGTCACCGCCACCCGCGAGGGCAACACCGTGGTCTACGCGCTGAGTACCCCGGACGTCGCCGAGCTGCTCCGGGCCGCCCGCAGCATCCTCACCGACCTGATCGCCGACCAGCGCGAACTCCTCGGCGAGCTGCGCGGCGACGCCCGGGTCTGAGCGCCCGGGTCTGAGCGCGCGCTGCCCGGTTCAGACCGACCGCAGCCGCTCCGCCTGTACGCCGTGGAGCACGCTGGCCAGCAGGCCGGGGAACAGTGCTTCGAGGTCGGCGTCCCGGAGGGTGCTCATCCTGGCGGTGCCGCGCCGGTGCTGCCGGATCACCCCGGCCTCGCGGAGCACCCGGAAGTGGTGCGTGCTGGTCGACTTGGTGACCGGCAGCCCGAATGCCTGGCAGGCCAACTCGTGCGGCCCGGTGGCGAGTTCGCTCACGATGCGGAGCCGTACCGGGTCGGCCAGGGCGTGCAGCACCGCCTCCAGGCGGATCTGCTCGGGCGGCGGCTCCGGGAGGCAGGTCTCGGTCATGCTTCATGGTACGAGAAGAATCGTAGTTCGATGAGCTTCGTAGTTTGACAGTTCTCGTACTACGTCGGTTATCGTACTAAGGAGTCGAGGCCCGCCCTGAAGGAGCTGCCATGAGTGCCCTGTTCGAGCCGATCACCCTCCGGTCGCTGACCGTGCCGAACCGGGTCTGGCTCGCGCCGATGTGCATGTACTCGGCTGCCTCCGAAGGCCCCGAGACGGGCGTCGCCACCGACTTCCACCTGGCCCACCTGGGCGCCCGCGCCGCCGGAGGCGCCGGGTTGCTGCTGGTCGAGTCCACCGCCGTCCGCCCCGAGGGCCGGATCTCCCCGTACGACCTCGGGCTCTGGAACGACCGCCAGCAGGAGCAGCTGGCCCGGATCGCCGCGCTGGTCACCCAGCACGGCGCCGTGCCCGCCATCCAGCTCGGCCACGCCGGGCGCAAGGCCTCGACCGACCGGCCCGGCCAGGGCGGCGGGTACCTGACCGCCGAGCAGGGCGGCTGGCAGCCCGTCGGCCCGTCGGCGGTGCCGTTCGACACCGACGGCTCCCCGGCCCCGCACGAGCTGACGACCGGTGAGATCCGCGAGATCGCCGTCTCGTTCGCCGACTCCGCCCGGCGGGCGCTCGCGGCCGGCTTCCGCGCCGTCGAGATCCACGGCGCGCACGGCTACCTGATCCACTCCTTCCTCTCCCCGGTCTCCAACCACCGCACCGACGAGTACGGCGGGTCCTTCGAGAACCGCATCCGCTTCGCCCTGGAGGTCGTCGCCGCCGTCCGCGCCGTCTGGCCGGACGACCTGCCGCTGCTCTACCGCACCTCCGCCACCGACTGGATCGACGGCGCACCGAGCTGGACGGGCGAGGACACCGTCCGGCTCGCCAAGGAGCTCCAGGCCGCCGGGGTCGACCTGCTCGACACCTCCACCGGCGGCATCGCCCCGGGCATCCACATCCCCGCCGAGCCCGGCTACCAGACCCCGTTCGCCACCCAGGTCCGCACCGCCACCGGCCTGCCCACCGGCACCGTCGGCCTGATCACCGACCCGGCCCACGCCGAGTCGCTCGTCGCCACCGGCCAGGCCGACGTCGTCCTGCTCGGCCGCGAGCTGCTCCGCGACCCGTACTGGCCGCACCGCGCCGCCCGCGAACTCGGTGCCCCCGCCCGCTGGCCCGCCCAGTACGGCCGGGCCGTCCAGTAGGGCCCGCCCCGGCCACCTGCGCGATCGGTCCGCTACGGGGGTGCGGACCGATCGCGCAGGTCTTTCGGCGCCCGGCTCCCCGCCAACGGCGAGGCCGAGTTCGGCCCGCGCCTGCGCTGCGCCGCGATCTGACGCGAGATCACGATGTCCAGCAGCCCCCACGCCGTCCCGAACACCCCCAGCGCGGTGCACAGCAGCGCGGGCGTCAGCAGCGGGCTCCGCGCCACCGAGGCGAGCGTCGCGACGATCAGCGCGACCACCGTGCAGGAGAAGAACAGCCACGCCCGCACGGCCGCGGCCCGCACCTCGTCGGCCAGCCGCCGACGCCGTACATCCTTCATCGGCGACCCCCCATGCCACCAGCCTGCCCAGCTCGGGCCTGCACTATCCGGGCGCGCGGGGCTTCAGAGAGTCGCGTCCAGCTCCTCCATCGCCCCCACCACGATCGTCCGCATCGCCCGCTCGGCCTGCTCCGGGTCGCCCGCGCAGATCGCCTCGGCGACCTCGCGGTGCAACTGCACGGCGTAGGGCCGGGGTTGGTGCGGCATCAGCTGGTGCTCGGTGCGGCCGGTCAGGACGGCGCCGACGGTGTCGCCGAGGTGGGCGAACATCTCGTTGCCCGAGGCCCGCAGGACGGTCGCATGGAAGGCGATGTCGTGCCGGAGGAAGGTCTCCAGATCGGCGGCCCGCGCGCTGACGGTCAACTCGACGGCCAGTGCGCTGAGTTCGCGCCGCTGGTCGTCGGTCGCCCGACGGGCCGCCAGTGCGGCGGCGGCCGGCTCGACGGCGGCCCGTAGCGAGCCCAGGGAGCGCAACTGCGCGGCCCGGTCGGCCCCGGCCAGGCGCCAGCGGATCACCAGCGGGTCGAAGACGTCCCAACTCTCCTTCGGCTGCACGGTGATGCCGACCCGCCGCCGGGATTCGACCAGCCGCATCGACTCCAGGATGCGCACGGCCTCCCGGACGACCGTCCGGGACACCCCGTACCGCTCCTCCAGCTCCTCGGCCCGCAGGACCGACCCGACGGGGATCTCGCCCGACGCGATGGCTGGTCCGAGATCGGCGAGGAGTCGGCCGGGCAGGCCCTGGATGTCCATTGCCCCAGATTAGAGGCCGATCACCGTGCGACCCCGGACCGAATCTTAAAAGTATGACGATTGGGTTTCGCCGTCTTGAATAAGTCATACCTTTAAGCCAAGGTTGCATCGACCAGGCAAGACCGGTCGGTCCGAGAACAGGAGCACCACCCCATGGCTCTCAGCGCCGAGAACCGCCCGCCCGCCGTCGTCGTGATGGGCGTCTCGGGAGTGGGGAAGACGACCGTCGCCCGGCAGCTCGCCGAGCGGCTCGGCCTCCCGTACGCGGAGGCCGACGACTTCCACCCACCCGCCAACATCGCCAAGATGGCGGCCGGCACCCCCCTGGACGACCACGACCGGGCCCCCTGGCTGGCCGCCCTCGCCGGGTGGCTCGGCGAGCGACGGGCGGCGGGGGAGGGCGGCGTCGTCGCCTGCTCGGCGCTCAAGCGGCAGTACCGCGACACCCTGCGGACGCACTGCCCGGACGCGTTCTTCCTGCACCTCAGCGGCGGCCACGCCCTGGTCGAGGGCCGCCTCGCCCACCGAGCCGGGCACTTCATGCCCGCCTCGCTGCTCGACTCCCAGTACGCCGCGCTCGAACCGCTCCAGCCGGACGAGCACGGCACCGTGCTGGACGTCGACCGCACCCCCGCACAGCTCGTCGAGATGGCCGAAGCAGCGCTCCGGCCCGTCAATGGAGACCTCGCGTGACGCTCCCCGCCCTCCTCGCGGCCGCCCCACCGGCCCTGCCCCACACCAGCAGTGACGGCCGACTGCTCTGCGCCGTGCTGCTCGCCATCGGCGTCATCGTGCTGCTGATCACCAAGCTGAAGCTGCACCCCTTCCTCGCTCTCACCCTCGGCTCCGGCGTGCTCGCGGCCGTCGCCGGCGCGCCGTTCGACAGGCTCACCAGCAGCTTCGTCACCGGCTTCGGAGCCACCGTCAGCGGCGTCGGCCTGCTGATCGGCCTCGGCGCGATGCTCGGCAAGCTGCTCGCCGACTCCGGCGGGGCGAACATCATCGCGGACACCGTGCTGGCCCGCTCCAGCCGCCGGATGCTGCCCTGGGCGATGGCGCTGATCGCGGCCGTGCTCGGCCTGCCGCTGTTCTTCGAGGTCGGCGTGGTGCTGCTGGTCCCGATCGTGCTGCTGGTCGCCCGGCGCGGCGGCCTGCCGCTGATGCGGGTCGGCATCCCGGCCCTCGCCGGGCTCTCCGTCCTGCACGGGCTGGTGCCGCCGCACCCGGGCCCGCTGGTCGCCGTCGACGCCCTCAAGGCGGACCTGGGCGTGACGCTGGCGCTCGGCCTGCTGATCGCCGTGCCGACGCTTATCGTGGCCGGCCCGCTCTTCGCCCGCGTCGCCGAGCGCTGGGTCGGCCCGCTGGCCCTCCCCGCGGAGACGGCGCGGCCCGAGACCGAGCAGCGCGAGCACACGCCCGCCTTCGGCGCGGTGCTCGCCACCATCCTGCTGCCGGTCGTGCTGATGCTCGGCAAGGCCCTGGCGGACGTGGTGATCGACGACCCGAAGGCGGTGCCGCAGCGGGTGCTGGACTTCGTCGGCTCGCCGCTGATCGCGCTGCTCGCCGCCGTGCTGCTGGGCATGCTGACGCTCGGCCGGGCGGCCGGGTTCACCAAGGCGCGGATCTCCTCCACCGTCGAGAAGTCGCTCGGCCCGATCGCGGGCATCGTCTTCATCGTCGGCGCGGGCGGCGGCTTCAAGCAGACCCTGATCGACGTGGGTGTCGGCGACGCCGTCAGCTCCTGGTCCGCGAAGTGGCACGTCTCCGCGCTGCTGCTGGGCTGGCTGATCGCGGTCCTGATCCGCCTCGCCACCGGCTCGGCGACCGTCGCGACCATCACCGCCGCCGGGATCGTCGCCCCGCTGGCCGTCGGTATGACCTCGACCCACTCGGCGCTGCTGGTGCTGGCGATCGGTGCCGGGTCGCTGTTCTTCTCGCACGTCAACGACGCGGGGTTCTGGCTGGTGAAGGAGTACTTCGGGATGAGCGTCGGTCAGACGCTGAAGTCCTGGTCGGTCATGGAGACCGTCATCTCGGTGGTGGCCATCGCCCTGATCCTCCCGCTCGGTCTGCTCGTCTGAACCGGGAACGGGAACGGGACCGGGGGCGCGGGTGCACCGCACCCCCGGGCCAGTGGCTCAGGCGAACCACTGGTCATGGGCGAGCTTGATCACGAGGCTCACCACCACGACCACCAGCACCACCCGGACGAACCCGGTGCCCCGCTTGAGCGCCATCCGCGCCCCGACCAGCCCGCCGGCCAGGTTGAACAGCGCCATCATCAGTGCCAGCTGCCAGAGCACCGTGCCCTGGTAGCCGAACATCGCGAGCGCCCCGAGGTTGGTGCAGACATTCACGATCTTGGTGGTCGCCGAGGCCTCCACCAGGTCCAGCTGGAGGATCGCGACGAGCGCGATCACCAGGAAGGTCCCGGTGCCGGGCCCGATCAGGCCGTCGTAGAAGCCGATGCCCGCCCCGGCCAGCAGGATCGCGGTCAGCACCCGCTGCCGGGTGGCCGGCTCGCCGGCCGGAGCCGACCCGAAGGCCGGCCGCAGCAGGACGGAGGCCAGCACGACGAGCAGCACCACCATGATCACCGGGCGCAGCACCGCACTGTTGATCCCGGCGGCGAAGAACGCCCCGACGAGCGAGCCGCCCGCCGCCGCCACGCCGATCTTCACCGCCGTCCGCACGTCGATCCTGGTCCGGCGGGTGTAGGTGACGGCGGCGGCGCTGGTGCCGACGATCGCCACCGCCTTGTTGGTGCCCAGCACGTACGCCGTCGGCAGGTGCGGCAGGCCGACCAGCAGCGCGGGCAGCTGGATCAGCCCGCCGCCGCCGACCACGGCGTCGATCCACCCGGCCCCGGCGGCGGCGATGCAGAGCAGGGCGAGTGTCGTCAGCGAGATGTCGGGCACGGGCACCCCCGGGCGATCCTCACAGTGCACCCAGCGCGTAGCAGCGGCGCAGCCAGCGGGCCTGCCCGGCCTCGGCCGGGGTGAACGGCACCCGGCGGTGCATCACCCGGCGGTTGTCGAAGATGTGGAAGCCACCGGCCTCGACCAGCACGGGCGTGCCGTCCATCCCGGCGATCCGGGCCTCGAACGCGGCGAGCGCGGCGCGGGCCTCCTCGGTGCGGCCGGTGATCCGCTCGGGGCCGTAGCGCAGGGCGGGGCTGCCGTCGGGCAGCGTCCAGACCATCGGCACGGCGTCCCGGGTGAGCGGGCGGCCGTCGTCGTCGGCGCGGTAGGACTCGGGGGCGGTGACGTCGTACTCGGCGCGCCGCAGGGCCTCGGCGGTCGAGTCGGGCAGGGCGGCGAGCACGCTGTCGATGTCGAGCAGGTCGGTCGGCACCGCCTCGGTGTTGCGCATGCCGTAGAAGGAGAGGAAGTGCGGGATGGCCTCGGCGGCGCCGGCCCCGGGGCCGTGGTCGAGCACGGAGTCGTCGGTGTGCCAGTCCAGCGGCTGGGCGTAGCCCCAGGAGGTGTTGGTGCGGGCGCGGTCGGCGCGCGGGGCGACGTTGCGGATCAGCCGCCCCTCGTTCTCCCAGCGGTAGGCGACGGGGGAGAGGCCGAGCAGGCGCAGCAGGCCGAAGTGCACCAGGTTGGGCCCGGTGACGAGGCTCTCGTCGCAGAAGCCGTCCTGCGGGGTGGGGATCTCACCGCCCGTCCCCGGCAGGTTGGTGACGGTCAGCCAGGGGGTGGGCCGGTGGCGCCACTCGGCGAGCGCGTCGAGGGTCTGCGCCGGGAGGCAGTTGCGCAGCAGCTTGGCGCCGTGTTCGAGGTAGAGCCCGGGGTCGGTGTCGGGCAGGGCCGCGCCGAGATCGGGCAGCGAGCGCAGGGTCTCGGCGACCGTGGTTCTCGCGTCATCGGGCAGGTGGACGTTGGTTCCTGATATTGGATACACGTGCGACAAGACTAGAGAAGTAATGCCTATTCATGATCAGGTTTCATGATATTTGAGCTTCTCTTGAGCAAAAAAGTGGACCCAGGGGGCTTCCCCTGGGTCCACCGGGCGTGTCGCTCGGGCGTGTCGGTGTCAGACCTGCTTGCGCTTCGCCAGGAACTCGGCGACCTGCTCCTTGATCTCCGGCGTGTCCAGCCCACGCACCGTCATGGTGGTGCGGCGGCGCAGCACGTCGTCCGGCGTGTACGCCCACTCGCTGTCGGCGGCGTACGCGACCTGCGCCCAGACGTCCGGGCCGTCCGGGTGGATCGGCTCGCCCAGCTCGGGGTGCTCGGCGATCAGGCGCGCGATCTCGAAGGAGAGCGTGCCGTAGTGGCTGGCCAGGTGCTTGGCGACCAGCGGCTCCATCCGCGAGCCGGGCTCACGGTCGATCAGCAGGCGGTGCGCGACGGCGTTCGGCGCGCCGACACCCGGCAGCGGCACGGTCGCGGGGATGGCCGACATGTCCTCGGCCAGCCCGGTGCCGGGCACGTGCGCGAGCTTCTCCAGCACGGTGCGGCCGATGTGACGGTAGGTCGTCCACTTGCCGCCCGCGACGGAGAGCATGCCGCCGCGGCCCTCGGTGACGACCGTCTCGCGCTTGGCGGCGGCGGTGTCGCCCGGCCCGCCCGGCAGCACCCGCAGGCCGGCGAAGGCGTAGGTGATGAGGTCCCGGTCGAGGTGCTCGTCGCGGATGGCGTGCCCGGCCTCGCCCAGGATCTGGTCGATGTCGGCCTCGGTGGCGCGCACGTCCTGCGGGTCGCCGGTGTACTCCTCGTCCGTCGTCCCGAGGAGGACGTGGTCCTCCCACGGGATGGCGAAGGAGACGCGGTACTTGTCGATCGGGATGGTCAGCGCGGCGCGCCAGGGCGTGCGGCGCTTGACGACGACGTGCGCGCCCTTGGAGAGGCGGATGGAGGGCGCGGCGCCCGCGTCCTCCATCTTGCGCAGGTGGTCGACCCAGGGGCCGGTGGCGTTGAGCACCAGGCGGGCGCTGACACCGAACTCGGTGCCGTCCAGACGGTCCTTCAGCTCGGCGCCGGTCACCCGGGTGCCGGTGAAGCGGAGGCCGGTCACCTCGGCGTGGTTGAGCACCACGGCGCCCGCGTCCACGGCCGCGCGCACCGTCATGACGGCGACGCGCGAGTCGTTCATCTGGTGGTCGCCGTAGACCGCGACGGAGCGCAGGCCCTCGGTGCGCAACGCGGGCACCTGCTGGGCGGCGTGCGCGGCGGTGGAGACCCGGCCCATGCCGTCCCGGAAGGCGGAGAGCGCGGAGTAGAGGAAGACACCGGCGCCGAGCTTGGTCGCGCCGTGCGGGCCGCCCTTGTAGACGGGCACGAAGAAGGTCAGCGGGTTGACGAGGTGCGGCGCCACGTCGGTGGAGAGCACCCGGCGCTCCTTGTGGTTCTCCGCGACCAGCTTGACCGCGCCGGTCTGCAGGTAGCGCAGCCCGCCGTGGACGAGCTTGGAGGAGGCGCTGGAGGTGGCACCGGCGAAGTCGCCCGCGTCCACCATGGCGACCTTGAGGCCCGACTGGGCGGCCGTCCAGGCAGTGGCCGTCCCGAGGATGCCACCACCGATCACCAGCAGGTCGTAGGTGGCCTTGCCCAGCTGCTCGCGGGTCTCGGCACGGGAGGCGGTGTGGCCGGTGCTGCGTCCGGCACCCAGGGTCGGGAAGCTTGCCATGGTGTGTGTTGCGGCGCTCGGTGCGGGCGGCGCCGCTTCTCCTCTCGGGTGTGCGGTACGGCCTCCGGGGGAGACCGGCTCCGGCCCTGGTCGGGGCCGGGTACGAGCAGGGCCGGCCGGGGCTGCTGGGCCCCGACCGGCGGTGCGATCAGTTGTCCTCGTCCTCCTCCACCCAGCCCATGGTGCGCTCCACGGCCTTGAGCCACTTCTTGTACTCGCGCTCGCGGGTGGCCTCGTCCATCCGGGGGGTCCACTCGGCGGCGCGGTGCCAGTTGGCCCGCAGGGTGTCCAGGTCCGGCCAGAAGCCGACCGCGAGGCCGGCCGCGTAGGCGGCGCCCAGCGCGGTGGTCTCGGCCACGTACGGCCGCTCGACCGGCGCGTCCAGGACGTCGGCGATGTTCTGCATCAGCAGGTTGTTGGAGGTCATGCCGCCGTCCACCTTGAGGGCGGTCAGCGTGACGCCGGAGTCCTTCTCCATCGCGTCGACGACCTCGCGGGTCTGCCAGGCGGTGGCCTCCAGTACGGCGCGGGCCAGGTGGCCCTTGGTGACGTACCGGGTCAGACCGGCGATCACGCCGCGGGCGTCGGAGCGCCAGTACGGGGCGAACAGGCCGGAGAAGGCGGGGACGAAGTACGCGCCGCCGTTGTCCTCGACCGTGGAGGCCAGCGTCTCGATCTCGGCGGCGGTGGAGATGATGCCGAGCTGGTCGCGCAGCCACTGCACCAGCGAGCCGGTGACGGCGATCGAGCCCTCCAGGGCGTAGACCGGGGCCTGGTCGCCGATCCGGTAGCCGACGGTGGTCAGCAGGCCGTGGTAGGAGTTGACGATCTTCTCGCCGGTGTTCAGCAGCAGGAAGGTCCCGGTGCCGTAGGTCGACTTGGCCTCGCCTTCGTCGAAGCAGGTCTGGCCGAAGAGCGCGGCCTGCTGGTCGCCGAGCGCGGCGGCGACGGGCACGCCGTCGAGGTCGCCGGTGGCCAGGCCGTAGACCTCGGCGGAGGAGCGGATCTCCGGCAGGACGGCCATCGGCACGCCCATCGACTCGGCGATCTTCTCGTCCCAGGCCAGGGTGCCCAGGTTCATCAGCATGGTGCGCGAGGCGTTGGTGACGTCGGTGATGTGCTTGCCGCCGTTCACCCCGCCGGTGAGGTTCCAGATCACCCAGGTGTCCATGGTGCCGAACAGGATGTCCCCGGCCTCGGCGCGCTCGCGCAGGCCCTCGACGTTGTCCAGCAGCCAGCGGATCTTCGGGCCGGCGAAGTAGCTGGCCAGCGGCAGGCCGGTCTCGCGGCGGAAGCGGTCCTGGCCGACGTTGCGGCCCAGCTCGCGGCAGAGCGCCTCGGTGCGGGTGTCCTGCCAGACCAGCGCGTTGTGCACCGGCTCGCCGGTGTGCTTGTCCCACAGCACGGTGGTCTCGCGCTGGTTGGTGATGCCGACCGCGCGGATGTCGTCCTTGGTCAGGCCGGCCTTCTCCAGCGCGCCCCGGACGACGGACTGCACGCGCGTCCAGATCTCGGCGGCGTCGTGCTCGACCCAGCCCGGCTGCGGGAAGATCTGGCTGTGCTCCTGCTGGTCGACGGCGACGATCCGGCCGTCCGCGCCGAAGATGATGCAGCGGCTCGACGTGGTGCCCTGGTCGATCGCGGCGATGTAGTTGCCAGTGAGCTGGGTGGTCATGAGGTCCTCGGCTCGGAGTGAGGGTTTCGGGTGGGCGGGGTCCGGTCTGCCTGACGCATGGTTCAGTCCCCGTATAGCGCGTCGGGGCAAACCCGGGCTTTAGAAGGTGACGTACCAGCGCCGTCAGAAAGCGGCGTTGTACAGCAGACCGGAGAGCAGGCCGCCGATGACGGGCCCGGCGACCGGGATCCACGCGTACGACCAGTCGGAGCCGCCCTTGTTCGGGATCGGCAGCAGCGAGTGCACGATGCGCGGCCCGAGGTCACGGACGGGGTTGATCGCGTAGCCGGTCGGGCCGCCGAGCGAGAGGCCGATGCCGACGACGGTGAAGGCGGTGAGCAGCACGCCGACGCCGGAGAGGCCGACACCCTTGGTGAGGCCCTGGGTGAGGATGGCCATGCAGAGCACCATGGTCGCGATGATCTCGGTGATCAGGTTCTGGACGGGGTTACGCACCTCGGGCCCGGTCGAGAAGATGCCGAGCGTGGGCTCCTCGTTGGCCTGGAACTGGCCCAGGTAGGTGAGCCAGACGAGGACGGCGCCGATCATCGCGCCGAGCAGCTGGGAGCCGATGTAGAGCGGCACCTTGCTCCAGTCGCCGCTTTGCACGGCGATGGCGAAGGTGACGGCCGGGTTCAGATGGGCGCCGGACTTCGGGGCCACCATGTACGCGGCGATCATCACCGCGAAGCCCCAGCCGAAGGTGATGGCGAGCCAGCCGGCGTTGACGGCCTTCGACTTCTTCAGCGTGACGGCGGCGCAGACGCCACCGCCGAGAAGTATCAGGGCGGCGGTGCCGAGGGTTTCGCCGACGAAGATGTCGCCGTTGGAGAACGCGGACACAAAGACTCCTTTGTCCGTATGGCCTGGAGCAGGTGGGGGGAGAGAGGTGCTGTGCGGCGGGGGAGTCCGCAAGTGGGTGTGTCCCGTCCCGGGGTCACACCCTGACGGTGCCGGTCGGTGATCTCCGGCCAGCGTTCGACAATGTCGACCGTCATGCGGAAGCTTGCTCTTTCGTCCTGCCTACGTCAAGGCCGGGTGACCTTCCTGTGACTCATCACTCACAGTGACGGGAAGCTTCCGGTGAAACTATCAGCCGAATAGCTCAAAACCATGACAAAACGCCCGGGGGCGGACAGGCGACAGCCCGTCCGCCCCCGGGGCGGGTCACTGAAAGACACTCAGAAGCGGCCGGCGCCCAAGTCCCGCGAGATCGCCCGCGCCGCGCTGCGCACCGAGGCCACCAGCGAAGGCCGGACGAAGCCGTCCTCGCAGACCCGCTCCACCGCCCCGCTGATGCACACCGCCCCGACCGGGTTGCGCCGCCGGTCCTGGATCAGCGCACCGATCGAGGCGACACCCTCCCAGGTCTCCTCGATCACGTCCGCCCAGCCACGCTCCCGGATCAGCGCACACTCCGCGTCGATCTCGGCCGCCTGCGTCAGCGTCCTCGAGGTGTACGACTCCCACGGCCCGTCACCCAGCTCACCGCGCGCCACCGGGTCGTACGCCAGCAGCACCTTGCCCAGCGCCGTGCTGTGCAGCGGCTGCATCGAGCCCACCTCCAGCACCTGCCGGGTGTCGTCCGGCCGGAAGACGTGATGCACGATCAGCACCCCCTGCTGGTGCAGCACCCCCAGGTAGACCGTCTCACCACTGGCCCGCGCCAGGTCGTCGGCCCACACCAGCGCCCGCGCCCGCAGCTCGTGCACGTCCAGGTAGCTCTGGCCCAGCCGCAGCAACTCCGCGCCCAGCTGGTACTTCCCGCTCTCCGGGTCCTGCTCGACGAAACCCTCCTGCTGGAGGGTCCGCAGAATGCCGTGCGCCGTCCCCTTGGCGAGATCCAGCGAGGTCGCCACCTCCGACAACCCCAACCGCCGCTCGCCACCCGCCAGCAGACGCATGATCGCGGCAGCCCGGGAGAGCGACTGGATCGGGCCGGGCATGAGGACCTCCGCTGACAGGCGGTCGACAATGTCGACCGCAGGGGTAACGCCACGAGTCTGCCAGGCCAACCCCCCGCCGTGCACCTTCCCCGTCGGTAGCTGTCACCTCCCCGGGCCTCACCCCACCAGCCGGGCCAAACCCGCGATCTGCTCCTGCCCCACCCGGCAGCACCCGCCCACCAGCCGAGCACCGTCCTCGACCCACCCCGCCACCGCCTCCGGCCGGAAGCTCCACCCCCCGGCCCAGGCCCGAGCCTCGGCGTCCCACCGCTCACCACTGTTCGGGTAGACCACTACCGGCTTCCCCGTCACCTCCGCCGCCACCCGAACGGCGTGATCCGCATCCTCCGGGGTGCAGCAGTTCACCCCCACCGCCACCACCTCCTCGGCCTCCGCCGCCAACGCGAACGCCTCCGCCAACGGCTGCCCCGCCCGCGTCAGCCCCCCGGCCACGCTGTACGACAGCCAGGCCGGCACCCCCAGCCCCCGCACCGCCCGCAGCAGCGCCCGCGCCTCGTCCGCGTCCGGCACCGTCTCCAGCGCCAGCACATCCGGCCCCGCTGCCGCCAGCACCTCCAACCGAGGCCGGTGGAACCGCTCCAACTCGTCCACGCTCAGCCCGTACCGCCCCCGGTACTCCGACCCGTCCGCCAGCACCGCCCCGTACGGCCCCACCGACGCCGCCACGAACCGCGCCCCGCCCCCCGGCGCCCGCCGCGCCGCCTCCCGCGCCAGCTCCACACTCAGCCCGATCAGCCGCTCCGCCTCCGCCCGGCCCACCCCACGCCGCGCGAACCCCTCGAAACTCGCCTGGTAGCTCGACGTGATCGCGACCTCCGCGCCCGCCGCGAAATACCCGGCATGCGCCCGCACGATCGCCTCCGGCTCGTCCGCCAGCAGCCGCGCCGACCACAGCTCGTCCGACAGATCGTGCCCGGCATCCGCCAACTGGTTCGACAGCCCCCCGTCCAGCACCAGCGGCCCGGCAGCCAACGCCTCGACGAACCCACCCACGCCCGACACCCCACGACCACGCTCACGTCCCATCCCCGCACCCTACGCGCGCCCCGCCCCAGCTCAACGGCACGTCCGACCACCGGGCACCCGTACCCAACTACCATCCACGGCATGACCACACCGCCCGCTGCCCACAGCCACTGCCACCACTGCGGCACCCCCTACCCGCCCGGCACCCTCGGCTGGCCCCGCACCTGCACCGGCTGCGCCGCGATCAGCTACCGCAACCCGCTGCCCGTCGTGGTCGTTCTGCAACCCGTCCTCCTCCCGGCCGGCGAGCAGCAGCTCCTCGTCATCCGCCGCACCATCGAACCCGGCTACGGCCGCCTCGCCCTCCCCGGCGGCTACATCGACTACGGCGAGAGCTGGCAGCAGGGCGGCGCCCGCGAACTCCGCGAGGAGACCGGCATCGAGGCCGACCCCGCCGACCTCACCCTGGTCAGTACCGACAGCGACGCCGCCGGCGGCTTCCTCTGCCTCTTCGGCCTGCTCCCCGCCCGCGAGCTCGCCACCCTCCCGCCGTCCGTCCCCACCGACGAGACCGACGGCTGGCTGCTCGCCACCCGCGACACCCAGCTCGCCTTCCCCTTCCACACCCGCGTCGCCCACTCCTGGTACACCGGCGCCTACACCCGTACGTGATCATTGCGGACCCTGGCGCAACCGCCGAATCCCTGGCATGGTCTGGACCGAAACTGCCACCACGGCGGGCCGCCACAAGCACCGACGACCCGCCCCCACCACACCGGCCGGGAGACCCCACCGTGAGCACCCCAACCCAGGAACAGCCGCTCTGGCGCCCCGACCCCGCCAAGGCCGCCGCCACCCAGCTGGTCGCCTTCCAGGCCTGGGCCGCCGAACACCACGGAGCACCCGCCGCCCCGCTCGCACCCACCGGCAACGACGACGAGGCCGCCGCCCGCTACGCCGCCCTGCACGCCTGGTCCACCGACGACCTCGACCGCTTCTGGACGGCCGTCACCCAGTGGTTCGACGTCCGCTTCACCACCGAGCCCGAGGCCGTCCTCGCCGACCCCGTCATGCCCGGCGCCCGCTGGTACCCCGGTGCCCGCCTCAACTACGCCGAGCACGCGCTGCGCCACGCCGACGACCCGGCCCGCGCCGACCAGCCCGCCATCCTCCACCTGGACGAGACCACCGACCAGCCCGTCGCCCTCAGCTGGTCCGAGCTGCGCCGCCAGGTCGGCTCCCTCGCCGCCGCCCTGCGCGCCCAGGGCATCGGCCCCGGCGACCGCGTCGGCGCCTACCTGCCCAACATCCCGCAGGCCGCCGTCGCCCTCCTCGCCACCGCCTCCCTCGGCGCCGTCTGGACGAGCTGCGCCCCCGACTTCGGCGCCCGCAGCGTCCTCGACCGCCTCCAGCAGATCGAACCCGCCGTCCTCTTCGCCGTCGACGGGTACCACTACGGCGGCAAGAACCACGACCGCACCGAGATCGTCGCCGAGCTGCGCCGCGAACTCCCCACCCTGCGCACCGTCGTCCACATCCCGCTGCTCGGCGGCCCGGCCCCCGAGGGCGCCCTGCACTGGGACGACCTGACGGCCGCCGACGTCCAGCCGGTGTACGAGCCCGTCCCGTTCGAGCACCCGCTCTGGGTCCTCTACTCCTCCGGCACCACCGGCCTCCCCAAGGCCATCGTCCAGAGCCAGGGCGGCATCCTGCTCGAACACCTCAAGCAGGCCGCCCTCCACCTCGACCTCACCCCCGAGGACCGCTTCCTCTGGTACACCTCGACCGGCTGGATGATGTGGAACTTCCTCATCGCCGGCCTCCTCGTCGGGTCCACGATCGTCACCTACGACGGCAGCCCCGGCCACCCCGACACCGGCGCCTTCTGGTCCGTCGCCGCCCGCACCCGCGCCACCGTCGTCGGCACCTCCGCCGCCTACGTCATCGCGAGCCGCAAGGCCGATCTCCACCCCGGCCGCGACCTCGACCTGTCAGCCGTCCGCTGCCTCGGCACCACCGGCTCGCCCCTGCCGCCCGACGGCTTCCAGTGGATCTACGACGAGGTCAAGGCCGACGTCTGGCTCGCCTCCGTCAGCGGCGGCACCGACGTCTGCTCCTGCTTCGTCGGCGGCGTCCCCACCCTCCCGGTGTACCTCGGCGAGATCCAGGGCCCCTGCCTCGGCGCAGCCGTCGAGTCCTGGGACGTCTCCGGCAAGCCCCACACCGACGAGGTCGGCGAGCTCGTCGTCACCAAGCCGCTGCCGTCCATGCCCACCGGCTTCTGGAACGACCACGACGGCACCCGCTACCACGACAGCTACTTCGACACGTACCCCGGCATCTGGCGCCACGGCGACTGGATCACCGTCACCTCCCGGGGCACCGTCGTCATCCACGGCCGCTCCGACTCCACCCTCAACCGCCAGGGCGTCCGGATGGGCTCCTCGGACATCTACGAGGTCGTCGAACGCCTCCCCGAGATCGCCGAATCCCTCGTCATCGGCCTCGAGGAGCCCGGCGGCGGCTACTGGATGCCGCTCTTCGTCGTCCTCACCCCCGGTGCCACCCTCGACGACGACCTGATCGGCCGCATCCGCACGTCGCTGCGCACCGAGCTCTCCCCCCGCCACGTCCCCGACGAGGTGATCACCGTGGCCGGCCTCCCGCACACCCTCACCGGCAAGCGCATCGAGGTCCCGGTCAAGCGACTCCTCGCCGGCACCCCCCTGGAGCAGGCCGTCAACCCCGGCTCGGTCGACAACCTCGACCACCTCCGCTTCTTCGAGACCCTCGGCCGCACCCGCCGAGCCTGAGCGGGTACGCCGAAGGGGCGCGAGGCTCTGCCTCGCGCCCCTCTCCCTACTACGGGCGGCTACTCGCCCGAAAGCACCTGCGCCGCCGCAGCTCGCGCCTCGTCGGCGGTGTCCGTCGCACGGGCCGCCGCCGCAGCCCGCTGACACTGCGCCAGCGTGTACTTCGCGAGAGCGCTCCGCACGTACGGGATCGACGCCGCGCCCATCGACAGGCTGGTCACCCCGAGCCCGGTCAGCACACAGGCCAGCAGCGGGTCGGACGCGGCCTCGCCGCACACCCCGCAGCTCTTGCCGGTCGCCCGCGCGGCGTCCGCGCTGAGCGCGACCAGGTCGAGCAGCGCGGGCTGCCACGGGTCCTGGAGCCGGGCCAGCGCACCGACCTGGCGGTCGGCGGCGAAGGTGTACTGCGCGAGGTCGTTCGTCCCCAGCGACAGGAACTCGACCTCCTGGAGGATCGAGCGGGCCCGCAGCGCGGCCGAGGGGATCTCCACCATCGCGCCGAACTTCGCCTGCAGCCCGGCCTCCCGGCAGGCGTCCGCGAACGCCTTCGCGTCCACCCGGTCGGCCACCATCGGCGCCATCACCTCGAGGTGCACCGGCAGCCCCTCGGCCGCCTTCGCCAGCGCCCGCAGCTGCGTCTGCATGACCGCAGGGTTCTCCAGCAGCGTCCGCAGCCCCCGCACACCGAGCGCAGGGTTCGGCTCGTCCGCCGGGGTCAGGAAGTCCAGCGGCTTGTCGGCCCCGGCGTCCAGCGCCCGCACGACGACCCGGCCCTCCGGGAAGGCCTCCAGGACCTTCCGGTACGCCTCGATCTGCTTCTCCTCGCTCGGCGCCTTCGCCGAGTCGTCAAGGAAGAGGAACTCGGTACGGAACAGCCCGACACCCTCGGCCCCGGCATCCAGCGCCGCCGGGAGGTCACCCGGGCCACCGACGTTCGCCAGCAGCGGCACCTTGTGCCCGTCCGAGGTCTGCCCCGGCCCGGAGGAGGCGGAGAGCGCGGCCTTGCGCTCGGCGGCCTGGCGGCGCAGCTCCTCCTTCTTCTCCTCGGACGGCTCGATCAACACCTCGCCGGTGCTGCCGTCGACCGCGACGACGACACCCTCGGCCAATTCCGTCGCCCCGGGCAGCGCGACCACGGCCGGCACCCCCATCGCCCGCGCGAGGATCGCGCTGTGGCTGGTCGGCCCACCCTCCTCGGTCACGAACCCCAGCACCAGCGTCGGGTCGAGCAGCGCGGTGTCGGCCGGAGCGAGGTCACGCGCGAAGAGCACGTACGGCTCGTCACTGTCCGGCACACCCGGCATCGGCACGCCCATCAGCCGCGCGACGATCCGGTTCCGCACGTCGTCCAGGTCCGCGACCCGTCCGGCCAGGTACTCCCCGGCCGCCGCGAGCAGCGCCCGGTACGCGGCGAACGCGTCGTAGACACCGCGCTCGGCGCTGCTGCCGACGGTGATCCGCCGGTTGACGTCGGCGATGAGCTCCGGGTCCTGCGCCATCAGCGCCTGGGCCTCCAGCACCGCCTGCGCCTCGCCACCGGCCAGATTGCCGCGCGCGATCAGGTCCGCCGCGACGGCGTCCACGGCAGCCTGCGCCCGAGCCTGCTCCCGCGGAGCCTCCTCGGCCGGGATCTGCTTCGCGACCGGCTCCAGGACGGCGGTGCCCATGTGCCGCACCTGGCCGATCGCGACACCGTGGCTGACACCTACGCCTCGCAGGGCCTGTTCCATGACTGTGAGTTCCTTTCACCGGCCTCCGGCCGGTCGGGCCGCGCTGGTGTTGTTCCGTGAGTGACGCAACCGTCCCACGCAGGGCGTGGGACGGCGCAGGGGTCCGCCGGGTGCTGTCAGCCCCGCCGAGCCAGGGTCAGTTCCACCGGGGTCAGTTCCAGTGGAAGAGCTCTTCCCCGGCCTTCACGTCTCCGGCCTCGACCACCGAGCCCAGCGCGTCGGGCGCGGCCTCGAGCGCGATGATCGGCGAGATCGGCGACTTGCCCGCAGCCTCGACGGCGGCCGGGTTCCAGCGGATGACGGCGTCGCCGCGCTTCACGGTGTCGCCCTTGCTGACCAGCAGTTCGAAGCCCTCGCCGTTCAGCTGCACGGTGTCGATCCCCAGGTGGGTCAGTACCCCGTGCCCGTTCTCGTCCACCACGACGAACGCGTGCGGGTGCATCGACACGACAAGCCCGTCGACCGGAGCCACCGCGTCGGTCAGTTCGCGAACGGGGTCGATGGCGGTGCCAGGGCCCACCATCGCGCCGGCAAAGACAGGGTCAGGCACAGCAGTGAGCCCAACGGCGCGACCGGCCAGCGGCGAGGTGACAGTGGTCATGGGGGAGCCTCCCGGGTGCGGAGTACGGCGGGTGCGACATCGGCTGAAGCCTAAATCATGTCAACTACGGACATATCGCAACTGGCCCACAAGGCAGCCGGGATGCCTCGCCAGCACTGCTGACACGCCGCCACGGCCCGACAACGCCGTCGTACCAACGGTTGTCTACCTCTGCGAGCCCAAGTGGTCTAGTCCTCTTGGTCGATGTGCCGCACTCTACGGCATCAGGGTGAGGAGGCACGATCGCCCCGACCCCACCGCCCCAACGCCCAGAGCTACGCCGATCGAGTGACGGGTGGCGCGGCTCGATTAGGCACTCGAGCCGGGAAGGGCTATGGTTTGTCGAGTCGCCGCAACGCAGCGATGAAGATTGCGAGTCGGTTCCGCAAAATCCTGGTTAAGACCAGGCAAACGGATCTGGTAAGCTCGAATCACGAACGAAGCGCCCGGAGAGCTTGCGAGAGCAGCTTGAAGGAAGCGTCCGTTCCTTGAGAACTCAACAGCGTGCCAAAAGTCAACGCCAGATATGTTGACATCCCCGGCCTGGATCGTTTCGGCGTTCCGGGTTGGAGATTCCTTTAGTAACAAAACACAGCGAGGACGCAGTGCACGGGGCCACCTATTCCGGTGGGTCGCCGTGCCGCTCAACGCGAGTGCTACCCGATTACGGGACATCATTCACGGAGAGTTTGATCCTGGCTCAGGACGAACGCTGGCGGCGTGCTTAACACATGCAAGTCGAACGATGAAGCCTCCGGGTGGATTAGTGGCGAACGGGTGAGTAACACGTGGGAAATCTGCCCTGCACTCTGGGACAAGCCTTGGAAACGAGGTCTAATACCGGATATGACCTTCCTCCGCATGGGGGTTGGTGGAAAGCTCCGGCGGTGCAGGATGATCCCGCGGCCTATCAGCTTGTTGGTGGGGTAATGGCCTACCAAGGCGACGACGGGTAGCCGGCCTGAGAGGGCGACCGGCCACACTGGGACTGAGACACGGCCCAGACTCCTACGGGAGGCAGCAGTGGGGAATATTGCACAATGGGCGAAAGCCTGATGCAGCGACGCCGCGTGAGGGATGAAGGCCTTCGGGTCGTAAACCTCTTTCAGCAGGGAAGAAGCGCAAGTGACGGTACCTGCAGAAGAAGCACCGGCTAACTACGTGCCAGCAGCCGCGGTAATACGTAGGGTGCGAGCGTTGTCCGGAATTATTGGGCGTAAAGAGCTCGTAGGCGGCTTGTCACGTCGGATGTGAAAGCCCGAGGCTTAACCTCGGGTCTGCATTCGATACGGGCAGGCTAGAGTGTGGTAGGGGAGATCGGAATTCCTGGTGTAGCGGTGAAATGCGCAGATATCAGGAGGAACACCGGTGGCGAAGGCGGATCTCTGGGCCATTACTGACGCTGAGGAGCGAAAGCGTGGGGAGCGAACAGGATTAGATACCCTGGTAGTCCACGCCGTAAACGGTGGGAACTAGGTGTTGGCGACATTCCACGTCGTCGGTGCCGCAGCTAACGCATTAAGTTCCCCGCCTGGGGAGTACGGCCGCAAGGCTAAAACTCAAAGGAATTGACGGGGGCCCGCACAAGCAGCGGAGCATGTGGCTTAATTCGACGCAACGCGAAGAACCTTACCAAGGCTTGACATATACCGGAAACGGCCAGAGATGGTCGCCCCCTTGTGGTCGGTATACAGGTGGTGCATGGTTGTCGTCAGCTCGTGTCGTGAGATGTTGGGTTAAGTCCCGCAACGAGCGCAACCCTTGTTCTGTGTTGCCAGCATGCCTTTCGGGGTGATGGGGACTCACAGGAGACTGCCGGGGTCAACTCGGAGGAAGGTGGGGACGACGTCAAATCATCATGCCCCTTATGTCTTGGGCTGCACACGTGCTACAATGGTCGGTACAAAGGGCTGCGATGCCGCGAGGCGGAGCGAATCCCAAAAAGCCGGCCTCAGTTCGGATTGGGGTCTGCAACTCGACCCCATGAAGTTGGAGTTGCTAGTAATCGCAGATCAGCATGCTGCGGTGAATACGTTCCCGGGCCTTGTACACACCGCCCGTCACGTCACGAAAGTCGGTAACACCCGAAGCCGGTGGCCTAACCCTTGGGAGGGAGCCGTCGAAGGTGGGACCAGCGATTGGGACGAAGTCGTAACAAGGTAGCCGTACCGGAAGGTGCGGCTGGATCACCTCCTTTCTAAGGAGCACATAGCCGGATGCGAGCGAATGTCTCGCACGGTTGCTCATGGGTGGAACGTTGACTATTCGGCACACACGGTTGGTTCCGTTAGTACTGTCCTTCGGGGCGTGGAAGGCGGGTTATCGGTCGGGTGTGTCGGGCACGTTGTTGGGTCCTGAGGGAACGGCCACTTCGGTGGTTGTTGCTTCAGAGATGCCGGTCCTACTCGAGGTGTGCCGCAAGGTGTGCTGAGGGTGGGTGACTGGTCGTTGTTTGAGAACTGCACAGTGGACGCGAGCATCTGTGGCCAAGTTTTTAAGGGCGCACGGTGGATGCCTTGGCACTAGGAACCGATGAAGGACGTGGGAGGCCGCGATAGTCCCCGGGGAGCCGTCAACCAGGCTTTGATCCGGGGGTTTCCGAATGGGGGAACCCGGCAGTCGTCATGGGCTGTCACCCGCACCTGAACACATAGGGTGTGTGGAGGGAACGAGGGGAAGTGAAACATCTCAGTACCCTCAGGAAGAGAAAACAACCGTGATTCCGGGAGTAGTGGCGAGCGAAACCGGATGAGGCTAAACCGTTCTGGTGTGATACCCGGCAGGGGTTGCCAGTGCGGGGTCGTGGGAAAGTTCTTGATCGGTCTGCCGGCCGGTCGGCGAGTCAGAAACCGTATGGGTAGTCGAAGGACATGCGAAAGGTCCGGCGTAGAGGGTAAGACCCCCGTAGACGAAATCTGTACGGCTTGCTTGAGCTTCTCCCAAGTAGCACGGGGCCCGAGAAATCCCGTGTGAATCTGGCGGGACCACCCGCTAAGCCTAAATATTCCCTAGTGACCGATAGCGGATAGTACCGTGAGGGAATGGTGAAAAGTACCGCGGGAGCGGAGTGAAATAGTACCTGAAACCGTGTGCCTACAAGCCGTGGGAGCGTCGGACAGTGGGCTTGCCCATCTGTCTCGTGACTGCGTGCCTTTTGAAGAATGAGCCTGCGAGTTTGCGGTGTGTAGCGAGGTTAACCCGTGTGGGGTAGCCGTAGCGAAAGCGAGTCCGAATAGGGCGAGTGAGTTGCACGCCCAAGACCCGAAGCGGAGTGATCTAGCCATGGGCAGGTTGAAGCGCGGGTAAGACCGTGTGGAGGACCGAACCCACCAGGGTTGAAAACCTGGGGGATGACCTGTGGTTAGGGGTGAAAGGCCAATCAAACTCCGTGATAGCTGGTTCTCCCCGAAATGCATTTAGGTGCAGCGTCACGTGTTTCTTGCCGGAGGTAGAGCACTGGATAGGCGATGGGCCTCAACGGGTTACTGACCTTAGCCAAACTCCGAATGCCGGTAAGTGAGAGCGTGGCAGTGAGACTGTGGGGGATAAGCTCCATGGTCGAGAGGGAAACAGCCCAGAACACCGACTAAGGTCCCTAAGCGTGTGCTAAGTGGGAAAGGATGTGGAGTCGCAGAGACAACCAGGAGGTTGGCTTAGAAGCAGCCATCCTTGAAAGAGTGCGTAATAGCTCACTGGTCAAGTGATTCCGCGCCGACAATGTAGCGGGGCTCAAGCACACCACCGAAGTCGTGTCATTGCAGCATTAAGGGCCAACGCCTGCTGTGATGGGTAGGGGAGCGTCGTGTGCCGGGTGAAGCAGCGGAGGAATCCAGTTGTGGACGGTTCACGAGTGAGAATGCAGGCATGAGTAGCGATACAAGAGTGGGAAACTCTTGCGCCGATTGACCAAGGGTTCCTGGGTCAAGCTGATCTGCCCAGGGTAAGTCGGGACCTAAGGCGAGGCCGACAGGCGTAGTCGATGGACAACGGGTTGATATTCCCGTACCCGCTTTGAAGCGCCAACGTCGAACCTCTGAATGCTAAAGCCGTGAAGCCGGCCCGGAGTCTTCGGACAATGGGACGTGGTGGAGCCGCTGACCCAACAGGGTAGTAGGTGAGCGATGGGGTGACGCAGGAAGGTAGTCCAACCCGGGCGGTGGTTGTCCCGGGGTAAGGGTGTAGGCCGAGTGATAGGCAAATCCGTCACTCATTAAGGCTGAGACCTGATGCCGAGCCGATTGTGGTGAAGTGGATGATCCTATGCTGTCGAGAAAAGCCTCTAGCGAGTTTCATGGCGGCCCGTACCCCAAACCGACTCAGGTGGTCAGGTAGAGAATACCGAGGCGTTCGGGTGAACTATGGTTAAGGAACTCGGCAAAATGCCCCCGTAACTTCGGGAGAAGGGGGGCCGGAACTGGTGATCCGATTTACTCGGTGAGCTGGGGCCGGCCGCAGAGACCAGCGAGAAGCGACTGTTTACTAAAAACACAGGTCCGTGCGAAGCCGTAAGGCGATGTATACGGACTGACGCCTGCCCGGTGCTGGAACGTTAAGGGGACCGGTTAGTCACATTTCGGTGTGGCGAAGCTGAGAACTTAAGCGCCAGTAAACGGCGGTGGTAACTATAACCATCCTAAGGTAGCGAAATTCCTTGTCGGGTAAGTTCCGACCTGCACGAATGGCGTAACGACTTCTCGACTGTCTCAACCATAGGCCCGGTGAAATTGCATTACGAGTAAAGATGCTCGTTTCGCGCAGCAGGACGGAAAGACCCCGGGACCTTTACTATAGCTTGATATTGGTGTTCGGTTCGGCTTGTGTAGGATAGGTGGGAGACTTTGAAGCAGCAACGCCAGTTGTTGTGGAGTCGTCGTTGAAATACCACTCTGGTCGTGCTGGATGTCTAACCTGGGTCCGTGATCCGGATCAGGGACAGTGTCTGGTGGGTAGTTTAACTGGGGCGGTTGCCTCCTAAAGAGTAACGGAGGCGCCCAAAGGTTCCCTCAGCCTGGTTGGCAATCAGGTGTTGAGTGTAAGTGCACAAGGGAGCTTGACTGTGAGACCGACGGGTCGAGCAGGTGCGAAAGCAGGGACTAGTGATCCGGCGGTGGCTTGTGGAAGCGCCGTCGCTCAACGGATAAAAGGTACCCCGGGGATAACAGGCTGATCTTCCCCAAGAGTCCATATCGACGGGATGGTTTGGCACCTCGATGTCGGCTCGTCGCATCCTGGGGCTGGAGTAGGTCCCAAGGGTTGGGCTGTTCGCCCATTAAAGCGGTACGCGAGCTGGGTTTAGAACGTCGTGAGACAGTTCGGTCCCTATCCGCTGTGCGCGTAGGAATATTGAGAAGGGCTGTCCCTAGTACGAGAGGACCGGGACGGACGAACCTCTGGTGTGCCAGTTGTCCTGCCAAGGGCATGGCTGGTTGGCTACGTTCGGGAGGGATAACCGCTGAAAGCATCTAAGCGGGAAGCCTGCTTCGAGATGAATGTTCCCACCTCCTTGAGAGGGTAAGGCTCCCAGTAGACGACTGGGTTGATAGGCCGGATGTGGAAGCCCTGTAAGGGGTGGAGCTGACCGGTACTAATAGGCCGAGGGCTTGTCCTCAGTTGCTCGCGTCCACTGTGTTGTTCTGAAACAACGACCCCACACCGTAGGTCACGGGTGTGGTGCGGTCAACGGTTTCATAGTGTTTCGGTGGTCATAGCGTGAGGGAAACGCCCGGTTACATTCCGAACCCGGAAGCTAAGCCTCAAAGCGCCGATGGTACTGCAGGGGGGACCCTGTGGGAGAGTAGGACGCCGCCGAACAATCTTTCAAGAGAAGCCCCTCATCCGGGAACGGATGGGGGGCTTTTCTGCTGTAAGGTCAGTGCCGCAGAGTTGTCGTACCGTACAGGAGGCCCTCAGGTGGAGGTCCAGGAGACGCGCGTTCAGACGGACCGCGTCCTCACCATTCCGAACCTGTTGAGCATGGCTCGGCTGGTGGGTGTGCCGATCTTCCTGTGGCTGATCCTCTGGCCGGAATTCGGCGGGCCGAAGGTTGACGGCTGGGCGATCCTGGTGCTGATGCTGAGCGGGATCAGCGACTACCTGGACGGGAAGTTGGCCCGGCGGTGGGGGCAGATCAGCCGGCTCGGGCAGATTCTGGACCCGGCTGCGGACCGGTTGTACGTGCTGTCGACGCTGCTGGGGTTGACCTGGCGGGGGATTCTGCCGTGGTGGGTGACGGCGATTCTTTTGGCGCGCGAGCTGTTCATCGCGTCGTTGCTGCCGGTTCTGGCGAAGTACGGGTACGGGCCTCTGCAGGTGAGTTTTCTCGGCAAGGCCGCGACCTTCAATCTGATGTACGCGTTTCCGTTGCTGCTGATCGGTGACGGCGAGGGTTGGCTCGCGACGATTGCCGGCATCGTGAGCTGGGCGTTCATCTGGTGGGGTACGACCCTCTACTGGTGGTCGGGCATCCTGTACGCGATCCAGGCCCGTCGCATCGTCAAGGCGAGCGCCCGCACCGCGGTCTGAGAGCTGAGTCTCACAGTCCGGTTCTGGATGGGTCGGTGAGCGAGACGAAGCGAGACGATTCGCACGGGGGCGCGGTGCGTCGGGCGTGCTTATCCGGGTAGAGGAACTCTGGAACGGTTTGATGGACCCGAGGAGGGTTCACCACCGCGAAGGAGGACGCACCCGTAATGAAAGCCGTTGTGATGGCAGGGGGCGAAGGCACTCGCCTCCGTCCGATGACTTCGAGCATGCCCAAGCCGCTGCTTCCGGTGGCCAATCGGCCGATCATGGAGCACGTCCTGAGGCTGCTGAAGCGGCACGGCCTTACGGACACCGTCGTCACCGTGCAGTTCTTGGCCTCGTTGGTGAAGAACTACTTCGGGGACGGCGAAGAGCTGGGTATGCACCTCACATATGCCAACGAGGAGACCCCGCTCGGTACCGCCGGGAGCGTCAAGAACGCCGAGGACGCGCTGAAGGACGACTCGTTCCTGGTGATCTCCGGGGACGCGCTCACCGATTTCGATCTGTCCGAGCTGATCGCCTTCCACCGGGAGAAGGGAGCGCTCGTCACGGTCTGTCTGACCCGGGTGCCCAATCCCCTGGAGTTCGGGATCACGATCACGGACGAGGACGGCCGGGTCGAGCGGTTCCTGGAGAAGCCGACCTGGGGGCAGGTCTTCTCGGACACCGTGAACACCGGGATCTACGTGATGGAGCCCCAGGTCTTCGACTACGTCGCGGCGGGTGAGTCGGTCGACTGGTCGAGTGACGTCTTCCCGCAGCTGTTGAAGGAGGGCAAGCCCGTCTACGGGTACGTCGCCGAGGGCTACTGGGAGGACGTGGGCACCCACGAGAGCTACCAGAAGGCGCAGGCGGACGTCCTGGAGGGCGCCGTCGACGTCGAGCTGGACGGCTTCGAGATCTCGCCGGGCGTGTGGATCGCCGAGGGGGCCGAGGTCGATCCGGGGGCGGTGCTGCGCGGGCCGCTGTACATCGGTGACTACGCGAAGGTCGAGGCCGGGGTCGAGCTGCGGGAGCACACGGTGCTCGGCAGCAACGTGGTCGTCAAGCGCGGGGCCTTCCTGCACAAGACCGTCGTGCACGACAACGTCTACATCGGGCCGCAGAGCAACCTGCGCGGGTGTGTGATCGGGAAGAACACCGACGTCATGCGGGCCGCCCGGATCGACGACGGGGCGGTGATCGGGGACGAGTGCCTGATCGGCGAGGAGTCGATCATCTCGGGCAACGTCCGGGTCTATCCGTTCAAGACGATCGAGGCCGGGGCCTTCGTCAACACCTCGGTGATCTGGGAGTCCCGGGGGCAGGAGCACCTCTTCGGGCTGCGTGGCGTCTCGGGCATCCTCAACGTCGAGATCACGCCGGAGCTGGCGGTCCGGCTCGCCGGGGCGTACGCGACGACGCTGAAGAAGGGGGCGACCGTCACCATTGCGCGTGACCACTCGCGTGGTGCCCGTGCGCTCAAACGGGCGATGATCTCCGCCCTGCAGACCAGCGCCATCGACGTCCGTGACCTGGAGAACGTGCCGATGCCGGTCGCTCGGCAGCACACCGCACGGGGCAGCGCCGGCGGGATCTTCCTGCGGACGACGCCCGGGGTGCCGGACTCGCTGGACATCCTCTTCTTCGACGAGCGGGGCGCCGACCTCTCGCAGGCCGGGCAGCGGAAGCTCGACCGGGTGTACGCGCGGCAGGAGTTCCGCCGGGCCTTCCCGGGTGAGATCGGGGACCTGACCTTCCCGTCCAGCGTCTTCGACTCGTACGCGGGCAACCTGCTGCGGGCCGTCGACACCACCGGGGTGCCCGAGGCCGGGCTGAAGGTCGTGGTGGACACCGCGCACGGCAGTGCGGCGCTGGTGCTGCCGAGCCTCCTCGGGCGGCTCGGGGTGGAGGCGCTGACGGTCAACAGCGGCCTGGACGAGGCCACGCCGACGGAGGACGCGGAGGAGCGGCGGGCGGGGCTGGCCAGGCTGGGTGAGCTGGTGTCCTCGTCCCGGGCGGCGTTCGGGGTGCGGTTCGACCCCGTCGGCGAGCGGGTCTCCTTCGTGGACGAGCTCGGGCGGGTGATCCAGGACGACCGGGCCCTGCTGGTGCTGCTCGACCTGGTCGCCGCCGAGCGGCGCAGCGGGCAGGTCGCGCTGCCGGTGACGACGACGCGGATCGCCGAGCAGGTGGCGGCGTACCACGGCACGCAGGTGGCCTGGACGACGACCTCGCCGGACGATCTGGCGAAGGCCGCGGCGACCGAGGGCACGATCTTCGGCGGTGACGGGCGCGGCGGGTTCGTGGTGCCGGAGTTCAGCGAGGTGCTGGACGGGGCGGCGGCGTTCGTGCGGCTGCTCGGGCTGGTGGCGCGTACGCAGTTGACGCTGAGCCAGATCGACGCGCGCATCCCGCAGGCGCACATCCAGCGGCGGGACATCGCGACGCCCTGGGCGGCGAAGGGCATGGTGATGCGCTCGGTGGTGGAGGCGGCCGGGAGCCGGCGGCTGGACACCACGGACGGTGTGCGGGTGGTCGAGTCGGACGGGCGCTGGACGCTGGTGCTGCCGGACCCGGCCGAGGCGACCACCCATCTGTGGGCGGAGGGCCCGGACGCCGCGGCCACCGAGCAGCTGCTCGACGAGTGGGCGGCGGTCGTGGACGGCGCCGGGCGTTGAGCGAGGGCTGAGCATGGCCGGGTGACCGGGGGCGGTGCGGGCTGCGGCGCGCGCCGCCCCCGGCGCAGGGGGCTGTGCGTCCGACGGGTGGGCGACGTGGGACGATGTACCGCATGCCAGCACCGCCGACGCCGAGTGACCGGGACGGACGTTTCGCCCGCCCCGACGCCTCGATGTCCCTGCTGACCACCGTGATGGAACACAGCCTCGACGACGGCTATGCCGAGGCGGCACGGGCCAGGGGCGCCGAGGGCTCCAGCAGGCTGCCCGGCTCGCTGCGCGGGCGGCTCACGCTCGCGCTGGGCCTGGCGCTCGCCACCACCGTCGTGACGGTCGGGGCGGTGACCTCGCACGAGGCCGAGCCGACCCTCGCCAAGGAGCGTGACGCGCTGGTGCAGCGGGTCACGGACGAGACCGGGGCGACGGACAAGCTGCAGAAGCAGATCCAGGACCTGCGGCACCGGGTCGACCAGGCCCAGCAGCAGGCGCTGCCGACCGGCGACGACCAGGGACTCGCCGAGCTGGCCGGCCGGGCCGGGACGGCGGAGGTCACCGGTCCGGGTGTGAAGCTGGTGATCGACGACGCCTCGGGCACCGGCGCGGGCGGCTCGGTCAACAACCCGCGTGAGGCGGACGGCTTCCACGACAGCGGGCGGCTGCGGGACCGCGATCTCCAGCTGGTCGTCAACGGGCTCTGGCAGTCCGGCGCCGAGGCCGTCTCGGTGAACGGCCAGCGGCTGACCGCGCTCTCGGCCATCCGGGCCGCGGGTGACGCGATCCTGGTCGACAACCGGCCGCTGGTGCCGCCGTACACCGTGCTGGCGATCGGCGACGGGCCGAAGCTGAGTGCGGCCTTCCAGGACGCCGAGGCCGGGCGGTACCTGCGGATCATCCAGGACAGCTACGGGATCAAGTCGACGCTCTCGACACAGAAGAAGCTGACGCTGCCGGCGGCGCTCGGCATCACGCTGCGCTATGCGCAGCCGCTCACTTCGGGCTCGCCCAGCGCGGGGCCGACCACAGGGACAGGAGCACCAAAGCCGTGATTGCCGTACTGGGCCTCGTGATCGGAGTGGTCGTCGGCCTCTTCGTGCAGCCCGAGGTGCCCGACGCCGTGGTGCCGTACCTGCCGATCGCGGTCGTCGCGGCGCTGGACGCGGTCTTCGGCGGCGTGCGGGCGATGCTCGACGGGATTTTCGACGACAAGGTCTTCGTGGTGTCGTTCCTCTCGAACGTCGTCGTCGCGGCGCTGATCGTCTTCCTCGGTGACCAGCTCGGGGTCGGCTCGCAGCTCTCCACGGGTGTGGTGGTCGTGCTCGGCATCCGGATCTTCTCCAACGCCGCTGCCATCCGGCGGCACGTCTTCCGGGCCTGAGAGGGGACGACGTGGACCAGGACCGTACGCCGGAGGAGCCGGAGCCCGAGCTGAAGCCGGACGAGTCGGCAGAGGACCAGCCCGAGCAGGAGCTGGAGCAGCCCGACGAGCCGGAGAAGGAGACCGAGCAGCCGGCCGAGCCGGTGAAGGCCGAGCCGGTGAAGGCCGAGCCCGTGAAGGCCGAGCCCGTTGCGGCCGAGCCTCCGGCGGACCCCAGAGGCAGGCTGAAGGCCGCCCTGTGGCCGCTGCGGATCTCGCGTGGGCAGCTGGTGGTGGCGCTGCTGCTGTTCTCGCTGGGGCTGGCGCTGGCCATCCAGGTGAGGTCGACCAACGACCACAGCCAGCTGCGTGGCGCCCGGCAGGAGGATCTTGTGCGGATTCTCGACGAACTGGACAGCCGTCAGCAGCGTCTTCAGCAGGAGAAGTCGCAACTGGAACAGTCGTTGGCCCAGCTGGAGAACAGCTCCAACCAGGCCAAGGACGCCCAGGAGCAGACCAGGAAGAAGCTGGCGGAGCTCGGGGTGCTGGCAGGCACGGTCAAAGCCACAGGTCCGGGCATCGTACTGACGGTCGATGACCCCCAAGGGCAGGTGAAGGCCGATATGCTGCTCGACACCCTGCAGGAACTCCGAGCGGCGGGGGCGGAGGCGATTCAGATCAACAGTGTCCGAGTGGTGGCAAGCACCTACTTCACCGACGCGTCGGCGGGTGGGGTGCAGATCGACGGCAAGAACGTCTCGCAGCCGTTCCGTTTCACGGTGGTCGGGCACCCGCAGGATCTGACGCCTGCGCTCAACATCCCCGGTGGTGTCGTGCGCACGCTGGAGAAGCAGCAGGCGAAGGCGACCATCACCGAGCAGCAGAGCGTCGTGGTGGACGCGCTGGCTGCTCCGAAGACGCTCCAGTACGGCAAGCCGGCGGCGAAGTGACGGGGCGACTGTCGCACGGCCCGTCAGTTCCGGGGTGCCCCCGGCGGCCGTCCGTCCTCGCACGTCAGCGACACTGGTACGTACCACCGGCCCGACTCCGGCAGGATGCCGGGGACGGCGCCCGTCCGAGATTCGCACCCTGCCCCGCGGGCGGGTCTGTCACACGCAAGGGGATTCGCCCGTGAGTCTGTTCTCGAAGCTCTTCGGCCGCAACAACCGTCGCGCAGCGGCGGTCGAGGCCCCCACCGCGCGCCACCGGCGCGCCGACGAGGATGCCGGTGTGCCCGGCATGCGGCCTGCGCCCGAGGAGGGCCAGTACGCCGAGCGTCCGCTCTTCCGGGACGGCGCCGGGGCGCCGGCCGGAGGCAATTCCGCCGGTTACGGCGCGTCGGTCGATGCTTCGGGCGCGCCGCGCATAGGTTTCCAGTCAGGACCCTCAACCTCTGGTGGAGGGTTTGCCCCGAATCCCTACGCCGGTCAGGCCCCCGCGGGCATGCCGCGCCAGGAGGCGAACATGGCTGGCCCCACCCCGTGCCCCCGGTGCGGTAACCAGAACCCGGCCACGGCCCGCTTCTGCTCGAACTGCGGTACGGCGCTGCGCGGCGGCCTGCTGCCCGAGGGTGCGGCCGAGACCACCTCGACCATCTCGATCTCCGGCCTGGAGTCCTACGACCCCAACGCCACCACCGGCACCGGCGCCACCCCGGCCCTCTCGGCCGAGGTGCTGCAGGCGATCGACCTGCTGCCGCCGGGCTCGGCGCTGCTGATCGTCCAGCGCGGCCCGAACTCGGGCAGCCGCTTCCTGCTGGACGCGGACGTCACCACGGCGGGCCGTCACCCGGAGGGTGACATCTTCCTGGACGACGTCACTGTCTCCCGCCGTCACGTCGAGTTCCGCCGGACGCCCGGTGGGTTCGCGGTGGCCGACGTGGGCAGCCTCAACGGCACCTACGTCAACCGGGAGCGGATCGACGAGGTCGGTCTCAACAACGGCGACGAGGTGCAGATCGGCAAGTACCGGCTGGTCTTCTTCGCCAGCCACCAGCGGGGGTACTGACCACCACACCCACAGGAGCCCGAGTGACCCCGCACACCCCGTCATCCGTGGAAACCTCGCCCGTGCCCGGCTCCCGCCGGGCGGGTGAGGTGCGACGGCGCGGCGACGAGCTGCTCAGCATCGGCGCGGTGCTGACCTTCCTCCGCGACGACTTCCCCGAGGTCACCATCTCCAAGATCCGCTTCCTGGAGGCGGAGGGCCTGGTGGAGCCGCAGCGGACCCCCTCGGGGTACCGCAAGTTCAGCCCGGCGGATCTGGAGCGGCTCGCGTACGTGCTGCGCGTCCAGCGCGACCACTATCTGCCGCTGCGGGTCATCAGGGAGCACCTGGACGCCATCGAGCGCGGCGAGGCCCCGCCGGCCCTGCCGGCACCCGAGGCCCGGCCGGGCCCGCTGGAGGAGGCCGACCGCGAGCTGGTCAGCGCCTCCGGTGCCGTGCCCGGCGTCCGCCTCGGCCGGGCCGAGCTGCTCGCCGCCGCCGAGGCGCAGGAGCACGAGCTGACGGAGTGGGAGGCGTACGGCCTGCTCTCGCCCGGCCCGGACGGCGGCTACGACGGCGAGGCGCTGCAGGTCGCCCGGCTGGTCGCCGAACTCGGCCGCTACGGCCTGGAGCCGCGCCATCTGCGGGCCATGAAGGCAGCCGCCGACCGTGAGGTGTCGCTGGTCGACCAGGTGGTCGCCCCGCTGCGCCGCCACCGCAACCCGCAGACCCGGGCCCACGCCGAGACGACCGCACGCGAACTCGCCACGCTCTCGGTGCGGCTGCACGCCGCGATGGTCCAGGCGGGGCTGCGGGCCCGACCGGCGGGCTCCTGAGGCCGTGTGCGAAGGCTCCGGGGCGGGCTGCGCTTTCATATCCGGGGCCTGGGTCATAGTGTTGCCACTGTGAATGAGCTCGACGTCGTGGGTGTCCGGGTTGAGATGCCTTCCAACCAGCCGATCGTGCTGCTTCGGGAGGTAGGGGGCGATCGGTATCTGCCGATCTGGATCGGTCCTGGTGAGGCGACCGCGATTGCTTTCGCGCAGCAGGGCATGACGCCCGTGCGCCCGCTGACGCACGACCTGTTCAAGGACGTGCTGGAGGCGCTGGGGCAGCAGCTGACGGAGGTGCGGATCAGCGATCTCCGGGAGGGCGTCTTCTACGCCGAGTTGGTGTTCTCCGGCGGCGTGGAGGTGAGCGCGCGTCCGTCCGACGCGATAGCCCTCGCGCTGCGTACGGGGACTCCGATCTACGGGAGCGAGGAGGTGCTCGCGGAGGCGGGCATCGCCATCCCGGACGAGCAGGAGGACGAGGTCGAGAAGTTCCGCGAGTTCCTGGACCAGGTCTCGCCGGAGGACTTCGGCGGCCAGCAGTAGGCACACCTAGCCGCGCCGCTTGTCACCCGCAAGTCGGGTTTTGCCAAAGTGCGTCCACATACCCACACTGAGGGCACGAAAAACCACCCCACCGAGTGACATTGTCGGTGAGCCCCGGCGTGGCGATCGTTGACGGGTCCAGGGCGACTGCTTACCGTCAGGAGTAGCTCCGGTGAGTTACTCCACCTGGGCCCCATGGCGCACAGGACGAGCGGACGGAGGTTGGCATGAGCGGCATTGGCGACGACGCGGCCGTTGGAGCCCTGTGCTCCGTGCACGTCCCGCGCTCGACCCGCAGCCTGCTGGAGCGGGTACGGGAGACCCCGGCGGACGGCCCGGCGGAGGTGGAGTTCGCGCGGGTCGGGCGGTTCCCCGCCGTGCAGGCCGGCCAGCCCGCCATCGAGCGGCTCGCCCCGACCTCGGGCCTGATCGGCTACCGGGGCCCGACCGCCTGTGCGGCAGCCGGGATCACGTACCGGCAACTCGACTACTGGGCCCGGACGGGCCTGCTGGAGCCGAGCGTCCGTTCGGCCTACCCGGCGAACAGTCAGCGGCTCTACAGCTTCCGCGACATCCTGCTCCTGAAGATCGTCAAGCGGCTTCTGGACGCCGGGGTCTCGCTCCAGAACATCCGCGTCGCCGTCTCCCACCTGCAGTCCGCCGAGGCCGTAGACCTGACCGAACTCACCCTGATGAGCGACGGCGCGACGGTCTACGAGTGCACGTCGTCCCAGCAGGTGGTCGATCTGCTCAAGAGCGGCCAGGGCGTCTTCGGCATCGCCGTCGGCGCGGTCTGGCAGGAGCTGGAGACCGCCCTCTCCCGCCTCCAGGCCGAGCGCACCGACACCGGCGAGACCGTCCTCGGGAGCGACCCCTCCGACGAGCTGGCCCAGCGGCGCAACCGCGCGGTGTAGGTCCGGCACCGGCCGTCGGGCGGGAACCGCCCGGTGCTGTCGTGTCGTCCGCCCTGATGAGTCGATCATCAGCGGCAGGGGGCAGTGGTGCGGATACCGAAACTGAGCGGCAGACGGCCGCAGCGTCGGGCCTTTCAGGCGCTCGTACTGCTGTGCGGGCTGGGGCTCGCGCCCAGCGCCTGGCTCTGGACGGACGCCGGGCAGCGGGTCGGGACGGTCGCCGAGGCGCCCGCCGCCCCGGTGGCGGTGGTCTTCGGGGCGGGCCTCTTCGACGGGCAGCCCTCGCCCTACCTGGCGCACCGGCTGGACGCCGCGCTGACGCTCTATCAGGAGCACAAGGTGCAGGCCATCCTGGTGACGGGCGACAACGGCCGGGTGAGCTACGACGAGCCGGACGCGATGCGCGACTACCTGCTGGCGCACGGCGTGCCGCCCGTACGGGTGGTGCGGGACTACGCCGGCTTCGACACCTGGGACTCCTGCACCCGGGCCCGCCGGGTCTTCGGCGTCGACCGGGCGGTGCTGATCAGTCAGAACTTCCACGTCCGCCGGGCGCTGGCGCTCTGTGAGGCGGCCGGCATCGACTCGTACGCCGTCGGGGTCGACGAGCCGCACGACGCGACCTGGTACTACGGCGGTCTGCGGGAGATCCCGGGCGCGGTGAAGGCGGCGGCCAACGTCGCACTGCGGCCGGACCCGAAGCTGCTGGGGGCGAAGGAGCCGGGGATCGCCGCCGCGCTGGCGGATGCTGCTGCGCGGTGACCGGCGATTGTCGTACCCCTGCGGCATGATCGGCAGGTGCGGTCAGTTCCGAGCATCATCCACCTCGACATGGACGCCTTCTTCGCAGCGGTGGAGCAGGCGGCCAAACCCAGCCTGCGCGGAAAGCCGGTCGTGGTGGGCGGGCTCGGCGGGCGCGGGGTGGTGTCGACGGCCAGCTACGAGGCGCGGAAGTTCGGCGTGCACTCGGCGATGCCGATGGCCCAGGCCCGGCGGCTCTGCCCGAACGCCGCCTTCCTCGCCGGGCGCTTCACCGCCTACCGGCAGGTCAGCGACATAGTGATGGGCCTGCTGCGGGAGCTGTCGCCGCTGGTCGAACCGCTCAGCCTGGACGAGGCCTTCGTCGACCTGGAGGCAGGCCCGTACGGGCCCGCGCTCGCGGCGGCCGGGCCCGAGGGCGGGCCCGAGATGGTGCTGGCGATCGGTGAGGACCTGCGGGCCGACATCGAGCGGCGCAGCGGTCTGACGGCCTCGGTCGGCGCCGCCGGGTCGAAGCTGATGGCGAAGATCGCCTCCGAGCAGGCCAAGCCGGACGGGCTGGTGCTGGTCGGCATCGGCTCCGAGCGTTCGGTGCTCGGCCCGATGCCGGTCCGGGCGCTGCCCGGGATCGGCCCGGCCACCGAGCAGGTGCTGCGGCGGGCCGGGGTGATGACCGTCGCGGACCTGGCCGAGGCGGGGGAGACGGAGCTCGTCCAACTGCTCGGCAAGGCGCACGGCGCGGGCGTGCACCAGATGGCCCTCGGCCTCGACTCCCGCCCGGTGGTGCCGGACCGCGACGCCAAGTCCGTCTCGGTCGAGGACACGTACGCGGTGGACCTGCTCGACCGCGACCGCATCCTGCACGAGATCGACGTGCTCGCCGCCCGCTGCGTCGCCCGGCTGCACTCCGCCGGGCGCTCGGGGCGGACGGTCGTGCTCAAGGTGCGGCGCTTCGACTTCTCGACGCTGACGCGGTCGGAGACGCTGCGGGCACCCACCGACGACCCCGGGGTGATCGCCGAGACGGCCCGGCGGCTGGCCCTCACGGTCAACACCGCCGGGGGCGTCCGGCTGCTCGGGGTCGGGGTCTCCCAGCTCGCCGACTTCACCCAGGAGGACCTCTTCGCGCAGGCCGCAGCCGCGGCGGAGCCGCCACCGGAGCTGCCCGAGCCCGTCGCGGCCGAAGCGGCGCCGCACGAACCGCCGCCACGGCACTGGCACCCCGGGCAGGACGTGACGCACGCCGAGTACGGCCCCGGCTGGGTCCAGGGCAGCGGCGTCGGCCGGGTCACCGTCCGCTTCGAGACCCCGAGGAGCCTGCCCGGCCGCGTCCGCACCTTCGCGGTGGAGGACCCGGCCCTGGAGCCGGCAGAGCCGCAGCCGCTCCGCTGATGCTTGCGCACAGGCCCGTGGGCCCGGGTAGTGCAAGTTGGGCGAGCTCATGAGGTCCGGCGCCGTAGCCTGCCGTTTCGCGCAGTTCCCCGCGCCCCTGGGGGCTGGCCGATCGCGTACAGCAGGGGAAAGCAGACGGCCCCGCACCTGGGTTGCAGGTGCGGGGCCGTTCTGGTCCGGGCGGAGGCTTGTCGCGATGCCCTCGTCGACTGCCGGGGCCCGGAGGCCCGCTGCGCCCTGTCCCTTGGCGCGGCGGGCCTGGCGTCTCGTCAGACGCCGGTCTTGGCCAGCTGGGGGCTGGGGGTCTCGGCGGGGGCCGGGGTGGCGGGCTTGATGCGGCGGATGGCGAACGGCACCACCGCGGCGATCAGGCACATCACTGCCGTCGTCCAGAACGCGTGCTTGTAGGCGTCCAGGGTCGGCAGCGGGATCGGCAGGCCCTTGATGGTGTCGCCGGTCAGGATCGCGGCCATCACGGCGGTGCCGATGGCACCACCGACGGTGCGCAGCACGGCGTTCATGCCGTTGGCGATGCCGCTCTGCTCGGCCGGGACGGCGCCGTTGATGTAGGCGGGCATGGCGGCGTAGGCGAGGCCGACGCCGAGGCCGAAGACGGCGGAGGCGGTGTAGATGTCACCCTCGGCGCTGTGCCGCAGGGCGAGGTACGCCATCGAGACGGCGCCGAGCACGCCGCCGAGGACGAGCGGCAGGCGCGGGCCGCGGCGGGCGATCAGCAGGGCGCCGACCGGTGCGGCGATCATCGAGCCGACGGCGGAGGGCAGCAGCATGACGCCGGCGTGCAGGACGGTCGCGGTGAAGCCGTAGTGGGCGAACTTCTCCGGGGTCTGGGCGAAGTTGCTGATCACCATGAAGGAGCCGTACATCCCGAAGCCGATGAGCAGGCCGGAGATGTTGGTGAAGGCGACGGCCGGGCGGGACATCATCTTCATGTCGACCAGCGGGTGCTTGACCTTGACCTCGATGATGATCCAGATCAGGGCGACGACGGCCGCGACGGCGAAGAGGCCGAGGGTCTTGGTGGAGGTCCAGCCCCAGTGGTTGCCCTGGCTGACGGCGATGAGCAGGGCGGAGAGCCAGCCGGCCAGCGTGATCGCGCCGAGCGGGTCGGCGCCGCCCTCCTTGTCGACGACCGGGTCCTTGGGGACGCGCAGGGCGACCAGGGCGACGGCGATCAGGCCGAAGACCAGGCCCATCCAGAAGATGGACTTGTAGCTCCAGTGCTCCAGCAGCAGGCCGGTGGCGACCAGGCCGAGGCCCGAGCCGACGCCCATCGAGGCGGAGATCGCGGCGACGCCGCCGGTGACCTTCTCCTTGGCCAGCTCGTCGCGGACGATGCTGATGGCCAGCGGCAGCACGCCACCGCCGGCGCCCTGGAGGACGCGGGCCACGATCAGCCAGGTGAAGGAGTGCGTGCCCACGGCGAGCGCGGAGCCGGCCACCAGGCCGGCCAGCGAGATCAGCAGCATGGGCTTGCGGCCGCGGAGGTCGCCGAAGCGCCCGAGCAGGGGGGTCAGCACGGCGGCGGAGAGCAGGTTGGCCGTCATCAGCCAGGTGATGTTGGAGCCGGTGACGTTCAGCTCCTTGGCCAGCGAGGGCAGGATCGGGACGACCGCGGTCTGCACCACGCTGAACGCCAGCATCGCCAGGATCAGTGCGGGGAGCACGCGGGCACTGCTCGGCTTGGTGGCCGTGGCGGTGGGCTGTGGTGCCTCACTCACGGGGCTTCCTCCGGTTCAAGCCGCCCGGCGCGGAAGCGCTTCGGACGAACGAAAGTCAACGAACTGAAGTAACCATGCCGTGAATACTTCAGTGTGTCAAATATCGATCGGTGAACCTTTGGAGAGGGCAGAGGCCCCGGCCCCGCCGAGGCGGGACCGGGGCCTCGGGAGCGCGCCGGTCAGGAGGGCAGCAGCGGCTCCGGCCGCCCGTCGGCAGCCGGTGCCGCCGCCTCCTCGCCCTCGGGCATCGGGCTGTCCTGGATGTCGACGTGCTCGCGCCGCAGCTCCTCGCGGATGACGTGGTCGTCGGTGTAACGCTCGACCACCAGGCGGACGCGCTCGATCGGCACCAGGTACTTGTGCACCACCGGGCGCTCCTCCTGGAGCGTGACCTCCTCCATCGCCTCCTCGATCTCCACCTGGGTCAGCGCGTCCCGTTCGCCGTCCGTGACGGGCACCCGCTCGACCCGGACGCGCTCGCGCACCACCGGCACGTGCCGCTCGACCGTCTCGCTGGTGACGTACTTGCGCAGCCGCGCGGTGTACGTCACCTGCCACTCGGTCGTGATGTCGAGCCGCTCCTCGCGGCAGGTGATCTCGATCGGCCCGCTCGGCGCGCTGGTCGCGGCAGTGGGCGCCGCCATCGGTGCGGCGGCCGCCGTCGGCGGGCGCTCGAGCGTGGGGGAGGTGGGGGAGTTGACGGGCCGCATCGCGGTGGGCGCGGGCTTGTCGTGGTCACGGACGGGAGCGGTGAACGCCATGGGGGTTGCCTCGGGCATCAGCGGAGCGGGTGTCTGGGTGGTGGTGGCGGGGGCGGGAGTGGAGACGGTGCCGAAGTCGTGGTCACCGTTCTTCACCGCCGCCGTGCCGTTGGCCGGTACGGGGGTCGGTACGGGCGCCGGCGCGGCCGCGCCGTTGGTCTCCAGCCCGTAGTAGCGGTAGAGCTGAAGCTCCTGGGCGGGGGAGAGGTGTTGGCCCACGCCGAAGTCCGGTGAGTCCTTGATCAGCGACTTGTCGTACGGGACCTTCAGCTCCGCGCCCGAGAACTCGCTGGTGGTCAGCGGGACGAAGGCGTCCCGGCCGAAGATCCCGGTCCGGACGGCGGCCCACTCGGGTTCGCCGGTCGCGTCGTCGAGATACACCTCGTCGACCGTGCCGATCTTGTCACCGTTCCGGTCGACCGCCTTGTGTCCGATCAGGTCTCGCGGATCGATATCGGTCTGCACGCTGTCCTCCAGTGCAAGTGCTCCCGTGAACTCGGTCGGTGGGCGGCCGGGGGAGCTGTCCGTCCGCCATCTCATACGAAAAGGCATCAAATGGACGCGGGCGAGCCGGGCGCCGCCGTCCGGGCGTCGGTTGGGCCGTCCGGGGTGCTCCGGAGAAGCTCCGTGGACGGAGCGACAGACCTGACCTGACCGGTGATCCAACCGGCTCGCGCTGGTACCCTGGGCGCGACCGCCGAGCCCGCTCGGGAGAGTCCCCACCCCTTGTGAACTGCGGGGAAGGGGCGCCGAAGGAGCAAACCCTCCCCGGAATCTCTCAGGCATCCGTACCGTGTGGGATAGGTCACTCTGGAAAGTAGGGCAGGACCGACGGCTAGGGAGCCGACGGCACCACCCTCACCGACGGTGCAAGCCGACGAGGTGCCCCCGGGCGTCGCGTGCGGGTGAAGCTCTCAGGTACCGATGACAGAGGGGGAGGCCTGTCGGTCGTACCCAGGGAGCCCCCGCTGTCCCACAGCGGCACAGGGCCCTCCGTGGTGCGTACCCCCGCCGGTCCGTGACCAGGAGGCCTCGACCCCCATGAACGCCCAGACCACCGGTCGCCACAGCGACGCGACGCTCACCCAGCTCGAGCAGGCCAGCCCGTTCGAGACGCGCCACATCGGCCCCGACGCGGCCGCGCAGGACAAGATGCTCGCCTTCGTCGGCTACGGCTCGCTCGACGAGCTGTCCGACACCGCCGTGCCCGAGGCCATCCGCAGCATCACGGCGCTCGACCTGCCCGCCGGGCGCAGCGAGGCCCAGGTGCTCGCCGAGCTGCGCGAGCTGGCCTCCCGCAACACGGTGCTGCAGCCGATGATCGGCCTCGGCTACTACGGGACCTTCACCCCGCCGGTCATCCTGCGCAACGTGCTGGAGAACCCGGCCTGGTACACCGCCTACACCCCGTACCAGCCGGAGATCTCGCAGGGCCGCCTGGAGGCGCTGCTCAACTTCCAGACCCTGGTCTCCGACCTCACCGGCCTGGCCACCTCCGGCTCCTCGCTGCTCGACGAGGGCACCGCCGCCGCCGAGGCGATGGCGCTGGCCCGCCGCGTCGGCAAGGTCAAGGACGGCGTCTTCCTGGTCGACGCCGACGCCCTGCCGCAGACCGTCGCGGTGATCAACACCCGCGCGGAGCCGACCGGTGTCGAGGTCGTCGTCGCCGACCTCTCCGCGGGCATCCCCGCCGAGATCGCCGAGCGCGGCGTCTTCGGCGTGCTGCTCCAGTACCCGGGTGCCTCCGGCGCCGTCCGCGACCTCGCCCCGGTGATCGAGCAGGCCCACGGCCTGGGCGCGATCGTCGCCGTCGCCGCCGACCTGCTGGCCCTCACCCTGCTGAAGTCGCCCGGCTCGCTCGGCGCCGACATCGCCTGCGGCACTTCGCAGCGCTTCGGTGTCCCGATGGGCTTCGGCGGCCCGCACGCCGGCTACCTGGCCGTCCGCGCCGAGTACGCCCGCAGCCTGCCCGGCCGCCTGGTCGGCGTCTCCGTCGACGCCGACGGCAACCGCGCCTACCGCCTGGCCCTGCAGACCCGCGAGCAGCACATCCGCCGCGAGAAGGCCACCTCCAACATCTGCACCGCCCAGGTGCTGCTGGCCGTGATGGCCTCGATGTACGCCGTCTACCACGGCCCCGACGGCCTGGCCGACATCGCCCGCCGCACCCACCGCTACGCCGCCGCGCTCGCCGCGGGCCTGCGCGCCGGCGGTGTCGAGCTGGTGCACGGCGAGTTCTTCGACACCGTCACCGCCCGCGTCCCCGGCAAGGCCGCCGAGGTCGCCGCCGCCGCCCGCGCGAACGGCGTCAACGTCCACCAGGACGGCGCCGACCTGATCTCCGTCTCCTGCGACGAGACCACCACCCGCGAGCACCTGGCCGCCGTCTGGTCCGCCTTCGGCGTCACCGCCACGGAGGTCGAGGAGAGCGCCGACGCGCTGCCCGCCGCCCTGCTGCGCACCGACGAGTACCTGACCCACCCGGTCTTCCACAGCCACCGCTCGGAGACCGCCATGCTGCGCTACCTGCGCCGCCTGGCGGACCGTGACTACGCGCTGGACCGGGGCATGATCCCGCTGGGCTCCTGCACCATGAAGCTCAACGCGACCACCGAGATGGAGCCGGTCACCTGGCCCGAGTTCGGCCAGCTGCACCCCTTCGCGCCGATCGAGCAGGCGCAGGGCTTCCTGACCCTGATCCGTCAGCTGGAGCAGCAGCTCGTCGAGGTCACCGGCTACGACGCGGTGAGCATCCAGCCGAACGCGGGCTCGCAGGGCGAGCTGGCCGGCCTGCTGGCCGTCCGCGCCTACCACCGCGCCAACGGCGACACCCAGCGCGACGTCTGCCTCATCCCCTCCTCGGCGCACGGCACCAACGCCGCCTCCGCCGTGATGGCCGGGATGCGCGTCGTGGTCGTCAAGACCCTGACCGACGGTGACGTCGACGTCGCCGACCTCAAGGCCAAGATCGAGCAGCACCGCGACCAGCTCGCCGTGCTGATGGTCACCTACCCGTCCACCCACGGCGTGTACGAGACCGAGATCACCGACATCTGCGCGGCCGTCCACGAGGCCGGCGGCCAGGTGTACGTCGACGGCGCCAACCTGAACGCCCTGGTCGGCCTCGCCAAGCCGGGCAAGTTCGGCGCGGACGTCTCGCACCTCAACCTGCACAAGACCTTCTGCATCCCGCACGGCGGCGGCGGCCCCGGCGTCGGCCCGGTCGCGGTGCGCTCGCACCTCGCGCCGTACCTGCCCAACCACCCGCTGCAGAGCGAGGCGGGCCCGGCCACCGGCGTCGGCCCGATCTCGGCCGCTCCGTGGGGCTCGGCGGCCATCCTGCCGATCTCCTGGGCGTACGTCCGGCTGATGGGCGGCGAGGGCCTCAAGCACGCGACGCAGGTCGCCGTGCTGAACGCCAACTACATCGCCAAGCGGCTGGCCCCGCACTTCCCGGTGCTCTACACCGGCCCCGGCGGCCTGGTCGCGCACGAGTGCATCATCGACCTGCGCCCGCTCACCAAGGAGACGGGGGTGACCGTGGACGACATCGCCAAGCGCCTGATCGACTACGGCTTCCACTCCCCGACCATGTCCTTCCCGGTGGCCGGCACGCTGATGATCGAGCCCACCGAGTCCGAGGACCTGCACGAGATCGACCGCTTCTGCGACGCGATGATCGAGATCCGCGGCGAGGTCGAGAAGGTCGGCTCGGGCACCTGGGCGGCGGACGACAACCCGCTGCGCAACGCCCCGCACACCGCCGCCACCATGGCCGGTGAGTGGGAGCACGGCTACACCCGCCAGGAGGCCGTCTTCCCGGCCGGGGTCAACCCCGCGGACAAGTACTGGCCGCCGGTGAGCCGGATCGACGGCGCGTACGGCGACCGCAACCTGGTCTGCTCCTGCCCGCCGCTGGACGACTACGGCGTCTGAGCCGTGCGCTGAGCCCGTGCGCTGAGTGAACGCAGTGGGCCCCGGAGGAGAAGCTCTCCTCCGGGGCCCACTGCGTTCCGGGCCCGACCGGCTGGGCTCAGCCGACGGCGAGGACCAGCGGGCGGCGCGGGGCGATGACCCGGCCGTCGGGCAGCAGTTCACCCGTGTCGTCGAAGACCAGGACGCCGTTGCAGAGCAGGCTCCAGCCCTGCTCGGGGTGGCGTGCCACGGGCACGGCCGCCTCACGGTCGTTCGACTCGGCCGACGGACACTCAGGACGGTGCTGGCACATAGCTCGTACCCTCGCTTCGCTTGCGGACCGGCCTGCCGCACGGCCGCCCCCGGGCGTTCGCCGTACTGACCGGAACCTACCCGCCGGTTCGGGTGTGAGCCGGCGCTCGCGCGGGTAGGCATCCGCTTTCCCGCGTCGGTACCCAGTGTCTGCCTCCGGGCGCCGCCGCGCAGCAGTTTGGTGATTTGCGCCACAACTGATCGTCCGGACCACCCGTTCAGGTGGGTGGTCCGGTCCGAAGGGGTCAGGCGGTGGATGCCGACCGCACTACCCGGGGGTGCCCTCGTGGCACCCCCGGGCAACCGCGCGGATCAGACTGTGCGGGTCGGGCCGTGCGGGTCAGGAGGACAGGCCGAGGGCCAGCGGAGAGCCGGCGGTGGCCCGCTCCAGCAGGGCCAGCAGCTCCGCCGCCGGGTAGACGCGGTGGGCCGTGACGCCGAGCGGGGCCGGGGCGAGCGGGATCAGCAGATCCGTGGCCGGGCTCGGCTCGGGGTGGTGCAGCCAGAGGGCCGTCGCGTAGTGGCCGGGCATCGAGAGCAGCCTCGGCTGGTGGCGCGAGCGGGAGGCCTGGGCCAGCTGCCAGGCCTGGCGCAGGGCCCGGACGGTCGAGTCGAGGTAGGGCCCGGCGGTGAAGTGCGAGAAGGCGTGCCCGTCACCGGTCTCGACCACCTCGGCTGCCGCGACCGCGACCGTCGGGCCGGGTTGGGAGCGGCTCGGACCGGCCTGGACGAGGAACCGCCAGCCGGTGCGCGGCGCCGTGAAGAGCTCGGCGCCACGCCCGCTCAACACGTGCACCGCGAGCGGGTGGGTCGGCAGCAGCGGGCCACCCGCTCCGCGCAGGGCGGTGGCGGCGGGCGAGCGCAGTGCGGCCTCGGAGTCGAGTGCCGCGAGCACCGCGCGCAGGGCGCTGGGCGGGGGCTGAGGGGTCTGCAGAGTCATGGCGGGGCGCCTCTCCGTGCTAGATCGGCGTGCGAGTGCGGCATACCGGCTGGCATTGGGTGTGACGGAAACCTGAGCCGTGTCCGGTTGGGCATGATCGCGGTGCGGGCGGGGGGCCTGCCGTCGACGATGGCTCGGAGCGGCATGACACCCGGGCAGAGCGCAGTGCGAATTCTCTCGAACAGGTGCGCAGGGTGACCTTCATATCACGTTCAGTGGTGCGGGGCAAGTTGAGGAATCACTGACTGATCGTCAGATCTCTTGTGTCGTCGAGCTGTTCGAGCGCTGGGGTATCGATCTTCCGGCCGGGCATGATGCAGGCCAGGCATTTCGCAGGAACTGTCGACCTAGGTGAAGGGGCACCCATGGGCGAGAAGGTCGTGGCGACGCGCGCGGAACTCTCCGACCGGCAGTTGTACCGCCGGAAGCTCCAGCACTGTCTCGACGCGCTGGAGCGGATGCTGAGGGAGGGCCGGTTCGACCGCCCCAGGGCCATGATGGGCCTGGAGATCGAGCTCAACCTCGCGGACGAGCAGGGCCTGCCGCTGATGAACAACGAGCAGGTGCTCGGCGCGATCGCCTCCAGCGACTTCCAGAACGAGCTGGGCCGCTTCAACATCGAGGTGAACATCGCCCCCCGGCGGCTCGGCGGCCACGTCCTGGAGGAACTCCGCGAGGAGCTCGACGCCGGCCTGCGGTACGCCGACCGGCAGGCCGCCGAGGTCGGCGCCCGGATCGTCATGGTGGGCATCCTGCCGACCCTCGACCTGGACCACACCGGGCTGGAGGCGATGTCCCGGAGCGACCGGTTCACCCTGCTCAGCGACCAGATCCTGGCCGCCCGGGGCGAGGACATCGCCCTCGACATCGAGGGCGTCGAACGGCTCTCGGTCGAATCCGTCAGCATGGTCGCCGAGGCCGCCGCGACCTCCGTCCAGTTGCACCTCCAGGTCACCCCCGAGCGCTTCGCCTCGGTCTGGAACGCCGCTCAGGCGATCTGCTCCGTCCAGGTGGCGCTCGGTGCGAACTCGCCGTTCCTGTTCGGGCGCGAGCTCTGGCGCGAGACGCGCCCCGTACTCTTCCAACAGGCCTGTGACACCCGTTCGGCGGAGCTCAAGGCGCAGGGCGTGCGCCCGATCACCTGGTTCGGCGAGCGCTGGGTCGACTCCGCGCTCGAGCTCTTCGCCGAGAACCTTCGCTACTTCCCCGCGCTGCTGCCGATCTGCGACGACGAGGACCCGGCCAAGGTGCTGGCCTCCGGCGGCATCCCCCGGCTGTTCGAGATGCGGCTGCACAACGGCACCATCTACCGCTGGAACCGCCCGGTCTACGACGTCGCCGGCGGCGTGCCGCACCTGCGGGTCGAGAACCGCTGCCTGCCCGCCGGGCCCACCGTCGCCGACACGCTGGCGAACGCCGCCTTCTACTACGGGCTGGTCCGGATGCTCGCCGAGCAGCCCCGGCCGATCTGGAGCCGGCTCCCCTTCGCGCAGGCCGAGGAGAACTTCCGCACCGCCGCCCGGTACGGCATCGACGCCGTCCTCCAGTGGCCCCGGCACGGGCGCGGCGCACGCGGCACGGCCGCCGTCGCCGTCACCGACCTGGTGCTGCACGACCTGCTGCCGCTCGCGTACCAGGGCCTCGACAAGTGGGGCGTCGAGCCCGGCGACCGCGACCGCTACCTCGGCATCATCGAGCAGCGCTGCCTGCGGCGCACCAACGGCGCGGCCTGGCAGAGCGCCACCGTGCACCGGCTGCGCGAGCAGTACGGGATGGACCGCGCGGCCTCGATCGCGGCGATGACCCGGCGGTACATGGAGCACATGCGGACGGGCGAGCCGGTGCACACCTGGCCGGTGGGGTAGCGGGGCCCGCTCCGGCACGCCCTCGGGCCCGGCCGCCTCAGGGCGGTGTGGAAGGATGACCGGCGTGCTGGAGATGCGCTGGTGACCACTGATACGGCTGTGCCGTCGCGCCGTCTGCTGGGCGTCGAGCTGCTGATCGTGCTCGGGCTGTCGCTCGGGGCCAGCGGTGTGGCCGCGCTGATCAGCTTCGGCGGATCGCTGACCGAGCCGCTCGCGCTGGGCAAGCAGGTCGCCACCCTGAACGCCTCGCGGGCACCGGGGCGTCCGTGGCTCGACCTCGCCTGGCAGGTCTATTACGTCGCGAAGGGCCTGATGCCCGTCGCGCTGGTCGGCTACCTGCTGGTCCGGGAGGGCGCCTCGCTGCGGGTGCTCGGCTTCGACCTGCGGCGCAAGGCCGGTGACCTCGGGCGCGGCGCGGCCGTCGCCGCCGCGATCGGCGGCTCCGGCCTCGCCCTCTACCTCGGCGCGCAGGCCTTCGGCGTCAACCTGACGGTGGCGCCGTCCGGGCTGCCCGACGTCTGGTGGCGCATCCCCGTGCTGATCGCCTCCGCCTGGCAGAACGCGATCCTGGAGGAGGTGGTCGTCCTCGGCTACCTGATCCGCCGCCTCGGCCAGATCGGTTGGAGCTGGCCCGCGATCCTCGTCACCAGCTCGGTGCTGCGCGGCTCGTACCACCTCTACCAGGGCGTCGGCGGGCTGATCGGCAACATGGTGATGGGCGCCGTCTTCTGCCTGCTGTACCGGCGCTGGGGCCGGGTGATGCCGCTGGTGGTGGCGCACGCGCTGATCGACACCGTCGCCTTCGTCGGGTACGCACTGCTCGCCGGGCACGTCAGCTGGCTGCCGACGGGCTGAGCACCCCCTCCAGCACGGTGACCGCACTGCCCGAGAGCAGGACGCGGCCTGCCGTCAGCTCGCAGACCACCAGGCCGCCGCGCGCCGACGCCTGGTAGCCCGTCAGCCTCGTACCGCCCAGCCGCGCCGCCCAGAACGGCGCGAGCGCGGTGTGCGCGCTGCCGGTCACCGGGTCCTCCGGGATGCCGACGGCCGGGCCGAAGAATCGGGAGACGAACTGGTACGGCCCCGAGGGGTCGTCCGCCGGGGCGGTGACGATCACGCCGCGCAGCGGCAGCGCGCCGATCGCGCCGATGTCCGGGGTGAGCGAGCGGACGGCCTTCTCGTCCGCGAGCAGCACCAGCAGATCGCCCAGCGCACCGGTGTCGAAGGCCCCGAGGACGGCTGCGCCGAGGGCCTCCGGCAGCCCGGCCGGGGTGGGGACGGCGTCGTGCGGGTTGGCCGGGAAGTCGAGGGTGATCGTCCCGTCGGGCTCGGGGCGGGCCCGCAGGACGCCGCTCATGCTGGCGAAGCCCGCCCAGCCCTCCGTCAGCAGGCCGTCCGCCCGCAGTGCGTGGACGGTGGCGAGGGTGGCGTGCCCGCAGAGATTGGCCTCCTCGGTGGGCGTGAACCAGCGAAGTGCCCACCCGGCCCCGCCGTCACCGCCCGCCGGCCGGACGAACGCCGTCTCGGAGAGGTTGACCTCGGCGGCGACCCGCCGCATCCAACCTTCCTCGGGCCAGTCGGGGCCGTCCAGCACGCAGACGGCCGCAGGGTTCCCCGCGAACGGGCGATCGGTGAAGGCATCGATGACTCTGATCCGCATACCCCCGACTGTAGGGGCACCGCCTCAGGGGCGGACAAGTGCCAATTCGCCTCAGGTGGACTGCTCGCGCCCGGCGGTGAGTCGGGGCCGGGGCGGCCGGGCGAGCAGCCGTTCGACGTGGTGCCGTTGCAGCCCGTGCGCGGGGTCCGTCCGGAGCAGCAGTCGGTCGCGCCGCCAGAGCGAGCGCCGCCGCAGGCTGCCCGGGATGAGGTCGTCGACCCAGGCGAACGGGCGGCCCTCGGCGTAGCGCAGCAGTGGTGCCCACTTGGCGGCCCGGATGATGTCCAGGACGGGCAGCCTGGGGTCGTCCGGCCCGGGGACGTACCCCGCGAAGCGGACCACCGGCAGGCGGGGGAGGCCGAGCAGGGGGGCGATGTGCCTGTTGGCGTCCTCCTCCCAGGTGGTGGCCCAACAGAGTTTGTACGGGCCCGCGAGCTCGCGCAGCCAGTCGCCGTGGCGGGGGGAGAGGTGGACGGGCCAGTCGAGGAGGGTGTGGGTCTCGAAGTGGTCGTCGGGCGTGTCGGGGTTGAGGACGCCGTCGACGTCGAGGAAGAGCAGTGGCTTCGGCATCCGGGCTCCGGGGTCAGGCGGTGGCGGGCCGGCCGAGGGTGCGGACCTCGGGGACGGTGAGGGCCAGGGCGGCGAGGAGGAGGGTGAGGAGGGCGCAGGTCCAGAGGGCGCCGGTGAGGGTGAGGGCGTCGGCGGCGGGGCCGGCCAGGGCGGTGCCTACGGGGGCCAGGACGATCGAGCCGAGGGAGTCGTAGGCGGAGACGCGGGAGAAGAGTTCGGTGGGGATCTCCTGCTGGAGGGCGATCATCCAGTTGACGCCGAAGAGGGTGACGCCGGCTCCGGCGGCGAACATCGCGGTGGCCAGGACGGGCAGGGGTGCGGTGGTGGCCAGGGCGAGGGCGGGGCAGGCGAAGAGGAAGACGCCGTAGTTGCCGGCGAGCAGGATGCGGCGGGGCCGCCAGGCGGCCATCGGGAGGCCGGTCACCACCATGCCGATGCCGAAGGCGGCCATCGCCAGCCCCCAGTCGCGGGCGCCGCCGAGGTGGCGCTGGGCGGCGACCGGGCCGTAGACCGTCTCGGTGGCCTCGACGCAGGCCATCACCACGGCGAACTGCAGGACGATCGCCCAGAGCCACCGCCGGGAGGCGAACTCGCGCCAACCTTCGCGGAGTTCGTGCAGCATGCCGTGCCCGCCGCCGTCGGCGGCCGGGGCCGCCTCGATCCGCAGGAAGACCCGCATCCCGGCCGCGACGGCGAAGCCTGCGGCGTCGATCGCCAGCACCCAGCCGGGGCCGAAGGCGGCCGTCAGCGCGCCGCCGAGCGCCGCGCCGCCGATCTGCGCGCCGTTCAGCGCCATCCGGTAGACCGAGAAGGCCTTGCCGGCGTGCTCCGGCGGCACGCTCTGCACGATGACACCCAGGGAGGCCGGCTGGTAGAACGCCTGCCCGGCGCCGCCCGCCGCCGAGAGCAGCAGCAACTCCCAGAGCCGGACGCCGCCGCCGAGCACGAGGACGGCCAACACCGCCTGGGAGAGCGCGTTGAAGAGGTTGGCGGCGACCATCACGTGGTGGCGCGGCAGCCGGTCGGCGAGCGCGCCGCCGATAAGTAGGAAGAGCACCGTCGGCACCAGCCGAGCCGCCGTGACGTACCCGATCTCCGTCGTGCCGCCGCCGATGGCGAGGACGGCGAACGCGGTGGCGATCGGCGCCGCCGCGTTGCCGAGCCCGCTGACGACCGTCGCGGTGGTCTGGATCCGGTAGGTGCGGTCGGCCCAGGCGGGCAGTTGGTGTCGGCTGTTCACCACCGGACTATGGCCAAGAGATGATGATCTGTCCATCGAATACGGAGCGTTACCCCAGGTGACCCCAGAGGAAGGTGACGGTGCGCTGCCAGGCGATCCGGGCCTGGAGGCCGTCGTGGGTGCCGCGCAGGTTCTCGTCGTTCATGAAGGCGTGCCCGGCCGGGTAGAAGTGGATCTCCGGGCGGAGGTCGGTCGCCTCGCCGATCCGGATGGCCGCCTCGTCGACCCGGGCGACCGGCAGGGAGCGGTCGCGTTCGGCGAAGTGCCCGAGCACGTGGGCCGTCAGCCCCCGGTAGTCGAACTCCGGGTCCGTCGGCAGGCCGTAGAACGGCACCACGGCCGCGACCCGGTCGCCCTCCTGGGCGGCCAGCGTCAGCGCGAAGCCGCCGCCCATGCAGAAGCCGACCACGCCGACCGCGTCGCCGACCACCTGCGGGTGGTCGAGCAGGAAGTCCACCGCGCCGCGCAGGTCGCGGGCGGCCCGCTCGGCCGGGAGCGCCCGCTGCAACTCGGCGGCCTCCGCCCCGTCGTGGGTGGTCGCGCCGCCGTACAGGTCGGGGGCGAGCGCGACGAAGCCCTCGGCCGCGAAGCGCTGGGTCATCGCCGCGATGTGGGAGGTCAGCCCCCACCACTCCTGGACGACCACCAGGCCGGGGCCGACACCGGCGGGCGGCAGGGCGAGGTGCCCGTGCGCGGTGGCGCCGTTGCTGGGGAAGGTGACGTTCTGCCGGGAACCGCCCATGGGTCTCTCCGCGGTTGGTCGGGTACGGGGTGCCGGGGCCCTGCCGACGGCCTGTCAGCCCATCTCCTCCAGCGCGCGGCCCTTGGTCTCCTTGATGCAGAAGGCCACGAACGGGATGGAGAGCAGCGCGAAGCAGGAGTAGACGACGTACGTCGCCGAGAGGTTCCAGTCGGACAGGTCGGGGAAGCTGACGGTGATCGCCCAGTTGGCGAGCCACTGTGCGGACGCGGCGACCGAGAGGGCCAGCGCCCGGATGCGGTTCGGGAACATCTCGCCGAGCAGCACCCAGACCACCACGCCCCAGGAGAAGGCGAAGCAGAGCACGAAGACGTGCGCCGCGACGAGCGCGGTGGTGGCGTAGCTGTCGGCGAGCGTCGCGGTGTCGCCGGTGCCGACCCGGAAGGAGAAGGCCCAGGCCGCGGTGCCGAGCGCGAGCGCCATCCCGGCCGATCCGGCCAGGGCCAGCGGCTTGCGGCCGATCCGGTCGACCAGGGCGATCGCGATGACCGTGCCGATCACGTTGACGATCGAGGTGGAGAGGCTGATCAGCAGGGAGTTGCTCTCGTCGATGCCGACGGACTGCCAGAGGAAGGACGAGTAGTAGAAGATCACGTTGATGCCGACGAACTGCTGGAAGACCGAGGCGCCGATGCCGACCCAGACGATCGGCAGCAGGCCGAAGCGGCCGCCGAGCAGGTCCTTCATCCGGGGTTTGTGCGAGGTGTCCAGCACCGCGCGGATCTCGGTGACCCGGGCGTCCAGGTCGACGCCCTCGCCCTCGACCTCCAGCAGCACCTTGCGGGCCTGCTCCTCGCGCCCGTCCGCGAGCAGGAAGCGCGGCGACTCGGGGATGGCCAGTGCCATCACCCCGTACACCAGGGCCGGGACGGTCTCGACGCCGAGCATCCACTGCCAGGCCTGGATGCCGCCGAGGTGGCCGGTGGAGTCGCCGCCCGCCGCCTGGTTCAGGGCGTAGTTGGCGAGCTGGGAGATGGTGATGCCGAGCACGATCGCCAGCTGCTGGAAGGAGGCGAGCCGCCCCCGGTAGGCCGTCGGCGCGACCTCGGCGATGTAGGTCGGTGCGATCACCGAGGCGATGCCGATCGCGACGCCGCCGACCACCCGCCAGAAGCCGAGCACCTGGACGCTGGGCGGGAACATCGAGCCGACGCCGCTGATCGCGAACAGCACGGCGGCCAGCAGCATCGCCTTGACGCGGCCGAAGTGGTCGGCGAGGCGGCCGGCCACGACGGCGCCGGCCGCCGAGCCGAGCAGGGCGATCGCGACCACGAAGGCGGTCTCGCCGTTGCCGACGTGGAAGTGCTTCTGGATCCCGGTGACGGCGCCGTTGATGACGGCGCTGTCGTAGCCGAAGAGGAATCCGCCCATGGCGGCGGCCGCCGAGATGAAGACGACGTGGCCCAGATGGGTCTCGGCACCGGCACGGACCCGGGAGGAGGCGGACACGACGAGCTCCTGACGGTGCGGCGGCCCACCCACGCGGCCGGATGGACAGGCTCCGGCTCACCATTGCACCAGCCGCACCCGGGAACCGCGCGGCGCGCGTGGCCGACGGCCCGAGCCACCACCCGTCCGGACGCAGCTTGACCGGGCGTCAGGGCCCACAGTCAACCCAGGGGCGCGGGGCTCTGCTCATTGACCGCGTGCGCGAGGCGGAAGGCACCGGACCGCTACTCCCGATTTCGCGCAGTTCCCCGCGCCCCTGGGGTTGGCCGGCCGGTCGCGCGAAGTCAGGCGGGGCAGCCCTGACGGCGGGCCAGGCGGCGGAGGAGCTGTTGGCGGGCGGCCTCGTCGAGGGGTTCGCCGCGTTCGGCCAGGCGGTCGGCGAGGGCGGCCTGCTGGTCGGCGGGCTTCTTGTCGTCGTACTTGAACTTGGCGTCGACTTTCTGGATCGTCAGCCGCAGGCCGTGGATGCCGGAGAGCAGCGGCCCGAAGGGCTCCTCGCCGGGGACGACGCGGGTGTCGGGGGTCTCGGGCTGGAAGTGCTCGAGCTGGCGGTTGAGGATCTCCGCCTTGCCGGCCCGGCTCTCGACGATCTCGGCGGTGCAGGCGAAGTGCACGGCCGTGTAGTAGCTGGTCGGCGTGCCGGGCTCGCCGCGCCAGTGGCCGGGGGCGAAGGTGTAGTCACCGGTGACGGAGAGCGTGACGTGCGGGTCGGCCCGGAGGGCGGCCCAGATGGGGTTGGGGGCGCCGAGGTGGAGCAGGATCTCGCCCTGGTCGGCGTCCAGCAGGAAGTGGGTGGGGACGAGCACGGGGCCGCTGCCCGCCGGGCCGTTGGCGGCGAGCAGGCCGAAGTCCCGCCCGGCGGCCAGCCACTGGCGCCACTCGGCCTCGGTGCCCCGGTCCCAGGATCTGATCAGCACGGGTCGGTCTCCTCAGCGGTGCAGGTCGGTCAGGTAGGCGGGCAGCGGCACGTCGGTGGAGGGGTGCGGCTCGGGCGTGCCGTGCACGGTGGTGACGGGGACGACTCCGGCCCAGTACGGCAGGCCGAGGTCCTCCTCGTCGTCGTTGGCACCACCGGTGCGGCTCTTGGCCGAGACCTCGTCGAGGTCGAGCCGCACCACGGCCGTCGCCGCGAGCTCCTTGGCGGTGGGGCGGCGGATGTCGTCGGAGCGGCCGGGCACCGAGTGGTCGACCAGCGCGTCGACCGCGACGGCCAGCTCCTCGGGGTCGGTGACCTGGTGGGCGGTGCCGTGGGCCACCACCGAGCGGTAGTTGACGGAGTGGTTGAACGCCGCCTTGGTGAGCACCAGCCCGTCCACCAGCGTGACGGTGACGCAGACGGCCAGGCCCTCGTCGGCCCCCGCGCCGCGCATCGGGCGGCTGCCGGTCGAGCCGTGCACGTAGAGGCGGTCGCCGACCCGGGCGTAGATGGTGGGCAGCACGACGGGCGCGCCGTCGGCTATGAATCCGAGGTGGCAGATGTACGCGCTGTCGAGGATCGCGTGGATGGCCTCGCGCTCCCACACCGCCCGGTCGCGGTAGCGGGTCGGGGTGGTGCGGTCGGTGCGGGCGTAGGTCTGCGTGTCGTCCGACATGACATCCCCTATGTACTAGTGCATACTTGCCTTTGTGCTAGGAGACTATCGGATCAAAGGACGTCGTGCCAGCGAGATCGCGGCCGACATCGAACACGCGGTCGGCGCCGGCCGCCTTCAGCCCGGCGCCGCCCTCCCGCCACTGCGCGACCTCGCGGGCGAGCTCGGCGTCAACCCCAACACCGTCGCCGCCGCCTACCGGCTGCTCCGCGACCGGGGCGTGATCGAGACCGCCGGGCGCAAGGGCAGCCACATCCGCCAGCGGCCGGTCACCACCCCCCGGGACCAGGTCCGCATCCCCGTGCCGCCCGGCGCCCGGGACCTCTCGGCCGGCAACCCGGACACCGCCCTGCTGCCCGCCCTCGCCCCCGCCGTCGCCGTCGCGGCGGCGGCCGGCGATCGGGAGCCCGTGCTCTACGGTCACTCGCCCACCGACCCCGGCCTGATCTCCCTCGCCCGCGCGGGCTTCCTCGCCGACGGCACCCCCGACGGGCCGCTCGCCGTCTGCTCCGGCTCGCTGGACGCCATCGAGCGCATCCTCACCACCCAGCTGCGCCCAGGCGACACCGTCGCCGTCGAGGACCCGGGCTGGGGCAGCCTCCTCGACCTGCTGCCCGCCCTCGGGCTGCGCCCCGTGCCCGTGCGGCTCGACGACCACGGGCCCCTGCCGGAGGCCCTCGCCGAGGCGCTGGCGGGCGGCGCCCGCGCGGCGATCGTCACCGTCCGCGCCCAGAACCCGACCGGCGCCGCGCTCACCGCCGGGCGCGCGGCGGAGCTGCGCACCGTCCTCGCCGCCCACCCAGGCACCCTGCTGATCGAGGACGACCACGGCCACGGCATGGTCGACCAGCCGTACGAGTCGCTCGCCGCCGGGCCCGACGGCACGCTCACCACCGGGCGCTGGGCCGTCGTCCGCTCGGCCGCCAAGGCGTACGGGCCGGACCTGCGGCTGGCCGTGCTGATCGGCGAGCAGGAGGTCGTCGACCTGGTGCTGGGCCGCCAGCGGCTGGACACCGGCTGGGTCAGCCTGCTGCTCCAGCGCACCGTCGCGGAGCTCTGGCGCACCGACGCCGCGCCCGTCGGGCGGGTCGCGGCGGCCTACCGGGCCCGCCGTGACGCGCTGCTCGGCGCGCTGGCGGCGCACGGGATCGCCGCGCACGGGGAGAGCGGGCTGAACGTCTGGGTGCCGGTGCCGGACGAGTCCGGGGTGGTCGCGGCGCTGGTCCAGCGCGGCTGGGTGGTTGCGCCCGGCGCCCGGTTCCGGATGCAGTCGCCGTTCGGGGTCCGGATCACCATCGCCTCGCTCGCGCCCGGGGAGGCGCCGCGGCTGGCGGCGGACCTGGCGGCGGTGCTCGCCTCGGCCACGGGGAGGTCACGGCAGATGTGATCTTGGCATGTGATCTCGGCAACAGAACTGAACTCACCGGTAACACAGCGAATTACATGGTGCAGATACCTAGCGGTAACAAGCGCGCTCATGTCACATTCATCGCGCCACCGGCCGGCGGCTTACCCTCACCCGAGCCTCCCGACCCCACATACGGGAGGCCGTCCGCAGGAGTTCCCCCGTGCCTCCATCCTGTCGAAGACTGATTTCGTTCCTGGCCGTCTCCGCCCTGGCCCTGCCCCTGCTCGCGGTCGCGGCACCCGCCGTCGCCGCGACCGCCCCGACCGGCCCCACCGCGAGCGTCTCCATGGGAGACAGCTACATCTCCGGTGAGGCCGGGCGCTGGAAGGGCAACAGCGACGCCACCAGCACCAGCCGGGCCGGCACCGACCGCGCCTGGACGGGCAGCAGCTACGACCCGTCCAAGGTCTACGGCTCCACCTACGCGAGCGGGTGCGACCGCTCCGACTCCGCGGAGATCCGCAGCGCCTCCGCCGTCGCCCAGGCCCAGATCAACCTGGCCTGCTCCGGCGCCGTCACCGCCAACGTGTTCCGCGCCGCGAACGGCGGCGTCGGCTACAAGGGTGAGGCCCCGCAGGCCGACCAGCTCGCCGCCGTCGCCGCGAGCAACAACGTCAAGCTGATCACCCTCTCGATCGGCGGCAACGACCTCGGCTTCGCCGACGTCATCACCACCTGCGCCAAGGACTACCTGATCTGGTACTCCTACTGCCACGACGACCAGCAGGCCGCCATCGACGCCAAGATGGACGCCGCCATGGCGGGCGTCACCAAGTCGATCGAGGAGATCCGGGCCGTGATGTCCGCCGACGGGTACGCCCCCGGCAGCTACCGCCTCGTCCTCCAGTCCTACCCCTCGCCGATCCCGCGCAGCAGCGAGAACCGCTACCCCGAGAGCGGCTGGAGCCGGGCCAGCACCGGCGGCTGCCCGTTCTGGAACGACGACTCCGACTGGGCCCGGGACAGCATGGTGCCGGAGATCTCCGACCATCTGGCCGCCGTCGCCGCCGCCGAGGGCGCGCAGTTCCTCGACCTGCGGGACGTCCTTCAGGGCCGCGAGGTCTGCTCCACCGCCACCAAGCTCGCCACCAGCAGCAGTGCCCCCTCCGCCACCACCAGCGAGTGGGCCCGCTTCGTCGACGCGGGCATGAGCGCCAGCCAGGGCACCGTCCAGGAGTCCATGCACCCGGACTACTACGGCCAGCTCGCCCTCGGCCGCTGCGTCACCCTGCTCTACGCCCAGCCCGTGGGCAACTACGCCTGCCGCAACACGGCGGGCAAGGACGCCACCGGGATGTACCTGACGGCAGGCTGATCCCGGCCGGACGGTGCTAGCGGACGGCGCCGCGCAGCAGCTTCCCCTCGGTCGACAGCAGGCCCGAGCGGTAGTCGAAGCGCGGCGTCGCCGCGAACATCAGGTACAGGTACTTGAAGTTCTCCGCGAAGAGGTAGCCGGGGGTCAGATCGCCCAACCGGACCGGGCTGGTGGTCACGTCGGTGGCCACGGTGTAGCCGCCGGGGACGCGGAGGTGGGCCTCGATGCCCTGGAGGTACTGGTACCCGGTCTGCTTGAACTCGGCCTCGCCGGTGAGCCGCCAGAGGTCGAAGGAGGAGTTCACGTACTCCGGCCGCAGCTCGTTGCGGGCGTCGGTGATCCGCCCGCTCTGGTAGTCGAACATCTCCGGCAGGACGGGGTAGGTCGCCAGCGTCTGCGACCAACTGCGGTAGTACTCACGGCCGGTCGGGAGATCGCCGCCCTTGCCGAGCAGACCGGCGTAGAAGGCGCCCAGCTCGGACTGGCTCTGCCCGACGAGCTCGCCGCTGGTGCAGTCGACCTGCCGGAAGGTGGTGTGGCCGTTCGGCCGGTCCAGCTGGTACCGGAGCACGGCGTCGGTCAACTCGCGGTACATGGAGCCCAGTTCCTGGTCGCCGAAGAGCTCCGCGCCCGCCCACAGGTACTCGTAGAAGGAGTCCACCGGCGGGTTCGGCGCGCACGAGGCGGTGTCCGCCCAGCGGCCGGACTCGACGTCCAGCGAGGTGCCGAGCAGGCCGAGCGAGGAGCGCCGGTTGTAGACCGCCCAGCAGGCCCGCTTGGCGGCCAGCCAGTACTTGTCGTCCTTGGCGAGCCGGGTCAGCAGGCCGAACTCCAGGCAGTTGGTGCCGATCTCGGCCAGCGGGCTGACGTTGCCCGACACCGCTCCGGTGCGCAGGTTGACGTACCGGTAGGGCATCCCGGTCGGTGAACTGGTGAAGGCGGGCAGCAGGCGGTCGGCGAGTTGGATGCAGCGGGTGAGCAACGCCGGTCGCCCGGTGCAGAGATAGCCCGCCAGCAGGCCCCCGACCACCCGGATCACCATCTCGAAGACCTGCACCTCGGTGTCGACGGCCGGGTCGAGGTGCTGCTCGATCCAGTCGGCGGCGAGTGCCACCTCGCTGTCCAGGCCCATCAGCCAGAGGGTGTCCAGCGCCTCGACGATCGACAGCCCGAAGGTGTGCCCGGTGGCGAAGAAGTCGCGCCGCGTGCCCGAGACCGGCCGCACCTCGTCGTAGCCCCAGGCCACCGTCTTGTAGCCGTCCCAGGCGTGCTGGAACTCGGCCACCACCTCGGCGGCGACGGCGGGGTCGGAGGGCAGCTCCGCCGCGTGGGCCGGGCGCCCGACCGCCGCGGCGGCCCCGGCAACCGCGGCGGCCCCTAGGACGGCGCGACGGCGGGGGAGTGGGACCGTGCCGGGGAGCGGAGGCGTTCGCATGGCGCTGGACGCTAGTGCCCGCCGGGGCCGCCGTCCGCTAGGCGGCGCGCCCGCGTGTCGGCGCTCCCGCCCAGGTCAGGGCGGGAGCGCCGGATTCACCGTCAGGAGTGGTTCACTCCTTCGGTTTCACCCTTTTGCCAGGAGCGCCTGCGCGTGCTCACGGACCTGGTCCTTGGTCAGGTAGGCGTCCGTGTACTCGAAGTCGCGCAGCCGCGCGGGCTGCCGGGCCAGGAAGCCCGTCCGGACGAAGTCGTCGCCGGCCGTCGCGTTCAGCAGCCAGTTGGCGCCGACCCGGAACTTCGCCGAGTTCGTCCGCATCGCCATCATGTGGTAACCGCGAGCGACCAACTGCGCTGGTACGCCATGGAGTTCGATGCCGAGCGGCTTGGACACCGCGTCCTTGCCGCCGAGGTCCACGACCAGCCCGAGGTCCTTGTGGTAGTACGGCTCCAGCGGCAGGTTGCGCAGCGCCGCGATGATGTTGTTGGCCACCGCCTTGCCCTGGCGGGCCGAGTGCTGTGCGGTCGGCGGGCAGACCGCGCCGTCGCCCTTGGCCAGATCCGGCACCGCCGCCGCGTCGCCGAGTGCGAACACGTTCTCGAATTGCGGCACCCGCATCTCCGCCGTCACCGCGACCCGCCCGCGCACCGTCTCGGCGTCCAGCGTCCCGATCAGCGGGCTCGCCGCGACCCCGGCCGTCCAGATCAGGGTGCGGCTCGGCAGCACCCTGCCGTCGGTGAACTTCACCGTCTCCGCGCCGACTTCGGCGACCGAGACGCCGAGCGAGACCTCGACCCCGCGTTCGCGCAGGATCTTCAGCGCGGTGGTGCCGAGCTTGTCGCCCAGCTCGGGCATCAACTTCGGTGCGATGTCGATCAGATGCCACTTGATCAGGCCCGGGTCCAGCCGCGGGTAGCGGCGGATCGCCGCCGTCGTCAGGCGCTGCAGGCAGGCCGCCGTCTCCGTCCCCGCGTACCCGCCGCCGACCACCACGAACTGCAGCCGCGACTCGCGCTCGTGCTGGTCCAAGGTCGCCGAGGCGAGGTCGAGTTGAGCTATCACGTGGTCACGGACGTACGCCGCCTCGGCCAGTGTCTTCATGCCGCGCGCGTAGTCCGTCAGCCCGGGGATGTCGAAGCTGCGGGTCACGCTGCCCGGCGCCAGGACGAGGTAGTCGTACTTCTCCGCGACCACCTCGTCGGTGATCTTCCGCACCACGCAGACCTTCGAGCGCGGATCGACGCCGATCGCGCCGCCCGGGATGATGTGGGTGCGGCGCAGCGTCCGGCGCAGGGAGACCGCCACCGACTGCGGGGTCAGCACCCCGGCCGCGACGTGCGGCAGCAGCGGCAGGTAGAGCTGGTAGCTGAACGGTGCGATCAGGGAGATCGCCGCCTCCGAAGGGGCGAGCTTTCGCTCCAGGCGGCGCGCGCACTCCAGACCGGCGAAGCCGCCGCCGACGATCAGGATTCTCGGTCGCTCCATCGTCCATCCCTTACCTGTGCTGGGCCGTGCCGTAGCGGGACAACTGTTCGTCACCCTCGCACGGACCCCTTGCGCCTGCCACCGCAGTGCTGCGCAAGGGGGAGGCAAGGGATCGGTAGGCTGGCCGGATGCTTCATGACGTAACGGCCGTCCGGTATGTGACGCCACTGCGCGAGGGCGGGTCGATGCCCGGCCTGGTCGAGGGGGACGACCACCGGCTCTACGTCCTCAAGTGGTCCGGCGCGGCGCAGGGGCGCAAGGCGCTGGTCGCCGAGGTGCTAGCGGGGGAGCTCGGGCGCGGCCTCGGCCTGCCGGTGCCCGAGCTCGTCCGGCTGGACCTCGACCCGGTGCTCGCCCGCAGCGAACCCGAGACGCAGATCCAGGACCAGATGCGGGCCAGCGGCGGGGTCAACCTGGGGATGGCGTTCGTCAGCGGGGCGCTCAACTTCGACCCGCTCTGCTTCCAGGTCGACGCCGGCCTCGCCGCGCGGGTGGTCTGGTTCGACGCGCTGATCGGCAACGTCGACCGGTCGTGGCGCAACCCCAACCTGCTGGTCGCCACCGGCGGGCTGCGGCTGATCGACCACGGCGCGAGCCTGATCTTCCACCACCACTGGGCGGGTGCCGAGGCCTGGCGGCGCAGGCCGTACGACGCCGCCGACCACGCGCTGGCGGGTGCGGCGGCCGGGCTGGCGGTCGCCGACGAGGAGCTGGCGCCGCTGGTGCCCGCCGCGCTGGAGCGGGCCGTCGCGGCGATCCCGGCGGAGTGGCTGACGGACGAGCCGGGCTTCGCGACGCCGGACGCGGTGCGGGCGGCCTACGTCGAGCAGCTGTCGGCCCGGCTGGCGGGCCCGCGCGACTGGCTGCCGGAGCTGCCGGACAACGCGGGGCATTCCGAGGTGGCGCTGTGACGAAGGAGATGGTCGCGGTGACGGGCGGCGCCGAGCTGTACGAGTACGAGTACGCGGTGCTCCGGGCCGTGCCCCGGGTCGAGCGGGGGGAGTGCGTCAACATCGGCGTCCTCCTCTACTGCCGTCGGCACGAGCACCTGGGCGCCCGTACGCACCTGGACCGGAGCCGGCTGCTGGCACTGGACCCGGTCGCGGACGTCGCCGGGGTGCGGCGGGCGCTGCACGGGGTCGAGGCGGTCTGCGCCGGCGGCCCGGGGGCCGGACCTGCGGCGGGGGACAGCGCCGGGCAGCGGTTCCGCTGGCTCACCGCGCCGCGCAGCGCGATCGTGCAGCCCGGCCCGGTGCACACCGGCTTCACGGCCGACCCGGAGGCCGAGCTGCGGCGGCTCTTCGAGCTGCTGGTGCTGTAGCACGCAGGAACTTGGGCGGGTCAAAGCTGGAGTAACTGAAGCACTTGTGCGTACCCTGGCGCCATGGGCTCCACAGTTACCACGGGCGTACCGACCACCGCCGACCTCATGGAGGCGGTGGCCGCAGTCGGCGCGGCGTACTTCCAGGACTTCGCCGCCGCCGCGTCCCGGCACGGGCTGACCTCCTCGCAGGCCAAGGCACTCAAGGCGGTGCACGAGCCGGTGCCGATGCGCGCGCTGGCCGGGCGGCTCGGCTGCGACGCCTCCAACGTCACCGGCATCGTCGACCGGCTGGAGTCGCTCGGGCTGGCCCGGCGCGAGGCCGCGGCGAGCGACCGCCGCGTCAAGATCGTCACGATCACGGAGCAGGGCGAGCAGACGCTTGAGCTGATCCGGGCCGACATGACCCGGGCGCACCAGGCCTTCGGCTCGCTCGACGAGGAGCAGCGCACCGAGCTCGGCCAGCTCTGCCGCCAGGTGCTGCCGCTGCTCACCGGGCAGGGCTGACCGCGCTTCGACCGTCCGAGCGCGCGGCCCCTGCGCGAGGCCGCTGAGCTCGACTGTTAGGCTTGCGAAGCGTGAGCGCGAAGCCCCAGATCCCCAATGTCCTGGCCTCCCGGTACGCTTCGGCGACCCTGGCTCAACTGTGGTCCCCCGAGCACAAGGTGGTCCTCGAACGCCACCTGTGGCTCGCCGTCCTGAAGGCACAGCAGGACCTCGGCATCGCGGTGCCGGCCGAGGCCGTCGCCGACTACGAGCGGGTGATCGACCAGGTCGACCTCGACTCGATCGCCGCGCGTGAGCGCGTCACCCGGCACGACGTCAAGGCCCGGATCGAGGAGTTCAGCGACCTCGCGGGCCACGAGCAGATCCACAAGGGCATGACCTCCCGGGATCTGACCGAGAACGTCGAACAGCTCCAGATCCGCCAGTCCCTGGAGCACGTCCGGGACCGCACGGTCGCCGTCCTGGTCCGGCTCGGCCGGCTGGCCGCCGAGCACGCCGAGCTGGTCATGGCGGGCCGCTCGCACAACGTCGCCGCGCAGGCCACCACCCTCGGCAAGCGCTTCGCGACCACCGCCGACGAGCTGCTGGTCGCCTTCCACCGCCTGGAGGAGCTGCTCGCCCGCTACCCGCTGCGCGGGATCAAGGGCCCGGTCGGCACCGCCCAGGACATGCTGGACCTGCTCGGCGGCGACGCCGAGAAGCTCGCCGAGCTGGAGCAGCGCGTCGCCGGGCACCTCGGCTTCGAGAACGTCTTCACCAGCGTCGGCCAGGTCTACCCGCGCTCGCTGGACTTCGAGGTCGTCTCGGCGCTCGTCCAGCTCTCGGCCGGGCCGTCCAGCCTTGCCAAGACCATCCGCCTGATGGCCGGGCACGAGCTCGTCACCGAGGGCTTCAAGGCCGGCCAGGTCGGCTCCTCGGCCATGCCGCACAAGATGAACACCCGCTCCTGCGAGCGCGTCAACGGCCTCGCCGTCATCCTGCGCGGGTACGCGTCGATGACCGCCGAGCTCGGCGGCGACCAGTGGAACGAGGGTGACGTCTCCTGCTCGGTGGTGCGCCGGGTCGCGCTGCCGGACGCGTTCTTCGCGTTCGACGGCCTGCTGGAGACCTTCCTGACCGTCCTCGACGAGTTCGGCGCCTTCCCGGCCGTGATCGAGGCCGAGCTGGACCGCTACCTGCCGTTCCTCGCCACCACCAAGGTGCTGATGGGCGCGGTGCGGGCCGGGGTCGGCCGTGAGACCGCGCACGAGGTCATCAAGGAGCACGCCGTTGCCGCCGCGCTGGCGATGCGCGAGGGCGTCCGCGAGAACGCGATGCTCGACCGCCTCGGCAGCGACGAGCGCATCCCGCTGGACCGCGCCGCGCTCGACGCGCTGCTCGCCGACCGGATCTCCTTCACCGGTGCGGCCGGCGCCCAGGTCGGGGAGCTCGTCCGCCGGATCGCCGTCGTCGCGGACACCTACCCGGAGGCCGCGAAGTACGCGCCGGGCGACATCCTGTAGTTCGCCCGACCTGTCGGTCGGGAGGGGCGCGAGGCTACTGCCTTGCGCCCCTCCGTGCTGTCCGGGCGTCCGGGTCAGTAGGCCGCCACCGGGCTCTGGACGTCGCCGTACTGGACGCCGTTGTAGTAGTAGCCGCCCGAGACGTTGTACGAGCTGCCGTGGTAGATGTCGCTGGAGAAGTTGACCGGCCAGTCCTCCCGCGCGCTGCTCGTGCTGACGCGGTAGAAGCCGCTGATGTGGTTGAGGCCGACCATGGTGGTGACCCCCGTCGCCTCGGCGCCGTTCGAGTAGTAGAGGTCGGTCTTCCCGAGGATGTAGCTGTTGTGGATGGCGATGCAGGGCTTGATGGTCAGGTTGAGCGGGCCCACGTTGTAGACCGGTGCACGGCACTGCCAGGAGTCGGCATGAGCCGGCGCGCTGGTCAGGGTCGCCGCCGAGAGCGCGATGGTGAAGGCGGCGCCGATCTTGGCGGCGTTGCGAGCGATGCGCATGGGGTTCCTCCTCGTCGGTGGGCCGCCTGGTGGTTGCTCGCCGACGACGATGCGCTGTCCGGCTGACCGTGGGCTTAGTAGTCAGCTCCGGAAGTCCTTCGGGGGTTGACTTCGGAGTCAATCGTGGGGCTGACCGGGCAGGTGTGTCAGGGGCCAGGCCAAGGCTCAGCGTTGCAACATCACCGACTCTGGACTTGTGAGTCCATTTTCGTCGGCGCACTGTGGGACTCCGCCTGGCTGTCAGGGCCCCGATCGGCCGAAACGCCACATGGGGATCGGCCGTGCGGGTTCATAGCGGAGAACCAATCAATGGAGTGGGCCATGTCTTGAGGGCAAGACCGCCCTGGTGACGGGAGCGACCAGCAATATCGGGCGGGCCATCGCGGAGGCATTCGCGGCCGAGGGGGCACATGTCGTGGTCACCGGCCGCAGCGCCGGGCGCGGCCTGGAGGTCGTCGACGGCATCCGCATGCGCGGCGGTCACGCCGACTTCGTGCAGGCGGACCTGGGTGGCAGCGCCGGCGCCTCGCGGGCGCTGGCTGCGGAGGCGACGCGGTTGCTCGGCGGCCGCATCGACGTCCTGGTCAACAACGCCGGGATCTACCCCCTCAGCACCACGGTGACCATCGACGAGAAGACCTTCGACCAGGTCTATGCGGTCAATGTGAAGACCCCGTACTTCCTGACCGCGGCCGTCGCACCTGCCATGGCGGAGGTCGGCGGCGGAGCGATCGTCAACCTGGGCTCCTGGATCGCACGCCTCGGCATTACCGGCAGTGCCCTCTACAGCGCCACCAAGGGAGCCGTGGAGACCCTGACCCGGGCCTGGGCAGCGGAGTTCGGGCCGCAGGGCGTTCGCGTGAACGCGATCTCTCCGGGTGTCGTTCAGGCGCCCGCTCCCGGCGAGAGCCATCCCGGAGAGGTCATGATGAAGGGCACCCCCGCAGGCCGCGTGGGAACCCCTGATGCGATTGCGAACGCTGCGGTTACCTCGCCAGTGACGAGTCGGCTTTCGTGCACGGCATCATGCTTGACGTCGACGGGGGCCGCACCGCCGTTGCCGTCATCGCCGGCTGAAGCGGTGCCACCGACTCTCGACGGCGCGACAGCCACACCACGCTGCAGTGCGGTGCGGTGCGTGAATCGTCCAGAGGGTTACGGGCCTGTGCTGCCCGTGCGGCGCAGGTCCGTGATCCCCAGGTCGAGGGCTGCGCGCAGGTGCGTGGACCGACCCGTGGACAGCAGGATTGACACACCCCCTTGAATCGCGGCCAAAAGCGCGGCAGCCCTGGCGTCGACGTCGAGGTCGGCTGGGAGTTGGCCAGCCGCCTGGAGAGATCGGATGCCCACGGCCAGGTTCTCCTGCCAGCGGCGCATCAACTCGATCACGAGCGCACGCGCCCCAGGCGTCGAGCGTCCGATCTGAAGAAACAGAGACCCGAGCGGACACTCGTCGCCTTGAGCCTCATAGCGCTCAATCACAACGTCCCGCCACTGCTCCCAGGCTCTCCAGGAATCAAGACGGCCCAGATACGGCTGTTGGTCCTCCAGAACCCGATCCGCCTCGAACTGCGCAACCGCGAGCAGCAGTTCGTCCTTGCCGGCCGGGAAGTAGTGGAACAGCTGACTCTTGCTGGTGCTCGTCCGCGCGATGACGTCGTCCAGGGTCACCGAAGCGACCCCCTTCTCCCGAAGCACCACTGCTGCCCCTTCGACGATCCGGCTCCGCGTCGCCTTCCCCTTCGCTGTCAGTTCCCCGCGCATGATCCGCCTCCTAAAAATGGACTGGCGAGTCCACTATAGATCGGCACCCTGGCAGCGTCGGCACTCGACCAAGGGCACTTTCTGGACTTGCTGGTCCATTTTTGAAGGGGCAGTCTTCAAGAACCGAGCGGTTCATGAATGCGACCGGCCTGGCCGCGCCTGCACTATGAGAACGAGGGGCACCACCGTGGACGACATCGAGCGCCTGACGATCATCGAGGAACTCCGTCGGCTGATGGCGCGGTACGTCTACAGCGCGGATCACCAGCAGTGGGACGAGGTGGGGGCGCTCTTCACCTCGGACGGCACGTTCACCCCGCGCAACGTCGACGGATCCATCGTGCGGCGTATGACGGGGCCCGCCGGGATCGCCGCGAGCGTCGCCGCCAGCGTCGGTCCTGACGCCGTCGTGATCCATCATCTGTTCTCCGACGAGATCGACGTCGAGTCCACTACCTCGGCCCGGGGCACCTGGGCCATGGAGGACCTGATCACCCGGCCTGCCAGCACTGACGACGACGGCAACCCGCGGTTCGTGTCCATGCACGGCTTCGGGCACTACCGGCCCCGGTTCGCACTGGTCGACGGCACCTGGCGGATCGCTCAACTGGACCTGACCCGGCTGCGCATGGACTTCGGCTACTGACAGTCATATTCCACGGGCGCGCTACCCCTGCGTGCCAGGCGGCATCACACTCCCCCCCAGGAGGCACTTTCCATGAGCACCCCTCAGCAGGGCAGCGCACTGGAGCAGTTCACCATCGAGATCGACCAGGACGTCCTGGACGATCTCCGGCGCCGGCTCAAGGCCACCCGGTTCGCGCCCGACCCCGACAACGACGACGAGAAGTACGGGTTGAGCACCGAGTACATCAAGCCGTTGCTGGAGTACTGGGCGGACGGCTTCGACTGGCGCGCCGTTGAGACGAAGCTGAATGCCGTCAACCAGCACCGCATCGACGTCGACGGCACCCCGGTGCACTTCATCCACGAACGGGGCAAGGGCCCGGCCCCGATTCCGCTGCTCCTCATGCACGGCTGGCCGTGGACCTACCACCACTGGCACAAGGTCATCGGACCGCTGACCGACCCGGCCGCCCACGGTGGTGACCCCGCCGACGCGTTCGACGTCGTCATTCCCTCCCTGCCCGGCTTCGGCTTCTCGACGCCGCTGACCAACCCCAGGGAGAACTACGCGGACATGGCGGAGCGATTCCAGCACCTCATGACCGCCGTTCTCGGATACGAGAAGTACGGGGTCGGGGCGGCCGACTACGGCGCGCTCGTCGGTGCCCGGCTCGGCCACAAGTACGCCGACTCGCTCTACGGCATTCAGCTCGGCAACGAAATGCCGCCCACGATGTTCCAGGGCGACCGCTTCTGGGACCTGTCGGGCGGCCAGCAGACCGAGGACCTCCCCGAACCGACACGCTCCCGGCTGGCGCGGCGAAACAACATTTACGTCTCCCACGTGGCTGCGCACCTGCTCGACGGGCAAACCATCACCCACGGCCTGAACGACTCACCGGCTGGCATGCTGGCCTGGATCCTCAAGCGGTACAAGACGTGGAGCGACCGGAACGCCGACTTCGACGCCAACTGGCCCGCCGACGACATCCTCACCTTCGCCACCATCTACTGGGTGAACGAAGCCATCGGATCCTCGATCCGCGCCTACAAGAACGCGAGCCTCTACCCACCGAAGCCGGTCAACGACCTGCAGCCGTACGTCCAGGCCCCGGCCGGATTCACGTTCCTGCTCGGCGATCGCTCGCCCGGCGCCGAGTCCCGAGAGGAGCGCGTCGAGATCTTCAAGACCGGCGGCGCCCGGTTCTACGCGGACATCCGCGATGTGAACGTCCATGAGAAGGGCGGTCACTTCGGCGCCTACGAGAACCCCGAGGCGTGGATCGGCGACCTGCGCCAGACCTTCCGGAAGCTTCGCTGACCCTCCGCGAGTCGCTGGCCGGCTCCCTCGTTCGCCTTCGGCGGCGCTGGTGATGTCTGCGGGTTCCGCCGAGAGGCTAGCCCCTCGGCGGCACGGGCCAGTTGCCTCAGCCTCAACTCGATCGCAGACAGGCATCTGAGGGCTGGCGTTCGGGGGAGGCAGGAGGCGGCCTGTCGTGATCCACTTCTCGTGATCGGCGTGCCCGCCTTGCCCGTTGCCCCTGCCCGCCCGATAGCCCTGACCGCCTCCGAGCGCAAGCGGCTCAAGACGATGGCCTACGGCCACAAGACCGAGCACCGGCTCCGTCAGCGCGCCCAGGTCGTCCTGCACGCGGCCCGGGGCTGCCCCAACGCCCGCATCGCCCGCGAGATGGGGCTGCACCTGGACACCGTCCGCACCTGGCGCGGCCGATTTGCCGCCCGCCGACTGCCCGCCCTGTCCGACCGCAAACGCTCCGGGCGTCCCGCCTCCTTCACACCGCTGCAGACCGCCCAGGTCAAGGCCCTGGCCTGCCAACTGCCCGCTGAGAGCGGCACACCGCTCTCGCGCTGGTCGGCCCCGGAGCTGGCCCGCGAGGTCGTCGGCCGCGCCATCGCCAGCGCGATCTCCGCCTCCACCGTGCGGCGCTGGCTCAAGCAGGACGCGCTCAAGCCCTGGCAGTACCAGTCCTGGATTTTCATCACCGACCCTGCCTTCCGGTCAAGGGCCGAGCGCGTGCTCGACCTCTATGCCCGCATCTGGAATGGCGAAGGACTCGGCGCGGACGAGTACGTGATCAGCGCGGATGAGAAGACCTCAATCCAGGCCCGCTGCCGCTGCCACCCCACCCTCGCCCCTGGCCAGGCCAGGGCGATGCGCGTCAACCACACCTACGGCCGCGGCGGCGCACTGGCCTACCTGGTCGCCTACGACGTCCACCACGCCCGCGTGTTCGGCCGCTGCGAGGCCACGACCGGCATCGACCCGTTCATGGTCCTGGTCTCCCAGGTCATGAGCCAGGAGCCCTACGCCAGCGCGAAGCGCGTGTTCTGGGTCGTCGACAACGGCTCCTCCCACCGGGGCAAGAAGGCCACCGACCGGCTGACCGCCGCCTTCCCCAACGCCGTACTGGTCCACACCCCGGTGCATGCCTCCTGGCTGAACCAGGTGGAGATCTACTTCTCCGTCGTGCAACGCAAGGTCGTCCAACCCAACGACTTCACCGACCTTGCCCAGGTCAGGGACCGGCTCCGAGCCTTCGAAAGCCGCTACAACGCCACGGCACAGCCGTTCCAGTGGAAGTTCACCACCTCCGACCTGGACGATCTGCTGGCCAGGCTCGACCGGCACACCGCCGATCACCCAGAAGAATCCTCCGCCGCCCCAGCCGGATGATCAACCCCCGAAGGACTTACGGCGCAGACCACTTAGCTGCGGCTTACGACGGTGGCGGCGGCGACGTCCGCAGTGCCGCTGTCAGTGCGGGGTGGCACGCTCCGGGGCATGGAGACAGCGGAGTTCTGGCAGTTGATCGAGGACGCCCGGGGGCGGGTCGCCGACCCGGCGGACGGCGAGGCGGTGGCCGAGGAGGCGGTCGGGCTGCTCTCCGTACGCCGTCCGGAGGAGATCGCGGGGGCGCAGCAGGCGTTCTGGGACGTGATGGCGGCGTCGTACCGCAGCCCCCTCTGGGCGGCCGCCTACCTGGTAAACGGGGGGTGCTCGGACGACGGGTTCGACTACTTCCGGGGCTGGCTGGTGACCCAGGGGCGGGCGGTGCAGGAGCGGGTGGTCGCCGATCCGGACGCACTGGCGGACCTCCCGGCCGTCCGGGCGGCCGCGGCGGCAGGGGAGGAGCTGGACTGCGAGCGGGCGCTCGGCATCGCCTGGCGGGCGTACCGGGCGGCCACCGGCGAGGATCTCCCGGCCGGGGCGTTCAAGATCCGGTACCCCCGGCTGGACCCGGACTGGGGCTTCGACTTCGACGACAGCGCCGAGTTGGCCCGCCGGCTGCCGCGTCTGGCTGCGCTCTTCCTGCCCGCCGCCTGACGTCAGGTCGGAGGTGGGTCACTCGGGGCCGGGCAGCCGCCAGTCGAACGGGCAGAGATCGGCCTGCCAGGACGGGATCGCGGCGAGTGCCCCGGCGTTGACCGGTGTGCGCAGGAGGCAGCGGTGCCGGAGGAGTTCACGGCGCTCGGCCGGGGTGAGCAGCGCCTCGGCGGTGTCCAGCCGCGCGGTGTCGTCGAGGTCGACCGAGCCGTCGGGGTGGATCTGCTGCGCCTCCCCGACCAGGTGGTCGAGCCGGAAGCCCGTCCGCCACTGGGAGTTGTGGCCCCAGCCGAGCGACAGGTCGACGGTGGGCCGGTGGCGGCGGCGGAAGGTCCAGTAGAGCGGCGATCGGTCGGCCACGCCGCGCTCGGCATGGTGCGCCCCGGCGCGGACTCGTGCGCCGGAGCGGCTGAAGAGCAGTGGCCCGAGCCCGAGACCCGGCCAGACGACCTCGGTGATCTGCGCGGGCTCGTCCGGGTCCTCGGCCTGCTCGACGTCCACGATCTCGTGCCGGAAGGGGTCGAAGCCGTCGGCCGTCGCGAACGGGCTCATCCCCAACTCGGTGAACAGGGACAGGTACTGATCCATCGTCAGAGCCGGCCAGTGGTCGAGTGCATCCCACGGCCCACCGTCGGTGCCGTCAGTGCTGCCGGTGCTTTCGGGTGGTGGCTGGAAGGCGACCAGCAGGGTGTCGTTGACGCGGCTCAGTGCGTACAGCTCCCAGACCAGCTCCTGCCGTTCGGCGGTCGGACCGTCGAAGGGGCCGGGGCGGCACAGGCGGTCGGCGGCCGTGGCGAGTGCGGCCCGGTAGTCGAGTCGGGCCGACTGGAGCCAGGGGGTGACGACGGCGGCGTGGGCGTCCGGGCCGGTGTGGTCGGCCAGCGCCTCGTAGAGCGCGCGGGCGGTGACCGGGGCCTCTCGCTGTCCCTGCTCCTGGTGCATGGAGGCAGGGTAGCGGTGGGTGACGGACCGACGGTGTGAGGGTCGGTCAGAACTGGTCTGTGGGCGATCGTTTCTGCCTGGATTTGGCTACGGGTTGGTCAAGATTTTGCCCCGGCGATAGCTTTGTTGGCTGCTCATCGACAAGCTCTCCCCAGCTTGTCCCTTCAGCTACCCCGACTGGAGTCAGAGTGAGCCCCACCTCCTCTCAGCGCCGCCACCTCGCGGCCGGAGCCCTCGCGGTCACCGCCGCCCTCGTTGCCGTCACCTTCCAGAGCGGTACGGCCTCGGCCGTCACCAGCCGCGACGCGGCGATCGCCCGTGCGAAGGCCAACGTCGCGCACAACGCGGGGACGTTCGGCTTCGGTGCGGACCAGGCCTTGCAGGTCAAGGACGTCATCATCGACGCCGACGGCACCCAGCACGTGCGGTTCGACCGCACCTACCGCGGGCTGCCCGTGGTCGGCGGCGACCTGGTCGTGCACCAGGACGCCCGCGGCCACTTCAAGGCCTCCTCCAGCGCGGCGGCCCACGACGCGGCGGTCAAGTCGACCGTCCCGGCCGTGCCTGCGCAGCAGAGCGCCAGCCGCGCCCTCCAGGCGGCGCCCGGCATCAGCGACGCGACCAGCAGCCCCGAGCTGGTCGTCTGGGCCGCCGACGGCACGCCCCGCCTGGCCTGGCGCACCACCGTCGCAGGCGCCGGCCGGCACGGCCAGCCGGCCAGCCAGGTCGTCGTCACCGACGCCTCGACCGGCGAGCAGATCGAGTCGTACTCCGCCGACGAGGAGGCGACCGGCACCGGGCACTCCGAGTACACCGGCGACATATCCATCGACACCACCGCGCAGTCCGGTGGTTACGCGCTGATCGACCCCGTCCGGGGCCACAGCACCCGGGACGCGCACAACCTCTCGGCGAGCTCGGTCAAGGCCACCTCGGGGACGCTCGTCACCGACGCCGACAACGTCTGGGGCGACGGCAAGAAGTTCTCCACCGACCGCGCCACCGCCGCCGTCGACGCGCACGCCAACACGGCCTGGACGTACGACTACTACAAGAACACCTTCGGCCGTAACGGCATCAAGAACGACGGCAAGGGCGCCACCGTCTTCGTCCACGTCGGCACCAACTGGGACAACGCCCAGTGGTCCGACGCGTGCTTCTGCATGATGACCGGTGACGGCAACGGCACCACCGACCCCGAGCAGGTCGACCTCGACACCATGGGCCACGAGATGACCCACGGTGTCACCAGCGCCACCGCCAACCTGCGCTACAGCGGCGAGTCCGGCGGCCTGAACGAGTCCACCAGCGACATCTTCGGCACCATGGTCGAGTGGTACGCCAACAACTCGGTCGACACCCCCGACTACCTGTTCAGCGACCAGTCCACCCCGCCGTGGCTGCGCCGCTTCGACAAGCCCTCGCTGGACGGCTCCTCCGCCGACTGCTGGAGCAAGACCGTCGGCCGGCTCGACGTCCACAACTCCTCGGGCGTGGGCAACCACTGGTTCTACCTCGCCAGCGAGGGCAGCGGCACCAAGACCATCAACGGTGTCACCTACAACAGCCCGACCTGCAACGGCTCGACGGTCACCGGCATCGGCAACCAGAAGGTCGCCAAGATCTGGTACCGCGCGCTGACGGTCTACATGACCTCCACCACCACCTACAAGGGCGCCCGCGCCGCCGCTCTCAGCGCCACGGCCGACCTGTACGGCGCCACCAGCGCCGAGTACAAGGCGATCGCCGCCGCCTGGAGCGCGGTCAGCGTCTCCTGACGCCCACGCACCGACGGGCGGTCACCCCTGACCGGGGTGGCCGCCCGTCGGCGTACCGGCAGGGGGTCACTTCCCCAGTGGCTGGGTGAAACGGACCAGGTTGCCCGCCGGGTCGCGGAAGGCGCAGTCGCGGACGCCGTACGGCTGGTCCATCGGCTCCTGGAGGACCTCGCCGCCCGCCGAGCTGATCCGCTCGAAGGTCTCGTCGCAGTCGTCCGTCGCGAAGATGACGCCGCGGAGCTGGCCCTTGGCCATCAGTTCGGCCATGGCCTGCTTGTCGGCGGGGGAGGCGTTCGGGTCGGCGGCCGGCGGCTCCAGGACGATGTTCACCTCGGGCTGCGAGGGGGCGCCGACGGTCACCCAGCGCATCCCCTCGAACCCGACGTCGTTGCGTACTTCGAGGCCGAGCACGTCGCGGTAGAAGGCGATCGCCCGGTCGTGGTCGTCGACGGCGATGAAGCACTGGGAGAGCTTGATTTCCATGGCGCCCACGCTACGGCCGCGCGGCCTGGCCCGCCTCGTCCTTCCGGACCGGGCGGGTGTGGATCTTGGCCATGCAGGCCGGGATGGCGGCGCCGTCGTCGTGGTTCCGGGCCCGGTACGCGCTCGGGCTCTCGCCCACCAGCTCGGTGAAGCGCGAGCTGAACGACCCCAGCGACGTACAGCCGACCGCGAAGCAGACCTCCGTGACGGAGAGGTCGCCGCGCCGCAGCAGCGCCTTGGCCCGCTCGATGCGACGGGTCATCAGGTAGTTGTACGGCGTGGCGCCGAACGCGGCGCGGAAGCTGCGGGAGAAGTGGCCCGAGGACATCAGGGCGTCCCGCGCGAGCGCCGGTACGTCGAGTGGCTCCGCGTAGTCACGGTCCATCCGGTCGCGGGCCCGCCGCAGCCGGACGAGGTCCTCCAGGCCTTGCGGTCTCATCCCGCCAGTCTTCCACAGCACCGGTGGCGGGAGAGGGCCGAACCGATCAGGAATCGAGAAGCGCGGTCCGCGCAGCCACGCCTAGCCTGATCTCCATGGACATCAACATTCACTGGACCTTCCTCCCGCACACCGACCCGGAGGCCTCGCTGGCCTTCTACCGCGACGTCCTCGGCTTCGAGGTGCGCAGCGACTTCGGCAACGGCGCCATGCGCTGGATCACCGTCGGCCCCGCCGGGCAGCCCGGCACGTCGATCGTGCTGGAGCCGCCGGCCGCCGACCCCGGCATCACCGAGGAGGAGCGCCGCACCATCACCGAGATGATGGCCAAGGGCACGTACGCCCGCATCGTGCTGGCCACCCCCGACCTCGACGGCACCTTCGCGAGCGTGGAGGCCGCCGGCGCCGAGGTCGTCCAGAAGCCGACCCAGCAGCCGTACGGCGTGCGGGACTGTGCCTTCCGCGACCCGGCGGGCAACATGGTCCGGATCAGCGAGGTCGGCTGAGCCCCGGCCGGCGCAACCACAGCAGCCGGTGACACCGACGGGGCCGCGAGGGCGGCCCCGTCCGAGAGCTTCCGAGAGCTTCCGAGAGATGGAGACACCAGACGATGAGCAAGCCGCCGAGGACGGAGACGCAGGTGCCCGCGTCGCACGTGGCCGACAGCCACGACCTGATCCGCGTGCAGGGCGCGCGCGTGAACAACCTCAAGGACGTCAGCGTCGAGCTCCCCAAGCGTCGGCTGACGGTGTTCACCGGTGTCTCCGGCTCGGGCAAGAGCTCCCTGGTGTTCGGCACGATCGCCGCCGAGTCGCAGCGGATGATCAACGAGACGTACAGCGCCTTCGTGCAGGGCTTCATGCCGACGCTGGCACGGCCCGAGGTCGACGTCCTGGACGGGCTGACGACCGCGATCATCGTCGACCAGGAGCGGATGGGTGCCGACCCCCGTTCGACGGTCGGCACCGCCACCGACGCCAACGCGATGCTGCGCATCCTGTTCAGCCGGCTCGGCAAGCCGCACATCGGCTCGCCCAAGGCCTTCGCCTTCAACGTGCCGTCGGTCAGCGGCGCGGGCGCGATCAAGAAGGCCGACGGGACGACGGAGAAGCGTTCCTTCTCGGTCGTCGGCGGCATGTGCCCGCGCTGCGAGGGGCGCGGCGCGGTCACCGACATCGACCTCACCCAGCTCTTCGACGAGTCGAAGTCCCTCCTCGAGGGCGCGATCACCGTCCCCGGCTACAGCGCCGACGGCTGGTTCGGGCGGATCTTCGCCGCCGTGGTGCCGGCCGACCGGCCGATCGCCAAGTTCACGAAGAAGCAGCGGGAGGAGTTCCTGCACGGCGAGGCCCGCAGGATCAAGGTCGACAACATCAACCTGACCTACGAGGGGCTGATCCCGCGGATCCAGAAGTCGTTCCTCTCCAAGGACGTCGACTCGTTGCAGCCGCACGTCCGCGCGTTCGTGGAGCGGGCGGTCACCTTCACGACCTGCCCCGACTGCGACGGCACCCGGCTCAGCGAGGCGGCCCGGTCGTCGAGGATCAAGAAGATCAACATCGCCGACGCCTGCTCGATGCAGATCAGCGACCTGGCCGAGTGGGTGCGCGGTCTGGACGAGCCGTCGGTGGCGCCGCTGCTGGAGGCCCTGGGCGAGACCCTCGACTCGTTCGTCGAGATCGGGCTCGGCTACCTCGCGCTCGACCGGCCGTCGGGGACGCTCTCCGGCGGCGAGGCGCAGCGCACCAAGATGATCCGCCACCTCGGGTCCTCGCTCACCGACGTCACCTACGTCTTCGACGAGCCGACGATCGGCCTGCACCCGCACGACATCCAGCGGATGAACGAGCTGCTGCTGCGCCTGCGCGACAAGGGCAACACGGTGCTGGTCGTGGAGCACAAGCCGGAGGCGATCGCGATCGCCGACCACGTCGTCGACCTCGGCCCCGGCGCCGGTACGGAGGGCGGCACGGTCTGCTTCGAGGGCACCGTCGAGGGGCTGCGGGCCGGTGGCACGCTGACCGGCCGCCACCTGGACGACCGGGCCGCCGTCAAGGAGAAGGTGCGGCAGTCCAGCGGCAAGCTGGAGATCCGTGGCGCGTCGGCGAACAACCTCCAGGACGTCGATGTCGACGTGCCGCTCGGGCAGCTGGTCGTCGTGACCGGTGTCTCCGGCTCGGGCAAGAGCTCGCTCGTGCACGGGTCGCTGGTCGGCGGGGCCGGGGACGACGTCGGGGTGGTGGCGATCGGGCAGGGCGCGATCCGTGGCTCGCGGCGCAGCAACCCGGCGACGTACACCGGGCTGCTCGATCCGATCCGCAAGGCGTTCGCGAAGGTGAACGGTGTGAAGCCGGCGCTGTTCAGCGCCAACTCCGAGGGTGCCTGCCCGACCTGCAACGGCGCCGGGGTGATCTACACCGACCTGGGGATGATGGCCGGTGTCGCGACCACCTGCGAGGACTGCGAGGGCAAGCGCTTCCAGGCCTCGGTGCTGGACTACCACCTCGGCGGCCGCGACATCAGCGAGGTCCTCGCGATGTCGGTGGCCGAGGCGGAGGAGTTCTTCGGCGCGGGCGAGGCGCGGACGCCTGCCGCGCACAAGATCCTCGGCCGGCTGGTCGACGTCGGGCTCGGCTACCTCCGGCTCGGCCAGCCGCTCACCACGCTCTCCGGCGGTGAGCGGCAGCGGATCAAGCTCGCCACCCACATGGGCGAGAAGGGCGACGTCTACGTCCTCGACGAGCCGACCACCGGTCTGCACCTCGCCGATGTCGAGCAGCTGCTCGGCCTGCTCGACCGCCTCGTCGACGCCGGAAAGTCGGTGATCGTGATCGAGCACCACCAGGCGGTCATGGCGCACGCCGACTGGATCATCGACCTCGGCCCCGGGGCCGGCCACGACGGCGGCCGGATCGTCTTCGAGGGCACCCCCGCCGACCTCGTCGCCGCCCGCTCCACCCTCACCGGCGAGCACCTCGCGGCCTACGTCGGGAGCTGACCTACCGGCGCCGGGCCGTGGCGGGCGGCCTGGGCACGCCGAGCCAGGCGACGAGATCGGAGCTGACCAGGGTGAGGAGCCACAGCGGCACCACCAGGGGGATGAAGAAGATGCCGCCCGCCGGCACCAGCAGCGTCACGAGGGCGAGGACGGAGAACAGGTAGCCGGCCAGCGTCAGCGGCAGCCGCAGGCACCAGCGCTGCCCGGCCGTCAGCCCGCGGACCATGCGGGCCCAGCGGAGGGCGACGAAGACCGTCACGGTGGCGATGGCGAGCAGGGCCAGGTAGGCGAGGAGCATGGGCGCGGGTGCTTCCGGCTGGGGGCGGGGTGGCCGACCGGGGGCGGGGCGGCCACCGTGAATCTACCCTCGGCCGTCGGCCGGGTGCGGGTCAGGCCTGCTCGTGGCCGGGATCGAGCGGGGGAGAGGTCGGGGCGCAGTACCACTCGCAGTCGGGCGCGGCCACCGGCCGGTCGGGGGCCAGCGCGTCGCTGCGGATGGTCGCGGCGGCGAGCAGCGCGCCCGCCGCGAGCAGACCCGCGCAGATCAGCATCGCGGTGTGGAAGGCGCTGTCGACCTCGTTCGGGATCTGGTACGCCTCCCCGCTCAGGCCCGCCAGCGCCGGGAGCGCGGCGACGGTGAGCAGGCCCGCCGCGCGGGCGGCGGCGTTGTTGACGCCGCTCGCGATGCCCGCCCGGCGCACCTCGACGGCGGCGAGCACGGTGGCGGTCAGCGGGGCGACCAGCAGCGTCATGCCGCAGCCCAGCACCACCACGGAGGGCAGCACGGCCGTCCAGTACGAGGCCCCGGCGTCGATCCGCAGCATCAGCAGGACACCCGCGGCGCAGACCAACGGCCCGAGGGTGAGCGGCAGCCGGGGCCCGACCCGGCGCCCCAGCCGCCCCGCCTGGCCGGAGAACGCCAGCATCAGCAGGGTGATGGGCAGCAGTGCCAGCCCCGCCGTCAGGGGGGTGAACCCCGCGACGGTCTGGAGCTGCACCATCAGCAGCAGGAAGATGCCGCTGAACGCCCCGTACACGCAGAGCGTCACCAGGTTGACGCTGGTGAACAGCCGCGAGGCGAACAGCTCCGGCGGCAGCATCGGCTCCGGGCTGCGGCGCTCGGCCAGTACGAACAGTGCGCCGAGCGCCAGGCCCGCGACACCGACCAGGCCCGAGAGGCCGCGTACGCCCTCGGTCAGGGCGTACGTCACGCAGCTCAGGGCGAGCGCGGCGAGCGCGGCGCCGCGTACGTCGAAGTGGCCGGAGGCCTGTTCGTCGCGGCTCTCGGGGACGTGCCGGGTGGTGACGGCCACCACGACGGCGGCCAGCGGGACGTTCAGCAGGAAGATCCACCGCCACCCGGGCCCGTCCACCAGCCAGCCGCCGAGGAACGGCCCGACGGCCGCCGAAACCCCGCCGAGGCCGGACCAGACGCCGACCGCCCCCGAGCGGTCGTCCGGGTGGAAGCTCGCCTGAAGCATCGCGAGCGAGCCCGGCGTCAGCAGCGCGCCGCCGATGCCCTGGAGGGCACGCGCGGCGATCAGTACGCCGACACCCGGCGCGAGCGCGCAGAGCGCGGAGGCCAGCGCGAACCAGCAGACGCCGATCACGAAGATCCGCCGCCGCCCGAAGCGGTCGCCGAGTGAGCCGCCGAGCAGGATCAGGCCGGCGAGGGTGAGCAGGTACGCGTTGACCGTCCACTGGAGGGCCGCGATCGAGGCACCGAGATCGGTGCCGATCCGGGGCAGCGCGACATTGACCACCGTGCCGTCGAGCATCGCCATCCCGGAGCCGAGCGCCGTCGCCAGCAGCACCCACCGCCCCTGGACGGTGCCCAGCCGCAGACCGCCCCTGCCGTCCTCTTCGCCGTCCTTCACGTCGACCACACCCCTACCCTCCTCCTCGCCGGAGACCGGCGCACCCCATACGCCGGAAGCGCCGGTGAGGGGCGCACGCGGGGGCGCACGGTGCGCGCCGAGCGTGCGCGGGATTGTCCGACGGGCCGTCAGCAGACAGGCTGGGGCGGGGCCCACACCAGGTGGGCGGAGGAAGAGGCGGTAGCGCGGGCATGGCAGCCAAGATCCTGATCGTCACCGGCGACGCGGCGGAGTCGCTGGAGGTCTTCTACCCCTACCAGCGGCTGCTGGAGGAGGGGTACGAGGTGCACATCGCTGCGCCGACCCGCAAGACGCTCCAGTTCGTGGTGCACGACTTCGTGGACGGCTTCGACACCTACACCGAGAAGCCCGGGTACTGCTGGCCCGCCGACAAGGCCTTCGCCGAGGTCGACCCGGCCGAGTACGTCGCCCTGGTGGTCCCCGGCGGCCGGGCCCCCGAGTACCTGCGCAACAACCCCGAGCTGCGGCGCATCACCGACCACTTCTTCCAGCTCGACAAGCCCGTCGCCCAGATCTGCCACGGCCCCCTCATCAGCCTCGCGACCGGCGCCCTGGCGGGCCGCCGCACCGCCGCGTACCCGGCCCTGGAGCCGGACGTCACCGCGGGCGGCGCCGGCTTCGAGGACAGCGAGGCCGTGGTCGACGGCGTCCTGGTCTCCGCCCGCGCCTGGCCGGACCACCCGGGCTGGATGCGCGCCTTCGTCCAGGTCCTCCGCGAGAAGGCCCCGGTCGAGTAGCGCAGCCCGGCCCGGCTCAGCTCGGTGGCTGTTCTCGGCATGGCCGGCCTCGGCGCGATGCCGGGGGACGGTGGACTAATGGTCGGCCAGCAGCGCGCAGACGAAGTCCTCCTCGACGGCGCGCAGGTGTGCCAGCAGGTCCGGGTTGCCCTTCTGGTTCACCTGTTCGGCGACGGAGAGGGTGAGGCTGCGGCGGCCGTCCGGGGTGCCCACGGCGAGCTGGGTGTAGCCCGCGGTGTTGCCTGTGTGCCCGTACACCGCACCGCACCGGGTGGTGTACTCGAAGATCGCCAGCCCGGCGCGGTTGGTTCCCGGACCGGCCGGCTCGGAGGCGCCCGGGACGAAGGCCCGCTGCTGCCGGCGGGTCGCGTCGCTGATCAGCGGGCCGCCCGCGTACCCGGCCATGAACGCGCTGAAGTCCTTCGGGGTGGACACCAGGCCGCCCGACGCCCAGGACCCCGAGGCGCCGAACAGGGTGCTGACGTCCTCCGTCGGGCTGCCCGGCTCGACGTCGTAGCCGTGCAGGTAGGGCTCGGGCAGCTGGTAGTCGGACGGGAGGCTGGTCTGCGTGAGTCCCAGCGGCTGGTAGACCTCGGAGGCGAGCAGGTCCTCGTAGCGCTGCCCGGTCGCGGCCTCGGCCATCAGGGCGACGGCGATGTTGTCGGAGTTGGAGTACTGGTAGCGGGAGCCGGGGTCGAACCCCAGGTCCTTGTCGGCGACGAAGTCCAGGAGATGCCGGGAGTCGAACACCCGGTGCGGATCGGCGCGGATCAGCTCAACGAAGTCCGGTGCGGCGCTGTAGTCCGGCAGGCCGCTGGTGTGGTTGAGCAGCTGGCGCAGCGTCACCGAGCCCCAGGCGGCCGGCAGCGAGGGCAGGCGGTCGGCGATGGTGTCGTCCAGCCCCAGCAGCCCGCAGTCGACCAGGCGGAGCGCGACCGCGCCACTGAACGCCTTCGCAGCACTGGCGAGGCGCATGTGGTCGGTGGGGCGGGGTGGCCGGTCGGTGCCGACCTCGGCCACCCCGGCCCGGTACACCCGCAGGCGGTCGCCGTCGCGGAGCACCGCGATGGCGCCGGGCGGGCCGTCCGGGCGGTCGACCAGTTCCTGCAGGCGGGCCCGGAGCGCCCGCTCGCCGTCGCCGCCGGGCCCCGCCAGGGCGGGCCCGGCGGGCACCAGCGCCAGCGAGGCGGTGAGCAGGACGGCAACCGCGCGCCCGTGACGGCGGGGCAGCGTCGAACGGCGGGAGCGTAGTGACACGGCGGGGCCTCCGGACGGCGACTCGGCGGCGGGAACGGTGGCCGCTCTAGCAGCAAGGAATCACCCGTCGACGGCCCGGAGAAACGGCCGGACGCCCGCCGTGACCCGGCTGGCCGAGTGCGCCGTCCCAGTCTCAGCTGAGCTCAGGCCAGCTCAGCTCAGCTCAGCGAGTCGGTCGGGCGATCGGGCGGCCCGGTGGCCGATGCTGGTGGCCATGGACGTAGTCATCGCAGGTGGGCACGGGCAGATCGCGCTGCGGCTGGAGCGGCTGCTCGTCGCCCGGGGAGATTCGGTGACCGGGCTGATCCGGCGGGCCGGGCACGCGGAGGAGCTGACGGCTCTCGGTGCCCGGCCCGTCGTATGCGACCTGGAGGTGATCACGCCCGACGCCCTCGCGGAGGTGCTGCGCGGGGCCGACGCGGTGGTCTTCGCGGCAGGCGCCGGCCCGGCCAGCGGGAGCGCGCGCAAGGACACCGTCGACCGGGCCGCCGCCGCGCTGCTCGCGGACGCGGCCGAACTGGCCGGCGTACGGCGGTACCTGATGATCAGCACGATGGGGCTCGACAGTGCGGGCGCCCCCGGCATGGACGCCGAGTTCAGCGACTACCTGCGGGCCAAGGCCGCCGCCGAGGACGACCTGCGGGCCCGTGACCTGGAGTGGACGGTGCTGCGCCCCGGACCGCTCACGGACGACCCGGGCACCGGCCTGGTCCGGCTCGCGGAGCCGCCGCTGCCGCTCGGCTCCGTGCCCCGGGACGACGTCGCCCTGGTGCTGCTGGCCCTGCTGCACTCGCCCGGCACGGCCGGGAAGACCCTGGAGCTGACCTCGGGGGACGAGCCGGTGGCGGTCTAGAGCTGCGCCGCGAACACCCGTGTCAGCAGCTCGTGCAGCTGGGCGCGTTCGGCGGTGTCGAGGGGGGCGAGCAGGGTGTCCTGGACGGCCTCGGCCTCGGTGGTGAGGGTGGCGAGCAGGGCCAGGCCGGACGGGGTGACGGTGACCTGGACGCGGCGGCGGTCGGCGGTGTCCCGGGCGCGTTCGACGTGGCCGGGGGCCGCCAGGTCGTCGATCACCTTGACGACGTCGCTCGGGTCGATGCCGAGGCGGTCGGCGAGCTCGCGTTGCGCGTGCGGCCCGAAGTCGGCGAGGGCGGCGAGCACCGCCATGTGCCAGAGCCGCAGGCCGCGTTCGCCCAGCCGGGTGGCGAGCGCGCCGCGCGCCGTCTTGCCGGTCCGGGAGAGGAGGTAGGTGGTGAGGGCGGAGAGGCTGGGCGGGGTCTCGGTCACGTCGACTATCGTAGGCCACGGCCAATAGTTGGTCACCACCTACGAAATGGGGGTCACGCCATGGACGCACTGCACCCGCGCCTGCTGGTCGGCCGGTATGCCGACGCCTTCCGCTTCTACGACGCCGTGCTGCCCGAGCTGATCGGCGCGACCCGCACCCGGGGCTCGGCCGACGGCCCGTACGCGAGTTGGGACGTCGGGGCGGAGGGGGTGCTGGCGATCTTCGACCGCGCGGTGTCGGCGGCGGCGCTCGGGCTGGCGGAGGGCGGGAGCGGCGGGGGCCTGGACCGGGCGATGTTCGTCAGCCGGGTCGAGGACGTCGACCGGGGCTACGAGCTGTGTCTGCGGCACGGCGGCGAGGCCGTCGCCGCGCCCGCCGACCGGCCCGAGTGGGGGCCGGGGATGCGGACGGCGCACCTGCGCGACCCGGACGGCAACCTGCTGGAGCTCCAGTCCTACTGACCAGACATCGGCCGGGGGAAATGGGCTGGCGGCCCGGCCGCCCGTACCGGCATGCTGGCCGGATGCTGATCAGAGAAGCCGAGGTGGCGGACTGGCCCGCCATCTGGCCGTTCTTCCATGAGATCGTCGCCGCCGGCGAGACGTTCACCTTCCCGACCGACCTCACGCGGGACGACGCCCAGGGCTGGTGGCTGCTGCCCGCCCCGGGCCGGACGGTGGTCGCCGTCGACGAGGCGGGCGCCGTGCTCGGCACGGCGAAGATGAACACCAACCACCAGGGCAACGGCTCGCACATCGCGAGCGCCAGCTACATGGTCGACCCGGCCCGGTCGGGGCGTGGGGTGGGGCGGGCGCTCTGCGAGTACTCGATCGCCTGGGCGCGGGCGGCCGGCTACCGGGCGATGCAGTTCAACGCCGTGGTCGAGACCAACGTGCCCGCGGTGAAGCTGTACCGCTCGCTGGGCTTCGAGGTGCTGGGCACCCTGCCGAAGGGCTTCCGGCACCCGGTCGAGGGCTACGTCGGGCTGCACATCATGCACCTCGCGCTCTGACCGCCGACCGGCCCGCTCAGGTGCCCTCGGTCTGGAGCAGCTGGACGCGGGCGGGGTCGAAGGCGACCCAGTGCGGCGGGCGGCCGCTCCGGGCCGTCCGGATGCGGCACCAGCTGCGGCCGTCGGGGGCCTGCCACCAGGCGTTGATCCGCCCGAGCTGCCAGCTGCCGTCCTCGTGCCGGATCTCCACCGGCTGGTACACCTGCCGGAGTTCCGCCTCCGGGGGCTCCGGCAGCACGGTCTCCGGCTGCAGGGCGTCCGGCCGCAGGGTCTCCGGCACCGGAAGCGATGCGGTTCGGTGATGGATCGTCAAGGCTGAACCCTTGCTCGACGGGTAGGACTGAAGGGGCTGCCGGGCAGCCCGTTCGACTCTACAGGCTTGTAGAGGAAGGTCAGGGGGGCCTGTCAGGTGGGCGGTGGGGTTCGTCGCGACATGTCTCTACAGTGTTGTAGATTTCAGCATCGTCTGTACGGGGGCGCCGGGGCGCCGCAATCACCCAAGGAGGGGCCGTGGGAGTCACACTTGCCAAGGGCGGCAACGTCTCGCTCACCAAGGAGGCACCGGGCCTGACGGCCGTGTCGGTCGGCCTCGGCTGGCAGTCCCGCACCACCACCGGCGCCGACTACGACCTCGACGCCAGCGCGCTGCTCTGCGGCGCGACCGGCAAGGTCGTCTCCGACCTCCACTTCGTCTTCTTCAACAACCTCACCAGCCCGGACGGCTCCGTCCAGCACACCGGTGACGAGCTGGCGGGCGGCACCGGCGACGACGACGACGAGACCATCAACGTCGACCTCTCGATGGTGCCCGCCGAGGTCGCGAAGATCGTCTTCCCGGTCTCCATCTACGAGGCCGACTCCCGGGGCCAGACCTTCGGCCAGGTCCGCAACGCCTACATCCGCGTGGTCAACCGCGCCGACGGCCGCGAGCTGGCCCGCTACGACCTCACCGAGGACGCCTCCACCGAGACGGCCATGCTCTTCGGCGAGCTCTACCGCTACGGCGCGGAGTGGAAGTTCCGCGCCGTCGGCCAGGGTTACGCCTCCGGCCTGCGCGGCATCGCCCTCGACTTCGGCGTCAACGTCTGACGTCTGGCCTCTGACCGCTGGCGTCTGCCGCAACCTCGCGCCTGTGCGGGCTCCGCCGCAGGCGCGGGGCCAGGCTCAGCGTGACGGCCACCGAGAGGGTGCCCATCACCGCCATCGTCGTCTCGGGGGAGAGTCGGCCGGCCAGTGCCCCGGCGAGGGCCGCGCAGAGCGCCTGCACCGTCAGCATGCCCGAGGTGTGCAGGCCGAGCGCCTGCCCCCGGGTCTCGGCGGGGACGAGTGCGAGCAGCCGCTCCTGGTAGAGAAGGCTGACGCTGAACCCCGCCGAGGCGACGGCGACCAGGGCGATGCCCGTACCCGGGCCGGGGTGCAGCGGGAAGAGCAGGTAGGGCGCGGCCAGCAGCAGCGGCGCCAGGGTGAGCAGCGGGCGGCGCCACGCCTGCGGGAGGAAGCGCCCGGTCAGCGTGTCGCCGGCCAGCATGCCGACGGCCCCGGCCATGAAGAGTGCCCCCGCCGAGGCGCCCGCGTACGGGACGAACATCGCCTCCGCGCCGACCATCAGGCCGTTCGGCAGCCACAGCCCGACGTACACCGCCCGGATCGCCGGGTCGCCCAGCAGCCGCCGGTTGACCACCCAGGTCTGCCGGACGGACGGGCGGCCGCTCGCGCGGGCCGGGCGGCGCCGAAGACCGAGCCGGGCGGTCAGGGCCGCGGTGAGGTAGAGGCCCGCGCTCAGCAGCAGCGCGGCGCGCGGGGAGAGCAGGTGGATCAGGGTGGCGCCCAGGCCGTTGCCCAGGATCTGCACCACGCTGCCGGTCATGCTCAGCACCGAACGCCCGAGCAGATAGCCCTCGGCCGGGAGGATCTCCGTCACCAGCCCCCAACGGACAGCCCCGCCGACGGAGTTGACGAGCCCGACGGCCAGCACGATCGCCAGCAGCACCGGCACGCCCGTACCCGGGACGGCGAGGGCCAGCGCCGCCACGGCGAAGACCAGCGCGAGCACGACGGTGGTGCGGCGCGGCGGCAGGTGGTCGGCGACGGAGAGCAGCGTGGTGGCGCCCAGCACCTGGGCGAAGGACGCCCCGTACATCGACACGGCGGCGAGCAGCGCCGAGCCCGTCCGGTCGAAGACCAGGGTGGCGAGCGCCAGGCTGCTGACGGTGCCGCCCGCGACCAGGCAGGCGACGACCCCGAACAGCGGGGTGAATTCGGGTGTGCGAAATATCTCTCGGTACGTGCGCATGCCGGTAAGGGTGGAGCGCCGACCGGGCCCGGCCCTACTGTTTCGGCCTGGGACGAAAGCAGCGAGGCAGGCGGGCAGAGGGGGCGGTGGGGCGTGGGGCTCTGGCTGGTGGACGCGGACGTGCTGGCGCGCAGCCGGTTCGTGGTCTCGCCGCTGATCGAGACGGTCGCGGCGCTCGGGGTGCTGAGCGACGAGCGGCCCGAGCCGTGGCAGCGGCCCTGGCTGGCCCGGCACCTGACGGCCTACCGGGCGCGGCTGGCGGCCGACCCGGTCGCCCGGGTCTGGGTGGGTTCCGTGCTGCGGACGCGCTGGATGCCGGACTTCGTCGGGATGCCGCCCCGGCCGGGGGAGAACTCCTTCGACCAGGAGCTGGCCCGGCTGCGGGCGACCCCGGCGGACGTGGCACACGCCGACATCGCGGTCAGCTGCCAGGGCGTGCTGCCGGCACCGCTGGCCGTGCCGGACGTCGCCGAGCGGGTCGGCGACCTGCTGGCCTGGGTCTGGGAGCGGGCGGTCGAGCCCGACTGGCCCCGGCGGGCCCGGATCTTCGAGGCCGACATGGTGAGCCGCATCCACCTGATGGGCCGCCAGGGCTGGGCCACCGCCGTGGAGGACCTCATCCCGCAGCTGCGCTGGCTCGGCGACGGGCGGCTGCGGATCAACGGCTCCGACCGGCCTGCCCGGGACCTGACCGGCGCGGAGCTGCTCTTCGTGCCGAGCAGCGCCCGGCGCGGGTGGGTGGCCTGGGACCTGCCGGAGCGGTACGCGGTGATCTACCCGGCCTCCGGGCTGCTGGCCGAGCCCCGGCTCGAGGCGCCGCCCGCCCTCGGGCGGCTGCTGGGCAGCACCCGGGCGGGGCTGCTGGCGCGGCTGGAGCCGCCGCTGAGCACGAGTCAGCTGGCGGCGCTGACGGGCCTGGGCGTCGGCACGGTGGGGGACCACCTCAAGGTGCTGCTCGACGCCCGGCTGGTCGCCCGGCGCCGCTCCGGGGCGTCCGTGCTGTACTACCGGACGGGGCTCGGCGAGCAGTTGGTCGCCGAACCCCGTCCGGTCTGACGGGCTGCGTTTTTCGGCCGGGCTGTGGGCCGTCAGGGCGCGGAGGTGAGGCGGACCGCCGAGGTGCCGAGCCCGGCCGGGCCGCTGAGCAGGCCCGTCAGCGGCGCGGCGTGGCCGCCGAGCACGGCCTCCTCGTAGCGGTGGCAGCCCTGGTGCCAGTTCAGGATGCCGATCAGCCAGTCCTTGAGCTCGCCCGCGTACCGGTCGAGTGCGCGGCGGATCTCGGGGGCGAGGTCGAAGTCCTCGTACATGGCGGGGAAGGCGTTGGCGATCAGGTGCTGGAACTCCCGCATCCGGGACGACATCAGGTCGGTCACGATCCCCTGGGCCTCGGCCCGGCCGCAGTCGAAGAAGTTCTGGACGACCAGGACGCCGTTGTGGATCTCGCCCTCGTACTGGATCTCCTTCTGGTAGGAGAACAGGTCGTTGAGCAGGCAGGCGTAGTCGGAGGCGGCCTTCTCCAGGGCCTGCACCGGCCGCAGCGCGAAGACCTCGTCCGGCACGGTCTGGCTCTGGGCGAGCCGGGAGAGGCTCATCGTCAGGTCGGAGCCGAAGGTCATCCGGCGCATCTCGATGTAGTCCACCGGGTCGGGGATGCGGTTCTGGATCTGGTTGGAGATCTCCCAGAGCCAACTGGCCGTCATGTCCTCGACGGCGGTGCGGAACTTGCGGCGGCCGCTCTGGCTCATCGGGCCCGCCGTACGCTCCCAGAGGTCGGCGAGCCCCCGCTCCAACGCGCTGGACGGGGTGGGCGCCGCGACGGCGGAGTCGATCGGCATGAAGAGCGAGAGCCGCTCGTTGCAGGCCTTGGCGGCGGTCATGTTGAGGGTGCGGCCGAAGACCACGGGGAAGTAGTCGTCGGCGTAGGTGCCCCAGGAGAGCCAGTCGCTGGTGAGGTTCAGCTCGTCGAGGGAGGCGTCCGGGTGGATGCCGGCGGAGCAGAGCGGGAAGTCGAAGCCGCGCAGCGAGCGCTCGGTCCACAGCCCGCTGCCGGGCAGGCCGGGCAGCGCGTCGTAGAAGCCCATCCGGCCGCACCACTCGGCGGTGTGGTCCCGGGAGGCGTCCAGGTGCGGGCTGAGCCGGAGCTGGAAGGGCACGTCGAAGTCGGGCAGGTCCGTCGGCCCGACCTGCTGGAACGGGACGTGGGTGAAGCTGCGCAGCCTGGTCGGCATGGTCGCCGCCAGGGAGCTGAGCACGCTGCTGGCCGAGGTGCCGAGGCCGGAGGGCGCGCCGAAGAAGGTGGTGGCCGCGGCGGCCGGGCCGCCGTACTCGCCGTTCATGTAGCGGCTGGAGCGCATGTGCCACTCGTGGCCACCGGACTGCCAGTCCTGGAGGCCCTTGACGTAGGAGAGCACGTCGGCGCAGGACTTCGGGTCGAGCCCGGTCTCCTGGAAGAGCGGGGTCAGCTCGGTCAGGGCGGTGTGCTCGAACTGCTGGAGCCGGGACGTCAGCAGGTCGTTGACGGCCTCGGCGGCCTCCTGGGTGGAGCAGTCGAGGAAACGTTCGAGTACCAGGATGCCGTTCGACAGCTCGCCCTCTTCCTGGATCTCCCGCTCGTAGGAGAAGAGGTCGTTCCGCAGGTGCACACCGTCCGAGAAGGTGTCCCGGAGCACCCGCAGCGGCCGGCTGGCCGCGATCACGGCGGGGACCTCGGCACCCACGGCGTGCTCGATCAGCCCGGCCGACCACGGCGCACCGCCGACCTTGCGGCGCATCTCGATGTACTCGACGGGGTTGGCGACCCGGCCCTCGTCGATGTTGGAGAGCTCCCAGAGCGACTCGTCCAGCAGGTGCTTGGTGCTCTCGGCGAAGCGCGTCAGCCAGCTCTCGGACATGCCGGGCACGGTACGGGCCCAGAGGTCGGCGAGGCCCTGCTCGACCTGGTTGGTCGGCTCCGGCACCACGGCCCCCGGCCGCACCGGCATGAAGGCGGGGAGCCGGTCCAGGTACTCCTTGGCCCCTGCGGTGTCCAGGGTGCGCTTGAAGATGTCGAGGAAGTGGTCGTCGAAGAAGAAGACCCAGACGTACCAGTCGGTGATGAGGGAGAGCTCCTCGCTGGAGCAGTCCGGGTGGGTGTAGGCGCAGAGCAGAGCGTAGTCGTGGGAGTCGAAATCCTGTTCGTCCCAGATGCCCGACCCCTCGATCATCTGCATTTCGCGGGCCCACGCCTTCGAGTGCTCGCGGGCCGCTTCGAGGTGCGGATTCAACCGCGCCGGGTACGGCGTGTAGAACTCGGGGAGCTTGAAGGGTTGGGGCATCGGTGCCTGGCCTTTCCTCGGGTACTGTCCCGCCGGTGGATCAGCGCTCACGGTAGGGCGACAGGCGTACGGATGGGCCCGAGGAGACGTACCTTCGCCCGATCAGGTGAATCCTGGGGGAGGTGGGGTTGATGAGGCGGAGGGGCCCGGTAAGGGCCGGCCTGGCATTAATCGGTATGACATTAATAGGCCGCACCGGTAATCATCGGCGGCAATTGCGGGAAAATTCGCCCGGAGGTTGCCCGCGCCGCGCGGCCGTCGATATGGTCTGGCCTCATGAAAGTGAAATCGACGACGAGTTGTGGGGTTTACCTGCCGAGGCTGACGAAACTGCCCACGGGAGCCGTCACCGTCACCCGGGTCGCCAAGATGCGGGACTATTCGGCCGTTCAGCGGATGCACAGCCGGTGTTCGGCCGAAAGCCGGACGATAAGGTACTTCACCCCCACCTCCGGGCTCTCCACCCGGGGCTGGCACGATCTCTGCGACCAAGGCCGGGGCCTCACGCTCATCACCACTCCCCGGGCCGACACCCGCAAGGTGATCGCGATGACCAACGTCCTGCACACGTACGAGGACGGCGTGGTCGAGTTCGCCGTCCTGGTCGAGGATGCTTGGCAGTCACGCGGGCTGGGCAGCGCACTGGCCTCGTACGCGCTCGAATCCGTCCGCACCCAGGGCGCGCGCGCACTCACCGCCTCGGTGATGGCGGTGAACGGGCGGGCGATGCGGATGCTGCGCCGGATCGGTGCGACGACCAGCTCCCCGCCCGGTTCGGAGGTGGATTTCCGGGTCGACATCGATATTTGACCGGGCCGTTTCGGCGGTATGCCGTCGGTGGCAGCCCGGATATTCGGGTGAATTCTGCTGTACGGGTGAACTGCCGTCGGTTCGGCCAATTCACCCGACCCGGCGAATTATGCGCGCCGGGCCCGCTCGGCTCCGGGCGGCGCTCACCTCCGGCCGGCGCTTATCCTCGGTCCGCACTCGCAGACCGGCGGCGGAAGACCTCGGGGCGGGCGGTGTCCAGGGCGGTGGCGAGGGCGCCGAGCAGGACGGCGTCCTCGCCGAGCAGGCTCGCGGCCAGCCTGGGTCGCAGCGGGGTGAGGGCGTGGAGGGCCCGCTCGACCGGGGCGAGCAGCAGGTCGGCGCTGTGGCCGAGGCCGCCGCCGAGCACCACCAGATCGGGGTCGAGCACGCTGGCGGCGACGGCCACGGCGTAGGCGAGCTGCTCCGCCTCGCGCTGGACGGCGGCCAGCGCGGCGGGGTCGCCCGTACGGGCCGCGTCGAACACCTGCTTGGCGTCGGCCGCGCCGCGTAGCCCGAGCTGCTCGGCCGTGCGGACCACCGCCTCGGCGGAGGCGGCGTGTTCGAGGGTGTTCGCCGAGTTTGTGGTGCCTGCCGTGCCTGCGGCGCTGGCCGTGCCGCCGGGCAGGGGCAGGAAGCCGATCTCGCCGGCTGCGCCGTGCGCGCCCTGGCGGAGCTTGCCGCCGGAGACGACGCCCATGCCGAGGCCGGTGCCGATCAGGAGGTAGACGAAGACCTTGCTGCCGGAGCCCGCGCCGCGTGCGTACTCGCCGAGGGCGGCCAGGTTGGCGTCGTTGTGCACGCTGATCGTGGTGTCCAGTCCGGCGCCGATGCGGTCGAACAGCCCCCGGCGCCCCCAGCCCGGCAGGTTGGCCGCGTACCGGACCCGCTGCTGCGAGGCGTCCCAGACGCCCGGGGTGCCGATCGCGGCGTGCACCACCTGTTCCGGTCGCAGCCCGGCCTCGGCGATCGCGGCGCGGGCCGCCTCGACCACCGCGTCGGCGACTTCGTCGGCGGTGCGGCCGTGGTTGGGCACGTCGCGGCGGGCGGTGACGGCCCCGGCCAGGTCGGCGACGGCGACCCGCAGCCAGCCCCGGCCGATGTCGATGCCGAGCACGTGACCGGCCGTCGGGTCCGGCTCGTACAGCACGGCGACCCGGCCGCGCTCGGGCGCGAGCAGCCCGGCCTCGCGGGCGAGCCCGGCCTGTTCGAGCGAGGCGAGCGCGGCGGAGACGGTCGGCTTGGAGAGGCCGCTGTCCCGGGCGAGTTGGGCGCGGGAGGCCGGGCCGCCGGTGCGCAGCCGCTCCAGCAGGAGCCACTCGTTGGTGCTGCGCAGGCGCTGCTGGTTCCACGGCTGGTCGTGGGGGTGGTCGTTTGGCTGGGTGTGGGTGGTCTCGGACACGGGCCCCCGGGCCGGTTCGGGGCCCGCGCCGGGTCCGGTGGCCGGGTGGGAGCTCATGGGGTGCCTCCTGGGGTGTGCGCGGTTCGGGCAGCTGATCATCCTATGGGCCGCGCGGCCTGTGCGGGTTGTGGTGGCGTTTCTCTTGACGCATCAAGTAAGGGTCTTTAACTTAATCACGCCCGGCGCCTTTCGTCAGCGCCGCCCGGCGCCTCCCGGCGTCGCACCTCCTCCCCCCACGCCTCCCGGAGGTACCTCGTGTCACCCGGATTCGTCCGCCGCATCGGCCTGTTCCAGGCCACCGCCATCAACATGAGCCAGATGTGCGGCATCGGCCCGTTCGTCACCATCCCGCTGATGGTCGCCGCCTTCGGCGGGCCGCAGGCCGTCATCGGCTGGATAGCCGGCGCCGTCCTGGCCCTCGTCGACGGCCTGGTCTGGGCCGAGCTCGGCGCCGCCCTGCCCGGCTCCGGCGGCAGCTACCGCTACCTCCGCGAGGCCTTCCAGCACCGCAGCGGGCGGCTGATGCCGTTCCTGTTCGTCTGGACGGCGATGCTCTTCATCCCGCTGATCATGTCCACCGGCGTGGTCGGCTTCGTCCAGTACCTCGGCTACCTGCTGCCCGGCATGACCCAGGGTCAAAGCGATCTCGTCGGCCTCGCCCTGGTCGTGGTCGTCACCCTGCTGCTCTGGCGCCGGGTCGAGAGCGTTGCCCGGATCACCACCGTGATGTGGGCCGTGATGATCGTCTCCGTCGCCGCCGTCATCCTCGCCTGCTACACCCACTTCACGCCGTCCCGGGCGTTCAGCTGGCCCGCGCACGCCATCCAGCTGACCCACGGCCAGTTCTGGATCGGCTTCGCCGCCGGGCTCACCATCGGCATCTACGACTACCTCGGCTACAACACCGCCGCCTACCTCGGTGCCGAGGTCAAGGACCCCGGCCGGGTGATGCCCCGCGCGATCGTCTACTCGATCGTCGGGATCATGGGCATCTACCTGCTGCTGCAGATCGGTGTGCTCGGCGTGATCGACTGGCACGAGATGCTCGACCCCGGCTCCACCGCCTCGCAGTCCGTCGCCTCCGCCGTGCTGGAACGCACCTGGGGGCGCGGCGCCGCCGACGTCGTGACCGTGCTCATCCTGATCACCGCCTTCGCCTCCGTCTTCACCGGCCTGCTCGGCGGCTCCCGGGTGCCGTACGACGCCGCCCGCGACGGCGTCTTCTTCCGCGCCTACGGCAGACTGCACGCGAAGCACCGCTTCCCCGTGCTCGGGCTCCTCACCATGGGCGCCGTCACCGCAGTCGGCTTCTACGTCGGCCGCCACGTCTCCACCAGCGCCGCGCACCCGCCGCTGACCGTGCTGATCGACCTGCTCACCACCGTCATGGTCCTCGTCCAGGCACTCGCCCAGATCGTCGCCCTGACGGTGCTCCGGCGCCGCCGCCCCGAGCTGGAGCGTCCGTACCGGATGTGGCTCTACCCCGCACCGAGCATCCTGGCGGCCGTCGGCTGGCTGGTCATCTACGGGTACGCCGACCGCAACTCGCCCGGCTTCCACCCCATTGAGTGGTCGCTCGCCTGGGTCGCGGCGGGCTGTGGCGCCTTCCTGCTCTGGGCGAAGTTCGAACGCACCTGGCCGTTCGGGCCGAAGGAGTTCGCGGATGGGCCCGACCTGTCGGATCAGCCGGATCAGCCGGACCAGCCGGAGCTGACGCTGTGACCGGATTGTTGGCGTGAGGACGGAGTGCGGCCGGGGCCGTCGGTGATGATGGGAGCTGACGGTCCGGTAGGACGAACAGCGGAACGAAGGCGGTCGGGCATGACGGAGCATCTGGTGGTCATCGGTGGTGACGCCGCCGGGATGTCGGCGGCCTCGCAGGCCCGGCGCCGGCGCGGCACCGACGAACTCCGGATCACCGCCTTCGAGCGCGGCAACTTCACCTCGTACTCGGCCTGCGGCATCCCGTACTGGGTCGGCGGCGAGGTCGCCGAGCGGGACTCGCTGATCGCCCGCACCCCCGACCAGCACCGGGCCAACGGCATCGACCTGCGGCTCGGCACCGAGGTCACCGAGATCGACCGGGCGGGGAAGCGCGTCCGCACCCGCGAGCTCGCCACCGGCGTCGAGGAGTGGACGGCGTACGACCAGCTGGTCATCGGCACCGGCGCGGAGCCGATACGGCCCGCCCTACCGGGCTTCGACGCGCCCGGCGTGCACGGCGTGCAGAACCTCGCCGAGGGCGCCGCGCTGATCAACTCCCTCCGGGACGGGCTGCGCACCGCCGTCGTGGTCGGCGGTGGGTACATCGGCGTCGAGATGGCCGAGGCGATGGCGCTGCGCGGGCTGCGCGTCACGCTGGTCAGCCGCCCGGCCGAGCCGATGCCCACCCTCGACCCGGACATGGGCCGCCTGGTGCGGCTCGGCATGGAGAAGCTCGGCATCGAGGTCCTCGGCGGCGCCGAGGCGGTCGAGGTGCTGCTCGGCGCGGACGGCCGCCCCACCGCCGTCCGCAGCACGGCCGGCGAACACCCTGCCGACCTGGTCGTGCTCGGGCTCGGCGTCCGCCCCCGGACGGCCCTCGCCCGCGCCGCCGGGCTGCCGCTCGGTGCCCACGGCGGGCTGCTGACGGACCGCTCGATGCGGGTCGTCGGCACCGACGACGTCTGGGCGGGCGGCGACTGCGTCGAGGTGCTCAACCTCGTCTCCGGCGGCCACCAGTACGTCGCGCTCGGCACCCACGCCAACAAGCACGGCCTGGTGATGGGCACCAACCTCGGCGGCGGCGACGCCATCTTCCCCGGGGTCGTCGGCACCGCCGTCACCAAGGTCTTCGACCTGGAGATCGCCCGCACCGGTCTGAACGAGCGCGAGGCCGCCGCCGCCGGGCTGCGCTGGAAGTCCGCCGTCATCGAGTCGACGGCGCGCGCCGGGTACTACCCCGGCGCCGAGCTGATGACGGTCAAGATGCTGGCGGAGGAGGGCAGCGGACGCCTGCTCGGCGTGCAGATCGTCGGCGGCGCGGGCGCGGGCAAGCGGATCGACATCGCGGCCGTCGCACTGACCGCCCGGATGACGGTCGGCCAGATGATCTCCCTCGACCTCGCCTACGCCCCGCCGTTCTCGCCCGTCTGGGACCCGGTGCTCGTCGCCGCCCGCAAGGTCGCCGGACGGATCGGCCAGAACCCCTCGTAGCCGGTGAGGTCCCCCTGAGGGGATCTCACGCGGTGAGGTAGCCCCCCGGCAGCGCGGTGAACAGCGAGCCGGAGGGGCCGCCGACCTCCCACGGCCGGTACGCGGTGTCCGGGGGGACGGTGAGCGTCAGCGCGCAGTCGAAGACGAGGCGGAGGCCGCCCGCAGCGGTGGCCGCTGCCTCGGCGATCCGGGCGCCGGGCAGCCGGAGCAGCCCGCCCGTCGGGTGCAGGGCCAGGCTGGGGAAGAAGTGCTCCACCCCCGAGGGGCCGCCCAGCCGGAAGTCGCTCGCCACCGTGAGAGTCAGCCGCCCGGACAGGCCGAGCACCAGCTCGGTCCCGTATCGCACGGTCTCGACCTGGCGGCCGCCGAGTACGGCAGCGAGTGCGTCGGTCATGCAGTCCTCCCGGGGCCACGGGCTGTTCCGCACCCATTGTCGCGCGCTGACCTGCGCGTGTCAGGACTTCCGCGCGCCCGGCCGCGCCTCTGCGCACCGGACGAGGCGAGGGCGTCCAATGGTTCCCGTCCGGCGTCGCAAGCGCGGAACGGAGCAGCTGATGACCGTGTCGTACCGGAGGATCTACGCCGAGCCCGGCCCGGAGGAGGGCCCCCGGGTGCTCGTCGACCGGCTCTGGCCGCGAGGGCTCAGCAAGGCCGACGCCGGGTACGACGAATGGCTGCGCGACCTCGCCCCCTCGACCGAGCTGCGCCGCTGGTACGCCCACGAGCCCGACCGGTACCCGGAGTTCCGTCGCCGCTACCGCGCAGAACTGGCTGCACCGGCCGCGGCCGAACCGCTCCGGCACCTGCGCGAGCTGGCGGCAGCCGGGCCGCTCACCCTGCTGACCGCCTCCCGGGCGGTGGAGCTGAGCAACGCGGCGGTGCTCGCGGAACTGCTCGACGAGCAGGGCTGACGCGAGCTTCTCTGCGCGGAGGCGTGCGGCGGGCATGCGGCGGGCCGGCGCCTCGGAGTGAGGAGACCGGCCCGTGCAGTGGCGCGGTGACGTTACGCCGGGGCCTTCGCGTTCTCCTCGACCTGGGCGTACGGCGCGATCTTCTTGATCGACTCGATGCTCTTCAGGCACAGCTCCTTCGACTCGTGCGCGTCGCTGGTGACGACGACCGCGCCGTTGCTGGCCTTGAGCCGGAAGCGGTGCATGCCCGACTCGTCGTAGTAGAGCTCGAACTTGCCTGCCATGGACTTTCACCTCTCGTGTGGGTAGCCCCCTCCTGACGCACCGTAGGCTGGACCAGCCGCCCTCGCCTGCGGGGTCACCCGTCCGGGGTGCGGGTTCGGCGGGGGCCACCCCGCGTGCCGCCCCGTTCTACGTCTACGCCTCCGAGGCCCGGACCCGGATCGTTGCCCCGCGCCAGGCGATCGACCCGGTCACCCCGCCACCTCCCGCGAAGCCCGACTGCCTCTGTCAGCGTCCTGCAGCCAGTGCAGCTCGTGCGCCAGGGTTTTGGCGACGGCACGGATGCGGTGGTGCAGTGGCGACTGCTCGCGTGGGAGGACCAGGTGGTACGTCAGGCTGGGCGCGTCCCGTAGCGGTCGCCAGGTGAGACCGGCCGGTTGTGCCGTGGCTGCGGCTTCTCCGGCCGGGGCGAGGGTGACCCCGTCGCGCAGGTCGCGCTGAGACATGTCGAAAGAGAGTGCGGGCGTGTGGAATCGGGGGTGTGGTCGGGTGTCCCGGAACAGTGCGGACAGCTGATCGTGGATCACGGGGTTGGCCGCACGGTCCGGGAGTCGCAGCGGATACGCGGCCGCGTCGGCGATCTCGATCTCCGGGTGTTCGGCCAGCGGATGGTGCTGCGCCAGCTGGACCCCGATGCGCGTACGCCGCAGCAGGAACCGGCGCACGCCACGGCCCGGCTGTTCACCGCGGGTGATCCCGGCATCGATGCGGCCGTCGGCGACCGCGGGGGAGATCTCCGGTGTCGCCATCGGGACCGCGCCGACCTCGAGTCCGCTATTGCCGCGGATCAGTCTGTCGACCAGGGCCGGTGCCGTCTCGGCCCCGGCGCTGAGGCTGTATCCGATGCGCAGCGTGCCCAGTTCACCGGCCGCCGCGCTCCGGGCGGTGTCCCATGCTCGGTCCAGCGCCGCAAGCGCGGGCGGCGCGGACTCCGCCAAAGCCGCACCGGCCGTGGTCAATACGACGCTACGCGTGGTACGGACCAGCAGGGCCGTACCGAGTTCCGCCTCCAGTCGGCGCATCCGGGCGCTGAGTGCGGGCTGTGCGATACCGATCCGTGCGGCCGCGCGGGTGAAGTTCAACTCCTGCGCCAGGACCAGGAAGTACCGCAGGCTCACCGTATCCGGCGCCACGTGCCCTCCCTGCCGATTGATAACGATCCGTTCTGAGCCTATCCCGTACCGGTCTTTCCCTCGGCCGCACATCAAGCCCTAACCTGCGCATGCCGGGATCGATCGATCCGAGTGTCAATTCGAAGTCGGACCTGTCCGGCCGAACACAGGAGGTTGCCATGGCCGAGGGCTACTGGGTCAGTGTCTACCCCGCCATATCCGACCCTGGGATGCTGACTGCCTACGAGAAGCTGGCCGGTCCGGCTGTCCGGGCCGGGGGCGGGCGCCTCCTGTCCCGTGGCGGTCGAGTCGTCGCCCACGAGGCCGGAATCACGCAACGCGTCGTTCTGATCGAGTTCGACAGCTTTGAACAGGCCGTCGCGGCATACGAGAGCGAGGCATACCAGAAGGCGCTGGTGGCCCTCCCCGACGGCTTCGAGCGCGACTTCCGCATCATCGAAGGCATCGACTGACCGGCGGGCCCAGCATCGTTGAGTATCCGTCACCGCTCTACATGGAGTGGATCAGAACCGTTGGAATTCCCCACCGGCGGCCAGTTAGGGGGGAGCTGACTGGTCGCCACTGGTGACTGATTGTGGAGGGCTGCTATGCGGCCCGAGTGAGGTCCATGGTCCAGTTGGTGCGCCATGTGGTGCCACCGTCGTACGAGAACGCCTGCTCCCAGCGCGGGGCATCCAGGTTGCGGGCGGTCCACTGGAAGCGCACCTTCACCGTGTGCCCACCCAGGACGTCATCACAGAAGAACTGGCCGACGCCGTCTGTGAAGGAGCCCTCGACGTAGGGGTCCAGGTGTCCCGGCCGGCCGCTGGCGGCCCACCAGATCCGCCACACCTTGGCCTCCGGGTCGAACTGCCGCAGCGTGAAGCCCTCGAAGGCATCGGTCCAGATCCGGTCGACGTGCCCCAGGCCGCCGAGGATCGGTTCTGCGGCTGCCGTGGCGTCGAACTCGGTCCACTCCTCGCAGGCAGGGTCGGTGACGTCGGCCAGCTTGCGATTACGCACCTGCCAGCGGCCGAAGATGAAGTCGAAGTCGGAACGCCCATCGGCGGGTACGGCAGAACTCACAGCGGTGCCTCCTGGAATATCGCGCTGCCGACTCGGTTCGGGCAGCGGCAGGCGCGCAATCGTACGTTCCGATGCCGTGCACGGTGACAACATTTTGATCAAGCCGTTGATGCTCGCAAGTACGCCTCGCCGGTCGGATGAATGCGCGGGGTTGGCGGGGCGGCTGCGGTGGGATCGGGGCGTCCCGTCTCCACCCGCACGTACGGAGCCCGCATGCGCGTCCGCTCAGCTTTCGGAACCGTCCTAGTACTGCAACGGTGCTTGCCGTGACGGTTGTCGGGTTCGCTCGTTGGGCTGTTCATGGGTGGGGACATATCCGAGGTCGATGCTCGCCGCTGGTCGGATGGGCTTGCCGGGTTGCATGAGCGGTTTGCGCACCGGTTCGCGCGGAGCGAGTCGCGGGAGTCGGCGTTGGCCTACATGCGAGGCCTGTTGGCTCCGCTGGAGCGCAAGAACGGCTGGACGGTGGCAGAGGAGGCCGGGCATGGCGGCCCGGATCGGATCCAACGGCTGCTGAACCGTATCGACTGGGACCCGGACGCGGTGCTCGACGACGTGCGTGAGTACGTGGTCGAGCACCTGGCCGACCCGGGCGGTGTGCTGATCGTGGACGACACCGGGTTCCTGAAGAAGGGCGTGCGGTCCGCCGGGGTCCAAAGGCAGTACTCCGGCACCGCGGGCCGCACCGAGAACTGCCAGGTCGGAGTGTTCCTCGCGTACTCGAGCGGGCGGGGCCGGACCCTGATCGACCGGGCGCTCTACCTACCGAAGTCCTGGACCGACGACCGCGAGCGCTGCCGAACCGCCGGGATCGACGACGGCGTCGAGTTCGCTACCAAAGTCCAGCTTGCGAGGGCGATGGTCCGCCGAGCGATCGACGACCGGATCCCGTTCCGCTGGGTGACCGCGGACGCGGGATACGGTTACAGCAAGGGCTGGCGCTACGAGCTCGAGCAGGCCGACGTGTTCCACGTCGTGGCCACCACCCGGCACGACACCGTCGTCACCCGGCAGGCCATGGACCACCGCCTCCACGACCTGGTCGCCGATCTACCCCGGCAGAAGTGGAAGCGCCGGTCCTGCGGCGAGGGCGCCCATGGTCTGCGGATCTACGACTGGGCCCGCGTCGAGGTCCGACCGTGGCACCGGCCCGACCGCAGGCACTGGGTTTTGGCCCGCCGGAGCGCCGCCGACCCGACGAAGGTCGCCTACTACATCGCCTACGCGCCCGCCGACGCCACGCTCAACGAGTTGATCGCCGTCGCCGGCGCCCGCTGGGCGGTCGAGGAGTGCTTCCAGAGTGCGAAGGGTCAGTGCGGTCTGGACGACTACCAGGTCCGCCGTCATTCGGGCTGGTACCGGCACATCACTCTCGCCATGGCCGCCCATGCCTACCTCACCGTCATGCGGGCCCAGCACCTTGAAAAGGGGCCGGACCTGCTCGAACGTCAGACCTGATCCCGCTGACCGTCCCCGAGATCCGCCGGTTGATCACCGGCCTCACGCGGCCTGTCCGCCGAAGCATCGACCACGTCCTGCACTGGTCCCGATGGCGCCGCAGACGCCAGCACCAGGCCCGGACCAGCCACTACAAGCGACGAGGCCACAGCCCAAGAGCTGAAGCCTCGTCAGGACAAGCACCGTTGCAGTACTAGGAGCTGTTCGGGGTTCGGATCATGTGGGTGAAGTGAGGTGCTTCAGCCACATGATCGAGCCTCGGAGGTGGAGTCCTGCCTCGAAGCTCTCCGGACTCTTGTCGTAACGAGTGGCCACCCCGCGCCAGGTCTTGACCTTCTGGAAACAACGTTCGACGGTGTTCCTCTCCTTGTAGAGCTCGGCATCGTGGCTGACGGGCCGGCCGCCCCTGCTGCCCTTCTTCTTGCGGTTGGCGGCCTGGTCCCTCTTCTCCGGGATGACGGCTCTGATGCCACGCTTGCGCAGGTAGGCCCGGTTGGCCCTGGAGGAGTAGGCCTTGTCCCCGGCGACCGTGTCCGGCCTGGTGCGCGGGCGGCCGACCGGCCCGGGGACCCTAATTTTCTCCAGCACGGTCCGGAACTGCGGGCAGTCCGCCGCCTGACCTGGTGTCAGGACAAAGGCGAGCGGAAGCCCTACGGAGTCGACCGCGGCATGGATCTTGCTGCTCAGGCCGCCCCGGGACCGGCCGAGTCCGGCAGCCTTCGCACGGGCTTTGCCACGACGCCGCGTTGCGGCAGGACCCGCACTTGCCTGGCCTGCACCGGTCGTGTCCGCTGAGGCCTGCGATGCACCACCCGCCACACCGGCGGCTGGCGCGGCAGCGGAGCCCCTTTTTCCTCGGTCAGTGCCTGCTCGAGGGCATCCAGAGTCTCCCCGGCAACCGCCAGCCCGGCGGAGTCCTGGTGCGCGCGCACAACCGTGGAGTCCACGCTCACCAACTCCAGACCCACCAGCCCACGCCCGGCCGCCTCCGCGATCAACGCGTCCATCAACCCCTGGAACACCCCGGCCCTGGACCAGCTGCTGAACCGGGAGTACACCGTGGACCAGGGCCCGTACCGCTCCGGGACATCACGCCAACCCGACCCGGTACGAAACCGCCAGATCACCCCGTTGAACTGCTCCCGCACCCGCCGAGGCAACGGCCCCGTAGCCGCGACCGGCAGAAGGGGCTCGATCAGCATCCACTCGGCATCCGTCACATCAAAACGCGCCACACCCGAGTTCTACCAGCAGCCAGCACGGCAAAGAGATCCGAACCCCGAACAGCTCCTAGTACTGCAACGGTGCTTGTCCTGACGAGGCTTCAGCTCTTGGGCTGTGGCCTCGTCGCTTGTAGTGGCTGGTCCGGGCCTGGTGCTGGCGTCTGCGGCGCCATCGGGACCAGTGCAGGACGTGGTCGATGCTTCGGCGGACAGGCCGCGTGAGGCCGGTGATCAGTCGGCGGATCTCGGGGACGGTCAGCGGGATCAGGTCTGACGTTCGAGCAGGTCCGGCCCCTTTTCAAGGTGCTGGGCCCGCATGACGGTGAGGTAGGCATGGGCGGCCATGGCGAGAGTGATGTGCCGGTACCAGCCCGAATGACGGCGGACCTGGTAGTCGTCCAGACCGCACTGACCCTTCGCACTCTGGAAGCACTCCTCGACCGCCCAGCGGGCGCCGGCGACGGCGATCAACTCGTTGAGCGTGGCGTCGGCGGGCGCGTAGGCGATGTAGTAGGCGACCTTCGTCGGGTCGGCGGCGCTCCGGCGGGCCAAAACCCAGTGCCTGCGGTCGGGCCGGTGCCACGGTCGGACCTCGACGCGGGCCCAGTCGTAGATCCGCAGACCATGGGCGCCCTCGCCGCAGGACCGGCGCTTCCACTTCTGCCGGGGTAGATCGGCGACCAGGTCGTGGAGGCGGTGGTCCATGGCCTGCCGGGTGACGACGGTGTCGTGCCGGGTGGTGGCCACGACGTGGAACACGTCGGCCTGCTCGAGCTCGTAGCGCCAGCCCTTGCTGTAACCGTATCCCGCGTCCGCGGTCACCCAGCGGAACGGGATCCGGTCGTCGATCGCTCGGCGGACCATCGCCCTCGCAAGCTGGACTTTGGTAGCGAACTCGACGCCGTCGTCGATCCCGGCGGTTCGGCAGCGCTCGCGGTCGTCGGTCCAGGACTTCGGTAGGTAGAGCGCCCGGTCGATCAGGGTCCGGCCCCGCCCGCTCGAGTACGCGAGGAACACTCCGACCTGGCAGTTCTCGGTGCGGCCCGCGGTGCCGGAGTACTGCCTTTGGACCCCGGCGGACCGCACGCCCTTCTTCAGGAACCCGGTGTCGTCCACGATCAGCACACCGCCCGGGTCGGCCAGGTGCTCGACCACGTACTCACGCACGTCGTCGAGCACCGCGTCCGGGTCCCAGTCGATACGGTTCAGCAGCCGTTGGATCCGATCCGGGCCGCCATGCCCGGCCTCCTCTGCCACCGTCCAGCCGTTCTTGCGCTCCAGCGGAGCCAACAGGCCTCGCATGTAGGCCAACGCCGACTCCCGCGACTCGCTCCGCGCGAACCGGTGCGCAAACCGCTCATGCAACCCGGCAAGCCCATCCGACCAGCGGCGAGCATCGACCTCGGATATGTCCCCACCCATGAACAGCCCAACGAGCGAACCCGACAACCGTCACGGCAAGCACCGTTGCAGTACTAGGCGCGGTCCTGCTCGCCGTCGCCGTTCCCACCTCGGCTCAGGCCGCCACCGGTGTGTTCATCTATGACGTGAGGGGCGGGCCGCCGCAGACGATCGTGGACCCGGAGCCCTGGAAGTGCTACGACTTCCCACCGAATGTGATCGAAGCCTTCAACCGCACCTCGGCGGCCGCGATGGTGTTCCAGGACGCCGGGTGTCCTGCGGGTGCTGTCACCTTCCTGGCCCCCAACCGGGAGCGCCCCGGGGGGTTCAGGAGCCTGAGGTTCGAGGGGTAGCAGCACCGCCTCCGGCCAGGAGTCAGACCCGCTGCATCCGGTAGACGCAGGTCCGGTAGGGCATCTCGACGCTGTCGCGGCCGGCCAGGGCCGGGTCGGTGGCGGTCAACTCGCCGATCTCCCGGTCGAGGCGGGCCCGCTCGGCGGCGTCGGCGGTCAGGTAGGTGGAGCGGGACCGCACCAGGTCGATCAGCCGGTCCGTCGGGACGGTCACGGTGTGCTCGATCAGGCCACGTTCGGGTTCGGTGAACCACGGCGTCACCGGCCCGTACTGCCAGGCGCTTTCCAGGCCGTATCCCTCGGTGCCGACGATGCCGGAGAGCGCGGCCACCCACGGGGTGCGGTCGTCGCGGATGTTCCACAACGCGGCGAAGACGCCGCTCTTGCGCAGCACCCGGTGGATCTGCGGCAGCGCGTCCTGCGGAGTGAACCAGTGGTACGCCTGCCCGACCACGACGGCGTCGACGGACTCGTCCGGCAAGGGGATGTCCTCGGCGCTGCCGGCCAGTACCTGCATGCCCGGGTGGCGTTCGGCGGCCACGGCGCGCATCTGCTCGTCGGGTTCGACCGCGATCACCTCATGGCCGGCGGCGCGCAACACACCGGCCAGCGGCCCGGTGCCCGCCCCCAGATCCAGTACGCGGACCGGCTCGGCGCCGATCGCCCGAGCCACCGCCCGCACCGGGTAGGTCGGCCGGATCGAGTCGTACAGCCGGGCAGCAGAACCAAAGGACAGCGCAGAGATCGACATGCTCGTGACCGTACCCAGATCCGGGCCGACGATGCCGACGCCGCGGCAACCCAGGTACACGCCGACGACTGCCGGTCGGCAGTCGGTGCTGCCTGGGACTACGTACTGCGGCGGGTCTCCTCCAACGGGGTGTGGTTGAGTTCCGATCGGCTTGGTACTTCCCTGTGTGGTTCGGGAAGTTGACCTTGCCGTTGCGTCAACTTCTACGGTCGTGTGTGGCCGGACAGTCCGGTCGGGATGGGAGACGGTGATGGCCTGGTCGATCGCGGAGGTGGCCCGGATGTCGGGTGTGACGTCGCGGACGCTCCGCCATTACGACGAGGTGGGCCTGCTGCCGCCGGCATCGGTCGGGAGCAACGGCTACCGCTACTACGGGGAGGGCGAGTTGCTGCGGCTGCAGCAGATCCTCGTGATGCGGGAGCTGGGCCTGGGGCTGGTCGAGATCGGGGCGGTGCTGGCCGAGCAGGTCGACCAGGTGGAGGCGCTTCGGGCGCATCACCGGCAGCTTGTGGCCGAGCGGGACCGCCTGGAGACGCTGGCCCGCACCGTCAGCCGCACCATCGCCGCGTTGCAGGACAGGAAGGACGACGACATGTCGACGATGGAGCACCCGGAGAACCTGTTCGAGGGGTTCGACGCCTCGAGCTACCAGGACCGGGCGGGCGAGCGGTGGCCGCAGGAGGCGGAGCAGTCCCGGCAGTTCGCCGACACGCTCACCGCGCAGGACCACGAGCGCCTGCAGCGGGAGGCGACCGCGCTGCTGGTGCGCCTGGCCGCGCTCATGGCGGCCGGTACGCCGGTGGCCGACCCGGCGGTGCAGGCCGAGGTGGACACGCAGTACCAGGGCCTGTGCCGGATGTGGACCCCGAACGCGGCCGCGTTCAAGGCTCTGGGGCAGACCTACGTCACCGACGCGCAGTGGCGGTCGGTCTACGACCGGGTCGCCGACGGCCTGGCCGAGTACCAGCGCGACGCGATGGCCGCCTACGCCACCGCTCGCCTGAGCTGACCCCCGCGCTTCGCCGGGAGGCCGCTGCGGCCCCGGCCTCCCGGTGTGGCACGTCCCGAACCGCGCACCGAACAGGAACCCGCCGTGATCCCCACCAACTGGATCCATCACCACCGCTCCCAGGACAACGAGCTCCTGGGCTACCTGTGCCCGGCCAACGGCACACCCGCTCAGTTCGTCCCGGTCACCGTCTTCGGCTACCCCCTTGCGGCCCCGACCGACTGGGACCAGGCCCGGCACGTCCTCCAGTCCACCGGCCTCAGCTGCCTGGCCGAGCCCTGGCTGCTGACCGTGCCCGACCGTGAGGAACCCGTCACGGTCCAGATCATCGAGGCCGCCCCTGGGCAGCTGAGGATACGCAGCATCGACTACGGCTACCAGGGCACACCCTTCGGCGAGGTCATCATCCTCCCGGTCCCCGATACCGGCCGCCTCCAGCGGCGCTGACCTCAACGGACTTCTCGTGCTCGCCCTGGTCCACAGCTTCCCGGTTGCCTCCAAGTCGAGTTCGTCGAGGCGGCAGAACGTAGTCAGGTCAGGGCGGGCGAAGGTAGCGTCAGGCACCTTGAGCCCTGCCCGGCCACCGCCGTGCACGCCGGCCACGCCCTCAACTGTGAAGCGCCACTTCAGGAGCCGATGATGGATGACGACATTCAGCTGGTCAGCGACGGCGACGGCCTGGCGGTCATCGGGAGTCCGACGGCGGTCGAACGCTTCCTCGTCTCCGAAGGACTGCCGTCGACGGATCTCGGACTGCCACGGCTCGGTTCCACCCTCGGTGCCGTGGCCGGGGCCGCGCAGGCAGGTTCCGAGATTGCAGCCAACTCGGGCCGCTGGGTGAAGTTGACCGAGCAGTCCGCGCAGGCTCTCAAGAAGTACAAGCTGATGGAAGGCTCGAATGCGGGTGTCAGCCGTGCCGTGTTGACGGAGAACGGCAAGATCAAGGGGCTCCTCGAACTGGCGAAGACGCCCGGATCGCTGCTGACCAATCCGGCGCTTCTGGCCGGTGTCGCGGGGCTGATGGCGCAGCTTGCGATGCAGCAGACCATGGATGAGCTCACCGACTACATCGCCGCGATCGACGAGAAGGTCGACGACGTGCTCCGCGCCCAGAGGGACGCGGTGTTGGCGGACATGATCGGAGCGGGCTTCGTCATCGAGGAGGCCTTGACCGTCCGGGAGCAGGTGGGTCGGATCTCCGAGGTCACGTGGTCGAAGGTGCAGGTCACGTCGATGACGATCGCGCGGACGCAGGCCTATGCGTTGCGTCAACTGGACGCGCTCGCCGAGAAGATGGAGCGAAAGACCAAGATCGGTGATCTCGCGAAGGCGTCCAAGGCCGCAGAGTTCACCGTTCAGGAGTGGCTCGCCGTGCTGGCTCGTTGCTTCCAACTGCACGACGCGATCGCGGTGCTCGAACTCGACCGCGTGCTGGATGCGTATCCGGATGAGCTGGACGGGCATCGCCTCGCGCTCCGGGCTGCCCGGCAGCACCGGATGGATCTCATCTCGCGGAGCACCGAACGTCTGATGGCCCGCGTGGACGCGGCTGTCGGCACGGCCAACACGAAGGTGCTGCTGCACCCGACGGCGTCCCCCGCCCTGGTGCACTCGAGAAACCATGTCGCGCTGGCCGTCGCTGACTTCCACGGGCGGCTCGGGATCCGGCGCGGGCGGCAGTCACTGGACGCGAGACGATGGGTGGATGCGGCCGCGGAGACGAGGGACAAGGCGCTCGAGACGGGAGCGGAGGGCGTCAATGCCGCCAGGCGGCTCGGTAACGAGTCCCTCGACCGAGCCAGATCGGTGACGGGCAAGCTCTCCAGTGGGATTGCCGAGCGTGTGCGCCGTCGGCGCGGGGACGACGTCGGCACAGATGTGCCGTAGGCGGGCCGTTTGCTTCGGCCGCGAGCGACCACTAGCGTCGCGGTCATGACAGCCATGACTCCCGAGCCCCCCTTATTGACAGAGAGTCACAACCGGCTGGAGGGCGGCGAGGAAGACTGGCGCTGCCTGGACGTGAGGCAGTACGTCCTCGCGGCGGACGGGGAGAAGCTGGCCTGCACGGTCGGGCAGCCGGCGCTCCCTCCCGCAGGCCTGAGTGCGGTGGTGCTGCACGGTGCAGGCGCCGCCGACCAGCACGTGCATGCCCAACTCGCCCGCCTGCTGGCCGAACGCGGCTGTCGGTCGATCAGCCTCGACTTCTCCGGGCACGGGGTGAGCAGCGGTGAGCTCAGGGAGCTGAGTCTCCGGCGTCGCTTCGATCAGGCCTGTGCGGTGGTCGAGGAGTTCGCCGGCGACACGGACCAGCTGGTCCTGGTCGGGGCGAGTATGAGCGGGCAGACCGTCGCCGATCTGCTCGCCCGGTACGGCACCCGTGTGGTCGCCGTCGGTCTGCTGGCCCCGGCCGTCTACTCGCGCCGGGCCTGGGACCTCCCGTTCGGCGGGGGCTTCACCGAGGTCATCCGCACTCCGCAGGCCTGGCGTGACTCGGCGGCCCTCGACGCCTATGCCGCCTTCGCCGGACGGGCCGTTCTCGCGGTGCCCGCCGAGGACCACGTGATCCCGCCGGCCGTGAACGAGTCGCTGGCCCGCGCACTCTCCACCCGGGCCGACTTCACCCACCTGGTGCTCCCCGAAGCAACTCACCATCTGGGACGCTACTTCAGGGCGTATCCGGCGGAGTGCGCCCAGGTTGCCGACCTGCTGCTGGGCCCCTCGGCGCGGCCGTTGTCACCGTCCCGGCAGGGAGGAGAACAGGTCGCAGGCGGAGCAGTTGGTCCAGGTTGATCGGCAGAACTGACGTCTCGGAACGGGGGAGTGACGTGGAGCAGGAGATAGCTGGGCCCGACAGCAGGGTGACGGCGATGGCCGGGGAGGAGCGGCTCGGCGCGTGGCGGCTGGTGGCCGCGAACCGGAAGGGCCGTTTCCGGAAGACCTGGGGCGATGCACGGCTCCACCTGTACGACGAGGGGCTCGTGGTCACCGACCCGGAGCGCGGGGAGTGGGTGTTCCGCTGGGACTCGATCAGCGTCCTGCAGAACCTGAGCACGCTCAACGGCGCGGTCAGGGACGCCGCCTACACGCTGATCGGCCGGGACGGCTCGGCCGTGACGATCGGGCGCGGCATCCACGGGCTGTTCGAGAGCAAGCTCAAGGCCGCCGGGGTCACCTCGCTCACGCGCGGCCCCTACATCGTGCTGGAGCGTTCGTGGGGCCCGGAGATCCAGCAGGGCGTGCTGCGCACGCAGGGGGTGGCGGCGCTCGAACGGCTGGGGAGGGGTGAGACGTTGGCGTTCGGCCGGGTGTCGGTCGACCGGGACGGCGTCTCGTTCAAGGGGAAGACCGCGCGGTGGGCGGAGGTCAAGGAGGTCAGCATCCTGAATGCACTGGTGTGGTTCAACGACGCCCGGGGTCGCAGCATGCTGACCGGCGTCGGTGTCCCTGAGGTACCGAACCTCTACCTGCTCCTGGCCCTGGCGGACCAGCTGAAGGGCTGAGGAGTCGGGGGGAAGGAGGCTGCACACACTCCTCTCCACTACCAACATATACCGCACCGGGGGCCTTGCGGCAAGGCCCTGGTGGTGGCGCAGAATGGGCGGCCCAGGCCAGGACCTGCGGAAATGTCGATCTCGTGGATGGGTGTTCGGATGTTTGACGTGATCGTTTCCGGTGGTGGGCCGACCGGGCTGATGCTGGCCGGTGAGCTGCGGTTGCAGGGCGTGCACGTGGTGGTGCTGGAGAAGGAAGCGGTGCCGCCTGCGCAGTCCCGTGCGCGTGGCCTGCACGCGCGCAGTGTCGAGTTGATGGACCAGCGCGGCCTGCTGGACCAGTTCCTCGCGCTCGGCCAGCAGTTCACGGTCGGCGGCTTCTTCGCCGGGCTCGGCAAGTCGTGGCCGGCCCGCTTGGATACCTCGCACTCGTACGTCCTGTCGATCCCGCAGGTGGTCACCGAGCGGCTGCTGACGGAGCACGCCACCGGGCTCGGGGCTGAGATCCGGCGCAGCTGCGAACTGGTCGGGCTGAGCCAGGACGAGCACGGCGTGAGTGTCGAACTGGCCGACGGTACGCGGCTGCGCTCGCGCTACCTCGTCGGCTGCGACGGCGGCCGAAGCACGGTCCGCAAGCTGCTGGGCGTCGACTTCCCGGGGGAGCCCGCCAGGATCGAGACGCTGCTGGCCGAGGTGGAGGTGACCGTCACGCCGGAGGAGCTGGCCGCCGCGGTGGCCGAAGTCCGCAAGACCGAGCTGCGGTTCGGCGCCATCCCCGAGGGGGGCGGGGTGTACCGCGTCGTCGTGCCCGCCGACGGGGTGGCCGAGGACCGGACGACCGCGCCGGCCCTCGAAGAACTTCGGCAGCAGCTGCGGGAGTTCGCCGGTACGGACTTCGGTGTGCACTCGCCGCGCTGGATCTCCCGCTTCGGCGATGCGACCCGGCTGGCCGAGCGCTACCGCGTCGGCCGGGTGCTGCTGGCCGGCGACGCGGCGCACATCCACCCGCCGACCGGCGGGCAGGGGCTCAACCTCGGTGTCCAGGACGCGTTCAACCTCGGCTGGAAGCTGGCCGCCGAGGTCAACGGCTGGGCGCCGGACGGGCTGTTGGACAGCTATCAGGCCGAGCGCCGCCCGGTGGCCGCCTCCGTCCTGGACAACACCCGTGCGCAGACCGAGCTGATGTCCACCGAGCCGGGGCCGCAGGCGGTGCGTCGACTCCTGGCGGAACTGATGGACTTCGAGGAGGTGAACCAGTACCTGATCGAGAAGATCACCGGAATCGCGGTGCGGTACGACTGCGGCGAGGGGCACGAACTGCTCGGACGGCGGCTGCGGGACGTCGAGTTGAAGCAGGGCCGTCTCTACGGGCTGATGCACGGCGGCCGCGGTCTGCTGCTCGACCAGACCGGCCGCCTGTCGGTGGCGGGCTGGGCGGACCGCGTCGACCATGTCGTCGATGTGAGCGAGGAGTTGGACGTGCCCGCTGTCCTGCTGCGGCCGGACGGTCACGTGGTGTGGGTCGGCGAGGACCAGCAGGACCTGCTCAGCCGGCTGCCCGAGTGGTTCGGCGCGGCCGCCGGCTGAGCGTGCGGTCTCCCGTCCCACGGCTCAGGGTCACGGATCAGCGGGGCTTGAAGTCCTCGATCGCCTTCCAGATCGCCGCCTGCATGGACTTGCCTCCGCCGCGCCCGGAGTCCTCGATGATCTGGAGGCGTGCGTCCGGCCACGCCTTCGCCAACTCCCACGCCGTCTGCACCGGGCTGCCCATGTCGTGCCGCCCGTGGATCAGTACCGCCGGGATGCCCGCCAATCTGTCTGCGTTGCGCAGGAGTTGGTCGTCCTCCAGCCAGGCGTCGTTGCTGAAGAAGTGCGCGCAGATCCGGACGAACGCGATCTGCGCGTCGACCTCGCGGTCGCTGTACATGCCGGGAGTGCCGTTGGGCTCGTCCGAGATGACCGCGTCCTCCCAGGCGAGCCAGTCGGCAGCGGCCTTCTCGCGGACCGCCCGGTCGGGGTTCTCCATCAGCCGTGCGTAGGCCGCGAGCAGGTCGCCGTCCCGCTCGGCCTCGGGGACGCCGTCGCGGAACCTGTCCCAGGCCTCGGGGTAGAACTTCACCCAGGCAAAGTTCCACTGCGTCGCCTGCGACCACCACGCGCACGCCGACACGGTGGGAGCCACCAACGTTCTACGGGCCGGGCTGGTCCGTCGCAACGCCCAACAGGGTTAGCGAGAAGACCCCGGCTTCAGCCGGGGGAGGAGTCACGTCGTCGATCAGATGCTGCGTGGTGTTCAGGCGCATGTCCGCCGCCGGGTCGCTGGCATGTGGAGTACTGCGACCGCAGTTGCGCTGGTCGAAGCGGATCACGCGGTAGCGCTGGGGATCCCAGGCCCTCGTCGGCCGGTCCGCGGTGCCCGACCCCGGGCCGCAGTGGAGGCTCAGGGCGGGCTTGCCGAGCTGCTCGTAGTAGATGCGGTTGCCGTCTCCGGTGTCGAGGAAACCGCTCTGGTAGGGGTGAGTTGGGGGGTAGAGATCAGCCATAACGGTCGATCCTACGTACACGGTGGCAGTCTCAGCGGTGCCGCCGGTAGTGCAGCCCGACGGTCCCGTTGCTCCGGGCGGTGCTGGAGACCAGGTCGAGTTGGTAGGACCTGGGGTCGCCGTCGAACAGCCGGGTGCCCTCGCCCGCCACGTAGGGGAACAGGTCCAGGTGGAACTCGTCGATCAGGTCGAGTCGCATGAGTGACCGCCAGAGACGGACACCGCCCCAGAGGATGATGTCTCCGTCTCCGTCTCCGTCTCCGCCGTGCCTGAGCCGGTCGATCTCCTCGGTGGTGTCACCGGCGGCGATCGTGGTGCGGGCCCAGTCGGCGGTCTTCAGCGTGCGGGAGAAGACGACCTTGCGCGCGGGGTTGAGAATCTCCGCGACGGGGTGGCCGGTGTCCTTCGTGAGGGCATCGGCCATGGCCTCGTAGGCGACCCGGCCCATGACGTGGGTGTGCGCGCTCCGGAAGCGACCGAGCGACTGCTCCTTTTCGGCCGGGTCGTCGGGAAGGCCGAAACAGAACCGCCAGTACTCGGTGCCCTCGTCGGCGAGAAGGCCGTCGAGCGAGTAGAAGAACACGCACGCAATCAGCTTCCGCATGAGGAGGGCTCCATCGCCTCGCGTCGCAACATTCCGGTATAGCCCATTTTATTCATTCTTCCGGAATACCGCGTGCCACTTCAGGGGCGCGCTGTCGGTGGGCTGTGTTCAGATTTCGATGCTTGCTTCATCACGAGGGGGAGTACATGGAGACCGTGCGGGAGATCTGGGATCGGATCGAGGCCGAGCTCGGCAGGATGTCGCCGAGGGTGCGGGCCGCGCTGCCGGCCGGTGCGACCGAGGAGGAGATCAGGGCTGCGGAGGCTGCGATGGGGGTGGAGCTGCCGGAGGAGGTCAGGGAGTCCTACCGCCGCCACAACGGCCTGCCCGGCGTCCGCATTCGCTGGCAGGACCCGCTCTACTCGCTCGACGAGATGGTCGCCGACTGGCGTTGGCGGGCCGACGACGTGGGTGACTTCGACGACGAGGACGCGGAGGAGGACGGCGTGATCCGCCGCAAGGTCGCCTGGTCGGCCGGGTGGATTCCGATCCTGAACCACGGCAACGGCGATGTGGACTGTATCGATCTTGATCCGCCCGCCCCGGAGCGACTGGGACAGATCATCGACTGGACGCACGAGGGCTGGACGGCCGACTACGTGACCACCGGCCTGCGGGCCCTTCTTGCCGAGCTCGCCACGGATCTGGAGACCGGCCGGTACGAGGTCGACGAGGCGGGCGACAGCTCGGCTGACGACGACCTGCCCCGGTTGAACTGGCTGGGGGACTGAGCTCTCCTCGGCTGCGGCTGGTCGTGCCGGACCGGGTCAGGACGTGGCACCGATCCGCGCTCGTAGCCCTTCGGCAAACAGGCGCGCCGCCTCCAGATCGGCGGCATTGGGCCGTCCCTTGTTGATGCCGCCGATGAGCCGGAACGGAGGCCAGGTGTCGAAGCCGCGACACGAGAAGGTGCCGTGCACTTCGAAGCCCTTCCGTTCGAGAGCCCGGACGAGGGGGCGGAACGGCGGCTTGGGCAGCCCGCTGGTGGCGAACACGAACGCCTTGCGTCGTTCCCCGGGCGGGAGCGACCGGACGAACTGGCGCAGCCTCGGGTTGAATGTCCTGGAGAAGATCCCGGCGCCGAACCCCACGAGGTCGCAGGCGGCGAGTTCTGCCATGTCGACCTCCTCGGGGTCGACAACACGGGCCCCCAGGGCCAGTCCCATGACGTCAGCGACCCTTTTCGTGTTGCCGTGCGACACGGACGCGCACACGATGACGGTCTTCATGCTGATACTCCTTGCTGTGAAGTGTTCCGCGTGGGTCACTCGGCTGGACGGCGTCCCCAGGCCGAGATCAGCGGCGCGAGTGTCAGGTCGAGTTCGCCGGCGTGGATGGCGGCCAGGTGCGCGTCGATCTCGGCGTCGTCGGCCAGGCCGGCCGCGAGCAGTTCGCCGCGTACGTGCCGGATGGTCGATGCCTCCAGCTGGTCGCAGGCCGGCCCGCCGAACGGGAAGGAGCCCCCTGCGGCGACATCCACCAAGCCGGCCTCACGCAGTGCACGCGGCAGGGTCCGGCCGTAGCGCAGGTCCGCGCCGCGGCGCTTCAGCAGCTCCCGGACGGCGTCGCGCAGCCGGTTGGCCCGCTGCTGCGCAGGGCCGCTGTCGTCCAGGCACGCCAGCGGTTGCAGTGCGGTGTCGGCGTCCTCGACCAGCAGCCAGCCGCCGGGCCGTAGCGCTGCCGCCATCGTGGCCAACGCCCTTACCCGGTCGGGTACATGGATCAGCACGAGCCGGGCGTGCACCAGATCGAACGTCCCCGGCTCCGGGGGCGGATCGGCGGCGACGTCGTGTTGGCGCACCTCGTACCCGGCGCCCGTCTTCAGCCACGACGGGTCGATGTCCGTGACCAGCACGTGCCCGGTCGGACCGACGGCCGCCGCGAGCGCCTCCGGGATGCTGGTGCCACCGGCCCCCACCTCCCAGCAGCGCGACCCGGCCCCGACCCCCAGTCGGTCGAAGTGACCGCGCGTCACACCGTCGAACAGCTCGGCCAGCCAGACGAATCGCTCGCCCGCCTCGGCGCGCGCGTTGTCCAGCAGATACCCCTGGGCGGGAACTGTCGGATCCGGTCGGCCACCGGCGTGCGGCGGGCGGGGCGAGGAGGTCATTTCTCCATGGTCCACCTCACCTCCCCGGGCGACCAACGCCGCGACGACGGGAGAGAGGTATCTCACACACATGTCGAACCCGACGGGCCGTCAGGAACCGGACACCGTACGATATGTCACTCGATTCCGAGGGGCCCGATGCCCAGGTCCTCACGCATGAGGCGACGCATCTGCGCCATGGCCTCGCGTCGCCGCGCTATCAGGGGCGCGTCGTCGGCCGAGCCCACGGCCGCTCCACGGGCGTAGGCATCGCGGATCGTGCGCAGGCTGTGGAACGCCTGGTTCGCCGCCTCCACCACCTGCGGCGGGCCCACGAGCCAGAGGCGTTCGCTCGCCGTGTAGATGCCGGTGCCACGCACGGCCTCCCGCACCGCCGCGTCGCGTGCTGATTCGGACATGTGGTCGCCCAGCGCGACGGCCCGTATCTCCTCACCTGCGGCTTTGAGTGCGGAGACGTACTCCGTGTAGACCTCGCGCCGTACCTCCAGAGCGTGCCTGGCTTCCTCCCGCCGCCACTTGTTGCGGTCGGCGATCAGGGTGGCTGCGATGCCGATGACGGCACCGGTCAGTGTGGAGAGCAGGGGCGTCAAGTCCATGCGGCACAGCTTCTCCAAGCCGGTGCACCGGCGCCAGTGGTCCCCGAAAGGGTGCCGAACCGGCCTCCCGCCCCGGGGCTGCGAATTGGCCGGTCTGGTAGGTGTACCGACCGGCCCCGGGTGGTTACGTTCGTGACCGGCAAGTAGGGGGCCCCGCAAGGGGGTTGCGACGCGGGCACTGCGCCGGGCACACCCGGCCGGAGGTGCTTCGTCTCCCATAGGGACCAACATGCACAGGGGGAATGGCCATGGGGATGACACGACGTCTGGCTGGGCTCGGTGCGGCGGCAGCGATGAGCGCCGCACTGATGATCAGCGTGCCGACCGCCGCGCACGCGGCAAGCTACTGCAGCGGGAACGTCGTCGAGCAGCACGACGGCAACGGCTTCAGCTCCCGTCTGATCGAGTCGTACGACGGCAACAGCATTTGCGTCAACACCTGGAACCAGACCGGTCACCAGGCCTGGACGTGGGCCGTCATCAAGTACCCGAACGGCTCCGATGTGGCCCATGACTGGGGCAACTACACCCAGTACGCGTCCACCGGTTGGGTCCCCAAGAGCGGCTGCTGGCAGTGGGTCGGCATCCCGGTCAGCCCCGGCTCGGGCACCTGGAACGTCTACTACCACTGCTTCTAGTCAGGTGGCCTCGGCGCGCCGTCTGGGTAGAGTTGCGCCGTGCCTGAGTTGAAGCAGCTGGATGCTGGCCATGCCCCGGCGGTGCTGGCCTTCGAGCTGGCGAACCGTGCCTACTTCGCTGCCTCGATCTCCGACCGGGACGACGACTTCTACGACCAGTTCGCCGACCGGCACAGTGAGTTGCTGGCTGATCAAGAGGCTGGCAGCTGCGCCTTCTACGTGCTGGTCGCCGAGGATGGCTCGGTTCTGGGCCGCTTCAACCTGTACGACTTCGAGGACGGCACTGCCAACCTCGGCTACCGGGTCGCGCAGCACGTCGCCGGCCGCGGCGTAGCGACCGCGACCGTCCGGGAGTTGTGCCGGGTGGCGGCGGCGCGGCACGGGCTGCGCTCACTGCGAGCAGCCACCTCCCACGCCAATGCCGCGTCCCAGAAGGTGCTGGCCAAGGCCGGGTTCGTCCCGGTCGGCCCGGCAGACCCCGCAGACCTCGGCGGTAAGTCAGGCACCTGGTATCAGCGCGACCTGGCGCCCCAGCCCTAGACCGCGATCTTGAATCGAAAACGCCCAGGTCGCGGTCTGCTCGCCGGGCCGATGAACGTCTACTAGCCCTACCAGCGCCAGACCGCCCGCGCATGACGATCACGGCCTACGGTCGTTGGCGTGGTGGCCGCAGGGCCAAGTGTTGGCCGTCATCCGGCGACAGCGGGTGCGAGCCGCCGGACCCCGAGCACCGACCGTGCGGTGTTCATCGCTGCCCTGGCGCGGGCGGCCCCGGCGGTCGTGACCCCGGCGCCGCCGCCCAGAGTGACTGCTCGCCTGGCGAATCCGGCGCAGGGGCGGCAGATGCCCGCCTGCGGGACGGGGTCATGGCACTCGGCGCACTCGAAGCGTTGGGCCGTGGGTGGCTGCTCCGGGCTGTGGGTGGGTGGCATTTTGTGGGTCAGCCGGTGGCGGAGGACGGCTGCGGGGGAGTGCACGGTGGCCGGTAGGCCGGGGAGCAGGGCCTGGGTCAACTGGGTGATGTTGCTGCCGCGTTCGAGCCACTGGGTGACCAGCGGGGCGAGTTTCAGGGCTTCGGCTTCGCCCAGGTGCAGGCGTGGTTCTGGCCGGATGACCCGGAACAGTGTCGCCATTGCTTCGCGGGCGTGCTGGGTTTGCTGGGCGGGGAGGGTGGGTTCTTCTGCCGGGTTCTTTACAGGAGGGGTGTCAGGGTGGCCGGTGGTCGCGTCACCGGGGGTCGGACGGGGGACATCCGGCAGGTCCGGGCGCTGCGGGGTGTCGTAGGCGTGGGCCTCGCTGCGGATCGTGCCGTCGGGCAGCCGGATTCTGTCGACCCGGTAGTACCCGGCTTCGGTGAGTTCTTTGAGGGCTTTGCGGATCGCGCCGCGCCCCTGCGGGCTGGTGTCGGCCATCGAACGGCCGTCCTCGCGGCGGCCGTCGGGGCGGGAGAGGAGGTCGGCGAGCAGCCCACGGGCGGTGTAGCTGAGCCGACGGTCCTGGAGAAGCCCGTTCGGCAGGACGGTGAATGAGCGCACGTGGGCGCTACGATGTACACGCATTGGGAGTTGCTGCTCCTGGTGTCGGACCCCGGGGTGTTAGCGCACCGCCGGGGTCACTCATGTTCAGTTAACTACGCAACGTAGTGCACACCCTGTGGCGCGGCTGGGCGTCTGCCATCATCCGCCGTAATCCGCCATGTACTGCTGTCCGGAAGTGGGTTGAGGGGATGATCATCGGACTGGTAGCTTTCACCCGACCGTGAAGACGCCAGAGGAGGTGAGACCCATGAGCGCTGTACCCATGTGGGTGCTCCCCCTCTCGCCACGGTCGGGCGACTGACGCACGCGTCGCCGGGAGCGCCTCGACAACCAGGCACTCCCGAAGGGCAACCCCCATGCACTCTCTGCAGTTCACTGCCGAGTCGTCGTCGAACGGCGTGCTCGAGCGCGACTTCACCGTAGGTGATGTCCCCGGTGTCCTCTGGTCGCCGGCCTCCGACGCGGCCGACCGCGCGCCCCTGATCCTGATGGCCCACGGCGGCGGCAACCACAAGAAGCACCCGGCGATGTCCGGCCGCGCCCGGCTCCTGGTGACCGGCCTCGGCTTCCACGTCGCCGTCATCGACGCGCCCGGTCACGGCGACCGGCCGCGCACTGCGTACGACGAGGCGGAGATCGCCGAGCTGTTCCGGGCGAGGGCGGCGGGCGAGCCGGAAGGCCCGATCGTCGTGCGCTACAACGACCAGCTGGCAGAGCTCGCCGTGCCCGAGTACCAGGCGATGCTGGACGCCCTCCAGGAGCTCCCGGAGATCGGCGCCGACGGGCTGGTCGGCTTCTGGGGCATCAACATGGGTACCGCGATCGGCATCCCGTTCGTCGCGGTCGAACCCAGGATCGCCGCCGCGGTCTTCGGCCAGCACTGGCCGGACACCCTGGCCGAGAAGGCGAAGCAGATCACCGTCCCGATCGAGTTCGACCTCCAGTGGGACGACGAGCACATCTCGCGCGAGGAGGGCCTCGCACTGTTCGACGCCTTCGCCTCGAAGGAGAAGTCGTTGCACGTGAACTCGGGCAAGCACAAGGAGCTGCCCAGGTTCGAGGCCGAAAGTGCGGTGCGGTTCTTCGCCCGGCACTTCGGCCGGTCGGTCACCTCACCCGCCTGACGGGCATGGTCGCGGTGCCCGCCCGTAAGCCGGGCGCTGCGACCGACTATTGCATCGCCCTTTGCATCCGAACTGTTACTTTCCGTGCCCGGATCGGGTGCATGTCGCGCCGAAGTTGTCGGCCACCAGGCGGGTGGACCAGCGGCGGAGGAGGTCTTCTACCGGCGGGTGGGCGAGACCGGCGGCGGTGGCGAGACGGTCGGCGGACGTGGTGTCGTACCGGTCATCCGAGAGGAACGACAAGGTCTCCGGCTCCACACCCGTCAGCGCGCGCGGCAGACGTCGGACAAGCCCGACAGGCAGGCGGAGAGCGGGAGTTCGGACACCCAGGTGGTCGGCCAGCAGGGCGACCACCTCGGGCAGCGGCGGGGTGGCCGGGTCGAGCACGGTGTGGCGTCGGACGGCGCCTTCGTCGTGGTCGGGCACGGCGGCGAGGAAGCGGGCCAGGTGGTCGATCGCCACCACCGGGACGAAGGTGCGTCGGTTGCCCGCGAGGGCGGGCAACCGACCGTGCCAGAGCTGCTCGACCAGGGGGGCGAGCCCGATGTACTGCCCGGCCTCGCCGGTGACGGAGTGTCCGACGACGGTGCTCGGGCTGACCACGCTGAGTGGCACGCCGAGCTGCGGCGCGAGCACCCGGACGGCCGCGTCACCCTCGTACTTCGACGCCTCGTACGGCCCGAGCCTGCGGTAGAGCCGCTCGGACTCGGTGGCGGGCAGCGGGAAGACCGGGTACTCCCGGCGTCCGACGCGGTAGCCGGAGAGGTGAACAAGCCTGCGCAGGTGCGGGAGTTGGGCTGACCAGCGGAGCACGTGCGCGGCGCCCTCGGCGTTCGCGGCGCGAGCCTCGGCCACCGGCAGGCCGAAGCGGTAGCGCGCGGCGAGGTTGTGCACGTCGCGGACGGCCTCCAGGCTCGCCCGCTCGGCGGGGGAGAAGCCGAGATCGGGGCGGGTGACGTCGGCGGCGAAGGTGGTGAGGGCGGCGAGGGCGGAGTCGTCGGCGCCGTGCTCACACAGCCAGCCGCGCAGCTGCGCCGCGCTGCTCGGGCGGACTCCGGCGGCTACCGGGTGTCCCTGGGTGAGGAGTTCGAGGACGAGCCAGCGTCCGAGGAAGCCGGCGGCGCCGAGGACCAGGGTGGTCGGTGCGGGGGCGGTCATGGGAGCTCCCTGAAAGTAATAGATCGGTCTACATATTTTGAGGACGCGGATGAGTGTGGGTGAGATGGGGGAGTGGTGGGTCAGGCGAGCAGGGAGACGGCCGCGCGGGTGCCCTGGTCGAGCGGGAGGCGGCTGCGCCGGACGCGGGCCAGCAGCAGCGCCCCCTCCAGCAGGGCGAGCACACTCCCGGCGGTGGCGTCGGCGGCGGCCGGGTCACGGCCCTCGCTGACGAGCAGGTCGGCCAGGGCCTGCTGCCAGTGCTCGTACGCCTCTGCGCAGATCAGCCGGAGCGGGTCGTTGGCGGCCGAGACCTCCAGGGCGACGGTGGCCAGCGGGCAGCCCTTGGTGAAGTCGGACTGCTCCATCCGGTCGCCGAGGGCCGTCATCAGCCGCTCGACCACGGCGGCCGATGTGGTCGTGGCGGCCGACAGTCCGGCGATCAGGTCGCTCACCTCGCGCCCGGCCTCGGTCAGCGCCTGGCCGACCAACTCGTCCTTCCCGGCGGGGAAGTGGAAGTAGAGCGAGCCGCGCGGTGCACCGCTCTCCGCGAGCACCTGGCTGAGCCCGGTGCCGAAGTACCCCTGCGCCTCCATCAGCGCCCGGGTCGCCTGCACCAGTCGTGCCCGTGTCTCGTCGCCCTTGGCTCCCATGCACCCAACAGTAGACCGACCGACATATTTTGACCAGAGCCGGTCGGGGGCAGGTCAGGGTGGCCGATACGGTGGTGGGTTATGAAGATTCTTGTGCTTGGTGGTACATCGTTCGTGGGCCGGGCGATCGTCGACGACGCGCTGCGGCAGGGTCACGAGATCACGCTCTTCGGGCGGGGGAAGACCGGGGTGGAGCTCTTCCCGGAGGTCGAGCGGCGGCTCGGGGACCGCGCGTCGGGGGACTACGAGTCGCTGCGGCAAGGGAGTTGGGACGCGGTTGTCGACGTGAGCGGGCTGCTGGTGCGGCAGGTCGAGGCGGCGGCGGAGGTGCTGGGGGAGCGGGTGGGGCGGTATCTGTTCATCTCCAGCCACGCCGTGTACGCGCAGTCGGGTGTGCTGCCGGGATCGGACGAGGACACGCCTCGCCGGGAGCCGGTGCGGGCCGACAGTGTCGAGGAGTTGGACAACGACACGTACGGGCCGTCGAAGGTGGCCTGCGAGGACGCGGTGACGGCCCGCTACGGCGCGCGGGCCACGATCGTGCGGCCGGGGAAGGTCGCGGGCCCGCACGATCCGTCGGACATGTTCACCTACTGGGTGCGGCGGGCCGCGCAGGGCGGCCGAGTGGCGCTGCCGGGCGATCCGGAGCAGCCGGTGCAGATCGTCGACTCGCGTGATCTGGCGCGGCTGGTGGTGCAGTTGGTGGCGGACCACCGGCCGGGAGCTTTCCATGCCGTCGGTCCGGCGGAGCCGGTGACGCTCGGCGGGCTGATCGAGACCTGTGCCCGGGTGGCCGGGAGTGCGGTGGAGATCGTGCCAGTGCCGCCGGGGTCGGCGACGCCGCTGTTCCCGCTGGTGCGCGCGGACTGGCCCGCGCAGCAGCGCAGCGCCGCTCGCGCGCGGGCGGCCGGGATGCCGGCGACGCCGCTGGAGGTGACTGCGGCGGACGTGCTGATCTGGGACCGCGAGCGGGGCGAGCCGCCGCTGCGGCGCGGCTTCTCGGCTGCTCAGGAGCGCGAGCTCCTGGCCCGGAGCTGACTTCCGGTCAATCTCGGCTGACCGTACGTCAGCTGATCGGTAGTCGCACGAACCCCGAGCTGACTGGTGATCAGCATGAAGGTTCAGTGCCTATATGACAGCCCGATGGCTTGAATCGTTCAGATCCGAGCCACCGGGCATTCAAAACCATGGTGCAATGTCACATACCAAGAGGTCGTCCGGAGCAGCCGGACGGCTCGAACCACGACAGGGAGTACCCCTCATGAATCGACTCGCCCTCACCACGGCGGGTGCGATGGGCCTGGCGCTCCTCGCCTCGGGCCCGGCCATGGCCGTGGCGGCACCCGCTGCCACCGTCACGACCACCACGACTTGCGGGCCTTCCGGCCTGCAGGCCGGACTGATGACCAAGGTGTGCGCCGAGATCACCGGGACCAGCGTGGTCGTCTACGGCCAGGTCGGCCTGGCCGGTCCGCCGAGCCCGGGTGGCCCCGGCCCGCAGCCGCAGCAGCTCATCACCACGCTGGACGCCAACGTCGTGGGCGGCCAGTCCATCGGCTCGTCCCCGAAGTACGTGAACTTCCTGGCCTCGACCGTCCGGGTCGACGGCGTCTCCGGCACCGTCGCCTGCGGCGACACGGTGCACGCCGCCTTCGGTGTGGCGACCTACCCGTGGGCGCCCCGCCCCGTGACGTTGGACGTCCCGGTCAGCTGCTGACCAAGCGCTGACGGTACGTCGGCCCCGTGACGACATCCGCTCTGCCCGTGCGCACCGGCAGAGCGGACCCCGTCACGGGGCTTCCGGCGTTCCGGGCTCCCCGCGCGCCGTCGAATGCCACCGCGAGCCGGTGAAACGGGAGTGAAACCGCTCCGGAACGCCGAAGAAGCAATCGCGGCGCATGGTGTTCCGAACTGACGTGCCGGTCGCCGCCGTTGGGCGCGGAAGCTGCCGACACGCGCGGCCGTCTCCGCTCGCCTGCGGAGTCGGCCCGTCCGCTACCGTTGCCCGAAAAGCTCCGGTTCATCCCCCCATGGAGGTGCGCAGATGAGGCTCACCCCCCACGAGCAGGAGCGCCTGCTCATCCACGTCGCCGCCGACGTGGCGCGCGGCCGGCAGGCTCGGGGTCTGCGGCTGAACCACCCCGAGGCGGTCGCGCTGATCACCTCGCACGTGCTGGAGGGCGCACGCGACGGGCGTACCGTCGCCGAGCTGATGAAATCCGGCCGCCAAGTGCTGGGCCGGGCCGAGGTGATGGACGGCGTGCCGGAGATGATCCCCGACGTCCAGGTCGAGGCGACCTTCCCCGACGGCACCAAGCTCGTCACCGTCCACGGGCCGATCCTGTGACCGCCGATCGGTCGGCCGCGACCGACGACCAGACCGACTGCCGGACCGACGACGACCCGGTGCCAGGTCAGATCCTGTACGGCGAGGGCGAGATCGGCCTGAACCCCGGCCGCCCGGTCACCCGGCTGATCGTCGTCAACGGCGCCGACCGGCCCGTCCAGGTCGGCTCGCACTACCACTTCGCCGAGGCCAACCCGGGGCTGGAGTTCGACCGCGCGGCCGCGTACGGGCTGCGCCTGAACATCCCGGCGGGCACCGCCGTCCGGTTCGAGCCGGGCATCCCGGCCGACGTCGCGCTGGTGCCGCTCGGCGGGCGCCGGGAGGTGGCCGGGCTGCGCGGCGAGACCGGAGGGCCGCTCGATGGCTGACTTCGCACTCAGCGTGACCCGGCAGCGGTACGGCGCGCTCTACGGGCCGACGGCGGGCGACAGGATCAGGCTGGCCGACACCAATCTGCTGATCGAGATCGAGGAGGACCGCTGCTGCGGCGGCGACGAGGCGGTCTTCGGCGGTGGCAAGGTGATCCGCGAGTCGATGGGGCAGGCCCGGACCAGCCGGGCCGAGGGTGCACCCGACACGGTGATCACCGGCGTGGTGGTGCTCGACCACTGGGGCATCGTCAAGGGTGATCTCGGCATCCGCGACGGGCGGATCACCGCCCTCGGCAAGGCCGGGAACCCGGAGACGATGGACGGCGTGCACCCCGAGCTGGTGATCGGCCCGGAGACGGAGGTCGTCTCGGGCAACGGGAAGATCCTCACCGCCGGGGCTGTCGACGCCCATGTGCACTTCATCTGCCCGCAGTTGGCGGACGAGGCGCTCTCCTCCGGTGTGACCACCCTGGTCGGCGGCGGCACCGGGCCCGCCGAGGGCACCAAGGCGACCACCATCACGCCCGGCGGCTGGCACTTGGCCCGGATGTTCGCGGCGATGGACGACCTGCCCGTCAACATCGGGCTCACCGCCAAGGGCAACACCGTCAATCCGGCCGCCCTGCACGACCAACTGCGCGGTGGTGCACTCGGGTTCAAGATTCACGAGGACTGGGGTGCCACCCCGGCGGCGATCGACGCCTGCCTGCGGGTCTGCGACCGGACCGGTGTGCAACTCGCGCTCCACACCGACACGTTGAACGAGGCGGGGTTCGTCGGCGACACCCTGGCGGCGATCGCCGGGCGAGGCGTCCACGCTTACCACACCGAGGGTGCGGGCGGCGGGCACGCCCCTGACATCATCACCGTCGTCTCCGAGCTCAACGTGCTGCCCAGCTCCACTAATCCGACCCGCCCGCACACCGTCAACACCATCGAGGAACACCTCGACATGCTGATGGTCTGCCACCACCTCAGCCCGCACGTGCCGGAGGACCTGGCCTTCGCCGAGTCCCGCATCCGCCCCTCGACCATCGCGGCCGAGGACGTGCTGCACGACCTCGGCGCCATCTCGATCATCAGCTCGGACTCCCAGGCGATGGGCCGGATCGGCGAGGTGGTGATGCGCACCTGGCAGACCGCCCACGTGATGAAGGCCCGCCGGGGCGCGCTGCCCGGCGACGGCTGGGCCGACAACCACCGGGCTCGCCGGTACGTCGCCAAGTACACCCTCAACCCCGCCCGCGCCCAGGGCCTGGACGGCGAGATCGGCTCGGTCGAACCGGGCAAGCTCGCCGACCTGGTGCTCTGGTCGCCCGCCTTCTTCGGCGTCAAGCCCGATCTGGTCATCAAGGGCGGCCAGATCGCCTGGGCCCAGATGGGGGACGCCAACGCCTCCATCCCCACCCCGCAGCCGGTGCTGCCCCGCCCGATGTTCGGCGCCAAAGGCCGTGCCCCAGCCGGTAATTCGCTCAACTTCACCTCCGAGGCGGCGATCGCGGACGGGCTGCCGGAGCGGCTCGGGCTCGGCAAGCCGTTCATCCCGATCCGCAACACCCGGGGCGTCACCAAGGAGCAGATGGTCAACAACTCCGCCCGCCCGGACGTCCGGGTCGACCCCGACACCTTCACCGTCACCGTCGACGGCGAGGTCGTCACCCCGGCACCCGCCACCGAACTCCCGCTGGCCCAGCGGTACTTCCTCTTCTGATGTCGCTCGCCGCACTGCTCCTGCTCGCCGACGGCCGCTTCCCGGCCGGCGGCCATGCTCACTCGGGCGGCGCCGAGGCAGCCGTCAAGGCCGGGCGGGTGCACGACGCCGCCACCATGGCGGCCTTCCTGACCGGCCGCCTGCACACCTCCGGCCTGACCTCCGCCGCCCTCGCCGCAGCCGCGACCAGGGCGGCGGGCGGCGCAGCACCGTATGGCTTCGACGCGCTCGACGAGGCCGCCGACGCCCGGACGCCCTCACCCGCGCAGCGCGCCGTCAGCCGCCGGCTCGGCCGCCAACTGCTCCGCGCCGCGAGCGCGGCGTGGCCGCACCCCGTACTGGACCGGCTCAGGGCGCTGGGCAGTCACCAGCCGGTGGTGCTCGGCGCCGCCGCGTACGCCGCCGGGCTCACCCCGGCCCAGGCGGCGGCCGCCGCAGCGTACGAGAGCGTCAACGGCCCGGCCACCGCCTGCGTCCGGCTGCTCGGCCTCGACCCGTACCAGGTCGCGGCCCGGCTCGCCGGGCTCGGCCCGCAGCTCGACGCCGTCGCCGGGCAGGCCACCGAGGCGGCGCTCGCGGACGACCTCGCGCTGCTGCCCGCCGCCTCGGCACCCCTGCTCGACATCTACGCCGAGCAGCACCACTCCTGGAAGGTGCGCCTCTTTGCATCGTGACCACGTCGACCCCTTCGACGCCCCCACCACCCGCCACACCTTCACCGAGGACACGTTCACCGAGGGCACCTCCGCCGAGCCGCCCCGCCGGGCCCTGCGGATCGGGCTCGGCGGGCCCGTCGGCTCGGGGAAGACCGCCACCGTCGCCGCGCTCTGCCGCGCGCTGCGCGAGGAGCTGGCGCTCGCCGTCGTCACCAACGACATCTACACCACCGAGGACGCCGAGTTCCTGCTCCGGCACGCCGTCCTGCCGCCCGAGCGGATCACGGCTGTTGAGACCGGCTGCTGCCCGCACACCGCCATCCGGGACGACATCTCCGCCAACCTCGAAGCCGTCGAGGAGCTGGAGCTGAACCTCGCCCCGCTCGACCTGGTGCTGGTCGAATCCGGCGGGGACAACCTGACGGCGACCTTCAGCCGGGGGCTGGTGGACCATCAGATCTTCGTGATCGACGTCTCCGGCGGTGACAAGATCCCGCGCAAGGGCGGCCCTGGTGTATCCACCTCGGACCTGCTGGTGATCAACAAGACCGACCTCGCGCCGCTGGTCGGAGCCGACCTCGACGTGATGGCCCGGGACGCGGCCGCCCAGCGCGGAGCACTCCCCACCGTCTTCACCTCGCTGGCCGCCGCCGACGGCGTCGCCCCCGTCGTGGAGTGGGTGCGGGCCCGGCTGGCCGACTGGCGAGCGGGGTGACCAGTGGGGTGACCATCGGGCCGGACGATCGGTCGACGGCTCGGATCACCGCCGTCCGGGACGGCCGGGGCGGCACCGCGCTGCCCGTCCTGGACGGTGCGGGGCCGATCGCGCTGCGCCGCACCTCGGGCGAGGGCAGCGCCGCGCGGGTGGTGGTGGTCGGCTCGATGGCCGCGCCGGTCGGCGGCGACAGGTTCGCACTGGTGGCCGAACTGGGCTCGGGGGCCCGGCTGGTCGTCACCAGCGCCGCCGCGACCGTCAGCCTCCCCGGCCGGACGGGCGAGACGGCCTCCTACGATCTGACGATCAGTCTGGAAGGGGGCGCGCAGCTCGACTGGCACCCCGAACCGGTGATCGCCGCCACCGGCAGCCACCTGCTCATGACCACCCGCGTGCGGCTCGCCCCCGGCGCCCGCCTGCGGCTGCGCGAGGAGCAGGTGCTCGGCCGGCACCACGACTGGGCCCGCGCCGCCCCGCCCGGCCGCCTCACCAGCAGACTGACCGTCCACCGGGCCGGACGCCTCCTGCTCGACCAGCAGACCGACCTCGGCCCCGGCGCCCCTGGCTGGGACGGCCCGGCCGCCCTCGGCGGCCACCGGGCCATCGGCCAACTCCTCACCGTCGGCCACCCCGCGTCCGCGCCGCCGCCCGGCGCGGACGCGGCCCTCCTCGCCCTGCCGGGTACGGAGGCCACGCTGCTCACGGCCCTCGCACCGGACGCGCTGACCCTGCGGCGCCTACTCGACGGCGCATGCTCGACGGCGGATGACGGCACCGGGAGCGAGCCGGACGTCACGCGGCGTCCGGCGGGCCCTTGAGCTCGATCATGTTGCCCTGCGGGTCGTAGAGGTAGATCGACGGGCCGACGCCGAAGGCGCCCAGGCGGCTGCCGATCTCCCCGACCCGGACGTCGTGGGCCCGCAGGTGCTCCAGGATCGCGGCCTCGTCGTAGGAGACGACCCGCAGGCACAGGTGGTCCATGTTGTGGGCCTGAGCCGCCGGCGCCGGGCCGCCCTGGCGGCCGAGCTTCCCGTCGACCTGCACGAGATCGATCAACGAGGACCCCGCCCGCAGTTGCACCATGCCGAGGTCGTCCCGCCGGGTCTCGACCGAGCAGCCGAGCACCTCACGGTAGAACCGCTCCATCGCCTCCGCGTCGACGACACGCAGCACCACGTGGTCGATGGCATCGAGCTCGATCATGCTGGGCTTCCTTACACCTGGATGGCCGGCGCGGCCAGATGGTCCAGAGAGCAGGGTGATCCCGCCCCGGGCCGCTTACAAATCAGCATATGAGACTACCTGCAGCGAAGTTGACAGCCCTCAGCATCCTGATCACCGCGCTCATCGCCACCGGGCCTACGGCAGCCGGGGCCACGGCCACCGACCTGGCCCCGCAGGACGACGCCCAGCCGACGCAGACCGTGGCAGCCAAGTGCGGCAGCCAGCGGATCGCCGGGCACCGGGGATCACCCAGCAGCGCTGCCGAGAACACCATGGCCTCGTTCAAGGCCGCCGTCCAGGAAGGCGCCGACTGGTTGGAGACCGACGTCCTGGTCACCAAGGACGGCGTCCCCGTGCTCTTCCATGACCCGACGGTGGACCGCGTCACCAACGGCAAGGGACGGGTCCAGGACTTCACCTACGAGGAGCTCAGCAAGCTGCGGGTGACGGTCGGTCCGGGCCCGAGCCAGCCCATCCCCAAGCTCGCCGAACTGCTGGACTACCTGCTCGGCACCCGGATCAGGCTGTTGATGGAGATCAAGGAGATCGCCCGGCCGGAGGACGCGGCCGTGATCGCCAGGATGGCGGCGGACAGCGGCATCCTGGTCGACCTCTACTCCTTCTACACCCTGCATCTGAGGACCGCTCACAACGCCGCCCCCCAACTGCCGCTCACGCTGATCCAGGGCTCCTGGTACGCCGAGGACCCGGGCGACCTGCCGCTGACGGCCATCTCGCTGGAGGCGGTCCTCGCCACCCGCGAGCGCGTGGACGCGGAGCACGCCCGGCACCGCGCCGTCTACGGCTGGATCGTGGACGACGCCGTTGCCTGGCAGCGGCTGGTCGACAACACGGCCGACGTCATCATCACCGACACCCCCGGCGCGGCCCGGACCTGGCTGGACCACACCTGCTCGGCGGCACAGCGGGCGTAACGGGCACAGCAGGCACAGCGGGAATAACGGGGCACAGCGGGCGCTGCGGTGATCCGCCGGGATCGGGCCGACGAGCCGTAGCCTGGCGTGATGAGTGAGCCCGCCCCGCCGCGCCGCCTGCGACACCGCCCGCTCTCGCCCCTGCGCGAGCACCTGCGGGAGTCGTTCTGGTTCGCCCCGCTGCTCACCTGTCTCGGGGCGGTCGCGCTGGCGACGGCGACCAGCCTGCTGGACGAGGCACTGGTCAGCGAGACCATCGCGCAGAGCGGTTCGGTGGAGGAGCTGGTCTCGTTCACCGGGGCGGCCAAGAGCGTGGTGTCGACCATCAGTTCGGCGATGCTGACCTTCATCGGCGTGGTCTTCTCGATCTCGCTGGTCTCGCTCCAGATGGCGGCCAGCCAGTTCAGCCCCCGTGTGCTCCGCCTCTACGTCCGCAGCCGGCTGACCAAGGCGACCTTCTCGGTCTGCCTGGCCACCTTCCTCTTCACCCTGCTCGTCCAGCTCGGCTACCAGGACGTCACCGACCCGGCGAAGGTCACCAGCGTCCCGGCCGCCTCCGCCTTCGTCGCGATCCTGCTGGTGCTGCTCAGCCTCGGGCTGTTCGTCCTCTACGTACAGGCGACCCTGCGGCTGCTGCGCGTGCCGCACGTGATCGACCGCGTCACCGGCGAATCCCTGGCCGTCCTCACCCACTACCGCTGGACCGACCCCGAGATGGGCACCCCGGCCGCCTCCACCGAGCAGGGCGTCACCCTGCTGCACGAGGGCCGCTCGGGCGTGCTGCGGGACATCGACATCGCCCGGCTCGTCCGGCTGGCCCGCCGCCACGACACCGTGCTGCACCTGGTGCCGAGGATCGGCGACTTCCTCACCCCCGGCACGCCCGCCGTGCTGGCCATCGGCGGCACCACACCGAACCCGCGCCGGATCGCCTCCGCGCTCAACATCGGCGTCGACCGGACGATGCACCAGGATCTGAGCTTCGGCTTCCGCCAGCTCGTCGACATCGCCATCCGGGCACTCTCCCCGGCCGTCAACGACCCGACCACCGCCGTCCAGGCCCTCGACCGCATCCACCAGCTGCTCGGCATGCTGGTCGGCTTCCCCATCGGCGAGCTGCGCCACCGGGACTCCGCCGGGGCCGTCCGGCTCGTCCAGCCGGTCTCGGACTGGGCCCGGGTCATCGACCTGGCCTGCACCGAGATCCGGATCTGCGGCGCCGGACACCCCCAGGTCACCCGCCGGATGGCCGCGATGCTGGACGACCTGCTGCGGATCGCGCCCGCCGAGCGCAGCCCGTCCCTGCTCGTCCAGCGCGAACTGCTGGAGCGCGCCGTCGCCGCCGAGGTGCCGGACCGGCAGAACCGGGCCTTCGCCCTCGCCCCGGACCGCCAGGGCATCGGCTGACCTGGCGGTCTGGGCTTTCCGTCAGCCCGCGTCGGCGACCGGTGGGGCGACGGTCGGTGGGGCGACGGCCGACCCGGCCGTGCTGCGCTTGCCGCGCTGCTCCAGCGCCGCGAGGTAGGCGTTGTAGGCGACCAGCTCGGCGTCGCCGTCGCGGTCGGCCGCCCGGTCCTTGCGGCGGGCCTGCCGCTCCTCCGACTTCGCCCACTGGAGGGTCAGCGCGATCAGCACCACGGCGGTCGGGATCTCCCCGAACGCCCAGGTGATGCCACCGGCCATCTTCTGGTCGTCCAGCAGGTTCGTCCCCGCCGGGGCGCTGCCCGTGCCGAAGGTGGTCACCAGCGAACTGGTGGCCATCATCACCGCCACGCCGAAGAAGGCGTGGAACGGCATCCCCATGAACAGCTCGATGATCCGCATCACGAAGCCCGGCCGGTGCGGCCCCGGGTCGACGCCCATGATCGGCCAGAAGAAGAGCATCCCGGCGGCGAGGAAGTGCACCATCATCCCGATGTGCCCGAGCCGGTACTGCATCAGGAAGTCGAACAGCGGCGTGAAGTACAGCCCGTACAGGCTGGCCACGAACAGCGGGATGGTGAACGCCGGGTGCGAGATCACCCGGACGAACCGGCTGTGCAGCAGTGCGACCAGCAGCTCGCGCGGCCCCCGGCCGCTGCCCTTGCGGGCGGGGCGCAGCGTGCGCAGCGCCAGGGTGATCGGCGCGCCGAGCAGCAGCAGGATCGGCGAGAGCATGGAGAGCACCATGTGCTGCATCATGTGCGCGCTGAACAGCACCATGCCGTAGTCGTTCAGCCCGCTGCACGTCACCAGCAGGATGCTGCCGACACCGGCCAGCCAGGCGATCGCCCGGCCGACCGGCCAGCGGTCGCCGCGCCGCCGCAGCCGCACCACGCCCGTGCCGTACAGCGCCAGCGCGACCAGGCAGCCGATCAGGAACGGCCAGTCCGGCGACCAGGTGAGGGCGGCGGAGGCGGAGAAGGGGTCGAGCACCCCCATCCCCCCGTGGTGGTGCATCCCTGCCATGCCGTCGCCCATCGGCGGGTCCTGCTTTCCCTCGTACGTCCGGCCGGTCCGGCCGCGCTGGTCCGGTTCGTCCGTTTTGCTTGCGTCGAACCAGACTAGGTGGCGCTTACACCCGGTCCGTACCCGACCCCGTGGCCGACCCCGCCGCCCGCCCGGTCAGCGGGGTCAGCGCTCCAGGGTGGCGAGCAGCAGGTTGGGGTCCTGCTGGGAGAAGTAGGCGGCGCTCGGCAGGTAGACGGTGTCGCCGTGGACAGCGACCGAGGTCGGGTTGGAGAGGCCGTCGGCGGCGGTGAGCACGGTGTGGTGGCTGCCGTCCTCGGCGATGTACATCGCCTCGCTGGAGGGGTTGAGGGCGGCGATCAGCGCGTCGCCGTGCCCGGTGAAGGCGAAGTCGTCGATGCCGGCGAGGCCGCTGGCCCGGGTCTCGGCCGGTGCGGCGGAGCCGTCGGCGCGGATCGGGATGCGCAGCAGCGTCCCGGCGTCGGTGTTGGTGACCCAGACGGCGTGGTGGTGCACCTTGAGGCCGTTGGCGCCGAATGCGGCGGTGGGCCTCAGCTCGGCACCGGAGGCCCAGGCGGCGGGGGCTCCGCCGGTGACCGGGACCGTCCGGACGAGGCCGAGCGCGGAGTCGGACGAGTACAGCAGGCCCGCGTGCTCGTCCAGGGCGAGGCCGTTGGGCAGGCTTTCGGCGGGGAAGGCCGAGATCCGCTCGGGTAGGCCGCCGGGGCAGAGCCGCCAGATGCCGGTGAGGTCGTCGGTGCCGGTGGCGTACGCGAAGTAGAGGGTGCCGTCGTGGGCCCGTGCGATGCCGCTGACGACTGCGGCTCCGAGCACCGGCGTGGCCGGGTGCGCGGGTGCGGGGAGGGTGGCCAGGACGGTGAGCTCGCCGTCGGTGCTCACGCGGGCGATCTGGCGGGCGAAGGAGAAGGTGAGATCCGCCGACCCGTCCGGTTCGACGGCGATGTTCTCCGGCTGTTGTCCCTGGGCGAGGTCGAAGTGCGCGGCGATCCGGGGCGCGGAGAGCGGCGGTGCGACGGCGACGGCGGGGCTGGCGGCGAGCAGGGACAGGGCGGCGGTGGCCGCACCGAGCAGTCCGGCGAGGCGGGGCGGGCGGGGCGTGCGGGGCAAGGTCACTCCTCGGGCAGGCACACGATGGGTGCCTCCCAGCAGAGCAGACGGACGCCCGGCGGACCGGCTCCACAGCGCCGTGCAACGGGGTGAACGGTCGGAGCCGTGGAGCCGCGGAGGAGGGACTGTAATTTCGGTCAGGAATGCGGCTCGGCCTGCGGGCTCACCGCAGGTAGGGTGTTGGCCTGTGGCTGACCGTAGAACAGGAATCATGGAAGCTGCCGCGCGGGTCATCGCGCGGCGGGGCGTGCGGGGGCTCCGGGTCGAGGAGCTCGCCGCCGAGGCGGGTGTGTCCACGGCGCTGATCTACTACCACTTCAAGGACCGCACCGGCATCCTGCGGGCGACGTTGGAGTTCATCAACGACCGCGCCGAGCGGTACACGACGGAGCGCGACGCCGACGCCGAGCCGCTGGACGGCCGGGGTGAGCTGGAGCAGACGCTGATGCTGGAGTTCCAGGACGCGCCGGAGGTGCGGGAGAACAGCACGGCCTGGGGTGAGCTGCGGGCCAGCGCGGTGTTCGAACCCGAGCTGCGCGAGGACCTGGCGCGCTCGACGCTGGTGTGGGTGCAGGAGGTTGCCGCCCTGCTGGGCAAGGTCCGGCCGATGGCCGGGGCCGCCACGCTGGCCGGCTCGGCCGAGCGGCTCACGGCGCTCGTCGAGGGGCTGAGCATGCGTTGGCTGAGCGGGAGCCTGCCGGTGGCGCACGCGCGTGAGCTGATGGCGGCGGCGATCGACGGCGAGTTGGAGCGGCTGCGCGGCTGACGCGCAGCCGAGGACGGCCTGCGGCCGGGCGCACGACGCGCCCGGCCTTCATTGGGTCGATAGTATTGACTGAATTTTCAGTCAGTGTCAGAGTAAGCATGCGGCGAGAGCGGCGGCAGGAACCCGCGACACCCGATCTGGAGAATCACAATGAACACGAGTGCGGCGTCGAGGCGCTGGTACGTGGACAGGGACGATGTGCCGCACGCGCGGACCTGGATGTCGTGGCCGTCCCGCAGGTCCGTCTGGGGCCGGCAGCTGGCCGGTGTGCAGCAGGACATCGCCCTGATCGCGCGGACGATCGCGCGCTACGAACCGGTGGTCATGTGCGCGCCGGAGGAGGACGTGACCACCGCCCGGTCCGGCTGCGGACCGATGGTCACGGTGACCGGCTCGATCCCGACGGACGACCTCTGGATGCGCGACACCGCGCCGGTGTTCCGGCGGGACGGCCTCGGCGGGCTCGACGCCGTCGGCCTGAACTTCAACGGCTGGGGCAACAAGCAGACCCACCGTGACGACGCCGAGGTCGCGTGGGGCGTCGCTGGCCGGCTCGGTCTGCCGTTCAGCCGGGCGGAGTTCGTCGGCGAGGGCGGCGCGGTCGAGGCGGACGGCGACGGCACCCTGCTGGCCACCGAGAGCAGCCTCGTCAACAAGAACCGCAACCGGGGGATGAGCCGCGACGAGGTCGAAGACGCGGTCCTCGACGCGTACGGTGCGGACAAGATGATCTGGGTGCCCGGCATCAAGGGCAAGGACATCACGGACGACCACGTCGACGTGACCTCCCGGTTCGTCCGTCCGGGCGTGGTGATGGTGCAGGTGCCGCCGGCGGACCGCCGGGACGTCTGGGCCCGCGACGCCCGCGAGCAGTTCGACATCCTGTCCGGGGCGACCGACGCCAGGGGCAGACGCTTGCAGGTGATCCGCGTCGAGGGCCCCGACACCGTGCGGTCGAGGGACTCCAAGTTCGTCGACTCCTACCTGAACTTCCATGTCGTCAACGGGGCCGTGATCACGGCGCAGTTCGGCGACGTGGTGAAGGACGACGCCGCCAGACAGGCTCTGGCGGTGGCGTTCCCCGGGCGCGAGGTCGTCCAGCTCGACGTCGACCGCCTGATGGCGGGCGGCGGCGGCATCCACTGCTCGACGATGCACGAGCCGCTGCCGTGACGCGCCCGGCGGCCCTGGCCGCCGCGCGCGGTTGAAGTCCGAGAACAAAGTCCTGAGAACAAGCCCAGCCGTTCCCCCTGTGCCGGAGTGTCCCGTGTCAGCTTTCTCCCTGTCCCGTCGAACCGTGCTGCGATCCGCAGCCGGTGCCGGTCTGCTCGCCCTCGGTGGCGTGGCCTGCGCCCCGCTGGAGGAGGAGGCCGAGCCGGGAACGTCCTCGGCGCCGTCCTCGTCCACTGCTCTGAGTCAGGGAGCGACACCGGGACGGCGGTTCGGCGCCGAGTGGGAGAGCCACGCCCGTACGTTCATGTCCTGGCCGGCGTCGACCGGCATCTGGGACAGCCAACTGCCGGACGTACGCCAGGACATCGCTGGTCTGGCACGTGCCGTCGGCGGCTACGAGCCGGTCGTCATGTTCGCCCGCCCCGGGCAGGAGGGCGCCGCGCAGCGGGCCTGCGGCTCGGACGTCGAGGTCGTCGCGCTGGCCGTGGACGACCTGTGGGCGCGCGACACCGTCCCGGTGTTCGTGGAGGACTCCGGGACGCTCAAGGGCGTCGACTTCAACTTCAGCGGCTGGGGGAACAAGCAGAAGGAGCACGGCAACGACACCAAGCTCGCCGAAGCGGTCCTCGGCAAGTACGGGATTCCGCGGATCGGGACTCCGGTCGTCGCCGAGGGCGGGTCGTTCGAGACCGACGGGCAGGGCACCCTGCTGGTCACCGAGAGCTCGGTGGTCAACGAGCGCCGCAACCCCGGCAAGAGCCGGGACGAGATCGAGGCCGAGCTCAAGAAGGCGCTCGGAGTGAGCAAGGTGATCTGGTTCGCCGGCGTCCGGGACAAGGACATCACCGACGCGCACGTCGACTGCCTGGTCCGCTTCGCCGCCCCGGGCGTCGTCCTGCTGGACCAGCCGTTCCCCGGAGCCCCCGAGGACGTCTGGTCGCGCTCCGCCGCACAGGCGAAGGAGGTGCTCAAGGACGCGACGGACGCCACCGGCAAGCCGCTCACGGTCATCGAGCTGCCCCAGCCGGACCCGGACCGGATCACCGGCAAGGGTGACGCCTTCGTGTCCTCGTACATCAACTTCTACGTCGCCAACAAGTCGCTGTTCCTGCCCAGGTTCGGCGACTCCGCGGCGGACGACCGGGCGCAGCAGATCCTGCGCGAGCACTTCCCCGGCCGCGACATCGTGCCGCTGAAGATCGACAACATCGCCTCCGGCGGCGGCGGCATCCACTGCTCGACCCACGACCAGCCCGGCAAGCCGGCGGCCTGACACCCCGACGGCCAGGCCGCTGCTTCGACCACCGTCCCCCTACCTCAGACAGAGGAACCGTGCGACTGACCCCCACCGAGCGGGACCGGCTGCTGATCTTCACAGCGGCCGAGCTGGCCCGCGCCCGCCGCGCACGCGGCGTCAAGCTGAACGTCCCCGAGGCGACCGCCCTGATCGCCGACACCGTCTGCGAGGCCGCCCGCGACGGCCGCAGGCTGGCCGAGGCGATCGAGGCCGGACGTACGGTGCTCGGCGCCGAGGACGTTGTGCCCGGCGTCGCCGACGTGGTCACCACCGTGCAGGTGGAGGCCGTCTTCGACGACGGCACCCGGCTGTGCGTCATCAATGACCCGTTCCACAGGGCGGGTTCGCTCGGCGACGACGCCCCCGGGGCGGCCCTCCCCGGGGCCGGGCACGGGTACGGGCCCGCCGAGCCGACGGTGCTTCTCCCGGTCCGCAACACCTCCGCCGTGCCGATCTCGGTGACCTCGCACTTCCACTTCTTCGAGGCCAACCCCCGGCTGGCCTTCGACCGCGCCAGCGCCTACGGCACCCACCTCGCCGTCCCCGCCGGGTCCTCCGTCCGCTTCGACCCCGGCGCCACCGTCGAGGTCGGGCTCATTCCCATCGGCGGCGCGCGGGTCGCGATCGGCTTCGCCGGGCTGGTCGACGGCCCGCTGGACGCATCCGGTGCGCGAGAGCAGGCGCTGGACAAGGCCCGCGCGACCGGCTACCTCACGGAATACCAGGAGCAGGCATGAGTGGCAGCATCTTCGACGCCGCAGGCTGTCACGGCCGCCCCGGAGCGGCTCCGGCGGGCAGCATCGACGCGCACGACTACATCGCCGTGCACGGCCCCCGGGCGGGTGACCGGATCCGCCTCGGTGACTCCGGGCTGATCGTCCGGGTCGAGTCCGACTCCCAGGCCCCCGGCGAGGAGTTCCTCGCCGGCTTCGGCAAGACCGCCCGCGACGGCCTCCACCTCAAAGCCGCCGCCGTCCGCGACACCTGCGACGTCGTCATCAGCAACGTCCTGGTCATCGACGCCGTCCAAGGCATCCGCAAAACCTCCATCGGCCTCATCGACGGCCGCATCGCCTCCATCGGCCGCGCCGGCAACCCCGATACCCTCGACAACATCGACGTCGTCGTCGGCACCGGGACGACGATCGTCTCGGGTGAGGGCATGATCGCCACCGCCGGAGCCATCGACACCCACGTCCACCTGCTGTCGCCGCGCATCATGGAGGCCTCCCTCGCCTCCGGCGTCACCACGATCATCGGCCAGGAGTTCGGCCCCGTCTGGGGCGTCGGCGTCAACTCCCCGTGGGCGCTGCGGCACGCCTTCAACGCCTTCGACGCCTGGCCCGTCAACATCGGCTTCCTCGGCCGCGGCTCCTCCTCCGACCCCGCCCCCCTCATCGAGGCGCTCGCCGAGGGCGGCGCCTCCGGCTTCAAGGTCCACGAGGACATGGGCGCCCACACCCGCGCCCTCGACACCGCCCTGCGCGTCGCCGAGGAGTACGACGTCCAGGTCGCCCTCCACACCGACGGCCTCAACGAGTGCCTGTCGGTGGAGGACACCCTCGCCGTGCTGGAGGGCCGCACCATCCACGCCTTCCACATCGAAGGCTGCGGCGGCGGACACGTCCCCAACGTGCTGAAGATGGCGGGCGTCGAGAACGTCATCGGGTCCTCCACCAACCCGACGCTGCCGTTCGGCCGCGACGCCCTCGGCGAGCACTTCGGCATGATCGTCTCCGCCCACGACCTCAAGGTCGACCTCCCCGGCGACGCCGCCATGGCCCGCGACCGCATCCGCGCCGGCACCATGGGCGCCGAAGACGTCCTCCACGACCTCGGCGTCATCGGCATCACCTCCTCCGACGCCCAAGGCATGGGCCGCGCCGGCGAAACCGTGCGCCGCACCTTCGCCATGGCCGGCAAAATGAAGACCGAACTCGGCCCCCTCGACGGCGAAGGCTCCTACGGCACCAACGACAGCGGCGACGACAACGAACGCGTCCTGCGCTACATCGCCAAACTCACCATCAACCCCGCCATCGCCCACGGCCTCGCCCACGAAGTCGGCTCCATCGAAATCGGCAAACTCGCCGACATCGTCCTCTGGTGGCCGCAGTACTTCGGAGCGAAACCGCAGCTCGTACTCAAGGCCGGATTCCCCGCCTACGGCGTCACCGGCGACCCCAACGCCTCCACCGACCGCTGCGAACCCCTCGTCCTCGGCCCCCAGTTCGGCGCCCACGGCACCACCGCAGCCGACATCTCCGTCGCCTTCGTCGCCCAAGCCGCCGTCCAGAACGGGGACAAGATGCCGACCCGCCGCCGCCGGGTGGGCGTCCGCAACACCCGAGGCATCGGGCCGAAGAACATGCTCCGCAACGCCCGGACGGGTCTGGTCGACGTCCACCCCCACACGGGCCTGGTGTCCCTCGACGGCGAGCCGCTCTGTTCGGAGCCCGCCGACAGCGTCTCGCTCAGCCGGCTGTACTTCCTCTGAGGAACCTGCACGGACAACGGGGGTCGCAGCCGGGTGTGTCGGCTGCGGCCCCCCGCTGTCTGCCCTCGAGGTTGACCCTGACAGTGTGTGAGGGGGTTGACTGCTCTCACCTGCCCGGCAGTCCGCCGGTGAGGGTCACCGCTGTCACCACGAAGGACTCCCTGTGCTCGGCTACGTCGGCTCCGGCCCGTACTGCTACACGAACTCGCTGGCCATGATGCTGGGTGGGGAGGCTCCCTCCACCGCAGTCATCGAGACGCTGACCGGCTCACCCTTCGGCGCCCAGCTCATCGCCGGATCCCTGCCGTTGTTCGACCCCTACGGCTGGCACCCCGAGATCGGCCTCGACGCCGCAGTCTCGCTCCTGGGCTGGAGCTGCGAGCGCAGCGACGGCGGGACGCCGGCCGAGGCGCTGGAACGGTTGCTGGCCGCCTGCTCGCGGGGGCCGGTCCTGGTCGGGCCGGTGGACATGGGCCTGCTGCTGTACCAGCCCGGCACACCGAACGCCGACGGCGGCGACCACTACGTCGTAGTGCTCGCCGCCGACCAGGACAGCATCGAACTCCACGACCCCCACGGCCACCCCTACGCGACACTGCCCACGCAGGCCTTCCTCGCCGCGTGGGAGGCGAAGTCGATCAGTTACATCGACGCCCCCTTCGTGCTGCGGGCCGCCTTCGTACGCCACCGCCGGGTCGCTCCCGTCGACGCCCTGCGGCAGTCACTGCCGGAAGCCGCACGGTGGCTGGTCGGCCGTGACGATCTGCCCATGCCTCCCGGCTCCCTGGGCGGAGCCGCCGCCATCGAGACGCTCGCCGACCTGGTCGCCCAGGGCACGCCCCCCGGCATCCGCACACTCCTCACCGCATTCGGCGTCCGCGTGGGAGCACGCCGCCTGAACGACGCGGCGATGTGCCTGGAAGAGTTGGGGCTGTCGCACGCGGCCTCCATCGCACAGCGCCAGGCCCGCATCCTGGGCAGCCTGCAGTACCCCCTGGTACACGGCGACGACCAGGCCGCAGCAGCACAACTGCGGCTCCTCGCCCCCACCTACGCGCAACTGCACACGGCCCTCACTGCGGCTGGGCGCGATGCTGACCTACCGTCAGGCCAGCACCAGTAGCGATCCGGGACTCCGGTCAACCGCCACCGACATCCGAGGCAGCGATGGGTGCACTGAGAGTGTCGGCCATACTGGTGAGCGCCAAGACTCGGGGAGGCGTGCAAAGTATGGAGTTCGAGGCGGACGGGGTTAGGCGCATCGGCAGCTACACCGTCGAACGCGAACTGGGCGCCGGGGGGATGGGAACCGTCTTTCTGGCGCGTTCGCGTGGGGGCCGTGCGGTGGCCGTCAAGGTGGCGCGCCCGGAGCTTGCCGCCGATCCGCACTTTCGCGAGCGGTTCCGGGCCGAAGTCGCTGCGGCTCGTCGGGTCGGCGGATTCCACACGGCCCCGGTGGTGGACGCAGATCCGGAGGCGGAGGCGCCTTGGCTCGCCACGGCGTACGTGCCGGGGCCCACGCTGTCCGGACTGCTCGCAGCCGAGGGGCCGATGAGCGAGGAGCGGTTGCGCATGCTGGGCGCGGCGCTGGCCGAGGCCCTGGTGGCCGTCCACGCCTGCGGCCTGGTCCACCGCGACCTCAAGCCCGGCAACATCATCATGGCCGAGGACGGTCCTCGTGTCCTGGACTTCGGTATCGCGCGGGCTGTTGAGTCGACCCGGCTGACCATGACCGGAGCCGCCTTCGGCACGCCCGGGTTCCTTGCCCCTGAGCAGGCCCAGGGGCTCGAAGTGAGTGGCGCCGCCGATGTGTTCGCGCTCGGCGCGGTGTTGGTCGCCGCTGCCGGCGGCAGTGCGTTCGGGGTCGGCACGCCCATCGGGCTGATGTACCGCTCGGTGCACGAAGCGCCGGACCTGTCCGCAGTACCGGAGGGGATGCGCCAGGTCGTCGCCGCCTGCCTGGCCAAGGACCCGGCCTTGCGGCCCACACCGGATCGGCTCCTGGACCTGTTCGTGCCGGCCTCCGCGCAGTACACCCCCACCGTGATCGAGTGGGCAGAGCAGAAGCCTGTCGAGACGGTTCCGGCGAGCCACCCGCCGACCGTCCGTGCCGAGCCTCGGGCCGCGAGCGAGGACGAGGACGGCGACGAGATCGCATTCATCGCCGCAGACCGAAGGAACAGTGTCGCCATCGACGGACGCGGTGTGGCGATCGAATCCGACGAGGAGAGCGCTGAGTTCACCTGGGCCGAGATCAGGACCGTTGAGTACACCGCGGAGCCCAAGCGGCTCAGGGTGACCGTCCATCGCCACGACGGCACCACCTTCCGCTGCTGGCTGGGCACGCGGCGCGCTTCCCGCCTCAACGGTTGGATCGAGCAGTTGGCCCTGGTCCTCGACCGCTATCTCCTGGCGTGAGCCCCAGTGGTTGCCAGGCCCTCAGGCCGATTGGAGTAGTCGTCAGGATCGGCAGCGGGGGGGGGCGTCAGCCGGATGACCGACGCTGACGCCGACGGCGACCCGGCAGGCACGGTACACCTGACCGCAGCTGTGCGCGCCGACATGCTCACCCGCTGGCCGACCCTTCAACCACCACCCGCACAACGGCCGTGAAGCCGCCCTCGCCCGGCAACCGGAATGTCCGCCGTGCCGGATGCTCGCCGGTCAGCTGTGGTCGAGCTCCGCCTCGATGGCGCCTCGGAGCAGGTGGCGGGCGTGCTCCAGCGGTAGGGAGCCGCTGAGCCAGCGGACGCTGAGGCCCTCGATGAGGGAGGTCAGGCGTTCGGCGGAGGCGGCGTGGGCGGGGGCTGTTCCCATCGGGTGGGCGCGGCCGAGGAGTTCGGCGATCTCGTGGACCCAGGTGTGGGTGGCCTTGGCGAGCTCCTCCCGCAGGTCGGGCTCGAAGATGGCGCTGGCTCGCAACTCGCCCCAGGCGGTGCTGTTCTCCCGTACTTCGGGAGTGTCCTGGAGCTCGAGGAGCAGGACCTGCTCGAGCTCCGTCCGGGGGTCGGTCGGGTGTGCTCCGGGCTCGCGCTCGGCGGTGTAGCGGTCGGCCCGGTCGCTGATGAACTCCAGCGTCTGGCGGAGGATTCCGGCGCGGTCGGTGAAGTGGTAGTAGATCAGCGAGGTCGAGACCCCCGCCTCGGCGGCCAGCTCGCCGACGCGTAGCCCGCGTACGCCGCGCCGTGTGATCACCCGGGTGGCGGCTCTGAGTATCTCTGTTCGACGGTCGGACACGAGCGATGACTCTACCCGCCGACGGGCAGGCATGGGGAGATTTTCTGACCAAAGAGTCAGGATCGGTTGAAGATCACGCTGCCGGGCCCAGTACCGCCCCCTCGCGGCGATGCTTCCATGGGCCGGTACACGGAGAAGTCGGGCACTCCAGGGCCTGTCACGTGCGGCGCGGACGTATCGGCTCGCAGGTATTGACTGAATTTTCAGTTCGGAGCAGGATGTCGCTCACACCCCACCCCCCCAGCCAGGAGAAGAGTCGCTATGAGTTTCCGGATGCCGGCCGAGTGGACCGAGCACGAGGCGTGCCTGATGGCCTGGCCGACCAGGCAGGAGCTGTGGGGCGAGACCTTCGAGGACGCCAAGCAGGAGTACGCGCAGGTCGCCAAGGCGATCTCCGAGTTCGAGCCGGTGACCATGGTCGCCAGGCCCGGCCAGGGCGCGGAGGCCCGTGAGCTGTGCGGGGACGGGGTCGAGGTGGTGGAGCTGCCGCTTGACGACTCGTGGTTCCGTGACTCCGGCCCGATCTTCGTGCTCGACTCCGAGGGCCGCCGGGCCGGCGCGGACTTCCGCTTCAACGCGTGGGGGGAGAAGCACCACCCGTACGACACCGACGACCGGATCGCCGCCGCGCTGCTGGAGCGCCTCGGCGTCGACCGGATCGACTCCCGGATGATCCTCGAAGGCGGGGCGATCACCGTCGACGGCGAGGGCACGCTGATCACCACCGAGCAGTGCCTGCTGCACCCCAACCGCAACCCGGGGATGAGCAAGGCGGAGATCGAGGCCGAGCTGATCGCGAAGCTCGGCGTCACCACGGTGATCTGGCTGCCGTACGGCGGCCTGCTGGACACCGAGACCGACGGCCACGTGGACGGTGTCTGCGCGTTCGTCGCCCCCGGCAAGGTGGTCGTGCAGCTCCCGAGCGACCCGGCCCACCCCGACTTCGAGCGGATGCGGGAGAACCGCGCCGTACTCGAGGCCGCGACCGACGCCCAGGGGCGGAAGCTGGAGATCATCGACCTGCCGCAGAGCGCGTTCGTCGAGGTCAACGGCAAGGAGACGGAGGTCGGCTACCTCAACTTCTACATCGCCAACGGCGGAGTCGTCGTCCCCACGGCCGGTATCCCCGAGGACGAGGGGGCGCTCGCGGTGATCGCCGCCGCGCTGCCCGGCCGCAAGGTCGTCGGCGTGCCGACCAGGGTGGTCGCGTACGGCGGTGGTGGTGTTCACTGCATCACCCAGCAGGTGCCCGCCGTCTGAGCAGCGCCCCGCTGCCGCCGCACGACTCCCTCGCCACCCCCACGTTGAGCACGGAAGAGAGAGCCCCGATGCCAGGAACCCCCTCCCCGTCCCACGGGCGCAGATCCCCGTACCGCCGGTACGCCCTGCCGACCGCGGCCCTCGCCGCCTTCACCCTGCTGGCCGCCTGCGCCGGACCGCCGAAGAGCGGCGGCACCGGCAACGAGCAGGCCTTCGAGCTGTCCGCGACCACCCCCGCTGCCAAGGGGCAGCTCGACTCCTTCACCTGGGCGGTGTACGCGGAGCCCCCGACGCTGGACTACATCTACGCGTTCGACTACCCGCAGAACACCATCCTCTCCAACGTCTGCGAGAGCCTGATGCGGTGGACCCCGCAGCTGACGCTCGCCCCCGGGCTCGCGGAGAAGGCGACCAACCCCGACCCGACCACCTGGGTCTACGACCTGCGGCCCGGCGTGCACTTCCACGACGGCAGCGTGCTGACGGCCGACGACGTGGTCTACAGCCTCGGCCGCCAGATGAACCCGGACAACGCCGCGGCCTGGGCCCAGCAGTTCCAGAACGTCAGCACCATCACCAAGACCGGCCCGCTCCAGGTCACCGTCAAGCTGACTCGGCCCGACTCGCAGTTCAACCAGTACCTGGCGACCGCCGCCGGAGTCGTCGCGTCCAAGGCCGGGGTCGAGGCGGCGGGCAAGGACTACGGCACCTCCGGCAGCCTGGACTGCACCGGGCCGTACCGGCTGGGCACCTGGAACAAGGGCCAGTCCATCGAACTCCAGCGCTTCGACGGCTACTGGGGCACCAAGGCAAAGTCGGCGAAGGCGGTGTTCAGCTTCCTCACCGACTCCTCGGCCCGCGTCAACGCCATGATCAGCGGTGAGGCGGACGGCGGCTACCTGATCCCCACCGAGAGCTACGACCGGCTGCGCAGCAGCAAGGTCGGCACGCTCTACTTCGGCGAGGGCCTCAGCACCGTCAACGTCAACGTCACCAACATGCAGGGCCCGCTCGGCGACCTCCGGGTCCGCCGCGCGCTGTCGCTCGCGCTCGACCGCTCCGGCTTCGTGAAGTCCGGACTCGGCGGCGCGGGCACCGTCACCGGCTCGCTCACCACCCGTGCCGCCTGGGCGGCGGCCCCCGAACAGGTCAGGAAGGACGCGTTCAGCGGCCTCACCCCGACCGCCCCGGACATCGAGCAGGCCAAGGCCCTGATCAAGGAGGCCGGCGCCACCGGCAAGACCGTCACGGTGGCGACCAGCTCGATCGGCCAGGACGTGTCGCTGCTGGCCACCGCCGTCCAGTCCGCAGGCGCCAAGATCGGGCTGAACGTCCAGCTCAAGACCATCGCGCCGAACGCCTTCACCGCGCTGTTCACCGACGAGAAGGCCCGCGAGGGCATCGACATGTTCCCGGAGACGTACTACGACTCCATCACCGACCCGTTGGACCTGCTGGCGAACTTCAAGACCGGCGCCTTCCAGAACTACGCGAAGTTCAGCGACCCCGCCTTCGACGACCTGGTCAAGAAGGCCACCGAGACCGCCGACCCGGCCCAGCGCTACGCCGTCGAGGCGCAGCTCCAGAAGGCCGCGTCCAACCAACTGCTGTGGATCCCGGTGGCCGAGTGGCCCACCGCCGTGTTCCTGAACAAGCGGCTCACCGGCGCGCCGACCACCATCTCGTACATGTACTACCCGTGGGCGGCCGACGTCGGGGCGGCGCAGTGAGTCGTCCCGGACCGGCGGGCCTCCCGAACGTGGTGGGCTTCCTGAGATTCGCCGCCCGGCGGCTGGCCGAGATGGCGGCCACCCTGCTCGGCGCCTCGTTCGTGATCTTCGGCGCGATGTACCTGGCACCGGGCAACCCCGCGAGCTTCCTGCTCTCCGGCCGCTCGGCCTCCCCGGAGGCCCTCCAGGCGATCAACGACCAGTACCACCTGGACGAGCCCTTCCTGCTCCAGTACCTGCGCTGGCTCGGCCAAGTCCTGCACGGCGACTTCGGCCGCTCGATTACCTACCGCACCGACGTCTCCCGGCTGCTGGCCGACCGGCTGCCCGCGACCCTGCTGCTGGTCGCCATGGCGCTGGTGCTGGTCGTCGCCCTCGGCCTGGTGCTCGGCTGGATCGGCGCCGTCCGGGGCGGCGCCACCGACTCCACCATCCTGGTCGCCACCACCGTCGCCGTCGGCACCCCGTCCTTCGTCGCGGCCGTCCTGCTCCAGGGCCTGTTCGCGGTGAAGCTGGGCTGGTTCCCCACCGGCGGCACCGGCGACGGCTTCGGGCAACTGCTCTGGCACCTCACCCTGCCCGCCGTCGCGCTCGCGCTCTACCTGATCGGCATGCTCGCCCGCGTCACCCGCGCCGCGATGCTGGAGACCCTCGGCCAGGAGCACGTCACGGTCGCCCGCAGCCGGGGCGTCTCCGAGCACCAGGTGATCCGCCGGCACGTCTTCCGCAACGCGCTCGGCACCGTCCTCACCACGGGCGGCCTGATCGTCTCCACGCTGCTGGTCTGCACCGTGCTGGTGGAGTCCGCGTTCAGCGTCGGCGGCATCGGCCAACTCCTCGAACTCTCCACCACGACCAAGGACTTCCCCACCGTGCAGGCCATCTCGCTGCTCATGGTCGGCCTCTTCATGGCGGTGAACCTCGTCGTCGACCTGCTCCACCCGCTGGTCGACCCGCGCGTCACCCTCGCACCGAGGAGGGCCGCCGGATGACCGCCACGACACTGCGCCGCCCCGGCCTCGGCCGGATCAGGACCACCCGCGCACCCCTCTACCGGATCTGCCTCGGCTTCGGCATCCTGATCGTCCTGGTCGCGGTGCTCGCCCCCTGGATCGTGCCGTACGACCCCAACGCCGTCGACCTCGGCAACGCCCTCGCCGGGCCCTCCGCCGACCACCTGCTCGGCGTCGACGCCTCCGGCCGGGACACCCTCTCCCGTCTCGTGCTCGGAGCCCGCACCTCGCTGCTCGGCCCGCTCGGGGTCGTCGCCTTCTCCACCCTGGCAGGCGTCGCCATCGGCGTCGTCGCCGCCTGGCGCGGCGGCTGGCTGGACTCCGTCCTCTCCCGCTCCACCGAGTTGGTCTTCGCCTTCCCCGGCATGCTGCTGGCGATCCTGATCGTCGCGGTCTACGGCGAGGGGCTGCTCGCCCCGGTCATCGCACTCGCCGTCGCCTACCTCCCCTACGTCAGCCGCCTCACCCGCTCGCTCGTCCTCACCGAACGGCGGCGCCCGTACGTCGAGGCCTACCAGGTGCAGGGCCACTCCGGCCTGCAGATCTGCCTGCGGCACGTCCTGCCCGGCATCGCCCCGGTGATCCTCGCCCAGTCCACCGTCAACTTCGGCTACGCCCTCATCGACCTGGCCGGCCTCTCCTTCCTCGGGCTCGGCGTCCCCGCGCTGACCCCCGACTGGGGTCGGATGGTCTTCGACGGCCAGTCAGCCATCCAGCACGGCTACCCCCTGTCGGCGATCCTGCCCTGCGCCGCGATCGTGCTGACCGTCGTCGCCTTCAACGTGGTCGGCGAACGCTGGGCCGACCAGGTCGCCAGGAGGGACCGATGACCACACCGATCACCACACCGACGACCACACTCGACATCCGGGGCTACCGCCTGCAGCTGCCGAACACCACCCGGCCCGTCCTCGCCGGCGTCGACCTCACCGTCGACGCGGGGGAGACCGTCGCCCTGGTGGGGGAGTCCGGCTCCGGCAAGAGCCTCACCTCCCGCAGCGTCCTCGGCCTGCTCCCGCCGGGCGCCACCACCGAAGGCGCCGTACGGGTCAACGGTGACGACGTCCTCACCATGACCCCGGATCAGCTCCGCCGACTGCGCACCACCACCGCCGCCATGATCTTCCAGGACCCGCGCGCGGCCATCAACCCACTGCGCCGCATCGGGGACTTCCTCACCGAGAGCACCCGCCGAGGCGGCCGCCAGGCCGCCCAGGCCGCCACCGAACGGGCCGCCGAGATGCTCGACGCCGTCGGTCTCACCTCCGCCGCACTGCGCCAGTACCCGGGCCAGCTCTCCGGCGGCATGCTGCAACGCGTCATGATCGCAGCGGCCCTGATGGGCGACCCCGCCCTGATCCTCGCCGACGAGCCCACCACGGCCCTCGACGTCACCACCCAGGCCGAGGTCATCGCCCTCCTCGGCGACCTCCAGGCACGCTTCGGCACCGGCCTGCTCTTCGTCACCCACGACCTGGGCCTCGCCGCCGCCATCAGCGACCGCGTCTACGTCATGTACGCCGGGCGGATCGCCGAAACCGGCCCGGCCGAAGCCCTGTTCAGCCGCCCGCGACACCCCTACACCGCCGCGCTGCTCAACTCGACGCCGCGCCTGGACGCCCCGGCGGGCCGGCTCGCCGCCATCGACGGCCGCCCCCCGAGCCTGCGCGAGGAGCTGACCGGCTGCCCGTTCGCCCCCCGCTGCGCGCTGGCCACCCAGCTCTGCACCGAGCAGACACCCGAGCTGCTCCCGGTCGTCGGCGGACCGGGGCGCGGGGAACCGGACCGCCTGGTTGCCTGCCACCACAGCGACCGACTCGGGGAGGTGGCCGCCGATGCCTGAGACGACCAGCCCGAAGGGAGAGACCCCGATGAGAAAGACCGTCCTGGAGGCCGTCGGCCTGCACCGGGCCTACGGAGACGTGCAGGCCGTCGACAACGTCTCCTTCACCCTGGCCGAAGGCGGCTCGCTCGGCATCGTCGGCGAGTCGGGCTCCGGCAAGACCACCACCGCCCGGATCGTCGTCGGCCTGGAGCACCCGGACAGCGGCCGCGTCCTCGTCGACCACCGGGACCGCACCCAGCACCGGCGCGGCCGGGCCCAGCGGCTGGCACGGGCCCGCGAGGTCCAGATGGTCTTCCAGGACCCTTTCCTCTCGCTGGACCCTCGCATCACCGTCAACGCCGTGCTGCGCGAGACCCTCAAGCTGCACTTCCCGGACGGTGACCACCCACGGCGGATCGCCGAACTCCTCGACCAGGTCGGCCTCGGCACCCGGGAGGGCGACGCCCTGCCCCGGCAGCTCTCCGGCGGTCAGCGACAACGGGTGGCCATCGCACGGGCGTTGGCGATCGAACCCGCCGTCCTGGTGCTGGACGAGGCGGTGGCGGCCCTCGACGTCTCCGTCCAGGCGCAGATCCTCAACCTGCTCTCCGACATCCGCGAACAGACCGGCATCGGCTACCTGTTCATCACCCACGACCTCGGTGTGGTGCGCTGCGTCACCGACGAGGTCATCGTCATGCGGCACGGCCGGATCGTCGAATCGGGCCGCACCGACCGCGTCCTGGCCAACCCCCAGCACCCCTACACCCGGCTGCTGCTGGAGTCGGTGCCGCGTCCGGGCTGGGACCCGAAGCAGATCGCCGTGGCCCGCCGTGCGCTGGCGGCGAGCAAGGCACCGTAGCGGCGGGCGGGTCGCCCGAACGGCGGCGGGTCGGGCACCGCCGACGGGAACGGCGGCGATCTATGGTCGGAAGTCGCCATGTCCGCACCGAAACCTGCTCGATGACGGGGTCTCATGAGGAATCTCAGCCTGTCCCGCCGTACGCTGCTCCGGTCCGCCACGGGCGCCGCCGCTCTGCTCGTCACCGAGGGCTGCGCCTCCTCCTCGTCGGATGAAGCGTCGGGTGGAGCGTCGGGCGAACCGGAGGCATCTCCGGCGGGCAGCCCGTCGGCGTCGGCGGCGGCCTCAGCTTCGGCAACGTCGGCGGCGATGCCCGCGGAGTGGCGACCGCACACGCGTACGGTGATGTCCTGGCCCGCCCTGGAGGAGGTCTGGGGCGGCCAACTGGCCGACGTCCGGCAGGACATCGCGCACGTGGCCCAGGCGGTCGCGCAGTTCGAGCCGGTGGTGCTGATGGCCCGGCCGGACCAGGCCGACCAGGCGCGGCAGCTCTGCGGCTCCTCGGTCGAGGTGCTCCCGCTGATGGTGGACGACCTCTGGGCCCGTGACACCGGCCCGACCTTCGTGACCGGCCCGCAGGGGCTCGCCGGGCTGGACTTCAACTTCAACGGCTGGGGCGGCAAGCAGACGCACGGCAACGACAGCCAGGTCGCCCGCAACCTCCTCGACCACTACGGGATCAGGCGCGTCCAGGCCCCGATCACGGGGGAGGGCGGCGCGCTGGAGGTCGACGGGGACGGCACGCTGATGGCCACCGAGAGCTCGCTCGTCAACGAGAACCGCAACCCCGGCAGGAGCCGCGACCAGATCGAGGCGGTGCTCAAGGACCTGCTCGGTGTCCAGCGGGTGATCTGGTTCCAGGGCGTGGCGGGCCAGGACATCACCGACTGCCATGTCGACGCCCTGGCGAGGTTCGTCGAGCCGGGTGTGGTCGTGCTCCACCGGCCCGCCGCCGACACGCCGCCGGACATCTGGTCCAAGGCGTCCGACCAGGCGCTGACGGTGCTGCGGGGCGCCACCGACGCCAAGGGCAGAACGCTGCGGGTGGTCGAACTCACTGAGCCCGACCTCACCGCGGTCGAGGGCCGGGGGAAGGACTTCCTCGCGACCTACCTCAACTTCTACGTCGTCAACGGGGGACTGATCATGCCGCGCTTCGGCGACCAGGCGGCCGACGACCGGGCTGCCGGCACCCTGCGGGATCTCCACCCCGGGCGCAGGATCGTGCAGGTGGAGATCAACACCATCGCCTCCGGCGGCGGCGGGATCCACTGCGCGACCCAGCAGCAACCCGTCGCTGCCGGGTCGACGCAGTGACGGCGGAGGCGCCGCGCCGCCGGGGCGTGCGGCAGATCCTCGTCCTGATCCTGATCCTCGCGCTGTGCGGGGCGGGCGTCGCGCTGTACCTCGACGAGCGGGACTCCCGGCAGGAGACCAGGGAGCTGGGTGCCCGGCCGTCCGGGGACTGGATCGAGCTGGACATCACCTCGCAGGAGGTCAGCGCCACCACGCAGGACCTGACGCTGGTCGTCGTCGCCGTCCCGCACGGCGGCCTCGCCGAGGGGTCGGCCGACTCGGCGGTCTTCGGCCGGGACGTGGAGATCATCGGCACGGCGCTGGCGAAGCCCGTCGAGATCAAGGCCGGGACACCCGCCGAGGCCCAGTTCGTCCCGCTCGCGATGTCCGGAGGCCCGGCCTCCGACTACCCCTTCGACCGCTACCGGATCTCGACCGGCTGGGCGGCCTCGGCTGGTGGCACGGCCGTGCCGACGGCGATCACGTTCCGGGACGCCGACCCGTTCTTCGTCGCCAGGCCGGCAGATGCCAAGCCCGCCGACGCCGGGGCGACGGCCGTCGCCGAGTCCCGGCTCGACGCCCGGCTCACGAGATCCCGCAGCACCTTCATCCTGGCCTGGTTCATGATCGTGGCCATGTGGGCGCTGGCGCTGGCCGTGCTGGGCGGCGCGGAGATGCTCATCCGCAAGCGGCAGGGGCTCACCTGGCCGGCCATGGGCTGGATGGCCGCGACCCTCTTCGCGCTCATCGGGATGCGCAACGCGGCGCCCGGCGCCCCGCCGATCGGCTCCCTGCTGGACTACCTCGCGTTCTTCTGGGCGGAGGGCGTCATCGCGGCGGCCCTGACCTGCACGGCGGCCTTCGCGATCCGCAACGAGCGCAGGCTGCTGCTGGAGGAGGAGGCCTGACGGCCCGTGCCGGAGGAGCACGACACGCCGGAACGCCCGAGGGCCGCACCCTCCTCGAGAGGAGAGTGCGGCCCTCGGTGTTGCTGGTCGGGAGGGTCGGCGGCGGTGACGGGCCGACCCTCCCCGTGCTCAGAGCCGGAGCTCGGCGAGCACCGGGTTGGCGGCCAACTGCGGGTACTCAGCGCCCAGTTCGGTGAGCACGGTGTGGCGGAAGGCCAGCCATGCGTCTCTCAGCTCGGGGAGTGGGCAGAGTGCCGACTCCTCCGAGTAGCTGGCCGTGATCCGGATGGCTCCGGCCTCGGGGGTGAACTCGATCAGCTCGGCGTTCTCGGTGAAGCCGATCGTCGAGTGCTCACCCCGCTCCAGGTACCCCAGCACCCCGTGCATCGACCACAGGAAGTCGAACACCGGAGTCCAGGACCACGGCGGGGCCATCTCGGCCCCGCCGACGGTGAAGGACAGGTCGGACATGAAGTAGTACCAGCGCAGGTCGGCACGGCTGACCTCCGCGAGGTCCACTCCCTCCCGGTGCTCCCGGCCCCGGTCCACGTACGGACCGGTCCGGAGGTACTCGATCTTGATCATCTGTTCTCCCACCGACTACGGCCGCTCGACCGGGAACGCGTTCCGGATTTCCAGCGTCTCCTCGTTGACGTACACCCGGATCGTGTAGAGGTCCTTCACCTTGTTCGGGTCAGCGTTCCGGGTCTTGCCGATCACCTTGGGCTTGCCCTCCTCGTCGAGGAACTTGTACTCCCAGACCTCGCCGTCCCTGTTCGAGGTGTCGAAGACCTGCTTGCCCTTCGCGAGGACGGTCCGGATGAACGCCGCCCGGCTCTGCGGGGTCGTGCCCGGCAGGTACTCGGTCTTGGTCACGTCGAGGTTCGGGCCTTCGGGGGTGTGGCCCTCCCAGATGTGGTTGTCGTCGATCAGGAGCTTCGCGAGGTCCAGCCCGCAGTTCGGGTCCTCGGCGTTGTGCACCAGCACCGCGGTGCCACCCGCGACCACATAGTACGTGTGCAGCGAGTCGACGGTCAGGTCGAACGTCGGCATCGCGGAGACGTAGTTGCGCACCGACAGCACCGTCACCAGCGCGGCCGAGTCGGCACTCTGGAGCCGGTCGCCGACGGCGAGGGCGGCGGCGTCGACGAACGCCCCACGGGTCACGTCGTAGTACGGGTGGTTCTGCGTCCCCGTGATCCGGTGCGGACCGTCCGGCGTACTCACCGTCAGATCGGTGAAGTCGGTGTCCGTGTAGGTGGCGAAGGTGTGCACCACCGGGTGCTGCTCCAGGCGGCCGCCGCCGGGGGCGCCGGCCACCACGTCCCCGACCACGATGTCCTGGATCGGCTTGGTGGACCCGTCCGCCATCAGGACGGGTGTGCCGGCCTGGAAGCTGTGCAGCTTGGCGAACGGCAGCACACAGGCGGCTGCCTTCTCCGGGAACTCCCTGATCCAGGCCAGTACCGCAGCGGCCCGCAGCCGGTTCAGTGCCACCGCGTCGATCACGGCGTTCTTGGCGGCCTGGGTCAGGATGTTGAGCCCTGCCTCCGCGCCGACCATGTCACCGATCACCATGGCGGCCCGCAGCGTCATCGCGCCCCGGTACGCCACCTTGAGCGCGGCCGGGACGACCAGCGAGCCGAACGCCCAGAGGCAGTCCCTGCTCGTCGGGTCGAAGTGCTTGTAGCAGCCGACGAAGTCGCTGACCATGCCGTACGCGAACGTCTTCACGAAGTTCTTGTCGAACTCCCAGACGTTGATGTCCAGGACCTGGTGGTCCCGGTAGTCGATCGGGACCTTGCTGAGGAAGTCCTTGTTGTACTTCCCCGTCGCGATGCAGGCCGCCGCCGTGGCGTTGGGCTGATCGCACGTCACCAGGTAGAGCATCCCGGTGCCGTAGATGTGGATGTCCGCCGGCAGGTTGCAGTGGCCGATCTTGGTGGAGATGTCGCAGTTGCCGGTGGCCTGGCCGTCCTGCTTCAGGTCGAGCGGCTCGACGTACAGACCGGGCAGGTCCGGGTCCATCGGCTTCGAGTCCGGGGCCGGCGGGTTCTGCTCCATCTGCGTGACGCCCTCGGCGATCTTCGCCGCCTCGTCCGCGTCGCCCTGGGCGGTGGTGGCGGCCTGCTGGGCCGAGTCCGCGGATGCCTGGGCGTTGTCCGCCGAGGTCGCCGCATTGTCCGCCGAGCTCCGGGCGGCGGTGGCCGCCGTCCGGGCCGCGCCCGCGTCCTTCTCACTGTCGGTGGCCGCCGCGCGGGCGGCCGCCGCCTCGTTCTGGGCCGACGCGGCCGACTGGTCGGCCTTCCACGCGTCGCCCTCGGCCTGCATGTTGATCGCGTCCAGGCGCTCCGAGACCGCCTTGACGTCCTTCGCGTCCGCAGCCGCCTGGGCCGCCGACTTCAGGGCGTTCGACGCCGCGCGGGAGGCCTTGGCGGCCGAGGCCGCCGCGTCCGCCGCTGCCTGGGCCGCGAGCTTCGCGTCCCCGGTCGCCCGGTTGGCCGCGTCCTGGGCCGCCGCCGCGAAGGCTGCCGCCTCCGTGGCGCGGAGGTCGGCGACGACCGCCTCCTGCTGCGCCAGGGTCATCGAGGTGTCAGCGACGGCGACCGCGAGACCGGCCGTCGCGTCGGTCGCCGCGAACGTGATGCCGAGCTCGATCGCCTGGTCGGCCGGGGCCGACACCGCGTTCGCGGTGTCACGCGCGATCTCCGCCTGCTGGGAGGCCGCGTAGGCCTGCCCGGAGGCGGTGGCGCTGTCCGAGACAGCCCCGTCGGCCTCCTTCTTCGCACCGTCGGCCGCCGCCTTGGCGTCGGCCGACTCCTTCGCAGCGGACTTGGCGAGGACGTTGGCGGCGTCGGAGTTCTGCTTGGCGACTCCGGCCTGGTCGATCGCCTCGGCCGCGAGGGCGTCGCCCTGGGCGGCGTTGGCCCGGGTCGTCGCCGCCGCCGAATCCGCCGTCCTGGCTGCCGCCGAGGACTTGGCGGCAGCCGCACTGCTGACGGTCGCCGCGGAGCGGGCCGCGACTGCGGCGTCGCTCGCGTTGTTGGCGTCGGTGTTCGCCTGGTCGGCCGCGAGCGCGGCCGCGTTGGCGTCCAGCCTGGCCTGCTTGGCCGCAGTCGCGGCGTCCCCGGCGGCACTGGTACCGACGGCGGCCGCGGCCGCCGCGTCGGCGGCGGCGGACTTGGCACGGGCCGCGTCCATCACCTTCCGCGCGTCGTCCGCCCTGGACCGCGCGGCGGCGGCATCCGTCGCCGACTGCTGCGCCGTCTGGTCGTCCTGATCGGCCCGGTGGGCCTCCGAGGCCGCTGCGGCCTCGCTGTCCGCCGCTGCGGCGGCCTTCGTCTGCGCGTCGGCGTTGGCCGCCGCCGCGACACCCCGCTGGGTGTCGGCCGTGGCCCGAGCGGCGGCCGCGTTGGCCCGCTCGGTCTCGGCCGTGGCGGCAGCCGCCTTGGCGCGGGCCGCAGCGTCCTTCGAGCTCGCCTCCAGCGGGACGATGGTCGCCTTGTCGTGGGCGGCGATGGCTGCTGCCGTCGCCGCCGCGTCCGCCTTGTCCTGCGCGGCGACGGCGTCGGCCGCCGCCTTCTGCGCGTCGTCCTGCGCGGTCGCGCGCAGGAAGGCGGCGCGGGCGGCGTGCGCCTGGGCACTGGCGTTGGCAAGCAGGGCGCCGCTGTCCGCGACGGTGGCGTTGGTCGCGGCGACGGCCGTCCGCATGGCCAGTGCCGTCGCCTGGGTGGCGGCGGCCGCGGCCTTGACCACCTGCGCCGACTCGACCGCGTACGACAGACCGCGGCCGGAGGGCAGGCCACCGGCGGCGGCCGTCTGCCCGGCTGCCGTCACGGCGGCCGACGCCTTGTCGTCGGCCGCCTGCGCGGCCGCCGCGTTCTGCGTCGCCGTCGCCGACAGCCCGTCGACCGCGCGCTTCACGGCGGCGAGGTCGTCGGTGAGCGAGACCGGCTTGCCGTCGGACGAGAAGTTCCCGCCCATCGTGGTCGGCCAGTCCTTGATGAAGACGTTCCAGGCGCTGAGCGGGTCGGCCTGGGCGTCCATCAGGTTCTTGGCCACCCACGCGTTGCCCAGCGCGTCGTGCATCGCCACCGCGCTCGACTGGAGCGCCGTCAGCGCCTGGATCTCGGCGTTGGCGATGTCGGTGCGCTGCTGACCCTGGGCGGCGTACTCGGCCTCCCACTCGGCCGAGGCGGTCTCCTCGACCTCGACCATCACCTGGTTCGGGTCCTGCGGGTTGGTCGCGTCACCCGAGGCCCAACGGGTCTTCAGGCTCTCGACCTCGAGGCGGAACTCGGCCGTGCCCTTCTCGGGGGCGACGGTCGGGTAGCCGTTGTACTGGATGAACCGCCGGGCGTCGTCCGCCGAACCCCGCGTCTGCGGCGTGTTCAGCATGATCGTCCACCACCCGTACGGGTCACCGGCGGCGATCTTGTCCTTCAGGATCTGGGTGACGCGGTCCTGCGCGGCCTGGCTGGCCTGCGGGACATCGGCGTTGCCGCCGTACCCGGCCACCCGGCCGATCCGCTGGTACACGTAGCCCGGGTCGAGCTGCTTGGTGACAGCGGTGTCGTACACCGGCTCCAGGACGGCGAAATCGTTGGTGAAGTACTTCCAGACCGTGCCCTGACGCTCCCAGGTGCGCTGGAACATCCCGTCCGCCATGTCCCGCGCGGTCTTGACGTCGGCGTCCCAGGCGTCCCAGGCGCCCTTGTCCATGAAGAGCGACTGGTTCGGCTGGCCGGGCCCGGCGAGCCGGGTGGTGGCCAGCGTTTTGGCCGCGACCCCGCCGACGTGCAGCAGGTACGCGAGATTGGCGCGGCCGACCCGGATCTGGGCCTGCTGCTCCATGATCTTGGCTCGGGCGTCCAGGTCGTGCCGGGCCTGGGCCGCTGCCTGGGCGGCGGCGACCTGGGCGGCGAGCGCGGCCTCGTCCTTGCGCAGCTGCTCCTCGGCGGCCGAGGCGGACTGCTCCGCCTTCGCCGCGTCGTCCTTGGCACTGGCGGCGGACTGCTCCGCCGCCGTGGCCTTGGCCGCTGCCTGGTCCGAGATGCCGCGCGCCGACTTGGCGTCGGCATCGGCCGAGGCGGCCGTCGCGGCAGCGGCAGCGGCGTCCTTCTCCCCGGCGGTCGCGGCGGCCGCCGCGGCCTGGGAGTCGGCGGCAGCAGCCGTCGCGGACTGCGAAGCCGCCTGCGCCTGGGCCTGCGCCTGGGCGTCGGCAGCAGCCGTCGCGGTGGCGGCGGCCTTCGTGGCGGCGGCGTCCGAGGCGGCCTGGGCGGAGGACTTCTGCGCCGCGTCGGCGGAGGCGGCGGCCTTGGCGGCGGAGTCCGCCGCGTCGGCAGCTGCCTGCGCCGCGAGCTTCCCGTCGCCGGTCGCCTTGTCGGCGGCCGCCTTCGCGGCTGCCGCTGCGGCAACGGCCTGCGCCGCAGCGGCGTCGGCCACGGCGGTCTGCTGCTGAGCGAGCGTCATCGCGCTCTGGGAGGCGACCACCGCGAGACCGGCCGAGGAGTCGGTCTGCGCGAACGGCGTGCCCAGCGCGATCGCCGTGTTCGCCGGGGCGGTCACCGCGGCTGCGGCGTCCCGGGCGGTGTCGGCGGCCTGACCGGCGGCGTAGGCCTGACCGGCGGCGGTGGCGGCGGCCGCGACGGCCGTGTCCACCTGCTGCGCGGCCGCGACGACCTTGGCGTTGGCCGCCATCGAGGCCTGGGCGGCCTGCGAGGAGTCACCCGCCGCCTTGGTCGCGTTGGTCGCCGCCGTCTGGGCCTTGGCGATCGCGGCGGCCGAAGCGGCCTCGGCGGTCATCGCGGCGGAGTAGCTGATCAGCGCGTTCGCGTCGGCGTCCGCCGCCCACGCGGTCGCCCGTGCGGCAGCCGCAGCCGACTCGGTGGCCGCCTGGCGGGCGGCCACGGCCGTGTCGGTGGCGGTCTTCGCCTGAGCCTGGGCCTGGTCGGCAGCCGTCGCCGCCTGGGCGGCGGCCGTGGCGGCCGCATCGGCGGCGGCCTTCGCGTCGGCGGCCGAGGCGGTGCCCTGGGCGGCCACCGCGGCGGCGGCCAGGGCCTGGGCCTTCGCGGCGGCGACGTCCTTCTGCTGCTGGGCGACGGCGGCTGTGGTCCGCGCGGTGGCGGCCCGGTCGGCGGCGTCCTTGGCAGCGGCCGCCTTGGTGGTGGCGTCGCCGGTGGCGGTCTGGGACTTGGCCCGCTTGTCGCCGGAGACCTTCGACTTGTCGAGCGCGGCGCTCAGCGCGGCCTTCGCGTTGTTGCGCTGCGTCTCGGCCTCGGCCTTGGCATTCGCGGCGTTCTGCCGCTCGGCGGCGGCGTTGGTGGCGGCCGTCTTCGCCCGGTCACCGGCCGCCGTCGCGTCGGCCTGGGCCTGGACGGCCTGGCCCTTCGCGGTGGCGACGTCGGCGGCGGCCTTGGCAGCCAGGTCGGCGCGGGTCTTGGCACTCGCGGCCAGGTCGGCCGCACGGGCCGCACTGTCCTGGGCCGACTGGCGCAGGAACTGCGCACGGGCGGCAGCGGCCTGGGCCTGCGCGTTGGCGAGCACCGTCGCGCTGTCGGCCGCAGTGGCGCCGACCGCGGCGACGGCGGTGTCGAGGGCGTTGGCGGTGGCGAGCGCGGCGGCGGCCGAGGCACGGGCGACCTGCCCGGACTGCACGGCGTAGGTCATGCCGCGTCCGCGCGGCACCCCGTTGTCGTCCGCGATCTTGTCACCGGCGGCCAGCGCCGGAGCCACCTTGTCGGCGGCCGTCTTCGCGTCGTTCGCCGCCTTGCGGGCGATCACGGCCTGGGCGGTGACCAGCGCCTTGATCGCCGCCAGGTCGGCGGTGGCCTGCGCGTCGGTGCGCGGCGCCGACTGGTTGGTGCGCTTCGTCGGGTTGGCCTGCCACTTGAGGATCTGGCCGGCGGCCCAGCCGTAGCCGAGCGCCTCGTGCATCGCCTCCGTCCCGGCCTGCAGCGCCGTCAGCGACTGCACCTCGGAGGTCAGGACGGTGGCACGCGGCTGGGCCTGTGCGGCCTGCTCGGCGAGCCACTCGGTGGAGGCGGTCTCCTCCACCTCCACCATGACGTTCTGCCAGTCCAGCGGGTTGGAGACGTCACCACTGGCCCAGCGGGCCTTCATCGCCTCCACCTCGATCCGGAACTCCGGGGTGCCCTTGACGGGAGCGGCGGTCGGGATGCCGTGGTACTGGATGAACCGGCGGACGTCGTCGGTCGAGCCGTTCTTGGCGCTCGCGCCCAGCATCGTGTAGATGCCGTACGGGTCGGTGCCGCCGTACGAGGCGATCAGCTCCTGGACGATCACGTCCACCTTGTCCTGCGCCGCCTGGCTCGCCTTGGGCGGCGCCGGGAGCTGCTGGAGGGCCGTGTTGTCACGGGAGTTGACGCCGTTCACCGACATGAAGTTGGTGACGTCGGTGTCGTACTGCGGCATCGGGCCGCTGCCGGTCGTCCCGTACGCGGAGAAGAACAGGCTCAGGCCGGCGTCCCGGGCATCCCGGACGCCGCCGGCCGCCTGCGCGTCGGCGGAGTCGGTGGCGGCGGCACTCGGGGTGGCGGGCACCATCAGCTGGTTGACGTGCAGGTCACCGTTGCCCTGGACGGCCACCGAGACGGAGGTCGTGTGCGGGTCGATGTAGCCGTACTGGGCCGTGTTCGGCGACCAACTGCCGTCCGCCTTACGGAGGTTGTCCCAGGCGGCGCCGTCGGCGTCGAGCGCGACCAGGTGCAGCGCGTTGTCCGGCCCACCGGCGGCGGCGATCTGCCGGGTGCTGTGCTTGCCGTCGGCGAGCACGGCGGCGGTCCAACTGCCGTCTGCCTTGCGGAGGACGTCCCACACCTTGGTGTCGTCGCCGAGCACCGCGAGGTGCAGCTCGCCGTTCGGGGTGGCCGCGACGGCCAGGCCCTTGGCGTGCGGCGCCGTCACCGGCTGGGCGCTCCAGGTGCCGTTGGCGGCGCGGACGGTGTCCTGGACGGTGCCGTCGGCCTTGAGTGTGGCGAGGTGGACCTCGCCGTTGGCCGTGGCCGTCGCGGCGATCGCGCGGGCGGTACCCGTCGGGTCGGCCACCACGGGGGCGTCCCAACTGCCGTTCGGGTGACCGACGATGTCGCGGACGATGTTGTCGTCCCCGAGTACCAGCGCGTGCACGTCGCCGTTGGCGGCGGCGGCCGCGCCGATCGCACGGGCGTGGCGCGAGGCGTCCACCAGGACGTTGCCGCTGACGCTGCTCTGCCAGGTGGTGGCGTCCTTGCGGCGGACGCGCAGCCAGACGGTGCCGTCGTCGGCGAGGCTCAGGATGTCCAGGTCACCGTTGGCCGCAGCGGCCAGCTCGATGTCCTTGGTCCGTCCGAAGGCGCCGTCGATGACATAGCCGGCGCCCCAACTACCGCCGGTGGAGCGGCTGGTGGTCCACAGTCGGCCGTCGTCGGCCGAGACGTCCAGCTGCACCTCGCCGGTGCTCAGCGCACCGAGCGAGAGCGCGGTGGCGTGCTGGGTGGTGACCGCCGTCTTCGTCCAACTGCCGTTCGCCTGAAGGGCGAAGTCGGCAACCGTACCGGTGGTGGCCAGCGTGGCGACGTGCGGCAGCGCGTTGGGCACCGCGACGGCCGAGACGGCCTTCACCGTGCCGGAGCCGTCGACCACCGTGGTGGCCGTGTAGCTGCCGTCCGTCTTCCGGGTCTTCTCCCGGAGCTTCTTGTCGTTGCCGACCAGCTCCAGCCGCACCTCGCCGTTGGCGGTGGCCACCGCGGAGACGGCCGTGCTCGGCACGGTGCCGCTGTCGGCCGTCGTGACACCCGACCAACTACCGCTGTGCCGCACATCGGTGGAGACCTTGCCGTCGGCGGTCAGCAGCTCCAGGTGCAGGTCGTTGTTGGGCAGGCCGACGCTGGCGATGCCCTTCACCTTGCCGGGCAGCGCGTCGAAGAGCACGCTGCCGGTGGCCATCCCGAGCATGTAGTAGCCCGGGTAGTCACCGGGCTGGTACGTGTAGTCCCGCACCGTGCCGTCGTCGGAGAGCAGCGAGAAGTGCAGCTCTCCGTTGGGCAGCGCGGCCTCGGCGAAGCCGGTGTTGTGCGCGTCGCCGTTGATCAGCAGCGGGCCGGACCAGTCACCGTTCGGGAAGCGCACCCGGTCGTAGAGCTTGCCGTCGCGAGTCAGCATGCCGACGTGCAGCTGCCCGTTGGACATCGTCGCCTGGGCGCTCTGCACCACCGCGGTGATGCCCTGGTCGAGACCGGCCGAGCGGCTGCGGTCGGACGAGTTGCCCGAGGCGGGCTGCACGTTGTCGGCCGAGTCCGAGCCGAGGAAGAGCGCCCAGCCCGGCCACGGGCCGGGGTTGTCGGACGCCAGCAAGGTGCCCGCGCCGGACTTCATCGCGGGCCCGCCCGCGTGCATCGCGTTCGCCAGGATGGCCAGGTTGCGCCGGGCCGCCTCCGCGTCGGTCATGGCCTTCACCCGCGTCTGCAGGTCCGGCTGGCCGGCCGGGGGTGGGGTCGCGTCAGTACGCACCACCGGGGCGGCGTGGGCCGCCCCCATCGTCGTCGAAACCAGTGAGGCCGTCATCGCGAGCACGACCGCAGTTGCGGCCGTACGCGAAGCAGCCCGTATTCGACTCGTTCGTTGAGAGAACACAGTCCGCCCTCTGTGAGCCCCGCCCAGGGCGCCGTGCACTCGCGCAGGACAGAGCGCACCCACGGCCGAATCAGCCGTGCGTGCGGGCCCGTTGGAGTCTCGCCGCCCGTACGGAGACACCCGATATAGATCATGAAGCGAGCGAAAGCTACAGCATCCGGTCATCAGCGGGCAATGGTCCGCCCAAACCCTGCTATTCGGTTCCCCTGCAGCTCACAGGCAGCCTGACGGACAGTCATCAGCGTTCCGGACGCTCCCCGGCGGCCCGGAATTGACCGCCGGTTGACCGATCGCGCGGACTGTGATCAACTGCGCCGACTCATCGCTTGTCATGGCTGGAATAACGGGGAGCAACTCCATGGTGAACGTACGGACCCAGGGCCGCGGCATGTCCGCATTCGCACTCGCGGCGGCCGTTCTGCTGGGCGCCGTGGGCTGCTCCTCCACCGCTTCGAATTCCGCCGAAAAGGCCACCGCGGCCGCAGTCTCCACCACCGCCCCCGCCGGGGCGCAGCCCACCGCGCTGGGCGCGGGCGGCCCGTGCCGGGCGACCATGAACCACATCACCGATGCGGGCAAGAAGATCACCGCCGACGCCAAGGACAAGGCGAAGGCGACGGCGGACCTCCAGCAGATCTCCGGCCAGTTCACGGCCGACGCCGAGCAGATCAAGAACCCCGAGGCGAAGGCCGCCGCCAAGCAACTCGGCGCCGTCTACCAGAAGCTGGCCGACAGCGCGAAGAACAACCAGAGCCCCGACATGAAGACCCTGCCGGGCGAGGTCCAGAGCGCTGTCACGGCGCTCAGCAAGTGCTCCGCCGCCGAGTAGCCCCGGTGCCGGGGGGCGAGAGCCGGACCTGACGCCTCTGCCCCCTCCGTGGCTCCCGGCTCGTTCGGGGCCTGGCCTGCCTGCACCCTGGCCTGTCTGTGCCCCGGTCCGCCTGTGCCGGTCCGCCTGTGCCGGTCCGCCTACGCCGCGGCCGCGAGCCCGCGGACGAGGGTGCGCAGGACCGCCTCCGCGTCGATGTTCGCGTCGAGGGACTGGATCGCGGCCAGCCCGTCGGCGGCGGCGGCCAGGGCTTCGCCGAGCGGCGTGGGGTCGAGGCCGTTGCCGCGTTCGTCCGCCAGTGCCCGGAACAGCGTGACGAAGCAGGCCCGCCAGCGCCGGTACTCGCCTTCCAGGCTCTCCCGCACGCGATCGTCGTTGAGGGCGAACCAGTGCATGGCGGAGTGGATGCGCGCCAGGTCGGTCGCCTCCGGCATGGTCAGCAGCCCGATCACGCGCTCGGCGCGCTCGGCGAAGGGCCCGGCCGTGCCGGCAGCCTCCTCCAGCGGGGTGATCCACTCCGGCCGGATGTCCTCGACCACCGCCACGATCAGGTCGGTCCGGTTCTGGAAGTGGTAGTGGCACATCCCATGGGTCACGCCGGCGAGCGCGGATACGTTACGCGTGGTGAACGGGCCGAGTTCGCCCTCCCCGGCCAGTAGCGTCCGTGCGGCGGCGATCAGTCGCAGGCGCGTCTGCTCGCCCTTCGCGGAGGCGCGCGACCTGACGGGCGGGGTCTCCGTCCGGGGGTCGACGAGTCGTTCTTCCTTCGCGTGCGTAGCCACGCGCCAACTCTAGTCAGTCGGTGCCCGAGCGCGGGTGATCTTTCCGATGAGATCCGTAGGGCGCTGTCCCACCCCCTGAATCTGACGATCCGTCAGATGGGGATGAAGGCGCGCAAAGTATTGACCGAGCGCTTGGTCAGTTATAGCGTCCAGCCCAATCGGTGGACTGTCCACCGAAGGCGCCTCGGAGGTCGAAAGATGAACGATCAGACTGACCGGCAGGTCCCGTCCGGCAGAGCCCACGCGCGACCGATCGACCGCCGGAGCCTGCTGGCGATAGCCGGGGCGACGACGGTGGGCGTCGTCTGGGCGGCGAACAGTGGCACGTCCCAGGTCGCGCACGCCGACGTGACCCCCGGTTGCAGCCCCAGCCCGACGCCCAGCCCGACCGCCACCGGCGGCACCGGGACGTACGCCGTCCCGATCGACACCGTCCAGCACACCCGCACCTGGATGGCCTGGCCCGACAGCACCGCGATCTGGGGCGGCGGCGGCCGCGGCGCGGTCTCCCTCTCGGCGATCCAGGCCAACATCGCGCTGATCGCCAACACGATCGCGAAGTACGAGCCCGTGATCATGTGCGCGAACTCCGCCAGCGTCTCGAAGGCGAAGTCCCTCTGCACCAACCCGAACGTGACCGTGATCGGGACCATCCCCGTGGACGACTGCTGGATGCGCGACTCCGGCCCGGTCTTCCGCACCAACGGGGCCGGCGGGCTCGACGCGATCGGCCTGAACTTCAACGGCTGGGGCAAGCGCCAGACCTCCACCAAGGACAGCCAGGTCGCCGCCAAGGTCGCCGCCTACGTCGGAGTGCCCTTCACCGCGGCCGGGCTCACCAGCGAGGGTGGCGCGATCGAGACCGACGGCGTCGGCACGCTGATGGCCACCAGGAGCAGCATCCTCGACACCAACCGCAACGGCGCCATGACGGAGGCCCAGGCCACCGCCGCGATGTGCGCGGCCTACGGCGCCTCGAAGGTGATCTGGTTCAACGGGTACGTCGACTCCGGCGACATCACCCGCGACCACGTCGACGCCACCTCGCGCTTCCTCGCGGAGGGGAAGGGGCTCGTCCAGCAGCCGAACGCGAACGACGCGCACGACGGCTGGTACAACGACGAGATCAGCCAGTACACCGTCCTGTCGGGTGCGGTCGACGCGAAGGGGACCGCGATGCAGGTCTCCAAGATCGGCGGCCCCGACTACAACGTGATCCGGTCGACCAACGCCAACTTCGTCGGCTCCTACGCCAACTACTACGTCTGCAACGGCGCCGTGATCTCCGCCCAGTTCGGTGACTCCCGGGCCGACGCCGCCGCCAAGGCGGTGCTGGCCGGCCTCTTCCCGGGCCGGGTGATCGAGCAGCTCAACATCGACGCCGTCGGTGGCGGCGGTGGCGGCATCCACTGCGTCACCCAGCCGGAGCCCAAGCCGTAGGCCAAGCCGTAGCCCAATCCGTAGGCCCCGCCCGACACCCCTGCGGGCCGGTGACACCCCAACTGTCACCGGCCCGCGCTGGTCGCCCCTGTCGGGCACTGCCGTCCGCGTGGCACACTCCCGCCCATGAACACGCGTACTAGGGAATCCGCAGTTCCGGTCGCCGATGTCCTGCGGGTCCTGGCCGAGTTGGTCGCCTGGGTGGCCGCGCCCTGGGCGCTGTGGCGGTACTCGCCCCTGCTGGCGGTGCTCTCGCTGGTGCTGCTGATCGGGCTGCCTGCAGTGATCGGCACGCCGGGGGACAGCAAGAAGGTGGTGGCACCGGTCGCCGTCCCCGGCTGGGGCACCATCGGGCTGGTGCTGATGGAGCTGGCCGCAGCGGTCGCGGCATCCTGGGCCGTCTGGCCGAAGCCGGTCGCCGTGCTGGTCACCCTGCTCGCGCTGGCCTGCACGGTCACCGAGCAGCCACGCTGGCGCCAACTGTCGACGCTCTCCTGAACACCGGCTTCCCAGGCCGCGTCGCGGGGCAGTTCTGCTAAGTTCAACTGTCTGTGGCTGTACCGGATTTGATGGGGGCGATCCGTGGCGGAGGAGTCAGGCCGTGAGGACAAGAAGCTATGGCTGGCGGGGGTGGGCACGGCCCTCACGCTCGCCGCGTTCTTCGGTATCCACAACTTCTCGGACCTGAAGGCGAAACTGAGCGGTACGGGTGGTGCCGGTGCCACTCAGTCCGCCGCTCCGGTGCCCAAACCTGCCCAATCCACCCCGTGCCTGGGCCTGTGGTGCGGCCAGGTGCACTTCCTCACCTCGGGGATCCAGTTCAACGGATCGTGTCAGTCCACCGGGTGCCCGGTCTCCGGGACCTTCGCGAACAGGGGGACGGTGGCCGGCCAGGCATCGGTGACCTTCACCATCCAGTCCGGGGACTCGTCAGGCCCTCGGGTCGGAGCCTGCACGTCCCCCATCCCCTTCGCCGCCAAGAACGGGGTGGTGACCGCCTCGTGCACCATCTACCCCTCGCAGACCCTCACCGGGAACATCCACCTGACGGCGGAGATCAACAATCCGTTCGGCTGAGAAGGCGTCAGACCCTCGCGGCCGCCCCACGCCACTGTGCTTCGTCAGTGGTCAACCGGCGCCTGGATTTTGTACACATCGCCGACCTGCAGATTGGCCGGCGTCCGGTACTCGCCGCAGGTGCCGATGACGGAGACGGCGACCTGGGAATCGGGCTGCCAGAACTTCCGGAAGTACGGTGCGTTCGCCGGGCTCTCCGGAACCTCCAGTAGGGGGACGCCGCGACGCCCCAGCAGTCGCTGCAGCTTCCCGAACCGAAGCCTGGGGGCGAACCGCCCGTAGTGGGCGCGGAGCGTCGCGTCGGCGGTCGTGCGGTCCTGGTGCGCGAGCCTGTGCACCTGCAAGGAGAAGTGATGGCCCGACCAGGGGTGGTCGGCGTGGGCACGGTCCCAGTAGAACTCGGTCAGCCCGTAGCCACGGACCATGGAGTGGTCGTCGAAGACGTGTTCAGCGAAGTCCGACCCGAGGACCTCGGTGACGCGGTCGGGAGAGTCCGTCGGGCGTACGCCGAGCACGGTGCCGGTGGTGACGACGTCCACGTAGAACGCGAGAGAGTACGGGGTCAACTGCTGTTCCTCGATGCGGTTCGGTCGAAGGCGATGGGCGCGGGCCTGGTCTGCGCGTACACCGCCAGGGCATCTGCTCGCCCGGAACCGAGTCTGCCGCATCGGCCCGGGACCGGTGACGCGGGGCCTTGATGCGGTCAGGCAGTGCTTGCGGAGCTGGGAAGCCGCCGTGCAGGCGTGACTTGGCTTCATCTGGCGAGTGACCGGACAGCATCTGGGTGCCGACGGCGTGTGCACCCGTGAACTCCCGGTCATCACCCTCAACGCCGGAGTACCGCTGCAACTGCGCGTCGGCGGAAACGTGCGGCGGTGCATCCACCCAGGTGTGGCGTTGCCCTGGAGACTCCGATCTCGGCCGCTATGTGGGCCACGGTGAAGGGCGGACCGGACTGTCCGGGCCGCCCTTCGCCGTGTCCGGTCAGGCGTCAGCGCGCCGCCCGAGGCCGCTCAGCCGAGGGAGGTGAGGAGGGTGTCGAGCGCCTTGACCTCGGTGGCCTTGTTCGGCTTCGGTGCGCGCAGTGCCTTCAGGACCTGGTCGATTTCGCCGTCGAGGAAGGTCCAGGCCTGCTGGTTCTTGGGCTGCAGGGTGGGCTGGTCGTCGTCCCAGGTCTTTTCGAGGTCGGTGATCCGGGTGGTCGCGGCTGCCTGGTTGCCGGCGTTCAGCTTGGCCAGGGTGTCGGCGGTGATGGTACGGAGCTTCGCGATCTCGGCCGGAGGGAACGACGACGTCGCCTGCCCCGAAGCGGGAGGAGCGGACGCGGGTGCGGGGGTGTCGGCCGCGCCGGCCGCAGGCGCGCTGGCGGGTGACTGCTGGGGCGTCGAACTGAGCGAGGCGAGAAGGGTGTTGAGAACGTCGGCCTCGGTGGCCTTGTTCGGCTTCGGTGCGCGCAGTGCCTTCAGGACCTGGTCGATTTCGCCGTCGAGGAAGGTCCAGGCCTGCTGGTTCTTGGGCTGCAGGGTGGGCTGGTCGTCGTCCCAGGTCTTTTCGAGGTCGGTGATCCGGGTGGTCGCGGCTGCCTGGTCGCCGGCGTTCAGCTTGGCCAGGGTGTCGGCGGTGATGGTACGGAGCTTCGCGACCTCGGCCGGAGGGTACGAGGACGTCGCCTGCTCCGGGGTGAGCGGGGCGGATGCGGGCCCCTGGGCGTCACCCTCCTCGCTCGCCACTGCGGCGTGCGGCTGCTGGTGCGCCCAGACGAGAAGCGCCACGGTCGCGACCGCCACGACGGCGTAGTAGCCGAGCATGATCTTCTCGCGCGCCGGATCCGCGGCCCGCACGGTCCGGGCCGGGCTGCGGCCCTCGATGACGTCGCTGCGGCTACGGGAGAGGTACAGGACCGTCGCGAGGATCGCGGCCAGGAAGACCACACTGGTCACCGCGGTCCCCAGACCCAGGCCGCCGTCACCGCTGGGTGAAGCGAGCCAGTCCCCGAGGTTGGCGCCGAGCGGGCGGGTGAGGATGTAGGCCAGCCAGAAGGACAGCACCACGCCCGCGCCGAAGCGCCACGCGAACACGATGGCCGCGATCAACCCGAGCGGAAGGAGCACGGAGATGCCCGGGGGCCAGCCCGTGAGCTCCAGGGTCCAGTCGCCGGTCGCGGTGCCGAGGGCGAAGGTCACCAGGACCGCGAGCCAGTAGAAGAGCTCCCGGGGGCGGGTGACGATGCTGTGGATCGACAGGGTCCGCTCGCGGGCGTACCAGATCCCGAAGACGACGGCGAGGACGACAGCGAACACGCTGCTGCTCACCGCGAGGGGGACGCCCTGGCTGTCGGTGAGGATGTCGGTGTAAAGGGTGCCGGTCACGCTCAGCACCACGACCGTGAGCCAGTACACGAACGGTACGTAGCGCTTGGTGCTGAGCTGCCAGCCCAGGACACCGGCCAGCACGGCGGTGAAGAGCACTGAGGTGGTGATCAGACCGACCCCGAGGGTCATGTTGATCCAGTCGGCGAAACTCTCGCCGACCGTGGTGCAGAGGACCTTGATGGCCCAGAACCAGATCGTGACCTCGGGAACCTTGTTCAGCATCCGTCGGGCGTCGGGCGAGGCCGAGAGCCGTTCCGTGGTGGTAGCCATGGGGGCGAGGCTCGCATCCCGGACCTGAACACAACCTGAGCACCGGTTCGGGGATGTGCCGCAGCCGGGCAATACTGGCCTGCATGACTGCTCACCGCGTGCTGGTCGTCGAGGACGACCACGGACTTCGCGACGTGCTCGCCCGAGGCCTGCGCGAGGAGCACTTCGAGGTGCTCACCGCCGCCGACGGGGCGTCCGCGCTGCGCGCGGTCCACGACCGGGTGGACGCCGTGGTCCTGGACATCGGGCTGCCGGACTCCGACGGACGTGACGTCTGCCACGCCATGCGCGCGGCGGGCTTCGACGCGCCTGTGCTGTTCCTCACCGCCCACGACGGGCTGGCGGACCGACTGTCGGGCTTCTCGGCCGGGGGCGACGACTACCTTGCCAAGCCCTTCCACCTGGTCGAGCTCGCGGCCCGGGTACGCGCCGCCCTGCGCCGCAACGGCCGCGAGCCCGGTGTGGAGGTCGACGGCCTGCGGCTGGACCCGGTCGCGCACGTGCTGGAGTCCACGAGCGGCGAGGCGGTGGCCCTCACCCCGACCGAGTTCCGGCTGTTGGCCTGCCTGCTGTCCGCCCCCGGCGCGGTGGTCCGCAGACGGACGCTGTTGCGCGCAGGGTGGCCCGAGGGCGCCCAGGTCAGCGACAACACCCTCGACCAGTACCTGGTGCGCCTGCGGCGCAAGCTGCGGGAGGCGGGCAGCCCGCGGGGCATCCTGACGGTGCGTGGTGTGGGCTACCGCTTCGCATGAGGACCACATGAAGATCATGAGAGCCCCCGCCACCCTGCGCGGCCGCCTCGCCCTGCTCGCGCTGGTCACCACCGCGATCTGGGTCGCCGTGCTCACCGCCGTCTTCAACGTGGAGCTGGGCGCGCGCCTGCGCCAGCAGGCCGACGACCTGGTGCGGACCCGCACGGCGGCGGTGGCCGCGACCCTGGAGGCCCAACCGGACGGGCGGATCGTCGAGCACGAGCCGGCCGACGACACGGTGCTCGACGTGGGCATCTGGATCTACCAGGGCGCCACGGCGATCCAGCGCCCCAACGCACCGAGCGCGCTCCAGGACCGTGCGGACCGCCTGGCCGGAAACGGAGAGGCCTCCACGGACACGTCGGAGCCGCACGCCTTCCGGCTGTACGCACTGCCGATCAGAGCAGGGGACCGACAAGTGGGCACAGTCGTCGCCTCGGTCGGCCTGGACGCCTACCGATCCACCGCGCGGTCGGCACTGGCCGGCTCGATCGGGCTCGGCGTACTCCTCCTCGGCGGCATCTACCTCGTGACCCGCGGGGTCGTCGGCCGGGCCCTGCAGCCGGTGACCGAAATGAGCACCCAGGCCTCCGAATGGAGCGAGCACGGCACCGCCCAGAGATTCGGAGCCGACAGCCACTTCGCCGAACTCGCCGGGCTCGCCGGCAACCTCGACCAGCTCCTCGACCGGCAAGCGGCGCTGCTGCGCCACGAGCAACAGCTGACGGCCGAGCTCTCTCACGAACTGCGCACCCCGCTGGCCATGATCACCGCCGAGACGGACTGGCTCATCGCCCGCCGCCGGAACCCCGACGACCAGCGCACCTCGCACGGGACCATCGCCGCTGCCGCGGCCCAGATGCAGCGGATCTGCGAGACTCTGCTCTCCGAGGCCCGCACCCGCACCGACCCGGTGCCCGGTCGCTGCGCGGTGGACGACGTGGCCCGAGTACTGGCCGAGCGCAGCTCCGCGGAACACCCCGGGGCCCCACCCGTCACCGTGGTCGGCGACGGCGCGACCGCCGGAGTCTCCGCCCCCCTCATGGAGCGCATCCTCACACCTCTGCTCGACAACGCCCGCCGCTACGCGGTGCGCCGGATCACCGTGGAGTCCGAGCGGCGGCCCGGCGGGGTGCTGGTGGCGGTGGTCGACGACGGCTGCGGTGTTCCCGAGACCGTGGGAGCGGCCGTATTCGAGGCGGGCCGCCGCGCGCACCCGGACGACGGCCACGACGGTGCGGGTCTCGGCCTCCCCCTGGCCCGCCGCCTCGCTCGCGCCGCCGGGGGCGACATCACCCTTGCAGACTCGCCCGACGGCGCGAGGTTCGTGGTGTCACTTCCCACGGGCTGACGGACGGAACAGGGCACTGGCAGTCCCGATCGGCGGCCAGTCTCCGTGCCGGGAGCTGGTGCGGCGTGAGTGCCTGATGCCGTCCGGCACTCACGCCTTGAACCGTCAGCCCACTGCGCTCCCCACCGCCAGGTCGTTGACCAGGGCAGATGGAGAGCTCTCACTGGATTACTGGGGCAGAGTCCAGCGCTGGTTGTTGCTGCCGGTGCAGTCCCAGATGATCAGCTGGGTGCCGTCGGTGGTGCTGGCGGCCGGGTCGTCGAGGCAGCGGCCGGACTGGAGGCCCTTCAGGGTGCCGTCGGCCTGCGGGGTCCACTGCTGGTTGGCGCCGCCGTTGCAGGACCACAGGTCGACGAGGGAGCTGTTCCCGGTCGCCCCGCCCACGACGTCCAGGCACTTGCCGCCGAACAGCAGCCGGCCGTTGTCCCAGGTCCAGGTCTGGGCCTGGTCGGAGCCGTCGCAGCTCCAGACGGCAGCCTTGGCGCCGTCGGTGGCGGCACCGCCGACGGCGTCGAGGCACTTGCCGGTGACACCGGAGGTGACCTGGCCGGTGAAGGAGCCGGTTCCGGTGCCCGGGGTGAGGGCGAAGTTGTCGAACTGCTGGGTCTGGTAGCCCGTCAGGGCCAGGCCGGCCATGCCGGACGTGAAGGAGTGGTCGGTCACCGTGCCGGCGGTCCGGCCGTCGATCACGGCGGTGAGGGTCGAGCCTTGCATGGTCAGGGCGAGACGGTGCCAGGAGTTCAGGCCCGGGGCGGTGACGGTGCCGGTGGCCAGGGTGGTGAAGTTCCAGTTCAGGTCGCTCTTGAGGATCGACCAGGCACCGGTGTCGCTCAGCCGCAGGTGGTATGCGTTGAGCCCGTTGTCGTTGCGGCCCTGCTGGTTGACCCGGCCGAGTACCTCCGTGGCGCCCGGCTGCTCGAACAGGGTGTCGGCGGCGACCGTGTAGTTGACCCAGCTGCTGTCGCCCACGATGGTGTAGGGCGCCTTGTTCGGCTCGTCGGTCCAGTGGATCGGGCCGGCCGGGGCCATCTGGCGCAGGCAGGTGCCGGTGCGGCCGCCGCCGCAACTCGAGGTCTGGAAGGCGCCGTTCATGTCGGAGAAGTACTTCGGCGAGGTGGACGTGGCCGGGGTGTCGAAGGTGTCGGAGTACGGCAGGCCGAGCGGTGCGGGGGCCGGCGAGGTCGCGGAGCCCTTGCCCTGGCCGGTGGTGGTGCTCACCGTGTAGACGTAGCCGGGCTGCAGGGTCAGCGAGTACGAGCCGCCCACCGGGGTGATGTCCTGCTGGTGGACGAAGTAGTCGGCCGGGCTGGTGGAGCGCAGGTTGGTCGCCCACACGTGCACCCGACCGGTCGGCAGACCGCCGGTGACCGTGAAGGTGGCGCTCTGGGCCGCGGTGGCGTCCATGGTCTCGACCACCGTGCTGTAGTCACTGCTGTTCGGCGACTTCAGCGAGACGTAGCTGCCGTTCGCGCGGTTGCCGCCGAGGTAGCCGCTGGCCTGGTCGAGGTACTGCCAGCCGGGCCGGGTGAACTGCGTGGTGTGGGCGGTGACCCAAGTGGTCTGGCCGATCGAGTAGTTGCCCGACCAGGGCTGCGCGGCGAGCGAGAGGCCGTCGGTGGAGAAGTACAGGTTCTGGTACAGGGCGGCGATGACCGGCCAGTTCATGAACGAGGTCATCCGGCCGTCGATGTAGTCGCGGTTGATCGCACGCGCGACCGCCGGGGCACCGGAGTTGTAGTCCTGCGAGCCGCTCTCGCTGGCCCAGATCGGCTTGCCGAGCGCCTGCGCGGCCGGGGTGCTGTTGCAGGTGGTCATCGAGCCGAGGTAGCCGCAGGGGTAGTGCATGCCGACGACGTCGATCGCGGCGTTGAGCTGCGGGTCGGCGGCCATCGCGGAGGCGAGGCCCCAGTCGTAGCTGTCCGCACCGACCACCTTGGTGCCGGCATGTCCGCCCGCGACCAGTGCCGCCTTGAACTTCTTGTACCAGGCGGCGTCGTACTCGCGCTCGTTCCAGCCGCCGATGTAGTCGATCGGCAGGTGGTGCTGCGCGGCGCAGCCGAACCAGCCCACCAGGTAGTCGATCATGTCCTGGGACCAGAAGTACGGCTGCCCGGGGGTGGGGTTGGCGGGGTCGTTCACCCCGATCCAGCCGGGAGCGCCCCAGGCGAGGCCGTAGAGCTTGATAGCGGGGTTGCGGGCCTTGGCCTGCTCGGCCAGCCACCACTCGTAGCCCTGGTTGCAGTCGACGGCGCCCTTGGTGTGCTGGTAGCTGGGTTCGGCGCCGTCGGTGGAGTTGGTGTCGCCACCGATCTCGATCTTCAGGGACTGGAGCGCGGCGCCGTAGCCGGGCTTGAAGAGGTAGTCCAGCAGTTGGCTGCGCTGGGGCTCGGGGTAGTCGATCAGCAGGCGGGAGTTGCCGCCGCCGCCGCTCGCGGCGCCCACGCCGTCGAAGACCCGGCCGGGCCCGCTGCCGTCCACGGTGATCGAGGTGCTCGCCTTGGGGGTGGCGGCGGGGGTGGCGGCGGTGGCGGGGGTGGCGATCGGTCCGGCGGCGAGGGCGCCGAACAGGAGGATTGCGGCGGCCGAGGCCGCCTTCCGGAGAGAGCCGTGCATGGGGGATGCCTTTCCTACGAGGCCAGATCGCTCATAAAGCAACAGATTTGAACGAGACTGAACGGTAGGTGGTGGTGGATCGGCGGTCAATGCGTGCGGCAGGCAACACCCAGTCATTGGAAGGCGATTCCCTAGGTAATGGAGCTCGGAACTGCGTGTTTCGCGCTCTTGACGGCGTGGTGAACTGCCGGTTTCCTGTGAGGCGCCACGTTCAAAGATGATGAGATTTGAGCGACTGTGTTCACCTGCCGGGAGGCCCCAGTGAGACGTCACCCCAGTTCCCTACGCCGTGCGGCCGCGGCCGCGGCGGGCTTCGGACTAGCCCTCGCGGCCCTGGTCCTGCCATCCGCCGCCGCTGCCACTGCCGCTGCCACCTCTCAGACGGTGACGCTCGACGGCGGCTCCGGCGGACGGCTGTACGACGGCATGGGAGCGATCAGCGGTGGCGGTGCCACCTCCCGGCTGCTGGTCGACTACCCCGAACCGCAGCGTTCGCAGGTCCTGGACTACCTCTTCAAGCCCGGCTACGGGGCCAACCTGCAGATCCTCAAGGTGGAGATCGGCGCCGACGCCAACTCCAGCGACGGGCCCGAGCCCAGCCACATGCGCAGCCGTACCGACCTCGACTGCAACCGCGGCTACGAGTGGTGGCTGATGGCGCAGGCCAAGCAGCGCAACCCCGCGATCACGTTCTACGGACTGGAGTGGGCGGGCCCCGGCTGGTTCAACGGCGGCATGTGGTCCCAGGACAACATCACCTACCTCGCCAACTGGCTCGGCTGCGCCCAGGGTCACGGGCTCTCCGTCGGCTACCTCGGCGGCTGGAACGAGATCGGCTACGACAAGGGCTGGTTCGAGAACCTGCGTACCGCCCTGGACGCGAGCGGTCACACGGGCACCAAGCTGGTGGCGGCCGACACCGACGACGTGAACTGGACGGTCGCCACCGACCTCGCCACCGACCAGGCCTTCAACAAGGCCGTCGCCGTGGTGGGCGCGCACGGCGTCTGCTGGCACTCCACCCCGGTGTACACCGGCTGCCCGGGTAACAGCACCGCCCTCGGTCTGAACAAGCCCCTGTGGCAGTCCGAGGACGACAACGACAGCGGTGGCCCCGATCCGTCGGCGCTGGCCCGGAACATGAACCGCGAGTACGTCGACGCGCGGATCACCGCCAACCTCAAGTGGGCGCTGGTCAGTTCCTGGCCCGCCCACCTCCCGTACTACAACGCGGGCCTGATGTCGGCGGACCAGCCGTGGTCCGGTGCCTATTCGGTGGGCCGGGACATCTGGGCCATGGCCCACACGACGCAGTTCGCCCGGCCCGGCTGGCAGTACCTGGACGGCGCGAGCGGCTACCTGACCGGCACCGGTGCCAACGGCGATGCGCACAACGGAAGTTACGTCACGCTCAAGTCCGGACAGGACTACAGCACGGTCATCGAGACCACCGACGCCCAGGCCGCGACCACGCTGAACCTCAAGGTGACCGGCGGCCTGTCCACCGGCACCGCCCACGTCTGGGCGACCAACATGGCCTCGGCCGACCCGAACCAGTGGTTCACGCACACGCAGGACCTCACCCCGCAGCGCGGCGCCTACTCGCTCACCATGCAGCCGGGCTACCTCTACACGGTGACGACCACCACCGGCCAGGCCAAGGGCAGTGCCGCGTCGCCCAGCCGGAGCGCCTTCCCGCTGCCGTACACGGCCGACCTCACCAACGCACGCACCGGCGCGGCCGGTCCGTACTTCCACGACTGGGCCGGCGCGTTCGAGACCGCTCCCTGCCCGGCCGGTGTCGGCACGGCGAACTGCCTGCGCCAGGTCCTCACGACCCCGCCGATCCCTTGGCACACCGACATGGGGTACACCCCGCTGACCCTGTTCGGTGACCCGAACTGGACCAGCTACCAGGCCGCCGTGGACGTGGTGCTGGAACAGGCCGGCTCCGCGGAGCTGCTGGGCCGCCTGGACCACATCGACCACGACCACTCGGCCTACCACTTCCAGATCAGCACCTCCGGTACCTGGATGCTGTTCACGGAGAACTCCTCCGGTGCCGACACCACCCTGGCCACCGGCAGTTACTCCGGCGCGGGTGCGGGCAGCAAGCACAGCTTGCAGCTGGCCATGCAGGGGCCGTCGATCACGGCCTCGATCGACCACGTCCAGGTGGCCTCGGTCACGGACTACAGCCACACCGGTGGGCAGCTGGGTCTGGGCGTCGGCGGATTCCAGAACGCGGACTTCGCCAATCTCACCGTCGCCCCGCTGGCCGGTCCGGCCGTGGGCAGCCTGGTCAACGCCAACAGCAGCATGTGCCTCGACGTCAGCGGTGCCGCCACCACCGACGGCGCCCAGGTCGTCCAGTGGACCTGCGGCTCCGGCCGGCCCAACCAGCAGTGGCAGCTGGTGCCCGTCGCCACCGACACCTACCAGCTGGTGTCGGCCAACAGCGGGAAGTGCCTGGACGTCACCGGAGCCTCCACGAGTACGGGCGCCCAGGTCGTCCAGTGGACCTGCGGCAGCGGCAAGGCCAACCAGCAGTGGCGGATGACCCCCGTGCCCGGCAGCAGCGCCCACCAGTGGGTGTCGGTCAACAGCGGGATGTGCCTGGACGTCACCGGCAACTCGCAGACCGCCGGTACACAGGTCATCCAGTGGACCTGCGGCAGCAACAAGCCCAACCAGCAGTGGTCCACCGCCTGAGGTCTCCACTGAAGGTGCACCGTTGATGCCCGGTGCCGGTCGGAACCTCCGCCCGGCACCGGGCTGTTGCCGTTGCGGTGGCTCAACTGCCTTCAGGGAGCCCCGGGTAGGCGGTTGCCACCTGCTTGCGGGTGGTGTCGAGTTTGCGCAGCACCTTGGCGACGTGGTGCTCCACCGTGCGCGGTGACAGGAACAGGGTCTCGGCGATCCGCTGGTTGGAAGCACCGTCGGCCAGGAGCCCGGCGACCTCGTGCTCACGCGGCGAGAGGCTGCCGCCGTACCCCCGGCGGCCGGGCCCGCGCCGGACCAGACCGAGGCCGTGCAGGGTCTGGGCGCAGCGTGCGGCGTCGGCGGTGGCGCCGAGGTCCGTGAAGAGGGTCAAAGCCTCGGTGAGCGGCCCGGCTGCCGCGTCGGCGCAGTTCGACAGGCGGGCGGATCCTTGCCGTTCCAGGGCGCGGGCGGTCTCGTAGGGCCGCCCGACCTCCCGCCAGCGCTCCGCCGCCCGAGCGAAGTGCCGTGCGGCGGTGGCAGGTTCGGCGTCCTGGTGCAGCAGGCCGTGGACGAGCTCCAGGTCGGCGGCCGCCGCCGGCGCGTCACGTCCGTCCAGCTCGCGCGCGGCCTCGGCGGCCAGCTGCTCGGCCGGCTCGCGTCGGCCGCAGGCCAGGGCCGTCTCCACCGCGGCCGACAGCAGCCCGGCCGCCCGGGGCCACGCCTCGGTGCGCCGGGTGGTCGCGAGTGCCCGTGCGGCCACCGGCCAGGCCCGCAGGGCGTCGCCCCGTGCCAGGTGAGCGGCGGCCAGGCCGGCTGCGGCCCGCAGTTCCAGGCCCACCAGCAGCAGGTCAGCGCTGATCCTGGCCGCCTCGCCGAACAGCTTGAGCGCCCTGGTGTGCTGACCTCGGGCCGTGGCCAGGGTGCCGACCAGCAGGGCCCGTTCGGCGTTGGGTGCGATCGCGGTGGGGAAGGTGTCGACCAGCTGGTCCAGGCGTTCCGCCAGGCCGTCCCACCGCCCGGCGAGGGCATCCAGCCGCAGCTGGGTGCCGCGGGACAGGTACCTCACGATCGGGCTGCCGACCCGTGCGGCGACCTGCTCGGCCTCGGCCGCCAGCACGGCGGCCCGCCGGTCGTGGCCCAGGTAGGTGGCGGTGTCGGCGACGTTCTGCAGAGCGCGTGAGGTCTGCCGGAGCACCTCCCGGTCGTCAGTGTGGCGCGGCAGCCGATCTGTCAACCCCCATACACCAGAGTGAGCCTGACAGGCCATCAGAGTCAGCCGGGTGGCGTGGACCGCTGCCCGCAGCTCCTCGCCCCCGCTGTCGCGGACGGCCTGCTCGGCCCGGTCCAGCCAGGCGCCGGTGTACGCGGGGCCCTCGGCGTCCCGCAGGGCCAGGGCCACCATCGCCCGGACGGCGCGCTCGGGGCGGGTGGCTGCCAGCTCGCCCGCCGCCCGTTCGACCTCGGCGAATCCGGCGGGGTCGGCGTTCTCGTTCAGCATGCCCAGGCCCAGACTGAGCCGGATCTCGCCACGGACCTCCGGCGGCAGTCGGGGGTCGGCCGCCAGCCGGCGCAGCAGCCCGGCATCGCTGCGGAAGTCGAGGCCGGCGGCGGCGATGCCTGCCAGCGCCAGCGCCGCCCGGGAGCGTGCCTCGCCCAGCAGTTCGGGCCGGTCGAGCAACTGCCGCAGCAGCGGCGCGGCCGTACCGCTGTCGCGGACGGCGATCGCCCGGTCGGCGGCCTCCTGCGCGCGCAGCAGCCAACCGGCCCGGTCGCCGGAGGCGAGGGTGTGGTGGGCGATCTGCACCAGCGGCGCCGGGGTACGGCCCTGGAGCAGCTCGGCGGCGCGCCCGTGCAGCCGCGCCCGCGCCGGGCCGGGGATCTGCTGGTGAACCACCTGCTGGGCGAGCACGTGACGGAAGCCGTACTCGCCCGGCTCCGGCTCGCGGAGCAGCCCGGCCCGGAGCAGTTCGGTCAGCGCCTCGGCGCCCTGCTCGGGGCTCAGCCGGGCGAGGGCGGCCAGCAGCGGCTCAGGTGCCGGAGCCGCCAGGACGGCCGCCGCCCGGCCGATCGCGACGGCCTGCGGCGACAGCCCGGCGAAGCGCTCGGTGACCACATCGCGCAGGCCGCGCGGCGCGTCCGCCGCCTGGAGCAGCTCAGCCGCCCGGTCGTGGGTCGCGCCGTGTTCGGCGAGGGTGAGCAGGTCCTCCTCGGCGACCAGCGGCAGGCCCTCGCAGCGCCGGTACACGGCGGCGCCGAGGGCTGCGGTGGCGTGTTCGCCGAGTGCGGCGGCCACCAGCTCCTGCACGTCGGCCGCCAGCAGCGGGCCGAGCTTGATCAGGGCGCCGCCGGTGCCGGGCGGCCGACGGTAGGCGGTGCCCAGGACGCCGCCGTCCGGCGGCAGGTCCTCGGCCCGGTAGGTGAGCACCAGGGCGAGCTGGGGCGGGAGGTCCCGAGCGAGGAGCAGCAGCAGGTCGCGGGTGGCTTCGTCCACCCAGTGCAGGTCCTCCACGACCAGGACGACCGGCCCGAGGGCGGCCAGGAACGACCGCACCGCTTGAAGCAGTTGGAAGCGCTGCCCGGCTCCGTCGCCCGGCGGCGGGGCCGGCGGGAGCCGGTCCGCCAGGTCCGGCAGCAGTGGTGCCAGTGCGCCGGCGGTGGGCGGGAAGGCGAGGGTGTCGGTCAGTTCGGCCTTGCGCAGTGCGTCCACCACCGGCCCGTACGGGAACGGCTCGCGCAGCGGGTGGCAGAGGCCGGTGAGGACCTGTCGGTGCTGTGCACCCAGCACGGCGGAGGCTTCATGGATCAGGCGGGACTTGCCGATTCCGGGCTCGCCCTCGACCAGTACGACCGCTGGCGCCTGTCCCAGCGCGGCCAGCAGCCGCTCGAACTCCCGTCGTCGGCCGACCATCGGAAGTCCGCCGTGGCGGCCCGCCGGTCCGTCCTCTTCGCCCTGAATCACCCGGGCATCGTCCCAGGTCGCTCCGGGCACGGCCGAGCGGGGTGGCCCCGCCCGGCCGCGTGTGGGGAGGTGTCAGATGACGGTCTCGGCCTCGGTGTAGCGCTCGGCGGGGACGGTCTTCAGATCGGCGACCGCCTCGGCCAGCGGCACCAGGTTGATCTGGGTGCCCTGGAGGGCGGTGATGTGGCCGAAGGCGCCCTTGTGGACGGCCTCGACGGCGTGCCAGCCGAAGCGGGTGGCGAGGACGCGGTCGTACGCGGTGGGGGTGCCGCCGCGCTGGGTGTGGCCGAGGATGACCGGCTTGGCCTCCTTGCCGAGGCGGTGCTCCAGCTCGCGGGAGAGCTGGTTGGCGACACCGGTGAAGCGCTCGTGGCCGTAGATGTCCTTGACGCCCTCCTCCCAGTGCATGGTGCCGGGTTCGGGCTTGGCGCCTTCGGCGCAGACCACGATGGCGAACTTCTTGTTCCGGTCGAACCGCTCCCGGACGACCTCGGTGAGCTTGTCGATGTGGAACGGGCGCTCGGGCACCACGATCGCGTGTGCACCGGCGGCCATGCCGGCGTGCAGGGCGATCCAGCCGGTGTGGCGGCCCATCAACTCGACGACCATCACCCGCTGGTGGGACTCGGCGGTGGTCTTCAGCCGGTCCAGCGCCTCGGTCGCCACCGAGACGGCGGTGTCGAAGCCGAAGGTCACGTCGGTGCAGGCGATGTCGTTGTCGATGGTCTTCGGCACGCCGACCACGGGCAGGCCCGCGTCGCTCATCAGCTTGGCGGCCTTGAGGGTGCCCTCGCCGCCGATCGGGATGACCGCGTCGATGCCGAGTTCCTTGCAGTACTGCTTGGCGCGCTCGACGCCGTCCCGCAGGTGGCTCGGCTGCACCCGGGACGAGCCCAGGATGGTGCCGCCCTGAGCGAGGATGCCGCTCACTGAGTCGATGGTGAGGGGGCGGTGAATTCCCTCCAGGAGACCGCGCCAGCCGTCCTGGAACCCGATGATCTCGTCGCCGTGGTCGACCACCCCCCGGTGGACCACGGAACGGATCACGGCGTTCAGGCCGGGGCAGTCACCGCCGCTGGTCAGCACACCAATACGCATTGCTTTGCAACTCCCGTGCAGAACCGGAACGGCCGGACTACCACCTTGGCGTCGACACCTAAAGGCAGGCTCGATTCGGAGCAAATCGCCCGAATCGGGCCGATGGAGCTCAGCATACGGCGACTGCGTCCGGCCGGGCAGGCGCCGACGCGGGAGCGGCGTCGTCGGCGCGCCCGCGCGGAACTGTTCCCCGGACGCCGAGGAGGGTGTGCGTCCGGCTCTCACTCCATTGTCGTACGAATGTGGGTGCTTGGGCACCGGCTGCCCGCCATGCGGTCAGGTCAGCCGGTGGACGGTGACTACGCGGGCTGGCGGGTGGCGGCGATCCGCTCCGCGCGCAGCGCGTCGTACCAGGTGGTGTCGGCGGGCGGCAGGGCGTTCACGTCCAGCGCCAGCTTGATCAGCATGTCGGCGACGGCAGGGTTACGGGCCATCACCGGGCCGTGCAGGTAGGTGCCGAAGACGGTGTCGCGCCAGGCGCCCTCGGTGCCGTCGCCGGTGCCGTTGCCCCGGCCGGTCTGCACCCGGGCCAGCGGCGCGACGCCCTGGCCGAGGTGCGTGACGCCCTGGTGGTTCTCGAAGCCGGTCAGCTGAGGGAGCGCCAGCCGCGGGTCGACCTCGGCGAGCACGTCGCCGACGCAGCGGGCGCCGTCGCCACGGGTGGTCCAGACGTCCAGCAGGCCGAGGCCCGGCTCGCGCTGGCCCAGGTCGTTGATGAACTCGTGGCCCAGGATCTGGTACCCGGCACAGACCGAGAAGATGATCGCACCGTTCTCGGCGGCCCGGACGAGGTTGTTGTCCGCGCGCAGCCGCTCGGCGGCCAGCCGCTGCGGCCGGTCCTCACCGCCGCCGATCAGGTAGATGTCACCACTGGTCGGCACCGCCTGGTCCGAGCGGACGTCGATCCGCTGCACGCCCAGCCCGCGCTGGCGGGCCCGGCGCTCGACGACCAGCGCGTTGCCGCGGTCGCCGTAGGTGCTGAGCAGGTCCGGGTAGACCCACACCAGCCGCAGGCTGCTCTCGCTCATCCTGTTGGGCCTTCCGTACTGCGGCTCGGCGGCGTAGGGGTTCGCGCCGACGTTCGGGCCGGGGGCCCCAGGAGGGTTGCCGGCGGGGTGGGCGGGGGGGAACTCGTTGGGGTACGACATCAGTTCGCCACCGCCTTGCGCAGCTGCTGGAACGCGGTGTAGTTGGCGATCGCCTCGATCCGTCCGGGCGGGGCCATCTGCACGGCCTGCTCCAGCGTGTCGACCACCTGGAACTGCAGCCCGGCGACCTCCAGCCGCACCGCGAGGTCCAGCTTGCGCTGGCCCATCACGTAGACCGGGTGTCCGGAGAGCCGCTCGTAGTCGACGTCCCAGAGCCAGGAGGTGTCGGTGCCGTCGGCGTCCATCGCGTTGACCGAGAGGACGACCGGCGCCGGCGGGCCGTCGATCAGCGAGAAGGTCTCCAGCCAGCCGGCCGGGTTCTTGGCCAGCAGCAGGCGGACGTCGCGGCCGAGGTAGTTGACCACGTCGTAGCGGCCCGCGACGGCCGTGACGGCCTGCATCCGCTGGAGCGCGACCTGCGGGGCGACGCCGAAGACGGCGGCGACGGCGGCCGAGCTGGTGGCGTTCGCCAGGTTGGCACGGCCGGGCAGCTGGAGCTGGATCGGCCAGGCGCCGCGCTGCGGGTCGATCACGTGGGTGCCCTGGAGCGCCCAGTGCGGCTGCGGACGGCGGAAGCCGCAGTCCTGGCAGAACCAGTCGTCGCCCGGACGCTGCATCACACCGCCGCAGGACGGGCAGGACCAGGCGTCCTCCTTCCACGCCTGACCGGCGGCCACCCAGACCACCTTCCGGCAGGAGGAGGCGGCCCACGTCACCAGCGGGTCGTCGGCGTTGGCGATGATCACGGCGTCGGTGTCCTGGAGGCCCTCGCGCCACTTCTCGGCCATCATCCGCGTCTCGGCGGCGCGGTCGAGCTGGTCCCGCGAGAGGTTGAGCAGCGCTATGGCCTTCGGACGGGTGTCGCGGGCGACCCCGGCCAGGTACTTCTCGTCGACCTCGATCACGCCGAACCGGGCGTCCGAGCCGCCCGCGAGCGCGGCGGTGATCCCGGCGGGCATGTTGGCGCCCAGCGCGTTGGAGACCACCGGGCCGGCGGCGCGGAGCGCCTCGGCGATCAGGCGGGTGGTGGTGGTCTTGCCGTTGGTGGCGCTGACCAGCACCACGTCGAGGTGCTCGGCGAGGGTCCGGAGCAGGTCGGGGTCCAGCTTGAGCGCGACCTTGCCGCCGATCACCGAGCCGCTGCCACGGCCAGCCTTCTGCGAGAGGGCGGCGGCCATCCGGCCGGCCGTCACGGCGAGCTTGGCGCGGGCGGGCAGCGAGGCCTCGCGGACCGCCGCGGCTTCCGAATCGGTGCCTGGCATGCTCAGTGGTTCCTCCTTGCTGCGGCGCTACCCGGTGGTCGTACAGCGACTACCCGGGCGGCGGGGACGGGGCCAGCCTACCTACTCCCGTCCCCGCCGCCGTGATCGCACCCCGGGGAGCAGCCGGATCGGGGGCGCGGAAGTCTCCGCGGCCAACCGCTCGGGTCAGTCGGACAGCGTCCCGCGCCCCCACGGGTTGGCCAGTTGGGGGAAGCTCGCCGCCTCGGTGAGGTGGGCGGTGATGACGAGGGTGCCGTCCTCGACCTGGTAGTCCAGGGGGGCGTCGAGCCGCCGCATGGTGGCGATCAGGCCGGTGTTGGAGGCGTGGGTGACGGCGTACACGGAGGGGACTCCGGCCTCCAGGGCGAGGGCGGCCATCCGGCGCAGCAGGTCGAAGCCGAGGCCGCGCCGCTGCCAGTCGTCCTCGACCAGCAGGGCGACCTCCGCGCTGTCGTCGTCCCACATCAGGTGGGCGAGGGCGACGAGGCGGCCGTCGGGGGCCTCGACGGCGAGGGTCTGGCCGTGGCGCGGGTCGAGCAGGTGGTCGAGGTGGCGGTCGGCGTCGCCGACCGGGCCGTGGTAGCGCTTGCGCAGGGCGTCGGGGGAGCAGCGCCGGTGCATGGCGAGGGCGGCGTCCTTGTCGGTGGCGTCGGCGCGGCGGACCGTCAGATCGGCCCCGGCAGCGCGGCTGAGCCGGGCCTCGGTCTTGGGCACGCGCGGTCCGAGCAGCGTGTCCAGCTCGACCAGCGCCTGGGCGCGGGCGAACTCGGTGGGGGTGAACGGCAGGTGCGGCCGGGTGAGCTCGATCAGGTCACCGGAGGGGACGGGCAGCCGCATCACGTGCCCGTCCACCGCCGCCCCGGCGCGGGCCGCGCCGCCCGGGTACTGCCGGATGGTGCAGCGGCCGAAGAGCCGGCGCAGCGCGACGGGCAGCTCGGCGGCGTCCAGGGCCGTCCGGGTGGCGAGCGCCAGGACGTGGGTGGGCTCGTCGACCAGGTCGTGCGCGTCGGCCGGGTCGGTCCAGATGTCCAGCCCCCCGGCGGCCGCGACGGTGCGGGCCAGCTCGGCGCGGGTCAGGACGAGCGGCGTACGGATCAGGAACTCGTCGACCGTGCCGGTGGCCAGCGGGTGGGCCTGGAGGGAGACGATGTTGATCTGCTGCTCGGCGAAGGCCGTGCAGATCCGGGCCAGGCTGCCGGGGGAGTCGGCGACGGTGGTGCGCACGCGCCAGAGCGCCGTCTCCTGGTAGTCGTACAGCGGGCCGGTCACCTCGGCGGGCCCGGGTGGTGCGGTCGGCTCCGGGCCGGGCGGATGGTGCGGGTGCCGGTGTGCCCACCAGGCGTGGAACAGCGCCGTGCCGCCGAGCGCGAACGCCGAGGCGACCAGCAGTACCGGGCCGTCGTGCCCGTGCACCACGACGTTGGCGACGAGGTCGGCGAGGGCGACGGCGAGGAAGACGGCGGCGAGCTCGGAGGCGTCCCGTCGCCAGCGGTGGGTACGGACGCGGCGCCGCTGGGCGCGGGAGGGGGTGGCGGGCTGCGGGGCGGGGAGTTTCTCCATAGGAGCATGGTGTCGCTCCGGTGTTTCACGATCACGAATCCCCCGTGACCTGTCGGTAAATGTCTCAGGCTGGTCTCGGGGCGACCTGGGGTGAACGGCTGGTGACCGTCAGGATTCGGCTCGATGCCGCGTCAGACCGGCTGCCGCCAGGCGTACTTCGTCCACCAGCAGTTTCAGGTCGGCCTCGGTGGTCGCGGCGTTCAGCAGACACGCCCGGAGCATCTCCCGCCCGTCGAGCAGCGCTCCCGTGACGAACACGTTTCCTCGTCGCTGCACGGCGACCGGCAGCTCGCGGTTCAGCTCGTCGGTGGCCTCGGGGGAGGCCCCGGCCGGCCGGTACCGGAAGGCGACGATCGAGGTCCGGACGGGTGCCAGCAGCTCCAGCTCCGGATCGGCCTCGACCAGCTCGCCGAGGTGCCGCGCCAGCTCGGTGCAGCGGGCGATGTCGGCGGCGATGCCCGCCCGCCCCCGGTGCGCGATGGTCGCCCAGACCTTGAGCGAGCGGAACGGGCGGGTCTGCTCCATGCCGTACTCGGAGAACCAGCCGAGCTCGCCCGCCGCCTCGTCCCGCAGGTACGAGGGCACCAGGCTGAACGCCCCGCGCAGCGCCTCGGTCTCCCGCACCAGCGCGCAGCCGCAGTCGACCGGAACGCCGAGCCACTTGTGCGGGTCCAGCGCCAGCGAGTCGGCGCGGTCCATCCCCGCGTACTGCCCGGCGATCGCCGGGTCCAGCACGCCGAAGGCGCCGTACGCGCCGTCCACGTGCAGCCACAGGCCCTCGGCCTCGCACAGGTCGGCGATCGGGTGGAAGGCGTCGACCGCGCCGGTGCCGACGGTGCCCGCCGAGGCGACCACCAGGAAGGGGACCAGCCCGGCGGCGCGGTCCTCGGCGACGGCGGTGGCGAGCGCGGCGGTGTCCAGGCGGCCGTCGGCGTCGCTGGGCACGGTCCGCAGGTGCCGGCTGCCGAGGCCGAGCAGCTCGACGGCCTTGCGGACGCAGGAGTGGGTCTCGGCCGTCGCGTACGCGATCAGCGGGGGCAGGCCGGTCAGGCCGTCCGCGCGGAGGTCGTGGCCGAGGCGGGCGGCGGCGCGGTTACGGGCCGCCGTCAGGCAGAGGATGGTCGCCATCGAGGTGCCGGAGGTAAGGATGCCGCCGCCCGCCGGGTGCGGGAAGCCGACCAGCTCGGCGATCCAGCGGACCACCGCCCGCTCCAGGTGCACGTCGGCGTGGTCGCCGCCCGCCGAGCTGGGGTTCATCGCGGCGGCGGCGAGCGTCGCCAGCACGCCCGCCGGGGCCGGGGCGGAATTGACCCAGCCGAAGAACCGGGGGTGGCCGTTGCCCATCGGCGCGGGCATGATCCGCTGCTCGATGGTCTCGACCAGCTCCGGCAGCGCCGTGCCGAGCTCCGGCAGCGGCGCGGCGAGCAGCGCTTCGCGCTCCGCCGGGTCCATCGGCTGCCAGACCGGGCGGTCCGGCACGGCGTCGAGGTAGTCCGCGACCAGGTCGGCGGTGGCTCGGGCGGCAGTACGGAAGTCGCTCACGCGGTGGATCATAAACTCGCGCGACGGGCTGCTGCTCCGCCTGTCCGTCAGTCGAGAGTGTTGGCGAGGCCGCCCGCGCTGCGGCAGTAGCCCGCGATCTCCGTGTTGGTGAGCTGGCTGCAGAGGCGGGCGCCGGCGCCGGGTTCGGTGTAGTTGACGGTGTAGTAGCTGTAGAGGCCGTCGGTGCAGGCCTTGCGGTGCTTGGCGTCGACGCCGGTGGCGCACTGCTCGGCGGCCCAGTTGATGCGGTCGAGGTTGTACTTCATGGTGCGTGAGCCGACGCCCCGGCTGCAGTCGATGTCGCCGCCGGTGGACTTGGCGTTGAGGCACCAGGCCAGGGCGCCCGCGAAGACCTCGGGGTGGTTGGCGTAGTCGTGCGAGCTGAGGTAGAAGGTCGGGGCGTAGAAGTAGCACGCCGACTGGAAGAGCGAGGGCTGCTCGGGGCAGGGGTAGAGCGGTTCCTTGGCGAGCTTGTCGGCCGGGAGGTTGGCCTTGGCCTTCTCGTCCTCCTCGTCGGGGCCGAAGAGCTGCATGAACAGGCCCTCGGAGCAGGTGATCTTCCGGCTGTCGCTGGAGAACTCGCTGCAGAGGTCGCGGGCCTTCTCGACGTCCTGCTTGGCGACGAACATGGTGCCGTGGCCGACGCCGTGGATGCAGGGGCCGGTGTTGTTCGGGGCGCAGAGCTTCAGCAGGTCGGCCTGGGGGTTCTTCGAGGCATTGAGCATCTCCTCGACCGCGCCGTGCAGGTAGCCCGCGGCGCAGGTCTCGTGCGGGAAGGAGATGACCTTCTGGAAGTCCTCGTTGAACCGCTTCACCGCGGCGTGGCCGAGCTCGTGCGCGATCGGGTGGCAGAAGCGGACGGTGTACGGCAGCTTCTTGGTGATCTTGTCGAGGTCGGCGAGCGCGACGCCGGGGTCGGTCGCGTCCATCTCGGCCATCAGCTTGTTGCGCAGGGTGCTGCGCGTCCAGACGGCGGGATCACCGGTGGGGGAGGGCGAGGCGCTCGCGGTGGCGGGCAGTGCGCCGGAGCCGGCGGGGGCGGTGCCGACGGCGGCGGCCGGGGTGGTGGCCGGCGTCCACTGAGTGACGGCTACCGCGCCGAGCCCGAGGGCGCCCAGCAGGAACGCGGTGATGATCGCGAAAACTCGCGGCTGCATGACGGTGGTCCCCCGACATATCGCTTCGGACAGGTTTCCTTCCCATCCTGGCGGCAGCGGCTGGGAATACGCCGTTTCCGGCCGCCATCCGGGAAGTGTCGGCCCCGTTGAGCGGCTGCCGACGTGGTCAACGAAGAGAGCGCCCCCCGGTCACCAGCGACTCACACTCTCACATTGGTATGTATGAGTCACAAGTCCGATCAATCACTCAACGTGATCATCCTTGAACCTGAAGTGACAGGCGGTGCCAGTGCGGCCGAATGTCTGAAGATCTGCCCGATTTCGGGCAGGAATCTTGGTCTGGTGGCCGAGGGCGCCTAGGCTCCCGTCTCGTGCCTGTCTCGCCGCACCCTCACGAAGACCTGCTCGCCCATCTCACCCGCACCAGCTCCCTGGGGCCGGGGGAGGCGGCGCGGGTGGTCGCGGAGGTGCTGGCGTACTTCTCCGAGTCCACCGAGGAGTACGTCCGCCGCCGCCACGGCGAACTGCAGGCCAGGGGTCTCACCAACGAGAAGATCTTCGCCCGGCTCGGCGCCGAACTCGCCGCCCGCCGGGTCACCGCGCCGGAGCTGTCCACCCGTCAGCTCCGGCGGATGGTCTACGGCTGAGCCCCGCGACCACCCGGAACCATGCAAGGAGTTGCTGGCACATGTGCGGAATCGTCGGATACATCGGCCCGAAGGACGCGACCACCTTCCTCCTGGAGGGCCTGCAGCGCCTGGAGTACCGGGGGTACGACTCCGCCGGGGTCGCCGTCTCCAGCAAGGCCGGCGCGCTGAAGATCTGCAAGGTCAAGGGCCGGGTCGCCGACCTCGCCGCCGCCGTCCCCGCCCGCTTCAAGGGCACGACCGGCATCGGCCACACCCGCTGGGCCACCCACGGTGAGCCGAGCGACGCCAACGCCCACCCGCACACCGACAACTCCGGCCGGATCGCCGTCGTCCACAACGGCATCATCGAGAACGCCGACGAGCTGCGCGCCCGCCTGCTCGCCGACGGCGCCGTCTTCACCTCCGAGACCGACACCGAGGTGCTCGGCCACCTGATCGCCGCCCACGCGGTCGAGGGCATCGAGCTGGAGGACGCCGTCCGCGCCGCGCTCGGCCACGTCGTCGGCACGTACGGCATCGCGGTCCTCGACTCCGCCCAGCCGGACCGGATCGTCGTCGCCCGCAACGGCAGCCCGATCGTGCTCGGCATCGGCGAGAAGGAGATGTTCGTCGCCTCGGACGTCGCCGCCCTCGTCCGCTACACCCGCCAGGTCGTCCACCTGGAGGACGGCGAGCTGGCCACCGTCCGCGCCGACGGCTTCCGCACCTTCACCGAGGATGCCCGCACCGTCACCCGCCAGCCCTCCACCGTCGACTGGGAGATCGCCTCCTACGACACCGCCGGGTACGAGCACTACCTGCTCAAGGAGATCCACGAGCAGCCCGGCGCCGTCGAGCGCACCCTCAGCGGCCGCCTCGACGAGCGGTTCGCCACCGCCCACCTCGGCGGGCTCAACCTGGACGCCCGCGAGCTGCGCGAGATCCGCCGGGTGAAGATCCTCGGCTGCGGCTCCGCGTACTACGCCGGCGAGATGGGCGCCCAGCTGATCGAGGAGCTCGCCCGCATCCCCGCGCACAGCGAGCCCGCCTCCGAGTTCCGCCATCGCAACCCCGTCATCGAGCACGACACCCTCTACGTCGCCGTCAGCCAGTCCGGCGAGACCTACGACACGCTCGCCGCCGTCCAGGAGATCAAGCGCAAGGGCGGCCGCGTCCTCGGCGTCGTCAACACCGTCGGCAGCGCGATCGCCCGCGAGTGCGACGGCGGGATCTACCTGCACGCCGGGCCGGAGATCTCCGTCGCCTCCACCAAGGCGTTCACCTCCACCGTGATCGCCTTCGCCCTGCTCGCGCTGAACTTCGGCCGCATCCACGACCTGTCGCCCGCCGACGGCCGCCGGATCGTCGCCGGGCTCAAGGCCCTGCCCGGCCAGATCCGGGAGATCCTCGCGCAGGAGGAGGACATCGCCAAGCTCGCCGCCGAGTACGCCGACAACGCGGGCATGATGTTCATCGGCCGGACGCGCGGCTACCCCGTCGCCCGCGAGGGCGCGCAGAAGCTCAAGGAGATCTCCTACGTCCACGCCGAGGCCTACCCGGCGAGCGAGCTCAAGCACGGCCCGCTGGCGCTGATCAGCCCCGAGCTGCCGACCGTCGCCCTCGTCCCCGACGACGAGCTGCTCGACAAGAACCTCACCACCCTCGGCGAGATCAAGGCCCGCTCCGGCCGCATCCTCGCCATCGGCCACCGCGTGCCCGAGGCCAAGCTCGCCGACCACGCGATCGTCGTCCCCAAGAGCGAGCCCGAGCTCGACCCGCTGCTGCTCAACATCCCGCTCCAGCTGCTCGCCTACTACGCCGCCGTCGCCCTGGGCCGCGACGTCGACAAGCCCCGCAACCTCGCCAAGAGCGTGACGGTGGAGTGATCTGATCCTGGAGAGCCTGGCCGGTCGGCACTCGTCCCGGTGATGGCATGTCAGCTATGGTGCGAAGACGAGCCCGGGTGGCCGGGCGGTGTCGATCGGGGAGAGCTGACCATGCGCATCGGGATCATCGGGACGGGTGTCGTCGGCCGGACACTGGCCACCAAACTGGTCTCCCTCGGACACGAGGTGGCCCTCGGCTCGCGCACCAAGGACAACGCGGCCGCGCTGGCCTGGGTCGACCAGGCCGGTGCCAAGGGGCGGACCGGGACGTTCGAGGAGGCCGCCGACTTCGGTGAGCTGATCATCAACGCCACCTCCGGGACGGTCGCCCTCAAGGCGCTGCGGGCCGCCGGGGCGGAGCAGCTCGCGGGCAAGGTGCTCATCGACGTCTCCAACCCGCTGGTCTTCTCGCCGACGGGTGAGCTGAGCCTCGACCCGGTCAACACCGACAGCGTCGGCGAGCAGATCCAGCGGGAGTTCCCCGAGGCCCGGGTGGTGAAGGCGCTCAATACCGTCAACACGGCCGTGATGGTCGAGCCGCGCCGGGTGCCCGGCTCGCACAACCTCTTCATCGCGGGCAACGACCCCGAGGCCAAGGCCCAGGTCACCGCCGTGTTGGAGCAGTTCGGCTGGCCGGCCGCCGCGGTGCTCGACCTCGGCGGCATCGAGGCCGCGCGCAGCACGGAGATGCTGATGCCGTTCTGGCTCCGCCTGATGGGACACTTCGGTCACGCAGACTTCAACTACGCGATCATGAAGGCCGAGTGATGACCGATCAGCTCACCCCCCTCGACGAGGACTGGCAGACCGCCCTGGCCGTCGTCGCCCACCCCGACGACATGGAGTACGGCGCGGCGGCCGCCGTCGCCCGCTGGACAGCGCAGGGCAAGCGCGTCGTCTACGTGATGGTCACCAGCGGCGAGGCCGGGATCGACTCGATGGACCCGGAGGAGTGCCGCCCCGTCCGCGAGGCCGAGCAGATCGCCTCGGCGGCGCTCGTCGGCGTCGACGTGGTGGAGTTCCTCGGCCACCCCGACGGCGTGCTGGAGTACGGCCTGCCGCTGCGCCGGGACATCGCGCGGGCGGTGCGCCGCCACCGCCCCGACATCGTGATCACCACCAACTACCGAGAGACGTACGGCGGGGTCTTCCCCAACCAGGCCGACCACATCGCGGTCGGCCGGGCCACGCTGGACGCCGCCCGGGACGCGGGCAACCGCTGGGTCTTCCGCGAGCTGACCGCCGAGGGGCACGAGCCGTGGGGCGGCGTCCGCGCGGTCTGGGCGGCGGGCTCGCCCGAAGCCGGGCACGCCGTCGACGTCACCGACCACTTCGAGGCCGGGGTCGCCTCGCTCAAGGCCCACAAGGCCTACCTCGCCGGTCTCGGTGGAGACATGGCCGATGCGGCGTCCTTCCTGGGGCAGGTCGCGACGGCCACCGGCACCCGGATGGGCGTCCGCTACGCGTCGTCCTTCGAGGTGGTACCGCTGCACTTCTGACGGCTGCACTTGTGACCGCTGCACTTCTGGCGGCCGCACTTCGGCCGCCGGCGGAGCAGCTTCACCGTGACGAGGGCGGCCAGCGCCACCGCCAGGGCGATCAGCAGGACGTTCTGGTACCGGATCAGCTGCCGGTAGAGCGGCCCGATGCTGCCGCCCGCCGCGTAGCCGACCCCGGCCCAGACGCCGACCCAGAGCGCGGCGCCGAGCAGGTTCGCCGGCAGGAAGCGCCGCCAGGTCAGCTCGGTGGTGCCCGCGACGATGCCGTTGTACTGGCGGAGTCCGTCGATGAAGCGGGCGACGGTGACGATCTTGCCGCCGTGCCGGTCGAAGAAGCCGTCCGCCCGCTCCATCCGGGCCGGGGTCAGCAGCACGTACCGCCCCCAGCGGTGCACGAACGCGGTGCCGCCGGTGCGGCCGATCAGGAAGCCGAGGGTGTTGCCGCCCGCCGCGGCGACGAAGGCGATCGCCACGACGGCGGCGATGCTCATCCGGCCGGTGCCCGCGTAGACCGCCGCCAGCACCAGGACGGTCTGGCCGGGGACGGGCACGCCGCAGTTGTCCAGGAGCACCAGGACACCCACCGCCGGGTAGCCGTAGCTGTCCAGCAGTGGGGCCAGGTGGGCCAGCGGCCCGGGGAGGGGTGGCGGCAAGGGCGTCGACTCCGGGCCGGGGTGCTCGGGGGTTTACCGGTGGGGTGGGGTCTGGCGTTCGATGACGGTGTCCGGGCCAGGGTAGACCAGGCCGTCGTGGCCGTCCTCGAAATGCACCAGGTAGGGCGGCTCGCCGTCGGTGCCACGCACCTCGGTGATCTCGCCCTTCCGGTCCGTCATGCCCACCGATCTGCTGTGGATGTGTAGCTGGTCTCCTACCGTGGCTCGCATGGTCGGCTCCTCAGTGGTCGGTCCCGTCTCCACTGTGCGACTCCGCCCGCCCGGTCGCAAAGGGGCACGCGGGGCGGCGACGGCCTGGCGACGGCCCGGCGACGGCTCTCAGTCGGCGAGGTAGCGGCGGAGCAGGCGCTTGCACTCGGCGATCAGTGCGGGGTCGCCGTCGGGGTCGGTCCGGAAGGCGAGTTTGAGCACGGCGTCGGCGCACTCCAGCGCGACCCGCAGGGCCAGCGGGAAGCCCTCGGCGGTGAAGAGCGGGCCGCCGAGCGCCTGGAGGCGCAGGGTGACGGCCGCGTTGTTGTCGAGCTCGGCGTCGAGCAGGTGCTCGGGGTCCGGGGCGGGGTCGGGCCCACCGGATTCGCCGGCTTCGGTGGTCAGCTGGTCGACCAGGCCGAAGTCGAGGTGGCCGAAGCCGGGCACGGCGCGCTTCATCGCGACGAACTCCTCGACCGCGAGATCGACGAACCCGGCGACACCGCGAGGGTGTTCGGCCTCGATGCGGCGGGCCAGGCGGTCGAGGTAGCGGTCCAGGTTCCGCACCGCGAGAGCAGCGAGCAGGCTCTCCTTGCCCGCGAAGAACTGGTACAGCGTGCCGATCGGCACCTGCGCGCGCTGCGCCACCTCCTTGGTGGTCAGCGCACTCGGCCCGGCCTCGTCCAGGAGGCCCGCGCAGGCGTCCAGGAGGCGTTCGTACCGCTCCTGGCTGCGCTGCTGGACGGGCCGTCGCCGGGGCGCGTTGATGCCGGTGATCTGCTCACGACCACCTGTGTCCGCCTTCATGTCCCCACTCTGCCGCATCCGGTGTTCCGGACGCGAATCACCAACATGAGGAGTGCTCACATTGCCTCGGATGCCGGTGCCGGTGTGGTTCCTGTACTCGGCGACCACTGGTGCTCCTGCGGTCGTCCTGCCTAACATGAGGTCTCCTCATGTTTTGGAAGGGAAACGGGACATGCCGAACCGCCTCGACCTCCCCGCGGGCTTCCGCTGGGGCGCCTCGACCGCCTCCTACCAGATCGAGGGGGCGGTGGACGAGGACGGACGCGGGCCCTCGGTGTGGGACGTGTTCGCCGCCCGGCCCGGGGCGACCAAGGGCGGGCAGACCGGCCGGATCGCCTGCGACCACTACCACCGCTACGGCGAGGACGTCGCGCTGATGCGTGGGCTCGGGCTGGACGGCTACCGCTTCTCGATCGCCTGGCCCCGGGTGCGCCCGGCCGGCGACGGCGCCGTCAACCCGGCCGGGCTCGCGTTCTACGACCGGCTGGTGGACGAGCTGCTCGCGGCGGGCATCACCCCGCTGCCCACGCTCTTCCACTGGGACCTGCCGCAGGCCCTGGAGGAACGCGGCGGCTGGCTGGACCGCGACACCGCGTACCGCTTCGCCGAGTACACCGAGACCGTCGCCGACCGGCTCGGCGACCGCGTACCCGCCTGGATCACCCTCAACGAGCCCTTCGTGCACATGGTGTACGGCTACGCACTCGGCATCCACGCCCCCGGCCGGACGCTCATGCTCGACGCGCTGCCCGCCGCGCACCACCAGCTGCTCGCCCACGGGCTGGCCGCCGCCGTGCTTCGCGAACGCGGCCGTGAGGTGCTGATCGCCAACAACCTCACCCCCGTCCGCGCGGCGAGCCAGAGCCCGGCGGACGTGGCGGCCGCCGCCGCGTACGACGCCCTGCACAACCGGCTGTTCACCGACCCGCTGCTGCTCGGGCACTACCCCGACCTGAGCGCGTACGGCGTCGCCGAGGACCTCGGCGGCTGCGTCCGCGACGGGGACCTGGAGCTGATCGCGGGCCCCGGGCTGGACGGGCTCGGCGTCAACTACTACAACCCGACCCGGATCGCCGCCCCCACCGAGCCCGGCCTGCCCTTCGCCGAGGCCCCGATCGACGGCGTCCCCCGCACGGCCTTCGACTGGCCGGTCGTCCCGGACGGCCTGCGCGAGTTGCTCACCGGCCTGAAGGCCCGCTACGGCGACGCCCTCCCGCCGGTCACCATCACCGAGAACGGCTGCTCGGTGGCCGACGAGATCACCCCCGACGGCACCGTCGACGACCGGTTCCGGATCGACTACCTGGCAGGCCACCTGGACGCCGTCGCCCAGGCCGTGGCCGAAGGCGTGGACGTCCGGGGTTACTTCACCTGGTCCCTGCTCGACAACTACGAATGGGCCGAGGGGTTCAGTCAGCGATTCGGCCTGGTACACGTGGACTTCGAGACGCAGCGGCGCACGCCGAAGGCGTCGTACGCCTGGTACCGCGAACTGATCACCGCCCATCATGCGCTTCACGTAAGGTAGTTGGGTGAGGTGGTCTGGCTTGTGCTGCCCGGCGTTCTGCGCCACCAGCCACCGTTCTGGGACGGTCCGAGTGTCTGCGTCGCACGACCTTCGAGACCGTCACCGACGCCTACGACAGCAGTCCGTTCTCGCACGGCCCGGACCCCACAAGGTCTTCACTTGTCCGTGACCTTGGCCGGCGGTGACGGTCACCGTTCCGACGCCGGCTTCGGAGGTGGCTTCCGGGCTCGAAACCGCCGCGAGGAGGGGCTGATCGCTGCCGTTTCTCGGACGCAACCCCTCATGTCACATCCGTTGACACGGTCGCTGATCCTCAGCAAGCTGACTGCAGCTGAGATGGAGTCAGCTGATCGGTAGCTCCAACGGCGCATCCCACGCCGGTAGTTGTTCGGGATGAAGATCGTCGTGTGCAGCCTGGTCCGGTCCGCCTGACCAGTGCCGCACGCCCGTTCCACCTCGGAGCCCTCCATCGGCTCAACCCCTCCTGGGTGCGAGCAGACCCGTGTGGTCTGCTCCGGTCCGAGACCAGGTGAGGAGGTGAAAAGCATGAAGAAGATCGTCGTGCGCAAGCCCGGCTCGGTCCGCCTGACCAGCGCCGCACAGCCGCTCTACGGCCCCACCTGCGTCGTCTACGTGTGACCGAACGCCTCTGCACGTCCACTCCACCCAGATCCGACAGGGAGAGAACCATGAAGAAGATCGTCGTGCGCAAGCCCGGCTCGGTCCGCCTGACCAGCGCCGCACAGCCGCTCTACGGCCCCACCTGCGTCTGCGACTTCTGACCGAACGCACCCGCACGTCCGATTCGTCGGACCCGGTGAGGAACAGCCGGCACCACGCCACCGCTTCGCACCACCTGCGGCGGCCCCGGCGACGTCCCACTGGCGTCTGATCGGCACCGTCCCGGTGGCCCGAGCCCGGGACCACGTCCCGGGCTGAGGCGAACCGGTTCACCGGGCGGTGGGTGGGCCACCCAGGCACGGCGACCCATCCACCGTCCCCGGGCCGAATCCCGACGGCTCCACCCTCTGAGGAGCGTACGTGCAACCCACCGCCGGCAGCAGTCCGCCCGAAACCGACCTGGACCGTCCCCGGGCGCTCCACCCGCTGGTGTTCCTGCCGGACGGGGAGGACGTGGTGGTCGGTCGGGCCGACATCGACGAGTACGTCGTGCTCCCTGCCGACGGTGCAGCACTGGTCCGCTTCCTCACCGACGGGCTGACACCCCGTCAGGCTGCCGACCGCTATTGCGAAGAGTTCGGCGAGAGCGTCGACATCACCGACTTCCTGGCCACGCTGGAGGAGTTGGGATTCCTTGCCGCACCGGGCGAGCCAGCGCCGCCGCCCGCCGTCCCGGCACCGGTCCGCTGGCAGCGGCTGGGCCGGGCCCTGTTCAGTCTCCCCGCCTGGCTCTGCTACGCGGCCGTCGTCGGGGCCTGCATGGTCGAGATGATCCGGGTCCCGGGGCTCGCTCCCAGTAACCACCACCTGTTCTTCACCAGTTACTTCACTGTCATCGAACTCACCTTGTTCTTCGGCCAGTTCCCGCTCCTGCTGATACACGAAGGCTTCCACACACTGGCCGGCCGGCGGCTGGGCCTGCGTTCGCGGCTGGGAATCAGCCATCGGATGATGTACATCGTCCTGGAGACCTCGATGGACGGCCTGGTCGCCGTCCCCCGACGCAAGCGCTACCTGCCCATCCTGGCGGGCATGTTGGCCGATGTCCTGGTGATCGGCCTGCTCACCCTGGCGGCCGACGCCACCCGGACGGCGAGCGGTGCCTTTCCGCTGACCGGCCGGCTCTTCCTGGCACTGGCCTACGGGACCCTGCTGCGGCTGGGCTGGCAGTTCTTCCTGCACCTGCGGACCGACCTCTACGTACTGTCCACCACCTTGCTCGGCTGCGTGGACCTGCACACGGCCGCCCGCGGCACGCTGCGCAATGCCGTGCGTCGCTGGACCCGGCGGCCCCTGGAGAACCCGGAGCTCTGGCACCCGACCGACCGCAGGGTGGCCCGCTGGTACGCCTGGCTCATGGCGGGCGGCTACGGGCTCACCGCCGTCACCTTCCTCGTCGTCGTCCTGCCGGTCGGCCTGACCTTCGTGGTCGGCGTCCTCAAGCGCTACAACGGCCACGGCTCGACCGCCGGGCTGATCGACTCCACCGTCCTCGTCGCCCTCAACGTCGCCCAGCTGATCACCGTCGGCTGGCTGGCCCACCGAGACCGCCGGCGTGCCCGCGCAGCCGGCCCCAAGCCCGTAAGCGTCGGATGAAAGGCAGCACCGTGACCGGCACCAGCACTGCCAGCTCCCCGCAGCACCTCTGGCTCCGCAGCGCCGATCCGGCCGGACGCCGCACGGGCACCTCGGTCCTGGAGGTGCCGGCGGTGCTGGCCGAGGTCAGCGCCCACCGCCGGCTGCGCGGCCCGTACACGGCCGCCGGGAACCTGCTGCTGGAGATCGTGCCGGACGCGCTGTCGCGCTGCCCCGACTCGGTGGCCCGGCACGACGTGGAGATCCTCTCCATCTCGCCCGAGCTGCGCGCGATCGTCCCCGCCGGCAGGGAGACCCTCACGTCGCTGGCCGTACCCGCCGAGCGAACCCGCTTCTACTCGCGGCTGCGTACCCTGCGGATCGCCCACGGCCTCACGGAGTTCCTCATCGACTACCTCAAGGCGCTCGGTGACGGTCCGCGCACGCTGGTGGTCCATGACCTGCACCACGGCGACCCGACCGACCGTGAGCTGATCGCCGTGCTGCTGCGCCGGATGGACCCGGAGATGCTCACCCTCGTGGTGACCACCGGCACCGCGCAGGTGAGCGAGCCGGACACGCCCGTCGCCGCCCCGCTGTCCCAGGCACTCGAGGTGCACTGCCGCCGCCTGGATCACGAAGCCGAGCCGGCGACGCCGTCCCGCGCACCCGGACGCCTCTTCGTCGAGGAGGACGGTACCTCGGACGACCCGCGGGTGCTGGCCGCCTACCGGTCGCTCCCCCCGGAGGAGCGGGCCATGCTGCACGACACCCGGCGCCAGGTGCTGGAGCTGCGCGGCGAGCCCTCGCTCGCGCTGGGCGCGATCGCGTGGCACGCGGAGCACGGCAGCGACCCCTCCGGTGCCGGCCGCAAAGCGCTTACCCACGCGCTGAACCACTGCATGGACCTGGGCTTCTACCACGCGGTGGTGGACTACGGCATCCGCGGTCGCGCGCTGACGGCCTTCGCCGACGCCCCGGACGCCTGGTGGGTCTTCAGCACCAAGATGACCACCTCCTACGCCGCACTCGGCGTTCCCGAGCAGGCGCTCCCGATCTACGCCGAGGCCCGCGCCGCCAGCGACAGCCCCAGCATCCACATGCAGGCCGCGTACGCCACCGCCATGCTCTACACCCGCCACCTGGACGAGGACCACCGCGACCACGTGCTGGCCCGCGGTTGGATCAATCAGGCCATCGCCCTTGCCCGGCTGCACGGCGAACCAAAGGAACGAGCCATGCAGACCGCCTTCAACCGCAACGGGCTCGCGCTGATCGAGGTGCACGACAGGCGCCCGCTGGAGGCACTCAAGCTGCTGGACGAGTCGATGGCGCTCCTGGACGAGACCCTGGACCCGGGAGAGCAAGGACTGCACCGGTCGGTGCTGCGCTACAACCGGGCCCAGGTCTACAACGCGGTCGGCCGGTACGAGGAGGCGCTGGCCGACTACGGGGCTGTGATCGAGCTGGACCCCAACTACGCCGAGTACTGGTTCGACCGCGGCGCGATCCGCCGCAAGGCGGACCAACTGGACCTGGCGCTCGCCGACTTCGAGCAGGCCATCAAGCTGTCCCCGCCGTTCCCGGAGGCGTACTACAACCGGGCCGAGGTCCGGGCCGCCCTGGGTGATCTGGCCGGCGCCGTGGCGGACTACGGCTACGTGCTGGAGCTGGAACCGAAGTTCACCGACGCCTACGTCAACCGAGCTTCGCTGCTATGGGATTTGGGCGACCAGGCCGGAGCGTGGCGGGATGTCGGGACCGGCCTTCAGGTCGAGCCGGAGCACACCCAACTGCTCTGCCTCAAGGGACAGTTGTACGCGGAGGAAGGCGACTTCCAGGCGGCCGGCCTGGTGCTGTCGGCTGCTCTCGCGAGTGACCCCGCGAATGCGCAGGCATGGGCGCTGCGCGGCGGTCTGGCCTACCAGCAGGGTGAACTGGCGCAAGCGCTTGAGGACTTGGAGGAGGCCCGCAGGCACTCTGCCGACCCCGGCATCGCTTTCAACCTCGCGGTGGCCCGGCACGACTCGGGACACCTGCCGGAAGCCCTGGAGCTGCTGGACGAGGTGGTGGAGGAGACCGGCGACGGCGACGCCAGATTGCGCCGCGCGCAGCTGCTGATCGCCTTGGGGCGCGGCGCCGATGCCCGGCCGGACCTCCAGGCCTGCGTCGAGGCCGGTCGGGACTCGGAGCTCGGCCTCGAGCCTGGCCTGTCCACCGAGGCGGCCGCCCTGCTCGCGACCCTGACGGAGCACTGACGATGACAGGATGTTCGACGGCCCGAGGGTTCAGCCAGCGCTTCGGCCTGGTCCACGTGGACTTCGAAACGCAGCGGCACACGCCGAAGGCGTCGTACGCCTGGTACCGCGACCTGATCGCTGCTCACCGGGCTCGGCATGGGGGAAGATCAGGCGGCCATCCCGGAACCGGGCGACGTAGATCAACACTTTCGGATCGGGACTGGGCGCTCCTGGCTGCCGTCGATCGCGGTAAGACGGGAGGCGGAGATGCCGGCCACCGCCCGGGTCGTGGCCGGGGCGGCAGCGGCTGTGGTGCCCGGTGATGTGGTCATGGCGGCTGGGAATGTCTAAGGTCGCCGTTGTGGCGCCGAGTTGGCGGCGTCTTCAGCGGCAGGGGGAGCGCAGTGAGGGACGAGTCGGCCGGGTCGGGCGAGGGGCTGACGGGCAGTCGGCTTCGTCTGTACTTGGGTATGGGTGCGTCGGCCGTCGCGCTGCTCGCGTTCTTCGGGATCCGCAACTTTGATGATCTGCGTCAGGCGGTCGGTTACGGGTCGGGCGGTGGGTCAGGTGTGGCTGACGCGTGCAATGTCGCGTACGAGGCCTACCACAGTCGGGAGAATGACGATCAGGCGGCTCCGGCGGGTAGCAGCGGCTGGGAGGACGCCAGGGCGCTCGAATATCACACGTACGCCGGGAAGCTGAGGCAGGCAGCGGACCTGACCAGTGATGGAACGCTCAAGGCCCATCTCGTCAACCGCGCCGACGACGCCCAGCACATCGGCGAATGGTGGGGAAGTTCCGCCCGCTCTGATCAAGGGCGGCCGTCGCTGATGATGCTGATGGACGAGCCATGGAAGAAGGACTGCGTCAATCGGGGCATCAAGGCCCCTTCATAGGTGATCGGTGTGCGTACTGCGGGCCTGCGTCGGGTGGCTGTGACCGGTGTGGGCGCTCTTGCTCGGGTGCCTGCTGCTTCAGGTACGCCGGGGTCGCGAACTGGCAGGCTCGCTGATGCGGGCTTCGAGGTCGGCGACGCTGCGGTCTTGGAAGCGGAGGTTGGAGCGGGCCGCTGAGGCGTTCGTCGAGGGTGCCGTTGTCGGCGGTGAGTTGGCGTAGGCGCTGCTTGAGGGTGGTGTTCTCCGTGGCGATCCGCCGAATGGCATCCTGGGTCCACTCGGATTCCAAGTCCCGGATATGGCCGGTCAGTTCGCCGATTCGAGAGCGCCGGGTGAGGATTTCAGCGTGCGCCGCCTTGAGGGCGTACTCGGCGTTCAGGGCCCGTTCGCGCGAGCTGTCCTCCTGGTGGTCGTCCTCCCTCAGGTTCGCGCCTCGTGCACAGGCCGACAGTCCAGCCCGTGTCGCTCCTCTCGACCGAGACATCGAGCTGGCCGGCGGCTGAAGCGGTGGCGTCCGTCTCGGGGCCGAATGCGACCAGCCCCGCAGCCACATCGGTGCCGAGCTCCGTCGACGCTCCAGCCGCAGGTGATGACACCAGCGAGCTGGTCGGTGAGAGTCTGTGGGTTACCGAATGCGTCGCGGAGGCAGTGCTGACGGACCCGTCGGCGTCGGTGATCGAGACGACGAGGCTGTGCGGCGTCGGCTATGACGCTCCGCACACGGCCAGTGCTGTTCGTGCAAGTGTGCGCAGCCAGGTGTGGGCGTGGTCGGTGTCGTAGCGCTGGTGCCATGACAGGTACACCGGTGCCGGGGGGAGTTCGAGCGGCAGGCGGAGTACGGCCAGGCCGAGGTCGGCGGCCGTGGTGCGGGTGGTGATTTCGGGGACGGTGATCAGGAGGTCGGTGCCGCGCGCGAACTGCAGCGCGGCTGCTTCGGTGGGGGCGGCGGCCACCACGTGGCGGGTGAGGCCGAGCCGGGTGAGGGCGTTGTCGAGGGCGCTGCTGAGGTTTCCGCGTCGCGAGACGGTGACGTGTTCGGCGGCGGCGTACTGCTGTGCGGTGACGGTTCGGGCGCGGGTGAGGGGGTGTCCCTGCCGCACGACGGCGACGAGGCGGGTCTCGCCCACGTGCTCGGCGCGGATGTCAGGGGCGCTCGGGGGGTTGGCGTTCGCCTCCAGATCGACCTCGCCGCGTCGCAGTTCGGGGGTGTCGGTGCTCGATTCCGCGACGAAGCGCAGTCGCACGCCCGGCGCCTCTCGGCGTACGGCCGCGAGCAGCGCGGGGCCGCTGAGGGCGACCAGGGAATCGTGCCAGCGGAGTGTGAAAGTGCGTTCCAGCGTTGCCGGATCGAGTTCACGGCTCGGTGCCAGCACGCCCCGGACCTGGTCCAGCAGCTCGTGCACCTGTGCCCGGACGGCGACCGCGTAGGGCGTCGGGGTCATGGTGCGGCCGGTGCGGACCAGGATCTGGTCCCCGGTCGTGCGCCGGATGCGGCCCAGACTCCGGCTCATCGCGGGGGCGGTGACGTGCAGGCGGGCGGCCGCACCGGCCACGCTGCCTTCCTCCAGCAGCGCGTCGAGCGCGGTGAGCAGATTCAGATCCAATTGCATGGGAGTAATCCCAGCCGTGCTTGACATGCACTTGATGTTAATGCAGGGCGGGCATAGCGTCGTCACCACGGCGCAGGACGGAACGCACGGCCTGGCCCGAATCCTCTTCAACACCCCTTGCTCAGACGGGAGTACCACCATGTCCGAAACGCTTCAGACCACCGACGCCGACCTGCTGGACCGGACCGCGGCCGCCGTGCGTGAGGCCGGTGCGGCACTGCGCGAGCGGTTCGGCGAGGTGGTCCCCTACCGGACCCGTGAAGAGCTGATGAGCGCGCTCGCCGCCAACGACGGCACTGCTCTCGACATCCTGCGCCCCCGCCTCACGAGCCTGCGCCCGGACGCAGGATGGGTGGAGGACGAGCTGGACGGCGGGGCGCTGCCGTCCGGCGAGTGGTGGGTCGTCGATCCGGCCGAGGGCAACGTCAACCACCTGCGCGCCCTGCCCGAATGGGCGGTGACCGCCACCCTCGTGCGCGACAACCAGCCGGTGCTCACTGTGGTCCACCTGCCGCTGACCGGCGAGACCTACACAGCGCTCGCCGGCGCGGGCGCCCACCTCGACGGCCGGCCCCTGCACGTCTCCCAGGCCGCGGACCTCGGCCTGAGCGTCGTGGCCACCAGCCAGGCCCGGCCCGACGAGGACGAGGACGTCGTCCGGCGCGTCGGCTCCTCGATCACCGCGATGCTCATCGACGCACTCGTCGTCCGCGTCGCCGTGCCCGCGACCCTGCACCTGGTGAACGTGGCCGCCGGCCGGCTCGACGCCTTCTGGCAGTTCGCCGGCGCCCGCGCGGACCTGCTGCCCGGCGCGCTCCTCGTCACCGAGGCCGGCGGACGGATCTCCGACGCCGAGGGCCGTCCCTGGACCCCGCAGAGCGCCGGCTTCCTGGCCGCCGCGCCCGGCGTCCACGCCCAGGCCGTCGCCACCCTCGCACGCTGACCGAACACCACCCCCACCCGCACACACGACAGGGGACCACACCCTCATGACCACGATCGCAGTACTCGGAAACGGCCGCGTCGGCGGCAACCTGGCCGCCGCCCTCACCCGAGCAGGGCACGAGGTGACCGTCGCGGACCGCACACCGGGCGCCGCCGCCGACGCCGCCCGACGCGCCCGGATCGTCATCAACGCCACCCCGGGCGCCGGCTCCCTGGAACGGCTCGCCGCCCTGCGCGACGAACTGCGCGGCACCATCCTCGTCGACGTCTCCAACGCCACCACCGACGGACCGGACGGCCTGCCCGCCGACCTGCTCTACCCCGGCTCGAGCCTGGCCGAGCAACTCCAGGAAGCACTCCCCGAAACACACGTCGTCAAGACCCTCAACACCATGCTCTTCCCGGTGATGACCGCCCCGGCCACGCTCACCCAGACGCCCACCGTGTTCCTCTCCGGCGAGGACCCCGAGGCCAAGCAGACCGTCCGCGGACTCCTCACCGCCCTCGGCTGGCACGACGAATGGATCACCGACCTCGGCGGGATCCGGACCGCCCGCGCGACGGAGGCCGCGATCCTGTTCGTACCCCACGTGATCCGCGCCGGCGGATTCGTCCCCTTCGCGATCTCGATCACCCGGTAGCCGCCCCGTTCGACGCACCCGGCGCGCGTCGTACAATTCGCCGCCGGGCGGCTGCGCGTTCGGGCTACCGGTCGGCCGAGGAGCCCAACTCGCCTGTGTGCGAAGGGTTTTGCGGGTGCATGCGAAGCATCCGAATCGTGACCTGCGATCCGTCCCGGACGGGAACCCGGGGCCCTGACGTTGGCGTCGCCGACATCGCCGGGGCACGTCTCGGTGCAGCTCGCCCGACCCGAGAGAGACCAGGAGAGAGACTGCGAATGAATGGCCAGACCGAGGGCGCACCGGCGGATACCGACGACATGTGGACGCTGCCCGGCTACACCCACGAGCGCGAGCTCGGCGCCGGGGCGAGCGGGCGGGTGATGCTGGCCCGGCACGACTCCACCGGCACCCGGGTCGCCGTCAAGTACCTGAGCGCGGCGGTCGGTGACACCGACTCCTTCCGCAACGAGGCCGTGCTGCTCGGCGGCCTGCGCTCGCCCCAGGTGGCCGCGCTGTACGAGTACGTGGAGAGCCCCCAGGGCGCCGCGATCGTGATGGAGCTGGTGGACGGTGTCGCGCTGCGCAGGCTGCTGAGCCAGGAGGGCGCCACCTCGCCGGAGGCGGCGCTGGTGGTGCTCAAAGGGTCCCTGCAGGGTCTGGCCGCCGCGCACGCGGCCGGTGTGGTGCACCGCGACTACAAGCCGGAGAACGTCCTGGTCGCGGCCGACGGCTCGTCCAAGCTGGTGGACTTCGGCATCGCGGTACGCAGCGGCGAGCGGCCCGACCTCGCCGGCACGCCCGTCTACATGGCCCCCGAACAGTGGGCGGGCGAGCCGGCCTCGCCGTCCGGCGACGTGTATGCGGCCACGGCGACCTTCTTCGAGTGCCTCACCGGCACCAAGCCCTACCGGGGTACGACGCTCGTCGAACTGGCGATCAAGCACACCGAGGCGCCCATCCCCGACGAGTTGGCGCCGGAGCCGGTCCGGCCGCTGATCCGGGCCGGCCTGGCGAAGACACCCGGGGAACGCCCGCAGAGCGCGGCCGCGCTGGTCGAGGAGCTCGAACGGGTGGCGCGATCCGAGTACGGCGAGGACTGGGAGGAGCGCGGGCGAGGGGCGCTCGCGGCGCTGGTGGCGCTGCTGCCCCTGCTGCTCCCGTCCGGCGGCGGTGCGAGTGCGGGCGGCACCTCGCTGGCCACCACGGTGCTGGGCGGCGGCGCGGACCAGGCTTCGGCCGCTGCCGACGTCGAGACCGCACGGCGTCCTCGGCTGAGCCGACGGGCCCGCATCGCGGCCGGTGCTGCGGGCGTCACGCTGGTCGCCGGGGCGATGGCCGGAATCGCGGCCGCCAACAGCGTGGATGCCGCACACGTGACGCCCGTGGCCGCTCCGGCACCGCAACTCACGACCTCGCTGGCGCCTGGCGCGAGTGCGTCCTCGGCCGGGCCGTCCACGAGCGGTTCACCCTCCGCGGCGGCGTCGGCGTCGGTGTCGGCGACGTCATCGGTGTCGGCGTCGGCGTCGCCATCGACGAGTGCCACGCCCGGTGCGCCGGCAACTCCCACCGCCCAGACCGGGCCGACCGCCGGGGGCCCGACCGTCACCGACGCACCTGCTCCGGCCCCCGGGCCGGTGACGAATCCGCCGGCCACCACCTGGAGCCCGACTCCGCCGAGCCCGTCGACGCCCGCGCCGTCCCCGTCCACGCCGTCCCCGTCCACGCCCTCGCTGTCCCCGACGCCGCCCCCGCCGCCCCCGACGCCGCTGCGCGTCATTTCGCTGACCATCTCCGGGTACGGCTGCTACGGGAACTACGGCACCCAGGCCACCGTCAAGGTCACCACCGACGGCGCCAACACCGGCACGCTGACGCTCAGTTGGATGGACGGCGGGTCGTCCCGGAAGGTCGTCGCGACCCAGAGCCTCACGCTCGCCAAGGGTCAGACCAGCGCGTCGTTCCCCGTCAGCCACACCTTCGCGGACAACGCGACCGCGTGGGGCCTGCAGGTCAGCACCAACCCTGCTGCACTCCGGGGCCAGGGCAGCTACCAGGAGGTCTACGCCTACCTGTGCAACCCGCCCCGCTGACCGCCCCCGAGGACCACACCGCACCACCCGCAAGGAAGAGACCATGACCACACCCCAAGAGCGCCCGGCCACGGAGCCCGTCCCGGAGTCGGACCGCACGCTGCGCCTCGACAGACCGTCGCCGCCCGAGCCTGACACCGTCGCCACCGTGAAGTTGGAGCCCACGGCCGCCGCCACGACGGTGCGGCTCACGCCTGCCGTCGTACGCGCCGTCGGCGAGGAAGCCGACAGCGCCACCTTTCTCGCAGCGGAGGCCTGGGCCACCCCCGCCCCCGCCGGGACGACGGCCGGTCTCGAAGCGACCGTCGTGGCTCCGGCGGGGCTGATGGAGCTGACGGATGCGCCCGGGGCCGACGGGCTGCGCCGGTTCGGCCCGGGGGTGCCGAGCGCCACCACGGACGTTCCGGCGCTCGCCGCAGCGGTCTGGCACGGCACCGTCCGGCCCGGCGAGTCGGTGGCCGCGGAAGCCCCGCGGCCACGCCGGAGGCGGCTGGGGTGGCTGCTGCCGCTGCTGGTCCTGCTCGCCGTGCTGGGCTATCTGGCCTGGCAGAGCTCCGCGCAGGCACTCTCGGTGACCGCGGTCTCGGTCCGCACGGACTCGGCGGGCCCGGCCTGCAACGGCACCGCGACGGTCATCGGCACCCTGCGGACCGAAGGCCGGGCCGGCACGGTCTCCTACCGCTGGCGCCGCAGCGACGGTACGGTCTCCGCCGACCTCGCCCAGCCGGTGCCGAACGGCAGCCACCAGACGGATGTGGTGCTCCGCTGGACCTTCGAGGGCAAGGGAGCCATGGCGGCCACGGCGACCCTGGAGGTCTTCTCCCCGGACTCCCGTACCGCCTCGGCCTCCTTCACCTACTCCTGCCACTGAGCCACGCTCCGAGGAAGGCCGCGCGCGGGCGTCCCCGCTGCGGGACGATGCCGTCATGGACACCGAGACGGTCGTACGTACCCGCCGCGCCCTGCATGCGGTGGCCGAGCTGGTCCTGGCCGGTCCGCAGTACCGAGTCAGCGGGACGATCCGGCTGCACGCCTGCGCAGGCGGCTTCGCCACCGGCGCCGAGCCGCAGCTACGTGTGATCGGCGCGGAGCTGGTCGGGGCCGGGCAGGCGCTGTCCCTCGAATGGACCACCTGCACTGCGCTCGGCGCTGCCCTCGGGCTCACGGTCGGTGCTCCCGCCGGGCTTTACGAGGACGGGCCGGGCATCGCCGTCGGCGACGCGATCGAGGTGGACGCGTCCGCCGCTCGCTGGCTCGGGCAGTGCTTCGCGCTCGGCGACGCCGCGCTGCGCGGGCTGTTCCCGACCGCCGACCCGGTCATCTGGCCCGAGCACTTCGACATCGGGGTGACCGTCGACGGGGTCAACTACGGCGTCTCGCCCGGAGACGCGTTCCAGCCGGAGCCGTACGCGTACGTCGGCCCGCACGCCCCGCAGCAGGGTGAGTTCTGGAACGCGCCGTTCGGTGCCGCCCGGACGATCCGTGAACTCGGCGGCGCCATCGGCATCATGGCCTTTCTGGAGGAGGGTCGCCTGCTTTCCTCAAATGAGCAGTCGTCAGATTTTCCGTAATCCCCCGCTATACTTGCGGGTATTTTCTTTCACGAGTAATTCACCGAATTCTGCTTGCTCGATGCATTGTCGACATGGGCAGAATGTGGGCCGTATCTTGCCCTGTGGTGAACAGCTCTCGGCGCGAGGAGCTGGTGAAAGAGCTGGATGAGGAGAGTCGTACAATGAGGGTCCGCGCCAATACCGACGCCGTCCTGTCGGCCCACGAGATCGCCCTGATCCGGGCGAGCGTGGATGTGGTGGCACCGCACGTCGCAGCTCTGCCGGAGCACTTCTACGGGGTGCTGTTCAGCCGCTACCCCAGTGCCCGTGGCCTTTTCCCGCCGGAGATGGACGTGCAGCACGACCGGCTGGTGCGAGCGCTCCTGCTGATCGTGGACCTTGTGGACGACCCGAGGAATCTGGTGCGTTTCTGTGCCGACCTGGGGCGTGATCACCGGAAGTTCGGCACCGAGAGCGCACACTATGCCGCAGTGGGGGAGTGCCTGCTCGCGACGCTGGCGCACTTTGCGGGCCCTGCCTGGACCGAGGACGTCGCCACCGCCTGGGCTCGGGCCTACGCGGCGGTCGCGCAGGCCATGGACCACGCCGCCACGGCCGACGCCGCCGAACGGCCGGCCGTCTGGAATGCGGAGATCGTCCACCACCGGTCGTACGGACCCGGCCTCGCGGAGATCACCGTACGGACCGACCAGCCCTATGCGTACAGGGGTGGTCAGTTCGTCAGCATGGAGACACCGTGGTGGCCGAAGGTCTGGCGCTATTTCTCGCCGGCCGGCGCCCCACGGGGGGACGGGACCATCACCTTCCACGTCCGGGCTGTTCCCGGTGGCCGGATCAGCACCGCGCTGGTGCACCAGGCCTCGGTCGGGGACGTCGTCCGGCTGGGGCCCGCCCTCGGTGACATGGTCCTCGACCCGAGGTCGACCCGGGGCGTGGTGTGTGTGGCCGGTGGCACCGGGCTCGCGCCGATCAGGGCGCTGATCGAACAGGCCGCGCTGGACGGTGTGCAGCGGCGGATCGACCTCTTCGTCGGAGCCCGCACCGCAGCTGAGTTCCACGGGCTCGACGACCTCCGCCGCCTGTCCCGGCAGCACCGCTGGCTGGACATCCGCGCGGCGGTCTCGGACGACGTCGCTCCCGTGGGCGGAGGCCGGATGCCCGGTGGCAGCCAACTGCTCAGGGTGCTGGCGGAGTCCGGCCCCTGGCAGGACTGCGACGCGTATCTCAGCGGACCGGGCCCGATGATGATCGCCGCAGGCCGGGTGCTGGGACGCGGCGGAGTGCCCCTCGAGCGTTTTCACCACGACCCGTTCGTGCAGCTCGACATCCCTTCTCCCCGGGCGGTGGTCGGGCCCGGCGCAGGGCCTCGGTGACGGCACCACGACGCCCGCGCATCGGACCGCCGACATCCATGCCGGTGATGATGCCGAAGGGCTGAGGGCTGCGCCGGGCGAGCGGTCGTGGCCTCGCCCGGCTGGGGTCGGCCCCTAGCCGACCGCCGCAGGGGAGCGGGGCGCCGCAGGGGTGGCTGACGGTTGGTAGAAGTCGGCGTGCCCCTCGACGTGGAGTTGGGGCAGGCGCCGGTCCAGCCAGGTCGGCAGCCACCAGTTGCCCTGGCCGAGCAGGTGCATCACGGCCGGTACCAGCAGCAGCCGGACGAGCGTGGCGTCGATCAGGATGGCCGACCCCATGCCGACTCCGATCACCTTGATCGGCAGGTCGGGGGAGGGGATGAAGGCCGCGAACACGGCGACCATGATGGCCGCCGCCGCGGTGATCACCCGTGCGGTGCCGGCCAGGCCGCTGACGATGGACTCGGCGTTGTCGCCCGAGCGCAGCCAGGCTTCGCGCATCCGGCTGACCAGGAACACCTCGTAGTCCATCGAGAGGCCGAACAGGACCGCGAAGGTCAGCACGGGGACGAAGGCGGGCAGCGGGGTGGGGTTGTCGATGCCGATCAGCCGCCCGGCGGTGCCGCCCTGCAGGACGAGGGCGACCACGCCGTACGCGGCCCCGACGGAGAGCAGGTTCATCACGGCGGCCTTGAGGGCGACGGCCAGGCTGCGGAAGGCGACGACCAGCAGGAGCATCGACACCGTGACCACGCCGCCGACGAGCAGCGGGATGCGGCGGGCGATGTTGTCGGTGCTGTCGATCGCGCTGGCGGTCGCCCCGCCGACGTGCACCCGGACGCCGGGGCCTGCGGCGATGGGGAGGACGTGGTCACGGAGGTCACGGACCAGGGCCTTGGTGTCCGTGCTCTGCGGGCCGCTCGACGGAACGACGGTCATCAGCAGCGACCGGCCGTCGGAGCTGGGCGTCGGAGGGGTGACGGCCACGACGCCGGGCACCGCGCGCAGCGTGGCGGGCAGGGCGGCGGCCGCATCCGCGTGGGTGCCGGGGGAGAGCTCGGCGACCAGCAGCAGCGGTCCGTTGCTGCCCGGCCCGAAGCCGGCCGCCACCGTGTCGTACGCCTGCCGGTTGGAGCGACCGGCGGGGTCGTTGCCCGCGTCGGGGAAGCCGAAGCGGACGCCGAGGAAGGGCGCGGCCAGTGCGAGGAGCACGACGACGCCGGTGACGGCGCCGAGCACGCGGTGGCGTTCGACCAGTCGGCTCCAGCGCAGCCAGCCGGGGGACACCGCGTTCGCGGGCTGCGCGGCGCGGCGCCGGGGCAGCGGCAGCCGGAGGCGCTCGATGTGCCGTCCGAGGTAGCCGAGCAGGGCGGGGAAGAGGGTGGCGGAGGCGGCCAGGACGACGAGCACGGAGAGGATCGCCGAGACCGCCGCGCCGCGCATGAACGACAGGCCCATCGCGAACAGGCCGAGCATGCTGACCACCACGGTCAGCCCGGCGACCACGACCGCGCGACCGGCGGTGTCCAGCGCGGCGACCGTCGCGCCCTCTGGCTCCAGACCCTCGGCCCGCCACTCGCGGTAGCGGGTGACCAGGAGCAGTGCGTAGTCGATGCCGACGCCGATGCCGAGCATCGCGGCGAGCGAGGTAGACCAGTCAGGTACCGGCATGATCGCCGCGAGGACGGGCAGCAGGGTGCTGCTGACGGCGAGTCCGCCGATGGCGGTGAGCAGCGGCAGACCGGCGGCCACCACCGAGCCGAAGGTGAGGATCAGGATCAGGGCGGCGGCCGCCATGCCGATGCCCTCCGAGCCGATCGAGCCCTGCTCGGCCTGCTGGACCGTCATGCCGCCGAGGTGCACGTGCAGTCCGCCGTCGGCCGGCCGGGCCAGGTCGAGCAGCCGCTGGGTGTCCGCCTTGGGCATGTCGGGGGCGTTGGCGACGTCGAGGTGGATCTGTCCGAGGGCCGTGCGGCCGTCGGGCGACACCTTGCCGCGCGGACCGTACGGGTCGTCGATGCCGCTGACGTGCGGCACCTCGGTCATCCGGGCGAGCAGGCTCTGCACCCGGGCCCGGTCGGCGGCGTCGGTCAGACCGCCGTCGGAGGACAGCACCAGGCTGATCGTCTCACCGCCCAGCCCGGGGTAGTCCCGGGTCAGCAGCTGCTGGGCCTGCTTGGAGTCCGAGCCAGGGGCGGTGTAGTCCGCGCTGTACTTCCCGCCGAGCCCGGCCGAGAGCCCGAAGGCCGCGCCGACGGCGAGCAGCCACAGCAGCACCGTGCGGCCACGGTTGCGAAAGCTCCAGCCGGCTATTCGGCCGAGCGGGCCGGGTCTGTGCGGGCCTGCGGCCGGCCCGCCACTGCTTGTTTCCTGGGACATGAAGTCCTCCGTACGTCGCGAGGGGCTCTGCCCCAGCAAAGCGTTACGCCTCATAACGCTGTTATGAGGCGTAACGTATCCCTCGACGGGTACGGATTGTCAACGCCGGGGCTGCCGCACGGAGCCGATGGAGAACCGAGCAGATGGAGAACCGAGCCCATGGAGATGAGATGACGGGTGGGTCGACCGAGGTGGGCGGCGGGCCGAGCCGCCGTGAGCGGTTGCGGGCCGGCACCGTGCAGGAGATCAAGCAGGCGGCGCTGGGGCTGATCGCCGAGCACGGCAGCGCGAACCTCCGCTTCACCGACATCGCCCGGAGCATGGGCATGACTCCGCCCGCGCTGTACCGCTACTTCGCCGACCGGGACGAGCTGCTGACCGCGCTGGTCGCCGACTCGTTCGACACCCTGTCGGACGCGCTGACGGCGACCCGGGACACCGTGCCGCCGGACGATCTGGACGGTCGCTTCCTGGCCACCTGTGTGACCTACCGGGCGTGGGCGCTGCGGAATCCGGAGCGCTTCGCCCTCATCTTCGGCTCGCCGGTGCCCGGGTACGCGGCCCCGGCGGACGGCCCGACCGTGGCGGCCGCCCGGCGGGCGATGGAGCACATGGTCGAGCTCGTCACGGCCACGGCCGAGCGCGGCCGGTTCGGCAGCCCGCTGGTGCCCGACGCCGAGGAGGCGACGCTGCTGGCCTGGGCCACCGTGCACGGCTTCGTCACCCTCGAGGCGCACGGTCACCTCGACAAGCTCGACCAGGAGGCACGGGACCGCCTCTTCACCGTGCAGGCCCGCCTCGCCGCCCGCACCGCTGGTCTGGCGCCGCCCGTGGACGGGTCGTGAGCACGACCGGAGGTCATCCGGGCGGCGCGGCAGGGGATGCCCGCCGAGCCGCCGACCTGACCGGGATCAGGGGATGTAGTACATCGGGTTCGGGATCTTGTACGTCCGGTCGGCGTGGCCGCCGGTCAGGTCGCTGTTCTGGTCGCCGAAGTTGGCCACGATCTCGTAGCCGAGGCTCTCGATGTGGGCGCGGGTGCCGGACTTGTACTCGATGGTGGTGCAGGTCGAACCGCAGGGCAGGTACGCCGGCGGGTTCGCCTTGTTCTTCAGGTACAGGTGGGTGGCGTCCGCGGCCGGGTAGCCGACGGCGGCCAGGTTCGCCGCGGTGTCCGAACGCTGCGACTCGGGCCGGCCGGTGAGGAAGAAGACGGTGTAGCCCTGCTGCTCCGCCCACTTCGCCAGGTCGTTCATGCCGAAGACGGCCGGCATGGTCTTGGTGGCGATGTACTGCGCGTTGCCGGCCGGGTTGTAGACGAAGGTCGTCTCCAGCTCGTAGTTGTACGTCGACAGCGAGGTGTCGTCGACGTCGAGCACGATCGCCTTCTTCGGGCCCTTGGTGTGCCGGGCGCGGTTCTGCAGGAACTGCTTGGCGTCCTTCTCGATGCCGGCGACCTGCTGGGCGTAGTTGCTGGTCGGCGACGCCCAGTGCTCGCCCTGCGCGTCGACGGTGTCGCCGTAGTACGCCTTGATGTCGTTGACCTCGAGGGTCATGTTGGTGATCTGACGGTCCGTCCGCGGAGCCCTGGTGTCGGCGAGCGCGAGCCCGCCACCCGCGACCGCGCCGCCGACGACCACGCCGACCGCGAGGGTGGCGAGGGTCCTCGGGCGGCTCCCGAGAGTCTTCCTGACCATGTGCTTCCTCCCCTTGCTGCCGCCCGGCGGGGGAGACGCGAGTCGTCTCCCCGCTGCCTGGGCGCGCACGAATGCGGGATGAACGTACGGGTGGGTAACCGGGCAGGTCAAGCAGATCTACGCGTGACGTCTACGCGCGATGCGGACTCGGGTGATCTCGGGTGACCTCGGTGGATAGGGTCGGAGGCGGACGGGGTGAGCCGCCCCGCCCGCCGGAACCATCGAACGGAGCTCCGCCATGGCGACCGTACCCGCCTCCGGCCCTGCCGCCGGACCGTCGCTCGCACGCTTCGGCCTCGGCACCGCAGCCGTCGGCCGGCCCGGCTACATCACGCTCGGCCGTGACCTCGACCTGCCGGCCGAGCGGAGCGTCGAGGCGTTGCGGGCGCGTACGCACGAGCTGCTCGACGCCGCCTATGCCGCCGGGGTGCGGTACTTCGACACGGCCCGGTCGTACGGCCGGGCCGAGGAGTTCGTCGGCGGGTGGCTGGCCGCCCGGCCGGAGGCGGCGGCCGACGTGGTGGTGGGGAGCAAGTGGGGGTACACCTACACCGCCGACTGGCAGACCTCGGGCGTGCCCGTGCACGAGGTCAAGGAGCACTCGACGGCGGTGTTCGACCGGCAGATCCGGGAGACCAGGGCCCTGTTGGGCTCGCGGCCGGACGTCTACCTGGTGCACTCCGTCACACCGGACAGCCCGGCGCTGACCGACCGCGCGCTGCACGCGCGGTTGGCCGAGCTGGCCGCCGAGGGTGTCCGGGTGGGTCTGTCCACCAGCGGCCCGGCGCAGGGCGAGACCGTCCGGGCGGCGCTCGCGGTGGAGGTGGCGGGCCGTCCGCTGTTCCGAGCCGTCCAGTCCACCTGGAACCTGCTGGAGCCGTCGGCCGGCCAGGCGCTGGCCGAGGCGAGCGCGGCCGGCCTGCTGGTGGTGGTGAAGGAGGGCATGGCCAACGGCCGCCTCGCCGACCGCAACGCCACCGGCTCCGACACGGCCGCACTGCGCGAACTCGCCTCCAGGACAGGCGAGTCCTGCGACGCCATCGCGCTGGCTGCGGTCGCGGCCCAGCCCTGGGCCGACATCGTGCTCTCCGGCGCGGCCACCCCGGCCCAGCTGGCCTCGAACCTCACTGCCGCTCAACTCGACCTCGGCCTCGGCGAGTTGTCCCGCCTGGCGGCGCTCGCCGAGCCCGCCGAGGTGTACTGGAAGACCCGCGCCGCGCTGCCGTGGGCCTGAGCCGGCTCATCCGGACACCACGGTGCGCTCACGCGCCCAGGCCAGGTGGTCCCAGGAGTAGGTCAGGTTGATGCGGCTGTCCAGGAGACTCCCGCCCGGGAAGGAGACGGGCTCGCTGCGGTGCATCACCCGGGCGTCGAAGAGCACGGCCCGGTTGCACCTGTACGGGACCCGCCGGGTCACGGCCCCGCCGCGCTCCCGTACGTACTCCTCGCAGGCGTCGTGCGAGGAGAACTGGGCGTAGGGCATCCGCTCCGGACGCAGGACGTCGTAGAAGCGCATGCCGTCCTGCTCTGCGGTGCTGTCCTGGGGGTCGGGGCTCAGCCAGATGTTCATGCTGTAGGTCGAGTTGTCCGCGTGCATCCTGATGCCGGGGCCGTGGGTCGACGCGATCACCCAGTAGCTGATGATCTTCATGGTGCCCACCAGCGGCCGCAGTGCCCGGCCGAGCTCCGTGCCCGCCCGGATGAAGGCGCGCCCCTGAGGTCTGTTCCGCCGTCTGGCGGTGTCGAACTCCTCCCACGGCGAGTCGTCGGCCAGCTCCCGGCGCAGGGCGTCGACACCCGCCGCGGTGAAGAGACCGTCGAGGACCAGCACCGCGGGTGCGCCGGCGCCCTGGAATTCGGTGATGGTCCGCGACCAGTCCCGCGACGTGAGCATGCGCTCCGGATCAAGCATGTGCAGACCCCTCTCCGAGTTGTCCGTGCTCTCCGGGAGCAGCGTAGGCCGACCACGCCCGGCGGGACAGTGACTATTTCGGCCCACCGGGTCCCTTTCGCCCCTCAGGCCCCACCCGTTCGCGGGACATATTGGCATTATGGGACTTGTCTGGTTTGTTGCGTTTGGTGAAGCTCCGGAATTCTGCGAACAGCACGTAGACGGTGTCAGTCGGCTGCTGCTAGCATCCATTTGGAAACGGACAGATGGCTAACGGGGGCTACGTTCGTGAATGCTACTGGCATACCCATTCCTCATGCGCCACTCACAATCGACGACGACATCGTGTCCGCATTCGTGAGCGACGGGTTCATTCATCTGCGGCAGGCCGTGGATCTCACTCCGGGGTCACGGCTGAACGTCCTGTTCGAGCGCACCCTCCGGCAGGAGGGGCTGTCGCGCGACGGGCGGCTGGTGTGCCCGCCCGGGGTCACCTCGCTGCCGCCCAGCCGGGTGGCGGACATGGCGGTGGTGGCGCCCGTGCTGTGGACGGCGATCTGCGCCCTGCTCGGCGGGGCCGATCGGATCAGGCGGCCCGCACTTCTCAGCAACGCCTTGATCTGCAACTTCCGTACGTCCGAGCTGTCCGACAGCTGGCACGTCGACGGCGACTTCTTCGTGCACCACCCGGACAGCCCCGAGCAGGCGCTCCTCGTCTTCGTCCTGTGGTCCGACGTCGAGGACGGCGAGGGAGCGACCCGGGCGGCGCCGCCGGCCACCGCCGGCATCCTCGGGCATCTCGTCCGGCAGTCGCAGGGGCTGACCAGCGCGGAGATCCCGGCCCGTCGGTTCGCCGTCGCCGACCCCCGGTACGTCTCCCTCACCGGGAAGGCCGGAGACGCCTGGATACTGCATCCACTGACGGTGCACCAGGTGGAGCCGAATCCGCACGGAAGTCCGCGGTTCATCTCCAACCCGGCGGTGGCCCTCGCCGAGCCGATGAACCTGGCCGGGGCGGGGCGGAAATCTCCGCTGGAGGAATTGACCCTCCGCCTGCTGGGGCATTCATGGGAACCCGGGCCGGATTCGGTGAGGCGAACATTCGTCCCCGATCGGATAAACCGCTGGGGCGATGAGGGCACATATACGGACGACTCCTCCGTGGCTCCGCTCCTCCCGTGAAATCCTCCGCGAAATCCTCCGCGAATTCATTCATGGACGAGGTGGCCTGATGCCCTCGCGTGACGCGTCCCGGAAGTCCCGGGTGCTGCTGGTGAACCCGCCGCTGTGGAATCCCTACGCCCCGCACCTCGCGGTGCCGCTGCTGCTCGCCGTGCTGCGCCGCCACGGGGTGGCCGCCTCGGCTCTCGACCTGTCGGCCGAGACAATGCGCTTCCTGCTGAGCGAGCAGGGAGCCGGTGACTACGCGGCCGAGCGCGGTGACCTGCTGAGCCCGCGGGAGCGGGACCGGTTCGAGGCCGCCGGATCGGCGGTCGACCGGGCGGCCGCTTTCCTGCGCTCCCCCGAGAGCATCGAGGACGTCGACGGCTACCGGGCGGCCACGGCCGTCTGCCACAGCGTGCTCGACGGCGTGGCCGCGCTCACCCCTGGCGCCGCGCTGAGCTTCGACCGCTTCGACCTGCGGGACCGGCCGGTGGGCACCCGTCAGGTGATGCGAGCGGTCGCCGACCCCGCGCACAACCCGTACTGCCACGTCTTCGAGCGGGTGCTGGTCCCGCGCCTGCGGGAGATGCCCGAGCTGGAGATCGTGGGCCTGTCGGTCTCCGCCGACTCGCAGCTCATCGCCGCGCTCACCGCAGCCCGGCTGGTCAGACGCGAGCGGCCCGACGTCCACATCACCGTGGGCGGCAACTTCGTGACCCGGATCGCCGACCGGTTGCGGCCCGGCCACCCCTTCTTCGACCTGGTGGACTCGATCGTCCGGTACGAGGGCGAGGAGTCGATCGTCGACCTGGTCGACCGGCTGCTGGCCGGACGGACGCTGCACGGGGTGGCCGGCATCCTGATACCGGACGGCGACGAGCTGCACCGCTGCCCGCCGTCGACCGCCTCGCTCGGCGAACTGCCCGTACCGGACTTCACCGACCACCCGTTGACCGACGGCTACCTCGCGCCGGGCCCGGTGCTGCCGGTGATCGCCTCCCGCAGCTGCGCCTGGAAGTGCGCGTTCTGCGCGATCCCCTTCGCGTCCGACAAGTTCCGCATCCGGGCCCCCGAGGCGGTGGTCGCGGAGCTGGACGAACTGCACCGCCGGCACGGCACCCGCCACTTCCAGTTCGTGGACGAGATCCTCACCGTGCGCAGCATGCGCGCCCTCTCCCAGGGGCTCGCCGACCGCGACTACCGCTGGTACGGGGAGACCCGGTTCTCCCCGACGATCGACCGACGCCTCACCGACGCGATGTACGCGGCGGGCTGCCGCCGGCTCGACCTCGGCCTGGAGTCCTACAACCAGGACGTGCTGGACCGGATGCGCAAGGACGTCCAGGCGTCCTGGATCGCGCCGAACCTGGACGCGCTGCTCGCCTCCGGGATCAGCGTGCACCTCTTCGGCATCGCCGGGTTCCCCGGCGAGGCACGCTGGCAGACCGCGCGCACGGTCGAGTTCGCCGCAGCCACGCTGGCCCGCTCTCGCGAGCGCTACGACGTGCCCGACAGCACCTTCGGGATCGGCCCCTTCGTCCTGGACGCGCTGTCGCCGGTCGCCGCCACCCCGGCGGACTTCCAGGTCCGGGTGCTGCACCCGGACCCGACCGAGGACCTCCAGATGACGCTGCGGTACGACTACCTCGGACCGCTGCCCGAACCGACCAGCGCCGAGGACCTGGCGGTCGCGGCCCGTGCCGAGCGCGTCCTGAGCAGCTCCCTCGGCACGGACGACCGCCCCGCCGAGGAGGTCATCTTCCTGCGCGCCGACCAGCGCAAGGACCGGGGTGCCGACCTGGGCAGCGACCCCGGCGTGCGCTGCCCCGGCCCCGGCTGGGAGCGTCTCCCGCTGCGCCCCGCCGGTGGCTGGGTGATCCAACGCCGCTCCGGGCAGCGGACCTTGCTCTACGAACCACGGCAGGGCGCGCTGCTGGCCCTGCCGACCCGGCTGCTGGACGCCCTGCCGGGCACCGCCGCCGAGCTGTGCGCCACCGAGGAGGAGCGCGACCTGCTGCGGACGGCCCTCCACCACCACTGTCTCGAGCTCGCCGACGACGGGACGGGCCGGCTCACCTCCGCCGACCAGCTCACCGGCGACCTGCTGCTGCGCGCGGCCCCCGGCACCGAACTGGTGCGGGACGGCGCCGACGCCTTCCTGAGCTCGCGGACCACCGGGCAGCGACTGCGGCTCTCGCCCTCCGGCGCGGCCGTCGCCGACCTCGTCGCCGAAAGCGGCGGAGGCGGCAGAGGCGGCAGAGGTGCCGGTATCCGCGTGGCCGATCTCGAGTCGGGGTTCGCGCCCGGCTCCGCCCCGCGGCTGCGCACCTTCGTGTGGCGGCTGCTGCTCACCCAGCTCCTGTCCGTCGAATCGGCGGACAGGTCACCCCACCAGTCGACGGAGAGGAGGTGAACGGCATGGACGAGCGGATGGAGACCCCCGAGGTGGAGGTCGAGTTCGAGGACGACGGTTTCTTCGAGCCCACCATCGAGGAGGCCATCATGGCTTCCGGCCTGCACCGGCAGTTCCTCGCGGAGTAGCCGCGACAGCAGCACGGCCCGGTGCACCGGGGCCAAGCCGGTGCACCGGGCCTGCCGCTCCCATCATCCCCCACCCCGCGTAGGCGAACGTCCGTCCCGAAGGACACCGATGACGACGACTCCCGTCCTCCTGCCCCTGGCGCAGGTCACCCGCGCCGCTCCCGCCGCGACCGCCGCCGTCGTCTCGCTGCCCTTCTTCACGCCGTTCGCGACCTGCTACCCGGCCGTGCTGATCACCCAGCGGCTGGAGGCGCTCGGCTGCCGGGCCCGCTTCCTGCCCGCGCACATGGAGTTCTACGCCTTCGCCCGTGGTCACGGGATGCCGGAGGCCCTGTACAAGCGGTTCACCAACCGGCACTTCATCGCCGACGTGGCACTGCTGCCGCTGTGGTCGCCACCCACCGCCGCGCAGCCGGCAGAGCGTCAGGACCTCGCCCGGACAGAGCTCCTGGCGGAGGCGGACGAGGAGGCGCAGCTGCGCGACCTGTTCGACGCCTATCTGGACCGGCTGGCCGAGCGGGTGGTCGGCAGCGACGTGCTCTGCCTGACCAGCACGCACTTCCAGCTGCTGCCCAGCCTGCTGCTGGCCCGGCGGGTCGCCGAGCTGGCGGCCCGCCGGGGCGTGGCCAGGCCGCGCGTGGTGATCGGGGGCTACTTCGGCGCCTACCAGGTGGCCCGTGACCTGTTGACGATGCATGAGGAGATCGACGTGGTCGTCTACGGCGAGGCCGAGGACGTCCTGGCGGACGCCCTGGACCATGCCATGGCGGGGCGGCGCCGCGTGGTGGCCGGTCGTGCGCACAGCTTCAAGGACGCCTACGCCGGACAGGCCGGCCTCGTCCGGGCGAGCGTGCGGCGGCCCTGGCTGCGGAGCCGCCTGGTGGTCAGCATGGAGCTGTCCCGGGGCTGTTACTGGGACCGCTGCGACTTCTGCAACTTCAACGACTCCTACGACGTTCGCTTCAAGATGCACGACCCCGCCCGGGTGCTGGCCGAGATGGCGGAGCTGGCGCGGGTGTACGGCCAGCAGCGGTTCCAGTTCCTCGACACCGCCCTGCCGCCGCGCCTGACCAATGCCCTGGCGGCCTCCGGCGAGCGCCACGACTACGAGGTGTTCTGCGAGATCAGGCCGGACTTCGGCGCGGAGCGACTGCGCGAGCTGACCGCGCTGGGCCGGGTCACGGTGCAACTCGGCATCGAGACGCTGCTGGAGGACCACCTGGCCCTGATGAACAAGCGCCAGAGCGTCGAGGAGGGCGTGCGGATGCTCTACGCGGCACGTGACCTCGGGATGGACAGCGTGTGGGGCGTGATGATCGGACACCCGAAGGAGACGCCGGAGCACCGCCGACAGCTGCTGGCGGAGATCCGGGCCCACCGCCGGGCCGGGCTGCCCGCCCCGAAGTACCTCACCGAGTGCGAGCTGCGTCCGGGCAGCGGGCTGTGGGACGAGCGGCAGGCGCTCGGGCTGTCCGTCGAGTTTCCGTGGCGGATGTTCGACAGCGTGCTGCCGCCCGCCGAGCACGCGTGCGCGCTGATCCCGAGCCGGGTCCGCGGCATGCCGTTCGACCGGGCGGAGTACCGGGCCGACCGGCGGGAGATCGGCGCCGAGTTGACGGCCTGGCAGGCCGAGCAAGGGATGGCGGTGGGGCTGGATGCCTGACCGGCCCGCCGTCCTGTCGGCCCGATTCTGCGGCGTCACGACGGAGTTCCACTGTGCCGACCCCGGGGACGTCGACCACCTGGAGTACTACCTGCGCGACCACCTGGTCGCCGGCGCCGCCCCGGAGCTGTCCGTACTGCTGGAGAGCGCGGACGGCGGCTCGTTCATCGCCGCACTCGGCACCCCGACCGTCAAACGGGCCTGGTGGCGCACCCCGGGCTCGCCGTGGCAGCTGTACGAGGAGTGGCAGAGCAGGGCGGAACGGCCGTCCCCGGTACCGCCGTTCGGCCTGGCGCCGCTGCGCGACCTGGTGCGGATCCGGCACGGGGCGGCGCTGGCCGCACCGGACGGCAGCCTCCGGACGCTGGCGGTCACCGGCGCCAGCGGGGCGGGCAAGTCGGTCTGGCTGGTCCAACTGCTGCGCGCCGGTTGGCGGTTCGTCTCCGACGACCTGCTGGTCCTGGACCGGAAGGCCCCCGGCAGGCTGCACTACTACGGTCGGCCCGTCGGAGTACGCGAACGCAGCCTGCCACTGCTGCCCTGGCTGGACGAGACGGTGCTGGCCGACGCCCCGCGCATCCCGACCCGGTGGGGCGACACCTGGATGGTGCGCCCGCAGCGGCTCGGCCGCTGCGCGGAGCCGGGCCAGTTGCTCACCCTGGCCTGGCGCCTCGACCTCGCCCGGGGCGATGACTTCACCGTCCGGACGGCCGGTGGCACGGCCCGCGTCAGCTGGGATCCGCAGCGGCATCTGGAGCTGCTCGGCGCCGTCTGCGCGGAGCTGACGGGATTACGGAGTTGACGGGAGTACGGAGTTGACGGGAGTGCGGAGCGCCCATGCCTGATGACACGGAACTCCTCGCCGGGGCCGAGCGGCTGCTGGACTTCTTCGGCACGGTGGTGCGGGTGTCGTGCAGCCCGGCGGATGCCGAGGACCTGGACTTCTTCTTCGGCCCGCACACCGCCCCGCCCACCGCCAGGGCCGACTACCGGGTCGAACTGCTGGGCACCCGGGGCGGATTCCTGCGGTCGTTGCTGGCCAAGGACGACGAACCCAAGACCTTCCGGCTGCGGTCGGAGCCCGGCGGGGAGCTGATCGAGGAACGCCGGTTCACCCGCTGGTCGTCCGTGCCGTCGCCGCTCCCGCCGTTCCGGGTGCTGCGGGACGCCATCGGCCTCGTCCAGGCCACCGTGCTGGCCCGGGGCGGCCGGTGCGTGGCGTTCTTCGGCGAGCCGCACAGCGGGAAGACCAGCCTGGGGCTGGCCCTGTCGGCGCGCGGCTGGGCCCTGGTCTCCGACCAGCTGCTGGTCGTCGAGCGCGCCACCGGCGCCGTCCGCCCGTATCTCACCCCGACCGGGGTGCGGGGCCGTACGCTGGCCGCCATGCGCGACGGGGTGCTCGCCGGTCTCGAACAGCGCCGCTCCTACTGCACGGTGAGCGGCGAGGTGGTGCTGGCCCGGCCGGAGAGCCTGGCCGAGGTCGTCCCCGTCGACCGCCGCCTGGGCCCGGCCCACCTGGTCGCCGTACGGCGCGGCGGCAGCACGGCCACGCTCGTGCCGGGCGGCCGGGCCCCTCGGGTGTGGCCCGCCGACGCCTGGCCCTGGCTCGGCGACGCGCTCGCCGCCGAGCGGCCGCGAAGTCTGCTGACGCTGCCCGACCAGGGTGGCGAACAGCAGGGAGCAGACCTAGTGGAGGAGTACTTCGGGTGCCTAGCCTGACCGTCGACCAAGTGACCAAGCGCTACCGCAACGGGAAGGAGGCGCTGTCGGGAGTCTCCTTCGTGGTGGAGCCCGGCACGCTGCTGGCCGTGGTGGGGCACAACGGCGCGGGGAAGTCCACGCTGCTCAACATCATCTCCGGGCTGATCCGCCCCAGCTCCGGCGCGGTGCGCACCGACATCGGCCGGGGCCGGGTGATGTGGGCCCCGCAACGGACCATGGTGGACTGGTCGCTGACGGTACGTCAGAACATCGAACTGGTGGCCCGGCTGACCGGTACGCCGGCCTCCCGGGTGGACCTGATGCTGCAACTGCTGGATCTGGAGAAGATCCAGGGCCAGCAGGCGGAGTACATCTCCGGTGGTCAGTTGCAGCGGGTGCAGATCGGCCGCGCCCTGGTGGCCGAGGCCGCGGTGTACGTGCTGGACGAGCCGACGGCCGGTCTCGACCCGGCGGCCGGTGAGCTGGTGATGAACCACCTGCGGGACCGGGCGGCCGGGGGCAGCACCGTGCTGGTCTCCTCGCACGACCTGGACGCCGTCGAGCGGACCGCCTCCGACCTGGTGCTGCTGGACGCCGGGCGGCTCCAGGCGCACCTGCCGATCCAGGAGTTCATCCGACGGGCCGGCGCCACGATGAAGGTGAACGTCACGCTCGGGGCGCGGATGACGGTGAGCCAGGCGGCCGCACTGGCCGACGGACTGCCACCGGACTGGAGCCTGGAGACCGAGCCCGACCTCACCGGCCTCTCCGTGCGGGCGCCGCTGGCCACCGGCCTGCGGCCGGTCCTGGCCTGGCTGCCACCCGACCTCGCCGTCCAGGACCTCAGTGCCGAGAAGCAGTCCCTGCGGGACGTCTACCTGGCCCGCTACGCCGAACGGACCCCCGTACCCGAGAGTGTGACGGTGCAGCAGTGAAGACCTCCCTGACACTGGCCCGGTTCCACCTGCTGAGCGTGTGGAACTGGCGGACCAGCCATCTGAGCCGGGTCATCGAGGCCCCGGCGTACTTCCTGTTCATGGTCACCGGCCTGGGCACCCTGGTCGGGGGCGCACGGATCGAGGGCATGACGTACGACGACTTCGCCTACGCGGGCGTGCTGGTGGTGATCTCCATCCGGGCGCTGTTCTGGTGCATGGGCGACGTCGCCAACGACCGCAAGTGGGGCACGTACGCCATCGCCCGGACGACCGACGTGTCGTTCTCGCAGTACATCGGCTCGATCCTGACCGCCAACGGCCTGGTGGCGGTGGTGCAGATCGCCGCCATCCTGGTGCTGAAACAACTGCTGGGGCGCGGCAGCCCGGCGCAGGACGCCGCGATGGCCGTGCTGGCGGTCCTGGTGTGCCTGCTGACGGTGCTGACCGGGTGCGCGCTGGGCTTCGGGGTGAACAGCTACAGCAAGCGGGACCTGCTGACCGCCCTGTTCAGCCTGCCGCTGGTGATGACGGCGCCGCTGTTCTACTCGCTCCACCACGTGCCGGTGTTCATGAAGGCACTGGCGGCGGTGAACCCGTTCACCTACTGCGTGCTGCTGGTCCGTTCCCCGGCCTCGGACACCTTCCCGTTGGAGGCCACCGCCGGCTGCCTGGTCACGGCTGCGCTGGTGGCCGGCGCCCTCGTGCTCGCCTCCGGCCGCCACGAACTCGCCTCCAACGAGCAGGGCTGAGCCGATGACGAGGGCGGGCGCGGCACCGACGCGGGCGGCAGTGCACGGGCTCCTCACCTGCGGCCGGGCCGGGTACTGGTGGGAGGACTCCGAGGCCGGGGCACGGCTGACGCGAGGGGACGCCGAGGGCGTCCACCCGGTGCAGCTCGGCGACGGTGGCGACGGCAGCGACGGGCTCGTACCGCTGGCCGTCCATCCGGCCGACGGTGCCCCGCCCGCCGTACTGCGCGGGTGGCCGGGCGGCGACTACGGCTACCTGTCCGAGCCGCAGGCACCGGACCAGGTGCTCGCCCGGCGGCCCGCCCTCGTGCGGCTGGCCGAGGTGGCCTCGGCGGTCGGCCGGGACGCGGGGCCGGGGTTCGTCTACACCGGCTTCCCGCCGGGCGCCCGCCTGTCGGCCCCGCCGGTCGAGGGCGTCCGGGTCGCCGTCCACCGGCTGGGCGACCCCTTCCGGGCGGACCGGCCGGTGCCTCTCGACGTGGGCCCCGGCGCCCTGCTGTCGCTGGAGGCGACCGCCGACCCCTCGGCGGCGCTGCTGAAGTCCGCCTCACCGGAGGGGACTTCGTACCAGCTGCTGCGATTCGGCGGGGAGACGCCCGACGGGGTCACGGTGACCCGGCTGGCGGTCGCCGCGACCGCCCGCACCCGGCTGGTGCTCGGCGCGGACCGGTGGTGGCACGGCGAGGCGCTCGGCACGCCGCGGGCGGAGCTCCGCGCACTACGGGCGGGATCGACCGACCCGGCGGGCGCCGAGCGTGTGGTCTTTCCCGACGGGACGGCGCTGGCCTGGTTCTGGGGCACCCGGCGGGGCGTGCTGGTCCGGGCCCTGACCGGGCGAGGCGCCGGTGCGGGCGAGGCGCTGTACTGGGTGGACGGCGACACGCTGCGGCCGAGGCTGGTCGCGGGCGGCGAGCCCGGTGGCTCCTTCCCCGAGATCGCGGCCTCTCCCTCCGACGACTGCGCGGTGTGGCTGCGGGTGTCGGCCCGGCCGGGCGGTGCGTCGGTACGGCGGATGGAGCTGCTCCTCGGCGGCGAGGACGAGCCCCGGCGGCTGCGCGAGGAGCTCTGGCCGATGCCGGCGCGGCGGGTGACGGAGTACTGCACGGCGGGCGACGGGCTGCGGCTGCCCGTGCAGCTGTCGGGCGACGCCGGGCCCGTCCTGCTGCTGGAGCACGGCGGTCTGACCGCGCTGGCCAACGCTCCCCTGGAGCGGGCGCTCGAGGAGATGACGGGCGCCGGCGAGGTGTCACTGGCCCGGGTGGTGACCCGTTCGCTGGTCCCTGCCCACCGAGTGCCGCAAGGTGAGCGTGGCTACAACGACCTGCTGCACGCGGCGCGTTGGCTGCGCGAGCGGGTCGGGCCGACGCGGCCGCTGGTGGTGCTGGGGCACAGCATGGGCGCGGTCGGCGCCGCCCGTGCGGTGCTGCTGGAGCCGGGGCTCTTCGACGGCTGGGTGCTGCGGTTCCCGGTCACGGACCTGGTCGGCTTCCCGGCGCTGGGCATCGGAAGGCACTGGACGGCCATCCTCGGTGACCCGGCCCGCCCCGACCACCGCGCCGCCCTCGCTGCCCTGTCGCCCCTCCATCTGCCGTTGCCCGCACACCCGTTGCCCCCGCTGCTGATCCAGACCGGGACGTACGACACCCGCGCCGACTCCCGCCACGGCGAGCTGCTGGCCCAGCGGCTCGGCGGAGCCGGGCCGGTGACGCTCAGCAACTACCCCATCGGCCACGTGGAGCGCTTCTGCGAGGCGGCGTCCCGCCGCGCGGTGGCCGAGGTGACCGCCTTCGTACGCGGCTGCCCACCGCTCGCCAGAGATCTCGAAGGAGCATCACTGTGACCGTCACCGGCACCGACCACGCCTCCCTCATCGTCGTCGACGACGTGTACGCCGACTTCGAGCGGGCCCGGACCGCCGCCCTGGCCTGTACGTTCACCCCGAGGACGGACAGTGCCTTCGCCTACCGCACCTCGCCCGCCCCCTCCTGGATGGCGGAGGAGGCGGTCGACCGGATCTGCGACGTGCTCGGTCCGGGCAGCCGGGAGGAGCTGATCGCCAACCACCTGCACATGTCCTCGGCGATGGACTGGACGGTCAACCTGCACCGGGGCGCCCGCATCCACGTCGACGAGGCGCGCTGGGCCGGGGTGCTCTACCTGAACACTCCGGAGCAGTGCCGCGGCGGCACCTCCCTCTACGCCCACCGGCGCACCGGCGTACGGCACTTCTTCGACCTGAAAGGGCGCCCCGACGCACAGGAGATCCTCGCGGACGGCGGTGACATCGACCGCTGGCAGGAGCTGGCCTCACTCGCCATGGTCCCCAACCGGCTGATCCTCTTCGACCCCGGCCAGTTCCACCAGGCACAGGAGTACTTCGGCCACAGCAAGGACTCCGCCCGCCTGATCCACAACTTCTTCTTCCGCCACATCCCGGCCCACTTCGCCCCCCAGCAGGACCAGCCCCACCGGGAGGCGCCAGCCTCCTGACCTGGGCTCGGCCGTCAGCTCGGCGGTGTTACGAGGCCGTCACCGCCTCCAGGTCGGCGATCAGCTCGGAGGCGGTGACCAGGTCCAGGTCGCCGAACCGCAGCGGGTAGTGGTGGCCGGGCGAGTGGTCGCCCGGCGCCGAGTCCAGCCAGACCGTCTCGAAGGTCTGGTCGGGGAACTCGTCGACCATGCCGACCCAGATGCCCTCGTCGAGCGCGATGACCAGGTGGCAGCCGTCGCCGAGCCGCTTGGAGAACCAGCGCTCGATGCCCGCGTCCTGCGGCTGCCCGCGCTCCCAGCCCCGCTTGGTCAGGCCGAGCAGGCGGCCCACCGCCACCGTGCGGCCCTCGAAGCGGTGCAGGCGGTTGGCGGTCGCCTCCTCCGGCGTCACCCGGTGCACCGGCCGGCCGAGCTGCGCGAACGGCTGCAGGATCTCGTAGTCGGCGAAGAGCTCCGACCACGCCGCCACCGCCTCACCGAGGTGCAGCGGATGGGCCAGGCGCACCGTCGCCTGCTCGGCGAGGGTGAACTCGCGGTCGTCGACGTCGGCGAAGGTGCGGTCCTCGGCGACCCGGAAGGCGGTCCTGGCCGTACCGCCGCTGCCGTCCGCACCGTCTGCGCCGTCGGCGAGCCAGACCAGGCGCCGCACCAGGTGCCGGAGCAGCGGGTGCTGGACGAGGAGCTCCCGGAACTCCGTCGCCGTCCAGCTGCGCTGGGCGACCATCGCCGCCTCCAGACGGTGTATCTGGTCGACGGCGATGGTGCGGACGTCCTTCTTCAGCGTGACGAACCGCTTGCGCTCGGCGGGGGCGAGCTCCTGGTCGTCCTTGACACCGGGGGCGGGCAGGTCCTTGCGGCGCTTGCCGTCGGCGTCCATGACGAAGGGGCGCAGCTGCTCGTCGAAGCCCACGGTGAAGCGGCGCGGGCCGTAGTCGACGACCGTGGTGCCGTCCACGTCGAGGCCGAGATCGGGGACCAGGCGGTCCGCGAGCTGCTCGCCGGTGAGGCCCAGGCCCTCCGCGACCTCGGAGATCTTCTCCTGGGCGCGGACCTTGAGCGCCTTGAACTTCACCCGTTGGGCGATGCTGTGCAGGTGCAGCAGTGCCACGTCGCTGCCGATCTCGGCGAGGACGCCCAAGCCCTCGACCGCACGGTGGTGCGCGCCCTCCCCGGGCCAGTCGCGCAGGATCGGGGTGAGCCGGCGGACCGTCCCGTCGTCCCCGAGCGACCCGAGGGCGTGCAGGGCCCAGCTCTCCTTGGCGGGCATGGTGGCTTGCCGCCACTCCTCGAACAGGGCCCAGGCGAACTCGGCCAGCGAGTCGGCGCGGCACGCGTCGACGACGACGGCGAGCCCTGGGTACGGGTCGGCTGGCTTCGACAGCGAGAGCATGGTCAGCACGTGCCGGACGGAGTCCTCCGGCAGCGCCGCACCCGAGGCGAGCAGAAGCTGCGGCAGCACGGTCGGCCGCACCCAGGCGGGCAGCACCGGCATCCGGGCGGGCAGCGCGTTCTCCAGCGGGTCCGTGGCCAGCGCCTCGGCGACGATCTCCGCCGCCTCCTCGCCGTGGCGGGCGACCACGGCGGCAAGCACGGCGCCCGTGCCCTCACACGCCGCGACCAGCCGCAGCGCCTGCTCCGCAGCACGGCGGGCAGGCCCGGCCGGGCCGACCGCGTCGGGGGTCAGCAGCAGGCCCGCCGCTGTGCCGTGCCGGGCGAACCAGGAACGGGCCGTCGGCTGCACCGACTTGAGCCGGACCATTCCCTCGGCCATCACCCGCGCCGCACCGGCGTCGAGGAACGGCAGCAGGAGCGGCGCGAATTTCGCCGGCTGGGCCTGCGCGACCGACAGCACCGTCGGCAGCGCCGCCAGGCCGTACTTGGCGACGACCGGCCGCAGGTACTCCTGACCGCCCCACAGGTTCGTGGGCCGCCACGTCTCCACCTCGGGGGCGAGCACCTCGACGGGGCCCTGCGCCAGGAACCGGCCCGCGTACCAGAGACTGCCGCTGCTCCCGAGCACCTTGGCCGCCTCCAGGCCCCAGTCGGTCGACTCCGGGTACTCCCACCCCGAGTACGGCGTCCGGGCCCACTGCTCCTGCTCACCCGCGCGCCACGCCAAACTCGCTGCGCCGTCCGGCTCCAGGCCGGCGAGCACGCGCTGCTTGCGGGGTGCGCGTCGGCGCGTCCACGGGGGAGAGACCAGCAGCTCGGGGAGTGCCTCCGGTGCCGCCTCGGCGACGCGCTGCCGGGATTCGCCGATCGTTCGGACCAACTCCCGCGTCGAGTCGTCGAGATGGGGCAGGAGCTCGGGCAGGACGGCGCTGTTCAGCAGCACGTGGGAGTTGAGGAGCTGCCGCGCGGCGGGCGCGTTCTTGCCGCCCTTGACCACCGCTGCGGCAAGCAGCCGCACGGCACGGGCCGGGTAGCGCTGCACGGCCTCCTGGAGGGCGGCCCGGGTGTACTTGTCGTCCAGGCGGGCGAGCAGGAGGCGGAAGGCGTCGTCGGTCGGGAACCGAGCCACCACCGAGGCGATGTCCCGCACCCGGTCGGAGCCGTAGGCCTGTTCGAGCGCCTCGCCGAGGAACGGCACGCAGGCCGTCCCGAGGCTGTCGGCAAGGGTGGCTATGAGCTGAAGCGACCAGCCGTTCCAGGGCAGCTTCGGGTGGTGGCCGAGGCGGTCCACCTGCGCCGGGTCGTCGAGCGCGCACAGCAGCAGCGGCCGCAGCTTGGGCCCGTCGTCGCCGTAGCCGGGCTCGTCGGCCACGCAGTCGTCGGCCCACCCCGGGGTGCCCGGCGCGAGGAAGGCGGCGACGACCCGGCGCTGAGGCGTCGTCCGGCACGTGCCGAGGGCGGCCACGGTCTCCTGGTACGCCGCCTCGTCCGTGGACGCGAGCAGTGCCCGCACCCGGGCTGCCAGCGAACGCTCGACGTGCAGCGAGTGATGACCCGCCGAGGCCCGGAACCGCAGTGCCGGGTCGGTCCGCCTGGACCTGTGCTGCTGCCAGTGGGTCTCGATCTCGAAGACCTCCACCGCCGCTCGGGCGGCGAACGCCGGCCCGTGCTGCGCGACCCACGCGTCGGCGACCGGTGACTCCTCCTGGCTACCGGGCCGCCACGCCGGCGGCAGCATGCTCGCCACGGCGGCGGCCCCGACCGGATCCGCCTCCCCGGCCAGGTAGGCGCGCGCGGCGCGCACCAGCGTCGGCTCGGAGTGGTGGGAGGCCAGCACCTGCGCGATCCAGTCCTGTTCGGACGCGATCCGCTCCTCCTGCGCCGCCACGGCCGCTGCAGCCTCCGGCCCGGCCGACACCTCGGCCGACACCCCGGCCCGCACCGCACCGCCACGGCGCGGGGGGACCAGCTCCTGCCAGGCGGCGGGCAGCACGAAGGAGTCCTCGTCCGGCAGCCCGCTCGCGGTCACCGGCTCGGCCACCGGCTCGGTCGGCTCGGTCGGCTCGCCCAGCTCGCCCAGCTCGGCCTGCGAGGGCTGCGGCGCTGTCTGCACGTCGGCCCCGACCTCGGCATAGCCCTTGCGCTCCTTCTCCGCCACGAGCCTGCCGAAGTGCGCCTCGGCCGCCGCGACCGAATCGAGCTCCTTCACCTGGGCGCGGCCCTCGGTGCCGATCCGGCCGTAGCGCACACGTACGGTCGCGCCCTCGGCCGCCGCCTCCCAGAACTTCGCAGAACCGTCACCGACGAGCTCCCAGCGCCGCACAGCACCCCCTCCTTGCCATGGTCAGCCACCGGGTGCAGTGATCGTCCGGTGATCGATGACCGAACCCTACCGACCGGCCCTGACAGCCCCTGTCGTGCGATCGGCGGGGTAGCCGGAAAGGGGCCCGGTCATATGTGGCCGGTTCGTTGGCCTGGGCGGATGGTGGACCGGCCAGCAGGATGAGTGAACGCCCGGTGCGGGTACCCGCCCTGACCTCATGGGAGCTGACTCACGCATGTCCGACCCGACCTCGTACAAGCTGATCCGCCGTTGGAAGGCCGTCCTAGGGGCGGTGGCCCTGGCGCTCTCCGCCGCCGTCGCCGTGCCGACCGCCGCGCACGCCGACTCCGCGCACCACTACTACATCGAGATCGGCGGCACCGGCTCGGCCGCGGACGCGCCGGGCTGCACCTACTCGTACTACTACGCGAACCAGCACCTCAACGGCGGCATCGCCGTGCCGGTCTGCTACCCGGCCAGCGGCGGGCCGTTCGTCGGGAGCCACAACGAGCAGCCGGCGCCCTTCGCGCCGAGCTTCGCCGACAGCGTGAACCAGGGCTACCAGAACGCGCTGGCCACCCTGGTGAACACCTACCACGCCGACCCGGCAGCGCACTTCACGATCGTCGGCTACTCGCAGGGCGCCTGGGTCGGCGACCTGGTGCTGCAGAAGGTCGCGAGCCACGGCACCGACGTCCCGCCCTCGCAGGTCTCCGGCAAGCTCTACGCCGACCCGATGCAGCCCGGCACCGGCTTCTGGCACCTCATCCCGCAGGGGGTGCCGCTGCCGCTGGTCGCGGTGTCGCCCGGCACCGGCCCCGAGGACTTCGCCGGGGTGCCGGTGCAGCGGTACTGCATCCACACCGACGGGGTCTGCGACGCGACCTCGCTCGACTCCTTCAACGGCTGGTTCCAGAACCACCCGCTCTACTGGCAGGACGGCAACATCATGACCCGGACCATCGGCAGCGAGGGCGGCAACGGGACGTACTGGTACCCGGCCGCCTGACGCAGCCCGACCAGGGGGAGTGCGGCCACCCGGCCCGGTGCCGGGTGGCCGCCCCCGTTCATGTCCCTGTGGTGAACCGGGCCGGTGCGTAGGCGGGTTGCTGCTCGCGGAAGGTGCGCCCGAGGTGGTGCTGCAGCCGGACGTGCCGGAACTGGTACACCGCGCCCGCCCGGCGGAGCACGCCCCGGCGGTACGCGTCGTCGAGGAAGGCCGCGGTGTCCCAGGGCAGCAGGCCGGTCAGCGGCAGCCAGACGCGGCACAGGACGACCCACTGCCCCCAGGCGGTGAACGAGAACACGTAGGAGCTGACACCCCCGAGGCCGCCCACGGCGCCGATGAAGAGCCCGTCCGACATCGGCCAGCTCAGCCGGCCGAAGAAGACCCCGAGCAGGTCGGTGACCAGCCGCCCGCCGAAGGCGATCGCCACGGTGAGCAGCGGAATCAGGACCACGACCTGTCGGCCGACCGTCGCCCGGTTCGACGAGAGCAGGTCCGCCGGGGTGGCGGCGGAGGTGACGTCCAGCGGTGCTTCGAGAACGGCCAGCAGCCCGAAGACCAGACCGGCGGCCAGGCCGAAGATCAGCCCGAAGCCGAGCATGTCGATGAGCGTGCCCTTGATCACCGAGCTGTTCAGGAGCGGGACGCCGTCGTAGAGCGCGTGTTCGAGGGCGAAGGCGACGGCGCAGCCGACGCCCATGACGGACCCGCCCAGCAGCCCGCTGCCGAACCGGGCGGTGAACGTCCGGGCCGCCCCCCGGCCGATGCCCTGGTACGCCCCGGGCAGCCGTAGCCGCACCCGGGACGGCTCGAAGACCCCGCGGCCGACGGCGGCCAGGACGGCGTACACCGAGCCGAAGGCCAGCCCCGCGAACAGGCCCATCAGAGCCCCTTGCAGCAGGATCTCGGCGAGCCCCAGCCGGGTGACGAGCAGGCAGGCGCCCCAGTCGGCCCCCGCGATGCAGAGTGCGGAGACCAGTACGGTCACCGCGACGCGGGTCGAGAGCCGCAGCGAGTCGGCGATCTGCCACCAGGCGAGATCCTGCCGGTCCCGGTCGAGCCGCACCAGGTGGTGGGCGAGGTGGCCGAGCCAGCGCAGAGCCCGCTCCGGGGCCCGGTCGCGCCGCCCGTCCGGGCCGTGGGGGAGGGCAGGGCCGGGGGCACGGCGGTGGTAGACGGTGGGGACGAAGCCGGCGAGCAGGTGCTCCTCCAGGGCGTGTTCGGTGGGGAACCGGTCGCCGTCCAGCAGCTCGGCCGGGTCGCTGTCCCGTACGTCGCTGTACATCGTCCGGGCCAGGACGACCATCAGCGGGGTGCTCAGCACCGACGCCAGGCGCCGGGCGGCCGGGGTGTCCCGGCTGACCAGGTCCGCCAGGACGCGGGCCCAGACCGGTCCGGAGCCGGTGCCGGTGCTGTCGTTCTCGACGGCCGGGCGGGCGGTTCGGGGCAGGTAGCCGAGCAGGTCCTCGACGCCGAGACCGGCGAGCTCGATGCCGGCGGCCAGGACCAGCGGGGTGTTCGCCGCCTGGACGGCCTCGGCGTACTCGCCGCGTCGGCTGGTGACGACCAGCGGCAGCGAGGTGGCGTTGAGCGCGTGCAGGGCATCGCACCGCAGGCCCTCCGCGATCTCGTCGAAGCCGTCCAGCACCGGCAGCACGAGATCGGCGTCGATGAGCGCGGCAGCCAGGGTGGCCCCGCTCGGGACGCGGCGGGCCAGGTGCGGATGGTCCCGGAGCAGCAGGCCGAGCAGCCAGTCCCGCAGCTCGGTGACCGCAGGATCCCAGGAGCCGAGACTGAAGATCACCGGCACCGGGTCGGCGGAGGCCCGCGCCTCCAGGACGTCCAGGGCGAACCTGATCGTCAGGATCGACTTCCCCGAGCCGGCCCGGCCGAGGATCACCAACCGCCCGGAGTCGATCCTCCGGTAGACCTCGGCGACGGTCCGCACCTCGCCGCTCAGGTCCAACTCGAAGGGCACGGCGCCCGGTTCGAGCAGCCGGTAGTTGTCCTCGTGGTCCGTCAGGCCCGCCGGCGCGGCCGCCCAGCGCACCGGCAGCGGGAAGGGGTCGTGCACCCGGCGCTGTTCCTCCTCGCGCCGCCAGCGCCGCCGGACCTCCCGGGCCAACTCGTCGGCGGAGCCTGCGAGTGCGTCCCGTACCGGCGACGGTCGGGGGCCGCTCGGGGCGGGTACGACCGGTGCGGGCACGACCGGTGCGGTACCGGCCTTGCCGAGGGTGCCCGCGAGCAGGCGGCGCTCCTCGGGCCCGGCCTCCAGGGCGTCCGCGAGCAGGTTCACCGTGCCGAGCCGGTGGTCGGTGGACTTGCCGTTCTCCAGCCTGCGGATGGTCCGGACACTCACGCCGGACCGGCCCGCCAGATCCTCCTGAGTCAGCCCCGACCTGCTCCGCAACCGACGTAACAACGGGCCGAGTTGATCCGTCTCCACGGGGCTCCCTCCGGTCGATTACGGCCGTGCACGACCCTACCGTGACGGCCGGTCACCGATGGCCGGTGCCCTGGCCTGGCCGGTGGGCGGCCCGGCGGCCAGCATCGGTGCTGCTTGAGGACCTGTGCCTTGAGGACCTGTGACTTGAGGACTGTGAGGAGTCGACATGGCCTACCGCTACTGGTGCGGCGAATGCGGTTTCAAGACGCCCTGGCTCACCGAGGACCAGGGCAGCCTGCGGCAGATCGAGCACTATGCCAAGCAGCACCCGGGAGTCCCTCCCGGCGGCCAGGTGGAGACCAGACTGCTGCGCCCCGGCGGGGGTCTCGGCTGCCTCCCGGCGCTCGCCGTCGCCGTCCTGTTGCTGGCTCTCGCAGTCTCCTGCCGGAGCTTACGAAGAGAGGTGAACGACCATGGGAACATCGACATATGAACAGTCCTGGGACTCCGTAGCCGCCGCGCACCGGGCCCTGCACGGGATCTTCCTCGGGGGCAAGCAGGCCGGACAGCTACGGGTCGACATCGAGCTGGCAGGCCCGGCCTTCGTCGGCGTCCTGAGCGCCTTCTTCCGCAACGTCGTGGAGCGGGTCTTCAGCGGCCACGAGAGTGTCCGCGCGGTGCAGTCGTACCTGGAACTGCTGAAGTCGGCCTATCCCGAGGAGCTGTCGGCCCTGCTGCCGCACCCGATGGCGGTCTTCCTGCTGGAGCAGATCGGCCCGGGGGCGCCGCCGCCTGGCCGGTCGGCGCTGTGCCCGCTGGAGGGCGGCGTGATCCACCAGATGCGGCTGGTGGTCGAGTACGTGGCCAGGTACGAGAACCTCGCCGGGCCGGAGCTGGAGCTGTACCTCCAGGGGTCGTGCGCGCGCTACTACGTCGGCGACTGCTGACCGGCGCTGCTGTCGGGTCCGGTGGCCCGGGGCCTTGGCAGTGCCTGCCCCGGGCCCTACACTCGGCCGGACATGAGCTGGCCTCATGTTTCCAAGCTGTCCGCTCCGAGAAGAGGTCGGCCATCGACGGTGGTGCCCTGTCCGAACCGACGGCCCGGGTCTCGTGGCGCTGGACGGCCTCGCTCAGCCTCGCGAACCTCGCGGTCTTCCTCGGCTTCTTCACGCCGATCCAGATCCTGCTGCCGTTGCAGCTCGAACACCTCGACTCCGCCCACAAGGCCGGGCTGCTCTCCTGGGTGACGGGCGTCGGCGCCCTGGTCGCGATGCTGGTCAACCCGCTGGCCGGTGCCCTCTCCGACCGCACGACGTCGCGCTTCGGGCGCCGCCGACCGTGGATCCTGGCCGGGGCTCTGCTCGGCGCGGCCGGGCTGCTGCTCACGGCCGCGCAGGGCGGGCTGCTCGGCATCACGGCCGGCTGGGTGGCCGCACAGGCGGGCCTCAACATCATGCTGGCGGGGGTCACCGCGCCGGTGGCCGACCAGGTGCCGGTCGGGCAGCGGGCCGTGGTCTCCGGCTGGACCGGGATCAGCCAGTCGCTGGGGCTGGTGGTCGGGGCGGTGCTGGTGACGGTGCTGGTCAGCGGCGTGCTGCCCGGCTATGCGGCGACGGCGGCCATGACCGTGGCGCTGGCGCTGCCGTTCGTGTTCCTCTTCCGTGACCCGGTGCTGCCGCGCGAGCTGCGGGCCCCGATCGACCTCCGGGCCCTGGCGGCCGGTTACTGGGTCAGCCCACGCCGGTACCCGGACTTCGGCTGGGCCTGGCTGACCAGGTTCCTGATCAACCTCGGGAACGCGATCGGCACCCTCTACCTGCTCTACTACCTCACCGACGCCGTGCACTACCGCTCACCCGAGACCGGCGTGCTGATCCTCACCGCCGTCTACACCCTCGCCGCCCTGCTGACCGCCGTCCCGTCCGGCCTGGTCTCCGACCGCACCGGCCGACGGCGCGCCTTGGTCGTCGCCTCCTGTGGGGTGATGGCCGTCGCCGCACTGATCCTGGCGTTCCTGCACAGCTGGCCCGCCACCGTCCTGGCCGCCGCCGTCCTCGGCGCCGGTTACGGCATCTACCTGGCCGTCGACCAGGCCCTGGTCACCCAGGTCCTGCCCGCCGCCGCCGACCGCGCCAAGGACCTCGGCGTCATCAACATCGCCAACTCCGGCCCCCAGGTGCTCGCCCCCGCAGTCGCCGCGCCGATCGTCGCCGACTGCGGCGGGTACGTCGGCCTCTACGTCGCCACCGCCCTGGTCACCCTGCTCGCCGCCGCCCTGGTCCACCGCATCCGCGGCGTCGCCTGAGCAGTGTGGAAAACCGCGTCGAGGGCCCGGTACTGCCCGGGGCCCTTGTCGCGGGCGATCTCCCGCTGATGGTCGAAGGCGCTCGTCCCATGGACCGCGCGATCGAGCGCAGCGAGTCTCCCCGGGCCAGGCCCGGGGCCGCATCCTTGCTGGAGAGCGGATCTGATCGTCAGTCGGTCCGCGGCGCGGCCTCGACCACACTGATCTGATGGATCTTGCGCCGACGCGGGCTGCAGTGGACATCGACGACGTCCCCTACCCGGAACCGGTCCTTGAGCTCCGGGTTCGCTTCGCGTGAAAACATCGGCCGGCTCCACCGGTCGACCTCGAAGGACCAAGCTTTCCGCGTCGCCGGGTCCTCGATGGAGCAGCAGTAGTGCGTGACCTCCGTGTACGGGTCGTCGTAGTGAGTGTCGTAGTCCCAGCGCGAGATGACGGCACCGCGAAAGCTCGACTCATCGGGAACCGCAAGGACATGACGGCGGGCCGGCAGCCACAGGCCCCACAGCAGTACGCCGGTGAGCACCGGACCGGTGTCCCATTCCCAACCGAAGCGCGGGCGCGCGGTCAGGCTCACCACGACCACAACGACGAAGGCGGCGCACACGGCCACGGTCAGCACCACGAACTGCCACAGGTGTCCCCAGCGCGGGGTGTCCAGCGGCCCGGCGTCCACGACGTGCCACGATCTGCCGTACGAGGACCAGATCCGCCGTGACTCGCGTACGGGAAGCGCCGATTCGGGACCAGCCACCCCCACCTGGCGTTTGGGCAGCCGACGCTCTCCAGCGCGGTCGTGGGTCCGCCACTCGCGCGCGGCCTGCCGTCCGGCGGCCGTCAACCTGGGCCCGGACCCGAGCGGGACGTCCGACAGCCGCACCAGCCCCCACAGGCTGACCATGAGGACTGCTTTGAGAATGAACCGCACCCAGTCGGGACTCCAGGACACCCCGGCCCACAGGGCGCCGAACCAGGCTGCGAGGGCCGCACCCCGATACATCAACGTCACGTACTTGTTCCTGGCCGGCCGTATGGGCCCGAGGGCCGTCGCCTCGTCGCGGACGCTGCTCTGAAAGCTGCGCCACCACACCCAGAACTCGTCGCCGTCGCCCGGCCCGAGGGCGCCTCTCGGCACGCGGTCGACACCGCCGCTTCGGCAGCACCGGCGGATTCGTTCGATCACCAGTTCCTCGACGGGCCGCAGCGGTGCCGAGTCGGCGGTACGCGGGACGATCCGTACGGTCACCGTACCGTCGGCCTTCTGTTCACCCTTCAGCCGGCCGGTGCGGACCATCTCCAGGGCGGTGGTCTCGATGCCCTTCGGGGTTGCCTCCCCGTCTCCGAGAAGCAGGTTCACCACATCCGCGGTCAGCATTCGATATTCCATACGCACCCCCTGAGTTGTGACCGAGACGACCGTAGATGCTCCTGGGAATCACCGCATCGGGGTTACCACGCAGCCGAGGCACCGTCGAAGCTGGTGACCGACCTGGAGACCGCCCTCTCCGTGGCGATCCGACGGAGTCCCACCGCACTGTTGGGCCGCCTGCGCGGGCGCGCAGCCGGAGGGCTTTACCAGGGGGCACCAGGCATGCCGGAGGGGTTGGCCCAGTGGGGGCCAGAGCTCTTGATGATGCGGGAACGGGAGCGACGTCGCGGCCTGGCACCGGAGAACGACGTGGGAAGAGACATCGCGCAAGGGAGGCGAGCCCTGCCTGCTGACCCTTCTGCAGCTGGTGAAGGCCGCTGCGGGAACAGGCACTGGTCGCCCACGCTCCGCCAGATCCCCGCTCGACGCCTGGGACATGGCATGTGTGCTGGATGCGGTCGCCGAAACCGCCGACCAGGACGTGGTCCTGGCCCTGGCCGACCGGGCCGAGACACTGCTCGAGACCGTTGACGGCCGTGATCACGACATCCTGCTGAGGTCCCTGACACTCCTGCTCGCCCGGCACGGGCAGGCCGAGCGGGCCATGACCCTCGCCGACCGGCTCGACCCCGATCTGTCCGGGGCGCGGCAGGCGGACGTCGTCAGGGAGTTGGCCCGCTCCGGCGACACTGGCGGGGCCGAGGCTCTCGCCCACGCGATCACCGACCGCCGGGCACAGGACAGGGCGCTGATCGAAGTGGTCCGGGAGCTGGCCCTGCGCGGCGATCAGGGCCGGGCTGAGGCCCTGGTCCACTCGATCAACGACCGCTGGGCACAGGGCGGGGCACTGCTCGCGGTCGCCCGGGAGACGGCCCGGCACGGCGATCCGGACGGGGCCGAGACTCTCACCCGCTCGATCGCCCACCGCGGGACACGAGCCCGCGCACTGGCCGCACTCGTGGAGCTGTCCGAGCCGTCCCGCGCCCGCAGGCTCGCCGCGCAGGTGGTGGTTCTCGGCGGCTGGGATCCTGTTCTGCCGGTCCTGGAGCGGATCGTGCCCCGTTCAGTGGCAGTGGTCGTCGATCGGATGATGCGCTGAGCAAAAGGCTGCCGGACGCGAAGCCTCGGCTCCAGGCGGCGATCGAAGGCTCATAGCGGCCGAGGCAGGTCGGAGCAGCGGGGCTTCCGCCCCGGTGCGGACCGCCCCGGTCCCCGTGCCGGGGCGGCGTCAGGCCCGGCCGCCACTCGTCAGCTCGGGGCGCCCGGAGCCTGGCGTGGGGAGAGCCGGTACGGCAGTGAGTCGCTACCATGCGGGCGCCCGGTCCGAGGCGGGCTTGGCGTACGCCCTACGCGGCTTCCGCGGAGCGGGCACGTAGGGCGCCGGCGCCAGGTGGGTTACGTGCAGGCCGGGCCGGCTGTGACGGCTCCCTGGCCGAAGTTGGTGTCGATCGCCCAGCGGAACAAGGGCGCGTTCTTCGTCATCGTGCTGTCCACCCAGGTTGACTTGCAGAGTTGCTTCCCGGAGCGGGTCACGGTGATCTCGGTGGTGGCGCTGGGCTCCATCCGGCCCAGGGAGCATGCGAGGCCCCCTCCGGAGGTTTCCTTGCACCTGGCGTCGTCGGCCTTGACGTCAGAGCGGCTGATGAAGCTGACGTCGGTCGTCAGCGCGGCTCCGGCGCCGGAGTTCGTGACCGTGAGCCTCCAGTTGTCGTCGTCGACCGCAGTCAGCTCTCCGCTCATGTTCGGCGCTTGGGCGAGCCGCGTGGTGAAGCTGAGGTCACCGCTGAAGGTGGGCTTGGCGGTGTACGTCTGGTCCTCGGCGGTGCCGCCCTGCTCGGCGGACTCCTTCGCGTAGACCTCAAGGTCGGCGGTCACCGAGTAGGTGCCCTCTCCCTTGTAGGCCAGCTGCTTGCCCAGCTGCGTCTGGCCGACGTCCTCGCCGTCCTGCTTCAGTGTCCACCTGGACGTTGCGGTAAGGATCACGCAGGTGGTGTCGCAGTCGGTGGCCGCGCTGACGACCTTGATGTCCTTGCCGTCGGTCTCCAGGCACAGGGAGACGGTGGCCTTCCTGGTGGTGTTGATGTAGTCCGACCTCAGGATGACGTCTTGGGAGGGCAGGCAGTGCCGTTCGGGGGCGGCGGAGACCGCGGCGGGCGTGGCCACGGCGGGCATCGAGGTGGGCAGAGACAGCGCTACGGTCCCGGCCGCGAGAGCGGCGGCGGCGAAGAGGGTGCGGTTCTTGGTCACACCATGATCAACGACGAGGTCACCGTGAGGATGTCGGGACGGGGACGCCCTTGTCCTTGAGTGCCTGGGCGAAGGTGAGCATGTCGTCGTCGACGACCTTGGGCCGTCCGCCGTGGTTGCCCTTGGAGGCGGCGGACACCTGGCCTTCGAGGGTCTTCTCCCGGATGTAGTTCCGCTCGATCTGCGCGGCCGCGGCGAGCACGGCGAAGAACATGGCGCCCATGCCGCTGGGGTCGTGGATGCCGGTGAGCGGGCCGGTGAGGAGTTCGAGCTGGACGCCGGCGGCCTGCAGTTGGCCAGAGAGCGTCATCAGCTCGGCCGCGTTCCGCGCGAGGCGCTTGAGCTCGTGGACGGTGAGGATGACTTCCTGGTCGGGGGCGGCCTCCTTCATGTCGGGTCGAGGCGCAGGACCGCGACGTAGCTCAGCTCTTGTTCGTTGGGCCGGCCTGGTGTCCTGGGCGCGGCCCGGGACGACGTGGTTGACGATCGCTTCCAGGGCGTGGCGCTTCTCGTCCTCGTCGGTGACCTGGTGTGCCAGCCCGTGGGCGACGACGGAACGGTAGTTGACGGAGTGACGGAAGGCGGAGCGGCCCAGGATCAGACCGTCGAGATGAGTGACCGTCACGCAGACCGGGAGGCCGCCTGGTCGGCCGACCAAGTGGATCGGGCGTAAATGACCCGACCCGGGACAGAGTCTGAGACGATGGTCGGCGTCAGATGAGCAGTTCGCCGAACCGCTTCCCAGGGGGGATATTTTGTCGTCGACATCGTATCGTTACGCCGTCTACTACGAGTCCTGGGCCGACTCATGGGTGGGCGATCCAGCACGCGCGAAGTTGGCCAACCTTCCGGCCTACGTCGGCACGGTCATTTTGTGTTTCATGCAGCCCGACGCGCGATACACCAAGGGCAGCTATTCGCTTGGGGGGACCGGCATCCAGTTCTCCTACGATGGGACTGTCGTCCGCGATGCGGTGTCCCTACTGCGCCAACGCAATCCCGGCGTCGAGGTGCTCGTCGGGATCGGCGGCGCAGTCTACGACAACTGGTCGGGGCTGAACGTGACCGAGATTGCCGATTTCGTCAGCGACTTCGGCCTCGACGGTGTCGACGTCGGCTACGAGCCAACATACCCGGGGTGCGCGCCATCTCGGAATGGGTACGCGTGTGCAACGGATGAAGAGTACGTAGGGGTAGTGCGTAAGCTTTCCAAGGGGCTGCCCGCGGGATCGACTCTCTCGGTTTCGGTTTTCCACGTGGGTGCCTACGGTGAGGGGCAGTGGGCCAAATCCCAACCGATGAATAAGTACACCGGGGTCTCGCTCGCCCTGCTGCGCTCGGATGTGGCCGAAAAGATCACCCGGCTCAATATCATGGCCTATGACGCCAGCACCGCATACGACCCGCTGGTGGCCCTGGCCGCCTACCAGAATTATTTCAAGGGACCCATCCTGCTGGGTGTCGAAGTCGCACCCGAGGCATGGCCCCAGCAAGCGGCGCCGAACGCCCACGTAATCACGCTGCCGGAGGTCGAAGCGCTGGCCAATGGGGTCAAGGCCCAAGGCGGTGGCGGCATGATCCTCTGGAGCATGTTTAAGCGGGCCCAAGCCGGCACACCTACTTCCAACGAGATCTCCAAGCAGATCTGCGTAACCCTGGACCTGGGCGACTGTGATAAGCCGTTGGTTTAAGGCGCTCCTGCGGGCGGGACGGAAATGTAATTCAAGCAGCCGTTACGCTTCGCGATGACGTGGCGACCGCATCGGATTCGAGGATTGAAACCCTCTGGCTCTGGCTGGATTCGGGTCGGTGGTGTCCGTTCTCCGGTGCGGTCGTGGCTGTTCTGGACCTCGGTCGACCCCGGTCGGCGCGATTCCGGGGTTGGATTGGTAGGCCCGCATGTTCAGGGGTCGCGTATTCGGGGTTGAGACTGGTAGGCGCGCATGTTGAGGTGTCAGGTATTCCTGATACTGAAGTTGAAAGCGTGATGTCGCTCGGATGGGTGAAGCAGTAGCGTTCGCCTGCCGGTGGAGGGTCGGCCCCGGTAGTCGTGTGCTGTGAGGTATGCGCAGGGCGGCGGCTTGACCGACGCCGAGAGGGCTGCTCGGGAGCGGATCCGGCTGCAAGCCGTGGAACGCTTCGAGGGCGGCGAGAAGAGCCGGGACATCGCGGTGGCGCTGCGGGTGAGCGTGCGTTCGGTGGAGCGTTGGCGCCGTCAGTGGCGCGAGGGCGGTGCGGCGGGAATCACCTCGAAGGGCTCGCCCGGTCGTCCGAGGCTGTCCGATGCCCAGATCGAGCGGCTGGAGCGGGAGTTGGAGTGTGGGCCGTTGGCCCACGGCTGGATTGACCAGCGGTGGACTCTGGCGCGGGCCAAGACGCTGATCGGTCGGCTGTTCCACGTCTCCTACACCGTGGAGGGCACCTGGGCCCTGCTCAGGCGGCACGGCTGGTCCTGGCAGCAACCGGCCCGCCGCGCGATGGAACGCGACGATTCGGCCATCGAGTTGTGGAAGAAGGACACGTGGCCGCGGGTAAAAGCACCGCGGCGGCCCGGGGCGCCTGGCTCGTCTTCGAGGACGAAGCCGGGCAGTCGATGAGGCCGCCGCGTGCCAGGACCTGGGGCAGAGTCGGCTGCACGCCGACGGTTCGCGTTCGTGGCCGGGGAGCCGGCCGGGTCTCCATGGCGGGGCTGAGCTGCTACAAGTCCGGTCAGCGGTCGCGGATGTTCTACAGCTTCCACGTCTACCGGGGCGGCAAGGGCGAGAAGAAGGGCTTGGGCTGGCAGGACTACCGGGACCTGCTGATCCGTGCGCACATCCAGCTCGGCGGTCCGATCGTGCTCGTGTGGGACAACCTCCGCGCCCACCTGATGCCCCCGATGCGGGAGTTCATCGAGGCGAGCAGAGACTGGCTGACGGTCTTCCAGCTCCCCTCGTACGCACCGGACCTCAACCCGCAGGAGGGCATCTGGTCGCTGGTCAGCGCACCATCGGCAACCTCGCCGCCGCCGACCTCGACCAGCTCGCCCGCGCCGTCAGACGCAGCCTGAAGCAGATCCAGTACCGGCCCCACCTGGTCGACGGATGCCTCGCCGCCACCGGCCTGATCATGGACGGCTGACCGCTCTCAGCCCGACATCACGCTTTCAACTTCAGTAGCGATGTCACCGTGTGTGGTCACCGGGGGCGTATCAGCTCCAGGCGCCGCCGGCCTCGGTGACGAGCCGAGTGGCGGTCTTGTCGTGGTAGCCGAGGGCCTTGGCGATGACCGGCGCCGGGGCCTGGAGGACGAGGTGCCGGATGGCGGAGGTGCGGGCGCGTTGGGCCGGGACCCCGAGGTCGCGGAGGGGGCCGAGCAAGGTGGTCGGGTTGATCGGCTGGCCCAGGCGGCGCCCGGGGAAGAGTCAGCGGGTGGAGAGGTTCACCGAGGGTGTGCGGGCTGGGAGCGATCGGAGGTAGTCCCGAACAAGATCGGCGACGGGCTCGGGTAGGGGCGAGGGCGGGTCTCCGAGCCGGAGTTGGACCTGCTGGCCGTCGTCCAAGACGTCGTCGCCGCGACCATCCCCGACGGCCGCACCCTGCTCGTCACCGCCACCCCCCGAGGCGCGGTCCGGCTGTGGGATCCGGACACCGGTGAATGCGTCGGGCGCCTCAACCCCTATGGCAGTCCGATCCGGTCGATCGCCGCCGTCCCGATCGCCGCCGGCCACACGCTGATCGCGGCCTCGGACACCGCGGGCCGCCTCCAAGTGTGGGATCCAGCCGTCGACGACCCCGGGGAGCCGGGCGCGGCCGTGCAACTGAGCGCACGTGCGCTCGCCGATGCCCTCCACCGTGTGGCGGCTGTGGCGGCTGTGCCCACACCCGACCGAACCGTGCTGGCCACGGGAGACGACCGCGGCGTGGTCGTGCTGTGGGACCTGGCCACCGGCGCCCCGATCGGTGACGGTCTGCCCGCCTCGACAGGCACCGCCGGCCTGCCGGTCATCACCGCCACCACCCCGCAGGGCGGGCGCACGATCCTGGTCACCGGCACCCATCACGGTCACCGACTGCGGGTATGGGAACCGGAGACCGGCACGGTGGAGCACATCGCCCTGGATGCGGCGCTCACCTGTCTGGCCACCGCGGGTCCGGACCTGATCGTCGGACACGACCGTGGAGTACTCAGCCTCCCGCTCACCAGGCAGAGAACGCGTTCGGCCGCAACCCCTCTCCTGCCCGCGCCCGCCCGCGCGCCGAGGCCGACCCCCGTTGTTCTTGTCGGCCTCGGCGCGCAGCACGGGGGGCCGACCGTTCTCACGGCACGGCCCGGAACCCGGCCGCGAGCGGCTGCGGCCGGAGGACATGGGACGCCGGTGCGACTCTCGGTCGACCGGGTGGCTGGGCGGGCTTGCGTTCAGAGGCTATGGACACGCGTCCTAGGTTCGTCCTAGGTTCGTCCGAGCATGATCAACCGGGCGTGTCGAGCTCGGTGGACGACAGCGGTGGACGACAGCGGGGGAAGATGAGATTCGGCGTCCTGGGGCCGTTGTCGGCCCGCGTGGCCGAGCGGGAGGTCAGGCTCAACGGGCCGCGCCAGGCGAAGGTGCTGGCCGCACTGCTGGTCGAGGCCAACCAGGTGGTCACGATCCAGCGGATGGTCGACGTGATGTGGGACGGCGAGGTGCCCGGTACGGCCGTCCGGCAGATCCAGGACGCGATCTCCGGGGTGCGCCGCAACCTGCAGCAGTGCGGTGCGCCGCCCGCGCTGATCAGCACCCACCAGCGTGGGTACCGGATCGGGCTGGAGCCGGGGCAGCTCGACCTGCTGGAGTTCCAGCAGGAGCGGCAGCAGGCGGACCGGCTCGCTGCCGCCGGTGACCAGGAGGGGGCCGCCGCCGCGCTCCGGCGCGGGCTCGCCTGCTGGCGCGGCGGCGCGCTGGCGGATCTGTCCAGCCGTCAGCTGGAGGTCGAGGCCAGGCGCCTCGACGGGTACCGGACGGCCGCGCGCCGGCAGTGGCTGACGCTCGAACTCGCGCTGGCCCGGCATGTCGAGGTCGCCGAGGAGCTGCTCTCGCTGGTCGGCGAGCACCCCTTCGACGAGGGGTTCGTCGGGCAGGCGATGCTCGCGCTCTACCGCAGCGGGCGCCAGGGCGAGGCGCTGGAGCTCTACCGCACCACCCGCCGGGTGCTGTCCGAGGAGATCGGCGTGGAGCCCGGCCCGCCGCTGCGCGAGCTGCACCGCCGCATCCTGGCGGCCGACCCGTCGCTGGCCGTCCCGGCTCCGGTCGTCCCGGGCCGGGCCGTCCCGGTGGGCGCAGCTGTCGACGGACCGCCCGTCCCGCGCCAACTGTCGGCCGGGCTGCCCGACTTCACCGGCCGGGCGGCGGTGGTCGCGCAGCTGGGCGCGCTGCTCTCCGGCCCCTCCGAGCAGCCGAACTGCCCGAGGGTGGTGTCGCTGGTCAACGGCGCGGGCGGGGTCGGCAAGACCTCGCTGGCGGTGCATGTCGCGCACAGCCTGCTGGCGGAGTTCCCCGACGGCCAGCTCCAGGCCGATCTGCGCGGCGTCGGCGGGCAGCCGTCCAACCCGAACGACGTACTGGCCCGCTTCCTGCGCGCCCTCGGCACGCCGCCCGAGCGGATCCCCGCCGACCCCGACGAGCGCGCGGCCGGCTACCGCAGCGCCGTCGCCGGGCAGCGCATCCTGATCCTCTTGGACAACGTCCACAGCGCCGCCCAGGTGCGGCCGCTGCTGCCCGGGTCCGCGACGTGCTCGGTGCTGATCACCAGCCGCAGTACGCTGCCGGGGCTGGACGGAGTGCGCAGGTTCGCCCTCGACGTCCTCGACGAGGAGGAGGCGCTCGCCCTCTTCACCCGCATCGTCGGCCGCGAGGCCGTCGAGGCGGAGCCCGAGGCGGTCTCGGCCGTACTGAAGGTCTGTGCCGGCCTCCCGCTGGCGATCAGGCTGGCCGCCAGCCGGCTCGTCGCCCGGCCGGAGTGGACGGTCGGACGGCTGGCCGACCGGCTCGGGGACGAGCGGCGGCGGCTCGGTGAGCTGGCGGTCGAGGACCGCGCCGTCCGGGCGTCGTTCGCGATCGGCTACCGCGACCTGAGACCGGACGAGGCCCGTGCCTTCCGGCTGCTGGGCCTGTGCGAGGGGCCGTTCGTCAGCCTCCCCGCCGCCGCCGCGCTGTTCGCCCTGCCGCTCCCCGACGCCGAGCGGCTGCTGGCCGCCCTGACCGACGTCCACCTGGTGCAGGCTCCCCGGGCGGGCTGCTACCAACTGCACGACCTGCTGCGGGTCTACGCGGCCGAGTGCGCACAGGAGCAGGAGCCGGAGGTCGAACGCGACGCGGCCACGCACCGGCTGCTCAGCTGGTACCTGCACTCCAGCGCGGCCGCCTCCCGGGTGCTCAACCCTGCCCGACGGCACGTCAGCCTCGCCGAACCGGGGCCGGAGTGGGCCCCGCTCGGGTTCGCCGACCACGCCACGGCCCTCGCCTGGTGCGAGAGCGAGCGGACGAACCTCGTCGCGGCGGTGGCCCAGGCGCAGCGCACCGGCCGGTACGAGATCTGCTGGAAGCTGCCGATCACGCTGTGGGACCTCTTCACCCTGCGCCCGCAGTACGAGGGTCGGATCGAGTGCTTCGAGGCGGCCCTGACGGGTGCTCGGGCGCTCGACGACACCGAGGCCACGGGCTGGGTGCTCAACTCCCTCTCCAGCGCCTACCAGGCGGCCGGCCGACTGGAGGAGGCGGCCGACTGCCTGGGTCAGGCACTGGAGATCCGCCGTCGGCTCGGTGACACCCGGGGTGAGGCCTCGTGCCACATCAACCTCGGTTACGTCTACATCGAGCTGGGCCAGGTCGCGCGGGCGGTCGGCGTGCTCGAACTGGCACTGGCGGGCTTCGCGGCCGTCGGCCTGCGGGTCGGTGTCGCCGCCGCGCACGGCAACCTGGGCGAGGCGCACAAGCAGCTCGGTGACTTCCCGTCCGCCCTGGAGCACTTCCGGCAGGCGCTCGCGATCGACCAGGAGGAGTCGGACCAGTTCACCGTCGGCAGGGGGCTGAGCAACCTGGCCGAGACCCTCTGCCTGCTCGGCCGGTACGACGAGGCGGCCGAGTACGCGACCCTTGGCCGCACCACCAACCAGCAGGCCGGGAACCGGGTCGACGAGGCCGTCGCCCTGGACGTGCTGGGCCGGGTGAACGCCGCCGCAGGCCGCCGGTCGCTCGCGGAGCAGCAGTGGGAGCAGGCCCGCGCCATCTTCACCGACCTCGGCAGCCCACGGGCGGCCGAGGTCGGCGGCGGCAGCTGACGCCGGGTCACACGTCGCGGCGGCGGACGGTGAGCACCGCGAGGGCGACCGCGATCAGCGGCCAGGCCGCGTAGGTGACCCAGGAGCCGGTGACCGTGGCGATCAGGTGGAAGGTGTCGGTCGGCGACGGGTCCCAGTCCTGGACCAGGCGGTTCCAGGCGGTCTGTGGCATCGCGTTTCGGACGTCGGCGGACCAGCGTGTGCTCGAGGAGAAGATCGGCGGCAGCATCAGCAGGGTGAAGGTGGTGGTGGCCATGGTGGCGCCACTGTGCCGGATCAGGACACCGAGGCCGAGGCCGATGAGTGCGCAGACGGGGCCCAGCAGGGCGGTGGCCACCAGAGCCTGGAGGGCATGGGGGTGGGTGATCGGGAAGCTGGGGTGCCAGCCGTTCAGCGCGGTCTGGGAGAGCCCGAAGGAGGCGGCGGCGATGACGGTGCCGAGCACCGTCCAGGCGGCGGCCAGCACGGCCGCCTTGGCCAGCACCACCGAGCCGCGGTCGGGCACGGCCACCGTCGTGGTGCGGATCAGCCCGCTGCTGTACTCGCTGACCGCGGTGATCGCGCCGACGCTGCCGGCGGCGAGCATCAGGGTCAGGTAGCCGGTCGGCGGGAAGGCGTCATGGAGCACGATCAGCTGCTGGCTGTGGTCCGTCAGTGCGGTCACGAGGGCGGACCCGATGACGAAGAGGGCGGTGAAGGCCGCCGCCCAGAAGGTGGACCGCAGTGAGCGCAGCTTGATCCACTCGGCGGCGAACAGATCGGCGAACAGGACTGGGGAGTGGGCTGCGGAGTGGGCTGCGGAGTGGACGGGGGATGCGGTGCGAAGTGTGCTCATCGGTGCTGTCCTGCCTGGTGTTCGATGCTGTCGGCGGTGAGTTCCATGAAGGCCTGCTCCAGTGAGGCCGTACGGGTGGTCAGTTCGGTGAGGGTGATCCGGCTGTCGGAGGCCAGTGCGCCGACCCGGTCGGCCGCGAGCCCGGTCACGGTGAGCCGCTCGACGCCCGCCGAGCCCTCCGGCTCGACCGACGCGCCTGCGGCGGTCAGCACCGCCGCCAGCTCGGCGGCCTGCGGAGTGCCCACCACGACGGTGCGCTGGGAGCTCCGGGCGGCGAAGTCCCGTACCGACTCGGCGGCGAGGAGCCGCCCCCGGCCGATGACGACCAGTTGGTCGGCCGTGTTCTCCATCTCGCTCATCAGGTGGCTGGAGAGGAAGACCGTGCGGCCTTCGGCGGCCAGCCGGCGGAAGAGGCGGCGGGCCCACAGCACGCCGTCCGGGTCCATGCCGTTGACCGGCTCGTCGAACATCAGCACCGGCGGATCGCCGAGCAGCGCGGCGGCGATGCCGAGCCGCTGCTTCATGCCGAGCGAGTACCCGCCGATCCGGCGGTTCGCCGCCTCGGCGAGGCCCACCTCCTGGAGCACCTCGGCGACCCGGCGCAGCGGGATGCCGTTGCTGCGGGCCAGCGCGGCGAGGTGGGCCGAGGCGGTGCGCCCGCCGTGGACCTGGGTGGCGTCGAGGAGGGCGCCGACGTGCCGCAGCCCTCGCGGGTGGGTCCGGAAGGGGACGCCGCCGACGGTGGCGGTGCCGCCGGTCGGTGCGTCCAGGCCGAGCACCAACCGCAGGGTGGTGCTCTTGCCCGCGCCGTTGGGGCCGAGGAAGCCGGTGACCTCTCCGGGCCGCACGGTGAAGGAGAGTTGGTCGACGGCGGTCCTGCTGCCGTAGCACTTGGTGAGTTCGTTGATTTCGATCACGAGGACAACCTTGCCGGGAGGCCCTGGGTGCGGGCATCGGTCCCGGGGCCAGGACTGCCCGGCCGGGGTTGGCCCGGGGGCGTACGTCCCCGGGCGGATGCCTCCCCGGGAGGGGGCCGGTTAGGGTCGCGGCATGAACGCCACACCTAAGCCCCCAGGTAGGGGAACAGCCTTGACCTGGGCGGGCGCCGTCCTCCACCCCTTCATGGTGCTCCTGCTGGTGACCGGTGCGCCGCGCGCCTCCGGCACCGTCCACGCTCTCGGATCGCTGTTCGCGCTGGCGCTGCTCGCCGGAGTGCTGCGCCGGATGCCGCTGCTGGCCCTGGCCCTGACGCTCTGTGGGGCGGCCATCGTGGTGGTCGTCCCGCCCAGCTCCGCCGCGGCGCGGCTGTCGCTGTCGTACCAGGGGCAGTTCCTGTCGTACCTGGCGGTGGATGTCGTCCTGGCCCTCGTCGTCGCCACCCGCACCCGGCTGACCTCGATCGTCGCGGTGGCGCTGGCACTGCTCATCCAGCTCCTGCTGGTCGGCGGCTTCGCGCACGGCGACAACCTGGTCGCCAACGCGGTGATCACCCTGCTGGCGATGGCGGCCTCCTGCACGGTCGGCCTGCTGGGCCGCGAGCGCCGCGAGCACGCGGTGGCGCTGCGCAGCCAGGCGGTGGCCGAGGCCGTGACCGCCGAACGGCTCCGGATAGCAAGGGAGTTGCACGACATGGTGGCGCACAGCATTGGCATCATCGCGATCCAGGCCGGGGTGGGCAGCCGGGTCATCGAGACCCAGCCGCACGAGGCCCGAGAGGCGCTGCGTGCCATCGAGACCACCAGCAGGGAGACCCTGTCGGGGCTTCGCCGCACGCTGGTGGCACTCCGTCAGGCCGACTCGAGCGCAGCCTCGGGCAGCGCGCCGCTCGCGCCCGTGCCGGGCCTGGCGGACATCGAACGGCTGGCGGCGGCAACGGCGGACGCGGGGGTCCGGGTCGAGGTGCGTCGCAGCGGGGAGGAGCGTCCGCTGCCGCCCGACATCGACCTGTCCGCCTACCGTATCGTTCAGGAGGCGCTGACCAACGTGGTCCGCCATGCGGGCACCGGGCACTGCCAGGTGGTCATCGACTTCGGGGGCGAGGAGCTGTCGGTGGAGGTTGTCGACGAGGGGCGGGGCTCCGGAGCGAGTGGTTCGACCCACGGCTTCGGCATCGTGGGTATGCGCGAGCGGGTCGGTCTGCTGAACGGCCGGCTCAGCGCCGGGCCGCGTCCCGAGGGCGGCTTCCGGGTGGCGGCCCGGCTGCCGCTGCCGTCGGCCGAGCCCGTCGGAGCTTCGGGGGTGGCCCGGTGACCGTCCGCGTCGTCCTCGTGGACGACCAGCCGCTGGTACGGTCCGGCCTGCGCGTGATCATCGCCGACCAGCCCGACCTGGAGGTGGTCGGTGAGGCCGCCAACGGCACCGAGGCGGTTCAGCTGGTCGGGGAGCTGAGCCCCGACGTCGTGCTGATGGACATCCGGATGCCCGGCATGGACGGGATCGAGGCCACCCGCCTGATCACGGCCGGTCCGTCGCCGGCCCGGGTCCTGATGCTGACCACCTTCGACGAGGACGACCACGTGTACGGCGCCCTGCGGGCCGGCGCGAGCGGCTTCGTGGTCAAGGACATGGCGGTGGACGACATCCTCGCGGCGATCCGGGTGGTCGCGGCCGGCGACGCGCTGATCGCGCCGGGAGTGACGCGCCGTCTGATCGCGGACTTCGTCCGGCATCCCGGCGCGGCCCCGGAGCACTCGCTGCGGCCGGTCGAGGGCATCACCGAGCGGGAGCAGGAGGTGCTGACCCTGGTCGGACGCGGCCGGTCGAACACCGAGATCGCGGAGGACCTCTTCATCACGGTGGCCACCGCCAAGTCGCACGTGTCCCGGCTGTTCACCAAACTGGGCGCCCGGGACCGTGTCCAACTCGTCATCACCGCCTACGAGATGGGGCTGGTCACACCGACGTCCGGCTGATCTCCCGACCGGCGGGCGACGACCGCAGTGCCGCTGCAAGGTGCGCACAAGCCGGGGCGCCCAAGCTCGCTGGGCGCAGCTCGCTCCCGGGGCTGCGGACCTGCGACCGAAGGGGACGCCGTGATCAGCACCGCCGACTTCATCCGAATCGTCCGGGACGAGCTGGACCTTCCGCTGGCCAACGCGGATCTGGAACGTGACTTCGACCAGGTCGTGCACTGGGACTCCATGCACATGATCAGACTGATCGCCGTGCTGGAGAGAGAGACCGGCCGAAGACTGCCGATCGGGAGACTCCTCGTGCAGCGCAGCTTCCGCGACATCTACCAGCTCGTCAGCGCGCCCGCAGCGGCCTGAACCGGAAGGGAGCCAAGGCCATGCGCTGGAACGACATCTACATCTCCGGGCTCGGCAAGTACCTCCCCGGGGCGGTCATGACCGCCGAACAGGCGGTGGCCGAAGGGCTCTACGACGCCACGGAGAACATCGCCAACGGCATCCGGGCCGTCCGGATCGCCGGGCCGGGCGAAGCCCCGGTCGAGATGGCGGCGGCCGCCGCCCGGCAGGCCGTGGCCCGCTCCGGCCACCGGCCGGAGGAGTTCGGCCTCGTCCTGCACGCCGGTCTCGGGCACCAGGGGCAGGACTACTGGACCCCGGCCTCCTACGTGCAGGACCACACCGTCGGCGGCGAGGGCGCGGCGATCGAGATCCGGCAGGGCTCCAACGGAGGGCTGGCCGGGCTCGAACTCGCGGCTTCCTACGTCGCCGCCCGCCCCGACGTCACCGCCGCCCTGGTGAGCACCGCCGACTCCTTCCACCTCCCGTACTTCGACCGCTGGAAGACCGACGTGCAACTGGTCTACGGCGACGGCGCCGGAGCGGTCGTGCTCTCCTCCCGTACCGGCTTCGCCCGGCTGGTCGCCACCGTCTCGATCGGCGACGGCTCCTTCGAGCCGCTCTACCGGGGCTCCGACGCCTGGACCCCGCACCCATTCGCCTCGGGCAAGCCGATCGACCTGCGGGCCCGCAAGCGCGACCACCTGCTCAGGACGGAGGACGGCTACGAGGGCGCCGTCGCCCGGATGGGCCGTCACATGTACGAGGTGATCGAGCGCGTCGTCGCCGAGGCGGCGACCACCGTCGGCGGCATCGACTGGTTCGTCCACGCCAACCTCGGGCAGACCATCGCCCAGTGGGCGTTCTACGACCAGTTCGGCATCGATCGCGCCCGCACCGTCTACGACTGGGGCCGGGACCTCGGCCACATGGGCGCCGGTGACCAGCTGATCGGCTTCACCCACCTCGTGGAGAGCGGGCGGCTCTCGCCGGGCGACCTGGTGCTGACGGCGGGCGCCGGGATCGGCTTCATGTGGACGGCGGCCGTACTGGAGATCATCGAACCGCCGCACTGGACGTAGCAGTCCGGACCGCACCCCGGTGCCGGTGTGTCCGGACCGACGGACGATCAGTTCATCCGCCGTTGGTCCGGACCACCCGCGGGTAGCCTAGGACCCGGGCGTGACGACGCCCACGCCCGCGCCGGCCGTGACCGCGCTCCCCCTCCACACTGCTACCGCCGCACCGGTTCACCGCAGGCAGGCTGCTCGGCCTGGCCTTCATCAGGACACAGCGGCGGGGACACAGCGGCGGGGACACGGGGCGGGGGGCGTTCGGCGCAAGGGGGGAGAACAGTACGATCTCAGGGAGATCGCCACGATGCTGCTGCCTGAGAGGTCCGGACACTGTTCAGCCTGCTGTCGAGTCTGCTGTCGTCCGGACGCGCCGGTGACCCGCGCTGGCGCACCCGGCCCACGGCGGCCCATGTGCTCGCGGTGACCCGCACGCTGACCTCGGCGACCCGGGTGATGGACGTGCTCCCCATGCTGCGCCCGCACGACGGCGTCGAGCTCTACATCACCGTCAACCCGGGCTCCGCCTTCGCCGCCGGGCTCGACGACTACCTGGCCTCGCTGCCCGGCATCACCGTGCTGCCCTGGCGGGAGGCGACCCGGCGGTCCTTCGACCTGGCGGTCGCCTGCACGGTGCACCGCTCGATGGGCCAGCTCCGGGCGCCGCTGGTGGTGCTGCCCCACGGCGTCGGCTACAACCGGCTGGTGCGGCAGGCGACCGGGGACGACCACTCGCCGGTGGGCCTGTCCCGGCACGAGCTGACCTGGCGCGGGCGGGTCTTCCCGGCCGTCATCGGGCTCTCCCACGGCGAGCAGCTGGAGCGGCTGCGCCGTTCGTGCCCGGAGGCGGTGCCGCGCGCCCAGGTGGTCGGTGACCCGTGCTTCGACCGGATGCTCGCCAGTCTGACCCGGCGTGACCACTACCGGCGGGAGCTGGCCGTGGGCGACGGCCGCAAGCTGGTCGTGGTGAGCTCCACCTGGAGCAAGCACTCGCTGCTCGGCCGGAGCCCCGAGCTGCCGCTGCGGCTCGTCCGGGAGCTGCCGGTCGACGAGTACGCCGTCGCCGTGGTGCTGCACCCGAACATCTGGGCCATGCACGACCCGCTCGGGATGCTCCGCGAGGCGGAGGAGGCGGGCCTGCTGGTCATCCCGCCGCAGCACGGCTGGCAGGCCGCTCTGGTCGCCGCCGACCTGGTGATCGGCGACCACGGATCGGTGTCGTTCTACGGCGCCGCGCTGCGCCGGGCCGTCCTGCTGGCCGCGACCGGCGAGCTGGAGCTCGACCCGCAGTCCCCGGCCTACACCTTCGGCCAGGCCGCGCCCGCGCTCGACCTGGACGGCGACCTGGAAGCGCAGCTGCGGTCGGCGGCCGAGCCGTCCCGGCAGGCCGGGCTGACGGCGCTCACCGAGCGCTCGCTCGGCGAACGCGGGCACTCGGCCAGGCTGTTGACCAAGATCCTGTTCTCCCACCTGGCGGCGGTCGAGGCGCCCGCCGAGGCCGTCCTCCCCGTGCCGTATCCGGACCCGGTGCCGGTGCCCGCAGGCCGGCCGACGGCCTACGACGTGATCGGCGAGGCCGGCCCGGACGGCGTGCGGATCCGCCGCTACCCGGTCGGGCCCGGCCACCGGGGCGCCCGGGGGTTCTACGCCGTCACGGCCGAGGAGAGCGGCCTGCGCCGGCGCCAGGGCGCGGAGGTGATGGCCCGTACGGTGACCGTGGCCGACCCGGACCCGCACACCTGGCTGGCCGACACAGCTGGCCAACTGCCGGGCGTCGGCGTGCTGGTGGCCGCACTGGCGGCAGACCGGCACCTGGTGCGGTTCCGCTCGGGAGCCGTGCTGGAGGCCCGGGTGGTGCAGCCCTGGGGGCAGGTGCCCCACGACCTCGACCCGGTGGTCCTGGGCGCGGCCGTCGCCCTGTGGCAGGCCGCACACCCCGGCGCCGAACTGACGGCCACCGAGCTGGTGGTGCACGCCGGGCGGCGCGTCGAGGTGCGCTTCACCGCAGGACCCTAGGGACCGTCGGCCCCCGGGTCGGGCGGCAGCACCCCGGCCGAACGCCGCAGGGCGAGCAGCCGCTCGCTGCTGCTCCGCTCCAGTGCGCCGTCACCGACCTGCGCCGCGAGCTCGACCAGCAGGCCGAGTGCCTGGTCCTCCTTGTGGTGCTGCTTCATCAGGTCGGCCTGCCGTGCGGCCAGCAGGAGTTGGGCGATCGCCTGCTGCGGATCGCCCGTCGCCCGGTGGAGGCGGCCGCCGAGCAGCGCCAGGCGCATCAGCATCGGCTCGTCCTGGGTGCGGGCGGCCTCGGCCGTGGCGGCGGCCAGCGCCGAGGCCGCCTCCTGGTGGCGGCCTGCAGCCAGCAGCGCCTGGGCGAGGTTGTAGCCCTGCACCACCAGGCCGTGCGGGTCGTCGGCGTTCGCCTCCCGGGCCCGGGTGAAGAGGGCGATCGCCTGGCCCGGCTCGCCCTGGGCCAGCGCGAGCAGACCCTGCGACTCCCAGATCACCCCGCCCAGCCGGGGGTCGGTGACCAGCGGCAGCTGCTCGGCCGCCAGTGCCAGCTGCTCGGCGGCCTGCCGGTACTCACCCAACTCATAGTGGGCGCGGGCGAGTTGGTTGTGCATCCGGATGCCGACGTCGGGGCGGGCGTCCCAGCGGGCCGCCTGCACGCCCAGCTCGTGGGACTCGATCCAGTCGGCATAGTGCTTACGGCTGTGGAAGAGCGCCCAGAGCGACTCGCACAGCCGCCACACGGCGCCGTGCCACCCCCGGGCAGCGGCCTCCCGCACGACGGCCATCAGCTCGGCCCGCTCGCTCTGGAGCCACTCCAGCGCCTGCGCCCGGCCGGTGAAGGCCAGGTACGGCGGCAGCGGCGCCTCCGACTCCTGGAGCCGGAACCGCTCTCCGAGGACCGCCCGGTCGGCCGCCGCCGCCCGCACCCGGAAGTAGTCGACGATCCGCCGGGTCTCCGCCTCCCGCTCGGCGTCGGAGAGCGCGGCCCCGGCGGCCCGGCGGGCATGCAGGGCGACCAGGTCGTGGGCGCGGTAGCGCTCCTCGGGCCCCTCGTCCGGAGCAGTCTCGTCCAGGAGATGCGCGGCCAGCAGGTCGTCGATCGCCTCGGCCGCGCCCTCGCCCCCGAGCGCCCGTGCCATCTCCGGGGTCAGTTCACGCCCCGGGTGGACACCGATCAGCAGGTAGAGCCGCCGAGCCTGCTCGGGCAGCGTGCGGTACACGGCTTCGAACGCCTCGTCCACGGTGCTCTCCCCGGAGCGCAGCGGTTGCAGGGTGTGGTGCCGGTCGGCGAGCTCGGCGACGACCCGCCCGACCGCCATCCGGCGGCGGGTCAGCAGCTGCGAGCCGACCGCGCTCAGGGCCAGCGGCAGCCCGCCGCAGAGCCGGACGAGCTCGGTCAGCTCCTGGTCGCTGCCGCGCTCCTCGCCGAGCCAGCGGCGCACCAGCTCGACCCCGGCCGAGGGGGCCAGCGGCTCCACGCGGTGGACGTGCGCGCCGTCGGTCACCAGCCCGTCCAGGCGGTGACGGCTGCTCACCACCACCAGCCCCCGGAACGGCAGCAGGGCCCGGACCTCGGCGGCGTGCTCGACGTTGTCCAGGAAGAACAGCAGACGCCGGGTCGCGGTGACGCTGCGGAAGAGGTTGACGCGGTCGGCGAGCGAGTGCGGCACGTACTCCTCGCGGACACCGAGCGAGCGCAGGAAGCTCGCCAGCACCTCGCCGAGGTCGACGCTGCCGTGGTGGCGGACGGCCCCCAGATCGGCGTAGAGCTGCCCGTCGGGGAAGCGCTCCGCCTCCCGCTCGGCCCAGTGCGCGATCAGCTCGGTCTTGCCCACGCCACCCAGCCCGGTGAACACCACCACCGACAGGCCCTCGGCCAGGCCGTCGACCGCCTCGGTCAGGGACGTCAGCTCCGCCGTCCGGTTGACGAACGGGCCACGGGGCCGCCGGATCTGGCGCGGGGTGCAGGACTCCGCCGCAGGCACGGGGGTCGGCGCGTAGAAGTACGCGGTGTTGATCGTCCCCGCCTGCACGAGCTGGGCCACACTGCCGCCGGACACGGCGTTGTGGGTCGACCCGCCGGAGCCGCTCGCCCCGTCCGGTCCGCCCGTGCGCGCCTCGCGGTCCGCCATACCCGCCCCTTCCCACTGCCGCCCGCGCGGGGCGCCATGCTCGCCTGCCACTGGGACAAAGCCTACGGCGTGACCCGCCGCCCCGACCCGCAGTTGACGCCATCACGCCACCCGAGCCGCCCGGCCGCGCGCCCGGAGGCTGCGATCAGGCATCACCGGCCCGGGTCCAGAGGGCCAGCCCGGCGACGGCCGCCGAGCCGACGACCGCGAGGGCCGCCACCGCCCGGCCCCAGGGCAGGCCGTCCAGCGGCAGGCAGGCTGCCGCCAGCACCAGGGCACTCGCGCCGTACGCCGCCGCGGGCACCGCGCGGGCCCGCCACTGGCGGACGCCCGCCGGGCCGGCCGCGAAGGCGTCGACCAGGAGCAGGTAGCCCAGCAGCAGCGCCGTCACGCACCCGGCGAGCCAGAGCGGCGGGGTCTGCACGGCGGCCAGCAGCACGCAGCCCGCCGCGAACACCGTGTTCCGGTGCCGGACGAGCATCGGCCGCAGGGCGGCCGACTGCCGGACCGGCCGGGCGGCCACCACCGGGCCCGCCCACCAGGCGCCCAGCACGGCGAGCGCCGCCACGAACAGCGAGCCACCGGAGAGGCCGGGCGCGGCCGCGCCGAGCGCCAGTGCGACGGCGACCGCACGGGTGAGCGCGGTGGGTGCCATCACTGCAGGGGACTTCGGTACGGTCATCGGGTGCTCCCCTGGATGCGGGTGCGCAGCAGCGGCGCGAGCGCGAGGTCCAACTCCTCGCCCGGCTGCGGCGTGAGGACGGGGATGCCCCGGCTGCGCAGCGCGTACCGCATGGTCTCGCGGTCGGCCTCCCAGAGCGGCAGTGCCAGCTCGCCGGCCAGCACGCCGGCCGGATCGCCCGACTCGGGGACGGGCGCGCCGATCGGTATCTCGACGACTACCAGCGGGTTGCCACGGGCCGTCAGATCGCGCAGCAGATCCAGCACGCGCTGGTCGGTGAGCGTGGTGACCGCGTACACCAGGGCGCCTGCCGGGACGACCGGGCGGGGCAGCCTCTCGAGATCCGGCACCTGGTACCCGAGATCGCGGCGGACCTCCAGGACGGATTCGACCAGCCGGTAGAAGTACCCGCCGCCGGTGCCCGGCCGGAGCCAGCGGGTGACGCCGCCGATCGAGACCACGCCGACGCGGTCGTGGCTGCGCAGGTACGCCCTGGCCACCCCGGCGGCGGTGCGCAGCGTCTCGTCGAGGCTGGAACGGCCGGTCGCGTGATCGACGTAGTCGCCGAACGCGTCGATCAGCACGACGGTGTCGGCGGCGCGCTCGGCGGCGAACTGGGTGAGCTGGACGCTGCCGCGCCGGGTGGTCGACGGCCAGTGGATGCGCCGCTGCCGCTCGCCCCAGATGTGCGGACGGACGCCCTGCACCTCGACGCCCTCACCGCGCTGGCGGGCGGTGTGCTCGCCGAGGTGCTCCGGCAGCCGCACCGGGATCGGCGTCACCGAGGCCTGGGCCGGCACCGGGAAGACCTGCACCTCGCCGAGCTGGACGCGGAGGGTACGGCGGGCCAGCCCGCCCCGGTCGTACACGTCGACGTCGAGGGTGCCGAGCGTCCACCGGCCCCACCGGCCCGCGATGAGCCGGAGCTCGATCACCGGGCCGGTCACGGTGAGGCTCTCCAGCGTCATGCCGGGCCCGGGGTGCAGGCCCGGGTCGACCCAGCCGACCGTGCCGTCGAAGGAGAGCTCCACCCGGGCCGTGACCGGCTCGCCCTCGAAGCAGCGGCGCGGGCCGATCTCGGCCTCGGCGGTCAGCCGGGTCGGCCTGCTGCTCCCGGCAGCGGCCAGCACCAGCAGCACGAGGGGGCCCGCCGCGCAGGCCAGCACCCAGGCGTGACCGGTCAGCAGGGCGGCGACGGCCGCCACCGCGGCGACCGACAGCAGCCGCAGCGCTCGCTCGCTCGCCCGCCAGACCGACGGCGGGGGCGCGGGCGGGCTCAGCAGCGTCAGCTCGCTCGTCCCCGTCTCCTGCACCGGCCCGAGCACCCGGGCCACCGGAGCCGTGCGACGGGGGCTGCTCACGGAGCGGTCCGGGGCGCCGGGACGGTCTCGACCAGCGCCGCGATCACGTCGTCCGCGTTGATCTGACGCACCCACAGCTCCGGACGCAGGCTCACCCGGTGCGCCAGCGCGGGCACCGCGAGCGCCTTCACGTCCTCCTGGACGAGGTAGTCACGGCCCTCCAGGACAGCACGGGCACGCGCGAGTTGGAGCAGCGCGAGACCACCGCGCGGGGAGGCGCCGACCTGGATCTGCGGGTGCGAGCGGGTCGCGTCGACGAGCGCCACCACGTAGTCGACCAGGTCGTCCGCGACCTCGACGCGCTCCAGCGCCGCCCGCATGGCCAGCACCTCCGCCGGGTCGGACAGCTGCTTCAGCACCGCCTCGGGCGCGGCCCGGTCGATCCGGGCCCGCAGCATCGCCGCCTCCTGACGCACCGGCAGGTAGCCCATCCTGACCCGCAGCAGGAAACGGTCCAGCTGCGCCTCGGGCAGGCTGTACGTGCCCTCGTACTCGATCGGGTTCGCGGTGGCTATCACCATGAACGGGTCGGGCAGGCGGCGGGTGACGCCGTCGGCGGAGACCTGGGCCTCGGCCATCGCCTCCAGCAGCGCGGCCTGGGTCTTCGGGGGCGTTCGGTTGACCTCGTCGGCGAGCAGCAGGTGGGTGAAGACCGGGCCGGGGCGGAAGACCATCTCGCCGGTGCGCTGGTCGTAGAACGGGGCGCCCGAGACGTCGGAGGGCAGCAGGTCCGGGGTGAACTGGATGCGCTGGAAGTCCAGGCCGAGCGCGGTGGCGAACGAGCGGGCCAGCAGCGTCTTGCCGAGACCGGGCAGGTCCTCGATCAGGACGTGGCCGCCCGCGAGCACGCCGAGCATCACCAGTTCGAGCGACTCGGGCTTGCCGACCACGGCGCGGCCGACCTCGTCGAGCACCTGCTGGGCGCGCTCGCCCGCCTGGCGGGGCGTCAGTCCGACGGCTGTCGCGTCCGTGGCTGTCGCGTCCGGGGCGGGGTTCGGGTGGGTGCTGGTCACGGTACTCCTCGGGACGGGTCGGGTCGGGACGGGTGGTGCGGTGCGCGCGGTGTCGTTCAGAGCGTGCGGAGGCCGTCGACGGCGGCGCGCAGGGTGCGCTGCGGGACGGGCCTGGGCGGGGTGCCGCGCGGGTCGATCAGCGACCACACCTCGGGGCCGACCAGTGCGGCGGCGGCCTCGGGCTGGTCGTACAGCGAGACGGCGTGCCGTTCGGCCAGCCGGGCCGCGTAGATGCGCTGGAGGCGGCGGACGAGCGACTCGCCGTGGTCGCCCCGGCCGGTGAGCCCGTCCTCGACGGCCCGCTGCCAGTCGCCGAGCCCGGCCTGCCGGGCGTGGAGCATCCGCATCGGCAGCCGGATGCCGCTGTCCTGCGAGGCGAAGCCGCTGACGTACCGGGCGGTGACCAGGGCGGTGGCGGTGAGCACCGCCGCGCCGAGGGCGGCCGGGGCGGTGCCGCCGACCAGGACGAGCGCGGCCTCGGCGCCGGCGGCGGCGGTGAGCAGCAGGGCGAGGGAGCGGTTCATCGGGCCTCGATGGTGGGCTGCGGTTCCTCGGACGGGACGGTGGCGGGGAGTTGGGCGGCGATGGCGTCGAGGGCGGCGCGGGCCCGGAGCAGGTGGTCGTCCGTCATCGGGTGGCTGGAGTAGCGCGCCTCGCGGAAGAGCGCGGCGAGCGTCTGCGGGTGGTTCCGCAGCTGCGGGCCGGTGCCGAGCAGGCCGCCGGCGGCCGCCCGGTCGAGCAGGTCGCTCGGGGTGTCGGCGGCCCGGCCGGTGACGCCCGAGGCGGCGAGCGAGGCCGTCATCGCCGCGTAGCAGGCGATCACGGCGGCGCGGGCGTCGTCGCCGTGCAGCGCGCGGCGCCCGTCGGCGACGGCATCGGCGAGGGCCGCGCCGGTCATCGGGGCAGCCCCGGCCGGGTCGATCGCATCGTGCGCGGGCGCCCGGAGCAGGTGGCCGAACCGGCGCCAGAGCGCGACCAGCCCGACCACGGCGACGGCCACCACGAGGACCGTGCCGAGGACGGTCAGCAGCAGCTGCGGGTCGAACCGCCCGTGGGGCCGGTCGACGGGCGGCGGCGGGGCGGACGGGCTGGGTGAGGCGGTCGGCGACGGCGTCTCGGGCGGCCCGCCCGGCAGCGACAGTGAGCCCCGGGGCGGCGGGGTGACATGGTGGTTGGGCAGCAGGAGCAGCAGCAGCGGTACGGCTGCGGCGGCGATCGGCAGCAGCACGTTCGCGGCCGAGGCGAGGCGTTCCGCGGCGGGGGAGTCGTCGCCCGAGCGGGTGTTCGCCCCGCCGCGTCGGTGGCGGCCCGTCAGAACGGCGCCGCCGACGATGCAGCCGAGTATCAGCAGCACCCGGAGCCCGCGGTGGACGCCGAGCACTCCGCCCGCGTGCCAGAGCCGCTCGCCCGGCACCGGCCGCAGGGCGAGCGCGGCCAGTGCCAGCCCGCCCGCCGCCAGCGCTGCCAGTGCCGCGCGGAGCCGGAGTTGGAGCCGGCCCCGGCCCCGGAGCCGGCCCCGGCCGTGCTCGGTGCCTGGCGCCCGCCGTACGTTTCTGCGCATGCCGATCACATCCCCCGTGGTCCCGGCGGCCGGGTGGGGTCCGGGCCGGGTGTACTGACCGGCAGCAGCCTTGCACAGTCCGTTCGGGTACCGGCGGGGAGGGGGTGTCAGGGCGTACGTGTACGGCTGTTGGGCGCCGCCGAGCCGGGTCAGGCGTGCGAGGGGAGCGGGAGGTCGAGGCCCTCTGCGGAGGCCGGGCCGAGGGCGAGCGCGGTGGTGACCTCGGGCGGCAACGGGCGCAGCCCGAGCAGGCCGGCGGTGAGGTGGGCGGTGGCGCGGTGCCAGTCGCGGGAGCGGCGCAACAGGGCATGGTCCGAGTTGTGCACGGTGTACCCGGCGACGTGCGCGCCCGCCGCGCGGGCGCGGGCGGCGAACCGCCGGGTGGCGCCGGGGTCGGTGACGCTGTCGTGGTCGCTGTGCAGGGTCAGCAGCGTACGGCCGTCGAGCTGGGCGGACGGATCGCCGTCCGGGCACCAGGGCGCGAGGGCGACGACGCCGGTGACGCAGGGGTTCCCGGCCGCACGCAGGGCCGCCCGGCCTCCCATCGAGTGCCCGATCAGGACGGTGGGGACGGGCCCGAGCTCCTCGGCGAGGTCGTTGAGCGCGGCTGCGGCGTCCCGGGCGGCGTCGGCCCGCGAGCCGTTCCAGCCCCGGTGCCGGTAGCGGACCACGCCGACGGCGATCTGCGCCCCGGCGGTCTCCCGGGCGACGGCGCGGACGAAGCCGCTCATCCGTAGACCGGGCAGATTGACCGGGCCGGGCCGCCGTTCGTCGGTCTCCTGCCCGCCGTGCAGCAACAGGACGGCCGCGACCGGGGCCTCGGGCCGCACCCGCCAGCGCAGCGCCTGATGGCCGGTCGCCCTCGGACCGGCCTTCGCACCGGCTCGCGTACCGGCTCTCGTACCGCTCCGGCTCATGCCCGTTCCTCCGACCGCCGTGCCACACCTGCCCACCGAGGCGGCCACTGTACGCCGCTGCCGTCAACGCCGGGGCGGGAAGCCTGTACCCGCAACCCTACCGGCGAGTAGGGTCGGCGGAGCCCCTCCTGTCGCCACCCGTTGCCTGATCGAGGAGAGACGTGTCCCGTCACCGCGCCCCGCTCGCACTTGCCGCCCTGCTCGGCCTCGCAGGCGTCATGCACTTCCGCAAGCCCGAGTTCTTCGACCCGCTCGTCCCCGAGCAGCTCCCCGGCGGCCCGCGCCGATGGACGCACGTGAGCGGCGTGGCCGAACTCGCCGTCGCCGCAGCCGTCGCGGTCCCCGCCACCCGCCGCACCGGCGGCCTGGCCGCCGCCGCGCTCTTCGTCGCCGTCTTCCCCGGCAACCTCAAGATGGCCCGCGACTGGCGCACCCGCAGCACCGCCGAGCGCGCCGTCGCGTACGGGCGGCTGCCGCTCCAGGTCCCGCTGGTGCTCTGGGCACTGAAGGTACGGCGCTCGGCGACCGCCGGTGGCGTACGGGAATCGTAAGACCGTCCTGCGGCCGGAGCAGGGTGACGGCTCGTAGGGTGAAGGTCAGGACGCGACCGAAAGGCAGGGCATCATGGCCGGCACCTCGTCAGGAACCACCTCTCCGCCCGCTGCGGAGCTAGGAGTGATCGGCGGCTCGGGCCTGTACGCCCTGCTCGACGACGTCACCGAGGTCGCGGTGCAGACCCCCTACGGCCCGCCCAGCGACTCGCTCTTCCTCGGCGAGATCGCCGGGCGCCGGGTCGCCTTCCTGCCCCGGCACGGGCGCGGGCACAGCCTGCCGCCGCACCGGATCAACTACCGGGCCAACCTCTGGGCGCTGCGCTCGCTCGGCGTACGCCAGGTGCTCGGCCCCTGCGCGGTGGGCGGGCTGCGCGCCGAGTACGGACCGGGCACGCTCGTCGTCCCCGACCAGTTCGTCGACCGCACCTCGGGGCGGCCGCAGACCTACTACGACGGACTGCCGCTGCCGGACGGCCGCCTGCCCGAGGTGGTGCACGTCTCGATGGCCGACCCGTACTGCCCCGACGGCCGCAGCTCGGTGCTCGCCGCCGCCCGTGGCTGCGCCTGGGAGCCCGTGGACGGCGGCACGCTGGTGGTGATCGAGGGCCCGCGCTTCTCCACCCGCGCCGAGAGCCGCTGGTTCACCGCCAACGGCTGGTCGGTCGTCGGCATGACCGGCCACCCGGAGGCCGTGCTGGCCCGCGAGCTGGGCCTCTGCTACACCTCCCTCGCCCTCGTCACCGACCTCGACGCGGGCGTCGAGACCGGCGAGGGCGTCACCCACGCCGAGGTGCTCGAGGTCTTCAGCCGCAACGTGGGCCGCCTGCGCACCGTCCTCTTCAAGGCCCTCGAAGCACTCCCGGCCGACCGCGACTGCATCTGCTCACACGCCCTGGACGGCCTGGCCACCGGCCTCGACGGCTGACCGGAGGCCGAGCCACTGCTCGGCGTCCCAGGCCCGGTACCGCTCCACCTCGGTGAAGCCCAGCTTCGCCGCGAGGCGCATCGAGCGGGCATTGGCGGTCTGGGTGGCGAGCACCACCGGCTCGCCGGGAAGCACGCCGTCGAACCAGTCGAGTGCCGCCGCGCACGCCTCGGCGGCGTACCCGAACCCCCACGCCTGCGGCAGGAACAGGTAGCCGAGATCGGCCTTCCCCACGGCGGCCGGGCGATGGTGCTCCGGCGCTCGCCTGAGCAGGATCTGGCCGATCATCGCCCCGTCGAGATCGACGACGAGACTCCCGGGCCACCGCTCGGGCGTCTCGGGCAGCTCGCGCTCGAGCTCGTCCCGGGGCCGGGGGCCGCCGAGGTAGGTGTGCACCTCCGGCGAGGCCAGCAGCTCGACGAACGCCGCACGGTCCCGGGCCTCGGGCTCGCGGAGAACGAGCCGCCCGGCCTTGATCGGGGCAGCCGGCCAGGGGATGGGGCGCACGGTGGTCTCGTCCGGCACGGAGCGACTCCTGATCCTCTCGGCCACCCGGTTCGATCCGGTACGGCCTTTGTGGGCAAGGCCTGCTGACCTCGCCACACCTCGGGACGCGCTCCGACCAGGTGCCGGTTGCCTGCGCCCGGTTGCCTTTGCCCGGTTGCCTCTGCCCGGGTGTTCGTTCGGTCGGGTGTTCGTCCGGTCGGGGTGAATGTCGGGCGGCTGCGGCGCGGGCCGCCGGTTCCGGTGGGGGTGTGGTGTGGACTCGGCGCATCTGATCGAGTGTGCGGGCCGGGTGGCCCGCGACGAGTGGAGGAACGTGCCGATGACGTCGAACAAGCCCAGCATCGTCTTCGCCCACGGCCTGTGGGCCGACGGCTCCTGCTTCAACAAGCTGATCCCGGTGCTCCAGAGCGAGGGCTACGAGGTGGTGTCCGCGCAGAACACCCTGGACTCGCTGGAGGGCGACGTCGACGCCGTCCACCGCGCGCTCGCGCGAGTGAGCAGCCCGGCGATCCTGGTCGGGCACTCCTGGGGCGGGTTCGTCATCACGGCCGCCGGCACCGACGACCGGGTGGCGGGCCTGGTCTACATCGCCGCGCTGGCCCCCGACGCGGGCGAGACGCTGGAAGACTTGATCGGCAAGTTCAGCACGCCGCCGCTCTTCGCCCACCTGGACAGCGAGGACGGCCGCCTGTGGATCGCCCGGGACGGCATCTCGCACTTCTGCGGTGACCTGCCGGAGGCGGAGCAGCAGGTCGTCTGGGCGACCCAGGGCGCCCCGCGCGTCGAGGTGCTCGGCGCCAAGACCGACGGGATCGCCTGGAAGTCCAAGCCGAGCCAGTACGTGCTCGCGCTGCAGGACCACGCCGTCAACCCGGACCTGCAGCGCTTCCTGGCGGCCCGGATGGGCGCCACCACCGTCGAGGTCAACTCCAGCCACGTTGCGATGCTCTCGCACCCGGACGTCGTCCTCGACTCCATCCGCGCCGCGGCCCGCGCGGTCTGACCGGGTCATCCGAAGGCCGCGCCCTTCCGTACCTGCCTGCCTGAAGGGCAGGCACGGGCGGGTGGAAGAATGGGGGGCGGGCGTCGATCCGGGGGTCCGTCAGTTCAGTCGTTTGTGGGGGTTGTTCCGTGGCTGTCTCGGCTCGTACCGCTGTGGCGCTCGGCGCCGCTCTGCTGGCCGCTGCGGTCGGCTGCTCGCCGACGGCGAAGCACCCCGCCGGGTCCGGCGACCAGGCGGCCGGCCGGGCGACGCCGTCCGTGAGTGCACCGGCAGGTGGTGGCGTGATTCCGGTCGGACCAGGGCCGCAGAGCTCGTACACCGCGCAGGTGCAGCCGAAGGCGGGGAGTTGTCACTACCGGCTGACGGCGGCGAAGCAGCCGCTGCCGGACCCGGTGTGCACGCCTGGGGCGTTGAGCCCGGCGGTGACGCAGGCGACGATCGGGTCGACGATCTGCAGGACCGGTGGGTACACCTCGACGATCCGGCCGCCGGTCAGCGTGACCGGCAAGGAGAAGATCGGCAATGCCGCGTCCTACGACTACACCGGCCCGATGGGCGACGCCGAGTACGATCACCTGATCAGCCTTCAGCTCGGTGGCGACCCGAACGACCCGCGCAACCTGTGGGTCCAGCCGCCGTCCCCGGATCACGTCCCGGGCAAGGGGCCGAACAACCCGAAGGACGCCGTCGAGACCCACCTCCACACGGCGATATGCAAGAACCAGGTCACCCTCGCCGCCGCCCAGCAGGCCATCGCCACGGACTGGACGACCGCCGAGGCGAAGCTCGGCATCAAGTCGGCCACGGCAGCGAGCGAGCCGGTCGACTCCGACGGCTGAGCCGCATCGCATCCGGGACGAGGCCGTCATTCTCTCCGATGTGCTTGCCATATCATCGACGGCGTCGACCGGTGTCACCGAAGCTCGGTCCGGAGGATCGGGGTCGGATGGCGCATCGGCGATCACACCTGCGGCAGGAGCCTGAACCGCCCACCATCCGGAGACTGGACTCACTCACCGGGCTACGGTGGTTCGCCGCTCTGGGAGTGTTCGGCTTCCACTGCGCCTACCTCTTCACCGGATTCCCACGGCTGCTGGCCGCCCTGCAGCTCGGCTACGAAGGCGTCCCGTTCTTCTTCGTGCTCTCCGGGTTCGTGCTCACCTGGGTCCACCGGCCGGGAGACGGTGCGCTGCGTTTCTACTGGCACCGATTCGCCCGGATCTGGCCGGTGATGACGTTCCTGTCGCTCGTCATCATCGTGACCGACTACTCCTGGACGCGGCAGCTCGCCGCCGTCCCGGACATGCTGTACTCGGTGAGTCTGCTTCAGGCGTGGACCGTGGACCACTTCTACGCCATCAACACGACGGCTTGGACGCTCTCCTGCGAGGCGTTCTTCTATCTGCTCTTCCCGGCACTGATCCGCCTGCTGCGGCGGCTCCGCCCGGCCGCGCTGGCAGCGGTCCTGATCGTCATGGACGCCCTCAGCGCGGGGACCAGGATCTGGATCGCGCACCACACCTACAGCCCCGGCGTCACCCGCCTGGTCGTCGCCTCGCCGCTCTCGCTCACCCCGATGTTCGTCGTCGGGATCTGCACGGCCCTGCTGGTCCGGCGTGGGTGGCGGCCGCCGGTCGGCGCCCGGGTCTCGATCCTGCTGTGCCTGATGGCGGCCGCGTTCTGCTGGGGATGGCTGCGACACCCGGAGTGGTTCACCGCCGTGAAGCCCGGGATAGGCGTCTTCGACGCGGTCCTCATACCGTTCTTCGCCCTGATGGCCGCCGCCGTCGGCCTGCGGGACGTTCGCGGTGGCCGATCCCTGCTGGCCCGCCCGTGGTTGGAATTCCTGGGCCGGATCTCCTTCGCGTTCTACCTGGTGCACTACTTCGTCCTCGACGCCTTCCGCCACTACGGCATGCTCGGCCACTGGTCCACCGCCGCCGTCGTTCCCTTGCTCGCTGCGTTCGGGGCCACCCTGCTCGCCGCCTGGGCTCTGCACGCCGGAGTGGAACGGCCGGCCGAGCGCCTCCTGCGCGGCCTGCTGCCCGTACGTGAACCTGTGCCCACCGCGGCTGTGCAGCCCAGCGGGCAGGTGCTCGACCGCGTCTGACGCGAGCGGGGCGTCCGACGCGAGCGGGGCGGCGGAAAACCCGGTGCCCCGGGCGGCGGGTGTTCACTATGCTCACCACGAACCGTGCGCCGCCAACACCGGCGGGTGCGCGCCGTGACGATCGAGGGGGGACAACCATGCGGTACTGCACCGCTGTTGTCGTTCCCCAGGCACGGTACGAGGTGATCCTGGTGTCTTCGGACGCCCGGTGCGGGCTGCGCGGCCCGCACCGGTAGTCCGCGACGGAGAACTGCCCCCCGGCCGATGTGTGTCGAGCCGTCGGTGGGGGCGACCCCAGTGTCCCGTCCCGTCCCGGAAATCGCGTTGCCTGCTCTCCGAACCGCCTTGAAAGGCCACGGGCCGTGCGCACCGAACAGCACCCTCGCCAGACCACTCCGCTGACCGCCGTCCGCAATCTGGGCATCCTCGCCCACGTCGACGCCGGGAAGACCACCGTCACCGAACGCGTCCTCTACCTGACCGGCGCCACCTACAAGCGCGGCGAGGTCCACGACGGCACCACCGTCACCGACTTCGACCCGCAGGAACGCGACCGGGGCATCACCATCTTCGCCGCAGCGGTGAGTTGCGACTGGGACGGCCACCGGATCAACCTGATCGACACCCCCGGCCACGTCGACTTCGCCGACGAGGTGGAGCGTTCGCTGCGGGTGCTCGACGGTGCGATCGCGGTGTTCGACGCCGTCGCGGGCGTCGAGCCGCAGAGCGAGTCGGTCTGGCGACAGGCCGACCGGCACGGTGTGCCACGGATCGCCTTCGTCAACAAGCTCGACCGGGCCGGTGCCGACCTCGACAAGGCCGTCGCCTCGATCCGCGAACGCCTGCACCCGGCGCCGCTGGTGGTACAGCTGCCGATCGGCACCGAGGACAGCTTCAGCGGCGTCGTGGACCTGCTGCGGATGCGCGCTCTCAGCTGGGCCGACGGTAGTGACACCGCCGAGGAAGGCCCGGTGCCGGCAAGCCTGTTGGCGGAGGCCCGGCGCCGCCGGGTGCTGCTGGAGGAGGCGGTGGCGGAGCTCCACCCGGGCGCGCTGGAGGAGTACTGCGCGTCGGGATCGATCTCGGCCCCGACGCTGGCCGCAGCCCTGCGCGAGCTGACCCGCACCGGCGACGGTGTGGTCGTGCTCTGCGGCTCGGCCTACCGCAACCGTGGTATCGAGCCGCTGTTGGAGGCCGTGGTGGCCTACCTGCCCTCGCCGTCGGACGTGCCGCCGGTGCGCGGCACCCTGGACGGCGAACCGCAGGAGCGCGCCGCGGACGCCGAACTGCCTTTTGCTGCACTGGTGTTCAAGGTGAACTCGACCACCACCGGGCGGCTGACCTACCTGCGGGTGTACTCGGGCACGATCGAGAAGGGAGCCACCGTGCTGGACGTGGGTGCGCGCCGCACCGAGCGGATCGCCCGCATCCTGCGGGTGCAGGCCGACCGGCACGCCGAGGTGGACCGGGCGGTCGCCGGGGACATCGTCGCGGTGGTCGGGCCGAAGGCCGCGCGCGCCGGGGCGACGCTCTGCCTGCCCTCGGCGCCGCTCGTTCTCGAACCGACCAGCGTCGCCGACCCGGTGGTCACGGTCGCGGTCGAGGCCCGCAGAAGCACCGACACCGACCGGTTGGCGTCCGCGCTCGCCCGGCTGACGGAGGAGGACCCGTCGATCGCGGTGCGGACCGACCCCGAGACCGGGCAGACGGTGCTCTCCGGCATGGGTGAACTTCACCTGGAGGTCGCGGTCGAGAAGATCCGCCGGGCCCACGGGCTGGAGGTCAACGTCGGCCGACCGAAGGTCGCCTACCGGGAGACGGTCGGGCGCGGGGTCCAGGGGCTGGTGTACCGGCACGTCAGGCAGACCGGCGGCGCCGGTCAGTTCGCCCAAGTCGTCCTCGACGTCAGCCCGTTGGGTGTCGACGAGGGCTTCGACTTCCGGTCCGTCGCGGTCGGCGGCCGGGTGCCGCAGGAGTACGTCCGGGCGGTCGAGGCAGGCTGCCGGGACGCGCTCGCCGAGGGGCCGCTCGGCGGTCACCCGGTGACCGGCCTGCACGTCACCCTCACCGACGGGGCCACCCACCCCACGGACTCGTCCGAGCTGGCCTTCCGGACGGCCGGGCGGTTCGCCCTGCGGGAGGCGCTGCGGGCCGCCGCGATGGTGCTGCTGGAGCCGCTGGCTGAAGTCACCGTCACGGTGCCGGAGGAGGCGGTCGGCGGAGTGCTCGGCGATCTGGCCGCACGGCGCGGTCGGGTCCTCGGCTCGACCTCGCGGTCGGGCACGGCGGTGGTCACCGCAGCCGTCCCGCTCGCCGAACTCTTCGGCTACGCCACGGCGTTGCGCAGCCGTACGCAGGGCCGGGGCGGCTTCACCACCCGGCCGGCCGGCTACGCCCCGGCGCCCCGCTAGCCGGCGCGGCTGCCCCTGCCCCGGAGGCATCAGTCTCCGGGGCAGGGGCAGGGGGTGGGGCGTTCGGTCAGGAGACGGTCACGTCGTCGTAGGAGGTGTAGGTCGGGTCGCCCGCGTAGTTGTCGTCGTGGTTGGCGAGCGTCAGGGTGTAGCGGTGCCCGGGGGTGACGGGGGTCGAGGCCGTCTTCCAACCGGCGCCGTTGGTGCAGGTATTGGGGAGCACGGTGGTGGTGGCTCCGGTGGTGGTGTCGGTCAGGGCGGCCGAGGCCCAGTCGTACTGGACGGTGTCGTCGCAGCTCACCTGGTACGAGAACGACAGCGTGCTGCTGCCACTCGGAGCGGTGAAGCTCTGGACGGCGGAGGAGTCGGTGCTCGGGCCGGTGGCGCCGACCTGGACTCCGTAACCACCAGTGTGGGCGGCAGAGTTGGTGACCAGGGTGGAGCCGGTGGAGGTCCAGCCGGTGAGGTTGCCGGCCTCGAAACCGCCGTTGGTCAGGGAGGCCGGGGCGGTGGCGGTGGTGAAGACGTCGTCGTACGGGGTGGCCCAGGCGTCGTTGGCGGTCATCGGCGCGAGGCCGAGGGCGTCCCGGATCACCCGGGCGGTGCTGTAGTGGTCGTACCGGTTCGGGCTCCGGTACCCGGCCTTGACGGTGCCCTGCGACCCGACGGCGACGGTCATGACCTGGTTGGTCTGGCCGGGGCCGAAGCCGCCGGGCAGGCTCTTGCCGTCCTCGTCCACGGTGACGATCAGCAGTGAGCGGTCGTTCTTCCAGGCGGGAGAGTTGAAGATCAGCGGCAGGGTGTTCTTCAGCCAGGTGTCGCCGCTGGAGATGCTGCAGAACTCGAAGTCGTTGCAGGCACCGGCCGCGAACCAGTTGAAGGCGGGCGTGGTCGAGGCGGCTTGGAGGTTGCCGGTGAACTGCGACCAGGACGGCCAGTGGGCCTGGCAGTAGGCGCTGTCGTTCTTCATCCGCGCGGCGTAGTAGAACGGCACGTCGTCGTTCTCGTAGTTGCCGCTGGAGGCGGTCTGGCAGGCGCTGGTCTGGCCGTAGGTGCTCTGCGCCCAGGACTTGCCCGCCTGGTCGGCCTTGTCGCCCAGGCTGTCGTTGGTGGCGGTGCAGGCCGTGCTGGTGATGCAGTTGCTGTTGTTGCCACCGGGTGCCTTGGCGCTGCGGCCGTAGCTGTCGCCGAACGCGACCTGCTCGTAGTTCGGGTCCGAGTTGTGGGTGCCCGCGTGGTAGTCGGTGAGCAGCGAACCCATCGGGATGAGCGTGTTGTTGAGGTACGGCGCCTCGGTGGTGTTCCCGACGAGACCGGTGCTGCCGGTCGCCGTGTTCGAGGCGGCCGAGTAGTTGGTGTTCTCCATCATCACCATGAACACGTGGTCGTAGCCCGGCACGGCCGAGGCCGGGGCGGTGAGCGTGGCCGGGGTGATCGAGGTGTCGAGCGTGAGCGAGAGGTCGTCGGCGATGCCGTCGTTCTGGGTGCCGGTCATCGAGAAGTCGACCGTGACGGTGATCGAGCGGGTACCGGCCGGAACGGCGGCGGTGCCCGTCCGCTGCGCCATGCCGGTGACGCTGCTGCGGTCGGCGGCAAGCACCGGCCCGATCGCCGAGCTGCCGAGCGGGCCGCCCGAGGCGTTCAGGTACGTCGCGGTGACCTTGGCGTTGTCGTTGTACGTCCCGATGCCGCCGAGCCAGCCGGAGAGCGTGGACGAGACCGATCCGCCGTCGATCGTGGTGGCGGCGGCGGACACGTCGACGGTCTGGGTCATCGTGGAGCTGCCGCGCGAGCCGCCCTGGAAGTACGCCGTGCCCCGGGCGGGGGAGCCGGGGGAGGTGGAGGCCGGGCCGCTCGGCATGCCATAGCAGTCGATGACCGGATCGCCGGCGGAGATCCGCCATCCGGGCAGCGTGGTCTCCTCCCATCCACCCGGGCTGCACCGGCTGGTCTCGGCGCTGCCGTTCAGCAGCAGGTTGGCACTGGCCGTCGCATGGGCGGCCGGGGCGGCGAGGACGGGGAGCACGGTCACCAGGGGCAGCAGGGCCGCCGCGCGGGCGACCAGGCGGCGGCGCAGGCGGGGGCCGAACGCTGACGTCATGGGCTTGGTCTCTCTCTGAGGGGCACCGGTCGAACGCCCTCAGCGTGCCGATGCGACCCGCAACATGTCTGCACAACTTCCTTGACCGGAACATGAACAGTTGACGTCCGAGACCCCCGCGCCCGCCGTCGGAACGGCGCGGGGGCCTCAGGCCGGGCAGGGCTACTTCGTCGGCGCTGCGCCCCGGCGGCGGCCGAGGACGCCGGTCAGGACTCCGGCCGCGCCGATGGCGATGCCCACGATGCCGAGAGTGCGGGCGGTGCCGTCGGAGGAGGCGGGGGCGGCGGCCTCGGCGGAGTCGGCCGCCTTCGGCACAGCTGCGGCGGCACCGGCGGCGTCGGCCTTGGTGAGCGTCAGGGTCGGGGCCGGATGGGCGGGTTCGGGCTGGCCGGCCTTGGTCTCGTCGATCCAGCGGACCACACTGCCGTCGTCGTAGGTCTGGAGCGTCTTGAAGACGACCCGCTCGGTGTCGGTCGGCAGGGCGCCGAGCGAGATCCGGAACTCCTGGAACTGGCCGGGGCGGATGCTGCCGGTGGCGTCCGCAACCCAGGTGATCTTCGAGACGACCTCGGTGATGCTGTCGCCGTCGTCGGTCTTCACCGGGGTGGCGAGCTTGGTCGTCTCGACCGTCGCCTTCCAGCCCGGCAGCGGCTGGGTGGCGACCGAGGCTATCGGGTGGTCGGTCGGGACGCTCACCTCCAGCTTGGTGGTGGCCGCGGTGTCGCTCTCGTCCGGCACCCGGAATGAGACGGCGGTGTACTCGCCCTGCTGGGCGGCGCCGGGTTGCACGGTCACGTGGGCGAAGGCCGGCGAGGCCACGGCGAGCAGCGTGACGGTGGCGAGGCCGGCGACGCCGGCCAGGTGGCGGGTGGAAAGGGAACGCATGAGGTGGTGATCTCCGTCCGGAGGCGGGCACGGCGCAGCCCGGGTACGAGACACTCGTACCGGTGGCCGCCCGTGCACTGGCGTGAGGGTGTCCGCCCGCACCGGGAGCGGTACGGGCTTCGCGAGCGGTTCGCCGACGGATCCTGTTCAGCTGGTTGGTGAGGTGACGGTCCGTCGGTGAACGCAGGCCGCCCTCGGAGGTCCGCGTCGGATCACGCTGTGCCGCAGCGAGGCGGTTGCCGGGAGCGGCGGCTCGCCGTCGTCCGGCCGCCGTCGCCGGGGCGCCGTCGGGCGTCCGGCGAGGGTGTCCAGCAGGGCACCCAGCAGTACGAACACGGTGCGCAGCAGGGCAGCCCAGGTACGCGCGGACACCGCGACCACCTGCACCAGCGCGACCAGCCGCCACAGCGCGGCCTCACCCCGCCGTAGCCACCAACCGGCCACCAGCGTGGCGACCGCGTGGCCGCCGAGCATCGCCGGGTTGAGCCCGAGCAGCGCGGTGTGCGCCGCCGCTGCCGCCGTGGCATGGGCGTGGGCGTGCTGACCGTCGTCCGGCATCGCCATCCCCGCCATCCCCGCCATCCCCGCCATGCCCGGCATCTCCGGCGCGGGCAGTGGCCGCGCGCTGGGGGAGAGGTGGAAGAGGAGGTGGAGCCCGAGTTGGGCCGTCGCGAGCCCGCCCGTGATCGCCGTGAGCGACCGCTCCCGCCGGGCCCCGAAGGTCGCGGCCAGCGCGGTCGCGGCCCAGCCGAGCAGGACCGTGCCGGGCGGCACCGCGTCACCGGAGGCGAGGGTGTGCCCGGCGGCGGCCAGCACGACGCAGACCGTCGCGAAGGGCAGGGCCCGAAGCAGGCGAAGGTCGAGCGTGGCGGCACGTACCGGCACGGGCACGGCCTCGGTTCCCGGGGCAGTCATGGCGCGGCCATCATGGCACCTCGGCCCCGGCACTGGGAGTGCGCGTCAGGCCGGCCGATGCGTAGCCCGGCGCGTGGCCCGGCGCGTGGCCCGGCGGCGCCGTCGCCTTCGGGCCAGCGCCCAGCCCAGCGCCAGGACGGCGGTGGCCGCCAGCACGAGCAGGTAGTTGCGCAGGTAGGGCAGCGGCAGCAGGGTGTCGTTGCCGTGGTCGACCCCGGCCCGCAGGACGGCGGGCAGGCCCACGGCGCTGAGCGCGGCCACCACCACCAGCCAGCCGCGCAGCACCGGCCCCCGGGCCAGCCGGGCGCCGGCCAGGCAGGCCAGTGGCACCCACAGCCCGTCGTGGATCAGCAGGCCGCCGACGGCCCACTCCAACACGTCGAGCGGGTCGGTGATGTAGTGGTCGTTGAGGAGCCCGTACAGGCCGTACGCGATCAGGGCGGCCCCGCCCAGCCCCGTCAGCAGCCGCAGTGTCCGTGCCATCAGACGGCCTCCATCCGTGCGACCCACTTGGTCTGCAGCACGCCGGGCCGGTTCGGCGCGATGATCCGTGCCGGGTAGCCGTGGTCGGCGGCCAGTACCTGCCCGTTCACCCGCAGCGCGAGCAGCGTCAAGGGATCGCGGGCGTACGCGGCGGGCATGTCCATCACCCGGTACGGGCCGTCGGCCTCCAGTGAGGTGACCCGCAGCCGGGCGGAGGCCGGGGCGCCGGCGCGTGCCAGCAGGTCCGCCACCCGGACGCCGCCCCAGCGTGCCGAGGCGCTCCAGCCCTCGACGCAGGAGATCGGCAACTCGGCCTCGTGTTGGGGCATTTCGAGCAGCTGATCCATCGTCAGCTCGTACGGCTGTGGCCCGTCGACCCGCAGCCGCCAGTCGGCGGGGGCGGTGGTCGTCCCGGCCTGGGCGGCGGTGCGGTTGACCGGCAGGCCCTGCGGGCCGATGTCGGGGCGGCGCGGGGCGAGCAGGTCGAGCCGGCGCAGCCACGGCACGCTCTGCCCGGCGGTGGTGAGCGTCACCACGGCGACGGAGGCGGTCACCGCGCCGAGGAAGGCCCGGCGCTGGGCCAGGCCCGGCCTGACCCGCCGCCAGTGCTGCGCGATCAGTGGCGCCTTGGCGGCGACGTGCAAGAGCAGACCGCCGGTGGCCAGCCAGCCGATCCAGAAGTGTGTCTGGCGGAACGGGAATGGCCACGGGTACCACTGGAGCGTGTTGAGCAGCCCGGTGAACACCTCCAGCAGCATCGACGCGACCAGCACCGCGATGCCGAGCCGCTCCAGCGCGTGTGCCACGCTCCGCGCGGGCGGCCACTCGAAGAGCCGGGGGTACACGGCCCAGAGCTTCGCCCCGAGCAGTGGGATCGCGGCGATGCCGCTGATCACGTGCAGGCCCTGGGTGACGCGGTAGCCGTCCACCGGTCTGCTGGGCAGGTGGTCGCGCAGCCAGGTCGGCGGCTCCTGGAGCAGATGGCTGAGCAGCCCGGTCAGGAAGCACGTCAACAGCGCCGCGCCGAGCCAGCGGCCCAGCACCACGGCCGTGCGCGGCTCGTGCAGCGCCGAGCCGAACGTGCCTTCGCGCAGCGGGCCCTGGCGCAGGAACCGGGGCGGGGTCGGCAGCGGCAGGTCGTACCAGCGGCGGCCACGGGGGGCAGGGGTGTCTTCGTCCACACCGCCATGAGACCCCCTCGGAGCCCGCCGGAGCCGCTTCGACCTGCTTACGGAAGTCGTACGGCGCCCACTTGCCGCACCGCGCATGACGAGCCCTTACGGAATCCGAACGGCAGCCCGCAGATCGCCCTCGGCCGGTCCACCCGGTGGCAGGGTGAACCCGTGCTCACCCGTACCGTGCTGCCCTGCGCCGCCGCCCTCGCGGCCCTCGTCACCTCCCTCGCCCTGACCGTCACCACCGGCGGCACCCTCGCCGACCCCGGGCGGCTGTACGGCTGGTACCTCGCCGACGCCGCGCTCTTCGCGCTCGCGATCGCCCTGCTGCGCCGGGTGCCCGCCCGGCAGGTCACGGCGCTGGTGCTGGCCGGCAGCGCCGCCGTCGCCGCCGTCGGGCTGCTCGCCCCGCCGCGCACCAGCGACGACGCCTACCGCTACGTGTGGGACGGCAGGGTGCAGGCTGCCGGGATCTCCCCGTACGCCCACGCCCCCGACGACCCGGCGCTCGCCCGGCTGCGCGACCCCGGGCTGTTCCCCGCCGGGCCCTGCACCGGCTGGGACGAGCGCCGCACGGCGGCGGGCGACTGCACCCACATCAACCGGCCCGCCGTGCACACCATCTACCCGCCGGTCGCCGAGGCCTGGTTCCTCGCGCTGCACCCGTTCGGCGGCGGAGTGCGCGGGGTGCAGGCGGGTGGCGCGCTGCTCGCCGTCGCGACGACGGGTGCGCTGCTGCTGGTGCGGCGGCGCAACTGGCAGGCCGCACTGTGGGGTTGGTGCCCAGGGGTGACGGTCTGGTCGGTCAACGACGCCCACGTCGACACGCTCGGCGCGCTGCTGATGGTCGCCTCGCTCGGCTGCGTCGCCGCTCGGCGCAGCCTCGCGGGCGGGGCGCTGCTCGGCGCGGCGGTGGCCACCAAGCTGCTCCCCGGGCTCGCCCTGCCCGGAGCGCTCTCCGGCCTGCTGGCCCGCCGCCCGACCCGGCGCGACCTGCTGCTCCCCGCCGCCGCCCTCGGCGCCTTCGCGCTCGCCTACCTCCCGTACGTGCTCGCCTCCGGCGCGGGCGTGCTCGGCTACCTGCCCGGCTACCTCCGGGAGGAGGGGTACGACCAGGGGCACATCGAACGCTTCGGCCTGCTGCGGCTCGCCCTGCCGGACAGCCTCGCCCCCTACGCGGCGGCGGCCCTGCTGCTCGGCGTCGTGCTGTACGTGTTGCGCCGGGGCGACCCCCGGCGGCCGTGGGGCGGCGCCCTGCTGGTGACCGGGACGGCCCTGCTGCTGGTCGCTCCGGCCTACCCCTGGTACGGGCTGCTGGTGGTCGCCCTGGCCGCCCTCGACGGCCGGTGGGAGTGGCTGGCCGTCCCCGCCGCTGGGCAGGTTCTGTACTTGGCGGGCGGCGAGCCGGCGCAGCAGGCCGCGTACGGCGCCGCGCTCGCCGTGGTGCTCGGCGGCACGGCCTGGCGGCACCTTCGGCGGAGGCATTTCTGACCGCCGGGGAACGGGATGATGCTGGTGATCCCTCGAACGAGTGGCGCCCGGCGTGCGGCCACTGGGCTGTACGGGCGGGTACGGACCGGCTCTGAGCTGCGACAACGCCGTGCCAGTCGGGTGTCAACTTGGCGCCACGCGAGAGCACTTGGGCGAAACGTTTCGCCGGACTCGGCCCTCTCTACGCTGGTCCACGACCCGACTCGTTCCACCAGTTTTTTCGGAGAGGTACCCCCGCTCATGCGCCTCCGCAACGCCGTTCTCGCTGCTTCCGCCGCTCTCGCGCTCGCCGTGTCCCTGCCCGCATCGGCGATGGCCGCCAGCGGCGAGTTCCGGTACAGCTACCTCGACTCCGACGGTTACGAGCAGCCCGGCATGCTCTTCTATCCGCCGAGCGGTGAGTGCATCGACCTGCCCGGCGCGGAGTCCGACGACCTTGCCCCGGCCTACGCGCCCAAGAACGGCACCCGCTCCACGGCGACGGTCTTCCTCGCCGCCGACTGCGTGGGTGACGTCTACTTCACCCTGCGTCCGGGCGGCTCCGCGAGCGACCGGCTGAAGGTCCGCTCGGTGGTCTTCTCCTGACCCGACTCCTGAGCTGACCCCCGAGCCGACGCCTGAGCCGACTCCCGCCCCGGCCGCGCCCGCGAATCCGCCCCGGACCGCAGACGCGGCCGGGGCGGGATCAGCTCTCCGACCGTTACGGAAGCTCCAAGGCGGTGCCCTTGCGCAGGGCCAGGAACCGCCGACCGTGCGAGACCCAGCGCTCCACCTCCGTCAGCCCGGCGCGGGCTGCCCGGTGGGCGGCGGCCTCCGCGCCCAGCCGGGCCCAGGCGAACGGCGGACCGCACCGGCCGCCCGCGCCCTCGACCCGTACGGTGCACCGCTCGTCGACCTCCTCCGGATCGACCTCGGCGAGCAACACCCCGCCGGGGGCCAGGAGTTCGGCGGAGCGCCGGAGCAGTGCGTCCGGGTCCCCGCCGATGCCGAGATTGCCGTCGGCGAGCAGCGCGGCGCCCCAGCGACCCTCGGCGGGCAGCCGGTCGAAGACCGACCGGCAGAGCGCCGGGCCGCCGAGCCCGAGTGTGCGGGCGACGGCGGCGCCGGTCACGTCCACCCCCAGCGCCGGGATACCGAGCGCGAGCAGCTCCGCCACCAACCGCCCCGGCCCGCAGCCGAGATCGAGCACCGGCGAGCCGAGCTGAAGGCAGCGCAGCAGCAGGCTGTGGTCCGCCCCGGCGGCGGGCTCGCACCAGCGCTCGACCTCCAGCCGCAGCCGTCCGCCGTCCGACCGGCGCAGCCAGAGCGGGCCGCGCCCGCTCTGCATCGCCTCCGCGAAGGGGTCGTCCACCCAGGCCGTGGTGAGGCTCACCCCGCCACCTCCGGCGAGAGCCGGAGGCTGCGCACCTGCGCGGCGAAGCGCCCGCCCGGCGCGAGTGCGGCGACCTGCTGCACCTCACGTGCGGTGTCCACATCGGTGAGTGCCGGGAGATGACTCACCGTCAATCCCTCGTCCGTCAGCCGGTCGAGCAGGGCCGCGCCCGTCCCCGGGGTGGACATCGGCACGCCCACCAGTAGTCGCCGTGCCAGCGCGGCGCTCGGCCGGGCCAGGCCGAGCGCCCAGAAGCCGCCGTCCGCCGCGGCGCCGTACCAGGCGTCAACTCCCTTGCGCCGCACGGAGGAGAGCGGCTCGGCCAGCATCGGGCCGGTCAGCTGCGGGGTGTCCATCCCGACCAGCAGCGCCGGAGCGTCCGGGGCGGCGTGCGCGAACGCCGCCGCGAGCCGCTCGTCCAGACCGCCGCCGCACTGCGGCACCACCTCCCAGCCGGGCGGCAGCCAGCCGCCCGGCTCACCGTCCAGCACCAGCAACCGCCGCCCGGCCGGCACGGCCGAGAGCGTCCGGAGGGTGTCGGCGAGCGCCGCCTCGGCCAGCGCGGCGGCCTGCTCGGGTGAGTACGGCGGGGTGAGCCGCGTCTTCACCCGGCCGGGGACGGGCGCCTTGGCGATCACCAGCAGGGTCGGCGGCGGCGCCGCGAGCACGGCCCGCATGTCGCGCACCGCCTGCCGGGTGCCGCGCAGCGTGCCCGTCACCTTCGACCGGCCCGAGCGCGGCAGGTAGTCGACCGGGCGCTCCACGATCCGCATCCCGGCCGCCGAGGCCGCGAGCACCATCTCCAGCGGGTAGCCGGAGCGCCGGTCGCCCAGCCCGAGCGCGAGCAGCCGCTCGCGCCGGGCCGCCCGCATCGGCCCGAGATCGTGCAGCGGTGCACCCGTCCGGGCTCGCAGCCGCCGGGCCAGCTCCGCGTTGGCGAGCCGCGCGTGCAGCGGCCAGGCCCCCAGCGAGACCGGCCGCCGCCGGCCGAGCACCAGCTCCGCCGTGCCGTCCAGCACCGGCGCGGCCACCCGGGTCAGCTGCGCCGGGTCGAGCGAACCGTCGCAGTCCATGAAGCACACCAGCTCGGCCGTGGCCGCCAGCAGCCCCGCGTGGCAGGCCGCGCCGAACCCGCGCCGGGGCTCGATCACCACCGTCGCCCCGAGCTCCCGGGCCAGCTCGGCCGAGCCGTCCCGCGAGCCGTTGTCCACCACCACCGCACGCCACCCGGCGGGCATCCGCCCGAGCACCCACGGCAACGCCGCTGCCTCGTCCAGGCAGGGCAGCACCACATCGACAGAACCAGGAAGGGGAGAGATCACGTTTTTCACGCTACCCACGCAGTCACCCGGCGCGACCGCACAGCAGCCTTACGGAAGTCGTACGGCGCCGGACCGGCCCGTCCCCGGGGCCCCGGGACCTTACGGAAGTCGTACGGCACCCCATGCGGTGTCCGCGCGACCCCGCGGACTTCCTATCCTCGGAGGTGTGACAGAGAATCCCGCCGTCAGCGCGCCCGGCCCCGTCGGCCGGATCCTGGTGGTCGACGACGACCCGACCGTGGCCGAAGTGGTCGCCGGGTACCTGACCAGAGCCGGCTACCAGGTCGACCGCGCCGCCGACGGCCGCCAGGCGCTGGCCCGAGCCGAGAGCTTCCGGCCTGACCTGCTGGTACTCGACCTCATGCTGCCCGAGATCGACGGGCTCGAGGTCTGCCGCCGCCTCCGGGCCACCGAGCACGGCGCCACCCTGCCGGTGGTGATGCTCACCGCCAAGGGCGACGAGGCCGACCGCATCCTCGGCCTGGAGCTCGGCGCGGACGACTACGTCACCAAGCCCTTCAGCCCGCGCGAGCTCGTCCTTCGGGTCCAGTCGGTGCTGCGCCGCGCTCGCGCCGCCACCCCGCCCCCGGCGCCGGGGCTGCTCACGGCCGGTGATCTCACGCTCGACCCGCAGGCCCGCCGAGCCAGCCGCAACGGCCGCGAACTCGCCCTCACCCTCCGCGAGTTCGACCTCCTCGCCTTCCTGCTCCGGCACCCCGGCACGGCCTTCGGCCGGGAGGAGCTGATGCAGCGCGTCTGGGGCTGGGACTTCGGCGATCTTTCCACCGTCACCGTCCACGTCCGCCGGCTGCGCGAGAAGATCGAGGACGACCCCGCCGCGCCGGCCCTGATCAGCACCGTCTGGGGCGTCGGCTACCGTTTCGACCCCGCCGCTCCCGTGTCCACCAACCCGCCGAAGGGCTGAACCGCCTTGAAGGACCTGCTGCTCATCGCCCTCTTCGCCGCCCTCGGCGCAGGCGGTGCCGGACTCCTCGGCTGGCCGGTGATCCGCCTGCTGCGGCGCCGTTCCGTTGCCCTCTCGCTCTTCTGCGTCGCGGTCGTCACCGTCCTCGCCATGACCTCGGGGACGGTCGCCGTCGCCCAGGCGATGTTCCTCTCCGGGCACGACCTCGGCGTGGTGATAACGGTGCTCTGCATGGCCGCCGTGGTCTCCCTCCTGACAGCGGCCCTGCTCGGCCGCCAGGTGGTGGCCGGCAGCCGGGCGCTCACGCTCGCCGCCCGCACCGTCGGCAGCGACACCGGCTTCGCCGCCCCCGCCCAGCCGCTCGGCTCCGAACTCGAGGCGCTCAGCCAGGAGCTGGCCGCCACCAGTGCCCGGCTCGCCGAATCCCGCACCCGCGAGCAGGCCCTCGAACGCTCCCGCCGCGAGCTGATCGCCTGGATCTCGCACGACCTGCGCACCCCCCTGGCGGGCCTGCGCGCGATGGCCGAAGCCCTGGAGGACGGCGTCGCCGACGACCCGCCCCGCTACCTCCTCGGCATCCGCACCGAGGTCGACCGGCTGACCGGCATGGTCGACGACCTCTTCGAACTCTCCCGCATCCAGGCGGGCGCCCTCAGCCTCTCGCTGGCCCGGGTCTCGGTCTACGACCTGGTCGGCGACGCGATCGCCGGGGCCTACCCACTGGCCCGCCAGCGCGGCATCCGGCTGGAAGGCGAGCAGGTCGCGGCCGAGCCCGTCGAGGTCGACGGCCGGGAGATCACCCGGGTGCTCGGCAATCTGCTGGTCAACGCCATCCGCTCCACCCCCGAGGACGGTGTCGTGGCCGTCGCGGCCCGCCGCGAGGCGGACGAGGTGGTCCTCTCCGTCACCGACGGCTGCGGCGGCATCCCCGAACCCGACCTCGACCGCGTCTTCGAGACCGGCTGGCGCGGCGGCGCCGCCCGCACCCCCCGGCCTCCGGCCCCCGGCGCCCGCCAGGACCACGGCGACAGCGGCGCCGGCCTCGGCCTCGCCATCGTCCGAGGCATCGTCGAAGCCCACGCCGGCCGGGCCAGCGTCCGCAACGTCACCGGCGGCTGCTGCTTCGAGATCGCCCTCCCCGCCGCAGCCAGCCGCTGACGCATGCACCGGGGCGTTGACCCCAGGGGCACGGGGAACTGCGCGCTACGGGAGGCACCGGACCGTCACTCCGATTTCGCGCAGTTCCCCGCGCCCCCCGGGGCTCACCAGTTGCGTACGCCCCCGGCCGTCAGGCCCGCAGCGGTGCAGCCGCGAACTCGGCCATCCCGGCGGCGAACGAGACCTCCGGGCGCCAGCCCAGCTCACTGCGCAGCCGCGTCGAGTCCGCCGTGATGTGCCGGACGTCGCCGAGCCGGTACTGGCCGGTCACCACCGGCGCCGGGCCGCCGTACGCAGCCGCCAGCTCGCCCGCCATCTCACCCACCGTGTGCACGGTCCCGCTCCCGACGTTGTACGCCCGCGAGCTGCCCGCCGGCCGGCCCCCGACGGAGTCGAGAGCGGCGAGGTTGGCCGAGGCGACGTCCTCGACGTGGACGAAGTCCCGCCGCTGCCCACCGTCCTCGAACACCCGGGGCGCCTCGCCCCGGGCCAGCGCGGAGCGGAACAGCGAAGCGACCCCCGCGTACGGCGTGTCCCGTGGCATGCCCGGCCCGTACACGTTGTGGTAGCGCAGGGTGAGCACCCGCCCGCCGCTCGCCCGCGCCCACGCGGAGGCCAGCTGCTCCTGTGCGAGCTTGGTGACGGCGTACACGTTCCGGGGGTCGCCGGGGGCCTCCTCGGCGACGAGGCCGGGCGCCAGCGCCGCACCGCAGCGCGGGCACGGCGGCTCGAAGCGGCCCGCGTCCAGATCGGCGGCCCGGCGCGGCCCGGGGGCGACCTCGCCGTGTTCGGGGCAGCGGTAGCTCCCCTCGCCGTAGACCACCATCGAACCGGCCAGCACCAGCTGTCGTACGCCGGTGCGGGCCATCGCCGAGAGCAGTACCGAAGTCCCCAGGTCGTTGCAGCTCACGTAGTCGGGCGCGTCGTCCAGATCGAGGCCGAGGCCGACCATCGCGGCCTGGTGGCAGACGGCGTCCACCCCGGCCAGCGCCCGTTCGACCGCCGCGCCGTCCCGGACGTCCCCGTGCCGGAACTCGACACCGTCGGGCAGTTCAGGTGAGCGCCCGGAGGGGTGGACGGCGGGCAGCAACGCGTCCAGCACCCGTACGCCGTGCCCGGCTGCCGCCAACCGCCGCGCGACAGCCACCCCGATGAACCCGGCCCCGCCGGTGAGCAGAATCTCCATACGCGTGACGCTAGCCCGGCCGACCGGCCGTGAGGCCGTCCGCCGCCACACCGTCAGGAGTTCGTAAGCAGGCCGCCGACCGGGGCATGATGGGGGAGTGCCCGAAGGTGACACCGTCTACCGCGCCGCCGCACAGCTGCACGAAGCCCTCTCCGGGCAGCTGCTCACCGCCGCCGACCTGCGAGTCCCCGCACACGCGACGGCGGACCTGACGGGGCGTCACATCATTGACACCACCCCACGCGGCAAGCACCTGCTCACCCGCCTGGAGGGTGGCCTCACACTCCACACCCACCTGCGGATGGACGGCCGCTGGGAGCTCTACCGGCCCGGCGAGCGCTGGCGCGGCGGCCCGGCGCACCAGATCCGCGTCATCCTGGCCACCGCCACCCGCACCGCCGTCGGCTACCGCCTGCCGGTCGTCCAACTCCTCCGCACCGCCGACGAGTTCCAGGCGGTCGGCCACCTCGGGCCGGACCTGCTCGGGCCCGACTGGGACCTGGCGGAGGCGCTCCGCCGCACCGCCGCCGACCCGGCCCGCCCACTGGGCGAGGCGCTGCTCGACCAGTGCAACCTGGCGGGCATCGGCAACGTCTACGCGATCGAACTCTGCTTCCTGGCCGGTGTCACACCGTGGACACCGGTCGGCGAAGTCGCCGCCCTGGAGCGGCTGCTGGCCCGCGCCCACCAACTCCTGGAGGCCAACAAGCTCCGCCCCGGCCACGTCACCACCGGCAACACCCGCCCAGGACACCAGCACTGGGTCTACGGCCGAGGCCGCCGCCCGTGCACCCGCTGCGGCACCACCATCCGGACGGCCACCCACGACCGCGAACGCCCGGCCTACTGGTGCCCCCACTGCCAACCCGGCCCGACCGCTGACGGGTGAGGCGAGCCCGGCCGGACCAGGGGGAGACTTGGTCCGGCCGGGCTGTCAGGGGGTGTCAGTACGGCGCGGTACAGGTGGTGATCTGGCGGGTCACGTCCAGGGCCGGGCCGGTGGTCGCGCAGACGATCGAGCGGTCGGTGGTGGCGACCTTCGGGGTGGCGAGGGTGAAGGTGGCCGAGCTGACGCCGGAGGTGGTGGCGACGGTCAGCCAGGGGCTGCCCCAGGCCCGCTGAGTCTTCAACTCCACGCGGATGAGCGTGGGTTGGAAGTCCTCGACGGCGATCTGGGCCATCCCGGCGACGCCGGTCGCATCCTGGGCCTTCCAGAGGCAGGGCTGGCTGGTCGTCGCCGCGCAGGTGGCCGGGGTCACCGGTGCCTGGGCGGAGGCTGCCCACGAGGGTGCGGCGATGGTGGCCGTCATCCCTGCCGCAGCGACCAGAACAGCTGCGATACGAGCGCGCATTACATCAACTCCCTTAGAAACAAAGGCTTGTGGCCTGATGGGGTGAGTATATGCACATGGTGTTCGTATCATCACTGTGCGCTGCGTCACACGGTGGGTGGTCAGGTGAACACCAAGGGCGACGGAGGTGGATGGCACGCTGCCCCCAAGGGGCGTGCCTGACAGACCCGGTGACGGGGGCAGGGTCAGAAGAGCGAGTCCTGCGCGCCCGGCTCGGCCGGGCGGCGGCACGGCCGGATCGTCAGCCCGGAGAGCGGGCCGGGGGCGGCGCCGGCCAACGCCCAGCCGGTCAGTAGGCGGGTGTCGAGCAGCAACGGCCGCTCCGGGTCGTCGGCCGTGTCGATGAAGAGATACCGCCCGACGGGTGCGCGGAGCACTCCACCGAGGGTGGCGTCGGCGCTGAGCGCCGTGATCTCCCGGTAGGCGGGCGGCGCGCCGTCGGCCAGGCCGAAGAGCCCGCACTGGTCCACCAGCGGGCCGTCCGGCAGGAGTTCGAGTGCGTGGCCGTCGAGCAGTCGCAGCACCTGCCCGCGGAGCTCCGCCAGTCGGTCGAGCCGTCCACCACCGTCGGGCAGTGCCCACCACCCGGCGGTCTTGGCCCGGGTGGTCAGCCGCTCCCGCGCCAGCCCGGCCTGTGCGACCGTCAACTCCGCCCGCCGCACGGCGGGGAGGCGGCCGCGCCCGACGAAGGTGAAGGCGAGCGCGGCCTGCTCCTCCAGGCGGGTGGTGCCGCGCTGCTCGGCCGTGATCCCGATCTTGAGCAGGCCGGTGCCGAACCACGCGAGGTAGAGCCGGTAGGTCTGCCCGTTGTCGAGGATCTGGTCGCGGGCGAGGGCGAGCCCGACGTCGGCGCCCTGGCAGGGCTCGCACTGCACCGACTTGGCGGCCGCCTCGATCACCGCCCGGTGCGGGCATGGCCGCTGCCCGGCAGCCGTCCGTGCGCCGGTGCACCGGCGTGGGCCGAGCACCCGCCAGCCGACCTCGGTGCCGGGGGTGACGATGCGCTCGTGCGCCCGCAGGCCGCTGACGGCCGTCAGTGACGGCCGACCGCCCTGCCACCGCAGCCCCGTCGCGGTCCACCCCTGCGCCTTCGTCTCCACAGCAGGTCAGCGTACGTCCCGGCTCTGACAACGCCGCTGCCGGTCACCGCTCCAGCAGTGCCGGGTGCCGGGGGTCGTCGGAGCGGACGGTCAGATCGGCCGCCCCCGCCGGGTCGGTCTCCGCCTCGTAGCGGGCGAAGGCGGGCAGCGTCCAGGCCAGTTCCGCCGGAGTCCGGCGGGCCAGGGCAGCGGGGGAGAGCATCAGGTGCACGGTCAGCTCGAACGGCAGCCACCGCCCCAGCAGCAGCGGCCCGTCCACGATCAGTACCCCTCCCGGTGGCAGTTCGGTGTACGGGGCACGAGTCGCCCGGTCCGCTACGGGGTCGCGGAGCGAGGGCAGCACCCGCCCGCTGCCGCCGGGCTCCAACGGGTCGAGCACCTCGCGCAGCAGGGCGCCGTCGTCCAGCCACAGGTCGTGGTACGCGTCCGGGTCCTGCTTGCCGTACTCCAGCCGTACCGACGCCGGGCGGAGGAAGCCGTCCGCAGGGACGCGGAGCACGGGGTGCCCGCGCAGCCGTAGCGGCTCGACCAGCGCGTCGGCGAGCTCGCCGGGCCGGGCGGCCGGGGCGCCGTCGATCGCGACCCGGGCCCGGCGGCCGCCGTCGGTGGGGAGTGCGGCGATCCGCTCGGCGAGCAGTTCGGCCAGCTTCTCGGGGGAGATCGGGGTCACCTGCACGGGCTCCGGGGTCCTTCCTGCGGGGTCGGTCCGATCATCCTCCCGGATGGGTGCGGCGAAGCCGAAACGCGACTGGACTGGCCGTCGGGGCGGGCGCAGGCTGGAGTGTGGGGGACGACGGGGCAGGAAGGGAGCCAGCGATGTCCGACATGCAGGAACGGTTCAGCGACAAGGCGGACCGGGACGCGGACGACGTCCGTGCGGCGGACCCGGAAGAGGGCATCACCAGCTACCAGAACGCCCATGCCCAGGACCTGCAGGCCGCCGAAGGCGCCCCCTACGAGGAGCAGCAGCCAGGCCGGCAACAGGACACGGCCCGATGAACGAGACCTTCGCCGCCACCGCACCCCAGTCCGAGGAGTGGCACCTCAGCCTCCGCCTCACCGAGGACGGTGACCTCACCCGGGCCCACGCCGAACTCCGTACCGCCACCGCCACCCTGGAGTCCGACGCCCAGGCCCTCCGCAGCCCCCACGACCCGCCCACGCCCCTCATCGGTGACGAGCTCGCCGCCGGCCGCGCCCTGATGGACCTCGGCCACCAACTCCTCCGCGCCGGAGCGGTCGCTGCCGAAGCCGCCGAATCGGCCCGCCGCCGGGATGCTGGGTAGTCGGCCTGCCTCACGGCGGAGGCAGGCCGGTCCGGGTGCGTCAGATGTGAATACAGACGAACCCGACTGCCAGGGCGATGAGCACCCCGGCGTAGTGGAACGGCGAGAACACGGTCGTCTCCTTCTGGATACGTGCTAGCCTGACGTGAATCTAATGAATTAACTTTAGTCATGTTCATATCCGCAAGGGCGATTCGCACTGCCCTGCGAGTTGCACCGTAGCGCCTGCGATCTGGTCGCAGAAAATCTTGCGGATTGCCCCCGCATGCCCGCCGGTGGATCACTACGATTGCGCTGGGCTATGCCCGCCGACTGTCACGCCGATCGCGGCGGATTTCGACCAGTGCCTGCTGCGCTCGGGCGGCGTCGCCCGGTGAGTGGAGCTGTTCGGCAAGCGCCAGCGCCTCGGTGAGGTAGTTCTCGGCCCGGTCCAGATGGTGCCGCGCGGCCTCGGCCTCGCCCGCACCCTGCAAGGCCAGGATCTCCTCGCTGCCTGCGCCGATGCCCTGGGCGATATGCAGGGCGTCGAGGTACTTCGGCAGGGCCTGGTCGTGCTGTCCGGCCCCGGCGTAAAGGGCCCCGATCGTGCAGAGGGCATCGGCCTCGTTCTTCTGGTCGCCCAACCGCCGCCAGATCGCGAGGGTCGATCTGCCGAGCTTCAGGGCGACGGGGAATTCCTCCGGAAGGTCCAGAGTCTTCGCGAGGTTGATCTGGATGGTCGCGCTGTAAACCTCGTTGAAGAATTCCGAGCTGAGAGCCAGCGATTGTTCGAACGCCTGCCGGGCCGATTTCCGGTCGCCGGTCGCGAAATGCAGTTCGCCCAGGTTGTTGAGTACGGCGGCTTCGCGCCGGGTGTCCCCGCCCTGTCGCATGCCTGCCAGCGCGGCGGTGAGCTCGGTGAGCGCTTCTTCGTGCCGTCCCAGCAGTAGCAGCGAAATGCCGTAGCTGTTCCGGCTCCGGGCCAGATCGAAGCGATTTCCCGACAGTTCTCGGATCTCCAGCACGTCCCGCTGGTGTGCGAGTGCCCGCTCGTGGTCGCCGGTGCTCCAGCTGGCCAGCCCGAGCTGGGTGAGCCCCTCGGCGACTCCGTCGGCGTCGTCGAGGGACTGCGCCAGCACCACCGCTCGCTCGCCGACGCTCGTCGCCAGCGGGAAGCGTGAGGTGCGGCAGTACGTCAGGCCGAGGCTGATCAGGGCGCGGGCCTCCGCCCGGCGGTTGCCGGTGCGGTTCCAGTGTGCGGCGGCTGCCGCGTGCATGGGCTCGGCCTCGGGCCAGTAGCTCTCCAGCTCCAGGAACTCGGCCAGGATGTGGGAGAGCCAGGCGGCCTCCTCGGGGAGCCCGTGCTCGCGGGCGTGGCGCTCGATGTTGAGCAGCGAAGCCCGGCTCTCCGCCAGCCAGTTGGCGGCCTGCTGGTCGTCGTCCCAGCGCGGGTCGGCCTCGCCGTCGTCCAGCAGGGGGAGCGGGAGGCGGACGCGGCGCGGGTGGAGGGTGCGGTCGGCGCTGTCCGCGGCGCGCAGCGCGTAGGTCACCAGGCGGTGCACGGCCTGGGTGCGCTCGGCGGCGGAGTCCTCGGCATCGGCCAACTCGACGGCGTACGAGCCGAGGAGGTCGTGGAAGCGGTAGCGCTCGGCGGCCGGCTCCTCCAACAGGGAGCTGTACAACAGGCTTTCGAGCATCCGCTCGGCGTGCTGGACGGAGCTGCCGAGCAGCGCGGCGGCGTCGCACGGGCCGAAGTCGGGGCCGGGGTGCAGGCCGAAGCGGCGGAAGGCGGTCTGCTGGTCGGGCGTGAGGGAGACGTACGACATCGAGAACGCGGCCCGGACGGAGTCCACGTCGTCGCCGAACTCGTTCAGGCGGCCGTGCTCGCGGGCCAGCCGCTGCGCGAGGTGGGTCAGGCTCCAGGTCGGTCTGCCTTTGAGACGGCTGGCCACCAGCGTGATCGCGAGCGGCAGCAGACCGCACCGCGCCACCACGTCACCCACCTGCTCCACGTCCTCCATGTCCTCCGTCCGGTCGGGGCCGACCAGCTGGCGGAACAGCGCGGCGGCGTCCTCCGGCGGCAGCGGGTCGACGAACAGGGCCCGGGAGCCGGGGAGTTCGACCAGGCGGTGGCGGCTGGTGACCAGGACGAGCGAGGGGGATCGGGGCTCCAGCAGCAGCGGCCGCACCTGCTCCGGCCCGGCCGCGTCGTCGAGCACGACCACCGCCCGCCGGGTGGCCATCTCGCTGCGCCACAGGGCGCGCAGCTCGTCGAGGCCGTGCGGGATGGCGGAGGGGGAGATGAGCAGCGAGCGCAGCAGGGCGGCGAGTGCCGCCTCCGGGGTGAGCGGCTGCTGGGTGGGGTTGTGGGCCCGCAGGTCCAGGTAGAGCTGGGCGTCCGGGAAGCGCTCGCGCAGCCGGTCGGCGGCGTGCACGGCGAGCAGCGTCTTTCCGATTCCGCCCATCCCGCACACCGTCTCGATCCGCACCAGCCCGCCGGCCCGGGTGTCGAGCCCGGTGAGGCGCGACAACTCGGCTCCGCGTCCGATCAGTTGCGAGAGACCGGGCAGGTTCGACGGGCCTCGGTGCCGGGCCGCGCCGCGCGGCCCGGAGTCGGCGGGCGGGATCAGCTCGGCGATCGGTGCCTGGCGCAGCACCAGCGCGTGGGTGTGGGCGAGTTGCGCGCCCGGCTCGGCGCCGAGGGTCTCCAGCTGGCGCCGCCGGAGCTGTTGGAACACCTGGAGGGCCTCGCCCTGGCGCCCGCAGCCGTAGAGCGCCACCATCAGCTGTCCGCCCAGGCTCTCGTCGGCCGGACGCTGTTCGAGCCGGGCCCGTAAGTCCGGTACGGCCTCGGCGAACCGGCCCAGGCGCAGTTCGACGGCGGAGCGCGCGAGGGCGGCGGAGTGCCGCTGCTCGGCCATCAGGGTGCGCGCCGTCTGCGCCCAGGCGCCGGGGAGCCCGGCGAGGGCCTCGCCGTGCCAGAGCCGGTCGGCCGCTTCGTAGGCCTGGAGGGCCCGCTGGTCGTCACCGGATTCGGCGAGCGAGCGGGCCTGGGCGGCGAGGCGGCCGAAGTGCCGCCAGTCGACGGCCTCGGGCTCGGCCTCCAGGGTGTAGTGGCGGGCGCCGGTGACGATCACGGGCTGCCCGGCCTCGTCCCCGCCGGCCTCCTGCAACCTCCGCCGGAGTCGGGACACCAGCACGTGGAGGTTCGACTGTGCGTTGGCGGGCGGTTCGTCGTCCCAGATCCGCTCGGCCAGGAGATCCAGCGAGACCGGCTTGCCGAGATCCCGGGCGAGGATGGCGAGCAGCGTGCCGCGATGGCTGCGGCCCACCGGAAGGGCGGCCGTCGGTGTGCGGAGTTCGATGCTGCCCAGCAGGCGGATCATCATCAATGCCCCCACGAGGCTGGTTTACCCCCACCCGCCTGTGGGAGCATGGCAGACCTTGGACAACAGTGCCGTACCAACCTAACAAGGGGAACAGAAAGCCACCGAAAAATCCACCAACTTCCCTTGCCCGAATCACCATTGAGGATCTCTCAGGAGTATCGGGCAACTGATCGGAAGTCATGGACGGAAGGATGGCCTATGGGGGCACCGGCGATCGGCACGATCGAACGGGCGCTGCGGCTCGCGACCCCCGATCAGTGGTTCGAGCTGGCCCGCGCGATTGCCGAGTTGATCGACAACCAGGCCGAACTGCGGGGTCTCTGGGACTACGAGAGAGCGGAACCGGCCGTACCGGAACGACTGGGTGAGCTCGCCGCGGCACTGGCCCGACATCCCCAACTCTCCCGCCGGATCCGGAAATGGATCGACGAGACGCCCGAAGAGCCCGGAACTCCGTACCGGAACACGATCAGCGGCGCGCCGCAGTTCAACGGCGCGACGGTGCAGGCCCGCGACATCCGGGGCGGGGTGCACTTGCACAGCCCGCCTCCCCGACTGCCCGTCCCGCGCCAACTCCTACCGCCACCGGCCCACTTCGCCGGACGCGCGGCCGAGCTGGCGGCACTCGACCGCAGCAGCCGCAACGCCGACAGCGGCGGCGGGCTGCTCGTGGTGGTCAGCGGGCCGGCCGGGGTCGGCAAGACGGCGCTGGCCTCGCACTGGCTGCGGCGGCTCGCGCCGGACTACCCGGACGGGCAGCTCTACGTCGACCTGCGGGGCTACGCGCCCGGCGGCCCGGCCGACCCGGCGGAGGCGCTCGGCGAGCTGCTCCGCGCCTTCGGCGTCAGCCCGGTGCCCGCCGGGACAGCCGAAGGGTCGGCGCTCTGGCGGTCGCTGACGGCTGGTCAGTCACTGGTGGTGATGCTGGACAACGCACTGACGGCGGCCCAGGTGCGGCCGCTGCTGCCCGGCTCGCAGCAGAGCGTGGTCGTGGTCACCAGCCGCCGGTGGCTGACCGGGCTCGGCATCGACGGCGCGGTGTTCCACCAGCTCGGCTGTCTGGGCGCCGACGAGTCCACCGAGATCCTGCGCGGACGGCTCGGCGCCGAGCGGGTGGCGGCCGAACCGGAGGCGGCCCGTGAGGTGGTCGAGCTGTGCGACGGTCTGCCGCTCGCGGTCTGCGTCGCGGCGGCCCGGATCGCCGCGCGGCCTCGCCAACTGCTGGCCGTGACGGCGCAGGCGCTCGGGCGGGAGGCCGACCGGCTCTCGGTGCTCAGGCTGGAGGGTGACAACGCCGTCCAGGGCGCGCTGGACGCCTCGTACCGATGCCTGCCCCCGGAGGCGGCCAGGCTCTACCGGCTGCTGGGCCACCTGCCGGTCGCGACCTTCGGCCGGTCCGTCGCGGCCGCCGCGCTCGGGGAGGCGCCGACGGCGGCGGAACTGCTGCTGGAGGTGCTCGCCGAGGTCAACCTGCTGGAGGAGCTCGGGCTCGACCGGTACCGCTTCCACGACCTCGTCCGCCTGCACGCCCGCACCCTCGACACGGCCGCGGCCCACGAGGCGGCAGTCGCCGTCCGGCGGGTGGCTGAATGGTTTCTCCAAGCCACTACCAAGGCAGAGGAGTTGATCACCCCGACCCATCGCAGCCTGGCCCGCGACTACACCCCGGGCCCACCGCTCCCGCCGGTACCCTTCGCCGAGCCGGGGGCCGCTCTCCGCTGGCTCGACGAGCAGCAGTCCGAGCTGATGGCGGTGCTCCGTGCGGTGGCCGGCCACGGCTGGGACGGGACGGCCTGGCAGCTGGCGGACGCGATGTGGCCGCTCTTCCACCGGCTGCGCCCGTACCCGATCTGGATCGAGGGGACGGAGATCGGCCTCGCCGCCGCCCGCCGCTCGGGCGATCTCGCCGCGCTCGGCCGGATGCTGACCGACAGCGGCGGCGGGCTGCGCAACGCGCAGCGGCCCGAGGAGGCGGTGCCGCGCTTCGTCGAGGCCCTGGAGCTGGCCCGGCGGTGCGGCGGGGCCCGGGAGGAGGCCCAGGCCCTGCACGGCCTGGGCCAGTCGCACCACCGGGCGGGCCGGCCGGCCGAGGCCGCCGAGTACTACACGGCCGCGCTGACCCTGCGCCGGGAGATCGGGTACGCGCGCGGCGCGGCGCTCTCCGTCCTCGCCCTGGGTGAAGTCCGGCTCGACACCGGCGATCTGGAGCAGGCGGTCGGCCTGCTGGCCCAGGCCCGGACGGAGCTGCTCGCGCTCCCGGACCGGTACGAGGCCGCCCGCGCCGCTGCCCTGGCCGGGCGGGCGCAGGGCAGGCTGGGGCGCCCGGAGCCGGCCGCAGGTCTGCTCGCCGAGGCGGTCGCCGAGTTCCGGGCGTGCGGCTCCCGCCACTGGGAGGCCTACGCGCTGGAGATGGTGGGTGAACTCGCCGAATCCCGGGGCGACTTCGAGGAGGCGCTCCGGTGGTTCGGCGAGTCCCTGGGCATCTACCGGTCGGTGCGCGCCCCCGACGCGGCCCGGCTGGCCGACCGGATCGCCGGACTCCCCGGCGCCGCCGACCACGACATCCTCGACACCTGACCGGAGCCGGGAGCCGCTGCCCCGGCGGCCAGCCAGGCGTGGGTCAACGAGCCGATCGCGAAGGCGTTCCGGCCGGGGGAGTGTTCGGCGGGCAGTCGGATGACGAAGCTCTGCCCGGTCGCGCAAAGCACGGTGACGGCGCCGTCCGCCGTGCCGACGGCGGCCACCGCACAGCCGGGGTGGCGGGCGAGCGCCAGCGCGGCGACGTGGGCGGCCACCACGCGGCTCCTGCCCCGACCCCGGCCGGGCAGGCCGAGGTGCAGCACATCCGCGAGCCGGCGCCACCGGCCGTCTCCGGTCAGGCAGACGTTCAGGTGCTGGTCGACGAACTCACGCCCACCGAACGAGACTTCGATCTCGACCTGGTTCACGGGCGCCGCCCCCCGAGCAGCTCCGGCACGTCCAGCAGCTCGGTGGCGGGCTCGTACGCCGGCTCGCCGAGCCCGAGCACGCGGTAGAGCAGGCCCCGCGCCTTGCGGTTGAAGCAGCCGGGCTCGGAGGAGATCCCCCGGGCGATCGCGGCGTAGTCCTCCGGCCGGTAACGGTCCTGGGCGTAGGCGAGTTGGTCGGTCAGGGTGTGGGCGGCGGAGAGCGCCGGGGCCGTCCGGGCGAGCTGGACGGCGGCCGAGTCGGGGTTGACGTCCTGGAAGGGGAAGCGGGCCAGCAGGATGGGCGCCTGCGTCATGGTGGCGTAGAGGGTGACGGAGCCGTGGTCGCCGATCACGTAGTCGGCGGCGATCAGGAGCTGCCGCCAGTCCGTCTCCGGCGGCAGCAGGTGGATGCCGTGGCGGCCGGAGAGCCAGGCGTCGAGCTGCCAACGGCTGTGGTTCGCCCAGACGTTCGGGTGCACGAGCAGGGCGGTGCGGAAGCGGTCCGGCGGCAGTTCGGCCGCGAGTCTGGGCAGCAGCGCGTCGAGCCGGTTGAACGAGGAGCCCAGCCCCCAGGTGGAGGAGACCAGCACGAAGCTCTCCCCCGTACGCAGGCCGAGCGCCCGGCGGTAGACCTCCCGCAGGTGGAGGCTGGCGGCGATCCGGTCGTGGCAGGAGTCGCCGATCACCTCGGCGACGGGCAGCGCCTCGGGGCAGCCGCTCGCCAGCAGCTGCAGCTCGGAGCGGTGCGCCAGCGCGATCGCGGCGGGCACCACCCGGCCCGCCCAGGTGAGGTACGGGCGGCCGTAGCCGCCGACGCTGCGCTGCGGCCCCTCGACCGGCCGGGAGAGCTTGATCGCCCCGGCGCCGTGCGGCAGCCGGACGAGCGGGCCGCGGATCTGCTCGATGCCCTGCGACCCGGCGGCGAGCACCAGGTCGAAGTCGGTGCGGACGGCCTCGCTCCAGGGCAGCACCGTGCCGCCGAGGCCCCGGAGCAGCTCGCGCAGCCCGCCGTTGAAGGCGTGCGGGGCGACGGTGAAGACCACCTGGATGCGCAGGTCGGCCCGGAACAGCGAGACGATCTCCCGCAGCCGCGACCAGTAGACGTGGGTGTGCACGACCGCCAGCACCCGCCGGCACTCGGGCAGCGTCGACCACTGGCCGGGCGAACGGCGCACGGGCCCGGGGGCCTTGTTCTTGGACGGCATCTGCCTGTCCCCCCTCCAGGGTCCGTCCCACGCTTCCCGCGAATCGTGAGACAGACCCTGACTTCTCGGCTTCCGGCCGCGTGTTCGCGGCCGTGCCGGAGAGTTGCCCGGGGGTGCTGGCGGAAGGCCTTCCGTGGCCTTGCGGAAACCTTGCAGGGTCTTACCCGCCAGGCGCCCGCCGCTACTTGACGATCCGGAGGATCTGCCCGGCCTCGATCCGGTCGGGGTCGGCGAGGTGGTTGGCCTCGGTGAGGCGTTGGACGGTGGTGCCGAACTCGGCGGCGATCGCGGCGAGGGTGTCCCCGGGCTGGACGGTGTAGCGGCGACCGCCGTAGTCCCGTTCGAGGTGGTGGAGTTGGCGCGGGCCGGGGATGCCGTCCGCGTCCGGGCCGGTGTCGCCGATCTGGAGCTGGTAGGCCCGGAAGCTGTCGGTGTCCGCCTGCACCCAGGCCGGGCCGGGGCCCTCGGCGTAGCGGGCGCACCCGGCGGCGGTCAGCATCTCCCGCATCGCGGCCAGGTGCGCCCCGCTCGCGCCCGGCCCGTACGCCCGCCCGTCGATCACCACGGGCCGACGGCTCTGCTCGGGGAGGCCGACGACCCCGGCGGTCGGGAGGTCGTCGATGCTCGCCTCCTGCCCGAAGTACGTGACGCCCGAGCGCCCCCGCCAGGCCGGGTCCGCGCATACCAGGCCCTCGGGGTAGTCCGGGTAGCCGTACGAGTCGACGTACGACGAGCGGCGCTGGTAGACGCGGCGGTAGACGCCGTCGCCCTGGGGTGAGCCGGTGTCGTTGGTGTTCCCGGCGACGACGGTGAGGGTGTCGGCGTCGTACGCGATGCAGACGCCGGTGTGCTCGCCGCCCGGACCGTAGGGGTTGCCCGGGGCGCCGAAGAGCACCTGCGCGCCGATCGCCGGGTAGACGGAGAGCCGGCCCCGGTGGTCGAACCAGTCCCGGGCGACGGAGCAGGAGGCGGTGTTCGGGAAGATGCCGGCGTTGCCGCTCTCCCGGGCGACGGCCGAGACGAAGTCGGCGCACCAGCTCTCGGCCGGGCGGCCCATCTCGGTGGAGAAGCGGTTGCGGTTCGCCGCGCCTTCGCGGTAGCCGAGGTAGCTCTCGGCGGTCTCGATCATGGCCCTCGCGCCGGACATCAGGCCTCCAAAAGTGCCGGGGCCCTGCCAACGAGTGTCGGCGGGCCCCGGTTACGGAGACTGTTCGTCAACGAGCCGACGGATCGGCGCAGTTCGGGCGGCGTGCACGCCCGGCGCGCGCCGCCGGGATCACTGCGGTGCCCGCGCGCCCCCGCCGGCCTTGGCCGCCTCCACCATCGCCTGGTGGACGTTGCGCGCCGTCCCCTCGTCCTCGGCCCGGACGGGACTGCCCACGACCGTGAACCAGTCGAGCGCCCCGGTGTACTGCACGGTCAGCCGCGCCTCGTTCTCGATCCACATCGTGTGCAACGTGAGGTCACCGGTGATGACACCGATCTCCTCCGTCAGGACCCCGCCGTGCCCGGCGTGAATGGACTGCGTCGTCCAGGTCGCCCAGGTGTTCACATCGCCTCCCCGGTGTGCGGCCCGTCGGCCATGAGTGAGCATGCGTCAACAGTTACCCGCCACCGTACCCCGCGACACGGTATGTCACCTGTGCGTGGGCGGTTCGCCACCGGGGGGTGACGGCCCCGCCGGGAGGCGTACGGAACGCGCTGAGAGGTGGGCAGGAGGTCGGGAGACTAGCATCGACCGTATGGGAGAGCGACCCGTCGCGCCCGGATCGGCGCAGCTCGTACTGGAGACGGACGGCGACTCGCAGCTGATGAGCCCGAGCCGCGAGTACCACATCGGCCGTGACCCGACGGGTGAGATCGTCCTCACCGACCCCCGGGTCTCCTGGCACCACGCACTGCTGCACGTCGACGACGGCCACTGGGCGCTGGACGACACCGGCAGCACCAACGGCACCTGGACGGACGGCCACCGCGTCCAGCACCTCGACCTCGGCCCCGGCACCACCGTCCGCTTCGGCAGTCCGGACGGCCCCCGGGCCACCGTCGGCGCGCTGCCCGAGCCGACCGCCACCGGTCGGCGCGCGCCCAGCGCGCTCACCTCGATCACCGGCTCCTACCGCCCGCCGACCAACGTGATGCAGCTGCCCGCCCGGGTCGTCCGGATCGGCCGCGCCACCGACAACGACCTCGTCGTCCCCGACCTCTCCGTCTCCCGCCACCACGCCGAGCTGCGCTCGCGCCCGGACGGCCGGTACGAGATCGCCGACACCGGCAGCCACAACGGCACGTACCTCAACGGCCAGCCCGTGCTGACGGCCCTGGTCCGGCCGGACGACCTGATCGGCATCGGGCACTCGATGTTCTGCCTGGTCGGCGACGAACTCCAGGAGTTCGTCGACAGCGGCGACGTCGACCTCGACGTGGAGGGCCTGGTCGTCCGCGCCGACGGCGGCCGCACCCTGCTCGACCACGTCACCTTCCCCGTCGGCCAGAAGTGCCTGCTCGCCGTCGCCGGGCCCAGCGGCGCCGGCAAGTCCACCCTGCTCAACGCGCTCACCGGTCTGCGCCCCGCCGACGAGGGCAGCGTCCGCTACGACGGCCGCGACCTCTACCGCGACTACGCCGAGCTGCGCCGCCGGATCGGCCTCGTCCCGCAGGACGACATCCTGCACACCCAGCTGACCGTCCGCCGCGCCCTCGGCTACGCCGCCGAACTGCGCTTCCCCGGCGACACCGCCCCCGCCGAACGCGCCGCCCGGGTCGCCGAGGTGATCACCGAACTCGGCCTCGACCAGCGCGCCGACCAGATCATCTCCAGCCTCTCCGGCGGTCAGCGCAAACGCGTCAGCGTCGCCCTTGAGCTGCTCACCAAACCCTCCCTGCTCTTCCTCGACGAGCCGACCTCCGGGCTCGACCCCGGTATGGACCGCTCCGTGATGCACATGCTCCGCGCGCTGGCCGACGACGGCCGCACCGTCATCGTCGTCACCCACAGCGTGCTCAGCCTCGACCTCTGCGACCGGCTGCTGCTGCTCGCCCCCGGCGGCCGCACCGCCTTCTACGGCCCGCCCGGCGAGACTCTCGGCTTCACCGGCCACGAGCAGTGGCCCGAGGCCTTCGAGGCCTTCGAGAACGACCGCGCCCGCGACTGGGCCGGCGACTACCGGCGCTCCGACGAGTACCGCCGCTACATCGGCGACCAGCTGGAGCGCCCCCGCCGCACCCCCGCCGAGACCCCGGCACCCGTCCAACCCCCGCCCCCGCAGGGCTGGTTCGCCCAGCTCGGCACGCTCTGCCGCCGCTACGCCACCGCGCTCGCCGCCGACAAGACCTTCCTCGCCGTGATGATCGCGCTGCCCTTCGTGATGGGCGCGATGGCGCACGCCCTGGCCGGCAGCCACCTCGACCAGAACAGCGCCCTCAACGCGCTGCTCATCCTCTGCGTCGGCGGCGTGCTCACCGGCGCCGCCAACGCGGTACGCGAACTCGTCAAGGAACGCGTCATCTACCAGCGCGAACGCGCCGTCGGCCTGTCCAGATCGGCGTACCTCTGCTCCAAGATCGTGGTGCTCGGCACCGTCACGGTGGTGCAGGCCGTCGTCCTCACCATGGTCGGGCTGGCCGGTGTCCGGCTCCGGCCGCAGGGCGGCGGCGGAGTCTTCATGCCGCCGCTGATCGAGATCACCCTCGCCGTCGCGCTGCTCTCCGTCACCGCGATGATGCTCGGCCTGGTCATCTCCGCACTGGTCCGCAAGGAGGAGGTGACGATGCCGCTGCTGGTGCTGCTGGCCATCGTCCAGGTGGTCTTCTGCGGCGCGTTGCTCCAGCTCAACGGCGTCCTGGTGCTCGGCCAGCTCTCCTGGCTGATCCCCTCCCGCTGGGCGCTCGGCGCGATGGCCGCCACCGTCGACCTGCACGCCGTCGTCCCCGGCAAGCTCACCGACGACCCGCTGTTCGCGCACCGGGCCTCCACCTGGCTGCTCGACATGGGCATGCTGGTGGCCCTCTCGGTGCTCTTCGGCTTCCTCGTCCTGCGCCTGCTGCGGCGGCACGAACCTGCCGTGATGCGCGGCTGACCCGCCATGGACGACCCCTTCCGCCCCACCCATGTGGCCCCCCAGGACGGCCTGCCGACCTGGGCCGGGCCCGACCCGTCCCGGCCCAGCGCCCGGATCGACCCGCTGCTGCCCGTCCGCCTCGCCGAGACCAGCGGCGACTGGGCCCGGATCGTCTGCTCCAACGGCTGGACGGCCTGGGTCGACGGCCGGATGCTGATCGCCCTCCCGCAGCGCCCGCCCGGCACCGTCGGCCCGCTCGCCGCCACCGAGGACCCGCGCCCGCTGCTCGCCGCCCTGGAACAGACGCTGGCCCGCTACCGCGCGCTCGTCGACGACCTCGCCGACGGCAGGATCGACCTGGCGGCCTTCCGCACCCGCAGCCGGGGCCTTCGGGTCGGCGCCGTGCTGGACGGCCCGGCGGCCTGGCTGCTCGACCTCGACCACGGGCGCTGGTACTACAGCGACGGCACCCGGCTGGCCACGTACGCGACCGTCGACCGGCCCCCCACGTGAGCGCCCCCGCCGATCTGAGCGGGCAGCAGCTCGCCACCTACCGGCTCGGCAGAGTGCTCGGCCGGGGCGGCATGGCGGTCGTCTACCAGGCCGAGGACCTGCGGCTCGGCCGGACGGTCGCCGTCAAGCTGCTCGCCCCCGAGCTGGCCCGCAACGACGTCTTCCGCCGCCGCTTCGCGGGCGAGTCGCGGATAGCGGCCGCCATCGACCACCCGCACATCGTGCCGGTCTACGACGCGGGCGAGGCCGACGGCATCCTGTACATCGCGATGCGGTACGTGAGCGGCCGCGACCTGCGGGCCCTGCTGGACGACCAGGGCCTGCTCTCGCTTCACCAGACCATCAGGATCACCGCCCAGGTCGCCTCCGCGCTGGACGCCGCCCATGCCCACGGCCTCGTCCACCGGGACGTCAAACCCGGCAACATCCTGGTCGCCGAGGGCACCGACCGGGACCACCCCGAGCACGTCTACCTGACCGACTTCGGCCTCACCAAGAAGTCGCTGTCGCTCTCCGGCCTGACCACCGTCGGCCAGTTCGTCGGCACCGTCGACTACGTCGCCCCCGAGCAGATCGCCGGCAAGCCCGTCGACGGCCGCTGCGACGTCTACAGCCTGGCCTGCGTGGCGTACGAGGAGCTCACCGGCGCCCCGCCGTTCCGCCGCGAGGACGACCTCGCCCAGCTCTGGGCCCACCTGCACGAGCCCGCCCCCGCCGTGAGCGGCCTGCGGCCCGAGCTGCCGCGACAGCTGGACGCGGTCTTCGCGCAGGCACTGGGCAAGGACCCGGAGGAGCGTTACGCCAGCTGCCTCGGCTTCGTCGCGGCGCTGCGTGCGGTGGACGAGGGGGTGGCGGTGCCGACGCCGACCGAGCTGGTGCCGGTGCTGCCGGAGGCGCTGCGGGTGGAGCCGGTACTGCCGGCGCCGCCGGCCTGGGCGCTGCCGGTGTTCGGGATCGGCGAGTAGACACCCGGGACCGGTCGGGGTCACTTCCGGCGGATCGGCAGGGCTCCGAGCAGGCCCGCGAGGGCGCCCCAGACGGCGGCGAGCGGGACGGAGGTGAGCAGCTCCGGCTGGAGCGAGATGCCGCCGGTGCCGCCGAGGCCGAGCAGGGAGAGGCCGTACGAGGCGGTGATCCGGGTGAGCAGGCCGATCAGCAGCACGGCCACGGCGAACGCCAGGGCGAGGTGGGCGGCGTACTGCCAACGGCGCAGCCCGGCGGGGGAGCGGCGGGCGGCGGCGACGCCGGTGAGCACCAGGGCGATCGCGGCGAGCACGGTGAGCAGCCAGGCGCGGCCGTCCTGCTGGGTGAGGGTGGTGAGGTCGAGGGTGACGTCCCGGGAGTCGGAGGTGCGGAGCACGGCGGCCAGCGCCTGCGGCATCGGCAGGCCGAGGGCGCCGTCGACGTGGCCGTACCAGGAGCCGCCCAGGCCGAGCCCGAGGGCGAGCCAGGCGAGGTTCGGCAGGCCGAGCAGGAGGACGGCGAGGGTGTCGCGGCCGTGCCCGTCGGTGACCGTCGAGACCAGCCCGGCGACCAGGCCCAGGCCGCAGTAGACCAGCAGGAGGACGAGCACCGCGTGCGAGGCGGGCCGTACGGCGGCCTGGTACCGGACCAGGCGGCTGGGCAGCGCGGCGCGGCGGGAGACGGCGAGCGCGAGGACGAGCACCACGGCGATCCAGAGCAGCCCGTACCCGGCGGTCGGCAGTGCGCCGACCCGGAACCCGACGACCGGGGCCGCGCCGAACGCCGCGCCGAGGGAGTCCAGCAGGTTGTCGCCGGTCGAGAGGGTGAAGCTGTGCCGGGCGGGCAGCCGGAGCAGCTGGAGGAGGACGAGCCAGCACAGCACCGTCCTGGCGGCCCGCCAGGCGAGACCGGCGGCGGGCACGACGGCGTGCAGGCGCAGCGGGCGGAGGAAGAGCGCACCCGCCGTCAGGGCCCCCGCGAGGCTGACGGAGAGCGGCAGCACGGTGATGCCGCCGCTGGCCGAGGCGATGAACGCGGCACTGCCCGTCAGATCGACCGGCACACCGACGGCCGCCAGCACGGTGGCGGCCAGCACGGCCGGGAAGGCGCCCTCCGGGAGGTCACCCGCGTGGGCGGCCCAGAGGCCGAGCGCTGCGGTGCCGGTCATGGCGAGCAGCGCGGCGAGAGCGGTCAGGAAGGCGTCGGCCCAGGCTTTCACGCTCCCCAGCCTCGGTCAGGGCTGCCGCTCCGGCGACCGCTCGCGGATCGCGGAGCGGGGGAGCAGGGCCGAGAATGGGGGCTTCGGGGGAGCAGAGCTGTGGAGGCAGAGACGTGACTTCCCAACCACCGCCGTCAGGGCCGCCGTCGGGTTCGGGTACCGGCGCGGGCGCCGGTTCGGGTGCGGCCGGCGGCCCGCCGTCCGGTTCGGGGGGCGGCTCCGGACCGCCCTCGGGGCCGCTGTCGGGCGGCGGTGCCGGCGCCGACCCGGGTGGCGGCTCGGGTGGCGGTAGGGGTGACGGCTCGGGTGACGGGCGGCCGCCTCGGGTGCTGGTCGGGGTCGGTGGGCGGGCGCCGAGGCCGTGGTGGCGCGGCGCGCGGGGCATCGTGGCCGGTGTGGTCGTGCTGGTGGCGGCCTTCGTGGTGACGGTGGCGCTCACCCGGGGCGGCGGCAAGGGCGGCGGAGGCGGGACTCCCAGTACGGGCGGTACGACGTTGGCGGCCGCGCAGGTCGCGCTGCAGACCGTCGCCGACACCGGGCCGGACCCGTTCACCGGTTCGGTCGCCGCCCGATCGGCGGGTGCGACGGTGGCGGCGAGCCCGTCCGCGACCGGCACGGTGGACGGGGCGGACGTCGGCCTCTACGGCGGCAGCACCAGAACGGCCAGCTGCGACGTGCCCAAGCTCTCCGGCTTCCTCACCACCGACGACGCGAAGGGCCGCGCCTGGGCCGGGGTCGAGGGCATCGACCAGGCCGGGATCGCCGACTACCTTCGCACCCTGACCCCGGTCGTACTGCGGGTCGACACCCGGGTCACCAACCACGGCTTCAGCGGCTCCGCCGCGACGCCCTTCCAGTCCGTCCTCCAGGCGGGGACGGCGGTGCTGGTGGACACCAGGGGGCTGCCGAGGGTCCGGTGCGCGTGCGGCAACCCGCTGCTGCCGCCGGCCGCGCTGCCCACCGCCGTCTCCTACAGCGGCACGCCCTGGAAGGACTTCGACGAACGGCAGGTCGTGGTGGTCAGCCCGGCGGCGAGCCCTGTCAAGCGGATCGTGGTGGTCGACCCGACCAGCGGCCAGTCGTTCTCCGCCTCGGTCGGGGCGAGCGGCTCCGCAGCGCCGAGCGGGCCGTCGAGTGCGAGCCCGGGGACGGGTTCGAGCGGCAGTGCCAAGGTGAGCGGCAGCCCGAGCGCGGGTGCGCACACGGGCGCGGGCGTCGGGAGCGGTGCGCCCAGCGGGGCCGGCAGCGCGGGCGGGAGTGCGAGCGGATCTGCGGAGGCGTCCCCGAAGAGCTCGGGCTGAGAGGCAGACTGGGGGCATGTGCCGAAGCATCAAGACCCTCAGACCGCCCCTGATGCCCGACGTCACCGAGGAGGACATCCACGCGGCGGCCCTCCAGTACGTCCGCAAGGTGTCCGGCTTCCGGGCGCCCGCCGCCCACAACCGCGAGGCCTTCGACCGCGCCGTCGAGGCCGTCACCGACGCCACCCGCGAGCTGCTCGCCGACCTCGTGGTCCGAGGGGCGTAGGGGCTGCGTCAGCCGAGGAAGCCCCGCAGGAGGGCTGCGGTGGCTTCGAGGTGCTCCTCGGTGCTGCGGCGGGCGGCCTCGATGTCTCCGGCGAGGATGGCCTCGGCCATGGCGCGGTGCTGCTCGGAGGCGTGCATGATGTTCCGCTCCAGCATCGGGATGGCGTTGAGGAGGTCGTTGAGCCGCATGCGGCTCTCCGCGATGCCGGTCGCCAGGGTGTGGGAGCCGGTGAGTTCGGCGATCGCCAGGTGGAAGCGGGAGTCGAGCTGGCGGTACTCCTCGGCGGTCGCCTCCTCCAGGTCGGTGAGGCGGCCCGTGAGGTAGGCGCGTTCGTCCGCGGTCAGGGTGCGCCTGGCAGCCTGCTCGGAGGCGCCCGTCTCCAGGACCAGCCGGTAGGTGAGGGCGTCCTCGAGTTCGGTGCCCATGTCCTGTACGGCGCGCCGGAGTTCGCCGAGGTCGGGCGGCGGGAGGCGGTACGTGACGAAGGTGCCGCCGTAGCGGCCCCGGCGGGATTCGACGCAGCCGGCCTGCTGGAGCGAGCGGATGGCGTCGCGCAGCGTCTCGCGGCTGACGTGCAGCCGGGCGGCGAGCTCGCGTTCGGCGGGGAGGCGGTCGCCGTAACCGAAGACGCCGAGTTTGATCGCCTCCAGGATCCGTTCGACCGTCTCCTCGAACGCGTTGCCCGTCCGGACGGGCCGGAAGATCGCGCCGCCCTGCCAGTCCATCTGTGTGTCGCGTTCGTCTGCGGTGTCCACCCGGGAATCGTACCGAGGTGCGACGCCCGACCGGGTGCCGAAGTGGATCACGACTTGACCCCTTGACGCGGTGACCGCTCGGGGGGAAACATGCACACCACGTCAATGGTCTGGTTTCGGTCCATTGATCGCCACAGTGTCGTGGGCGCACGTTTCGGACTCCCCCACCGAACCCTCAGGGGCGCGCATGTCTTCCGTTCAGACCACTTCCGACTCCGACGAACAACGGCTCCGCGAACTCGGCTACACCCAGGAGCTGGCCCGCTCCATGTCGGGTTTCTCGAACTTCGCCGTCTCCTTCTCGATCGTCTCCATCCTCTCCGGCTGCCTGACGCTGTACGGCTTCGGCATGGCCACCGGCGGGCCCGCCCTGATCACCTGGGGCTGGCCTGTCGTCGGCGCGATGACGCTCTGCGTCGCGCTGGCGATGGCCGAGATCTGCTCCGCCTACCCCACGGCGGGCGGGTTGTACTACTGGGCCGCCAAGTTGGCGCCCTCCCACGGGCCCGCGTGGGCCTGGTTCACGGGCTACTTCAACTTCATGGGCCAGGTCGCGGTGACCGCCGGCGTCGACTTCGGCGCCGCGTTCTTCACCAACGCCTTCCTGGAGATGCAGTGGGGCATCGCGGCGACCCCGGCCCACACGGTCGAGATCTTCGCGGTCATCCTGCTGCTGCACGGGCTGCTCAACACCCGTGGCGTGAAGCTCGTCTCGCTCCTCAACAACGTCAGCGTCTGGTGGCACGTCGCGGGCGTGGCCGTCATCGTCGGGGCGCTCGCCCTGCTGCCGTCCCACCACGCCTCCGCCTCCTTCGTGTTCACCAAGTTCGTCAACAACACCGGCTTCCACAGCTCGTTCTACGTCGCCCTGCTGGGCCTGCTGCTCGCGCAGTACACCCTCACCGGCTACGACGCCTCCGCCCACATGACGGAGGAGACCCAGGACGCGGCCCGCTCCGGGCCCAAGGGCATCGTCAACTCCGTGCTGGTGTCGCTGGTCGCGGGCTGGATCCTGCTGCTGGGCATCACCTTCGCGATCCAGGACTACGACGGCGCGCTCGCCAGCTCGACCGGGGTGCCGCCTGCGCAGATCTTCCTGGACGCCATCGGTCCGACCGGCGCGAAGCTGCTCCTGCTGATCGTGATCGGCGCCCAGTTCTTCTGCGGGATGGCCTCCGTCACCGCCAACTCCCGTATGATCTACGCCTTCTCGCGGGACGGCGCACTGCCCGGCTCCCGCCTCTGGCACCGGATCAACCCGCGCACCCAGACCCCCACCAGCGCCGTCTGGCTGGCCACCGGCGGGGCCTTCCTGCTCGGCGCCCAGGACCTCTGGAACGCCACCGCCTACGCCGCCGTCACCTCCGTCTCGGTGATCGGGCTCTACATCGCCTACGTCATACCGGTGTTCCTGCGACTCCGTCAGGGTGACGCCTTCCAGCGCGGCCCGTGGCACCTGGGCCGTTGGAGCAAGGCGATCGGTACCGTGGCGGTGCTCTGGACCGTCGTGATCACCGTGCTCTTCATGCTCCCCACCGTCAGCCCCATCACCGCACTCAGCTTCAACTACACACCCGTCGCGGTCGCCGCCGTGCTCGGCTCCGCCGGATTGTGGTGGCTGGTCTCGGCCCGGCACTGGTTCACCGGGCCGAAGGTCCAGAGCCTCGTGGAGACCACCGACGACCGGCCGAGCGAACTGGAGAACCGATGAGCAGCCCCCAACTGACCCTGGAAGACCTGCGCGTCCTCGTCGCCGGAGGTGAGATCGACACCGTCGTGCTCGCCATGACCGACATGCAGGGCCGCCTCCAGGGCAAGCGGATCGCCGCCGGCTTCTTCCTCTCCGACGTCGTGCCGCACGCGGCCGAGGGCTGCGGCTACCTGCTCGCCGTCGACATCGACATGAACACCGTGGACGGGTACGAGAGTTCGTCCTGGGAGACGGGCTACGGCGACTTCGTCCTCAAGCCCGACCTCGGCACCCTGCGCCGGGTGCCCTGGCACCCCGCCACCGTGATGGTGCAGTGCGACGTGGAGAACCACGACGGCACCCCCGTCGACGTCTCGCCCCGGCAGATCCTGCGCCGCCAGCTGGACCGGCTGGCCGCCCACGGCTGGCACGCGTACGCGGGCACCGAGCTGGAGTTCATCGTCTTCCGGGACAGCTACGAGCAGGCCTGGGACAAGGACTACCGCCAGCTCACGCCCGTCAACCAGTACAACGTCGACTACTCCATCCTCGGCACCTCCCGGATCGAACCGCTGCTGCGCCGCCTGCGCAACGAGATGACGGGTGCCGGGCTGACCGTCGAGTCGGCGAAGGGCGAGTGCAACCTCGGGCAGCACGAGATCGCCTTCAAGTACGGCCCCGCACTGGTCACCTGTGACGACCACTCGGTCTACAAGACCGGCGCCAAGGAGATCGCCTCGCAGGAGGGCGTCAGCCTCACCTTCATGGCGAAGTTCAACGAGCGCGAGGGCAACTCCTGCCACATCCACCTGAGCCTGCGCGACGACAGCGGCGTCTCGGTGATGGCCGGTGACGGCCCGCACGGCTTCTCCAAGGTAATGGAGCACTTCCTCGCCGGGCAGCTCGCCTGCCTCGCGGACTTCTCGCTGCTGCTGGCCCCGACCGTCAACTCCTACAAGCGGTACGCACCGGGCAGCTTCGCGCCGACTGCGATCGCCTGGGGCCGCGACAACCGCACCTGCGCGCTGCGCGTGGTCGGCCACGGGCCCTCGCTGCGCTTCGAGAACCGGGTGCCCGGTGGCGACGTCAACCCCTACCTCGCGGTCGCCGCGCTGATCGCCGCCGGTCTGCACGGCGTCGAGCAACAGCTCACCCTGGAGCCCGAGTTCACCGGCAACGCGTACGCCTCGGACGCCCCCCGGGTGCCGTCCACGCTGCGCGACGCGGTGGCGGCGTTCGAGGCCAGCAAGGTCGCGTCCGCCGCCTTCGGCGAGGACGTCGTCCGCCACTACACGCACGCCGGCCGGGTCGAACTCACCGCCTTCGAGACGGCGGTGACCGACTGGGAGCGGCGCCGCGGATTCGAGCGGCTGTGACCGAGCGGCCGCTGGTGGGGATCACCAGCTACCTGGAGGAGGCATCCTGGGGCGTCTGGCAGCAGAACGCCGCCGTCCTGCACGGGAGTTACCTCGACGCCGTGACGCGGGCGGGCGGCATCCCCGTCGTCCTGCCGCCGCACGGCAGAGGCGCCGGGCGGCTGCTGGCGCGGCTCGACGCCCTCGTCCTGGCGGGCGGCGCCGACATCGCCCCCGACCGGTACGGCGAGCCCGCCCACCCGCGCACCGGCAAGCCCCAACCAGTGCGTGATGCCTGGGAGTTCGAGCTGCTGGCCGGGGCGCTGGAGCGCGACCTGCCGGTGCTCGGCATCTGCCGCGGCATGCAGCTGCTCAACATCGCGCTCGGCGGCTCGCTCGTCCAGCACCTGCCCGAGCGGACCGGCGACGAGAGCCACCAGATCGCCTCCGCCGTCTACCACCGCCGGCCCGTGACGACCGGCGCGGGCAGCCGGATCGCCGAGCTGCTCGGCCCGGCCGCCGAGGTCCCCTGCTACCACCACCAGGCCGTCGGCAGGCTCGGCAACGGCCTCGAAGCGGCCGCCTGGGCCGCCGATGGCGTGATCGAGGCCGTCGAACTGCCCGGCCACCGCTTCGTGCTGGGCGTCCAGTGGCACCCGGAGGCCGACCCGGCCGACACCCGGCTCTTCGACGCCCTCGTCGAGGCCGGCACCGATACCGAGACCGGAGTGAAGGAGAGTCACCGATGACCAGCCCCGACCTCTTCGAGGTGGTCAACCCGGCCACCGAGGAGGTGATCGAGACGGTCGCGATGGCCGGTCTCGCCGAGACCGACGCCGCGATCGCCCGCGCCAAGGCCGCGTTCGACGGCTGGCGCCGGGTCGCGCCCGCCGACCGCGCCCGGCTGCTGCGCGCCTTCGCCGCCGCCGTGGACGCCGACCGCGAGCACCTGGCCCAGCTGGAGGTCACCAACGCGGGCCACACGGTGGGCAACGCCCGCTGGGAGGCCGGCAACGCCCGCGACGTCATCGAGTACTACGCCGCCGCGCCCGAGCGGCTGTTCGGGCGGCAGATCCCCGTCGCAGGGGGACTGGACGTCACCTTCCAGGAGCCGCTCGGCGTCGTCGGCATCATCGTGCCGTGGAACTTCCCGATGCCCATCGCCGCCTGGGGCTTCGCCCCCGCGCTGGCAGCAGGCAACACCGTCGTCCTCAAGCCCGCCGAGCTGACCCCGCTCACCGCGCTGCGGCTCGCCGAGCTCGCCCTCCAGGCAGGCATCCCGGCGGACGTCTTCCAGGTGCTGCCCGGTCGTGGCCCGGTGGTGGGGGAGCGCTTCGTCACCCACCCGGACGTCCGCAAGGTGGTCTTCACCGGCTCCACCGCCGTCGGCAAGTCCGTCGCCAGGGGCTGCGCCGAGCAGGTCAAGGCGGTGACGCTGGAGCTGGGCGGCAAGAGCGCCAACATCGTCTTCGCCGACTCCGACCTCGCCAAGGCCGCCGCCACCGCACCGTACGCCGTCTTCGACAACGCCGGGCAGGACTGCTGCGCCCGTTCGCGCATCCTGGTCGAACAGACCGTCTACGACGAGTTCCTGGCACTGCTGGAGCCGGCCGTGCTCGGCGTCCGGGTGGGCGACCCGCGCGACGAGAAGACCGAGATGGGCCCGCTGATCTCGGCCGCCCAGCGCGCCCGGGTGGCCGGCTACGTCCCCGACGACTCGTCGATCATCGTGCAGGGCCGTACTCCCGAAGGGCCGGGCTTCTGGTACCCGCCGACGGTACTGGCCGTCGGTCCGGCCTCGCCGGCCTTCACCGAGGAGATCTTCGGCCCGGTCGTCGCCGTCGTCCCCTTCCGGGACGAGGCGGACGCGCTGCGGATCGCCAACTCCACCGAGTACGGCCTCTCCGGCTCGATCTGGACCCGGGACGTCGGCCGGGCGCTGCGGATGGCACGCGGGGTGGAGGCGGGCAACCTCTCCGTCAACTCGCACTCCTCCGTGCGCTACTCCACCCCCTTCGGCGGGTTCAAGCAGTCCGGCCTCGGCCGGGAGCTCGGGCCGGACGCCCTGAACGCCTTCACCGAAACCAAGAACGTCTTCATCTCGACCGAGGAGTGACCACCATGACCAACCGTCTCGAAGGCCGCGTGGCCGTCATCACCGGCGCCGGCAGCGGCATCGGCCTCGCCACCGCCCGCCGTTTCGCCGCCGAGGGTGCGAAGGTCGTCTGCGTCGACCTCGACGAGGCCTCCGGCAAGGCCGCCGCGCTCGAGGTCGGCGGCCTCTTCATCCAGGCCGACGTCACCGACGAGGACGCCGTCCGCGCGATGTACGAGACCGCCGTCGCGGAGTACGGCAGCCTCGACATCACCTTCAACAACGCCGGGATCTCGCCGCCCGACGACGACTCCATCCTCACCACCGGCCTGGACGCCTGGAAGCGCGTCCAGGAGGTCAACCTCACCAGCGTCTACCTCTGCTGCAAGTACGCCATCCCGCACATGCAGCGCCAGGGCAAGGGCTCGATCATCAACACCGCGTCCTTCGTCGCGGTGATGGGCGCGGCGACCTCGCAGATCTCCTACAGCGCCTCCAAGGGCGGCGTGCTGGCGATGTCCCGCGAGCTGGGCGTGCAGTTCGCCCGCGAGGGCATCCGCGTCAACGCCCTCTGCCCCGGCCCGGTGAACACCCCCCTGCTCCAGGAGCTGTTCGCCAAGGACCCGGAGCGCGCCGCCCGCCGCCTGGTCCACATCCCCCTCGGCCGGTTCGCCGAGCCGACCGAGATCGCCGCCGCCGTCGCCTTCCTGGCGAGCGACGACTCCTCCTTCATGACCGCCAACACCTTCCTCGTCGACGGCGGCATCTCGGGGGCGTACGTCACCCCGCAGTAGGCCCGGCTGCTCAGACGCCCGCCTCGTCCAGGATCTGTGCCAACGCCGCCTCCACCGGCAGGGGTTCGAGCCGGCGGCCGTCCCGCAGGCGCAGCGCGAGCTGCCCGGTGGCCGCCTCCCGGGGGCCGATGACCGCCTGGTAGGGGGCGAGCCGGGCGGCCCGGACCCGGGCACCGAGGGTGCCCTGGTCGGGGCCGGCGAGCTCGGCCCGCAGGCCCAGGTCGAGGCAGCGGCGGACGAGCTGCCCGGCGGCGGGCAGCTCCTCCTCGGAGACCGGGAGGGCCACCACCTGGACGGGGGCCAGCCAGCTGGGGAAGGCGCCGCCGTGCTGCTCGATCAGGTGGGCGACGGCGCGTTCCACGCTGCCGATGATGCTGCGGTGGATCATCACCGGGCGGTGCCTGGCGCCGTCCGGGCCGATGTAGTGCAGGTCGAAGCGCTCCGGCTGGTGGAAGTCGATCTGCACGGTCGAGAGGGTCGACTCGCGGCCCGCACTGTCGGCGATCTGCACGTCGATCTTCGGCCCGTAGAAGGCGGCCTCGCCCTCGGCCTCCTCGTACGGCACGCCCAAGCCGTCCAGCACCTCCCGCAGCAGGGCGCTGGAACGCTCCCACAGCCCCGGGTCGGCGATGTACTTGCCACCCGGCCCCGGCAGCGAGAGCCGGTACCGGGCGCCCCGGATGCCGAGCGCCCGGTACGCCCGGCCGATCAGCTCCAGGGCGCCCCGGGCCTCCTCGGCGACCTGCTCGGGGGTGCAGAAGATGTGGGCGTCGTTGAGCTGGATCGCCCGCACCCTGGTCAGCCCGCCCAGTACACCGGACAGCTCCGAGCGGTACATGCCGCCCAACTCGGCGAGCCGCAGCGGCAGTTCGCGGTAGCTGTGCGGGCGGGAGCGGTACATCACGGCATGGTGCGGGCACAGGCTCGGCCGCAGCACGAACTGCTCGCCGCCCAGCTCCATCGCCGGGAACATGTCCTCGCTGTAGTGCTGCCAGTGGCCCGAGATCTCGTACAGCTCGCGCTTGCCGAGCACCGGCGAGTACACGTGCCGGTAGCCGGCCCGGCGCTCCTCGCGCAGCACGTACTGCTCCAGGCTGTGCCGCACGGCGGCCCCGGCGGGCAGCCAGTACGGCAGGCCGGAGCCGATCAGCGGGTCGGTGTCGAACAGGTCCAGCTCGCGGCCGAGCTTGCGGTGGTCGTGCATGGCGGTCTCCTCACGAGGGGGAGGGCGAGTGACCGCACGGCGAAGCCCCGGGGCACTCGCCCCGGGGCTTCGGACAACAGCTGTCAGCGCGCCGGGACACTCCTCGGCGTCGTCGTCATCGCAGCTGCAAGCCTCATGCTTTCGACGTTAGCAGAGCACCGTGCCCGGACGGCACTCATTTCCGTGACAGCGCGTGCGGCCACCACATCCGCCGGTCCAGATCCATCGTCAGCGCCGTGACCAGCACCGAACGGACCACCAGCGTGTCCAGCAGCACGCCGAGCGCCACCGCGAAGCCGATCTCGGCGAAGCCCACCACCGGGAGGGTGCCCAGCACACCGAAGGTGCTGGCCAGGATCAGCCCGGCGGAGGTGATCACACCGCCGGTGGCGGCCAGCCCGGCCACCGCGCCCGCACGGGTGCCCCGGTGCTGCGCCTCCTCCCGGACGCGCGTCATCAGGAAGATGTTGTAGTCGATGCCGAGCGCGACCAGGAAGACGAAGACGAACAGCGGGAAGGCGTTGTCCTCGCCCTCGAAGTGGAACACGTGCGTGAAGAAGAACGCGCTGATGCCGAGCGCCGCCGCGTAGCTGAGCACCACGGTGGCGATCAGCACCAGCGGCGCCACGATCGCCCGCAGCAGCCCAGCCAGGATCACCATCACCACGACCAGCACCACCGGGATGATCGCCCGGTTGTCGTGGCTCGCCGCCCGCTGGATGTCCAGGACGACCGCCGTGTTGCCGCCGACCTTCGCGTCCGCGCCCGGCACGGCGTGCACGGCGGCCCGGACGCGGTCGACCGTCGCCTTGGCCTGGCTGCTGTCCGGCGGGTCGGTCAGCGTCGCCTGGAAGAAGGCCGTGCCCTTGCTGACCAGCGGTGGCGTGGTGTCCGCGACACCGGGCGTGCTCGCTGCCGTCTGCCGGACGGTCGCGGCGGACCCGGCGGTGCTGAGGATCGACAGCGGTGATCCGGTGCCGGCCGGGAAGTGCTCCGCCAGCACCTGCTGGCCGGTCACCGAGTCGGGGGTGCCAGTGAACGTCCCGGCCGTGCTCAGGCCGTTGGCGTTCAGCGAGATCAGCCCGAGGCAGCAGGCCGCCAGCGCCAGGCCGGTGCCGATCCAGACCTTGCGCGGCCGCCGCCCGATCCAGCCGCCGATCCGGGCCCAACGGCCGCTCGCCGTCGGCTCCGGCGTGCCGAAGGCCGGGCGCACGGGCCAGAACACCCACCGCCCGCAGATCACCAGCAGCGCGGGCAGCAGCGTGACCATCGCCAGCAGCGCGACCAGCACCCCGATCGCGCAGACCGGGCCGAGACCCCGGGTCGAGTTCATCTCGGCGATCAACAGGCAGAGCATCGAGAGGACCACCGTCGCCGAACTCGCCCCGATCGCGGGCCCGGCGCGGTGCAGGGCGAAGGCCATCGCCTCGTGCCGGTCCTCGTGCCGGCGCAGCTCCTCCCGGTAGCGGGCCGTCAGCAGCAGGGCGTAGTCGGTGCCGGCGCCGAGCACCAGCACGATCAGGATGCCCGCACTCTGCGCGTTCACCGTCAGCCCGGCGTGCTTGGCTAGCAGGTAGATCAGCGCCTCGGCGCCCGTCAGCGCGGTGCCCGCGCAGAGCAGCGGAAGGATCCAAAGGACGGGCGAACGATATGTGAGGAGAAGCAGGACCACCACCACGCCCACCGTCGCGACCAGCAGCGTGCCGTCGATGCCCGCGAAGGCAGCCGCCTGGTCGGCGCCCACCCCGGCGGGGCCGGTGACGTGCGTCGCCATGCCCTGGTTGTCGGTGGCGGCCGTCGCGCGCAGGCTGTCCACGGCCGGGCGGAGGTCGTTCCAGCCGCCGGTGCCGATGTCGACCGGCACGATGGTCTGCAGCGCCTTCCCGTCGGCGGAGGGCACCGGGCCGATCACCCGGCCGAGCACGTGCGGGGCGCCGGCGAAGGCGGTCGCGTCCTGCGCCGCCTTGACGCGGTCGACCGCCGTGATCCCGGTGTCGCGCTCGTACACCACCACCGCCTGGGCCAGGTCGACGGGTTGGAAGGCCCGCTGCTCCTTCAGCACCTGCGTCGACTCGGCGCTGCCGGGCAGCCAGCTGGAGGCCTGGTTGTCCTCCGCCCCCATCAGCTTGCCCGCCAGCGGCCCGGCCACGGCGACCAGCACCAGCCAGAGCAGGAGCACCACCCACTTGCTGCGCCGTCCGCAGGGGAGGGCGGCGAGTCGACGGGCGGGTCGGGCCGGAGTGGGCGGGGTCGGAGCGGGTCGGGTGTCCATGGTGGTACTGCCTTAGGGAGGTGGGCCGGGGTGCCACGCGCCGCCGGGCGGGATCTCCAGCTCGTACCAGACCACCTTGCCTTCGGTGGTGCTGCGGCTGCCCCAGCGGTGGGCCAGTTCGTTGACGAGGTGCATGCCGCGCCCGCCCTCGTCCGAATCCGCCGCGCGGCGCAGCATCGGCGGGTGGCTGTCGATGTCGGCGACCTCGACCGTCAGCAGGCGGTTGCGGAAGATGCGCAGTTCGGTGGGGGCCCCGGCGTGTGTCAGGGCGTTGGTGATCAGCTCGCTGGTGAGCAGCTCGGCCAGGTCGCTGAGCGTGCCCAGCTCCCAGCCGGCCAGCGTGTCGCGGGTGAACCGGCGGGCGTGCCCGACCATCGCGAGATCCCCGGCCAGCGGCAGAACGGCCAGCCGGTACGTGTCGACGGGGCGCACGTGCGCCATGATCACGGCGATGTCGTCCTGCCCGCTGTGCGCGTCGAGGGCGGCGAGCACGGCGTCGCAGGTCTGCTCCAGGGTCGGCTGCCGGTCGGCGACGGTGCGGCGCAGCACCTCCAGGCCCTCGTCGAGGTCCTGGCCGCGCCGCTCGACCAGCCCGTCGGTGTAGAGCACCAGGATGCCGTCGTCGGGCAGCGAGAACCGGACGCTCTCGAACGGCACCCCGCCGATGCCGAGCGGCGCCCCGGTCGGGAGCTCCAGCAGTTCGGCTGCGCCGTCCGGAGTGCCGACGACCGGCGGCAGGTGCCCGGCGGAGCAGGCGGTGCAGCTGCGGTCGAGCGGGTCGTAGACGACACAGACACAGGTCGCGAACTGTCCCTCGCCGACGGCCGAGGCGGCCTCGTCGAGCCGCCGCATCACCCGCGCCGGGTCCATGTCCATGGTGATCAACGTCCGGGCCACGGTGCGGAGTTGTCCCATAGTCGCGGCCGCCCGGATGCCGTGGCCCATCACGTCGCCGACGATCAGCGCGACCCGCCCGCCGGAGAGCGGGACGACGTCGAACCAGTCACCGCCGACCTCGCTGACCACACTGCTCGGCAGGTACCGGTACGCGATCTCCATGCCCAGCGAGCGGTGCACCTCCTGTGGCAGCAGACTGCGCTGGAGCGTCAGCGCGGTGTCCCGCTCGCGCCGGTACAGCCGGGCGTTGTCGATGCAGACCGCCGCCCGCGCCGCCAGCTCCTCCGCCATCGCCACGTCCGCCGGGCCGAACGGCTCCGGGTTCGCCGTCCGGATGAACTCCGCGCCGCCGAGCACCACACCCCGGGCCAGCAGCGGCACCATCAGGTACGAGTGCACGCCCGCCGCCAGGCTGGGCTCGACCCGGTCCGGCGAGGCGACGATCCGGTGCAGCGCGGCCTCGTCCACCTCGGCGACCAGGATCGACCGCCCGGACCGCAGGCTCTCCGCGTACAGCTTCGCCGACCGGGTCGCCTCGCCGACCGCGTCCGCCGCGCCGGCCATCGTCGCGGAGTCACCGATCTCGCCGACGGCCACCGCCCGCATCAACGCCCGGCCGTCGGGCGGCACGGGGGCGGGATCGTCGCCCTCCAGCACGGCCTCCAGCAGGTCGACGGTGACGAAGTCGGCGAATCTCGGGATCACCGTCTCCACCAACTCCTGTGCGGTGCGCTGCAGATCGAGGGTGGTACCGATCCGGGTGCTGGCCTCGTTGAGCAGGGCCAGCCGCTGCTGGGCGGCGTGCGCCTCCTCCAGCGCGAGCTGCCGCTGCCGGGCCGCGTCCCGCTCCCGCGTGTAGAGCAGCGCGTTGTCGATCGACACCGCCGCGCGGGCCGCCAACTCACCGGCCAGCGACAAGTCCTCCTCGGTGTAGACCTGCTCGGTGACATTGCGGAAGAACGCCGCCACGCCCACCGTCGAACCCCGGGCGATCAGCGGCACCACCATCATCGAGCGAACCCCGTCACGCTCGATGGCCGCCGCCCGCTCCGGGTCGTCGGCGAACCAGGTCATCCCGGACTGGTCCAACCTCGGTACCAGCAACGGCCGTCGGTGAGCCAGCGCCCAGGCGTACGGCGTGGACGGGTGGAAGCGGTGCACGCTGCCGACCGGCGCCACCGGCTGCATCGCGGAGGCGGGCGAGGTGTGGAAGGCCATCCGGCGCAGCAGCGCGGAGCGGTCGGCCCGGTCCGGCGGCGGGGAGGTCTCGCCCTGCACCAGCGAGTCGAGCACTTCCACCACCACCATGTCCGCCAGCCGGGGCGTCGAGATCTGCGCCAACTCCCGGGCGGTCTGGGCCAGATCGAGTGTCGTACCGATGCTCGCCGAGGCCGAGTTGACCAGTGACAGCCGCTCCTGCGCCGCCTTCGCCTCGCGCAGCGCCTGCGCCCTGGTCAACACGATCTCGTGCTGGCGCTGGTAGAGCCGGGCGTTGTCGATCGCGACCGCCGCCCGGGAGACCAGCTCGTCGCCGATCGTCAGATCCGCCTCCAGGAAGGACTCCCGCTCCCCGCGCCGGGAGTACACCACCATGCCGAGCACCGACCCCCGGGCGACCAGTGGCGCTATCCGCACCGAGCGCGAGCGCCTGCCCCGGTAGGCGCGCATCCGCTCCTCCGGTATCCCCGGGCCCAGCAGCGGCAGCTCCCAGGAACGCGCCACCAGGCTGCGGCCCGAGGCCATCGCCTCGGCGTAGGCGGACTCCGGCGGTATCCGGTACACCGCCTCCGTCGGCAGATGCTCCACCGGGTACTCCGGGTCGACGGTCGAGAGCGCCAGACGCCGCACCCAGCGATCGCCCGAGGCGTCGTCCGGCTTGCCGGAGACCAGCCGCTCCAGCACGTACACCCCGCTCACGTCGCACAGCCGCGGCACCATCGCCTCGGCCAACTCCGTTGCCGTGCGCCGCAGATCGAGCGTCGTGCCGATCGACGCGGTGGCGTCCACCAACAGCGAGAGCCGCTCGGTGGCGCGGGCCGCCCGGGATTCCGCCCGGTAGTGCTCCGTGACGTCCACGATGGTCGAACTCACGCCCAGCACCTCGCCGTTGGGCTGGTCCAGCCGGAAGTACGAGGCCGACCAGGCACGGTCGTTGTCCGGATCGCCGGGAGTGCGGCCGTGCGAGCGGGTGTCGATCACCGCCCGGCCGGTCGCCAGCACCTGCCGCATCACCGACTCCACCTCGGTGGCGTTGATCCCCGGCAGGATCTCCGTCACCCGCCGCCCGAGGTGCTCCTCCACCGCCATCCCGTTCACCGCCGCCAGCGCGTCGTTCAGCCGGACGAACCGCAGCTGCGGGTCGTAGACGGCCATCCCGACCGGCGACTGCGTGAAGAACCCGTCCAGCACCGTGAGGTCCGCCTGCAGCTCGCGCAGCGCCGTCACGTCCGAGGCCACCGCCAGCACCAGCGGCCGCCCGTCCGGGCCCGCGATCGGATGCGTACGGAACTCCAGGTTCACGTGGTGCCCCGCCCGGTGCAGCACCGGGAACACCCCCGACCAGGCCTTCCCGCTCACGATCCCCTCGAACAGCCCGAGCACCTGCGACCGCTGCTCCTCGGTCACCAGGATCTGCGCCGCGAACGCGCCGACGGCCTCCTCGGCGCTGTACCCCAGCAGGGCTTCGGCGTCGGTGCTCCAGTGCAGGATGCGGCCGTCCCCGTCGATCAGCGCGGTGGCGATCGGCACCATCAGCAAGCCCTGCTGCTGCTCGTCGGTCTGCATCACGCAACCGCCCGGGGGTCGGAACTAAGCCTTGTCATCGTCCCACGGCGAGCTCCGGCGCTCACGGCGAAGCCGCCAGGGGCGCGCACGTCGCACCCTGCTGCGCACCTCGGTCTCGGGGTGCAACTGGCTCGGACCGCCCGGTGACAGGCGGAGGCCTTTCGTTCGCGCACGCAGTGAATCAAGCAGAGCCCCGCGCCCCTGAAAGCAAAAGCTGCGGCTACGCCGCCACTGCGGCGGCGCCGACCAGGCCGGCGTCGGGGCCGAGCTGGGCGCGGTGGAGGTGGAGGCCGGTGGTGAAGGGGAGAGCGGCGTAGGTGGTGAGGTGGCGGCGGAGGGGGGAGAGGAGCAGCTCGCCGGCCTGGGCCACGCCGCCGCCGATGACCACGGCGTCGAGTTCGACGAGCGTCGCGGTGGCCGCGATCCCTGCGGCGAGGGCGCGGCCCGCCCGGTCGTAGGCGGCGAGGGCGAGCGGGTCGCCTGCGGCGGCCGAGACGGCCACTGCGGCGGCGGAGGTGTCGGCGCCGAGGGGGCGCCAGCCCGTACGGAGGGCGTGGCGGGCGATCGCGGGGCCGCTGGCCAGCTGCTCCAGGCAGCCCCGGCCGCCGCAGGGGCACGGGTCGCCGTTCAGGTCGACGCTGATGTGGCCGATGTGCCCGGCGTTGCCCGTCCGGCCGGTGTGCAGGGCGCCGCCCAGCACCAGCCCGCCGCCGACCCCGGTGGAGACGACCATGCACAGCGCGTTGTCGTACGGCCGCGCCGCGCCGAAGCGGTGCTCGGCGGCGGCGATCGCGATGCCGTCCCCGGCCAGCACCACGGGCAGCCGGCCGCCGAGGTGCCCGGAGATCCGCTCGACCACGGGGAAGGCCCGCCAGCCGGGGATGTTGACGGGGCTGACGGTGCCCAGGGCGGTGTCGACCGGCCCGGCGCTGCCCACGCCGACTGCCCGGACTCCCGTCCAGGCGGGGGAGGCGGTCAGCTCGTCGAGGGCGTCCAGCAGGGTCTTCAGGACGGTCTCGCCGTCGGAGTCCGCGGGGGTGGGCCGCTGGGTGCGGGCCAGCAGGGTGCCGTCCTCGGCCACCAGGGCCGCCGCGATCTTGGTGCCGCCGATGTCGACAGCGGCGACCGGCCCGGCCTGGGTGTCCACGAGCATCTCCTCCCACGGCGCGACCACTCGGCCGCGCACGGTCCGAATTCTGGCACTCACCCGGCCGATACAATCACGCCGCACCCCTCGTACGACCGGCGGTCAGCGGCGCCCGCCTCCGGCCCGAACCTCGGAGATTCCACGTCATGCCGCTGGCGCTCGTCGCCCTTGCCGTCGTCGCGTTCGCGATCGGCACCACCGAGTTCGCCGCTATGGGGCTCGTGCCGCAGATCGCCGGCGACCTGCACGTCTCGATCCCCCAGGTCGGCTGGGTGATCTCCACGTACGCGGTCGGCGTGGTGGTCGGTGCGCCGCTGCTCACCGCCGCCACCGCGCGACTGCCCCGGAAGGCCGTGCTGACCGGGCTGGCCGCACTCTTCACCTTCGGCAACCTGCTCTGCGCCGTGGCGCCGGGGTTCTGGCCGCTGGTCGGGGCGCGGTTCGTCACCGGGCTGCCGCACGGGGCGTTCTTCGGTGCCGGGGCGGTGGCCGCCGCCGAACTTGCCGCGCCGCACCTGCGGGCCCGTGCGGTCTCGGTGATGTTCTCGGGGCTGACGATCGCCAACATCGTCGGCGTGCCCGGCGCGACCCTGCTCGGCCAGCACCTGGGCTGGCGGGCCGCGATGCTCGTGGTCGTCGGCATCGGCGCGCTCGGCACGCTGGCGATCGCCCGGCTCGTCCCGCAGCTGCCGAGCCACCCGCACGGCGGGCTGCGGCAGGAGCTGGCGGCCTTCCGGAGCGGGCAGCTCTGGCTGGCGCTCGGCACCGTGGTGTTCGGCTGCGCCGGCCTGTTCGCCTGCTACAGCTACATCGCGCCGATCCTGACCGAGGTCGCGGGCTTCGGCGAGGGGTCGGTGACGCTGGTGCTGGCGCTGTTCGGCGTCGGGATGACGCTCGGCAACGCGATCGGCGGGTACGCGGCCGACCGCGCGCTGCGGCCCGCGATCTGCGCGGCTTTCCTGTTGATGGCGCTGGCGCTGGCCGCGTTCTCGGTGACGGCGCGCACCGAGTGGTCGGCGGCGGTGACGGTGGTGCTGATCGGCCTGTTCGGCTTCGCGACCGTGCCCACCGTGCAGACGCTGGTGCTGCAGAAGGCCCGGCGAGCGCCCACCCTTGCCTCGGCGACCGTCCAGGGAGCCTTCAACCTGGCCAACGCCCAGGGCGCGTTCTTCGGCGGGCTGGCGCTGAGCGCGGGCCTCGGCTGGGTCTCGCCCGCGCTGGTCGGAGCCGGGTTGGCGGCCGTCGGATTCGTGATCGCGGCGCTCTCCTGGGCCCTCGACCGGGAGGGCGACGAGGCCGCTGTGAGCGGGGCCACCGCAGGCGCCGAACCGGCGGCGCAGAATCTCGCGGTGCGTGTCTGAGCCGTCGCGGCGGGTGCAGAACGTGCCCGGCGTCACGCGGTTCGGGGTGTGGCGGCGGGCACAACGGCGGCCTCGGCGATCTTGACCGAGGGCCGGAATCCGCCTGAGCACTGGCCCGCACTTCTGCCATTACCTGCGGTAACAAGGTGCTGAGCTGGGATTTCGCCAGAATCCTTGTCTCTGCCCCCGGTTCGCTCGTAACTTCGTAACCAGTGCACCGAGCACTACCCGGGTTTCACCCCCGCAGCGCCCACCCACCCGGTGGTCGTGAACGCGGAGCGGGTGGCCGGGGCGGCAGGCCACGTACGAGACGTGAGCGGCCGCCCGTCGAGCGAGACGTACCGACCTGACCCTCGCGGGTCTCGTCGTGATGTCCACCCCGGGGTTTCCGAGAGGATCTGCATTGACTTTCCGTAACGAGACCGCCGCTGCCACCACCACCGCCCCGAAGCGCAACCGCGTTCGGATGGCCCTCATGGGTGGCGCCCTCGTGGCCCTCCCGGTGGCCGGCCTCGTCACGGCCACCTCGGCCTCCGCCGCCTCCGTGTCCACGTGGGACGCGGTCGCCCAGTGCGAGAGCACCGGCAACTGGAGCATCAACACCGGCAACGGCTTCTCCGGCGGCCTGCAGTTCACCCCGAGCACCTGGGCCGCTTACGGCGGCACCCAGTACGCGTCCTCCGCCGACCAGGCGAGCAAGGCGCAGCAGATCGCCGTCGCCGAGAAGGTGCTCGCCGACCAGGGCCCCGGCGCCTGGCCGGTCTGCTCCGTCAAGGCGGGCCTGACCAAGGGTGGCGCCGCCGCCCAGGTCGACACCTCGTCCTCCTCCTCCTCTTCCTCCTCCGCTGCGGCCTCCCGCTCGGAGCAGCGCGCCCCGCTGGCCGCCACCCCGAAGGCTGCTGCCCCGAAGGCTGCCGCGCCGAAGGCCGCCACCCCGAAGGCTGCGGCCCCCGCCGAGGCCCCGAAGGCCGCCAAGAAGACCCCGGCTGCCCCGGCCGCCCCCGCGAAGAGCAACGGTGGCACCTACACCGTCAAGAGCGGCGACACCCTGAGCTCCATCGCCGCCTCCAAGGGCCTGGACTGGAAGTCGCTCTACAGCAACAACGCCAAGGTCATCGGCGGCGACGCCGACCTGATCCTGCCGGGCCAGGTCCTCAGCGTCTGACCTGTCCGGGTCACCCCGCTCGTCCAGGAATCCGGCCGTCCCGTGCTGCACGCACGGGACGGCCGGATTCCGGCGTTTCCGGCGCCTGCCGTTACGGGTGCTGCGGCTTCGGCTGTTGCTGGGCCTGCGCCTGGGCGTCCGACTGCCAGGTGATCCGGCCCTTGATCTGCACGGCGCCGGACAGGTCCTCGGGGAGGTCGGCGTCGATGTCGCCGCCGGCCGACTGCCCGGGGCGGAGGTCGTCCCAGGTACAGGTCACCGTCGACGCCGTCTGGGAGACGACGCAGGGGCCGGAGACGTTGGTGATGGGGAGGTGCGGCGTCAGTGTGCTCTTCAGCGTGACCTTGTGGACGGCCTCGTCGGTGGCGTTGGTGACCGTCCAGTGCCAGCGGACGTGGTCGCCCTCCTCCGAGATCTGCGGGGCGTCGTACTTGAACTCCACCGACCCGGCGGCCCGGGGTGCGGCGGCGGCCGCCGGGAGGGGAGCGAGCAGGGCGGTGGCGGCGACAGAGGCGGCGACGGCCGGGCGGAGGTAGCGGCCGCGGGTGCGGTTCGTCTTCATGATCTTTTCAACGGCCCGCCGGTGACCTCGGTTACGGCCTCGCCCGCTACGGGCGGATGCGGTAGAGGACGCTCGCCCGGAGCGGGCCCTCGGGGACGTCCGGGTCGTCGAAGTCGTCGGCGGGGTCGCGGGTCATGCCCAGGCGCTCCATGACGGCCTGCGAGCGGAGGTTGCCGACGGCGGTGACGGCGAGGATCTCGGGCAGGCCGAGCTGCCGGAAGCCGAGGTCGAGGCAGGCGCGGGCGGCCTCGGTGGCGTAGCCGTGGCCCCAGGCGCTGCGGGTGAGCCGCCAGCCGATCTCGACGCCGGTGAAGGGCATCCCGTCGTCGACCGCGTCCAGGCCGGTGAAGCCGATGAACTCGCCGGTCGCCGCCACCTCGACGGCCCAGAACCCGTACCCACGCTCGGTGATGTCCTGCTGGAAGCGCTGGATCGAGCCCGCAGCCTGCTCCCGGGTGAGCAGGCCGGGGAAGTACTCGCGGACCTCGGGGTCGGCGTTCATCGCGGCCCACGGGTCGAGATCGGAGTCCCGCCATCCGCGCAGGTGCAGGCGTTCGGTACGCAGTTCTGACATGTCTGACATGGCGCCCAACCTAATGCGGCCGGTGCGGCCGGGCGAGCACATTACGGTCCGTGCGGGGGTGGCCGGGCCGCTGTCCGGGTAGGCGCTCTGCATGGGAATCATGCGCAGGCGCGGCAAGCAGGCCGGGGCGGAGCCGGGGGACGGCCGGGCCGCCGAGGAGCTGGCGGCGCTCTCCACCGAGATGGAGCGCCGGGAACCCCGGGAGACCACCGGGGCGCGGCGGGCCGCTGCGCTGGTCTCCTCGATCACCGGGCTGCTCGGCAAGGGCGGCGCCGCCGCCGGGAAGGGCGGCCGGGCGCTCGCCGACCGGCTGCTCGACGCGGCGCCCCGCATCCCCGTCCGCGACCTGGCGACCCTGCGGGCCCAGCACCCGGACGCGGCGACCCCCGAGGAGTTGGCCGACCGCCTGGTGCTGGGCGCCTGCCGGGCCTCCGGCGCGGTCGGGGCGAGCATCGGCGCGGCGGCGATGCTGCCCGTGCCGCCCGCGATGCCGCTGGAGATCGCGGCGGAGGCGCTGGCCGTGGCCGCCGTCGAGATCAAGCTGATCGCGGAGCTGCACGAGGTCTACGGCCAGGCACCCAAGGGCACGCTCGCCCAGCGGACCGCCGGGTACGTCACCGCCTGGGCGGACCGGCGCGGCATCGACCGCTCGGCGTTGATCGCCCCCGCCGCCAGCCTGGCGGCTGTCGCGGTGGGGGCCGAGGTGCGGCAGAAGGTCCGCAATCGGCTGGTCCGCAGCTCGTTGCGGCGGCTGCCGTCGCTCACGCCGCTGCTGGTGGGCGCCGGGATCGGCGCGACGGTCAACCGCCGGGACACCCGCAAGCTGGCTGCTCAGGTCCGGGCGGACCTGAGCAGCCGCGCCCCGCTCGACCAGTCCTACTGGCTCGCCCCGAGCTGACCCCCGACGCGGGTTCCGGCTCGGCTGTCGGCGTGGCTCCCGGCTCGGCTCCCGTGCTCGCCGGTGGCCTCGATCTGCTGCCAGGAGTGCGGTTGGCGCAGGGCGGCCGGCGCAGGCCCGGCGGGCTTGCCGGGGGTGTAGAGCCAGGTCTGCAGGAGCGGGCCGAGCGGCTTGCCGGAGATCCGTTCGGCGAGTGCCTGGAACTGCGCGACGGTGGCGTTGCCGTAGCGGTGCTCGGTGGGCCAGGCCCGCAGGATGCGGAAGAACGCCTCGTCGCCGACCGCACCCCGCAACTGCTGGACGGCGAGCGCACCACGGTCGTACACCGCCAGGGCGAACGGGTCGTCGGCACCCGGGTCACCCGGCTCGACCTGCCAGAACGGGTCGTCGGCGGGGTGCGAGGCGTAGACGTAGTCGGCCAGCTCCTGGGCGGTGCCCTCGCCCTCGTGCTCCGACCAGAGCCACTGGGCGTACCGGGCGAAGCCCTCGTTCAGCCAGATGTCGCTCCAGCGCTCCAACGAGACGCTGTCGCCGTACCACTGGTGGGCCAGCTCGTGCACGACGACCGAGGTGTTGGCACCGCCCGCGAACTGGGCCGGGCTGTAGAAGACCCGGGTCTGCGTCTCCAGGGCGTAGTGGGTGGGCACGTTCGGCACGTACCCGCCGACGCTGCTGAACGGGTAGGGCCCGAAGATGCCGCTCAGCCAGTCGACGATCTCGCCGGTGCGCTCGACGCTGGCGCGGGCCGCGCCGTCGTTGTCGCCGAGGTCCTTGCTGTAGGCGTTGATCACCGGCACCCCACCGGCGCTGGTGCCGGTGGTGAGGTCGAAGCGGCCGACCGCGAGAGTGGCGAGGTAGGTCGCCTGGGGCTTGTTCTCGCGCCAGTTGTAGCGCGTCCAGCCGCGCTGCGAACTCTGCGAGGTGAGCACGCCGTTGCTGATCGCCTGCGTCCCCTCGGGGACGAGCACGGAGACGTCGAAGGTCGCCTTGTCGGCCGGGTGGTCGTTGCTCGGGAACCACCACCAGGCGGATTCGGGCTCGTCGGCCGCGACCGCGCCGTCCGGGGTGCGGTGCCACGCGGTGAAACCGTACCGGGAGACCTCGGAGGGGGTGCCCGAGTACCGGACGACGACGGTCACGGCCGACCCCTTGGGCAGCGGGGCCGCCGGGGTCACCACCAGCTCCTGCACGCCGTCGGCGGCGAACCGCGCCGGGCGGCCGTTGACGAGCACCTCGCTCACGTCCAGCGCGAAGTCGAGGTCGAAGCGGGAGAGGTCCTGCGTCGCGGTGGCGAGAATCGTCGCAGTGCCCTCCAGGAGGTCGGTGGCCGGCTGGTACTTCAGCCTGAGGTCGTAGTGCGAGACGTCGTAACCGCCGTTCCCGTACGTCGGGTAGTACGGGTCCCCGATCCCCGGCGCGCCCGGGGTCGGGGCGGCGGCCGAGGCCGGTACGGCGAGCAGCAGCAGTACGGCGCTCGCGGCGGCGGCGATGATCCTCTTACGCACGAAGGGCCTCCGGTGCGGTGGGTGACGGTTGGTCGGACGTAAGTCGGATGGTTGTCCGGCGCCAGGGCCTTCCATGCCTGTTTCGTGAAATGTTCACGCTAAGACCGCCTGCAGAAATAGGGGATGGTAAGCGGCAAGGGGAGTGTGATCTGCTACCGGCAACCGAGCAGAGATGAGGGAGTGTCATGGCAGAGCCGTTGATCGCCGCCGTCGGGGGCCTGGTGCCCGAGGTCCACCCAGGTGCCTTCGTCGCGCCGAACGCTGTGGTGGTCGGCGCCGTGACGCTCGCCGAGGGGGCGAGCGTCTGGTACGGCGCAGTGCTGCGGGCCGACGCCGAGACCATCGCGGTCGGCGCGGCGAGCAACGTCCAGGACAACTGCACGCTGCACGCCGACCCCGGATTCCCGCTGGTGGTCGGGCAGCGGGTGACGGTGGGTCACAATGCGGTGCTGCACGGCTGCGTGATCGAGGACGACGTCCTGGTCGGCATGGGTGCCGTGGTGCTCAACGGCGCCCGGGTGGGCACCGGCTCGCTGGTGGCGGCCGGTGCGGTGGTGCCGCAGGGCGCGCAGATACCGCCAGGCTCGCTGGTCGCCGGAGTGCCGGGCAAGGTCCGCCGGGAGCTGACGGAGGACGAGCGCGCCGGGATCAAGTTGAACGGCGAGGGCTATCTGATGCTGGCGTCGGCGCACGCGGAGGCGTACGAGGGCTGACAGCTGCTGGCGCCGGGCGCAGAATGCCGGGCGCCGGGCGCAGAATGCCGGGCGCCGGGTGCCGCCCGGCGATGGTGGCTGTCGTCACTATTGACTCACTGTCTAATAATCCCTAGCTTCAGAACAAGAGGGCTTGGACCGGGCAGGGCAGCGAGAGGGGTTGGGCCATGACGACGACGGCCGAGGAGCGCACCAGGGGGCGGCAACGGACGGCCGAGCGCCTGCTCGCCTCCAGCGCGAAGCTCTCCTTCGACCCGCTCAAGGACGTCGACTGGCAGTCCGAGCCGGTCGAGGGCGCCTACTACGCCCCGCCGAACCGTCTCTCCCTCTACGGCACCCACCTCTGGGACAGGCTGACGGAGGCCCAGCGGATCGAGCTGAGCAAGCACGAGGTGGCGAGCATCGCCAGCGTCGGCATCTGGTTCGAGGAGATCCTCATGCAGATGCTGCTCCGGCACGCCTTCGACCGTGACCCGACCACCGCGCACGTGCAGTACGCACTCACCGAGATCGCCGACGAGTGCCGCCACTCCGTCATGTTCGCCAAGATGATCTCCTGGATGGGCGTCCCCGCCTACGGTCCCGGCCGGCTCTCGCACGAGCTGGGCCGGTTCTTCAAGGCGACCTCCACCCACAGCCAGACCTTCGGCGGCACCATGTACGTCGAGGAGATCCTGGACTCCTTCCAGCGCGAGATGATGGCCGACGAGAGCCTCCAACCGCTGGTCCGGCAGGTCTCCCGCATCCACGTGATCGAGGAGTCCCGGCACATCACGTACGCCCGCGAGGAGCTCGTCCGCCGCGACCTCGGTGCGCTGCGCCGCCGCTGGGAGCAGCTGCTGCTCGGCGTCGTCATCTACCGTGCGACCAAGAGCCTGATCCACCCCGCCCTCTACGCCGCCGTCGGCATCGACCCGCGTGAGGGCCGGGAGGCGGCCAAGACGAACCCGCACTGGCGGGCCACCAAGAAGGAGATGGCGGCCAAGGTGATCGGCGTCCTCGACCGCGCCGGGCTGGTCGGGCGGACCAACCGCTGGCTGCTCCGGGGCGTCGGCGTGATCTGAGCCCGCTCGTGGCAGCCGGCCGCTGGCAGGTGGCAGGTGGCAGGTGGCAGGTGGCAGGTGCAGCGGTGCCAGTGGCACGGCCGGGCCGACGGTGGCAGACTGGCAGTAGCTGATCAGCCAGCGGGCCCAGATGGGCCCGACAGCTCCATGAGACGGAGCAGACCGGCGTAGGTGAGCCGGACGAGACCGAAAGGTCCGAAAGTCAGTCCCGCTGGGACGGGGCTCGGCCGCAGTCCGGGGGACCGGACGACAGGCCGCATGTGTCAACTAGTTCAACCTGTGTAACTTGTTCAACCTGTACAACGTGTGTCGACTCCGCGCAGACGGAGAGGGAGGCCCGGCCGGACGAGCCGGGCCTTTCGGCATGTCCGGCGACGGCTGCCGCGCGGTCAGAGCCGGGGACGGCCGCGGTGCTGCTCCCACTCGGGGGCCAGGATCGCCATCACGGTGTCATCCACCCAGGCGCCGTCGTAGTGCAGCGCGTCACGCCGGACGCCCTCGATCACGAACCCGGCCTTCTGGTAGGCGCGGAGCGCGCGCGGGTTGAACGCGAACACCCCGAGCGAGATCCGGTGCAGGCCGAGCTGCTCGAAGCCGTGGCCGACGATCAACCGGGCGGCCTCGGTACCGAAACCACGGTTGCGGCCGGGCTCGGCCAGCGCGATCCGGAAGTTGCAGCTGCGGTTGTCGCCGTCCCACTCGTTCAGCACGACCTCGCCGACGCAGCTGCCGGTCTCGCGATCGACGACGGCCAGGTCGAGACGGTCCGACTGCTCGTTCCGGGTGCCGTACCAGGCGCGCATCCGCTCCTCGTCGTGCTCGCTCCACGGCTGCGGGTCGGTCGGCCCGTGGTCGCTGCCGGTGAGACGGCCGACCTCCGGGTCCTGGAGGAGCGAGCGCAGCGTCGGGGCGTCCTCGTCGAGCCGGAACGGACGGAGCGTCACCAGCTCACCGTGGAGCGTGGGCTTGGTGGCGAAGTCCGGAGACTGGGGTGAGTTCACCGGGGGATTCTCGGCAGTGACAACCCCGGGCCGCAAACGAATTACCGCGCCGCCGGGTCAGGCTGCGCGGTCCTGGAGCATGCCGACCCAGTCGCCGCTCTCCGAGCGGACCAGCTCCTCGGTACGCGCGACCAGGATGCGGGCGGCCTCGGCCGGGTCCTCGTACGGAGCTGCGCCGGTGCTCCAACTCGCCACCTCGCCCTGGAGGCTGACCAGGTACCTTCTCAGCCGTATCCAGTTGTCGTTCCACCGGAACAGCTGCCGCAGGCCGGTGCCCACGACCACCGCCGCGCCCAGGGCGCCCGCGACGGTGGTCGAGGCACCGGCCGCCGCGCTGACCGGGACGGCCGCTCCGCACAGCAGGATCAGTACTTCCGAGGCCAGATGGTAGTAGTACTGGCGGCGGGCCTTCTCGTCGTACCAGGCCAGCCGCTGGACGACGGTCGGCGGGAGTTCGGTGTCGGCGGGGCCGCGCAGCTGGGCCCACCAGTAGTCGCGCTTCATGCGGCGAGCCTACCGGCGGGCGGAAGGCGGGCCTGCGGTGCTGTCACGGGGCAGTGCGGCGGTGCGGCGGTGCGTCAGAGAGGCAGCAACTCCGGCCGCTTGGCCTCGACGAAGTCACCGGAGGACTCGCCGCGCAGGCGGCGGGTGACCCAGGGGAGGAGGTAGCTGCGGGCCCACTGGAGGTTCTCCCGGCGGACGTCGGCGGGGGTCGGCTCGGGCTGGGCGGGCCAGGGAGCGTCCGGATCCTCGTCGACGGCGAGGCCGAGGGCGCGGGCGGCCAGCAAGGCGACGCGCTGGTGGCCCTCGGGGGAGAGGTGCAGGCGGTCCTCGCTCCAGGCGCGGCGGTCGTGCACGGCCTTGAGCGCCCAGAGGTCGGCGACGGCGCAGTCGTTGCGGTCGGCGATCGCCCGCAGGTGGCCGTTGAAGGTGGCGATCTTGCCGCGCAGCAGGCCGAGCACCGGCACGCCCCGGGTGTCGAAGCCCGTCGCGATCAGCACCGTGCCGGTGTGCTCGCGCAGCTCCAGGACGGCCGCTTCGAAGCGCTCGGCGACCTCGTCCGGGTCGCTTCCGGGGCGCAGGATGTCGTTGCCGCCCGCGCAGAACGTCACCATGTCCGGCTGGAACTGCCGTACCTGGGGCACCTGTTCGGCGATGATCTGGTCGAGCAGCCGCCCGCGCACGGCGAGGTTGGCATAGCGGAAGGTACCCGTCGGGTGACGCTCGGCGAGCAGCGCGGCGAGGCGGTCGGCCCAGCCGGCGAAGCGGCCGTCGAGGCCCGGGTCGTTGAGGCCCTCGGTGAAGCTGTCGCCGAGGGCGGCGTAGGAACGTGGGGCAAGAATCTCCTGGTGGTCAACCATGACCTGAATAGTTCACTGTGAGAAGTGACCTACGCCACCGTAGGTGGGTGATCGCGCAGCGTGATGTTGGCCACGGCGCCCCGAATCCGTCAGGTCGGGGCGCCGTGGCCGGTCGTGGCAGGGGTCAGCGGTGGGACTGGAACTGGACGACCTGCTGGTAGGTCGGCCGGTTCTGCCAGGTCGTCCGGGCGTCCGTCACGCCGCCGAGCGGGCGCTGCACGATGGTGTCGGCGCACCACTGGTCACCCGCCGCGCAGTCCCCGTCGCCGGGGTAGACCTGCGCCGGGGTCTGCGCGAGCGCCTTGCCCAGGCTGGTCAGCAGGACGGACCGGCAGGCCGCCAGGTCGCCGCCGCCGCAGTACGGCTGGGCGAGACCACCGGCGACGTGATCACCGAGGAGGGAACGCAGATCCTTGTCGACGTAGCTCCACCACCCGTACTGGAAGGCCGAACCCTTGTGCGGAATGGACTCGTTGGCGCTCACCCCGCCGCTGGTCGGCCCGGTCTGGCCGCCGGAGGGGGACTCGTTGATCTGGAGTGCGCCGGTCAGCGCGGCGAACAGCGGGTCACCGAGGCCGGGGCGGAAGACGCCGTCGGCGAGCAGCGGCCACCAGGCGTCCATGGTCCGGACGGCATCCGCGTCCGAGTAGCTGTGGCTGCCCGCCGAGGTCTCCTTTCGCTGGGCCCCGGCCGAGCGCCAGTTCTCCAACTTCTGGACGGCGGTGGCGAGTGCGGGGTCGGTGACCGGAGCGCTGCGGATCACCCGGAGCAGCTCGGGCAGCACGTCCTCGGCCCGCAGGTCGGCGAGGGCGGCGCTCTCCATGGCCTGGACGAGCGAGGAGCGGGTGACCTTGCCGCCGTTCGCCAGCTGGGCCTTGACCCGGTCGTCGAGCAGATTGCCCCGGTGCACCGAGCCGTTGCCGAAGCCGGAGGTGTTGAACTGCGAGGCCTGCTTGTTGTTCCAGGAGATGTAGTAGTCCTGGTCGACCGACTGCGGGTGCTCGGCCGGCGGGGTGTACCGGGCGGTGTTGGCGGTTGGGTCGAAGTCCCGCCACTCGTAGGATGGTTGGGCGAGTACGGGCAGCCCGGCGTCCACTCCTGGGGCGCGGACGGGGTTGCTGCCGGAGTTGTAGTACGCGATGTCCTTGGAGTCGGCGTAGAACCAGTTGAAGGTGTAGTTGATGTTCTGCGCCGCCTGCTGGAAGCTCGCCGGGTCGTGCACCGCCCCCGGGTCGTTCAGCATCTGGAAGCCGATGATCGAGTCGGCCTCGTGGCGGTAGGTGGAGCGCAGCGAGGTGAACGCGACCGGCTGCCCGCCGACCGTCCCGCGGGCGTTCACCAGCCCGTAGTTCGAGCGGTACATCACCAGCGTGTAGGAGCCCGCCGGGGTGGAGTCGGCGGTGGTCGGGCTCCACGCGTCCTTGCGCTCCAACCGCTCCAGCGGCACGCACTGGCCGTGCCAGAGGTAGGAGTTGGCGGCGAGCGTCACCGGCGATCCGTCCGTGGTGCAGAGCGGCACGGCGTAGGTGTCGGTGATGTCCTGCCCGGCGGAGGTCGCGCTCCAGGCGTAGTCCTGCCCGCGCCCGAGCTGCACGTAGAAGCTGAGCCCGGCGAAGGCCGCGCCGCGTGCGCTGATGCCGGGGCCCTGGAGCTCCTCCAGCATCAGCAGCTGCGGGGCGAAGTACCCGGTCTGCGGGCCGAAGACCGCGACGGGGTGCCCGTCGTCGGTGTGACTCCCGGACACCACGAGGGCGTTGGACATGCCGTGCTTGGCCGTCAGCAGATTGCCCGGCAGCACGCCGGGCGCCTTGGTGGCGGCGGCGGTGGCGGAGCCGGTCGCGTCGTAGACCAGCTTCTCGGGCACCACCGAGCCCGGGTCGGGCAGCGCCGCGCCCTGCGGGTCGTCGGGCACCTGGGCGTACGGGAACTGCTGCCCGTCGTGCAGCGTCTGCACGGCCTCGGGGTCGTCGGCCTCCCGCAGCGACTTCCAGACCGCGTCGCCGGCGTCCTTGCCGTACCGGGCCTCCGCCGCCAGCTTCACCTGCGCCGAGGCCAACTCACCGCCGCCACCGGCCCCGAAGAGCGCGCCCACCACCGAGGCCAGCGCGACGAGGTCGGTGAGCTTGAAGGCGTCGATGCCGCCCTCGTTGGTGATCGGGTTGATGTGCCCGGTGAGGTCGTACTCCCCGGGGAAGTAGCGGCCGTTGTAGGACTCCTTGACGTACTGGTTGATGCCGTCGATGTACGCCTGCGCGTCGGAGAGCGCCTGCCGGGCCCGGTCGCCCTCGTTGGCGATGGCGTCGATCTGGCGCTGCAGCTCGGCCTCGGTGTACGGCGCGGCCTGCCAGAAGCTCTGCTCCAGCTGGCGGTTGGCGCCCGCCCCGCCCGCGAAGCCGGAGAGCGAGCCACGCCCCACGTGCCGGAAGAGATCCATCAGCCAGAGCCGGTCCTGCGCGGCGGCGTAACCGGCGCCGTACTCCGTCCCGTACCTGGTGGTGCCGGTGATGTGCGGCACGCCCGTCGCCTTGTCGCGCACGATCTTCACGTCGGAGCGCGGCGAGGCGGTGCTCGTGACCTGGTCGGCGGGGACGCCGAAGGAGGCGTCGTTGAAGAAGCTCCTGAGTTGACTGTCCGTCAGGGACGGGTAGGCGGAGGCGAGTGCCGCGTACGGTCCGAGCTGGTCGTCGGTGTGCGCGGGGCGGGTGCCGAAGGCCTTGTTGCCGAGGATGTCGGCGAGAGTGGCGTTGCCGTTCTCGCCCGGCGGCAGGATGTCCACGCAGTGGCCGCCGCAGAGGTCCCCGGCGACGGCCGGGGCGGCGGTGGGGGCGGCGGTGGGGGTGCCGGCGTGCGCCGGGAGAGCGGCCAGGCCGGTGGTGGTGAGCAGGGCGACCGCGAGGGCGGCGGCCTTGAGTCTTGGTGCATGGATGCGTGAGGGCATGCCAGCTCCTCCGTTGAGGCTACGGGGAGTTGACGGTAGGTCTGCTACTGGCCGGTTGGCTAGTGGCGTGCATGCCATTTCTGTCCGGCGGCCGTCCAGGCGGCGAGCTCCAGGCCACTGCGGAAGCAGTGCTCCTCACCCGTCACGGGGTCGGTGAACTCCAGGGTCCTGGCCAGTAGTTGCAGCGGACGCGAGAAGTCGTCGAGGGCCGCCTCCGGCAGCACCCGCGGGTACAGCGGATCGTCCAGCAGCGGCAGCCCGAGACTGCTCATGTGCAGCCGCAACTGGTGGGTCCGCCCGGTGACCGGCAGCAGCCGGTAGCGCCCGAGACCACCGCGCCGCTCCAACAGCTCCACCCGGCTCTCACTGTTGGGCTCGCCCGCCACCTCGCGGGCCGCTAGCTCGCCGCGCTCCTTCACGATCCGGCTGCTCACCGTGCACGGCAGCTCCAGCGTCTCGTCGTACGGTGCCACCGCCTCGTACGTCTTGCGGACGAGCCGCTCCTGGAACAGCGACTGGTACGCGCCGCGCAGCCCCGGCTCGATCACGAACATCGCCAGGCCGGCGGTGAGCCGGTCCAGCCGGTGCGCGGGGCTCAGCTGCGGCAGGCCGAGCTCGCGGCGCAGCCGCGCGAGCGCGGTCTCGGTGATGTGGCGGCCGCGCGGGGTCATCGCCAGGAAGTGCGGCTTGTCGACCACGAGCAGGCGCTCGTCGCGGTGCACCACCGTGACGGGGAACGGCACCGGGACCTCCGGCGCCAGCTCCCGGTGGAACCACACGTACGCCCCCGGCACGAAGGGTGCCCCTGGGTCGAGCGGCCCGTCGACCCCGTGCACCGCCCGGTCGGCCAGCATCGCGTCGACCACCTCGGGGCCCACCGGCAGTCGGTCCACCAGGTGGTCCCGTACCGTCGCCCAGTCGCCCACCCAGGGCAGCCGAAGGCGCACGGGGTCGATCCCGTGCCGCTGCGGCAGTGGTGCGGGCGGCACCACGGTTCTGTGTCCCATCGTCCCCAGCCTAGGCGACACCCTCCCCGGCACGGCTCTCGCGGCGCCCGCCCGGTGCCGTCAGGCGGTCGAGGCGCCGCCCAGACCGGGTCGGTGAAAAGGGGTGCGCAGGCGAGGAGGGTGTGCCAGAGTCGCGCGGTGTGACTAGAGACGATCTTCTGTTGAGGCGAGCTGTCGATGCCGACGCGGCGGAGGCCGCCGAGGTGTGGCTGCGGTCGTACACGGCGGCGCTGCCGGGTGTGGTGCGGGCGCACGACGACGACGAGGTCCGCGAGTGGTTCCAGTACATCGTGGTGCCCGAGCGCGAGACCTGGGTCGCGGTGGCCGGGAGCGCCGTGGTCGGTGTCCTGGTGCTGGACGACGGCTGGGTGGACCAGCTCTACCTGGAGCCCGAGTGGCGCGGCCGTGGGCTCGGTGACCGTTTCGTCGAGCTGGCGAAGGAGCGCCGCCCCGAAGGTCTGGAGCTGTGGACCTTCGAGGTGAACGGCCCGGCCCAGCGGTTCTACGAGCGGCACGGCTTCGCCGAGGCCGAGCGGACCGACGGCCGGAGCAACGAGGAGCGCGAGCCGGACATCCGGTACGTCTGGCGGCCCTGACGGCACGGGCCCGAAGGTCCGAAGGCCAGAACAGTTCCTGTGCGCATCAACTCCTGTATGATTCAACCAAGTTGAGTTGTCCGCGAGTTGGACGCAGGGCGTCCGGCGGGGGATATCCGTCCGGGACTCTGCTGAGTCCCCGCCGCGCGCGGCCGGATCCGACGGAGTCCCGACACTGCTGGGTCACGTGATCCGGAGCGTGTTCGCGAGAACCCCACAATTCCGTTGCCGCTGCTGCTCGGCATTCCGAGCGGCAGCCGTGCTCGGCGGCAGGCGTGCCGAGGCCGCGCTGTCCGGCGGTGGGGATCGTGACGGTAATTCAGACCGAACGCTCAACGGAGGTGGCCACCATGGCTCACATTCAGTCGCTCACGGCATTGCAGAGGAACATTCACCAGCTGGTGCACACCCATGCGATGACGGTGCTGCGCTGGACGGTCGGGATCGTGTACATCTGGTTCGGTGCGTTGAAGCTGTTCAACGTGACTCCGGTCGGCCAGCTGGTCCGGGATGCCGTCCCGTTCCCGACGCCGGACTGGTTCGTGCCCGCGCTGGGTGCCCTGGAGATCGTGATGGGCTTCTGGTTCCTCGCAGGGCGTGGTCTCCAGCGGCTGCTGCCGCTTTTCGTCCTGCACATGCTCGGCACCTTCTCGGTGCTGCTCTTCCTCCCTGGCCAGGCGTACCAGCACTACCGCCCCTGGGAGTTGAGTCTGACGGGTGAGTTCGTGGTGAAGAACGTCGTGCTGCTGACCGCCGGGCTGATCGTCTGTATCAAGCCCCGGGGCAGTGCTCCGGGGGCCCCGGAGGCATCCGTCGCGACCGGGTCCGAGGGGGCCGCCCGGGTGACCGCGCGGGTCTGAGCCGGCAGCGGGTACTGCTTGAAGCCTCCTGCCCGGAGCACCCTGTGCGGGGCTCCGGGCAGGAGACTTGGTCGGTTCGGGGTGGGGTCCGAGGGTCGGGGGTCGGGTCGGGTGGGGAGGTCAGCCGATCTGGCCGCCGGATTCCTTGGCCTCCAGCTTGACCCACTTGGCGGTGCTCGGCACCCCGGCTGCGTCGAGCAGGAAGAGCATGTAGTAGCCGGGCGGCGCCGATGCTGCCAACGGCGGTGTCTGCAAAGTGAGTTGGCCGCCGCTGCGGCCGGCGATCTGGACCTCGACGTGCCGCTGGCTGGTGTCCACCGAGTGGGTGGAGGTGATCGGCGCGAGCAGCACGGCCCGGCTCACCCGGTCCGGGGTCGAGGTGCTCACGGTGAAGCCCGCGTTGTAGCGCAGCGGTGTGGTGGGCGCCGAGTCCAGTGCGGGCCGGGTGCCCGAATTCAGGTACCAGGGCTCGTAGATCTCGATGCTGCCGTTCATCCCGGAGTTGATGTCCGGGTTGTCGGCGATCTGCTGGAGCTCGTCCCCGGTCACCATGATCCGGCCGTCGGGCAGGATCACCGCGTTGGAGTGGTAGCCGCGCGGCAGCCGCTGGACGGGCCCGAGCTTCCAGTTGCCCTGGGCGTCCCGCATCTCGACCTGACGGTATTTCAGATCGCCGTTGGGGTTGAGCGCTCCATTCCCGTAGTCGCGGATGTCGTAGGCGCCGTTGACGGTGAAGAGCGTGCCGTCGGGCAGGATGAGCGTGTCGTCCTGGGTGCGGCCGAACGCGCGGGGCTTCTCCGTGCTCCACTTGCCGCCGGAGAAGAGGTACGTGTTCGGGTTGTCGCGGTTGCCGCCGAGCACCAGGACGGAATCCGGCCCCTTGAAGCCGCCGGGTAGCGCGACGGCCGAGCCGTAGTTGCGCTGGGCGCCGTCGGGCCGGGCGGGCAGGTCGCTACGGGTCTCCAACTTCGGGTCGAAGAGCCACTGTTCGGTGGTGGTGCGGCCGAATCCGTAGATCTTCCCGTCGTTGAGCGAGAACAGCTGCGGGTAGTCGGTGCTGTACGGCGCGTCGGCCTTGAACCGGTCCACCGCCGAGAGCGGCACGACGGCCGGGTCCTTCGGCACGGCCACCGACTTGGCGGGGAAGCGCTCCACGATCGGGGTCGGCGTGCCCCAGCCCAGTTCGGAGTGGCCCGACATGATCAACTGGCGCCCGTCCTCGCCGGTCACCACTGAGGGGTACCAGCGGCCCACGGACATGTCCGGGTTGCGCGTCCAGGTCTCCTTCACCGGGTCGAAGATCAGCGAAAGCTTGGCCCCGGTACCGAAGTTGCCACCGAAGTTGCCGCCGAAGACGCCGAGCATGCCATTCGGTAGGAAGGAGTGCCCGGCGCAGAAGAACGGCGCCGGCCGGGAGACCCCGGTGCCGTCGTCGAGGACGACGTCCGGCGGCGGGACGGACTTGAACGCGTCGGCACCGGTGCCCTTCGCCGGATCCCAGAGATAGGCGCGGCCGCGGTTGTCCGAACCGATGATCTGCGTCGGCGCGGGCTCCTGCGTCGGGTCGGTCACGACCGGCTCGAACGAGAAGATCAGCACCTTGCCGGTCGGCAGTGCGGCGATGTGGTCGCCGTAGTCGGGGGACGGGAAGTAGTCGGTGAACCGACCGAAGATCTTGGGGTCGAACGCCTTGTTGGTCGTCGTCTGGGTGTTGGTCAGCATCGCGAACCGCGCGGTGCGGACCGACTGCGCGTACGGCGCCGAAACGGCCCGTGTGCCGGGCTGTGTGCCGGGCTGGGCGCCCCGGGCCTCCAGTCGCGTCCAGGCGCGGTACTCGGCCTCGTCCCGGCCCAGCGCGGCCAGCTCGTCGGGGCGTACCTCCGCGCGCAGCTGATCGAGGGTGAGGCCGTCGCGGGAGGAAGCGGTGGGGTCGGCCGAGCCGGTGCGGGGCGCGGCGTGCAGGGGTGTGGCGAGCGCCGTGGTGGTCGCCAGCGCGGCGACGACCGCGCAGGCGGCGAGCGCGGACCGCCTCCTGCCCCGGGGTGGCGTCGTTCGGGGCGGAGTCGGGCGGGACGGTTCGGTGGAGGGCGGTTGGGTGGAGGGCGGTTCGGTGCGGGTCATGGGACTCCGTAGGGGGAGGGTGGCACAGGCAGTGACCGTCCGGCGGGTACGGAGAGTGACGTGATGGCCGAGTATGCCGGGGTGCTTGAGGGTGCTGCCTGAGCTGTGGTCGGCCGATGCCCGGGATGTCGGGCGGAGACGTAGCGGTGGGTCTGCCGGACGGTCTCAAGTCTCACCACCAGGGCGAGTTGCTGCCTCCCGAGGTCGGGCGGACGGGTGACGCTCCGTCGCATTCGGTGGCTGGGCGGAGCTGCGGACCCGTCACGGTTCGAATACGTACCTTATGGTGAAGATTACCCTCCGCAATCGCGGTGCACTCAGAGCCGGAGCATTCATGGCAGTCGACCAGCCACTGACCGAACCACCCGCAACCGACCTCTCGATGCGGGACAGCGACGAGATCCAGGGCGACGTGCTCGCCGGATTCAAGAAGGACCAGATGGTCCTGCTCTTCCTCAAGTTCGAGGACGGGATCAGAGCGCGCACCTGGCTGCAGCGCCTGACCCCGCGCATCGCCACCACCCGACAGGTGGCCACCTTCAACAAGGCCTTCAGCGCCGCCCGCCAGCGCTCGGGCGGCGACCCGACCGGGCTCAAGGCCACCTGGCTCGGCATCAGCTTCACCTACAAGGGCCTGCAGAAGCTGACCGACAAGGAACCCTGCCCCGCCGCCGCCAAGGACACCTCGCTCGGCGCCTTCCAACAGGGCCCGGTGGACCGCGCCGGCATCCTCGGCGACACCGGGGCGAACTCGCCGTCCGGGTGGATCTTCGGCAACAACAAGACCGAGGAGTCCATCCACGCGGTGCTCACCATCGCGGCCGACACCGTGGAGGACCTGCGGGCCGCCGTCACCGAACAGCGTGAGGCCGCCGCGCAGTGCCTGGTCTCGGTGATCTTCCAGCAGGACTGCGCAACCCTCCCCGGCAGCCGCCGTGGAAAGGAGCACTTCGGCTTCAAGGACGGCGTCAGCGAGCCCGGCGTGCGCGGCTTCGACGATCCCGACCCGCTGCGCCCGGAGTGGGTCAAGGGCCACCCGGGCACCCGGCTGATCCCGGCCGGCGAGTTCGTCGCCGGGTACCCGCAGATCGACCGGTCGGACATCGGCGGGCCGACGAAGCTCCCGGCCTGGGCGTTCAACGGCTCCTTCCAGGTCGTCCGGCGCCTCGGCCAGGACGTGCCCGGCTGGTGGGCGCAGGTGGCCCGGCAACTGCCGATCCTCAAGGAGAAGAAGGCGGTGCCGGACACCGCCACGATCGAGTGGCTGGCGGCCCGGGTGGTCGGCCGGTGGCGTTCGGGCACGCCGGTCGCCAAGTGCCCGGCCGCCGACACCCCGTTCAACACCGTCGCCTCCAACGACAACGACATCAGCTTCGGCAACGACCTCAACGGGAAGGTCACCCCGCTCTGGTCCCACCTGCGCAAGACCAACCCGCGCGACGGACTCCAGGAGCGCCCCGGCGACCCCGTCCAGCCGGAGGACCCGGTCATGGACCGCCGCCGCATCATGCGGCGCGGCAGCCCGTACGGGCACCCGTTCGACCCGGCGGTCGAGGGGCCGGGTGGTCCGGACGCGCCGCGCGGGCTGCTCTTCGTCAGCTACCAGACCGACATCGTGACGCAGTTCGAGTTCATCCAGCAGCTCTGGATCGACAGCCCCAGCTTCCCCCCGAACCGCAAGAACCCGCCGGGCCCGGACGCCATGGTCGGCGCCACCGGCACCGTCACCTGGGACCAGGACGGTGACAACCCCGTCCCGCTGGGCTTCCAGCAGTTCGTCCGGACGGAGGGGTGCGTGTACGCCTTCGCCCCCTCCATGACCGTCCTGCGGTCGCTGGGCGAGGGGCGTCTCCCCGACCACGGGCTGCCCGAGATCGGGCAGCCCGTCGACACCTTCCTGCCGGTGGCGGATCTGCAGCGGAAGAACGGCAAGAGCTTCTACTGGGCCTACCGCACGGTCGGCGGCAAGCAGCAGTACCGGGTGATCTCGATCGCCGACGGCGACGCGCACACCGACGTGCTGGAGAAGGCTGACCGGCCGGTCTCGGAGTGGGACTCCCTCGACGGCGTGAGCTCGGTCGACTTCTACCTGCCCTACCCGGACATGCAGCGCAAGGACGGCAAGAGCTGGTACTGGGTCTTCCACACCGTCGACAACCAGCAGATCTACCGCGTCGTCACGATCGCCGACGACGACGCGCACACGGACGTGATGGAGCGCGGGGACGGCCCGATCAGCCGGTGGGCGTCGCTGCGCGGCGTCACCAAGGTCGACTTCGTGCTGCCGATGCCGGACTTCCAGCGCAAGGACGGCAAGAGCTGGTACTGGCTCTTCCACACCGTCGACGGCCAGCAGGTCTACCGGATGATCTCCATCGCGGACGGCACCCGGCACACCGACGTGATGGAGCGCGGCGACCGGCGGATCTCGCTGTGGGGCAGCTTCGCGGGCATCGACCGGGTCACCACCGTGCTGCCCATGCCCGACCGGCAGCGGGTCAACGGCCTGAGCACGTACTGGGTCTTCCACCAGGACAAGTACCGCATCGTCACCATCGCCGACGGTGACGCTCACACCGACCGCCTGGTCGTGCCGGACCGCTCGGTCAGCCTGTGGAAGTCGCTCGGCCAGATCAGCTGACGCCGAGTCATCTGCGGGGTGGGGCGGAGGGGCGGCGCGACGACCGGGAGTGCTTCAGCCGGCGGTCGCGCCGTCCCGTGAGCGCCGGGACTGCCCCTGGGACTGCGCCCTTGGCCTGCGCCCGGGTCAGATGTCCCGGAAGGTCTCGATCCGGGCGCCGATGGAGTTGAGGCGCTCGGCGAGGTCTTCGTAACCTCGGTTGATCACGTAGACGTTGCGCAGGACAGATACGCCTTCGGCGGCGAGCATCGCGAGCAGGATCACCACGGCCGGGCGCAGCGCCGGCGGGCACATCATCTCTGCCGCGCGCCAGCGGGTCGGGCCCTGGACGAGCACGCGGTGCGGGTCGAGCAGCTTGACGTCGGCGCCGAGCCGGGTGAGCTCGGTCAGGTAGATGGCTCGGTTGTCGTAGACCCAGTCGTGGATCAGGGTGGTGCCCTGCGCGGCGGCGGCGATCACCGCGAAGAACGGGATGTTGTCGATGTTGATGCCGGGGAACGGCATCGGGTGGATCTTGTCGGCGGGAGCGGTGAGCTTCGACGGACGGACGGTCAGATCGGTGAGCCGGGTGCGTCCGTTGGCCGCCGGGTACTCGGGGGTCCGGTCGTAGTCCAGGCCCATCTGCTCGAGGACGGCGAGCTCGATCTCCAGGAACTCCACCGGCACCCGGCGGATCGTCAACTCGGAGGAGGTCGCGACGGCCGCGGCAAGCAGACTCATCGCCTCCACCGGGTCCTCGGCGGGGGCGTAGTCGACGTCGCGGCTGATCCGCGGCAGGCCGTGGACGGTCAGCGTGGTGCTGCCGACGCCCTCGATCCGTACGCCGAGCTGCTCCAGGAAGAAGCAGAGGTCCTGGACCATGTAGTTCGGGCTGGCATTGCGGATGACGCTCACGCCGTCGTGCCGGGCGGCCGCGAGCAGGGCGTTCTCGGTCACGGTGTCGCCGCGCTCGGTCAGTACGATCGGCCGGGCCGGGGAGACGCCGGGTGTCGCGGTCGCGTGGTAGCTGCCGCTGGTGGTGGCGACCTCGAGGCCGAACTGCTGGAGGGCGTGCAGGTGCGGCTGGACGGTCCGCGTGCCGAGCTCGCAGCCGCCCGCGTACGGGATGGTGAAGTGCTCGGTGCGGTGCATCAGCGGGCCGAGGAACATCAGCACGCTGCGGGTGCGGCGGGCGGCCTCGACGTCCATCGAGGCGAGGTCGAGCTCTGCGGGCGGAGTCAGTTCGAGGTCGCGGCCCTCGTTGATCCAGCGGACCTTGACACCGATGCTGCCCAGCACGTCGAGGATGCGGTAGACCTCCTCGATCCGTGCGACCTGACGCAACGTGGTGCGACCGGTCGTGAGGAGCGAGGCGCAGAGCAGGGCGACGCAGGCGTTCTTGCTGGTGCGGACGTCGATCGCCCCTGACAGCTTCGTCGCGCCGGTCACGCGCAGGTGCATGGGCCCGGCGTAACCGAGCGAGACGATTTCGCTGTCGAGGGCCTCGCCGATGCGGGCGATCATGTCGAGGCTGATGTTCTGCTTGCCCTGCTCGATCCGGTTCACCGCGCTCTGGCTGGTGGAGAGTGCGTCGCCGAGCTGTGCCTGGGTCAGGCCTCGGTGCTGGCGGGCGTCGCGGATGAGCTTGCCGATGCGCAGGAGATAGTCGTCGGTCACGGATCGCACTTTATCTCACATGTGAGATGAGAGATGTGGTGAGAGTGTGGATGCATGTGAGGTTTAGCCCCGTGGGCCTGTGAACATGCAGGTGGTGATATCTGCAGTGGGCGGATTTTCGGTGAGGGTGGGGGCGGGTTTCGGGGGCAGGGCGGTTACCAGGCGACCGGGAGTGCGTCCACGCCGTGGACGACCATGGTGGTCCGGTAGGTCAGCTCCTCCGTGCCGACTGCGAGCCGGAGCTCGGGCAGGCGCTGGAACAGCGTCCGCAGCGCTATCTGCAGCTCGGCCCGAGCCAGGGGCTGCCCGAGGCACTGGTGTACGCCGAAACCGAAGGCGAGATGCCGACGCGCGTCACGGTCGAGGTCGAGGGTGGCGGCGTCGGGGAAGACCTCTTCGTCCCGGTTGGCCGTGGAGAGCATGCACAGGACGCCCTCGCCCTCCCGGATGAGCGTGCCGCCGAGGTCGATGTCCGCCGTTGCGGCCCGGGGCAGGCCGATCTGCACGATCGACAGGTAGCGCAGCAGCTCCTCGATCGCCGTCCGGGCCTCCGCCTCGCCGGAGCGCAGCCGTGCGGCCTGGGCCGGGTTGCGAAGCAGGGCGAGCGTCGAGAGCGCCGTCATGTTCGCGGTGGTCTCGTGGCCGGCGATGAGGAGCAGCAGCGCGGAGGAGGCGGCCTCCTTGAGCGTCAGGTCGTCCCGGACAGCAAGTCGGCTGACGATGTCGTCCCCAGGGGTGCGGCGCTTGCGGGCCGCGAGATCGGCCAGGTAGGAACGGAGTTCGCCCTGGGCGGTGGCGACCTGCTGCTCACTCGCTGCCGTGTCCAGCACCGTCCGGCTGAGCTGCTGGAAGTACTCGTGGTCCTCGTACGGCACACCCAGCAGCAGGCAGATCACCAGGGACGGGACGGGTAGGGCGAAGTCGGTGACGAGATCCGCGGGACTGCCCAGGGCGATCATCCGGTCGAGCGCCTCGTCGACGATCCGTTGGATCTCCGGCCGAAGCTGCTCGACCCGTTTGACCAGGAACTCGGTGGTCAGCATACGACGGAGCCGAGCATGGCCCGGGTCGTCCATCCGGATGAAGGCCGGATTCTCGATGGCGAGCTGGCGGCGCCCCGGCGTCAGGAAGGGGAAGCCGGGGCGGTGGCCCTCCGCGCTGAATCGCTGGTCCGCCAGGACCGCGCGGACCTCCTGATGGCCGGTCACCAGCCAGCAGGACGAACCGTCCCAGAGCTCGGTGCGGGTGACCGCCGCACGGGCGGCGGCCTGCTGGTAGGCGGACGGCGGGTCGAAGGGGCAGCGGTCCGCGGTGGCGGGCAGGACGAGGACCTTGTCGGTGTCGGTGTCGGTGTCGGTGCCGGTGGCGTTCACGGGTGTCGGACTCCTTCCGAGGGGGCGGCTGGTGCGTGCGAGTGCTGACGGTCAGGGGAGCTCGGCGGCGGTGATGGCCTGGCCGGGGCAGAGGGCGGCGGCGAGTCGCACCTCTGCGGCGAGGGCGGGCCCGGGGTGGTGCTCGAGGACCTGGACCAGGCCGTCGTCGTCGCTCTGGTCGAAGACGCTGGGGGCGGTCAGGACGCACTGCCCTGAACTGCAGCAACGACTCTGGTCGGCGGTCACCTTCATCGCGGGCCTCCGGTCTGTCGACTCGTAGGGAGAGGGGAATCAGGTTGCCCTGGGCAACCAACTCCGTCGGTTGCAATCTAACGCGTACTGAGTCGCACACGAAGAGCGCTACCGGCCTTGAGTGGAGAATGGCCGGTTTGCGTCCCTGGGTGAAAGGGGGCAGCCACGTGTCTTGGAGCTTCGGTCTGCCCCTGCGGGGAGGTACGGCCTACCCGTGCCCAGGGGGTGGGGTAAACCGAACCCCGAAGATCCGTGCCAGCACACCTGACGGAGGGTCGGGCGAACGACAGGATTGGGCATGTCGAAAGCCAGTCCTACCGATCAAGGAGATCGCGATGACGATCATTCCGCAGCACGTGTCTCTCAACGGGCGCGTCAGCAAGCTCTTCACCGCAACAGCCCGGCGCCGCGCTGCGTACGCGCTGTTCTCCCTCCCGATCGGGCTCGCCGCCCTGCCGATGGCGGCAGCCGGCCGCGCGGCGGCAGGGCGTCACCGTGGTTTCGTTCTCCGGATGCTCGGCCTGCGCGCGGGCCGGACGACGCACCTGCCGCGCCGGGTGCTGGTCCACGGGCTGCTGAGCACGCCGGTCAACCTGCTCGCCTCGGTGATCACCGGGTACGGCTGGTCGATCGTCGTGCTCAACATCGCCTATCCGATCCGCCCGTTGATCGGTCTGCCCGGCTACGACCCCAACGCCTGGGGCGGCCCGACGTATGCGGGGGCGTGGGCGTTCCACGCTCTGGCGGGAGGGGTGCCCGCCATCTTCGTCACGGCCCTCGCTGCGCGCGGCTTCGCCGCCCTGCAGCAGCGGATCGCCCGCCGCCTGCTGGTCGGCCCGACCCCGAAGGGCGACGCCACGACGCTCATAGCCGGAAGCCACCAGGGCCCCCGCCCGTAGGCGTGAGCCCCGGCGACTTCATCTGGGCCTCGGTCAGTACCCAGCACCTACCGGGCGCGCGCTTGGGGGAGCGTGTCGGAGGCTTCGGGCTCGGCCAGGAGGTCATGGCGCGTCGGAGAGGACAGCCGGTACGTCTTCAGAGCGAGCAGGACGACGCCGGCGGAGCCCAGCAGGGCGAGCGCTCGTTCGGCGTACCCGACGCCGTTGTGCCCGCTGAGCCCGGCGAAGGCGAGGAAGCCGAAGAAGAACAGTGGGCTGGTGCCCAGCGCGGCCCCGGACCAGCTCTTCCAGGCGGGGTTCGCGCGGAACCGGACGGCCAGGAGTGGCGGGGTGATCACCATGATCACGAATCCGGCCAGCCCGGTGACCGCATGGGCCGCCGCATGCCAGGAACCCGCGAACGGGTTGGTGGGGCAGCCTGGGTCGGCCACCCGGCAGTCCAGCCGGAAGAATATGCCTTCCACCGGGTCCAGCCCCCACGGCGACGCTGCTACGAACCAGGCTCCGGCCGATGGTCGGCCCCCGGTGACGTTCAGCGTCGGGGCAAGCGCGAGCAGGGCGAAAGCGATGGTGAGCACGCCGGCCACGGCCTGCGTCGCCAGAACGGGCCACGGGTGGGCGGCCGTCAACGCCCCCAACTCGCTGATGGTGCCTGCCGAAATCGAGTGGCCGGTGCCCTGGACGAGATCACCGACCAGCCACGACCCGGTGAACAGCACCTGCGCCACCACGGCGCCGACCGCCAACGCCCGTCGGGGAGATCTCAGTTGCTCGCCATTGCTCATGATACGTGTGTATCACTCGTTGGATGCGCAGGGAAGGCCCGCCCGGATACCTGGGCACCTGGATGCCTGAATACCGCAGGTCACGGCCCATCAAGACATTCGGCCCCTGGCGGCCCAACATCCGCCCCGGGCAGCGTCGGCGCTGTTGATCGAGCGCCAGGCCGTGACTTCTCGCCGGATCGGCCGTTTGGCGGGGTATGAAGAAGCGAAGCATGCTCGCCGTCGCGTCCCTGGCAGCTGGAGTGGTGGCCTCCCTCACCGCGCCGAGCGCCCACGCGGCCCCGGGCCATGGGAATGGCCTCCTGCCCTTCACCCCCGGTGTCCTGAACGCCGGCAGCCTCCTCGGCGCGCTGGGCACCAATGGTGGGGACGCCCCGCACGACTCCGCCGAGGGTCAGCCCGACCGGCCGTTCCACTGACCTTTGCTGGGCTCCACTGACCTCGGCGCCGAAGCGCCGAACTGCCGTGCAGCGACGTCGGGGCCGCCCCCAGGTCCGAGACACCCGAGGACGGCCCCGCCGTCGCTGCACGGGAGCAGTAGTCAGTGGTCAGCTGGCGGCGCCGTTGACCACCGCACCCTGGATGGCCCCCGAGTGGACGTTCCACTTGGTGAGGATCTTGTCGTAACTGCCGTCGCGGATCAGCTGGTTGAGCGCCTTGGTCAGGACATCCCGCAGGGCGGTGTCGTCCTTGTTGAGCGTCAGTGCATACGGGCTCGACTGGAGCTGTCCGCCCACGAGTTGGAACTTGCCGCCCTGGGCCGCCTGGGTGTTGTACTCGGCGATGGGGTAGTCGTTGAGGTCGGCCGCAGCAGCGCCGGAGGCGACCTCGGCCAGTGCCTGCTCGTCGGTTTCGAGCAGGTGGAGCTTGAGAGGCTTGGAGATCCTGGTGCAGGCGGCGATCTGACGCGTGGCCATCTCAGCTTGAATGGTGCCGCGCTGCATGGCGACGGTGTGATCGCACAGATCGTCCAGCGAGTTGATCCCCAGCGGGTTGGAGTTCTTGACGAGGATCGACGTGCCGGTGATGAAGTAGTCGACGAAGTCCACGCCGGGGTTGGTCGGCCGGTCGGCGTCGTCGAGGCCCTGCTGGCGCTGCTTGGTGTCGATGACGGCCGACATGGCGAGGTCGATCTTCTTCGACTGGACAGCCGGGATGAGCGTCTCGAACGGCATGTCGACGAACTCGATCCGCAGGCCGAGGTAGGAGCCGATGGCGGCAGCGAGCTCCGGGTCCAGCCCGGCCGGGGCGCCGTTCTGGTCTTTGAAGTCGACCGGCGCGTAGTTGAGGTTGGAGCCGATCCGCAGCTTCCCGGCGGACTTGACGGCCTGCGGCAGCCGGTCGTGCAGCTCCGCCGCCGTCTGGGCGGCCGGGCTGACACTGCTGCCGCAGCCGGAGAGCAGCAGGCCGCCGGCGCCGACAGCGGCAGCAGCGGTGCGGGCGGAGAGCATGCGGGGCTGCAGGGTGCGGGGTGGGCGCGTGCGGGCGCGCGAGGGCATGACGGTGACGTGCACGGTGGTGGTTTCTTCCTGAGGGAGGGAAGGGAGGGGAGCGCCGCCGGGCTGCTGGGGTTGCGCAAGGGCAGACCTCGTAGAGGTGCCGTCGGCGGCCGCGGAGGGATGGGGCGCGGCCGGTTCGGCTGAGGTCCGCCACCGGGACGGAACTGGGATCATTGCATTTCGCCGTGGCCCTCCGCTGCGCCGGGTGTGCCTACCCGTCGGTTCGACCCGCCGGTAACCCGAGGAGCGATATGGCTTGTCCGTCGCAGTCGCCGCTGGCTAAGTTGGCGCTCCGGATACCCCGTCCGGGTGCTGTGTCCGGGTGCTGCGGAGGAGTGGGCATGACGACGAGCTGGGTCGGACGTACGGCGGGGGAGATCGCCGAGGCCGTCCGGCGGGGTGAGGTGACACCACGCCAGGTGGTCGCCCAGCACCTCGACCGCATCGCCGCGACGGACCGGCGTATCGGTGCCTTCCGCAAGGTACTCGCCGAGCGTGCCCTGCGCGATGCGGACGCCCTCGCGGGTCGTGCCGACCTTGCCACGCTGCCGCTGGCCGGTGTACCGGTCGCGGTGAAGGACAACCTCGCCGTCGAGGGCGAGGCGACCCGCAACGGATCGGCGGCCACCTCCGACACCCCGGCCGCCGCCGACCACGAGACCGTACGCCGCCTGCGCGCCGCAGGTGCGGTGGTGGTCGGGCTCACCAACGTGCCCGAGCTCTGCGTCTTCGGCACCACCGACAGCGTGTTCGGCACCACGCGAAACCCCTGGGACCTCTCCCGCAGCGCGGGCGGATCCTCCGGCGGCAGTGCTGCCGCGGTCGCCGCCGCGATGGTGCCGATAGCGCTGGGCAACGACGGCATGGGCTCGATCCGTATCCCGTCCGCGAACTGCGGTGTGCTCGGCCTCAAGCCGGGCCCGGGGCTCGTCCCGGCCGGGCTCGGCGTGGACGGCTGGTCCCAGATGGCGGAGAACGGTCCGATCGCGACCTGTGCAGCCGACGCCCGGCTGATGCTGGACGTCCTCTCCGGCTCCTCGGGCGCCGCCGCTGCCCCTGCCGACGCCGCCGCAGCACCGGGGACCGAACCCTCCCCGCTGCGCATCGCCCTCTCCACCCGCTGCCCGGCTCCCGGCATCTCCGTCGACCCCTCGTACGCCTTCGCCGTCGGCGACACCGGCCGGGTGCTCGCCGCCGCCGGGCACCGCGTCGTCCAGGCCGAGGTGCCCTACCCCCTCTGGCTCGGCGCCGCCTCGGTGGCCCGCTGGCTGGCCGGGACGGCTGCCGACGCCCAGCATCTGGACGCAGACCGTCTCAACCCGCGAACCCGTCGGCATGCGGCCGTCGGCCGGGCCGTCGCCAGCGCCGGTCTGGTCCGCCCGGCCCAGCGGGCCGGCTGGCAGCGGCGGCTGGACGTGTTCTTCGCCGACCACGATGTCCTCGTCACCCCCGCCCTCGCGAGCGGGCCACCGCCGGCCGACACCTGGCACGCCCGGAGCTGGACGGCGAACGTGCTCTCCAACATCCGCTACGCGCCGTTCAGCCACCCCTGGAACCTCGCCGCGTGGCCGGCCCTCACCATCCCCGGTGGTACGTTCCCCGGCAGTACCGTCCCGGGCGGTGATCACCCGGTCTCCGGCGCCCGACTGCCGCTCGCCGTCCAGCTGATCGCGCCGCCCGACGGTGAGTACCGCCTCCTGCAGCTCGCCGCAGAGCTCGAAAGCCGTCGCCCCTGGCAGCGCACCGCCCCCGGGCCCACCCAGTGACGGCCCGTGCCGACCAGGCAGGTGTCGACGGCGCCCGAGCCGGAGCCGGAGCCGGTGTCGACCAGGCGCTGGCCGAGCTGCTGCGCGTGCTGACCCCGCACACGCAGGCCGACTGGAGCGTGAAGGCCGGTTCGCTGGAGTGGAGTTGCCATGAGACGGCGACCCACATCGCGCACGACCTGCTCGCCTACGCCGGTCAGCTGGCCGGTGGGGCGGCCGCGGCGTACCTGCCGTTCGACCTCGCCGTGGCGCCCGGAGCGACACCGGGCGAGGTGTTGCAGGTGGTGACCGCGTGCGGGCGTTTGCTGAGTGCCGCGATCGCAGCTGCAGACCCGAGTGACCGGGCCTGGCACTGGGGGCCGTGCGACCCGGCTGGCTTCGAGGCGATGGGCATCGCCGAGATCCTCCTGCACACCTACGACGTCACCCAGGGCCTCGGGATCGCCTGGCAGCCGCCGGACGGCCTCAGCCGGGCCGTGCTCGACCGGTTGTTTCCCGGCGCTCCGTCGGGTGGAGCGCCGCAGGTGCTGCTCTGGTCCACCGGCCGTGCCGAGCTGCCCGGTCGTTCCCGGGGCACCTCATGGACATGGCAGGCGGCGGTGCAGGGTTAAGCCGGCCCAACCAGAACCGGCCCAACCCTGTACCCATCCGACCAGAACCCGTCCGGTCCGGTCAGAGGACGGCCGTCCAGAAGGCGGCCTCGTACGACTGCATCATCCGGGCCGCGTGCCGGGCGGCCTCCGGGTCCTCGCCCTCGTCGAGGGCGGCCTGGAGGATACCGAGGGCGGTGGGTTCGAAGCCGGGTGGGAGCTCGGCGAAGTAGCCGAAGAAGGCGGCCTCGGCAGGGGTGAGGCCGTAGTGGCGGGGGAGGGCGGCGGCGATCCGGCCGCAGTAGCCGCCCCAGAAGCCGAAGTTGGCCAGCAGCGCGAGGGTGATCTCGCTGCGGCTGCCGAACTGCGCGAGCCAGGCCAGGTAGTGGGCGTAGACCTGGGCGGCCGGGCGGGGGCGGTAGGCAGCGAGGTCGGTCGGGCCGAGCCCTACTGCGGCGGCGAAGGTGGCGAGCAGGGGGAGTGCCTGGTCCTCGCCCTGGGCCAGCCCGAGGAAGAACGGGTCGGCGGTGTCCGGTGCGGCTTCGGCGAAGCGGGCCGCCAGCAGGGCGAAGCTGCGACGGTCGCTGCGGATGATCCGGTACTCCTCCCCGGCGATCCGCCGGAGGGCGTCGACGGGTGCGGATCCTGCCTCCACCAGCTCGACCAGTCGGTTGTCGGCGGCGGCGGGAGCGAGTTCGGCGGTGGTCTGCTCGTACAGTTCCTGGGCGCTGGGACGGCCCACGGGCACCTCCGGCGGTCGGGCGGGGCGGGGCAGGGACGGGCGGGGCGGGTGGACGGCACCAACGTACCGTCCACCCGCCCCGATCCGGCCTCGCAGCACCGGCCGTCAGCGCGGGAGCTTGAACGTCCCGACGATGACGGTCGAGCCGAGGACGTAGGGGCGGATCGCGTCGGTGGCCTGCTCGTACGTCAGTCCTGCGGCGGGGAGAGCCGTGGCGGAGAGGGCGTAGAGGGTGAAGACGTAGTGGTGGGTCTGCCCGGTGGGCGGCGGGCACGGGCCGCCCCAGCCGACGACCGGGAGGCCGTGGGTGTCCCAGCTGCTGGCGCCCTGGGTGTACTGGGTGGCGCCGTGGCCGTCGAGGCGGTGGCTGGCGCCCGGGATGTCGTAGACCACCCAGTGGTGCCAGCCCCCGGCGATGGGGGCGTCCGGGTCGTTCACGAGCAGGGCGTAACTCTGTGTTCCGGCAGGGGCGTTGCGCCAGTCGAGCTGCGGCGCGAGGTTCTTGCCGTGGCAGCCTGCGTCGTCGCCGTAGGTGCCGCCGAACTCGCTCCAGAGCGGCAGCCGCCCGCCGTCGCGGAAGTCGGGGCTGGTGAGCGTGAAGGGCTTGAGCGTGCCCTGCGGAGCCGCGACCGCGCCGGCACCGGCGAGCGTGCCTGCGCTGACGGGTGAGGCGACGCCGACGGGTGAGGCGGCGCCGCTGAGGCAGAGCGCGGCCGCCAGGGCGGCGGCGGAGAGCAACGCGTGGCGGGCGCGTGATCGATTCGGGCTGAAAGTGGACATGTGGACCCCCGTGTTCCGGACGGACGGATGGACGGACGAACTCGTGATGATCTGTCAACCAACCAGCGCGGCAAGCTAACTGTCGGCCGGGGAACGGCGTCAAGACGTCGACACGGGCAGCCTGTTCGACTCAGGGGCAAAACATGTCCATGCCATGGATTTGGCAGAACGTTGACCAAAACGCGGGAGAACAGTGGTAAACGCGGATTGTACGGTCGGCGCATGCCCCCACAGCTGCGCAAACCCCCTGGCCTCCCCGTCCTCCCGTACCGCAAGCCGACCCTCGGCCGGGACTACTGGGTCTTCGACGACGTGCTGCCCAATGTGGACGAAGTCCGGGCCCGCTGTCTGGCCAAGGACGACTGGACGGAGGGCTACCCGCACAAGCCGGAGAGCTGGCCCGGCCTGCGGACCATGCCGGGGCTCGAGCCCGCCGAGCTGGCCCGCGTCGAGCGGCTGGTGATGAAGGCGACGGGTGCGCAGAAGCTCTGGGTGCAGGAGACGCCCGGTGGCGGCATCCTGAACCACAACTGCATCCAGGTCGTCGGCGAGGGCGAGTGCGAACCGCGCCCGCACACCGACTCGCGGGCCCTCTGCCGGTACGCCGCCGTGCTCTACCTGACCCCCGGCGCGCCCAAGACCACCGGCACCAGCTTCTACCGGCAGAGCATGCCGGGCGGCCTGCTCGGCGGCAACATCGTGCAGGCCCCGCACACCAACCTGGTCGAGGCGCTCGGCACCCGCTTCGTGCCGGCGAACTCCTTCACCGAGGACCTGGCCGTGCCCAACAAGTACAACCGCCTGCTCCTCTACAACGCCAACCTCATGCACACCGCCACCGCCTACTGCGGCAGCACCCTGGAGGACAAGCGGATGACCGGAGTCTTCTTCTGGATGGCGTGAAGTGCAGCGGGCTTGAAGTGAAGTAGTAGATGGGCGCGGCGGCTCACGGCGTGCACTGCTGCAGTTCGGCGGTGTCGCCCGCCGGGCGGCCGCAGATGCGGTCGATCCGCATCGCGCCGTCCGCCGCCCGCCGGACGCGGATGACGTTGATGCCGTGGCCCGGCTGGGTCTCGGTGTCGGCCGCCAGCGGGCGGGTATTGCGGAAGTCTATGGTGCCGGTCGCGCGGTTCTTCAGGTCGACGGCCCGCAGGCCCGCCATCACGGCCGCGAGGCCGCCGTCCTGCGAGGCGCCCGCCTTGGCGGCGGCGGACTGCAGCGCGGCCGTCGCGTCGTAGCCGAGCGCGACCGCGCCGTCCGAGAAGAGGTCGTCCTCGTACGGGTTGGCCCCGGCCGGCCGGATGTGCAGTTGGCCGGCGGCCGCCTGGGCCAGGTCCGACGGGCCGGCGACGGTGGCCGAATCGGTGAGCGCGATGTAGTAGAGCGTGGCCTGCGGGGCTATCCAGGTCGCGCCGCTGCGGAACTGTGCCTTCGTCAGGTCGTCGCCGGTCAGCACCGTCAGCGGATGGTGGCAGCCGGGGTCGTTGGTCAGCCGCCGCATCAGCTGGTTGACGTCGTCGGCCCGGCCGGCCAGGTAGATCACCGAGAGCGGGTGGCCGGATCCGCAGCTCTGGCGCAGCGCGTCCTCGTAGTCCGGGTCACCGTTGTCCGTCAGGCCGTACTCCAGCGGGTGGCCGCCCGTGAGCTGGAAGCCCGCGCCGGTGAGCATCTGGGTGCCGTACTTGGCCTGCTCCTGGCTGTACTGGTCGTGGTCGGGGTTGGGGCGCCTGGTGAAGACCGCCGCCCAGCGGTCGGCCGGCGCGAGGCCGAGCCCGTCGACGACCTTGCGCAGGGCGGTGGCCTCCTCCTGGTCGGTGGCGGCCAGGCCGAAGTAGTTGACGTGCCGTCGGGCCAGGTCGGTGCTGGAGTCGCTGGTGTCGACCACCGACAGCCCGGCCTGCTGGAGCAGGTCGACCGTCCGGTCGCTGTCGGTGGTGTCGCGGCCGAGCCCGACCACCCCGACGATCGAGTGGTCCCGCCCCGCCAGCGCGACGATCCGCTGCACCATCTCGGTCTGGAAGTACATGTCCTGCCCGCCGTTGGCGATCAGCACCCTGATCTTCAGCGGGTCGCCCGCGTTGTTGCCGAGCTGCGCCAGGTGCACGCCCGCGAGCTCCTTCAGGCTGTTCAGCGCCCGCGACTCCTGCCCGGCGGCAGTGGTGAGCGAACCGGCGTACACCACCGTGACGTACCGCACGCCCGGCAGTGCCTCGATGCGATCGTTCTCCTGCCGGATGTCGTCCTCCAGCGTGCCGAGGTCGATGCCCGCCCCCGCCGTCTTCGGGTCGCTGTCCTGCGCGGGCAGCAGACCGCTCAGCCGGATGCCGCCCGCGCCGGCGAACGAGACCCCGCCCGTCGCCACCCCCACGCACTCGCGGGTGCCCGCCTGGTCCGTGCGCCGGACGGAGTCCTGGTTCGACCCGAGCAGCCGGCCCTCGCAGTACTGGTGCGAGAGCTGCTGGCTGCGCGCCAGCCCGGCCCCCGCCGTCAGCACCAGCACGGCCAGCACCGTCCAGCGCGACCACAGGAACCACAGGGTGCGCGGCACCGCCACCGCCGCCAGCCCCGTCGTGTTGCCCGCGCTCAGCTCCGGCCGGGTGAGCCGCACCGGCAGCGTCCAGGCCAGCGCCCGCCCCCGGCTCGGCGCCTGGCGTACGCGGAGATTACTCACCCAGGTCTCGTACGGTCCGTTCCGCCGGACGGCGCTCGCTGGTGACCCGGCCGCACCGGGCTCGCCGCGCTCCAACCAGCCCGCGACGGCGGCGTGCGGGATGCCGGCGATCACCAGCAGCGGGTCCTGCTCGCTGCGGCGGCTGCGGACGTCGCTGATCGCGCCGAGCACCTTCAGCCCGCCGTTCTCCGCGTCGGCCCGGGGGAGGAAGACCACCGGCGGCACCCGGCGCTTGCGCCCGCGCAGATCCGGCGCCCACGCGCGGTGCGCCGACCGGAGGTCCTCCAGCAGTGCCAGTGTGCGGAGTTGGAGGTGGAACTGCTGGGCGCGGTCCTTCTCCTCCGGCGGGGTGTCGGCGAGCTGCGCCTTGATGATCTCCCCGGCCACCTCGCGGGCCCGCGCCTGCGTCACGTCCCAGGACATCCGCGGCCGCCAGATCGACCAGGCGGCGGCCTGCCGCCCGGAGGCGGCGAGGAAGGTCGTGGTGGCGAACCAGCGGCTGGCCTGCCCGAGCCAGGACAGCGGGGCGGTGTTGCGGCGCACCCACCCCGTCGTCAGCAGCACCAGGAACGATGCCAGCACCACCCCGAGCACCACCTCCCAGTGCGCCTGGGTCAGCAGCGTCGTCAGCCCGGCCAGTACGAACGCGCCGATCAGCGTGGTCGAGTTGAGCAGCGGGGAGAGCGTCTGCTGGAGGTCGATCCGGCCCGTCCGGCGTGCGGGCCGCCAGTGCAGGTCCCGCAGCCGAGTCAGCACCGCCTCCACCTGTTCGTCCAGTGGCTGCTGACCAGCCGCCAGCACGTGGGCGGCGGCCGCCTCGATCGCCTCCACCAGCCGTGACCGCGGTGTCGGGTAGCTGCGGTACCAGAGCGGCCCGCGCCGTGCCCACGGGCCCCGGGCCGTCGCCTCCAGGATGGCGATCGCGTTCCGGTGCGGGTCGCCGCCCTGCGGCCCGACCACCAGCCGGTACGGCAATCCGCCGTTCTCCTGTGCCTCCTGCACGGCGCTGACCAGGTCCTCGACCTCCCGGTCCAGCTCCGGGTCGGCCTCCGCCGCGTGCAGCACCACCACCGGCATCGGCAGCCGCGCGTCGCTGAACTGCCTCACCAGGTCCTTGAACAGCGTGTCGACCTCGTACTTCGCGGTTGTCGGCATCCCGCCGAGCGTCCCGTCCCCCCGCCCCGAGCGCTGAACCACGCAAGCCCCCCGCACGTGCCCCGGCCCCGGACACCACCACCAGCACCTGTCGGGCCGATCGTCAGATGGCGAGTTTAGACCCGTGCGCGGCTGCGGGACATGGCTGCGGGACCTGGCCTGGCGAAACGGTTCGCAGCGCCCCCTCGGTGTCTTGATCACCAAGGCCCGGTCTGCTTTGCTGACCTGTGCTCGCGAAGGCACGGGAAACAGGGCCAGGGCGGGCGGGGAAGGGGGACGGGACCGCATGCAGAAGTCTGACAGTCCGATATCCGACGGCGCGGGAGCCGCAGGAGCGAGGGCGGACTCCGGTGTTCCCGCAGGGGCGGGCGACGCGCCCGACCTGCTGGGGCGGCCCGAGACGCGTACGGCCCGCGCCCTCCGCCGGGCCGCCGTCACCCTCCTGGTGCTCACGCTCACCCTGGCCCTCGCCCACCTCCACGACCCGCGCCCGGTCTACGGTCCGCTCGTCCTGCTCGGCCTCGCCTCGGCAGCCGGGCTCGGCTGGAGCATCGCCGTACGGGCACGGGTCGTGGAGGTGGGCGAGGGCCGGCCCGGCGCCCACCCGGTGGGCACCCCTCGCCCACCCGCCAGGCTGCCCCTGCCCCGGCCCGGCGCGGGCTGGCGGCACCGTGTCTACCTGGCGACCCTGCTGCTGCTCGCCTTCGCCGTCCTGGCCACCCTGCCCAGCAACGGCGTGGACCGTCGCTACCGCGCCTTCCAGCGCGCCGGAGCCGCCGTCACCCAGGGCAGGATCGCCCGGCCGCCCGAGCAGCAGAAGACCGTCGACCACGCCTCCGGCAAGGGCCGGCACGACCGGCACTCCACCGCCGCACTGACGGTCGACCTGCCCGACGGCCACGGTGGCCACGAGCACGTCCGGGTGCCGGACGCCTCCGCCGACACGGTCTTCCACCAGGGTGACGCCGTCACCGTCCTCTACGCCCCCGGCGCACCCGGGCTCGGCGGAGTCGTCGACGACTCCGAGGACCTCGCCGCCTATCTCCCCGGCCTCCTGCGGCCCCCGGCCGTACCGGTGCTCGCCCTGCTCGGGGTGTACGCCTTCCTGATGCTCGGCTGGATCTCCACCGCCGTCTCCCACCGGGGCCGCGCCAAGGCCAAGGTGATCCGCGACGACTGCGCCGCCGGGCCGCTCCCGGCGGCCCGCGCCGAGGTGGTCGCCGCCGTCCGCCGCGACACCACTGGCCCTGGCAGCCGGCCCGGCACCGCGGCCGTCAGCTCCGAGCACTGGCTGGAACTCCGCTGCGAGGGAAGGGCGGTGGAGCTCTACCTCACCGACCCGCACGCCGCGCCCTACCTCGCAGCCCGGCTCCGCGGCCGCCCCGGCTGGCTGCTCGCCGCGAAGCGCTGGCGGCTCATCAAGGACAACCAGCCGCTGGCCTTCGTCACCGACGACGGCGAGGTCGTCTGGGGCGAGACCCGCAGCTGGGCCCCGGGCTTCGCCGGGACCTTCGGCGAGCACCGCCGCCGCACCGACCCGGGGCTCCGCCCCACCGACCCCACCCGTACGGCCCGCCTCGCCCCCCGCGTCGTCCACCCCGCCTGGACCACCGACGGCGCGGCCGCCGTGCTGCTCGCCCTCACCGCCCTCGCCGTCGCCCCGACCCTCGCGACCGCCGACGGCCCCTTCGACCACCCGTTCTGCTACGGAGCCCCGCTGCTCAGCGCCGCCCTCGCCGCCCACGCGCTCGGCTGGCACCGCCGCATCCGCAGACTCCCGTGGACCGTCCGGGCGGTCACACCCTGACGTTCACGCCCTGACGGGCGGCAGCGCTCAGCGGCGCAGCCGCCGGACGAGCGCGACCGGGTCGAAGCTGCCGGGCCGCCCCCGGGTGATCGGGTAGCAGGCGAGCCCGAGCAGCACGGCGGTGAAGTGGCCGACGTCCGTGAACGTCCGGCCGTTGACCAGGGCGGCGCCGTAGAAGAACAGCACCCCGGCGACGTACAGGTACCGCCAGGGCGCGACGATCAGGTACGTGAGCACCGCCTCGATCCCCGCGAGGGCGTAGCTGACGCCGTAGTCCAGCGTGTAGCGCGCGGATTCGGGGGCGTGGCCGTGGTCGATCGCCCAGAGCAGCACGCCCTCGCTGATGAAGGTCGCGCCGACGTGCGCGATCAGCAGGACGGCCAGCCAGCGCCGGGTGCCCAGCCAGCGTTCGGCGGGCACGTGGAAGATGTTGTAGAGCACGAAGTAGAAGAACCAGCCGCCGCCCGCGATCCACAGCGCGCTCGTGATCAGCACCCGCACCGGGTCCTGGCTGAGGTACTCGATGTTGGTCGAGCGCTTCTCCAGGATGCCGTCGGCGAACTCGGGGGAGACGTGCCGGATGATCAGGGTCGTGACGAAGAGGATCGCCAGCCAGATGTAGGTGCCGGGCGCACTCCTGACGTACCGCCGGGCGCGCACGCCTGCCGACGCCGCACTCACGCCCGTGCCTCCTTCGTGGTCGGGGCCGAAGGCCCGGCCGTGCCCCGGGCCGCCGGGCGCCGCCCCTTCATCAGCTCACCCGTGACGAAGGCGGTGACGGCGGAGACGATGAGCAGCGGCATCGCGTTGGCGGCCTGGTCGCCGAGCAGAGCGGCGGCCAGCACGGTGCTGGTGACGGGAAAGCCGGTGATCGCGGTGCCGGAGGCGGCCAGCCCGGCGGCGAGGCCGCTCGCGGTGCCGAAGCCGGGCAGCCCGCTGCACGCCACCCCGATCGCGGCGCCGATCAGGATCGCCGGGAAGATCGGGCCGCCGCGCAGGCTGCCGAGCGCCAGGGACCAGCCGAGGCCCTTGAACACGACGAGTGCGATCAGGGCGCCGACCGGCCAGGAGTGCGGGTCGGCGGCCAGCGCGCCGAGGGTGGCCTGCCCGGAGAGTGCGGCCTCCTCGGGCGAACGGCCCGTCACCACCGCGTACGCGGCGATGCACCCGCCCACCGCGACGGCGCACAGCACCGTACGGAGGGCGAGCCCGCCCGCCGGGCCCGCGCCGGTGAAGGCCGCCACCCGGCGGCCGAGCTGGCGCCCGGCGACCAGCACCACGGCGATCAGCGCGGCGACGGGGACACCCCAGAGGAAGTCACCCGCGTTCGGCACGGCGCTGACCGGCGCCTGCGGGAGCGACAGCGCGCCGATCGACAGGCCAGTCCAGTGGCCGAAGCCGGTGAAGACCAGCGCACCCACGCCGCTGGCCAGCAGGCACGGCAGCAGCAGGACGGAGAGCTGAGGGCCCGCCAGCCCGGCGGCCTCGATGATCATCACGGCAGCCACCAGCGGGCTGCCGAAGATGGTGGAGATGGCGGCGGTGGAGCCCGCGGTGCCGAGCACCGCACCGATCTTCGGCTGGGCGGCGAGCCTGGCCGAGCGTACGGCGAGCAGGGCGAGGCCGCTGCCGATGGCCATCAGCGGGGCCTCCGGGCCCAGCACCGCGCCGAGCGGCAGGCAGGCGAGCGCCGCCAGCACCACCCCCGGCACCTCCACCGGCATGGTCGGCGGCCCGCCGAGTCCGTTCACCGGGAGGTGCCCGCCCCGGCCGGGCATCCTGGTGACGACCGGTGCGATCAGCAGGCCGGCCAGCAGCAGTGCGGGCAGCGGCCACCACCACGGCGCCCGGCCGTAGCCCGCCGCTTTCGGCAGCGACTCCCACACCCAGTGCTGGAGCTCGTGCTCCAGGCTGACGAACCCGAACGCCGCCAACGACACCGGCACGCCGACCAGCGCGGACACCAGCAGCACCCCCAGGTAGCCGCGGCTGAGCAGCACACTCCGCAGGCCGTCGCCCGTTGCCGTGCCCTGCTGCTGATCCATGCTCACGTCCTCGCCTGTTGCCCGCGCCTGCCGTTCGTCCACCTCCTGACCGAGTCTTTACCGACCGTGACGTTCGCGCACGGTGACGGCCTCGGCCTCACCCGTCCGGCGTATCCGGACTCCATTCGTCAGGGGGATCCCACCACGAGCACCCCTGCCCGTCCCTTTCACCCTCCGCTTCACCGTCCGCGTCACCCCGCATCGGTGACAGGCCGTCGGACGGCGATCTGCGCGGGCCGCACGTCGGTCACCCCATCGGCCGTCGGCGGCCCGTAGGGTCGGTTGTATGGGAGCCCTCGACGATCTGGACCGGAAGCTCTTCAGCCGCCTCGCGCTCAGTCGGCCGCGCAGGCCCGCATCGGCGCTGCCCAGGCTCAGCCGGGCCGCCAACCACGGCGCGCTCTGGCTCGGCACGGCCGCCGCCCTCGGTGCCTCCGGCAACGGCACGGCCCGCCGGGCCGCCCTGCGCGGCGTCGGCGCGCTCGCGCTCGCCTCGGCCACCGCGAACCTCCTCGGCAAGGGCGCCGTACGACGCCCCCGCCCGCTGCTCGACGAGGTGCCGGTCGTCCGGCAGCTGCTCCGGCGGCCCGTCACCAGCTCGTTCCCGTCCGGGCACTCGGCCTCGGCCGCCGCCTTCGTCGCCGGCGTGGCGATCGAGGCCCCGCTGCTGGGGGCGGTGCTCGCGCCGGTGGCGGCGGGCGTGATCGTCTCGCGGGTGTACGTCGGCGTGCACTACCCGACCGACGTCCTCGCCGGCGCCGCCCTGGGCGGTGGGCTCGCCCTGCTGACGTTGCGTTGGTGGCCGCGCCGCTCGACGGCCCCGGCCGAAGCCGCTCCGCCGGGCCTGCGAGCCCCGGCGCTGCCGGGCGGTCAGGGTCTCACGGTCGTGGTCAACGCGAGTGCCGGACCGAACGGCAGGAACACCGCCGACGAACTCCGCCAACTGCTGCCGGACGCCGACATCCGCCTCGCCGGGCCCGGCGACGACCTCCCCGCCCTGGTGAAGGAGGCGGCGGCCGAGGCGAAGAACCGCAGCGGGGCGCTCGGGGTCTGCGGGGGTGACGGCACCGTCAACCTGGCCGCCACCACCGCATTCCGTGAGCACCTGCCGCTCGCCGTCTTCCCCGGCGGCACGCTCAACCACTTCGCGGGCGACCTCGGCATCCGTGAACTGCGCGACACCGTCGAGGCGGTGGAGGCGGGCAGCGCCGCCGGAGTCGCCCTCGGCCGGGCCGAGGGCGACGGCACCGACCGGCTCTTCCTCAACACCTTCAGCATTGGCATCTACCCGGAGTTGGTACGCGTCCGAGAACGGCACGAGAAGCGGCTCGGCAAGTGGCCCGCCCTCGGCCTCGCGCTGGTGCAGGTGCTGCACCGGGCCCGGCCGATCCACCTCAGCATCTCCGGCGTCCCACGTACGCTCTGGCTGGTCTTCGCGGGCAACGGCCCGTACGACCCGTCAGGTTTCGCGCCCAGCAGGCGCAGCAGCCTGGACGACGCGCGCTTCGACATCCGGGCCGTCGACGGCAGCACCCCCTTCGCCCGCACCCGGCTGCTCGCGGCCTTCCTGACCGGCACCCTCGGCACCTCCCGGGTGTACCGCGAGGCCCGCCTGACCGGTCTCGACCTGACCGACCTCCGTGGTGTCCCCGATCTCACGCTCGACGGCGAGGTCGTCGAGGCCCCCGCACACCTGCGGCTGCAGAAGCCCGCCCGCCTGCTCACCGTCTACCGCCCGCACCGCCCTGCCGGCCGGTAGCCCGGTCATGCCCACGGACCCGGGACAAGGCCTCGACACCGGCCTACCTGGAGGCGGTGCGGCCGGTTGACGACGTGTGGGCCACGGAGCCCGAGCGGTAGCCCGAACTCGACCCCGATGCCGCCGGCTTCCGGGCCGGTGTCCTCGCGACCGGACAGCGGGTCCGTGGAGGGCTTGAAGGTGTCCGCGAGGTGGGGCTTGAGCTGGAACTTCCGCCAGATCCGCCCGATCGTCGACTTCGACAGGCCACTGCGGGCCGCCATCGAGCTCCGTGACCAGTGCGTCGCGTTCTTCGGGATCTCCTCCAGCGTCGCCACGACAACTGCTTCCACCTCGTCCCCCGCGATCGTGGGCGGTCGGCCCGGCCGGGGTTCGTCCACCAGGCCGTCCAGCCCCTCGGCGAGGAACCGACGCCGCCACTTGCGGACCGCGTCCGCGGTGATCCTCAACTCCCTTGTGACGCCGACGATCGACGGCACATCAAGGCCGTCGCAGGCCAGCACGATCCGCGCCCGCAGAGCCAACGCCTGAGCAGACGTCGCCCTGCGGGCCCATCGCGTCAGCACTGCCCGATCCTCGTCGGACAACAACAACGGCTCCAACGCGGGACCACGACGACGCACCGGAACATCCGGAGAAGAACTGATGCACGATCCAACGACGGATCTCCGGCGCAGGACACCAGGGGCCAGCCAGGCCGGCAGGCTCACGGCCAGGGTAACGGATGGGTAACGGTGTGGCTGTCCCGCTGCGGCCGAGGGTAGCCTCGATCCCGCGCCACAGCTCTGGCTACAACCAGCAAGTGGTGTAGGTCAATTGTCATGCCGTCAATGGAAGGTGGGCCTGTCATGGCTCTCGCGGACCTACCAGCTGCCTAGCTGGGGGCGATTTCCAGGAGGCGCATCCGCTCAGAATCACGGCCGGGGGGCCGTGGTGGGGGCGGGGCCAGGTCGGTAGTACCGGCTTGCCTCGTGACTGATCGGGTCTCAGGACCCAATCAGGCGACTGGATCAATCGATACCCGCGTGAGAGAGAAGGTCCGACATGACCGGAACCATCGCCGCTGTTGCGCTGGGTAGCGCAGCCGCGCTGTCCTGCGTCGTCTACGTGGCCAGGCAGGTCGAGAACGCCATTCCGGTGGTCACTTCGCTGATCAAGAGTCTGATCGACGCGTGCCAGGAGATCACCGACCACTACCGGGGCGGCCGCGCCCGGAGCGAGAAGGCCATCGGCGCGCCGCAGCTTCCGCAGCAGCTTCCCCCTGCCGACGGCGCCGAGCTGAGCGGCCGGCACCAGCACGCCGCCTGACGTGAGCACAGGGGCCGGGTGACTTTCACACCCGGCCCGGCTCGGTCGACCGGCCTGCCGCGACCCGATTCCGTCCACGGGCGAAAAGCAGTTCGATCACCCGCGGTCGATCGGCTAAAGTACGCCGACCTGGGCGGCTGCCCGGCATCGGAGTCGAACGTACTGGAGGGGGCTGTGGCCGTCGCCGCAGATCAGCAGACCGTGGACGGCGGGGAGGCCGAGGCCGGGGCAGAGCCGGAGGTGGCGGAGAAGACCGCCGACCCAGCCCGCTTCGCGAGTGTGTTCCGCCGCTTCGTCCGGGGCACGGTCGGCGACGACGTGTACCGGGAGCCGCGCTGGAGCCGGCTGGCACTCGGCGCCGTACTCCCCAGTGTCACCGGGGTGCTGTGGCCGCTCGGTCTCCTGCTGGCCGCTGCCGCCGTGTACCGCATCCGCAAGGTCGGCCAGCGGGGGTCGGTGCTCGCCTGGCTCTGCCTGGCCATGGCGGTGATCTGGCTCGGAGGCGGCACGCCGGTGCTCGGCCCGTGGTTCGGGAGCGAGGCCGTCGGCCCCCAGGGGAGAGCCATCGTCGACCTCAAGGTCGGCGACTGCCTGAGCGGTCTGCTGAGCGACGTCCAGGTGAAGGTGGGTGAGGCGCAGGTCGTCCCCTGCACCCTGCCGCACCAGGGCGAGGTGTACGCCCGCCCGAGCCTCGGCGACGCCGTCTACGGCACGGACACGGACCTGTCCGAGGAGGCCGGCAAGGCCTGCCCCCCGCTGCTCTCGGACTACGCCATGGACAGCTGGGCGATCCCGGAATCGGTCACGCTCGATGCCATCTACCCGGGCCACGGCCTCAGCACCGCGATCCGCCACTCCACCGCGATCTGCATCGTGGAGGGTGACCGGGCGGGGTGGAAGGGGACGCTGCGCCGCGACGCCGGCAACCTGACGGCCGACCAGCTGACCTACCTGCGGGCCGCGCGGGCAGCCGACGACGCGTGGGCCGCAGAACCCGAGCGGAAGCCCGAGGACCACCCCGACATCGCCCGCCGCTGGGCCGGTGTCCTCGCCACCGGTCTGGAGACGGAGACCAAGGCACTGGCCCAGGCCGGCTGGCCCGGTGCCGTCGGGCCAGCCGTCACCGCCCTGTCGGCCGAGCTGGCCCAGGCGGTCACCCACCTGCGTGCGGCCGAGCACGCCGCCGACGACGCGACGATGCTCGCCGAACTCCGGCTCGGTGTGGCCCACGCCGGCAACCAGCAGGCGAAGGCGGCCCGCGCGGCGCTCGGCCTCGCCACCGAGCCGGGCCGCCCGCTCCCGACGGGCATCTGAGACCAGGGCAGCGCGGTCAGGCACCCGGCCGGAGGTTGACCGGGATGGTCTGGTGGCCGTTGGTGATGAAGGACGCCACCGGCTTCAGCTCGGTGGCGGGGACGGCGAGGGCCAGGTCGGGGAAGCGGGTGAAGAGCGCCTCCAGGGCCGACCGTCCCTCGATCCGGGCGAGTTCGGAGCCGAGGCAGAAGTGGGTGCCGTGGCCGAACGAGAGGTGGTCGCCCCGGGTGGCGCGGCGGACGTCGAACTCCTCGGCGTCGGCGCCGTGGGTGCCCGGATCACGCCCGGCCGCCGCGAAGTTGATCAGGATGAGCTCGCCGCGCCCGAAGACGACGCCGCTCGCCTCGTCGTGGACGTCCTCGATGGCGAAGCGCGGCAGGATACTCGCGACCGGCGGCTGGTGCCGCAGGGTCTCCTCGACCACGTCCGCCCAGGTCGCCTCGCCCGCGCGGACGGCGGCGAGCTGCTCGGGGTGGGAGAGCAGGTTGACGACCGCGTGGTCGATCAGGTTGACGGTGGTCTCGTGCCCGGCGCCGATCAGCAGCATGACGCTGTCGAGCAGCTCCTGCTCGCTGAGCCGGGAGCCGGTCTCGTCGTCGCCAGCCTCGATCAGACCGGTCGTCACGTCGTCGCCCGGGGTCTCGCGCTTGGCCGCGACGAGGGCGCCGAGCAGCTGGTAGACGGCGACGGCGTTGGCGGTCGCCTGCTCCTCCGTCAGCCCGGTGGCGAACAGGCTGCCGATGGTGTCGCGGAAGGCGTCGTGCATCGTCTCCGGCACGCCGAGCAGCTCGTTGACGACGAGCAGCGGCAGCCGCCAGGCGAACTGCGCCCGCAGGTCGACGGGCCGCTCCTCGCAGTCGGCGAGCTCGTCCAGCAGCGAGGCGATGATGCGGTCGATGACGGGAACCATCGCCCGGACCCGCCGGGTGCTGAACGCGGAGGCGATCAGGCGGCGCAGCCGGGTGTGCTCGGGGCCGTACGCGGTCAGGGCGCTGCGCACGTCGATCCAGATCCGCAGCGGCCAGCCCTCGGAGATCTCGCCGTTCATGTAGGCGGGCCAGTGCCGGTGGCCGTCCTTGGAGATCCTCGGGTCGGTGAGCAGCCGACGGACGAGGGCGGGGTCGGTGACACTCCAGGCGGGCACGCCGCCGGGGAGTTCGACCTGGGCGGCGGCGCCGAAGGTACGCAGGTGGGCGGCCTCGCCGTGCAGGTCGGTGCCGTCGGGGTCGAGGGCGAAGGGGCAGCGGGCGGCGGGTGTCGTGGTGTTCAAGAGCGTTCTCCGTGATCGTGGTCGGGTGGTCTGTCCGGCCGGAGCGGGGCAGCACCGGCGGGCGGCCGCAGAGCCCCACGGCCGAGACCTCGGCCACGAACCCGCCCCCACGGGAGTCCGACCACCGACACGGTGTCAGCAGTGCTGGCCGTGGCGGCACCCGATGCTGTCCACGTCGGGAGAGCTCCGGAAGATCACCGCGACCCTAGACCCTGGGTGCGAGGCTCCGCCACCCCTTCCACAGAGTGGGAACACCGTCACCCCGGCGTCAACCCCGGCGTCAATCCCGCCGGTACCGGCGCCGGGCGCTCGCAGCTGCTGCCGACCGTGACGACCCGGCCCGTGTCCGCAGACTCGAGCAGGCTCTCCATCACATCCAGCACGTGGTACGCGAGTCGGCCGTCCGCCCGGTGCGGGGTGCCGAGTGCCAGGGCCTGCGCGAGGTCGGCCGTCCCGTACCCACGCCCGGCACCCCGGTACCCGGCCGACGGTGGGACGGTGTGCCAGCCGGGGCGGTCGGCCCGGTGGATCTCCACCGGGCCGTCGAACTCGTTCGGGTCGGGGACGGAGAGCGAGCCCGCACTGCCGTGGACCTCGATGTGCGGCAGGCGGCCGGCCCAGACGTCGAAGCTCATCAGCAGGGTCGAGAGCACGCCGCTCGCGTGCTCCAGCACGCCCGTGACGTGCGTGGCGACCTCGACGTCGAAGACCGTCCCCGCCCGGGGGCCGGTGGCGATCGTCCGGGACGGCACCGGGGCCGCCGACATGCCCGTCACCCGGTGCACCGGGCCGAGCAGGGTGATCAGGGCGGTGAGGTAGTAGGGGCCCATGTCGAACAGCGGGCCGCCGCCCGGCCGGTAGTAGAACTCCGGGTCGGGGTGCCAGAGTTCGTGCCCCGGGGTGACCATGAAGGCGGTCGCGGCGAGCGGCCGGCCCAGCTCGCCGGAGTCCAGCACGGCCCGTGCGGTCTGCACACCGGTGCCGAGCACGGTGTCGGGCGCGCAGCCGACCCGGACTCCGGCCAGCGCGGCGGCGGCCAGGACGTCCCGGGCCTCGCCGGTGGTCGCGGCGAGCGGCTTCTCGCCGTAGACGTGCTTCCCGGCGGCGATCGCGGCGTGCGCGACCTCGGCGTGCGCGGCCGGGACGGTCAGGTTGAGCACCAGGTCGACGTCGTCGGCGGCCAGGAGCGAGGGCAGGTCGATCACTCGGGCACCGGGGGCGGAGGCGGCGGCCCGCCGGGCTCGTTCGGCGTCCAGGTCGGCCACCGCGACGACGCGTACGCCGTCGAGCCCGCCCAGCGTCCGCAGGTAGGCACCGCTGATCCGCCCGGCGCCCACCACGCCGATCCGCAGCGGCGTCACCGGCTCGCCCAGGCCGCGCCCTGCCGGAAGGTCGCCGTCACCTCGGGCACCTCGAGATCGGCGAGGGTGTGCCCGACAGTGGTCACGAAGACCCGCCCGGCACCCCAACTGCGCGTCCAGGTGACCGGCACCACCGTGCCCGCCAGCTCCGGCCGGTCGGGGTCGGCGGCGAAGTCGGTCACCGCCAGGACGTCCACGCCCGGATCGACATGGACGTAGTACTGCTCGGTCGTCACGCTGTACGCACCGATCCCGGCCACGGCCGGATGACCGGCCCGGCCGGGCACCGGACGGACCTGGTAGGTGGTGAACTCCTCCGGGTGGTAGACGAACTGACCGCCCGTCATGAGCTGATAGTCGGGCGACTCGCGGAAGGCGTCGACGACCCCGCCGTGCCAGCCGGCGAAGCCCGTACCGGCGCGGACGGCACCGGAGAGCCCGGCCAGCTGCTCGTCGGTGATCCGCCCCATCGTCCAGCACTGCACCACGAGATCGGTGGCGGCGAGCAGCTCGGCGTCCAGGTAGCTGTCGAGGCTGCCGGAGACCGTCACCTCGAACCCGGAGGCCCGGAGCAGCTGCGCGCACCACTCCCCGGCGGCCACCGGCGCGTGGCCGGCCCAGCCGCCGCGTACCAGAAGCGCCCGACGGCCCCGCTGTCCGCTGGATGTCACCCGTGCCCCCCACAACATCGCTGCGCCGCCGCGAAGTCGCCGCGGCCCCGGCTGCCAGGCTAGCGGACCGGAGCCGCGAAGCAATGCGACATTGCAATGTCACAGGGTCTCCGGTCGGCCGCCCTCCGGCGGGCAGTCCTCGCCGTAGCGGCGGCCGGACTCCTTGGCCTGCGCCAGCCTGCGCAGGCTGAGCAGCACGGGCTCGTACAGCACGGTGAGGGCGACGGCCGCCTCGACCTGCTCCAGTGGTGTCTCGTACTCCTCGACCACGTCGAGCTCGTGCCGGGCGAGTTCGGCGGCGGCTCGGGCGTAGGGCGCCAGGTGGGCGGCGTCGTACGGATAGCCGAGTCGCGCCAGGGTGCCCAGTGCGGCGATCAGCGTCCGGTGCGGGGCTTCGGGCAGGCTCTCGAAGCTCCAGCCGATCTCGTCGGCCAGCAGTGCGGCCTCCCGGCGGGCCTCCGCCACCGCCGGGTCGCCGGGCTCCGGCTCCGGGCCGGGCGGTAGGGAGCGGACGGCGATGCCGAGGCGGAGGTTCTGGTCGAGATCGTCGCTCTGGATGGCGGTCAGCACCTCGCGGGCGGTGGCGACCGGTATCCGGCCGATCTGGATCAGGGCGCGCACCAGGCGCAGTCGGCGCAGGTGCTCCTCGCCGTACTCGGCCTGTTTGGTGGTCACCAGGACGCCCGGCTGCAGGAGTTGCTCGCGCAGGTAGTACTTGATGGTCGCGGGGGAGACGCCGCTGCGCTCGCTTAGTTCCGCCAGTCGCATCGCTCTTGTGTCCTCTCAAAGATAGTGCCACTATCTTACAGGAGGGTGGTTCCGCCGCCCACGTCCGACGAGGGGATCTTCCGTCATGAGCGCCAAGCCCGTACCCAGCCGGATGACCGCCGCGCACGAGGGCGACGTGGTCGTCTTCCACATCGGCATGAGGATCAACAGCTTCACCGCGGTGCGCAGTTGGTGGCCGGTCTTCCTCGCGATGCCGCGCATGCTGAAGGAGCTCTCCCGCACCCCTGACAGCGGCCTGCTCGGCTTCCGGGGCCTGCTCGGCTCCCCGCGCGAAGTCGAGCTCGTCCAGTACTGGGAGTCGAAGGAGAAGCTGCTCGCCTACGCCGCCGCCGCCGACCAGGAGCACCACCCGGCGTGGGCCGCGTTCAACCGCCGCGCCCGCCAGGGCAACGGCAACGTCGGTATCTGGCACGAGACGTACCTCGTCCCGGCCGGCAGCCACGAGAGCGTCTACGTCAACATGCCGCCCTTCGGTCTCGCCGCCGCGACCGGCTCCGCCCCCGTCGCCCGGCGCGGTGAGACCGCTGCGGAGCGTCTCGGCTAGGGCCGGCCGCCTGCCGGGTGGCGCTCCCGATCCAGGGCGTAGACCGTGCACGCGCGGCCGAGCACGACGTCCGGCCGCAGCTCGGTGAAGCCGAGCCGCTCGGCGACGGTGACCGACGCGGCGTTCCCGTGGTGGATCATCGCGGTGATCCGCCGCAGCCCCAGCGTGCCGAAGCCCCAGTCGAGCACGGCCCGCGCCGCCTCCGAGGCGTAGCCCTGACCCCAGTGCGGCCGGGCGAACGTCCACCCGATCTCCGTCTCGCCGAACTCCTCCCACCAGTTCAGCCCGCACCGCCCGACCACCTCGCCGGTCGCCGCCAACTCCACCGCGCACAGCCCGTGCCCGCGCTCGGCCCACTGCGTCTCGATGGCCAGCAGCCGCGCCGCCGCCTGCTCGGGCGAGTAGGCCCCGACGAAGCGGTTGACCTCCTGGTCGGCGTGCAGCTCGACCCACCAGGCGGCGTCCGCACCGCTCAGCGGCCGCAGCCGCAGGCGCTCGGTGAAAATCACGGTGTCCCCTCCGGTGTCTCCCGTCACCCGGCCACCCTACGTGGGCCCAGCACCCGTGTCGGTCCTGGCACCGGTCAGCAGCGGTCAGGCCCGGACGAGGCGGACGAGGGCGTCGATCGCGTCCGCCGTGCCGCCGTCGGGGCGTGCGACCGGGCGGCGCACCCGCTCCGCGCGGACGGTGGTCAGCGCCTGCCCCGCGAGGTCGTCCAGGACGTCCTGCGGGGTGAACAGCACCGCCGGGTCCTGCGGGCCACCGGTGCCCTCCGTCAGGTTGCTGCTGTCGTGGCCGACCACCAGCAGCGTCCCGCCGGGTGCCAGCGCCTCGCCCGCCCGCCGCAGGACGGCCCGCCGCTGCTCGCCGGGCAGTTGGAGGTACGCGACCACGACCAGGTCGAAGGAGCCCGGCTCAGGGCGGTGGGTCAGGAGATCGGCCCGGAGGAGGGTGACGCTCCCGGCGGGCTCCGGCCGGGCGTCGGCCAGTCGGCGGGCCCGGTCGAGCGCGACCTCGGAGAAGTCGACAGCCGTCACCTGCCAGCCCCGGTCGGCCAGCCAGAGACTGTTCCGCCCCTCACCCGCCGCGAGGTCGAGCGCCCGTCCAGGCGGCAGGCTCGCGGCCTCCTGCACCACCCACCGGTTCGCGGCGGTGCCCCACATCAACTCCGCCTGGCCGTAGCGGTCGTCCCAGGCCTGACTGTCCATCGCCGCGCCCTCCACTCGGACCGTCGCGGCCGGGGAGGAGCCCGGTGCGGGCTCAGCGCCGTGCCACGTAGTAGACGTTCAGGATGTCACCCTCGACCCGTTGGGTGTCGACCTGGCCGAAGCCCGCCGCGGTGAGCATCTCCAGCGCCTTCTGCTCGCCCCACACGGTGCCCAGGCCCGCGCCGCCCTCGCCGAGCGAGACGCTCATGCAGTAGAAGACCGAGAAGGTGTAGAGCGCCGGGCAGAGCGGGTGGCCGATGTTCTCCTCCAGGCGGCTGGACGCTGCGATGTCGCCCATCAGGAAGACGCCGTCCTCCCGCAGGGCGCCGGCGACGGCGGCCAGGGTGGGTGCGGGGCGGGCCAGGTCGTGGATGACGTCGAAGGCGGTGACGAGGTCGTACCGGTCCGTCAGTTCGGCGCTGTCGCCGACCTGGAACTCGGCGTTGCTCAGGCCCCAGGCGGCGGCCTCGGCGCGTGCCGCGGCGACGCCCTCCTCGGACTTGTCCAGCCCGTGGAAGCGCCCGGCCGGGAACGCCCTGGCCAGCACGTTGACCGCATGGCCCTGCCCGCAGCCGATGTCCAGCGCGTCGATCCCCGCCTGCAGCCGCTCCACCAGGCCGGGGACCAGCGGCACGATTCCCTCCACGAGCGCGAGGTCGAAGACCTCGCCGGACTCCTCCGCCTGCACCGACTGGAAGCGCGGGTAGGCCGAGTACGGCAGCCCGCCGCCGGTCCGGAACGCCTCCAGTACTTGCTGTTCGACCTCGGCCATCATGCTGAGATCCTGGGCGATCCGCGCCAGGTTGTCCGGCCCGGCCGCCCGGGTGAGCGAGGCCGCGTGCTCCGGTGGCAGCGCGTAGGATCCTCGCTCCGGGTCGTAGTCGACGACACCACCCGTGACCATCGAGCCCAGCCACTCCCGGACGTATCGCTCGTTCAACCCGGCGGCCTGCGCGATCTCCGCACTGGTGGCCGGCTCCAGGCCCGCCATCACGTCGAACAGTCCGCTCTCGTGCCCCAGGCCCGCCATCAACCCCAGGCAGGCGTCGTTCAGCATCTGGACCATGCGCCCCGCGAACTCGCCCTGCTTCGCCTCGTCCAGTTCCGCTACTGACATCGCTCACTCCTCCTCCGCCACCGAACCACCGGCGGAAGGACGAGGTCGGGCGGCCGCGCCCCCACGGCGAGTGGCTCGATGAGCTGCGCCGGCCCCCTCCTGCCAACGTAACAGCCCCCGTTCGGCGGTGCCCGGCGGTCGGACGGTGGTCAGGCGGCGCGGGCTCCGGTGCGGTGCTCGTGCAGGGCCAGCCACACCTTGTCGCGGAGGAACGGGGCCTCGGTGAAGCGGATGCCGGTGGCGTCGCGCAGCGCGTTGGCGAAGGCTGGCGGGACGGGGTTGAAGGGGCTCTCGCTCATGGACTTGGCGCCGAGCGGGCCGATGGCGTCGGAGGTCTCGGAGAAGTGCACCTCGGTGCGGGGGACGTCGGCGTAGGCGGGGAGGCGGTAGCGGCGGAAGGCGGCGGTGGTGACTTCGCCGCGGTCGTCCAGCAGGACCTGTTCGAAGAGGGTCGCGCCGAGGGCCTGGGCGACGCCGCCCTCGACCTGGCCCCGGCACTGCAGGGGGTTCATCACCTTCCCGGCGTCGGCGCCGTGGACGCTGCGCAGGATCCTGATCTCGCCGCTGTCCGGGTCGACCGCGATCCGGAACCACTGGGAGTTGAAGGCGATCGAGCGCGGCGAGCCGCCGAAGTGGCCGTCGGCCTTCAGCTCGACGCCCTGGCCGCGCGCGGCCTCGAAGATCTCCTTCAGCGACACCAGCCGCCCGTCACACTCGACCGAGTCGGCGGTGAGCCGCAGCAGGCTGCGCGGGGTGCGGGCGTACTCGGCGGTGAAGGAGAGGATCTGCTCGGCGAGGGTGTTGGCGGCCTTCATCACGGCCTTGCCCGCAACGACCGTACCGGCCGAGCCGAAGGCGCCGGTGTCGTGCTTGACGACGTCGGTGTCGGACTGCCGGATGGCGATCCGGTCCACCGTGGTGCCGAGCGATCCGGCGGTGATCTGCTTGTGGACGGTGGTGGTGCCGTTGCCGAACTCCGCCGTCCCCACCGCGATGTCGTACGTGCCGTCCTCCAGCAGCTGCACCGTGGCGTCGGCGAAGTGGCCGCCCGGCGGGCCACAGGCGATCGCCGCCATCGCGAAGCCCTGGCCGACCAGCCAGCCCTCGGGGGCGAGTTCGGCGCTGGTGTCGTTCGCGAGGGCGGTGCGGACGACGTTCAGGCACTGGTCGAGGCCGTAGCTGGCGATGTGCAGGTCCTCCTCCTCGCCGAGCGGGCCCTCCATGTGTTCGCCGGGGCCGATGATGTTCTTCTCACGCAGGACCAGCGGGTCGATGTCCAGGCGCCGGGCGAGTTCGTCCATCGCGGACTCGACGGCGAAGGTGACCTGGCCGAGCCCGTAGCCGCGGAAGGCCCCGGCGGGCACGCCGTTGGTGTAGACGGAGTACGCGTTGACCTTCTTGTGCGGCGCCCGGTACACGCCCATCGACTCGCCGACGCTGTGGAACATCACCGCCGGGCCGTGGTTGCCGTACGCACCGGTGTTGGAGACGACCCGGTACTGGAGGGCCGTCAGGGTGCCGTCGCTCCTGGCACCGAGCTTCACCGTCACCTTGAACGGGTGCCGGGTGGTGGCGCCGTAGAACTGCTCGGGGCGGGTGAACTCCAGCTTGACCGGGCGGTGCAGCTTCATCGCGGCGAGCACGGCGATGTCCTCGGTTAGCATCTCCTGCTTGCCGCCGAAACCGCCGCCGACCCGGCCCGCGACCACGCGGACCTGCTCCATCGGCAGGTCGTACAGGTCGCAGAGCGCCCGCCGGGTCAGGAACGGCACCTGGGTGCTGGAGCGCACCACGATCCGCTCCTCACCCGTCTCCTCGTTCTCCTCGAAGTAGACGACGCAGCCGTGCGTCTCCAGGCTGGCGTGCTGCACCCGCTGGGTCCGGAAGGTCTCCTCGTAGACGACGTCGGCCTCGGCGAAGCCCTGTTCGACGCTGCCCATCTCACCGTGCACCTCGCCGCAGACGTTGTTCTCGGCGCGGAAGATGCGCGACTCGGGCCCCTTGGGGTGGATCACCGGCGCGCCGGGCAGCATCGCCAGCTCCGGGTCGATCACGTACGGGAGTTCCTCGTACTCGACGACGATCCTGCGGCAGCCCTCCTCGGCGGCGCCCTCGCTCTCGGCGACCACCGCCGCGACGCGCTGGCCGACGAAGCGGACGACGTCGTCCAGGACGCGGGTGTCGTCCGGGTCCTCGGTGGGGTGCTCGTGGCGGGCCGAGGAGTACAGCTTGTCGGGGGCGTCGTGGTGGGTGAACACGGCGACGACGCCGGGCACCCGCAGGGCGGCCGAGGTGTCGATGGAGACGATCCGGGCGTGCGGGTGCGGGGAGCGCAGCAGCTTCATGTGCAGCAGGCCCGCCACCTCGATGTCGAAGGTGTAGCGGGCGGTGCCCGTGACCACCTGCGGCCCGGCCGGCGCCCCCAGGCTGCGGCCGACGGCCTTGCCGGCACAAGGTGCCTCGGTGTGCTTGACGCCGCGCACTGCGTCCTCGATCGCCCGGTAGCCGGTGCAGCGGCACAGGTTGCCCTTCAACGACCTCGGCAGATCGGTGAGTTGCTCCTCGTTCAGGGCCGAGGTCGTCATCAGGAAACCGGCCGTGCAGAAGCCGCACTGGAAGCCCTGCGCGTCGAGGAACTTCTGTTGCATGGGGTGCAGTTCGCCGCCCTCCTTGGCCAGGCCCTCGACGGTCGTCACCGAACGGCCCTCGGCCCGTACCGCCGGGTAGATGCAGCTGTGCACCGGTCGGCCGTCGACCTGCACGGTGCAGGCGCCGCAGTCCCCGGCGTCGCAGCCCTTCTTCACCCCGAACCAGCCCCGGTCGCGCAGGTAGGTCCGCAGGCACTGCCCCGGGCGGGGCACGGCGTCGAAGTCCTCGTCGTTGACACGGATCGCAAAGCTCATCGTCCGACCTCCTCGGTCAGCTCGCGGCGGATCTCCTCGGCGAAGCGGAACGTCATGTGCCGTCGCCAGGCGGGCAGCCCGTGGATGTCGTCGTAGTACTCCCCGGGGCCGACGGCGTACTCGACCGCCTCGCGCACGGCCTCCGCGTTCGGCGGCACGGGGAAGCGCAGCTGGATCGGCCGGACGGTCGAGGCGGTGACGGTGATCGTCAGTGTGCCGTCGACGGGGTCGAGCGCGCCGATGACCAGCGCGCCGGAGCGGCCCAGCCCGTACAGCGACGCCTGCCGGAACGCCGTACGGCTCGCCAGCGCGCGGGCGGGCAGGGTGACCGAGCGGAGCAGCTCGCCGGGGAGCAGGGCCTTGACCCCGGCGCCGATGACGAAGTCGGCGACCGGCAGCTCGCGCAGCGCGCCGGTCTGGGCCTGGAGCAGGCAGACGCCGTCGAGTGCGGCGGTGAGGGAGATCATCGGCCCGGCGGGCAGCCCGTTGCACAGGTTCCCGCCGACGGTCGCCATGTTCCAGATCTTCCAGGAGGCGAGGAAGGCCCGGCAGCACTGTTCGAACAGCGGTCCGGCCGTCCACGGCTTCGGGGAGCCGGACAGTTCGGCGATCGTGCAGGTCGCGGCGATCTCCAGGGCGCCGTCGGCGGTCACCCGGAGCGGCTCCCAGCCCATCCGGCTCAGGTCGACCAGTCGGCGGATGTGCGGCTGCGGCTCCGAGAACAGGTACGTCCCGCCGCCCAGCCAGGCGTCGCCGGGGCGCCAGGTGCTGCGGGTGCGTGCATCGCACACCTCCGTCACCGTGTTCAGATCCACGCTCTCCCACCGTCCTCGCAAGCTCGATACGGTGATTGAAGCAACGCTCACCTGCAGGAACGAGTGGGGCAGCACACCAGCGACCGCCCGCCCGGCTGGATCATCCACCAAGGCGGCCGCCAGGGCACGGCCGCGCGCGGGCCGTACGGGAGCGCGTCGAGGAGCGTGGTCAGAGGGTGCGCAGCTCGGCTCGGGTCAGGGCGTAGCCGAAGGCGCAGAGCAGGGAGGCGCCGGTCGCGACGAAGACGATCCGGGTGTCGAACGCGTTGATCGCCGCGCCGACGACGATCACGGACAGCGGGAAGACGCCGAGGCCGCAGAAGGTGATCGCCGCCATCACCCGGGCGAGCAGCGCGGGTGGGACGCCGGTCTGGACGCCCGTGACGATCAGGACGTTGGTGACGGTGCTCGCGGCCCCAGCCACGCACAGCATCACCATCGCGCCCGGCAGGCCGGCGAACGGGATCAGCGTAACGGCCACGCCCATCAGCAGACCGGAGCAGAGGGCGGTGCGGCCCCGGGAGCGCAGACCGGTGAGGCCGGCCGCCACGAGCCCGCCGACCAGTGCACCGGCGGTGAAGGCGGCGAGCAGGCCCCCGAAGCCGATCGCCCCGACCGCCAGGTCGTCGGTGGCGAGCGAGGGCAGGGCGACGCGGGTCATGCCGCCCATGGTCAGATTGGCGACGACCGTGACGGTCAGGACGCTGCGCAGCAGGCTCGACTCGCGCAGCAGGGCGCGGAAGTTCCGTGGCACCGAGGCCCGTTCGGCGATGTCCTTGGCCGGTGCGACGAAGGTGCCCCGGCCGATCATCAGCAGGGTCAGCGCCGACACCGCGAAGGTCGCCGCGTCGACGGTCAGGGCGACGGCCGGATTCAGCCAGGCCACCGCCAGCCCGGCGGCGCCGGGGCCCGCCAGCCCGGCGGCGTAAGTGACCGTCCGGCTCAGGGAGTTGCCCGCCTGGAGCTGCTCGGGCGGGAGGAGCCTGGGGGTGATCGCCCAGGCGGCGGGCAGGAAGAGCCCGGCGCCCAGGCCCACCAGGCAGGCGAGGGCGCCGATCAGGTAGAAGTCGTCCGCGCGGGTGGCGGCGACCACGGCCAGGGCCGCCGTGGCGGCCAGCCGGCCGAGGTCGGCGGCCATCATCACCCGCCAGGCACCCCAGCGGTCGGCGAGCACCCCGCCGAGCGGTGTCGCGACGAGCCGCCCGGCGCCGAAGGCCGCGACCACCAGGCTCAGTTGGCGGGCGCCGCCGCCGAAGGAGTGCACCAGCAGCGGGAGGGCGACCAGTTGGAAGGCGTTGCCGAACTCCGACGTGCCCTGCCCGGTGACCAGCAGCCGGTAGCCGCGCTCGCGCAGCGGCAGCAGGCTGAGCCGGGGCCGTGGCCGGGCGCGCCCCGCCGTGTCGGTGGGGCTAGCCACGGAGCGTCACCGGCAGGGATTCCAGGCCCCGCAGCATGATGGTGTTGCGCCAGGGCAACGTCGCTTCGTCGGCGGCGAGTTCGATCCCGGTGAAGCGGTCCAGCAGGCCGCTGAGGGCGACTTCGCCCTCCAGCTTGCCGAGGAAGGAGCCGAGGCAGCGGTGCAGGCCCTGGCCGAAGGCGAGATGGCCCGGGTCGTCCCGGTCGAGGATCAGCCGGTCCGGGTCGTCGAACCGCGCGGGGTCGCGGTTGGCCCCGCCGAGCGAGAGCAGCACCAACTCGTCGGCCGGGATCTCCACCCCGCTGACCGTCACCGGCTCGGTGGTGAAGCGCATGGTGGCCATGCTCACTGGGGACTCGTAGCGCAGGAACTCGTCCACCGCCATCGGCATCGCGCCCCGATTGGCGCGCAGCCAGGCGAGTTGGTCCGGGTGGTGCAGCAGGGCCAGCGTCGAGGTGCCGAGCAGGTTGACGGTGGTCTCGTGCCCGCCGATCAGCAGCAGGAAGACCATCGAGAAGACCTCCTGCTCGGAGAGCTCGCCGGCGTCGCGGGCCTGGGCCAGATCCGTCAGGATGTCGTCGCGCGGCGTCGCGCGGCGGGCGGTCATCAGCTCGTGGAGATAGGTCTTCATCTCGGCCGTCGCCTGCTCGAACGACATGCCGCTGCCCCGGGTGAGGATGGCGGTCGACCAGGTGCGGTAGGAGTGCAGGTCCTCGGGCGGGAAGCCCAGCAGCTCGCAGATGATCATGATTGGCAGCGGGAACGCGAAGTCCGCCACCAGATCCACCTGTTGACGCTCGCGAAGGCCGTCCAGCAGGCCGCCCGCGATCCGCTCGACCATCGGGCGCATCGCATCCACCCGCTTGCGGGTGAAGACGCCCTGGATGAGCCGCCGCAGCCGGGTGTGGTCCGGCGGGTCGCTGTTGAGCATGTGGACGACGTCCGAGCCGAGCGTGATGCCGCCCCCGGCCTTGGCGGCGATCGCCTGGCTGCGCCGGACGTCCTGCCCGAAACGCGGGTCGACCAGCGCCGCCCGGACGTCCTGGTAGCGCGTCACCAGCCAGACGGACACCCCCTCCCCGTACGCCACCAGTGAGACCGGTGAGGCCTCCCGGATCCGGGCCAGCGTCGGGTAGGGGTCGCGGATGAAGGCGGACATCCGCGAGCCGGCGTCGTCGACCGCAGTGGTCATGGGGAGTGCTCCTCAGGGGGTCGGTCGGTCGGACGGTCGGACGGTCGTCGGAGGCGGGGTCAGGCGGCCAGGCGGTCACACGGTCAGCGCGGGGAACGGCCAGCGGCGCACCCGCAGCGGCAACCACCAAGCCCGTCCGGCCTGTTCGGTGATCAGGGCGGCCTCGCCGAAGTCCCGCCGGACGTCCGGCGGGACGTCCGCGGCCGGTACGCCCTCCGCCAGCGCCTCGACGAGGTCGAGGTGGCCGGGGTCGTCGATGGTGAACAACTCCAGTGTGCCGAAGCGGCGGTCCCGCACCTCGACGAACCCGGGGCCGCGCCGGAAGATGCACTTGCTCGGGAAGTACCGGGCCCGCCACTCGGCCGCGACCTCGTCCGCCGCCCCGAGCACCTGCTCCGGCGGGTACAGGTGGTGGAACAGCCGCCGCCCGGCGCAGCCGTCCTCACAGACCGCCGTCCAGATCACCACCAGCCCCTGGCTGGTGGCCTCCCGGACGAGCAGCAGCGCGCGTGCCGACTCCGCCGGGCCGTCCGGGCAGAGCCGGACGGGCTCCGGGAGCCGTACGCAGCGGACCCCCGCACCGTGCAGCTCGGTGACGTCCGCCCTGGCCCGGCCGCGCAGCGTCGCGCTGCCCAGCGCGGTGCCCGGCAGCTGCCGGGCGGCCGGGTCGTAGTCGAGCCACAGCTCGGCCTCCACGCCCGGACGGGCGTCGTGCTCAGCTGACGGTGACGGCACAGCGGGCCTACCCAGCACTGGAGTTGACGGCAGTAGCGTGGTGCCGGTGCTCCAGCCGCATCAGCACCTGGTTGTCGGACTCGACGGCGACCTGTAGGCAGCTGTCGCCGTCGTGGAACAGCAGGCCGAGCGCCGTCCAGCGCCGCAGCACCGGGTCGACCGTCGCCGCGCCGCCGGGAGTCCGGGCGGCCAGCACGGCCGCCGTGCGCGGCCTGCCCAGTAGCCGGAACAGCGTGAGCTCCACCGGGTCGGTCAGTTCGAGGACCCGCCAGTCGTAGCCCGGCCTGGTGTTGACCAGCACGATGCGCTCGCCCGAGTCGCGGTAACTGAGCCTGCTGTCCGGGTACTGCGCGCGCCAGACGGCGACCGCCTCGGCCAACTCCCGGCCCAGGCTCTCGTCGATGCCCCGCAGCGGGGCGCTGAACACATAGGCCAGATCGGCCAGTTCGCTCTCCGGCAGCCGGTAGATGGCGCGGTACTGGAAGGCCGGGCGGATGATGTCGAAGCCCAGCTCGGGCCGGTTGAAGTACGGGCTGAACCGCTCGGTGACGATCCGGCCGGCCCCGGCGGGCGGGTCGAGGTGGTGAAGGAGCGGGAGCTGCCGCAGGACGGTCTCGTAGTCGGCCGGCTGCTCCCCGGGGAAGCCGTAGAGGTAGTTCCAGGTCACCGAGACTCCGGCGCTCTGCGCGTCCCGCAGCGCGCGGACGTTCTGACAGCCCGTGACACCCTTGTCCATGATGCGCAGCACCCGGGTGCTCAGGCTCTCGATGCCCGGCTGCACCTGCACCGCCCCCGCGTCGGCCAGCAGTTGGAACTGTTCGCGGCGCAGGTTGGCCTTCACCTCGAAGTGCAACCGCAGGTCGACCGGCAGTTCGGCCAGCGACTTCAGGACGGTGTCGAAGTAGCCCATGTCCAGGATGTTGTCGACGACGTACAGGTCCAGCAGCTGGTGGCGTTCGGCGAGCGCGAGCACCTCGGTGAGGAACGCCTCGGGCGGTTTGGAACGGAACTGCATGAAGGAGCCGTTCAGCCCGCAGAAGGTGCAGTGGTGCTTCTCGCCCCACCAGCAGCCGCGCGAGCCCTCGACCACCAGCTTCGGCTCGACCCAGCGGGCCGCGACGGAGGCGTCGAGCCGCTCGAAGAAGCCGTCGTAGCGGGGCGTCAGGATGGCGGCGGGCGGCAGCGGGTGCGTCGCCATCGCGTTGGCGACAGCCGCGCCTGATCCGTCGCGCCAGCACAGCCCGGGGATGGCCGCCGGGTCGCTGCTGCCGCTGTCGCCAGCGTCGTCGCCAGCGTCGTCGCCGTCGCCGTCGCCGTCGAGCAGGTCGAGGAGAGCGGTGAAGGCCGCCTCGCCCTCGCCACGGACGACGTAGTCCAGGAAGGGGAAGTTCCGGTGCAGGGCGGCGCCTTGGGGGCCGTCGCAGTTGGCCCCGCCCAGTACCGTCCGGGTGCGCGGGCTGGCCTGCTTCAACAGGCGCGCGGCGGCGAGGCCGGCGGTGTTCTGCTGGAAGGTCGTGGTGAACCCGACCAGGTCCGGTGCCTCGGCCGCGAGGTCCGCCACCAGGCGCTCGACGAAGTTGAGGGCGGTCGCGCGGGTGGCGCGTGCGAGTGCCATCTCCCGCTCGCTCGCGCCGTTGGCCGCCAGGTACTCGAAGTAGCGGTCCGGGTCCGGTGCGCCGGTCGTCCCGGTCGCCTCGATCGCCTCGCCGTAGAGGGCGCCCGCGAACGCCCAGTCGCCCGCGCCCTGGAAGTACGACTTCTCGCTGAAGTAGGCGTAGTCGTCCGGGCCGAAGCCCGTGGTCTCGGCCGCCCAGTCGACGAAGTCCAGGTTCGCGTACCGCACTTCGACCTGGTGACCGGCCCGGAGGGCGGCGGTGTGCAGGATGCCGAGCGCCAGCGACGGCATGTCGAGTGCGCCCCACGGCATCTGCACCAGAACGATACGCATGTGATGGTCACTTCCATTGCCGGACACGGGCGGAGGTGCCGCTCCGGGGCGCGTAGGGCGCCCCGGAGCGGCGGGTGGTCACTTGCTCTTGGGGGCCTTCGGCTGGCCCTTGAGGGCGGGCTTGACGGGAGCGGCCTTGGTGATGTCGAGCGTGAAGCTGTCGACGATCACTGCACCCCGGTCGCGCTCCGGAGTGCCGATCGGGTCGTTCTGGACACTGCGTCGCTTCATGGGTGTTCACCTCCTTTCTCGGCTGGCAGGACACTCCGCTGCGGGTCGCAGCGGAGCGGTCAGGGGGGAGAGTCCGGCCAGGTGCGCCGGGCGAAGTGGAGCATCGCGGTGAGCACGGCGGTGTGGTCCGAGGCCCGGCGGCTGCGGTGGCCGCCCTCCACCCAGACCAACTCGTGCGGCGCTCCGGAGTGTTGGAGCTCGGCCGCGTACCGGCCCACCTGCTCGGCCGGGCAGCGTTCGTCCTCGGCGGACGCCACCAGCAGCACGGGTGAGCGGACTTGGCGCACGTAGGTGAGCGGACTGGCTGCCCGGTAGCGCTCCGGGACCTCGGCCGGGGAGCCGCCGAACAGCTCCCGGTCGGTCTCGCGCAGCGCGGGCGTGGTGGCCTCGTACGCGGCGGGGTAGTCGGCGATCGGGTATGCGGCCATGGCCAGTGACCACAGGTGCGGCTGCGCGCCGACCGCGAGCAGGGCGAGGTAGCCGCCCCAGGAGAAGCCGCAGAGCCCGGTGCGTCCGGCGTCCGCCACCCCTTCGGCCACCAGCGCGGCCCGGACGGCGGCCAGGTCCTCGATCTGGGCGAGCCCGACGCGTCGGCCGTAGCCGTGCTGCCATTGCGCGCCGTAGCCGGTGGAGCCACGGTAGTTGGTCCGCACCACGGCGTAGCCGGCGTCGGTGAGGCGCTCGACGCGGGGGTCGTAGGAGTCCCGGTCGTGGGTGGCCGGGCCGCCGTGCACCAGGAAGAGCGTCGGCCACGGGCCGGTGCCCGGCGGGGTGGTGACGAAGCTGTGCACCGGGCCGTACGGCTGCGCGGTCCGGTGCTCGGCGCGGCGGGCGCCGGTGGCGGTCGCGGCAGTTGCTGCCGTCCGGGCGTGGTCGGCGTGGTCGGTCTGCTCGGAGTGGTCGCCCGGTTGCAGGACCAGCGGGCGGGGCGGCTCGGCGGCCCGGCTCCACAGGCAGTGCAGGGCGCCGTCCGGTGCGCAGGACAGGTCGTGGATCGTCCCGACGGGCGTCCGGACGGCGCGGGTGCGCGGGTGGTGGAGATCGGCGAGCAACAGGTGGCTGCGCCCGGCCCGTTCGTGCTGCACCAGGACGCCGCGCGCACCGCCGTACCAGCCGGCCGAGATCTCCGAGTCGAACGACAGTCGGGGGATGAGCCGCAGGCCGGTGCTCGCCCGCCAGGTCGCGACGGTGTACCGCCCGTCCTGCGCTGCGACCAGCAGCAGTTCCGCCTCGCCGGTGGCGGTCGGGTCGAACTCCAGTGGCCAGAGCCGCAGTTGCCCGCTCTCGCTCTCGCCCCCGCGCAGCCGCCACCCCTCGGACGGGCTCTCGGCAGGCCGGATCACCACCGCGTCGTCCCCGTCCGGCCGTCCGGCCAGCGCGAGCAGGCGGCCGCACGGTGACAGGTCGGCCAGGCTGAGATACCCCTCGGCCTCGCCGATCAGACTCGCCTCGCCCGAGGGCGGCCCGAGGTAGCACCGCGAGCTGCCGCCGACACCGATGCTGACCGCCGCGAGCGTGCCCAGGCGGTCGAACGCGACCCCGTACGCCCGGCCGATGGGCACCCCGCCCAGCGCCGCGCCCGGTTCGCCGCCTCCGTACGGCTGACGCAGCCAGCGGCCCTCGCCGCTGGTGTCGGCGTCGAACCACCAGACGCTGCCGCCGTCCGGCTCGATCTCGCTCAGGTCCACGCCCTGCGGCCGGTCGGTGAGCACCCGTCGGTGACCTGTGGCGAGATCCCAGGCGACGGCCTGGCACCGGCCGGCCACCAGCCGGGTCTCGACCGCCCGCCCGGGGGAGAGCGCGGCGAAGCCGGGAGCCTGGAGCGCACGCGTCACGACCTTGACCCTCCGGTGGGGGGACGGGGGCCGCCCGGGGGCGGCCCCCGTCGGCGACAGGGATCGGCTGCGCTGAACCTGTGGCCCGGGGAGGGCCGGTCACTTGTCGGCATGTCGTGCCGGAACTGTGACCGTGATGAGACGAAGTGGCGGTACCGGTGAATACTTCAGCCCGCACCGAGGACAGGTCAACCGTTGAGCGAACAGATGGCCGAAAGGTGCGTGCCAGGCTGTGACGCGATCACCGGCCCACAGCGTTAGGAAGGCATGGACCGCACTACGAAGAATCCGGGGCCACCCGAGCCGCTGGACTTCCTGGAGTTCGCTGCGGCAAGGGGGCGTCATCTGGTCAGAACAGCCTTCCTGCTGACCGGTGGCGACGCCCACCTCGCCGAGGACCTCGCGCAGGAGACGCTCGGGCGCCTCTACGGCAAGTGGCGCAGAATAGCCCGTCTGGAGAACCCGGCCGGCTATGCACAGACCGTTCTTGTCAACACCTTCCTCTCGCACCGGCGGCGCCGCAGCAGCCGTGAGCACGTGACCGACACCTTCGCCGAGGTCGCCGTCACCGACACGGACCCGTCCCTGCGGGTCACCCTGCTGCGCGCGCTCGGCGAACTGCCCGCCCGCGACCGGGCCGTGCTGGTGCTCCGGTTCTGGGAGGACCGCAGCGTCGAGGAGACGGCCGAGGTGCTCCAGCTGAACGCCGGCGCCGTGCGTTCGCGCAGCAGCCGGGCGCTGGCCCGGCTGCGCGATCTGCTCGGCGAGGAACTGGACGAGTTGGCCCACTCCTGACGGGGAGCCGCTCCGGCCCCGACGGCCCCCGACCGGCCCCTGTTGGGCTTCCCACGAACCAACGAAGAAGAGGAGCTCTGCCATGCCCTTCGACGACCGCTTCACCCAGATTCTGCACGAGGCAGCCGAGTTGTCCCCCGACCCGCCGGGCGCCGAACTGGCTGCCGCCGCCCGGCAGTACGGGCGGCGACGGGCAGTACGCCGCCGCGCCACGATGGCCGCGAGCGCTGCCGCTCTCGTACTCGTCGGCCTGGGCGCGTTCCAACTGCTGCCCGCCGCCCCGCGTGCCCTGCCGACACCTGCCGGGACGTCACTCTCCGTGCCGCCGACGCCGGTCTCCGGGCCGTCTCCGCGCAGCAGCTCGCCGACGCCCAAGGCGCTTCAACCCGTCCAGGTGAACGGCGCGTTCATGAAGCAGACCATCGTGTCGGTGCTGCCACCCGGGCAGATCACCGAGCTCGTGGGCTTCGGCGTGGGTGAGATGAGCCTCCCGACGATGGGGCCGACGGTGGCGCTGAAGTACGACGACGGCCACGGCGCGGGCATGGTCAACCTCACCACCGACCGCGTCGCCGTGCCGCTCACCGTCAGTACCCAGGGCACCCAGTGCACGGACCCCTTCGACGCGCCGGTCGAGAGCTGCCAACGGACCGTTCGCCCGGACGGATCGGTGCTGGTCATCGAGAAATTGCTGCCGCGTGACCCCACCTTCACCAAGTCCTGGACTGCGACCTTCACGGGCGCGGACGGCCGCCAGGTGCGGATCGACGAGCTCAACTCCCGTACAGCCGGCCCACCGATCACCCGGCCGGAGCCGCCGCTGACCGCCGAACAGCTCACCAGCGTCGTCACGAGCAGTGCATGGGACGCGGTCTTCGAGGTCTTCAACCCCGTGCCCACCCACCCGCCGACCGTCCCGAGCGGCAGCCCCGGCGCTGCACCGGCACCGGCCGCGATCGTGGACACCCTCGGCCCGCTGCTCCCGCCCGGCGCCCGGACGGAGAGTGACACCAGCCAGCAGACCAACCCCGGCCAGGCTCATCTGAAGGTCACCCTGAACGGCCGGGAGGGCATGCTCCTCGTCACCGTGGACCCGATGTGGGGGCAGGGCGTGAGTCCGGACCCTCGGAAGTCCTTCGAGGAGAACGTGACCGCTGGATCCACCCTCACCCACACGGCCGACGGCGCGAGCGTCATCACGTACACCACGGCCGCCACCAAGTCCGGGGGCGGCCCCGCAGTGTCGTGGCACACGGAGGTGCTGCACCCCAACGGCACCCGGGTCGAGATCTCGGAGTGGATCGGCAGCAGCGGCTACGAGTTCAAGCCCGGCACCCCGGTCCTGACACCGGAGCAGCTCACCGCCGTGGCCACGGCAGCCGCCTGGCGCCGCTGACCGGCTGCCCAGCCTGCGCGGTGTCAGGTGCCGTCGACGTGCCGACGGCAGGCGGCGACGATCGCCGGGGTGACGTCCGTCATGTGCCCGCGCCAGCTGACGTTGGCGTTGACCTCGCAGACGGAGAACCCGCCGTCGCTCTCGAAGAGGAGGTCGACCCCGGCGGCGCCGAGGCCCAGCACCCCGGCGGCCCGGACGGCGAGCGCCTCGCCGTCCGGGTGCCGCCCCGAGCAGAGCTCGGCGGTGCCGCCCTGGGCGAGGTTCGAGCGGAAGTCGCCGTCCCCGGAGGAGCGGATCTGGGCGGCCACCGCCCGGCCGGCGACCACGACCACGCGCAGGTCCCGCCCGTGGGAGTGCTCGACGTAGTGCTGGAACAGGTACGGGGTCTGCTGGTCCAGGCAGCCGTGGATGCTCCGGAGCAGCGCCGCGTCGGGTGCCAGGAACACCCGTTGGCCGCGCTGGCCGCGTACCGCCTTGACGACGCACGGTTCGGGCAGCGCGGCCCGGGTCACCTCGGCGAGCGGTGCTTCGGCGTAGCTGAGGGTGTCGGGCACGGGGAGTCCGGCGGCGGCGAGCTGTTGCAGCTGCCAGAACTTGTTGAGGCAGGTCAGCAGCGCGTCGGCGGGGTTGAGCAGCACCGTGCCCATGGCCTCCAGGTGCCGTAGCAGGGTGATCTCACGGTCGACGCTCACCCGGGGCGTCGACAGCCTGGCGTACGCGGCCTTCGGCGTGGCGATCTCGCGGCCCGTCAGGTCGTGCAGGGTCGGCCGGCCCCCGTGGACGCCCAGCAGCAGCTCCGTCGTCCGCACCTGTGCCCAGCGGCCCGGGAACTCCCGGTCGAAGGCGTCAGAGAGGTGGTCGCTGATCAGCCGGCCGTCGAGCCCGGCGCCGAGCACCAACCACAGATCGGCGGCACTTGCCGCTCCCGCTGCACCAGTTGTCTCCGGCACTCCAACTCACCTCGCTCGCACGGCAGGACGCTCGCTGCACGCCGTCCGATCATGGTACGGGTGCCCGATCGGTCACGAGATGGCTGTGCGAACGTGACATTTTCCTGGACGAAACACGTTGGAACAGGATTGGATTTGGTTGTTTATGTTGCCTTGAGGTGGCCGAGTGGCCACCCGCACCCCAGGAGTCACCATGCACAGACGTCGCTCCCGCCGCTCGGCCGCCGTCCTGGGCCTCGCCGCCACCCTCGGCGTGACCGCCTGCTCGGCCGGTGCGACGGGAGCAGCCACCCCGCTGGCGACCGGCCGGATCTCGCTGACCTACCTGCAGAAGCAGGGCGACCAGGGCTACTTCACGGCCGAGGCGGCCGGGGCACGGGCGAAGGCCGCCGAACTCGGCATCGACCTGAAGGTCGTCGATCTCGGCACCGATGCCCGCCGCGCGGTCAACGAGGTCAAGGACGCCGCCGCCGGTCAGCGCAGCGGGGTGATCGCCGTCCTGCCGGACCCGGCCGCCGGGCCGGACGTGGTGGAGGCCGCGAAGGCCGGGAAGCTGCCGCTGCTCACCTCGGACGACCAGGTCTGCGCGACGGACCCCGACCCGTCCGCCTGCCGTTCGGGTGATCTGGTGCCCCGGATCGGCTTCAACGGGACCCAGCTCGGCGCCGCCCTCGGCCAACGCGCCGCCGATGAGTACCGCAAGGCCGGGTGGAGCCAGGCCGACACCCGGATCGTCTCGCTCTGGAAGTTCGACGTCACCGTCTGCACCGACCGGATCAACGCGGCCAAGGACGCCTTCATCGGCGGCGCGGGCGCCAGCATCCAGAAGCTCGACGTGCTCACCGACAACACCGTCGAAGGCGCGCGGGCCCAACTCGCGACCGTCCTCGGGGAGCAGCGGGGCATACGGCACTGGATCGTCTGGGGCTGCAACGACGAGAACGTGCAGGGCGGCGTCACCGCGCTCCAGCAGGCCGGGGTGACGCCCGACAACACCATCGGCATCGGCCTCGGCGCCTACCTCGCCTGCAAGGACTGGCAGACCGGCGCGCCCACCGGCATGCGCGCCGCACTCTTCATCAACGGCCGGGACGTCGGCGCCCGCGCCGTGCAGACCATGTACGACCACCTCCGGCACGGCAAGCCGCTCCCCGCCGAGGTCGCCGTCGCCCCCGTGATGGTCGACGCCGCCACCTGGCAGAAGTCCGGCCTCAGCTGTACCTGATCGACCGGCTCGGCGGCCCTCCCGGGGGAGTTGGCCGCCGGATGCCACTGTGCCGTCGATACGATCACCGCATGACTGTGGACGATCGACTCAAGCAGGCCGAACTCCTCTACGAGCGCGCCGTGTTCGGCGGCGACAGCAGTGCACCGGCGGCGGCCGACCGCTGTCTCGACGCCGTCGAAGCGGACCTCGCACTTGCCCGCGGCCGCATCATCCACGCCCGCTTCCTGGAGGAACGGATCGAGGAAGCAGGGGAGTTGGACCTCTTCGAGCGAGCGGCCGAGCTGTTCGGACGGCTCGACGACGCCCGGGGCGAGGGCGAGGCGGTGTTCTGGATCGGCTGCTACCACCAGGTCGTCCGCGACGACACCGAGGCCGCCCTGCCCGCCTTCGAACGCGCACTCGGGCTCGCCACCCGGGCCGGTGACCGGCTGACGGAGTCGTACGTGCTGCGTCACCTCGGTTTCGCCGACCACATGGCCGGGCGGCTGGACGAGGCGCGTGCGCACTTCGAGGAATCCACCCGTCTGCGCCGCGAGTTGGGCTTCCTGCCGGGTGTCGCCGCGAACCTGGTCGGACTCGCCTACCTCGCCGCCCAGCAGAGCCGACCGGACGCGGCGGCGGCCCACCTCACGGAGGCGGGGCAGCTGGCCGCCGACAGCGGTTCGGCCGGAGTCCTGCGCTGGGTGGCGGGAGCGCGCGAGGAGCTCGCCCTGCCCTGAGACGCCTCTCGTGGTGGCGAAGTCGTCCAGGTCGAAGCACCCGCGCCACGCCGTGACGTCCTTCGGTTGCCCGGCGTGGTGCTCGGCCTAGGGTGGTGCAGGTGCCGCGCCGCGCTGGGGGCAGCACGCCACGTACGCAGCCGCTCCGCACGAAAGGCTCGCCGGGATGACGGATGACCAGGCCCGACGCTCCGGGCCGGCGGTCGGGAGAAGCGGCAGGAGCGGGAGCGCCGCGCAGACGGTGCGCCGGGCAATGCGCCGGGCGGTGCGCCAGCGGACGGCCCGGCAGCAGGCGTCCCCGCCGCACGGCCGCTCGCTGGTGCCCGCCCGACCGCAGCCCGGCCTCCGGGTGGTGCCCGGTCTGCAACGGGCGGCCGGGTACGCCTGGCGGCTGCTGGTGGTCGGCGCCGCGCTGTACGCGGTGCTGGTGCTGCTCGGCCGCCTCGTCCTGCCGGTGGTCGCCGTCTTCGTCGCGCTGGTGGTCACGGCGATGCTGCGTCCGGGCGCCGACCTGATCGGCCGGGTGACGCCACGCGCCGTCGCGGTGCTGCTGACCATCCTGGGGGCGCTGCTCCTCCTGGCCGGGCTGCTCACCCTGGTCGGTGAGACGGTCGCGGGGGAGTGGACCCGGTTGGGGAACGAGTTCCGGGGCGGGATCGACCGGATCGAGCGCTGGCTGGAGGGCGCGCCCTTCCATCTGCGGCCGAGCGCGGTCTCCGACTTCCAGGGCAAGATCAGCTCCTTTCTGTCCGCCCATCGCTCCACCCTGATCAACACGGCGGTCGGTGAGGCCGGGCGGGTGGTCGAGATCGTCACCGGCGCGGCGCTCGCCCTGTTCTGCTCGGTGTTCTTCATCCACTCGGGCGATGCGATGTGGCAGTGGGCCGAGCGCCAGCTCCCCGCCGGTGCCGGGCCGACCTGGGCCCGCGCGGGCCGGGCCGCCTGGCGGGCCTTCGCCGGGTACACCCGGGGCATCATGATCGTCGCTGCCAGCAACGCGGTGCTGGTCGGCATCGCGCTCAGCATCCTCGGCGTGCCGCTGGCCCTGCCGCTGACCCTGCTGGAGTTCTTCGCGACGCTGATCCCGCTGATCGGCTCGCCCATCGCGATGGCGGTCGCGGCGGTCGTCGCCCTCGCCGCCAAGGGGCCGGTGACAGCGCTGATCGTGCTCGCTCTGATCATCGTGATCGGACAGATCGAGGGTCATCTGCTGCACCCCCTCGTGATGAGCTGGGCCGTCCGGATCCACCCGGTCGCCATCGCCCTCTCGGTCACCGCAGGCGGCATTCTCGCGGGCGTGATCGGCGCGGCCGTCGCCGTGCCGATCGTCTCCGTCCTGTGGGCCGTCGTCCTCGAACTCCGCACCCCACCGCCCGACTGACCTGAGCTACGGTCAGGCCCGGTCGGCCGGCTGGTACGTGGCCACGTGCACGCCGGTGCTGCCGATGACGGTGGAGACGAGCTTGAGCGGGCGCTGCCCACCGTCCTCAGGGAAGATCGTCTTCCCGCCGCCGAGCAGTACCGGCATGATGATGAGTCGAAGCTCGTCGACCAGGCCCTCGGCCAGGAGGGCGCGCACCAGCGTCGGGCTGCCCATGATCAACAGGTCGCCGCCGGGCGCCTCGTGCAGGCTGCGGATGCGGGCGAGCGCCTCGGAGCCGGGAATGCGGGTGGTGTTGTCCCAGGTCAGGTCGGAGTCGGCGAGCGTGCCGGTGACGACGTACTTCGGGAGGGAGTTCATCTGGTCGGCGAACGGGTCGCCTGCCCGCTCGGGCCAGGCGGCGGCCATCGTCTGCCAGGTGCGGCGCCCGAACAGCAGGGCCTCGGCCTTGCCCAAGGCGTCAGTGAAGGCACCACCGACCACCTCCGGGTCGAAGAACGGGTGCGACCAGCCGCCGTGCGCGAAGCCGCCGTCGGTGTCCTCCTCGGGGCCGCCCGGGGCCTGCACGACGCCGTCGAGGCTGATGAACTCACTGATCACGATGCGCATGTGCGGAGGTCCTCTTCGCTATTCTCGGAAGTGTTGCGGTTTCGGGTCGTGGTCAAGCTATGGCGCGGCACTGACAGTCGGACGGAGCGACACCCCGGCCCCCTGCGCTGCGGGTGCGTCACCTCCGCACGGGCGGACGGTAGTCCAGGACGACGGCACCGGTGCCGAAGGCCGTGGTGGCGGCGAGCGTCCACGCGCCGGACGGCCCGTCCGCCGGGAAGAGGCGCTTGCCGGTGCCCACCACGACGGGGTGCACCCAGAGCTTCAGCTCGTCCACGAGCCCGAGTCCGAAGAGCGAGGTCAGCAGGTTGCCACTGCCGTAGACCAGGATGTCCCTGGTGTAGCGGGCCTTCAGGGCGGTGACCTCGGCGGCGAGGTCACCGCGCAGGACGCTGGCGTTCCAGGTCGTCCGCTCCAGCGTGGTGGAGGCCACGTGCTTGGGGAGCGAGTTCATCCGGACGGCGAAGTCGCCCTCGGAGTCCTCCATCTGCGGCCAGGCGGCGGCCATCCCCTGGTACGTGACCCGGCCCAGCAGCAGGGCGTCGCAGGCGAAGAGCTGCCGGTGGGCGTAGGCGGCGTGGTCGCTGTTGAAGTACGGGCCGGTCCAGGCCGGGTTCTCCGTGACGCCGTCCAGCGACAGGTAGGTCAGGGCGACGATCTTACCCACGGGGTTCTCCTCACAGCCGTGAACACGACGGACGGACGTACCCGGGCAACGCCCCGGGGCACCGGTAGCGGTGCGGACCCCCGTGCCGCACCGCTCCCGGGCCGTCTGTGTCAGGTTGCCGCTCCTGGGGCCGGCGAACAACGCGTGATAATGAAACCCACGTTTAGCCGGACTTAACGACGACCCGTCACGAAGGGGGCCCGATGCTCGACCGAATGGAACTGGAGGCGTTCCTCACGCTCGCCGAGGAACTGCACTTCGGCCGCACGGCCGAGCGCCTGCACGTGACCACCAGCCGGATCAGCCAGACCGTCAAGAAGCTGGAGCGCCGAATCGGCGCACCCCTCTTCGACCGCACCAACCGCAGCGTCCGCCTGACGGCGCTCGGCCACCAGCTGGACGAGGACCTCCGCCCGGCCTACGAGCAGATCCAGGCCGGGCTGGACCGTGCGACGGCCGCCGTCCAACGCGCCCACGGCGCGCTGCGCGTCGGCTTCGTCGGCGCCGCCGCCGGACAGGTCGTCCGCCAGGCCGCCGACCTCTTCCCCCAGCGCGAGCCGGGACGTACCGTCCAGGTGCGGGAGTTGCAGGTCATCGACGCGCTGCCACGGTTGCGCGCGGGAGACGTCGACATCCTCGTGATCAGCCTGCCGCTCACCGAGCCCGGCCTCGTCATCGGCCCGGTGCTGATCTCCGAACCCCGCATGCTGGCCGTCCCCGCCGGGCACCCGTTCGCCGCCCGCGAGAGCGTCACGATGGAGGACCTCGCCGAGATCCCGCTGCTGCGGCTGGCCGGCGCGGTGCCCGGCGACTGGCCCGCCGACCGCTGGCCCGAACGCACTCCGCAGGGCCGGGTGATCGCAGGCGGCCCCCGGTTCGAGACCTTCCAGGAGGCCCTGCAACTGGTCGGGGCGGGGAGTGGCGGCATCATCGTCGGCGCCCAGGTCACCCGCTTCTACACCCGCCCCGACGTCGTCTACCTCCCGTTCGCCGAGGCCGTGCCGATCGACTGGGTCCCGGTCTGGCGGAAGGCCGACAACACGCCCCACCACCGCGCCTTCGCCCAGACCGCCCAGGAGGTCGCCACCCGCATCTACCTGGCGGCGACCCACACCTGACTGACCCACACCTGACCGGCCGCCAACTGACCCGCCGTCTAGAGTTCGACCGACCCGCCGAGCGGGATGCGGGCGTAGTCGGTCCCGCCCGCGCCGGCCAGCCACCCGTCGAAGTTCCTTCGGCCGACCTCACTGTGGTGCGCGTCGTGGACGGGGAACGCGCGGGCCGGCCGGACCGCCCGGACGAACTCGACCGCCTCGCCGGTCTTCAGCCACGGGCCGGACGCCGGGACGAGCAGCGTCTCGACCGTCTCGGAGGGGACGAAGAGCGAATCCCCGGGGTGGTAGACCCCGTCCACGACGAAGCCGATGTTCGGACAGCCGGGCAAGCCGTCGACGATCTCCGCGTGCTTCCCGCCGACAGCGCTCACGGTGAACCCGGCGGCGGCGAAGGTCTCGCCGACCGCGACGCCGGTCACGCCCTCCCCGAGGGCCTCGGCCAGCGCGAGGTGGGTGTGCACGGTCAGCGCGGGGTTGGCCGCGCGGGCCGCCTTCAGCATGTCGACGTCGATGTGGTCGTCGTGCTCGTGCGTGACGAGCACGGCGGTGGCGCCCTCGAGCGCCTCCGCCCCGGTCAGCGTGCCCGGGTCGATCACCAGGACACGGTCGCCCTCTTCGAGGCGCACGCAGGCGTGGCCGTATTTCGTTATCAGCATCCGACGATGCTATCGATTGGGGTGGGGTGCCGCGCCAGTGTTTTGCAGCTTGCTGCTCCGCCCGGCGGCCGACGGTGAAGGGAAGGAGGAGAACTCACTCCTTTCCACTCCTAACATATAGCGCACCGGGGGGCTTGTGGCAAGGCCCTGGTCATGCAGCAGAATCATCCGCCTGAGCCGGAAATCGACGGAAAACGGGAGTGGCTTAATGCGGGTGCTGTTGGTTGCGTACGGATCGCGCGGGGACGTCGAGCCGATGGTGGGGTTCGCGGTCCAGCTGCGGGCGCTCGGCGCCGAGGTGCAGATGTGCGCGCCGCCGGACTTCGCGGAGCTGCTGGAGGGCGTCGGCATCCCGCTGGCGCCGATCGGTCAGCCGGTGCGCCCGGTGGTGAAGGGGGTGGTGACCGGGACGGCGCCGATGCCGGCCGAGGGCCTGCCCCAGCGCGCGGCCGCGCTCGTCGCCACGACCTACGACGCTGTCGCGGCGGTGGCCGAGGGCTTCGACGCGGTGGTCGCGACGGGTCTCCTCCCGGCTGCGGCCGGCGCCCGGTCAGTGGCCGAGAAGCTGGGCATCCTCTACTCGTTCGTGGCCTACTTCCCGACCTACCTGCCGTCGCCGCACCACCCGCCGTTCGAGCGGCCGGGCCGGCCCTTCCCGCCGGAGGTGACCGATAACCGGGCGCTGTGGGAGCTGGACTTCGAGACCATGAACGTGCTCTTCGGCACCGGGCTCAACACCCACCGGGCGTCGATCGGCCTCCCGCCGGTGGACGACTTCCGCGGCTACGTCCTCACCGGACGGCCGTGGCTCGCCACCGACCCGGCCCTGAGCCCGTGGCCGGAGCCGGCCGACATCGACGTGGTGCAGACCGGCGCGTGGTTCCGACCGGACGAACGCCCGCTCCCCGCCGACCTGGTGGCGTTCCTGGAGGGCGGCCCGGTACCCGTGTACGTGGGTTTCGGCAGCATTCCGGTGCGCGACTCGGCGGACGTCGCCCGCGCGGCGATCGAGGCCGTCCGCGCGCACGGCCGCCGGGTGATCGTCTCCGGAGGCTGGGCCGACCTGGATCTGATCGACGACCAGGGCGACTGCCTCGCCGTCGGCGAGGTCAACCATCACGTACTGTTCCGTCGGGTGGCCGCAGTCGTGCACCACGGCGGCGCGGGCACGACGACGACGGCCGCGCGGGCCGGTGCGCCCCAGGTCGTGGTCCCGCAGATGGCGGATCAGCCGTACTGGGCCGGGCGGGTCGCCGACCTGGGCATCGGCGCTGCGCACGACGGCCCGACCCCGACTTTCGAATCCCTCGTCGCCGCGCTGGAAACGGCCCTGGCCCCCGAGACCGCCGCCCGAGCCGCCGCCCTGTCCGGCATGGTCCGCACCGACGGGGCGACGGCGGCTGCGAAGCTGCTGTTCGACGCGGTACTCACCGCCGAACCGCAGCAGTAACGGTAATTCCGCCGCCGTCCTCGTCGCCCGAAAATTTGCGCGACAATTGCCCGACCGATCGAGAATCCCGAGTCAATGGAGTTGGTTTTGGTCCCCACGTCATCGTCCTCGTCGTCACCGTCCGGATTCGAACCCGACACGGCGGCAGATTCCGGAGCCGCTGTCGGTGCCGGAGCCGGGGACAGCGAGAACCGGGGCGACGACGGCGGCTCTCGGGCCACCGACAGCTGGCGGGCCGGTGAGCTGCGGGCGGAGAACGCGTACGTCGGCGAGCTGTACGACCGACTCGAGAGCCGCCGCGAAATCGCCGCTGCCCGGCTGCGCGAGCTCCACCTCCACGAGCGGGGCGGGACCATCCAGTCCCGGATGGAGCGCGACACGTTGGAGAGCCACCACACCCGTCGGCTGGCGGAGCTGTATGCCGCCGAGTACGGCCTCTGCTTCGGCTGGATCGAGAGTGCCGACGGCGAGCAGCGGTACATCGGCCGGATCGCCCTGGCGGACGACGACCACGAGCCGCTGCTGACCGACTGGCGGGCGGCGGCCGCGGAGCCCTTCTACCGGGCGACGCCCGCCGCGCCCGGCGGTGTGGTCGGGCGGCGGCACCTGCGGAGCAAGGGCCGCAAGGTCGTCGACTTCGACGACGACGCCTTCGGCCTGAGCGCGCTGGAGGGCCGGGACAGCTCCGAGCTCAGCGGCGAGACCGCCCTGCTCGCCTCGCTGACGGCGGCCCGGACGGGGCGGATGGGCGACATCGTCTCCACCATCCAGGCTGAGCAGGACAGGGTCATCCGCTCCGAGCTCGGCGGTGTGCTGGTCGTGCAGGGCGGTCCGGGCACGGGCAAGACCGTGGTCGCGCTGCACCGCGCCGCGTACCTGCTGTACACCCACCGCGAGCGGCTGGCCAAGCGCGGGGTGCTGGTGATCGGGCCGAACACGACCTTCCTGCGCTACATCGACCAGGTGCTCCCCGCGCTCGGCGAGAACGAGGTCGTGCTGAGCAGCATCGGCGCGCTCTACCCGGGCGTGACCCCGACCGGTAAGGACACGCCCGCGGCGGCCGCGGTCAAGGGCGACGCACGGATGGTGCAGGTGCTCGCCGCCGCGCTGGAGGGCCTCCGGCAGCTGCCGGGGGAGGAGCCGTGGACCATCACCGTCGCCAAGAGGTCTCCGCAGGAGGAGACGCTGGAGGTCAGCCGGGCCCTCTGCCTGCGGGCGCACGCCGCCGCGCACCGGAGCGGCCTGCCCCACAACCCGGCCCGGCCCGAGCTGGTCGAGCGGCTCTCCTCCGAGCTGGCCCTGCGGATCGCCCGGGACCGGGGCGGCGACATGGCCCTGGACGACGTGGTGAAGCTCGCCGACGGGCTCGTCGCGGAGCCCGAGTTCCGGGCCCTGGTCGAGAAGGTGTGGCCGCTGCTCAGCCCGGAGCAGCTGCTGACGACCCTGTTCGCCTCCCCGGAGCTGCTGACCCAGGCCATGCCGGACTTCACCGAGGCCGAACGCGCTGCCCTGCTTCGCGAACACCCGGAAGGGGAGCACGAGTCCATGGCCTGGACGGTCGCCGACGTGCCGCTGCTCGACGAGGCCGCCGAACTGCTCGGCGAGCTTCCCGGCAGCGCCGTCGCCCGCCAGGCCGGCCCGAGCGCCGCGGAGCTGGAGTTCGCGAAGATCGTCCTGGACGACTTCGGGGTGGGCCTGGTCGAGATGGACGCGGAGATGCTGGCCCGCCAGTACCAGGGCGAGGAGTCGCTCCGGCCGCTGGCCGAGCGCGCCGTCGAGGACCGTACGTGGGGCTTCGGGCACGTGATCGTGGACGAGGCGCAGGAGCTGTCCGCGATGGACTGGCGCCTGCTGACCCGCCGCTGCCCCGGCCGTTCCATGACGATCGTGGGTGACCTGGCGCAGACCGGGGCACCGGCCGGCCTGAGCACCTGGGGTGAGGCGCTCGACGAGTACACGGCGGGTCGCTGGCGCACGGTGGAACTCACCGTCAACTACCGGACCCCGGCCGAGATCATGCAGATCACCGAGGGTGTCCTGCGGGCGATCGACCCCGCGCTGACCGCACCCCGTGCGGTGCGCAGCGGTGGTATCCGCCCGTGGAGCCTGCGGGTCCCCGAGGACGGGCGGGACGGGGCGCTGCTGGCCGCCGTCGAGCAGGAGCTCGCGGCGCTGGACGGCCGGCGGATGGCGGTGGTCCACGCCCCGGACTGCTCGGCCGACCTGCTCGCGGGGCTGGCCGGGATGCCCGGTGTCACCGGCGTCGACGATCCGTCGGCGCTGGATTCGCCGGCCGTGTTCCTGACGGCCGCTCAGGCGAAGGGGCTGGAGTTCGACGTGGTCCTCGTCGTGGAGCCCACGGAGATCCTCGCGGCGCACAGCCGTGGCGTGAACGACCTCTATGTCGCCCTCACGCGTGCGACGAAGAGTCTCGGAGTCATCCACAGCGGCGACCTGCCGGAGATGCTGGCGGGCCTGGACCCCCGCTGACCGGGGGGCTGGTACAGCTGGACGGAGGGGGCGTGAACTTCGGCTCGCGCGCCTCCGTCCAGCTCCTTCGGGCGACCTCCGCCGGACCCGTGTCGGCCCCGGTGATTCCGGGCGGTTCGGCCCCCTCGGCCCGGCTTCGACGGGCGGCAGAATCGATGCACTGAATGGGCCCGCCAATTCCTGATCGTAGGCGCAGGAAATTTCCGCTACGCTGCCCAGGCATCACAGGTGGCCGGGCGGGAATCACTCTCCCGGTGCGAACAAGGGGCCGGAAAAGTGGATGCGGAGTCGATTCTCCTTTCGATTTTCACCCCCACGGGTAGGGAGAATCCCTATCCGGCATTCGCGGAGCTCCGGAGTGCCTCGCCTATTTATTACAATGAGACGATCGACTCCCGATTTCTCACCAGGTTCGCGGACTGCCAGGCCGTTCTCATGAATCCCGACTTCCACGTCCCGGACCTGGAATGGTGCGAGCAGACGGTGCCGGCCTGGCGCGAACACCCGGCGGCGGACTTCTTCTACTCCTCCCTGCTCGCCACCAACGGCGCGGCCCACGACCGCCTGCGGCGGCTGGTGGGCCGACGCTTCACGGCCCGCAGGGTCGCCGAACTGAGCAGCACGGTCGAGAAGACCACCGCAGAGCTGCTGGACGGCTTCGCCGACGCCACCGCGGCCGGTGGTGTCGCAGACTTCCAGGAGCTGGTGGGCTACCCGCTCCCGGCCGCCGTGGTCGGTGGGCTGGTCGGTGTGCCCCGCGCGGACGAGGCACGCTTCCGGCAGCTCGGTGCGGACGCCGGGCGGCTGTTGGAGCCGGTGCGCACCCCGGAGGACTGGGCGCGCGCCGACCGCGCGGTGGAGGCGCTGCGCGAGTACTTCGCCGACCTGCTGCACCGGCGCCGCACGCACCCGGCCGACGATCTCGCCACCAGCCTGCTCGCCCGGTGCGCACCGGCGACGGCGGCCCGCCCTGCGGACTCCGACGAGGACCCACTGACGGAGCGTGAACTCGTCGACATCCTGGTCCTGGTGTTCGTGGCCGGCTTCGAGACCACCACCGGGCTGCTCGGCACGGCCGTCCACGCCCTGCTGACCCATCCCGACCAACTCGCCCTGGTCCGGCGGCAGCCGGAGCTCGCCGCCGCCGCCGTCGAGGAGTCGCTCCGCTGGGACGGCCCGGTGCCGATGACCGAGCGCATCGCCACCCGGCCGTCGGAGGTGGGCGGCGTGCTGATCCCGGCCGGGGCGAGCATCACCACGGTGCTGGCGGCGGGCAACCGGGATCCGGAGCAGCACCCCGACCCGGACACGTTCACCGTTCGGCGCCAGGACATCCGGGTGCTCAGCTTCAGCGCGGGCGCGCACTACTGCCTCGGCGCAGCGCTGGCCCGCCTGGAGGGGGCCGCGCTGATCCGCCAACTGGTCGGCAGATTCCCCGGGTTGGCCCTGGCGGGGGAGCCGACCCGGCGTAGCGGTGTCGGCCTGCGCTCCTTCGAGCGGCTCCCGCTCGCCACCACCGGCTGACCCACGCCGACCGCACCGACCCGTGTGCCGCCCGTCCTCCTCCCACCACCGAAGGGACCGCCGGTGAACTTCCTGCACCGCGACCGCGCCACTCTCGAGACCTTCATGCCCGGTCTGGACGCAGCCCTCGCCCAACACCCGCTGGAGCGGCTGGAATCCGCGCCGAGCCCGGCGATCCAGGCCTTCCGCGCGGCGGGCGGGCCCGCCCTGCTGGTGCCGTCCGAGCACTCCGGCTCCGGCGCGACCCCGCTGCAGGCCGTCCGCGTCCAACGCGCCGTCGGCGCCCGGTGCCCCTCGCTGGCGGTGGCCACCACCATGCACCACTTCTCGGTCGCGGGCCTGGTCGCCGCCGCCGGGTACGCCGCCGGGCACAGTGCCGGGCGCGACGCCGGGCCGGAGGGGCAGCTGCTGGAGAGCATCGCCCGAGAGGGCCTGCTGCTGGCCTCCGGCTTCGCCGAGGGCCGGGCCGGACAGAACATCCTCAAACCGCACATCACCGCAGAGCGCCGGGGTGAGCACATCGTGCTCAACGGCAGCAAGATGCCCTGCAGCCTCTCCCGTTCGATGGATCTGCTCACCGCCTCGGTGACCATGACAGGCCCCGACGGCGAAGAACGGCTGGCCGTCGCACTGATCCCTGCGCAGTCCCCGGGCCTGGAGATCCGCCCGTTCTGGCGAACGCCGATCCTGGCCGGTGCGGAGAGCGACGAGGTGGTGCTCACCGACGTCGAGATCGGCCCCGAGATGCTGATGCTCACCGACGTCACCGCCGACGCGGTACCCGACGCACTCAACGTGGCCGGCTTCCTCTGGTTCGAACTGCTGCTGACCGCCGGATACTTGGGGATCACCAGCGCCCTGGTGGAACGCGTCCTGGCCAAGCCCGGCGCCGCCGCCGACGATCCGACCGCTTACCTGGTGGACATCGAGGCGGCGATGCTCGCCGTGGAGGCGGTGGCCCGCGCCATGGCCGACGAGGAGTGGACCGACAGCCTGCTCGTCTCCGCGCTGAACGCCCGCTATGCGACCCAGGACGCCATCGGCCGCACCACCCGGCGCTGCCTGGCGGCACTCGGCGGCATGGCCTTCATCAGCTCCTCCGAGGGGAGTTACCTCGCCTCGGCCGCCGCCGCACTCGCCTTCCACCCGCCGGCCCGCAACCGGATGGCCGGCCCGCTCCGGGACTTCCTCGACGGCCGCCCGCTGCGGATCGGCTGACCCCGGTGACTCGGCAGCACGGATACCGGGTCGAGGTGGTGCGCGCCGTCGAGCTGCTCCCCGACGGGCTGTGGGAGCAACTCGCGCCACCGGACGACCCGATGTGGACCCGGGCCGTCATGACCGCGATGGAACGCGGCCGGATCGGGCCCGACAGCTTCGCGTACCTACTCCTGCACGACGACACCGGTGTGATCGCGGTGCTGCCGCTCTGCCTCTTCCGGCAGCTGCGGCTGGACGACGTGGTCGACCCTCGCGCGCGCCGCCTGCTGGCGCCGGTCGGCCGGCTGTTCCCCCGGCTGCTCCGGGTGCCGATGCTCATCTGTGGCCATCTCCTCGGCCAGGGACACTTGTTGACCACCGGCCGACTCACGCCGGAGGCCTTACAGGTGCTGGTCGAGGCCGTTCTCGACCTCGCCCGCAGCGAACGGCTCGGCACGGTGCTGTTCAAGGACTTCACCCCCGTCGAGCTGGCCGCGCTGCGCCCGGCGCTGACGGCGGCCAGGTTCTTCTTCGTGCCGAGCCTGCCGGACACCGAACTCCGGCTGGGGCAGGTGTCGTTCGACGAGTACCTGGTCGGGCTCCCGGCCAAGCCGCGCCGCAACGCCCGGAGCAAGCTCCGCCGGATCGCGGCCCGCCCCGGGCTGCGGACGGAGGTGCTGGACGACTTCGCCCATCTGCTGCCCGAGGTGCTCGCGCTCTACCAGCAGGTGATGGCCAGAGCCGACCAGACCCTCGACGTGCTGGACGCCTCCTTTCTGGCCGCCGTGCACTCGGGCGCCGCCCCCGCAAGCCCCGCAAGCCCCGCAAGCCCCGCAAGCTCCGCAGGCCCCGGAGACCCCGCCGCCTCCGGCCGCCGCCTGGTCGCGTGCTTCGAGGATGAGCGGCTGGTCGCTTTCCTGCTCTGCTTCTTCGCCGGCGCGGGTGCGACCGGCGCCCGGATCGGCCTGGACTACCGGATCGCCCACGAGGCCCGGCTCTACCACGCCGTGCACTACGCGGCGATCCGACTGGCAATCGAATCCGGCTGCCGGCACATCCGGTTCGCCCAGACCGCCTACCAGCCGAAGGTCGAACTCGGCTGCGAGCTGGTCGAGCAGTACTACGCGATGACCCATCTCCGGCCGCTGCCGAGGGCGTTGCTGCGCCTGCTGCTGCCCCGGGCCCTCGCCGCCGCCCAGGCCGCCGCCCTCGGCCCGCACGCCGCCCCGCACGCTGCCGCAGACCCGATCGGTCCACCGCCCGGCCAGCCCGGTCAGTCCGGCGCGCCCGCCGAACCCGACGAGGAGAGGTACTCCCATGCCCCGCGTTGACGTGCGACTTCCCATCGCGGTACCGCCCGACACCGTCTGGGCGGCGGTGGTCGACGTCGAGTCCTACCCGCACTCCATGACGAGCGTCGACTCCGTCCAGATCACCGAACAGGCCGACGCCCGCCACCGCACCACCGCCTGGTCGGTCCGCCTCCAGGGCTCCGTGCTGCGCTGGACGGAGGCCGAGGTGATCGACCCCGTCGCCCGCCGGTTCGACTTCCGCCAGCTCACCGGCGACCTGGGCGAGTTCGCCGGGCACTGGGCGGTCGAGGAGGCCCCGGGCGGCAGCACCGTCGCGCTGCACGTCGAGTTCGACATCGGCATCCCACTGCTCGCCGAGATGCTCAACCCCGTCGCCGCGACGGCCCTGCGGGAGAACGCGGAGGAGATGCTCGCCGACCTCCGCCGACGGCTGACACCCGCCGCCCAGAGCCCGGCCCACCCAGCCGAGGCGCCCGCGCCGCGCAGCGGTCAGCTCCACCCGGCGGTGTCCAAGTGACCACCGCCACCGAGGTGTTCGACCAGCTCCGCCGACACCTCTCCCCGAAGCTCGCACTGACCGGCAGCTTCGCCGGCCGGGGCGCGGTGGAGACCGCCGCCGACGGCGTCCGCGTCACGCTCTCCGACGGCCGCTCGGTGCTCGACTTCGGGTCCTACGCCGTCACCCTGCTCGGCCACCGCCACCCCGAGGTGGTGGCCGCCGTCCGGCAGCAGCTCGACACCATGCCCACCGCGACCCGCAGCCTCGCCAACCCCGTGGCCGCCGCCGCGTCGGCCCGGCTGACCAGCCACCTCGGCGGCGCCCTGCCCAAGGTCTACTTCGGGCTGAACGGCGCCGACGTCGTGGAGGTCGCGGTCAAGCTGGCCCGGCTAGCCACCGGGCGGCCCCGGGTGATCGCGGTGCGCGGCGGCTTCCACGGGAAGTCACTCGGCGCGCTCGCCCTCACCCACAGCCCGCTCTACCGGGTCGGGCTGCAGGGCTGCGCCGTGGACGTCGTGCACGTCGACCCGGATGAACCAGACGCCGTGGCACGGGAGTTGACGTCCAGTCAGGTGGCCGCCGTAGTGTTCGAGCCCGTCCAGGGCGAGAACGGCGCCGTGCCGCTGCCGGTCGAGATCCTGCGCCGCTGGTGCCAGGACGCCCACCAGGGCGGGGCGTTCGTCATCGCCGACGAGATCCAGTGCGGCCTGCGCCGCTGCGGCGAGCCGTCGGTCGCGCTCGCCGAAGGCCTGCCCGTCGACGGCGTGCTGCTCGGCAAGCCGCTCGGCGGCGGCGTCGTGCCGCTGTCCGCGCTGGTGTGCTCGGAGAGCCTCTACGCGCCACTCGCCGCCGACCCCTTCCTGCACTCGGCGACGTTCGGCGGCCACCCGCTCAGCTGCGCCGCACTGCCCGCCGCACTCGGAGCGATCGAGCAACTGGCCGAGCACGGAAAGGCCCTGTCCTCCCAGCTGGACGCCGGGCTGGACGCGCTCCGCGACCGCCACCCGGCGGCGGTCCGCGCGGTGCGCGGCCGCGGCCTGCTTCGCGGCGTCGACCTGTGCAGCCCGGCCACCGCCGGCGCGGTGGTGCTCGAACTCGCCTCCCGGGGCCTGCTGGTGTCGCCCTGCCTGGGCCGGCCGACGACCGTACGGCTGCTGCCGCCCCTGGTCAGCACCGAGGCGGACGTGGCCGAGGCACTCGACATCCTCGACGCCGCCGTCACCGCCGCCGCGCCCACCCCCTGACCCCGACCCGGAAGGAACCACGGACATGCCCACTCGCGAGGAGCTGGCCCTGGTGGTCAGGACGACCATCTCGGACGTGCTCGGTACGGAGGTCGACGAGGTGCAGGAACGTACCAGCCTGCTGGCCGACTACGGCATCGACAGCCTGGAGTTGATGGAGATCGGCGCCCGGCTGGAGCGCGCCCTCGCGCTGCGGATCGCCGTCGAGGACCTGACCGCCGCGAGCGACGTCGGCCACGCCATCGACCTGCTCGAAGCCCGTACGGCGGCCGCCCGATGACCGGCCGGCCACTGCCCGCACACCCACTGCCCGCCATGGCCCACCCCTCCGGCGGCCACCGGGTCGCCGTGACCGGCATCGGCGTCAAGTCCCCTGCGGGCAACAGCCTGGAGACGGCCTACGAGTCGTTGCTCAAGGCCCGCTCGACGGCCGTCGTGGTCGACCACCTGGTGGAGCACGACCTCCCGGTGCAGTTCGCCTGCCTGGTGCCGCCGTTCGACGTCGACGCGTACGTCACCCGCCGCGAGGCCCGGCAGGTCGACCGGGCCACCGTACTGCTGCTCTGCGCCGCCGCCGACGCGGTGGCGGAGGCCGCGCTGCCGACGATTGCGCCGGACCGGATCGGCGTCCAGATCGGCACCGGCATCGGCGGCCTGCCCAGCATGGAGGCGGTCACCATCAGCCACGCCGCCCGGCCCCGGGACATGCCGGTGCACACCGTGCCCCGGACGATGGCGAATTCGGCCGCGAGCCGGCTGGCCCTGCGGTACGGCTTCCAGGGCTCCTGCACGACCTACTCGGCGGCCTGCGCCAGCGGCACCACGGCGATCGGCGAGGCGGCCCGCCGCATCCGGTACGGGGAGTTGGACGCCGCCGTCGCCGGAGGCGTCGACTCGTCCGTCACCACCGTGATCGTCGGTGCCTTCGCCCGGATGCGGGCGATGTCCGTGCGCAACGCCGAACCCGAGCTGGCCAGCCGCCCGTTCGACGCCGACCGGGACGGCTTCGTGATGGGCGAGGGCGCCGCCGTCCTGGTGCTCGAACGCCTGGACGCCGCCCGCGCCAGGGGGGCCAGGATCTACGGCGAGGTCGCCGGGTACGCCGACAACTGCGACGCCTTCCACATCGTCGCCCCGCACGAGGACGGCGAGATCGCCGCCCGCTGCATGCGGCGCGCCGTCGCCGACGCGGGGCTCACCCCGGCCGACATCGGGCACGTCAACGCCCACGGCACCTCGACCGTCCTCAACGACCGGGCCGAAGCCCGCGCGATCGACCGCTGCTTCGCCGGCCACCCGCCGCCCGTCACCGCCGTCAAGGGCGTCACCGGGCACCTGATCGGCGGCTCGGGCGCGCTGGAGGCCGCGCTCGCCCTGCTCTGCGCGGCCCGTGGTGTGGTGCCGCCGATCGCGAACCTGACCAGCAGCCCGGAAGGCGGCCTGGTGGACCTCGTGGCAGGCACCCCTCGTACCGTCCCGCTCGCGCCGGTGCTCTCCAACTCCTTCGGGTTCGGCGGACAGAACGCCTGCCTGGTGCTCACCCCCGGCAGCTGACCCCGCCCGGCGCCCAACCAGACTCGACCAGATCCGATCAGAAATGACGTGCATGCGAATCCTCCTGACCGGTGCGACCGGCGTGGTTGGCACCGAGGTCGCCGACCTGCTGCGGACCACCGGCCACACCCTCGTCCCGGTGGCCAGGCGGGCCACCGCCGACAGCCCGATCCGCTGGGACATCGGCGCCGAACCCCCGCCCGCCGCCCTGGCCGGGCCCTGGGACGTGATCGTGCACGCGGCGGCCAGCACCCGCTGGACGCTCAGCCGCCAGGAGGCGGTCGGCGCCAACATCGCCCCGCTGCGGGCCGTCCTCGCGCTGGGCGGGCCGCAGACCCACCTCGTCCACGTCTCCACCGCCTACGTCGGCGGCACCCGCAACCCCGAGGACCTCCGGGGCGCCGAGTTCGAGGGGTACCGCAACGGTTACGAGTGGTCCAAGGCACGCTGCGAGGACCTCGTCCGCAGCGAACACCCCGGCCCCCTGACGGTGGTCCGCCCACCGCTGGTGGTCGGCCGCCGCCGGGACGGCGGCATCGCCCGCTTCTCCGGCCCCTACACCATTCTCCAGGCCCTGGTCTCCGGCCTGGCCGCCGTCGTGGTCGGCGATCCGACCGGTTACGCCGAGATCAGCCCCGTCGACCAGGTCGCGGCCGTCATCGCCGCCGCCGCCCTCGCCCCGCCCCCGGACACCCCCCGCACCGAGATCATCGCGGCGGGCCCCGACAGCCTCACCCTCGACGCCCTCCTCGACGTCATCTGCACCACCCTCAACGACTTCCGCACCGCCCACGGAGTCCCACCGATCGACCGCCCGCCGCTCGTCCCGGTCGAGACCTGGAACCGCTTCTTCCTCCCCCTCGCCGACCAGTACCTCTCGCCCTTCCAGAGCCAGGCCGTCAAACTCCTCGCGATGTTCCAGAGCTACACCAGCATGGCCACCCCCTTCACCCCCACCCACCCCGTCCCCGACCCCGCCACCGTCATGGCCACCGCAGTCCACCACTGGGCCACCCGCAAACCCCGCCTCGCCCTGGCCCGCCCCGAGCCCTGGACCCTGCTCGCCCGCACACCCTGACCGGCCGTCACCGCCTACCGGAAGTCCGCCGCGTGATCCTGCGCCCAGGACCGGAACGTCCGTGCGGGCCGCCCCAGCAGGCGTGCGACGGTGTCGGTGACCCGCTCCGGTGAGTCGACGAAGGCTGCCCACGCCTCCAGCCTGGCCGCCACGAACTGCGGGTTGCCCCAGGCGGCCGTCAGCTGCTCGCGGGCCGCCTCCGGAGCCTGCTCCTCCCACCGCACCTCGCACCCGACGGCCTCGCCGATGATCCGGACCAGCTCGGCGTGGGTGAGTGCCTCGGGCCCGGTGAGCACGTACCTGGCGCCGTCGTGCCCGGCCGAGGTGAGCACGTGCGCGGCGACGTCCGCGATGTCGCGTTCGTGGATCAGCGATCTGGCGGCCCGTCCGTAAGGCAGCCGGACGATGCCCTGCCGGATCTGGTCGGCCCACCCGAGGGTGTTGGTGGCGAAGTCGATCGCCCGCAGGAAGGTCCAGCGGAGCCCCGAGCCCCTGATCTGCCGCTCGATCTCCTGGTGGAAGGAGGAAGCCGGTTCGCCCTCCGCGAGATCGGCGACATCCGTCGACAGATACACGACCTGCCGGGCGTGCCGGGCGACGAGCTCCACCACCCGGGGATCCACCGGAATGCCGGGCCACACCAGGTACACGCTCTCCACGCCCCGAAGCGCGGGCACCAGCGTCTGCGGGGACGAGAGGTCGCCACGGACGACCTCCACCCCCGACGGCAGCCGGGCCAGGCCCGGGTCACGTACCAGAGCCCGCACCTCGTGCCCCGCCGCAGTCAGCGAGTTGACGACATTCCTGCCCGTGCTGCCGGTCGCGCCGGTCACAAGAATCTTGGTCACGGGAAGCACAACTCCAGCCGTCCCGGGGTTATGCCGGGTGCAGCCCGCCCTGGCATCCTGTACGCCATGAAGATCGCCGCCGCGCAGCTGACCTGTGACCCCGCCGACGTTCCCGCGAACCTCCGCCGGCTCACCGTCCTCGCCCAGCAGGCCCGTGACCAGGGCGCCGACCTGGTCGTCTTCCCCGAGCTGGCACTGACCGGCTACGAGCTCCAGGCCATCGCCGCCGACCCGGGTCTGTGGACGGGCGCCGACGACCCCCGCCTCGACGGCCTCCGGTCGGCCGGGATCGCCGTCGTCGTCAACTGCGCAGCGCCCACCGAAGGCCCGCTGCCCGCCCTGGAGACGCTGGTCCTCGGCGCGGACGGCGCACTCCTCACCAGCTACCGCAAGCAGCACCTCTTCGAGCACGAGCAGGGCGTCTTCGTGGCGGGCGACCAGGACGGCCGGTTCGAACTCGGCGGCCTCCGCTTCGCCCTGGCCACCTGCTTCGACAACCACTTCGCCGACCTGATCGACCGTGAGGCCGCCGACGGCTGCGACGTGCACCTGGCCAGCTCCCTCTACGGCACCGGCGCCGGCCGCCAGGAGCGCGCCACGGTCTACCCGGGGATCGCGAAGCAGGCCGGTCTCCACGTCGTCCTCGCCAACCAGGTCGGCCCGTCCGGCCCCTGGACGGGCTGCGGCGGCGCCGCGATCTGGGCCCCCGACGGCGCCCTGCTCGCCGAGGCCGATGACAGCACCGCCATGGTCGTCACCGCCGAGATCGGCTGATCGCCTGCCCGGCACCGTCCGGGGGCTCGCGGGTCAGTCCGCCGAGAGCACCACGCGGTGGGCATCGGCGCGGTAGCCGACCCGCTCGAAGGCCGCGCGCATCGGAGTGTTCGTCAGGTCGGTGTCGGCCCGCACCCGTTCCGGGTCGGCCGCCGAGACCAGGACCCGGGTGATCTCGGCGAGGATCTCGTCCGCGTACCCGCAGCCCCGGTGTCCGGGAAGCACTCCGAGATAGCCGACCACGGGAAAAGCGTGGTTGCGGGACGGCAAACCGAAGCCCACCACCTCGCCGCTCGGCCGCCGGGCGACCCGCCACCAGGAGCGCGCTCCGAGCATCGTGTCGCGGTAGAACGCCACGTCCTCGCGAGCCTGCGCCACCGCCCCATCCACTCCCGCCCGCTCGGCGGCCTTGCGCGAGGCGGCATCGAGAGTGCCCGGCAGGACCCGGCGGAACAGGTCGACGAAGACCTCGTCGTCGGGCTCGGGGTGGAAGAGCAGGCGGCCCGACGGCGCCGGGAGACCGGCCGACGGGGTCCACTCGTAACGCACCCGGTCCACGCGCGCCGCCAGCCCGGCCCGGAAGGCGGCCTCCTCCCGCCAGGCGAGGGCTGCCACGGCATCCGGCCGGTCGTGCTGACCGCCGGACAGCAGGAGGTGGTATTCCGGCGGCTCGGCGGCGCCCGCCCTGGCGTACTCCGCGTGTGCGGCGGTGAGCAGCCCGGCGGCCAGTGCGATTCGGCCGGTGTCCGTGCCGTCCGTCGCCAGGACGAACAGCGCGTCGAGGGCACTCGGCCGGGAATCCTCCGGGGCGCCCCACCAGACGGCGAGCGCGAGTGGCGTGCCGCCGGGGGAGTCCTCGGCGATCCACGTCCAGGCCGGGCGGTACTCGCCGTCGGCGAGCCTGGCTCGGTACGTGTCGGCGGTCAGGGGGCAGGCCGGGTCGGCGACTATGAGCGGGAGAACGCGGTCGAGGTCGGACTCGACTGTGGGACGGAAGATCACGGCGCCTCCGAGGCGGTGGAGCCGGAGGAGGGTCGGCGCCGGCTGCCCGAGTTGATCATGAGATCAGCGGCCGTCAGCGTAGGGCCCCGCCCGCCCACGGGGCAACGGCAATTGTCACGGCTGCTCCGCCGGTTCGATCCCGCTGCCCGGCGGGACGCGGCGGCCGAGCAGCGCCCCGGCATAGACGGTGTACCCGACCCCGATCAGCCAGGACTGGACGACCAGCACCGTCCCGACCGCGCCGTACGAGACCGCGTTGGAGACGATCAGCGGCGCGAAGACCAGTTCGGAGAAGAACCGCAGACCGGTGAAAGCGGCGACCGTCGCGAGCGCGCCGGGCAGCAGCGCGGGCCAGGCGATCCGGGAGCCGAGCAGTAGGTGCTGCAACCACCAGAAGTAGAGGACACCGGCGCAGACCCCGAAGATGATGCGCACGGTCGCCGTCGAGACAGGGCCGTGCCAGGGGATGCCCCGCCAGGTGCTGAGCAGGATCAGGGCGATCAGCCCGGCCAGGCCGAGCACCTGACGCCAGAGCGTGTGCCAGGCGGCCGACGGCAGGCCCCAGATCCGCTCGTAGACGTTCTGCACGGCCGCCATCAGGGAGATCCCGAAGATGGCGAGCGCGGCCAGGCTGAGCGCGGTGGTGGTGCTCAACACGTCGTGTCGCGAGGCGAACAGCTCGCTCACCGCACGGGACGATCCCTCGGTCAGGCCGAGCCCGTCGTTGATCCAGTCGGCGATCCCGTTGCCACGCGTCGGAAGGGCCGCCGCGATCACCACCAACAGCGGCACCAGGGTGACGAAGAACAGCGCGGCGAAGGCCATCGCCCGATGGAGCAACTCCAACTCCCGCCCGGCCTGCCAGGTGCTGACGGCCAGACTCCTGCCGTGAGCGCCAAGCGCCCGGAGGCGTCGATCGGCCACGAGGTGCGCACCTCCTCCCGTCGGCTAGGCAGCCCGCCGGGAGGCCGGGACGGACCCGGCCGACGGCGCACCCGAGCCATTCTGGACGAACGACCGCCGCACGGCCCCGCGCACGCGCCGAGCGGCCCCGGCTGTCCGGCATCTGGCAGAGTCGTCGCCATGCCGATCTCGAAGCGCCCGCCCACCGTGCTCCCGATAGTCCTGCTTGTCATCAGCGCGGCCCTGGTGACCGGCTGCAGCTCACCGTCCGTCCGGGGCGAGCTGCGCTTCGAGGACCTTGGCCCGACCGCCCCTGCGGTCGGCTCCCCTTCCCCTTCCGCCAACTCCCCGTCCCCGTCCGTGTCCGCCTCGCCCGGCCCGGCCGGGCCGTCGCCGTACGTCGAGCCGGGTGTCGTGGACGGCGCTCCGCACAATGGGGACAACAACGCCTACCGCCGGCCGGCGGGGATGTCGGCAGACGGGGAGGCGTCGGCCACGGCAGAGGCCGGGCGGATCAAACCCCTGCTGGAGCAACTCCACGCCGCAGGCAAGTTCGACCCGGAGTCGGTCGGCAGAGCGCTGGAGCCGCTCGGCTACCCGGCCGCCGAGCTGACGGTGCGAGGGATGTACGCACGCTACGAGGACTCGGGGTACGTCACCCCGCCAGGCACGATGATCGGGCTTCGGGTCGCCAAGGACGCCTGCGTGACCGCCTTCGTGCAGCCGTCCAACGTTGGGGTCTCGGTGAACGGTCCGTACTCGGAGACCGGCTGCCTGCCCCCGCCCCTCGGCCACTGACTCCGGACGGTCAGCCCAGTACCTCTCGGCCTCGTGCGGCCCCGAACTCCCGATGCTGCGCCAGGAACGGGAGTTCCGCCCGCTCCCGCCAGTCCGCCGCCCGGTCGAACGCCGCGTCCCGGACGGCCGCGACCTCCGCTCGGTCCTCCACCCACCCGTACGGGAACGGCCTGGCCAGACCGACTTCGCCGCGCTCGGCCAGGTAGCGGGCCATCGCGGCGTCGTCCGGCAGGGTCCGGAGCTCGACCTCGCCGCGGTCCTGCTGGAATCCGACCTCCCACGTGCCGTCGACGGCACGCTGAGCTCCCCAGTCGGTGCCCCACCGGACGGCCGCCGCCGTGATCTCGCCGCCGGTTCGCGGCGTCTCGACACCCGCATCACGCAGCGCGCGGCCGACCTGCACCGGGGTGGCCCACGTGATCGGAAGACCTGCGCTCACAGCCACCGCCAACGTGGTCCGGCACGGGAACGGCGTCCGGCACGCAGAGCAGCGCGGCTGCGCATCCTGGCTGCCGTCGGCCCACGGCGAAGCCGGGCCGTGCAGCTCCAGGACTCCGGCGAGCAGGTACTGCGGCCCGCTGACCGGCGCACCGGCCTCCTTGAGATCACGCAGGAAGAGCAGAAGCAGCCGATGGAAGAGCCGGCCCTCCTCGTACGTGCCGAACGGTGGCACCGGTACCCGCACCGCAGTCACTCTCCTACGCCCCCGTCGGTCGCCATGCCGCCGAGCGTATACGCCCGACGGCAGCCCGCGCCGATGCGCGTCGGCTGTGCCACCGTGGGAGGAAGGCGAACAGGCCGCCTTGGCGAGAGGAGTGGTCATGTCATCGAAGCGACGCCGTAAGAAGAAGGCACGCTGCAAGCGCCGGGCGAACCACGGCCGCCGTCCCCAGTGCTGAGTGCAGGTGAGGCCGGCACCGCCCCTGCCGGACCGAACCCCGTAGCCGGGGATGCGTGACAGCCCGCCCACCGTCGGGCCCGGAGACGACCTCGTCCCGGGCCCGACGGTCTCTGCTGTCCGGACCAGCAGGGGTCTCGGATTCGGCAGCTTGATCGAATGGATCTTCCTGCCTATGCTGCCGGGGTCCAGAACCCCGAATCCGAAGGCTGTGCAATGGAACTGAGCAACCGCCACACCGCTCTGATCGCCGCCGCGACTGCGGCTCTCGCCGCCGCAGCGGTCGCAGGCGTCAGCGCCGGCCCGCAGCCCGCCACCGTCCCCGCCCCTGGCATCGTGGTCGAGGCTCATATGGCGATGGTGCCCCCGACCCCCGGCGACATCGTCGTCCCGGACCATATGGCCCTCTCCTGAACCTCAGCCTCCGCAGCGAGCCGAGAACCGCGCCGGACGCTGAGCCGGGCAACGCACCGGGCTCCGGGCCGAGCGGCGAGCCGGGCGATCCCGCCACCCGGCTCGTCGCCGAGACCGCCGAGCGACTGATCGGTCTCTGGGCCGCCCGCCCCAGGCTCCACCACCCCGGCTGGGCGCGACCCTTCCGGGCCCTCGGTGAGCTACTGCCGGACCAGGACGTGGAGTTCGCCGCGCACAACCCCCAGATGGTGCCGTTGCTGTGGTACCCGGCGCTGCGCCACGGCACGCGGCAGAGCCCGGTGATCGACGTCTTCGACCACCTCCCCGCCGAGCTCGGCCCGCCACTGCCCCGGCGGCAGGAGCTTTCGCGCGTCTACAGCTGGGCCCTGGCCTCCCGTACGGCCGTCGACTGGATCGCCACCTGCCTGGCGGGGCGCGGCCTGCTCGAGGTCGGCGCGGGCAGCGGCTACTGGGCATGGCTGCTCCGTGCTCACGGCGTCGACGTCCTGGCGACCGACGCCGAGGCCCGCACCGCCCACAACGGCTGGACGGACCGCTTCCAGTACACCGACGTGCGCCCGGGGCGAGCCGCCGAGGACGCCGCCGCCCACCCCGACCGCGTCCTGGCCCTGCTGTGGCCCCCGCATCGCGACCCGATGGCCGTCGACACCCTGCGGGCCTACCGTGGGCCCGGTCTCCTCTACCTCGGTGACGGCCCCGGCGGCCTCTGCGCCGACGGGTCCTTCTGGACCGAGCTGACCGCCCGCTGGCGCCCGTCCTCCCACTGCCCGCTCACGCTGCGCTGGCTCGGTAACCGCGACTCGGCCACCTTCTTCGTCCGCCGCTGACCACCACTGCCACTCCGCCCGCGCTGGTCGCGCTGGCCGCTCCTCGGAGACCTTCTAAGCTGGAGGAAGTGCCGAACGAAGCGACCGTTGGAAGGTGGGTCCGGCCGTGCAGCCGAGTGAGATCACCGAGGTCCTGAACCGTCCGATCAGCCAGGAGCTGCTGGCCCGTGACCTGACCCGCCTGGCTTACGTCGCCAAGGACGGCACACCCAGGGTCGTTCCGATCGGCTTCGCCTGGAACGGCTCGGAAGTCGTCATGTGCACGCCGAAGAACGCCCCGAAGCTGCCGGCCCTGCGCCACAACCCGATGGTCGCCCTGACCATCGACACCGAGGTGCACCCGCCGAAGATCCTGCTCATCCGTGGCCGGGCCGAGCTGGACGTCGTCGAGGGCATCCCGGACGAGTTCCTCCAGGCGAACAGCACCTACACGATGACGCCCGAGCAGCGGGTCGAGTGGGAGGCGGGTGTCCGCTCGCTCTACGACGGCATGGTCCGAATCGTCGTCACCCCGACGTGGGCGAAGCTGATCGACTTCGAGACGACCCTCCCGAGCGCGGTCGAGGAGCTGATCAGACAGCGGGACGAGCGCCAACGCGCCTGAACACCCGGCTCACCCGGCTCAACCGCTCGACCGTTCGACCACACGGCAGAGGAGCCACCAGTGGAGGAACAGAGCATTCCCGGCATCGACCCGACGGCCGCACCGACCGGTGAAGGCTGCGTTGAGTGCCTGGCCGGAGACGGTCCGGGCTGGTGGATGCACCTGCGCCGCTGCGCGGCCTGCGGGCACATCGGCTGCTGCGACTCCTCACCGTCCCAGCACGGTACGCGGCACGCCAGAGAGGCCGGCCACCCGTTCCTGACCAGCTTCGAACCCGGCGAAAGCTGGTTCTGGAACCTGGAGACCGGGCAGTTCTACGACGGTCCCGACCTTGCCCCGCCCACCTCGCACCCCCGCTCGCAGCCGGCGCCCGGCCCCGAGGGCAAGGTGCCGCCGGACTGGCAACGTGACCTCCACTGACCACAGGGGTGGTTGCCGAGAGCGGCGGTTGCGCCGGGGTTCCGATACGAACGCGAAGACCGAACCGGCCGTAGCCACGGCATATTTGTGGCTTCTGCCAGTACGTTGCCCCGGCTGACGGGAGGGAGACTTCCGGCCAGAGGTTGCGGCCTGTTCCGAAGGCCGTGGCCAACGACATTGGGGGAGCAGCACGATGAGCGGTCAGCTGTACGACGAGATCGGCGAGGCGTTCGAGGGCTTCAAGACCCTCCCTCTCGCGCGCTACGGCGAGGTGCCCGGCTTCCTCGCCCTCGTCGGAGACGTGACGGGCAAGTCGGTCCTCGACCTGGCCTCCGGAACCGGCTTCTACAGCCGGGAGTTCAAGCGCCGCGGCGCATCCCACGTCCTCGGCGTCGAGATCTCCCCCGTGATGGTCGACGCGGCCCGAGCCCTGGAGGACGGCAACCCGCTGGGCGTGCAGTACGAGGTCGGCGACGTCGCCGAAATGCGCACCTTCGACAAGCCGTTCGACATCGCGATAGCGATCCAGCTGTTCAACTACGCCGACAGCATCGCGACCATCGAGAAGATGTGTCGCAACATCCACCGCAGCATCGCACCCGGATCCGAGTTCTTCGTCTTCACGCAGCACCCGGACTTCCGCTTCGACGGGCCTTCCCTAGCCAAGTACGGCTTCCTGTGCGAGTCGCTCGGCGAGGAGACCGAGATCGGGCCGCGCGAGCAGCTCACCGCGCTGCTCGACCCGCCCGTCTCGTTCGTCGCCAACCCGCCGAGCCGCGAGGTCCTCGAGAAGTCCCTGGAGGCGGCCGGATTCAAGGAGATCACCTGGGTTCCCATGGAGATCTCCGACGCCGGCGTGCGCGAGTACGGCAAGGAGTTCTGGGACGACTACGCCGCCAATCCCCCGCTGACGATGCTGCGTTGCCGCGCCTGACCCGGAACGACGCCGTGGCGCCCGGCGGGGAGCCGGGCGCCACGGCGCCTGTGGTGGGTCGGGGGCGGGCAGTCGGTCAGGACAGGACGGTCCAGGACTGGCCCGGGGCGCCGCCGTTGGGGGAGTTGGTGACCACGGTGGCGCCGGCCGTGGTGCCGGAGGTGTCCAGGGTCAGGCCGGTGCCCACGTTGGTGATGGTCAGAGCGCCGGTGGTGGTGTTCTGCACGACCCGCCACTCCTGCCAGGGGTTACCCGGCGAGTAGTTGAGCAGGTAGGCGCTGTTGCCCGCGCTGCTGCCGGCGGCGAGCACGGTGTGGGTCTGGGTGCCGGTGTTGCAGTTGTCGCTGATCCGGACGGTGCCGTCGGGGTTGGTGGTGAACGTCCACTGCTCCGAAGTGTGGTCGCTCCACCAGGTGTTGATGTCCGCGTTGGCGCCCACGGCGGCGCTGCAGGTGCCGGCCGCCTCCAGCGCCTTGCCGCCGGTGCCGATCGAGTGGTAGCGGCCGTCGCCGACGATGGTGGCGGGGATGGTGGTCGGCAGTGCGGTCAGGCGGTAGAACGCGACGGCGTGCGGCGCGAGTGAGGCGCTGACGGTGCCGGTGAAGTTGCCACTGGCGCCGGTCCAGAGCTCCTGGTACGAGAAGCCGGGGCCGCCGAGGCCCAGCGCGCTGAGGCTGGTGGAGACGGTCCGGCTGTAGGTCGGGTCCTGGTTGACCAGGAGCACGGCTATGTCGCCGTTCGCCAACTGGCGCTTGAGCACCACCGGTGCGGTCTGCGAGTTGGGAGCGCTGCCGACCAGGGTGGCGGGCTTGGCGAGGCTGTCCTGGTCGACGGCGATCATGCCGGGGTTCTTCAGGATCGCCAGCGAGTTCGCGTTGATGCCCGTCGTCCAGTTGACGCCGTTGTAGCTGTGCTGGGATTGGGCGGCGGTGCGCAGGTCGGCGCCGGAGATCAGCGGCGAGGCCATCATCGAGAGGATCGACATCTCGGTGCGCGACTCGTCGTCGGTGAACGACCTGGAGCTGATGTTGTTGTCGGTGACCCCGTAGACGCCGTAGGGGTCGTTCCAGCCGGCGAACAGCATGTCCATGTCGTTCCAGCTGCCCGCCCGTACGTTGGAGGAGGACTGCAACGCGGTCCGCAGCTGGCCGTTGTAGAGCACGCCGCTCAGCTCACTGTCGCGGTCGCCGCCGATCCGGCACAGGTTCGCCACCTGCCCGCACCACACACCGGTCGGGGAGTAGCCGGGGGCCTGGAACTGCGGAGTGCCGGCCGCCAGGATGACCGGGTCTGTACGGGCGGGGTCGTTGGCATTGAGCAGGTACGGGACGCCGCTGTGCACGGGCTGGGCCGAGACGCTGAGAGTGACCTTCGCGGTGCCCCGGGCGGCGGAGGCCGAGTCCAGCGCCCGCTGGAAGGTCTGCACCCGGGCGTACATGGACTGGGTGAGCTCCTTGCCCTCGCCCTGGGTCCAGTAGTTGTGGCCGTCTGGGCCGACGATCTGCGGGCCGTACGGGCAGTCGTCGTACTTCACGTAGTCGACGCCCCAGGCGACGAAGTCGTTGGCGTCGGTCGCCTCGTGGCCCAGGCTGCCGGGGTGGCCCTGGCAGGTGACGTAGGTGTCCGTGCCGTAGAGGCCGAACTTCATGCCCTTGCTGTGCGCGTACCAGGCCAGGTACTGGATGCCGTTCAGCGTCTGGCCGTTGACCACCTGCGACGGGAAGTTGTTCGGGTCCGGCGTGAGGTGACCGGAGGTCGGGTCGTTGCCGGTGCCGTCGGTCCCGAGCACCGGGCTGCCGTTGCTGTCGTACAACTGCATCGCGCCGTAGGAGTTCTGTACCAGGTCGGTGGTCTGGCCGGTGCGGTGCCGCAGCGACCATCCGTCGTCGATGGTGACGGTGTTGTACCCGGCCGACACCAGGCCGTTGGCCGACATGAAGTCGATGGTCTGCACGACCTGCTGCTCGTTGACGGCGGTGCCCAGGCTGTTCCAGGAGTTCCACCCCATCGGCGGGGTGAGGGCGGTGCCGTTGCCGAGAGCGGCGGCCGCAGGCGCGGTGGTGAGGGCGAGGGCGCCGAGGCCGGGTGCGGCGAGCGCAAGCGTCAGCAGGGCGCTGGACAGGCGGGTGGTGCGTCGCGGTTGTACGCGCATGGGTGCGGCTCCAGGAGGGCGCGTCGAAGTGGGGGAGGTGGGGGATCAAACAGAAAGACACACATGGCCGGCGCATGCGGACCGCAGCCACCCACCACAGGGATGGTACGGAGCAGGGGAGTTGCTGTGGCTGTCTGCTGGAGTGTAATTGCACATGCGACATGGCAATAGGCTCCATGCGTGACTTTGTTGATTTGTGATCGGTTGCGTGCGGTCGGCGGATGACCACCGCCCGGCTCCTGCTCGCCGGTCGGCGGGTCGTCATCCTCGACGAGGCCGCCGCCGACCAGATCCTCGTCGTCGAGGTCGGCCACATCGTCGAACGCGGCGCCCACGACGACCTGATCGCCCAGGCCGGACGGTTCATCTGCCGGAATGCCACGGGGCATTGACGTGGGATCAGTGCGCTTCCTAATCTGAACACATGTTCAGAACGAACGTTCAGATCGAGCCCGGGGTCGACGTGGCCGTGATCGGCGGCGGCATGGCGGGGATGGCGACCGCGCTGCGGCTGCAGGCCGCAGGCCTCTCCACGGTGGTGCTGGAGGCGCACGGCCACGCCGGCGGCTGCGCCGGGTACTACCGCAAGCGGGGTTTCTCCTTCGATGTCGGGGCGACCACCCTGGTCGACTTCGAGCGGGGCGGGGTCGGTGCCGAGCTGCTGGAGACCGTCGGCGTCGGCCCGTTGGACGCGCAGTCGCTGCCGGGGTACCGGGCCTTCCTGCCCGATCGCGAGGTGGCGCTGCACCGCGACCCGGCCGCCTGGCACGCCGAGCGACTGCGGATGCTCGGTGACACCGTCCGGCACCGGCGCTTCTGGGCCCTGCTGGACGGCCTGGCGGAGACCTTCTGGCGGGCCAGCCGGTCGGGCGTACAGCTGCCGGTGCGCGGGCCCGCGACCGCGCTGCGGGATCTGCGCGCGGTCGGCCTCGCGGGCGTGCCGCTGGCGCGTCACCTCAACCGGACGCTCGGGGACGCGCTGCGCAGCCACGGCCTGCGCGGCGATGCGCCGTTGGTCGGGCTGCTGGCCATGATGGTCGAGGACACCGTGCACGCCGGCATCGACGACGCGCCGCTGATCAACTCGGCGCTCGGCGTGACCATCCGGGGCGCCGGGCTGAGCCGGCACGTGGGCGGTATGCACGGCTTCTGGCGGGTGCTGGTGGCGCGCTACCGGGCGCTCGGCGGCTCGCTCCGGGTGGGCTGCGAGGTGTCCCGGGTGGACGGCGGTCCCGGGGACTACCTGATCACCACTCGACAGGGCATTTCTGTCGCCGGGCGCCTGGTCTGCGCGGTGCCGGTCGCCGCCACGGCCCGGATCTGCGCCGCGCTCCCGGTCGCCGGTCGGCTGCGGCCGTACCTGGCGCGCGACGAGAAGGCGCTGGGTGGCGCCTGCGCGGTCTTCCTCGGGGTGCCCGAGGAGGAGGTGGCCGGTCAGGAATTCACCCACCACCAGCTGATGGAGTCGTACGACCGCCCGCTGGGCGATGGGAACAACATGTTCGTCTCCGTCTCCGCGCCGGGGGACGAGCTCAGCGCCCCGCCCGGCCACCGGGCCGTGATGATCTCCACCCACACCGAGCTCGCCGCCTGGAGCGGGCTCGGCGAGAGCGAGTACGCCCTACGGAAGAAGGAGATCGGCGAACACCTGATCGGTCAGGCCCGGCGCGCCTACCCTGAGTTGGCACGGCGGGCGGTGTTCGCGCAGACCGGCACACCGCGCACCTACCAGCGGTTCGGGTTCCGCCCGGGTGGGGCGGTCGGCGGACCGCGCCAGCGGTTGGACAACACCAACCAGCATGCAGTCCCGCACGACCTCGGTGGCCCGGGGCTGTGGCTGGTCGGCGACTCGACCTGGCCCGGAGTGGGCACGGTGGCCTGCGTGATGGGCAGCCGGATCGTCGCCGAGGGCATGCTCCGGGAGAAGCGGGGCCGCCGGTGAACGCCCCGGCGGGCGGGGGGTTGCTGCGGCCCTATGCTCCTGGGGTGCTGATGTATGCGGTGATGATGATCGTAGGAGGTTGGGTGCACCCGTTGCTGATGGTGCACCTTCACCTCACCGTCGACGGCAGCCGGCCGGTGCGCGTTGTCTGAGACCCGCAGCGCCGACAGCCGAGGCGCCGAGACCCGGAGCCGGATCCTGGACGCCACCCTCGCCAGCCTGGTCCGCAACGGCTACGGCGGCACCACCGCTCGGGCGATCGCGCAGTGCGGGGGCTTCGCGCCGGGCGTCATCTACTACCACTTCGCCGACCTGGACGACCTGTTGGTGGCAACCCTGGTGCACACCTGCGAGGCTCGGGCCGGCCGGTACCGCTCCGAACTGTCCGGCGTCGACCGGGCCGGGCGTGCGGTCGAGCTGCTCCGCGAGCTGTACGACGAGGACACCCAGGTCGGGCATATCGCCGCAGTCCAGGAGATCTACGCCGGGGCCCGCCCCGGCTCCCGGGTGGCCGAGCGGCTGGTGCTGGAGACCCGACGGTGGGAGGAGCTGGCAGGGGAGGTGTTGACCACGCTGCTGCGCGGCAAGCCGCTGGCCTCCCTGGTCGGGGTTCCGGTGATCGCGAGCGCCGCCGTCGCGTTCTACCTCGGGATGGAGACGCTGACGCACCTGGACGGTGACCGCTCACGGCCGGCCCAGCTCTTCGCCCAGGCGGCCAGACTCGCGGCCGTCTTCGACCGGATCCCCCGGCTGCGCCGCCGCGGCTGACCAGCCGGCCGGAGCCGGGTTTCCAGCGGTGCGGTGATAGGCCCCCGGGCCGGGTCACATGTGCCCGAGCTCGCCCCCCACGGCGGCCGGCCCGCTCGCCTCGGACCGGACGGCCACCGTGGGTTCACCGCTCTCTTGTCCGGGCGCTCTGCCTGCACCTCGGCTGCGGGGGCGAGCGGTGATCCCTCCGACGGGCCGGCGGTGTCACAGGCGCTTCGCGGAGCGGAAGGCGCGGGCGTAGAGGCCGGTGCCGTCGAGGAGGGAGGTGCCCCCCGCGTCGCCCAGGGTGGGCCCGTTGGCGGTCTTGCGGCTGGAGATGAAGCGGTGGTGTCCGGTGGAGTCGAGGCCGAGATAGACGCCGACGTGGTCGATCTGCGGCCCCCGGCCGGGGCTGGCGTTGAAGAACACCAGGTCGCCTGCCTGCAGTTCGGCGAAGTCGGTGGCCTGGCGGTGCCGGTTGGCGATGATGGTCACACCGGGGCCGTCCTCGGCGATCATGACGGCCCGGCGGGGGAGGGCCCGGCCGGTCGGCTGCTTGAACTCCATGGGGTAGCCGGAGCGGTAGCCGTAGACCATGCGGACGAAGCCCGAGCAGTCCACCGAGCCGAGGAAGTCGCTTCGCGCCTCGTTGTGGCGTCCGTTCGGGAAGGTCCAGTCGATGCCCAGGTAGTCGTTGAAGTCGGCGGTGGCCTGCCGTTCGTCGTCCTCGTCGAGCGGTCCGTAGGTGGCCGGGCCCGCGTAGCGAAGACCGTTGGCGTCGCGGCGGGCGGGTGCGCCCGGCAGGTACTGGGCGGCGGTGTCCAGCAGGTCCGGTTCGCGGCTGTCCCGCGCCTCTGCGAACCAGTCCTCGAACCAGCCGTCGTGCTCCGCGCCGGCATGCCACGGCTGCGGGGCGAGCCGGACCACGGCGCGGGTGGTGACGGTCGCCGGTGTGCTGCCTGGTTCGGCGAAGGTGCGCTCGGCGCCGGTGAGCAGGACGGTGCGGGAGCCGTCGGTCAGCACCGCGGCAGTCTTCCCGTCGGCGTCCTTGACGATCGTGCGGGCCGGGCCGTCGAGCCGTTGGTAGCGAGCGTGGTCGCCGCCGCGCAGCAGCACGGCGGTGGCGAGCAGGGCGAGGGCGGCGGTCAGTGCGGCCGTCAGCAGGACGGGCCTGCGCAGCAGCTTGCGGGTGGTGGGTCCGGTCACGGTGTCATCCCGTCAGGTTCAGCAGAAGGCCGCTGGCGAGTACGGCGTAGGTCAGGCCGGTGACGGCGGTGGTCGCGGCGGCAGTGGCCAGCCTGGGCTGGCGGAGGAACTGGTAGGCGATCAGCCCCGGCACGATGAAGCCGAGGGTCTGGTGGCTGAACAGCAGGGGGTACTGCTTGAGCAGGAAGAGCGAGAGCGTCATCTGGAGGAACACCCCGAGCATGACCACGCTCGCGAAGAGCCGCTTCCCGTACAGAATGATGACCTTCCGCGCACCGGCGGCCCCCGCCCAGGTGAGCAGGGTGACGACGACGATCAGCAGGATCCGGCGCCAGTCCTCGACCAGGGTGATCGCCAGCCACGCGGGCGTGATCATCCCGCCGGGGGACAGGTTGGTGACCAGGTAGCAGCCGAGGCCGAAGAGCAGCCCGATGGCCAGGCCGAGCGTGGCGACCTCGGGGGAGAGCGTCGGGTTCACCGTGCCCCCTCGGGGATGGTCTCCAGGTGGTGCAGCAAGCGTTCTCCTTGGCCGTGGATGTTGCCGATCGCCACCAGGGAAGCCTGGCCGGTGACCTGGGAGGTGATGGCGTGCCAGATCTCGGCCGGGTCCCGCTGCGGGCCGCCGAGGTCCACGATCCGGCCCGGCCAGTCGGCAGGGACGGCGTCGCGGGCGGACTTGGTGGGGTGCCCGATCAGGACGAGGGTGTTGGTGCCGAGGGCGGGCACGATCCGCCCCATCTGGCCGTTGCGCTCGATCCGGTCGGGGCGGCAGTTGATCAGGGTGATGAACGGCGGTGTGATCTGCCCGGCGGTCGCCAGTTGGTGGAAGTTCATCACGGTGGACTCGGGGTCGTTGGCGGCGAAGATGTTCGCCAGCCGGACGGTGCCGGTGCCGCCCGCGACCGGGTAGTCCACCACCGAGAGCACACCCGGGTCCGGCGGCGCCGCGTACATCCCGTGCAGCGCCATCGCGCGGCCGATGCCCAGCTCGGCGGCCACCGCGAGGGCGATCGCCACGTTCTCCTTGAAGGTGATCCAGCCGAAGCCGGCCATCTCCTGGTCGGTGACGCTCTCCGGGTCGACGACCACCAGCCGGCAGTCACGACGGGCGGCCTCGTGCTCCAGGACCTCGCGGCGCTCCTGCTCGGCGGTGATGCACACGCCGCCGTGCGGCATCGAGCGGGAGAGGGAGCGGGCGACGTCGTCGAGCGTGGGGCCCATCTCCTCCAGGTGGTCCTCCCGGACGTTGCAGAGCACGCCGATGGTGGAGCGGACCAGCATCTGTTGGTTGATCTCCTGGAGCGCGGGCTGGACGGCCATGCACTCCATCACCAGGGCGTCCGGCGTCGCTGCGGCCGCGCGGCGGACGATGCCGATCTGCTCGGCCACGTTGGCGATGCCGAACTTGCGGTACACCGGCTCCTCGGTGGCGTCGGGATGGATGAACCGCGCGGCGGTGCCGGTGGTCTTGGCGACCACCCGCAGTTCGCCGCCACGCAGCGCACCGGCGGTCAGCCGGGTGATGGAGCTCTTGCCGCGGATGCCGTTGACCAGGATCCGGACCGGTATCCGGGCGAGGTTGCGCTCGTGAGCGCGGCGCTCGGACAGGCCAGCCAGGAACAGCGCCGTCAGGGTCAGGGCGAAGATGCCGTACAGGTACGCGAGCATCAGGGCACCTGCCGGGGAACGGTGACCGTGGCGTGCTCCTGGTCCGGGGCGGACGGCCCTCGGTCGGACGGCTGCGGTCCGCCGCGTACCAGCCCGAGCCGTATTCGCTCCAACGCTCCCGCGACCAGGCCGAGTTCGTCGTGCCGACGGATCTCCACCCCGGTGTGCACATCACCGGCGGCGATGCCCTCGGCGTCGCGCAGCAGCGCTCGCAGCGGCCGCAGCCACACGATGTACAGCCAGCCGAAGACACCGAATGCCACCACCAGGACCGCGATGGCGACCAGTTGGGCCTGGCGGCGGGTCTGGGTCTGCGGCAGCAGCACGGTGTCGACGCTGCGCGAGGCGACGACGCGCCAGGCCGGCCCCGGGGTCTTCCCGCCGCCGCGTACCGGAGCGGCCGAGACGATCTCCCGGGCGTCGGCACTGCCGCCGGCCAGCGACACCACGGGCTTGTCCGTCTGCCCGGCCGCGCGCAGTTCCTCGCGCGGCAGTTGCTGGAAGGCGGTGAAACCGGCCGTCGACGCGACCACTTCGCCCTTGGCGTTGACCACCCAGGCGGTCGCCGGGGTGACGACGGCGAGTGCGTGCTTCAGGTTCACCAGGTCGTACTCCGCCACGGCGAGACCCCGGGAGCCGTTTCCGTAGCCGAACGGCACGTACTGCACCACCACCGGCACCTTGTCGATGCCCACCGCGTCGGCGGCGCCCGCGCTCGCCGGCTGCTCCGGGACGGCATCGGCGTGCGCCGCGCCGCCCGCTCGGGCCAGGACCTGGCGGCCCGGGTCCAGGACGTAGACGGCGCGGTAGCGCCCGAAGCGCTTCCGGAACTCCTTGAGTTGGCCCTCGAACCTGCCCGCATCGGCCGTCAGCGACAGTCCGGCGGCGAGCTGGTCCAGGTCGAGCTCGCCGGCCCGCAGGGCCGAACGGACGTGCTGCGCCGCCCCGGTGGTGACCTGCTGCTGGCCGTCGAGCACCGCTGTGGGCACCGTGACGCCCCGCTCGACGCGGCCGCCCATGGCGAGGACCGTACCCGCGATGGTGAGCAGGGCCAACAGCCCCGTGGTCCACGGCAGCCAGACCGAGGACGCCAGGCGTCGGGCCCTCGATACACGCCTTCCCCTGCCCCGGCTCACCGGTTGGTCTCCATGTGTACTTGTGCCGACAACCGCACGCCCCGCCCCTTCGATCGAACCTTCCGACGCCGGCCGAGCCTGCCGAAGGGATCGTGAGGATTCGATGAGGCCGGCCCCGAGCCCTGACGCACCGCTGCGAAACGGACCGTCATGGACTGTCACGGAAGGAGGAGATACGGCCATGCCGGTCAGTCCACAGGGCGCGAAGCACCAGGAGGAGGCTGGCGCACGTCCCCGGCAGACGCGCGCCGACCAGTAAGGGCGGGGCCCTGGCAGGGATCGACCGTTTGCCCCGTTGGTGCTGCCGGAGGCCCGGGGCTGCGGCCAGCCGACCGTCGTGGGGGTGCGGGGTTTCGCCGGGGTGGCTGAGGCGGTCGAGCCAGGTCGGCAGCCACCAGTTGCCGCGGCCGAGCAGATGCATCACGGCTGGTACCAGCAGCAGCCGGACGAGTGTGGCGTCGATCAGGATGGCCGACCCCATGCCGACTCCGATGACCTTGATCGGCAGGTCGGGGGACGGGATGAAGGCCGCGAACACCATGATGGCCGCCGCCGCGCGGTGCGGGCCAGGCCGCTGACGATGGACTCCGGGCTGTCGCCCGAGCGTAGCTTGGGGGCACGTCAGTTACTGGGAGATCGAGTCACATCGCGGCCGGAGAGGCCAACCGTTCACCGGGCTGTGCAGTGACCCGCAGGGGTCCGTCGCAGCCGGCCCCGATCCGCCAGGCGCCGCAGCTGGCCGCGCAGCGGCTCGGCCTGCGCCGACTGCACCCCTTTACCGAGCGCCAGCGCCATGTCCCCCGGCTTCACCGCCCCGTCGATCCCCACGACGACCCGCATCACCCACGTCACATGTCCACCACCTGCGGCCCCTCCCGTCCGATCCGTTCTTGGAGGGTAGGCGGACACCTCAGCCCGGTACCGCGATTGCGGCGAACCGGCCACACGACAGACGATCTCCTGCTGACGATCCCGCCCCCGACCAGCGCGAGCTCCCCAACCCCGCTCCACACCAGCCCCGCGACCTGCAACTTCGGGTTGGAAAACGCTCATTGGACGCCCGTACGCCCCCGGCGCCTAGGAGCTGTTCGGGGTTCGGATCATGTGGGTGAAGTGAGGTGCTTCAGCCACATGATCGAGCCTCGGAGGTGGAGTCCTGCCTCGAAGCTCTCCGGACTCTTGTCGTAACGAGTGGCCACCCCGCGCCAGGTCTTGACCTTCTGGAAACAACGTTCGACGGTGTTCCTCTCCTTGTAGAGCTCGGCATCGTGGCTGACGGGCCGGCCGCCCCTGCTGCCCTTCTTCTTGCGGTTGGCGGCCTGGTCCCTCTTCTCCGGGATGACGGCTCTGATGCCACGCTTGCGCAGGTAGGCCCGGTTGGCCCTGGAGGAGTAGGCCTTGTCCCCGGCGACCGTGTCCGGCCTGGTGCGCGGGCGGCCGACCGGCCCGGGGACCCTAATTTTCTCCAGCACGGTCCGGAACTGCGGGCAGTCCGCCGCCTGACCTGGTGTCAGGACAAAGGCGAGCGGAAGCCCTACGGAGTCGACCGCGGCATGGATCTTGCTGCTCAGGCCGCCCCGGGACCGGCCGAGTCCGGCAGCCTTCGCACGGGCTTTGCCACGACGCCGCGTTGCGGCAGGACCCGCACTTGCCTGGCCTGCACCGGTCGTGTCCGCTGAGGCCTGCGATGCACCACCCGCCACACCGGCGGCTGGCGCGGCAGCGGAGCCCCTTTTTCCTCGGTCAGTGCCTGCTCGAGGGCATCCAGAGTCTCCCCGGCAACCGCCAGCCCGGCGGAGTCCTGGTGCGCGCGCACAACCGTGGAGTCCACGCTCACCAACTCCAGACCCACCAGCCCACGCCCGGCCGCCTCCGCGATCAACGCGTCCATCAACCCCTGGAACACCCCGGCCCTGGACCAGCTGCTGAACCGGGAGTACACCGTGGACCAGGGCCCGTACCGCTCCGGGACATCACGCCAACCCGACCCGGTACGAAACCGCCAGATCACCCCGTTGAACTGCTCCCGCACCCGCCGAGGCAACGGCCCCGTAGCCGCGACCGGCAGAAGGGGCTCGATCAGCATCCACTCGGCATCCGTCACATCAAAACGCGCCACACCCGAGTTCTACCAGCAGCCAGCACGGCAAAGAGATCCGAACCCCGAACAGCTCCTAGTACTGCAACGGTGCTTGTCCTGACGAGGCTTCAGCTCTTGGGCTGTGGCCTCGTCGCTTGTAGTGGCTGGTCCGGGCCTGGTGCTGGCGTCTGCGGCGCCATCGGGACCAGTGCAGGACGTGGTCGATGCTTCGGCGGACAGGCCGCGTGAGGCCGGTGATCAGTCGGCGGATCTCGGGGACGGTCAGCGGGATCAGGTCTGACGTTCGAGCAGGTCCGGCCCCTTTTCAAGGTGCTGGGCCCGCATGACGGTGAGGTAGGCATGGGCGGCCATGGCGAGAGTGATGTGCCGGTACCAGCCCGAATGACGGCGGACCTGGTAGTCGTCCAGACCGCACTGACCCTTCGCACTCTGGAAGCACTCCTCGACCGCCCAGCGGGCGCCGGCGACGGCGATCAACTCGTTGAGCGTGGCGTCGGCGGGCGCGTAGGCGATGTAGTAGGCGACCTTCGTCGGGTCGGCGGCGCTCCGGCGGGCCAAAACCCAGTGCCTGCGGTCGGGCCGGTGCCACGGTCGGACCTCGACGCGGGCCCAGTCGTAGATCCGCAGACCATGGGCGCCCTCGCCGCAGGACCGGCGCTTCCACTTCTGCCGGGGTAGATCGGCGACCAGGTCGTGGAGGCGGTGGTCCATGGCCTGCCGGGTGACGACGGTGTCGTGCCGGGTGGTGGCCACGACGTGGAACACGTCGGCCTGCTCGAGCTCGTAGCGCCAGCCCTTGCTGTAACCGTATCCCGCGTCCGCGGTCACCCAGCGGAACGGGATCCGGTCGTCGATCGCTCGGCGGACCATCGCCCTCGCAAGCTGGACTTTGGTAGCGAACTCGACGCCGTCGTCGATCCCGGCGGTTCGGCAGCGCTCGCGGTCGTCGGTCCAGGACTTCGGTAGGTAGAGCGCCCGGTCGATCAGGGTCCGGCCCCGCCCGCTCGAGTACGCGAGGAACACTCCGACCTGGCAGTTCTCGGTGCGGCCCGCGGTGCCGGAGTACTGCCTTTGGACCCCGGCGGACCGCACGCCCTTCTTCAGGAACCCGGTGTCGTCCACGATCAGCACACCGCCCGGGTCGGCCAGGTGCTCGACCACGTACTCACGCACGTCGTCGAGCACCGCGTCCGGGTCCCAGTCGATACGGTTCAGCAGCCGTTGGATCCGATCCGGGCCGCCATGCCCGGCCTCCTCTGCCACCGTCCAGCCGTTCTTGCGCTCCAGCGGAGCCAACAGGCCTCGCATGTAGGCCAACGCCGACTCCCGCGACTCGCTCCGCGCGAACCGGTGCGCAAACCGCTCATGCAACCCGGCAAGCCCATCCGACCAGCGGCGAGCATCGACCTCGGATATGTCCCCACCCATGAACAGCCCAACGAGCGAACCCGACAACCGTCACGGCAAGCACCGTTGCAGTACTAGGCCAGCGCCACGCGCTGGCCTTCGGCCACCATGGACAGTCCGCCCGGCCCTGGAACTGGCTGACCGGATCTGCATGAATGCTCGGGTCGGAGCTGACGGTGGGTCATGCTGAGGCGTTCCCGGGCCGCAGGCGTTGGTATCTACCAGTGATAGGTACGGGCAAGCGCGACATACCTGGCGTCCCGTCGCTCCTGAGCGGAGGGTGGTACTGGCAGCCGCCCCAACAACCACAGCCGGGCCTGGCCCAGCACTCTGGCCGGCTGGCATGATCAAGCCGTGACTGATGAGAGTGAGCCGCCGAGGCCAGGCTGAACCATGACCCAGCACTGCCGCAGGGGCGGGCGCACCAGGACGGCACGCGCTCGCGGAGAAGCCCCCCGAAACCTCTGCGGCTACCGGCGCTGAGGCCCAGAGCCTCGTCCGCCTGCCCGCCCCTCCCGCAAAGACCCGGAGTGAGACAAAGCCATGCGCGCTCAGTTCGTTCTGTCGGAGATAGGCGTCGGTCTCCGACGCAACCTGACCATGACCATCGCCGTCGTGGTGAGCGTCGCGCTGTCGCTCGCGCTGGCCGGAGCCAGCCTCCTGGTGCGTGACCAGGTCAATTCGATGAAGGACTACTGGTACGACAAGGTCGAGGTGAGCATCTACTTCTGCACCAAGGCCGACGCCGGCAAGTCCTCGGCCGAGTGCGCGACGGGCGCCGCCACCCCTAAGGAGATCGCCGACGTCAAGTCGGAGCTCGACCGAATGCCGCTGGTGCAGAAGTCCACCTTCGAGAGCTCCGCGCAGGCCTTCGCGCACATGAAGGAGCGCAACCCCGACGACCCGCTGTTCGGTGCGGTGGGGCCGGAGGCGATGCCGCAGTCCTGGCGGGTCAAGCTCACCGACCCGACCAAGTACGGGGTGATGCACAGCGCCTTCAGCGGCCTGCCCGGGGTGAAGTCGGTCCAGGACCAGAAGAAGATCCTGGAGAACCTGTTCGGGCTGCTCGGGACCCTGCAGACGGCGGCCTTCGCGATCATGGTGTTGATGCTCCTCGTCGCCCTGCTGCTGATCGTCAACACGGTCCGGGTGTCGGCCTTCAGTCGACGGCGTGAGACCGGCATCATGCGTCTCGTCGGTGCCTCGAACTTCTACGTCCAGATGCCGTTCATCGCCGAAGCCGCGTTCGCCGCCCTGCTCGGTGCCGCGCTGGCCTCGGCGCTGCTGGTCGGCGGCTACTCCTTCGTCCTGAACAACCTGGCCAAGCGCGTGGAGTTCATCCACTTCATCGGGCTCTCCTCGGTGCTGACGGTGATCCCGCTGCTGATCGCCGGCGGAATGGGGATGGCCGCGATCGCGGCGTTCCTCACCCTGCGGAAGTACCTGAAGATCTGACGTCCGTCACCATCCGTCGCCTGCTGAACCGGATCGAGTCCGAGTTCGCGGCGTCTTGCTGCTTCGCTGCTTGGCGCTCAACGGTTCCGACCACTGCGGCCACGACGAGCCGAACGCCGAAATCACGCGGCGGCACCTCGGCCGCGGACTCGTGGGCGTGGAGCACGAGTTGAGCTCCCGGGCCACCTGCCGCCAGGGTCGCGCCGCGACCTCCGAGCCGAAGCCCACCACCGGCCGCCTGCCCGGCACCACGGCGGCTGGACAGGTAGGAGTCCGGTCATGGCGCGGCCGGCGGCAGAACCTCTGTCGCCGATCAGTGGGTGGGAGGGGTCCAGCCGGTGGCAGGTCGGACTGGGCCAGGACGGTGAGATGGCCACTGTCACCCGTTCAGCGCTAGACAGACATTAGATCCAGCCTTAGAAAAGCGGTACGGTGGCGGCCTGGAGGTGGGCCGATGTCCAAGGGGATCGATCCGGTCGAGGCGCTGCTCGCGCAGGTCGACGAGGAGGAGTTGCCGCTGCCGGTGGAGCGTCAGCGGCTGCGCAAAGCGGCGAGGCTGACCCGGCCGCAGGTCGCCGACGCGGTCGGCGTGCGGGAGGAGACGATCTGGACCTGGGAGACCGGCCGTAGCGATCCACGGCCGCCGCAGCGCGCGATCTACGCCCGGCTGCTGCGCGGCCTGGCCGAGCGATTCCCGGCCCCCGAGCTGCCGGAGTCGCCCGAGCTGACCGACGTACCGGTGCCGGAGCTTGCGGCAGAGGCGCCGCAGGCCAACGCCGTCGCCCCGGCGCAACTGGTGATGCTGGACCAGAATCCGGACGGGTCACTACTGATGGCCCCGCCCGCGCCGTGCGTGCAGTGCGGGCAGCCGTCCGTCTATCGCGCGCAGGGTCTGCCGATGCACCTGGGCGGGTTCTGCCGCCCTGCCGCTGTTCCCGTTCCCGCCGCCCCCGCCGCTGCTCCTGCGACCGCCCCCGCCGCTGCTCCCGTCGTTGCCGTGCGTCGTCCGCCGTCGGCGCCGGTCCCGGCGTCGCGTGTACGGAAGGCTCCGGCGAAGAAGTCCGCCGACACGACTGCACCGGCGGACTGGGAGACGGCTGCGGCCGCGAAGTACCCGGCGGGTCCGCTCGCGGTCCTGGATGTCGCCCCTGACGGGGCGGGCGTGGTCGCCTGGTTCGCCGACGGCAGCGTGACCGGACCTGCCGGGCAGGTCGGCGAGGTCGGCCGGTCGCTCGCGGAGGTGGTCGAGTGGGCGCTCACGGCGAAGCTCGGCTCGCCTCGGCTGCACCGGCACGGCAAGGACGGTGACCCGCTCGTCGTGCTCACCGACGCGGCGGCGGCCGAGCTGGGGCTGCCGAAGGCCGGCCGGGAGAAGGGTGACTTCGACCAGCGCGCCAACCGGGTGCCGGAGAACCACAAGGTGGTCAAGGCGCTGACGCGGGCGGGGTGGCTGCTGACCCAGCGTGGCCTGGGTCCGTGGGCCCGGGTCTACCGCTCGCCCGAGGGCGGTGGGCGTGAGTGCGTGCAGCTGTGCGTGCCGATGTGGGGTGCGCTCGCCAACGGCGGCTGGAGCATCCCCGACGGGCTGGACGCGCCCGGCCTGGCCAGGCTGCTCGGCACCTACGCCGGGCGGGTGCTCACCCCTCGTGGCAGCACGGCCGTGTCCGGCCTGGAGCTGATGACCACGCTGCGACCGCCGACCCGGGCGGTGCGTACGGAGTCCGGCTGGACGTCGGGGTGGGTGGAAGGGTCGCTGCACCGGGCGGTCGACCCGGCGCCGCCGGAGGCCCCGGACGAGCACCCGGTCGCCGAGGGCCGCGAGTTCGGTGACGTGATGGACGAGGAGGCGTGGGACTGGGTCCGTCCTCTCGGTTCGGTCGCCGACGAGGAGCGGGCCCGGCCGTGGGCGGTCGGCCTGGACGTGAACACCGCGTTCCTCGCGGCGGCCGGCCGCCTGCTCGTCGGGCTGTCCGAGCCGGTGCACGAGCTCCGCCCCGCCTTCGACAAGCGCATCCCCGGCTCGTGGCTGGTCGACCTGTCCGGCCTCGAACTGGACCCGAGGCTCCCGAACCCGTTCACCCCGACCGGCGAGCGCCCGACCGGGCCCGCCTGGTACGCGACACCGACTGTCGCGTACGCCGTCGAACTCGGCGTCCAGGTAGGGCCGTTGGAGGGGTGGCTGCGGCACGAGTCCGGGCCCTACCTGGACCCGTGGCACAAGCGGCTGCGCCAGGCGTACGTCGACACCATGGCCGCCCTCGGCGTCCCGCTGAACCTGGCGGACGAGGACCCGCAGCGTTTCCTCCAGGCGATGGCGGCTCTCAAGACGCACGGCGACCCGGTCGAACTCGCGGTCCTCGCCGCGGTCAAGCAGACCGCGAAGGGCGGCGTCGGCAAGCTCCGGGAGCGCCCGCGTGGGCAGGGGTACCGGCCGGGCCAGCGTTGGGCGGCCTTGGAGCGTCCGACCTGGCGCCCCGACATCCGGGCAGCCGTCATCTCGACCGCCCGGGTGAACTTCCACCGCAAGCTGCTGCGCACGGCCGCTCACACCGGGCAGTTCCCGCTCGGCGTGCTGTCCGACTGCGCCGTCTACGCCGCCCCCGGCCCCGGCGCCCTCGACGTGCTGCCCCGCACGCCGGACGGCAGGCCCGTGGCCGGTGCGCTCAGGCTCGGGGTGTCGCCGGGGCTGGTGAAGTTCGAGGGCGCCCGGCCGCTGCCGGAGGTCCTGGAGCTGCTCGCCGACGGGGTCAACCCGGCGCGGCACATCAAGACCGGCGGCACGGCCTCCTCCGACGAGTAGCCACACGCCGAGCAGCCACGGCCCGCCCACGGCCCGTACGTAGAAGGAGGGGTATCCCATGGGGGAGATCGACGAGGGCCTGGAGCGCGCCGAGCGCACCAAGCCGATCCCGCAGTCCACCACCGCCCGGATGCGGTTCCTGCTCAAGCGCGCCAAGGGCTCGACCAGGGCGCTGGCGGCGGAGCTCGGCGTCTCCCAACGCACCGTCCAGCGGTGGCTCAAGGGCACCACCGCGCCCAAGCCTGCCGCCGCGCAGAAGATCGAGCAGCAGGTCCGCAAGAAGTGGCAGCCCCGGGTGCGGGACCGCACCCGGCGCGCCGCCGAGCGGAACGGCTTCATGCTCCACGTCCAGGCCCAGTTCGGCTACTCCTCCGCCGCCGGTTCCACCGACGACCCCCGGCTGCGCACCATCACGCAGAGGCTGCCCGGCGAGGTCGCCCGCCGGCTGTATGCGGCCCGGGAGGAGGGAGCGAGCCAGGCCCGGCAGGAGCAGGTGCTCGCCGAGGCGCTCCAGGAGCACTACTTCAAGGACGGCGGCCACCGCGCCAGCGGCCTCGTCGCCGAGATCAGCGGCATGAACTGGGCCGATTTCGAGGTCGATTGACCCTGGGCGCGGCAACCGGGCTCAGCCGGGGGCGACGAGGATCATGGGCTGGTACCGGTCCTGCGGTCTGCGGGGTCGGGGCTGCACAGCCAGCCGTTGACGGCGAACCGGCTGTCCGGGTGCTGCCTGCTCGGGCAGGTGACCGGCCGGACTTCGTGCCAGGCGGTGGGCCGGAAGAATACGATGCTGTCGTGTTCGGGCTCCCAGTCCCGCCAGGTGCGTTCCTCCCATCCTCCGGCGGCGTCGGTGTGCAGCGGCAGGGCGACGTCGAAGACGCGCAGTTCGCCGCCGTGGAAGGGGCGGGGTGTGCGGTGCAGGTAGTACACGAAGGTGAGCAGGCGCCGAGGGGCGTACTCGGCGCTGGTGTCCTGGTGCGCTCGGTAGAAGTCGCCGTCGTTGTGCACATTGAGGCTGTAGCTGGGTTCGCTGTAACGGCAGGAGACCCCGAGTGTGTGCTCGACGGCTTCCAGCACCTCGTCGATCGCCGACATCAACTCGGGTGCGGCGAAGTCGTGCCGTGACCGGGAGCGGCGGAAGTCGGGGACGACCTCCCGGTCGCGAATCATCGAGGGTGTCAAGGTGTCGTCGCCGGAGGCGATGGCGCGTTCCAGCAGGGCTCCGGCCGTCTGCTCGCCCAGGAACCGGGTGATGCGGCAGACCGTCACCGGAAGCCGCCAGACCGCGTCCTGGCATACCGGTGGCTGCTGGTCCGTCGCCCCGGGCGGTTCCGTCATGGTGTCGTGTGGTGCCAAGGCGTCCGCCTTCTGGATCTCGATGGGTGGTCGGTGACGGGTGGCTCTTCCGTCGTCACGCGGCTTCGGCTGTGTCCACGCCCGGGGTTCCTCGCAGGCGGTTCACCTCGGCGGTGAGCTCCTCCACGCGGCGGTGCAGCGCCTGGATGCTGACCAGGGCGACGCCCAGGCCGTCGACGACGGGGATGGTGGTGCCGTCCTGGTTGAAGCCGAAGGCGGCCTGCCAGTCCTGGGCCATCGGCCCGAGGTGACGCACACCGTCGGGCTCCCAGAGGTAGCGCCAGGTGCTGATGGGCAGCGCGGCCACGGTATCCAGGACCGCGTAGCCGTTGACCGCGCCGACCGTCGCCACGCCGCCGGTCTCCTGCGCCTGCACCGGGTGCCGTACCCCGGCCCCGGGGGCAGCTGTCCGCGGCCGCCGACGGAAGATCCGCACCGCTACCGGCTCCAGTCGACCGGGACGACGTCCTGCTTGAGTGAGCGGTCACTGCAGACCGAGCACGGCTGCCCGGGGACGCCGGGGCCCTGGTCGGTGCCGACGGTGATCGCGCCGTGGGCGCCGACGGGGGCGTGGACGCCGTCGCCGATCATCGCGGCCTCGTAGCCGCCCAGGAGTTCCTGGAGGGTTCCGGGGCCGAGGTTCTCCGGAGCGGTGATCGCGGCGATGCCGTAGTAGTCCGTGTAGGCCACCCCGAGCGTCCTGCCGCCCATGGTGGCGAATACGATCTTCGCGCCACGGATGGGCTCCCCGGTCACGGCGTCGGACGCGGCCGCGTTGATGTTCTCCAGCTGCATCTGCGTGACGTTCAGGCTGGCCTGACTGGCCGTCAGCCTGGTCGGCTTCAGGTCGGAGCACTCCGAGCCGCTGCACGAGGACGCCCCCTCGGTCGCTGCGGATGCGGTTGCACCGCCGCCCAGCCCCAGTGCCGCCACAGCCACGGCCATCGCCGAGACAGCCATCCGCCCCGAAGACCTCATGTCCACTCCTGGTGTCAACAACGCAATACCGCCCCAACCGGACGGCACGGCAGACTGTATGGGCGCCCGTCCGGCGGTAATGCATGAAAATCGGAGATCCCTTCTATCGAGTGAACGGCAATAGGACGGGAGCGAACACGTTGCCGGTGGGCTCCGGAATTCGCCGGGTGTCTGCGCCACCGTCAGACGGATTAGCTACGGGTCACCGAGCGGCGGCGGGTGTGCCATCCGCCGTGCGGACCCTGAAACTCCGTACAGGGCCGTACTGTTCGCCACCCGGGGTGAGGGCGGCGGTCGCTTCGGTGCAGTCGCGCCGGTCGTGCAGTTCGACCGTGTGCCCGGTGAGGTTGCGCAGCGCGAAGGCGCGGGTGTCCGTGGCAGCGGCCGGTGGCTGGGTGAGGTTGCGGCACTCGCCCGGCCGCAGGCCGTGCTCCACGGTCTCTGCCTCGGCCGGCCCGGTGTCGGCCCCGCTGGCGTACTGCCACAGGACGGTGCCGGCGACGCCCGCCGCGGTGTCCTCGGCAGCGGTCGGTGGCACGGTGTCCCAGGGCTGCGGGTGCTCGGCGGGGCGCGCCGCAGAGGCCCGGTCGCGGTAGACGGCGCCGGGCACGAGGGTGTGGGGTGCGAGCAGTTCAGGGACGGTGACGAGGGTGTACCCGGCGGCGCGCAGGTTCCGGATGAGGCGGGGGACGGCGGCGAGGGTGTCCAGTTGGTTCTGGGTGTCGTGCATCAGGACGATCGAGCCCGGCCGTACCTGCGCCGCCACCCGGGCCAGGACCTGCGCCGGGTCGTGGTGCTGCCAGTCCAGGGTCTCGACGTCCCAGAGCACCAGCGGGTGGCCGAAGGAGCGGACAGCGGCGCTGTAGTTGCCGTACGGCGGTCGTACCAGGAGCGGGCGCGTGCCGGTGATCTCGGCGATCGCGTTCTCACCGCCGAGGAGTTCCTCGTGCACCTGGGCCGGGGTCAGGGTCGCCAGGTACGGGTGGGTGAGGCTGTGGTTGCCGATGGCATGGCCCTCGGCAACCTCCCGTCTCAACTGGGTGGGCCACCAACGGGCCTGGTCGCCCACGACGAAGAACGTCGCCCGCACCCGGGCGTCGGCGAGATCGTCCAGCAGGGCGGAGGTCGCCTCGGACGGGCCGTCGTCGAAGGTCAGCGCCACGCACGCCAGCCGTCCGCAGTCGGGACCTGCCGGGCCCACCGGAGCCGCCTCGGTCGCCCGCGCCACTCGCGCAGTCGGGGCGAGCACCGCCGCGCACAGGCCCAGGATCACCGGCCAGACCCACCCGCTCCTCCGCATGCCGTCACCGTACGCGGACCACCCCCGCCGGGCCGGGCGGCGCGGTCGGGCGGGCACCCGTTCGGCGCAGGCCGCGCGTGCCGCTGCGGGCACCGGGTCAGCAGCGCCCGATACTGCGGCAGTGACGGATCGACAGGACAGGATCGGGCGACGCCGACTGCTCGGAGCCTGTGCAGCGGCGGCGGCAGCCGTCTGCGGTGCGAGCGGGGCCGCTGGTGAGCCGGAGGGGCCGGACCGCCTCGTCGAGGCCGGGCCGATGACGATGGCGCTGACCTTCGACGACGGGCCGAGCCTCGTCTCCACACCCGAGATCCTCGCGACGCTCCGCCGGTACGGCGTCACCGCGACCTTCTTCATGATCGGCGCCAACATCGAGAAGTACCCGCAGGTCGCACGCCAGGTAGTGGGGGAGGGGCACCGGGTGGGCAACCACTCCTGGTCGCACCCCGCCTTCGAGGGGCTGCCGGCCGCCCAGGTCCGTACGGAGATCGAGCGCACCAACGCTGCCATCACCCGGGTCGGCGGCCGACGTCCGACCCTGTTCCGCGCGCCTGGGGGCCACTTCACCCCGGCGTGCATGACCGTCTGTGCCGAGCTGGGGCTGCGACCGGTCTCCTGGTCGGTGGACCCGGAGGACTGGTCGAGACCCGGGACTGACGCGATCGTCGACCGCGTGCTCGGCGCGGCCCGGACCGGCTCGATCGTGCTCAACCACGACGGCTGCCTCTCGGCCGACCACGCCCCGGCGCCGGGCAGTCCGTGCGACCGCGCCCAGACCGCCGCCGCCCTGCGCCGCTACCTGCCCCGCCTCGTCGAGGCGGGCTACCGGTTCACCGTGCCCGGCCCGCCATGAGCGGCGGGCCGGGCACGGGTAGCTGCGCGGTCAGGCCCGCTTGGCCGAGAACTCCACGCCGAGCTTGTCACCCACGCCGTTGGCGATCTCGACGATCCCGTTGATCTGGGTGACCCTCGTCCCCTTGTCGCACGCCAGGCCGGTGCTCCAGCCGTCACCTGCGAAGGTGCTGAAGGAGATCACGCCCATCCCGGTGCTGTCGGCTCGGATGACCAGGTGGCTGATCGCGTAACGCGGATTGTCCTTACCGTTGTTGAGCTCGACCTTCACCCGGCCGTCCGTCCCCATGGGGGTGATGCTCATGTCCTGCGGCGTCCCGTTGACGGACAGGGAGCCTTGGAAGGGCTTGTCCAACGTGTCCAGGCCGACGTAGTCCTTGGACTCACCGCCGCACCTGTTGACCACCGTGGAAGCCGCAACCGGCGTTACGGCGAGCCCACCGACCAGACAGACCGTGCTGCACAGCACGGCGGCCGACCTGCTTGCGAGCGAGAAATGCGACACAGGGTTCCTCCATCACCCGGGCGGGGTCGGCTGGTCGGCCCCGCCATCCGCCGAACAGTTCCCTGGCAGTCACTGGAAATAGCGATCCGGAGCGGATTTCACTCACCCAGTCGCACTATTCTGCCTGAGATCGAATAAGCAGAAATTCGCTGACGAATCAATATATAGGCGGTGACTGGAGTACCGCCGAATGCCGGAGTGAGATCGGGCAGGTGTCGTCACCGGCCTGAGCGCGGAGCGTCGGGTAGCTCCGCCGTCAGGTAGGTACGCCAGATGTCCAGGGGGTAGGTGGCGGCCAGGCCCTCCAGGGGCAGTGGGCTCAGGGGCAGTGGGCTCAGGGTCTTCGGATCGAGTCGGAACACCACGACGGCCGTGCAGATCTGCCCGCTGCAGCCGACGAACCAACCGGCCCGGTCGTCCGGCGTGGTGCCGGTCTTTCCGGCCACCGTACGACCGGGCAGCAGGGCGGCCCGTGCGGTGCCGTCGCGCACTGCGCCGACCAGGGCGTCGTGCACCAGCCCGGCTGCTCGGGGGCCGATCGCCTGGACGGCCGTCGGCGTACGCAGGGCGACTGGGCGTCCGCCTCGGGTGAGCCGCAGCACCGAGTACGGCTCGGTGCGCAGGCCGTGCGCGGCGAAGGCGGTATAGGCGTCGGCCATCCGGACCGCGCTCGGGGTGGAGTTCCCGAGGGCGAAGGCCGGCACCCGCTCACCCAGGCTGCTCGGGAGCAGCCCCAGCGCGGTGGCGGTCTGTGCCACCCGGTCGAGGCCGACGTCCATGCCGAGCTGGGTCATCGGCGCGTTGACGGACTGCTCGACCGCCGTCCGCAACGTGACGGAGCCCCAGGACCGGCCGTCGTCGTTGGCCGTCCTGACGATCCTCCCGCTGCGGTCCCAGTACGGGCCCTCGGGCGTCCGCACCGGCGACCCGTCATCAGCGTCGTAGCAGGTGTCCGGCCCGACCGGGGTGCGCTCGCGGTCGTCGCGCCGAAGCTGCACGCCGTGGTCGAGCGCCGCCGCGTAGACGAACGGAGCGAAGGCCGAACCGGCTGGCACGGTAGCGGTGTTGGCGTTGTCGAAGGTCTGCGAGAGGTAGTCGGGGCCGCCGTGGACGGCCAGGATGCGCCCATCCGTGGCGACCGACGCGGCGCCGACCGACACACCGCCCGCCGCCCCGCGCGCGGACTCGGCCAGGGCGACCACCTTCGATCGCTCGAAGGTGGTCCGGATCCGGTAGCCGCCGCTGGCGAAACGGCTCTCGGGGAGGTCGCTGTGGGCCAGCACGTACTGCCGGGCCAGGTCGACCAGGTAGCCGGTCTGACCCCGGAGACCGGATGGCTGCGTCGGCTCCACCGGTTCGGGGAAGACCGTCCAACGGGCTCGCTCTGCGGCCGACAGTCGGCCCGTCCTGACCATGCGGTCGAGCACCCATCCCCAACGGTCCACCGCGCGCCGACGGCTGGCCGGACCCATCGCCGGGTCGTACTGCCCAGCACCCTTGAGCAGTGAGACGAGGAACGCGCCCTGCCCCAGGTCGAGCTCCGCCACGTCCTTGCCGTAGTAGGCCTGGGCCGCCCGCTGGATCCCGTACGCACCCCGCCCGAACCAGCTGGTGTTGAGGTATCCCTCCAGGATCTGGCTCTTGCTCAGCCTGCCGTCCAGCTTGACGGCGAGCAGGATCTCGGTGACCTTCCGGCGAAGCGTCCGACTCGGGCTCAGGTAGGCGTTCTTGACGTACTGCTGGGTGATCGTGGAGCCGCCCTGGGTCTCGCCGCCGACGACCAGGGCTCGCAGGGCCCGGAGCATGCCGCGCGGGGAGATCCCCGGATCGGAGTAGAAGCTCTCGTTCTCGGCGGCGACGACCGCCGCCTGCAGGCTCGCGGGGACCAGCTCCAGTGGGACGTCCTGCCGGTCGACCAGGCCCGTTCTGGCCAACTCGCTGCCGTCGGACCAGAGATAGACGTTGCTCTGCCGGGTGGCGAAGGCGTTGAGGTCCTCCGGGACACTCGTCCGGGCATAGGCGTAGCCCAGCAGTGCGAACAGGCAGACGGCCATCAGGAGCAGCACCGACAGCAGCCGTCGGCCGGAGACGAGCCCGCGCGCCGCCCCGGCCGCGCGCGCGAGAGAGCCGGTCATGCGCTCCCTCGGCGATCGGCCCGTCCCGTTCCGGTCCGCGGTGACCCGGCCCGCGTCGACGGCCGAGCCCGGGAGGCGGGGTCGAGGATGCGGGCGAAGTCGTACGGGCTCTGGGTGGCGCCGCTGCAACCGGCGGAGAGGCTGCCCTCGACCTGGCAGGGCCGGTCCCGGCCGAGGGACCAGAAAGAGACGAGCCGGATGCCCTTACCAGCGGCGAAGGTGGCCAGGTCGGTGGCGTCGGAGAGGGAGAACACCTCGTGGACGGCGTCGTTGACCCCGATCATCGGGGTGTTTCCCTGCATCGCCCAGAGTTGCTCGGGGGTCTTCTCCGGCCAGATGTCGGAGAGTTGGGCGTGCAGGCCGGCCGCCGCGCGGATGGCCGCGTCGCCCATGTCGAGGTCGGGGCCGTAGTCCATCGTCATGATGTTGACGATGTCGACGTCGAGTTCGTGGCGGCGGGCGTTCTCCAGCAGGGCGAGCGCGTTGGGCGACAGACCCCAGGGGTTGACGGGCAGGGTGTAGTCCACGGCAAGGGCCCGCCCGGCGGTCGCGTACTCGCGGCGAAGCTCGGCGAGTGCCTGGTTGCGCCGGTCGTTCGCCTCCTGGTCGTCCAGCGCCGCACCTTCGATGTCCAGGTCGATCCTGGTCAGGTCGAAGGTGTCCACCACGCGCCGGTATGCCGCCTTTAGCGAGTCCACCGTGCCGCAGGCGAGGGCGAGTTCAGGCCCGCTGCCGCCGCCGAAGGAGACGATGACGTCACCGCCCGCCTCGCGGAGGCCGCGCACCGCCGAGCGCCAGCCAGGGTTGTCGAGTGGCGTCCCGCCGTCGAACACGCCGCCGCAGCCGCCGTCACCGACGATGAACGCAAGGGTGAAGTACCTGAGGCCGGTCTCCCTGCGGGCCGCGTCGAGCATGTCGGGCGGACCCCACACCTCCACGTACGGCGCGGCGAACCGGGCCGGGAAGTCCGGGCGGGTGGCGACCGCGTGGCTCGGCGGCCCGAGGAGCAGCGAAGCGGCCAGCAGCAAGGCCGCGAGCAGGGCACTCCGGTAGCGGCGGTGGTGGCGTCGGCGGTGGACGGGCAAGAAGCGCTCTCCTGGTGGGATCAGGGCCCGGCCACCGGCCGCGCGTCGGTTCGTTCTGATCGCTAATGTCCCGTTAGCTTCGTGTATGAACCTTTTTACCCGTCAGATGGCTGCCGTGGCCGCTACTGCCGTGCTGATGATGTGCGGTGTCCCCGGCAGCGCCTCCGCCTCCTCCGCCACCGGGGCGGGCCGATTGTTCGGCTCCGAGGTCCGCGAGATCCCCACCGGGCAGCACCTGGTCGCACTGACCTTCAACGCGGCGTGGGACGAGGACGGGTTGGACACCGTCCTGACGGTGTTGCGCAGGCAGCAGGCACCTGCGACCTTCTTCCCCACCGGTCAGTTCGCCGAGCGGCACCCGGCGGCCGTGCGGGCCATGGCCGCAGCGGGCCACGGCGTCGCGAACCACTCCTACAGTCACCCCCCGTTCGCCGCCCTGACCGCCCAGGAACGGCAGGACGAGGTCGACCTTGCCGACCGGGCCATCCGAGCGGCGGCCGGAACCGCCCCGCTGCCGTTCTTCCGCTTCCCGTACGGTGACACCACCCCCGAGCAGATCGCCCAGGTCAACGCATTGGGGTACGCGGACATCGAGTGGACCACCGACACCAACGGCTACCTCGGCACCGCGGGCGGCATGACGACGGAGAAGGCCGTGAAACGCGCCCTCGACGACCTGAAGCCCGGCGAGATCATCCAGATGCACATCGGCTCCCTGGACGGACAGTCGCCCGTGCTCGACGCGCAGGCACTCCCGCAGATCATCGACGCCGTCCACGCCCGGGGCTACCAGATCGTCGATCTCCGGACCCTCCTCGACCCGCCCGCCGAACAGCACGTGTAGCTCCGGCAGATCCGCACGTCAGTTCGGTACGAACGGCCCGTACAGAGCAGCGCCCCCGCCGAACCACAAGATCCGGCGCCCCTTCCACTTTCCCCGCGTCCCGGGCTACTTCTGGAGTACGAGACCTGTCGGCCTGTCTCCGGCTGGCATCCGATCCCTTGGGAGAACCGCTGTGAGTGACGACTGGTACGTGGACGACAGCTGTACGAACTGCGATGTGGCACGGCAGCTCGCGCCTGGCCTGATCGAGGAGATCGGGGGACGTTCACAGGTCGTACGCCCCCCGCGCGACGCTGCGGAGCTCGCCCAGCTGAACGCCGCCGCGTTCGCCTGCCACACCCGCTCGATCCGGCGGCTGTCCGGGCCGCTCGACGCTGCTGCGGACCCGTTCCCGTTGGCACTCGACGAGAACGTGCTGCTCTGTGGCCACAACTCCCGGCGCACCGCCGCAGCCAACTCCTACCTGCTCCGGCGGCCCTCCGGCACCCTGATGATGATCGACACGCCGCGCTGGTCACCCGAACTCGCCACCCGGTACGAGACGTTGGGGCGAGTGACCGACGTCCTCCTCACCCACCGCGACCACGCCGCCCACGGGCGCCGTTACGCTGACCGCTTCGGCGCCCGGCTGTGGATCCACGAAGGTGACCTGGTCGCCGCGCCCGACGCCGACCGGGTGCTGCGCGGCACCGAGCCCGCCGAGGTCGCCGACGGCGTGGTCGCCTACCCGCTCCCGGGACACACCGAGGGCAGCGTCCTGTACGCCGCCGACGAGCGGTACTGCTTCAGCGGCGACAGCATCTACTGGTCGCGCAGCACGGATGCGCTGGCCGTGGCCGAGTACGTAACCTGGTACTCCGTCGAGGAGTTGGCCGCCTCCCTGGCCCGCACCGCGCCGCTGCTCCGCTTCGAGTGGGTGCTGCCGGGACACGGCGACCGTAAGCACCTGCCGCCCGAGGAGATGGCCGACCACCTGCGCACGCTGACCGTCCGAGCTGCCCGGCTGCGCCAACGGCCGGTCGACTTCACGGCTCACCGCTGGTGAGATCCGAGATCCGAGATCCGAGACCCGAGACCCGAGACTCGTGATCCGGGCTTCCGGGGAGCGGCGCGCGCCACTATGGTGATCCGATGTCTTCGATCAAGCAGTTCCAAATCACCTTCGACTGCGCAGTTCCTGAGCGCGTCGCCCGCTTCTGGTGCGAGGTGCTGGGGTACGTCGTTCCGCCGCCGCCGGAGGGGTTCGCCACCTGGGAGGAGTTCGACCGCTCGCTGCCGCCCGAGCACCAGGGTTCTGCGTTCGTCGGGATCGATCCCTCAGGTGTCGGCCCGCGACTGTTCTTCCAGCGCGTCCCCGAGGGCAAGGTCGTCAAGAACCGGCTGCATCTCGACGTGCGGGTCGGCACCGGTCTCGTCGGTGAGGAGCGCCTCGCCGCGCTCGAGGCCGAGTGCGCACGACTGATCGAGCTCGGCGCGGCCCGCGTGCGCCTGCTGCGTGCCGATGAGTTCAACGAGTCGTGCCTCGTGATGCAGGACATCGAGGGAAACGAGTTCTGTCTCGACTGAGGTCGTCGGTTGTCACCGTCAACCGCCCGTCAACCTGAACGCCCGGCCCGGCCGTACGCTGCGCCAGGGCCTGCTGCCCGGGAGGCCTCCTGAAATTCTCGCCGTCGGCGGAGCTGCACACGTCCCGCCTCGTGCTGCGCGCCTGGAAGCCGTCCGATCTGGAGCCCTTTGCCGAGCTGAACGCTGACCGTGAGGGGATGGCGTACTTTCCGGCGCCCCTGGACCGGGTGGCCAGCGATGCCCTGGCCGACCGGATCTCCGCAACGATCGCGGGTGAAGGCTGGGGTTGGTGGGCGGTGGAGTTGGCTTCCACCGGCGCCTTCATCGGTTTCACGGGCCTGTCGCGGACGACGTTCGACGCCTCCTTCACCCCGGCGGTGGAAGTCGGCTGGCGGCTGGCCAGGTCGGCCTGGGGGCACGGCTATGCCACCGAAGCGGCCACCGCAGCCGTCGGCTTCGGCTTCGAGGTGCTGGGACTGACGGAGATCGTCTCCTTCACCGTCGTCGGAAACCTGCGCTCACGGGCCGTCATGGAACGCCTGGGCATGGTGCACGACCCTCGCGAGGACTTCGACCATCCACGGCTTCCGGTCGGGCACGCCCTGCGTCGGCACGTGCTCTACCGGCTCGCGCGCGAATCCGGCTGACCACCGGCCGGCGTGAGGCTGCCCAGCTCGGCGGCGAACCCGGCCGCGCTGACCTCGCCGCCGAAGTGGTGGATCACGTGCTGGCGGACGTGGTCCTGCTGGGCCGAGGTGAAGGCGGCGCAGGCGTCGTGGATCACGTGGCCCGTGTACCCGCGGTCGTGTGCCTCGCGGAGGGTGGACTCCACGCAGACGTGCAGGGCGAAGCCGGCCAGGTAGAGATCGGTGACGCCGAGTCGGCGAAGCACGAGGTCGAGATCGGAGAAGCCGGCGAAGCCGCTGGCGCCGGTCCGGCCGCGCACCACGGTCTCGCCTGCCCTGGGGGTGAACGGTGCGACGAAGTCGGTCGCGCCCGTCCCGGGGAGCCAGGTCTGTGCGCGGGGGATGGCGGCGCGCAGGCCGAGCCGGGCGGGCGTCCAGCTGTCCAGCTCGGGAGAGCCGGCCGAGAGCACGAGCGGCACGTGGATCACCGGCATGCCGTGAGCGCGTGCCGCCGCCAGGGCTGTGGTTGCGCCGGCCACCGCGGTGTCGAGCAGGTGGCGGTCCTCGACCAGACCGTGCAGCTTTCCGTGCTCGGTGTCCAGCCACTCGCGCTGGAACTCGATGAGAACGAGGGCGGAGGTGTGCTTCAGCACAGCTCGCTCCTTCCGTCAGGTGTGGGCCGAGGCCCGGAAGCCAGTTAAACCAACTGGTTGGTTGGAACCATATGAACCCCGGAGTCATGTGTCAACCAACCAGTTGGTTTAGAATGGGCGCCATGGCAAACGACTCCTCAGCCACCAAGGCCCGCATCCGTACGGCGGCTGCCGCCGAGTTCGCCGAGCACGGCGTCGCCGGCGCCCGGGTGGACCGCATCGCCGCCGCCGCGAGCGCCAACAAGCAAGCGATCTACGCCTACTTCGGCGACAAGGAGAAGTTGTTCGGCGCGGTGCTGGAAGAGGCGATGAGCGAGCTGGCCGACGCCACACCGATCACGGGCGACGACCTACCCGGCTACGTCTCGCGGCTCTTCGACTACCACGCCGCCCACCCGCAGACCCTCCGGCTGCTGCTGTGGGAGGCCCTCGAGTACGGCGCCGGGCCCGTCCCCGGCGAGGAGGACCGCACCCGTCACTACGGGGAGAAAGCGGCAGCCCTGGACGGGGCCCACCGCTCCGGCCACCTCCCCGACGGCCTCGACCCGGGTGCGCTCGCCCTACTGGTGATCGGCCTGGCCGGCTGGCCGATGGCGGTACCGCAGCTCCGCCGCATGCTCGCCCCGGGGGAGGCAGGCATGGACCGGGTCCGCGACACCGCCGTGGCCATGGTCCGCACTCTCACCACCCTGCCCACGGACTGACCCCAGGTGACCACGAGCAAGGACGAGAGCGCCCTGACGCGGCAGTACCTGGAGGCCGAGATCGCGCGACTGAGCGCCGTCCTCGGGCTCACGGGCTCCGATGTGCCCGACTTCGTGCAGCGTGACGCTGCCTGGCCGTTCATGGTCGTCGCCGAGAGCGGTGAGCTGCGCTACCTCGCCGTCGAGCGGGGGCAGTTGGTCCATGAACAAGTGACCCGCGACCCCGCCGAACTGCTGTACTGGGCATTCAGCAGCGCCACGTACAGGGTCGCCAGCAGATGGGTCCTGACGCACCCTCGCGAAGGCGAGGAGCAGCGGGTGACCCGGTGGAAGTACCAGGCCACCCTGCTCCACGCCCTTGACCCCGAGTGGGCCGAGCGTTGGCGGGCGGAGCTGATCGAGGGCCTGGCAGACCGGGACGACCACCAGCTCGTCCCCACCCTGCCACCGCCCCCGCCGGCCTTCGCCCCTTCCTGAACCCGCGCCCCTGCCGACGTACTGGTCGATGTCGAGACGGGCCGGACCGCCGACATGGCGCCCGACCGCTCGGCGGTCGATCGCAGGCCGGTGACCCCGGCCAGGGCCGAGACCATCACGGTCAGAAGGGGCGCTGATCAGCGGGGATCTGCACCACGATGGTGGCGCGCTTGTCGGCGGCGGTGGCGCCTTGGCGGCTTGCCCATGGTTCGTCGGAGCGCATCCAGGCGGGCAGGCCTGGCGGGAGGTCGGCTTCCGGGATGGTGCCGAGGTCGGCGGGGAGGAGGTCGGTGCCGTAGTGGACGAGCGGCACCGGCTGGTCCGGGGTCGGGATGGCGCCGTGGAGGGCGTCCAGCCCGCTGTTCCAGTCGGTGAGCATCTTGGCCATGGCCTGGGCGCGGTCGGCGCCGGTGGAGGCGGCGCTGTCGGGGTAGGTCGGGTGGAGGATGTGCCGGTACGCGCCGCTGTAGGCGGCGCCCGCCGGGGTGGTCCGCCAGGTGCGGAAGGCCGTGTCGGCGAGGCCGCCGAGGGCGATGACCGCCTCGATCGGGTTGTCGTTGGTGAGGGCGTCCAGCCAGGCGTTGCGGTAGGCGGCGATGGCGTCGTCGTGCGCGTGAGCGTTCCCGGCCTGCTGGCCGTACACGCTGTACAGGTACGTGTTGATCATGACGTAGCTCGAAGTGATGCCGAGCTTCGCCAGGAAGCCCTGGAAACGGCGGCCGGCTGTGCCGACCAGGATGCGCCGGGTGACGGCCTCGTGTGCGGCGGGGTCCTGCCCGATGACGAGGACCCGGGCGGAGCCGTCGAGGCGGCCGCGGTGGAAGATCGGGCCCCACTCGGTGCGGAACCCGGTGGTGGGGTAGGTCTCGGTGCCCGGGTGTGAACGCACCAGGGAGGCGTAGGGCTCACGGCCGTAGCCGGGGTCGAACTCGTGCATCGGGGCTCCCACTGTGCGGGTCTGCTCGGTACGTGATGCGTGGACGAAGAAGTCCCGTCATCATCGCCAGTGAGGTCTCGGGACGCCTTCAAGCAAGGCATCGTGTCGCACGGCGAAGGGACAGCTGATGCCTCCCACAACGGACTCGACACCACCGACACCACCGACCCCACCGGCGCCGTACGCGCTGCGAGGCCGCATCGTCACGATGGACCCGCACGACACCGTGCTGGACGACTGCGTCCTCTACATCGACCGTGGTGTCATCGCGGCGGTCCAGCCGGCCGCGGCTCCACCTCCGGCGGGCTTCGAGGCTGTCACCCCGGTCGCCACCGGCGGCACCGTCTACCCGGGCCTGATCGAGCTGCACAACCATCTTCCCTACGACGTCCTGCAGTTGTGGCAGGTGCCGAAGCGCTACACCAACCGGTCCCAGTGGGGTGGCACCGCCGAGTACCACCGTCTCGTGACCGGCCCGATGACCGCACTCGGCGAGGACCCGCAGCTCATGCCGGCCGTGGTGCGGTACGTCGAGGCCAAAGCCCTGGTCAACGGCACCACCACCAGCCAGGGCATTGCCCTGTTCAGCAATGCCGGAGCCCGCCGCATGTACCGCGGCTTGATCCGCAACGTCGAGCAGACCGACGACTCGTCCCTGCCGGAGGCCGCCTCCCGCATCGCCGATGTCGAGGCCGTCAACGCCACCAGATTCCTCGCCCGACTCCACCAACCCCACCGACTGCTGCTCCACCTGGCCGAGGGGACGGATGCCCGCGCCCGCGCCCACTTCCAGGCCCTGGAGTTCCAGCCCGGCCAGTGGGCCATCACGGACAACCTGGTCGGCATCCACTGCACCGCGCTGACCGCCGACGACCTCCGGATCCTGGCCGACCACGGCGGCTCGATGGTGTGGTCACCGCTGTCCAACCTGCTTCTGTACGGTCAGACTGCCGACATCGCCGCAGCCAAGCAGGCCGGAGTGCTGGTCGGCCTCGGCTCGGACTGGTCCGTGTCCGGCAGCAAGGGCCTGCTCGGCGAACTCAAGGCCGCCCGTCTCGCCTCCACGGTGGCCGGGTCCGTCTTCACCGACCACGAACTCGTCGCCATGGCCACCCGCGACGCCGCCACCATCCTGCACTGGGACCAGAAGCTCGGCTCGCTCCAGCCCGGCCACTACGCGGACCTCCTCACCATCGCCGGGACCGCAGGTGACCCGTACGGCGCCCTCATCGACGCCCGGGACAGCGACATCACCCTCGTCGCCATCGGCGGCACGCCCCGCTACGGCACCACCCAGCTCATGCAGGCAATCCTCCCCACCGCCCAGCTGGAGGAGCCAGGCAGCACGGCCCCCGGCGACCACCTCCTGAATCTGCACGACGACACCACCGACCCCGTCGTCGCCGGACTGACCCTGGCCGAGGCCACCGCCCGCCTCACCGCAGCCCTGACCAACCTGCCATCCCGCACCGCACCCGCCACGCATCTCCGGGCCGGCCCCACCGACACGCCCACCTGGCAGCTCGCCCTGGACGAGATCCGACCCACCGGCGCCGAACTGCGCCCACGCCTACCACTCCGCGAGAGCCCCGGCCGGCCGAGCGGACCGGCCGTACGGGCACCGGCCACGGATCAGCCCGACGGTCTGGCCGCCCTGACCGCGCTGGTCCTCGACGCGCTGGCAGCCACCCGCGACACCGACTTCATCAGAGCGCTGATCAACGAATCCAACCTGCCCGAGGACTACCGCAACGCCCTGGCCGGCCTCCTGACGTGACCTCGGCCGATACCGGCTCAGCGGCGCCCCGCCGAAGGCCCCGCCCAACCTCCTACGCGAACCGAATGACGATGTACCCGCTCCCACGTCAAGGGCACGGAGCCATGATGGGGCAATGGCGTTGCCGAGGGAGCTGACGGAGCTGACGGAGCTGTTGGGCGTGCGGCACCCGATCGTGCTGGCACCGATGGGCGGTTCGGCCGGGGGTGCACTGGCCGCGGCTGTGTCCCGCGCGGGCGGTCTCGGACTGCTGGGCGGCGGGTACGGGGACCGGGAGTGGCTGGAGCGCGAGCTGTCGATCGTCGCGGAGGGGGGTGATCAGGAGAGTTACCGGTCGACCAGATCGGATGATCGTTGGCCGCTGACCACTGAAGCTGCCCACTGTGCCGGCTGGACCTCACCGCGGACCTCTCCGAACGAAACGACGCCCCGGAAGCGGTGCTTACGAAAGCGGTGCTTACGACTCGTCCGTCCCACGACGACGCTGCCGAAGCCATGCCACCCCAGCGGCGAGACCCGCCGAGACCAGCATCGCAACCTTCACTACCCCCTTGGCCGCCAACAGTCCCAAGCCCCACGAACCGGTCCAGCCCAGCCATGACAGCACCAACAGCAACAACCCTGCGGCGATCAGCCCGCACACCACTGCGATCACCACGTCTGCTGCGGCCCACCTGCGCCGACTTCCCCCGTTGTCCACACCGGTGATCATAGCCGGACCCCTCTGAAGGCCCCTGCCTAACGCCTCGACCAGGGTCAATGAGCTCGGGAAACAGGTGTCACCGTCGATCAGCCGCACCGCCACCTCACCCGCGCTGGTGTCGTTCACCCCGTTCTCCCGCTGCTCCTGGTCGGGGCCTGTGAACTTCCGACCGGTCAACTGAGGATGAGCCTGGATCTACTCCAGCGACTCGCTCGAGATCATCGGCCTGTTCGAACCGGAAGGGCGGCGCCTCGAGGAGGCCACCACCAGCCTGCAGCGCCTTGCCCGCGTCATCGGCGGCGATCCCCACGACGCTCGCCAGGCGGTCCGCCTCCGCTCGGCGAAGGCGACTTCACCGCCGGCGAGGACGTCGCCGCGATCGCTTCGCACAAGGTGTTCCGGCTGCGGCGTGCTGGGAGAAGTTCGACCGCAGCCGCACGATCCCGTGTTCGTCCGTGTAGGCGTCGTAGACCACGTAGTCCGGCACCGTCGCCTCGAACTCCGGCCCGTCGGCGCTGACATATGGGCGGCGCCGCCGAGGTCGGCGACGATCGTCTGGTCCAGCGCAGCCAGCCTGCAGCATGCCGAGCACGATCGTGCCGAACACGATGTTTGCGCTGCCGTACGTCGAGCAGTGGCGGGACGGCGGCCCCTGGCGGGACCGCGACGGTCGTCATGGACGAAGCCTCACACCACACCGTCGGGGCCGTGAGCCGGAGGCGACCTCGGCCGGTGCCTGATGCCGGATCAGAGTACCTTTCCAGCCCTGTTTTCCCGGGTCTCCCGCCGCTATGATCCGCTCCTGACAATCGCACGGATCTACGTGCGTTCATCCCGAGGGGGGATTCATGGCGAACAGTCATGCCCGGCGACGTGCGGCCCTGACGACGGTGGCAACCATGTCACTGCTCGTCGGCACGCTCGCCTTCGGCCTTCCGGCCGCGCAGGCGCAGACCGCGCCCAGCGGGCGGGCCGAGCTGGCGGGGACCAAGCCCGTCTGGACCAGCACTGCCGCGGACCAGGGCGCCACCGCGGACGCCACCCGGGTCAGCGCCCGGGTCTACCTCGCCGGGCAGGACGCGGCGGGCCTCACGGCCTACGCGCAGGCCGTGGCGGACCCGCAGTCCTCGCAGTACGGACGGTACCTGACGCCCGAGCAGGCCCAGCAGCGCTTCGGCGCCACCCAGGCGCAGATCGACGCGGTCACCAAGTGGCTGAAGTCGGCGGGCCTGACCGTGACCGACACCAACCAGCACTACATATCCGTCTCCGGCGACGTCGCCGCCGTGCGCACGGCCTTCGGCACCTCGCTGCACGACTTCCGCAAGGACGGCCGGACGTACCGCGCCCCCGCGCAGGCCGCCTCCGCCCCCGCCGCCCTGGCCGGCGTGGTGCTCACGGTGACCGGCCTGGACAACGCCCCGCACCGGGCCAAGCCCCAGGACACCCTGCCCGGCCCCGGCGACGGCTTCCGCAACTCGGGCCCGTTCTCGACCTACTACGGCCAGAACACCGCCACCACGCTGCCGGACGCGTACGGCACCAAGATCCCGTACGCCGTGCGCGGCTACACCGGCGAGCAGCTCCGGGCCGCCTACGGCGCGGGCAGGTACACCGGCAAGGGCGTGACAGTGGCGATCACCGACGCGTACGCCTCGCCGACCATGGCGGCCGACGCGGCACAGTACGCGAAGCGCAACGGCGACCAGGCCTACCGCAAGGGCCAGTACAAGGAGGTGCTGCCCGACTCCTGGAACAGCACCACGGACTGCGGCGCCTCCGGCTGGTACGGCGAGGAGTCGCTGGACGTCGAGGCCGTGCACGCGATGGCCCCGGACGCGAACATCGTCTTCGTCGCCGGTGCCTCCTGCAACGACCCCGACCTGCTCGACGCCCTGAACAAGGTCGTCGACAAGCGGCTGGCCGACATCGTCTCCAACTCCTGGTCGGACGTCGAGGCCAACGAGACCCCGGACAGCGCCGCCGCCTACGACCGGACCTTCAAGCTGGGCGCCGTCGAGGGCATCGGCTTCTACTTCTCCTCCGGCGACGACGGCGACGAGGCCGCCAACTCCGGCAAGAAGCAGGTCGGCTCCCCGGTCAACTCGGCCTGGGTGACGGCGGTCGGCGGCACCTCGCTGGCCGTCGGCAAGAACGACAAGTACCAGTTCGAGACCGGATGGGGCACCCAGAAGGCGCTGCTGTCGGCCGACGGCACCAGCTGGGTGAACCTCCCGGGCACCTTCACCGGCGGCGCGGGCGGCGGCACCAGCGCCACCGTCCAGCAGCCGTTCTACCAGCGCGGCATCGTGCCGGACTCGCTGGCCAAGGCGGGCGGTTCGACCCGGATGCGCGCCGTGCCGGACATCGCCGCCGTCGGCGACCCCAACACCGGCTTCCTGGTGGGCCAGACCCAGGCGTGGCCCGACGGCACGGTCAGCTACGACGAGGCCCGGATCGGCGGCACCTCGCTCTCCGCCCCGGTCATCGCGGGCGTCCAGGCACTGGCCCAGCAGGCCCAGCACTTCCCGATCGGCTTCGCCAACCCGGGGATCTACGCCCGCTACCACAGCCCGCTCTACCACGACGTCACCGACCACCCGTTCGGGCCGGGCCGTGACCTCGCGGTGGCCCGCGTCGACTTCGCCAACAGCACCGACGCCGCCGACGGCCTGAAGACCTCCGTCCGCACCCTCGGCCAGGACACCTCCCTCCACGCCGTCCAGGGCTACGACGACGTCACCGGCGTCGGCACCCCCGCCCCGGGCTACATCTCCTCCTACGCCTTCCCGTTCCGCCGCTGACCCTGCTCTGCCGACCGTGCCCGTACGCCCCGCCCGGGGCGTACGGGCACGGTCGTGACCGGCGGGCGCCGACTTACACCTTGACGTCTCCCGCCATCGCCGCTGCGCCGCCACGTACTCGCTCGGCCGGCGCGCCTCTCGGGGCTGCCCAGGGCGCCTGCTTGGCTTCCCGTTCGGATGAAGGCCTTGCACGGCAACGCTTGTTCGTCAGCGATCGATGCTAGGAATGGTCATGCTCCAGGACCGATCTGTGGAAGCACCTTCCTGCCGTGCGCGCATCGCACGGCTGCAGCGAGAACGGGAACCCCCTCATGGCTGTTGCATTCCGCAAGACGCTCGCCATCGCCACGCTGGCACTGGCCGCCTCCTTCCTGCCGGCCGGTGGGGCAGGCGCCGCTGACACCACCCGCCCTGCCCCGCGCACCCCCAGCCTGTACTGCCTCGCCAATGCCTGGGGCAGCCCGAACACCTCCACGAAGCAGTGCGACTCCAAGGACATCGGCCAGTACTGGACCGTCTCGGGCCAGCAGATCTCCCTCACCAACGCGCGAGGCTACTGCCTCGCCAACACCTGGAACGCCCAGGACGTCTCGGTGAAGCCGTGCAACTCCGCTGACCAGGGCCAGTACTGGACCATCTCGGGGCAGCAGATCTCCCTCACCTTCGCCCCCGCCTACTGCCTCGCCAACGCGTGGGGCACCCCCAACATCTCCACGAAGGCGTGCGACCGTTCCGATCGCGGGCAGAGCTGGGTCGTTTTCGACAACCAGATCAGCCTCGCCCTCGCCTGACACACCCCACCGTGGTGCCCGGGGCCGCCCCCGGGCATCCCCCACAGCACCCGGACCGGCCCAGGAACCGCTCCGGCGGGCCTCCAACCACCTGGGCCCGACCGGCGGACCGGCGCCTGCCGCCCAGCTGTCGCTGACAAGCGGCGGCCACCCGCGGCGTCGGCTCGACGCCATGTCCGGCGAACTGCGCGAGCCGGCCTGCCGTCAGTTTCGTCCGGCGGCCTGGTTCGTCTGTGCGTGGAGGGTGAGGTTCCAGCTGGTGCCGGGCCGGCACCGGGTGTGCTGTCCGGGCCTGAGCGGTTTGGTCCGTGCCCACGGTGGCGTCCTGGCCGCTGCCGGGGCTGTGGCCTCACTCGTCCGAGGCCGAAATTCCTTCGGGGGCTGACACCGGAGCCGGGGGCTGGTGGGAATCCGGTTGCCATCGGTACCGGGGTTAATGTGAAGATCAGCAGATGACGCACATCATCAGGGCCGTACGGCACGAAGACTGGACCAGGATCAGAGAGCTGCGGCTGGACGCGCTGCGGGATCCGGTCGCTCATCTGGCATTCCACGAGACCTACGAGCAGGCCGCCGCCCAGCCCGACGGCTTCTGGCAGGACCGTGCCGCTGGAGCCGCTGAGGGCAAGGATGCCCGGCAGTTCGTCGCGGAGGCCGCGGACGGGCGTTGGCTCGGCACGGTCTCGGTGCTCGTGGAGCGGCGCGGTGTCGAGACCTTCTTCGGGGACGTTCCGGAGGTGCCGCAGACGCACATCGTGGGTGTCTTCGTCCGGCCCGAGGCGCGCGGCACCGGGCTCGCGGGGGAGCTCTTCCATGCCGCCCTGGAGTGGTCCTGGTCACTGGCCGGGCCGCCGGTCGAACGGGTGCGGCTCTTCGTGCACGAGGACAACGTCCGGGCTGAGGCGATGTACGGCAAGGCCGGTTTCAAGCGCACCGGCCTCTCAGTCCCCGCCGCCGGCGAGCCCACGCGCAGCGACAACGAACTCGCCCTCCTGCGCGGCTGAAGGAGCTGGGGGACGCCCGCTGACAGGAACGCCGCGGTGGCGGCCGGGCGGGCGTGTCCCTGGTGGATCGGGTGGTGTGCCGGGCTTGGCAGGCGTCCTGCCCCGTCGGCCCGAGGACGGATGACGCGGGCTGCTTCTCGTCGTGATCCATGTCCGTTGACCGTCCTGCCTGGCCCGCCGCCCTTCCTGACACGACCGCCGCCTGACACGACCACCCTCTCCCTTTCATTAGCCTTGTTGTTGTTCCTGCCGTCGTGATCGGAGCAGGGACGCCGATTCCGAAGGATGGTCCCGTGCCCTGGAAGTCCCGTTTGACCTGGACCGCCCACACTGCCGACACCGCCGCCACTGTCCATGAGGGCGAGACCTGGCACCTGTGGAAGCATGCTTCTCCGCCCGATGCCGAGGGCCGTTACAGTCCGTACAGCCGCTGGTACCTGCATGCCGACGATGGCGACGGCCGCCCCCGGGAGGAGCTTGCCAGCGCTTCCCTGGGCCGCAACCGCCGCACTGCCCAGTGCCTGGCCGAGCTGATCCTCACCGGCTGGGAGGACTCCCGTCAGTCACGCCCTTCCGACGGTGTCCAGCTGTGGCGGCGCACCGCTGACGGCAAGGAAGGCGTTCTGGTCCCGCTCGACGAACTCCTCGCCGGCCAGCACCGCTGACCGGCGGCCGGCGTACCGGGCCCGGGGCCCGGCTGGCACCGCCGGTGCCGCGGCGGTCATCGTGCTGCTGATTGGCTGCTCCCGCCGCTGTGGGTCTCGGCCGCCCCGGGCGCTCGCCCCACCCCCCAGGAGCAGCCCGGCGCTCTTGCGCCGCAGCCGGGCGGCAGGGGTGGCCAGGGGCGGCTTCGACACGGTCCCCCCAGAGCGGGCCGGCGTCGGCTGTTCCTGGTCGGGCGTGCGGTGTTCCTTCCCTTGCCCGCTGAGGATTACGTCTCCGCGCAGCGCCCCGCCCGTCGTGTCCTGCATCCAGCCCGGGGGGAGGAGCCCGGTCCGGGTGCACCGCCCTTGGTGGGACTCCGGCCCTGACAGGTGTTCAGTCGGGCCGTGTCCCTGTCGTCACTCGAAGCGGGCGGGGTCGCCGGCGCCGAGTCGGACGATCTCCGCCGCGCCGCTGGAGAAGTCGACGACGGTCGTCGGGTCCGTACCGCAGTCGCCGGAATCGACTACGGCGTCCAGCACGTGGTCGAGCCGCTCCTTGATCTCCCACCCCTGGGTCATTGGCTCGTCTTCGCCGGGGAGGAGGAGGGTGCTGGAGACGAGGGGTTCGCCGAGTTCGGCGAGCAGGGCCTGGGCGACGACGTGGTCGGGGATCCTGACCCCCACCGTCTTCTTCTTCGGGTGCATCAGACGGCGCGGGACTTCCTTGGTGGCGGGGAGGATGAAGGTGTAGCTGCCCGGCGTCGCGGCCTTGACGGCGCGGAAGACTGCGTTGTCGATGTGGACGAACTGCCCTAGCTGGGCGAAGTTCTCGCACGTGAGGGTGAAGTGGTGGTGGTCGTCGAGACGTCGGATCGACCGGATCCGTTCGAGGCCCTCGCGGTTGCCCATGCGGCAGCCCAGAGCGAAACAGGAGTCGGTCGGGTATGCGATGAGGGCTCCGGAGCGGAGGCTGTCGGTCACAGTGTGGATGGTGCGGGCCTGGGGGGTACGTGGGTGCACGTCGAAGTACTTCGCCATTGGCCGACCCTACGGGATCCACCCGGCCGGCCCCGCACGCGATGGCGGTCGACGGGGCGGTGCTGGCCTTCACCCTGGGCGGTACCGCGCCGGATGCGCCGGGAAGGATCGGCATGGTGACGTCCTGGACAGCGAAGACGCAGTTCCCGCTGCCCGGCAGGAGGTGATCCTCGCCAGGGGCATGCGCGAGCATTACTTCAAGGACGGCGGGCACCGCGCTCGCGGCCTCGACGTCGAGCTCAACGACGTCTCCTGGATCGGCGTGGAGGCATCTGGACTCCGACGGCTCCAATGTCGCCAAGGCGATCGGGTCGATCTCGGTCGTGGACATTCGGCCATGACGACGATCCTTGAGATCCGCTCCGACGTGCCGTAGCCGTCCCGGATGGGGTGGAGCTGACCCTGAATCAGCGGGCGCTCCAGATCGGGCACTCAACAGCGTGCACGGTCAGGACAACGACCGCTCCGCCGTCCAGCACCAAGCGGCTGCGCGTAACGGCGCGGCAGACCTCAGAGCACCCTTCGCTGCTCTCCTCGGCCCCGATGCCCACGACTGGCTTGGTCGGTGGGACGAAGAGCGTATGTCGGTGGTCCTGGCATCGGTTCTTGGTCCAGGGACCCGGACATGTTGGTGAAGGGCTGGCGGCACCCCGAGGCCGTGCCCGGCGTGTCGGTGCAGGCGGACATAGTCCGAGTTGTGGACCTGAGACCGGAACTGCTGCCCCCGCCTGTGAGCCGGGAACGGCTGGATGAGTTGTCTCGCGAGATCGAGCGGATCGCCGGCCTGGCGGTCGTCCGCTCCGAGAGCGCGGATAGGGCGATCGCAGCCTTCAACGTGATGACCGGTCACGACTACGGGGCCCTCGATTTCGTCGAGTACGACGCCGGCCGAGACCTGGAGGAGTTCGCAATGGAGGCCGCCCGGCCGAATCGGCCCCGGGTCCCGGGCATCACCCGGGACGAGCTCGTCGAGATCGTCCGCAGACTCCTGGAAGACTCCCCGGAGAGCGACTACTACCTACAACTCCTCGAAGCCAACGTCTCGCATCCCCGGGTCAGTGACCTGGTCTTCTGCCCTCCGGCCGGGCTGCGGGCCGCCACCGCGGAGCAGATTGTCGACGAGGCCCTGAAGTACCGACCGATCGCGCTCTGAGCCGCGGCAAGCAGTCAGGCGTTCTGGTTGCCGTCCAGGTCCGTCCGACAACGTCCACGGACCTGGTGGGACACCATCCGGGACGACAAAGCTCCAGTGGGAGGCAACAGCCCACCCCTTCAGTCAGGGAGACAACGTGTCCAAGATCCGACGCGCCATCGCCATGACCACAGCAACACTCGCCCTCGCCGCCGGCGCCACCCTCACCACCGGGGGAAGTGCGCTCGCCACCACCCACCCCCAGCCGCAGTTGAAGGTGGGGAACGCCGTACCCACGCCCGGCCTCCAGTCCACCGCCGGGAAGTGGAGCCACACCGCGCCTCAACTGGCCGCCGGGTGCGGCTGGATCTACATCGGCCAGCCCGGCAACTACGGCACTCCCGACGGCTACGCGGGGCAGGTCGAGCAGATGTACAACTCGTGCAACGGCGACGTGTACGCGCACTGGCAGTGGGACAGCTCGTTCCAGCAGAGGTTCCCGTACCGGCAGCTCCGGTTGGCGGTCGGCTCGCCGTACTACAACAACGGCAACGCGTTCTGGACGGGCGTGGTCTACGCCTACCAGGGCCAGGACGAGTGGTTCCAGTACAGCGACGGCTCCGGTGTCCCGCACGGCTGGGCGAATCCGGACGCGTGGCGCGCGGGCGCGGAGCTGGATCTGTCCGGCTGCGTTGCCTGGGGCACGCTGCACTGGTACGGCGGCCAGGACTGGGCAGGGCCGGCCGGAGGCTGCGGCGACACCATCGTCCCGGCCTGACCTCCAGGGCAGCGGCTGGACTTGCGGGTCGACTCGCTGATCCTCGATAACGCATTGGCCGACCGGGAGCGCTGCGCGGCGGCGCAGCGCTCCCGATCGTCGAGCGCAGTGTGTCCGCACTGCGGCAGTGCGTCGAGTCGGTGTCCCTCCTCTTGGGACACCGCCACCTCTGCCCCCGGATCCGATCCCTGGTTGTGCTCTGCACGACGAGGGGGCCCGGGTGCTGCCGAGGTCTAAGGTCGATCTGTACGCGGCGATCCGCCGCGATTCCCGGGCGGGTCGTTCAGCTGGCCCAGGTGTCGGCGGGGCCGACCACGAAGACCGGTACGCCGCTGTGGCTGTGGCTGTGTCGTGTCCTGGACGGGCTTGCCACCTGCCCGGGACGCGCCCTGGAAGCGGTGGCGTTTTCCGCCGCTTCCGCTTCGTGCTTCTGTTGAGGGTCCCGCTGACCGTCCGTCGGAGCGTTGCGGTGGCCGGGCTCTGTTGGTGCTGGTCTGTCCTCACCGTGGACGAGCGGGTGTGTGGCTGGTGTGGGTGTGGCCGGTCAGCGGCGGTTGGTGGCCAGGATGAGGAGGAACTGGCCGCCGCCCGTCTCGATGTCGGCGGTCACGGGCAACCCGGGTACCAGTCGGGAGAACCGGTCCACCAGCCAGTCCGCCGCCTCTTGGGCGTCTTTCCTGGTCGGACAGCGGCCCACGATCTCGCGACCCCCCTTGCGTTCCAGTCTCCCGGCTACGGTGATCAGGGGCGCGGGTTCGACGACATAGAGGCGGTCGGGCCAGGCGATGACGGCTTTGACGGCGCCTTTGCGGGTGTTGCAGGCGCGGTGTGCGAGCCGTTCGGGGACCTTGGCCTTTCGGTCGGCGGTCCGGCTGTCGACGCTGGGCCCTCGTGGGTCGTTCACCGATTTGTCGGGGTCGACCGGTTCGTCGCATACCCAGCACCGCCAGGCGTCGTGCTCGGCCACATCATCGAGGAGACTCATCCGGACAACCTAGCCTGCGCGGCTGCAACCCTGCGTGTCAGGCCCGCAGGGGTTGTGCCTGGACTCCGCAGCCGGCCGAGGGTGACGGTTCTCCCGGCCGTGGATTCGCCGCGCGGCGCTTCGGCCGGCTGGGCTGCGCGGTCGGGTCGGGGGTGTGGGTGGACCGGTGTGGCGGTCTTGGGTCAGGTGGCGGGTCCCGATTGATCGGGTAGCCCGTTGGCTTCGGCCGGCAACCCTGTCCATCGGGCATCTGCAGAGTCCAGGCACAGCCCAGCTGAGAGGAGGTAACCATCAGTGGTTGCTTCAGCGGCGCTGACGGCGACGTGGACGAGGGCTTGCGCGAGGCGGTCGCGGAGCTGACCGGTAACCACCTGGCCGGTGGGGACTGCAGCGACGATCTCGTCGGCGCTGTTGTTCTGTGGTGGCGGGACTCCGGCGGCGACCTGGTGAGTGTCCTGGTCGGCGCCTTTGAATCGCTGGCGGGAAGCGGCGTGTTCTGAGCGCTCGTCCTGAAGACCGGGTGTGGCGGGCAGGTCGGGCGGGGTGGCGGTGCGGGGGTGGCGCCGGTGGTCGGGCTGGCTCGGACCAGGTCTCTCCGTGTCGGCGCGGGCCGGAACGTCACCAGTTTCGTCGGCCGCGAGCTGGCGCTCGTGCCCGCGCTCGTGCCGGCCGTCGTTCTGGGGTCAGTGGCGGTTCCGTGTGTGTGCGCGGGGTGTGGGGTGTGCCCCGTCATGGGGTTGCGTGGGCTGGTTCGGGGGTTGTGGTGGTGGGTGCGGGTGTGGTGGTGAGGAGGGTGAAGAGGGAGTCGAGGCAGGTGCTGGCGCGGGTGGGGTCGGGGTCGGCTTTGCGTGTGATCTGCAGGCCTTGGACGGTGGTGACGAGTAGGTGGGCGGCGTTGCGTGGGCTGATGGCGGGGGAGAGGTCGCCGCCTTGGGCGGCGCGTTCGAGTTGGGTGGTGAACGCGTCCTCGGCGAACTGGAGGCTATGGCGGGCCAGTTCGGCGACTTCGGTGTCGTTGGGCAGGAGCTCGGCGATGCTGTTGACGCTGAAGCAGCCGGCGCCGGTGCAGGCGGCGTCCGCTGCGAGGAGCCGGTCGATGACGTTGCGCAGGTGGGGGAGGACCGGGCCGGTGTCGCCGAGTGCGGTGTCGAGCAGTTCGCTCTGGTGGCGGAGGTAGCGGCCGAGCGCGAGTACGAAGAGGCGGTGTTTGTCGCCGTAGGCGGCGTAGATCGAGCCGCGGCCGAGTCCCAGCTCCTCCACCAGGTCGTTCATGGTGGTGGCCTCGTAGCCCTTGCGCCAGAACAGGAGCACGGCACGGTCCAGGATCGCTTCTTCGTCGAACGTGCGCGGTCTTCCCATGGCGTCCACCGTACCGAAGCGGACGGCACAGAAGCATGTATTTGACCGTACGTTCCATAACAGTTATGTTTTGGAACGTTCAGTCCAGAACGGGAGTGTCCGTCGTGACTGTCGAGGAATCATCCATGCCCCTCCGTGAGGGATCAGCCGGGAGAAGCCGTGAAGGTCGAGATCTACTCCGATGTCGTGTGCCCGTGGTGCTACATCGGCAAGCGCCGCTTCGAGAAGGCCCTGGCGGCCTTCCCCGGTGCGGCCGACGTCGAGGTCGTCTACCGGCCCTTCCAGCTCAACCCGGCCGCCCCCGAGGCCGGTGAGCCGTCCGCGCACGTCTACGAGCGGAAGTTCGGCCGCCCGGCCGGCACCATCTTCGGCCCGCTGACCGAGGCGGCCGCCGCCGAGGGCATCACCTTCCGCATGGACGACGCGATCGCGACCAACACCTTCGCCGCCCACCGGCTGCTCTGGTTCGCCCGCCGCCACCAACGCCAGACCGAGGTGAAGGAGGGCCTGCTGGCGCACTACTTCACCCACGGCGGCCACCTCGCCGACCACGAAGCACTGGCCGGTGTGGCCGCCGCGGCCGGACTCGACCGCGACGAGGCGCTCGCCTTCCTCGCCTCCCCGGACGGCACCGACGAGGTCCGGACCGAACTCGCCGAGGCCGCCGCGCTCGGCATCTCCTCCGTCCCGACCTTCGTCTTCGACGGCAAGGTGGCCCTCCAGGGCGCGCAGAGCCCCGAGGTGCTGCTCCAGGCCCTCGAATCGGTCGCCGCCGCTTAGAACCCGACCCACTCGATCCACCTCACTCGATCCACCCCCCACGAACACGCGAACGCAAGGAACCCGTCATGAAGGCAGCAGTCATCACCACGTACGGCCAGGTCGGCGACGTCGTCACGGTCACCGAGGTCCCCACCCCCGCCGTCGGGCCCCGCGACGTCCTGATCGAGGCCCGCGCGGCCGGTGTCAACCCGATCGACCACCTGATCGTCAAGGGCTTCATGCGGGCCGGGGAACTCGCCCGTCCCCTGGTGCTCGGCAGCGAAGTGGCCGGCGTGGTCGCCGCCATCGGCGCCGACGTCACCGGCTTCGCGGTGGGCGACGAGGTCTTCACCCGGGTCGACCCCCGCGTGGGCGGGGCGTTCGCCCAGTTCGTCGCCGTGGACCAGGCACTGGTCACCGCCAAGCCGCAGCAGATCTCCTTCGAGGAGGCCGCCTCGCTGCCCCTCGTCGCGCTCACCGCCTGGCAAGCCCTGACCGAGCAGGCCAAGGTCGGCGCCGGCACCCGGGTCCTGATCCACGGGGGCGCCGGCGGGGTCGGCAGCGTCGCCGTCCAGATCGCCAAGCACCTCGGCGCCCACGTCATCGCCACGGCGAGCACCGGCAGCGTCGACCTGGTCCGCGAGCTCGGGGCCGACGAAGTGATCGACTACCGGACCGAGAAGTTCGACGAGCTGCTCTCCGGCCTCGACGTCGTCCTCGACACCGTCGGCGGCGAGACCCAGGACCGCTCCTTCGGTGTACTCAAGCCCGGCGGCACCCTGGTGTCGATCGTCCCGATCGCCGACGTCGACGCCAAGAAGGCCGCCTGGAACGTCCAGGCCGGTGCCTTCTTCATGCGCCCCGACGGCGCCCAGCTCACCCGCATCGCCCAGCTGGTGACCACCGGCGAACTCCGCCCGCTCGTCCAGCACGTCTTTACGCTGGACCGCGCCGCCGACGCCCTGCTCCAGGTCGAACGTGGCGGAGCACGCGGCAAGACGGTCATCGCCTTCGCGTCCTGACCCGCCGCTCCAGCCCGATCCACCCGGCCGTCCCCGCCGGAGCCGCTGAGGGCGAGGCAGCACATCCGGGTCAGTCACGCGGACCGTGCCGGACGGGGGCTGGCTCGGTACGGTCTCCGTGCTCGTGGAGCGGCGCGGGGTGGAGAGCTTCTTCGGGGATGTTCCCGAGGTGTCGCAGACGCGCATTCTGGGTGTTTTCGTCCGGGTCGGGGTGCGTGGCATCGGGTTCGGGGGAGTTCTTCCATCCCCTGGTCTTCGCAGGGAATCCCGGTCTTTAGGCCGGGCGGGAATGCGATCCTTGGCCTGGAGCCGCGAAGCGGCGGAGTTCTCTGCGGCTCCGGGGTGACGGTCAGACGGGCCGCTTCTGGTTCTCGATGTACTCCTTGACGATGCTCATCGGTGCACCACCGCAGGACCCCGCGAAGTACGAAGGTGCCCAGAAGACGGAACCCATACCGATCCGGTTGATGCGGCCGGTGTACTCGGCGCGCAGGTACCGGGAGCTGACGCCCTTGAGGCTGTTGACCAGCTTGGAGATGGACACCTTCGGCGGGTAGTGCACCAGCAGGTGCACGTGATCGCCTTCGCCGTTGAACTCGCGCAGCTCCGCACCGAAGCTCTCGCACACGTCCCGCATGATCGCCTCGCAGCGGGTCAGCATGTCGTCATCGAAGATGCCGCGCCGGTACTTGGTGACGAACACCAAGTGAGCGTGAAGGTCGTGGATGACGTGGTTTCCGCGTCGGATATCGGGGTCTGGTTCCCAGCGTGGTGACATGCACCAAGTGTAGTATGTGCATGCGAACTGACCTGGAAGGGGGTGGGCCTGATGATCCGTGCGTACAAGTTCCTCATGCGGCCCACGGTGGGTCAGGCGCAGGCTTTGGGCGAGATGCTCCGCGATCACTGCTCGCTGTACAACGGCGCGTTGCAGGAACGCCGTGATGCCTACCGGCACGTGTCGAGGACGAGCGTCAGGTACGGGATGCAGTCCGCGCAGCTGAAGGAGATCCGGGCGTTCGACCCGGAGCGTCAGGGACGTTGGTCGTTCTCTTCGCAGCAGGCGACGCTGCGCCGTCTGGACAAGGCGTTCGTGGCGTTCTTCTGCCGCGTCAAGTCCGGTGAGACGCCCGGTTATCCGCGTTTTCGTGGGGTGAGCTGGTTCGACACGGTGGAGTTCCCGAAGGACGGCGACGGCTGCCGGTGGGACGCCACCGCGCACGACCCGGTGACCCGCGTCCGCCTGCAAGGTGTCGGACACGTCAAGGTGCACCAGCATCGGGCGGTGGTCGGCCGGGTGAAGACGGTCAGCGTCAAGCGCGAGGGCCGTAAGTGGTTCGTCGTGCTGACCGCCGAGGTGGCTGGCGAGCCGGCGGTCGTCAATTCCGAGCGTGAGCGGGCAGTGATGGCCGCGTGGCTGCGGTCACGCCAGGACGGCGGGCTGTCGTGCCGGGCGGCGCCGGTCGTCAGGATGCAGTCGTCGGCCGTGCCTGGTCCCGGTGGCGCCCCGAGTTCGCCGGCCACTGCGTTCTGCGGTTTTGGAACTGGCCGGTGTAGGGCGGAAGTCCGGTGCTCCGCCGGTCTTCGCCCGTGATCATTACTTCTTCGTGGTGTGCGCTCGGCTGCCTGTGGTGGCGGTTCGCCCGTCGGTGCGGGGGATGTGGCGGGCCCGTGGCGGGCCGTGCCCACGTCGTGCCTCAGCTTGTCGGGCGCTGGTCCGTGAGGGTGGGGTGTTCGGCGCACAGGCAGCCGACGCCCTTGTCGATCCACTCCTGTCCGGCCCACTCGGGGTGCCGTTCGATCAGCAGGGCCCGGACCTCGGCCACGATCTCGCTCTCGGCCATCGCGTAGTCGCGTCGCCGCCAGGTCTCCTCGCGCAGCTCGCGCAGGTAGTCGCGGACGTCGGCGAGGATCTGCGGGCCGCCGACGGCGCCGTGGCCGGGGACCACCACGCGGTGCCCGTCGGCTGCCAGCCGCTCCATCACCGTCAGCCAGCCGGTGCCGGAGACGTCGGTGTCGTGCGGCGGGAACCAGGGAAAGATCGCGAACTGCCCGCTCTCGGCCAGGTCGCCGGTGAACAGCACGCCCGCGTCGGGTACCTCGATCACCTGGTCGCCCTTGGTGTGGCCCTGGCCGGTGGGCCGCAGCCGTACGGTTCGGCCGCCGAGGTCCAGGTCGTACCCGCCGTCGTAGACCACATCGGGGGTGGCGATGCGGACGCTGCCGTCGAGGCGGTCGGCGACCGGTGCGCCGAAGCCGCGGAACATCTCCAGGTAGCCCGCCCCCCTCACCGTCAGGTCCTCGGCCTGGGCGCGGTTGGCGAGGTAGGTGGCGTGGCCGTCGAAGACGTGAGCGCCGAAGGCGTGCTCGGGGTGGAAGTGGGTGGTGGTCAGGTACAGGCGGCGCCCCTTGGCGGCCTCGGACGCCAGGGCGAGAACCTGCTCGGCGTTGGCGGTGCCCATGCCCGTGTCGACGACCAGGACGGCCTCGGTGCCGCCGATGATGCCGATGTTGGGGACCAGCGGGATCCCGCGGTCCGGGACCACCAGCAGGTCGGCGGCGATCTCCTGAACGCCGGCCACGTGGACGGCGGGGTCGGGAAGAGTTGCGTCGTTCATGCGTCGATTCCACCGCCGCGGCACCCCAGCCGTCCAAGACCGATTCGCTCGCGCCCGATACCGTGCGGGTATCGTTGCAGCATGGAGCTGCGAACATTGCGCTATTTCGTCGCGGTCGCCGAAGAACTCCACTTCGGCCGGGCCGCCGCCCGACTGCACATGAGCCAGCCCCCGCTCAGCCGGGCGATCAAGCAGCTGGAGACCGACCTCGGCGCCACCCTGCTCCACCGCTCGGCCCAGGGCGTCACCCTCACCCCCGCCGGAACCGTACTGCTCAACGAAGCCCGCACCCTGCTCGACCACACCGACCGGATCCGCGCACGCATCGCCGCCCAAGCCGGCCCCACCGCCGTCACCGTGGGCCTCCTCGGCGACGGCACCGACCTCGGCGCCCTCCGCCTGGCCAACACCTACCACAGACGACACCCGGACATCGAGGTCCACATCCGCGAGACCGACCTCACCGACCCCACCTGCGGACTGCGCACCGGCCAGGTCGACATCGCCCTCACCCGCGCCCCCTTCGACGAAACCGGCCTGACCGTCCACCAGCTGCGCACCGACCCGGTCGGCGCGGTGCTGCGCACCGACGACCCCCTCGCCTCCCGGACGCGCCTGGATCTGGCCGATCTGGCCGACCGGCGCTGGTTCCACTTCCCGGACGGCACCGACCCGCTGTGGGGGTCGTACTGGACCGGCGGGGAGACTCGCGAGGGGCCTGTGGTGAGGGCCGTCCAGGAATGCCGGCAGGCCGTGCTCTGGAACGGCACGGTCGGCATCACCCCCCTCGGCCACGACATGCCCGAGGGACTGACCGCAGTACCACTGACCGACATGGCGCCCAGCCGCGTGGTGGTGGCGTGGAACGAGGGCGACACGAACCCTCTCATCCCCTCGTTCGTCCACATCGCGACAGCCACCCACCGCCGCTGAACCCCTCCCCGCCCGCACCGGTGTTCCTCAACCCAGGGCTCCGCAGAGACGAACAACTGCGGCCTTCGAAGCTCGCGCAACCAAGTGGGAAACCGCAAGCGCGTCCGGGGACTTGCGCGCAGATCCTCGCCACCCAAGGCAGAAGAGTTCGCCTTCCGCCTGACCGGCATCCACGTCGACCCGCAGTTCTCGCGCACACAGAAGCAGGCGGCCTGGCGGCGCCTGATCCGCCGCGACCCCCGCTTTCAGGACCTTCAGCAGGCCGTCAAGGTCGGCCGGGGCGCGCAGCGGACCACATTGCTGTGGGCCAACACCGCCCAGGCGATCAGTGCGATCTTCGGACCATGCTGGCCTTCGTCACCGGCGGAGCCGTAACTGCCGACTCCCAGCCGCTGGGACCACACGCCGACTACAGTCGACCTCTCGTGGTGGAGTCGACAGTACGAACAGCACACCGACACTGTCCCGCGCCACTTGGGCACTCGCCCTGATCACGGTCGCCGATCCCGAGGTGGTCACCGTGCTGGTCCACAACCTCAACGACGCGGTCAGCCACCTGCCCGCCGCCGAACTCCACGAACTTCTCACCAGGGTCTGTTTCAGAAGCGCTGGTCACAGCCACTCGTTGATGGTGGCGACGACGAGCGTGGCCTCGTAACGGACGGCGAGTTTGTCGTATCGAGTCGCGACGGCCCGGTGCCTCTTGAGACGGTTGATCCCGTACTCGACAGCATGGTGTTCGCGGTAGTCGACCTTGTCGAACTTGGGCGGCCTGCCGCCCCGTCAGCTCACGAGTCTGGCTGAAGCCATGCAGGTCGACCTGGGGATGTCTCGCCTGCTCGAATCCATCCGAGCGCTGCAGGCGGCGAGCCGCTCGAGCGAGCCACGGAGGGGGAGCTCGCCTTGACCCCGCCACGCTGCGTCGGGTCACGAGCTGGCCGGAGCGCACCTGACCAGGTCCCGGTCGCCCGGCCCGGCCCGGCACGTGGCTGCGCGAAGCTGCGGCACTCGGTTCACCTGGAGAGCGAACAACCCCCGCGTCGTCCGCTCGGAGCGATGCCATCTGCGATTCCTGCGTACGTGGCAAGCCGAGCTCCTCCCGTTCACCCACCCCGAGGCTGCCGGCCCCGACGCACTGAAGCTGGTCGAGGACGGGACGGCGGACATGCTCACCTTCGGCGCACTGTTCCTGGCCGGCCCCGACCTCCCGGCCCGCCTAGCCCTCGGCGGCCTGTTCAACGCCCGGGAAAGCTCGACCTTCTACGGCGGCGACCACCGCGGCTGCACCGACTACCCGGCACTCACGGCCTGACCGAACCGCCCCTGTCGCTCGGCAGCCGGTGGCGCAACCGGTCAGCCGCAGACGGCGCCCGGCCCCTCCAGGACGGAACCACCCAGGGCGGAGTCGTCCACGGCCCGGGTGAGCTGCTCCAGGCGCTGGCGCAGCTCGGCGATCTCGGCGAGGTCCAGGCCGGTGGCGGCGCTGACCCGCCCGGGGAGCCGGAGGGCCTGGGCCCGCAGGGCGACGCCCTCCGGGGTGAGCTGGACGGTCACCGAGCGCTCGTCGGCGGCGCTGCGCTCGCGGCGGACCAGCCCGGCCGCCTCCAGGCGCTTGAGCAGCGGGGAGAGCGTTCCGGAGTCCAGCCGGAGGCGTTCGCCGATCCGCTTCACCGGGAGTTCGCCGTCCTCCCAGAGCACCAGCATCACCAGGTACTGGGGGTAGGTCAGCCCCATCTCCTGCAGTGCGTCCCGGTAGAGGGCGTTGAAGGCGCGCGAGGCGGCGTGCAGCGCGAAGCAGATCTGGTTGTCCAGGCGAAGCCACTCCGCGCTCGGCTCGGCGCTCGGCCCGATGGTCGGCTCAGTGCTCGGCAGGTCCTCGCTCATGAGCCCAGGGTAACTCAGGCATCATTTAGTTGTGCACAATTGAATTGTGTGCTGTCATGGTGGACGTCGAGAACTTCACCGGACAGCAAGGACGGATCTCATGAGCGCGCTGTACACCGCCGTAGCCACCGCCACCAACGGCCGCCAGGGCCGCACCGTGAGCAACGACGGCCAGCTGGACCTGCAGCTGGCGATGCCCCCGGCCCTGGGCGGCAACGGTCAGGGCACCAACCCCGAGCAGCTCTTCGCGGGCGGCTACGCGGCCTGCTTCGCCAGCGCCCTCGGCCTGGTCGGCCGTCAGGCGAAGGTGGACACCTCGGAGGTCGCCGTGACCGCCGAGGTGAGCCTGGCCAAGGACGAGACCAGCTTCGGCCTCTCCGTGATCCTGCGCGTCGAGCTGCCGGACTCCCTGGAGCCCGCCACCGCCCGCGCCCTGGTCGAGCAGGCCCACCAGGTCTGCCCGTACTCCAAGGCGACCCGGGGCAACATCCCGGTCGAGCTCGTCATCGAGTAAGCCCCAGAACGCGCGTGTGCAGCGGGAGGCCCCACCGGCCTCCCGCTGCACACGCGTTTCCTGGTACCCCCGGGCCCGCACCCGGGCCGCGCACGAACCGGCGGACAGGGAAACCAGCCGGATAGATCCAGCGTGCACTGCACGTTTACGGGTCTGCAGCAGAGTCGTTCCCGACGGGGGCATCAAGCCCCGGCGCGACATCGGAGTGCTCTGTGAACAGTCTCGGAACAGCAAGGATCCGGCGGATCGGCCTGCGTGCGGCGGTGGGCGCGGTGGTCGCGGCGGCCACCGTCGCGGTGCCGGCCGGTACGGCGCAGGCGGCACAGTCGGCCAGGAGCGCCGTCGTCAACCTGGAGAACCGGACCGGCTGCGAACTACGGCTCTACGACTCCTGGTTGGACCACGGAATCTGGGACAGGAGCGCGCAGGACAACGCCGCGCTGGTCGGGGACGGCGGGCGGGCCCAGTGGGAGTCGGACTCCAACGGGTTCATGACCGGGACCGAGGGCCACGCCGTCTTCGTGACCCAGAACTGCGCAGCGCAGAACCTGAACCGCCGGGTGGTGGAGGTCCATTGGGACAACCCCTACTACGGGTCCAACTCGTACGACACCAACGGCACGGACAAGGGCTGCCTCGACGTGCGGACGAGTGGCGGCAGTGGAGACAACGCGACTGTCAGCTGGCAGGTCTGGGGCACCCCCGGAAGCTGCTGACCGCCACCACGAAAGCCACCACCACGAAAGGCTTCCCGCCATGAAGAAGTACCAGACCGCTCTCCGGCGGACCGCCCGGGTGCTGCTGACCGGTGCGCTCACCGTGTCCGCCGCCGCGCTGGCCACTGCTCCGAGCTACGCCGAGCAGCCGGCGCGCTCCGTCGACCTGACCCTGACCAACTCGACCGCGTGCACCTTGCGTCTCGACTCGGTCAGCGTCGATCACGGGCAGTGGACCTCCGCCGGCCAGCCGTCGCTGCAGGTCGACCGGGGCGGCACGACCTCGTTGCGCACGGAGTCCAACGGCTTCATGACCGGCACCGAAGGCCACGCCCGGTACCACGCGGAGAGTTGCGCGGACGGCGTCCTGAACGACGCCGTGCTGTCCATCCACTGGGACAACCCGTATGCCGGCAGCAACAGTTACGACGCGAACGGATCGAATCCCGGGTTCGCCGTGTCGATCTCGGGCGGTGGGGGCACCAACGCCGCCGTCACCTTCACGATCGGCTCGGCCGGGCTGCCGACCCGGCCCGGACACGGCCCGGTCCACGGCGGTGTCTCGTACCTGCAGGCGGCCAACGGCATGGTCGCCGACCTGGACGGCGGCCGCGTCAGCCCCGGCACCACGATCAAGGCCCAGCCGCCCAACTGGGGCGAGGCCGAGCAGTGGGTGTTCTGGGACAAGGGCAACGGCAACTGGCAGATCGAGACCCAGTACCGGGGCGGCCTGCTCATGGACTACAACTTCACCAACTGGACCACCTGGCTGGTCGGTGCGAACGGCGGCAACAACCAGCTCTGGCAGTTCCAGGACGCCGGCAACGGCTGGTACCAGATCAAGAGCGCCCGCGACGGCGGCTGCCTCACCGCCAACCAGAACCAGCAGGCGCTGGGCGTCTGGTCGTGCTCGGGCGCGGACAGCCAGAAGTGGCACCTGGTCTAGCCACCCGGCTCAGGACCGATCACCGAACCGGCCCCCGGAACAGGCCCCTCCGATCCAGGAAGTGAACTCCAGCATGCGCAAGCTCCTCACGACGGCCGGCGCCGTCCTCACCGCGATCGCACTCACCACGCCGAACGCCGGTGCCGCAACGGCGTCCGCTCACCACGTCGCGCCCAACGCCGTGGTCGGGCAGGTCCAGAGCTGGGACATGTTCCCGGAGCTCGGCGTCGACATCTCCGACATCGCCAACTACACCAACCACCAGAACGAGCGGGCCGATTTCGTCCGAGCGCTGGGCGACAGGATATCCGCCAAGATCGGCAACCTCGCCAACGTGCTGGTGGTCGACGACACGGAGTCCTACGCCCCCGACCTGCACGACGTCAACGTGGACATGGTGGTGAAGTACGACGCCTCCCACCCGTACCACGTCTACGTGTTCCAGAGCGGGAACTTCACCCTCAACGGGGACGGCGGGTGGATCCACTGGGGCATGTGGGGACGGTACGACCGCTCCGGTGACGCGGGCCGTACCGTCTCCTTCTACCCGCCCGGCGGCACCGGCCCCGCCCACGGCCGGGTGGCGACCCTGCAGTCCGCCCACGGCACCGTGGCCGACCTCGACAACGCCAGCGTCAACTCCGGCACCAGCATCAAGGCCTGGGAGCCCAACGGCAACGAGGCCCAGCAGTGGGTGTTCTGGGACAAGGGCAACGGCAACTGGCAGATCGAGACCCAGTACCGGGGCGGCCTGCTGATGGACTACAACTTCAACAGCTGGCGGACCTGGCTGGTCGGTGCGAACGGCGGCAACAACCAGCTCTGGCAGTTCCAGGACGCCGGCAACGGCTGGTACCAGATCAAGAGCGCCCGCGACGGCGGCTGCCTGACTGCCGACACCAGTGGCACCGCGCTCGGCGTCTGGTCCTGCAACGGCGGCGACGGCCAGCGCTGGCACCTGGTCAACAGCGGCGCCTGACCAGCCCGGCCCAGCCCGGCCCAGCCGGAACGGAGGGTGTCTCCGTTTTCATGTCCGGACGCTGGACCGGCTATCGCCCGGTGGATTCGGGCTCAGCGGCCCAGGACGGTCAGCCAACTGCTCGGCACCTCATGTTGGCGGTGAGGTGGCTGCCGATCGGGACGGCTTCCGGTTTTCGTCGGGTGCTTCACGCGGTCATCGCCGCCCACACCCAACTCCGCCTCGCCCGCCCGCTCGCCGAGGACCTGCGCCGGCCCTGGGAACGGGCCGCCCCACCGAACAAGCTCACGCCCGCCCGAGTCCGCCGCGGGTTCCGTCACATCCGCGCGAAGACGGCCTGCCTGGCTGCCGTGCCGCAACCGACACGCGCCCAGGCCTGGGGCGCCCGCCCGGCACGAAGAACCACAGGCCCGCACCCCGCTACGACGTCGGGAAGACCGTCAAACGCGAACTCACACTCGAAGCCCACCTCGCCAAGAACGCGACGACTGCATAAAGAGCAAGCTGAGCCCAGATCGACAATCGCCACGCCCTCGGGGGCAGGGGGGCAGGCGGCCGCCAGAGGGGCCAACCCGAGTCAAGGCTGACCGACCACCTATCCAGTTACGGCAGTCTTACCTAAAGACGGCGAAGGGCCGCTCCCCCGCCGGCGGAGAACGGCCCTCTGTCGTCGGGTCAGAAAGCGTACGCTTGGGTGGCCGAGCGGTTGCCCGCGAGGTCGACCGCCGCGACGTACAGCGTGTGACTGCCGGGAGCGAAGCCGGCGAGCGGCAGCGAGACGATGTTGTTGCGCGCGTCGAGCCGCGTCCCGTTGGTGGTGTCCAGCGGGACGTCCAGCGAGTAGACGAAGTGCGAGACCCGGCCCCGGTCGTCGGAGGCGCGGATCGTCAGCCGGTCGGACGTGGCGTAGCCGGGCACAACTGCGCCGTCGTTCCAGCGCAGGATCAGGCTGGTGGAGCCGTCGACCGTGTACTGGCCGGGCAGGACATTGACCAGGTCGCTCCAAGCACCGGCGGGCTGGTACGCGACGGAGCCGCCGAAGGTGCCGTTGCCGTTGCCCGGGTAGAGGAAGGCGCTGCCGGCGGTCCAGCGGACCAGCAGGTCGGTCTTGCCGTCACCGTTGAAGTCACCGGCGGTGACGCTCACGGCGTCCGTCCAGCCCTGCGCGGCCGAGACCAGTTCGGTGGGTGTGCCGAAAGTGCCGTCGCCGTTGCCGGGCTCGAAGGTGACGTGACCGTCGTTCCAGCGGATCACGACGTCTGCCTTGCCGTCGCCGTTGAAGTCGCCGCCGACGACGTCGACGGCGTTGCTCCAGCTGCCTGCGGGCAGGAGCGGGATCGAGCCGCCGAAGGTGCCGTTGCCGTTGCCCGGGTAGAGGAAGACGCTGCCGGAGCTCCAGCGGACCAGCAGGTCGGTGTTGCCGTCGCCGAGGAAGGTACCGGCGGTGATGCTCTTGGCGTCCGACCAGTCGGCCGCGATCAGGCGGGGGGAGCTGTTGAACGTGCCGCTGCCGCCGTTGGGGTAGAGGAAGACGCTCCCGGAGTTCCACTGCACCAGCAGGTCGGTCTGGGTACTGCTGGTGAAGTTGCCCGGGATCACTCTGGCCGCGTCGAGCCAGCCGCCCGAACCGACGGGCCGGACCGACCTCGCCGTTCCGAAGCCGCCCTTCCCGTCGCCGGGGAGGAAGTCGACCTTCTGGGTGATCGACGGCGGGTCGGGCCGGCCCTCGACGGACGGCGGGTTGGTCCAGCGGATCAGCAGATCGGTCCTGCCGTCGCCGTTGAAGTCACCGGCCGTCAGATCGCGCGCGGTCGCCCAGGTCGGTGCCGCGACCACGGGGACGGACGCGCCGAGGTGGCCCTGGCCGTCACCTGGGTAGAGGAAGGCGCTGCCGGAGGTCCAGCGGACCAGCAGGTCGGCCTTGCCGTCGCCGTTGAAGTCACCGGCGGTGATGTCGCTGGCGTCCCACCAGCCCTGGGCGGCGGAGACCAACTCGGTGGACGTGCCGAAGGTGCCGTCGCCGTTACCCGGATAGAAGGTGACGTGACCGTCGTTCTCCCAGGGGTTGGCCGCGTTCCAGCGGACCACGAGGTCGGTCTTGCCGTCCCCGTTGAAGTCACCCGCGACGATGTCGGCGGCGTTGGTCAGGCTGCCTGCGGGCATGACCTCGACGGAATTGCCGAGGTGGCCGTGGCCGTCGCCCGGGTAGAGGAAGACTCTGCCGGAGGTCCAGCGGGCCAGCAGATCGGTCTTGCCGTCGCCGTTGAAGTCACCGGCGGTGATGCTCTTGGCATCCCACCAGCCCTGGGCGGCCGAGACCAGCTGGATGCCGATGCCGAAGTGGCCGTTGCCGTCACCCGGGTAGAGGGTGACCGTCCCGGCTGCGTTCCTCAGCACCAGGTCCGTCTTGCCGTCGCCGTTGAAGTCACCACTGGTGTGGTCCACGGCGTTCAGCCAGTCGTTCTGCCGGGCGATCGAGGCGGAGCCGGGGGCCACCAGTGGGGTGGCAGGTGCCTGGGTGTCGGGCCTCTGCGGGAAGACCCCCCGGTACATCACGTGGTCGGAGAGGCTGTTGCCGCCGAACTGCGCGTCCGCCGTGTCGGCCGTCGCCGGGCCGAAGTACGCGGCGCTGGCGAAGAGATAGTCGAACTTGCGATCGGGACGCGTGATGCCGTGCGTGTGATCGGGGATGGTCTGCCCGTTGACGACCTTGGTGCCGTCCCGGTGACCCGCCGTCGGGGAACCCGAGCGGCAGGCGGCCAGGCCGGTGCAGTTCCGCGAGAAGTACGCGCGGTTGGCCTGGTCGGCCTCGTTGAACTCCCCGTTGCCGCCCTGGGCGATGTAGTACTGGCCCATGTTGGAGTCCTGCGTGTCCGCGTTGAAGTCGCCGCCGAGGATCACCGGGCCACCGTGCGCCCAGCCCCGGATCGCGGTGACCACCTGCGGGGCGCCCTCGTCCTTCATCTCCGGGGACGTGTGCGTGGTGCAGAGCAGGGTCGAGATCCCGTTGACCGGCACCTGGGCGCAGACCACGCCGCGCTGCTCACGACCCGGGGCGACGTTGCGCAGCAAGTGGCCGAGCGGCTGCGGCGCGGCCGTGGCCTTCACCAGCATCCCGATACCGATCGGGGCGTTGGATTTGGGAGCGCCGTCGTAAAGCCACTTCCCGCAGCCGTAGCCCTTGCTTTTGGCCGCGTCCGTGACGCTGCCCGTCTCCAGCCAGACCTCCTGGTAGCCGGGCAGCCGGGCCGCGGCGGCGTCGAGCTGGCCCTTGCAGAGCTCCTCGAACATCACCGCGTCGGGGTTCCACCCCTTGAGGGACGCCGCCAGGGTGTTCGCCCAGTCGTTCAGCCCGAGGGTGGACTCGCAGTCGTCGATGTAGCCGCCGCACAGGTTGTAGTTGATCACCCGGACCGACGGCGTCGGAGTGGCGGTAGCCGCAGCAGCCGGGCCCGCAACCCCCGGGACTGCCAGCGGGCTCAGCAGCAGGGCGGCAGCAGTGAGTGCGCCCCCCAGCCTCCCCAACAGATGTCTGGCCATAGACACGAAGAAATCCCCCCACTTGCCGCGATGTTGAAGATCGAACATCGCACCTTCTCACGCCTGTGGTCTCGCGGGCCAACGACTAGCTTTCCGTTTAACCCCTGCCCGCTTCGGCTGGGGCTCTGATCGGCAAAACCGATTGCCTGCGCGCGGGGCAGCGACCAGAATCTCCGCTGTGATCCCTCGACGTTGCGACCGCCACTGTCCGGACATCGCCACACACGTTGAGGATCACTGCCTTGAACTACGCCGTACGTGAGTACACGCCCGCTGACGAACCCTCCTGGTTGCGCTGCCGGGTGCTCTCCTTCTTGGACACCGCCTACTTTGACGACGTGATGAGGGCCAAGCCCCGGATCGACGCTCCCGGCTTCGAGCTGGTCGCGATCGGGGAACGCGGGCTCGCCGTAGGCGTCATGGACGTCACGGTCGAGGGTGAGCTGGCGACCATCGACACCATCGCGGTCCACCCCGACCACCAGCACCGGGGCATCGGCCGCGCCCTGTTCGCCGAGGCCCGCGCCCGCGTCAGCGCCCAGGGAGTACCGACACTGGACGCCTGGACCAGGGACGACCTGGACACACTGCACTGGTACCGGGAGATGGGCTTCGCCGAGAGCAGCCGCTACCTCCACGTCTATGCGAACTACTACACCGATGCGGGGGAGCCGGACCGCGCCATCGGCGAGCGGCGGCCGGAGCTCCGGCCGATCACGGCCTTTCTGCACGCCAACCTGCGCGACGAGCAGTTGATGCGGGAGCAGTTCGCCCGGGTCCACGTCTGCCGCCGCTTCTCGATGGAGCTCTGAGCCCGGCTCCACCCCAGCCCGTGGTCAGCGTGCCGAGCTGACCACGGGCTTTGCCGTTCACCGGACAGCGGTACGGCCTTGGCGTGATCATGTGCGTTGCGAAGCACCCATGATCACCAACCAAGGCCGTGAGGACGAGTGTGCTGCAAGACACTGTGCGCGTCGAGTCCCTGTCCGTGTCCTGCGCTCCGACGGCGGCCACCGCCGCTACTCCCGCTACCAGCTGCGCATCGCGATGCGCGCCCGCGACCTCGTCGACCAGGGCACCGCCATCGACGCCGCCTGCCGCATCGTCATCCTCGAAGACCAACTCGAAGAAGCCCTGCGCATCAACGAACAACTGCGCCGTCCCTCCGAGGAGCCGAAGCCCACGGCGGACACCTGACGTCCTGGCCGAGACCGCCGGCCGCCCACAGCGGATTGCCTGGGCACTACTGCAAGGAATCCGCCCGCACACCGGCCGACGGATGCTGATGCCCAATGCGCGGGCGCACCGGCGGCCGCGGACACCGTGGCGGCGAGGACACTGTGCCGATGACCGCTGCTGCCACGCAGGCCGACCCGCCTTCGTTCCGTGTCCCGCTGCGGCCGGGGCGGGCGCCCCGGTCCTGCCTTCAACGCCGTCATCCGCGCGCACCTGCGGGCCCAGGCGGCGGGCGCGGTGCTGCACGTCGCGAACCCGACCGCACGGGTGGCGGTGCTGTTCCGGCGCACCGGGCTGGACCAGGTGCTGCGAGTGAGCCCGGATGCGGCTCTACCAGCCGTGGAGGAGCCGGCGTGCCAGCCCTGCACTCCACGCTGAGCGCGCCCTCACCACCAACCCGCCGCCGACGCTGACCGTCGACCCCTCCAACCTCAACACCCTTCTGCAAGCCCGGATCGAGGCCGAGCGCCAGGGCGTGACGCTCCACCCGGCCCGCCCCCACGCCGCCGGTGATGGAGCGGCGAGTCGCTCCGGCGGTGGCTGGTGGGTTCCTGGCCGGCGGCTTGCAGGCTGCGCACCAGGACCGCCATCAGTGGGGCGGCCACGGCGTGCGCCGGCCGTCCGACCTGAATCTCTGCGGCCGTCGCGCCCACGACCGCGACATCGAATTCAACAATTCAGTCGGCGGGTTCGCGCTCATGTGACGCCGACTGATAGCTGCCCATCGCGATCGGCAGTTGGCCCTGGAATGGCCGGAGCAAGGGGACCCGCATAACGTGGGACCGATAACCAGGTCAAGCCGAGGAGCCATCATGGCGACCCTGCACATCGAACACGCGGTGACGGACTTCGGGCTCTGGAGCGCGGCATTCGAGCGTTTCAAGGACGTCAGGCTGCAGTCCGGCGTTCGCGGGCACCGCGTCCAGCGGCCCGTCGACGATCCGAACTTCGTTGTCATCGACCTCGAGTTCGACACCGCAGGCGAGGCGGAGCGCTTTCTGGACTTCTTGCGAACGAAAGTCTGGGCCTCGCCCGAGAACGCCCCAGCCCTGGCCGGGACGCCCCAGGTCAAGATCCTGGAGCTCGCTCAGGCTATCCCTGCCGACCAGCCCCGACCAGACATGTGACGGCCTGCTCCAGCACGAGCAGCAAGGGCTCAGAGCCCCGACACGGGCAATACCCTGCCCACCCCATGCTCAACTCGCCAACTCGAGCACTCAAGTCACAGCACCAACCGGGAAACCTGGGCTTGATCCGCTTTGACGGACACCTGAGAGGACGGTAAGTCGGTTTTCTCTCGTTTCGTGATCGCTCGTTCGTGTGAACGTCGGCCGTACTGGCGTGCCAGCCGGGGTTCGGGTGATGTTCTGCGGCGCATGGACAGACGGGCGTATCCGAGCGACTTATCGGACGAGCAATGGGCGTTGATCGAGCCGATGATCATGGCCTGGAAGCAGGACCGGGTGGCGCGATCGGCTACCGGGGATCCGGGGGCCTGCGATCTGCGGGAGATCGTGAATGCGATCTTCTACCAGAATCGGACGGGCTGTCAGTGGCGCTACCTGCCCCATGACCTGCCGTCCTGGTCGGCAGTGTTCTACTACTTCGGCCTGTGGCGCCAGGACGGCCTCGACCAGCGGATCCAGGAACTCCTGCGCTGCCAGGTACGGGAGCGAGCCCGCCGATTAGAGGACCCGTCCCTCGTGATCATCGACACCCAGTCCGTCCGCGCGGCCGCCGGTGTCCCGAAGACCACGACGGGGCTGGACGCGAACAAGAAGGTGTCGGGGCGCAAGCGGGGACTGGCCGTGGACGTCCTGGGGCTGATCATCGGCGTCGTCGTCCTGGCCGCCTCAGCCCACGACAACGCCGCCGGCACCGCCCTGCTCGACCAGGTCGCCGAACGGTGCGGGATGCGTCTGGAGAAGGCCTTGGTGGACCAGGGCTTCAAGGACGAGGTTGTCATCCACGGCGCTCTGCTGGACATCGACGTCGAGGTCGTCCGCCGCAAACCGGCCGACCCGGGCACGGGCTTCGTCCCGCAGCCGAAACGGTGGGTGGTGGAGCAGGCGAACGGCACCTTGATGCTGCATCGGCGCCTAGCTCGCGAGTACGACCACCGGCCCGACACCTCCGCCTCCCGCGTCTACTGGGCCTCCACTGCGAACATGACCCGCCGCCTCACCACACCGGCCCCGGCCTGGCGCGACACCCTCGGACTGGCCGCGTGAACGTCGCCGAACTCCTGGCGGACCTCCAGGCCCAGCAGGACGAAGCCGCCACCCGGGCCGCAGAACTTCGTGACCAGATCGGGTGCCTCACTGCCGCCCTGGCCGAGACCGAGGCCCGTCTCGCGGACCTGATCACCACACGAAAGATCATTGCGGAGGTCACGCCGGCAGGAATCGAACCCGAGGTGCCCGAGACGAACACCACCTACCAGGCCATCGTGCACGCCTTCAACCAGCACCCGGGCCGGGCATTCCGGGCCCGCGAGCTGCACGAACTCCTCGGCATGCCCACCGATGAGACGTCCGTCAACATCACCCGCAGCCGCCTCGGACGCCTCACCCGCCAAGGCTTCCTCACCCAACCCGGACGAGGCCGCTACCAGAAACGGACTTAACGCCCTCTGAGCAGGGGACTTGCAGAATCTGGGACTTGAGATCTTGGCTGTCTGGCCTGCGGTTTTGCTGCGGTGATTGATCGTTCATGGGCTGTGGTCTGTGGGTTTGCAGAATCTGGGACCGATGTTCGGGTCGGTCGGGAAAACCTGTGGGCGGTCAGGGGAGCAGGGGCTGGCCGTTCTGCCCGCGGACGGCCCGGTAGCCTCGCCCGATGCGCATTCTGTTCACGTTCATCGGTGGCAGTGGCCACTTCCGCCCCCTCATCCCGGTGGCCCGCGCGGCGCAGGCCGCCGGGCACATTGTCGCGGTCGCGGGCAGCGGCGGCAGAACGGCCGAGATCACGGGGGCCGGATTCACGGCCTTTGCCACCAGTGAGCCGCGGGTACGTGCGGCGGGTTCCGCTGGCGCGGCGGCCGTGCCCGTCGACGTCCCCGATCCGGCGGCGGACCTGCGGGAGCTCGCCGAGGGCTTCGCCCGGCGCGGCGGACGGCGGCAGGCTGCGGCGGTGCTGGACATCGCCCGCGATTGGAAGCCCGATGTCCTGGTGCGCGACGAGGTCGACTTCGGCAGCGCGATCGCGGCCGAGGTGCTCGGGATACCCTGTGCGACCGTCATCGTGCTGGCCGCCGGGGGCTTTCTTCGCAAGGAGGTCGTCGCGGAGCCGTTGCACGAGCTGCGCTCGGAGTACGGCCTGCCGGCCGACCCCGGGCTCGCGATGCTGGACCGGGATGTGGTCCTGTCGCCGTCCCCGCACGCCTTCCGGGACCCGCGCTTCCCGTTGCCCGCCCACACGTTCGCGTTCCGGCCGGGCCCGGCCGTCCCCGCAGCCCCCGTACGGGACACCCCCACCGTGTACTTCACGCTCGGCACCGTCTACACCAGCACCGATCTGTTCGCCCGGGTCCTGACCGGGCTCCAGGGGCTCGCGGCGAACGTGGTCGCGACGGTCGGCTCCCAGGTCGACCCGGCGGTGTTCGGGCCACTGCCGCCGAACGTCCGGGTCGAGCACTTCGTCCCGCAGGATCAACTGCTGCCGCAGTGCAGCCTGGTGGTCTCGCACGGCGGCTCCGGAAGCCTGCTCGGCACGCTCGCCCACGGCCTGCCGTCGGTGCTGCTGCCGCTCGGTGCGGACCAGCCGTACAACGCGCGGCGGTGCGTCGAACTCGGTACCGCCCGGGTGCTGGACCCGGTCACCGTGACCCCGGACGAGGTGCGCGAGACGGTGTCGGCGGTACTGGCCGACGAGGGCTACCGCCATGCCGCCGAGCGGCTTCAGTACGAGACCAATGCCCTGCCCGGACCGGAGCAGACCGTCCCCCTGCTCGAAGCACTCCGCTGAGCGCCCCGCGTCCCCGTATCGGCCCCGCCCGCTGACGGCCCCGCACGTCGGGGTGGTTGGAGGGCACGGCCGGGCTGGAGGCAGCCGGGCACGTTCTCGGCCTGCCCCGCTCGGAGATGGGCGGCACCGCTCGGGGTGCCGGGCGCTCCGGCGCCCGGCACGCGATGGCGGTCAACGAGACCGTGCTCGCGTTCGTCCTCGGCGGTACCGCCCCGGACGCCCCGGGCGGAGTGGGCGCCGTGACCGACTGGGCGACCGAGGTCGAGTTCGGGCTGCCGGGCGGCAGGCGCAAGGTGCGCCCGGACGCGGTGTGGCAGGCCCCGGAGATCGGGGTGCCGGTGCTGATGGTCGAGGTCGACCGCTCCACCATGTCGCCGGAGCGGGTGGCCGCGAAGTTCACCGCCTACCGCGAGCTGTTCCGCACGAAGGTCAAGAGCACCGACCCGGCGCTGGCCACCGAGGACCCGACCGACCGGGACGGTCCACTGGTGGCGCCGGACCTGGCCCGGCCACACCCGGCCCGGCCACCCGCCCGTCGCCCTGTCCGGCTGGAACGGTGACAACTCGCCCACCCGGAATGAGATGGGCCAACTCGGCAATGCCGTCCTGGGGCACATGGCTGTCTGGACCGCCGGCCACCATGAGGGTCACCGCCGTGATTTGGCTCAACCGCTCCAGCCCTGCCGGGTCAGGCACGTCGACCTGCCTCCTGAGTTGTTGAAGGCGGCGTCCAGGCGGCCGAAGCGGTCCACGGTCTGGTCGACGGCGGTCTGGACGTCTTGTTCGCGGGTGACGTCGCAGTGCAGGGTCAGGCAGGTCCCGCTGTCGGCGTCGATGAGGTTCGCGGTTTCGCGCAGGCCGTCCTGTGACCGGTCGAAGAGGGCGACATGTGCGCCGGCGCGGGCGAAGGCGAGGGCGGTGGCCCGGCCGATACCTGAGGCGGCGCCGGTGACGAGGGCGGTCCTGCCGGTGAAGTCGTAGGTGGTGTTCACGGGGTCCTCCTATCGGTGTGGAGCCGGGCGGTGGCGGCGGGGCCGGGTTGCGGGTCAGTGCCGCACCGGCACCGGGGTCCCGTCTCGGGCCGAGGCCGAGGCCGGGGCCGGGGCCGTGGTCCGAGCCTGCCGTGGCGTGCCGCGGAGCGCGAGCGTGGCCAGCGGCAGCAGGGTGAGGGCGGCGAGGACGCCGCCGACGAGTGGGGGCCCGGTCAGGCCGAGGGAGGAGTCGAGGGCGTGGGCTGCGAGGGCGGAGCCGGCGGCGATGCCGGTGTTGTAGGCGGAGGTGGTCAGGGCGGAGGCCAAGGTGGGGGCGTCGCCGGCGGAGCGCACGGCCAGCGAGGTGACGACGGGGTTGACGGCGAAGCCGGTCAGCGCCATCAGGAAGACCAGGACGATCGCGGCGGCCGGATGGGTGGAGAGCGGTGCGAGCAGCAGCAGGACGGCGGCTGTGGCCGCGGCGGCGGTGATCGTGGTGGCCATGGGGCGGCGGTCGCCCAGGCGTCCGCCGAGGGTGTTGCCGCCCAGCGCGCCCGCGCCGAAGGCGATCAGCACCAGCGGCACGGCGGCCTCCGGGATGCCGGCGCGGCCGGTCAGCAGCGGTGTGATGTAGGTGTAGGCGGCCAGGACGCCGCCCATGATCAGGACGGCGGCGGCCAGCGCCAGCCACAGTCGGCCCTGCCGCAGCGCCCGGACCTCCGCGCGCACCGAGACGCCGGCCGCCTGTCCGGCGGTGACAGGGACGAAGCGGCCGACGAACACGGCCGCCAGGGCTGCCAGGACGGCCAGCGCCCAGAAGGGGCCGCGCCAGCCGGTGGCCTGCCCGACGACGGACCCGAGCGGGACGCCGACGACGTTGGCCAGGGTCAGGCCGCCCATCATGACGCCCACCGCGCGGGTGGAGCGGCCGGGCCCCGCGGCGGCGGTGGCGATGACGAAGCCGATGGCCCAGAACGCGCCGGTGGCCAGAGCGGTGGTGAAGCGGGCGGCGAGCACGACGGCGAAGGAGGCGCTGGCGGCGGCGACGAGGTGGCCGAACGCGAAGACGGCCAGGGCAAGGACCAGGGTCAGCCGCCGGGGCAGGCGCAGGGTGGCCAGGGCCATGGTCGGGCCGCCGACGATCATGCCGACGGCGAAGACGGTGATCAGCAGCCCGGCGCGGGGAACACCGACGTGCAGGTCTCCGGCGATCTGCGGCAGCAGGCCGGCCACGACGAACTCGGTGGTGCCCATCAGGAAGGTGCCGGCGGCCAGCACCCACACGACGGAGGGCAGCTTGCCGGTGGCGGGACCTGCGGGCCGGGACATAGGGGCTTCTTTCCGTACGGGGGCGGGGCGGGTCAGTGGGTAGCCGGGGCTGCGGTGTACTCCTCGTCGGTGACGGGGTTCAGCCAGTGCACGACGTCGTGGTCGTCGTCGCCCTCGTTGATGGCGAGGTGGACCATGAGCCGGTTCGGCGCGGCGCCGTGCCAGTGCTCCTCGTCAGCTTCGAACAGGACGCGGTCGCCGGGGCGGATGACCTCGACGGGTCCGCCGCGGCGCTGGCACAGACCGATGCCCTCCGTGACGAAGACGGTCTGGCCCAGCGGGTGCCGGTGCCAGTGGGTGCGGGCGCCGGGCATGAAGTGCACCAGGTTGGCGGTGACCCGGGACGGTGCGGGCGCGGCTGCGACGGCGTCGATGTAGACGTCGCCGGTGAACCAGTCGGCCGGGCCCTTGGCGGTGTCGATCGAGCTGCGGGTGATCTGCACGAGTACTCCTTGTGCCGGGGCAGGGATTGTCAGGGGGTGAGGAGGGCCTTGATCGCACGGCGCTCGTCCATAGCCTTGTAGCCCTCGGCCACGTCGGAGAGCGGGAGGGTGAGGTCGAAGACCTTGCCGGGGTCGATCCGGCCCGTCAGGACGCGCTCGATCAGGTCAGGCAGGTAGCGGCGCACGGGGGCGGGGCCGCCGCGCAGGCCGACGTGGGAGAAGAACAGTTCCTGCCCGTCGACGGCGACCTCGTGCGGGACGCCGACGAAGCCGACGGAGCCGCCGGGGCGGGCGGAGTGCAAGGCCTGCTGCATGGCCTGGGCGGTGCCGACGCACTCCAAGACGCTGTCGGCGCCGATGCCGCCGGTCAGTTCCTTGATCCGGGCGATGCCGTCCTCGCCGCGCTCGGCGACGATGTCGGTGGCGCCGAACTCCAAGGCCAGCTTCTGCCGGGACTCGTGCCGGGACATGGCGATGATCCGCTCCGCGCCCAGTTCCTTCGCGGCGATCACCGCGCACAGGCCGACCGCGCCGTCGCCGACCACCACCGCGGTCGAACCGGGGCGGACCTGTGCGGCGTCGGCGGCCCACCAGCCGGTGCCCATCACGTCCGAGTTCGCCAGCAGGCCCGGCCAGAACTCCTCGCCGGGGACCTCGTCGAGGGCGAGCAGGGTCCCGGTGGCGTTCGGGATGCGCACGTACTCGGCCTGGCAGGTGGACATGAACTCCCGGTGCAGACAGTTCGACTGGAAGCCGTTTCGGCAGTTCGGACAGGTGTTGTCGGAGGTCGCGAACGAGCCGACGACGAACTGGCCCGGCCGCAGGCCGGTCACCTCGGAGCCGACCTCCTCCACGAAGCCCACGTACTCGTGACCCATCGGGTGCGGGTCCCCGATCGGCTCCGCGCCCCGGTAGGGCCACAGGTCGGAGCCGCACACGCACGTCACGGCGGTGCGGATGACCGCGTCGGTGGGGTGGAGGATCTTCGGGTCGTCCAGTGTCTCGAAGCGGACGTCGCCGGGGGCGTGGATCACTGCGCCGCGCATGGGGATATTCCTTCGCATTTCGGGGCGCGGCGGCCGGACAAGTCCGGTCACCGCCAAGAGCGGGTCGGGCGCACACTCCGCTCGACCCGTCGGATCCGGGGCGGAGAGCGCCACGTCATCCAGGAAACCCGCACTCCGCCCACGCAGCGAGTCACCAGCGAGGGGTGTACCGCCAGTACACCCCTCGGCCGCCCGGATCGCCGTAACGTCGAAGGCGTGGACAACAGCCAGGAGGTCCGCGAGTTCCTCACCTCGCGGCGCGCCAAGATCAGCCCCGAGCGGGCGGGCATGCCCGCCGGCCCCCGCCGCCGGGTACCCGGCCTGCGCCGCAGCGAGGTCGCGGCCCTCGCCGACCTGAGCGTCGAGTACTACGCCAAGCTGGAGCGCGGCAACCTCGCCGGCGCCTCGCCCGCCGTCCTGGAAGCCCTCGCCCGCGCCCTGCAACTCGACGACGCCGAACGCGCCCACCTGCTGCACCTCGCCCAGGCCGCCGACGGCACCGACGCCCTCGCCCGCCCCCGCCGCCGCACCGGCGGCAGGCCGTGGACTCCGCACCGCAGCCTGCAGTGGATGCTCGACGCCGTCACCGCCGGCCCCGCGTTCGTCCGCAATGGCCGCATGGACCTGCTCGCCGCCAACCAGCTCGCCCGCGCCTTCTACGCCGAGGTCCACGACAACCCCGACAACCGTGGCAACCTGGCCCGGTTCAACTTCCTCGACCCCGCCTCCCGCCGCTTCTACCCCGACTGGGACCAGGCCGCCGACATCGCCGTCGCCATCCTGCGCACCGAGGCCGGCCGCAACCCCCACGACAAGGACCTCCACGACCTCGTCGGCGAGCTCTCCACCCGCAGCGACGAGTTCCGCACCCGCTGGGGCGCCCACAATGTCCGCCACCACGGCACCGGCACCAAACGCTTCCACCACGCGGCCGTCGGCGACCTCACCCTCGCCTACGAAGGACTCGAGATGGCCGCCGAACCCGGCCTCACCCTCACCGTCTACACCGCCGAACCCGGCTCCGCCTCCGACCAGGGCCTGCACCTGCTCGCCACCTGGGCCGCCACCCGCGAAGCTGAGGCGGACCCTCGGCAGAGCGGGCAGCCGGCGGCGCCGCACCGGAAGTGACGCGACACGGCCCAACGGAGCGAGCCTGCACCGGGGGGATCGCGGGCTTAGATCAGGGGCCCGGGTGGCGGCGGACCGGCAGTACGCGGACGCGGCCACCAGACTCGATGAGTGCGCTGTGCAGCCGGGGGTTCTCCAAGGTGAGCTGGTTGACGACCTGCACCAGGGCCTGCCGGTCGTCCCGCAGTTCCTGCAGCTCTCGTGCGTCGGCGGCGCGCAGTTCCTTGAGTTTGACGATCTGCTTGCGCTGGCGGGCCTCGCTGTCGGGGATCCGGCCGAGGGCGCGGACGCGGGCGTAGAAGTTCTCCCACACGTCGGGGTGGAGTTGGGTGAGAGCGTTACGGGGGACGTCGGCTTCCTGGGCGAGGGCGACGATGGTGAGCGCGCCGTTGGAGTTCTTGGGGGCGCCGGCCAGGATGCGGTCGATGTTCCTGCAGGCCGGGACGCAGTGGACGAGGGCGGGGGCGGTGGGGGTGGTGTCGCGGTGACACAGGGCCTGCTCGCGTTTGTGGACGCACATCAGCAGGGTGTTGGGCTTGTCGTGGATGAGCAGGTCGTCGGGGGCGAGATAGCGGTGGGCGGCGGGCCCGGACAGGCCGCCGCCGTCGGCGAGGTGGTGGTGTAGGTCGAGGGCGGTGTCAGCGCAGGCGCGGACAGTCTCGATGTCGAGGAGGGTGTGGATGCCGTCGCATCGCCGGACCCTGACCCGGCATCAGCACCGCCCGCAGAGATGGCCGGCCCCTCGCGCTCGAATCGCGAGGGACCGGCCATCAACGTACGGCGGACCCGCTCCTGAAAGGGACGGATCGTCGGGTGATCCGATCCCAGGATCGGATCACCCGCACCAGAGGTTCATCAGGCAGCGCTCTTCACACTGAGGTCGTCCAGGACGATGCGGGGCTGGGTGAGCTGCTGCTGCTGCTGCTCGTCGGCGGCGGGCCTGGTGGCGTTAATGACCTGGGCGATGCGTTCGTAGCAGGTGACGGCCAGCGCCCAGGTCTCGACCTCCTGACCGGTGCCCGCGTACACCGCGCTGCGCAGGGCGTTGAGCAGCGCGATGACGCTGCGCCCGGAGAGTACGTTGTCGCCCTGGTGCTCCTGTGCGGAGCCTCGGGGCCGCTGGGCGGCGTCCTGCTTGTCGAAGTGCTCGGCACCCTCGACCCGCTTGTTGAGGAAGTCCCAGGTGTGGGGGTTACAGGAGATGGCGACGGTGTTGACGGCCGCGGCCTTGAGCAGCGTGGCCACGTGGGTGGGCCAGGCGAGAGCGGCGGGGATGAGGTCAGTGACACCACCGGCTTCCCCAGGCGTCGGGTCGGCGGCCGCCTGAGAGGCGGTCGGCTGTTCCTGATCGGGCACGGTCGCGGGCGCCAGGCGGCTGAGCAGCTCGATGAGCTGGCGGGCCTGGTCACCGGTGATGCCGGTCTCCGGGCTGTGGTTCTCCTCGGCGGGGACAGTCTCGGACACGGTGGTCTCCTTCACGGGGAGGTAGACGGGTGCCGGCCCGGCGGCGAGGGTCTCTACGGGCAGCGGCTCGATGACCGGGGGAGCGGGGAACACGCCCTCTGCGGGTTCATCCGCCACGGCCGACTCGACCAGTTCCGGGTGCACCGCTTCGACCAGAGCAGCGGGGGACTCGGTCTGCACCGCCAGGAGCTGGATCTGATGAAGCTCGTCACGCGCCTCGGCGAGCTGGCGTTGCAACTCCCGGTTGTCCCGGTGGGCCAGCTTCGCTTCCTGCTGCTCCCTGGTGAGCGCGGTGATGATCTCGTCGCGGTGTTCGCGCAGACCGTCGGTGATGGCCTTCAGCAGTTCGGTACGCAGGGTGTCGCTGTTGGTCCGCAGCTCGGTGAAGCCGTTTCCGATTTCGGTGCGTAGAAGATCGACCTGGCGGGCGGTGCCCATCAACTGCCCTCCCCTGTGGGTTCGGCACGTGAGTGTGCCGGGTCAAGGGTGGCGGCCCACGGGACCAGCACAATGGTGATCGTCCGGGGCTGACCCGATCCAGCTCATCACTGTCCGGAATCGGATCGTCACATCAGAACGTAGGGCTACGGTCGTTCGAATCACGGACGGCGACCCGCCCCACAGCTCTACCTCGGACACCTGGAGCGCGGCCTCTACATCGACCGCCTCGTCCAGGTCGGCGAGACCACCAGCATCACCAACCCGTTCCCCCCTCGACATCAACCCGGCGAGGCTGCGCCGCTAGTCCCGCGCGGAACCGAGACGGCCGGGGCGCGGCACGATTCGAAGGAGAGCTCCCAGGCGACATCCCATCAGGAACGGCCGAGCCAGCGGTGCTTGGCCCGGGGCTGAGACGTGGTGCCATTCGCCGGGGCCGCCGACGGGTCGTCGTACTCGCGGGAGATCACCTGGACCTGGTCCGACTCAACGTCGTGGCGCACCGTGTCCAGGCCCTGGCGGTCCAGATGGGCGATGGTGTCGGCGTGGGTGGTGGTGTTCAGAGCGAGCATCCCGACCTTCGGGTGCTTCCGGCCGAGCTTCACCTCCTCGCCTAGCAGGATCTGCAGCAGACGGTGGGCGGAGGCCGAGGGCAGGTCCTCGTCCACGGCGACGTGCAGCAGCAGGTGTTCCTCGCCGCTGGCCAGCCATCGGACCTGCGCCACCCACACCGAGCGGACGGCGGGGAACTCGCGGACCCGCCGTACCAGTGCGTCGCGCAGGGCGACCGCGACCGGGTCGGTGGACCAGGCGAGCTTCATTTCCGCCCCGGGCCCGTAGGTCGCCCAGTCCCGCAGCACCTGCTCGGGAAAGATCGCCTGCCCGTTTCCGGAGCGGACCGCGAGCACGGCAGCGCCGGTCTTCTCCAGGATGTCCCTCAGCCGCACCGCGTCGCAGTGCACCATTCCGGCGGCCTCTGGGAGTAGTTGCGCGCCGAGCGCCGCGTCGGTGAACGCGAGCAGCGTGAGCGGCTGCTCGTCGTCGGGGAGGAACATCACCGATCCGGTGCCGGTGGCGGGAACGAAGACCCCGCCGTCGAAGAGTGCGGTGAGCACCGCCGCCGACGCGGGCTCGTGCCCGTCCGCACGGCGGTCGAGAAGGTTAGCGAGAGGTACGTTCGAATGCTCGATCACGCGTGCAGCGTAGTGCCCGAACAGCCGTCGCTGGCCCCGCTCCCCAGCATCCAACCACCGGTCCACGCGGGCTTCCCCGGCCATGAGAGGCGAGGGTGTCCAGGGTGCTTCGTTCCGATCATCGGATTGTTGGTCCGGTCGTGCCGTTGACCGACGCGAAGCGGGCGCGGATAGAGCCGTTGTTGCCGGACCGGACGCCGAAGCGGGGCGGGCAGTCGCGCGATCGCCTGGAAGTTGCGGACCGGATCGCAGTGGGTACACCTGCCCGCCGAGTACGGCTCGCGGAAGGGCGTCTACACCCGGCTTCGGAACTGGGCGATCGACGGCACCTGGGAGCGCGTCTTCACCGCTGGTCCCCACCCGAGGCCACACCATCGCCGAGAAGTCCAAGAACTACCGGTACTCCACCAACCACCAGGTCGTCATCGACCCACACCCGCCTGATCGTCGCGGTCGGCACCCCCCGTGTGCCTGTCGCCGGGAGCGGCCAAGGTCTTCGCCGAACTCCCCTCGCATGCCCGGAAGATAACCGCAGACCTCCTTGACATCGCCTCCCGAGCACCCTGGGGATGCCGCCGTGGGACGCCACCGACAGCGATGGCGAGGGCCTCCGGTGCGCGGCTGTCGGCCAGCTCACCCTGGTCTACCTCGTTAACCGGACAGCCTCCCAGCTGCACGTCATCGGCATTGTCTGGCTCGGCTGACCACCGGATCACCGCCTGCCCTGGTGCGCGCTCGCGGTGATTGCCCGCCGCGCCGTCATCCCGGTGCCGGCCATCGGCGAGCACCGCTGGTTCCGGGCGCTGGCTTGCGGCCGGTGCTCTGGGTGGTCAGCGGGTGGTGCGCTTGGCGGGGGCGTTGTTCACGCGAGACGAGGACAGGGAGGGTCAGGACTGCCGGTCGAGGGCGAGCTCGGCGCAGTAGAGGGCGAACTTCAGGCTGTAGTCGCTGTGGCCGACGGTACCCCGCTCGACCCGCTCGATCTCGGCGACACCGACCGGCGGCACCCTGACGGGCCTGGTTGACGGCCTCGAGCATGACGGTGCGCTCGAAGACGATCCAGCCAGGTTCACCGTCGACGTAGTCCTGACGGGACGTGCGCTGCTCCTGCGCGCTGGTCAGAGCGGCGTGCATCGTGCGGGAGAGGGCACTGGGCATCGGGCTGTCCTTTCGGCGGTTGTGAGCGCGCGGTTGTCCGGCGGCAGGGGCCGGCCCAGGCACCCGGGAAGCAGCAGAGGTTTCTGGCCCGCGACCGACTCGGGAAGCGGCTCTGCTGCACCAGGAACTCCTGGTGCAGCAGGTGGCAGCGTGCTTATGCGGGGTGACTGGTCGGTGACGGGCACCCGGCTCCGGCAGGCCGCCGCCGAGCCGAGGCGGCCCTGGGCCCCAGCTGGGAGTCGCGTGGCCTGCCCGGCGCCAGGTCAGCGCAGTTTCGTGCGGGCGCCCCGGGGCCGGAGCTGCCCTCGCAAGGTACGGGCGGGGCGACTCGGGCGCCGGTCGGGGCGGTCGTCCATGTCGGTGCGGCGCTGGCGGGCGGTGAGCGCAGCGGTCATCGCGTGGACCGCAGCCAGGAGCGCGATCGCAGCCAACTGCGGGGGCTCCGTGATGCCCTGGGCCGCGGCCGCGGCATGGCACGGTGAACACCAGACCGCGCTTGCCACAGTGCCGTCCGGGTACTTCAGACCCTCGGGCGGCAGGTACCGCGCGCCGCATCCCTGACAGGCGAAGACCAGCCTCATCCCTGCACCACCGTCCCCGCTCCGCCACACCCGTTGCACGGCGACCAGTACCTGTGCTCCACAGCCACCTGGTTGCCTTGCGCGTCAACCTCCACCGTGTGCTGGGTCTTCTCGGTCCCCTTGGCACCCGCACAGGAACTGCAGGGGACGATCCTCGGCGACATGGGCTCCTCCGTGATTGGTGCAACTACCGTAGCGTCATGTTCGGCGCGCGGAGGGCGCTATCGGAGCACTCCCCGTGCTGGACACGATTCAACTCGTCGGCCGCCCACCCGGACAGGTCGACGACGGGGGTGTCCTCGGGCGCGTAATTGATCGTCAGGTACCGCTCGGTCGGATCGGCGGTCAGAACACCAGGCCGGTCAGCTCCTCCCAGTCGGGTGGCCGGAGGGTGGGGGCGAAGCACCGCGTACGGCACACTCCCGGCGAACAGGGGCAGGCACCGGCCCCACCCCGGACCGCGTTCGGGGCGGCAGCGTCCCGGCGGACATCGCCAGCCGGACCGACGCATGGCGGTGCCTGACGGTCGGTCAGCGCCAGCTGGCCGGGCCGCCCTGTACGCCGTCGAGAACTGGCTGACCCAGGCACTCGACGCACGGACGACCTCCCGCTGGGCGGCCGACCTGCTCCGGCCGCTGCATGCCGTGCCTCTGACCGGCCGGGACCAGTTGCTCGGCACGCTGCACCTCGGACTGGAGTTCCCGGCGACCAGCGCCGGAAAGATCCTCGGCGTCAGCCGCAACACCGTCCGGGCGAGGCTGGACCGGGCGGCCGGGCTGCTCGGCCTCGATCTCTCCCACGTGGGCGGGCGGGCGCTGCTGCACCTGGCCTTGCGGGTCTACGGCCCCGACCCCGAACCGGCCGGCCCGGAGCGGGTGGACCTGACGGACGTCCTGGGCGGCGAGGCTGCCCCAGGTGTGGGCGGCCGGACTGCTGCGGCGGCTGGACGAGGACGGGCGGAGCCTGCGCGCCACCCTGCTGGCCTGGCTCACCGCCAACACCTCCGTCGAACGGACCGCCAGGCGGCTGGGCCTGCACCCGCAGACCGTCCGTGACCACCTGCGCGGCGCCGAGCAGCTGCTCACCGGCGGCGGGGTGTACGAGGTGGCGCTCGCCTTCGCCGCTGTCGGCGAGTTGGGGCTGCCGCCGACCGTGCACACGTGACACCCGTACGGGCCGAACCGTGCACGTGTGCAGTACCGCGCGCCCGCGCCCGGCTCGTAAGGTCTGCGCAGCGGCTCGGCCGCTCACCTACCCACCGGGCGACGCCCGGTGACCAGGGTGCTCACCGGGCGGATGCCCGCTGCTACGGCTCCGGCCGTCGGCTCCGCCCGGTGAGCGACGGGCCGGCCCGGGCCGGGGTCCCCCACTACCCCGCCCAGGCTCTTCGGTGCTTCCCACTGCCGGCTCATCCAAAGCGCAGTCTCCCGGCGCGCCGCACGCGCCTGTCAGTCCCGACTGATAGTGATTGGTCGGTTACCCGGAGGCGTTTCGGGTGGCTGCTCCGAGCACGGAAGGCGCGCTTCGGTGACGATTCTCAACGAGAACCTGGGCAGGCCCCGGCCCCCGGTGTAGGCGGGCCGCCCGCCGAGGGAACCCCGGGGGCGGGTGCTGGTGAGGTGGCTCACAACGACCGATCACAAGCAGATCGGCTCGCTCTACCTGGTCACCTCCTTCGTCTTCTTCCTGCTGGCCGGCTTGATGGCCATGCTGATGCGGGCCGAGCTGGCCCGGCCGGGCCTGCAACTGCTGACGAACGAGCAGTTCAACCAGCTGTTCACGATGCACGGCACCGCGATGCTGCTGATGTTCGCGACACCACTCTTCGCGGGCTTCACGAACTGGATCATGCCGCTGCAGATCGGTGCGCCCGACGTGGCCTTCCCCCGGCTGAACATGGTGGCGTACTGGTTCTACCTGTTCGGCTCACTGATCGCGATGGGCGGCTTCCTGACGCCGGACGGCGCAGCGGACTTCGGGTGGTTCGCCTACGCACCGCTGAACGGCGGGCTCCACTCGCCGGGGATCGGCGGCGACCTGTGGGCAATGGGGCTGGCGCTCTCGGGGGTCGGCACGATCCTCGGCTCCGTCAACTTCATCACCACCATCATCTGCCTCCGCGCCCCGGGTATGACGCTCTTCCGGATGCCGATCTTCGTCTGGAACATCCTGCTGACCAGTGTGCTGGTGCTCTTCGCCTTCCCCGTCCTGGCCGCCGCACTGTTCGCCCTGGAGTCCGACCGCAAGTTCGGCTCACACGTCTTCGACCCGGCCAACGGCGGCGCGCTGCTCTGGCAGCACCTGTTCTGGTTCTTCGGGCACCCCGAGGTCTACATCATCGCGCTGCCGTTCTTCGGCATCATCACGGAGATCATCCCGGTCTTCAGCCGAAAACCGATCTTCGGCTACACCGGCCTGATCGGTGCCACCATCGCCATCACCGGCCTGTCGATCACGGTCTGGGCGCATCACATGTTCGTCAGCGGGCAGGTGTTGCTGCCCTTCTTCTCCATCATGACCATGCTCATCGCGGTGCCGACGGGCGTGAAGTTCTTCAACTGGATCGGCACCATGTGGCGCGGCTCGCTGAGCTTCGAGACCCCGATGCTCTGGTCGATCGGCTTCCTGGTCACCTTCCTGTTCGGCGGGCTGACAGGCGTGCTGCTCGCCGCCCCGCCGGTCGACTTCCACGTCTCCGACTCGTACTTCGTGGTCGCCCACTTCCACTACGTGGTCTTCGGCACCGTCGTCTTCGCGATGTTCGCCGGCTTCCACTTCTGGTGGCCGAAGATGACCGGCAGGATGCTCGACGAACGGCTCGGGAAGCTGCACTTCTGGACCCTGTTCGTCGGCTTCCACACCACCTTCCTGGTGCAGCATTGGCTCGGCGCGGAGGGCATGCCCCGGCGCTACGCCGACTACCTGGCCACGGACGGATTCACCGCGCTCAACACCGTCTCCAGCGTCGGCTCCTTCCTGCTCGGCCTCTCGACCCTGCCGTTCCTCTACAACGTCTGGAAGACCACCCGGCACGGCGAGCGGGTCGACCTCGACGACCCCTGGGGCTATGGCCGCTCCCTGGAGTGGGCGACGTCCTGCCCGCCACCCCGCCACAACTTCCTCGCCCTGCCGCGAATCCGCTCGGAGTGCCCCGCGTTCGACCTCCATCACCCGGAGATCGCGGAACTCGACCGCCAACAGAACGTCCCGGCAGAGCAGCAGCGGTAGCCTCACCGAGAGGATGTCAAGGGCGTCGAAGCGTCAGCAGGCCGCCGAGCGGTACGTGCAGGGACAGGTCCCGGCCGGTCATGGTCGGGGCCGCGTGGGCGACGGTGCCGCCGCCGCACCGGCCTTGCCGACGTCGTCCGAGGGCCAGCCGCAGGGCAGGGCCGATTCAGCAGTCTGTGCAGCCAGAAGGCGGTCCGGGCGGCGTCGGCTTCAGGAGCTGACCTTCCTGCGGACCTGATCCAGCCTCTCCACGACCGCGTCCAGCGGGAGCGGGCGTGTTCGGCGACGGCGGCCGCTAACGCCACCGCGGCCACGCGGTCCAGACCGTCCATCGAGCTGATCGGGTCCAGGTCGCCGACGGCGAAAGCCCGCAGCGCGGCCGCCACGCTCACCGAGGTGACCACCACCTACAGCGCCGCCAGCGCCACCGAGGCCGCCCTCGTCGAGCGCCTGCGTGCCGAGTTCATTGCTTCGCTGCGGACCGCGCCCCTCCCCGGCCCGGTCCGCGTGTACCTCCACGCCCTGCCCGACTGGCTCCTCGACGCCCTCCTCGACGTCCTGGACATGCTGCGCCGTGCCCGGGTGGATGAGCCCGGGACGTGGGAGCTGCGGGAGCTGCTGGTCATGCTGGGCGAGACCCTCACCTATCCGAAGGTCCGGACACCCGAGGGGATGGTCGCGGACCTGGAGCGGATCGCGGCGGTACTCGCCCTGGACATCCCGGCCGCCCGGGTGCTGGCCACTGCCCTGGAGCGCTGCCCAGTTGAGGGTGGGGCCAGAACTACCCGTTCAAGACAGGCGGGCGTAGAACAAGGAGATCCGTGAGCAGAGCGCCGCTCGCTGATCCGGGGTACGCAGAAGGGGCTGACGGATCGTCGTCAGCCCCTTCGCCGTCCTTGCGCGGCCCGGCCGGGACTCGAACCCGGTCACCCCCATGTTCTGGCGGGCCATCCTTACTACGGGATGGGCTTGTCCCAGTTACAGGTGCGGCTCATCACGACGATCAGCGAGATGCTTTTCCTGGCGACTTCCTGCGGGTCTCCCGGGACGCTGTCCGCCAGCCGTCTTCGCGCTTTCGTGGTGCGGCACCATCGCAGCTTGCTCTTCAGGTCTATTGACGTCCGATCATGGCCCACCCTCTCCGAGACCTCGCAGTGCGGCACCATGGCAGCGCGCTGGTCGCTCTGTAGAGCAGGCCTGCGCGGTGACGATGGGGGAGCCCTGCGGGGGCCGGGAACGCAAGGGCCGGGAACCGGCAGGGGTGCTCCCGACATCCAGTCCGTATGGACTCGCTGATCAACCATGCCCGTACGCTCACAGGCCAGTTGCTGCGATTCGCCTGGCTGGAGGCGCTGAGCTGCGCCTTTGCCGCCGCCCTGTTCGCCGGCATGGCCGCGGTCGAGCTGCTGCCGACGGCCCCGGTCGCGCATTACGACCTGCTGTTGGGCTTCGGACTGCTGCTGACCCTGGTGGCCTGGGCCACCGGATGGGAGATAGGGCGCGACGTCGCCGCCGTCGCGGGCTGCCATCTGCTGGGGCTGGTCCTGGAGCTGGTGAAGGTGCGGGCCGGCTCTTGGAGCTACCCGCACCCGGCGCTGACCAAGGTGGGCGGGGTCCCGCTGTACAGCGGCTTCATGTACGCCGCCGTCGGCTCCTTCGTCTGCACCTCGTGGCGGCTGCTGGGCCTGCGGCTCAGCGGGTACCGTCCACGCTTGATGGTGCTGCTCGCCGCGGCCGCCTACGCGAACTTCCTCACCAACCGCTGGTGCCCGGACCTGCGGTGGCCGATAGCGCTGCTGCTGGTCCTGGCCACGGCCCGCAGCTCCGTCCATTTCACCGTCGGCGCCAGGCGGTACCGGATGCCGCTGGCCCTCTCCTTCACGCTGATCGGCTTCTTCCTCTGGCTGGCCGAGAACATCGCCACCGCTCTGGGCGCCTGGCGCTACCCGTACCAACTGCACACCTGGCAGCCGGTCTCGGTGGCCGTCTGGTCCTCCTGGGCGCTGCTGATCGTGGTGGTCTTCGTCCTGGTCACGCCGGGCGCGGTGCGCAGGGGTGCCTCGGCGCGGTACACCGAGGCCCGCTGACCGCTAGTGCTGTGGCCGGGAAGGTTCACCGGGTTGGTGCGACCGCAGGCTCATGCAGTGGGGCTGTTGCCGACTGAGGCGGTTTTGCGCAACCGAGTGGTTGCGCCTCATTGAATGGACGTGCAACCATCGGGTAGCGCATCTAACGGAGGTAGGCAGCATGGTTGCTGACAGCATTGAGCGTGAGATCGTCATCGCGGCGCCCGTGGAAAGGGTCTGGGAGGTGCTCACCCAGGCCGAGTTCCTGGGTGCCTGGTTCGGAAGCGGCGGCCCTGCCGAGATCGACCTTCGTCCGGGCGGGAGGATGGTCTTCGACCATGGGGTGCACGGCACCCTCCCGGCCCGGATCGAGCGGGTTGAGCGACCCCGGATCTTCTCCTACCGCTGGTCGCAGGGGGCCGCAGGGGAGGAACCCGGCGAGGGCAACGCGACTCTGGTCGAGTTCACCCTGAGGCCGGACGGCGAGGGAACCCGGCTGCGCATGGTGGAGAGCGGTTTCGCTGAACTGGCGATGCCGGAGGAGGACCGGCGTGCACGACATGAGCAGAACGGTGCGGGCTGGACCCGCAAGATCGCCGAGCTGCAGCAGCACGCCGAGCAACTTCCGGTATGACGGCCGACCGCGACGCGGTCGATGACGTGCTGGTGGCGCTTGCCGATCCCATGCGGCGCAGGATCCTGGCCGTCTTGGCCGGACAAGGGGCAGGCACCGCCACCACCCTCGCCGCCGAACTGCCCGTCAGCAGGCAGGCTGTGGTCAAGCACCTCGCGGTCCTGGACCGGGCGGGCCTGGTCGCCGGGCATCGATCCGGCCGCGAGGTCCGCTACGTCCTGGCCCCGCAGCGCCTGGACGCGACCGCGCAGTGGATGGCGGGGCTGGCGGCTGAGTGGGACCTTCGGCTGCGGGCGATCAAGCGTCTCGCCGAGTCCGCCATCAACCCGGACACCGAGACCGACGGGTGACCGCCCGGCGTTGAAGAGCGGCAGCTCGGCGCGCCTCGGTCAAGCAGCTGCGGAGATCGGGCGTCCGCCCCAGCGGACGCCCTTCTCGCTGCGGATGCGGGCGCGTTCGCGGCGTTGGGCGGCCAGGACGTCGGGGTGGCGGGCGTTGGCGTTGCGCCAGCGCAGATAGCGGTGCAGCTCGCGGGTCTGGACGGTGTGGTTGGGGTGGTCGGAGTTGGCGAGGGTGAACTGCCGCAGCGGCCCGAAGTGCGCCTCGATCGGATTGGCCCAGGAGGCGTTGGTCGGAGTGAAGCACAACTCGACCTTGTTCTTCCGCGCCCACTGGCGGATCTCTCCGCCCTTGTGGGCGGAGAGGTTGTCCATGATCACGTAGATCGGGGCGCCGTCGGGGCGGGCGGCGCGGATGGACTTGAGCGCGGCCAGGCTGTTGGCGGTGCCCTTGCGGCGGCGGTTGACGCCCCAGAGGGCGTCGTCGCCGATCGAGTAGCAGCCGTGGAAGTAGGTCACGCCATGGGTGCGGTGGTAGGTCGCCGGAACTCGGTCCGGCCGGCCCTGCTCAGCCCAGCAGGATCCGCCGGTCGGGCGTATGCCGAGTGGCCCGAACTCGTCGAAAGCGAAAACGCGGTCAGGGAAGCGGTCCAGGACGTGCTCGATCCGGTCGAGTTTGGCGTCGCGGTCGGGGTCGGTGGACTCCTTCCAGGTCTTGGTCCGCTGGAAGGTGACGCCGCGTCGGCCAAGCAGGCAGCGCAGGGCCTCGCGGCCGATGCGGATCACCCGGCCGTGGACCTTGCGGAGGTAGGCGGCGAGCTTGCGGATGGACCAGCGGGTGAAGGGCTGGGCGGATGGCGTCCCTCGTCGTGGTGTAGCCGATCACGTTTGAGGTGTGCGCGGGCTCGCTCCCGGGGCGCACACCTGCGAGGGACCCACCTCCCTGAGCATGAGTCAGCCACCGTGCAACTCTCCCTAGTGAACTGCCAGTTCACCGCAGGAGGTAAACGGTGGCCCTGCCCCAGCATGACCTGCTACGCCTGCTGGAGTCACTACGTTCGGCGGACGGGCTCGAACTCGTCCGCGGTGTGGCCGAACGGATGCTCCAGGAGCTGACCGAAGCCGAGGCCACGGCGAGGACCGGCGCCGAGTGGAGCGAGCACACCGAGACGCGAACCGCGCTGCGCAACGGGCGCCGGGACAAGACGCTGACCACTCAGGTCGGCGACCTGGACCTGGCCACTCGCCCGGGTGCCGGGGCCGCGGCCTCCGTGTGGCTTCCGGCCTGCTGCTGACGGAAGGCCACCTCGATGTTCACCACCGCGCTCGCCGCACCCGATGTCGACGACGGCGCCATCGGGTGCCGGCGACGTCCCGGCCGGGGCGGCGCAGGCCTTGCCGGGTGTTCCGTGATGTCCTCGTCCGCCACGTCGTGGGCCGGGTTCACTGCGGTGCTGTCCCGCAGTGGAGGCCCGGCGGCGGCAGTGTGCCGGTGCTGATGTAGGTGTCGATGGCGGCCGCGGCGCAGGGGGAGTTGTCCAGGCCGCCGTGGCCGTTCGCATCGGCTGTCAGTAGCCGGCTGCCGGCCAGCCGGTTCGCGACGTCCCGGCCCCAGGTGTATGGGTTGATGGGGTCGCCCGTGGTCGCCGTGACCAGCACGGTGGAGGACGGGTGGATGCGGGCGGGCAGCGTGGCGGCGAGCGGTGGCCCCGAGTTCGGCCGGCCGAGGCAGCCGGTGTACACGTCCCAGGCGACCGAGCTGCCGCCGGTGTGCGGGGCCAGGGCCGCCATCTCCTCGGTGAGTGCGTGCAGCTGTGACCAGTCGGTGGCCGGGGTCGGCTGGTCGGCACACGCCTGCGCCCGGCTGCCGGTGTTGTCGGGGTCGCTGTAGGTCAGCGCGACGAAGTCGCCGAGAACGGTGCCGTCCCCGCTGTCCGCCTGTGCGATCGCGGTGGACAGCAGTCGCCAGGAGACCGGATAGCCGACCAGGAACGTCCCGGCCGCGATCCGGACCTCCGGCGCGGTCAACGGTCGTCCCAGTGACCCGCCGTCGACCATGCCCTTGGCGGCCTTCGTCACCACACTGTCGAACACCTGCCCGGGGTCGCGGCCGTGCAGGACGCACTGGTCGGTCGACACGCCAGCGCACCAGGACACGAAGTGCGCGAAGCCGGCCTCCTCCGCCCGGGCGACGTCGAGCACTCCGGTGATGGCCGACCGGTAGGGATCGACGACGGTGTCCAACACCATCCGCCCGGTCCGGCGGGGGAACATCGCGGCGTAGACGACTCCGAGCTCGCCGCCGGTGGCCTGGCCGATCCAGTTGAGCGCCCGTTGGCCCAGAGCGGCCCGGACGGCGTCGATGTCACGTGCCTGGCTGCGCAGTCCCGTCCACGCCAGCAGTGGTCCGCTCGCGGCCCGGCAGGCCTCGAACGTGGACGCGTTGTGTGCGGCGAGGCGTCGCAGGTCCGCGGCGTCGGAGGGAAAGCCGGAGACCGCCGGATCGTGCGCGGCAAGCGGGCAGTGCAGCGCCGAGCTGTCACCCAGACCGCGCGGGTCGGCGACGACGATGTCCATGGACGCGTGGACGCGGGGCAGCAGTGCCAGGTAGTGGTCGCCGTGCTGGAGGAAGTACGCGATCTGCGAACCGCCGTATCCGCCCAGTTCCTCGGAGTCGGCAAGCACGGTACCCCGGGGTGTGCCGGTTGCCGGAACCCGCATCAGTGCCAGCGCGGTCGCCGGCCCGTCCGGTTCGGCCCAGTCCAGCGGCACCGTCAGCTGCGCGCACTGCGCGCGGAACCGGGCTGCCGCCGGATCGGGGCAAGGTGTCCAGGCGATGCGGTCGACGCCGATGGCGGCGGACCGTGCCGCACGTGCCCCGGCCGGTGCGGCAGTCAGCATGAGCAGGGCGGTCACCAGCCCGCATACGAGCGCCTGGGCGACGCGACGCCCACCAACGAGCTGTCGAGGCATGTGGCTCCCTTGCCTTCTGATGACAAACCACCGCGACTTGGGTTCTCGCCACGGAGCCGTACCGCATCGGGATCACTACGAAACCTGCCGAACGGCGAGCCGCTCCCGTCAGGCTCCGCCCACCCCTGGCCCACAGCCGCAACGCCGGTCCCCGCGGCCCGCACGGAGCTACGCCGCCGGTGGCACCGGACCTACGACCTGGGCCTGTGGCCCACCGTCCACCCGGTCACCGGCCGCGAAGGGCTGCCCCCGGTCGCCCTGGTCGTCGAGGCCGGCCGCAAGCGCACCCGCCCCGGCGCCAAGCCGCCCACCCCGCAGGAGAAGGAGGAACAGGCCAAGCCGGACCACCGCCGCCTGCTGCGCCGCCTCCAGAACGTGGAGGCCGCCTCCGAGGCGTCCTGGCACGCGCCCGTGTACCCCGCGTACCCCGCGTACGGCGACGCCGGCACCGCCCGGGACCACCACCGCGAGCTGCCGGCCGTGGCCACCACCCCGCCGCTGCTGCGCCGCCGTGGCGCCGGCGCCCCGATCTGGCACCGGCTCGGCCGCCCCGGCTGGAACACCTCGCCGCTGCGCTCGACAACCCGGACGGTGACCAGCTGCTCACCGTCGAGCGGGCCACCGCCGAGCAGGTCTGGCAGGCGAAGGAGAAGACGGAGCGGGAGCGGCACCGCCCGGCCTGCACCCGCCGCACTGCGCCGTTCTCGGACGAGCGATGGGCCGAGCGCGAGCAGGCCGCCGCCGAGACCGTAGCCGCCGCGGCGAAGCGCAGCAGCTCCTGGTGGCGCCGCCCCTGACCCCGCCTCACCCCGGCGCAGGCCGCTGACCTGCACTGGGGAGCTTCACCGGCCCGGTGGTGAGTTTCACCCCGGGATGCCGGTGAGTTTGCCCGCCAGCCTGGTGAGTTTCGGGTGTCGGCGCAGGTCAGCGGCCGGTGAGAATCGGTCGGGGCTGGGCTGTGCGGGTGACGGCGGGGTTCGGCGGCACGGTCTGGTGGGCAGAGCCTGCGACATGACGACACCCATGACCAGGCGCCGCCGCCGTCCGGCCGCGCCCACCGCGCCCACCGCGCCCATCGCGCCCATCGCGCCCATCGCGCCGCCCGGCGCCGGCCTGGCCCGGCCCGGCGGCGGGTGCTGTCGGACCTGGTCCACCGCCCATCTCACCCAGGGCGGCCTGGTCGTCCGCACCACCTGGCACGAGCCCGCGTGCCCGGCCTGCGCCCGGCGGCGACCACCAGCGGTGCGGGCAGCGCGCCGGTCCGCGTGCGGGTGTGCGCGGTCCTGCTCCACGACGGCCAGGTGTGTCTGATCCGTCGCCAGCGCCCGGCTGGCCCCCAGCTCTCCCTGCCCGGCGGCCTGGTCGATGACGGCGAAGACCCGCCGACGGCGCTGCGCCGGGAACTGCTCGAGGAGCTCGGCCTCGACCCGGACGCCCTGCCCGCGCCACCGCTGCTGCGCTTCGTCCAGGACCAGGAGACGCTCCGTCCCGGCGAGAGCGCGCCGTTCCGCCGCCAGCACCTGGTCTTCACCGCCCACCTGCCGCACGACCTCCACCGCGCCGTCGCCCGTACCGAACAGGACGACCACGACCAGGCACCCGCGGTCCGGGTACCCGCGGACACCGCAGCCGGCCTTCACCTCTACCCGGCTATCGGCGACGCCCTCCACCAGGCCGCCCGGCCCCACACCACCACCGGCCCGCTGCTGCTCCCGGCGATGACCGGCGCCTCGTACCAGTGGTGCTGACACCGCGTACACCCCGGCGCTGTGACTGTGCATCGTGGTTGGCCAAAGTTCTCAGGGTAGTTGGCCAGGCTGTACGAGGCTGTAGGCCGTGATCTCGTATAGCTGCCGCCACCCGTCATGTAGCAGAACGTGATGGGGCTGCGGTGTGGTTCTGCGCTTTCCGTCCAGTTGGGCGGGGTGATGACTGATCGGCGAGAAGGTGTCCAGGGTCGGGCCGACGCTGCGGCTCTGCCCCGGGACGGCCACCGGCGTGTCGGTGCCACCGTCTAGGCTTCCCGGCGACTACGACTTCGGGAAGTGATCGAATGTCCTACGACGAGGACGAGTACGAGTTCATGCCCGCGCTGAGCACGACCCTGGCCGATCCGTCCGGGGGTGTGCGGACCCTCGACGGCTGGCGGATCGAGCGGCTCGGCCTGATCCGGGGGACCGCAGGCGACGGTACGATCTACGATCCGCTGGGGCCGGAGGGCGGGGGCTTCCCGATGCGGCCCGGCGGCACGCCGGTCTACCTGATCGCCCGGGAGAACGCACCCGGGGTCCCGGTGGCGGTCCTGGTGCACCCTGGCGAGAGCGTCCCGGTCCGGACGCAGGACTGGGGCGACCGCGTGGCGACCCCGTCCGGCCTGGCCGTCGTGCATGCGAATCCCAGCAGGACCTGGATCGAGCCGGGCATCGGGATACTCAAGCGCGCCTGGGCCACCCTGCACGCACGTGCCGCCGAGGGCAGCAGCTGGAGGCTGGAGAACCTCCGCGAGATGCTCCAGCACGCCTCGGTGGACCCGGCTGACTGGCCGGTGGAGCCGGTCGAGGGCGACTTCGCGAACGACTGGCTGATGATCCCGGACGAGGACGGAACCGGCACCGTGCTGGGCTTCCTGGCCGACCCGGACGGCTCCAGCACGACCGAGTGCCTGGACGCCGAGGGCAACACGGTGGCGATCCTGCTCACCCTCGAATAGGGAGCGCATTCGGCCCACCCTGTCCGCGTACTCGTCGAAGTGGCTCTGGCAGGATTTTCGTAGCCGGAGATCATCCTGGGTCGGCAGCAGGTCGGCCTGCGTATCGGCGGCGTAGGCGGGCGATCAGTACGACTCGTTGGCGGAGGAGCGGGACACCGGCGCGGCCTCCCATGATGCGTTTCTGGAGCTGTGATGTGCGGTGTTGGTGTCAGCGGGGTGCGGTTTTACGGTCAGTGGCTGTTGGGGGGAAGCGCTGCGGGTAGGGCGGCGTCGTCCGGCCGGAATGCTGACATTGTCCCGTGCATCCGCTGACGTGAGGCCGCGTCAGCCGGTGACGTCCCGTCCGTGCTTCACAGCCAGCCGCGGCCCGGGCTCATGCGGGCAAAGGGCCCGGAACCCAGTGGGAGAGCACTGGTCGCGCAGTTGCCAGAACCGCACGCCGCGAAGGCGATCTAGGGGCTGGACTCCTGTCCGTTTTCCCAACCCGTGGCGCGGCCGTCGAGTGGCTCCTGACCGATCGCTGGCAAGGACGGCCCCGGGAAGCGGCACGGCGCACCGCACAGCGCTGGACAGGACGTAGCCTTCAGTGCTGCTGGAGACGGCGCAGCGTCCTCGGTGCAGTGCACCCGACCGGACAGCACCTACGACAACCTGCAGATGAACAACCGCGGGAACGACCACAACGACAGGGGACAACCAATGGCAACCGACTACGATGCCCCGCGCAAGAGTGACGAGGACGGGTCGCACGAGAGCATCGAGGAGCTGAAGACTCGGCGCACGGACAGCTCGTCCTCCGCCATTGACGCCGTCGACCAGCTCGAATCCACCGACAGTGTGGAACTGCCCGGCGCCGACCTCTCCGGCGAGGAACTCACGGTCACCGTCCAGCCCATGCTGGCGGACGAGTTCACCTGCTCGAACTGCTTCCTCGTCCACCACCGCACTCGGCTCGCGCGCCTCAAGGACGGGAAGCCCATCTGCCAGGACTGCGACTGACCGGCCACCGCTCCCGGCGGATACCGGTGGTACGGAAGGCGTCCGAGACCCGGGGCAGGCGGGGTGATGAGGCTTCGTGAAAGCGGCCAGTCATGCTCTTCGTTCCCCACTTGGTTGAAAGCGTCAGGTAGTGGCGCCGAGAAGGATCACGGCTGTCTGGCCCCCGGGATGTTGTTGTTCCACCTGTGCTGCGAGAATCCTGCGGTGACCAGCCTGAATGAGACTTCTCGTGCCGCCCTGCTCCGCCGGGGCTTCGTCCTGGAGTACGCCACGCTCGGCTGGAATGTGGTCGGCATCGTGGTACTGGCCGTCGCCGCGCTGGCCGCGAAGTCGGTGGCGCTGGCTGGCTTTGGTCTGGACTCGCTGATCGAGATCGGCGCGTCGACCGTGGTGCTCTGGGAGCTGTCCGGCACCGGGCAGGAGCGTCAGCACCGGGCACTTCGGCTGATCGGCGGCGCGTTCGTGCTCCTGGCGCTGTACCTGCTGGTGCAGTCCGCCGTGGTGCTGGCCACGGGCTTCCGTGCGCACCACTCGACGCTGGGCATCGTGTGGACGGCGGTGACCGCCGCGGTGATGTTCGCGCTGGCGTTCGCAAAGGCACGAACGGGAAAGGCCCTCGACAACCCGGTACTCAAGACCGAGGGGCGGGTCACGATGGTCGACGGCATCCTGGCCGCCGCCGTCCTGCTGGGCCTGGCGATGAACTCGGCATTCGGCTTTTGGTGGGCTGATCCGCTCGCTGGCCTGGTTGTGGTCTTCTACGCAGTCCGCGAGGCGAAGGAGATCTTCGCGGGCAACCACTGACCGCCTGCGCCGGCTGCCGCTGGGGAAGCAAGGCGAGCAGGTCTGTCCCGTTCCCGAGCAAGGGGTGGGGAATTTCAAGAAGCGCCATCAGGGGCAGGCAGGTTCGCCGATTTGGACTTCAGCGGCCTTCCTGGCGCTCACCCGCCACCTCGGCACTCACTTCCATCACCGAGTTGTGCGCCGACTCCGTGGCGACGATGCCGATGGACCCCGGGTGGGCTTGGATGAGGGACACAGCGGAGCCGACGGGCTGGCCGCAGCCGCCACCGCAGCCCTCGGCAGCTGCGAGGACCTCCTCGGCCAGATCCGGCCCGGCACCCGCGACCCGGGTTGGCTCGACTACTTCAACCTCTCGCGCCTCGCCGCCGACGCCACCGGAGATCTACCGCGACCTGGGCAAGCCTGCGGCCTCCCTTAGCTGGAACGAATAGGCCGCAGCCATGCCGGCCAACCGCTTCACCCGCGCCACCGGCCTCCGTCCGGCCGTCGTCGCAACTACCCACCTGCAGGCCCGCGACCTCGACCAGGGGCTCGCCACCGCCCACCAGGCCGCCGGCGTCCTGACCGCTGTCAGCTCCAACCGCGGCACGTCGTACCTGACCAGCGTTGCCGATGCCCTAACCCCCTGGTCGAAGGAGTCTGCAGCCCGCGAGTTCGGCCAGCGACTCAAGAGCCTCACCGCCGTGATCAGCGAGTACGGCCCAGTGGATGCCGTCCGGCCCGTTCTGAGAGAGTGGCTGCTCGACCGTCCCACCCGCACGCCAACCTTGCCGCTGCCTGCCTTTACCAATGACCGCCACCGGGACCGAGCAAATCGTCGTGTCCTCCCTGCCGGAGCTACCAGCCGCGTTCGCGTCAGGACGCGCGCAGGGGACATCAACCCCCGGCTGGGGGCGGCTATCCGGATACGTATCATCTGCTCATGCCATCCGTCGCAACATCTTCCGTGCCCGCCTACGACCTGTGCCGAGCCGTTCCCGGACTCGGTCGGCTGCGGGCCGCCGCGCAGACCGGCGACTGGGTGGCGATCCGCGCGGGCTTCGCCGAGCTGACTGAGCAGAATGACGTCGTCGCCGCTGCCCGGACGGTCGCCGAGGTTCCCCGGGTGGCCGCCATGCTGAACGCGGCGATCACTGCTGCCGGTTATACCCCGGAGGGGGTCCTGCCCCGCGTTCTGCTCGCTTACAACCACATCCGGCTCGGCTGGATCGTCCGAACCGGTTACCGCGCCGAACATGTCTCCGCCTCGAAGTTCGCACGCTTCCACGAGCACCTGGTCCAGGCCGAGCGGCTGCTCGCCGACGCGCTCGATCTGGACCAGGACTCCGCCCTGGCCTGGTACCTGAGCCTGATGACCGCCCGTGGCCTGCAGCTCGGCCAGGCCGAGGCCCGGCGCCGGTACGACCGCGTCGTGGCTGTGAGCCCCGGCCATTACTACGCGCAGAGCCAGTTGCTGCAGCAGCTCTGCCCTAAGTGGAGCGGCAGCTGGGAGGCCGTGCACGCCTTCGCGGAGGAGTGCCGACGGACGGCGGCCCCCGGCGGCCTCGGCGCGGTGATCACAGTGGAGGCGCACCTGGAGCACTGGATGGACACGGGTCGTGGCCTGCGCTTCGTGTACTGGCGACGGCCCGGCGTGCGGGGCTCCCTGATCGCGGCAGCCGAGGCGTCCGTGCTGCACCCGGCGTACCAGCCGGACGCCAGCCGGATAGCCGTGCACTCCGTGTTCGCCGCTGCCTTCAGTGTCGCGGGGCTCCGCTCGCGCGCCTTCCGCCACTTCGAAGAACTCGGCGAGTTCAGCGACCGGCAACCGTGGGAGAGCATGTACGCACTGGCGGCCGCCGAGCGGCTCCATCACCGGGCCGCTGCCCGCCGGGCCGCGCGCTGGGCCGACATTCTTGGCCGCCGACCCCACTGACTACTGCCCCATCCCCCAACGGGCCACCTGCACCGGATGCAGCTCGACATCGACAAGGGACTGGCCCCCCTTGCCGATCCGCGAGTTGGCCGCGCGGTGGGCACCCCCCGGCACCACCGCGCTGCGCCTGACACTTGCCGCCGCGCTTGCCGCCGCCGTGACTGTGGCCCTGTTCGTCACCGGCCGCCACCAGAGCCCCGACTACACCGCCCAGCTGTTCGGCCAGTCCGGCGCAGCGGCGCTGCGGCTCAAAGCACGGCTGGCCACGGCCGTCCTGGCTCTGGCGCTCGTGCAACTGGTCCTGGCGCTGTGGATGTACGGGCGCCTCCCGGGAGCAGGCCAGCCGCCGCGCGGTGTGCCGATGGCCCACCGGATCGGCGGGATCGTCCTGTTCGCCGTCACCATCCCGATCGCGGTGCAGTGCATGTGCGCCTACGGAGCACAGACCGCCACGACCCGTATCGCCGTGCACTCCCTCGCCGGCTGCTTCTTCTACGGCATGTTCGCCGCGAAGGTCCTACTGGTGCGCACCCGCCGCCTGCCCGGCTGGGTCCTGCCCCTCGCCGGCGGCACCTTGATCACGGTCGTCGCGGTGCTCTGGTACGTCAGCGCCCTGTGGTACTTCAACGGCAACGCCCTGCCCTGAACAGGATGCACGCGCTTCCAAGTGGAAGCGGAGCGGGCGGAGCCAGCGGGCGCTGCGGTCACGGCTCGGCGAGGGCGGTGTCCTCCGTCTCGTAGGCGTCGCTGATCCCCAGGCGCAGGTGGTCGATGTGGTAGACGGCCTGGTCGAGGAGCTGGGCGACGTGGTTGTCGTACAGCGCGTACACCACGGAGCGGCCGTTGCGCTGGCCGGTGACCAGGCCGAGGTTGCGCAGCAGCCGCAGCTGGTGCGAGCACGCTGACTGCTCCATCCCGACAGCGTGGGCGAGCTCGGTCGCGGCGCAGGGGCCTTCACGCAGGCGGGCGAGGATCAGCAGCCGCGAGGGGGTGGCCAGGGCCTGGAGGGTGGTGGCGACCTTCGCGGCGTTGGCCGCGTCCAGGCGCGCACGCGGGACGGCGTTCTCTGCGGCAGTGACGACTCCATGACCCATGTGCCCATCATACCGACGACGCATGAAGACCTGTTCATGCATTCCTGTATGGTGGGTGAGTCGCCCATCCTGCCCGAAGGAATCCCTGCCATGTCCACGACCCTGACCGAGCGCCCCGCGCCCGCCGCGGCCTCGCTCCCCGGTGTCGCTCCCCGTCGGCGCACGCGGGTGTTCTCACTGCCCGAGGCCCGCTGGGCCGCCGCCGCCCTGGTGCTCTTCCTGATCGCGCTGCCGCTTCAGCTGGCCGGCGTGAGTGCCTGGGCCTGGGCCCCGCTCTACGCCCTCGCGTACGCAACCGGCGGTTGGGAGCCCGGCTGGGCCGGACTGCAGGCCCTGAGGGAGAACACCCTCGACGTCGATCTCCTGATGATCGTCGCGGCGATCGGCGCGGCCTCGATCGGCCAGGTGATGGACGGCGCGCTGCTGATCGTCATCTTCGCCACCTCCGGCGCCCTGGAGGCCCTGGCCACCGCCCGCACCGCCGACTCCGTGCGCGGCCTGCTCGACCTCGCCCCCACCACTGCTACGAGGCTGCTGGACGACGGCACCGAGGAGACGGTCGCCACCGAAGCACTCGCGGTCGGGGACACCATCCTGATCCGCCCCGGCGAGCGCGTCGGCGCCGACGGCCGCGTCCTGGATGGTGCGAGCGAGGTCGACCAGGCCACCATCACCGGCGAACCCCTGCCCGTGGCCAAGGAGGCCGGCGACGAGGTCTTCGCCGGCACCCTGAACGGCACCGGCGCCCTGCGGGTCAAGGTCGAACACGACGCCTCCGACTCCGTGATCGCCCGGATCGTCAAGATGGTCGAGGAAGCCTCCGAGACCAAAGCCCCCACGCAGCTGTTCATCGAGAAGATCGAGCAGCGGTACTCGATCGGCATGGTCGCGGCGACGCTCGCCGTCTTCCTCACCCCGCTGGCCTTCGGCGCGGCGCTGACCGGCTCACTGCTGCGGGCGATGACCTTCATGATCGTCGCTTCACCGTGCGCCGTGGTGCTGGCCACCATGCCGCCGCTGCTCTCCGCGATCGCCAACGCGGGCCGGCACGGTGTGCTGGTGAAGTCCGCCGTGGTGATGGAGCGCCTCGGGCAGGTCGACGCGGTCGCCCTGGACAAGACCGGCACGCTGACCCAGGGCACCCCGCGTGTGACCGACATCCGGCCGCTGGCCGGCTCCGGCCTGACCGAGGACGCGCTGCTGGCGCTCGCAGCAGGGGCCGAGCACCGCGGTGAGCACCCGCTGGCCCGCGCGGTCGTGGACGCCGCCCGCGCCCGCAACCTGGTCCTGGCCTCCGCGGAGGACTTCACCTCCGCTCCCGGTATCGGCGTTACCGCCACCGTGGCCGGGCGCACGGTCGCCGTCGGGGCCCCCGCCCGGCTGCTGAACGGCGCCGAGGACGCCGTGTCCGGCAAGGCTGCGGCCGTCGCCGGTGAGCTGGAGGACGACGGCCGCACCGCCGTGCTGGTCGAGGTGGACGGCGTTGCGGTGGGCGTGCTCGGGATCGCGGACCGGCTGCGGCCGGACGCCGCCGCCACGGTCGCCTCCCTGGCCTCGCTCACCGGCAGCGCGCCGATGCTGGTGACCGGCGACAACCCGCGCGCAGCCGCCCGCCTGGCCGCCGAGGTCGGCATCACCGACGTCCGGGCCGGGCTGCTGCCGCAGGACAAGGTCACCGCCGTCCAGGAGCAGGAGAAGGCCGGCCGCAGGGTCCTGGTGATCGGCGACGGCGTCAACGACGCCCCCGCGCTCGCCGCCGCCCACACCGGCATCGCGATGGGCCGGGCCGGCTCCGACCTCGCCCTTGAGACCGCGGACGCGGTGATCGTGCGCGACGAACTCGCCACCGTCCCCGCCGTCGTCGCGCTCTCCCGCCGGGCCCGCAGCTTCGTGGTGCAGAACCTGGTGATCGCCTCGGTGTTCATCACCGGCCTGGTCGTCTGGGACCTCGCCGGTACTCTGCCGCTGCCGCTCGGTGTCCTCGGGCACGAGGGCTCCACGGTGATCGTGGGCCTCAACGGCCTGCGGCTGCTGCGCGAGGCCGCGTGGAAGCGCACGAGCGCCGAGGGCGGCAAGTGAGCCGCCGCAACCCGCGCAAGGCCGCCGCCCCCGTCCAGGGGACGGCGGCCCGCTGCACCGTCACGGTCTGCCGGGGCTGCTGCTGCGGCACCCCCAAGGTCCCCGGGCTGGACCACCGGGCCCAGTTGACCGGCCTGTGTGACTCCCTCGCCGAGGTGGCCACGGTCCGCCCGACGGACTGTCTGGACGCCTGTGAGCAGGCCACTGTCCGGGAAGCTCGGGGCACCTCAGAGCTCGTCACTGCCAGGCGGCCAGTCAGCCGACGGCAGCGGTGCGCAAGTCCTCTGCGGTCAGCAGCGACAGCAGGCTGATGCCTTCCGCAGCGAGGGCATCAACACCGCCTTGCTCACGGTCGATCACGCACAGGGCCTCGTTCACGGCGGCCCCGAGGCCGCGCAGATCGGCGGTCGACAGCACGATCTGTCCGCCGCTGGTCACCACGTCCTCGACTACCAGCACACGGCGCCCGACTACTTCGGCTCCCTCGGCCAGCCGACATGTGCCATACGGCTTGGCCTGCTTACGTACGAAGGCGCACGGCAGACCCGTGTGCCGGCCGAGTGCGGTCACCACCGGAATGCCGCCCATCTCCAGACCGGCCAGAACCTCGGTTCCGGCTGGCACGAGCGGGGCCATCCGCTGGGCGATCTCGTCGAGCAGAACGGGGTCGCCCTCGAACCGGTACTTATCGAAGTACTCGGTGGCGGTGCGTCCGGACCTGAGCGTGAACTGCCCGGTCAGATGGGAAGCGGCGTGGATGCGGCGAGCAAGATCAGAATTCTTCACAGGCGACCAGTCTTCCAGCTGACCAGCCCAATCAGCTCACCGACTCCCAACCTGGCACCGCATCCCCGGTGGAGGGTGGGGTAGGCGGCGTACTGGGTGAACAGCCACCGGGTGGCCTGCGGGGGCAGGTCGGGGAAGCCCTGGGCGGGGTCGAGGGCGCGGCCCGCGGTCTGGGCTTTGACGGCGTGGTAGGTGGTCTGCCAGCGCACGTGCCAGGGCGGGTTCCACCACGGGTCGAGAGCGGCCAGGGCGTCGGCACGGTCGGCGGGCAGCCGGCCGGCGGCATGCCAGTCTCCGTGTTCGCGGCGGGCACGGTAGTGGGCGCCGGCTCCGGGGGAGGTGCGCAGGGCGGAGAACGCCCAGAGGTAGCCGACGTGGTTGAGGCGGTTGTTCCTGACCATGCGCCGGCCGACGTGGCTCTTCTTGCCGGAGGCGCGGGTGACCGGTGCGGCTCCGGCGTAGGCCTTGAGGCCGCGGGCGTCGGCGAAGCGGGCGCGGTCGTCACCGACCTCGGCCAGGACGCGCGCGGCGAGCTGCACCCCGAGGCCGGGAAAGGACAGCAGGATCTCGGCATCGGGGTGCTGGGGGAAGAGATCCTCGACCGTCCCGGGCGAGTTCGTTGGCGGCCTGGCAGGTGGCGTCGAGCTGGTGAAGGAGGGCGAGCATCTGCTTGCCGAGGCGTCCTCGACGAGCTGGGGCTGGTGGGCGTACACGCCGCGGAAGACCTCGCGCAGGCGCTCGGTCTCAGTGTCGAGCTTGCGGCTTCGGCCGGCGCGCTTGAGGGCGGCGGTGATCTGGCTACGGGTCAGGCGTGCCGCGCGCGCCGGGGTGGGTGCCAGCCGCAGGAGTTCGCGGGCCTCGGGTCGGCAGAGGCCGTTCTGCCAGAGCGCGAAGGCGTTGTGGGCTGCGGGGTAGTACTCGCGGAGCAGGGAGTGGAGCTGGTTGGAAATCGGCTGGCGGTTCCACGTCGCGTCCTGCTGGGCCCTCGCCATCACCGCGATGGCGCGGGCGAGCTCGGTGTCGGCGGGCATGGGGCGGTGCATCGGCATGTCGGTGCGCAGGATGTTGGCCAGGACCCATTTCCCAGCTGCCCTCCTGCCTCCACCCGCGGCAATGGGCTCGCGGCCAAACCACGCTTCCGTGGCGTTGCGGGCCGCTGCCCCGTGCAGCGTCTTGATCGCCCTGCCGGTGGAGGCGGAGCCGAAGGTTTGCACCGCGCGATAGGTGCTTCTGGGGCCTCACCTCCGTGAACAGGTGCCGAAAAGCCACCCGCCTAGCGTGGGAGCCTGCCGCCGGACCGACACCGGACCGACACCGACGGGCCCGGCGCGTGGGCGGTCCCGGCCGGCAGCCATGATTGTCCGAAAGACCGACAGAAGGACGGACATGCCCCCGCAAGAGAAGCCGACGCCCGGGCGGCGGACGGCGAGCATACTGCTCTGCTGCGCCGCCCCGCTGATCCCCTGGATCATCTACCTCGCCGTCACCATGGAGTCCGGTGAGTACACGGTGCGGCGCTGGGGCGTGGCCTGGGTGGGGCTGGACGTCGCCGAGGTGGTCGGGCTGGTGGGGGTCGCGCTGCTGGCGCGGCGGCGGGATGTCCGGGCCTCCCCGGTGGCCGCCGCGACCGGCACGCTCTTCCTAGTCGACGCCTGGTTCGACACCGTGACCTCGCACGCGGGCATCGACTACGTGCAGTCGCTCTCCTTCGCCTGGCTCGCGGAGGGACCGCTTGGGATGTTCCTCGCGGTGGTCGCCTGGCGGTCCACCAGGTGGGCCGCCGCACAACCGGCCGTCACGGACTGACCCCCACCGGCCCGGCCGTCAGCCGCGCAGGTAGGCGAGGTGGCTTCGTTCACGTGAAGTGGCTCTGGCACGAGTTCTGCGGGGTCTCACGCTGCGTGATTGTTGATCTTCTTGGCTGTTCTCGTGAGGTTGCCTGAAAATCGTTGGGTGCCGTCGTACTGTCGCTGACACTTCTGGCCCGTGAACGAGGTGTTGGTCCGGCTGGAGGCGTTGCTGTTTCCGGCGGTCGCGGACCTGAGGGTGCTGTCGGTCGATGTGAACAGCGAGATGATTCGCGTCGAGGTGAGGTCCACGGCGGGCGAGGCGTCGTGTCCGTGCTGCGGAGTCCGGTCGAGTCGGCTTCACGGCTCCTACCTGCGCTCTCCCACGGACACGCCGAGCGTGGGCCAACCGGTGATGTTGCGTCTGCACGTCCGCCGGTTCATCTGCGCCAGCGCATCGTGCGAGCAGCGGACCTTTGCCGAGCAGGTGCCGGGTCTGACCCGTCGACACAGCCGGTGGACCGAGCGGTTACGAACGGCGCTGGCCAGCCGCGGACTGGCACTGGCCGGCCGGGCCGGCGCCAGGCCGGCAGACACCCTCGGGGTCTCGATCAGCCGTAGCGCCGTGCTGCGACTCGTCCATGCACTTCCCGAACCACAGCTGCCGTCTCCGCGGGTGGTTGGCGTCGACGAGTACGCGATGCGCAAGGGCCGTGTCTATGGAACCGTGCTGATCGACATCGAGACGCGGCGGCCGGTTGACCTGCTACCGGACCGGGAAGCGGCGACTGTCGCGGCGTGGCTGGCAAAGCGTCCCGGCATCGAGGTCGCCTGCCGTGATCGAGCCCCGTTCTTCGCCGAAGGCGCCCGAACCGGCGCCCCGCAGGCTGTCCAAGTCGCGGACCGGTGGCACCTCTGGCACAACAACGCCCGGGCCCGGTTCTACAGCTCGGTCCAGCCTCCCGAGCCGACTGCGACGCCCCTAGGGCGGGGTCCGCCGCAGCCTTCAGCCGAGGGCCTTGCGGTCGAGCCGTACGGTGAGGACGTCGCGGATGTAGTTCTCGACGAAGCCGGGCAGCCAGGGGTCACGGTCCTGCTCGGCGAAGCGCTCGATCAGCGCGGTGTCCGGCTGTTCGGTGAGCAGCACGATGCGCCAGGTGTTCAGCGGCTGCTGCTCGGTGCCGGTGACGCCGTGCTGGATGTGGAAGAGCGGCTGCCGGGGGTCGGCGTGCAGCGGTTTGGCGTCGGCGTCCGGGAACTGCGCGCGGCCCAGGAAGGTCACCAGCTGCCGCTCGTGGTCGAGGTAGACCTCCTCCAGGACCAGCCCGTACACCTCGGGCCGGTCCCACAGCCGCTGCTCCGACTTCCGCACGAAGGTGTCGCCCAGCGGGCCGCCCGGGGAGGCCGGCGCCCAGGCGGCGTCGCTGCCCGCGCGGACCACGTACGGGATGAACGCACCCGGGGTGGCGGCCTTGCGGATCTCCAAGTCCCAGAGCATGGCCCGGGTGAACCGCACCGGCTCGCCGGTCGTGTACCGCTCGGCCAGCACCTGGTTGACGTCGACCGGCGGAGACTGCGCCCGCGTGGCGCGCGGATCTGCCCACGCCTGCTCGAACTCGGCCTCGGCCTCGCTGACCTGGTACGACATGCTCTTCCCTCTCAGACTCCCCCGCGGCACTGCTGGCACCGGGCCACAACGCTGCTGGTGACCAGCTGATTTCCCGGTGCGAGGTATACCGGGAGGCGATCTCAAGAATGGACCACGAGGCTGGCGGCATTCACCCCTCCCCGGCCATCGGCAGCCACCCTCGCCCAGGCCGTCAGGCCCGGCACCCCGACGGCCGACGGCCCGCTGCTGCTCCCGGCGATGACCCGCGCCTCCTACCAGTGGCGTTGACGCCCCGCCCCTTACCCCACACGGAAACCTTGATGACGGCTCCGGTGTGGCCGCCCGCACCTTGATGGCCTCCGCCGGCCGCATCCGGCGTTCGCGGAGCGGCACCCACATTGGCGCAGGTCAGCGGCTCTTCCCGGAGACTGCCAGCTCGTGCCAGGCGCACGGTGAGGCGCCTGGGTCGGTGAGCGGATACCAGATGCCCGCGCTCGGGCCGTGCTGCTCGAGGTCCTCGATGCGGGCGGCGCCGGCCGGGACGGAGGCGAGCATCTCGGCGGCGGCCGGATTCTCCTCGGCCGCGAGCAGCAGGTCCTCCACCGCCGCGCGGACCGCGGCGTCGGGGTGCTGCTCGAACAGCTCGACCGAGGCTTCGGCGAGGTCGTCCGCGGCGGTGCAGGCGGCCTCGAACTTGCCCAGCAGGGCCAGGGTCTGGCGGCCCATCGCGGTCTCGACCAGCGGGAGCTGGCGCATCTGCGGAGGGCGGCGTGCAGGCGCTCGACCTCGGCGTCGATGCCGCGCTGGCGGTCGGCGCGCTTGAGCACGGCCTTGAGGTGGGTGCGGGTGAGGCGGGCGGCCTGGCCGGGGGTGGGTGCGGCGGCCAGTAGGGTGCGGGCCAGCTGCGAGGCGCCATCCCGAGATTTAGGCACGTGGAGCTACTGGGCCGATACTCTCTGTGCATGACTAGTTGGAGTTACGAAGACGCGGGATCACCGTCGGACCCGCTGCAGATTCGGAGCATCGAGATCACTCCGGATCCGCTCCTGACCGGCCGCGAGCTGAAGGCCGTCATCAAGGCGAGCGTCCTGGGGCAGGTCAAGGACGGCGCCTACCTGGACATCGTGGTCAAGGTCGGCCTCATCAAGCTGCTCACGAAGCGGTACGACCTGTTCAGGAAGCTGCGGGGGGAAGACACCGACGGCTGGACCCTCACCGCTTCCAGGAGCGCGGGCAACTCGATCGACCCCGGTGACACCGAGCTGGTATTCACCATGACGGTGCCGAGGGAAACGCCACCGGCTAAATTCGGGATCGAAGTCCGAGGCTTCACCGCCGACGACGACGACCTGCTCTACCTCAAGTTCAGGACCAGCTTCCAGACGAGCTGAACACACGCCGACAACACCCCACCCCCAGCCGCGGCCGACCCGTCTGGCCGCCGACCGAGGTCGGCGGCCAGAGTCGGTTTCCGAGGGAACCGGCCGGTCGTCGAGGACCCCCGGCGCGCGAGGACGTACGGCCGTGGCGGCCCGCAGCACCGCACGCTACCTGCACTGAAGGCCCCGCTGCTCTCCCACATCGTCGACATCCCCGCACCCTGCGATCGTCTACCGCCGCTCTCCAAGGACCCCGCCGTCACGTCGTCAACGACTCGCGCGTCCTGGGGATCGCACGGCGGCGGCCCGAACCGCCCACCAGACCATGGGTTCGATCTCCTCGTGTTCCGGTAGCCCCGCGGTGTCCACGTCTCACTCTCGTGGCTGCGGCCAATTTCGGCATATGCCGGAAGGGCCCATCTGTGTGATCACCGATTCGCTCACCAAATTCCCCACCTTCTACAGTACGGAACGATCCGATCACCTGGGGTAACGCAAGCGTGGGGGAGGAAACGTTCATGCCCGGAACGCAGGTGTTGCGCGCGTACCGGTTCACCCTGGATCCCTCCGAGGCCCAGCGCGCCACCCTGTCCCGCTACGCCGGAGCCTGCCGTTGGGCCTACAACTACGCGCTGGCCAAGAAGACCCAGTCCCACCAGGCATGGGCGGAGCGCCGGGCCGCCTACCTCGAAGCGGGGCTGAGCGAAGCCGAGGCGAAGGACCGGATCAGGGCCGACGGCGCCGAGCTGACCGACCGGATCAAGGCATGGGACCACCACCGCAAGAGCCTCACGCTCACCGTCACCGGCAAGCCCCCGCTGCCCGCGGTCCCGTCCCCGGCCGGGCAGGAGGCACTGGTCAGCCGGCTGGCCGCCGTGCGCGCGGACGCCGCCGGCACTGCCGGCGAACGCGAGCTCCTGGCCGAAGCCCGTGCCATGGTGAACGCGCTCAAGGCCGAGGCGTTCAGTGCCGGCTTCCGCACGCCGACCGCCACGGACACCAGTGCCCTGTGGCGCATGGAGCGGGACGGGCCCAGGGAGGAGGGCGGCAGCCCGTGGTGGAGCGAGGTCAACGTGTACTGCTTCACCTCCGGCTTCGACCGTGCGCAGGTCGCCTGGCGGTACTGGCAGGACTCGCTCGCCGGCCGCCGCGCCGGTCCCCGCAACGGCTACCCGAGGTTCAAGAAGAAGGGCCACGCAGAATCGTTCGCTCTCTTCCACGACGTGAAGCGGCCGATCATCCGCCCGGACGGCTACCGGCGCTTGGTGATGCCAGGCCTGGGCAGCATCCGCATCCACGACAGCGGCAAGCGCCTGGCGCGGCTGGTGGAGCGCGGCCAGGCAGTCATCCAGTCCGTGACCGTCACCCGCGGCGGCCACCGCTGGTACGCCTCCGTGCTGGCCAAGGTGCAGCAGGACGTTCCCGTGCTGTGGGAGCACGTCGCCGACGACGGCGCCCGCACCCCGTACCTGAGCCGTGACCAGGCGGGGCAGGCCGCCGAGAACGGCGGACTCGTCGAGCAGATCGGCCGCTCCAGCGCCCGCCAGCGCGCCGGCGGACTCGTCGGCGTCGACCTGGGCTCCCACCACCTGGCCGCCCTGTCCAGCCCCCTCGATCCGGCCGACCCCACCTCGGCCCTCGTGCAGCACCCCCGCCGGCTCGCCGACAACCTGGCCAAACTGGCGAAGGCACAGCGCGCGATGTCCCGTTGCCGACGGGGCTCGGGGCGGTGGAGGAAGGCAGCCGCCCGAGTCTCCCGCCTGCACCAGCAGATCACGGTCCGACGCGCGTCGTTCCTGCACGGCGTGGCCAAGAAGCTCGCCACCGGCTTCACGCACGTCGCCATCGAAGACTTCCCCCTGACGGTCCTCACCGCCTCGGCCAAGGGCACTCGGGCCAAGCCGGGCAAAAACGTCAAGGCCAAGGCCCGCTTCAACCGGCATCTCCTGGACGCCGGCCTGGGCAGCCTGCGCAAAAAGCTCGAATACAAAACCGCCTGGTACGGCTCGCAGCTCGTCGTCCTCGACCAGGGCGAGCCCGTCCACGGCACCTGTGCGAAGTGCAAGGAGCGAAACCCAAGCTCCGACCCTTCGCGCAGCAAGTTCCACTGCCCCTCGTGCGGTGCGGTCGTCCACCGACACGAGAACAGCACCGCGAACATCGTCGACGCGGCGCTAAGGCAGCTCACGACGGTCGCCTCCGATAGGGGGGAGGCCCAAAACGCTCGCCGAGCCCCTGCAAGTCCCGGAGCCCGCAAGGGCCCCAGGCCAGGGGCGCTGAAACGAGAAGACACCGGCTGACGCCGGTGCCACCCCCGGGAGCGATCCCCGGGCGTCCCAGCACCACCACCAACGCGACTGAGCGGCCAAACGCCGAAGCGTGGGCCATTCACCAGCTGGTCATCGCACCTGGGACGATCCGTGTTCTGGCAGATCGACAACGCGCTACCACGCCTCCACGGACGGCGCATCAAAAGCGGGCCACTCCGCGATCGCGGGGTGGCCCGCTCCGCTCGACAGCGCGGCCGGAGCCCGGGGACGGGGGGTGCCCGGGGCTCCGGCCGTGGGAGGCGCCGACCGCCTAAAGGCGCGGCCGACCTGCTCGGCAGCCCTGCGGTACCCGTGGTGGGGCTGCCGTGCCCGGAATACTAGACCTCTCCTCGCGGTGCGGATAGAGCCGTGACCAGGCGTTTTCCCGGCGCGAGCATGCCAGCACCGGGAGTCGGCAGGACATCGGTCGCGGCCCCAGTATTGGACAGGTCGTCATTTCAGGGCCGGTTGGGCAGCGAGACGAGAGCCACCTTGTGGTGACGACTCGCGGAGTAGCTGCCCATCTTCCGGGGAGTCGAGCTGTGACGGCCTACGACCCGCCTTGCTCCGGTTGGCCGAGGCCGACTGGCCGGACCACTGGACCGCGCTTGCGGGGCCCTTTGTGTCATCCGCCAGTGCGGCGCCCCGGTGAGCTGCGGGAGACTGCCCGCCATGACCAACGCCGTGACGCCTGCCGCCGAGCCCGCCGCCGATGACCGGGGGTGGTTGAGCCCGGGTGTGCGCGGCATCGGCACAGCGAGCTTCCTGGCCGATGTCGGCCACGAGATCCCCACCGCTCTGCTGCCCAGCCTGCTGACCTCCACCCTCGGCGCTCCGGCCGCCGCACTGGGCGTGATCGAGGGCGTCTCCGACGCGCTGGCCGGCGCGGCCCGCTTCGGTGGCGGCGTCCTGGCCGACGACCCCTCCCGGCGCCGCAAGGTCGCCGTCGGCGGCTACGCGACCACCGCTGTGCTCGGCGCGGCGACCGCCGGTGCTACCGCCGTGTGGCAGGTCGGCCTGCTGCGAGCCGCTGCCTGGACCGCCCGGGGCCTTCGCGTCCCGGCCCGCAACGCGCTGCTGGCGGATATCGTCCCCACCTCCGCGTACGGCCGGGCGTACGGGTTCGAGCGGATGATGGACAACCTCGGCGCGATCTTCGGCCCCCTGCTCGCCCTCGGCCTGGTTGCCGCCCTCGGCGTTCAGTGGGCGATCGGCCTGTCCGTCATCCCCGGCCTGCTGGCCGCCGTCGCGATCCTCTACGCCATCCGCAAGACCCCGCGCCCGACGAGCCGGGACAAGGTCCCGCTGAAGATCCGCGTCCGACCGCTGCTGAAGGGTGACCTCGGCAGGCTGCTGGGCGCGGTCGCCGCGTTCGAGGTCGGCAACGTCGCCGCGACCCTGCTGATCCTGCGGGCCTCCGACCTGCTGACGCCCGACCACGGAACCAAGACCGCCACCACGATCGCGCTCGGCCTCTACACCGCCTACAACGTCGCCGCCACGATCGCCTCCGTCCCGGCCGGGCGCCTCGCCGACCGGCTAGGCCGGCGCGGCCCCGTCCTGGTGCTGGCCGGCGGCGTCGCCGCGTTCGCCGCCGCCTACGTCATGTTCGCCACCACCGGCGCCGTCGTCGCGGTCCTGGCCATCCCGTTCGTTCTTGCCGGGGTCGGCATCGGCGCGGTCGAGACTGCCCAGCACTCCGCCGTCGCCGCCCTCGCGCCGAAGGACCTGCGCGGCTCCGCCTTTGGGCTGCTCGCCACCGTCCAATCGCTGGGCAACCTCGCCGCCAGCACCATCACCGGCATCCTCTGGACCGCCGTCTCCCCGACCGCCGCGTTCACCTACCTCGCGGCCTGGATGCTCCTCGCCCTCGCCGGGCTGCTGATCGCCGCCCGACGCTGACACCGCAGACCACTGACCCAGCGTCACTCGATCGGGGTGGCTCCCAAGCCCACTGCCGATGCATGAAGCACGCGGCGCCAGCCAGGCTTTCACAAGAGCACAAATGGCTCCGACTCTCACTGAGCTTGACTCTGTCGGTGATCTTGATCGATATGGTCAACTGCTTAGGGTGCGCCAGGACTTCGACCGGGGGATTCCCTGCTGGTCCAGAAGGGCCTGGAAGGCGGTTGGCGGTCTCGGCGAAGGGGCCCGCTGCGTGGCTGGCCGGCCGCTGAGCCGTTCGGTGTTCACGGCGATGGCCGTGAGTACGTGCTGTACGTGCGCTTTTGGCTGTCCGCGGTAGCGGCAGCGGCGCATGCCGTGGCCGTGGGCGAACTCGTTGATTGTGCCCTCCACGCCGGAGCGGACCGCGTAGCGGGCCTTCCACTCCGGCGTCTGCTGCTCAGTGCGGACACGGACTTGCAGGTCACGGAGCTCTCGCGGGGGGAAGCCCACGTTCCGCGCGCCGCTGGAGCTCGTGCACCGGGGACGGTCGGGACACGGCTGGCACTGGCTTTTGGTGAACCGCGCCACGATCAGTGGTGCCGCGGTGGGCGAGGAGCGTCGTGCGCCGCGCTCACCATCCCTGCCTCCGCCCGTCCACCTTGAACAGCCCCGGCGCGGTCTCGGCCAGGATCCCGCGCTCGACCAGACGCTTCAACTTCGCACGCATCCCTTCCACATGACGCGCCTCGGACCCGACCCCCAACTGCGCGCACCTCCTTGCAGCGCATCGCCGCCCCCGTGGTCGCGAACAGGCCGATGACCGCCTGGTACTCCGGCGACATCGCCGTCACATCCAGCTCCGCCTCGGCCACTAGCAACGCCGCCGCCACCCCGCCAGAGCCGTCCCCGTCCCCGTCCCCGTCCCCGTCCCCGGCCACCTGGCCACCGGGCGACGAGGACGGCCCGTCGGCCAGGACTTCATCCACGGTCCCCCGCGTGACCCGCAGCCGCGACAGCTGCACCTCCAGCCGGGACAACTCCTCGGAAAGCCCGGCGATCTGCTCGCGCAGCCGATCGGCCCGGCCACGCACTTCAGCCTCCCTGGCCTCCAGCGCCTCGATCAACGACGGCACCACACCACCCACCCCCGGCTCGGCACCCGCACCCACGGCGGGCTCCACGCCCACGACGCTAGAAGCCCACCATTTCGGTCCCACCGCAGAAGCCCGCGAATCACCCCAACGAGGCACCCTCAGATCTGCGCCTGAAGTTCGATGTACATATTGGCCTTGCCTGGATGGCGTGTGCGGGGCGGCCGGTGGCTGGCCCTGGACGCCCTGGAGACCGGCCTCAGCTGACCTCGGCTCGTGCGTGCGGCAGTCGGCGGACGGCGGTGGAGGCGAGCGGAGCCAAGGCCGCCGCGGCGTAGAGGATGCCCGCGGTCGCAGTCACCCGGAAGCCGCCGAAGGTCTGGGTGAGCGGGCCGACGCTGAGCTGGCCGATCGGTATCGCGAGGTAGGAGAGCAGGTCGTCGTAGGACGAGACGCGGGAGAGCGCGTGAGCGGGGACGTGTTCCTGCAGCGAGGTCTCCCAGCTGATTCCGGAGACGGCGGAACCCAGCCCTGCGACGAACGCGGCACCGGTCAGCCAGGGGGCGTGCAGGCGCGCGCCGAGCGCCAGCAGGGGCAGCGCACCGAGCGCGCTCGCCAGCTGGCCCAGCCGCAGCAGGTGCCGGACCGCCAGCCGGTACATCAGCACGCTCATCAGCAGCAGGCCTGCCCCACGGGCGCTGAGCACGAACCCCCAGACCGCCTCGCTGCTGAGCTGCCGGGTGAGGGTGGGCCCGAGGATCTGCCAGGTGCCGGTCTGCACCAGGTTCATGAGGCAGAAGGCGCCGGTCACCGTCCATACCCACGGCAGGCGGCGGAACTCCGTCCAGCCGTCACGGATGTCTCTGAGCACGGTGCTGCTCTGGCGCTTGGGCGCGGCTGAGATGAGGGGGAGCCGGGCGAGGCATCCGGCCGCGAGCAGGTACGTCAGGGCGTCGAAGGCGATCGCCGTGCCGCCGCCGACGGCCACCACCAGTACCCCGGAGAGGCTCGGTCCGAGGACCTTCGTGGCGCTGTTCGCCGAGCCAAGAGCTGCATTGGCCTGCTGGAGCAGTGTCCGGTCGACGAGTTGGGGCACGACGCCCCGCAGGGCGGGGGTGGTGAACGCGGCGACCACGCCGCTCAGGAGTTCCAGCGCGGCCACCGGAAGCAGCGAGTACCGGTCCGTCAGCAGCAGTACCGCAACACCACCCTGGGTGAGTGCCGAGCCGAGGTTGGCGGCCACCAGCACCGTCCGGCGCGGGAGGCGGTCGGCGGTGGCCCCGCCCAGCAGGAGGAACACGAGCAGGGGCAGCATCCGGGCGGCGAGGATCACCCCGAGATCGCCGGAGCCGGGGGCGGAATCCAGGACGGCGAAGGCCAGCGCGACCGGCGCCATCGAACTGCCGAGCAGGGACACCAGCCGCCCGGCGAAGAACCAGCGGAAGTGCGTCTGTCGAAGGAGAGGTGTGAGCACCGGCCAGAGTCTCCGGTGGCCGGGGAGCGGACGGTATCGTTTCGCCAGGAGGCGAAAGATGACACTGCTGCGGCTCAGCTCGATGGCCCTGTCGCGGTCGCGCTTCGCGCTCTCGCCGCTCGCCGAGACCCTGGCGTCGACGATCCTGCTGGGCAGACCCTGCACCGACCCGTGGCTGCACCCCTGGCACACTCGTCATCTTGGTGCGTTCGACGCCCTGTTGGACGCAGACCCCTTCGCCAAGGGCCTGGTCAGGCTGCTCGGCTCGACCAAGTGGCTGCCCGGATTCGTCGTCATTGCGCCGTCGGGCGGCATGCGGACCGTGCTAGCCACCGAGCTGGCCGAGGTCACCCGGATCTCCGACACCGAGGCGCGCGCCGAGCTGGAGGCGGCCGTCGCGCACAGCTGGAAGCAGCACGACTTGAACTGGCTGACCGGTCACGGCTGGGCGGCCAGGACGGCCGACCTGTTCCGGTACGTCTGGAGGAACTGCGTGCTCCCGGACTGGCCGCGCCGCCGGGCACTGCTGGAACGCGATGTCACCTACCGGGCGGGCCTGCTCGCCGCCTACGGCTGGCCCCGGGCCCTGGAGCAGATGAGCCGGGGCAGCGGCTGGGTCGGCGCCGACGCGATCCGTTTCAGCAACCGCCCCGGGCCCGACCATGTGGTCGCCGACGAGGGCATGCTCTTCGTGCCGGTCAGCGCGTCGAGCGGCACCTGGCTCTGCGACGCGACGCCCGGACGGATCGCGCTGGTCTACCCGGCGCGCGGCTCCGCCACGACGGCACACCCGAGCCCCGAACATGCCCTCGGCCGCCTGATCGGGACCGGCCGGGCGGCGATCCTCACCGAACTCGAACGCCCAGCGACCAGTAGCGAACTCGCCGCCCAGCTCGGCCTCTCGCTCGGCACCGTCGGAGGCCACCTTGCTGTGCTGCGCGAGGCCGACCTGATAGCCGGGACGAGGGTCGGCCGACGGGTCGTCTACCGGCGTACCGCAACCGGCGATCTGCTCTCCAGCCCAGCCGACGTCGCCTGACCAGCCGACCCGCCACCCGCTCCACTGGCGTAGCAGCGTACGTTGCTGCAGGCCAGCAACGTACGCCGCCCTCAGAAGATCTGCACCCATCTTGTATGAGCCAAGAAGCTGACACTCCCGCGAAAGTCGGGTGGAGCGGCGGGCTCAGGGGATGAGCAGGAGTTTGCCGGTGGTCCGGCGGCCTTGGAGATCGGTTTGGGCCTGGGCGGCCTGAGCGAGGGGGTAGTGGGTGGTGTGGGTGGCGGTGAGGGTGCCGTCGCGTAGCCAGGCGAAGACCTCGGCGGCGCGGGTGGCGAGCTCCTCGGGGGCGGTGGCGTGGTCGACCAGGGTCGGCCGGGTCAGGAACAGCGAGCCGGCGGCCGCCAGCCGCTGGGGGTCGAACGGCGGGACCGGGCCGGAGGCGGCCCCAACCAGGACGAAGGTGCCGCGCCGGCGCAAGGACGCCAGCCCCAGCTCGAAGGTGTCCTTGCCGACGCCGTCGAACACCACCTCAACGCCCCGGCCGCCGGTGAGTTCGCGAATCCGGGCGGCGAGCTCGGCCGGCCGGTTCCCGGAGCCGGGTGGCAGCACCAGCACGTCCCGGGCGCCCGCAGCGCGGGCGATCCGGGCCTTGGTCTCGGTGGAGACCGTGCCGACGACGTGGACGCCGCGCCGGGGCAGCACCCGGACGAGCTGCTGTCCCAGCCCTCCGGCGGCGGTCGGCACCAGCGCCGCCTCCCCGGCGATGACCGGGTAGCTGGAGGTGGTGAGGTACTGGGCGGTCAGGCCCTGGGGCAGGACGGCGGCTGCGGCCTGCTCCGTGATGTCCGCCGGTAGCCGGACCGCCGCCCGGACCGGGACGACGGCCTGCTCGGCGTAGCTGCCGGGCGCCGACCACCAGGCGACGCGGTCGCCGGGTGCGAAAGTGTCGGCGCCCGGACCGACGGAGAGGACCGTCCCGGCTCCCTCGCTGCCGGGCACCAGCGGGGCGGCCAGCGGGCTGCGGCCCTCGCGCTCGTACACATCCTTGTAGTTGACGCCTGCGGCCGCCACCCGGACCACCAGTTCGCCGGGGCCGGGAACCGGGTCAGGGCACTCGGTCACCGTGAGTACGACGACTGCTCTCATGGGGTACCTCTCAGCTGGTGTAGCGGGGCAGGCGGTCGACAGGGGCCGTCCGTTCACGTGCCGGTCTGCGGCGTTGAGCGCCTCGTCCAGGATCTCCAGGCCCTGACGGGCCTCCTCGTCGGTGATGGTGCACGGCGGCACGACGTGGATGCGGTTGAAGTTGTAGACCGGCCACATGCCGCGCTCCTTGCAGGCGGCGACCACCTCGTCCACCGGCCGGGTCTGCGCTCCGCTCGCCGCGTAGGGCACCAGCATCTCGCGCGTCCCACGGTCACGGACCAGCTCGACCGCCCAGAACACGCCGAGTCCACGCACCTCGCCGACGGAGGGGTGGCGCTCGGCGATCTCGCGCAGACCGGGGTGACGGCGCTGGATGTCGCGAAGCGGTCCGGGCGGCAGAACGAGCTGCTCCGGGGTGTTGCCCGCGCCGAGGCGGGCGGGCAGCCAGCCAGCCGGGCGGCGCCGGCCGGGACGGCGGCCAGCATCTCGGCGGTGGCCGGGTTCTCCTCGGAGGCGAGGCGCAGGTCCGCCGCCGCCGAGCGGACCCCGGCGGCCGGCGTGCCGACCAGGACCACCAGTAGCCACGGGAAGGACCGTCAGCGCCGCTCCCACGCCCGACTCCCGCCGTCCGGGCCCGCCTGATCCCACACCCGGGCGCACGCCGCCAGCTGCGCCGCGGCCTCCTCGGCGCCGACACCGGGACCGGTGGCGTTCCACGAACGCTCGCGGCCGGTGGCGTTCCTGGCCGGTGCCGGCGGTGTAGGCGAGCTCGGCGGCGGGACGGTACCCCGCCCTCGACCGGCAACTCGGGGGCGGGGAGGAAGTCGAGCGGGCCGCAGCCGCACGACGCCGAGCCGACCTACCCGTCGACCCGCCTCGACACCGCCCCGGCTCCGCATACCCACGACACGGCCTGCGGTTGCGGCGGCCATCTGGACCCGGAGCGACCCGGCTTCGACTTGCCGCTGCCCATCTGATCGCGGAACTCGTGGGACCGGCCCCGGCCCCGGCGCCTCGGTGTCGGGGCCTAGGATCGGCGGAGGCGCGCGGAGTTCGCGGGCCGGGGGGAGGCATTCACCATGGTTCGTGACAATGGGTACGGCGAGCTCGGCAAGAGGTTCGAGGCGTACCTCCGGGCCGGCGTACCAGCGTTGCAGAAGGCGGGGTAAACCCGACCGCCTTCCTGAAGATGATCGTGATCTCCGGCGGGGTGATCACCGCGAAGCAGCTTCTGGCCTCGGTCAAGGACACATCCGACGGATTTGCCAAGCTGTGGGAGAAGAAGAAGCTCGATTCCAGCGTCGAATTTGCGGTGTGCCTGCCCTGGTTCAGGGAGTTGTTCACCGACGAGGAAGTCGACCGGGCTCGGTTCCGCCTGACGGAGCACGGCTTCGACCTGGAGCGGATCAGCGGTGTCACGGCACCGGACTGGTACACCGCGCCGGTTGCGGACCAACCGGACCGGGCTGACACAGCGGCACGGACCGCGGAGCGCCTCGGTGAGTGGGGCCGACCGGCACCGCCGCCGACCTACCGGCAGCGCGTCGAGGCGGAGGAGGCGGCACAGAGCGCCCGTCCCGCCACCAGTGCGGCGCTGAAGACCGAGGTGGTGCGCTCGGCCGTGTTCCGGGAGCGCGCCGGGGGCCGCTGCGAGCATCCCGGATGCGGCCATCCCGGCTTCCATGTGATTGGCCGCAACGAGCAGCCCATCGTCGAGGTCGACCACGTCGACGGCCTGAAAGACGGAGGCCTGGACCATCCGGTCAACATGGTGGTGCTCTGCCCCAACTGCCATGCCGTCAAGACCCGGGGACGTGACGCCGTGATCGCCGGCCTGACGCTGCCCTGGAGCTCCGGCGCGGTCGAAGGGCACGTCAACCGCATCAAGATGATCAAACGCCAAATGTACGGTCGTGCGGGCTTCGACCTTCTGCGCAAGCGGGTCCTGCTGGCCGACTGAGCACCGCCTTCGACTCTCAGGTGTGAGGCCAGGGATCGATCCCCGCCTCCTTGAGGAGCCGCTCCTCCCGCCAGTTCAAGAAGAGCGCCTGCTCGGGGGAGAATCCGCCCATGCTCGTGATTTCTCCGGTCATGAGGCCGACGAGGAACTCGACCATCCCGCACGCGTGGGCCACCCAGTCGCCTTCGCGTGCGAGCACAAGGACGGTCCAGCTGTCCGGGTCCGGATCCGAGGTGTCCCAGAATGCATGGTTGGCACCGCAGTCCATCGCCCAGGAGATCCGTCCCCGCAGGTCCGGGTCCTCATCCGGCTCCAGATCCAGCAGGCCGTATCCGTCCTCGTTCAACTCCTCGAACGTCAGTGGGCGTCGGACCCCCGGGGCAACCAGGAGCGGCAGCCCTACGAAGAAGCCGTTGTCGATCGAGCCACCACCGTAGACAGAGACGAAGTCGCGGTAGTCCGCGGGGAAGTCAGTCCCCCACTTCCGGCGGGCCTCATCCCAATCGATCGCATCACCGGCTCCGGCGTGTGGTGGCATCAGCTCAGCCAGCCTGGCGACGCTCGGATGCATCAGGAGTCCTTCCAAGAGGCTCAGCCAGAGCGCCTTCGTCCGCTTTGTCCGCACGTCGGCGCAACTTCAATCCGGGACACCCTACTGATCAAGCCTCCGTATTATGAATCTCGTTACCCACGGTCACCAACCACAGAACTCGTGCCTGAGCAGTGAGAGCACCTGTCGCTCGGCGGCGAGAGCACCCCGTGCCACGGGAGAGTGATGTCGCCGAGTTTTGAGAGCACTCGGGTGCTTGCTTCGGGACCATGGCTGTGCTCGTCACGACGAGGGGGTCCGGGTGCTGCCGAAGTCCAAGGTCGATCTGTACGCGGCGATCCGCCGTGACTCGCGCGCCGGCCTGTCTCAGCGTGCCCTGCAGCGCAAGTACGGGGTCGGCTTCCTGACGGTGCAGAAGGCCCTGGAGTCGGCCCTGAGAGGAGTCGCCGGCCCGCCAGCCAGCCCTGTTCGACGACCCCGCAGCGGCCTGCAACGCCGTCGAGCCCACTGCAGCAGCACCGAGCTGCTGCTGCAGTGGGCCCACGTCACCTACCACTACCGCGCGCTGCGCAGCGCCCGGACCTGCGCCTGGCTGCCGGCGTCCGTGTTCGTCACCGTCCTGCAAGGCATCGAGGACGGCGACCTGATCGTCGGGCGGAGCTCGGCCTCCACCGCCCACCCGCGACAGCGGGCGCTGCCCGGCAGATCGGCGGAGCCCCCACAGCGGGCAAGACGCTCGACCTGGCAGCCCTTCGCCGGCACGCCGCCCAGGAACTGCTGGAAGAGACCGGCCTGGCCACCGATCCCCAGGACCTGACCGTATGGGGCGTCACCCGTGGCGACCACGGCAACGTCGGCATCCACTTCCGGGCACCGGCAGCACCGGCCACCCCGGTGCTCCCTCATCGAGGCGCTGGCGCTGGAGGACCCGAACAGCCGGGCTGCCTACGACACCCGCCAGGCCGCCGGGAGAAGAAGGCCAAGCAGGCCCACCGCGCGCTGATGCAGACCCTGGCATGCACCGACTGCAGCCAGGTCCCCACGCAGGAGAGCACCTACGAGTACGGGCTCCACGGCCAGTGGACCCGCCGCCGCAGCGGCCGCTGCTGGTCCTGCCGCCAGGACCGAAAGGAACGGCTGGAACGGGAGGCTGAAGAGAAGCGGGAGGCCGCCGGGAGGCGAACGCCGGGCTGCGCCCGTGTTGGACGTGCTGGGGTTCGATCGGTGGGGTAGGGCGGCGCGCTGGTCGGCTTCCTCGCGGAGCTGTCGTAACACCACCTCCTGGTTGCCGGGGGATGCTTTTCCCCAACGCCCTATGGCTTTCCGGCGGCCTCGATGTTGGAGATCATCCTGCGCAGCACCTTGAGCGTGGCCGCGTAGTCGTCGTCGCTGATGCCGTCGTGGACCACGGCACGAAGATCGGTTACCAGTTCACGCAGCCGTGTCCTGGCCGCTTCTCCTGCATCGGTGAGGTACAGGTGGTCTGTGGCGTCGGTCCGTAGCCAGCCACGGTGGAGCAGCTGGGCGACGACGCGGGGGATCTCGTGTTGCCCATCCGCGAGGGGCAGCAGCTGGGCGGCTATCTCGTCGCGGCTCGGCGCCGCAGGCTGGTACTTGACGCTGTTGAGCACCCAGTACTGCGGCTGCGTGACGTCGATCCCTGCCATGGCGTCACGCAGATGCCTGGTAACGACGGCGTGAGCCTGACCGCTCCAGTAGCCGATTGGCTGGCTGGCCAGTATGTCGTCGGTGGCATTCGGATTGGCCGGTGCCTGGTCGGTGGTGGTGCCGGTCAGGAAGTCCATGATCACGATGCTATATCCGGGCGTCCGGCCTGGGGCGGATGTTCTCGACGCCTGAGGGCAGTGGGATGGCCCCGCTCGTACCCATCGGTGCCGCTTCGCCCGTCGAAGCCCTGTGGCGTCCCGCGGCCGCCCCCACTGTCGCCGACGTCCCCGCGCAGCAGACGACGGCCGCACCCGTCCCGGCCCGCCGGTGCTCCGCTTCGTCCAGGACCAGGAGACCGAGCGCCCAGGCGAAGTGGAGCCGTTCCGGCGCCGGCACCTGGTCCTCACCGCCCACCTCCTCGGCCACCTGGCGCAGGCCGCCGCCCAGACCGGGCAAGGACGACCCCGACCGCGCGCCGGTGCTGATGGTCGAGGTCGACCGCTCCACCATGTCGCCGGAGCGGGTGGCCGCGAAGTTCACCGCCTACCGCGAGCTGTTCCGCACGAAGGTGAAGAGCATCGACCCGGCGCTGGCCACCGAGGACCCGACCGACCGGGACGGTCCACTGGTGGCGCCGGACCTGGCCCGGCCACACCCGGCCGGGCCACCCGCCCGTCGCCCTGGTCGTCACCGACGCCGGGCCCCTCGCCCTGGCCAACCGTCAGCAGGCGGTGGCGGACCTGGGCCGCGACGCCTGGGGCGGTGGCTGGTGGGTCATCCGAGGAGACGATGCCGACGGGGACGGCTGGCGCGAGTACAACGGCGCGGTGCCGGTCATCACCACCACCCTGGAGCTGTTGGCCGAGCACGGCCCGCTCGGGCCGGTGTGGTGGCGCTACGGCCGCCAAGGCCGGCACACTCTGCTGGACGCGCTGGAGAGAGCCCGGACACCCGCGCCGCCTACGACGAGCGGCAGAAGGCCCGGGAGAAGAAGGCCCACCAGGAGCACCAGGAGCTGATGAACATCCTGGCCTGCTCGTGAGTTCGGAAATCTCCCTCAGGCACGCAGGAACGCCAGGACCGCCTCCGTAAACGCCTCCGGTTCGGTGTGATGGATCAGATGTCCGGCTGGAACGGTGACAACTCGCCCACCCGGAATGCGACGGGCCAACTCGGCAATGCCGTCCTGGGGCACATGGCTGTCTGGACCGCCGGCCACGATGAGGGTCACCGCCGTGATTTGGCTCAACCGCTCCAGCCATGCCGGGTTAGGCACGTCGACCTGCCTCCTGATGGCCAACACCATCTCCCAGTCGAAGGGCAGCTCCCCCTCTGGCCTGGTTGGGGAGGTCAGCTCCCGGGGACGTGGAACTGGAACGTCCTCCAATACGAGTCGGTCCACCCGCCGCGGATGGTCCTCGGCGAGGAGATAGGCCACGATCCCACCCATCGAGTGGCCGATCAGGTCCACACGGTCAAGTGCCAGCGCATCCAGGAAGCCGAGTACGTCGGCCTGCATGAGTTCCAGCGAGTAGTGGTTCGGCCAGTCGCTCTGACCGTGACCACGCAGGTCGAGTGCGTACACGCGCCAGTAGCGGGCGAAGGCGGGCGCCACCGAGTCCCAGTCCGTGGCGCCCTCGCCCAGAGCGTGCAACAGAACTAGCGGCGGAGCATCCAGCGGTCCCGAGACCTGGTAGGCAAGCCGGACTCCTCCAACGTCAATTGAGCGATGATCAGCCATACCCGAAAAGTATCCTCAGGTCACGTCCGCTGGAGTGGTGTATCGACGGCCACTCGGTGATCCAGTTTCAGGTTAGGCCGTGAGGGCGGCGGTGGTGGTCTCGTCGGGGGTTTCTCCCTCGATCGGGTGGAGGCGGCAGCGGCCGAGGATCTCGGAGCCGATGTAGCGCCGTTGTTCGGCCCATTCGTCGCTCTGCCCGGACAGGACGGCGCCGACCAGGCGGACGATCGAGGATCGGTCGGGGAAGATTCCGACGACGTCGGTGCGGCGCCGGATCTCCTTGTTCAGGCGCTCCTGCGGGTTGTTCGACCAGATCGACTTCCAGACCGTTCTCGGGAAGGCCGCGAACGCCAGCAGGTCTTCGCGGACGCTGTCCAAGTGCTCTGCGGCTTTGGGGAATCGCTCGTCGAGGGCGGCGATGACCGTGGCCATCTGCTTTCGCACCGCGCCGGCGTCGGGCTGTTCGAAGACAGTCCGCAGGAGAGTGGCGACCCACGGCTGGGCGGACCTCGGAACCTGCGACAGCAGGTTCCTCGCGTAGTGCGTTCGACAGCGCTGCCAGGACGCGCCGGGCAGGGTGGCGCCGATGGCGTCCACCAGGCCGGCGTGGGCGTCGGAGACAACCAGCTTGACACCGCCCAGTCCGCGGGCGACCAACGACCGGAGAAAGGCGAGCCAGCCGGCTCCGTCCTCGGTGGTGGCGACATCCAGGCCAAGAACCTCGCGCTGGCCCTCGTTGTTGACGCCGACCGCGACCAGGCAGTGGACGTTGACCACGCGACCGCCCTCGCGGACCTTCTGGGTCAGCGCGTCGACCCAGACGAACATGTAAGGGCCCTGGTCGAGCGGGCGGCCCCGGAACTCGCCGACCCGTTCG